>NZ_CP011566.1:0-4800000 GCF_001655595.1 Pseudomonas sp. DR 5-09
AAAGCTTTTCTGTAAAGCTTGTAAAAGCTAGGCACACGGTTCTCTGTGGATAACTGGCTAAAGGCCTTGTTTCAAGCGATGTACAGAGAATGACAACTACAGTGGAAAACCGTGTTCAGCCTGTGCTGCGCTGTCGGATAACCTGTGTGTGGAATGGGTTGTTATCCACAGGCTGGTTATCCACCGAGTTTCGCCCCCGGTTGTCCAGTGTGCTCAGATAGGGTTATCCACAGAGCTTATGCACACACCGTCGGTCGCCTTTTTCTCGTTTAACGCATTGATAAATCATGTCCACCGGGCAACCTGCATGTGGATAAGTAGACGACTGGCCGCTACAATGGCCGCTTGTTTTTGCCTCACCGGCTTTCAACTTAGGGGATATCCGTGTCAGTGGAACTTTGGCAGCAGTGCGTGGAGCTTTTGCGCGAAGAGCTGCCTGCCCAACAATTCAACACCTGGATCCGTCCACTACAGGTCGAAGCCGAAGGCGACGAGTTGCGCGTCTACGCACCGAACCGTTTTGTTCTGGACTGGGTCAACGAAAAGTACCTGGGGCGCGTCCTTGAACTGCTGGATGAGCATGGCAACGGTCTGGCACCGTCGCTCTCCTTATTAATAGGCAGCAAACGCAGTTCAGCGCCGCGTGCCGCACCGAATGCGCCATTGGCTGCTGCGCAAGTGTCCCAGGCTCAGGCCAATGCCGCGCCGGCCAGCGCGCCAGCGCCAGCTCCCACGCCTGCACCGACCAAGCGTTCGACGCAGAAAACCGAAGAAATCAGTGAAGAGCCGTCCCGCGACAGCTTCGATCCGATGGCCGGTGCCGCTTCGCAACAAGCCCCGGTTCGCGCCGAACAGCGCACCGTGCAAGTCGAAGGCGCGCTCAAACACACCAGCTACCTGAATCGCACCTTCACCTTCGAAAACTTCGTCGAAGGTAAATCCAACCAGCTCGCCCGTGCGGCGGCCTGGCAGGTGGCAGACAACCCGAAGCACGGCTACAACCCGCTCTTCCTTTATGGAGGCGTGGGTCTGGGTAAGACCCACTTGATGCACGCGGTGGGCAACCATCTATTAAAGAAGAACCCGAATGCCAAGGTCGTATACCTGCATTCCGAGCGTTTCGTGGCCGACATGGTCAAGGCGCTGCAACTGAACGCGATCAACGAGTTCAAGCGTTTCTACCGTTCGGTGGACGCCCTGTTGATCGACGACATTCAGTTCTTCGCCCGCAAGGAACGTTCCCAGGAAGAGTTTTTCCACACCTTCAACGCCCTGCTTGAAGGTGGCCAGCAGGTCATTCTCACCAGTGACCGCTACCCGAAAGAAATCGAAGGCCTTGAAGAGCGCCTCAAATCCCGCTTCGGCTGGGGCCTGACGGTTGCCGTCGAGCCGCCGGAACTGGAAACCCGCGTCGCCATCTTGATGAAGAAGGCCGACCAGGCCAAAGTCGAGTTGCCACACGATGCGGCGTTCTTCATTGCCCAGCGTATTCGCTCCAACGTCCGTGAGCTGGAAGGCGCGCTGAAACGCGTGATCGCCCACTCGCACTTCATGGGCCGCGACATCACCATCGAGTTGATTCGCGAATCCCTGAAAGACCTGTTGGCGCTGCAGGACAAACTGGTCTCTGTGGATAACATTCAGCGCACCGTCGCCGAGTACTACAAGATCAAGATCTCCGACTTGCTGTCCAAGCGCCGTTCGCGTTCGGTCGCTCGTCCGCGTCAGGTCGCCATGGCATTGTCCAAGGAACTGACCAACCACAGCCTGCCGGAAATCGGCGATGTGTTTGGCGGTCGCGACCACACGACCGTGTTGCACGCCTGCCGCAAGATCAATGAACTTAAGGAATCCGACGCGGACATCCGCGAGGACTACAAGAACCTGCTGCGTACACTGACCACTTGATGAACACCAGCGCAGCTTATTAAGGCAAGGGACTAGACCATGCATTTCACCATTCAACGCGAAGCCCTGTTGAAACCCCTGCAACTGGTCGCAGGCGTCGTCGAGCGCCGACAGACCTTGCCGGTACTGTCCAACGTGCTGCTGGTTGTCGATGGCCAGCAACTGTCGCTGACCGGTACCGACCTGGAAGTCGAGCTGGTCGGTCGCGTGCAACTCGAGGAGCCGGCTGAAACGGGTTCCATCACCGTGCCTGCGCGCAAGCTGATGGACATCTGCAAGAGCCTGCCAAACGATGCGCTGATCGACATCAAGGTCGACGAGCAGAAGCTGGTGGTGAAAGCCGGCCGTAGCCGTTTCACCCTGTCGACCCTGCCGGCCAACGATTTCCCGACTGTGGAAGAAGGCCCGGGTTCGCTGACCACCAGCCTGGAACAGAGCAAGCTGCGTCGCCTGATCGAACGCACCAGTTTCGCCATGGCTCAACAGGACGTGCGTTACTACCTCAACGGTATGTTGCTGGAAGTGTCGACCGGTGTGATCCGTGCCGTGGCTACCGACGGTCACCGTCTGGCCATGTGCTCGATGCAGGCCGACATCGGCCAGCAGGATCGCCATCAGGTGATTGTGCCGCGTAAAGGTATTCTCGAACTGGCACGTCTGCTCACCGAGCCGGATGGCAATGTCAGCATCGTGCTGGGCCAGCACCACATCCGCGCGACCACCGGCGAATTCACCTTCACCTCGAAGCTGGTCGACGGCAAGTTCCCGGACTACGAGCGTGTTCTGCCGAAAGGCGGCGACAAATTGGTACTGGGCGATCGTCAGGCGCTGCGTGAAGCATTCAGCCGTACCGCGATTCTGTCCAACGAGAAGTACCGCGGTATCCGTCTGCAACTGGCCAGCGGTCAGTTGAAGATCCAGGCCAACAACCCGGAGCAGGAAGAAGCGGAAGAAGAAGTAGGCGTGGAATACAACGGCGGCTCCCTGGAAATCGGCTTCAACGTCAGCTATCTGCTCGACGTGCTGGGCGTGATGACCACCGAGCAGGTTCGTCTGATCCTGTCCGACTCCAACAGCAGTGCGCTGGTGCAGGAGTCCGACAACGACGATTCGGCTTACGTTGTCATGCCGATGCGTCTGTAATCAGCTGACTCTGGATGTCGCTAAGTCGCGTCTCGGTCACCGCGGTGCGCAATCTGCACCCGGTGACCTTCTCCCCCTCTCCCCGAATCAACATTCTTTACGGCGCCAACGGCAGCGGCAAAACCAGTGTTCTGGAAGCCATTCACCTGCTGGGGCTTGCCCGTTCGTTTCGTAGCACGCGGCTGTTGCCGGTCATCCAGTACGAACAACTCGCCTGCACCGTATTCGGTCAGGTTGAACTTGCCGAGGGTGGCCATAGTGCATTGGGGATATCTCGCGATCGTCAGGGCGAGTTCCAGATTCGCATTGACGGTCAGAATGCCCGCAGTGCGGCACAACTGGCGGAGATCCTGCCGCTGCAGTTGATCAACCCCGACAGCTTCCGCCTGCTGGAAGGCGCGCCGAAGATTCGCCGGCAGTTTCTCGACTGGGGCGTGTTCCACGTCGAACCGCGGTTCATGGCCACTTGGCAGCGTTTGCAGAAGGCCTTGCGCCAGAGAAACTCCTGGCTGCGGCATGGTACACTTGACGCCGTTTCGCAAGCGGTTTGGGACAGGGAACTGTGTCAGGCCAGCGCTGAAATCGATGAATACCGCCGCGCTTACATCAAAGCCTTGAAACCAGTCTTTGAACAAACCTTGAGCGAACTGGTTGAGCTCGAAGGTTTGACGCTCAGCTATTACCGAGGCTGGGACAAAGACCGGGAATTGAGCGCTGTACTCGCTGGATCCTTGCAACGGGACCAGCAGATGGGTCACACCCAGGCTGGGCCACAACGGGCTGACTTGCGTCTTAGGTTGGGCGCACACAACGCCGCGGACATCTTGTCCCGGGGTCAGCAGAAGTTGGTGGTCTGTGCATTGCGGATTGCCCAGGGGCATCTGGTGAGCCAGGCCCGACGCGGCCAGTGTATTTATCTGGTGGATGACTTGCCGTCCGAGCTGGACGAGAGCCACCGTCGCGCGCTGTGCCGCTTGCTGGAAGACTTACGCTGCCAGGTTTTTATCACCTGTGTAGATCACGAATTATTGAGGGAAGGCTGGCAGACGGAAACGCCAGTCGCTCTGTTCCACGTGGAACAGGGCCGTATCACCCAGACCCACGACCATCGGGAGTGAAGGCATTGAGCGAAGAAAATACGTACGACTCATCGAGCATTAAAGTGCTGAAAGGCCTGGATGCCGTGCGCAAACGTCCCGGTATGTACATTGGTGACACCGACGATGGCAGCGGTCTGCACCACATGGTGTTCGAGGTGGTCGACAACTCGATCGACGAAGCGCTCGCCGGCCACTGCGACGACATCAGCATCATCATCCACCCGGATGAGTCCATCACCGTTAAAGACAACGGCCGTGGCATCCCGGTAGACGTGCACAAAGAGGAAGGCGTTTCCGCCGCCGAGGTCATCATGACCGTCCTCCACGCCGGCGGTAAGTTCGACGACAACTCCTACAAGGTATCCGGCGGTCTGCACGGTGTAGGCGTTTCGGTTGTGAACGCGCTGTCCGAAGAGCTGGTCCTGACCGTTCGCCGCAGCGGCAAGATCTGGGAACAGACCTACGTCCACGGCGTACCTCAGGCACCGATGGCGATCGTTGGCGACAGCGAAACCACCGGTACCCAGATTCATTTCAAGGCTTCCAGCGAAACCTTCAAGAACATTCACTTCAGCTGGGACATCCTGGCCAAGCGCATTCGTGAACTGTCCTTCCTCAACTCCGGTGTCGGCATCGTCCTCAAGGACGAGCGCAGCGGCAAGGAAGAACTGTTCAAGTACGAAGGCGGCCTGCGTGCGTTCGTTGAATACCTGAACACCAACAAGACTGCGGTCAACCAGGTGTTCCACTTCAACATCCAGCGTGAAGACGGCATCGGCGTGGAAATCGCCCTGCAGTGGAACGACAGCTTCAACGAGAACCTGTTGTGCTTCACCAACAACATTCCGCAGCGCGACGGCGGCACCCATCTGGTGGGCTTCCGCTCGGCACTGACGCGTAACCTGAACAACTACATCGAGCAGGAAGGTCTGGCGAAAAAGCACAAAGTTGCCACCACCGGTGACGATGCCCGTGAAGGCCTGACCGCGATCATCTCGGTGAAGGTGCCGGATCCGAAGTTCAGCTCCCAGACCAAAGACAAGCTGGTGTCTTCCGAAGTGAAGACCGCGGTCGAACAGGAAATGGGCAAGTACTTCTCCGACTTCCTGCTGGAAAACCCGAACGAAGCCAAACTGGTCGTCGGCAAGATGATCGATGCTGCCCGTGCCCGTGAAGCCGCGCGCAAGGCCCGTGAGATGACCCGTCGTAAAGGCGCGCTGGACATCGCCGGCCTGCCGGGCAAGCTCGCTGACTGCCAGGAAAAAGACCCGGCACTGTCTGAACTGTACCTCGTGGAAGGTGACTCCGCGGGCGGCTCTGCCAAGCAGGGACGTAACCGCAAGACCCAGGCCATCCTGCCGCTGAAGGGCAAGATCCTCAACGTCGAGAAAGCACGTTTCGACAAGATGATCTCGTCCCAGGAAGTGGGCACCCTGATCACCGCGCTGGGCTGCGGCATCGGTCGCGAAGAGTACAACATCGACAAGCTGCGCTATCACAACATCATCATCATGACCGATGCTGACGTCGACGGTTCGCACATCCGTACCCTGCTGCTGACCTTCTTCTTCCGTCAGTTGCCTGAGCTGATTGAGCGCGGCTACATCTACATCGCCCAGCCGCCGCTGTACAAAGTCAAGAAAGGCAAGCAAGAGCAATACATCAAAGACGACGACGCCATGGAAGAGTACATGACGCAGTCGGCCCTGGAAGATGCGAGCCTGCACCTGAACGAAGACGCCCCGGGCATTTCCGGTGAAGCGCTGGAACGTCTGGTGAATGACTTCCGCATGGTGATGAAGACCCTCAAGCGTCTGTCCCGCCTGTACCCGCAGGAGCTGACCGAGCACTTCATCTACCTGCCGGCCGTCAGCCTGGAAATGCTCGGCGATCACGCCAAGATGCAGGACTGGCTGGCCCAGTACGAAGTCCGTCTGCGCACCGTCGAGAAGTCGGGCCTGGTCTACAAGGCCAGCCTGCGTGAAGACCGCGAGCGTGGCGTGTGGCTGCCAGAGGTCGAACTGATCTCCCACGGCCTGTCGAACTACGTCACCTTCAACCGCGACTTCTTCGGCAGCAACGACTACAAGACCGTCGTCACCCTCGGCGCTCAACTGAGCACCCTGCTCGACGAAGGCGCGTACATCCAGCGCGGCGAGCGCAAGAAAGCGGTCACCGAGTTCAAGGAAGCCCTGGACTGGCTGATGGCCGAAAGCACCAAGCGCCACACCATCCAGCGATACAAAGGTCTGGGCGAAATGAACCCGGATCAGCTGTGGGAAACCACCATGGACCCAAGCGTGCGCCGCATGCTGAAAGTCACCATCGAAGACGCCATTGGCGCAGACCAGATCTTCAACACCCTGATGGGTGATGCGGTCGAACCTCGCCGTGACTTCATCGAGAGCAATGCCCTGGCGGTGTCCAACCTGGACTTCTGATCCTGGTCAGCACCAACGAAAAGGCCAACGCACCAGCGTTGGCCTTTTTTTATTGCCTGCGATTCACTCCCCTGCCGCCACACTCTCCAACCGATACCCATACCCATAAATCGTCAACAACTGCCAACCCCGATCCGCCGTCAGCCCGAGCTTGTTGCGCAGGCGATAGATATGCGTGTCCAGCGGTCGCGACGTGGACATCTCTTCGTGGGGCCAGAATCGTTCGTACAGGTAATCCCGTGACAGTGGTCGGCCGAGGTTGCTGAACAGACAATGGGCGAGGCGATACTCGCGCTCGGTCATGACGATCGGTTTACCGTCGCGGGTGACGGTGAGTTCGGCGTCGTCGAACACCAGGTCGTTGAAACGCAGAACCTCGGCCGGTGCGCTTCGTTGCAGGCTGTGCCGGCGCAATACCGCCGCCACGCGCGCCTTCAGTTCATTGGGCCGAAACGGCTTGCTGACATAATCGTCGGCACCCGCATTCAGGGCCTGGACGATATCGCTCTCACCATCGCGGCTGGTGAGCATGATGGCCGCCGGCGGGGCTTCCATGTGTTCGCGGGTCCAGCGCAGCAGCGCCAGGCCGGTGAGGTCGGGCAGTTGCCAGTCGAGGATCAGCAGGTCGAAGGTTTCCCGGCGCAACTGTCGCAGCAGGTCTTCACCGCTTTCGAAGCTGTGCAGTGACCAAGGCTGTCCTCCGGCCTCGGCCATTTGTTGCAGGGTCTGCTCGACCCGGCGCAGTTCGGCGGGTTCATCGTCCAGTATCGCAACGCGCATACGCGGTGGTTCCTTGTCGCTCGGGCAATGGGTGCCGACCGGATCGGCTCACTCCATGCAGTGAAAGTAAGCGGCACGCCGAGGGGTGAGCCGCTATGATTCTTCGGGTCTACGTCCTCAGACCGGCCGCCTATGAAACTATTCAACCCGCCCTGCCCTGTTCCCCATGAATAACCACCGCCGACGCGAAAGCCGCGTACCCAGCCAGGTTCAGCGTTTGTTCCGGCAACTGGTGCGCGAGTGGGTGTGGATAAGTCTAGTGCTGTTGCCGCTGACTGCACTGCTTTCCTGGCGTGCGCAGATCAATTTGCATGATCCGGCGCCGTTGATGGGCGCGGGACTTTCAGTTGTCTTGGTCGCGTGCGTACTTGGGTTGTTGCTGTGGCGCCCGCGTCTGGCACTCTGGCTGACATTGGGCGGGATGGCCGGCGTGCTGCTGACCAGTGCGGGTCTGGCGGAGATGAGGCGTTGGTGGTCGCCGACGCCGGCGGTGCTGGGCATGTTATTCGGTTATCTGATCTGGAACTGGCGACGCCTGAGTGTGGTGCTGACCTACTTCGGCTGGGAGCTGGCGCGGCTGGACAGTGAACCGAAAGTCTTTCCCGAACGGCGTCGGGCGCAGTTTCCCAGCGCCGACCGCTTGCAGGGGCAGATCATGGCGCTTGAGCAAGCCATGAGCCGTACCCGCGATACCCGCCGATTCATTGCCGACGGGCTGGAGTATCTGCCGGTCGCGACCCTGATCAGCGATCCACGGGGGCAAGTCTTGTTGGGCAATCGCAAGGCCCGCAGCCTGTTCGATCACAATCTGGTGGGCGAGGATGTGCTCGATCAACTGGCGAGCCTGGGCTATCCGGAGTTGTCCACAGAGTCGCGCCCACCGCTCTCCGAGCTGCCTCTGCTGGAGTTTCGTGACCACAAAGAACGTAGCCTGCGTCTGGAGCGCGCCGCTTTATTGCCGGTCGATGGCGACTTGCCGATCGGTTGGCTGCTGAGCCTCACTGACCTTAGCGCCGAACGCGCCGCCGAGGAGCAGCGCGGTGTGTTGCTGCGTTTTCTGTCCCATGACCTGCGTGCCCCCCATTCGGCGATTCTTGCCCTGCTCGAGGTGCACCGGCATCAGACAGGAACGGATTCGCCGCTGTTCGAACAGATTGAGCGCCAGGTACGCCGGGCGCTGGAACTCACCGACGGCTTCGTTCTGCTGGCCCGTGCGGAATCCGAGGCGTACCAGTTTCAACCGAGCCTGTTCGGGATGCTGGTCATGGACGTTCTGGATCAGGCGTTGCCCATCGCTCAGCAAAAACGCATCGAGCTCTTGAGCGACATGGACGAACAATCACAGGAGCGTCTGATTCTGGCCGATCAAGGCTTGTTGACCCGCGCCCTGTTCAACCTGCTGGAAAATGCGATCAAGTACAGCCCGGCCGGATCCACAGTGAATCTGCATGTCAGTTGCGACAACGACTGGCTGCGTTGTGAGCTGTCCGATCAAGGCAAAGGCATCGCTGCAGAAGAACTGCCTGACCTGTTCAGCCA
Organism: Pseudomonas sp. DR 5-09; assembly: GCF_001655595.1. NCBI lineage: Bacteria > Pseudomonadati > Pseudomonadota > Gammaproteobacteria > Pseudomonadales > Pseudomonadaceae > Pseudomonas > Pseudomonas sp. DR 5-09. The sequence goes on from NZ_CP011566.1 coordinate 8,912, forward strand.
GTACCGGCGGTTTTCCTCTGCGCAGGGTATCGATGGCGTGGGGCTTGGACTGTCGATGGTCAAAGCCGTTGTGGATCACCATGGCGGCCGAATCGAATGCCTGAGCGTGGTCGATCAAGGCACGACGTTCCGTCTGGAACTGCCACTGATTCCTGAAGAGCAGGCATAAAAAAACCGGCTATATCAGCCGGTTTCCTTACTTCCGAAAAAAACTTATGCACCTTTTACGGTGTTTTATCAGCTTCGGAAATATATAAGTAAATCAGTAAGTTAATTCGATAATTCGGGATTTTGCGAACAAACCGTACACAGGTTATCCACAAATCTCAGACAGCGATCTGATCGTTCGCAGCCGGTGCCTGAGGGGCCGGAGGCAGCGAGCCCATTTCCCGCTGCGTCTTCTCGTTCCACGCCTGCACCCGGTCATTCAGATCGGCGATGGCGCGCGGGCCACTGCCCTCGGCGTACATCGGCTCACCGATGACCACGGTGATCACACCCTGCTTTTTACCCCAACCGATTTTCGGCCAGAACTTGCCGGCATTGTGTGCAATCGGCAGTACCGGAAGCGCCGCATTCACCGCCAATGCGCTGCCACTGCGGGAGAACTTGCCGATGGTGCCATGGGGAACGCGAGTGCCTTCAGGGAAAATCAGCACCCAGACATCGTCCTTGAGCAGCTCGTCACCTTTCGCCGCCACCTGCTTGAGGGCGGCTTTCGGGTTGTCGCGGTCAATCGCGATCGGCCGCAGCATGGCCATCGCCCAGCCGAAGAACGGCACGTACAGCAGTTCGCGCTTGAGCACCTGGCTCAAGGGCGAGAAATAAGCGGAGAGAAAAAACGTCTCCCAGGTGCTCTGGTGGTTCGATTGAATCACGCAGGGCCGGTCAGGCACGTTTTCCGCGCCTTTGACTTCGTAACGGATACCGAGGAACACCTTGGTCAACCACAAGGCGCAACGGCACCAGTACACGTTGATGAAACGATAGCGCGCCTTGAACGGCAGAAAGGGCGCGATAAAAAAGCTCAGGCTGCACCACAGCAGAGCGGTGGTACCCAGCAGCAGGTAAAAGAGGAAGATTCTGATGGCCTGCAGTATCGACATGGCGACGTTTACCGTTACGGGCAATGCCCGACTGTTCAAGCGCACTCCCGATCAATCCCTGGTCAGGAACTTCAGAAGCACTCTAGTTGTGGATAAGTTCTGCGGCAATCGCCGCGAGATCGTCAAAAATCAGGGTGCCCACCGGCAAGGTCTTGGCCTGAGTCTTTTCGCCTTTCCCGGTCTTTACCAAAACGGGCTGTGAATCGACGGCTTTGGCGGCCTCCAGGTCACCAAGGCTGTCGCCGACGAACCAGACATTCGTCAGCGCGACGTCGTAATGCTGGGCGATGGTTTTCAACATCCCCGGTTTCGGCTTGCGGCAGTCGCAACCCTCGTCCGGCCCATGCGGGCAATACACGATCAGCCCGACTTCACCGCCCTGCTCCGCCACCAGTTCGCGCAGGCGCGCGTGCATGGCATCGAGGGTGGCGAGGTCGTAGTAGCCGCGAGCAATGCCCGACTGGTTGGTGGCGACCGCCACCGTCCAGCCGGCCTTGCTCAACTGCGCAATCGCTTCGATCGAGCCGGGGAGCGGAATCCACTCCTCCACCGACTTGATGTAAGCGTCGGAGTCGTAATTGATCACTCCGTCCCGATCGAGAATCAGCAGTTTCAACAGCAATCCCTCAACCCAGCAGCGAAATGTCGGCAACGCCCAGGAACAGGCCACGCAGACGCGCCAGCAGCGCGTAACGGTTGGCCCGCACATTGGCGTCGTCGGCATTGACCATCACCGCGTCGAAGAACGCGTCCACCGGCTCGCGCAGTGCAGCCAGGCGTGCCAGCGATTCGTTGTACTGACGCGCCGCAGCCATTGGTTGTACAGCCTGGTCCGCTTGCTGGATCGCCGAGTACAGCGAGAACTCGTTGGCGTTATCGAAGTACTTGGCCTGGACTTCGGTCGGCACCGAGCCTTCTACCTTGCTCAACAGGTTCGATACGCGCTTGTTCACCGCCGCCAGTGCTGCCGCTTCCGGCAGTTTGCGGAAGGCCTGAACCGCTTGCACACGCTGGTCGAAGTCCAGCGCCGAACCCGGCTTCAGGGCACGCACCGACAGGTAGGTGGCGACATCCACGCCTTCGTCTTCGTAACGCGCACGCAGACGGTCGAAGATGAATTCCAGCACCGCGTCGTTCAGGCCGGCAGCCTTGACCTTGGCACCGAAGGCATTCACGGCGAATGCCACGGCGTCGTTCAGGTCCAGATCCAGTTGTTTCTCGATCAGGATCCGCAGCACGCCCAGTGCCGCACGGCGCAGGGCATACGGGTCTTTGCTGCCGGTCGGCAGCATGCCGATGCCGAAGATGCCGACCAGGGTGTCGAGCTTGTCGGCAATGGCCACGGCCGCACCGGTCAGGGTGGCAGGCAGTTCAGCGCCGGCACCGCGCGGCATGTACTGCTCGTTCAGCGCCAGGGCGACGTCTTCCGGCTCGCCGTCATTGAGGGCGTAGTAGTAGCCGGCGACACCTTGCATCTCCGGGAACTCGCCGACCATTTCGGTCGCCAGGTCGCACTTGGACAGCAGGCCAGCACGGGCAGCCCACGAAGCGTTGCCGCCGATGCGTGCGGCAATGTAGGCCGCCAGTTTCGACACGCGCTCGGCCTTGTCGTAGACGCTGCCGAGTTTTTCCTGGAACACCACGTTCTGCAGGCGATCGTTGAACGCTTCGAGCTTCTGCTTCTTGTCCTGCTTGAAGAAGAACTCGGCGTCGGTGAGGCGTGGGCGAACCACCTTCTCGTTACCGGCGATGATCTGCTGCGGGTCTTTGGATTCGATGTTGGCCACAGTGATGAAACGTGGCAGCAACTTGCCGTCGGCATCCAGCAGGCAGAAATACTTCTGGTTGTCCTGCATGGTGGTGATCAGCGCTTCCTGCGGCACGTCGAGGAAGCGTTCCTCGAACGAGCACACCAGCGGCACCGGCCACTCGACCAGCGCGGTCACTTCGTCGAGCAACGCAGGAGGCACGATCGCGGTGCCTTCCTGACGGGTCGCCAGTTCTTCGGTGCGCTTGCTGATGATTTCGCGACGCTCGTTGGCGTCGGCCAGCACGTAGGCGGCACGCAGGTCGGCCAGGTAGCTCGACGGCGAACCGATGCGCACGCTTTGCGGGTGGTGGAAACGGTGGCCACGGGATTCACGGCCAGCCTTCTGCGCGAGGATCGTGCAGTCGATGACCTGATCGCCGAGCAGCATCACCAGCCATTGGGTCGGACGCACGAACTCTTCCTTGCGCGCCCCCCAACGCATGCGTTTCGGGATCGGCAGATCGTTCAGCGAGTCTTCGACGATGGTCGGCAGCAGGCTGGCGGTCGGCTTGCCGGCGATGTTCTGGCTGTAGCGCAGTTTCGGACCGCTCTGGTCGATTTCGCTCAACTCGACGCCGCACTTCTTGGCAAAACCCAGTGCCGCTTGAGTCGGGTTGCCTTCGGCATCGAACGCGGCCTGACGCGGCGGGCCGTCGAGGTTGATGCTGCGATCCGGCTGCTGGGTGGCCAGCGCAGTGATCAGCACAGCCAGACGGCGCGGCGCGGCGTAAACGGTTTTGCTCTCGTAATTCAGGCCAGCGGCTTGCAGGCCCTTGTCGATACCGGCCAGGAACGCTTCGGCCAAGGTGTTCAGGGCTTTGGGTGGCAGTTCTTCGGTGCCCAGTTCAACCAGAAAATCTTGAGCACTCATTGTGCAGCCTCCAGCTTGGCCAGTACTTCGTCACGCAGGTCCGGGGTTGCCATCGGGAAGCCCAGCTTGGCGCGGGCCAGCAGGTAGGCTTGGGCGACAGAACGCGCCAGGGTGCGTACGCGCAGAATGTATTGCTGACGCGCGGTCACCGAGATCGCCCGGCGCGCATCCAGCAGGTTGAAGGTGTGTGAGGCCTTCAGGACCATCTCGTAGCTTGGCAACGGCAGCGGCTGGTCGAGTTCGATCAGGCGCTTGGCTTCGCTTTCATAGAAGTCGAACAGTTCGAACAGTTTGTCGACGTTGGCGTGTTCGAAGTTGTAGGTGGACTGCTCCACTTCGTTCTGGTGGAACACGTCGCCGTAGGTCACTTTGCCGAACGGACCGTCAGCCCAGACCAGGTCGTAGACCGAATCCACGCCTTGCAGGTACATGGCCAGACGCTCGAGACCGTAGGTGATCTCGCCGGTCACCGGGTAGCACTCGATGCCGCCCGCTTGCTGGAAGTAGGTGAACTGAGTCACTTCCATGCCGTTCAGCCAGACTTCCCAGCCCAGACCCCAGGCGCCGAGGGTCGGCGATTCCCAGTTGTCTTCGACGAAGCGGATGTCGTGGACCAGCGGGTCCAGGCCGACATGCTTGAGGGAGCCCAGGTACAGTTCCTGGAAGTTGTCCGGGTTCGGCTTCAGGACCACCTGGAACTGGTAGTAGTGCTGCAGACGGTTCGGGTTTTCGCCGTAACGGCCGTCAGTCGGACGGCGGCTTGGCTGCACGTAGGCGGCGTTCCAGGTTTCCGGGCCGATGGCGCGCAGGAATGTCGCGGTGTGGAAAGTGCCGGCGCCTACTTCCATATCGTAGGGCTGAAGTACCACACAACCTTGCTCGGCCCAGTACTGCTGGAGCGCGAGGATCAAGTCTTGGAAGGTACGCACGGCTGGCGTAGGCTGGCTCACGAAATTCACCTGTTTCTTGGGCTGCGATTTAAAGAGCGGGAGTATACCCGATTCAGTCGCACCTCCACCCCCTGGAGCCTTATGCCACGCTGCTTTTGGTGCAACGAAGATCCGCTGTACATGGCTTACCACGATCAGGAGTGGGGTACGCCGCTACGCGATGCGCAGGGTTTGTTCGAGTTGCTTTTGCTCGAAGGGTTCCAGGCCGGGCTGTCGTGGATCACCGTGCTGCGCAAGCGCGAGCGATATCGCGAGGTGTTGTTCGGCTTCGACGTACAGCGCGTGGCGCAAATGAGCGACGCGGAAATCGACGAATTGATGCTCGATCCGGGAATCATCCGCAATCGCCTCAAACTCAATGCCGCCCGGCGCAACGCCCAGGCCTGGCTGGCGCTGGAGGATCCGGTGGCCTTCCTCTGGTCGTTTGTGGATAACCGCCCGGTGATCAATCATTTCAAGGATCGCAGCGAAGTCCCGGCGATCACCCCGCAAGCCGTGGCCATGAGCAAGGGCCTGAAAAAGGCCGGTTTCACCTTCGTCGGTCCGACCATCTGCTACGCGCTGATGCAGGCCTCGGGCATGGTCATGGATCACACTCAGGACTGCGACCGCTACGCGCAGCTCGTCAACGGCGGTTAGAATGGCCGCCTCGCGCACAGCACAAGATCAGGAGTGACCTGTGGAAAAGTTTAAAGGCGCCATGCTGGTTGGCGCTCTGCGGCTGTTTGCCCTGCTGCCGTGGCGGGCCGTGCAGGCCGTGGGTTCGGCAATCGGCTGGATCATGTGGAAAACCCCCAACCGTTCCCGCGATGTGGTGCGGATCAACCTCGCCAAATGTTTTCCCCAGATGGACCCGGCCGAACGCGAGCGTCTGGTCGGCCAGAGCCTCAAGGACATCGGCAAGTCCCTGACCGAAAGCGCCTGCGCCTGGATCTGGCCGGCCCAGCGTTCCATCGACCTGGTGCGCGAAGTCGAAGGCCTCGAGGTGCTGAAAGACGCGCTGGCATCGGGCAAGGGCGTGGTTGGCATCACCAGTCACCTGGGCAACTGGGAAGTGCTCAACCACTTCTATTGCAGCCAGTGCAAACCGATCATTTTCTACCGGCCACCAAAGCTCAAGGCTGTGGATGAATTGCTGCGCAAGCAGCGGGTGCAATTGGGCAACCGCGTGGCGGCGTCGACCAAGGAAGGCATCCTCAGTGTCATCAAGGAAGTGCGCAAGGGTGGTCAGGTGGGGATTCCCGCGGATCCGGAACCGGCGGAATCCGCCGGGATCTTCGTGCCGTTCTTCGCCACCCAGGCCCTGACCAGCAAGTTCGTGCCGAACATGCTGGCTGGTGGCAAGGCCGTCGGGGTGTTCCTGCATGCCCTGCGCCTGCCGGACGGTTCCGGCTACAAGGTGATCCTCGAGGCGGCGCCGGAAGCGATGTACAGCACCGACACCGAAACGTCCTGCGCGGCGATGAGTCAGGTAGTCGAGCGTTATGTGGCGGCTTATCCGAGCCAGTACATGTGGAGCATGAAACGCTTCAAGAAGCGTCCGCCGGGCGAGGCGCGCTGGTACTGATCGGCGATGGGTGTTTGTGGATAACCTGAACAAACGGGTTATCCACAGCCGTCATGGCTTCCGCCGATCCAGCTTCTTCAGAAACACCGTCATTTCCTTTTCGGCCTGCTTGTCGCCATGGGCCCGGGCGGCTTCCAGCCCCTGCTCCCACGCCTGCCGCGCAGCCGCCAGATCACCCAGCGCCAGTTGCGCCTTGCCCAACAGCTTCCACGCCGCCGAATACTTCGGATCTAAGCCGACGCAATGCTGGAAATGCTCGGCCGCCTTCGTGTTCTCCCCCTGATCCAGATAACCCTTGCCCAAGCCGAAGCGCAGCAGCGAGTTATCCACACCCTTGGCGAGCATTTTTTCCAGGGATTCGATCATCGGTCTCGTCTCTAGGTCGATCAGAAGAAACTCAGGCCCACGTGGAACAGCTTCTCCACATCGCGAATATGCTTTTTATCCACAAGGAACAGAATCACATGGTCGCCGGCGGCAATCACCGTGTCGCCATGGGCGATGATCACTTCTTCATCACGGATGATCGCGCCAATGGTAGTTCCCGGCGGCAGCGCAATGTTTTCGATGGTCTTGCCGATCACCTTGCTCGACTTCGAATCTCCGTGGGCCACCGCTTCGATGGCTTCCGCCGCGCCCCGGCGCAATGAGTGCACGCTGACGATATCGCCGCGCCGCACATGCGCCAGCAAGGTGCCGATGGTTGCCAGTTGCGGGCTGATGGCGATGTCGATGTCACCGCCCTGGATCAGGTCGACGTAGGCCGGGTTGTTGATGATCGTCATCACCTTCTTCGCGCCCAGGCGCTTGGCCAGCAGCGACGACATGATGTTGGCTTCGTCATCGTTGGTCAGGGCGAGGAAGATGTCGGCGTCGGCGATGTTCTCTTCCAGCAGCAGGTCGCGATCCGACGCGCTGCCCTGCAACACCACGGTGCTGTCGAGGGTGTCGGAGAGATAACGACAGCGCGCCGGATTCATCTCGATGATCTTCACCTGATAGCGGCTTTCGATGGCCTCGGCCAGCCGTTCGCCGATCTGCCCGCCACCGGCGATGACGATGCGCTTGTAGCTCTCGTCTAGCCGGCGCATTTCGCTCATCACCGCGCGAATGTTCGCACGGGCGGCAATGAAGAAGACTTCGTCGTCTGCCTCGATCACCGTGTCGCCCTGGGGAAGAATCGGTCGATCGCGGCGGAAAATCGCGGCCACCCGTGTTTCCACATTCGGCATGTGTTCGCGTAACTGGCGCAGCTGCTGGCCTACCAGCGGCCCGCCGTAGTAGGCGCGCACCGCGACCAGTTGTGCCTGGCCTTCGGCGAAATCGATCACCTGCAATGCGCCGGGATGCTGGATCAGACGCTTGATGTAGTTGGTGACGACCTGCTCGGGACTGATCAGCACGTCGACCGGAATCGCCTCGTTCTGGAACAGCTGCTCCTCGCGGGTCAGATAAGACGCTTCGCGCACCCGGGCAATCTTGGTCGGGGTGTGGAACAGGGTGTGAGCGACCTGGCAGGCAACCATGTTGGTTTCGTCGCTGTTGGTCACCGCGACCAGCATGTCGGCGTCGTCGGCACCGGCCTGACGCAGAATGTTCGGCAGCGAGCCTCGGCCCTGCACGGTGCGGATGTCGAGGCGATCGCCAAGATCGCGCAAACGGTCGCCGTCAGTGTCGACCACCGTGATGTCATTGGCCTCGCTGGCCAGATGTTCAGCCAGCGAACCGCCGACCTGTCCCGCACCGAGGATGATGATTTTCATCCAGTCACTCCATTGAATCCGTTTAGCCGCGCGCGGCAGCGATCTTGATCAGCTTGGCGTAGTAGAACCCGTCATGCCCGCCCTGCTGGGCCAGCAATTGGCGACCATGGGGCTGCTTGATCCCGGCGGCGGTGGCCAGATCCAGCTCCCGCGCGCCCGGCGTACGCTCAAGGAACGCAGCGATGACTTCGGTGTTTTCGGTCGGCAAGGTCGAGCAGGTGGCGTAGAGCAGGATGCCGCCCACTTCGAGGGTTTTCCACATCGCGTCGAGCAACTCGCCTTGCAGGTGCGCGAGGGCGGCGATGTCGTCGGCCTGACGGGTGAGCTTGATGTCCGGATGACGGCGAATCACCCCGGTGGCCGAGCATGGCGCGTCGAGCAGGATGCGCTGGAACGGTTTGCCGTCCCACCAAGCTGCCGTGTCGCGACCGTCGGCGGCGATCAGTTCAGCGTTCAGACCGAGGCGTTCGAGGTTTTCCTTCACCCGCACCAGCCGCTTGGCTTCCAGGTCCACCGCCACCACGCCGGCCAGTGCCGGTTCGGCTTCGAGGATGTGGCAGGTCTTGCCGCCCGGCGCGCAGCAGGCGTCCAGCACTCGCTGGCCCGGCGCGAGGTCGAGCAGGTCGGCGGCCAGTTGCGCGGCCTCGTCCTGTACGCTGATCCAGCCTTCGGCGAAGCCCGGCAGGCTGCGTACGTCGGCGGCAGTGTCGAGGATGATGCCGTCGCGGCTGAAGGTGCATGGCTGTGCGGCGATACCCGCTTCAGTCAGCAGACTCAGGTAGGCATCGCGGCTGTGATGACGGCGATTGACCCGCAGGATCATCGGCGGATGCGCGTTGTTGGCTTCGCAGATCGCTTCCCATTGCTCAGGCCAGAAGGCCTTGAGGGATTTTTGCAGCCAGCGCGGGTGAGCGGTGCGCACCACCGGATCGCGTTCCAGTTCGGCGAAGATCGCCTCATGTTCGCGCTGCGCATTGCGCAGTACGGCGTTGAGCAGGCCTTTCGCCCAAGGCTTTTTCAGCTTGTCGGCGCAACCGACGGTTTCGCCGATGGCGGCGTGTGGCGGGACGCGGGTGTAGAGCAGTTGATAGAGACCCACCAGCAGCAGCGCCTCGACATCGGCGTCCGCCGCCTTGAACGGTTTCTGCAGCAGTTTTTCCGCCAGCGCCGACAGCCGTGGCTGCCAGCGGGCGGTGCCAAACGCCAGGTCCTGGGTGAAACCGCGATCGCGATCCTCGACCTTGTCCAGTTGCGTCGGCAGGGAACTGTTGAGCGAAGCCTTGCCGCTGAGGACAGCGGCGAGTGCCTTGGCGGCGGCCAGACGCGGGTTCATTGCGCGTCCACCGCTGCGCCCAGCACGGTGCCGTTGGCGAATTTCTCACGACGGCTGTTGAACAGATCGCTGAAGTTCAGCGCCTTGCCGCCGGGCAATTGCAGGCGGGTCAGGCACAGCGCCTGTTCGCCGCAAGCGACGAGCAGACCGTCCTTGCTGGCGCCGAGGATGGTGCCCGGTGCGCCTTTGCCTTCGGCCAGTGTCGCCGCCAGCACTTTCAGCGCTTCTCCGTTGAGCGTGCTGTGGGTGATCGGCCATGGATTGAAGGCGCGGACCAGACGTTCCAGCTCAACGGCCGGTCGGCTCCAGTCGAGGCGTGCTTCGTCCTTGTTCAGTTTGTGCGCGTAGGTGGCGAGCTCATCGTTCTGCACTTCGCCTTCCAGGGTGCCGGCGGCCAGACCGGCAATCGCCTGCACCACGGCAGGCGGGCCCATTTCGGCCAGGCGATCGTGGAGGCTGCCGCCAGTGTCTTCGGCGCTGATCGGGGTGACGACCTTGAGCAGCATCGGCCCGGTATCCAGGCCCGCTTCCATGCGCATGACGGTCACGCCGCTCTCGGCGTCGCCCGCTTCCACGGCGCGCTGGATCGGCGCCGCTCCGCGCCAGCGTGGCAGCAGGGAGGCGTGGCTGTTGATGCAGCCCAGGCGCGGAATATCCAGCACCGCTTGCGGCAGGATCAGGCCGTAGGCGACCACCACCATCAAGTCAGGCTTCAGCGCAGCAAGCTCGGCTTGAGCGTCAGCGTTGCGCAGGGTCGGCGGCTGCAACACCTGGATATTGTTTTCCAGGGCGAGCTGTTTGACCGGGCTCGGCATCAGTTTTTGCCCACGACCGGCCGGACGATCCGGTTGGGTGTAGACCGCAACGATCTCGTAAGGGCTGTCCAGCAGGGCCTTGAGGTGTTCGGCGGCGAATTCCGGGGTGCCGGCAAAAACGATGCGCAGTGGCTCAGTCATGGGGAGTCTCATAAAAAGAAAAAGGCTTGCCGCAGCAAGCCTTTGGAGAGGGGCATCAAGCGTTCTGGCGGTGCTGCTTTTCCAGTTTCTTCTTGATCCGGTCGCGTTTGAGCGTGGACAGGTAATCGACAAACAACTTGCCGTTGAGGTGGTCGCATTCATGCTGGATGCATACTGCGAGCAGGCCTTCGGCGATCAGTTCGTAAGGCTTGCCATCACGGTCCAGAGCCTTGATTTTGACCTTCTGCGGGCGGTCAACGTTTTCGTAGAAACCCGGCACCGAGAGGCAGCCTTCCTGGTATTGCTCCATTTCGTCGGTCAGCGATTCGAACTCGGGGTTGATGAACACCCGCGGTTCGGTGCGGTCTTCGGAAAGGTCCATCACGACGATACGTTTGTGCACGTTGACCTGGGTCGCGGCAAGGCCGATGCCCGGCGCTTCATACATTGTTTCAAACATGTCATCGACCAGCTGACGCACTTCGTCGTCCACTACAGCCACAGGTTTGGCGATAGTGCGCAGACGCGGGTCCGGAAATTCGAGGATGTTCAAAATGGCCATAAGCTTGATTGCTGCACGTGTGAGGTAAAGTCGGGCGATGGCCTGGCGGGTCCGAAGATGCAGGCTACCGTTGTGAAACGTAGCTCCTTGATTTTCAGCATAGAGCAGGGAGCGAGCCACGGGGGCTCTGGCGTTTCACGCGAACGCACATAATAAAGGGATTCACCGCATGAGGAAATCACTACTCGCCCTGCTGTTTCTGGCCTCGGCCAGTACCGCGCACGGGCAAGTGCAACTCAAGGAAGGTTTTCCACAGCAATACACGGTGGTTTCGGGGGATACGCTCTGGGACATCTCCGGTAAATATTTGCGCGAACCCTGGCAGTGGCCGCAGTTGTGGCGGGCCAATCCGCAGATCGAAAACCCCAACCTGATCTATCCGGGCGACACGCTGACGCTCAGTTACGTCAACGGCCAGCCGCGCCTGACCGTCAATCGCGGCGAGTCACGCGGCACCATCAAGCTGTCGCCGCGCATCCGCACCAGTCCGGTGGCCGATGCGATTCCGAGCATTCCGCTCAAATCGATCAACAGCTTTCTGCTGAGCAACCGCATCGTCGACAAGGTCGAGGACTTCGACAAGGCGCCGTACATCGTCGCCGGCGATGCCGAACGGGTGCTCAGCGGCACCGGTGACCGGATCTTCGCCCGTGGCCATTTCGATCCGAACCAGCCGGTCTACGGCATCTTCCGCCAGGGCAAGGTCTACACCGATCCGCAGAGCAAGGAGTTTCTGGGGATCAACGCCGACGACATCGGCGGTGGTGAGATCGTCGCCACCGAAGGCGACGTCGCCACCCTCGCCCTGCAACGCACGACCCAGGAAGTGCGCCTCGGCGACCGCTTGTTCAGCGGCGAAGAGCGTTCGATCAACTCGACCTTCATGCCCAGCGCGCCCTCCACCGACATCAACGGCCTGATCATCGATGTGCCGCGCGGCGTCACGCAGATCGGCGCGATGGACGTGGTGACCCTGAACAAAGGCAAACGCGACGGTCTGGCCGAAGGCAACGTGCTGGTGGTGATGAAAACCGGGGAAACCGTGCGCGACCGGATCACCGGCCAGCCGCTGAAAATCCCGGATGAACGTGCCGGATTGCTGATGGTGTTCCGCACCTACGACAAACTCAGTTACGGCCTCGTGCTGAACGCATCGCGCTCGCTGGCGGTGCTGGACAAGGTGCGAAATCCTTAGCTGGCTTCACAAGTTACCAACAGAGTTATCCACAGCTTGTTCCGAAAGGTTCGGGCCTTATAACGATCAAGGATGATCCATGATGATGCCTGTCTCCCCGTCGGTTTCGCCGGCAGAACTGGAAGCGCGCCTGCGCCTGCACCGCTTGCCGGAAATCGGTCCCAAGCGTTTCACCAAATTGCTCGAAGCCTTCGGCTGCGCCTCGAAGGCGATCGGCGCGCCGGCCAGCGCCTGGCGCTCGCTGGGTTTGCCGGCGGCTTGCGCCGAGGCCCGACGCTGTTCTGAAGTTCGCGACGGCGCCAGCCACGCATTGCGCTGGCTAGAGCGTCCGGATCAACATTTACTGATGTGGGACCAAGCGGATTACCCGACCTTGCTGGCGCAGATTCCTGACCCTCCGCCCCTGCTGTTCGTCGCTGGCGACCCGCAGATTCTGGAAAAGCCGCAACTGGCGATGGTCGGCAGTCGCCGCGCTTCCCGCCCGGGCATGGACACTGCCGCTGCGTTTTCCCGCAGTCTCGCGGGGGCCGGATTTGTCATCACCAGTGGCCTGGCGCTGGGCATCGATGCGGCTGCGCATCAAGCCGCTGTGGATGTCGGTGGGCAAACGGTCGGCGTGCTCGGTACCGGCCTGGAAAACTTTTATCCACAGCGCAACCGTCGGCTGGCGGACGCGATGATTGCGTCCGGCAGTGCGGTGCTTTCGGAATTTCCTCTGGACACCGGGCCGACGGCGAGCAACTTCCCGAGACGCAACCGCATCATCAGCGGCTTGTCCCTCGGCGTGCTGGTGGTCGAGGCCAGTGTCGCCAGCGGTTCCTTGATCACCGCACGGCTGGCGGCGGAACAGGGGCGCGAGGTGTACGCCATTCCGGGTTCGATCCATCACCCCGGCGCTCGGGGCTGTCATCAACTGATACGTGACGGAGCCGTGTTGGTGGAAACCATCGAGCATATTCTCGAAGCCCTGCGCGGCTGGCAGCAGTTGCCGCTGTCCGCCTCGGCGCCGGATCCCGATCATCCTCTACTGGATCTGTTGCACGCCGCACCGCACACCAGCGAGGGTCTGGCCGACAGCAGTGGCTGGGCGTTGCCCAAAGTGCTGGCGGCATTGACCGAACTGGAGATGGATGGCCGCGCCGTGTGCGAAAACGGCCGCTGGTTTGCGCGCGTAAGCTAGGTTTTACATTGAAGATCGGTAAACTGCGCGAAACCTGTTTGCGGAGAGTTTTTCATGGTCAACAGTTGGCGTGTGCAACAAGCCGCACGAGAGGTTCGCGCCGGGGCGGTGATTGCCTATCCAACCGAAGCCGTCTGGGGGCTGGGGTGCGATCCTTGGAATGAAGAAGCGGTGGATCGCCTGCTGGCGATCAAGAACCGTTCGGTGGACAAGGGCTTGATCCTCGTCGCCGACAACATTCGTCAGTTCGATTTTCTGTTCGAGGATTTCCCGCAGGACTGGATCGACCGCATGGCCAGCACCTGGCCGGGCCCGAACACCTGGCTGGTGCCGCATCAGAACCTGTTGCCGGAGTGGGTGACCGGGGTGCATGACACCGTGGCGCTGCGGGTCAGCGATCATCCGCAGGTGCGGGATCTGTGCTCGCTGGTAGGGCCGTTGATTTCGACGTCGGCCAATCCGCAGGGGCGGCCGGCGGCGAAGAGTCGCTTGCGGGTCGAGCAGTATTTCCGTGGTCAGGTCGATCTGGTGCTTGGCGGAGCGCTTGGCGGTCGCAAGAATCCGAGTCTGATTCGGGATCTGGCCACCGGCAAGATCGTGCGCCCGGCCTGATATCACCCTTGGTTGATTCTGTGAGTACTCCTCGGCTTCCATGGCGAGGAGTACTACGCGCGTCTACGATTTTTCCTTCATATGGCTGAAGTTACAGCCCGGTTTTTGCTTTGAATTTCTCCTTTCTACGTCAGATGAATCTTTAAGTATTCAATTGTTGTAATTTTTCCGACGTTATTCTCAGAAGCCACACAGTGGCGATTTTTCTAAAACCATTCATTATTTCAATGCGCTCAGAAAACTTCGAAAAGTTAACGGCTGCGGAGAAGAAATGGATATCAGGGATTCGCAATTAACGGATTATCTGCAGGAGATTCAGACGACCTTTAAAAGGCGTCATGAAAACTATCGCATCGTTATTCTTGAAGCAGGATCAGACACACGAGAGTTTGAACGGTTTGTTTCCCGTCATTTTCGATTGCGATTGCAACACTACATGTTGACACCCAGAGCCAGGTCACTTGAAACACGCCTGGCGATTATTTCGCGCAGTACCCACTTTCTGTTGTATCAGCACGACAGGCCCACGGCCGTATTGAGAGTGACCCCTGCGCCGTTCGAATGGGCCTCACTGGCGCAGCAGCAACTGTCTCCCGCCACGACGCTGTCGCGCCATGTCGAGTTCAGTCGCTTGATCAGTCACTCGCAAACTCAGTTCCCCATGTCGATCAACGGCCTGCTGGCCGCTGCCACGGAATGGGCGGTCACGCGGGGTTATGAGGGCGTTACCGCGCTCTGCCGATCACCGCAGCGGCGACTGTTCCAGCGCTTCGGCCTGACGCCCATCACCACCGACGCGCTTCGCATCGAACAGCGCCAACGCGGCGATTACTGGCTGCTCTCGGCTCAATGGCAGCAAATCCTCACGGCACTTCAACAGTCTGCCCACCTGCTCGCCAACCCATTGGAGACCCCCATTGATGAATACGCCTCTCAGTTTTGAACAACAATTAAGCCTGCTCGATGAGCGAATCGAAAAGTCATGGACCGATATTCTGGAAAGTTCGCGGCTGGTGAAAGCCATCCGTGAGGGCAGCGTTTCCAAAGCCTTGTACGCGATCTATATGATTCAGACTTTTCACTACACGGCGCACAATGCGCGAAATCAAGGATTGGTCGGTGTCCGACATGCGGATAATCCGGTGTATGCCAAGTTCTGTTTTGAACATGCGGCACAAGAAGTCGGCCATGAAAAAATGGCACTGCACGATGTCATGAGTCTTGGTTTGAAGAATGAAGTGTTTGATATTCCGCCTGCACTTCCGGCCACTGATGTGCTGATCGCTTATTTATATTGGATCTCCTTTACCGGTAACCCGTTACAACGGCTTGGTTATAGCTATTGGGCAGAAAATGCCTACCAGTTCATTACTCCGCTCATCGATAGCCTGAGTGAAACACTGTCGCTAAAACCCGCTCAACTTACATTCTTCATTGCACATTCCGACATTGATATCGAGCACTTCAACGAAATCAAACTGATGCTGCAGCGCACCTGCAAGCGACAGGAAGACTGGGATGCGATCACCACTGTCATGGAAACCAGCCTGCGCCTGACGGGCAATATGCTCGAGGCGGTTTATGAGCAGTTCGAGACATGGCAACACGGGCTGGCGCCCCGCTATGACTTCCTCCATGCGCTGGACAACCAATGACAGCCTCACACCCATGTTCAGATCAGAAGGCTGGGGGCAGACATGGCTGATTATTTCGACCGGCTCAACTACACGCTCGGCGATGAGGACACCGCGCTTGAGTACACGATCCTGCCCAGACATGCCGGTCACGTGCTGGGTATCGCCGGATGCGGCGGCCGGCTCTTGCCGTTATTGGCCGCCGCCCCGGCACGCATGACCTGTACCGATATCAGCGCGCCGCAACTGGCGTTCACCCGATTGCGTTTTGCCCTGCTGGAACAGACCGATCACGAGTCGTTCATGGCGTTCATGGGCTATCGAACGGAAGGCCTGAGGTCGAAACGCCGATCCATTTTCCAGCAACTGGTTTTACCGCCGGAGGATCGTCGCTGGTTGTCCGGGTTGTTCCAGGCCCGGCACTGGGAAGCGCCGATTTACATGGGCGCATTCGAGCAGACCCTGAAGCGGTTGGCGAAGATCACCGGACTGTTTACCGGCAAGGCCGGCCGGGGCATTTTTCAGTTCAGTCAGCTTGACGAACAAACGGAATATTACCGAAAGCGCTTTCCGCTCAAGCGCTGGAAAGCCGTGATCGCGTTGCTGGGAAACGCAGCAGTCCTCAATTCGCTGCTGTACAAGGGCGCGTTTCCACCCAACAACCTGGGGATCAGTTCCCGCGCGGCGTATCTGGAAATTTTCCATACGTTGTTCACCACTCAGGTGGTCCGAGAGAGCTTTTTCCTGCAAATGCTGTTTTTTGGTGAGCTGCGTTATCCACAAGGCTTTCCGCTGGAGTGTGATCCGGCAATTTTCCAGCAGGCCCGTGAGGGGCTTCGGCAGTGCGAGTTACGCGTGGTGCAGGCTGACATCCTCGACTGCGTTGCCGGGGAAACAGCCATCGATTTCGTATCGCTGTCGGACGTGCCTTCCTTCATGCCCGAAGCGGCCGGCAAGAACCTTTTGCAGCGCCTGGCACCGGCGCTGGCAGGAAACGCACAGGTGGTCATGCGGGGGCATTTGCATGTAGTGCGGCCTGATTGCGCAGGCTTCTGCGATATCACCCACCAGTACCAGGCAGACATTGCACGAGAAAGAACCCAGCTTTGGCATGTCCAGGTCTATCGCCGCTCTCCCTCTTTGCAGGTATCTCGATGAACACCTTTCAACCGACCGTCAATTGGGTCAAAAACCGTGTCCGGCAAGCGCGTGACGATCAGCAGCAGCTGTTCGATGCAGGGCTGAATGGCCTGAAGCTGGCTAAACGTGAAGGCAAAGAGATCGAACTCGAAAGCGGTGAACGGCTGACCGAGTTTCTCTCGTGTTCTTATCTGGGGCTGGAGTGTGATCCTCGCTTGATTCAGGAGGCGATGCACTCCGTCGAGTCCTTCGGCGTGCAGTTCGCCGCCGCACGAACCCGGGCGCTGTTGCCACCCATGCGTGAGCTGGATGAACTGCTCAACCGGATATTTCAGGGGCATTCGGTCACCTTCAACTCGGTGGGCAGTGCGCACCTTGGCTGTCTGCCGCTGCTCGGCTCCGGCGAGATGCCCTCATATCCCATGCGTCGTGGCCCCTGCTGGATTGTCGACCGTTCCGCTCATGCTTCGATGCAAGTGCTGCAAGGCATTCTCTGGCAATTCGGCCCGATACAGCGCCGCGATTGCAGCGATGTAGAGCAGGTCGAAGAAGCGTGTTCAACGGCAGTCGCGGCGGGTAATACGCCCATCATCCTGACCGACAGCATTGGCTCGATGCGCGGTGTTTACCCGATCAATCGCCTGTTGCAACTGGCGGAGCGTTTCGACGGTTATCTCTATGCGGATGACGCCCACGGTACCTCGATCCATGGCGTGGGCGGAGGTGGTTACGCGCTGGACGCGGCGGAAGAACGACAGCGTGGCCGGCTGATCCTGGTGTCGTCGCTGTCGAAGGCGTTCGGTGCAACCGGTGGGGCAATCACCGTGCGCACCGAAGCGGATGCCGAAATGATCCGGCGTCATGCGTCGACCTACACGTTTGGCGGACCATTATCCGTTGGCGGGGTGGGCGCGGCAGTCGCTTCGGGGAAAATCCATTTGTCGCCGGAGCTGGGTCATTTGCAGGTAGCGCTGTGGCGAAACATCGCCACGGTCGACAGGTTGCTGGGGCCGGTGCTGGGCAATCATCACGTCGCGTCTCCCATTCGTTTTATCCGTGTCGGGGCCGAGAGAGATGCGATAAGCCTGGCGCAGCATTTGCGCCGGCAGGGCATGGCGGTCACCACCGCGGTGTTTCCGGTGGTGGCCAAGGGCGAGGCCATTTTGCGTCTGGCCATCAGCGCGAGCCACAGTCAGCTCCAGTTGGAGTCTCTGGCGAACGCCGTCCGTAGCGGATTCGATGAGTTGGGCATTCGTCAGGGAGGGCGCGGCAATGAGCAATGAACCGATCACCGATGTTTTGGCCGAGGCGTTTGCGAATAAATTGGCTCACGCACGCTCACTGTCGTGGTTCCGTGCGCTGTATCCGCGAATCCTGGAAGTGCGGGGATTGGCCGATCTCCATCGATTGCCGGTTCTGGCGGTGGAAGACGAGTCCGGCGGCGTATTGTTTTCCACCCTCGGTGAAGCCTCCCATCGAGCACCGGGCGGCGGGCTGACCCTGACCTCGGGAGGCAGCACCGGCAATCGCAAACAGATCACCCATTCCTGGGCGTTCAACGCTGCAATCGTGCCCTTGGGGGCACGGATGTTCGGTGCGACGGACGAACGCCCCGAGGTGGTCGTCAACTGCCTGACAGCCGGGGAAATGCAGGGTGCCTTTCAATACGCGGCAGCTATCGTCCAGCACATTGGCGCACGCGTGCTGCCTGCCGGTTCACAGATGGGCGTGCAGCGCGTTGCCGAGCTTATTGAGGCACACAAGGCTGATGCGTTGATATGCACTCCCTCCTTCGCCGCCGCGTTGTTCAATCATGAGAAAGTCGGCGCTGTGCAATTGTGCAGCCTGAAGTGGCTTTACTACATTGGAGAACCTTGCAGTCAAACGCTGCGCGACCAGTTGGCCCGGGACTGGCCGATGCTGAAGATCCGCTCGCTGGGCTACAGCTCGACGGAGACCGGTCCCATCGGTTTTCAGTGTGCCCATCTGGAGCACGGTTTTTTTCACCTGCATGCGGACGCCATGCTGCTCGAGGTGGTTGATTCTCTGACCCTGCAAGCTGTAACTGAAGGGGAAGCCGGTGAGTTTCTGCTGACGCCATTGCTTCCTGATCATGTGCCGTTGTTGCGTTACCGGATCGGCGATCGTGGGCGAATCCTGCGCACAGTGACGAAGTGCGACTGTGGCAGTTCCATGCCGGTACTGGCGCTTGAGGGGCGGGTGGAAACATCGATCAAACTGGGGGGCGCGATCATCACTCAGTCACAGGTGTTGCACGCACTCCGACAGCTTTTGCCGCAGCTGCAGAACACCGATGTCCAGGTGCAGATTGATCGACAGCCCGAGGGGGCACGCATGCGTCTGGTCATAGCCGAGGACGCACTGACAGCCAACACACAGAGCGTCATTGAAGATGCGTTGCAAGTCGAAGGACAGGCCAGTGCATTGCTCAGGCTGCCGGGCGTTTTGGGGTTGGAGGTGAAGCGTCTTGCCCGTCAGGAATTCGAAACTACCCTGGCCGGCAAGACGCCGTTTTTCGTGACGACGGAAAAGACCCCGGTACCGTCATGAAGATGCGCCGAGGTCATTGGTGGTCAGGGCAGCAGGACAGTGGAGCCCGTGGTGCGCCGCGCCGACAGCTCGGTCTGCGCTTTCGCCGCGTCAGCCAATGGATAACGCTGGCTGATATCCACTTTCAGCTTGCCGCTGGTAATCATCCCGAACAGCTCGTCGGCCATGCGCTGCAGGTTTTCGGCGTTATTGGCGTAGGTCGCCAGGGTCGGACGGGTGACGTACAGCGAACCTTTCGCCGCCAGAATCCCCAGGTTCACCCCGTCCACCGCGCCCGACGCATTGCCGAAGCTCACCAGCAGGCCACGGGGCGCCACGCTGTCCAGCGAAGCCGGCCAGGTGTCCTTGCCAACGCCGTCGTAGACCACCGGGACTTTTTTCCCATCGGTCAATTCCAGCACTCGTTGGGCGACGTTTTCGTGGCTGTAATCGATGGTTTCCCAGGCGCCATGGGCCTTGGCCAGATCGGCTTTGGCTTTCGAGCTGACGGTGCCGATCAGCTTCACGCCCAAGGCCTTGGCCCATTGACAGGCGAGCAAACCGACGCCGCCGGCCGCTGCGTGGAACAGAATGGTTTCGCTACCCTTGAGTTCGTAGGTCTGGCGCAGCAGGTACTGCACGGTCAGGCCCTTGAGCATCACGCCGGCGGCAGTTTCGAAGCTGATGGCGTCCGGCAGGTGCACCAGATTCGCTTCCGGCAGAACGTGAACGTCGCTGTACGCGCCCAACGGGCCGCTGCCGTACGCCACACGGTCACCGACCTTGAACCGGGTGACCTCGCTGCCCACGGCCTCGACAATGCCGGCGCCCTCCGCACCCACGCCCGACGGCAAGGCCGGTGGCGCGTAAAGACCGCTGCGGTAGTAGGTGTCGATGAAGTTCAGGCCGATGGCCTTGTTGCTCACGCGAACCTGCTGCGGACCGGGTTCGGCCGGTTGATAGTCAACGTACTCGAGCACTTCGGGGCCGCCGTGGGCGCGGAACTGGATTCGCTTGGCCATCTGCCTACTCCTTGGGTCATTTGGGAAGGTCCCTATCGAACGCTCATGCTTGATCTTCGTCAACTGCGGCGTGCCGGTTTGCGATGGTATGCTACGCGCCCATTTGCGCGGGGCGCCGCGCAGTTCCGCCCGATCCAAGGTGAAGCCATGACGACCCGCACCGACGCCGTAAAGGCCTATCTGCTCGACCTGCAAGACCGCATCTGCGCCGCGCTGGAGACCGAAGACGGTGGCACGCGCTTCGTCGAAGACGCATGGACCCGTCCGGCCGGCGGTGGCGGTCGGACCCGGGTGATCGAGAATGGTACGGTGATCGAAAAGGGCGGCGTCAACTTTTCCCACGTCTTCGGCAGTGGCCTGCCACCGTCCGCCAGTGCCCATCGGCCGGAGCTGGCCGGGCGTGGCTTCGAAGCCCTCGGCGTGTCGCTGGTGATCCACCCGCACAATCCGCATGTACCGACGTCCCACGCCAACGTGCGCTTTTTCATTGCCGAGAAGGAAGGTGAAGAACCGGTCTGGTGGTTCGGCGGTGGCTTCGACCTGACCCCGTACTACGGCAACGAAGAAGACTGCATCCACTGGCACCGCGTCGCCGAGCAGGCCTGCGCGCCGTTCGGCCCGGACGTCTACCCGCGCTACAAGGCCTGGTGCGACACCTACTTCCACATCAAGCATCGCCACGAACCGCGCGGTATCGGCGGGTTGTTCTTCGATGACCTGAACGAGTGGGACTTCGACACCAGTTTCGCCTTCATGCGCGCCATCGGCGATGCGTACATCGACGCTTACTTGCCGATCGTGCAACGGCGCAAGAACGACGCCTTCACCGCCAAACAGCGCGAGTTCCAGGAATTCCGCCGTGGCCGCTACGTCGAATTCAACCTGGTTTACGACCGTGGCACCCTGTTCGGCCTGCAATCGGGCGGGCGCACCGAGTCGATCCTGATGTCGCTGCCACCGCAAGTGCGCTGGGCCTACGACTGGAAAGCCGAGCCGGGCAGCGAAGAAGCGCGCCTGACCGAGTACTTCCTGCAAGACCGCGACTGGCTGGCTCAGGCCTGAGGACTTCTGATGGATCGTTACGTCGTTTTCGGTAACCCGATCGGCCACAGCAAGTCGCCGATGATTCACAAACTGTTCGCCGAACAGACCGGGCAGCGTCTCGACTACAGCACCCTGCTGGCGCCGCTCGAGGACTTTTCCGGCTGCGCCACGGCGTTTTTCCAGGAAGGTCGCGGCGCCAACGTGACCGTGCCGTTCAAGGAAGACGCCTATCGCCTGGCCGACAGCCTGACTGCCCGCGCCAAACGCGCGGGTGCGGTGAATACTTTGAGCAAACTGGCCGACGGCAGCCTGCTCGGCGATAACACCGACGGCGCCGGGCTGGTGCGCGATCTGACGGTCAACGCCGGGATCAGCCTCGCCGGCAAACGCATTCTGCTGCTCGGCGCCGGTGGCGCGGTGCGCGGTGCGCTGGAGCCGTTGCTGGCGGAGAAACCAGCCTCGGTGATCATCGCCAATCGCACGGTGGACAAGGCCGAGCTACTGGCCGAACTGTTCTGCGACCTGGGGCCGGTGTCGGCCAGTGGTTACGATTGGTTGCGCGAGCCGGTGGACGTGATCATCAACGCCACCTCCGCCAGCCTCACCGGCGATGTACCGCCGATTGCCCCAAGCCTGATCGAGCCCGGCAAGACCCTGTGCTACGACATGATGTACGGCAAGGAACCGACCGCGTTCTGCCGCTGGGCCAGCGAGCATGGCGCGGGCGTGGTGATGGACGGGTTGGGCATGTTGGCGGAACAGGCTGCGGAAGCCTTTTTCCTTTGGCGCGGTGTGCGTCCGGACACTGCGCCGGTCCTGGCGGAATTGCGTCGGCAATTGGCGCAGTAACCCCTGTAGGAGCGAGCCTGCTCGCGATGACGTCGCCAGATCCAGCATCAATCTGACAGACAGACAGACAGACAGATCGCCATCGCGAGCAAGCTCGCTCCCACAACGGGTTCTTCTTCAATCTTCAAAGCGGATCGGGCATTTCTCCGGCCCTTCGAGTTTGCGCAACTCGTCCACCACCTGCGGTCGCGCCTGACGCAAGGTCAGGCTGCGATCCTGGCGCAACAGGCGCCGGGCTTCCTGATGGAGCATTTCCACGCCGGAATAGTCGATGAAGTTGATCTGTTGCGCCTCGATCACCACCCGCGCGCCGTGCATCCGTTGCAGGCGCACTTGCAGGTAGTGGCTGGCGCCGAAAAAGATCGAGCCGCCGACCCGCAGTACATCATCTTCGCCATCACGCCAGTGTTGTACTCTCGGCTGCGAGGTGCGCTTGAGGTAGAAAAACAGCGAGGCGAGCACGCCGGCATAGATTGCCGTCTGCAATTCCAGCAGCAACGTGGCAATGCAGGTCAGGCCCATCACCACGAATTCCGCCCGGCTGACCCGCAGCAGCGCACGAATGCCGCGATGATCCACCAGTCCCCAGGCGATCAGCAGAATGCTGCCGGCCATGGCCGGGATCGGAATATGCGCGATCAGCCCCGCACCGAAAATCGCGAACAACGCCACCCACAACGCCGAAAACACCCCGGCCAATGGCGAACAGGCCCCGGCCTCATAGCTCAGCGCGGAACGGGTGAACGAGCCGGCGGACAACGATCCCGAAAAGAACGCCCCGACAATGTTCGAAAGCCCTTGCGAGCGGACTTCCTGATTGGCATCGAGCAGCTGTTGCGAGCGTGCGGAAATCGAACGGGCAATCGACAGGCTGGTGACCAGCCCGAGCATGCCCACCGCCACGGCGCTGGGCAGCAGGCGCAGGATCAGATCCATATCCAGCGGCAGTCCACTGAACGGCGGCAAGCGCCCGACAAACGCGCTGACCAACTGAACGTGGCCGAACATCGCCGGCCACAGCCACACCACCAGACTGCCGAGCACCAAGGTCATCAACAGCGTTGGCCAGCGTGGCAGCCATTGTTTGAGCAGCGCACCGACCACCACCGTGGCGACACCGAGGACCAGCGACGGTTTATCCACAGCCCCGAGATGGCGCAGCAGATCCATCAGGCTGGCCAGCGCCGTGGCCTTGGCCGGCAGATCCAGTCCCAGCAGGTTCGGCAATTGACCGATGGCAATCACCACCGCCGCGCCGAGGGTGAAACCCAGCACCACGGAATGCGAGACGAAATTCACCAGCGCGCCGAAGCGCAACAGGCCAAGCAGCCACTGGAAAATCCCGGCGAGAAAGGTCAGCAGCAGGATAAGGGTGATGTAGTCCTGTGATGCAGGCACCGCCAGTGGGCTGACACTGGCGAACAGCACAATCGAAATGGCCGCTGTCGGGCCGCAGATCAAGTGCCACGACGAGCCCCACAGGCAGGCGATCAAAACCGGAACGATGGCGGCGTAGAGCCCGTACTCCGGTGGGAGACCGGCGATCAGCGCGTAGGCAATCGACTGAGGCAACGCGAGAATCGCCCCGCTGAGACCGACGACCAGGTCCCGCCCGACGCTGGCGCGGGTCTGCCGGGGCAGCCAGGTCAGGAAGGGGAAAAGTGAGCGACGGCTGGGGAGGGCCATGGATCCTCTCGGTTTGGAATGGGTGGTGTGTGAAGGGTATCAGGGTGTCAATCAGGAACAGCCCCCTCACCCTAACCCTCCCGAAACGTCGGACCGCCCGGAGGGAGAGGGAACTTACCGAGGTGTCTTTTCGAAATCCATCGACCTGAAAGTCTTCAGTCGAACTCAGGTTCTGAAACCAACGACGGTCAGCTCCCTTTCCCCCTCGCCCCCCTTGGGGGGAGAGGGTTGGGGTGAGGGGGGAAAAGATCTAAAGCGAACTCAGACCTTCAGCACACCGCGATCAAAGCTTCGCTTTAACCGCCGCCAACGCATCTTTGCCATCCACCGTCTTCACACCATCAAGCCACTTATCCAACACCGCCGGATTCGCCTTGATCCAAGCCTTCACCGCCTCCGCATTGCTGACCTTCTTGTTCACCACCTCGGCCATGATGCTGTTCTCCATCTCCTGAGTGAACGAAAGATTGGTCAGCAATTTACCCACATTCGGACAGGCCTCGGTGTAGCCCTTGCGGGTCAGGGTGTAGACGCTGCCGGTGTCGCCAAAGTACTTCTCGCCGCCCTTGAGGTAGTGCATTTTCAGCTGCACGTTCATCGGGTGCGGGGTCCAGCCGAGGAAGGTGACGAATTTCTGTTTCTTCACCGCCCGCGAGACTTCGGCGAGCATCGCCTGTTCGCTGGACTCGATCAGCTTCCATTGGCCCAGGTCGAAGTCGTTTTTCTTGATGATCTCTTGCAGCGAGATGTTCGCTGGCGCGCCGGAGCCGATGCCGTAAATCTTCTTCTCGAATTTATCGGCGTACTTATTCAGGTCGGCAAAGTTATGCACACCCGCGTCCCACACGTAATCCGGCACGGCCAGGGTGAATTCGGTGCCGTCGAGGTTCTTCGCCAGTTGGGTGACGTCACCGGTGGCGACGAACTTGTCGTAGAAACCCTGCTGCGCCGGCATCCAGTTGCCGAGGAACACGTCGACCTGGCCATCCTTCAAGCCGCCGAAGGTGATCGGCACCGCGAGGGTGTCGACCTTGGCCTTGTAGCCCATGCCATCCAGCAGAAACCCGGTGATGGCATTGGTCGCGGCGATGTCGCTCCAGCCGGGGTCGGCCATTTTCACCGTGTCGCAGCTCTCGGCGAACGCGGATGCGCTGCCCAGTGCCAGCAGGCTGACCGTCAGGACTGTGGATAACTTGACCATGGACTTCCCCTTAACGTTATTGGTTTTGGCAGGGTTGTGGATAACGGGCCTTGCGCTCCAGGTCATCGAGGTCGATGTGGTTGCGCATGTATTGCTGACTGGCGTCTACCAGCGGCTGGTGATCCCAGCTCTTCAGCTTGCCGATCGTCAGCGCCTCGGCGACGAAACGCCGACGACGCTGGCTTTCGAGGACTTCGCGGTGGATTGCCGGGATGTCCCACCTGGCCCGTGCTTCGGCGAGAAAATCGTCGAACAGCCGGCGATGTTGCGGTGATTGGCTGAGTTCTTCCTGCTCGCGTGGATCGTTATCCACATCGAAGAGTAGGCAAGGGTCGGATTCGCTGTAGATAAATTTGTAGGCGCCACGACGGATCATCATCAGCGGACTGACGGTGCCCTCGGCCATGTATTCGCCGAACACCTCGTCGTGACCGCCCTGCCCTTGCAGGTGCGGAACCAGCGAACGGCCGTCCAGCGGCAGGTCAGGCTCCAGGCTGCCGCCGGCCAGCTCGACGAAGGTCGGCAACAGATCGGCGGTGGACACCGCGGCGCTGACACGGCCTGATTGGAACTGGCCAGGTGCACTTATCAACAGGGGCACCCGCGCAGCCATCTCGAACCAGTGCATTTTGTACCAGAGGCCGCGTTCGCCGAGCATGTCCCCATGGTCACCGGAGAACACAACGACGGTGTCGTCCGCCAGCCTACAGTCCTCGAGGGTTTGCAGAAGTTTGCCGACATTGGCGTCGATATAGCTGCATGCACCGAAGTACGCCCGACGGGCGTCGCGGATTTTATCCACAGGCAGCGGCTTGTCCCACAGATCATAAACCTTGAGCAAACGCTGGGAGTGCGGATCGAGTGAACGCTGATCCGGCGTCGTCGGAAGCGGGATATCCGCATCGTCGTACAAATCCCAGAACGCCTTGGGAATCGTGTACGGGTCGTGGGGGTGAGTCATCGACACGGTCAGGCAAAACGGCTGATCGCCATCCTCGCGGATGTGGTCGAACAGGTATTGCTGAGCCTTGAACACCACCTCTTCGTCGAAGTCGAGCTGGTTGGTGCGTACGCACGGGCCGGCCTGCAACACCGACGACATGTTGTGATACCAGCTCGGCCGCACATCAGGCTCGTCCCAGTTCACCGCCCAGCCGTAGTCGGCCGGATAGATGTCGCTGGTCAGGCGCTCTTCGTAACCGTGCAGTTGATCGGGGCCGCAGAAATGCATCTTGCCCGACAGCGCGGTGCGATAGCCGAGGCGGCGCAGGTAATGGGCGTAGGTGGGAATGTCGGCGGGGAAATCGGCGGCGTTGTCGTAGGCGCCGATCTTGCTCGGCAACTGGCCGCTGACCAGGGTGAAACGCGACGGTGCGCACAGCGGGCTGTTGCAGTAAGCGGCATCGAATACCACGCCTTGTTCGGCGAGGCGGCTGAGATTCGGCAGTTTGATCGGCGACGGGCCGTAGAACGGCAACATTGGCGCGGCCATTTGATCGGCCATGATGAAAAGAATGTTCTTGCGCTTCATGTGATCGCGGCATTCCATAGTGAATATTTATGCGACATTGCTGCGATCGAGCATGGATTCCACGCAATATCCGGTAAAGCCTGCGCCGGACAATGACTAGGATAAGCACAGCTTATGTATGAAGCTCTCGGTGATTTGTCGCTGGACCTGCTGCGCGCCTTCGAGGCGGCGGCCCGTCATCGCAGTTTTACCGCTGCGGCGGTGGAGCTCGGCACGACGCAACCGGCCATCAGCCAACAAATCAAACGATTGGAAGAACAGCTCGGCACGCGGCTGTTCGATCGTATCTACCGGGGCATCGAACTGACTGAGGTCGGATCGATCCTGTTCGAGCAAGTTACCCTTGGTTTGCAGAATATCGACGCGGGATTAAGCGCAATCAGCACGCAGCAGCAACATGAAGTGCTGCAGGTTGCCACCGATTTCGCCTTCGCCGCGTATTGGCTGATGCCGCGTCTGCACCGCTTCCATGAAGCTTATCCACAGGTGGACGTGAGCCTGGTCACCAGCGAGCGCAATCACAACATGCTGCGTCCGGATATCGACGTTGCCGTGCTGTTCGGCGACGGTCGCTTCAAACAGGGCGAAAGTCACTGGTTGTTCAGTGAAGAAGTGTTTCCGGTGTGCAGCCCGCAATTGCTCAAGGATCGCCCCCTGCCCTTGCCGGCCCAGGCATTGATGGAGTTTCCGCTGCTGCACCTGCGCGGAGAAAACAGCAGTAACTGGTTCGACTGGAGCGGTCTGTTCCGCGCGCTGAATATCAGCGCGCCGCCAGCGCCGGGCCAACTGCGCTTCGACAATTACACCCTGCTGATTCAAGCGGCGATTGGCGGTCAGGGCGTGGCGATTGGCTGGCGGCACCTTGTGGATAACTTGCTCACTCAAGGTCTATTGTGCCGGCCGATCGCCGAAACCACCCTGTCGCGTCTCGGTTATTACGTGGTGCTGCCACAGCGCAAGCGCCGGGGCGCGTTGATTCAGACGTTCGTGGACTGGCTGATGGCCGAACAGGCCAGCAGCGCCGAATCCCTGGCCGGGCTGCCGCTGCCGTCAATTGCGGTATAACGATCAGGAGGCGGCAACAAAATCCACGTGTTGATGGATATGCAGATTCAGTCGCAGCTCATCGGCAATCCCCACCGCCACCCGGTTCAGGCGTTCCAGCGGTTCAGCCAGTCCCGGCTCCAGCGTGCGGCCGACCTGACTGAAATGCTCGATCGTCAGCCCGGCGACGCTGCGCGGTGCGTTCACCAGCGTCCAGTGCAACGGGCTGCTTTGCAGGGCTTCGCGCACTTCCAGAGCGGCGTGGCGTTGCAGCGGTTCGGCGTTTTCCGGATCATCCAGTGCTTCGAATTCGCCGATGACAAACAGCCGCGAGACGTTTGCCGCCTGTAGCCCATCGATAAGCGCATCCACCGCCAGCACCTGTTCCACCGGCCCCAGCACCACGGATTTTTCGACATGATCGCTGCTCAGCGGCAAGCCCGGCGCATTCAGCAGGCAGATCACTGCCGAGCTGCCGGCGACACTCTGGTTGACCCGCTCGGCATCGAGCAGATCGCCGCTTTTGGTGCGCAGCCCCGGCCGTGGCGCGAGCGCCGTCAAATCGTCGAGGATGGCGATGACTTCGTGCTGGCGACGCAGCAGTTCAGCCATCAACGCGCTGCCCAGGCTACTCATGGCACCATAGAGCACCACTTTCACCGCCGGGGTTTCGGCATTTTTCATGGCTGAGGTTCCTTTTGTTTTCCCTTGTATGGCGTGTGACATACGGGCAACGCCGAGGGTTCGAACCGATTCAGAGGGTTTGCGATGCAGACGATCAAGGGTTATCACGCCCACGTTTATTACGACGCCAGCACGATCGAACAGGCGCGGGCACTGTGTGAGCAGGCCGCGCAATTATTTCCATTGAAGATGGGCCGCGTGCATGAACGCCCGGTCGGCCCGCACCCGGACTGGAGCTGCCAGCTGGCCTTCGGCCCGGAGCTGATCGGCGATGTGCTGCCGTGGCTGGCACTCAATCGCAAGGGATTGGTGGTGTTCCTGCACCCGGACACCGGTGATGACTTGCTCGACCACACCGACCATGCAATCTGGATGGGCGCGATGCGGCCGCTGGATCTGTCTGTTTTTTAATCAGATGGTTTCTTCGGGCTCGCCAGGTAAATGCTCGTCCAGGTGCAGCCATGGCAACTGGCTGTCGGTCCAGATATGCCGCTCGGCGGCGGCCTGCTCCGGATGATCCAGTGTGGCGACCGTCAGATCGATGCTCTCGGGGCTGAGCAGCGTCACCAGCGCCAGTTGTGCGCCGCAGTTCGGGCAGAAGAACCGTGCGCAGCTGTCTGAAGAGTCGTAGCGCGAAGGTGTTCCGGCCAGCCACAGGAAGTTCGCTGCCGGCAGCGTGATCCAGGTGGTGACGATGCCACCGCTGACTTTTCGGCAAATCGAACAATGACAGTGGGCGATGTCGTGCAATGCTCCGCTGAACTGATAGCGGATATGTCCGCAGTGGCAACCACCGCCGTGCAAATCAGTCATCGCCCTGCCCTCCGCTTCCCGTGTTCATTGACTCTAGCCCGCATCCGACGGCCGGTTGGCCGTTCGCCCAAAGCTTTCTTGCGCGAAAGGTAGCTGAAAGGTTCCCCGATTAGGATCGCCCCCACTGCCGGCAACAGACCGGTTGGCCAACGCGTGTGATTGCTCGCACGACAGGCCCAATTAACAACAACAATGGTGATTCTGATGTCCTCTGTAACCCGCCTCCTCGCTCCGACTCCGCCCGTACGCCTCGTGCTTCCCGTTCTGCGCTGATCCAACCCGATCCGCTCACTTACTTAGCCGCGCTACGCCTGGAGTATTCCCATGCTGACTTTCCTTGGCTTCGCCATGGTCATAACGTTCATGTTCCTGATCATGACCAAGCGCCTGTCTGCGCTGATCGCTCTGATCATCATCCCGATCCTGTTCGCCCTGTTCGGTGGCTTTGCTCCGAAGATCGGCCCGATGATGCTCGAAGGTATTACCAAGCTTGCGCCGACCGGCGTGATGCTGATGTTCGCGATTCTGTATTTCGCCCTGATGATCGACTCCGGCCTGTTCGACCCGGCCGTGCGCAAGATCCTCAAACTGGTCAAGGGCGACCCGCTGAAAGTTTCGGTCGGCACCGCCGTACTGGCGCTCGTCGTTTCCCTCGATGGTGACGGCGCGACCACTTACATGATCTGCGTGGCCGCCATGCTGCCGCTGTACAGCCGCATCGGCATGAGCCCGCGGATCATGGCCGGTCTGATCATCCTCGCCGGTGGCGTGATGAACATGACCCCATGGGGTGGCCCGACTGCCCGTGCCGCCAGTGCCCTGCACGTAGACCCGTCGGACATCTTCGTGCCGATGATCCCGGCGATGGCTGCCGGTGTGGTGGCGATCCTGATCATTGCCTACTTCTACGGCAAACGTGAGCGTGCGCGTCTGGGTGAGCTGCACCTGATCGGCGACGAAATCGATCACAGCGAAATCAGCGTCTCGCAATTCCCGGATGCCCGCCGTCCGAAACTGATCTGGTTCAACGGCCTGCTGACCCTGGCCCTGATGTGCACGTTGATTGCCGGCCTGTTGCCGCTGCCGGTGCTGTTCATGGTGGCGTTCAGTATTGCCATGATCGTCAACTACCCTTGCCTGCAAATGCAGAAGGATCGCGTCGCCGCCCACGCCGGCAGCGTGCTGTCGGTGGTCAGTCTGATCTTCGCGGCGGGCATTTTCACCGGTATCCTGTCGGGCACCGGCATGGTCGATGCGATGTCGAAAAGCCTGCTGGCGGTGATCCCTGATTTCCTCGGCCCGTACCTGGCGGTGATCACGGCGCTGGTGAGCATGCCGTTCACGTTCTTCATGTCGAACGACGCGTTCTACTACGGTGTGTTGCCGGTGTTGTCCGAAGCGGCCAGCCATTACGGCATCACCGCGGTGGAAATGGCCCGTGCCTCGATCGTCGGTCAGCCGGTTCACCTGCTGAGCCCACTGGTGCCGTCGACATACCTGCTGGTGGCACTGGCGGGGATCGAGTTCGGCGATCACCAGCGTTTCACCCTGAAGTGGGCAGTGCTGGTCTGCCTGTGCATACTGGTCGGCGCCTTGCTGTTGGGGACTTTCCCGCTGTTCAGCACGTTGTAACGGCACCAAACTCACCCGGACGCCAGCTGATTGCTGGCGTCCTGGTTTAACACTCGCTCAAAGGAATACACATGGAATGGCTGACCAACCCTGAGATCTGGGTTGCCTTCTTCACCCTGACCGCCCTGGAAATCGTTCTGGGCATCGATAACATCATCATGATTTCGATCCTGGTCAGCCGCATGCCCAAACACATGCAGCAGCGCACCCGGATCTTCGGTCTTGGCCTGGCCATGATCACGCGGATCCTGTTGCTGCTGTCGATCACCTGGGTCATGCGCCTCACCGCCGACCTGTTCGAAGTGTTCGGCCAGGGCATTTCCGGTCGCGACCTGATCCTGTTCTTCGGTGGCCTGTTCCTGCTGTGGAAAAGCTCCCAGGAGATGTACCACGCACTGGAAGGTGAAGATGAAAGCGACGACGAGCCTTCGGGCAAGGGCGGCAACTTCCTCTACACCATCATCCAGATCGCAATCATCGACATCGTGTTCTCGCTGGACTCGGTGATCACCGCCGTCGGCATGGTGTCCCACGTTCCGGTCATGGTCGCGGCGATCATCGTGGCCGTGCTGGTGATGATGCTGGCCTCGGGCAAGATCAGCGAATTCATCGACAAGCACCCGTCGCTGAAAATGCTCGCGCTGTCGTTTCTGCTGGTGGTCGGCACCGTGCTGATTGCCGAATCGTTCGACGTGCACGTACCGAAAGGCTACGTCTACTTCGCCATGGCGTTCTCGCTGGCGGTCGAAGCGATCAACATCAAGATGCGCACCGCCATCGCGAAAAAACGCAAACAGCAGGATCCGGTGAAACTGCGCAAGGATATTCCGGGTCAGTAACCCGAATGCTGCGCAACAGATCAAAGGGCCTTCGGGCCCTTTTTTCATGGCCGCATGAACCTGTTTTCATGACACTTTTGTTTCAATCCCCGCTTTAGCTGTGCAATGCTGGCGCCCAGACCGTTAGCCAACTACAGCTTAAGTATCAGAACGTAGAAATTGCGCGGTACCGTCAACTTGCCCCTCTGGGGCGCTGCCATTACAGGGGGTCTGCATGCTCACCCTGCTCAATTTGCTGTCTGCCGTGGCCCTGCTGATCTGGGGCACGCACATCGTTCGAACCGGCATCCTGCGGGTGTACGGCACCAATCTGCGCCACGTGATCGGCCAGAACATGTCCAGACGCTGGCTGGCCTTTGTCGCCGGCATCGTTGTCACTGCGATGGTGCAGAGCAGCAACGCCACCGCCATGCTCGTGACGTCGTTTGTCGGTCAGGGCCTGATGGCGTTGACCCCGGCCCTGGCGACCATGCTCGGTGCCGACGTCGGTACGGCGCTGATGGCGCGGGTGCTGACGTTCGACCTGTCGTGGCTGTCGCCGCTGCTGATTTTTATCGGGGTAATTTTCTTTCTGTCGCGCAAACAGACGCGGCTCGGGCAGATGGGCCGCGTGTCCATTGGGCTGGGGCTGATCATTCTGGCGCTGCAATTGATCGTCGAGGCCGCTGCGCCGATCACCCATGCCCAAGGGGTGAAGGTGATTTTCGCCTCGTTGACCGGCGATATCCTGCTCGACGCCTTGGTCGGCGCGCTGTTCGCGATGATTTCCTACTCCAGCCTGGCGGCCGTGCTGCTGACCGCTACCCTCGCCGGCGCTGCGGTGATCAGCCTGCCGGTGGCGATCGGTCTGGTGATCGGCGCCAACATCGGCAGCGGCGTGCTGGCGTTCATGAGCACCAGCATGCAGAACGCCGCCGGCCGGCAGGTGGCGCTGGGCAGCCTGCTGTACAAGCTGATCGGGCTGCTGCTGATCATTCCGGTGCTCGACCCGCTGGTGCACTGGATCGACAGCCTGGATTTCAGCCCGCAGGAAATGGTCATCGGCTTCCACCTGCTCTACAACACTGCGCGCTGCCTGATCCTGCTGCCGAGCGTCGGGCCGATGGCGCGGCTGTGCGCCTGGCTGCTGCCGGAGCGGCCGGAGGTCAACGGCACCGCCAAGCCCCGCCACCTTGATCCCACCGCGCTGGTCACGCCGAGCCTGGCACTGGCCAACGCCGCCCGGGAAACCCTGCGCATGGGCGACCTGATCGACAACATGCTCGACGCGACCCTCGACGTGCTGCGCGGCAAGCAGACCGCCATCACTCAGGAAATGCGCAAGCTGACCGATGACGTCGAAGCGCTGTACAGCGCGATCAAGCTGTACCTGGCGCAAATGCCTCGCGAAGATCTCGGCGAGCAGGACAGTCGGCGCTGGGCGGAGATCATCGAGCTGGCGATCAACCTCAAACTGGCCAGCGACCTGATCGAACGCATGCTGCGCAAAGTGCAGCAGCAGAAGACTTCGCAACGCCGGTCGTTTTCCGAAGACGGACTGGAAGAACTGGCCGGCCTGCAACAGCAATTGATCGCCAACCTGCGGCTGGGGCTGTCGGTGTTCCTCAGCGGCGACAAGGAAAGCGCCCGCCAGTTGCTGCGCGAGAAACGTCGCTTTCGCGCCCAGGAACGGCGTCTGGCCCACGCCCATGTCAGCCGATTGCAACGCAAGATCGTGCAGAGTATCGAGACCAGTTCGTTGCACCTGGAGCTGATTGCTGACATGAAACGTTTGAACTCGCTGTTCTGCAGCAGCGCCTATGTGGTGCTGGAAACTTCCGATACCGGCGCGCTGGCGGCGGACGATATGGCGGACATCACGCATTCGCCTTGAACGTCTGGGGTTGTGGTCAGTCAGTAACTCAAGGTTCGGCCTCGCGGCCGGACTGACGACACGGATCTCCAATTCAGCCGTATGGAAGCTCGTTATGCGTTGCCTGTTGTTCGCTTGTCTGCTGCTCGGTTCCCTGCCCGCCTTCGCCCTGGATCGTTTTCAGGTCGAAGGCTATGCGCTGCCCAACGGTTTGCAATTGCTGCTCAAGCCCGGCACCGAGCGTGGGCACGTGGCTATCCGGTTGGTGATCGGCGTCGGTCTCGACGATTTCGACTGCAATGAAAAGGAGCTGCCGCACCTGCTCGAACACTTGCTGTTCAGCGGCATCGACGCCACCGGTGAAGGTGGTCTCGAAGAGCGCATGCAGGCACTCGGCGGTGACTGGAACGCCTTTACCAGCAACGCCGACACCACGTTCGTCATCGAAGCCCCGGCGAAAAACCAGCGCAAGGTCCTCGACCTGCTGCTGGACCTGCTGACCCAGACCCGCTTCGACGACAACGCGATCAACGCGGCCAAACGGGTGGTCGAGCGCGAGGACGGCGGCCATTACACCCGGCTGCAACGCTTCCTCGACCGGCAGGACCTGGGCCACACCGCGAGCAATCAACTGGCGGTCGAACTGGGCCTGAAATGCCCGCAACGGGCCGAAGTCGATGGCCTGACCCGCGAACAACTGGAGAAGGTGCGCAAGGCCTGGTACGCGCCGAACAACATGACCCTGATTGTCGTCGGCGACCTCGACAAACTGCTGCCGGCCTATCTGGAACGGGCGTGGGGCGCGCTGGAAGCGGTCGAGCCGAGCGAACACCGTCCGTTGCCGGACATCCGCGCCAGCGCCGCTCACGAACGCACGATCACTCGCGGCTTCATCGGCAACAGTGCCAAGCTGCACTGGCTGGTGCCGGAGCCGGTGCTGGACGACCAGTACGACGAAACCTTCGACCTGCTCAAGGAATACCTGGAGTGGGCGCTGTACCGCCAGTTGCGCCTGAACCACGGTTTATCCTACGGGCCATGGGCCGAACGCGAAGTGTTCGGCGGCGTCGGTTTCATGAGCCTCAACGCCGATCTTGATCGCGGTGATATCGCCGAAGCCGAACAAGTGCTGGAAGACCTCAAGGCCGACCTGCTGAAAAACGGCCTCGACGCCGACACCTTCAATCGCTTGAAACAAGCCGCCATCGCCCACCAGGCCTGGGCCGTGCAAGGCACCAGCGCCATGGCCGACTATTACTGGAGCGCGCTGGGCGACTACGAGGATGGCCGCTTTGCCGATCCTGCGCGGGAGCTGCAAGGCGTGACGCTGGAGGCGGCGAACAAGGCCATGCGCGAGTTGCTGCTGCAACCGGGTTATCTGCGGATCGAGAAACCGCTGCTCAGTGACGATCAGGTGTTGTGGCTGCTGGCGGGCGGATTGGGCGTGCTGGTGCTGATTCTGCTCGGCTGGCGCCTGCATCGGCGCAAGTCCGTGCATCCGGAATGACCGGCAGCCTCGCCACACGGCCCGGCGGGCGGTACTCTGTCGGGGTTTTTTCCTCGACTCTTGTGAACCGCCCAAATGTCTAAATTGACCCTCCTGATCCAGCGCATTCTCGAACTGATGAAGCGCTACCCCGGGGTCATTGCGCTCGGCGGTTTCATCTCCGGGGTCGGCAGCTTCATTCTGGTCGACCGGCAACAGGGGCTGGCGAGCTGGATCACCACGATCATGCTGCTGAGCTGGATCTGGCTGATGCTGGAAAACAGCCTGACCAAACTGTTCACGCGGATCTTCAAACGGGAAATCCCCCAGCCGCTGCTGCGTTACGCGACGCAGATGATTCACCAGGAAAGCCTGTTTTTCGTCCTGCCGTTCTTCTTCATCACCACTACCTGGAACAGCGGCCAGCTGTTTTTCACCGGGCTGCTGTGCATCGCGGCGCTGGTCTCGATCGTCGACCCGCTCTACTACAAGTGGCTGGCGCCACGGCGCTGGGCGTTCCTCGCGCTGCACACCCTGACCCTGTTTGCCGCCCTGCTCACGGCGCTGCCGGTGATCATGCACCTGACCACTTCGCAGAGCTTCAAATGGGCGCTGGGGATTGCGGTGGTGTTGTCGTTCCCGAGCCTGGCGTCGATCTTCCCGATCCGCACCGTGCGCAATGCCCTGGCGATCCTGTGCATTACGGTCGGCATCGGTGGTGTGGGCTGGGTCCTGCGTTCGTGGGTGCCGCCGGCGACGCTGTGGATGACCGACGTGGCGATCAGCACTCAGGTGCAGGACCGGGTGCCGGGGGCCAGCCTCAAGGAAGTCAGCGCCGAACAGATCCGTGGCGGCGGGCTCTACGCCTACACCGCGATCAACGCGCCGCGCGGGCTCGACGAGCGGATTTATCACGTCTGGCAGTTCAACGGCAAAGAGGTCGACCGCATCGCCCTCGACATCCACGGCGGGCGCAAGGAAGGCTACCGGGCCTGGACCCACAAGCAGAACTTCCCCGGCAACCCGGCAGGCAAGTGGCAGGTGCGGGTGTTGACCGAAGACGGTCAGGTGATTGGCGTGCTGCGCTTCGAGGTCACGGACAGCACACCGACCAAAGAAAAGTAACCGGGTTCGTGCTATTACGTAGGTTCGTCTCGATAGCCGAACAAGCACGGAGCTTATGACCAGCAGCCCAATGACCGGCAGTGCCCGCCTGGACACCTCGATCACCCCTGCCCGCCTGCGGGTGACCGGGGACTGGACGCTTGCCCATTACGCCGACCTCAAGCAACTGAGCGAAACGCTCCACGGCCAGTACGACGCCAACACCCCCATCGATCTCAACGGCCTCGGCGCCCTCGACACCGCCGGTGCGTCGCTGCTGGTGGAGCTGCTCGGCTCGGAGCGGCTTGGCAAGTCCGCCGAACACCCCGACTGCACGATTTCCAGCGCCGACCGCGCCCTGCTGCAAACCGTGTATCGCTCGCTGACCGATTTCTGCGTGCCGATCAAGGAACCGGAAATCAGCGTCAGCGTGCAACTGCTGACGCGCATCGGTCGGGCCGTCGACACGGTCTGGCGAGACACCCTGCAATTGCTCGGCTTCGTCGGCCTGATTCTCGAAACCATCGCCCGCAGCCTGTTCCGGCCCAAGCGCTGGCGGATCACGCCGATGATCGCCCACATCGAACAGACCGGCCTCGACGCCGCGCCCATCGTCGCGTTGCTGACCTTTCTGGTGGGCGCGGTGGTGGCGTTCCTCGGGGCGACGGTACTGGCCAGTTTCGGCGCCAGCGTGTTCACCGTGGACCTGGTGGGCTTCGCCTTCCTGCGCGAGTTCGGCGTCTTGCTCACAGCGATCCTGATGGCCGGCCGCACGGCCAGTGCCTTCACCGCGCAGATCGGCTCGATGAAGGCCAACGAGGAAATCGACGCGATTCGCACCCTCGGCCTCGACCCCATGGAGTTGCTGGTGGTGCCCAGGGTGCTGGCGCTGCTGGTGGCGCTGCCGATGCTGACCTTTCTGGCGATGATCTGCGGGATCGTCGGCGGCGCAGTGGTTTGCGCGGTGTCGCTGGATATCTCGCCGGCGATGTTCCTGTCGCTGCTGCAAAGCGACATAGGGATTCAACATTTCCTGGTGGGTCTGGTCAAAGCCCCGATCTTCGCGTTCCTGATTGCCGCCATCGGCTGTCTGGAAGGCTTCAAGGTCAGCGGCAGCGCCGAATCGGTCGGCGCCCACACCACCTCCAGCGTGGTGCAATCGATTTTCGTGGTGATCGTGCTCGATGCGGTTGCCGCGCTGTTTTTCATGGAGATGGGCTGGTGAGTCGTCTACCCCGCGCGCCCTCTGAGGCGGTGATCGAAGTTCGTGGCCTGTGCAATCGCTTCGGCCGCCAGAGCGTGCACGAGAACCTCGATCTCGACTTGTACAAAGGCGAAATCCTGGCCGTGGTCGGCGGTTCCGGCAGCGGTAAATCGGTGTTGCTGCGCAGCATCGTCGGCTTGCGCCAGCCCAGTGAAGGCATGGTCAAGGTGTTCGGCCAGAACCTGCCGAGCCTGCCGGAGCATGAGCGCTCGCTGATCGAACGGCGCTTTGGTGTGTTGTTCCAGAAAGGCGCGCTGTTTTCGTCGCTGACCGTCACCGAGAACGTCGCCCTGCCCCTGATCGAACACGCCGGTCTGAGCCGCGACGACGCCGAGCATCTGGCGGCGGTGAAGCTGGCGCTGGCCGGTCTTCCGCTGTCGGCAGCGGACAAGTACCCGGCTTCGCTGTCCGGCGGCATGATCAAGCGCGCGGCACTGGCCCGGGCGCTGGCGCTGGACCCGGACATCCTGTTTCTCGACGAACCCACCGCCGGCCTCGATCCGATTGGCGCCGCGCAGTTCGACCAATTGATCCTGACCCTGCGCGATGCCCTGGGCCTGAGCGTATTTCTGGTGACCCACGACCTCGACACGCTCTACACCATCACCGACCGCGTCGCGGTATTGGCGCAGAAGAAGGTGCTGGTGGCCGGTCCCATCGACGTGGTCTCGGAAACCGACGACGCGTGGATTCACGAATACTTCCACGGCCCTCGCGGCCGCTCGGCGCTGGACGCCGCCAAACAGCTCAACGAGGTCTGACATGGAAACCCGAGCCCATCATGTGTTGATCGGCCTGTTCACGGTGATTGTGGTGGCAGGCGCCCTGCTCTTCGGTCTGTGGCTGGCCAAGTCCAGTGTCGACACCGAGTTCAAGGATTACGAAGTCGTGTTCAACGAGGCGGTCAGCGGCCTGTCCCGGGGCAGCCCGGTGCAGTACAGCGGGATCAAGGTCGGCGACGTGGTCAGCCTGCGCCTCGACCCGCAGGACCCACGTCGGGTGCTGGCACGCATTCGCCTGGCCGGCGACACGCCGGTCAAGGAAGATACCGAAGCCAAACTGGCCCTGGCCGGGATCACCGGCACCTCGATCATCCAGCTCAGTGGAGGCACGCCGCAAAGTCCGAAACTCAAGGGCCATGACGGCAACCTGCCGACCATCGTCGCATCGCCCTCGCCCATCTCGCGGCTGCTCAGCGACAGCAACGATTTGATGAGCGGGGTCACGACGTTGCTCAGTAATGCCAATCAGATGTTCTCTGCCGACAACATCGAGCGCGTGAGCAAGACCCTTGAGCATCTGGAGCAGACCACCGGTTCGATCAACGATCAGCGCGGCGACCTGCGTCAGGCCATGCAGCAACTGGCGACGGTCGGCAAACAGGCCGGCAACATGCTCGAACAGACGTCCGCGCTGATGCGCAACGCCAACGGCCTGCTCAACGATCAGGGCAAACAGGCGCTCGGCAGTGCCGAACAGGCGATGAAATCCCTGGAGCAAAGCAGCGTCACCATCAACGGCCTGCTCAGCAAGAATCAGAATTCCCTCGACAGCGGCATGCAGGGCCTCAACGGCCTGGCCCCGGCGATTCGCGAACTGAGGGAGACACTGAATTCGCTGCGCGCCATTTCCCAACGCCTGGAGGCCAACCCCAGCGGTTACCTGCTGGGCAGTGACAAGAACAAGGAGTTCACGCCATGAAGCTGACTCGCCTCGCCCTCCTCGCCGGCTTCACGCTGATCAGCGCGTGCTCGATCCTGCCCAAGTCCGAACCGTCGGATGTCTATCGCCTGCCGGCGGCACAGGCACCCGCCTCGGCCGGTTCGGCGGCTGCTCAGCACTGGTCGCTGCGCCTGAACAAACTGCAGGCCAGCGAAGCGCTGAACCGGCCGAGCATTGCGGTGATTCCTCAGGGAGATGTGATCAGCAGCTACAAGGCCTCGCGCTGGAGCGATCCGGCACCGGTGCTGATGCGTAATCGGTTGCTTGATGGATTCCAGCGCGATGGCCGGGTATCGCTGTTGAGCACCGACGACAGCAACTTCCAGGCGGATCTGGAACTGGGTGGCAGCCTGCAGGCGTTTCAGACCGAGTATCAGGGCACGCAGGCCAGCGTGGTGGTGCGGGTCGATGCGCTGCTGGTGCGCGGTTACGACCAGCGGATTCTCGCCAGTCGCCGCTTCGAAGAACGTCAGCCGCTCAGTGATGTGAAGGTTCCGGCGGTGGTGGCCGGATTCGGGCAGGCCAGTGATCGTCTCACCGCGAAAGTCGTGGCGTGGGCGGTGGAGCAAGGGCAGAAAGTTGCCCCACCTGCCCGGCCTTGAGCCTTAACCGAAGAACCAGTAGCAGACGCCGATTGCGCCGAGCACACCCGCCAGCTCGGCCAGCAGCGCACAACCCACGGCATGCCGGGCGCGCTGGATGCCCACCGCGCCGAAGTACACCGCCAGCACGTAGAACGTGGTTTCGGTGCTGCCCTGAATGGTTGCGGCCACCAGCGCCGGGAAGCTGTCCACGCCCGAGGTCTTCATCGTTTCGATCAGCATCGCCCGGGCGGCGCTGCCGGAGAACGGTTTGACCATGGCGGTCGGCAGCGCATCGACGAAGCGCGTGTCCCACCCTGCCCACTCCACCAGATGGCGGATGCCGTCGAGGCCGAAGTCCAGCGCGCCCGATGCGCGCAATACGCCGATCGCGCAGAGCATCGCCACCAGATACGGCAGCAGGTTCTTGGCAACGTCGAAACCTTCCTTCGCACCTTCGACGAACGCTTCGTAGACCTTCACCTTGCGCAAGGCGCCGATCACCAGGAACAGCATGATCAGGCCGAACAGCGTCAGGTTGCCGAGGATCGACGACAGGCCCGCCAGCGCAGTGGCCGACATTGTCGCGAGCAACGCCATGAAGCCGCCGAGGATCAGCGCGCCGGGAATCAGGTAGGCCAGCACCACGGGGTCCCAAACCCGCAGGCGCTGCATGAACGCCACCGACAGGAAGCCGACGATGGTCGAGCAACTGGTGGCCAGCAGGATCGGCAGGAACACCAGCGTCGGGTCCGGCGCGCCTTGCTGGGCGCGATACATGAAGATCGTCACCGGCAGCAGGGTCAGGGACGAGGCATTCAGTACGAGGAACAGGATTTGCGCGTTGCTGGCGATGGTCGAGCTGGGATTGAGCTCTTGCAGCGCCTTCATGGCTTTGAGGCCGATCGGCGTGGCGGCGTTATCCAGGCCCAGGCCGTTGGCGGCGAAGTTCAGGGTAATCAGGCCGATGGCCGGGTGGCCCGCCGGCACTTCCGGCATCAGCCGCAGGAACAGTGGCCCGAGCACTTTGGCCAGCCATTCAACGATGCCAGCCTTCTCGGCGATGCGCAGGAAACCCAGCCACAGGGTCAGCGTGCCGAACAGCAGCACCATGACTTCGACCGACAGCTTGGCCATGGCAAAAATGCTTTCCACCATCGCCGCGAAGATCCCGGCATTGCCGCCGATCAGCCATTGCCCCAGCGCCGAAACGGCTGCCACGATGAAGAAGCCAAGCCACAGGCCATTAAGCATCAGTCAAATCCCCCGGAAGATGCGGCGAATGATAGCGGGGTCGCCAGAAACGACAAACCCCGGATTTCTCCGGGGTTTGTCAGGGTGCCTTGCGGGCGGGGATCAGTTGTTCGAAACGTCACCGGCCGGCAGTTTTTCCTTGCTGCGCCAGTGCGGCAGCGAGTTCCAGTAGCGCTGGCCCTTGGCGTCGTCGTACATGCCTTCCCAACGAGCGATGACCAGTACGGCGAGGGCGTTGCCGATCACGTTCAGGGCGGTACGCGCCATGTCCATCACACGGTCGACACCGGCGATGAAGGCCAGGCCTTCCAGCGGAATACCCACGCTGCCCAGGGTGGCCAGCAGCACCACGAAGGACACGCCCGGCACGCCGGCGATGCCTTTGGAGGTAACCATCAGGGTCAGGACCAGCAGCAGTTGCTGGCTGATCGACAGGTCGATGCCGTACAGCTGGGCAATGAAGATCGCCGCGATGGACTGGTACAGGGTCGAGCCGTCGAGGTTGAACGAGTAGCCGGTTGGTACTACGAAGCTGCAGATGGCTTTCGGTGCGCCGTAGGCTTCCATCTTCTCGATCACCCGTGGCAGCACGGTTTCCGAGGAGGCGGTGGAGTAGGCCAGGACCAGCTCATCCTTGAAGATGCGCATCAGCTTGATCACCGAGAAACCGAACATCTTGGCGATCAGGCCCAACACCACAAAGGCGAAGAAGGCGATGGCGACGTAAACCAGGATCACCAGCTTGGCCAGCGGCAGCAGCGAGGCGAAACCGAAGTTGGCCACGGTCACCGCGATCAGGGCGAACACGCCGATTGGCGCGTAGTTCATGATCATGTGGGTGACTTTGAACATGCTTTCCGATACGCCCTGGAACATCTTCACCAGCGGCTCGCGCAGGTCCGACTGCAGGCTCGACAGACCGAGACCGAACAGCACGGAGAAGAAGATGATCGGCAGCATTTCGCCGCGAGCCATGGCCGCGAAGATGTTCGACGGGATCAGGTTGAGGATGGTCTCGATGAACGCGTGTTCATGCTGCACTTCGGCGGCGGTCGCCTGGTACTTGGAGATGTCCACAGTGCCCAGGGTGCTCATGTCGATGCCGGCACCCGGATGGAACAGGTTGGCCAGCAGCAGGCCGACGACGATGGCGATGGTGGTGACGATTTCGAAGTAGATGATGGTTTTCAGGCCGATGCGCCCGAGTTTCTTGGCGTCGCCCACGCCGGCGATGCCGACGATCAGGGAAGAGATGACGATCGGGATCACGATCATCTTGATCAGACGGATAAAGATATCGCCTGCCGGTTGCAGGACGTTGCTGATCCACCAGGCCTTTTCGGCGCTGAAATGGTTAAGCAACGCGCCGATTGCAATCCCCAATACCAGACCGATGAGGATCTGCCAGGCGAGGCTAAGCTTTGCCTTCTTCATTATCTTTACCCTTACTTGCGTTTGACTCAGGCACATGCAGGAACTGGAACGCTCATCAGCGGAAAAGTCTGTGCATCTGCCTCCGTATAAGGTGCCCCGAAGCGCGTATTTACGGCTCTCCGGCAGGCGAAAAAAGGCGCAACTATTCCGATGCAAGGTTGCGCCGTCTAATGCCGTAAACGCCTACCCTATGCCGAATCGGCATGAGCTTTTTTTTATGAAACTGGCGTCCCAACCGGTTCGAATACGACATTTCGGCAGGCATAAGTGCCGTGAACCGGCCATTACAGCGTAGGTTGGTTATTTTTTGAACGAGTGATTTCGACGAAAAATTTAGGAAAAAGCCTACGTTCGGAAACTAAATGTCCGACTTACTCGATCGACTCTTTCTCGATATACGGTCGCCAGGAAACACCGCGAAATGCTTTCGCATGCAGTGTGAGCGATAAAAAAGTTGAGCAGAACGCTCTGGATCAACGTTTTGTCACGTTGAAAGCCCAGCGCAAGTCCGTCGAACCACTCCGGTTGGCGAACTTGCGTCGCAGCTTTTACCCTGACCCGGCCCTCATCGCAGGCACTCCCTGTACCCGTAGGTCACTCCGACCCTGCAACAGTCAGAACGTCCCGGCCCCCTGGTCATGCACCGGCCTTCCTCGGGCCGACGCAATGGAGGACAGCCTTTCGGCTGCCCTCGTGTTCAATACCAGTTCGGATCTTTCTTCAGCGTTTCCATCAGAAGGTTTTGCATGCCCTGATCGGGTTTGCCGAGGAAGCGGTAGGTGGCATGTCGCGTTGGCGACTTGTCTGCCGGCAGTCCTTCAGGCACATCCACAAGCATGGCGTAAGCGTCTTTCTTGTCGAAACTGAACGCGACGATCAAGCGATGGTTCATGCATTTGTCTGCGGATTCGCAGAGCGGACCGACCAGATACTTGTCGCCATTTTCGGTCACGGCATTCATCTGCTG
Source organism: Pseudomonas sp. DR 5-09 (assembly GCF_001655595.1). Classification (NCBI taxonomy): domain Bacteria; kingdom Pseudomonadati; phylum Pseudomonadota; class Gammaproteobacteria; order Pseudomonadales; family Pseudomonadaceae; genus Pseudomonas; species Pseudomonas sp. DR 5-09. Next base: position 52,150 of record NZ_CP011566.1, read on the forward strand.
GTCAGGCGTGCCGGACAGGTTCATCACCCATTCCGGCAGGCGCTCTTCCTTCTTCACCACGCCTTCCCAGGTTTCCCTGTATTGCGGGTCGGAACTCAACAGTTCGTTGACCCGCGCCTGGCCGTCATTGGCCGCGATTGCCATGGCACTACCGCCCAGGAGCAGGGCGGCTGCCAGTGTCTTTAACCCCTTCATGTTCAACCTCGACCGCGACGGCCAAAGAAGAAGGAAGCGATGAACATCACCAGGAACACGACAAACAGAATCTTGGCGATACCCGTGGCGGTGCCCGCGATACCACCGAAGCCCAGTACTGCGGCGATGATGGCAATGATCAGGAATGTGATTGCCCAGCTCAACATGGTGATTCTCCTTGCTTCTATTTAGGGATGTTGCCGGTCTCGGCGCGGGGGCGCCCAGATTCGTTAATCAGAAAACCCAGCGTTCTTCACGGGGCATGTCGCCCAGCGGTTGTGGCTGGTCGACGTCCATCATGCGCATCGCGCCGTTGTCGGCCTGGCTGCTGCTGACGGCGCTGAAGTGCGTCTGCGTCGCATGTTGCATGGAAATCAGGGGCTCAGGCTGCTGGCTCTGCTCCCAGCGCAGATATTGCTGGCAGGCGATCAGAGTGATCAGCAGCGCAAGTGCGCCAAACAGGGCCTGCTGCAGATGCAGTGGCGAAATACGCATTTGGGCGGCACGTTGGCGAGTCATCCTGGGTTCCTCACTCTTGTTCGGTGGGGGCAGTGCATTTCTGCCCGGGCTGAAAGATGTATTGCAGCCCGCATGCCAGCTTTTTTGTTTAAAAAAATCTAATAAAATCAGATAGTTATAGATGCGGTAAAAGTTACTGACGACGCATCCTGCACGATGACCCTCGCAGCGTCGTGCGTAATGCACGATTATTTCGTAGGAGAAATCATTCTTTTTGAATTGAGAGCAGGGTGCGGATGTCAGAAAAGGAGGCAGGAAACCGTCCTGAAACTGTGCGATGTTTAAAAAATCAACAAAATCAGTGGATTAGCCGTGAGGGCAGGAGAGAGCTACCCTGCTATGACTGGAATCGATCAGAATCAACCATGCAACTTGCCCGATTTTTCCGGGACTAACCCAAGACATTCATTTATGGAGCGTAGGAAAAATGGAATCAGCCACTGAGCACCAAGGCCGCATTCTGCTGGTGGATGATGAATCCGCCATCCTGCGAACCTTTCGTTATTGCCTCGAAGACGAAGGTTATTCTGTCGCCACTGCCAACAGTGCGGCCCAGGCTGAAGCGCTGTTGCAACGCCAGGTGTTCGATCTGTGCTTTCTGGATTTGCGTCTGGGCGAAGATAACGGCCTGGATGTATTGGCGCAGATGCGCATTCAGGCGCCGTGGATGCGGGTGGTGATCGTCACCGCCCATTCGGCCGTCGACACCGCGGTGGACGCCATTCAGGCCGGCGCTGCCGATTATCTGGTCAAACCCTGCAGCCCGGATCAATTGCGCCTCGCGACCGCCAAACAGCTTGAAGTGCGCCAGCTGTCGGCGCGTCTGGAAGCCCTCGAAGGCGAGATCCGCAAACCCAAGGATGGCCTCGATTCCCACAGCCCGGCGATGAAAGTCGTCCTGGAAACGGCGCGGCAAGTGGCGGGCACCGATGCCAACATCCTGATCCTTGGTGAGTCGGGCACAGGTAAAGGTGAGCTGGCCCGAGCCATCCACGGCTGGAGCAAGCGCGAGAAGAAATCCTGCGTCACCATCAACTGCCCGTCGCTGACCGCCGAACTGATGGAAAGCGAGCTGTTCGGTCACAGTCGCGGCGCGTTCACCGGGGCCAGTGAAAGCACGCTGGGTCGAGTCAATCAGGCCGATGGCGGTACGCTGTTTCTCGACGAGATCGGCGATTTTCCGCTGACATTACAACCCAAGTTGCTGCGCTTTATTCAAGACAAAGAATACGAGCGGGTAGGGGATCCGGTCACCCGTCGCGCCGATGTGCGTATTCTCGCCGCCACCAACCTGAACCTTGAGGACATGGTGCGCGACGGACGTTTCCGCGAAGACCTGCTCTACCGTCTGAACGTCATCACCCTGCATTTGCCGCCGCTGCGCGAGCGGGCCGAAGACATCCTGACCCTGGCCGACCGGTTCCTCGCCCGCTTCGTGAAGGAATACGCGCGTCCGGCCCGGGGCTTCAGTGACGAAGCTCGCGAAGCACTGCTGGGCTATCGCTGGCCGGGCAACATCCGCGAGCTGCGTAACGTGGTCGAGCGGGCCAGCATCATCTGCCCGCAGGAACGTGTGGAAATCAGCCACCTCGGCATGGCGGAGCAACCGGCCAACAACGCGCCACGGGTCGGCGCTGCGTTGAGCCTCGACGAGTTGGAGAAAGCCCACATCGGCGCGGTACTGGCGACCGCCGGAACTCTCGATCAGGCCGCCAAGACCCTGGGGATCGACGCCTCGACGCTGTATCGCAAGCGCAAGCAGTACAACCTGTGAGCATCCGCCGATGAAACTGGCGATGAAGTTGCGGACTCGCTTGTTCCTGAGCATTTCCGCGCTGATCACCGTGGCCTTGCTCGGGCTGATGCTCGGGCTGGTCAGTGTGATGCAGATGGCCGGCACTCAGGAGGCGCTGATCCGCAACAACTTCGTCACCCTCGATCTGGGGCTCAAGCTGCGCCAGACCCTCGGCGATCAACTGATCATGATGCTCGCCGAAAAGCCCGACCCCGTGGCGTTCGAAGCGTCCAAACAGCATTACTTCCAGTTGCTCGACGAGGGCATCGCCCAGGAGCAGAAAGACGACGATCGCCAGTATGGATTCAGTCAGGCCAAAGCCGATTACCTGAGCTTCCTCCAGGCGTTCGACATCTCCCGCGACCCGGCTGCTGCCCTGAGTGGCGGTGGCGACTTGCGTGAGCGCTTCAACACCCTGCGCAACGGATTGATTACCGAGCACAAGCACGCACTGGAGAACATCAATTCCGTCCAACATGCCGCCCGCGACCGCGCGTTGCTGATCGCTGGCCTGTTGGGACTGGTGGGGCTGGCGGTGCTGATCATTGGCTTCGTGACCGCCCAGGGCATTGCCCGGCGTTTTGGTGCGCCGATCGAAGCGCTGGCCAAAGCGGCGGACAATATCGGCCAAGGCAATTTCGAGGTGACCCTGCCGGTGTCCTCGGCCATGGAAATCAACCTGCTGACCCGGCGCTTCGGGCTGATGGCCGAAGCCCTGCGCGAACATCAGGCGACCAATGTCGACGAATTGCTCGCCGGCCAGCAGCGCCTGCAAGCGGTGCTCGACAGCATCGATGACGGTTTGCTGATGATCGACCGTCAGGGTCGTCTGGAACACTTGAACCCGGTGGCCCAGCGACAACTGGGCTGGGACAGCGACCGTTTCGGCGAAGGCCTCGGCACGGCGCTTCAGCGACCGGAGCTGGATGCACAGCTGCAACTGGTGTTGCGCGGCGGCAACCTTGAGCGGGCGCCGGAAGATTTGAGCATTGAGGTCGATGGCGAAATGCGCCTGCTGACCTACAGCCTGACGCCGGTCAGCCATACCCAGGGGCATATTCTCGGCGCCGTGATGGTCCTGCACGACGTCACCGAGCAGCGCGCCTTCGAACGGGTGCGCAGCGAATTCGTGTTGCGCGCCTCTCACGAATTGCGCACGCCGGTCACGGGCATGCACATGGCGTTCGGACTGTTCCGGGAGCGGGCGAAGTTTCCTCCGGAGTCGCGTGAGTCCGACCTGCTCGACACGGTCAATGAAGAAATGCAGCGCCTGATGCAGTTGATCAACGATCTGCTCAACTTTTCGCGTTATCAGAGCGGTTTGCAGAAACTCACACTGGCGCCGTGCTCCATCGAGGATCTGCTGGAGCAGGCGCGTTTGCGTTTCGCCGATTCGGCAGCGCAGAAGGGCGTTACCTTGACCGTCGAAGCGCAGAGCCCGCTGCCACGCTTGCAGGCGGATCAGGCGCAGCTCGATCGAGTCCTCGACAACCTGATCGACAACGCCTTGCGCCACACGGCGCGCGACGGGCTGATCCGCTTGCAGGCCCGTCGCCATGGCGAACGGGTGATCATCAGCGTCGAAGACAACGGCGAAGGGATTGCCTACGGTCAGCAAGGGCGGATTTTCGAACCTTTCGTTCAGGTGGGCCGCAAGAAGGGTGGGGCCGGGCTGGGTCTGGCGCTGTGCAAGGAAATCGTCCAGTTGCACGGTGGGCGGATGGGCGTTTACTCGCGGCCGGGGCAGGGCACGCAGTTCTATATGGCGCTGGCGGTTTAGGCTTCGTCGTCGATCCGGCGGCCGGCGAGTCGCCGTCCACGGGTAATCAGTTCGATGAACTGCACCGCGCTCAAGGCGTGGGCGAACAACCAGCCCTGACCGAACTTCACCCCTTCGCTGCTCAGCAGCGCCGCTTGTGACTCGAATTCGATCCCTTCGGCAATCACCTTCAGGTCCAGCGCCTGGGCCATGTGAATGATGTGTGGCGCGACACCGCTGCTGGCGGCGTCATGGCCGAGGGCGTCGATAAATGCCTTGTCGATCTTCAGGCAATCCACCGGCAGGGTTTGCAAATAGGCCAGGCTGCAATAGCCGGTGCCGAAATCGTCGATCAGCACCTGATGCCCGACATCGCGCAGCGCCTGCAGGTTTTCCCGGGCTACCACCACATCGATCAGGCCGCGCTCGGTCACCTCGAAAGCAATCTGCCGCGCCGCCACCCGATGCAGGGTCAGCAGCCGCGCCATGACCTGGCCGATGCGCGGCACCATCACGTCGCAGGCGGCCAGATTCACCGAGATGTACAGCTGCGGATTGGCCCGCAGCAACTGACCCAACTGCTCGAGCAGGCGTTGCAGGACGAAGTCGGTCATCTGGCGAATCTGTCCGGTGTTCTCGGCCATCGGGATGAACAGGTCGGGGCTGGTCAGCGTGCCGTCCGGCCGGCGCCAGCGCAGCAGGGCTTCGGCACCGACGCAGTTGCGGCTGTCGAGATCGAAGATCGGCTGATAAAGCACCTGCAACTCGCCACGGCGGATGGCGCCGTGCAGCTCGGCGTCGAGCGACTGGCGCTGGCGCACGACCCAGAACACCAGAACGCCCACCAGCGCACCGAGCACCAGACAGAAAGGCACCATCCACCACCAGAGCTCCGGAATGTGCATGCCCGTGCGCGGGCTGATCAGCACCAGTTGGTATTCCGGATTGTCAGTGGGCATGCGGTAGATCAGGTGTGACTGGGTGACTTGCAGCGCGTTCGGGGTTTTCGGCGGCCAGGGTTCGGTGGGTGGCCAAACCTGTGGAACGCCGAGCACCGGAATCGCCCGGGTCCCGTGATCCAGCACTACCAACAGGCTGCTGCCGGGCAACAGGTCGACCATGTCGGTGAGATGTCCGCGCGAGGTGGCTACGCGAAAGTTGCCGCGCCCGAGCATCAGCGCTGCGCGGTTTTCATCGGGTTCGGTGGTGGTGTTCAGCCAGTAGCTGTAGGTCGGGCCCTTGATGTCCGGAGGACGGATCACCGACAGGCCTTCCTGGCGCGGACGGTTGGAGCAAATCCGCGTGGCGTCCATGTAGGCGGCTTCATAGACGAAGCGGTAGTTGAACGTCACTTGCTGCAACGTGGCGATCATTTCGTCGTCGCAGCTGCGCAAGGGCTGGGCTTCGAGGTCGTCGAGGCTTTCGCGCAACTGGCCGAAGAGTTGCTCCAGACGTGCCAGGAACCGCTCCCCCTGGGCGTTCATTTCCTGGCTTTCGCTTTGCTCGACCTGCCGCACGGCCACGAACAGCCCGCCAGTGATCAGCAGGCTCGCACTGAGGACAGCCGCGATCATCGCCAGAAACCAGGGGCGATAAAACCAGCTACGCAGCGTCTCTCGGGTAGCAACCATCATGGATATCCGAAGAATTACCAATGAGTTATAGCTGCTGATTGCGATTTCGCCCTGACCGTCGGGCGGGCGTCATTATTTTGTCTGATTCAGCACCAGCAGCAACGCTGCCGTTTGCGCATCCGGCGTGCCGTCAAAGCGCGCAGGGCGGTAGTGCATCTGGAAGGCCGCGAGCACATGGCGGGTCGCTACATCCAGCTCACCGGTTTGCGGCGTCGAGTAGCCCAGGCGTGCCAGTTGGCTCTGGAACCAGGTGATGCTCGGCAGCTCGGCGTCGAACTGCGCTTGCTGGCGTGCCACGGCTTGCTCGTCGGGCCAGAGCCCCAGCCCCTCGGCCGCCAGCCGCTTCCAGGGGAACAGCGGCCCCGGGTCGAGCTTGCGCAACGGGGCGATGTCACTGTGGCCGATGATGTGGCGCGGGCTGATGCCCTGGCGTTTGCTGATGTCCTTGAGCAGGACGATCAACGATTGCACCTGGGCTTCGCTGTAGGGATACCAGAGGCGACCGGTCGGTGTGTCCTTGAAGCCCGGATTGACGATTTCAATGCCGATCGAACTGGAGTTGAGCCAGGTACGGCCTTGCCATTCGCTTTCGCCGGCGTGCCATGCGCGCAGGTTTTCGTCCATCAGCTTATAGATGGTGGCGTTCTTGTCATCGCCGATCAGGTAATGGCTGCTGACTTCGCCGTGGGTCAGCAATTGCAGTGAGCGTTCGAGCGAGGCGGAGGTGTAGTGCACGATCACGAACTGCACACGGCTGTCGTGATTGACCGAAGGATGGCTGGTGTCAAAACGCGGGCCGCTGGCACAACCGGCCAGTAGGAGGAGCGACGCGAGGAGGGTGAAAAATTTCATGGCAGAGGGCAGTACACGCAAGACGATAATGCAACAGTGTAACGTATCGCCTTGCGCTTCGACGCTTAAAGGGCTGATTTAAACAATATGGAACAATTGCCTCAGCCCAGCTCTACCCGGTTACGCCCTGCGTTTTTTGCCCGGTAAAGCGCCTGATCGGCTCTTTTGAGCACCAGATCGCTGTGTTCTCCCGGCCGGAACGCCGCCAGCCCCATGGAAACCGTGATCGTGACGCGCTCGCCCTTGAAGTGAAACGGGCAGGCTTCGATGGCGGCGCGCAGGGTTTCCAGGAGTTTGGCGCCGACCGCCGGCGGGGTGGCCGGGAGCAGAAGAACAAACTCTTCCCCGCCGAAACGGGCGATGAAATCACTGCCGCGCAGACGCTTGCGCAGCACCGTGGCGATGATTTTCAAGACCTTGTCGCCGGCCAGATGCCCGTAGTTGTCGTTGATTCGTTTGAAGTGATCGAGGTCGAGCATGGCCAGGCTCAAGGTATTGCCGTGCTGCTGCCATTGGGCGATTTCATATTCGAGCCGTTCGGTCCAGGCGGCGCGGTTGGGCAGGCCGGTGAGCGGATCGATCAGGGCTTTCTGGCGTTGCTCTTCAAGGTGTTCGCGATATCCCTGCGCTTCCTGCTCCATGTGTGCGACGCGTTCAGCGAGGCTTTTCAGGCGTCCAGCCACTTCCTGTTCCCGGGCGTCACGTTGCTTCTGGTGCTGATCCATGGTGCCGAGCAGGCCTTCGAGGTGGTTTTCCAGCACTTGCTTCAGATCATCCAGATCGGCCGCTTCCTGCACGCTGTTCTGCAGGCCGTCGACCTGTTCGCGGATCTGCGTGTCCATCGCTCGCGCCGCAGAACTGTTGTCGGCGTGGCCTTCGCTGGCGGCCTGCAAGTTGCTCTGGAACGCTTCGAGGCGCTCGTTGAGTTGCTGCAGGTAGGCTTCGAATTCGTGTTGGCCGCTGTCGGTAATGGCCAGCATCAAGGTCGCGAGATCGTCGAGGATCGGCAGCAATTCGTACCAGTTCAGGCCGTTTTTCAATCGATCGCGCATGGCCTCGGCTTGCGGGCGATGGCGCTCCGGCAAGGTCAGGTCATCCAGCAGCCCGATCAGCGTGTCTTCGATGTGTTTGGCGACCGAACTGTAGGACGGCTCCGGCGAGTCCGGCAGGGCGTAGAGGATGTCGTGCTCGGATTGTTCCGGATCGATGGCGGCCAATGCCTGGGCGATGGGCTCGGGCAGGGGCAGGCTGTCGAGGATCACGGGCGGCGGGGTATCGCCGGGGTGGATCAGTTCGTCGGGGTTGATGGCTGTTGGCACTGCCGGCGCGAAAACCGGAGGAGGTGTGAAGGTCTGCGGCTCCGGTTCTGGCTCGGCGGTTTCTGGTTCGCTGGGGGCGGAGGGGGATTCGGTGAGAATTCTGGCAGGCTCAAAGGCCGCCACCTCCGGTTCCGCAAGATATTCGGGGATTGGCTCTGGAGCTTTGAAGGGCTCGGCCACGGGGGCGGCGATCGCCGCTTGGCTGACGCTCGCAGTGGCGACCGGTTCGGCGCTTGTAACAGGCGCTTCCGCCGCTGGCGCAGCTTCATGTGTGACGGGCGCTTGCTGTGGCTGCACTGGTGGTGCGACCGCAGCGGCTTGAGCCACTGGAGCAGGCGTTTCCTCGCTGTCGCGGCTGCCGAACAGGCGCTGCAACAAGCCCGGGCGTCCCGGTTCCGCCGGCGTTGCCAGCTGGCTCAAGGCCTTGCCCTGCAGGCCGCTGAGTTCGCTGAGCAGCAGCGGCATCTCTCTGGCCTGACTCACCCGGCCATCCAGCTGCTTGGCGAATTTCTTCAGCGGCTGGGCCACATCGCGAGGCAGCGGGAGAGATTGCAACTGAGTGACCAGCGCAGTCAGTGCGGTGCTGACCTGTTCGATCCGGGTTTCCCGGCGCTGCTCGGAATCGAGCACGGCTTTTTCCAGTCGCGGCAGCAGGGCGGCGAGGCCGGCGTCCATGTCGTCGGTGCGCACTACGTCGCGCATTTCTTTCATGCACTGGTCGACCACGCGGTCGGTGCCTTCCGCTGCCAGAGTGCTGCGCACCAGGCCGCGGCGCAGCAGGTCGAGCCGGGCGTCCCATCGACGTTCGAGCTTTTCCTGTTGTTCGATGCTTTTGAGGTATTTCTCTTTCCAGCGCTGGGCTTCGTCGCTCATTCAGGGGTTCCGCGAAGGGCAGTGCTCAACGCGGGCAATGCATCGGCCGTGAGCGAACCCGGCAGACGAATCTCTACCGCGACCGGCAGGTGATCGGAAATCGGTTGTGCCAGCACTTCGACTTTTTCCAGGGTCAGGGTCGGGCTGAGCAGAATATGGTCCAGGCAGCGCTGCGGGCGCCAGCTGGGGAATGTCGCTTCGAGTTGCGGGGCCAGCAGGCCGAGGTCGCGCAAAGGCGAGTGTTGCAACAGATCGCTGGCGTGGGTGTTCATGTCGCCCATCAGCACCTGATGCTTGTAGCCGCCGATCAATTCGCGGATGTAGGCCAGTTGCATGCTGCGCACCCGGGCGCCGAGCGCCAGGTGCATCATCACCACCACCAGCGCTTCCGGGCCTTCGCCGAAGCGCACTAGAATCGCCCCGCGTCCCTTTGGACCCGGCAGCGGGTGGTCTTCAATCGCCCACGGACGCAGGCGACTGAGCACGCCATTGCTGTGCTGGGCCAGTCGGCCAAGGTTGCGATTGAGTTGTTGATACCAGTAGGGGAAGGCGCCGAGCTGGGCCAGGTGTTCGACCTGATTGACGTAGCCTGAACGCAGGCTGCCGCCATCGGCTTCCTGCAGGGCGACCAGATCGAAGTCGCCGAGCAGATTGCCGATCTTTTGCAGATTGCTGGAGCGCCCGGGGTGCGGCAGCAGATGCTGCCAGCTGCGGGTCAGGTAGTGCCGATAGCGCTCGGTGCTGATGCCGACCTGAATATTAAAGCTGAGCAAGCGCAGACGGCTGTCTGCGGGCAGGCCCGTCGATTCCAGGTGATGCTCGTTGACCTGCGGATCATGCAGGCCAACGACGCGTTCGGTTCCCCAGCGGCGCATGGCGATTGCCGCGCTTAGTTGGCGGCTGCCTTGGTGGTCGCTCGCTCTTTGGCTACCAGTTGGTCAGCCAGTTTCAGTGCCTGTTCGGCGCCGCCGGCGGAGCCGATGTCGAAGCGGTACTTACCGTTGACGATCATGGTTGGAACACCGGAGATTTCATACTTCTTGGCCAGTTCGCGGGCTTTCACGATCTGCCCCTTGATGGCGAACGAATCGAAGGTCGCCAGGAACTTGTCCTTGTCCACGCCTTGAGTGGCGAGGAAGTCGGCCATGTCGTTCTTGTCGGTCAGCTTCTTGTGTTCTTTCTGGATGGCGTTGAATACGGCAGCATGCACATTGTGCTCGACGCCCATGGCTTCCAGGGTCAGGAACATCTGGCCGTGAGCGTCCCACGGACCACCGAACATCGCAGGAATGCGTACGAAGTTGACGTCGGACGGCAGTTTTTCAACCCATGGATTGATCACCGGCTCGAACGCGTAGCAATGCGGGCAGCCATACCAGAACAGCTCGACCACTTCGATCTTGCCAGGCACGGCGACCGGCACCGGGTTGCTCAGTTCGACGTAAGGGGCAGCAGGGGCTTCGGCGGCCTGGGCGGTCACGCCGAACAGGCTGGCAGCGACGAGGGCGGCGCTGATGATCAGATTACGCATGCTTTACTCCTGGACAATTTTGGTCGCCTCGCGCGACCTGTTTTCAGACAGATCCTGGCGGGCATGAGTTCTGTAGTGTAACGGCAGCGGCCACAAAAAAGGGCGGCCAAAGCCACCCTTTTTATACTTGCTGCGACGGATTAATCGAGCGTTAACGTGGCAGGCGTTGGCCATCGCACGTAACGCTCGAATCGCGCGTCTTAGTGCAGGCCCTGAATGTAGCTGGAGACTGCCGCGATGTCTTCGTCACTCAGCTTCCGGGCGATGGTGCGCATGGTCATCGCGTCGCCGTCGTTGCTGCGGCCGGCTTCTTCCTTGCGGAAATCGGTCAGTTGCTTGGCGATGTACTGAGCGTGTTGGCCACCCAGGTGCGGGAAGCCGGCGGCTGCGTTGCCGGCGCCGTTCGGCGAGTGGCAACCGGTGCAGGCTGGCAGGCCTTTCTCGATATTGCCGCCACGGAACAGGGCTTCACCGCGAGCGACGATCTTCGGATCGGCGGCGCCGACGCTGCCTTTCTGGCTGGCGAAGTAGGCGGCGATATCGGCCAGGTCCTGATCGCTCAGGTTGGTCAGCAGGCCCGTCATTTCCAGAACGGTGCGCTTGCCCGACTTGATGTCGTGCAATTGCTTGGTCAGGTAGCGTTCACCCTGTCCGGCCAGCTTTGGAAAGTTTGGCGCCATGCTGTTGCCATCCGGGCCATGGCAGGCGCCGCATACGGCGGCTTTTGCCTGGCCTGCGGCTGCATCACCGGCAGCATGGGCGAAGCCTGAGATTCCCACGGTCAACAGCAGACTCACGATCAGTTTGTTCATCAGCTAATCCAACTACGGCTAAGGGTTAAGAGTTATGGACCGGGCTTACTCTCGCTCATCCAGAGGATGAGGGCCTGGTAATCCTCGGCACTGCAGTCCATGCACAAACCACGCGGCGGCATCGCCTTGAAACCCTGGGTCACGTGTTGCACCAGCGTCTCCATACCTTTCGCCAACCTCGGCGTCCAAGCTGCCTGATCGCCTCTTTTGGGCGCCATGGGTAGTTGGCCGGAATGACAGGCTCCACAAACACGGTTGTACACGGCTTCCGGATCCTGTGTAGCCTGTGCGCTGTAAAGCGGCATCAAGACTCCGGCAGCCAGCAGCCATTTCGTCATAAAACGACCTTTTCAGGGTTGAGAGCGTTCTGCGTTCTAATGCGCAATCAAGGTCTGTCGCTCTCGTGAACTTCATCCTTCGCTGGGACAAAGCACACACAAAATCTGCGGCATTATATACTGGCGTCACTGAAACGGAAGCGACACCGCGTTCCGCGCCTAATCCCGGCGCCGCCCACATCGGAAATCCCATGCAACTCAAGAATCCCATCCTCGGCCTGTGCCAACAGTCCACGTTCATGCTCAGTGCCGCCAAAGTCGATCAGTGCCCCGACGACGAAGGCTTCGAAGTGGCGTTTGCCGGTCGTTCCAACGCCGGTAAGTCCAGCGCACTGAACACTCTGACTCACGCCAGCCTGGCGCGCACCTCGAAAACCCCGGGTCGCACACAGCTGTTGAACTTCTTCAAGCTAGACGATGAACGGCGTCTGGTCGACCTCCCGGGCTACGGTTATGCAAAAGTACCGATCCCGCTCAAGCAGCACTGGCAGCGTCACCTCGAGGCCTACCTCGGTGGCCGCGAGAGTTTGAAGGGTTTGATTCTGATGATGGACATCCGTCATCCAATGACCGACTTCGACCTGCTGATGCTCGACTGGGCCGTTGCGGCCGGCATGCCGATGCACATCCTGCTGACCAAGGCCGACAAACTGACCTACGGCGCAGCGAAGAACACGCTGCTCAAGGTGCAGTCGGAAATCCGTAAGGGTTGGGGCGATCAAGTGACGATCCAGCTGTTCTCCGCCCCAAAACGCATGGGTCTGGAAGAGGCCTACACTGTGTTGGCAGGCTGGATGGAACTGGCCGATAAAGGCGCGGAAGCAGCGGCTGAATAATAAGGATATGGAAAATTGGCTGTAGTGCGGTCAGGCAAGGCAAAAGTGTTAGTAAAAAGCGGAGTTTAGGGGACCTAAATGAGCATTTTTACTAACGCTTTTAACGCAGCATGACCGCGCTACAGCCAATTTTGAGGCAAAAAAAAGCCCCGGACTTCGTATGGGGAGGGAGAAGTTCCGGGGTTTAAGTTCCGAACCGCTAGGGCGGGGTTCAGATATCTGCCAACACTTAACACAACATATAGGAGCATCGAAGGGCTTCACCAGCCATTCAGTATCTCTGAGTGCCCTGTCGCAAGATTAGTTCAGAATCTTTTCAAAAAACTTTGGAATAAACTCAAGAACGATCAGGCCTAAGCGGTTTCCGGTGCTTTTGCCGCGACGCTCGGTCGCAGCAAAGCTCCGTCCCAGAGGCCTCAGTGCGCCTCGTCCCAGTTGTTGCCAACTCCCACTTCCACCAGCAACGGCACGTCCAGTTTTGCCGCTTCGCTCATGTGCACGCGAATTTCTTCGCGAACCTGATCGACCAGATCCTCGCGAACCTCCAGCACCAGTTCGTCGTGCACCTGCAGGATGACTCTGGCGTCCAGCCCGGAAGCGCTCAGCCAGCTGTCCACCGCCACCATGGCTTTCTTGATGATGTCTGCTGCGGTGCCTTGCATCGGCGCGTTGATCGCCGTGCGTTCGGCGGCCGCGCGATCCTGCGGCTTGTTCGAGTTGATTTCCGGCAGATACAGACGACGACCGAAGATCGTTTCCACGAAGCCTTGGTCTGCTGCCTGGGCGCGGGTGCGATCCATGTACTCGCGAACGCCCGGGTAACGCGCGAAGTAGGTGTCGATGTAGGCCTTGGCGGTCTTGGTGTCGACGCCGATGTCCTTGCCCAGCTTCTGCGCGCCCATGCCGTAGATCAGGCCGAAGTTGATCGCCTTGGCGCTGCGGCGCTGGTCGGACGTCACTTCGTTGAGCTCGACCTTGAATACTTCGGCTGCGGTGGCGGTGTGCACGTCCAGGTTGTTGCGGAACGCATTCATCAGCCCTTCGTCGCGGGACAGGTGGGCCATGATTCGCAGTTCAATTTGCGAGTAGTCCGCCGCCAGCAGTTTATAGCCTTTCGGCGCGACAAAGGCCTGACGGATGCGTCGGCCTTCGGCGGTGCGCACCGGGATGTTCTGCAGGTTCGGATCGCTCGACGACAGGCGTCCGGTCGACGCGACGGCCTGATGGTACGAGGTGTGGATACGCCCGGTACGCGGGTTGATCTGCTCCGGCAGGCGATCGGTATAGGTGCTTTTCAGCTTGCTCATGGAACGGTGTTCCATGAGCACTTTCGGCAAGCGGTGATCGTCTTCGGCCAGTTTCGCCAACACTTCTTCGGCGGTGGACGGCTGGCCCTTGGCGGTTTTTTTCAGCACCGGCAGGCCGAGCTTTTCGTAGAGGATTACGCCCAGTTGCTTCGGCGAGCCGAGGTTGAACTCTTCACCGGCAATCTCGAAGGCTTCACGCTCCAGCGCGACCATCTTGTTGCCCAGCTCAATGCTCTGGATGCCGAGCAGGTCAGCATCGACGAACGCGCCCTGGCGCTCGATGCGAGCGAGCACCGGCACCAGCGGGATCTCGATGTCGGTCAGCACGCTGGCCAGGCTCGGGATGGCGCTCAGCTTCTCGAACAGGGTCTGGTGCAGGCGCAGGGTCACGTCGGCATCTTCGGCGGCATACGGCCCGGCCTGTTCCAGAGCGATCTGATCGAAGGTCAGCTGCTTGGCGCCTTTGCCGGCGATGTCCTGGAAGCTCACGGTAGTGTGGTCCAGGTATTTCTGCGCCAGGCTGTCCATGTCGTGACGGGTGGCGGTGGAGTTGAGCACGTAGGACTCAAGCATCGTGTCGAAGGCAATCCCGCGCACAGTGATGCCTTCATTCTGATCGCCGCCGATGGCGCAGTTGGCCAGGATGTTCATGTCGAACTTGGCGTGCTGGCCGACCTTGAGCTTGTTCGGGTCTTCGAGGATCGGCTTGAGTGCGCGCAGCACAGTGTCGCGATCCAGCTGCTCCGGCACGCCGATGTAGGAATGGGTCAGCGGGATGTACGCCGCTTCGTTGGCCTGTACCGCGAAGGAAAGCCCGACCAGTTGCGCCTGCTGCGCGTCGATGCCGGTGGTTTCGGTGTCGAAGGCGAACAGCTTGGCGTTCTTCAGTTTTTCCAGCCAGACGTCGAATCGCGCCTGGTCGAGGATGGTTTCGTAAGCGGCTTCAGCGGATGTTGCAGGCGGTTCGGCTTCTGGCGCGCTGAACAGATCGCCGGCCGGCGCAGGCTCGGCAGCAGCGCTCAGTTCCTGGCGCTTGGCATCGCGATCCAGGTCATTCAGCCAGCTCTTGAATTCCAGCAGGGTGTATAGCTCGTAAAGTTTGGCCGGGTCTTCCGGACCCATTTGCAGGTCGTCGAGGCCGATGTCCAGCGGCACGTCGACCTTGATGGTCGCCAGTTGATAGGAGAGGAAGGCCATCTCCTTGTGCTCTTCGAGCTTGGCCGGCAGGGTCTTGGCGCCACGGATCGGCAGGGTCGGCACGATGTCGAGTTGCGCGTACAGCTCGGTCAGGCCGCCGTTGACGCCCACCAGCAGGCCGGACGCGGTCTTCGGACCGATGCCCGGAACGCCGGGGATGTTGTCGGAAGAATCGCCCATCAGGGCCAGATAATCGATGATCTGCTCCGGAGCGACGCCGAATTTCTCCTTCACGCCCTCCACATCCATCGAACTACCGGACATGGTGTTGACCAAGGTAATGTGGCCGTCGACCAGTTGCGCCATGTCCTTGTCGCCGGTGGAGATGATCACCGGGCGATCGGCGGCCGCGCTGCTGCGGGCCAGGGTGCCGATCACGTCATCGGCCTCGACACCTTCGACGCACAGCAGCGGGAAACCGAGGGCGATCACGCTCTGGTGCAGCGGCTCGATCTGCACGCGCATGTCGTCAGGCATGCTCGGGCGGTTGGCCTTGTATTCGGCGTACATCTCATCGCGAAATGTCCCACCCTTGGCGTCGAACACCACGGCGAACGGGCTGTCCGGATACTGCTTGCGCAGGCTCTTGAGCATGTTCAGCACGCCTTTGACCGCGCCGGTCGGCAGGCCTTTGGAGGTGGTCAGCGGTGGCAGCGCGTGGAAGGCGCGGTACAGGTAAGACGAACCGTCCACCAGGACGAGGGGGGCTTGGCTCATGAGCAGAATCAACCTTTTCGGCGGGCCCGGCGCTAGAATAGCGGGACCGTTGACGACAAAGGGACAAGGTTATCATGCGTACGTTAAATCGCTTGCTGCTGGTCAGTCTGATTGCTGTCTCACCGCTGGCCGCGATCGCGGCGGATGATGCGCCATCATCGGAGCCGGAAGTTACCATCAGCACGCATACGGAAGGCGACAAGGTCATTCAGGAATACAGCCGAAGTGGATTCGTGTACGCGATCAAGGTCACACCGAAGGGCGGCAAACCCTATTTCCTGGTGCGCGCCGATGGTACGGACGCGAACTACATCCGATCCGACCAGCCGGATATGCTGATTCCGTCGTGGGAAATTTTTACCTGGAAGTAAATTTCCTGATTTTTAATCGGCGCCGCGCAAAAGCGGCGCCAGAACTGAGCAGTTTTTAACCATGTCTGTGTTCACCCCCCTGGCTCGGCCCGAGCTGGAAACCTTTCTCGCCCCTTACGGGCTCGGCCGTCTGCTCGATTTCCAGGGGATCGCCGCCGGCAGCGAAAACACCAACTTCTTCATCAGCATGGAAAAGGGCGAGTTCGTCCTGACCCTGGTCGAGCGCGGCCCGGTGCAGGAAATGCCGTTCTTCATCGACCTGCTCGACGTGCTGCACGAAGCCGATCTGCCGGTGCCTTACGCGCTGCGCACCACTGACGGCGTGGCCCTGCGCGAGCTGAAAGGCAAACCGGCGCTGCTGCAACCGCGCCTGGCCGGCAAGCACATCAAGCAGGCCAATGCCCAGCATTGCGCGCAGGTCGGTGACTTGCAGGCGCATCTGCACCTGGCGACTCAGGGCGACAACATGATCAAGCGCAAGACCGATCGTGGCCTGGACTGGATGCTGGAAGAGGGCACGCAGTTCCTTTCGCACCTGAACGAGCAGCCGCGCGCATTGCTGCAAAAGTCTCTGGATGAAATCACCCAACAGAAAGAGAAAATTCTCGCGCTGCCTCGGGCAAACATCCACGCCGACCTGTTTCGCGACAACGCGATGTTCGAAGGCACGCACCTGACCGGGCTGATCGACTTCTACAACGCCTGCTCCGGGCCGATGCTCTATGACGTGGCGATTGCCCTGAACGACTGGTGTTCCGATGACGAAGGCCTGATCGACGGCCCGCGTGCACGGGCCTTCCTCGGTGCCTACGCGGCATTGCGACCTTTCACGGCGGCCGAGGCAGAACTGTGGTCGACCATGCTGCGAGTGGCGTGTGTGCGGTTCTGGCTGTCGCGGTTGATCGCGGCGGAATCGTTCGCCGGGCAGGACGTGCTGATTCACGATCCGAAAGAGTTCGAGCAGCGGCTGGCGCAGCGTCAGCAGGTCAGTACACCGCTACCTTTCGCCCTGTAAAAAAACCGCAGCCTGTACAGGCTGCGGTTTTTTTGTATCAGAGCGATTCCAGGCAACCCGCCAGATCATTCCCCAGCTTCTCCAGCACTTGCTCATAACCCTGAGCCGTCGCTGGCGTGTATCCGCCCAGCGCATCCAACTCCGCCAGCTTCACCGGCAGGCCCGCCACCAAGGTCTCGGCCAGACGTGGACGCAGCGGCGGCTCACTGAACACGCACGTCTTGCCGACTTCCTGCAAACGCGTACGCATCGCCGCCACATGCTGGGCCCCCGGCTGCACTTCCGCCGCAACGCTGAACACGCCGGCGTGTTTCAAACCGTAGGCCTCTTCGAAGTAGTCGAAGGCTTCGTGGAAGACGAAGTAGGGTTTGCCTTCAACACTGGCCAGGCGTTTCTTCAAACGCTGATCCAGTGCATCCAGACGCTCATCGAACGCCTTGGCGTTGCTCTGATAGCGCTCGGCATTGGCCGGGTCGGCGGCACTCAGGTCAGCGGCCATTTTGTCGGCAATAACCCGCGCGTTCACCGGCGATAGCCACAAATGCGCATCGAGACTGCCCGGGCGATGGTCGTGGTCATGTTCGTCGGCTTCTTCAGCGTGGGAATGGTTGTCCGCAGCGAAGCGGCGCAGCTTCATGCCCGGCAAGTCCTGCACGGCGACGCTCGGCAGCGTACGACCATTCAGCACGCGTGGCAGGAAACCTTCCATGTCCGGGCCGATCCAGTACAGCAGGTCCACCGATTGCACCTTGCGCACGTCGGACGGTCGCAATGCGTAGTTATGCGGCGAAGCGCCCGGTGGCAGCAGCACTTCCGGAATCGCCACGCCGTCCTGCACTGCAGCGGCAATCAGTTGCAGGGGCTTGATGCTGGTGAGAACTCTGACCTCGGCCTGAGCCGGACCGATCAGCAGAAAACCGGTGATGAATACGACAAAAACAGAAAAAAGTCGGGACACGATGACCACTCAATGAGGCGAGAACGGGTAACATAATAACGTCTCTAACCAAACTCGTCGCCGCTCATGCCTATTACACCGATTGCCAGCCGTCCCCACGACCACTCGCACTGCGTTCACAGCGCGCTGTCCGAGGCCGATGCCCTGTGTGCACAGAAAGGCCTGCGCCTGACCGCGTTGCGCCGGCGGGTACTGGAACTGGTCTGGCAGAGCCACAAACCGCTGGGCGCCTACGACATTCTGGCCGTGCTCAGCGAGCAGGACGGCCGCCGCGCCGCGCCGCCGACCGTATACCGGGCGCTGGATTTCCTGCTGGAAAACGGTCTGGTGCACCGCATTTCCTCGCTCAACGCCTTCGTTGGCTGTGTTCACCCGAAACATTCGCACCAGGGCCAGTTCCTGATTTGCCGCGAATGCCATGCCGCCATCGAACTTGAGCAAAAAACCATCAGCGATGCGATTGTCCACAGCGCCAAGGACGTCGGCTTCATCGTCGAGGCCCAGACCGTCGAAGTGGTCGGCCTCTGCTCCGGCTGCCGGGGGGCTTGATGAGCGATGCGCTGATCCGTCTGGAGCAGGTGGCGGTCCGGTTTGCCGGGCAGAACGTGCTGGACAACATTCACCTGAGCGTCGAGCCGGGGCAGATCGTCACCCTGATCGGCCCCAACGGCGCCGGCAAGACCACGTTGGTCCGCGCCGTGCTCGGGCTGCTGAAACCCGACAGCGGCAGCGTCTGGCGCAAGCCGAAACTGCGCGTCGGCTACATGCCGCAAAAACTTCACGTCGATCCGACCTTGCCGCTGTCAGTGCTGCGCTTCCTGCGGCTGGTGCCGGGCGTCGATCGCCCGCGTGCGCTGGCGGCACTCAAGGAAGTCGGCGCCGAGCACGTCATCGACAGCCCGGTGCAAAGTGTTTCCGGCGGTGAAATGCAGCGCGTGCTGCTGGCCCGTGCCTTGTTGCGCGAGCCGGAGCTGCTGGTGCTCGACGAGCCGGTGCAAGGCGTCGATGTCGCCGGGCAAGCCGAGCTGTACAGCCTGATCACCCGTCTGCGCGACCGTCACGGCTGCGGCGTGCTGATGGTGTCCCACGATCTGCATCTGGTCATGAGCACCACCGATCAGGTGGTGTGCCTCAACCGTCACGTCTGCTGCTCCGGGCATCCCGAGCAAGTCAGTGGCGATCCGGCCTTCGTCGAGCTGTTCGGCAACAATGCGCCGAGCCTGGCGATCTATCACCACCATCATGACCACGCCCACGACTTGCACGGTTCGGTGGTCAAAGGGCCTTTGACGGGCCAACCTCACGTTCACGGAGATAGCTGCAAGCATGGCTGATTTTCTGTTCTACGCCCTGCTTGCAGGTCTGGCGCTGGCGGTGGTCGCGGGGCCGCTGGGCTCGTTCGTGGTCTGGCGGCGCATGGCCTATTTTGGCGACACGCTGTCCCACGCCGCGCTGCTCGGCGTGGCGCTGGGCTTTCTGCTGGATGTCAGCCCGACCGTCGCGGTGACTGTGGGCTGTCTGCTGCTGGCAGTGCTGCTGGTGACCTTGCAACAGCGCCAGCCGCTGGCGTCCGACACACTGTTGGGCATTCTTGCGCCGAGCACACTCTCTCTCGGGCTGGTGGTACTAAGCTTCATGCATGAAGTGCGGATCGACCTGATGGCCTATCTGTTCGGCGACCTGCTGGCGATCAGCCCGACCGATCTGGCGTGGATCCTCGGCGGCAGCGCGGCGGTGCTGGTGTTGCTGGTGACGCTGTGGCGCCCGCTGCTGGCGATCACCGTGCACGAAGAGCTGGCCAAAGTCGAAGGTCTGCCGGTGGCCGGTTTGCGCATGGCGCTGATGCTGTTGATCGCAGTCGTGATCGCAGTGGCGATGAAAATCGTCGGTGTGTTGCTGATCACGTCGCTGTTGATCATCCCGGCGGCTGCGGCACAACGTCACGCCCGTTCGCCGGAGCAGATGGCACTGGGCGCGAGTGTGCTGGGCATGCTCGCCGTGTGTGGCGGGCTGGCGTTGTCGTGGTTCAAGGACACCCCGGCCGGCCCGTCGATCGTTGTGACGGCGGCCGCACTGTTTCTGCTGAGTTTTGTTCTGCCCCGTCGAGGGGTGTAGACTTGCTCGTTTTTTGCGCAAATAGAGAGTCGCAGGAATGAAGCCGTTCGCCTCCCGTTATCTGCTCCTTGTGGCCTTTTCAGTGCTGCTGGGCGCCTGCCAAAGCACGCCGCCGGTGGCCGAAGTCCCCGATGCGCGGGCCACGGCCATCGCACAGCTGGAGCAAAGCCTGGCCAGCAGCGAACTGGCCACTGCCGAAGACCAATTGGCAGCCTTGCAGGCCGAAACACCCAACGATCAATCCCTTGAGCAATACCAGCGTCAGTTGGCCGAAGCCTATCTGCGTCGCAGCCAGATCGTCCTGCAGAAGGGCGATGTGAATGCGGCCGCAACCGCTTTGGCCCGTGCCCGTGTGCTGATGCCCAAGGCCCCGGCGCTGACCGGTGGCGTCAATGGCGCGATCACCGAAGCGCGCAAGGCCGAGCTGGAGAAAGCCGAAGCAGCGCTGCAGGCCGCTGAAGCCAAGCCTAAAGCCAAGGTGATCGATCCAACCGCCGAGAGCACTACGGTCGCATTGAACATCACCGATAGCCGCAAACTTCGCCGCCAACTGGATGCGATCGCCGCCGATGTGGTGAATTATGACTGTGCGGTGAGCATTCAGGCTCCGCGCACCAATGATTACCCGTGGCTGGCGACGTTGATCACCAAGCGCGTTAAGAAGCTCGATCCGGATTTCGATCTGCAAATCAAAAAGCAGATCCTGCGCAGCGTTCCCGCTCAAGTGGTTTTGAGTCCTCGTAAACCATAAAAAATCGCGAGCAGGCTCGCTCCCACAGGTACAACATGATTCCTGTGGGAGCGGGCTTGCTCGCGAAGGCGTCCTTTCAGTCAACCAGCAACCTTAAGCTGGAATGGCCTTGGCCTTAGGCTCCCGATCCCAGACCCGATGCTGCCCGATCGCCGCAAAGAACGGCTGGGTCAACGCCTTCACATCCTTGCCTTCGATCAACCCCGCATCCGCCTCCAGCTTCAACACGTCCAGCAACTGTTTGGCCTCGCCATGCAGCGCAATCGCCTTCAGGTGCTTGTACGCCTCCAGCAGGTAATGCAACGCCACGCCGTCACCGCTCAACGCTTTGACCGACGCCGCGCCACCCGGCACGAATACCGCATCGAACGCAATCGAAGGCAAACCTTCCATCGACGCATCCACCGCCAAGGTTTTGCCATCGGCGGTCTTCACTGGCGCCGAAGTCGGGCCAAGCAGCTTGGCGTGCGCACCCTCTGCCGCCAGCGCCTGCTTCATCGCATCAATTGCCGCACCATCGACGCCGTTGGCCGCAAGGATCGCAACTTTTCGTGTCTTGATGTTCTCCGGCAGCAGGTTGGCCTGACTCAGCGCCGGCGAGCGATCCAGTGATGTTTTGGGCACGTCCACGGTACCTTTGCCTGGCGCTGGCAGTCCCAGGTTGGCCGCCACGCGTTTGGCCAGCTCCAGATCGATGTTGGCGAGAATCTCGTTTACTTCTCGGGCCCGGATGAACTCACGCTCGACCTTGCCCAGTTCGAAACTGTAGGCGGCGATGATGTGCTCTTTCTCGTGCGGGCTCATGCTGTTGAAGAACAGCCGCGCCTGAGAGAAGTGGTCGCTGAACGACTCGCTGCGCTGACGGATCTTGTTGGCGTCGATACGCTCCGGGTAGCTCTCGAAGCCGCCGTCCTGCGCGGCCGGTGGCGTCTCTTTCGGCCAACCGCCATCGATGGAATTGGGTTCATACGAGGCACGGCCCTTGTCGATCACTGTACGGTGCTGGGCATCGCGCTGGCCATTGTGGAACGGTGCGACCGGGCGGTTGATCGGCAGCTCATGAAAGTTCGGCCCGCCGAGTCGGCTGATCTGCGTGTCGGTGTAAGAAAACAGCCGACCTTGCAGCAGCGGGTCATTCGAGAAGTCGATGCCCGGCACGATATGGCCTGGGCAGAACGCGACCTGCTCGGTCTCGGCGAAGAAGTTGTCCGGGTTGCGGTTGAGGGTCATCTTGCCCAGCGGCGTGATCGGAACGATTTCCTCGGGAATCAGCTTGGTCGGGTCGAGGATGTCGAAATCGAAGTCGTGCTCGTTTTCCTCTTCGATGACCTGAACGCCGAGTTCCCATTCCGGGTAGTCACCCATCTCGATGGCTTCCCACAGGTCGCGCCGATGGTAGTCGGTGTCTTTGCCCGCAAGTTTTTGTGCCTCGTCCCATACCAGCGAACAAGTGCCGGCAGTAGGGCGCCAGTGGAATTTGACGAAGCGCGATTTGCCCTCGGCATTGATCAGCCTGAAGGTGTGCACGCCGAAGCCCTGCATGCTGCGCAGGCTTTTCGGGATGGCCCGGTCGGACATGGCCCAGATGACCATGTGCGCCGATTCCGGCACCAAGGACACGAAGTCCCAGAAGGTGTCGTGTGCCGAGCCACCGGTGGGTATTTCGTTGTGCGGCTCGGGTTTTACCGCGTGGACGAAGTCGGGAAACTTGATCGCGTCCTGTATGAAAAATACCGGCATGTTGTTGCCGACCAGATCGAAGTTGCCTTCGTCGGTGAAGAACTTAACAGCAAAACCGCGCACGTCACGGACGGTGTCGCCGGAGCCGCGCGGCCCCTGGACCGTGGAAAAGCGCACGAACACCGGAGTTTTCTTCCCCGGATCCTGCAGGAAACCGGCCTTGGTCAGCGCCGCATGGTTCTCGTAGCTTTGAAAGAATCCATGGGCGCCGGTGCCGCGGGCGTGAACGATGCGCTCGGGAATCCGTTCATGGTCAAAGTGCGTGATCTTTTCACGCATGATGAAGTCTTCCAAAAGCGACGGCCCGCGAGCCCCGGCCTTGAGAGTGTTTTGGTTATCAGCAATTTTCACGCCCTGGTTGGTGCGCAGGGCCTGACCGGTAGCGTCGGAGCGAAACTTCTCCAGGCTGTCGAGTTTGGCGTTGGTGTTGGCGCGATCCGGGGTATCGGTGCCGGCCAGTTGGCTTTTGTCATTGGCAGGTTTCTTGGTACTCATCAGTCATGAACTCCTGTTTGTCCCGGGATTGCTCCGGGACGCTTGAGTGTTTCCCAGGCACGGCACCCAGGGTTTTCAAGTCGCTTAAGTAGTGACTGACGAGGGTTTCGGGCGTTCCTTTTTTATGACCTTTGATCCTGTTATTGCCAAATCGAAGGTTATTTGCGAAATAAATGCTAAGAACCTCTATACGGACAGGCTAAAATGCGCGCCCGGCTAACCGCTGATCCTTTTCCAACGCGCCCCACAAGGTTCGCTACGTGATCGAGTTTCAAAACGTCCATAAGACTTACCGCGTCGCCGGTAAGGACATCACCGCGCTGCACCCGACCAGCTTCTCCATCGAGAACGGTCAGGTGTTCGGCCTGATTGGCCATTCCGGCGCGGGAAAAAGTACCCTGCTGCGTCTGATCAATCGCCTGGAGCAATCCAGTGGCGGCAAGATCATCGTCGACGGCGAAGAAGTCACCGCGCTGGACGCCAACGGCCTGCGCCGTTTCCGTCAGCAGGTCGGGATGATCTTCCAGCACTTCAACCTGCTGGCATCCAAGACCGTGGCCGACAACGTCGCGCTGCCACTGACCCTGGCCGGTGAGCTGTCCCGCGCCGAGATCGACCAGCGTGTGGCCGAGTTGCTGGCGCGGGTCGGCTTGTCCGATCATGCCAAGAAGTACCCGGCGCAGTTGTCCGGCGGTCAGAAGCAGCGCGTCGGCATCGCCCGCGCCCTGGCGACCAAGCCGAAAATCCTGCTGTGCGACGAAGCCACCAGCGCTCTCGACCCGCAGACCACGGCGTCGGTCCTGCAACTGCTGGCCGAGATCAACCGCGAGCTGAAGCTGACCATCGTCCTGATCACCCACGAGATGGATGTGATCCGCCGCGTGTGCGATCAGGTCGGCGTGATGGACGCCGGTGTGATCGTCGAGCAAGGTTCGGTGGCCGATGTGTTCCTGCATCCGAAGCACCCGACCACCAAGCGCTTTGTTCAGGAAAGCGAGCAGATCGACGAAAGCGAGCAGCGCGATGACTTCGCTCACGTGCCGGGCCGCATCGTGCGTCTGACCTTCCAGGGCGAAGCGACCTACGCGCCGTTGCTCGGTACCGTCGCCCGGGAAACCGGTGTGGACTACAGCATCCTGGCCGGTCGCATCGACCGCATCAAAGACATTCCTTACGGGCAATTGACCCTCGCCGTCACCGGTGGCGACATGGAAGCGGCGTTCGCCCGCTTCACCGCCGCTGACGTTCACATGGAGGTGTTGCGCTAATGGAAGACCTGATGAGTTTCTTCACCAATATCGACTGGTACGAAATCTGGCTCGCCACCGGCGACACCATGATGATGCTCGGCGGTTCGCTGCTGTTCACCGTGCTGCTCGGCCTGCCGCTGGGCGTGTTGCTGTTCCTGTGCAGCCCACGCCAGTTGCTCGAAGCCAAAGGCGTGTACGCCTTGCTGTCGCTGGTGGTGAACATCCTGCGTTCGCTGCCGTTCATCATTCTGTTGATCGTGATGATCCCGTTCACCGTGCTGATCACCGGCACCTCACTGGGCGTGGCCGGTGCGATTCCGCCGCTGGTAGTGGGCGCGACACCGTTCTTTGCGCGGCTGGTGGAAACCGCCCTGCGTGAAGTCGATCGCGGCATCATCGAAGCGACCCAGTCGATGGGCGCGACCACTCGCCAGATCATCATGAACGCCCTGCTGCCGGAGGCCCGTCCGGGCATCTTCGCAGCAATTACGGTGACGGCGATTACACTGGTTTCCTACACGGCGATGGCCGGTGTGGTCGGTGCCGGTGGCCTGGGTGACCTGGCGATCCGTTTCGGCTATCAGCGTTTCCAGACCGACGTGATGATTGTCACCGTGGTGTTGCTGCTGATTCTGGTGCAAGTGCTGCAAATGGTCGGCGACCGACTGGTCGTGCACTTCTCGCGCAAATAACCGGTTTTGTAATGACATGAGCCGGCCATTCGCTGGCAGGCGCCAGACGGGCGCCGTAAAAAGGAGTTAGCTGAATGAAAAAACTGATCGTTGCCCTGGCTGCCGTTGCAGCGTTCTCGGCCCACGCCGACGAAACCCTGACCGTTGCTGCCACCCCGGTGCCGCACGCGGAAATCCTCGAATTCGTGAAGCCGGCTCTGGCCAAAGAAGGCGTGGATCTGAAGGTCAAGGTCTTCACCGACTACGTACAGCCGAACGTCCAGGTGGCCGAGAAGCGTCTGGACGCCAACTTCTTCCAGCACCAGCCGTACCTCGATGAGTTCAACAAGGCCAAGGGCACCAGCCTGGTGTCCGTGACCGGCGTGCACCTGGAACCGCTGGGCGCCTACTCCAGCAAGTTCAAGAAAATCGAAGAGCTGCCAAGCGGCGCCAACGTGGTGATCCCGAACGACGCCACCAACGGCGGTCGTGCGCTGTTGCTGCTGGCCAAGGCCGGCGTGATCACCCTGAAGGATCCGAGCAACATCCTGTCGACCGTCAAGGACATCGCCCAGAACCCGAAAGACCTGAAGATCCGTGAACTGGAAGCCGCGACCATCCCGCGCGTGCTGACCCAGGTCGACCTGGCGCTGATCAACACCAACTACGCGCTGGAAGCCAAGCTCGATCCATCCAAGGACGCGCTGGTCATCGAAGGCAGCGACTCGCCTTACGTGAACATCCTGGTGTCCCGCGCGGACAACAAGGACAGCGACGCGATGAAGAAACTGGCCGCTGCGCTGCACAGCCCGGAAGTGAAGAAATTCATCACCGAGAAGTACAAAGGCGCGGTGCTGCCGGCGTTCTGATTCAGATAGCTGTAACGAAAAAGGGGACGCCAGTGGCGTCCCCTTTTTTGTGGCCGGGTGTTCAGCTTTGGACCCACTGTGTATTCGTCCCTCACCCCAGCCCTCCCGAAACGTCGGACCGCCCGTAGGGAGAGGGGGCCGACCGAGGTGTCCTGCGTCCTGCATCGACCTGAAAGATCTTGGCGATTATGGATTCGAAGCAGTACGTTCAATTCGGTGTAGCTCGCCAATATTCCCCATTCAGTCCCCTCTCCCTCCGGGCGGTCCGACGTTTCGGGAGGGTTAGGGTGAGGGCTAGCTTTTGATCTTCTTACTTGCGGTTCAACATCACCGGCAACTGCGCCACCAGCTTGGCGTTGTTCATCGGCGCCCGAATAAACCCGCGCTGCGTCCCATCAGGCCCGATCACCGCCAGGTTGCCGCTGTGATCCACCGTGTAATTCGGCTTGCTGGTGTCGGCCGGAATGAACGGTATGCTCACCGCGTTCGCCACCTTCTGCAGCTCGTCGATGGACTTTGGTGTCAGGCCGATGAACTGTGGATCGAAGTAGCCCAGGTACTGTTTCAACTGCGCAGAGTTGTCGCGGTTCGGGTCGACGCTGACCAGCACGATCTGCAACTTGTCCACGGCATCCTTCGGCAATTCGCTCTTGATCTGCCGCAACTGGGCGAGGGTGGTCGGGCAGATGTCCGGGCAGAAGGTATAGCCGAAGAACAGCAGACTCCACTTGCCCTTGAGCTCGTTGATCGTGACCGGTTGGCCGTCCTGATTGGTCATCGTCACGTCCGGCAGGTTGCGGCTCTGCGGCAGCAGGATGATGCCGGCGTCGATCAGTGCGGTCGGGTCGCCCTGGCCCTTGCCGCTCAGCACTTTGTTGACGGTCAGGCCGAGGATCAGCGCGATCACGGCGACGAGGATGAAGACGGTTTTCTGGGTTCGAGTCATAGGTTCAACAGTAAGTAGTGGTCTACGAGCAGGGCGATGAACAGCAGAAACAGGTACCAGATAGAGTACTTGAAGGTGTTGATCGCCGCGTGCGGCCGAGTGCCACGGTACAGCACCACGGCCCATTGCAGAAACCTGGCGCCCAGACCGAGCGCGCAGATCAGGTACAGCAGGCCGCTCATGTGGATCACGTACGGCAACAGGCTGACCGCCAGCAGGGCGAAGGTGTACAGCAGAATGTGCACCTTGGTGTAGTGCTCGCCATGGGTGACCGGCAGCATCGGAATGTCGGCCTTGGCGTATTCCTCTTTGCGATGGATGGCCAGCGCCCAGAAGTGCGGTGGGGTCCAGGCGAAGATGATCAGCACCAGCAGCAACGGTTCGGCGCTGACGTGGCCGGTGGCGGCGGTCCAGCCGAGCAGCGGCGGGGCGGCGCCGGCGAGGCCACCGATGACGATGTTCTGCGGCGTCGCGCGTTTGAGAAAACCGGTGTAGATCACCGCGTAGCCAAGCAGCGAGGCCAGGGTCAGCCACGCGGTCAGCGGATTGGTGAAGGTCAGCAGCAGGGCCTGGCCGAGCAGTGCCAGCACCAGCGCAAAGGTCAGTGCGCCCGTGGGCGAAACCCGGCCCTCGGCCAGCGGCCGTTTATGGGTGCGGGCCATGACCGCATCGATGCGCCGGTCCACCACGTGATTGACCGCCGCCGCGCCACCGGCACACAACGCGATCCCCAGGTTGCCGAACACCAGCACCGTCCACGGCACCCCGGCGCGGGTCGCGAGGAACATGCCCACCAGCGAGGTGATCAGCATCAGCACCACGACTTTCGGTTTGGTCAGCTCCAGGTAATCACGCCACAGCGCCTGCGCCGGACGTTCGCCGATCAGAATCGCCATGGCGTCTCTCCTTTAATCGTGATGGGCGCCGCCGAGTGTTTGCGCGGGCTCAGGCGCCAGCGCGCGATCATCGGCTGCCTGACCCGAACCAGGCTGGTTCGCGCGTGATAGTTGACCAGCACCATCGTCAGCAGCAGCGCCGCACCGCCGGCGTTGTGCGCTACGGCCACCGGCAGCGGCAGATGGAACAGCACGTTGCTGATGCCGAGGGTGATCTGCGCGCCGAGGGCGATCAGCACCAGCCCGGCCAGTCGCGTCATGCCCACCACTTTCAGTTGCCAGGCCAGGCCGAGCAGGACGACCGTCACCAGTAACGCACCGATGCGGTGGGTCAGGTGAATCGCCGTGCGTGCATCGCTGTCGAGTTGCCCGCCCAGGTAATTGGGGCCGATGTGTTGGGTCAGGTGAAAGCCGTTGGCGAAATCCGCCGGCGGCAGCCACTGGCCGTGGCAGGTCGGGAAGTCGATGCAGGCCACCGCCGCGTAGTTGGAACTGACCCAGCCGCCGAGGGCGATCTGGCCGATCACCAACAGCAATCCGGCAGTCGCCCAATATTGCAGACGCTTGGGCACGGTCAGCGCCGGCAGCACGCCGGACAGTCGCAAGGTCAGCAGAAACAGCAGGCTCAGGGTCGCGAAGCCACCGAGCAAATGCCCGGTCACCACTTGCGGCCAGAGCTTGAGCGTCACCGTCCACATGCCGAACGCCGCCTGGGCGAACACCACCGCCAGCAGAAACAGCGGCAGCTTCAGCGGTTGCCCGGGATGACGACGGTTGACCCACGCGCGACCGGCCAACACCGAGATCAGCAGGCCGAGGGTGCCGGCGAAGTAACGGTGGATCATCTCGTTCCAGCCTTTGTGCGCCTCCACTGGCGAGTCGGGGTAATGCAGTTCGGCATGGGCCAGCTGGGCTTCGCTTTTCGGCACGCTGATGAACCCGTAGCAGCCCGGCCAGTCCGGGCAGCCGAGGCCGGCGTGGGTCAGGCGGGTGTAGGCGCCGAGCAGCACCACGATCAGTGCCAGCAGGGTGGCAAACAGCGCGAGGCGAAATCCAGGTTTGGCCATGACGATGCCCTTATCCGATGTTCGACAGTTTCAGCAGGTGGCGCAGGTCGTTGAGCAGATCCTTGCCCTTGACGCTCGGGTCGTAACGCAGCACGAGGTTGCCGTGGGGATCGATGATCCACAGTTGCGGCGTGGCCTTGTCGCCCGTGGTCTTGCTGAAGGTCGCCGGGTCCAGCGGGTAGCGTTGCAGCTGCGGGTATTCGCGGGTCAGCTTGGCTTCGTAGTCGGCAGCCAACGGTTGTGCAGCGGCCAGGGCGTGGCTGGCGCGCCCGGCTTCGCGGCCCAGGCCGATCTGGATCTGCCGCGCCAGGTACACCAGTTGCTGGCAGTCCACCGCGCAATCCTTCGGTGCGGTCACCAGCATCTGCCAGCGCGTTTCGTCAGCCTGGATGCCGAGGTCGGCGCGGGTCTGACCGTTGCCGATCAATTCGCCGTGATAGCTGCGACCTTCCGGCACCCAGAACTGCAACTTGTACATGCCGGTGGCGAGGATCATCGGACCGACCACGCCGAGCACGATCAGCAGCAGCTGGATGCGTCCGCGACGGCGACTGGCCGGGACTTTCGTTTCAGACATGCTGGGTGGATTCATGGCCGCTCCCATGGTGTTTCTCCTTTGCGTTGTGCCAGCCGAGATAGAGGTAGAGCCCGAGCAGGGCGGTGGCCATGGCGAACCACTGCACGGCGTAACCGAGGTGTTTTTCCGGGCCCATCGCGACTACCGGCCAGTCGGCCTGATAGCTGGCGGGGCCGGGTTCGGCGCGTAATTCGTAGGCGAACCCGTCGCGTTCGAGGGTTTTCCACAGCTTCGCGGGTTCGATGGCGGTGACGGTTTGCGGCCAGGTGCTGCTGACCGGATCGGCATGCAGCTGGAAGGTGGCACCGGGGGCGACGTACACCCAGGCATCGACATTCACGGCGTCGGTCGGTGTGTTGAATTGCGGGGCCGTGCGCCGATCCGGCCACGGCAGCCAGCCGCGATTGACCAGCAGCCACTGGCCGCTGCGTTGATCCTGAAACGGTTGCAGCAATTCGACGCCGACCTTGCCGTTGCGCTGGCGGTTGTCCAGCAACAGGCTGTGGGCAGCATCGAACTGGCCGTGCAGATGCACCCGGCGAAAGGCCGGATCGGCGCTGTGCAGCAACTCGGTGCTGGCCATCGGTTCGGCGGCGCGGCGTTCGGCGTAGCTGGCGAGCAGGGCGGTTTTCTCCGCACCCCGGCCCAGTTGCCAGAAGCCCAGCGAAATCAGCAACGGCAGCAGCAGGCCGACGACCAGGGTCGGCACCACGCCCGGCCGGAAGCGCTTCATGGTCGCGCCAGAAAATCAGTGAACGCGATCGCTATACTCAACTGCATCGCTTGTTCCCCCGGAGTTCTTCCCATGCTCAAAGCAGCCATCGTCCTGATGCTGATTGCCACGGTGGTCAGCCTGTTCAGCGGCCTGTTTTTCCTGGTCAAGGACGACAGCAGCTCGAATCGGCTGGTGATCGCCTTGAGTGTTCGGGTGACGTTGGCCGCTGTCACCGTCGGCCTGATCGCCTGGGGTTTCTACAGCGGCCAACTGGTGTCGCACGCGCCTTGGTAGCTCTGTTCCTCAGAGCACGTAAACGAAGATGAACAAGCCGATCCACACCACATCGACGAAGTGCCAATACCAGCTCGCCGCTTCAAAACCGAACTGATGTTCGTTGTCGAAGTGGCCCTTCATGATGCGCATCAGCATCACGAACAGAATGATCGTGCCGATGGTCACGTGGGCGCCGTGGAAACCGGTGAGCATGAAGAACGTCGCGCCGTAGATGCCCGAGCCGAGGGTCAGCCCCAGTTCGTGGTAGGCGTGGATATATTCTTCGGCCTGGAAACCGAGGAACGCGCAGCCCAGCAGCACGGTGATCGCCAGCCACAGTTTTAGCGCGCCGCGATGACCTTTCTTCAGCGCGTGGTGGGCGATGGTGATGGTCACGCTGGAACTCACCAGCAGGATGGTGTTGATCAGCGGCAGGCCCCAGGGGCTGATGACTTCTTTTGGAGGCGGGAACAGTTTCGGATCCGGCGTGTGCAGCAGCGGCCAGGTGAACTGGAAGTTCGGCCAGAGCATATGAGCGATGCCTTTGGTGCCTTCGCCGCCCAGTGCCGGGCCGGAGATGTGCCGCACGTAGAACAGCGCGCCGAAGAAGGCGATGAAGAACATCACCTCGGAGAAGATGAACCAGCTCATGCCCCAGCGGAACGAGCGGTCCAGTTGCGGGCTGTACAACCCCGCGCGGCTCTCCTTGATCACCGTACCGAACCAGCCGAACAGCATGTACGCCAGCAACAGACCGCCGACGAAAAAGATCAGCGGGCCGTGGGATTCCGGACGCGCTGCCTTCAGATCGTTGAACCAGGTCGCCAGGCCGTACACGGTGACGAACATCCCCACCGTGGCCACGATCGGCCACTTGCTCTGGGCCGGGACGTAATAGTGCTCATGAGTTGCCATTTATTGTTCTCCTTATCGGGCACGCTTAACCGCCAGTGTTTGCAGCCACCGGAGGATGTCGGGCGGTGATATCGAACAGCGTGTAGGACAGCGTCAGGTGCTTCACGTCCTTGGGCATGTCGCGGTCAACGATGAAACGCACCGGCATCTCGATCTGCTGACCGGGCTGCAGCACCTGCTGGGTAAAGCAAAAGCATTCGGTCTTGTGGAAATACGCCGCCGCATTGCTCGGCGCGATGCTCGGTACGGCTTGAGCGCTCATTGGTTTGTCGGTGGGGTTGCGGGCGATGAAGATCATCTCGTTCACCGCGCCGGGGTTGGCCGTCAGCTCGTCATGCTTGGGATAGAAATCCCATGGCATGTCGGCGGTGTTGGTCGACAGAAACTGCACCCGCACTTGCCGCGAGGCATCGACGGTCTGCTCGCCCTCGTAC
Organism: Pseudomonas sp. DR 5-09; assembly: GCF_001655595.1. NCBI lineage: Bacteria > Pseudomonadati > Pseudomonadota > Gammaproteobacteria > Pseudomonadales > Pseudomonadaceae > Pseudomonas > Pseudomonas sp. DR 5-09. The sequence continues at coordinate 83,895 of NZ_CP011566.1, forward strand.
TGCCCGGCGGTCTTGCCGTTGATACCGAACGCCTTGCACATCACGTCGTAGATCGGCACCAGGGCAAAACCGAAGACGAACATCGCCACCACCACGCCGAGCAGTCGGGTGACCAGCTTCTTCATCGAAATCGAGTCAGCCATGATTAATGTCTCTACCGAGAGCCCTTGTGGGAGCGAGCCTGCTCGCGATGCAGGCGCTACGGTCTGGCAGACAGACCGCGTCATCGTTCATCGCGAGCAGGCTCGCTCCCACATAGGGTTGGATTTTCATTTCACTTCCGGCGGCGTGGTGAAGGTGTGATACGGCGCCGGTGACGGCACGCTCCATTCCAGACCTTCGGCGCCATCCCACGGTTTGGCGGGAGCCGGCTCGCCGCCACGGATGGTCTTGATCACGATGAACAGGAAGAAGATCTGCGTGGCGCCGAACATGAACGCGCCGATCGACGAGACCATGTTGAAGTCGGCGAACTGCAGGTTGTAGTCCGGAATCCGCCGGGGCATGCCCGCCAGGCCCACGAAGTGCATCGGGAAGAACGTCAGGTTCATGCCGACGAAGGACAGCCAGAAGTGCAGCTTGCCCAGGGTTTCGTCGTACATGTGGCCGGTCCATTTCGGCAGCCAGTAATAGGCCGACGCGAAAATCCCGAAGATCGCCCCCGGCACCAGCACGTAGTGGAAGTGCGCGACCACGAAGTAGGTGTCCTGGTACTGGAAGTCCGCCGGGGCGATGGCCAGCATCAGCCCGGAGAAACCGCCGATGGAGAACAGAATCACGAACGCCACGGCAAACAGCATCGGCGTCTCGAAGGTCATCGAGCCTTGCCACATGGTGCTGGCCCAGTTGAACACCTTCACCCCGGTCGGCACCGCGATCAGCATCGTCGCGTACATGAAGAACAACTCGCCCACCAGCGGGATGCCCACCACGAACATGTGGTGCGCCCAGACGATGAACGACAGGAACGCGATGCTCGCCGTGGCGTAGACCATCGAGGTGTAGCCGAACAGCGGCTTGCGCGAGAAGGTCGGGATGATCTGGCTGACGGCACCGAAGGCCGGCAGGATCATGATGTACACCTCGGGGTGGCCGAAGAACCAGAACACATGCTGGAACAGCACCGGGTCACCGCCACCGGCGGCACTGAAGAAACTGGTGCCGAAGTGGATGTCCATCAGCATCATCGTCACGCACCCGGCCAGCACCGGCATCACCGCGATCAGCAGGAACGCGGTGATCAGCCAGGTCCAGACGAACAGCGGCATTTTCATCAGGGTCATGCCGGGGGCGCGCAGGTTGAGGATGGTGGCGATCACGTTGATCGCGCCCATGATCGAGCTGATCCCCATCAAGTGAATGGCGAAGATGAAGAACGTCACGCTTTCCGGGGCATAGGTGGTGGACAGCGGCGCGTAGAACGTCCAGCCGAAGTTCGGCCCGCCACCGGGGGTGAAAAGAGTCGAGACCAGCAGCAGGAACGCCGCCGGCAGTAGCCAGAAGCTGAAGTTGTTCATCCGCGGCAGGGCCATGTCCGGCGCGCCGACCATCAACGGGATCATCCAGTTGGCGAGGCCGACGAACGCCGGCATCACCGCACCGAACACCATCACCAGACCATGCATGGTGGTCATCTGGTTGAAGAACGCAGGCTCCACGATCTGCAGGCCGGGCTGGAACAGCTCGGCGCGGATCACCATGGCGAACGAGCCGCCGAGCAGGAACATGCAGAACGCAAACCACAGGTACAGCGTGCCGATGTCCTTGTGGTTGGTGGTCAGCACCCAGCGCATCAGGCCTTTGGCGGGGCCGTGGGCGTGGTCGTGGTCGGCATGACCGTGGTCATCGATGACAGCGCTCATGGCCGGTCTCCTTCAAGTGAGTGGACTGGGCAGGCCGGGACGCAGGGACCCGACCGGTTCACGAAGTACGCAATAGACCGGCTCATTTGCTTTCCGCCTGTTTCAGCTCCAGCACTTCTTTTGGCGTGACCATGTCGCCCTTGTTGTTGCCCCAGGCGTTACGTTCGTAGGTCACGACCGCTGCGATATCGACTTCCGACAGCTGCTTGCCGAACGCCGCCATGGCGGTGCCGGGCTTGCCGTGGAAGACAATGCTCAAGTGGCCTTCTTTCGGGCCGGTGGCGATTTTCGAGCCCTTGAGGGCCGGGAACATCGGCGGCAGGCCCTGGCCTTCGGCCTGGTGACAGGCGACGCAGGTGGTGTGGTAGATCTTGTCGCCACGTTCCTTGAGTTCGTCGAGGGTCCATTCCTTGCTGGTCAGCTCCTTGAGCTGCAACGCTTCGGCCTTGCGCTCGGCAAGCCATTTTTCGTAGTCGGCCTTCTCTTTGACGTCGACCACGATCGGCATGAAGCCGTGGTCCTTGCCGCACAATTCGGCGCACTGGCCACGGTAGAGGCCGGGCTTGTCGATGCGGGTCCAGGCTTCGTTGACGAACCCGGGGATCGCATCGCGCTTGACCGCGAAGGCCGGCACCCACCAGGAGTGGATCACGTCGGCGGAGGTCACGAGGAAGCGCACCTTGGCCCCGGTCGGCAGTACCAGCGGCTTGTCGACTTCGAGCAGGTAGTGCTCGCCCTTGGCCTCCTTGTTGTGGATCTGCTCGGCGGGCGTGGCCAGGTTGCTGAAGAACTCCACGTCCTGGCCCAGGTATTTGTAGTGCCACTTCCACTGATAACCGGTGATCTGGATATCGATATCCGGCTCACTGGTGTCGTACATCTTGATCAGGGTCGCGGTCGCCGGAACGGCCATCGCCACCAGGATCAGCAGCGGGACGACGGTCCAGAGAATTTCGACGGTGGTGCTTTCGTGGAATTTTGCGGCGACCTGCCCGGTAGAACGGCGGTGCACCATCATCGACCAGAACATGGCGCCGAAGACGATGATCCCGATCACCACACAGATCCAGAAAATGGTCATGTGCAGGTCGAATACTGCGTGACTGATTTCAGTCGCTCCAGGCGCCATATTCACAGTCCAGGCAGCTTGCACCGGGCTGAAAATCGACCACAACAGGAGGCCCATCCAGACGTGTGGATGTCGCATCATTGCGGGTTCCCCTTATCGTTCTTGTTATCCCGCCGGCTTTCACCAGAGGCAAGGGAGCGGCTGCATCAGACTACGAACTTGAATCGCCGGGCCTTGCTGCGTGGGCAGTCGGGCGTCATCAGCTAACTCCATTCAATGGCGAGTATAGACAGCCACCGAGAAATGCAATGTGAGGACGTAAATCGAATGAAACAGCTGACACTTGCGTTCCAGGGCACGAATGGAGAAGGATGCAGACGAGTGGTGGCAAACCGATATAACGCCGGTGCATCAAGGATGAAATAATTATGACAAATGCGTCTTAGCATTTTTCGTAAGCCAGCTAAGTTATGTCTTCCCTATTTCATTGCCTTGTTTCCTGGAGTTTTCATGAACACCGCCGCATTGCGCGAGCAAATACACATAGCCCGACAACACGAGATTGAAACCGGAAAGCTGACCCGTCAGCTCGAAGCTCAAATGCAACACCTGCACCCGGCGATCCAGTTGCCGGAAACCGACGCCAACGGCGTGCTGACGCGTTTTGTCGCCGCCTACATCGACGAAGTGCCAGACCTGCTGGATGCAGCCAATGAAGTCGCCAGGGAAGCGGGAATCGAATCGCAGATCAAACCGGTGCTGAAAATCGCCGAGCAGTACTTCCTCCAGCCGCCCGTGGGCCTGGACAGTCTGCTGGACGAAGCCTATCTGGCGCACCGTTTTGTCGAAGAGGTCAACGACCTGTACATCAAGCATTTCGGCCAGCCACTGATCCCCTTGGACATGACGGTCGCCAATCTGATTGCTCACCAGTTGATCGGTGAGGAATTTGCCAACCAACTCGACGAAGTGGTGCATCACGCGGTGGACAGCATGCTCGACGACGACAGCTTTGCGCTGGAGTCGGTGGAAGCCTACCGCGAGAAACTCAGCAGCCCGGACACTGGTGCGGCATGGAAACGCTGGCCGTGCATGAGCCGGCGTCTGGGCGTGGGCCTGGAGCTGGATCAGCCTGCTGCATAAACCGGAGTTGCACGCGATTCAAATGTGGGAGCGGGCTTGCTCGCGAAAGCGCTGTGTCAGTCAAAATTAATGTCGACTGATCCACCGATTTCGCGAGCAAGCCCGCTCCCACAGGGGTATTTCCACGTCAGGTTTTTAGCCAGCAGCACCTATTCCGGTGGTGGTGCGGATCCGTCCCTCGAGCCGTCGCTTCAATCCACGCGACTCGATCAACAGTTTCGCCCCCTTGGCCGCATTCGCCCGGCCCCACTCTTCGAGCAGTTCCAGACACGAATGGTCGATGTAGCTCAGGTTATTGAGCGGCACGTGCACCGTCGTGCCCGGCGGAATGCTGCCCAGTACCTGAGTCAGCGCCGGCACCTTGAGGAACGTCGCGGCGCCCACCAGACGCAACTCCATTTCCCCTTCCTGCGGCAGATCGATCAGGCTGATTTTCAGGCGCGAGGCCTTGAACGCCAGTTTCAACAAAGTCAGGCCGAAACCGATCAATACGCCCGTCAACAGGTCGGTGAAGATGATCGCCAGCGCCGTGGCGGCGTAGGTGAACATCGGCATCCGACCATAACGCCCCAGACCACGGAACGCCTTCAGGTCCACCAGTTTGAAACCGGTGTAAACCAGAACGCCGGCCAGACTCGCCACCGGAATACTCTGCAACACGCTCGACAGCAACAGCACGAACGCCAGCAGCCACAGGCCATGGAAAATCGTCGAGTAACGTGTGGTGGCACCAGCCTGGACGTTTGCTGAACTGCGCACGATCACCCCGGTCATCGGCAGCGCGCCGACCAGACCACAGAGCATGTTGCCGACGCCTTGCGCCGACAGCTCACGGTCGAAGTCCGAACGCGCGCCACTGTGCATGCGATCCACCGCGGCGGCGGACAGCAGGGTTTCGGCGCTGGCGATGAAGGCGACAGCGAACGCGGCGATCAGCAGCGTCGGGTCGGCCAGGCTGAGCAGGTCCGCCGGTTTCAGCCAGTCGATGGCTTCGGCCAGATTCGCCGGCACTTCAACCCGCTTCACTTGCAGCGCCAGCAAAAGGCTGGCACCTGTCGCCAGCCCGACCCCGAGCAGCGCGCCGGGAATGAAACGCAGCGAATGCGGGCGGAATTTTTCCCACAGCCACATCACCGCGATGGTCGACAGCCCGAGCAGCCCGGCCTGCCAGCCAAAGGACGGCAAGGCCTGCGCCACTGCGCCGGGGAATGCCGTCAGATTGTCCAGACCAGAGGGTTTCGGTGACGCGTCAAGCATCACATGCACCTGTGACAGCACGATCAGCACACCGATACCGGCAAGCATGCCGTACACCACCGCTGGCGCCGTGACCCGGAACCAGCATCCGAGCTTCAGGCGTCCCGCTACCAGTTGCAGGAAACCGGCGAGCAGCAGGATCGGCCCGAGCATTTCGATGCCATGCTGGCGTACCAGCTCGAACACCAGCACCGCCAGACCCGCCGCCGGACCGCTGACCTGCAACGGCGACCCCGCCAGCCAGCCCACCACCAGCCCTCCGATGATCCCGGTGATCAGGCCTTTGGCCGGTGGCAGCCCTGAAGCAATCGCAATGCCCATGCACAGCGGCAACGCGACCAGAAACACAACCACTGAAGCGAGCAGCTCCCGTGGCAACACAGCTTTCAATTGAGCCGCACGCATGGCGATACTCCCGAAGTTTTCTTCAGGCGTGGCAAGGCCTGGCCGCTGAAACAGCGGCCGGCGTCAAACCACACGGATTTTTAGGAGGATTTAGAAGCGCGCTTTGGGCGTCGCCACCGGAATCGGATGGCTGCCGTCGAGCGGCAGGAAGCATCCCTGATCCGCGTCGTAAGCTTTGATTTCGCTGGTTTCGATGTTGTAGACCCAGCCATGGATGAACAGATGACCGTTCGCCATGCGCGAGGCTACCGAAGGATGGGTACGCAAGTGCTGCAGTTGGGCGATGACGTTTTCCTCGGTGAGGATCGGCATGCTTTCTTTTTCGTCGGCGCAGTTGCAGTTGTCATGCACCATGGTTTTCGCGACTTCGGCGTGGCGCAGCCAGGCTTTGACCGTCGGCATCTTTTCCAGGCTGTCCGGATTGAGTACCGCGCGCATGGCGCCGCAATCGGAGTGGCCGCAAATGATGATGTGCTGCACGCCAAGGGCCAGTACCGCGTATTCGATGGCGGTGGAAACGCCGCCGTTCATTTGGCCGTAGGGTGGCACGACGTTGCCGACGTTACGGGTCACGAACAGATCGCCGGGGGAACTCTGGGTGATCAGTTCAGGAACGATGCGCGAGTCGGCGCAGGTGATGAACATGGCCCGTGGCGATTGGGCCGTGGCGAGTTTCTTGAAGAGTTCTTCCTGCTGCGGAAAGACCTCATGATGAAAATGCAAAAAGCCGTCAACGATACGCTTCAACGCTGCATCGGCGGATTCCGCCACAGGGGCGGCTTGCGCCGACGCAGCCAACGGCTGTTTATCCTTGTCACTCATGATTCATCCTCATTGGCGGATTCGGGGAGTCGTTCCCGTGTATTCCGGTGTGAAGCCAGTGGCTGTTTAGAACATCCGGGTCATCCCGACCCGTCAGTCACTCGATGAGCAAGGTAACTGCCGAAACTTAACTCAAACTGAATCAAGCGCTCTAGAACGTGTGTTCCAGGTCACAAAATGTGTGACCGGCGTAAACCGGGTCAAGCATTCCTTCCTCTCAACCATGGGCCAATTGTCGCTAAATCAGCGCCATCTGACGACCCGGCGGACAGAAGGCCGTGCAGTCGAGGTTGTAGCCTTCGCGGTGATTGAGTCCCAAGCGCTTGATCGCTTTGGCGAAGCGCTGGGCGAGCAGGTCGGCAAACGGCCCCTCGCCGCGCATCCGGGCACCGAAACGGCTGTCGTACAGCTCGCCGCCACGGCTCTGGCGGATCAGGCTCAGCACATGCGCCGCACGCTGCGGGTAGTGCGCCTCAAGCCATTCCTCGAACAGCGGCGCCACCTCCAGCGGCAGGCGCAGCATCATGTAGGCCGCGCTCTGGGCGCCGGCCGCGTGGGCCTCGGTCAGCAGGCTTTCGATTTCGCTGTCGTTGATCATCGGAATCATCGGCGAACACAACACGCCCACCGGAATCCCCGCCTCGCGCATCACCCGGATCGCCCGTAACCGGGCCTTGGGTGCGGCGGCGCGGGGTTCGAGGATGCGTTTGAGTTCGTCGTCCAGGGTGGTCAGGCTGATCATCACCGCCACCAGCCGCTGTTGTGCCAGTTCGGTGAGCAGGTCGAGGTCGCGCAGGATCAGCGAGCCCTCGGTGACGATCGTCACCGGATGCCGGTAGCGGAGCAGTACTTCGAGGGTCTGGCGGGTGATCCGGTGTTCGCGTTCGATCGGCTGATAGGGATCGGTGTTGGATCCGAGGTTGATCGGCGCACATTGATAGCCTTTTTTCCCCAGCTGTTCTTCCAGTAGCTGTGCCGCGTTGGTTTTGGCGATCAGTTTGGTTTCGAAATCCAGCCCCGGCGACATGTCCCAATAAGCGTGGCTGGGCCGTGCATAGCAATAAATGCAGCCATGCTCGCAGCCGCGATAGGGGTTGATCGAACGGTCGAAGGGCAGGTCCGGCGAGGTGTTGCGGGTGATGATGGTCTTCGCGGTTTCGAAGCTGACTTCGGTGCCCTGAGTCAGTGGCACTTCCTGATACCAGCCGTCATCCTCGGCCACCGAACGACTCGGCGCGAAGCGGTTGTGCGGGTTGGTGGCGGTGCCGCGACCGCGCGGAGGAAGAGGGGTGGACATGGCAATGCCTCGGTACTGTGTGCATATACAGTATCGAGGCGTTGTCGGTCTGACTAGTGCCGTTGGGCGAACAGTCAGTTGTGCTGTGTCACCTGGCCGAGGTCATCGTTCGAGGTTTGCTTCATATCGTCCTTGCGCAACTGGGTCACGTCAGCGGCCTTGACCGGCGCGCCCTTGTTGCCCCAACTGCCACGGATGAAGCTCACCACATCGGCCACTTCCTGATCCGACAGACGCCAGGCGAAGCCAGGCATGGTGAAGGTCGATGGCGCGGCGTGCGTCGCAGGTAGAGTGCCGCCCTTGAGCACGATGTGAATCAGCGAGGTCGGGTCGTCCGATTGCAACACCGGATTACCTGCCAACGCCGGGAACACCCGGGTGTAGCCATGGCCGTCGGTGCGGTGGCAGGCGGCGCAGTTGTCGATGTACACCGACGCGCCACGCTGACTGTCATCACCGTTCCACAAGGCCTTGGCGGCTTTCTCGTCGTACTGGTGCGGCTGGTCGGCAGGATCATTGGCCGGCAGCGATTTCAGGTAACGGGCAATCGCGGTCAGGTCGGCGTCGGTCATGTACTGCATGCTGTGGGTGACCACGTCGCTCATGCCGCCGAACACTGCGCTGCGGTCGCTGCGCCCGGTCTTGAGAAACTGCACCAGTTGTTCTTCGCTCCAGCTGCCGAGACCGTCCTTGTGGTCACCGCGCAAACTTTTGGCGATCCAGCCTTCCAGCGGCGCACTGCCTGACAGAAAACTGCTGCCTTCGGCCGCGCTCAGGGATTTTTCCTGCATGGTCAGGGCCCGTGGCGTATGGCAGGCGCCGCAATGTCCGAGGCCTTCCACCAGATACGCCCCACGGCTGACGACGGCATCGTCCGACTCGGGTTTGTAGTCCTCGACCTTTGGCGCGAACAGCCAGCGCCAGCCCATCAGCGGCCAGCGCATGCTCAATGGCCACGGGATGTCACTGGCCTTGTTCTCTTGCGCCACCGGTGCAACGCCATGCATGAAGTAGGCGTAGAGCGCCCACATGTCGGTTTCGCTGACACGGGCGTAGGACGGGTACGGCATCGCCGGGTACAGGGTCGTGCCGTTTTTGGCCACGCCATGGCGCACGGCCTGGTCGAAGTCCTCGAAACTGTAGTCACCGACACCGGTTTTATCCGGGGTGATGTTGGTCGAGTAGATCGTGCCGATCGGGGTTTCCATCGGCAGGCCACCGGCGAACGGCTTGCCATCCTTGGCCGTGTGGCAGGCCACGCAGTCGCCGGCACGGGCGAGGTATTCGCCTTGTTTGATCAGGGATTGATCAATTTCGGCGCCGTGAGCGGCCGTGCTGCCGAGCAGCGCGAGGGTCGCGATAACGAGAGTCTTCATGGTCATCGCTCCTTAAGCCTGAACCAGCGGGCCGGGGTTTTTCAGGTACTGCTCGCGAATCGCTTTCGCCGACCAGTAGGTCAACGCGGCGACCAGCCCGGTCGGGTTGTAACCCAGGCCTTGCGGGAATGCCGAGGCACCCGGAACGAACACGTTGTGCACGTCCCAGCTCTGCAGGTAGCGGTTCAGCGCGCTGGTCTTCGGATCGGTGCCCATGATCGCGCCACCGTTGAGGTGGGTGGTCTGGTACGACGCGCTGTTGAAGTGGTCGCCGACTTTCTTGCCGATCACGGCAATGGCTTTCGGGCCCATGGCCTCGGCGATCTTGCCCATTTTCTCGACCATGAAGCGGTTCATCTTGATGTCGTTTTCCTGCCAGTCGAACGTCATCCGCAGCAGCGGCATGCCGTAGGCATCGCGGTACACCGGGTCCAGATCGAGGTAGTTGCCACGGTAGGACTGATGCGCGCCGTGGGCGTCCATCGACACCTGGTGGGTGTAGTAATCGGCGGTGGCGCGTTTCCACGCACTGCCCCAGGCCGGGGTGCCCGGCGGGTTGGAGGTGCCGGCGATCGGTCGGCTGCCGGCCTGGTTGACCCACATCGGCGAGCCACCGACGAAACCGTGAGGCCCGTGGTCGAAGTTGTCGGCGTTGAAGTCATCCACCGCCACACCGTTGCCGCCGGCGCCGATGAAGTTGTTGGTGTGGGTGTCCTTGTCGAAGAACGCCTTGATGGTGGCCATGTTCTGGTAGGCGAAGTTGCGCCCGACCACGCCTTCACCGCTGACCGGGTCGTAGGGTTTGCCGATGCCGGAGAGCAGCATCAGACGCACGTTGTGCAACTGGAATGCGCCGAGGATCACCAGGTCCGCCGGTTGTTCGATCTCGCGGCCCTGGCCGTCGACGTAGGTGACGCCGGTGGCTTTGGTTTTCGTACTGTCGAGGTTGACCCGCAGCACGTGGGCGTTGGGCCGCAGTTCGAAATTCGGCAGCGGCTTCAGCGCCGGCAGAATGTTCACGTTCGGCGACGCCTTGGAATACATGTAGCAGACATAACCGCTGCAGAAACCGCAGAAGTTGCACGGGCCCATCTGTGCGCCGTAGGGGTTGGTGTACGGCCCTGAAGTATTGGCGGAAGGCAGGTTGTAGGGTTTGTAACCGACTTCGGTAGCCGCTTTGCCGAACAGCTGTGCGGAAACCGTGTTTTTCTGCGCTTCCAGCGGGAACGGGTTCGAGCGATCCGGTGCGTACGGGTTGCCGCCCTTGCCCTGGCCGACCAGTTGGCCTTTCACGGTCCAGGCCTGGCCGGAGGTGCCGAAGACTTTTTCGGCGAAATCGAAGAACGGTTCCAGCTCTTCATAGCTGACGCCGAAGTCCTGGATGGTCATGTCCTTGGGGATGAAGCTTTTGCCGTAGCGCTCTTCGTAGTGGCTGCGAATGCGCAACTCGATCGGGTCGACCCGAAAGTGCACGCCCGACCAGTGCAGCCCGGCGCCGCCCACGCCATTGCCGGGCAGGAACGCGCCCAACTGGCGATTCGGCAGGGCGATGTCGTTGATGCTGTGGCGGATGGTGACGGTTTCCTTGGAAACGTCCTGGAAGAGTTTTTTCCGCACGCTGTAGGTGAGTTCGTCGATCACCTGTGGATAGTTGCCGTCCGGGTAGGTGTCCTGCATCGGCCCGCGTTCCAGTGCCAGCACGTTCAGCCCCGCTTCGGTGAGCTCCTTGGCCATGATCGCGCCCGTCCAGCCGAAACCGACGATCACTGCGTCGACCTTTTTCATTACCGTTGCCATGCTCACGCCCTCTCGCCGCGAATCGAAACTGCCGGGAAGGGGTACTGCTCGTTGCGTTCCACCCAATCCATGAAATCGGCGCGGGCGCCGGGGAAGCCGATCATGGTCCAGCCGACCATGCCTTTATTGCCGCCATGGATCGGGTCGCAGAAGAACCCTTCCTTGGTGTTTTGCAGCAGCAGGCTGAAGAAAATCTTCGCCGGAACGCTGTCGAATTGCGGTTTCCCGGCTTCGAGCTGCTTGAGCAGATCGTCTCGGGTAGCGCTGTCTTGCTCGGCAAATGTTTTACCGTTGAGGGATTTTGCCCACTGATCCGTGGCGGCGATGCCGAGACGATAGATTTCTTTCGGGACCAGTTTGCTCTGCCAGCCCATCTCCGGCGCGGCGTCGGCATTGAACGGGCCCTGCATGTACCAAAGGGCACCGGCGGCGTAGGGGGTGTTCATCTGACGGTCGATGTATTCCGGCACGCCGGCCTCGAGTGCCCCAGGGCCTTGCGCATCGTTGGGGATCAATTGCGCGACGGCGGCATTGATGAACGCCCACTCTTCGGCAGTGAAATAGCTTGGCTGATAGGTACTGGCTTCAACGGCGGCCGGTTTCGCCGGGGGCGTGGCAGGCGCACTTTCCGGCGCGGCTTGCAGCACGGTGCTGCCGAGTCCGCTGCCGGCGAGGGTAACCACTGGAATCAGGGTCAGGGATTTGCGCAAAAACTCACGCCGCGTGTTGTCTCGATCTTCATCAGACATGGGGATACACCTCATCAGGCATTGATGGTTGTCAGCCGTTTCTGCGAACGGCTCAAGAATTTTCTGGCTGCGACGTGGCCGGAATGGCCGGTAGAAGGGGGACGCGTCTGCAACATGATGTGACAAATGGTAGCAGGCTAAGCAACCGGATGAACCGATTCAGCCGAAAAAACAGCGCTTTTCGACCAAGGGAACCGGCCTATTCACGATTCTTTTACAAGCGCCTCACGCGGATTTGACCGCGAAGCTCGCAAGCTGCGGCCTTCACTGACGAAACCCACACGGTCGCCGTAAAGCATGTTCCTGACGCGTTTTTCCTCCGCTTTCTGTTTATCGCTGCTGGCCCTGTTCAGCTGGATTCCAGCTCAGGCTGCGCAAACCCCGGCTTCCCGTCCCGTCGAGTGGGCGCAACCGGTAGAGGTGCAATACAACCTGTTCCAGATGTCGCCCACGCTGTATCGCAGCGCGCTCCCTGATGACGGTGCGGTGCCGTTGCTGAACAACCTGAAGGTGGCCACCGTCATCAATTTTCTGCCGGAAGCGGATTCCAGCTGGCTGAAGGCCCCCGGTATCCATCAGGTGCAATTGCCCTATCGCACCAATCACGTGGACGACAGTGATGTGCTCAAGACCCTGCGTGCGATTCAAGCCGCCGAAGCCGACGGCCCGGTGTTGATGCACTGCAAGCATGGCTCCGATCGCACCGGCCTGATGGCGGCGATGTACCGGATCGTCGTGCAGGGCTGGAGCAAGGAGGATGCCCTGAACGAAATGACCCAGGGCGGCTTTGGTGAAAGTGGTCACTTCCGCGACAGCGTGCGTTACGTGATGCAGGTCGATGTCGACAAGTTGCGCACCGCGCTGGCCAATGGCGATTGCAGTACCAGCGCGTTTGCTACGTGCTCGATGAAGAGCTGGTTTCAGACGGTCAATCTGAAGTAACCCTTCCGGCCTCCTCATTAACGAGGCCGACGACTGGCCGGCCGATGAACGCTTCAACCGCATCCAGGAGCGGACGCCCCGCACCCGGTGTAAAGAACGTTGCGCGAAACTCACGACCGGTCTGCGCGTTGAACACCCAGTCGCGGCTGAAGCGCTTGAATGCTTCCTGGGCCAGCATGTTCGACCAGACATAGGCGTAAACCGAAGCGTCGTACTGGGTCACCATATAATCGAAACCATTGGCGAACCGGTGATCGTCCGGTAATTGCAGATGAGTCAGAGTGCGCTGCACATCGTTGCAAACCTCTTCGACCGAGCGTCCATCGCCGTGGGTCAAGTGCAGTTCGAAGTCAATCATCGCCCCCATCAGCAATAAGGCCTGTTGCCGGCTGGAATGGGCCTGACTGGCTGACAGAGCCGCGTCGACCCGTGCGGCGCTCAAGCGCTCGCCGGTCTGAAAATGGGCACCGAGCCACAGCACAAACTCGCGCGACTGACACCATTGCTCAAACAATTGCCCGGAAAACTCTGCCGCTTCATGCCCCAATTGCAGGATGCCGGACAGCGTGTAATGGGGCGAACGCGTCAACACGTGCTGGAGGCAGTGGCCAAACTCATGGAAAAGCACCCGAAGATCGTCGACTTCGAGGCGGCACGGATGGGTATCGGTGGGCGGTGTGAAATTGCTGTGGAGCAGGGCAATCGGCAGCGCCGGGCGACCTTCGGCGTTGATCCGGCGATTGCGCAGTGTGGTGGTGCCGGGGAAGTCCACCGCCTTGTCGCGGTGAAACGGGTCAAGGTAGATGTAGCCGATGACCTGTTCATGCTCGCTGATTTCCAGCAGGCGCACATCGTCATGCCAATGCCCGCCGCCGGACTGCTCGACGATGCGGATCCCGAACATCCGTTCGCAGAACAGAAAGAGCCTGCGCAAGGTGCCCTCGAGCGGGAAGTAATCACGCAGGTTTTCCAGTGCGCCGGGAAACTGCTGCTGGCGCCATTGTTCGGCGAGGAAGTCTTCATCCCACGGCTGGACCCGGTCGATCCCGCGTTGCCGTGCGAAGGCCGCCAGTTGTTTCGCATCCTGCGCGAGGGCAGGTGCCAGCTGCGCCGCCTGACGCTGGAGAAAACCACTGACCCACGCCGTCGTCCGGGCGCTGTGTTTGGCCAGACTCAGTTGCGCGGCGTTTTCGTGGCCAAGCAAACGGGCTTTCTGCTGGCGCAAGGCAAGCAGCTTGGTCAGCACCAGGCCGTTATCGAAGCGACCGGCCAGTGGGCCCCGATCAGAGGCACGGGTCAGGTAGGCCACATAGCATTCCTCCCGCAAGGCGCGGTTTTCGGCGTATTTGAGGATGTGCTGGCAGGTGTTCTGCTCCAGCCGGATCAGCCAGCCGTCATGCCCGGCCTCGCGTGCGGCGCGCGCCAGACGATCCTTCATCGCCGGCGACAAGCCTGCGAGCAGCGCAATGTCGTCGACACGCTTGCTCCACGCCTCGGTCCAGCGCTCGAGGTTGTCCAGAAATACGTGCTCCAACCCGCCGATCTCGAGGTTCAACCGCGCCAGCTCCTGCTGCTGTTCAGTGGGAAGCTCAATGCCCGACTGCTTGAATCGGCGCAGAATCCGCGCCAGTGCGATGTTGCGCGACTCATCGAAACTGCCGGCGATCGAACTCTGCGCCAAACGCTGGTAAGCCTCGTACAACGGGCGATTGCGGGCTTTTTCAGAGCGATACTGATTGATCGCCAGATGCGCCTTGGCGCTTTCCACGAGCCAGATCGCATCGTCGGACCTGACCATCGACAACGTTTCGAGAATCGAGCGGACTTCACCGAGGCGGGCATCGGCTTCGTCGATGCTCAGCACCAGATCGTCCCAGCCGGGATGTTCGGACTGACTGGCGATCACCTGGGCGATGATGCGTCGATTGTCGGCAATGATGCGGTTGACTGCCGGCACGAGATGCTCGGCGCGAATCGCTGGCCAGGGTGGCAGCGTCCAATGTTGCAGGAGGGGATTGGTGTCGGGCATGGCAGCTTCCTTCGAGGCGTGGCGCAAAGGGGCCAGCCTACGAAGCAAGTGCGGGGGACAGGTGTTAAGCCAATACCACCTTCCACCGACGAATCGGGGAAGGTGGTTGAGGATCAGTGCTGCTCGTCAGGCTTTTTCTTCAGCTTCGGATTCGGGAAGAACTGCACCGCCTGAACCGTCTTGTCCGGGGCAGGCTTGAGCGCGCTGGTGTTGACCCGCGTGCCCAGCTCTTTCGGCACCGACAGCCCTTGGGCATTGAGTGTGTCGCTGTAACCGCACGCCACGCATTCACGGTGCGGGACATCGTCCTCGCTCCACATCATCAATTTGTCCGGCTCGCTGCACGCCGGGCAGACCGCCCCGGCGATAAAGCGTTTTTTGGTCTTCACGGGTGCCTCACTCATGCTGCCGCGTCCTCACTCAGGCCGCTGTGGCGCAAGAGTGCGTCAATCGACGGCTCACGGCCACGGAAGTCGACGAACAGCACCATCGGCGCCTGCGAACCACCGCGAGCCAGGATCGCTTCGCGGAAGGCGCGACCGGTGTCGGCATTCAGCACGCCGTCTTCTTCGAATTTGGAGAAGGCATCCGCCGACAGCACTTCCGCCCACTTGTAGCTGTAGTAACCCGCCGCGTAACCGCCGGCGAAGATGTGGGCAAAGCTGTTCGGGAAGCGGTTGTAGGCCGGAGGACGCATCACCGAGACTTCGTTGCGCACGCCTTCGAGCACCTGCGCGACGCTGCGGCCGTCACCGTGGGTGGCGTGCAGTTCGAAGTCGAACAGCGAGAACTCCAGTTGGCGCACCATCATCAGGCCGGACTGGAAGTTCTTCGCCGCGAGCATTTTTTCCAGCAGATCCTGCGGTAGCGGCTCGCCGGTTTCGTAGTGGCCGGAAATCAGCGCGAGGCCTTCCGGCTCCCAGCACCAGTTTTCCATGAACTGGCTCGGCAGCTCGACCGCATCCCACGCCACGCCGTTGATGCCGGACACGCCGGCATGCTCGACGCGGGTCAGCAGGTGATGCAGGCCATGGCCGAATTCGTGGAACAGGGTAGTCACTTCATCGTGGGTCAGCAGTGCAGGTTTGCCGCTGTCGGCCGGGGTGAAGTTGCACACCAGGTTGGCTACCGGGCTTTGCAGCACGCCGTCGACGGTGCGGCGACGGTCGCGGGCGCCGTCCATCCACGCGCCGCCACGCTTGTTGGCGCGGGCATAGAGGTCGAAGAAGAAGCGGCCAACGTGCTGGCCGTTTTCCTTGATTTCGAACAGGCGTACATCCGGGTGCCAGGTGTCGAAGCCTTTCAGTTCGGCGATCTCGATGCCGTATAGACGCTGAACAATAGCGAACAGGCCGCCCAGCACTTTATCGATCGGGAAGTAGGCGCGCAGGGTTTCCTGAGCCACGCTGTAACGTTGTTCACGGAGTTTTTCACCGTAGAAACCGCTGTCCCAGCTTTGCAGATCGGCGCAGCCCTGCTCGGCGGCGTAAGCCTTGAGCTGTTGCAGATCCTGGGCGGCGAACGGTTTACTGCGTTTGGCCAGATCGCGCAGGAAGCTCAG
Source organism: Pseudomonas sp. DR 5-09 (assembly GCF_001655595.1). Taxonomy (NCBI): domain Bacteria; kingdom Pseudomonadati; phylum Pseudomonadota; class Gammaproteobacteria; order Pseudomonadales; family Pseudomonadaceae; genus Pseudomonas; species Pseudomonas sp. DR 5-09. Next base: position 100,204 of record NZ_CP011566.1, read on the forward strand.
CACCTGATCGCTGGACTCGGCCATTTTGGTGGCCAGGCTCAGCTCGGAGAAGCTGGAGAAACCGAGCAGTTTGGCCAGCTCCTGACGCAGGTCGAGGATTTCGCCCATCACCGGGCCGTTGTCGTTCTGGCCGGCATTCGGGCCTTGATCCGACGCACGGGTGCAGTAGGCGGCGTAGACTTCTTCACGCAGCGCACGGTCCTGGGCGTAGGTCATCACCGCGTAGTAGCTCGGGAATTCCAGGGTGATCAGCCAGCCGTCGAGGCCTTTGGCGTGGGCGGCAGCAGCCATTTGCGCCTTGGCCGAATCGGTCAGGCCGGCGAGGGCGGCTTCGTCGGTCAGGTGCTTGGTCCAGGCCTGAGTGGCGTCGAGCAACTGGTTGGAAAAGCGGCTGCCCAGTTCGGACAGTTTGCTCTGCACTTCGGCGTAACGCTTCTGTTCGGCTTCCGGCAGGTCGATGCCCGACAGGCGGAAATCGCGCAGGGCGTGTTCCAGAATGGTTTTCTGCGCCACGTCGAAACCGGCGGCTTCCGGGCTGTTGGCCAGGGCTTCATAGGCCTGGAACAGCTCGCGATTCTGGCCCATTTCGGTGGAATAGGCGCTCAATGCCGGCAGACACGACTCGTAGGCTTCGCGCAGTTCGGCGCTGTTGCACACGGCATTGAGGTGGCTGACCGGGCTCCAGGCGGCGCCCAGGCGATCATTGAGTTCGTCCATCGCCAGCACCAGCCCGGCCCAGGTCGGGTTCTGGCCTTGGGTCTTGAGGATTTCAGCGATGGCGGCGCGGTTGTCGGCCAGGATGGTTTCGATGGCCGGCTGCACGTGTTCGGCACGGATCGCGGAGAACGGCGGCAGGTCGTAGGACTGCAGAAGAGGGTTGTTCACGCTCACGGTTGGCACCTTGGCTGGAAGAAACATGCGCCCATCTTAATTACAATCGACACCCACCGCAGCTATCGGCGACAGAGAGAGAACTAATCGTGTCCCTTCGCAAGTACCAGAATCAAACCCCACGCTTGAGCAAAGGCGCTTTTGTCGACGGCTCGGCGGTGGTGATCGGCGACGTCGAAATCGGCGAAGACAGCTCCGTGTGGCCGCTGACGGTGATCCGCGGCGACATGCACCGCATCCGCATCGGTGCGCGCACCAGCGTGCAGGACGGCTGCGTGTTGCACATCACCCACGCCGGCCCGTTCAACCCGGACGGCTTCCCGCTGCTGATCGGCGATGACGTGACCATCGCCCACAAGGTCATGCTGCACGGCTGCACCGTCGGCAGCCGCGTATTGATCGGCATGGGCAGCATCGTCATGGACGGCGCGGTGGTCGAGGACGACGTGATCATCGGCGCCGGCAGCCTGGTGCCGCCGGGCAAGCGCCTGGAAAGCGGATTTCTGTACGTGGGCAGTCCGGTGAAACAGGTTCGTCCGCTGACCGACAAGGAAAACGCCTTTTTCACCTACAGCGCGGCGAACTACGTGAAGCTCAAGGACCTGCATCTGGCTGAAGGCTACGACCAGCTCTGACTTTTCTCTCTACCGCCCGGGATTTTTCATGCATTACCAGACCGTACTGTTCGACCTCGACGGCACTCTCACCGATCCGCGTGAGGGCATCACCCGTTCCATCCAGTTCGCCTTGAGCAAACTCGGCATCGATGAGCCGGACCTGACCAAGCTGGAACACTTCATCGGCCCGCCGCTGTTGCAGGCGTTCATGCAGTTTTATGGTTTTGATGAAGCGAAGGCGTGGGAGGCGGTGAATTTCTACCGCGAGCGCTTCAAGGTCACCGGCCTGTACGAGAACCGGGTGTTCGAAGGCGTCACGCCGTTGCTGGAAACCCTGAGCAGCCAGGGCCGTCAGCTGTATATCGCGACGTCGAAGCCGTGGGTGTTCGCCCGGGAAATCGCGCGGCATTTTGATTTTGCCAGACACTTCAAGGTGATCTACGGCAGCGAACTGGACGGCACTCGCACCAACAAGGTCGAGCTGATTGCCCACCTGATCGCCGAGGAAGGGCTGGACCCGGCCAGCACGCTGATGATCGGTGACCGCAAGCATGACCTGATCGGTGCTCGCAGCAACGGTCTGGATGCAGCGGCTGTTGGTTATGGGTTTGGCAGTTTTGAAGAGTTGAATGCCGAGGCGCCGGCTTATCACTTCGAGACTTTGGATCAGTTGCATCAGGCATTTTTGCAGCGCTGATCAGATAGCCTTCGCGAGCAAGCCCGCTTGTATGTTTAGACTTGAAGGGGTGGGCGGGACTAAAAGCTCGATTCCGACTCTAGCCAGTACGGACCGTGGGAGACTTCTCGTCCCGCCCTTTCTACCTAAAGCGCCGATAAGGAATTCATCGGTAAAACCGACGATAGAGGCAAGCCAGCGCTACGGTAGACCCCGACAAGCTCTTAAACCCTAGCTCCGAGGATTCGTCATGACAATCCTTACCTCGCCAACGGTGATTGGTGTCGATGTGGCCAAAGCCGAAATCGTCGCTTATCGCGAAGATCTGAAAAACATTCAGGTCATCAACAACGACCGTACGTCTATAGGTCGTTGGCTGAAGACCCTGCCCGCACAAAGCTCGATTTCCCTGGAAGCCACTAATCTCTACCACCTGGATACGGCCGAACTGGCCCATGGTATGGGGCATCGGGTTTACGTCGTGGACCCTTACCGGGTGAGCCATTACCGCGAAAGCATCGGTCAGCGTGCAAAAACCGACCCTTGTGATGCACGTCTTCTGGCGCGTTATCTAACCAGTGAACAGCACCGGCTGCGGGTCTGGAGCCCACCACCACGGCACTACACGGTGTTGAAAAGTCTGCTTAACAAGCGTGCGCAGCTGATGAAGGCCCGAGTCAGTATCATGCTGAGCTGGTCAAACGAACCTCTCCTTGAAGATCTTTTGGCCCATGGGTTGGAGCATTTCAAACAGCTTGATCAGGCCATTCAGGAATTACTTCGCAAAGTCAGCCAAGAGGCCGGCATTAGCGAAAACATCAGACGCTGCAAAGCGATTGAAGGGATTGGTGAACTCACGGCAACGGGACTGGCAACTACGTACATGCGAGGTGAGTTCGCCAGCGCCGATGCGTTCATCGCCTTTCTGGGAATGGATTTGAAGGCAAAGGACTCAGGCAAGAAACACAGTCCTCGCCACTTGAGCAAAAAAGGTGACGGGGAATTACGGCGTCTTGCACACAATGCAGCTATGGCAGCTTGTCGGTCCCCTGTTTGGAAACCGTTCTATGAATCCTATTTGGCAAGAGGTCTAGCCAGAACCCAGGCCTTGGTCATCCTCGCCCGTAAGCTTTGCCGGGTGGCATTCGCCCTCATGAAAAATCAGAGCGAATACCAACCCAATTTAAGGTTGCAGGGTTCCCCTGCAACATAGAATCTCCCACAGTGACCGCGTTTCAGTACCGGAACTCGGTTTCCTGTGGGAGCGAGCCTGCTCGCGATGGGGCCAAAAAGCCGCAGTAGATTTATGAGCCTGCCAGCACTTTCAGAGCCGACTTACGCTCAACGACTGGCAAGCCACCCAACTTCTCGACTTCTGTGTAAAACCTGACCCAATCCCCATCGACCTGCCTGAACAACGCCGCAAACGCCGGCACCCACTGGTCATACAGCCCGAACGGCAACAGCCGCGCGTTGTTCAACGGCGCATTGACCCAGGCGTCATAGCGTTTGTCGCCGGCCCACTGGCTATCGCGCATTGTTCGGTAGTCGTGTCGAAACCGTTCGAACTCCGCCGCCTTGCGCTCGCGCATCTGCGCTGTCGCCAATGGTTGTGCATAGAGTTTTTCGAGGCGTGAACGGGTGTCGAGGATCAGCTGAATGAACTGATCCCGCTGCTTGAGCTTCGAGTCGTTTTCCGGGGGCAAGCCGCGAAACGCTCGCCACTGCCGCGTACCTTCCTGCTCGACGAAGGTCGCGAAGGACTCGTTGAATTCGGTGTCGTCCTTCACATAGAAACGCTGGTGGGCCAGCTCATGGAAGATCAGCGTCGCCAGACGCTCGTCGCCCCAGCCCATCATCGAATTGAGGATCGGGTCGTTAAACCAGCCCAGGGTCGAGTAAGCCTCGACGCCGCCGATCGACACGTCCATGCCTTGCAGGCGCTGAATCGCGGCTTCGCCCCGCGCCGCGCTCTGGCTGTAATAGCCGCGATAGGCCACGCAACCGGCAATCGGGAAGCAATGGTTCTGCGGGCTCAGAGAAAACTCGGGGGTGGCGAACACATTCCACACGACAAACGGCCGACCGATGTCGGCGTAGAGGCGATAGCTTTGGTTGTCCGGCAGGTGCAAATGTTCGCTGGCAAAAGCCCGGGCTTTCTGGGACTGGGCCAGGTGCGTGCGCAGTCTGGCGTCGCGGGTCGGGTCGGCGATCACCTTGGCCACCGGCTCCCGCGCCCGCAAAAGCTGCAGCTGACCGCTGGCCAGCTGGCCGTAATAGCTCAGGCTTGAGCAACCGTTGAGCAACAAAATCATCACACCCGGAAACAAAATCCGCAAAACGCGATCAAGTAACCCATGGCTTGGAAGCGGCCTGATCAAAATAAGAAATCCCCCCGGAAAGTCTGCCCAAGACTATCCCGCCCATTGGAGCTCCGCTATGCGCATGTTGATTCTGACAGGAAGCGTGCTGACGCTGGCCGGTTGTGCCGGATTCGGAATGCCGACCCCTGACCCCTCGCAAGCCTGGATCGATCTGGATGCCCGGCAACAGGACACGGCGCTGCAGGCGCTGGAAGTCGACGACAAGGCTGCCGTCGATCATCGTTACTTCGAAGTGCAGCCCGGCAGCCATGAGCTGAGGGTGCGTTATCAATTTCCGGTCGAGGCGACCAACATCGGCCCGGATGCCGAGCCGCTTTGGCGTGATTGTCAGTTGAACGTGAAATTCAAGGATTTCAACGCCGGCCAGCGTTATCAGTTGCAGGCGGGAAGCATCGGTTTCCGCCCGTGGGCCAAACTCTACGATCAACAACGCAACGTGGTGGGCCAGGGCACGCCGGCGGGCTGTCAGCGAACCTGATCGGCGTTATGCTGGATGTCCGAACTCACGGACATCCATCATGCGCACGTTGATGCTGTTGCTGGTCGCAGGCTTGCTCGCCGGTTGCCAGACACCGTTGCCCCCCGTCGATCCGAACATGGCCTGGGTCGAGTTCTCGACGCCGTCCCCGGGCGGTAAGTTGCTGATGGCCGAGCGTCTCGACAACCAGCGACTGACTGATGGGCGTTTCTTTCAGGTTACGCCCGGCAGCCATGAGTTGCGGGTGCGTTTCGACTTTGAAGTGTTCGGCGGAGGCGGCAGCCTGATGACCGGCCCTGTGGAGCGCCTGTGCTACCTGACCATCCGCTACGATCATTTCGAGGCAGGGCAGCGTTACAGGCTGGAAGGCCGCTCTCTGGCATTCACCCCGAGTGCCCGCCTTTACAACGAAAGGCGGGAAATCGTCGCCGAGGATCGCGAAGTCAACTGCATCATCTGAGGCGTATCAGCGGTCGTTCTTCTGATAGATGATGGCTTTGGTGCCGTTGTCGCAGGTGCCGACGATCATGGCGATGTCGTGTTTTTCCGCCTCCTCTTTGGAAACTATCTCCAGGGTGTAGGAGGGCACGGCGTTCGCCTGAATCTTGATTTCGATCTCTTGCTTGAGTTCTTCGCAGTCTTTGGGCGCTGCGAAGGCCGACGTTGCCAGCACGCCACAGATAACCGCCAAGGCAAAACGTTTCATGGTTGAAGCTCCATCGAAGCAGCGCGCACGAAGATGCGCGAAAGCTGCTGTCATTTATTCGACCACACTTTTGCCTGGCGGGTTCTGATCCGGCTCAAGGCAGTCAGCTGTCCAGCGATGCGTCGAGACTGATCTTCGCATTCAGCACCTTGGACACCGGGCAACCTTCCTTGGCCTTGTTGCTCAGCTCTTCGAACTGCGCTTGGGTCGCTCCCGGAATTTTTGCCTTGAGGATCAGTTTCACTGCGGTGATTGCAAAGCCGCCGTCCACCTGATCCAGCGTGACCTCAGCCTGGGTGTCGATGCTGTCGGCCTTGAGCCCGGCGTCGCCGAGAATCATCGAAAACGCCATGGAGAAACAACCCGCATGGGCGGCGCCGATCAGTTCTTCCGGATTGGTGCCCTTGCCGCCTTCGAAGCGGGCCTTGAAGCCGTAGGGCGCTTCACGCAGGACGCCGGTTTCGGTGGAAATCGAGCCGATGCCGGTTTTCAGGTCACCTTCCCAATGCGCGGATGCCTTCTTCACGATAGCCATGTGTGCCTCCTTCAATTCGGGCGCGAAACGCCGCGCCGTCGTGGTTTTTGCCTGCAAGGCTTCTGAGGATAGACGCCGGAACAAAGTTCAGCCCAAGTGAATCGTTGACTTTTTTAGTAGGAAATTTCAGATCGGCTATTGAAACTCGGGTATATGCCCTCATTGCACAGAACACGCTTATGAATTGGGCAGGTTTGCGTTCGCCAAGAACACACCTGCGCCCTCAATCGGAGATGCAGGTTTATGAAGCAACTGTCCGACGTAAAATTTTCCACCCTCGATCTGGTGCCGGTGCGCGAGAACGGCAGCCCGGCCCAGTCGCTGCGCAACTCGCTGGACCTGGCGCAGCATGTCGAGAAATTTGGCTACACGCGGTTCTGGGTCGCCGAGCACCACAACATGGATGGCATCGCCAGTTCCGCCACCTCGGTGTTGCTGGGTTATCTGGCCGGCGGCACGTCGACCATCCGGGTCGGCTCTGGCGGCGTGATGTTGCCCAACCACGCACCACTGGTGATCGCCGAGCAGTTCGGCACCCTCGAAAGCCTGTATCCGGGGCGGATCGACCTCGGCCTGGGCCGTGCGCCGGGTTCCGATCAGATGACCGCCCGCGCCCTGCGTCGTGAGCGTTCCGGCAGTGCTGATGATTTCCCCGAAGACGTGGCTGAGCTAGCGCGCTTTCTAGGTCCGCGCACGCCGGATCAGCGGGTGATCGCGATGCCGGGAACCGGCACCAACGTGCCGATCTGGCTGCTCGGCTCGAGTCTGTTCAGTGCGCAACTGGCCGGTGAGCGCGGTTTGCCCTACGCTTTCGCCTCGCATTTCGCACCGCGTTTCATGCACGAGGCGATTCGCGTCTACCGCAATCACTTCAAGCCATCGGCGGTGCTCGACAAGCCGTACGTAATGCTCGGTGTGCCGTTGGTGGCAGCCGACACCGATGAACAGGCCGACTACCTGGCGACCTCGGTGTACCAACGAATCCTCGCGCTGATGCGTGGGCAAAGTCTGGTGCAGCGCCCACCGGTGAAAACCATGGACGGCCTGTGGCTGCCCCACGAGCGTGAGGCCGTGGGTGATTTCCTTGGTCTGGCGATGGTCGGCAGTCCGCAGAAAATCCGCGCGAAACTCGAAGTGCTGATCGAACAGACCCAGGCTGATGAGCTGATCTTCACCTGCGACCTTTACGAACATGCCGATCGCCTGCATTCCTACGAGTTGCTGGCGCAGGTCATGAGGGGCTGAGCCCGATAGCCGCGCACAAAAAAGCCGACGCATAGCGTCGGCTTTTGTTTCTCCGGCGTGATCAGCCGCGGGTGTAGACGATCTCTTTGGCGCCGCCTTCACAGGTGCCGACGACTTTGCCGCCACTGGCCGCACCCTTGTCGACAATCTCCAGCGAATACCCGGAAACGCCCTTGGCATCCAGCTTGGCCGCAATCTCGGCCTTCAGTTCTTCACAGGGCTTGCCGGCAGCAAACGCACCACCCGCAAGGCTCAACAAACCTACTGCCAATATCAACTTCTTCATCGGTCGCACTCCCTGGTCGGATTAATTAAGGCGGGCATCGAGCCGTTCGCTCGATGCACTCACCTCGTAGCGCATTGCCATTCCTATGGCACTCGGCCAGCGCGCAAGTTCAGAAGCGTAGACCAAACTCAGCTGCTGGCAATCCGGAACCCGACTTTCAGGGTCACTTGAAAGTGCGCAGCCTTGCCGTCCTTGATGTGGCCGCGGGTTTCGGTCACTTCAAACCATTCCAGATGCTTGATGCTCTTGTTGGCCTCGGCCAACGCATTGTTGATGGCGTCTTCGATGCTGCTGGTGGACGAACCGACCAGCTCGACTTTCTTGTAGGTGTGATGGTCACTCATGGTGTTCTCCTTGAAGTGTGCAATTGAGCCTAGCAGCGATTTGCCGTGTTGATTTCGGCGACTTGGGGGAATGGAAGTTCAGATTTTCTGCACTTTCCAGAAACGCTGAAGTCCCAACCAACACACGCCACTCATCACCAATGCAGGAGAGCCACCATGGCCAACACCTCGTTACGCAAAGCCTCGTTGCAAAGCATGGAAGCGGAGATCGAGAGTCTGCTCAAGTCGTTGGAAAGCCTGAAGGACGACGCTTCTGACGAGTCGCGCAAGACCCTCAAGGCGCTCAAGAGCAACGCTGAAAGCGCGCTGAAACACTCGCGCAGCCTGCTCAGCGATGCCTACGAAGAAGTCAAAGTCAAAACCCGCGAGACCGGGATTGCCACCCGCGATTATGCGCAGGAACACCCGTGGACGACTGCCGGTGTGGCGGTGGGTGCGCTGGGTCTGCTGGCCGCTTACTTGCTGTTCAAGCGCGGCGAGTGATCCGCCTGGCGCAGTTCGTTCCTGAGCCACTGCGCCAATTGCCGGGCGCGCCCGTCCGCGGCGCGCTTGGGTAGCCACAACGCCAGTTGCGCCGGGGTTTCGCTGAAACCCCACGGCGCGACCAGGCGTCCGGCCTTCAAGTCTTCGGTCACCAGCGGTTCCGGCGCGATCGCCACTCCCAGCCCGGCGACGGCCGCTTCCAGCAAGTAATACAAATGCTCGAAACCTTGCCCCAGCTTCAACGCCTTGGCGTTGAGGCCGCTTTGCTGCGCCCAGCTCGGCCAGGCTTGCGGGCGTGAAGTCGTGTGCAGCAAGGGTTCATCGAGCAGGGCAATGGGCGGTGCCGATTGCAGGCGCTGGTAGCCACTGAACAGCGGGCTCATGACCGGGCCGATGCGCTCGCTGGCCAGCTCATAGACTTGCATGTCTGCGGGCCATGGCGGTTCGGCGAACAGCAGCAATGCATCCAGCCCCGGGCGACGCGGGTCGAGATCGCCTTCACCGGCGGACAGATGCAGGCGCAAATCCGGCAGATCGGCATCCAGTCGTCCCAGTCGCGGAATGAACCAGCGCGCCAGCAAGCTACCGGAGCAACCGAGTACGAACGGCGCATCGGCGGTGCTTTGGGTCAGTTCGGCGCAGACGCTGCGCAAGCGGTCGAACGCCTCGCCGCTGGCATCGCGCAGACGGATGCCGGCATCTGTGAGTTTCAGGCCACGACCGTCCTTGACGAAAAGACTGACGCCGAGATGCTCTTCCAACACCTTGAGCTGGCGGCTGACCGCACCGTGAGTCACGTGCAGTTGCTCCGCAGCCTGGCTGACACTGTTCAGGCGGGCGGTGGCTTCGAAGGCGCGCAGGGCGTTCAGCGGGGGAAGGTCATGGCTCATGATATCTGTGAGTTTTCCTGACAGGTTGTGGCGATCTTATCGGTTTTCAGCCCGGAAGGTCAGGGGTAGAGTGAACGCCATTGTCTTCTCGTGAAATCCGCTGGAGCGAACCATGACCCAGACTTCGAACACTTCCGATCTGCGTAACGGCCCTGACGCCAACGGCCTGTTTGGCTCGTTCGGCGGCCGTTACGTCGCCGAAACCCTGATGCCGTTGATCCTCGATCTGGCCCGCGAATACGAGGCGGCCAAGGAAGATCCGGCGTTCAAAGAGGAATTGGCCTACTTCCAGCGTGACTACGTCGGACGTCCGAGCCCGCTGTATTTCGCCGAGCGCCTGACCGAGTTCTGCGGTGGCGCCAAGATCTACCTCAAGCGCGAAGAGCTGAACCACACCGGCGCGCACAAGATCAACAACTGTATCGGCCAGATCCTGCTGGCGCGGCGCATGGGCAAGAAACGCATCATCGCCGAGACCGGAGCCGGCATGCACGGCGTAGCCACCGCCACCGTGGCTGCGCGTTTCGGTCTGGATTGCGTGATCTACATGGGTACCACCGACATCGAGCGCCAGCAGGCCAACGTGTTCCGCATGAAGCTGCTGGGCGCCGAGGTGATCCCGGTGGTCGCCGGCACCGGCACCCTGAAAGACGCAATGAACGAAGCGCTGCGTGACTGGGTGACCAACGTCGACAGCACCTTCTACCTGATCGGCACTGTGGCCGGTCCGCACCCTTATCCAGCCATGGTTCGCGACTTCCAGGCGGTGATCGGCAAGGAAACCCGCGATCAGCTGCAAGCTCAGGAAGGTCGCCTGCCGGACAGCCTGGTGGCGTGCATCGGTGGCGGCTCCAACGCCATGGGCCTGTTCCACCCGTTCCTCGACGACAAGAGCGTCGAGATCATCGGCGTCGAAGCCGCCGGTTACGGCATTGAGACCGGCAAACACGCGGCCAGCCTCAACGGTGGCGTACCGGGTGTGTTGCACGGCAACCGCACCTTCCTGCTGCAGGACGACGATGGCCAGATCATCGACGCCCACTCGATTTCCGCCGGCCTCGACTATCCGGGCATCGGCCCTGAGCACGCGTGGTTGCATGACATCGGCCGCGTCCAGTACACCTCGGTGACCGACGACGAAGCCCTCGCTGCGTTCCACCAATGCTGCCGTCTGGAAGGGATCATCCCGGCACTGGAAAGCGCCCACGCCCTGGCCGAAGTCTTCAAACGCGCACCGAAACTGCCGAAGGATCACCTGATGGTGGTCAACCTGTCCGGCCGCGGCGACAAAGACATGCAGACCGTCATGCACCACATGGAACACTCTCAACAAGAGCAATCGAAGCAGGAGAAACACTGATGAGCCGCCTGCAAACCCGCTTTGCCGAACTCAAGGAACAGAACCGCGCCGCCCTCGTGACCTTCGTCACCGCTGGCGACCCGGACTACGACACTTCGCTGGCGATCCTCAAAGGCCTGCCGAAAGCCGGTGCCGATGTGATCGAACTGGGCATGCCGTTCACCGACCCGATGGCCGATGGCCCGGCGATTCAGCTGGCGAACATCCGTGCCCTGGGCGCCAAGCAGAACCTGGTCAAAACCCTGCAAATGGTCCGCGAGTTCCGCCAGGACAACAGCGACACGCCGCTGGTGCTGATGGGGTACTTCAACCCGATCCACAAGTTCGGCGTCGAGCGCTTCATCGCCGAGGCCAAGGAGGCCGGCGTTGATGGCCTGATCGTGGTCGACATGCCGCCGGAGCATAACTCGGAGCTGTGCGACCCGGCCCAGGCGGCGGGCATCGACTTCATCCGTCTGACCACCCCGACCACCGATGATGCGCGTCTGCCGAAAGTGTTGAACGGCAGCTCCGGCTTTGTTTACTACGTGTCGGTTGCCGGTGTGACCGGCGCCGGTGCGGCGACTCTGGAACACGTCGAGGAAGCGGTGGCGCGTCTGCGTCGTCATACCGATCTGCCGATCAGCATCGGTTTTGGTATCCGCACGCCGGAGCAGGCCGCGTCCATCGCGCGTCTGGCCGACGGTGTGGTGGTGGGCTCGGCGCTGATCGATCACATCGCCAATGCGACCACACCGGACCAGGCCATCGACGGCGTGCTGAGCCTGTGTTCGGCGCTGTCCGAAGGCGTGCGTAAGGCTCGCGTCAGCTGAAGGTAAAGTTCCTGATACAGAGGAATTAGAGCCTCACGACACAGACTAATTGAGCAAGACCGAGGGATTCAGAACCACGTTCTGAATCCCTTTTTGCTGTCAGTGCAGTGAGGAAAGACCCGATGAAAATGCCGAAACGTCTGATTGCCAGTCTGGGCGTGCTGATGATCAGCGCGACGCCGCTGCTGGCCAGCGCCGATCCGCGCGACGATCACGACCACGGCGGCCCGCAACAGGGCCACTACGACAATCGCGGTGGTGATCACCCTGATTGGCAAAGCAACCATCGCGGCGGCCCGCCGCCTCGGGACTTCGGCCCGGTGCGTCAGGTGATCCGCGACAATCATGGCTACTTCGTTCGCGGTGCGCCGCCACCTCCAGGCATCCACCTGGTACGTGGCCGGCCGCTGCCCCATGGCTATTACGGCGAGCGCCTGGATAACCGGGCGTTGAGTCGTCTGCCTTATTACCCGGGTTATGAATGGCGTCGTGCCGGCGGTGACATCGTGCTGATCGCGGTGGGTAGCGGGGTTGTTTACGAAGTGTTGGATGGCGTTCTGTACTGATCGTCAGGTAATAAAAAAGACCGCAGCCTTTACGGGCTGTGGTCTTTTGTTTTCAGGGCTGTTGTTCAGGGCAACTCCAATCCGCCCGAGGCTTTGTGCAGTTTGCGCAGATGTTCGCCGATCTGCTTTACGTTGGCCTCGCTGGCCGCAATCTCGGCTGCTCGTTTGGGCTCCAGCAGCGCGCGCACTTCCTTATCCAGATCGCCGGTCAGCGCCAGCAATTGTTTCTGGCGCTGGCTGCTTTCTGCTTCCAGTCGGCTGAATTCGCTAGGTTGCGGCAGGCCATAACCTCGGGAGTCGAGCAATTCTGCCGGTCGGCTGAGGAAGCCGCTGTTGGCGAGAATCTGCTGCAAGGTGGCGTTGGCCTTGTCCATGCCTCCGTTCTCCAGCTCACGGGCGCCGAGGTAGCGTTGCTTGACCTCATCCTGAGCGAGCAACAGTTGGCGGCGGAAACTGGCTTGCTCCAGCAACAACAGCGCGGCGCTGGTGCGCAGGTCAGCCCGTTCGAACCAGGGGCGACGCTCCTCGGCAGACAGCGAAAGCCATTCTTCAACGGTTGTCTGCTTGATCGGCAATTGCTTCTTCAACACATCGAACATCGCCTGATAACGGTCACGGAACGAGTCAAAGCGATAACCCAGGCGCAGCGCCTCTTTCGGATCATCGAGCACGCTGGTGTCGGCCAGGCCTCGCCCCTTCAGCACTTCCAGCAAACCGTTGGGCATGATGCTGTCGAGGCCGGTGAGCCGGGCGTTGTTGCTGCCGCTGCGCAACAGCTTCAGGCCTTCCACCGCGCAATTGTTGGAGAGGAAGAAGTAATTGCCGTCGTAGCTCCAGTGCATTTCGGCAGCGTGTTCGACTACGCCCTCGATTTCGCTGCGCGAGAGGTTCAGCGGCACTGAAGCCAGGCTGCGCAGTTCGGTCTTGGTGTATTCGTCGATCACCTGCGCCAGCGGCAGCACGAACAGGCGCGAAGGGTACTTGCCGACCAGCCCGTCCCAGCTCGACAGCTGCACGTCGCCGACGAAAGCGCGGTACGACAACACCAGATGCTGATCCAGATCCAGTCGGCAGTCCGGCCCGCGTGGCCGGCCCGGTGCGCAGATCACCAGACGCAACATGCTGTGGCCCCAACGGCTGACCCAGTTCTGGTTGGCTTCGGCCAACAGGTAATCCACCGCGTACACCCGCTCCGGATCGACCTGGCCCAGAGGCTGTTTGGCAAAGTCGTTGCCGGCATTGAGGAAAGCGAAGGTTTTGGCGCATTCATCCTTTGCTGGCGGTGCCCAGCCGAAGTGTTCCTGGTAATAGCGATACAGCGCCGGGCGCCGGCAGGCGTAGCTCGGGTCGAGGAGAAAGTACTCCATGTTGACCGCGACAAACTCCTTCGGGCTGGAGATTTCGTAGAGGTCGGGGCTGCGGGCAATCTGCCGGTTGTGCTGTTCACGTTCGCCACGACGGCCAACGTATTGTTGCCAGCCGGCGAGGTCGAGCAGGCGTGGATCATCGCTGAGGGTGAAGCGCCGACCGTTCTGGCCGCGGCACTCATCGGGAATGCCGATCAGCCCGGCGCTGTTGTTGCGCCGGGTGCAGCGCTGGATCAGCGTGCGTTCGGCCGCCGGCCACAAGCGCGCGCGATCGTAAATGTGGGTGATTTCGTGCAGCACCGTGGCCAGCAGTTCTCGGCGAACGGTGCCGTGGGGGCGATTGGTTTTTTCCTTCGCCGCACTGCCGTCGGTGAGGCTGGCGAGCAGTTTGCGGTTCAGGTCCAGTTCGGAGACGAGCGTCGCCTGACCATAGGCGTTGCCGGGCATGTCGTCGGTCCAGCCGACATCGATGCGCCGATCCAGGCGTTCGATGAAGCTCGGCGGCAATGCCTGCATGGCTTCATCGAGCAGCGCCTGGCTGGCCTGTTGTTGGGCGGGGCTCAAGCCATCGGTCTTGAGCCGCAATTGCAGGCCGGCGTGGGCGCTGTTGCCAAGCAGCAACAACGCCCCGGCCAGCAGCCAGGCGCCGAGTGACCTCACAGTGCGAGGATGGCTTCGGCGAGTACCTGATCACTGGCGTCGCGGGCTTCCGGCACGCGGGTGCGCAAGGTCTTGAAGGCCGCTTCCAGGTTTGCACCACGGATATCACCGTCGCTGGCCACGAAACTGGCAGCGTCGTCATGGGCTTCGCGGATGATTTTCGAATCGCGAATCGACGTAGTGGTGTCGGAGGTGAAATCGATGGTGCGCTGGGAGGCGCGGACGATGATGTTACTGGTGGCTACCAGGGTGTGCGCCTGGGCCATATCGGCCAACAACAGCAGGCCAAGGGCGGCAGCAATCAGCGGGCTACGCATGGAACGACTCCGAAAGGACAGGGATGACTATTGGACGAGAATTGCCTGTGCCAGTTCAAGGTCACTGACATGAAGTTTTGGCCGGCTCTTGCGCAGGTAATGCAGCGCAGATTCGAGCTGTGCGCCGCGCATCTGGCCGTCACTGGCAACGAACGCTGCGGCATCGTCGTGCGCGGCGATGATCAGTTTACGGTCGAACGGTGCGGAAGAAACCATGCCCGTGGCCCAGACGCTGACGACGGTGTTCTGTGTGGACACATCGAAGGCGTCTGCCAGAGGAATCCAGCAGGCGGTGAGCAGTAAAGAAGGGATAAGCAGATTTGAAAGAAAACGCATGGGACTCGGCAACTGTTGGCGAGTCCCAAGGCTAGCGCAATGCCCCGACTAGAGCCAGCGCCGAAACATCGGGACACGACCGGCGTGTCCCGCGATGCCCCTGTCGCTTAGATCGTCAGAATGGCCTGGGCCAGCTGTGCGTCGGTCGCGTTCAGTTGCGGAGCCTGATGACGGATGTGATCCAGTGCGCTCTCCAGTTTCACGCCACGGATTTCACCTTCGCTGGCCACGAAGCTGGCAGCGTCGTCACGGGCAGCGAGCACGATCTTGTCGTCACGGAAGGACGACGTAACGTCGGAGGTGGCATCTGAAGAAGACTTGAGCGCGCCAACCACGGCGTCGGTGGTCACGATGAAGCTGCTGGCGCTGGCGTTTGCAGCGACGGCCAGCAGGGCGGCGGCGCTAAGAAGACGAAGACGGGACATGGGGGAACTCCTGTGGATAAACCGTATTGAGAGGTGGCTCGGTGTCTGGAGGTCAGACGCCAGTTACACAGCATTCGCCACGTTCTGAATGGAGCTTAGGCTTCCGTTGCAACTTCGCACAGTGGTCAGGATGCTGGCCTGAACCGATTTCTCGTAACTGTACCTGTCTTGAATTTAAGTATGAGAACTGTACCTGTCCGATGATCGAGGGTGGCTACTCGGTTTTCTCAGGCCACAAACGACAAGACCCGTCGCGGTTTCCCGCGACGGGTCTTGTTTATTCAATTCGGGTTGCTGGCGGTGGGTCTAGCGACCAGAGCCAGCGACGCTGATTAGCGCCAGAACGGCTTGCTCAGCTCTTCGTAGCGTTGTGCTTCGCTGATACCGGCATCAGCCAGCAGACGCGAATCCAGACGAGCCAGTTGGTGGCGGCTGGAGATGCGGCGCTGCCACAACATCAGGTTGGCGATAACGCGCAGAGGCAGGGAAGCCTGGGTTTTTGCAGCTTTGTCTTCGAAGAACAGTTCGGAACTGAGTGTACGTTCCATGGTTGACATCCTTCCGCTTGTGGCGGGATTAGGTAGTGGTTTAACTGGTGCCCATGATCCTCTCGTTTGGCCAGACTCTCTAGATACAGTTCACCTGTATTGTGAGTGACCAGTTAACTGTTTATAGGGGGTGTACGGGTCAAAATTGCGCAAACTGTACCTGTCTGCGCTTATTTGGTGCATTTTGACCCATTTCGATGATGTGAGTAGGTAAAAGCTGTAGGAAATGACCGGTACAGCAGTACAGTTTTTGACGATTGCAGTGGTTTTCAAAATCCCGCTGGCGAAATGTGTTTGCGCCAGCGGAAAATCTGTGCGGATTACACTGCCAGCATGCGTCCGGTTTCTTCCAGATTGATGTGCCAGCTCAGGGCGTCACGCAGAATGTGCGGGGTGTGGCCGCCGATCGCGCAGGCTTTGTCGAAGTAGTCGTTCAGCGCCTGGCGGAAGTCCGGATGCACACAGTTGTCGATGATCACCCGGGCGCGTTCCCGTGGCGCCAGGCCGCGCAGGTCGGCCAGGCCCACCTCGGTCACCAGGATGTCGACGTCATGCTCGGTATGGTCGACGTGGCTGACCATCGGCACCACGCTGGAAATCGCGCCGCCCTTGGCGATCGACTTGGTCACGAACACCGCCAGGTGTGCGTTGCGAGCGAAGTCGCCCGAGCCACCGATGCCGTTCATCATCCGCGTGCCGCAGACGTGGGTCGAGTTGACGTTGCCATAGATGTCGAACTCAAGGGCCGTGTTGATGCCGATGATGCCCAGACGCCGCACCACTTCCGGGTGGTTGGAGATTTCCTGCGGGCGCAACACCAGCTTGTCTTTGTACTTCTCCAGATTGCCGAACACGTCGCTGTTGCGCCGCTCCGACAGGGTGATCGAGCTGCCCGAGGCAAAGCTCAGCTTGCCGGCGTCGATCAGGTCGAAGGTCGAGTCCTGCAGCACTTCGGAATACATGGTCAGGTCTTCGAACGGCGAATCGATCAGCCCGCACATCACCGCGTTGGCAATGTTGCCGATCCCGGCCTGCAACGGGCCGAGCTTGTTGGTCATGCGCCCGGCGTCGACTTCCTGCTTGAGGAAAGTGATCAGGTGATCGGCGATGGCTTTGGTATCGACATCCGGCGACGACACGGTGGACGGCGAGTCCGACTGCTGGGTGATGACGATGGCGACAATCTTCTCCGGCGGGATCGGGATCGCGGTGCTGCCGATGCGGTCGTCGACCTTTACCAGCGGGATCGGCGTGCGGGTCGGGCGGTAGGTCGGAATATAGATGTCGTGCAGACCTTCGAGGTTGGCGTTGTGCGCCAGGTTGATCTCGACGATCACGTGTTTGGCGAAGATCGCGAAGCTCGCCGAGTTGCCCACCGAAGTGGTCGGCACGATGTGGCCCTGTTCGGTGATGGCCACGGCTTCGATGACGGCGATGTCCGGCAGCTTCAGTTGCTGGTTGCGCAATTGCTCGACAGTTTCCGACAGGTGCTGGTCGATGAACATCACTTCGCCGGCGTTGATTGCCTTGCGCAAGGTGCTGTCGACCTGAAACGGCATGCGCCGGGACAGCACGCCAGCCTCGGTCAGTTGCTTGTCGAGGTCGTTGCCCAGACTGGCGCCGGTCATCAGGCTGATCTTCAGCGGCGTGACCTTGGCTCGCTCGGCCAGCGCATGGGGCACGGCCTTGGCTTCGCCGGCGCGGGTGAAGCCGCTCATGCCGACGGTCATGCCGTCCTCAATCAGCGCAGCGGCGTCGGCGGCGCTCATCACTTTATCCAACAACGAAGGCAGGCGAATACGGTCACGGTACATGGATTATTTTCTCGGGCAGCGAGTAGCAGGATGCGCAGTCTAGTGAATTTCGCGAGCGCCTGTCCCGCTACCAAGGTCGCAAACGAGGCGTCTATTTAGCGGGTTTCAAGTAAAACACCGTTACCGGATCTGCAACAACGCGGCAAATTGTCCGACGTTTTGCGCAAACAAAAACGCCCCGACAAGTCGGGGCGTTCGGTGTTGCCGGCGAGGGTTACTCGACCGCTTTGACCATGTCTTCGATGACTTTTTTCGCGTCACCGAACACCATCATGGTCTTGTCCAGGTAGAACAGTTCGTTGTCCAGACCGGCATAGCCGCTGGCCATCGAGCGCTTGTTGACGATGATGGTCTTGGCCTTGAACGCTTCGAGGATCGGCATGCCGGCAATCGGCGATTTCGGATCGTTCTTGGCGGCCGGGTTCACCACGTCGTTGGCGCCGAGCACCAGCACCACGTCGGCCTGACCGAACTCGGAGTTGATGTCTTCCATCTCGAACACCTGGTCGTACGGCACTTCGGCCTCGGCCAGCAGTACGTTCATGTGGCCAGGCATCCGACCGGCCACCGGGTGGATCGCGTATTTCACGGTCACGCCATGGTGGGTCAGCTTCTCGGTCAGCTCTTTCAATGCGTGCTGTGCACGGGCCACCGCCAGGCCGTAACCCGGAACGATGATCACGGTGTCGGCGTTGGTCAGCAGGAACGTCGCGTCGTCAGCCGAACCGGATTTCACCGGACGGGCTTCCTTCTCACCGGCAGGACCGGCGTCTGCTGTATTGCCAAAACCGCCGAGCAGGACATTAAAGAAGGAACGGTTCATCGCCTTGCACATGATGTACGAGAGGATCGCACCGCTCGAACCCACCAGGGAACCGGCAATGATCAGCATCGAGTTGTTCAGCGAGAAGCCGATACCCGCCGCCGCCCAGCCGGAATAGCTGTTGAGCATCGACACCACCACCGGCATGTCGGCGCCGCCGATCGGGATGATGATCAGCACGCCCATGACGAACGCCAGGGCCAGCATCAGCGCGAACGCGGCGAGGTTGCCGGTCAGCATGAAGGTGACACCGAGGATCAGCGTAGCCAGACCCAGTACCGCGTTCAGCTTGTGCTGACCGCTGAACTGTACCGGTGCACCCTGGAACAGACGGAACTTGTACTTGCCCGACAGCTTGCCGAAGGCGATCACCGAACCGGAGAAGGTAATTGCACCGATGGCCGCGCCGAGGAACAGCTCCAGGCGGTTACCCGCCGGGATCGAGTCGCCCAGTTGCTTGACGATGCCCAGCGACTGCGGCTCGACCACCGCCGCAATGGCGATGAACACCGCTGCCAGGCCGATCATGCTGTGCATGAACGCAACCAGCTCCGGCATCTTGGTCATTTCAACGCGCTTGGCCATGATCGAACCGGCGGTGCCGCCGATCAGCAGGCCGATGATCACGTAACCGATGCCAGCAGTTGCCAGCTCAGCGCCCAGCTTATAGATGAGGCCGACCGTGGTGATGATTGCCAGTGCCATGCCGAGCATTCCGAACAGGTTGCCGCGGCGCGATGTGGTCGGGTGCGACAGGCCTTTGAGGGCCTGGATAAAGCAGATCGACGCGATCAGGTAGAGCGTCGTGACGAGGTTCATGCTCATTACTTAGGCGCCTCTTCTTTTGCTTTCGGGGCTTTCTTCTTGAACATCTCAAGCATGCGGCGGGTGACCAGGAAGCCACCGAACACGTTGACCGCGGCAAGTGCCACGGCGAGGGTTCCCATGGTCTTGCCCAGCGGGGTGACAGTCAGGGCGGCGGCGAGCATGGCGCCGACGATCACGATCGCCGAAATGGCGTTGGTCACTGCCATCAAAGGCGTGTGCAGCGCGGGTGTAACGTTCCAGACCACGTGATAACCGACATAAATCGCCAGCACGAAGATGATCAGGTTGTAGATACCGGGGGAGATAAGCTCTTCCATCGTCTGAATCCCTGCTTAGGCGTTTTTGCGAATGACTTGGCCGTCGCGGCACATCAGGCACGCGGCGACGATGTCGTCTTCGAGGTTCACTTCGAACTGGCCTTCTTTGGTGAAGACCAGCTTCAGGAAGTCCAGCAGGTTGCGTGCGTACAGCGCCGAGGCGTCTGCGGCGACTTCACCGGCCAGATTGGTCGGGCCGACGATGGTCACGCCGTTCTCGATTACGACCTGATCGGCCACGGTCAGCGGGCAGTTGCCACCCTGGGCTGCCGCGAGGTCGATGACCACCGAGCCGGGTTTCATCTGCGCGACGGTGTCCGCACTCAGCAGCGTCGGTGCTTTGCGGCCCGGGATCAGTGCGGTGGTGATGACGATGTCAGCCTGCTTGGCGCGCTCGTGCACGGCCTGGGCCTGACGCTGCATCCAGCTCGCCGGCATCGGGCGTGCGTAACCGCCGACGCCGACCGCGCATTCGCGTTCTTCATCGGTCTCGTAAGGCACGTCGACGAACTTGGCGCCGAGGGATTCGATCTGTTCCTTCACGGCCGGACGTACGTCGGACGCTTCGATGACGGCACCCAGACGTTTCGCCGTGGCAATCGCCTGCAACCCGGCCACACCAGCCCCCAGAATCAGCACGCGCGCCGCTTTCACGGTGCCCGCAGCCGTCATCAGCATCGGCATGAAGCGCGGATAGTAGTGAGCAGCCAGCAGCACGGCTTTATAGCCGGCAATGTTCGCCTGGGACGACAACACGTCGAGACTCTGGGCCCGGGAGGTGCGTGGCGCCGCTTCCAGGGCGAACGCGGTAATCCCGCACTCGGCCATCTTCGCGATGGTGTCGTTGTTGAACGGGTTGAGCATGCCCACCAGCACCGTTCCGCGCTTGATCAGCGTCAGTTCGGCATCGCTTGGCGCGACCACTTTGAGAATCAGCTCGGCGCCAAACGCGTCATTGGCACTGCCAATGGTTGCGCCTGCCGCTTCATAGGCACTGTCGACAACGCTGGCTTTAACGCCGGCGCCGGTTTGCACAGTGACCTTATGACCTTGGCTGATCAGCTTTTTAATGGTTTCCGGGGTTGCAGCAACCCGTGTTTCACCGGTCTGGGTTTCGAGAGGAACACCAATGTGCACGTCAAATCTCCTGCGTGATCTTATTGAGTAAACCCATGCACTACGGATGGTGCGACTGGGGCGGCCGATCAGCACGATCCCGCCAAATCAGGGCGGGGCGCGGCATTTTGCAGGCGAAGTTTATGCCCTTCAAGGGATTATGACGGGTGACGGAAAATTAACTACAAGTCATCCCGTGACCGAATGTCGCAGATGGCCAGTTGAATCCCTTGCAGGCCGTGCCTTTCAAGGAGTCTGGATGAATTTGAAGAATTTTCTCATCGGTGACGTGAATAGGCCGCAATGCGTCGCGAATGAGGGCGCAAAGCCACGTCGGCAGGCGCTTGTGGGACGTCTGTACGACTTTCGGATACAGTCTGTCTATTTGCGACAAATAGTTATATCTGTAGGGCTTTGATTTTCCTGACTACGAGGTTAGTAATTGCTGGAGCCCTTTATCCTTCTGGGTTGTAGCTGTGTGCCTGGTTCACCAGCCAATCGCGAAAAGCCTTGAGTGACGCCGATTCGACCTTTCGCTCCGGAATCATCAGGTAATACGCCTTGATGCTGGAGAGTGCGTTCGGGTTGGCAATCACCAGGCGATTTTCGGCCAGTTCGCGCTGAATCAGGAACGGTGGGATTAGCGCGATGCCCATGTCGTGCATGGCCGCCTGAGCCAGCATGGAGAATAGTTCGTAGCGCGGACCTGTCATGTCGCGTGGGATGTTCAGGTGTTGCGAGTTGAACCACTGTCGCCAGGCGTAGGGACGGGTGGTTTGCTGGAGCAGCGGCAGATCGGCGATCTCATCGGGTGTCAGATGCGTCTTGTTGCCGAGCAGGGCGGGACTGCATACCGGCATCGGATTTTCGCCCATCAGCCTGTGGGATTCGGTACCGGACCAATCGGCATCTCCAAAGTAGATGGCGGCATCGAAGTCAGTGTCGGCAAACAGGAACGGGCGCGTGCGGTTGGTCAGGTTGACCGTCACCTCCGGGTGCTTGAGCTGGAAGTCCTTCAGTCTTGGCAACAGCCATTGCGTGCCGAACGTGGGCACCACGGCGAGCTCAATCACATTGGTGCCTTGCTGACCCATCACCGACAGGGTGTCGCGTTCTACGGCATCGAGCTGGGTCGCTACCCGACGGCTGTATGAAAGCCCCGCTTCCGTCAGCTTCACTCCGCGACGCGAGCGCCGGAAAAGTTCGACGCTGAGGAAATCTTCAAGGCTGGCGATCTGTCGACAAATGGCGCCCTGGGTGAGGGAAAGTTCTTCGGCGGCCCTGGTAAAGCTCTCGTGACGGGCAGCGGCCTCGAAGCTGATCAGGGCGGTGGTGCTGGGGATCTTGCGACGCATGTACGTCAACCTCACTAATACATCGCTTAATCGGCATTTCGCGACGTTTCGGAGTGAGAAATTAGCACAACAGGATGCGAAATCCTCGTTTGCCGGGACAGCGAAGCGAGCCTAGGATCAATGCCACGTTAATTCACCCGATTTGCGAGGACTCACTCATGGGCGGTAAAGCTAGCTTCAACTGGATCGATCCCCTGCTGCTGGATCAACAGCTGACTGAAGAAGAACGCATGATCCGCGACACTGCCGAGCAATTCGCCCAGCAGAGCCTCGCTCCACGTGTTCTTGAAGCCTTCCGCCATGAGAAGACCGATCCGGCGATCTTCCGTGAAATGGGTGAGGTCGGCCTGTTGGGCGCGACCATCCCCGAGCAGTACGGTGGCAGCGGCCTCAACTACGTCAGCTATGGCCTGATTGCCCGTGAAGTCGAGCGTGTCGACTCCGGCTACCGTTCGATGATGAGTGTGCAGTCTTCGCTGGTGATGGTGCCGATCAACGAGTTCGGCACCGAAGCACAGAAGCAGAAGTACTTGCCGAAACTGGCTTCCGGCGAGTGGATCGGTTGCTTCGGTCTGACCGAGCCAAATCACGGTTCCGACCCGGGCGCGATGATTACGCGTGCACGCAAAGTCGACGGCGGCTACAGCCTGACCGGCGCCAAGATGTGGATCACCAACAGCCCGATCGCCGATGTGTTCGTGGTGTGGGCCAAAGATGATGCTGGCGATATTCGCGGCTTCGTTCTTGAGAAGGGCTGGAAAGGCCTGAGTGCTCCGGCGATTCACGGCAAGGTTGGCCTGCGGGCTTCGATCACCGGCGAAATCGTCATGGACAACGTGTTCGTGCCGGAAGAGAACATCTTCCCGGATGTACGTGGTCTGAAAGGTCCGTTCACCTGCCTCAACTCCGCACGTTATGGCATTTCCTGGGGTGCGCTGGGCGCGGCCGAGTTCTGCTGGCACACCGCTCGCCAGTACACCCTGGATCGTCAGCAGTTCGGCCGTCCGTTGGCTGCCACTCAGTTGATCCAGAAAAAGCTGGCTGACATGCAGACCGAGATCACTTTGGCACTGCAAGGCTGTCTGCGTCTGGGTCGCATGAAGGACGAAGGCACTGCTGCGGTTGAAATCACTTCGATCATGAAGCGCAACTCTTGCGGCAAGTCTCTCGAGATCGCCCGCATGGCGCGTGACATGTTGGGCGGCAACGGGATCTCTGATGAGTTCGGTGTGGCCCGTCACCTGGTCAACCTGGAAGTGGTGAATACCTATGAAGGTACGCACGACGTTCACGCGTTGATCCTCGGTCGTGCGCAGACCGGCCTGCAGGCGTTCTATTAATAGGAGAACGACCATGGGCGCGCTGTCGCATCTGCGGGTACTGGATTTATCGCGAGTGCTGGCCGGCCCATGGGCCGGGCAAATTCTTGCCGATCTTGGGGCGGAAGTGATCAAGGTCGAGCGCCCGGGTAATGGTGACGATACTCGGGCCTGGGGGCCGCCATTCCTGAAGGACGCTTATGGCGAGAACACCAGCGAGGCGGCGTATTACCTGTCGGCCAATCGTAACAAGCAATCGGTGACGATCGACTTCACGCGTCCCGAAGGTCAGAAGCTGGTTCGCGATCTGGCAGCCAAGTCCGACATCCTGATCGAGAACTTCAAGGTGGGTGGTCTGGCGGCTTATGGCCTGGATTACGAGTCGCTGAAGGCAATCAATCCGGATCTGATCTATTGCTCGATCACCGGCTTCGGTCAAACCGGACCGTATGCCAAGCGTGCGGGTTATGACTTCATGATCCAGGGCCTCGGCGGACTGATGAGCCTGACCGGGCGGCCTGAGGGTGATGAGGGTGCGGGGCCGGTGAAGGTGGGCGTGGCGCTCACGGATATCCTGACGGGGCTGTATTCGACCGTAGCGATTCTGGCGGCGCTGGCTCATCGTGATCACGATGGCGGCGGGCAGCATATCGATATGGCGCTGCTGGATGTTCAGGTCGCATGCCTGGCCAACCAGGCGATGAACTATCTGACGACGGGCACTGCGCCAAAGCGGCTGGGGAATGCGCATCCGAACATCGTGCCGTATCAGGATTTTCCTACGGCTGACGGTGACTTCATTCTCACGGTGGGTAATGACGGGCAGTTCCGAAAATTTGCCGAAGTGGCGGGGCAACCTCAGTGGGCAGACGATCCGCGTTTCGCGACTAATAAGCTGCGGGTGGCGAATCGGACTGTGCTGATTCCGCTGATCCGTCAGGCGACAGTCTTCAAGACGACTGCAGAGTGGGTGGCTCAGCTGGAGCAGGCGGGTGTGCCGTGTGGGCCGATCAATGATCTGTCGCAGGTGTTCGAGGATCCGCAGGTGAAATCGCGCGGGTTGGCGATTGAGCTGCCTCACGCGCTGGCGGGGATGGTGCC
Source organism: Pseudomonas sp. DR 5-09 (assembly GCF_001655595.1). Classification (NCBI taxonomy): domain Bacteria; kingdom Pseudomonadati; phylum Pseudomonadota; class Gammaproteobacteria; order Pseudomonadales; family Pseudomonadaceae; genus Pseudomonas; species Pseudomonas sp. DR 5-09. The sequence goes on from NZ_CP011566.1 coordinate 124,803, forward strand.
GCAGGTGGCTAGCCCGATTCGGTTGTCGCGGACTCCTGTCGAGTATCGCCGTGCGCCTCCTTTGTTGGGGGAGCATACCTTGGAGGTTTTGCAGCGGGTGCTGGGGCTGGGAGCGGGTGCAGTGGCTGCGATGAAAGAGGATGGAGTGCTCTGAGAGTTCTCTCTATATAGAAGGGATATTGAATCCTTCTTCTATATAGAGGGAGTTGGATGTTTTTTGGCCTATCTGCAAGTTATTGAAAGAAAGCCGAAATTAAGGGTTGACGGCAGATTCTGAGTCTCTATAATTCGCCCCACTTCCGGCGCAGTCGAAACGGAAAACTCCTTGAGATTCAATGAGTTAAGTAGGTTTCGATAGTGGATCGCTTCAGTTCATCGAAGCTTGGAAAGAGTTGGAAATGCCGGTTTTTCTGGCGCTTTCAACGGTTCGATCTTCTCGGTCGAAAGCGGAGAAAAAGAGGTGTTGACAGCAGCGTGTAACGCTGTAAAATTCGCCTCCCGCTAACGAGAGATCGGAAGCGCAAGTGGTTGAAGTTGTTGAGGAAATCTTCGAAAACTTCTGAAAATAATCACTTGACAGCAAATGAGGCTGCTGTAGAATGCGCGCCTCGGTTGAGACGAAAGATCTTAACCAACCGCTCTTTAACAACTGAATCAAGCAATTCGTGTGGGTGCTTGTGGAGTCAGACTGATAGTCAACAAGATTATCAGCATCACAAGTTACTCCGCGAGAAATCAAAGATGTAACCAACGATTGCTGAGCCAAGTTTAGGGTTTCTTAAAAACCCAAAGATGTTTGAACTGAAGAGTTTGATCATGGCTCAGATTGAACGCTGGCGGCAGGCCTAACACATGCAAGTCGAGCGGATGAAGGGAGCTTGCTCCTGAATTCAGCGGCGGACGGGTGAGTAATGCCTAGGAATCTGCCTGGTAGTGGGGGACAACGTTTCGAAAGGAACGCTAATACCGCATACGTCCTACGGGAGAAAGCAGGGGACCTTCGGGCCTTGCGCTATCAGATGAGCCTAGGTCGGATTAGCTAGTTGGTGAGGTAATGGCTCACCAAGGCGACGATCCGTAACTGGTCTGAGAGGATGATCAGTCACACTGGAACTGAGACACGGTCCAGACTCCTACGGGAGGCAGCAGTGGGGAATATTGGACAATGGGCGAAAGCCTGATCCAGCCATGCCGCGTGTGTGAAGAAGGTCTTCGGATTGTAAAGCACTTTAAGTTGGGAGGAAGGGTTGTAGATTAATACTCTGCAATTTTGACGTTACCGACAGAATAAGCACCGGCTAACTCTGTGCCAGCAGCCGCGGTAATACAGAGGGTGCAAGCGTTAATCGGAATTACTGGGCGTAAAGCGCGCGTAGGTGGTTCGTTAAGTTGGATGTGAAATCCCCGGGCTCAACCTGGGAACTGCATCCAAAACTGGCGAGCTAGAGTATGGTAGAGGGTGGTGGAATTTCCTGTGTAGCGGTGAAATGCGTAGATATAGGAAGGAACACCAGTGGCGAAGGCGACCACCTGGACTGATACTGACACTGAGGTGCGAAAGCGTGGGGAGCAAACAGGATTAGATACCCTGGTAGTCCACGCCGTAAACGATGTCAACTAGCCGTTGGGAGCCTTGAGCTCTTAGTGGCGCAGCTAACGCATTAAGTTGACCGCCTGGGGAGTACGGCCGCAAGGTTAAAACTCAAATGAATTGACGGGGGCCCGCACAAGCGGTGGAGCATGTGGTTTAATTCGAAGCAACGCGAAGAACCTTACCAGGCCTTGACATCCAATGAACTTTCCAGAGATGGATTGGTGCCTTCGGGAACATTGAGACAGGTGCTGCATGGCTGTCGTCAGCTCGTGTCGTGAGATGTTGGGTTAAGTCCCGTAACGAGCGCAACCCTTGTCCTTAGTTACCAGCACGTTATGGTGGGCACTCTAAGGAGACTGCCGGTGACAAACCGGAGGAAGGTGGGGATGACGTCAAGTCATCATGGCCCTTACGGCCTGGGCTACACACGTGCTACAATGGTCGGTACAAAGGGTTGCCAAGCCGCGAGGTGGAGCTAATCCCATAAAACCGATCGTAGTCCGGATCGCAGTCTGCAACTCGACTGCGTGAAGTCGGAATCGCTAGTAATCGCGAATCAGAATGTCGCGGTGAATACGTTCCCGGGCCTTGTACACACCGCCCGTCACACCATGGGAGTGGGTTGCACCAGAAGTAGCTAGTCTAACCTTCGGGAGGACGGTTACCACGGTGTGATTCATGACTGGGGTGAAGTCGTAACAAGGTAGCCGTAGGGGAACCTGCGGCTGGATCACCTCCTTAATCGACGACATCAGTTGCTCCATAAGTTCCCACACGAATTGCTTGATTCATTGAAGAAGACGATAGAAGCAGCTTTAAGCTCCAAGCTGATAGCTCACAGCTAGCAGTTACAAGCTCGAAATTGGGTCTGTAGCTCAGTTGGTTAGAGCGCACCCCTGATAAGGGTGAGGTCGGCAGTTCGAATCTGCCCAGACCCACCAATTTTGTTATGGGGCCATAGCTCAGCTGGGAGAGCGCCTGCCTTGCACGCAGGAGGTCAGCGGTTCGATCCCGCTTGGCTCCACCATAAACTGCTTCGAAAGTTTGAGAGTTTAGAAATGAATATTCGAGTTGAATATTGATTTCTAGTCTTTTGATTAGATCGTTCTTTAAAAATTTGGGTATGTGATAGAAAGATAGACTGATGGCCACTTTCACTGGTGGTGATCAGGCTAAGGTAAAATTTGTGAGTTCTCTTAGTTGAGAAATTCGAATTTTCGGCGAATGTCGTCTTCACAGTATAACCAGATTGCTTGGGGTTATATGGTCAAGTGAAGAAGCGCATACGGTGGATGCCTTGGCAGTCAGAGGCGATGAAAGACGTGGTAGCCTGCGAAAAGCTTCGGGGAGTCGGCAAACAGACTTTGATCCGGAGATGTCTGAATGGGGGAACCCAGCCATCACAAGATGGTTATCTTGTACTGAATACATAGGTGCAAGAGGCGAACCAGGGGAACTGAAACATCTAAGTACCCTGAGGAAAAGAAATCAACCGAGATTCCCTTAGTAGTGGCGAGCGAACGGGGACTAGCCCTTAAGTGGCTTTGAGATTAGCGGAACGCTCTGGAAAGTGCGGCCATAGTGGGTGATAGCCCTGTACGCGAAAGTCTCTTAGTCATGAAATCGAGTAGGACGGAGCACGAGAAACTTTGTCTGAATATGGGGGGACCATCCTCCAAGGCTAAATACTACTGACTGACCGATAGTGAACTAGTACCGTGAGGGAAAGGCGAAAAGAACCCCGGAGAGGGGAGTGAAATAGATCCTGAAACCGTATGCGTACAAGCAGTGGGAGCAGACTTTGTTCTGTGACTGCGTACCTTTTGTATAATGGGTCAGCGACTTATTTTCAGTGGCGAGCTTAACCGAATAGGGGAGGCGTAGCGAAAGCGAGTCTTAATAGGGCGTCTAGTCGCTGGGAATAGACCCGAAACCGGGCGATCTATCCATGGGCAGGTTGAAGGTTAGGTAACACTGACTGGAGGACCGAACCGACTACCGTTGAAAAGTTAGCGGATGACCTGTGGATCGGAGTGAAAGGCTAATCAAGCTCGGAGATAGCTGGTTCTCCTCGAAAGCTATTTAGGTAGCGCCTCATGTATCACTGTAGGGGGTAGAGCACTGTTTCGGCTAGGGGGTCATCCCGACTTACCAAACCGATGCAAACTCCGAATACCTACAAGTGCCGAGCATGGGAGACACACGGCGGGTGCTAACGTCCGTCGTGAAAAGGGAAACAACCCAGACCGTCAGCTAAGGTCCCAAAGTTATGGTTAAGTGGGAAACGATGTGGGAAGGCTTAGACAGCTAGGAGGTTGGCTTAGAAGCAGCCACCCTTTAAAGAAAGCGTAATAGCTCACTAGTCGAGTCGGCCTGCGCGGAAGATGTAACGGGGCTCAAACCATACACCGAAGCTACGGGTATCACGCAAGTGATGCGGTAGAGGAGCGTTCTGTAAGCCTGTGAAGGTGAGTTGAGAAGCTTGCTGGAGGTATCAGAAGTGCGAATGCTGACATGAGTAACGACAATGGGTGTGAAAAACACCCACGCCGAAAGACCAAGGTTTCCTGCGCAACGTTAATCGACGCAGGGTTAGTCGGTCCCTAAGGCGAGGCTGAAAAGCGTAGTCGATGGAAAACAGGTTAATATTCCTGTACTTCTGGTTATTGCGATGGAGGGACGGAGAAGGCTAGGCCAGCTTGGCGTTGGTTGTCCAAGTTTAAGGTGGTAGGCTGAAATCTTAGGTAAATCCGGGGTTTCAAGGCCGAGAGCTGATGACGAGTTGCCTTTAGGCGACGAAGTGGTTGATGCCATGCTTCCAAGAAAAGCTTCTAAGCTTCAGATAACCAGGAACCGTACCCCAAACCGACACAGGTGGTTGGGTAGAGAATACCAAGGCGCTTGAGAGAACTCGGGTGAAGGAACTAGGCAAAATGGCACCGTAACTTCGGGAGAAGGTGCGCCGGTGAGGGTGAAGCACTTGCTGCGTAAGCCCACGCCGGTCGAAGATACCAGGCCGCTGCGACTGTTTATTAAAAACACAGCACTCTGCAAACACGAAAGTGGACGTATAGGGTGTGACGCCTGCCCGGTGCCGGAAGGTTAATTGATGGGGTTAGCTAACGCGAAGCTCTTGATCGAAGCCCCGGTAAACGGCGGCCGTAACTATAACGGTCCTAAGGTAGCGAAATTCCTTGTCGGGTAAGTTCCGACCTGCACGAATGGCGTAACGATGGCGGCGCTGTCTCCACCCGAGACTCAGTGAAATTGAAATCGCTGTGAAGATGCAGTGTATCCGCGGCTAGACGGAAAGACCCCGTGAACCTTTACTATAGCTTTGCACTGGACTTTGAATTTGCTTGTGTAGGATAGGTGGGAGGCTTTGAAGCGTGGACGCCAGTTCGCGTGGAGCCATCCTTGAAATACCACCCTGGCAACTTTGAGGTTCTAACTCAGGTCCGTTATCCGGATCGAGGACAGTGTATGGTGGGTAGTTTGACTGGGGCGGTCTCCTCCTAAAGAGTAACGGAGGAGTACGAAGGTGCGCTCAGACCGGTCGGAAATCGGTCGTAGAGTATAAAGGCAAAAGCGCGCTTGACTGCGAGACAGACACGTCGAGCAGGTACGAAAGTAGGTCTTAGTGATCCGGTGGTTCTGTATGGAAGGGCCATCGCTCAACGGATAAAAGGTACTCCGGGGATAACAGGCTGATACCGCCCAAGAGTTCATATCGACGGCGGTGTTTGGCACCTCGATGTCGGCTCATCACATCCTGGGGCTGAAGCCGGTCCCAAGGGTATGGCTGTTCGCCATTTAAAGTGGTACGCGAGCTGGGTTTAGAACGTCGTGAGACAGTTCGGTCCCTATCTGCCGTGGACGTTTGAGATTTGAGAGGGGCTGCTCCTAGTACGAGAGGACCGGAGTGGACGAACCTCTGGTGTTCCGGTTGTCACGCCAGTGGCATTGCCGGGTAGCTATGTTCGGGAAAGATAACCGCTGAAAGCATCTAAGCGGGAAACTTGCCTCAAGATGAGATCTCACTGGAACCTTGAGTTCCCTGAAGGGCCGTCGAAGACTACGACGTTGATAGGTTGGGTGTGTAAGCGCTGTGAGGCGTTGAGCTAACCAATACTAATTGCCCGTGAGGCTTGACCATATAACACCCAAGCAATCTGTAGACTCGAAAGAGCATCAGATTGCGGTGTGTGAAGACGCAATGAACCGAAAGTTCGACGCTCACAAAACACCTAGCTGTCACATACCCAATTTGCTGAAGCGAGGCCATCTGGTCACGAGTCAGTACCCGAATTTCTTGACGACCATAGAGCGTTGGAACCACCTGATCCCATCCCGAACTCAGAAGTGAAACGATGCATCGCCGATGGTAGTGTGGGGTTTCCCCATGTGAGAGTAGGTCATCGTCAAGATTAAATTCCGAAACCCCAATTGCGAAAGCAGTTGGGGTTTTGTTTTAGTAGAAGTCACCGATTTTTGCCGGAACGTTACTGCGGTAACGGGCTGGTCACAGAATTTCTTGACGACCATAGAGCGTTGGAACCACCTGATCCCATCCCGAACTCAGAAGTGAAACGATGCATCGCCGATGGTAGTGTGGGGTTTCCCCATGTGAGAGTAGGTCATCGTCAAGATTGAATTCCGAAACCCCTGTCTGCTAAAGCAGACAGGGGTTTTGTCGTTTCAGGGGACACCAAAAACCTGTCTTCAAACCGCTCTGCGTGCCTTGCTGCTCCGACGAGCCTGCCATTTGCGCCACCAGATGTAGACGCCAGTCCCCGACAACCCCGCAATCAGAACACCCAATACTGCGATCATCACTTGCCCGGTGAAACCTATGATCCGCCCCCCATGTATCGGCAACTGCAACCGATAAAACCGCTCTCCCAACGTCCCTTCTCCTGCGATCTCCTGCCCTAATAATCGTCCGTCAGTACCGTGGAAGAACAACCAGGATTTGCCGTGGGCCTCGGTGTCATGCTGTCCAAACCCCGCACCGTAGAAGTTGTACTCAAAGCTGTAATACAACTCGCCGATCGCCGCTGTCAGCCCCAACCTTTTCCCCTCCTGCTGTGCCCTTTCGTATGCCTGTTGATAACTCAATCGGGTGATCCCCAGCTCTTCGGCAGGCATCCGCCCTCGCGCCTCATACACGCTCGGTTCAATCGGAGAAAACAACGACACCGCAGGTTTGAAGACCTGACTCGGCAGGTTCATCGCCACGCTGCTGACGGCTATCGGTAGCAACAACAACCACAGCCACAAGCCCCCTGCCCGATGCAGATCGAAGTTGAGCCGATAGGCATGCCCGCCCTTGATCTTCCAGGCGTTCGACCACTTCTTCCAGAACGGTTTACCCCGCGGCAACGTCAGCCAGAGGGCGATGAAGCAATCGATTACCCAGGCGATGGCCACCAACCCCATCAACAGCAAACCCCAGTTACCGGGGAGTGTCAGGTTGTAGTGAAACTCGAGAATGAACGGAACGAAGTTCTCACGCTGGAAACAGCACTCGCCCCAATAGCGCTGACCTTTCTGCTCGCCACTGACCGGGTCGAGGTAGAACACTTCATTGCGTTCTTTGAACGGTTCGCCCGTCGCCGGATCATTTCGCGGAACCGTCGCCAGTAATGCCGTGTGGCCTGCCTCGTTCGGGTACTCCATGTACCAGACCTGCAACTTCGGATGTAACGATTGCACCGCATCCACCAGCTCACCTGGCGGTAGTCTCGCCCCCTCGGCTGAAGCTGCGTAAAACTCCGGATTCAACCACTCATCCAGCTCATGGTTGAACGCCAGAATGCTCCCCGTGATCCCGGCCAGCAGCAGAAAAACCGCCGTGGCCAACCCGATATACCGGTGCAATAAAACCAGAAACGAACGCATGAAAATTTCCCCCACAGATACGACAAAGCCAGCCCCTGAAATCAGGGGCTGGCTTTTTTATGCACAAGACAAAGGCTTAGAACTGGTAACTGACCGTGGCGGCGACGTTGCGCTCTTCGCCCATGTAGCAGAAGTCCAGACTGGCGCAGGAGGCTACGTAGGATTCGTTGGTCAGATTGTTCGCATTCAGGCGTACGTCGACACCCTTCAGACCGACCTTGCCGAGGTCGTAGCCAATCGATGCGTCGAACAATGTGTAGGACGGCACCTTCATGGTGTTCTCTGCATCCGCCCAGCTATAGCCGACATAACGCACACCACCGCCCAGTCGCAGACCATCGAGTGCCGCGCTGTCGAACTTGTAGTCGGCCCACAGCGATGCCATGTGCCGCGGTGCCTGGGTTGGCGAATTGCCTTTGTTCTCGATCACATTGGTCGGTGTGCTCAAGGTGCTGGTCATCGACTTCGAGTATTCAATGTCGGTGAAGGTGTAGCTGCCGAGGACTTTCAGGTTGTCAGTCAACTGCATGTGCGCTTCCAGTTCCAGACCCTGAGAGCGGACAGCGCCTACAGCGCGATAGAAGTTTTCCTGCGGCAGCTTGGTCGCCAGATTCTCCTGATCGATGTGGAACAAGGAGGCGGTGAACAGGTTGTCGGTACCCGGCGGCTGGTACTTCAGGCCCACTTCCCACTGCGTTCCATCGGTCGGTGCGAGAGGATTGCCGGCACTGTCCGCGTAGGAATTCGGGTTGAACGACTCGGAATAGCTGACGTACGGCGCGAGGCCGTTATCGAACAGATATAGAGCGCCGGCACGGCCGGTGAGCTTGGTGCGTCGATCATTGATCTCGGTGCCGACCGGACGGCCCGCTTCGGCGATGCGGTTTTCGTCGGAGGTTTCCACCCAGTCCTGACGCAGGCCCAGCGAGAAGCGCCACTTGTCCATTTCGATCAGGTCTTGCAGGTAAACGCCGGTCTGCTCCAGGCGCCGCAGATAGCTGGTCTCGCCGTATGGCGTGATAGCGGAATTGCCATACACCGGGTTGAACGCATTGATAGGCGCCAGGCCGCCGCTGGTCCAGTCGACCACGGTTTTGCGCCGCTGGTAATCCGCACCCATCAGCACTGTGTGCTTGGTCGCGCCGGTGAAGAATTCGGCCTGGAGCATGTTGTCGACGATGAACGCATGGAGGCGCTCGTTACCGCCGGTGTAGTAGCGATTCAGTTCGTTGCTGGTCGGCGACGTCCAGCCATAGGCGTACACCTGATCCATGTTCACTTTGGAGTCGAGGTAGCGGAAATTCTGCCGCGCGGTGAAGACGTCGTTGAAGCGGTGTTCGAACTGGTAACCGAACGACTGCTGATCACGGGAGTAGCCATCGATGCCCGGCTCGCCTTCAAAGAAGTGCGGCGAGATACGATTACCGTTGCGTTGATGAATCGTGCCGTCGGCCGGCACGCCACCGTGATAGCCGCCGTCCGGGTCATGCTGCAGATACGCTTGCAGGGTCAGTGAGGTGTCTTCGCTGAAGTCGATGCTGACGGTCGGTGCGAGGGCGAAGCGCTTTTCCTTGTTGTGGTCGAATTGCGTGTCGGACTGATCCGTCAAACCGATCAGACGATAGGCGATGCGCTTGTCGTCATCGACCGGTCCGCTGAAGTCAAAACCGACACCACGTTGGCCCTGAGTACCCACCGTGGCTTGTACCTGGTGATAGGCCTCGTACAGCGGCTTCTTGCTGGTCAGCGCCACCAGACCGCCCGGTGAGCTACGGCCGTAGAGTACCGACGACGGGCCCTTCAGAATATCGACGCGCTCGAGGAAATACGGATCGACCTGCATGGTGCTGTAGGTGCCGCTGTCGCCCATCGACTTGAGGCCGTCGAGGTAGATGTTATCCACCGAACCGTCGTTGAAGCCGCGCATCGCCACATAGTCGTAACGGTGCGTGGCGCCGTAAGGATTGGTCAGCACGCCGGGGGTGTAACGCATGGCCTGGGACACGGTTTGCGAGCCCTGATCGTCCATTTGCTCGCGAGTGACCACGGACACGCTTTGCGAAGTTTCCAGCAGCGCGGTACTGGTTTTGGTGGCGATCTGGCTGTGCGTCGCGTTGTAGCCGTCCATGCTGCCCAGTGCGTTGCCGAGGGCGAAGCCTTTGATGTCGGTGGTCGGCAGGGCTAGCGCTTCGGTTTCTGCGACCGAGCGCAACACATAGCTGCTGCCGTCCTGGCTGATCGCCTCCAGGCCCGAGCCGCCGAGCAAGTGGCTCAGGGCCTGATCGGCCGAATACTCGCCCTGCACACCCGGAGACTGCCGGCCCTGGGTTTGCTGCGGCGTCATCGACAACGTGATGCCCGCCTCACGCGCGAACTGGTTGAGCGCATCGCCCAGCGGTCCGGGGGCGATGTTGTAGCGGTGGCTGCTGACCTCGCTGGCATTGGCCGCCATGCTCAGGCTCGGCAGCACGCCAACGCCCAGTGCAGTAGAAAACAGCGCCGCCCGAACGGCGTGGCGCAACAGGCCGGATTCGGCAGAGAAATTCAGAGGGTTCTTACAGGTAACGCGCGCAGTCATTGTAGGTTTCCGTAGGCAGTCGCGAAGGCTGAGTTGAAGTGCTTACTGACTAAGCCGGACTTGCCGCGAAAACCCGCCAAAATACTTTCAGGCCACAGACTCCAGCGTCACCCACCAACGGGTGCGGTAGCGCAATTGCACCGGCAGGGTCTGCGGCAGGATCGCCAACAGCTTGTCGGTGTCCTCAAGACGGAACACGCCGGACAGGCGCAAATCCGCAATATCCGACGCACAGCTCAGAAATCCCTGACGATACCGGCCGACTTCGCCGAGGAAGTCGCCCAGCCGCATGTTGCGCGTCACGATCAGCCCGTCGACCCAGGCGCCGGCGTCCATGTCCAACGGCGGCGCGGGACGTATCTGATGGTGATCGATCAGATAGCTCTGGCCGGCGATGGCCTCCGTCGAGTTGCCAGCGGAATGAATCGCGACCCGGCCACTGGTAACGCTCAGGCGGGTGCAACCCTCTTCCTGGCGCAGGATGAATCGAGCGTTGAACGGTTCGTAACTGGCATGACGATTCTGCACCCGCAGCGGTCGATCAAACGGCGCACCTTCATCGGCACCGCCGCAGGTGACGACGATTTCGCCACGGGTCAGTTTGATCAGCCGTTGTTGCGCGGTGTAATCAAGATCCACGCTGCTGGCGGTGTTGAGCTCGATCCGCGTGCCGTCCGGCAACTGGAAGCCACGGCGTTCGCCCGTGGCGGTGGCATAGTCGGCACGCCACTGTTGCCAGACGGAAGTGTCGCTGGCCAGCCATCCCGCCGAGCCCATCAGCAGCGCGCCGGACAATAGCTTCAAGGCCTGACGTCGACCCAACCCCTGCGCACTGTTTTCCAGCGTGTTGAACGCCACCTGCGCACCGGGCACGGCGCGCAGATTGTGGGTCAGTTCGGCTTGCAGAGACTGCACCCGCTGCCAGGCCAGTTCGTGATCATGGTGTTCAGCGCGCCATTGTTCGCACTGGCGATTCAGGCGCGGGTTGCCATGGTTATTGCGCAGACGCAGGAGCCAGTGAATGGCCTGTCGTACGACCTGCTGCGGTGGCTCGGCGCGTCGGCCAAGCGAGAGGTTATCCACCGGCATCAGCTTTCATACCGCAACATGTAGCAGTGGAACAGGGCGTCGGCGACGTAGCGTTCTACCGAGCGCAGGGACAGCCCCATCCGCTCGGCAATCTGTTTGTGGGTCAAACCTTCGCACTGAGCCAGCAGAAACGCCTGACGCACTTTCGGTTTCAAGCCTTCAAGCATGCGGGCGATGCCTTCGAGCAGTTCGATCACCAATGCGCGGGATTCGGCACTCGGGGTTTCGGCTTCAGGCAAATGGGCGATGGTTTCCAGATAGGCGCGTTCAATTTCCTCACGGCGCCAATGGTCGATCACCAAGCCCCGGGCAATCGTGCGCAGAAACGCGCGGGGTGCCTTGAGTTCCAGACGTTCGGTGCGCTGCAGCAGGCGAACGAAGGTGTCCTGGGCCAGATCCGCCGCATCGGCAGCATTGCCCAGCCGAGCGCGCAACCAGCCGTTGAGCCAGCCGTGATGACTCGTATAAAGCGCCTGTACAGCCAACTCAGGTGAGGACATGAACGCGACAGCCCGAACGTCACAAATGATAATTAGTCGCATTGTCATCAAGGGTTACAGAATTTGCAACCGGCGCTGCAAAACGCTCATCAAAAAAGCAGAGGCGACCGCTCTAATACGCCGTCCGGCGGGAATCTGGCAGAAATGCCATCCATTTCCTGCAAAACCCTAAGTTTTCTCCAAAGCGTGCCGACAGACTGGTGAGACATGCGTGCACCAAAGTAGAGCAGCCGTCAGAACGCTGCCTGCGCTGTACATGGAATGTTGCATCCGGAACGCATCCCCACTTTTCGCATAAGAAGTCCCATGAAATGAATCTCAAGTTCAGCCATAAAATCCTGCTGGCCGCCTCGGGCGTCGTGGTTCTGGCGTTCGCGCTGTTCACGTTGTACAACGACTATCTGCAGCGAAACACCATTCGCCAGAACCTCCAGTCCTCCGTCCAGCAGGCCGGTGACCTGACCGCCAGCAGTGTGCAGAACTGGATGAGCGGGCGGATTCTGGTACTGGAAAACCTCGCGCAGAACGTTGCCCATCAAGGCAAAAACGCCGACTTCCCGGGCCTGGTCGATCAACCGGCCTTCACCTCGAACTTCCAGTTCACCTACGTCGGTCAGGCCAACGGCGTGTTCACCCAGCGCCCTGACGCGAAGATGCCGGACGGTTACGACCCGCGTCAGCGTCCCTGGTACAAGCAGGCCGTGGCCGCTGACCAGACCATGTTGACCCCGCCGTACATGGCCGCCGTTGGCGGTCTGGTGGTGACCATCGCCATGCCGGTGAAAAAGAACGGCGAGCTGCTCGGCGTAGTCGGCGGTGACCTGAGTCTGGAAACCCTGGTGAAGATCATCAACTCGGTGGACTTCGGCGGCCTGGGCCACGCGTTCCTGGTCAGCGGTGACGGTCAGGTGATCGTCAGCCCGGACAAAGACCAGGTGATGAAGAACCTCAAGGACATCTACCCGAACGCCGGTGTGCGTATCGAGAAGGGCAACCAGAACGTGGTGCTCAACGGCCAGGAACGCATCCTGTCGTTCACTCCGGTCGCCGGTCTGCCGAATGCCGAGTGGTACATCGGTCTGTCGATCGACCGCGACAAGGCCTACGCCGCACTCAGCCAGTTCCGCACCTCGGCACTGATCGCAATGTTCGTCGCCGTCGGCGCGATTGCGGTGTTCCTGAGCCTGCTGATCACCGTGCTGATGCGTCCGCTGATCACCATGGGCCGCGCTATGCAGGACATCGCCCAGGGTGAAGGCGACCTGACACGCCGCCTGGTGGTGGAAAGCAAGGACGAGTTCGGCGAACTGGGCAGTTCGTTCAACCAGTTCGTCGAGCGGATTCACGCCTCGATTTCCGAAGTGTCGTCGGCGACTCGCCACGTACACGACCTGTCGCAACGGGTGATGGCATCGTCCAACGCCTCGATCATCGGCTCCGACGAGCAAAGCGCGCGCACCAACAGCGTGGCTGCGGCGATCAATCAGCTGGGTGCCGCCACCCAGGAAATCGCCCGTAACGCCGCCGATGCTTCGCAACACGCCAGCGGCGCGAGCGAGCAGGCCGATGACGGTCGTCAGGTGGTCGAGCAGACGATTCAGGCGATGACCGAGCTGTCGCAGAAGATCAGCCTGTCGTGCACCCAGATCGAAACCCTGAATGCCAGCACCGACAACATCGGCCATATTCTCGATGTGATCAAAGGCATCTCTCAGCAGACCAACTTGCTGGCGCTCAACGCGGCCATCGAAGCGGCCCGGGCCGGTGAAGCCGGACGCGGTTTTGCGGTGGTGGCGGACGAAGTGCGCAACCTCGCTCACCGCACCCAGGAATCGGCGGAAGAGATCCACAAGATGATCACTTCGCTGCAGGTCGGCTCCCGCGAAGCGGTGACCACCATGAACGCCAGTCAGGCGTCCAGCGAGGAGACCGTTGAAGTGGCAAACCAGGCCGGTCTGCGTCTGGTCAGCGTGACCCAGCGCATCGGCGAAATCGACGGCATGAACCAGTCGGTGGCTGCCGCTACCGAGGAACAGACTGCCGTGGTGGAAACCCTCAACGTCGACGTCAACCAGATCAACCTGCTGAACCAGCAGAGCGTGGCCAACCTCAATGAAACGTTGAAGGATTGCGATGCGTTGTCGCAGCAGGCCAACCGTTTGAAACAACTGGTCGACAGCTTCAAGATCTGACACCAAGTCAGACCGCGTTATCGTTCATCGCGGGCAAGCCCGCTCCCACAGGATTTCAGGCGCACACAACATTTGTGACCGACCGGGAACCTGTGGGAGCTGGCTTGCCAGCGATAGCGGTGGCTCAATCACCGCAGAACTGAAACCTTACACAAACAGCTTCAGCACATTGCCCATCGCATCATCGGCAAAGCCCTGCACGAAGTCCTTGAACCCCGGCAGTGCCTCGGGCCCACCGCTGGCCGGTTCGGCAATGATCGTCCAGGTCGCCCGCGACTTGCCCGCGCCCAGCGATTCCACATTCATCGCCGCCCACAGATTGGCCACGCCCAGCGTGTTGTAGATCGTGGTCCAGGTCATGCTCAGCGCCTGGTCGTCCCGGGAATTGAGTTGCTCGACCACCACGTTGCCATCCTTGAAGAACTTCTTGCGCAGCGAAGACACGCCTTCGCCGGTCATTTCGATGTGCGACAGCGCCGGAATGAAACGGTCGAAACCGTCGAATTTGCCCACTACCGACCACACCTCATTGGCGTCCACCGGCACTTCCACCGAAGACACGACGTGGCAGCCGTGAGGGTTTTTGATCAGGGTGTCGGGTTGCAGATTGCTCATGGTGTTGCTCCTTGGTTGATGAGTCAGATGAAGTTGATTTCTTTCAGGTAGTCGCAGCCGCGACGCAGCAGCGCCGGGGATTTTTCCGGGTAGTGCGCGCCCATCTGCTGCACGCCGGCCTGGGCGTTGGCGTGGCCGATCAGGGAGATGTCGCCGATGTCTTCCTCGAAGCCGTTGAGGTAAAAACCGAGCACGCCGAACAGCGCGTTGTCGGCATCGACCCGGCCCAGTTGCTGCTGCCAGTCGGCGACGCTGACCAGCGAAAACTCGCTGCCGGTTTCGCGGAACGACGCGACGTAGGCATCCCAGCTCAGGGGCTCCGGGTTATGCAGGTTGAACACCGCTCGTTCCGGCGAATAACGACTGGCGTGGAAGGCGATGAAGCGGGCGAGGAAGTCCACCGGCATCAGGTCGAAATTCAGCGCGAAGGCCGGTACCTGGCCGAGCTGGATCGAGCCCTTGAGCATCAGCATCAAACGGTTCTTGTGCGGTTGGCAGACGCCGCTGAGGCTGTTGAAACTGATGTTGCCGGGCCGATACAGATTGACCCGCACCCCACGCTCCCGGGCCCGTTCGAGGATGCGCTCACCGACCCATTTCGACAGGTTGTAGCCGTTGCGGATGTAGATCGGCGGCGTCGGTGCGGCGGGCAGTTCCAGCACCCGGCCTGCGTCGTCGACGGTGCTGGAGGCCGACAGCGTCGAGACGAAATTGAACACCTTCTTGCTGCGTCCTTCACACAGCCGCAGCAGTTCGAAAATCGGCTCGACGTTGTCCGCCGCCAGCGACTCGTAGTCGAGGACGTGATTGACGTTGGCCGCGTTGTGCACCAGCGCGCCGAACTCACGATCCAGTCGTTCGAAATCCTCATTGGCCAGGCCCAGTTGCGGCCGGGTGATGTCCGCCGAATAGACCCGCACCCGACTCAGGTCCAGA
Organism: Pseudomonas sp. DR 5-09; assembly: GCF_001655595.1. Lineage (NCBI taxonomy): Bacteria > Pseudomonadati > Pseudomonadota > Gammaproteobacteria > Pseudomonadales > Pseudomonadaceae > Pseudomonas > Pseudomonas sp. DR 5-09. The sequence goes on from NZ_CP011566.1 coordinate 140,208, forward strand.
TGCTCCAGCCGGTTCTCTCGCAGCGCTTGGGCAAAGCGCTGCGCCGCGGTTTGCCCGCCGCCGTCGCGCACCAGACACGCCACCTCGCTGGCGCCCCATCCCAGCAGCGCCTCGACGATGTGCACGCCGACAAAACTGTTGGCGCCGGTGACGATCACCTTGTGCACATCACCCATGCGGCTGATCGGCAATGGTTCGATATCCAGCGCTCGCTCGGCGTCGGCCATCGCCTGGGCGCTGAGCACCGCGCTGTTGTCGGTGCCGCGCACCAGCGTGGCGAGCTTGGTGATGGTCGGCAGTTCGATGAAGCGGTTGATCGAGATGCTGCGACCGAATTCCTCCCGCAGACGCAGGAGCATGCGTGACAGCAGAATCGAGTGACCGCCGAGATTGAAGAAGCTTTCGTCGGTGGAAATATCGCTGGTCGGCAGCTCCAGCAACTCGCCCCAGATCTCCAGCAGCAGCGCTTCGTCGGCGTTGGCCGGCAGGCATTTCGGGCCGCTGTCCTGCACGCTGACCGGCAATTCCAGCAAGGCTTTTCGGTCGACTTTGCCGTTGGCGGCGAACGGCATGTTCGGCAGTTCCGTCCACGCCACCGGTTGCATGTAGTCGGGCAAAAACTGCTGGGCGTGTGCCTTCAGCGCATCGCGGGCGGCATCTGATTGCGGCTGGGCGAGGAACGCGAGAATCCGCCGCTGGCTGTCGATCACCACGGCGATCTGCCGATACAGCTGACTCTCGCGCAGGCAGCGTTCGATCTCTTCCGGCTCGACCCGGAAGCCACGGATCTTCACCTGATTGTCGCGACGTCCGCACAGCTCGATGCCGTCCTCGCCCCACTTGGCCATGTCGCCGCTGCGGTAGGCGCGCAGACGCTGACCATCCGGCAACTCCAGGTCCAGATAGCGCTCGGCGGTCTGCTGTGGATTGTTCAAGTAGCCCAGGCACACGCCGGGGCCGACGATGAACAGTTCGCCCACCGTTTGCTCCGGCACCGGTTGCAGGTCGTCATCGAGGATCAGCACCTGACTGTTGGCAATCGGCCCGCCGAGGGTGCGATTGCTGTCGCCCGGTCGCAATTGCCGCGCGGTGATCAGCACCGTGGCTTCGGTAGGGCCGTAGAGGTTGTGCAGCTTGCCCTGGCGCGTCAGTTGCTCGATCACGAACGGCTCGCAGACGTCGCCGCCAGTCATGATCCGCCCGACACTTTGCAGTTGCTCCAGCGGCAGGATGCTCAACAGCGCCGGCGGCAGGAACGCATGGGTCAGTTGTCGGCGTCGGATCAGCGCCACCAGTTGCAGCGGATCGCGGCGCTGGTTGTCGTCGGGCACCACCAGTTCCGCGCCTTCGAGCAGGGTTGGGAAAATGTCGATCAGCGATGAGTCGAAACTCAGCGACGAGAACTGCAACACCCGACTCTCAGCCCGCAACTGCACGTAATCGGCGTACCACGCGGTGAAGTGCGCGAGGTTCGTCTGACTCAGCAGCACACCTTTCGGATGGCCGGTGGTGCCCGAGGTATAGAGCGCCATGCACGGCAAGTCGAGCGACGGTCGTTGGCGCATCAACGGCAACGAAAGATCGGCGTCGGTACTGTCAATGCGGCAGACATCCAGTCCCGGCATCGAACCGCTCAGCGGGTGTTCGCCGTCGTGCAGCAACAGCACCGCCCCGGCGTTTTCCAGAATGTATTGCTGGCGCTGAAGTGGATGGCTCGGCTCCAGCGGCAGGTACACCGCACCGCTGCCGAGAATCGCCAGGATCGAAGCAAACAGCGCATCGCATTTCGGCAGGCAAATCCCCACGACCCAGGGTTGCGGTTGTGTCTCCAGCATGGCCAGCAAGCGTTGCTGGATCGCTCGGCTGTGAGCATGCAACTGGCGGTAGCTGATCGACTGCTCGGCGAGGTGCAGCGCCGGGCGCTCCGCGTGCTCGATCAGACTCTGTTGCAGCCGCTCGATCACCGGGATCTGCGCCTGTTGCAGCAAGGCCGGATTGGCCGTGACATTCAGGCGATGGACGTAGGCCAGGCCGTCGAGAAACAGCAGGTTTTCCACCTGTTCGAAGTCCGGCGCACGGGCCGCTGTCGCGTGCTGGAAATACTCGGCGTCGCGGGAGAAACGGCTGACCAGCAGCGCCACTTCGTCCACCACCTGCGCCAGTGTTCGCTGGCGCAAGGCCTGACCGTTGCCGGACGGTTCGTCGGCGATGGGCACGCGGCTCAGCAGTGTCGTGTTGCAGAGGCATAGCAGATCGAGCACCGGCAGTCCGCCGATCCCCGTTGCACCAATGCCCAGGCGCAAGTTCAGCTGCGCTGTCGTGCCGTAATCCTGCGGCGCAAGACTGCCGTCATCGATCACCAGATCCACCGACGGTGCAATCTCCGTCAGCAATGAATGACCGTGTTGTTCGAGCTCCTGCGCCAGGTCGGTCAAGGCCTGGCTGCGGCCCCTCAGCAAAATGTCGAGACGTCTCATGTCAGCCTCCTTGTCAAACCAGGTAATCGCGCAGGGCGTGCTGCACGCACGGTGTGTCGAGCAGCGAGCTGTTGTGGAAAAACCGCACGATGTTGCCCACCAGCGGGTGGTGGCGATTGATCGGGAAGGCCAGCCCGGCCATCTCGTCTTTCAGTGCGCGGCGAGTGGCATCGTTGACCGGCAGGGCGCCGATCAGGCGCAGGTCGAAGGCCTTCTGGATGTCGTTGGTCAGGTAATGGCCGATGAACACCGGCAGGATTTGCGCGATGCATGCGCGATCCGCGTCACTCGCGGTGTGCCAGTAGATGCGCACCATCCGCGCCCAGAAACTCGAATGCCGGCCCTCGTCGAGCAAGTGGTCGGCCATCAGGCCCTTGATGGATGGCTTGACCGTGTCGTCCCGGGCGAACGCCGCGACGTCGCCGGTCACGGTGTTTTCGGCGATGGCCACGCAGATCAGCTCCACGGCGCTGCGCAGGTGTTGCGGGGCCAGTTCGACGGCGGCCGGAATCGCCCGGCTCAGTTCGATTTCATTCGGCAGCTCGATCGGCTCAATGCCAGTCATGGCTACGGTCTGCTGCATGAAATCCATCGCCACCAGCGCGTGGTAATCCTCGTCCACCACCACGGTCATGGCGTCGTAGCGACAGGCGAACGGGAAGGGCACGGCGAAGCGGTTCTTGGCGATGCTTCGCGCGGTTTTGTCGACGATCTCGGTTTCGAAGATCACCACGTCGTTGATGAATTTGTACAACGTCTGCACCAGGGCGAAATCACGCTGCTGCGGGCATTCGCGCAGGAAGGTTTCGCTGAGCACCAACGGCTGGCGGCTGAGCGGATAGATCAGCCGCGCATCGTCCTCCAGCACGCGGCGCGGCCGGGTGCGGATGGTCGCGCGGCTTTCCCAGGCGTCGGCGAAAGACTGGTAGTCGGCGGCGTTCATTGGGCCACCTCCGCCAGCGGTTCGCGCATGCTCAGGCGCAGGCCGTCCCACAGGGCGATGCGGCTTTCCACGGCGGCGATGGCGCTGGCGTAGACCTCGGCTTCGCGCTGCGGATCGCCGTCCACCAGTCGGTCCAGCAGTTGCTCCGCCGCCGGGCCGTGGTCTTCGGAGTCGACTTCGATGTGTCGCTCGAGGTAGTAACGGAAGGTCGGCGCCTGTTCGACGCCGATGCCCCAGGCATCGAGCATGCGCTGGAACATGGTCGGGATCACGCTCTCGCGACCGTGCAGGAAGGCGGCGGCAACGCTGTGACCGGGTGCATGCAGTGCGGTGTGCAAAGTGTCGCGGACGAATCGCGCCGCCGCCGGATCGACCTCGACGCTTTGCAGGGCGACGTCGTAACTCACGCCCTCCTGCTGCAGCGTGACGAAGCGTTCCACGGCTGTCGTGTCCGCACCGACTTCGCGCATGGCATCGAGGTACAGTTCGAAGTGACTGTAATGCCCGTGTGACAGCCGATCGTCCGATTCTTCCCCGAGCACGATTTCGTTGATCAGTCTTGCTGCGTGCGGATCTCGTGGCGGTAACCACGGCAGGCGAGTGCAAGTCAGTTCCTGCTGCAGGCGTTTGGTCAGCGACATGAAGTCCCAGACAGCAAATACATGGGACTCCATAAACCGGCGCAATGTCGCCAAAGAATCGATCTCGGAGAAGATCGGATGAATGCTGAGTTCAGCTTTCTTCAGTGTAAGTTGCTCTTTAGTTGGCATGGTTGCGAGACTCTGGTTAATAGGGAATAAGGATTGCTCAATTAATCGCTAACAACGTTGAGCAAGTTTCTCCAGGCGAACGACAGCCTCATTCGGTTTCGATGAAAACAGGCAATGTCTGAAGGGCCCGGGACAGCAGCAGACGGATAAACCGCTGCGAACCCGGCCGTAGCGCAAGGTTTTGCCGGGTTGGTGATTTCGGATCCAAACTCGGCGAAGAAAAACTAATACATCGCAAAACAACTTAACAAGTTTATTTTTAATTATTTTTAGTTGGCTGTTTTTGAAGTATGAGTGGGGCTGATAAAACTTATAAGTTAAGTTTTATTTGGGCGTAGTTGCTCCTTTCGGCGTTTAATGGCCAAAATTGAACGACAAGAGTGAATGCCTCACTCGAAGCAACTTTCAAATTAAGTAATCGAATTGATATGAGGGGATGAAGTCGGGCTGTAAGAGCGCCGTTTCTTCCTGTTCCCGTGACAAGGCTCCTTCCGTAGGTTCCTGGTGCGGGGACTGCTGCCGGGGCGGCGCGTCCCCGTTCTATATTGGGTTGGCGATTCAAGGGTGCGCGTAAATCGGCGCCGCGGCTATCGTCGAAAATGACTTCCTTGCGGTGCAAATTCCGGGCTGTTCAAAGCAGAAGGGAGGTTAGAGCGCAGGCGTCGATGTGCCACGGCAAATGACCGTGACGGGTGGGGGGATTTGTAAGCGGGTTATTCGCCGGGTGAGTGGAGGCTCACCCGGGAGGGAGGATTCAGTGCGCCGCTTTGCGGCTTTGGCCGGCGGAGCTGGCGAGGTAACGGGTGATGACCTCGACACCGCGGTTGAGGTGCTGCTCCAGCAGTGTCACGGCGTGCGCGGTGTCACGCTCTTTCACCGCCTGCAACAGCGCGCGGTGATCGTCCTGGGAGATTTTGCCCAGGCCCATGGCCTCGAGGTTGAAGCGCAGGAAGCGCTCTTCTTCGTTCAAGCCGTCTTCCACCAGCCGCAACAGTCGGCCATTGGGCGCCTTGCCGTAAAGCGCCATGTGAAACAGACGGTTGAGCCGACCGATTTCGGTGTAGTCGTGTTCGTTTTCCAGTTCTTCGATGAAACCGGCCGCGCGTTCGTGGTCGACCGGGGTCAGCAGCGGGATCGACTGGCGCAGTGCTTCGGACTCCAGCAGGATCCGCAGCTCATAGGTTTCCGTTGCGTCACCCTGGATCAGCGGCGCCACCACGGCGCCCTTGTGGGCAGTGACGTTCAGCAGGCCCTGGGCCTCGAGCTGGCGCAAGGCTTCGCGCACCGGCATGCGGCTGACACCGAACAGGTCGGCCAGATCCTGCTGGCGCACGGCGGTGCCGCAGGGCAGGCGCCCGTCGAGAATGGCGGCGCGCAGGGTTTCTTCGATGACCGAGCGCGCCAGATGCGCGGGAATCGGGCCGTCGACTTTGATGCTGTGGAGTGGCTTGGGCTTTTGGGTCACAACTGCACACCCTATGACTGCGGATTTGGATCCAAAGGACACTAGTGATTGCTCTACAGGTTGTCAAACCGTGTAGAAGAACCCTGTCACATCTGAAGTTTAGCGCGCCAGCGATGATCTCATGGTGCCATTGTTTTTTGCTGGGCTAACCTTCACCATCAAGCGCTTTTCTCTCTGCCCTGGATGCCTTGCATTGGCGGTACGTTACGTGATCCCACGGATTGCGCGCTGGCTTGCCGGCGCGCTGCTGCTGGCCGGCATCATGCTGGGCGGCCTGCATGCCGATTGGGATTTTTCCGCGATCAGCCGCAAGGCCACGGCACTGTACGGGCCATTGGGCGCCGGGCAACAGCGGATCGATGCCTGGCAGAATCTGCTGGCCACGCAGAAGCAGGTCAGCGAGATGGAAAAGCTCAAAGTGGTGAACCTGTTTTTCAACAAACAGATGCGCTACGTCGAAGACATCGATCTGTGGCACGAGGTCGATTATTGGGAAACCCCCATCGAAGCCTTGTGGAAAGGCGCCGGCGACTGCGAAGACTATGCGATCGCCAAGTATTTCAGCCTGCGCCATCTCGGTGTGGCCAGTGACAAGTTGCGCATCACCTACGTCAAGGCCCTGCGCCAGAACCGCGCGCACATGGTCCTGACTTACTATTCCAGCCCTGACGCCATGCCGCTGGTGCTCGACAGCCTGATCGACCCGATCAAGCCGGCCGCCGAGCGAACCGATTTGCTGCCGGTCTACTCTTTCAATGCCGAAGGGCTGTACCTGCCGGGCGCCAAGGGCAACAAGAAGGTCGGTGACACCAAACGCCTGTCACGCTGGCAGGATGTGTTGAAGAAAATGCAGGCCGAAGGATTTCCGGTCGAGACGACTAACTAGGAGCACGCGCTCAGATGTCTTTGTTCAAACAGCTGTTGATCGCTATCTGTCTGTTCCTGGTGGTCGCCTTCACCGGCAGCTTCATGGTCAGTCTGGAGAGCTCGCGCACCCAGTACGTCAACCAGTTGCGCTCCCACGCCCAGGATGCGGCCACGGCGCTGGCGCTGTCGTTGACGCCGAACATCGATGACCCGGCGATGGTCGAGCTGCTGGTCAGCTCGATCTTCGACAGCGGTTATTACTCGAGCATCCGCGTGGTCGATCTGAAGACCGACCAGACCATCGTCGAGCGCAACGGCATTCCGGCGGTTACCAACGTGCCGGACTGGTTCGTCAGACTGATCGGCCTGGAACCGGCCGGTGGCGATGCGCTGGTCAGCCGTGGCTGGGAGCAGGCGGCGCGGGTCGAGGTGGTCAGCCACCCGATGTTCGCCCTGGCCAAGCTCTGGCAGAGCGCGCTCGGCAGCCTTGGCTGGTTGCTGGTCTGCGGGGCGGTGAGTGCGGTGCTGGGCGCGCTGTTGCTGCGTCGGCAATTGAAGCCGCTGGATTACATGGTCAAACAATCCCACGCCATCGCCCGCCGCGAATTCCTCAGCCTGCCGGATCTGCCGCGCACGCCTGAATTGCGCCGCGTGGTGCTGGCGATGAACCAGATGGTCGAGAAGCTCAAGGCGCTGTTCCAGGAGCAGGCCGAGCGCAGTGAAAAACTGCGCACCGAGTCCTATCAGGACAACCTCACGGGGCTGGCCAACCGGCGTTATTTCGAGATGCAGCTGAATGCGCGGGTGAGCAACCCGGAGCAGGCCAGTTCCGGTTATCTGCTGCTGTTGCGGGTCAAGGATCTGGCCGGTCTCAACCAGCGCCTCGGCGGTCAGCGCACCGATGAATTGTTGAAAGCGGTCGGCGAGCAACTGTCCCGCGAGTGCGCCAAATACCCGGAAACCCAGAACCTCGTCACCCGCATTCGCGGCGGCGAATTCGCCGTGCTGGCGCCGGGGTTGACCCGTGAAGAAGCGCTGCAATTGGCGCAGAGCCTCGACAGTGCGTTGAGCAGCTTGCACGCGACAGGCGCCACCGACGTGCCCGCCGTGGCTTCTATCGGCCTGGCGCCGTTCGCTCACGGCGATTCGCCGCAAGCGGTCCTCAGCCTCGGCGATCAGGCGCTGGCCCAGGCCGAAGGGCAGGGCGAGCAGAACTGGGCGTGCCTCGATCAGAGCCTGGTGGCGGAGGTCGGCGACGATCACCACGCCTGGCACCGCTTGCTCGATCAGGCCCTGAATCAGCGGCGTTTCGAGCTGTTCTTCCAGCCGGTAGTGGCGGCGCAGGACACGCAACTGGTGTTGCATTACAAGGTGCTGTCGCGTTTGCTCGACGAGCAGGGCCAGACCATTCCAGCCGGACGCTTCCTGCCGTGGCTGGAGCGCTTCGGCTGGACCGCGCGGCTGGACCGGTTGATGCTCGAACGGGTGCTGGAGCAGATGGCCGGACATGAAGAATCTCTGGCGCTGAACCTGTCCTCGGCGACCCTCGCCGATCCGCAGGCGTTGAACAAAGTGTTCGAGATTCTACGGGCGCATTCCAACCTCGGTGCGCGCCTGACCCTGGAAATCGGCGAGGAACAATTGCCGGAACAAGCGGTGCTGGAACAGTTGACCCGGCGCCTGCGTGAACTCGGTTTCTCCTTGAGCCTGCAGCGTTTCGGCGGACGCTTCAGCATGATCGGCAACCTGGCGCGGCTGGGGCTGGCTTACCTGAAGATCGATGGCAGCTACATCCGGGCGATCGATCAGGAAAGCGACAAGCGCCTGTTCATCGAAGCGATCCAGCGTGCGGCGCACAGCATCGATCTGCCGTTGATTGCCGAGCGGGTCGAGACGCAAGGGGAATTGTCGGTGATTCGCGAGATGGGGTTGTATGGGGTTCAGGGGCAGTTGTTCGGTGAGCCTGCGCCTTGGCGATGAGTCATTGAGATCGCTGCCCTCACCCTAGCCCTCTCCCGGAGGGAGAGGGGACCGACCGAGGTGTCTGGCGCTATACATCGACCTGAAAAATCGAGTCGATTATGGATTCAGCGAAGCTCTTTCACGTCGGCGTACTACCCCAATATTCCACGGTCTGCTCCCTCTCCCTCCGGGAGAGGGCTGGGGTGAGGGCTGGCTTTTGATCTGTACTTACAGGCAAATCAGATCAACCCACCCTCATCCTCATCGATCAACTGACTCAATCCGCCCAGCGCTTCCCGAGCCTGGGTCCGGTCCATCAACTTGGCCTGGGCCGCCGGCGGCAGGTCGGTGACGCGGATCACGCCTTTCTGGGTCAGCACCTGAATCAGGTCGTCGAGTACCCGGATCATTTCCAGGTCGCTCTGCTTGAGCTGTTTGAGGCTGTTTTCCACCGCCTCGTTGGCGTACCAGGCCTGGATTTCGTGGTGGTCGGCCGGCAGCGTTTCCGTGGCCTCGGCGTAGGCCGCAGCTTCCACGCGAATCAACTGACCCTGCGCATCGCGTTGCACGTAAAACATTGAGCATCCCTCGGAAATGGACCAGCGTCATGCTGTCAGCAGCATAGCCAACTGCGCGCGAGTATGCGGTGCGCCGACGAAATCGTCACCGGTTCAAGCGCTGCAAACGTGACGGCCGCCCCAGTGGGGCGGCCGTTGTTCACGCATCAGCTGTTGTTGTGGTCGACCTTGATGGTCGGATCGCTGCCGGCAATCAGGTTGTGAATGTTGGCCGTGGACCAGTTGTTGCCTTCCAGTTTGATCGTCACGTCCGGTGTGGCGGCTGCGGCATCGCCCGAGTTGAACTTGCCGCCCGAGCTGACTTGCAGCGACGACACGCCGTCGACCGTGGTGATCTTCAGGAAGTTGTCGATGGTGCTGCCGGTCTCGCCCTGCAACAGGTCACGCAGGTCGATGCGGTCGCCTTCGCTGGCCTTGAAGTCCTTGATCACGTCGTTGCCGGTGTCGCCTGCCTTCCAGACGAAGGTGTCGGCACCGGAACCACCGATCAGGATGTCGTTGCCCTGACCGCCGATCAGCGTGTCGTTGCCGGTGCCGCCGAGCAGGATGTCATTGCCCTTGCCACCATCGAGCAGGTCGTTGCCGCCCGAGCCGAACAGGATGTCATTGCCCGCGCCGCCCAGCAGCGTGTCGTTGCCGTCGTGGGCACCGGACACATCGAACGCCTGATAGTGCTCGGTGATGTACTGGTGCACGTTGCTGGTGGTGACTTTGCTGACGTCGACCCCGGTTTCCTTGGCCACGAACGCCTGCATTGCCTGATAACCCTCGCCGGCAATGCCGTTGAAGCTCACCAGGTCGCCGAACAGGATGTCGTTGCCGTCGCCACCGCTGACGGTGTCGTTGCCCGGCATCGTCGCTTCGGTGTGGCCGATGATCGAGTTGGCCAGGTCCTTCGGATCGATGTTGGTCTGCGGCGTCTTGTCCGAATCGTACGGTTTCAGGTCGTTGAGGCTGACACCACTGTTGATGCCGATGGCCTCCACATTCGACAAACCGTTGAGCAAGGCGAAACCGCTGCTGGCGTTATCGGTGGTCGTCGTCGTGGTGCTGCTGCCGTTGCCCGCCAGACTCGAGATCTCGTAGGTACCGTCACCCTGAGCGTGGATGGTACCCAGGCTGTTCCAGCTCCAGCTGCCGTTCTTGTACGTCTGCAATACCACGGCGCCGGCAGTGTTGATACTCAGGTAGTGGGTGTTGTCGATGTAGGTGCTGAAGCTGTCGCCCAGTTTGTAGTTGCTGGTCTTGACCACGTCATCGAGCTTCACATTGCCGTACAGCGTCGGGTTGGTCTGCTCGTTGCTCTGGTAGTAAGTCGGCTGGCCGTCGGTAATGAAGTACGTGAGGTTCTTCGCCCCGGTGTTGGCCAGCGCTTCGGCGCTCTGGAAGAAGTTCGCCGTGGCCTTGAACACGTCTTCGTAGTTGGTGCCGCCGCCGGACGACATCGAGTCCAGCACGGCCTTGAGCAAGGTCAGCGCGTTCGGGTCGTTGAGGTTCACCGACACCGACTTGTTGACCTGGGTATCGAAGTCCACCAGGAAGATGTTCACCGTGCCGGAGTTGCTGCCCAGGCTCTGCTTGAGGGTGTTGAACACCGACGTCAGCGAGTCCTTGGCCGCATTGATCGACGAGGCACTCATACTGCCCGAGCTGTCGACCATGAACGCGATGTTGTAGTTGGTGCCTGGCACCACGGTCAGGCCGCCGATGTCGGCGACGATGATGTCGTTGCCGTCGGTGCCAGTGACGGTGTCGTCCGCCGAGGTGGCGACCACCGCGTTATACACCGCCGGCACCACGGTGACCGGGATGGTCGCAGTGGTGCTGGCCGAGCCGCCGACCTGTTCGGTTGAGGTCGAGGTCACGGTCAGGTTGAACTGGCCGTTGTAGTAGGTCGGCGGGGTCACGGTCAGGGTGCCGAGGTTCCAGCCGGTGACGTTGGCGTCGCCGCTGGTGGCGGTCACGGTGAAGCTGTGGCCTGCGCCATCGCTGAGCACCGAACCGACCGGTGCGCCGCTGATCTTGATGCTCAGGGTTTCCGAGCCGTCGGTGTCGGTCAGCGCGGTGCTGATCGACGACAGTTTCACCGTGGTGCCTTCGGCGCCGGTGTTGAGCTTGTAGCCGTCGTAATAGCCTTCGCCGTTGCTGCCGTGCAGATCGGAGACGGTTACGCCGGCATTCACCAGATCCTGCACGCCGGTGTAGATCGGCACGCCGGCACTGCTCAGGTCGATCGGTGTGCTGCCGTTGACCGACAGGTTGACGTCGTAGCTGCCTGGGCCGCTCTGGTTGTGGTGGTAGATGTCCAGGGTGTAGTAGCCGCTGGTGGTCGGGGTGAACGAACCGTTGAGGTTGCCGCCCGCGCCCCACGTCGTGGACGCCACGCTCTTGCCGCCGATGGTCACCAGCAGGCTGTCGTCACCGGTGCCGCTGAAGGTGTAGGTCTTGCCGGCTTCCAGATAAATCAGGCCCGAGGTTTTCGACGCAGTGCCGGCGGTTACGCTGCCGTCGGACTGCACGTTGTTCACGGTACCGCTGGTGTTCGGCTTGCCGGCACCGTCGATCACGTTTTTCAGGGTGGTCGAGTTCGCGCCGCTGCCGTCGGTGCCCAGGCCCGACAGACCGGTCCAGACTTCCTTGATCAGCCCGGTGGATTTCACGCTGTTGTCGGCCACCGACAGGGTCGGTGCATCCGCCACCGGGGTGATGTCGATCTTGATGGTGCCAGTGTTGCCCAGCAACTGGCCGTCGGTTGGCTGGAATTTGATCTGCGCGTAGTCGGCCTGATTGTTACCAACGCCAGTACCACCGTAACCATTCACACCCGACTCGTTGGCATCCGGCAGGAAGCGCAACTTGCCGGCGTCGATATCGGCCTTGCTGAAAGTCTGGTTGTTGGCGACATCTTTCCAGGTCGAGCCGTCCAGGTACTGCAGTTTGCCTTCGCCCGGCAACTGGGTGATTTTCACGCCCAGGCTGCTGGCCGGGCTGTCGACGTCGCTGACGCCGAAGGTCGACCAGCCGAGGATCAGCGGGGTGTCTTCGGTGCCGGTGACGTTGACCGGTGCAGCGACCGGCGCATCGTTGACCGCCACCACGTTGACCGTGGTGGTCGCGGTGTTGGAGTAGTTGCCGCCATCGGTCACGGTCACGGTGATGATCCGTGGCACGGTGCTCGGGTCTTCACTGCTGTTGGTGAAGCTGATGTTCTTGATGGCCTGCATGTAGTCGGCGAGCGTCGCGTTACCCGACAGGGTCAGGGTGACGGTGCCGTTGGTGCTGTTGGCGTTGATGGTAATGCCGTTGACGCTGTTGCCCAGGTTCAGCGCATCGCCGTCCTGACGGTTGGTCAGCACGACGGTGGCGCCGGTCAGCATGGTGCTGTCCGGGTCGGTGATCTTGATGTCGGTGTCGGCAATCGACACGCCTGCGCCCGGGGTGTTCTCGGTGAAGGTCACCTTGTAGTCGGCACCCGTTGCACCGCTGGAGTTGTTGGCGTCCAGGTCGATGACCGGCGGTGCATCGTTGTCGATGATCGAGGTGCTGACGCTGCCATTGGTGCTGCTGACCGCCAGGTTCTCGAAGTTGCCACCGGTGGCCGAATCGATCTTGACCACGAAGTTTTCGGTGCCTTCGGTGATCTTGTCGTCGATGGTCGCAACGTTGAACTGCGCGCTGCTGGCACCCGCCGGGATCTTCACGGTGTACACGCCGGTGAAGTCCGAACCGTCGGCGGCGGTGCCGCTGTAGACGATTTTCAGGGTCACTTCGGTTTGCGCCGGGTGGTTCAGGCTGACGGTGTAGCTGGCAGTCTGGCCTTCGGTCACCGAGGTGCTGCCGGTGATGCTGACGGTGGTGGTGTCGATGGTGTCGGTGACGCTGGTCACGGCCGGTGTGTTGCTGGTCACCAGGTTTTCGAAATTGCCGCCCGTGGCGTTGGTGATCGTGGCCTGTACGTTGCCGGCGTCTTTGTAGACGTCATCGGCTGGCGCAGGAACGGTGACGGTGCCGGTGGTTTTGCCGGCTTCGATGGTGATCACCGATCCGTTGGACAAGGTCACGGTCACTGGCGAGCCAGCGGCGTTGGTCAGGGTTGCGGTGTAAGTGATCGAACCACCCTCGGCGACCGAATTGGTAGCGCTGAGCGACAGATTGGTCGTGTCGACGGTATCGGTCACGGTGGTGCTGACCGGGGTCTTGTCGGCCACCAGATTCTCGTAGTTGCCGCCGCTTACGCCGGTGATCGCGTTGGTCAGTGGCGCATGACCATTCAACACGTCGTTCGGCGCGGTGGTGGTCACACTGCCGGTGGTTTTGCCGACTTCGATGGTGATCGACTGACCGTTGGCCAGGGTCACGGTCACAGGCGAGCCTGTCACTGGCGCGCCGACGGTCGCGGTGTAGACCACGTTGCCACCTTCGGCCGCCGTCGTGGTCGCGGTCAGCTTCACGGTGGTGGTGTCGATAGTGTCGGTGACGCTGGTCACGGCTGGTGTGGTGCTGGTGACCAGGTTCTCGAAGTTGCCGCCGGTGGCGGACTTGATCGTCGCCTGCACGTTGCCGGCGTCTTTGTAGACGTCGTCAGCTGGCGCAGGAACGGTCACGGTGCCCGTGGTTTTACCGGCTTCGATGGTGATCACCGAACCGTTGCTCAGGGTGACGGTCACTGGCGAGCCAGCGGCGTTGGTCAGGGTCGCGGTGTAGGTGATCGAGCCACCTTCAGCCACGGTGCCGGTCGCGCTGAGCGTCAGGTTGGTGGTGTCGACGGTGTCGGTCACGGTGGTGCTGACCGGGGTCTTGTCGGCCACCAGATTCTCGTAGTTACCGCCGCTCACGCCGGTGATCGCGTTGGTCAGCGGCGCATGGCCGTTGAGCGCATCGTTCGGCGCGGTGGTGGTCACGGTGCCCGTGGTCTTGCCGACTTCGATAGTGATCGACTGTCCGTTGGACAGGGTCACGGTCACAGGCGAGCCAGTCACTGGCGCACCTACGGTAGCGGTGTAGGTGACGGTGCCGCCCTCGGCCGCTGTTGCGGTTGCGGTCAGCTTCACGGTGGTGGTGTCGATGGTGTCAGTAACGCTGGTCACTGCTGGCGTGGTGCTGGTCACCAGGTTTTCGAAGTTGCCGCCCGTGGCGTTGGTGATCGTGGCTTGCACGTTGCCGGCGTCTTTGTAGACATCGTCCGCTGGCGCAGGAACGGTTACGGTGCCGGTGGTTTTGCCCGCTTCGATGGTGATCACGGCGCCGTTGCTCAAGGTCACGGTCACCGGAGTGCCCGCAGCATTGGTCAGGGTTGCGGTGTAAGTGATCGAACCACCCTCGGCGACCGAGTTGGTGGCGCTCAGGGACAGGTTGGTAGTGTCGACCGTGTCGGTCACGGTGGTGCTGACCGGGGTCTTGTCGGCCACCAGATTCTCGTAGTTACCGCCGCTCACGCCGGTGATCGCGTTGGTCAGTGGTGCATGACCATTCAATACGTCGTTAGGCGCGGTGGTGGTCACGGTGCCGCTGGTCTTGCCGACTTCGATGGTGACCGATTGACCATTCGACAGGGTTACCGTCACTGGCGAGCCAGTCACCGGAGCGCCAACAGTGGCGGTGTAGACAACGTTGCCACCCTCGGCCGCCGTCGCAGTTGCGGTCAGCTTCACGGTAGTGGTGTCGATGGTATCGGTAACGCTGGTCACGGCTGGCGTGGTGCTGGTGACCAGGTTCTCGAAGTTGCCACCGCTGGCATTGGTGATGGTGGCCTGCACGTTGCCGGCGTCCTTGTAGACGTCATCGGCTGGCGCAGGAACGGTCACGGTGCCGGTGGTTTTTCCTGCCTCGATGGTGATCACGGCGCCGTTCGACAAGGTCACGGTCACTGGCGAACCAGCAGCGTTGGTCAGGGTCGCGGTGTAGGTGATCGAGCCGCCTTCGGCCACGGTGCCGGTCGCGCTGAGCGACAGGTTGGTGGTATCGACGGTGTCGGTGACGGTAGTCGAAACCGGGGTTTTATCAGCAACCAGATTTTCGTAGTTACCACCGCTCACACCAGTGATCGCGTTGGTCAACGGTGCATGACCGGTCAGCACGTCGTTCGGCGCGGTGGTGGTCACGGTGCCGGTGGTCTTGCCGACTTCGATGGTAATGCTCTGGCCGTTCGACAGATTCACGGTCACAGGCGAGCCAGTCACTGGCGCACCTACGGTAGCGGTGTAGGTGACGGTGCCGCCCTCGGCCGCTGTTGCGGTTGCGGTCAGCTTCACGGTGGTGGTGTCGATGGTGTCGGTAACGCTGGTCACCGCTGGTGTGGTGCTGGTGACCAGGTTTTCGAAGTTGCCGCCCGTGGCGTTGGTGATCGTGGCTTGCACGTTGCCGGCGTCTTTGTAGACGTCATCGGCTGGCGCGGCGACGGTCACGGTGCCCGTGGTTTTACCGGCCTCGATGGTGATCACGGCGCCATTGCTCAAGGTCACGGTCACCGGGGTGCCCGCAGCGTTGGTCAGGGTCGCGGTGTAGGTGATTGAACCACCTTCGGCCACGGTGCCGGTCGCGCTGAGCGACAGGTTGGTGGTGTCGACGGTGTCGGTCACGGTAGTGCTGACTGGCGTCTTGTCGGCCACCAGATTCTCGTAGTTACCGCCGCTCACGCCGGTGATCGCGTTGGTCAGCGGCGTGTGGCCGTTGAGCGCATCGTTAGGCGCCGTGGTCGTCACGGTGCCGGTGGTTTTACCCACTTCGATGGTGATGCTCTGGCCATTCGACAGGTTCACAGTCACTGGCGAGCCAGTCACAGGAGCGCCCACGGTGGCGGTGTAAGTGACAGTGCCGCCTTCAGCCGCCGACTCGGTGGCGGTGAGTTTCACCGTGGTGGTGTCGATGGTGTCGGTGACCTGGGTCACGGCCGGAACAGTGCTCGGAACAAGGTTCTCGAAGTTGCCACCGGTGGCGGTCGAAATGGTCGCCTCGACTTTGCCGGCGTCTTTGTAGACGTCGTCCTTCGGCGCGTCGACGGTCACGGTGCCAGTGGTTTTGCCGGCTTCGATGGTGATCACCGCGCCGTTCGACAAGGTCACCGTCACTGGCGAGCCAGCGGCGTTGGTCAGGGTCGCGGTGTAGATGATCGAACCGCCCTCGGCAACCGAATTGGTGGCGCTGAGGGTCAGGTTGGTGGTGTCGACCGTGTCGGTGACGGTGGTCGAGACCGGCGTTTTGTCGGCCACGAGGTTTTCGTAGTTCCCGCCAGTCACGCCAGTGATCGCGTTGGTCAGCGGTGTGTGACCGTTCAACGCATCGTTCGGCGCGGTGGTGGTGACGGTGCCGGTGGTTTTGCCGACCTCGATGGTGATCGACTGACCATTGGCCAGGGTCACGGTCACAGGCGAACCGGTCACCGGTGCGCCAACAGTCGCGGTGTAAGTAACGGTGCCGCCCTCAGCCGCCGACTCGGTCGCAGTCAGTTTGACCGTGGTGGTGTCGATGGTGTCGGTGACCTGGGTCACGGCCGGAACAGTGCTCGGAACAAGGTTCTCGAAGTTGCCACCGGTGGCGGTCGAAATGGTTGCTTCGACTTTGCCGGCGTCTTTGTAGACGTCGTCTTTCGGTGCGTCGACGGTCACGGTGCCGGTGGTTTTGCCGGCCTCGATAGTGATGACCGCGCCGTTGCTCAAGGTCACGGTCACCGGGGTGCCCGCAGCGTTGGTCAGTGTGGCGGTGTAAGTGATCGAACCACCCTCGGCTACCGAATTGGTGGCGCTCAGGGTCAGGTTGGTGGTGTCGACGGTGTCGGTCACGGTGGTGCTGACCGGCGTTTTGTCGGCCACGAGGTTTTCGTAGTTACCGCCGCTCACACCGGTGATCGAGTTGGTCAGCGGCGCATGGCCGTTGAGCGCATCGTTCGGCGCGGTGGTGGTGACAGTGCCGGTGGTTTTGCCCACCTCGATGGTGATCGACTGACCATTGGCCAGGGTTACGGTCACAGGCGAGCCAGTCACTGGCGCGCCAACAGTCGCGGTGTAAGTGACGGTGCCACCTTCAGCGGCCGTTTCGGAAGCGGTCAGCTTCACGGTCGTCGTGTCGACGGTATCGGTGACTTCCGTTACGGCTGGAACGGTGCTCGGAACCAGGTTCTCGAAGTTGCCACCGGTTGCGTCCTTGATGGTCACTTCGACCTTGCCGGCGTCTTTGTAGACGTCATCGGCTGGCGCGGCAACGGTCACGGTGCCGGTGGTCTTACCGGCTTCGATGGTGATGACAGCGCCATTGCTCAAGGTCACGGTCAGCGGGGTGCCGGCCGGATTGGTCAGGGTCGCGGTGTAAACGATCGAGCCGCCTTCGGCCACGCTGTCGGTCGCGGTCAGCGACAGATTGGTGGTGTCGACGGTGTCGGTGACGGTGGTCGAAACCGGGGTTTTGTCAGCTACGAGGTTTTCGTAGTTACCGCCGCTCACGCCAGTGATCGCGTTGGTCAACGGCGTGTGGCCGTTCAACGCATCGTTTGGCGCAGTGGTGGTCACGGTGCCAGTGGTCTTGCCCACTTCGATGGTGATCGACTGACCGTTGGACAGCGTCACGGTGACGGGCGAACCGGTCACAGGTGCGCCCACGGTCGCGGTGTAAGTGACGGTGCCACCTTCAGCCGCCGACTCGGTGGCGGTGAGTTTCACCGTAGTGGTGTCGATGGTGTCGGTGACTTCGGTCACGGCCGGAACGGTGCTCGGCACCAGATTCTCGAAGTTGCCACCGGTGGCGGTCGAAATGGTTGCTTCAACTTTGCCCGCATCTTTGTAGACGTCATCTTTCGGCGCATCGACGGTCACGGTGCCGGAGGTTTTGCCGGCCTCGATGGTGATGACAGCGCCGTTCGACAGGGTCACGGTCACCGGAGTGCCGGCCGGATTGGTCAGGGTCGCGGTGTAAACGATCGAACCACCCTCGGCTACCGAGCCAGTTGCGCTCAGGGTCAGGTTGGTGGTGTCGACGGTGTCAGTCACGGTAGTGCTGACCGGGGTTTTGTCAGCCACGAGGTTTTCGTAGTTACCGCCAGTCACGCCAGTGATCGCGTTGGTCAGCGGCGCATGGCCGTTGAGCGCATCGTTCGGCGCGGTCGTGGTCACGGTACCGGTGGTTTTACCCACTTCAATGGTGATCGACTGTCCATTGGACAGGGTCACGGTGACTGGCGAGCCGGTGACAGGCGCGCCGACGGTAGCGGTGTAAGTAACGGTGCCGCCTTCAGCCGCCGACTCGGTCGCGGTGAGTTTCACCGTGGTGGTATCGATGGTGTCGGTGACGTTGGTCACGGCCGGAACGGTGCTTGGCACCAGGTTCTCGAAACCACCGCCAGTAGCGGTCGAAATGGTTGCCTCGACTTTGCCGGCGTCTTTGTAGACGTCGTCTTTCGGTGCATCGACGGTCACGGTGCCGGTGGTTTTACCGGCCTCGATAGTAATGACGGCACCGTTCGACAGGGTCACGGTCACCGGCGTGCCGGCCGGGTTGGTCAGGGTCGCGGTGTAAGTGATCGAACCGCCCTCGGCCACCGAGTCGGTGGCCGTCAGGTTCAGGTTGGTCGTGTCGACGGTGTCCGAAACCGAGGTATTTGCCGGTTTGCTGTCGACCGCCAGGTTTTCGTAGTTGCCACCGGTGGCCTTGTCGATGGTCACGCTCAGCGAGCTGCCGCCCGCCAACGGGCTGTTCGGCGCGACGAAATTCACGGTGCCGGTGGTTTCGCCGACGGCGATGGTGATGGTCTGGCCGTTGGACAGGGTCACGACGAGCGGCGAACCGGTCACTGGCGCCGTCACGGTCGCGGTGTAGACCACGGTTTCGCCTTCGGCGACGTTGGCGGTGGCGGTCAGCGACACGGTGGACGTGTCGATGGTGTCATTGACGGTGGTGACCGCCGGGGCGGTGCTGGTGACCAGGTTCTCGAAGTTGCCACCGGTGGTGGTCGAAATGGTCGTCTCGACTTTGCCGGCGTCCTTGTAGACGTCGTCCTTCGGTGCATCGACGGTCACGGTGCCGGAGGTTTTACCGGCCTCGATGGTGATCACTGCGCCGTTGCTCAAGGTCACGGTCACCGGAGTCCCGGCGGCGTTGGTTAGGGTCGCGGTGTAGGTAATCTGGCCACCTTCGTTGACTTCCGGCGTGGCGCTCAGGGTCAGGTTGGTGGTGTCGACGGTGTCGGTCACGGTGGTGCTGACCGGCGTTTTGTCGGCGACGAGATTTTCGTAGTTGCCGCCAGACACGCCAGTAATCGAGTTGGTCAGCGGGGTGTGACCGTTCAGCGCGTCGTTCGGCGCGGTGGTGGTGACGGTACCGGTGGTCTTGCCGACTTCGATGGTGATCGACTGACCATTGGCCAGGGTCACGGTCACAGGCGAGCCGGTTACCGGGGCGCCAACGGTGGCGGTGTAGGTAACAGTGCCGCCTTCAGCAGCCGACTCGGTCGCGCTCAGTTTGACGGTCGAGGTGTCGATGGTGTCGGTGACTTCGGTGACGGCTGGAGCGGTGCTTGGCACCAGGTTCTCGAAGTTGCCGCCAGTTGCATCCTTGATGGTCACCTCGACCTTGCCGGCGTCTTTGTAGACGTCGTCTTTCGGTGCATCGACGGTCACGGTGCCGGTGGTTTTACCGGCCTCGATGGTGATGACGGCACCGTTGCTCAACGTCACGGTCACTGGGGTGCCGGCCGGGTTGGTCAGGGTCGCGGTGTAAACGATCGAACCGCCCTCGGCCACCGAGTCAGTGGCGCTGAGGGTCAGATTGGTGGTGTCGACGGTATCGGTGACGGTGGTCGAAACCGGGGTCTTGTCGGCTACGAGGTTTTCGTAGTTGCCGCCAGACACGCCAGTGATCGAGTTAGTCAGCGGCGCATGGCCGTTGAGCGCATCGTTCGGCGCGGTGGTGGTGACGGTGCCAGTGGTCTTGCCGACCTCGATGGTAATCGACTGACCATTGGCCAGGGTCACGGTCACAGGCGAGCCGGTGACAGGGGCGCCAACGGTGGCGGTGTAAGTAACTGTGCCGCCCTCAGCCGCCGACTCGGTCGCAGTCAGTTTCACCGTGGTAGTGTCGATGGTGTCAGTGACTTCGGTAACGGCCGGAACAGTGCTTGGCACCAGGTTCTCGAAGTTGCCGCCAGTTGCATCCTTGATGGTCACTTCGACCTTGCCGGCGTCTTTGTAGACGTCATCTTTCGGCGCGTCTACGGTCACGGTGCCGGTGGTTTTGCCCGCTTCGATGGTGATGACGGAGCCGTTGCTCAACGTCACGGTCACCGGAGTGCCGGCCGGGTTGGTCAGGGTGGCGGTGTAGGTGATCGAGCCACCTTCGGCCACGGTGCCGGTCGCAGTCAGCGTCAGGTCGGTGGTGTCGACGGTGTCAGTTACGGTAGTGCTGACCGGCGTTTTGTCGGCTACGAGATTTTCGTAGTTACCGCCGCTCACGCCAGTGATCGCGTTGGTCAGCGGTGTGTGACCGTTCAACGCATCGTTCGGCGCAGTGGTGGTGATGGTGCCGGTGGTCTTGCCGACCTCGATGGTGATCGACTGACCATTGGCCAGGGTCACGGTCACAGGCGAGCCGGTCACTGGCGCGCCAACGGTGGCGGTGTAAGTGACGGTGCCGCCCTCAGCCGCCGACTCGGTCGCAGTCAGTTTCACCGTGGTAGTGTCGATGGTGTCAGTGACTTCGGTAACGGCCGGAACAGTGCTCGGCACCAGGTTCTCGAAGTTGCCGCCAGTTGCATCCTTGATGGTGACTTCGACTTTGCCGGCGTCTTTGTAGACGTCGTCTTTCGGCGCATCGACGGTCACGGTGCCGGTGGTTTTACCGGCCTCGATGGTGATAACAGCGCCGTTGCTCAGTGTCACGGTGACTGGGGTGCCGGCCGGGTTGGTCAGCGTTGCGGTGTAAACGATCGAGCCGCCTTCGGCCACGGAACCTGTCGCGCTGAGGGTCAGGTTGGTCGTGTCGACGGTGTCGGTGACGGTGGTCGAAACCGGGGTCTTGTCGGCCACCAGATTTTCGTAGTTACCTCCAGACACGCCAGTAATCGAGTTGCTCAGCGGGGTGTGACCGTTCAACGCATCATTCGGCGCGGTGGTGGTGATGGTGCCGGTGGTTTTGCCCACTTCGATGGTGATGGTCTGACCGTTGGCCAGAGTCACGGTGACCGGCGAGCCAGTCACCGGAGCGCCAACAGTTGCGGTGTAGGTGACAGTGCCGCCCTCAGCCACCGACGTATCGGCGCTCAGCTTCACGGTCGACGTATCGATGGTGTCAGTCACTTCAGTGACGGCCGGAACAGTGCTCGGCACCAGATTCTCGAAGTTGCCGCCGGACGCATCCTTGATGGTCACTTCGACTTTGCCGGCGTCTTTGTAGACGTCATCGGCCGGAGCCGGAACGGTCACGGTGCCGGTGGTTTTACCCGCTTCAATGGTGATCACCGAGCCGTTGCTCAGGGTCACGGTCACTGGCGTGCCAGCCGGATTGGTCAGCGTGGCGGTGTAAACGATCGAACCGCCTTCGGCCACGGAACCTGTAGCGCTCAAGGTCAGATTGGTGGTGTCGACGGTGTCGGTGACTGAGGTCACGGCCGGCGTCTTGTCGGCTACCAGGTTTTCGTAATTGCCGCCGCTGGTGCCGTCGATCTTCACGCTCAGCGTGTTGCCGCCGGCCAGTGCATCGTTCGGTGCGGTGTAGTTGACGCTGGCGCTGCTGGCGCCGACCGGGATGGTGATGGTCTGGCCGTTGGACAGGGTCACGACCACCGGCGAGCCGGTCACCGGTGCGGTGACGGAGGCGGTGTAAACCACCACGCCGCCTTCAACGGTGCTGGCCGTGGCGCTCAGGGAAACGGTGCTGGTATCGATGGTGTCGGTGACGTCGGTCACCGCCGGGGTCTTGTCGACCACCAGGTTTTCAAAGTTGCCGCCGGTGGTCTTGGTGATGCTGGCATCGACTTTGCCGGCGTCCTTGTACACGTCGTCGCCCGGTGCGGCGACGGTGATGGTGCCGGTGCTCGCGCCTTTGGCGATGTTGATCACCGCGCCGTTGCTCAGGGTCACGGTCATGGCCGTGCCGGCCGGGTTGGTCAGGGTCGCGGTGTAGACGATCGAACCGCCCTCGGCGACCGAACCGGTGGCGCTCAGGCTGATATTGGTGGTGTCGACGGTGTCGGTAACCTTGGTCACCACAGCCGTACGGTTGGCATCGACCTGTTCGAAGTTGCCGCCGCTGTGGCTGGCAATCGCGGTCTGCACCTTGCCGCCATCGATGTAAGGCGTGTTGGCCGGCGCAGGGAAATTCACCGAACCGCTGGTGGCACCGGCGGCGATGTTGATGACCGCGCCGTTGGCCAGGGTCACGGTCATGGCGGTGCCGGCCGGGTTGCTCAGGGTCGCGGTGTAGGTGATCTGGCCACCTTCGCTGACGGTGTCGCTGGCGCTCAGGGTCAGCGTGGTCTTGTCGATGGTGTCGTTGACCGTGGTGCTGACCGGCGTCTTGCTGACGTCGAGCTTCTCGAAGTTGCCGCCGCTGGCATCGGTCATGGTCACGGTGAGCTTGCTGACATCCTTGTAGACGTCATCGCTCGGCGCCGGGATGGTCACCGAACCGCTGGTCTTGCCGGCCTCGATAACGATGGTCTGGCCGTTGCTCAGGTTGACGGTCACCGGCGTCTGCGCGGCGTTGGTCAGGGTCGCGGTGTAAGTGATCGACGTGCCTTCGAGCACATAGCTTTCGGCGCTGAGGGTCAGGTGCGTGGTGTTGATGGTGTCGGCGACGTTGGTCACCGCTGGCGTCGGGTTGGCCACCAGGTTTTCGAAATTGCCGCCGGAAGTGTCCTTGATGGTCACTTCGACTTTGCCGGCGTCTTTATAGACGTCATCGGCCGGGGCTGGAACGGTCACGGTGCCGGTGGTTTTACCGGCTTCGATGGTGATGACGGAGCCGTTGCTCAACGTCACGGTCACCGGGGTGCCGGCCGGATTGGTCAGGGTCGCGGTGTAGACGATCTGCCCGCCCTCGTTGACGTTGCCGGTGGCGGTCAGCGATACGGTGGTGGTGTCGACGGTGTCGGTGATGGTGGTGCTGACCGGCGTTTTGTCGGCCACGAGGTTTTCGTAGTTACCGCCGCTCACACCGGTGATCGAGTTGGTCAGCGGTGCATGGCCGGCCAGTACGTCGTTCGGCGCCGTGGTAGTCACGGTGCCGGTGGTTTTGCCGACTTCGATGGTGATCGCCTGACCGTTGGCCAGGGTCACAACCACAGGCGAGCCGGTTACCGGGGCGCCCACCGTCGCGGTGTAAGTAACGGTACCGCCTTCCGCCGCCGACTCGGTCGCGGTCAGTTTGACGGTCGAGGTGTCGATGGTATCGGTGACCTGGGTCACGGCCGGCACAGTGCTTGGCACCAGGTTTTCGAAGTTGCCACCGGTTGCGCCGGTGATGGTCGCTTCGACTTTGCCGGCATCCTTGTAGACGTCATCGGCAGGCGCTGGAACGGTCACGGTGCCGGTGGTCTTGCCGGCTTCGATGGTGATGACCGCGCCGTTGCTCAAGGTCACGGTCACCGGCGTGCCGGCCGGATTTGTCAGCGTCGCGGTGTAGATGATCGAGCCGCCCTCGGCCACGGAATCGGTGGCGCTCAGGGTCAGGTTGGTGGTTTCGACGGTGTCAGTGACGGTGGTCGAAACCGGAGTCTTGTCGGCGACCAGATTCTCGTAGTTGCCGCCGCTCACGCCGGTGATCGCGTTGGTCAGCGGTGCGTTGCCGGCCAATGCGTCGTTCGGTGCGGTGGTGGTCACGGTGCCGGTGGTCTTGCCCACTTCAATCGTGATGCTTTGGCCGTTGGCCAGGGTCACGGTGACCGGCGAGCCAGTTACGGGCGCTCCAACTGTCGCGGTGTAAGTGACGGTGCCGCCCTCGGCCGCCGACTCGGTCGCGGTCAGTTTGACGGTGGTGGTGTCGACGGTATCGGTCACGTCGGTGACGGCCGGAACGGTGCTTGGCACCAGGTTCTCGAAGTTGCCGCCGGTGGCGTCCTTGATGGTCACTTCGACTTTGCCGGCGTCTTTATAGACGTCATCGGCAGGCGCCGGAACGGTCACGGTGCCGGTGGTTTTACCCGCTTCGATGGTGATGACGGAGCCGTTGCTCAACGTCACGGTCACCGGGGTGCCCGCAGGATTGGTCAGCGTCGCGGTGTAAACAATCGAACCGCCCTCGGCGACAGTACCGGTGGCGCTCAGGGTCAGGTTGGTGGTGTCGGCAACGTCGGTAACCGTGGTCGAAACCGGGGTCTTGTCGGCCACCAGATTTTCGTAATTACCGCCGGAAACGCCGGTGATCGAGTTGGTCAGCGGTGCGTTGCCAGCCAATGCGTCGTTCGGCGCGGTGGTGGTCACGGTGCCGGTGGTTTTGCCCACTTCGATGGTGATGGTCTGACCGTTGGCCAAAGTGACAGTCACCGGCGAACCGGTGACTGGTGCGCCAACCGTAGCGGTATAAGTAACGGTGCCGCCTTCTGCAACCGAAGTATCAGCCGTCAGTTTGACGGTCGAGGTGTCGATGGTGTCAGTCACTTCGGTGACAGCGGGAACAGTGCTTGGCACCAGATTCTCGAAGTTGCCGCCGGTGGCGTCCTTGATGGTGACTTCGACCTTGCCCGCGTCTTTGTAGACGTCATCGGCCGGCGCCGGAACGGTCACGGTGCCAGTGGTTTTACCCGCTTCGATGGTGATGACGGAGCCGTTGCTCAACGTCACGGTCACCGGGGTGCCGGCCGGATTGGTCAGGGTTGCGGTGTAGACGATCGAACCGCCTTCCGCCACGGAACCGGTGGCGCTCAGCGACAGGTTGGTGGTGTCGATGGAGTCGGTGACGGTAGTGGTCGCTGGCGTCGTGTTCGGCACCAGATTCTCGAAATTGCCGCCGGTAGCGCCGGTAATCGTGGTGCTGACGGTGCCGCCGTTGTTGTAGACGTCATTCGGTGCGGTCGGCACGTTGACGCTGCCGGTGGTCTGGCCGGCGCCGATAGTGATGGTCGAACCGTTCGACAGGGTGACGGTCACCGGCGTCTGCGCCGGGTTGGTCAGGGTTGCGGTGTAGGTGATCTGGCCACCTTCGACCACGGTGCCGGTGGCGGTCAGAGTCAGATTGGTGGTGTCGACCGAATCGACGATCGTGGTAACGGCCGGTGTCGGGTTCGGCACCAGGTTTTCGAAGTTGCCGCCCGTGGCACCGGTGATGGTGGTGGTGACGGTGCTGCCGTTGTTATAGACGTCATTCGGCGCGGTCGGCACGTTGACGGTGCCGGTGGTCTGGCCGGCGCCGATGGTGATGGTCGAACCGTTCGACAGGGTGACGGTCACCGGCGTCTGCGCCGGGTTGGTCAGGGTCGCGGTGTAGGTGATCTGACCGCCTTCGGTCACGCTCGGGCCCGCCGTCAGGGTCACGGTGGTGGTGTCGATGGTGTCGGTGACCTGGGTCGTGGCCGGGGTGGTCGGCGGGGTCACGGTGATGCCGTTGCCGCCGGTGGTGCCGGTGACGGTCACGTCGATCTGGGTCGGGTCGTTATAAACAGTGTCGTTCGGCGCCAGGGGCACGTTGACGGTGCCGGTGGTGGAACCGGCCGGAATCACGATCACCGCACCGTTGGACAGGGTGATGGTCAGGTCGGTCAGCGGCGCCTGGGTCAGCGTTGCGGTGTACACCAGCACGCCGCCGGCTTCGGTGATGCTCGGCGTGGCGCTGAGGCTCAGGGTCGATTCGCGCAGGGCATTGACGTTGGTGTCGGTGGTCTGGCCGCCGGTGATGTTCTGCGCGGCCTGGCCTGCAGCGTTGATGCCCGCAGTCGGGAAACCGATGGTTGGGTCGACGCGGCCGGCGGTCGCATCGAGCATCACGAAGCTGTGACCGCCGCCGGCGGCACCGCCAGTCCCTGCGGCGCTCGGGCCGGCAGCGGTGGCGTCAAGGGCGGTAGTCGGGTCGACACCGGCGGCGATGGCTTGTTGCAGCTCTTCTACCGACGGCGCGGCTTGCGCGGTGGCTTCGGCCAGGTCGGTGCTGGAGTCCGGGGTATCGGCGCTCCACTGAGTGTCACGGCCCAGATCGATCGTGCGGCCATCGGCCAGTTCCAGGGACACGGCGCCGGAAACGCCGGTGTCGACCTGATCGCCGGCAAACAGCCGGTCGCCTTCAACGAGTACGCGACGGACGCCCTCTGGGGACACCACGAAAACCTGACCGACAATGCTTTTGACGATGGCAACAACACTGCTCATTGAAGACTCTCCGGGTGTCACGTTCAGTTGACTTCCATAGACCTGATGGCTGTCTGCGCCGATTCAGTCTGGACGTACTTTTAAAAAAAGATGAAGCAAAGTTGACGCTGCTGCTCGTCAATATTTTGGCTAGATTCTTTCGCTATTAACTTTATGCCAAACTATTGACCTTCTGGGTGCCATCCTAAACAATCGTCCCAGTAATGTCACATTGATATTTATGCGGCGACCTGCCCTTCAGCGTGTGATCCAGTTCCGGTTTTAAACTTTCCGACATACGGTCATTCCGGTTGCCATCTTCCGACGCAGCTCACCAATTTGCTGTGATTCAAGACAAGAAGTTCTGGGAAATCTTTACCATGCGTTCGCACCTGTTCAAGGCTCTACCCTTCGCTCTCGCCGCCTCTTTCGTACAAGCACAATCCTTACCAGAAGCCATGCAGCAGGCGCTGGATGTCCATCCGGAAATCCAGGCAGGGGTCAACAGTCGGCTGGCCGCGGATTATCAATTAAAGGCTGCAAAAGGTGGATACCTGCCCAAGGTCGATCTGCTGGGCGGTTATGGTCGTGAAGGCACCGACAGCGTGACCACCCGAGCCAATGGTGGCGGCAATCACTGGGAAACCCTGAACCGCAGCGAGTCAAGTTTACGTCTGTCGCAAATGGTTTTTGACGGTTTTGCGACGTCCAGCGAAGTCGGGCGTCAACAAGCCACCGTCAACTCCCGCGCGTATTCCCTGCTCGGCACTTCCGAACGCACCGCGCTGACCGTGGCCCAGGTTTACCTGGATGTGCTGACCCGTCGCGAATTCGTGCGTCTGGCCGAAGAAAACCTCAAAAGCCACCAACGCATCTACGACCAGATCCAGCTGCGCACCCAGCGCGGCGTCGGCAGCGGTGCCGACCTCGATCAGGCCGAAGCGCGTATGGCTCAGGCCCGCAACAACCTGATCACCGAGCAGACCAACCTCGCCGACTCGGAAACCAACTTCCTCAGCGCCGTCGGCCAGATGCCCGATCAGCTGGAGCGTCCGGCGCCGTTCATGGCGATGATGCCGGCCAACCTGAATGAAGCGCGCCAGCAGATGCTGGAAAACAGCCCGATCCTGCGTTCGGCCGAGTCCGACATCGCCGCGGCCGAGAAGCAATACGAGACTGCCAAGTCGACCTTCTACCCGCGCTTCGACGCCGAGCTGGGCCGCACTGCCGACAACGACCTCGACGGCCAGAACGGTCACAACAACGAATGGCAGGCCATGTTGCGCATGCGCTTCAACCTGTATTCGGGCGGCAGCAACAAGGCGGATCTGGAATCCAAGTCCTACCTGTCGAACCAGGCGCTGGACATCCGCAACAACGCCTTGCGCCAATTGAATGAAGAACTGGGCCTGGCCTGGAACGCCCTGAACAACGCCAACGCCCAGGTGCCGATCGCTCAGCAGTACGTTGATCACAGCACTTCGGTGCGCACTGCTTACCAGCGCCAGTTCAGCCTCGGCGAACGGACCCTGCTGGATTTGCTCGACAGCGAAAACGAGCTGTTCACCGCTTCGCGGCGTCTGGCTGAAATCAAAAACATTCAGTTATTTACTCAGTATCGAATCAAGGCGACCATGGGCGAATTGCTCAAGAGCCAGGGAGTGGTCGCACCCTTGGCATCCGTTGTGCAGAACGACGTGAAGCCCAAGGTCCAGCTGCCTGGGATGAATTGAGTTGTCCCTTTTCAACTGCTAAAGAGTGTCGAGCGTGGAATCAGAAGTCAGTCGAGTTCATCTCAGTCATGATCCACGCGCGTTGCACGACGATCCGTTACTGGATGGTCTGCTCGCTCTTTGCATGCTGCACCAGAAACCCGCCAGCGCGGCGATGCTGACCACCGGCCTGCCGTTGCCCAAACAACGCCTGAGTGTCGAGCTGCTGCCCCGTGCAGCGGCGCGCGCCGGCCTGCAAGGGCGGGTGCTGCAACGCAAGCTCGAAGAAATTCCGGCGATTGCCATGCCGGCGCTGTTGCTGCTCAAGGATGGCCGCAGTGCCGTCCTGCTCGGCTGGCAGGGCGAGAACGAAGCACGGGTGCTGCTCAGCGAAAGCGACGGCGGCGAATCCCTGGTCAGCCGCGAGCTGCTGGCCGACGACTACACCGGCAAAGTGTTCTTCGCCCAGCCCCAGCACAAATTCGATGTCAACCACGGCACGCTGATCCCGCGTGCACGCTCGTGGTTTCGCGACACCCTCAAGCGTTCGCGCTGGCTGTATGCCGACGCCATCGCCGCCAGTTTCCTGATCAACATCATCGCCATGGCCGCGCCGCTGTTCGTGATGAATGTCTACGACCGCGTGGTGCCGAACCAGGCCGAAGCGACCCTGTGGGTGCTCGCGCTGGGCATCACCGGCGCCTATCTGTTCGACCTGATCCTCAAGAGTCTGCGCAGCCTGTGCCTGGATCTGGCCGGCAAGAAAACCGACCTGATCATCTCCGCCACGCTGTTCGAACGCATCGTCGGCATGGCCATGAAATACCGCCCGGCGCGGGTCGGCAGCTTTGCCCAGAACATTCATGAGTTCCAGAGTCTGCGCGACTTCCTCGCCTCGCTGACCCTGACCAGCCTGATCGACCTGCCGTTCACCATCCTGATCTTCATTGTCATCGCGATTCTCGGCGGGCATCTGGTGTGGATTCCGGTGCTGGCCTTCCCGATTGCGCTGCTGATCGGCTATGCCTTGCAGAAACCGCTGGTGGCAACCATGGAACGCACCATGGCCCTCGGCGCCGAGCGTCAGTCGAGCCTGATCGAAACCCTCGCCGGCCTCGACGCGGTGAAGGTCAACAACGCCGAAAGCGAACGCCAATATCAGTGGGAGCAAACCATCGGCACCCTCAGCCGCCTCGAGCTGCGGGTAAAAATGCTCTCCGGTCTGGCGATGAACATCACCCTGCTGATCCAGCAACTGGCCGGGGTGATCATGATCGTCTTCGGCGTGTACCAGATCATCGCCGGCAACCTGAGCATGGGCGGCCTGATCGCCTGCTACATGCTCAGTGGCCGCGCCCTCAGCCCGCTGGCGTCGCTGTCCGGTCTGCTGACCCGTTACCAGCAGGCGCGGGTGACCATGACTTCGGTCGACCAGATGATGGAGCTGCCGCAAGAGCGCAATTTCGAAGAGCGCCCGCTGAGCCGCAAGGTGCTGCAAGGCGCGATCGAATGCCGCCAGCTCAGCTTCACCTACCCGGAACAACAGAACCCGGCGCTGAAGAACATCAATCTGGTGATCCGTCCCGGTGAGAAGATCGGCATCATCGGCCGCAGCGGTTCCGGCAAGAGCTCACTGGCGAAACTGCTGGTCGGCCTCTATCAGCCGGACGACGGTGCGTTGCTGGTGGACGGCGTCGACATCCGCCAGATCGACGTCAGCGAGCTGCGCTACAACATCGGCTACGTGCCGCAGGACATCCAGCTGCTGGCCGGCACCCTGCGCGACAACCTGGTTTCCGGCGCTCGTTACGTCGAAGACGAACTTGTCCTGCAGGCCGCTGAACTGGCCGGCGTACACGAATTCGCCCGACTGCACCCGCAGGGTTATGAACTGCAAGTCGGCGAGCGCGGGCAGAACCTGTCCGGCGGTCAGCGCCAGAACGTCGCCCTGGCCCGGGCGCTGTTGCTCAATCCGCCGATTCTGTTGCTCGACGAACCGACCAGCGCCATGGACAACACCGGCGAAGAACGCCTCAAACAACGTCTCGCGGCGGTGGTGGAAAACAAGACCGTGGTGCTGGTGACGCACCGGGCATCGCTGCTGTCGCTGGTCGATCGCCTGCTGGTGGTCGACCGTGGGCAGATTCTCGCCGACGGCCCGAAAGCGGCCGTCATGGAAGCGTTGAAGAAGGGGCAGATCAGTGTTGCTTAAGTCGGGTTTCAAGGATTCGATCCGCCGCTACTTCAAGGGCTCGGCATCGCTGCAGGGCCAGCCGCTGCCAGAGGTCAACAAGGCCTTGATCGAGGACGCGCCGCGCGTGGTGCGGCTGACGATCTGGGCGATCATCGGTTTCTTCGTGTTCCTGATGCTATGGGCCAACTTCGCCGTCATCGACGAAGTGACCAAGGGCGACGGCAAGGCGATTCCTTCGTCGAAGATTCAGAAAATCCAGAACCTCGAGGGCGGGATCGTCTCCGAGCTGTTCGTCAAGGAAGGCCAGATCGTCGAGGCCGGCGCGCCGCTGGTGCGCCTGGATGACACGCGTTTCGCCTCCAACGTCGGTGAAACCGAAGCGGATCGCCTGTCGATGCTGCTGCGGGTCGAGCGCCTGAGCGCCGAGGTCGATGACCGGCCACTGAATTTCCCCGAGGACGTGCTCAAAGCCGTGCCGGGTCAGGCCAAGAGCGAAGAGTCGTTGTACATCAGCCGTCGCCAGCAACTGCACGACGAGGTCGGTGGCCTGCAGGAACAGTTGATTCAGCGCCAGCAAGAGCTGCGCGAGTTCACCTCGAAGCAGGCGCAATATCGCCAGCAACTGGGCCTGCAACGCCAGGAAATCAACATGTCCGAGCCGCTGGTGGCCCAGGGCGCGGTATCGCCGGTGGAAGTGCTGCGACTCAAGCGTGCCGAAGTGGAAACCCGTGGTCAGCTCGACGCCACTACGCTGGCAATCCCGCGCGCCGAATCGGCGATCAAGGAAGTGCAGCGCAAGATCGACGAGACCCGCGGCAAATTCCGCAGCGAAGCCCTGACCCAGCTCAACGAAGCGCGCACCGACCTGAACAAGGCCCAGGCCACCGGCAAGGCACTGGAAGACCGGGTCAGCCGGACGCTCGTCACCTCGCCGGTGCGGGGTATCGTCAACAAGATGCTGGTCAACACCATCGGCGGCGTGATCCAGCCGGGCAGCGACCTGCTGGAAATCGTGCCGCTGGACGACACCCTGCTGGTCGAAGCGAAGATCCGCCCGCAGGACATCGCGTTCCTGCATCCGGGCCAGGAGGCCACGGTGAAATTCACCGCGTATGACTACACCATCTACGGCGGTTTGAAGGCCAAGCTGGAGCAGATCGGCGCCGACACCATCACCGACGAAGACAAGAAAACCACCTACTACGTCATCAAGCTGCGCACCGAGCGCAGCCATCTCGGCACTGACGAGAAGCCGTTGCTGATCATCCCGGGAATGGTGGCGTCGGTGGACATCATCACCGGCAAGAAGACCGTGCTGAGCTATCTGCTCAAGCCGATCATCCGGGCGCGGGCCGAGGCGTTGCACGAACGTTGATTCTATTCGAGGCTGATGGCCTCATCGCGAGCAGGCTCGCTCCCACATTCGATATGAGTCGAACACAGATTTTGCGTTTACTGGAGATCAAGTGTGGGAGCGAGCCTGCTCGCGAGGCGTCTGTCAAAACAACACATTCCGTCCAGAAGTGACGCAAATGGTCACTCACCATCCAGTCCATTCCTAAGCATTCGCCATATCGTTATTCGTTAACAGTATTTAAATTCCGCTTCTTATAGCTATAAAGTCAGCCTCCTGCGTACCTGCCGACCAATCGGCGCGCCGCACGACACGAACCAACACGCAATCCAGCGTGAGTTTCTGATCGACGCGCGCGCCATCGAGCGCGCCGTGCGTGGGAGATTGATTGATGTCCGCAGCTACTGCTACCCCAAGCGCCGCGACTGCCGCGCCGCAAACCTTCGAAGTCCGCCCGTTCAGCGGTGCCGTCGGCGCCGAGATCATCGGCCTCGACCTGACCCGTCCGGTCAACGACGAAGACTTCGCCCGCATCCACCGCGCGCACCTCGATCACCACGTCGTGGTGTTCCGCGACCAGCGCATCACCCCGCAACAGCAGATCGACTTCAGCCGCCGCTTCGGCGTGTTGCAGATCCACGTGCTCAAGCAGTTCCTGCTGGCCAATCACCCGGAAATCCTCATCGTTTCCAACATCGTCGAAAACGGCCAGAACATCGGCCTCGGCGATGCCGGCAAGTTCTGGCACTCGGACCTTTCCTATAAAGAACTGCCGAGCCTCGGCTCGATGCTGCACGCCCAGGAACTACCGTCCGAAGGCGGCGACACCCTGTTCGCCGACATGCACAAAGCCTGGGACAGCCTGCCCGACGCGCTGCGCAAAGCCGTTGAAGGCCGCTCGGCTGCGCATTCCTACACCGCGCGCTACAGCGAAACCAAATTCGAAGGCAACTGGCGCCCGACCCTGACCCCGGAGCAACTGGCCCAGGTCGCCGAGGTCGTGCACCCGGTGGTCCGCACCCATCCGGAAAACGGCCGCAAGGCGTTGTTCGTCAGCGAAGGCTTCACCACCCGCATCGTCGGCCTGCCGGAAGACGAGAGCAAACAGCTGCTCGACGAGCTCTACGCCCACAGCGTGCTGCCGCAGAACATCTATCGCCATCAATGGCAGCCCCACGACATGGTGTTCTGGGACAACCGCTCGCTGATCCACCTTGCCGCCGGTTGCCCTGCGCACCTGCGCCGCAAGTTGTATCGCACCACCATTCAGGGCGATGCGCCTTTCTGATTTGCCGGAGATCCGATCATGTCCAAACGTCTTCCATTCGCACCGCTGGCGGCGGCCATCGGCCTCGGTTTCAGCCTGATCGCCGGCAGCCTGGTGGCGCCGACCGTGGCCCACGCCGAAGGTGAGATCCGCATCGCCGAGCAGTTCGGCATTGTTTATCTGTTGCTCAACGTGGTGCGCGATCAGGGACTGATCGAGAAGTACGGCAAGCAGGAAGGGCTCGACATCAAGGTCGACTGGACCCAGCTGTCCGGCGGCGCGGCGGTCAACGATGCGTTGCTCTCCGGCTCCATCGACATTGCCGGCGCCGGTGTCGGGCCGTTGCTGACGATCTGGGATCGCACCCACGGCAAGCAGAACGTCAAAGCCGTGGCCTCGCTGGGCAACTTCCCGTACTACCTGGTGAGCAACAATCCCAAGGTCAAAACCATCGCCGACTTCACCGAGAAGGACCGCATCGCGGTGCCGGCGGTGGGCGTTTCCGTGCAGTCGCGCTTCCTGCAATACGCGGCGGCCAAACAGTGGGGCGACAAGGAATTCAATCGCCTCGACAAGTACACCATCGCCGTTCCGCACCCGGACGCCACCGCCGCGTTGATTGCCGGCGGCACCGAGCTGACCGGGCATTTCTCCAACCCGCCGTTCCAGGATCAGGCGCTGGAGAATCCGAACGTCCACGTTGTGCTTAACTCCTATGACGTACTCGGCCCGAATTCGCCGACCGTGCTGTTCGCCACCGAGAAATTCCGCAACGAGAACCCGAAAACCTACAAAGCATTCGTCGAAGCGCTGACCGAAGCCGCGCAATTTGCGCAGAACGATAAAGGCGCGGCGGCCGATACATACATCCGTGTGACCAAGGCCAAGATCGACCGCGCAGCGTTGCTGAAAATCATCGACAACCCGCAATTCGAATTCAGCGTCACGCCGAAAAACACCTACCCGCTCGCCGAATTCCTCTACCGCGTCGGCGCGATCAAGAACAAACCCGAATCGTGGAAGGACTACTTCTTCCAGGACGCCAAACCGTTGCAGGGGAGCTGATCGACATGAACGCCCCTTTGCAAGGCCACGCGGCCAGCAACCCGATCGCCACTGCGCAAGCGCTGTTGGCGGTCGATCAGGTCAGCCTCGAATACCGCACGCCGCAGCGCGTCGTGCGGGCCACCCACCAGGTCAGTTTCGAAGTCGATCAACAGGATCGCTTCGTGCTGCTCGGTCCTTCCGGCTGCGGTAAATCCACCTTGCTCAAAGCCGTCGCCGGGTTCATTGCACCGTGCGAGGGCGAGATCCGTCTGCAGGGCCAGCGGGTCGACGCGCCGGGACCGGACCGGATCGTGGTGTTTCAGGAGTTCGATCAACTGCCACCGTGGAAAACCGTCAAACAGAACGTGATGTTTCCGCTGCTGGCTTCGCGCACGCTGAAGAAAAAGGAAGCTGAAGAGCGTGCGCTGCATTATCTGGAGAAAGTCGGTCTGGCGGCGTTCGCCGATGCCTACCCGCACACCTTGTCCGGGGGCATGAAAGCGCGGGTGGCGATTGCCCGGGCGCTGGCGATGCAGCCGAAAATCCTGCTGATGGACGAGCCGTTCGCCGCGCTGGACGCCCTGACCCGGCGCAAGATGCAGGAGGAATTGCTGCTGCTCTGGGAGGAGGTGCGGTTCACCTTGCTGTTCGTCACCCACTCGATTGAAGAAGCGCTGGTGGTCGGCAATCGGATCCTGCTGTTGTCGCCGCATCCGGGGCGGGTGAGGGCGGAAGTGCACAGTCATCAATACGATTTGCACAGCCTCGGCGGTGTGGCGTTTCAGGAATCGGCGCGGCGCATTCACCGGTTGCTGTTCGATGAAGGCCAGTCGCCGGAAACCGAGCGCGAACTGGATTTCACCGATATCCGCATCGCTTATTGAGCCGCCTGGAGGATTGCCCGATGAGCCATTCATCATCCGTACGTCAAGAATTCGAAAACGATCTGCAACCGCTGACCAGCGTCCCGGTGGAGCGCGAGCTGGCGCTGGGCCAGCGCTTGTGGCAACAGGGCTGGTTGCGCAAAAGCGTGATTCTGATTTTGCTCGCAGTGCTCTGGGAGGTGGTCGCCCGGGTGCAGAACAACGATCTGCTGCTGCCGAGCTTTTTGCAGACCAGTCATGCGCTTTACGACGGCCTGCTCAGTGGCGAACTGTTGGGCAAGGTGTGGATCTCGCTGGTGGTGCTGATCAAGGGTTACCTGATCGGCATTGTCCTGGCCTTCGCCCTGACCACGCTGGCGGTTTCGACCCAGGTTGGTCGGGACTTGCTCAGCACCCTGACCTCGATGTTCAACCCGCTGCCGGCGATTGCCCTGTTGCCGCTGGCGTTGCTGTGGTTCGGGCTGGGCCAGAACAGCCTGATTTTCGTGCTGGTGCATTCGGTGCTGTGGGCGCTGGCGTTGAACACTTACGCCGGGTTTCTCGGCGTCTCGGAAACCCTGCGCATGGCCGGGCGCAACTACGGTTTGAAGGGCATGCGCTTCGTGCTGTTCATCCTGATTCCGGCGGCGCTGCCATCGATCCTCGCCGGACTGAAAATCGGCTGGGCCTTCGCCTGGCGTACCCTGATCGCCGCCGAGCTGGTGTTCGGTGCCACCAGCGGTAAGGGTGGTTTGGGCTGGTACATCTTCCAGAACCGCAATGAGTTGTACACCGACAAGGTGTTTGCCGGTCTGGCGGTGGTGATCCTCATCGGTTTGCTGGTGGAGAACCTGGTGTTCGACACGCTGGAGCGGGTGACGGTGAAGCGCTGGGGGATGCAGCGCTGATTTGTCGATCTGCTAGCATTGCGTGCGAATCAATCCTGATCGGTCACGAGTGCTCAGCATGCAACTCCCGGACATGAACCTGTTGGTCGCCCTCGACGCTTTGCTCGACGAGGGCAGCGTGGTCGGCGCCGCGCGGCGGATGAACCTCAGCCCGGCGGCCATGAGCCGCACGCTGACGCGGATCCGCGAAGCCATTGGCGATCCGATTCTGGTGCGCGCCGGTCGCGGCCTGGTGCCGACGCCCAAGGCCCTGGAGCTGCGCGAGCAGGTGCGCGATGTGGTCGAGCAGGCGGCGTTGCTGTTTCGCTCGGCCGATGCCGTGGAGCTGGGCACGTTGCGCCGGCGCTTCAGCATTCGTGCCAACGATTTTTTCGTCGGGGTGTACGGCGGCAAGCTGTTCGATACTCTCGATCAATTGGCGCCGCACTGTGAACTGCGCTTCGTGCCCGAAGGTGACGGTGACGATGAAGCCCTGCGCGAAGGGCGGATCGATCTGAGCGTGAGCAACACCCGCCCGGTGATGCCGGAAGTCAAAGTGCAGAACCTGTTTTCCACCCACTTTGTCGGTCTGGTGCGCGAGGATCATCCGCTGCTGGATGGCGAGATCACGGCCGAACGTTACGCCGGTTTTTCCCACATCAGCATGTCCCGCCGGGGCATCGCCCGTGGGCCCATCGACACCGCTTTGAATGCCCTGGGGCTGGAGCGGCGGGTGGCAGTGATTGCGCCGAGTTTCCACGCGGCGATGTTCGCCCTGCCAGACTCTGACCTGATCCTGCCAGTGCCCAAGGAAGCGCTGCTCAGCGTGCGGCGGCTGGGCTTGAAGCTGCGCTCGTTCAATCTGCCGGTCCCGTTGCCGACCCTGATGCTCACCCAGGCCTGGCACCCGCGCTTCGATAAGGATCCGGCCCACCGCTGGCTGCGTGAAACCCTCAAGACCTGCTGCGACGAAACCTGGCTGGCGGCACAGCCCTGACGATTGCATCTGGCGCACTTATAAGCTGCCAATAAGTCAATTTTCGTCAGCACTAAGCCCTACTAACATGCTCCGGTATTTTTCCCTCCGGAGTTTGCTTGCATGACATCCCTGACGGTCACGGCGCCGATTGCCGCTGCCGCTCCGATGGCAGCCGCGCCACCGGTGTTCGGGGCGCGAATCATCATCGGTCTGGTCGGTGTGCTGCTGGCGGTGCTGGTGTCGGGTCTCAACGAGATGGTGACCAAGGTCGCCCTGGCCGACATTCGCGGCGCCCTGAGCATCGGCTACGACGAAGGCACCTGGCTGGTCGCCGGCTACACCGCGACCTCGGTGGCGGCCATGGCGTTCGCGCCGTGGTGCTCGGTGACCTTTTCCCTGCGTCGCTTCACCCTGTGCGCCATCGGCGTGTTCACCCTGCTTGGGGTGCTCTGTCCGTTCGCCCCGAACTACGAAAGCCTGTTGCTGATGCGCATCCTGCAAGGCCTGGCTGGCGGCGCGTTGCCGCCGATGCTGATGACCGTCGCGCTGCGATTCCTGCCGGCCAACATCAAGCTTTACGGTCTGGCCGGTTACGCCCTGACCGCGACGTTCGGCCCCGGTCTCGGCACGCCGCTGGCGGGGTTGTGGACCGAGTACGTCGGCTGGCAATGGACGTTCTGGCAAATCATCGTGCCGTGCCTGATTGCCATGGCGATGGTTGCCTGGGGCATTCCACAGGATCCGCTGCGCCTGGAGCGCCTCAAGTCGTTCAACTGGAAAGGCCTGCTGCTGGGCTTTCCGGCGATCTGCATGCTGGTGATCGGCCTGTTGCAGGGCAATCGCCTGGACTGGTTCGAATCCAACCTGATCTGCGCTTTGCTCGGCGCCGGTTCGCTGTTGCTGGTGGCGTTTCTGATCAATGAATGGTCGCAGCCAATCCCGTTTTTCAAGTTGCAGATGCTCGGCATCCGCAACCTGTCGTTCGCGCTGATGACATTGGCCGGCGTGCTGGTGGTGCTGCTGGCGGTGGTGCTGATTCCATCGAGTTATCTGGCTCAGGTGCAGGGTTACCGGCCGGTACAGACTGCGCCGATCATGCTGATCGCGGCGTTGCCGCAGTTGATCGCGCTGCCGCTGGTGGCGGCGCTGTGCAACCTGCGCTGGGTCGATTGCCGCTGGGTGCTCGGCATCGGTTTGAGCATGTTGACCCTGTCGTGCCTGGGCGGCTCGCAACTGACCTCGGAATGGATTCGCGACGATTTCTACGTCCTGCAATGGCTGCAGATTTTCGGCCAGCCGATGGCGGTGCTGCCGCTGTTGATGTTGTCGACCGGCAGCATCCAGCCCCAGGACGGGCCGTTCGCCTCGGCCTGGTTCAACACCGTGAAAGGCTTGGCGGCGGTGGTCGCCACCGGCGTGATCGAAGCGCTGACTACTTCGCGCCTGCATTTTCATTCGACGATGCTGGTCGATCGCCTCGGCAACTCACCGCTGGCCGCAAGCAATGACCCCGGCCTCGCCCATCGTCTGCACGAACAGGCGGTGGTGCTGACTTCCTCGGATCTTTATCTGTGCATGGCCGGCGTCGCGGTGGCGCTGATCCTGCTGATTTTCTGGCTGCCGACGCGGATCTTTCCGCCGCGCGCGCCGACCTGACTGGAACAGAAGGTTTTTATGACGACTCAAGCAAAGCAAAAACTCGCGGTGGCCGTAGCCGCTGCGCTGGCGGTTGGTGTGCTGGTGTATCTGGCGATGCCCGGCCTGTTCGGCAAACGCACCCAGCAGAACACCAACGATGCATTCGTTTCTGCCGACTTCACCCTGGTGGTGCCGCGTGTGGCCGGATTCATCAAAGAGGTGCTGGTGGAAGACAACCAGCAGGTCAAGGCCGGGCAATTGCTGGCGCTGATCGATGACCGCGACCTGCGCGCCGCCGCCGAAGCCGCCGATGCGCAAACCCTGGTGGCCCGCGCTCAATTGCAGAACGCCAAGGCCACGCTGGAGCGCCAAACTTCGGTGATCGCTCAGGCGCAGGCGTCGGTGGTCTCGGCCAAGGCTGAAATGGCTTTCGCCCAGCAGGAATTGAACCGTTACAACCACTTGGCCGGCGTCGGTGCCGGCACCGTGCAGAACGCGCAGCAGGCGCGCACCCGGATTGATCAGGCTTCTGCGCGGCTGGACACGGCCACCGCGAAACTGGCGGCGGAACGTAAGCAGGTCGAGATTCTGACGGCGCAGCGCGATGCCGCCGAAGGCAGTTTGAAGCACGCTCAGGCCGCGCTGGAAATCGCCAGTTTCGAGCTGTCCTACACGCGCATCACCGCGCCCCAGGACGGCATGATCGGCGAGCGCGCCGTGCGGGTCGGCGCCTATGTGACGCCGGGCAGCAAACTGCTGGCGGTGGTGCCGCTGAAACAGGCCTATGTGGTCGCCAACTTCCAGGAAACCCAGCTCACCGACGTGCAGCCGGGGCAGGACGTGGTCGTGCGGGTCGACAGCCTCGGCGGCGAAGCCCTCACCGGCCGTGTCGAAAGCATCGCCCCGGCTACCGGCGTGACCTTCGCGGCGGTCAAACCGGACAACGCCACCGGCAACTTCACCAAAGTCGTGCAGCGGATTCCGGTGAAGGTCCTGCTGGATCCGGGCCAGCCGCTGGCCGAACGGCTGCGAGTGGGGATGTCGGTAGAGGCGAGCATCGACACCGAAAGCTCGGTCACCTCGGTGCGTGAGGTGCCGCAGCGATGAAGCGCTTTCAGTCCATGACGGTTGTCCTGAGTCTGTCGGCGTTGGCGGCGTGCACCGTCGGCCCGGACTTCCAGAAACCCGAAACCACCCGGATTGCCGAGTGGGCAAAACCGGCAAAAACCGCCGTCAGCCAGGCCGTCAGCGAACCGTTGAACGAGCGCTGGTGGGAAGTCTTTCACGACGCACAGCTCTCGGCCCTGACTCAGCGCGCCTTGCGCAGCAACCTCGATCTGCAACTGGCCAGCAGCCGTCTGCAACAAAGCCGCGCTGCCCGTCAGGTGATCAGCGCCGACCGCTATCCGACGACCGCCGCCACCGGCAGCTACGCCCGCAAACGCAACAGCGGCGAAGGCTTGAACGACCCATCCGGGCACAACGGCGATTCCGCCTTCAACCTGTGGGATGCCGGTTTCTTCGCCTCTTGGGAACTGGATTTCTGGGGCCGTGTGCGCCGGGAAACCGAAGCGGCCGATGCCAATC
Organism: Pseudomonas sp. DR 5-09; assembly: GCF_001655595.1. NCBI lineage: Bacteria > Pseudomonadati > Pseudomonadota > Gammaproteobacteria > Pseudomonadales > Pseudomonadaceae > Pseudomonas > Pseudomonas sp. DR 5-09. Next base: position 180,056 of record NZ_CP011566.1, read on the forward strand.
TCGAAGTCGCGGAAAACGACCGTCGCGGTGTGCTGCTGGCGGTGCTCGCGGACACCGCGCAGAACTACATCCAGCTGCGTGGTGTGCAGAACACCCGCGCGGTCACCGAGCAGAACCTCGACGTGGCGCGGCACAGCCTGAAGCTCTCGCAACTGCGCCTCAACGATGGCGTGGCCACCGATCTCGACGTCGCCGAAGCCGCCGCGCAAGTGGCGGCCATCGAATCGCGCCTGCCGGCGCTGGAGCAACGTCAGGCGCAACTGATCAACGCCATCAGCCTGTTGATGGGCGAACCGCCACAGGCCTTGGCTCAAGAGTTATCCACAGACGCGCCGGTGCCGCAGTCGCCATTGACCGTCGCCATCGGCCTGCCGTCGCAACTGGCCGAACGCCGCCCGGACATTCGCCAGGCCGAAGCCCGGTTGCATGCCGCCACCGCCAACATCGGCGTGGCCAAGGGCGATTTCTATCCGCGCATCACCCTGTCCGGCAACCTCGGCTCGCAAGCCATGCAACTCAGCGATTTCGGTTCCTGGGGCTCTCGCGCCTTCGGCATCGGCCCGCAGTTCAGCCTGCCGCTGTTCGACGGCGGCCGCTTGCGCGGCATGCTGCAACTGCGCGAAGCCCAGCAGCAGGAAGCGGCGATCGGTTATCAACAGACCGTCCTGCGCGCCTGGCACGAAATCGACGACCAGTTGACCGCCTACAACGCCAGCCAGCGCCGCCGCGACAGCCTCGCCGAAGCCGTGCGCCAGAACCAGATCGCCCTGCGCACTGCGCAACAGCAATACGTCGAAGGCGTGGTCGACTTCGTCAACGTCCTCACCTTGCAAGGCGCACTGCTCGCCACCCAGGAACAATGGGTGGAAAGCTCCACCGGCGTTTCACTGGCGATGGTCGGGCTGTACCGGGCGCTGGGTGGGGGATGGGAGTCGGTGTACCCAGACGAGAACCGGGCCGCCGTGTTGCCGGGTGTCGCGAAAGCGCCAGCCGGCGTCGACGGTTCTGCTGTGGCTGACCTAAAGTGATGAGCAGGTTGGCGCGTCATACTCTCGTGGCGCAACGGCGCGGCAAGAGGAAACAATGGCGGTTAACAGAGTCACGCCAATGGGCGACACGCAAGATCCCTTTGCCGCACCCGGCTCCTGGTTCGGCAGTCTGCGCTGGGTGCGCTGGGTAAAACACCATTGGCTGTGGCCGATCCTCGCGCTGGCGGCGTTCGTGCGTTTTTATGACCTGACGGCGGCGGCGATCTGGGGCGATGAAGGGTCCAGTCTGCTGTTGGCGCGCTATCCGTTGAGCGAAATCTGGAAGCACGCAGCCTTCGATGTGCATCCGCCGCTGTACTTCATACTGCTGCATGGCTGGATCGAGCTGTTCGGTGACGGCATCTTCGCGATCCGCTGCCTGAGTGCGCTGGCCGGCATCGCGGCGGTCGGGTTGGGCGTCTGGCTGGTGGATCGCCTGGCCACACGCCGGGCCGCCTTCATCGCCGGTCTGTTGCTGGCGCTGCTGCCGACAGCGGTGCGCTACAGCCAGGAAGTGCGCATGTACGCGTTGCTCGGAGGACTGTTGCTCGCCGCGAGCCTGGCGCTGGTTTACTGGATCAGGCGCCCCCAGCGAAACCGCTATCTGGTGATTTACGCGTTGTTGATGAGCGCGGCCTTCTACACCCACTACTTCGCCGTTCTCGCGGTTCTGTGTCACTGGCTCTACCTGATCGCGATCCGCGTACAGCGCGGTTATCGATTCCGCCATATCCAGCGCTGGAACTGGTGGCTGGCGAACCTGACCATCGTCGTGCTGTACCTGCCCTGGCTGCCCAATCTGCTCGACTTGATGCAGCACATGGAACAGCTCAGGGCCGGCGGCGATGTCGGCTGGGAGCCGGCCGTCACCTTGAGTTCGCTGCCGTCGATGATCTGGTCGTGGTTGATCCAGGACGATGGCGATACGTTACCGCTGCTGACGTTCGCAGCGTTGCCCCTGGCATTGCTGGCACTGGCGGCTGTCGCGGTGATGCGCGATCGCAGCGTGTCGCGCGGCAGTATGCTGTTGGCGCTGTACACCGGACTGCCGCTGCTGCTGGTATTTGCGGTGTCATTCATCACGCCGGTCTTCGTCGAGCGCTATTTGACGGCGTACGCCCTGGGGTTGCCGATGCTGGCGGCGTTGGCCGTTGACCGTTTGTACAGCCACGCACGGTTGCTCGCTTTGGCGGTGTTGTTCTCACTGATCGGCGTGGAACTGCTCGGCGTGAACAACAACGCCACCGTCGACAGCGATGATCAGTTCGACCGCGTGGTGAATTACGTCAATCAGCATTTCCTGCCGGGCGATCGTATCGTCACCAGCGACATGCTCTGGTACTTGAGCTACGTCTATTACGACCGCAGCGGTGCGCAGGTGCGCCTCTTTACTCCGCCGACAGCAGACGGCCGTTCGACACAACCGAATGAGTACGGCTTCGGCACACTGGTGAGCCGCGAGGTCTATCTGGACAGCCTCGCACAATTGCCGGGGCATGGACGGGTCTGGCTGGTCGGGACGTTCGGCGCTGCGGAAGAATTCTCACCCTTACCCGCCACCTGGCAGCCCGGCGCCGAAATCCATGCCGGCGGCGCCAACGCACGCCTGTTCATCCCCCAGCCACCACTCGACTAAAGCCGCACCTCTATAGACGCCGCTGCCGACTGCGAGCTTTTGCCTCAGGATTTACCTGACAAATCTGCCATGCCCTTGAGCAGTTCGATCGGCAACGGAAAGACGATGGTCGAGCTCTTGTCGCCGGCAATCGAACTCAAGGTCTGCATGTAGCGCAGTTGCATGGCGCCGGGCTGGCGACCGAGCATTTCGGCGGCCTGCATGAGTTTTTCCGAGGCCTGCAATTCGCCTTCGGCGTGGATCACCTTGGCGCGCCGTTCCCGCTCGGCTTCGGCCTGCTTGGCGATGGCGCGCACCATCGATTCGTTGAGATCGACGTGCTTGATCTCGACATTGGCGACCTTGATTCCCCAGGCGTCGGTCTGGGCGTCGAGCACTTGCTGGATGTCGATGTTCAGGCGTTCGCGTTCGGCCAGCAGTTCGTCCAGCTCATGTTTGCCGAGCACCGCGCGCAGGGTGGTCTGGGCCAGTTGGCTGGTGGCCATGAGGAAGTCTTCGACCTGGATGATCGCTTTCTGTGGATCGAGCACGCGGAAGTACAGCACCGCGTTGACCTTCACCGACACGTTGTCGCGGGTGATCACGTCCTGCGGCGGCACGTCGAGGACGATGGTGCGCAGATCGACCCGGACCATTTGCTGCACCACCGGAATCAGCAGGATCAGCCCCGGCCCTTTGACCTGCCAGAAGCGTCCGAGCTGGAACACCACGCCGCGTTCGTATTCGCGCAGGATGCGGAACGTCGAGCCGGCCAGGGCGATCAGCAACAGCAGCAGCGCGACAAAACCGATTTGCAGGCCCATGATCACTCTCCGAGCGGTGCCGCGTCAGTCGCGGCCACTTGCAGCAACAGGCCCTTGCGTCCGACCACCCGCACCGGTTGCCCGGTGTGCAGCGGCGTGGCGCTCAGTACCTGCCAGCGTTCTCCTTGTAATTGCACCCAGCCGTTGCGGCTGTCTTCCGGTTGCACCACCGTCACCGCCGTGACACTGCCGAGCAGGCCGGCATCGCCGCTGACCGGTTGGCGCGGTCGGGTTTTCAGGGCGCGGACCAGCAGCGCGATCAGCAACAGGGCGCTGACCAGCCCGAGGCCGATCATCATCGGTACCGGCAGTTCGGCGTTGCTCAGGATCAGCGCGCCGATCACAAACATGACGATGCCGCCGAGGCCGATCACCCCGTAGTTGGGCAGCGCGGCTTCGGCGATCAGAAACGCGATGCCCAGGGTGATCAGCCACAGACCGACCGGGCTGACAGCGGTAAACGGGGTGTCTGCCGCAACCACCGATCCACTCAGCAGCAACAGGGCAAACGCACAGCAACGGATGTTCACGTGACCCTCCGCGAGAGTCAGGGGTTGTTCTTACAGTCTAGTTGAGGCTGTGGCTGGATGAATTTTGATCAATTCTCTCCGCCCCGTCAGTGGGCGGATTTCCCGGTGTGCGCGGCCGACGGGACTAGACTTTGAAGGACAGCCACAGCGTTTCATTACCGTCCGCCGCGCAGCGTCGGCGGGCACCGAGGTGCATCATGCGTATGGCCAAGAAAGTGCAGAGCAGCCTCAACCGGGCGCAATGCGAATATGACATCGTCACCCACCCGCACTCGTCCAGCAGCCTGGAAACGGCGCGGGTCTCCGGGATTGCCGCAGAACGGGTGGCCAAATCGGTGATCCTGGACGACCGTCACGGGCACTACCTGATGGCGGTGCTGCCCGCCAGCCGACACCTGGACTTGAGCAAGGTGCGCAGCAGCGGCGAATGGCAAATCACCCGCGAAAGCAATCTGGCGCACATTTTCGACGACTGCGAACGCGGCGCCGTACCGCCACTGGGCGATTCCTATGGCCTGGACATGGTCATCGACCCGCTGCTGACCCGGCAGAAAGACATCTACCTGGAAGCCGGCAACCACAACAACCTGCTGCACATGAGCATGCCCGAGTTCCTGAAAATGGTGCCGCATGCGCAGGTGCGGGAGTTGAGTCAGTAGCTTTTTTAGCGTCTGTGCCGACGCCAATCGCGAGCAGGCTCGCTCCCACAGGTTCTGCGCTAAACCTGTGGGAGCGGGCTTGCTCGCGAAAAATCTTTCACACCCTACAAATCTCGCAGGAGTTCCGACATGGAAAACCCGACGCACAGCCTCCCATCCCTGTTCAAGCAACTCGGCCTGGACTACGACCCGGTCAGCATTGACCAGTTCATCGCCACCCATTCCCCGCTCAAACCCGAACTGCACCTGTGCGACGCGTTTTTCTGGAGCGAGAGCCAGGCGGATTTCCTGCGGGACGAAATTCTCGATGATGCGGATTGGGCGGAGGTGGTGGATCAGCTGGATGTGATGTTGAGGAAGGGGCGGGCGGGGTAGTAGTCATCGCGGTAGCGGCCATAACCGAGCTGTATGAACCAGCGCCAGGATCCAGGCTGCGTCGCCTTCCAATTGGTATACGAGCCGATAGCTTTGATGTGGAATGACTTCTCGCGTGCCGGCAATGATACCGGCTGGGCCGATTTCCGGATTCTGGGAAATTCGGATAACCGCTTCGCTGAAGCGGTTATCCATATCTACAGCGGCTTTTGGGTTTACGGAGTGAAGATAATCCCAAATCTTTTCACGTTCCTTTGTGGCGGTTTTCGTCCAGATAATCTTCATTCTTGATTGTCTGCCCGCCTGCGCCTTGCGGCGAATTCTGCTTCTACTTCTTCATTCGACAAGCCATCACCGTCGCGTATAGCGGCTCGTGCGATATCTACTTTCCGCTGTAGAAACGCCTCGTACTCGCGAGCCTCGCGTTGAGTCTGGACAAAGTGGCGCATCATTTCCCGAACGATTTGCGAGGCAGGGCGATGCGTTGCTTCAGCTTCAGCCATGAATTGCTCACGCAACTCAGGCTCCAGCTTCATCGTAAAAACGGCTTGTTTTGACATGTGAAACTCCTTCAAATGAGGCTTGGTACTGAAAAGGTATATACATCGTAAGTTCCAAAAATGGAACCAAGTGAACGATCCAGCGACAAGTGGGCAAAGTTGTTTCAAAACTTGACTGAATTTCCCCTCCAATGCGATATTGATAGTTAGCAAACTAACAGTGTGTGCATTCCCTCGTGCCGAATAACCTCGACGCTCTCCAGATGAACATCAGCAGTGCCATGGTGGTGGCCGCCAGGCATTGGCGGAAGATCTGCCAGACCACGCTGGTCAATTATGGAATTTCCGAAGCCTGCGCCGTCCCGTTGTTGATGATCGGGCGGTTGGGCGAGGGTGTGCGCCAGGTGCAGGTGGCGCAGGCGGCGGGGATGGAGTCGCCGTCGCTGGTGCGCCTGCTCGATCAGTTGTGTCACGCCGGGTTTGTCTGCCGCACCGAAGATGCCCAGGACCGTCGCGCCAAATGCCTGAGCCTGACCGACACCGGTCGTGAGCTGGTGCAAGCGGTGGAGGCGCAACTGGTGCGTCTGCGTCATGAAGTGCTCGAAGGCATCGACCAGCGCGATCTGGAGGCTACGCTTCGAGTACTGAGAGCTTTTGAGGCGGCCACTCCGCCAACGGTGATCAATCCGTGAACGGGTTCTTTTCCGGCATGCCCCCGGCGCGGGACTGGTTCTACGGGGTCCGCACGTTTGCGGCTTCGATGACCGCGCTGTACATCGCCTTGCTCATGCAGATGCCGCGTCCGTACTGGGCGATGGCCACGGTGTACATCGTTTCCAGCCCTTTCCTCGGCCCGACCAGTTCCAAGGCGTTGTATCGGGCGATCGGCACGTTTCTCGGTGCGGCGGCGGCGGTGTTGTTCGTGCCGATGTTCGTTCAGAGCCCTTATGTGCTGGTGGTGGTCATCGCCTTGTGGACGGGGATTCTGCTGTTCCTGTCCCTGCACCTGCGCACCGCCAACAACTACGCGCTGATGCTGGCCGGCTACACCTTGCCGCTGATCGCCCTGCCGGTGGTGGATAACCCGCTGGCGGTGTGGGACGTGGCCGAGTCGCGGACCGAGGAAATCTTTCTCGGTATCGCCGTGGCGGCGGTGGTCGGCGCGATGTTCTGGCCACGGCGCCTGGCGCCGGTGTTCAACGACGCCGTGGGCAAATGGTTCGCCGACGCCACGACCTACAGCCTGAAATTCCTCAGCCGCGACGTGCAGCCCGAAGAGGTCGCAGCCCTGCGCATGGCCATGGTCGGCAGTTTCAACAGCCTGGAGTTGATGATCGGCCAGTTGCCGCACGAAGGTGCGCGGCCGCAAACCGTACGCAACACCAAGGAACTGCGCGGCCGGATGATTCACCTGCTGCCGGTGATCGATGCCCTCGAAGATTCGCTTTACGCCCTCGAACGGCGCACGCCCGAGCTGGTGGAAAAGTTCGCACCACTGCTCACCGCGACTCGCGAATGGCTCAGCCACAAAGACGCCGATCTGGAACGCTGGCAAGCCCTGCGGGATCAGCTCGAAGCGCTGCAACCGAGCGCCGAAGCCCTGGAAGATCGCAGACAGTTGCTGTTTTCCAACGCGCTGTATCGCCTCGGCGAGTTCATCGATCTTTGGCAGGACTGCCGCAGTCTGCAGGACGCAATCCTGTGCGAGCGCCAGGACAGCTGGCGCGCGGTGTATCGTCACTGGCGCCTCGGTCGCCTGACGCCATTCATCGACCGCGGGCTGATGCTGTATTCGGTGGCCTCGACCATTCTGGCGATCATCGTTGCCTCGGTGTTGTGGATCCTGCTGGGCTGGACCGACGGTGGCAGCGCGGTGATTCTGGCGGCGGTGTCGTGCAGCTTCTTCGCCTCGATGGACGACCCGGCGCCGCAGATTTACCGGTTCTTTTTCTGGACCGGAATGTCGGTGCTGTTTGCCAGTCTGTACCTGTTTCTGGTGCTGCCGAACCTGCATGACTTTCCGATGCTGGTGCTGGCGTTCGCGGTGCCGTTCATCTGTGTCGGCACCCTGACGGTGCAGCCACGCTTCTACCTCGGCATGCTGCTGACGCTGGTCAACACCTCGTCGTTCATCAGCATTTCCGGTGCTTACGACGCGGACTTCTTTGCCTTCGTCAATTCCAACCTGGCGGGCCCGATTGGGTTGTTGTTCGCGTTTATCTGGACCCTGATCGCCCGGCCGTTCGGCGCCGAACTGGCGGCCAAGCGCCTGACCCGTTTCAGCTGGAAAGACATCGTCAGCATGACCGAACCGGCGAACCTCGCCGAACACCGACAGCTTGGCGTGCAACTGCTTGACCGTCTGATGCAGCACCTGCCGCGTCTGGCGTTGACCGGGCAGGACACCGGCATCGCCATGCGCGAAGTGCGCGTGGGGCTGAACCTGCTCGACTTGCTCGCCTACACACCGCGAGTGACGGGCGCGCCGAACGCGTTGCTCAAGCAAGTGGTGGCAGAGGTTGGCGAGTATTTCCGGGCCTGCCTCAAGGCCGGCGAACGCCTGCCAGCGCCAAGCGCCTTGCTGATGACCATGGATCGCACCCGCCGTGCGCTCAACGGCCACGGCGATGAAGAAACCCGGCTCAACCTGTTGCACGCCTTGAGCGGTTTGCGCCTGGCGCTGTTGCCCGGCGTGGAGTTCGTTTCCAACGCAGAGCCCGAAGAACCGCTGCCCGAAGGAGCGCCCCTATGATCGGTGATCTGGATATCAGCGGCATTTTCCTGCCGACCCTGCTGGTGTTGATGGGCATCACTTATGTGCTGTTTGTTTTGGTACACGGCGTGCTCACACGCCTGCATTTCTACCGTCTGGTCTGGCACCGGGCATTGTTCAACGTGGCTCTCTACGCCTTGATGCTGTACGGCGTGGATTCACTCAGTCGATACCTGATGACATGAAAAAACCGTTTCTGACCCTCGGTCGCGTCGTCCTGACGCTGCTGATCGTGACTTTCGCCGTCGTCGTGGTCTGGCGCATGGTGATGTATTACATGTTCGCGCCCTGGACCCGCGACGGCCACATTCGCGCCGACATCGTGCAGATCGCCCCGGACGTGTCCGGGCTGATCCAGCAGGTCGAAGTGAAGGACAACCAGTTGGTGAAACGCGGCCAGGTGCTGTTCAGCATCGACCAGGACCGTTTCAAACTGGCGTTGCGCCAGGCCAGGGCGGCGGTCGCTGATCGCGAAGAAACCCTGGCTCAGGCGCAGCGTGAAGCCAAGCGTAACCGTGGTCTGGGCAATCTGGTGCCGGCCGAACAGCTGGAAGAAAGCCTGTCGAAAGTGGCCCGCGCGCAATCGGCCCTGGCCGAAGCGCTGGTGGCGGTGGACAGTGCTCAGCTCAACCTCGATCGCTCGGTGATCCGCAGTCCGGTGGACGGCTACGTCAACGACCGTGCGCCACGCTCGCAGGAATTCGTCACCGCCGGGCGTCCGGTGTTGTCGGTGGTCGACAGCAATTCGTTCCACATCGACGGCTATTTCGAAGAAACCAAACTCGACGGCATCCACATTGGGCAATCGGTGGATATCCGCGTGATCGGCGACCGCGCCCGCCTGCGCGGACATGTCGAAAGCATCGTCGCCGGTATCGAAGACCGCGACCGTTCGAGCGGCAGCAACCTGCTGCCCAACGTCAATCCGGCGTTCAGCTGGGTGCGCCTGGCGCAACGGATTCCGGTGCGCATTGCCTTCGACGATGTGCCGGATGACTTCCGCATGATCGCCGGGCGTACCGCGACCGTGTCGATCATCGACGATCAACCGCAGGAGCCCGCCAAATGAGCAGGGCTCTGATGATCGCCGGTTTGGGCATGATGCTGTCGGCCTGCTCGATGGTCGGGCCGGACTACCACGTGCCCGAAGACGCGGCGATCCAGCGCAAGGATTTCCAGGGCGACCTGGCGGTGGCCGGCAAACCGGTGGTGTCGGCCCCGGTGCCGGCGGACTGGTGGCGGCTGTACCAGGATCCGCGTCTGGATCAACTGGTGCAGCAGGCCATGGCGTCCAACACCGATCTGCGAGTGGCGGCGGCGAACCTGTCGCGGGCCCGTGCGCAGGTCGATGAAGCCGAGGCAGCCGGTGGCTGGAGCGGCGGCGTGAAGATGGGCGCGCAACGCTTGCAGGAATCCGGCGAGGCGTTCCTGCTGCCGGAGAAAGTGCCAGTGGCCAACATTGGCGATATCGGCATCAGCGCGTCCTACCAGTTCGACTTGTGGGGCACCCTGCAACGCGGGATTGAAGCGGCAAAGGCCAACGCCGATGCGACTCAGGCCGCTGCCGACACCGCACGCATCACTCTGGTCGCCGACGTGGTGCGGGCCTACACCCAGGTCTGCGCGGCGAACGAGGAACGGGAAATCGCCCAGCATTCCCTCGACCTGCAATCCCAGAGCACCACCCTGATCCAGCGCCTGCGCGATGCCGGGCGTGGCGACGAAACCCAGGTCACCCGTTCGCAGACCCAATTCAAATCCCTGCGCGCCGACATGCCGCGTTATGAGGCGGCGCGGCAGGCCGGGTTGTTCCGGCTGTCGATGCTGCTGGCCAAGCCTGTCGATCAATTGCCGGCCGGCACCGCGACCTGTGCCGAGCTGCCGAAAATCGCGCAACTGGTGCCAGTCGGTGACGGCGCCGCGCTGCTCAAGCGTCGGCCGGACATCCGCCAGGCCGAGCGGCGTCTGGCGGCCGCGACCGCCGGGATCGGCATCGCCACCGGCGAGCTGTACCCGGACATCAGTTTCGGCGCGACAATCGGCACCGTCGGCATTCTCGACAACCTTGGCAAACCCTCCACCAACCGCTGGGGCTTCGGCCCGTCGCTGAGCTGGAGCGTGCCGACCAACGGCGCCCGGGCCCGCATCCGTGAAGCCGAAGCCACGACCCAGGGCGCGCTGGCGCATTTCGACGGCGTGGTGCTCAACGCCATCCGCGAAACCCAGACCGGCCTGTCCCAGTACTCCGCGCTGCTGCAACGCCGCGATGCACTGGCCGATGCCGAGCAGTCGGCGAAACTGGCGGCGGACCAGACGCACCGCTTCTTCCAGGCCGGCCGCGAGTCGTTCCTTGCCGACCTGCAGGCCACCCGCACTTACACCGACGTCACCGCGCAACTGGCCGCGGCCAACACCCAGGTTGCCATGAGCCAGATCGATTTGTTCCTCGCCCTGGGCGGCGGTTGGGAAAGCGGACGAACGCAAGCCTCGAGCGCCAGCAAACCCTGAGGCCGTTGCTATGCTTTGAAGTATTGAAAGGGCGCCCCGAACCAGGCGCCTTTTCAGTGCACATCGCTAGCGCAGGTCTAGGGGAAACCAATAATGAAAAACCCTTACGCTCTTGGCTTCTGGTGCGCCCTGGTAGCCCTGGTGCTGCTGTCGGCCACCTATTTCTACGGCATCATGCTGGCCCACCAGATCGACAAGGCAATGGTCTTTCTCGACAGCACCGTGGCGCTGATCGCGGTCATGGCGATCGTGGTCGTGGCGTCGGCGCTGGTGCAGACCCAGCGACTCAAGAAACGCCAGCTTGAGCAAAGCAAGACGCTGCTGCTGATCTGGGACACCAAGGTCGCGCTGCGCAAAGTCGAAACCGTATTCGACCGCTACTTCTGGGGCGGCTACTGGCAGCCGGGGCGTACCTTCGCCGAAGTCATGGGCGAGCTCACCGGCACGCCGCTGGAAAAAAGCCTCGAAGCCCTGAAAAAACAATGTCTGGCCCTCGACCGACAAGTCGCCGGCGACGGCTGGCACTGGCTCAACAACGCCCGCGAACTGTCGGACGTCGCCACAGCCATGGCCCGCGAGCGTTATCAACTGGATTTCTGCGACCCGCGCAGCGACGGGCCGGGCGGAGCGGTGATCGACCGGGATTTCGAAGTGCTGGTGTACACCTGGACCGCGCGGCTGAAAAGCTTCGACCATCAGCTGGACGAGATCGAGGTTCAATACTCCTGAGCCCGAAAAGATCGCCGAACCCGGCGATCTTTTTGTTTGTCCATGTCTTGTCGACATTCTTTAACCTTTAAACATTGGGCTGCCAGGCGCGCCCGGTGCTAATCTCCACCGCTAAATTCAGCGGAGTCGCGCCACGGCCCGGTCACGGGTTCAGGGAAGACGACCACACTTTCAGCCACGGAAATCGATCAGGTCATTCATGAATAAATCAGCAGGCGTGCTTCTCGGAATTGTTGTGGCCATTGGCGCCATCAGCGTAGGCGGGGCCTGGTACACCGGCACCAAAATCGAAGGCGTGCTGAACAACGCCGTCGCCAATGCCAACAGCGAGTTGCAGACCGCCATGGCCGGCTCCAACGGCAGTGCGTCGCTGGAACTGGTGTCGCTGGAGCGCAACACCTTCAGCAGCACCGCGCACTATCGCCTCAAGGGCGAGGGTGAAATGTTCGGCGAAGCGCCGGTCGAGCTGCTGTTCGTCGACCGCATCGAACATGGCCCGCTGCCGTTCTCGCGTCTGGTTTCGCTGAAATGGCTGCCGGTCATGGCCACCAGTCACTTTGAGCTGGAAAAGACCCCGATCACCGAAAAATGGTTTGCCGCCACCAAGGGCGCGGCGCCGCTCAAAGGTGTGGTCAACATCGGCTACGACCAGTCCACCACCGGCAACCTCGAACTGCTGCCACTGGAAACCGCGCTGGATGACAAGTCGAACCTGAAGTTTTCCGGCTTGAACATGGATATTTCCGCCAGCGCCCAGGCCCAGAAGGTCAAGGCCGACGGCTACATGGACAGCCTGCGCCTGACCACGGTCGCCGAAGACCAGACGCCGGTGCAGATCGAACTCAATGGCCTGACCCTGGCCAGCAACCTCGCCAAGAGTACCTACGGCTATTACACCGGCGAGAACACCCTGGAACTGACCAGCAGCAAGACCACCTTCGGCGCCAAGCAGTCAGTGCTGGGCGTGAAGAACTTCGAGATGAAGAACCGCACTGAAGAGAACGGCAGCAACGCCTCCGGCCGTGCCGACTACAAGGTCGCTGAAGTGACCCTCAACGACAAGAAGATCGGTTCGGCCAATCTGGCCATGAGCCTGAAAAACCTCGACATTCCGTCGGCGATGTCGCTGATGCAGATCTACCAGACCAAGCTGCAGCCTTACGAAAAAGCCGCTGCCGAAGCCACCGCCGCCGGCCTGCCGGCACCGGAGCTGAACCTGACCGAGGCCGAGTCGAACCAGGTCAAGGCCGACCTGCAGAAACTGCTGGCGGCCGGGCCGCAACTGGCGCTGGAAGACCTGTCGCTGAAAACCGCCAACGGCGAAAGCCGGGCGAATCTGGTGCTTGATCTGACCAAGCCTGCGTCGATGGACCTGCCACCGGATCAACTGGGCAAACAGTTGATCGCGCTGCTGGACATCAATGTGTTGGTGTCCAAGCCGATGCTGGTCGACCTGCTCAGCGTGCAGGCGCAAATCGATGGCCAGACCGATGCCAAGGCCATCGTCGACCAGGCCAGCGCTGGCGCCGACATGTTCGCCGGCATGGCCGTCGGTTCGCAGCTGGCGACCCTGGATGGCACCAACGTTGTCACCAAGCTGCATTACGCCGCTAATCAGGTGGAGTTCAACGGCCAGAAGATGACCGTCGAGCAGTTCGTGGGCTTTCTGATGAGCAAGTTCGGCAGTATCGAACAGCCTCAGTAAACGCCTCGCGCGTCACCGAAACGCCCGGCCTCTGCACCCGCAGACGCCGGGCGTTTTGCTGTCTGGCATCCGGGTCAACGGTCAGCCGGGGCCAGTCATCGTCACGAATCTGAACAATTATTGTGTTCTGAATATTGATCTACGCTTGCGTGCAAGACTGCTTGGATAGCTTGGCCAGGTGATCTACTTGGCCTCCGTTACGAAATGGGCAAGGGGGGGCACTGCTACCCGGCTGGCCATGTAAGGATGCTGACGAATGCCGCGTATTGATGGTCCTGTATTACATCGTGGTTTACGCCCTTTGTTTCGAGTCGCGCTGTGCAGCCAGTTGCTCTGGCCGGCGTTCGCGTTCGCCGCCACGGCCTACGATCAAATGGTGCTCGACGCCCGGGCCGGGCATTACACGCCCGCGCTGACCGTCTTGCGTCAGGTGCCGCCGGCCCAGGCCACCACCGGCCAGGTCAGCGATCACCTGCAAATCGCCGGTTGGGCCGGGCTCGACGCCGAAGTGGTGCAGGTCTACGAGACCCAGGGTCGTGGCCGCGCACTGCCGGTTCAGGCGCTGACCGCCACCGCCCGGGCCTACCGTAACCTCAAACGCTGGGATCAGGCGATCCAGGTCTACAACAAGGCCCTGACCCTGGAGCCGGATAACGCCGACCTGCAACTCGGTCTCGCGCTGACCCAGGCCGATTCCAGCAAGCCTGACGAAGGGGTGATCCGCGCCCGTTCGCTGGTCGCCGCCAAACCCGATGATCCTTCCCGCCGACTCGCGCTGGGCTACGCCCTGAATCGCGCGGGCAAGCCATACGACGCGCTGTTCGAATACGACCAGGCCTTCATGCGCGCCGGCAACAAACCCGAGGTCGCCCGCGAATACGTGGTCGCCCTGCAAAAGGCGCGTCTGCCGGAGCCGGCGCTGCGGCTTGCCAGGCTGCGTCCGGGGTTGATCGATCCGGTCACCTTGCGGCGTCTGGAAGGTGATCTGGCCGCCGAACGCGTGCGCCTGGCCGAACTGGCCACCCGCAGCGAAAAAGAACGCTACGTGATCGCCGACCGCGCCCTGGCCGACTACGACCAGTTGCTCGCCACCTGGACCCCGGACGCCAGCGCCCACGATGACGTGACCCGCTGGCGCATCGACCGCATGGGCGCACTCAAGGCCCGGGCGCGCACCGCCGAAGTCATCAGCGAATACCAGAAGCTGCAAGCCGAAGGCGTGAAGATCCCGACCTACGCCCTGCGCTGGGTGGCGGCGTCCTATCTGGATCAGCGCCAGCCGGAAATCGCCACCGATCTTTACCGTCAGGTGCTGGCGGCGCCGGACGCCGATGTCGGCGACCGACTCGAAGACACCACGGCGCTGTATTACTCGCTGCTGGAAAGCGACCGCGCCGAAGAGGCGCGCAAGGTTGCTGAGGATCAGGCCAAGGCGCAGAAGCCGCGTGTCGAACTCAAGGGCTTGCCGATCGGCAACCCCAACGACGAATGGATGGACGCCCAGCAACTGGCGGCACAGGCCGGCACCTATGGCTCCGACCTGCCTCACGGTGAAGAGCGTTTGCAGACTCTGGTGGATCAGGCACCGGGCAACATCGGCCTGCGCCTGGCCCAGGCAGACCTGTACCTGGCCCGCAACTGGCCGCGCCGCGCGGAAAACCAGCTCAAGGAAACCGAGAGCATCGCGCCGCGCGACATGGGCCTGGAAGTCGCGCAGGCCCGCACCGCCATGGACTTGCAGGAATGGCGGCAGATGGATGCGCTGACTGATGATGTGGTGGCGCGCTTCCCTGACAACCGTCAGGTCCAGCGTCTGGCCCGTGAACGCGAAGTGCACGACATGTCCGAGCTGCGCGTCGAGGCCTACGGCGGCAAGGCCAACGGCGGCAGCGGTGGCGATGCCGGCGCGGTCTCCGGCAGCCGGGATTTCGGTATCCAGACCACCCTTTACAGCCCGCCGATCGATGAGGACTGGCGAGTGTTCGCCGGGGCCGGATACGCCACTGGCGATTTTGCCGAGGGCACCGGCCACCACCGCTTCCAGCGTGTCGGCCTGGAGCGTCGCACCCGCGACATGACCCTCGAAGCCGAAGTATCGAATCATTCCTACGGTTTCGGCGACAAGCAGGGCGGGCGTCTGGCGATTGCCCGGGATATCAACGACCACTGGCAATACGGCGGCAGCCTCGAATACCTGTCGGCCGAGACCCCGCTACGGGCACTCAACAGCGACATCAAGGCCAACGGCGGCAGCGGTTTCATCCGCTGGCGCGCCAATGAGAGCCGCGAGTGGCGGCTGGCGGTCAGCCCGTCGCACTTCAGCGACGGCAACAATCGCGTCGAAGCCTTGCTGACCGGCAAAGAGGGCGTCTACAGCGCGCCGAACCTGCAAGTCGATGCGGGCCTGGAAGTGGGCACCAGCCACAACTCAAAGTCCGATGACGTGCCGTACTTCAACCCGAAGTCGGACTTCAGCGTCATGCCGCTGCTGAACGTCAATCACGTGCTGTACCACCGCTACGAAACCGCCTGGAGCCAGCAGTTCCAGGCCGGAGCGGGCACTTACAGCCAGCGTGATCACGGCACCGGCGGCATGGCATTGCTCGGTTACGGCCAGCGCTACGCCTGGAACGACGTGTTCGAGGTGGGCGGTTTGTTCAGCGTGATCAACCGGCCCTACGACGGTGACCGGGAAACCGATCTGCGTCTGCTCGTCGACCTCACTTTCCGCTTCTAGAAGAGTTTGAAGATGCCTTTGATTTCGCGTTTCTTCCTTCTGCTGGGAGTGCTGCTGGTCAGCGCCTGCGCCCAGCAAGCCCCGGCCTTCGTGCCGCCGTCCGAGCGACCGCTGGCAGCCAATGAAAAGCCCTGGCCGAAAAACCACGTGCTGGGCATTGCCTACCACGACGTCGAAGACCGAGACCCCGATCAGGCGGTAGTGGCGGTGCGCACCGAGCGCCTGCTCGAACAGCTCGCCTGGCTGCGGGAGAACAACTACAAACCGGTGACGGTCGACCAGATCATGGCCGCGCGCCAAGGCGGGCCGGAACTGCCGCCCAAGGCAATCCTGCTCAGCTTCGACGACGGTTACTCAAGCTTCTACACCCGAGTGTTGCCGGTATTGCGCGCCTACAACTGGCATGCGCTGCTGGCGCCGGTCGGTACCTGGATCGATACGCCGCTGAACCAACCGGTGGATTTCGCCGGCACGCCGCGTCCGCGCTCGGACTTCCTGACCTGGGCTCAGGTGCGGGAAATCTCGCAATCGGGCCTGGTGGAAATCGCCGCCCACACCGACGCCAGCCACAAAGGCATCCTCGCCAACCCGCAAGGCAACCTGCAGCCGGCGGCCGCGACCCGACGCTACGATCCGGTGAGCAAGCGCTACGAATCCGAAGCCGATTTCCAGGCGCGGATCCGCGCCGACGTGCAAGCGATCTCGGAGAAAATCCGCAAGAACACCGGTAAGAAACCGCGCGTCTGGGTCTGGCCTTACGGCACGGCGGACGGCACGTCGCTGACCGTGGTCAGCGAAGAGGGCTATGAAATGGCCCTGACCCTCGATGACGGCCTCGATGCCCTCGACAACCTGATGAGCGGGCCGCGTTTCCTGGTGGCTTCCGACCCTGACGGCGAGCACTTCGCCAACAGCGTGGTCGGCGTGCAATCGGATTTCACCATGCGCGTGGTCCACGTCGATCTGGACAACGTCTACGACCCGGACCCGGCGCAGCAGGAAATCAACCTCGGCAAACTGATCCAGCGCATGGCCGACATGGGCGCCAACACCGTGTTCCTGCAAGCCTTCGCCGATCCGAAGGGCGATGGGCTGGTGCATTCGCTGTACTTCCCCAACCGTCATCTGCCGATGCGCGCCGACCTGTTCGACCGCGTCGCCTGGCAATTGCGCACCCGGGCTCACGTGAAGGTTTTCGCGTGGATGCCGGTGCTGAGTTTCGAGCTGGATTCGAAGCTGCCACGGGTGACGCGCTGGGATCCGAAGACTGGCACGACCGCGGTCGACCCGGATCAATACAAACGCCTGTCGCCGTTCGATCCCGAAGTGCGACGAATCATCGGCGAGATCTACGAAGACGTGGCACGCCTAACTTCGGTCGACGGCATTCTCTACCACGACGACGCGGTGCTTTCGGACTTCGAAGACGCCAGCCCGCAGGCGCTGAAGGCCTATGCCGCCAACGGCTTGCCGGGCTCGATCGCCGCTCTGCGTGACGATCCGGCAGCGATGCAGCGCTGGACGCGCTTCAAGAGCCGTTACCTGATCGACTTCACCAACGAACTCACCGCCAAGGTGCGCGCGATTCGTGGCCCGCAAGTGCTCACCGCACGCAACATCTTCGCCGAGCCGGTGCTCAATCCGCACAGCGAAGCGTGGTTCGCGCAGAACCTCGACGACTTCCTCGTGACCTACGACTGGACGGCGCCGATGGCCATGCCGCTCATGGAAAAACAGACGTATGCGCAGTCCGGCCCGTGGCTCGAAGAACTGGTGGCGAAGATCAAACAGCGCCCCGGTGCGCTGAATCGCACGGTGTTCGAATTGCAGGCCCGGGACTGGACGAAAAAGGACCAGACCGACATTGACGGCGCGCAACTGGCCGACTGGATGAGCCGCCTCAAGCGTCAGGGCGCCACCAGTTTCGGCTACTACCCGGACAACTTTCTCGAGAACCTGCCGGACCTGAAAACCGTGCGGCCTGCGCTCTCCAACAAATGGAACCCATGACATGCTGGATAGACTGCTGGCCCTGCTTGTTCTGGCGATCGTCCTCGGCGTCCCGCTGGGGCTGATCTTCCTGGTCACCGGGCAATTCCTGATGGACTTCGTGTTCTTCTACCCGCTGTTCATGTCCGGGTTGTGGATTTCCGGTGGCCTGTATTTCTGGCTGCACTGGGAACGGCACTGGCCGTGGAAGGACGACACCCTGCCGCCACCGCTGGAAGGCGAACCGCTGATTTCGATCCTGATCCCTTGCTACAACGAGGGCGACAACGCCGCCGACACCATCCACGCGGCGCTGGCGCAGCACTACCCGAACATCGAAGTCATCGCGATCAACGACGGCTCCAAGGACAACACCGCGCAAGTGCTGGATGCGCTGGCCAAGGAAGATCCACGGCTGCGGGTGCTGCACCTGGCGGAAAACCAGGGCAAGGCCGTGGCCCTGCGCATGGGCGCCATCGCTGCGCGCAGCGAATATCTGGTGTGCATCGACGGTGACGCGCTGCTGGCGCCGAACACCGCCGCTTACCTTGTGGCGCCGATGCTCGACAACGCACGACTGGGTGCGGTGACCGGCAACCCACGAATCCGCACGCGTTCGACCCTGGTCGGTCGGGTTCAGGTCGGCGAGTTCTCGTCGATCATCGGGCTGATCAAGCGCACCCAGCGGGTGTTCGGGCGGATCTTTACGGTGTCGGGTGTGATCGTCGCGTTCCGCCGCACGGCGCTGAACCGGGTTGGCTACTGGAGCCCGGACATGATCACCGAAGACATCGACATCAGCTGGAAGCTGCAACTGGATCACTGGAGCATCTTCTACGAGCCCCGTGCCCTGTGCTGGATCCTGATGCCGGAAACCCTGCGCGGTCTGTGGAAACAGCGTCTGCGCTGGGCCCAGGGCGGCGCCGAAGTGCTGTTCAAGAACATTCGCGGGATCTGGCAGTACCGTCACCGTTACCTGTGGCCGCTGCTGTTCGAATACTGCCTGTCGACCGGTTGGGCGTTCACCTTCCTGTTGTCGGTGATCTTCTGGGCCGTCGGCAAGTTCGTGGTCATGCCTGAAGCGATTGCGGTCGATCACCTGATGCCCCCGGCGTTCACCGGTCTGCTGCTGGCGTTTGTCTGTCTGGTGCAGTTCGCGGTCAGCATCATCATTGACCGTCGTTACGAGCCGGGCCTGGGCAAGACCATGTTCTGGGTGGTCTGGTATCCGATTGCGTTTTGGTTCGTCAGCCTGCTGACCACGCTGGTCAGTTTCCCCAAAGTCTTGTTCGGCCAACACCAGAAGCGTGCGCGCTGGGTCAGTCCCGACCGGGGTATCAAGCCGCTCGGGGACGATGAAGAGGAGGTTATCAAATGAAAATCATCCGAACCCGCCAACGGCCGTTTCTGGTGGTGGTCGATGCGTTCTTCACCGTGCTGGCCTGGATCGGCCTGCTGTATCTGCTGGCGCGCGGTTTATGGCCGCTGATCGAGACCCACGAAGGCGGGCCGCGCATCGACAATTCGGCGTTCGAAGCCCTTGGCACCTTGCAGATTTACCTGTGGGTGGCGCTGGTCAACGCGGTGATCCTGATCGGCTGGGCGCGCTATCAGCAACGCAAGAGCCGAAGCTTCGCCCAGCGCCGCCTGCCGTCCCCGGTGGTCGACGATGAAGGGCTGAGCCGCAGCTTCAAATTGTGCGACGAGCGCTTTCAGAAACTGCGCGGGCCGGGCGTGATGACCATCCACAACGATCAGGACGGCGACGTCAGCCAAGTGGTGCCGCATCTGTGGCCGGTCCAGCCGCAGGAACTGCCGCCACCGCTGGCGCCTCTGGAACATCCTCGGGTGATATTTCTGCACGCCGAGGACGACGACAACCGCGAGCCGCTGAACCGGATCACCTGACGGCGCGAATCAGCCGCCAGGCTTCATCCATCGGCAGTGGTTGTTTCATGCGTTCGGCCAGCAGCGCCATCGCTCGCTCCTCTTCGCAGGCCACCGCCGCCACCACCACGCCCTTGCTCCCGAACAGCCCGATAAATGGCGGCTGTTCGGGTTCGCCGATAAATTCGACCGCATCCCACGCCTCGGCGTGACCGAGATAGTCGTAGTTGCGGCCGAAATGCCAGGTCCAGAAATACGGCACGTCGAGGTAATGCTCGTCGCCACCGAGCAGGTTGGCGGCGGCGATCCGCGCGTGCTGCTGGGCCAGGCGCCAGTGTTCGATGCGTTGTGGTTTGCCGTTCAACGGGAAGGTGGCGATATCGCCAATCGCCCACAGGCCGTCAGCCACGCGCAGGCTGGCATCGACCAACAGTGATTGATCCTCCTCGCGCGGCAGGTCGCCGAAGGCTTCGGTGGCCGGATGTACGCCGATTCCCGCCAACACCAGATCCGCCGACAGGCGCAGACCGTTGTCGAGCAACACCGCCTCGACCTTGCCGTCGCCGGTGATCTCCCTGGCTTCGTGATCGGTGATGAATTTCACGCCGTGTTCTTCATGCAGTGCCCGGATCGCCTTGCCCACGGCTTCACCGAATTGCGCCGCGAAGGGAATCTCGTGACGCGCCAGCACCGTCACCTCGAGACCGTGCTGGCGCAGGGCCGAGGCGCATTCGAGCGCAATGAAACTGTCACCGATGATCACCGCGCGCTGGCCTGGCTGGGCGGCGTCCATGATGGATTGCGCCTGGGCTTTGCAGCGCAGGACAAACACCTGGGGCAGGTCGGCGCCGGGTAACTCCAATGCGTTGGGCGTCGCGCCGGTGGCCAGCACCGCCGCGCTGTAATGCAGTGTGCGGCCATCGCTCAGGTGAAGGGTTTTGGTATCGGCATCGAGCCCTGTGACCTCGCCTGAAACCCGGTTGATGTGCTGTTCGCGGTAAAAATCGTCATCGCGCAGCGGCGGGGTTTCCGCCGACGGCATTTCCCCGGACAGCACGAATTTGCTCAGCACCGTGCGGTCGTAGCCGGCGTCCGGCTCGCGGTCGATCAGCACGATTCGCCCGCCGAAGCCTTTTTCCCGCAGGGCGGCGGCGCAGGCCGTTCCCCCGGCACCGGCGCCGACGATGACAAAGGTGCGCGGATCGTCCTGCGGCGGGGTGTGCGGATCCGGCAGCGGCTGGTCATCGACCCACACCTCGTCGCCGCGCAGTTCCAGCGGATAGCGCTTGAGGCTGTCCAGCGCCGGCGGCTCGCACAGCGCGCCATCTTCGGCACGAAAAGCTGCCTTGTGCCACGGGCAGATCAGCCGGCCGTGGCATAACGCACCTTCCGCCAGCGGCGCGCCGGCGTGCGGGCATTCGCCCTGAAAGGCGCGCAACTGGCCGGCGGCGCGCAGCAGGACGATCTTGCAGTCGCCGATCTGCACCTCCAGCCCACGGTCTTCAGGCACATCGGCGAAACGGGCGACACGGTGCAGGGTCATGGTCGTGCTCCTCACAGGCATTTCTCATACGAGTTTGGGCCGCATTGCGAGGTTCAGCCATTTGCCACTGCCACGGCACGAACGGTACGGCTATAGTTTGCAGGCCGACGAAGGCCCAACTGCACAAGGTGCTCCCGGAATGACCCGATTGACCTCTCTCAACCCTTGGCTGGCGGCCGTTGCCGTCGCCCTTTGCGTGCAGTTTCCGGCGCAGGCCCAGGAGCGTTTCACCCTCAGCATTCCCGGCGTGTCGGATAACCGCCTGTTCACCTCGGCGGCGGCCAGCGATGCGGCCGGCTGCGGCGGTAAGAACCAGTCGCCGGCCCTGAGCTGGAATGCCGGCCCGAGCGGAACCCTGAGCTACGCCATCGTCATGCACGATCCGGACGGCCAGAAAGGCGCGGGTGTCGATCACTGGATTCACTACGGCATCAAGGCCACGACCCGGCAGATTGCCGCCGGCGTTGGCGCCAAATCGGCCCTTGAAGGCGTCGGTGGCACCAACAGCAAAGGCACCACCAGCTACGTCGGCCCGTGCCCACCGGTTGGCGACAGCGCGCACCACTACATCATCCAGATCTACGCCCTGGATCTGGCCCCGGACGCCTTGCCCGCCGGCCTGACCCGCGCCCAGCTGATGGAAAAAATCAAAGGCCACGTGCTGCGCAACAGCAGTGCGGTGCGGCGTTATCACCGCTGAAAAAATTTTTGGCGAGGTTTAACCCGAACGCAAAGGGCTGCCCGTCTCAGGGGATGAATGGATCAATTCTTCCCCGAGGTCAGCCCCCATGTCCCTTCCTTCCACGCTTCTGCGCCCCCTTGCTGCCAGTGTGTTGCTGGTGGTTGCCGGTTGCGGTGTTTCCTCCAGCCCGGAAACCACCGTCGCGCCGCCGCCGGCGCAGACCGAACTGAAATCTTCCGTGCAGCCTGAAGCGGTCATGGCCGACAGCGCGATGGCCAAACGCAGTGTACGGGCAGCGCCGATTGCCAGTTTTGCACCGCTGCCGGCCGCTGAAAGTTATCCACAGGGCTATCGCGACGAGCAGCGCGAGCAGTACGCCAAGCTGGCCGACAACCCGATCCACAGCGTCGCCGAAACCCCGGTCTCGACCTTTAGCGCCGATGTCGACACTGGCGCCTATGCCAACGTGCGACGGCTGCTCAATCAAGGTCGACTGCCGCCGGAAGGCGCGGTGCGGCTGGAGGAGATGGTCAATTACTTTCCCTACGACTACGCGCTGCCGAGCGATGGCTCGCCCTTCGGCGTGACCACCGAACTCGCCGCCTCACCGTGGAACCCGCACACCCGCTTGCTGCGCATCGGCATCAAGGCCTCCGACCGCGCGGTGGCGGAACTGGACCCGGTCAATCTGGTATTTCTGGTGGATGTGTCCGGCTCGATGGACCGCCCCGAAGGCTTGCCGCGGGTCAAAAGCACCCTGAAGTTGCTGGTCGATCAATTGCGCGAGCAGGATCGGGTTTCGCTGGTGGTGTATGCCGGCGAATCCAGAGTGGTGCTGGAGCCGACTTCCGGACGGGAAAAAACGAAAATTCGCACAGCCATCGAGCAATTGACCGCCGGCGGCTCGACTGCGGGCGCTTCAGGCATCGAGTTGGCTTATCAGATGGCGCAGCAGGCGTTCGTCCCCAACGGCATCAACCGCATCCTGTTGGCCACCGATGGCGACTTCAACGTCGGCATCAGCGACTTCGACAGCCTGAAACAAATGGCTGTGGATAAACGCAAGACCGGCATTTCCCTGACCACCCTGGGTTTCGGTGTGGATAACTACAATGAACACCTGATGGAGCAACTGGCTGATGCCGGTGATGGCAACTACGCCTACATCGACAACCTGCGTGAAGCGCGCAAGGTGCTGGTGGATCAACTCGGTTCGACCCTCGCCGTGGTGGCGAAAAACGTCAAGTTGCAGGTCGAGTTCAACCCGGCGCAGGTCAGCGAATACCGGCTGCTCGGTTACGAGAACCGCGCGTTGAAGCGTGAGGATTTCAGCAATGACAAGGTCGATGCCGGTGAAATCGGTGCGGGCCATACGGTGACGGCGCTGTATGAAATTGTCCCGGCAGGCGAGAAGGGCTGGCTGGAACCGCTGCGCTATGGAAAAACCGATGCAGTGGTTTCCGAGAAGAAAGGAGAATTGGCAATGTTGCGCGTGCGATATCAAAAGCCTGAGGGTGGGAAAAGTCTGCTGATCGAGCGGCCGATTGCCAGTCAGGTTGCGTCCGCCAGTGAAGACCTGCGTTTCGCTGCCGCGGTCGCTGCGTTTTCCCAGCAACTCAAGGACGGCCGCTACACCGGCGAATTCAGCCTCAAGGACACCGAAGCCCTGGCCCGAGGTGCACGCGGCGATGACCGCTTCGGCCTGCGCAACGAGTTCGTGCAACTGGTGGAACTGGCGCAGAGCCTGCGTACGTCCACGGCCTCCAACACAATGTCCACCGAGCGACGGATTGAATAGTGAGCCGCCTCAAAGGCTTCATCACCCAGCTGTTTGCTTCTGCAGACAGCCTTGAGGCTAGCAGCGACGAATCGCTGCTGGCCCGTTATCGCGAGGGTGACGGCAAGGCGTTCGAGATCCTGTACGCCCGTCATCGCCAGAGCCTTTACCGGTTTCTGCTCGGTTTGAGCGGCAAACCGGAACTGGCCGACGAGGTGTTCCAGGTGACCTGGCTGAGCCTGATCCGCAGCGCCAGTCAGCCACAAGGCCGGGCGACCTTTCGTACATGGTTGTTCCAGATTGCCCGCAATCGCCTGATCGACCACTGGCGCAAACACGGCGCCCGGCAACCGCTGCATGACAGCTACGACGAGCAATTCCACGCCGTCAGCGACGACGCCTCCGATCCCGAACAACTGCTCAACCTCAGCCGCGACAGCCAGCGCCTGGAGAGCGCCCTGCAATCCTTGCCCGCCGACCAGCGCGAAGTGTTCCTGCTGCGCGCCCATGGCGACCTCGACCTGGCGCAAATCGCCAGCCTCACCGAAACACCGCTGGAAACCGTCAAGAGCCGCTTGCGCTACGCCCAGCAAAAACTGCGTCGGCTGCTGGCCGAGGAGGTACTGACATGACGGATACCCGCCTGACACCCGAAGAGCAAGTGCTCAAGCATGTGCGCGAACAGCACAACGCCGAGCCGCCGGCGCATCTCGATGCGCTGATCCTAAACGCCGCCCACCGTGAAACCACGGCGCCAAGGCAGAGCCTGTGGCAACGCTGGCTCAAGGCCTGCCAGAAGCCGCGCCACCAAGTGGCTTTTGCCAGTCTGGTCGGCATCGCGCTGATGCTGTCGCTGGTGCAGCGTGCGCCGGAACCCGTGGCTCAATTCGATTTCGCCCCTGCTGCCAAACCGGCTGCGCCTGGGGGCCGCCAGGAGGCCCGATCGCTGTCGGCTCCTGCCGGCGCACTTTCCGCACCAGCTCCCGCGCCGATTGCGGAAATGGCCGCGCCGATGCAGAGCGAATCGATCAGCGCCGACACGGCGGACGAAGCCAAGGTCAGCAAGCGCGCCGCCGCCCCGGTCAACGGTCTCGACGCGCAGTTGCGCGAAGTTCTGCGCCTGCGCGAGTCCGGCCAGTCGCAAGCGGCCGACAGCCTGTTCAACAACCTGCACAAGCGCTACCCGAACGTAAATCTCGACCTGCGACTGGAAAAAATCCGCAAGAACTGACTGTATCAGCCATCCGCCATTTGGCATTGACCCGCAAAAACGCGCACTATCGGGTCATTGCCGATGCGCTGGAGGATGCCGTGGCCCAAAAAATCGACCGCATCGCCCAAATGCTCAACTGCCCGGTCAAGGGTGAGGAACTGCGGCGGGCAGTGACGGAGAGTCGCAAGGAGTTTCTTCTGGCCAAGCAGGCAGAAGAGGATCTGGAGGACGACGTTCTCGATGATGACTTGATCGAGGACGAGGAAGACGATGATGAATATGACGAGTTTGACTGGACGACGGAGTGAGTCGCCCGTCAGCAGGCACAAAAAAGCCCCGGACCATCACAGTCCGGGGCTTTCTCGTTTAAATCAATGGCGCACCAGGCGGGATTCGAACCCACGACCCCTGCCTTCGGAGGGCAGTACTCTATCCAGCTGAGCTACTGGTGCAGCGGGCGACATCATACCTAGGTCGGCTCGGGGCGTCCATGCCGGGTTTTGGCGTGGTTTGTCAGTGCAAGTGTCGGTTTGAAAACCCTGCATTCCATAAAGCTGTAACGTCCTGCAAAAGGCTCGCTTGGCGCTTTGGGGAGGCTGTTCTATGGTTTCCCTGCGATCGGGGCTGTGGGTACGTTGATCTGAAATGTTCAGCAATTGCGGCGTTTTTGTTCTTTTTTTCGAACGCCCTATTGTCCTTCAACCCCTTTGAACCTAGGATTCGTTTGAGATTTCAAACGCTCCTGATCCAGGTGCTGAGCCGCACGCGTTTCGAGTCGTGCGCTATTCATGTGCCAGCCCGGTGAATGATTTCCCTGACGGCAGCCTTGCGAGGCGCCTTTCTACAATCATAATTTTGCTCCGCGCCTTGCGCGGTGCTGTTAAGGAAAGCCGACATGCAGCTTAAAGACACCCAGTTGTTCCGCCAGCAAGCCTTCATCGATGGCGCATGGGTCGACGCGGACAACGGTCAGACGATCAAGGTCAACAACCCGGCCACTGGCGAGATTCTGGGCACCGTGCCGAAAATGGGCGCTGCCGAAACCCGCCGCGCCATCGAAGCCGCCGACAAGGCGCTTCCGGCCTGGCGTGCACTGACCGCCAAGGAGCGTGCAGGCAAACTGCGTCGCTGGTTCGAACTGATGATCGAGCACCAGGACGACCTCGCTCGCCTGATGACCCTCGAGCAAGGCAAACCGCTGGCCGAAGCCAAGGGCGAAATCGTTTACGCCGCTTCGTTCATCGAGTGGTTCGCCGAAGAAGCCAAGCGCATTTACGGCGACGTGATTCCGGGCCACCAGCCGGACAAGCGCCTGATCGTGATCAAACAACCGATCGGCGTGACCGCTGCCATCACCCCGTGGAACTTCCCGGCGGCGATGATCACTCGTAAGGCAGGTCCTGCGCTGGCCGCCGGTTGCACCATGGTGCTCAAGCCGGCTTCGCAAACTCCGTTTTCCGCATTCGCTCTGGCCGAACTGGCCCAGCGCGCCGGCATCCCTAAAGGTGTGTTCAGCGTGGTCTCCGGCAGCGCCGGCGACATCGGCAGCGAGCTGACCAGCAACCCGATCGTGCGCAAACTGTCCTTCACCGGCTCGACCGAAATCGGTCGTCAGCTGATGTCGGAATGCGCCAAGGACATCAAGAAAGTCTCCCTGGAACTGGGCGGCAACGCGCCGTTCATCGTGTTCGACGACGCGGACCTGGATAAGGCCGTCGAAGGCGCGATCATTTCCAAGTACCGCAACAACGGCCAGACCTGCGTCTGCGCCAACCGTCTGTACATTCAGGATTCGGTCTACGACGCGTTCGCCGAGAAGCTGAAAGTGGCAGTCGCCAAGCTGAAGATCGGCAACGGTCTGGAAGAAGGCACCACCACTGGCCCGCTGATCGACGAGAAAGCCGTGGCCAAGGTGCAAGAGCACATCGCTGACGCGGTGAGCAAAGGCGCAACCGTTCTGGCCGGTGGCAAGCCGATGGAAGGCAACTTCTTCGAGCCGACCATCCTGACCAACGTGCCGAAAGACGCGGCGGTGGCCAAGGAAGAAACCTTCGGTCCGCTGGCGCCGCTGTTCCGCTTCAAAGACGAAGCCGAAGTGATCGCGATGTCGAACGACACCGAGTTCGGTCTGGCCTCGTACTTCTACGCTCGCGACCTGGGCCGTGTGTTCCGTGTGGCTGAAGCCCTGGAATACGGCATGGTCGGCGTCAACACCGGGCTGATCTCCAACGAAGTCGCACCGTTCGGCGGCATCAAGGCCTCGGGCCTGGGCCGTGAAGGCTCCAAGTACGGCATCGAAGATTACCTGGAAATCAAATACCTCTGCCTGGGCATCTAAGCCTCGGTAGAAGATCGCTGTAAACGCAAAGGGCACGAGAGCGCTGTCCCTTTGCGTCGTTTCAAACCGGAATTTTCTCTGCGGCCGGGAACGCCGTGGCAGTCGATCATCGCATGCTGCCACCGCCGATTCCTCCCGCTTTATCCTTGAACCACGCCGCCCGATGAGCGGCGAATGAGGACTGTAATGAGCAAGACTAACGCTGAACTGATGGCCCGTCGTACCGCAGCTGTTCCACGTGGTGTTGGCCAGATTCACCCGATCTTCGCCGAGTCCGCGAAGAACGCGACAGTGACCGACGTTGAAGGTCGTGAATTCATCGACTTCGCCGGCGGTATCGCCGTACTGAACACCGGCCACGTGCACCCGAAAATCATCGCCGCCGTGACCGAGCAGCTGAACAAGCTGACCCACACCTGCTTCCAGGTTCTGGCTTACGAGCCGTACGTCGAGCTGTGCGAGAAAATCAACGCTCGCGTACCGGGCGACTTCGCCAAGAAAACCCTGCTGGTGACCACCGGTTCCGAAGCCGTTGAAAACGCCGTCAAGATCGCCCGTGCCGCCACTGGCCGCGCTGGCGTGATCGCCTTCACCGGCGCTTACCACGGTCGCACCATGATGACCCTGGGCCTGACCGGTAAAGTCGTGCCTTACTCGGCCGGCATGGGCCTGATGCCAGGCGGCATCTTCCGCGCGCTGTACCCGAACGAACTGCACGGCGTGAGCATCGACGACTCGATCGCTTCCATCGAGCGCATCTTCAAGAACGACGCAGAGCCGAAAGACATCGCCGCGATCATCATCGAGCCTGTGCAGGGTGAAGGTGGTTTCTACGTCGCGCCGAAAGAATTCATGAAGCGTCTGCGCGCCCTGTGCGACCAACACGGCATCCTGCTGATCGCTGACGAAGTGCAGACCGGCGCTGGCCGTACCGGCACCTTCTTCGCCATGGAACAGATGGGCGTTGCTGCCGATCTGACCACCTTCGCCAAGTCCATCGCTGGCGGCTTCCCGCTGGCCGGTGTCTGCGGCAAGGCCGAATACATGGACGCCATCGCGCCAGGTGGCCTGGGTGGCACCTACGCCGGTAGCCCGATCGCTTGCGCCGCGGCCCTGGCCGTGATGGAAGTGTTCGAAGAAGAAAAACTGCTGGACCGCTGCAAGGCTGTCGGCGAGCGTCTGGTTACCGGCCTGAAAGCCATCCAGGCCAAGTACCCGGTGATCGGCGAAGTCCGTGCCCTGGGCGCCATGATCGCGGTCGAGCTGTTCGAAAACGGCGACAGCCACAAGCCAAACCCGACTGCCGTCGCGGCTGTCGTGGCCAAGGCGCGTGACAAGGGCCTGATCCTGCTGTCCTGCGGCACCTACGGCAACGTGCTGCGCGTCCTGGTACCGCTGACCTCGCCGGACGAGCAACTGGACAAAGGCCTGGCGATCATCGAAGAGTGCTTCTCGGAGCTGTAATCCGTAGCACCGTGTGATCGGATCGACAAAAAACCCGCTTCGGCGGGTTTTTTCATGCCGGGAGAAACACCTGTGCGGTTTTCAGGTTGTACCGAAACGCCAGCATTGGCTAAGGTTCAAGCATTGCAAGGGAGGGCGAGCATGACGGCCGTTGATTTACCCGCTGTACCGAGAGTCCTGATTGCCGAGGCCGACCCGTGGTCTCGTGACCTGCTCAAACAAGTGTTGCTGAATGTGCGCTGCGATGCGCGGCTGGATCTGTGCGCCGATGGCCAGGAGGCAATGACGCTGCTCAGCGAAGTGCCCTATGACCTGGCGATCGTCGACTGGGAGTTGCCCGGCGTCGATGGCTTGAACGTATTGCGCAGCGTGCGCCAGCGCAGACGCAATCCGCCGCTGCCGTTCATTCTGATGAGCAGCCGCAACGACAGCGCCAGCGTGCGCGAAGCCTTGCCGCTGGCACCGACCGCCTACCTGGCCAAACCCCTGAACATGGAAAGCCTGACCGAACGTTTGCAGGGACTGCTGCTGAACGCCGGCGAAGAAGTGTTCTGTGAAGTACCGGCGCTGGCGCCGGGCATGACATTGTCGGTGTTCCTCGAACGCCGCCGCGAGCAGGCCGACGGCGCGCCGCTGATGACCGACGTGCAGGTGGCGGTCAAGCGCAGCCTCAATCCCAACGGCCTGGATCTGAAGCTGCTGGAAGAGGAAATTCGCACCGACCCGCAGATCACCGCCGTGTTGATCGCCGCCGCCAACAGCGCCGCCCAGCACCACGGTGCGCCAGTGCAGACTCTGGCCCAGGCGCTGCATCGTCTGGGCACCGGTCAAAGCATGAACCTGATCCTTGGTTTGGCACTCAAGCGCAGCGCCCGGCTCAGCGACCCGTGTCTGGCCGACTACGCCGAGCGCTATTGGGGCCTGTCGCTGCACACCGCCGAGTACGCCCGCACGCTGGCGCGGCTGCTCGATCTGGATCAGGAGCGCTGCTATTGCGCCGGGATGCTCCATCGCCTCGGTGATCTGGCGTTGCTGCGTTGTCTGCAGGAGTGGAAGCAGGCCGGCGGCGAGCTGGATGAGCTGGAGGAAGTCGGCGATGCGCTGGCCGAATTCGGTGCGGCGTATGGCTCGGCGCTGCGCACTCGCTGGCGTTTGCCGTTGGAACTGCGCGAGCTGATTGCCTCGGTCTACCAGCTCGGTGGCGGGGTGTATTCCCGCGAGGCACTGGTGATGAACATGGCGGCGCAGATGGCGCGGCTGACCGAGCATGAAGGCGTCGAGGAACTGGCGAAGAGCCGCACGGCGCGCTTGCTCAAAATCGGCTTGCCGGAGCTGATACGGATGCGCAAATAGCGGTTTGATTGCGCATCCAGTCTTGAATCAGGCGGAAATGATCCGGTTCTTGCCCTGGCGCTTGGCCTCGTACATCGCCGCGTCTGCGCGGGCGAACAGGGTGTCGAGGCTTTCATCTTCCGGGGTGAGGCTGGTCAGGCCCTGGCTGACGGTGATACCGAACGTCTGTTCACCATGGTTGAAACTCAGCCGCTGGATTTCCCGTTGCAGCCGTTCGGCCACCTGCATCGCCATGTCCGGCGCACAGCCCGGGAAAACCGCAGCGAATTCCTCACCGCCAATCCGTCCGAACAGGTCTCCCCGGCGCAATGATGCTCGCCCGCATTCGGCGATCCGTTGCAGCACGTTGTCGCCCTCCGGGTGGCCGTAGGTGTCGTTGATCACTTTGAAGTCATCGATGTCCAGCAGCAGGAACGCCATTTGCGCGCCTTGCAGGCGGGCTTGTTCAAATTCCCGGTGGGCACATTCGAAGAAGTGTCGGCGATTGCTGCTCTGGGTCAGTACGTCGGTGGTGGCCAGGCGTTGCAACTCGGTTTCCATTTGCTTCTTGTCGGTGATGTCTTCGGCGATGCCGACGATGATCACCGGTTGCCCCGGTTCGTCCTGACGATTGATGAAGCACTTGTCGCTGACCCAGCGAACCTGG
Source organism: Pseudomonas sp. DR 5-09 (assembly GCF_001655595.1). Classification (NCBI taxonomy): domain Bacteria; kingdom Pseudomonadati; phylum Pseudomonadota; class Gammaproteobacteria; order Pseudomonadales; family Pseudomonadaceae; genus Pseudomonas; species Pseudomonas sp. DR 5-09. The sequence continues at coordinate 210,931 of NZ_CP011566.1, forward strand.
CCGTCGGCGGCGATGATCCGGTATTCGCGGTCTTCCACGGCGCCTTTGTGCAGCACTTCGGCGAGGCTGCGTTCGGCGTATTCCAGATCATCCGGGTAGATGCTGTCGCGCCACTGGTTGTAGTCGGCCAGCAACAGGCCGGCGGAACGACCGAAGATCCGCTCGTAAGCGGGGCTGACGTACAACACCTGACGGGTTTCCCAGTTGAAGGCCCAAAGCACGGCGTTGACGCTGACCAGCAGCGAACTGAACAGCTGCTCGCGTTCGCTGAGCCGGGCGACTTCGCCCTGGGCGTGCATCAATGCCATCAGGGTTTGCGCGGCCTCGGGCCACTGGGGAGGGGATGAGTCTTTTTGATTGTTGTTGACCATCGACACGAATCTCAAAGGGCGTGCCGATCAATCGACAACGGCCACGGGAAAACCCGCCGGGGGTGGCGAAGTGTCTTTGAGATAGGGGATCGACGGTGAAGTTCCGAAGGGTGCGCCCGGGAATGGGGCGCACCGATCAACGGCATCAGACGGCTGTTGGGCGCAGCGAGTAGGTTTTCAACTGGTCGGCGAATTCACGCAAGGACTGGATGCCGCTGGCCTCGGCCTCGTGTACCCATTCCTTGATGGCGGCGAGCATGTCGTGGCCATTTGCGCTGGTCTTGACCCAGATCTGCTGCAGGGCCAGACGTTTCTCGTAGATTACCTTCAGCGCCTGGCTGTGCTCGAGCATGTTCTGGATGCGCGCGTGGTGGCGATCTTCCAGCAGGCTGGTTTCCCGCGAGAGCAGGCGTTTGGCCCGGTGGAACTGGTGGCGTACCGAATGATCGACCTTGGCCAGTTCCTGCTTGACCAGCGGCCCGATCACCAGCTTGCGGTACTGGGCCATGATCTGGAAGCGGTTGTTGAGGATCGCCATGGCGGTGTCCATGTCCAGGCTGCCCTTGCCTTCGACGCGGTGGGCGATCGGCGCGACCCGCTGCACTTTGGCCAGTCGCAGGAAGCTGAAGACCTGGATCCACGCCCAACCGAGGTCGAACTCCCACTTCCTGACCGACAGCTTGGCCGAATTGGGGTAGGTGTGATGGTTGTTGTGCAGTTCTTCGCCGCCGATCAGGATGCCCCACGGCACCAGATTGGTCGCCGCGTCGCGGCATTCGAAGTTGCGGTAGCCAACGGCATGGCCCAGACCGTTGACCACACCGGCCGCCCAGACCGGAATCCACATCATCTGGATCGCCCAGATGGTGATGCCGATGGTGCCGAACAGCAGCAGGTCGACGACGGCCATGATCGCCACGCCCAGCAGCCGGTAGCGGCTGTAGAGGTTGCGCTCGATCCAGTCTTCGGGGCAGTTCTTGCCGTAGATGCGCAGGGTTTCCGGGTTCTGCGCTTCTTCGCGGTACAGCTCGGCACCTTTGCGCAGGACGGTGGACAGACCCTTGACGACCGGGCTGTGCGGGTCGTCTTCGGTTTCGCATTTGGCGTGGTGTTTGCGGTGGATGGCGGTCCACTCGCGGGTGTTCTGCGCCGTGGTCAGCCACAGCCAGAAACGGAAGAAATGCTTCAGGCCGGCATTCAGCTCCAGGGAGCGATGGGCCGAGTAGCGGTGCAAGTAGACCGTGACGGCAACGATCGTCACGTGGGTCATCACCAGGGTGACGGCGACCAGCGACCAGGCCGACAAGCCAAGAAAACCTTCGTACCACATAGGCTATAGGGCCCTCGATAAAGAAAAAACAGCCGTTGCATTATCACCAAGCACACAGATAAAACCAGTCGCCCTTTCAGATAAGAGATGGCTGGATGTTTCTTGACCTATAATCCCGACATTTTTGTAGGGACATGGACGGCCGAATGTCTGCCACATACCGCGATGCCTTGCGTGCAGCGCTGCTTTACCTGGTCCTTGCCGTGGTCTGGCTGCAAGGTACTGGTTATTTATTGAACAGTTTCTTCGATAGCTCTGACGAGTTGCTGCGCTGGCAACTGATCAACGGCTACCTGTTCGTGGCGCTCAGCGCCGGGTTGATCTTCCTGGCCCGGGCGCGGCTGTTCGAATGCCTGGGCATCGGCGCCCGATTGCGTGAACGCCAGGCAGATCGCGAACGCCTGCGTCAGGCCGCTGCGGTTTTCGATTGCACCCGCGAAGGCGTGCTGGTCACGGACCGGCAGGGGCTGATCGTGCACGTCAATCGCGCGTTCATGGAAATCACCGGTTATCAGCGCGATGAAGTCATCGGCCAGCAGCCCAGCCTGTTCAAGTCCGGGCATCATCCGCCGGGGTTCTATCAAGCGATGTTCGCTTCTTTACAGGCGCGGGACGAATGGAGCGGCGAGATCTGGAACCGGCGCAAGAGCGGTGAAATCTACCCGCAATGGCAGACGATCCGGGTCATTCGTGACGATGACAACCGGCTCAGCCATTACGTCGCGGTGTTTTCCGACATCAGCGCGATCAAGGATTCCGAGCACGAACTCAAGCACCTGGCCCACCACGATCCGCTGACCGACCTGCCCAACCGCCTGCTGTTCAGCGACCGCGCCGAACAGGCGCTGGCGTCGGCGCAGACCCACAAGCGCGGCTGCGCGCTGCTGATGATCGATCTGGACCATTTCAAACTGATCAACGACAGCCTCGGCCACACCATCGGTGACCGTTTGCTCAAGGCCGTCGCCGCGCGTTTGCAGGGGTTGTTCGGGCCGGGCATCACCCTGGCGCGGCTGGGCGGCGATGAATTCGCGGTTCTGCTGGAAAGTTGTCCACAGCCGGCACAGGCGGCAGCGCTGGCTCAGCGTATTCTCGATGCGCTCAAGGAGCCGTTCTGCCTCGACGGCCATGAACTGTTCATCAACGCCAGCCTCGGCATCAGCCTGTTTCCCAGCGATGCACTGAGCGCCGAACAGCTGTTGCGCAACGCCGATGCGGCGCTGTTCAAGGCCAAGAGCAGCGGCCGCAATGGCTACGCGCTGTACACCGAAGAGCTCACGGCTCACGCCCAGCAGCGGGTCGAAATCGCCTTCGAGTTGCGCCGCGCGCTGGAGCAGCAGGAACTGCGGGTCTACTACCAACCGGTGCACGACCTGCAAACCAGTCGCCTGATCGGCGTCGAGGCGCTGGTGCGCTGGGAGCATCCGCAGCGAGGCCTGGTGTCGCCGGCGGAGTTCATCCCGATTGCCGAGCGCACCGGGCTGATCTCGGAAATCGACGCCTGGGTCATGCAGCAGGCCTGCCGGCAGATGTGCCAATGGCAGCAGGCCGGGGTGGTGCTGTCGTTTGTCGCGGTGAACGTGTCCTCGCGGTTATTCGCTCGCCGCGAGTTGTATCAGCAGGTGGCGCAGGTGCTGCACGAGACCGGCCTGGATCCGGCCTATCTTGAGCTGGAAGTCACCGAAAGCGCGGTGATGGACGATCCGGAAGTCGCGCTGGAACAGATGCATCGTTTGCGCGAGCTGGGCATTCGTCTGGCCATCGATGACTTCGGCACCGGTTATTCGTCGTTGCTGCGGCTCAAGCGCCTGCCGGTGCAGAAGCTCAAGATCGATCAGGGTTTCGTCGCCGGCCTGCCGTGGGACGAGGACGATGCGGCGATCGTCCGGGTGATCATCGCCCTGGCCCGCAGCATGGGCATGCAGGTGCATGCCGAGGGCATCGAGCAGGTGGAACAGGCCGCGTTCCTACTGGAGCAGGCCTGTGATCTGGGGCAGGGCTACTGGTTTGGGCGGCCGGTCCCGGAAGCGCAAGTCGACTGGAACCGGGCGCCCTTGATCGGTTGATGACGGCGTACGGCGGGTTTGCCGGCGGGCAAATCCGCCGCAAACCCTTGCTGCATCACATAATGTTTTCCAGTTATATAAACATTCTTAAATAGTCTTTTTAAGAATATCCGCGCCTCTCTTATATTGCTCCCACGCCGAACGCAGTGCCGCCCACTGCCAGGCATATCCCATACAAAGGAGCAGCACCATGAGCGCATCCCTGCGTAGCGTTGACGGTCAGGACGAAAGCACCATCCTGCGTGAAATCCAGAGCGCCTTGCGCGACCTGCGTTTCGGCGCGGTGGAAATCACTGTGCATAACGCCCAAGTGGTCCAGATCGAACGCAAAGAGAAATTCCGCTTGCAGCAACCGGGCAACAAACCGAGCTGAACCCAGAAAGATTCCAGCCTGCGCCCGCTCTTGCCGGGGATCAATGCAAGAGTGGGCGCAGGCGGTGATCTTTACAGGCAACCCGATTTTCGCAATCCATAAGAAAAAGCCACCACCAAGAATTCCAGGAGCTTTCACCATGTCGTCGATTCGCCGTTACGCTTTGGCCGCCCTGGCCAGTGCTGTGTTTGCCGGTTCCGCGGTTGCCAAGGATTACGAACTGCTCAACGTGTCGTATGACCCGACACGCGAGCTGTATCAGGATTACAACGCCGAGTTCGTGAAGTACTGGCAGTCGGAGCACGCCGGCGACACCGTGAAAATCCAGCAATCCCACGGCGGTTCGGGCAAGCAGGGCCGTGCGGTGATCGACGGTCTGCGCGCCGACGTCGTGACCCTGGCCCTGGCCGGCGACATCGACGAAATCGCCAAGCTCGGCAAGACCCTGCCGGCCGACTGGCAGAAGCGTCTGCCGGACGCCAGCACTCCTTACACCTCGACCATCGTGTTTCTGGTGCGTAAGGGCAACCCGAAAGGCATCAAGGACTGGGGCGATCTGATCAAGAATGACGTCTCGGTGATCACCCCGAACCCGAAAACCTCCGGCGGTGCACGCTGGAACTTCCTCGCCGCGTGGGCCTACGGCCTGAAAGCCAACGGCGGCAACGAAGCCAAAGCCAAGGAATACGTACAAACCCTGTTCAAACACGTACCGGTTCTGGACACCGGCGCCCGTGGCTCGACCATCACCTTCGTCAACAACGGTCAGGGTGACGTGTTGCTGGCCTGGGAAAACGAAGCCTTCCTGGCGCTGAAAGAAGACGGCGGCAAGGACAAGTTCGACATCGTTGTGCCTTCGCTGTCGATCCTCGCCGAACCACCGGTGGCTGTGGTCGACAAGAACGCCGAGAAGAAGGGCAACGAGCAGATCGCCGAGGCCTATCTCAAGCACCTGTACAGCCCGGCCGGTCAGGAAATCGCGGCGAAGAACTTCTACCGCCCGCGTGACAAGGACGTGGCAGCCAAGTACGCCCAGCAGTTCCCGAAACTGGAACTGGTGACCATTGACAAGGACTTCGGCGGCTGGAAAACCGCACAGCCGAAATTCTTCAACGACGGAGGCGTGTTCGACCAGATCTATCAGGCGCAGTAATCTCAAATGAAACGAGCCTGATGCTCAGGCACGAAACATGTGGGAGCGGGCTTGCTCGCGAAGACGGTGTGTCAGACGACGTAAATGTTGAATGATAGGGCCCATTCGCGAGCAAGCCCGCTCCCACATTGATGCGTTTTTAACCAAGGACTTTTATGTCGCGTCGTATCTCCCCCGTCATACCCGGCTTCGGGCTGACGCTGGGCTACACCTTGGTGTACCTCAGCCTGATTGTGCTAATCCCGCTGGCGGCGATGTTCGTCCACGCCGCCCAACTCACCTGGGATCAGTTCTGGACGATCATCTCCGCGCCCCGCGTGCTCGCCGCATTGAAGCTGAGCTTCGGCACGGCGCTGTGCGCCGCGATCATCAACGGCATCATCGGCACGTTGCTGGCCTGGGTGCTGGTGCGCTACACGTTCCCGGGGCGCAAGGTGATCGACGCGATGATCGATCTGCCGTTCGCCCTGCCGACCGCGGTGGCCGGTATTGCGCTGACGGCGCTGTACACCCCGACCGGACTGGTCGGGCAGTTCGCCGCCGACCTCGGTTTCAAGATCGCCTACACCCCGCTCGGAATCACCCTGGCGCTGACCTTCGTGACCCTGCCGTTCGTGGTGCGCACGGTGCAGCCGGTGCTGGCGGACATTCCGCGTGAGGTCGAAGAAGCGGCGGCGTGCCTCGGTGCCAAACCGTTGCAGGTGTTTCGCCACATTCTGCTGCCGGCGCTGTTGCCGGCCTGGCTGACCGGTTTCGCCCTGGCGTTCGCCCGGGGCGTCGGCGAGTACGGTTCGGTGATATTCATCGCCGGCAACATGCCGATGAAAACCGAGATCCTGCCGCTGCTGATCATGGTCAAGCTCGACCAGTACGATTACACCGGCGCTACCTCCATCGGCGTGTTGATGCTGGTGGTTTCCTTCGTCCTGTTGCTGCTGATCAACTTGCTGCAGCGGCGCATCGAAACCCCATAAGGAGGCGCGAACCATGTCCCAATCGTCTATTGCGGCCGCGTCCTCGGCCAACGCCGCCCGCCGTGGCAGCGCCACTTCGCGCAGAATCCTGATCGGCCTCGGCTGGCTGATTTTCTTCCTGTTTCTGCTGCTGCCACTGTTCATCGTGGTGTCGCAGGGTTTGAAGAACGGCCTCGGCGCGTTCTTCACCGCGATCTTTGAACCGGATGCCTTGTCAGCCCTGAAACTCACCGTGATCGCGGTGCTGGTGTCGGTGCCGTTGAACCTGGTGTTCGGTGTCAGCGCCGCGTGGTGCGTGAGCAAATACTCGTTCCGTGGCAAGAGCATGCTGGTGACGCTGATCGACCTGCCGTTTTCGGTATCGCCGGTGATCGCAGGTTTAGTCTACGTGCTGATGTTCGGCGCCCAGGGCCTGTTCGGGCCGTGGCTGCAGGATCACGACATCCAGATCGTCTTCGCCCTGCCGGGCATCGTGCTGGCGACGATCTTCGTCACCGTGCCGTTCGTGGCCCGTGAGCTGATCCCGCTGATGCAGGAACAAGGCACTCAGGAAGAGGAAGCCGCGCGCCTGCTCGGCGCCAATGGCTGGCAGATGTTCTGGCACGTGACCGTCCCCAACATCAAATGGGGCCTGATCTATGGCGTGGTGCTGTGTACCGCGCGGGCCATGGGTGAGTTCGGTGCGGTGTCGGTGGTTTCCGGGCACATTCGCGGGGTGACCAACACCTTGCCGCTGCACGTCGAGATCCTCTACAACGAATACAACCACGTGGCCGCGTTCGCCGTGGCGAGCCTGTTGCTGATCCTGGCGCTCTTCATCCTGCTGCTCAAGCAGTGGAGCGAAAACCGTATCAACCGCCTGCGCGCCAGCGCCGCGGAGGAATAATTCATGTCGATCGAAGTGCGTAACGTCAGCAAGAATTTCAATGCGTTCAAGGCGCTGGACAACATCAGCCTGGACATCCACAGCGGTGAACTGGTGGCGCTGCTCGGCCCGTCCGGCTGCGGCAAGACCACCTTGCTGCGCATCATTGCCGGTCTGGAAACCCCGGATAACGGCAACATCGTGTTCCACGGCGAAGATGTGTCCGGCCACGACGTGCGGGATCGCAACGTCGGTTTCGTGTTCCAGCACTACGCCCTGTTCCGCCACATGACGGTGTTCGACAACGTCGCGTTCGGCCTGCGCATGAAACCAAAAAACCAGCGCCCGAACGAAAGCCAGATCGCGACCAAGGTTCACGAGCTGCTGAACATGGTGCAACTGGACTGGCTGTCGGATCGTTATCCGGAGCAACTGTCCGGCGGCCAGCGTCAGCGTATCGCCCTGGCCCGTGCCCTGGCGGTAGAGCCGAAAGTGCTGCTGCTCGATGAGCCGTTCGGCGCCCTCGATGCCAAGGTGCGTAAAGAGCTGCGCCGCTGGCTGGCGCGCCTGCACGAAGACATCAACCTGACCTCGGTGTTCGTGACCCACGACCAGGAAGAGGCGATGGAAGTGGCCGACCGCATCGTGGTGATGAACAAGGGCGTGATCGAGCAGATCGGCTCACCGGGCGACGTCTACGAAAACCCGGCCAGCGATTTCGTCTATCACTTCCTCGGCGACTCGAACCGTCTGCATCTGGGCGATGACAACCACGTGCTGTTCCGCCCGCACGAAGTGTCGCTGTCGCGGCATGAACTGGAGGATCACCACGCCGCCGAAGTCCGCGATATCCGGCCGCTGGGTGCGACCACGCGGGTGACGTTGAAGGTTGAGGGGCAGGCTGATCTGATCGAGGCGGAAGTGGTGAAAGACCACGATAGCCTGACCGGGTTGGCCAAGGGTGAGACGTTGTTCTTCAAGCCGAAGGTCTGGCAGAAAGTCGCCAGCCTTTGATGGCAAACACTTTGTTCCCCGCACTGTCGATGTCGACAGTGCGGGGGAGTTCTCAGGCTTAAAATAATGGCTAATCGCTATATTCTTTAGCCCGATTTGATCTAGCGCTTGCCCTGACGGTATTGATTTCTTACCTAATCTCCAAGCTGTGCCAGGAGGCGCAGTGAAGAGTCCATGACGGACCGGCGTATCTCCTGGACCCTGATGCCAAGGAGATAACGATGAGAATGGAAATCCTGCGGCCCGTGCCGTGGCTCGGTTGTGCGTTGTTCGGCGCAATACTGAGCCCGCTGGCATACTCCGCCCCCACGCTGTCGACGCAAATACCCTTCGATGTCACGGCTACCCCGCCATTTTCCCTGATCAGCCTGCAACAGAACTTCGATGAAATGTCGTGGCAGACTTTTATCGCGTTGAACTGGCCGGCGCTGGACAGCGGTGCCCCGAACACGGGTACGCAGATCGGCAAACAGGACGGCGCGACCGTCTGGGAGAGCTGGAAGGAGAGTTATCAAATCTTCCTGGCAAAAGGACAGAAGCCTAACCCCTGGGGCACAGCGGCGACTGTTCCCCCGGCCTGTGAGGGGCTGGGGTCAGGGCGCTTGTTGCAACAAATGGGCAAAGTGCCTGATGTGCTCGATGAATTTATCCAACCTTTCCAGAGCGGGCCGCTGGTGGATCAGAGCGGGGTTTATACGCGCAACGAAATCGTGGTGAACCAGCCAATGTTTGACGACATCGTCAACAACGGTCTGTACAGCATTCAGGGCCAGCAGGCTTTTTTTGCGGCGGATCCGAAGAATACGGTGGCGTTCAGTTGCGGCAATAACGACACCAGTCAGGTCGGTTCGCTGATGGTCAAGGCGTCGTGGAAAGTGCTCGATGGCAATGACCGACGGGAGAACTTCCACACCGTCGATGCGCTGGTCTACACCCCGGGCAACAGTGATCCGAGCAAAGGGCCGGTCGTGCCGGAATCATGCAAGGCCGAACCGGTAGGGCTGGTCGGTCTGCACATCGTGCACAAAACCAGCAGTGCGCCGCAGTGGGTCTGGTCGACTTTCGAGCACGTCGACAACGTGCCGGAGAAGTCCACCCCTGTGGCCGAGCGCAAAGGCCCCTATCTGTTTTACAACGCTAACAGCCAGGCAGAGATCAATCAGCCACCGCCGCGGCCGTGGAACCCGGCAGTGAAGGCCGAACCTTCACAGATTGTTCGCGAGGAGCCTCTGACAGCGGCCACGAAAACGATCAATGGCACTTATCAAACCCTGTTGCGTACGGTGAATCCGAACAGCGTCTGGGCCAATTATCAGTTGATCAGCACGCAGTGGCCGACGCTGACGCCGCAGCCACCGTGCCAGATTTCGAAAACCGAGCCTTTGGGCAGACCGGCACCGACGTTCCTCGCCAACGCGACACTCGAAACCTATATCCAGGGGACGGTGCCGCAAGCTTCTTCCAGCTGCATCGCTTGTCACGGCAATGCCGCGACCCATGTGACCCAGTCGCCGCGCACCAGTTTCGCGGACTTCACCTATCTGCTCGAACGCGCCCAGTCGACTGGCGCGACAAGGAGTCAGCCATGAGCACCGATCTGGACAATTTCGCCGGCCTGTCATCGGCCTTGACCGGCATCCCGCAAACGTTGCTGGCACCTGAAGTCGACCCGGTCGACCTGCCGACGCAGTTCCTGGCCTTCATTGAACCGCGTATCACTTCCTCGGTGTTGCAGGCGTTGTTGAACCAATACGCGACATTGCTGGCCGACAAAGTACCGCCGGATCAAATCGCCCAAGCCGTGCTGATGAACGGCGCGCAACCTGCCGCCACGCAAACGGCCCGGGCAGCCCGTTCGATCATGAAACTGTGGCTGCTGGGTGTCTGGTATCAACCTTATGACGTTGGCAGCAACAAGCAGGGAGATCAGGTGGTGGTCTCCGATCAGGCCTACATCCAGAGCTGGGCGTGGAAAATCGCCCAGGCCCATCCCATGGGTTACAGCGAGTTTTTCTTCGGTTACTGGAACAGCGAACCGCCCAGCCTCGAAGACTTCACCGGCGTCCCTGCCAGCGGACAACAAGGAGTGTCGTCATGAGTACCGAACAAGCAGATGTGGTCATCGTCGGTGCCGGTCTGGCCGGCAGCATCATTGCCTACCAGTTGGGTCTGGCCGGGGTGAAAGTGCTGGTGCTGGAATCCGGTCCGGAAATTCCCGCCAACCGTAATCAATATCTGGAGCGCTTCTATACCGCGACGTTGAAAACACCGGAATCGCCGTACCCGCCGGTCAGCACGCTGGATGCGCCGCGCAATCCGGCAGAACAAAATGCGCCACGCGCAACCATCGCCGATCTGATTCTGGGCTGGGATAAACCTGAAGTCAGCTATCTGGTGCAAAAAGGTCCACTGCCGTTTACCAGTACCTACGAGCGCGTTGGCGGCGGCACCACCTGGCATTGGGTGGCGACGTGCTTGCGCATGGTGCCCAACGATTTTCGCATCAAGACCCTGTATGGCGTGGGTGTCGACTGGCCGATCAGCTACAACGATCTGCAAAGCGCATATTGCCGTGCCGAAGCAGAGATTGGCGTCGCCGCGAATGTTGCGGATCAGGCGTATCTGGGCATGACGTTTCCGCAGAACTATCAATTCCCGATGGCCAGCATTCCGCTGTCGCTGGTCGATGGCAGCTTTGTCGCGGCGGTAAAGGGGCAGACGTTCGACGGATTGCCGCTGGTGGTCAGTCCTACACCGGCGGGGCGCAATTCGCAGCCGTATGCAGGGCGTCGAGTGTGTGCCGGCAACACCAACTGCACGCCGATCTGCCCGATCCAGGCCAAATACGATGCCACCGTCACGCTTAATAACGCCTTGAACACCGGCAATGTTCGGGTGCTCTACAAAGCCGTGGCAAGCAAGGTCACGGTGGCGGCGGACAAGTCCATCAGCGGCATCGAGTTCATTCAGTACCAATTGGGCGACGGTCCGCCGACCGGGACAGGTGTTGCGGTGGGCCAGCGTTATGTCATCGCGGCCCATGCCATTGAAACGCCAAAGTTGCTGCTCAACTCCACCAGCCCCGCGTGGCCCAACGGTGTGGCCAACAGCAGCGGACAGGTCGGGAAAAGTCTGGCCGATCACCCGATCTATCTGGCTTGGGGTTTGATGCCGGAAGGCAAGGCGGTGTTTCCATATCGCGGACCGGTGTCCACGGCGGGCATCGAAAGTCTGCGCGACGGTGCTTTCCGCAGCCAGCGCGCGGCGTGGCGGATCGAGATCGGTAACGAAGGGTTCAACTGGCCGGTCGGCGATCCCTACACCACCGTTGAGGATCTGATCGATGGCACCAACAAAAGCGCTACCAATCCGTTGCCACCGGCCAAAGGGCCGCAACAGGTGTTGTATGGCACGGCGCTGGTGCAAAAACTCAATGACTTGCTGACTCGCCAGTTCCGTATCGGTTTTCTGGTGGAACAGGTGGAGGACGATCCGGATAAAGCCAGGTGTTCCATCGTGCCGTCAAAGCAATACAAGGATCGGTTGGGTATCCCCCGTCCGGAAATTCACTACGACTTGTCCGACTACACCAAGGAGGGTTTCAGGCAGGCGAAGATTCTCGCCACGCACATCATCAAGGACCTGTTGGGCGCGACCGAGCTGACCAAGCCGCTGCCACCGGGCCTGTTCAATTACAAGGGCGTGGATTACAGCTATCAGGGCGCCGGTCATTTGATGGGCACCTACCGCATGGGCGACAACCCGAAAACCTCGGTGGTCGACAAGGATCAGCGCAGTTGGGACCACAAAAACCTGTTTCTGGTCGGTGACGGTGTGTTCCCGAGCACCGGTACTTCAAACCCGAGTCTGACTATCGCGGCGCTGTCGATTCAGGCCGGCGATACCCTGGCCAACGACCTGAAAGCCGTTACGGTGCAGGTTCAGGCCAATCAGCCGTGGCAGGGCACTGGTGTGCAGATCAACGGGCCGAGTCCGCGGCTGGTGCGTTATCTCAGCGGTCGTTGGTTAGCCAGTCCAGTGGGAGGCATGGTCGACGGCAATGGCAGTGCGGGGCTGATTGCCAAGCCCGGCTACACCTTGCCCGGCGCCAATGAGGGCGCTTTGATCGGTCGGATAGGCAGCACTGGCGCGCCGTTTCTGATCGGTGATCTGGCGCAGATTCCATCCGGGCAGCAAGGTGAGTTGCAGCTGTGTATCAACGATGACCTGGAGGGGCGCTACGGAGTCGGACTTGCCGATAATCAGGGATCACTGACGGTGCAGGTGACGTTCGGCGCGCTGTGAACCAAGCCGGGCGGCGTGCGAGAAGGGCACGTCGCCCGGTGTGCTCAGTGGACGGTTTTGTGTTCGCGCAAAACCACAGGCCCCGAGCGCTGTTCGATGGCTCGTTTCAATTCCTGGCGCATCCCGAGCAGGAACGCCAGTTCGGCCACCACAAACAGCGGCCCGACAATCAGTCCGCTCACGTCATCGACGAACGCCGGTTTGCGCCCCTCGTAATGGTGCCCGACAAACTGGATCACCCAGCCGATCACGAACATCGCCAGACCTGCACTCAGCCAGACCATGGTGCTCTGCTGCGCCAATACATGCCCGGCCCAGACCGACAGCCCCATCAACACGGTCATCAGAACACCCAGCTTCAGTTCCAGGCGCAGGTAAAACCACGCCGAAGCAAGGGCGGCAATCACCGCCGGGGAAATCCACAAACTGCCCACCGACCATTCCGGCCGCGACAACAGCACGGCCACCGCCACCACAATCAGCGGAATCCCGATAAAGTGGCTGGCGATGTTGCGCGGGTCACGGTGGTAAGCGGCGTATTGACTCAAATGATCGACGAGGCTTTTCATTGTTGTTCCTCCTGTAGGGTGATCGAATCATGCCCCGGGTTCACGGCTCGCTCTGTCAGGCAGGCGACAATCTTTCGGAGAACGCATGGATAAGGTCTGGCGCGAGCGCCTGCTGACCGGGCAATGGTTCAGTCATCTGCCCTCGTCCTTTCAGGATAGTCTGCTGGCGGCGGCCCGGGAGCGGCGGCTGACGACGGGGCAGCGGCTGTTCCAGCGCGGCGATGCGCCGTGCGGGCTGTACGCGGTGCTCGACGGCGCGGTACGCATCGGCGCGGTCAGCGAGCAGGGCAAGGAGGCGTTGCTGAGTCTGGTGGAGGCGCCGCACTGGTTCGGCGAAATCTGCCTGTTCGACGGCCAGCCGCGCACCCACGATGCCTACGCGGTCGGGCCCTGCACGCTGCTGAACATTCCCCAGGCCACACTGCTGCAACTGCTCGATGAGCGCCCCGTTTACTGGCGACATCTGGCGTTGTTGATGAGCCACAAACTGCGCCTGACCTTCATCAACCTCGAACAGCTGAGCCTGCTGCCGGCCCCGGCACGTCTGGCTCATCGCTTGCTGATGATCGCTGAAGGCTATGGCGAACTGGACCCGCCGCGCCGCGTGCTGCAACTGCCTCAGGAGCAGTTGGCGTCGATGCTGTCGCTATCGCGGCAGACCACCAACCAGATCCTCAAGGAGTTGCAGGGGCAGGGGATTATCGGCTTGAGTTATGGCGAGATCGAAATCCTCGACGCTGTGCGACTGCGCGCGCTGGCGACCCTCTGAAGAACACGGGTTCCCCTGTGGGAGCGGGCTTGCTCGCGAAGGCGGTGGGTCAGCTGACACATCATGAACTGACACACCGCCTTCGCGAGCAAGCCCGCTTGTATGTTTAGACTTGAAGGGGTGGGCGGGACTAAAAGCTCGATTCCGACTCTAGCCAGTACGGACCGTGGGAGACTTCTCGTCCCGCCCTTTCTACCTAAAGCGCCGATAAGGAATTCATCGGTAAAACCGACGATAGAGGCAAGCCAGCGCTACGGTAGACCCCGACAAGCTCTTAAACCCTAGCTCCGAGGATTCGTCATGACAATCCTTACCTCGCCAACGGTGATTGGTGTCGATGTGGCCAATGCCGAAATCGTCGCTTATCGCGAAGATCTGAAAAACATTCAGGTCATCAACAACGACCGTACGTCTATAGGTCGTTGGCTGAAGACCCTGCCCGCACAAAGCTCGATTTCCCTGGAAGCCACTAATCTCTACCACCTGGATACGGCCGAACTGGCCCATGGTATGGGGCATCGGGTTTACGTCGTGGACCCTTACCGGGTGAGCCATTACCGCGAAAGCATCGGTCAGCGTGCAAAAACCGACCCTTGTGATGCACGTCTTCTGGCGCGTTATCTAACCAGTGAACAGCACCGGCTGCGGGTCTGGAGCCCACCACCACGGCACTACACGGTGTTGAAAAGTCTGCTTAACAAGCGTGCGCAGCTGATGAAGGCCCGAGTCAGTATCATGCTGAGCTGGTCAAACGAACCTCTCCTTGAAGATCTTTTGGCCCATGGGTTGGAGCATTTCAAACAGCTTGATCAGGCCATTCAGGAATTACTTCGCAAAGTCAGCCAAGAGGCCGGCATTAGCGAAAACATCAGACGCTGCAAAGCGATTGAAGGGATTGGTGAACTCACGGCAACGGGACTGGCAACTACGTACATGCGAGGTGAGTTCGCCAGCGCCGATGCGTTCATCGCCTTTCTGGGAATGGATTTGAAGGCAAAGGACTCAGGCAAGAAACACAGTCCTCGCCACTTGAGCAAAAAAGGTGACGGGGAATTACGGCGTCTTGCACACAATGCAGCTATGGCAGCTTGTCGGTCCCCTGTTTGGAAACCGTTCTATGAATCCTATCTGGCAAGAGGTCTAGCCAGAACCCAGGCCTTGGTCATCCTCGCCCGTAAGCTTTGCCGGGTGGCATTCGCCCTCATGAAAAATCAGAGCGAATACCAACCCAATTTAAGGTTGCAGGGTTCCCCTGCAACATAGAATCTCCCACATTGGATCGATGTTGTTTTTACGAACCGCGATACGTCGAGAAGCCATAAGGGCTGAGCAGCAGCGGAATGTGATAGTGCTGGTCCGTCTGCTTCACTTTAAAGATCACCGGAATCTCCGGGAAAAACGTCTCGTGCTTCGCCTTCTCGAAGTACTCGCCAGTCTTGAACACCACCCGATACTCACCGGCCTCGAACGGCTTGTTCGCCGGGAACAGTTCGGCGATCCGTCCCTGTTCATTGGTGGTGCCCTGCGCCAGCGGCTGCCAGTCCTGGCCGACATGACGTTCCAGCGTCACGTTGATGCCCGGCGACGGCAGGCCGTTTTCCAGATTGAGTACGTGTACGCTCAGCGGGTTGCCGGCGGCCAGCGCCAGGCTCGAAAAGGCGCTCAATCCAAGCGCGGTGAAAGTCATGCGCAGTGGGGTCATGGTGATGTTCCTCGGTTCAAGTACGGTTGATGGACAGGCCGACGATTTCGGCGGCCTTGATTGCGCAGGTTTCGTCCTGTTCGCCACCGCCGGAACCGGCCACGCCCATGGCGCCGACCAGTTCTTTCCCGGCAAACAACGGGATGCCGCCGCCGAGTAACAGCAACTCATCAAGGGTGTTGAGGTTGGCGGTTTCCGGGTTGTTGCGGGCGCGCTCGGCGAACAGTCGAGTCGGGGTTTTCGTCGATAGTGCGGTGTAGGCCTTGCGTTGGCTGGCGGCGGTGTTGTGCGGGCCGATACCGTCGCCGCGCAAGGTCACCAGCAGGTTGCCGCCACGGTCGAGCACCGATACCGTGCCGGTGCAGTTTTCCAGTGCTGCGTCGGTCAGCAGCCGTGCGGTTTTCAGATCGAGATCGGCGTGACGGGGCAGCTCAGGCGTGGCGTGCGCCGCGCCGCTGAGGCCGATCGCGAGGCTGGCAAGCAGGTATTTGACGGTCATGGGCAGGCTCCAAAAGCGAAGGCCACCACCTTATCCGCCGGTCCCCGTCGAAACCTCGTCAGTCGGATTACAAGTTTGTAATGGGCAACACGGTCGAAGGAGCCTAGCCTGTGTCTCTGATCAATCGAGGTGTGCCATGCGTTTGCTGGTCGTAGAAGATGAAGCCAAAACCGCGAACTTCATCGCCAAAGGGCTGGGAGAGTCGGGTTTTGCCGTGGACGTGGCGCTGAATGGCCTCGACGGTCGCTACTTTATTGAGCAGCAGGAATATGACCTGATCATCCTCGACGTGATGCTGCCGGGCCTCAACGGCTGGCAACTGCTGCAGCTGATCCGCCAGCGCGGCGCCACGCCGGTGCTGTTCCTGACGGCGAAGGACGCCATCGAAGACCGCGTGCGCGGCCTCGAACTGGGGGCCGATGACTATTTGCTCAAGCCGTTCGCCTTCGCCGAATTGCTGGCGCGGGTGCGCACGTTGTTGCGGCGCGGCCCCCTGCGTGAAGCCGAGTCGTACAACATCGCCGATCTGGAAATCGACGTGCTGCGCCGCCGGGTCAGCCGGGGCGGCCAGCGCATCGCCCTGACCAACAAGGAATTCGCCCTGCTGCATCTGCTCGCCAGCCGTCAGGGTGAAGTGCTGTCGCGCACGCTGATCGCCTCGCAGGTGTGGAACCTGAATTTCGACAGCGACACCAACATGGTCGAAGTCGCGGTGCGCCGGCTGCGTTCGAAAGTCGATGATCCGTACATGCCCAAGCTGATCCATACCGTGCGCGGGGTCGGCTATCAACTCGAAGCGCCCGACGATGCGCGCTAGATCCATCGCCTGGCGCCTGGCCCTGGCGTTCGCCGCCGTCTGTGCGTTGGTACTCAGCGCGATTGGCGTGTTTCTGTATCGCTCGCTGGCCTCGGAAATCGCCTGGCGCGACGACATGGCGTTGCTCGGTCGTCTGGAACAGGTGCGCGCGCTGCTCGCCGACAGCGACAGCCTCGACGCCTTGCAGGCGCGGCCACGGCTGTACCAGAACATGCTGGGCAACCTCGACAGTCTGCTGCTGGTGCAACGCGCGGACGGCTCGAATGTGATCACGATCAACCCTCGCCAACGCGCACTGCCGCCCGTGCAGGCCATCCCCCGGGATCAACCGCCGCAACGCCGCGATGTGCTGACCTGGCAGGCGGCGGACGGTGTCGAGCTGGCCCTGTTGTCAGGTCAGGCCCAAGGGCCGAACGGTGAAGCGCTGATCGTGATCGCCGGCAAGGTCTTGAGCGAACGCGAGCAGATGCTCGGCAGCTATCGCCTGCGCTTGTATCTGGCCGTCGGACTGGGTGCCGTGCTCGCCTTCACGCTGGGCCTGGTGCTGTTGCGCCGAGGTTTGCGGCCTCTGCGCAAGCTGAGTGAAGCACTGCGCGGCATCGACCTGCGCAGCCTCGACCAACGCGTTCCCACCGCCGGCACGCCGGCGGAATTGCTGGAGCCGGTACACGCGTTGAACGGCATGCTCGTACGGCTGGACGACGGCTTCCAGCGCCTCTCACAGTTTTCCGCCGACCTCGCCCACGAAATCCGCACGCCCCTGCACACTTTGCTCGCGAGCAACGGCCAGGCACTGAATTACCCGCGCAGCAGCGCCGAGTATCAGGAAGTGCTGGCGTCGAACATGGAAGAATTCGAACGGCTCAAGCGCATGGCCGAGAACCTGATGTTTCTCGCCCGCGCCGAGCAGGCTGAGCGAGCGCTCGATCTGCGCACGCTGGAGCTGCACCAAATCGGCGAAGAGTTATGCGACTACTTCGAAGCCCTGGCCGACGACCGCGGAATCCGTCTGGAAAACACGTTCAGCGGAGAATTGCTGGCGGATCAGCAACTGCTGCAACGCGCCTTGGGCAACCTGTTGGCCAACGCCGTACGCCATGCTGATGCCGGCTCGGTCATCAGCCTGCGCCGACGCGATGAGCCAGGCCTGTGCTGGCTGCAAGTGCACAACCTCGGCCCGGTGATCGCGGATGAGCATCTGGGCAAACTGTTCGACCGCTTCTACCGCGTCGACCCGTCCCGCGCGGAGCGGGGAGACTCCGGCGGATTGGGACTGGCAATCGTGCAGTCGATCATGCAATTGCATGGTGGGCGGGTGCGGGTGAGTAGTGAAGTTGAGGGAACAGTTTTTGAGCTTGGTTTCCCTCTTGAGGTACCGAGGAGGGTGAATTCTCATGATTGATTTGATTCGGAGTTTGGAAATCACCGTCGCCGGTAGCTCCGTAGGGACACTCGTTCGTGGGCAGTCCGGCATGGAGAGCGTGTTCAGATACTGTGAGGGCGTGAACGCTGAGAATGCTGTTTCGCTAACGATGTCAGCTCGGATGGAAAACTACGGCTGGGAGCGAGGTGTTCATCCGATTTTCGAGATGAATTTGCCAGAAGGGGTATTGCGCGATGAATTGATTCGACGCTTCGGCGAAGCAGTTCGTGACTTCGATGCTTTTGCGTTGCTGGCAATAGTGGGTTCAAGTCAGCTAGGACGGCTGGCAGTAGCCTGCGAATCGGTCACAGATCATCAGCCCGAAACGTTATTGTCCGATCTTTTGATACATGACGGCGTTCATGGCTTGTTTGACAATCTGTTGCACAAACATGGCCAGTATTCCGGTGTTTCAGGCGTGCAGCCTAAGGTGTTGGTACGCGATGGTGTGACAGCCGCTCTTTACCCGATTCACCGAGGCTCCACACATCTGGTCAAAGCCTTCCGTCCCGAAGAGTTTCCTGAGCTGGCGACCAACGAGTACTTCTGTATGCGCGCCGCAGCGCTTAGCGGACTTGAAGTGCCAAAGTTTGAATTGAGTGAGCAGGGCAAGTTTCTGGTGGTCGAGCGTTTTGACCTGACTGAGCATGGCTATCTGGGTTTCGAGGACTTTTGCGTACTCAATGGCTGGCCTTCCAGAGCCAAATACGATGGTTCTTACGAAGGCGCTGCCCGACAGATCAAAGCCTTTGTTTCTCCTGCGCTGTTGAGTCAGGCGCTGGAAGCTTTTTTCAAGATCGTGGCGCTGTCAGCGGGACTGAAAAACGGCGATGCGCATCTGAAGAACTTCGGTGTGCTGTATGACCATTGCGGCGCGCAGGCTTCGATCCGGCTAGCCCCGGCTTACGACATCATCACCACATCGGTTTACATCAGGAACGACAGCCTGGCCTTGCTGTTGGGCGGGTCGAAGGCATGGCCCAAGTACAAGGCGCTGATGCGCTTCGGTCGTACGGCGTGCAATCTCACTGAAGGTCGCTGCAATGAACTACTGCAGCAGGTTGTTCATGGCATGCAGACGGCGATGGCGGAAATGCTTGAGCATTGCCGAACCCATCAGTCATTCGCCGAGGTGGGTACGGCAATGATCGAGCAGTGGGAGTCCGGGATTGAACGCAGTCTGACCAAGGGTTGAGCGACCCATTTGCGCTCAGCGCAACTGATCCCGAAACTGCCCCGGCGTCATCCCGGTCCAGCGTTTGAACGCACGGCTGAAGCTGCTGGTATCGGCAAATCCCAACAGGTAACTGACCTCGCTCAGCGAGCATTGCGGATCGCGCAGGTGCAGCAGCGCGAGGTTTTCGCGGCTTTCATTCAGCAGGGTGTCGAAGCGGCAACCCTCGTCCGCCAGATGCCGTTGCAGGCTGCGCAGGCTCAGGTGCAGGGCCTGGGCGATGCGTTCGGCGCTGGGTTCGCCTTCGGGCAGTTGTTCTTCGATGGCGTCGCGTACCTTGCGCTCCCAGGTCAGCGGTTTGAGCTGGGCGAGGGTGCGTTTGAGCACGGCTTCGTTGTGTTCGGCCAGCTCCGGGTTGGCGTCGTCGAGGTGACTGTCGAAGTCGGTGAGGGCGAATTCGATCCGGTCTTCTTCGGCGGAAAAGTGCACCGGCGAGCGGAACACCTTGTGCCATTGATGCGCATCGACCGGTTCCGGGCGACGCAGGTACACCGCCAATGGTGCGTAGTCGCGGCCCAGACGATTGCGGCAGGTGCGTACGTAGATGGCGGCAAAGGCGTCGATGGCTTCGAAGGCGGGTGCCGGATTGCCGGCCGGGATTTTCAGGCGAAAGCGGTAGCGGTCCTCGGTGCGGGTCAGCTCCAGTTCCAGCGCGTCGCTGACCACCTGGTGATAACGCACGATCCGCTCGAACACTTCCCGCAGGCTGCCGCTGGCCACCAACGCATAGCCCAGTGCGTGAAAGGTCGTGGGGCTGACGAACCGCGACACCCGCAAACCAATCGCCGGATCGCCGCTGACCTGCACCGCGATTTCCCACAGGCGCGTGGTGGCGGACAACGGATAGCGGGCGTTCGGGTCATCCATCAGTTGCGGATCGAGCCCGGCCTGCCGGCACAGGGCAGTGCTGTCCAGCCCCAGCGCGTCGAGTTGCTTGCGCAGGGCACGGGTCCAGCTGGCGAGAGAAGTCGGTTCCTTCATGCTGATTGGCGCTTCCGGTCAACAGGTTGGCGTTCTCGGCTACCGCGTTTGGAGTCCGCGCGAGGCAGGATGCGAACATCAATAACCAGAGGATGGAAGCATGGACCGTACTTCTGCAAGTCCCCAGCGACACAATGCTGCCCAGCGATCAGCGCATATTCGCGAAGTGGTGCTGGCCAAGGGCGTGGAGCTGCGCGAGCGCTACCCGATTCTCAAGCATCAGGATGCACTCGGCGCCGGGATTCTCGCCTTTGCCCTGGCCGGAATGATCGGTTCGGCGGCGCTGTATATCAGCGGGCACATGGCGTGGTGGGCGTGTCTGCTACTCAACGCGTTTTTCGCTTCGCTGACCCATGAGCTAGAGCACGACCTGATCCACAGCATGTATTTCCGCAAACAGCGCGTGCTGCACAACCTGATGATGGGCCTGGTGTGGCTGGCGCGGCCGAGCACGATCAACCCTTGGATCCGCCGTCATTTGCACCTCAATCATCACAAGGTGTCCGGCACCGAAACCGACATGGAAGAACGGGCGATCACCAACGGCGAGCCATGGGGTTTTGCGCGATTGCTGATGGTCGGCGACAACGTGATGTCGGCGTTCATCCGCATGCTCCGGGCCAGGACCTGGGCGCACAAGTTCAGCATCATCAAGCGCACGTTGAAGGTCTACGCGCCGCTGGCGCTGGTGCATTGGGGGGCGTGGTATGTGTTTCTCGGATTCCATGCGGCCAATGGCGTCGCTTACTTGATGGGCTCGCCGATTGAATGGTCGGCGACCACGCTTTCAGTGATGCAGGTGATCGACATTACCGCCGTGGTGATCATTGGCCCGAACGTGTTGCGTACGTTTTGCCTGCACTTCATCAGCTCCAACATGCATTACTACGGGGATGTGGAACCGGGCAATGTGCTGCAGCAATGTCAGGTGCTGAATCCTTGGTGGCTGTGGCCGTTGCAGGCGTTCTGCTTCAATTTCGGCAGCAGTCACGGGATTCATCATTTTGTGGTGAAGGAGCCGTTTTACATCCGTCAGCTGACG
This sequence comes from Pseudomonas sp. DR 5-09, assembly GCF_001655595.1. Taxonomy (NCBI): domain Bacteria; kingdom Pseudomonadati; phylum Pseudomonadota; class Gammaproteobacteria; order Pseudomonadales; family Pseudomonadaceae; genus Pseudomonas; species Pseudomonas sp. DR 5-09. The sequence goes on from NZ_CP011566.1 coordinate 232,418, forward strand.
GTGCCGGTGGCGCATAAGGTGATGCGGGAGATGGGGGTTCGGTTTAATGATTTCGGGACGTTCGGGCGGGCGAACCGGTTTGTTCGCAAGGAGAATGAAGGGTTGGCGGGTAAGGCGATCGAGGTGAACTGACTTTGTGTTTTCGGCTGGATATCCAGCCCTCACCCTAACCCTCTCCCGGAGGGAGAGGGGACTGATTGGGGGATATTCGGGAGATACACCGACTTGAAAGTGCTTTACCGAATCCACAATCAACTCGGTTTCTCAGGTCGATGTATAGCGAAAGACACCTCGGTCAGCTCCCTCTCCCTCTGGGCGGTCCGACGTTTCGGGAGGGCTGGGGTGAGGGAGAGCTTTTGATCCTGCCCTCAATCCGGCTGAAACGGCGACTCACTCAAAATCACGCCGGTCTCCTCCACATACCGCTGCCAATGCTCGATCAGCGCTTCAAGCTTCTGCGGCTGACTCGACGCCAGGTCATGAATCTCCCCCGGATCACTCCCGAGATCGTAAAGCTGCCAGGTCGCCGGCCCCACCGGCCCGGGAATCCACACCGCCTTCCACTGACCCTGCCGAATCGCCCGGCGCCCGAACAATTCCCAACCGGTGACGGTGTGTTCGTCATGCACCTGCGCTGTCTCGCCGGACAAAAAGCCCAGCCACGATTTCCCGCGCAACGGCGCCACCGGTTTGCCGTGCCATTGCTTGCCCGGATGGCGCACGCCGGCCAGATCGAGGATGGTCGGCGTGATGTCCATCACCGTGCCGAAACCATGGCTGATCTGTCCCTTCAGCGGCAGTTGCGGATAGTGCAGCAGCGCCGGAACGCGAATGCCGCCCTCGGTGGTGAACGCCTTGAACAGGCGTGACGGCGCGGTCGCCACCTGCGCCCAGTTCGGCCCGTACCAGACATAGGAATTGGCGCGGCCGATGTTGTCGAGGCTGTTGTCGTAATGCTGGCTCAGATACGTCATCAGCTCCGGGCCGAATTTCGGAAAGGCTTCCAGCAGCGCACCTTCGGCACCGTTGTCGGACATGAACAGGATGAAGGTGTTGTCGAGCTGGCCCTGCTGACGCAGGTAGTCGACGACGCGGCCGATGTTCCAGTCCATGCGCTCGACCATCGCGGCGTAGACTTCCATCGCCCGGGCGGAAATGCGTTTTTGTTCATCGCTCAGCGCGTCCCATTGCGCGGTCAGCTGGATCAGCGGGTGCGGTTCGACATCCGGTTCGATCAGTCCCAGCGACTTGAGCTTTTCCAGACGCTCGAGGCGCAAGACTTCGGGGCCCGCGTCGTAGCGGCCACGGTATTTTTCGACGATGTCGGCGGGCGCCTGCAACGGCCAGTGCGGCGCGGAAAACGGCAGGTAGGCGAAGAACGGTCGGCTCTGATCGCGCTCCTTGAGGTACTGCAACAGCTTGTCGCCGAAGGCGTCGGAGGAATAGAAATCCTTGGGCAATTCGTCGATGAACGTGTCGTCCTCGATGTACAGCGCCGGGGTGGATTTCAGCAGGCCGGGTGTGTGTTCATCGTAGGTCGGTTCGAAGCCGTAGTGGTTGGCCGCGCCGGGCAGCAGCGAGAATGAACGCTCGAAACCACGGGCGTGGGGCGCCAGTTCGGCGGTCAGGCCCAGGTGCCATTTGCCGCTCATCAAGGTCTGGTAACCCGCTTCGCGCAGCAACTCCGGCAGCGCGACGACCCGATCGTTGAGGTAACCCTCGTAACCCGGTTTGCCGATCAGCTCCGGGGTCAGTGCTTCGGCCATGGTGCCGATGCCGGCGATGTGGTGATCGGTGCCGGTGAGCAGCATCGAGCGGGTCGGCGAGCAGGTCGGCGCAGTGTGAAAATCGGTCAGGCGCAGGCCATTGTTGGCCAGGGCATCGAGGTTCGGCGTGGCGATTTCGCCGCCGAACGCGCCGATGTCGGAGAAGCCGAGGTCATCGGCCAGAATCACCAGAAAGTTGGGACGTTGCGGCATCGACAGGCTCCTGTTCAGCAGGCAATGAACGACAGCGGCAGATCGCGGATCTGCACCGGTGCGCTCGGTTGGTAATGGTCGTCACTGGTCAGTTCATGCAGCAGTTCTTCGCGCAGCTGATGGAAGTCGAAACTGCTGCGCTGGCGCGGATGGGGCAGGGCGATGTCCACCACTCGCTTGATCCGGCCGGGGCGCGGTTCCATCACCACCACGCGGTCGGCGAGGAAAATCGCTTCCTCGACATCGTGGGTGACCAGAATCGTGGTGATCTTTGCCCGCTCGCGAATCGCCAGCAGTTCGTCCTGCATCTGCTGGCGGGTGAGCGCGTCGAGGGCGCCGAAGGGTTCGTCGAGCAGCAGGATTCGCGGGCTCGCCACCAACCCGCGAGCAATCGCCACGCGCTGGGCCATGCCGCCGGAGAGCTGATGCGGGTAGGCGCGGGTGAAGTCGCGCAGGCCTACCAGTTCGATGAAGTCGTTGATGCGTTGCTGCTTTTCGGAGGCAGCCAGCGGCTCGTTGACCAGGCCCAGGCCGATGTTGTCGGCCACCGTCAGCCACGGGAACAAACGGTGCTCCTGAAACACGATGCCGCGCTCGCCGCCGATGCCGCTGACGGCTTTGCCATCGACGCTGATCTGCCCGCGAAACTGCGTATCGAGGCCCACCAGCAAGCGCAGCAAAGTGGATTTGCCACAGCCGCTGGAACCGACAATGGCGACGAATTCGCCCTCGGCGATGTCGAGGTTGAATTCGCGAATCGCTTCCAGTTCGAAACCGTCGACGTCGAAGGATTTGCCTACATGGTTGAAGCTGACAATCGGTGCGTTCATGCGTGTCTCCAGCGGGTGGCGCGGATTTCCAGGCGTTGGCCAATGAGGTTGAGCAGGGCGCCGGTGAGGCCGACCAGCAGCATCCCGGCCATGATCAGGTCCATGCGCAGCAGTTGTTGGGCGCCGATCATCTGGCTGCCGATGCCGCCGTTGGACGGCATGAAGTATTCGGCGCCGATGGTGCCGAGCCAGGCGTAGATCAGGCTCAGGCGCAAACCGGCGAAAATTCCCGGCGCAGCGCCCGGCAGGACCAGTCGGCGCAGGCGCTGAGTGAGGCTCAGGCGCAGGACCTGCGCGGCTTCGTTGAGTTGCGGCGAGAGGTTGGCGACGCTGCGTTGAGTCGCGACAAACAATGGAAAGAACGCGGCGAGGGCGACGAACACCCATTTCGCCAGTTCACCTAGCCCGAACCACGCGGTGAGCAGCGGCACCCAGGCGAAAATCGCGATCTGGCGCAGGGCGGCGAGGGTCGGGCCGAGCACGCGTTCGCTGGTGCGTGACAGACCCAGCAGCAAACCCAGCACGAGGCCGAGGCCGCCGCCAATCAACAAGCCGCCGAGGGTGCGGCCCAGGCTCAGTGCCATGCCGGAGATCAACGTGCCGTCGAGCAATCCGTTTTTGGTTGCCTCAAGCACAACCCATGGGCTGACCAGAATGTTGGCATCGATCCATTGCTGGTCGACCGCCAGTTGCCACAACGCAAACAGCGCCAGTGGCAGCAGCCATGGCTGCACGCGCTGCCAGCCTTCGTAGCGTGGGCCGCGACGAATTTCCGCCGTGGCCGGGTGCGGCCAGTGCACCAGTTTTTTGTCCAGCAAACCGATGCCGCGATCCATCGCCACGCCGATCAGGCCGATTACGACGATGCACACGAAGACGATGTCGAGCATGAACAGCTGTCGCGCCCAGACCATCAGGTAACCGATGCCTTCGCTGGAGGCCAGCAGCTCGACGGCGAGCAACGAGGTCCAGCCAGCGGCCAGCGCCAGACGCACGCCAGCCATGAACGCCGGGAGGGCGGCGGGCAGCACCAGTCGGCGGATCAACAGTCGTGGAGGCAAACGTAAAACAGCGGCGGCTTCGCGCAGCTTGGGTTGCGCATCGCGCACGCCGACCAGCGTATGCAAGGTCACCGGCACCACGATGGCTTTGACCAGCACCACCAGTTTCAGCGTTTCGCCGATGCCGAAAAACACCATGAACAACGGAATCCACGCCAGCGTCGGCACCTGGGCCAGGCCGGCGAATGTCGGGAAGATCAGGCGCTCGAGGCGGCGGCTGAAGCCCAGCGCCGCACCGAGCACTGCGCCGGCGCTAACACCCGCCAGCAGTCCCCAGAACAACCGTTGCAGGCTGATCCACAAATGACTCCACAACTCGCCCTGGGACAATTCGATCGCGCTGCTCCACACCAGTGACGGCGCGGGCAGGATCTGTTCGCTCATCCATTGATTGCGCGCCGCCAGCCACCACATGGCGAACAGGGAGAGGGGCAGCAGCCACGGCAGCACACGCTGGCCAAGGCTTGGCCATGAGCGCAGTGCTTTCAGCGGTGGTGCGGGCAGCGGCAGGCTGAGCAGGGATTGTCGGGCCATGGGTGACCTCCGTTGTCGGGTTGCAGGCAGGCCTGCCTTCATGGAAGTGCGGTATGCAAATTGGATATATAAAAATTCAATTCAATTCTATTAGGAGATAAGCCAGACCATTTAAGGCCTCCAGCCCATGCGCATCCAATGCATTCGGAGAATATTTTCGATGCTCTGCATGCATATCGATCTACAGGCCCTGTGCACTCTGGCTTAGCGTTTAAAGCTATAAAAATGTGCTTTTTAAGTATTTAAACGTTAATGCGGAATGTGCCTACTTTCGGCTCCTCAACGCCCGTCGTGATCAGGAGCCGTACCCATGAACCTTCCCTTCAAACGTGTCATCAGTCTGTTTGCCGTGCCGGCGCTGGCAGGGCTGCTGGCGTTCTCTGCCCAGGCCGACGAGCTCAAGGAAATCAGGATTGCCGTGCCTGATCTGAGCGCGGGTACTCAACACAGCGGCGGGGGCATCGTGGACGTGCTGCGCGATCAGCAGATCTTCGAAAAGGCCTTCGCCGATCAAGGCATCAAGATTCAGTGGAGCTTCTTCAAGGGCGCTGGACCGGTGATCAACGAAGCGTTCGCCAACGGCCAGGTGGATCTGGCCTATCTCGGAGATCTGGCGGCCATCATCGGCAAGTCCAACGGTCTGGATACGCGCCTGCTCAGCGCCAGCGCCCGGGGCGTGAAGCAATACCTGGGCGTGGTGCCGGGTTCGGGGATCAAGACGCTGCAGGATCTCAAAGGCAAGCGCGTAGCGATCTTCCGCGGCACTGCGACCCAGTTGTCGTTCGATGCCGCGCTGGCCAGCGTGGGTTTGAGCGAGAAGGACGTGAAGGTGATCAACCTCGATTTCAACGCAGCGGTAGCGGCGCTGGCGGCGAAGCAGATCGATGCGTCGTGGGGCAGTTCCGGGCTGACCGCGTTGCAGGCCAAAGGCCTGGCCGAGTTGCCTCTGAATACCAAGGATCTCGGTGGCGCCGGCAGTGTGCAGTCGGTGCTGGTGGGCACCGGCAAGTTTGTCGACGGGCATCCGGAAGCCGTGGCGAAGCTGCTCAAGGCGCAGCAACAGGCAGTGCAGTGGTTGACGCAGGACAGCAACAAGGACGCCTATGTGCAGCTTGTGTCGGGGCTGGCGAGCTATCCACCGGTGATCCTCACCCAGGATCTGAAGGATCAGAACCTGAGCGAAGTGTTCCCGTCGACACTGGATCCGCTGTTCCTTCAGAACCTGCAGGGCAAGGTGGACCTGGCAGCGCAGCAGAAGCTGATTCGCAAGCCGTTCAAAGTGAACGAGTGGGTGGCGCCAGAGCTGGCGGCTGCAAAGCTATGAGTCATGTGGTCATTCCCGCGCAAGGCGTGGGAATGACCCTCAAACCGCGACGCTGATCGCCTGTTTATCCACCGCCACCAACGTCTCAATCATCGCCCGCGCTGCCGGCGACAGCCGGAATCCCGTCCGGCTGACAATCCCGCACCGCGCATTCATGCTCTCCAGGTTCTGCGGCAGATTGCGCCAGTGCAGCAGCGCCAGCGAGCCCTGGGCGATGTCCTCGACGAACGCCTCTTCAGTACCGACGCCGATCGCGTTGGATTGCAGCACCACTTTCACCAGCGCCGGAAAGTGCTCGGTCTCGATGGTCGGCGAAAAGTCGATCCGTCCGCTGAGATTCGCCAGCAGTTTGCGAATGCCTGGCGGGATCAGCGTGGTCGCCAGCGGATAGTCGAACATGTCGTTGGTCGACAGGCTTTCCTTGGCCAGCAGCGGATGCCCCGGCCGGCAGAAAAACACCCCGCGCTTGGGCGTCAGCGGCTGGGTCTGGAAGTTCGGGTCGGATTCGAAATGGCGAATGTCGGCGATAAAGAATTCGATCTCCTCGCGGCTCAGGGCGCGGCTGAGCTTTTCCCAGTTATCCACCTGAAAGCAGGTACGTACTTTCGGGTGCGCATTGATGAATTGCGCCACCGCGTCCGGCACCAGTTTCACCGCCGGCGCCGGGCCGCAACCGAAGTGCAGTTCGCCGGCATCGAGCTTGGTCATCTGCGTCACCTCGGCGCTGAGCAATGCCGCGCCTTGCACCAGGGTCAGGGCGTGTTGCAGCACCACCTGGCCTTCGGGCGTGGGGCGCAGATCCTTGTTGCCGCGATCCACCAGCACGCAGCCGAACTCCTGCTCCAGCCCTTGAATGCTGCGGCTGAACGCCGGTTGAGTGATGCCCATGGCGTCGGCCGCTCGGACAAAACTGCGGTGTTCGTTGAGGGCGATGAAGTAGCGCAACTGGCGAAGATCCATATGCTTTTCCGGCATCCTAAAAATAGCTCGAAGGCATTTGCGACGAGGTTGCTTGAGGTTTTAAATGCAAGCTCTTATTCCGTCAACGAAGCATGTGAATATCTATTAGATGTAAATGGAATATAGATAGAGCGTTGTTTCGCTGCCGTCCAACCGCAAGCAGTCGATGAGGGTCTACCCATGAGCAATGCCGCACTCGCTGTAAAACCCGCTGTCCACACGCTGGACATTCATCCGGTGGCCGGCCGTATCGGCGCCGAAATCCGTGGCGTGCAGCTGTCCGGTGAGCTGGATGCCGCGACGGTTGAAGCCATTCAACAGGCGCTGGTCCAGTACAAGGTGGTGTTCTTCCGTGAGCAGACCCAGCTCGACGATCAGCGCCAGGAAGCCTTCGCGCATCTGCTCGGCGAGCCCGTAGCGCATCCGACCGTGCCGTCCCGCGAGGGCACCCGTTATCTGCTGGAACTCGACGGCGCCGAAGGGCAGCGCGCCAACTCCTGGCACACCGACGTGACCTTCGTCGATGCCTACCCGAAAGCCTCGATCCTGCGCTCGGTGGTGGCCCCGGCGTTCGGCGGCGACACCCTGTGGGCGAACACCGCGACCGCGTACAACGAATTGCCGACCGAGTTGCGCGAGCTGGCGGACAAACTGGTGGCTGTGCACAGCAACGAATACGACTACGCCGCCGTGAAGCCGGACGTGTCGGCGGAGAAGCTCGAGCGCTATCGCAAGATCTTCACCTCGACCGTCTACGAGACCGAGCACCCGGTGGTGCGTGTGCACCCGATCAGCGGCGAAAAGAGCCTGCTGCTGGGGCATTTCGTCAAACGCATCAAGGGCTATTCCCAGGCCGATTCGGCGCACCTGTTCGGCTTGCTGCAGAGCCATGTGATCCGCCAGGAGAACGTCGTGCGCTGGCGCTGGAAGGCCGGTGATGTGGCGATCTGGGATAACCGTTCGACGCAGCATTATGCGATTGATGATTACGGCACTCAGGATCGGGTGGTGCGTCGGGTGACGCTCAAAGGCGAAGTGCCGGTCGGGGCGAATGGGCAGCGTAGCCAGACCATCAAAGGGCGCGATTAAGATCAAAAGCAACCCTCACCCCCCGCCCTCTCCCGGAGGGAGAGGGAGCCGATTGGGGGCTTTTTGAGCCTGAGTTCAACCCTGATATTTCAGGTCGGCGTCCTTCTAAAAAACAGCTCGGTCAGTCCCCTCTCCCTCCGGGAGAGGGTTAGGGTGAGGGGGCTCTTGCTCTTGCCTTCGCTTGATCTCTACCAAACGCCAATCTGAACGAGCTTCTCGGTCTCGGGTTCGCCATAGCGAAACCGCTGCCCGCGCAAATCAATCTCCTGATGACTGATCGTCGTGCGGCGCTTCAACCCGCGCACCCATTCGAACAGATACCCCGCATGCTCCTCGCGCACCGCCGCATACGCCGGGTCCGCGCCCAGATCCTGCAGCTCCTGCGGGTCATTCAACAGATCAAAAAGCTGCGGTCGGAAGCCGTCATACGCCAGGTATTTCCAGCGCTCGCTGCGCACCATGGTCATGCGGCAACGGTCGATCGGCTGGCCCAGCCGCTCCCGCGCCGGAGCCTGAAAGGCGTAGTCGTATTCGCTGATCGCATAGCGGCGCCAGTCAGGGTTTTCACCGTGCAGCAGCGGAATCAACGAGCGACCTTCCAGGCGATGCTCCGCCCCCGTCACGCCCAGCGCGTCGAGAAAGGTCGGCACGCCGTCGATGGTTTCCGCCAGGCGTTCATCGACCGTGCCCCGTGTGACATCCGCTGCCGCACGCGGGTCGCGCACGATCAATGGCACGCCCACCGCTTGTTCCAGCAAAAACTCCTTCTCACCCAGCCAGTGATCGCCCAGAAAGTCGCCGTGATCGCTGGTGAACACGATCAGCGTGTCCTCCCAGCGGCCGTTGCTTTGCAGGAAATCGAACAGCCGCCCCAACTGATCATCGACCTGTTTGACCAGGCCCATGTACGTCGGGATCACGTTCAGTCGTACCGGATCTTTGGAGAAATTCAGGCTTTCCTCATGCTGGCAAAAGGCCTGATAGACCGGGTGGTCGCTTGGAGAGGCATTACGTACCGGTTTGAGAATCGATTTCGTACTGTACAAGGTGTGGTACGGCGCCGGTACGATGTAGGGCCAGTGGGGTTTGATATAGGACAGGTGCAAAAACCACGGTTTTTCACCTTGCTCACCGATGAAGTCGATGGCCCGATTTGTAGTGTAGACAGTCTCTGAATGTTGCTCGGGAATTCGCGCTGGCAAATGGGCATTACGCATTTTCCAGCCGCTGAGGATTTCTCCGTTGTCCCCTTCGGCCGCGTTGGCCCAGTCATGCCAGGGGTTACGCCCTTCGAAACCCTGCTCGCGCAGGTAGTGGGTGTATGGCGCGGATTCGCGTTTGTCATCGAACAGCGGGTCGTCGGGGAAGATGCCGTCGTGACGAAAGTACGGCTCGAAGCCGACTTCGTTGAGCACTTCGGCCTGGGCGCTTTCAGGGTTGATCGCCAACCGCTGCAAGGCATCCACGTTGGCCGTGGCGTGGGTCTTGCCGACCAGCGCAGTGCGAATGCCGTGGGGTCTCAGATAATCGCCGATGGTCAGTTCTTCCAGCGGCAGCGGCACGGCGTTCCACGCCACTTGATGACTGCTGACATAGCGCCCGGTGTAGGCCGACATCCGCGACGGCCCACAAATCGTGCCTTGGGTGTAGGCACGGCTAAAGCGCACGCCGGCCGCAGCCAGGCGATCGATGTTCGGGGTGTGCAGGTGCGGGTGGCCGTAGCAGGACAGGTAATCGCGGCGCAGTTGATCGCACATGATGTACAGCACATTGCGCACAGGGTTTTGCGGGTTGGACATGGGGTTCACCAGTCAGGAAGACAGGCGAGGTTTTTCGCTTTCGGCGAGGGTGTTCGGCAAGTGCATTCGGGGAATGCTTTATATGCAGGAAATGCATCGGCGCCTGTACTGACGTCATCGCTGGCAAGCCAGCTCCCACAGGAGTACGCGTTTCAAATGTGGGAGATTCTATGTTGCAGGGGAACCCTGCAACCTTAAATTGGGTTGGTATTCGCTCTGATTTTTCATGAGGGCGAATGCCACCCGGCAAAGCTTACGGGCGAGGATGACCAAGGCCTGGGTTCTGGCTAGACCTCTTGCCAGATAGGATTCATAGAACGGTTTCCAAACAGGGGACCGACAAGCTGCCATAGCTGCATTGTGTGCAAGACGCCGTAATTCCCCGTCACCTTTTTTGCTCAAGTGGCGAGGACTGTGTTTCTTGCCTGAGTCCTTTGCCTTCAAATCCATTCCCAGAAAGGCGATGAACGCATCGGCGCTGGCGAACTCACCTCGCATGTACGTAGTTGCCAGTCCCGTTGCCGTGAGTTCACCAATCCCTTCAATCGCTTTGCAGCGTCTGATGTTTTCGCTAATGCCGGCCTCTTGGCTGACTTTGCGAAGTAATTCCTGAATGGCCTGATCAAGCTGTTTGAAATGCTCCAACCCATGGGCCAAAAGATCTTCAAGGAGAGGTTCGTTTGACCAGCTCAGCATGATACTGACTCGGGCCTTCATCAGCTGCGCACGCTTGTTAAGCAGACTTTTCAACACCGTGTAGTGCCGTGGTGGTGGGCTCCAGACCCGCAGCCGGTGCTGTTCACTGGTTAGATAACGCGCCAGAAGACGTGCATCACAAGGGTCGGTTTTTGCACGCTGACCGATGCTTTCGCGGTAATGGCTCACCCGGTAAGGGTCCACGACGTAAACCCGATGCCCCATACCATGGGCCAGTTCGGCCGTATCCAGGTGGTAGAGATTAGTGGCTTCCAGGGAAATCGAGCTTTGTGCGGGCAGGGTCTTCAGCCAACGACCTATAGACGTACGGTCGTTGTTGATGACCTGAATGTTTTTCAGATCTTCGCGATAAGCGACGATTTCGGCTTTGGCCACATCGACACCAATCACCGTTGGCGAGGTAAGGATTGTCATGACGAATCCTCGGAGCTAGGGTTTAAGAGCTTGTCGGGGTCTACCGTAGCGCTGGCTTGCCTCTATCGTCGGTTTTACCGATGAATTCCTTATCGGCGCTTTAGGTAGAAAGGGCGGGACGAGAAGTCTCCCACGGTCCGTACTGGCTAGAGTCGGAATCGAGCTTTTAGTCCCGCCCACCCCTTCAAGTCTAAACATACAAGCGGGCTTGCTCGCGAAGGCGGAGTGTCAGACGGCAAAATTCTCCAGTGAACACACTTCTTCATCCACCGCATCAATCGCCTTGATCTGCTCGATCATCGCCTCGGCCAACGGTGACAACCGATACCCGGCGCGGCTGACGATTCCATAACGGGTGTAAAGCTTCTCCAGATCATCCGCCAACCCTTCGACCTTCAAGCACACCAACTCACCCCGGGCTTGATGCAGTGCATCCGAATAGGCACCGACGATGCCGATCGCATCGGAGCGCAACACCACGCCGAGCAGGCTGGCGCTGTTCTCGCACTCCACGTTCGGAATGAAATCCGGGCGGCCACTGAGGTCGACGATGACCTTGCGCAGATTCGGCGGGCGAATGCTGACGGCCAGTGGATAACTCATCAATTGCTCGGCCGTGACCCGATCCGATGCGGCCAGCGGATGCCCGGCGCGGCAGCAGAAATGCCATTTGCGTGGTCGCAAGCGGTGGGTCAGATAATCCGGGTCCGCCTCGAAGTGCCGAGTGTCGGCGACGAAGAATTCGAACTCTTCGCTCAGCAGTCGTTTGCTCAGGCTTTGCCAGTCATCAACCTGGTAATGCACCCGCGCTTTCGGGTAGCGGCCGATGAAGCTACCGATGGCGCGCGGGATCAATCCTGCCGCCGGCGCCGGGCCGCAACCGAAGCGTAACTCTCCTGCCTCCAGCCCGTTGAACTGGCTGATCTCGTTGGCCATCTGCTGCGCACCGCTGACCAGTCGCCGCGCATGTTCAAGCAGCACCTGGCCCTGTTTGGTCGGCGGCAATTCCTTGCGCCCGCGATCCACCAACTGGCAACCGACGCTGTGCTCCAGCGCCTGAATGCTGCGGCTGAACGCCGACTGCGACAGGTTCACCGCCTGCGCGCCGGCGACGAAGCTGCGTTGTTCGGCAAGGGCGATGAAGTGTCTGAGTTGGCGCAAGTCGATATGCATTTTTCACATAAAAAATATCCGGGAAATGCATTGGATATGCATTAGGTCGACTCCTTATAAAGGCAATCTCTTATGCAGTAAATCTTTGTAAAAACATAAATAAATAACTTAAAAGAATATGCGGCACGGAAGATGTCTGCGTGTTTTTTGACCAGGAGCAGTCCCATGAGTCCGTTGAACCTCGCTTCACCGCCGCCGCCACGACGGCTCAAACGTCTGCCTCTGGCCCTGTTGCTGGCGGGGAGTGCCAGCTGGACCCACGGCTACGCTGCGGAAACGGAAACCCCTGTTTCGGCACCGGCAGGCAAGACAGCGACCGCCACTTCGCAACTGGAAACCGTGACCGTCACCACCCGCCGTCGCGAAGAAAGATCTCAGGACGTGCCGACGCCCATGAGCGTGGTCAGCGGCCAGACTCTGGAGACGCAGCGCGTCTACCGGATTCAGGATCTGCAGCAACTGGTGCCCAGCGTCAACGTCGCCTACATGCATGCACGCCAGTCCAGCGTGTCGATCCGGGGCCTGGGCAACAACCCGGCCAGCGACGGTCTGGAAGGGAGCGTCGGGCTGTACATCGACAACGTTTATCTGGGTCGCCCGGGGATGGCGGTGTTCGACCTGATGGACATCGAGCAGTTGGAAGTCCTGCGCGGGCCGCAAGGGACGTTGTTCGGCAAGAACACCACCGCCGGGGTGATCAACATCAGTACCCGCGCGCCGAGTTTTACCCCGGAGCGCAGCATCGAGACGTCGGTCGGCGAGGACGGTTACTTCCAGACCAAGGGCACGCTTTCCGGGCCGCTCAACGATCAGTTGGCCGGACGCATCTCTGCCTATCGCACCCGCAGCGACGGTGACATCAAGAACGAATTCAACGGGCATGACCTGAACGGCGGCTCCCGCGACGGCTTCCGGGCGCAACTGCTGTTCAAGCCCAACGAGAATTTCAACCTGCGCTGGATCGGTGACTACAACGAAGAGGATTCCAGCGCCGGCACCCGCGTGTTGTACAACACCGGGCCGACCATCAATGGCGTCAATCTCTACTCGGCCCGCGCCGCCGCTGCCGGCGCGACGCTGGTCAACGGCTCGCACCGCAAGGTCAATCTGGACAACGACCAGCACGTCACCGTCCATCAGGGCGGCACGTCGGTGGAGGCCAACTGGACCTTGCCGAGCGACTTCACCCTGACCTCGGTCAGCTCCTACCGCTTCTGGAATTTCACTCCGCGCAACGACGATGGCCTCAATGTGCCGGCGACCTACAACGCCGGGGTGTCGGTGGAAGACAAGCAGTACTCCCAGGAATTTCGCCTCGCATCGCCCAAGGGCGAGTTCTTCGATTACGTCCTCGGCGCCTACTATTTCGGCTCGGACCTGGACAACAAATCCTTCGCCTATTACGGCCCGCAGGCAGACATCTGGAACGGCACGCCACGGGGCGCGCTGGCCAACGTCAACAGCGTCGGCCGTGGCCATATCAAGACCGACAGCTTCGCGCTGTTCGCCCAAGGCACCTGGCACCTGACCCCACGTCTGGATTTCACCGCCGGGGTGCGTGGCACTTATGAAGAGAAGAACGCCTGGGTCAATCGTGATGCGCCGGTGGGTGGCGCCGCTGTCTCGGGTGCCGCCGCCACCGCGCGACGCGGCCGCACCGGCGCCTACGATTCCGGCGACCTGAATCAGTACAGCTCCAGCCCGTCCGGATTGCTCAACCTCAGCTATCGCTTCACCGATGATCTGCTCGGCTACGCCACGTTGTCTCACGGCGAAAAATCCGGCGGGGTCAACCTTGTGGTCGGCTCGGCACCGACCGCCGGCGCCGACTCTTTGCTGATCGGCACCGAGCGTGCCAACAACGCCGAACTCGGCTTCAAGAGCACGCTGTGGGATCGGCGTTTGCAGCTCAACGCCAACGTGTTCTGGACTCAGGTCAACGCCTACCAGACCAACGCCTACGACGACGTCAACCGTGTGCAATACCTGACCAACGCCGGTTCAGTGCGCTCGCGCGGCGTGGAGTTCGAAAGCACCCTGATCCCGCTGCGCGGCCTGACGCTGAACTTCAACGGCTCATACAACGACGTCAGTTACCTCTCGTACAAGGACGCGCCGTGCCCGCCGGAAGTCAGCCAGGCACCCGGTGCTCCGGCCTCTTGCGACCTCAGCGGCCATCAGGTGGTCGGCGCCTCGAAATGGATCGGCAATGCCAACGGCAAGTACGAATGGAATCTGGATAACGGTTTGCAACCTTACGTCACCGGCAGCTACGCATTCCGCTCCAAAGCGGTGGGCACGGTCGAAGATTCCGATTACGGCCAGATCCCGAGTTACGCGGTGGTCAATCTCTCCACCGGCCTGCGCGGCGATTTCAATCAGGGTCAGTGGGACGTCTCGCTGTGGCTGAAAAACGCCTTCGACAAAACCTACTACACGACCCTGTGGACCGGCGGCAACGGCGGCTATGAAGGTCTGCTCGGTACGCCGCGCACCCTCGGCGTCACCGGTCGCTATGACTTCTGATCGACCCTTCAAGGAGCTGCATCATGTTGCGCATCAAAACCGCTTTACCGGTGTTGTTGTCCGGCGCAGTGCTCAGTGCCGGGGCGCTCGCCGCGCCCAGCGTCTACCCCACCGGCGTCACCCGATACGATCCGGCCAAGGCCTTCAATCAATATGTGATCTTCAGCGGTGCCGACAAGCAGACGCACCTGATCGACATGAACGGCAACGAGGTGAAGAGCTGGCCACAGTCGGGTTTCCCGTCGGCGATCATCGACCCGCAACTGGTCGGTGGCGAGCGTGGCCATGTGTTGTTGCAACTGAGCGAAAAGGATCCGGGCAAGCTCGGCTCCGCCGGTAACGGCCTCGGCAATCAGAGCGTCGGCGAGCTGGACTGGAATGGCAAAGTCGTCTGGCAGTGGGGCGACAAGGCGCCCGGTGGCGCCGCGCAACAACATCACGATCAGCGTCGCCTGAGCAACGGCAACACCGTGGTGCTGGCGAACAAGGTGCACAAGGTCAAAGGCTTCAAAGTGCCCGAGGTGATTGACGATGCGATCTATGAAGTCAGCCCCGCCGGCGAGGTGAAATGGCAGTGGCTGGCGTCGGATCACTTGAACGAATTCGGCTTCACCGCCGAGCAGTTGAAGCTGGTTCGCGCCAGTGAAAATCCGGATTACCTGCACATCAACAACCTCAGCCTGGTCGGGCCGAACAAGTGGTTCGATGCCGGCGATAAGCGCTTCAACCCGGACAACCTGCTGATTGATTCGCGCAACGCCAACTTCATCGCGATCATCGACAAACACAGCGGCAAGGTGGTCTGGCGTCTGGGGCCGAATCTGCCACTGGCCAATCCGAAAACCGCGCAGAAAATCCCGCGCCCGGTGGACCAGTTCGTCGGCCAGCATGACGCGCACATCATCCCGGCCGGACTGCCCGGCGCGGGCAATTTGCTGGTGTTCGACAACCAGGGTTCGGCGGGGTACCCGAACGTCACGCTGGGGCTGATTTCCGGTTCGCGGGTGCTGGAGATCGACCCGGTGAAAAATGAAATCGTCTGGCAGTACAGCGCGGCGAATTCAAAGCAGCCGGGGTGGGCGTTCTACAGCTCGTTCATCAGCAGCGCGCGGCGCTTGCCCAACGGCAATACGCTGATCGACGAAGGCATGAACGGGCGGTTTTTCCAGGTGACGGCCAGCGGTGAAAATGTCTGGGAATACGTCAGCCCTTATCTGGGCAAGGCACCGGGCAGCGACGCGATCAGCAACTGGGTCTATCGGGCCCTTCCTGTGAGTTATGACTGGGTGCCGGCAGGAACGCCGCGCTCGGAAACGGCAGTGGTTGCGCCGGCCATTGGTGTGCAACAAATCAATGCCAGTCGTTAGTTATTAAGAGTCTTCCGAATCGAAATAAGTTATGAGCGACATGAATAGTGCATATAGCAATTTCGTTGAAAAGTCGCGTGGACAATAAATGAATGTCCAACCATCCTGAGTGTCGTGAGTTTCCAGGAGGAAACTTGCTCTCATCGGAAGACACTTATCCAACGATAAAGGAAATCTCGTTATGTCGAGCATTAATGGCACTTATGTAAATGCCAACTCTGGCGCCAAGCTGGTTATCACCGACGGTAATGATTCCAATGGCAGCTTCAGCGGCACCCTCAGCCAGGGTGGCGTGAATTACGACATCCGTTACGGGAACTATCACTTCCAGAACAGTACCGGCAACCCGACCACAATCGCGGTGCTGGCTCAGAACGGAAATAGTGGTTATCAGACCTGGACGCTGTTTTCGCCTGATCACAACTACGCGAAACTCCGGGCTACCGGCTCCCGCGTGAACTTCGATGGTGAAGTTGTGAACTTGGGTGGTGAGTTTCTGAAGCAATAAGAAATTCCGTAAATCGAAGGCCGATGCATTAAACATGCATCGGCCTTTTTGTTTGCCTTTTAAAAAGTCCGTCAACTATCACCTTGGAATTAGTTGTCACTGGATCCCGGGTCATCGATAACCCGATGCCTTGGATGAATACTTTTTATGCCGGGAAAGCATGTCGATTTCGGTGAATCGCTGGAAGCCTTGCGGGCCGTGGCTTTGGCGGAAATGACTGTTTCACATATTCCATAAACGTCTATTCATAACATGAAAGATTACTTTCGGAGATAAGCCGCTGGCCCAATGATTGACCCATCGATCACGCCGTGGGGGATTCAACAAGCGGCGAATCGGCTAAGCGAAAAAAACGCAAAGAGACCGCAGGGAGTAAATCAATGGGCAATGTCCAGACCGCCGCCAGCGCACAGGAGGTGCTGTGGCGCCAGGCGCCGAGCGGCGAGTTGGTCGATCTCGGCCGGCCCCATCGCGTGCCGTTGGGGCAGCTGCGTTTGCAGCGCGCGCCCAAGGGCATTCTGAGCCGCCGCGAAACGATTCTGCTCGGCGTTCTG
Organism: Pseudomonas sp. DR 5-09; assembly: GCF_001655595.1. NCBI lineage: Bacteria > Pseudomonadati > Pseudomonadota > Gammaproteobacteria > Pseudomonadales > Pseudomonadaceae > Pseudomonas > Pseudomonas sp. DR 5-09. The sequence continues at coordinate 249,253 of NZ_CP011566.1, forward strand.
GCGCTGGTGGTGCACGGCGCGGTGATCTACTGGATCAACCAGCATCCGACGCCGGCGCTGCCGATCGTGCCGCCGGAAATTCCACCGATGACCATCGAGTTTTCGCGCCCGGCGCCACCGGCACCACCTGTAGTTGTGCCGCCGCCACCGGCACCTGTGGTTGAGCCTCCGCCCCCGGTGGAGGACGAATTGGCAACCAAGCCGCCACCGAAGCCGAAGCCGATCCCCAAACCGAAACCGGTGGCCAAACCCGTACCAAAACCGGCGCCGAAAGCGGTCGAGCAACCACCGGCTCCGCCACAACCGGCCGCCCCGGTCGCCGCGCCCGCGCCACCTGCACCACCGGCGCCTGCTCCGGTGACGCCGGCCTCAGCCAACGCGGCGTACCTGAAGAACCCGGCGCCGGAATATCCGTCGCTGGCCCAGCGTCGCGGTTGGGAAGGCACGGTGTTGCTGCGGGTGCACGTGTTGGCCAGCGGCAAACCGGGCGAGATCCAGATTCAGAAAAGCAGTGGCCGGCAACAACTCGACGACGCGGCGCTGGACGCCGTGAAGCGCTGGAGCTTCGTGCCGGCCAAGCAGGGTGATGTCGCCCAGGACGGCTGGGTCAGCGTACCCATCGATTTCAAGATTCATTAAACCGAAACCAATTTCGCGCTAAACGTTTACACGAGGGAACACATCATGACGTTACTGGCATCTCCACTGGAATCCATCGAAAGCGCGGTGATCTGGCTGCTGGTGGTCTTCTCTGTCGCTACCTGGGGCCTGGCATTGCTCAAGGCTGTGCAGTTCGGCCGGTTGAAGGCGCAGGACCGCAAATTTCACAAGCGCTTCTGGGCGGCGTCGAGTCTGGACTCCGCCGCCGAGTTGAGCGAAACCCAACCCGGCGCCGCAGCGCGGGTGGCACAGGCCGGTTATGCGGCGATACAAGTGGGCGAGGCGCCGCAGGCCAATGACCTGAGCCAGGCGATCAACCATCAGGATCGCCTCGAACGTGCCTTGCGTCAGCAGATCGTTCGCGAGCGGCGTTCGCTGGAAACCGGTCTGGCGGTGGTCGCGAGTATTGGCAGCACCTCGCCGTTCATTGGTCTGTTCGGCACGGTGTGGGGAATCATGGAAGCGCTCAAAGGCATCAGCGCGGCGGGCTCGGCGAGCCTGGAAACGGTCGCAGGACCGATCGGTGCAGCGCTGGTCGCCACTGGTGTGGGGATCGCGGTCGCGGTGCCGGCGGTGCTGGTTTACAACTACTTTTTGCGTCGTCTGAAACTGACGGCGGCGGACCTGGACGACTTTGCCCACGACTTCTACAGCCTGGCGCAAAAAAGCTCGTTCCGCGTGCTGATCCACCCGACCGCGCACAAGGCTGCGGCCCAGGGCAACGCAACAAAAGTGAAGGAGGCGTCCTGATATGGCCTTCTCCACGCAAGACAGCGACGAGGTGCTGAGCGAGATCAACGTGACGCCGCTGGTGGACGTGATGCTGGTGCTGCTGGTGGTGTTCATCGTCACCGCGCCGCTTTTGACCAACGCGATACCGATCAACCTGCCGAAGACCGAAGCAGTGGCGCCGGTCGAGCAGAAAGACCCGTTGGTGGTGAGCATCGACGGTGCGGGAAAACTGTTTATCAACAAGGACGAAATCCAGCCGGATCTGCTGGAGTTCAACCTCAAATCGGCCAAGGCCAAGGACCCGGAAGTGCGCGTGCAATTGCAGGCCGACGACGGGGTGAATTACGGCGAAGTGGCGAGAGCCATGGCTTCGATTGAGCGGGCGGGCATCACCAAGCTGTCGGTGATCACTGCACGATAAGGGTTTCACGTTTTTCCGGGGCCGTCTCCTTGGCAGGGTGCGGCCCCTTTTTTTGCCCAATACTTAATATTCTTTTCGGGTCTTAATAAATAGCTTCTTATTCCTTAACGAATATAAATCCCATCCCTATACTCGTTCAGGAACAGACACGACGCAGGAGAGCTCCCCCATGCGCAACGAATCAATCCGCTATCTGATTGTGCCGGGCTGGCAAGGATCGCCAGAAGATCATTGGCAAACCCACTGGCAGAACAGCCTGCCCAACAGCGCGCGGGTGGAGCAGGCCGACTGGCTGACACCGCGTCGTGAAGACTGGGTCGCTGCGCTGGCCGAGGCGATTGCCGCTGACAGCTCGCCGGTGATTCTGATCGCGCACAGCCTGGGTTGCATCACCGTGGCGCACTGGGCGGCTACCGCGCCGCTGCATCACTTGCGTCAGGTGCGCGGGGCGCTGCTGGTTGCGCCGGCGGATGTCGAGCGCCCGGCCTGCGTGCCGGCGCTGCGCAATTTCGCGCCGATCCCGACCGATCTGTTGCCCTTCCCGAGCCAGGTCGTCAGCTCCGACAACGACGCCGCCGTCAGTGCGCCGCGTGCGCTGGAGCTCGCGCGCAACTGGGGCGCCGAGGCGGGGATTCTCGCCGGCGCCGGCCATATCAACGTGAAGTCCGGACATCAACGCTGGGAGCAGGGATTCGCTTATCTGTATCGCCTGCAAAACCGCATGGAACACCACGCCCGGCGCCGTGCCTGATCACTTTTATTTTTTCAACGCCCCCGTCTCCCGGCGATTTGGGGCGGGAGTCTGCCATGAGTTTTGAAACCTTTGGCCAGCCGTTGCTGACCTTTCCCGATGCGGAAAAAAGTCCCCTGAGCATCCGCGCCAAGGCGCTGGTGTTCGTCGATCCACGCTCGCGCCAGTTGCGCGAGGAAATGGCCCAACTCGCACCGCGCTCGATCTCGGTGTTGATTCGCGGCGAGACCGGCACCGGCAAGGAATTGCTCGCCCGCCACATTCACCGCGCCAGTGATCGCAGCGGGCTGTTTGTCTCGGTCAATTGCGGGGCGATCAGCCCGACCTACGCCGATGCGGAGTTGTTCGGCTACGCCGCCGGCAGCTACAGCGGATCGGCCAGCAGTCGCGCCGGCTGGTTCGGCTCGGCCAACGGCGGCACCTTGTACCTGGACGAGATCGGCGACCTGCCGCTGCCGATCCAGATCAAATTGCTTTCCGCCCTGGAAAACCACGAAGTCACCCGCGTCGGTGCGCATCAACCAAGCCCGGTGGACGTGCGCCTGGTGGCGGCGACCAGCATCGATCTGGCCCAAGCGGTGGCGGCGGGGAAATTCCACGAGCGGCTTTATCACTATCTCAGCGAAGGGCATCTGGAACTGCCGGCATTGCGTGCGCGGGTCGGCGACATTCTGTCGCTGGCCGAGTACTTCCTCGGCATCTACAGCCAGCGTCTGGATCTGCCGGTGCCGCTGATCAGCGAAGCGGCGCAGCAGGTGCTGGAACAACACAGCTGGCCGGGCAATACCCGGGAGCTGGAAAACGTCATTCACTTTGCGCTGCTGGTGAGCACCGGCGACGAAATCCTGCCGGAGCACCTGAACCTGCCCGAGGTGTCTGGGCCGCTGGTTCAGATCGAACGTCAGGTGGCGAGCGTGAGCCTCAACGGCACTGCCGACGAACGTAAGGCATTGAAAGAATTGCTGTTGAGCCTGAGCGAGGCGTTGTAACCATTTTGTTCAACATGAACAAAATGGAATATGAAGCTGAATAAACGTTATTGTCCGGGAATAAAAAATCCCGGTATTGTCCGCTTCACGCCAGCAGTAGCACATCGCTGGCACACGTATTAATGCCGTCGTCGATGACGACCGATTTTCGATAAGGACACTGCATGAAAAAGGTTCTGTTGTTTACCGCATTGGCGGCTGCTCTGACTGCTTCCCTGGCCCAGGCCGGCGAGAAACTGGTGGTTGCCGCGACGCCGGTGCCGCACGCCGAAATCCTCGAGCTGATCAAGCCGACCCTCGCCAAAGAAGGCGTGGATCTGGAAATCAAGGTCTTCACCGACTACGTACAGCCGAACGTACAGGTTGGCGAGAAGCGTCTGGACGCCAACTACTTCCAGACCAAGCCTTACCTGGACAGCTTCAACGCCGGCAAATACAAGGATGACAAGGCCAAGTACCTGGTGACCGTGCAAGGCGTGCACGTTGAACCGTTCGGTGGCTACTCGAGCAAGTACAAGACCCTGGCTGAACTGCCGGATGGCGCTACCATCGCCATTCCGAACGAAGGCAGCAACAGCGGTCGCGCTCTGATCCTGCTGCAGAAGGCTGGCCTGATCGAACTGAAAGATCCGAAGAACGCCCTGGCCACGCCGAAAGACATCGCCAAGAACCCACACAACTTCAAGTTCAAGGAACTGGAGTCGGCCCTGCTGCCGCGTGTTCTGAAAGAAGTCGACCTGGACATGATCAACACCAACTACGCGCTGGAAGCCAAGCTGAACCCGACCAAGGACGCCCTGGTGATCGAAGGCGCGGATTCGCCTTACGTGAACTTCCTGGTTGCCCGTGAAGACAACAAGAACAGCGACGCCATCAAGAAACTGGCCGCTGCCCTGACCAGCCCTGAAGTCAAAGCGTTCATCGAGAAGAAGTACAACGGCGCGGTACTGCCGGCGTTCTGATCCGACGCAGCAGCAACCCCCTTCAAGGTTGAAAAAAAACGCCGATGACCAGCGATGGTCATCGGCGTTTTTGTGTGTGCTTCAAAAGCCCCCTCACCCTAACCCTCTCCCGGGGGGAGAGGGGACTGACCGTGGGATGCTTGGGAATTACGCCGACCTGAAAGTGTTGTACCGAATCCATAATCGACGCGAACTTTCAGGTCGATGTATAACGCGAGACACCTCGGTCGGCTCCCTCTCCCTCCGGGAGAGGGCTGGGGTGAGGGGGCTCTTGATCTCAGGCCATTCCGGTTTTCAGCGCCCTGCGCAAAGCCACCAGCCATTTCACGAAATCCTGCGGGTCCGGTCGCTGCGGCACTTTTACGTCCATGTTCTCTTCCTTGTTATGGGTTTGGCCGGGGGAGTCTGGCCAAAAGCTGTTCGTCCTTGGAGGGCTTTTACGAAAAAAAGATCCGTCCTACAGCGAAAGGAAAAATAGCCTTCTTATTCTGTCGGGGCAAACCCGCAGGATAGTTTTTTGCGTGATATCAATATGCTTTAACGGTATTTAAATTCTTTTTCTTATACCTTTAAAGTCGGTGCCTGCCGGACAGTTACCCGCTGTCCATGGACTGCACCACCGCCGCTTACCGAGCGGCGTCAGGATGTTTCATGACCTTCGATTACGCATTTATCCTCAGCACCCTGCCGGCGTTTCTCAAGGCCGTGGGCGTGACGCTGCAGGTCGGTTTGATCGCCATTGGCACCTCACTGCTGGTGGCGCTGCTCAATGCGACGATTCTGGTATTCCGCACGCCTTACCTGCAAAAACTGGTCGGGCTGTATGTGGAGCTGGCGCGCAACACACCGCTGCTGATCCAGCTGTTCTTCGTCTACTTCGCGCTGCCGGCACTGGGGATCAAGGTTTCCGGTTTCACTGCGGCGATCATCACCATGACTTTTCTTGGCGGTGCCTACCTCACCGAAGTGCTGCGTGCCGGCGTCGATGCGGTGCCTCAGGCGCAACTGGAGTCCGGGCGCTCCATCGGTTTGTCCCACGGCCAGTTGCTGCGTTACGTGATCCTGCCGCAAGCCGGAATCCTCAGCCTGCCGTCGCTGTTCGCCAATTTCATTTTCCTGCTCAAGGAGACCACCGTGGTCTCGGCCGTGGCGGTGCCGGAAATTCTCTACACCACCAAGAGCTACATCGCGCTCTACTACAAGACCTACGAAATGCTCGCCGTGCTGACGCTGATCTGCGTGCTGCTGTTCCTGCCGCTTTCGCTGCTGTTGAGCCGTCTGGAAAGGAGGCTCCAGCATGGCCAGTTCGGGTCTTGAACTGCTCTGGGTGTCGTTGCCGCAACTGGCCAAAGGCGCCGGGCAAACCCTGTCGATCTCGTTCCTCAGCATCGCCATCAGCACCGTCGGCGGCGTGCTTTACGGTGTGCTGCGCACGCTCAACGTGACGTGGCTGAACGCGCTGCTGCGGATCTATCTGGAGCTGTTCCGGGCGATCCCGGTGCTGGTCTGGTTGTACCTGCTGTTTTTCGGCTTGCCGATTTTCTTCGGCCTGAGCCTGCCGAGCTTCTGGTGCGCGGTGCTGGTGCTGTCGCTGTGGGGCGCCAGCGAGGTCGGCGAAGTGGCGCGCGGTGCGCTGCATTCGTTGCCGCGCGGGCAGCGTGAAGCGGGGCTGTCGATCGGCCTGAACGCGGCGCAGCTCTACGGCTACGTGCTGTTGCCCCAGGCGCTGAAACGCATGACGCCGCCGACCATCAACGTCTACACGCGGATCATCAAGACCAGTTCGCTGGCGGTGCTGATTGGCGTGGTGGATGTGATCAAGGTCGGTCAGCAGATCATCGAGCGCACCTACGAATCGGTACTGATCTACGGCGCGCTGTTCCTGTTTTTCTTTTTCATCTGCTACCCGCTGTCGGCCGCCTCGCGCGTGCTGGAGCGGCGCTGGACGCAAGCATGAGCGCATTGATCGAGTTTCAGGGTTTCAACAAATTCTTCGGCGAACAGCAGGTGCTCAAGGGCATCGACCTGCAAGTGAAATCCGGCGAAGTCATCGTCATCCTCGGCCCCAGCGGCTGCGGCAAAAGCACCTTGCTGCGCTGCCTCAACGGTCTGGAAACCGCCCACAGCGGTCACCTGAAATTCGCCGGCCGTGAATTGCTGGACAAGGCCACCGACTGGCGCGAAGTGCGTCAGCAGATCGGCATGGTGTTCCAGAGTTATCACCTGTTCCCGCACATGAGCGTGCTCGACAACCTGCTGCTCGGCCCGCTGAAAGTGCAAAAACGCGAACGCCGCGAAGCACAGCAACAAGCCGAAGCGTTGCTCGCGCGCGTCGGCCTGGCGGACAAGCGCGACGCCTTCCCGCGCCAGCTTTCCGGCGGCCAGCAGCAACGCATCGCCATCGTCCGCTCGTTGTGCATGAACCCGCGGGTCATGCTCTTCGACGAAGTCACCGCCGCCCTTGATCCGGAGATGGTCAAGGAAGTGCTGGAAGTGATTCAGGGCCTGGCCCGCGAAGGCATGACCCTGTTGATCGTCACCCACGAAATGGCCTTCGCCCGCGCGGTGGCCGATCGCATCGTGTTCATGGATGGCGGGCGCATCCTTGAACAGAACCCGCCCGAGCTTTTCTTTACGAACCCGCAAACCGCACGCGCGCAGCAGTTCCTGGAGAAGTTCTCCTACGTCGAAGCGCTGACTTCAACGACTTCGCCCACAACGTCTCAAACCAAGGAACTGGAACTGCCATGAAAACTGCCAAAGCCTTATTCGCACTACCGCTGATCAGCCTCGCGCTGCTGGCCGGCTGCAACAAGACCGAAGAACCGGCCAAGCCGAAAGTCGCCAGCGAAAGCACCGCGCCGGCCGGTTACCTGGACAAGATCAAGGCCCGCGACAAACTGATCGTCGGCGTATTCACCGACAAGCCGCCGTTCGGTTTCGTCAACGAAGCGGGGCGTTACGTCGGCTTCGATACCGACATCGGCCGGCAATTCGCCAAGGATCTGCTGGGCGACGAAAACAAGGTCGAGTTCGTGGCCGTGGAGCCGGCGAGCCGCATTCCGTTCCTGCAAAGCGACAAGGTCGACCTGATCCTCGCCAACATGACCGTGACCCCGGAGCGCAAGGAAGCGGTGGAATTCACCAACCCAAACCTCAAGGTCGCGGTGCAGGCGCTGGTGCCGCAGGGCAGTGAAGTGAAGAAACTGGATGACCTGGCGAGCCGCACCACCATCGTCACCACCGGCACTACCGCCGATATCTGGCTGACCAAAAACCATCCGGACTGGAAACTGCTGAAGTTCGAGAAAAACTCCGAGTCCCTACAAGCCCTGGCCAACGGCCGCGGCGATGCCTACGCGCAGGACAATCTGGTGCTGTTCAGCTGGGCCAAGCAGAACCCGGGCTACCGTGTGCTGGACGAAAAACTTGGCGCCGAAGCGCCGATTGCGCCGGCGGTTAAGAAGGGCAACATCGAATTGCGCGATTGGGTGAACGCGGAGTTGGCCAAGCTGGGGGAAGAGAAATACCTGCTCAAGCTGTATGACCAATATGTGCGTAAAGAGCTGAGTGATGACACCAAGCCTGAGAGCGTGATTGTTGAGGGTGGGAAGTGGCAGGGCTGATTGCCTGACAGGTCGGCGGTGAGGATGCAGAGCAACCCCTCACCCCAGCCCTCCCGAAACGTCGGACCGCCCGGAGGGAGAGGGAGCCGACCGAGGTGTTTTGAGAGTTACATCGACCTGAGACACCGAGTCGATTATGGATTCACAGAAGCACTTTCAGGTCGGCGTAACTCTTGAGCATCCCCCGATCGGTTCCCTCTCCCTCCGGGCGGTCCGACGTTTCGGGAGGGTTAGGGTGAGGGGCTCTCCAACTGACACACCTAATCAGGCCAATTCCACGCAGGCTCATCCAAAACCCTCTGCCCGACGATCTCCGTCTGGCCGAGGGTTTTTTCCAGCACGATGCAATTGCATTCCGGGTCTTCCTGCAACGCCGAAATCAATCGTCGGGCGTGGGACACCACCCACACCTGACACTGCTCCGACACCCGGATGATCAGGCGCGCCAGCGCCGGCAGCAGATCTGGGTGCAGGCTGGTTTCCGGTTCGTTCAGCACCATCAGCGACGGCGGGCGTGGCGTCAGCAGCGCGGCGACCAGCAGCAGATAACGCAACGTGCCATCCGACAGTTCCGCTGCCGACAACGGCCGCAACAACCCTTCCTGAAAGAACTCGATGGCGAAGCGGCCGCCCGCCAGCGGTGCGATGTTCAGCCGTGCGCCGGGAAAGGCGTCGCTGATCGCCGCCTGCAACGCCTCGGGATCGCCGATCTCGCGGATGGTCTGCAACGCAGCCGCCAGATCGCGGCCATCGTGATGCAGCACCGGCGTGCGCGTGCCCAGTTGCGGCTGGCGCACCGGGGCGTCGGCGTCACTGCGAAAGTGATCGTAGAAGCGCCAGCGGCGGATGAACTCACGCATCTGGAACACTTCCGGCGAGGTGCGCAGGCTGCCGACCTGATCGAACAGACTGTCGAAGTTCGGCGTGTGCTGGGCCAACACATCCCAGCTGCGACCCTCACGGGTGCGGATCATCGGCCCGTCGCGATCCACCAGCAGACTGGCCGGACGATAGAGCGGCCCGGCCCAGATGCATTCCTTTTTGATTTCCGGGTCGAGGGAAAAGAACGAGAGGCTTGGCTCCGGCAAGCCCAAGGCGATCGAATAGCTGAAATCTTCCCCGGCAAAGCCCAGGCGCAGGCGTTTGACGCCCTGGCGCACGGTGGACTGGATCGGCACCTCGCCGTTGCGCATGCGCCGGCTGATGGTTTCCGGCCCGGCCCAGAACGTCGAGTCGAGCCCGCCCTCACGGGCCAGCGCATTGACTACGCCGCCCTGAGCGGTTTCCGCCAACAGCCGCAGCGCCCGGTACAGGTTGGATTTGCCGCTGCCGTTGGGGCCGGTGATCAGGTTCAGACGGCCCAGCGGAATCACCAATTTATTGATCGAGCGGTAATTGGCCACCGCGAGGGTCTTGAGCATGAAAATCCTTCCTGGGTGCCCCGAAATCCGGGTCAGGATACTCCCTGCACAGAAATGCATATATCGGCCGGACGAAGGTTGAACCCTGTTCTAAGCTCACAGTCGTATCGTCACTTGCACGTTCGTACACAGGAAGGAGTCTGCATGGCGAGTCCCGGATTGAAAACAGCGGTCATGCTGAGTCTGTTCGCTTTGTTGAGCGCGTGCGGCGAGAAAAAGGCCCCCGCCGAATACCTGCCCCGGGTCTTCGTGCAGGAGGTGAACCCCGCCAATTACGCCGCCGCCGTGACCCTCACCGGCGATGTTCAGGCCCGCGTGCAGACCGAACTGTCGTTCCGGGTCGGCGGCAAGATCATCCAGCGCATGGTCGATGTCGGTGACCGCGTCTCGGCCAAGCAAGTGCTGGCCAAGCTCGATCCGAAGGATTTGCAGACCAACGTCGATTCCGCCCAGGCTCAGGTAGTGGCCGAGCAGGCGCGGGTCAAACAGAGCGCCGCCGCGTTCGTCCGCCAGCAGAAACTGTTGCCCAAGGGCTACACCAGCCAGAGCGAATACGATTCGGCGCAGGCCGCATTGCGCAGCAGCCAGAGTGCCTTGAGCGCAGCGCAGGCGCAGTTGGCCAACGCCAAGGATCAATTGAGCTACACCGCGCTGATCGCCGATGCGCCCGGCGTCATCACCGAGCGTCAGGCCGAAGTCGGCCAGGTGGTTCAGGCCACGGCGCCGATATTCAGTCTGGCCCGGGACGGTGACCGCGACGCCGTGTTCAACGTTTACGAATCCCTGCTGGCCGAACGGCCGGCGGAGCGTTCGATTGTCGTCAGCCTGCTCGACAACCCCGCCATCAAGACCACCGGCACCGTGCGTGAAATCACCCCGGCGGTGTCCGCGCAGTCCGGCACGGTGCAGGTCAAGGTCAGCCTCGACAGCCTGCCGCAGGGGATGCAGCTGGGCTCGGTGGTGAGCGCCACGGCCAAGGGCACCGGCAAGTCGGCCGTTGAATTACCGTGGTCGGCGCTGACCAAGAACGTCAGCGATCCGGCGGTGTGGATGGTCGACGACAAAGGTGAAGCGCAGTTGCACAACGTCACCGTCAGCCGCTACCTGATCGGCAAGGTCATCATCAGCGAGGGCCTCAAGGGCGGGGAAAAAGTCATTGTCGCGGGTGGGCAGTTGCTGCATCCGGGCATGAAGGTCGAAATTGCCGAAAACACCTACAAGGATCTGCAGCCGGGAGCACAGCCATGAAGCGTCTGGCGCTGTTATCCATTGGCGTGTTGCTGGCCGCCTGTTCGAAAAGCGAGCCACCGCCGGAGCCGGTACGGCCGGTGTTGTCGGTCAAGGTCGAAGCGTTGAGCGAGGAAAACCTCGGGCGTTTCGCCGGCAGCATTCAGGCGCGCTATGAAAGCAACACCGGTTTTCGTGTCGGCGGGCGCATTGCCAGCCGCAACGTCGATGTCGGCACCGAAGTGCAGAAGGGCACGCTGCTCGCCACCCTCGATCCGTCCGATCAGCAGAACCAGCTGCGTTCGGCCCAGGGCGACCTGGCCAGGGTTCAGGCACAGCTGATCAACGCCCAGGCCAATGCCCGCCGTCAGCAAGCGCTGTTCGACCGGGGCGTGGGTGCGCAGGCGCAACTGGACATTGCGATGACGGACCTGAAAACCACCCAAGCCTCGCTGGATCAGGCGCGGGCGGCGGTCAACCAGAGCAAGGATCAACTCGATTACACCCAGCTACGCTCGGACCACAAGGCGGTGGTCACCGCGTGGAATGCCGAGGCCGGGCAAGTGGTGACGGCGGGCCAGCAGGTGGTGACCCTGGCGCAACCGGACATCAAGGAAGCCGTGATCGATCTGCCGGACACCCTGGTCGATGAGATCCCGTCCGACGTGGTGTTTCTGGTGGCCGGGCAGCTCGACCCGAGCATCAACACCACGGCCACCCTGCGCGAGATCGAACCCCAGGCACAAAGTGCGACGCGCACCCGCCGCGCACGATTGACCCTGGCCAATACGCCCGACGGCTTCCGCCTCGGCACGGCGATCAGCGTCACCCTCAGCTCGGCGATCAAACCGCGTATCGAATTGCCCGTCACAGCGTTGCAAGAGGTCGATGGCAAGCTGCGGATCTGGGTCATCGACACCCAAAGCAAAACCGTCAACCCGCGCGACGTCAGCGTGATCAGCCGTAACGACAGCAGTGTGGTGCTCGCGGGGGGCGTGAAGAACGGCGAGCGCGTGGTCAGCGCCGGCGTCAACAGTCTCAAACCCGGACAATCCGTGAAACTTGACGAGGACAGTCAATGAAAGGCTCTTTCAATCTCTCCGAATGGGCCCTCAAGCATCAGTCTTTCGTCTGGTATCTGATGTTCGTCGCATTGCTCATGGGGGTGTTCTCCTACTTCAATCTGGGGCGCGAGGAAGACCCGTCGTTCACCATCAAGACCATGGTGATCCAGACCAAATGGCCGGGCGCGACCCAGGAAGAAACCCTCAAGCAGGTCACCGACCGCATCGAGAAAAAACTCGAAGAACTCGATTCCCTCGACTATGTGAAAAGCTACACGCGCCCCGGCGAATCGACGGTCTACGTGTACCTGCGCGATACCACCAGCGCCAAGGACATTCCGGAAATCTGGTACCAGGTGCGCAAGAAGATCGACGACATTCGCGGGCAGTTTCCTCAAGGTATTCAGGGGCCGGGATTCAACGACGAGTTCGGTGACGTGTTCGGCTCGGTGTACGCCTTCACTGCCGACGGCCTGACCATGCGCCAGTTGCGCGATTACGTGGAACAGGCGCGGGCCGAGATCCGCAATGTCCCGGGGCTGGGCAAGATCGAAATGATCGGCCAGCAGGACGAAGTGATTTACCTGAACTTCTCCACCCGCAAACTGGCGGCGCTGGGCATCGATCAGCGTCAGGTGGTGCAGAGCCTGCAATCGCAGAACGCCGTGACTCCGGCCGGTGTGATCGAGGCGGGCCCGGAGCGGATTTCTGTGCGGACTTCGGGCCAGTTCGCTTCGGAGAGAGACCTGGCCGAGGTCAATCTCAAGCTCAACGACCGCTTCTATCGCCTGGCGGATGTTGCCGACATCACTCGCGGTTACACCGATCCGGCCACGCCGGAATTCCGCTTCGACGGCAAGCCGGCGATCGGTCTGGCGATTGCCATGCAGAAGGGCGGCAACGTTCAGGAATTCGGCAAAGCACTGCACAAGCGCATCGATGAACTGACCGCGGATCTGCCGGTTGGCGTGGGTGTGCACACGGTGTCCGATCAGGCCGTGGTGGTGGAGGAGGCCGTTGGCGGCTTCACCAGTGCCTTGTTCGAAGCGGTGGTGATCGTGCTGGTGGTCAGCTTCATCAGTCTCGGCGTGCGCGCCGGGCTGGTGGTGGCGTGCTCGATCCCGCTGGTGCTGGCGATGGTATTTGTGTTCATGGAATACAGCGGCATCACCATGCAGCGGATTTCCCTCGGCGCTCTGATCATTGCCCTCGGCCTGTTGGTGGACGATGCGATGATCACCGTGGAAATGATGGTCACGCGCCTGGAAATGGGCGAGAGCAAGGAGGAGGCTGCGACGTTCGCCTACACCTCGACCGCGTTCCCGATGCTCACCGGTACGCTGGTGACGGTCGCCGGTTTCGTCCCCATCGGCCTCAACGCCAGTTCTGCCGGCGAGTACACCTACACGCTGTTCGCGGTGATTGCCGTGGCGATGATCGTGTCCTGGATCGTGGCGGTGTTCTTCGCCCCGGTGATCGGTGTGCACATTCTCAGCACCAACGTGAAAGCCCATGAGGCTGAACCGGGGCGCGTTGGCCGCGCATTCAACGGCGGTTTGCTGTGGTGCATGCGCAATCGCTGGTGGGCCATCGGCATCACCGTGCTGTTGTTTGTGCTGGCGGTGTTCTGCATGCGTTTTGTGCAGAATCAGTTCTTCCCGTCCTCGGATCGACCGGAAATCCTGGTCGACCTCAACCTGCCGCAAAACGCCTCGATCGACGAGACCCGCAAGGCCGTCGACAAGCTCGAGGCCACGCTCAAGGGCGACGCGGACATCGTGCGCTGGAGCACCTACATCGGTCAGGGCGCGATCCGTTTCTACCTGCCACTCGACCAGCAATTGCAGAACCCGTACTACGCGCAACTGGTGATCGTCAGCAAAGACTTTGAAGCCCGCGAGGCCTTGAGCCAACGCCTGCGCGAACGGCTGCACAAGGATTTCGTCGGCATCGGCAGCTACGTGCAGGCGCTGGAAATGGGCCCGCCGGTAGGGCGTCCGATACAGTACCGGATCAGCGGCAAGGACATCGACCAGGTGCGCAAGCACGCCATCGACCTGGCGACTGAACTGGACAAGAACGAGCACATCGGCGAGATCATTTACGACTGGAACGAGCCAGGCAAAGTCCTGCGAATCGACATCGCCCAAGACAAGGCGCGCCAGCTCGGGCTGTCGTCAGAAGACGTGGCGAACCTGATGAACAGCATCGTCAGTGGCGCGCCGCTGACCCAGGTCAACGACGACATCTACCTGATCAACGTGGTCGGTCGCGCGGTGAGTTCGGAACGCGGTACGCCGGAAACCCTGCAGAACCTGCAGATCGTCACGCCCAACGGCACGTCGATCCCCTTGCTGGCCTTCGCCACGGTTCGTTATGAGCTGGAGCAGCCGCTGGTGTGGCGCCGTGACCGCTTGCCGACCATCACCATCAAGGCGTCGGTGCGTGACGAGATTCAGCCGACCGATCTGGTGAAACTGTTGAAGCCGTCCATCGACGCGTTCGCCGAAAAACTGCCCGTTGGCTACAAGGTCGCCACCGGCGGTACGGTCGAGGAGAGTGGCAAGGCCCAGGGGCCGATTGCGAAAGTGCTGCCGTTGATGCTGTTTTTGATGGCGACGTTCCTGATGATCCAGCTGCACAGCGTGCAGAAGCTGTTTCTGGTGGCCAGTGTCGCGCCGCTGGGACTGATCGGCGTGGTGCTGGCGCTGGTGCCAACCGGCACGCCAATGGGCTTCGTGGCGATCCTCGGGATCCTGGCGTTGATCGGCATCATCATCCGCAACTCGGTGATTCTCGTGACCCAGATCGACGAGTTCGAGCGCAAAGGCTATGCGCCGTGGGATGCGGTGGTGGAAGCCACCGAGCATCGACGGCGCCCGATCCTGCTGACCGCCGCCGCGGCGAGCATGGGCATGATCCCGATCGCCCGGGAAGTGTTCTGGGGGCCGATGGCCTACGCGATGATCGGCGGGATCGTGATTGCAACCCTGCTGACGCTGCTGTTTCTGCCGGCGCTGTATGTCGCCTGGTACAAGATTCGCGAGCCGAAGAAAGAGGCGCAGTAAGGCGAGCGCCTTGCGCTCATCGCCAACTACACGGTTTTGCGCCAGACACTCGCCAGCCAGGGCTGCTGCTCACGCGGCAGCCCCGCCGGCCGGTAGTAATGCTCAAGTTCCACGAACCCGGCAGCGGTCAACAACCCGCGCCAGGCTTCAAGATCGTGATACGAGCCGTAACGCGGTCCGTTCCAGCCCTCACGGTTATCCCCGTGCGGGTTGGAGCTGAACAACACGCCGCCCGGCTTCAATGTCCCGTGCAGCTGCTTCAGGACCCTTGGCAACTCCTGCAACGGCACATGAAACAGCACCGCATTGGCGAAGATGCCGTCGAAGCGTTCTGCCGGCAGATCCAGCTTCAGAAAGTCCTGGCACCACACTTCACAGCCACTGTCTTCCCGCGCCATCTGCGCGAATTTTTCCGCGCCATCAAGGCCGACGGCGACGTGTCCCATCCGGGTGAATGTCTGCAAATCCCGCCCCGGCCCGCAGCCGAAATCGAGAATGGAAAACGGCGCCTCACCCTGGATGTGCCGCAGCAGGGCGTCGATGTTCTGGCTGACATCGTGATCGCGGGTGCCTTCACGAAAACCCTCGGCCACCGAGTTGTAGTGGCCGAGGGTGGTAGAGGTGATCTGTTCAAGATCGGTGGGGGTCTGCTTCATGGTCGTCATGGGCTGAAAGGAAGATCGGCAGACTATAAGCGCTTTCGCGGTTCAGAGGATCCAGATCCGGACAAAGCACAAAACGCCGGCTCAAGTGCAATACATATTTACCGCACCTGACCGTTCCCGATCGGTTGCAATAGCGCCCACGCGATAGACGACTAGCGCGATGTCTGCCCGATTTTTTCAGGGGGATTTACTCAACAAGGATTTTTTCATGGGCAATACTCGAAAAACCTCCACCACGTCCTCCAGCCATAGCCTGGCAGACGCCATTGCACTGCGTAAAAGAACCGGTGCTGACTTTCCCGAGTACGAACCTGCGCACAAGAGTTTTCGGGACATGGATCAAACGGATGTGGAGGCCGTTCGCCAACCGGATATGCCAGACGCCGCAGTCATTGTTTCATCCCTGCCGACCGCCGAGATCCTGTCCGGTCGTTTCGGGGGCAGGACGCTTGCGGACTATCGCCTGAAAGCGCCGGCCACCCTGCCTGCGCCTGATGCCCTGGGGTTGAGGGTTATCAAGGGACGCACGTTCGTCGATGTCGCCCCCGGCGAGATTGTCCAGGTTCGGCAAACCGCAGCAGATGGTGAATATCGCGCGACCTTGATGTCCGAGTGGACGGCTTCGGGACCGGTCCTGTTCTTCGATCCGCACAGCAAGATATGGTCGCCGGAACGGGCTCGGTCATCCGGCGACGCAGGCAATGTCATCGATATCGACATCGATGAGCTCATCCGCAATATCAGGAAAGATTCGGAAAAGCACAGTCGGGTCCATACCGGTATTGATGACGCGATCGAGCACGAGACAGCAAAGGAAGCCACGCTGACTGCACGGGGGCTGAAGCAGTTTCCACTGGATCAGGCTGCGATGGTCCGCACTGAGTTGCGAGTGGTCGAAAGCGTTTTCGCTGATGCCGTTCACGCCATTGGCATGAAATACGACGGTGCGAGCGCGGTTTACGAAAGTTTTTTTGGGGCAGGGCACCAGGCCGTGGCGCAGCAGTTTTCTGACTCGGTGGCGCGAGGTCTTGCGCTTTCCAGGGAGTACCAAGGGACCTGGGGCGAGGAAAAATTCTTCGCAGTGGAGACTGAAAACAACAGCGCCGCCTGGATGTACAAGAAGGATTTTCATGGCCGGTTCTTCCTCAACCGCAAGTACATGCAGCAGGAGATTCTAGGCATGTCCCTGGGCCATGAAATGCTGCACACCAACCGCATCGACCGCTTCAGGACCATCGGTCCCAACGCCGCGGATTTCTTCTATCTGGGTGACAGCCAGCGTGGTTTGCTGAGTCTGGAGCCGCTGACCGTCTACGACATTCCGGAGCGCAGCGTTTCCGAAGTGATCATGCGCGGTGGATTGACAGTCGAGTACGTGAACGCTTTTACGGACGATCACGACAACCTGCTGTTCGGGATCAGTGATTATCTGGGGATCGGCGACGATCTGGATCTTCAGACGGCGGTCAGCCTGTTCAATGCAAATCCGGCGCTGCGCGCGCATTTGGCCGCGAACAACGCCGACAGCATTGTTTACGCGGCAAAAAGCATGCAGGCGCTGCATCGAAGCAAAACGGAATACGCGTGGCTCGACAGCCTGATCGATGATTGATGCCGGGGAGGGCAGCGCTCATCGATTGTTCTAGCGCTTGTTCAACCCACGTGCCAGACGATCGCCGCCCAGCTGAATCAGCGCCACCAGTGCCACCAGCAGCACGATCACGGTCAGCATGATCTGGCTGTCGAAGCGCTGATAGCCGTAGCGATAGGCGATGTCACCCAGACCGCCGGCGCCAATCGCTCCGGCCATCGCCGATGAGTTGATCATCGTCACCAGGGTGATGGTGAAGCCACCGACAATCCCCGGCAGCGCCTCGGGCAACAGCACATGCCAGACGATGTGCCAGCGCCGGCAGCCCATGGCCTGCGCGGCTTCGATCAGGCCGTAGTCGACTTCACGCAGGCTCACCTCGGCGATACGCGCGAAGAACGGCGTGGCCGCAATGGTCAACGGCACGACCGCCGCCCACACGCCGTAGGTGGTACCGACGATCAGTCGGGTGAACGGAATCAGCGCGACCATCAGGATCAGGAACGGGATCGAGCGAAACAGGTTCACGAACGCACCCAATGCGCGATTGAGCGCTGGCGCTTCGTAAATGCCGCCCTTGTCGCTGGTGACCAGAATCACTGCCATCGGAATACCCGCCAGCAATGCGATCAGCGACGACACTCCGACCATCAGAAACGTGTCGATAAAACCCTGCAGCAAGCGATCAAACCACATAACCCAGCACCTCCGTGCGTTGTGCCCATTGCCCGGCGCGCTCACGCAATTGCTCGGCATTCAGCTGCGAACCCGCGACCGCCAGCAACAGTTGCCCGAGCGCGTGGCCCTGAATCCGTTCCACGCCGCCCTGGAGCAATTTCACCCGGCCACCGAGCGCGGCAAACAGCGCGGCCAGATCCGGTTCGTCCTGTTGGCTGCCAGTGAACTGCAAGCGCAGCACCACGGCCGCATCGGACGACGACGGTTGTGCCTGCAAACGGCTTTGTAATTCTTCGGGCAAGGCGTGTTGCAGCGGCGCGAGCAAGGTCTGGCTGACCTCGTGCTGTGGGTTGCCGAACACTTCCCAGACCGGGCCTTGCTCGACGATGCGGCCATGTTCGAGCACGACGACGCGATCGCAGATTTCCCGGATCACCGCCATCTCGTGGGTGATCAGCACGATGGTCAGGCCCAGGCGTTTGTTGATTTCGCGCAGCAGGCCGAGGATCGATTGAGTGGTTTCCGGATCGAGGGCTGATGTGGCTTCATCGCAGAGCAGAATGTCCGGGTCATGCACCAGCGCGCGGGCGATGCCGACACGCTGCTTCTGCCCGCCGGACAGCTGCGCCGGATACGCCTTGTGCTTGGCTTGCAGGCCCACCAGTTCCAGCAGTTCGCGCACCTTGTTCTCCCGCTGTTCCTTCGGGACGCCGGCGACTTTCAGCGGCAGTTCGACGTTCTGCCACACCGTTTTCGCCGACATCAGGTTGAAGTGCTGGAAGATCATGCCGATCCGCCGGCGCAGGGCGACGAGGCGATCCTCGTCGTACTCGCCGATGTCCACCTGATCGATCAGCACCCGGCCCGAGGTCGGTTGTTCGAGGCGGTTGATGGTGCGGATCAGCGACGACTTGCCGGCGCCGCTGCGGCCGATGATGCCGAACACTTCACCGCGCTGGATCGCCAGGTCGATGCCTTGCAGGGCGGCGACCGGGCCTTGTTTGCCGTCGTAGGTCTTGCCGAGCCCGACGAAGCGCACATGAGCGCGGTTCAGTTCGGGATGCAGTTCGGTGCGCTGTGCCAGCGCGGGTGGCTCTGGAAGATCCAGTCGCCGTTGGATGGCCGCGGTCATCCTCAGCTTTCCCAACCGGCCTGGTACAGCTTGCCGTGGGCCTTATCCAGTGCGGCGCGCACGGCCGGCGAATGCTGGTAGATGTCGACGAACTTGATCAGGCGCGGGTCGGTCTTGCTCTTCGGCTGGATCACGAACTGGATCACGTATTCCTTGTGATCGAGGCCGTCGAACAGCAACGCGGAGCCGGCGTCGAAAGTCTTCGCCAGACGGATGTAGGCCGGGTAGCCCTGGACCAGATCGGCGTCATCGTAGGCGCGCACCAGTTGCACGGCTTCGACCTGGAGGATCTTGATCTTCTTCGGGTTGGCGACGATATCGTCTTCGGTGGCCTTGTAGCCGACGCCCGGTTTCAGGGAGATCAAACCGGCTTTGGCCAGCAGTTGCAGACCGCGTCCGCTGTTGATCGGGTCGTTGGCGATGGCGACGCTGGCGCCTTCCGGCAGCTCGTCGAAGCTTTTGTATTTCTTCGAGTACAGGCCGACATTGTTGATGATCCCCGGCGCGAACGGCACGAGGTCGAAACCGGAGGCAGCCTTGGCGTTTTCCAGGAACGGGATGTGCTGGAAGTAGTTCACGTCAATGTCACCGGCGGCGAGGCTGACGTTCGGTGCGATCCAGTCGGTGAATTCCACCAGCTCGACTTTCAGGCCCTGTTTGGAGGCCTCTTCGACGGCGGCTTCCAGCGGAATCGCGAAGGCGGCGGTGGTGCCGATTTTCAACGGGGCATCTGCGGCGAACACCGCCGAGCTGAACAGGCCGAAGGCCAGGGCCAGTGCTTTGACTGGGTGGGACAGGAGCTTCTTGGTCATGGTGGTTTTCCAGTCAGTGAAATTAGCCTGATTCCCAGGCCGAGCGTGGGAACGATGAGTGCCGGGGTTAGTGTCGGTAGTGGGCGCCGGTGTGTTGCGGCGGCAGGTGCGCTTCGCCGTGAAACAGTTTTTCCCGCAGGCTGCCGGTGTCGTACGCGGTCTTGTACGAGCCGCGCCGTTGCAGTTCCGGAATCACCAGATCGATGAAATCCACATAGCTTTCCGGGGTGACGATGCGGGTCAGGTTGAAGCCGTCGAGGCCGGTTTCGGCGATCCACGATTCCAGTTCATCTGCCACTTGTTGCGGCGAGCCGACCACCGTGATGTAGCGCCCGCCCAGAGCGTGCTGATCGAGCAACTTGCGCCGGGTCCAGTCGTTGTTCTGCAGGTTTTTGGTGGCGGACTGGATCGCGTTGCTCTTCACGTACTGGATCGGTTCGTCGATTTCGTACTGGGAAAAATCGATGCCAGTGGACGCCGAAAAATGCGCCACGCCCGCTTCGGCGCTGGCGTAGCTCAGGTATTCGGCATGCTTGGCCCAGGCCACTTCCTCGGTCTCGCCGACGATCACATTGAGGCCCATGAACACCTTGATGTCCTCAGGATTGCGACCCGCTTCGACGGCGCTGGCGCGGACCTTGTCCACCTGCACCTTGGTCGACGGTTTGTTCTGGCCGCTGATGAACACGCACTCGGCATGACGCCCAGCGAACAGCAAACCGCGATCCGAACTGCCGGCCTGGAACAGCACCGGCGTGCGCTGCGGCGACGGCTCGCACAGGTGATAACCCTCGACCTGATAGAACTCGCCCTTGTGTTCGACCTTGTGCACCTTGTCTGGCTGCGCGTAGATCCGCTGCTGTGGATCGTTGAGCACCGCACCGTTTTCCCAGCTGCCTTCCCAGAGTTTGTAGAGCACTTCGAGGTACTCGTCGGCCTGGTCGTAACGCCGGTCATGTTCGACCTGTTCACTGAGGCCCATGGCCTTGGCGGCGCTGTCCAGATAACCGGTGACGATGTTCCAGCCCACCCGCCCGCGGCTCAGGTGATCGAGTGTCGACATGCGTCGGGCGAACAGATACGGCGGCTCGTAGGTGAGGTTGGCGGTCAGGCCGAAACCGAGGTTTTTGGTCACCGCAGACATGGCCGATACCAGCAGCAGCGGGTCGTTGACCGGCAGCTGGATCGACTCTTTCAGGGTGACGTCCACCGAGTTTTGATAAACGTCGTACACGCCGACGATGTCAGCGATGAACAGCCCGTCGAACAGCCCCCGCTCCAGCAGTTGCGCCAGTTCGGTCCAGTATTCGATGGTCTTGTATCGGGTCGAGGTGTCGCGGGGATGCGTCCACAACCCGTGGTTGATGTGGCCGATGCAATTCATGTTGAACGCATTGAGCAGGATCTTTTTCTTGCTCATCAGATGGTCCCTCGCAGCGGAGGGTTTTCATCGTTGAGGTAGTAATTGCCGACCGCGTGATATTTCCAGCGCACCGGGTCATGCAGCGTATGTACCCGGGCGTTGCGCCAGTGGCGGTCGAGGCCATGCTCGCTCAGGGTGGCCTGGCTGCCGGCCAGTTCGAACAGGGTGCTGCCGGCGGCCAAGGAGATTTCGGTGCTGATCGCCCGTGCTTCGGCGACCGCAATCGAAGCCGCTGCCACCGTCTCGGCGTTGGTCTCGGCCTGGGCCGCGTCGAGGAATTCGCCGGCGCGTTCGAGCAGCGCTTCGGTGGCGTGCAGGCGAATACTCAGGTGGCCGAAGCTCTTGAGGGTCAGCGGGTCTTCGGTGGCCTTGTCGTTGCCCGAATCGATCCATGGGCGGGTCTTGCTGCGCACGAAGTGCAGCGCATCTTCGTAGGCGGCGCGGGCGATGCCGGTGTCGATGGCGGCGTGAAGGATCTGCGCCAGCGGGCCGACCGGGGTCGGGCGCTCGAAAGCGCTCTGGAACGGGATGACATCTTCGGCGGCGACATACACGTCTTCGAACACCACCGAACCGCTGCCGGTGGTGCGCTGGCCGAACCCGCTCCAGTCGTCGATCACGGTCAGGCCTTTGCTGTCGCGGGGGACGAAGGCCAGTTGCTGCACGCCGTTTTCATCGACCACGGACGTTGGAATGCGTTGGGCGTAAATCGCACCGGTCGCATAGAACTTGCGGCCGTTGATGCGATAACCGCTGCCGTCGCGTTCGAGGCGGGTGACCCGGTCGTGGGCGGTCCTGGTGCCCAGTTCTGCCAGGGCATTGCCGAAGCGCTGGCCGGCGAGGACTTCGGCGTACAGGCGTTGTTTCTGCTCGTGGCTGCCGTTCACCCGAAGCACTTCGAGGGCATAGAAATGGTTCTGTGGAATCTGCCCGAGCGAGCCATCGGCCCTGGCGATCAAAGCGATGACTTTGGCCAGGGTCACGTTGGACACACCGGCGCCACCGTACTCCTTGGGCACGCTGATGCCCCACAGGCCGGAGCGGGAAAACACGTCGAGTTCCGGCAGCGGCAGGCGGCGTTCGCGGTCGCGCAGGTTGCTGTCGCGCTGGAAATCTTCGGCCAGGTCGCTGGCGACGATCAGGGCTTGCTCGTCGCTGGTGATGAGCGCGACGGGATGGGAAAGAGTCATGTGTTTCTCCAGAGATCTGGTCAAAAGTGTTCGGGTCGTCAGATCCAAGAATGGCGAGCCGGCAACTTGCCGTTGAGGCGATAGGCGCCGACCGCGTGATACTTCCAGCGCACCGGGTCGTGCAGGGTGTGCACCCGGGCGTTGCGCCAGTGACGGTCGAGGTTGAATTCGGCGAGGGTGGCGCGGCTGCCGGCCAGTTCGAAGAGTTTTTCGCTGGCCAGCAGTGAGATCTCGGTGGTCAGCACCTTGGCTT
The DNA here is from genome assembly GCF_001655595.1 of Pseudomonas sp. DR 5-09. Lineage (NCBI taxonomy): Bacteria > Pseudomonadati > Pseudomonadota > Gammaproteobacteria > Pseudomonadales > Pseudomonadaceae > Pseudomonas > Pseudomonas sp. DR 5-09. The sequence goes on from NZ_CP011566.1 coordinate 271,918, forward strand.
CGGCCACGGCAATCGACGCGCGGGCGGCGGATTCGGCGGTCAGTGGCGCGGCGTGCACCTGATCCAGCACCTGACCGGCCTTGCGCAACAGCGCTTCGGCAGCGTGCAGTTCGATTTTCAGTTTGCCGATGTCGGCGATCACGTAGAGGTCATCGCTGGCCCGTTCGACGTTGGCGTCGATCCACGGCCGGGCGCGGGTCTTGACGAATTCGATGGCGTCATCGATGGCGCCACGGGCGATCCCGGCGTCGATCGCTGCCTGAATCAGCTGCGACACCGCGCCCTGGGTGTTGGGCTTTTCGTTGATCTTCCAGTTGTCCACCACGAGGCCGGCATCGACCCGCACGTTGTTCAACAGGATCGTGCCGCTGGCGGTGGTGCGCTGGCCGAAACCCGACCAGTCATCGACGATGCGCAATCCCGGCGTGCCGCGCCGGACGAAAGCCAGGACTTGCTTGCCGTCATCGTTGAGCGCCTTGACTGCGACCCAGTGGGCGAACAGGGCGCCGGTGGAGTAGAACTTCTGGCCATTGATCACGTAGTCATCGCCGTCGGCGGTGATGCGCGCCTTCAGTTCCAGGGTGTCCTTGGTGCCGCGTTCAGGCCCGGCGTTACCGATGCGCCAGCCTTCGAGCACGCTCTGCAGCAGATGCTTTTTCTGCTGCTCGGTGGCGCTGCCGAGGATCAGGTTGATGATGCCGAACTGGTTCTGCGGGATTTGTCCCAGCGCCGGGTCGGCGGCAGAAATGATCGCGAACACCTCGGCCAGGGTGACGAAGGAAACCTGCGGGCCGCCGTACTCGCGCGGAATCGCGATGCTGCCGAGGCCACTGCGGGTGAACTGTTCGATTTCCGACCATGGCAGCTTGCGCTGGCGATCACGTTTGGCGGCCTGCACGCGGGCGACCTGCGCCAGCTCATGGGCGGCCTTGATGGCTTGAGCGTCGTTGCGCAGCACTTGTGCGGGCAACAACAGCGGGGCGATGTCCAGGTCACTCTGGACGTTTGCGTCTGCCAGACTGGACATCAGTGCCGCTCCTTGGCTGCACGCAATGCCCTGGCGATCTGCACTGGGGTGATTGTGTTCCGGACCATGCTACCTACCTCACATCTCATGAAAAACGCCGCAAAGGTGCGGCGAACGAAAGAATGTCCGGTGGTCCGGTGTATATACCCTAAGCGCGTATAAAATTTAAATAAACTAACTTTTAGGAATATGTATAGAAGGGGGCGTGGTCTGGCTGGTTAAGCGTGCGGCGACGAGGGACGGCGTCCCTCATCGACCGTTTTGGCTCATTTCTTTTGTGGCTCTGCCGCCTTCAGCGTTTCCTTGAGCGGCACCTTGAGGTAGGGATTCACGCAACCGATCTTCAGCGTTCGCGGCGGTGCCCAACGCGAGTTGTTGCCGACCCGGTCGAGGATGCAATAGGTCACGTCCAGCCGCAGATCCTCGCCGGCCTCGGTGATGACTGCCGGCGGCACCCAGACCTGAATCGGCTTGCCGATATCGGCAGGGGTGATGCGTGCCAGATCCATCCGTACATCGCCCCAGCGCAAGGTGATGGCATCGCCTTCGGCCATGTTCAGATACGGCTCGATAGTCAGTGGCACGCCGCGTCTGATCTGGTTTGCGTTGACGCCCTGACGGCGAATGGTCTCGGGCAGGGTCACAGGAGCCAGTTGCTGGTTTTCGTCGCCACACAGCGCTGGAGGCTGTCCTCCGGGGCAGTCGAGCTTGACCGTGACCCGCGCCGCCGCCGACAGCGATGGCCCGTGCCCCACCCGCATGACCCGATAGTGGATGCGAGACGAGCCGCTGGCGATGAAGCTTTCCGGCACTCGCAGGCTGACTGGGGTTGCGACGTCCTGTGCTGTCAGCACGTGAGAGGCGACGTAGCAGTTGTTCCAGAACAGTTCGATCAGATCGCCGGTGTCCATGTCCGGATAAGGCGGCACATCGACCAGCAGATGAGCTGCTGCCGCGAGGTTGATGCCGTTGTTTCGGGATGGCGCCAGGCTCGGCGCGGCCAGTTCGGGAATGTGCGAAGTGCGGGTCATGAAATCCTCTCCTTGAAGCCTTGCAGCGAAATCCGTTTCTGAAAGTTCAAATGGCGTGAATTGCCCGGTAATAAAAACAGGGTCGTTCGGCCATTCGTTATCGGGTCTTGGTAATGTTGTGGGGCGCGATGAGTGACTAGATAAAAGTTCGCTGAATGGCGTGTCAACGGACAGGGTTAGTTAATTGGAGAATTACGGATTTATCAGAAGCTTCCTACGCAGATAAGGCACTCTACCTATTCTGCATGGCGAATCGAGCCACAGCTTTTGCCGGATTTTATCGTTCTGTCGTCGGTCGGTTTGTACAGCTGGAAATTTGGAGGGGGCGAACTTTAATCGCGGCGAGACTGTTGCAGGACATATATATGTAATGCAGTCACTTGATTAATTTTTTAGTGGGGAGGACGTAAGCGAAACTTCCATCCATGGAAGTTTGTATTCCGGAAAGTTTACAGGTCAGCTGTTGTTTCTGAACTTACTGAGGAACTGTCGAGTGCGTTCTTCTTTCGGATTGGCGAACAACGCTTTCGCTTCACCTTGTTCGACGATCACGCCTTTATCGAAAAACACCACGCGGTTGGCCACGTCACGGGCGAACGCCATTTCGTGGGTGACGATCACCATGGTGCGTTTCTCCTCGGCGAGGCCGCGGATGGTCGCCAGCACTTCACCCACCAGTTCCGGATCGAGGGCCGAGGTCGGCTCGTCGAACAGGATCACTTCCGGCTCCATCGCCAGCGCCCGGGCAATCGCCACGCGCTGTTGCTGGCCACCAGACAGGCGCCGTGGGTAGGCGTCTTCCTTGCCCGCCAGGCCAACCTTGGCCAGCAGCTTCTTGCCCAGGGCAATGGCTGCATCGCGAGGCGTCTTCTTGACCACGATCGGGCCTTCGATGACGTTTTCCAGGGCGGTGCGGTGCGGGAACAGGTTGAAGTTCTGGAACACGAAGCCCACATGCTGGCGCAGGTTGCGCACCAGGCTCTGCTGCTGGTTCAGCGGGCGGCTGGTATCGATCTCGATCTCGCCGACCTTGATCCGGCCGCTGGTGGGTTCCTCGAGGAAGTTCAGGCAACGCAGGAACGTGGTCTTGCCCGAGCCGCTGGGGCCGATGATTGCCACGACCTCGCCTTCCTTCACCTCCAGATCAATGCCGTTGAGCACGACTTGACCCTTGAACTGCTTTGTCAGTTTTTCCACGACAATCATGGGGTCAGGACTCCTGGTCGTGCCGATTGACCCGCTCTTCCAACTTGTTCTGGAAGTGCGACAGCACCGTGGCCAGAATCCAGTAGATCAGCGCGGCGGCAAGATACATGGTGAAGACTTCGAAAGTTCGGGCGGTAATCAGCTGCGCCTGACGGAACAGCTCCGGCACCTGGATGGTGGCGGCCAGCGCGGTGTCCTTGACCAGCGAAATGAAGCTGTTGCCCAGCGGCGGCAACGCCGTGCGCATCGCCTGCGGCAGGATGGCCCGGCGCAGGGTCTGCGCGCGGGTCATGCCGATGCTCGCAGCGGCTTCCCACTGGCCGCGTTCAATCGAGCCGATCGCGGACCGCAGGATTTCACAGGCGTAGGCGGCCATGTTCAGCGAGAAGCCGATCAGCGCCGCCGGCAGCGGGTCGAGTTCCATGCCCAATTGCGGCAAGCCGTAATAGATCACGAACAGTTGCACCAGCAACGGCGTGCCGCGAAAGAACGACACGTAGATGCGGGCCAGCCAGCTGACCGACTTGAAGCGCGACAGGCGCATCAACGCCAGGCCAAAGCCCAGCAGCAGGCCGAAGAACATGCCGCCCAGGCTAAGGATTACCGTGTAGTACGCGCCCTTCAACAGGAAGGGCGCGGAGTCCAGTGCGAGTTGGAAAGCTTCTTCCATTATTGGGTGACGTCAGCGTTGAAGTATTTCGTGGACAGCTTCTCAAGGGTGCCGTCGGCACGCAGTTCGTCGAGGGCCTTGTTCACGGCGGCCAGCAGTTCAGGCTCGCCTTTGCGCAGGGCAATACCGGCTTCCTGACGCGAGAAGGCTTCACCGGCGGCGACGGTTTTCGGCGCTTTCTTGGCGTATTCCAGCGCAGCCAGACGGTCGATCAGGATCGCGTCGGTACGGCCGTTGTTCAGGTCGGCGAACTTGGTCGGATCATCGTCGTAGGTGCGCACGTCGGCACCCGGCACGTTGGCGCGGACCCACTGTTCGTAGTTGGTGCCCAGGCCCACGCCGACTTTCTTGCCGGACAGGTCAGCGGCGGATTTGATGTTCAGCGCGGCGGCCTTGTCTTTCAGTACCAGCGCCTGAATCCCGGAAACGGTGTACGGCTCGGAGAAGTCATACTTCTTCTTGCGCTCGTCGGAGATGGTCACCTGATTGACCACGACGTCCAGACGCTTGGATTCCAGGGCCGCGAGGATGCCGTCCCATTTGGTCGGCTGAATCTTGGCCTTCACGCCCAGCTTCTTGGCCAGGGCTTCGGACAGTTCGACTTCGAAACCCGACAGCTTGCCGTCGGCATCGACGAAGCTGAACGGTGGGTAAGTGCCTTCCAGGCCGACGTTTATAACGCCTTTGTCCTTGATCTGTTGCAGTTGTTCACCGGCAACGGCGCTGCTGATCAGACCGGCGCTCAGTGCCAGGCCCAGCGAACCTACCAGCAGATTTCGACGTAGTGCGGAAAGAATCATGACAAGCCCCTGTGTTTTCTTATGGAAGACGCTTAAGGAAAGTTGGCGAATCCGGGAATTGGACGACAGCGCTATCCTGCCTTAAAGCAGCTTATGCGTCTCTCGCGAAATTCGCCTGCGGCGAGACTATATGACGGTTCTTTTAGAATGGAAAATAATGAATTTTCTGTTTGTTATTCATCTGTGGAATATGTGTTTTTCGTATTCCGGGATGCATTCCCACGCAGAGCGTGGGAACGAGCGCGTCAGAGAAAATCCTTGTACGCAAACAACGCCGGGGCGCCGCCGGTGTGCAGGAAGATGATCGGGCCGTCGTCGAAACGCCCGCGACCGATGCCGTCGAGCAGCCCGGCCATGGCCTTGCCGGTGTAGACCGGATCGAGCAGCACGGCGTCCTGACTCGCCAGCAGTTTCACCGCCGCCAGTGTCCCGGCATTCGGCTCGCCGTAGCGCGGGCCGAAGTATTCGTCCCACAACTCGACCTTGAAGCTGTCCGGCAGCGCCACGCCCAGCAGGTCGGCGGTGCGTTCGGCCAGGCTCTGGACTTTCGGGCGCTGATCTTCTTCGCTGCGCGACACCGTCACGCCGATCACCGGCAGTTGCGGCAGGGCTTCGCTCAACGCCAGCGCCAGACCGCTGTGAGTGCCGGCACTCCCCGAGGCCAAAACGACGGCGGAAAATTGCAGCCCGGTGTCCTTGATCTGTTCCGCCAGCTCCAGACCGGCGCGCACGTAACCCAGCGCGCCGAGGGCGTTGGAGCCGCCGATCGGCACCAGATACGGCTTCTTGCCGTTGCTGCGCAGGCGCACGGCGAGGGCGGCCAGTTGTTCGTCGGCGTTGTCGAGGTTGTCGACCAGCTCGACCTTGGTGTCGAACAGGTCCAGCAGCAGGCGGTTGCCGTTGCCGGTGTAGTTGCTGTCGTCGGTGCCCAGCGGGTTTTCCAGCAGCGCTACGCAACCCAGGCCCAGTTTGGCGGCCAGCGCGGCGGTCTGGCGAACGTGGTTCGATTGCAGTGCACCGGCGGTGATCAGGGTATCGGCGCCTTGGGCGAGGGCGTCGGCGGCGAGGTACTCGAGCTTGCGCAGCTTGTTGCCGCCCATGGCCAGCGGCGTCAGGTCATCGCGTTTGATGTAGACATCGCGGCCGAGCCAGGTGGACAGACGCTCGAGCTTTTCCAGTGGGGTCGGTTGGCCGAGCAGGTCGAGGCGGTTGAAGCGTTGCAGCTGTTGTTTGATCGGTTGTGTGGACATGGTTCCGTACTGGCGGAGGAAGATCACCGGACTATAGGCACGCCGATTTACCGGGGCAACCGTCAATCGCTTATATCCAAACGTGCTTAGGCCAGCACTATCGGTTCTTAATTCGCGCCCGTGGGCTTGCCGTAAAGTAGTCGCCGTTGACGCGGCCAGACAGTCCGGCCGCCCCTGAGGAGTCTTTACCGTGAGCGAGCGTTCCAGCCATTGGCAATTGCAGACCATCGTCAGCCAGCTGCGTACCGCGCGGGATCAGTGGCGTGCACAGAATGGCCGCGCGTCCGGCGAGCAGGGCGGGCGCGAATTGCCGTCCCGCGATGCGATGGCGCAGATCCTTGAAGCCCTGTGCGGCGCACTGTTTCCGATGCGGCTGGGGCCGGTGGATCTGCGTGAAGAGAGCGAGGATTTTTACGTCGGTCATACCCTCGATGTCGCGCTGAATGCGTTGCTGGCCCAGGCACGACTCGAGTTGCGTTACGTCGCCCGTCACAGTGCTCAGGCAGACACTGAAGTCGAGGCTCAGGCGATCAGGATCATCCAGGATTTCGCCCTCGCACTGCCGGGCCTGCGCAGCCTGCTCGACACCGATGTGCTGGCCGCCTACCACGGCGACCCGGCGGCGCGCAGCGTCGATGAAGTGCTGCTGTGCTATCCGGGGATTCTGGCGGTGATTCACCATCGTCTGGCTCACCATTTGTATCGCGCAGGCCTGCCGCTGCTGGCGCGGATCAGCTCGGAAATCGCCCACTCGGCGACCGGCATCGATATTCATCCGGGCGCGCAGATCGGCCGCAGTTTCTTCATCGACCACGGGACAGGTGTGGTGATCGGCGAGACCGCGATCATCGGCGAGCGCGTCAGGATTTATCAGGCGGTGACCCTCGGCGCCAAACGCTTCCCGGCGGATGAGGACGGCCAGTTGCAGAAGGGCCATCCACGCCATCCGATCGTCGAGGACGACGTAGTGATTTACGCCGGGGCGACGATTCTCGGGCGGATCACCATCGGCAAGGGTTCGACCATCGGCGGCAACGTGTGGCTGACCCGCAGCGTGCCGGCCGGGTGTAACCTGACCCAGGCCAACCTGCAGCATGATGACGGGACGCAGAAGTAAAACATCAAAAGCCACCCTCACCCCAGCCCTCTCCCGGAGGGAGAGGGAGCCGACCGAGGTGTCTGGCGCTGTACATCGACCTGAAACACCGAGTCGATTATGGATTCAGCGAAGCACTTTCACGTCGGCGTATCTCATGAATATCCCCCAATCAGTCCCCTCTCCCCCCGGGAGAGGGTTAGGGTGAGGGCGCTTTTGACTTTGATTTTTCCACTGAACGAATCCGCCCAAACCCCCGTCATACCCAACCTTGAGCTAGCGTACGAAAAGTACCGCTGAGCCCTGCGATTAGTCCTTGGCGCGCTATCCATGTTTAACTTGAACGTTCATTCAAGTTAAACCGGCGGTTCGCTGCCCGCTCACAACAGGAGGCTTGCCTTTGCTGAGTCCGATCATTTCAGCCATTTCCCAACGCCTTGAGGTGCACCGTTCATGAGTGCATCGTCCACCCCCGCCAGCGGTCTGGTGCGCATGAATCCGCCGGTGTTCTGGTTCGCCGCGACGGTGATTCTGCTGTTCGGCCTGACCGTCATCGCCATGCCGGAACAGGCCGGCGCCTGGCTTCTCGAAGCGCAAAACTGGGCGGCCAACACGGTCGGCTGGTACTACATGCTCGCCATGACCCTGTATCTGATCTTCGTGGTGGTTACCGCGTTGTCGGGCTACGGCAAGATCAAACTCGGTGCCGACCACGACGAACCCGAATTCAGTTACCTGTCCTGGGCCGGCATGCTGTTCGCAGCCGGGATCAGCATCACGCTGTTTTTCTTCTGCGTGTCCGAACCGCTGACCCACATGCTTCAGCCGCCGCAAGGCGAGGCCGGCACGGCGGACGCGGCGCGTCAGGCGATGCAGATTCTGTTTCTGCACTGGGGTCTGCACGGCTGGGGCGTGTTCGCTTTTGTCGGCATGGCGCTGGCGTATTTCGCGTATCGGCATAACCTGCCGCTGGCCCTGCGTTCGGCGCTGTACCCGCTGATCGGCAAGCGCATCAACGGTCCCATCGGCTACGCGGTGGACGGCTTCGGCATCATCGCCACGGTGTTCGGCCTCGGTGCGGACATGGGCTTCGGCGTGCTCCATCTCAACTCCGGTCTGGACTATCTGTTCGGCATCGCCCACACCCAGTGGATTCAGGTAGGCCTGATCACGCTGATGATGGGCGCGGCGATCATCGTCGCCGTCTCCGGTGTGGATAAAGGCGTGCGGGTGATGTCCGACATCAACATGCTGCTGGCCTGTGCGTTGCTGCTGTTCGTGTTGTTCGCCGGCCCCACCCAGCATTTGCTCAACACCCTGATCCAGAACCTCGGTGACTACCTCGGCGCTTTGCCGATGAAGAGTTTCGATCTCTATGCCTACGACAAACCGAGTGACTGGCTCGGCGGCTGGACGGTGTTCTACTGGGCCTGGTGGATTGCATGGTCGCCGTTCGTGGGCCTGTTCATCGCACGGATTTCCCGTGGCCGGACCATCCGCGAATTCGTCTTCGGCGTGCTGCTGATTCCACTGGGTTTCACCCTGGCGTGGATGTCGATCTTCGGCAACAGCGCCATCGACCAGGTGCTCAATCACGGTATGACGGCATTGGGCATGTCGGCCCTCGACAACCCGTCGATGACCCTTTACCTGCTGCTGGAAACCTACCCGTGGAGCAAAACCGTCATCGCGGTAACGGTGTTCATCAGCTTCGTGTTCTTCGTCACCTCCGCCGACTCCGGCACCGTGGTGCTCTCGACCCTGTCGGCCAAGGGTGGCAACCCGGATGAAGACGGGCCGAAATGGCTGCGGGTGTTCTGGGGCGCGATGACCGCGCTGGTGACCAGCGCACTGTTGTTCTCCGGCAGCATCGATGCGTTGAAGTCGGCGGTGGTGCTGACCTCGCTGCCGTTCTCGATGATCTTGCTGCTGATGATGTGGGGCCTGCACAAGGCGTTCTACCTGGAGTCGCAGAAGCAGATCGCGCAACTGCATTCCCTGGCGCCGGTGTCCGGTTCACGGCGTGGCAAGGGCGGCTGGCGTCAGCGTTTGAGCCAGGCTGTGCACTTCCCGTCGCGCGACGAGGTGTACCGCTTCATGGACACCACGGTGAAACCGGCCATCGAAGAAGTGACGGCCGTGTTCGCCGAGAAAGGCCTGAACGTGGTCACCCAACCGGACCCGGCACACGACAGCGTCAGCCTGGAAATCGGTCACGGCGAGCAGCATCCGTTCATCTATCAGGTGCAGATGCGCGGCTACTTCACGCCGTCGTTCGCCCGTGGCGGCATGGGTTCCAAGCAGCTCAACAATCGCCGCTACTACCGTGCCGAGGTGCACTTGAGCGAGGGCAGTCAGGACTACGATCTGGTCGGTTACACGAAAGAGCAGATCATCAACGACATCCTCGACCAGTACGAACGGCACATGCAGTTCCTGCATCTGGTACGTTGATCGGGGCAGGGCGCCGGGACGATTCAGGTCTCGGCGCTCAGCACCATGAACAACACCATCGCCGCCAGCGGCACACCATACACGGCGCTGCCGATCGCAATCTCCGACCCCAACGGCTGCCCGGCGTGGACCACGCCGACCGCACCATTGATCACCGTCAACGCCAGCCACAACGCCGCGAAACCATAGGCCAGCGTCTGCCGACTGAAGCCGATGCGCTCGCCGATGTAAAACATCAGCGCCAGCAGGATCAGGCCGAAGAAGATGATGATTGCGGTGTGCATGGGGAGGCCTGCGGCATAGTCGGTGTTTGGTCGGGCGCCTTCGCGGTTTCATTTAGAGCATAGCCAAACCAGCCCACGCCATATTCGTCAGGTACTTTCCCGCTCAATGACCGTGCACTGCAGCAGATTCAACCGCTGTACCTCATCGCTCGGCAACACGCCAAGGCTTTCCAGCACCCGCGTCGCTGCCAGTACGCCAATCTCCAGCGCCGGCGGTTTGATGGTGCTCAGGCTCGGCAGCAGCATCTCGGCGAACGGGTAGTCGCCGAAGCCGAGGACGGCGCAGTCTTCGGGGATTTTGAGGCCGGCGCGTTGTCCGGCCAGCAGGCCGCCAGCGGCGAGGTTGTCGTTGGCGAAGAGGATGGCGTCGGGGCGTGGGGAGGCGTTCATCAGCGCTTGCATCGCTTGTTTGCCGGCCTCGAACGGCGCGCGATCGGCGTCCGGTGCGAATACCCAGGGCTCCAGGCCCAACTCGCGGACGGTCGCCGCATAGCCGTCGCGGCGTTCCAGTGCGCTGAAGTCGCCGGGTGCGCTGTTCTGCACGAACGCGATGCGTCGATAGCCTTTGTTGTGCAGATAGCGAGCGGCGCTGACACCCACTTCAAAGTGCGAAAAACCGATCTGCATCGGCTCGCGATCCGGCTGGTAATCCCAGGTTTCGATCACCGGGATATCCGCTTCGGCAAGCATCTTTTCTGTGCCCGCGCTGTGGAAGTGACTGGTCACCACCAGCGCCGCCGGCGACCAGCCGAGGAAGGCCCGCACGGCGTTTTCTTCCTGTTCAGTGCTGAAGTAACTCGAGGCCAGAAGTAGCTGATAGCCGTGACGGCTAAGGGTGTCGCTGAAGCCCTGAATGGTGTTGGCGAAGATCGGCCCGGAAATGTTCGGGATCACCATGCCAACGATTTTTCCCCGTGCCGAGGCGAGTCCGCCGGCCACCAGATTCGGCACATAACCCAGCTCCGCGACTACCGCCGCGATCCGTTCGCGGCGTTCGGGCGAGACCTGTTCCGGCTGGTTGAAGTAGCGCGACACGGTGATCGCCGAAACACCGGCCTGGCGCGCCACCGCGTTGAGGGTCACGCGACCGGCGCCACGGCGTTTGCGGGGCTTTTCTTCGCTCAAGGCTCGATCCTTCTTGAAAACCAAAACGCATATAAAAGTAATTTTTCAGTATTGGACGATCTATGTCCGGTTTGCCAATACTGGTGATGTTAGCGCTAACAAAGCGCGTTGTCTGCTACTCGCTCGAGCGAATGCCCAAGACACCGAGACAGGCGCTGTCGTCGCAGAACGGCAGCGGTTCAGGGCAACTTTTCGAGCGGGCAAACATGCACAACATTCCTGGGGCGACACACAAACTGGCGCAATCGATCCGCGCTGCGGGCTGGCTACTCACCGGGCTAGCCGCGCTGCCGCTGCCCGTCGCGTTCGCCGCCGACAGCACCGATCAGGAGCCGACCCTCAAATCCGTCACGGTCACCGCCACCCGCCGCGAAGAGTCGCTGCAAAAAGTGCCGGTGGCGGTATCGGTGATCGACGGCGAGCAGCTGGAACGCGACAACCGCAACAGCGTGGCGAGCATCGTCCAGCAAGTGCCGTCGCTGAATTTCCGCACCGGCGCGTCGAACAAGGACACCTCGCTGTTCGTGCGTGGCGTGGGGACGATTTCCACCTCGCCAGGCGTCGAGCCGACCGTGGCCACGGTGATTGATGGCGTGGTCTACGCCCGTCCCGGCCAGTCGACCCTCGATCTGCTGGACCTGGAACGCGTCGAAGTTCTGCGCGGCCCGCAAGGCACGCTGTTCGGCAAGAACGCCTCGGCCGGCGTGCTGAACATCACCAGCAAGGCGCCGACCGCCGCGACCCACGGCTACATCGATCAGTCGTATTACAGCGGCAACGAAAGCCGCACCCGTTTCGGCATCGGCGGCAGCCTGATTCCGGACACGCTCAAGGGTTCGATCAGCACCTTGTTCGGCACTTACGACGGCAACGTCGACAACCAGCACAACGGTCAGGAGGTCAACGGCTACAACCATCGCGGCGTGCGCGGCAAACTGGAATTCACCCCGAACGACGACGTCACCTTTACCCTGATCGCCGACTACATGCAGTCCCACGATGACGGCCCCAACGGCGTCGTGACCAAGTCGTTGACCCCGGCCTTCGCCAATGCGTTGAGCCCGGTCAGTGCCACCAGCCACAATCGCGACATCAACACTGACACCCGCTCCCACGTCGAGGACACCAACAAGGGCCTGTCCGGCCAGCTCGACTGGCAACTGGGCGATTACACCCTGACGTCGATCACCGCGTGGCGTGGCTGGGACAACACCCAGTATCAGGACGGCGACCGTCTCGGCACGGTGACGGCGGCGTTCCCCGGCACGGCGGACAAGGGCGATCTGGCCTTCGACCAGTACTCGCAGGAGCTGCGTCTGGCCTCGCCGAAAGGCGAGTTCCTCGAATACGTCGGCGGCCTGTTCTACATGCACGGCAAGGATGACGAGACTTATCAGCGCACGCTAACTACAACAACCAGCATCAACCGTGGCGTCGCCGATTACAGCACCACCAGCGACAGCTATGCGGTGTTCGGCGAGAGCACGCTGAATTTCACCTCGGACTTGCGTGGCATCGCCGGCCTGCGCTACACCCACGACGATCTGGAATACGATCACCGTCGCGTTTCCACTTCCGCCACCACCGTCAGCGGCATTCAACCGGCCACCCGCAGTTCCGGGTCGGTGGATGAGGACGGCTGGTCCGGTCGGCTCGGTTTGCAGTACGACCTGAGCGATACCGTCACCACTTATCTGACCTATTCGCGTGGCTACAAAGGCCCGGCCTACAACGTGTTTTTCAACATGCAGCCGCGCGACACCGAAGCGCTGAAACCGGAAACCTCCAACACCTGGGAGGCGGGGATCAAGGCTTCGTCCTGGAACAATCGCCTGACCACCAACCTCGCGGTTTTCCACAGCGACTACGACAACTACCAGGCGAATTTTTTCGACACCGTCGCCGGGCAAGTCGTAACGCGCCTGATCAACGCCGGCAGCGTCAGCACCGAGGGTGTGGAACTTGATTTCGCCCTGCAGGCGACCCAGCAACTGAAGTTCTCCGGCGCGCTGGCCTACACCCGCGCCCGCATCGACGAGTTCGCCTGCCCGGCGGGCGCGGCGGCGTCGTGCAACGTCAACGGTAAACCGCTGCCGTTCAGCCCGGACTGGAAAAGCTATGTGCGGGCCGACTACACCATCCCGCTGGATAACGGCCTGGATATCGAACTCGGCACCGACTACAGCTGGCAGAGCGAAGTGCAGTACGACATCAGCCAGAACGCCGATACCAAACAAGGCGCCTACGGCCTCTGGAACGCCAGCGTGGCCCTGGCCGATTACACCAACGGCTGGCGCGTGGCATTGCTCGGCAAGAACCTCACCGACAAGTCGTATTCGCCATTGCTCGCCAGCGGGGGCAATTACATCTACCGCGCCGTGCCTCGCGACGACGAGCGCTACTTCGGCGTGCAACTGCGCAAGGACTTCTGAGATGAGCAGACAGCTGAAACTCGGCGCGTTCCTCATGGCCACCGGGCACCACGTCGCCGCGTGGCGTCATCCGGACGTGCCGGCCAACGCGGGACTGGATTTCGCCCATTACAAACGCCTGGCGCAGATTGCCGAGGCAGCGAAGTTCGACACCCTGTTCGTCGCCGACAGCGTCGCCGCGCCGACCCAGGACATCGCCAGCCGCATGGCCCGCTCCGATCATTTCGAGCCGCTGACCTTGCTCTCGGCATTGAGCGCAGTGACCGAACACATCGGCCTGATCGCCACCGCGACCACCAGTTACAACGAGCCGTACCACGTGGCGCGTAAATTCGCTTCGCTCGATCACCTGTCCGGCGGGCGAGCGGGGTGGAACCTGGTGACCTCGGACAATGCCGCCGAAGCGCAGAATTTCGGCCGCGACGAACACATCGGCCATGCCGAACGCTACAGCCGCGCCCGGGAGTTTCATCAGGTCGTCACCGGGCTCTGGGACAGTTGGCAGGACGACGCCTTCATTCGCGACAAGGCCAGCGGCGCGTATTACGACCCGGAAAAACTGCACGTGCTGAATCACGTTGGCGAGCACTTCCGGGTCAAAGGCCCGCTGAATGTCGCGCGTTCGCCACAGGGTCAGCCCGTGATCGTGCAGGCCGGCTCGTCGGAAACCGGACGTGAACTGGCTGCACAGACCGCCGAAGTGGTGTTCACCGCGCAGACTTCACTGGCCAGCGCCCAGGCGTTTTACGCCGACCTCAAGGGGCGCTTGCCGAAGTACGGACGCAGTGCCGATTCGCTGAAAATCATGCCCGGCGTGTTTGTCGTGGTCGGCCAGACGGAAGCCGAAGCACAGGAAAAATGTGAAACGTTTCAGCAATTGGTCGAACCCGAGGTGGGCATCGCTCTGCTTGGGCGTATGCTGGGCAACTTCGATCTGTCGAAGTACCCGCTGGACGGGCCGCTGCCGGAATTACCGCTGACCGACAGCGGCCAGCAGAGCCGACAGAAACTGCTGACCGAACTGGCCGGCCGCGAGCATCTGACCCTGGCCGAACTGGGGCGCAGAATCGCCGGCGGTCGCGGACATTACAGCGTCGTCGGCACTCCGGCGCAGATTGCCGACCGTTTGCAGGAATGGTTCGAGCAGGGCGCGGCGGACGGTTTCAACGTGCTGGTGCCACATCTGCCCGGCGGGCTCGAAGACTTCGCCAATGGCGTGGTCCCGGAACTGCAACGGCGTGGGCTGTTCAGAACCGAATACGAGGGCCGGACCTTGCGCCAGAACCTTGGCCTTGACCGGCCCGGCAACAGATTTGCGTAGCAATCGACACCCGATTCAAGACCGACAAGAGAGGATTCGATGACTTACACCGCTGCCGAAAACCGCTATGACTCCATCCCTTACCGCCGCGTCGGACGCAGCGGTCTGGTGCTGCCGGCGCTGTCCCTGGGCCTGTGGCACAACTTCGGCGACAGCACGCCGATCGACACACAGCGCTCGTTGCTGCGCACGGCGTTCGACTTGGGCATCAACCACTTCGACCTGGCCAACAACTATGGCCCGCCCTACGGCAGCGCCGAGATCAACTTCGGCCGTCTGCTGCGCGAAGACTTCAAGCAGTACCGCGATGAACTGATCATCTCCAGCAAGGCCGGCTGGGACATGTGGCCCGGCCCTTACGGTCAGGGCGGCGGCTCGCGCAAATACGTGCTGGCCAGCCTCGACCAGAGCCTGCAACGCCTGGGCCTGGACTATGTGGATATCTTCTATTCGCACCGCTTCGACCCGGACACCCCGCTGGAAGAAACCGCCAGCGCCCTCGCCACGGCGGTGCAGCAGGGCAAGGCGTTGTACATCGGCATCTCGTCGTACTCCGGGGTGAAAACCCGCGAGATCGCCGCACTGCTCAAAGAGTGGAAAGTGCCGCTGCTGATTCACCAGCCGGCGTACAACCTGCTCAACCGCTGGGTGGAAAAGGACCTGCTCGACACCACCGACGAACTCGGCACCGGCGTGATTGCGTTCACCCCGCTGGCGCAAGGTCTGCTGACCGATAAATACCTCAACGGCGTGCCGGCGGATGCGCGGGTCAATCGTCCGGGCGGTGGTTCGTTGCAGGCTTCGCACTTGTCCGAGGCCAACATCGCTCACGTGCGGGCGCTGAACGAGATCGCCAAGCGTCGTGGCCAGAGCCTGGCACAACTGGCATTGGCGTGGACGCTGCGCGATCCTCGAGTGACTTCGGCGCTGATCGGTGCGAGCCGGCCAGAGCAGATTATCGAGAACGTCGGGGCGTTGAAGAATCTGAGTTTCAGTGCGGAAGAGCTGGCGGAGATTGACCGGTTTGCTCAGGAGGGCGGGATTAATCTTTGGGAGAAGCCTTCGACGGCGGAGTGATCGAAATTGGGGTGGGTCAGATAGATCCACCCCCTCACCCCAGCCCTCCCGAAACGTCGGACCGCCCGTAGGGAGAGGGAGCCTACCGAGGTGTCTTGCGTCATACATCGACCTGAAAAATCCGGTCGATTATGGATTCAGCAAAGTACGATCAGGTCGGTGCATCTTTAAAGCATCCCCCAATCAGTCCCCTCTCCCTACGGGCGGTCCGACGTTTCGGGAGGGTTAGGGTGAGGGGGGCTCTTGATTTTGCTCTGGCGTTAAAGGCTCAACGAAAAAACGGCACATCCCCCAACACCGTAGCCCGCTGCATCACCCGCCGTGCCGGCCGGTAATCATCCACCGCGTAATGCTGCGTCACGCGGTTGTCCCAGAACGCAATGTCATCCTTCTGCCAGCGCCAGCGAATGGTGAATTCCGGCCGCGTCGCATGCGCGAACAAGAACTTCAATACCGCTTCGCTCTCGGTCTCCGACAGCTCATTGATCTTCGACGTAAACCCTTCACTGACGAACAGCGAACGCCGTCCGCTCACCGGATGCGTACGAATCACCGGGTGCGACAGCGGTGGGTTCTTGCGTCTCGCCGCCTCCCACTGGGCCAGCGCTTGTGGCGTGTTGCCGTAGCGCTCCAGCGGAAAAGAACGGGTGAAATCGTGAGTCGCGGTCAGCCCTTCGAGCAGCGCTTTCATCGGCGCCGACAGCGCCTCATATGCTGCAATCCCGCTGGCCCACAACGTGTCGCCACCGAACTCCGGCAACAGCTTGGCGCTGAGCACCGCGCCCATGGCCGGGGTCGGCAGGAAGGTCACGTCGGTGTGCCAGATCGCGTTGTCGCGCACGTCGGTGACGGCGGTGTCGAGGATCAGCACTTCCGGTTGTTCCGGTACGTTCGGGTAGATCGGGTGAATGTGCAGATCGCCGAAGTAGGCGGCGAAGCGCGCCTGTTGCGAAGGCTCGATCGGCTGATTGCGGAAGAACAGCACCTGGTATTTGAGCAGCGCCTGCTCGATGGCGTCGCGCTGCTCCAGGTTCAGCGGTTGGCTGATGTCGACGCCGCTGATCTGTGCGCCGAGGGCCGAGCTTAACGGGGTGATGTTCAGGCTGCTCATGGTGGTTCTCTTCAATTCTGGAGCCCCGAAACTGTCGGGGTAGTCAGTGCTGAAAAATCAGTGGGCCTGGCCGTGCCACGGCACCAGTTTGCGTTGCAGGGCGCGCAGGCCCATCTCCATAGCGAAGGCGATCAGGGCGATGACCAGAATCCCCAGCACCACCACATCGGTGACCAGGAACTGCGCAGCCGACTGCACCATGAAGCCCAGGCCGCTGGTGGCCGCGATCAATTCGGCAGCGACCAGGGTCGACCAACCCACACCCAGGCCAATGCGCACACCGGTCAGAATGTCCGGCAGCGCACTTGGCAAAATCACATGGCGGATCAGTTGTGCGCGGGTGGCGCCCAGCGACTGCGCGGCGCGCAATTTGGCCGGGTCGACGGTGCGCACACCGGTGGCGGTAGCAATCGCGATCGGAGCGAAAATCGCCAGGTAGATCAGCAGCACTTTCGACAACTCGCCGATGCCGCACCAGATCACGATCAGCGGCAAATAGGCCAGTGGCGGAATCGGGCGATAGAACTCGATCAGCGGATCGAGCACGCCACGGGCGATGCGGTTGGCGCCGATGGCAATGCCCACCGGCACCGCGGTCAGAATCGCAAAACCCAGGCCCAGGCCGATTCGGCTGAGGCTCGCGCCCAGGTGCTGCCACAACGTCGAATCCATGTAGCCCGTAGTCGCCAGCAACCAGCCTTTTTGCAGCACGGCGGACGGTGGTGGCAGGAACAGCGGTTCGATCAGGCCGGTAGCCGTGACGGCCCACCAGATCACCAGCAAGGCGAACAAGGTCAGCAGGCTGATCCAGCGGGTGCTGAGACGGCGGCGCACGGGAGTCGCCACTGACGTGGCGGCGGGTTTCACGGCGGTGGCGGAAACGTTGTAACTGCTCATGCGCGCTCCTGCCGCTGAACGGCACTGCGTTGCGAGAACACTTTAGCCAGCACGTGTTCGCGGGTTTCGATGAAGCGCGGATCGGACTTGATCGCCCGCGCCGATTCGCCGGCGGCGTAGCGCTGGCCGAAGTCGAGATGCAGACGCTCGACGATCTGCCCCGGATTCGGCGCCAGCAGAATCAGGTCAGTGGCGAGGAACACCGCTTCTTCAATGTCGTGGGTAATCAGGAACACCGGTTTGGCGGTGCGTTGCCAGACTTGCAGCAACAGCTCCTGCATCTGTTCGCGGGTGAAGGCATCGAGGGCGCCGAATGGCTCGTCCATCAGCAGCACGCGCGGGTCGGCGGCGAGGGCGCGGGCCAAGCCGACGCGCTGTTTCTGGCCGCCGGAAAGCTGCCAGATGCGACGGTGTTCAAAACCGGAAAGGTCGACCAGCGCGAGCATTTCCCGGGCGCGCTGTTCGCGTTTGTCCTTGGCCACTCCGGCCAGTTCGAGACCGAAAGCCACGTTGGCCAGCACGTCCTGCCAGGGCAACAGGGCGTCGTCCTGGAACACCACGCCGCGCTCGGCGCTCGGGCCTTTGACCGGCACGTTGTCGAGGGTGATGCGGCCGGCGCTCGGTTCGACGAAACCGGCAATCAGGTTCAACAGCGAAGTCTTGCCACTGCCGGACGGGCCGAGGGCTACCAGCAATTGCTGAGGGCCGAGGGTCAGGGAAATGTCGGACAGTACCGGTTCCGGGCTGCCGGGATACTGTGCGCTGATGCGCTCCAGCTGTAGCAAGGCCATCGCAATTAACTCCCGATCAGTTGGTGATGTACTTGGCGCTGACGTACGGCGCGTAGTCCGGCAGTACCGCTTCGACCTTGCCTTGCTCCTTGAGGAACGCAGCGGTGTCGGTGATGGCTTTGGTGGTCGGTGCGCCGAGGTCGCTGACCTGATCCGCCGCCAGTGGGTAGACGTTGCCTTGCAGCAGCAATGGGATGTCGCTGGCCTTGGCGCCGGACAGTTTCACCAGCTTGTCGACGTTGCTCTGATTGGCCAGCCAGGCTTTCGGATCCTTGCGATAGTCGGCGTAGGCGTCGAGGGTAACCTTGGCGAAGGCGGTGACGATTTCCGGGTGCTTCTCGGCGAAGTCCTTGCGCACGATCCAGGCATCGAAGGTCGGCGCGCCGAACTTGGCCAGTTCACCGGAAGTGATCAGCACTTTGCCGTTTTCCTTGGCCACACCCAGCGCCGGATCCCAAACGTAGGTGGCGTCGATGTCACCGCGTTTCCACGCGGCAATGATTGCCGGCGGGGCGAGGTTGAGCACGGTGACTTTCGAAGGATCGATGTTCCAGTGCTTCAGCGCGGCCAGCAGGCTGTAGTGACCGGTGGACACGAACGGCACGGCGATTTTCTTGCCGACCAGATCCTGCGGCGTTTTGATACCGGAGCCGTCACGGGCGACCAGTGCTTCGGCGGCGCCGATCTGGGTGGCGATGAGGAAGGTTTCCACCGGGACTTTGCGGGTGATTGCAGCGGTCAGCGGGCTGGAACCGAGGTAGCCGATCTGCACGTCGCCGGAGGCGATGGCGGCGATGATGTCGGCACCGTTATCGAATTTGCGCCAGTTGATGTCGGCCTTGGTGGCTTTTTCATAGGCGCCGTCGGCCTGGGCGACTTTCGCCGGGTCAACGGTGGTCTGGTAGGCGACGGTGAGGTCGGCGGCCTGAGCCAGAAAACTCGCAGCAGCCAGAGAGGCCACGGCCAGCAGGCGAAGCGGGAAATTCAGTTTCATTCAAGAGCTCCATATCAGGCGACCGAGCGTCGGCGTGAATGGAGACTAAATGATCTAAGAATCTAAAAATAAATAACTTTTTAGAATGAGCTTATGAGCGGAAAAATCTAAGGCTCGCTGGTGTTGGGGGCGTTTGAGTTTTGGGTATGGCTTGAGATTTTTTCCCCCTCACCCCCAACCCTCTCCCCCAGGGGGGCGAGGGGGAAAGGGAGCTGATCGCGGGCTTTTCAGATCCTGAGTTCGACTCGGTATTTCACGTCGACGTAGCTCTGATAAACACTGCGGTCAGTCCCCTCTCCCTCTGGGCGGTCCGACGTTTCGGGAGGGTTAGGGTGAGGGGGCTGCGATCCAACGCCGATCAATCAGTTACTGATCGCCAGAATGCTCGCCTGATACGACCCGACAAACACGTCGAAATCGCCCACCTCGTTCTGCTCCAGCTCCGCCTGTTGCGCCAGCGAAGACCGCGCCAGTTCTTCGAACTTCGCTTGCTCGTCAGCCGCCAACGGCTCGCTGCGGAAGAACTCGGCGTGAGCCTGGCTCTGGCGCAGGGAGAATTGCGCGAAGCTTTCCTTGTGCGTGGCCATCGCCGCCAGCACCTGGGCCGAAGGCGTCAGAGATGAATCCTTGACCTTCGCCAGCTGCGCATCGAGCGCCTTGCTATGGGCATCGCCGCCATGGCTTTGATCCAGCAATGCCGCCAGCGGAGCGATTTTTTCCAGCAGTTCGGCAGCCCATTCCTTCAGCTCGACCGGTTGGCCATCGCGCTGCAATTGCAGGCCCGGACGGCGACCTTCCTTGACCACGCTGAGGAAGTTGGAGGTGGCGTTGCCGCAGGAGTTGTTGGTCAGCAGCGGGCTTTCGTTCAGCGCGCAGTACAGCAGGAATGCGTCGAGGAAGCGCGACTCGGTGAGGTCGATGCCCATCGGCAGGAACGGGTTGATGTCCAGGCAGCGCACTTCGACATACTGGATGCCACGGGCCATCAAGGCCTGGATCGGCCGCTCGCCGGTGTAGGTCACGCGTTTCGGGCGGATGTTCGAGTAGTACTCGTTTTCGATCTGCAGGATGTTGGTGTTCAGTTGCACCCACTCGCCATTCTGGTGCGTACCGATTTCAACGTACGGCGCGTACGGCGTGGCCACCGCTTGGCGCAGGCTGTCGGTGTAGCTCGCCAGATCGTTGTAGCACGGGGTCAGGCCCGCCTGGGCGTTGCTCTGGTAACCGAGGTCGCTCATGCGCAGGCTGGTGGCGTAGGGCAGGTACAGGGTGTCCGGATCCAGTTGTTCCAACTGGTGCGAACGACCGCGCAGGAAACCCGCGTCCAGCGCCGGCGAAGCGCCGAACAGGTACATCAGCAGCCAGCTGTAGCGGCGGAAGTTACGGATCAGCGCGATATAGGACGACGATTGGAAATCCCGGTCAGTGCCAACGAAGCCTTCGGCTTCTTTCAGCAACGGCCAGAGCTTTTCCGGCAGGGAGAAGTTGTAGTGAATCCCGGCGATGCACTGCATGGTCTTGCCGTAACGCAGGGCCAGGCCCTTGCGGTAGACGTACTTGAGCTGACCGATGTTGGAGGTGCCGTAATAGGCGATCGGGATGTCTTCCTCGGCCGGCAACGGGCACGGCATCGATGGACTCCACAGGTACTCGTTGCCGAGCTTGCTGTAGGCGAAGCGATGAATCTTGTCCAGGCTGGCCAGGGTATCGGCCGGGTCCGGCAGGGCGGGCGTGATGAACTCCAGCAGCGACTCGGAATAGTCGGTGGTGATCTGTTCGTTGGTCAGCGCGGAACCCAGGGCTTCAGGGTGCGGCGTCTGGGCCAGGCGGCCTTCGCCGGTCACCCGCAGGCATTCACGTTCGATACCGTGAAGGCACTGCTCAAGCAGAGAGAGGTTAGCGCGCTCGCCGAGCAGAGCCAGGCGGCGGTTGAGAAGTTCGCTCAATTTGGATTCCTTCACGCGTCATTCGCCCCAATATGGGGGTGGGCAGGACGGTCTACAAGGGTGAAGTTGAAACTGGCGTTTTCGCCTGGTTTGTCGGGCTCTGAAGCCCCCGTTGAAACGCCAACTTCACTCCCTGAATCTGGCCGATGCACGCGAAGATTACGCGGTTCCTGTGGGAGCGGGCTTGCCCGCGAAGGCGTCGTGTCAGGCGAACTGATGCTGCCTGACACTCCCTCTTCGCGGGCAAGCCCGCTCCCCCAGAAACGCTCGACGCTGCGATCACAGCGCCGAAATTAACTCAAAATGATGAACAACATCTACAGGACAGCGAACGTGCCTTGCGCTTTTGCGACCAGTTTGTCGCCCTGCATCACGTCGGCTTCGACCACCAGCGTGCGCCGGCCCGGGTGGATCACCCGCGCCGTGCACAGCACCTCGCCATCAGAGACGGCGCGGATGTAGTTGATCTTGCACTCGATGGTCGCGCTCTGCTGGTCGAAGCCGTGGGTGCTGGAGCAGGCCAGCCCCATGGCGATATCGACCAGACTGAACAGCGCGCCGCCGTGCAGCTTGCCGCCGCGATTGCGCAGTTCGGGTTCCAGTGCCAGGGCGACTTGCGCCACCCCGGTTTCCAGGCTGTGCAGACGGCAGCCCAACAGCTTGAAAAACGCGCTCTCGACAAGCCCGGCCGGCATTTCCATCAGCGTTTCTTCAACTGCTTGGCGTTGGCGAACAGCGAGGCCATTGCGTTATTGACCGGAGCCGCCGGGGTGCTTTCCTTGCGCGGCGCCGAACCTTGCGACTGGCGTGGCGCCGAGCCCGGACGCGAGCCACGGGCACCGTCGATCTTCTCGCCCGGGGTGTCGCTCATGCGCATCGACAGGCCGACGCGTTTGCGCGGGATGTCGACTTCCATGACCTTCACCTTCACCACGTCACCGGCCTTCACCGCTTCGCGCGGATCCTTGATGAATTTCTCCGACAGCGCCGAAATGTGCACCAGACCGTCCTGATGCACGCCGATGTCGACAAACGCACCGAACGCGGTCACGTTGGTCACCACGCCTTCGAGGATCATCCCCAGTTGCAGGTCCTTCAGGTCCTCGACGCCTTCCTGGAACTCGGCGGTCTTGAACTCCGGACGCGGGTCACGGCCCGGTTTTTCCAGCTCCTGCAGGATGTCGGTGACGGTTGGCAGACCGAAAGTCTCGTCGGTGAATTTCTTCGGATCCAGACGCTTGAGGAACGCCGCATCGCCAATCAGCGAGCGGATGTCACGGTCGGTTTCAGCGGCGATGCGCTGCACCAGCGGATAGGCTTCCGGGTGAACGGCCGAGGAATCCAGCGGGTTGTCGCCATTCATCACGCGCAGGAAGCCGGCGGCCTGTTCGAAGGTTTTCTCGCCCAGACGCGCGACTTTCTTCAGCGCCGCGCGGGTCTTGAACGCGCCGTGCTCGTCACGGTGGGCCACGATGTTCTGCGCCAGAGTCGCGTTGAGGCCGGAGATCCGCGCCAGCAGTGCCACGGAGGCGGTATTCACGTCCACGCCCACGGCGTTCACGCAGTCCTCGACCACGGCGTCCAGACCGCGCGCCAGTTTCAGTTGCGACACGTCGTGCTGGTACTGACCGACACCGATGGATTTCGGGTCGATCTTCACCAGTTCGGCCAGTGGATCCTGCAGACGACGGGCGATCGAGACCGCGCCACGGATCGACACGTCCAGATCCGGGAATTCCTTGGCCGCCAGTTCCGAGGCCGAGTACACCGATGCGCCGGCTTCGGACACCATGACCTTGGTCATTTTCATCGCTGGATATTTTTTGATCAGTTCGATGGCCAGCTTGTCGGTTTCACGGCTGGCGGTGCCGTTGCCGATGGCGATCAGGTCGACCGAGTGCTTGGCGCACAGGGCGGCCAGGATGGCGATGGTCTGATCCCATTTGTTGTGCGGCACGTGCGGGTAAACCGTGGCGTGATCCAGCAGTTTGCCGGTGGAGTCGACCACCGCTACCTTGCAGCCGGTACGCAGGCCCGGGTCGAGACCCAGGGTGGCGCGCGGGCCGGCCGGGGCAGCCAGCAGCAGGTCGTGCAGGTTGTGGGCGAACACGTTGATCGCTTCGGTTTCGGCGCCGTCGCGCAGCTCGCCCAGCAGGTCGGTTTCCAGGTGGGTGTAGAGCTTGACCTTCCAGGTCCAGCGCACCACTTCGCTCAGCCATTTGTCGGCCGGACGGTTCTGGTTCTGGATGCCGACGTGCTGACCGATCATGCCCTCGCATGGGTGCAGGGTGCCCGGCAGTTCTTCGCCGACTTTCAGTGCAGAGCTGAGAATGCCTTCGTTGCGGCCACGGAAAATCGCCAGCGCGCGGTGCGACGGCATGCTTTTCAGCGGTTCGTCGTGTTCGAAGTAATCACGGAACTTCGCGCCTTCCTCTTCCTTGCCGGCGATTACGCGGGCACTGAGAGTGGCTTCCTGCTTCAGGTAGGTGCGCAGTTTTTCCAGCAGGTTGGCGTCTTCGGCGAAGCGCTCCATGAGGATGTACTTGGCGCCTTCCAGTGCTGCCTTGGCGTCGGCCACGCCTTTTTCGGCGTCGATGAAGCGTGCGGCTTCGGCTTCCGGGGTCAGCGACGGGTCGTTGAACAGATCGTCGGCCAGTTCGCCGAGGCCGGCTTCCAGGGCGATCTGGCCCTTGGTGCGGCGCTTCTGCTTGTACGGCAGGTACAAGTCTTCGAGGCGGGTCTTGGTGTCGGCGAGTTTGATTTCGCGCTCCAGCTCAGGGGTGAGTTTGCCCTGCTCCTGGATGCTGGAAAGAATGCTGATGCGCCGTTCGTCGAGTTCTCGCAGGTAGCGCAGACGCTCTTCCAGATGACGCAGTTGGGTGTCATCGAGGCTGCCGGTCACTTCTTTCCGGTAACGGGCGATGAAGGGAACGGTAGAGCCTTCATCGAGTAGCGCGACGGCCGCTTCGACCTGTTGTGGGCGTACGCCGAGTTCCTCGGCGATGCGGCTGTTGATGCTGTCCATAAAACCACCTGACAAATTGTGAAAGCAGGCTCGCAGGCGCGTAAATGAAGGCCCGGAGTCTGGTGGGGCGGCTTGATGCTGGCCGCTGCCTGGGTCAAAAGGCATCCCATTGACCCGTGAAATCGAACAATTACTGCGGCGCCCATGAAAATAAGGGACGGCCACCTGCGGTAACGATTCAGACGTTGCCTGACACAAAAGGCCGCGCATTATAACCAGCGTTCTGTCATTCGGGGGCGACACAGTCTGTAGGCACAAGCCCCGGTTTTCTGGCAGTGAAGGAAAAATCTGCTAACAATGCACACGGTGCGTATAACGGCAGCTACGCCATAATGCGCGCCGAGCTAAAAGGAGCATCCAATGAGCAGCACTGCACAAACTGCTGAAGGCGAAAAAATTCTCATCGTTGACGACGATCCGGGGCTGAGCAGCCTGCTGGAACGCTTTTTCGTCAGCAAGGGCTACCGTGCCCGCGCCGTGCCGAACACCGAGCAGATGGATCGTCTGCTGTCGCGTGAAGTGTTCAACCTGGTCGTCCTCGACCTGATGCTGCCCGGCGAAGACGGCCTGACTGCTTGCCGCCGCCTGCGTGGCGCGAACAATCAGATTCCGATCATCATGCTGACCGCCAAGGGTGACGAACTGAGCCGTATCAAGGGCCTGGAACTGGGGGCCGACGACTACCTGGCCAAGCCGTTCAACCCGGACGAGCTGATGGCCCGCGTCAAGGCCGTACTGCGCCGTCAGGCCGCACCGGTGCCGGGAGCACCGGGCAGTGAAGAAGAAAACGTCACGTTTGGCGATTACGTGCTGTCCCTGGCCACCCGCGAACTCAAACGCGGCGACGAAGTGCACATGCTCACCACCGGTGAGTTTGCGGTGCTCAAGGCCCTGGTGATGAATGCCCGTCAGCCGCTGACCCGCGACAAGTTGATGAACCTGGCCCGTGGCCGGGAGTGGGATGCCCTGGAGCGTTCCATCGACGTGCAGATTTCCCGTCTGCGCCGGATGATCGAACCCGATCCGTCCAAGCCGCGTTACATCCAGACCGTCTGGGGTGTCGGCTACGTGTTCGTGCCGGATGGCAACTCCACCAAGTGATGGGTGATTTGTAGGAGCGAGTCTGCGGGGAACGGTCGGAAACGCCGTCCACGCAGACTCGCAATCCGCAATATGCGAGCATTGCTCGCTCCTGCAAGTGTGTAGCGGTTATCCATGAAAACCCCCGTCTGGTTCCCCCAAAGTTTCTTCTCCCGCACCCTGTGGCTGGTGCTCATCGTCGTATTGTTTTCCAAGGCATTGACCCTGGTTTATCTGTTGATGAACGAGGACGTGCTGGTGGACCGCCAATACAGCCACGGCGTCGCCCTGACGCTGCGTGCCTACTGGGCCGCCGATGAAGAAAACCGCGCGAAAATCGCCGATGCCGCGACCTTGATCCGGGTGGTCGGCGCCGGTGTGCCGGAAGGCGAACAGCATTGGCCCTACAGTGAAATCTACCAGCGGCAGATGCAGGCGGAGCTGGGCGCCGACACCGAAGTGCGCTTGCGCATGCATTCGCCGCCAGCGTTGTGGGTGCGCGCACCTAGCCTCGGTGATGGCTGGCTGAAAGTGCCGTTGTACCCGCACCCTTTGCGCGGCCAGAAAATCTGGAACGTACTCGGCTGGTTCCTGGCCATCGGGTTGCTGTCCACGGCATCTGCCTGGATTTTCGTCAGCCAGCTCAATCAGCCATTGAAACGTCTGGTCTATGCCGCCCGGCAACTCGGCCAGGGCCGCAGCGTACGCCTGCCGATCAGTGACACCCCCAGCGAAATGGCCGAGGTTTATCGCGCCTTCAACCAGATGGCCGAAGACGTCGAGCAGGCCGGTCGCGAGCGTGAGCTGATGCTGGCGGGGGTCTCGCATGACTTGCGTACGCCGCTGACCCGTTTGCGGCTGTCGCTGGAGTTGATGGGGGACCGCACGGATCTGACCAACGATATGGTGCGCGACATCGAAGACATGGACGCCATCCTCGACCAGTTCCTCGCGTTCATTCGTGATGGTCGGGACGAGTCGGTGGAGGAAGTGGATCTCAGTGATCTGGTGCGTGAAGTCGCGGCACCGTACAACCAGAGTGAAGAGAAAGTGCGCCTGCGCCTGGAGCCGATCCAGCCGTTCCCGTTGCGGCGGGTGTCGATGAAGCGTTTGCTGAACAACCTGATTGGCAACGCGTTGAATCATGCCGGAGGGAGCGTGGACGTCGCGGCCTATGTATCCGGGGACACGAGTGCGCCGTACGTGGTGCTGAGCGTAATGGATCGTGGGGCGGGAATCGCCCCGTCGGAACTTGAGGCGATTTTCAACCCGTTCACCCGAGGTGATCGGGCGCGGGGCGGAAAAGGTACCGGCCTGGGGCTGGCGATCGTCAAGCGGATTGCTTCGATGCACGGCGGCAATGTTGAACTGCGCAACCGCTCCGGTGGCGGGCTGGAGGCGCGGGTTCGATTGCCGCTGGGGTTGATGCTGCCAAGAGATGCCGTTTAACGGCAGCTACAAGCTACAAGCCAAAGCTGCTTTCACTCGCCGCTTGCAGCTCGTAGCTCGTAGCTGCCCC
The DNA here is from genome assembly GCF_001655595.1 of Pseudomonas sp. DR 5-09. Lineage (NCBI taxonomy): Bacteria > Pseudomonadati > Pseudomonadota > Gammaproteobacteria > Pseudomonadales > Pseudomonadaceae > Pseudomonas > Pseudomonas sp. DR 5-09. The sequence goes on from NZ_CP011566.1 coordinate 299,054, forward strand.
TATCCCTTGCCTTTTGTGCGGGTCATGTTCGGCCCGCCATTCTTCTCAAGGTGTTCGATGATGATCCCCGCCACGTTCTTGCCCGTGGTGGTTTCGATCCCTTCCAGGCCCGGTGACGAGTTCACCTCCATCACCAGCGGCCCGTGGTTGGAGCGCAGGATATCCACACCCGCTACCGCCAGGCCCATGACCTTGGCCGCGCGCAACGCAGTCATGCGTTCTTCCGGAGTGATCTTGATCAGGCTGGCACTGCCGCCACGGTGCAGGTTGGAGCGGAACTCGCCGGGCTTGGCCTGACGCTTCATGGCCGCGATCACCTTGTCGCCGACCACGAAGCAGCGGATGTCGGCGCCGCCAGCCTCCTTGATGTATTCCTGCACCATGATGTTCTGCTTCAGGCCCATGAACGCCTCGATCACCGACTCCGCAGCCGTTGCGGTTTCGCACAGCACCACGCCGATGCCCTGGGTGCCTTCGAGCACTTTGATCACCAGCGGCGCGCCGTTGACCATGTCGATCAGATCGGGAATGTCGTCCGGCGAATGGGCGAAGCCGGTCACTGGCAAACCGATGCCCCGGCGCGACAGCAACTGCAGCGAACGCAGCTTGTCCCGCGAACGGGCGATGGCCACCGATTCGTTGAGCGGAAACACCCCCATCATTTCGAACTGACGCAACACCGCGCAGCCATAAAACGTCACCGACGCGCCGATCCGCGGGATCACTGCGTCAAAACCCTCCAGCGGCTTGCCGCGGTAGTGGATCTGCGGCTTGTGGCTGGCAATGTTCATGTAGGCGCGCAAGGTGTCGATCACCACCATTTCATGCCCGCGCTCGGTTCCGGCTTCGACCAGACGGCGGGTGGAATACAGACGCGGGTTCCGCGACAGCACAGCGATCTTCATGCAACACCTGTGGAGGAGGTAGATACCGGGAACACCGGCTTGTCTTGTACATATTTGATGCCCGGATTGACCACCAGATGGCCGTCGATCAGGGCTTTGGAACCTAGCAGCAGGCGATAGCGCATGGACTTGCGGCAGGCGAGGGTGAACTCGATCGGCCAGACCCGATCACCCAGGGCCAGGGTGGTGCTGATCACGTAGCGCACCTGGGCCTGGCCATTCGAACTCTTGATGGTCTTGCGGGCGACCAGCGGCGCTTCGCAGCGTCGATGGCGCAGCTGCACAACGGTGCCCAGGTGCGCGGTGAAGCGCACCCACTTCTCGCCGTCTCGTTCGAACGGCTCGATGTCGGTGGCATGCAGGCTGGAGGTGCTGGCGCCGGTGTCGATTTTTGCCCGAAGGCCGGCGACTCCCAGATCCGGAAGCGCCACCCACTCGCGCAAACCGATAACGGTCAAATGGTCAAATGTCTTCAATGGAAAAAACCAACAATTAACGCGTCCACGCTTCAGGGGATACCTGGGCCAACGCTTTGAATGCGGGCCTGGCGAACCAGTAACCCTGCATCAGAAATATTCCGCAGTCCGCCAGGAAATCCCGCTCACCAGCGCTCTCGATGCCTTCGGCGATGACTGTAACGTCCAACTCCGCACAGATTGTGACAATCCCCCGAACGATAGCCTGACGAACACGGTCATGGTCGATATCGCGAATCAGCGCCATATCGAGTTTGATCAGGTCCGGTTGGAAATCGGCCAGCAGATTGAGCCCCGAATAGCCGGCACCGAAATCGTCGATGGCCGTCTTGAAGCCGAATTCGCGGTATTCACGCAGAATATTGGTCAAATGGCGATAGTTATCTACATGCTCGCTTTCCAGTGTTTCGAAAATCAGCCGGTCGATCGGAAAATTGTGTTTCCTGGCGGCCTCCAGGGTGCTGCGAATGCACAACTCTGGACGATAGACGGCGTTGGGCATGAAGTTGATCGACAAGTGTGTCTGCATATTAAGTTCGGCCGCGCCTTCGATGGCGCGAGTCCGGCAGAGCTGGTCGAAACGGTAGCGGTTATCTTCTGTAACCTGATCCAGCACGATTAATGCGCCTTCACCGGCCACACCACGGACCAGTGCCTCGTAGGCGTACACCGACTTGTCACGCAGATCCACGATGGGCTGATACGCGAAGGAAAAGTCGAAGCCCAGCGGCTCACTTTGCTGGCAGCCCAGGCACCCGGATTTGGGCGAGGTCAATGAAGACGGAAATTTGGTCACTCGATCACTCCATGCCGTTGAACCGGCGAAGATCACAGTTTATCTGGAGGGCCGAGTTCTTGCGCCCGACAGAATCGGTAGTACAGTTCCGACTACTGGCTGAACGAGGAATTCATATGGCACAAAAAAGCGAAGAGGACGACAAGGTTCGTCTCGATAAGTGGCTGTGGGCCGCGCGTTTTTTCAAGACTCGCGCCTTGGCCAAAGCCGCCATCGAGAGTGGCAAGGTGCATTGTCGGGGAGAGCGCTGCAAGCCTGGCAAAGAACCACGCATTGGCGATGAATTCGAGATTCGCGCCGGCTTCGACGAGAAGACCGTTGTGGTTCAGGCCCTGTCGATCGTGCGTCGCGGCGCACCTGAGGCGCAGACGCTGTATGCCGAGACCGAGGCCAGCATTGCCAAGCGTGAAGCGGCTGCGGCGATGCGCAAGGCGGGCGCTCTGGGTGTCACCACCGACGGTAAACCGAGCAAGAAGCAGCGTCGGGATCTGTTTAAATTTCGTGGGAACAGTAGCGGCGAATAAAAAACGCAGCCTGCCGGCCTGGGTTCAAGACCCGCCGCCGGCTGCGTTTTTTTCAGTAACCGTTGATTACTGCGCGGACACTACACTCATCCGCGAAACCACCGGCAGCTTGCCCAGCAACCGGAAGACCGGTGCCGTGACCTTCAACCAGAAGTTCGCCGCGTGATAAGCAAACGGCGTGTAGTAACCCCAGCCCAGTGCCCACACCGCCAGCAGCATGCCGCCGATGTAATCGTCCTGGCCCCAATGAGCACCGGCGACCAGACGCGGCAGCATGAACAGCAGCGCCAGACCCCAGATCACCAGAAACTGACCAGCCGTACGGCTGAACACGCCCATGAACAGCGCCCAGATCAGCAGCACCGAGGCGTGGTCACCGGGGAAGCTCTGGCTCGAGCGATCTTTTAGCTCCCAGGTCTTCTCCAGATGCGGGAAGTAATCGCTGATATGCACGGCACCTTCGAGCACCATCGACGGGCTGCTGTGCTGCCAGCCCATGTGATCGGAGAACTTGGAAAACAGCGCGCGGATCACCACCATCAGCAGCAGGATCGAGAAAAAACCGAAAAAGGCGCGGCGCACGTCAATCGCCCTGAACACCCAGTCGCCCTTGATCAGCAGTGTCAGCAGAATCAGGCCGACGACGATGTCGAACGGTCGCAGACTTGCAATTGCCCAGATGTGGAGCCATATGGGGTTGCTGGCCAGCGGTGCGTTGAGTGAGCGGAACAGCCACTCGTCGAAAATCACACACAGCATCTGACCTGTAGGCCATAACCAGAAAGCCAGTAGTGCCAATGGCACAACGTTGCACAGAACCAGCCGGCCGAGGTTCCACCTTGATTGGAACAAACCCGGATTGTTCATAAAATGCCTCCCGTGGCTGAACATCGGCATCAAAAAGGATGCCAGAAGCGCGGGATTTTCATTCTTTGTAACCATTTTGTCATCACATTCAGATACCCAGACCTATGACCGATTTCCTCGATACCGATTACACCCAACGCTTCATCTTCGATGACAGCGACACGCGCGGCGAACTGGTGTCGCTGGAGCGCAGCTACGCCGAAGTGCTCGCCAAGCACCCGTACCCGGAACCGGTTGCGCAATTGCTGGGCGAACTGATGGCTGCCGCCTCGTTGCTGGTGGGCACCCTGAAATTCGATGGCTTGCTGATTCTTCAGGCCCGTTCCGAAGGCCCGATCCCGCTGTTGATGATCGAGTGCTCCAGCGAGCGCGAAATCCGCGGCCTGGCGCGCTATCACGCCGAGCAGATTCCTGCCGACGCGACCCTCGGCGACCTGATGCCGAACGGTGTCCTTGCCTTGACCGTCGACCCGATCGCTGGCCAGCGTTATCAGGGCATCGTTGATCTCGACGGCGAAACCCTGTCCGACTGCTTCACCAACTATTTCGTCATGTCCCAGCAGGTCGGCACTCGCTTCAAGCTGTGCGCCGACGGCCGTCGTGCCCGTGGTCTGTTGCTGCAGCAATTGCCGGCCGATCGCCTGAAAGACGAAGAAGAACGCGCCGCCAGCTGGCAGCACATCACCGCGCTGGGCAACACCCTGACCGCTGATGAACTGTTGAGCCTGGACAACGAAACGGTTCTGCACCGCCTCTACCACGAAGAGCAGGTTCGTCTGTTCGATGTGCAGAAACTGCGCTTCCACTGCAGCTGCTCCCGCGAGCGTTCGGGTAACGCACTGGTCAGCCTGGGTCTGGAAGATGCGCAGGCACTGGTGGCCGAGCAAGGTGGCCAAGTCGAGATCGATTGCCAGTTCTGCAACCAGCGCTACCTGTTCGATGCGGCAGATATCGCTCAATTGTTCGCTGGCGCGGGCGTCGAGACGCCGTCAGATACCCGGCACTAAAACGGTTCAGCGCAGGTAAATTCACTGCTCAACGACGGAATTACGCCGTTACGACGGGAGGGCCCTACTCTTTTTGGGCTTTTCTGGCATAATCCGGCCCACTTTTTTCGCGGTAGTAGTGCACGACTTTCTACTACAAAACGTTTGGAGCACACTCGGCCACTGGCCGACGGGGAACCTCATGACGCAAGCCAATAACGCCGTGTACACCGATCTGAGTGTTGATGATCTGGTAAAAGAAGCCCTGAACCGCGGTGAAGGCGAGCTTGCCGATACCGGCGCTCTGGTAGTTCGCACCGGTCACCGCACCGGCCGTTCGCCAGTCGACCGTTTCATCGTTGAAGAGCCTTCCACCCAGGCTGCCATTGCCTGGGGCCCGATCAACCGCAAGTTCCCGGCCGACAAATTCGACGCGCTGTGGGCTCGTGTTGAAGCATTCAACAACGCGCAAGAGCATTTCGTTTCCCACGTGCATGTAGGCGCGGCCGAAGATCACTACCTGGCCGTGAAAATGACCACCCAGACTGCCTGGCAGAACCTGTTCGGTCGTTGCCTGTTCATCAACCCGGCTCAGTACAACCCGGCCGGTCGCGAAGAGTGGCAAGTGCTGAACGTCGCCAACTTCGAGTGCGTGCCAGAGCGTGACGGCACCAACTCCGACGGTTGCGTGATCATCAACTTCGCCCAGAAGAAAGTGCTGATCGCCGGCATGCGTTACGCCGGTGAAATGAAGAAAGCCATGTTCTCCGTGCAGAACTTCCTGCTGCCGGCCGCTGACGTGCTGCCAATGCACTGCGCTGCCAACATCGGCGAAGAAGGCGACGTGACTCTGTTCTTCGGTCTGTCGGGCACCGGCAAGACCACCCTGTCCGCCGACGAAAGCCGTTACCTGATCGGTGACGACGAACACGGCTGGGGCGAAGGCGTTGTCTTCAACATCGAAGGCGGCTGCTACGCCAAGTGCATCGACTTGTCCGAGAAGAACGAGCCGGTCATCTGGAAAGCCATCAAGCACGGCGCGGTGCTGGAAAACGTCGTGATCGACGACGCTAAACACGCCGACTACGCCGATGTCAGCCTGACCCAGAACAGCCGCGCGGCCTACCCGCTGGAGCACGTTGCCAAGCGTTCCGAGAAGAACCTGGGCGGCGAGCCGAACGCTGTGATCTTCCTGACCTGCGACCTGACCGGCGTGCTGCCGCCAGTGTCGATCCTCAACGAAGAACAAGCGGCCTACCACTTCCTGTCCGGCTACACCGCTCTGGTGGGCTCGACTGAAATGGGTTCGGGCAGCGGCATCAAGTCGACCTTCTCCACCTGCTTCGGCGCACCGTTCTTCCCGCGTCCGGCCGGCGAATACGCTGAACTGCTGATCAAGCGCATCCGCGGCTTCGGCTCCAAGGTCTACCTGGTCAACACCGGCTGGACCGGCGGCGGCTACGGCGTCGGCAAACGCTTCAACATCCCGACCACCCGTGCGGTGATCGCAGCGATCCAGAGCGGCGCGCTGATCGGTGCAGCCACCGAGCACCTGGACACCATCAACCTGGACGTGCCACTGGCCGTACCGGGCGTCGAAACCAACCTGCTCAACCCACGCAACACCTGGGCTGACAAGGCTGCGTACGACGAAGCTGCCAAAGCACTGGCCGGTCTGTTCATCGAGAACTTCAAGAAGTTCGAAGTGAGCGATGCGATCAAGGCTGCCGGGCCTAAGTTGTAAGACTTAGTTCTGGTGAATGAAAAAGCCGCCTCTTGAGGGCGGCTTTTTTGTGGGTGATGGATTAGTTGCGGTCGCTGTTAATATGCCGACAGCTGGAATGCGGGGGCCATTCTTTCCTGTTCACGTCTCGGAATGCCGAGCGCACCAGCCAATTCCGGCCACTGCGTTAGGGTCTCTTTGAAGTCGTTGATGATTTTATCGGCATCCTCTCGGTCAAGCCGGAAGTTAATCGCCACTTCCCGAGCAAGGTCCAGATCCAGGGCGTTATCAGAGTCCGTGATGTTCAGTTTCAACCCATCCGCGTTCGCCACCGGATTCATGTCGTAAGCCTCAGACAACCTCCACCCGCGACCAGGATCGAGAAGGAATCCGTGGTTGCGCAAGTGGTCGTCGGTGTTCGAAACGAGGATGTTGAAAACGATTCGCGACCACAGCTCGCGCAGGTCGGTGTCGACTTCAGAGCCGTGTTCAATGATTACTCGAGCCAGTTCGATGTAGCTGGCGTCGTTCGAGGCATCGTCACCGTCGACGCGGTCGGTCATGGTCATGGCTGAGGCGAAGTGGAAGCGGCCACCGGATTTGCTTCGGTCAAAGCGCTTAACCATGAAGCAGTGGTGCTGGCTTGCGTAACGTTGAGCGGTGCCAGTCGCTACTCTTAACCCGCAGTGCTTGGCCAGAGCATTCACCACCATTTCCCAGGCACCGACGTCGTAGTCATCTCGAATGCTCGGAAACTTGGCGATCCACAGATGGCCGTGCCGATCTGCGACGCTGGCCTTGGGTCTTGCGCCACCCAGCGAGCCGCCGGGTGCGATCAGCATTTTCAACCACTCGCGTCCTTCAAGTGCTGTGTTGTCCGGATCGTTTTCCAGCGCGCGGCTCGCTTGCTCCAGTGCGCGCAACTCCAGAAACGGCGGGGCGGCTATGCCGTCGCGGTCATCAAGAAAGCTGCCTTCATCGTTGAGCTTGTAGCGCAGGCCTCCAACGCGAAAGAGGTCATGTACACCCAGTAGGCAGTCGGATTCGTAAAGCTTGCTGCCGCTTGGCAACAGCCCGTCGCGAATGTCTCGCTCCAGACGCCGTTTCATCAGTAAACGTCCCCAACGATCGGGGCTTGAGTCTGCAAACGCGCCGAACTGGGTTTGGTGCCCGCCGGGAAACTGGTGCCCTTCGAAAAGGTTGATACGGGGATCGAGCTTCATGAAGCTCAGTTCTGGATCGGCCAGTGCGGCTGGATCGTACTCAAACTCGAACACTTCGTTGGCACGGGCCTTTCTGGCATGCAGGAATCCGAGGCGTCTTGCACCATTCAAGGATTCCCAATCTGCATAAACCGCAATTCGCGTCATTCTTCACCTGTTTTGGAGCCGCTTTTTTTCTTGTTCAACAGTTCTGAAAGCGAGTGGGTGTTGAGAGGAAAGTCTTCGGTCAGGCTGGCGATGTAGGCGCTGTCCTCTACTCGTGTGCTTTTTTCGCCGACCAGAGGCGATTTCTTGATCCTGGAGGTTCCGCGTACTCGCTGGGGTTTTGCTCCAGGCAGCAATTGCGCGTCCTGCAATCGGCGCCCCATCTCATCGGCTTCGGCCAGTTTATTCAGATCCTTTTCCAGCCCGAGTACCTGCATGACTGACAGATAGGCACCGATGGTTACCCCCGAGCCTCCGGACTCCAGAGAGCGCAACGTTGTCAGCGACATGCCTGATCGTTCTGCGACTTGCTTGGCCGTCAGTTTGCGGCGCAGGCGAGCCAGCTTCAGGCGCTCGCCAAACTCGGAAAGCATTCTGGAAGTCGCGGGCAAGAGCGATGCTGTCTTATTAGCCATATGCCAATATTCCTTCATTTTTAAGCTTTAACTACCAGAATAGTAGCACTTAAGACTGAGAAGAATATTCGGTAAGACAAATGGAGGCAGAAATGCCTAATTGGAATTATTCCAGCTGTTTTTATGGCTAAATAGCAGAATTTTGGTACTTATTTGTCTTGGTCATTGTCAGGAAGCGGCGCGTTTTGGAGATGTTCTTCGATTTTCAGCGGCATCTTTGGAGCATGTTTCGAGTTGAGGTCTCCGTGCTCGCGGCGAAAGATTTCATCCGCCTGTTTGACGCTCTCCATCAGCTCATCAAAAAATTTGCTCACGAGAATCTCCATTGTTTGATTGCGTTTTTTCCATCGCTCTCAGGTAGCGCCTGAGAGCGATTCGTTCACTCAGCCTCAGGCCGGCGCTTTCCAGTTGAGCATTCGCTGCTGGGCGACCTGGAGCAGGTCATAGCCGTCTTTGGTGAGAAGGTAGAGCGCGTGGGTGATGTGCGGGATGTCTTCGACGTCGGCGTGTTTGAAGCAGAGGCAGTAGAGGGTTTGCAGCAGGTCGCTTGAGGCGCGCAGGCGCTGGACGGCGCATTCGAGGATGTCTTGCGGGTTGGCTTCGGTGTCGATGACCAGGGGCTTGGTGTCGGTGAGGTTGGAGTCGAGTGGACGGTAGCGATTGGGGTGGAGCTCGTTCCATGATTTCATTTTTTCTATCTCTGTAGGCATCAATGAACCGCTGCTACCGTGACCAAGCGGTGGAGGCGGACTGTGTTCAAGTTGGTCAAACCGGCAGAGATAACCCGGTACGCCGAAGCGTCCCAAACACAGCCCGCCATAAAGCGTGCCGACAGAAATAGGTCGGCAGCATACAAGGGCATGCATCAGTTATCTCTGTTTTTCAGGTGACCAAACCTGAATCGCTGATTGGGTAGCGATGCTCACAACTATAGATTTGGGCTAACAGGCGCCGATAGAAGACAAGGCGCCGCTGCGTGTAGGAACGGGATGCAGATTCGGGCAGTCCGTTCCTACAGATCAATCACGGTTTTCAACGAATAGCCCGATACCCCTCAACATCCAGCACACTCGTCGTCAGCCCGGTCGCCGGGGTGTAGATCGCGCCTTTCACCGTCGAGAACGGAACGCCTTTGCTGCCCAGCGATACGTAGCGTTCGCCTTGATCCAGTTCGGTGAACCAGGTGTAGGAACACTTTTCCATGGCCTTGTATTTCGCTGCCGCGTTGACGATGGCGGCGGTGTGGTTGCGAAGATCGGTGTCGCTGAGGTTGAGGTTCTTGTCGAGGACGGTGCCCCAGCGTTTCAGGCAGACCTCGGCAAAGTGACGGACGATGAGGCCGGGTTCGGCCAGCACTTTTGGACCACTGTTGCCGTCGGCGGAGGCGTTGCCGACCAGGGTGGCGTGACGGCCGGGCATGGGGAAGATGCTGGTCTTGGTGCCGGTCGCGGTTTGCGGAATGACACAACTGAAACCCTTGGAGCGCTCATCCCGCGCATAGAAACCCACATATTCTTTTACGTTGCTATTGAGCTTTACCCGGTGTTCCTGAAAGTTACCGATGCCCGGCACCGGGTCGATGGCAAAGATATTCACTGGAATGTTTTTCAGTGCACTGTCGTTAAACATGGCATTGGCCAGCATATGACAACTGATACCGCCACGGCTCCAGCCCACCAGATTGACTTTTGTTGGGATAACACCGTCCTTGCGAAAGGTTTTGATAATTTGCTCCTGTAACTTCTGTTGCGTGACGCTGCGATCGCCATAGTTATATTTACGCCACAGCCAGGAACCTTCGACTTTTACATCTTCAATCGGAATGCCGGCGGCTTTGAGGCGGTTGTATTCCGCTTCGGTCAGTTGTTCGCGCTGCCAGTCACATTGGCCTTTGATGATGTTCATCGCGTGCTGGACGTTTTCCTCCCAGCCCTTGCCGAACAAGGTGCCACTGAGGCCGTAGTCCTTGGACTGGGTGAACAGTTCATCGGCTTGCAGGTTGCTGGTGCCGGGGCCGTCGACCACGATCCAGTCGGCGAACTCGCGCCCGGTGTGGTGAGCGGCCAGTGTGGAGACCAATTCCCCATTCCAATAGTTAACGTGTGCATTATCAAACTTTGTAGAACCTGTACCGCAGAAGAAAATAGTTAACGTAGTCATGTTGTTGCTCTCGGTTGATATAAGAGCAATCAGGCTAGTTGTAAACTTTGTAGTAATGGAAGCGAAGGGTTGTTGCGAACTTTGTAAATGAGGCTGGCGGCGTTAGTTGTTTATTCGTTGTTTGGCAACTTCCAACAAGTCACAACCGTCTTGGGTCAATAAATAAAGCGCATTGACGATGTTGGGAATGTCTTTCACATCGGCCTGTTTGAAACACAAGCAGTAAAGAGTTTCCAGCAGATCGCTGGCCGCGCGCAGACGTTGATCGGCGGCATTGAGCAGGTCACCCGCTGTTGCAGCGGTGTCGATGACCATTACCGGGTTGTCGCCGTCGCAGGTCTTGAGAGGGCGAAAACGAGTATTCAGCGGTGTGAACATGTTCATGATTGAGGCGTGTCCTTTACGAAGTCGCTTCGGTGGGCCGACACAGTGTTTTCAGTCGCGCCGGCCACTATAGAAGGACGCCGTCGAGTGGGACAAGACGGCCGCAATGGACAGATTTCGTAAGGGTTTTTTCCACGATATGGGCATTTGCCCTACATGTTTTTTCGGTTTTTCAAAGCCAAACCCTTATTGGCGAATTTTCCGACGTGATTATCAGGCGTTTCAAAGTAAACCTCTGTATGGTGCGCGCCAGAATCCGTAGGGCGTTTCCAAATGTCCGACACACGCTTAAAGGGAATTAGGTATGCAGTGGCTACGAATGGCCTCGATCGTTTTGCTGTGGGTGAGTGGCTGTCGTTTGGCGTTGGCCTCCGACACGGGCAACGGGTTGCTGCTTGCCAACCTGGAGCGCACCGGTTGGCCCGACGCGCTTGCCACGCAGGCCGACATCGACACAGCTGCCCGTGCTGAAGTGCTGGTTTTCGGCAAGGCTCTGCTGGCGAGCGAAGCCCTGGACGAACCGGGACTCACGCAACGACTGGGCGTGCAGCCAATGCAGCTCAAGTCGATCAGACAAGTACGCGACGGTCTGTGGGATCGCTTGCTCAACACCTACCGCAATGCCAGCACTCACTGCGACGAGAAAGCATTTTGCCCCCGGGTGCGCAGCGTTGCCGACTTGCGTCAACTGGCGGCAGCCTTCACCGGCGATATCAGCCCGGCTCATGCACGATGGGCGAGCCAGAGCCTCGATGTGCATGAACGGGTACTGGATGAGCAATTGCGGGTAGCCGTATTGCGGCCCTGACACAGCGCTTGCGGGGGTTAAGTCGAGGGCGCTGCGGTGACGGTCACGGCGCTGGCCAGGATCGGCGGAAAGTCGTCGGGAGAGGGGGTGCAGCCTCCCAGCAGCAGGGAGGCAAAGATCAGGGCGAGGGGCAGTTTCAAGTTGTTCGACATGTTCACTCCTTGGTAAAAATCCATGCGCATGGGCCGTCCTGCTCAAGGCGTGACGGACATTACCCTCGGATCGCTTCACCCGGCGATGAACAAAGTGTTTCATTTGTTTGATCCCTTGACCGTGCCGTCGACGCTGTATCATCCCGTATCGATTTGACCCCCGACCTATTCTCGACGCGCTGCGATCGCCCGCTAGGCTGTTGGCATCACAGCGGTCAACGGAGTGACAGCGAATGCACAACACCCTGGAACAGGTTTTCGGTTATCCACAGTTTCGACCCGGGCAGGAGGACGCGATCAGCGCTGTTCTCGCCGGGCGCTCGGCAGCCGCGATATTTCCCACGGGCTCCGGCAAATCCCTTTGTTACCAGGTCCCGGCACTCTTGCTGCCGCACCTGACGCTGGTGGTCTCACCGTTGCTGGCGCTGATGCAGGATCAGCTCGAGTTCTTGCGCCGGCACGGGATATCCGCAGGCAGCATCGATTCGGCGCAGAGCCGCGAAGACGCCAACGATGTGATGGCCCGCGCCCGTTCGGGCGAACTGAAGATCCTGATGATTTCCGTGGAGCGTTTGAAGAACGAGCGCTTTCGCAACTTTTTGCAGCAGGTGCCGATCTCGCTGCTGGTGGTGGACGAGGCGCACTGCATCTCCGAGTGGGGCCACAACTTCCGCCCCGACTACCTCAAGCTGCCGGACTACCAGCGCCAGTTCAACATCCCGCAAACCCTGCTGCTGACCGCCACTGCAACGCCAAAAGTCATCGCCGACATGCAGGCGAAATTCGCCATCGCGGCAGACGATGTGGTGACCACCGGTTTCTATCGGCCCAACCTCAATCTGCTGGTCGAGCCGGTGCGTGGGCAGGACAAGCGCCGGCGTCTGGTGGAGTGGATGAACGAGCGCGCAGGTCAGCCGAGCATCGTCTACGTGACCCTGCAGAAAACCGCCGAGCAGATTGCTGAACATCTGGAGCGCAATGGCATTCAGGCCGAGGCTTATCACGCCGGTTTGCCCCATGAGCAACGGGACGCGATCCAGAAGCGCTTCATGGGCGGGCAGTCCGATTGCATCGTCGCCACCATCGCCTTCGGTATGGGCATCGACAAGAGCGACATCCGCAACGTGGTGCATTTCGACCTGCCCAAATCCATCGAAAACTACAGCCAGGAAATCGGCCGTGCAGGGCGTGACGGGCAACCGTCTGATTGTCTGGTACTGGCCAACCGCGACAGCCTCAACGTGCTGGAAAACTTCGTGTATGGCGACACGCCGGAACAGGAGGGCATTCGTCATGTGCTGGACGAGCTGCAGGCCGCCGCGCCGGAAGGCCAATGGGAGTTTCTGCTCGGGCCGCTGGCGGATCAGAGCAACATTCGCGCGTTGCCTTTGAAGACGTTGTTGGTGCAGTTGGAGCTGCGAGGACTGATTGCCCCGCGCTACGCGTACTACGCCGAGTACCGTTTCAAATACCTGCTGGAGCCCGAGGCGTTGCTCGAGCGTTTTGAAGGTGAACGCAGGGATTTCGTCACCGCGATCATCCAGACCTCAAGCCGCGCGCGTACCTGGGCCACGGTGAATTTCCAGGCGATGTACGAGCAGTATTCCGCCGAGCGCAACCGCGTGGTGAAGGCGCTGGATTATTTCCAGGAAAAGGGCTGGGTCGAGCTTGAGAGCAAGCAGATGACCGAGGTCTACAACGTCCTGCGCGGCGATTTCGACAGCCAGGCCCTGAGCGCTGACCTGCACGACTATTTCACCCGCCATGAGCAAACCGAAGTGGCGCGGATTCACGCCATGCTCGAGCTGTTCGCCACCGAGCGATGCCTCGGATATCGGCTGGCGGAATATTTTGGCGATCACAATGCGCCGCAGCAGTGCGGACATTGCTCGGTGTGTCACGGGCACATCGCCCGGCTCCCGGCGCCTCCGGAATTGCCGGCGCTTGTGGATAAAAATTTTGCGGCGTTGTGTGGCGATTTTATCCACAGGCATCAGCAGCACGCTGGCAGCGCTCCGTCGGCCGAGCGGCTGACCCGGTTCCTCTGCGGAATCAGTGTGCCGCTGTTTACCAAACTCAAGGCGCGGGCCATTTCCGGGTTTGCAGCGCTGGAGGAATATCCCTACGCCGAGGTCCGGGCCTGGGCTCAGACGCATCTTTGAGATTCCGAATCCATCTGCTGAATGTCGATCATCACGGCAATGAACTTCAAAAATGCCCGGTGGCTGACTATGGTGATGGCTGTCTTCGGATCGCCAACAAGAGAACAACATGAGCCAGACATCCTTCGCTATTCAGCAGGCCGCCGTGATCGGCGCCGGCACCATGGGCCGCGGCATTGTCATGTGCCTGGCCAACGCCGGTGTGTCAGTGCAGTGGGTCGATAACAATCCACAGATGCTTGAGCAGGCGCTGTCCACCGTGGCCGAGACCTACGCGCACAACGTGCGACAGGGGCGGATCGATCAGGCCGAAGCCGATGCGCGGATTGCCCGTGTCAGCGCGGCGGCGGACTATGTGGCAATCCGCAACGTCGACCTGGTGATCGAAGCGGTGTACGAGAACCTCGAGCTCAAGCAGAAGATCTTCCGTGAACTCGATGGCGTGTTGAAACCCGAGGCGCTGCTGGCGAGCAATACTTCGGCGCTGGATATCGACGCCATTGCCGCCGCGACACGGCGACCGGCTCAAGTGCTGGGCCTGCATTTCTTCAGCCCGGCGCACATCATGAAGTTGCTGGAAATAGTCCGTGGCGCACAAACTTCTCCGGCTGTGCTTGAAGCCGCTCTGGAGCTGGGCAAGCGCATGGGCAAGGTCAGTGTGGTGTCGGGCAACTGCCACGGTTTTATCGGCAACCGCATGCTGCATCCGTATGTGCTCGAAGCGCGCAAGATGTTGCTTGAAGGGGCGTACCCACATCAGGTCGATGCGGCGTTGCAGAGTTTCGGTTTTGCCATGGGGCCGTTTCGCATGTACGACGTGGTCGGCATCGATCTCGAGTGGCGTGCCCGTGAACTGGCGGGCAAGGGGCAGGATGCACCGGAGGTTCAAGTGGATAACCGTCTGTGCGAGTTGGGCCGGTTCGGTCAGAAGTCCGGCAACGGTTATTACCACTACGAGCCGGGCAGTCGACAGGCCGAGCATGATCCCGAGGTCGATGCGCTGGTGTTGAACGTCAGCGAAGGCCTGGGGTTTCATCGCCGGGATATTGGCTCGGAGGAGATCCTTGAGCGGTGCCTGCTGGCGTTGGTCAACGAGGGCGCGAAGATCCTGCAGGAAGGGATTGCCGAGTCGGCGTATGACATCGATCAGGTTTATCTGAATGGCTACGGCTTCCCGGCAGAGAGAGGCGGGCCGATGGCCTGGGCGGATGATCAGGGGCTGGCCGACATTCACAAGCGATTGCTGGCACTGGAGACCCGGCAGGGTGATCACTGGCGGCCGGCGCCATTGATTGGCGAGCTGGCGGCGCGCGGCAAGGGTTTTTATCTTTAGACTGAGCAGATCACTCCAGGAATCGACACTGATGTCCAACCCGATGCCGCAACGCAGCGATTACCCGCACTTCCAGCCGATCACCACGCGCTGGCATGACAACGACGCCTACGGTCACGTCAACAACGTCACCTATTACAGCTTCTTCGACACGGCGGTGAACACCTATCTGATTCAGGTCGGGGGGCTGGATATCCATGACGGCGAGGTGGTGGGGTTTGTGGTGAGTTCGTCCTGCGACTACTTCGCCTCGATCGCTTTTCCGGATCGAATCGAGATCGGCTTGCGGGTTGGCAAGCTGGGTAATAGTTCGGTGCAATACGAACTGGCGGTGTTCAAGGCCGAAGAAGACGAGGCCTGTGCCGCCGGGCGCTTCGTGCATGTGTTTGTCGACCGGGCGTCCAATCAGCCGGTGTCGATTCCAACCCGATTGCGCGAAGCGCTGGAACGCCTGGCGATGTGACAGGCAAAAAAAATCGCAGCCCGGGGGAGCTGCGATCTGGATGTATCGGCTAAAGAGGCCAGGCCTCAGTCGCGATAGTAGCGGTGATGCTTGCGATGGCCATAGGCATGGCCACGACCTGGGTGACGGTCACGGTAGTAGCGACGATCATCGTGGCGACGATCGTAATGACGATCATCGTCATCGCTCTTGTTGCCCATGTAGTTGCCCAGCGCGCCACCCGCGCCACCGCCGGCTGCTGCGCCGATCAGGCTGCCGGTGGTGCCGCCCATGCTGCGGCCTACCACGTTGCCGCCGGCTGCGCCCAGCGCACCGCCAATGGCTGCTTCACCACGGCTGCGCTTGTCGGCGCCCACCGCACTACCACCCGCGCCGCCCAGGGCTGCGCCGATGGTTGAACCTGTACTGCCGCCTAACGATTGACCGACGACCGAGCCAAGAACCCCGCCCAATGCGCCGCCCACACCTGCTTCGGTGGTGCCTCCGGCAGAAGCGAAGCCACTGACCAGGCCAAGGGACAACAAGAGAATCGAGGAGAACTTCATAGAGGAGCCTCAAAGGGATGACGGCGCGATCCTGAGGCTCTGGAATGGGCGTGACAATCGAAATCCGACGAATAGCACGACCTGTATACAATTCTGCAAGTTGCTGATTTTTGGGCGGAACTTAACTGATTTTCGCCGGTCTTTAACTACTTCGGACAGGCCGCTTTGATCACAAAGCGGCCTTTTTTGTGGGCGTTCGAAAAGTGCTCGCGAAGGCGCCCGTTCAGGCGCCGTATCAGGCCGATCTGGCCATGATCAGCCCCGTTTCGCTCGCCGCTTCCAGGCGAATGGCAATGAACTTCGACGTCGGCGTATGGCTGCCATCGCCGGTGCTCTCCAACGGCACCAATGGATTCACCTCAGGGTAATAAGCCGCTGCCTGCCCTGCAGGAATATCGAACGCCAAGAGCGTGAAGCCCTTCACCCGACGCTCACGACCATCGTCCCACAGCGACACGATGTCAGCCTTCTGCCCCGGCTTGAAGCCCAGACGGATGATGTCGGCTTCGTTGGCGAACAACACATCGCGCTGTCCCTTCACCCCGCGATAACGATCGTCGAGACCATAAATCGTGGTGTTGTACTGATCGTGAGAGCGCATCGATTGCAGGATCAGATCCGGCAGTTTGCCGGTGGCGCGGGTGCGTTCGTGGATCAGGTCCTTGGGCAGCATGTTCGGCTTGAAGTTGGCCCGACCGGATGTGGTGTTCCACTTGCGCGCGCCGGCGCTGTTGCCGAGGTAGAAGCCGCCCGGGTTCTTGACCTTCTCGTTGAAGTCCTTGAAGCCCGGAATGGTGTCGGCGATCAACTCGCGGATGCGCCGGTAGTCGGCCACCAGCCAGTTCCAGTCCACCGGTTTGCTGCCCAAGGTCGCGGCGGCAATGCCGGCGATGATCGACGGCTCCGAGCGCATCTGGTTCGACAGCGGCTGCAACTGACCGTTGGAGGCGTGCACCATGCTGAACGAGTCTTCCACGGTGACGGCTTGCGGGCCTTCGGTCTGGATATCGATGTCGGTACGACCCAGGCACGGCAGGATCAGCGCGTCCTTGCCGTGGGCCAGGTGGCTGCGATTAAGCTTGGTGCTGATCTGCACCGTCAGGTCACAGTTGCTCAGGGCCTGGAAGGTGCGCGGGCTGTCCGGCGTGGCCTGGGCGAAGTTGCCGCCCAGACCGATGAACACCTTGGCGCGACCTTCGGCCATCGCGTGAATCGCCTCGACCACATTGTGCCCGTTGTGACGTGGCACCTTGAACTGGAAGCGGCGCTCAAGGGAATCAAGGAACGCCACCGGCGGACGTTCGTTGATGCCCATGGTGCGGTCGCCCTGCACGTTACTGTGGCCGCGCACCGGGCACAGACCGGCGCCGGGTTTGCCAATGTTGCCGCGCAGCAGCATCAGGTTGGCGATCTCCTGGATGGTCGGCACCGAGTGGCGATGCTGGGTGATGCCCATCGCCCAGCACATGATCACGTTCTTGCCTTTGGCGTACATGCGCGCCGCTTGCTCGATTTCCACCAGGGTCAGGCCGGACTGAGTGACGATCTGCTCCCAAGGGGTATCGTCGACGACACCAATGTACTCGAGCACATTGACGCTGTGCTCATTGAGGAAATCGTGATCGAACACGGCCGGTGCGCCAGCCTTCTGCGCATCGCGCTCCCATTGCAGCAGGAACTTGGCCATGCCGCGCAGCACCGCCATGTCGCCGCCCAGCGCCGGGCGGAAATACGCGGTGTTGGTCGGCTTGTCGCCGTTGGTGAGCATTTCCAGCGGATGCTGCGGATGCTGGAAGCGTTCCAGGCCGCGTTCTTTCAGCGGGTTGACGCACACCACCTGGGCACCGCGTTTCACCGCTTCACGCAGCGGCTCGAGCATGCGCGGGTGGTTGGTGCCGGGGTTCTGGCCCCAGACAAAAATCGCATCGGCATGTTCGAAGTCGTCGAAGGTCACGGTGCCTTTGCCGACGCCGACACTTTGCGCCAGGGCCACGCCGCTGGCCTCGTGGCACATGTTCGAGCAGTCGGGGAAGTTGTTGGTGCCGAAGGCGCGCACGAACAGTTGATACAGGTACGCCGCTTCGTTGCTGGCGCGGCCCGAGGTGTAGAACTCGGCCTGATCCGGGCTCGACAGCGCTTGCAAGTGTTTGCCGATCAGCGCGTAGGCATCGTCCCAGCTGATGGGTTTGTAGCGGTCGGTTTCGGCGTCATACACCAGCGGTTCGGTCAGACGACCTTGATATTCAAGCCAGTAGTCGCTCTGCTCCAGCAACGAGGTGACGCTGTGTTTGGCGAAGAACTTGCCGTCGACCCGACGCTTGGTCGCTTCCCAGTTCACCGCTTTGGCGCCGTTCTCGCAGAATTTGACCATGCCGCTTTCCGGCGAGTCGCCCCAGGCGCAGCCCGGGCAGTCGAAGCCGCCGTTCTGGTTGGTCTTGAGCATCATGCGCAGGTTTTTCAGCGCGTTGTCGCTGGTCAACCAGGCCTGGGCCACGCTGATCAGGGCGCCCCAGCCACCGGCCGGGCCCTTGTAAGGCTTGTAGCGCGGAACGGGTTTCTGGTCGGCTTGATGATGTTGGCTCACGGGTGTTTCTCCATTTCTGGGCTATACACCCGCGGCGCGTTTTTCTGCGGCAGGTGAATGAGATTGAGGTTATGGCGTCGGGCCCATTGCACGGCGAGGCCGGTGGGCGCGGACAGGCTGACCAGGGTCTGAATCCCGGCCCGCAGGACTTTCTGGATCAATTCGAGGCTGCAACGGCTGGTGACAATTGCCAGGCCGCCGGCTGTGGATATCTTTTGCCGGATCAGACCGCCAATCAGCTTGTCGAGGGCGTTGTGCCGGCCGATGTCTTCGCGGCCCAGCAGCAATTCACCGCTGGCGTTCATGAACACCGCCGCGTGCACTGCGCCGCAATGCTGACCCAGCGGTTGGAATGCGCCGATACGCTGGCGCAAACCATCGAGCCATTCGGCGGGCGGCAAAGGTGCGCCGGGCAAGACCTTGAGGTCAGGCAGCGCCTGCTCCACCGCTTCCACGCCGCACAGTCCGCAACCGCTGGTGCCGGCCAGTTGCCGCCGCTGCTGCTTGAGGTTCCAGAAGGCGCGGTTGGCGATGGTCACTTGCGCGTATTGCGCCGAGCCCGAACCGCTCAGTTGCAGGTCGTAGATGTCCGAGGCGTCTTCGATGATGCCGCTGCCGAGGCTGAAGCCGACGATGAAGTCTTCAAGGTCGGTCGGCGTCACCAGCATCACGGCCTGACTGATGCCGTTGTAGGCAATCGCCAACGCGACTTCTTCGGCCAGCGCGGTGCTGGCCGATTCCGCGAGGGGGAGATTGCTGTAGCTGTAGGTCTGACTGGCGGCTGGCGCGGGCGTTTCGAGAGCAGGCGCCGCGCAGGCCGGGCGCTTGGCGTTCATGGCATCACCGACGGATTGATCAACGTTAAGACTAGGCGCGGCAAGATGTCGCGTCTAATCGCTAGTGTCGATCCTTCGATAGATGCCGTCGATCAAGTGTCCGTGGGTGATTTTTGATAGAGCGCGAAACAGGCCTCGGCCAGCGCCGAGCGTGGGGCGCCGCGACGCATGATCAGGCCCAGTCGGGCGAGGGTCTGGGCGTTTTCGATGGGTTGCAGGCGCAGGTTATCCGTGAGGTTTTCCAGGCCGCCGTCCAGTGGCATCACCGCGCAGCAAAGGCCGCCGTGCACAGCCTGCAACAATTGGTGAACGGCATCGGTTTGCAGCAAGGGTTGTGGGGTCAGGCCACGACTGTGAAAGTTATGGTCGATGGACTGGCGAAAGTGCATGCCGCTGGTGAGCATGCCCAGGGGCAGTTCGATCAGGGATTCCCAACTCAGCGGTGCCTCACCAAAGTTGAAGAACCGCTGGTCGTAGAGCAGGCCCATCTGCGTTTCGCTGAAGGCCAGGGATTCAAACCGCTCGCCGTCGAGGCGGTCCAGATAAGACACGCCAATGTCGATGCGGTTGTTCGCCAGTTGCTCCAGAACCTGTTCGGAGCTCAGCGAGGACAGTTCGAAGCGCAGGTTTGGATGTTGTGCGTGCAGGCGTTGCATCAACGGCAGTGCATCGAAACTCGACAACGGCACCACGCCCAGGCGCAGGGTGCCGATCAGATTGCCGCGACAGGCCGCCGCTTCCGCCTGCAAGCCGTCGTAGGCCGCCAGTACCGTGCGTGCCCAGGCCAGCACCCGTTCCCCCGGCGCGGTGAACCCTTCGAAGCGCTGGCCACGGTTGACCAGTGGCAGGTCGAGTTCTTCTTCGAGGCTGCGCAGGCGCATCGACAGGGTGGGCTGGGTGATGTGGCAGCGGGCGGCGGCCTGGCCGAAGTGGCGGGTTTCGTCGAGGGCGATGAGGAATTTCAGCTGCTTGATGTCCATCTTCGCTCCGGGGCGCTGGCAGGGGTGGGCGATTCTACCGCTTGAGTGACGGCAGGGTCATTGGTCGGCTTGGAACCGGGTTTGTCCGGGGTGGTCTAGGCTTGGGCGTCTGGAACCCAAATCAAGGAGTGTGCGCCATGAGTCTTTTGAGCTTTGTGAAAGAAGCGGGTGAGAAACTGCTCGACCTGCTGACCCCCGGCAACGCCAATGCCAGCGAGCAATTGAAGGAACACATCAGCAAGGTCGGGCTGGGTAACCCGAATGTCCAGGCAACCGTGGACGGGGACAAGGTGACCGTTACCGGTGAAGTGGCGAGTCAGGAAGAGAAAGAGAAGATTCTTCTGGCAGTGGGCAACATTGCCGGTGTCGGCAGCGTCGATGACCAGATCACCGTGACCGGGCCGGTTGTGGCGGCGGCGCGTTTTGTGGTCGTGAAGAAGGGCGACACCCTCAGCGCGATTTCCCTGGCGGTGTATGGCAACGCCAACCAGTACAACAAGATCTTCGAGGCCAACAAGCCGCTGTTGTCACATCCGGACAAGATTTATCCGGGGCAGACGCTGCGTATTCCCGAGTAACCGCATATACCGCTATCGCGAGCAGGCTCGCTCCCACATTGGAATACATTTCAGTTGTGGGAGCGAGCCTGCTCGCGATGGGGACGATGCGGTCTACAGGCCCGCAATCAAATCCCGATAATCCTCGACCGCCGCGAACTCCCCGGTGTCCTTCGGCCCTTTGCGGCTGTCCGGCTCTTTCACGGCCAACAGATGCGCCACGCCGAAATTCCGTGCACTGCGCAGGATCGGCAAGGTGTCGTCGATGAACAGACTACGCGCCGGGTCAAAACCGATGTCGGCCTGCAAGGCGTCCCAGAATTGCGGGTTCTCCTTGGGAAAGCCGTAGTCGTGGGAGCTGATCAGCCGTTCGAAGTACGGCGCCAGTTCGATGCGTTCCAGTTTCAGCGACAGTGAATCGCGGTGGGCGTTGGTGATCATCACCACGCGTTTGCCGGCGCGTTTGATCGCCTCAAGAAAAGTGTCGGCGTCCGGGCGCAGGGCGATCAGGTGGGCGGTTTCCCGTTTCAGTTCACGCACCGACAGCTTCAGCTCCGCGCTCCAGAAGTCCAGGCAGTACCACTGCAACTGACCGGAATGGCGCTCGAACAACGGCTGCAATTCCATTTCCGCCATGGCCCGGCTCACGCCATGCAGTTCGGCGTAGCGCTGCGGCAGGTGTTCGAGCCAGAAGTGGTTGTCGAAGTGCAGGTCCAGCAACGTGCCGTCCATGTCGAGCAGAACGGTGTCGATGTCGGACCAGGGTAATGAAGGCATGGCAACGTCTCGAGCGGTAGAAGGATATCCGACGCAAACAATCGGAAAAGCCGCGTTATAGTAGCGCGTTCACGCCAAGGAGCTTTGCATGCGCCAGAAACCCACCGTACTTGCCCGCGAGATCGTCGCCACCAGCCGGCTGTTCTGCGTCGAAGAGCTGAAGCTGCGTTTCTCCAATGGCGTGGAACGCACCTACGAGCGACTGGTCGGCAAGGGCGCCGGCTATGGAGCGGTGATGATCGTGGCAATGCTCGATGCCGAGCACGCGGTGCTGGTCGAAGAATACTGCGGCGGTACCGACGAATATGAACTGTCGCTGCCCAAAGGCCTGATCGAGCCTGGCGAAGATGTGCTGGCTGCCGCCGAACGCGAGCTCAAGGAAGAAGCCGGTTATGGCGCGCGACAGCTGGAGCATCTGACCGAGTTGTCGTTGTCCCCCGGTTACATGAGCCAGAAAATCCAGGTGGTGCTGGCCACCGACCTGTACGAAGAGCGTCTCGAAGGCGACGAACCCGAGCCGATGCGTGTAGACAAAGTCAATCTGCGACAGCTGTCGGCACTGGCGCAGAATCCGAATTTCAGTGAGGGCCGCGCCCTGGCGGCGCTGTACCTGACCCGCGATCTGCTGACCCAGCGCGGATTTTTCAGTCATGAGTGAGATATCGATGAATTTTCCCCATCCGTTGATGGCGCCGGTGGTTGAACTGGCCCTGCGGGCCGGCGAGGCGATCCTGCCATTCTGGCGTGCCGATGTGGCGGTCACCGCCAAGTCCGATGATTCGCCGGTGACGGCGGCGGACATGGCCGCTCACCACGTGATCGTGGCGGGCCTGACGGCGCTGGACCCGAGCATTCCGGTGCTGTCCGAAGAGGACGCCAACATCCCGCAAAGCGTGCGCGCAGGCTGGCAGCGCTGGTGGTTGGTGGACCCGCTGGATGGCACCAAGGAGTTCATCAGCGGCAGTGAGGAATTCACCGTCAACATTGCGTTGATCGAAAACGGCCGGGTGGTGTTCGGTGTGGTGTCGATGCCGACCACTGGGCGGTTCTACGTCGGCGGTGCGGGACTCGGTGCCTGGCGCGGCGACACGGGCGGCACACCGGTGGCGATTCAGGTTCGTGACGTACCGGGGCCTGGCGAAGCGTTCACCGTGGTTGCCAGCCGCCGTCATTCGAGTCCGGAGCAGGAACGCTTGCTGGCCGGTTTGAGCGCCAGCCTTGGCGAGTTGCAGCTGGCCAACATCGGCAGTTCGCTGAAGTTCTGTCTGCTGGCCGAAGGTGCGGCGGATTGTTACCCGCGACTGGCGCCGACTTCGCAATGGGACACGGCGGCGGCGCAGGGCGTTCTGGAAGGGGCGGGCGGTGAAGTGCTCGACCTGAGTGGCGCAGCGTTCTGTTACCCAGCTCGGGAGTCTTTGTTGAACAGTTTCTTCCTGGCGTTGCCGGCGAAAGCCGCATGGCGGGCGAAGCTGCTCGAACTTGCCCGCTCGTAAGCGTGTTCAGTCTTCAGCGGTGCAGGACGTACTGCCCGCTGAACGTCACTGCATCTTCATTGCTCCCGGCATTGACGATCCGCGTGTGCAGCGTCAGTCGCGCCCGCCCGTAGCGCTGATACATTGTCAGAAATTTCTTCCACTGCGCTGCGCTCGGTGACGGGCAAATCGCAATGGCATCACCGGTCACCGGCAGTGGATAACTGATCTGCCCCTCCTGGATCACGATGTGGCCGTCGGTGATGCCTTCTTCCTTCAATCGCAGATGCAGCCAGCCCCAACCGGCCAGCACCGCGCCGCAATACAGGCTGCCGCCGAACATGGTGCTCTTGTGATTGACGTTGGCGTCCAGCGGCAAGTGCAGGCGTAGTTGCTGTTCCTGCCAGTCGAGCACCTTGAGGCCCATGTCCCGGGTCAGCGGGATGTCGTGGTGAAGAACGGATTCCAGATAGCGACTGTCGTGCTTCATGCCCGGACCTCTTGCGGCAGAAAAGTGAATTGAGCGTGCTTCATTCGGATTCGTCGGAATGGCCGCCGCTGCCAGCGAAATTCAGCCCGTGCTTGCGCAGTTTGTCGTGCAGGGTCTTGCGCGGAATGCCCAGGGCTTCGGCGAGACTGCGCACGGAACCGTGAGAGCGGGCCAGTTCGGCGGCGATCAGGGATTTCTCGAAATTTTCCACTTGTTCGCTGAGCCCGCCCGCCGTGATCTCGACGGTGGTGCCGGGGCTGCCATCGGGCTGCGTGTTGTCCAGGGCCAGCTCCAGGCCGAGGGCAAAGCGCTCTGCCGCGTTCTGCAATTCCCGCACGTTGCCCGGCCATGAATGGCGCAGCAGCAACGCCCGTTGCGCCGGTTGCAGTTCGTGAGGTGGCAGTCCGTGGCGGGCACTGGCTTCGTCGGCGTAATGCTGGAACAGCATCAACGCGTCTTCGCCTCGTTCGCGCAACGGCGGAATGCGCAGCGGTGCCACGTTGAGGCGGTAATACAGGTCGGCACGGAAACGTCCCTGATCGGCGGCCTGGCGCAGGTCTTCCTTGGTGGCGGCGATGACGCGGATGTCCAGCGGGATCAACTGATTGCCGCCCAGACGCTCGACCACTCGCTCCTGCAACATGCGCAGCAGTTTGACCTGGACGTCCATGCTCATGCTCTCGATTTCGTCGAGGAACAGCGTGCCGCCATTGGCGAATTCGAATTTGCCGATCCGGCGCTTTTGCGCGCCGGTGAAGGCGCCGGGTTCGTGGCCGAACAATTCGCTCTCGACCACCGACTCGGCCAGCGCCCCGGCGTTGATCGCCACGAACGGGCCGTTACGCCGGCTCGACAGGTCATGCAGGGCGCGGGCGACGACTTCCTTGCCGGCACCGGTTTCGCCGAGGATCAAGACATCGGCCTTGGTCGCCGCCAGCGCGCCGATTTGCTCGCGCAGGCGCGACATCGGTGCAGACTGACCGACCAGCCGTGCGCTCAACTCGTTGCGATCACTCAGGGCCATGCGCAGGCTGCGGTTGTCCAGCACCAGGCGCCGCAGGGCCAGGGCGCGGCGCACGCTGTCGAGCAGGGCGTCGCTGGCGAAGGGCTTTTCCAGAAAGTCGTAGGCACCCGCGCGCATGGCTTGTACGGCCAGCGGCACATCGCCGTGGCCAGTGATCAGCAGCACCGGCAACTCGGGATCCTGAGCGTGCAACTCGCTCAACAGTTCCAGGCCATCAATGCCGGGCATGCGGATGTCGCTGACCACCACGCCCGGCCAGTCGCGCTCCAGTTGCGCGGCCAGACCCTTGGCCTCGGACAGCGGAAGAATTTTCAGGCCGGCCAGATCCAGAGTCTGGCCAAGGGCCTGACGCAGGTGCGGATCGTCGTCGATCAGCACCACCTGAATGCGGTTGTCGATGGTCATGCGCTTCGATCCTCGGACGGTTGCAGGCTGACCCCGGGCGCGCCGGCGCGCAGCCGCAGGGTGATCAAGGCGCCACCTTGCTTGTGGTTGGCGAACGACAGTTCACCGCCGAAGGCGCGCATCAGGGTTTCGCAAATGGCCAACCCCAGACCCAGACCCTGGGTGCGGGTCTTGGTCGTGTAAAACGGTTCGCTGGCACGGCCCAGGGCTTCCATGCAGAAACCCGGGCCATTGTCGCGAATGTACAGATTGACGCCTTCGTCGGTGGATTCGGCACTCAGCCACAATTTGCGCGGCGGGCCTTTTTCAGTCAGAGCGTCGAGGGCGTTGGCCAGCAGGTTGCCCAGCACCTGGCGCAGACGGGTTTCCCCGGCCTCGACCCAAAGGGTGGCGGCCGGCAGGTCGCGGATCAGTTCGACATCCATGCTCCGGCGACGTTTGGCCAGCAAGGCAAGTGCGTCGTCCAGCGCCGGTTGCAGGGCCACGCTTTCCGGGGCGTGGCGGTCACGGCGGGCGAAGGCGCGCAGGTGGGCGATGATCGAGGCCATGCGCCCGGTCAGCTCGCTGATCAGTTTGAGGTTGCCTCGTGCGTCTTCGGTGCGTTCATGGTCGAGCAGCACTTCGGCGTTTTCGGCGTAGCTGCGGATCGCCGCCAGCGGCTGGTTGAGTTCGTGGCTGATGCTCGCCGACATCGTCCCCAGCGCCGAGAGTTTGCCGGCCTGCACCAGATCGTCCTGGGCGCGCACCAGTTCCTGCTGGGCCTGTTCGCGTTCCAGCACTTCCTGTTTCAGGCGGCGGTTGAGGCCTTCGAGATCGCTGGTACGTTCGGCAACCCGGCCTTCGAGTTCCCGTCGGGCCTTGGCTTCGAAGGCGATCCGTTCCAGGTAATGACGACGACGCTGCATCATCAGGCCGAGCAACAGCATCACCACCAGCAAGGTGGCGCCGCCGATCGCCACCACCGTGCGCACAGGTCGGTCGATCAACGTACGCGGGGCGAGGATGCTGACGCTCCAGCCGGTTTCCGCGATCTCCTGAGTCTGTGGCAGCCACGCGGTCGGGCTCAGGTTCAGCGGGCGTGGCTCGCGGGTCGGGTAGGGCTGGATTGCGGTGATCGCCGCGCGCTCGGTATCACTCAGGGTGCGCGTTGCGCGAAAACGCCATTCCGGGCGGGAGGTGAGGATGACCACACCGTTGTGGTCGGTCACCAGCAGTTGTTCCGGGGTTTTGCCCCACAGGCTTTCGGTGTGGTCGAGGTCAACCTTGATCACCAGCACGCCGATGATTTTTTCGCCGTTGCGCACGGCGGCGGCGAAGAAGTAGCCGCGCTTGGCAGAGGTAGTGCCCAACCCGAAGAAGCGCCCGAGGCGTCCGGCCATGGCTTCGCTGAAGTACGGCCGGAATGAGAAATTACGCCCGACGAAACTGTCGTGCTTGTCCCAGTTCGACGCTGCGAGCGTCTGGCCGTTGGTGTCCATCAGGTACATGACTTCGGCGCCGGTCTGCGCGGCGATGTTTTTCAACAGGCGGTTGGCGTTGCCCTGGGTCACGCCATCGTCCGGCGCCCCGAGTACAGCGCGCAGGGCGGGCAGGTCGCCGAGGATTTGCGGCAGCACTTCATAGCGATGCAGCGTGCCCAACAGGTTGGCGACGTAGAGGTCGAGGGTCTGGCGGTTCTGACCGGCCAGTTCGCTGCGGTAATAGCGCTCGGCCAGGTGTTCCAGCGGCCACAGCAACGGCGCCAGGCACAGGGCCAGCAGGGCAAGACTGCGCCAGCGGGGGCGACGGGGAAGGGTCGGAGTCATGAGCATCGAGCGCCTGTGGGTACAGGCGCATTATGCCTAGGCTTGCCGGCGCAGTCTGCGCACCCGTGGCCGGGTATGCAGCGGCGCTGAAGATTCACACAGGACTTCAGGAAAAGACGTCAGCGTCCTTGAGGAAAGCGGCTGCCTGATCCTTGGCCGACAGTTTCGGCGCTTCGTCCAGCTGCCAGTCGATGCCCAGGTCCGGGTCATTCCAAAGAATGCTGCGCTCGGACGACGGGTTGTAGTAGTCGGTGGTCTTGTAGAGGAATTCGGCGAACTCGCTCAGCACCACGAAACCGTGGGCAAAACCTTCCGGTACCCACAGTTGGCGATGATTGTCGGCGGACAGGCGCACCGCCACCCACTTGCCGAAATGCGGCGAGCTGCGGCGGATATCCACGGCGACATCGAGGACTTCGCCGGCGGTGACGCGGACCAGTTTGCCCTGGGTATTTTCCAGCTGGTAATGCAGCCCGCGCAGCACGCCTTTCTGCGAGCGCGAGTGGTTGTCCTGCACAAACTGCGTGTCGAGGCCGGTGGCGTCCTGAAAGGCCTTGGCATTGAAACTTTCGTAAAAGAACCCGCGCTCATCACCAAACACCTTGGGTTCGATGATCAGGACGCCAGGCAGGTCAGTGGGGATTACATTCATGGGGATATTCCAGTGGCAGGTTTGAATGGCCGACATTCTTGCGCAAAGTGCCGGTGGGTGCGAGAGGGGCATGCAAATCCCCCTGCTTCGCAACCTGTCAGGGGACGGATGGTCTGGGGGTTGCTTATCGCCTGAAGCAATGGCGATATAGGCGCCTAATAAAATTTCAGGGGTCGCTCCATGTCGTTCGCCACGTTGATTCATCGCGCCAGTTTGCCCAGCCCTCAGGTTTCGCTGGAGCAGGCACGGCATCTGCTGGCGCAGCATTACGGCTTGAACGGCACGTTGCAGGCCCTGGGCAGCCAGCAGGATCTCAATTACCGGGTCGACAGCGAGCGTGGGCGGTTCGTGCTGAAGATCTGCCGGGGCGATTATTCGCTGGTCGAGCTGCAAGCCCAGCATGCGGGCCTTAAGTACCTGGCCGAGCACGGCGCGGTGAAGGTGCCTCGGGTGATTGCGGCCAGTAACGGTGCTGACCTGCTGACCCTGGACGTCGAGGGCGAATCGGTGCATGTGCGGCTGCTCGATTACATCGAGGGCCAGCCACTGACGGCTCTCGATCATCTTGGCCACGAAGTTGTTGCCGGGTTCGGCCGGCTCTGCGGCGAAATGGATCTGGCCCTGGCCGGGTTCGACCATCCGGGACTCGAGCGCACGCTGCAATGGGACGCGCGCCACGCCAGCGCACTGATCGAGCACCTGCTGCCGGTCATCGAAGACGAACGCCAGCGCGCGCTGATCGCCGAGGCTGCCGAACAGGCCAGACTTCGTTTGCAGCCGCTGGTGGAGAAGCTGCCGGTGCAGGCGATCCACATGGACATCACCGACGACAACGTGGTCTGGCAACGGGATGCCCGGCGGCACTGGCAGTTGCAGGGCGTTATTGATTTCGGCGACCTGGTGCGCACCTGGCGCATCACCGATCTGTCGGTCACCTGCGCCGCGCTGCTGCATCACGCCGCAGGCGATCCGTTGGTGATTCTGCCGGCCGTGCAGGCCTATCACGCGGTCAATCCGCTGCAGCACGAAGAACTGCTGGCGCTGTGGCCGCTGATCGTGGCGCGGGCGGCGGTGCTGGTGCTCAGCGGCGAGCAACAGGTCAGCATCGATCCGGGCAACACCTACAGCCGCGACAACCTGACCCACGAATGGGAAATCTTCCGGGTCGCCACCTCGGTGCCGCTGGCATTGATGGAGGCGGCGATTCTTACGGCGGTCGGCCAGACATTGCCGGCCATCGACAGTGAAGGTTTTGCGCCGCTGTTGCCCGATCTGGTCGGGCGCGAATTCGCGTTGATCGATCTGGGTGTGTTGAGCGCGCACTTCGAAGCAGGGAACTGGGAGCAGCCTGGCATCGATCAGCGTCTGTTGAACGAGGCCGCTGTCATCCATGGTCTGGCGGCCAGTCGCTATGGACAATACCGTCTGTCCCGCACTCGGCCCGACAGCGCCGATGAGCCAGAGACTTTCCCGCTGCACGTCGAATTGCATGTCCCCCAAGGTTCGACGGTGGAGGCGCCGTTCGCTGGCGTACTGCACCTGTCGGCCGACGGCGCACTGCGACTCGACGGCCCGCAACTGAGCCTGCGTCTGTGGGGCGTGAAACCTTCGTTGCACAGCGGCGCTGCGCTGGTGAAAGGTCAGGTGCTGGGTTCGGTGGACGGTCCGTTGATCGTGCAATTGATTCGCGGCGCACAGCTTGAGGCGCCGCTGTTCTGCACGCCGAGCCGTGCGGCTGCTTGGCAAGCACTTTCCCCATCACCGGCCGCGCTGCTGGGCCTGGCCTGTGACGCCGAACCCGAGCTGGACGCAGCAACCCTGCTGGCGCGTCGCGACGCCAGTTTCGCCCGCACCCAGAAACACTATTACGTCGACCCGCCGCGCATCGAGCGCGGCTGGCGCAATCACCTGATCGACATGCAGGGCCGTTCCTACCTCGACATGCTCAACAACGTCGCGGTGCTCGGCCACGGTCACCCGCGCATGGCGGCGGTGGCGAGCCGGCAGTGGTCGCTGCTCAACACCAACTCGCGGTTCAACTACGCGGCCGTCGCCGAGTTCTCCGAGCGCTTGCTGAAACTGGCGCCGGAGGGCATGGATCGGGTGTTCCTGGTCAACAGCGGCAGCGAGGCCAACGATCTGGCGATCCGCCTGGCGTGGGCCGCCAGCGGTGGCCGCGACATGATCAGCGTGCTGGAGGCTTATCACGGCTGGACGGTCGGCGCGGACGCGGTCTCGACCTCTATTGCCGATAACCCGCAGGCCCTGAGCAGTCGCCCGGACTGGGTGCATGCGGTCACCGCTCCAAACACCTATCGCGGCGAATTTCGCGGCCCGGATTCGGCGCCGGATTATGTGCGCAGCGTCGAGCATCATCTGGCGAAGATCGATGAGCAGAAGCGGCAACTGGCCGGGTTCATCTGCGAGCCGGTCTACGGCAATGCGGGCGGGATTTCGCTGCCGCCGGGCTACCTGAAAAGGGTCTATGAATTGGTGCGCGCCCGTGGCGGCGTGTGCATCGCCGATGAGGTGCAGGTCGGTTACGGCCGTATGGGCCATTTCTTCTGGGGTTTCGAAGAGCAAGGCGTGGTGCCGGACATCATCACCATGGCCAAAGGCATGGGCAACGGCCAGCCGCTGGGCGCGGTGATCACCCGCCGGGAAATCGCCGAGGCGCTGGAGGCCGAGGGCTATTTCTTCTCGTCCGCCGGCGGCAGTCCGGTGAGCTGCCAGATCGGCATGGCGGTGCTCGATGTCATGGAAGAAGAAAAGCTCTGGGAAAACGCCCAGGTGGTCGGCGCCCACTTCAAGGCGCGACTGGAAGCGCTGATCGATCAATATCCGTTGGTCGGCGCAGTGCACGGTTCGGGGTTCTATCTGGGGGTCGAGCTGATCCGCAATCGGGAAACCCTGGAGCCGGCAACCGAGGAAACCACGCTGTTGTGTGATCGCCTGCGCGAGCTGGGGATCTTCATGCAGCCGACCGGCGATTACCTGAACGTTCTGAAGATCAAACCGCCGATGGTCACCTCGCGTCAGAGCGTGGATTTCTTTGTCGACATGCTGGCGAAGGTGCTTGAAGAAGGGCTTTGAGGCGATCCGCAACCTTCAAATACCGATTTGTATCGGTATTTGAAGGGGTTAATTCAGATTGTTTTTCATTGTTGGCTTCTAAAGCCGATATTTATCGTTTATAAAGTCGCCATAGTCCGTCGTCCAACCCTGTACGGCGTGTTGAAAACCCTCGACGGTTCCCTGGAGTCTGATCGACATGACCACATTGAAAAGTACACCACGCGCCGATGGCTTCTACATGCCGGCCGAATGGGCACCGCAAACCCAGACCTGGATGATCTGGCCCGAACGTCCGGACAACTGGCGTCTGGGCGGCAAGCCAGCGCAGGCCGCTCACGCCGCCGTGGCCAAGGCCATCGCGCGTTTCGAACCGGTAACCGTGGCGGTGTCCGCCGGCCAGTACGAAAACGCTCGCGCTCGCCTCGACGTGCCGAATATCCGCGTGGTCGAGATGTCCAGCGATGACGCCTGGGTTCGCGACAGCGGCCCGACTTTCGTGATCAACAACAGCGGCGAAGTGCGCGGTGTGAACTGGGATTTCAACGCCTGGGGCGGTTTTGACGGTGGCCTGTATTCGCCGTGGAATCGCGACTCCCAGGTCGGCGGCAAGATCCTCGAAATCGAGCGCAGCCCGCGTTATCGCACCGAAGGCTTCGTGCTCGAAGGCGGCTCGATTCACGTCGACGGCGAAGGCACCCTGATTACCACCGAAGAATGCCTGCTCAACCGCAATCGCAACCCGCACCTGGGGCGCGAGGAAATCGAAGCGGTGCTCAGTGAAAACCTGTCGGTGGACAAAATCATCTGGCTGCCGGATGGCCTGTTCAACGACGAAACCGACGGCCATGTGGATAACTTCTGCTGCTACGTGCGTCCGGGCGAAGTGCTGCTGGCCTGGACTGACGATCCGCAGGATCCGAACTACCCGCGCTGCCAGGCCGCGATGAAAGTGCTGGAAAGCAGCACCGACGCCAAGGGCCGCCCATTCACGGTGCACAAGATGCCGATTCCGGGGCCGCTGTTTGCCACCGAAGAAGAATGCGCGGGTGTGGACCCGGTGGACGGTACTCAGGAGCGCAACCCGAGCGTGCGCCTGGCCGGTTCCTACGTGAACTTCCTGATCGTCAACGGCGGGATCATCGCGCCAAGCTTCGACGACCCGATGGACGCTCCGGCTCGGGAGATACTGCAGAACCTGTTCCCGCAACACGAAGTGGTGATGGTGCCGGGGCGCGAACTGTTACTGGGCGGCGGCAATATTCACTGCCTTACCCAACAGCAGCCCGCGCCGCACAAAGAGTGAGTGCGGATGTAACAGCTTGAGTTGATTGGGAAATCGACCGGGCAGTCGTTTGTTGCCCACGCTTGAAGAGAAACCCGCAACCCGTCAGGACTGCGGGTTTCTTTATGTCCGCTGGTCGACAATTGCCAGACATTGGCATAGCTCTTGTATCGCTCATGGTGCACTAGGGAGGGGGGAGAACTTCAACAGTTCTGTCATAAACCTTGGATAACGTAGCCGCTCATGAACGGGGAGAGAGCGCTGAAATGAACGCCGAAGTGAACGTAATCAGCGAGCGGACGTTGCATCCCATGGCTGTAAATAGTGAGTCGCTCCAGATTGTCGCGCACTGGTTGAAGTCCAATGGAACGCGTCAGATCAGGGAACCTGATCCGCGCCGGATGATGATCGAGCGTTACCCCGCTGGCCTGTTCAGCGAGGCCGAACTGGAAGCACTCTGGGATGTGATGGAAGGATAAGAAGAACAAACAGGGATTGTAAAAAGCGCTGCCGGGATGGCAGCGCTTTTTTTATGGGCGCGATATCAGAAGCTGCAGGTGCCAATGCCCACCAGGTTGTCTGCCTGATCTGGAAGTGGCGGCTGCCGGTCTCGATTTGACCGATTGCCGAAACACACTGAAAGGCATTCCGGCGTTTTTCTGCAACGACCGAGGGACTAATGTGCCGACATCATTTTTCCCACCTTCCAGCCGGAGTTTTCCGATGACTCTTCATTACATCTACGACCCGCTGTGCGGCTGGTGCTATGGCGCCAAACCGCTGGTGCACGCCGCACAGCAAGTGCTGCCGGTGATCGCCCACGCCGGCGGCATGATGACCGGTGCCAACCGCCAGAACGTTTCACCGCAACTGCGCAATTATGTGATGCCTCATGACCGACGCATTGCCGAATACACCGGTCAGCCGTTTGGCGAAGCCTATTTCGAAGGCCTGTTGCGCGATCACACCGCGGTGTTTGATTCGGCACCGCCGATTGCCGCTGTGCTGGCAGCGGAGAAAATCGACGGCCGTGGCCTGGAGCTGCTGGGGCGTTTGCAGACGGCGCACTATGTCGAGGGGCGCCGAATTGCCGACGAAAGTGTGCTGTTGGAATACGCGGTGCAGCAGGGTTACGACGCCGCTACTTTCTTGAACGCCAAGCAGTCCGTCGACACCGAGCAACATATGAAGAACAGCCGCGCTCTGTTGGCGAAACTCGGCGGGCAGGGTTTTCCGACTCTCGCACTGGAGCAGGATGGTCAGTTCACAGTGGTGGATATCGGCCCGTGGCTCGGTAAACCGCAGGCCTTCGCTCAATGGTTGAGTGAGTCGTTTACGCCTGCGACAGCGGCGCATGCCTTGCCGGTCTGTGGCCTCGACGGATGTGCGTGACTCGGCATTAAAATCCCTGATTACAGGCGTTTCCCTGCACGAAGCCACCGCAAAATTTACTTTTTTTAGACGTTTTTCGCCTATTTAAAGACGATTCTTGAAATTGACACATTGTTGAGGGCGCGGCTACGATTCGGCCCAACGCCTGTGGCTAACCGCCATGACTCAAAATCAGGAGCAGGCCCGCCATGACATTGTCTTGAGCGGGTCTTTTTGTTTCGGGGTGAATAAAAGAGTGCAATAAGCGCCGTTTCAGCCGTTCGACACAGCGCGTTTCAACCCGTAATAAGGAAAACAAAATGTTGAACAAGCGAATCAGTTTGATCGCACTGGGGATGTTGAGTGCCACTTCGGCCATGGCTAACGACCAGGCCGAGTCCAAGGGTTTTGTTGAAGACAGCAGCCTCAAAGTGCTGCTGCGCAATGCCTACATCAATCGTGACTACAAAGATGGCAACCAGGACAAAGCCGAATGGGGCCAAGCGGCCATCGGTACGTTCTCGTCCGGTTTCACTCAAGGCACCGTGGGTGTGGGTGTGGATGCCTTCGGTCTGTACGCACTGCGCCTGGACGGCGGCAAGGGCCGCAGCGGTGCCGGTGGTATCGACTTCTTCAAACAGGGTGACAGCGGCAACGCGGCTGACGACCTGTCGAAGGGTGGCGCAGCGGTAAAATTCCGTATCTCCAACACCGTACTGACTTACGGTGACCAGATGCCGGCCCTGCCGGTGCTGAGCTATGACAACGTGCGTCTGCTGCCGGAAAGCTACACCGGTACTTTGATCACTTCCAAAGAGATCAAAGGCCTGGAGCTGAACGCCGGCCGTTTCACCGCCGAATCGCGCAAGAGCGCTGAAGGCCGTGACAGCGGTGGTCTGAAGTCGATCAACGTGTTGGGCGGTAGCTACCAGTTCACCGAACAGTTCAAGGCAGCGCTGTACGCTTCCGACGTCGAAGACGTGCTGAAGAAACAATACGTGAACGCCAACTACGTGTTCCCGATCGACAAGGATCAGTCCCTGACCCTGGATTTCAACGGTTACCGCACCAAGCTGGACAACTCCTACGTCCGCGAAAACGGTGTAACCGGCGACGACAACAAGATCTGGAGCCTGGCAGCGACCTTCGCCACCGGCCCGCACTCGTTCACCGTGGCGCACCAGCGCTCCACCGGCGACAGCAACCTGGGTTACGCCTACGGCGGTTATCAGAAAGGTCAGGGTCGCGTGGGTGACGGTGGCAACACCATTTACCTGGCCAACTCCTACTGGTCCGACTTCAACGCTGAAGACGAGCGCAGCTGGCAGTTGGGCTACGGCCTGGACTTCAGCGCATTCGGCGTACCGGGTCTGAGCTACAACTTCGCGTACGTGCGTGGCGACAACATCACCACGTCCACCAGCGAAGGCGGCACCGAGCGTGAGATCTTCAACCAGTTCAAGTACGTCGTGCAAAGTGGCCCGGCCAAAGACCTGAGCATCAAGCTGCGTAGCTCGATCCTGCGTGTTTCGCAGAAATCCAGCGAATACAACGTCAGCGGCAACGAACTGCGTGTATTCGTGGATTACCCGATCAATATCTTCTGATGATCGGTTGACCCGCAAAACGCGACAGAAAAACCCCGACTGGTTCGGGGTTTTTTTTTGACGCTTTTTGAAAAAACAGCATAAAAACCCGTGTTTTTGTCATTTGAAATGCACTTTCAAGCCGTTTCAAATCGCGTTTCAAACAGGGCTTTAAATGCCTGAAATTCTTTCTCATGGACGCAAATTCTCCACCTAATAGATTAGGCCGCTCAATGCAGCGGAGAATTTGGTAATGATCGTTTTAACCAGAGAAGTGGGCGAATCGCTACGGCGCGACAAGTACGCCAATGTGCAGGGTGCTGACTTCAATCTCTACGGTCATTTCGCCGACTTCGTCAGACTGACCAAAAGTTGGGAAAACATGGAGCCTGACAGTTACTACGGTCAGGCCGAAGCCGGCATGCGTTACCGTCGTTACAGCGACTTTGAGTACAACCCCAAGACTCGCGAACTGAAGCAACTGGAACATCGCGCGTACGTGCAGTCCAAGGCCAACAACAGCTATGTGGGCGGTGTGGTTCGGCACTTCCAGGACTTCTCGGACGAAGTCATCAGCTCGCCGGTGATGCGCAGCCTGATCGACACCGATTTCGAAGTGTACAAAAGCGTGTTGCCGGAAGAGCTGCACGATGAAATCTGGCAGTGCCAGATCCATCAGATCCGCATCGAGATCAAGCCCGGCAAACAACTGGAAATCACTCCGGAAGGGATTCACTGCGACGGTTACCCGTTCAGCGGCGTGCACTTCTGGGGGCGCAACAATGTCGAGGGCGCCGAAAGCCGCCTGTACGACATCCATGAGCAGCAACTGGCGTCGACCACTTACCAGGAAATCCTCGACACCACCTATTTCCTCGACCGTGACATGCGTCACTACGTGACACCGGCACGCAACACCCACTCCCACGCCATGGCGTACCGGCAGATCCTGGCGATTTCCTTCTCGCGGCCCGGGACCGCTTTCGACATTGTTCGCTAATCAGATCACCCCAATCGACGGCGTCGAATGCTCGACGCCGGTGGTGCTGCGGCGCGCGACGGCCAAGGACGCGCAGCGCATGGAGCGCTTCTTCCGCCAGTTCGACGAAGTGTCGTTCTGTGAATGGCAGGACGCCAAATGCCTGCGCGGCGTGTTGATCCAGAAAACCACCACGGCCTATCTGGCGTTCGACGTCGAAGGCGAGATCGTCGGCGCGGTGCTGGGCGGCATGCTCGGCAGCCGTGGCACGATCAACCATCTGGCGGTCAGCCTGCGCTATCGCAGCCAGGGCGTGGGCCAGCGGCTGGTGGAAGCGGCGTCGGCCGACATGAAACGGGTCGGAGTGCTGCGGATGTTCCTGTTCGTCGATGATGCTAACCTCGCGGGCAAGCGTTTCTGGACGGCCCAGGGTTTTTGCGAACCTCACGGCGAGCGGACATTTGAGAGGGATCTATGAATGAAACATCCGGCAGTGCGCCGCTGATGGTCGACCGTCAGCCATCGCGCACCTTTGCCGAAGCCAGCCCGGTGGTCGCTGGTTACTTTACCGTGTCGTTCGTGTTCGGGCTGATGGCGGTCAATGCCGGGCTGCCACTGTGGCTGCCGGTGGCGATGTGTCTGTTCGTGTATGCCGGGGCTTCGCAGTTTGCGGCGCTGGCGCTGATCAGCAGCGGTGCGTCACTGACCACCATCGTGCTGACCACATTTCTGATCAACGCGCGGCACATGTTGATGTCGGTCTACATGGCGAAAGCCCTGCGAGCGCTGGGCCTGAGCCGCATGGAGCGCTGGTGCTATGCCGGCGGGCTGACCGATGAGTCGTTCGCCTTTCACAGCGTCAAACTGGGCACCGGGGCACCGGTGAACGTTCGCTATCTGATCGGCTTCAACCTGTTCTGCCACACCTCCTGGGTGATCGGCGGATTGCTCGGCGCCCTCTGCGCGCAGTACGCCTCGCACCTGATCAAATACCAGCTCGACTACGCGCTGACCGCGATGATGCTCTACGTGCTGGTCTCGCTCTGCAACACCCGCAATAAACTCATCGCCGCTTTGGCCGCAGTCGTCTGCATGGGCGCACTGAGCCTGGTGGGCAGCTCGCCATTCAACGTTTTCATCGCCACGTTTGTGGGCTGCGGAGTGGGTGTATGCCTGACCAAACGTTCCTGATCCTGGTGGTCGCGCTGATGATGGCCGTGACCTTCCTGCCACGGGCCTTGCCGCTGCAGGTCAACACCGAGCACTGGCCGCCCTTCGTCGCCCGCGCGCTGGAGTACCTGCCGGTGGCGATCGTCGCTGCGATCAGCCTGACACCCTTGTTGATCAAGGATCAGCACATACAGCTCGATCGCCCGGAATTCTATGCAGCGATTCCGACGCTGTTATGTGCGTATTTCAGCAAAAACCTCTTTCTCAGTGTGGCGGTTGGGACGGCTGCGTACATTGCGCTCGGCTCGTTCATGTAGCGGCAGATCGACCACGTCGTTCAACGCCTGGCCGGACAGATCCGGATTGTTCACCGCCAGGCGCACTTCGAGGAAATCCTCGAACCCGGGGAAGATCGTCAGGCCGTTCTTCTGCGCGGCCTCGCGGGAGACCATGCCGACCGCATCCATTTGGGTGATGAGCGACAGGGTCAGCGTTTCGCTGCAGGAATAAATCGTGCGCTGACTGTTCTCGTGATTGCCCAGCCCGGCGTCGAGAAAACGCAAAAAGCTGTGGGAATACGGACAATCTTCTGCGGGACGCACCTGAAACTTGTTGCCAAGCAAGGTCAGCGGATCGTTCTCCTGACCACAGTGCGCGCCGACCACCTGCACCTGTACTTCAGGCAGGACAATGCTCGGCAGACCCGGACGCTGCGGACCGATCAGCACCGCAAGGTCAAAGTCCTCGTTCTTCAGCTTGCTGAGGTTTTCCATCGACTCGGCGTAGCTGAATTCCATCTGGTAATCAGGAAACACCTCGATCAGGCGCCCGATCAGTCGCCGGTTGAAATCCGGGTCCAGCGTGGTGTTCAACGCCACTTTCAACGTGCGCTGTCCCGGCACCTTCAACGCTTCGACTTTCGCTTCCATCTGCCGCGTGGCGATCAGCACTCTGTCCATATAGGGCGTCAGCTCGGTGCCTTGCGGCGTCAGCGTCAGCCCCTTGTTGGATCGTCTAAACAAGCGGAAACCGAACTGCTCTTCGACCTTGTTCAACTGTGCGGCCAGGGCCTGCACGGTCAGGCACGAATGCTCGGCTGCGGCCGACAACGAGCCGGTCTGCACGATGCGCATGAGGTTGCGTAAGGTTCTGCTATCCATGGGTAATGCCCTCTGAAGTGGGCTGGGTATTGTTGTGTACGTGACGGCCTGAACGGCGCCATTTGCCGGCTATATTCCTGTACCTGAGCATAGTTGTCGCGCAATTAGTAGCGAATCGATGTCTCCGCCGATGGCTGGAGGCTGACACAGGATCGGGTTTTTTGGTGACGTGGGGGTGATTGGGGTCAAAAAAAGTGCACGGTTTGGGTGCGTCTGCGGAGATTTTTCAAGGGAAACGACTGACAGGGTAAGCGCGTTATGCCAGCAATTGAGCAGGCGTATCTCAAAGGAAGTTCAAATAACGCTCATAAAAAAGCCGACATAACTGTCGGCTTTTTTGTCGAAATCACTCGAAATTGTGCTCCCTCAAGCAGGGGAGAAGAGGTCTCACCCGAACGCTAATTTTCAGGTCATCAACGGGGTTCCTAACGCCGACTATCGCCACCTGATGGCAGCCGGTTTCGCGCTCTTGGAGGGATTCTCTGTCACTGAACCTCGGCTTGTCAATTCATTACACCACCTCACAAATGAAGTACCCCACCCCTACTTTTTCCCCTCCCGGCACACGCCTAAATTGAGCTCCAACACCTGACCATCATCCCGAGGGCAGGTCACTGGAGTAGTCGTCATGCCATTTGTCAGCGTACGCATCACCCGCGACGGCGTTACCCGTGAGCAGAAAGCTCAGGTGATCGCCGAAATCACCGAAACCCTGGAGCGCGTCCTCAACAAACGCCCGGACCTGACCCACATCGTGATCGAAGAAGTCGACACCGATAACTGGGGCTACGCCGGCATCACTACCACCGAGTACCGCCGACAGCTGGCGGAACGGGGTCAGTCATGACCCCGACCGTGACCATCGATTTCATTTCCGACGTGGTGTGCCCCTGGTGCGCACTCGGGGCGACAGCGCTGGAGCAGGCGATCGGCAATCTGGCCGGCGAGATTTCGGTGAAGCTGACTTACAAGCCCTTCGAACTCAACCCGGACATGCCCGCCGAAGGCGAACCGGCCGTGCAGCACCTGATGCGCAAATACGGCCGCACCGCCGAAGACGTCGCCGCCGGCAAGAAGATGCAGATCGAACGCGGCAAGGCCATCGGTTTCGAGTTCGACCTGGAGAAACGCACGCACTTTCACAACACCTTCGATGCCCATCGCTTGCTGATGTGGGCGGCGCAGGAAGGGCGGCAGATCGCGCTGAAAAAGATCCTGCTGCGCGCTTACTTCCGCGACGGCGACAACCCCAACGATCACCCGACGCTTATACGTCTGGCGACCGAAGCAGGACTGGATGCGGCGAGGGCCCGCAAGGTGCTGGCCAACGATGAATTCGCCAGCGAAGTGCGGCAACTGCAGGCGTTCTACCGGCAGCACGGGATCAACTCGGTGCCCGCGCTGATCCTGAACGGCAAGCACCTGGTGTCCGGTTCGCAATCGGTCGAGTACTACGAACAAATGCTGAAACAACTGGCTAGCGCCTGATTCAACACCCACTTATTGATTGAGGATTTCATCATGAGCAATTCGAAAAAAACTGTCGTTATCACCGGAGCTTCCCAAGGTCTGGGCGAAGGCATGGTCAAGGCCTTCCGCGAACTGGGCTACAACATCGTCGCCACCTCGCGCTCGATCAAACCGTCGAACGACCCGCAGATCCTGACCATCGCCGGCGACATCGGCGACCCGGCCACCGCACAACGCGTGATCAGCGAAGGCGTGGCCCGCTTCGGTCGCATCGACACCCTGGTCAACAACGCCGGCATCTTCGTCGCCAAACCGTTCACCGCCTACACCCCGGAAGACTACGCCGCAATGCTGTCGGTCAACCTCAATGGCTTCTTCTACATCACCCAACTGGCCATCGCCGAGATGGAAAAACAGGGCAAGGGCCACGTGGTCAACATCACCACCAGCCTGGTCGACCACGCCATCGACGGCGTACCCTCGGTCCTCGCGTCGCTGACCAAGGGCGGCCTCAACGCCGCGACCAAATCCCTGGCCATCGAATACGCCAAACGCGGAATCCGGGTGAACGCGGTATCGCCGGGCATCATCAAGACACCGATGCACGGCGAGGAAACCCACGCGGCACTGGGCGCGCTGCATCCGGTTGGACACATGGGCGAGATCGACGACATTGCGCAGGCGGTGGTGTATCTCGATAACGCGAATTTTGTGACCGGCGAGATTCTGCATGTGGATGGTGGGCAGAGCGCTGGGCATTGATTGATGCGGTAACACAAAGCCCTTGCAGCGATGCGAGGGCTTTTTTGTGGGCGACGATTTACGGATCCGGACTCAACACTTTGACCGCGTCATCGACCAGCGCCTTGCTCAGCTCCTGCAAATATTGCGAGGCGCAGGCGTGGAGTTCTGGATCGTTGGCGGCAGAGGTATCTGATGTGAGCAGTTTGGAAATGTGCAGCAGGTGGGAGGCGTGGGAGAGGGCGGTGGCGACCGGGACGCCGGGGGTGGTGCGAAAGAGTGCGTGGTTGGACTGGAAGGAAAAATGGGTGAGACCGAGGGTTTTTAGGTCGTGGGGGTTGGTCATGGCTTCACCTACCGTTGGCTGGTTGGTGGAAAGGGCAGACTTTGGACGGATCGATGCTAATCATTTGTGAAACTCCCTGTATCAAATGAGGCTGCCAATTCGTTCTCAGGCGAAAGGGTGGCAGCTATGCGCAGGCTGAGAAACCGGAGATACAGGAACCCGGCAGGCTCGAAAGCCTCCCACGCACAGCCGCCATTGCACGGAAATGCAGGCACAAAAAAACGCCGGCAAACGTGGGTTGGGGCGCTGGTGCGCCTGCATCTTACGCGGGTTCTCAGGCCCGGTCGCTGGATTGGCAGCGACGGGTTTGACGGTAGCGTGGAGGAGGATTGAGCGCAATCGTGGCCAGGTGGTGGCGGAGGCTAGCGATGTTCCAGATGTGTGGTGCAACAGTTATGTTGCATGCGTAACAGATATGTTGCACATTCGCTCTACCGAAACAGCGAGTGATGCACATGAAGTACAGCGAGTTTCGGCGATGGTTGAAAGCCCAAGGCGTTGAGTTCCAAACCGGCAAGGGCAGCCATTTCAAGGTTTCCTTGAATGGCCGATCAACTGTCTTTCCCGACCACGGAGCCAAGGAGATGGGCGAAGGGTTGAGAAAATCGATAATCAAACAGCTGGGCCTCAAGGATTGAGGCCCAGCTGTACCCCATGAGAGGAAACGTGATGTTCGAATATGCGTTGGAAGTCCACGAGGAGCCGAGCAGTGTCTGGTTGTCCTGCGCAGAAATTCCAGAGATGCACGCCGCTGGCGACACCCTCAAGGAAGCGCTCGACGGCGCCATAGATGCAATGGAGACGGCCTTGTCGATTTACGTTGATGATCGTCGGTTGATTCCGACAGGTGATGCGGGAGAGCAGGAAAGTGACGCTGTTTTGCGTCTGCCTGCACTGACTGCCGCAAAGGTCGGGTTGTGGAATACCCTTCTCGAGTCTGGGGTGAGCAAGGCTGAACTGGCACGGCGCTTGGGTGTGCAACGACCCCAGGTAGATCGGTTAGTCGATTTCCTGCATCACTCCAAGATAGAGAATGTCGAGCGTGCATTGCAGCAGCTTGGACGGCGGATTTTGCTTTCGGTTGAGGCTGCTTAAGATTGGAGAAAAGCCCCCGACAGCGATCGCTGTCGGTGGCTTTTCATTTGGGGTGGAAAAAA
The DNA here is from genome assembly GCF_001655595.1 of Pseudomonas sp. DR 5-09. Classification (NCBI taxonomy): domain Bacteria; kingdom Pseudomonadati; phylum Pseudomonadota; class Gammaproteobacteria; order Pseudomonadales; family Pseudomonadaceae; genus Pseudomonas; species Pseudomonas sp. DR 5-09. The sequence goes on from NZ_CP011566.1 coordinate 341,100, forward strand.
CCAATCCCAGAAACAACAAAGCCCCTGCATTTCTGCAGGGGCTTCGTTTTGTATGGTGCCGGCACCAGGAGTCGAATTCTCGGCTAATACATTCTTAAAAAAGAAATTTAATCGTTTTGTAAAGTATCTCTATCTCAAAGATTACCCTTTATGTGTAAATCTGCGTTGAGGGTCAGTTCTAGGTGAGCTTGTGAACGATAAAAAAGCACCGCAATCTGTGAGGCTTTTCTTCACGCCGCTGGTTCTGGGTCGGGCGGCTCTATTAGAGCCGGTGGTGGTTGCGGTCCGTTCGCCGATTGATGCCCCGTAGGGAAAGCATTAGATGGCCCAACGAGGCCGCCGGGTGTGTTCCAAGCAGGTGAGGCCGGTGGAACTCCTCCGGGACCTGATGGTGGCGGTGGAGTAAACGCGCCTACCTTGGTCAACAAGTCCTGAACAACCTTTCCTTCGATAGTCTGGTATGGGTCCAGATACTGAGTTCCGATATGCAAGGCATCCGTCTTGATGATGTCCACGGCCTGACCAGTCTTATCCTTTTTATCGCCTCTAGACATAAAGAAAGCTGCGTATTTGCTCGGCGGAACACCAGAAAACGTCTCAAATAATGTCTTATCTGGAGTCCAGGCATCGGTGGTGATGGCGTCCTCGTGCAGATCCAGCGCCAGGCTTTTTTCATACGGTTCGATGTAGACAACTCGCTTAATTCCGGCAGCGATGATGTGCCGAGCGCAGTTATGGCAAGGAAATGTTGTTGTGTACAAGACGCAAGAGTCGGTCGAGTTCCCGTGAGAGCGCGCTAATCCGAGAATAGCTTCCATCTCCGCATGGATGGCGCGGGAGAACTCGATGATTGACCCTGCTCTGGTTTCTTTCTGGATCAGCCGGGCAAGCTCGTCTTTGGTCTCTTGTGTGACAGTCACTTTTTTGCTGACGATATTCACAATATCTTCAATGAGATGAGATTTGTGTATGTCGTTGTAGCATTTGCCACCATGAAAAATGCACCGCTGATCGTTGGTACTGTCCGACGTGTATAGGCCGCCACCAAATTTCGGAACATCGTTCCAGCCAAGAGAAATAACATTCCCTTCTTTGTTGACGATGGCTGCACCTACTTGCCTGCTAAGGCATGCGGACTTCAGCGAAGCGGAATACGCGGCGTACATTCCCGACTCATCGGCGGTCGGTGTAATTCCATTTTTACCATGGACCAACGCAGCAAATCGCTGACAGGGAGCGGTGAGGTTGGAGACCGAGTCCTGATTGTTTCGAATGAAGAAGTCAGCAAGCTGTAGTGTTTTCTCTAGCTTCTGCCCGTGGGTTGCATTCAGTTCGTTCCGGTCACGGTCAATGAGGTATTGCGCTTCGTGCTTAGGAATTCTTTCTGTGCGAGTCAGATAGTTGAATCTGATTTTTTCAGGGCTGAGGACGCCTATCAGATAAAAAATATCTCCATAGACGAGCTTGAAGAGTTCTACCTCTTCTGGATGTTTGAGCTGGTCGATGATGTAAACAGTTTTGGGGGCCTTGCTATCTTGGCCTTTTGCGATGGTGCGCTTGACTGCAATTTCCTGCATGGCCAAAGCTGCAAGAATCGGAGGATCAAACTTTTTTCTGAGCTCGTTGCCTAGGTCCTGAAGTGTTGTGTAGCGGTCCTTGCCTAAGGACACATCCAATGAGAGAGCCTTCAACTCGGGCGGCAGTCCATGAGTTCTAAAGTGCCCCCTGATGATATCGCTGACCTTCACATGTTCAGTGATATATCCGTATTCCTCGAACTGAAGACGGATAGAGCGAATAACGTCTGCCAAATTGCAGCCGACCGGGCCACAAAAAGCAATGATGATCTCATCGGTGCGTCGACCTTCGATTCGTTGACGCATGCTCGTTGTGGAGGATTTTGCATCCGCACTTTTAGCAATTCGTTCCTTGGGGGCGGGCGCGGCCATCTTCAGTTCCTTGAAGCATTATTGAAATATTTCGGAGCTACCAATCGGCCTTTTGAGCGTTAGCAACAACCATCTCCAGAGCCTTTCTGTACTCCTCAGTTGCCTGCCGTTCCTTGAACTGAGCGAAGCCGATCACGTTCGAGCGCTGATCCATGGCGCCCTTGGCGAGCTTCGCGGATTGCTGCACGTTTGACTCCTCAGTTTTTTTCATCTCGGCTTCATCCCCTGGTGGTGACGGTCAAAAACAGGCCCGCATTCTACAGGCGCGCATGCTCAAGTTAAACCTCAGATTGGGGATTAGCATAGCCCTATTTGCGAAGACGACAAGCGGTATAAAAGCCTGTGGTTGTGGCTACGGACTCGCGCTACGCGCGGTGAAAGAGAGCAAGGATCGGGTGCGCAATGCGATTCTCAATTGTCGGCTGAAGTTTCCGGCGCGCCGCATCACATTGAATCTGGCGCCCGCTGATCTGCCCTAAGACGGCGTTCGATCTGGCGATTGCTTGGGCTACTGGCGGCCAGTGTGCAGGTTCCTGCATTGACGCTGGAGGGTATCGAGTGTCTGGGCGAGCTGGCGTTGTCGGGTGCGTTCGGCCAGTCCAGGGCGAGTTACCAGGAGATTTGGCGGCCCGGGAGACTGGGCATACGCTGATTGTGCCGGCAGCGAATGCCGAGGAGGCCTGTCTGGCGTCGGGGTTGAAGGTGATTGCGGTGAATCACCTGCTGGAGCTGGTCTCGCACCTGAATGGGCACGCCGTGATTGAACCGTTCAAATCTAATGGTTTGATTTTGCAGACCTGGCCTTATCCTGATCTCGATGAGGTACAGGACCAGACCGCCGCCAAGCGTGCATTGCTGATGGCGGCGGCTGGCGCGCATAACCTGCTTAGATTGTGTGGTAATGCACCAAAAGCATGACGGCGCGACCGATGAAGCCTAAAGCGTACAGCTATATCCGCTTCAGCAGCCCCGAACAGGCGAAGGGGGTAGCTACCGACGGCTGCGAACGGCGGCTCTTAAGTACTGTGCGGAAAATGGTCTGGAGCTGGCGGATACCAAGGAGTACCGGTTCTTCGATTCGGGCAGGTCTGCTTACACGGGTAAGCGCATCAGTGACGAAGGCGAGTTCGGCCGCTTCCTGAGCTTGGTTAACGACGCTCAGATCAAAACCGGCTCGTACCTGCTTGTCGAGTCACTGGACCGCCTGTCCGGTGACAGGGTGAACATTGCCCTTGCGCAGCTCCTGAATCTCTTAAGGACCGGCATCAAGGTCGTAACCCTCTCGGATGAGCGAACCTATTCAAACGACTCACCCGACTTTGCCACCGAATTGATCGTCAGCATCGCGGTGATGGTGCGGGCACACAATGAGTCCAGCGGAAAAGCAAACGGGTAGCAGATGCTTGGCGGGAGAAGCGTGGACTTGCCCGCAGCGAGAAGAAGGTTCCCCTTGGTGCAGCCTGCACATACTGGTTGAAGCTAGTGAATGGCGCCTACGTTGAAATAGTCGAACGCGTCGAAGTAGAACGCCGCATCTTCGATATGACAATCGCAGGTTACGGCCCAGCGGTCATTCCACGCCGCCTGAACGAAGATGGTGTACCCGTCTTTGGCAGCACGCGGTCGACAAAGGAAAAACTGAGGAACAAAAGCGGGTTGTGGGGCTTCAGCTCCGTACAGAAGATTCTGCATACACCTACCTGCAATGTTACTCGACCAATAAGGGCAAGTGCGGCAACGGCAGCATTCGGATCGAGCAGACAAAAGCCTTCTTCAAGGAAATCCTAACCAACATGGAAAGCATGTCGCTGATTCTCGGCAAGAGTGCAGAGATTCGCAAGAGCCTTGAGGTTGCAGAAGGCCACTTCCGGGTCGTAGCCGATAAGCTGCAACAGGGCCACTGAGGTTTACACGGCCGTCGCTACGCTTGCTGTCGCCAAGCGGATACAAGAGTTGGAAAGCGAACACGCCCAATGCCTTGCCACAAGGGACGAACTCAGGGGGCAGCTTGCATCGCATCGCGTGATCAATAAAGAAGACTATCTCAAGCAGCTGGACCTTGTGACCTACGAAGGTAGAGCTGCCGCCAACAGTCTGCTAAAACGACTGGGCATACAGGTCCAGTTCAAGCGAGACAACCCGAGTCGTTTTCAAGTTCTCGATGAGAACGCTCAGAGCGATATCAGTTGAGTAACGGTTTCTAGCTGGGGAATCAGCAGCTGCGGAACTGAGGTAGGTGGCTACAGGTATGTGGGGATGACGCATTATCGGTTAGAGTAGACGATCAAAAGTGGCTAATGGCCGCCACTCAAGTCAATACCGATCTGGTTAGAGCAGGGCGGGAAACTTGAAATCAAGTAAAAATCGCATACCAAGATTCCCATCTGTCACCCCCCCAAAAAAATCAAGAAGGAGCTTGTAATTGATTTCTGAAGCTGAAATTCATGTAGAAGTCGAAAGAATTATCCGCAGTGGCGATCTCACGTCTCGCATAAGCAAAGATGATTTGGATTTCCTAGAACACACGATCTCCATAAACCCCGACCTTCTACCTGCATTTTCTATAGATGAGTATGTTAGAACCCGCTTTGCGGAATCAGCGTCGACTGTAATCGGCTCACTCAAGTCAGTCGAAGTACTAACCTCAAACAACAATATATCGATCACAAAAAACGAAATCCTCAAGCCAGACCTTGTATGCATCAACCCCGAAACTAACCAGCTGATAATATTCGAACTTAAAAAGTCCAACCAAACCGGACGCCAGGCCCTTACTGAACTTCTTGCTTACGAGCATGAGTTAAAGAACCACTTACCTTTCCTTTCGAACTACGACGCTACGTTTGTCTTAATCTCCACAGAGTGGTCAACACTTCTAGAGCATGCGGCCACTAGCGCAGTTATGTGGTCAAACAAGAACCTGCTATGCCTGCATTTAGAGCCCACACCTAATAACTACCAATTCAAGGTCCACAAGCCGTCCACTTGGAATATTACAGGCACACCTTTCTTTCCGGATGACAGTGTATCAACAATAACAATTTCATTCGAAATCCCTTCAACTATGGATGACGAAGAAGCAGATCACTGCCTTTACAATGCGTTGAGTTTCTACGCCAGAGAAGCAGAGCAGACGGGCCTACATGGATTCGGCTTGTTGAGCAAAAACTTAAACAAGGAAAGCTCTCGCGAAATAACCCTTTGCGCTGCTAGCCCATTCGCATTTTTTGATGCAATGTTAACCAAAGGTAAAATCGATACAGATAAAGGGCATCTAGCTTCAAAGCTCATCAGTCATATAGAAAGCAAAGGCAAGAACTCTGGCATACACACCCTACTAAGGCTTAAGTCAAAAGTACTGGACCCTAGATTAAAAGGCTTCGAGAACATTGAGGTCGGCAAGGTCTCAAACTGGAACATCGTACGCAATGAAATCCAAGAGTCCCGCTTTCCGTTCATGACGGAGTTCTGGGGGCTTCCGGGGGGGTACGCTAGGAGCTACATATCAAACCCTGCAGTACAGAAAGCTCGTTCAAGCATTTTCCCAGCTGGAACTTCGCACTGGCACGACCCGAATGTCGGAATCTGGTTGATCAGAAATCTTTTTGAACAGAAATTCACAAGCGACGGGTTTGTCCGTCCATCGGACTCGCTGAGACTGGGAGTAGCGATTGGACGCCATCTATTCCTGACTGATTTAGCTCGGAAATCTACACAAAAACCAAAGAACCTGTACGCGTTGATGTTCTGGAACTTCGCAAGTTTGGCTGGTTTCATTGATGAAATATTCATTCTAGCGAGAACGGCTAATGATGTCGAACCGCCTACTTCGAGGTTCGATTTCTCGGCTCATGGCAACGAGCCGTTCGATCCAGAACCAGTAGTTAAGTGGATAAAAAGCCAGATACTTCATGACACACCGTTCCATACTGCAACATTTGATTTAGGCTTTAAATTAGCACCCGCGATCACCCCCGAAGACCTAAGCAGGTCTCAATTCAGCAGCATCTATAAATCCGACATGGCACTCATCCATGAGACTGCCGGATACCTTGCAAGCATTATCAAACATGCCATTACTGAAACAGCCTATTGCGAAGATCACAAAAAAGAATTGATCGCTGAAATCAGCAATAAGCTGTGCATCCCTTTAATTAAAAAATCAACAGACTTACGAGCATTTGAAAATCGCTCAATTGATACGCTCTGCGACTTGCTTGCCGTTACTATGCAGCTAGCCAACTCAGTAGTGCCGGCCGTAACGCATCTCTATGACGACCTTCCCCCTATGGTTATTGATTGGGATAATCTCAAGCGTGGGGTAGATGGAATGTATCAGGATGGCAAAAAACGCCCTGCGGTATATATACTGGCCAACGGCATGATTGGGACAGCATCATACGACGACAACTTATATGCCAAATTCATTATGGATATTAAAAACCGTGATGAAGAAGTTTACTTAATGGATGTTTCTAGAGGAATTGAAATGTTCCGAATAGTAAAATGGGAAGAGCTCCGGAACGGATCGGTAATACCACTACCAAAGTAGAGAAGTAGTAAAGCTTGGAGGGCGGTGATTTATCTGTGCGATCAATGCATCTCACGCTGCCCTAAAGGCCACTTAGAAAAATCCTGCAAATTTGGTGTAAGAGATCACAACCTGCTGTTCAGCGGGCATCCGGGCACCGGTAAGACATTGCTTGCCAGCCGTCTGCCTGGTTTGTTACCGCCACTGGATGAGCGTGAAGCGCTGGAGGCGGCGGCGATTCAATCGGTGGCCAGCCATTCGCCGCTAACTAGCTGGCCGCAGCGCCCGTTTCGGCAGCCGCATCATTCGGCGTCAAGTCCGGCGTTGTTCGGCGGTGGCTGTGACATTTCACAATAGATGCAACATACGGATCACCACGAAGCGCTGCCATGGTTCGGTTGACGCCGGACAATCGGTTTTGCGCAGTCGCGATGGCAAGCTCACCGTGTTTCAACCTGCTAGTGCAGGTATCAGGCGTAGTCCAGCAAGGTCTGCCGATTGATCTTCCTCGCATCGTTGAATCCCGGCCCACCTTCGGACCGACACCAGCGCACAAAAGCTTGCCAGCGATCAGTATGGGCTTTGACAGTCCCGTCATTCCCACCGCCAAACAGGTCGAGGAGGGCCAGCGGCCCGGCATAGCTCAATTGCCAACCATAGCCAAAATTGCGCCCATCTCGTCTACCGACAAATGCCATGATCAATCTCCTCTCGAAGCCAAAACCTTTGAAACTTTCCCCACGTCATCCCGCCAAGAATGCTGAGTGTTATCAGGGATCAAGGCCCCTGCGACCTGTGAGGGTTGTCCACTAACGCGGGACTGGCGGCTCTTTACGACCGGGAGCTTGGGCATCTCATGATCTGGCCTCCTGAACACTTCCGAGGAAGTGGGCGGGTGGTGGCTGCATCGGCTGACGAATCCAACGCCGCGAGATCCTGAGTCAGGTAAAAGCAGTGATGCGATGACCGGGGCATGCCTGACTGTCAGTCAGGTGCAGTCCATTCCCTGGGCTGCGGCACCATCATCTGCGTCGCTGTTGCTGGTGACTTCGGTTTTTGTCACGCCGATTGTCACGAGGGGAAATGCCGCAATGCCTTGTACGAGTTGGGCTGCAGCAGCGGTAGGAGCGCCCGTCTCTTTCCGGAAGAAAGAGACGGGCGCAGGTTGGCGCAAGGAAATGGCCAAGCGGATAGGTTGCTGCAGGGCAGCTATGAAAGGGAATGAGTTGCCGCAGTGGGCACGCTGGTAAAAGTAGGCATCCATCACATCGCTGTGACCGTGCGAGCCGCCGGACGCTAATCGCACTTTGGGAGAACCACCACGGTGTGGCGTAGCCTTAAAGGTTCTGGCTACCTGGGTTGCTGTCAACGACAGCGCTTTGCCCGATCTTTTCTACGCCTGTGGATAATTCGGGTCAAGGCACGAATTTTCGGGAGTTCTGCGGCTGTGGATGAAATTATCCACCGGTGGAAATCCGTGGTTTTCCACAGACAGTTGCGTGGGCTTTAGATTTTTTAAGTGAGGTCCATCCAAGCAGGGCGGCTTTGCAGCCCTGTTTGGATGGACCCGCGTGGACAAGCGGATCACTGAAATATGAAGACCGAGCGCTTACTCAGTTGCGCCGCGTTTTGCTTTTAAGCGAGTGACGTTCGGTCCGGTCTGATTCGCGAATTCGTGTGGAGTGACATGCTCCTGCCGGTTGGCCTCCAGGTACCGGTTCCACCAGTTCATGATCAGCCTGCGCTCCTCGATGAACTCGGCCTTGTGGATGTAAGCGGCGCGGACGTTGTTGCGCTCCTTGTGGCTCATCTGCCGTTCAATGGCTGTCTCCGACCACAATCCTGACTCGATCAGTGCGCTGCAGGCCATCGAACGAAATCCATGCCCGCAGATATCGGTTTTGGTGTCGTATCCCATCGTCCGAAGCGCGTTGTTCACGGTATTTTCGGACATGGGCTTCCAGGGTTTGGCATCCCCTGCGAAGACCAATGCGAATTTGCCTGTGAGTGCATGGATTTTTTCGAGTAGCGCCACTGCTTGCGGCGATAAGGGTACTAAATGGATATCCCCTGCCATCTTCGTACCCCTTGTGGAAAAGGGTACTCCCTCCAACGCTGGCCGAGTGTCCGGGATTTCCCAGACGCCGCGCTTGAGGTCGAACTCGCTCCAGCGGGCGAAGCGCAGCTCGCTGGAGCGTACAAACACATGCAGCGACAGCATCACCGTCAGACGGGTAAGTGCCCGGCCTTTATAGGTGTCGATCCGCTCCTGCAGTTCCGGCAGTCGCGATAAGGGTAGAGCGGGGCGATGGACCACCCGCGGGGCCTTGATCGAGCCCTCGAGATCGTAAGCAGGGTTTATGGTGATAAGCCGGAGGCGCTTTGCCTCGCGCATGATGCTCTGCAGGTAGTTTTGTACCCTTAAAGCAACGTCGATCGTTCCGCGCTTCTTGATCGCTTCCAAGGGCTGCATGAGGTCATGGGTGTCGAGGTCGACAATGGCGCGGGCGCCGATCAGCGGGAATACGTGGGTTTTGAGGCGACTCATCACAGTCTTGGAATGGCCTGGTGCCCACTTGGCCGACATTTCCGTATGCCAGTCGAGCGCAACGCTTTCAAAGGTTCTGCCTTTGATCACGGCTTCCGCCTTGGCTTGGTGCTTGGTCTCTATGGGATCAATGCCATCCGCCAGCATTCGCTTGACCTCCAAGCGCTTGCGGCGCGCATCGGCGAGGCCGATGACGGGGTAGTTGCCGAACGAGGTCAGTCCTTCGCGTCCGTCAGGTTTGACGTAACGGAGCCGCCAGCCTTTGCGGCCATTGGGTTGGACTAGGAGGTAGAGGCCATCGCCGTCGAAAAGCTTGTAGGCGCGGTCTGTAGGTTTTGCCAAGCGGCAAGCTGCGTCGGAGAGCGGAGCTGTGGTGCGCGACATAAGGGTACTCCCTTTTATCGAAGTGACCTGTATCCCAAACTCTACCCCTAAAACGGATGGAATCCACCAGTTTCTGACGGAAACCGACGGAACGCCAAAACGAAAAAACCCGCCAGAAGGCGGGTTTTTCGGGGGTTCCAGAGATTTTTAAAGCCTTCTCTGGAACCTTGTATGGTGCCGGCACCAGGAATCGAACCCGGGACCTACTGATTACAAGTCAGTTGCTCTACCATCTGAGCTATACCGGCGTGTGGGCGACGATTATAGCGACTCGGGTGCTTCTGTAAACCCCTGAATTCAGACTATTTTTGCGCCCTCTGCGAATCACGCCCGGCGCAGGACGTTGCGCAGTTTTTGTACAGCGCGCCAGGCGCGGCTGTTTTGCATGGCGCGCAGTTGGGCTTCGGCTTGTTCGGCGCGTTGCAGGGCGGTTTCCAGTGCAGGGTTTACCGGGTGGGCGAGGTTGTGGCCTTTGCACAGCTGGAAGTTGTCGAGGTTGCACGGTGGCAGGTCGAACGCGGGTTTGAGGTTGATGTGTTCGTTGGCGAGGAAGAAGCTGTTGAGGCCGTCGAACAGGACGTTGGTATAGCCGGCGTCGGTCACCAGGTGTTCCCAGGTGTGGTCGCGCTCCCATGGGGTTTCGATGAGGATGATCCAGGGGCGGAAGCGGCTGAAGTCCATGCCGCGCAGGACGGTTTCTTCGTGGCCCTCGACGTCGATTTTCAGGAAGTGGATTGGCCGCTCGGCGGCGTGCTCTTCGCAGATCGAGGTCAGTGTGCGTGCGTTGACAGTGAAGCTTTGCACGTCCATGCCGAGGTTTTTGCGTTCTTGCGCAACGACCGGGTCAGCGGTGGACAGGCCGGTGTCGGCAATGCCGTAGAAAGTCAGTTCGCCCGGCTGGTCGCTGGCCACGCATTGCAGCGTGGTGTCGCGGGGGCGATGCTGGTGGAGTGCGTCGTAGTAGTTCTGCATCGGTTCGACGTTGATGCCTTGCCAGCCGCGATCATAAAAGGCCTTGGTGACCGAGTCGTGGATCGGGTCATTGGCGCCGACGTCGATATAAAAACCGTTTTCAAAATACTGCAGGGCGCGCCAGAGGCGAACGTCCTCGAAATTCTGTGCGTAAGAAATGAACGTCACGGTCGCTTCCTGTCGGTCAGATTTTTCTTGTTCGGGCGTGCGCTACCTGCACGGCACAGGTCTGTATAGCAAGGGCAGATGGCCGGTGCAATTGTCCATTGCCGGCGTTCGCGATTCGGCGGTTATGTCCTTTTGGTCGAGGGCTTATGCACAACAGGCTTTGAAGAGGACGGGCTTAGAGGGGATTTTGTGGACGGGTTCTCATTTGAATCGCAAATCCCTGTTTTGCCAGTTTTTTATTCATATGAACAAAAAATGACCAGCGCTGTTAGTGGCCTGAAACAGCCGTGGATATTGGATCCACGATAATTCCATCAACAGAGTTATCCACAGGCTGTGGAAGATTAAACGCGTTCGGCCAGCAACAGGAAATTGCGCGGTGTGAGCGGCGCTTCGCAGAAGGTGCCGAGACGTACGACGTATCCCTGTTCGTTGAGGAAAAGTGCCCGATCCAGATTCAGCCAAAGCTCCAGCGGCCGTCGGAACAGTCCACGCAGCAGTTCCAGGTTGCGAACTTCGGCTAACCGCTGCCAACCGGCAGCTTCCAGTGCTACCCAATCTGGCGCGCCAACTGTGGATAACTCTTTCAACGCTGCCAGATCGCGGCAGTAATCAGCGAACGGTTTGTCCAGCCAGGCGCTCGGCAGGGACGGCGTCGGCAAGTATTCGTCGACGCCACGCACTTGCCGTTGCAACAGATCGAAAGCCAGTCGGCGGGCCATGGAGGTGTCACGCTGACGTCGGACGCGGGCACCGGCGGTGACGGTTTCGCTCATCGGCAGGGACAGATCTTCCAGCGAGAGCTGTAGGGCGGAGGATGAACCTGCGGAGGACAACGCCTGATATTCAGTGCGACTGATCCGGTTGTAACAGCACGGTGCAATTGCCAGTTGTCGACAGCCAGCGGCGGAGGCCAATTGCATCAGGCGTACATGCAGATCGCCACAAGCATGCAGGGCGACAGGCGTGTGCTCGGCGTGCAGCAATGACGCGGTATTCGCCGCGAGCACATCCTGCTCGACATGCAGCGCATGCAGGTGATGACGCTGACTCAGTGCCTGGCCGCTGGCGACCAACGCCGAGTCGTATTCCAGACAGGTGAGTTGCTGGCCAGTGCCGAGCAGGCGCCGGCCCAAATGGCCTTTGCCCGAACACCAATCCAGCCAGTGCTTCGGTTGCGAGGCAAACGACAAGCGGCTGGCAAAGGCCTCGATCTGCTGCCATTTGCGCCCCGGCACATCGACATTCAAACGATGCCCGGCGGCTTCCAGTGAATGCGCAGGCAATTCACCCACCGCACTCAACTCAAGCGACAGCGCCGCCAATGAAGCAAACGGCTCCGGCGCATCCAGGAGTTCGGCAGGTTGGTTGTGGGCGTTTTCCGCATCTTCCAGCGACCGCCCGCGTAGCCACGAGGCCAGTTCCGGGTAGGACGCTTCCCAGGGAAGTTGCAGATGAATGAACGGGCGGGGCTTCCATAGCGCCTGATGCGCTGTGAGAAATGTATCCAGTGCCGTGAAACGGGCGAGCAGGGCCTCGCCCGTCAACACGTCGGAAGAATCAGCGCCCCTGGCACGCATCGACGCGCAGCCAGCGTTCCAGCAGCTTGAAGCCGCGAACCAGCACGTAGGCCATCACCAGATAGAACACGCCAGCGGCGAAGAAAATCTCCACCGGCAGGTAGGTGCGGGCAATGATCGTGCGCGCCATGCCGGTCAGTTCCAGCAGGGTCACGGTGCTGGCCAGGGCGCTGGCCTTGAGCATCAGGATCACTTCGTTGCTGTAGGCTGGCAGGCCGATACGCGCGGCACGCGGCAGGATGATGTAGAACAGCGCTTTCGGCCGGGACATGCCCAGCGCCCGCGCCGCTTCGATCTCGCCCGGCGGAATCGCCTGGATCGCCCCGCGCAGGATCTCGGCGATGTACGCCGCGGTGTGCAGGGTCATGGTCGCAGTGGCGCACCAGAATGGATCGCGCAGGTACGGCCACATCGAGCTGTTACGCACCGCGTCGAACTGCGCCAGACCGTAATAGACCAGGAACAGTTGAACCAGCAACGGCGTGCCACGGAAAAAGAAGATGTAGGCGTAGGGCAAAGCGCGCACGTACCACAGCTTCGAAGAGCGGGCGATGCCCAGCGGAATCGCCAGCAACAAACCGGCGATCACGGCGATGGCCACCAGTTCCAGGGTCAGCGTTGCGCCTTGGGCCAGTTTCGGCAGCCACTTGATGATGACTTCCCAATTCATTGAGCGCTCCTCGCGAAGCCGCGTGCGGCGCGTTTCTCCAGCAGGTGCATGCCGATCATCGCCAGTACTGTCAGGCACAGGTACATGAGCGCCGCCACCATATAGAAGGTGAATGGCTGCTTGGACACGGTCACGCCGATCTGCGCGTGACGCATGATCTCTTCCAGGCCGATGACCGACACCAGCGCGGTGTCTTTCATCAGGATCATGAACAGGTTGCCCAGGCCGGGCAGGGCGATGCGCCACATCTGCGGCATGATCAGTTTGGTGAAGATCCGCCATTTCGACAGGCCCAGGGCCACGCCAGCCTCGCGGTGGCCTTTGGGAATGGCGAGGATCGCGCCGCGAAACACTTCCGTGGCGTAGGCGCCGAAGCACAGGCCCAGCGCAATGACGCCGGCGGCGAAGGCGCTGAGTTCCAGTCCGGGATTGCCGAAAAACTCACCGAGCGCGCGCATGGCGTTGACCGTACCGAAGTAGATCAACAGCACCCAGAGCAATTCCGGGACGCCGCGCACCAGGGTCGAATAGGTTCCGCCAAGCCATTGCAGCGGCTTGTACGGGGAAGTCTTGGCCAAGGCGCCGAGCAGACCGAGCACCAGCCCCAGGCACAGGGCCGAAAGTGCCAGTTTGACGGTCATCAGCGCGCCGGCGAAGAGCGCCGGGCCGAATCCGTAGAGGTCGATAATCATGGATTTCTTTTCAAATCGCGGCAGGCAAGGCCGGGGATCGGCACCGTCATGTGACGGCGCCGATCCGGCAGGTCAGGATCAGTAGATGCTGAACGGGAAGTACTTGTCGTTGATCTTCTTGTAGGTGCCGTCGGCAACGATTTCCTTCAGCGCAGCGTTCAGCTTCTCGCGGATCGGGTCGCCTTTACGTACAGCGATACCGATCTTGTCGCTTTCTTCCACCGGATCGCCCTTGAATTCATAGGCTTTGCCGGCGTCGCTTTTCAGCCACTCGTAGTTGACGTATTTGTCGGCGAGGATGCCGTCCAGACGACCGGAAGTCAGGTCGAGGTAGGCGTTTTCCTGGGTGTCGTAGAGTTTCACTTCGACGCCCGGCATGTTGTCTTCCATGAAGGTGCCGGCGAGGGTCGCGCGCTGGGCGCCGATCACTTTGCCTTTGAGGGAGTCCTTGTCGGTCTTGAACTCTTTATCCTTCGGCGCGATGAATTGCAGCTTGTTGGAGTAGTACGGGTCGGTGAAGTCCACCGCTTGCTTGCGCTCGTCGGTAATGGACATCGAGGAGATCAGGAAGTCGAACTTCTTGGCGTTCAGGGCCGGGATGATGCCGTCCCAGTCCGAAGTGACGACGGAGCATTCAACTTTCATCTTGGCGCACAGGGCGTCGCCGATGTCTTTGTCGAAGCCGACGACGTTACCGCTGGCGTCTTTGTTGTTGAACGGCGGGTAAGCCGCTTCGATGCCCATCTTCAGGGTCTCGGCCATGGCACCGGCGCTGAACGCGAGGGTGACGGCGGCGGCCAGGAAGACCTTTTTGTAGTTCTGCATGCGGGTAGCTCCGTTAGCGGTTGCTGGACATGAATTGTTTGCAGCGCGCCGAAAGCGGGTTTTCGAACACCTGCTGTGGCGATCCTTGCTCTTCTACCAGGCCCTGGTGGAGGAACACCACTTCGCTGGAGACCTGACGGGCAAAGCCCATCTCGTGGGTCACGAGCAACATGGTGCGGCCTTCTTCGGCCAATGCGCGGATGACATTAAGTACTTCCTGGACCATTTCCGGGTCAAGGGCGGAGGTGGGCTCGTCGAACAGGATCACCTTGGGCTGCATCGCCAGCGTGCGGGCAATCGCCGCGCGCTGTTGCTGGCCGCCGGACAGTTGCGCCGGATAGGCGTGGCGCTTGTCGGCGATGCCGACCTTGGCCAGCAGCGCTTCGGCGACTTCGATGGCTTCGGCCTTGCTCTGGCCGAGCACGCGGCGCGGGGCTTCGATGATGTTGTCGAGCACGCTCATGTGCGGCCACAGATTAAAGTTTTGAAACACAAAACCAATCTCGGAGCGCAGGCGGTTGATCTGCTTGCCGTCTGCGGCAACCAGTTCGCCATTCTTGGCGGCCTTGAGCTTGAGTTCTTCCCCGGCCACCAGGATCTGGCCCTGATGCGGGTTTTCCAACAGGTTGATGCAACGCAGGAACGTGGACTTGCCGGAACCGGAGGAACCCAGGATCGAGATCACATCGCCGTCGCGGGCGGTCAGCGAGATGCCTTTGAGCACCTCAAGCTGTCCGTAGCGTTTGTGCAAGTTGCGGATTTCAAGCGCGGGCGTGGCCTCAGCCATGTGCGTTCCTCATATATGTTGCGCTCCTGCTGTTGGTTGGCCTTCCTGGCGAGGCGGCCAAGCTAGCATAGCGTTTCAATGGCAGCCAACAGCGCTACGAGCGGTAAACGGATGGCGTGTGGCAGGTTGTCGCATCGGCGCAGCAGACTGTCGCCCCATCAACAACCGAACGGGTGTTTGAACGTTGATTCCCGTGGGTGTCGCGTAAAAAAAGGCGCGATGTTGCCACCTTTGGCGGGGTGTTGGAAGCGCTATCCGGCCGATCGTTCCTCATTCGCCCTTTTATTGTGCATCCCGCACTTTTTCAGTGTGTTTCTGGTGCGCTCGTTCGTTTGAAAAGTGAGTCGCAGGGTAACGCTTTGGCGAAAGGCCATTATTCTCAAGGACTTGCGATGACTGTCCGGTCGCGCGGAAAACCGCAGAGCAGAAGAGTTTGAAACATTTTGGCGCATTTATTGCGTGCAGAATCCGGAACGCCCCGTTGGATTCTTTTTACGAGAAGGAACGCCAGACGGGCCGGACGCAATCGCTTTCCTCGCAAAGGTAGTTCCAATGAGCAGTACCCAAAGCTCCAATGGCCTCGAACAGGGGCTCAAACCGCGTCATGTGACCATGCTGTCGATCGCCGGGGTGATCGGTGCAGGTCTGTTCGTCGGCTCCGGCCACGCCATCGCCGCTGCCGGTCCCGCTGTTCTGCTGGCTTACGCCGCTGCTGGCGCGCTGGTTGTGTTGGTGATGCGCATGCTCGGCGAAATGGCGGTTGCCTCGCCTGACACTGGCTCGTTCTCGACTTACGCCGACCGCGCTATCGGTCACTGGGCCGGTTTCACCATCGGCTGGCTGTACTGGTGGTTCTGGGTTTTGGTGATTCCGCTGGAAGCCAACGCCGCCGCAACCATCCTGCATGCGTGGTTCCCGGGTGTGGATATCTGGGCGTTCGCGCTGATCATCACCATGCTGCTGACGGTGACCAACCTGTTCAGCGTGAAAAACTACGGTGAGTTTGAATTCTGGTTCGCCCTGCTCAAAGTCGTGGCGATCATCGGTTTCATCATTCTTGGCGTCGCGGCCATTTTCGGCTTCCTGCCGAACAGCCAGGTCAGCGGCGTGTCGCACATCTTCGACACCCAGGGCTTCCTGCCGAACGGCATGGGCGCAGTGCTGGGCGCGATCCTGACCACCATGTTCTCCTTCATGGGTACCGAGATCGTGACCATTGCGGCCGCGGAATCGAAGAACCCGGGCAAGCAGATCTCCAAGGCCACCAACTCGGTGATCTGGCGAATCGGCCTGTTCTACCTCGTTTCGATCTTCATCGTTGTGGCCCTGGTGCCATGGAACGACCCGGTTCTGGCCAGCGTCGGTTCCTACCAGACCGTACTTGAGCGCATGGGCATCCCGAACGCCAAGATGATCGTCGACATCGTGGTTCTGGTCGCTGTAACCAGCTGCCTGAACTCGGCGCTGTACACCTCTTCGCGCATGCTGTTCTCCCTCGGCAAGCGCGGCGATGCCCCGGCCATGGCGACCCGCACCAACAAAAGCGGCACCCCTTACTGGGCGGTAATGCTGTCCACTGGCGCGGCGTTCCTGTGCACCTTCGCCAACTACGTAGCCCCGGCGGCGGTGTTCGAGTTCCTGCTGGCCAGCTCCGGCGCGATCGCGCTGCTGGTGTACCTGGTGATCGCGATTTCGCAACTGCGCATGCGTAAACAACGCATGGCTCGCGGCGAGAAAATCGTCTTCAGCATGTGGCTGTTCCCGGGCCTGACCTACGCGGTGATCGTGTTCATCGTGGCGGCCCTGACCATCATGCTGTTCCAGGATGCCCATCGCGTGGAAATCCTCGCGACCGGCCTGCTCAGCCTGCTGGTGGTCGCGGCCGGTCTGCTGGTGGCTCGCCGCCGCAATCTGGAAAAGCGTGGCGCCGCGGTGCTGAACTGATCCGCAACGTGTAACGCAAAACGGCCGCTGTCAGTGATGACAAGCGGCCGTTTTTGTTACTGCGAGCGGTTTATTCGCTCTTCTCTTCCTGCGCTTCCACCGACTGACCGTAGGTGTCCAGCGCAATCCCGAAATCGCTGATGAACTGCGGTTCGCTCAGCCACGCCTGGGCGGTCTCGCGATCCATGCCATCGGCCCACATGCGGTAGTCGATCAGCATGTCGGCGGCCAGGTGAGTGGCGGCCATGCCTTCGTTCTCGGCGTTTTCCATGTCCAGCAGTTCAGGATGGTCGACGATGATGAACGCCAGTTCACGCAGCAGCGTCAGGAGCATTTCGTTGCGGCTGACGGCTTCGGCGTCGCGCATCTTGCTGAACATCGCCAGGGTGTATTCCGGGATCGGCTCGGCGAGGTGGCCGAGGTCATCGTCCTGCGCCAGGGGTTTGCGACCGACCATGCGGATCTGCTTGGCTTTGGCCTTGGCGCGTTTGGCGCGTTTCTGTTGCTTGTTCAGGGATGCCATGGGAACTCAGTTTTTCTGTTGGGTTTGTGCGGCGATTGCGTCGGACGCGGCCACATAGTCTTTCTGGAAATCCGGCGATTCGATCCACGCCAGAGCGCCAGCCTCGTCAGTCTCGGTGGCCCACTGGCGGTACTCGATCAGCGCGGCGAGGATGAAATCCATCGCGCCTTCTTCGCCTTCCTGCTCGTACACCAGCTCCAGCAGCGGGTCTTCGAGGAACGCGGTGCACAGGGCCTGCTGGCTGATCTTCTCGGCGTCGATCATTTTCTTGAACAGTTCGGTCAGGTCCACCGATTCGAAATCGATGCGGTCGTCGTTCGGGTCCAGCTCGACCGGCGCCTCGGCACGTTTAGTGCGGTTCTGCTTGGCCTTGGTCTTGGCCCGGGCGGCGCGTTTTTGCTGTTTGTTGGCGGAAGCCATGGTGTGTGTTCCGTGGTGCGTTAAAGGGCTTGGCTGCGTGGGATTTCGCACCCCGGTGTGTCGGAGGCCAGTTCGCCGGTCTGCAGCCAGGTCAGAGCGATGGGCCATAGTGTGGCTTGGTATGCGCTGCGAAAAAAGGCGAAATGTCCGACTTGCTGTTCGCCGATGTCCTGCGGCTCGATTCGCAGGTGGGTCTTTTGTGCATTGTGGAAGTAAGCCAGCAGGCGTTCGATGGCGGGAATCGTGCCGTAGGGATCGTCACTGATGCTGATTGCCAAGGCTTTGGCCCGGACGTTGGCGAAGGGCAGGTTGCGGATCGTTCTACCGCTCGGACGCCGCTCATAACGTGCGGCAGGTGTGCTCCAGTCGCGCACCACGCCGGCGGGCGTGTCTTCCAGCCAGCCAAGTCGCTTGCCCGGAAAATATCCACAGAACAGCGTGACCAGCGGCATCAGCAGATGCCATTTGCCGAACATCCGCCAGCGATGCCCGGGCGCGTAATCGCGCCAGTAAGCGAACTGCGCGCCAACCGTCACCAGTCGTCGGATTACCTGTCCGGACGCCCCCAGGCCTGCTGCGCAGCCGCCGAAGCTGTGCCCGACCACATCGATCGGCTGACCGGGAAACTCCCGCTGTGCGCGTTTTAGCATCGCCTCGAAATCCAGCGCGCCCCAATCCGTCCACGAAGCCTGCAAATGCCTCATCGACTTTGGCCGCGACTCGCCAATGCCGCGGTAGTCGAAAATGATCACGTCAAAGCCTTTGGCGAACAGGTACGCCGCGAAGCGCGAGTAGTGGCGGCAACGCACGGATGTGGCGGCGTTGATGATGACCACCGGGCGCTGTAGGTCCGGCGAAGGGTGACGCCAGGTGAAACCGCCGAGCAGATAGCCGTCGGCGGCGGGCTCGTGGAAGGGTGCGTCCTGAACATCGCTGGCGAGCGCGGTTCTGTTTTGGGGATCTTCCAGTGCGTGCGTCTCTTGAAAACCCATGGCTCTCGACCTTCGCGGAGTAGCTGCCAACGATAGTCCCAGCCAGCTCGGTGAACAATCCGTCGACGGTCAATCAGCCGTCTGTTCGCTCAAGCGCTCTTCCAGCCGCGTGTGTTCACGGTTCAACTCCGCGCGTAACTCCTCTTCGCTCGGCAGCACCAGTTTGTAGCTGCTGGCGAACAGTTGTTCATTGCCCTTGAGGATCGTGTAGCGCGCAACCGATTCATTTTGCTGTGCGCAGAGGATGATCCCCACCGTTGGCCCGTCGCCCTCGCTGCGTTTGAGGTCGTCGTACATGCGGATGTACATATCCATCTGGCCCACGTCGCGGGCGCTGAGTTTGCCGCGCTTCAAATCGAGGATGACGAAGCATTTGAGCAGGTAGTTATAGAACACGAGGTCGATGTAAAAGTCATCGTCGCCAGCGCTGATGCGTTGCTGGCGACCGACAAAAGCGAAGCCTTTGCCCAGCTCAAGGAGAAATCCCTGGAGCTGGTCGATCAAGGCCTGTTCCAGTTCGGATTCCTGAAGTTTGCCCGGTGATGGCAGGCCGAGAAACTCCAGAAGGACGGGGTCGCGGATGAATTCCCGGGGATTGCTTTTCATCGCGGCAATGTTGGTCGCGGCCTCTGCATAGACGTCGGTTTTGTCTCGGCTCAGCAACAGGCGTTCGTAGTAGAGCGTGTTGATCTGGCGATCAAGGGCGCGGCTTGACCAGTTTTGTGCAGCGGCTTCGTTCATGTACCACTGCCGGGCCGGTTCGCTTTCGACCTGCAATATCCTGCGGTAATGGGTCCAGCTCAATTCGAGACGCAGTGCGTCTCGAATTGGAAAGAGCTGATAAAACTGCCGCATTTTTCGAAGATTGGTAACGTCGAAGCCTTTCCCAAAGTCCGCAGTCAGTTCCTTTGCCAACGTAGCCAGAAGCTGTTTTCCATACCCCGCGCGCCGGGCACCCTGTTGCTCGAACTCGACAATGTGTCGCCCGATCTGCCAGCAGGTCTGGACCTGAATCGTGTCGACCGTTCGCAGCACTTTCTGCCGCGCCTCTCGTATCAGTTCGCCCAGGTTGCCCAGCAGCGAATCAATTTTTGGATCTTGCGTGTCAGCAGGTTGTAGTTGGCTCATCAAGTCTTCCGGCTCAGGGGGAACAGAAGCAAGAGCATGCCAATTGCCTTGGCCTGGGGATGCCGGCCGCATCTGATGCCACTGAAGGAACAGTGGGCGGGTTTTGCGAGATCAGGCTGACGAAGTCTGCGAACGAGGAGTACGGCGTGTAGTCCTTTTCGTATCAACCGCAACTCCCAATCGTTCTAAAACCCACCCCGCAAGACAAAATCTAAACAGAGGTAACGATTGGGTTCCGCGAGAACCCGGGAGTCGTCCTCATGAAACGCGTTCTTTCATTCGTGCTGCCCGTCGCCGCTGCGGCGATATTGCTGTTTCCGCTCATGGCGCAGGCTGCGAGTCTGGAGCCGATCAACAATTCCGCTGTGCAGGTTCAGCAGCAAGAGCAAAACGGTGTTCGTTATCTGGCCGGCGGGATTGGTGAAGATGAGTCGAAAGCCATTCAGCAATCCGCGGGCTACAACCTGCACATGACCTTCGCTGTCGGTACGCAAAACGAATACACCGCCGATGTCGACGTGATGATTCAGAAAGCCCCCGGCCAGACCGTGCTGACGCTGAATCAGACCGGGCCATTGGTCTACGTGCAGTTACCGCCCGGCAAATACACGGTCGTCGCGACCCGCAATGGTGAAACGCGCCGGGATGCGGCGGAAATTGGCGGCGGTGCTGCGCGTAATCTGGTGTTCCACTGGAACGACAACAGCTAGGGACGTTGCCGGTCGCGCCGGGATGGCGCGACCGTTGCCGTGCGGCCCAGCCAGATCAATAACCACGCGGCGCCCGACAGGAAGAGGGCGAGGAGGCAATGCGTGGCGACGGCGAACCAGAAATTCACCGGTTGTGCGGCCAGCGAATACACGGCGAAGCGTTTGCCGCGTGCCATGTTGCCGATGCGGCCCTGAATCAGGCCGTTCACCGTTTCATAAGTGATCAGGCCTACGCAGAGGGTCAGTACGATGCCGAGAGCGATCATCAGCCAGTCGGTGCGTTTTACGGGTGGCGCAGGATGGGGCAGGGGGACGCGGGTTCTTTTCTGGTTCATCGCGGTGATGACCCTCTTCCGTAAGGGTTGAGCAACGTATCGCCAATTCCGGCCTGCAAGAAGGGCGGAATCGGGCCGTGATCAAATCGCAGGCATAAAAAAACCCTGAATCTTGCGATTCAGGGTTTTCGGTATTTGGTGCCCAGAGACGGAATCGAACCGCCGACACGGGGATTTTCAATCCCCTGCTCTACCGACTGAGCTATCTGGGCAACGGGGCGCATTAAAAGGGTTTTTCGGATTTACGTCAAACACTTTTTTAAAATTTCTTAAATTAATTCCGTCGCTTACGATCCGACCCCCGATTTCGCGGGGTTTACTCTGCAGGCGGAACGTAGCCTTCGGCCTGAGCGTATTCCTCGCCGGAGAAGTACTTGTCCATTTCGCCCTGAAGAAATTTGCGGTCTTCGGCGTTCATCATGTTCAGGCGTTTTTCGTTGATCAGCAGGGTCTGGTGTTTCTGCCAGTCGGCCCAGGCCTTGGCCGAGACGTGTTCGAAAATATCCTGGCCCTTGGCGCCCGGGTACGGTGGGCGCTCCAGACCTTCGAGTTGTTCTTTGTACTTGCGGCACATTACGGTGCGGGTCATGTCGACTCTCCTGCATTCAAGACGGTGGCCGCGCGTTCGAGCAAGGTCTTGACCGGGGCGGCGAGGCCCAGGCGCGGCGGGGTGGCGAGGTTATACCAGAGCCAGTCGGCCTCGGCCACGTGACCGCCGGCCTCCTGCACCTGAACCAGCCAGGGTTCTATGGACAGCTGGAAGTGGCTGAAGGTGTGGACAAGGCTCGGCAGTGCCTGCTGCTCGCCCAGTTCCAGTGAGTGCTGCGCGGCGAGGTGTTGCAGATCGTCGAGGTCGTCGAGTTCCGGCAGACTCCACAAACCACCCCACAATCCGCTGGACGGGCGGCGATAAAGCAGAATCGCGCCGTCCTCGTTGGCCAACATCGGCATCAGCGTGCGTTTCTGCGGAATGGCTTTGCGCGGCTTGGGGATCGGGTAGCGCGTTTCCAGCCCCAGCATGTGCGCTTCACAGCCCTTTTTCAGCGGACACAGCAGGCAGCTCGGTTTGCTGCGGGTGCAGAGCGTGGCGCCCAGGTCCATCATCGCCTGGGTGTAGGCGTTGACCCGATCCTGCGGCGTGAAGCGCTCGGCGTTGGCCCACAGTTGCTTGGCGACCTTCGGCTCGCCGGGGTAACCCTCCTGCGCGGTAAAACGCGCCAGCACCCGTTTGACGTTGCCGTCGAGGATCGGCGCGCGCAGGCCCATGCTGATGCTGGCGATCGCACCGGCGGTGGACAGGCCGATGCCCGGCAAGTCCGTGAGTTTCTCGACATCCCGGGGAAACTCGCCACCGTACTGGCTGACGACGATCTTCGCGGTCTTCTGCAGATTGCGCGCGCGGGTGTAGTAACCGAGCCCGGTCCACAGGTGCAGCACTTCGTCTTCCGGCGCTTCGGCCAGGGCTTCGACCGTCGGCAGGGCGGCCATGAAGCGGTCGAAGTAATTGAGCACGGTGCTGACCTGGGTCTGCTGCAACATGATCTCGGACACCCACACCCGATATGGGTTGATGTTCTGTTGCCAGGGCAAGTCATGGCGACCGTGGCGGTCGAACCATTCCAGTACCGCCGTGGAAAACTGCTCTGCTCTCATCGCTTGAACAGCCCCTTCAATGCGTTTTTCAGTTCCGGGCTGACTTTGTCGCCCAGTTTTTCGTCGATTTTTTCGCTGAGCTTGTCGCCGGCCAGTTTGCTCGCGACCTGGCCCATGCGTTCGTTGTCCACGCGGCAGGCCTTGGCGCCCAGTTCCAGTGGGCCACGGCAACGCAGCGGCCATTCGATGCCGACGAATTTGTCGCCGACCTGGCAGGCCGGATCCGGCATGGCACTGGTGTCGCCTTCGACGATGATGCCGACGCGGTAGTCCATGCCCAGCACCTTGAGGTCGATATCGCCGTCACCGTTAACGCTCATGCCGGGGATGCGCACTTTCAGGTCCGGGTTGCTGGCCACCCCGTTGCGGAACGTGAGGTTGCCCTTGAGCTCCTGGAACGGTGTGTCCTTGCCACGCGGTTCGCCGCTCAGGGATTTACGGTTGAGGGTGGCGATGCCTTTGCACAGTTGCTGCTCAAGGTTGGCGTTGAGCAGCACGCCGTTGTTGATCACGAAACTGGCGTTGCCGTTGAGGGTTTCGATCAGCGCCTGCTGGCTGTTGCCGCTGCCGGTGACCGTGCTGGTGAGATTGACCAGACCTTTGACCGGAGGATTCTTGCCCTGGCTTTCGAGGATTTTCTCCACCGGCACCCGGTTGATCCGGGTTTGCAGGTTCAGCACCGGCGCGGTCTGGCGCACATCCAGCGTGCCCTTGGCTTCGAAGTCGCCGTTGTACAGCTCGCCGCGCAGGTTCTCCAGGGTCAGCAGGCCGCCCTGGCCGGTGGCTTTCAGTGCGGCGTTCTGGATCGGTAACTTGTCGAGGGTCAGCTGGCCGAAGGTCAGGTCGGCGTTGACGTCGAGCTTGCTAAGGCGCTCGACAGGGAACAGGCGCTCGGTGCTCCAGGCGCTTTTGCTCGGTTTTTCCGGCAGCGGGGTGCTGCCGGCCCCGGCCATCGCATCGGCTTCGGTGCTGGCGACTTCGGCCTGACGGACCTGGGTAGCGGTGTTGGCTTTTTCCGATTTCGGCGGCAGGTAGCGGTCGACGTTGAAGGTGTCTGCCTTGAGGACCGCCCGCAGCGATTGTTTGGCGAAATCTTCGACGGCGATACGGCCGCTGAAGCTGCTGTCGTCGAGTTTCAGGTTGATGTTGTCCAGCGCCAGGCTGGTCGGCGTCGCGGCGACACGGCTGACCAGTTCAACCTTGCTCAAGCTGCCTTCAGCCATGGCCGGCAAAGTCTGGCCGATGCTGTCGACGAATTTCGCCAGGTCGAACTGGGCAATGGAAATTCCGCCGCTGATCTGTGGCGTCTTGTCCAGATCGTTGACCTTCAACTCGCCCAGAGCACGCAATTGGTTCACCGAAAGCTTGATGCCGGTCCATTCGGCGACGTTGGCGGCTTTGTCCAGCAACAATTGCCCTTGCGCGGCGAAGGTCACGGTCTTGCCTTGCAGCGGATCGCCGGCGACTTCGCCGGAAAGCTTCAGGTCTTCGAACTTGTAGCGTTGCAGGGCGCGCTCGAAGCGCAGCTCGCCGTTGAGCTCGGTGCGCACCCGCAGCACTGGCTGGTTGGTGCCGAGGAACGCGGTGGCCTTGACCGGGATGTTGGTCGAATCGTGAACCGCGCCGGTGCTCAACTGGATGCTTTCGGCGCTGAATTGCTTGCCGGTCAGCTCGTCGTTGTACTCCACGCGGGCGTTGTTGACGGTCAGGCTGTCGATGTCGAGGCGAATCGGCTGGGCCGGTTTTTCCACCGGGGCCGGTGTTGCTGGAGAGGCTTCCCCGGCGGTCGCAGGCGGTGTGCTTCCGGCGGGAGCCGGCACCTTGCCGATGTCTTCCCAGTTGCCGTGACCATTCTTGTCACGGTTCAGGCGCAGGTTCAGGCCTTCGACGCGCACGTCGCTCATTTGCACCTCGCGGCGCAGCAGCGGCAGCACGCGCACGGACAGGCCGAGCATCTGCAGGTCGGCGAACGGTTCGGCAGGCTTGGCCAGGGTCGCGACGCTGGCCTCGTGCAGTTCCAGGCCCAGCCACGGGAACAGGCTCCAGCCAATGTCGCCATTGAGCGTCAGCTCGATGTGGGCCTTGTCGCGGGCTATCTGGCGGATCTCGTCCTTGTAGTCGTTGGGATCAAACAGGTGGGTCAGGGCGAAGCCCGCCGCCACAATGATCAGCAACAGCCCGAGAAGTACCAGACCCAGGATTTTGCCGAACGCTTTCATGGGCGAGTCCTTGTAAGTAGTCGAATTCGTAATTTAGCCGGGGAGTATAGCGCTGCATCAACCCTCGCTGTCGCGGTGCCCCGTCAAGGCTGTTGAACCGCGATATACAGCGCTTCGACAACGATCGGCATCGGGGTTCCCGGGCGTCCTGAGATCAGATGACATGAAAAAGGTGATATCAGTTTGGTTTTTCTGTCACGTGCAAATGGTAACCTTCGCCCGTTCGTCCGCCCATCTGCGACTTAACGTCGCGCTTTCAAGGAGCTTCACCCGCAAAAAACGGTCATGCCTGCGTGCATAAAGGCCGGGGTGGGCAGTGGCTGGCGAACCATACTAATAATTGGGGGATACACAATGAGCACGACCATTACGGCGGACGGCTTCAAAGCCGATCAGCCCGGGTTCCTGTCCAAGGAACGCATCATCGCCAAGCCCGGTTTCAACCGTTGGCTGGTCCCGCCGGCCGCTCTGGCCATTCACCTGTGCATCGGCATGGCCTACGGCTTCTCGGTGTTCTGGTTGCCGCTGTCCAAGGCGCTGGGCGTCACTGCTCCGGTGGCTTGCGCACCGGACATGAGCTTCATCGCACAAGTCTTCTCGTCGCAATGCGACTGGCCGATCTCCATGCTCGGCTGGATCTACACCCTGTTCTTCATCTTCCTCGGCTGCTCGGCAGCGATCTGGGGCGGCTGGCTCGAACATGCAGGTCCTCGCAAGGCCGGTGTTGTATCGGCACTTTGCTGGTGCGGCGGTCTGCTGATTTCTGCGCTGGGTATTTATACCCACCAGATCTGGCTGATGTGGATCGGCTCCGGCGTGATCGGCGGTATCGGTCTGGGCCTGGGCTACATCTCGCCAGTGTCGACCCTGATCAAGTGGTTCCCGGACAAGCGCGGCATGGCGACCGGCATGGCGATCATGGGTTTTGGCGGTGGCGCGATGGTCGGTGCGCCACTGGCGACCGCTCTGATGAGTCATTTCGCTTCGCCAACCGGTGTCGGCGTGTGGCAGAGCTTCGTGGCCATGGCCGCGATCTACTTCGTGTTCATGATCGGTGGCGCGCTGGCGTACCGCGTACCGCCAACCGGCTGGAAGCCTGAAGGCTGGACCGCTCCGGCGAAGAAAGCGTCGAATGCGATGATCACCCACCGTCACGTTCACGTGAATGTGGCTTGGAAAACTCCGCAATTCCGTCTGGTGTGGCTGGTGCTGTGCCTGAACGTGTCCGCCGGTATCGGCATCCTCGGCATGGCTTCGCCACTGTTGCAGGAAGTGTTCGGCGGCAAGCTGCTGGGTAACGATCTGCCGTTCGGTCAGTTGGACGCCGGTCAACTGGCTTCGATCGCTGCAATTGCGGCCGGTTTCACCGGTCTGCTGAGCCTGTTCAACATCGGCGGCCGTTTCTTCTGGGCCTCGTTCTCGGACTACCTGGGCCGCAAGAACACTTACTTCGTGTTCTTCGCACTGGGTTTTGCGTTGTACGCGCTGATCCCGAACCTCGGTCACCTGGGCAACGTTGCGCTGTTCGTGGCGGCGTTCTGCATCATCCTGTCGATGTACGGCGGTGGTTTCGCCACCGTTCCGGCGTATCTGGCCGACCTGTTCGGTACGCAAATGGTCGGCGCGATCCACGGTCGTCTGCTGACGGCCTGGGCTGCCGCTGGCGTGCTGGGTCCGGTGCTGGTGAACTACCTGCGTGAGTATCAGCTGAGCATCGGCGTTGAACGCGCCGCCGCTTACGACATCACCCTGTACATCCTCGCCGGCCTGCTGGTGCTGGGTTTCCTGTGCAACCTGCTGGTGCGCCCGGTGGCCGACAAGTACTTCATGACCGACGCTGAACTGGCGGCCGAACAGGCGCTGGGCCACGACAAGGGTGCTGACGGCAGCACCGTGCTGGAGTGGAAAGCCGCGCCGGGCAGCAAGCCGTTGGCGATCGCTGCGTGGCTGGTGGTGGGGATTCCGTTGGCGTGGGGTGTGTGGGTGACCCTGCAGAAGACGGCGGTTCTGTTCCACTAAGTAGCCAAGCGCTGGCCTGAAAATCTTCAGGTCAGCGCCAAATCCTGTGGGAGCGAGCCTGCTCGCGATAGCGGTCTGACAGTCGACAGTGATGTTGAATGTACGACCCTCATCGCGAGCAGGCTCGCTCCCACAGTTGTTTTGGGCTGTCCGAAATGGCTTGTATGGACATGTCTATCCCCGACAGCACGGGGTTCTATCCGTCAGTCATTCCACCTATCGTGTTTCTGTTTCGGCCCCGCGCCCCTATAATGGCTGCCTTTTTCGCCCAATGATTTTGCGGAGCTGGTGATGGCCGAACGTAAGGCGTCTGTCGAGCGCGACACTCTGGAAACCCAGATCAAAGCCTCGATCAACCTTGATGGCACCGGAAAGGCCCGATTCGATATCGGTGTTCCTTTTCTTGAGCACATGCTGGATCAGATCGCCCGTCACGGGCTGATCGACCTGGATATCCAATGCAAGGGCGATCTGCATATCGACGACCACCACACGGTGGAAGACGTCGGTATCACCCTCGGCCAGGCCTTCGCGCAAGCCATTGGCGACAAGAAAGGCATCCGTCGCTACGGCCACGCCTACGTGCCGCTCGATGAAGCGCTGTCGCGCGTGGTGATCGACTTCTCCGGCCGTCCGGGTCTGCAGATGCACGTGCCGTACACCCGCGCCACCGTTGGCGGCTTCGACGTCGACCTGTTCCAGGAATTCTTCCAGGGCTTCGTCAACCACGCGCTGGTCAGCCTGCACATCGACAACCTGCGCGGCACCAACACTCACCACCAGATCGAAACCGTGTTCAAGGCTTTCGGCCGCGCGTTGCGCATGGCCGTAGAGCTGGACGAGCGCATGGCCGGCCAGATGCCTTCGACCAAAGGCGTCCTGTAATGCAGACGGTTGCAGTTATCGATTACGGCATGGGCAACCTGCACTCGGTGGCCAAGGCCCTCGAGCACGTCGGTGCCGGCAAGGTGCTGATCACCAGCGATGCGGCAGTGATCCGCGAAGCTGACCGCGTGGTGTTCCCCGGTGTCGGTGCGATTCGCGATTGCATGGCGGAGATCCGTCGCCTCGGTTTCGATTCGCTGGTGCGTGAAGTCAGCCAGGACCGTCCGTTCCTCGGCATCTGCGTCGGCATGCAAGCGTTGCTCGACTCCAGCGAAGAAAACGACGGCGTCGACTGCATCGGCCTGTTCCCGGGCGCGGTGAAGTTCTTCGGCAAAGACCTGCATGAAGACGGCGAGCACCTGAAAGTCCCGCACATGGGCTGGAACGAAGTGAAGCAGGCGGTGGATCACCCGCTGTGGCACAACATTCCGGACCTGGCGCGTTTCTACTTCGTGCACAGCTACTACATCGCCGCCGGCAACCCGCGGCAGGTGGTCGGCAGCGGTCATTACGGCGTCGATTTCGCTGCGGCACTGGCCGAAGGTTCGCGTTTCGCCGTGCAGTTCCACCCGGAGAAGAGCCATACCCATGGCCTGCAATTGCTGCAGAACTTCGCGGCGTGGGACGGTCGCTGGTAAATGGCCGTCAAGAAATCCAAGCCGCCGATTCTGACCCTCACTCCCGAGCAGGAGAGCGAGGCCAACCGCAAGATTCAGCGGTTCATGGAGGATCGTTTCGAACTGGACCTGGGTTCGTTCGAGGCGGCGGAAATTCTTGAGCTGTTTACCCGCGAAATTGCTCCGCACTATTACAACAGGGCGATTTTCGATGTGCAGACCCACCTCAAGGAGCGGTTTGAAAGCATCGAAAGCGACCTGTGGGCGCTCGAGAAAAACTGATTTCCGAGCCAAGCTGAACATTCAAATTTGAAGGTTTGCCAGATGCTGATTATTCCCGCTATCGATCTCAAAGACGGTGCCTGCGTACGTCTGCGCCAGGGCCGCATGGAAGATTCCACAGTGTTCTCCGATGACCCGGTGAGCATGGCTGCCAAGTGGGTGGAGGGCGGCTGCCGTCGTCTGCATCTGGTCGATCTGAACGGTGCTTTCGAAGGCCAGCCGGTCAACGGCGAAGTGGTGACCGCGATCGCCAAGCGCTACCCGACTCTGCCGATCCAGATCGGCGGCGGCATCCGTTCGCTGGAAACCATCGAGCATTACGTCAAGGCTGGCGTCAGCTACGTGATCATCGGCACCAAAGCGGTGAAGGATCCGGCGTTCGTTGCTGAAGCCTGCCGTGCGTTTCCGGGCAAGATCATCGTTGGTCTGGATGCCAAAGACGGTTTTGTCGCCACCGATGGCTGGGCTGAAATCAGCACCGTGCAAGTCATCGACCTGGCCAGGCAGTTCGAAGCCGACGGCGTGTCCTCGATCGTTTATACCGACATCGCCAAAGACGGCATGATGCAGGGCTGCAACGTGCCGTTCACCGCTGCGCTGGCTGCTGCCACGAAGATCCCGGTGATCGCATCCGGCGGCATTCACAACCTGGGTGACATCAAGTCGCTGCTCGACGCCAAGGCACCGGGCATCATCGGTGCCATCACCGGCCGGGCGATTTACGAAGGCACTCTCGACGTCGCTGAAGCGCAAGCTTTCTGCGACTCGTACCAAGGCTGAGGACTGACCATGGCGCTGGCCAAACGCATCATCCCTTGCCTGGACGTGGACAACGGCCGGGTCGTCAAAGGTGTGAAGTTCGAGAACATCCGTGACGCCGGCGATCCGGTGGAAATCGCCCGTCGCTACGACGAGCAGGGTGCCGACGAGATTACCTTTCTCGACATCACCGCCAGCGTCGATGGCCGTGACACCACCCTGCACACCGTCGAGCGCATGGCCAGCCAGGTGTTCATCCCGCTGACCGTCGGCGGCGGCGTGCGGACCGTGCAGGATATCCGCAACCTGCTCAACGCCGGTGCGGACAAGGTGTCGATCAACACCGCTGCCGTGTTCAACCCGGAATTCGTCGGCGAAGCGGCGCAGCATTTCGGCTCGCAATGCATCGTCGTCGCCATCGACGCCAAGAAGGTTTCGGGCCCGGGCGAAACCCCGCGCTGGGAGATCTTCACCCACGGCGGCCGCAAGCCGACCGGCCTCGACGCGGTCGAGTGGGCGAAAAAAATGGAAGGCCTGGGTGCCGGTGAAATCCTCCTGACCAGCATGGATCAGGACGGCATGAAAAACGGCTTCGACCTCGGTGTGACCCGCGCCATCAGCGATGCGCTGGGCATTCCGGTGATCGCTTCCGGTGGCGTCGGCAACCTGCAGCATCTGGCTGACGGCATCCTTGAAGGCCACGCCAGCGCGGTGCTGGCGGCGAGTATTTTCCACTTCGGCGAATACACCGTTCAGGAAGCCAAGGCTTACATGTCTAAACGCGGCATCGTGATGCGTTAAACAATACAGGCCAGTGGACAGCATGGCGTACCCAAGGCACTCTTGGGCACGCCATGGATTTCGGTAGCCCGACATGATCAAACGCCTGCTTCTCGCCCTCGCCAGTGCCTCCGTGTTGTTGATCAACAACGGCCACGCCGAAGAAAGTCCCGACACCGATCTGGTGCTCCTCACCGAAAACTTCCCGCCGTACAACATGGCGAAGAACGGCAAGAATTTCGCCCAGGAAGAAAACATCAACGGCATCGCCACGGACATCGTGCGCGAGATGTTCAAGCGTGCCGGCATCACTTACAGCCTGACCCTGCGTTTCCCCTGGGAGCGGGTCTACAAGCTGGCACTGGAGAATCCCGGTTACGGTGCGTTCGTCATGGCGCGTCTGCCGGACCGCGAAAAACTCTTCAAATGGGTCGGCCCGATCGGCCCGGACGACTGGGTCATGCTGGCCAAGGCCGACAGCAAGATCACCCTCGAAACCCTCAACGACGCGCGCAAATACAAGATTGGCGCCTACAAGGGCGATGCGATTGCCGAGACCCTGACCAAGCAGGGGCTGAAGCCGGCAGTGGTCCTGCGCGATCAGGACAACGCCAGAAAACTGGTCAGCGGCCAGATCGACCTGTGGGCCACCGGCGACCCGGCCGGACGCTATCTGGCGCGCCAGGAAGGGGTAGCCGGGCTCAAAACCGTGTTGCGTTTCAACAGTGCCGAGCTTTATCTGGCGCTGAACAAGGACGTGCCGGACGAAGCCGTTGCCAAGCTTCAAGCCGCGCTCGATCAGATGCGCAAGGAAGGCGTGGTCGACGAAATCATGGGGCGCTATCTGTAGCAGTCGACGAGCCCGGCGACGACTGCGCAACAACGCCGGCGCCGCTCGTGATGGTTTCTGTCGATGGGTTTGCCGCCATGACAGGCATTGGGGTTGCTGTCTCGACGGCTTCTGGCGGGTATTCACTCATGACCAGGCGGGTGTCATCGGTGTAACCAAGCGGGACGGTGACTTCAGTGCCATCCTCCCGGACCAGCTCGTAGTGACTTTCCATCTGATACACCGCGACCGATTTGAGTTTCGCCGCCATGGCGATGACGACCCGAGAGCCTGATTCGCTCCACTCGCTGGAGGACGTTTCGGTGTGAGTGAAATCCCGCGGCAGGCACGCCGAGAACTTTGTTGCCCGGATATCACTGGGCATCGCAGCCGGCCAGGCTTTGGTGAATTCCACGGCGGTATGGCGATTGAATAGCCGCATGGCCGCGGCATTTTGCGCCCTTGGCGCTTTCCATTTGATCGACTGAGCCTGCTCCGTGGCATTTCGGCCGTACCCGACCAGCACATATTGGTCGGTTCTTTTCAGATCGTAGTAACGCGAATGGTGAAATCCATCATTGGGTTGAGCGTAATCCCTGACTGCAAACCACGGCAGGCGGGCAGTCTGCGTGACCCTCGCCACTGCACTTTCGGGATTCATGTGTGCAGTCAGTACCGGAGCTTCTGCAGGTACGCTGACTTGAACCGGAATCGGTATCCGTAATGCATACGCGAAAGGGCCGGTTGCCGGTTTGTTGTGGCTCGGGGCGCCGATGAAGGTGCCGGGCGCAAAGCAGATTTCGCCCGCCGCGGCGGTCGGGGGATCAATGCTCCAGGCGCTGAAGTTCAGCTTTGCACCACTGCCTTTGTCATCCCAGAGCAGATCGCCGAGGTCGGCAGCAACGACCAGATCGGCCCTGACGCAACGGAT
This sequence comes from Pseudomonas sp. DR 5-09, assembly GCF_001655595.1. Classification (NCBI taxonomy): domain Bacteria; kingdom Pseudomonadati; phylum Pseudomonadota; class Gammaproteobacteria; order Pseudomonadales; family Pseudomonadaceae; genus Pseudomonas; species Pseudomonas sp. DR 5-09. The sequence goes on from NZ_CP011566.1 coordinate 373,232, forward strand.
GGCGTTGAGTGAGGGTTTGCCGTGATCGCTGGAGCAGGTCATACCCAGCGCGACATAGCCTTGCGGCGCGATCGGGCGCCAGATCGAAGTGCGCGTGGCGGCTCCCGATCCGGATTCTTTCCAGACAAGTTCGAAGTCGGTGGGGCGGCTGAGTGCTTTGCCCCTGATGTTACCGTCGTCTTGTAACGTTGCCTCGCAGACCACTGCGGCGACAATTTCGCCGTTGATGGAGGTGGTGTTGGGGATGAGGATGTCTCCCAGCGGAAAGTATCCCGGCAGAAGATCGGGGGCCGGCGCAGGGCGCCAGAAGGTGGCGGGCCTGGCCCGTGTGCCGTTGCTGTTCCAGATACGGTTGAATTCGCTGGTGAAGTTGATCAGCAGGTTGTCGAGCCTGATCGGCTCCATTGGCCTGTCTCGCAATGAAGCATTGTCGTTGGTAGTCATAGTCAATCCTGATAATTGAATGGCAGCTCGAAAGAGTTGCGACCTGTGGCAGGTCTGACTATCCGGAAAGAGGGCAGGCGTCAGGCGGTAACTATTTATGGGCGTGTGTCGGTTTGTTACCGATAAATCCCGTCTTTGCCATGCGCGGCCGTGGCGCGATTGCTGCGCACACTGATCATCTGCTTGATGTCGATCCACTCGATGCCTTGGGCTTTCAGCTTCGGCAGTTCCCGCTCCAGCACTGCCAGCGTCTGTGGATAAGGGTGCCCGATCATCACGGCCGAACCCTGTTTGTGCGCCAGACTGATCGCTGTCTGCAATTGAGTCAGGATCGCCGCTTCTGTGCGCTCGTCATCGAGAAACACATCCCGCGAAACACTCGCCAGATCGATCTTTTGCGCTTGCTGCGCTGCCACAGTCTGCGCGCTGGTGCGGCTGTCGACGAAGAACTTGTGGCGGCGCTGCAACTCGCCCATCAACCACGCCATGGCCACCGGCTGTGCGGTCATGCGACTGCCCATGTGGTTGTTGATACCGGCGGTGTAGGGGACCATTTTGAACGCGGCATTCAGCCTTTTTTCGAGTTCTTCGATGGGCAGTTCGGGATGCCAGGCGAACGGGCCGGTGGCCGGGTCCATCGGCATGTGCAGGATCACGACCTTGCCGGCGCGATGGGCTTCGCGGGCGAATTCGGTGGCGTGCGGGGTGTCGGGCATGATCGCTGTGGTGACCGGGCCGGGCAGGGCCAGCACGCGGCGATCCCGGGGCAGGTTCTGCCCCAGGTCGTCGATGATCAGCGTCAGGTAGGCTTTTTGAGGTGTGGTTCCGGCAGGTTCTGCGTGAGCAGCACCCGCCAGACAGCACAGCAGGACAAAGAGGAAACGCAAAGACATCCTCAACGGCCGGACGTGATGCTCAGGCCTTTGAGCAGGCTCAGGGCCTGGGCCAACTGGTAGTCGTCATCCTGCGGCATCGCCTTGGCCTTGCCGCCAGAGCCGGTCGGTTTGTCCGCGCCGCCGTTACCGTTGCCCAGATGACCTTGCAGGTCGGCTTCCTTGAAGTAGTCGCTGTCCGCCTCGTTGGTGATCTTGGCGCGGCGCACTTCGATGTCCGGGACGATGCCCTGGGCCTGGATCGAGCGGCCGTTCGGCGTGAAGTACAGCGCCGTGGTGATCTTCAGCGCGCGGTCGTTGTTCAGCGGCAGCACGGTCTGCACCGAGCCCTTGCCGAAACTGGTGGTACCCATGACCACGGCGCGTTTCTGATCCTGCAGGGCGCCGGCGACGATTTCCGAAGCCGAGGCACTGCCACCGTTGATCAGCACGACCATCGGCACCGCTTCGCTTTCATCCTTGCCGGTGGCGGAGAAGCGCAGTTCGGAATTGGCGATTCGGCCCTTGGTGTAGACGATCAGGCCTTTGGTGATGAAGTGATCGACCACTTCCACCGCCGCTTGCAGCACACCACCCGGGTTGTTGCGCAGGTCGAGGATGATGCCGTTGAGCTTCTTGCCGTTGTCCTTGCGCAGCTTGGCCAGGGCCTTGGAGACCTCCTCGCCGGTCTTGACCTGGAACTGGGTGATGCGGATCAGGCCGTAACCCGATTCCAGCAGTTGCGCCTTGACGCTCTTCACCTGAATCACCGCGCGGGCCAGGGTCACGTCGAACGGCGTGCCGCCGTCGCGCACCAGGGTCAGGGTGATCTTCTGGCCGATCTTGCCGCGCATCTTGTCCACGGCTTCGGTCATGGTCTGGCCGCGGGTCGGCGCCCCGTTGATCTTGACGATGAAGTCGCCGGCCTGGATGCCGGCCTTCGACGCCGGGGTGTCGTCGATTGGCGACACGACCTTGATGAAGCCGTCTTCGGCGCCGACCTCGATGCCCAGACCACCGAACTCACCGCTGGTGCTTTCCTGCAACTCGGCGAAGTCTTCAGGGCCCAGGTAGGCGGAGTGCGGATCAAGGTTGCTGAGCATGCCCTTGATCGCGTTTTCCAGCAGGGTCTTGTCGTCCACCGGTTCGACGTAGGCGGCCTTGATCCGGTCCATGACCTCGGCAAAGGTGCGCAGCTCTTCCAGCGGCAACGGCGCCTTGGAAGTCGCGGCAGTACCTGCCGGAGCGACGGCCGGAGCCGGTTGAGCGGCAAACGCCAGAGGCGCGCCGATCACCAGGGCGATCGTCAGGGCCAGCGAGGTAAGGCGGGACAAATGCAGCATGTCGAACGAACTCCTGAATTAGATGGCGTGCTTATCCTTGCGCACGGCACCATTGCGCCGGATCACTCGGGTGACCCTGCTGACGAATTGCGAAATACAGCGCTGGTGTGTCCTGGCCGCCACTGTTACCCACAGTGGAGATGGACTCACCGGCTTTTACCACGTCACCTGCCGACTTCAGTAGCGTCTGGTTGTGACCGTAAAGACTCAGAAAACCGTTGCCGTGATCGAGGATCACCAGCAGCCCGGCGCCGCGCAGCCAGTCGGCAAACACCACGCGCCCGCCGTGTACGGCATGCACCTGGCTGCCGGCGGAGGCGCTGATCATCACGCCGTCCCACTTGGTGCGGGCATCGTCGCCACGGGTTTCGCCGAAGCGTGCCAGCAGTCGACCATCAACCGGCCATGGAAGTTTTCCCCGACTTGATGCAAAAGGGCCACCGAAGGTCTCGCCGCCGCTGGATACCAAGGCGCCGGGTGTCGATCTGACCGGCTTGCGTGGGGCGTCGGAGTTTTCCGCCTCGGCCTCACGCAAGCGCTTTTTTTCGGCTTCCTGCTGGGCGATGAGCGCTTTCTGCCGCGCTTCTTCTGCCTCACGAGCCTGGCGGGCCAGGGTTTCTTCAATGGTTTTAAGGACTTTAGACAGGTCTGCCTGATCCTGCTCGCGGGCGGCCAGTTTCTGGTCTCGGGCTTTCACGTCGTCATTGAGCTTGGCAAGGGCCTGCTGGCGCTCCTTGCGGACCTTGTCGAGCGCTTCGCGCCGAGTGTCGAGATCGCTTTGCTGCGCCAGCAACTGCGCCTGCTGCACGCCGATGTCCTTTTCGACATTGGCCAATTGGCGCAAGGTTTCGTTGAAGCTCTTCAGCTGTTCCAGGCGAGCCTGGCTCAGGTAGTCGTAATAGGTGAGGGTGCGGGCGAATTTCTCGGGATTCTGCTGGTTGAGCAGCAGTTTGAGGTATTCCTGGCGACCGTTCTGGTAGGCGGCGCGGGCCTGGATGGCGATCAGTCGCTGCTGTTCAGTGCGCGCGCTCTGGAGTTTTTTTTTCTCCGCATCGAGCCGCTGCAGCTCAGACTCGCTCTTCTTGAGCTCTTTCTGCAGGGCTTCGACCTGCTTCTCGAGCTTGCCCATTTCGGTTTCGGTGCCCTTGAGCTCCTTTTGTACCCCGGATTTTTCCTCCTGGAGCTTGCCCAGCAGTTTTTTCAGCTCGGCAATGTCCTGGCGCGTGGCGTCCAGTTGCTGTTGGGTTTGCGCGCGCTCATCCGCGAAGGCCGGTTGGAGCAGGCATGTCAGAGCGAGGGCGATCAGGACGCGAAGCATAGAGGCGGGCGGCACCAGGGTAAGGGACGGCCTAGTATGCCCGCCCGACGCGGCAAAAAAAACGCCTCAAAGCCAACTGCTTTGAGGCGTTCGTCATAAAAAGCCGTTTCAGGCTGATTACAGGGCGTTTTTGATATCAGACCAGAATCGAAGTGCCAGTCATTTCCGCCGGTTTTTCCAGGCCCAGCAGTTTCAGCATGGTCGGCGCCACGTCCGCCAGCACGCCGCCTTCGCGGACTTTCAGGTCACGCTTGCCGACATAGATGAACGGCACCGGTTCGGTGGTGTGCGCGGTATGCGCTTGCCCGGTGGATTCGTCGGCCATCTGCTCGACGTTACCGTGGTCGGCGGTGATCAGCGCTTCGCCGCCGACTTTTTCCAGGGCTTCGACGATGCGGCCGACGCAGGTGTCCAGGCATTCCACGGCTTTCACTGCGGCTTCGAACACGCCGCTATGGCCGACCATGTCGCCGTTGGCGTAGTTGACCACGATCACGTCGTAGCGCTGGTTCTCGATGGCCTCGACGATGCGATCAGTGACTTCCGGTGCGCTCATTTCCGGCTGCAAGTCGTAGGTAGCGACTTTCGGCGACGGGATCAGGATGCGTTCTTCGCCCGGGAACGGTTCTTCGCGACCGCCGGAGAAGAAGAAGGTCACGTGGGCGTACTTCTCGGTTTCGGCGATGCGCAGCTGGGTCTTGCCGTTTTTTGCCAGATAGTCGCCGAGCACGTTTTCCAGGCTGCCGGGGGCAAAGGCTGCGGGGGCCGGGATGCTGGCGGCGTACTGGGTCAGGCCCACGTACTGCACTTTTGGCTGGCGTGCGCGCTCGAATTCCTTGAAACCGTCTTCGACAAACACGCGGCTCAGCTCGCGGGCGCGATCGGCGCGGAAGTTCATGAACACCACGGCATCGCCGTCTTCGACTTTCACCGGCTCACCGATGCTGGTGGCTTTGACGAATTCGTCGCTCTCGCCACGGGCGTAAGCGGCTTCCAGCCCTTCCTGGGCGGTGGCGGCGTTGAATTCGCCCTTGCCGTCAACGATCAGATTGTAGGCCTGGGCCACGCGATCCCAGCGGTTGTCGCGGTCCATGGCGTAATAGCGGCCGATCAGGCTGGCGATGCGTCCCTTGCCGAGGGCCTGGAAGGTCGCGTCGAGCAGTTCGATCGACGAGGCGGCGCTTTTCGGCGGCGTGTCACGGCCGTCGAGGAAGGCGTGCAGGTAGATCTTTTCGGCGCCGCGCTTGAAGGCCAGTTCGGCCATGGCGATCAGGTGATCCTGGTGGCTGTGAACGCCGCCATCCGACAGCAGGCCCATGAAGTGCACGGCCTTGCCGGCGGCCACGGCCTTGTCCACGGCGGCGCAGATAGTCGGGTTCTCGAAGAACTCGCCGTCGCGGATCGCTTTGGTCACACGGGTGAAGTCCTGATACACCACGCGGCCGGCGCCGAGGTTCATGTGGCCGACTTCAGAGTTGCCCATCTGGCCGTCCGGCAGACCGACGTCCATTCCGCTGCCCGAGATCAAGCCGTTCGGCACGGTGGCCCACAGGCGATCCAGCACAGGCTTTTTGGCCGCATAGACGGCGTTGGATTCGGGGCTGTCGCTGTGACCGAAGCCGTCGAGAATCATCAGGACCAAAGGTTTAGGCGTGGTAGTCATGGAATCCACTCGTGGCTAATAAGAAGAGGGCGATGGAAAAGGGAGTTGGAGTTTAAAGCGAAGTTCCGGCGGCGTCACCGCCGGACGGGGTTTGGCCGACCATAGTGGCTGTGTATACTGGCCGACATTTTAACGCCCTGGAACCTCCTTCGATGGTTGCTCACCTGATTGAATTTGCCACTAACCACTACATTCTTGTCGGTATCTTCGTCGTACTGCTGGCTTTGCTGCTGGCGCATACGGTGCAGGGCGGCGGTAAAAGCCTGAGCACGGGCGAGCTGACCGCACTGGTCAACAAGGAAGCCGGCGTGGTGGTGGACATCCGTCCGAGCAAGGACTACGCCGCCGGTCACATCGTTGGCGCGGTGAACATTCCCCAGGACAAACTGGCCGCCCGCATCGGCGAGCTGGAAAAACACAAGTCCAAGACCATCATTCTGGTCGACGCCCTGGGCCAGACCGCCGGCACCCACGCCCGCGAGCTGATGAAGGCCGGCTTCACCGCCGCCAAGCTGTCCGGCGGGATTTCCAGCTGGAAAGGCGACAACCTGCCGTTGGTGAAGTGACATGAGCGACGTCATCGTCTACTCCAGCGATTACTGCCCTTACTGCTCGCGCGCCAAGTACCTGCTCGCGAACAAAGGCGTGGCCTTCGAAGAGATCAAGGTCGATGGCAAGCCGCAGGTGCGCGCCGCCATGGCCCAGAAGGCCGGACGCACGTCCGTGCCGCAGATCTGGATCGGCGACACCCACGTCGGCGGATGTGATGATTTGTATGCCCTGGAGCGCGCCGGCAAGCTCGACGCGCTGCTCAAGGCCTGACCTGCTGCACACGTAAAGAACCCTAAAAGACCCAAGATCAGAAAGGATCTGAGATGACTGACCAACAGAACACTGCAGCCAGCGAAGAAGAAACCGCACCGCAATTCTCCTTGCAGCGCATCTACGTACGCGACCTGTCCTTCGAAGCCCCGAAAAGCCCGGCGATCTTCCGCCAGCAGTGGGACCCGGCGGTCGCTCTGGATCTGAACACCCGCCAGAAAGCCCTGGAAGGTGATTTCTACGAAGTCGTGCTGACCCTGTCCGTCACCGTGAAAAACGGTGAAGAAGTGGCCTTCATCGCTGAAGTGCAACAGGCCGGTATCTTCCTGATCAAAAACCTGGACGCGGCTTCCATGAGCCACACCCTGGGTGCGTTCTGCCCGAACATCCTGTTCCCGTACGCTCGCGAAACCCTGGACAGCCTGGTGACCCGTGGTTCGTTCCCGGCCCTGATGCTGGCCCCGGTGAACTTCGACGCCCTGTACGCGCAAGAGCTGCAGCGCATGCAGGAATCCGGCGAGACCCCTACCGTTCAGTAAATGATCTGAGCGTTGACGCAAGTCCAATGTGGGAGCGGGCTTGCTCGCGAAAGCGGTGTGTCAGGTGGCATAAATGTCATCTGATGCGGCCCCTTCGCGAGCAAGCCCGCTCCCACATTTGTTATGCGGTGTTATTTGAAGTCGTTCTGCCGCCACGCTTCGTAAACGGCCACTGCCACGGTGTTGGACAGGTTCAGGCTGCGGCAGCCTTCGCGCATCGGCAGGCGCAGGCGCTGTTCGCCGGGCAAGGCGTCGAGCACTTCCGGCGGCAGGCCACGGCTTTCCGGGCCGAAAATGAATGCATCGCCGGGGACGAACGCGGCATCGTGAAACGGCCGCGAACCCTTGGTGGTGAAGGCGAACAGCCGTGGATGACCGAGGCTTTCCAGGCAACTGGCGAGGTCGGCATGGCGCTGCAAGGTGGCATACTCGTGGTAGTCGAGACCGGCGCGGCGCAAGCGCTTGTCGTCCATCTCGAAACCCAGCGGTTCGATCAAATGCAGGTGGCAGCCGCTGTTGGCGCACAGCCTGATAACGTTGCCGGTGTTCGGCGGAATTTCCGGTTGAAAAAGGATGACGTGAAACATGCACGGCTCCGAAGGTAAAGATGACGCGCATTCTACGCCGCAAGCGGATCCGCGTTCGAAACTATTCCCGCGGGTGATGGCCTCACTGGCGATCGTCGGTGTGATGGTCGGGATGATGATCGGCCGTTTGACCACGCCTGACCCGACCGTTTTGCAGCAGGTCGAGGTGATCGATGGCGGGCTGGCGGTCTGGTTCAACAACGAGCCGAAGCTGCATGGCGAGATCGTCGATGGCAGCGTTGCGCTGTTGTTCGAGGCCGAAGGCCAGGCGCAGAAAGGCCAGCTCAAGTTCAACGGCAAGGACGTGAACTGGCGGACGCGGTTGAGTGACGGGGGATTGTTGCTGACGCTGGTGGCGGCGCGGCCGCTGCAGGGCGACTGGGCCGGCCAGGCGGTCGATGACCGCTGGCGGCTGGAGATCCATCTCCGGGAGCAATAAAAGAGGGAATCCCCGGCCTGCCTGTACCAAGGTTCCCGAAACGGGCGGGCTCATCGCATCGCGTTCTGAGCCGGTGTAAAGAAGGAACCCCTGACCTGCCTGTATCAAGGGCCCCAAAAGGGTGGACTCGATGAGTCCGGTGTAAAGAGGGGAATCCCCGGCCTGCCTGTACCAAGGCCCCCGAAAGGGTGGGTGAATCGAATCACCTGATGGAGTTATTGCAGGGGGCGTGCCAGTTTTTCTCGTTTTGAAACAAAAAATCCCGACACAACGACGAAGGCCCCGTAATACGGGGCCTTCGTCTTTTCACAGGATAGGATTTTCAGCTGTTTACAGTGCAAGCCTGGGCCAATGATCGTGCCCGATTAAGGGTCACGGTGCCTTGCAGCGGTGCAGGCTGGCGCTGAATCTCAGCCTTCATCACCCTCATCGTCATCCCCGCCATCGACCTTCATGCCGAGTTCCTTGATCTTGCGGGTCAGGGTGTTCCGGCCCCAGCCCAGCAGCACGGCAGCGTCGCGACGACGCCCGGCGGTGTGCTTCAGAGCCGTTTCGATCATGATTCGCTCGAACGCCGGCACCGCGCTGTCGAGCAGGCTCGACTGCCCGCGTGCCAGGGCCTGATCGGCCCATTGGCGCAGCGCCTGTTCCCAGTTGGTCACCGGCGCCGAGTCCTGCGGCAGGCTCAGCAGTTCCGGCGGCAGGTCGCTGATATGCACCTCGCGCCCGGACGCCATCACGGTGATCCAGCGGCAGGTGTTTTCCAGCTGGCGCACGTTGCCAGGCCACGGCAGGTTCTTCAGGTATTCCTCGGTCTCGCTTTTCAGCAGCTTCGGCTCCACCGCCAGTTCTTGCGCGGCGCGGCTGAGGAAGTGCTTGGCCAGGGTCGGGATGTCTTCGCGACGGTCCGACAGGCGCGGGATGTGGATGCGGATCACGTTGAGGCGGTGGAACAAGTCCTCACGGAATTTCCCGGCGTGAACCAGGGTTTCCAGATTCTGGTGGGTCGCCGCGATGATCCGCACATCGACTTTGACCGGTACATGCCCGCCGACGCGATAAAACTCGCCATCGGCCAGCACCCGCAGCAGTCGGGTCTGGGTGTCCGCCGGCATGTCGCCGATTTCATCGAGGAACAGCGTGCCGCCGTCGGCCTGTTCGAAACGGCCGCGACGCAGGTTGGCCGCACCGGTGAACGCGCCTTTTTCGTGGCCGAACAGTTCGGATTCCATCAGGTCTTTTGGGATCGCCGCCATGTTCAGCGCGATGAACGGCGAGGCCGCACGCGGGCTGTGGCGGTGCAGGGCATGGGCCACCAGTTCTTTGCCGGTGCCGGATTCGCCGTTGATCAGCACGGTGATGTTGGAGTGGCTCAAGCGCCCGATGGCGCGAAACACTTCCTGCATCGCCGGCGCTTCGCCGATGATTTCCGGGGTGCGAGTCAGGGTCGGGGCGACTTCCAGGCCCTGTTGTTCCTGAGCATGCTGATTGGCGCGTTTGACCAGCGAAACCGCCTCGTCAACGTCGAACGGCTTGGGCAGGTATTCGAACGCGCCACCCTGATAGGAGGCGACAGCGCTGTCCAGATCGGAATGAGCGGTCATGATGATCACCGGCAGCCGCGGGTGCTGCTCGCGGATCCGTGCCAGCAGGTCCAGGCCGCTGGCACCCGGCATGCGGATGTCGGAGATGATCACGTCCGGCTGCTGGCGCGCGAGGCGGCTCATCACGCCATCGGCGCTGTCGAAGCTCTGGGTGGTCATGCCTTCCTGTTGCAGGGCTTTTTCCAGAACCCAACGGATAGAACGGTCGTCATCGACGATCCACACGGTTTCACTACGGCTCATGTCGATGTGGCTCCTTGTTCCAGTGGCAGAAAGATCGAGAACGTGGTGTGGCCTGGATGGCTGTCACACTCGATCAGGCCCTGGTGCTGGCTGATGATGTTCTGGGTGATGGCCAGGCCGAGCCCGGTACCGTCCGGACGGCCGCTGACCATGGGAAAGAAGATGGTTTCCTGCAGTTCCGCCGGAATGCCCGGACCGTTGTCGATGATCTCGATCTTGGTCACCAGGCGATGACGGACGTGGCCGATGGTGAACTGGCGCATGGCGCGGGTGCGCAGGCTGATGCGGCCCAGGCGCAGCTCGTTCTGGCTGCTGATGGCCTGCATCGCGTTGCGCACGATGTTCAGCACCGCCTGAATCATTTGTTCACGATCGATCAGGACATCGGGGATGCTCGGGTCGTAATCGCGCACCAGTGTGATGCAACCCTGGCTTTCGGCCTCGACCAGTTGGCAGACCCGCTCCAGCACTTCGTGGACGTTGCACAGGGCCAGCGACGGCAATTTGTTCGAGCCGAGCATGCGGTCGACCAGATTGCGCAGGCGGTCGGCCTCTTCGATGATCACGTTGGTGTAGTCGCGCAGGCTGTCTTCCGGCAGTTCCCGGGCCAGCAGTTGCGCAGCGCCACGAATGCCGCCGAGCGGGTTCTTGATCTCGTGGGCCAGGCCGCGCACCAGCATCTTGCTGGTTTCCTGCTTCGACAACTGCGCCTCTTCCTTGGTGATCCGTAGCAGACGGTCACGGGGATGGACTTCCAGCAGGAGCAGGGTCGCGCCGTTGCTGAGGATCGGCGTTACCGCGTAATCCACGGTCAGGGTCTGGCCGGTGAGGGCGGTGAGCATCGCTTCGCGCTTGGTGAACGGGTGCGCCTGCTCCACCGCCTGACGCAACGAGTTGAGCGCCTCGGTGGACTCGGTGAACAGCTCGCTGATGAACTGCCCATGGCTGCGCTGACCGCTGATGGCCAGCAGCATCTCCGCCGCCGGGTTCATGTACTCGAGGCGCAATTCGCTGTCGAGCAGGATGGTGGCGGTGGTCAGGTTGTCGAGTAGCAAGCGATGCAGTGCGTCACTGATGGTCATGAGGACCTCTTTTGGAGCATGGCGCGCGCAGGGATACAGCGCTGATGCGAGGAAAATGCAAAAACCAAACCAAGGCTCCGAAAAGAAGCGTTCAACCCCTGAAACGGGCGTTTGACGCTCGTTTGCGTGGCAGTCAAACCGCTCTGGCGGGTACTTTCGAACCAAAATGGGTTGGAATGTGAGTACGGTGCAGCGTATTGCACCAATATAGTGCGCAAAGCTGAACGGCGTCAGAAGAAACGCAGGAAAGGATTTTTCGGTTCGGCGGGTTTGTCTTTCAGCGGGCATTCCGGGCGAACGCCGTAGTCGGCGCTGACGCAGGGTTTGACCTGACGCTTCTGTGCCAGGGAAATGCGCTGCATGTGGAACGGCTGGTTGGCGGTTTTCTCCACCGTTCGACCCTGAGCATCCAGGATCTCCACCGACAGGTTGTGGCTGCCACGATCGATGTTGCTCAGCGGGAACACCGGGCTCAGGCCGGGTTCGCCGACGGCCTGGCCATCCAGCAGCAGGCGATACCGATGACCTTTTTGCAGGCCCGGCTCGCTGGTGACGCTGACGATCAGCTCTCCGGCGCTGCTGCGAATGGTCGCGTCCGGCTCGGGGATCAGCACCCGCAGCATGTCGTAGTGGAACAGCGGCGGCTCTGCTGATTGCTTCGACGGCGTGACCGGTGCAGCGGCGGTCGGGTTCGAAGCCATGCGATTACTGGTGGCCAGCGGCACACGCTTGGCGTTGCCCCGTGGTTGATCGGTGTAGACCCGATTGCCCTGTGCGTCGACGTAAGTGAACACCTCGGCCGATGCGCCAAACGCGATCAGCGACAGGCACAAGGCAATCAATCCTCGCATCATGGCCTGTGCACCCGCTGCACGGTGAACACCACCGCCGGACTCTGCTGAATGATCGCCTCGCCATTGATTACCTGCACCGCGAGCCGATGCTCGCCCCGGTCAACGTTCACCAGTTGCAGGATCGGCACATTGCTCGGTTGGCCATAAGGCGCGTCGTCCAGCAGCAGGCGCAATTGATGCGGCGGTTGCAGGCGCGGCTTGATCAGCACGCTGACCGTGAAGGTACCGTTGTTGGCGCGCAGGGCCTCTTCGGTGGGCAGGCCGGTCAGCTCAAGCACTTCATAGGCATTGCGTGCTGGCGCAGGGCTGGGGGGGTCTGAAGAGGGCGGGCTCGGTGCCTGGGGCTGAACGCTGTTGAGCGGCGGCAACTCCACCGGCTGCGCCTGTACGCCGTCCGGTGCGTGATCGCTGTACACCGTGTTGCCGCTGGCATCGGTGTACTTGTAGATCTGCGCGGCGGCGGGCAGGGCGATCAGCAGCAAAATACAGAGAAGGGTGCGACCCATGAAATCGACCGGAAACGAAAACGATGGGTTGCAGCATAGGCCAGTCGCGGCGGTTGGCCCAACTTGCTGCACATCCAGAAATGTATTCAAGCACCACAAGTCCCTTTGGGAGCAGGCTTGCTCGCGAAAGCGGCGGATCATTGGAGATGATGCTGACTGATACGACGCCTTCGCGAGCAAGCCCGCTCCCACAGGGTGGTGCATCGCCAACAAATTCCGGCCAATAAAAAAGGCCTCCCGAAGGAGGCCTCTCTTTTGTCACGCCGCGTAGCGCGGCGCTACCGGATCAGCAGCTGTAGTACAGCTCATATTCCAGTGGGTGTACGAAGGTGCGGACCTTGATTTCTTCTTCGGATTTCAGCGCGATGTAAGCGTCGATGAAGTCGTCGGAGAACACGCCGCCCTTGGTCAGGAACGCACGGCCCTTGTCCAGCTCTTCCAGGGCTTCTTTCAGGCTGCCGCAAACTTGCGGGATCTCTTTCGCCTCTTCAGGCGGCAGGTCGTACAGGTTCTTGTCGGCAGCATCGCCTGGGTGGATCTTGTTCTGGATACCGTCCAGACCTGCCATCAGCAGCGCTGCGAAAGCCAGGTACGGGTTGGCAGCCGGATCCGGGAAGCGGGCTTCGATACGACGGCCTTTAGGGCTGTTGACGTAAGGAATACGGATCGAGGCGGAACGGTTGCGAGCCGAGTAGGCCAGCATCACTGGAGCTTCGAAGCCTGGCACCAGACGCTTGTAGGAGTTGGTGGCCGGGTTGGTGAAGCCGTTCAGGGCCTTACCGTGCTTGATGATGCCGCCGATGAAGTACAGGGCGGTGTCGGACAGGCCGGCATAACCTTCACCCGCGAAGGTGTTCTTGCCATCTTTGGAGATGGACATGTGAACGTGCATGCCCGAACCGTTGTCGCCGTACAGAGGCTTCGGCATGAAGGTTGCGGTACGGCCGTAGGCGTCGGCAACGTTGTGCACAACGTACTTCAGGGTCTGGGTTTCGTCGGCTTTCTTCACCAGGGTGTTGAACTTGACGCCGATTTCGTTCTGGCCGGCAGTTGCCACTTCGTGGTGGTGAACTTCAACGGTCAGGCCCATTTCTTCCAGTGCGTTGCACATGGAGGTACGGATTTCGTGGTCGTGGTCGAACGGCGGAACCGGGAAGTAGCCGCCTTTCACGCCTGGACGGTGGCCTTTGTTGCCGCCTTCCACGTCCTGGTCGGACATCCACGAGCCTTGCTCGGAGTAGATCTTGAACATCGAACCGGAGATGTCGGACTTGAACTTCACTTCGTCGAAGATGAAGAACTCAGGCTCTGGACCGGCGAATACGGTGTCACCGATACCGGTGGTCTTCAGGTATTCCTCGGCGCGGCGGGCGATGGCGCGCGGGTCGCGATCGTAACCTTGCATGGTCGAAGGTTCGATGATGTCGCAGACCAGGATCAGGGTCGGCTCTTCGGTGAACGGGTCCAGAACGGCGGTTTCGTCGTCCGGCAGCAGGATCATGTCGGAGGCTTCGATGCCTTTCCAGCCAGCGATGGAGGAACCGTCGAACATCTTGCCAACTTCGAAGAAGTCGTCTTCCAGCGCATCGCGAGCCGGCATGGTCACGTGGTGCTGAGTGCCTTTGGTGTCCGTGAAGCGCAGATCAATCCACTTGACGTCATGATCTTTGATGAGTTGAACCGACTTCGACATAGTGTCCTCCGGGTGAATTAGGGCGGGTAGTGGATGCCCTTAATAGTGGTGATGCCGGCGCGAATACTCTGCCAAGGCAACCTGCCTCACAAGGGAGCAAATTACATGCCAGTGCCCCAGCATGGGTTTTTTGCCCCAAATTCACGCTTCTAAAGGTCGAAAGTGCCTTAAAGGCGAAAATCTCGCCCTTTAATGTAGCGCTCAAATCGAAAAATGATCCGTTTTGGTGCGTGCAAAACCTTCTGCACATTAACTGGTTAAACCTTGAGCAATTTCCGCTATAATCCGCGCCCCCCTTTTTCGGCTGGCCCAGCGCGCGCTGTTTTCATGAAACTAATCGTAAAAGTCTTCCCCGAGATCACCATCAAAAGCCGACCTGTCCGGACGAAATTCATCCGCCAGTTGGCCAAGAACATCCGCACCGTGCTCCGCGACCTGGACCCGGCCGTGGTGGTGAACGGTGTGTGGGACAACCTCGAGCTGGAAACCCGCGTCACCGACCCCAAGGCCCTGAAAGAGATGGGCGAGCGCCTGACCTGCATGCCGGGCATCGCGCACTTTCTGCAGATCGACGAGTACCCGCTGGGCGACTTCGACGACATCACCGAAAAGTGCAAGCAGCACTACGGCGATGCGCTGGCCGGGAAGATTTTCTCGGTGCGCTGCAAGCGTGCGGGCAAGCATGCGTTCAGCTCGATGGACGTCGAAAAATACGTCGGCAGCAAGCTGCGCCGTGAGTGCGGCGCTGCCGGAATCGACCTGAAACAGCCGGAAATCGAAGTCCGCATCGAGGTTCGCGACAAACGGTTGTTCGTGATTCACAGCCAGCACAATGGCATCGGCGGCTACCCGCTCGGTGCGCTGGAGCAGACGCTGGTACTGATGTCCGGTGGCTTTGACTCGACGGTTGCCGCGTACCAGATCCTTCGTCGCGGCCTGATGACGCACTTCTGCTTCTTCAATCTGGGCGGTCGTGCCCACGAATTGGGCGTAATGGAAGTCGCGCATTTCATCTGGAAGAAGTACGGCAGCTCGCAACGCGTGCTATTTGTCAGTGTTCCATTCGAAGAAGTCTTGGGCGAAATTCTCGGCAAGGTCGACGACAGTCATATGGGCGTCGTATTGAAGCGTATGATGTTGCGCGCAGCGTCGAGCATTGCCGAACGCCTGCACATCGATGCGCTGGTCACCGGCGAAGCGATTTCCCAGGTATCGAGCCAGACGTTGCCGAACCTGTCGGTCATCGATTGCGTCACCGACAAACTGGTCCTGCGGCCGCTGATCGTCGCCCACAAGCAGGACATCATCGACACGGCCGACCAGATCGGTACCGGTGATTTCGCCCGGCACATGCCGGAATACTGCGGCGTCATCTCGGTCAACCCGAAGACCGCCGCCAAGCGTGGCCGGGTCGAGCACGAAGAGCAGGAATTCGACATGGCGGTGCTTGAGCGTGCGCTCGCAAACGCCAGACTGGTGCCGATCGATCGGGTGATCGACGAATTGGGCCAGGATTTGCAGATCGAAGAAGTCAGCGAAGCGCTGGCCGGTCAGATCGTCATCGACATCCGTCACCCGGATGCCGCCGAGGATGACCCGCTGGAACTCGCCGGCATAGAGGTACAGACGATGCCGTTCTACGCAGTGAACGCTCGTTTCAAGGAACTGGACCCTACTCGCCAGTACCTGCTGTATTGCGACAAAGGCGTGATGAGTCGCCTGCATGCCCACCATTTGCTCAGTGAGGGGCATGCCAATGTGCGCGTTTATCGACCGAGCTAAGTGCCCGGGGCTGTTTGCCTGTGGCCTGCGTCACCGGCCCCCCGACACCGCCGTCAAGCTGTAACGGCCATGCCGGACACTACTGTCAATCGCTGCCAAGACTTGTCAGCAAACCGAATCCTCTGATCGAGATACACAAGTGATCGAAAATCTACGCAACATCGCCATCATTGCCCACGTTGACCATGGTAAGACCACCCTGGTAGACAAACTCCTGCGTCAATCCGGCACCCTGGAGCGCAACGAGCTCAACGACGAGCGCGTGATGGACTCCAACGACCAGGAAAAAGAGCGCGGCATTACCATTCTGGCGAAAAACACCGCCATCAACTGGAACGGCTACCACATCAACATCGTGGACACCCCGGGCCACGCCGACTTCGGCGGCGAAGTTGAACGTGTAATGTCCATGGTTGACTCCGTGCTGCTGCTGGTCGACGCCCAGGACGGCCCTATGCCGCAAACCCGTTTCGTGACCAAGAAGGCTTTCGAAGCCGGCCTGCGTCCAATCGTGGTCATCAACAAGGTTGACCGTCCGGGCGCGCGTCCTGACTGGGTTCTGGACCAGATCTTCGATCTGTTCGACAACCTGGGCGCCACCGAAGAACAACTGGACTTCCAGGTTGTTTACGCTTCGGCCCTGAACGGCATCGCCGGTCTGGACCACACCGCCATGGGCGAAGACATGACCGCGCTGTACCAGGCGGTAGTCGACCACGTTCCGCCTCCGGCTGTTGACCGTGACGGTCCGTTCCAGATGCAGATCTCTGCTCTGGACTACAACAGCTTCCTGGGTGTTATCGGTGTTGGCCGTATCGCTCGTGGTCGCGTCAAGCCGAACACTCCGGTTGTCGCTATCAGCGCCGACGGCAAGCGCCGCAACGGTCGTATCCTGAAGCTGATGGGTCACCACGGTCTGCACCGCGTTGACGTTGAAGAAGCAGCGGCCGGCGACATCGTCTGCATCAGCGGTTTCGACGAGCTGTTCATCTCCGACACCCTGTGCGACATCAACAACGTCGAGGCGATGAAGCCACTGACCGTTGACGAGCCAACCGTTTCCATGACCTTCCAGGTAAACGACTCGCCATTCTGCGGTAAAGAAGGCAAGTTCGTGACCTCCCGTAACATCAAGGATCGTCTGGACAAAGAGCTGCTGTACAACGTTGCACTGCGCGTTGAAGAAGGCGACTCGGCTGACAAGTTCAAGGTTTCCGGCCGTGGTGAGCTGCACCTCTCGGTACTGATCGAAACCATGCGTCGCGAAGGCTTCGAGCTGGCCCTGGGCCGTCCTGAAGTGATCATCCGTGAAGTTGACGGCGTGAAGCAGGAACCGTTCGAAAACGTGACCATCGACATCCCTGAAGAATCCCAGGGCAAGGTCATGGAAGAGATGGGTCTGCGTAAAGGCGACCTGAGCAACATGGTGCCGGATGGCAAGGGCCGTGTTCGTCTGGAATACAACATCCCTGCTCGCGGTCTGATCGGTTTCCGTAACCAGTTCCTGACCCTGACCAACGGTGCTGGCATCCTGACCTCGATCTTCGACCGTTACGCTCCAGTGAAGTCGGGCCACATGTCCGGCCGTCAGAACGGCGTTCTGGTTTCGGTTGAAACCGGCAAGGCACTGACCTACTCCCTGGAAACCCTGCAGGCTCGTGGCAAGCTGTTCGTAGAACACGGCCAGGAGATCTACAACGGTCAGATCGTTGGTCAGAACTCCCGCGACAACGACCTGGGTGTGAACCCGACCAAAGGCAAGAAGCTCGACAACATGCGTGCTTCGGGTAAAGACGAAACCATCGCTCTGGTCCCACCTGTTCGCTTCACCCTGGAGCAGGCTCTGGAATACATCCAGGAAGACGAGCTGTGCGAAGTCACTCCTAAGTCCATCCGTCTTCGCAAGAAGATCCTGGACGAAAGCGAGCGTACCCGCGCTGCCAAGAAAGCCAAGGCGTAAGATTTAGCCAAGGCTGAAAAAAACGCCCCCGGTCGAGAGACCGGGGGCGTTTTTGTTTGTCTGGGGAAAATGTGGAATAGGCCTTGAAGATCAAGAGCCCCTCACCCTAGCCCTCTCCCGGAGGGAGAGGGAACCGATCGGGGGATGCTCAAGAGATACGCCGACCTGATCGGGCTGTGCCGAATCCATAATCGACTGGTTGTTTCAGGTCGATGGATGACGCAAGACACCTCGGTCGGCTCCCTCTCCCTCCGGGAGAGGGCTGGGGTGGGTAAAGACCGGGTACATCCTTTACGTTTGAGACCGGGGACATGGTTTACAGGTATCAATCATGGTCAGGAGGTGCTGACCATGCCCTGGAATCAAGAGTCCCCGATGGATCAACGAGTGAAATTAGTCAGTGACTGGCTCAGTGGCAGCTACACCAAGAGCCAATTGAGCCGGCGTTATGGGGTCAGCCGGCCAACCGTCGATAAATGGCTGGATCGGTATGCAGCGCTCGGTGTGGATGGCTTGAAAGAGCAATCCCGCAAGCCTTTGAACTGCCCTCATCAAACCCCGGATGAAATCATCGCCACATTGCTGGCCAGGAAAAACGAGCATCCCGATCGAGGCCCCAAACAGATCATTGATCGCCTGCGAAAGTCCGATCCACAGATCCCATGGCCGGCCGCGAGCACTGCTGGTGAGTGGTTGAAGAAGGCTGGCTTGGTCATTGCGCGGCGCCCTTATCCTTTGCGCCCGCGTGCTCCGACGCATTTACGCCCGGCCGATGAACCCAACCAGACCTGGTGTGCCGACTTCAAAGGGCAGTTCAGGATGCAGGACGGCAATTGGTGCTATCCGCTGACCATTACCGATCAGATGAGTCGCTATCTGCTGCTCTGCCGGGCGCTGCCCGGCACGCACAGCGAGCCGACGCGACAGGGATTCGAATGGGCTTTCCGGGAGTTTGGATTGCCGGACGTAATCCGCACAGATAACGGGGCGCCTTTCGCATCGACCGGTTTGTCGCGGCTGTCGAAGCTGTCCGTCTGGTTCATCAGGCATGGCATCCATATCGAGACAATCACACCAGGGCGTCCTGACCAGAACGGTCGACACGAACGGATGCACCGCACCCTCAAAGCAGCGGTACTGCGAACACCGGCGGAAAATCTCGTACGCCAACAGCTGGCCTTTGAAGAGTTCGTTCAGGACTTCAACCATGATCGACCACACACCGCACTGGGCATGAAACCGCCGGCTTCCGTCTACAGACCTTCGTTGCGCCCGTATCCGGGCTACTTGCCCGCGGTCGAATATGGCCCTGAGGTTGAGGTACGCAAGGTTCGCTCGAACGGCGAGTTCAAGTGGAAGGGGCAACGAATGTTTTTGGGCGAGGCGCTGATCGGCGAGGACATCGCGCTGAAGGAAGTGGCTGATGACGTGTGGGAGCTGTACCTTTGCAACTTCTGTTTAGGCAGGCTTGAGCGCGGTGCCAACCGCGTATCAAGCCTGTAAAAGGTGTAAACGATGTCCCCGGTCTAATGTGTAAAGGATGTACCGGTCTCTACAGTGAGGGGCGAGGTTCGAGGGTTGGAGTGAGGGTCGGCTTTTAGAAGCGCTCGATCGACCGCGAATTCTGCACCCGCTCCACTTCCTTCGGCTTGTACGCGCAATAACCCGGGCGCGGGCCGATCTTCGGGTGGTTGCGGCAGGTGTCCGGGCGCTTGTCATAAATGGTGCACAGGCGGCTCTTACGATCCAGGTAGTAGCAATCGTTGTTGCTCATGCGCTGCAGGGTGAAAATCCCCGACTTCTGGTTGAAGCGCTCGACCAGACCTTCCTTTTGCAGGCGCTTGGCGATGTTCTTCGGCGGGTCGCCCAGTTCGAACTCGTCGACCACACCGATGCGCACCAGATCCTTGATCTTGACCTCGACCGGCAGCGTGCAGCAGCTGGAAACGCACGAGCCGCACATCGGGGCCGAATATTTGGCCCAGGTATCGAGACGGTCGATCTCGGCTGCGGCGATCAGGTTGGGCTTCATCATCGGTGGTTACCAGGCGTGTGCGTCAGGGCGCGCGATCATACCGGGACTGGTGGATTTTTGAACAACCTTTCGCCAGATTTTTTCTTCATGCACCCGCATCGTCCGACAATTCGGCACGGCCCCTGCATTCATTGAGGCATTCGCCAGAGTATTGCCGGTCGATCTCACACTCTCGGTAAAAACTGCCGAACCAGAGCCCTTACCGTCGGTCAGACCGTCTAGGCTCTGACAACTCCCCGCTCGCTCGAGGTCCTATCGATGACTCAAGAACCACTAGTTCGCGAAGCAGAGGTGGCCGCATTCCGCGACGCCGTCCTGACCAAACTCACCTATGCGGTGGGCAAAGACCCGGATCACGCCTTCGACCATGACTGGTTCGAAGCCATCGCCCTGGCGGCGCGCGATCACATGGTCGAGCACTGGATGGACCACACCCGGCAGATTTACCGCAAAGGCCAGAAGCGGGTGTATTACCTCTCGCTGGAATTTCTCATCGGCCGTTTGCTGTACGACAGCCTGAGCAACCTCGGTTTGCTGGACGTCGCCCGTGAAGCCTTGACCGAACTGGGCGTCGATCTGGAGCGCATTCGCATCCTGGAGCCGGACGCGGCGCTGGGCAACGGTGGCCTCGGACGATTGGCGGCGTGCTTCATGGAAAGCATGTCGACCCTCGGTATTGCCGGCCACGGCTACGGCATTCGTTATGAGCACGGGTTATTCCGTCAGGCCATCGTCGATGGCTGGCAACAGGAGCAGACCGAGCACTGGCTGGATTTCGGCAACCCCTGGGAGTTCGAGCGGCCGGAGGTGGTCTATCCGATCGGCTTTGGCGGCAGCGTCGAGACCGTCACCGACGCCAGCGGCAAGTCCCGGCAAGTCTGGCACCCGGCGGAAACCGTCCGGGCCATTGCCTACGACACCCCGGTGGTCGGCTGGCGCGGGGCGAGCGTCAACACCTTGCGCCTGTGGCGGGCGCGGGCGATGGAAGACCTGCACCTGGAGCGCTTCAACGCCGGTGACCACCTGGGCGCCGTCGCCGAAGTAGCCCGGGCCGAAAGTATCTCCCGCGTCCTCTATCCGGCGGACAGCACCGAGGCCGGGCAGGAACTGCGCCTTCGTCAGGAATACTTCTTCGTCGCTGCGTCGCTTCAGGACTTGCTGCGCCGTCATCGCAACATGCACACCTCGGTGCTGACCCTCGGCGATCACGCGGCGATCCAGCTCAACGACACCCACCCTTCGATTGCCGTTGCCGAATTGATGCGTCAACTGGTCGACGTCTACGACGTGGCCTGGGACGCGGCGTGGCAAGTCACCGTCGACACGCTGTCGTACACCAACCACACGCTGTTGCCCGAAGCCCTGGAGACCTGGCCGGTGGGTTTGATGGAGCGCATGCTGCCGCGGCACATGCAGATCATTTACCTGATCAACGCCCAGCACATCGATTCGTTGCGGGCCAAGGGCATCCACGATTTCGACGTGCTGCGCGCGGTGTCGCTGATCGAGGAAGACAACGGCCGTCGGGTGCGCATGGGTAACCTCGCGTTCCTCGGCTCGCACAGCGTCAACGGCGTGTCCGGGCTGCACACGCAGCTGATGCGCAAAACCGTATTTGCCGAACTGCACAAGCTGTATCCGGAGCGGATCAACAACAAAACCAACGGCATCACCTTCCGTCGCTGGCTGTACCAGGCCAATCCGGAGCTGACATCGATGTTGGTCGATGCCCTTGGCGCCGACGTGCTGGACAACCCTGAAGAGCGTCTGCTCGATCTTGAGCCGTTCGCCGAAAAACCCGCCTTCCGCAAAGCCTTCGCCGAGCAGCGGCTGCACAGCAAAAAAGCCCTGGCTTACCTGATCCATGAACGGCTGGGGATCGCGGTCAACCCGGCGGCGATGTTCGACGTGCAGGTCAAACGGATCCATGAATACAAACGTCAGTTGCTCAATTTGATGCACACCGTCGCGCTGTATCAGGCGATCCGCGCCGAGCCGGAAATCGACTGGGTGCCACGCGTGAAAATCTTCGCCGGCAAAGCCGCGGCCAGTTATCACCAGGCCAAGCTGATCATCAAGCTGACCAACGACATCGCCCGGGTGGTGAATAACGACCCGACCGTGCGTGGCCTGCTCAAAGTGGTGTTCCTGCCCAACTACAACGTCAGCCTGGCGGAGAGCATCATTCCGGCGGCGGACCTGTCGGAGCAGATCTCCACCGCCGGTTTCGAAGCCTCGGGCACCAGCAACATGAAGTTCGGCCTGAACGGCGCGCTGACCATCGGCACCCTCGACGGCGCCAACGTGGAAATGTGCGAGAGCATCGGCGCCGAGCACATGTTTATCTTTGGCCTGAGCGCTCAACAGGTCGAAGCGCGCAAGCAGAACCACGAGTTCAGCGCGGTGCCGGACATTGCCGCGTCCCATCGCCTCAATGATGTGTTGCAGGCGATTCGCAGCGGGGTGTTCTCGCCGGACGACACGTCGCGCTACACCGGGCTGATCGATTCGCTGGTGGATTACGACCGGTTCTTCGTCTGCGCCGATTTCGACTCCTACTGGGAGGCGCAGATGCGCGTCGATGCGCTCTGGCACGACGCCAATAACTGGTGGCGTTCGGCGGTGCTGAATACTTCGCGCATGGGCTGGTTCTCCTCCGACCGGACGATCCGCGAGTACGCCACGGATATCTGGAAGGCACTGGAGTAACTTTTAGCGACAAATGTGCGCCCGGCCCCACGATTGTTGGGCCGGGCCGATATACTGAGCCTTGGTTCCGCCCCGCCACGGGGCTGCTCAGGGATATCGACCATGCAATGGATGTTCATGTTGATCGGGCTGCTGCTCGGCTGGCTGCTCGACGAGTCGTTCAGCGATGCGCTGTTGGGCGCCTTGCTCGGGCTCGCCATCGGCCAGGCGATGCGTATCGCGCGGCTCGGTTCACAGGCTGCCGAGCAACAGCGTCAGCTGGATCACGCGAAGATCGCGTTGCAGGGCGTCGAACAGCGACTGTTTCTGCTGGAGGGTGCTCCGGCGTATTCGCCAGCGCCGCCGAGTGTCGCCCCGGCCAGCGCAACGGTCGTTGAGCCCGTCACGGTAGTTGAACAACCCTCTGCCGCAGAACCCGAGCTGGTCTGGGAACTGCCACCCGAACTCGAACCTGTTGCCGTCGCCGCCAGCGAATCCAGCCAGCCGCTGCCGGTCGATGTCTGGCGTCTGGACGCCGTTACGCCTGAACCTGAACCCCGACAACCCGCCGAGCCCCGTGGCCCGAACCTCATCGAGCGCGGTATCAGCGCTGCGCGAAACTGGCTGTTCGGGGGCAACACTGTGCTGCGGGTCGGCGTGGTGCTGTTGTTCTTCGGTCTGGCGTTCCTGCTGCGCTACGCCACCGAAGGCATGGTGGTGCCGATCGAATTGCGTTACGCCGGAGTTGCGGCAGCAGCGTTGGGCTTGCTGGCGCTGGGCTGGTGGTTGCGCCATCGCAACAACAGCTACGCCTTGATGCTCCAAGGCACGGGGATCGCGGTGCTGTACCTGACGGTGTTTGCGGCGATGCGTCTGCATCCGCTGCTCGATCCGTCTGCCGCGCTGGGCTTGCTGGTGGCGGTGACGGTGTTTTCGGCCATTCTGGCCATCACCCAGGATTCCCTGGCCCTGGCCTGCGTCGCCGCACTGGGCGGTTTCGCCGCGCCGATCCTGACCTCCACCGGGGCCGGCAACCACGTCGCGCTGTTCAGTTATTTCGCGCTGCTCAACGCCGGCATTCTGGCCATCGCCTGGTTCAAGGCCTGGCGCCTGCTCAACCTGATCGGCTTCGTGGGCACCTTCGGCATCGGTTTCGCCTGGGGCCTGCGTTCGTACACGCCGGAACTGCTGTGGAGCACCGAGCCGTTCCTGATTCTTTTCTTCCTGATGTACCTGGCCATCGGTCTGCTGTTCGCCCGGCGCAAGTTGCTGGACATGCCGGACGCCCCGGCGGACGACGATCGCGAGGCGCTGCTGCACTGGTCGGCGCGCAAGGGCGACTACGTCGACGGGACGATGCTGTTCGGTCCGCCGCTGGTGGGTTTCGGCCTGCAATTCGCGCTGGTCCAGCATCTGGAATTCGCTGCCGCGTTCAGTGCGCTGGCGCTGGGCATGATCTACATGGCCCTGGCCAAAGTGCTGATGGGCGGTCGGGCGATGTTGCTGGGCGAGACTTGCCTGGCGCTCGGGGTGATTTTCGCCAGCCTGGCTATCCCGCTGGGGCTGGATGCACGCTGGACGTCCGCGGCCTGGGCGGTGGAGGGCGCGGGGATTTTCTGGCTGGGTTTGCGTCAGCAACGACCGTTGGCCCGGGCCTTCGCATTGCTGCTGCAACTGGGTTCGGCGCTGGCGTTTCTCAGTCAGTTGCGCGTTGGCGAAAGCAGCCTGCTCGACGCTGCGCCGCTGGGCGCATTGATGCTCGGCGCGGCCTTGTTGTTCAGCTTCTATCAATTGCGCAAGGCGTCGCCGGAGCAAACCTCGCTGTGGGAGCGTCAGGGCTTGCCGGTGCTGGCGTGCCTGGGGCTGACCTTCCTGTATTTGCTGGCGCCGCTGTTCTTCTTCATCCAGGGCACGGCGATCAGTTGGGCATTGGCCGGGCTGGCGACCTTGTTCGTCGGCTTGCGCCTGCAATCGCGCACGTTCCTGTTCACCGCGTTTGCCGTGCAACTGCTCGGCGGAGCGTTGTTCCTGTTGCGCCTGCAAGGGGCGGGCGAGGATTCGGCGGCCGTGTTCAGCGCTGGCTGGAGCGGTTTGCTCAGCGCCTCGTTGATCGGTCTGGCGCTGATCGCCGGCATGCTGCTGGCGGCGCGCGACGAGATGGTGCGCAGCGATGTTCGCCTGCTGCGCGGGTTGTCGGTGGTGCTGCTGGCGGGTCTGGTGCTGATCAATCTGGCGGTGTTGTTTGTGCTGCCGTGGCAGACCGCGAGCGCAGTGTGGGCGGCCAGTGGCTTGCTGATCATCTGGCTCAGTCTGTACCTCAAGCAGCGCGTGAGTTTTGTGTTCGGTCTGCTGTTGCAACTGATCGGCGGCGCGGCGTTTCTGCTCGCCGGCCCCGAGTTGCTCGGGCCGTTGTCCAGCGAGGGGCTGCGACCGCTGGCCCATGGCGGATTCTGGACGCCGCTGGTGCTGGGTCTGGCGGCGATGATCGGGGCGTGGCGCCTGCAATTGGGCAATCACGCTTCGGCGTTCGATGTTCTGAGCCTGCAGCGACTGTCCGAGGTGTTGCTGGTGTGGGGCGCCGGTTGGTGGGCGCTGGCGTGGGTCAGCGAAGTGCTGCGGTTTGCGCCGCTGAATCTGCAGGGGCCACTGTTGCTGCTGGTCGCTGCGCTGAGCGCCGCGTTGTGGGCACTGCTGGCCTCGCGCCTGAAATGGCCGTCGCTCGGGTTGCTCTGCACCTTGCTGATTCCGGCGGCCGGGCTGGTGTTGCTGGCCGCGTGGCATTCGCGTTATCACCCGGCGGCGGATTTCGGCTGGCTGGCGTGGGCGGCGGTGTTCGTTGTGCATTTCATCTGCCTGCGACGTCTGGCACCGATGCTGTCGGCGCGGGCCCTGAGCACGGCCCATGTGCTCGGTTGCTGGCTGCTGATCGGCGTGCTGGCGCTGGAGTTGCGCTACGGCCTGCTGCTGTTGTCCGAGCAATACAACGCCTGGCGCTGGCTGGGCTGGGCGATTCTGCCGAGCGTGTATCTATTGCTGATGGCCGCACCGCGTCAGTGGCCATGGCCGGTGGCAGCGTTCCCTCGTGAATATCGCCTGTACGCGGCGGCGCCGCTGGCGGTGCTGATGCTGGTCTGGTTCTGGCTGGCCAATGGCATCAGCGATGGCAATGCCGAGCCGCTGCCTTATGTGCCGCTGCTCAACCCGCTGGAATTGGGTCTGCTGTTTGCGCTGTTCGGTGTCTACGTCTGGTCGCGCAGCGCCGTTGCCGAGCTGTCGATCCGCCAGGATTACGCGGCATACGCGACGCAACTGATTGCCGGCGTTTCCCTGTTCGCGTTCTGCACCGCGCTGGTGACCCGCGCCGCGCACCATTGGGCGGGCATTCCGTTCGAGCTGGATCTGTTGCTCGACTCGATGCTGGTGCAGGCCGGCTTGTCCATCGTCTGGACGCTGATGGCGCTCGGGCTGATGATCGGCGGGCACCTGCGCCATCGCCGCGAAGTGTGGCTGATCGGCGCGGCGCTGATTGCGCTGGTGGTGGCCAAACTGATTTTTGTCGAATTGAGCAACCGTGGCGGACTGGCCCGGATCGTCTCGTTCATCGGCGTCGGCGTGTTGCTGCTGGTGGTGGGCTACTTTGCGCCGCTGCCGCCCAAACGCGTTGAAGCTGCACCGGCGGCGGACCAACCGGCCCCGGAAACCGAAGGAGTGTCGTCTTGAGTCGCAAGCTTAATCTCGGGTGGCTGTTGCTGGGCGTGGCCATGGCGGCCGGCGCCCAGGAAAAACCGGCGGACTTCGCCGCGCAGGTGCCGTTGTCGGTCAGCGGTTCCGGCCCGTGGTATCGCCTCGAACTGCCGCTGAGCGTGCAGTTGCAGGCGCGCCAGACTGATCTCAGCGATCTGCGAGTGTTCAACGCCGCCGGAGAACCGCAGGCCTATGCGCTGGCCCGGGAATCAGCGCAGACCCGCGACGACGGCCAATTGCATGAGGTGAAGTGGTTCCCGCTGTACAACTCGGCGGATGCCACCGAGCGCGCGCCGAGTGTGCGCGTGCAATCCACCACCACCGGTACGCTGGTGGAAGTGCAGCCGTCCAGCCAGCTCGAAGCCGGTGAAGAAGTGCTGCGCGGTTGGCTGCTCGACGCCAGCGCGATCAAGGCGCCGTTGCAGCAGTTGATTCTCGACTGGACCAGCGAGCGCGACGGCTTCCAGCGTTTCAGCATCGAGGCCAGCGACGACTTGCAGCACTGGCAGGCCTGGGGCGAAGGTCAGGTGGCGCGCCTGACCTTTGCCGACGAACGGGTCGAGCAGCATGAAGTGGCGCTGCCCGGGCAATCGGCGCGCTATCTGCGTCTGCTGTGGGATTCGCCGGCCTCGGCGCCGGTCCTGACGTCGGCGCAACTGAAAAGCAGCGACCCGCGCAACCTGCCGCTGCCATTGGTCTGGTCGCCGGCACTGGCCGGCAGCAGCGGCAAGGCCGGGGAATACACCTGGCAGTTGCCGATGGGGCTGAACATCGAGCGGGTGCAGGTCGAACTGAAACAGGCAAACAGCCTCGCGCCGGTGACGTTGTCGGGGCGTCGCGAAAGCAGCCTGCCGTGGCAACCGCTGAGCAGCGGCTTGCTCTATCGTCTGACCCAGAACGGCCAGGACGTGGTGCAGAACGAATTGCAGCTCTACGGCCAGACCGTGCAGCAGTTGAAACTCATGGTCGACGAACGCGGCGGCGGTCTCGGCGAACAGGCGCCGAGCGTGAAATACGCGGTGCGCGCCACGCAGGTGATCTTCCTCGCGCGCGGCGACGGGCCTTACAGCCTGGCACTGGGCAATCCGACCGTGAAAACGGCGAACCTGCCGCTGACCACGCTGATCCCGGATTTCAAACCGGAGAAACTGGCCACGCTGGGCAAGGCCACGGTGCAGGGGGAAGCGCTGGCGACTCAGACCTCGACGGCCACCACGGCTGCGACCACCGATATCAACTGGAAGAAATTCGGCCTGTGGGCGGTGTTGCTGCTCAGTGTGCTGTTTCTGGCAGCGATGGCCTTCAGTC
The DNA here is from genome assembly GCF_001655595.1 of Pseudomonas sp. DR 5-09. NCBI lineage: Bacteria > Pseudomonadati > Pseudomonadota > Gammaproteobacteria > Pseudomonadales > Pseudomonadaceae > Pseudomonas > Pseudomonas sp. DR 5-09. The sequence continues at coordinate 400,758 of NZ_CP011566.1, forward strand.
TGCTGCGCAAGCCGTCGGCCAAGTCGTGAATATAACGGGTGTGACCTCCACACCCGTCGGGTTTGCATCTACGCTGAATCCGGTGCCTGAACTCTCTCGGTTCGATCACGTCTGATAGCAGGAATTGCCCCCGACGCACGTTACCGGCGTCATTGCTCGCTACGGTTTCAGACTCCCTGTAAACTGCGCGGGTTTTTAGCCCCCCATTCCACCGGAGCCGTCCATGTCCCGCGTTACCCTGAGTCGCTATTTGATTGAGCAGACCCGCAGCAACAACACTCCTGCCGATCTGCGTTTCCTGATCGAAGTGGTGGCGCGCGCCTGTAAAGAGATCAGCCACGCCGTGTCCAAAGGCGCCCTGGGCGGTGTTCTGGGCAGCATGGGCACGGAAAACGTGCAAGGCGAAGTGCAGAAGAAGCTCGACGTGCTGTCGAACGAAATCCTGCTCGAAGCCAACGAGTGGGGCGGTCACCTGGCCGGCATGGCGTCCGAAGAAATGGACAATGCCTACCAGATCCCGGGCAAATACCCGAAAGGCGCCTACCTGCTGGTATTCGACCCGCTGGACGGTTCGTCGAACATCGACATCAACGCCCCGGTCGGCACCATCTTCTCCGTGCTGCGTTGCCCGAACGAATACCTGAGCCAGAACGAAGCGCTGGATGAAAAGGCCTTCCTGCAGCCAGGCACTCAGCAGGTTGCCGCCGGTTATGCGATCTACGGCCCGCAAACCATGCTGGTGCTGACCCTGGGCCACGGCGTCAAAGGCTTCACCCTGGACCGCGAAATGGGCAGCTTCGTCCTGACTCACGAAGACATCACCATTCCTGAATCCACTCAGGAATTCGCCATCAACATGTCCAACCAGCGTCACTGGGAAGCTCCGGTACAGCGCTACGTTTCGGAACTGCTGGCCGGCGAAGAAGGCCCGCTGAAAAAGAACTACAACATGCGTTGGGTCGCGGCGATGGTTGCCGACGTGCACCGCATCCTGACCCGTGGCGGTCTGTTCATGTACCCGCGCGACAGCCGCGAGCCGTCCAAACCGGGCAAACTGCGCCTGATGTACGAAGCCAACCCGATGTCGTTCCTGGTGGAACAGGCGGGCGGCGCTTCCACCGACGGCCACCAGCGCATTCTCGACATCAAGCCTGAAGGCCTGCACCAGCGCGTAGCGGTGTTCCTCGGCTCGAAAGAAGAAGTCGCCCGCGCCACGGCTTACCACAAGGAATAAACCATGACCGCGCCCTGGCAGCCGTTGCTCGATTGGTGGTTCGGTCATGCCGAATCAGCCACTGAAGTTTCGGCGCAACAGGGCAAGTTGTGGTTCGGCAAGAAAGACAGCCAGGACCTCGAAGCGCGTGAGCGTTTCGGGGTTTTTGTCGATCAGGCCCTCGCTGGCGAATTGACCGAGTGGACGCAACATCCCGAAGGTTGGCTGGCGCTGGTGCTGCTGCTCGACCAACTCCCGCGAATGATCTTTCGCGATACGCCCAAGGCTTTTTCCGGCGATCTACGGGCACAGAAACTGGTGGCTCAGGGGATTGCTGCAGACTTCGATCGGCAGTTGAAACCGATCCAGCGACTCTTCATTTACCTCGTCTTCGAACACTGCGAAAACCTCGCGGTGCAGAATGAAGCGGTCTCACGATTCATCGAACTGGTGGCTGAACAGCCGGAGGCGGAGCGCGGAGTGTTTGCCGACAATCTGGATTATGCCGAGCGGCATCAGAAGGTGATTGCGCGGTTTGGACGGTTTCCGCATCGCAATGTGGTGTTGGGGCGGGAGTCTACGGTTGAGGAGTTGGCGTTTTTGAGAGAGCCGGGTTCGCGTTTTTAGGGCGATTTTCGGCAATCTCAAAAACCAGCCCTCACCCTAACCCTCTCCCGGAGGGAGAGGGGACTGACCGAGTTGGATGTTCGAGTTACGCTGACTTGAAATACCGAGTTGAACTCAGGTCTGGAAAGCGACAGAGATCGGCTCCCTTTCCCCTCGCCCCCTTGGGGGAGAGGGATGGGCGGGCGGCGTTCCGATGAGGGGGTTGCTCTTGATCTTCAGATTCTGAAGCTACCCACCAACTGCTTCAACCGCGCCGCCTGCTGCTCAAGATCCGCACAAGCCCGCAAAGTAGCCTGCAAGTTCTCCACGCCTTCCTGGTTCAGCGTGTTGATCTCGTTGATATCAACGTTGATCGACTCGACCACTGCCGTCTGCTCTTCCGTTGCCGTCGCCACCGACTGGTTCATGCCGTCGATCTCGCCGATGCGCTGGGTCACGCTGCCCAGGCGTTCGCCGGCCTGGTTGGCGATGCCGACGCTGCTTTCGCTCTCACGCTGGCTCTCGGTCATGATGCCGACCGCCTGACGTGCGCCGACTTGCAGCTCTTCGATCATCTTCTGCACTTGCTGCGCCGAATCCTGGGTGCGGTGCGCCAGGTTGCGGACTTCGTCGGCGACCACGGCGAAACCACGACCGGCCTCACCGGCACGGGCCGCTTCGATCGCGGCGTTGAGCGCCAGCAGGTTGGTCTGCTGGGAGATGCTGGTGATCACTTCCAGAATCTGCCCGATGTTCACGGTGTTGCTGTTCAGGGTTTCGATGTTGCCGCAGGAGTCGCTGATCTTCGCCGACAGTTGCTGCATCGCGTGGATGGTTTTATCCACAACCTGCTGGCCGTCTTCGGCCAGGCTTCGCGCGTCGCTTGAGTGCTGGGAGGCGAGGGCGGCGTTCTGGGCGATTTCCTGGGCGGCGGCGCCGAGCTGGTTGATCGCGGCGGCCACGCTGTTGGTGCGCGAAGCCTGCTGGTCGGAGTTGAACATCGACGAGTTCGACGCCGCGACCACGCGCAGCGCGACTTCGTTGACTTGCCCGGTGGCGGACGATACTTCGCGGATCGAAGTGTGGATGCGCTCGACGAAACGGTTGAACGACAGCCCCAGCGCACCGAATTCATCGTGGCCGTGGATGGTCAGGCGTTTGGTCAGGTCGCCTTCGCCTTCGGCGATGTCATGCATGGCGCGGCCCATGGTCAGCAGCGGCTGCATCAGGACGCGGATCAGCATGCCGAGCAGGGCGATGATGATCACCACGGCGATGACCATGGCGATCAGCGCCGAGGTGCGGAATTCGCTGAGCATCGAGAACGCGGTGTCCTTGTCCAGCACCAGCGCCACGTACCAGTCGGCCGACGGCACGCCGTTGACGCGGGTGAAGGAGATCAATTGGGTCTTGCCGTCGAACTCGACTTCTTTCAGACCCGGGCTGACTTTCGGCGCGCCGTTGGGGTAGGCCTCGGCCAGGGTCTTGAGCACCAGCTTGCTGTCCGGGTGGATCAGGATCTTGCCGTCGGCGCTGACGATGAACGCATGGCCGTGACCGCCGAAGTTCAGCGAGTTGATGATCGCGCTGACGCTGGACAGATCAATGTCGGCACCGGCTACACCAATCATCTGGCCCTGGCGCTGCACCGGGGTGGCGACCGTGATCACCAGCTTGCCCGATGACGCGGCGATGTACGGTTCGGTGACGATGGTCTGTTGCGCAGCGTTGGCGGCCTTGTACCAGCCACGGGCGCGCGGGTCGTAATCCGGCGCGCGGTTGCCGGCCGGGACCGAGAACATCACGCCGTCGGCGCCGCCGAAGTAGCTGAGCTGGAAATTGCCGGTGTAGGCGGGCAGGTCGATGATGCGTTTCAGGCTGGTCGGGGCGGTGCCGTCGGCGACAACCTGCTGCGCCATCGATTGCAGCAACTGGATGCGGCTTTCCAGCCAGGTCTGGATATTGCTGGTGGTCAGGCTGCCCAGTTCCTGCATCGACGCTTCGGTGCTGCTTTGAAGGGCTTCGCGCTGGCGATAGTCGTTGAACAAAATGAAACAGGCGAATGCAACGGCCACCACGAGGGCGGCAGCCAACAAGATCTTGTGGCTGAATTTCATGTTTCTGGTCATTAAGTGAGCTACCGCGAAGGGGCTGGTCAAGAAAGGGCGGCAATTTGCCACACTATCGGGCTTTGCGCTGCTCTTATTTCGACCGTGGCGCGCCAAAGATTAGGCGGCTTTTGTGAAAGTCGACGAAATGCTCAATAGCCCCACAAAGTGTCTGATTTACCGACGAATGCCGGACGAGCGGGCGAACAAATAGCCGGTCTGTCAGGGAACCAGACAGGGGTTTTCTCTTCTAAGCTTCTGGTTGGCGCCATGCCATCCCCCTTCCGCTCCAGGAGTTACACCATGTCGCTGCGATCTATCGCCCTGCTGTCGTTTTGCGTGCTGTTGGCCGCATGCAGCAAGGTCAATCAGGAAAACTATTCGAAGCTCTCGGCCGGCATGGCCAAGTCCGAAGTCGAGACGCTGCTCGGCAAGCCCACCGATTGCTCGGGTGCGCTGGGCATGTCCAGTTGCACCTGGGGCGACAAGAACAGCTTTATCAGCGTGCAGTACGCCGGTGACAAAGTGCTGATGTTTTCCGGCCAAGGCCTGAAGTAAACCGGGGCTACGCGCCCACGGGAGAAAAACAATGAAGCGGTTATTGCTTGTCCTTTTGGCCGGCCTGGTATTGGCCGGCTGCGCCACGTCCGGTGAAGATCCGCTGGCGCCGAAGACGGTCAACAGTGTCAATCTCAAGCGTTACCAGGGCACCTGGTACGAGCTGGCCCGTCTGCCGATGTATTTCCAGCGCAATTGCGCGCAATCCGAAGCCCGTTACTCGCTCAAGCCCGACGGCAATATCGCGGTGTACAACCGCTGTCTGACGGCAGACTGGAAGTGGGAAGAGGTCAAAGGCACGGCTTATCCACAGGTGCCGGGCAAGACCGACAAGCTGTGGGTCGAGTTCGATACCTGGTTCTCGCGCCTGATTCCGGGTGTGGCGAAGGGTCAATACTGGGTGCTGTACGTCAGCGATGACTACAAGACCGCCCTCGTGGGCGACCCGAGTCGTCGCTATCTGTGGCTGTTGTCCCGCACGCCGACCGTCAACGGTGTGGTGCGTGAGGAACTGCTGAGCAAGGCGCGCCAGCAGGGTTACGACACCACGCGCCTGATCTGGCGGGCGTCGGATCAGCAGATGGCCAAGACGTCCAACTGACGCGCAACAAAAAACCTGTGGAGGTCGCCCTCCACAGGTTTTTTTATGTCAGCCCAAAAGCTCTCGCAGAACCTGGGTGAAGGCGCGATTGCTGTCCTCTTCCCCGGCATGTCGCCCCTCCCGCACGACCCACTGACCATTGACCAGCACATCGCGCACCTGACGGTCGCCGCCGGCAAACAGCCAGCGATTGAGAATCCCGTCACCGCTGGCCGTGGCCAGGTACGGATCGCTGCCATCGAGCACAATCCAGTCGGCACGCTTGCCGACTTCCAGCGCACCGATCGGCTGGCCCAGCGCCTGAGCGCCACCGTCCAGCGCCGCGTCATACAACGTGCGGCCAACCATCGGCTGATCCGCGCCATACAAGCGGTTGCGCCGCTGATCCCGCAGACGCTGGCCGTATTCCAGCCAGCGCAGTTCTTCCACCACGCTCAACGACACATGGCTGTCGGAGCCGATCCCCATGCGCCCGCCCTGAGCGAGGAAATCCACCGCCGGGAAAATCCCGTCGCCGAGGTTGGCCTCGGTGGTCAGGCACAGGCCGGCGATGGCGCGACTCTTGGCCATCAGCGTGACTTCTTCCGGATTGGCGTGAGTCGCGTGCACCAGGCACCAACGCTGATCGACTTCGGTGTTTTCGTACAGCCATTGCAGCGGGCGACGTCCGCTCCAGCTCAGGCAGTCATCGACTTCCTTCTGCTGCTCGGCGATGTGGATGTGCACCGGGCATTGCTGGTCGCTGGCCGCCAGTACTTCGCTGATCTGCTGCGGTGTGACCGCGCGCAACGAGTGGAAGCACAGGCCCAGCGACTGCGCCTTTTGCTGCGCCAGCAGGGGTTGCAGGCGCGATTGCAGCTTCAGGTAACTTTCGGTGCTGTTGATGAAACGGCGCTGGCCTTCGTTCGGGGTCTGGCCGCCGAAACCGCTGTGGCTGTAGAGCACGGGCAGCAAGGTCAGGCCGATGCCGGCCGAGCTGGCCGCCTGGCTGATGCGTAACGCCAGCTCGGCCGGGTCGGCGTAAGGCTGGCCGTTGTTATCGTGGTGGACGTAATGGAATTCGGCGACCGAGGTGTAACCGGCCTTGAGCATTTCGATGTACAGCTGACGGGCAATCACACCGAGCTGGTCGGGGCTGATTTTTCCGACGAGCCGGTACATCAGATCGCGCCAGGTCCAGAAACTGTCGTTGGGATTGCCGGCCACTTCCGCCAGTCCCGCCATCGCTCGCTGGAACGCGTGGGAGTGCAGATTCGGCATCCCCGGCAGCAGCGGACCGCTCAGCCGTTCGGCGCCGTCTGCAGTGGAATCGGCCTGGATTCGGGTCAAAACGCCATCGGCGCTGACCTCGAGACGTACATTGTTGGCCCATCCGTTAGGCAGCAGCGCGCGTTCGGCAAAGAAGGCGGACATGGTTCAGCACCCCATCGTGTGTTATTTGTATATACATATACAGACGTTTGCCTGCCCGGTAAACTCCGGCAAGCTAGCCACTTTCACCAATGAACAGGGATCCACCGTGCCGACTCCGCCTCCAGTCTCCCCGTTGGCCGCGAACATGGGCGACAGTCCGGCGCCCTTGTACGCCCGTGTCAAACAGATGATCACCCAGCAGATCGACAGCGGTAACTGGCCGCCGCATTACCGCGTGCCGTCGGAAAGCGAGCTGGTCAGCCAGCTGGGTTTCAGCCGCATGACCATCAACCGCGCGCTGCGGGAAATGACCGCCGACGGTCTGCTGGTGCGCATGCAAGGCGTCGGCACTTTCGTTGCTGAACCGAAGAGCCAGTCCGCGCTGTTCGAAGTGCACAACATCGCCGACGAAATCGCCTCCCGTGGCCATCGCCACACCTGCCAGGTGATCACCCTGGAAGAGGAGGCCGCCGGTTCCGAGCGCGCGCTGGCGCTGGACATGCGCGAAGGGCAGAAGGTCTTTCACTCGCTGATCGTGCATTACGAAAACGACATTCCGGTGCAAATCGAAGACCGCTTCGTCAATGCGCTGGTCGCCCCGGAATACCTCAAGCAGGACTTCACCCTGCAGACGCCTTACGCCTATCTGAACCAGGTCGCGCCGCTGACCGAAGGTGAGCACGTGGTCGAAGCGATCCTTGCCGAAGCGTCCGAATGCAAATTGCTGCAGATCGAAAAAGGCGAGCCTTGCCTGCTGATCCGCCGCCGCACGTGGTCGGGTCGTCAGCCGGTGACGGCGGCGCGCCTGATTCACCCCGGTTCTCGTCATCGTCTGGAAGGTCGGTTTCATAAATGAAAGAGTTGAAGGTATTACGCGCCGAAGGCTACCCGCGCATGCCGTGGAAAAACGGCGGCGGCAGCACCGAGGAAATCACCCGTGACGCCGGCGCCGGCCTCGACGGTTTCGGCTGGCGTCTGTCGATTGCCGACATCGCCGAATCCGGCGGCTTTTCGACCTTCGCCGGTTACCAGCGGGTCATCACGGTGTTGCAGGGCGACGGCATGACTCTGTGTGTCGACGGCGACGATACCCGGCCGTTGTTACCTCTCGACCCGTTTGCCTTCAGCGGCGAAAGCCAGGTGTCCTGCACCTTGCTCGGCGGCGCGATCCGCGACTTCAACCTGATCTACTCGCCCCAGCGTTACAGCGCACGCCTGCAATGGCTGGACGGCGAGCAGCGGTTTTTCAGTTCGGCGAGCACCGTGCTGGTCTTCAGCGTCAGCGAGCTGCTGGAGGTCACGGTCGGTGACAGCGCCTCGCAACTCGGCCGCCATGACTGCCTGCAACTGGACGGTAACACCGGGCTGACCGAGATCGCCGTGAATGCCGGCTGCTGCGTGATCGAACTGTCCCCGCGCTGATCCTTCACACGTTCTTCGTGGGAAACGATCAAAAACCGCTGCTTTGAAAGCAGCGGTTTTTTTTCGTCCCGACGTTCCCGAAATGCGCACCAACTTGTTACCGAACGCCCCAGCGTGGCGCAGAACCACGTTTCCGTAACAACCTCTCGCCACCCTCTATCCACCCCGCGAAAAATTTCATGGACGCCAGAGCCCTTGATTCAGGCGCTCTGCAGCCCTGTTCGGAATTTTTATTGAACAGCCCTCCAACAAGTTGGCCGCTCGATTGCATATGCTTGTATGTACAAGTAAAGACGTATGCGTATGAGTCGATCGAGACTCTCCGCAGCGTCCACTGATTCGCTTGTCGCGCACTGAGGCGCACAGGCTGCTTGCCCACTGCCAGGGTTGGTTTGAATTGATCGCTGAGGAGTCTTTTTCGTGACTGACAACAACCGCACTAAATTCCGTGACGTCGAAATCCGTGCCGCCCGCGGCAACAAGCTGACCGCCAAGAGCTGGCTGACCGAAGCGCCGCTGCGCATGTTGATGAACAACCTCGACCCGGAAGTCGCCGAGAACCCGAAAGAGCTGGTGGTCTACGGTGGCATCGGTCGCGCTGCGCGTAACTGGGAGTGCTACGACAAGATCGTCGAGAGCCTGACCAACCTCAACGAAGACGAAACCCTGCTGGTGCAATCGGGCAAGCCGGTCGGCGTGTTCAAGACCCACAGCAACGCCCCGCGCGTACTGATCGCCAACTCCAACCTGGTGCCGCACTGGGCGACCTGGGAACACTTCAACGAACTCGACGCCAAAGGCCTGGCCATGTACGGCCAGATGACCGCCGGCAGCTGGATCTACATCGGCAGCCAGGGCATCGTCCAAGGCACCTACGAAACCTTCGTTGAAGCCGGTCGCCAGCACTACAACGACAACCTCACCGGCAAGTGGGTCCTGACCGCCGGCCTCGGCGGCATGGGCGGTGCCCAGCCACTGGCCGCAACCCTCGCCGGTGCCTGCTCGCTGAACATCGAATGCCAGCAGATCAGCATCGATTTCCGCCTCAAGACCCGCTACGTCGACGAGCAGGCCAAAGACCTCGACGACGCGCTGGCCCGCATCGCCAAATACACCTCCGAAGGCAAGGCTGTTTCCATCGCCCTGTGCGGCAACGCCGCTGAAATCCTCCCGGAACTGGTCAAGCGCGGCGTGCGCCCGGACATGGTCACCGACCAGACCAGCGCCCACGATCCGCTCAACGGTTACCTGCCGGCCGGCTGGACCTGGGACGAATACCGCGCCCGCGCCAAGACCGAGCCAGCCGCTGTGGTCAAGGCCGCCAAGCAATCGATGGCCGTGCACGTCAAAGCCATGCTCGACTTCCAGAAAATGGGCGTGCCGACCTTCGACTACGGCAACAACATCCGTCAGATGGCTCAGGAAGAAGGCGTCGAAAACGCATTCGATTTCCCTGGCTTCGTACCGGCCTACATCCGTCCGCTGTTCTGCCGTGGCATCGGCCCGTTCCGCTGGGCTGCGCTGTCGGGTGATCCGCAGGACATCTACAAGACCGACGCCAAGGTCAAAGAGCTGATCCCGGACGACGCGCACCTGCACAACTGGCTGGACATGGCCCGCGAGCGCATCAGCTTCCAGGGTCTGCCGGCGCGTATCTGCTGGGTCGGCCTGGGCCTGCGCGCCAAGCTCGGTCTGGCGTTCAACGAAATGGTGCGCAGCGGCGAGCTGTCGGCGCCGATCGTGATCGGTCGCGACCACCTCGACTCCGGCTCGGTCTCCAGTCCGAACCGTGAAACCGAGTCGATGCAGGATGGCTCCGATGCCGTCTCCGACTGGCCGCTGCTCAACGCGCTGCTGAACACCGCGAGCGGTGCGACCTGGGTGTCCCTGCACCACGGCGGCGGCGTCGGCATGGGCTTCTCCCAGCACTCGGGCATGGTGATTGTCTGCGACGGTACTGACGAAGCGGCCGAGCGTATCGCTCGCGTGCTGCACAACGACCCGGGCACCGGGGTCATGCGTCACGCCGATGCCGGTTACCAGATCGCCATCGACTGCGCCAAGGAACAAGGGCTGAACCTGCCGATGATTACCGGCAAATAAAGAATCTATGGGAGCTGGCTTGCCAGCGATGGCGGCGGCACTGCCGGAATTGATGTTGCAGGTGCCGACGTCATCGCGGGCAAGCTCCGCTCCCACAGGAATCGCGTAAACCGTACAGAGCAATTAAAACAATCCACAGAGGTTGAATCATGGCGGGCAACACCGATCGTGCAGGCAGTAAACCGTTGATCGAAAGGCGTTCGATCGACTACATCCCGGAAGCGGAAAGACACGGTCGTCTGTTCAGTCAGTTCACCCTGTGGATGGGTGCCAACCTGCAAATCACCGCGATTGTCACCGGGGCCCTGGCCGTGGTGCTGGGCGGCGATGTGTTCTGGTCGTTGATCGGTCTGCTGATCGGTCAACTGCTGGGCGGCGGGGTGATGGCGCTGCACGCGGCGCAAGGGCCCAAGCTTGGCCTGCCGCAGATGATTTCCAGCCGGGTGCAGTTCGGCGTCTACGGCGCGGCGATTCCGATCGTGCTGGTGTGCCTGATGTACCTCGGCTTCACCGCCACCGGAACGGTGTTGTCGGGTCAGGCGCTGGGCCAGTTGTTCGGGGTCAGCGACACCGTCGGCATCCTGCTTTTCGCCAGCGTCATCGTCGTGGTCACGGTGCTCGGCTATCGGGTGATTCACTGGATCGGCCGCATCGCCAGTGTCATTGGCGTGATTGCTTTCGTGTACCTGTTCAGCCGTCTGATGAGTCAGGTGGACGTCGGCGCACTTCTGGAAATCCGCCACTTCAGCTGGAGCAGTTTCCTGCTGGCGGTGTCGCTCGCGGCCTCCTGGCAGATCGCTTTCGGCCCTTACGTGGCGGATTACTCGCGTTACCTGCCAAGCAAGGTGTCTTCGGTGAAAACCTTCTTCGCCGCAGGCGCCGGTTCGGTAATCGGTGCGCAGGTGGCGATGATCCTCGGTGTGTTCGCGGCCGCTTCGGCCAACGGGCAATTCGCCGGTCATGAAGTCGCCTACATCGTCGGTCTGGGCGGGACCGGTGCCACCGCCGCGCTGCTGTATTTCAGCATCGCGTTCGGCAAGGTCACCATCTCCACCCTGAACTCCTACGGCAGCTTCATGTGCATCGCGACCATCATCAGCGGCTTCCGTGGCCACCTGACGGTTACCCGCATGCAGCGTCTGGTGTTCGTGCTGGGGATCGTCGGCGCGGCGACCCTGATCGCGCTGCTCGGCCAGCACTCGTTCCTCGGTGCGTTCAAGTCCTTCATCCTGTTCCTGCTGGCGTTCTTCACGCCGTGGAGCGCGATCAACCTGGTGGACTACTACTGCATCACCCGCGAGCGCTATGACGTACCGGCGCTGGCGGATCCGAACGGTCGCTACGGCCGCTGGAACATCCTCGGTATCAGCGTTTACGTGTTCGGGGTGCTGGTGCAACTGCCGTTCATTTCCACCAAGTTCTATACCGGTCCATTGGTAGCAGCTCTGGGGGATGTGGATATTTCCTGGATCATCGGTCTCGTGCTGCCCGCAGCGCTGTACTACGTCTGCGCGAAAAAATGGCACGGCACCGTACCCGATCGACTGATTCTGCCCGTCGAGCAGGACAGCGTTGTACAACCTAAAACAAGCGGGGCCGGTCGCGCTGCGGCGCAGGCCTGATTTGGACGTGGACAGGGCTGGATGCCTCTTGACTGCCGTAAGCCAATTCATGATTAGGAGCGTCACAACAATGAAATCGAACAAGACCCTGCTGACCACATTGCTTTCCATGGGCCTGCTGGCCAGCGCCGGCGCGACCCAGGCCGCCGGCTGGTGCGAGTCCGGCAAACCGGTGAAATTCGCCGGCCTGAACTGGGAAAGCGGCATGCTGCTGACCGACCTTCTGCAAGTGGTGCTGGAAAAAGGTTACGACTGCAAGACCGACAGCCTGCCGGGCAACTCCATCACCATGGAAAACGCCCTGAGCAGCAACGACATCCAGATCTTCGCCGAAGAATGGGTTGGCCGCAGCGAGGTCTGGAACAAGGCCGAGAAGGCCGGCAAGGTCGTCGGTGTCGGCGCGCCGGTGGTCGGTGCGGTGGAAGGCTGGTACGTGCCGCGCTATGTGATCGAAGGCGATGCCAAGCGCAAGATCGAAGCGAAGGCACCGGACCTGAAAAACATCGCCGATCTGGGCAAATACGCCGCCGTCTTCAAAGACGCCGAAGAGCCTTCCAAGGGCCGCTTCTACAACTGCCCGGCCGGCTGGACCTGCGAGCTGGACAACAGCGAAATGCTGAAAAGCTACGGCCTGGAAAACAGCTACACCAACTTCCGCCCGGGCACTGGTCCGGCGTTGGATGCGGCCGTGCTGTCGAGTTACAAACGTGGCGAGCCGATCCTGTTCTACTACTGGACGCCAACCCCGCTGATGGGCCAGATCGACGCAGTCAAACTGGATGAGAAACCGGGCGTCGACAAGACCGTGACCATCAAGGTCGGTCTGTCCAAGACCTTCCACGAACAAGCGCCGGAGCTGGTGGCCGTGCTGGAAAAGGTCAACCTGCCGATCGACCTGCTGAACCAGAACCTGGGCCGCATGGCGAAGGAACGTATCGAGTCGCCAAAACTGGCGAAAATCTTCCTCAAGGAACATCCTGAGGTCTGGCATGCGTGGGTCAGTGAAGACGCTGCCAAGAAAATCGACGCGGCGCTGTAGGTCGAATTCCTCCCGGCCAACCGAGAGGCTGGCCGGGGTGTTCGCCGCAATCGCTTGATTGAGTTTCCTGATTGAGAGCCGCTTATGTTTCCCGAAAGCTTTACCTTTTCCATCGCCGACTGGGTCAACGGTTGGGTCGATGCGCTGGTCACCAACTATGGCGATGTGTTCCGCCACATCTCCGACACCCTGCTGTGGGCCATCGTCAATCTTGAAGGCCTGCTGCGCGCCGCACCGTGGTGGTTGATGCTGGCCATCGTCGGCGTCGTGGCCTGGCATGCAACGCGCAAAGTCGTGACCACCGCCGTGATCGTCGGTCTGTTGTTCCTGGTCGGCGCCGTCGGTCTGTGGGACAAGTTGATGCAGACCCTCGCGCTGATGATGGTGGCAACGGTCATTTCGGTGCTGATCGGCGTACCGCTGGGGATTCTCTCGGCGCGCAGCAATCGCCTGCGTTCGGTGCTGATGCCGCTGCTCGACATCATGCAGACCATGCCGAGCTTCGTGTACCTGATTCCGGTGCTGATGCTGTTCGGCCTGGGCAAGGTGCCGGCGATTTTCGCCACCGTGATCTACGCCGCGCCGCCGCTGATCCGCCTGACCGATCTGGGCATCCGCCAGGTCGACGGCGAAGTGATGGAAGCCATCAACGCCTTCGGCGCCAACCGCTGGCAGCAACTGTTCGGCGTGCAACTGCCGCTGGCCCTGCCGAGCATCATGGCCGGGATCAACCAGACCACCATGATGGCCCTGTCGATGGTGGTAATCGCCTCGATGATCGGCGCCCGTGGCCTGGGTGAAGATGTGCTGGTGGGCATTCAGACCCTCAACGTCGGACGCGGCCTGGAAGCCGGTCTGGCGATCGTGATTCTCGCAGTGGTCATCGACCGCATTACCCAGGCGTATGGTCGGCCACGGCATGAGGTGAGCAAATGAGCAACGCAACCGTGAGCAAGATCGAAGTCAAAAACGTCTTCAAGATTTTCGGCAACCGCGCCAAGGACGCTCTGGCGATGGTCGGCCAGGGCAAGACTAAGGATCAGGTGCTGAACGAAACCGGTTGCGTGGTCGGGGTCAACGACTTGTCCCTGAGCATCGGCACCGGCGAGATCTTCGTGATCATGGGCCTGTCCGGCTCCGGCAAATCGACCCTGGTGCGCCACTTCAACCGCCTGATCGACCCGACCAGCGGCGCGATCCTGGTGGACGGCGTGGACATCCTGCAATACGACATGGACGCCTTGCGCGAATTTCGTCGGCACAAGATCAGCATGGTGTTCCAGAGCTTCGGCCTGCTGCCGCACAAGACCGTGCTCGACAACGTCGCCTACGGCCTGAAAGTGCGCGGCGAGAGCAAGCAACTGTGCGCCGAACGCGCGCTGCACTGGATCAACACCGTGGGCCTCAAGGGCTACGAAAACAAATACCCGCACCAGCTCTCCGGCGGCATGCGCCAGCGTGTAGGTCTGGCCCGGGCATTGGCGGCGGACACCGACATCATCCTGATGGACGAAGCGTTCAGCGCGCTGGATCCGCTGATCCGCGCCGAGATGCAGGACCAGTTGCTGGAGCTGCAAAAGACCCTGCACAAGACCATCGTCTTCATCACCCACGACCTCGACGAGGCCGTGCGCATCGGCAACCGCATCGCGATCCTCAAGGACGGCCGCCTGATCCAGGTCGGCACGCCGAAAGAGATCCTGCATTCGCCGGCGGACGAATATGTCGACCGCTTCGTGCAGCGGCGGGCGGCGGTGGTTTAAACAGATTTGTGTTGGCTGGGCCGGCCCCATCGCGAGCAGGCTCGCTCCCACAGTTGGAATGCGGTCTCCTGTGGGAGCGAGCTTGCTCCGGGCGGCGATCCGACGATAGCGTCGGCAAAGCTGGATCAATGTTCGGGTGAGGTTTTAGATGTCCCAGGCTGAAAAAATCGTTATCGCCGACGCCCCGATGCGTTGGCAGGATGTGGTCGCAGTCGCTCGTCATGGCGCGCAGCTCGAGCTGTCGGCCCAGACCTGGGCGCGCATTGAAAACGCGCAGGGCATCGTCCAGCGCATCGTCGCCAGCGGTGAGCGCGCCTATGGCGTGAACACCGGGCTCGGTGCGCTGTGCAACGTCTCGCTGAAAGACGAACAGCTCAGTCAGCTTTCGCGCAACACCTTGCTCAGCCATGCGTGCGGCGTCGGTCCGGTGCTGGCCGATGAGCAGACCCGCGCCATCCTGTGCGCTGCGATCCGCAACTACAGCCACGGCAAATCCGGCATTCATCGCCGGGTGGTCGAAGCGCTGCTGGCGCTGCTCAATCGCGGTATCACCCCACAAGTACCGTCCCAGGGTTCGGTGGGTTACCTGACCCACATGGCGCACATCGGCATCGCGCTGCTGGGCGTGGGCAATGTCAGCTATCGCGGGCAGATCGTGTCTGCACAGCAGGCGCTGGCCGAAGAGGGCCTGCAACCGGTGCAGCTCGGGGCGAAGGACGGTCTGTGTCTGGTCAACGGCACGCCGTGCATGACCGGCCTCGGTTGCCTGGCGATTGCCGACGCCACGCGTCTGCTGCAATGGGCCGACGTGATCGGCGCCATGAGTTTCGAAGCCCAGCGCGGTCAGATCGCCGCGTTCGATGCCGAGATCATTGCGCTCAAACCGCATCCGGGCATGCAGCAGGTCGGCGTCAATCTGCGCGCCTTGCTCGATGGCAGCGAAGTGATCGCCGCGAGCAAAGGCATTCGCACCCAGGATGCCTTGAGCATCCGCTCGATCCCGCAGGTGCACGGTGCCGCCCGCGATCAACTGGAACACGCGATCAAACAGATCGAAACCGAACTCAATGGCTGCACCGACAACCCGTTGCTGCTGGGCACACCGGACGACTTCCGGGTGATGTCCCAGGCCAACCCGCACGGGCAATCAGTGGCGCTGGCGGCGGATCTGCTGGCGATTGCGATGGCCGAAATCGGCTCGATTGCCGAGCGGCGTCTGGATCGCCTGATCAACCCGCACGTCAGCGGCCTGCCGGCGTTTCTGGTGGCCAATCCGGGGGTGAACTCCGGGATGATGATCGTGCAATACGTCGCCGCGTCGCTGTGCGCGGAAAACCGCCAGTTGGCGCAGCCGGCGGTGCTCGACAACTACGTCACCTCGGGCTTGCAGGAAGACCATCTGAGCATGGGCACCAACGCCGCGCTGAAGCTGCACCGCGCGCTGGAAAACTGCACGCAGATCCTCGCCATCGAGTACCTGCTGGCGGCCCAGGCGTTTGAATTTCTCAAGGAACAGCGCTTCGGCGCGGGCACCGATACCGCTTGGCGACTGCTGCGCGAAAAGATCCCGGCCTACGATCAGGACCGCTGGCTGGCGCCGGATATCGCCGCTGCCGCAAGCGTTCTGAAAGACCCGGATCTGCTGCACAACGCATTACCGAATTTGCACTGAAAAACTACCCACGCCAGCGTGCCAAGGCGCGGCTCCCCAAAAGGGCAGACGCGACGGACAACGGACATCTCCGGAGCGTCTGGCGAGTTAACAATAAACTCTCAAAAGGAGCACAAAATGACTGCGCTGAACCTGATCCCCGGCCAACTGAGCCTGGCCCAACTGCGTGACGTTTATCAGAACCCGGTCAAGCTGACCCTCGACAACAGCGCCAGCGCGCAGATCGAGGCCAGCGTGGCCTGCGTCGAGCAGATCCTTGCGGAAAACCGCACCGCCTACGGCATCAACACCGGTTTCGGCCTGCTGGCCTCGACCCGCATCGCCAGCGAAGACCTGGAAAACCTCCAGCGTTCGCTGGTGCTGTCCCACGCCGCCGGTGTCGGCCAGCCGATCAGCGATGAGCTGGTGCGCCTGATCATGGTGCTGAAGGTCAACAGCCTCAGCCGTGGTTTCTCTGGCATCCGTCGCGTGGTGATCGATGCGCTGATCGCGCTGATCAACGCCGAGGTCTATCCGCACATTCCGCTGAAAGGCTCGGTCGGTGCATCCGGTGACCTGGCACCGCTGGCGCACATGTCGCTGGTGCTGCTGGGCGAGGGCAAGGCGCGCTACAAGGGCGAGTGGATGGAAGCGACCGAAGCGCTGAAAGTCGCCGGTCTGACCCCGCTGACCCTGGCGGCGAAAGAAGGTCTGGCGCTGCTCAACGGTACTCAGGTTTCCACCGCATTCGCGCTGCGCGGCCTGTTCGAAGGTGAAGACCTGTTCGCCGGCGCGCTGGCGCTGGGCGGTCTGACGGTGGAAGCGGTGCTCGGTTCGCGTTCGCCATTCGATGCGCGCATCCACGCCGCCCGTGGCCAGAAAGGCCAGATCGACGCCGCTGCCGCTTACCGCGATCTGCTGGGCGAGCGCAGCGAAGTCTCCGACTCGCACCAGAACTGCGAAAAGGTTCAGGACCCGTACTCGCTGCGTTGCCAGCCGCAAGTCATGGGCGCGTGCCTGACCCAGTTCCGTCAGGCCGCCGAAGTGCTAGCCATCGAAGCCAACGCCGTGTCCGACAACCCGCTGGTGTTCGCGGCCGAAGGCGACGTGATTTCCGGCGGCAACTTCCACGCCGAACCTGTGGCCATGGCCGCTGACAACATGGCGCTGGCCATTGCCGAAATCGGTTCCCTGAGCGAGCGCCGCATCTCGTTGATGATGGACAAGCACATGTCGCAGCTGCCGCCGTTCCTCGTCGCCAACGGAGGCGTGAACTCCGGCTTCATGATCGCCCAAGTGACCGCTGCGGCCCTGGCCAGCGAGAACAAGGCGCTGTCCCATCCGCATTCGGTGGACAGCCTGCCGACTTCTGCCAACCAGGAAGACCACGTGTCGATGGCCCCGGCTGCCGGCAAGCGTCTCTGGGAAATGGCCGATAACACGCGCGGGATTCTCGCGGTGGAATGGCTGGCGGCGGTGCAGGGCCTGGACCTGCGCAACGGCCTGAAGACCTCGACCAAACTGGAACAGGCCCGCGGGATTCTGCGTCGCGAAGTGCCGTTCTACGAGAAGGACCGCTTCTTCGCACCGGACATCAATGCGGCGACCGAACTGCTGGCTTCGCGGGTGCTGACTGAACTGGTTCCGGCGAAGTTGCTGCCTAGTTTGTAAGCGTTTTTTCAGGGGGATTTTTGTCGTCCGGGAAACCGTTCCCCCTCACCCCAGCCCTCTCCCCCAGGGGGAGAGGGGAAAGGGAGCCGATCTTCATCGTTTTCAGAACCTGAGTTCGACTCAGGAATTTCAGGTCGATGTACCTCGAAAGAACAACGCGGTCAGTCCCCTCTCCCTCCGGGAGAGGGTTAGGCGGGCGGCGTTCCGATGAGGGGGCTTTTGAAGGCTGCCCACCGAACAGAATCCAACGGAGGCTCACAGTGAAAACCCTCTGGCAACACTGCCACGTCGCAACCATGGCGCAAGGCGTCTACTCGATCATCGAGGATGCGGCCATCGTGACGTCCGGTGCACTCATCGAGTGGATCGGCCCGCGCAGCCACTTGCCGTCAGGCGAATACCCGGCGGTCAATGACCTGCAAGGCGCGTGGGTCACTCCCGGCCTGATCGACTGCCACACCCACACCGTGTTCGGCGGCAACCGCAGCGGCGAGTTCGAGAAGCGCCTGCAAGGCGTCAGCTATGCCGAAATCGCAGCGGCCGGCGGCGGCATCGCCAGCACTGTGCGGGCCACGCGCGAAGCCTCGGAAGACGAGCTGTTCGCCAGCGCCACCAAACGCCTGAAAAGCCTGATGCGCGACGGCGTGACCACGGTCGAAATGAAATCCGGCTACGGCCTCGATCTGGCCAGCGAGCGCAAGATTCTGCGGGTCATCCGTCGCCTCGCCGCCGAGCTGCCGATCAGCGTGCGCAGCACCTGTCTGGCTGCCCACGCCTTGCCGCCGGAATACCAGGACCGCGCCGACGATTACATCGATCACATCTGCGCCGAGATGCTCCCGGCGCTGGCCGCCGAAGGCCTGGTGGATGCGGTGGATGCCTTCTGCGAATACCTGGCGTTTTCGCCGGAGCAGGTCGAGCGGGTGTTCATCGCCGCGCAAAAACTCGGTCTGCCGGTGAAGCTGCACGCCGAGCAATTGTCGTCGCTGCACGGCTCCAGCCTCGCTGCGCGCTACCACGCACTTTCCGCCGATCACTTGGAGTTCATGGACGAAGCCGACGCCATCGCCATGGCCGAGTCCGACACCGTCGCGGTGTTGTTGCCGGGCGCGTTCTACTTCCTGCGCGAAACCCAGTTGCCGCCGATGGAAGCCCTGCGCAAACACAAAGTGAAAATCGCCATCGCCAGCGACCTCAACCCCGGCACCTCGCCGGCGCTGTCTTTGCGCCTGATGCTGAACATGGCCTGCACCTGTTTCCGCATGACCCCGGAAGAAGCCTTGGCCGGCGCCACGATTCACGCGGCGCAAGCCTTGGGCATGGCCGAGACCCACGGTTCGCTGGAAGTCGGCAAGGTCGCCGATTTTGTCGCCTGGCAGATCGACCGCCCGGCGGACCTGGCGTACTGGCTCGGTGGTGAACTGGACAAACGCGTCGTGCGTCACGGCGTTGAATCAAGTCTGTAGGAGAGTGGTTGTGGATAAGGTTCTGAACTTCAAACAAGGTCGCGTGCCGCTGCTGATCAGCATGCCCCACGCCGGTGTGCGCCTGACCCCGGCGGTCGAGGCCGGGTTGATCCCGGACGCGAAAAGCCTGCCGGACACCGACTGGCATATTCCGCAGCTCTACGATTTCGCCGCCGAACTGGGCGCCAGCACCCTGGCGGCCGAGTACTCGCGATTTGTCATCGACCTGAACCGGCCGTCCGACGACAAACCGCTGTACGCCGGCGCCACCACCGGGCTGTACCCGGCGACGCTGTTCGATGGCATTCCGTTGTTCAAGGAAGGTCAGGAGCCTTCGAAAGCAGAACGTGCGATCTATCTGGAGCAGATCTGGACGCCGTATCACCGCACCTTGCGGGAAGAGCTGGCGCGGCTGAAAGCCGAGTTCGGTTACGCACTGCTGTTCGATGCGCATTCGATCCGCTCGATCATCCCGCACCTGTTCGATGGCAAGCTGCCGGACTTCAATCTCGGCACTTTCAACGGCGCCAGTTGCGATCCGCAGTTGGCCACGCAACTGGAAGCGATCTGCGCACGCCATGGCGATTACAGCCATGTGCTGAACGGACGCTTCAAGGGCGGCCACATTACCCGTCACTACGGTAACCCGGCCGAGAACATCCACGCCGTGCAACTGGAACTGGGCCAGTGCACCTACATGGAAGAGTTCGAACCGTTCCGCTATCGCGCCGATCTGGCGGAGCCGACGCGGGTGGTGCTCAAGGAGTTGCTGCAGGGGCTGCTCGCCTGGGGCGCGACTCGCTACAAATCCTGAATACACACCAGGAACCCTGTGGGAGCGAGCTTGCTCGCGATGGCGTCGTGTCAGTCGACATCAATAGTGACTGAACCACCGCCATCGCGAGCAAGCTCGCTTGTATGTTTAGACTTGAAGGGGTGGGCGGGACTAAAAGCTCGATTCCGACTCTAGCCAGTACGGACCGTGGGAGACTTCTCGTCCCGCCCTTTCTACCTAAAGCGCCGATAAGGAATTCATCGGTAAAACCGACGATAGAGGCAAGCCAGCGCTACGGTAGACCCCGACAAGCTCTTAAACCCTAGCTCCGAGGATTCGTCATGACAATCCTTACCTCGCCAACGGTGATTGGTGTCGATGTGGCCAAAGCCGAAATCGTCGCTTATCGCGAAGATCTGAAAAACATTCAGGTCATCAACAACGACCGTACGTCTATAGGTCGTTGGCTGAAGACCCTGCCCGCACAAAGCTCGATTTCCCTGGAAGCCACTAATCTCTACCACCTGGATACGGCCGAACTGGCCCATGGTATGGGGCATCGGGTTTACGTCGTGGACCCTTACCGGGTGAGCCATTACCGCGAAAGCATCGGTCAGCGTGCAAAAACCGACCCTTGTGATGCACGTCTTCTGGCGCGTTATCTAACCAGTGAACAGCACCGGCTGCGGGTCTGGAGCCCACCACCACGGCACTACACGGTGTTGAAAAGTCTGCTTAACAAGCGTGCGCAGCTGATGAAGGCCCGAGTCAGTATCATGCTGAGCTGGTCAAACGAACCTCTCCTTGAAGATCTTTTGGCCCATGGGTTGGAGCATTTCAAACAGCTTGATCAGGCCATTCAGGAATTACTTCGCAAAGTCAGCCAAGAGGCCGGCATTAGCGAAAACATCAGACGCTGCAAAGCGATTGAAGGGATTGGTGAACTCACGGCAACGGGACTGGCAACTACGTACATGCGAGGTGAGTTCGCCAGCGCCGATGCGTTCATCGCCTTTCTGGGAATGGATTTGAAGGCAAAGGACTCAGGCAAGAAACACAGTCCTCGCCACTTGAGCAAAAAAGGTGACGGGGAATTACGGCGTCTTGCACACAATGCAGCTATGGCAGCTTGTCGGTCCCCTGTTTGGAAACCGTTCTATGAATCCTATCTGGCAAGAGGTCTAGCCAGAACCCAGGCCTTGGTCATCCTCGCCCGTAAGCTTTGCCGGGTGGCATTCGCCCTCATGAAAAATCAGAGCGAATACCAACCCAATTTAAGGTTGCAGGGTTCCCCTGCAACATAGAATCTCCCACAGTTTTTGTGGTGACCACAGGTTTGTGCACGGCTTGGGTCGCCACCGTGCAAATCCCGGTCGCCACAGTTCGCTTTTCCCGCTCGTCTGCTGCGTAATGTTTCGGCCACGGTGCAAGAAGACACCGATCCGAACAATAACCGCTGCCGCACGAGACGATCCCACATGAAAAGACTGTTCACTCGTTGTGCGTTAATCCTCACCGGCAGTGCGCTGCTCAGCGCCGGCGCCATGGCTTCCGATGATGCTTCCTGCAAAACCGTGCGCATGGGCGTGGTCAACTGGACCGACGTGATCGCCACCAGCGGCATGGCCGACGTGCTGCTCAACGGCCTCGGCTACGAAAGCAAACAGACCAGCGCCGTGCAGCAAATCATCTTCGCCGGCATCCGCGACAAGCGCCTCGATATCTTCCTCGGCTACTGGAAACCGGCGATGGACAAGAACATCGCGCCGTTCCTCGCCGCCAATCAGGTCAAGGTCATGGACAAGCCCAGCCTGGCCGACGCCCAGGCGACGTTGGCAGTGCCGGATTACGTAGCGGCGGCGGGGCTGAAAACCTTCGGCGACATCGCAAAGTTCAAGGATCAGCTCGGCGGCAAGATTTACGGCATCGAGCCCGGCAGCGGCGCCAACACCACGATCAAGACGATGATCGAAACCAACCATTTCGGCCTGAAGGATTTCAAGATCGTCGAATCCGGTGAGGCCGGCATGCTCGCCGCCGTGCAGCGGGCGGTGAACCGCAAGGAGTTCGTGGTGTTCGTCGGCTGGACCCCGCACCCGATGAACATCAACATGAAAATCACCTACCTGACCGGCAGCGAAGACGTCTACGGCCCGAACGAAGGCGCCGCCACCGTTTCCACGGTCACCGCGCCGGACTACGCCGAGCGCTGCCCGAACGTTCATCGACTGCTGGAAAACCTGACCTTCACCGCCGCCCAGGAAAGCCAGTTGATGGTGCCGATCATGGAGCGCAAGACCCCTCAGGAAGTGGCGAAGACCTGGCTGCGTGAGCATCCCGAAGACCTGCAACGCTGGCTGGCGGGTGTCAGCAGTTTCGATGGCAAGGACGGCGTGGCCACGGTTCAGGCCAGCCTGAAAAACTGATGGGCACTTATCCACTTTCGCCGTCGATGGCAGCCTTCGTTTCCAGAACCGAAGGCTTTGCCAGCGAGGACAGCAGCCTCGGCGGATTGCGCAAATCCTATGACGATATGTGCCGCGCCTTCACGCCCGAACGGCCGGTGGGTCTGGAGGTGGTGGATTTCCAGTTGAGCGGGGTGGCGGTGCGTTCGTATCGCCCGCCTGTCCGGCCATCGGCCAGTGGCTGGCCGTGCGTGTTGTACCTGCACGGCGGCGGTTGGGTGGTCGGCGGGCTGGATTCCCATGACTTCATCTGCTGCGAGCTGGCCATGGCGCTTGGGGCAATGGTGGTGGCGGTGGATTACCGGCTGGCGCCGGAGCATCCGTTCCCCGCCGGTTTCGAGGATTGCCTGAGCGTCTGGCGCGCGTTGCGCAGTGGGCCCTTCTGGTTCGACCCCGGACGGATGCTGGTGGCGGGCGACAGCGCCGGCGGCAATCTGGCGGCGGCGCTGTGCCTGGCACTGCGCGATGCCGGCGAGCCGCTGCCGGGTGCGCAGGTCTTGATCTATCCGGGGCTGGGAGGCGACGAGCAGTTACCGTCGCGCAGCGAATGCGCCGATGCGCCGTTGCTCGCCAGCAGCGATGTCGATTGCTATCACGCCCTGTACCTGCGTGGCACCACAAAGCCGAGCTCCTATGCGATGCCGTTGCTGGCCCGGGATTTCAGCGGTCTGCCCCCGGCCTGGATCGCCGTGGCGCAGTTCGATCCGCTGCGTGACGACGGCGTGTGCTACGCCGAACGGCTGAACGCGGCGGGCGTCGACGCGGCGCTGTATTACGGCGAAGGGCTGGTTCACGGCTGCCTGCGGGCGCGGCATCAGGTCGCCGAGGTCGATCGTCTCTTTGAGAACCTGCTGGGGTTCATGGCTGACAAAATGTGACAGCGCACGGGCATGCTCATTGACGTAAATCGGGTTTATGATGCCGGACGGCAGAATAATAGAAGTCCCCCCAGGGATGACCTCGACCCCTTACGGAGCGCGCAATGCAGACTTTGTTTCCGCAGATCAAACCTCACGCACGGCACGATCTGGCCGTCGATGACACCCATACGCTGTACGTCGACGAAAGCGGTTCACCGGAAGGTTTGCCGGTGGTGTTCATCCACGGAGGTCCCGGCGCCGGGTGCGACGCCCAGAGTCGCCGCTACTTCGATCCGAACCTGTATCGCATTGTCACCTTCGATCAGCGCGGCTGTGGTCGTTCCACGCCTCACGCCAGCCTGGAAAACAACACCACCTGGGATCTGGTCGAAGACCTCGAGCGCATCCGTAAACATCTGGGCATCGACAAATGGGTGCTGTTCGGCGGTTCCTGGGGTTCGACCCTGGCGCTGGCCTACGCGCAGACCCACCCGGAGCGCGTGCATGGGCTGATCCTGCGCGGGATCTTTCTCTGCCGTCCGCAGGAAATCGAATGGTTCTACCAGGCCGGCGCCAGCCGTCTGTTCCCCGATTACTGGCAGGACTACCTCGCGCCGATCCCGCTGGACGAGCGCGACGACCTGCTCAGCGCGTTCCACAAACGCCTGACCGGCAACGACCAGATCGCCCAGATGCACGCGGCCAAGGCCTGGTCGACCTGGGAAGGGCGCACCGCGACCCTGCGTCCGAACCCGCTGGTGGTCGACCGTTTCTCCGAGCCGCAGCGCGCCTTGTCGATCGCGCGGATCGAATGCCACTACTTCACCAACAATGCCTTCCTTGAGCCAAACCAGCTGATCCGCGACATGGGCAAGATCGCCCATCTGCCGGGCGTGATCATCCATGGTCGCTACGACGTGATCTGCCCGCTCGACAACGCCTGGGAACTGCATCAGGCCTGGCCGAACAGCGAGCTGCAGGTGATCCGCGATGCCGGCCACGCTGCCTCGGAACCGGGCATCACCGATGCATTGGTGCGCGCCGCCAGCAAAATGGCCCGTCGTCTGCTCGACCTGCCGCCCGAAGAAGCATGAAGGGGCTGTTGCAGCGCGTGAAAGGCGCGCGGGTCGAAGTGGCGGGCGAGGTGGTCGGCAGTGTCGATCAGGGTTTATTGGTGCTGGTGGCGGTCGAACCCGACGACACGCCGGCCAGCGCCGACAAACTTCTGCATAAGCTGCTTAACTATCGAGTGTTCAGTGACGCCGAGGGCAAGATGAATCTGTCCTTGGCGGATGTGGGCGGCGGGTTGCTGCTGGTCTCTCAGTTCACCCTCGCTGCCGACACCAAAAGCGGGTTGCGCCCGAGTTTCTCGACCGCCGCCCCTCCGGCGCTGGGCGAAGAATTATTCGACTATCTATTAAGCAAAGCGAAACAGATGCATGGCACAGTGGCATCAGGTAGATTCGGCGCGGATATGCAGGTGCACCTGGTCAACGATGGCCCGGTAACCTTCCTGTTACAGACATGAAAGCGCTTGAAACATCTTTTTAAGGGCTTTTCGACTGAAAACAGGGAATTTTCGCGATAAATACTTTGTTACCCCTGATGCGTTGTCACGCGGGCTACTAGATAATCGCGCGCTACGGGGATCAGCGTTCGTTGGTCCATTTTGACTTAGGTAGAGACTTGTCCGGATCCGATTGGGGAATCATTTTGACCCAGCGGAGTCGGAACAATGCTCGCCAACTTGGCAAGGGTGTCCTGCAAGGTCGGTTTTTTTGTACCGAATCCCTCACAGGCACTTCATCTGGCCGTTGGTTTATTGATCTGTTTTCGGCGAGGGTTGCTCGTGATTGTTAGTCCCTGTAATGCAGCAAAATTGTCTGCCAAACGCTTGCGCAGCGCTCTGGTAGCGGGCTCGGCAGTACTCTGCCTGCTCAGCGCCGGCCAGCTTTGGGCATTCAATCTTGACGATGTGTCGGCCAAGGCCAAAGAGCTGGCCGGGCAGAAGTTCGAAGCCCCGCGCAGCAACCTGCCGAACGAATTCCGTGAAATGAAATTCGCGGACTATCAGAAGATTCGTTTCCGCACCGAAAAAGCCGAATGGGCCGACCAGAAGACCCCGTTCAAGCTGTCCTTCTATCATCAGGGCATGCACTTCGATACGCCGGTGAAAATCAACGAAATCACCGCGAACACCGTCGAAGAGATCAAATACGATCCAAGCCGTTTCGATTTCGGCGACCTGCAGTTCGATCCGAAGGCCACCGAACAACTGGGCTACGCCGGTTTCCGTGTGCTGTACCCGATCAACAAGGCGGACAAGCAAGACGAAATCATGACCATGCTGGGCGCGAGCTACTTCCGCGTCGTCGGCAAGGGTCACACCTACGGTCTGTCGGCCCGTGGCCTGGCGATCGATACCGCTTTGCCGTCCGGCGAAGAATTCCCGCGTTTTCGCGAGTTCTGGATTCAGCAGCCGAAGCCGGGCGACAAGCACCTGGTGATCTTCGCCCTGCTGGATTCGCCACGTGCGACCGGCGCCTACCGTCTGATCCTGCGTCCGGGCAGCGACACCATTGTCGACGTCAAGGGCCAGATGTACCTGCGTGACAAGGTTGGCAAGCTCGGCATCGCGCCGCTGACCAGCATGTTCCTGTTCGGCGCCAACCAGCCGTCGAAAGTGCTCAACTACCGTCGTGAACTGCACGACTCCAGCGGTCTGTCGATCCATGCCGGCAACGGCGAGTGGATCTGGCGTCCGCTGAACAACCCGAAACACTTGGCTGTCAGCCAGTTCAGCGTCGAGAACCCGCGTGGTTTCGGTCTGCTGCAACGTGGCCGTGACTTCAGCCACTACGAAGACCTCGACGACCGCTACGACAAGCGCCCAAGTGCCTGGATCGAGCCGAAGGGCGACTGGGGCAAGGGCACCGTTGATCTGGTCGAGATCCCGACTGCGGACGAAACCAACGACAACATCGTTGCGTTCTGGAACCCGGAAAAACTGCCGGAGCCTGGCCAGCCGCTGGACTTCGCCTACCGTATGCACTGGACCATCGACGAAGCCGCGCTGCACGCGCCGGACAGCGCCTGGGTCAACCAGACCCTGCGTTCGACCGGTGACGTCAAGCAATCGAACCTGATCCGTCAGCCGGATGGCAGCGTTGCCTACCTGGTCGACTTCGAAGGCCCGTCTCTGGCCGCTTTGGCTCCGGATGCGGACGTTCGCAGCCAGGTCAGCGTCGGCGACAACGCCGAACTGGTCGAAAACAGCGTGCGCTACAACCCGGAAACCAAAGGCTGGCGCCTGACCCTGCGGATGAAGATCAAGGACCCGAGCAAGTCCACCGAGATGCGCGCAGCCCTGGTGCAGCCAGTGGTGACCGCTGATCTGGCCAAGTCTTCGGTACCGACGTCCAATTCGTCGGTGGCCAAGGCCGACAAGGTTGCCGCCAAGCAACAAGAGAAAGCCGACAAGGAAGCCAAGGCCGCCGAGGCCAAACAGGCCGACGCCAAGCCGGTTGCAGATGCCAAGGACAAGGCCAACAAAGACGCCAAGCAGCCAGCCGCTGCGGACGCGGCCCCAGCCACACCGGAATCGGCACCGACTGAAGAAGTCCTGACCGAGACCTGGAGCTATCAGTTGCCTGCCGATGAGTAACTCTCAAGTACAGCCAGAGACTCTGTCCGAGTACCTGGCGCATCTGCCGATGACCGACGAGCAGCGCGCGGAACTCGCGGGCTGCCAGTCCTTCAGCGAATTGCATGAACGCCTGTCGTCCAAGACCTTTGACGCACCGACCGAAGCCGCCCAGGCTTCGGTGGGCAAGCGCCTGATCCTGAGCACCGCCGAAGAGCTGCAAGACGCGGAAATGCTGGTGCTCGACGCCAGCGGCCGGGTCAGCATGAAGGCCACGCCGCCGATCCGTCGGACCAAGGTCGTGCCGGAGCCGTGGCGCACCAACATACTGGTGCGTGGCTGGCGCCGCCTGACCGGCCGGACCAACCCGCCGCAACCGCCGAAGGACGCCAACGTGCTGCCGGCGGCGCGCTGGCGCACGGTCGGTTCGATCCGTCGCTACATTCTGCTGGTGCTGATGCTGGGTCAGACCATCGTCGCCGGCTGGTACATGAAAGGCATCATGCCGTACCAGGGCTGGTCGTTCGTCGATCTGGAAGAAGTCCTGCATCAACCGCTGCTGCAAACCGCCACGCAAGTGCTGCCGTATGCGCTGCAAACCAGCATTCTGATCATGTTCGGGATTCTGTTCTGCTGGGTGTCGGCCGGTTTCTGGACCGCGCTGATGGGCTTCCTCGAATTGCTCACCGGCCACGATAAATACCGGATCTCCGGTAAAAGTGCCGGCAACGAGCCGATTCCGAAAGACGCGCGCACCGCACTGGTGATGCCGATCTGCAACGAAGACGTGCCTCGGGTGTTCGCCGGTCTGCGCGCGACCTTCGAGTCGGTCGCCGCTACCGGTGACCTGGACCGTTTCGACTTCTTCGTCCTCAGCGACAGTAACGACACCGACATCTGCGTTGCCGAGCAGCAGGCCTGGCTGGACGTCTGCCGCGAAGCCAAGGGTTTCGGCAAGATCTTCTATCGCCGCCGTCGCCGTCGCGTCAAACGCAAGAGCGGCAACCTCGACGACTTCTGCCGTCGCTGGGGCGGTGACTACAAGTACATGGTCGTACTCGACGCCGACTCGGTCATGAGCGGCGAGTGCCTGACCAGTCTGGTGCGCCTGATGGAGGCCACGCCGGACGCCGGTATCATCCAGACCGCGCCGCGCGCTTCGGGCATGGACACGCTGTATGCACGCATGCAGCAGTTCGCCACTCGCGTGTACGGTCCGCTGTTCACCGCCGGCCTGCACTTCTGGCAACTGGGTGAATCCCACTACTGGGGTCACAACGCGATCATCCGCATGAAGCCGTTCATCGACCACTGCGCCCTGGCGCCGTTGCCGGGCAAGGGTGCGTTCTCCGGTGCGATTCTCTCTCACGACTTCGTTGAAGCTGCGCTGATGCGCCGTGCCGGCTGGGGCGTGTGGATTGCCTACGATCTGCCGGGCAGCTACGAAGAACTGCCGCCGAACCTGCTCGACGAGCTCAAGCGTGACCGTCGCTGGTGCCACGGCAACCTGATGAACTTCCGTCTGTTCCTGGTCAAAGGCATGCACCCGGTGCACCGCGCGGTGTTCCTGACCGGCGTGATGTCTTACCTGTCGGCGCCGCTGTGGTTCTTCTTCCTGGTGCTGTCGACCGCGCTGCTGGCGGTGAACACGCTGATGGAGCCGCAGTACTTCCTCGAACCGCGTCAGCTCTATCCGCTGTGGCCGCAATGGCACCCGGACAAGGCGATCGCGCTGTTCTCGACGACCATCGTGCTGCTGTTCCTGCCGAAGCTGTTGAGCATCATCCTGATCTGGGCCAAGGGTGCGAAAGAGTTTGGCGGCAAGTTCAAGGTGACCGTGTCGATGCTGCTGGAGATGCTGTTCTCCATGCTGCTGGCGCCGGTGCGGATGATTTTCCACACCCGTTTCGTTCTGGCCGCGTTCCTCGGCTGGGCCGCGACCTGGAACTCGCCGCAGCGTGACGACGACTCCACGCCGTGGAGCGAAGCGGTCAAGCGTCACGGTCCGCAGACCCTGCTGGGCTTCTTCTGGGCGCTGCTGGTGATCTGGCTGAACCCGAGCTTCCTGTGGTGGCTGGTCCCGATCGTCGGTTCGCTGATGCTGTCGATTCCGGTGTCGGTGATTTCCAGCCGCGTCGGTCTGGGCCTCAAGTCCCGTGACGAGAGCCTGTTCCTCATCCCCGAGGAATACAATCCGCCACAGGCGCTGCTGGCCACCGATCAGTACACCCACGAAAACCGCTGGCACGCACTGAATGACGGCTTCATCCGCGCCGTGGTCGATCCACAGCAGAACGCCCTGGCGTGCTCGCTGGCGACCTCGCGTCACGGTCAGGCCGAGCCGATCGAATGGCTGCGCCAGGAACGTGTGCGTCACGCGATCAAGGTCGGCCCGGCCGGGCTGAACAACCATGATCGCCTGCAACTGCTGAGCGATCCGGTGGCCCTGGCCCGTCTGCACGAGCAGGTGTGGGCCGAAGGTCACGCCGAGTGGCTGGACGCCTGGCGGGCTTCGGTGAAAGCCGATCCCCACGCGCCGCTGCTGCCGCTCAAGCCGGTAAGCTTGCAGGCGCAACCGGCCTGATGAAGAAACCCCGCGAAAGCGGGGTTTTTTTTGCCTGCCGAAAAGCCCCTCACCCTAGCCCTCTCCCGGAGGGAGAGGGGACTGACTGAGTTGTTCTCTCGAAATACATCGACCTGACAGATCTCGGTCGAACTCAGATTTGAAATTCACAGAGATCGGCTCCCTTTCCCCCTCGCCCCCCTTGGGGGAGAGGGTTGGGGTGAGGGGGTAAATCTTGAATGTTAAACAAATCGTCCATTAAACCTTGTGCAAAAAATCGAGTGCGTTAGCATCCGTCCCCGAATTGGCGCACCCGGACAATCTTGTCCATTTCTGTCGGTTTTCGCGCCGCAAACGCAATGGTTTTGGGGACTTGAAGATGAAGAAGTATCTGTCGATGCTGCTGGTCGGCGTCACGGCACTGGTTGCAGTCAATGCGGCGCAGGCCGGCGCAATCGACGACGCGGTCAAGCGTGGCTCGTTGAAGGTCGGCATGGATCCGACCTACATGCCGTTCGAAATGACCAACAAGCGCGGCGAAATCATCGGTTTCGAAGTCGACATCCTCAAAGCCATGACCAAGGCCATGGGCGTCAAACTGGAGCTGGTCTCCACCGGTTACGACGGGATCATCCCGGCGCTGATGACCGACAAGTTCGACATGATCGGCAGCGGCATGACCCTGACCCAGGAACGCAACCTGCGCCTGAACTTCAGCGAACCGTTCATCGTGGTCGGCCAGACCCTGCTGATCCGCAAGGAACTGGAAGGCACCATCAAGTCCTACAAAGACCTGAACACCGCCGACTACCGCATCACCTCCAAGCTCGGCACCACCGGCGAGATGGTCGCCAAAAAACTGATCTCCAAGGCCAAGTACCACGGCTACGACAACGAGCAGGAAGCTGTGCTCGACGTGGTCAACGGCAAGGCTGATGCCTTCATCTACGACGCGCCGTACAACGTGGTCGCGGTGAACAAGGTCGGCGCCGGCAAACTGGTGTTTCTCGACAAGCCGTTCACCTACGAGCCACTGGCCTTCGGTCTGAAGAAGGGTGACTACGACAGCATCAACTTCATCAACAACTTCCTGCACCAGATCCACGAAGACGGCACCTACGATCGAATCCATGACAAGTGGTTCAAGAGCACCGAGTGGCTCAAGGACATGGAATAAGCCCGGTCAGATAGACCGAGTCACCCCATTCGCGAGCAAGCCCGCTCCCACATTGGAATGCGTTCCCTGTGGGAGCGGCGGTGCGACGATTCGACTTGCCCGCGAAGGCGGCCTCCCCGGCGACATAACTTTCGGATTTCGCTAAACCCATGAAACAGAAAAAAGCCCAATGGCCTTGGCACGTTCTGACCGTGCTGGTGCTGGTCGGCCTGGCCGGCGCGCTGTATTACGCCACGTCGCTGATGTCCTACGAATGGCGCTGGAACCGCGTGCCGCAGTACTTCGCCTATCAGGCTGAGGAAACCCAGCGCGCGACCGACATTTCCACCGTCAGCGAACTGGTGCGCAAGGGTGGCAGCGCGCAGGTCACCCTGCGCAACGATGCCGGTGACGAGCAGCACCTGACCGTCGACGAAAACAGCCTGCAATTCGCTCAGGGCGACGATGTGGCCGAAGGCGACGTCGTGGGCGTGACGCGGCATTGGGCGGCGGGTCCGCTGTTGTGGGGTCTGTGGACCACGCTTTGGCTGTCGGTGGTGTCCGGCGTGCTGGGTCTGCTGATCGGTCTGGCCACCGGACTGTGCCGGCTGTCGAGCAACCCGACCCTGCGCGACCTGTCGACGATCTATGTCGAGCTGGTGCGCGGTACGCCGCTGCTGGTGCAGATCTTCATTTTCTATTTCTTCATCGGCACGGTGATGAACCTGTCCCGGGAGTTCGCCGGGATTGCCGCGCTGTCGCTGTTCACCGGCGCCTACGTGGCGGAAATCATCCGTTCCGGTGTGCAGTCGATTGCCCGCGGCCAGAACGAAGCGGCGCGTTCGCTGGGTCTGAGTGCCGGCCAGTCGATGCGTCATGTGGTGTTGCCGCAGGCATTCAAGCGCGTGCTGCCGCCGCTGGCCGGGCAGTTCATCAGTCTGGTCAAAGACACTTCGCTGGTGTCGGTGATCGCCATCACCGAGCTGCTGAAAAGCGGCCGTGAAGTCATCACCACGTCGTTCTCGCCGTTCGAGATCCTGTTCTGCGTCGCCGGCCTGTACCTGTTGATCAACCTGCCGCTGTCGAAAATCGCCAGCCGGCTTGAGCGGAGGCTCGCGCAAAGTGATTGAAGTCCGCGATCTGGTAAAAGTCTTCGACACCCGTGGGCAAGTGGTGCGCGCGGTGGATAACGTCAGCACGTCCGTGGCCAAGGGTGAAGTGCTGGTGGTGATTGGCCCGTCCGGTTCCGGCAAATCGACCTTTCTGCGTTGCCTTAATGGTCTGGAAGAATTCGATTCCGGCTCGGTAAGCATCGACGGCCTGCAACTGGCTGACCCGAAAACCGACGTCAACGCCTACCGCCGCGAAGTCGGCATGGTGTTCCAGCATTTCAATCTGTTCCCGCACATGACCGTGCTGGAGAACCTGTGCCTGGCGCAGAAAGTCGTGCGCAAGCGCGGCCAGAAGGAAAGCGAAGCCAAGGCTCTGGCATTGCTGGAGAAGGTCGGCATCGCCCAGAAGGCCCGCGAGTACCCATCGCGCCTGTCCGGCGGTCAGCAGCAGCGCGTGGCGATTGCCCGGGCGCTGGCGATGGATCCCAAGGTCATGCTGTTCGACGAACCGACCTCGGCTCTCGACCCGGAAATGGTCGGTGAAGTGCTGGACGTGATGAAGAACCTGGCCGTGGAAGGCATGACCATGGTCTGCGTGACCCACGAAATGGGCTTCGCCCGGGAAGTGGCGGATCGGGTGCTGTTCTTCGATCACGGCAAACTGCTGGAGGACGCCTCGCCGGCGGAGTTCTTCGATGCGCCGAAGGATCCGCGAGCCCAGGCGTTCCTGCGGCAAGTCCTCTAAACACAGGACAAAAAAAATCGCAGCCAATGGCTGCGATTTTTTTGTGTGCGCGGTTTACACCTTGAACCGGCCCACCAGCGTTTGCAGGTGAGTGCCCAAACGCGCCAGCTCGACGCTGGAGGCCGCCGTCTCTTCACTGGCCGCCGAGGTCTGGTCCGAGACATCCCGCACGTTCAGCACGCTACGGTTGATCTCTTCAGCCACGGCGCTCTGCTGCTCGGCCGCCGCGGCGATCTGCTGGTTCATCGCCTGAATTGCCGAAACGGTACGGGTGATGCTCTCCAGCGAGCCACCGGCACGCCGGGTCAGCTCGACACTGCTGTCGGTCAAGGTGCGGCTGTTGTCCATAATCGTCGCCACTTGCTGGGTGCCGTTCTGCAGGCCGACGATCAGCTCTTCAATCTCTTCGGTGGACTTCTGGGTGCGCTGGGCGAGGCTGCGGACTTCGTCGGCAACCACCGCAAAGCCGCGACCGGCTTCACCGGCACGGGCGGCTTCGATGGCGGCGTTGAGGGCCAGCAGGTTGGTTTGCTGGGCCACGGACTTGATCACGTCGAGCACGCTGCCGATCTTGTCGCTTTCGCGCTTGAGCTCGCCCATGGCCTCGGTGGAATGGCCGACTTCGGCGGCCAGACGTTCGATCTGGGCGATGGCCTCGCCAACCACCTTGTCGCCTTCACGGGCCTGCTGGTCGGCGGCGACCGCTGCTTCCGAAGCTTCCTCGGCGTTACGCGCGACTTCCTGCACGGTGGCGGCCATTTCGTTCATGGCGGTGGCGACCTGGTCGGTCTCGATTTTCTGATTGTTGACCCCGGCGCTGGTCTGCTCGGTCACCGCGGACAACTCTTCGGCAGCGCTGGCGATCTGGGTCACGCCGTCGCTGATGCCGCCGATCAATTCGCGCAGGCCCTGGGTCATGCTCTGCATCGAGCGCTGCAATTGACCGAGTTCGTCACGGCGCAGGGACACCAGATTGTGGGTCAGGTCACCGGCGGCCACGCGTTCGGCGACTTTCAGGGTCTGCTCCAGCGGAATGATGATCTGCCGGGTGATCGCCCAGGCCGCGAGCAGACCGAAGGCCAGGGCCAGCAGGGTGGCGATCATCAGCATGTTTTTGGCATGCGCGGCATCGGTGTCGCGGACGATGGTCTGGGATTCGGTGAGTTTCTTGCTGACGTCGAGCAGGATGTCGCCTTGGGCCGACATGCGAGCCAGCGCCTTGGCGTTGTTCACCTGGGAGTCGCGGAACTGGCTGACGGCGGCGCGATAAGCCTTCAGCGATTCGGTGGCCTGTTGCAGGTTGGCGATGTGTTGCTCGGGCAGTTTGCTCGGCAGGCTTTCCAGATTGTTCAGGGCGGCGGCGATGGCATCCAGCGCCGGTTGTTCGGCTTCGGCCTTGCCGCTGTAGGTGTAGCCGCGCACCTGATAGCGCGCCTGCTGCAGCAGTTTGCTCAGCTCGATCACGCTGTTGAATTGCGCGACGCTGTCGCCTTGCAGCAGGGATTTCTCGACTTCGCTGACCTTGGCCACCGCGTTATCGGCGCTGGCGCCGAGTTTGCTGCGAGCGTCTTCACGCTGCACGGTGGCCTGGGTCATGTCGCCAAAGGCGCGTTTGTACTCGGCAACCGCCGCCAGTTGCTGATCGATCATGGCCACGTCGGACGGTTGCTCGATCATGCCGCGGGCGCTTTGCAGGCCGGCGTCGAGTTTGCCGAGCAGGTCGTTGACCGCGCCGGGGCCCTGTTCGCCACGGCGGGCTTCATAGTCCAGACGCGCCAGACGCAGGTCCTTGGTCAGCTCGTTGAGGCTGGAGATGAAGCCGAGCTTGTCGCCCCGGCTGATGATCCCGCTCATGCCGGTCCAGCCGGTGAAGGTGATCAACAGGGTCAGCAGCAGCACCAGGCCGAAACCGATTCCAAGCTTACGTTTAACGCTGACGTTTCCAAGACTCTCGGCTAACCAACGGTACATGCGACGACTCCCCTCGGACCACTAATTGGACTTATGGGGAGGGTATCGGCCGCATGATGGCAATCTGTAACGCCTTTTGTCCGGAGAAGACTTCAGAACAGCCGGGCGAGCAGCGCGGTGACGGCGGTTTCGACCCGCAGGATTCGCTCGCCCAGTTGCACCGGTTGCAGCCCGGCCTTGGCCAGCAGATCGATTTCGTAGGGAATCCAGCCACCCTCGGGGCCGATGGCCAGGGTCACTGGTTCGTTCAGGGCGCGGGGGCAGGGCGGGAAGTTGCCCGGATGACCGACCAGACCGAGGGTGCCGTCGGTGATGGCCGGCAGTCGATCTTCGACGAACGGCTTGAAGCGCTTCTCGATGATGATCTCCGGCAGCACCGTATCCCGAGCCTGTTCGAGGCCGAGGATCAGTTGTTCGCGAATCGCTTCCGGCTCCAGGAACGGTGTTTGCCAGAAGCTTTTCTCGACCCGGTAGCTGTTGACCAGAATCACCTTCGACACGCCCATGGTCGCCACGGTCTGGAACACCCGGCGCAGCATCTTCGGGCGGGGCAGGGCGAGCACCAGGGTCAGCGGCAGTTTGGCCGGCGGCGGTTGATCGAGGGTGACCCGCAGCTCGGCTTCGCCCGCGTCAAGGCGCAAAAGCTCGGCCGAGCCCATCAGCCCGCCAATGCGCCCGACCCGCAGGCTGTCGCCGACTTCCGAACGGTGGACTTCCTGCATGTGGGTCAGGCGGCGATCACGCAGCACGACGCGGTCGGCCGCAATGAAGTCGGCCTCTTCGAGCAGCAGCAGGTTCATGGCTGAGTCGCTGGCGGCTGGTCGTTGTGATCGTCGGCGGTTTCTTCCGGGCGCTCGCGTTTGCTGACCAGACTGCCGAACAGGATGCCGACTTCGAACAGCATCCACATCGGCACGGCCAGCAGGGTCTGGGAGAAGATGTCCGGCGGGGTCAGGATCATGCCGACCACGAAGCAGCCGATGATCACGTACGGACGGATCTTCTTCAGGTATTTGACGTCGACCACGCCGATCCAAACCAGCAGCACCACGGCCACCGGGATTTCGAACGCCACGCCGAAGGCGAAGAACAGCGTCATGACGAAATCGAGGTAACTGGTGATGTCGGTCATCATTTCCACGCCGGCCGGGGTAGCCGAGGCGAAGAACTTGAAGATCAGCGGGAACACGAAGAAGTAGGCGAACGCCATGCCGGTGTAGAACAGCAGGATGCTGGAGATCAGCAACGGCACTGCGACACGCTTCTCGTGCTTGTACAGGCCCGGTGCGATGAAGCCCCAGATCTGATGCAGGATTACCGGGATCGCCAGGAACAGCGAGACCATCATCGTCAGCTTCAGCGGCGTCAGGAACGGCGACGACACGTCGGTGGCAATCATCGTCGCGCCCGCCGGCAGGTATTCGCGCAGCGGCGTCGAAACGAAGGTGTAGATCTGCTGGGTAAAGGCAAACAGCCCGGCGAAGATGATGAAGATCGCCGCCACGCAACGCAGCAGGCGGGTGCGCAACTCGGTGAGGTGCGAAACCAGCGGCATGTGCTGGTCGTTTTCGGGGAGATCGCTCATGGGGCTCGCGGCGGCAATGTTGGGTCGTGAGGGGCCGGCGTTGTTGGCGCGGCAGCTGGAGCAATGGGTTCGACAGGCTTCATGATCGGCGCAGTTTCAGCGGCTGCGGCAGAGACGTGCTCGATGCTCGCCGTCGGCGCATGAATTGTTTGTTCCACAACCGGAGGCACTGGCGTCTGATCTGCCACTGGCTGTACCGGCGTCGGCTCCTGCTGAACCGGCGTGAAAATCTTCCGCGCCTCCTGTTCCAGCGACAGGATGTGCTCGTTGTGCAGTTGCCGACGGATTTCGTCGGCACCGATTTCACGCTCAACTTCCTGTTTGATCGCGTTGAAGCTGCGCTTCAGCCGTCCGACCCACAGGCCGGCGGTGCGTGCAGCGCCCGGCAGACGCTCGGGGCCCAGCACCAGCAGGGCGACGAGGCCGACGAGCAGCAGTTCAGAGAAGCTGATACCAAACATTAGTCAGTGCTCACACGTCTTTGCGGATCGGCTCTTCGACTTTCTGCGCCTGCACGTCGATGGTGTGCGGCGGGTTGGCCTGAGCGGTGGCTTGCGGCTGTACCGGCGGTACCGGTTGCGCAGGCGTTACGGTCGGATCGGCCGGTTTTTCGTCGTCGTTCATGGCTTTACGGAAGCCCTTGATCGACTCGCCAACGTCGGTGCCGAGGTTCTTCAGTTTCTTGGTACCGAACACCAGTACCACGACCACCAGGATGACGATCCAGTGTTTCCAGTCAAAAATGCCCATGTTGCTGTTCCTCTTTTGAAGTTGTTCAGGCGGACGGGCGCGAGGCTTTCTCGACGTGTCCGGACAGGCCGAAACGGCGATCCAGTTCATCCAGCACCGCCTGCGGATGCTGCCCCAGCTGGGCAAGCATGACCATGCTGTGGAACCACAGGTCGGCGGTCTCGTAGATCACGTCGCTGCAGTCGCCGCTGACGGCGGCGTCCTTGGCGGCGATGATCGTTTCGACCGATTCTTCGCCGACCTTTTCCAGAATCTTGTTCAAGCCCTTGTGATACAGACTAGCCACATACGAACTGTCGGCTGCAGCGCCCTTGCGCTCTTCCAGCACCTGAGCGAGGCGGGTCAGGGTGTCACTCATGTTTGTGTCCTGCGGAATAGATGGCGTGCGGGTCTTTCAGGACCGGGTCGACCGTTTTCCAGTCGCCGTTTTCGAAGACGCGGTAGAAGCAGCTTTGACGGCCGGTATGGCAAGCGATGTCGCCGATCTGTTCGACCATCAGGATGATGACGTCGGCGTCGCAGTCCAGACGCATTTCATGCAGCGTCTGTACGTGGCCGGACTCTTCGCCCTTGCGCCACAGCTTGCCACGGGAACGTGACCAATAGATGGCACGGTTTTCCGCCGCGGTCAGCTCCAGGGCTTCGCGGTTCATCCAGGCCATCATCAATACGCGTCCGGTCTTGTGATCCTGAGCAATCGCCGGCACCAGGCCATCGGCGTCCCACTTGATCTCGTCCAGCCAGTTTTTCATCTTCGACTCCGACAGCGAACCCACACTTCAATAGTCGGGTTCAGGCGTTGAAACAGTGTGCCAGCCGATCACGGAACTGGCTATCGGCGAACGACCAGATACAAGCCGACGGCCACCATGATCCCTGCGGGCCAATGCCCCAGTTCGTGCATCGGGCCCCCGGCAGCGAGGATCGTACCGCCCGCCAGATGGGCGCTGCCGAGCAGGCGCAGGAACCAGTCGTCCTTGCGTTTTTTCCACGGTGGCGGCGGGTCGTTGGCGTGGGGCTGGGACATGCGTTCGAGCAGATCGCGGGCCATGTTGGCCAGGTGCGGCAGTTGTTCGAACTGGCTCTGGACGTTGCCGAGCAAGGCTTTCGGGCTGACGCGCTCGCGCATCCAGCGTTCGAGGAACGGCTGCGCGGTGTTCCACAGATCGAGGTCCGGGTACAGCTGACGGCCCAGGCCTTCGATGTTCAGCAGGGTCTTTTGCAGCAATACGAGTTGCGGCTGCACTTCCATGTTGAAGCGGCGCGCGGTCTGGAACAGGCGCATCAGCACCTGGCCAAATGAAATATCTTTTAATGGTTTTTCGAAGATCGGCTCGCACACGGTACGGATCGCCGCTTCGAATTCATTCAATTTGGTTTCCGCCGGCACCCAGCCCGAATCGATGTGCAATTGCGCCACGCGGCGGTAGTCGCGCTTGAAGAAGGCGAACAGGTTGCGGGCCAGATAATCCTGGTCTTCCGGGGTCAGGCTGCCGACGATGCCGCAGTCGATCGCGATGTACTGCGGGCTCCACGGGTTGACGGTGCTGACGAAGATGTTGCCCGGGTGCATGTCGGCGTGGAAGAAACTGTCGCGGAACACCTGGGTGAAGAAGATCTCCACGCCGCGCTCGGCGAGCATTTTCATGTCGGTGCGCTGGTCGGCGAGGGTCGCCAGATCGGTCACCTGAATCCCGTAGATGCGCTCCATCACCAGCACTTTCGGCCGGCACCAGTCCCAATAGACTTGCGGCACGTAGAGCAGCGGCGAGCCTTCGAAGTTGCGTTTCAACTGGCTGGCGTTGGCCGCCTCGCGCAACAGGTCGAGTTCGTCGTAGATGGTTTTTTCGTAGTCGCTGACCACGTCCACCGGGTGCAGCAGACGGGCGTCGGCGGAGACTTTTTCGGCGGCGCGGGCGAGGATGAACAGCCACGCCAGATCCTGGGCGATGATCGGTTTCAGACCCGGGCGGATCACCTTGACCACCACTTCTTCGCCAGTCTTCAGTTGCGCGGCGTGTACCTGTGCCACCGAAGCCGAGGCCAGCGGTTCGACGTCGAAGCGGCTGAACACTTCGCTGATCTTCTTGCCCAGTTGTTCTTCGATCAGTTTGACCGACAGCTGCGAATCGAACGGCGGCACACGGTCCTGCAGCCGCATCAGTTCATCGGCGATGTCTTCCGGCAGCAGGTCGCGGCGGGTCGAGAGGATCTGCCCGAACTTGATGAAGATCGGCCCCAAGTCCTGCAAGGCCAGGCGCAGGCGTGCGCCACGGCTCAGGTCCAGCGGCTTGCGCGGGAACCAGCGCCACGGCAGGACGTAGCGCAGCGCCAGCAGGAACCACGGCAACGGCAGATCGAACAGCAGGTCATCGAGGCGGTAGCGGATCACGACGCGCTGGATGCGCAACAGACGGCGGACGGCGAGCAGCTTCATGCGTTATCGCTTGGGTCGAGGGATCGGGAAAGGCGCTCGAAGCGCGCCTCGAGACGTTCCAGATCGAGTTTGATCCGGTCCAGTTCGCTGAAGCGGGCTTCGGCTTCGCGCTGCCCGACGAGGGTGCGCGATTCTTCGGCCAGGTATTCGGCGAGGTTCTGGTTGAGGCTGGCAAATCCTTGTTGATACCAGCGGGCGCGGCTGCGCAGGTGGCCGCCGACCAGTTGCGTGGCGACAGGTCCCAGCCAGCGCGAGAGTTCGTACTCCCAGTCCAGCTTCAGGTCCTGCAGCACGCCCGCCAGCTCCAGCAGCACGCCGCTGTCGCCGTCGAGTTCGACTTCCGGCGCGTGCAGCACCGCCGTCTTGTCCTTGCTCAGGGCCAGTTTCACCAGACTCGAGGCCGGGGCGCGCAGGGTGCAGTCGACGCCGGTTTCCCAGTGGGACGCCAGCATCAGGCCTTCGTCGCTCGGCAGAATGAACAGTTGCAGCGCCGGGCTGCGGCAATCCACGGCAATCACTTTGCCGGTCAGGTGCGCCAGTCGCGGCAGCGCCGTGCTGTCGAGACGCAGCACGCGGTTCAGGCCGAGTTCGACGCTGGCGAGCAGCCCGGTCAGCAGCATCAGGGTTTGATGCCGCGGTGCAGGGCGACGATGCCTGCGGTCATGTTGTGATAGGTCACGCGGTCGAAACCGGCGTCGACCATCATCGACTTCAAAGTTTCCTGATTCGGGTGCATGCGGATCGATTCAGCCAGGTAGCGATAGCTTTCCGAGTCGTTGGTGATCAGCTTGCCCATCAGCGGCATGAAGGCGAACGAGTAGGCGTCGTAGGCCTTGGACATCAGCGCGTTGGTCGGCTTGGAGAATTCCAGCACCAGCAGGCGGCCGCCCGGCTTGAGGACGCGCAGCATCGAGCGCAGGGCGTCTTCCTTGTGCGTCACGTTGCGCAGGCCGAAGGCGATGGTCACGCAGTCGAAATGGTTGTCCGGGAACGGCAGCTTTTCAGCGTCGGCCTGGACGAACTCGACGTTGCCCGACACGCCGACATCCAGCAGGCGGTCACGACCGACCTTGAGCATGGATTCGTTGATGTCGGCCAGCACCACCTGACCGGTCGGGCCGACCAGGTGCGAGAATTTCTTGGTCAGGTCACCCGTACCGCCGGCGATGTCCAGCACGCGGTTGCCGGCGCGTACGCCCGACAGTTCGATCGCGAAACGCTTCCACAGACGGTGCATGCCGCCCGACAGAAGGTCGTTCATCAGGTCGTACTTGGTGGCCACGGAGTGGAACACCTCAGCGACTTTTTCCGCTTTCTGGCTTTCCGGAACGTTTTTGAAGCCGAAGTGAGTGGTGGGTTCGGCATCGCTGCCTTTGCGCTGATCAGTCATATCGCTGTCACCAAAAGAGAATGCGCGACATTCTAATCCCCAAGCCATGCTTTGTCTTGGAATGGCTAAAGGTAAGATGGGCAACCTTCGGGACGATTTGCCGCAGTGGCGGTCAAGATTCGTTGCAGGCATTCATAGCCCCATTCAAAAAGCAGGAGTCATTCAATGGCCCATATCAGTGTTGAGCGTGCCCACAGTCTGGGCAAGGAAGCGGCCCGCGAGAAAGCCGACAAACTGGCGCAGAAACTCTCCGATCAATATGGCCTGGAGCCGCAGTGGTCGGGCGATGTCCTGAACCTCAAGCGTTCGGGCGTGAAGGGCGCGGTGCACGTGGCCGAGGATTCGATCCGGGTCGACGTGGAACTGGGCCTGATGATGTCGGCCATGAGCGGCATGATCAAAGCCGAGATCGAAAAGGCGCTGGATAAAGCGCTGGTCTGATCAGGACAAACGGGGAGCTTCGGGCTCCCCGTTTTTTTCTCCTGCACCTGCCTTTTATGTCAGTTGTTAGGGTGCCGTTTCTAATTTTTCTCCCTACTTTGTGCCTGAGCCCGACACTCGTCAGGGCAGTTCCTCAAACCTTCTGCGCGTGAGGTGCACCATGGCCAAAGTCATTTTGAAGAAAAAAATCGACGCTTCGACTTCCGCTCTGAGCGACGTCAAATCCTATGCCCGCAAGATCTGGCTGGCAGGCCTGGGTGCCTACACCAAGGTCGGTCAGGAGGGCAGCGAGTACTTTCAGGAGTTGATCAAGGCTGGTCAAACTGTTGAAAAGAAAGGCAAAAAAGCCGTCACCGAAAAACTCGAAGCGGCCAACGCCGAGATTGATGAAGCCAAGAGCGAAGTCAGCTCTTTCAAAGGCCGGGTCGAAGTTCAGCTCGACAAGGTCGAGAAGGCGTTCGACACACGTGTCGCCAGTGCCTTGAATCGTATCGGCATTCCGTCTAAACATGACGTTGAGACACTCTCTGCTAAGCTCGATGAGCTGACGGCATTGCTCGAACGCGTCGCGCGTAAATCTTAAGGAGAACGGGATGGCTGGTAAAAAGAACACCGATAAAGAAGGCAGCTCGTGGATCGGAAAAGTCGAAGACTATTCCCGCAAGATCTGGCTGGCTGGTTTAGGCGTGTACTCGAAGATCGACACTGACGGCAGCAAGCTCTTCGATACATTGGTCAAAGACGGCGAGAAAGCCGAGAAGCTCACCAAGGCTGCAGTCGGCAAAAAAGTCGATGCTGCCAAGGACTCTGCAAGCTCGGCAAAATCGCGCATCAGCGGCGTGAAAGATCGCGCACTGGGCACCTGGGATCAGCTGGAGGGGGCTTTCGACAAGCGCCTGAACAGTGCGATTTCGCGCCTGGGCGTACCGAGCCGCAACGAGGTGAAGGATCTGCACAAGAAGGTCGATACCCTGACCAGGCAGATCGAAAAACTCACCGGCCTGAAAGCTCAGCCTGTCGCGGCCAAAACCGCAGCAGCCAAGCCTGCGGCCAAAACCGCTGCCAAGCCACTGGCTAAAGCCGCCGCCAAACCGGCCGCAAAACCAGCAGCCAAAACCGCTGCCGCCAAGCCAGCAGCGAAAGCCGCGGCCAAACCGGTTGCCGCCAAGGCCGCCGCCAAGCCAGCTGCAAAAACGGCAGCAAAACCAGCTGCCAAACCGGCGGCCAAGCCAGCAGCGAAAACCGCGGCCGCCAAACCCGCTGCCAAGCCTGCCGCCAAACCGGCTGCGGCGAAAAAACCGGCAGTGAAAAAACCGGCCGCGCCGAAAGCCGCTGCGCCGAAAGCTGCTGCTCCAAAACCGGTGACCACACCGCAAGCACTGGCAAGCACGTCGAACTCGGCCTCGGCTCCAACCCCGGCGCCTGCTCCGACTGCTGCATCGACGCCGTCGACGCCAACCAGTCAGTCCTGATTTTTCAGAGCTCAAAAAAACGCCCGGCCTGTGAAGGTCGGGCGTTTTTGTTTGGGTAAAAGCCGTCGGATTACTCGTGATCTTCGAGGTACTGCAAAGCCATCCTCTCCGTCGCCACCTTCACCGGCGGCAACAGATGCGGCGCTACCAGCATCATGATCTGGTACACCACCAGCCGC
Organism: Pseudomonas sp. DR 5-09; assembly: GCF_001655595.1. Lineage (NCBI taxonomy): Bacteria > Pseudomonadati > Pseudomonadota > Gammaproteobacteria > Pseudomonadales > Pseudomonadaceae > Pseudomonas > Pseudomonas sp. DR 5-09. The sequence continues at coordinate 443,538 of NZ_CP011566.1, forward strand.
ACTTCTCCTTCGCGATCAAGAATCCGCTGATAGTCCAGCGAGAACAGCAGCGTCATGGTGATCTGCTCCACCAGTTGCCCCAGCGCCTGGGTGTCGCTGACCAGTTGCCCCGACGCCTTCAACCGCGCCAGCAATGACGCCAGCGTGCGCTTGAGCACGTTGAGGAACTGGCGAATGCCCTTGGCCAGTTTCGGCAGGCGGCCGGCCAGGTTCGACAGGTCCTGGAACAGGAAGCGGTACTGCGCCAGCCGTTCGACGATCAGGTGCAGGAACAGCCAGTAATCCTCAGGCGCCAGTTCGACATCGGCGGGCGGGTCGAGCAGCGGGGCGAGGTCGTTCTGGAAGCGCTCGAACAGTCCAAGAATCAGCGGTTCCTTGCCGTGGAAGTGGTAGTAAAGGTTGCCGGGGCTGATCCCCATTTCATTGGCAACCTCCATGGTGGAGACGTTCGGCTCGCCCTTTTCATTGAACAACTGCAGGGCACATTCGAGGATCCGTTCGCTTGTTTTCATCCAGTCTTCTTAAAAGGGCTTGAGTCAGTCAGCGCACACGCACATAGGTGCCGGGTGCCGCTTCCATCGGTGGGTAATTGGCGTTGCCGAGGGTCATCTGGGTTTCGTGCAGGGTGCCGGAGCGCTGCTGCACCCACTCCAGCCATTGCGGCCACCAGCTGCCGTCGACTTTCTTGGCGTCGTAGTACCAGGCGCGCGGATCGCCGCTGAGCTTTCCGTTCTCCACGTAATGGGCTTTCGGGTTGCCCGGCGGGTTGAGGATGCTCTGCACGTGGCCGCTGTTGGACAGCACGAAGCGCCGCTCGCCGCCCAGCAACAGTGTCGAGCGATACACCGCGTCCCACGGCGTGATGTGGTCGTTCATACCGGCCACGCTGAAGCTGTCGACCGTGACCTTCTGCAGGTCGATCGGCGTGCCGCACACTTCCAGGCCCCCCGGATGGGTCAACGGGTTGTGCTTGAAGAAGTCCAGAATGTCGCCGTGAAACGCGGCGGGCAGGCGGGTGCTGTCGTTGTTCCAGTAGAGGATGTCGAACGCCGGCGGCTCCTTGCCCAGCAGGTAGTTATTGACGAAATAACTCCAGATCAAATCGTTGGGGCGCATCCAGGCGAACACCTTGGCCATGTCGCGACCGTCCAGCACGCCTTTCTGATAGGAGCGCCGCTTGGCCGCTTCGAGCGTTTGCTCATCGGCGAACAGGGTGGCCGGGGTGTTCATTTCACTGTCGAGCAGGCTCACCAGATAGGTGGCGCTGGAGACCCGCCGCAACTGCCGCTTGGCCTGCAGATGCCCCTGCAGTGCCGCAATGGTCAGGCCGCCGGCGCAGGCACCCATCAGGTTGACCTCACGGGCGCCGGTGATCGCCCGGCAGATGTTCATCGCTTCTTCCACGGCTTCGACGTAGGTCGACAGGCCCCATTCGCGATGCCGTACATCCGGGTTGCGCCAGCTGATCATGAAGGTCTGCAAGCCGTTCTTCAGCGCAAACTGGACGAAGCTGTTGCTCGGGCTGAGGTCGAAAATGTAGTACTTGTTGATTTGCGGCGGCACCACCAGCAGCGGTTTCGAATACTGTTTTTCGCTCATCGGCCGGTACTGGATCAGCTCGAGCATTTCGTTGCGAAACACCACTGACCCTGTGGTGGTGGCGACGGTCTTGCCGACTTCGAAAGCCTGTTTGGTGACCTGGCGTGGCAGGCCGTCGTTGTGCAGCAGGTCATCAATCAGATGGCTGAGGCCGCGCACCAGACTGTGGCCGCCGGAGTTGAACAGCTCCTTGACCGCCAGCGGATTGAGCAGTGTGTTGGAGGGCGCCACGGCGTCGTTGAGCAGGGTGAAGGCGAAGTGCGCGCGGGCGCGGTCGTCGTCGCTCATGCTGCTCTCGTCGATCCAGCTCTTGACCTGTTTTTGCCAGGCCAGATAGGCCTGAAGGCTGCGCCGATAAAACGGATTGAGGCTCCACGCCGGATCGGCGAAGCGGCTGTCCTGCGGATTGGTCGGATGCAGGGTTTCGCCGAGCAGCACGCGTCCGAGCGCGCCCCCCAGCTTCAAGGCGTGTTTTGCACTGTGGATCGGATTGCGCAGGCCGTGGGCCGCGACGCTGCGCAAGGTCGAGATCAGGTCCCGGCCGCGCAGACCGGTCATGGCACTCTGTGCATTGATGAACACGGCGGGGCTGGGCACGACGCCCGTCGCTGGTTTGTCACGCATGACTCAACACTCCTTCGTCTTCAGGCCAAAAACAAACACACCGAACCAGAACACCATAGACGCTGTTGCGGGTTGTTGCCCGCGTGGCTTCCTGCCACGCACCTGTGCGGACACGTTGCAAGACGCTGTCCAGAAATCCGTGCCGGGACGGTTATCCGCCCAGCGGTGTCGGGTGCGGATGCATCACCGCACGCTGACGTTCCTCCTGGAGGAATTTCATGATGATCGGCGCCACCGCCTCGGCCCGGGTAATCAGGAACAGATGCCCGTCGTCGATGATGTGCAGCTGCGCGTTGGGGATTCGCCAGGCGAGCATGCGCATGTTGATCAGCGGGATCAGCGGATCGTCATCTCCAGCCAGCACCAGCGTCGGCTGGTGGATCTTGTGCAGCCAGTGAATGCTGGTCCAGCCCAGGCCCGCGAACAGTTGCCAGTAGTAGCCGAGTTTGCCCGCCGAACGCACCTTGGCCGCATGGCTGGCGGCGAGTGTCGGGTCGCGGCGGAACGAGCCGCCGTAGATCATCGGGGCGATGCGGATCACATGGGACGGCTGGATGTAGCGCCGTGGGCTGGCCATCATCCACAGCACCTTCGGCTTGCCCGGCACCATCACCGCGCCGGCGGCGGTCGCCGCCAGCACCAGCTTCTTGCAGCGCTCGGGATAGTCGTAGGCGAACTGCTGCGCCAGTGCGCCACCCCAGGACACGCCGATCACGTTGACCTGTCCGTAGTCGAGGTAATCGAGCATCCGCGCGGTAAGCTTCGCCAGCCCGGGAAAGCGATATGGACGGCTCGGCGTCGAGGAACCACCGACACCGGGCACGTCGAAGGCGATCACTTCCAGGTCCGGATCCAGCGCCGCGACAAAAGGAAACACCAGCTCCAGGTTGGCGCCGATGCCGTTGAATATCAGCAAGGGCGTCAAGTGAGGCTTGCCGGGGCGGACCGCCGTGCGGATGGTCTGGCCATCCAGCTCGACAGTTCGAAAGATGAACGGGTGCGGCATGCTTCAAGGCCCTGTGGGTCAATCTCAATGTCACCTCGTACCCGTTGTGGGAGCGGGCTTGCTCGCGAAGGCGTCGTGTCAGTCGCCATTGATGTTGGCTGATCAACCGCTTTCGCGAGCAAGCCCGCTCCCACATTGTGGGGCGAGGTGTGTCGGTTACCGCTCGTGTACGTAAGTGCCCGGTGAAGCTTCGCCTGCCGGATACGCTTTGTTGCCCAGCTTGGTCGGCGCCTTTTTCAGCTCGCCCGACCGCGCGGCCTGCCACGCCTGCCAGTACAGCCACCAGGAGTCGGCGTGCTTGGTCGAGTTTTCCTGCCAGTCATCGGCATTGGCGGTCATTTCATCGCTGGTCATGTAGCGCGATTTCGGGTTGCCCGGCGGGTTCAGGATGCTCTGGATATGCCCGCTGCTGGACAGCACGAATTCGACCTTGCCACCAAACAGCTGCGCCGACTTGTAGCAGGACTTCCACGGGGTGATGTGGTCGTTGGTGCCGGCCAGCGAGAAGATGTCGGCGGTCACCTGCTTGAGGTCGATCGGCGTGCCGCACACTTCCAGTGCATTGGGGCGGATCAGTGGGTTGTTTTTGAACATCTCGATCAGGTCGCCGTGGAACGCGGCCGGCAGTCGAGTCGTATCGTTGTTCCAGAACAGGATGTCGAACACTGGCGGTTCGTTGCCGAGCAGGTAGTTGTTGACCCAGTAGTTCCAGATCAGGTCATTCGGGCGCATCCAGGCGAAGACCTTGGCCATGTCTTTACCTTCGAGCACGCCGGCCTGATACGAATGGCGCTTGGCGGTCTCCAGGGTCTGCTCGTCGACGAACAGGGCGACGTCGCTGTCCAGCGTTGTATCGAGCACGCTGACCAGCAGGGTCAGGGCGTTGACCTTGTTCTCACCGATCGCCGCGTAGTGGCCGAGCAGGGCGGTGCAGGTGATGCCGCCGGAGCAGGCACCGAGCATGTTGACGTCTTTGCTGCCGGTGATCGCGGTGACTACGTCGACCGCTTCCTTCAGGGCCTCGATGTAGGTGGAAAGGCCCCACTCGCGCTGTTCCTTGGTCGGGTTGCGCCAGCTGACGATGAAGGTCTGCACATTGTTGCGCAGGCAAAAACGCGCCAGGCTCTTGTCCGGGCTCAGGTCGAATACATAGAACTTGTTGATCTGCGGCGGCACCACCAGCAGCGGGCGCTCGTGCACTTGTTCGGTGATCGGCTTGTACTGGATCAGCTCCAGCACGTCGTTGCGAAACACCACCGCACCTTCGGTCACGCCCAGGCTCTTGCCGACCTCGAACGCGCCCATGTTGACCTGGCTCGGCATGCCGCCGTTGTGCACCAGATCCTTGGCCAGGTGCGAGAGGCCGTCGAGCAGGCTCTTGCCACCGGTCTCGAAGAAACGTTTGACCGCCGCCGGGTTGGCCGCGGTGTTGGTCGGCGCCATGGCTTCGGTCATCAGGTTGATCACGAAGTGGCCGCGCGCGATGTCCTTGGGCGAGAGGCTGCTGTCGTCGATCCAGGCATGGAGTTCCTTGCGCCACGCCAGGTAGGTCTGCAGATAACGTTTGTACAGCGGGTTCTGACTCCACGCCGGATCGACGAAGCGACGGTCATCGCCCGCCGGTTGCAGGTCGGATTTGCCGAACAGCACGTTCTTCAGTTCAAGGCCGAACTGGGTGACGTGTTTGACACTATGGATCGGTTGTTTGATGGCCTGGGTCAGCACCATTCGAGCAGAGGCCAGCAGATCCTTTCCGCGTAGCCCAACGACAGGATTCAGCCCCAGGGTGTTCTCCGAGGCCTGGTACTTCAAATCATCGTTATTCTTGTTACTCATCTACGACGCTCCATTGTCCTGAGACGAGTACCCGGTTTTCTGCTGTGCAGTTCCACAGCCAATGCCAGGTACTACTGCTCGGGTGACCGTTGATTCTGCATAGCTGCTTTACAGTCGTAGAGCATTGCAGGGAACTTGCCAGTTCCATTGGTTACCCGAGATTGATTTTTTTCGCAAGCAGCCGATCCCGGGCCGCTTTAGCGGAGCATTCAAACAGATGAATCTAGAAAATGCCCTCTAAACAGTCCGAGCCGCGGACTAGAGCATCAGCTTGACGACGGACTGGTCCGGGTCGCGGGTTTTGCCGGCGGCTTTGAGTTCGGCCAAATAATCCGCCCAGAGTGCGTCATGACGTCGCCCCAGCTCGTACAGGTAATCCCAGGTGAACAGACCGCTGTCGTGACCGTCGTCGAAGGTCAGTTTCAGTGCGTACTGACCGGCCGGTTCTACCTTGGTCAGGCCGACGTGCAGCTTGCCGAATTGCAGGATCGGTTTGCCGTGGCCCTGGACCTCGGCGGAGGGGGAATGCACGCGCAGGAATTCGGCGGGCAGGGTGTACTCCTCGCCGGACGCGTATTTGAGCGACAGGGTTTTCGAGGCTTTGTGCAGTTTGATGTCGGTGGGGAGTTGGGTCATCGCCGGCGTTCCGTCAGGTGGAAAAAATTGTGGGAGCCGATGGCTCCCACAGTTTCACGACCACTGTAAGTATGGCTTACAGGATATAACGGGACAGGTCTTCGTTCTGCGCCAATTCGCCCAGGTGGCTGTTGACGTACTCGGCGTCGATCTCGATCGCCTTGTCATCGTGGGCGCTGGCCAGATCGCCGGCACTGAACGACACCTCTTCCAGCAGACGCTCGAGCAGCGTGTGCAGGCGACGGGCACCGATGTTCTCGGTCTTCTCGTTGACCTGCCAGGCAATCTCCGCCAGACGCTTGATGCCTTCCGGCTGGAACTGGATGTTCAGGCCTTCGGTTTTCAGCAGCGCGCAGTATTGCTCGGTGAGCGAGGCGTGCGGTTCGCTGAGGATGCGTTCGAAGTCCTGCGGGCTCAGGGCCTTGAGTTCCACACGGATCGGCAGACGGCCTTGCAGCTCCGGCACCAGATCGCTCGGCTTGCTCAGGTGGAACGCACCGGAGGCGATGAACAGGATGTGGTCGGTCTTGACCATGCCCAGCTTGGTGTTGACGGTGCAGCCTTCGATCAGCGGCAGCAGGTCACGTTGCACGCCTTCGCGGGACACATCAGCGCCGCCGACATTGCCCCGCTTGGCGACCTTGTCGATCTCGTCGATGAACACGATGCCGTGCTGCTCGACGGCTTCCAGGGCCTTGGCCTTCAACTCTTCTTCGTTGACCAGGCGACCGGCTTCTTCGTCGCGCACCAGTTTCAGCGCTTCCTTGACCTTGAGCTTGCGCGACTTCTTCTTGCCCTTGCCCATGTTGGCGAACAGGTTCTGCAACTGGTTGGTCATTTCTTCCATGCCCGGAGGCGTGGCGATTTCGATGCCGGCCATTTCGGCGACTTCGATCTCGATTTCCTTGTCGTCCAGCTGACCTTCGCGCAGGCGTTTGCGGAACAGCTGGCGGGTGTTGGAATCCTGGGTCGGCGCTTCTTCATTGCTGAAGCCCATGCGTGCCGGCGGCAGCAGGGCATCGAGGATTCGGTCCTCGGCGGCGTCTTCGGCGCGGTGGCGAACGCGGGTCATTTCCTGCTCGCGCAGCATCTTGATCGCAGCATCGGCCAGATCACGGATGATCGATTCGACGTCACGGCCGACATAGCCGACTTCGGTGAACTTGGTCGCTTCGACCTTGATGAACGGCGCGTTGGCCAGTTTGGCCAGGCGACGGGCGATCTCGGTTTTACCGACGCCGGTCGGGCCGATCATCAGAATGTTCTTCGGGGTCACTTCAACGCGCAGCTCTTCAGGCAGCTGCATGCGGCGCCAGCGGTTGCGCAGGGCAATCGCGACAGCGCGCTTGGCATCGTCCTGGCCGATGATGTGGCGGTTGAGTTCGTGGACGATTTCGCGGGGAGTCATGGACATAATAATTGACGGTCCTCAAGCAGAAACAAGCCGTGGCACAGGGGCCGCGTCAGGCTCATTCAGCGAGATCCTGCTCCTCAATGGTCTGGGTGTGGTTGGTGAATACACAGATGTCGCCGGCGATGCCGAGAGCGGTCTCGACGATTTCGCGGGCCGACAGGTCGGTCTTCTTCAGCAGGGCGCTGGCGGCGGCTTGCGCATAGGCGCCACCGGAACCCATGGCGATCAGGCCGTCTTCGGGTTCGACCACGTCACCGTTGCCGGTGATGATCAAGGATGCGTCCTTGTTGGCGACCGCGAGCATCGCTTCGAGGCGGCTCAGGGAGCGGTCGGTGCGCCATTCTTTGGCGAGTTCGACGGCGGCGCGAACCAGATGACCCTGGTGTTTTTCAAGCTGGCCTTCGAAACGTTCGAACAGGGTAAAGGCGTCGGCGGTGGCACCGGCGAAACCGGCGATGACTTCGCCGTGGTACAGGCGACGAACTTTCTTCGCGTTGCCTTTCATCACGGTGTTGCCGAGAGAAACCTGGCCGTCGCCGCCCATGACGACTTTGCCGTGGCGGCGGACTGAAACGATGGTGGTCAAGGGAAGAGTCTCCACACTGCAGGGCGAAAATGCCTTATGCCCATTCATATGGGGGTGGTGGAGAGGATTTCAACTGCGGGGCGGGAGAGGGGACGAGCGGTGATTTGTGCATGATCGTTCCCACGCAGAGCGTGGGAACGATCAGTGGGGAGCTGTCAGCGGCTCTGGCGTTGTTGTAACAGCAGGTTGCTGAAGCCGGCGCCCGCCAGTTGTTTCTGGGCGGTGGTCAGCTGTTCGCGGTTGCTGAACGGGCCGACCAGTACGCGATACCAGGTTTCGTCCTTGACCGTCCCGGATTCAACCGCTACCGCCTGGCCTAGCAGAATGATCTGCGCCCGTACCTTGTCGGCATCCGTCTCTTTGCGGAACGAGCCGGCCTGCAGGAAGAACTTGGTCACCGGTGCAGCCTTGGTCACCGGCGGCGCTGGCGGCGGGGTGATTCCGGCCAGTGCAGCCTGCGCCCGTGCGGTGTCGATCTTCGCCGCTTCGGCCGGGGTCACTGGCGTGGTCGGGATGGCCGGCACCTGTGGCGTCGGCAGGGTTTTCTCCGGCACCGCGTCCGGCGGCACGATCACTTCCGATTCCGGCAGCAGGGTGTAGAAGTCGTACTTCGGCTTCACCGGTTGCGTCGGGCTCGGCGGGGTCTTGTTGGCCTCGGCGATCTTGCTGGCTTTCTGTTGTTGCTGTTGCTCGATCTTCTCGCGCTTGACCGTGTCGCTGCCCTTGCCCGGCTCCAGCTTCATCAGGAACACGATGAACGCGCCGACCGTCAGGCCGATGGCCATCCACAGCCAGCCCGGGATCGGCTGCTTCGCTGGAGCCTGGTAACGGCTGGCGCCACGCTTGGGTGCAGGTTTTTTCTTGGCAGCCAACTTACATGCGCTCCAGGGTTTCCAGGCCGAGCAGTTCCAGGCCTTGCTTGAGGGTACGGCCGGTCAACGCGGCAAGGCGCAGACGGCTTTGCATTTGTGCCGGGGTGTCGGCGGCGAGGATCGGGCAGTTCTCGTAGAAGCTGGAGAACAGGCCGGCCACGTCGTAGAGGTAAGTGCAGAGAGTGTGTGGCGTGCCCTTTTCCGCAACGTTGTTCAGCACTTCACCGAACTGCGCCAGTTTCGCCGCCAGTTCCTGTTCGTGCGCCGCTTCGAGGACGATCTGGCCGTCGACTTCGCTGAAATCCTTGCCCAGTTTGCGGAACACGCCGGCCACGCGGGTGTAGGCGTACAGCAGGTACGGCGCGGTGTTGCCTTCGAAGTTGAGCATCAGGTCGAAGTTGAAGCTGTAGTCGCTGGTGCGGTGTTTCGACAGGTCGGCGTATTTCACCGCGCCGATGCCGACTACTTTGGCGATGGCGCGCAGTTCGTCTTCGGCCAGCGTCGGGTTCTTTTCCTTCACCAGGCTGTAGGCACGTTCCTGCGCTTCGGTCAGCAGGTCGATCAGCTTCACGGTGCCGCCATCACGGGTCTTGAACGGACGGCCGTCGGCACCGTTCATGGTGCCGAAGCCCATGTGCTCCATTTCCATCGGATGGGTGACGAAACCGGCCTTGCGCGCCACGGCGAACACTTGCTGGAAGTGCAGGGCCTGACGCTGGTCGACGAAGTACAGCGCACGGTCGGCCTTCAATTTGCCGCTGCGGTAGCGCACAGCCGCCAGGTCGGTGGTGGCGTACAGGTAGCCGCCGTCGGCCTTGACGATGATCACCGGCAGCGGCTCGCCTTCGGCGTTCTTGAATTCGTCGAGGAACACGCACTGAGCGCCGTTGCTTTCGACCAGCATACCGGCGGCTTTCAGGTCGTTGACCACGTTGATCAGGTCGTCGTTGTAGGCGCTTTCGCCCATCACGTCGGCCATGGTCAGTTTGACATTGAGCAGTTCGTAGATCTTCTGGCAGTGCGACAGCGAGATGTCCTTGAACCTGGTCCACAGCGCCAGGCATTCAGCGTCGCCGGCCTGCAACTTGACCACCAGGCCACGGGCGCGGTCGGCGAACTCCGGGGACTCGTCGAAGCGCTGCTTGGCGGCGCGGTAGAAGTTTTCCAGGTCCGACAGCTCGTCGCTGGTGATCGGGTTTTCCTGCAGGTACGCCATCAGCATGCCGAACTGGGTGCCCCAGTCGCCGACGTGGTTCTGACGGATCACGGTATCGCCGAGGAATTCGAGTACTCGCGCCACGCCGTCGCCGATGATGGTCGAGCGCAAGTGGCCGACGTGCATCTCTTTGGCCAGGTTCGGCGCCGACAGATCGACCACGGTGCGTTGCGCCGGGCCGGCCTTGCGCACGCCAATGTGATCGTCGGCCAGGGCGGCGTCGAGGCGCGAGGCCAGCGCTTGAGTGTTCTGGAAGAAGTTGATGAAGCCGGGGCCGGCGATTTCGGCCTTGGTGACGTTTTCGTCAGCCGGCAGGGCGGCGATGATTTTTTCCGCCAGATCGCGTGGCTTCATGCCCGCAGGCTTGGCCAGCATCATGGCGATGTTGCTGGCAAAGTCGCCGTGGGTCTTGTCCCGGGCGTTTTCCACCTGGATCGCCGGCGTCAGGCCTTCAGGCAACACACCTTCGTTGACGAGTTGGGTGAGGGCTTGTTGGATCAGCTGGCGAATGGTGTCTTTCATGGTCTTCTCTTTCGACCGCAAGCGCGGCGGCGCATCGATGCGCGGGTGGAAAAACTGGGCATTATCCGTTGCGAAGACGGGCTTGCCAACCTTAGCAGGCAGGATGTGGATGTGTGGTGACAAATAGACTGCTTTCGCGAGCAGGCTCGATCCCACAGGTAAAGCGCAGTCCTTGTGGGAGCGAGCCTGCTCGCGAAGGCGATCTTCAGATCAATACAAATCGACAGGATCGACATCCAGCGACCAGCGCACCGCCCGGCCGCTTGGCATCTGTTCCAGCACCAGCAGCCAGCTCGCCAGCAATCGGTGCAGCGGCGCCCGGGCCGTGGCCTGCAACAGCAGCTGCGCGCGGAAGCGCCCGGCCCGGCGTTCCATCGGCGCCGGCACCGGCCCCAGCAGTTCAATGCCGGTCAGATTCTGTTCGGCCAGCAAACGCTCGGCCTCGCTGCAGGCTTCATCAAGAAAGCCTTCGGCCTGCCCCGGCTTGTGCGCTTCGGCGCGCAGCAGGGCGAGATGGGCGAACGGCGGCAGGCCGGCTGCGCGGCGTTCGCTCAGGGCCTGCTCGGCGAAGGCGAAGTAACCCTGCTCGGTCAGTTGCACCAATAAAGGATGGTCGGCCAGATGCGTCTGGATGATCACCTTGCCCGGTTCTTCCGCCCGCCCGGCGCGGCCGGCGACCTGCACGATCAGTTGCGCCATGCGCTCGCTGGCGCGGAAGTCGCCGGAGAACAGCCCACCGTCGGCATCGAGGATCGACACCAGCGTCACCCGAGGGAAGTGGTGTCCCTTGGCCAACATCTGGGTGCCGACCAGAATGCACGGCTGGCCTTTCTGGATCGTGGCGAACAACTGATTCATCGCATCCTTGCGTGACGTGCTGTCACGGTCGACGCGCAACACCGGATAGTCCGGGAACAGAATTGCCAGCCGTTCTTCGGCCCGCTCGGTGCCGGCGCCCACGGGGCGCAGATCGACCTTGTTGCACTTCGGGCACTGGCGCGGCACGCGCTCGACGTAACCGCAGTGGTGGCAGCGCAGTTCGCCGTAACGCTGGTGCACGGTCATCCGCGCATCGCAGCGCTGGCACTCGGACATCCAGCCGCAGTCGTGGCACAGCAGCGTCGGGGCAAACCCCCGGCGGTTGAGGAACACCAATACCTGCTGGCCGGCGGCGAGGGTCTGGCCGATGGCCTGCTGCATCGGCCCGGAAATGCCGCTGTCCAGGGGACGACTTTTCACATCCAGGCGCAGGAAGCGTGGCTGCTTGGCGCCACCGGCCCGCTCGTTCAGTCGCAGGAGTCCGTAGCGACCGGTGTAGGCGTTGTGCAGGCTTTCCAGGGATGGCGTCGCGGAACCGAGCACGATCGGGATGTTTTCCTGCCGCGCCCGCACCAGCGCCAGATCCCGCGCGTGGTAGCGCAGGCCTTCCTGCTGTTTATAGGAGCCGTCGTGTTCTTCATCGATGATGATCAGCCCCGGATTCTTCATCGGGGTGAACAGCGCCGAGCGGGTGCCGATAATAATGTCGGCCTCGCCGTCACGGGCGGCGAGCCAGGCATCCAGACGATCACGATCGTTGACCGCCGAGTGCAACAGGGCGATGCGCGCATTGAAGCGTTGTTCGAAACGGGCCAGGGTCTGCGGGCCGAGGTTGATCTCCGGGATCAGCACCAGCGCCTGTTTGCCGGCCTCGAGGGTTTCGCGGATCAACTGCAAATAGACTTCGGTCTTGCCGCTGCCGGTGACCCCGGCCAGCAAGAACGCATGATAACTGTCGAACCCGGCGCGAATTGCCTCATACGCGGCGCGCTGTTCGCTGTTGAGCGGCAGCTCGGGTTGGGCCAGCCAGTGCTCATGGCGCGCGCCGGGGGCGTGACGGCGCACTTCGACCTGCACCAGATCCTTGGCCAGCAACAGATCGAGGCTGTCCTTGCTCAGCATCAGTTTGCTCAGCAACTGATGGGCGACGCCGTGGGGATGCTGGGCCAGCGTCGCCAGGGCTTCACGCTGGCGCGGGGCGCGGGCGATGCGCGGGTCATCGAGGCTGGCGCCGGGAGCGGCGGACCAGAAGCGCTCCTGACGAGCCTCGGCCAATTCGCCCTGACGCAGCAGCACTGGCAACGCCCAGCTCAGGGTGTCGCCGAGGCTGTGCTGATAATACTGGGCGGTCCACAGGCACAGCTTGAACAGCGCCGGCGGCAGCGGTGCGGTGGCGTCGAGCAGGGCCAGCGCCGGTTTGAGCTTTTCCACCGGCACTTCACTGGTGTCAGTGACTTCCACCAGAATCCCGATCATCTCCCGTCGGCCGAACGGCACTCGCAGGCGCATGCCCGGTTGCAACTGCGAACGCAGCACGCCGGCCGGGGCCCGATAGTCGAACAGGCGGCGCAGGGGCGAAGGCAGGGCGAGGCGCAGAATGGCGTCGGGCACGCGGGATCTCGATAAGAAGCTAACAAGCAGCGGGGATGATGTTTGGGCCGGGAGCCTAGCAGACGGTCGGTCTCAGTGACAGCTTGCGTGATCGGGATTGTCTGGTAGAATCCGCGGCCTAATTACGTGCGGTATTCAACAATCGTGTTGGATGGCGGCACGCCAGCTGAGGAAAACACCATGAAAGCCGATATCCACCCGAATTACCCAGAAGTTGCAGTAACTTGCAGCTGCGGCAACAAGTTCGAAACCCGTTCGACCTTCGGCAAAGCCTTGTCGATCGACGTTTGCAACGAGTGCCACCCGTTCTACACCGGTAAGCAGAAGACTCTGGACACCGGTGGTCGCGTTCAGAAGTTCGCCGACCGTTTCGGTGCTTTCGGCGCGAAAAAGGCCTAAGGCCCTTCATTCTGGAAAACCTCAGCGGCTTTTCCGGTCTGATGAAAAAGGCGTCCCTTGCGGGCGCCTTTTTTGTGTCCGCGATTTGGCTCTCCGCCGCCCAGGCCTTCTGCCCGGCACCTGTAGGGCTGGACAGCGCCACGGTGCAGCGTGTGGTCGACGGCGACACCCTGCGCCTGAGCGACGGGCGCAATGTGCGGATGATCGGCCTCAATACGCCCGAGCTCGGCAAGCAGGGCCGCAGCGACGAGCCGTTTGCAGTGGCCGCGCGCAAGCGTCTCGAAGCCCTGGTCTCCGAAAGCGACGGGCGGGTTGGCCTGCGCCTTGGCGCCCAGTCCAAAGACCATTACGGCCGGACCCTGGCCCATGTTTTCAGCGCCAAGGGTGAGAATCTCGAAGCGCAAATGCTCGCCGATGGCCTCGGTTTCCAGGTCGCGGTGGCGCCGAATGTCGAGCTGGTCGATTGCCAGCAAGCTGCCGAACGCCGCGCGCGACAGGCCGGGCTCGGTCTTTGGAAGCGCTCGCCTGTACTGAAAGCGGAGCAGATCGAGCGCTCGGGTTTCGCGGTGGTCAGCGGTCGTGTGAGCAAGGTTCAGCGCAATCGCGGTGGAATCTGGATCGAGTTGCAGGACAAGCTTGTACTGCGCGTTGCACCCAATCTGCTGGATCGCTTCGACGCCGCTTCTCTGCAGGCGCTGAATGGCAGACAGATCGAGGCCCGTGGCTGGGTGGTCGACCGTTCTCGGCGTGGTGGATTGAAATCAGGTCAGGCGCGCTGGCTGTTGCCGCTGACCGATCCTTCGATGCTCCAGTCGTCCCGCTGAAGAAAAAATTGTAGACATTTTTTCTGTCGATTGTGAACAGTCCAGCCCTTGTGCGCCGTGGCTCTTGGCCCAAAGTCTTAGGGCAGGGCGCTTGACAGGGGTGACCGGGCAGTCTTGTGGGGACTTTGCGAGGCGCGTATCCTCGCTGACCAGTCTGTCCAACAGTAAAAAGCGGAATGCCAAAATGTCTGATCTGAAAACTGCCGCTCTCGAATATCATGCCAATCCTCGTCCAGGAAAGCTGAGTGTCGAGCTCACCAAGGCCACTGCTACCGCCCGCGACCTGTCGCTGGCCTACAGCCCCGGCGTAGCTGAACCAGTGCGCGAGATCGCCCGCGATCCTGAACTGGCCTACAAGTACACCGGCAAGGGCAACCTGGTTGCAGTCATTTCCGATGGCACCGCGATTCTGGGCCTGGGTAACCTCGGCCCACTGGCCTCCAAGCCAGTGATGGAAGGTAAAGGCGTGCTGTTCAAGCGCTTCGCCGGTATCGACGTCTTCGACATCGAAGTCGACTCCGAAAGCCCGCAAGCCTTCATCGACACCGTAAAACGCATTTCCATCACCTTCGGTGGCATCAACCTGGAAGACATCAAGGCGCCCGAGTGCTTTGAGATCGAACGCGCTCTGATCGAGCAGTGCGACATTCCGGTATTCCACGATGACCAGCACGGCACCGCGATCGTGACCGCTGCGGGCATGATCAACGCCCTGGAAATCGCTGGCAAAACCCTGGCCGACGCCAAGATCGTCTGCCTGGGCGCTGGCGCAGCCGCCATCTCCTGCATGAAATTGCTGGTGAGCATGGGCGCCAAGGTCGAGAACATCTTCATGGTTGACCGTACTGGCGTGATCCACGCTGGCCGTGACGACCTGAACCAGTACAAGGCTGTGTTCGCTCACCCTACCGAGAAGCGCACCCTGGACGACGCCATCGAAGGCGCTGACGTATTCGTCGGCCTGTCGGGCCCGAACCTGCTGAGCGCCGAGCAACTCAAGCGCATGGCCGCCAACCCGATCGTCTTCGCCTGCTCCAACCCTGATCCGGAAATCTCCCCGGAACTGGCTCACGCCACCCGTAACGACGTGATCATGGCCACCGGCCGTTCGGACTACCCGAACCAGGTCAACAACGTACTGGGCTTCCCGTTCATCTTCCGTGGTGCCCTGGACGTTCGCGCCAAGCGCATCAACGAAGAAATGAAGATCGCTGCCGCCAACGCCCTGCGCGAACTGGCCAAGCTGCCGGTCCCTCAGGAAGTCTGCGACGCCTACGGCGGTATCTCCCTGGAATTCGGTCGTGAGTACATCATTCCGAAGCCAATGGACAAGCGCCTGATCACCGTGATCTCCGACGCCGTGGCCAAGGCTGCGATCGAGACCGGTGTGGCGACCCTGCCGTATCCGAAGAACTACCCGCTGAAAAGCGTGGATGACGTGTTCAACGGCTAAGTCGTTGTAGCGCTTCATGAAGAGCCCCGCTTTTTAAGCGGGGTTTTTTTTGGTCGTGAAAATGCGTTCCGGCTTCAAGGGCGGCCCTCACTGTAGAGACCGGTACATCCTTTACACATTAGACCGGGGACATCGTTTACACCTTTTACAGGCTTGATACGCGGTTGGCACCGCGCTCAAGCCTGCCTAAACAGAAGTTGCAAAGGTACAGCTCCCACACGTCATCAGCCACTTCCTTCAGCGCGATGTCCTCGCCGATCAGCGCCTCGCCCAAAAACATTCGTTGCCCCTTCCACTTGAACTCGCCGTTCGAGCGAACCTTGCGTACCTCAACCTCAGGGCCATATTCGACCGCGGGCAAGTAGCCCGGATACGGGCGCAACGAAGGTCTGTAGACGGAAGCCGGCGGTTTCATGCCCAGTGCGGTGTGTGGTCGATCATGGTTGAAGTCCTGAACGAACTCTTCAAAGGCCAGCTGTTGGCGTACGAGATTTTCCGCCGGTGTTCGCAGTACCGCTGCTTTGAGGGTGCGGTGCATCCGTTCGTGTCGACCGTTCTGGTCAGGACGCCCTGGTGTGATTGTCTCGATATGGATGCCATGCCTGATGAACCAGACGGACAGCTTCGACAGCCGCGACAAACCGGTCGATGCGAAAGGCGCCCCGTTATCTGTGCGGATTACGTCCGGCAATCCAAACTCCCGGAAAGCCCATTCGAATCCCTGTCGCGTCGGCTCGCTGTGCGTGCCGGGCAGCGCCCGGCAGAGCAGCAGATAGCGACTCATCTGATCGGTAATGGTCAGCGGATAGCACCAATTGCCGTCCTGCATCCTGAACTGCCCTTTGAAGTCGGCACACCAGGTCTGGTTGGGTTCATCGGCCGGGCGTAAATGCGTCGGAGCACGCGGGCGCAAAGGATAAGGGCGCCGCGCAATGACCAAGCCAGCCTTCTTCAACCACTCACCAGCAGTGCTCGCGGCCGGCCATGGGATCTGTGGATCGGACTTTCGCAGGCGATCAATGATCTGTTTGGGGCCTCGATCGGGATGCTCGTTTTTCCTGGCCAGCAATGTGGCGATGATTTCATCCGGGGTTTGATGAGGGCAGTTCAAAGGCTTGCGGGATTGCTCTTTCAAGCCATCCACACCGAGCGCTGCATACCGATCCAGCCATTTATCGACGGTTGGCCGGCTGACCCCATAACGCCGGCTCAATTGGCTCTTGGTGTAGCTGCCACTGAGCCAGTCACTGACTAATTTCACTCGTTGATCCATCGGGGACTCTTGATTCCAGGGCATGGTCAGCACCTCCTGACCATGATTGATACCTGTAAACCATGTCCCCGGTCTCAAACGTAAAGGATGTACCCGGTCTTTACCCACCCTAACCCTCTCCCAGGGGGAGAGGGGACTGACCGTGGGATGCTTGAGAGGTACGCCGACGTGAAGGCCTTGCTGTGAATCCATAATCGACTCGGTTATTCAGGTCGACGTACAGCGCCAGACACCTCGGTCGGTTCCCTCTCCCCCTGGGAGAGGGCTAGGGTGAGGGCCGCTCTTGATGTGAAATGCCATTCTCCGTACGACAGAAAACAAAAAGCCCCGCACTTCTCACGAAGGCGGGGCTTTTTGGCAGTTGCGGATCAGAACAAATCGATCGGCGCCTGTTCATCCGCCGGCAGCGGACTGCCCGGCACGGTGCCATTGCCGATCTCGTTGACCGACGGAGGCGTGTCTTCGGCCTTGAACAGCTCGAAATAGGCGCCCGGCGTGCTCGGCGATGCCGCGCGACCGCTGACCGGATCCACCCGCAGGCTGAGGATGCCTTCCGGCTCCGGCTGGACATGCGGTGGCTTGTCCTTGAGCGCGGCGGCCATGTAGTTCATCCAGATCGGCAGTGCCACAGTGCCGCCGAACTCCCGGCGACCGAGGCTTTCCGGCTGGTCGAAACCGGTCCACACGGTGGTCACGTAGTCGGCGTTGTAGCCGGAGAACCACGCATCCTTGGATTCGTTGGTGGTACCGGTCTTGCCGGCGATGTCGCTGCGGCCCAGGGCCAGTGCGCGACGGCCGGTGCCGAGCTTGATCACGTCCTGCAACATGCTGTTGAGGATGTAAGTAGTACGGCCATCGACGATGCGCTCGGCAACTGCGGGGGCTTGCGGTACAGCGGCGTTGCCTGGCGCCTCCCCTGGAACCGGCGCTGCGTCGACGGTGATCGATTGCGTTGCCGGTGCCGCGATACCGTCGGTGGCCGCGCCGCCCTGCGGTACGGTCGGCGGGTTGGCGACGAACAGCGTGTCGCCATTGCGGCTTTCGATCTTGTCGATGATGTACGGAGTGATCTTGTAGCCGCCGTTGGCGAAGGTGCTCCAGCCGGTGGCGATCTCCATCGGAGTCAGGGTCGCGGTGCCCAGCGCCAGAGACAGGTTTGGCGGCAGGTCCTGCTTGTTGAAGCCGAAGCGGGTGATGTAATCGATGGTCTTGCCCACGCCCATCGCCTGCAACAGGCGGATCGACACCAGGTTGCGCGACTTGTACAGCGCCTCACGCAGACGGATCGGGCCGAGGAAGGTGTTGGTGTCGTTCTTCGGACGCCAGACCTTGTCCAGGTACTCGTCGACGAACACGATCGGCGCGTCGTTGACCAGGCTGGCGGCAGTGTAGCCGTTATCCAGTGCGGCGCTGTAGACGAACGGCTTGAAGCTCGAGCCCGGCTGACGCTTGGCCTGCATCGCACGGTTGTAGTTGCTCTGCTCGAAGGCGAAGCCGCCGACCAGCGAGCGGATCGCGCCGTTCTGTGGATCCAGCGACACCAGTGCGCCCTGCGCCTGTGGAATCTGGCTGAACTTCAGCGAATTGTTCGGCTGGCGCTGCACGCGAATCAGATCGCCGATCTGTGCCACATCCGACGGCTGACGCGGCGCGGCACCCATACTGTTGGTATTGAGGAACGGTCGCGCCCATTTCATGGTGTCCCACGCCACGTGCTCTTCGCCGGTGCGGGTCAGCACTTGCAGGCCATTTTTGTCGACCTGGGTGACGATGGCCGGCTCAAGGCTGCTGATGGTGCGTTGCTTGGTCAGTTCGGTGGCCCAGGCTTCGCGGGTCTTGCCCGGCAGACGCGATTCAGGGCCACGGTAGCCGTGACGCTGGTCGTAGGTCATCAGACCTTCGTGCAGCGCGGTGTTGGCCATTTCCTGGAGGTTGCTCGGCACCGTGGTGGTGACGCGGAAACCTTCGGTATAGGCGTCGCTGCCGTAGCGGCCGACCATTTCCGCGCGAGCCATCTCGGCGATGTACGGCGCGTTCACTTCCGGGGTCGGCACGTGATAACTGGCGTTCAGCGGTTCGTTGATCGCAGCGGTGTAGTCGGCCTCGGTGATCTTGCCGAGCTTGTACATGCGGCCGAGGATCCAGTCGCGACGCTCCTTGCTGCGCGCCGGGTTGGCCAGCGGGTTGAAACGCGACGGGGCTTTCGGCAGGCCGGCGATCATCGCCATCTGCGCCAGGCTGACTTCGCGGATCGACTTGCCGTAATACACCTGCGCCGCCGCCTCGATGCCGTAGGCGCGGTTGCCCAGATAGATCTTGTTCACGTACAGCTCAAGGATCTCGTCCTTGGTCAGCTGGCGTTCGATCTGCAGGGCCAGAAGGATTTCCGTGGTCTTGCGCGAGAAGCTGCGTTCGCTGGTCAGGAAGAAGTTCTTCGCCACCTGCATGGTGATGGTGCTGCCGCCGGACTGGATGTGACCGCTCTTGACCAATTGGGTCGCGGCACGCATCAGGCTGCTCGGATCGACGCCATAGTGGTTGGCGAAGTTGTCGTCTTCAGCACTTAGTAACGCATTGATGAAATTGGGGGGAATGTCGGCGAAACGGATCGGTGTGCGGCGCATTTCGCCAAATTCTGCGATCAACTTGTTGTCGCTGCTGTACACCCGCAGGGGAATCTGCAACTGAATGCTTCTCAGCGCCTCCACAGATGGCAAACCCGGACTAAGGTAAAGAAACGCGCCGCTGAGACCTAGAAGCAGTCCGCAGAAAACGGCGACGATGGACCAACCGAAAAATTTCAGCAGACGAATCAAGGCTTTTGGACATCCACGGCAAAGAATGAATTGGGCGACAGGGTTCCGGGTAACACACAGAACGACCCGCGCCGGCAGTAAAAGGCGGAAAAAATCGCTGGGCATTATAAGCACTTTTCCGCAGGGGGCGTCATTTGCGCTTCTGTCAAGACGGGGCGAGGGAACGCAATGCGCATTACAGAGTCCGTAACTCACGGAAAGTCATAGGGAATTGGTAGTGCTAGGACTCTTCAATAAAAAGGCCAATACGTTACTGGGGATCGACATCAGCTCCACGTCGGTGAAGCTGCTGGAGTTGAGCCGTCAGGGGGAGCGCTACCGGGTCGAGGCGTATGCGGTGGAGCCGTTGCCGGCGAGTGCCGTGGTCGAAAAGAACATCGCCGAACTCGAGGGTGTTGGCCAGGCGCTGTCCCGGGTGTTGGTCAAGGCGCGTACCGGGTTGAAAACCGTGGCGGTGGCCGTGGCCGGCTCGGCGGTGATCACCAAGGTCATCGAGATGGACTCCGGGCTGTCCGACGATGAACTGGAAAACCAGCTCAAGATCGAGGCCGATCAATACATTCCCTACCCGCTGGACGAGGTCGCCATCGACTTTGAAGTCCAGGGCGTTTCGCCGCGCAACCCCGAGCGGGTCAACGTACTGCTGGCCGCCTGTCGCAAGGAAAATGTCGAAGTCCGCGAAGCGGCGCTCGCTCTCGCCGGGCTGACCGCGCGGGTGGTAGATGTAGAGGCGTATGCGCTGGAGCGCTCGTTCGGCCTGCTGGCCACGCAACTGGCCGCGTCCCAGGATCGGTTGACGGTGGCGGTGGTCGACATCGGCGCCACCATGACCACCCTCAGCGTCCTGCACAACGGCCGGATCATCTATACCCGCGAACAGCTGTTCGGCGGTCGACAGCTGACCGAGGAAATCCAGCGCCGTTATGGCCTCACCCTTGAACAGGCGGGACTTGCCAAGAAGCAGGGCGGCCTGCCGGACGATTACGTCAGCGAGGTGCTGCAGCCATTTCGTGAGGCGCTGGTGCAGCAGGTGTCGCGCTCCTTGCAGTTCTTTTTTGCCTCCGGCCAGTACAACGCTGTCGACCACATTCTGTTGGCCGGCGGCACGGCGTCGGTGCCCGGCCTCGACCGGCTGATCGAAGAGCGCCTGAACACCCCGACCCAGGTTGCCAACCCGTTTTCCGACATGGCCTTGAGCAGCAAGGTCAACGCCGGGGCTTTGGCGAGCGATGCGCCGGCCCTGATGATTGCCTGCGGGCTCGCGCTCAGGAGTTTCGACTGATGGCGCGGATCAACCTTTTACCCTGGCGCGAGGAGCGCCGCGAGGAGCGGCGCAAACGCTTCCTGCTGGTCTTGATCGGTGTGGTGGTCGGTTCGGTGGGGGCGGTGCTCATCGCTGATCAGATCATCAGCGGCGCCATTGCCCGGCAGGTGGCGCGCAATGACTACATCGGCAAGCAGATCGCCGTGGTCGACGAGAGGATCAAGCAGATCAGCGACCTCAAGGCCCATCGCCAGCAACTGGTGGAGCGCATGCGCATCATCCAGGACTTGCAGGGCAACCGGCAGATCAGCGGGCGGATCTTCGATCAACTGGCGCGCACCTTGCCCGACGGGGTGTATTTCACCGACGTGAAAATGGTCGGCAAGACCCTGTCGATCAGCGGCGCGGCGGAGTCCAACAATCGGGTGTCCGACCTGATGCGCAATCTTGATGCTTCGGACTGGTTCGATGCGCCCAACCTCAATGAAGTGAAAGCCACCACTGCCGGACAAGTGGATCAGGCCAACGTCTTTCAGCTGACCGTTCGCCAGACTCGACCCCGGCTCGAGGAGGACGACCAATGAAGCCGTCCGAGTGGCTGGACAGCCTGCGCAATGTCGATTTCAACGACCTCGACACCAGCAACATCGGCTCCTGGCCGCCAGTGGTCAAAAGCCTGGCCGGCGGGCTGTTGATGGTGCTGGTCCTGGCGCTTGGCTATAACTTTTTCATCAGTGACCTGGAGAACCAGCTCGAACTCGAACGTGAGGAGGAAATCACCCTCAAGGAGCAGTTCGCGAGCAAGGCGCGCATGGCGGCCAATCTGGAGCTGTACACCCAGCAGATGAAAGAGATGGAAAACTCGTTCGGCGTGCTGTTGCGACAACTGCCCAGTGACACCGAAGTGCCGGGGTTGCTGGAAGACATCACCCGCACCGGACTGGGCAGCGGCCTTGAGTTCGAAGAGATCAAACTGCTGCCGGAGGTTACCCAGCAGTTCTACATCGAGTTGCCCATCCAGATCACCGTGACCGGGGCCTATCACGACCTCGCGACCTTCGTCAGTGGCGTGGCCGGGCTGCCCCGCATCGTCACCCTGCACGATTTCGAGCTGGCGCCAGCCAATCCTGAAGGCGGGCCGAAGCTGCGCATGAGCATCCTCGCCAAGACATACCGCTATAACGACAAGGGGCTGCAGAAATGAGCCCGATCCGTTTTATCGCCCTGTCGGCATTGTTATTGGTGCTCGGTGGCTGTGGCGGCGATGACTTCAGCGACCTCGACGCCTACATGAATGAAGTGCGCCTGCGTCCGCCGGGCAAGATCGAGCCGACTCCGACCTTCCGCTCCTACCCGACGTTCACCTACAGCGCCGCCAACCTGCGCAGTCCGTTTTCGCGCCAGCTGCGGGTCGATCTGGCCGGGCAGAAACATGGCTCGCGCGACGTGAAACCCGATCCCAACCGGGTCAAGCAATACCTCGAAGGTTTCAACATCGAGCAGTTTGAAATGGTCGGCACGATTGCCAACGCCTCCGGTTCCTTCGCCCTGCTGCGAGGCGCGGGCGGCGTCCATCGGCTCAAGGTCGGCGACTATCTGGGGCGCAACGACGGGCGCATCGTCGCCATCAGCGCTTCACAGGTCGAAGTGGTGGAAATCGTTCCCGATGGCCAGGGCGCCTGGCTTGAGCGGCCGCGCACCATTCCTTTGAAAGAGCATTCATAAGTGGAAGTCGAACAATGAACAGGATTTTCTCCACCCTCGGTTTTTCGCTATGGATAGCGCTGCTTTCGCCGATGGTACAGGCAGCCAATCTGAAGGCGCTGGACGTCGCGGCACTGCCGGGCGACCGGGTCGAGCTGAAGCTGTCGTTCGATGGCCCGCCTCCGCAGCCCAAGGGCTACACCACCGATTCGCCGGCGCGGATCGCACTCGATCTGCCGGGTGTCGCCAGTCAGCTGGCAAGCAAGACCCGTGACCTGGGCAGTGGCAATGCCCGCACGGCCACGGTGGTCGAGGCCAATAACCGGACACGGCTGATCATCAGCCTGACGCAACTGGCACCGTACGACACCCGGGTCGAAGGCAATACGGTGTTCGTGGTGGTCGGGCAAGGCAGCAAAGCCGCTGCCCCACGTACGGCGGCTCGTGCCCCGCGTGCAGCACCGGCGGCAGCGCCGGTCCGCACGTTTACGCCGACCGCCAGAGCCATTCGCGGCGTGGATTTCCAGCGTGGCACGGCGGGCGAGGGCAACGTGGTCATCGACTTGTCCGACCCGGCTATCGCCCCGGACATCCAGGAGCACGACGGCAAGATCATCCTCAATTTCGCCCGTACCCAATTGCCAGAACCGCTGCGGGTGCGCCTCGACGTCAAGGACTTCGCCACCCCGGTGCAGTTCGTCAATGCCGGGGTCAGCGGTGATCGGGCGACGATCACCGTCGAACCCAGCGGTACTTTCGACTATTCCACTTACCAGACCGACAACAAGCTGACCGTCAGCATCCGGCCGTTGACCGTCGATGACCTGCAAAAACGCAACGCCGATCGCAACAGCTATAACGGCGAAAAGCTCTCGCTGAATTTCCAGGACATCGATGTGCGTTCGGTGCTGCAACTGATCGCCGACTTCACCAACCTCAATCTGGTGGCCAGCGATACGGTGCAGGGCGGAATCACCTTGCGCCTGCAGAACGTGCCGTGGGATCAGGCGCTGGATCTGGTGCTCAAGACCAAAGGCCTGGACAAGCGCAAGGTCGGCAACGTGTTGCTGGTGGCGCCGGCGGATGAAATTGCTGCGCGCGAGCGGCAGGAACTGGAATCGCAGAAGCAGATCGCCGAACTGGCGCCGCTGCGTCGTGAGCTATTGCAGGTGAACTACGCCAAGGCCGCCGACATCGCCAAGCTGTTCCAGTCTGTCACCAGCGCCGAGGCGAAGGTCGACGAGCGGGGTTCGATCACCGTCGATGAGCGGACCAATAACATCATTGCCTACCAGACCCAGGATCGTCTCGACGAACTGCGGCGGATTGTGGCGCAGCTGGATATTCCGGTGCGTCAGGTGATGATCGAAGCGCGGATCGTCGAGGCCAACGTCGACTACGACAAGAGTCTGGGCGTGCGCTGGGGCGGTTCGATTCAGAACAAGGGCAACTGGAACACTTCCGGAGTCAGCAACGGTTCGTCGACCACCATTGGCACGCCGGGCAGCACTAGTACCAACTCGCCGTTCGTCGATATGGGCACGGTCAACAACACCTCCGGGATCGGCATCGCCTTTATCACCGACAACGTCTTGCTCGACCTTGAGCTGACCGCCATGGAGAAGACCGGCAACGGCGAAATCGTCTCGCAGCCCAAGGTGGTCACCTCCGACAAGGAGACCGCGAAGATCCTCAAGGGCACCGAGATTCCGTACCAGGAAGCCAGCTCCAGCGGCGCTACGTCGGTGTCCTTCAAGGAGGCGTCGCTGTCGCTGGAAGTGACGCCGCAGATCACCCCGGACAACCGCATCATCATGGAGGTGAAGGTCACCAAGGACGAACCGGACTACCTGAACAAAGTGCAGGATGTACCGCCGATCAAGAAAAACGAGGTCAATGCCAAGGTGCTGGTGAACGACGGCGAGACCATCGTGATTGGGGGCGTGTTCTCAAATACTCAAAGCAAGGTTGTAGATAAGGTGCCATTTCTTGGCGATGTGCCGTATCTTGGCCGCCTTTTCCGGCGTGATGTGGTTTCGGAGAAAAAATCCGAGCTGCTGGTATTTCTCACTCCGCGTATCATGAATAACCAGGCGATTGCTGTGAGTCGTTGATTCTGTGCGAAATTTGATTCTTGTAGGACCGATGGGGGCTGGAAAAAGCACCATCGGCCGATTACTGGCCAAAGAGCTGCGCCTGCCGTTCAAGGATTCCGACAAGGAAATTGAACTGCGTACGGGCGCCAATATTCCGTGGATCTTCGACAAGGAAGGCGAGCCCGGCTTTCGTGACCGTGAGCAGGCGATGATCGCAGAGCTGTGCGCGTTCGACGGCGTGGTGCTGGCGACCGGCGGCGGCGCGGTGATGCGCGATGCCAACCGCAAGGCCCTGCACGAGGGCGGGCGGGTGGTGTATCTGCACGCCTCCGTCGAACAGCAAGTCGGCCGCACCTCTCGCGACCGCAACCGGCCGTTGTTGCGCACTGCCAATCCGGAGAAAACCTTGCGCGATCTGCTGGCGATCCGTGATCCGCTTTATCGGGAAATCGCCGACTTGGTGGTGGAAACCGACGAGCGGCCACCGCGCATGGTCGTGCTCGATATTCTCGACCGCCTGGCGCAGCTTCCGCCCCGTTAAAGCATTGCTCGAAATGCGCTATCCTCGGCGTCCTGTCACGCCCGCCGAGGTTGTGGCGGATGGCGTGCGAGCGGCGTCATACCCGCTACAGGCTGCAGACAACCAATAATTCAGGGCAGGACGCCTGCTTCCATCTTCACTGTGGGGACACATGCAGACACTCAAGGTCGACCTAGGCGAGCGCAGCTACCCGATTCACATTGGCGAGGGACTGCTGGACCAGCCAGAGCTGCTGGCCCCGCATATCCATGGGCGGCAGGTGGCAATCATCTCCAACGAGACCGTTGCGCCGCTCTATCTCGAGCGTCTGACCCGCAGCCTGGCGCAGTTCTCGGTGGTTTCCGTGGTGTTGCCCGACGGCGAAGCCTTCAAGAACTGGGAAACCCTGCAGTTGATTTTCGACGGACTGCTGACCGCCCGTCATGACCGCCGCACCACAGTGATCGCCCTCGGTGGCGGCGTGATCGGCGACATGGCCGGTTTCGCGGCCGCCTGCTACCAGCGCGGCGTCGATTTCATCCAGATTCCTACCACGCTGCTGTCCCAGGTCGATTCGTCGGTGGGCGGCAAGACCGGGATCAACCATCCGCTGGGCAAGAACATGGTTGGCGCGTTCTATCAGCCGAACGTGGTGCTGATCGATACCGCGTCCCTGAAAACCTTGCCGGCGCGTGAGCTGTCGGCAGGGCTGGCGGAAGTCATCAAGTACGGCCTGATCTGCGACGAGCCGTTCCTGACCTGGCTCGAAGACAACGTCGACGCCCTGCGTGCACTGGATCAAACGGCCCTGACCTATGCCATCGAGCGCTCCTGCGCCGCCAAGGCGGCGGTGGTCGGCGCCGATGAGAAGGAAACCGGTGTACGGGCCTCACTCAACCTCGGCCACACCTTTGGCCACGCCATCGAAACCCACATGGGCTATGGTGTCTGGTTGCATGGCGAAGCGGTCGCTGCCGGCACCGTGATGGCGCTGGAAATGTCCGCGCGTCTGGGCTGGATCAGCGAGCAGGAGCGTGATCGCGGCATCCGGCTGTTCCAGCGTGCCGGTCTGCCGGTGATTCCGCCGGAAGAGATGACCGAAGCCGATTTTCTTGAACACATGGCAATTGACAAAAAAGTGATCGACGGTCGCTTGCGCCTGGTGCTGCTGCGCCGGATGGGCGAAGCGGTGGTGACCGACGATTATCCGAAAGAGGTTCTACAGGCCACGCTGGGAGCGGATTACCGCGCTCTGGCTCAGCTTAAAGGTTAATAAGATTCCGATGACTAGTTTGCATGCCGACGAGGCGTTCCTCGGCCATTTCCAGTTAAGTCACGACCCTTTCGCACCGCGGGTGCCGGGCTTCAAATTCTTCCCGGCCCAGCGCAAGCCGGTGCTGGGTCAACTGCATCACTTGGCTCGTTACAGTCAGTTGCTGCTGGTGGTCACCGGCCCGCAGGGCAGCGGCAAGACCCTGCTGCGCCAGGCGCTGGTTGCCAGTACCAACAAGCAATCGGTGCAGAGCGTCGTCGTTTCCGCCCGTGGCGCCGGCGATGCAGCCGGTGTGCTGCGCCAGATCGCCCAGGCGCTGGACGTGGCTCAGGCCGAAGTCGGGGCGATCCTCGATCAGGTCGTACAACTGGCGCTGACGGGGCAGGAAGTCTATCTGCTGGTGGACGATGCCGAGCAGCTCGACGAGTCCGCCCTTGAAGCCCTGATGGCGCTGGGCGCCGGCGCGCCGGAAGGTCGCCCGCATGTGTTCCTGTTCGGCGAGTCGTCGCTGATCGCGCAGCTCGAGGCTTTGCACCTTGAGGAAGAGCGCTTTCACGTCATCGAACTGCAGCCGTACACCGAAGAAGAAACCCGCGAGTATCTTGACCAGCGGCTCGAAGGTGCCGGCCGGGGTGTCGAACTTTTCACCGCGGATCAGATCTCTGATATTCACGAAAGCTCCGAGGGTTGGCCGGGCAACATCAACCAGGTCGCTCGCGATGCTCTGATCGAAGTCATGATTGCCAGCCGCTCTGCGGTCAAGCGTCCAAGTATGGGGTTCAACATGCCGAAGAAACACGTATTGGCGATTTCCGCCGTCGTTGTGGTCGCGGTCGCTGCCGCCTGGCTGATGCCGGGTCGCAACAAGGCACCGACCACCGGTGCGCCGGCCAACGAGCAGGCGCAACTGCCATTGGGCCAGGGCACGCCGCAGGCGGGTGGCGCGCCGTCCGTCGAATTCAACGGCAATACCCAGCCGATGCCGCTGCCGCTGGTCGGCAACTCGCAGCCGGTAATGCGCGGTCCGTTGGCTGAAGCGGCGGGTGGCATCACCGAAGGCGACGACGGCGTGCCGGTCGAAGGCTCCAGCAACACGCCACCGACCGTGACCACTACCGCGCCACCCGCGGGCGTTCAGGCCGGCCCTGCGCCGACCCCGGTTCCGGTTCCGGCCCCGGCGGCCAAACCGACCCCGGCACCGACCCAGGTCGCTACCGCCAAGCCTGCTCCGGCCGCTCCAGTGGCCAAACCGGCTCCGGTGCCTGCCAAGCCTGTTGCCGCCGCGAAACCTGCCGAGAAGCCGGTCACCGTCGCCAAGGCTGCCGGTGGCAGCTGGTACGCCGGTCAGCCGACCAGCAACTACGTGGTGCAGATCCTCGGCACCAGCTCCGAAGCGACCGCGCAAAACTTCGTCAAGGAGCAGGGCGGCGAGTACCGTTATTTCAAGAAAGTCCTCAACGGCAAGCCTCTCTACGTGATCACCTACGGCAACTTCGCCAATCGTGATGCAGCCGTTTCTGCCATCAAGGCCTTGCCAGCGAAGGTTCAGGCTGGTAAACCTTGGCCTCGCACTGTCGCCAGCGTCCAACAGGAACTGGCAACAACTCGCTGAAGATTCGGCGGCCTTACCCAGGCCGCCTCTCCAAGCACCTCAAAATTTCTACAAGTGCGCGCCGCCCTTACGGGCCGCGTGCCTTGTGGTGTCTGCGTCACAGTAGTCTTTGAGTCGTTGCGGTCAAAATTAAAAAAGTTTTGACTAGCACAGCAGATCGCTTTAAACCTTTCACAAATGCGACATGAATTTGCGACATTTCGTCGTCAAATTTGTGAGCCTCTGTGTCGCTGTGTACAATGACCACCCTTTTGCTCCCGCAAAGCCGGCGTACGTTCGGCGCGGCAAGCAAGTGGTTGAATTGAAAAGAAATTTGCCTCGTTAAGAGGCAGCCTGGTGAGAAAGTGTCTATGAAAGCAGGTCTGTACCAACCAGATGAATTCAAGGATAACTGCGGTTTCGGCCTGATAGCCCATATGCAGGGCGAACCCAGTCATACCCTTTTGCAAACGGCCATCGAGGCCCTGACCTGCATGACCCACCGCGGTGGGATTAATGCCGACGGCAAGACCGGTGACGGTTGCGGTCTGCTGATTCAAAAACCCGACGCCTTCCTGCGTGCCATTGCCCAGGAAGCCTTCAGCGTCGAGCTGCCCAAGCAATACGCCGTGGGCATGGTCTTCTTCAATCAGGATCCGGCCAAGGCCGAAGCCGCTCGCGAGAACATGAACCGCGAGATCCTGGCCGAAGGCCTGCAACTGATCGGCTGGCGCAAAGTGCCGATCGACACCAGCGTCCTCGGCCGTCTGGCCCTTGAGCGCCTGCCGCAGATCGAGCAGGTGTACATCGGCGGCGAAGGCCTGAGCGATCAGGACATGGCGGTCAAGCTGTTCAGCGCCCGTCGTCGCTCGTCCGTGGCCAATGCCGCCGACACCGACCACTACATCTGCAGCTTTTCCCACAAGACCATCATCTATAAAGGCCTGATGATGCCGGCCGACCTGGCCGCGTTCTATCCGGACCTGGGTGACCAGCGCCTGCAAACCGCAATCTGCGTGTTCCACCAGCGCTTTTCCACCAACACCCTGCCGAAATGGCCGCTGGCTCAGCCATTCCGCTTCCTCGCCCACAACGGCGAGATCAACACCATCACCGGCAACCGCAACTGGGCGCAGGCCCGTCGGACCAAGTTCACCAACGATCTGATGGATCTGGAAGAACTCGGCCCGCTGGTCAACCGTGTCGGTTCCGACTCTTCGAGCATGGACAACATGCTCGAACTGATGGTCACCGGCGGCATCGACCTGTTCCGTGGCGTGCGGATGATCATTCCGCCAGCGTGGCAGAACGTCGAAACCATGGACCCGGATCTGCGTGCGTTCTACGAGTACAACTCGATGCACATGGAGCCGTGGGACGGCCCGGCCGGCGTGGTCATGACCGACGGTCGCTACGCGGTGTGCCTGCTCGACCGTAACGGTCTGCGCCCGGCGCGCTGGGTCACCACCAAGAACGGTTTCATCACCCTGGCGTCGGAAATCGGCGTCTGGAACTACCAGCCTGAAGACGTGCTCGCCAAGGGCCGTGTCGGCCCGGGCCAGATCTTCGCCGTGGACACCGAAACCGGGCAGATCCTCGACACCGACGCGATCGACAATCGTCTGAAATCCCGTCATCCGTACAAGCAATGGCTGCGCAAGAACGCCCTGCGCATCCAGGCGACCATGGAAGACAACGATCACGGTTCGGCTTTCTACGACGTCGATCAGCTCAAGCAATACATGAAGATGTATCAGGTCACGTTCGAAGAGCGCGATCAGGTACTGCGTCCGCTTGGCGAGCAAGGCTACGAAGCCGTCGGCTCGATGGGCGACGACACGCCGATGGCGGTGCTGTCCCAGCGCGTGCGCACGCCGTACGACTATTTCCGTCAGCAGTTCGCACAGGTGACCAACCCGCCGATCGACCCGCTGCGTGAAGCGATCGTGATGTCGCTGGAAATCTGCCTCGGTGCCGAGCGCAACATCTTCCAGGAATCGCCGGAACACGCCTCGCGCGTGATCCTCAGCTCGCCGGTCATTTCCCCGGCCAAGTGGCGTTCGCTGATGAACCTCGACCGCCCGGGTTTCGAGCGGCAGATCATCGACCTCAACTACGACGAAAGCGTCGGCCTCGAAGCGGCAATCCGCAACGTCGCCGATCAGGCCGAAGAAGCCGTGCGTGCCGGTCGTACCCAGATCGTCCTGAGCGACCGTCATATCGCTCCGGGCAAGCTGCCGATCCACGCCTCGCTGGCCACCGGCGCGGTGCACCACCGCCTGACCGAAAAAGGCCTGCGCTGCGACTCCAACATCCTGGTTGAAACCGCCACCGCACGGGATCCGCACCACTTCGCGGTGCTGATCGGCTTTGGCGCCTCGGCGGTCTATCCGTTCCTGGCCTACGAAGTGCTGGGCGACCTGATCCGGACCGGTGAAGTGCTGGGCGACCTCTACGAGGTGTTCAAGAACTACCGCAAAGGCATCACCAAAGGTCTGTTGAAGATCCTGTCGAAGATGGGCATCTCGACCATCGCCTCGTACCGCGGTGCGCAGCTGTTCGAAGCGATCGGTCTGTCCGAAGAAGTCTGCGAGCTGAGCTTCCGTGGCGTGCCGAGCCGAATCAAGGGTGCGCGTTTCGTCGACATCGAAGCCGAACAGAAAGCACTGGCCACCGAAGCCTGGAGTCCGCGCAAGCCGATCCAGCAGGGCGGTCTGCTGAAGTTTGTCCACGGTGGCGAATATCACGCGTACAACCCGGACGTGGTCAACACCCTGCAAGCCGCCGTGCAGCAGGGCGACTACGCCAAATTCAAGGAATACACCTCGCTGGTGGACAACCGTCCGGTGTCGATGATCCGCGACCTGTTCAAGGTCAAGACCCTCGACACGCCGCTGGACATCAGTGAAGTCGAGCCGCTGGAATCGGTGCTCAAGCGCTTCGACTCCGCCGGTATCTCGCTGGGCGCCCTGTCGCCGGAAGCTCACGAAGCCCTGGCCGAAGCCATGAACCGCCTCGGTGCGCGTTCCAACTCCGGCGAAGGCGGCGAAGACCCGGCGCGCTACGGCACTATCAAGAGCTCGAAAATCAAGCAGGTTGCGACCGGCCGTTTCGGGGTGACCCCGGAATACCTGGTCAACGCCGAAGTGCTGCAGATCAAGGTCGCCCAGGGCGCCAAGCCGGGCGAGGGCGGGCAACTGCCGGGCGGCAAAGTGAACGGGCTGATCGCCAAGCTGCGTTACGCAGTGCCGGGCGTGACCCTGATTTCGCCACCACCGCATCACGACATCTATTCGATTGAAGACTTGTCGCAGCTGATCTTCGACCTGAAACAGGTCAACCCGAAGGCGCTGGTTTCGGTGAAACTTGTGGCAGAAGCGGGCGTCGGCACCATCGCCGCCGGTGTGGCCAAGGCCTACGCGGACTTGATCACCATCTCCGGCTACGACGGCGGTACCGGTGCATCGCCGCTAACCTCGATCAAATACGCGGGCGCTCCGTGGGAACTCGGCCTGGCCGAAACCCACCAGACCCTGCGCGGCAACGACCTGCGCGGCAAGGTTCGGGTACAGACCGACGGCGGCCTGAAAACCGGCCTCGACGTGATCAAGGCTGCGATCCTCGGCGCCGAAAGCTTCGGCTTCGGCACCGCGCCGATGATCGCGCTGGGCTGCAAATACCTGCGTATCTGCCACCTGAACAACTGCGCCACCGGCGTCGCGACCCAGAACGAGAAGCTGCGCAAGGATCACTACATCGGCACCGTCGACATGGTGGTGAACTTCTTCACCTACGTCGCCGAAGAAACCCGTGAGTGGCTGGCCAAGCTGGGCGTGCGTTCCCTCGAAGAGCTGATCGGCCGCACCGATCTGCTGGAAGTCCTCGAAGGCCAGACCGCCAAGCAGCATCACCTGGATCTGACCCCGCTGCTGGGCAGCGATCACATCCCGGCGGACAAGCCTCAGTTCTGCGGCGTCGAGCGCAACCCGCCATTCGACCAGGGCCTGCTGGCCGAGAAAATGGTCGAGATGGCGACGTCGGCGATCAACGACCTCAGCGGCGCCGAGTTCGATCTGGACATCTGCAACTGCGACCGTTCGATCGGCGCACGGATCTCCGGCGAAATCGCGCGCAAGCACGGCAACCAGGGCATGGCAAAAGCGCCAATCACCTTCCGCTTCAAGGGCACTGCGGGTCAGAGCTTCGGCGTGTGGAACGCCGGCGGTCTGAACATGTATCTGGAAGGCGACGCCAACGACTACGTCGGCAAAGGCATGACCGGTGGCAAGCTGACCATCGTGCCGCCGAAGGGCAGCGTTTATAAGACTCAGGAAAGCGCCATCATCGGCAACACCTGCCTGTACGGCGCCACGGGCGGCAAGCTGTTCGCCGCCGGCACCGCAGGCGAGCGTTTCGCCGTGCGCAACTCTGGTGCCCACACAGTTGTGGAAGGTACTGGCGATCACTGCTGTGAGTACATGACCGGTGGTTTTGTCTGCGTTCTGGGCAAGACCGGTTACAACTTCGGCTCTGGCATGACCGGCGGTTTCGCCTACGTGCTCGACCAGGACAACACCTTCGTTGACCGGGTCAACCACGAACTGGTGGAAATCCAGCGGATCAGCGGCGAGGCGATGGAAGCCTATCGCAGCCACCTGCAGAACGTGCTGAACGAGTACGTCGCGGAAACCGACAGCGAGTGGGGTCGTGAACTCGCCGAGAACCTCGATGACTACTTGCGCCGTTTCTGGTTGGTCAAGCCGAAGGCTGCCAACCTGAAGTCGTTGCTTTCCAGCACCCGTGCCAACCCGCAGTGATATGCGCCTGAAGAGTTTGATGAGGTTTTAACAATGGCTGAACGTCTGAATAACGACTTCCAGTTCATCGATGTCGGGCGCAAGGATCCGAAGAAGAAACTGTTGCGTCAACGCAAGAAAGAGTTCGTGGAAATCTACGAACCGTTCAAACCCCAGCAGTCGGCCGACCAGGCCCACCGCTGCCTGGGTTGCGGCAACCCGTATTGCGAATGGAAGTGCCCGGTGCACAACTTCATTCCGAACTGGCTGAAGCTGGTGGCCGAGGGCAACATCCTCCAGGCCGCCGAGCTGTCGCACCAGACCAACACCCTGCCGGAAGTCTGCGGCCGGGTGTGCCCGCAGGACCGTCTGTGCGAGGGTGCCTGCACCCTCAACGACGGCTTCGGTGCGGTGACCATCGGTTCGGTCGAGAAGTACATCACCGATACCGCGTTCGCCATGGGCTGGCGCCCGGACATGTCCAAGGTCAAGCCGACCGGCAAGCGTGTCGCGATCATCGGCGCGGGCCCGGCGGGTCTGGGTTGTGCCGACGTGCTGGTGCGTGGCGGCGTGACGCCGGTGGTGTTCGACAAGAACCCGGAAATCGGCGGTCTGCTGACCTTCGGCATCCCCGAGTTCAAGCTCGAGAAGACCGTGCTGAGCAATCGCCGCGAAGTCTTCACCGGCATGGGCATCGAATTCCGCCTCAACACCGAGGTCGGCAAGGACGTGACCATGGAGCAACTGCTCGCCGAATACGATGCCGTGTTCATGGGCATGGGCACCTACACCTACATGAAGGGCGGTTTTGCCGGTGAGGACCTGCCGGGCGTTTATGACGCACTGGATTTCCTGATCGCCAACGTCAACCGCAACCTGGGCTTTGAAAAGTCGCCGGAAGATTTCGTCGACATGAAAGGCAAGAAGGTCGTGGTGCTGGGCGGCGGCGACACGGCGATGGACTGCAACCGCACGTCGATCCGCCAGGGCGCCAAATCGGTGACCTGCGCCTATCGTCGTGACGAAGCAAACATGCCCGGCTCGCGCAAAGAGGTGAAGAACGCCAAGGAAGAAGGCGTGAAATTCCTCTACAACCGTCAGCCGATCGCCATCGTTGGCGAGGACAAGGTCGAAGGCGTGAAAGTGGTCGAGACCCGTCTCGGCGAGCCGGACGCCCGTGGCCGTCGCAGCCCCGAGCCGATCCCGGGCTCCGAAGAGATCATCCCGGCCGACGCTGTGGTCATCGCTTTCGGTTTCCGTCCAAGTCCGGCGCCGTGGTTCGAGCAGTTCGAGATCCAGACCGACAGCCAGGGCCGCGTCGTCGCGCCCGAGCAAGGTCAGTACAAGCACCAGACCAGCAACCCGAAAATCTTCGCCGGTGGCGACATGGTGCGCGGTTCCGACCTGGTGGTGACGGCGATCTTCGAAGGCCGCAATGCGGCTGAAGGGATCCTGGATTACCTGGGCGTCTAAACCCGGTTCGAAACTGCACCGCAATACCTGTGGGAGCTGGCTCGCCAGCGATGCAGACACCTCGGTCTAACTGGTCAACCGAGGTGTCTGCATCGCTGGCAAGCCAGCTCCCACAGTGTTTTGTGGTGTTGCAAAGCCTGCAATTCAGCGCGACAAATTGACCCGATAGACAAAAGGCTGACCTGCATCCGTGCCTTTTGCGTCGCGCTCTGAGAAAATGCCCGCACTTTTTTTCCGGATGCCGACATGACTGCCCTGAAGAACGACCGTTTCCTCCGCGCCCTGCTCAAGCAACCCGTAGACGTCACCCCTGTGTGGATGATGCGCCAGGCCGGCCGCTACCTGCCGGAATACCGCGCCAGTCGCGCCCAGGCCGGTGATTTCATGAGCCTGTGCATGAATCCGGAATTCGCCTGCGAAGTCACGCTGCAACCGCTGGACCGCTATCCGCAACTGGATGCGGCGATCCTGTTCTCCGACATCCTCACCATTCCCGATGCCATGGGCCAGGGCCTGTACTTCGAGACCGGTGAAGGTCCGCGCTTCAAGAAAGTTGTCAGCACCCTGGCCGACATCGAAGCCCTGCCGATCCCCGATCCGCACAAAGACCTCGGTTACGTGATGGACGCGGTGAGCACCATCCGCCGCGAACTGAACGGCCGTGTACCGCTGATCGGTTTCTCCGGCAGCCCGTGGACTCTCGCCACGTACATGGTCGAAGGCGGCTCGTCGAAAGACTTCCGCAAGACCAAGGCGATGCTCTACGACAACCCGCAAGCCATGCACCTGCTGCTGGACAAGCTGGCGCAATCGGTGACTTCGTACCTGAACGGCCAGATCCAGGCCGGTGCGCAAGCGGTGCAGATCTTCGATACCTGGGGCGGCAACCTGTCGGCGGCGGCGTATCAGGAATTCTCCCTGGCCTACATGAAGAAAATCGTCAGCGGCCTGATCCGCGAGCACGACGGTCGCAAAGTGCCGGTGATCC
Organism: Pseudomonas sp. DR 5-09; assembly: GCF_001655595.1. Classification (NCBI taxonomy): domain Bacteria; kingdom Pseudomonadati; phylum Pseudomonadota; class Gammaproteobacteria; order Pseudomonadales; family Pseudomonadaceae; genus Pseudomonas; species Pseudomonas sp. DR 5-09. Next base: position 478,749 of record NZ_CP011566.1, read on the forward strand.
TCTTCACCAAGAACGGCGGCCTGTGGCTGGAAAGCATCGCCGAGGCCGGCGCTGACGCACTGGGCCTGGACTGGACCTGCGACATCGGCAACGCCCGCGCCCGCGTCGGTGACAAGGTCGCGCTGCAAGGCAACATGGACCCGACCGTGCTCTACGCCAAACCTGAAGCGATCCGCACCGAAGTCGGGCGCATCCTCGCCAGCTACGGCAAGGGCAGCGGCCACGTGTTCAACCTCGGCCACGGCATCACCCCGGAAGTCGACCCGGAACACGCCGGCGCCTTCCTGCGTGCTGTGCACGAGTTGTCGGCGCAGTATCACGAGTAATCGGCGCTCAGCTCTAAGGGTAGAAAACAAAAACGCCCGGCTAATGCCGGGCGTTTTTTTGTGGGCGTGAATCAGGCTTTGACGCCACCCAGCGGCGGCAACTTCGCCAGCTTCAACGCCACCAACAGTGCCACCAGCAACAGCGCGCCGATAAACAGCCCAATCCCGTTCCACCCGGCCATGTGCCAGAACACCCCGCCCGCCGTCCCGGCGATGCTCGACCCGGCGTAATAGCTGAACAGGTACAACGACGACGCCTGGCCCTTGGCCTTGAGCGCCCGGCGGCCGATCCAGCTGCTGGCGACCGAGTGGGCGGCGAAGAAGCCGAAGGTGAAGATCAGCATGCCGATGATCACCAGCGGCAGCGGTGTGAACATCGTCAGGGCGAGGCCGGCGAACATCAGGGCGATGGTCGCCCAGAGCACTTTGCGGCGGCCCAGTTTGTCGGCCAGCGAACCGATTTTTGCCGAGCTGTAGATACCCGAGAGGTACACCACCGACAACAGCCCCACGAACACTTGATCCATGTGGTACGGCGCGGCCAGCAGGCGGTAACCGATGTAGTTGAACAGGGTGACGAACGCGCCCATCAGCACGAACGCTTCGAGGAACAGCAGCGGCAGGCCGGCATCGCGAAAGTGCATGGTGAAACCGTCGAGCAGGCTGCGCGGGTGCAGCGAGCGGGAGCGGAAGTTGCGCGACTCCGGCAGGATCTTCCAGAACACCGCCGCCGCAATCAACGCCAGGCCGCCGATCACCATCATCGCCGTGTGCCAGCTGACGAAGTCGATCAGCACCCCGGTGATCAACCGCCCGCTCATCCCGCCAATCGCGTTGCCACCGATATACAAACCCATCGCCAGACCGATGTGCTGGGGATGGATTTCCTCGCTGAGGTAAGTCATTGCCACCGCCGCCAGGCCGCTCAATGACAGCCCGATCAACGCACGCATGATCAGCACGCCGTGCCAGCTCGGCATCATCGAACTGGCGATGGTGCACAGCGCCGCGGCGAACAGTGCGGCGACCATCACCGGTTTGCGCCCGACCCGATCGGAAATCGGGCCGGTGATCAGCAGACCGAACGCCAGCATGCCGGTGGCCACCGACAGGATCAGGCTGCTCTGCGCGGCGTTGATCGAATATTCGTGGGACAGCAGCGGCATCATCGGCTGCACGCAGTACAGCAGGGCGAAGGTGGCGAAGCCGCCGCTGAACAGCGCGAGTACCGTGCGCATGAACGCGGGCGTGCCTTTCTCGATGTAGATCTCTTGCAGTTCGGTCAGCACATCGTCCGCCGCAGCGGGCGGGACTTCATGGGCCAGTGGAGCGACGGCGGTTTTCACATCAGACCTCGGAGGGCGCGGGCAGGCAGGCAATGAAAAAATCATATAGCTGGCTAATGTTTCTATCCAATATATTGTTCGACCTGTTTGATAGCTTTCACGACCTAATGGGGTGTTCATGGAATTGCGTCATCTGCGCTACTTCATCGCCGTCGCCGAAGAACTGCACTTCGGCCGGGCCGCACAGGTGCTGGGCATCTCCCAGCCACCGCTGAGCCAGCAGATTCAGGCGCTGGAACAGGAAGTCGGCGCGCGGCTTTTCGAGCGTACCAATCGTCGGGTCGAGCTCAGCGAGGCCGGGCGACTGTTTCTGGAGGAAGCGCGGCTGGTGCTCGCCCAAGTCGATAAAGCGGCGGACGTGGCCCGCCGGGCGCAACTCGGTGAACTAGGGGAGTTGAAGATCGGCTTCACCTCGTCGGCGCCTTTCAACTCGACCATTCCCCAGGCGATTTTTTCCTTCCGTCAGCGCTTCCCGGCTGTGCACCTGAACCTGCGCGAGATGAGCAGCACCATGGTGGCCGACGCGTTGGTGGACGAATCGATCGAGGTCGGCATCATGCGCCCGCTGGGTTTGCCGGATTCGCTCAGCGTGGTCGAACTGATGCGCGAGCCCTTGGTGGCGGTGCTCAGCTCCAAACATCCGCTGGCGCAGGGCTCCGAAGAGGGGCTGTTCCTCTCGGCGCTGGCCCTCGAACCGTTCGTGTTCTTCCCGCGCAGCTACGGGAGCGGTCTGTATTCGCAACTGATCAGCCTAGCCCGCGATGCCGGGTTCAGCCCGCACTTCGCCCAGGAGGCCGGCGAAGCCATGACCATCATCGGTCTGGTGGCAGCCGGTTTGGGCGTGTCAGTGATGCCGGCGTCGTATCAGCGGATGCGCATCGACGGCGTGGTCTATCGACCGCTGCTCGATCCCGAGGCCGTGACGGCGGTGTGGCTGGTGCAGCGCAAGGATCAGAAATCACCGATGGCCAAGGCATTTGTCGAACTGCTCACGCGCAAGGTCGAAGCCGGTTGATCAGGGCAGCCGCACCAGATCACCCTTCAACGCCACTCGTGTGACAAAGATGCCGGCCCGACATTCGTAAGTGTTCAGATCCTTGCGCACATGCTGGTCGTAGTAGCTGACGATGTTGGTCACCGCATTCGCCCCGACACGCTTGGCCTCGGCCTGCAGCGCAATCAGATTCGACTGCAACACCCACTCGCAGGAGTCGTGATCGCTCTTGTTGAAGCCGTTGGTCTTCAAGTCACTGATCACCCCGCGCCGCAACAACCGCTGAGTGCCCTGAGGCCCGTTGCCGACCAGATAAAACTTCACACTGCCATCCAGCCGCCCGGCGCGCATCGCATCCGACACGACGGTTTCGAACGGCATGTACATCAGATTGGTGGCGTGGCTGGCACTGGGGAGCAGGCTGAAAAGGGCGGCAGCGATCAGGGCTTTCGCTTGCATGGTCGTCTCCTTGACGTAACGCGCAGCAAATCACGGGTATGACGAGTGTAGACGCCGTATATCGGACAGAGAGAAGTCCATGTAGAGTACGTGTAGCTCAACGGCTACACTTGCGACCATGACTGAGATACTTCGAAGCTCCACATTCTCGAGCTGGCTTGTGAAGCTGGCTGATAGTCGCGCCAGGATGCGTATTCAGGTGCGAATTGATCGTATGGCTGAAGGAAACTTCGGTGATGTCAAAGCCATTGGCGAAGGGATCAGCGAAGCCCGAATTGACTATGGCCCGGGATATCGGGTCTATTTCATGCAGCAAGGTCGTCAGCTGGTCATCCTCCTTTGTGGTGGAGACAAGAGCAGTCAATCTCGAGACATCAAGCAAGCCAGGCTCATCGCGGAATCCTGGCAGGAGCAAAACCCATGACCGAACAATTCACTCGTTGGGACTCAGCCGAGTACCTCAAGACAGAAGAGGACATGGCCAACTATCTGGATGCCTGCATGGAAGAGGCGGGGGATGACCCGGCTTTTATTGCCAAGGCACTTGGCACAATTGCTCGGGCGCGTGGCATGACCCAGGTCGCGCGGGATGCGGGGCTATCAAGGGAAAGTCTTTATCGCGCACTGTCAGGCGAGGTAAATCCCGAGTTTGGAACGATCCTCAAAGTCATGAAAGCGCTGGGGCTGAAGTTGCATGCCAGCACATGATCTGAATTGAAAAGGGCGCCGAAAGGCGCCCTTTGTCGTTTCCGGCCGTTACTTAACCGTCGCCAGATCGCCCTTCAACGCTACGCCCGCCATGATGGCGCCCGCGTGGCATTCGTAGGTTTTCGCATCCTTGCGCTCGTTGCTCTTGTAGAAGCTGACGATGTTGGTCACGGCGTTGGCGCCGGCGTTTTTTGCGGCCTGGTGCAGGCTGATGATCGCCGATTGCACGACCCACTCGCAGGCTTCCTGATCGGTCTTGTTGAAGGCGTTGGTCTTTTTGTTGGTCACGGCGCCGGGGCTGACAACGGTAACTTTGCCGGCCGGGGCGTTGCCCGCCAGATAGAACTTCACGCTGCCATCGATCTTGCCGGTGCGGGTCGCTTCGGCGACGGCCTTGTCGAACGGCAGATAGACCGCCGTGTCACGGGCCTGACTGACGGCCGGCAAGGCGCAGATGAGCAGGGTGGCAGCGAGTTTCTTGAAGTGCATGGAGGTCTCCTTGACCTGGATTAATTCGGTTGGGGCCAGCGGCGGAAGATCAGCGAGGTGTTGACCCCGCCGAAAGCGAAGTTGTTGTTCATCACGTATTCGTGGCTCATCTGGCGGAATTCGCCGCGCAGGTAGTCGAGCTTGCCGCAGTGCGGGTCGACCTCGTCGAGGTTGAGCGTGTGCACGTACAGGTCGCGGTTGAGCATCTCGATACTGAACCACGATTCCAGCGCCCCGCAGGCGCCGAGGGTGTGGCCCAGGTAGCTCTTTTGCGAACTGATCGGCATGCGCTCGCCGAACAGGGCACTGGTGGCCAGGGTTTCAGCGACATCGCCCTGTTCGGTGGCGGTGCCGTGGCCGTTGACGTAGCCGATGGCGTCCGGCGCAAGGCCTGCGTCTTCCAGCGCCAGTTCCATTGCCCGGCGCATGGTGATCTGTTCCGGGCGGGTGGTGTGCTGGCCGTCGGCGTTGCTGCCGAAGCCAACGATCTCGGCGTGAATGTGCGCACCGCGTGCCAGGGCGTGTTCCAGCTCTTCAAGTACCAGCATGCCGCCGCCCTCGCCGATCACCAGACCGTCGCGGCCCTTGTCGTACGGGCGTGGCGAGGTGTGCGGCGCATCGTTTTTCAGGCTGGTGGCGTACAGCGCGTCGAACACCATGGCCTCGGTCGGGCACAGCTCTTCGGCGCCGCCGGCGAGCATCAGCGGCAGGCGTCCGAACTTGATCGCTTCGTAGGCGTAGCCGATGCCTTGGCTACCGCTGGTGCAGGCGCTGGAGGTCGGTATCAAACGGCCGGTGAGGCCGAAGAAGATGCTGATGTTCGCCGCCGTGGTGTGCGGCATCATCCGCACGTAGGAGTTGGCGTTGAGGCCTTCTGCCACCGAGTTGAGCAGCATGTTGCCGAACGCCTTGATTTCGTCGGTGCTGCCGGTGGACGAACCACAGGCCACGCCCATGCGCCCGTCCTTGATCGATTCGTCGCCGAGCAGGCCGGCATCGGCCAGCGCTTTTTCCGCTGCGCCGACGGCCAGCCGCGAAACACGGCCCATGCTGCGCAACTGTTTGCGGGTCCAGTGCGCCGGCACCTGGAAATCGTCGATAGGCCCGGCCAGACGGGTGTTGAGCTCGCTGAAGCGATCCCACTCGTCCATTCGGCGGATGCCGCTGCGGTTGGCGGCGAAATTGCCGGCGATGGTGTCCCAGTCGCTGCCCAGCGAGGTAATGCCGGCCATGCCGGTGACGACGACGCGCTTCATCAGCACAAGCCTCCGTTGACCGCCAGCACCTGGCGGGTGATGTACGACGCTTCCGCCGACATCAGGAAATTCACCGCACCGGCCACCTCTTCAGGCGTGCCCATGCGTTGTGCGGGGATCATTTTCATCAGTTCTTCCACCGGCACGTTTTCATCGAGCATGGCGGTATCGATCAGACCGGGCGCGACGCAATTCACCGTGATTTTGCGCTTGGCCAGTTCGATCGCCAACGCCTTTGCCGCGCCGATCACGCCGGCCTTCGAGGCGCTGTAATTGACCTGACCACGGTTGCCGATCAGCCCCGACACCGAGGTAATGCACACGATGCGACCCGCGGCGCGGCGGCGGATCATCGGCATCATCACCGGGTGCAGGACGTTGTAGAAACCGTCAAGGTTGGTGCGCAACACCACGTCCCAGTCATCGTCGCTCAGGGCCGGAAACGCGCCGTCGCGGGTCAGGCCGGCATTGAGCACAACGCCGTAGTAGGCGCCGTGGGCTTCAACGTCGGCTTCGAGGATGGCTTTGCAGGTTTCGCGATCAGCCACGTCGAATTGCAGGATGCGCGCTTGGCGGCCCAGGGCCTGGATTTCAGCCTGCACCGCCTGCGCGTCGCTCAGACCACTGCGGCAATGCACGACGATGTCATGCCCGGCCTGAGCCAGACGCAGGGCGATGGCGCGGCCGATGCCACGGCTGGAGCCGGTGACCAGGATGGATTCAGTCATCGTTCGACTCCTTGTTGGTTGCGTCGCGGGATTGTTCCAGATAGTCCGCCGCCTGCGGCGGGCGGAACACGTTCAGCCGGGCGCTGGCCTCGATGCCGGGCGCGTTGATATGGCATTCGAATACGCCCATGCCGTTGTCGTCTTCCAGCGAGCGCAAGCCATGGATGGTCAGTTCGCTGCCGACCGGAAAGGCTGCGACATTGCATTCGAACTTGCGTGTGCCGAGCAGAAAGCCCAGCTCCACCGGGTTGCCTTTCTGCCGCGCATGGCAGCCGGCGAACGCGGCGACGCTTTGCGCCATCAGCTCGACGCCGACCCAGGCCGGCAGGCTGCCGTCGGGCAGGCTGAACAGGCCGCCGGTGCGGACGGTGAGGGTGGTGTGGATCTGTTCGTCGTCAAAGCTCAGGATCCGGTCGATCAGGATCATGTCGCCAGCGTGGGGCAGCAGTTCGGCGAGCGGCCAGTGGCTCATGGGGCGTCTCCGATAATCAGGCTGACGTTATTGCCACCGAAGGCAAACGAGTTGCTCATCAGGTAGCGGGGTGCAATGGACGCCAGGCGTTCGCTTGCGGTCACCCACTTCAGCGCTGGCAGGTCGGGATCGGCCTGGCCATCCCAGACGTGCGGCGGCAAGGCGTGGTCGGGGTTGTCGGCAGTCAGGCTCAACCAGCAGAACGCCGCTTCCAGTGCGCCGGCGGCGCCGAGGGTGTGGCCGGTCATCGGTTTGGTCGAGGAACACGGCACGCCTTCGGGAAACAGGGTGGCGACGGCCAGACTTTCCATCGCGTCGTTGTGCTGGGTCGCGGTGCCGTGCAGGTTCAGGTAACTGATGTCGCCGGCTTGCAGATGGGCTTGGTCGAGCGCCTTCTGCATCGATTGCAGGGCGCCACGGCCAGTCGGTTCCGGTGCGGAAATGTGGTGCGCGTCGGAGCTGGCGCCGGCGCCGAGCAGGGCGATGCCCGGCCCAGCACCGCGCTGTTTGCTCATCACGAACAGCACCGCCGCTTCGCCGATGTTGATGCCGTTGCGGTTGGCGGAAAACGGATTGCAGCGCTGGTCCGACACCGCTTCCAGCGCACTGAAACCGTTGAGGGTCAGTTTGCACAGACTGTCGACACCGCCGCACAGCACCGCGTCGCACAGGCCCAGATCGAGCAGGCGTCGGGCGCTCATCAGCGCGCGTGCGCTGGAGGTGCAGGCAGTGGAAATCACATAGGTCGGGCCGCTCAGTTGCAGCCAGTCGGCGAGGAAATTCGCCGGGGCGCCGAGTTCCTGTTGCCGGTAGTCGTAATCGGCCGGGAACTGTTGGTCGCGAATGTAGTGCGCAAGGCCTCGGCTGGCTTCGTCGATGCCCGAAGTGCTGGTGCCGAGCACCACGCCGATGCGCTCGCGACCGTAAGTCTGGATCGCCTGCTCGATGTCATCGCGAATCTGCAACGCCGCTTCCAGCAGCAGTTGGTTGTTGCGGCTGCGCTGGTCGGCCAGCGCCTCGGGAATCGGCGCCAGATCGCCGTGCACGGCGGCCACCGGCAGCTCGCGCTCCGGCACCCAGCCGGACTCGCGGCGCATGCCCGAACAGTCGCCGGCAAACAGGTTGCGTGCCACGGCTGGCTTGTCGCGCCCCAGGGCGCAGATCACGCCGAGGGCATTGAGGTAGGCGGTCATGACGTCGGTTCACCGAGTGGCGTTACGCGATAGTGCGGGCCTTGTGGCAGGTTCAATTCGAAGCTCAAGGGTTGGGTGTAACGGATGTCCCAGCGCGCCGGCAGGGAACGTTGGCCGCCCTGTTGCTGCGCCTCGGGGTAGTTGCGCGATAGCTCGCCCGCCGGGGTCAGGGCGAACAGCAGCGCGGCGAACAGCTCCCGTGCTTCCGGGTTGGGCGGCAGCAGGCCGTCGGCCTGCCAGTGCCCGTCGATCAACTGCTGACGGGCCTGGGGAATGCCCAGCGGATCCATCATCGACCAGCGGATGCCGGGGCCTTCGCGCTGGATCACCAGCAACCAGTCTTGCTGTTGCCCGGCCAGGTGACGTTCGATATGCAGTTGCATCGGCAGCGGCAGGCTCGGGTTGCCGGCCGGCAGCGGTGCCTGACTGGCGCAGGCACCGAGCAGCAGGACGCAGGCGAGCAGCAGAATACGCAACATCAGACAGCCTCGTTCAAGGGTTTGCGGGCCACCACGTTGACCAGGGTTTCTTCCCGCTGGCCAAAGGGCTTGGGCTGGCGCAGACCAAAACGCTCGAGCAGACCGAAATCCTTCGACCGGCTCCACCACAGATACGGGTACGAAACGTTCTGTTCGGCAAACTCGAAACCCTGCTGGCGAATCATCTCCAGGTACTGCGCCGCGCTCTTTTGCACGTGCATCGGATGCCGGAACAGCCAGCGAATCACCCACGTATCAATGTAAGCCTCGGTGGACTCGGCGAACAGCAGGTAACCGCCCGGCTTGAGCACCCGATAGAACTCGGCGAGGGCTTTTTCCTGCTCCACCAGATGATGGAAGGTCTGGTGACAGAACAGTAGGTCGACGCTGGCGTCCGGCACATTGAGGGTCGCGCAGTCGCTGCCGATCAGCTCGACGTCGAAGCCCAGACGCGCGGCCTCGGCGGCGCTCAGTTCAAGGCTGTGCGGGTCGGCATCGACGCCGATCAGGCGCTGTGGCGCGAAGGTCTGGCGCAGATGGCCGAACGACTTGCCCTGACCGCAGCCGGCATCCAGCAGCACCGGGTTGGCGGGCAATGATTCGCTGAACAGCCCGCGCAGATCGTTGATTGCCACGCGCAGCACATGGTGCTGCCAGGTGTGGCTGCGCAGGAACCAGAAGCCGAAGCGGGTTTCCTCGACGTAGTTGTCGCTCAAGTAATTCAAGTGTCGTCCCTTGCACAGAGTTCGGAGATCGTCTTCAGCCGACGGCGCGCTTCACTGACGAACGGGTTGCCTTCGTCCCAGGCGTAACCGGCGAGGATCGAGCAGATCATGCGGCGGATTTCCGGGGAGCCTTGCTCGTGGAAAATCACGTCCTGAAAGGTGCCGGCGTACCAGCCTTCGACGTAGCAGCGGAACGTGTCGACCCCGCGTTTCAGCGGCTCGGCGAATTCCCGTTGCCAGTCCACCGTTTCGCCCTGCAACTGTCGATGCAGCACAGCGGCGGCCATGCTCGCCGAACGCATGGCAATGGTCACGCCCGAGGAGAACACCGGGTCGAGAAATTCCGCCGCGTTGCCCAGCAGCGCAAAGCCCGGGCCGTGCAGGGTTTTGACGTTGGCCGCATAGCCACCGAGCGTGCGCGCCGGGGTGTCCCACACGGCGTTGCTCAGAACCTTGGCCAGGCTCGGGGTTTCGGCGATGAACCCGCGCAAACAGGCGTCGAGGTCGGCATCACGACCTGCGAAATGTTCAGCGGCAGCCACCACGCCTACCGAGCAGCGACCGTTGCTGAACGGGATCGACCAGAACCAGATGTCGCGGTGCTGCGGATGGGTGGTGATGAGGATTTTTTCACGGTCGAAGCCGGGGTAATCAATGTGGTCTTCAACGTGAGTGAAGACGGCCTGGCGAACCGGGAAGTTCGACGGCGCTTCCAGGTCGAGCAGGCGTGACAGCACGCGGCCGTAGCCGCTGGCATCGAGGACAAAATCGGCTTCGACGCGGTACTCGCTGGCGTCTTCGCGGCGCACATTCAACTGCGGTCGCGGACGTTCGAAATCGACGCTGACAATCGCGTCGCCATAGCGGATTTCCGCGCCCTGCAATGCCGCCTGATCGGCCAGCAACTTGTCGAAGTCGGCGCGTTGCACCTGCAGAGTCGTGGGCTTGCCGGCGGTGAAGGTGTCGCCAAAATCGAAGGCGCTGTAGCGCTCGCCCCAGGCGAACGCCGCACCGTTCTTGCGTTGGAAACCGGCGGCATTCACCGCCTCGAGCATGCCGGCCTCTTCGACGAAATCCAGGCAATGGCAGAGCAGGCTTTCACCGATGGAGAACCTCGGGAAATGCTGACGCTCGATCACCAGCACGTCGTGCCCCTTGCGCTTGAGCAATGCGGCGGCGATGGCGCCGGAGGGGCCGGCGCCGATGATCACGACCTGACGGGATTCCATTTCAACGATTGGCACGTGAGCTCCTGGGTACGGCAATAGGGTTCAGTGACGCCCGGTGCAGGCCGATGAAGGCCGGCAACAGCGTCGCGATCAGCCCCATCAGCATCAGCGCAAAGTACAGCGCCGGGCTGATGAGTTGTTGTTGCAACAGCAGGTTGAGAAAGACGATTTCGCTCAAGCCGCGAATGTTCAGCAGCACGCTCTCGCGCCAGCGGCTGGCGCCTTCGAACGACGCGCCGGCCCAGCCGAGGCCGAGCCAGTTACCCAGGATTTTGCTGGCGACCGGCAACAGCAGCAGCGCCGCCCATTGCACGGCGCCGAGGCTGGCGAGGGCGCTGTGCACGTCGATCTGGACGATGCCGAAAGTGAGGATCAGCGGAATCGCCACCCAGGTCTGCAAGCGGTTCATCCAGTGCGCCGGCAGCGGCAACACCAGTGGCACCTTGAGCGCGGCCATGCACAGCAGATAGCCGATGCCAAAAATCAGCGCGTTGAGTTTGTAGTGTTCGGCCAGCACCAGCAGCGCAAAAAAGCCGAGGCTGTAGGTCAATGGCCGGCGTATGCCGAACACCCGCAGCAGCACCGGCACGCAGGCCAGCCCCAGCGGCAGCAACAGACTGCTCAGGTGCAGGCTGCCCTGGGCGAGGCCGAACAGCGTCCAGCAGGTCAGGTCGATCAGGATCGCGGTCTGCACCAGACGCCGGGTGGCGGCGGGCGGGTAGTCGATGTGGCGCAGGTACAGGTACAACACCGGGATCGCGGTGATGGCGAACACCAGACCGATGGCCAGCGAGTTGATCCACGGTTGTGTCGGCAGCAGCCAGTACGTCGTCGCCAGGCCGCAGGCGAACGGTACGGCGAAACTCGGCAGGGCGATCTTCACGCTCTGACGGTCCAGGCGCAGGTCGATCACGTCGCTGAGGATGTGCCCCAGCAACAGGGCGAAGCTCAGGCTGTAGAGATTTTTCAACCAGCCCGGCGCGATCAGTGCGGCGCCGTTGAGTTGCCAGCCCGGTTCGATCCAGAAGTACATCAGCAGCGGCAGGCCGAAGCTGGCCAGCAGCAATTGACTGACGATCGGGATCAGCCCGAAATGCCGGCCGACCCGGGTGGCGACGAAGAACAGCGCCAGGGCCATCAGCCAGAAAATCACCACCATCATGCTGCAGGCTCCGTGACGGAAACCGCATGGGTCTGACGCCCGGCCCACGGCGCGAGCATGAAGCTGAACGCCAGGCCGAGGCTCACCGACAGGCCGAAGTTACTCACCGCCGGGGTGCTCGACACCGCCAGCAGGCCGAACGACAGCCAGGTGGTGGCGGCTGCGAGCAAAGTGCCGAGCAGGCTGACGGCCGCGCCGCCGACTTGTTCGCGCATGAGGATCGCGTAGTCGACGCTGATCGCCGTCACCAGCAACAGGCCGAACAGGCTGAACAGGGTCAGCGGCTGACCGAGCCAGCCCAGGCTGGCCAGGCTGCACAACGCAGCGAGCAGCGGCAGGGCGACGATCCGCAGCGCGCCGCCGAGACCGAACGGCAGCATCAGCACCAGCACGATCAACACGCAGGACGCGAGTTTCAGTTCCGCGGCGCTGATCTGGGTCTGGGCGAACACCTTGTTCAGATCGCCGAGCCGATCCACCAGCATCACTCCCGGCAGATCCAGCGCCTGCACCCGCAGCAGCGAAGGATTGTTCAGGCCTTGCAGGCTGACCATCGCCGCCACGCCATCCTCGGTCGGGCCGAGCCACAGCGTTCGGTAGGGCTCGCCGAGCGGGCCGGCCAGCGCCGCATCGATGTCCTCGGCGGGCAGGGCCTGCAACTGTTGCAGTTCGGTTTGCAGCGCCGCCAGCGGTACGCCGACCTCCAGCAACGGCTGCCAGAATTGCGGCAACTTGCTCAGCGCTTCCCGCACCTGTTGCTGCTGAGCCGGCGGGCTGACCAGTTGATTGAGCGCCAGATAACCCTGCAACTTGTCGAGATTGACCAGTTGATCCAGCCGCTCGCTCAGGGCTGCTTGCCGTTCCAGCAATTGCTGCTGATCGGCGGCGCGCACCAGGAAGAATTGGCTGGTCGGCTGATAGCCGGTAATCCGCGCGATGCTCTGCGCTTCATCGGTCAGGCGTTGCGGCGCACCGACCCACTGGCGGATGTCATTCTTGCTCTCCAGTTGCAGCAGGCCGCCGACGCAGAAGGCGATCAGCAGGGCCAGCAATACCGGCGTTCTGACGTGGTCGAGCAGGTTTTCCCGCAGTCGCACCAGACGCTCGGCCAGTTGCAGCGGCCATTGCGCCGGGCGCAGTTCGACGTTTTTCAGCAGCGCCGGCAACAGGCACACCGCCGACAGGTAGGCGCCGAGCAAACCGGCGGCGGAGAACACGGCGATTTGGGTCAGGGCCGGGAAGGGCGTCCAGGCCAGCGCCAGGTAACCGATGGCGCTGGTGATCAGGCTCAACGTCAGCCCGGACAGGGTCAGGCGCAACGCCGGCCAGCTGTGCCAGGGCTTGAGGCTCCAGCTCTTGGACAGATAGTGCAGCGGGTAATCCACTGCCACGCCGATCAGGCTGGAACCAAGCACAAGCGTCATCACGTGCATGTGCCCGAACAGCGCCACACAAGCCACTGCACCGAACAGCATGCCCACCAGCACCGGAATGAATGCCAGCAGCACCCGCCAGCGGCGGAAGGCGAGCAGCAACAGCAACAGGATGCCGATGGTGGCGCCGCCGCCGACCCAGGTCATTTCCCGGGTCGCCTGCTGCTGACCGTTGGCGGCGTACAGCAGGCCGCTGGCGGCCAGCAGTTGCACGTCGGCACTCGCCGCTTGCTCGCGGCTGTGTTGCAACAGGGCGGCGACTTGCAGCGGTTGATTCATGTCGAAGGCGCTGCCGGTGGTGCGTGCGCGCAGCAGCACCCAGCTCTTGCCATCGGCGTCGGCGATCAACGCGCCGCTGCCGATGTCCAGTTGCACCGCGCCATGTTGTGGCTGGCTGTTCTGGATGCGTCCGGTCAGGCCCAGCCAGTCGTCCTGGCTCGGCACCAGACTGAACCCGGTGAAAGGGTCGAACAGCGTCTGTACCCGTTGCTGGATAAAGGCGTCGGGATGTTCGATCAGCAGTTGTCGGTCATCCGCCGAGAGCATCGCCAGCCGTCCTTGCAGCAGTTGCGTGCGCAGGGCCGGCAGATCGGCTTGCAGGTTCCACTGGACCTTTTCGAACAGCCCGCTGGCCTGCCATTGCTCGCCCAGGGTCTGGGCCATGGCGACGGCTTGCTGGCGATCGGCGTGGCCGACCAGCACCAGCATGTCGCGGTTGAGCGGTTCCTGCATGCGTTGTTCTGCGCGCAGTTCGAGGGCGTCCGGGTGGGTGCCGGGCACCAGTTCCATCAGGTTGGCCGACAGCGGCGCACCGTTGCGCCACTGCCAGGCGCCGAGTGCGACGACGGCCAGCAGCAGGATCAGGAACAGCCAGGGCAGCCTGCGTTCACTCGGCAAAGTCATGTTGCTCCGCGTCGCTCAGAGGTTGGCCGGCGGTGCTATCCTGCATGCGCAGCACGGTGCTGTCGCCCTGGGTTTCCAGCAGTTCGATGGTGTTCACCAACGTGCCGCCGCTGATGTTGATCTGGTTGAAGACCTGCTTGAGCAGCACCGAGCGTGGGGTCAGGGTCAGTTGCCATTGCTGCGCATCGCCGCTCAGGGCCAGTTCGAAATCCCGTTGCAGACCGCTGCTGTCGCCTTGCAGCACCGCCAGGAACAAGCGGTTCTGCTCGGCCCCGGCGCTCTTGTTCGGCAGCAGTTGCCAGCCGGTGGCATCACGCCGGGCGATGCCCTTGGCGCTGATCCGGTAATCCTGTTGCAGCGGGGTTTTCAGCAGCCACAGCAGGCCGTGGTTTTTCGCCAGCACGAAGCTGCCCTTGCTGATCAGCGGCTGGGGCAGGGCGCGCAGGTGTTTTTCCTGGGTGAACTGGCCGTGGATCACGTCCGGCTTCGCCAGTTGCTCGCTCAACTGTTGCAGGTCGAAGGCGTTGGCCAGCGACGACAGCGTCAGTAGCGCCAGGGCCCCAAGGGATTTCAACCACACATTCATCGCAACATCCTTTCCACGGCATCGGTGAAGACTTTTGGCGAAGCCAGTTGCATCTCGCGGCTGCTCACTTCGACGGCGACCTGCACGGAACTGGCGCGGGTCAGGCGCTCGCCGGTCTCGGCGTCGGTGATGAGGTAGTTAATCTTCAGGCGGTTTTCCCACTCCACCAGACTGGCGCGCACGTTCAACCGTTGACCGAACACCGCGCCGCGCACATAGCGCAGTTGCAGGTCGATCACCGGCCAGGCATAGCCCGAGTCGACCATCTGGTTGTAGTTGTGGCCGATCTTGTCGAGCAATGCGCAACGCGCCACTTCCAGGTATTTCACGTAATGGCCGTGCCAGACGACGTGCATGGTGTCGACGTCAAAGAACGGCACGAGGATTTCCGTATCGGCGTGAAGCACTCCGGCACTACGCATGCAGCCTCCAGTGTTGCTCGGCGATGCGTTGCAGGCACAGGCGCAATTCGCCTTCCAGGGCGCGGTCTTCGATCACTGGCGGGAAGTCCTGGGCCAGTTGTTCATGCATGGCGGCTAGCGATGGTGGCAGTGGTCGTGCATCTTCATCGCGGCCGCGCAGCCATACGCCTTGATTGGCCGCGAGCAGCGTGGCGGCGGCGACCTGTTCGGTCAGCTCCAGCACGCGAATGGCGTCGCGTGCGGCGATGGTGCCCATGCTCACCTTGTCCTGGTTGTGGCACTCGGTGGAGCGTGAGAAGACGCTGGCCGGCATGGTGTTTTTCAACGCTTCGGCGGTCCAGGCGCTGGCGCCGATCTGCACGGCCTTGAAGCCGTGGTTGAGCATTGCGCGGTCGACGCTGGCGCCGGACAGGTTGCTCGGTAAGCCGTGGTTGTAACGTTCGTCCACCAGCAGCGCGAGTTGTCGGTCGAGCAGGTCGGCGACGTTGGCCACGAGGTTTTTCAGGCTGTCCATGGCGAACGCGATATGCCCGCCGTAGAAGTGTCCGCCGTGCAGCACGCGCTCGGCTTCGGCGTCGATGATCGGGTTGTCGTTGGCGCTGTTCAGTTCGGTTTCGATGAACGAGCGCAGCCAGTTCAGGCTGTCGGCCAGCACGCCGAGCACGTGCGGTGCGCAGCGCAGCGAGTAGCGATCCTGCAAACGGTGCAGCGGCGCGGTCGGCGCTTCGATCGCCAGATCCTTGCGCAGCCACGCGGCGACCTGCATTTGCCCCGGATGCGGCTTGGCGGCGAACAGGCGCTCGTCGAAGTGCTCCGGATTACCTTGCAGCGCCACCACGTTCAGCGCGGTGATGCGAGTGGCCAGTTGCAGCAGGTAATCGGCGCGGGCGTAAGCCAGGCAGGCCAGACCGGTCATCACGGCGGTGCCGTTCATCAATGCCAGCGCTTCTTTTGGGCGCAGCACCAACGGTGTCCAGCCCAGTTCGCGGTGCACGTCCGCAGCCTGGCGACGCTCGCCACGGAACATCACTTCACGCTCGCCGGACAGCGTCGCGGCGACGTAGGACAACGGCGTCAGATCGCCGCTGGCGCCCACCGAACCCTCTTCGGGGATCAGTGGCAGAATGTCGTGTTCAAGAAACGCATGCAGGCGTTCCAGCAGTTCGATGCGCACCCCGGACACGCCGTGGCACAGCGACTGCAAACGCGCCGCCAGCACCGCGCGGGTGGCCTGGGCGTCGAGCAGTTTGCCCAGTCCGCAACCGTGGAACGTGTAGAGATGACGCGGCAGCGCCTCGACGTGATGCAGCGGCACCGCGACCACGCAGGAATCGCCGTAACCGGTGGTCACGCCGTAGATCACGCCTTCCTTGTCCAGCAGCGAGTCGAGGAACCGCGCGCCCTTGGCGATG
This sequence comes from Pseudomonas sp. DR 5-09, assembly GCF_001655595.1. Taxonomy (NCBI): domain Bacteria; kingdom Pseudomonadati; phylum Pseudomonadota; class Gammaproteobacteria; order Pseudomonadales; family Pseudomonadaceae; genus Pseudomonas; species Pseudomonas sp. DR 5-09. Next base: position 495,071 of record NZ_CP011566.1, read on the forward strand.
CGTTCGCGATAAGGCGCGTCGCTCTGCAACTGCACGGGCGCCTGACGGTTGGCCAGGGCCAGCACGTCTTCGATGCGCAAAGGGCGTTCGCCGAAGGTGACCGGCTCAGGAGTTGGCGTTGTCATCGGTTTTCCAGAATGGGTAAAAGTTGAACCATTGGCACGGTGCTTCGAGGCAATAGTGACTCAGGCGTTGCGCATAGTGGGTCGCCCACTGATGAATGACCTGTTCGCGCTCGCGGCGTGACCACACCACGGCGTCGGCGAAGGGTTCGAGGGTCAGTCGATAGTGGCCGTCGGGCTGTTTCAAGCACATCAGCAGGTTGACCGGGCATTTCAGCAGGCCGGCCAGCAGCCACGGCCCTTGCGGGAACGGCGCCGGGTGGCCGAGAAAGTCCACGGTCACGCTGCGCCCGCCATGCAGCGGCACGCGGTCGCCGGCAATCGCCAGCCACTCGCCGCGCTCCAGGCGTTCGTGCAGTTGCAGCATGATCACCGGGTCCAGTTCGCTGACCTGGATCAGCCGCAGGTTGGTCGCGCCGGCCTCGCCCAGCAGGCGATTGAATTGCTCGGCGTGCTTGGTGTGCACCAGCACGTTCATGGTGACCTTTTCGCCCAGCTCCGCCAGCGCCCGGCACACCTCGAGGTTGCCCAGATGTGCGCCCACCAGCAGTTGCCCGCGACTGCCGCGCAACTGATTGCGCAACAGCGCCGGGTCGATGATTTCGATCTGCTCGATCTTCAGCTTGCCGTTCCACACGTCGAGCTTGTCGAGCAGCGAATCGGCGAATGCCATGAACTGGCGGAACACCCGCCACCGGGTCGGGCGCAATTCGTGGCGACCGCTCCAGTCGGCGAGGCGCTGCTGATACTGCCAGGCACTGCGCCGGGCGGTGCGGCCGAACAGGAAAAAGTACAGGACGATGCCGTACAGCAGCGGGCTCAGCAGGCGTCGGCCAAGGACTTTGGCGGCGAACGCGGTGAATTTCATCAGCAGGAAACTGCCGCGCTCTTCGCGGTCGGCCCAGTGCTTCTTGTCGGTCTCGACGGTCATGGACGCCACCGTCGCCAGAGGATCACGGGCAGGCGCAGCAACATGCCAAAGAACAGGCGCGTGTGCATGCTCGAGATCAGCACGTTGTCGTGGAACAGGCGAAAGTGCGACACGCCGTCCAGCGGGTAATGCACGCTGGTCTGCAACCAGCGCATCGGCTGATTGCGCCAGGCCAGGCGCACCAGAATGTCCGAGTCGAAATCCATGCGCTTGCCGATCCGCGCCGAGTCGATCACGCCCAGCGTCGGTTCCAGCGGATACACCCGGAAGCCGCACATCGAATCGCGAATCTGCAGCGACAAGGTGTTGATCCACACCATCACGTGGGTCAGATAACGCGCATACAAACGGCCCTTGGGCACGCTGGCGTCGTACAGCGGATAACCGCAGATCAGCGACTTGGGGTGAGCGCGGGATTCTTCGATGAACCGCGCGACATCCTGCAGGTCATGCTGACCGTCGGCGTCGACCTGCAAGGCATGGCTGAAACCCAGCCGCGCCGCTTCACGCAGACCGGTCATCACCGCGCCGCCCTTGCCTTGGTTTGCGGTGAGACGCACCAGATGAACCCGCTCGCGCTCGGCCAGCGCATCCAGCACCGCCGCACAGGATTTGCTGCTGGCATCGTCCACCAGAATGCATGGCAGATCCTCGGCGAGCAGGGCGTCGACCACCGTGCCGATGGCGGTTTCGTGGTTGTAGACCGGGATCACGGCGCAAGGGTTATGCATCGCCAGCCCCCAGCAGAATCCGCCCGCTGGAACAGGTGGCGGTTTCGTTGCGGTAGGCGAAATACAACTTGCCGCGTTCCGGATCGAAGCGCAGGTGCAACTGGACTTCATCGCCGGGGCGCACCAGTTGCTGGAACTTCAGCACTTCCATGCCGGCGAACGCGCCGGGCAGGTTCAGCAGTTGCCGACCCAGGTTCAGTGCCCATTCGACCTGTACCACGCCGGGCAGCACCGGAGCCTTGGGGAAGTGGCCGCTGAAATAAGCCAGATCCGGCGGAACGCTCAACTGCAGGTTCCATTCGCCCTCGGTTTCGGCCTGCTCCAGAATCTCCGGCGCTTTCGGCCGTGGTGCCAGCAGCAGGGCTTCGACGTCGGCCTGAGGCAACTTGCCCTGCGAGTTCAGCGGCAACTGTCGCAGCAGGCGCCAGCGGCGGGGCAGGGCCAGGGCTTCGCAGTGGTCGCCGAGATGACGGCGCAGGGTTTCGGTCAGGCTGCGCCGACCGTGTTCGCGCAGGGCAAACAGGCCCGATTCGCTGAGCACCAGCAGAGCGCCGAGGGACGCGCGGTTTTCCTGTACCACGCCCAGACGCGCTTCGGCGACCCAGTCGTGGGCCACCAGCGCCTGTTCAAGCATCGGCAGAGAAATACGTTTTTCTTCGAGTTTGACGATCCGGTCGAGCCGTCCGAGCAATTCAAAGCGGCCATCGGCCTGAATGCGTGCCGCATCGGCGGTGTGTTCGACATGCCCGGCGGGCAGATAAGGCGAAGCGATCAGCAGGGCGCCGTCGCTGTCCTGGCTCAACTCGACACCGGCAAACGGCTGCCACAACGATTCGCCCTGACGCCAGGCGATGCCGCCGGTTTCCGAGCTGCCGAGGATTTCTGTCGGCCATTGTCCCAGGCGCTGATGCAAACTTTGCGCGGCGTCTGCCGGCAGTGCGCCACCGGAGGAAAACACCCGGCGCACGGCGCTCAGGGCCGGCCAGTCGAGGTTGTCGCCCATACGTTTGAGCAGCGCCGGACTGGCGACCCAGGCAAAGGTCGGGTGTTCGCGGCTGGCGCGTTGCAGGTCTTCCGGGAAGGCCAGTTGCTTGCGCAGGAACGGACGCCCGGCGCACAGCGGCCACAGCACGCGGAACAGCAAACCGTAAATGTGCTGGGTGGCGACGCTGCCAAGAATGCAGGCCTCACCGAGATCGGCGCCCCAGAGTTGCTCAAGGGCTTCGACTTCGTTGGCCAGTTGCTGCAGGGATTTGTCGATGCGCTTTGGCTCGCCGCTGGAGCCGGAAGTGCACAGGCTCAGGCGGCACTGGTCGAGGTCCAGTTCGGCAGCGGGCAATGCCGGTTGCTGCAGATCGCTCAGGCGAGCGTCACCGGCATGGTCGGTCAGCCACAGATCGACGTCGTTCGACCAGCGCTGGCGGGTTTGCGCTTGCAGATCCGAAGGCAGCAATACGCTGACCCCGGCGCGCCAGGCACCGAGCAGGGCGATAGCCAGATCGGCGGCATCTTCAAGATGCACGGCCAGACGCTGCACGCCCTTGGCTTGCAGACCGGCGGCCAGGCCCAGGGCCTGTTCGCGCAGTTGTGCGTGATCGAGTGCCGGTGCGCTTGTTACAGCACGCGCCGGCAGGGCCTTGAGCAACAGCTGCTCAAGTTTTATCCAATTCATGGGCGACCTCTTACCCGTTGTCGTATCAGCCATTCAATGGCAAACATCAGGCCGATCAATCCGTAGGAGATCAGGCCGGTGTACAACATCCACCAGTTCAGCGGCGCCCACAGTGTCAGCAGGGCGGCGCACAAACCGTTGCAAAAGAAAAACACGCTCCAGGCCACGGTGACCTGGCGGGTGTAACGAATCGCCTTGGGCGGCAGTTGCGGTTCACGCAGGCGCGCCAGACGCTCGACCATCGGCGGGCCGTATTTCAGGCTCAGGCTGAACAGCACCAGCATGAAGCCGCTGATCAGCACCGGGTACCAGCGCAACAGCAAAGGGCTGTCGAACACTGCCAGCAGCAGGCAGAACACGATCGCCACAAAGGCCATCCACAGGCTGCCGGGCTTGCGTTCGCCGGTCAGCGCCCGGGCCAGCCACAGGCCGCCCAGCAGCAGGCCGAACTGCCATGGCGCGAAATGCTCCATGCCGAAATACACCGCAAAGGGGTAAAGCAGGCCTGCCAGCAGCAGGCCGAGGCCGATCAGTCGGCTCATGCGGCGGGTTGAACCAGACGGTAGACCGCCTCGACCACGTCGCTGACGGTGCGCACCGACTTGAATTCCTCGGCGGCGATTTTCTTGCCGGTCTGGCGCTTGATGTGATCGATCAGGTCGACGGCGTCGATGCTGTCGATTTCCAGATCCTGATACAGGTTGGATTCCAGGCTCACGCGGGCCGGGTCCAGTTCGAACAGCTCGACCAAGGCATCGCGCAGGGTGTTGAAAATGTCGTCACGAGTTTGCATGGTCCGGTCTCAAGCTGCCTGTTTTGCCGTGACGAACGCCGCAAGGCTCGCCACGTTGGTGAAATGGTTGCGGGTGTCCTTGGCGTCGGCATCGATTTTGATGCCGTACTTTTTCTGGATCGCCAGGCCGAGCTCCAGGGCGTCGACGGAGTCCAGGCCCAAGCCTTCGCCGAACAGCGTCTGGTCGTCGCCGATGTCCTCTGGGCTGATGTCTTCGAGGCCCAGGGCGTCGATGATCAGCTCTTTTATGTCACGGTTTAGATCGCTCATCTTCGGCGAGCTCCTTGATAAAGAATTGGTGCAAATAGTCGTTGAGCTTGCGCGAAGCCTGGGGCGGGGGGCCCTGCGCGGCGAAAGTCTGTGGGTCTATATCGGCCCCGACGTGAAAACTGAAGTGCACGCGGCGACTGGGAATGCGATACCAGGGCTCGGCTTTGGTCAGGGTGGTCGGATTGACCTTGATCACCACCGGGGTGAGGATTTTCGCACCGCGCAGCGCGATGGCCGCCGCGCCCCGATGAAAGGCCGGCGCCTGACCTGGCTGGGTGCGGGTGCCTTCGGGAAAAATGATCAGGGTCTGCCCGCTCTGCAATGCGCCGGCGGCGGCGTCGAGCATGTCCATGCTGCCGTCGTTGCTGATGTATTCGGTGCTGCGCAGCGGGCCGCGGGTGAAGGGGTTTTCCCACAGGCTTTTCTTCACCACGCAATTGGCCCCGCGCACCAGGCCGATCAGGAATACCACGTCGATCAGCGACGGGTGGTTGGCGATGATCATCTGCCCCGGACGGCCGAGCCGTTCGGCGCCCTGGATGTCGTAGGTCAGCACGCCGGTACGGGCCATGAACCGGACGAAAAACCAGAACAGCCGACTGACGGTCTGGCGTGCCCGCTCGCGATGCGCAATGGCGTCGCCCGGCAGGCAACCGAGCAATGGAAATACCAGCAGACGCAGGCACAGACCACCGAGCCCGAACAGAGCGAAGCTGGTGGCGGTGGCCAGCAGACGCCAGTAATAGGCGTCGCGGTTTTTTCCGATCACGGGTTGCGTTGCCAGGTCCATAGACGATTCTTCCAGGCATGTTGGCAATGGGGTTGCTGACCGAGCAGGGTTCGCAGCAGATTCAGTGCGTGGGGCCACTGCGGTTTTGACCGTGCTTGCGGGGCGCTGTTCAGGGTCAGCCGCCAGTCGGTACCGGGGGTGAGCAACAGCCCGACCGCGTAGGGAAACGGTACGTCGTCGATCCAGGTCGAATAGGCTTCGGGCGGTTGTTCCTCGGTGATCACCAGCAGCACGGCGGGGGCCCCTTCGTTCAACAACGTCGCCGCTTCGAGCATGCCGTGTTCGAGGCCGTCGCCGGCCGCGGCGAGTGCGGTCATTTCGCTGGTTTCGCCGCGCATGATCGACCACAGGCCGATGATCGCGTTGTGCACCGACAGGCTGAACTGGGTCGGCGACAGCGGCTGTTCGTTGGCCAGATCACTGAGAATTTCAAAGGTGCGCGGGGTTTCGCCGTGCCGGGAGACGAACACCAGCGGCAGATTTTCCCGACCGTCGGCCAGCGGCCAGCCGACACTGAACGCCATCCGCGCCAGACGGCTGAGACGACGGCGCTGCATGGCCGGCAGAAACGACACATCGGGTGCGGCATCGCTGCCTTCGAGCACGACCGGCTGTCGGCTCCAGGCTTGCCAGGCTTCCACACTGTCGAGCCCGGGAGCCCAGGCGCGCCATTGGGCGATGTTGAAGTTGATCACGGACATTTATCCCGCCCCTGCGGGCTGAGTTGACGCGGTTTCGCCAACGTCGCCGCTGAGCTGATTTAGCCTGAAATGGCATGGCGCGTGGCGCCGGGTGGCGCGCATTATCCCGGTGCGACGAGTGTGTAGCAAATGCTGGTTACGTTTTGAACGACGAAATGAACCGAATGGTACGCGGCAAGAGCTGTCACTTGGCCATTATCCAGATTGTCGGGTGTCTGTCTGTCAGGCGAATCCGCAATCAAGGAGTGTCTTTGCGCCGTATTCATTGGGAGATTTGCGCCTGACTTTGTAGTCCGCGTCCATCGAGGTAGCGAACCGGCACCGGGCACCACTACACTCGGTCATTCTTTGATACACGGAGGTTTTGTCATGCGGCGCGTGGTGTTCAATCAGAAAGGTGGCGTGGGCAAATCCAGTATTGCCTGCAATCTGGCGGCGGTAAGCGCCAGCGAGGGTTATCGCACGCTGTTGGTCGACCTCGATGCCCAGGCCAATTCCACTCAGTATCTGACCGGGCTCACGGGTGATGACATTCCGATGGGCATTGCCGATTTCTTCAAGCAGACCCTGTCTTCCGGACCATTCTCGAAAAAGAACCAGGCGGATATCTACGAAACGCCCTTCGACAACCTCCACATCATTACCGCCACCGCCGAGCTGGCCGACTTGCAGCCCAAGCTCGAGGCCAAACACAAGATCAACAAGCTGCGAAAGCTGCTCGACGAGTTGTCGGAGGATTACGACCGGATCTATCTGGATACGCCGCCAGCGCTGAATTTCTATGCGGTCTCGGCACTGATTGCCGCCGATCGGGTACTGATTCCCTTCGACTGCGACAGCTTCTCGCGTCAGGCCCTCTACGGTCTGATCGCCGAAATCGACGAGTTGAAGGAAGACCACAACGAAGGCCTGGAAGTCGAAGGCATTGTGGTCAACCAGTTCCAGGCCCGGGCCAGCCTGCCGCAGCAGATCCTCGACGAACTGATCGCCGAGGGCCTGCCGGTGCTGCCGGTCTACCTCGCCAGTTCAGTGCGCATGCGCGAATCGCATCAGGCCAACACGCCGCTGATTCACCTCGACCCACGGCACAAGCTGACGCAACAGTTCGTCGAGCTGCATAACCTGCTCGAAGACGCCTGAAGCCTTGTCAGATGCCCTGGCTGCGCAGCCAGGCCATCAACTGTGGCAACGGGAAGGCCCCGCTCTGACGGGCCACTTCCCGGCCGTTACGGAACAGAATCAGGCTCGGAATCGAACGAATCCCCAACTGCGCCGACAACTGCTGATTGGCCTCGCTATCCAGCTTGGCCAGCCGGCACTTGCCCGCCAACTGCGCAGCCGCCTGCTCGAACACCGGCGCAAACGACTTGCACGGCCCACACCAGTCCGCCCATACGTCCACCAGTAACGGCAGATCACCCTTGATCTGACTGGCGTAATCGCCTTGCTTGAGTTCGAACGGCTTGTTCAACAGCACCTCGGACTTGCAGCGCCCGCACTTCGGGTGGTCGTTGAGGCGCTCGGCGGGGATGCGGTTGAGGCCGTTGCAGGAGGGGCAGGGGATGAGGAGTGGGTCGGTCATGATCAGCTCAATGGATAAAACGGGATCGTACGACTGATCTGGAGCCGTACGGATCGATTATCAAGGTTCAGTCGTTCCCGCTTACGACGAGCAACTGATCTCCAAATGCTTGCCCCACTCCGGCGGCCGTTGCGCGTAACTCTCCATTCCAGGTTGTTCCTCGAATGGATTGCTCAACACCGCGTGCAATCGGCGCACTTCTGAATAGTCACCCTGCTCGGCAGCATCGATTGCCTTCTGCGCCAGGTAATTGCGCAGGATGTACAGCGGATTCACCGCATGCATCCGCGCACGGCGTTGATCCTGATCGGTCGCGCCATCGCGTGCGACACGGGCGACATAGCGTTCGCCCCAGGCATCGAAACCTTTGATATCGACGAAGTCATCGCGCAGTCGGGCGACGGCCTGTTCGGCTGACTCTTCGCCCAGACGACGGAAGAACAGCGTGTAGTCGACGCCGCTGTTCTGCATCAGTTGCAGCAGTTGTTCCAGCAGTTGCTGGTCGTCGTCCTCGGCGGTGGTGAAGCCGAAGCGGCGGCGCATCAGGTCAAGGTAATGGGCCTGGAACAGCGGCAGGTACAAACCGAGGGTTTCGCGCAGGGCTTCAACGCTGATGAACGGCGTCAGGGCCTGGGCCAGGGCGCTGAGGTTCCACTGGCCGACCGGCACCTGATTGCTGAACGAGTAGCGGCCCTGATCATCGGAGTGGTTGCAGATGAAGTTCGCGTCGAAATCGTCGAGGAAGGCGAACGGGCCGAAGTCGAAGGTGATGCCGAGGATCGACATGTTGTCGGTGTTCATCACCCCGTGGCAGAAACCGTAGGCCTGCCACTTGGCGATCAGTTCGGAGTTGCGCTCGACGATCTCGCGGAACATCGCCAGATACGGTTCCGGCTGCTCCAGGCACTCGGGGTAGTGCATCGCCAACACGTGTTCGCCGAGTTGCTTCTGCTGTTCGGGACGCTTGGTGTAATAGAAGTATTCGAAGTGGCCGAAACGGATGTGGCTCGGCGCCAGGCGCAGCACCATCGCGGCGCGTTCCTGTTTCTCACGCCAGACCGGGGTGTCGGAGCCGATCACGCAGGCGGCGCGCGAAGACGGGATGTTCAGCGCATGCAGCGCTTCGGAAGCGAGAAACTCGCGGATCGACGAGCGCAGCACCGCACGACCATCGCCCATGCGCGAGAACGGCGTCTGCCCGGCGCCCTTCAGATGCAGGTCCCAGTGCTCGCCGGCCGCGTTGTAGACCTCGCCCAGCAACAACCCGCGACCGTCGCCCAGTTGCGGGGTGTAACCGCCGAACTGATGCCCGGAATAGACCATCGCCCGCGGCTCGGCATCGGCCCACAACTTGTGGCCGCCGAACAGTTCGGCAAATTCCTGGGTGTCGGCCACCGCCGGGTCGAGATCCAGCAGCGCCAGGGCCGCAGGGCTGGCCACGACCAGTCGCGGATTGTCGATCGGTTCGGGCAACACGTGGGCCGAGAACGCATCGCCCAGGCGGGCGAAGCGGTTGTCGAAGGTCAGTTCGTCGAGGGCTTTCAAGGACCGGCTCCAGCAGAATGTCCGAGCATTCTGCTGGGATTAGCCGGGTTAGTCGAGTTTGGCCGGCGGCGGTTCCTGCAACGGTTTCTGGTCGTCGCTGACCGGCACGATGGTTTTGGTTTCCGGCTCGATCGGCACCATCTTGTATTCCTGGCCGTGAAGGTTCTTCAGGTAAACCTCCATCTGGCGGAACGAGATGTTGATGTGCTGCTTCTTGAACTCACGGTTGATGAAGCGGTTGACCTCGTCGAGTACCGGGTTGCGGTCGCCGAGATCACGCACATGCATGCGCAGTTCGTGGTCGAGGGTGCTTTCGCCGAAATTGAGGAAGTACACATGCGGCTCGGGTTCCTTGAGCACGCGCGGGTTTTCCCGGGCGGCCTTGAGCAGCAGTTCCTTGACCAGATCCAGATCCGAACCGTAATCGACGCCCAGTTTCAGGGTCACCCGGGTGATGGTGTCGGTCAGCGACCAGTTGATCAGTTGCCCGGTGATGAACGTCTTGTTCGGGACAATGATGTCCTTGCGGTCGAAGTCGGTGATGGTCGTGGCGCGGATGCGGATCTTGCTCACCGTACCGGACAGGTTGCCGATGGTGATGGTGTCGCCGATCCGCACCGGGCGTTCGAACAGGATCATGATGCCGGAGATGAAGTTCGCGAAGATCTCCTGCATACCGAAACCGAGGCCCACCGACAGCGCCGCCACCAGCCATTGCAACTTGTCCCAGCTCACGCCGAGGGTCGACAGGGTCGAGACGAAACCGACCCCGGCGATCACGTACGACAGCAGCGTCGTGGTCGCGTACGCACTGCCCTGGGCCAGATTGAGTTTCGACAGTACGAACACTTCAAGCAGGCCCGGCAAGTTGCGGGCGAGGGCAAAGGTGATGCCGATGATGATCAGCGCGCCGAGCATGTCGCCGATGCTGATCGGCACCATGCTCATATTGGCGCCGGTGCCGCTGGTGTATTCGTAGAGGGTGATGTTGTCGAGGTACGAGAACACCGTAATCAGGTCGGCCCACACCCAGTACAGCGCGGCGATGAAACCGCCGAGCAGCGCCAGACGGATCAGGCGCAGGGACTGTTCGTTGACCTTTTCGATGTCCAGGGTCGGCTCTTCGATCACCGCTTCGCCGTCGCCGGCTTCTTTCGCGGCCTGACGTTTGGCCAGGGCGCGCTGGTAGGCCAGGCGACGTGCCGCGACCGCTAGGCCACGGACGAACGTGGCTTCGATCACCAGCCAGAACATCAGCAGGTACAACGTGTTGATCAGGCGGTCGCTGAGCTTCAGCGCGGTGTAGTAGTAGCCGAAGCACACGGCGACGAACAGCGCGATGGGCAGCAGGGTGAACATCACGCCCACGGCCTTGCGGAACAGCGAGGCGTTTTCGTGGGTCGGGCTGCTGATCAGCAAGCGGCTGAGCAGCCACGCCATCAGCGCATAGCAGGTCAGCACCACCGGCATGCCCAGTACATCGTCGGCCAGCGCCGCCGGTTGCAGTTCGGCAACCGCCACCACGGCCACCAATGCCATGACCACCAGTCCGAGGCGACGGACCCAGCCTTGCAGGAATTCGACCTGCGGCTTTTCCCAGCGGAAGTGCAATTCGGCCACGCCACCCGGCGCGAGGATCCGGTAAGCGGTGTAGAACACCAGCCACGCCTGGGCCATTTGCAGCAGCGCCGCGCCCATGTTCGCGTTCTGCCCACGGGCGTCGATCTGCAACGCCAGCCCGCACAGGGCCAGGCCCAGCGCCACCGGCATCGCCAGCAGAATATTGATCAGGATCGCCTGCGGCGTGTGCCACTGGCTGTCACGCTTGAAGTGACCGATGTCCTGGTGAACCTTGTTCAGGCGCGAATAGAGTTGCTTGCGCCGCCACAGCAGCGCGCCGATCAGCAGCGCCAGCGGCAGGAACAACAGCGGTCGCTGGGTCAGGCCGTCGGTCAGTTCGCTGAAGCTCGAGGCCAGCGGCAAAGTGTCGATCTGACGCTTCAGGCGCTCCGGCACGCCGCGCATCCATTCGGTGTCCAGCGGCTTGTTGCTGGGAATCCAGAACATTTGCTCGTCGAGAGTTGCGCGCAGGCTTTGCGCGGTGCTCAGCAGTTGTTTCTGGTTCAGTTGCAGGGTGATCGACTCGTTAAGCATCGCGCTCAGTTCGCGACTCAGTCGTTCCAGCAGATCCACGCGGGTGTTGGCCAGTTCCAGCAGGCTCTTGCGCAGTTGTGGCGTGACTTGCTCCGGCGGCTGGGTGGACAGCAGGTTGTCGACGTAAGTCGCCGGATTGCTCAGTTGTTCGCGCTGTTGGTTGATTTCGAACTGGTACAGGCGAATGTCGGCGATCTGGTCCGCCAGGTCGCGGTCGACCTTGAGGCGCGGCAGCGCTTGCTTCTGCTTATAGAGAATCTTCGACAGCAGCAGGCTGCCCTTGAGCACGTTGATCTGCTCGTCGAGGGCCGAGTCGCTCTGGGTCACGCTGTCCAGTTGCTGCTTGGTCTGCAGGTTCTGCTGGGTGAGTTCGTTGAGACGGTCGGTGCTTTTGAGCAGGTAGTCGGAGAGCTTGAGGTTGGCCGCGCTTTCCGTGGCGAGCAGGGCGCTGCTGCCGGACTTTTGGGCCTCGATCGACTGCTGCGTCACGGTTTCCTGCGACAGGGTCAGACGTTTCTGGTTGATCAGGGTTTGCAGTTCCTGGATCTCGCGATCCAGACGGTCGGACTTTTCCGAGAGCAGGTCATGCTGACTGTTGCCCAGATCCTGCAACTGGTTGTTGCCGGCCAGTTCCTGACGGCGCAGCGGGATCAGCGCATTGAGCGCCGCCAGTTCGGCGTTGAGCAGGTCGCGCTGCTCGGCGCTGACGGTCTTACCGGCGTCCTTGCCGGTCTTGAGGATGTTGTTGATCTGCTGGATGCGCGTCTGGCTGCTGGAAATCTCGGCCTGGGCGCGCTCGGGACGCGTCTGGGCGGTGATGATCAGGCTGTTGGCGTCGGCCAGGGCTTTCTGCAGATCGCTTTGCTGGGTCGAGCGCTCGGTGAGCATCTGCTCCAGCTGCTGGATGTTTTCCTTGGGGAAGCGCTGTGCTACCGGTACCACGGCGCTGGCCTTGAGGCGGGTCAGTTCGCGCGAATTCTCGATGGTCTGCTTCGGCGCAGTGGCCAACTGCTGCTTGAGGTCGATCAGCTTCTGCTCGTAATCACGCCGGTTGTTGAGCTGGTTCAGCGTGTTTTGCAGGACCGTCTGCAGGGCCTTCTTGTCGGCCTCGGGCAGTTTGCTGTCGGTGAGCTTGTCCAGGCTGGCCTGCACGGCGTCGCTGGACGGTGGTTCGGCGGCTTGCAGCGGGCCGACGGAAAGACTCAGGCCCAGCAGGGCCGCGAGGAAAAAGGAGCGCAGGGTAGGCATAGAGACCGGTCAAGCAAGTGAGAGTGGACGCAGTTTAGAGGAAGAGTCCGGGGCCCGGGCGACTTCCTTCGGGGAATCTGACGCCCACTTTGCCGATCTTGTTCCCGTCCATGACCGCAACCGTCCAGTGGGTGTTGTTCCATTCCACCTGGTCGCCAACGATCGGTGCACCGCCGACTTTCTGGGCAATGAAGTGGCCCAGGGTCATGTCCGGATCGATGCCTTCGGCGGGCAGGCCGTACAGGGCGGCAACCGCTTTGAGCTGGGCGTCTCCTTCGAGTACGAAGTCGCCGAAGAAGCGCAGATCGAGGCCGCGTTGCGGCGCCTGGCTGAACAGCTTTCCGAGGGCCGGAAGGTTGTGTTCATGGCCGATAACACACAGCAAATCATCGACTTCCAGCACCGTACTACCCGACGGATGGAGCAGTTGCTGACCGCGAAACAGGGCGGCGATACGGGTGCCTTCGGGCATTTTCAGTTCGCGCAGGGGCGAACCGATGCACCATTTTTCCGCGCCGAGTTTGTAGACGAACAGCTCCCACTCGCTGGTGACGTGCACTTCGAGGGCGGCGCGGGAGATCGGCGCCGGCTCCGGCGGTACGGTCACCTTGAGCAGCTTGGCCACCCACGGCAGGCTCGTGCCCTGCACCAGCAGCGACACCAGCACGATAAAGAAGGCGAGGTTGAAATACAGCTGCGCATTCGGCAGCCCGGCCATCAGCGGGAACACCGCCAGAATGATCGGTACCGCGCCACGCAGGCCGACCCAGGAAATGAAGGCTTTCTCGCGACCGTGGAAGGCCTTGAAGGGCAACAGCCCGACCAGCACCGACAGCGGCCGTGCGAACAGAATCATCCACAGCGCCAGACCCAGCGCCGGCAGGGCGATCGGCAGCAAGTCATGCGGCGTGACCAGCAGCCCCAGCACCAGGAACATGCCGATCTGCGCCAGCCACGCCATGCCGTCGAGCATGTGCAGGATGCCGTGACGGCTGCGCACCGGGCGGTTGCCGATCACCAGACCACACAGGTACACGGCGAGGAAGCCGCTGCCGTGCAGGGCGTTGGTCAGGGCGAACACCACCAGACCGCCGGCGATCACCAGAATCGGATACAGACCGGCGGCGAGATTGATCCGGTTGACCAGTTGCAGCATCAGCCAGCCACCGCCCAGACCGATCACACCGCCAATGCCGAACTCGCGGATCAGGTGGGTCAACAGGCTCCAGTGCGGGCCGGTCTGGCCGCTGGCGAGCATGTCGATCAGGGTCACGGTGAGGAACACCGCCATCGGGTCGTTGCTGCCGGATTCGATTTCCAGGCTGGCGGTCACCCGCTCGTTCAGGCCCTTGCCGCCGAGCAGCGAGAACACCGCCGCGGCGTCCGTGGAACCGACGATGGCGCCGATCAGCAGGCCTTGAATCAGATTGAGGTCGAACAGCCAGGCGGCGGCCATGCCGGTGAGGCCGGTGGTGATAAGAACGCCGACCGTGGCCAGCGACAAGGCCGGCCACAACGCCACGCGGAAACTGGACACCCGGGTGCGCAAGCCGCCGTCGAGCAGGATCACCGCCAGCGCGAGGTTGCCGACCAGATAAGCCGTCGGGTAGTTATCGAAAATGATCCCGCCGCCGTCGACCCCGGCAGCCATGCCGACCGCGAGGATGATCACCAGAATCGGGATGCCGAGACGGGAAGACAGGGAGCTGACAAGAATACTTGCGCCTACCAGCAACGCGCCGATCAAGAACAGGCTGTTGATGGTCGTCGCATTCAAAGGCAGTACTCCAGAAGCGGAAAGACGGGCACAAACTGACCATGCAGTCTGCGTGCCAGCGATTCTAACCTGTTGAAATGTGATGCTGTCAAAAAGCTTTTTCAGCGGGGGATTCGGGATTTGGGTTCGGCTTGCGATTGCTGCCCTCACCCTAGCCCTCTCCCGGAGGGAGAGGGGACTGACCGAGTGGCTCTCTCGAGTTACATCGACCTGAAATAGCGAGTCGAACTCAGGTCTTGAAACGCACGAAGATCTGCTCCCTTTCCCCCTCGCCCCCTTTAGGGGGAGAGGGCTGGGCGGGCGGCGTTCCGATGAGGGGGTAGCTTTTGATCTTTATCTCAAAATTACAGGCTGAACCGCCCAACCATATTGTTCAGATCCAGCGCCAATCGCGACAGCTCATTACTAGCCGCACTGGTCTGATTCGCCCCGGTCGCCGATTGCACCGACAGATCGCGGATGTTTACCAGGTTGCGATCCACTTCCCGTGCGACTTGCGCCTGCTCTTCGGCGGCGCTGGCGATCACCAGATTGCGCTCGTTGATTTCGACGATGGCGTTGTTGATGGTGTCCAGCGACAGGCCCGCGCCACGGGCAATGTTCAGGGTCGACTCGGCGCGCTCGGTGCTGTTGCGCATCGAGTCCACGGCGTGTTCGGTGCCGCTCTGGATGCTGCCGATCATGCGCTCGATTTCGCTGGTCGACTGCTGGGTGCGGTGCGCCAGGGCACGGACTTCGTCAGCCACCACGGCAAAACCACGACCGGCTTCACCGGCACGGGCCGCTTCAATTGCCGCGTTGAGCGCCAGCAGGTTGGTCTGGTCAGCCAGGCCGCGAATCACGTCCAGCACCTTGCCGATGTCACGGGATTCGTTGGCCAGATCGCCGATCAGGGTCGCAGTGCTCTGCACGTCGGCGCTCATGCGTTCGATGGCGCTGACGGTCTCCTGCACCAGATCGCGGCCGTCGCCGGCGGAGGTGGTGGCGTTCTTCGAGGCTTCCGAGGTGCTGACCGCGTTGCGCGCTACTTCCTCAACGGCGCTTGTCATCTCGTTGACGGCGGTGGCGGCCTGCTCGATTTCGTTGTTCTGCTGGGTCAGGCCACGGGCGCTTTCGTCGGTGACGCTGTTCAGCTCTTCGGCGGCGGAGGCCAGTTGGGTGGCCGAGCCGGAAATCCGCTGCAGCGTGTCGCGCAGCTTCGACTGCATCTTGGCCATGGCCACCAGCAGGCGTCCGGCTTCGTCGGTGCCGTCAACGTGGATCGGCTGGGTCAGGTTGCCCTCGGCGATGGTTTCCGCTGCATCCAGCGCCTTGGCGATCGGCTTGGTGATGCTGCTGGTCAACAGCCAGGCGAACAGCAAGGTCAGGCCGGTGGCAATCACCAACAGGGTCACCACCAGATTGAACGACATCGAATACTGATCAGTGGCGCCCTGATTGGTCTCGGCGATCTGTTGGGTGTTGATCTCCAGCAAACGCGCGAGGGCGGTATTCACCGCTTCGGAGTTGGCGAGCAAATCGGTGTTGAGCATCTGTCGCAATTCGTCGACCTGATTGTTGCGCGACAGGGTTTTCATGCGGTCTTCGAGTTGACGGTACTGCGCCAGCAACTGCACGTACTGATCGTAAGCCGCGCGTTCTTGCGGGCCATCGATCAGCGGCTCGTAGGCGCGTTGCGCGTCGGCGATCTGCCGGTTGCGCAAATCGAACAGTTCGATGGTTTTTTGCTGGACGTCTGGCTCTCGGTTGATCAGCAACCGATACGACAGCACGCGCAGGCGCAGGGTCAACTGGGTGAATTCGTCGAGGGCCTTGATCGAAGGCACGCTGGCGGTGGCAATGTCTTCGCCTGCTGCGCGGATCTTGCTCATCTGATTCAGGGCGAACACGCCGAGAATCAGCATCAGGCCGCCGATCAGGGCGAAACCGGTGAACGCCCGGGGGGCGATGTTCATATTGCGAAGGGACATGGAGGCGGATACCAGGGAAGGGCCGCATCCGTGCGGGCTGAGACTGCTGTTGGGTGACTTATCGGTCATACGACTAAAGTCTTGAGGCAGTGTGCGTATTTGTCGCATGGGGCGTCGGGCGACGAAGTGCAGGAACCAGATCGGCAGATGACAGTCTCTAACACTCGCAAGAACGGTCGGCCGCCAGGAAAATCAAGGCCTTGCGCCGGTTTAACCCTGGCGTCAACGACGACTTTTCTTTATCGTACGCGCCCTTTGAAAAAGCCCTGGAAGATCAAAATGTTGGAAGCATCCCTCAGCCAATTGGAACAGCTCGTCAGCGACCTGGTGCAACAAAACCAGACCCTGTCGCAAACCAACCAGACCCTGTCCACGGAACTGGCCCAGGCCAAGGATGAAAACGAAAGCCTGCAACTGAGCCTGATGGAACAGGAAGAAAAGCACGGCGCCACCGCCGCGCGCATCCAGGCCCTGGTTGATCGCGTCAACGCAGGTCCTGTCAGCGCATGAACCATGGCACAGCAGGGGTAAAAGTCATCTCCATCATGGGGGAGGACTATTCGATCAAGGCACCGGCCGGGGAAGAACAGACCCTGCTGGACGCTGCGTTGATGCTCAAGGCCGCACTGGCCGACACCAAGAAGAAATACCCGACCCTGATCGGTGACCGCCTGCTGGTGCTGGCGGCGATGAATCTGTGCTCGCAGCAGATTGAAATGAAGAAGCAGCATCAGGAAGAACTCGAGCGTTACCAAGAGCAAGTCAGCGCCACGGTCGAGACCATCGCCAAGACCATCAATCAGGGTTGATGGGTTGCGCACAACCAAAGAATAAGATTGTCGATTGCGCTGTATACAATCGGCACGGCTGTTGCAGTGTTTCAGCCTCTTATTCTTTGGGGGTGCTCCATGCAGTTCTGGCGTCGCAGTATTCAATGGCAGCTGATCCTCGGTATGGGCACCGCCCTGCTGGTCAGCATTCTGATCGTGGTTGGCATTTATACCCTGGTGGTCAACCGCCTCGCCCAGAGCTATCTGGTCGAACAGGCGCTGCCGTCGAGCATCGAAGCGACGCGCAACGACATCGAACGAATCCTCGTTCAACCTCTCACCGCCGCCAAGGACATCGCCAGCAACACCATGGTCCGCGACTGGCTGGCCAATGGTGAAGACTCCGGCAAAACGGCGGGCTTCGCGCAGTATCTGGAGGGCATCCGCGCCGAACACAAGGCGTTTACCGCGCTGATCATCGGCACCGAATCCAATCACTACATCACCGAGAAAGGCCTGGATCGCACCCTGAGTCGCGACAAACCGGCCGATGCGTGGTTCTACTCCTTCCTCGACGGCAATCAGCCGCGAACCCTGAACATCGACAACGACGGGGCCACCGGAGAGCTGGCGCTGTTCATCGATTTGAAGGTGGAGCAGGCCGGCAAAGTGGTCGGCGTCGCGGGACTCGGGTTGAGCATGAAAGAGCTGTCGGAGCTGATCCACAACTTCAGCTTCGGGGAGCGCGGCAAGGTCTATCTCGTGCGTTCCGACGGCTTGATCCAGGTCCATCCCGAAGCACAGTTCAGCGGCAAGCGCACCTTGAGCGAGCAGATCGGCGAATCTGCAGCACAAGCGGTCATGGGCCATAAAGCGGCGAGCAACAGCAGCTTCCAGCGCGACGGCGAAGATTTCCTCGCCTTCAGCCTGCCTTTGCGCGACCTCGGCTGGACCCTGGTGGCCGAAGTGCCACAGTCGCAGATCTACGCCGAAGCCCGCCGGGCGATGTGGATGAGCAGCGGCATCGGTCTGGCGGTGGCGCTGGTTTGCCTGGCGCTGGTGATCTGGCTGGCTCAGGGATTGGTGCGACCGATTCGTCAGGTAACAGCGGCGCTGGTAGCAATCGGTAGCGGTGGTGGAGATTTGACCCATCGGTTAGATTCCAGCCGCGCCGATGAACTGGGCGACCTCGCCCGGGGCTTCAACCGTTTCCTCGACAGCCAGCGCGGGATGATCGGCGAAGTGCTGACCACCAGCGAGCGTCTGCGTGTCGCGGTCGGCCAGGTGGCCAGGGTTGTGGATAACACCGCCGAACGCTCCGGTCGCCAGCAGGAAATGACCGACATGGTCGCCACTGCCGTCCACGAAATGGGCCTGACCGTGCAGGAGATCGCGCAGAACGCCGGCAACGCCGCGCTCGCCTCGCAAACCGCCCGCGATGAAGCGATGCAGGCGCGGGAAGTGGTCGGCGGTTCGATTCGCCATATAGAAAGCATGTCCGATGAAATTGGCGTCGCGGCCGGCGCGGTGGGTGAGTTGGCGCATCAGGTGGCGTCGATCGATCAGGTGCTGGCGGTGATTCGCGGGGTGTCGGAGCAGACCAATCTGTTGGCGCTGAACGCGGCGATTGAAGCGGCGCGGGCCGGGGACATGGGGCGTGGTTTTGCGGTGGTGGCCGATGAAGTGCGAACTTTGGCGCGCCGGACTCAGGCGTCTACCGACGAAATTCAGCAGATGATCGGCAGCCTCAAACAGGGTGCGGAGAATGCGGTGTCGTCGATGCGCACCGGGCAGGCTGCGACGGGTACTGGAGTCGAATCGAGCCAGCGTACCGGGGCGTCTTTGACTGCGATCACCGGGCAGGTCGAGCGCATCAGCGACATGAACCATCAGGTGGCGACGGCGACCGAGGAACAGTCGGCGGTGACCGAGGAGATCAACCGCAACGTGCAGGGCATTTCCGATCTGGCCCGGGCGACGGCGGGGGAGGTCCGCGCCTGTCGTGAGGATTGTCAGATGTTGCAGAAGCTGGCGGATGATCTGGCGCGGCAGATGGGTGGGTTCAAGTTGAGTTGAGTTAAGTGCCAAGATCCAAAGAGCCCCTCACCCTAGCCCTCTCCCAAAGGGAGAGGGGACCGATTGGGGGATGCTCTGGAGATGCGTCGACCTGAAAGTGCTTTGCCGAATCCATAATCAACTCGGTTTTTCAGGTCGATGTACGGCGCAAGACACTTCGGTCGGCCCCCTCTCCCTCCGGGAGAGGGCTGGGGTGAGGGCCGGGTTTCGCTCGGTCAATGATCAGAACCACGCATCCTGCATCCCCAGACACGTATCATCCCGCGCCTCCAGCAACGCCAGCTCATGCTTGCACCCCGGCACTTCCCACGTCAGGAAATACCGCGCCGCCTGCAACTTGCCCTTATAGAAGTCGGCATCCGCCGCGTTCCCCTTGGCCAACCCTTCCTCGGCGCGAATCGCCTGCTCCAGCCAGCGCCAGCCAATCACCGCGTGCCCGAACACCTTCAGGTACAGCGCCGAATTCGCCAGACTGCTGTTGACCTTGCCCTGAGCCAGGTCGGTCAGCAGACCGATGGTCACCGTCTGTAGGCGCGCCACCAGTTTCTCCAGTGGCTCACGCAGTGCGGTCAACGATTCGTACGCGACTGCGCGCTCGGCGGTGTCGGCAATCAGGCGAATCAGTTGCTTGAGCCCGGCGCCACCGTTCTGCGCCAGTTTGCGTCCCAGCAAGTCCAGCGACTGAATGCCGTGGGTGCCTTCGTGGATCGGGTTCAGGCGGTTGTCGCGGTAGTACTGCTCCACCGGGTACTCGCGGGTGTAACCGTGGCCGCCGAGAATCTGGATCGCCAGTTCGTTGGCCTTGAGGCAGAACTCGGAGGGCCAGGATTTGACGATCGGTGTCAGCAAATCCAGCAGTTCATGGGCCTGTTTGCGCTCGGCTTCGGTCTCAAGCGTGGTGGTGTCGTCGAACAGCCGCGCCGCGTACAGACCGAGATCGAATGCCCCTTCGACGTAGGATTTCTGCGTCAGCAGCATGCGTCTGACATCCGCGTGCTGAATGATCGCTACCGGCGCCGTCGTCGGATCCTTGCTGTCCGGCACTCGGCCCTGCGGACGTTCGCGAGCGTATTCCAGCGAGTACAGATAACCGGCATAACCGAGCATCACCGCGCCCATGCCGACGCCGATCCGCGCCTCGTTCATCATCTGGAACATGTAGCTCAAGCCGTGATGCGGCTTGCCCACCAGATAACCGACGCACTCGCCGTTATCGCCGAAGTTCAGCGCCGTTGACGTGGTGCCGCGCCAACCCATCTTGTGGAACAGCCCGGCCAGCAACACGTCATTACGTTTGCCCAAACTGCCGTCATCGTTGACCAGAAACTTGGGCACGATAAACAGCGAAATACCTTTCACCCCGGCCGGCGCGTCCGGCAGTTTGGCCAGCACCATGTGCACGATGTTTTCCGAGAGCGGGTGATCACCGCCGGAGATGAAGATCTTGTTGCCCTTGAGGCGATAAGTGCCGTCGGACGAAGGCTCGGCGCGGGTACGAATATCCGACAGCGACGAGCCGGCGTGGGGCTCGGTCAGGGCCATGGTGCCGAAGAAGCGGCCGTCGATCATCGGTTGCAGGAAGCGTTGCTTCTGCTCTTCGGTGCCGAAGCTTTCGATCAGGTTGGCCGCGCCCATGGTCAGGAACGGATAGGAAGTCGACGCCGCGTTGGCCGATTGGAAGTGGGCGAAGCAGGCCTGGGACAACAATGTAGGAAGTTGCATGCCGCCGGCGTCGAAACTGCGCGCCGCGTTGAGGAATCCGGCTTCGAGGAACGCATCCACCGCCGGTTTCACCTCGGGAATCAGAATCGCCTGACCGTTCTCATAGCGCGGTTCGTTCTCGTCGCCCTTGCGGTTGTGCGGCGCGAAGTACTTCTCGGCAATGTTGCGCGCTGTACCGATGGCGGCATCGAAGGTTTCGCGATTGTGCTCGGCAAACCGCTCGCGCCGGGTCAGGCCCTCGGCATCGAGGACTTCGTACAGCTCGAAAGCCAGATTGCGGGAACTGAGCAGCGTCTCGGACATGGCGGCCTACCTTTTTTTGGAATGGGCTGAGTCTAGGCGTGCGAATAAAGGCTGAACAGGAAGATTGATAACGGTGATGGAGAGGCCAAAAAAATGGGCGCCGGTGAGGGCGCCCATTTTTATGTTGCTGACAGAGTTGCTGATTAACCGATGGTCATCAGGCTGGCGTTACCGCCCGCCGCCGCGGTGTTGACGCTCAACGCGCGCTCGATCACCAGACGCTCCAGCGCAATGTTGGTCTCGCCCTGGGACAGGCCCTGAACCCCGACGATGGCGCCGGGACGCTTGGCAATCTGCTGGCAGACCGCACGCAACTGGTCGGAATGGCCGTGATGCAGAACCGCATCGAACACCACGTCGTCCTTGTTCCAGTCGGAAACCAGTTTGATCCGCGCCTGAATTTCCTTCGGCAGGCGTGCGAACAATGCCTTGCTGGTGTCGGATTCCGGCCAGACCGCCGAACCGCCCACCGCCAGCACCGCAGCGAGCTGGGTCAGCAGATCACCTTCGATGTCCGCCAGGCACAGCACGTGTTCGCGTGGCAGGATGGCGTAGCTGTTCTTCTCGCCGGTCGGGCCGGCCAGCACGCGGGTGATACCGCTTTGCGACTGGGCTGCGTACTGCACGCACAGAGTGCTCAGATCGGCGAACTTGTTGCTATCGGCCCATGCTTTCAGGGCGGTCAGCGGTTTGCTCATGGCGTCGCGCAGACGAACGTCCGGCGCCACGGCAGCATCACCACGAGCGAAGGACTGTTCGATGGCATCGGTAGGACGTGTCGACAACAGACGGTACAGGTACAGCGGGCCACCGGCTTTCGGACCCGTACCCGACAGGCCTTCACCACCGAATGGCTGGACGCCAACCACAGCACCGACGATGTTGCGGTTGACGTAGACGTTACCGGCGTTGACGTTGTCGATCACCTTGGCGATGGTCTCGTCGATACGGGTGTGCACGCCGAGGGTCAGGCCGTAACCGGAGGCGTTGATCTGGGCGATCAACTGGTCGATCTCTTTACGCTTGTAGCGCACCACGTGCAGCACCGGGCCGAAGATCTCGCGTTGCAGCTCGTCGAAGCTTTCCAGTTCGATCAGGGTCGGCATGACGAAGGTGCCGCGTTTGACTTCCTCGGTGTCGGCGATGGCCACCTGGTACACGTTGCGACCTTTGTCGCGCATGCCCTGGATGTGCTTCTCGATACCGGCCTTGGCTTCGGCGTCGATCACCGGGCCGATGTCCACGGACAGGCGCTCCGGGTTGCCGAGACGGCTTTCAGCCATCGCGCCCTTGAGCATTTCGATGACGCGATCAGCGGAATCTTCCTGCAGGCACAGGACGCGCAGGGCCGAGCAACGCTGACCGGCGCTGTCGAAGGCCGACGACACCACGTCGATCACCACCTGTTCGGTCAGTGCCGAAGAGTCGACGATCATCGCGTTCTGGCCGCCGGTTTCGGCGATCAGCGGAATCGGACGGCCCTGGTTGTCGAGGCGACCGGCGATGTTGCGTTGCAGCAGGCGCGCGACTTCGGTGGAGCCGGTGAACATCACGCCTTTGACGCGCTCATCGCCGACCAGGCCGGCGCCGACGGTTTCACCGCGCCCCGGCAGCAGTTGCAGCACGCCTTCCGGAATCCCGGCTTCGAGCAGCAGACGCACGGCTTGTGCGGCGACCAGCGGAGTCTGTTCGGCCGGTTTGGCCAGCACCGGGTTACCGGCGGCCAGTGCGGCGGCAACCTGACCGCTGAAGATCGCCAGCGGGAAGTTCCACGGGCTGATGCACACCACCGGGCCCAGTGGGCGGTGGGCGTCGTTGCTGAAATCGTTGCGTGCCTGCACCGCGTAATAACGCAGGAAGTCGACCGCTTCGCGGACTTCGGCGATGGCGTTGGCGAAGGTCTTGCCGGCCTCGCGGGCCAGCAGACCCATCAGCGGCTGGATCTCGCCTTCCATCAAGTCAGCGGCACGTTCCAGAATCGCGGCACGTTCGGCGGGCGGGGTGGCCTGCCAGATCGGTGCGGCGTTCAGGGCGCATTGAATGGCGTTGTCGACGTCTTCGACCGTGGCTTCCTGCACATGGCCGACCACGTCACGCAGATCGGACGGGTTCAGCACCGGTGCCGGCGCTTCGTTGCTGGAGGCGCAACCGAGCATCGGCGCGGCTTTCCAGTTGTTGTGCGCAGTGGCCAGCAGGGCGCAGGACAGCGAGGCCAGACGATGTTCGTTGGCCATGTCGATGCCGGCGGAGTTGGCGCGCTCGGAACCATACAGGTCACGCGGCAGCGGAATGCGCGGGTGCGGCAGGCCGAAACCACCTTCCACGGTTGCCATCTGCTCGATCTGCGCAACTGGATCGGCGACCAGTTCCTGAATCGAAATCGACTGGTCGGCGATGCGGTTGACGAACGAGGTGTTGGCGCCGTTTTCCAGCAGGCGACGTACGAGGTACGCCAGCAGGGTTTCGTGGGTGCCGACCGGAGCGTACACACGGCACGGACGGTTCAGCTTGCCTTCGGAAACCTTGCCTACAACCTGCTCGTACAACGGTTCGCCCATGCCGTGCAGGCACTGGAATTCGTACTGGCCCGGGTAATAGTTCTGACCGGCAATGTGATAAATCGCCGACAGCGTGTGGGCGTTATGCGTGGCGAATTGCGGGTAGATGACTTCCGGCACCGACAGCAGTTTGCGCGCGCAGGCGATATAGGAAACGTCGGTGTACACCTTGCGGGTGTAGACCGGATAGCCTTCCAGGCCTTCGACCTGGGCGCGCTTGATTTCGCTGTCCCAGTAAGCGCCTTTCACCAGACGGATCATCAGGCGATGACGGCTGCGGCGAGCGAGGTCGATCACGTAGTCGATCACGTACGGGCAGCGCTTCTGGTAAGCCTGGATCACGAAACCGATGCCGTTCCAGCCGGTCAGTTGCGGCTCGAAGCACAGACGCTCGAGCAGATCCAGCGACAGCTCCAGGCGGTCTGCTTCTTCGGCGTCGATGTTCAGGCCGATGTCGTATTGCTTGGCCAGCAGGGTCAGCGACAGCAGGCGCGGGTACAGCTCGTCCATCACGCGCTCGTACTGGGCGCGGCTGTAACGCGGGTGCAGGGCCGACAGTTTGATCGAGATGCCCGGGCCTTCATAAATCCCACGGCCGTGGGACGCTTTGCCGATCGAGTGAATGGCTTGTTCGTACGAGGCCAGGTACTTCTGGGCGTCGTGCTCGGTCAGCGCCGCTTCACCAAGCATGTCGTAGGAATAGCGGAAGCCCTTGGCTTCGAACTTGCTCGCGTTGGCCAGGGCTTCGGCGATGGTTTCGCCGGTGACGAACTGCTCGCCCATCAGGCGCATGGCCATGTCGACGCCCTTGCGGATCATCGGCTCGCCGCTCTTGCCGATGATGCGGCTCAGGGAAGAAGTCAGGCCGGCTTCGTTGTGGGTGGAGACCAGTTTGCCGGTCAGCAGCAGGCCCCAGGTTGCGGCGTTGACGAACAACGACGGGCTGTTGCCCAAGTGCGGCTGCCAGTTGCCGGTGCTGATCTTGTCGCGGATCAGCGCATCGCGAGTGCCTTTGTCCGGGATCCGCAGCAGTGCTTCGGCCAGGCACATCAGCGCCACGCCTTCCTGGGACGACAGGGAAAATTCCTGCAACAGGCCCTGAACAATGCCTGCACGACCGCCGGCACTCTTCTGGTTACGCAGTTTTTCCGCGATGGTTGCGGCGAGTTTGTTGGTAGCTTCGGCCATCGGCGCCGGCAGGCGCGCCTGCTCGATCAGCATCGGCACCACTTCCGGCTCGGGGCGACGGTAAGCGGCGGTGATCGAGGCGCGCAGCACCGATTGCGGCAGGATGCTTTCAGCAAATTCGAGGAAGCATTGGTGCGCGTGATCGGTGTGGACTTCACCTGCGTCGTCGGTGTCCTTGGCGGACAAACCGTTCAGCTCGGTCAGGGTTGCACCACCCTCGAGTTTTTCCAGGTAATTGAAAATTGCCTGCTTGATCAGCCAGTGCGGTGTGCGATCAATCGAGGTCGCGGCGGCCTTCAGGCGCTCGCGGGTCGGGTCGTCAAGTTTGACCCCAAGGGTGGTGGTAGCCATATTTTTATCCTCATAGGTGCCGCAGTTGCGCGACAACAGCTGGCGGCAAGATTAGCCGCGAGCCGGAACAGGTGCAACCGGGTGCAACCCTTTTTTGTCGGAATATTCTGCAGCTCGTCAGGAAATAATTTCTGGTACGAAAGTGCTGCTCTTGCTTGGTGCTTTTGCTTCTAGAAAAGCGTTGTCACTGCGTTAAAAGGGAGCAAAAAGCCACTTCCGTAGGATAAATCCGACTGGGTGCAACTAATTCTCAAGAAACTGGTTGCACCTGTTTTGCTTTGTTGCATAGGATTCGCGCCCAAGGTGCAACCGGGGAAACCCGACGCACCGGCCAATGGCTTTCCTGGGGAAACATTGGTCATAAATGCGCGGCCGTGCGAATCGTCTGTCAGGCATCAGTCTGCAAACGGTGCAACCGCCGCCGCTACATAAAAACAAAGCCAGGGCACGTACGTAATGAGCGCAAGCAATCCAACCCTGATCACGTTCGTGATCTACATCGCAGCAATGGTGCTGATCGGCTTCATGGCCTATCGCTCCACCAACAACCTTTCTGACTACATTCTCGGTGGCCGCAGCCTGGGCAGCGTGGTGACGGCATTGTCCGCCGGCGCTTCCGACATGAGCGGCTGGTTGCTGATGGGCCTGCCGGGCGCCATCTACATGTCCGGCCTGTCCGAAAGCTGGATCGCCATCGGCCTGATCGTCGGTGCCTACCTGAACTGGCTGTTCGTCGCCGGCCGTCTGCGTGTTCAAACCGAGCACAACGGCGATGCGCTGACCCTGCCGGACTACTTCTCCAGCCGTTTCGAAGACAAAAGCGGTCTGCTGCGCATCATTTCGGCGGTGGTGATTCTGGTGTTCTTCACCATTTATTGCGCTTCCGGCATCGTGGCCGGTGCCCGCCTGTTCGAAAGCACCTTCGGTATGTCCTACGAGACCGCGCTGTGGGCCGGTGCTGCGGCGACGATTGCCTACACCTTCGTCGGCGGTTTCCTCGCGGTGAGCTGGACTGACACCGTACAAGCCACCCTGATGATCTTCGCCCTGCTGCTGACGCCGATCATCGTGCTGCTGGCTACCGGCGGCGTCGACACCACGTTCCTGGCCATCGAAGCACAGGACCCGAGCAACTTCGACATGCTCAAAGGCACCACTTTCATCGGCATCATCTCGCTGATGGGTTGGGGTCTGGGCTACTTCGGCCAGCCGCACATCCTGGCGCGCTTCATGGCTGCTGATTCGGTGAAATCGATCGCCAACGCCCGTCGCATCTCCATGACCTGGATGATCCTGTGCCTGGGCGGCACCGTGGCCGTGGGCTTCTTCGGTATCGCCTACTTCTCGGCGCACCCGGAAGTCGCGGGTCCAGTGACCGAGAACCACGAGCGTGTGTTCATCGAACTGGCGAAGCTGCTGTTCAACCCGTGGATCGCCGGTGTGCTGCTGTCGGCCATTCTGGCTGCCGTGATGAGCACCCTGAGCTGCCAGTTGCTGGTGTGCTCGAGCGCCCTGACCGAAGACTTCTACAAGGCTTTCCTGCGTAAATCCGCTTCGCAAGTCGAGCTGGTCTGGGTCGGTCGCGCCATGGTGCTG
Source organism: Pseudomonas sp. DR 5-09 (assembly GCF_001655595.1). Taxonomy (NCBI): domain Bacteria; kingdom Pseudomonadati; phylum Pseudomonadota; class Gammaproteobacteria; order Pseudomonadales; family Pseudomonadaceae; genus Pseudomonas; species Pseudomonas sp. DR 5-09. The sequence goes on from NZ_CP011566.1 coordinate 521,921, forward strand.
CTGGTTGCACTGATCGCCATCGCGATGGCCGCCAACCCAGACAACCGCGTGCTGGGCCTGGTGTCCTACGCCTGGGCCGGTTTCGGTGCAGCGTTCGGTCCTGTGGTGCTGATCTCGGTGATCTGGAAGAAGATGACCCGTGACGGCGCACTGGCCGGCATCCTGGTCGGCGCGATCACCGTGATCGTGTGGAAGCATTTCGAACTGCTGGGCCTGTACGAAATCATCCCGGGCTTCATCTTCGCCAGCCTGGCGATCTACCTGGTCAGCCTGATGGGCCAGCCGAGCGCCGGTATGGTTCAGCGCTTTGAAGCGGCCGAGAAGGACTTCCATCTGAACAAGTGATGGGAATGAGCTGAGGCTCACAAGAAAACGGCCCGCGTCCTACAGGAAGCGGGCCGTTTTTTATTGCCTGCGATTTTTCTGAAGGCAAAGTCTGTAGTCGAATGCGCTGATTCTTGAAGGGGAGATCGAAGTTTCAAGTAGGGAAAATCTGATTTTTCAGTCACCCAACCTGCACCCCTTGCCCCTCATGCAGAATCGCCCGCCCTCAATCTGCAGAGAGACATCGGATGTTCGCGCCTGCCAATCAACCGCGTTTCACGTTGACCGTCGAAGGCGCCCAGTTTGACCTCAAAGTCCTTGAGTTCACGGGCAAGGAAGCCATCAGCCAACCCTTCCGTTTTGACCTGGAGCTGGTCAGTGAACGGCCGGATCTGGATCTGGAAAGCCTGCTGCACTGTCAGGCTTTTCTGAGTTTTGATGAAGACGGTTCCGGTATCCACGGTCAGATCTATCGGGTTGGGCAGGGGGATTCCGGCAAGCGTCTGACCCGCTATCACGTCAGTCTTGTTCCGCGTCTGGCCTATCTGGGTCACCGGATCAATCAGCGAATTTTCCAGCATCAGAGCGTGCCGCAGATCGTGACGCAGATCCTCAAGGATCACGCGATCCTGCGCGATGCCTTTGAGTTTCGCCTCGGCAGTGATTACCCGGCGCGTGAATATTGCGTGCAGTACGCCGAGAGCGATCTGGCGTTCATCCAGCGGCTGTGTGCCGAAGTCGGCATTCATTTCCATTTTCAGCACAGTCCCGATGGGCATCTACTCGTGTTCGGCGACGATCAAACGGTATTCCCCCGTCTGGCCGAGCCGACGCTGTACCTGCCGGGCAGTGGCATGGCTGCGGCGGCGCCGGCGATCAAGCGCTTCACCGTTCGAGTGGAAACCCGCACCAGTGTGGTCACCCGGCGTGATTACGACTTCACCAAACCCCGGCTGGCGCTGCAAAGTCGCGCCGAAAGCGAGCAGCGCCCGGTGCTGGAGGATTACCACTTTCCCGGCCAGTTCACCGAGCGCGAAACCGGCAAGCAACTGGCCCAGCGCACCCTTGAGCGGCATGTCGCCGACTATCGTCAGGCCGAGGGCCGCAGCGATCAATCCGCTCTCGTCAGTGGACATTTCCTGCAACTGACCGAGCATCCGCGCCAGGATCTGAATGACCTCTGGCTGCTGACCGCGATCGAGCACCGTGGCCGACAGCCGCAAGTGCTGGAGGAATCGGTCACCAGCGAGGGTGACGAATTCCAGGGTTACCGTAATACCTTTCTCGCCACGCCGTGGGACGTGTTCTTCCGCCCGCCGATGGGCCCGGAAAAACCACGGATGCTCGGCTATCAACCCGCCGTGGTCACCGGCCCGCAAGACAGTGAAATCCATTGCGACGAGTACGGCCGGGTCAAGGTGCAACTGGCCTGGGATCGCGACGGTGAGCTCAATGAGCATTCCAGCTGCTGGCTGCGGGTCGCCAGCGGCTGGGCCCATGACCGTTATGGCAGCGTGCTGATACCGCGGGTCGGCATGGAAGTGCTGGTGGGGTTCATCGATTCCGACGCCGACAAACCGCTGGTCATGGGTTGCCTGCCGAACGCAGCGACGCCGGTGCCGCTGGATCTGCCGGCCGACAAGACCCGCAGTATTTTCCGCAGCCAGAGTAGTCCCGGCGGCGGGGGCTATAACGAATTACGCATCGAGGATCGCAAAGGCGCCGAGGAAATCTACCTGCGGGCCCAGCGAAACTGGACCCAGCACGTATTGAACGATCAGCAGGTGCAAGTGGATAACCAGCGCAGCGTTGTCGTCACCGGTCTCGCCAAACACGAGCTGAAAGCCGATGAGCAGCGCATCACCCACGGCCAGCGCCAGACCGAGGTGAGGCAGGACGACCATCTCACGGTGACCGGCGACCGGCACATCCGTGTGAGCAATCAGGCGATCAACGCCAGTGCTCAATTCCACGTCAGCGCCGGCCAGCAAGTGGTGATCGACGGCGGGGCGAGCGCGACGATTCAGGCGGGCGGGCAGTGGATCAACATCGGCCCGGGCGGGATCTTCAGCAGCGTGCCGATTGTGGTGGGTGGTGCGCCGATGGCGACGATGAGTGCGGCGCCGACGGTGCCGGGGTTGCCGGAAAAACTGGCGGCAGCCCCGGCTGCGATTCTGACTGCTGCGCAAATCATGAGCCTGAAAGGTGATGCGCCCTTCTGTGAAGAATGCGAGCGCTGCAAGGACGGTGTCTGTGCGGCCTGATCAATGGTTGAAGGATCAGCCGCTGAAACCCTCGGAGCAGTTGTTCGCGGTTTTCAGCAGCTCGAGTGCGGTAGAACCGCTGAAATCCTGGCCGCTGAAAGCGCAGATGCCGAAACCAGTCTGGGCGGAAACGATCTATGCCGAGTGGGATGCGGTGATGCCCTACGTGGGAATCGTCGACGCGGGCAGTGAGTTTCTGGATTGGGTCGCGGCCATCGAATCCCGTGACTGGGGTTGGCTGGCGGTTTCTTCGGCGGGGCTTGAGGCGGTGGTCGAGCACTTTCGCAGCTTGACCCAAGTGCTGATGCCGGACGGGAAAGCGGTGTTCTTCCGGTTTTGGGATGGGCGGTTTTTGTTGCCGATCCTTGAGTCGTCCGAGGTGGATGCCGGGCAATTGCTGCCGGTTCTCACGCGAGGATTGATCAACGGTCAGACCGTCGAGATCGGGGGCAGGGCGCGGGTCTCGGGTCGGGAGTTTCCTTGGTGGCAGGTGCCGGAAAAGCTGCTGGCGCAATTCGGCGGCGACGCCCGGATCAACAACGCCTTGCAGTGGTTGAGCGAGGAACAGCCGGCGTTGTTCGAGGCGTTTCCCGCCGATGTCTTGCGCTGCAAGGTTGTCAGGTTTTTTGCGGTTTCAGCGTCGGACGAATCGTCGGCTTCGGCACTGCTGGACTACTTGCGGGACGAGTCAGAGTGAAATTTCCGGGCAAAGGCTTCGGACGTTTCCTGCGAGTTGCGGCGGTTTGCGTGAACTGGTGGGCGCGGAGATGCGGGGATAGTCTTTTGGCTGTCACCGCAAATTCGGTGACAGGGCGTGGAAGCCCTTTTATCGTTAGGCGCGTCAAGCTGCACCAGTCAGACGTTTTTGTCGTTTGAGTTTTTGGTGGCTGTGCGCGGGGCGCTTTCGAGTGCGCCGGGTGCCTAACGTCCCGGTCTTCCACACCTGCGTACAGCCGCCACCTAATGCGTGGAAGTGAGAGTTGGCGGCACCGCCCAATACGTTAGGAGTCATTCCAGTGCCAACATTGAAACCCGATCCACCCTACGAACCCTTCATCCCCCACCCCGACAACCGCCTCATGGCGCTGACCAGCAACTGCAACGACATGCCCACTCTGTTCATCGACACCCACGCCCCGCTCGACATCCTGATGGACGCCGCCAACTACCGCATCCGCGCCGTGATCCAGGTCCTGGAAAACATGTGCATGCGCGGCTCGGTCGAGTGCGACTCGGTCGTCCTCAGCGACTTCGCCCAACTCTGCGTGATTCCGCTGCGTGACGGCTGTGATGTCTTGGATGTGATTGGCCGCAGGTTGCGTGACCGGCCTTAGATCCCATCCCCTCACCCTAGCCCTCTCCCCGAGGGAGAGGGGACCGACCAAGGTGAATAGGTGACGTACGCCGACCTGCAACTTCGGTGGTGAACTTGGCTTGGCCAAGCCTTAGGTCGCGGTGATTTTTCAGGTCGATGCAAACCGAAAGATCACCTCCGTCAGTCCCCTCTCCCTTTGGGAGAGGCTTAGGGTGAGGGGTTTCTCAAGGATGTACCCGACAGCAAGACCACCCACTCAGCCCCCAACCCCTGACTTGCCGCCCGGTAAAAGGTAAACTTCACGGCCCTCGCAGGAGCAGCCATGAATTATCGTCACGCCTTCCATGCCGGCAATCACGCCGATGTGTTCAAACACCTGACCTTGACCCGCCTCATTGCCCTGATGTCGCGCAAGGAGCAGCCGTTTGCCTATCTCGACAGCCACGCCGGCATCGGTCTGTATGACCTGCAGGGCGATCAGGCCAACCGTACCGGCGAGTACCTGGAAGGCATCGCGCGGTTGTGGGATCAGCCGGATCTGCCGGCGCTGACCGCCGACTACATGAAAGTGCTGCACGAGATGAACCCGGACGGCCAGTTGCGTTATTACCCGGGTTCGCCGGAGCTGGCGCGGCGTCTGACTCGTTCCCAGGATCGTGTGTTGCTCAACGAGAAGCACCCGGAAGACGGCGTACTGCTCAAGGACAACATGAAGGGCGACCGCCGTGTGGCCGTGCATCTGGGCGAGGGCTGGCACGTGGCGCGGGCGCTGCTGCCGGTGACCGAGAAGCGTGCGGTGATGCTGATCGATCCGCCGTTCGAGAAGCTCGACGAGATGCAGCGTTGTGCGGCGTCGCTGAAAGAGGCGATCTCGCGGATGCGCCAGACCGTCGCGGCCATCTGGTATCCGGTGAAGGATCAGCGTGCATTGCGTCGTTTCTATCAGGATCTGGCCGGCACCGGTGCGCCGAAGTTGCTGCGGGTCGAGTTGCTGGTGCATCCACTGGATACGCCGAACAGCCTTAACGGCTCTGGCCTGGCGATTGCCAATCCGCCGTGGGGGCTGGAGGAAGAATTGCGTGAGCTGCTGCCGTGGCTGTCCAAGAAACTTGGGCAGACCCAGGGCGGATGGCAGATGGATTGGTTGATCGCCGAGAGCTGATCAACCGTCAATCGCTCCCGCACATAGCGCGGGAGCGATCAGGGCGGACTTAGTTCCCCGCCAGACTCGGCGGCATGCACACGCCAGTGCCGCCAATCCCGCAATAGCCTTCCGGATTTTTCGCCAGATACTGCTGGTGATAGGCCTCGGCGAAGTAAACGGTCGGCGCCTGTTCAATCTCGGTGCTGATTTCACCCAGACCCGCCTTCGACAGCTCAGCTTGATAAACAGCCTTGCTCTTCAACGCCGCCTCCAGTTGCTCCGGATGGGTCGCGTAGATCACCGAACGGTACTGGGTGCCGATGTCATTGCCCTGGCGCATGCCCTGCGTCGGGTTGTGCAATTCCCAGAACATCGCCAGCAGCTCTTCGTAGCTGACCTTGGCCTTGTCATACACCACGAGCACCACTTCAGCGTGGCCGGTCAGGCCCGAGCAGACTTCTTCGTAGGTCGGGTTCGGCGTGTAACCGCCGGCGTAACCGACCACGGTGCTGACCACGCCTTCGCGCTGCCAGAAGCGGCGCTCGGCACCCCAGAAGCAGCCCAGCCCGAAGATTGCGAAGTCGACGTCCTGAAAGAACGGGCCCAGCAACGGCGTCTCGGTGAAAACAAAGTGTTTTTCAGGCAGGGCCATCGGGGTTTCGCGGCCAGGCAGAGCTTGTTCTTTAGTCGGTAGCACGTTTTTGTTCACCAGAATTTCCGAGCGCAGAACCATGATCGTTCCTCTCAGTCAGGATGGGATGTAAAAGTCTGACCGCCAGTGTGCCCAATGATGCCCCGTTAATCACTAGGCAAAATGTGCGGGTACTGCCTTGGGATTTACAGGCAGAGCGGACCGCGCGGGTAGCGCTTGAGCGCCTGGATCAGCTCGCCGCCCGGAATCGGCCGGTCGAACAGGTAGCCCTGGCCGACGTCGCAGCGGTGCCGACGCAGGAACGCCAGCTGCTCGGCGGTCTCGATGCCTTCTGCCACGACCTTGAGTTTCAGGTTGTGGGCCATGGCGATCACGGCAGAGGTGATTTCCATGTCGTCCTGATTGTCCGGGATTTCATGGATGAAGCTGCGATCGATCTTGATGATGTCGATCGGGAATTTCTTCAGGTAGCTGAGCGACGAGTAACCGGTGCCGAAGTCGTCCATGGCCAGGGTCAGGCCCAGACGCTTGAGCTGGTCGAGCTGCAAGTGGGTATCTTCAGTGGCTTCCAACAGCAGGCCTTCGGTCAGTTCCAGCTCCAGCAGATTGGCCGGCAGCGCTTCTTCCTTGAGGATGTTGGCGATCGAGGCCACCAGATCCGGGTCGGAGAACTGTTTGGGCGACAGGTTGATCGCCACCTGCAGATTGCCCATGCCCGCAGCGGTCAGCGCTTTGCTCATGCGGCAGGCCTGGCGGGCGATCCACTTGCCGATCGGAATGATCAGGCCGGTTTCTTCGGCGACGCTGATGAACTGGTCCGGCCGGATCATGCCGCGCTCCGGGTGATTCCAGCGCAGCAGCGCTTCCATGCCCAGCAGACGACCGCTGCGCAGGCACAGCTTGGGCTGGTAGAACACGTCCAATTCATTCTGGGTCAGAGCGCGGCGCAGGTTGTTCTCAACGAACAGTTTGTAACTGGCCTCGGCGTTCAGCGCTTCGGTGAACACCTGCACCTGATGTTTGCCGTTGGCCTTGGCCTTGTGCAGAGCGAGGCCGGCGTTGCGCATCAGGGTCTGCGGGTCGCGGCCGTGCAGTGGCGCGCAGGCCAGGCCCACGGAGCCGGTGACGCTGATCAACTGGTTGTCGACGAACATCGGTTTATCCAGCGTCGCCAGCAATTGGTTGGCGATCTGCTGCCCGGTGGCAAGGTCAGTGTCGTCGAGCAACACCGCGAATTCGTTACTGGCGAATCGCGCCAGGCTGCCGCTCGGGCTCAGGCTGTTACGCAGGCGCCGGGCCAGGCTGATCAACAGTTTGTCGCCGGTCTGGTGGCCGAGGCTGTCGTTGATCCGCTTGAAGTTGTCGATGTCCACCAGCAGCAGGCTGATCGGGGTATCGCTATCCCGGGCGAAGCGTTCATCCAGATTGCGGATAAATGCAGGCCGGTTGCCGAGGTTGGTCAGGTTGTCGGTGTACGCCAGGCGCTCGATGCGCTGCTGCGCCAGCTTGGTCTGGGTGATGTCTTCGTAGATGCCGATGTAATGCGTCAGCTCACGGTTGTCGCCGTAGACCTTGGAGATCGACAGTTGGCCCCAGTAGGGTTCGAGGTTCTTGCGGCGGCTCTTGAACTCGCCCTGCCAGCTGTTGCTCTTGGCCAGCGCCGACGGCGCGTCGAACAGCAGCTCGCTTAAGTTTTCCAGGGCTGGCAGCTCCGACAGGCGCTGGCCATGGACTTCCTCGGTGGTGTACTGGGTGATCGCGGTGAAGCTCGGGTTGACGTACTCGACCACTCCGTCGCAGTTGACCAGCAAGAAGGCGTTGGCACTCTGCTCGACCGCGCGCTGGAACAGGTGCAGCGCGCTGGTGGCGGTACGGCGGTTGTGGTTGTTGATGACCTGGGCGAACTGGTCGGCCAGCTCGCCGGCAAAGGCGATTTCGTCGGACTGCCAGGCGCGGGTGACGCCGGTCTGCTCCAGGCACAACACGCCGACCACCTGGCCGTCGACGCGGATGCTGGCGTCAAGCATCGCGTTGACGTCGCGCGGGCGCAGGGCTTCGGCCATTTCCCGGGTACGCGGGTCGCGCATCGCGTTATGCGCGTCGATGGCGCGGCTGCCGTGCAGGGCTTCCATGTAATCGGGGAAGCCGCTGACGTCGATCACCTCCGGCAGGATGTATTCCTGGGTGGCGCGGTGGTAAGCCGAAATCGGCACCAGCTTCTGGCCTTCGAGGTTCCACAGGCTGGCACAGTCGATTTCGTAGATATCGCAGGCGCAGCGGGTGATCAGCTCGGCAGCTTCCTGCAGGGAGTTCTGGCTGCTGTAGCGCTGGCGGGCCAGTAACAGGATCAAATCCTGTTGGGCGCGCACCCGTTCCAGATGCTGCAGTTGTTCCTGCTGGGCACGCTGATTGAGCTCCAGGGCGATTTGCAGGCGTGAATTCTGGGTTTCAAGGTCGACGGACGGCAGCGAAGGTGCCTCGTCAAACACGTTGTCGACCGCCAGCAGGTAACCGCGCAGCAAGTGGCGGTTGTGCTGTCTGTAGGCTTCACCGAGTTCGAGAATGCTCAGCGCACCGGCGGCGGTGTGCAGGGTGTAGCGCACCAGATAATGCGGGCTGTGGCCGAGTTGTTGCTGGATCGCGTCGTGCAGTTGATAACGCGCTTCGGGCTCCATCAGGCTGGCATAGGGTGAGCCAACCAGAGCGCAAAGTTCGACGGCGGGCTGGCCGAACTGGCGTTCACAGTTGGGATCGAGAAACAACATGGCCCAACTGGCTTCATTCAAGCGCTCGAAACGCAGCATGCCGAGCCGCGAGGGCACAGGCAACTGCGTCACTACCTCGGCCACCATACGGCTGGCGGCATCGGGTTGGCTCTTCATGAAGGGAACTCGCTTGGAAATTTGCTGAACGCGCCGGGCTCGCGCCCTCTTTACTGTTGCCTGCGGCAAGGTTGCATCATTGCGGCACTGACTGACAAGAGACATGAAGGCCAAGTGCTATAAGAATATGTCGGCTGCAGTGAACATTTCTCCAGCACCCGCCGGAAACTAATGCTACCAAGCGTGAAAATGGCCGTTCCAGAGCCTTCCGGCATCCGGAACGGTCGTACCGCTGGATTCAGCGCAACGGAATATCGATGGATTGCAGGTGCCTGCCATCCCGATCGTGATAGTTGACCTGGATTCGCCCGGCTTCAACCACCATGTGCGCGAAGTTGTCCTGGCTGACGACCTCGCTGGTCAGTTCGTGCCGGTATTCGCCTGCCTCGGTCTGCGCCAGCGGCTGGTCGAGCGTGAAGGTCGCGGCGGTGGCGTAGGGCAGCAGTTTGCTGTTGCTCAGCGGTGAGGAAACGACCGTATGCACTTCAAAGTCCGGGTCTTCGCTGTGGGTCAGGCGACTGGTCAGCGAGCCATGCACATCGCCGGAAATGAACACGACGTTCCTGATCCGATGCTGGCGGATGGTTTCCAGCAGGCGCAGACGCTGTTCGGGAAAGCCCATCCAGGCATCATCGCCGTTCATTTTGCGGTCGGGATAGAACATGACGCTGGTGACTACAAACTTGACCCGCGCCGGGCTATTGATCAACCACTTGCACAGCGCCTGTTCCTGTTCTTCATCGAGGATGCGCCGGTTGTCATTCGACAAGTTGCGGCGAGTTCGACTGTCCGTCACAAACCATTCGATATCGCCATCGCTGAATTGATACCAATAGTGCTTCAGTGTCGTGCGATCAATTGTTCCGCTAGTTGTTGTTGAACAGATCGGGCTATGACTCGCTTGATAAATATCGTAAGTCGCCATTGCGTTGCGATAGAGCGTTTTATCGGAATCATGGGCGTTCATTGGCCAGTTATCTTCTATTTCGTGATCGTCCAGGATCATGTAGGTCGAAGTGCCGGACATCAATCGTCGAATATTAGGCAGGGAAAACGCCGCGCGATACTTTGCAATGAACTCGTCATAGTCGCGATCCGGGGCGAACAGGTTCAAGTCGTCGGCGTAGATCTGATCGCCACACATCATGATTGCGCTGATTGCCGGTTGTGCACCCTCGATCAACTGGCTGATGGACGCGAAGATCCGGTCGCCCAGATGCGGGAGCACCGGGACGCCGGCGGTCATGCGCAGGTAACGGCAGGAGCCGAGGATGTAAGCGCGCGGCTGCAAAGGCTGGCTGCTGCGGGTGCGCAGGCGGTAAATCTCCCGTGGCCATTGCAGCGGCAACTCCGCCACGCTGTGGATGGTGTGGACGGGACTCATCGGGCTGAACCAGCCGGTCTGGTATTCGTATTCGGTGTCTGCCTTCAGATGATCGATTACGAATACTTCCGTCATGTCGCGGGTTGAATCAAGTTTGAAAAATTGGGCGGGTTGCCATTGTTTCGAATCCAGTAGCCGGTAACGAATGCCGGCAAATACGGACGCATTATGTTGCAGTCCGCCACGAATGAAAATTCGCGCCTGGTTAGTTGTGGTGTGGCCAATGATCGGGCCGACAGTAGGTTTAAGCATGTTCGAATCCATTCGAATAAGTGTTGGTGAGTAATAAAGTTGCCTGGCTTGTTGGTGCAACTTTGATGCGCCAAGGTTAGTTGCCTGTCGCTGAAAAATATTGACAGGAAGTGGACTAAAGTCGTGGCCTATCTCAGCGCAAGTTGTGGGAAAAGTTCAGGTGGCAGTTGTTTCAGGCAAAAAAAAGCCCCGCCAAACTGACGGGGTTGAGGTACGAGCGTGTGGCGCTCGAAAACGTGGAACGCAGTCGGCCCTCCGTTGCCGGAGGGCCGAACGCTTTACAGCAGGATGGTGCGGATGTCCGCCAGCAGGTCGCTCAGACGCTTGGTGAAGCGTGCAGCAGCGGCGCCGTTGATCACACGGTGATCGTAGGACAGCGACAGTGGCAGCATCAGTTTCGGCTGGAAGGCTTTGCCGTCCCAGACTGGCTGGATGGTTGCCTTGGAAACACCGAGAATCGCCACTTCCGGCGCGTTGACGATCGGCGTGAAGCCGGTGCCGCCAATGTGGCCGAGGCTGGAAATGGTGAAGCAGGCGCCTTGCATCTCGTCCGACGAAAGCTTCTTGGTCCGGGCTTTTTCAGCCAGGGAAGCGGCCTCGGCGGCCAGTTGCAGCAGGCTCTTCTGGTCGACGTTCTTGATGACCGGTACCAGCAGGCCATCCGGGGTGTCGACGGCGAAGCCGATGTTCACGTATTTCTTGCGGATGATCGCCTTGCCGCTTGGTGCCAGCGAGCTGTTGAAGTCCGGCAATTCCTTGAGCAGGTGTGCGCAGGACTTGAGCAGCAGCGGCAGGATGGTCAGCTTGACGCCGGCCTTCTCTGCGACAGCTTTCTGTGCGGTGCGGAACGCTTCCAGCTCGGTGATATCCGCCGAGTCGAATTGCGTTACGTGCGGCACGTTCAGCCAGCTGCGGTGCAGGTTGGCAGCACCTACCTGCATCAGGCGGGTCATCGGCACTTCTTCGATTTCGCCGAAACGGCTGAAGTCGACGACCGGAATCGGCGGGATGCCCGCGCCACCGGTTGCGCCAGCAGCAGCGGCCGGTGCTTCCTTGGCCTTCTGCATCATGGCTTTGACGTAAACCTGCACGTCTTCTTTCAGGATGCGACCGTGCGGACCGCTGGCGCCGACAGCGCTCAGCTCGACGCCGAACTCGCGAGCCAGTTGACGCACGGCAGGGCCGGCGTGAACTTTCGCACCAGGCTTGGCTGGAGCAGCGGCCGGAGCGGCCGGAGCGGCAGCAGCAGGTGCAGCGGCAGCCGGAGCAGCAGCGGCTGGCGCCGGAGCGCTCGGAGCAGCGGCGGCAGCTGGAGCCGGGGCAGCAGCCGGGGCGGCGCCTTTGACTTTCAGCTTGAGGATCAGGTCGCCGGTGCCGACTTCGTCGTCCAGCTTGATGGAAACGCTTTCCACCACGCCAGCGGCAGGCGACGGGATTTCCATGCTCGCCTTGTCGGATTCCAGAGTGATCAGCGACTGATCGGCTTCAACGCTGTCGCCAGCCTTGACCAGCACTTCGATGATCTTGGCTTTGCCGGCCGAGCCGATGTCCGGAACGTGGATGTCCTGAACGCTGTCGGCAACCGGTGCGGCTGGCGCGGCGGCCGGAGCCGGCGCAGCGGCAGCGGCTGGAGCAGCAGCCTGGGCCGGAGCGGCAGCAGCAGGGGCCGCAGCACCCGCCACTTCCAGGTCCAGGATCAGGTCGCCGGTGCCGACTTCGTCGTTCAACTTGACGCTGATGGCCTTGACCACGCCAGCGGCAGGCGACGGGATTTCCATGCTCGCCTTGTCGGATTCCAGGGTGATCAGCGACTGATCAGCCTCGACAGTGTCGCCGACCTTGACCTGGATCTCGATGATCTGGGCCTTGCCCGACGAACCGATGTCCGGCACGTGCACTTGCTGAACCGAAGCGGCAGCCGGAGCTGCGGCAGGCGCAGCCGGTGCAGGAGCGGCAGCCGGTGCAGCTTCGGCCTTGGCGGCAGGCGCAGCAGCCGCAGCAGGGGCCGCTTGCGCGGCGCCCTCGACTTCCAGCTCCAGCAGTTCGTCGCCTTCTTTCAGGCGATCGCCCAGCTTCACTTTCAGGCTCTTGATGACGCCGGCTTTCGGGGCCGGCACTTCCATGCTGGCCTTGTCCGATTCCAGAGTCAGGATGCTCTGGTCGGCTTCGATACGGTCGCCGACCTTCACAAACAGTTCGATTACTTCACCTTCACCGCTGCCGATGTCAGGTACGCGAATGAGTTCGCTCACAGAGTTTCTCCTCAGCAGTCCAGTGGGTTGCGTTTTTCCGGGTCGATGCCGAACTTGGTAATGGCCTCGGCCACGACTTTAGGTTCGATATCACCACGGTCAGCCAGTGCTTCCAGGGCTGCCAACACCACGAAATGACGGTCGACTTCGAAGAAATGACGCAGTTTCTTGCGGCTGTCGCTGCGGCCGAAACCGTCGGTGCCCAGGACTTTGAATTCCTTGGACGGTACCCACTGACGGATCTGTTCGGCGAACAGCTTCATGTAGTCGGTCGATGCGATGACCGGACCCTTACGGCCGCTCAGGCATTCTTCGACGTAGCTCTGTTTAGGCTTCTGGCCAGGTTTCAGACGGTTGCTGCGCTCTACGGCCAGGCCGTCGCGACGCAGTTCGTTGAAGCTGGTGACGCTCCACACATCGGCGCCGATGTTGAACTCTTCACGCAGGATCTTCGCCGCTTCACGGACTTCACGCAGGATGGTGCCGGAGCCCATCAGCTGTACGTGGTGCGCCGCATCGCGGGTGTCTTCTTCCAGCAGGTACATGCCCTTCTTGATGCCTTCTTCGGCACCGGCCGGCATGGCTGGCTGCTGGTAGGACTCGTTCATCACGGTGATGTAATAGAAGATGTCCTGTTGCTCTTCGGTCATCTTCTTCATGCCGTCCTGAATGATCACCGCCAGCTCGTAGCCGTAGGTCGGATCGTAGGTGCGGCAGTTCGGGATGGTGGCAGCCAGCAGGTGGCTGTGACCGTCTTCGTGCTGCAGGCCTTCACCGTTCAGGGTGGTACGGCCGGCGGTGCCGCCGATCAGGAAGCCACGGGTACGGCTGTCGCCAGCGGCCCATGCCAGATCGCCGATACGCTGGAAGCCGAACATCGAGTAGAAGATGTAGAACGGCAGCATTGGCTGGTTGTGGCTGGAGTACGAAGTACCGGCGGCGATGAAGGAGCTCATGGCGCCTGCTTCGTTGATGCCTTCTTCAAGGATCTGACCTTTCTGGTCTTCCTTGTAGAACATCACCTGGTCTTTATCGACTGGCTCGTAGAGCTGGCCGACGGACGAGTAGATGCCCAACTGACGGAACATGCCTTCCATACCGAAGGTACGGGCTTCGTCCGGGATGATCGGAACGATGCGCGGGCCGATTTCCTTGTCCTTGACCAGTTGCGCGAGGATCCGCACGAAGGCCATGGTGGTGGAAATTTCACGGTCGCCGGAACCGTCGAGGATCGCCTTGAGGGTGTCCAGGTCCGGGGTCGGTACGCTGAAGCTCTGGGCGCGACGCTGAGGCACGAAACCGCCCAGTGCGGCACGACGCTCGGCCAGGTAACGGGCTTCGGCGCTGTTTGGCTCTGGCTTGAAGAACGGCAGGTTTTCCAGCTCTTCGTCTTTCACCGGGATGTCGAAGCGGTCGCGGAACAGCTTCAGGCTGTCGACGTCGACTTTCTTGGTGTTGTGCGCGGTGTTCTTCGCTTCGCCCGCACCGGTGCCGTAACCCTTGATGGTCTTGGCCAGGATGACGGTCGGTTGTTCTTTGTGATTGACCGCTTCGTGGTACGCCGCGTAGACCTTGTACGGGTCGTGGCCGCCACGGTTGAGTTTCCAGATCTCGTCGTCGGACAGATCAGCAACCATCGCCTTGAGTTCTGGCGTGTTGAAGAAGTGTTCACGCACGAACGCGCCGTCTTTGGCTTTGTAGTTCTGGTACTCGCCGTCGATGACTTCGTCCATGCGACGTTGCAGGATGCCGTCGACGTCTTTGGCCAGCAGTGGGTCCCAGAAACGGCCCCAGATGACTTTGGTCACGTTCCACTGAGCACCGCGGAACACGCCTTCGAGTTCCTGGATGATCTTGCCGTTGCCGCGAACCGGGCCGTCGAGGCGCTGCAGGTTGCAGTTGATGACGAAGATCAGGTTGTCCAGCTTCTCGCGGCCGGCCAGGGAGATCGCGCCCAGGGATTCCGGCTCGTCGCACTCGCCGTCGCCCAGGAAGCACCAGACTTTCTGTTTGCCCGGCTGGATGAAGCCGCGGTGTTCCAGGTACTTCATGAAGCGTGCCTGGTAGATCGCCTGGATCGGGCCCAGACCCATGGATACGGTCGGGAACTGCCAGAAGTCAGGCATCAGCCAAGGGTGCGGGTAGGACGACAGGCCCTGACCGTCGACTTCCTGGCGGAAGTTGTTCATCTGGTCTTCGGTGATGCGGCCTTCCATGAATGCGCGGGCGTAGACGCCTGGCGAGGTGTGGCCCTGGAAGTAGATCAGGTCGCCGCCGTGTTCGTCGGTCGGGGCCTGGAAGAAGTAGTTGAAGCCGATGTCGTACAGGGTCGCACTGGAAGCGAAGCTGGAGATGTGACCACCCAGGTCAGAATCTTTCAGGTTCGTACGCATTACCATGGCCATCGCGTTCCAGCGTACCAGCGAGCGAATGCGGCGTTCCATGAACAGGTCGCCAGGCATGCGTGCTTCGTGGGTAACGGGGATCGTGTTGCGGTAAGGCGTGGTGATGGCGTAAGGGAGCTGCGAACCGCTGCGGGTCGCCAGTTCACCCATACGGGTCATCAGATAGTGAGCACGGTCTTCGCCTTCTTTGTCGAGAACCGATTCCAGGGCGTCCAGCCATTCCTGGGTTTCGACGGGATCGAGGTCTTGCATGGCTTGCTCCAGGGCGGAAAGGCTTCCAGAATCGGTTGCCTGAGTTTGCGACTGGCCTTGTGGGCAGACGATTTAAAATTCTTGGATTGCCGACAGGTTGTTCCGGCGGCGTGTAGTTTTACTACAAATCATCCGGCATTTCAGCCTCTCGAATGTATAGACGAGTAGTAAAACTACAGATGAAAGGCTTGTGGCCTCCAGCTGCGTTGTGAGAATAATCGTTAAGGTTGGTCTTTAGCCATCCGAAAAAGGTGAAAGTTTGATGCTGGCTGCCAAAGAAAAAGAAATTTCAGCTATTTCTCACTTTTGTTCGACAGTCCTTCGCGTAGCGGTTTTTCATTCATCACTACAAGCGGCCATTTACACGCCGATCAAGGATAGACCATGACCCTGCCCGCGCTTGCCGAACTGCCCGCCATTCTCCTGCCGTTGGTCAGCCGATCGGAGCAGTCGTTCCGTGCGGCCGTCGCGCAACTGGAAGACGATCACGGCTTCTCGTCCTGGACGCCGGAACGCTGGGCGCAGTTCGCCCGCGTCAGCGCCGCCAGCGATTTCGTCATTGAACAGAGCGTTCGTGACCCTTTGATGTTGTTGTCGCTGGTGCAGTCCGGCGAACTCGACCGGGCATTCGCTCCCGGCGAGCTGTGCGGGCAGATGGCGGCTGCGGTCGGTACCGCGCAGACCGAAGACGAATTGGGCCGCGTCCTGCGCCGTCAGCGCACCCGGCATCAGGTGCGGATCATCTGGCGCGACCTCAACCGCCAGGCCGATCTGGTGCAGACCTGCCGCGATCTCTCGGACATGGCCGACGCCAGCATCGATCAGGCCTATCAATGGTTGTACCGCCGCCATTGCGACCAGTTCGGCACGCCGACCGGCCGACGCAGCGGCGAACCACAGCAAATGGTCATCCTCGGCATGGGCAAGCTCGGCGCGGTCGAGCTGAACCTGTCTTCGGACATCGACCTGATCTTCGCCTACCCCGAGGGCGGCGAAACCGTCGGCGTGAAACGCCCGCTGGACAACCAGGAATTTTTCATCCGCCTCGGCCAGCGCCTGATCAAGGCCCTCGACCCGATCACCGTCGACGGTTTCGTGTTTCGCGTCGACATGCGCCTGCGCCCGTACGGCTCGTCCGGCGCGCTGGTGCTGAGCTTCAATGCGCTGGAGCAGTATTACCAGGATCAGGGCCGCGACTGGGAACGCTACGCGATGATCAAGTCGCGGGTGGTGGCTGGCGATCAGGTGGCGGGCGAGCAGTTGCAGGAAATGCTGCGGCCGTTCGTTTACCGGCGCTATCTGGACTTCTCGGCGATCGAAGCGCTGCGCACCATGAAGCAGCTGATCCAGCAGGAAGTGCGGCGCAAGGGCATGGCCGACAACATCAAGCTGGGCTCCGGTGGTATCCGTGAAGTCGAGTTCATCGCCCAGGCTTTTCAATTGATTCACGGTGGTCGCGACCTGAGTCTGCAACAGCGCCCTCTATTAAAGGTGTTGAGTACGCTCGAAGGGCAGGGCTATCTGCCGCCGGCGGTGATCAGCGAGCTGCGCGAAGGTTACGAATTCCTGCGTTACACCGAACACGCGATCCAGGCGATTGCCGACCGCCAGACCCAGATGCTCCCGGACAGCGCTCAGGATCAGGCGCGAATCGCGTTCATGCTCGGTTTTGCCGACTGGGAGGCGTTCCACGAGCAGCTGATGTTCTGGCGCGGCCGAGTAGCCTGGCACTTCGCGCAAGTGATCGCCGATCCGGATGAGGACGAAGGCGTCGAGAGTGAAGTGGTGGTCGGCGGTGAATGGCTGCCGCTGTGGGAAGAGGCTCAGGACGAAGAGGCGGCCTGTCGTCAGCTGGAAGAGGGCGGTTTCGCTGACGCGACCAAGGCCTTGAAGGCATTGGCGAGCCTGCGCGCCAGCCCGCAGTTGCGAGCGATGCAGCGTCTGGGGCGCGAACGTCTCGATGCCTTTATTCCGCGCCTGCTGGCTCAGGCGGTGGAGCACGAAAATCCCGATCTGGTGCTGGAGCGGGTGCTGCCGTTGGTCGAAGCGGTGGCCCGGCGTTCGGCTTATCTGGTGCTGCTGACCGAAAACCCCGGCGCGCTGCGGCGTTTGCTGACGCTGTGCGCCGCCAGCCCGTGGATCGCCGAGCAGATCACCCGTTTCCCGCTGCTGCTCGATGAACTGCTTAACGAAGGCCGGCTGTTCAAGCCGCCGCTGGCGCCGGAGCTGGCCGCCGAGTTGCGCGAGCGCCTGACCCGGATCCCGGAAGACGACCTCGAACAACAGATGGAAGCGCTGCGTCATTTCAAACTGGCGCACCGCTTGCGCGTCGCCGCCTCGGAAATCGCCGGCAGCCTGCCGTTGATGAAAGTCAGCGATTACCTGACCTGGCTGGCCGAGGCAATTCTGGAGCAAGTGCTGGCCCTGGCCTGGCGTCAGACCGTGGCCAAATACGGCACGCCGCTGCGCACTGACGGCACGCTGTGCGATCCCGGCTTCATCATTGTCGGTTACGGGAAAGTCGGCGGGATCGAGTTGGGGCATGGTTCGGATCTGGATCTGGTGTTCATCCACGATGGCGATCAGCAGGCCGAAACCGATGGCCCGAAACCGATCGATGGCACGCAGTTTTTCACCCGGCTTGGCCAGCGGATCATTCACTTGCTGACGGCGCAGACCAACTCCGGTCAGCTGTACGAAGTGGACATGCGCTTGCGGCCGTCCGGGGCGTCCGGGTTGCTGGTCAGTTCGCTCGGCGCGTTTGCGCGCTATCAGGAAAATGAAGCCTGGACCTGGGAACATCAGGCCCTGGTGCGGGCGCGGGTGCTGGTGGGCAGCCAGGATGTCGGCCAGGCCTTCGAGAGCGTGCGGGCCCAGGTGCTGGGCAAGGCTCGGGATCTGGCGAAACTGCAACAGGAAGTGAGCGAGATGCGCGCCAAGATGCGCGACAACCTCGGCAGCAAGAGCACCGCCGCCGGCACCGGGGCGAATGCCTTCGAGGCCACGGCGCCGTTCGACCTCAAGCAGGACGCCGGAGGTATCGTCGATATTGAATTTATGGTGCAATACGCGGCCCTGGCGTGGTCGCAGACCCACCCGCCGTTGCTGCGCTGGACGGACAATATCCGCATTCTGGAAGAGCTGGAGCACGAAGGGCTGATGCCGGCCGAAGACGCCAGCCTGTTGCGCGAGGCCTACAAGGCCTATCGTTCCGCCGCCCACCGGCAGGCCTTGCAGAAGGACGCCGGGGTGATACCGGGCGATCAGTTCGCGGACGAACGGCGGCAGGTGATGCGGATCTGGCGTGAGCTGGGGCTAAGCTGATTCTCGAGACGGGGAGGCGTGAAGCCTCCCCGGTTCGTTTATGGAAACCACATGAATATTCTGATCGTTGGGCCCAGTTGGGTCGGTGACATGGTGATGGCGCAGACACTGTTTCAGTGTCTCAAGCAGCGCCACCCGCAGTGCGAAATCGACGTGCTGGCCCCGGAGTGGAGCCGGCCGATCCTCGAACGCATGCCCGAAGTGCGCAAGGCCTTGAGCTTCCCGCTCGGCCACGGCGCGCTGGAGCTGGCGACCCGTCGGCGGATCGGCAAATCCCTGGCCGGCCAGTACGACCAGGCGATCCTTCTGCCGAACTCGTTGAAGTCGGCGCTGGTGCCGTTCTTCGCCGGCATCCCGAAACGCACCGGCTGGCGCGGCGAATTCCGCTACGGCCTGCTCAATGACGTGCGCACGCTGGATAAAGAGCGTTATCCGCTGATGATCGAGCGTTTCATGGCGCTGGCTTACGAGCCGAACGCCGAACTGCCGAAACCTTATCCGCGCCCGAGCCTGCAGATCGACCCGGTCACCCGCGAGGCTGCATTGGCGAAGTTCGGCCTGACCCTCGATCGCCCGGTGCTGGTGTTGTGCCCCGGCGCCGAATTCGGTGAAGCCAAGCGCTGGCCGTCCGAGCATTACGCCAAGGTCGCCGAGGCGCGCATCCGTGAAGGCTGGCAGGTCTGGCTGTTCGGTTCGAAGAACGATCACGCGGTGGGCGAAGACATTCGCGCGCGGCTGATTCCGGGCCTGCGCGAAGAGTCGGTAAACCTCAGCGGCGGCACTTCGCTGGCCGAGGCCATCGACCTGATGTCCTGCGCCGACTCGGTGGTCTCCAACGATTCCGGTCTGATGCACGTGGCTGCCGCGTTGAATCGCCCGTTGGTGGCGGTCTACGGTTCGACCTCGCCGGGTTTCACCCCGCCGCTGGCCGAGCACGTGGAAATCGTCCGCCTGGGTCTCGATTGCAGCCCTTGCTTCGATCGCACCTGCCGTTTCGGCCATTACAACTGCCTGCGCCAGCTGATGCCGGACGCGGTCAACGATGCCTTGCAGCGTTTGCAGGGCTCTGTGGTCGAGGTCCATTAACTTGCGGGTATTGCTGATCAAGACTTCATCGCTGGGCGACGTGATTCACGCGTTGCCGGCGCTGACCGACGCCGCCCGGGCGATTCCCGGGATCAAGTTCGACTGGGTGGTGGAAGAAGGCTTCGCCGAGATTCCGACCTGGCATCCGGCCGTAGGCAAAGTGATTCCGGTGGCGATCCGCCGCTGGCGCAAAAACATCTGGAAAACCATCTCCAGCGGCGAGTGGAAGCGCTTCAAGCAGTCCGTTCGGGCGAACAAATATGACCTGGTGATCGACGCTCAAGGCCTGCTGAAAAGCGCCTGGCTGACCCGCTATGTCAAAGCCCCGGTGGCCGGTCTCGACAAGGGCTCGGCCCGCGAGCCGATCGCCGCGCGCTTTTATGACCGCAAACTGGCGGTGGCCCGTGGGCAGCACGCCGTCGAACGTGTGCGCCAGTTGTTCGCCATTGCCCTGGGTTACGACTTGCCGAAGGGCCTGGGCGATTACGGCCTTAACGTCGAGCGTCTGGTCGAGCTGCCGCGCAAGAATGCCTACGTGGTGTTCCTGCATGGCACCACCTGGGACACCAAGCACTGGCCGGAAGCCTATTGGCGCGAGCTGACCGAACGGGTCGGCTACCTCGGCGTCGGGATCAAGTTGCCGTGGGGCAACCCGCTGGAGAAGGCCCGGGCCGAGCGCATCGCCGCCGGTTTCAAACACGCCGAAGTGCTGCCGAAGCTGAACCTGGCCGGGGTCGGCAAGGTATTGGCCGGCGCCCAGGCTTGCGTCGCGGTGGACACCGGTCTCGGTCACCTCGCCGCCGCTTTGGATGTGCCGACGATTTCCCTGTTCGGCCCGACCAATCCGGGCCTGACCGGCGCCTACGGCAAGCTGCAGATTCACCTCGGCAGCGATTTCCCGTGCGCGCCGTGCCTGCAAAAGAAATGTACGTATCAACCGACCGCGCAGGATGCCCGTCAGTTTGACCTGAAACGCGAGTGGCCCCTGTGCTTCACGCGTCTGAATCCCGAGCGTGTTGCCAGCCGACTGAGCACGTTGTTGATGGCTGAGGAGCTGCGCTGATGCAATTGGCTTTTGTCCTGTACAAATATTTCCCGTTTGGTGGCTTGCAGCGCGATTTCATGCGCATCGCCCTCGAATGCCAGAAGCGCGGGCACCAGATCCGCGTCTACACCCTGATCTGGGAAGGTGACGTGCCGCCCGGTTTCGAAGTGCTGGTGGCGCCGGTCAAGGCGTTCTTCAATCACCGCCGCAACGAAAAGCTCAGCGCGTGGATGGAAGCGGACCTGGCCAAGCGCCCGGTGGATCGCCTGATCGGCTTCAACAAGATGCCGGGGCTGGACGTCTACTACGCCGCCGACGGCTGCTTCGAAGACAAGGCGCAGAACCTGCGCCATTCGCTGTATCGCCGCTGGGGCCGCTACCGCCACTTCGCCGAATACGAGCGCGCGGTGTTCGCCAAGGATGCGAAGACCGAAGTGCTGATGATTTCCGAAGTGCAGCAGCCGCTGTTCATCAAGTATTACGACACACCGCTGGAGCGCTTCCACCTGCTGCCGCCGGGCATCGCCCAGGATCGTCGCCGTCCGGCGGATGCCGACCGGATTCGCGCCGGTTTCCGCGCCGAATTCAATCTGAAGGACGACGAACTGCTGCTGGTGCAGATCGGCTCCGGATTCAAGACCAAGGGCGTCGATCGCAGCCTGAAAGCGCTGGCCGCACTGCCCGCCGAGCTGAAGAAACGCACCCGGCTGTTTGTAATCGGCCAGGATGACCCCAAATTGTTCCAGATGCAGAGTGCGACGCTGGGCCTGGGCGACAACGTGACGTTCCTCAAGGGGCGCAGCGATATCCCGCGTTTCCTGCTCGGCGCCGACCTGTTGATCCACCCGGCGTACAACGAAAACACCGGTACGGTGCTGCTTGAAGCGCTGGTCGCCGGGTTGCCGGTACTGGTCAGCGCGGTCTGCGGTTATGCCCATTACATCGCCGAGGCCGACGCCGGGCGAGTGCTGGACGAACCGTTCGATCAGGCGCAACTGACGCAATACCTGACCGACATGTTGAACGACGACGCTGCGCGGGCGGCCTGGAGCCGCAACGGTCTGGCCTTCGCCGAGACGGCCGACCTCTACAGCATGCCGCAGCACGCGGCCGATGTGATTCTGGCGGAGCACGCTTAAATGAAGTTGATGCTGGCTGAACCGTTCAAGAGCCTGTGGGCCGGACGCGACCCGTTCGCCGAGGTCGAGGGCTTGCAGGGCGAGGTGTACCGCGAGCTGGAAGCCCGCCGGACGTTGCGCACGGAAGTCGACGGCAATGGCTTTTTCGTCAAAATTCACCGCGGCATCGGTTGGGGCGAGATCTTCAAGAACCTGCTGACCGCCAAGCTGCCGGTGCTCGGCGCGGGCCAGGAATGGAAAGCCATCCAGCGCTTGCAGGAAGTCGGCGTGCCGACCATGACCGCCGTCGCGTACGGCGAGAAGGGCAGCAACCCGGCGGATCAGCATTCGTTCATCGTCACCGAAGAGCTGGCGCCGACCATCAGCCTCGAAGACTTCAGCATCGACTGGGTCAAGCAACCGCCGCAGCCAAGACTCAAGCGAGCGCTGATCGCCGAGGTCGCGCGCATGACCGGCATGATGCACCGCGCCGGGGTCAACCACCGCGACTGCTACATCTGCCACTTTCTGCTGCACACCGACAAACCGGTCACCCCGGAAGATTTCAAACTCTCGGTGATCGACCTGCACCGTGCCCAGACCCGTGCGGCGATCACCCAGCGCTGGCGTAACAAGGATCTGGCGGCGCTGTACTTCTCAGCGCTGGACATCGGCCTGACCCGCCGCGACAAATTGCGCTTCCTCAAAGGCTACTTCCAGCAACCGCTGCGCCAGATCCTGGCTGAAGAAGCGCCGTTGCTGAGCTGGCTCGAAGGCAAGGCCAACAAGCTCTACGCGCGCAAGCAACGTTACGGGGATGCGCTCTGATGGCGGGTTGGAATCTGGAGCCTGAGTACAGTGAACTTGCGCAGTATTTCGGTAGCCTCGAAGCGGTATTCGCCCTTCAGGGCGAGCGCCTGACCCGCGATCCCTTGTCCGAAGTCATTCGCGTGCAGCTCAGCGGCGTCAACTATTACGTGAAGCGCTACAGCGGTGCCGGCAAGGGCCTGCGGCGTTATCTGGGCAAGCCCCGGGTGAAGATGGAATGGCAGAACCTCAAGCGCTTCGCCAAGTGGGGCATTCCCACCGCCGAAGTGGTGGCGTGGGGTCTGGAGCGCAACGGCATGGCCTACGATCGCGGGGCGATGATCACCCGTGAACTGCCGCGCACCGAAGACCTGTCGGCACTGGCCGAGCGCAACGATCCCAAGCTCAGGGATCGTGCCTGGGTCGACGGCGTCAGCCGGCAACTGGCCGGTTATACGCGTGTGATGCACGACCACCGCTTTACCCATAACGATCTGAAGTGGCGCAACCTGCTGATCGACGATCAGGCGCAGTTGTATCTGATCGACTGCCCGAACGGCGATTTCTGGCGCGGTTTCTGGCTCAAGTACCGGATCACCAAGGATCTGGCCTGCCTCGACAAGGTGGCCAAGTATCACCTGTCGAACACCCAGCGCCTGCGCTTCTACCTGCAATACCGCCAGCGTGACCGGCTGAATGCCGCCGACAAGCAACGGATTCGCCACGTGGTGAGATTTTTCGAGGGACGTGAATGACTGATTTTCTCGCCGAAGAAGACCGTGCACTGCTTGAGCGCCACGGTCTAGGTACTTTTGACGCCCTGTGGGCCAAGCAGCTTGAGGCTGTAGATGAACCCAACACCGCCCGTGGCGGCTGGAGCAGCGTGTTTCGTCTGGAGCTGGAAGGCCAGGGTTACTACCTCAAGCGCCAGAGCAATTACCTGACCCGCACCTTGCATGCGCCGTTCGGCGAACCCAGTTTCGCCCGCGAATTTCGCAATATCAGCCGATATCGCAAACTCGGCATTCCTGCGCTGCAAGCGGCTTTTTTCGGTGAGCGCAAAGTCGACGGCGAAATCCGCGCGATCCTGCTGACGCGCGCGCTGGATGGCTGGAGCGACCTTGAGTCGCTGCTGGCGCGCTGGTCGCAACTCGGTGCAACGCAACAAACGGCGATCCTCAAGGCCTGCGGGCTGCTGGCTCGGCATCTGCACGGCGTACGCCAGGTGCACGGCTGTTTCTATCCCAAGCACATTTTTCTGCGGGCCAACGGTGACGAGTACCAGGCGCAACTGATCGACCTGGAAAAAACCCGACCGTTATTGTTCGGCATGCGTGACCGGATCAAGGACCTGGAGCCGCTGCAACGCCGCGCACCGGAGTGGAGCGACGCGCAATTGCGTGAGTTGCTGGCGGCTTATCTCGATCAGCCCGCCGACAGCTCGCTGCTCGACAGCTGGCTCGCCCGGCTGACCGCACGACGTAGTCACAAGGAGACCCGCTGATGCAGCTGTCCGAGCTGACCGGTGTCGGGCGAACCCCGCCACTGCCACTGTCGGTAGCCCTCGCCGATGCGGCCGGTCCTGCGGACTTGCAATTGTTGAGTCTGTTGCGCGTGTTGCCGGGGCAGCGTTATGTCGGTGCCGGTGTGTGGCGCGGGCGTCCGGTGCTGGCCAAGTTACTGGTCGGCAACAAGGCAGCGCGACATTTTCAGCGTGAACTGGAGGGCGTGAAACTGCTCGCCGCCCAAGGCATGACCACGCCGTTGCTGCTGGCTGATGGTCTGAAGGATGGCGAAGGCGGCTGGTTGCTGTTCGAGTTCCTTGAAGGCGCCGAGAGTCTGGGCGATGCCTGGAGCAAGGTCGAATCCCTGCCGGTGCTGGCCGACGAACAATCGGCGGTGCTGGCCGAAGCGCTCGGCGCCATCGGTCAATTGCACGGCAAAGGCCTGTGGCAGGAAGACCTGCACCTGGACAACCTGCTGCGCCACGGCGGCCAACTTTATCTGATCGACGGCGCCGGTATCCGTGTGGAAACTGCCGGCCAGCCATTGTCCCGGCAAAAAGTGCTGGAAAACCTCGGGGTGTTTTTCGCCCAGTTGCCCAAATCGCTCGAGCCGTTCACCGAAGAATTGCTGGTGTATTACCTGCTGAGCAACAGCGAGCACGCATTGCCGCTGGAAGCCCTGCAAAAACAGATCGACAAGGTGCGCGCCTGGCGCTTGAAGGATTACCTGATCAAGGTCGGTCGTGAATGCACGCTGTTCAGCGTCAAGCGTGGTGCATTTGCTCTGCGGTCGATTCGCCGCGAGGAAGAGTCCGCGATGCTGTCGGTACTGGAGCAGGCGGATGCCCTGCTCGATCAAGGACATCTGTACAAGACCGGCGGCGCGGCCAGTGTCGGCAAGGTCGAGGTCGCGGGGCGTGCGCTGGTGATCAAACGCTACAACATCAAGAATTTTGCCCACTGGCTCAAGCGCTTCTGGCGTCCGAGCCGTGCCTGGCACTCCTGGCGCGAAGGCAATCGTCTGGCGTTCCTCGGCATCGCCACGCCAAAACCGCTGGCGGTGCTGGAAACCCGGTTTTTCTGGTTGCGCAGCAAGGCTTATCTGATCACCGAGTACCTGGCCGGGCCGGACATCATCGAGCGCTTTGCGCCTTATGTCGAAAGCGGCGCGGCGCCGGAAAACGAGTTGCAGGCACTGGACCGGCTGTTTGCACGGCTGATCGCCGAACGCATCAGCCATGGCGACTTCAAGGGGCACAACCTGTTCTGGCAGGAAGACCGCTGGGCGCTGATCGATCTGGACTCGATGTGTCAGCACGGCTCGGTGGGCAGCTTCGCCCCGGCTTATGCCCGGGACCGTGCGCGGTTCATGCGCAACTGGCCTGAAAGCAGTGCGCTGTATCAGGTGATTGATCAGCGCTTGCCCAGGGATGTAGCGGGCACTGCGTGATTATTTTCGCCAGCGCGTAAGACGTTTCTGCAGTTGGATCCGGGTGAGGCATGTGGCGACAAATCCTTGTGACTTGTCCTACGGCCTTCCCGGAACCCATGAACTGCCACTCGCAAAACCCCGATGTTAGTTTGCCCCGACGTTCCCGGAGGGCAAATCTTGACCATCAAAAACGCTATCACGATCGGCGCATTTTCCCTGGCACTGTCCGGCTGCGGCACCGCCGTCACGGTGTTGCAGGACGATGAAGATGCCACGCGCGGCCTGCGCAAACAGAAGACCTACTGTCAGTCGATTCCGCGCATCTACAGCGGACTCGCCCATGATTTCTGCCTGCTGCACGCGCCGCCCGACCCTACTGGCATTCTGGTGCCGGTCGTCCTGCTCGACCTGACCCTGTCCGGCGTCTTCGACACGGCTTTTCTGCCTTACACGATCTATCGCCAG
This sequence comes from Pseudomonas sp. DR 5-09, assembly GCF_001655595.1. NCBI lineage: Bacteria > Pseudomonadati > Pseudomonadota > Gammaproteobacteria > Pseudomonadales > Pseudomonadaceae > Pseudomonas > Pseudomonas sp. DR 5-09. The sequence goes on from NZ_CP011566.1 coordinate 547,829, forward strand.
GCGGTGGACGGGAATATCAGTGTTTATTGGCGATCAAGCCGGGGGTAATTACCTTGCCCCCAACCAGTGAATACAGCGATGTCATCGTTTATGTCGATGAGAGCGGTGATCATGGGATGCAGACACTGGATCCCAACTATCCAGTCTTCGTGCTCGCGTTTTGTGTCTTTCATAAGAGGCATTACTGCGAGAAAGTCATTCCTGCTCTACAGAAATTCAAGTTTGCCCATATGGGACACGATCTGATCGGTCTGCATGAGCTCGAAATTCGTAAAGAAAAAGGAGCGTTTTCTGGCCTCTTCATGTCCAGAAAGCACAAGAATGCTTTTCTCGAGGAGCTGACTTGCATCATTGAAGCCAGCAACTTCGTTCTGATCAGTTGCGTCGTAGACAAGGCTTCCCTTCGTGAAAAACAAGGCACGGGACACAATCCATATCACATCGCTCTCGGCTTTTGTCTGGAAACGCTCTATGAGTTTTTGCAGGAGAAGAATCAACAAGGGGCACAGACGCATGTGATTTTCGAGCGCCGAGGAAAGCGAGAGGATAACGAGCTTGAGTTGGAATTTCGCAGGATGTGTGGTGGGGCGAATCGATGGGGTATTCAACTGCCGTTTGACATCGTTTTTGCAACCAAACAGGTGAATTCCACCGGCCTGCAGCTAGCCGATCTTGTTGCGAGGCCCATTGGCATGAGCGTGTTGAGGGCGGGTCAGGGAAACCGTGCTTTTGACGTGCTCAAGCGCAAGTTCTATTGCAGCGGGGGGCGGAGCAAAGTTGGAGAGGGTTTCGAGAATTGGGGTTTGAAGATTTTCCCATCCCCAGAAAGCGAAAAGCCCCGATGATCTCACCGAGGCATTAGCGCCGACCGGGATCTCCCAGTCCATTTGTGCTGGAGTCTATGTCGATGCCACTCGAGTGTCAACGCACCGGCCGACCAGTTCCGCTAGAGGTTTGTCGGCGCTTTTAAGCTATAATCCCGCCCTTTAGCTGTCTCTCGCCCGGTGCGAGGGCACATCATTTTTCAAGGCGCATCGCGCCTGAATGCAGACTAAAGAGGCTAGACCCCTGTGGCATTGACGATTCTTGGCCTGTCCGGCGCCCTTAGCCATGATCCTTCAGCAGCCTTGTACATCGACGGCAAGCTGGTCGCGGCGGCCGAGGAAGAGCGCTTCGTGCGCGATAAACATGCAAAGAACCGCATGCCCTACGAATCGGCGAAGTTCTGCCTTGAGCAGGCAGGCATCAAGCCGTCCGACGTTGACGTGGTCGCGATTCCGTTCGCTCCGATCAGCATTTTCGGCAAGGCCCGCTGGCAGTACGCCAAGCGTTACTGGTACGCCCCGGACCGTGCACTCGACGCGATCCTGATGGGCAACCGTCGCTACAAGCGCTATCGCAACAAGATCGTCTGGTGCCTGGAGCAACTGGGCTTCGATCCGAAGAAAATCAAGATCGAGCCGGTTGAACACCACCTGGCCCACGCTTCCAGCGCCTATCACTGCTCGGGTTTCAAAGAGAAAACCGCGATCCTCGGCATCGACGGCAAGGGCGAGTACGCCACGACCTTCTTCGGTTATGGCGAGAACGGCAAGATCCACAAGATCAAGGAATTCTTCGATCCGGACTCCCTCGGCGGCCTGTACGGCGCGATCACCGAGTTCCTCGGTTTCGACATGCTCGACGGCGAGTTCAAGGTCATGGGCATGGCGCCGTACGGCGACGCCAGCAAATACGATTTCTCGCGCCTGGCTTCATTCGAAAACGGCGAGCTGGTGATCAACACCGACTACGCCAACGTGATCGGCCTGCGTCGCTATAAAGAGAAGGGCAAGGGTTACTACTTCTCGCCGAAGCTGATCGAGTGGCTGGGTCCGAAGCGCGAAGGCGACATCGCCGACGAGCCGTACATCCACTACGCCGCCAGCATTCAGGCGCTGTTCGAAAAAATCGCGCTGCAGATGATCGACTACTATCTGGGCGACGTGCTTAAGGAAACCGGCAAGCTGGCCTATGCCGGTGGCTGTGCGTTGAACGTCAAGCTCAACCAGAAAATCATCGCCCGCGACGACGTCAAGGAACTGTTCGTGCAGCCTGCCTCCGGCGATGCCGGCACCGCAGTCGGCGCAGCGGCCTATGTGTCCAACGCCCGTGGCGTGCCGGTCGAGAAGATGGAACACGTCTACCTCGGCCCGTCGTACAGCAACGAAGACGTGATCGCCGCATGTGCCCGTCACGAGAACAAGCCGACCTGGCGCAAGCTCGACAACATGCCGGAGCAGATCGCCAAAATCATGGTCGATGGCAACCCGGTGGCCTGGTTCCAGGGCCGCATGGAGTTCGGTCCGCGCGCGCTGGGCGGTCGTTCGATCATCGGTTGCCCGAGCGTGGCTGGCGTGGCTGACCGCATCAACCACCAGATCAAGTTCCGCGAGCGCTGGAGGCCTTTCTGCCCGTCGATGCTCGACACCGTTGCGCCACAGATGATCAAGATCGATCACCCGGCGCCGTTCATGACCTTCACCTTCGAAGTGGCGGAAGAGTGGAAAACCCGCGTGCCGGAAGTCGTCCACGAAGACGGCACGTCCCGGGCCCAGGTGCTCAAGCGCGAATACAACCCGCGCTACTATGACATGATGAAGGCGCTGGAAGTGCTGACCGGCAACGGCGTGTCCCTGAACACCTCGCTCAACCGCCGTGGCGAACCGATGATCTGCTCGCCGACCGACGCACTGAACATGTTTTTCGGCTCGGATCTGCAGTACCTGATCATGGAAGACATCCTGGTGGTCAAAGAAGGCGCAAACGCTTATGACACGCTCGGCTGAACGCCATGTGCTGCAGTTCTCCCACGGCTATGATGGCCCGTTCTTGGACTGCGCGCGGCAGTACGCCAGCCTGTTCGCAGGCACCGGTTATCGGGTCACCACGGTCTTTCTGACCGGGGCCGCCGATAGCGAGGTGGCCGCAGCCTGCGCCTCCGATGAGGTGTTGTTCATGGAATACAGCTCCAAGGCCATTCGTGGCCTGAAGCTGGGCGCCATCGGCGATCTGCGCAAGATCGCCGCTTCCCGCAATTTCAGTTTCTGCATCGCCCATCGCTTCAAGCCGATCTACATCGCCTTGCTCGGTACTTCCCTGCCGGTGATTGGCGTGCATCACGCGTTTGGCGATTACCAACGCGGCACGCGCAAACTCTTTGCGCACATTTTCCGCAAGCGTCTGAGCCTGCTCGGCGTGTCCGATGCGGTGCGCGACGACATGCGCCGTTGCCTGCCGAAATGGCCGGCAGCGCGCATCCAGACCCTCTACAACCGCATCGATATCTCCGCGTTGCAGATGAGTCAGGTGTCCGCCCGTGAAGCCCGCGAAACCCTTGGTCTGTCGGCGGATGCCTTCATTGTCGGCAATGTCGGTCGTCTGCACCCGGACAAGGATCAGGCCACGCTGCTGCACGGTTTTGCCGCGGCGCTGCCCGGTCTGCCGGCCAACAGCCAACTGGTGATTCTCGGCGAGGGGCGGCTTGAGGATGAACTCAAGACACTTGCCCGTGAGCTGGGCGTCGGGGATCGGGTGCTGTTTCTCGGCCAGGTGCCGGACGCGCGCAATTACTTCAGGGCGTTCGATGTGTTTGCTCTGAGCTCCGACAATGAGCCGTTTGGCATGGTGCTGCTGGAGGCCATGGCCGCCGGCGTGCCGTTGCTGGCCACGGCGTGCGGCGGGGCGAAGGAAGTGGTCGAAGGCGTCGGGATCCTGTTTCCGCTGGGCGACGCCGAGCATCTGGCCCAAGGCCTGAAACATCTGGCCGGCATGGACGAGCAGCAGCGTCGTCAGTGCGCCGAGATGATGTTCGACCGCCTGCGCGAGCGCTTCTCCGACCGCGCCGTACGCGACACCTTCTGGCATTTGCCGCAAGTTATCGATCTGGCACCGAGGGGCTGATGCTCAACCGATTTCAAGGCTGGCGCGAACGTGGCTGGTCGCCCGTTGACGCCTCAACTTATGCACAGGCCTGGCAACGTTTCGGCGGCAGCGTCGCGACTCATCCCATGGTGGTCGAGCGTCTGGCGAATCTGGCGGGCATCCCCGTGCGTTATCTGGCCTGGGAGCAACAGGGCGAAGTCAAAGCCGCGATCCCGACCTGGGGCCGCGACCTGGCCTTGTCCAAGGACGTGCTCAAGCGCAACGGCAAGAAAGGCCTGTTCGACCTGGGCAACGCCGAGCTGATCCTGCCGGCCGCCGCCGATGCCCAGGCCCCGCTGCGCCATCGTGGGCGCTACCTGTCGGCGCTCAACGAAAACCGCTTCAGTGGCCTCAAGTTGCAGACCGAGCAACTGGCCATGGCCCGTACGCCCGAAGAACTGTCGAAGAAGTTTCGCTACAACCAGCGCCGTGAACTGCGCCTGCTGGAAGAGGCGGGCGGCGTGGTGCGGCCGGTCAGCGACTTCTGCAGTGCCGAACTGGCGGCGATCTACTGCGACCTGTTCCAGCGCCGCTGGGGTTTCCCGGCCACAGGTGCGGCGTGCATGGCCGAAGTCATCGAACTGCTGCGCGAGTTGTTGATCGGCTCGGTGATCTTCCTCAACGACGCGCCGATCGCCATCCAACTGGTGTACCGCGTCGAAGCCCCGGAGTGGATCAGCGTCGAATACATCAACGGCGGCGTCGACCCTGAAACCCGCGAGTTCAGCCCTGGCAGCGTTCTGAGTTTCCTCAATACGCAATCTGCCTGGGAACATGCCCGGGCCCTGAACAAGCCGCTGCGCTTTTCCTTCGGTCGCGCCGACCGTGAATACAAGGATCGCTGGTGCAATCCTGTGCCGGTCTTCACTGTATGAGTCAACCCATGAGCCGCAAACAGCAACTGCTCAAGCGTCACCGGCGCAATAAACGAATCGGCCTGCTGATCGCACTGGTCGTGTTGATCGCCCTTGGCTTGCTGGTGGCCTGGTGGCTGCCGCTGGTGCTGGCGGTCATTGGCTGGATTGCCCATGAGGCGTGGTTCGCCGATCACCTGTTCTATTCGCCGAAAGACGATTACCAATACAGTTTTCCGCCGTTCACCCCGCAGCCAAAAGTGCATTTGAGCGGTGAGCAATTGCGCCTTGACGAGGGCGTGATGCTGGTGGACGACGCCACGCTGATCCTCGCCGTGAAGGTTAAAAGCAGCTTCCTGGGACGCTTCTTTGATCCTCGGGTCGAGTTGGCCGGTGGCCCCCATCCCGACGTGCAGACGTTCGAGCGCGGCGTCAACGGTCTGCGTTATCTGAACCTCAGTGGACAGGCGCAGGCGCTGTCGCAAGGCCAGTTGCGTCTGCGCGGGCGCTTTTGCCAGGTGTCCGGCGAGCCGCTGCTGTGGGCGCTGGAGCAACCGGACTACCGCCAGCAGCGGGTGATGGTGATCGCCCCGCACGCCGACGATGCCGAGCTGGCCGCCTACGGTCTCTACAGCCAGGCCAAAGAAGCCTGGATCGTGACCCTGACCGCTGGCGAGATCGAAGCCGAACACTATCAACAGATGGGCCTGAACAAGGTCGAGGCGGCGCGGCTCAAGGGCCGCTTGCGTGTCTGGGACAGCCTGGCCGTACCGCGCTGGGCCGGTGTGCCGCAGGAACATTGCGTGCAGCTCGGGTATTTCTGCCTGCAACTGGCGGCGATGCAGGCTGCGCCGAATCAGCCCATTGGTTCGCGGGAAGCGGATCTGAGCGACACGCGAATGTTCCGTCAGTTGAATCCGTTTGCCTTGCCCGGCGATGCCGACGGCGCACCGACCTGGAACAATCTGCTGGCCGACCTGCGTGACGTGCTGTCGCGCGCGCGCCCGGATGTGATTGTGCTGCCGCACCCGACACTGGATCCGCATCCCGATCACATCTGCGCCCAAGAGGCGGTGCTGGAAGCCTTGCGCGGTCTCGATTACCAACCGACGCTGCTCGGTTACGCCAACCACTTGCACGACAACGACCGATGGCCGATGGGCGACAGCGGGCAGGGCATTGCCCTGCCGCCGACGTTCGATGCGACCCTCGCGATGCAGCCGCTGTGCCTGCCGCTGTCGCTCGAACTGCAACGGGACAAGGCCATGGCGCTGGGCATGATGCATGACCTGCAGCCACCGGCCCCGTTCAAGCGTCGCCTGCGCCGGTTGTTTCAGCGACTGCTGGCCGGTCGGCGTCCGTCGGTTTATGGCGAGAACGAATTTTTCCGCAAAGCAATCAGACGCCAGGAGTTGTTCTGGGTACTGAGGCAGAGCGAAACAGGGGCGACGGCATCGCACCGGGGAGAGGTATGAGTCAACGCGCAAAGGTGCTGCAGCTGCAGCCCGATTACAACGTCAAATCCCATGATTTCGCCGACCTCGCCGAACAGATCGTCAAGGCGCTGCCGACCGACCGTTACGAAGTGACCGCCGCCTTCCTGCGCGGCAAACCCGGACCGGGCGAGGCGGTCAGCCGTGCCGACCGTTCGGTGTATTTCGAGTTTTCCGACAAGTCCCTCAAGGGCATGCGCCTGCGGGCGATGTGGCAGCTGTACAAGTTCTGCCGCCGGGAAAAATTCGACGTGGTGATCTGCAACCGCTTCAAACCGGTGAACATGATGCTGACGCTCAACCGCTGGTTGAAGGTGCCGTTGTGCATCGGTATTTCCCACGGCTTCGGCGAGTACGACCGCTTCTACCGTCGTCGCCAGACTCAGCGCCTGATTGATCGGCACTGGCGTTTCGTCGGCGTGTCGCCGGCGGTCAAACAGTACCTGCTGGACTGCGATTGCGGTTTCACTGACCAGAACACGTACGCGATCACCAACGCCATCGACATCGAGCAGGCCGAGGGTTTGCAGCACAGCCGCGAACGCGCGCGCGAAATGCTGGGGATCGACCCGGCGGTGCGCCTGATCGGGGCACTGGGGCGGCTGGTGTCGGTCAAGGGCCACACTTACCTGTTGCAGGCTTTCGCCCAACTCAAAGACAAATACCCGAATACCCAACTGGCAATCATCGGTGCCGGACGCCTGCAGGCGCCGCTGGCGGCCGAGATCGAACAGTTGGGCCTGACTGGCCGGGCGCATTTGCTGGGCTTCAAGGAAAACGCACTGCAATACGTGCGCGCGTTCGATATCTGGACCATGCCGTCGCTGGCCGAAGGCCTCGGTCTGGCCTTGCTGGAAGGCATGAGCGGGCACCTGCCGGTGATCGCCTCGAACGTGCCGGCCATGCTGCCGCTGATCGAAGGTGCCGGTGGCCTGTCGATCACGCCCAAGGACGTGCCGAGCCTGGTGGCGGCACTGGACACCTACCTCGCGCTGTCGGATGTCGAGCTCAAGGCCAAGGGCGAGCAGGCTTACCGCTACTTGCAAGAACAGCACGACATCGAGGTCTTCCGCCAGGAATACCTGAACCTGATCGACTCCGGCCTGGAGCAGGCCCGCAAGGAACAGCCATGAGCGAAGAAAGAGCCATGAGCGAGTCAGCAGCGATGAGCGATGCGCAACCCCTCGTCACCGTTATCATCGCGTCCTATAACCATGGGCCGTACATCGAGGAAAGCATCCTCAGCGTCATCAACCAGAGCTACCGGAACATCGAGCTGCTGGTGATCGACGACGGTTCGAAGGACGACAGCGTCGAGCGCATCAAGGCCTTGCAGGAAAAGCACGGCTTCGATTTCCGGGTGCAGCAGAACCAGGGCCTGACCAATACGCTCAATGGCGCGATCGCGCGGGCCAAGGGCAGCCTGATCGTGCCGTTCGGTTCCGACGACATCATGTACCCGGACCGGATCGCAACACAGGTCGCCTACATGGACGGCAAGCCGGAAGTGGGCATCTGCGCCGGCAACATCGAGTTGATGGATGCCGACGGCAATCTCTATCCGGAGAAACGTCAGCGCCGGGACGTGCCGTTCCGGCGCCTGGATTTCGATGACATGTTTCTGGAGCGCAAGCCGTACCCGCCGGCGCCGACCCTGATGATCCGCCGCGAAGCACTGGACAAGGTGGGCGGGTTCGATCCGACGATTCGTCTGGAGGATCTGTACATCGAACTGAAAGTGACCCGCGCCGGGTACTTCATCGATGGGTTGAACGTGGTGATGGCGCGCTATCGCAAGCACGCCACCAACTCCTACAAGAACCACCGTTTCATGATCGAAAACATCCTGCGCACCTACGCGCGGTTCAGCGATCATCCGCTGTACGACGAAGTGCGCTACAAGTCGCTCAATTCGATGTTTCTGAAGACCGCCAACCGCGACCGCAAACTGGCGCGGGAGCTGCTGGCGCAGATTCCTTTCAAGGCCTGGAACAAGAAGACCTGGCGCGGGCTGGGCCGGTTACTGTTTTTGCCGCTGGAAAAAGACTGAGGTCGTTGTCGCTCGCACTCGGCGAGCGACTTTTTCCGCCAGTTGCTTGCACGAAGCCATGGAGCAGATAGGTGCTGTAGCTGATTTCCCTCAGCCAGCGGATGCTGCGTGGTTTCAAGGCACCGAACAAAGTGTTGTCAGAAGCCACGATCACGAAAAACAGCGACAGCAGAAACAGCGGCGGTGACGATGGCCGGCAGAGGCGGCCAGCGTAATGAACGGACTGGTCTGAATCATCAATGAACCCGAGCCGGCGCGTTGCCGGCCAGCACTTGCTTGTGCAGATTCTCTACGGCGGATTTCGACGCTGTTACGGCGTACCCCTGGAGCAGCGCCTCGAGGTGATCCTCGAACAGCCAGCGCTTGTCGACGGTGTAGCGTTGCATGTGGCGCAGATTACGCTGACGCAGTGACAGGCTGAGGGGCGAAGGGTAGATCCGCAGGTCGGCCAGATCGATCAGCCCGAACTCGCCATCCTCCAGCACCAGCACATTGCCCAGGTGCAGCGAGCGGAAATACACGCCTTGCTCATGCAGGCCGGCCATGAATTTGCCGAAACGTTCCACCAGCGCCTGTCGCACGGCTGGCGCGGTGATTCCCTGCAAGACCTGGCGCAGGGTGTGGCCCGGCAGCGGCGTGTAATGCACGGCGCTGCTGCCGTCGTCGAGGCGATACAGGTTCAGCACCTGGGGCGTGGGAATGCCCATTCGGCGCAATTGCTCGCTGTTGACGGCAAACCGCTCGGAATACGGATTGAAACTGCCCGAGGTGTACCAGCGGCGGCGGCGAAACAGCTTGAGAAAGCTGCCATCGGCCAGGCGCAGGACCTTCGGCCCGAGTCCGTCTTCCTCGATGACCTGGGCGCCGTTGCCGAGCTGTTGCAGAGCGGATGCCGAAAGCTTCTGTACCGGCATTGTCAAAAGACGTCGGGCCCGTTGATTGATGCTCAGGGCTGCAATCAGCGCCAAAGGAATCCACAGCAGGAACCAGTGCTCCTTGGGGCGCGAAATGATCCCGCCACCCTCGGTCAGCCCGGCACCGATGCCGAACACCAGCCAGGTCGAGGCGATGATCAGCAGCGGCTGCACGCGCTGGCGCCAACTGCTCAGCAAGCCCCAGGCCTGAAAGAACAGCCACGGCAGCATGCCGAGGATGCCGACGTAATAAAGCACGCCCAGCGCAAAGCTGTGGGGTTCCTGGAAGTTGTAACCGACACCCGGGTCAATCGCCAGTGTGGCGTTGTAGCCGTGGCCGATCCATGGGTGTTCGGCGATTTTTTCCAGGGCTTGCTGCCAGATTTCGAAACGGTAGGAGTCACCGCGTTCGATGATCATCTTCGAGAACAGCACCGACATGGTTGCGCCGCCGACCGCCAATGTCCCCAGCAGCACCAGCGAGCGACGGTTCCAGCAAATCAGGCTCAGCCACAATGCCGCCATGGTCAGCGCCACCAGCGGGGTGCGCGAGCCGGTTCCGATCACGGCCATGAACATGATCAGCATCGCGGGAATGCTGAGCCAGTACAGCCGGCGATTCTTGCAGGTCATGCTCAGACTGAGCCAATAGGCGCAGAAAAATCCGAACAGATGGGAGCTGAGCAAAGGGTTGTCGAACGCGCCACCACCGATCAGGCGCTCGCCGGGTTCAGAGTGGAGCACGAATGGAATCAGGAAACTGATCGTTGCGACCAGGGCCACCAGCGCGGCGCCGAACAGCAATGGCGAAAGAATGTCGCTGCGGTAACGAACCAGCAGGAAACACCCGGCGAACAGCATCAGGGTATGCAGCGGAGGTTTGAACATGCCGCCTATCGGCTCGCCCTGCGGCCCCCAGCAAAGGCTCAGCAGTGCCCAGGCGGCAAACAGCAGCAACGCAATGAACACCGGCTCACGCAGCACTTCCTTGAGTTCCCGCGGGCGCAGGCACAGTGCAATCAGCGTCGGAATGCTGAACAAGCCGTAAAACAGCTTGTGATGAACACTGCGACCCGGCAGGAAAAACAGCGCGCACAAGAGCAGGAAGTAGCCGACGGGAAGTATCCACAGGCTGATGAAGTCGAAAATTCGATTGGACGTACTGCTGAAGCCGCGAAGTTGCATGCTGAGAGATTCAATCCTGAAGTTGATCGGCCATTTCGATGATGGCTATTTGACGCAGAAAAAGACGCCTAACAATAACAGCCTTTGGCCGATTGCCAGAACCCTGAAGAAGCTGTGCTAAAGTCAGCGTCCTTTTTATCGACTTTCGCGTGATATGACCGACTCCAGTCCCGCCGCAAGCCCTTCGAGCTTGAAAATCTACTTCCGCCTGCTCGGCTACGTCCGGCCGTACATCAGTCTGTTCCTGATCAGCATCGTCGGTTTTCTGATTTTCGCCTCGACCCAGCCGATGCTCGGCTACATCCTCAAGTACTTTGTCGACGGTCTGTCCAATCCCGAGGCGGTGCTGTTTCCCACCGTGCCTTACCTGCGGGATCTGCAACTGTTGCAGGCCGTACCGCTGCTGATCATCCTGATCGCCGCGTGGCAGGGGCTGGGATCCTATCTGGGCAACTATTTCCTGGCCAAGGTTTCGCTGGGCCTGGTGCACGATCTGCGGGTGCAGTTGTTCAACAACTTGCTGGTGCTGCCGAACCGGTATTTCGACAAGCATAACTCCGGTCATCTGATTTCGCGTATCACCTTCAACGTGACGATGGTCACGGGGGCGGCAACAGATGCGATCAAGGTCGTAATCCGTGAAGGCATGACGGTGATCTTCCTGTTCGCCTCCCTGCTGTTCATGAACTGGAAGCTGACGCTGGTGATGGTTGCGATTCTGCCGCTGATTGCCGTCATGGTGCGTACCGCGAGCAAGAAATTCCGCAAGCAGAGCAAGAAAATCCAGCTGGCCATGGGCGACGTGACGCACGTGGCGTCGGAAACCATCCAGGGCTATCGCGTGGTACGCAGCTTTGGCGGCGAAGCCTACGAGGAAAAGCGCTTCCTCGATGCCAGCCAGGGCAATACCGACAAGCAGTTGCGCATGACCCGCACCGGGGCCATCTATACGCCGCTGCTGCAACTGGTGATCTACAGCGCCATGGCGATCCTGATGTTCCTCGTGCTGTACCTTCGCGGCGACGCATCGGCCGGTGATATGGTCGCCTACATCACGCTCGCGGGCCTGCTGCCCAAACCGATCCGTCAGTTGTCCGAAGTCAGTTCGACCATCCAGAAAGGTGTGGCCGGGGCCGAAAGCATTTTCGAGCAACTGGACGTCGAGCCGGAAGTCGATACCGGCACGGTCGAGCGTGACTCGGTCAGCGGTCGCCTCGATGTACGCAACCTGAGCTTCACCTACCCGGGCACCGAGCGGCAGGTGCTCGATGACATCAGTTTCTCGGTCGAGCCGGGGCAAATGGTGGCGCTGGTGGGGCGTTCGGGCAGCGGCAAGTCGACCCTCGCCAACCTGATTCCGCGCTTCTATCACCACGACAAGGGCGAAATCCTGATCGACGGCGTGGAAGTCGAACAGTACAAGCTGCTGAACCTGCGCCGCCATATTGCCCAGGTCACCCAGCACGTCACGCTGTTCAGCGACACCGTAGCCAACAACATCGCCTATGGCGATCTGGCCGGGGCGCCGCGCGAAGACATCGAGAAAGCCGCGCGTGATGCCTACGCGATGGACTTCATTTCTCAGCTGCCTGAAGGCCTGGATACTCAGGTCGGCGAAAACGGCGTGCTGCTTTCCGGCGGCCAGCGCCAGCGTCTGGCGATTGCCCGTGCCTTGCTCAAGAACGCGCCGTTGCTGATTCTCGACGAGGCCACCTCGGCCCTCGACACCGAGTCCGAGCGACACATTCAGGCGGCGCTGGATCAAGTGATGAAGGGCCGCACCACGCTGGTGATCGCTCATCGCCTGTCGACCATCGAGAAGGCCGACCTGATTCTGGTCATGGACCAGGGCCGGATCGTCGAGCGCGGCACCCACGACAACCTGCTGGCACAGAACGGCTACTACGCGCGTCTCAACGCCATGGGTCTCGACGCTCCGGCCGAAGACATCGCCTGATCCGGCCTCGATAACGCCGGGCGCGCAATATGCGTCCGGCGTTTTTTCTCGCTGCACCGGTCTGTCGTCGGTTGAGAGCCTCCTTGCTTAAAAAATGCACAAAAAGGCCTGTGGTTTAATCCTGTTGCAGCCGCCGCACAAGCCTTCGCCAACCCTGTGTTAATATCGCGCCCCTGTTCATTTTGTATGTGGGTTGCTCCATGAAGTTGTCCATGCCGCGATTCGATCAAGCCCCTGTCTTGGTGGTCGGCGATGTCATGCTCGACCGTTACTGGCATGGTGGTACCTCACGGATTTCCCCTGAGGCGCCGGTTCCTGTCGTTAAAGTCGAGCAAATCGAAGACCGCCCGGGCGGTGCCGCCAACGTTGCCTTGAACATTGCCGCGCTGGGTGCGCCGGCGTCGCTGGTCGGTGTGACCGGTGACGACGAAGCCGCCGACAGCCTGAGCAACAGCCTCAAGGGTGCGGGCGTACGAGCCTTGTTCCAGCGCATCGCGCACCAGCCGACCATCGTCAAGCTGCGGGTCATGAGCCGGCACCAGCAATTGCTGCGTATCGACTTCGAAGAACCGTTCGCCACCGACGCACTGGCCCTTGGCGCGCAGGTCGACGACCTGCTGGAAGGCATCAAGGTGCTGGTGCTGTCCGACTACGGCAAAGGTGCCCTGAAAAACCATCAGGCGCTGATCCAGGCTGCGCGTGCCAAAGGCATTCCGGTGCTGGCCGACCCGAAGGGCAAGGATTTCTCGATCTACCGTGGCGCGAGCCTGATCACCCCGAACCTCAGCGAATTCGAAGCCATCGTCGGCGGTTGCGCCGATGAGCACGAGCTGGTGGCCAAGGGCGCGACGCTGATGCATGACCTGGATCTCGGCGCGCTGCTGGTCACCCGTGGCGAACACGGCATGACCCTGTTGCGTCCGGATCATCCGGCGCTGCATTTGCCTGCGCGGGCCCGTGAAGTGTTCGACGTGACCGGTGCCGGCGACACGGTGATTTCCACCCTGGCGGCCGCGATTGCCGCTGGCGAAGAACTGCCGCACGCGGTAGCGCTGGCCAACCTGGCGGCGGGCATCGTGGTCGGCAAGTTGGGTACGGCGGCGATCAGCGCCCCGGAACTGCGTCGCGCCATTCAGCGTGAAGAAGGTTCCGAGCGCGGTGTGTTGGGCCTGGAGCAGTTGCTGCTCGCGGTGGCCGATGCCCGTGCACACAACGAAAAAATCGTTTTCACCAATGGCTGCTTCGACATCCTGCATGCCGGTCATGTGACCTACCTGGAGCAGGCGCGGGCTCAAGGCGATCGTTTGATTGTCGCGGTCAACGACGATGCTTCGGTCAGCCGCCTCAAGGGGCCTGGCCGTCCGATCAACAGCGTCGACCGGCGCATGGCTGTGCTGGCGGGGCTTGGGGCGGTGGACTGGGTCATCAGTTTCCCTGAAGGCACGCCAGAAAACCTGCTGCGCGAGGTCAAGCCGGACGTGCTGGTCAAGGGCGGGGATTATGGGATTGACCAGGTGGTCGGCGCCGACATCGTGACGGCTTATGGCGGCACCGTGAAAGTGCTGGGACTGGTGGAAAACAGTTCGACGACCGCGATTGTCGAAAAAATCCGCAGTCGTTGATAGATGGATCTTTATCGTTTTGTACTGCGTGTGAACGGATTTTGCCTTGGGGATCTAACCGTTTCCGTTGATGTTGGCAGGTTTGAATCCGCTGCGCTTGCCTGCTTACGTCGTGTGGTCATTTAACCTATGAAAGTCATGCTCCTGGTGATGAACGAACAGCGGGTCATTCTCGACCGGCTCTACGACATCGTGCAGCAGAACTGTGATGAATGCGTCATCTATCGACTCAGCAAACAGCAACAGATGAACCTGGGGCCTTTTTTGGCCTCGGTTGATTACCAGACCTTTGATCGTGTCGTGATCTTCTCCAGGGTCAAGCGCCTGGTCCCGCAGTTGCGGGTGCTCAAGTGCATTCCCGGGCTGGTCTTTCTCGAACACGACGCCTACCAGAACTACATGCCCGCCAGTAAATATCGTGGCGTTTATTCGCGTCTCTACAGGCGCCTGCCGAGTTGCCGGGCGCTGGTATCCGGGGCCGTGGTCGCACGCAAGATGCTTGCTGAAGGCATCGACACGGTGTTCGTCTCCAAGGGTTATGACGAGCAGATGCTGCGCAACACCGGGTCCGAGCGCGACATTCCCATCGGTTTTCTCGGCAGCCTGAAGAGCACCGAGTACGCCCAGCGCAAGGCTCTGCTCGAATCGCTGGCGCAGCGTACCGGTATGCTGGTGACCCGCACCCGCTCCGGCTCCGAATACCTGGAAACGCTCAATCGCATCAAGATTTTCGTCAGCGCCGACATCGGCATGAACGAGTTCATGATCAAGAACTACGAGGCCATGGCCTGCGGTTGTGTGCTGCTGGCCTGGAGTCAGGGCGAAGAAGACAAGTTGCTCGGTTTCGAAGACATGCACAACACCGTGTTCTATCGCAGCGAAGACGAGGCGGTGGAAAAGATCAAACTGTTGCAGGGCGATCCGGAGCTGTCGCAGCGTATCGCCAGCAATGGTCAGGCCTTTGCAGAAAGTCGCTATTCTTTCGCCCGTGTCGGCCAGGCCCTCGCCACTGAAATACAGCGCGAGATGCGCCCATGGCAGCCGCCGTCAGCATTCACGCGGTTCTGGGTGAAACTGCGTTTCGGCATGAAGGTGCCGGTCTGAATGAAGGATGAACACATGGCGCTGGATGCGCTCCCCGGCGGTAACCAGTCGGTGCTGGGCGCGTTGCCCGAGCCATTGCGCGAATGCCTGAGCCGCGCGCACCGGGTCGTCCTGATCGCGAATAACCCGGCCATCACGGCGGCGGATTTTCAGGCACTGAATATCAGCGCCAATGACGTCGTCGTCAGTTTCAACACCTGCATCAAGGCGCCGCTGCTCAACGAGCAAAGCTTGAACGTCTTCGTGCATGGCTATAACGCGCCGGACGCCTATTTTTTTGGTCTGCCTTACGGCCCGGACGTGCAACGGTTGTTCGAGCATGCGGGCGAGCGTTGTTTCACCATGCTGGTCGGCTGCGCCGCACCGATGTGTCCGTTGCCACGGGTGGCCATGTATTGGGATCGCATCCCGCTGCCGCCCCTGTGGAACTATCCGGTCGACCGTCCGGGCGGCAAGCGCTACGTTGGGCCTTCGACCGGTTTCAATACGCTGGTGGTATTAGACTGGTTGCGCGGTCACGCTGGTTATTCCTATCAGCTCATGACCCTGGGGTTTTCCAACGAATCGGGGAAACTGTGGGGTGGGCATGCCTGGGATTACGAGCGCGACTGGCTGCAGCAGTCGGACGTCATTGTGGTGCCTTTGCAACCCCGTCGCTGGTGGCAAAAGCTCTTTCGCCAAAAATAAAAGGTGCTGTTGAGTGTTGAAAATTGCCGTCGCTTTTTTCGGGATCCCGAGAAATTCGCAGATTTGCTTCCCTTCCATTGAACAGAACGTTCTGGCGCAGTTTCCGGCGGGCAGCGACGTACAGTGCTTCTATCATTTGTACAAAATCGATGAAGTACAGAACTTGCGCTCAGGCGAAAAAGGCGAGTTGGCGGCTGACAACTATCAGCCGTTCGAACCGATGATCGGGGCCCTGACTTCGACTGACGGGGTGCTGGAGCGTTGGGATTTCGAGCAGGTCAAAGCGCAGGGCGATACCTGGGCCGATGACTATGCGTCGCTGCGCAACCTGATCTATCAGCTCAATTCACTGCACACCGTGACCAGCATGATCGAAACCTTCAATCCCGATTTCGTCGTGTTCGTGCGCCCGGACATTTTCTTCCACAACCCGCTGCCCGCCTATGTCTTCAATCATCCAGAGGCTCGGAGGCACTCTGCCTACATTCCGGACTGGCAGTGGTGGGGCGGGTTGAACGACCGCTTTGCCATTTGCGGGCGCGATACCTATGTCGCCTATGGCAAGCGGATCGAGCGCATTTTCCAATTCTGCAAAGCGACGGGAAGAAAGCTGCACTCCGAGCGCTTGCTCAAGTACGCGCTACAGCAGACCGGTGCCAAAGTCTGCACGCTACCGACCCAAGCCTCTCGGGTGCGAATCACCGGCGCTTTTGCCGAAGAGTCGTTTTCGCCCAAACGCGGCATGGGCAAGCGTGAAAACCGTTATTTCCATTTCTTCGCGACCTTGCGCACCTGGATCGATCGTCGGCGCTAATCGGCTATTTGCTCGCGCGTTTCTTGCCAATACCAACCAGACGCAGCGCCTTCAGACTCAATTGCTTGAGTCCCGCGCGAGGGGGCTTCGCCGGTTGCAGGCCCTGTTGCACGACCCAGTCTTTCCAGCGAATCCGCTCTTCACGTACGACCCAGCCCGTCTGGGTCGCAAAGCTTTCGGCCAGATATAGCCCGCGGGTGCTGGCCGGCAGGAGCTTGTCGCGCTTGAGGGTATACAGCTCGGCCAAGGGCGCGCCGTCCTTGAGCGGCATCAGGTAGAGATCGGGGCGCTTGCGGTCCAGCCGAGCCACCAGTTGATCTCCCTCCAGACGCTCGTCGACGTGGAACAGGCTCAGGGATTTTGCCTCCTTGGGCACGTCCAGCCGCAGGTCGTAGATCAACTGCAGGGACGCGGTCGGCAAATGCACGTAGGCCCGTGGCCGTTCGAGCAATTGCAGATTGGCGCAGCGCACCGGCCGTGCCGAGCCGGACAGCGGCGTCAGGCGAAAGGGCAGGGCCTCGCGATAATGCAGCGCCGATGCGTACGGCGCCGGCAGCCAGGTGTCGTTGAAACGCCCGCCGAGCCAGCCTTCCGGGGTTTCCAGCAGGCACTCCTCGGCGATTTCCTGAATCGCCGTGTGCAGTGGGATATTCAGCTCATGGGCTGGCACGTAGCCGGAAATCAGTTTGAGCACCACGTCGCCGCGATCCTGCCGGCGCTGGCGTACCAGCACCCAATAATCGCGATTCTGCCAGTGCAGGGTCAGGCGCACCGAGACGCCGAGGTTGGCCAGCTCCAGCGCAAAACGCTCGGCATCGGCCACGCTGACCGGTTTGCGCCGCTGCAGGGTCTGGGCGAAATTCAGCGGCATGCCCACGCTCTGGTAGGTCAGGCCTTCCGGGGTGGCTTCGACGAACAGCGGCAGCGTCTTGAAGTTGCTCGGGTTCTTTCTGATGAGCGTACGCGGCATGTCGGCTCCTGCTTAAGGCCGCGAGGCGGCGTCATTGTCCACGTAGGACCTGGGCAACGGTCGCAACGTTATGGGCGAGGTGCAGCGGATTGATTGTCCCGACGATGGCACTGGCCACACCGGGCTGGGCGAACAGCAACTCGAAGCTGGCACGCACCGGATCCACACCGGGACTCAGGCACACATGACCGCTGGCCAGGGCCTTCTTCACCAGAATGGCTTTACCGTGGGCAGCAGCATAGTCAATGACCGCCTTCTCGTTTTGTTCGTTCAGATTGTAGGTGACCATCGCGCAGTCGCCTTGCTCCAGTGCTTTCAAACCACCATCGACGGTTTTGCCGGAAAAACCGAAGCCGCGAATCTTGCCCTCGGCCTTCAGCGCCGCGAGGGTTGCGTAGACTTCGCTGTCGTTGAGGATCGCCAGATCGTTGCCATCGGAGTGCACCAGCACCAGGTCGATAAAATCGGTTTCAAGACGTTGCAGACTGCGCTCCACCGACATCCGGGTGTGAGCGGCGCTGAAATCGTGGGTCGACTGGCCGTCGACGAATTCTTCGCCGACCTTGCTGACGATCACCCAGTCCTGACGCTGACCGCGCAGCAGTGGGCCGAGGCGTTCTTCGCTGCGGCCATAGGCCGGGGCGGTGTCGATCAGGTTGATGCCCAGCTCCCGCGCCTGTTTGAGCAACATGCGCGCAGCGTCATCGTCGGGGATCTGGAAGCCGTTGGGGTATTTCACGCCCTGGTCGCGGCCAAGTTTGACGGTGCCCAGGCCCAGCGGCGAGACCAGCAGCCCGGTGCTGCCCAGCGGGCGATGCAAATCGTGCAGGGTCGGCAGGCTCATGGCAGCAGTTGATCCCAGGCGGGAACGCCCATCGGTGGTTTTGGCAGCTCGGGTAACGGAGCCGCGTGGCTTGGCTGGATGCCGTCGCGTTCCAGGGAGGCAATCACCCGGTCAGCGAAGTCCGGGGCCAGGGCCAGTTTGGTTGGCCAGCCGACCAGCAGGCGACCTTCTTCGGCGAGGAACGCGTTGTCCGGACGGGTCAGGCCGGTTTGCAACGGTTCGGCACGATCGACGCGCAGTGTCGCCCATTGCACGGTGCTCAGGTCGATCCAGGGCAGCAGCTGTGCGATTTCCTTTTGTGCAGTGGCGATCTGCTCGGCGGGCTCACGGGCCACGCCTTCGGATTCGGCAATGTCGCCGCCCAGATACCAGACCCACTGACCGTCGGCGGCCGGGTGGGTGGTCACGGTAATACGCGGCTTGGTGCCGCCACCGAGGCAGTGCGCGTACAGCGGCTTCAGGCCCGGGCCCTTGGCGATGATCATATGCAGCGGCCGACGTTGCATGGCCGGATGAGTCAGGCCCAAGGCAGTCAGCAGGTCGGCAGTACCGGCGCCGGCGCTGAGGACAATGCGCTGGGCGCGGATCTCACGGCCATCGACTTTCAGGCCAACCAGCACGCCGCTTTCCAGCAACGGCTCGATGTTCTGGCCGGCGAGCAGACCGTCGCCCGACAAATCCGCCAGACGCTGAATCAGGCTCGGCACGTCGATCACCAGTTCGGCGAGGCGGTAGACCTTGCCCTTGAAGCGCTTGTCTTGCAGGGCCGGTGGCAGTTGATCGCCCTTGACCTGATCGACCCGGCCACGCACCGCTTTGCTGGCGAAGAAACTGGTGAGGTTGCCGGCCAGGGTGCCCGGCGACCACAGGTAGTGGGCCTCGGACAGCAGGCGCACGCCGGTCAGATCCAGTTCGCCGTTGCCGGCCAGGGCTTCACGCCAGCGGCGCGGCATATCGGCGATGGCTTCCGAGGCGCCGGTCAGCGCACCGTGCAGCGCGTACTTGGCGCCGCCGTGGATGATGCCCTGGGACTTCACACTCTGCCCGCCGCCGAGGCTGGCGCTTTCCACCAGCACGGTCGAGAAACCCTGGCGACGCAGGCGCGCGTTCAGCCAGAGACCGGCGACACCCGCGCCGACAATCAGCACGTCGGTGGAAATTGGAGATGGCATGCAACGACCTCAGTGTTCAAGACGAGGGCGCAGTATACAGACTCGGGGAAAAGGGGATTTGTCGATGATCAACAGAGGGGAAGGTGTCGGGCAATGTGGGAGCGGGCTTGCTCGCGAAATCGGTCTATCAGTTAACAACAATGTTGCCTGACACACCGTCTTCGCGAGCAAGCCCGCTCCGACAGGGGGTTATGCATTAATCAGTTAATGGCCGGCGGTTTTGGAAAAGAGTTGAATCACCACCACACCGAGCACGATCAGCGCCATTCCGAGCATCGCCGGGATATCCAGTTTCTGCCCATAGATGAACAGCGCGGCGACGCTGACCATCACGATGCCCATGCCGGCCCATACCGCATAGGCCACGCCCACCGGCACGCTGCGTACCACCAGGGTCAGCATCCAGAACGCAATGGCGTAGCCGACGATGACCAGCAGCAGCGGCAACGGCGTGCTGAAGCCTTTGACGGCTTTCATCGAAACGGTCGCGATCACTTCGGCACAGATGGCGATGGCCAGATAGACGTAAGCGTTCATGTTCAAATCCTCGTGTGTAGCATTGCTTTCTGAGGCGGCATTCTAGTGACTCCCCAGATGGGGTAAAGTCATTACCTATCTGTTTACAAGATGGGTTGGCCGATGAGCATGCAGTGGAATCTGGAGCAGTTGCGGGTGTTCGTCGCGGTGGCCGAACAGCGCTCGTTTTCCGCCGTGGCGCGTCAGCAGCGCAAGGCGCAGTCGGCGATCAGCAGCGCGATTGCCATGCTCGAGGACGACCTCGGTGTCAGTCTGTTCGAGCGTAGCAGTGGTCGCCAGCCGAGTCTTACCGAAGCAGGGGAGGCGTTGCTGGAGGAGGCGCGTGAAGTGTTGCGCCAGTGCGAGCGCCTGAACGGCCGGGCCGTGGCCATGATGCGCGGGCAGGAGGCGCAGCTGCGGGTGGCCCAGGACGAAGCGATGCCCTATCAGGCGCTGGTGGAAAGCTTTGCCGCGCTGGCCGAGCAATTCCCGAGCCTGGAAGTCCAACTGACCAGCGCCGCCCAAGGTGAGGTTTCGCGCAAACTGGTGGAGCGCCGGGCCGATCTCGGGCTGTTGTTCTATCACGATGAAATCCCTGAAGCGCTGGAGCGCCGGGTGCTGGGCAGTGTGGAAATGGTCACGGTCTGCGGCGTCAACCATCCCTTGGCAGCGCAGGCTTACGTCACCTGCCAGCAATTGGCGCAGCATCGGCAGTTGTTGATGTCGACCCAGACCAGTATTTATCCCGGCAATGAACCGGCCAGTCCGCAGGTCTGGCGCGCCGACAGTTTCTACGTGATGGCTGAATGGCTGGTGCGCGACCTCGGCTGGGCCTGGCTGCCGCGCCACGTGGTGCAGTACTCGGCGTATCAGGGCCTGATGGTGGAACTGGACAGCGAATGGACGCCGCCGGCGCTGGTGGTGGAACTGGTCTGGCGCCGTGATGAACCGCTCGGGCCGGCGGCGCGTTGGCTGGCGGAGCGATTTGCCATACACCTGCGGGCGATCGGCGGCAAAAGCCGATAAACTCCGCCGCCATGAATAGAACTCTCTACACCGCGCTGTTTTACCTGGGGCTGCCATTGGTGGCGATTCGGCTGTGGCTGCGTTCGCGCAAGGCGCCGGCGTATGCCAAGCGGATTGGCGAACGTTTCTCCTATGGCCTGCCGACCTTGCAGCCCGGAGGTATTTGGGTTCACGCCGTGTCGGTGGGCGAAAGCATCGCCGCCGCGCCGATGATTCGCGCGCTGCTGCAACGTTATCCACAGCTGCCGATCACCGTGACCTGCATGACGCCGACCGGTTCGGAACGCATTCACGCAATGTTCGCCAACGAGCCACGCATCCAGCACTGCTATTTGCCGTATGACTTGCCCTGCGCGGCGGCGCGTTTTCTGGATCGCGTGCAGCCGAAACTGGCAGTGATCATGGAAACCGAACTCTGGCCCAACCACATTCACCAATGCGCCAAACGCGGGATTCCGGTGGCATTGGCCAACGGACGCCTGTCCGAGCGTTCGGCCAAAGGCTATGGCCGGTTCAGCAAGCTGACCGCGCCGATGCTCGCCGAAATGAGTCTGTTCGCCGTGCAGACCGAAGCCGAAGCCCAGCGCTTCCGCGATCTCGGTGCGCGCCCGGAGACAGTCGAAGTCACCGGCTCGATCAAGTTCGACCTGACCATCGACCCGCAACTGCTGCAACGCGCCGCTGAACTGCGCGGCCAATGGCAGGCGCTGGAGCGCCCGGTGTGGATCGCTGCCAGCACCCATGAAGGCGAAGACGAGGTGGTGCTGAATGCTCACCGTCGTTTGCTGGCCAACCATCCCGATGCGCTGCTGATTCTGGTGCCGCGTCACCCCGAGCGTTTCAACTCGGTGTTCGAGTTGTGCCAGCGTGAAGGCTTTGCCACGGTGCGTCGTTCCACTGGTGCGCGTGTCGATGCGCAGACTTCGGTGCTGCTCGGCGACACCATGGGCGAGCTGCTGTTTCTCTATGCCCTGGCCGACAGCGCGTTCGTCGGCGGCAGTCTGGTGCCCAACGGCGGCCACAATCTGCTGGAACCGGCAGCGCTGGCTAAACCGGTGATCAGCGGCCCGCATCTGTTCAACTTCCTCGATATCGCAGCGCAACTGCGCAGCGCCGGGGCCTTGGCCGAGGTGGATGACGCCGAAGGTCTGGCGACAGAGGTGCAGCGTCTGTTCGAACTGCCGCGCGACGCACAGCGCATGGCCGACGCCGGGCTGAGCGTGATGCGCCGCAATCAGGGCGCGTTGCAGCGCTTGCTCGATGGCCTGGGAAGGTTGATCGACCGCCCATAAAAAACGCAGCCTCAGGGCTGCGTTTTTTTGTTCAAGGCCGGGCCTTTAGCTGGGCTTCGGCAGCCTTGGCCAGATCCGGCGGCAGGAAATCCTTGTCCGGGTTGTAGTCGGCTTTCAGATAACGCGTCAGATCCTGCAGGTCGCCCGGGTTCAATGTCCCCGCCGCCTGCTTCAGGCGCAGGTTGTCGAGGATGTAGTCGTAGCGGGTGTTGTTGTAGTTGCGCACCGAGGTGTAGAGCTGACGCTGGGCGTCGAGCACATCGACGATGTTGCGCGTCCCCACCTGGTAACCGATTTCCGTGGCTTCCACCGCGCTCTGGTTGGAGATGATCGACTGGCGGCGCGCCTGCACCTGCTCGACGTCGGTGTTCACCGCGCGGTGCAGGTTGCGGGTGTTCTCCACCACTTGCCGGCGCAGGCCTTCACGCTGCTGCTCGGTCTGGTCCAGCCGAGAGTACGACTCGCGCACTTGCGAGCTGGTCAGCCCGCCGCTGTAGATCGGGATGTTCAGTTGCAGGCCCACGGTGCTCTGCTCGACGTTGCCACTGTACGGCGTACCGAACGCGTTCGGGTTGGAGAAGCCGAGGGCGTCGTTGTCGCCTTTTTCGTATTTGGCCACGGCGTCGAGGGTCGGCAGGTGCCCGGCCTTGCGCTGTTTCAGGGTCTGTTCGGCGGAGCTGACCGCGTAGTTGCTGGCCAGCAGATTGAGGTTCTGTTTCGCGGCGGTATCGACCCAGGCCTTGGCGTCGTTCGGCGCCGGCGGCAGGATCGGCAACGTGTGGACGATGCCCTGGATCGAGTTGTACTGGCGGTTGGTCAGGGTGATCAGCGCTTGGAACGCATCATCGACCTGACGCTGGGCGACGATCCGGTTGGCCCGTGCGGTGTCGTAACTGGCTTGCGATTGCAGCACGTCGGTCTTGTCCGACAGGCCCACGTCGAAGCGCTCGTTGGACTGGTCGAGCTGGCGCTTGAACGCGGCTTCCTCGGCCTTGGTCGAGGCCAGGTTGTCCTGGCTGCGCAGCACGTTGAAGTAGCTTTCGGCGGTTTGCAGGATCAGGTTCTGCTCGGTGGCCGAAAGTTGCAGCGCGGCCTGCTCGTTGACGTCCTTGGCGGCCTGGTACTGGAACCAGCGATCGGCGCGGAACAGCGGTTGCGCCAGCGTCGCCTGATAGGAGTGCGCGCTGCGATTGGCGATGGCCGAGGGCTGGTCGATCGAAGTGCGCACGTTGGCGACTTCAGCGCCGCCGGACAGGTTCGGCAGCAGCCCGGCGCGGGCCTGGGGCACCACTTCTTTCTGCGCACCGTACTGGGCGCGGGCGGCGGCCAGGTCGGCGTTGTTGTCGACCGCTTCCTGGTAGACGCTGACCAGATCGGTCCTGGTCGATAAAGGCGCTTCTGCTGCCCAGGCCGTTGCGGTGGACGCACAAGACACGGCGACAGCCAGTGAGAGTTTGCGCAGCATGAGGCGATCCCTAGCATGAATATTATGGAAGTAATCCGGGCGCCAAAGGTAAGGCGCGGCCCATGCAGCGTCAAGGCGCAGCATGGCGTAGCGAGTGTAGTAGCGCCGACGGCAGGCAACAATCTGCCAATTGCGCCATTCATCATGGTGTTTGCCGCGGTGTTGGCGTTCTTTGCCGGTTGTGTCTAGACTGGCCGGGTTCTTGTCGGGGTGCCTTGCTATGAGGCTGAGATCGAATAATTTCGGATCCCGTTGAACCTGATCAGGTTAGCGCCTGCGTAGGGAACAAGATTTCTCGTCACCCGGCGAGTCCTCTTGTGCTTCGTCCGGGAAATTGTTCGACAATCGAACGCTCGACGACGATGCACAGCACCAGTCCTGGTGCGTCCGTGCCTTTCAGGTTCTGCTCCGACAATCCACTGCCTGGATGCTGTCTGGAGAGCCCGTGATGACTACAAAATCTAAAAGCGCGATCAACCTGAGTGACTCGGCCAAGGTCGACGAGCAGTCGGTTCAACCGTTCACCCGTTCGCAAAAAGTCTACGTTCAGGGCTCCCGCCCGGACATCCGCGTGCCGATGCGCGAAATTACCCTTGATGTGACCCCGACCGACTTCGGCGGCGAAATCAACGCGCCGGTCACCGTCTACGACACCTCGGGCCCGTACACCGATCCGAACGTGGTGATCGACGTGCGCAAAGGTCTGGGCGACGTGCGTTCGGCGTGGATCGACGACCGTGGCGACACCGAGCGTCTGCCAGGCCTGAGTTCGAATTTCGGTCAGGAACGCCTGGCCGATCCAGAGCTGACCAAGCTGCGTTTCGCCCACGTCAACAACCCGCGCCGCGCCAAGGCCGGGGCCAACGTCAGCCAGATGCACTACGCGCGCAAAGGCATCATCACTGCCGAGATGGAATACGTCGCCATCCGCGAAAACATGAAGCTGCAAGAGGCCCGCGCTGCCGGTCTGTTGAAGCAGCAGCACGCCGGCCACAGCTTCGGCGCGAGCATTCCGAAAGAAATCACCCCTGAGTTCGTGCGCGAAGAAATCGCCCGTGGTCGCGCAATCATTCCGGCCAACATCAACCACGTCGAACTCGAGCCGATGATCATTGGCCGCAACTTCCTGGTGAAGATCAACGGCAACATCGGCAACAGCGCGTTGGGTTCGTCCATCGAAGAAGAAGTGGCGAAACTGACCTGGGGCATTCGCTGGGGCTCGGACACCGTGATGGACTTGTCCACCGGCAAACACATTCACGAAACCCGCGAGTGGATCATCCGCAACTCGCCGGTTCCGATCGGCACCGTGCCGATTTATCAGGCACTGGAAAAAGTGAATGGCGTCGCCGAAGACCTGACCTGGGAGCTGTTCCGCGACACGCTGATCGAGCAGGCGGAGCAGGGCGTCGACTACTTCACCATCCACGCCGGCGTGTTGCTGCGCTACGTGCCGCTGACCGCCAAGCGTGTGACCGGCATCGTGTCCCGTGGCGGTTCGATCATGGCCAAGTGGTGCCTGGCGCACCACAAAGAGAACTTCCTCTACACCCACTTCGACGAAATCTGCGAAATCATGAAGGCCTACGACGTCAGCTTCTCGCTGGGCGACGGCCTGCGTCCGGGCTCGATTGCCGACGCCAACGACGAAGCGCAATTCGGCGAACTGGAGACCCTCGGCGAGCTGACCAAGATCGCCTGGAAGCACGACGTGCAATGCATGATCGAAGGCCCCGGCCACGTGCCGATGCAGTTGATCAAAGAGAATATGGACAAGCAGTTGGAGTGCTGCGACGAGGCGCCGTTCTACACTCTCGGCCCGCTGACCACCGACATCGCACCGGGTTACGACCACATCACCTCGGGTATCGGTGCGGCGATGATCGGCTGGTTCGGTTGCGCCATGCTCTGCTACGTGACGCCGAAGGAACACCTGGGTCTGCCGAACAAGGATGACGTGAAGACCGGGATCATCACCTACAAGATCGCGGCCCATGCGGCGGATTTGGCCAAAGGGCACCCGGGCGCGCAGATCCGCGACAACGCCTTGAGCAAGGCGCGTTTCGAATTCCGCTGGGAAGACCAGTTCAACCTCGGTCTGGACCCGGACACCGCCCGTTCGTATCACGATGAAACCCTGCCGAAGGACTCGGCGAAGGTCGCGCATTTCTGCTCGATGTGCGGGCCGAAATTCTGCTCGATGAAGATCACTCAGGAAGTCCGCGAATACGCGGCCAACCAGCGGATCGACGCGGTCGACGTGGACGTCGCCCAGGGCCTGGCGGAACAGGCCGAGCGGTTCAAGAAGGAAGGCAGTCAGCTGTACAAAAAAGTTTGATCCCGCACTGATCGTTCCCACGCTATGCGTGGGAATGCCTCTAGGGACGCTCCGCGTCCAGTGACGCGGAGCGTCGCGGGCTGCATTCCCACGCGGACGGTTCGACGCCTCGACGTGGGAACGATCGCAACGGGTCAGCACAACAACAAATGTCCCTCTGAGATAACACCCTTGAGCATTCAACCCGGTACTTATTCCCCCGACCTCGCCGTGCCCGCCGACAAGCGTGTATTCGGCGGTCGCGATCTGTTTTCCCTGTGGTTTTCCCTCGGCATCGGCCTGATGGTGTTGCAGACCGGCGCGTTGCTGGCGCCGGGGCTGGGCCTGTCGGGATCGCTGCTGGCGATTTTCCTCGGCACCCTGGTCGGCGTCCTGTTGCTGGCCGCCGTTGGCGTGATAGGCAGTGACACCGGCCTGTCGTCGATGGCCGCGCTGAAACTCAGCCTCGGCAGCAAAGGCGCGAGCCTGCCGGCGCTGCTCAACCTGCTGCAACTGATCGGTTGGGGTTCGTTCGAAATCATCGTCATGCGCGATGCGGCCAGCCTGCTCGGCACCCGTGCGTTCAGCGAAGGTTCGCTGTGGGCCAGTCCGATGCTGTGGACGCTGTGCTTCGGCGCATTGGCGACATTGCTCGCGGTCAGCGGGCCGTTGACATTCGTGCGCAAGATCCTGCGCAAGTGGGGCATCTGGCTGATTCTGGCCGCGTGCATCTGGCTGACCTGGAACCTGTTCGCCAAGGCCGATCTCGCCGCCTTGTGGGCTCAGGCCGGGGATGGCTCGATGCCGCTCGCCGTGGGTTTCGACATCGCCATCGCGATGCCGCTGTCGTGGCTGCCGCTGATTGCCGACTACTCGCGTTTCGGCAAACGGGCGAAGAACGTATTCGGCGGCACGGCGATCGGTTTCTTCATCGGCAATTTCTGGCTGATGAGTCTTGGCGTCGCCTACACCCTGGCCTTTGCGCCAAGCGGTGAAGTCAACGCGCTGCTGCTGGCACTGGCTGGCGCTGGTCTGGGCATTCCGCTGCTGCTGATTCTGCTGGACGAGTCGGAAAACGCTTTCGCCGACATTCACTCGGCAGCGGTGTCCAGCGGGATTCTGTTGCGTCTGAAAGTCGAGCATCTGGCGCTGGCCATCGGTGTGATCTGCACCCTGATCGCCTTGTTCGCGCCGTTGGCGCAGTACCAGAATTTCCTGCTGCTGATCGGCTCGGTGTTCGCGCCGCTGTTCGGCGTGGTGCTGGTGGATCACTTCATCCTGCGCAAGCGCAGTGCCCAAGTGGCGTCGGCCGCCTTGCGCTGGCCGGCACTATTGGCCTGGCTGGGTGGCATCAGCACCTATCACTTGCTGGCCAATCTGTATCCGGATGTCGGCGCGACCCTGCCGGCGCTGGTGCTGGCAGGGCTGCTGCAACTCGTGCTCGGCCGGGCTTTCAGTTACGGCCGGGAAACAGCTCGGGCTTGAGAATGCCGTTCAGGCGCGGGTAAGGGATCTTCAGTTCGACGTGGCCCAGCGCATAAGGCGCGATGGTGGTCACGTCGTACTTGAGGATCACGCCGCCGTAGGTCAGCGCCACGTTCGGGGTTTTGACGAACGGCCAGCTCTTCACGAATTCCGGTTCCTGATCGAGCTTGGTGCTGATCAGCCAGCTGTTGTGCGCCACTTGCGCCGCTTTCCAGAACGCCTCTTCCTGACCCGGCAGCAACATGTCCGCCAGGGTCAGCACCTTGTGCTGCTGACGCGAATAGTTGATGAAACCGCGTCCCGGCGTACCGTGGGCACCGCCGGTGTCCAAATAGCTCGAGGTTTCGATGATCACCAGACCGTCATGCTGCTCGCGTACTTTCGCCTGCAAATAGCTGCTGTTGCGCGGGCCGGCGTTGGCCAGGAACTGCTCGCGATACGCTGCCAGCGTCGGCGCCACCGGGGCGTTCGGTGTGGTGCGGGTCATTTGCAGCAGGCGTTTTTCGATGATGCCGTCCAGCGCCGGTTCTGCCGGGAAGCGCAACGTATCGATGTTTACCAGCGGGCAGTCCTGGTTGGAGCAACCCGGTTTCAGCGTTTCCGAGGCGTCGCGGGTGGTTTCCAGCGGCGTGCGGTAGTTGGGCTGGAACAGGCTGGCGCAGGCGCCCAGGGTCAGGGCGATGGCGGCCACGGAGGCGATTTTGAAAAGCGACATGGGCGTCCTTTCTGAAGCAGGGGAAGGCAAAAAGTTACCGCTTCGACTCTCAACGAAGCGGTCAGTTCGCCACTAAGCTAATTAGAGTGGGTTTCGCCTCCACCGTCCATCCCGCTGACAGTAAAGGGGCTGCATCAAACGTCACGGGCGCGTTAGGATGGCGCGAAGTCGAGGTCGCAGGTAAGGCGCCTCGTATTGGATTTGCAGTAAAGAGGATGCTCATGACCGATTTTGCCAAAGCCATTCCGAGCGCCGTCGATATCGTGCGACGCGAGCAGTGCTACAAGGGCTTCTACAAGCTCGACCGTCTGCACTTGCGCCACGAACTGTTCGCCGGTGGCATGAGCCGCGAAATCAATCGTGAAGTGTTCGTGCGCCACGATGCGGTGTGCATGCTGCCCTACGATCCGCAGCGCGATGAAGTGGTGCTGATCGAGCAGTTTCGCGTCGGGGCTCTGGGCAAGGCGGACAACCCGTGGCTGGTGGAACTGGTCGCCGGTCTGATCGACAAGGACGAACAGCCGGAAGAAGTTGCTCACCGCGAGGCGCAGGAGGAAGCTGGGCTGGACATCAAAGCCCTGTGGCCGATGACCAAATACTTTCCATCGCCGGGCGGCAGCAACGAATTTGTGCATCTGTATCTGGGGCGTTGCAGCACCGAAGGCGCAGGCGGCCTGCATGGGCTGGAGGAAGAAGCTGAAGATATTCGCGTTACGGTCTGGGCCTTTGAAGATGCCTTGCAGGCCGTACGTGACGGACGGATTGCCAATGCGGCGAGCATCATCGCCTTGCAGTGGCTGGCGCTCAATCGCGCCGAAGTGAGGGGGCTATGGTCGTAAACAAGTTGCGCGATCGCTACCGCGTCGACCTCGCAGGGCTGCAAGCCGCCTGCGAGGCGAACTACGCGCGCCTGATGCGACTGTTGCCAGACATGCGCAGCGACCCCGAAGCGCGGCGCATCGCGGTAACCCAGGGCGACCAGATGCTCGGCGTGCTGACTCTGGAAGTGCTGCAGGCCTGTCCGTACACCACGACTCTGCAGGTGCGTCAGGAACACAGCCTGCCATGGCTGCCGGTGCCGCAACTGGAGGTGCAGGTCTATCACGACGCGCGTATGGCCGAGGTGATCAGTGCCGAGCATGCGCGACGCTTTCGCGGCGTCTATCCTTACCCGAATGCGGCCATGCACCAGCCGGACGAAAAAGCCCAGCTCAATCTGTTCCTGGGTGAATGGCTGAGTCATTGTCTGGCGTGCGGACACGAATACGCGGCAGTCCGATAACCAGCGCAAGTTGTGAACTGCGTCCGGTTCGCCGGTTTCTCTTTGTGGTGTCCCCCCGCATAATTGCCGCACCTATCCAGTCCCGCGATCCCGGGGGAGAACGCCTTGCCGAGCGTATCGACTTTGACCACCGCCGACACGGCGTTGCTGGTGCAACTCTCTGACAGCCATCTGTTCGCCGAGGCGGACGGAACGCTGCTGGGCATGAACACCCGCGAGAGTCTGCAAAAAGTCATCGAGCTGGTGCTCGAACAGCAACCGCGGATCGACCTGATCGTTGCCAGCGGCGACCTGTCCCAGGACGGTACGCTGGAGTCCTACCAGCAATTCCGGCAGATGACGGCGCAGATCGACGCACCGGCCCGCTGGATCCCCGGCAATCACGACGAACCGCAGATCATGGCTCAAGCGACTGTGAAGAGCGCGTTGCTGGAGTCCGTGGTGGATGTCGGCAACTGGCGAGTGACCCTGCTCGATTCGGCGGTGCCCGGATCGGTGCCGGGGTATTTGCAGGATCACCAACTGCAACTGCTCGCCGGCTCCCTGAGCGAAGCGCCGGATCGCCATCATCTGGTGTGCTTCCACCACCATCCGGTGTCGATCGGCTGCCCCTGGATGGAGCCGATCGGCTTGCGCAATCCGGAAGCGTTTTTCGAGGTGCTCGATCGGTTCCCGCAGGCCCGCGCGGTACTGTGGGGGCATGTGCATCAGGAA
Organism: Pseudomonas sp. DR 5-09; assembly: GCF_001655595.1. NCBI lineage: Bacteria > Pseudomonadati > Pseudomonadota > Gammaproteobacteria > Pseudomonadales > Pseudomonadaceae > Pseudomonas > Pseudomonas sp. DR 5-09. Next base: position 578,270 of record NZ_CP011566.1, read on the forward strand.
ATCGACCGCGAACGTAACGGCGTAAGGCTGATTGCCTCGCCGTCGACCTGCATCCAGTTCGAGCCGGGAAGCGAAGGCTTCAAGGTCGGCGAGCAGGCGCCGGGGTATCGCTGGTTGCGATTGTTGCCGGATGGACGTCTGGAGACTGGCGTCGAGCGCGTCACCGACTTCGAGTTCACCGTCGATTACGGCTCTGAAGGCTACTGAAAACCGAGCCGCGTCCTTCGCGAGCAAGCTCGCGCCCACCATGGATTTGCCAACGGCACAGATCCCTTGTGGCAGCGAGCCTGCTCGCGAAGGCGTCCTTACAGACACCCACGACCCCCTGACTCCCTGTAAACTCCGCTTTCTTAAGCCGACGCCCAGGGAGCTCAAATGTCCGGTTCGATTCTCTATATCCATGGTTTCAACAGCGCGCCGGCCTCGAAGAAGGCCTGTCAGCTGGTCGAGGTGATGGAACGGCTGGGTCTGAGCGATCAACTGCGTGTGCCGGCGCTGCATCACCACCCGCGTGAAGCCATCGGTCAGCTGGAACAGGCAATCGCCGAACTCGGCCGGCCATTGCTGGTGGGAAGCTCGCTCGGCGGCTACTATGCGACTCACCTGGCCGAGCGCCATGGCCTGAAAGCCCTGCTGGTCAACCCGGCCGTCAGCCCGCACCGGATGTTCGACGGATACCTGGGCACCCAGAAAAACCTGTACACCGACGAAACCTGGGAGCTGACACACGACCACGTGACGGCCCTGGCCGAGCTGGAAGTGCCGGCGCCGCAGGATCCGCAGCGATATCAGGTATGGTTGCAGACCGGGGATGAAACGCTGGATTATCGCCTCGCCCAGCAATATTACCGGGCGTGCGCCTTGCGCATTCAGGCCGGCGGCGACCACAGTTTCCAGGGATTTGTTACACAATTGCCGGCATTGCTCAGCTTTGCCGGGATTGGCGCCGATACCTATCAGGCAATCGATTTCACCGCACTGTGAAGTCTTGCCCCATTTTCATTGAATCACTGACGACGAGACCCTATGGCCACTCCCAGCGCTAGCTCCTATAACGCCGACGCCATCGAAGTCCTCTCGGGCCTCGACCCGGTGCGCAAACGCCCCGGCATGTACACCGACACCAGTCGGCCGAACCACCTTGCCCAGGAAGTCATCGATAACAGCGTCGACGAAGCCCTGGCCGGCCACGCCAAATCGATCCAGGTCATCCTCCACGCCGACCACTCGCTGGAAGTCTGCGACGACGGCCGTGGCATGCCGGTCGACATCCACCCGGAAGAGGGTGTGTCGGGCGTTGAACTGATCCTCACCAAGCTCCATGCGGGCGGCAAGTTTTCCAACAAGAACTACCAGTTCTCCGGCGGTCTGCACGGGGTGGGTATTTCCGTGGTCAACGCCTTGTCGACCCAAGTGCGGGTGCGGGTCAAGCGTGACGGCAACGAATATGAAATGACCTTTGCCGACGGCTTCAAGGCCACCGATCTGCAAGTGATCGGCACCGTCGGCAAGCGCAATACCGGGACCAGCGTGTACTTCGCGCCGGACCCGAAATACTTCGATTCGCCAAAATTCTCCATCAGCCGCCTCAAGCACGTGCTCAAGGCCAAGGCCGTTCTGTGCCCGGGGCTGCTGATCAGCTTCGAAGACAAAGGCACTGGCGAGAAGGTCGAGTGGCACTACGAAGATGGCCTGCGCTCCTACCTGGTGGATGCGGTCAGCGAATTCGAGCGCCTGCCGGATGCGCCGTTCTGCGGCAATCTGGCCGGCACCAAGGAAGCGGTCGAGTGGGCCCTGCTTTGGCTGCCGGAAGGCGGCACTTCGGTCACCGAAAGCTACGTCAACCTGATCCCGACGGAGCAGGGCGGCACCCACGTCAACGGCCTGCGTCAGGGCTTGCTCGACGCAATGCGCGAGTTCTGCGAATTCCGCAGCCTGCTGCCGCGCGGCGTGAAGCTGGCACCGGAAGACGTCTGGGAACGCATCGCTTTCGTCCTGTCGATGAAGATGCAGGAACCGCAATTCTCCGGTCAGACCAAGGAACGCCTGTCGTCCCGTGAGGCGGCCGCGTTTGTCTCCGGTGTGGTCAAGGACGCGTTCAGCCTGTGGCTCAACGCCAACCCGGAAACCGGTCTGGCCCTGGCGGAACTGGCGATCAGCAACGCTGGCCGGCGCTTGAAAGCCAGCAAGAAAGTCGAGCGCAAGCGCATCACTCAGGGCCCGGCACTGCCCGGCAAACTGGCCGATTGCGCCGGGCAGGACCCGATGCGTTCCGAGCTGTTCCTGGTGGAAGGTGATTCCGCCGGCGGTTCGGCCAAGCAGGCGCGAGACAAGGAATTCCAGGCGATCCTGCCGTTGCGCGGCAAGATCCTCAACACCTGGGAAGTCGACGGCAGCGAAGTGCTGGCCAGCCAGGAAGTGCACAACATCGCCGTGGCCATCGGTGTCGATCCGGGCGCCGAGGACATGAGCCAGCTGCGCTACGGCAAGATCTGCATCCTCGCCGACGCCGACTCCGACGGTCTGCACATCGCAACCTTGCTCTGCGCCTTGTTCGTCCAGCATTTCCGCCCGCTGGTGGATGCCGGTCATGTCTATGTGGCAATGCCGCCGCTGTACCGCATCGATCTGGGCAAAGAAATCTACTACGCCCTCGACGAAGCCGAGCGCGACGGGATCCTCGACCGTCTGGTGGCCGAGAAGAAGCGCGGCAAGCCGCAGGTCACCCGATTCAAAGGTCTGGGTGAAATGAACCCGCCGCAACTGCGCGAAACCACCATGGACCCGAACACCCGGCGCCTGGTGCAGTTGACCCTCGGGGACGACTTCGCACAGACCTCGGAAATGATGGACATGTTGCTGGCGAAAAAGCGCGCCGGCGACCGCAAGACCTGGCTCGAATCCAAGGGTAACCTCGCCGAGGTTCTGGCCTGATGCGGTTTGGCTGGGCCTTGGCGGGTGCATTGCTGCTGGGTTCGATGACGGTGTCGGCAGAGCCTGTGCAAGAGCTGCGCGTGCTCGCCGAACACCCGGTCGAAGGCATGCGCGGCGGCAACCTGTCGGGGCTGGCCTTGTGCGGCAATGACCTGTGGACGGTTTCGGACCGCGACGATGATCAGATCTACCGTCTCGATATCCGCGACCGGGTCTGGCAGGCCACGGCCGTGCGCATCGATCCGCCGAAAGTGCCGGACAGCGGCCTACCGTGGGGCATCAGTTCGCGCACCTGGGCGGCGTCGTTCATTCGGGGCGGCGATCTGGATTTCGAAGGCATCAGCTGTGACAGCGCCGGCAACCGCTATATCGTCAGCGAAGCTCACGCGGCCGTGCTGCAAGTGCCGCCGCAGGGGCCGTCGTCGTGGCTGAAAATCTCGCCGATGATGGTACGCGAAGCGCGGGCCAGTGGGATGTTGCTGCAATTCAACGCGATCTTCGAAGGTCTGGCGATCAATCCGACGGGCGATCAGATGTGGCTGGCTGCCGAACGGCAGAGTCGCGGCTTGTTGATGATCAAGCGTCAGCAGACGGTGTGGGATTGTGACGGTCGCTGCGTATTGCTCAGCGAAGGCGGCATGGAAATGCAACCGCCGCAGTTTCCCAAGGCCCGTCCGGTCAATCGCGATTTTTCCGACGTGTCATTGTTCGACGGCAAACTGTTTACCCTTGAACGCAACGCCTACCAGATCTGTCGTCGCGATGCGCAGACAGCCAAGGTCGAGCTCTGCTGGTCGTATGCGGCCGAGCTGTTGCAGGCCAATCGGCGTTATTCGCAGAACTTCGGGCTGGAAGAGGCGCTGGTCGTCGATGCTCAAGGTGCCTGGATCGGCGTCGACAACAATTTCGGCCCGCGCGCCGATGGCGAGGTTCGCCCGATCATCTGGCGTTTCGCCGCGCCTGAGGGTGGCTGGAGCGCCAAGCCGTGAGCCAGCAACCACCGGGCAAGCGCGCCGGTCGGGTGCTGATGATTCTGGCGTGGTGCGCGGCGCTGTTTCTGGCCACGCGGTTTTTCGGCCAGTGGGAAGAGCGCCAGCGCAATCCCAATGTGGAAGTGGCTTCGCAGCAGGGTAACGGCTTTATCGAAGTGAAACTGATCGGCAACGCCCAGGGACATTTTGTCGCCAGCGGCCTGATCAACGGTCGGCCGGTGGAGTTCATGCTCGACACCGGCGCGACCGACGTGGCAATCCCGGCCGAGGTGGCGAAAAACCTCAGGCTGGAAGAAGGTTTCGGTGTGACCCTGAGCACGGCCAATGGCCTGAGCCAGGGCTATCGCACCCGTATCGACCGCCTGCAACTGGGCGACATCGTGTTGCGGGATGTCCGCGCACTGGTGGCGCCCGGCCTGCATGGCGATCAGGTGCTGCTCGGCATGAGCGCCCTGAACAAACTTGAATTTACCCAGCGCGGTGGCACCATGCTGCTGCGCCAGACAACGAACCGATGAGGCCCGCATGAGCGACTCCCTTGATCTCAGCCTGGACGGTGTAGAACGCCGCTCGCTGGCTGACTTCACCGAAAATGCCTACCTCAACTACTCCATGTACGTGATCATGGACCGTGCCCTGCCGCATATCGGCGACGGTCTGAAACCGGTACAGCGGCGTATCGTCTACGCCATGAGCGAGCTGGGGCTGGATGCCGATTCCAAGCACAAGAAGTCGGCGCGTACCGTCGGCGACGTGCTCGGCAAGTTCCACCCGCACGGCGACTCGGCGTGTTACGAAGCGATGGTGCTGATGGCCCAGCCGTTCAGCTATCGCTACACGCTGGTGGACGGCCAGGGTAACTGGGGTGCGCCGGACGATCCGAAGTCTTTCGCCGCCATGCGTTACACCGAAGCGCGGCTGTCGCGTTATTCCGAAGTGCTGCTCAGCGAACTGGGCCAGGGCACCGCAGACTGGGGCCCGAACTTCGACGGCACCCTGCAGGAACCTCTGGTGTTGCCGGCACGTTTGCCGAACATCCTGCTCAACGGCACTACTGGCATCGCCGTGGGCATGGCCACCGACGTACCGCCGCACAACCTGCGCGAAGTCGCCACTGCGTGCGTGCGTCTGCTTGATGAGCCGAAAGCCACGGTCGAACAGCTCTGCGAACACATTCAGGGCCCGGACTATCCGACCGAAGCGGAAATCATCACCCCGCGCGCCGACCTGCTGAAAATGTACGAAACCGGCAAGGGCTCGGTGCGCATGCGCGCCGTGTACCACGTCGAGGACGGCGACATCATCGTTACCGCGCTGCCGCACCAGGTCTCCGGGGCCAAGGTGCTGGAGCAGATCGCCGCGCTGATGCAGGCCAAACCGTCGAAAGCGCCGCAGATCGCCGACCTGCGTGATGAATCCGACCACGAAAACCCGTGCCGTATCGTGATCATCCCGGTCAACAGCCGTGTCGATCACGAAGCACTGATGCAGCACCTGTTTGCCAGCACCGAGCTGGAGTCGACCTACCGGGTCAACGTCAACATCATCGGTCTGGACGGCAAGCCGCAGTTGAAAAACCTCCGTACGTTGCTGGTGGAGTGGCTGGAATTCCGCGTGCTGACCGTGCGTCGCCGCTTGCAATTTCGCCTCGACAAGGTCGAGCGTCGCCTGCACCTGTTGGACGGTTTGCTGATTGCCTACCTCAACCTGGATGAAGTGATCCACATCATCCGTACCGAGGAGCATCCGAAAGCCAAACTGATCGAGCGTTTTGCCCTCAGCGAAATCCAGGCCGACTACATCCTCGACACCCGTCTGCGCCAGTTGGCGCGACTGGAAGAGATGAAGCTGCGCGACGAGCAGGACGAACTGCTCAAGGAACAGGCCAAGCTGCAAGCCCTGCTGAGCAGCGAAGCCAAGCTGAAAAAACTGGTTCGCAGCGAACTGCTGAAAGATGCCGAAACCTACGGCGACGACCGTCGGTCGCCAATCGTCGAGCGCGCCGAAGCCAAGGCGCTGACCGAACACGATCTGCTGCCGAACGAGAAAGTCACCGTCGTGCTGTCGGAAAAAGGCTGGATCCGTTCGGCCAAGGGCCACGATATCGACGCCACCGGCCTGTCGTACAAGGCCGGGGACGGCTTCAAGACTTCGGCGGCGGGGCGTTCGAACCAGTCGGCCGTGGTCATCGACTCCACGGGGCGCAGTTACTCGCTGGCCACCCACACCCTGCCATCGGCGCGGGGCCAGGGCGAGCCGTTGACCGGCCGTCTGACGCCGCCGCCGGGTGCAACGTTCGAATGCGTGCTGATGCCTGAAGAGGACTCGCTGTACGTGATCGCCTCCGACGCCGGCTACGGTTTCGTGGTGAAAGGCGAAGACCTGCAAGCCAAGAACAAGGCCGGCAAGGCGCTGTTGAGCCTGCCGAACAATGCCAAGGTGATCGCGCCGCGTCCGGTCGCCGACCGCGAGCACAACTGGCTGGCCTCGGTGACGACCGAGGGTCGCCTGCTGATCTTCAAGATCAGCGATCTGCCACAATTAGGTAAGGGCAAGGGCAACAAGATCATCGGTATTTCCGGTGAGCGTGTGGCCAGTCGCGAAGAATATGTCACGGACATCGCCGTTCTTCCGGAAGGCGCCACCTTGGTGCTGCAGGCCGGAAAACGCACCTTGTCGCTGAAGGCCGACGACCTCGAACACTACAAAGGTGAGCGTGGTCGCCGTGGTAACAAACTGCCACGTGGCTTCCAGCGGGTGGATGCGCTGCTCGTCGAAAACCTCAATTAAGCGGCCAGGAAGCGGTCGCACTCATTTCTCCTTCGGAGAAAATGACTGAGAACGCCTCTCTAGAGCGTCCGATCTACGATTTAACCCGTAGATCGGCGCTTTGGCGCTGGAGTCGGAACGCATATTCACGGATGATATGGCCTTTCCAAGCGCCGGCGTGGCCGAGCGTTATTCATATTTATTGAGTATTTTCACTGTGGTCAGCCTTGTGGCGGCCACCTGGACGGGATGATGACTTCTCTGCGCCCCCTTATTTTCCTGCTCGCCGGCGTTCTTGGCCTGGCGGGTTGCAGCGTTCACCAGCCGGTGTCGCTGTATCAGCTGGACAGCGGAAGTCCGGCCCAGCCTGCGCAAAGCGCGGGCATGGCAGTTTTGCTGGGCCCTGTGATCGTTGCCGATTACCTGCAACGGGAAACCCTGTTGCAGCGTCAGCCGGACGGCAGCCTGCAAGCCTCGGTCGATGGCCGCTGGGCCGGCAGCCTGTCTTCGGACATCGATCAGTTGCTGTTGCGTCAGGTTGCCGGGCATCTGGACAGTCAGCGTGTGGTGCTGGCGCCAGCGACCCTGGGCTTCACCCCGGATGTGCAGGTGCTGTTGACCATCACTCGTCTGGATTCCGGTGCCAAGCAACCGGCGATTCTGGACGCGCAATGGCGCCTGATCGACCGCCGTGGCCAGGTGCGTGACAACCGCATCGTCCATCTGCAGGAGCAACATGCCGGTACCACCGCCGCACAGGTGCAGGCGCAAGGCGTGTTGTTGCAGCGTCTGGCCGAGCAACTGTCGGTAGCGCTCAAACCGTTGGCCAATCAGCCACCGGTCGCCGAGGCGCCACGCAAGTCGGCACCGAAACCGGCAGCGCCGGCGGCGGAAGCCGAAAAGCAGCCGAAGATACCGATGGCTTCGCCGATTCGTACGGATATGGAAGTGTTCCGCTTTTAAGGCTGGAATGAGTCAGGACAGAGCCCGCCTTGTGCGGGCTTTGTTGTGTCTAGAGCTGTGAAAAGTCAAAAGCCCCTCACCCCCGCCCTCTCCCGGAGGGAGAGGGAGCCGACCGAGGTGTCTGGCGTTATCCATCGACCTGAAAGATCTTGGCGATTATGGATTTGGCGCAGTGCGGTCTTACGATTGTGGATTCGGCACGGCACGTTCAGGTCGGTGTAGATACCCAATATTCCCCTATCAGTCCCCTCTCCCTCTGGGAGAGGGCTAGGGTGAGGGGGCTCCAAAGCCTGGCGCAATCACGAAAACACCACGCACAAAAAAGCCCGCAGACAATCACTCGTCTGCGGGCTTGTTTGTAACTGGCTTAAGGCTTAAGCCCGGCGCTCATGCATCCGCGCCAGTTGCCGCTCAAGCATTGACGGATAAGGCTCCATCAACCGCTCCACACAGCAAGCCCCCTCAGGGCTGGCAATCGGCCGGATTCGTGCGCGCTGGCGAATCAGCGCGTCGTCACCGACCTTGCGCTCCACCAGCAGCAGGTTGCGGCTGTGTTGCGACAGGGCCAGGGCGTCCTGGGCGGAATCGGTCAGCAACAGGTCGATCTGGCTCAGGCCGAACAGTTCGTCGCCGAGTGTCAGGCCCAGCTGCAATTGCAGGGTGATGCCGCTGTCGGCGACTTCGATCTGCAACTGGTGGCCCAGCGCCCGCAGCAGCTCGCCGCAGCAGATGGCGTTGGTCAGGTAATCGTCGCCGCTGTCTTCGGTATGGAACAGCATCAGGGTGCTGCCGTCGTTCAGGGTTTCGATTTCGCCCTGATACAGCGAAGCGGCCTGCTCCAGACAGTCGCGGTAGCGATCCTGCAACTCTTCCAGACGTGCACGCGGCAAACGGCGCAGTTGTTCCTGCGAGCCCAATTGCACCGCCAGCACCGCCGTGTGTTGCGGCACGCTCGGGGTCGGTCGGCGCACGGCCGGTTGCGCGGTATCGCTCAGCGATTCGTCACGCAGGTCGGCGAACGGGTCCTCGTCATCGTCGTCTTCAACGGTGCTGACCACATGGCGTGGCGCAGGCTTCTGCGCAGCCATCGGGCGGCTTTCGTCGAAACTCGGATCACGCAGGTTGCGCACTTCGAATTCCGGCTCGTCGTCCTCGAACTCGGGTTCCGGCTCGGGCTCTGGTTCGGCCGGCTCCGGGGCGTAGTTGGCGTGCAACTGGCGGGCAAGATCGCCGATCTCGTCCTGACGCTCGATACCCGGCGTGTATTCGTCGATACGGCGCAGCCACACGCGCAATTGCAGCAGCGGTGTAGAGATGTGCCGGCCCAGACGCAGGCTCAGGGCCAGGGACAGTGCCAGCAGGATCGCACTCAGGATGCCCATGCTTTGCAGGCTGATGGTCATCGGCTGCTGGAACTGATCCATGTCCAGGCTGATGCGCAGTTGTCCGGCGGTCACGTCCTGAAAGGTGATCTTGCTCTCGTACATGCCCTCGGCTTCGCCGAGCAGGCCGTGCTTGGGCCGCTGACCGGACTCGGCGAGGATGCGGTTGTCCACACTGTAGATGGCGGCGTGGGCCACCAGTTTGTTCTTGGTCAGGTTGTTGAGCAGCACGTTGAGGCTGAGGATGTCGTTGGACACCAGCAGTTCGGTGGCAGAGGTGGCGGTCTGCGTAGTCAGGCTTTCGCCCAGCGCATCGGCCTGCTCGTGCATGGCCTGCTTGAACTGCAGGCCCATCACGCAGGCATAGATCACCAGGGCCAGGGCGACCAGGATCACGTTATGGCTGGCGATGCGCAATGCAATCGGTACACGGCGGTGGCGCAGTGCACGGAAGATCAGCAGAAAGAAGTTATCGGTTTTAACTGGCGTGGGCCGGTTCACTGAGCTCGGCTCTTTTGTCCGTGAAGTTGACGCGCAGTATAGCGACAGGCCCTAGACCGGCAAAGCGCTGGCGGTGCCCGATGGTCACTGAAAGTGGGTAGAATGCGGTTTTTTTCCAGTTGCGGGGGTGCGCGTTGCGCGAAATCGTCCTGATTAACATCACGGGAGTCGACCGTCCGGGTCTGACAGCGGCCATTACCGGTGTTCTGGCCCAGGGTGGTGTGAATATCCTCGACATCGGTCAGGCGGTGATCCACGACATGCTGTCGTTCGGCATCCTCGTGGAAATCCCCGACTCCGAGCAAGGCAAGTCGGTTCTCAAGGACATCCTGTTCAAGGGCTATGAGCTCGACCAGCAGGTGCGCTTCACCCCGGTGTCCGAAGAGGATTACCAGCAATGGGTGGGCAATCAGGGCAAGAAACGCCACATCGTTACCCTGCTGACCCGCAAGGTCACTGCCGGCCAGTTGCAGGCCGTGAGCTCGATCACCGCCAAATACGGCCTGAACATCGACCATATCGACCGTCTGTCGGGTCGCATGCCGCTGGACACTCCGGCTGACAAGGGCAAGGGCTGCATCGAGTTCTCCGTGCGTGGCGAAGCCGCCGATCCGCAGGCCCTGCGCGCCGAGTTCCTCAGCGTGGCTCAGGAGCTGAACGTCGACATCGCCTTCCAGGAAGATTCGCTGTTCCGTCGCAACCGTCGTCTGGCGGTGTTCGACATGGACTCGACCCTGATCGAAGCCGAGGTCATCGACGAACTGGCCAAGGCCGCCGGCGTCGGCGACCAGGTTTCGCAAATCACCGAGCGGGCGATGGCCGGCGAGCTGGACTTCCGCGCCAGCTTCAAGGAGCGTCTGGCGCTGCTCAAGGGCCTGGATGTTAGCGTGCTCGATTCGATCGGCGCCTCGCTGCGCCTGACCGAGGGCGCCGAAACCCTGTTCGCCGAACTCAAGCGCCTGGGCTACAAGACCGCGATTCTGTCGGGCGGCTTCACCTACTTCGCCAAGCAATTGCAGGCCAAACTCGGCATCGACTACGTGTTCGCCAACGAACTGGAAGTGGTCGACGGCAAGTGCACCGGCGTGGCGATCGAGCCGATCGTCGATGCCCAGCGCAAGGCCGATCTGCTGAAGCAGCTGGCTGAAAAAGAAGGCTTGCGTCTGGAGCAGACCATCGCCGTGGGCGACGGCGCCAACGACCTGCCGATGCTGGCGATTGCCGGTCTGGGCGTGGCGTTCCGCGCCAAACCGCTGGTCAAACAGTCGGCGAAGCAGGCGATTTCCACCCTCGGGCTGGATGGCGTTCTGTACCTGCTGGGCTTCCGCGATCGCGACGGACAGCTCTGAAAGCTCTGTCGCCTGAGCTGGCCCCTTCACGAGCAAGCCCGCTCCCACAATTGAAATGCATTCCACTGTGGGAGCGGGCTTGCTCGCGAAAGGGGCGCCCAGGATTATCCGATTCCACTCAAAGGGATTTCCACAACGAGTCGAAATCTTCCTCGCTTCCGCCATTCTGCGCGGCCTCCAGCGAGCGATAGGCAAACTGATTGAAGCTGTGGGTGCTGGCCACCCGCCGATCCAGCCCGGCGCGGTGCTCTTCACCCTGGGTGTTGATCAGCACTTTATTGCCTTCCTGAAACGGCAGCCGTGGCGCCAGTAACGTCGCCGGCAAGTCGATCGCACTGATTTCCGGCAATAACAACCCTCGCAGGTAATGGCTGTGATCATCCCGGGTGCGCACCAGCTGCAAGCCGCAGGGCTGAGCGTGGGGCGCCACCAGTTCGATGCCCATTTGCGTACCGGCGCCGCGCACCTGGCGGATCCAGCGCACCACGGCAATGCTCCAGCCCTGATTGAGGCTGTCCTGAATCCCGACCATTTCCCCGGCCTGCAATTCGGCAGGTACTTCTTTTGGCCAGGCCAGGCAGTAACCGCCGGGGCTGTGGTTGATGACGGGCAAGGCATAGGTCGGATAATGCGGCGGGCTGTCGGTGCCGCTTTCGTCGTCGGCCAGCGGTTCGTAGCGGATTTCTTCGTAGGGCAACAATTCGTCGGACGTACCCTGTGGCGCGGCATCGAACGCCTGGCTCCAGCTGTCCTTTTCGCCTTGAACCACTGCGCGGCTGAAATTTGCCGCCCGGGTGCCGGGGTGCTTGAGCAATTCGCTGAAAGTGCGTTCGCCGCCGAGGTAAAAGTGCAGGGCGCTCATGCCGACGCACACGGTCAGGTTGCCCTGGCCGACGGTGCGCTGAAAGCTGCGCTCGGCGGCTTCGCCCCAGGTCGCGTGCAGGTGTTGCAGGGTGTCGAAGGTCAGGCCGGCCGGCACGGGCAGCGGCGTCGTTGTGTCCTGATGCTGAAGGTGGGCCTCGATGGCATTCACCAACGGTTGCGGATCGAAACCGAGCAACCCTGCCTGTTGCTCGCTGCGAAACTGCGAGCGGTAACGCGGGCCGGCGTCGATGTCTGCCGAGACCGCGAACAAGCCCGCGCCCGGATTGGCGGGCTGCAGCTTCAGCCACGCGCTCCAGGGCTCGACCACTTGGGCCAGGCGCGCGATCTGGTTCTGGCGCAACTGATTGCAGCGGGCACTGCCCAGCAACAGGGCCGCGAGGTAGGTCTGTTCGACACTCAACTCGCCGGTCAGACTGGCGAGGTCGTCGCGTACCCGGCGATGCTGCAGTTGCAGCTCGCAGGCGCAGCGAAACAATTGATGCAGTTCGAACCACAGCTGTTCCGGCGCCGGGCTGTACAGCTGCGTGGCGCGAACCAGTTGCCCTTTCAGCGCGTGGGCCGCCCGCTGCAGCGCTTCGCTCACCAGGGCTGCGCGATCCCGGGAGTACTTGGGCGCGATCCGCAGAATGATGTGTTTGTAACCGATGGCCAGCTGACTTTGCAGGGCCTGGCACAGATTGCTGATCTTGCGTGAGCGCTCATCGAGCATGATCGCCTGATGCAGAAAATGCCGTTCCAGATGCTGGCAGACGAAATACACCTCGGGCCGCAACAGCTCAAGTAAATGCAGACGGTTGTCGCTGGGGGTCAGCAGTTGATTGAGTTCGTTGAGGCCTTGGTACAGCAGGCGCGCGGTTTCGCCGATGTTGGCCTTGGGCAGGTCGGCGATCCAGCGTTTGAGGTCGCGCGGGGTGGCTTCACAGAAGGACAGGCGCAACTGCGTGGGCGTCGGGGCGCTCAGTGGTGGTCGGGATCGTGGCTCACTCATGCCGTGACAAGCTCCGGCGGCGAATAGGGCAATGCCAAAAACTCTAGCAGTTGTGGTCTGTTTCGCAGGTGTTTGTCAGGGTTTTTTACCGTTGGTCTGCTGGCCTGGTGCCATTCCCGCAGGCGCTACTAGTCTCTCAGACGTGCGATCGGAAACGCACGGTTGCACGGCCTGCCGTCAACGTCGGGGCAGGTCTCCCGAAACTTCAAGGAGATGAGGTTCATGTCTAAATACGCAGTGGCAAATCAATGGGGCGGTAGTTCGGCACCTTGGCATCCGGGTGGAACCTGGGTGCTGGGCGCGCGGGACAACCAGAACGTCGTCGCGATCGAGATCAAGTCCGGCGACGGTGGCAAAACCTTTACCGGCACCATGACCTACGCCGGCGAAGGCCCTATTGGCTTCAAGGCTCAGCGCACTGGCCAGAACCAGTACAACGTCGAAAACCAGTGGGGTGGCAACGATGCCCCCTGGCATCCAGGTGGCAAGTGGGTGATCGGCGGGCGGGATAACCAGAACGTTATCGCGTTGAGCGTCACGTCGAGTGACGGCGGGAAAAACCTCAGTGGCACCAATACCTACGCCAACGAAGGGCCGATCGGCTTCCGTGGGCAGATAGAGTAACGGCGCCACCCAGGTTGTGTCCGCCCCTTCGCAGACGTGCGAAAGGGCGGATCAACCGGTTCAGGCGTTCGACAGTGCCAAGGCCTGACCCATCTGTACCGGCGAGCCGGCCTTCAGTTCTTCAACCCACTTCACCTGATCCGGCCCGAACAGCACGATCGCGGTCGAACCCAGTTTGAAGCGCCCCAGTTCCGCACCTTTTTCCAGATGAATCGGCGCACGGGCGGCTTCGTCGTAACGGAAGGTTTTCAGTTCGCGCTTCGGTGGCGTGACCAGACCGGCCCACACGGTTTCAATCGACGCCACGATCATCGCGCCCACCAGCACCACGGCCATCGGCCCGCGCTCGGTGTCGAAGATGCACGCTACGCGCTCGTTACGGGCGAACAGTTCCGGAACGTTTTCAGCGGTGGTCTGGTTGACCGAGAAGATTCGGCCCGGAATGTAGACCATTTCGCGCAGGGTGCCGGCCAGCGGCATGTGCACGCGGTGGTAGTCCTTCGGCGACAGGTAAACAGTCGCGAATTCACCGCCCATGAACGGCGCCGCATTGGTCGCGTCGCCGCCCAGCAGTTCCAGCACGCTGAAGCTGTGGCCCTTGGCCTGGAAGATGCGGCCGTGTTCGATCGGGCCGAGCTGGCTGATCGCACCGTCGGCCGGGCTGAGGATCGCGCCCGGGGTCTGGTCCAGTGGACGTGCGCCGTCTTTCAGCGCGCGGGTGAAGAAGGCGTTGAAATGCTCGTAAGCGGTCACGTCTTCAACCAGTGCCTGCGACATGTCCACTTGATAACGCTTGGCGAACCAGGTGGTGAAGGCATTCTTGAACCAGCGCACGCGGCACTCGGCGACGCAGCCGGCCAGGCGCGACAGCAAGTGATGGGGCAGCAGGTACTGGCTGATGATAAACAAACGCTCTTTCATGACTGTCCTTAAAAATCCTTAAAGCTCGACGGGGGTGTCGGGGTGGTTGCCCCATTCGCCCCAGGAACCGGCGTAGCCCTTGACCCGCGGATAACCGAGGGCCTTGGCCACCAGATAAGTGAAACCGGACCGGTGATGGGTCTGGCAGTGGGTAATGATTTCTTTGTCTTTGGTGATCCCGAGGCTTTCCAGGATCTGCGGCATGTCGGTACGGATGCGCAGCTGGCGCGCCTGATCCATGCCCGCCGTCCATTCGAAATTGACCGCGCCGGGGATGTGTCCACCCTTGGCCGCCAGGACCTTTTCGCCGGAATACTCCAGCGGCCCGCGAGCGTCCCAGATTGCCAGGTCAGCGGCGCCGAGACGACTTTGCAGGTATTCGCGGGTGGCGGTCGGTTCCTCGTGCAGGGTCAGGGCAACCGGGTCGCCCGCCGCCGGAGGAATCTGGATCGACATCGGCGAACCTTCCGCCAGCCACGCCGGCAGACCGCCGTCGAGGTAGTGGTACTTGTCGTGACCGATCACGTCGAGCAGCCAGATGAAGCGCCCGGCCCAGCCGCCGCCTTCGTCGTCATAGACCACGTAGACCGCATCCTTGCGATGACCCAGCTCACCGAACAGTTCTTCGAGTTTTTCCTTGCTCGGCAACAGCCCCGGAGCCGGCGCCTGACCCAGCTGGGTGCGTTTCGGATCGACGAAGCGTGCGCCGGGAATGTGTCCCTCGGCGTAGCGGGCGGCACTGGTCAGATCCACCAGAATCAGATCGCGGGATTCGAGGCGCGGCAGCAGGTCGCTCGGCTCGATCACCAGGGCCAGGCCAGAGAAATCAGACATGCGAGGTCTCCAGAGCACAAAGGGGAAGGATTGTAGCTGTCATTGGCCGCGCTGGCTAAAACTGTGCAGGGCTTTCTCGATGCACTGCGCGGTTTTGCCGAAGGCTTGCACAGTGATGTCGGCGAACAGCCCGCCACCCTGGTCGGCGACCACGATCATGATCACCCGGCCGTTGTTTACCAGCGAGCGCAGGAACAGGTGTTCGCCGCGAAACAGCGTGCGCAGCGAAGGCGGCAGCAGGGCGGAAAACTGGGCGTTGTTGTCCGGGGTGATGCGCACTTGCGCCTGCTGCGCGAGCAAGCGTTGCAGCACCGAACTCTGGCTGACGACGAAATTCAGCGCAGCGGCTTCCTTCGGCAACCCCGAGGTTTGATGGACGCGCAGATTGGCGTGGCTGCGGTCGGCCATCAGGATCATCACCCGGCGCATGCCGCTGGCGACCAGCGCATCGCGGGCGGCGACGGTCAGGCTCATGGCGTTGGTGAAGCGGCTTGGCACGGCCAGCAGCTCGGCGCATTGCCGGCGCCACTGGCTCAGGTCGTCAGCGGACGGCGCCGCAGCCGGCAGCATTCCGGCGGGCAGGCGACGGGTGCCCCACGGCCACAGCAGCGAAACCGCCGGGTGCCAGAGGTCGGGCATGAAATGATGACGAGCGCTGACGGCGGCCTGCTGGTGCAACTGTTGTTGTACCTCGTCCATCGAGATTTGCAGGTAGAGGCTGGTCAGGTACTGCCAGCGCTCACTGTGCGGACTGTCCCAGGCTTGTTGCGCCGAGAGTGCCAGGCCGTTGGCCAGCAACACGGTGTTGGCCGGCTGATTGAGCCAGCGGCGCAGGGTCGGGTCGTCGTCGAGGCGGTTTTGCTGGCGCAACGGATGATCCACATCGCGGGCAATGCGCAGGACTTTGACCAGTTCGCGCTGTTCGGTCAGCAGCAGCCGATAGCCTTGCTGGACCCAGATCGGCAAACGCCAGGCTTCCACCAGCGCTTCGCCGATTTTCAGCAAGCGCACGCCGAACAATTGTTTCTCGACATCGCAGGCCGATTCGCCCTTGTGGATAACCCGTACTTCCCACTCTTCAAGCAGTTTGGGAAAGGTCAGCGCCAATGGCCACAGCGGCGACAGAAACAACAGGCTGCCCCAATGAATGTCCTGCCACAGTCGCGCCAGGCGACCGGCGAAAAAACCGTTGGCCTGTTGCGTGGCGTGCTGGCTGATCATCTGCAACTGGCGCAGGGCCTGGGGGATCTGTGCGGCAGGTTCGGCGGGCAGGCGAGCCAGCAGTTCTTCGGTGCGGGCAAGGCCGAGACGATTGATCGCTACTTCGAGGTTTTCCGCCGGCGCGCTCATGTTGCCGTGGGTGTGGCGGTTGGCTTCGCGGATGATGCTCAGGGCCAGCGCCGGGCTGTCCTGCATCAGGTCGGCGATGTCGCGCAGCGAGCTGCGGTCATCGCGAATCGCCCGGCAGACCCGGTCATGGGCGTCTTGCGGCACCGGCAGGCGAACGCTGTCGAGCAGCTTCACCCAGCCATCGAGTGTGGTCGGTTTTACGTGTGGGACGTTCGTTTCATTAGCCATGTCTGGACGAGATCTTCACTGACTGTAGACGCGCCCGGCATGGGCTAAATTGGCTTTTCGCCTGAACTGGCTATAGTCTGGCGCAGTTTTGCCGATAAGTAGAAGAAGAGATTTTTTAACTTCCGAATATGACCTTGAACCCGACTTAAACAAGTACCTTTCTACCTATGGCTAAAATTATCGGCATCATCGTCGTATTCGCGAGCGTGCTCGGCGGATACGTGCTCTCCCACGGCAAGATTGCCGCCCTGATCCAGCCTTTCGAGGTAATGATCATCGGCGGTGCGGCACTCGGAGCATTCCTCCAGGCCAACCCCGGCTACATGACGATGCACGTGCTCAAGAAATCCCTGAGCATGTTCAGTTCGCGTTTCAGCCACACGTTCTATCTGGAAGTGCTGGGCCTGATCTACGAGATCCTCAACAAGAGCCGCCGCGAAGGCATGATGGCCATCGAAGGCGACATCGAAGACGCCGCCGCGAGCCCGATCTTCGCCAAGTACCCGGCGGTACTGAAAGACGAACGCATGACCGCGTTCATCTGCGATTACCTGCGCATCATGTCGTCCGGCAACATGGCTCCCCACGAGCTGGAAGGCCTGTTCGACATGGAACTGTACAGCCTGAAGGAAGACCTCGAGCATCCGTCCCACGCGGTGAACGGCATTGCCGACGCCATGCCGGGTTTCGGTATCGTCGCGGCGGTACTGGGTATCGTGGTGACCATGGCCTCCCTGGGTGAAGGCGATCAGAAGTCCATCGGTCTGCACGTAGGTGCGGCACTCGTGGGTACCTTCTTCGGTATTCTCGCGGCATACGGTTTCTTCGGTCCGCTGGCGCACTCCCTGGCTCACGATGCCAAGGAAGAGCTGAACGTCTACGAAGCCATCAAGGCCTCGCTGGTGGCTTCGGCTTCCGGCATGCCGCCGTCGCTGGCTGTCGAGTTCGGTCGCAAGGTGCTGTACCCGGCTCACCGTCCAAGCTTTGCCGAGCTGGAACAAGCCGTTCGCGGTCGCTAAGTCATGGAAAATAACCAGCCGATAATCATCAAGCGCGTCAAGCGCATCGCCGGCGGGCATCACGGCGGGGCGTGGAAGATCGCCTTCGCCGACTTCGCGACGGCGATGATGGCGTTCTTCCTGGTGTTGTGGCTGCTGTCCACCGCGACCCCGGAACAGAAGATCGCCATCGCCGGTTACTTCAAGGACCCGGTCGGTTTCTCCGAAAGCGGCACGCCGTACATCATCGATCTGGGCGGCACGCCGACCCTGGCACCGGAAAACACCCTCAACCCTGAAGTGAAGTCGCAGCCGCAACCGGACAAGGTCACGGTCGACACCGAACAGGTTGAAGGCATGGCCGAGCAGGTCGAGAAGGAACGTCTGGAACTGTTGCTGCAAGAACTGCAGAACAAGGTCGACGAGAACCCGCAACTGCAGAAGTTCAAGGACCAGATCCTCTTCGAAATCACGCCGAACGGCTTGCGCATCCAGATCATGGACGCCGAGAACCGGCCAATGTTCGACTCCGGTTCTGCACGCCTGAAACCGTACTTCGAAGACATCCTGCTGGCCATGGCCGACACCATCAAGGCGGTGCCGAACAAGATCAGCATCAGCGGTCACACCGACGCCAAGCCTTATGTAGGCAATGGCGACTTCGGCAACTGGGAGCTTTCGGCCAACCGCGCCAACGCCGCCCGGCGTGCGCTGGTGGCGGGCAGTTACCCGGACTCGCAAGTGGCGCGTGTGGTGGGTTACGCCTCGTCGGCGCTGTTCGACAAGGAGAACCCGTTCAACCCGGTCAACCGCCGCATCGACATCGTGGTGCTGACGAAGAAAGCCCAGGCGGCCATCGAAGGTGCGCAAGGCGCCGACCCGTCGAAACCGGCAGATCAAGGCCAGAACGGCGCCGCGCCGGCTACCCCGGTCGACCCGAACGCCTTGCCGGCGGATCAGCAACCGGTACCGGCCCACGAGTTGCGCGAACGGCTGAACCTGTTCGACGACCCGCTGCCGAAACCGACCGAGCCGGGCGCAGCGGCACCAGCACCGACGCCTGCACCGGCCCCCGCGCCGAAACAGTGACCCACAAAAAAGCCGCGAGATGATCGCGGCTTTTTTGTGTCTGGTTACTTGAAAGTCTAGTAACCGTTTTCCGGCAGGCTGGCGATGATCGAGCGGTAGCTGTTCATTCGCTGCTGCTGCACGCGGCCGTCTTCCAGGGCCTTGAGCAGCGCGCAACCGGGTTCGCGGTCGTGCTTGCAGTCGCGGAAGCGGCAGGTGCCGAGCAGGTCGTTGAACTCGATGAAACCGGCTTCGACGTCGGCGCGGCTGACGTGGCCGAGGCCGAATTCGCGGATGCCCGGGGAGTCGATCAGTTCGCCGCCGCCGGGGAAGTGGAACAGACGTGCGGTCGTCGTGGTATGCGTACCTTGACCGGACAGCTCGGACAGCGGGCCGACGCGGGTTTCGACTTCCGGCAGCAGGCTGTTGACCAGCGACGACTTGCCGACACCGGACTGGCCGACGAACACGCTGATGCGCCCGTCGAGCTGCTTCTGCAATTGCTCCATGCCGTTGCCGTGGTGCGCCGAGACTTCCAGCACCGGATAGCCCAGCGTGCGGTAGACCGCCAGCAGGGCATTCAGCGCCGGGGCGTTCTGCTCGTCGATCAGGTCGAATTTGTTCAGCAGCAGCAACGGGCGAATGCCGGCGTGTTCGGCGGCGACCAGATAACGGTCGATCAGGTTGGCATGGGGCTCGGGCAGCGGGGCGAAGACGATGACGATCATGTCGACGTTGGCGGCCACCGGCTTGAGCTGGCCACGGCTGTCCGGACGGCACAGCTCGGTGGTGCGCGGCAGTTGCGCGACGATCACGCCGATGCCCTGGTTGCCGGCGCGCCATACTACCCGGTCGCCCGTCACCAGCGCCGGCAGGTTGGCCCGCAGGTGGCAGCGGAAGACCTGGCCGGCCAGCTCACCGTCAACGGCCTCGACCTCGACCTGCACACCGAAGTGGGCGATCACCAGGCCGTGCTGTTCCGGGCCGAGGTCGCCGCCTTCGAGCGCCTCGACGGCCGAGGACTCGCGTTTGGCGGCGCGGGCGGCGCGCTCGCCCTGAATCTTTTCGATGCGCCAGTTTTGACGACGATTGAGTTGGCGTTTGGCCATGGGTGTTCCGTCTGAAGAATACAGCGATTAGGTAAAACGGCCGCGAGTTTAGCACGCCCGGCAGGCTGCCTAGGCTAAACTGCGCAGCATTGCTCAGGAGCCGAAAAATGCAAAACCCGCAGAATCTGATCTGGATCGACCTCGAAATGACCGGTCTGGATCCGGAAAACGACGTCATCATCGAAATGGCCACCATCGTCACCGACAGTGACCTGAACACCCTGGCCGAGGGCCCGGTGATCGCCATCCACCACAGCGACGAAGTCCTCGCCCGCATGGATGAGTGGAATACCCGCACCCACGGCAACTCCGGCCTGACCCAGCGCGTACGCGACAGCCGCATCAGCATGGCCGAGGCCGAGGCTGAAACCATCGCCTTCCTCGAAAAGTGGGTGCCGAAGGGCAAGTCGCCGATCTGTGGCAACAGCATCTGCCAGGATCGCCGCTTCCTTTATACCCATATGAAGTCGCTGGAAAGCTACTTCCACTATCGCAACCTGGACGTCTCCACGCTCAAGGAACTGGCCGCGCGCTGGGCGCCGGACGTGCGTGACAGCTTCAAGAAGGGCAGCACTCACCTGGCGCTGGACGACATCCGCGAATCCATCGCCGAGCTGCAGCATTACCGCAAGCATTTCATCAAGTTCTGAGATCGGCACCCACGCCGAGGCGCCCTCTTTTGGTGCCTCGGTGAAGTGAGTAGACTGCGCGCCTTCCTGCCAGGATCGCCACCATGTTGCTGATGCTCTACCTCGTCGCCATTACTGCCGAAGCCATGACCGGCGCCCTGTCTGCGGGCCGTCGCGGCATGGACTGGTTCGGCGTGGTGCTGATCGCCTGCGTCACGGCGTTGGGCGGCGGTTCGGTGCGCGATGTGCTGCTCGGGCACTACCCGCTGACCTGGGTCAAACACCCGGAGTACCTGGTGCTGACCACGGTCGCGGCGATGATCACCGTGTTCACCGCACGGTGGATGCGTCACCTGCGCTCGCTGTTTCTGGTGCTCGACGCGGTCGGTCTGGTGGCATTCACCCTGATCGGCTGCATGACCGCCTTGGAAATGGGCCACGGCATGCTGGTGGCCTCGGTCAGCGGAGTGATCACCGGCGTGTTTGGGGGCATCCTGCGCGATATTTTCTGCAACGATATTCCGTTGATCTTCCGCCGTGAGCTGTATGCCAGCGTCTCGTTCGCTGCCGCGTGGTGCTACATGCTCTGTCTGTTCCTGAATGTGCCGAGCGAGCAGGCGATTCTGATCACCTTGTTCGGTGGCTTTCTGTTAAGGCTGTTGGCGATTCGCTTCCATTGGGAAATGCCGAAGTTCGTTTATAACGACGAGCATTGACGGTCGGCGTGCTGTTTCAGCGCCCACTCCACATGTTCTCGCACCAGCTCTGACGGGTATTCGCGCCGCGCCTTGAGTGCTTCCAGCACTGGAATGCTTGACGGTGCATTTCCCAGTCCCACCGCCAGATTTCGCAGCCAGCGCTCGTAACCGGCCCGACGCAGCGGCGAACCTTCGGTGCTGCTGAGGAATTTGTCCTCATCCCACAGAAACAGTTCGGCCAGTTCTGCGTTGTCCAGATTGTGCCGTGGCTTGAAGTCGCTTTCGCCGGACGGGCGGGCGAAGCGGTTCCACGGGCAGCAGATCTGGCAGTCGTCGCAGCCGAACACGCGGTTGCCGATCAGCGGCCGCAGGTCTTCGGGAATGGCATTTTTCAGCTCAATGGTCAGGTAGGAAATGCAACGTCGCGCGTCCAGCACGTAGGGGCCTACGAAAGCGTTGGTCGGGCAGGTGTCGAGGCATGCGGTGCAGCGGCCGCAATGTTCGGTGCTATGCGGTTCATCCACCGGCAACGGCAGATCGACGAACAGTTCGGCGAGAAAGAAATAACTGCCGGCCTTGCGATTGAGCACCAGAGTGTTCTTGCCGATCCAGCCCAGCCCCGCCTGCTCGGCGATGGCTTTTTCCAGCACCGGAGCGCTGTCGACGAAGGCTCGGAAACCGAACGGACCGATTTCGGATTGAATCCTGTCCGCCAGTTGTTGAACGCGTTTACGGATCAATTTGTGATAATCGCGGCCCAAGGCATAACGCGAGATGTAGGCTTTTTCCGGTTTGCCCAGCAATTGCGCCATTTGTGTGTCGCCCGGCAGGTAGTCCATGCGCAGCGACACCACGCGCAAGGTGCCCGGCACCAGCTCTTCGGGGTGCGAGCGTTTGCTGCCGTGGGCGCCCATGTAATCCATTTCGCCGTGGTAGCCGGCCTCGAGCCAGCGTTGCAGGTGCTGTTCGTGCTCGGCCAGGTCCAGACCGCTGATGCCGACTTGCTGGAAGCCCAGCTCGCGGCCCCAGTCCTTGATGGATTGGGCGAGGGCGGGCAGATCTGTGGTGATGGCGGACATGAGGCGAGAGAAACCGGAGCTGAGGTGCGTATAATTCTGCCAGACATCGGAGCCCGAAGACGCATGCCGCACACTAAAGATCAATTACCCGACGCGCTGTACCGCGCCACGCAGGTGCGGGCACTCGATGCGCGGCTGATCGCTGCCGGCACTCCGGGCTTCGAATTGATGCAGCGCGCGGCCCATGCCACATGGCGCGCGCTGGTTCGACATTGGCCATCTGCTAACGAATTGACGGTGCTGGCAGGGCACGGCAACAACGCGGGTGACGGATACCTGGTGGCAGCGCTGGCGCGTCGGGCCGGTTGGCAGGTTCGGGTAGTGGCCGTGGGTGATCCACAGCGATTGCAGGGTGATGCGGCCGTAGCGCATGCCGACGCCGTGGCCGAAGGCGTGGTGATAGCCCCCTGGCATCCTTCCTGCGAGTTGCGCGGAATCGTCGTTGACGGGTTGCTCGGTACCGGTCTGAGCGGTGAAGTGCGTGAGCCTTACGCCGCTGCGATTGCGGCAATCAATGCCAGTGGATTGCCGGTGGTGGCGGTCGATATCCCTTCCGGGTTGTGCGCCGACACCGGTCATGCGTTAGGTCATGCGGTGCGCGCTGACCTCACCGTGACCTTCATCGGCCTGAAGCTCGGGCTGTTTACGGGCTCGGCGGCGGATCATGTCGGGGAACTGCTGTTTAACGATCTGCAGGCCACGGCCGAAAACTTCAGTGACATTCCTGTCGCCGCTCGCCGACTGAACGTGACTAACCTTCCGCGTCTGGCTGCACGTGCGCCGACTGCGCACAAGGGGCGTTTCGGTCATGTGCTGCTGATCGGCGGCGATCATGGTTTTGGCGGGGCGATCCTGTTGAGCACCGAAAGCGCGCTGCGCAGTGGCGCCGGGATGGTATCGCTGGCGACTCGCCCGGAACATGTACCAGCGGCATTGAGCCGGGTGCCGGAAGCCATGGCGTTGGGCGCCTCTTCGGCCAATCAATTGATGGGGCTGCTGGAAAAGGTGTCGGTGCTGGTCGTCGGGCCGGGGTTGGGCCAGGCCGCTTGGGGGCGGGCACTGTTGTCGGCCGCCGCCAATGCGGCGCTGCCGCAGGTGTGGGATGCCGATGCGCTGAACCTGCTGGCCTCAGGTTTTGTCAGTTTGCCCAAGGATTGCGTGATCACGCCGCATCCGGGGGAAGCAGCACGTTTATTGGGGATCAGTACCGCCGAAGTGCAGGCTGATCGTCCGGCGGCGGCGCTGGCATTGAGCAAAAAATACACAGCGGTGGTGGTGCTCAAGGGGGCGGGCACTTTGATTGCTCATCCCGATGGTCGTCTGGCGCTGTGTCATCAAGGCCATCCGGCGATGGCCACTGCCGGGCTCGGCGATGTGCTGGCGGGCCTGATCGGCGCGCTGCTGGCCCAGGGCATGGACGGTTTTGACGCCGCGAGTCTGGCAGTCTGGCTGCACGCCAACGCCGGTCTGCACCAAGGTAAATTCGGCCGTGGGCTGGCGGCCAGTGATCTGATTCCAGCCATTCGTCAGTTGTTGGAGGAGCATGCACCGTGTCTGAAGTAACCCTGTACCTGGCCGATGAACAGGCCATGAGCGACTTTGGCGCACGCATCGCCCGTATCACCCAGGGCCATGGCCTGATCTTTCTCGAAGGCAACCTCGGGATGGGCAAAACCACGCTGTCGCGGGGCATCATTCGCGGTCTGGGGCATGTGGGAGCGGTGAAAAGTCCGACCTTCACGCTGGTCGAGCCCTACGAGATCGGTGACGTTCGCGCGTTTCACTTCGACCTGTATCGTCTGGTCGATCCGGAGGAACTGGAGTTTCTCGGCATCCGCGACTATTTCGAAGACGACGCCCTGTGCCTGATCGAATGGCCCGATAAAGGTGCAGGCTTTTTGCCAAAGCCTGACCTGACCATTACCATTAGCCCGCAAGACAGCGGACGTTCGCTGACCATTTTATCCCAGGGCTCGCGCGGCGAGGCCTGGTGTGCCGCTTTGGCATTGGAAACCAATTGAATGATGGGGTTAGGTATGCGCTTTCGCGCGTTGGTGGCTGCCGTTGGACTGATGTTGATGGCAGTTACCGTCAACGCTGTGGCCGAGACGAAGGTCAACAGCGTGCGCCTGTGGCGGGCGCCGGACAACACGCGACTGGTGTTCGACCTGACAGGCCCGGTGCAGCACAGCGTCTTCACGCTGACCGCGCCGGATCGTCTGGTGATCGACATCAACGGCGCCACCCTCGGCGCGCCGCTCAATGTGCAGACCGCCAATACGCCGATCACTGCGATGCGTTCGGCCCAGCGCACGCCGACCGACCTGCGGGTGGTCATCGACCTGAAAAAAGCGGTCACCCCGAAAAGCTTCTCGCTGGCGCCGAACGCCCAGTATGGCAACCGTCTGGTGGTCGATCTGTTCGACAACCCGGCAGACGCGGCGCCACCGCCTGCGCCGACGCCGTCGGTCGCTACCGTACCGGCGGTGCCTGTCACGCCGGCTGAACCTGCGATCAAACTGCCACCGGCCCCGGCCGGAAAGCGCGACATCATCGTGGTCATCGACGCCGGTCACGGCGGTGAAGACCCGGGCGCATCGGGTTCTCGCGGCCAGCGCGAAAAAGACGTGGTACTGCAGATCGCCCGCGAGTTGCAGCGTCAGGTCAACGGCATGAAAGGCTTCCGCGCCGAACTGACCCGTACCGGCGACTACTTCATCCCGCTGCGCGGCCGTACCGAGATTGCCCGCAAGAAGGGCGCCGATCTGTTTGTCTCGATCCACGCCGACGCCGCGCCTTCTGCGGCCGCGTTTGGTGCGTCGGTGTTCGCCCTGTCCGATCGTGGCGCCACCTCGGAAACCGCCCGTTGGCTGGCCGACAGCGAAAACCGTTCCGACCTGATCGGCGGTGCCGGCAACGTCAGCCTCGACGACAAGGACCGCATGCTGGCCGGCGTTCTGCTCGACCTGTCGATGACCGCCTCGCTGACCTCCAGCCTCAACGTCGGCCAGAAGGTTCTGACCAATATTGGCCGGGTCACCCCGCTGCACAAGCAGCGCGTGGAACAGGCCGGGTTCATGGTGCTGAAATCGCCGGACATCCCGTCGATCCTGGTGGAAACCGGCTTCATCTCCAACGCCAACGAAGCGAACAAGCTCTCGGCAGCGAGCCACCAGCAGGCGCTGGCGCGTTCGATCAGCAGCGGCGTGCGTCAGTTCTTCCAGCAAAATCCGCCACCGGGCACTTACATCGCCTGGCTGCGTGATTCGGGCAAGATCGCTCAGGGGCCGCGTGATCACCGGGTAGGTCCGGGTGAGACCGTGGCGATGATTGCCGTGCGTTATCAGATTTCGCCGGCCACACTGCGTAGCGCCAACAATCTGAAAAGCGATGATCTGAAAGTCGGCCAGCACCTGACCATTCCCGGCACCGAACTGGCGTCCAAAGAATGAATCAGGTCCTGAACGCTGCCCGCATTGAACTGCTCAGCCCGCGGCTGGCGAACCAGATCGCCGCCGGTGAGGTGGTCGAACGCCCGGCCTCGGTGATCAAGGAGCTGCTGGAAAACAGCCTCGACTCCGGCGCCAAGCGTATCGACGTCGATGTCGAGCAGGGCGGTGTCAAACTGCTGCGAGTGCGCGACGACGGCAGCGGTATTTCCGCCGATGACCTGCCGCTGGCCTTGGCCCGTCACGCCACCAGCAAGATCCGTAACCTGGAAGACCTTGAACAGGTGATGAGCCTGGGTTTCCGGGGCGAGGCTTTGGCTTCGATCAGCTCCGTGGCGCGTCTGACCCTGACCTCGCGCACCCGCGACGCCGATCAGGCCTGGCAGGTCGAGACCGAAGGCCGCGACATGGCGCCCCGCGTGCAGCCGGCGGCGCACCCGGTCGGCACTTCGGTGGAAGTCCGTGACCTGTTCTTCAACACCCCTGCGCGACGCAAATTCCTCAAGACTGAAAAAACCGAATTCGATCACCTGCAGGAAGTGATCAAGCGTCTGGCGCTGGCGCGTTTCGACGTGGCTTTCCATTTGCGCCACAACGGCAAGACCATCCTCAGCCTGCACGAAGCCCACGATGATGCGGCCCGCGCCCGGCGTGTGGCGGCGATCTGCGGTTCAGGCTTCCTCGAGCAGGCGTTGCCGATCGAGATCGAACGCAATGGCCTGCATTTGTGGGGCTGGGTCGGTCTGCCGACCTTCAACCGCAGTCAGGCGGACTTGCAGTATTTCTTCGTCAACGGCCGTGCGGTGCGCGACAAACTGGTGGCCCACGCGGTGCGTCAGGCCTATCGCGATGTGCTGTTCAACGGCCGGCATCCGACGTTTGCGCTGTTTTTCGAGGTCGACCCGGCAGCGGTCGACGTCAACGTGCACCCGACCAAGCACGAAGTGCGCTTCCGTGACGGGCGCATGGTGCATGACTTCCTGTATGGCACCTTGCACCGTGCCCTCGGCGATGTGCGGCCGGAAGATCAGCTTGCCGGTTCGGTCACCACCGCGATCGTCCGGCCGACCGGCCTTGAAGCCGGTGAATTCGGGCCGCAGGGCGAAATGCGTCTGGCGGCCAATGCGTTGCTGGAGCAACCGCAGGCGCAACCGGCGTTCAATACCTCGTCGGGCGCCAGCGCTGGCGGCGCTTATCAGTATCAATACACGCCACGTCCGCAATCGACCGTGCCGGTAGCCGAGGCCCAGGCCGCGTACCGCGAGTTTTTTGCGCCGCTGCCCGAGGCCAATGCCAATGCATTGCCAGCCGGTCAGGAAGACATTCCGCCGCTTGGCTACGCGCTGGCTCAGCTCAAGGGCATTTACATTCTGTCCGAGAACGCCCAAGGCCTGGTTTTGGTGGACATGCACGCCGCTCACGAGCGGATCATGTATGAGCGCCTGAAGATCGCCATGGCCAGCGAAGGCCTGAGCGGCCAGCCGCTGCTGGTGCCGGAATCGCTGGCGGTCAGTCAGCGCGAGGCCGATTGCGCCGAAGAACATGCGGCATGGTTCCAGCGCCTCGGTTTTGAATTGCAGCGCCTTGGCCCCGAAACCCTGGCCATCCGGCAGATTCCGGCCCTGCTCAAACAGGCCGAAGCCAACCGACTGGTGGGCGATGTGCTGTCGGACTTGATGGAATACGGCACCAGCGACCGGATTCAGGCGCATCTGAACGAACTGCTCGGCACCATGGCCTGCCACGGCGCGATCCGCGCCAACCGCCGCCTGGCCTTGCCGGAAATGAACGGCCTGCTGCGCGACATGGAAAATACCGAGCGCAGCGGTCAGTGCAACCATGGCCGACCGACCTGGACCCAACTGGGCCTGGACGATCTGGACAAACTGTTCCTGCGCGGTCGTTGATGAGCCAGCTTCCTCCAGCGATTTTCCTGATGGGCCCGACCGCTGCGGGCAAGACCGATCTGGCCATCGAGCTGACCAAGGTGCTGCCGTGCGAGCTGATCAGTGTCGATTCGGCGCTGGTTTATCGCGGCATGGACATCGGCACCGCCAAGCCTTCCAAAGAACTGCTGGCCGAATTCCCTCATCGACTGATCGACATTCTCGATCCGGCCGAAGCTTATTCGGCAGCGGATTTCCGTCGCGATGCGCTGGAGGCCATGGCCGAGATCACCGCACGTGGAAAAATTCCGCTGCTGGTGGGCGGCACGATGCTCTATTACAAGGCTTTGATCGAAGGTCTGGCGGACATGCCGGCGGCCGATCCCGAGGTTCGCGCGCAGATCGAAGAAGAGGCCGCGCGCCTTGGCTGGCAGGCCCTGCACGATCAACTGGCGGTCATCGATCCGGAGTCGGCGGCACGCATCCATCCGAACGATCCACAACGGCTGAGTCGTGCGCTGGAAGTTTACCGGGTCAGCGGTCAGAGCATGACTGCGCTGCGCCTGCAACAATCTGCGCAAAGTGCTGAAGCGGCCGCATCGGGACTGCAACAATTGCCCTATACTGTCGCGAACCTGGCGATTGCTCCAACTAATCGGCAGGTATTGCACGAGCGCATTAAACAAAGATTCACAAATATGCTGGAACAGGGATTCATCGACGAGGTCGTAGCCCTGCGTAATAGAAGTGACCTGCATGCCGGGTTGCCGTCTATACGTGCGGTAGGCTACCGCCAGGTCTGGGACTACCTGGATGGCAAGCTGACGTCGGCCGAGATGCAGGAACGGGGCATCATCGCCACGCGCCAATTGGCCAAACGCCAGTTCACCTGGCTGCGCAGCTGGAAAGATTTACACTGGCTCGACAGTCTGGATTGCGACAATCTGCCACGCGCCTTGAAATACCTTGGGACGATCTCCATATTGAGCTGAGTCCTTGCAATTGCCGTCTATCCTTGGGGGTGTGGCGGCAAAAGCCATCTGTTTACCTATTTTTTATATTGAATCCTTAAAGGAGTGCGGCACATGTCAAAAGGGCATTCGCTACAAGACCCTTACTTGAATACTTTACGTAAAGAGAAAGTGGGGGTTTCCATCTACCTGGTGAACGGGATCAAACTGCAA
This sequence comes from Pseudomonas sp. DR 5-09, assembly GCF_001655595.1. NCBI lineage: Bacteria > Pseudomonadati > Pseudomonadota > Gammaproteobacteria > Pseudomonadales > Pseudomonadaceae > Pseudomonas > Pseudomonas sp. DR 5-09. The sequence goes on from NZ_CP011566.1 coordinate 607,090, forward strand.
GGCACGATCGAGTCGTTCGACCAGTTCGTTATCCTGCTGAAGAACACCGTCAGCCAGATGGTTTACAAACACGCTATCTCTACAGTCGTGCCGGTTCGTCCAATTCGTCTGCCAAGCGCAACCGAATCCGAAGCAGGTGACGCTGAGCCAGGTAACGCCTGATAGGAGTCTCCTTTGTTCTTTGAGCGCCACGGTGGTGGTGAACGAGTCATCCTCGTTCACTTGGATGGACAGGACCCTGAGGCGCGCGAAGATCCGCAGGAGTTTCAGGAACTGGCAAATTCGGCTGGCGCCGAGACCGTTGCGTTTTTTAACGTGCCGCGTCATCGGCCAACCGCCAAATACCTGATTGGCAGCGGCAAGGTCGAGGAACTGCGCGACCTGGTCCACGCCGAAGAAGCCGATCTGGTCATCTTCAATCACACCCTTACGCCCAGTCAGGAACGTAACCTCGAACGTGTTTTCGAGTGTCGCGTGATCGACCGTACCGGTCTGATTCTCGATATTTTCGCCCAACGCGCCCGTACCCATGAGGGCAAGCTCCAGGTCGAACTGGCCCAGCTTGACCACATGAGCACCCGGCTGGTTCGCGGCTGGACTCACCTTGAGCGTCAGGGTGGCGGTATCGGCATGCGCGGCCCGGGTGAAACCCAGCTCGAAACCGACCGGCGACTGCTGCGGGTTCGCCTGCGCCAGATCAAGGGCCGTCTGGAGAAAGTGCGCAGCCAGCGCGAACAGTCGCGTCGCGGCCGCTCGCGTGCGGATATCCCTACCGTATCTCTGGTGGGATATACCAACGCCGGTAAATCCACGCTGTTCAATAACGTGACCAAGTCCGACGTGTACGCGGCTGACCAGCTGTTCGCCACGCTCGATCCGACCCTGCGCCGTCTGGATCTGGACGACCTGGGGCCGATTGTCCTGGCCGACACCGTGGGCTTCATCCGCCACTTGCCGCACAAACTGGTCGAGGCATTTCGGTCTACGCTCGAAGAGTCGAGCAACTCCGATCTGCTGTTGCACGTGATCGATGCGGCCGAACCGGATCGCATGTTGCAGATCGAGCAGGTGATGGTGGTGCTGGGCGAGATCGGTGCCCAGGACTTGCCGATCCTCGAGGTCTATAACAAACTCGATTTGCTTGAAGGCGTTGAGCCACAAATCCAGCGCGATGAAAACGGCAAGCCCCAGCGGGTCTGGCTGTCGGCGCGTGATGGCACCGGTCTGGAATTGCTCGAGCAGGCGATTGCCGAGTTGTTGGGCAGTGACCTGTTCGTGGGAACCTTGCGCCTGCCTCAGCGGTTCGCGCGTCTGCGTGCACAGTTCTTCGAACTGGGCGCGGTACAGAAAGAAGAACACGACGAAGAAGGGGTCAGCTTGCTGGCCGTTCGATTGCCACGCTCGGAGCTCAATCGACTGGTCAGTCGTGAAGGCGTTGTGCCGACGGAGTTCATCGAGCAACACACTTTGCAATAAAAGCCTGGCAAAGCGGTTGTGCCGCAACGGCAGGCATTCTGTAGCATTGGTCGGCGCGCCGTGGGTGCGTCTTTGCTTTATCAGATGGAGAGCGCTATGGCTTGGAATGAGCCGGGTGGCAACTCGAACAATCAGGATCCTTGGGGTGGCAAGCGTCGCAACAACGGCGACCGCAAGGGACCGCCGGATCTCGACGAGGCCTTCCGAAAGCTGCAGGAAAGCCTGAACGGGTTGTTCGGTGGTGGAAAAAAACGCGGTGATGACGGTGGTGGCTCGGGCAAGAGCGGCGGCTTCGGCGGCCTGCTCGGCATCGGCCTTGTCGTGCTGGCGGCCGTCTGGCTGTACAGCGCGGTGTACGTTGTGGACGAGCAGGAGCAGGCCGTGGTGCTGCGCTTCGGCAAGTACTACGAGACTGTCGGTCCCGGCCTGAACATCTACTTCCCGCCGATCGACAAGAAGTACATGGAGAACGTCACGCGTGAGCGTGCCTACACCAAGCAGGGCCAGATGCTGACCGAAGACGAGAACATCGTCGAAGTGCCGCTGACCGTGCAGTATAAGATCAGCAACCTGCAGGACTTCGTGCTGAACGTCGACCAGCCGGAAATCAGCCTGCAACATGCTACCGACAGTGCGCTGCGCCATGTGGTGGGTTCCACCGCGATGGACCAGGTGCTGACCGAAGGTCGTGAGCTGATGGCCAGCGAGATCAAGGAGCGTCTGCAACGTTTCCTCGATACCTATCGCACCGGTATCACCGTTACCCAGGTCAACGTACAAAGCGCAGCGGCACCGCGTGAAGTGCAGGAAGCCTTCGATGACGTGATCCGCGCCCGTGAAGACGAGCAGCGTTCGCGCAACCAGGCTGAAACCTACGCCAACGGCGTGGTGCCGGAAGCCCGTGGTCAGGCCCAGCGTATCCTTGAAGATGCCAACGGTTACCGTGACGAAACGGTCTCGCGCGCCAAGGGTGAGGCAGATCGCTTCACCAAACTGGTTGCCGAGTATCGCAAGGCGCCCGAGGTCACTCGCCAGCGCCTGTACCTGGACACCATGCAGGAAGTCTTCAGCAGCACCAGCAAGGTGCTCGTGACCGGCAACAAGAACGGCCAGAGCAACCTGCTTTACCTGCCGCTGGACAAGATGATTCAGAACAGTTCGGGCAGCAATGCACCGGTCACCGGTTCGGCTGCCGCCAGCAACAACACGGACGTCACGCCGCATGTCACTGACGTGCCGCAGTCGCGTACAAGGGAGACCCGCTGATGAGCAATAAATCGCTGATCGCCCTGATCGTTGGCGTTGTCGTGGTACTGGTTGGCTGGAACTGTTTCTACATCGTGGCTCAGACCGAGCGTGCGGTGTTGCTGCAGTTCGGTCGCGTGGTTCAGGCTGATGTTCAGCCGGGTCTGCATGTGAAAGTGCCTTACGTTAACCAGGTGCGTAAATTCGACGCACGTCTGATGACGCTGGATGCACCGACACAGCGCTTCCTGACGCTGGAAAAGAAAGCCGTGATGGTCGATGCCTATGCCAAGTGGCGCGTGAAAGATGCCGAGCGCTTCTACACCGCAACGTCCGGCCTCAAGCAGATCGCTGACGAGCGTCTGTCCCGTCGTCTGGAATCGGGTCTGCGTGACCAGTTCGGTAAGCGCACCCTGCACGAAGTGGTGTCGGGTGAGCGCGATGCGCTGATGGCTGACATCACCGCGTCGCTGAACAAGATGGCTGAAAAAGAGCTGGGTATCGAAGTGGTCGATGTCCGGGTCAAGGCCATCGATCTGCCGAAAGAAGTGAACCGCAGCGTGTTCGAACGTATGAGCACCGAGCGTGAGCGTGAAGCTCGCGAGCACCGCGCCAAGGGTAACGAGCTGGCCGAAGGCATCCGTGCCGACGCCGATCGTCAACGCCGTGTGCTGCTGGCTGAAGCCTATCGTGAATCCGAAGAGATTCGCGGTGACGGTGATGCCCAGGCCGCTGCGATCTACTCCAAGGCCTACGGCCAGGATCAGGAATTCTACGGTTTCTACCGTAGCCTGCGTGCCTACCGTGAAAGCTTCGCGAACAAATCCGACGTCCTGGTCCTCGACCCAAGCAGTGACTTCTTCCGTTATCTGGAAAAGTCCAAGCCTTGATACGACGTTGACCTGAATCATTCCGCCCGGCGGCTAATACCTCGGGCGGGGTGATCCTTTGGGAAAACGTGTGTATGATGCGGCAGCCGGGAAATTCCCGGCTTTTTTGCGTCTGCACGTTTGATTGCTGTTTTTGTTGCAGAAGATCGGGTTGAATGGCCCGACAGTTTTTCGAGGAAAGTGATGGGCGAAGCCGGTAACAGGCCTTTCGCCGCGTCGTTCATGCGCGTGCGTTTTGAACGGGCCGGTCATTTTCTGCTTCACTCAAGGCTCGCCCTCGGGCTGGCCGCCCGGATCTAAGGGGAATGGCGTAATGGCAACGGTAGACCGCTGGCTGCTGCCAGATGGCATCGAAGAAGTACTGCCACCGGAAGCGGCGCGCATTGAAGTCGCGCGTCGTCAGGTGTTGGATCTGTTCCAGAGCTGGGGTTACGAGTTTGTCGTGACTCCCCATATCGAGTACCTGGAATCCCTGCTGACCGGCGCGGGCCAGGACCTGGATCTGCGTACCTTCAAGGTCATCGACCCGCAATCGGGCCGGCAGATGGGTTTCCGTGCCGACATCACGCCGCAAGTGGCGCGCATCGATGCGCACACCCTGCGTCGCGAAGGCCCGAGCCGTCTGTGCTACGCCGGCAGCGTGCTGCATGCCCAGCCGCGTGCCTTGTCGTCCTCGCGCAGCCCGATCCAACTGGGCGCCGAGTTGTACGGCGATGCCAGCCCGAGCAGCGACGTTGAAGTCATCAGCCTGATGCTGGCCATGCTGCAACTGGCCGACGTGCCGGACGTGCACATGGACCTCGGGCATGTCGGCATCTACCGCGGTCTGGCCCAGGCGGCCGGTCTGTCGGGTGAAGTCGAGCAGCAGTTGTTCGATGCATTGCAACGCAAGGCCATCGACGAGGTCATTACCTTGACCGAAGGCCTGCCGGCCGATCTGTCCGGCATGTTGCGCGCGCTGGTCGACCTGTGCGGCGGCCGTGAAGTGCTGAGCGCTGCCCGCGAGCGTCTGGCCAATGCGCCAGCGCCGGTACTGGCGGCGCTGGAAGATTTGCTGGCGATCGCCGAGCGTCTGTCGGTGCGCTTCCCGGAGCTGCCGCTGTACTTCGATCTGGGCGAACTGCGCGGTTATCACTACCACACCGGTGTGGTGTTTGCGGTATTCGTGCCGGGTGTTGGCCAGTCCATCGCCCAGGGCGGTCGCTACGACGACATCGGCGCCGACTTCGGTCGCGCCCGTCCGGCCACGGGCTTCTCCACCGATTTGAAAACCCTGGTGACCCTGGGGCGTGCTGAGATCGAGCTACCGTCTGGCGGTATCTGGATGCCTGACAGTACGGATGCGGCACTCTGGCAGCAGGTTTGCCAGTTGCGCAGTGAGGGTCAGCGTGTCGTTCAGGCGTTGCCTGGACAACCTTTGGCCGCCGCCCGTGATGCGGACTGCGACCGGCAATTGATCCAGCAGAACGGGCTTTGGCAAGTATCGCCACTGGCTTCTTGAGTTTTCCTGCCGGCTGACGCCGGCACCAAGTTTGCGCGAATGAGGACAAGTGTTATGGGTAAGAATGTCGTAGTCCTGGGCACCCAATGGGGTGATGAGGGCAAAGGCAAGATCGTTGATCTGCTGACCGAACATGCTGCCGCCGTAGTGCGCTACCAGGGTGGCCACAACGCCGGTCACACTCTGGTGATCGACGGTGAAAAAACCGTCTTGCACCTGATCCCGTCGGGCGTGCTGCGCGAAGGCGTGCAGTGCCTGATCGGCAACGGCGTGGTGGTTGCACCTGACGCCCTGCTGCGCGAGATCACCAAGCTGGAAGAGAAGGGTGTACCGGTGCGCGAGCGCCTGCGCATCAGCCCTTCCTGCCCGCTGATCCTGTCCTTCCACGTGGCGCTGGACCAGGCCCGTGAAAAGGCCCGCGGCGAGCTGAAGATCGGTACGACCGGTCGCGGCATCGGCCCGGCTTACGAAGACAAGGTTGCACGTCGTGGCTTGCGTGTTGGCGATCTGCTCAACATGCCGCGCTTTGAAGACAAGCTGCGTGAACTGGTGGACTACCACAACTTCATGCTGGTCGGTTACTACAAAGAGCCTGCCATCGAGTACGAAAAGACTCTGGCCGAGTGCAAGGAATACGCCGAGCTGCTCAAGCCGCTGATGCTGGACGTGACTGCCGAGCTGCACGACCTGCGTCGCGCCGGCAAAGACATCATGTTCGAAGGCGCCCAGGGTTCGTTGCTCGACATCGATCACGGCACCTATCCGTACGTGACCAGCTCCAACACCACCGCGGGTGGCGTGGCGACCGGTTCGGGCGTTGGTCCGATGTTCCTGGACTACATCCTGGGCATCACCAAGGCTTACACCACTCGCGTAGGTTCGGGCCCATTCCCGACTGAGCTGTTCGACGAAGTCGGTGCGCACCTGGCCAAGCAAGGTCACGAGTTCGGCGCTACCACCGGCCGTGCCCGTCGTTGCGGCTGGTTCGACGCCGTTATCCTGCGTCGTGCTATTGATGTGAACAGCATCTCGGGCATCTGCCTGACCAAGCTGGACGTACTCGACGGCCTGGAAACCATCAACATCTGCACCGGCTACAAAGACGCGCAGGGCAATGCCGTTGCTCCGACTGACGCTGACAGCTACGTGGGTCTGCAGCCTGTGTACGAAGAAGTGCCAGGCTGGACCGAATCGACCGTGGGCGCCAAGACCCTGGAAGAGCTGCCGGCTAACGCTCGTGCCTACATCAAACGCGTTGAAGAATTGATCGGCGCGCCGATCGACATTATTTCGACGGGTCCGGACCGCAACGAAACCATCGTTCTGCGTCATCCGTTCGCTTGATAAGTCGTTGATGTAAAAACACAAAGGCCCCTTCATCGGGGGCCTTTGTCGTTTATGCCTGTTGGACGGCATGACCTTTGCTGTGATTCTGTCTACAAGAGTGCCATCAAATTAATGGCGTCAGACGTAGAGGGATTCAAAGTGTCAGCCGTTCTCTCACTGTTACAAAGCCGTCTGTTGCGGCCCGTGTTCGTTACCCTCGGTATCGCCCTTTTGGTGCAAGTGCTGGTGGCCGTCGCCCTGACGCGGAGCACCGTCACCGCGCTGGAAGCCGATCTTGGCACTCGCCTGGGCGCCGACAGCCAGAAGTTGTCCGGTGAGCTGGAGCAGGCCGGACGTGAAGTCACGTCGAGTCTCGACAACCTTTCCTCAAGTACCCGTCAGCGCCTTACCGCCGGTCTTTCCTCGCGTCTGAAGGAAGAGCAGGCGCAACTGCGTGCGACTCTGGAAAAAGACCTGAAGGATTCGGCCAATGACATGGCCCAGTTGCTGGCCTCGGTGGCGCCCCGTGCCATGTGGGACAGCGACGTGCCGACCCTCTCCGAATTCGCCCGTCGGGCCCAGCGCAATCCCAACGTGCTGTTCGTGGTGTATGACGACGCCACCGGCCAGCATCTGACCCGCTACCTCAACCGCGAAAACCCGATCAACAAGGCCCTTTTGGAAAAAGGCCAGGGCGAGCGGGCGCTGGACAAGGTGCTGGATGCGGCGAAGAACGACCCGTCGGTCTACTACCTCGAAGCCTCAATCAACCCCAATGGCGTGGAAATCGGCAAGGTGCTGATGGGTGTCTCGACCGCCTCGGTTGAAACCGATCTGGCGGCGCTCGATCAGCGCTTCACGGCGTTGATTGCCAGCAGCGATCAACTGGTCGGTGACAGCCTCAAGGGCGCCGCTGCCGACAGCGCCACCGCCATGCAGGCTCGCCTGCAATCGGCGCAGTCCACAGCTGCCGAGATGAAAGCCAACACCACCAGTACCGTGCAGGATGCTGCTGCAACGCTGCGCTGGCGCATCGGTATGGGCTTGGCGCTGGTCGGTGCCGGGGTGCTGTTGCTGCTAGCGGTGGTGCTCGGTCATCGAGTGGTCAATCGCCTGAAAATGCTCAACGCCGCCATGGATGATCTGGCAGCAGGCGAGGGCGATCTGACCAAACGCGTGCAGATCAACAGCAAGGACGAAATCGGCGACATGGCCTCGGCGGTCAACCGCTTTGTGGACAAGTTGCAGCCGATCGTGCGCGAGGCCGGGGATGTGGCTCAGCGCACCGGTGTGGAAATCGGCGCCATGACCCTGCGCAACGCCGGGGCCGACGCAGCGGCCGGGATGCAGCGTGATGAAGTGGCCGAAAGCCTGCGAGCGCTGTCGCAAATGGCCGATGAGGCTCAGTCGGAAAGCCATGCGATGCAGGCGGCGTTGAAGCAGGTGGTCGATATTCGTCAGGCTACCGACGAGAACACTCGCACCTCGGCCAAGGTCGGCAGCCTGATCGAGGCGCTGGCGGGGCAGGTCGATACCGGGGCGAAAGTCATTGAGCGGCTGGCACAGCAGAGCGAGCAGATTGAAGTGGTGCTGACCGTGATTCACGGCATCGCCGAGCAGACCAACCTGCTGGCGCTCAACGCGGCCATCGAAGCGGCCCGTGCCGGCGAGACCGGTCGCGGGTTTGCAGTGGTGGCGGATGAAGTCCGGGCGTTGGCGAGCAAGACCCAAAGCTCGACCGGCGATATTCAGGCGCACATCGTGGCCTTGCAGCAGGGCGCCCGTGAGGCGGTGGAGGCGATTGGTCAGGCTGGGCGTCAAGCGAGCGAAGGTCTGCTGGTGCTGCGTGACAGCGCGCGACTGCAGCAGTCGGTGCAGGCGTCGGTCGAGCAGGTGCATGCGGCGATTGGCCTGGCGACTCAGGCAGCGGCGCATCAGGCGCAGGGCGCGCAGGCTGTGCGTGGGCGGGTCGAAACGATTCATGCCCAGGCCGAGAAAGCCGCTCAGGCGGTGGTCGAGACCACCGCCAGCGGCAAGGTGCTGGATGGTCTGGCGGCGCAACTCAAGGCCAGTCTGGGGCAGTTCCGGGCCTGATAGTGCGGGCAAAAAAAATCGCAGCTTCGGCTGCGATTTTTTTATCGGCTCAAATACATCCGGGTTGTCAGCAGGTAGACGGGCAATCCCGACACCACAATCAACAACGCCGCATAAGGCGCTGCGGCTGCGAACTCGACATTTGCGGTATGCGCCCAGACTTCAGTCGCCAATGTGTTGAGCCCGGTCGGACTCAGCAGCAATGTAGCCGTCAGTTCTTTCATGGCATCCAGAAACACCAGCGCAAACGCTGCGCCCAGTGCCGGGAAGATGATCGGTAAAGTCACCCGGCAGAACGCCGTGAACGAAGAGGCTCCGAGGGTGCGGGCGGCTTCTTCGAGTTGCGGCGCGGCCTTGTTCAACGCCGTGCGGATCGGCGCCTGAGCCAGCGGCAGAAACAGCAGGGCATAGGCGATCAGCAATAGCGCGGAGGTCTGGTACAGCGCCGGCACGTAATGCAGGGCGAAATATACCAGCGTCAACGCGATCACCAATCCCGGCAGGGCGTGCAGCAGATAGGGCAGGCGTTCGGCCCAGATCGCCAGTTGGCCCTTGTAGCGCACCACCAGCAATCCGACCGGCACTGCCAGCACCAGACACAATCCCGCGCCACCCAGCGATAGCGCCAATGAAGACAGCAAGGCTTCAGTGATCGCCGCAACCGGGAATGCCGCTGACGATCCCACGGCGAGCCAGTAGGCCAGCATGCCGAGCGGAATCCCGCTGCCGACAATCGCCAGCATCAGGCAATACAGCTGACCGGCGATCGCCCAAGGGCCCAGTCGCACTTGTTCAGCTCGACGCGCCGCACCTTGGCCGGTACGTACATGTCGTCCCTTGCCGCGCACCCGCAACTCCAGCCACAACAGCATCAGGCACAGCGCCAGCAATACCGCCGACAGCATCGCCGCGTTGGCATTGCTGAATTCCAGTTCGAATTGCTGATAGATCGCGGTGGTGAAAGTTTGCAGGCCGATGATCGACAGTGCGCCGAATTCCACCAGCATGTGCAGTGCAATCAGCAGCGAACCGGCCAGCAAGGAAGGCCAGAGCAGCGGCAGGGTGACGCGGAAAAACACGCCCCAGCGATTCTGCCCCAGGGTGCGAGCGGACTCCTCAAGAGAAGGATCAAGATTGCGCAGCGTAGCGGCCACCGGCAGAAAGATCAGCGGGTACTTCGACAGGCTCATCACCAGGATCGCTCCACCAAGGCCTTCAAACTGTGCGCTCAGCGACACCCAGGTGAAGCTGCTGACAAACGCTGGCACTGCGAACGGCAGGCAAAGAATCACGCCCCACAGTCGTCGCCCCGGCAAGTTGCTGCGCTCCAGCAGCCACGCCAGCGACAGGCCGATCACGCCACAGGTCACGGTCACGCCAACCATCAGCGCCAGCGTGTTGCGCAGCAGGCCGAACACATAGGGGCGCCACAGTAAATGCAGCGCTTCGGTCCAGCCCGCCTGCCAGGCTTTGAGCCCGACGTAGGCCAGCGGCAACAGGCTCATGACCACCAGCAGCAAAACCGGCAGCACCAGCCAGATCGACGGCCGTTTGCGCCGTGGAACGTAACCCCCGCGTGTAGCGGGGGCGGATAACGATGCGGTCATCAGTTCAGGCCAACTTCGCGTTCCAGCTCCAGCGCCTCTTCGGCATTACCCAGATCGGCCGGCGTGACATCCGGCGCTTCCAGTTCGCTGAATGGCTTGAGGCCGCGATCCGATTCCATGCCTTTGTGCAGCGGGTATTCGGCGGTGGTCTGGGTGATCACGCGCTGGCCTTCTTCGCTGGCCATGTAGGCGAGAAATTGCTGGGCTTCTTTTGGATGTTTGCTGGATTTCAGCACGGCTGCGCTGGACACGGTGATCAGGCCACCCACATCGCCGCCGGTGAAGTAATGCAGTTTGGAATCAAGCTGGCCTTTCTCCCGCTGCAGGGCGAACCAGTAGTAGTTGTTCACCAGCACGGTGGCGACTTCGCCGTTTTCCACCGCCTTGAGGGCGACCATGTTGTTGCTGTAGGTCTTGCCGAAGGCGCGCAGGCCGGTCAGCCATTCTTCGGCGGCTTCGCGACCGTGCTTTTTGATGATGGCCACGGCCTGTTCCTGGAACGCGCCGCTGGTCGGGACGAAGCCGACCTTGCCTTGCCACTGCGGATCGGCGAAATCCAGCACCGATTTGGGCAGATCTTTTTCGTCGATCAGTTTCGGGTTGAAGGCCACCACGCGAACCCGGGCGGTGACGCCGATCCAGGTGCCGTTGCCGGCGACGTATTTTTTCGGCAGAACGGCCAGGGTCGCATCGTCAGCCTTGGCCAGCAGGCCTTGCTCGCCGAGGTTGTTCAGCGGCGGGGATTCTTCGGTGTAGATGACGTCGGCAGGTGAGCGGTCGCCTTCTTCGATGATCTGGCTGGCGAGCTGGTTGCTGCTACCCTTGCGCACATTGACGTGAATGCCGGTCTTGGCTTCGAAGGCTTTGGCGATCGCGTCGCCGACTTCCTTGTGTTGACCGTTGTAGAGCGTCAGGGAAACCGTGTCGGCAGCCTGGGCGAGGGGAGTGGCGAGGGCCAGGCCGAGCAGGGTGAAGGTCAAGCCGCGGCGCAGGGTATTTCGAAACATCATTCGCAGGGTTCCTCACTGTCGCATTGCAAAAACTTGCAACAATGATAAACGATATTGTTTCTCAAGTGCGCCTTGCAGGGGAGGGGTGGGTCTGATAGGCGTTGGGATTCAGGTTTTCCAAACCCCGGAAACGCAAAAACCCGCTTTCGCGGGTTTTTGTGAGATTCAAGATCGTGACCTTGAATTTGAATTGGTGCCCAGAAGAAGACTCGAACTTCCACGACCGTAAGGTCACCAGCACCTGAAGCTGGCGTGTCTACCAATTTCACCATCTGGGCTTCATCTTCAGCGTCGCCGCTGTTGATGTGGCGCACTATACGGAGCGCCTTTTGATCTGTAAACCCCTGATTTGATTTTAATAAATCAATTTCAGAAAAAGCGGGGCGCGGAATGCAAAAAACCCGCTTTCGCGGGTTTTTGTGTGAGTCTTGAAACTGATCTAGTCTCAAACTCGAAATTGGTGCCCAGGAGAAGACTCGAACTTCCACGACCGTAAGGTCACCAGCACCTGAAGCTGGCGTGTCTACCAATTTCACCACCTGGGCATCTCGTCAACGTGTGTACGTCGTCGATGGCGCGCACTATACGGAGCGACTTTTTAACTGTAAACCCCTGCCGGCAAAAAAAATGATTTTTTTTACCAGCGGTGTTCAAAACGGCTTTCGAACGTCGATAGAGGGCTTTAGAAAGGCCTTTATAGTCTGAAATTTCCCGTTTGATGGCGCCTATGCCAAACTAACCCGCATATAGACAAGGTGAAAACTCTCTAATGGCCGATTGGCAGTCCCTCGATCCCGAGGCCGCTCGTGAAGCGGAAAAATATGAAAACCCTATTCCCAGCCGCGAACTGATCCTTCAGCACCTTGCTGATCGAGGTTCGCCTGCTGCCCGCGAGCAACTGGTCGAAGAGTTTGGTCTGACCACAGAAGACCAGATCGAAGCCCTGCGCCGCCGCCTGCGCGCCATGGAGCGCGACGCTCAACTGATCTATACCCGCCGTGGCACGTATGCGCCGGTGGACAAGCTCGACCTGATCCTCGGTCGCATCAGCGGTCACCGCGACGGCTTCGGCTTCCTGGTGCCGGATGATGGCTCCGACGACCTGTTCATGAGCCCGGCGCAAATGCGTCTGGTGTTCGACGGCGACCGTGCCCTGGCCCGTGTCTCCGGCCTGGACCGTCGCGGTCGTCGCGAAGGCGTGATCGTCGAAGTGGTGTCCCGTGCCCACGAAAGCATCGTCGGCCGCTACTTCGAAGAAGGCGGTATCGGCTTCGTCGTCGCGGACAACCCGAAGATCCAGCAGGAAGTGCTGGTGACGCCGGGCCGTAACGCCAACGCCCAGATCGGTCAGTTCGTCGAGGTGAAAATCACTCACTGGCCGACTCCGCGCTTCCAGCCGCAAGGTGATGTGATCGAAGTGGTCGGCAACTACATGGCGCCGGGCATGGAAATCGATGTCGCCCTGCGCACCTATGACATTCCGCACGTCTGGCCTGAAGCCGTTCTGAAGGAAGCCGGCAAGCTCAAGCCGGAAGTCGAAGAAAAAGACAAAGAGAAGCGCGTCGACCTGCGCCATCTGCCGTTCGTCACCATCGACGGCGAAGATGCCCGCGACTTCGACGACGCGGTCTACTGCGAAGCCAAGCCGGGCAAACTGCGCCTGTTCTCCGGCGGCTGGAAGTTGTACGTGGCGATTGCCGACGTTTCCAGCTATGTGAAGATCGGTTCGGCTCTGGACAACGAAGCCCAGGTGCGCGGCAACTCGGTGTACTTCCCCGAGCGCGTGGTGCCGATGCTGCCGGAGCAGCTCTCCAACGGCCTGTGCTCGCTGAATCCGCATGTTGATCGTCTGGCCATGGTTTGCGAGATGACCATCTCCAAGTCCGGCGAAATGACCGACTACTGCTTCTATGAAGCAGTGATCCATTCCCACGCCCGTCTGACCTACAACAAGGTCAGTGCAATGCTGGAAACTCCGAAGGCGACCGAAGGGCGCAAGCTTCGCGGTGAATACACCGACGTCTTGCCGCACCTCAAGCAGCTCTACGCGCTGTACAAGGTATTGCTGGCTGCCCGTCATGTACGTGGCGCGATCGATTTCGAAACTCAGGAAACCCGGATCATCTTCGGTTCCGAGCGCAAGATTGCCGAAATCCGTCCGACCACCCGTAACGACGCGCACAAGCTGATCGAGGAATGCATGCTGGCGGCCAACGTGGCCACCGCCGAATTCCTGAAGAAGCACGAGATCCCTGCGCTGTACCGTGTCCACGACGGCCCGCCACCGGAGCGTCTGGAAAAACTGCGCGCGTTCTTGGGTGAGCTCGGTCTGTCCCTGCACAAAGGCAAGGATGGCCCGTCGCCGAAGGACTATCAGGCACTGTTGGCCAGCATCAAGGACCGTCCGGATTTCCACCTGATCCAGACCGTGATGCTGCGCTCCCTGAGCCAGGCGGTGTACAGCGCCCAGAACGAAGGCCACTTCGGCCTGAATTACGAAGCCTATACCCACTTCACCTCGCCGATCCGTCGTTACCCGGACCTGCTCACGCACCGGGCGATCCGCAGCGTGATCCATTCGAAACAGGACACCCCGCACGTTCGACGTGCCGGTGCGATGACCATTCCGAAGGCGCGCATCTATCCGTACGACGAAGCAGCGCTGGAGCAACTCGGCGAGCAGTGCTCGATGAGCGAGCGCCGTGCCGACGAAGCGACCCGCGACGTGGTGAACTGGCTCAAGTGCGAGTTCATGAAAGACCGCGTGGGCGAATCGTTCCCGGGCGTGATCACTGCCGTGACCGGTTTCGGGCTGTTCGTCGAGCTGACCGATATCTACGTCGAAGGTCTGGTGCACGTCACCGCACTGCCGGGCGACTACTACCACTTCGACCCTGTGCACCACCGCCTGGCGGGCGAGCGTACCGGTCGCAGCTTCCGTCTTGGCGATACCGTTGAAGTGCGCGTCATGCGCGTCGATCTCGACGAGCGCAAGATCGACTTCGAGATGGCTGAAAAAACCATCAGCGCGCCGATCGGCCGCAAGAAGCGTGGCGCCGAGACGACCACTCCTGCAGCCAAGGTTGTGGAAGAAAAGGCTCCGGCAAAAACCGCCAGCCGTCGTCCGGCCAAGGAGAAGGCTGTCGAGGCCTATCGTCCGAGCGATGCCGTGGCGAAAAACGCCGAGCTGCGCAAAAGCCGTGAATTGAAGAAGGCCTTGCTGGCCGATGCCAAAAACGGTGGTAAAGCGGCGTCCGGGGGAAAGGCCGGACGGTCGGCGCCTGACAAGGCTTCCGGCGGCAAGCCAGCCAAACCGAGCAAACACCGTAAAGGCCCGCCGAAAGCGGGTTCCGCTCCAGCCAAAAGTGGCGGGGCGCGTAAACCGAAGGCGAAGTCATGAGTCAGTTGGAAAAAATCTACGGCGTTCACGCGGTAGAAGCGTTGCTGCGTCACCACCCTAAACGCGTCAAGCAGATCTGGCTGGCCGAGAGTCGCAACGATCCGCGCGTGCAAACGCTGATCGAGTTGGCCAACGAAAACCGGGTCCAGATCGGTCAGGCCGAGCGCCGCGAAATGGACGCCTGGGTTGAAGGCGTGCACCAGGGCGTGGTGGCGGACGTCAGTCCGAGCCAGGTCTGGGGCGAGGCGATGCTCGACGAGCTGCTCGATCGCACCGAAGGCGCGCCGCTGTTGCTGGTGCTCGACGGCGTGACCGACCCGCACAACCTCGGCGCCTGCCTGCGTTCGGCGGACGCTGCCGGTGCGCTGGCGGTCATCGTGCCGAAAGACAAGTCGGCCACCCTGACGCCTGTCGTACGTAAAGTGGCTTGCGGCGCGGCGGAAGTGATCCCGCTGGTAGCTGTCACCAACCTTGCGCGCACCCTGGAAAAACTCCAGCAGCGTGGGTTATGGATTGTTGGTACGGCGGGTGAGGCCGAAGTCAGCATCTATGACCAGGACCTGACCGGCCCAACCATCCTGATCATGGGTGCCGAAGGCAAAGGCATGCGCCGCCTGACCCGCGAGCATTGCGATTACCTGGTGCATTTGCCGATGGCCGGTAGCGTCAGCAGTCTCAATGTCTCGGTTGCGACCGGCGTGTGCCTGTTCGAAGCCCAGCGTCAGCGCGGTGCCAAGGCCAAGGCGGCTGCCAAAAAGGCTTAAGCCTTATGCGGTCATAAATGTGGGAGCGAGCCTGCTCGCGATAGTGGTGAAACATTCAGCATAAATGTCGAATGTTAAGCCTTCATCGCGAGCAAGCTCGCTCCCACAGTGTTTTCTGGTGTGGCAGAAAGTGTGGCTGTTCAAATAATCACCAATTGCCTTGCACCTCTTCAGTCCCTTCTCTACAATTGCGCCCCTTGCTGTGGCGGCAGGCATGCATGTGCCCCGCGCCAGCAAGTCCATAAGTGTCATTCACTCCTTGTCTGACCGTTTTTGAGCGGCAGGCTACAACCCGTAAGGAGCATTCATGCGTCATTACGAAATCATCTTTCTGGTCCACCCTGACCAGAGCGAGCAAGTCGGCGGCATGGTTGAGCGTTACACCAAGCTGATCGAAGAAGACGGCGGCAAAATCCACCGTCTGGAAGACTGGGGCCGTCGTCAACTGGCCTACGCAATCAACAATGTTCACAAGGCTCACTACGTGATGCTGAACGTTGAGTGCACCGGCAAGGCCCTGGCCGAGCTGGAAGACAACTTCCGCTACAACGATGCTGTGATCCGTAACCTGGTCATCCGTCGCGACGAAGCCGTTACCGGCCAGTCCGAGATGCTCAAGGCTGAAGAAAACCGCAGTGAGCGCCGTGAGCGTCGCGAACGTCCTGAGCACGATGGCAGCGCCGATGGCGATGACAGCGATAGCGACAGCGACAACAGCGATAACGCTGACGAGTAATCCACGGACCTTTTAAGGAGCCTATCAAATGGCACGTTTCTTCCGTCGTCGTAAATTCTGCCGCTTCACCGCTGAAGACGTGAAGGAGATCGACTACAAAGATCTCAACACTCTGAAAGCCTACGTATCCGAGACCGGCAAAATCGTTCCAAGCCGCATCACCGGTACCAAAGCTCGTTATCAGCGTCAGCTGGCCACCGCTATCAAGCGCGCCCGCTTCCTGGCCCTGCTGGCCTACACCGACAGCCACGGCCGCTGAGACCGGGCAGTCGACAAGTAGCAAAGGATTGAATGCATGCGTGCCTTAGCTGAGTTCATCATGCGCGGCCGTATGCAGGCCACTCTCGTAGTGGCCGGGTGTGCAACATTGCCGTTGTTGTATTGGTTGGGTGCCGCCGCCGGGAGCCTGGTGCTTCTGCGGCGCGGATTGGCCGACGCCCTGGGCGTCGTGTCGCTGGGACTGCTGCCGGCATTGATCTGGTGGTTGTATGCCGATGACCCACGGGCGCTTCTGGTGCTGCTGGGGTCTTCGGGGCTTGCGCTGGTGTTGCGCGCAAGCGAGTCCTGGGTCCGTACGCTGCTGGTCAGCGTAGCCATGGGGCTGGTGTTTTCAGTGGTGCTCGGGGCGGTGTTTGCGCCCCAGATCGAGATGCTGGCGCAGGCCTTGGTAAAGGTCATGCCCGCGCTTCTCGGTGATGCCTACCAACAATTGTCGGTAGACGAGCAGGCGCGTTTCGCGTCGCTGATCGCACCGGTCCTGACCGGCCTGATTGCGGCCTTGTTGCAGATCGTCAGCGTGCTGAGCCTGATTGTAGGGCGTTATTGGCAGGCGTTGTTGTACAACCCGGGTGGTTTTGGTCGCGAGTTTCGCGCCATCCGGATCCCGCTGGGACCGGCGATGTTGCTGCTGGCGTTGATGCTTCTGGGCCCGAATCTCGGTGCACAGATGGCCATGTTGACGCCGTTGTGCAGTGTGCCGCTGGTGTTCGCCGGGCTGGCCCTGATTCACGGGCTGGTGGCGCAAAGGCGACTGGCCGGTTTCTGGCTGGTGGGGTTGTACGTGACGCTGTTGCTGTTCATGCAGCTGATCTATCCGTTGCTCGTGGTTCTGGCCATTGTCGACAGCCTGATTGATTTTCGCGGTCGGGTGTCGAAAGACACCGATAACGCGAACGGTGAAGGTTAAAAGTTAAGAGGATTTCCACATGCAACTGATCCTTCTGGAAAAAATCGCCAACCTGGGCAACCTGGGCGACAAAGTAAACGTTAAGGCCGGTTACGGCCGTAACTACCTGCTGCCTTTCGGCAAAGCCACCGCTGCGACCGCTGCCAACCTGGCTGCGTTCGAAGAGCGTCGCGCTGAGCTGGAAAAAGCCGCCGCAGACCGTAAAGCATCGGCTGAAAGCCGTGCTGCCCAACTGGCCGAGCTGGAAGTGACCATCACTGCCACCGCTGGCGACGAAGGCAAGCTGTTCGGTTCGATCGGTACTCACGACATCGCTGACGCACTGACCGCCTCCGGCGTTGAAGTGGCGAAAAGCGAAGTTCGTCTGCCGAACGGCACCATCCGCAACGTAGGTGAATTCGACGTGGCTGTGCACCTGCACGCCGAAGTTGAAGCCACCGTGCGCGTTGTCGTGGTAGCAGCTTAAGCAACACCCTGATCGACTGGCGGCCTGTCCGTCAGACGGTTAACATCGGGCACGATCCTGTTTACAGGTCGTGCCCTTTGTCTTTCTGCACTCCCTGCTTTTCCTGATTAAAAAGTGGCCATGAACGAAATCTCCGCTCCCGAGCAATACGATCTGCAAACTGCCGCGCTGAAGGTGCCGCCGCATTCCATCGAGGCCGAACAGGCCGTGCTCGGTGGTCTGATGCTGGACAACAACGCCTGGGAGCGCGTGCTCGATCAAGTCTCCGACGGCGATTTCTACCGGCATGACCACCGTCTGATTTTCCGTGCGATCGCCAAACTGGCCGATCAGAACCTGCCGATCGACGTCGTGACCCTTGCCGAGCAACTGGACAAGGAAGGACAGACTTCGCAGGTCGGCGGCCTCGGTTACCTTGGCGAACTGGCAAAAAACACGCCGTCCGTCGCCAACATCAAGGCCTATGCGCAGATCGTCCGCCAACGCGCGACATTGCGTCAGCTGATCGGCATCAGCACCGAAATTGCCGACAGCGCCTTCAACCCCGAAGGTCGCACCGCCGAGGAAATCCTCGACGAAGCCGAGCGGCAGATCTTCGCGATTGCCGAAGCCCGGCCGAAAACCGGCGGCCCGGTGGGGGTGAATGACCTGTTGACCAAGGCCATCGACCGCATCGATACCCTGTTCAACACCGCCGACTCGATCACCGGCCTGTCCACCGGCTACACCGACCTCGACGAGAAAACCAGCGGACTGCAACCGGCCGACTTGATCATCGTCGCCGGCCGTCCTTCGATGGGTAAGACGACTTTCGCGATGAACCTGGTGGAAAACGCCGTGTTGCGCAGCGACAAGGTCGTGCTGGTGTACTCCCTCGAGATGCCAGGCGAATCGCTGATCATGCGTATGCTGTCGTCCCTCGGTCGTATCGACCAGACCAAGGTGCGTTCCGGCCAGCTGGAAGACGACGACTGGCCGCGCCTGACCTCGGCGGTCAACCTGCTCAACGACCGCAAGCTGTTCATCGATGACACCGCCGGCATCAGCCCGTCGGAGATGCGTGCCCGGACCCGGCGTCTGGTGCGCGAGCACGGCGACATCGGCCTGATCATGATCGACTACCTGCAGCTGATGCAGATCCCGGGTTCCAGCGGCGACAACCGGACCAACGAGATTTCCGAGATCTCCCGATCCTTGAAAGCCCTGGCCAAGGAATTCAACTGCCCGGTAGTTGCTCTGTCGCAGCTCAACCGCTCCCTGGAACAACGTCCCAACAAGCGCCCGGTGAACTCCGACTTGCGGGAATCCGGAGCGATCGAGCAGGACGCCGACGTGATCATGTTCGTGTACCGGGACGAGGTGTATCACCCGGAAACCGAACACAAGGGCATTGCCGAAATCATCATCGGCAAGCAGCGGAACGGCCCGATCGGCTTCATCCGCCTGGCCTTCATCGGCAAGTACACCCGCTTCGAAAACCTCGCGCCGGGCAGTTACAACTTCGACGACGACGAGTAACGCAATTGATCACGCCAGATGATCAAACAGTTTCCGGGCAACCCTTGGGCTGATGAGTTCTCGCCAGATCCGTTGGTGGGGCCGCCCAGCCTGTTCTTCGCGCTGTTGAAACGAGCTGCCGAGCAGGCGCTGCTCCAGCGTTTTCAGATGTGCACCCTTGACGGTGTAATCCAGCGCAGCGCGGTCTTGCCTGTCGTAATGAAAGTGGGCCTCCCACAATGGTGTGTTGTCCGAGCGGTCCATGATCGAATAGACGTCGAGAAATGACCTGTCTTTGCCCTTGCCCAGTTGCTTGCGCGCCACCGTTTTGACCACCTTGAGCTGGGCGTGATCGAGCAGGAAGCTCAGGCGCGGGACGTCCAGCACATCCTTGTTTTTATACATCCGTATCAGAATGTCCTGGCCTTCGGCGTCCATTGAGTCGCCGGCAGCTTTCAGACGCCCGATCAAACCTGTGGTTTCAGCGTCTACTGCCATTTGATCGAGGGTCTCGAGGCGTTTCGCCAGATCTGTGAGTCGATCCACCTCGGCCCCCAGGTATTCGACAATGGTGGTCGGGTTGTCCCTTCGGTTTTCCATCATCCTTGCCTGGGCAAGATGCGCCTCCACGTTGCCAAGGCGTGCTGTGGCTTCGTTCATCAGCTGAGGTTTGGGAACCGGTGCCGGGGAGGGGCGCACTGGCCGCCATTCACCCTCTCTCTTCTCGTACCGTTGAGGTGGATCGTTCGGTTTGAAGATGTCGGGAACATTGAGCGTGACACTGCCGTCCGCAGCGGTGTCCTGAACGCCCACCAGTACCCGGTAGGTGCCATGTTGACGGGTTCGGAACAACTTTCGCGGCGCTGCGATTTCGGCGGCTCCTGAAGGTTGCGCCGGGAGGAAGTCGAAGTCGATATCATGATCGTCGCCAGGCAGTTCGTTGTTGCTGCCAACCCGATCATAGATTTCATTCAGCCGGGTTTCGATTTTCGATTCGAAGGTATCCATCAGTGACAGTGCCTGATTGACGTACTCTGCCTTTGTAGGGGGTGTCGAAGTGATCAATGCCAACAATCCGGCCCTGTCGCTTTTGATGCTCTCGATCGCCAGTTGCAGCGCGAGAGGTTCGGGATATCCGGAAACTTCGTTCAGGTCATGTTTGAGCAAGTGCATCGACATGGCAGTGCGCATGCCATGATTTGACGGGTTTTGTGGATCGTCGGAAATCAGGCGCAGGAAAATGTTGTATTTACTGGTGTTGATCTGGTCAACAGTGGGGATTCCGCGATTCATGTCATCCAGCTCCCCTTGGGCGCTACGATCAGCTTTTAGAATCTGATCCATCACAGCCTGGCGATCGTCCATGATCTTCAGCTTTTTGTTGAGATGGACAAGGTTGCGCTTCAGCGACTCGACGGTAATCACATCCAGGGTTGGCAGAACCCTGCGATCCATGACAGCAATCAATTTGTTGAGGTAGTCGATTCTGTTGATCTGCTGAGCATGAAGCTCGGTTTTGTAGAGCCCGCCAGCCTTGAGCAGTAGCAACCAGTCCTTGTTATCGATCAGTGATTTGACGTAATCGGCCTGCATTCTTGTGTGTTTGATCACATGCACTTCGAGTTCGATCAGCGCGGCTTTCTCGGCGTCACTTCCCTCAGGCAGGTGTTCGGCGCTGGCCCAGAGTTCGCCATAGCGCCTGTTGGATGCGGCCAGGGCATCGAAGGCGTTCCTGATGAATTCATGCCGTTGAAGCAGATAGGCTTTGCTGTCCTGAGCTTGCGCGTTGCGACGCATGCCACCCTTTAGTCCGTCGAGACTGAAACCCCAAAAACCGTCGGACGTGCGGGCAATGGCCAGCGTTTCACCGCCCCGACTGGCGCGGTAGATGTTTTCGCTGTCAGTGGCGACAGGATCTTTCGGCTTGACCACCCGCCAGACCTTGTGTGCGGGAGAGGATGCATCGACATCCTGCATTACTTGATAGGCCTGGCTGTCGATGATCACGTAGCGCTTACCTTCGAAGCTGTGCAGACCGTCACTGTCCGGCGCGACACCGACGAAATTCAGAGGCGTCCTGAACGCTTCCAGTCGACTGGAAGTCAACGCAATGGGTTCAGCCTCGAAATCATCCACCGGATGCCATCGCTTGTTTTGGGGATCCTGAACGAGAACAGGGCCCGAGGGATTCAATTCACTGCTCAGCCTTGCCCGGTAAAGTCGGCTGTCAGGGTCCAGGCCAACCTGCAGGACGCTGCCATCGTACGCATCGACGAACAGCCGCCCCTTGAAGTTTCTGAAGCCTTGCGCATCGGCCTCTGGCAGTTGCGACCCGAAACGGATGCGATAGGTATCAAACGAAGGACGTACCGGTGTTGCCCTCGGGGAGGAATGGATTTCGTCGAAGGTCACGGCTGGTGCGGGAGAGATTGTGTCCGGGTCTGCAAATGCCGGAGTCCTGTCCGGTGCAGGTTGAGAAGGGGGGCGGCGTACGACCGGGGGAGTTAGAGGCGAAGCGGGGGTCTGTGGTGAACGGTTGGTCGCTGAAGTCGAAGGTGGATTGTGAACTTCGACGGTGGTGACGCCTCTGGAGGGTGGTTTTACAGGCATGTGTATTCATCCTTGAATAAGTCGTGAACCCATTTGTTGAACAAAGTGCTTGGCCGTGGACGAGGCTGAGAGAAACCGACCACAGTCGTCGGAATTGGTCAAAATTTGTGCTATATTCCGCGCCCGCGAATTCAATGAAAGCCAACACCGGTTATCGACATGCAAGCAGCCAAGCCGTTATTTGACTATCCAAAATATTGGGCCGAATGTTTCGGGCCAGCGCCGTTCCTGCCGATGAGCAGGGAGGAGATGGATCAGCTTGGCTGGGATTCCTGCGACATCATCATTGTTACGGGAGATGCCTACGTCGATCACCCGTCGTTCGGCATGGCGATCATCGGCCGGCTGCTGGAGTCGCAAGGCTTCCGCGTCGGGATCATCGCGCAGCCGAACTGGCAGTCCAAAGACGACTTCATGAAGCTCGGCGAGCCGAACCTGTTCTTCGGCGTCGCGGCCGGCAACATGGACTCGATGATCAACCGTTACACCGCGGACAAGAAAATCCGTTCCGACGACGCCTACACCCCGGGCGGCATGGCCGGCAAACGTCCGGATCGAGCGAGCCTGGTCTACAGCCAGCGCTGCAAGGAAGCCTACAAGCACGTGCCGATCGTGCTCGGCGGTATCGAAGCCTCCCTGCGTCGCATCGCCCACTACGATTACTGGCAGGACCGCGTGCGCAACTCGATCCTGATTGACGCCAGCGCCGACATCCTGCTGTACGGCAACGCCGAGCGGGCGATTGTCGAAGTCGCCCAGCGTCTGTCCTACGGTCACAAGATCGAAGACATCACCGATGTGCGCGGCACCGCGTTCATCCGTCGCGACACACCGACGGGCTGGTACGAAGTCGACTCCACGCGCATCGACCGTCCGGGCAAGATCGACAAGATCATCAACCCGTACGTCAACACCCAGGACACTCAGGCTTGCGCGATCGAGCAGGAGAAGGGCCCGGTTGAAGACCCGGAAGAAGCCAAGGTCGTACAGATCCTGGCCAGCCCGAAAATGACCCGCGACAAGACCGTGATCCGCCTGCCGTCGATGGAAAAGGTGCGTAACGACCCGGTTCTGTACGCCCACGCCAACCGCGTGCTGCACCTGGAAACCAACCCGGGCAACGCCCGTGCGCTGGTGCAGAAGCATGGCGAGATCGACGTCTGGTTCAACCCGCCGCCGATTCCGATGACCACTGAAGAAATGGACTACGTGTTCGGCATGCCTTATGCACGTGTTCCGCACCCTGCGTACGGCAAGGAAAAAATCCCTGCCTACGACATGATCCGTTTCTCGGTGAACATCATGCGTGGCTGCTTCGGTGGCTGCACCTTCTGCTCGATCACCGAGCACGAAGGCCGGATCATCCAGAACCGCTCCGAAGAGTCGATCATTCGCGAAATCGAAGAGATCCGCGACAAGGTGCCGGGCTTCACCGGCGTCATCTCCGACCTCGGCGGCCCGACCGCGAACATGTACCGCATCGCCTGCAAGAGCCCGGAAATCGAATCCGCGTGCCGCAAGCCGTCCTGCGTGTTCCCGGGCATCTGCCCGAACCTGAACACCGACCACTCGTCGCTGATTCAGCTGTACCGCAGCGCCCGTGCGTTACCGGGTGTGAAGAAGATCCTGATCGCCTCCGGCCTGCGTTACGACCTTGCGGTCGAGTCGCCGGAGTACGTCAAGGAGCTGGTGACCCACCACGTCGGCGGTTACCTGAAGATCGCCCCGGAACACACCGAGGAAGGTCCGCTCAACCAGATGATGAAACCGGGGATCGGCACCTACGATCGCTTCAAGCGCATGTTCGAGAAGTACACCAAGGAGGCGGGGAAAGAGCAGTACCTGATCCCGTACTTCATCGCCGCGCACCCGGGCACCACCGACGAAGACATGATGAACCTGGCCCTGTGGCTCAAGGGCAACGGCTTCCGCGCCGACCAGGTGCAGGCGTTCTATCCGTCGCCGATGGCTACCGCCACCGCGATGTACCACTCGGGCAAGAACCCGCTGCGCAAGGTCACCTACAAGAGCGACGGCGTGACCATCGTCAAGAGCGAAGAGCAGCGTCGTCTGCACAAGGCGTTCCTGCGTTATCACGACCCGAAAGGCTGGCCGATGCTGCGTGAAGCGCTGACCCGCATGGGCCGTGCCGACCTGATCGGGCCGGGCAAGAACCAGTTGATCCCGCTGCACCAGCCGGCTACCGACAGCTACCAGAGTGCCCGTCGCAAGAACTCGACGCCGGCCGGCAGCCACAAGGTCGCGAAAGAGAAGACCACCAAGATCCTCACGCAGCACACCGGTCTGCCTCCGCGCGCCAGTGACGGCGGCAATCCTTGGGACAAGCGTGAACAGGCCAAGGCCGCGGCATTCGCCCGCAACCAGCAGGCCGCCAAGGAGCGCAAGGAAGCGGCGAAGGGCAAAGGCCCGAAACCGGCACGCAAGCCGGTCGTACCGCGCTGAAATGCACTTGAGCTGAACAGAACGCCAACCTTCGGGTTGGCGTTTTGCGTTGTGCCTCGCAACATTTGCGTGCAACTGTGCCAAACCATTTCACCGCATCGCCCGATTTTGGTGCTGTACTGCCCTAAGCATTCCGGGAAAGCGCCCAAGCCTCTGCATGGCATAAGTCTTGCGCGCTTTCGAATACGCTTGGGCTCGCAGGAGGCACGCCGTGTCGATTCATGTCGCATTGCATCACGTCACGCATTACCGCTACGACCGCGCTGTCGAACTCGGCCCGCAGATCGTGCGTCTGCGCCCGGCTGCCCACAGCCGTACGCGGATTCTGTCCTATTCACTGAAAGTCTCGCCCGAGCAGCACTTCATCAACTGGCAGCAGGACCCTCAGGGCAACTACCTCGCCCGGCTGGTGTTCCCCGAGAAAACCGCCGAACTGCGGATCGAGGTCGATCTGCTGGCCGAGATGGCGGTGTTCAACCCGTTCGACTTTTTCCTCGAGCCCTACGCCGAGAAAATCCCCTTCGCCTACGCCGCCGATGAGCGCAAGGAACTGGCGCCGTACCTCGAAACCCTGCCGCTGACGCCGACATTCAAGGCCTATCTGGACGCCATCGACCGCACGCCGTTGCCGGCCGTGGATTTCCTGGTGGCGCTCAACCAGCGTCTGAGCGAAGACATCAATTACCTGATTCGCATGGAACCGGGTGTGCAGACTCCGGAGCACACCCTCGAACATGCCTCCGGTTCCTGCCGTGATTCGGCGTGGTTGCTGGTGCAACTGCTGCGCAACCTCGGGCTGGCGGCGCGTTTCGTCTCCGGCTACCTGATTCAATTGACCGCCGACGTGAAAAGCCTCGACGGCCCGTCCGGCACCGAAGTGGACTTTACTGACCTGCACGCGTGGTGCGAGGTGTATCTCCCCGGCGCCGGCTGGATCGGCCTCGACGCCACCTCCGGACTGTTCGCCGGGGAAGGGCACATCCCGTTGGCCTGCAGTCCCGATCCGTCCTCGGCGGCGCCGATCAGTGGTCTGGTGGAGCCTTGCGAGTGCGAGTTCAGCCACGAAATGTCCGTAGAGCGGATCTGGGAAGCACCCCGGGTTACCAAGCCCTACACCGATGAGCAATGGCTGGCGATCCAGGCGCTGGGCCGGCAAATCGATGCCGATCTGCTGGAAGGCGATGTGCGCCTGACCATGGGCGGCGAACCCACCTTCGTGTCCATCGACGACCCCGACGGCGCCGAGTGGAACACCGCCGCGCTGGGTCCGGACAAGCGCCGGCTCTCCGCCGAACTGTTCCAGCGCATGCGCAAGCATTACGCGCCCAAGGGGCTGGTGCATTTTGGCCAGGGCAAATGGTATCCAGGCGAGCAACTGCCGCGCTGGTCACTGAATTGTTACTGGCGCCGCGACGGTGTGCCGATCTGGCACAACAACGCACTGATCGCCGATGAGCAGCAGGATTACGGCGCTACGGGTGAGCTGGCCGGGCGCTTTCTGGCGAGTGTCGCCGAGCGCCTGAAACTGCCGACACGCTTCGTGTTCCCGGCCTACGAAGACAACTTCTATTACCTCTGGCGCGAGGGCGCCTTACCGAGCAACGTCAGCGCCGAAGACTCGCGTCTGGAGGAGCCGCTGGAACGTGCGCGACTGCGCAAGGTGTTCAGTCAGGGGCTGGACAAGATCATCGGCCAGGTGTTGCCGCTGGCGCGCACCGCCAAGGGCGATCAGTGGCAGAGCGGGCGCTGGTATCTGCGCGATGAGCATTGCCGGCTGGTGCCGGGGGATTCACCGCTCGGCTATCGCCTGCCGCTGGGCTCGCAGCCCTGGGTGAAGGCAGCGGAGTATCCGTTCATTCATCCGAACGACCCGAACCAGGATTTCCCCGAGCTGCCCGAAACAGCGCAGCTCAACGACCACCGTGAGCCGGCTCCGGCAGACGAGCGTGTACCGAAGATCGATGAGTCCGCCGACTGGCTGACCCGCACCGCCTTGTGCGCCGAGGCCCGGGAAGGCCGGTTGTACCTGTTCATGCCGCCGCTGGAGCGGGTCGAGGATTATCTGGAACTGGTCGCGGCCATCGAAGCCACCGCCGAAGAGCTGCATTGTCCGGTGTTGCTGGAAGGCTACGAGCCGCCGAGCGATCCGCGCCTGAGCAATTTCCGCATCACCCCGGATCCCGGCGTGATCGAGGTCAACGTGCAGCCGTCCGCGACGTGGGACGAGTTGGTCGAACGCACCGAGTTTCTGTACGAAGAAGCGCGCCAGACCCGACTGTCCACCGAGAAATTCATGGTCGACGGGCGGCACACCGGCACCGGCGGTGGTAACCATTTCGTGCTCGGCGGCGCGACACCGGGCGACTCACCGTTTCTGCGCCGTCCGGACCTGCTGCGTAGCCTGATCAGTTACTGGCATAACCATCCTTCACTGTCGTACCTGTTTTCCGGTCTGTTCATCGGCCCGACCTCTCAGGCGCCACGGGTCGACGAAGCGCGCAACGACGCGCTGTACGAACTGGAAATCGCTTTCGCACAAATGCCGGCGCCGGGAGAGGAATGCCCGCCGTGGCTGGTCGATCGCCTGTTGCGCAATTTGCTGATCGACGTCACCGGCAACACCCACCGCGCCGAGTTCTGCATCGACAAGCTGTATTCACCGGACGGCGCCACCGGGCGCCTCGGCTTGCTGGAGTTGCGTGGTTTCGAAATGCCACCCCATGCGCGCATGAGCCTGGCGCAGCAGCTGTTGTTGCGAGCGCTGGTGGCGCGGTTCTGGCGCGAGCCCTACGCGCCGCCGAAACTGGCGCGCTGGGGTACGGAGCTGCACGACCGCTTCATGTTGCCGCACTTCATCGAACAGGACTTCGCCGACGTCATCGTCGAACTCAACAATGCCGGTTACCCCCTGCGTGCGGAATGGTTTGCGGCGCATCTTGAGTTCCGTTTCCCCAAGGTCGGCGATTACGCCGTCAACGATATCGAGCTGGAATTGCGCCAGGCTCTCGAACCCTGGCACGTGCTGGGCGAGGAGGGCGCGGCGGGCGGCACGGTGCGCTACGTCGATTCATCGCTGGAGCGTTTGCAGGTCAAGCTTACGGGGCTGCCGCCGCAGCGCTATCTGCTGACCTGCAATGGCATCCCGGTGCCGCTGCAACCGACCGGACGGGTTGGCGAGTTTGTCGCCGGCGTACGTTTTCGCGCGTGGCAACCGGCCAACTGCCTGCAACCGACGATCCCGGTGCATGCGCCGCTGGTGTTCGACTTGCTCGATACCTGGATGCAGCGTTCGCTGGGCGGCTGTCAGTACCACGTCGCCCATCCGGGCGGGCGCAATTACGAGACGCTGCCGGTCAACGCCAACGAAGCGGAGAGCCGGCGCATGGCGCGGTTCTTCCGCATCGGACACTCGCCGGGGAAACTTCCTGTACCGAACCTGACTATCTCCGACGAACTGCCGATGACTCTCGATTTACGACGTTTTTGATTCGTACACGACGCCCGGATTTTTCGTATATCCGGGCGTCATGTGCCTGCGTTAGTCTGACTGTTCCCTGCCGGCTGCCGAGCTTTCCATGCCTGACCTGCTTGACCGCTACCCGCTGACTGCGGGCACCTATCACGAACTGCTCGACGACAGCGGGGCGGTGCGCCCGCACTGGCGGCGACTGGTCGACCATTTGCAGCGCAGCACCCCGGCGCACCTGGTGCAGCGTCAGGCATTGCTGACCCGGCAGATTCAGGAAAACGGCGTGACCTACAACGTCTATGCGGATCCGAAAGGCGCGGATCGTCCGTGGGAGCTGGATCTGCTGCCCCACGTGATCGCTGCTGATGAGTGGCAGCAACTGTCCGCCGGAATCGCCCAGCGCGCGCGGCTGCTCAATGCGGTGCTGGCGGATCTGTACGGCCCGCAGCGGCTGATCAGCGAAGGGCTGCTGCCGGCGGAGCTGGTGTTCGGCCACAACAACTTCCTCTGGCCCTGTCAGGGCATTGCGCCGCCGGACGGGGCCTTTCTGCACCTGTATGCCGTGGATCTGGCGCGCACGCCGGACGGACGCTGGTGGGTGACGGCGGATCGTACCCAGGCGCCATCCGGTGCCGGTTATGCGCTGGAAAACCGCACTATCGTGTCCCGCGCCTTCCCCGAGTTGTATCGGGATCTGAAAGTGCAGCATCTGGCCGGATTCTTCCGCACCCTGCAGGAAACCCTCGCCCGTCAGGCTCCCTGCGACGATGACGCGCCGCTGGTGGTGTTGCTGACCCCGGGGCGCTTCAACGAGAGCTATTTCGAACATCTTTATCTTGCCCGCCAGCTCGGTTATCCGCTGGTGGAGGGCGGTGACCTGACGGTGCGTGATGCCACGGTCTACCTGAAAACCCTCAGTGGCCTGCGCCGGGTACACGCGATCCTGCGCCGGCTCGACGATGACTTCTGCGATCCGCTGGAACTGCGCACCGATTCCGCGCTGGGCGTTCCCGGATTGCTGGACGCGGTGCGTCAGGGCCGGGTGCTGGTGGCCAATGCACTGGGCAGTGGCGTACTGGAGTCGCCGGGGCTGCTCGGTTTTCTGCCGAAGATCAATCAGTACCTGTTCGGCGAAGACCTGATCCTGCCTTCCATCGCCACGTGGTGGTGCGGCGAAGCGCCGGTGTTGGCCCAGGCCCTGGAGAAACTGCCGGAGCTGCTGATC
Source organism: Pseudomonas sp. DR 5-09 (assembly GCF_001655595.1). Classification (NCBI taxonomy): domain Bacteria; kingdom Pseudomonadati; phylum Pseudomonadota; class Gammaproteobacteria; order Pseudomonadales; family Pseudomonadaceae; genus Pseudomonas; species Pseudomonas sp. DR 5-09. The sequence continues at coordinate 636,055 of NZ_CP011566.1, forward strand.
AAGCCGGCGTTCCCCTCGCAAAGCTTCCCTCCGGTTTTTGGCCGGGATCTGAGCGAAAAACAGCGTGAAAGTCTCGCCGCGCGCATGCAGGCCCGCCCTTATGCCTATGTCGCGCAAGAACTCGCGCAGCTGTCCCAGGCGCCGATCTGGCAGCCCGAGGACGGGCAACTGCAACCCCGGGCAATCGGCATGCGCATGTACGCGGTGGCCAGTCACGACGGTTATCGGGTGTTGCCCGGTGGCCTGACCCGGGTCGCGGCCGAAGCCGATGCCGAAGTGGTGTCGATGCAGCGCGGTGGTGCGAGCAAGGACACCTGGGTGCTGGGGGATCGGTCACCGAGCGGGGAACAGTGGAAAGCCCAGCGCAATATCGGCGTGCCCGATCTGGTGCGCCGCGATCCGTACCTGCCGTCGCGGGTGGTGGAAAACCTGTTCTGGTTCGGCCGTTACTGCGAGCGCTGCGACGACAGCGCGCGGCTGCTGCGGATCATGCTCGCGCGCTACGTCGACGGCGATGACCCGCAAGCCCTGCAGGCTGCGGTGGATCTGGGCGAGCGGCTGATGCTGCTGCCGGATGAAGGCGAACTGCCGGAACGCTTGCTTGCGGCGCTGCTCGGCGAGGACTGGTCGTTCAGCCTGCGCTCCAACCTGCAGCGCTTGCAGTGGGCGGCTTCGCAAGTGCGCGGCAAGTTGTCCCGGGAAAACTGGCAGGCGCTGGTGGAGCTGCAGCGTGAGGCTTCGGAACTGGACACCGACGAACCTGACTTCGGCGAGCTGCTGGATTTTCTCAACCGGTTGGTGATGTCGCTGGCGGCGCTGTCCGGGTTTGCCCTCGACGACATGACCCGCGACGAGGGCTGGCGCTTCCTGATGATCGGCCGGCGCATCGAACGCCTGCAATTTCTCAGCGGCAGTCTCGCGGGTTTCCTGCGGGGCGCCGGGGCGTTCGATCAGGCCGGGCTTGAGTGGTTGCTGGAGCTGGGCAACAGCAGCATCACCTATCGCTCGCGTTATCTGGCGGTGGCGCAGTTGATTCCGGTGCTCGACCTGTTGCTGCTGGACGAGCAGAACCCCCATGCGGTGCTGTTCCAGTTGAAGCTGGTGACCCGCACCCTCAAGCGGCTGAATGATGACTTCGGTATGCCGAGGGAGGCAGGATTGCCGCCGCTGGTCGAGCGTCTGGCGCGCTTCGATCTGAGCTGTCTGGAGAATCCCCTGTTCGGCGAATCCAGCGTACGCGCGGCCCTCGACGGTCTGGCGGATCTGTTGCAGGAAATCGCCGACGCCAGCAGTCAGGTCTCGGATCGTCTGGCCCTGCGCCATTTCGCCCATGTCGATGATGTCAGCCAGCGTACGGTGTCCGTCTGATGAGCGCCCATTACCAGATCTTTCACGACACCTGCTATCGCTACGACAGCCCGGTATCCCTGGCCCAGCAACTGGCGCATCTGTGGCCGCGCGAGTGCGACTGGCAGCGCTGCAGCGAGCAGCAATTGCTGATCAGCCCGCAGCCGACCACCCGCCGTGACGAGCAGGATGTGTTCGGCAATCCGCTGACCCGCCTGGCCTTCGAACGGCCCCACGATGAATTGCAGGTCAACGCACGGCTGACGGTCGAAGTGCTGGCGCGGCCCGTGGTGGATTTCCAGCAGTCGCCGGCCTGGGAACTGACCCGCAACGCGCTGACCTACAGCAGCCAGCCGCTGTCCGCTTCGTTGCTGGAAGTCTGTCGCTATCGATTTCAGTCGCCCTACGTGCATCTCAAACGCAGCTTCGTCGAGTTTTCGGAGAGCTGTTTCCCGGCCGGCAGACCGTTGATGCTGGGTGTGCAGGCCCTGATGCAGAAGATCTTCAGCGAATTCACCTTCGATGCCGAAGCGACCCAGGTCGCGACGCCGCTGGTGGAGGTACTGGAGCGGCGGCGCGGGGTCTGTCAGGACTTCGCGCACCTGATGCTCGCCTGTGTGCGCTCACGCGGGCTGGCGGCGCGTTACGTCAGCGGCTACCTGCTGACTCAACCGCCACCGGGGCAGCCACGGCTGATCGGCGCCGATGCGTCCCATGCCTGGGTCTCGGTGTTTTGCCCGGTGCTGGGCTGGGTGGATTTTGATCCGACAAACAATGTGCAGCCGGCACTGGAGCACATCACCCTGGCCTGGGGCCGGGATTTCTCCGATGTGTCGCCGTTGCGCGGGGTGATTCTGGGCGGTGGCAATCACGACCCGGAAGTCCGCGTCACCGTGTTGCCACTGGAGGAGTGAAGATCAAATGTGGGAGCGAGCTTGCTCGCGAAAGCAATTTTTCAGTCACATCCATAGTGAATGTCACGACGCTTTCGCGAGCATGCCCGCTCCCACAGGGATTGTGTTCAAGGTTTCAGCAATTTGCTCAGGCGTCGGGCGCCGGGTCTTTCGGTGTCTCAACATCATCATCTTCAGTCGCCACTTCACCGTCAGGGTTCAGTGCCGCCTCTTCAGCCATCTGTTTCTTGCGCTGAAGCTTTTCCTCTTTCTTCTGTTCCTTGGCCAAGTCACGTTGACGTTTGGCGAAGGAGTAATTGGGTTTGGCCATGGGCGATCCTCTGGGGTCGAAGGTGAGGTTGAGCGGCGCGTATTCTGCCCTGTATCGGTGCCCGGCGGTTAATCGGGTTTCTGGTCGACCCACTTGGGCGTGACGGTGGGCTTCCAGTGGTCGAGAGCCTCGAGCAGCGTTTGCGGCGATTCACTCACTTGCAGCATGTCACGGTGCGGCGCACGAACGAAGCCTTCGCCGACGATGTGATCGAGAAATGCAGTGAGTTTGCTGTAGAAACCGTTCACTTCCAGCAGGCCCAGCGGCTTGCCGTGGTAGCCGAGCTGGCCCCAGGTCCAGACTTCGAACAACTCTTCCAGGGTGCCGAGGCCACCGGGCAGGGCGATGAACGCATCGCTGAGTTCGGCCATTCGCGCCTTGCGGGCGTGCATGCCGTCGACCACTTCCAGGCGCGTCAGGCTCTTGTGACCGATTTCCTTGTCCATCAGGCTCTGCGGGATGATGCCGATCACTTCGCCACCGGCCGCCAGCGCGGCGTCAGCGACAATCCCCATCAGGCCGACAGCGCCACCGCCGTAGACCAGCGTCAGCTTACGCTCGGCGATAGCTGTGCCGAGGGCGATGGCGGCTTCGGTGTACGCCGGAGTGGTGCCGGCGTTGGCACCGCAAAATACACAAACGGATGTGAGAGACATGCCTTCCTCCTGGGTCAATCGGTCACAGGGTAATGGCTGGCACGTCTTGATCCAAGGGCTAGACTTCGCGTTTCGGGGTTTCACAGGTACCGCTGGCGCCACAGGCGTAAGCAGCGAGCAGACTGCACAACAGGCTGTTGAAGGACATGACGGATGCTCCAGATGAGTGTCGAGCCCTGAAGATACGGCCCGGCCAAACGTCTGGCTGTTAGATTGTTTCGATGAGTGTCATAGCCTGAAAGTTGTATACAATTTTTGACTCAAGTCATAGGAACTTGCGAAGATTTCAGGCAGTCTTCCAACCATTCGTGTTTTGTTAACCCTGCCTTGGAGATTCACCATGTTTTCCAAAGTTGTTGCGGTATCCCTGCTGGCGCTGGCCAGCAGCCAATTGATGGCTGCCGAGTGCAAAACCACCGTTGACTCCACCGACCAGATGTCCTTCAACACCAAGGCCATCGAAATCGACAAGAGCTGCAAGACCTTCACCGTCGAGCTGACCCACTCCGGCAGCCTGCCGAAGAACGTCATGGGCCATAACCTGGTGATCAGCAAAGAAGCCGACATGCAGCCGATCGCCACCGACGGCCTGGCCGCCGGCATCGACAAGAACTACCTGAAGGACGGTGACGAGCGCGTCATCGCTCACACCAAGATCATCGGCGCCAAGGAAACCGACTCGGTGACCTTCGACGTGTCCAAGCTCAAGGCTGACGAGAAATACGGCTTCTTCTGCTCGTTTCCAGGCCACATCTCGATGATGAAAGGCACCGTGACCCTGAAGTAAGCAACACACGGTCAAAAAAAGCGTCCCGAAGGACGCTTTTTTTATGCCCTGGATTCAAGGCGCAAACGGCATCACGCGTTTGTGATGAGTCTTTTTGTAGGTGTTGACGATGATGTCGAACGCTTCCTGACGCACCGGCTCGCCGTGCAGGAAAGCGTCGATTTCGGCGTAGGTCACGCCGTGGGAGGCTTCATCCGGCTTGCCCGGCGACAGGTCTTCCAGATCCGCCGTCGGCACTTTTTCCACCAGCGATTCCGGTGCGCCAAAGCTGCGGGCGATGGCCCGGACCTGGTTTTTCACCAGACCGCTGAGTGGGGCCAGGTCGCAGGCGCCGTCACCGAACTTGGTGAAGAAACCCATCACCGCTTCCGCCGCGTGGTCGGTGCCGATCACCAGGCCGTGGGCCGCGCCGGCGATGGTGTACTGGGCGACCATGCGCATCCGCGCCTTGGTGTTGCCGAGCACGAAATCCACCGACACCGCGTGCTTGCCTTCGAAGGCTGCGACTTCGCTGGCCAGGGACTTTACTGCCGGGCCGATGTTGACGGTGTGGCGCTCGTCCGGGGCGATGAAGTCTACCGAGGCCTGGGCGTCGTGTTCATCGAACTGCACGTCGTACGGCAGGCGCACGGCGATGAACTTGTAGGCCTCGTCGCCGGTGCGCTCGCGCAGTTCACGCATGGCGCGCTGGGCCAGCAGGCCTGCGGTCAGCGAATCCACCCCGCCGCTGATGCCCAGCACCAGGGTCTTGAGTCCGGAATTGGTCAGGCAATCCTGGATGAAGGTGATGCGGCGGGCGACTTCCGCTTCGAGGGCCTGGTGATCGGCGAACGGCGGCTGAACGTTGAGCTGTTCAGCAATCTCACGCTGTACGGCTTGCATGAATTCACTCCTTGCTGGAAAGGCTGGAAACGGCAGGAACCTGGAAAACGTGTCGCAAGTAGGCGACGAAATTCGGATCTTTGCAGTGGGTCTTGCCCGGCTCGTCGGAGATCTTCGCCACCGGTTGGCCGTTGCAGGCGGTCATTTTAAGCACGATGCTCATCGGTTCGACACCCGGAATGTCACAGGTCAGGTTGGTGCCGATACCGAAGCTGACATTGATCCGACCACGCAGGGCCCGGAAGATCTCCAGCGACTTGGGCAGGGTCAGGCTGTCGGAGAACACCAACGTCTTGCTCATCGGGTCGATGCCGAGCTTGTGATAGTGGGCGATGCATTTTTCGCCCCACAGCACCGGGTCCCCGGAGTCGTGGCGCAGACCGTCGAACAGCTTGGCGAAGAACAGATCGAAATCGCCGAGGAACGCGTCGGTGGTGATGCAGTCCGTGAGGGCGATCCCCAACAAGCCGCGGTACTCGCGGACCCAGCAATCGAGGGCGGCGATCTGGCTGTCGATCAGTCGCGGGCCGAGTTGCTGGTGGGCCATGATCCATTCGTGGGCCATGGTGCCCAGCGGTTTCATGTCCAGTTCGCGGGACAGGTGGACGTTGCTGGTGCCGACAAAACGCCCGGGGAAATCGTGCTTGAGCACGTTCACCACTTCTTCCTGCACGCGGTAGGAAAACCGCCGGCGTGTGCCGAAATCGGCGACCTGCAACTGCGACAATTCTTCGGCCGAGGCGTTGGCTGTCAGCCAGTCGAACTTGCGGTAGAGCTGTTCGCGGGCCTGTTCCAGCACCGTTTCGCGGTAGCGATAGCGGTTGCGCACTTCGCTGACGATCGCCAGCAGCGGCACTTCAAACAGAATCACATGCAGCCACGGCCCGCGCAGGCGGATGAACAGCTCGCCGTTCTCGATGCCGGTGTGCAGGTAGCGCAGGTTGAAACGGAACAGACCGAGGAACCGCAGGAAATCCGGCTTGAGGAACGAGATGCGCTCGAGAAAGCTCAACTGATCGGCGCTCAGGCTCAACTCGGCCAGACGCTCGACCTGGAAGCGGATCTCCGCCAGATAAGGGCGCAGATCCTCACTGTTACGGCAACGGAACTCCCATTCGACTTCGACGTTGGGGTAGTTGTGCAGCACCGCCTGCATCATCGTCAGTTTGTAGAAGTCGGTGTCGAGCAGGTTCTGCACGATGCGATCGGCAAACACACTCTCGCTCATAAAGGGGTCTCCAGGCGGACCGCGCGTTGGCGCGGTATCAATCAATGGCGCTAGTGGCGCATATCCGGGGTGGGGATTGCCAGCGATTTTTTGACCGCCACAGGGACTGAATACAACTTCAAACCGGACTGTCGATCTGCTCCAGCATCCACTTCACGAAATCCCGCACCTTGGGCACTTCTGCCGCGTGTTCCGGGTAGGCCAGGTAATAGGCGTCGGTGCTGGGCATCGCATGCTGCCAGGGAATGACCAGTTTGCCGTCGGCCAATTCCTCTTCCACCAGAAACCTCGGCAGCAGGGCGACGCCGCAGCCGACCTGCGCGGCGCGGATGCACATATAAAAGGTTTCGAAGCGCGGGCCGTGGTAGCTGTGTTCGGTCTGGTAGCCCTGGCTGTCGAACCAGTCGTGCCACGCTTGCGGGCGGGAAGCATTCTGCAGCAGGACCAGATCGGTGAGTTGCGTTGGGTCAGTCAACGGAGTGTCCGGCAGGCTGCTCGGCGCGCAGACCGGCACCAGTTCTTCGCCGAACAGCTTCAGGCACTCGGTGCCGGGGCGCGAACCCTGGCCGAAATAGAACGCCAGGTCGCTGCGCCCTTGCAGCAGATCATCCGCTTCTTGCTCGTTGCACAGGTCCAGATGAATCGACGGATGACGCAGACGCCAGCCCTTGAGGCGCGGCACCAGCCAGCGGGCGCCGAAGGTTGAGGGCGTGGAGACCCGCAGGACTTCGGTCTCGCCGCCGTAGGAACGCAGGTAATGGGTCGACATCTCGACCTGGGTCAGGATTTTTCTGACTTCCACCAGGTACAGATCGCCGGCCGGGGTCATCTGCAAACGGCGGCGTACGCGACGGAACAACAAGTGCTGCAGCAATTCCTCGAGCTGCGCCACCTGCTTGCTGACAGCGCTCTGGGTCAGGTTCAGTTCCTCGGCGGCCCGGGTGAAACTCAGGTGCCGGGTCACAGCCTCGAAGCACTGCAACGCGGTGATCGACGGCAAGTGGCGTTTGTTCAGCATGGGCGTTCCTTTTCTTGTCTTTCTGCGCAGCATGAATAAACGGAATGATATCTCGCGTAAAGGTCGTTTGTTGCACAGCCTTCCTGACGCTACAACTAAAGGTCTGCCCGGTCGTGAAAACGCGCCCGCACACATTCAGTTTTTTGCTTGAGGAGTGACCCATGGTTGCCGCATTGCTTGATCGTCTAGGTGTGAACCCGGCCCTGTACCAGAACGGCAAAGTGCCGGTGCATTCGCCCATCGACGGCAGCCGCATCGGCGCCGTGAACTGGGAAGGCCCGGCCGAAGTCGAGCAGCACATCAGTCGCGCAGATCATGCGTTCGAACATTGGCGCAAGGTGCCGGCCCCGCGTCGTGGCGAGCTGGTGCGTCAGTTCGGCGAAGTGCTGCGTGAATACAAGACCGAACTCGGTGAACTGGTTTCCTGGGAAGCGGGCAAGATCACCCAGGAAGGCCTCGGTGAAGTGCAGGAGATGATCGACATCTGCGATTTCGCCGTCGGTCTGTCCCGCCAGTTGTACGGTTTGACCATCGCCTCCGAGCGTCCGGGCCACCACATGCGTGAAACCTGGCACCCGCTGGGCGTGGTCGGCGTGATCAGTGCGTTCAACTTCCCGGTCGCGGTGTGGGCGTGGAATACCACGCTGGCGCTGGTCTGCGGCAACCCGGTGGTGTGGAAACCATCGGAGAAAACCCCGCTGACCGCGCTGGCCTGTCAGGCGCTGTTCGAGCGCGTACTGAAGAACTTCAGCGATGCCCCGGCGCACCTGAGCCAGGTGATCATCGGCGGTCGCGATGCCGGCGAAGCGCTGGTCGATGACCCGCGTGTCGCGCTGATTAGCGCCACCGGCAGCACCCGCATGGGCCGCGAAGTGGCGCCGAAAGTCGCCGCCCGCTTCGCCCGCAGCATTCTCGAACTGGGCGGCAACAACGCGATGATCCTCGGCCCGAGCGCCGATCTGGACATGGCCGTGCGCGCCATTCTGTTCAGCGCTGTCGGCACCGCCGGCCAGCGTTGCACCACGTTGCGGCGCCTGATCGCCCATGAGTCGGTGAAAGAAGAAATCGTCACCCGCCTCAAAGCCGCGTACTCCAAGGTTCGTATCGGTCACCCGCTGGAAGGCAATCTGATCGGCCCGCTGATCGACAAGCACAGCTTCGAAAACATGCAGGACGCGCTGGAGCAGGCGCTGAGCGAGGGCGGTCGGGTGTTCGGCGGCAAGCGCCAACTGGAAGACCAATTCCCTAACGCCTACTACGTGTCGCCGGCCATCGTTGAAATGCCGGAGCAGAGCGACGTGGTTTGCAGCGAGACCTTCGCACCGATCCTGTACGTGGTCGGCTACAGCGATTTCGAAGAGGCGCTGCGTCTGAACAACGCCGTGCCGCAAGGGTTGTCGTCGTGCATCTTCACCACCGATGTGCGCGAGGCCGAGAAATTCATGTCGGCGGTCGGCAGCGACTGCGGCATCGCCAACGTCAACATCGGCCCGAGCGGCGCGGAAATCGGCGGCGCGTTTGGTGGCGAGAAAGAGACGGGCGGTGGTCGTGAGTCGGGCTCGGATGCATGGCGCGCGTATATGCGTCGGCAGACCAATACCGTGAACTACTCGCTGGAGTTGCCGCTGGCGCAGGGCATTACGTTCGATTGAGGATTGAGCGGTAAGTCCCTTGTGGGAGCGAGCCTGCTCGCGATAGCGGTGTGTCAGTCGACACCAATGTTGGCTGAAACGCCGCTTTCGTCGGAGCGCCGCCCGGAGCAGGCTCGCTTCCACATTGTTGAACTGTGTGTTTGTTAGGTTTCTGTTGGAGTCTGGCAATGCCGTTACGCGAAGAATGTCTGTGGGAAAAACTCACGCCGCAACGCCCGGATAACACGGCGCTCAGGGGCGAGGTCAAAGTTGATGTCTGCGTGATCGGCGCCGGGTTTACCGGGCTGTCGGCGGCGCTGCATCTGCTGGAGAAAGGCAAAAGTGTCTGCGTGCTCGAAGCCCATCGCGCCGGGCATGGTGGCTCCGGGCGCAACGTCGGGCTGGTCAACGCCGGGATGTGGATTCCGCCGGACGAGATAGAGGCCGGCTTCGGCGAGGCGGTCGGCAGTCAGCTCAACCGCATGCTCGGTGCGGCGCCGGCGCTGGTGTTCAGCCTTGTGGATAAATACAACATCGATTGCCAGTTGCGCCGCGAAGGCACCCTGCACATGGCGCACAACGCCAAGGGTGAGGCGGACCTGCGCAGTCGCGAAGAACAATGGAAACGCCGCGGCGCACCGGTCGAACTGCTGACCGGCAAGGCCTGTGAACAGGCGACGGGCACACAGAAGATCGCCGCCGCGTTGCTCGACCGGCGCGCCGGTACGCTCAATCCGATGGCGTATGTCACCGGGCTGGCCAACGCTGTAATGAGCCTTGGCGGGCAGATGTTCGATCACTCGCCGGTCGCGCGTCTTGAACGCCAAGGGCAGCAATGGTCGGTGCAGACCGAGCAGGGTTCGGTGCTCGCCGAACAGGTGGTTATCGCTTCCAACGCCTACACCGAAGGCGACTGGACCGAACTCAAGCGCAATTTCTTCCCCGGTTACTACTATCAGGTCGCTTCGGTGCCGTTGACTGAAGACGCTGCCCAGGAAATCCTCCCGGGCGGCCAGGGCTCATGGGATACCCGCCAGGTGCTGAGCAGCATCCGCCGCGACAAGGACGGGCGTTTGTTGCTGGGCAGCCTCGGCAACGGCAATCAGAAACCGACATGGTTCCTCAAGGCCTGGGCCGACCGGGTGCAGCAGCATTACTTCCCCAATCTGAAACCCGTGGAGTGGGAATGCACCTGGACCGGGCGCATCGCGTTCACCCCTGATCATTTGATGCGCCTGTTCGAACCGGCGCCGGGACTGGTGGCCGTCACCGGTTACAACGGCCGGGGCGTGACTACCGGCACTGTGGTCGGCAAGGCCTTCGCCGATTACCTGTGTAACGGAAATCCTCAGGCATTGCCGATTCCGTTCGCACCGATGCAGCCGCTGGCGGGAGTTGGCTTGCGCAGTTGTCTGTACGAGGCCGGGTTCTCGCTGTATCACGCGGGCCAGTGCCTGCGGATCGTCATCTGAGTGTTGAAATATGTTGCCGGAAGCGGCGCTTTTCGATGTAGCGACTAGCCTGTAATGGTGCGGGTTGTAGCAGTCCCGCACCAGCAGTGTGCAGTTCGGTGACGCGGGCTGTTACAGGCTGGTTGCACGTCGTTTGGCGCCGCGGTTGCAATGATGGCGCGTGCGGGTTGCGCCTGAAAAAATAAATGGTTTCACCTTCCGCGGTTTAGACGGTTGCACGCCCAATGAAAATGGGAACGAAACAGTCGAAATAACAAGAAAGCAGCGACTTTTTGAAGAATAAAAAACCGATGGCACGGCCCTTGCTCTGAGCATTCAAGTGAAGTCGCAGTGCCAACTAAAAAAAACCTTGGAGCACCACCTCATGTCCCAGACGTTTTACAAGAAAGGCTTTCTGGCCCTCGCAGTGGCTACTGCGCTGGGTGTTTCTGCGTTTGCACAAGCTGATGTGAAAATCGGTGTGGCGGGTCCGATGACGGGCGCCAACGCGGCATTTGGCGAGCAATACATGAAAGGGGCACAAGCGGCGGCCGACGCGGTCAACGCGGCGGGCGGCGTCAACGGGGAGAAGATCGTCCTGGTCAAGGGCGATGACGCTTGCGAGCCGAAACAGGCGGTGACGGTCGCCAAGGACCTCACCAACCAGAAAGTCGCCGGTGTGGTCGGCCACTTCTGCTCGTCCTCCACCATTCCTGCATCCGAAATCTACGACGAAGCCGGGATCATCGCCATCACGCCGGGTTCCACCAACCCGCAAGTGACCGAGCGCGGCCTGAGCGCCATGTTCCGTATGTGCGGCCGTGACGACCAGCAAGGCATCGTCGCCGGCGATTACATCGTCGACGTGCTCAAGGGCAAGAAAGTCGTCGTGCTGCACGACAAGGACACCTACGGTCAGGGCCTGGCCGATGCCACCAAGGCTCAGCTGGAAAAACGCGGCGTGAAGCCAGTGCTGTACGAAGGTCTGACCCGTGGTGAAAAAGACTTCAGCACCATCGTCACCAAGATCCGTGGCGCCGGTGCCGATGTCGTCTACTTCGGTGGCCTGCACCCGGAAGCCGGCCCGCTGGTTCGCCAACTGCGTGAACAAGGCCTGAAAGACGTCAAGTTCATGTCCGACGACGGCATCGTGACCGACGAACTGGTGACCACCGCCGGTGGCCCGCAGTTCGTCGACGGCGTGCTGATGACCTTCGGTGCCGACCCACGCCTGCTGCCAGACAGCAAGACCGTGGTAGATGCATTCCGCAAGGCTGGCACCGAGCCTGAAGGCTACACCCTGTACGCCTATGCATCGGTTCAGACCCTGGCCGCCGCCTTCAACGGCGCCAAGTCGAACAAGGGCGAGGAGGCCGCTGCCTGGCTGAAGAAGAACCCGGTCAAGACCGTCATGGGCGAGAAGACCTGGGATTCCAAAGGCGACCTTAAGGTCTCCGATTACGTGGTCTACCAGTGGGACAAGGACGGCAAATATCACCAGCTGGAAAAACAGAAGTAAGGGCTGACGCGATCGGCTGACCTCCACTGTTCCATGTGGGAGCGAGCCTGCTCGCGAAGACGGACTGACAGGCAACATCGCTGTTGAATGATCAACCGCTTTCGCGAGCAGGCTCGCTCCCACAGGATCCTGTGGTGGTCGGGCTGAATGCGCTCTGACATTGCTCCGACGTAAATCTGTATTTTTCCTAGAAGAACCGCGCGCCTCAGGGTGTGCAGGTTCTCACTGCGTGAGATTGCGTTATGGATGGTATTTTCCTGCAGCAACTGGTCAACGGCCTGACCCTCGGGTCGGTCTATGGCCTGATCGCCATCGGCTACACAATGGTCTACGGCATCATCGGCATGATCAACTTCGCCCACGGCGAGGTTTACATGATTTCTGCTTACCTGGCGGCAATCAGTCTGGCTCTGCTGGCTTACTTCGGTATTGAATCCTTCCCGCTGCTGATGCTCGGCACCCTGGTATTCACCATCGTGATCACGGCGGTGTATGGCTGGGTCATCGAGCGAGTCGCTTACAAACCCCTGCGCAATTCCACCCGACTGGCACCGTTGATCAGCGCCATCGGCATCTCCCTGATCCTGCAGAACTACGCACAGATCGCCCAAGGCGCCAAACAACAGGGCGTTCCCACCCTGCTGACCGGAGCATGGCGTGTCGAAGTCGGTACCGGCTTCGTGCAGCTGACCTACACCAAAGTCTTCATCCTGGTGGCCGCATTCGTCGGCATGGGCCTGCTGACCTACGTCATCAAGTACACCAAACTCGGGCGCATGTGCCGTGCGACCCAGCAGGACCGCAAGATGGCTTCGATCCTCGGCATCAACACCGACCGAGTGATTTCCTACGTGTTCATCATCGGTGCGGCCATGGCGGCGTTGGCCGGCGTGCTGATCACCATGAACTACGGCACCTTCGACTTCTATGCCGGCTTCATCATCGGCATCAAGGCATTTACCGCGGCAGTACTGGGCGGGATCGGTTCGCTGCCTGGCGCCATGCTCGGCGGGATCATCCTCGGGATCTCCGAGTCGCTGTTCTCGGGCCTGGTCAACTCCGACTACAAAGACGTGTTCAGCTTCTCGCTGCTCGTACTTGTTCTGGTCTTCCGGCCTCAGGGCCTGCTGGGCCGTCCTCTTGTGTCGAAGGTGTAAGCGATGTCTTCAACCACTGCAAAATCCATTGATGTCAAAAAAAGCCTGGTTGAGGCGATTCTCGCCGGTCTGATCGCCCTGATCGTGTTCGGGCCGATCGTCGGCGTCGTACTCGACGGCTACAGCTTCAACCTCGAACCGACCCGCGTGGCGTGGATCATTGCCATCGTCATGGCCGGCCGGTTTGCCCTCAGTCTGTTCCTGCAAACCCCGAAGGGCCTGCGCATTCTCGACGGATTCGAGAGCACCGGTTCCGGCGTGCATGTGCTGGCCCCGGACTACAAATCGCGCCTGCGCTGGATCATCCCGCTGATGATCGCCATCGCCGTGGCGTTGCCGTTCTTCTCCAACTCCTACCTGCTGGGCGTGGTCATCCTTGGTTTGATCTACGTGCTGCTGGGGCTGGGACTGAACATCGTGGTAGGCCTGGCCGGCCTGCTCGACCTGGGTTACGTGGCGTTCTACGCCATCGGCGCCTATGGTCTGGCACTCGGGTATCAGTACCTCGGCCTGGGCTTCTGGACCGTGCTGCCACTGGCGGCGATCACCGCCGGACTTGCCGGTTGCATCCTCGGTTTCCCGGTACTGCGCCTGCATGGCGACTACCTGGCGATCGTGACCCTGGGCTTCGGTGAAATCATCCGTCTGGTGCTCAACAACTGGCTGTCCCTGACCGGCGGCCCGAACGGCATGCCGGCGCCACTGCCGACCTTCTTCGGTCTGGAATTCGGCAAGCGGGCGAAGGATGGCGGGGTGCCGTTCCACGAGTTCTTCGGCATCGCCTACAACCCGGACGTGAAGTACTACTTCATCTATGCGGTCCTGTTCCTGGTGGTGCTGGCCGTGCTGTACATCAAGCATCGTCTGGTGAAGATGCCGGTCGGCCGCGCCTGGGAAGCCCTGCGTGAAGACGAGATCGCCTGCCGCTCGATGGGCCTCAACCACGTGCTGGTCAAGCTCTCGGCGTTCACTATCGGTGCGTCCACGGCAGGTCTGGCGGGTGTGTTCTTCGCCACCTATCAAGGTTTCGTCAACCCGACCTCGTTCACCTTCTTCGAATCGGCATTGATCCTCGCCATCGTGGTGCTCGGTGGTATGGGCTCGACCATCGGTGTGGTGATTGCAGCGTTCGTGCTGACGGTTGCTCCGGAACTGCTGCGCGGCTTCGCCGAATACCGCGTGCTGCTGTTCGGGATCCTGATGGTGTTGATGATGATCTGGCGACCTCGCGGGCTGATCCGCATCAGCCGTACCGGGGTCACTCCACGCAAAGGTGCCATTCACTATGAGAGGACTGCGCCATGAGTGAAGTCGTACTCTCTGTTGAAAAACTGATGATGCACTTCGGTGGCATCAAGGCCTTGAGCGACGTCAGCCTGAAGGTCAAACGCAACTCGATCTTCGCCCTGATCGGCCCCAACGGCGCCGGCAAGACCACGGTGTTCAACTGCCTGACCGGTTTCTATAAAGCCTCCGGCGGCAAGATCGAACTCAACGTGCGCGGCCGGCAGACCAACGTCATTCAGCTGCTGGGCGAATCGTTCAAGCCGACTGACTTCGTCTCGCCGAAAAACTTTGCCAGCCGTCTGTATTACAAGATGTTCGGCGGCACCCACCTGGTGAACCGCGCGGGCCTGGCCCGGACGTTCCAGAACATTCGACTGTTCAAGGAAATGTCGGTGCTGGAAAACCTGCTGGTGGCCCAGCACATGTGGGTGAACCGCAACATGCTGGCCGGCATCCTCAACACCAAGGGCTACCGCAAGGCCGAAAGCGACGCGCTGGACTGCGCGTTCTACTGGCTGGAAGTGGTGGATCTGGTGGACTGCGCCAACCGTCTGGCCGGTGAGCTTTCCTACGGCCAGCAACGGCGTCTGGAAATCGCCCGGGCCATGTGCACGCGGCCGCAGATCATCTGCCTCGACGAACCGGCCGCCGGCCTCAACCCTCAGGAAACCGAAGCGCTGAGCGCGATGATCCGGCTGCTGCGCGACGAGCACGATCTGACCGTGGTGCTGATCGAACACGACATGGGCATGGTAATGAGCATTTCCGATCACATCGTGGTGCTGGACCACGGCATCGTCATCGCCGAGGGCGGACCGGATGCCATTCGTAACGATCCGAAAGTGATCGCCGCTTATCTGGGCGCCGACGAAGAGGAAGTCGTATGACGCAACCCATCCTCGAACTCAAGGATCTGGACGTGTTCTACGGCCCGATCCAGGCCCTCAAGGGCGTTTCGCTGCAGATCAACGAAGGGGAAACCGTCAGCCTGATCGGCTCCAACGGTGCCGGCAAATCCACGCTGCTGATGTCGATCTTCGGCCAGCCACGGGCGGCGGGCGGGCAGATCCTCTATCAAGGCGTGGACATTACCCACAAGTCATCGCACTACATCGCTTCCAATGGCATCGCGCAGTCGCCGGAAGGGCGGCGGGTGTTCCCCGACATGACCGTCGAGGAAAACCTGCTGATGGGCACCATTCCGATCGGCGACAAGTACGCCAAGGAAGACATGCAGCGCATGTTCGAGCTGTTCCCGCGGCTCGAGGAGCGCCGTAATCAGCGGCCATGACCATGTCCGGCGGCGAGCAGCAGATGCTCGCGATCGCGCGGGCGTTGATGAGCCGGCCCAAGCTGTTGCTGCTGGACGAGCCGAGCCTCGGTCTGGCGCCGATCGTGGTCAAACAGATCTTCGCCACCCTGCGGGAACTGGCGAAAACCGGCATGACCATTTTCCTCGTCGAGCAGAACGCCAACCATGCGTTGAAGCTGTCCGACCGGGCATACGTGATGGTCAACGGCGAGAATCCGCCTGACGGGAACCGGCCAGGAACTGCTGGTGAACGAGGAGGTGCGTAACGCTTACCTCGGCGGTCACTGATCGGTTGAAGTTGTCCACAAGCCTCGATGCGAAAGTGTCGGGGCTTTTTTGCGCCTGCCTGTTCACCGAAGACAGACACATTCGGGAAATTGTGGAAAACAAAATTGCCAACCTGCCAAAGCGCGACATATAGACGCTGCAAATGGCTGTTTTTCCACAGTTTTGACTTGTCCCCGTTTGCTGTGGAGCTGGCTGTGAATAACGTGGGTGTAGCTGGCTGGAAGCCTTTGAATACGTGGCTTTCAGCGCTGTGGTTGTTTTTTGAGCAGTGTGCTTTTGATGGTGGGCAGACCTGTTTGTCAACCTTTTTATGGGGGGACAAAGCAGCGCGGATGGCTGTGGTCAATCCTGTGGATAAGTCTGTGATTAAACTCTGGAAAGACTCGGCTGAGGGCCGTAATTGCTGGCCTCGCGCAATCATGGCCATGAACGGTCGGTCGTGCAAAATGCCCTGCCCGGCACAACTGGTTGTTCAGGGTCAAGCAAAAAACTTTCCAGATCACCCGCAAAGCCTTGTGTGGCGCGGCTTTGCGCTTTTCCACTTGCCCCCGGAAACTGTGGAAGGGCTTGTGGATAACGTGCGTGCACATGGCTACAGGCCACGGCGCATATGGCGTAGCGGCCGTTGATCAATTAATGAGCAGGATTCGATGGTTGCCGGTTAAAGCGGGGCCGGGCATGCTGCCCGCTGATTTTCTATTCCAATGGCTGCCCGGGCGGCCGAAGCAAGGAGAACACGATGTCCAACACCCTGTTTATCACCGGCGCGACCTCCGGTTTTGGTGAAGCCTGTGCCCGTCGTTTTGCCGAGGCCGGCTGGAAACTGGTGCTGACCGGTCGTCGTGAAGAACGCCTCAATGCGCTGTGCGCCGAGCTGTCGAAGCAGACCGAAGTGCATGGCCTGGTGCTGGACGTGCGTGATCGCAAGGCGATGGAAGAGGCGATTGCCAATCTGCCGCCATCGTTCGCCAAGCTGCGCGGCCTGATCAACAACGCCGGGCTGGCGCTGGGCGTGGACCCTGCACCGAAGTGCGACCTCGACGATTGGGACACCATGGTCGACACCAACGTCAAAGGCCTGATGTACAGCACTCGCCTGTTGCTGCCTCGCCTGATCGCCCACGGTCGTGGCGCCGGCATCATCAACCTCGGTTCCATCGCCGGTAACTACCCGTACCCGGGCAGCCACGTTTACGGCGCGACCAAGGCCTTCGTCAAACAGTTCTCGCTGAACCTGCGCTGCGACCTGCAGGGCACCGGCGTGCGCGTCAGCAACATCGAGCCGGGCCTGTGCGAGAGCGAGTTCTCGCTGGTGCGTTTCGCCGGCGATCAGGCGCGTTACGACGCCACCTACGCCGGTGCCGAGCCGATCCAGCCGCAGGACATCGCCGAGACCATCTTCTGGGTGCTGAATGCGCCGGCGCACATCAACATCAACAGCCTTGAGCTGATGCCGGTGAGCCAGACCTGGGCGGGTTTTGCCATCGAGCGTAACAAGGCTTGATAGGGTTTTGCCCCCTTCGCCAGTCTGCTGGCGAAGAGGGCAAATCGGCCAAATTCTGGCAGTAAGGTAGACTCACTCCTCAACAACCCCACCGCACCCAGCGGTTTTCAAGGTTTTTCGAGGAGTCAAAGTGAGTAACCGAGGTGAGCAGTCGCTGCTCAAGCAATCCACCCTTCTAATGTTGGCCGTGTCGGTCGCCGGAATCGTCACCGGTTTTGTTTCGGGTTCCCAGTCCATCCTGTTCGATGGCTTTTTTTCGCTGATCGCCACCTTCATCAAAGTCCTGATGCTGATCACCGCGAAGCTCATCGCCAAGCAAAGCAACCAGCGTTTCCAGTTCGGTTTCTGGCATCTGGAGCCGATGGTGCTGCTGATCGAGGGCAGTTTCCTGCTGCTGATCGCCATTTACGCGTTTCTCAACGGTGTGTTCGGCATCATCAATGGCGGACGTGAAATCGAACTGGGCCTGGTGATCATCTACGCGGCGGTGTTCACCGTTGTCGAGTTCGCCTACTTCTTCTATGTGCGCCACCGTAATCGCACGCTCAAGTCGAGCCTGATCCAGTTCGACAACATCAGTTGGCTGGTGGACGCGATGCTGTCGGTGGGCCTGCTCATCAGTTTCCTCGCGGCGCTGTTGCTCCAGTCCCAGGGTTACGGCGAGTGGGCGAAATTTGTCGACCCGCTGATCCTGATCGTGCTGGCCCTGACCATGCTGCCGCCGGCCTTCAAGATCCTCGGCCCGGCGTTGCGGGACGTGCTCGGCATTGCGCCGGACACGCTGGACGATCAGGTGCGCCAGGTGATGGATGCGGCCAAGGTCGAGCATGGTTTCGACGACTACGTGTCCTACGTGCAGAAGCACGGGCGGGCGCGGTTCATCGAGATTCATGTGGTGTTGCCAGCGGACTACCGGCTGCAGAGCGTCGGTCAGCTGGATGTGCTGCGTGAGGAGATTTCCGCGAAGCTGGGCAAACCGGATGCGGCGCGCTGGCTGACCATCAGTTTCACTGGCGACCGGAAGTGGATTGCCTGATGTTTGCGGCGAGGGAGCCTGCTCCCTCGCCACAGCTGTCAGCTCAGATAGCCGGCGATGCCGCGATAGCAGGTCGCCAAATGATACGGCGTGGTCGACGGCATGTCCTTGCGGCTGACCTCGCCCTGATCGTCACGGCACTCGTGCCAGCCGCCGGCATGCAGAAAGCGCTGTTGCAACGCCTGCAACTGGCGCCGCACGGCGGCTTCGCTGTCCGGACGCAGCGTCAGCGCGCGCAGGTATTCGGCCTGGGCCCAGATGCGTTGGGTCGAATCCTTCCCGTGTCCTTGCGGATCAAGCATGGCCAGCACCGCACCGGTGTCGGCCTCGACGCCCTGTTGTTCGGTGAAGGCAAACGCACGATCCAGTGCCGCGTGCAGCTTCGAGCCGCGTAGCAGCGGTGAGGATTCGAGCAGGAAATACCATTCGAACTGATGCCCCGGTTCAAACCAGTTATCCACAGCCCCCAGCGGCTTTTCCATCAACACGCCCTGTTGCGGTTCGATGAAGCGCTTGTGCATGGCTGTGCATAACTCGCTCAGCGCCTGCTGGGTCTGCGGATCTTCGCGCACCGCCAAGGTGGCCAGGAAGGCTTCGGCCAGGTGCATCAGCGGATTTTGCAGCGGGCCGGTTTCCAGCGTGATCCAGTCGCGATCAAGGCAGGCTTCGTAGAGGCCGTCGCCCGTTGCGAAGCGCCGGCCGATCACTTCCAGCGCAGCGTTGAGCGTCGATTCCACCAAGGGCTCGCGGGATTTTTCCCAGTAATGCGCGCAAGCGAACAGGATAAAGGCGTGGGTGTAGAGATCCTTGCGCTGATCCAGCGGTTTGCCCTGCGGATCGATGCTGTAGAACCAGCCGCCGTGCTCGGCATCGTGGAAGTGCCGTTGCAGGGAACGGAACAGTGCAGCCGCGCGGATTTCGGCGTTATCCACAACCCCGATCAGGCTGGAAAACAGGTACAGCTGCCGTGCGCAGGCCATGGCCCGATAGCGCTGCGGTGGCAGCGGCTGATGCGCGGCGTCCAGCGCCTCGTAAGGCAACGCCATGTCGGCGTTCCAGCCCGGTCCTTGCCAGAGGGGCACGATCACGTTCAGAAAGTGCTGTTGCACTTCGCCGAACAGGGCGGTCAGTTCAGGCAGGGAGGTGGAGCGGGAAGCGTGGGGCATGGGCGGACGTCGTCACGGCAGGGGCGATTGCGCGACATGGTAGCAGAGAGACCGGCCTTAGAGACGCGGTGTCTGTCAGGCCGCTTTCGTCGGAGCGCCGCCCGGACCAAGCCCGCTCCCACGATGGTCACGCCGAACACAATACTTGTGAACAACACAGAACAACTGTGGGAGCGGGCTTGCTCGCGAAGAGGCCTGATCAGGCGATAGAGTTCAACCGGCCAGCAACCACGCGCCTGTCACTGCCGAAGCCGCTCCGGCCAGTCGAACCAGCGGCGCGGCCGCCTGAGGCAGAAAACGCACGACGGCATAACCTGCCGCATGCAATGCAGCCGTTGCGACCACGAAACCGGCGGCATACGCCCAAGGGCTCGACATGTCCGGCAACTCGAGGCCGTGAGCCACGCCATGGAACAGCGCAAACAGCGCCGTCGCCGCCACCGCCATCATCAGTGGCGGACGCACCGCCAGCGCCACCGCCAGACCCAGCGCCAGCACCGAGGCGGCAATCCCGCTTTCCAGCACCGGCAATTCCAGCCCTTCAAAGCCGAGCAGGCCACCGATCAGCATGGTGCCGACAAAGGTGCATGGCAGCGCCCAGCGTGCGGCGCCTTGCTGCTGCGCGGCCCACAGGCCGACGGCCAGCATTGCCAGCAAATGGTCGAGGCCGCCGATCGGGTGGCTGATGCCGGCCACCAGACCAGAGTCGCCGTGGCCAGGGTGGGCGAAGGCCAGGGCCGGGGTCAGCAGCAGCGCGACGGCGCCGAGAATACGTTTGAGTGTCATGGATAAGCTTCCTTGTTGAGCAGTGAATCAGGCTGCAGTCAGCAGGCCCTGGCGTTCGATGAAGGCGATGATGTCTTCCAGGCCCTGACCGGTTTTCTGGTTGCTGAACACGAACGGCTTGCCGTTGCGCATGCGTTGGGTGTCGCTGTTCATCATCTCCAGCGAGGCGCCGACCAGCGGCGCAAGGTCGATCTTGTTGATCACCAGCAGGTCGGATTTGCAAATGCCGGGCCCGCCCTTGCGCGGCAGCTTGTCGCCGGCGGAAACGTCGATCACGTAGATGGTCAGGTCGGACAGTTCCGGGCTGAAGGTTGCGGAAAGGTTGTCGCCGCCGGACTCCACCAGAATCAGGTCCAGCCCCGGAAAACGTCGGTTCAGTTGATCCACCGCTTCGAGGTTGATCGAGGCGTCTTCGCGGATCGCCGTGTGCGGGCAGCCGCCGGTTTCCACGCCGATGATGCGTTCCGGCGCCAGGGCTTCGTTGCGCACCAGAAAGTCGGCGTCTTCGCGGGTATAGATGTCGTTCGTGACTACAGCCAGGTTGTAGCGCTCGCGCAGGGCCAGGCACAGGGCCAGGGTCAACGCGGTCTTGCCGGAACCGACCGGGCCGCCGATGCCGACGCGCAGGGGTTGTGTGTTCATGTGCTTCTCCAGATAAAAGGCCCTAGGAACGGAACAGGCGGCTGTACTGGCGCTCATGGGCCATGCACGCCAGGGACAGACCGAACGCGGCGCTGCCGAGGTGTTCGGGGTTGATTCGGGTGGCGTCCTGCTGCGCCTGTTGCAGTAGCGGCAGAAGTTCGCTGGTCAGGCGCTGGGCGGCTTGCTGGCCTAGCGGCAAGGTTTTCATCAGCACCGCGAGCTGGTTTTCCAGCCAGCTCCACAGCCACGCGGCGAGGGCGTCCTGCGGGCTGATCTGCCAAGCGCGAGCCGCCAAGGCCCAGCACAGGGCCAGGTGCGGCTCGGCGCAATGTTCGAGAAAGTCCCGCGCGGGCTGATCGAGCTCGGGCAAGCCGATGAGCAATTGCTGCAACGAATAGCCCATCTGCCGGCTCTCCAGATGCAGCTCGCGGGTTTCGCGGCTGGCGCGATGGCTTTCGCAGAGCTTGCGCAATTCATCCCAGTGTTCGTCCGCGGCGGCCTGGCAATGGGCGAGCAACATGGGCGCCTCGAACCGCGCGAGGTTGAGCAGCAATTGATCGCTGATCCAGCGGCGGGCGCTGTCCGGGCTGTCGACGCGGCCGTTATCCACAGCCATTTCCAGGCCCTGGGAATAGCTGTAGCCGCCAATCGGCAATTGCGGACTGGCCAGGCGCAGCAGCGCCCAGGCCGGGTTCACAGACGGACGCCGAACTGATGGAGTTTCGGCGCGTAGTTGAAGTCTTCGTCGCCGTGCCGCGAATGGTGATGGCCGCCGCCATAGGCGCCGTGCTCGGGCTGAAAGGGTGCTTCGATCGATTCGACCTGCGCGCCCAGTTGTTCAAGCATCGCCTTGAGCACGTAATCGTCGAGCAGCCGCAACCAGCCGTCACCGACTTGCAGAGCAACGTGGCGATTGCCCAGGTGATAGGCGGCGCGGGTCAGTTCGAAAGCATTGGCGCAGGTGACGTGCAGCAATTGTTCGGGGCGGGCGCAGACCCGGACGATCCGGCCATCTTCGGCTTGCAGGCACTCACCGTCATACAGCGGCGGCTGACCGCGCTCCAGAAACAGTCCGACGTCCTCGCCTTCGGCACTGAAACAGCGCAGGCGGCTTTTGCTCCTGGCTTCGAAGGTCAGGTGCAACTCGGCGGCCCAGACGGGTTGGGGGTCGATTCTGCGGTGAATCACCAGCATCGGAAAGCTTCCAGCAGTGGACAATGCTCAGGCTAGAGCAAGGGGCTTGCCAATCGGACGAGATGTAGGAAAACCCTGTCGGAGCGTAGTGGATGTTTCAAGATGTTGCAGGATTGTGAGGTGTTTTGGTGCATGAAGTTTTTTACATGCACCAAATAGGAGCTTGCGTGGGGGGGGTGGGGGATCTGGAGGAGAACTATTCGGTACTGCCGAGCCCTTGCCAGTGCTTCAGCCCGATAAAGATAAAGCGCAACTGCTGGGTGATCTTCGCCTGGGGCGTCAGATGCTCCGGCAGAGCTTCGGCGGGCGGGTCGATAATGTCCGGCAGGGTGGCGAACACCGATTTGACGATCAGGTCGGCCATCACGCTCAGGCCATCGCGATTCAGATGCTGAAGCTTGGGCATCAGGGCCAGGTCCGCCGCCAGGTCGGAGCTGATGTCTTCACGCAAGCGGCCGATGGCCTGACGCACCGGCAACGATCCGCCGTACTGCTCGCGGGCCAGAAACAGGAATTGCGAACGGTTGGCGCTGACCACGTCGAGGAAGATCCGCACCGACGCATCGATGATGCCGCCCATGACGAATTCGTTGTGGCGGACCAGGCGGATGGTTTCGCGGAAGGTCTGGCCGACTTCACTGACCAGCACCAGGCCGAGTTCGTCCATGTCGGCGAAATGGCGGTAGAAACCGGTTGGCACGATGCCGGCGGTTTTCGTCACTTCACGCAGGCTCAGGCTGCCGAATCCTCGGCCGCTTTCCATCAGGTGGCGGGCAGCGTCCATCAGGGCGTTGCGGGTCTGTTGTTTCTGTTCGGCGCGGGGCAGCATCGCAAGGGTGTGTTCTTAGGCAAGACAAGCGCCGCACTCTAGCAAATCGGCTTTGTCGGCGTCGAACGGCAGGGGAGATGGAGGCGGGAAATCGCGACTTCTTTATACAGGCTGCTGAAAAGTCAAAAGCCCAATCCGGGGATTGGGCTTTTTTTCCAGGCCGCCATGGGCTTAGCTCAAAGCGCTGTTGCGTTCGATCACACGGTCACCACCGCCTTCGGCCAGAGTTTGACCTTGTGGGGTGCGATCACCACCGTCCGATGCCAGGGTCTGGCCTTGTGGGGTACGGTCGCCGCCGTCAGAAGCCAGGGTTTGACCTTGTGGAGTGCGATCCGAACCGTCTTGAACCAGACCTTTCTCTTCCAGACGATCACGGCCGCCTTCAGCTACGGTTTGACCTTGTGGGGTTTTGTCATAGCCATCTTGAACCAGGCCTTTTTCTTCCAGACGGTTACGACCGTTTTCAGCCAGGGTCTGGCCTTGTGGAGTGCGGTCCGAGCCATCAGCAGCAACGGTCTGGCTGAACACCGAGTGGCTGGTTTTGACTTGCGGCGTTGCTTGATCAGCAGCTGGCAGAGCGAAAGCGGTGCTGGCCAGCATCGAGAGGGTAAGACTGAACAGAAGTTGGCGTTTCATGATGGGTTGCTCCTTGGGAGGGCGATAAAGTGGGTACGAAGCTAATGCTACTCTCGATAAGTCGATATAAAAGTTCATAAACACAATGGTAATAATCAACAGAATTGATTGTTCCATTGGGAGGCTCTAGCTCGGGCGTTTCAGACGGGCGGTTTTGCACTGCGGTGGGTATTTTCCACCCACTTGCGCTCCGCAAATGTGCGGGGCCGGTAACGCCAAATCGACCGATCGGTCAGAATGGCGACCGTTTTTCCCCTCGACGGGGCTTTGGATTAAACCTGCGGGCTGTTTGTCAGTCACAGATTTCATGAGGGCCATCATGGCCTGCCGTTTCAGCTGCGTCGTGCCAATGGATGCAGTCGTCTTCAGGAGCTTTGTGCATGACGCGCACCCGTAAAATCTTCGCCTGGACCTTCGCCACCCTTGTGCTGCTTCTGGCGGTGCTGGTGTTGGTCATCGTGTTTTTCGACTGGAACCGGATCAAGCCGCCGCTCAATGCCAAAGTCTCGGAAGAATTGCACCGACCGTTCGCCATCAACGGCAACCTGTCGGTGGTCTGGCGGCGTGAACTCGACGAGGGCGGCTGGCGCGCCTGGGTGCCGTGGCCGCATGTGGTGGCCGAAGACCTGACGCTGGGCAATCCGGACTGGTCGAAACAGCCGCAGATGGTCACCCTCAAACGGGTCGAGCTGCGCATCTCGCCACTGGCCTTGCTGGCGCAACGGGTGACGATCCCGCGGATCGACCTGACTGAGCCGAACGCACAATTGCAGCGCCTGGCCGACGGTCGCGCCAACTGGACCTTCAAGTTCGATCCCAAGGACCCGAACGCCGAGCCCTCGAACTGGGTGGTCGACATCGGCGCCATCGGTTTCGACAAGGGCCACGTCACCCTGGATGACCAGACCCTCAGGACCAACCTCGACTTGCTGATCGATCCGCTGGGCAAGCCGATTCCGTTCAGCGATATCGTCGGTGACAAAGCCGCGAAAACCGCACAGGACAAGGGCGGTGCACCGCAGGATTACGCCTTCGGCCTGAAAGTCACCGGCCAGTACCACGGCCAGAAACTTGCCGGTCAGGGCAAGATCGGCGGCCTGCTGGCGCTACAGGACGCGAGCAAACCGTTCCCGTTGCAGGCCCAGGCGAAGATCGGTGATACCAGCGTCGAACTCGCCGGCACCCTGACCGATCCGCTGAATCTCGGCGCCCTCGATCTGCGCCTGAAACTGGCCGGCGCCAGCCTCGGCAATCTGTATCCGCTGACCGGCGTGACCCTGCCGGACACCCCGCCTTATGCCACCGACGGCCATTTGATCGCCAAGCTGCATGAGCCGGGCGGCGCGCAGTTCCGCTACGAACAGTTCAACGGCAAGATCGGCAGCAGCGACATCCATGGCGATCTGGCCTACGTCGCCAGCCAGCCACGGCCCAAGCTGAGTGGCGCGCTGCTGTCCAATCAACTGTTGTTTGCCGACCTCGCGCCGCTGATCGGTGCCGACTCCAATGCCAAGCAGAAGGCCCGTGGCGGCGAGAGCAAGCAGCCGGCGGACAAGGTGTTGCCGGTGGAAGAGTTCAAGACCGAGCGCTGGCGCGACATGGACGCCGACGTCGAATTCACCGGCAAACGCATCGTCCACAGTGAAGAACTGCCTTTCACCGATCTCTATACCCACCTGAAACTCAACGACGGCGAACTGAGCCTGGAGCCACTGCGCTTCGGTGTGGCCGGCGGCAATCTCGACGCGCAGATTCGCCTCAACGGTCGTACCGAGCCACTGGAAGGCCGGGCCAAATTGACCGCGCGCAAGTTCAAGCTCAAACAGCTGTTCCCGACCTTCGAACCGATGAAGACCAGTTTCGGCGAGCTTAACGGTGATGCCGACATCGCCGGTCGCGGCAACTCGGTGGCGAAGCTGTTGGGCGGTGCCAACGGCAACCTGAAGATGCTGATCAACGACGGCGCGATCAGTCGCGAGTTGATGGAGCTGGCAGGCCTGAACGTCGGCAACTACGTGGTCGGCAAGATCTTTGGCGACAAGGAAGTGAAGATCAACTGCGCGGCGGCGGACTTCGACATCAAGACCGGCCTGGCCAGTACGCGGCTGTTTGTGTTCGATACCGAGAACGCGATCATCTACATCGACGGCACGGCGAACATGGCCACCGAGCAACTGGATCTGACGGTGACGCCGGAATCCAAGGGCTGGCGCCTGATTTCCCTGCGCTCGCCGTTGTATGTACGCGGCAAGTTCATCAAGCCGGATGCCGGGGTGAAAGCGGTGCCGTTGATGTTGCGCGGGGCAGGGATGGTGGCGTTGGGGGTGATCGCCGCGCCGGCGGCGGGGCTGCTGGCGCTGGTGGCGCCGAGCGGCGGCGAGCCGAATCAGTGCGCGCCGTTGCTGGAGCAGATGAAGGCGGGCAAGGCACCCGTCACAGTGAAACCTACAAAATGATCGGTGATTGACAGGGCCTCTTCGCGAGAATTACAGGTCTTTCAGGATATCGGCCATGTCATCGGCATGCTCTTCTTCCTGAGCCAGGATGTCTTCGAAGATCCGGCGGGTGGTCGGATCCTTTTCACCGATGTACTGGATGATCTCGCGGTAGCTGTCGATGGCGATCCGCTCGGCCACCAAGTCCTCGTAGACCATTTCCTTCAAGGTGTTGCCGGCCACGTATTGCGCGTGGGACATCTTCGACAGCAAGTCCGGGTTGAACTCCGGCTCGCCGCCCAGTTGCACGATGCGCTCGGCGAGACGGTCGGCGTGTTCGGCTTCCTGAGTGGCGTGCTCGAGGAACTCGTTGGCGGCGACGTTGGCTTTCAGGCCGTTGGCCATGAAGTAGTGGCGCTTGTAGCGCAAGACGCAGACCAGTTCAGTGGCCAGCGACTCGTTGAGCAGGCGCAGCACTTCTTCACGGTTGGCGCTGTAGCTTTCGGTCACCGCGCCATTTTCCACATGCAGTCGTGCGCGCTCGCGCAGGGTTTGAACATCAGACAAATGCAGGTCACTCATTTCAGTCTCCTGGAGGCTAATCCGATTGGCGTCACGTTCTGCTGACGTGATCGTTACCAGGTTGTGAGTGATGAACGCGGCAAAAAGTTTTGTCGGATTCAGCGCGGGGCATGTCCCGAAAGCAATGCCTCCTCGCGCAGCCAGGCAAAAAACGCCTTCACCGGCGGGTGCCGCTCGCGGCCCGGTACGCAAAGTGCGCTGTATCCGGCGCCATCGACCTGGACCTCGCCCTTGTACGGCACCAGCAAACCGCTGGCGACGCTCTGCGACACCAGAATGTTGCTCGCCAGCACCAGCCCCTGTCCGGCAATGGCCGCTTGCAGGGCGTAATGCTCTTCGTCGTATTCGCGGACGGCCGGGTGCTGATTCAGCCAGTTCTCGCCCGACTGCGCGCACCAGGCCTCCCAGCCGTGGGCGTAGAGCTTCGAATTGTGCCAATGCACGCTGATCAGCGCCGGGGTGCGACGGGCGGCCAGCGCCACCTGTTCCGGCGAGCCGTACACGCCGAACGATTCATCGAACAGGCACAACCCGTAGAGGTTCGGGTAATCGTCGAGGCTGTAGCGCAACACCAGATCGACGCTCGCGTCCTGATGCAGGTCGATGACTTCGCAATGCGTATCCAGGCGCACATTGATGTTCGGGTGCTTGGCGTAAAACCGCCCCAGGCGCGGCACCAGCCATAGCGCAGCAAACGCGGCGGTGGTCGACAGCGTCAGGCTGCTGCCGCTGCGTTGCGGGCGCAGGGTGTCGACGCTTTGCGCCACTTCCAGAAATGCGCCGTGCAGGCTGCGAAACAGCCGCTCGCCGCCCTCGGTCAGGCGCACCTGACGCGGCAGGCGTTCGAACAGCGCCACGCCGAGCCAGTCCTCCAGCGAGCGGATCTGATGGGAAATCGCCGTGGGCGTCACCGCCAGTTCTTCGGCGGCCGCCTTGAAACTCAACAGGCGTGAGGCGGATTCGAACGCGCGCAGGGCGGTCAGGGGCAAGGCTGCGAACATGAAAACTCCACGGATGAGATCAATTCATCCCGACTGATTTTTGCTCATTTGAGGCGGTGATGTGATGCCTGCAATCTGGCGCCACACAGTCACTCAAGTCTAGACCTCAAGGAGATTCAGATGAGCAAGATTCTTGCAATCCATGCCAGCCCTCGCGGTGAACGTTCTCATTCGCGGCGTCTGGCAGAAAGCTTTCTCAGCGCCTGGCAAGTCCGCCATCCACAGGCTCAGGTCACCCGCCGTGAAGTCGGGCGGGCGGTGATTCCGGCGGTTAATGAGGCGTTTGTCGCGGCGGCGTTTTACCCGGAGCCCGAGGCTCGACCGCTGACGATGCAAGCCGATCTGGCGCTCAGCGATCAACTGGTGGGCGAGCTGTTCGATCACGACCTGCTGCTGATTTCCACGCCGATGTACAACTTCAACGTGCCCAGCGGCCTCAAGGCCTGGGTCGATCAGATCGTCCGGTTGGGCCTGACGTTTGATCACACCCTCGACAACGGTATCGCCCAGTACACGCCGTTGTTGCACGGCAAGAAGGCGCTGATCGTCACCAGTCGCGGCGGTTTCGGATTCGGCCCGGGTGGCGAGCTGGAGGCGCTGAACCACGCCGATCCATGGCTGCGCACGGCATTGGGTTTCATCGGTATCAACGACGTCACGGTGGTCGCCGCCGAGGGCGAGGAATCCGCCGAGCGCACCTTCGCGGTGTCGGTGGCCGAGGCCGAGCAGCGCTTGCTCGACCTGGCCCGGGAGTTCTAGGTGGCCTGGCTGTTTCTGCTGATCGCGGCCGGGTTTGAGGTCACTTTCGCCATGGGCATGAAGTACGCCGAAGGTTTCACCCGGCTCTGGCCGTCGCTGATTACCGTGGTCGCGGCGGTGGGCGGGGTGTACTTCCTGACCCTGGCGATGCGCGAGTTGCCGGTGAGCATCGCCTATCCGATCTGGACCGCCATCGGTTCGCTCGGCACGGTGTTTCTCGGTTTCGCCCTGCTGGGCGAGAGTCTGACGCTGGTGAAGTTGCTGTCGGTGGGGCTGATTGTGGCGGGGGTGGTGGGGCTGAAGTAGGCTGGTCGTGGAGTTGTCATCATCGAGGAGGATGCTTGGCGGGCGTTTTGCACGCCTTGCATCCACTCACCGACCACAAGGATGTTTGCCCATGTCGCAAGATTCGGCCACACGTTATCCACTGGTGCTGGTGCCGGGAATGCTCGGTTTCATCCGTCTGGTGCTTTACCCGTACTGGTACGGGATCATCAAAGCGTTGCGCCGGAGTGGTGCGACAGTGATTGCGGTGCAGGTGTCGCCGCTCAACTCCACCGAAGTGCGCGGCGAGCAGTTGCTGGCGCGCATCGATGAAATCCTGCGCGAGACCGGTGCGGCCAAGGTCAATCTCTTCGGCCATAGCCAGGGGTCGCTGACGGCGCGTTATGCGGCGGCCAAGCGTCCGGATCTGGTGGCGTCGGTGACGTCGGTGGCCGGGCCCAATCACGGTTCGGAACTGGCCGACTACCTGGCGAAACACTATCCGGCGGACAGCGCCAAAGGGCGCATTCTGGAAGCGCTGTTACGTTTTGTCGGCTGGCTGATGGCGCTGCTGGAAACCGGCTATCACGGGCCGAAACTACCGGTGGATATCCACGCCTCGCACAACTCGTTGACCACCGAAGGCGTGGCGCTGTTCAACCAGCGTTATCCACAGGGCTTGCCGCAAACCTGGGGCGGGCACGGGCCGGAAGAGGTCAACGGCGTGCGCTACTACTCGTGGTCCGGCACCTTGCAGCCGGGCAAGACCGATCGTGGTGGCAACCTGTTCGACGGCACCAACCGCAGTTGCCGGTTGTTCGCCAAAACCTTCGTGCGCGAGCCGGGGCAGTGCGACGGCATGGTCGGACGCTACAGCTCGCACTTGGGCACGGTCATCGGCGATGACTACCCGATGGATCACTTCGACATCGTCAACCAGTCACTGGGACTGGTCGGCAAAGGCGCGGATCCGGTGCGGCTGTTTGTCGAGCATGCGGCACGGTTGAAAGCCGCAGGAGTCTAGGCGGCGCTTGGAGTGCGGGAGCGACCGAGGACGGTGGTCCAGCGCTCGGAAAGAATTACCCCACCCAGTGTCAGCAAACCACCGACCAGGTGATACATCGCCAGTTGTTCCTTCAATACCACCGCAGCAATCAGCGCGGTGATCAGTGGCAGCAGGTTAAAGAACAGCGTGGTCCGGCTCGGGCCCAGACGCTGCACGGCCTGCATCCACGCCAGCGGCGCGAGCATCGAGGCCAGCAGGCACGCATACAGCACCAGCGGAATGTTCTGCAGGGTCAGGCCGGTTTTCGGCGACACGGCGTACAGCGGAAACAGCACCACCACCGCCACCAGCACCTGCAAATACAGCAACACCAGCGGCGGCAGGCGCAGCTGCCACTTTTTCAGCAGGGTGCTGTAGATCGCGTAGGCGAGGGTGGCGACCAGCATCATCGCGTCACCCAGGTTCACCCCGTGTTGCAGCAACGCGCCGAGGCTGCCGGACGACACCACCACCAGCACACCGGCGAACGACAGCAGCGCACCGACCAGCGCACCGGCCGTCAGGCGCTGGCCGAGGCTGATGATCGCCATGGCCAGCGACATCAGCGGCATCAGGGACAGGATGATGCCCATGTTGGTGGCGCTGGTCAGGGTCGCGGCGAAGTAGGCCAGGCTCTGGTAGACCGCCATGCCGAGTACACCGAGGATGAAGATCTTGCCCAGGTTCGGGCGAATCTGCGGCCAGTGCGCGATCACCTTCTTGAGCATGAACGGGGTAAACAGCAGGCCGGCGAGCAGCCAGCGGTAAAAGCCGATCTCGGCGGGAAAGATCGCGCCGACCGCGAGCTTGTTGATCACGGTGTTGCCGGCCCAGATGAAAATCGCCAGCAGGGGAAACGCGTATTGCATGGGAGGAGAAACCAGTACGTTGATGAACGGCGATTATCCCCTGTCTGGATGCAGGCCTATACTGCGAACCGGACAACCCGCCCCTGATTCCGGACAGCATGAACAGTAAACACATCGATCTGCTGGATTTCAGCGAACTGCCGTCGGCAGTGTATTTCCGCTATGCCGACTTCAACGCCCATGAATACGCCGCGCCGCACCGCCATCCGTGGGGCACGCTGGAGTACGCAGCCCACGGTGTGCTGCACATGGATGTCGACGGCAGCCGTTTCATGTCGCCGCCGCAGTACGCGGTGTGGGTGCCGCCGCAGGTCGAGCACAGTTTCTACAGCCATCAGCCGGTCAATTATCGGGCGGTGTGCCTGGCGCCGGATGTGTGTTCCGATTTGCCGGCGCAGGCCTGCACTCTTGCGATCAGCGACATTCTCAAGGCGATCCTCAAGGACTTCGCCGCCCGCGATGTGAAGATTCCCGCGTTCGAAGCCGACCAGCGCCTGGCCCAGGTGTTGGTGGATCAATTGCGCCAGGCGCCGGTCCATCAATGCTATCTGCCCTACGCCAGCAGCCCCGGATTGCTGACCATCCTTGAAACCCTGCAGGCCGAGCCCGGCAACAACCAGCCGCTGGCGCACTGGGCGGCGCTGGTGCATGTCAGCGAGCGCACCCTGGCCCGGCAGTTCGTGCGGGAGCTGGGGATGAGTTTCGGCGAATGGCGTCAGCGGCTGCGTTATCTTGCGGCGATCGAGGCGCTGGAGAGTTCGCGCAGCGTGCAGGAAATCGCCTTCGATCTCGGCTACAGCAGCGGCTCGGCCTTCATCGCCATGTTTGCCCGGCAGGCCGGATGTACCCCGGAGCAGTATCGGCGCAGCCATCTTGAGGCCAGGAAGGTGTAACAAGCTTTGACTACACTCCAGCAGAGGCCACCTCCATCGAGGCGGCGCCAAGGAGAAAACTCCATGAAGATGTTGCGTGTCCCTTTGTTGATGATCGGTCTGCTGCTGTGCTCCCAGGGTTTCGCCGCCACGGCGCAACAGAACAAGATGACCACGTGCAACGCCGACGCCACGGCCAAGAGCCTCAAGGGCGACGAGCGCAAAGCCTTCATGAGCACCTGCCTCAAGGCAGCGCCGGCGGCCAACGATGCCAAGGCCCTGACCCCGCAGCAACAGAAAATGAAAACCTGCAATGCCGATGCGGCCACCAAGGCGCTGACCGGCGATGCGCGCAAGACCTTCATGAGTGATTGCCTGAAGAAAAAATAAAGCGGGTTTGAGTGGTGACTGGCAGATGTGTCCGGCTTGGGATCCAGGCCCTCACCCTAACCCTCTCCCAGAGGGAGAGGGGACTGACCGCGTTGTTTCCAGACATTCTTCGACCTGAAACATCCGGTCGATTATGGATTCGATACAGAGCTTTCAGGTCGCCAGATCACCCAAGCATCCCGCAATCAGTTCCCTCTCCCTCCGGGCGGTCCGACGTTTCGGGAGGGCTAGGGTGAGGGCTGGGCCGCAAGTCAGACACCAAACCCCAAACACCGCATATCCCTAGTGCTCCCCAAGGATCGCTGGCAGACTGCCAATCCTTTTACGCCGTTCGTTTTGAGGCTGTATGCCAACGTTTTCTGAGCGTCATGTTGTGTTCTGGGTCAGTTGCATCATCATTTTCGGCGGTCTGTTGCTGGTGTTGCCATTGCGTTTGCTGCCCAGCCTGCTGGCCGGGTTGCTGGTGTTCGAACTGGTCAACATGCTCACCCCGCAACTGCAACGGTTGATCGAAGGCCGGCGTGCGCGCTGGCTGGCGGTGGCGCTGCTCGGCACGCTGGTGGTGAGTGTGCTGGCGCTGATCTTTGCCGGGGCCATCAGTTTCCTGTTGCATGAAGCGGAAAACCCCGGCGCTTCCCTCGACAAATTCATGGGTGTGGTTGACCGCGCCCGCGGGCAACTGCCGCCGTTTATCGATAGCTACCTGCCGGCCAGTGCCGCCGAGTTCCGGGTGGCCATCGGTGAATGGGCGAGCAAGCATTTGTCGGAGCTGCAACTGGTGGGCAAGGACGCGGCGCACATGTTCGTGACGCTGCTGATCGGCATGGTGCTGGGCGCGATCATCGCCTTGCAGCGCGTACCGGACGTCACCAAGCGCAAACCGCTGGCGGCCGCCCTGTTCGACCGTCTGCACCTGCTGGTTCAGGCGTTTCGCAACATCGTGTTCGCACAGATCAAGATTTCCCTGCTCAACACCTTCTTCACCGGGATCTTCCTGGCCGTGATCCTGCCGCTGTTCGGGATCAAGCTGCCGCTGACCAAGACCCTGATCGTGCTGACCTTCCTGCTCGGCCTGCTGCCGGTGATCGGCAACCTGATGTCGAACACGCTGATCACCATCGTCGGCCTGTCGCTGTCGATCTGGGTGGCGATTGCGGCGCTGGGTTACCTGATCTTTATCCACAAGCTCGAATACTTTCTCAACGCGCGCATCGTCGGCGGGCAGATCAGTGCCAAGTCCTGGGAGTTGCTGCTGGCAATGCTGGTGTTCGAGGCCGCGTTCGGCCTGCCGGGGGTGGTGGCGGGGCCGATTTATTACGCGTATCTGAAGAGTGAGTTGAAGCTGGGCGGGATGGTTTGATCCAGACTTCCAGCGTCTGAACTGGCCCTTTCGCGAGCAAGCCCGCTCCCACAGGATCACACTGAACCTGTGGGAGCGGGCTTGCTCGCGAAGGGCGCACCGCCGCTTTTGGATCAGTTCACCGAGCCGTAACGTTTCATGGCTTCAATCGCCAGACCGCTACCAATGCTGCCAAAGATGTTCCCTTCCACATGCCGCGCGTTCGGCAGCATCGCCGAGACGCTGTTGCGCAGTGCCGGGATGCCGCTGGAACCGCCGGTGAAGAACACCGTATCGACCTGACCCACCGCCACATTCGCGTCGGCCAGCAACCGGGTGACGCTGGCGCGCACGCGCTCGAGCTGCGACTCGATGGCCGACTCGAACAATGCCCGGGTCAGTTCCACGCTCAGGCCCGACTCAATGCGATCCAGCGGCACATGACGGCTGTCGTTGTGGGTCAGGTGGATCTTGGTTTCTTCCACTTCCATCGCCAGCCAGTGCCCGGCGCGCTGTTCGATCAGCTTGAACAGACGGTCGATGCCGCCGGTGTCCTCGATGTCGTAGCGCATGCTGCCCAGGGCCAGGGTCGATTTCTGCGAGTACACCGAGTTGATGGTGTGCCAGGTCGCCAGGTTCATGTGGTGGCTGGTCGGCATGAACGCGCCGCTTTTCATGCGGCTGCCGTAGCCGAACAGCGGCATCAGGCCTTGCAGGCTCAGCTGTTTGTCGAAATCGGTCCCGCCGATGTGCACGCCACCGGTGGCGAGAATGTCGTCGTGGCGGTTATCCACACCACGACGCTCGGGCGACAGGCGCACCAGCGAGAAGTCCGAGGTACCACCGCCGATGTCGACGATCAGGACCAGCTCTTCCTTTTCGATGGTCGACTCGTAGTCGAAGGCCGCGGCAATCGGCTCGTACTGGAACGACACGTCCTTGAAACCGAGCTTGCGTGCCACTTCCACCAAGGTGTCCTCGGCTTCCTGGTCGGCCAGCGGATCGTCGTCGACGAAGAACACCGGACGGCCCAGCACCACTTGCTCGAACTCACGACCGGCGGTCGCTTCAGCGCGGCTCTTGAGCTGGCCGATGAACAGCCCGAGCAAGTCCTTGAACGGCATCGCGGTGCCGAGGACGCTGGTGTCGTGCTTGATCAGCTTGGAACCCAGCAGGCTCTTGAGCGAGCGCATCAGCCGGCCTTCGTAGCCTTCCAGGTATTCGTGCAGCGCCAGACGGCCGTAAACCGGACGGCGCTCTTCGATGTTGAAAAAGACCACCGACGGCAGGGTGATCTTGTCGTCTTCCAGCGCGATCATCGTTTCCATGCCGGGGCGCAGCCAGCCGACGGTGGAGTTGGACGTGCCGAAGTCGATGCCGCAGGCACGGGCTGGAGAGGCGTCTTTCATGGTCTTACGGTTCCGGTCAAAAAACGGCCGCGCAGTGTATGTCAGTGCGCGACAGATTCGAAGGCCGGTCATCTGCTATTTCACGACTAAGCTTGCTTGAAACTCGGCGCTTTGCCCCAAACTTGCTGGCATGGGCCGGCAGACATACCGGCGGTCGCAAGAACCGCCGTCCACTGCCGATAAACTTCTGCTGCGCCACCCGGTCACAACCTTGAGATCGGTCAACCCGGCACGTGCGAATCGGCGCATGCTGGCATCGGCGCGAAATCGATAACGGATGGTGATTCCTTCGATGGACTTCAAAGACTATTACAAGATACTCGGCGTGGAGCCGACGGCTGACGACAAGGCGATCAAGGCTGCCTATCGCAAGCTGGCGCGCAAATACCACCCCGATGTCAGCAAGGAAAAGGACGCCGAGGCCAAGTTCAAGGACGCCTCGGAAGCCTATGAAGCGCTGAAAAGCGCCGACAAGCGCGCCGAATACGACGAACTGCGTCGTTATGGCCAGCACGGTCAGCCGTTTCAGGGCCCGCCGGGCTGGCAGAGCCGTGGCGGCTTTGGTGGCGGCGGTGGCGACACCGGTGACTTCTCGGACTTCTTCAGTTCGATCTTCGGCAATCGCGGCCCCGGTTTCGGTGGCGGCGCTGGCCGGCAATCCCGCAGCGCCGGACGGCGAGGGCAAGACGTGGAACTGGAACTGCCGATCTTTCTGGAAGAGACGCTTTCGAACGAATCGAAAAAGATCAGCTTCCAGGTCCCGCAATACAACGGTTCGGGCCAGCATGTCAGCAACACCAGCAAGAGCCTGAACGTGAAGATCCCGGCCGGCGTGGCCGACGGCGAGCGCATCCGCCTCAAGGGCCAGGGCGCACCGGGCATCGGTGGCGGCGCCAATGGCGATCTGTACCTGACCATCCGTTTCGCGCCGCACCCGAAATTCGACGTTGAAGGCGAAAACCTGATCATCACCTTGCCGTTGGCACCGTGGGAGCTGGCGCTGGGCGCCGAAGTGGCCGTGCCGACCCTGACCGGCAAGATCAACCTCAAGGTTCCGGCCGGCAGCCAGAACGGCCAGCGCATGCGTGCCAAGGGCCACGGTCTGCAGAACAAGGCGGGCGAGCGCGGTTATCTGTTCGTCCAGCTCAAGGCCGTGATGCCCAAAGCCAACGGCGATGACGTCAAGGCGCTGTGGCAGGAACTGGCGAAGAAGGCCGCCTTCAATCCGCGCGAGAACTTCTGATACTGACGACGGAGTAGCCCATCATGAGCAGCCCCCTGATCGTTCAACTGGACATGGCAGAATTCTGTGAGGCGGCCGACCTGTCGGACGTCTACGTGATTGAAATCGTCGAACACGGCATCCTCGAACCTCAGGGCGCGCAGCCCAGGGAATGGCGCTTCACCGATTACGAACTGGCCCTGGCCAAACGCGCCGCCAAGCTGCGGCGCGACCTGGAGCTGGAATGGGAAGGCGTCGCGCTGGCGCTGGACCTGCTGGAAGAAGTGCAGGAGTTGCGATCCGAGAACCGCATGCTCCGTCAGCGTCTGGCGCGGCTGGTGGTCGAGTAGCGTTTCATACCTGTCTGGGCAGCGTCACGCTGAACAGCGTACCGTCGGCTGCGCTTGAACTGACTTCGATCGTCCCGCCGTGTGCGGTCACCACTTCCTTGACGATGAACAGGCCCAGACCGAGGCTGGTCGACGGCTGTCCGAGTTCTTCGTCGGCACTGCGCACCAATGGATCGAAAAGGGTGCCGATGGCTTCCTCAGGGATCGGCACGCCGTGGTTGTGCACGCTCAGGTGCACGCTTGCAGCGTCGCCCCGCAGCGTCACCAGGATCTCCTGCCGGTTCGAGCCATGCTGCAAGGCATTACCGATCAGATTCTGCAGCAGTTGATCGATCCGTCCGGCATCCCAGACGCCACGGGTATCGCCCTCGGCTTTCAGGGTCGGGTCGCATTGTGGATTGCCGGCGCAGGCCTCGGCGATGGCCGCTCGCGCCGCGTCGGCCAGGTCCATCGGCGCGGGTTCGATCGGCAGGCTTCTGCCCAGGCGGCTGCGTACCAGCTCCAAGAGGTCGCTGACCATGGCCCCCATGTGTCGCGCGCCTGTTTTGATGTTCAGCGCGCAAGTCAGAGCATCGCCTTGCAGCGTGGTTTTGCGCATCAGCAACTCGGTGGACATGCTCACCGCTTGCAGGGGCGCGCGCAGGTCATGGCCGAGAATGGCCAGAAAGATGTCCCGGGAATGCTCCATCTGCTCGGCGTAAGCCGCCGTCGATTCGGCCAGGGCTTCGTCGATGGCTTCGTTGAAGCGGATCATGTCCTGGAAGTACGCCATGTCCGGCGATTCCAGACTGTCGACCCAGCGCCGTATCACACAGGCGCGCAGGTGGCGGAATTCCGAGGTCATCTGCACCAGGTCAAAGCCGACGGTATGGCGAAGTTCTCCATGGCTGGCGCCGGCTTCATCCAGACTCGGGGTCTTTTCGGGGCCTTCGCCCTTGGCCTTGGCGACCTGTTCGTCGCGGCTTTGCGGTTTGCTCATGTCGCGGGCGGCGGCCCGCAGGATGGCGCTGGCGTGATCGCGCAGACCGGCGGAGTCCAGATAGTCGGCGGCCGGGGTGATGGTAGCGGCAAACTGTTCCCATTCATCGACGATAGCGTCGATATTGGCCAGGATGAACTCGGAAAGACGCATGGGCAGTTCCTGAAAAAAGGCGACAGCGAATCGAATATTAGTCCCTTTGGCGAGAAATACACGACCCTTTGCCCGGTGGTTTTCCAGCACCACGAAAAAGGCCCCGAGACCCTGCGTCAGGCAGGTGCTCGGGGCCTTTTTTGCGTGCGTCGGCTGTCAGAACAGGAAGTAACGCTGCGCCATCGGCAGGGTTTCGGCCGGTTCACACCAGAGCAGCACGCCGTCGGCCTTGACCTGATAGGTCTGCGGGTCGACATCGATGTTCGGCAGATAGTCGTTGTGGATCAGGTCGGTTTTCTGCACCTCGCGGCAACCTTTGACCACGGCGATTTTCTTCTTCAGGCCCAACGCTTCGGGCAGTCCCGACGCCTGCGCCGCCTGGCTGATGAAGGTCAGGCTGGTGGCGTGCAGCGAGCCACCGTAGCTGGCGAACATCGGGCGGTAGTGCACCGGTTGCGGGGTCGGGATCGAGGCGTTGGCGTCACCCATCAGGCTCGCGGCGATGGCGCCGCCCTTGAGGATCAACGTTGGCTTCACGCCAAAGAACGCCGGGCGCCAGAGCACCAGATCGGCCCATTTGCCGACTTCCACCGAACCCACTTCATGGCTGATGCCATGGGTGATCGCCGGGTTGATCGTGTACTTGGCGATGTAGCGTTTGGCGCGGAAGTTGTCGTTGCCTTCGCCGTCCTGCGCGAGCGGGCCGCGCTGCTTTTTCATCTTGTCGGCGGTCTGCCAGGTGCGCGTGATGACTTCGCCGACGCGGCCCATGGCCTGGCTGTCGGAGCTGATCATCGAGAACGCGCCGAGGTCATGCAGGATGTCTTCGGCGGCAATCGTTTCGCGGCGGATGCGGCTTTCGGCGAACGCCACGTCTTCGGCAATGCTCGGGTCGAGGTGGTGGCAGACCATCAGCATGTCGAGGTGTTCGTCGATGGTGTTGCGGGTGAACGGCCGGGTCGGGTTGGTCGAACTCGGCAGCACGTTGGCGAAACCGCAGGCTTTGATGATGTCCGGCGCATGGCCGCCACCGGCCCCTTCGGTGTGATAGGTGTGGATGGTGCGACCCTTGAACGCGCCGAGGGTGGTTTCGACGAAACCGGACTCGTTGAGGGTGTCGGTGTGGATCGCCACCTGCACGTCGTACTGGTCGGCAACGCTCAGGCAGTTGTCGATGCTCGCCGGGGTGGTACCCCAGTCTTCGTGCAGCTTGAGGCCGATGGCGCCGGCCTTGACCTGTTCGATCAGCGGTTCCGGCAGGCTGGCGTTGCCCTTGCCGGTTAGGCCGATGTTCATCGGGAACGCGTCCGCCGCCTGGAGCATCCGCGCCAGGTGCCACGGCCCCGAAGTGCAGGTCGTGGCATTGGTGCCGGTGGCCGGACCGGTGCCACCACCGATCATGGTGGTGACGCCGCTCATCAGCGCTTCTTCGATCTGCTGCGGGCAGATGAAGTGGATGTGGGTGTCGATGCCGCCGGCGGTGAGGATCATGCCTTCGCCGGCGATCACCTCGCTGCTGGCGCCGATGGCGATGGTCACGCCGGGCTGCACGTCCGGGTTGCCGGCCTTGCCGATGGCGGCGATGCGCCCGTCCTTGAGGCCGACGTCGGCCTTGACGATGCCCCAGTGGTCGATGATCAACGCGTTGGTGATGACGGTGTCGACCACTTCGGCTGCCAGCAACTGGCTCTGGCCCTGGCCGTCGCGGATCACTTTGCCGCCGCCGAACTTCACTTCTTCGCCGTAGGTGGTGAAGTCCTGTTCGACTTCGATCCACAGCTCGGTGTCGGCCAGGCGCACCTTGTCGCCGACGGTGGGGCCGAACATGTCGGCGTAGGCTTGTCTGGAAATCTTCATCTAGCGTCCTTCAGGAAAATAGCGGTGAGCCATCGACTCTCACCCTAACCCTCTCCCAGAGGGAGAGGGGACTGATCGCGGTGAGGCGGCTATCGGTGATCGGCTCCCTCTCCCTCCGGGCGGTCCGACGTTTCGGGAGGGTTGGGGTGAGGGCTGCGGTACACGCGGACTCAGAGGTCACCCATGACCCGCCCGGCAAACCCGAACACCCGCCGGTGCCCGGCGTAATCCACCAGTTCCACCTCGCGGCTCTGCCCCGGCTCGAAGCGCACGGCGGTGCCCGCCGGAATGTTCAGGCGCATGCCACGGCTGGCGGCGCGGTCGAAAGTCAGGGCGTCGTTGGTCTCGAAAAAATGGTAGTGCGAACCGACCTGGATCGGCCGGTCGCCGCTGTTCGCCACCTTGAGGCTGACGGTGCGGCGACCGACATTGAGTTCGATATCGCCGGGCTGGATCCGGTATTCGCCGGGAATCATCAGTTCGCTCCTTGCAGGACTTTGTAATAGAGGGCCGTCGGGCGATAGGTGCCGTTCGGGTCGCAGGCGTAATCGGGAATTTCCCCGGCGCGGGTGTAGCCCAGGGCCTTGTAGAAATCTTCGGCGGGGGAGCCGGCCTCGGTGTCGAGGTAAAGCATGCCGCGCTTGTACTGGCGAGCCGTCAGTTCCAGCGCTTCCATTAACTGTTGGCCGAGGCCGCGCCGCCGGGCGTGTTCGCGCACCAGCAGTTTCTGCACCTCGGCGCGGTTCAGGCCGTTGGCCTTCTGGCACAGGCTCAACTGGACGCTGGCCTGCACCTGTTCGTCCTTGACCACCACCCACAGCAACACGTTGCCCTTGTTCAGGTTGTCCTGCACGTCGTCGAAATAGGCGCGGGCCTGCGCGGCATCGAGGTCGGCCATGAAACCGACGCTGGCGCCATACCCTACGGCGTCGAGCAGCAGGTCGATCAGGCCCTGACGATAGTGCGCAAAACTTTCAGCATTGACGCGTCGCAGTTGGGCGGGGTTCATTGGTGTCACTCCTTGTGGGCGGGCGGCGGCTCCGCGCCAGGATTGAGGGTCAGTTGCATGAAGGTCAGGTCGAGCCAGCGGCCGAACTTGGTGCCGACTTGCGGCATCTGCCCGGTGGTGGTGAAACCGGCGCGCTCGTGCAGGCGGATCGATGCGGCGTTGCCGCTTTCGATGGCGGCGACCATGACGTGTTTGTCGCAGGTTTTCGCGCGTTCGATCAGTGCGCTCATCAATTGCGGGCCGAGACCGTTGCCGCGCTGGTCGCTGCGCACGTAGACCGAGTGCTCGACGGTGTGGCGGAAGCCGTCGAACGGTCGCCAGTCACCGAACGAAGCGTAGCCGAGGGTGGTGTTGTCGGCGTCGACGATCACCAGGATCGGATAACCCTGGGCCTGGCGCGCGCTGAACCACGCCTGACGGTTGCCGAGGTCGACGGCGGATTCATTCCAGATCGCCGTGGTGTTGAGCACGGCGTCGTTGTAGATGTCGCGGATCGCCGGCAGGTCGGCGTGCAGGGCATCGCGGATGGTGTAAGTCATGGCGCGGCCTCAGACGATCGGTTGATGGACGGTGACCAGTTTGGTGCCGTCGGGAAACGTCGCTTCGACCTGGATCTCCGGGATCATTTCCGGGATGCCTTCCATCACCTGCTCGCGGGTCAGCAGCGTGGTGCCGTAGTGCATCAGCTCGGCCACGGTCTGGCCGTCACGGGCGCCTTCGAGCAGCGCCGCCGAGATGTAGGCCATGGCCTCCGGGTAGTTGAGCTTCACGCCACGGGCCAGTCGCCGCTCGGCCACGAGGCCGGCGGTGAAGATCAGCAGCTTGTCTTTTTCGCGTGGGGTCAGGTCCATCGTTTGAAATCCATTTGGGCAGATTTGTGTGGTTCTTGTGGTGAGTGGGGTGTCAGTCAGACCCAGCCCTCACCCTAGCCCTCTCCCGGAGGGAGAGGGGACTGATCTCGGTCGTTTTCAATGGCCAGTTCAGTCAGTTGAATTCTTGTGTCTGAAACATTTCCAGCGGTCACCTCGGTCAGGCTCCCTCTCCCTCCGGGAGAGGGCGGGGGGTGAGGGCTGGTTTTCAGGTGCTCCATATTCTTGGCGGCACTGCCTCGCGTCCCATCAATTTCGGCCGCAGCAACCGCCACAATTCAATAAGCCACGCTCGCGCCAGCAACGCTTCACTGGCCAGGCAACGGGCGACCAAAAGACCGGGCAATTGCGTCAGATCTCCGCGCACGTCGTGGCCCAGCGAGCGGCAGCGTTCCAGCAATTCAGCATCGATCTCACCGGTCACCAGCAAGGTTGCAAACACCGGATTGCCATCCAGCCCGATCGGCGAATCAAGCAAACCATCGTTGCCGACGATGCGCTGGCGCTCATGCCACAGCAGCCGGCCATCACGGCGAATATCCAGATGCGCCTGAAAATGCCCGAGGTCAAAGCGCTCGCCACTGGCCGGACGACCCAGCGCCACCACGTCCCAGTAAAACAGTCGCGCATCGCCTTCAAGGTCGATCGAGGTCGTGAGTTCCGCCTGGGCGGCGCTGTAGACGATGGTTTCCTGGGGCAGCCATTCCAGTGTCGCGCCATCAGCGACATGCAGGTTCAGCGACTGATAAGCGGGCCCCGCCGCGCGATACCACTTGGCCGCGCCGGGGCTGGTGATCTGTGCCCAGGCGCCTTGTGCTACGCGGGCGCTGATGTCGAGCCGGTCACCGCCGGCAATGCCGCCCGGCGGGTGGACGATGATGTGCTGGCAGACCTCGGGCCCTTCGGCGTACAGATGCTTTTGCACCCGCAACGGGCCGAGGTGCCGGCGGCGGGTCGGCCGCGTGCAATCGCCGAAGCGGGCGTACGCCAGCTCCAGCTCGGCGTGCCAGCTCGGGGTAAACAGGGCAGTCGCAACAGGTAAGTTCATGTTTTTTGATTATCGTTAGGACGCTACAGATTAGACCGTAACCTCAAATAGTCACCAGCCCGCGTACACCTTCGGCTTCCATATTTTCGCCACGGCCCTGCTGCACGATCTCGCCCCGGGACATCACCAGGTATTGATCGGCCAGTTCGGCGGCGAAATCGTAGAACTGCTCCACCAGCAGAATCGCCATGTCGCCACGGGCGGCAAGTTTCTTGATCACCGCGCCGATTTCCTTGATCACCGACGGCTGGATGCCTTCGGTGGGCTCGTCGAGGATCAGCAGACGCGGACGGCTGGCCAGTGCGCGGCCAATCGCAAGCTGCTGTTGCTGACCGCCGGACAGATCGCCGCCGCGCCGCTGTTTCATTTGCAGCAGCACCGGGAACAGCTCGTAGATGAACGCCGGAACCTCTTTGGCTTCGCTGCCGGGAAAACGCGACAGCCCCATCAGCAGGTTCTCTTCCACGGTCAGTCGGCCGAAAATCTCCCGGCCCTGCGGCACGTAGGCGATCCCCGCGTGCACCCGTTGATGCGGCTTGAACGTGGTGATCGGTTGGCCTTCCCAGTTCACCGCGCCTTCCTTGGCCGGCAACAGGCCCATCAGGCATTTGAGCAGCGTGGTCTTGCCCACACCGTTACGCCCGAGCAGGCAGGTCACTTCGCCGACCTTCACGTCAAAACTCAGGCCGCGCAGGATGTGGCTACCGCCGTAGTACTGGTGCAGCTTGTCGACTTGCAGCATGTTCAAGTTCTCCTCAAATCCCCCTGTGGGAGCGGGCTTGCAGTTTCAGCGGCCGAGATAGACTTCGATCACGCGCTCGTTGTCCTGCACCTGTTCCAGTGATCCTTCGGCCAGCACGCTGCCCTGATGCAACACCGTGACGTGGTCGGCAATCGAGCCGACGAAGCCCATGTCGTGTTCCACCACCATCAGCGAGTGCTTGCCTGCGAGCGACTTGAACAGCTCGGCGGTGAACTCGGTTTCGGCGTCGGTCATGCCTGCCACTGGCTCATCGAGCAGCAGCAGTTGCGGGTCCTGCATCAGCAACATGCCGATTTCCAGAAACTGTTTCTGCCCGTGGGACAGCAGCCCCGCCGGGCGGTTGACCGAAGTGGTCAGGCGAATGGTGTCGAGCACTTCGCTGATCCGGTCTTTCTGCTCGCCGCTCAACTTCGCCCGCAGGCTGGCCCACACCGACTTGTCGGTTTTCTGCGCCAGCTCCAGGTTCTCGAACACGCTCAACGCTTCGAACACCGTCGGTTTCTGGAACTTGCGCCCGATCCCGGCCTGGGCGATCTGCACTTCGCTCATCTGCGTCAGGTCGAGGGTTTCACCGAACCATGCCTTGCCGTGGCTCGGGCGGGTCTTGCCGGTGATCACGTCCATCAGTGTGGTCTTGCCCGCGCCGTTGGGGCCGATGATGCAGCGCAGTTCGCCGACGCCGATGTACAGGTTCAGATTGTTCAGCGCGCGGAAGCCGTCGAAGCTGACGCTGATGTCTTCCAGGGTCAGGATCGTGCCGTGACGGGTGTCGAGGCCCGGCCCGACGCGTTGCCCGAGGCCGATCGAGTCGCGGCTGGTGCCTTCGTCCTTGTTCGGTTCCACCGGGAAAAAGGCCGGTTCCAGCATGAATTCAGCGCTCGCCGTGACTCTCATGATTCACCTCGTTTCTTCAGCAGACCGATCACGCCCTTGGGCAGGTACAACGTCACGACGATGAACAGCGCGCCGAGGAAGAACAGCCAGTATTCGGGGAAGGCCACGGTGAACCAGCTCTTCATGCCGTTGACCACGCCGGCGCCGAGCAGCGGGCCGATCAGCGTGCCGCGCCCGCCAAGGGCGACCCAGACGGCGGCCTCGATCGAGTTGGTCGGCGACATTTCGCTCGGGTTGATGATCCCCACTTGCGGCACGTACAACGCACCCGCCAGACCACACAACACCGCACTCAACACCCAGACGAACAGCTTGAAGCCGCGCGGGTCGTAGCCGCAGAACATCAGGCGATTTTCCGCGTCACGCAACGCGGTCAGCACCCGGCCGAACTTGCTGCGGGCCAGCCGCCAGCCGATGAACAGGCTCGCCACCAACAACAGCACCGTCGCCAGAAACAGCACCGCGCGAGTGCCCGGTTCGGTGATGCCGAAACCGAGGATCGTGCGGAAATTGGTGAAGCCGTTGTTGCCGCCGAAGCCGGTTTCGTTGCGGAAAAACAGCAGCATCCCGGCGAAGGTCAGGGCCTGGGTCATGATTGAGAAATACACACCCTTGATTCGCGAGCGGAAGGCGAAAAACCCGAACACCAGCGCCAACAACCCCGGCGCCAACACCACCAGGCACATCGCCCAGAGGAAGCTGCCGGTGCCGCTCCAGTACCACGGCAATTCCGTCCAAGACAGGAAGGTCATGAACGCCGGCAAGCCATCACCGGCAGCCCGGCGCATCAGGTACATGCCCATCGCATAACCGCCGAGGGCGAAGAACAGACCGTGGCCCAGCGACAGGAGACCGGCGTAACCCCAGACCAGATCCAGTGCCAGGGCGACGATGGCGTAGCAGAGAATCTTGCCCACCAGCGTCAGGGTGTAGGCCGAAACATGCAGCGAGCTGTCCGCCGGCAACAGCGACAGCAGAGGCAGGGCGATCAGCAAGGCGAGCACCACCGCGCCGATGGCGAGGGTGACTTTCGGGCCGGCCTTTTGTGTG
This sequence comes from Pseudomonas sp. DR 5-09, assembly GCF_001655595.1. Taxonomy (NCBI): domain Bacteria; kingdom Pseudomonadati; phylum Pseudomonadota; class Gammaproteobacteria; order Pseudomonadales; family Pseudomonadaceae; genus Pseudomonas; species Pseudomonas sp. DR 5-09. Next base: position 680,794 of record NZ_CP011566.1, read on the forward strand.
GCCGTGACTAGTAGAGGCTGGTTCATCAGTCGATCACCCGTCCTTTCAGTGCGAAGAGGCCTTGCGGACGTTTCTGGATGAACAGAATGATCAGCGCGAGGATCAGGATCTTGCCGAGCACCGCACCGATCTGCGGTTCGAGAATCTTGTTGGCGATGCCCAGGCCGAACGCGGCGAACACGCTGCCGGCCAATTGCCCGACGCCGCCGAGCACCACCACCAGGAACGAGTCGATGATGTAGCTCTGGCCGAGGTCCGGGCCGACGTTGCCGATCTGGCTCAGGGCCACGCCACCGAGCCCGGCGATGCCCGAGCCGAGGCCGAAAGCGAGCATGTCGACGCGCCCGGTGGGCACGCCGCAGCAGGCGGCCATGTTGCGGTTCTGGGTGACGGCACGCACGTTCAGACCCAGGCGAGTCTTGTTCAGCAGCAGCCAGGTCAGCACCACCACAAACAGCGCAAAGGCGATGATCACGATGCGGTTGTACGGCAGCACCAGATTCGGCAACACCTGAATCCCGCCGGACAGCCATGCCGGGTTCGCCACTTCAACGTTCTGCGCACCGAACACCAGACGCACCAGTTGAATCAGCATCAGGCTGATGCCCCAGGTGGCCAGCAGGGTTTCCAGTGGTCGACCGTAGAGGTGACGGATCACCGTGCGCTCCAGGGCCATGCCGATGGCAGCGGTGACGAAGAACGCCACCGGCAGCGCGATCAGCGGATAGAACTCGATGGCCTGCGGCGCGTAGCGCTGGAACATCAACTGCACGACGTAGGTCGAGTAGGCGCCGAGCATCAGCATCTCGCCGTGGGCCATGTTGATCACACCGAGCAGGCCGAAAGTGATCGCCAGACCCAGCGCCGCGAGCAACAGAATCGAACCGAGGGACATGCCGCTGAAGGCCTGGCCGAGCAGTTCGCCGATCAGCAGTTTGCGCTTGACCTGGGCGAGGCTGGTTTCGGCGGCGGTGCGCACATTGGCATCGGTTTCGACGCCGGGTTCGAGCAAGCCTTCGAGGCGGGTACGGGCCAGCGGGTCGCCGGTTTCACCGAGCAGACGCACGGCCGCGAGGCGCACCGCCGGGTCGGTGTCGACCAGTTGCAGATTGGCCAGCGCCAGGCTCAGGGCGGCGTGGACGTTTTCATCGGTTTCGCCAGCCAGTTGCTGGTCGAGGAATTTCAGCTGCGCCGGTTTGGCGCTTTTCTGCAATTGCTGCGCGGCGGTCAGACGGGTTTTGGCGTCGGCGGCGAGCAATTGGTGGCTGGCCAGCGCGGTGTCGATCAGACCCCGCAGGCGGTTGTTCAGGCGCAGGGTCTTGGGTTGGCCGTCGACGGTCAGTTCGCCTTGTTGCAGGGCGTTGATCAGTTCGACACGCGCCGGATCGGGCTGCGCGGCCCAGGCTTCCAGCAGTTTGGCCTGTTGCGTGGGGTTGGCGGCGACGAAGTCTTCGGCGTCGCTGGCGTGGGTCATCATGGGCAGCAGGAGCAAGAGGGCCAGGATGACGCGGTAAAAGGCAGTGGGCATGGGTGGTGCTTCCTGTGTTGCGGTGGCCGATGGAGCGGTGTCCGACTGCGAAATCCAGCCCTCACCCTAGCCCTCTCCCGGAGGGAGAGGGGACTGACCGAGTTGTCTGTTCATCAAGCATCGACCTGAAAAAACAGAGTCGAACTCAGGCTTTGAAAACGATGGAGATCTGCTCCCTTTCCCTCTCTCCCTGAGGGAGAGGGCTGGGGTGAGGGGGAAGGTCTCAAGTCCGCCTCAAGGTCTGAATCCGCCTCAGTTGCTCTTCACCGCATACTCCGGCTTCTTGTCATTACCCGGAATGAACGGGCTCCACGGCTGCGCACGGATCGGCCCTTCGGTCTGCCACACGACGTTGAACTGACCGTCGCTCTGGATCTCGCCGATCATCACCGGTTTGTGCAGGTGGTGATTGGTCTTGTCCATGGTCAGGGTGTAGCCGGACGGCGCGGCGAAGGTCTGGCCGCCGAGGGCTTCGCGGACCTTGTCGACGTCGGTGGATTTGGCTTTCTCCGCCGCCTGCGCCCACATGTGGATGCCGACGTAAGTGGCTTCCATCGGGTCGTTGGTCACGGCCTTGTCGGCGCCCGGCAGGTTGTGTTTCTTCGCGTAGGCTTTCCAGTCATCGACGAACTTCTTGTTCACCGGGTTCTCCACCGACTCGAAGTAGTTCCATGCCGCGAGGTTGCCCACCAGCGGCTTGGTGTCGATGCCGCGCAGTTCTTCTTCGCCCACCGAGAACGCCACCACCGGTACGTCGGTGGCTTTCAGGCCCTGGTTGGCCAGCTCTTTGTAGAACGGCACGTTGGAGTCGCCGTTGACGGTGGAGATCACAGCGGTCTTGCCGCCGGCCGAGAATTTTTTGATGTTGGCGACGATGGTTTGATAGTCGCTGTGACCGAACGGGGTGTAGACCTCTTCGATGTCTTTATCCGCTACGCCTTTGGAGTGCAGGAACGAGCGCAGGATCTTGTTGGTGGTGCGCGGATACACGTAATCGGTGCCAAGCAGGAAGTAGCGCTTGGCACTGCCGCCTTCTTCGCTCATCAGGTATTCAACCGCCGGCATCGCTTGCTGGTTCGGCGCGGCGCCGGTGTAGAACACGTTCGGCGACATCTCTTCACCTTCGTATTGCACCGGGTAGAACAGCAGGCCGTTGAGTTCTTCGAACACCGGCAGCACCGATTTGCGCGACACCGAGGTCCAGCAGCCGAACACCACCGCAACCTTGTCCTGGGTCAGCAACTGCCGGCCCTTTTCCGCGAACAGTGGCCAGTTCGACGCCGGGTCGACCACCACCGGTTCGAGCATCTTGCCGTTCACCCCGCCCTTGGCGTTGATCTCGTCGATGGTCATCAACGCCATGTCCTTGAGCGACGTTTCGGAGATCGCCATGGTGCCGGACAACGAATGCAGAATCCCGACCTTGATGGTCTCGGCGGCCTGTACGGTCCAGGTCATGCCCATCGCGGCAATCGATGCCGTGAGTGTGAAAGCCTTGATCAAACTGCGACGCTTCATTGTGCGATCTCCATGAACGTTAAAGTTTTTTATGGTTGGCAGATGCGAACGACTGAAGGCTGTTTTGCAAGGGCTGTGCCCGGTCGGGTTTGGGCAGGAAAATGTCGGTTTAGAGCGGTCGCGCGTTGAGTCGGCGCACCATGAGGGGACGTGTTGCATGCAAAGGTGCAGTGGGGCGCGCCAAATTGGGGCGCGCCCCGAGAAATCAGCGGCGGCGCATCAGTCCGATGAAGAACAGCCCGCCGAGGGCTGCGGTGGCAACACCGATGGGCAGGTCTTCGGGGGCTATCAACGTGCGGGCGGCGACGTCCACCCAGACGAGGAAAACGCTGCCGAGCAACACGCACACCGGCAGCAGGCGCCGATGCTCGGCACCGATCAGGCGCCGGGCAATGTGCGGCACCATCAGCCCGACAAACCCGATGGAGCCGCTGATCGACACCAGCACCCCGGTCATCAGCGAAGCAATCACGAACACCCGCAGACGCACCGCCCGGGCATTCAGGCCGAGGGTGACGGCGGTCTGTTCGCCGGCCATCAAGGCGTTCAGCGGGCGGGCCATGCCGATCAGCAGAATCAATCCGAGCAACACGCTCAGCGCCGGCACCGCCAACAACGCCCAGCGCGCCAGACCCAGGCCACCGAGCATCCAGAACATCACCGCTGAACTGGCACGGTGATCGCCCATGAACAACAGCAGATTGGCGATCGCCATCATCACGAACGACACCGCCACGCCACACAGCAGCAGACGATCACTGTCCAGCCGACCCTGGCGGTTGGCGATGCCCAGCACCAGAAACATGCTCAACAACGCGCCGATGAACGCGGCGATCGGCAAGGTCAGCAGGCCGACGATTTCGCCGATGTGCAGCACCACGATCACTGCACCGAGCGTGGCACCGGAGGTGACGCCAAGCAGGTGTGGATCGGCCAGCGGATTGCGCGTCACCGCTTGCAGCACCGCGCCGATCAACGCCAGCCCGGCACCGACCAATGCACCGAGCAGCATGCGCGGCACGCGGATCAGCCAGACGATGTGTTCCTGGCCGGCGCTCCAGTCCGCCACACCGAGGCCGAACAGTTTGTGCAGCAGAATCCGCCACACCACGTCCACCGGCACCCGCGCCGGGCCGAAGCCCAGCGACACCACGCACGACACCAGCAGCACGGCACCGAGGGCGATCAGCAGCAGCGCATAGCGACGATCGATCATTCGCCGTGGAAACCTTTGGCCAGGGTTTCCACCGCCAGCACGTTGTCGATCCCCGGCGTGGCCTGCACGTAGGGGATGACGATGAAGCGCTGGTTCTTGATCGCGTCCACCGATTGCAGGGCCTTGTTCTTCAGCAGGAATTCAATCTTCTGCTCGGCGGTGATTTCGCTGTAGTCGACGATGACGATCACCTGTGGATTACGCTCGACCACGGTTTCCCAGTTGACCCGGGTCCAGCTCGCTTCGACGTCATCGAGAACGTTGTGCCCGCCGGCGGCGTCGATCAGCGCCTGCGGCATGCCGAGGCGGCCGGAGGTCATGGCGCGGTCTTCGCCGCTGTCGTACAGGAAAACACGGGGCTTTTCGGCGGGCAGGGCTTTGCGGACTTCGGCGACCTGACTTTGCATGTCGGCGATCAGCGCGTTGGCGCGATCCTGCACGTCGAAAATCTTTCCGAGGTTGCGCAGGTCGTTATAAGTGTCGTCCAGCGTGGCGGCCGGACGCTTCATCACGAAGGCGCAGGATTCAGTCAGCTCATAGACGTTGATGCCCAGCGGTTGCAGGGTCTGCGGCGTGAGATCACCGCCGACGCGCATGCCGTAATCCCAACCGGCGAAGAAGAAATCGACGTTGGCGTTGAGCAGGGTTTCCACCGAGGGGTACTTGGCCGCCAGTTCCGGCAGGCCGTCGAGCAGGCTCTGCATTTCAGGCGTTACCGATTTCCAGCCACTGACGCCGCTGTAGCCGGCCATCTTCGACTTGAGGCCGAGGGCGAGCATCATCTGGGTCATGTTGATGTCGTGGCTGACTGCGTGTTTCGGCGCTTGCTTGAAGGTCACTTCGCGGTTGCAGCTGTGGATCGTCAGCGGGTACTGGGTGGCCTCGGCGAAGGCGTGGGTGGTGCCCAGCAGCAGAGCGAGGCAAAGCAGGGAGCGCACAGTCATGGTCGGGTTATCCAGGTGATTCGCGGGTAGCCGTGGAGGGGGTGGGAGTCGATCAATGCTTCGACGCCGAACACGTCACGCAGCAGTTCGACGGTGAGCACTTCTTGCGGGGTGCCGCTGGCGACGATGCGACCGTGGTTGATCACATACAAACGGTCGCAGAACGCGGCAGCCAGGTTCAGGTCGTGGATGCTCGCCAACGTGCCGATTTGCAAACGCTTGACCAGTTGCAGCAGTTCCAGTTGATAACGCGGGTCGAGGTGGTTGGTCGGCTCGTCGAGGATCAGCAGTTGCGGTTGCTGGGTCAGGGCCCGGGCGAGGATCACCCGCTGTTTTTCACCGCCGGACAGCGTGGCGAATGCGTGATCTTCGAAGCCATCGAGACCCACGGATTTGAGGGCCTGGGTAGCGAGATTGCGGTCTTCCAGCGTGTCGCCGTCGAACAGGCCTTTGTGCGGCGTGCGGCCCATGGCGACCACTTCTTCGACGGTCAGGCCGAAGGCGTCGGGGAATTCCTGCAGGACCACGGCGATGCGTTGCGCGCACCAGCGTGAGGATTGCTTCCACACGTTGTGGTGATCGAGTCTGACCTCACCGGTTTCCGGCTGACTGAAGCGGTAGGCGCAACGCAACAGGCTGGTCTTGCCGCTGCCATTGGGCCCGATCAGCCCGACGAACTCACCGGCGGCCACTTGCAGCGAGGCGTCACGCAGCTGGAACTGGTGATGACAGTGGCCGTGGCCCAAGGGGGACCAAGCGAGATCAGTGAGGGACAGTGAGGTCATGTGAGGTTCAGTGTGATTTCTAAGGTTATGTCTGTCTGGTAGATCCATCCCCCTCACCCCAGCCCTCTCCCCCAAGGGGGGCGAGGGGGAAAGGGAGCCGATCTTCGTGCTCTTCAAATCCTGAGTTCGACTCGGTATTTCAAGTCGGTGTAACTTGCCCAAACACCTCGGTCAGCCCCGTCCATAGGGGAAATGGGAGCCGATCTTCGTGCTCTTCAAATCCTGAGTTCGACCCGGTATTTCAGGTCGGTGCAACTTGCCCAAACACCTCGGTCAGTCCCCTCTCCCTCCGGGAGAGGGTTAGGGTGAGGGCGGGGCCAGTGAGTCAAAAGGTGTAGTCAGCCGTAACAAAGAACGAACGAGGTTCACCCAGAATCCACTGCTGGCCCTCATTGTATTGGCTTTGCGCATACGTCCGGTCAAACAGATTGTTCACCTGCAACCCCAGCGTGGTGTTGCGCAGGGCTTTCCATGACAACGTTGCATCGACCACGGTGTAGCTCGGCAGCTCGTTGCGGTTGGCCATATCGGCGTAGCGCGCATCGACGTAACGCACGCCGGCGCCGGCTTTCAGGTCATCGGCCAGCGCCTTGCTCAGCCACAGATTGGCAGTGCGGCGTGGCACGTCCACCGGGCGATTGCCGTTGCGCGACACCGGCACGCCGCCGACCACTTCTTCAAAATCGTCGTACTTGGCCTTCACGATTGCAGCGTTGGCTTGCAGCTGCCAGGCGTGTGGCAGTTGCAGATCAAGGCTGGCTTCCAGACCGTTCGACGATTGCTGGCCGACCTGCTGCTTGAGCGTCGGGTTGCCCGGATCGTCGGTCAGCAGCTTCTTCTTCACGATGCGATACGCCGCCAGCGTGAACTCGCCACGCTGATCCCAGAACAGCTGCTTCAGGCCGATCTCGGTTTGCCGCGCGGTGGACAGGTCATATTGCTGTTGGCTCGGGCTCAGCGAAATCAAACCGCCGATGCCATCGGTGCTGGTGGCAACCTGGCCGTAGAACGAGGTGTCTTGCGTCAGCGCGAACACCAGGCCGGCCTTCCAGTTGTTGCCGGTCAGGGTCTTGTCGCTCTGGCTGCCATCGACCAGGTTGTTGCGATCCACGTGTACGTAGTCGCGGCGCACACCGGTCACCAGCGACCAGCGTTCGCTCAGTTGCGTGCGGTTTTCGGCGAACACCGACATCTGTCTGGTGGTGCTGTCGAACTGATCGCGATACGGATCGGCGCTCTCGAAATAACCGGTTTGCGGGTGATAGCGATCCAGCGGCTGGCCGTTCGACAATACGTCGTTGAACGGCGAGTTGCTGTCGAGCTGGAAGCGGATGCGGTTGTAATCAACGCCGGTCACGGTCTGGCTGTCGAGGCCGAACAGCGAGTGCTTGAAGGTGAAGGTCTGGCGGTCGCCGACCTGTTCCTGTTTGTGGCCGATGCCGAAGTAGCCGCTGCGGCCGAGCTGCTGACTGTCAGCGTCGAAGTTGTAGTTTTCGGCGTTCTGCCAACGGCGCTGGGCTTTCAGGTAGTACAGCTCGTTGCTGGCGCTGACCGCCTCGTTGATCTGCCAATCGGTGGTCAGGCGCGTCCATTGATCGTTGTAGTGCTGCTTGTCGTCGCGCACGTTGTAGTTCTTGTTGCGCAGGCTGTCTTTCAATTGGCCGTTGATCAGTGGCGTGCCGAAGTAGTTTTGCGGGCGCTGATCGCCGTAATCGTGGGCGAGGGTGAAGGTCAGGTCGTCGGTCGCCTGCCAGCGCAGGGCGGCGCTGATGAAGTCGCTGGACGAGTCGCCGCGATCGACCCAGCCGTTGCCGCGCAGGCGGTTGAGGTTGAGGCGATAGCTCAGGGTGTCGGTCAGCGAGCCGCCGCTGTCGAACGCCTGCTGCTGGCGGTCGAACGAGCCGTAGCCGACGCGCACATGGTTTTCGATTTCGCCATCGAACGGCTTCTTCGGGATCACGTTGACCACCGCGCCGGTCGCGCCCTCGCCGTACAGCACCGAGGCCGGGCCGCGCAGGACATCGACGCGCTCCACCGACCAGGTGTCGACCGGAAACGTCACCGTGCCCATGCCGGTGTACATGCGGTTGCCGTCATACAACTGCATCACCGAACTCTGCCCGGTAAAGCCCCGGGCCTGCAACGAGGTGCCGCCATCGCCGGGCGTGCCGGTGCGGCTGATGCCGGTGCTGCGCGACACCGCGTCCTGCACGCTGCGGTCGCCACGGGCGCGGACCTGTTCACCGCTCAGGCTTTCGACACTGGCCGGGGTTTCCATGGCCGTGAGGTTCAGGCGCGAGCCGGCGCTGGTCGGCGTGGTCAGGCTGACGGTCGGGTCGTCATTGGCCGGGGCGGTGATGGTGCCGGTGGGCAGCGTCAGCGGGGAGTTGTCGGCGTGGGCGCTGTTGTTCAGGGCGAACAGACAGAGGCTGGACAAGAGGTACTTGTTCATCGGGGCGGTGAATCACTTCTTCAAAAGAAAAGCCCGCAGCCTCATGACAGTGCATGGCTGCGGGCAGAGCAGCAAATTTGCGTTATACAGTAACACTAAAAGTTGCCGGAGTTTAAGCCCCGGCAGTTTAAAGATCTGTCTAAACCGCGCATCTCGCCTGTTTCATGATGAAGTTGAGGCGGATTCAGTTTGTCGGCCCAGACGCGACAGCAGCAACCGATCCAGCAACCACACCACCACCAGCGAAGCCCCCACCAGCGGAAACACCACCGCGAGTACGAGCATGATTGCCACGCCGGTTTTCCACTTCGGCAGATCGTGACGCAGCGGCGGTACGCCGAACTTGCCGTGCGGCCGGCGCTTCCACCAGATCACCACGCCGCTGACGGCGCTGAGCAGAATCATCAGGCAGATCAGCAGCACGATGATCTGGTTGAAGGTGCCGAACATCTTGCCCTCGTGGAGCATCACGCCGATCTCGGTAGCCCGGGCAACAGCGCCGTATTGCTCGAAGCGCACATCGGCGAGAACCTTGCCGGTGTACTGATCGATGTGCAGGGTGGCGTCGTTGCGCGGGTCGTCGGCGAACACGGCAATGGTGAACACGCCGGTGGCGGTGGTCGGCATTGTGATGCTGTAGCCCGGCTCGACCTTGCGCTCGATGGCGATGTTCTGCACATCCTGCAGGCGGATGGTCGGCGCGGCGGGGCCGTGTTGCATGCCGCCGTGGGCCATGTGTTCGGCATGGTCGCCGGACATCGGCATCGGGGTGTTTTCCATCGCCCACGGCACAGTCTGGCGCGCGGCGTTGTTGAGGCTGCCGGCCTCGACGTCGGAGGTCGGCACGTTGTCCCACATCGCCGCCGGGAACACGTTCCACACCTGGGCATATTGCTTGCCCCAGAAGCCGGTCCAGGTCATGCCGCTGAGCAGCATCACCAGCAGCAATGCGGCGCCCCAGAATCCGGTAACAGCATGCAGATCACGCCACAGCACGCGGCCGCGACTGCTCAGGCGTGGCCACAGAATCCCGGCGGCCTGACCTCGCGGCCACCACAGGAAAACCCCGGACACCACCAGCACCACGCCCCAGCCGGCGGCCATTTCGATCAGTCGGTCACCGACGGTGCCGATCATCAGTTCGCCGTGAATCGCCCGGGCGATGGCTTGCAGGTTCTGCTTGGCATCCTGCTCGCCGAGGATGTCGCCGTGGTACGGATCGACGAACACGTTCAGCTCATGGCCGGCATTGGCCACGACAAACTGCGCGCTGCGCTCGGCATTCACCGGCGGCAGGTACTGGGTGACCTGGCCCTGTGGATAAGCGCTTTTGACCTTTTGCAGCAAGTCATCGGCCGGCACGGTGTGATGCCCGGCGGGGACGTTCAGCAGGCTGCTGTACATCAGCGAATCGAGTTGCGGTTTGAACAGGTAAATGATGCCGGTCAGGGCCAGCATCACCATGAATGGGGCGACGAACAATCCGGCATAAAAATGCCAACGCCAGGCCAGGTTGTAGAAATTCGGTTTGGGCTGTTTCATCACGTGTGCTCCGCTTGGCTTGGATCTTCTCGTTGTCTGTTGTCACTCGCGCCCTCAAGGGGAGCGAGTGCCCTTGAGGGTTAGAAACTCATGTCCACCTTGGTCCAGAGCGTGCGCCCTGGCTCATTGATGGCTTGCGGGTCGTTGGCCGGGTAGCCGAACCCGGCGTTGCCCGCCAGGTTCAGGTGTTCGGCGTAAGCCTTGCCGAACAGGTTGTCGACGCCGGTACTGACCTTCCAGTGTTTGTTGATCCGGTAGGCACCGTTGAGCGAGAACACGCCGAAGCCTGAACTCTTGTCGTAATCCTTGCCGACCACGTTGCCCTTGTTCTGGTCGATACGGTTTTGCGCGGCGACCACCCTCCACAGTGCGCCGGCACTCCAGTTGTCTTCGCTGTAGGTCAGGCCGAAACGTGCATCCAGCGGCGGCATCTGCGGCAGGGCCTTGCCGTCGCTGCTGTTCTTGCCCCAGGCGTAGGCCAGGGTCGCATCGGCTTTCCAGTTGTCGGTGAGTTTGTAAGCGGCACCGAGTTCACCGCCCATGATCCGCGCGTCGATGTTCTCGGCGCGGGAGGTGCTCATGCCCATCATCGTCGGGGTGTAGTCGAACAGGATGTAGTCGCGCACCACGCCGATGTAGCCCGAGGCCCAGGCTTCGAGGTCGGCATCCTTGTAGTTCACGCCGAAGTCGAGCTGAGTGGTCTTTTCCGGCTTGATCGAATCGAACGCATTGACCGAACCGGCCGGGCCGGATTTGGGCGAAAACAGCTCCCAGTAATCCGGGAACCGCTGGGCGTGGCCGAGGCCGGCGTAGAGCGTGGTCGGGCTGTCGGCCAGGTCATGCTCGTAACGGATGAAACCGCTCGGCAGGGTGTCGGCGCGGGTATCGCCAGCGGTCGGGTTCGGCCGGGACATCATTCCCGAGCCGGTGCTCTGCCGATAATCCTTGGCCGAGGTGCGGTCGACCCGGGCGCCGGTAATCAGCCGGTCGCGGTCGGCGGCGTACCAGGTCATTTCGCTGAACACGCCGTAGTTATGGAAGTCGGCGTCCTTGGTGAACGGCTGATCCTTGTAGGTATCGATGCCCATGCCGCTGCGCTGCCGGTGTTCGTTGGTCTGCGCATCGAGCCCGGTGATCAGCTGGATGTCGGCCCAGCGCCAGGTGGCCTTGATGCGCGCGCCGAGGGTACGGCGGTCGACGTTGGACGCCATCGGTCCCGCCATCATCCCGGTGCCGGACGGCGTGCGCAGGGTGTAGTTGTCCATCACGTGGTCGGCGTAGTTGTAGTAGACCTGCGCTTCGAGCTTCTCCAGCACGTCGCTGAGGTTGGATTTCTCGAAACGCAGACCGAGGCTTTCGCGCAGGAATTGCGAGCCGTCCATGCCGCGTCCGGCGTAGCGCGCTTGGCCGTCGCCCTTGCCGGCGGTGAGTTCGATCAGGGTGTCGGCGTCCGGGGTCCAGCCCAGCGCCACGTCGCCGTTCCACTTGTCATAGCGCGAGGCAACGATGTCGTTGTTGCCGTCGCGGTAATCGTCGGAATGTGCGGTGTTGCCGATCACCCGCACATAGCCCAACGAACCGCCGGCCGCCGCATCGACGACTTTGTCGAAGCGCCCGTGGGAGCCGGCCAGCACGCTGGCGTTCACGCGGGTGCCCAGTTCGCCGAAGCTTTCCGGTTCGCGGTCGAACAGGATCGTGCCGGCCGAGGCGCCCGGTCCATAAAGCACGGTTTGCGGGCCTTTGATCACGGTGAGTTTGTCGTAGGTTTCGGGCGAGATGTACGAGGTTGGCGCGTCCATCCGGCCGGGGCAGGCGCCGAGCATCATGCTGCCGTTGGTGAGGATGTTCAGGCGCGAACCGAACATGCCGCGCAATACCGGATCACCGTTGGTGCCGCCGTTGCGCACCAGGGCGAAGCCGGGAATGGTCTTCAGGTAGTCGCCGCCGTCGCTGGCCGGCACCGGTTGGCGCGGGTCTTTCGGGTTGGTGACGATGGTCAGCGGCGAGCTCGGGGCGATGGCAGTGATCACCGTCGGGCTCAGTTCGTCAGCGTGGCCGGCATGTTCGTCGGCGTGGACCAGCGGGGACAGCAGGACGCCGCAAAGGACGGCGGTCGCGTGTCTGAAACGAACGCGGGATTCGTTCAGAGCAAAGGACGCCGGGGCAGAACCCGGGCGTGGGACAGCAGAAAACCTGGACATGACAATTTCCATCAAACAGTCGTAAACAACACGGCCGGCAGCCTGAAGCCGTCTTCTCAACCGTGTGCAATCAGAGGTGGGTGTTTACGCTGCGACGGGCGGGGCGCGGGTGCGGGCGCCGGGGAAGAAGGTCCGCCGGGCATGGTCCAGACGCGGGGAGGGTGGGGTGAAGGTGTTGACCAGTGGAATGCTGAAGGTGGCGAAGCTGCCACCGCCGGTCAGCGCCGGGCAGTTGAACAGCAGGCTGCAATAACCGCATTTTTCCCACAGTACGTGGTGCGAGGATTGCGGCGGGCAGTGTTCGGCCGAGGGTTTTGCTGCATGCGCGGAGTGATCCATGCCCGGCATGTCCATCGACATGTCCATGCTCATCGGCATGGAGGTCGAGGCGTGCTGATCCATCGGCATCGACTGGGAAATCAGCGGGCCGATGAAGATCATCAACATGGCGAACAGTGCGATCCAGCTGCCGCGGGTCAGGTGTTCAGTCTGACGGCGTTGCAGGGAGGGCTTGGCGCTCAGGGGGCGCATGGGCGGAGTCTGCCGGAACGGTTACTGGGCGTGCGCGTGGGCTTGCGTGGCTTGCGGCGGCTTCTTCTGCACGGCGACTTCGACGGTCACGTCACCGGCCTTTTCAAAGTGCATCGTCAGGGGAAAGCGTTTGCCGTCGGTCAGCAGACTGCGGTCGGTTGGATTCATCAGCATCACGTGATAGGCCATCGGCGCGAATGTCACGTTTTCACCGGCCGGGATGGCCACGTTCGGCACCTGTTGCATCTTCATCAGATCGCCCTGCATCACGTGCTCGTGCAGTTCCGCTGTCGGGGCAATCGGCGAGTCGACGCTGAGCAGGCGGTCAGCGGTCTTGCCGGCGTTGTGAATGATGAAATACGCGGCAACGGTCGGCGCGTTCGGCGGCAGTTCCTGCGACCACGGGTGGGCGATTTCCAGCTCGCCGGCCTTGTATCCGTGGGCATGGGCGAAGCACGCAGGCAGCAACAGCGCAGCGATGACGATGAATTTGTTCAACATGGCAGTTCTCCAGAACGATTTGAAACGCAGGTCAAATGCGGGAACAAATCAGACCAGAGGAGAGGCGCGGGGATTGAGGCTCGGCCATTGCTGGCGCGGTGTCGGGGTTTGCAGCAAGGCGGGCGCCACACTGCGATTACTTTCGTACTGAGCGAAATACAGCTGCGGCGAATGCCCCGGCAACGCCACCACCGGCGCCGATCCGGAACAGCACCAGCAATGCTGCATGGTCGAATGATTGTCACCGCTTTGCGGCGCTTTCTGATCGAGGCTGCCGATGTCGATCGCCACCATCTTCGTCCCGCTGCCGGTGCAGAAGCTGCTCCACAGCAACTGCTCGGCCGGCGACTGCGCCGCCTGCGCCATCGCTCCCGTCAACGGCATGGCAAGCATGTTGAACAGCACTGCGAAGCAGGCGATCCAGGCAAATGCGAGCCGGTGTCGGTTCATGGGGCAGGTCCGTGGGGTGGGCGATCAGGCGCGGCTATTTAGCCTGATCAGGGCCGATAAGTAAAAAAGCGTCGTGCGGTTTGGTGTCGCAGCGCTACATGCAATTGTGCGAGTAGCATGCTTGCCAGTTCCGTCTCGCCGTTATGAAAGAGTGTAGCGGCTTCGATTCGCAATGCCTGTGCGAAATCCGGATCAGATTGAATTCTCAATCGGATGGTCTGCTTATAGTCTCGGAGCGCCACGCGGTTGAATCGTCCATCGCCTGAGTCCAGTTCCGAACATGCCTTGACGTAGTGCACCAGTTCAGCAGGCGTGTGGAGAAAGTCCTTGATGTCGAAGCGGGTGAATTTTCCGGTCATTGGAACGTGCTCACAAATTCGATGAAACGCTAAACGTAAGCCTGGGCCGCTCGTGCAGATAGTCAGCGATTCTTTAAGTTCTTGTGGGCAGTGTCCTAGCACTCAGTAGGACTTGAGCTTTTTGTTTTTCACGGTCGGACTCCGGCCGCGAGGGCAGCGATGGCTTCAGCAACCGTCCAGAACTCCCGATCAACCCCCGCCAACTCCGGCCGCTTCAACACCATCACCGGCACCCCAAGCTCCCGCGCCACGTCCAGCTTCGGCTCGGTTGCGGTGCTGCCGCTGTTCTTGCTGATCAGCACGTCGATCTGCCGGCTTTCGAACAGGGTTCGTTCATCCTGCAGCAGAAACGGTCCACGGGCGCCGATGACTTCGCAGCGTTCGTTGCCGGGATAAATGTCGAGGGCGCGCAGGGTCCAGAACTGGTGCGCGGGGATTTCATCGAGGTGTTGCAGCGGTTCGCGGCCAAGGGTGAACAGGGGGCGGCGGAAGGGTTCGAGGGCGGTGATCAGTTCGGCCCAGTCGGCGACTTCGCGCCAGTCATCACCCGGTTGTGGTTGCCACGCGGGGCGGCGCAGGGCCCAGCAGGGGATGCCGGTGAGTTGCGCGGCGGTGGCGGCGTTCCGGCTGATTTGCGCGGCGTATGGATGGGTCGCGTCGAGCAAAAGCGTGATGCCTTCAGCGCGAATGAACTGCGCCAGACCATCGGCGCCACCGTAGCCGCCGACGCGCACCTGACACGTCAGATCGGTCGGCACCCGGCCGACACCGGCCAGGCTGTAGATGTGCTCCGGTCCCAACGTGCGTGCGATCGCCAACGCTTCCGTCACGCCGCCGAGCAACAAGATTCGCTTCATTCAAAGGCACCCGCATGGCCAACAATGCCACCCTGACGATCAATCGCAAACACCTCGACCTGCACCTGCGCCGGCACCACGCTGCGGGCGAATTCCAGCGCATGGCGGCAAACTTCATCACCGAGGGCAACGCCCGCCGCACTGGCCATCGCCAACGCCTGCTGGCTGGTGTTCGCCCCGCGAATGGCTTGCTGCAACGCATCGTCAGCACCAATCGCCGCTGCCCATTCCGCCAGTTGCGGCAGGTCGATACTCGAATGACGCGAGTGCAGGTCCATGTGCCCGGCCGCCAGTTTGCTGATCTTGCCGAAGCCGCCGCACAGGCTGAGTTTCTCCACAGGTACTTTGCGCAGGTGCTTGAGCACCGCGCCGACGAAGTCGCCCATTTCGATCAGGGCGATTTCCGGCAGGTTGTAGACCCGGCGCATGGTGTCTTCGCTGGCATTGCCGGTGCAGGCAGCGATGTGCAGGTAGCCGTTGGTTTTCGCCACGTCGATGCCTTGATGGATCGAAGCAATGTACGCCGCACAGGAAAACGGCCGGACGATGCCGCTGGTGCCGAGGATCGACAAGCCGCCGAGAATGCCCAGGCGCGGGTTCATGGTTTTCAGCGCCAGGGCTTCGCCGCCCTCGACATTGACCGTCACCTCGAAGCCGCCGAGATAGCCGGTTTCTTCGGCGAGCAGGGTCAGGTGATCGCTGATCATCTTGCGCGGCACCGGGTTGATCGCCGGTTCGCCGACGCCCAGCACCAACCCTGGCCGGGTTACAGTGCCGACGCCCTTGCCGGCCACGAAGCGAATCCCCGGCTCGGCCATCAGCCGCACCCGCGAATAAAGCAGGGCGCCGTGAGTCACGTCCGGATCATCGCCGGCATCCTTGATCGTTCCGGCTTCGGCGCCGTCTTCGGTCAGCCGGCAGAACTCCAGACGCATCTGCACCTGCTTGCCCTTGGGCAACACGATCTGCACGGCGTCGGCCGATGAGCCACCGAGCAGCAGACGGGCAGCGGCGAGGCTGGTGGCCGTGGCGCAGCTGCCGGTGGTCAGGCCGCTGCGCAGGGGCGCGGGTTGTTCGGCGGTTTCGTCACGCATCAAGGGGTTTGACCAGATCGAGCAGGGTGATCGGCAAGGCCTGGCGCCAGGTGTCGAACTCGCCCAGCGGCTGTGCCTGGGCAATGTGGATGCGGGTCAACTCGCCACCGTGGCGTTCGCGCCAGGCCATCAAGGTCATTTCGCTTTGCAGCGTCACGGCGTTGGCCACCAGTCGGCCGCCGGGTTTGAGGTGTTCCCAGCAGGTGTCGATCACGCCTTCGCGGGTCACGCCGCCGCCGATGAAAATGGCGTCCGGACGCTCAAGACCGGCGAGGGCCTGAGGAGCACTGCCGCGAATCAGTTGCAGGCCAGGAACGCCCAAGGCATCACGGTTGTGTTCGATCAGTTGCTGGCGACCTTCGTCGGCCTCGATGGCCAGGGCGCGGCAGCTCGGGTGCGCGCGCATCCACTCGATGCCGATCGAGCCGCTGCCGGCGCCGACGTCCCACAACAGTTCGCCCGGGGTCGGGGCGAGGCGGGCGAGGGTGATGGCGCGTACGTCGCGCTTGGTCAGTTGGCCGTCGTGCCGGAAGGCGGAGTCCGGCAGACCGGCGAGACGCGACAGGCGTGGTGTATCTGGATCACCCAGGCATTCGATGGCGATCACGTTGAGGTCGGCAATGAGCGGATCGTTCCAGTCGTTGGCGGTGCTGTCGATCCGGCGTTCGGCGCTGCCGCCCAGATGTTCCAGGACGTTCAGGCGACTGGCGCCGAATCCGCGCTCGCGCAGCAATTGCGCAACTGCGGCCGGGCTCTGGCCGTCATTGCTCAGCAGCAACAGGCGCACGCCGCTGAACAGTTGTGCGTTGAGGGCCGCAAGCGGGCGGGCCACCAGCGACAGCACATTGACGTCCTGCAACGGCCAGCCCAGTCGGGCGGCCGCCAGCGAGCATGAGGATGGCGCTGGCAGAACCAGCATCTCGACTCCTGGCACCTGCCGCGCCAGACTTGCGCCAACGCCGTAGTACATCGGATCACCACTGGCCAGCACGCAGACCGCTTCGCCACGGCGTTCAAGAACCGGGGCCAGGGAGAACGGGCTCGGCCACAACTGGCGCTCGCCACCGATGCACGCCGGCAACAGGTCCAGTTGACGCTGACCGCCGATGATCCGCGAGGCGCCCAGCACGGCGCGGCGGGCATTCTTGCCCAGGCCCTTGAAGCCGTCTTCACCGATTCCCACTACCGTCAGCCAGGGTGTCATGCCGTTCCTCAATCTCGTGCGCCGTTCAATCGGCGCATGATAGCGCGGCTTCTGTTGTCTGGCGTTGCTGCCTTGTTGCAGGCGAAGGCAGCGTAGACATGTTATGTGGCTGAAAACCGATTGGTGGATCGAGCGTCTTTGTTATTTTGGTTTTTGATCAAGTTGAACGTTACCCATAAAACGCACTGGATCATTTTCTGAACGATTATTTAATTAACTAGTGGTTGAACGCCTTGCTGGCGTCCTGTTATAGGGATGTGATGTAAACATGGATGACATAAAACATAATGCGACACTTGTCGGCGATATATTGCTGACCGGCAGTCGGGGACAAACACACGAGGACTATCAGTTCGCGTTGAACTGTACTTACCTGGCACAGCGCCAGGCGGATATGACTTATAACAGTGCGACCCAGCCTGGACGATGGACCGATTATTTTACCGATGTACTGTGGTCGCATGGCTGGAACCGTAATTATCAACCGATCGAGCACGTTCAAACGCAGTTCAGGGGCAGCGTGCGCGAGGTCTGGTCACGACTGGCATCGCCGCTGCTGAGTGCTGAACAGGTGGCTGGCGTTGATCGAGGGCTGGTGGCGCTCGAAGGCGACGTTGAACTGTTGAAAAAGGTCAAAGGCCTTAGTGGCAAAGTCTTCGATTTCAAAATCATGCCGATCAATTACAACGCCAATGGTGATATGGAATTGATCGTGACAAATACCCGGTTCATCAAGTCGAGCCTGAACACCGGGTATTTTTTCTGGAACGTTTCGCAAGTAATGACTCAGCTGGATGTTCTGGCTCGGAAGGTGGTGATCAGTCGCCGGGTCTTGGACGCTCGTCGAGCCAGTGTGATAAAGGCGCTGGAGGGGATCAAATTCAATTTCGAGGATTACCCGCTGTGACCGCCTCCCTCTGAGGCGATTTTCTTCCACGGGAATAGCCCGGCAACGCAGAATCCGACCGGCAGGCATTTTCATGCGCTCGGGCAAAGCAGGCATAATGGCGACCTTTCGCCCTCACGGTGCTGCCAGCCAGCCGGTCATCCCTTGAACGAACGCTCGATGTCAACAGCTCTACGCCCCTCGGCTTGTCCGGGGTTGCTGCGTATCGTCCAGGCGCTGGATGGCGGTATCTGCCGGATCAAACTCAATGGTGGTTCGATCAGCGCCGATCAGGCTGAGGTGGTGGCGCATGCCGCCGAGCATTTCGCCAGTGGCGTGATCGAGGCAACCAACCGCGCCAACCTGCAGATTCGCGGGATCGGCGAGCACAGTACCGCGCTGATCGACAGCCTGCTGGCCGTCGGCCTCGGGCCGCGAACCGCTGCCGGGGATGACGTGCGCAACCTGATGCTAAGCCCTGCTGCCGGAATCGACCCGCAGATGCGCCTGGATACCCGCACGCTCGCCGGGCAGATTCTCGATACCCTGCAAAGCCATCCGCGTTTCCACGAGTTGAGCGCCAAGTTCGCCGTGCAACTGGATGGCGGTGAAGCGCTGGCGATGCTCGAACATCCCCATGACCTGTGGTTGTCGGTTTACGAAGATCGCGGCGAAACGCTGTTGGCATTCGGCCTGGCGGGCTGTCCGTCGGAGCGACCGCTGGCCGCCGTGGCGCTTGCGCACGGACATGCGCTGGTGGTGGCGGTGCTGGAGGTGTTCCTCGATCTGGCTCGACCGGAGCAGACGCGAATGCGTCATCTGCTGGATGAATGTCCGGCGCCGATGTTCCTGGCAACACTCGGGCGGCGGATCCGTCTGCAAAGCGTCGGCGACTGGCGGCGTGAATCGACGCCGGAAGGCTTGCACATCGGCATCCATCCTCAGCCATCGGCCGGTCAGGTGTATGTCGGTGCCGCACCGGCGTTTGGCCGCCTCGATCCGGACATGCTGCGTGGCGCCGCGCAACTGGCCAGAACTTTCGGCGACGGCACCCTGCGTTTCACCCCTTGGCAGAGTCTGTTGCTGCCCAATGTGCGGGAAACCGCTGCGGTTCAAGTGCTCGACGAATTGGGCAAGCTGAACCTGCTGACCCATGCCGAAAATCCTGTAGCGCACCTGATCGCCTGCACCGGCTCCAAAGGCTGCGGCAAAGGCCTGGCCGACACCAAACACGATGCCCGCCTGCTGGCGACGCTGTTGCCACATGCCGTGGATGTGCACCTGTCCGGCTGCCCGCGTTCCTGCGCCGCCGCCCACCGCGCTCCGGCAACGTTGCTGGCCGTCAGCCCCGGTCATTACGACCTCTATATTCGCGATGCAGCGGTGCCCGGTTTCGGCGCGCTGCACGCTCAAAACTTTACTATCGAAGCGGCCGCGACCCTGCTCGTCGCCCGCTCACGGAGCCCCCTTGATGCTTGATTACATCCGCGACGGTCAGGAGATCTATCGCAACTCCTTCGCGATCATTCGCCGCGAGGCCAACCTCGCGCGCATCCCGGCCGACCTGGAAAAACTCGCGGTGCGGGTGATCCATGCCTGCGGCATGGTCGAGGCGATCGACGGGCTGCAATTCTCCGCAGGCGCCGGCAAGGCCGGGCGCGATGCGCTGGCCGCTGGCGCGCCGATCCTGTGCGATGCGCGGATGGTTTCCGAGGGCGTGACCCGTGCGCGCCTGCCGGCCAACAACGAAGTGATCTGCACCCTGCGCGACGACAGCGTTCCGGAGCTGGCGCGCGAGCTGGGCAACACCCGCTCGGCAGCGGCGCTGGAACTGTGGCGTCCGCATCTGGAGGGCAGCGTGGTGGTGATCGGCAACGCGCCGACCGCGCTGTTCTATCTGCTGGAAATGCTCGACGCCGGCGCCCCGAAGCCGGCGCTGATCCTCGGCTTTCCGGTGGGCTTCGTCGGCGCTGCCGAATCCAAGGCCGAGCTGGCCGCCAACAGCCGTGGGGTGCCGTTCGTGATCATGCAGGGCCGCCTCGGCGGCAGCGCCATGGCCGCCGCGGCGGTCAATGCCCTCGCCACGGAGATCGAATGATGCAGGCTAAAGGACGTTTGATTGGCCTGGGCGTCGGCCCCGGTGATCCGGAACTGATTACCGTCAAGGCCCTGCGCCTGTTGCGCGAGTCGCCGGTGGTGGCGTACTTCGTGGCCAAGGGCAAAAAGGGTAACGCGTTCGGCATCATCGAAGCGCACCTGCAGGACGCGCAGAATCTGCTGCCGCTGGTGTACCCGGTGACCACCGAAGTGCTGCCGGCGCCGCTGTCCTACGAACAGGTGATCAGCGATTTCTACGATGACGCGGCGCAGGAAGTGGCGGCGCATCTGGAGGCCGGTCGCGACGTGGCGGTGATCTGCGAAGGTGATCCGTTCTTCTACGGTTCCTACATGTACCTGCATGACCGCCTCGCCAACCGTTATGAAGCCGAAGTGGTGCCGGGCGTCTGCTCGATGCTCGGCGGCGCCTCGGTGCTGGGCGCACCGCTGGTGTATCGCAATCAGAGCCTGTCGGTGCTGTCCGGTGTGCTGCCTCATGATGAACTCAAACGTCGTCTGGCCGATGCCGACGCGGCGGTGATCATGAAGCTGGGGCGCAATTTCCCGAAAGTGCGCGACGTGTTGGCAGAACTGGGTCTGGCCGAGCGTGCGCTGTACGTCGAGCGCGCGACCATGGCCAACCAGAAGATCGTGCCGCTGGATGAGGTCGAACCGATGTCGTCGCCGTACTTCTCGCTGATCATTGTTCCCGGCGAACGGTGGCAAGGCTGATGACTCATTCCACACCGGCCATCGTCATTCTCGGCCAAGGCGCGTTGGCCACGGCCCGTCGCCTGCAGCAGGTCTATCCAGCTGCGCAGATTCATGGACTGAAAGGGCGCGTCGATGGCGCCGACCTGACTTACAGCGAGTTCGGCGCGACCCTGCGCGAGCTGTATCAACAGGACACGCCGATCATTGCCCTGTGCGCGGCGGGCATTGTCATCCGCACGCTGGCGCCGCTGTTGCTGGAAAAAGGCGCCGAACCGCCAGTGCTCGCCGTGGCGGAAGACGGCAGCGCCGTGGTGCCGCTGCTCGGCGGCCTCGGCGGGGTGAACGTCATGGCCCGCGAGATCGCGGCTGCACTTGAAGTCGCAGCGGCGATCACCACCAGCGGCGAATTGCGTTTCGGCACTTGCCTGCTCAATCCACCCGGCGGTTACGCGCTCGGGGATCTGGAGCAGGGCAAGCGATTTGTCTCTGATCTGCTCGCCGGCCACAGCGTGCGCATCGACGGTGCCGCGCCGTGGCTTGAGCAGGCGCAACTGCCGGAAGATCCACAGGCGCAGCGCTCGATTCACGTGGGCAGCGATGCTCGCGCGGCGAGCGCCAGTGAGTTGTTGATTTATCCGCGCAGCGTGGCGGTGGCGGTCGGGGCCGATGTGGCCGATCTGCCGGATGCGATTCGCAATGCGTTGCAGCAGGCCGGTGTGGCGATTCAATCGCTGGCCTGTCTGGTGGCGGCTGATACTCAGATGGCCAGTCCGGCGTTGCGTGAAGCCGCGCTTGAACTGGCTGTGCCGTTGCGCTTTGTGGCGCCGGCGAGTGACATCGGTGAGCTGGCTCGCGATGTTGTCCCCGACGCTCGAATCATCACAACATCCCACGACCTTGCCATCGCAGTGGCAGAACAGCCACTGGATGTTTCGCAGATCGGTCGTCCGCGCGGACGTCTGGCCGTCATCGGCCTCGGCCCGGGCGCGGCAGAGCTGATGGTGCCGGCGGTAAAAGCCGAGCTGGCCCGTGCCACCGACGTGTTGGGTTATGAAACCTACGTGCGCATGGCAGGTCCCTTCCGCGACGATCAGGTGCAGCATTGCACCGACAACCGCGAAGAAATGCAGCGTGCCCGCCACGCTTTCCGACTGGCCGCGCAGGGCCGATCGGTGATTGTGGTTTCGTCCGGCGATCCGGGGGTGTTCGCCATGGCGGCGGCGGTGCTCGAAGCGTTGCACGAATCGACGGATCCGGCGTGGCACAGCGTCGATCTGGAAATCCTGCCGGGTGTGTCCGCCTCACTCGCTACCGCCGCTCAGGCCGGTGCACCGCTGGGACACGACTTTTGCGTGATGTCGCTGTCGGACAACCTCAAGCCATGGTCGATCATTGAGAAGCGCCTGGACCTGGCCGCCGAGGCCGATCTGGCATTGGCGTTTTACAATCCGATCTCCCGCGCCCGTCCGTGGCAGTTGGGGCGAGCCCTGGAAATCGTTGCCCAACATCGCACACCGCAGACGCCGGTGGTGCTCGGTCGCGATATCGGCAGACCGGGGCAGACCCTGCGTACCACTACGCTGGGCGCATTGACCGCGGATCAGGTGGACATGCGCACCATGGTGCTGATCGGTTCATCCACCACCTGCACCTTCCCCCGTGCGACGGGAGGCGACTGGGTGTACACCCCCCGCTGGTATGGCGAAAAGCCTGGCGGCTGATGCTCCCTTCCATGCTGTGTGCCCCCTCGGGTATAGATTGACAAGACAAGGCCGCGAATGGATTGTTCGCGGCCTTGTCTTTCGTATCGCACGGCAATTTATATATCTGTGACACTTGTTTGGAAGTTTTGATGTGGCGGGAAGTTTCCGTTGAAATTGTTTGAATGGCTTGTTGTTTGTTGAGTTGGTTTTTTTATACTAGTTTCGCTTCCGGAAAGTGCGTGTCGATCTGTTGTTTGTGCATTGATATCAACTTGTTGCAAGAGCGATTTTTTTGTAATGGGGTATTTGTGCGCGTGATTTTCAATCGGCTCGTGTAATTTGTTATTTCGGGAGTTCACGTATGCGGGAAATTAATAATGATGTTGCCGATGTCGGTCATCTGAAGTTTGCGACGTTGTTCAAGTTTTCCGAATTTGAGCAGGCTCTGCAGCCTTACAAGGACAGCGCGCAATATGACGCGGCGCTTCGTTACTATTCTGCGTGTATCGATCTGCTCGACTCGCCTCGACTGTTGCAACCGCTGGCGCTGCTCAAGCAGGCACTGGGAGAATTGAACAAGGGGCGAGTGCGCCGTAGTTTAGACAAGGCACCGGTATCGACACCGGACGGCGGGACAGCGCCGGATCTTGCGCAGATCTTTGACAGGCTCGAAGTTGTCGAGTCGCGCCTGCACTCCAGTGTCGGGTTGATGAAACTTCCGGCTACGGCCGTGCCGAAAATCCTGCACTTCGTCTGGCTCGGTGGCGGGCTTGGCGAGATCCAGCGCGACTACATCAATCTCTGGAAACAAGTGCTGGCTGGAGAGGGTTACAAGATCAACCTCTGGTATGACAGTGATGCCATGTTGGCGCATGAAACCAATCGGCTGATCAGCGAGGCTGCGAAACTGCACAGCCTGCAGAACGGCGGTATGGATAGCTCCACTGAAGCGCAACTTGGATCAATGTATGAGGCGCGGGCCATCGTACTGAAACAGGAGATGTTCGCGCACATCAATCAGGCTGTTGCAAACGGGGTGTCGGCTGATGAGGCTCGGACGCAGTTGTTGAGTCGGGCGTACGGACAGCAGGCAGAAAGACTCAAATCGTTGAAAGAGCGCAATTTGCAGAGCGTGCATGCGTTGGTCGGTGGCGACTTGCAGTTGCGTGATCTCGCCGGGGCTGCGCAACCCATGCGGCTACGAGCGATCTACGATCAGGAGATGCGCTTGCGCGGCAATCTTGCCGCCGGATCCGATGTCGTGCGGCTGGAGGCATTGCTCCCCGAAGGGGGGCTGTACGCGGATGTCGATAATCTCCCGCCGTTGGTGAAGGTACTGGGCGGCGTGGACATCAGTACGGTCGGAAACGATGGCCAGCGGGGGATTTTGCAATTACTGCTGGACCACAATCCGCACTGGATGCCGGGGCGCCAGGCGGTGCGCGGCGGGTACACGGATTATGCCGACAGTATTCCCGCAGAGCATCGCCAGGCGCTGGAAGCGTTCGCCGGAAGCCGCCCTGCGCTGAATCAGGTTTTCCAGCCCCCTTCCGATCTCCTTGCACGCCCCTACATGTTGCGTGCTGTGCGTGAGGGCAATTCGTTGAGCAATGCCTGGCTGATGGCGCACCCGGGCTCGCCAATGCTGGAGGCCGTCATGCAGCGGCTGGGTTTTAACTATCAAGTGGTCAACGCAGTGTTCCGGACGGCGGCTGAAAGAGGTGTAGCCCCTCACGACGATGACTCCATGCAAGCCCTGGCGATCGCGGAGCTTGAGGATCGCCTCGGTGCCCTGGAGGGGCTGTCGGACGAGGATGAAATCGCGATGAGATATCTGGCGGACGCCGCTGCCAGTTACTACAGCGACGGCATTCGCCTTGAACGTGAGGGCACGATCTATCTCACCGGACCGGCTGCCATGCGTCTTGGCATGGGAGATTACGAGCAGGCGCATTTCACCCCGCGTGCTGGCGAAGCCTCTCGGGCTGAAGTCGGCATTGAACCGAAGGGCACGGTCAGTCGTTCAAGCGAGGAAGAGCTGGATCATTCCTGGAAAGAAAACGGAGCCGATGAACAACAGTGGGTCAGGAACGAACAGCAGCGTTTTCGCGACGGCCGATACACCACCCGTTACGCCGGCGACCTCGACGAACTGCTCAATCATTCCACCGTCGAGTTCGAGCTCGGCTGGCCGCTCATTGAAGGGCGCCATGTTCTGCTGACCGGGCTGCTGCAACGCCTGGCCGAGCGTCTGGGTAAACCGTTTACCCAGGCGATGATGAACGGCCATGACGGCCCGGTAGTGTTCGTCGACCGGCTGCCACTGGATTTCGACGACCGTCAGGCGATCCGCAATCAGGACACGCGGCTGCGACCACCGGCTTCTCTGGCCAATGAACAGACCCGGAGCCTTGCGCTGGACGAAGTGCTGGTGCGTCTGGGGGCGGGCTCCTTGCAACGGGCTCACCTCAGTCCGTTGCAGCGCCTGACACTCGGGGCCTTGCTCGGCGTTGAATCGCTGGATGAACAGAGTTTGCTGGCGCAGAACAGTGTGATGGAAAACCTGATCAACAGTGTCAGGGAGCGCGGGACTTCGGGACGGTTCGGGGTGATCGAGCAGCATCTGTTTCAGCGCAGGGACACCGCATTCGTTGCCGGGTTGAACAGTGTCCAGCACGAACTGCCGATGGACTTGCCGAATGCGCTGAGTCTGAAGAAAGCCGCCCTGGCCGGGGCGACGACGCTGTATGAGTGGGGGCAGCAGGTCGCGCAGATCAAGAAGGTGGCCCTCCAGGAACATCGTGAGCAAGTGCAGGATCGCCTGGAGCAGGTGCTCAATCAGCTCGAGGGCGGTGCCGTGAAACTGGCGCCACAGGACCTGCTGATGCACGGAATGGGCGATATGACTGCCGGGCGATGTTTTCCTCTTGCGCTGGCGATGAGTGCAGCCATCACTGAGGGCAAGGCTGCCACCCAGCGATTGCACGAGCGTTTTTACCTTGCGGTACTCGAGCCGGAACACGCTGACACAATCGCCTTTCTGGGGGCACTTGAGGAGATGCGTGGCGTGAAGTATGGCGATGTCGGGACTGCGCTGGGGCGGCTGGATCTGGACCAGGTCACGGCGACCCTCGAGGAGTCTGTCGGTACTCGAACCTTGATGCTCAACTCTGACAATCATTCGATGCTGGTTGCTCGTACCGTCAACGGCACGGAAGTCATCTACCACTTTTATGATCCCAACTTCGGCCTCTTCGAGTTCGAGACTGCTGCCACATTCAGAGCGGTACTGACGAGATTTTTCCAGAGAGGCATGACCAGACATTACGCCGCCTATGGTGAGCCTGACCGTCCGCAGTTCGATCTGATCGATCTCCAGGGGGAACGGGTAGCCGATCTGGATCTGTCGAGCGGTGCCAAGGTGGCACACCTTTTAAGGGAGGATGCGTTGCCGAGCATGCCGCTGCGCAGGGTTCGCCAGCGGCTTTTCAGCGCACACGGACAATCGCTGGTTGAAAATCCACACCTGGCCAGCACATTGCTGCAGTCCGACAGCCACTGGTGGGCCGAACAGGTCGCAGACGTGACTTCGCGGTTGCAGGAGGGGCATGAGTCAGTGTCGCCACTGGTGCCGTTATTCGAGTCGCTGGAGGTCACCCTCGAGGGCACTTATCGGGTGAGCATGCTCGATCCGAAGAGCGGCGAGGTGATGGCAACGGTCATCAGCCGCGACAGCCGTCTGCTGCGGATCAAAAATTATCTGGCCGAGCTGTTTTCGACGCTGGCCCAAAAACGTACCCGGGCCGGCGCGCCAGTCGATCCGACGGAAGCTTCCGCTGTTCACACCCTCAACGCCGGGTTCGCCGTTCAGGCGTTGATGAATGCCTTGCGCGACCGCGAAGGTGAAGGCCGCACATTGACCACCGCCGTGCAATGGCATGCCTACGTCAACTATGCGCAGCTGGTGCATGGCAATCTGGTGGACGTGGCGGGGCTGGTCGGGGTCCTGCAAACGGCATTGCGTGATGAAAGGATCATGGCCCGGACCACTGGGCAAGTGGTGGCCGAAGCGCTGGCGCCACTGACCGCCAGAACTTTGGGCAATGTGGCGGGGCATGTGGCCAATGAAGGCGTTGGCGCGGTACTGGGGCTGGCCAATGTCGGGTTCGATATCTATCAGTTGGCGAACGCAAAGAACGATGTGGAGGTCGCGACTTACGGTACTCAGTTGGGCTTTGACGCGGCGAGCCTGGCCCTGAGCGGTACAGGGCTTGCTGCGGCGGCCCTGGGGGCGGGTACGGCCGCTGCGGTGCTCGGTGGCGCCGGGGTGATTCTGGGCGGGCTGGCGATCGGGGTGACCGCGTTGGCACATGCCTACGCCATCATTGCCGAGGAGGCAAAAGCCGTCGGTCTGTTCTTCGATGAAATCGAGCAGGCTCATCGCGGTGCCGGCTACCGGTACGACGGCACGCAAGGTGCCTGGCTGCCGAGACCGTCGCTGATTATCAGGCAGTTGGATCTGGGCAACGGCAGGATGCAGCTGGACAGCACCCGGCTGTATCCGCTGCGTGATCATTTCGGAGTGCCGGAATTCGAAGCCGATTACTCACGCGCCATCAACCTCAGTGCCGAATTGGGTTATCCCGACGAGATGAGTTTCACTGCGCCCTCCGATCAACCCATCGTTTTACCCTGTACACCGCTGAACTGTTATCGCTACGAGTACAAGACCCTGCCGTTTGTCTCGGTGTTTCACGACAAGGGTTTTGACATTGCACGTCGCCTGGAAAAGAAAAAACCGGACGGCCAATGGCTGTTCCTGTTTTCGTTCTATTCCTTTCCCAGCGAATACGTCGTCTATCGGATTTATCCCGATTACCGACCCACCGACATCACCGTCAAGCTTGATGCCCGCGAGCGCAAGCTGGTCGTGCCGGTGATCCCGTCCCTGTGGCGGGGCAAGGTTTCCTATCGGCTGCAGGGGGGCGGCGGGACTTGCACGCTGGTGCTCAATCCCGGTGTCGACGTTGAGTTGCAGACGATCGGTGCGCAGAAGGATCGCTGGATTATCGCGGCGCCCTGGGCTCGTGAAACCGACATCGTGTTCGGCGAGGACGGCCGGTTCAGCGTCAAGGATTGCCGGTTCAAGGTCAGTGCCGGTGTTCCACCAGATCTGTATGTGCTGCTCGAAGGCGGCAACCTGTTCAAAGTCGAAGGCCGCATACTCACGTTATTGCTGGACCACCCCCCTCAGGAACAGCACGGACAGGTATTGCAGAATCATCTGCAGGAACTGGCCCGGGCCCATCGGCTGGTGCTGCCCTACACGCCGATCCACGATTATCTGATTCCATTCGAACCAGCCGATGCACCGCGTTACACCACCGGTTGGTACGACGCCCGTGAGGACCGGATTCTTTACGTGCGCAATGATGACGTTTCGGCCGACGATGCGCAGTTGTCGGTCGTGGTGGGCGAGTCGGCGTTTTTTCAATCGGCCGAGGGTTTCGAAATCTGGCAGGTCGAGGCGAACACGGGATTGCTCAGCCATCGCTATCGTCTGTTGTTCAAGCCGCGTGGCACCAGCTCGATTCGCAGTGTGGAGGCCGACGGGCAGGGTGTGGTTCATGTGGTGCAGGAGTATCTGCAGGCAGACGGCCGTGTGGAGCGCTTCAATTACCTTATTCACGATGGGCAGTTATGGTTGAGTTCAGTCACGCGCGGTCTTGAACCGGCATTCGAGGCGCTCCTCGATGAGACGGCCCCGTTGACCGATTGGACGTCTGTGCTCGGCGAGCAGATCGTGCTCAAGTCGAGTCATGACAAGTCCTACGCGACGGTCCACTGGCAGTTCGCGCCCTATGTGTCGATCTGCTGGATGATCGAAAACAACCTCCGTGACATGGCCTGGATCCGCACCCGCGACGACCTGATCATTCGCCCGGTGCCGCGTCGTCATCGCGCCCGGGGCTGGGCCGATTCGATCCAGAATCTGAACGACCTGATGCTGCTGACGGTGGCTGATGACAGCGATGTATTTGTCATCTATGACCGTAACGCGCAGACCTTGTGCCGGACGCAGTGCACGGTGCTCAAGGGCAAGATGCAATGGGCTCATCGTTGGGTGCAGCCTGCTGGACTGAAGCAGATTGCGGCACAGGAAAGCGGCTATCTGGCAAGTACCGCAGAGGGGCTTTCGTTTGAAATCGACAGCACCGGTGAGGTGCGCTTCGCCGGCGTGAGCGAACAATGGCTCAAGAGCCGCACCCAATGGTGGCTGGCGCTGGAAGGGCTGGCCAAGCGGTACTCCGTTGAACGGTTCACGATTGTCGGCGTTGTCAATGCCACCGGCGACGCGCGTTTGCATGCCTGGTACGTGGATAACCATCTGGTGCTGAGTGGGGCGCGGCAGGGCGATGTACGTCTTCTGGGACTGACCCCCGACAGACAGGCGGCGTGGTTGTTCGAACCGGCGGCAGGGCAAGTCTGGCGTCAGGCGTTGATCGATCCGCAGCGACTGGATCAGGCGTTCGGAACCGCTGCGCAGCTATTGCACGCTGAAGTGTTGACCCCGCCGGAACGGCAATGGGCACCGTGGAGCTTCGCCGACGTCAGGATCGACGGTACGGGGCTGCTGGGCACGACCCTCGATGGCCAGGTGTTGCAGTTGCACGCTCAGGCGCAACCTGTGCTGGCTGGTGTGGCGCTCGATTGGGTGGTCGCTCATGACGAGCACCTGATTCGTGACCTCGAGGCCATGCTGGTGAACCAGGCGCATCGCCCGTTCATTTCCATCGCCACCCGCGACGCCAGCGCGTGCTGGTACTTCGTCGACAGTGCGCGATTGATCCGGATCGCAGCGCAGGATCTACCCGGGGATTACGAGTTGCTGGGCGTTCGGCGACACACGGATGTCCTTCTGAACGATTCAGGGCAGCGACTGATTCGGGGTTATCCGAGCAAGCGGCAGATCGGGCCGCTGGATTACGTCCAGCGCAACGCCGAGGTGCTGGTGATCGAAGGGCAAGTGGATGCGCCGAACCTGTTGCCGCTGATTCCTGATGGTGTGCGCACACTGGTGGTGCGGATGGGCCACGGCTCCATGAAGTGCCATCTGTCGCAGGCTCTGACGCGCAGGCTGGATCGGCTGGTCATTGATGCACGGTTCCCGCTGGCCGGCCCGCCCGCGGTGATGAGTCGCCTGATCTGGTCGCTGGACACATCGCAAGCGCTGGAGGTCGGCGTTGTCGGGGATCACCTGGTGCTGATCGATCCTGATTCCGGACTCTGCGTGTTGTTCCGTGATGCCTGCGCGAACGATCCGGCGTTGCACGGCGACGTCATACTCGAGGTCAAGGGGTTGCGACCTTGCCAGGTATCGACGCTCGCCCGAGGGATGTTGGGGGCCAAGGGCGTGACAGGCAGCGTGACACTCAAAAGCTTGATAGAGGAGGCGAAGAGCAACCTCATGACTGAATCAACGATCTGAGTTAACGATTCAGTTGTGCTTGAAAGATAGTTGTCAGTGACCAAAGAAGACCGCCGATGGAAGTATTGGCGGTCTTTTGCATTCCGGTCTATGGCACCAGATAGCCCTTCACCCCGGTGAAGATGATCTGTGCGGCCAGCGCGCACACGAACAATCCCATCAGGCGACTGACGATCTGCAAGCCTTGATCGCCGAGGATCCGTTCGATGCGATTCGACAGATAAAGTACGACACCCACGGTAAAGCTGGCCAGGGCGATGCTCATGATGGCGGTGAGTTTGTCGTCCCAGTGGGGCTGACTGACGCCCATGACCAGCAACGCACCAATAGTGCCCGGGCCGACAGTCAGGGGAATGGTCAGCGGCACAATCGTCACGTCCTGCTGCACATTGTCCGTCTGCACCACCGACTTGCCTTGCGCCATGCCCAGTGCCGAGATGAACAGCACGCTGCCGGCGCCGATCCGGAAAGCATCTACGGTAATGCCGAACACATCGAAAATCACTCGCCCGAACAAATACAGAAGAACGCTGGAGACCAGCGTGGCGATCGCCACTTTCCAGGCCAGGCGTCGTTGCTCCTTGCGCGAATAACCACGGGTCAGGCTGATAAAGCAGGACAGCACGAAGAACGGGCTGTAGAGCACAAGCATCTTCAGGTAAACGCTGAACAACACATGGAGCATGGTTTCGACTCGCCGCTGTGGAGTGGACGACGTGGAGTCTATCAGTGGTTTAGTTGTTTGTGTCTGGAAGCGTGGTTTTAATCAGGTTTGATTTAACTTGTGTGGAAGTTGCTAAGTGGGTGGAAAGTTCAGATATCAAGTTACATGTTTTGCTTTGTTGTTTGTTTGATACTTGGTTATTGTTATTTGGCAAGTTCATGAGGAGCTTGTGATTCTAACTAATGGATGTGTCAAATGTATAATCAAGCTGTTCGTGAAAGTTATGTAAACACCTGTCTTGAAACGCTGGGTGAGTGTGATATCGGTGATCCGCTGATTATCAAGCCACGTGGCTTGCAGATTTCCGGTGATGATGTTGAAGCGCCGTCGCGCGGTAGCATCGTCGGTGAGGGCGTGCTGGGTTTCTCCAGTAACCTCACTGGCGATAACAAGTCCGATGCGCAGAATGCTTTTTTATTCGCAACGCGTGCAGCAAACAAAAAATACCCTGAAGAATCTCAGGGCAAGGAATGGTACCTGTACTTCCGGGACATCATGACCATGGCAGGCTGGACCCCTGTCAGCCGTTACTACAGCGATCTGCAAGTGGGTGGTACCAGTGTTCGCATGGACAAACTGGTTCTGGAGATTCTGTCTTCGGTCGTCGCGGGTGTTGCCTTGCCTGGCCCAACCAGCGCATTGATGCTGAAAGTAGCGGGCGATGCCATTGCCGCCCTGCAAAAGCGTGATACCGCAGCACTGACCGTTTACGAACGCAATCTGCTCGAGCATGGCGTCGGTGGTGTTTCCAGCGCCGCCTGCGTGGAAGTCGACGGTGAAGCGATCATGGCGGTCGGCGCAGTGCGCTTCCTGCGTCGGAACACCTCGACCAAAGTCATGTTTGTGGATCTTGATATTCGTAATGTGAAGTTGTATCGCGGTGAAACGGTATTTGCCAAAAATACATTCGTGGCGGATGGCGTGCGTGAGTTGATCAAGAACAAGTTGATTCCGCACAAGGACAAGATTGACGAGATCGACATTTGATGAGTTAAAAGGCGGCCGTAACAGGTCGCCTTTTTTACGGGGGACGATATGAAACTTGATTATTCGGTTTTGATCGTTGGCGCTTGCGTGATGTTGCTACCGGCAGCGGACGATGCGGATAGTTACAGCGATCTGGTCAACTCAGTGTTGTTGGCGCAGTTGGCCGCGAGCAAGAGAGTCGAAAAGTCGCAAGGTACTGACTGGTATGACGCTTACATCCAATTGATGGATGACTACTGGCTGCGCTACGCGCGCGCCCGACAAGACTGGTCCGTCAATGAGGGGGATGTCGAATCCGTCAGCGAATGGATCAGTGGCGCTATTGCCAAAGGTGGTTCGCAAAACGCCAGTGCGGCGGTGGCGACCTTGCAGCGTTTGGCTCAGTTATCGGGAGCCGAACCCGTCATGACGCTGCTGCGAGCTCATGTGCAAAGGACCATGTCCCTACCCGATGAGGCTCATGCCCCTGCCGGACCCGTTCGATTGCTAGCGATCATCGCCTCGACGCCAATGCGCATTTCGAGCGTCTATGTTGAGTTCCAGGCTCATGGGTCTATCGAACTCAACCCGCTGGCCCAGCGTTTCGAAGCACGGGACATACAGGGAGCGGTCTGCTTGCGCTACGCCAAAGCCAGTTTGTCGGAAACACTCTACGGGCCTGTACGTGATGCCATCGCCTTGAAAGTCAGGGACAGGCAAGCGGCTCACGTTTTGGCGATGGCTGTTGAATAGCGGCGAGACGCTTGATCCGCAACGCCGCTCAAAACGTTGAGGCGGTGCGATTCTGTTGGTCACGCTGCGCCACCCAGTGCTCGATCAGCTCACGCAGTTGCGACAGTTCCACCGGTTTGGCCATGTGCCCGTCCATCCCGGCCTGCCGCGCGCGCTCCTTGTGTTCAGCGAGGATGTGCGCTGTCAGCGCAACGATCGGCGTGCGAATGCGCTGGTTGCTGACTTCCCATGCGCGCAATTGCTGAGTCGCCGAGAACCCGTCGAGGATCGGCATTTCGCAATCCATCAACACCAGGTCGTAACGCTGGGCTTTCATTGCCTGCAAGGCTTCTTCGCCATTGCTGGCGGTGTCCGGTTGCAGATTGAGTTTGCCGAGCATGCCGCGGATGACCTTGGTGGAAATCGTGTTGTCTTCGGCCACCAGAATGCGGAAGTCGCTCGGCACCTTGACCGGCGCAGCGGGGCTGGCCGGCTGCGGCTGGAACACCACCTGGCCACGGTTGCGCTGGTTCAGTTCGTCGGCGAGCGTGGTCTTGAGGGTATAGCCGGCCACCGGTTTGGCCAGGATGCGCTTGATCCCCGAATTGCGCGCGATGATCTTGCTTGGCGCATTGCTGATGCCGGTAAGCATGATCAGCAGGATGTCGTGGTTCAGGCTCGGGTCTTCCTTGATCTTGGCCGCCAGTTGCATGCCGGTCATGCCGGGCATGTTCTGGTCCAGCAGAACCACGTCGAAATAGTCGCGCAGGTGCGCCTTGGTACGCAGCAGGGCCAGCGCTTCCTTGCCCGACGGCACGGCGCTGACGTTCAGGCCCCAGGCGCTGCATTGTTGCACCAGCACCTTGCGGCAGGTGTCGTTGTCGTCGACCACCAATACGCGTGCGCCTTGCAGCGGGCTGTCGAGGTCCGAGGTCGGGTGCTCCAGGCGATCGGGATCCAACGGCAGGGTCAGCCACAGCGTACTGCCCTGGCTGGCGCCGCTCTTGATGCCGAACTCGCCCTGCATCAAACGGATCAATTGGCGGGCGATCACCAGCCCGAGGTTGCCACCCAGACGGTTGGCCGACAGGAAGTGCTTGCTGTGCAACTCGGCGTGCATCAGCGCGTCGCGCTCTTCCTGATCCATCGGCTGGCCGCTGTCCTGCACGGCAATGCGCAGGCGTGGACCGGCACTGCGTTCGTCGAGGGCGACCACCACCAGCACTTCGCCTTCCTCGGTTTTCTTCAGGGCGTTTTCCAGCAGGCTCAGCAGTGTCTGGCGCAGGCGCGTCGGATCACCACTGATGACCCGTGGCACTTGCGGCTGGATGAAACTGATCAGCTCGACGTTCTGCTGTTCGGCCTTGGCGCGGTAGATGCTCAGGCAATCGTCGATCAGCGCGTTGAGGTCGAACTGCACGTCGTCGAGTTCGATCTGCCCGGACTCGAGCCGCGAGATGTCGAGGATCTCGTTGATCAGGGTCAGCAATTCGTTGCCGGCGCTGTGGATGGTTTGCACGTAGTCGCGTTGCTTGACCGACAGCGGCGTGCCGAGCAGCAGTTCGGTCATGCCCAGTACGCCGTTCATCGGCGTGCGGATTTCGTGGCTGATCTTGGCCAGGAACTCGGCCTTGGCGTTGATCTCGGCGTTGCTCGCGGCGAGGTCGCGGCTGATGCTGAAACGGCTTTCGGTAATGCTGCGCTGACGTTCGCCGAGGGCGATGCTCATCAGCAGGCCACTGATGCAGATGAAACCCATCAGGGTCATGATCAGGCCTTGCGGCGCCACCAGGGTCAGCCCCAGCAAGGCCGGGAGAATGATCAGTGTGCCGATGTTGAACACCACCATCGCGGCAACGAACAAGCGGGCAGGGCGGTAGCCTTTCTGCCAGTGATAGAAACCCACCAGCAGCATGCTCAGCCCAGCCAGGGCTACGAGCGCATAGGTGATGATGTTCAGCGGCAGGGTGTTGACGAACAACAGCAGCAGGCTGCAGATCACGATGAACAGGATGTCGCCGATCAGCAGCTTGTTCAGCGGATGCGGACCGAGCGGCGCGAAGAAACGGTAGGCGAACATCAGGCCCGCCGGTGCGGTCAGCAGCAGGGCCAGATAGGCGCCGGGAGTCTGGATCGCATGCCAGTTCGGCAGCCACGGACCGGCGAGGTTGAGCAACAGCAACAGGCTCAGGCTCAACAGGCCTTCACACACCGCGAGCCACAGGCTGCTGCGCGAGCGGGTGTAGGCGTAGCGGATCAGGTTGTGCAGGATCAGCATCGCCAGACAGCCGAACAGCAGGCCGTAGATCAGCGTCTGGTTGTGATTGGCCGCGGCCATCACTGCCGATTGCAGGGTGATATACGGGCGCAACTGGTGATCGGAGACCAGTCGCAGGTAGACGTCGAGGGGTTTGTCGCTTTGCGGCAGCGGCAGCATGAAATCGCTGCTCGGCAGCGGTCGTTCAACCTGGGGCTGAGCGGTACCGGTGTCGCGTTGTTCGATCAGGCGATCGCCGTCGAGGACATACAGATTGAGGTGCGACAGGTCGGGGGCGAAGATCCGCAGCACTTGTTCGTGCGTGCCGGGCGCCAGCCTGAAGCGCAGCCACAGGGCGCCATCGGGTTCGGCCGCGGTGAGGCGGTCAAGCTCGATAGGGCTGAATTGATTGGTGTAGCGGGCGGAGCGGATGTCGCTCAGCTGCAGGTTGCCCTGATCGTCAAGCAATACCGACCAGCCACTGCCTTGCGCGGCCTGGGCCGGGAGCATGCAGAGCAAGGTCAACAGCGTGACGGTGAAGCCTATGGCAATCCTGAGCCAGCGCACGGCGAAATCCCTTCGTAGGTTGATGCCAGAATATAACGATGCGCAGCGTCGGAACAGTCCGGCAAGGGCGATGAGCCCCTGCCGGAAACACAGCGTAGCTTATTACTGAGACTCACCGCGTTCACGGGCAATGGCGCGGTAGCCAATGTCGGTGCGGTAGAAGCAGCCTTCCCAGTCGATGGCCTTGGCCAGTTTGTAGGCCTGCTCCTGGGCGGCGCCGACGCTGGCGCCCATGGCGGTGGCGCACAGCACCCGACCGCCGGCCGTCACGACGTTGCCGTCCTTGAGCGCAGTACCGGCGTGGAAGACCTTGCCTTCCAGTGCGGCGGCTGCGTCCAGACCGTTGATCGGCGCGCCCTTGGCGTAGTCGCCCGGGTAACCGCCGGCGGCCAGCACGATGCCGACGCTCGGACGTGGATCCCACTGCGCTTCAACCTTGTCCAGCGCCTGGGCCAGTGCCGCTTCGACCAGCAGCACCAGGCTCGACTGCAGACGCAGCATCACCGGTTGGGTTTCCGGATCGCCGAAGCGGCAGTTGAACTCGATGACCTTCGGATTGCCGGCCTTGTCGATCATCAGACCGGCGTACAGAAAACCGGTATAGACGTTGCCTTCGTCGGCCATGCCGCGCACGGTCGGCCAGATCACTTGGTCCATCACGCGCTGGTGCACGTCGGCGGTGACCACCGGTGCAGGGGAGTAAGCACCCATGCCGCCGGTGTTCGGGCCGCTGTCGCCGTCGCCGACGCGTTTGTGGTCCTGGCTGGTGGCCATCGGCAGAACGTTCTTGCCGTCGACCATGACGATGAAGCTGGCTTCTTCGCCGTCGAGGAATTCTTCGATGACAACGCGCGAACCGGCGTCGCCAAAGGAATTGCCGGCGAGCATGTCGCGCACGGCGTCTTCGGCTTCGGCCAGGGTCATGGCGACGATCACGCCTTTACCGGCGGCCAGACCGTCAGCCTTGATCACGATCGGTGCGCCTTTTTCACGCAGATAAGCCAGGGCCGGCTCGATCTCGGTGAAGTTCTGGTAGTCGGCGGTCGGGATCTTGTGGCGTGCCAGGAAATCCTTGGTGAAGGCTTTCGAGCCTTCCAGCTGCGCGGCGCCGGCGGTCGGACCGAAGCAGTCCAGGCCACGGGAGCGGAACAGGTCGACGACGCCAGCCACCAGCGGTACTTCCGGGCCGACGATGGTCAGGGAAACGTTTTTCTCGGCGAAGTCAGCGAGCTGCTCGAGGGCCAGCACATCGATGGCGACGTTTTCGCACTTGGCCTCAATCGCGGTGCCGGCGTTGCCCGGTGCGACGAAAACTTTCTGCACACGCGGATCCTGAGCCACTTTCCAGGCCAGGGCGTGTTCGCGGCCACCGCTGCCAATGATCAAAACATTCATTTCAAAAACCTCAAAATTCTGTCAGGCGCTACTGGAGCGCTTTATGTGGGAGCGAGCCTGCTCGCGAAAGCGGTGTGTCAGTCAACGTCAACGTCGCTGGCAGATTGCATTCGCGAGCAGGCTCGCTCCCACATTTGAATCTGTGTATCAGTGACGGAAATGACGCATGCCGGTGAACACCATCGCGATGCCGGCCTCATCAGCAGCAGCAATCACTTCAGCATCACGCATCGAGCCACCCGGCTGGATCACCGCCGTGATACCGACCTTGGCCGCGTTGTCCAGACCGTCGCGGAACGGGAAGAACGCGTCCGACGCCATTACCGAACCAGCCACTTGCAGACCGGCGTGCTCAGCCTTGATCGCCGCGATACGCGCCGAGTTCACGCGGCTCATCTGGCCGGCGCCGACACCGATGGTCTGACGGTTCTTGGCGTAGACGATGGCGTTGGATTTGACGAACTTGGCCACTTTCCAGGCGAAGATCAGGTCATGGACTTCCTGTTCGGTCGGGGCGCGCTTGGTCACCACTTTCAGGTCGTCGGCGCCGATCATGCCGATGTCGCGGCTCTGTACCAGCAGCCCGCCGTTGACGCGCTTGTAGTCCCAGGCCGGAACGCGATCGGCCGACCACTCGCCGCAGGCCAACAGGCGTACGTTGGCTTTGGCAGCAACGATGGCGCGGGCTTCTTCGCTGACGCTTGGGGCGATGATCACTTCAACGAACTGACGCTCGACGATCGCCTTGGCGGTCTCGGCATCCAGTTCACGGTTGAAGGCGATGATGCCGCCGAACGCCGATTCGGTGTCAGTGGCGTAGGCCAGCTCGTAGGCCTGACGGATGCCGCCTTCGGCGTCCGGGCTCACGGCCACGCCGCACGGGTTGGCGTGCTTGACGATCACGCAGGCCGGTTTGACGAAGCTCTTCACGCATTCCAGCGCGGCGTCGGTGTCGGCCACGTTGTTGTACGACAGTTCCTTGCCTTGCAGCTGGGTCGCGGTGGCGATGCCGACTTCGGCAGGCTTGGCTTCAACGTAGAACGCCGCGCTCTGGTGCGGGTTCTCGCCGTAGCGCATTTCCTGGGCCTTGATGAACTGGCTGTTGAAGGTGCGCGGGAATTCGCTGCGACCTTCGGTGCTCAGGGTTTCGGCAGCCTGGTTCACGGTGCCCATGTAGTTGGCGATCATGCCGTCGTAGGCGGCGGTGTGTTCGAACGCCTTGAGCATCAGGTCGAAACGCTGAGCATAGGTCAGGCCACCGGCCTTGAGGTTTTCCAGGACGTTGGCGTAATCGCTGGCATTCACCACGATAGCCACGTCTTTGTGGTTTTTCGCCGCCGAACGGACCATGGTCGGGCCGCCGATGTCGATGTTCTCGATGGCGGTCGGCAGGTCGCAGCCTGGCTTGCTGATGGTGGCTTCGAACGGGTACAGGTTGACGGCTACCAGGTCGATCGGCTTGATGCCGTGCTCGTTCATGATCGCGTCGTCGATACCGCGACGACCGAGGATCCCGCCGTGGATTTTCGGGTGCAGGGTTTTCACCCGACCGTCCATCATCTCTGCGAAACCGGTGTAATCCGCGACTTCCACTGCGGCCACGCCGTTGTCCTGCAGCAGTTTGAAGGTCCCGCCGGTGGAAAGGATTTCCACGCCCAGGGCTTCCAGCTCCCTGGCGAATTCGAGGATCCCGGTCTTGTCGGAAACACTGATCAAGGCGCGGCGGATCGGCAGGCGGGTAGTCTGGTCGGTCATCTCAATTTCCATCAAAAGCAAGGGAAGTCAGCAAAAAAGGCGACCGGTTTTACGCGGGCGCCTTTCTGGTTTGATTGAATGCTTACAGCAGATCGTACTGCTTGAGTTTCTTGCGCAGCGTGCCGCGGTTCAGTCCGAGCAGCTCGCTGGCCTTGGTCTGGTTGCCCTTGACGTAGTTCATCACGCTTTCGAGCAGGGGAGCCTCGACTTCGGAGAGCACCAGGTTGTACACATCCGTGACGGACGCGCCCTCAAGGTGGGCGAAATAATTGTGCAGCGCCTTCTCGACACTCCCGCGAAGGGTCTGGCCTTCTTCGCTCGGGGTATTGAGGTGCTGTTTCAAATTCACGTTGTCGCTCACGGGTGTTGTTCCACTCACTAAAGTCTCGGTCATCATCGTCATGCGGCCACCCCTTCTCCGTCCCCTGTCAGGCTCTTGTAACGCTCGGCGAAGAACTCCCGAACGTTGGCGCATTGTGTTTCCGTACCATCCAAACGATTGAAGTGGGCGCGAAACTCCCTGGCGCCCGGCAAGGTTGCGAGATACCAGCCCACATGCTTGCGGGCAATTCGCACACCCATCACGTCCCCATAGAAGGCGTGGAGGGCGGCCAGATGCTCAAGCAGAATGCGTTCCACCTCGATCAGCTCCGGCGCCGGCAGTTTTTCGCCGGTACGCAGAAAGTGTTCGATCTCGCGAAAAATCCATGGCCGCCCCTGGGCGGCCCGGCCGATCAACAGGCCATCGGCACCGGTCGCGTCGAGCACGTAGCGGGCCTTTTCCGGCGATACGATGTCGCCGTTGGCAAAGACCGGAATCGACACCGCCTGCTTGATCGCGGCAATGGTGTCGTACTCGGCTTCGCCGGTGTACAGGTCGGCGCGGGTGCGGCCATGCACCGCCAGCGCCGTGATCCCGGCCTGTTCGGCGATCTTCGCCACGGTCAGTCCGTTCTTGTTGTCGCGATCCCATCCGGTGCGGATCTTCAGGGTCACCGGCACATCAACCGCCGCCACGACGGCATGCAGGATCTCGGTAACCAGTGCTTCATCCTTCAACAACGCGGAGCCGGCGGCCTTGTTGCAGACCTTCTTCGCCGGGCAACCCATGTTGATATCAATAATCTGTGCGCCCAGCTCGACGTTGGCCCGGGCCGCATCCGCCAGCATCTGCGCATCGCCACCGGCGATCTGCACCGAGCGTGGCTCGGGATCGCCTTCGTGGATCATGCGCATGCGCGACTTGCGGGTGTTCCACAGGCTCATGTCACTGGTGACCATTTCCGAGACTACAAGCCCTGCGCCCAGACGCTTGCACAGCTGACGAAAGGGCTGGTCGGTGACACCCGCCATCGGGGCGAGGATCAAACCGTTCTGCAATGTATATGGGCCGATGCGTACCGCCGACATAGGACTTCCCTGAAGTGGGGCCGGATCATGAGAGTTCGAAAAAGGGTTGGCATGATACCCGCTCTCGATGACTGGATAAAGGCTGAATTGAACAAAATCTGAACAGTTATTCTGTTATTACCGCCGGTTTGGTCGCGCGGTGTGCAGTCAGAAAATTGCCGTCAATCCGGGAGCGGTGAAGCGCTTCACTCGGGTGAGTGGAAACTCAGGCTGTAGTTCACCGCTTTCGGGCCTGGATCGAGGATGTCCAGAGCGATGTGGATCGGCGTCTGCGGTGGCATTTCCGCCATGCCTTCGAGGTCGCCGTTGAGGTATTCGCCGGGTTTGAAGCGACGACTGGCGATCAGGTGGCCGTTGAGGTCGGCGAAGCGCAGCTCCAGCAGCGGAAACGGCTGCGAGAACGGCGCGCGGTTATAAATGATCGCGTCCACCACCAGCGCACCGCTGAATTCCGGGTGGCTGCGCACCACCAGGTTGCTGCTCTTGATCTTGGCGATATCCACTTTGGACGGCACCGTGCAGCCGATTTGCGGGCACAGTTGCTGGAACCACGGCCGGTATTGATCCTGGCGCGCCAGTTCGTCGAAGTGATAGGCGATGTATTGTCCGCCCAGGCCGGCGGCGGCCAGCACGATCAGCAACAGCCAGAGCAGGCGACGGCTCCAGGGCGAGCGGCGTTTCTGCCAGTCCAGTTGCAGCGGATCATCGGTCAGATCCTGCAACGCTTCGGCGCGAGCACTGGATTCGACACGTTCGCGTTTTTTGCGCGCAGGTTCGATCAGTGGCAGTTCGTCGTCGACGTCATCGCTGGCCGACAGGCGTTCACGGCGGGCATTCGGGTCGATCGGATCGTGCAGGCGCAGTTGCGGGATCGGCGGTTCGTCGTCGAGATCCACCGGCTCCAGCGACAGCGAAGGTTCGGTGCGCTCCGGTCGGATCGGCTCCGGCTCGATGGCTTCGGGTTCATCTTCGACTTCGGGTGCGCGCTCATCTGCCGGTTCGCTGAACAGGCTGTCCGGCCAAGCCGTATCTTCCGGTTCATGGCTGTCGCGACGAGCGCTCAGGGCGTCTTCGCGTGGGCGGCCGAATTCGGTGGTCGGCTGGATTTCCCGTTGCTCGAGGCGGGCCAGCTCTTCGTCCAGATCCAGGCTGTCCAGATCCAGCTCGGCGGCGCTCCATTGCTTTTGGCTGATGGCGCGTGGCTCGGGCGTTTCGACGATGGCTGGTGGTTCGACAGGCGCAGGCTCGCTGATCGGCGGCGGCTCGCTGATTAACGGCGTCACCGGCGTGACCGCTTCCTTGCCTGCGTGTTGCTCCAACAATTGCTTGGCGGCATTGAACACTTGCAGGCAGGAGCCGCAACGAACCACCCCGCGGGCCACGCTTAACTGAGCGTGGCTGACGCGGAAACTGGTTTGGCAATGCGGGCACTGGGTGACGAAGCTGTCGGTCATGCGGCGGTCCGGATTGAGCAGGCGGTCATTCTAGCGCCGACGGCCGGTGATGCGCACCCAGCCATCGCGATTGGCGATCGGGTCGAGATCGAAGTCCTGCGCGTAGGCGGCAGCGACTTCGTCACCTTGTTCGGCGAGGATCCCGGACAGCGCCAGACGCCCGCCGGACTTGACCAGGCCGGACAGTTGCGGCGCCAGGGAAACCAGCGGACCGGCCAGAATGTTGGCCACCAGTACGTCGGCTTTGACCTGCGGCAGGTCTTCCGGAAGGTACAGCGGGAAGAGTTCGTCCGCGATGTTGTTGCGCCCGGCGTTGTCGCGGGAGGCTTCGAGTGCCTGCACGTCGATGTCGGTGCCCACGGCTTCTTTCGCGCCCAGCAGCAAGGCGGCAATCGCCAGAATCCCCGAGCCGCAGCCGAAGTCCAGCACGTTGCAGTCTTTCAGGTCCTGGCCGTCCAGCCATTCCAGGCACAGGGCGGTGGTCGGGTGGGTACCGGTACCGAAAGCCAGGCCCGGGTCCAGCAGCAGGTTGACCGCGTCCGGCTCCGGGGCGGCGTGCCAGCTCGGCACGATCCACAGACGCTGACCGAAACGCATCGGCTGGAAACCATCCATCCAGCTGCGTTCCCAGTCCTGGTCTTCGATCACTTCGCTGTGGTGCTCGGGCAGCGGACTGCCGGTCAGCAGTTCCAGATGGGCCAGTACCGGGGCGGCTTCAGTGCCGCCCTCGAACAGGGCCAGCAGGTGGGTGTGTGCCCACAGCGGGGTGGTGTTGAGTTCCGGCTCGAAGATCGGCTGGTCTTCGGCGTCCATGAAGGTCACCGAAACGGCGCCCACTTCAAGGAAAGCGTCTTCGTAGGTTTCGGCTTGTTCCGGGCTGATGGCGAGTCTTACTTGCAGCCAAGGCATGGCGGGCACCTGTGAAAAAGATTGATTGCAGCCTAGCGGCCTGCGAGAAGCGCGCAAGTTTACGCGAGCGCGACGGTTTTGTGGGAGCGGGGAATGTGTGAGCAGATGAAACCTTCGGAAACAACAAAGCCGCCCGAAGGCGGCCTTGTCTGGTGCGGGCTGAAGCTTAGTGCTTCTCGCCAGCCAGCTTGTGCTCGAGGTAGTGAATGTTCACGCCCCCTTTGCAGAAGCCTTCGTCACGGGTCAGATCACGGTGCAGCGGGATGTTGGTCTTGATCCCGTCAACCACGATTTCGTCCAGGGCATTGCGCATGCGGGCCATGGCTTCGTCGCGGGTCGCGCCGTAAGTGATCAGCTTGCCGATCAGCGAGTCGTAGTTCGGCGGAACGGCATAACCGCTGTACAGGTGCGAATCGACGCGAACGCCGTTGCCGCCTGGTGCGTGGAAATGCTTGACCGTACCCGGGCTCGGCATGAAGGTTTTCGGGTCTTCGGCGTTGATACGGCATTCCAGCGAATGACCGCGGATCACCACATCATCCTGGGTATACGACAGCTTGTTGCCAGCGGCGATGCTGAGCATCTCCTTGACGATGTCGATACCGGTGACCATTTCCGAAACCGGGTGCTCCACCTGAACACGGGTGTTCATTTCGATGAAGTAGAAGCGACCGTTCTCGTACAGGAACTCGAAGGTGCCGGCGCCACGGTAGCCGATGTCGATGCACGCCTTGACGCAGCGAGCCAGGACTTCCTTGCGCGCGTTCTCGTCGATGCCCGGTGCCGGCGCTTCCTCGAGAACCTTCTGGTGGCGGCGTTGCAGCGAGCAATCGCGGTCGCCCAGATGGATGGCGTTGCCCTGGCCGTCGGACAGAACCTGCACTTCGACGTGACGCGGGTTGGTCAGGAATTTTTCCAGATAGACCATCGGGTTGCCGAACGCCGCGCCTGCTTCGGAGCGGGTCAGTTTCGCCGAGGCGATCAGGTCTTCTTCCTTGTGCACCACGCGCATGCCGCGACCACCACCGCCGCCGGCGGCCTTGATGATCACCGGGTAGCCGACTTCACGACCGATGCGCAGCGCCGTTTCCTCGTCTTCCGGCAGCGGGCCGTCGGAACCTGGAACGGTTGGCACGCCCGCTTCGATCATCGCGTGCTTGGCCGATACCTTGTCGCCCATCAGGCGAATGGTTTCGGCTTTCGGACCGATGAAGGCGAAGCCGGAGTTCTCGACCTGCTCGGCGAAGTCGGCGTTTTCCGCGAGGAAACCGTAGCCTGGGTGAATGGCGGTAGCGCCAGTCACTTCAGCGGCAGCGATGATGGCCGGGATGTGCAGGTAGGACTGAGCGGCAGAAGCCGGGCCGATGCAGACGGATTCGTCTGCCAGACCCAGGTGCATCAGCTCTTTGTCGGCCTTGGAGTAAACGGCGACGGTCTTGATGCCCATCTCTTTGCAGGCACGCAGAATCCGCAGGGCGATCTCACCGCGGTTAGCGATCAGAACTTTTTCCAACTTCGCAGTCATCAAAGGCTCTCCGCAGTTCAAACGATGGTGAACAGCGGTTGGTCGTACTCAACCGGCTGGCCGTCTTCGACGAGGATGGACTCGATCACACCGCTGGTTTCAGCTTCGATGTGGTTCATCATCTTCATGGCTTCGACGATGCACAGGGTGTCGCCTTTCTTCACGGTCTGGCCGACTTCAACGAAGGACGGCGAGGTTGGCGAAGATTTGCGATAGAAGGTGCCGACCATCGGCGAACGGGCAACGGTGCCGTTCAGCGCTGGAGCAGCAGCGGCAGCTGGAGCTGCGGCAGCAGCAACCGGAGCGGCAGCGGCGGCAGGTGCAGCGGCCGGAGCCTGCATCGGAGCCGGTGCGTAGTACTGCTGCGCCGGGGTCTTGCTGTGGCGGCTGATGCGTACGGACTCTTCGCCTTCCTTGATCTCGAGCTCGTCGATGCCGGACTCTTCCAGCAATTCGATCAGTTTCTTAACTTTACGGATATCCATGAATCATCAACTCCCAAGGGTCGGTCAGGGGCGTATAGCTTGGTGTTCAAGCTGCTCTAGTGCAGCCTCCAGGGCCAGTCGGTAACCGCTGGCGCCAAGGCCGCAGATCACTCCTACCGCTACGTCGGAGAAGTAAGAGTGATGGCGGAAAGGTTCGCGTTTGTGCACGTTGGACAAATGCACTTCGATGAATGGGATGCTCACTCCCAGCAGCGCGTCACGTAATGCGACACTTGTGTGTG
Source organism: Pseudomonas sp. DR 5-09 (assembly GCF_001655595.1). Lineage (NCBI taxonomy): Bacteria > Pseudomonadati > Pseudomonadota > Gammaproteobacteria > Pseudomonadales > Pseudomonadaceae > Pseudomonas > Pseudomonas sp. DR 5-09. The sequence goes on from NZ_CP011566.1 coordinate 725,286, forward strand.
TAAATGCCGCCGGGTTGATCAGAATGAAGTCCACGCCTTCGCCGCGTGCGGCGTGGATGCGGTCGATCAATTCGTACTCGGCGTTGCTTTGCAGATACAGCAGATGATGGCCGGCTTCACGGGCGCGGCGTTCCAGATCCTGATTGATCTGCGCCAGGGTGGTCGACCCGTAGGTCCCGGGTTCCCGGGTGCCGAGCAGGTTCAGGTTGGGGCCGTGCAGCACCAGTAGCGTTGCCATCTGCGTGTTCCTTGTTATGGGTGAGCCTTCGTCAGAACCCGGCGACTATGCCGCAAAGACTTTGTGACTGTCCAGTTCTCTGCAATAGCCAGCACGATGACCGATGTTTGCGCAAAATATGTGACTGACTGATTAAATCCGGTCATTCGCTTTGGCGACACGTTCGGCGAAGTCGCTGGCGTTGATCTCGCCGATCACCCGCACATCGCGACGTTCCACTCCGTCTTTGCCGAAGAACATCAGCGCCGGTGGGCCAAACAGGCTGTAGCGGTCGAGCAGGGTGCGCTGTTCGGCGTTGCTGGCGGTGATGTCGAAGCGGATCAGCCGAAAGCCCTTGAGCCGATCCACGACTGTGGCGTCATTGAGTACTTCGTGTTCGATGACTTTGCAGCTGATGCACCAGTCGGCGTACCAGTCGAGCAGCAGTGGGGTGTCGGCGGTTTTCGCTTCGAGCAGCACCCGATCCAGTTCCGCCGGGGTGCTGACGGTCTGCCACGAACCGCTGTTTTGCCCAGTCGAACCGCCGTCGGCGAGGCGTGCCGGGGCTATTGGATTCAGCGGGTCGGTCTGCCCGCTGAACGCGCCGTACCAGCAGGCCAGCGCATAAAACAGCAGGAACAGGCCCAGCAACTGGCCGAGGCGTTTGCGCGGCGGTTTGTAGACGAATTCCAGAGCGCCGAGGAACAGGCCGACGCCGCCGGCCAGCAAGCCGATCAGCAGCAACGTGATCTGTCCCGGCAATACCCGGCTGAGCAAACCGATGGCCAGCCCGAGCAGCAACACGCCGATGCCGTTCTTCACGTACATCATCCAAGGCCCGCTTTTCGGCAGCCACGCCGCGCCACCGGTAGCCACCAGCAACAGCGGCGCGCCCATGCCCAGGCCGAGCATGAACAGCTTCAGGCCGCCACCCAGCGCGTCGCCGCTGGCGCTTATATAAAGCAGTGCGCCGGCCAGCGGTGCGGAAACGCACGGCGATACCAGCAAACTCGACACCACACCCAACACCGCCGCGCCCCACAACGAGCCGCCTTCTGTGCGCCCGGCGATCCGGTCGAGGCGGCTGCTGATGAAGTGCGGCAGTTTCAGCTCGAATACGCCGAACATCGCCAGCGCGAACACCGCAAAGAACATCGCGAACGGCACCAGCACCCACGCCGATTGCAGCCGTGCCTGCAGATTCAGTTGCGCGCCGAACAGCCCCATCAAGGCTCCGAGCAGGGCGAAGCACGCAGCCATCGGCAGCACATAAGCCAGGGACAGATTGAAGCCACGCAAACCGCCGACCTGCCCGCGCAACACCACACCGGACAGGATCGGCAGCATCGGCAATACACACGGCGTGAAGGTCAGGCCCAGGCCCGCCAGGAAAAACAGCGCCAGATCTCGCCAGTCCCAACCGGTCACCGGAGTGGACGCGTCACTTGGCGCTGCGTTGCCCGCGATGCTCAGGCGCTCGGTTTCCGGTGGATAGCACAAGCCTTTGTCGGCACAGCCCTGATAGGTGACGGCCAGCGTGAACGCTCGGGCATCATTGCGTGGCAGCTCCACATCGAGAATGCCGTGGTAGACCTCGACGTCACCGAAATACTCGTCGTGTTTCTGTTCGCCTTGCGGCAGTTGTGCGGCGCCAAGTTTTACCTCCGCCGGCTCGGCGCGAAATTGGAAACGGTGGCGGTAGAGGTAATAGCCTTCGGTGGCGACGAAGCGCAGTTTGACCGATTGCGGCGTGCTCTCGACCAGGCTCAGTTGAAAGGCTTCGCGCACTGGCAGGAAGTCGGCGCTGTTGTTGACCGAGCCCAGCGTGGCGCTGGGTTTGCTGTCGAACAGACCGGCGGCGCCGGCCGGCAGGGCGAAGACGAAAAACAGCAGGCAGAGCAGACGACGCATGACAATCTCGCGAATCAAAGGTGCGGGAATGATAGCGGACTTGGCCCTGCGCTGTGTGTCACACGCGGAACGCCTGCACGGCGGTGTGTAGCTGACCGCCCAGCAACAGCAGGTTCTCGCCTTGCTCGCGGCCCTGACCGATGCGCAGCAGATTGTCCCCGCCCAACTGGTGAATCCGTTCGCTGTGATCGCGAATCTCGCTGACCGCGCCGCTCTGTTGCGCGGTGATCTCAGCAATGCGGATGGCCGTGTCGGATATGGTCTGGATCGCGCCGACAATCTTGTCCAGCGCCCCGTCCGCCGATTGCGCCTGATTGGCGGTGGCTTCGGCATGTTCGACCTGTGCGCGCATGCCCTCGACCGATTGCCGGGCGGCGGTTTGCAGGCCGGCGATCAGGGTCTGAATCTCGGCGGTGGCGCCGGCGGTGCGTTGTGCCAGCGAGCGCACTTCCTCGGCCACCACGGCGAATCCGCGACCCATTTCCCCGGCGCGGGCGGCTTCGATCGCCGCGTTGAGCGCCAGCAGGTTGGTCTGGTCGGCAATCGAGCGGATCACCGTCAGTACGCCGCCGATGGTCGCCGACTCTTCGGCCAGGTGTTCGATCATCTGCGCATTGCCTTGCACTTCACCGACCAGCGCGTGCAGGCCGGTGAGGCTCTGGCCGATCACCTGTTGCCCGTGTTCGACCGCCAGCCCGGCATGGCGACTGGCGTCGGCGGCCTGGCGCGCATCGCCGGCCACTTGCTGAATGGTCGCTTCCAGTTCGCCGAGAGAATCACGGATCAGCGCTGTATCGCCGGCCTGATGTTCGGCACCGCTGTGCAAGTCATTGCTCAGTTCGGCGAGGGTGCGGCTGCTGCCCGCCACCTGTTCGGCATTGCCGCGAATGGTCCCGACCAGATCCACCAGGTAGGCGCGCAGACGATTGAGCGAGGCTTCGATGTCGTGCAGTTCGCGGTTGGTCTTGCCCAGATGAATGTCGCGGCTGAAGTCGCCTTCGGCCCAGGTCGACAGCGCCGGCGCGAGGTTGGTCAGGGTGCGGGCCAGGCGCCGCTGCAGGGTATCGATCAGCAGCGCGATCAGCAGAATCAGGCCGATCATCACGCCTTGCATCAGCCGTACTTCGCCCTGGATCTGCCCGTGCTGGGCGCGTACCACCGGTTCGAGGCCGGCGATGGCTTGTTGCACGGCGGCGATTTTCTGGTGGGTTGCGGTGCTCAGGTCGGTGCGCTTCTGGATCTGCTCGCGGGTGCGCGCCAGCTCCGCCGGATAACGGCCGAGCAAACTGTTGAGTTCGCGTTTGAGGCCGACGCCGGCGTCTTCGGCGGCGGCTTTTTCGGTGCTTTCGATGCCCATCAGCGCGGCGAAGTCGTCGCTGCCGGACTCACTGCTGGCGACCACACCGAGCAAGGGCAGGGCATCGATCGTTTGGGCCTGGGCGCGGATGTTGCTGACTTCGCGCTCGACATCGGCGGCCAGTTCACTGCGTCCGCTGCTGACCAGTTTGTCCCGGGCCAGCGACAGTTTGCCCAGATGTTGAGAGGCGATCAGCAGGGGCGTCAGGTAGGTCGCGTTGCCACCGGCGTAGGTGCTGAGTTGGTCGAGACTGGCGCTCAATTCGCGCTCGGCCTGCAATAGCAACGCCTGCGGATCACCGGCGAGTTTGCCGGCAGCCAGCAGGTCGGTCTTGCTGAATTCATCGAGGCCGCTGAGGCTCGGGCGCAAGGTGTCGGCCAGCGCGGGCGGCAGCTCACCGAGTTCTTTGTGCAACTGATCGATGGCCTGGCTGGCGCTGCTCAGGCGCAGAGCGTCACCGCTGGCGAGGTAATCCTCGACGTTGCGTGCGACTTCATTCTGAAATTGCTGCGACAGCCCCAGGTAACGCTCCATCAACAGATACGGGCGTTCCAAGGCTTTCTGCGACCACCACAGGGTGGCGCCGAGGGCCACGCAGACGGCGACCAGCAACAGAGTGTTGAGATTGGTGAGCAACTTCAGGCGCATGACGGCTACCAACGGCAGAATGGTAAGTGCCTGAATTTATTGCGGTTCTGTTACAGGGTTATGACCGATTGGGGCGATTCCGATGAAAAAGTGGCACTTTGCTTTGAGTCGCGGGCGGTCTGCACCCGATTGCGCCCTTCGCCCTTGGCGCGGTACAGCGCCTCGTCGGCCTGGCTGGCCATCATCAGGCTGTCGGAGTCGTCGTGCATCTCCACCACGCCGGCGCTGAAGGTGCACCACAGATCCTGCGGCTGGGCCGGATAGTGAATCTCGGCAAAGCGCTGGCGGATTTCGTCGAGCACTTTGTGCGCGGCTTCTATATCGGTGTCGGGCATGACGATGGCGAACTCTTCGCCGCCGTAACGGCCGATGAAGTCAGTCTTGCGCAGACGCTGCTTGAGAAACAGCGCCAGGCTCTTGATCACCCGGTCGCCCATGGGATGGCCGTGGCTGTCGTTGACCCGTTTGAAGTGGTCGATGTCGAGCATGGCAAAGCTCAACGGCTTGTTCTCGCGGCGGGCGCGGAACGAACAGTCTTCGAGCAATTGCAGAATGTGCGTGTGGTTGTACAGGCCGGTGAGGCTGTCGCGGACCATCCGTGCTTTCAGGTTGCGCGCGCGGGCGGCGCGGTTGCGTACGGTGGTGATCAGGTGGCGCGGCTTGATCGGCTTGGTCAGGAAGTCGTCGCCGCCCTCGCTCATGGCGTCGAGCTGCTTGTCCAGATCGTCTTCGGCCGACAGGTAAATGATCGGCACGCTGACGTATCGATCGTTATGACGAATGACCTTGGCCAGCTCGGTGCCGGTGCAGGCCGGCATGTACATGTCGAGAATGATCAAGTCCGGCTGGAAGTCCGCCAGCTCGGCCATGGCCTGGATCGGTTCGATCAGGGTGCGGGTGACGATCCCGGCGCTGTTGAGCAGGCGTTCGGTGTGCAGGGCCTGGGCGCGGGAGTCGTCGATGATCAGCACTTTATAGGGTTCGTACTGGGCGACGCAGGTCAGGACTTCGATCTTCTCCAGCAGGCTCGAGGCTTCGAGGGTACCGGTGAGAAATTCCTGGCCACCGGCGCGCACCGCTGCGAGGCGGGTCGGGGTGTCGGTTTCGTGCAGGCTGAAGAACAGCAGCGGCAGCGGTTCTTCCAGACCTTGCTGGGCTTCGGCGGCGAGCTTCAGACCGACGCCGGCGCCGCTGAAATCCACGTCCATGACAATCGCGGCCGGCAGGCGCTCGACCATCGAGGAGCGAAACGCCGACACACTGTCCAGCGCCTGAGCGCTCAGACCGAAAAACTCCAGCTGCTTGGCCAGCCGCTCGGCGCGGTCGTGATCCTGCAGCATCACGTAGATCGGTTTGCGCAAGGGCGGCAGGAAGGTCTGATCGAGCTGGTCGCCATGGCGCAGCCCGGTGCGCGACAGACGCTGCATCAAACGGTTGAGATCGGTGATCAGGCCGCTGCTCAGGCGTCCGCGATTGGCGTCCACCGCTTCCAGCGACTGGCTGATGTGGCGGGCCAGCTGAGTGTGCTCGGGCTGTTCGAAGCGCTCGGCAAAACGCAGCAGGCGCAGATTGGCCTCGCTCAGTTCGGCGAGGTCGGCAGTGGACCACTCACTGCGTTGCAGGCGCTGCCATATCTCAAGAATCTGACGTGCCTGATGAATTACCCGCTGGGCAAAGTGGTGCTTGAGGCGCTCACGGCTGGGGTCTTCTGGCTCGGTCATATCCTGACTACTAGTTAGGGTGCATGCTGAGATCGACTGGTGGCTCTATGCTAGCACCTCTTTTCCCTTACATGAGTGTCGTACGTCAATAATCTGCTGTGCGTCACCATTCAGTTTCTGACTGATCGGTTTCATCCGGGACTTGCTCGTCGATCAAATGCCCGTAAACCGGGCCTTGAAGGATGTTTCTCAGGGCTTTGAGGACGCTTCCCCGCGCTCGATGGTCATCGTCTGTCAGGGCTTTCTGATTTTTCCCAAGGTCGGTTTCGCAAGTGTTTTGCGCTGGTAGGGTCAGGGAAACCCCTACCGGATGTTTGCCCGGACATGACCCAGTGTTTCAACAAATACCCCAGCGATGCCCTGCGCCTGAATCACAACATCACGCCCGTTGCCGACTGTGAGTGCAATGAAGAGATGTTGTATGGCGAACGGGTGAGGGTGACCGAGGTGCCGGTTTTGACGTGCCAGTGCCTTTGGCGTGCCTATCAGCGGGAGGCGGAGAACATCGTCGCCCCTGACGGCGTGCTGATCGCCGATCCGGTGCAGCGCAACCGGGCGATCAACGCCGCGTATGCCCGACTGTGGCTGCATGACTCGCGGTTCCAGTGGGCCGGGCTGGCGGCGTTCGCGTCCAAGCAGGTCGGTTGTGGATTGCTGCATGCGGGGGACAGTATCGAGCTGATCCGCCAGGAGCATGAGGCGCGGCAGCGGGTGCGGGACGGGCGCCGTGAGTCCGGGCTGCTCACTCCGGACAAAATGCCCCGACAGGCCGAGGACTGGGGGGATTACCAAGAGGCGAGGGCGCGCAACCCTGTGCCTTCGCTGGATTTGCGTATTTCGGGTGAAGAGCTGTCATTGGTGCAGCAACAGTTCCGGCATGTGTACGACATGATGGCGATGGGCAATACCACGCTGTTTCTGGATGTTTATCCGCTGCATCAGTTTTATGCGGTGCGAGGGTTGGCGGAGTTGAAGAAGTGTCTGGGTGTCCGCAAGGAAATTTATGGGAGCGCGAGATTTCCGGTGCTTTGGCCAATTGGGGAAGAAATACTTTCCTTCGGTTTGGCATCCAAAGAAGTCCTGAAGGGCTTTGAGGCGATAGAGGCCGGAAATATCGCCGAAAGTGTGGAGCATCTGGCGTTTCACGAGCAGCGAAACATTCTTCAGCCCGCCATTTATGAAAATCGTCATCTGGTAACACTGTTGCGTGGTAACCACTTTTCTTACGTTACCGATTTCCCTTCCGGCGTGGCTCAGGCCATCGAGTTGACCCTCACCAGTCAATGCACGCGCGTCGATGATGGCCGAACCATCGGTTTTGGCAGCAATCCCCTGGCTGATCTGTCCGATATCGATCAGCGGATGAAGTTCGTGCTTCGGGCGGCAGCCCGTTTTGACCAAATGCTCAACGACCGCAACAGAGAGGTTTTGGCGCAATCCATCAGAGAAATTGCCGTCAAAGAGGGCGCTTGATGAGCTTGAGATCCTTTCTGCCCAATTGTCACCGTTGGGCGTGCCTGGTGGTTGGTTTTGGCTTGGCGTTGGCCGCCACACGTCAACTGACGCAGCCATTGTGGGACGACCCGATGATTGCCTTGGAGATCGGTGGGACTTACGAAAATATGCGCGAGCACTCAACCGCCCCCTTTAGCCGGTTGATTCGTGGTCACGTTTGGGGTGGCATGCCGAAGACGGATGCGCGAATGCGATTTGTCGATGCGCAGTACGGATTCGAAACGCCGCTGGCCCGCTTTTTCTCCGTTGGATTCAATGACAACGTGATCTTTGACGTACGTATGTCGCCGCAAGTCGAGCCGTTATTGATCGACGATGCCGTGAAGGTCGTTCTGGATCTGCAAGCCCAATGGTGCGCGAAAGGCTGGAGGCCGATGGGGACGCGAAGAGAACCCACCATGTCGGATACACCCGAGTGGCGGGTCTATCTCAGAGACAGCGTGATTCCCGGGATTTCTTATTGGCAGGCCGGCGATAAATACCAGGCGATGCTGGTTCTTGCACGGTTTCGCGACTCGAGGCATCCCGACCAGGAACGCTATCTCATCACCCTGGCCGTTGCCGAGCCCTGGATACCTTTCGAGGAAACGGAAACCCTCTACGAAGAACCCCACCCCTTTCCCCCGCCGCAACCCAAAAAAGGAGCAATACCATGCCAACCCCTGCCTTTATGACCCTTCATGGCAGCCGCCAGGGCCTGATCAGCGCCGGTGCCTTCACCGAACCGTCGGTGGGCAACAGCTACCAGAACGGGCGTGAGAACAAGATCATGGTTCAGGCCTTCAGCCACGGCATTCTCCTGCCCAACGGCGCGGGTGCCGGGCGGCGAATGCACAAACCGCTGGTCATCACCAAAACCATCGACAAAGCGTCGCCGCTGATCCAGGTCGCCCTGTGTTCCGGTGAACGGCTGAGCAAGTGTTGTCTGGAGTTCTATCGAACATCGGCCCACGGTACTCAGGAGCACTTCTATACGATTGAACTGGAGGACGCGCAGATCGTCAGCGCCGAGGTCTTTATGCCCGACTGCCAGGACCCAGTCACAGCGCACCTGACACAACGGGAAAAAGTCCACTTCAGTTACCGTCGCATCTACTGGCGGCATGAGATCAGCCGGACGATGGGTTCGGATGAGTGGCAGAGCGAGGGCCAGGGATGAGGATGGTTCACCATTCGCACCTGACCGAAAACGAGCGCCTGCATGTCTATCCGGTGGATCAGGCGCTGGAGCGGGTTTGCAAGGTATTGCTGGAAAGGCAACCCCTCGAAGGTCTCGATCAACTGCGGGCCGGTCTGATGCTCGATCTGGACAGTGAAGTGCTGGAGCACATCGAACGCGGCGAATGGCGGTTGCTCAGGGCCGAAGCCGATTACAGTGAATGGCCCACTGCCCAGTCAGCGTTCGATCAAGCGGTACTCGACCTGATGAACAATCCCCCGCCCCAACCCACCCGAACACCGCGAATCTATCGTCTGGTCGACAGCATGACCGGCGAGCCATTGCCGCAGCAGGCCTACATTGCAACGGTCGATGGTGTTCCCACCCAGCGCCGAACCGACGCGCAGGGCATCGCGCATCTGTTCATTCCGGATGATGCCCGGCAGATTTCAATGCGAATTTTCAACGTCTGAAGCCTGCGTCTATCCTTTCGTTCACCGACGACCTCCACTTGTTTTTCTCCGCTACCCTGATCGCGGGTGCCCGGTCGAGGCACGTTGTTGTATGGTTGTGGTCGAACCGTTGAACCCAAGATTGAAAGGATATCGCCATGCTGGACTGGAAGAACCGCGCGGGCAGCGCGCCTGAACGTGCCGCCGAGCCCAAGTCGGCCGCCCGCAGCTATGTCGGCGGGCTGTTGTTCAGCCGGGCGCTGGCCACGCTGGTCGCCATTTACCTGTTGGTGACTATTGCCCTTGGCTGGTACTGGAGCCAGGAGCCGGCGCTGTTTCCCGTGGCGCAGAACGCTCAGGTTGCCGCCGAGAAAGAGGGCAAGCAGATGGTGGTCGGCTACACCACCGTCGAAACCCTGAAAACCGTTGCCGGCACGTTGCTCGACAAGCCGGGCGGCTATATTTCCAACGACCGTTTCCCGCCGGGCCTGTGGATGGACAACATGCCGAGCTGGGAATACGGCGTACTGGTGCAGGTCCGCGACCTGACCCGCGCCCTGCGCAAGGATTTCGCCCGTTCGCAGTCGCAATCGGCTGAAGACGCCGACCTGGCCAAGGCCGAGCCGCGCTTCAACTTCGACAACAAGAGCTGGGTCCTGCCATCCAGCGAGTCGGAATATCAGGAAGGCATCAATTCCCTGAGCCGTTATCAGGCGCGCCTGTCCGACCCGACCCAGAAAAACGCGCTGTTCTACGCCCGTGCCGACAACCTGAACAACTGGCTGGGTGATGTCGGCACTCGTCTCGGGTCGCTGTCGCAACGCCTGTCGGCCAGTGTTGGCCGGGTCAAGCTCAACACCGCGCTGAAAACCGAAGTGCCGGCGGTGGGTGAAGTGCCGCAGGTCGACGAGGAAGTCGTCGAGACTCCGTGGATGCAGATCGACAACGTGTTCTACGAAGCTCGCGGTCAGGCCTGGGCGCTGTCGCACCTGCTGCGCGCGATCGAGGTCGATTTCGCCGACGTGCTGGCGAAGAAGAACGCGACCGTCAGCGTGCGTCAGATCATCCGCGAACTGGAAGCCTCCCAGGAGCCGGTCTGGAGCCCGATGATCCTCAATGGCAGCGGTTTCGGTGTGCTGGCCAACCACTCGCTGGTCATGGCCAACTACATTTCCCGGGCCAACGCGGCCGTGATCGATTTGCGTCAACTGCTCAATCAGGGCTGAGTCATGGACGAGAGCGCCAAAGAGGCGGCCCACCGCGCCGCCTCGGATGCCGAACAGATCGCCTGGGTGGACGAGCAGGACAACCTGCTCGGCGCCCTGGTGCGTTCGGACCTGCGAGAACGCGGACTGATCGGCCGTGGCACCTACATCATGCTGTTCAACTCCGCCGGTGAACTCTGCGTGCATCGGCGCACGTTGAGCAAAGCCATCTATCCCGGTTACTGGGACGTGGCGGCGGGCGGCATGGTGCAGGCGAACGAGACCTACGCCGAGTCGGCGGCCCGTGAGCTGGAGGAAGAGCTGGGGGTGAGTGGTGTCGAACTGACGGCCCACGACCATTTCTACTTCGAAGACACCGGCAATCGCCTGTGGTGTTCGGCGTTTTCGGCGGTGTGGGACGGGCCGTTGATCCTGCAGCCGGAGGAGGTGCTCGAAGCGCGTTTCATTCCGGTCGAACAGGTCATGCGGGAAATCGAGCAAAAGCCTTATTGCCCGGACTCTCTGGCAGCCTTGAAACGTTATCTGAAGGCTCAGCAAAGCAACGTCGCAAAGAACACATAAATTGGCGCCGATTGGCACTTAGCAATCGGCGTTTTTGCCGTTACACTGCGCGACCTTTTCAAGCTGCACCGGCCTGCTTTTATTGAAGAACCGGTGCAGTAGCGCTGCCCCTGCCTGAGTGGGGCTTCGCGGTCGATAGCCTTGCCCAAGGCAGCGATCAGTCTTTGTCCTCCCGAGAGGATTGCCGGTGGCCAAAAAAGCCGCATCCTTCGCCGCCCTGGGCGGCCTGGTATTTTCCACCGACGCAGGTCGTCATTGCCCGGAATGCAGCAAGCCGGTGGACGCCTGTATCTGCAAGCAAACCGTGATCCCGGCCGGCGACGGCATTGCCCGTGTGCGCCGCGAGAGCAAGGGGCGTGGCGGCAAGACGGTGACCACCATCACCGGCGTGCCTCTGGCCGAAGACGCACTCAAGGAGCTGGCGACAACGTTGAAGAAACGTTGCGGCACCGGCGGTGCGTTGAAAGACGGGATCATCGAGATCCAGGGCGACCATGTCGAGCTGCTCCTGGCCGAGTTGGTCAAGCACGGCTTCAAAGCGAAGAAGTCCGGCGGCTAGCAGCCTCTGTGAAACCCACCGGCGGCTTGATTCAGCTCCAGAGTCCCTGGGCCTGACGTCGTTTCCATGGTTTTCACAGAGCCTGTTCATGACCGGTTTCTAAACTCAACGCTGTCAGCGCGGTCTACCGCCCCGCTGACGAACCGTCATTTTCATTCTTTAGACTGCGCCGGCCTGCGATCAGGCGACGCACTATGACTTCTTTATAGGGGACTTCGATGTCCGTACGACGCACACGCAAAGACGATGGCAGCCAATGGACAGTTGCGGACAGCCGCAGTGTTTACGGGATTCGCCATTGGGGGGCCGGGTATTTCGCGATCAATGACGCCGGTCGCGTCGAAGTTCGTCCGAACGGCCCGAGCAGCTCGCCTATCGATCTGTTCGAACAAGTCGACCAGCTGCGCAAGAGTGGCTTGTCCCTGCCGCTGCTGGTGCGTTTTCCCGACATCCTGCAAGACCGCGTCCGTCAGCTGACCGGCGCTTTCGATGCGAACATCGAGCGTCTGGAATACCAGAGCAAATACACCGCGCTGTACCCGATCAAGGTCAACCAGCAGGAAGCGGTGATCGAGAACATCATCGCCACCCAGAACGTTTCGATCGGTCTGGAAGCCGGCTCCAAGCCCGAGCTGCTGGCCGTGCTGGCGCTGGCGCCGAAGGGCGGCACCATCGTCTGCAACGGTTACAAGGACCGCGAGTTCATCCGTCTGGCGCTGATGGGCCAGAAGCTCGGCCACAATGTATTCATTGTGATCGAGAAAGAATCCGAAGTCGGTCTGGTGATCGAAGAGGCCGCCTCGCTCAAGGTCAAGCCGCAGGTCGGTCTGCGCGTGCGTCTGTCCTCCCTGGCGTCGTCGAAGTGGGCGGACACCGGTGGCGAGAAATCCAAGTTCGGTCTGTCGGCGGCGCAACTGCTGTCGGTGGTCGAGCGTTTCCGCGCGGCGGGCCTGGATCAGGGCATCCGTCTGCTGCACTTCCACATGGGTTCGCAGATCGCCAACCTGGCCGACTACCAGCACGGTTTCAAGGAAGCGATCCGTTACTACGGCGAGCTGCGCAACCTCGGTCTGCCGGTCGATCACATCGACGTCGGTGGTGGCCTGGGTGTGGACTACGACGGTACGCACTCGCGCAACGCCAGTTCGATCAACTACGACATGGATGACTACGCCGGTGTCGTGGTCGGCATGCTCAAGGAGTTCTGCGATGCGCAGGCGCTGCCGCATCCGCACATCTTCTCCGAAAGCGGCCGCTCGCTGACCGCGCACCACGCGATGCTGGTGGTGCAGGTCACCGACGTCGAGAAACACAACGACGAAATCCCGTTGATCGAGAACAAGGAAGCGCTGCCGGAAACCGTGCAGTGGCTGGTTGACCTGCTGGGCCCGACCGACATCGAAATGGTCACCGAAACCTACTGGCGCGCCACCCACTACATGAGCGACGTGGCCGCCCAGTACGCCGACGGCAAACTGACCCTGGCCGAGAAGGCCCTGGCCGAGCAGTGCTACTTCGCCGTATGCCGTCGTCTGCACAACTCGCTGAAGGCACGTCAGCGTTCGCACCGTCAGGTGCTGGACGAACTCAACGACAAGCTGGCCGACAAGTACATCTGCAACTTCTCGGTATTCCAGAGCCTGCCGGACACCTGGGCGATCGATCAGGTGCTGCCGATCATCCCGTTGCACCGTCTCGACGAAGAGCCGCTGCGTCGCGCGGTGCTGCAGGATCTGACCTGCGACTCCGACGGCAAGATCAACCAGTACGTCGACGAGCAGAGCATCGAGACCAGCCTGCCCGTGCATGCGCTGAACGAAGGTGAAGACTATCTGCTGGGCGTGTTCCTGGTCGGCGCCTATCAGGAAATTCTTGGCGACATGCACAACCTGTTCGGTGACACCGACTCGGTGAACATTTACCAGAACGCCGACGGCAGCGTGTACCACGCCGGCATTGAAACCCACGACACCATCGAAGACATGCTGCGCTATGTGCACCTGTCGCCGGAAGAACTGATGACTCACTATCGCGACAAGTGCGCCAGTGCCCGCATCAGCGCCAGCGAACGCACCCAGTTCCTCGATGCCCTGCGCCTGGGTCTGACCCGCTCCTCCTACCTGTCCTCCTGAGGCCAGGTTCCGCTTTTATCTGGTTGTCTGAAATTGTTCCGCCCACCGCGGACGTTTCAGATGACCGGGTGAGACGCTTCTTTTTCTCTTCGCGAAATGGCCTGTTTCCAGGCCAGCAAAGTGACGTTGTCTGCTTTTCGCGTAGGTCATTTCCGAATTTGTAGTTCGGCCCTCTACTCGGCCATGGGTCTCGGCGAGAATCCCCGCCCGCCCCCCTGTAGAGAATCCCCCCATGTTCGATCCAGCCGACGAGCCGTCGTTTCGTCTCGATGTAGCGGGCCTGTCCGACTCGCTTGAAGTCCTGGCATTTACGGGTTGCGAAGCCATCAGCGAGCCTTTCGCGTTCGAGATCGACTTGCTGGTCGATGATCCGCACCTGGACCTTGCCGGGCTGATGTATCGTTCGGCGCGCCTGTGTTTCGGGCCTTGCGGCAATGGTATTCACGGGCAGTTGCATAGCCTTGTCCAGCATGAACAGGGGCGCAGCGCCCGGTTGTGCCGGGCGCGGCTGGGGCCGCGGTTGAGCTGTCTGGGACTGCGCTTCAGCCAGCGCATTTTCAGCGACCGCTCGGTGCCGCAGATTCTGGATCAGGTGCTCAAGGAGCACGGCATCAGTGGCAACTGGCGTCGGTTCGATCTGCAAGGCGCTTATCCGCCCCGGACATTCTGCACCCAGTACGGCGAGTCGGATCTGCAACTGGTACAGAGGCTGTGCGGACAGACACGCATTCACTATCACTTCGAGCAAGGGAGCCAGGGGCATTGCCTGGTGTTCGGTGATGACCCGGCCCGGCTGCCACGCGCCGGCAATCTGCAATTCGAGAGCGAAGAAGGAGCGCCGTCGCCGCCAGTGCGCCGCTGGCAACTGGGCGAGCATGCCCGCCTGCACGCAAAGGGGCCGCGGCGGACACTGACGGCGCAGGGGCATTCCGATTCGCCAACCCTGCGCAGTGGTCATTGGTTGACGATTTCCGGCGAGCCCTTGGCAGACGCCAATACGGACTGGCTGGTGAGTCGAATCGAGCATCGAGCCGATCAGTCGCTCGAGCCGCCCTACAGCAACCGGATTTTTGCCCTTGACCAGTTGCCGGAGCCTCGATCACCCGTTGAATACCGCGGTGCTCGCATGTGCAGCCCACAGCGTGCCTGGGTGGTGTCGGTCGAGGAGACGCAACCTGATGCCGTGCGGCCGGTGGCCGTTCAGTTCGACTGGCTTTATCAGGGCGAAGGGGCCCGCCCCAGCCACTGCTGGCTGCCGCTGGCGCCGGCGTTGGCCGATACGCCGATGGCATCATTGAAGGACGGGGTAGAGGTGGTGGTGAGCTTTCTGGAAGGTGACCCTGAACAGCCCGTGATCAGCGGCGTCTTGCAGGTCCCGGCACTCATCGAGGGCATCGAGGATGACGCATCGTCAACGCTGCCCGAGCGCCTGGATACCGCCGGCGTGCCTCAATGGTTGAAGGCGGCCGAGCCTTTGTTGTTGCTGTGCCTGATACCGGGGGGCGGCAGTTATCGCCATTGCTCGGCGTCACTGTGCAGCTGTCGATTGGTCGCCGGGCTCAAAACGAGCGATGGAAGATGAGCGGCGCAGCCCCCGGACAACGCGCTCAATGGTTGTTGCTGGATATCGCACAGGCGCCTCAGGCAGTGAAGACGTTACGTCAGGGATTCTCCGGTGTGCACTGCCTGCAGCTGTTTGACGGTACCGAGTTTCAGCCGGTCAGTGAGCAAGGCCCATGGCTGATCGACCTGCGTGACTGCCCGGCGCTATCGGCGCTCTGTCATACTGATCCCATGACCTGGCAAGGGCTGCTGCTGGGCAGCGAGGTCTCGGCGCAGTCACTGCGCGAACACTTGCAGCGGATGCTGACCGTGTCCATCGGCCTGAATCACCGGGCACTGCTCAATTTCTACAATCGGCAGACCGCCAGTTACTTTTTCGATGCCTGCGATGCCCGGCAATTGAGCTGCTGGCTTGGGCCGATCGGATGGCTGCGCTGGTTCGGCGGGACCTGGGCCGATCTGGCTGGTGGCAGTCAGGGCTGGCAGCAACTTCGCAATCCGGGGCTGCCCGTGGAGCCGCTGCGCATCGAGCAAAGCCTGACCCGGCAACAGCGTGAACGCTTGCACCGTTGCCTGCTGGATCAGCATGTCTGGCGCTGGAGTCAGGCGACGGGAAACAACTTTCGGCTGATATCTGCCTTTCAGGAACAAGGTCTGGCACTGGGCTTCAGCGAGCGGACGCTGCTGGACGACTGGTTGTGGCTGCGTTTGCTGCATCCGCGTGCCGAGCTGATGCCGCTGCCGCAAGGTTTGACTCCGCGAGAACGACTCGAACTGTTGCGTCGGCGCTGGTTGAACGATCCGTCGTGAAGCATCGCTTCAGTGAGCGGCACCGTTGAACCAGCCATCGGTGCGTCGCAGCCACCACGCCAGTCCCCCGAGGGCCAGGCTGCGCAGCACCATGAACAACAGGAACGAAATCCACAGGCCGTGATTGCCCAGACCTTGCAGCGCCCAAGCGACAGGCAGCAGCAGGATCACGGTGGCCAGCATGCCGTTGCGCATTTCCCGGGCGCGGGTGGCGCCGATGAACAGGCCGTCGAGCAAGTAGCTCCAGACCGCGATCAACGGCAGGACAGCCAGGTAGGGCAGGTAAATGTACGCGGTCTCCCGCACGCTCTGGATGTCGGTCTGCATTTCGATGAACAGGTGGCCGGCCAGCAGAAACAGCGCGGCGAAGCCCAGGCTCGCCAGCAACGACCAACCGCCGGCAACCACCAGCGAACGACGCAGGGCCAGACGATCACGGGCGCCGATGGCGTGGCCGCACAGGGCTTCGACGGCGTGGGCCAGTCCGTCCAGTGCGTGGGCGGTCAGCAGCAGGCCGTTGAGCAGCAGCGCGTTGGCCGCGACCGTGGCATCGCCCAGTCGCGCGCCCTGCACGGTGATCAGGAAAAACACCGATTGCAGGGCCAGGCTGCGGATGAAAATGTCGCGGTTGACCGCCAGCAGCGGACGCCAGCTCTGCCAGATTTTCAGAGCCGCCCAGGCAATGTGTCCGGGATAGGCGCGCAAGGCTCTACGAGTCATCCACAGGCCGAGCAGGGCGCCGCTCCATTCGGCGATTACCGATGCGCGGGCCGAACCGACCACGCCCCAATCCAGCCCAATGACGAACCACAGGTTGAGCACGATGTTGATCAGGTTGGTGCTCAGCAGAATCGCCAGCGGCGCCCGGGCATTCTGGGTGCCGAGGAACCAGCCGACCAGCGCATAACTGGCCAGCGCCGCCGGCAGCCCGAACAGGCGGGTGTGAAAGAAGTCACGGGTCAGTTGATCCAGCTCCGCCGACGGTTGCATGAAGTGCAGTGCGACCCCGCTCAGTGGTACACCCAGCGCCCCGAGCAGCAGCGCCAGCCCCATCGCCAGCAGCAGGCCCTGAAGCAGAATCTGCCGCAAGGCCGCGCCGTCGCTGCGCCCGGCGGCCTGGGCGGCGAAGCCAGTGGTGCCCATGCGCAGAAAACCCATGGCCCAGGCCAGAAAGGTATACAGGCTGGCGCCAACCGCCACCGCGCCCAGTTGATGAGCGTGGGGCAGGTGACCGATGACGGTGCTGTCGACCAGCGCCACCAGCGGCACGGAAATGTTGGAGAGGATCATGGGGGCGGCGAGGGCCCAGACCCGTTGATGGGTCGGGCGGTCGCGCCAGTCGGCGATCAGGTTGGACATGCGGGCTCCTTGGGGAGCGGCATTGTAGCGGGAGGTGTCAGTGAATGATCCAGCTCAGCAGCCACAATCCCAGCAGCAACCAGATGATTCCGGCAATGATCGAGGCATTCATGAACGCGCGGATCGCCGACCACAGCAGCATCAGGCCGACGATCAGCGCGATGATGCTGATGATCGACGTGTCCATGCCCAGCGCCTTCGACAGCCCGTCGACAAAGTTGCCGCCGGCGTTGCCGAGCAGATTGAACAGGCCGCTGAGGCCATCGACGATGAAGCGGATGATCGAGCCGAGCGCCTGGCCCAGCCATTCGAAAAAGCTTTCTACCTGCATGTCTGTTTCCTGATGAAAGAGCTGAGCCTTGGGCCGCAGCGGGTGCGGTCGAGTTCCCTGCAAGCATAGAGGGTTTTAACGGTCGACTGGCGCTTGCCTTCGCTCGGCATCCCCCCGAAGCTATACGCCTTCAGGAGAGCCCGATGAACCTTGTTGAACTGACCGAACGCCTGCACGCCATTCGCGACCGTAATGACTGGCGGCAATTTCACAGCCCGAAAAACCTGGCCATGGCCGCCAGCGTGGAAATGTCCGAACTGGTGGAAATCTTCCAGTGGCTGACCGAAGACCAGTCCCGCCAATTGCCGGCGGACAAACTCGCCCATGCCGGGCAGGAAGTCGGCGACATCGTGCTCTATCTGTTGCTGCTGTGCAGCGAACTGGGGCTGGACATGAATGAAGTGGTGCGCAGCAAACTCGCCGACAGCGAACGGCGGTTCAGCTGATGAGCGACCGTCATTTCGATCAGTTGGCGACCCGTTTCGCCGAAAAAATCTACGGCGGCGCCAAAGGCGCGATCCGCCTCGCCGTGTTGCAGGCCGACCTCGCCGAAGCCTTGCCGGATCGTCCGTTGCGGGTGCTGGACATCGGTGGCGGCCTGGGCCACATGTCGTTGTGGCTGGCTGAACGCGGGCACGAGGTGACCTTCACCGAGCCGGCCGAACCGATGCTCGAAGGCGCCCGCCAGCGCTTTGCCGAAGCCGGGCAAAGCGCGACGTTCATTCAGGCGCCCTGGCAGGAACTGCTCGGCCAGCTCACCGAGCCTTACGATCTGGTGCTGTGCCATGCGGTGCTGGAATGGCTGGCCGAACCTCACGCGATCCTGCCGGTGCTGCATCAGTTGACCAAGCCCGGCGGCTGGCTGTCGCTGGCGTTCTACAACCGCGATGCGCTGATTTACCGGAACCTGCTCAAAGGCCATTTCAAGAAAATGCGCAAGAACGACCTGGCCGGCGAAAAGCAGAGCCTGACCCCGCAGCAGCCACTCGATCCACGGGAACTGGCGACGCAACTCGCCGGGTTGTGGCAGGTCGAAACCCAGAGCGGGGTGCGGGTTTTCCACGATTACATGCCGGTGGAATTCCAGGCCCGCGCCGAGTTGATTGATTTGCTCGAGATGGAGCTCGCCCACCGTCGTCACCCAAGCTTCGCCGGGCTTGGGCGCTACTTGCACTGGATCTGCCGGCCGATCTGATCGGAGCGAGATATGAAAGGTCATTCAGGGTTACTGCTGATCTGTCTGGGGTTGGCCGCCTGCCAGGGCAGCAACCCTTACGTGGCGCAGTCACGACCGTTGCCGCCGGCCCCACCGCAAGCGGCGACCACCTTCGACCGCAGCGCTTATCCCGCGCCCCCTCGTGACTACGGGCGCTATCGCAGCTGGGCGTGGCTCAACAGTCAGCTGCCGCCGGGCACGGCCTGGGCGGATTCGGCGCAAGTGGCCGAAGCCGTCAGCAGTGCGCTGGACCAGCGCGGCCTGCGCCCGCTGCATGACAATCGCCCGGCCGACCTGCTGGTCAGCGCCAACCTGAGCCTGGAAACCCGCCTGCGTCAGGTGCAGGACGATTACGGTTACTACGGCGGCGGATACGGCGGTTATGACCGTTACGGCCGCGGTTACGGGATGTACAACTCGGTGCCGATCGTGCGTACCTATCAGGAGCAGGTCGTGGTGGTGCGGGTCGATCTGTTCGACGCCGGCAGTGGTCAACCGGTCTGGAGCGCCAGCGCCGAAACCGGTACCCAGGGCACGCAAAGTGATCGCACCGATGCGATTCGGGAGGCTGTCGAAAAGGCCATGTCGGCGTATCCTCCCGGTTAGCCTTCTGCAAATGAAAGCGCCCTCAGGTTCATGTCTTCCACCGGAGAAAAACCATGTTCCGCCGTCTTGCTTTACTGGTCGTTATCGCGCTGCTCAGTGCCTGCGCCTCGAACCAGGTTAATCATGACTTTGACGCCAGCCGCGACTTCGCCGCGTATCGCAGCTGGAGCTGGAAAGACCCCGCCCTGCAATACCGCCCCGATGATCCAAGGATCAAGAGCGACCTGACCGAGCAGCGCATCCGTCAGGCCGTTGCCGATCAACTGGATCAGCGTGGCTTGCGCCCGGCCGCCTCGGGCGCCCGAGGCGATCTGTTTGTGCAGACCTACCTGATCGTCGAGGACCGTCAGCAACAGGTGACCACCAACTACGGCGGCGGTTGGGGTGGCCCGTGGAACGGTTACTGGGGCGCGCCGATGTACAACGAAACCCGCAACATCACCTACAAGGTGGCGACCATTCAGGTCGATCTGCTCGACGGCAAGGACGGCAAACTGGTGTGGCGCGGCAGCGACGAGCAAATACTCAGCCGCACGCCGAACCCGGCGGATCGCAGCAATGCCATCCGCGAAACCGTGGCGCGGATCCTGTCCAACTATCCGCCGCGTTGAGTCTGTTGAAAAAAGTACGGGAGCCAAATGGCTCCCGTTTTTTATGGGCGGGTGAAAATGGCGCGTTGCCAGCAGTGTTGCCTGCGCGTGTCTACACTCTTACCCATCCATGGAGGTTGCGCCCGGCCGTGCGCCGGCAAAGGAGTGCGCCATGTCGCGTCATTCGCAGTGCGGCGGGCCAGCCCGGCAGCGGGGAGCCATCGGCCTGATGGCGGCCGCCACCCTCAGCCTGGCGCTGGTCCTGATGCTGCTGGTCGTGGACACCGGTCGCCTGTACATGGAGCAACGCAAACTGCAGCGCCTGGTGGACACCGCCGCCCTCGAAGCCGTCAGCCGAGGCGGCAACTGCCTGCCGGGCCTCACTGCGGCCAGTTACGCGGGGCAAAGCGCGACACGCAACGGGTTTGTCGCCAATGCCACCAACGTTCTTGTGATCGATTGCGGAAAGTTGGCGACAGCCGCCACCGGCCTGCGCACTTTTACGGTGGACGCCACGCAATCAGAGGCGGTCAAGGTCGCGGCCAACCGTACCGTCACCACCAGTTTTGCCGGCGGGGTGCAGGCGTTGTTCAGTGGCACACCCGTCAGTCTCAACACCGTGCTATACGCTTCGGCGGTGGCGGCCAAACCCAAGCCGACCGTCGCTCAATTGAACATCCGCAGCAACCTGGCCAGCATCAGCACCGCGCAATCGAACATCCTCAATCCACTGTTTTCCGGCCTGCTGGGCGGTAACGTCAACCTGACGGCCCTGGGCTGGGAAAGCCTGCTCAACACTGACATCAACCTGCTTGGCTACCTGAATCAACTGGCGATCAACCTCAATGTGGCCGCCGGCAATTACACCCAGTTGCTCAATACCCAGGCCACAGTGACGCAACTGATCCAGGCCGCGATTACGGCGGTCCAGCTCAACGGCGCCACCGCTGAAGTGATTACCGCGCTGGGCCAACTGCAAGTGGCGGCGATCAATGCCGCGCCGGTCAAGCTCGGCGACATCCTGCAATTGCAGACCGGCACCACGGCCGCCGGGCTGGATGCCAATCTGCAGTTGCTGCAACTGGTCCAGGGCGTGATTCAACTGGCCAACAGCAAGAGTGCGGTGGCCGCGACTCTGCCGATCAGCGTGCTGGGGCTGGCGAATGTCACGGTGCGGGTCAAAATCATCGAGCCGCCGCAGTTTTCCGCGATCGGCGATCCGGCGCTGGCCAGGACCAATCCCACCGGGCCGAACCGGATCTATGTGCGCACCGCGCAGATACGCACGCTGCTTTCGGTGAATCTGCCGGTACTGTCCGGGGTGACCGGGTTGGCCAACGCGGTACTCGGACTGGTTGGCACGCTGACACCGACCCTCAATGCACTGTTGAGCCTTAATCTGGTCGCCACATTGAATTCGGCCGGCTGCCTGCTCGGTGCCGGTTGTGAGCAACTGGACCCGAAGCTGTTGCCCTCGCCGCAGATCGACATCAGCCTGGACGCCGGTGGTGCCGTCAGTTATGTCACCGATTACAGTTGTCCGACCGGCAATGCCGGCACCAAAAGCCTGACGGCCCGAACCACCACCTCGATTGCCGATCTCAAACTGGGCAAGATCGACCCGACCAACGCCTTCTCTTCTGCCGCCCAACCCACCGTCACACCGTTGCCGCTGGTGGATCTGGGCACGGTGACCTGCCACAAGATTCTGGGGATCGGCAGCTGTGACCCGAGCACTCACGTGCCGTACGGCGCTGGCGGCATTGCGATCATGGTCAACACCAGCGTGGCGCAGAACACCCAGAACCTGGTGTTTTCCAGCGGTAATCCGTTCGCCACACCGCCCAACCTGAAACTGCCGCCAAGCGTGATTGCTGCCGCGCCCTCAACCAACATCGTCAACAGTCTGGCAAGCACCCTCGCCGGGATCAATCTGATCGTCTACAAACCCCAGGGCAGCAACCCGCTGGGCGCGATTGTCACAGGCGTTGCCAGCCTGATCAGTGATGTCACGACGATCCTGCAACCGGTGATCACCAATCTGGTGAGTCCGCTGCTGGATCCGCTGCTGAACAATTTGCTCAAGGGGCTGGGCATCAATCTGATGGACGTCGACGTAGGCGCCAACATGACCTGTGGCCAGACCGGCAAGGCCTATCTGGTGATCTAGTCGTCGGGGGCGATCGGCAGTTCGATGCAGAACCGTGCACCGTCCGCCGAGTTGCGCACACTGAGGTGGCCGCCCATGTTCTCGATGATCCCGTAACTCACCGACAACCCCAGACCAGTGCCGACGCCTATCGGTTTGGTGGTGAAGAACGGTTCGAAAATCCGCTCCAGCAGACGCGGGTCGATACCGCCGCCGTTGTCTTCGACCCACAGTCGCACGTGTTGCTCGTCGCGCTCGGCGTAGATCGAAATCCACGGCTTGAACGTCGAGTCGGACTCGCGTTTGCCCAGCAGCGCATCCCGGGCGTTGACCATCAGGTTGATCAACACCTGTTCAAGCTGATCGACGTACCCGCGCACCTGAACCTCGAATGCGGTTTCACTGATGCGCAGATCCACGCCTTTGCCGCGCATGCCTTCGGCCAGCAGCGACAGCGTGCCTTCGATGGCGCTGGCCGGGTTGAACAGCTGCTGCTCGATCTCGGAGCGGCGACCGAATACCCGCATGTGGTCCACCACTTTCGCGGCGCGCTGCACCTGCGCATCGATGCGATTGAGTTTGTCGGTCAGGTAATCGATCTGCGCATCGCCGTTGCTCAGGCGCTTCCGTACGTTGACGATGGCCATGCGCATCACGTTCAGCGGCTGATTGATTTCGTGGGCCAGGCCGGTGGCCATTTCGCCAAGGGTGGCCATTTTTGCGCTTTGCGTGAGCTGCTGTTGAGAGCGGCGCACTTCAGTGTTGTCACGGCCCACCGCCTGTACTTCGATCAGTTTGCCGTGCTCATCGAACACGCCGCGATCCGACCACACCCACCACGCATGTTCGCGCCCCGGTAATTGCAGGTTGATTTCGGCGCTGCTGACGGGAGATTGCGGGGTCAACTGCGCCAGGCGCTCAACGAAGGCCGCGCGCTGAACGTCGGACATCCAGCTGCCCAGATCGACCCCGGCCAGGGCTTCGGGGGCGCATTCCAGATAGGTCGCCAGCGGCCGGTTGCCGAACGTCAGGATCAGATCCGGGCGGTAGCGGCAGATCATCGCCGGCGAGTCCTCCACCAGAATCCGATAGCGTTCCTCACTCTGTCTGACCTGCTCGGCGGCCAGCGTTGCTTCGGTGACGTCCAGCCACAAGCCGACAGCTTCCACCGGGAGGCCGAGGTCGTTGCGCAACAGCCGGGCTTCGTCGAGCAGCCAGTGGTAATCGCCGCGACTGTCGCGCATGCGATAGCGGGCGCGCACCGAACCTTCGCGCAGCAGTTGCCGGGTTCGCTCGAAATACAGGGCGCGGTCTTCCGGATGAATCCGCTCTGCCAGCGCACTGGCGTCACAGTCCTCCAGGCTCCAGCCCATTAGCGGTTGCAGGCTGGCGCTGAAAAACGCCGGCAACAAGGCGCCTTCGACGTAGTGCTGGACGTAAATCACCGCCGGCGAACTGGCGATCAGGTTGTCCAGCCGTGCATGGGCGGCAGCGGCCAGTTGCTGCTGGTTCTTGATGTCGCTGATGTCGAGCATGAAACCCACCAGCCGCCGGTGCTCGCCGGTGCCGGTGACCTGCCCCTGAAGGCGATACCACGCCTGCGTCTGGTTGCCATCGCGAGGATGCAGGCGCACGCACAGGTCGAGGATTTCCCCTTGCATCTGCAGGGCTTGCAGGCGGCTGCGGACTTCTTCGCGATCGGCGGGATGGATCAGGCTCAGCCAGGCCCCGAGCGTCAGCGTCGAGCTGTCCTGTTGCAGGATGGCAGCCAGCGTCGGGGCCAGTTGAATCTGCTCGCTATGGCTGATTTCCCACCAGCCTGTGCCAAGCATTGTCTGCAACGACTCCAGCCGTTCCAGTTGCAGTTGATGCTGCTGCTCGCGCAGGCGACCGAGAAGGGGGCCGGCCAGGGCGCCTGCCAGCATCAGCCAGTCGCGATCGGCCAGATACGGCGCGGTCTTGTCCACCGCGTAAAAACCGCAGAGCAGCCACGCCATCACGCCTCGATCATCGCTGTAGGGCACGGCGAAGCCTTCGGCATTACCGAACAGGCCCTGGACCCGCGAGTGTTCATACTGGCCGTAATGTTCACCCAGCCTTTGCGGGCCGGTGCCATTGAGGCTGTCGAGCGGCGTGCCCAGACGCTGGCCGTCGTGCCACAGCGCCGGGGCGTCATGGGCGTGGAACTGCTGATGGATCTGCCAGCCCTGTTCCTGCTCATCGAGCAGGGCGAGTGCCAGGCACGGGATCTGGCAGCGCTGGGCGATCACCTGCAATTGTTCGCTGACGAGCATCGGCAACCGTCCCAGGCTGCAGCTGCGCACCTGTTTGCTGATCTGCTCGGCGAGCATGTGGCACGCCTCGCGCTGATGCGCTTGCTGGCGTTCGGACAACAGGTCGGCAATGTCGATCAGTTGCAGCAGCCAGCCATCGCTCAGCGGCTGGACCCAGCCGCGCAGGTGCAAGGTCTGGTCGCCCAGACCGGGAAAATCCAGGTCCAGCAGTTGGCCTTGCCAGTCTTGCGGGCGGCCCTCGATCGCCAGCGTGCAGTGCGCCAGCAGGTAGTCGTGCAACGGCACCGGTTTGTCGCGGGGCGTCTGTTGCGCCAGCAGCAGGCGCAGCGGGCCGGCCATTTGCAACACGCCGCCGTCGTTGTCGAGGTGGATGTGCAGGCCCGTCAGCGGGGTCCCGAGTACGTCCGGCAAATCGCTGGCGACCATATTTCGCTTGAGCAGGCGGCCGAGCAGGTTGTCACCCGGAGTCAAAATTTCAGACTCGAAATGGCGGTCAGGTTGGCGGGCAGGCTGGGGACAGCGCCGACGCCCGGCAACACCAGAAAGGGGATGACCCGATTGAGCTTGCTCACCGGGTAATTGACGCTGACGGTGAGCGTGCCCTGGGCCGGGTCGTAGACCGTTGTCGTGTCCGTGCCGACCACCACGTTCAGCGACGACGGCAGCACCGACAATTGCTGGGTCAACGCGGCATTGGCGGTGCTGACCAGAACGCTTGCATAGTTGGGAACCGCGGGATCGACCGCCACGGCGCGGCGGATGGCTTCGGCGGTGACCTGGTTGAACGTCTGCATCAGCACGAACGGCAAGCTGTAGCTGACGAGGCCATAAAACACCGCGAAAAAGATCACGAACACCAAGGCGAACTCAATCGCCACCGCGCCTTTTTGCGCCTTCCGAGAGCCGGTTTTCATCCGTGCGTCTACCCTGACAGTCACTGCGTAGTATCAGCATAGAATCATTCAGCAAAAACGGACGGTTTTTACCGGATGCAAAGCCTTGTCCTTCTGATCTGGTTGACAGCGTGCGCGGCTCAGGATGCCCGGCAGCGAAGGATTGCCAACGCACTGACGCTGGGCGCTGGCGCGCTGGCGCTGGTCTATCTGCTGTCTTTCGGTACCACCTGGATGGGCGCCGAAGCCGGGCAGGGCGGCTGGGCCTGTGTCGTGGCCCTGGCATTCACGTTGCCCGGGTATTTCATGGGCCGAATGGGCGCCGGTGATGTGAAACTAATGACAGCTCTTGGTCTTGCGACGGACGGCGTCTCGCTGCTCGGGATTTTTATCGGCGCCGGTGCGGCGAGCCTGATCTGGATGCTGCTTGCGCCAAGAGTCTGGCTGCATATGAGTCAAGGGCTTAGGCACCGACTTAGGTATATGGCGCCATCCGTGTCAAAAAAGCTGCCATTTGCGCCGTTCGTGCTGATCGGATTTTTGCTTGCACTACCTTGGATCCATTAGTCGCCAAGCGCCACTAGTCTTATGTACATAGTCGGAAAGTGGGTCTACCTTCAAAGTAACGAGTTATACAGCCAGCGGCTGACAGTACAGGAATGGTCAGTTTTTGGCCCGGGCATGGAGTGGCACGTGAACAAGCTTACATCTGCGGTAAAAGTCATCGTTGTCGATGATCAGCCTCTGATCGTCGAAGAACTCTGTGAATTTCTCGAGAGCAGCGGCTATCGTTGTGTGCCGTGCCAGTCCAGCAAAGAGGCGATCGAGCGTTTTTCGGACGACACGGCGATCGGCCTGGTGCTGTGCGATCTGCACATGCCGGACATGGACGGCATTCAACTGGTGCAGGAACTGCAACGGCTGGCCGGCAAACACCGGGCGTTCGAAGCCATCATGCTCACCGGCCGCGCTGACAAGCAGGACGTGATCAAGGCCTTGCGCGCCGGGATTGCCGACTACTACCAGAAACCGGTCAATCTGGATGAATTGCTCGAAGGCCTGCAACGCCAGGAAGCGGTGCTGCAGGAGCGGCAGAAAACCCTGCAACTGGGCCATCTGAATCAAAAACTTCAGGACCTGTCGTCGTCCATCGATGATCTTTATCAGGATCTGGACAAGGTGCGTCGCGCGCCGGCGCCCGTCAGTGATGAGGCGCACCGTGAGGCCGGTGAACTGGAGATCCCGGCGATCTTCAATCAGCTGTCGCCACGGCAACTGGACGTGGCGCGCCTGGTGGGCAAGGGGCAGACCAACTATCAGATTGCCTGTGAGCTGGGCATCACCGAAAACACGGTGAAGCTTTACGTTTCTCAGGTGCTACGCCTGACCCACATGCACAACCGCACGCAGTTGGCGCTGGCGTTATCGCCGGGCAATTCCGGTTTGCGCCAGCGGGTAACCGCACACTGAGACAGACTGCCGGGTAACCCATTTACCCGGCACTCACTTTCGGCTTGGGAAACAGATTGTCCAGGGTCTCCAGCAGCCGCACGTGATAGATCGGCTTGCGGAACAGGTCCAGCACCTGCAACCGCAGCATGTCGCTAACGTCCTCCATGTCTGCATGCCCCGACGTCACGATCACCGGCAGATGCTGGCGCGAGGTGTGTTCGCGCAGACGCTTGATCAGCGACATGCCGCTTTCCTCCGGCATGCGCAGATCGGTGATTACCAGAGCGATATCGGGATGGCGGGTCAGGTGATGCAGGGCGAGTTTGACCGAGGTGGCGGTATGACAGACGAAGCCTTCGCCTTCCAGCAACTCCGCCAGCTCCAGCAACGCGTCCTCTTCGTCGTCAACCAGAAGCAACTGTTGGCGTGGGGAAGAAGACACGTTCATGGGCAGTACCTGAAAGCTGAATGGTAGATCGAGTGTAGCCCGACATCAGCAAGGTGCTGGCGCAACCGTGCTGTGGATTATGGCGTTGGCCGGGTTTGCGTCGTGCCGCCCAGTGACACCAGAACGTTGTTGAAGATCGCCAGCATACGATCACCCAGCGGAGTGACGAAAACGACCACCACCACGGCGACCATGGCCACGACGATGGCGTATTCAATTGCCGAAGCCCCGTCCTCATGTTTGTAGAGCAGCAAAGCTCTGGCCATTAAATAATCAACGATCATTCGAAACATATGCCCACTCCTTTGCGCACCTGGCGCCGATGTCACAGCAGCGGCAAAGCGTTCGCCGTGCCATTTGAGCATTGTCAACAAAGCCCCACCCAACAACTGTAAGAACGGATTAGTCATAAAGGATTAGTCGCTTCGTCACGCCCGGAATTTCGACTGCTGATTGGGCCAACACCCATACTTTCGTGGGTTATTTGTCTGTCAGTAATGGCGTTTTGTCTTGTTTCAGCTAGCGTGGAAATAGCGAAATAGTTGGATGTTCATAGCTGCCTGATTGCGATGTCCCTTGGTAGGAAGTGCGGGCTGGTAGTGCAGCAGGAAAGGGAGAGCCGTCATGAACAGTCGTGTGACCATGGGCCTTGCAACGGTGCTTTTACTGGGGGCCATCGTTGTCGGATATTGGGGCCTGGTGCTCAGCCGGCAGCCCGCTCCGGTTGCCGAGGCTCCCGCGCCTGCGGTGGTCACCGTCGAAAAAACCGTCGCTGCCGCCGAAGACCAGACCCGCCAGCCGGTCGTGGTCCTGGTGCGTGACGTCCCGCCCTTCACCCCCCTCACTGCCGCCGATCTGGCCGTTGAAAAACTGCTCAGCGCCCCCCCCGGCAGTCTCGGTACCCTCGAACAGGCCGTGGGCCGCACACCGTGGCGACACCTGAGCGCCGGCACCTGGCTCAACGAAGAAAGCTTCGAGGCCGGCGGCACACTGGCGCGCATGATCCACAGTGACGAGCGCGCGCTCGCGGTGTCGGTCGATGAAGTGATCGGCGCGGCCGGGCAGTTGATTCCCGGGGATTTCGTCGACGTGCTGTTGTACCTGCGCCAGGACGCCAGTAACCCGCAGCAGTCGGCACAGATTGTGGTGCCGGCCATGCGTGTGCTCGGCGTCGGCGAACAATACGGCCTGACCAACGACGGCCAGCCGTCCGCTCCTGCAATGAGTGCCGACGACAAGATCAAACAGGACCAGCGCCGGCTCACCGCGCGCACCGTGGTGCTGGCGGTGCCTGAGCAATTGTTGAGTCGAATGATGCTCGCCACCCAGGTCGGGACGTTGCGCCTGGCCGTGCGCAGCAGCGAAGAACAGCGCCTGGCCAGGTATTGGGCCGGCGAACGTCAGGCGCCGGACAAACTGGTCGCCGCCAACAGCCAACTCTTCCAGTTCACTCAGTTGGCGCTGGGGACCGCGCCGAAAACCGCGCCCGGCAGCGACCACAGCGGTGCGATACGGCCCGCGGTGGAAGTGATTCGCGGCAATCAGACCAACCCACAAAACCCATGACTGAGCAAGGATCCAAGTGCATGCAGAGTCGTTCCTGGCCGACCTTCAATCCCGTGCTCCGGGCCTTGCTGCTGATGGGACTGTCAATCAATGCCGCGCAGGCGGCCAGCGGCAACTGCGCGGCCCTCGGGCGCTTACCGCCAGTGATCGAAATCAACGAAGGCTGGCAACAGGACATGCAATCACCGGTGGCGATCACGCGCCTGGCCATCGGCGATCCGAAAATCGCCGACGTGCATGCCAATGGCAACTCATCGTTTCTGCTTACCGCCGTGGCGCCGGGCGCTACCAGTCTGATGGTCTGGACCGGCTGCTCCAGCGAGCCCCGCCAGAGCATGGTGTTCGTCAAGGGCGCCGCCACCTCTGGCCTCACCAACACCGGTGCGCTGCCATCGGATGATGCGCTGTTGCCCTCGCAGGTGCAGACCGACATTCGTTTTGTCGAAGTCAGCCGCACCAAACTCAAACAGGCCTCCGCTTCGCTGATCGGCACCCGCGGCAATTTCCTCTTTGGCTCACCCGGGACCTTGCCGCCCATCGACGGTGTCCCGCAACCGCGATTGCCGGTGGACAACTCGCTGTTCAACTTCTCGTGGATCGGCGGCAAGACCATGGCGATCATCAATGCCCTCGAGGGCAGCGGCTTCGCCTATACCCTGGCGCGGCCAAGCCTGGTGGCTCTCAACGGGCAGAGTGCGAGTTTCCTCGCAGGCGGGCAGATTCCGGTTCCGGTGCCCAGCTCCGGCAGCGATAACGTGTCGATCGAATACAAGGAATTCGGCATCCGCCTGACCCTGACGCCCACCATCATCAGCCACGATCGCATCGCCTTGAAAGTGGCGCCGGAAGTCAGCGAACTGGATTTCAGCAACGCGGTGAACATCGCCGGCACCACCGTGCCGGCCCTGACCATCCGCCGCACCGACACCAGCATTTCCCTCGCCGATGGCGAGAGTTTTGTCATCAGCGGTCTGATAAGCACCAGCAACACTTCCCAGGTCGACAAGTTTCCGGGGCTGGGCGATATCCCGGTGCTCGGGGCCTTTTTCAAAAGCTCGCAGATCAAGCGCGAAGAGCGTGAGCTGCTGATGATCGTCACCCCGCACCTGGTGCGTCCGCTCTCGGCGGAGGCACAACTGCCGTCGTTGCCGGGTGAAAAACTGCGCAACTACGACCCGAATTTCTACCGCATGTTCTTCCTGGAAAACGGTAACTTCGACAAGCGCAGCGGGTTGTCCCAATGAGCCAGAGCCTGAGTCAGACCTTCCTCGCCATCACCCGCAACAACACCGATCTGGAGTGGCTGCAAAGCGCGCTTGCGCCGTTGGGCCAGGTGGTCAGTGCCGGTGGCGGCAGCCTCGACGAATTGCTCGCGCTGGTGGACGTCACCTTCGCCAGCCTGGTGTTCGTCGGCCTCGACCGGGAACACGTGGTGGCCCAGAGCGCGCTGATCGAAGGCGCGCTGGAGGCCAAGCCGATGCTGGCGATCGTTGCCCTTGGCGACGGCATGGACAACCAGCTTGTACTCAATGCGATGCGCGCCGGGGCACGGGATTTCGTCGCCTATGGTTCGCGTTCCAGCGAAGTGGCCGGGCTGGTGCGGCGCTTGAGCAAACGCCTGCCGCCGGTGACCCACAACGCGCAACTGGGTGGCCTGACGGTGTTGTACGGCGTACAGAGCAGTTCCGACGGCGCGCTGCTGGCCAACCATATGGCACTAGTGGTGCAAAAGAGCGGGCAGCAGACGCTGCTGCTGGACCTCGGGCTGCCACGTGGCGACAGTCTGGCGTTGCTGGGGCTGGAAAGTTCGTTCCACTTCGGCGATGCCTTGCGCCACCTGCGCAGGCTCGACGCCACGTTGATCGACAGCGCGTTCACCAGCGCCGAAGCGGGGCTGCGGATTCTGGCGTACGCCGACAATGACGAACCACTGGAAAGCACCAGCGCCGCCGAGCTGTTCATGTTGCTCAGCGCCTTGCGCCAGCACTTCCAGCACATCGTCGTGAACCTCACCGGCCAGCCTGACAGCGAAGCCCTGCGGACCTTTGTCAGCCATTGCGACAAGCTGATCTGGTACACCGACCAGAGCGTGCTCGATTGCCGGCGCAATCTGGCGGTGTTCAATCTGTGGCGGGAAAAAGGCATGAAGCTCGATCACGGACGGCTGTTGGTCGACCGCTATCTGAGCAACGTCGCGCCGGATGCGGACACCCTCGGCAAGACTTTCAACCTGGAAGTGATCGCGGTGCTGACTTTGAGTCCAGAATTGCGCATGAACGCCAAGAACCAGGGCGTCAGCCTGTTTGAACTGGCGCCCCGGGAAAAACTCACCCAGAGCCTGCGGGTGCTCGGCGAACGGCTGGCCAAGCGCTCCGAAGGTCTGGCCAAACCCAAGGTCACCTGGTTCGACCGGTTGCGAGGCACCTCATGAGCCCGGAAAAACTTTTCGGTGCACCGGCGCGGGGCCAGTCGGGCAACACCGACCACGAAGGCCTGAAACTGGTGCTGCATCGCTACATCATCGATGCCATCGAGGAGTCCGGGAAAAACCTGCTGGAAGGCTCGCGGCAGTTGCTGGCGCAATTTGTCACCGACAAGGTCGCCGAATACATCGCCCGTCTGCACCTGGCGATTTCCCGTTACGAGATGGAGCGGCTGGGGGAAGAAATCGTCGATGAGCTGACCGGCTTCGGTCCGCTGGAAGTCTTGCTGCGCGACACCGCCGTCACCGAAATCCTGGTCAACGGCCCGCATCGGGTGTTCGTCGAGCGTGACGGGGTACTGCATCAGAGTGACCTGCGCTTTATCGATGCGCACCACGTCGAACGGGTCATGCAGCGCATTCTTGCGCCGCTCGGTCGGCGGCTGGACGAGTCTTCGCCGATGGTCGATGCGCGCCTGCCCGACGGCAGCCGCGTCAACGCGATCATCCCGCCGATCGCCCTCGACGGCCCGTGCCTGTCGATTCGAAAATTCCGCAAGGACATGCTCAAGAGCAGCGACCTGATTGCGATGCAGACCATCGACCTGCCGATTTTCGAGTGTTTCCAGGAGGCCGTGGGCAAGCGCTGCAATATCCTGATCAGCGGCGGCACGGGCACCGGCAAGACCACGCTGCTGAACATTCTCAGCCAATTGATCAACCCCCACGAACGACTGGTAACCATCGAAGACGTTGCCGAACTGCAACTCGGCCATCCCCACGTGGTGCGTCTGGAAACCCGCCCGCCGAATGCCGAGGGCCATGGCGAGGTCAAGGCCAGCGACTTGATCCGCAACGCTCTGCGGATGCGTCCGGACCGGATCATTCTCGGCGAGATCCGTGGCGTTGAAGTGCTCGACGTGCTGACAGCGATGAACACCGGTCACGACGGTTCGATGAGCACGGTCCACGCCAACAATGCCCAGGATGCGTTGCTGCGCCTGGAAACCCTGGTCGGCCTGACCGGGCGCACGGTGGCCGAACGCACCCTGCGGCAGATGATCTGTGCGGCGCTCGACGTGATCATTCAGTTGACTCGCATGCCTGACGGCCGGCGCTGTGTCAGTGAAGTGGTGGAAGTGGTCGGCGTGCGCGAAGACGTGTATGTCACCAACACCCTGTTTCGTCTGGATCGACGCACCGGGTTCGGCTTCCTGCGCGAGGCGGTCAATCCGGCCGGCGACAAGTTGCGGCGCGAGTCGAGTCTGGGCTGAACGCATGGAGCCTTCGTCATGATCGGACCGGTGATCCTGATTGTCCTTTGCCTGTTGCTGCTGGGGTTGTCGATTCGCCTGTTCCTGCAGGGCGTGCGCAAGACTGCCAACGAACGGGTGCTCTCTCGCCTCGCCGTCGGACAACCGCAAGCAACGGCCGAAAAAAACTCGTGGACCGGTCTGGAGCGGATGTTCCTGCGGGCAGGCCTTGGCCGGCCGAGCGAGCGATTCGGGCTTTGGCTGTCGTTGTGGGTCGTGGGCATGATGCTGGGTTATCTGCTGGCCGACTGGATTGGCCTGTTGCTGCTGATACTGGCGCCGCCGCTGATTTTGCGCTTGTACATCGCCTGGCTGTATCGACGCCGGCTCAATCGGATGATCGAACAGTTACCGCAGTTGCTCGACCACACCGTGCGCAGCCTCAAGTCTGGCCGGACGCTGAGCGATGCAGTGATGGGCGGCATCGAAACCAGTGAGGACCCGTTGAAAGCCGCGATGGGCCGAGTGCAGCGCAACGTGCAGCTGGGGGTGAATCTGCCGGACGCGGTCAGCGATTTCGCCGAGCTCTACGAGCAGGACGAACTGCGCATGTTCGCCCTGGGCCTGAAGGTCAACCACCGCTACGGCGGCAACGCCAGCGAGTTGCTGGAGAACCTGATCAAACTGATTCGCGAACGTGACCAGGGTGCCCGGCAACTGCGCGCGCTGACCGGCGAAACCCGGATGACCGCGTGGGTACTCGGATCGCTGCCGGTGATTCTCGTCAGTTACTTCATGCTGACCAATCCCGGCTACATGCTCGGCATGTGGAACGACTCCGGCGGTCGGACCATGCTGATTGTCGCGGTGGTGTTGCAGGTCTCCGGTTGCCTGGCGCTGTGGCGCATGTTGAGGAGTGTCTGACATGCTGATGCTGGCCAGTCTCATGCTGTTGCTCGGGGCGTTGTTGCTGGTCGGCAACCACCTGCTGACCGAGCGGCGTCGAGTGCGTCAGGTCAACCAGCGTCTGCAGGGCCACCTGGTGCGCGAGAACCGTTTCGGCAACTGGCTGCGGGCACTGGGCAGCAGCCGGTTCGGCCAGCGCTCGGTGAGCATCGACAGTGAAACCCAGACCCTGCTCAGCCGGCTCGGCTGGCGCCGGGCCAGCGAGCGCTCGCTGTTTGCCGCCTGCCAGATCGGCACGCCGCTGCTGACGCTGGGGCTGGGCGTGTTTCTGAAAGAGGTGTTTTTCCCCCTCGCACCCAACGGCTGGCTGGTGCCGATGATCGCCACCGGCGTCGGCTATCTGCTGCCCAAACGCCTGCTGGCGTATGCCGCTGCCCGTCGGCAGAAAATCATTGCGGTGGAAGTGTCGACGTTCATTCCGCTGCTGCGGATCCTGTTCGAGTCCGGCATGGCCGTCGAGCAGGCCCTGCGTGTACTCAGCAGCGAGGGGCAAAAACTGCTGCCGGAACTGACCGGCGAACTGCGTCTGATCCTGGCCCGTGTCGACTCGGGCCTGGAACTCGGACAAGAGTTGAACAAGGCGGCCGCGATGCTGGCGGTGGATGAGTTCACCGACACCTGCGTGATCCTGCAACAACTGATTCAACAGGGCGGCGGCGCGATGAAATCGTTGCTGACGCTCAAGCAATTGCTGGATGACCGACGCCTGACACGCTTGCAGGAGTACATCTCGAAGATGTCGGCAAAGATGTCGGTGGTCATGATGCTGCTGCTTTTTCCGGCCTTGCTGATCGTTTTGGCGGGCCCCGGTTTTACCGCAATCACCCGGGCGTTTGCGTCCTGACAATGACAATGGCGATGGAGAGCGATTGATGAAAGCACTGATGGTCATGGCTAGCCTGTTGCTGCTCGGCGGTTGCGCAACCGACGGTCAGGCACCGTGGACGACGATGCTGGCGCCGGCCAGCTGCAGCAAGTTGAGCTCCGAACAGGAGCTGTCGCTGAACCTCGCCGATGATCTGGTCAACGACGGCAAGCTGCACGCCAGCCTGGCCAATCTGCAGGGTCTGCCCGACAACCTCGTCGAGGTGCGGCTGCGCAAGGCCAAGGTCTATCGCCTGCTGGGACGCAGTGAAGCGGAGCCGTTGTATCGCAGTCTGCTGGGCACATGCCTGAACGCCGACGCCGAACATGGCCTGGGCCAGTTGTACGCCGCCCGTGGTGACAACGGCCAGGCGCAGGCCCACCTGCAACGGGCGGCGCGGCTGGCGCCGACCAATGAAAACATCCGCAATGATCTGGGCGTGGTGTACCTCAATCAGCTGCGGCTCGAGGACGCTCGTTTCGAGTTCCTGACCGCCATCGAGCTGAAGCAGAACAATCAGTTGGCGACGCTGAATCTGGTGACCCTGCTGCTCTACCAGAACAACTGGCAGCAAGCCGCCGAAGTGGTCAGCCGCGCGCACCTGACCCCGGAGCAGTTCAGCGATGCCCAGGCGCGTGCGGAGAAACTCAAGTCGCCGGTCAGAGCCAGACCCGTCGCTGGCAATCAGGTCGCGGTGGCGATTGATGCGCAACCGGCGATCAAGTGAGCCTCAAGGAGATGCCATGAACACGTTCAAGACCCTGTGTTGCCTGAGCCTGTTGAGTCTGCCGCTCGGCGCGCTGGCCATCGACGCCGGCCCGGCCTCGGCCCAGCAGCAGGAAACCGAAGGCTGGCTGTTGCTGCAAAGCCGCAACAAGGCCGCGTCCCCCGATCCGCAGGCGGCCACGGCCACCGAGCGTGAGCTGGCGATGCAGCGCTGGTTGAAGAAGTACAGATATGAAATCCCCGATTTCTACGACCCGGATGCCGGGGGCAAGATCGAAACGAATAACTAGCTCGTCGCAGGCAACCGGCGTTGCCTGCGACGGCGGTCTATAGCTGATAACTGAAACTGATGCTGTAACGCGGCCGGCGGTTGAACGTATCCAGCGCTTCATCCGACATCGCCTTGGCGGCTTCCAGGGCGATGTTGTAGTACTTCGCATCGCCGAATCTCAGGCCGACCGCCGCCGATGACAGGTTGTTGGCCTGTACCGGCAATTCATTGAACCAGCTGCGCGAGCGATCGAGCACGAAGTACGGTTGCAGGATGCGCACCCAATTGCCGTCGCGGTTGAAGCTGTAGTTGATTTCGTAAGCCACGCCCCAGCCCTTGTCGCCGGACGCCTGATCATCGGGATAACCACGGCCGAAATTCTGCCCGCCGAACACCGCGCGCTCGCTGTCGGGCAGGGTGTCGTCGCTCCAGTACAACGCGGCTGACAGTACGCCTTGCCAGTTATCAAAGAACTTGTCGCTCTGCACCCCCGACAGACGCACCCGGAAAAAATCGAGGTCGATGGCGCTGTTGTTGGTGTGCGCGCCCAGGCTGTCGAAGCCCTGGTACACGCCGCCGCTGAGAATGCGCAGTTGCCGGGCATCGGCCTTGCGCCAGTCGCTTTCGAAGGCGAGGGCGCGGATGTCGGTGCGTTCTTCGGCGCTCAGCGGGTAGCCGATCACGTTGTAGCGGGTCTTGTCGTTGACGGCGTACAGGCGCGATCCGGCGGTCAGCAGTTCATCCGAGGCGGCAATCAGCGGCAGGGTGAAACCGAGCGAGTAACGGTCGTTTTCACGGTGCGGCTTGAGTTCCAGACCGTTGTTCAGCACTACGTTGGTGCCGGGATCGGCCCGGTAGCGTGAGGCCGACAGGCTCAGTTGCGCACCTTCGTCGTTGATGAATTGGTTGTAGTCCAGCCGGTAGTAACGCTCGTGATCATCTCCCGGTGGAAACAGGCCGCTGAGGCTCAGCTGTTCGCCCATCGAGGTTTGTGAATTGCTGCTGATACCGAGCAGGGCCTGAGTGCCGTTGCGGTTGTCTTCGGTGGTGCTCAGGGTGCTGGTGAACGGTTTGCGGCTGGCCTGGGCCACCAGCGTGGTTGCACCATCGGTGGTGCCGGGTGGCGGCACCTGGGCCTGGATCGTCACGCCGGGAATGCGGGTCATCAGTGTGGTGTAGCGCTCGAACGTCTTGCGTGTGAGAGGGCGCTCAGCCTGAAGCTTGGCCGCCAGTCGTTCGAGCAGGGCTTTGACCCGCCCGACGTCGCCCGCGATCTGCACGTCCCGCACGTAGCCTTCCACCAGCACGACGCGCGCCACGCCGTCGTCGAAGTTCTGTTGTGGCAGGAAGGCGTAGGACAGCAAATAACCGTCCTGCTGGTAGCGACGGGTGATGTTGCGGGTGGCTTCGATCAGGTCTGCAAGGCTGCTCTCGCGACCGATCAGGGGCTTGTAGATTTCTGCCAGTTCGTTCAACGGGTAGAGCGTGCCGCCTTCGATCTGCACGGTCCTGAGGTTGATCTTTGTACTCATCAGCAGCGGCTGGGCGGCCGTGGCGCCGGGATCCGGTACTTGCAGTGGCGCGGCGTTCGGCCGATAGGCGTCGGCGGGCAGGTTCGGCACCGGCAGGTTGCGAATGGTTTCGTTGCTGTTGAGAAAGCTGGGCAGGGTGTCGGCGAGGGTTGTGCAACTGAGACTGAGAAACAGCAGGGATGCCATAACGCGCATAGGACACTCCATGTTCAAACCCCAGCACCGGGCGGGTTTTCTCCTAAGAAAAAAGCGGAAGACTCGTGGGAATCTTCCGCCCTCAACCAAGCGTAGGCGCTGTAGGTTCGGCCGTCGAATCGGCCAGGTGCAATTCAGCGTTTGTTGCCGCCCAGGGCGCCGGTAAGACCGCCGAGGACGCCACCCAGTCCGCCGCCAGTCCCGGTGGCGGTGCCACCGTTGACCAGTCCGCCGACCGCAGTGACCGTATTGCCCACCGTGGTGACGGTGTTGCCGACCGCCGTCACTACAGGGTTGCTGTTGGTGCTGGCAATCGTGTTGCCGAGATTGCCGACGGCACCGCCGACCTGACCGGTGAGACCGGCGACCGGAGTGCCGAGCCCGGTGGCGGCGCCGACATTCTGGGTCAGGCTGGTGACCGCCGTGGTGACTGGCGCAAGTCCGGCACCCACGTTGTTGCCCAGGGTTGCCAGGGGAGTGGTCGGGCTGGTGATCGGCGAGCCCGAACCGCCGAGCACGGTGTTGAGCGAGGCCACGGTGTTGCCGGCCGCCGCCAGCACGCCACCGGGTGCGGCGAGAGTGCCATTGCCGCTGCTCAAGCCGGCGCCGACGTTGACCACGGCGCCGCCGACGGTTTGCAGCAAGCCATTGCTGCCCAGACCGCCACCGACGCCTGTTCCCGAACCGGTGCCGTTGTCCACCAGCCCACCGGCCTTGCCGACGGCAGTGCCGACATTGCTCAGGGCGCCGCCGACGGTGTTGGTCAGAGCGTTGCCGTTGCCGGCGACAGTGACCTTGTCACCCACGCCGTCCACCGTGCTGCCGACCTTCTGGACCAAACCGTTCAACGGCGCGCCCAGTCCTGTAGCCGTACCGAGTTTGTCCGTGGTGCTTTCGACCATGGCAATCACCGGCACCAGTTTGCTGCCGACTTCTTTGGTCACCGAGCCGAGCGGGCCGGTGGTGGTGGCGGTGCTGAGGGTGTCGCCGAGCATGGTGACCTTTTCGCCGACCCCGTTTAGCACTGGGGCGACCTTGGTTACCACACCGCCGACCACGGGAACGCTGCCCGTGGCAGTCGCCAGTTTGCCGCTCAGGTCGGACACGCCGTTGCCCACATCCTGCACCACGCCGCCGACCGCCGAAGCGGTGACGCCCAGACCATTGTCGGTGGTCGCCAGTTTGCCGATGCCGTTGGCTACGCCGTCACCCAGCGTGGTCACAACGTTGCCGGCGGTTTTGGCGGCGCTTTGCACCACGCCGCCAACGACAGGCACGCCGCTCAGGGAGTCACCTACCTGGCCGACGCCATCGCCGACGCCGCTGACGGTATTACCGACGTCCTGCACCAGGGTGGTCGTCACCAGCGAAGGGGTCGTGGGATTGGTCGGGTTCGTCGGGTCCGTCGGATTGGTGGGATTGGTGGGATTGGTCGGATTGGTCGGATTGGTCGGATCCGTTGTCCCTCCCGTTCCGCCAGTGCCACCGGTACCGCCAGTGCCCGCGGTGTCTCCGGTTCCACCCGTGCCACCGGTGCCGCCAGTACCTGCAGTCGAGCTGTCGGGGGAAGAACTGCCGGAACTGCTGTGATGACCGCCGCCGCCACTGCTGCAACCGGCCAGACCGAGGGAGAGAATGAGGGCCAGTGCCGTTGCCGATTTGCACCATGCCGCCTGAGCTTTCATCTGAGTTTTCATGAGCGTTATTCCTTGCACCTGTCACAACGTTTGTTGTTTTCGATGGCCCGCCGATTCTGTTGCCGGCAGTGCCTTCGTCCGTTGTGCTCATATCAATCGCAAGGCCGGATCCACGCCATTCTCAAGTTGGTATTAACGCCTTTATGCAGGGGGATGCGAGTGCCGCCTAACGACTAATACCGAGGATATAGGCGCGCAAAAAAAAGCCTTGAAAATCAAGGCTGGGTTTCGGCGAGGGAGGTTTGTGCGGCGTGGGAAAACTTAAGTGATATATACACAATTGAGCAGGTTTTCCCGGCCTCGATGTCAGGCTACCGGCTGCCAGTTGCCCACCATGTGCTCCAGATCCCCGGCGCCGATCAGGCGCAACTCACCGCTGGAACCGGCCGCGCTGGCGAACAGACTCACCTCGCTCGGCAGGCGCACCGGTTTGCGAAAGTGCACGGTGACCTCAAGGTTGGCCTTGGGCAGATGATCTGCCAGCGCCGCCAGCGTGCGGGCCTTGTTCCATAACCCGTGGGCGATGGCTGTGGGGAAACCGAACAGCTTGGCACTGGCGGCGCTCAGGTGGATCGGGTTGTAGTCGCCGGAGACTTTCGCGTACTGCCGGCCGATGTCCGCCGGCGCCTTCCATTGCGCCACTTGCATCAGCGGCAGCGCCGGCTCCCAGGCCTGTTCGACCGGTTCGCCTTCAAGCTTCACGCCGCGACAGAGCATTTGGCTTTCGGCTTCCCACAACGGGCCGAGTTGATCGTCGAGGGTGGTCAGCAGATCGAAGGTCGCGCCTTTGGGATGGGGTTGCAGGTTATGCACCCGGACACTGACTTGCGCACGACTGATCCCGCCCATCGGCCGCAATACGCGGATGCGATTGCTCAGATGAATCAGCCCCAGCAGCGGGAACGGAAAGTCTTTGGCCGTCAGCAATTGCATCTGCAGGGCGAACGCCAGGATATGCGGATAGGTCGGCGGCAGCAGACCGTCATCGGTGAAACCGCAGACCTTGCGATAGGCCGCCAGACGTTTGCCATCGACCTCGACGGCGCAACGCAAGCCGCTGGCGGGCAGGGTGGTGCCGGTGATTTTGCGTCGGGTCGCCGCCCGGGCATACAGCCCCGGCAGGCTCGGCTCGTAGTGCAGCGTTTGCCATTCGATGCTCATGCTCAGGCCCCCAGAACGCTTTGGCCGCACACCCGCAGCGCTTGCCCGGTGAACGCGCCGGTGCCCGGTTGTGCCAGCCAGGCCACGGCTTCGGCGACGTCTTGCGGCAGGCCGCCCTGGCCCAGCGAACTCATGCGCCGCCCGGCCTCGCGCAGGCCGAACGGGATGTGCGCAGTCATCTGGGTCTCGATGAACCCCGGTGCCACGGCGTTGATGCTGATGCCGCGTTCCAGCAACGTCGGCGCCCAGGCTTGAGCCAGTCCGATCAGCCCGGCCTTGCTTGCCGCGTAGTTGGTCTGCCCGCGATTGCCGGCGATGCCGCTGATCGACGCCAGCAGAATCACCCGCGCGTTATCGCGCAACGTGCCGCTGTCGAGCAGGGCTTTGGTCAGCACTTGCGGTGCGTTGAGGTTGACCGCCAACACCGCGTCCCAGAATTCCGGCGTCATGTTGGCCAGGGTCTTGTCACGGGTGATGCCGGCGTTGTGCACCAGAATGTCGAGGCCGTCCGGCAGTTGTTCGATCAGTTGCGCGGCAGCATCTTCGGCGCAGATGTCGAGGGTGATGGCGCGCCCGCCGAGGCGCGCGGCGAGGGCTTCCAGATCGGTTTTCGCGGGCGGCACGTCGAGCAGGATCACTTCGGCGCCGTCACGGGCCAGGGTTTCGGCGATTGAGGCGCCGATGCCGCGCGCCGCGCCGGTGACCAGCGCCTTGCGCCCGGTCAACGGGCGCGTCCAGTCGGTGACCTGAGTGGCGCAGGCCGTCAGCCGGATCACCTGCCCGGAGACGAATGCACTTTTCGGCGAAAGGAAAAACCGCAGCGGCCCTTCGAGCTGATCCTCGGCGCCTTCGCCCACGTAGATCAGTTGCAGCGTGCCGCCGCTGCGCAGTTCCTTGGCCAGCGAGCGCGAGAAGCCTTCAAGCGCTCGCTGTGCGCTGGCGGCAAACGGTTCACGCAGGGTTTCCGGGGCGCGGCCGAGAATCACCAGGTGCGCGCTGCTGTCGAGGTTCTTCATCAAAGGCTGGAAGAACTCGCGCAGCTGCTTGAGCTGGTCGGTGTGCTGCAAATCGCTGGCGTCGAACACCACGGCCTTGAGTTTCGGGCCATGGCCGGGAATCCATTGGATGGCGCTGGCCGGCTGATCGCCGTAGCGATAAATGGCATCGGTCAACCGGTTGGCAAAGGCGCTGACCTGCTCGGCCAGCGGACCACCGCCGATCAGCAGCGCACCGTCCACCGGCCGCAGGCGCCCGGCCTGCCAGCGTTCCAGCCGCACCGGCGACGGCAGGCCCAGGGCCCCGACCAGACGGTGGCCGATAGGCGAGTTGGCGAAGTCGATATAGCGGTCAGACATGGAACGCTCTCCAGAAGATGGGGTTCAAAGTGTGGACTGCGAAGCGCAATCAATCGTTCGATCCACGCAATAAGGCCTACGCTAGAACACTGAGGTTTAGCAGGTCTTGCAGATAAATGCGGACCTTGTGGGAGCGAGCCTGCTCGCGAAGGCGTCGTCAGCCTCAACATGCTGGCGCCTGACAGTCAGCCATCGCGAGCAGGCTCGCTCCCACAGGGATCGTTTTTCAATTCAGAATTTCACAAGGAGCATTTCATGAGTCAGCTGCGCCGCGTCGCGATCATTGGTGGCAACCGCATTCCGTTCGCCCGCTCCAACGGGCCCTACGCCACCGCCAGCAATCAGGTGATGCTCACCGCCGCTCTCGAAGGCCTGATCGAACGCTACAACCTGCACGGCCAGCGCATCGGCGAAGTGGTCGCAGGGGCGGTGCTGAAATTGTCACGGGATATGAACCTGACCCGCGAATGCGTGCTCGGCTCGCGGCTGTCGCCGGCCACCCCGGCCTATGACATCCAGCAGGCCTGCGGCACCGGCCTGGAAGCGGCGCTGCTGGTGGCGAACAAGATCGCCCTCGGCCAGATCGATTGCGGCATTGCTGGCGGCGTCGACACGACGTCGGACGCGCCGATCAGCGTCAGCGAAGGCCTGCGCAAGATCCTCCTGCAAGCCAACCGCGCCAAGACCACCGGCGACAAGCTCAAGACCTTTCTGCAATTACGCCCGAAACACCTGATCCCCGACTTCCCGCGCAACGGCGAACCGCGCACCGGCCTGTCGATGGGCGAGCACTGCGAATTGATGGCGCAGACCTGGAACATCCCCCGCGAGGAACAGGATCAACTGGCCTTCGAAAGCCACCACAAACTGGCGGCGTCCTACAGCGAAGGCTGGCACAACGACCTGATGACCCCGTTCCTCGGCCTGACCCGCGACAACAACCTGCGCCCGGACCTGACCCTGGAAAAACTCGCGACCCTGAAACCGGCCTTCGAGAAAAGCGCCAAAGGCACCTTGACCGCCGGCAACTCCACGCCGCTGACCGATGGCGCGTCGGTGGTATTGCTGGGCAGCGAGGAGTGGGCGAGGGAACGTGGTCTGCCGATCCTTGCGTACCTGCGGGACGGCGAAGCGGCGGCGGTGGATTTCGTCAACGGTGCCGAAGGGCTGCTGATGGCGCCGGTCTATGCCGTGCCACGCTTGCTGGCGCGCAATGGACTGACCTTGCAGGATTTCGACTACTACGAAATCCACGAGGCATTTGCCGCGCAAGTGTTGTGCACGTTAAAAGCCTGGGAGGATCCGGAGTACTGCAAGACCCGGTTGGGGCTGGACGCGCCGCTGGGATCGATTGATCGCAGCCGTTTGAACGTCAAGGGCAGCTCGCTGGCGGCGGGGCATCCGTTTGCCGCGACGGGCGGGAGGATTGTGGCGAACCTGGCGAAGTTGCTGGATGCGGCGGGGCAGGGGCGGGGGTTGATTTCGATTTGTGCGGCTGGTGGACAGGGTGTGACGGCGATCATCGAGCGCTAGAAGAGCAAAAGCTTGCCCTCACCCTAACCCTCTCCCGGAGGGAGAGGGGACTGATTGGGGGATGCTTCAGAAGTACGCCGACCTGAAAGAACGTTGTTGAATCCATAATCGACTCGATCTTTCAGGTCGATGTATGACGTAAGACACCTCGGTCGGCTCCCTCTCCCCCCGGGAGAGGGCTGGGGTGAGGGCGCTTTTCAGGTTGCCCGCCAATCTCAAGTACGGAACCGCCGCACCAACCCATCCAGCTCATTCGACAGCCCCGCCAGACTCTGTGAATCCAGCCGCGCCGAATTCGCCAGCTCCGCCACCAACTGCGCATCACCATGAATCTGGCTGATGTGCCGATTGATGTCCTCAGCCACCTGATGCTGCTCTTCAGCGGCCGTGGCGATCTGCGTGTTCATGTCGCGAATCACATCCACCGACTCACGGATCTGCCCAAAGCTCTCCCGCGCCTCACCAATGCGCGCAACCGATTGCTGCGACACATCAAGACTGGCGCGCATCTGCTGGGTTACCGCGCTGGTGCGTTTGGCCAGGTTGCCCAGCAGCCCGTCGATTTCCGCCGTCGAATCCGCCGTGCGTTTGGCCAGTGCGCGAACCTCATCGGCCACCACCGCAAAACCACGACCCTGCTCACCGGCCCGCGCCGCTTCGATGGCCGCGTTGAGCGCTAGCAGGTTGGTCTGTTCGGCGATGGAGCGGATGGTGCCGAGGATCGACTGGATGTCGTTGCTGTCGCGCTCCAGTTGCTGCATCGACTGCGCCGATTGCTCCAGCTCCTGGCTCAGTTGATCGACGCTGTGCACCGCCGCATCGATCTGCTGCTGGCCTTCGCGAGCCTGGCGCTGGCCGCTGTCGGCAGACTCCGCCGCCTGGCTGCACGAGCGGGCGACTTCGTTGGCGGTGGCGACCATTTCGTGGAACGCGGTCGAGACCATGTCCACCGCTTCGCGCTGGCGTCCGGCGGCTTCGGCCATGTCGCCGGAGACCCGGGTCGAGCTCTGCGAAGTGGCGAGGATTTTTCCAGCCGCGCCACCGATATGCTGGATCAGGCTGCGGATCGCGGTAAGGAATTGGTTGAACCAGTTGGCCAGTTGCGCGGTTTCGTCGCTGCCACGGATATCGAGGCTCTTGGTCAGGTCGCCTTCGCCTTGGGCGATGCCTTCCAGACCACTGGCCACGCTGCGGATCGGCCGCACGATCAGGCTGGCGAAACTGGCACCGACCACCGCGAAAAACACCGCCAGCACGGCCGCAATGATCGCGATCAGCCAAGTCAGTTGGGTGGCGGAACTCATCACTTCGTTCTGTTTGATCAGGCCGATGAAGGTCCAGCCCAGTTGCTCCGAGGGCCAGACATTGGCCATGTAACGCTCGCCGTTGAGCTCAATGTCAACCAGGCCTTTGCCGGCCTTGGCCAGTTGCGCGTAGCCGTCGCCGAGGCTGTCGAGTCGTTTGAAGTTGTGCTCCGGTTGTTTCGGGTCGACCAGCACCGTGCCGGTGTTTTCCATCAGCATCAGGTAACCGCTTTCACCGAGCTTGATCTGTTTGACGATCTCGGTCAGTTGCTTGAGCGACACGTCAATGTTGACCACGCCACCCTGGGCGCCCAACTGGTTGGCGACCGCCCGCACGGTGCTGACCAGAACCGCGTCGTCGCCGGCCCAGTAATAGGCCTCGGTGCGCAGGGTCTTGCCCGGGTTGGCCATGGCCGTCTTGTACCAGGGGCGGGTGCGCGGGTCGTAGTTGGCCATCTTCGGATCGCCCGGCCAGAAGGCATAGCCGCCGCTGTTCAATCCATAGGAGACGTAGGAGTAGGCCGGGTGGGATTTGGCCAGCCCCTCGAACAGTGCAAACAGTTGCTTGTCGATCTCGCCATCGGAGGTATCGGCGGCGTTGGCGCTCATGCGGCTGCGCACGCTGCCGTCGGCGTTCTTCACCAGCGGCTGCGCCGCCAGGTAATCGACGTTCTGGCTGATGCCGTCGAAAAACAGCTGCATGGCATTGCTGACCTGACGGATCTCGCGCCCGCTGCTGTCGACAAAATCGTCCCGGGCATCGCTGCGCAGGTTCAGTACCACCAGCGTGGCGACCAGCACCACGGGCAAGCAGGCGATGATTGCAAACGCCCAGGTCAACTTCTGTTTGATGTTCATCCGCGCTCCAGATTTTCTTGTA
This sequence comes from Pseudomonas sp. DR 5-09, assembly GCF_001655595.1. NCBI lineage: Bacteria > Pseudomonadati > Pseudomonadota > Gammaproteobacteria > Pseudomonadales > Pseudomonadaceae > Pseudomonas > Pseudomonas sp. DR 5-09. The sequence goes on from NZ_CP011566.1 coordinate 770,181, forward strand.
GGCCCACGCAGTGCAGATGACTCGCGGTTATTGGCAGCCGAGAAACCTATCTCTCACCCGTTTCCCTGGGTGCGACATCGAAGTTTTTTTTGGAACGATTGTCGGACAAGTTCCTCTGTCTCAGAGGAATTCGGCTGATGAAGGGGGAAATTGAGGTCTTGGGAGAAAATTCTTACGAGATCTGTTCAGTTGGATGTCAGATTCTGTCGCAAATGCCCTCAAGTCCTGGCGCCTATAAATTCGCCGGCCTCGGCTATGATTCGAAGCGGTCGATAAAGAGGCGAATTGACCTGATTTATCCGGCACAGTGTGTGCATCCACAGGTTCACAGGTCGGCAACCCCTCCCCGCGATGCGAGGATTGCCGTATAACGAATGACATTCGCGTGTTTGGTAATAAAGGACCCACAATAAAAGCTGATGAAGACTCCAAAACGCATTGAACCCCTGATCGAGGACGGTCTGGTCGACGAAGTGCTGCGTCCACTCATGAGTGGCAAAGAAGCAGCTGTTTATGTGGTGCGCTGCGGCAATCAGTTACGTTGCGCAAAGGTCTACAAGGAGGCGAACAAACGCAGTTTCCGCCAGGCGGCCGAGTATCAGGAAGGCCGCAAGGTTCGCAACAGCCGACAGGCCCGGGCGATGGCCAAGGGTTCCAAGTTCGGGCGCAAGGAAGCCGAAGACGCCTGGCAGAACGCCGAAGTCGCGGCGCTGTTCCGTCTGGCCAACGCCGGGGTGCGAGTGCCCAAGCCGTACGACTTCCTCGAAGGCGTGCTGCTGATGGAACTGGTGGCCGATGAATACGGCGATGCCGCGCCGCGTCTGAACGACGTGGTGCTGGAGCCGGATCAGGCCCGCGAGTATCACGCGTTCCTGATTTCGCAGATCGTGCTGATGTTGTGTACCGGTCTGGTGCACGGTGACCTCTCGGAGTTCAACGTGCTGCTGACGCCGACGGGGCCGGTCATCATCGACCTGCCGCAAGCGGTGGACGCGGCGGGCAACAACCATGCGTTCAGCATGCTGGAGCGTGACGTCGGCAACATGGCGTCGTACTTCGGCCGCTTCGCCCCGGAGTTGAAGAAAACCAAATACGCCAAGGAAATGTGGGCGTTGTACGAGGCGGGTACGCTGCACCCGGCCAGCGTGCTGACCGGCGAGTTCGACGATCCCGAGGACCTGGCCGATGTCGGCGGGGTGCTGCGCGAGATCGAAGCGGCGCGTCTGGATGAGGAGCGCAAGCAAGCCATCCGCGCGGCGGACGACGAGCCCAAGGGCAAGTCCGACGAACCTCCGCCACCACCGTGGATGCAGTGAGCATCTGAAAAACAAAACCCGGCTTCGGCCGGGTTTTACACATTCAAGGATTGATTGTGACCAGCACTTCCCGCAATGCCCGGCTGATCATCACGGCGCGGCTGATCTCCGATTTCGGCGCGTTCCTCAACATGGTTGCGCTGGCCACTTATGTCTACCTGCTGAGCAACAGCGCGATGAGCGTGGGGATCTTTCTCGCCAGTCGCGTGGGGGGCGGGATTTTTGCCAGCCTGATCGGCACCGCGTTTTATCGTCGATGCAGTGGCCGTCTGCCGTTGATTACTTTCGATCTGCTGCGCGCTGCCGTGCTTGGATTGTTGCTGATCGTCCCGGTCAGCCAGCAAGCGTTGTGGCTGCCGCTGATTGCGTTCGGCCTGGGCTTTGGCAATTCGATGTTCGCCATCGGCCTAAACAGCCAGTTGCCGCGCTTGATCGAGCCGGCGCAGTTGCTCAAGACCAATGCCTGGATCACATCCGCCTCGTCCATGGCGATGGTTGGCGGCAGTCTGGTGTCCGGGTTGCTGGTTGCGGGGTTTGGTTTTGAAACGGTGTTTGCGCTGAATGCGGTGACCTATCTGTTGGCGGCAGTGTTGATTGCGCCGCTGCGGTTCAGTGCACCGGAGCCGGTGGCCGAATCCAGCACTAAACAGGGTGAGTGGTCGGCATTGTTGCAAGGTCTGCGCAGTGCCCCGGTGGTGGCCGCGATGCTGGCGGTGACAATGGCCGACACCCTTGGCAGCGCTGCGCACAACGTCGGTTTTCCGATCATTTCCAAACTGCTGACACCGGACTCGGCCAGCACCACGCTGGGCCTGATGCTCGCAGTGTGGGCCGTCGGCAAACTGCTCGGCGCGCGGATCGCCAGTCGCCTGAACGGCTCGGAAAACATTCATCTGGAGCGCCGCTATTTCGGCGGCGTGCTGCTGATGTCCTGCGGTTTCATCCTGATGTTCCAGCAGCACAGCGTCGTCGGTCTGTTGCTGTTTTCGCTGCCGGCCGGATTGGGTGACGGGTTTTCGGAAGTCGGCCTGATGTCACGGCTGCAACGGGAGCCGGAGCCTTTGCGCCTGCCGATCTTCAGCTTCCTGACGCTGTTGCAGATGACCGGGTTCGGCGTCGGCATGCTGATCGCCGCACCGTTCTATGCGTGGTGGGCGCCGGGTGCCGTGGTGCTGCTGTTCCACGGCATTCCCCTCGCCACAGTGCTGTCGATGAAAATCCTGCTGCTCAGGCGCGCGCGGGTTGCGCGCAGCAGCCCGACGCCAGTTCCTTGAGGATCGGACAGTCCGGGCGATGGTCGCCGTGGCAGTGCTCGACCAGATCCTGCAGAGTGTCGCGCAGTTCGCCGAGTTCGCGGATCTTCTGATTCAGCTCGTCGATGTGCTGGCGGGCCAGGGCCTTCACATCGGCGCTGGCGCGCTGGCGATCCTGCCAGAGGGTCAGCAGCTTGCCGACTTCCTCCAGCGAAAAACCCAGATCCCGCGAGCGCTTGATGAATGCCAGTGTGTGCAGGTCATCGTCGCCGTAGACGCGATAGCCGCTGTCGGTGCGATGAGCAGCCTTGAGCAGACCGATCGACTCGTAATAACGGATCATCTTTGCGCTCAGGCCACTGTGGCGGGCCGCTTGGCCGATGTTCATCGGTTGTCCTCCAGATCCTCGGGTTTCCAGGTTTTCAACAGTAGCGCATTGCTCACCACGCTGACGCTCGACAGGGCCATCGCCGCACCGGCCAACACCGGATTGAGAAAGCCGAACGCCGCCAGCGGAATGCCGATCAGGTTGTAGACGAAGGCCCAGAACAGGTTCTGGCGGATCTTCGCGTAGGTCTTGCGGCTGATCTCCAGCGCTGCGGGCACCAGCCGTGGATCGCCGCGCATCAGGGTGATGCCGGCGGCGTGCATGGCCACGTCGGTGCCGCCACCCATGGCGATACCGATGTCGGCGGCGGCCAGCGCCGGTGCGTCGTTGATGCCGTCACCGACCATGGCCACGACCCCGGTTTTTTTCAGCTCGGCGACAGTGGCGGCTTTTTCCGCCGGCAGCACTTCGGCGTGGACATTTTCGATGCCCAGCGCTTCGGCCACCACCCGGGCGCTGCCGCGGTTGTCGCCGGTCAGCAGGTGGCTGTGGATGTGCTGGGCCGCCAGTTGTTGCACCGCGTGCAGCGCGCCGGGCTTGAGGGTGTCGCCGAAGGCGAACAGACCGAGCACGCGAGGTTCCGGGCTTTGCTCGATCAGCCAGGACAGCGTGCGGCCTTCGGTTTCCCAGGCCTTGGCGGACTCGCTCAGGTCTCCGGCATTCAGACCGCTTTCTTCCAGCAAGCGCCGGTTGCCCAGCGCCAGGCGCCGGCCGTCGAGGCTGCCGGCGATGCCGCGCCCGGTCAGGGACTGGCTGTCGCTGACATCCGGCACGCTCAGACGGCGTTCGGCACAGGCATCCAGCACCGCTTTGGCCAGCGGATGTTCGCTGCCGCGTTGCAGTGCGCCGGCCGCTGTCAGCAGGGCGTTTTCATCACCGTCGATCGCGCTGAAATGCGCGATGCGCGGCGTGCCGGAGGTCAGGGTGCCGGTCTTGTCGAACACCACGGCGCTGACTTCATGGGCACGTTCCAGTGCCTCGGCGTCCTTGATCAGAATCCCGTGGCGGGCGGCCACGCCGGTGCCGGCCATGATCGCGGTCGGTGTCGCCAGACCGAGGGCACACGGGCAGGCGATCACCAGTACCGCGACGGCGTTGATCAACGCGGTTTCCAGCGGCGCGCCGTACAGCCACCAGCCGATCAGCGTGGCCAGGGCCAGCAGCAACACGGTCGGTACGAACACCTGACTGACCTTATCCACCAGTTTCTGGATCGGAGCTTTCGCGGCCTGGGCGTCCTCCACCAGACGGATAATCCGCGCCAGTACGCTTTCCGCACCGAGCGCCGTAGTGCTTACCAGTAAGCGGCCTTCGCCGTTGATCGCACCGCCGGTGACCTTGTCGCCCGGTTGTTTGGGTACCGGCAGGCTCTCGCCGCTGATCAGTGCTTCGTCGGCGTGGCTCTGGCCTTCCAGCACTTCGCCGTCCACCGGGAAACGTTCACCGGGTTTGACCAAAACCCGATCGCCAAGACGCAGGGCGCTGATGGCGACGTCCTGTTCGCGACCATCGATGACTTGAATTGCCCGTTCCGGGCGCAACGCTTCCAGTGCGCGGATGGCGCTGGCGGTCTGGCGTTTGGCACGGCTTTCCAGGTATTTGCCGAGCAGCACCAGAGCGATGACCACTGCCGAGGCTTCGAAATACAGATGCGGCATGCGCCCGTCGGCGGTGGCCCATTCGTAGAGACTCAAGCCATAACCGGCGCTCGTGCCCAATGCCACCAGCAAATCCATGTTGCCGGCCCCGGCGCGTACGGCTTTCCACGCCGCCAGATAAAACCGCGCACCGAAAATGAACTGCACCGGGGTCGCGAGGGCGAATTGCGCCCAGGCCGGCAGCATCCAGTGAATGCCGAACGGTTGCAGCAGCATCGGCAGCACCAGCGGCAAGGCGAGGGCGATGGCGCAGATCAGTGCCCAGCGCTCATGGTTCAGGCGCTGTTGACGATTGTCGGATTGAGGATGTTCGAGTTCGAAGAGGCTGGCCGAATAACCGGCCTTGCTCACGGCGGCGATCAGGGTTTGCGGGTCGACCGCGCCGAGCAATTCGAGATGAGCGCGTTCATTGGCGAGGTTGACGCTGACGCTTTTCACCCCCGCAACCTTGTTCAGAGCGCGCTCGACACGACCGACGCAGGAGGCGCAGGTCATGCCGTCGATGTTCAATTCCAGGGTCCGCTGCGGCACGCTGTAACCGGCGCGTTCGACTGCTTCCATCAGCGCCGGCAGGCTGTCGCCGGGGGCCTGCACCCGGGCCTGTTCGGTGGCGAGGTTGACACTGACGGCACTGGCGCCGCTGACTTTGCTCAACGCCCGCTCGACACGGCCGGCGCAACTGGCGCAGGTCATGCCGCTGATGGGCAGATCGAAGGTGATGGAATCGGACATCGGTCGTACTCCCTGTAGAAGATGCCTACAGGATCAACCTTGCCATGCTGGCAAGGTCAAGCGCCAATCCGAAAGCGTCAGTAGCCGAGGCCGGTCGGCTTGAGGTACATGCCTTCCTGGTTCATCGCGATGCGGAATTTCAGGATGTCGCCGGCATGCAGTCTGATCTCCTGCGAGCCCGGCGCGAGCATGCCCGGGTTGCAACCCGGCATTTGCCCCGGCAGCAGTTTCAGGCGCAGCGAGACATTGCCCGGCGGCAGGTTGAACGACGTGCTTTGCTCCTGAAACAGGCGCGCAGACAGCTGATCCTGGATGTACACGCCGATTTCGCAGGAGGTCGCCACTTCCAGGCGCTCGCGGGAAATGATCAGCACCCCGTAATCTTCCCCGGCGGCTTGCACCGAAGGGATCGCGGCAAAGAGGCTGAGTAAGCCAAACAGGCTGAAAGCTGACCAGCGCATGGCTGAATCTCCTGAATTCATGTCATTGATGCGTGCAGCTTGGCCGAGCGCGGCGCCGATTGCCAGCCCGGCAGTTTTTTGCAGAACTTGACCTTGCCATCGTGGCAAGCCTGAAACTGCCGGCAACCTCACTCAAAGGAGTCATTCCATGCAAGTGTTCACTGTTGAAGGCATGTCCTGCGGTCACTGTGTCAAGGCCGTCACCCAGGCGGTGCAGAGCAAGGATCCGGCCGCCAGCGTGCGGGTCGATCTGGCGGCGAAGGAAGTCGGCGTCGAAAGTGCGCTGAGCGCCGAGCAGGTGATCGAGGCGATCAGCGAAGAAGGCTACGCCATCAAACTCGCCTGATCTTTTTAATAGTTAGCGAGCTACCGGAATGTTCAAGGCGTCCTCGCGCAGCTAGACTGTCGGGCTGCACTCAACTCAACTGCCCGCCCGACCTGGACGCCTGATGAACTTCCGTACCCTTCTGATTCTCGGTGCCCTGACCGCTTTCGGTCCGTTGGCGATCGACTTCTATCTACCCGCGTTTCCCACTATGGCGCTGGCGTTCGGCACCGACGAGAAACACGTCCAGCTGACGCTGTCGGCTTACTTCTTCGGCCTGTCCATCGGTCAACTGGCTTACGGGCCGTTGGCGGATCGCTTCGGCCGGCGGATTCCGTTGCTGATCGGTCTGACGCTGTTCACGCTGGCGTCAGTGGCCTGCGCCTATGCGCCGAATCTGGAGTGGCTCATCGCGGCACGGTTGGTGCAGGCGCTGGGCGGTTGTGCGGGGATGGTGATTGCCCGGGCGGTGGTCAGCGACAAGTGCGACGCGGTGGGTTCGGCGAAAGTGTTCTCGCAGCTGATGCTGGTGATGGGGCTGGCACCGATTCTGGCGCCGATGCTCGGCGGTCTGCTGGTCAACACCACGGGGTGGCAGTCGATTTTCCTGGTGCTGACCGGATTCAGTGCCCTGGCCGGACTGGCCGTGGCCCTCGGCCTGCCGGAAAGTCTGCCGGCGCATGTTCCGCGCCAGCCGTTGTCCGGCGCCCTGCGTCAGTACGGTCGGCTACTGGCGGATCCGGTCTACATGGGCCATGCCCTGACCGGCGGTATCGCCATCGCCGGGATGTTTGCCTACATCGCCGGTTCCCCTTTCATATTCATCAAACTGTACGGCGTGCCGGCCGAGCATTTCGGCTGGCTGTTCGGCACCAACGCGGCCGGGTTCATTCTGGTCGCACAGGTCAATGCGCGCCTGCTGGCCAAGCGCGGTCCGGCCTTTCTGCTGTCACGGGCGGTCTGGGTTTACCTGGGTGCCGGGCTGACGCTGCTCGCGGTCAGCGCCTTGCACACCGAGTCCCTGTGGCCATTGCTGATTCCCTTGTTCATCTGCGTGGCCAGCCTTGGCTGCATCAGCCCCAATGCGGCGGCGTGTGCGATGAACGGGCAGGGCGGTCGCGCCGGCAGTGCTTCAGCGTTGCTCGGTAGCCTGCAGTTCAGCGTCGCTGCAGGGGCCTCGGCGCTGGTGGGGATCCTGCACGATGGCACCGCCGTGCCGATGGCCATGGTCATCAGCCTGTGTGGTTTGCTGGTGGTGTGCGCAGCGATGCTCACCCGGCGCATCCAGAATGCCCGGGCGCTGGCAAAGGCGCAGGCTGAAAACTGAAACGAAAGCCTCAGCCGACAGCGCGCTGCTGGCCGTGATCGGGAATCTGATGGGGCGCCTGCAGACGCGCTTCGAGGGTGCGGGTGAAGGCCAGCGCTTCGGCCTCACTGCGGAAGGTCACGGCGTGCTGGTCAAGACGAACTTGCCATTGGGACTTTGCCACTTCTTTTATCAGGATCTTCATTGCTGACCTCCCGTACGTAAAAGATTGCATCGCAGAGGACTCGATTGTAGTCCTGAATACGATCGCAATTGTGACAAGGGTCAAGCATCTGACTGACGGCAAAAAAACACCGCAGCCCCCGAGCCAGCCACATCGGAGGCTGGAGAAGGCTGCGGCCTTGCGGGTTTTAGAAACCTTCTAAAACAATTTTCCCCTTGGCCTTGCCGCTTTCCAGCAATTCATGGGCGCGGCGCAGGTTGCTCGCGTTGATCGTGCCGAAGTGCTCGCCGACCGTGGTTTTCAAGGTGCCGCTGTCGATCAGCCCGGCCACTCGATTGAGCAGTTTGTGCTGCTCGATCATGTCCGGCGTTTCGAACAGCGAGCGGGTGTACATGAACTCCCAGTGCAGTGACAGGCTCTTGCGCTTGAGCTTGGTTACGTCCAGCGCTTTCGGATCGTCGATCAGCGCCAGTTTGCCTTGCGGCGCCAGAGCCTCGACCAGTTGGTCCAGATGCTGTTCGGTCTGGGTCAGGCTGGCGACGTGGGTCACGTGGGCCACACCGGCGCGTTTCAGTTCTTCGCTCAACGGCTGGCTGTGATCGATCACAACGTCGGCGCCCAGCTCGGTCACCCAGTCGCGGGTCTCCGGGCGGGAGGCGGTGCCGATCACCTTGAGTCCGGTCAACTGGCTGGCCAGTTGGGTGAGGATCGAACCAACGCCGCCGGCCGCGCCGACGATCAGCAGGCTCTGGCCTTCGTCAGTGTTGCCTTCGCGAATCTGCAGGCGTTCGAACAACAATTCCCACGCCGTAATGGCGGTCAGCGGCAAGGCGGCAGCTTCGGCGAAGCCGAGGGTTTTCGGCATGTGGCCGACAATCCGCTCATCGACGACGTGCAATTCGCTGTTGCCACCGGCCCGGGCAATGGAGCCGGCGTAGAACACCTTGTCGCCGGCCTTGAACAGGGTCACTTCACTTCCGACGGCCTTGACCACACCGGCCACGTCCCAGCCCAGTACCTTGGCGGCGCCGCCTTCCGGCGCGACGTTCTGGCGAACCTTGGTGTCGACCGGGTTGACTGAAATCGCTTTGACTTCCACCAGCAGGTCGCGGGGGCCGGCTACCGGTTCTGGCAGTTCGATGTCTTGCAGGGATTTTTCGTCGCTGATCGGGAGCGAGGCGTAATAGGCGATAGCTTTCATGGAGAACTCCGAAAGTGAATATAGGAAGGTTTCAGGCGATGACGCGCAGGCGCTTGAGTTCGAAGTGTTCGAGGAACGCCTCGGCCTGGCTGCGGAAATGCTGGATATGCGCGCTGGCATCGTGGGCTTGCAAGGCTTCGTCGCTGGCCCACTGTTCGATCATGTAGAAGGCCAGTGGATTGGCCAGGTCCTGATGCAGTTCGTACTGACCGCAACCCGCTTCGGCGCGGGTCGGTTCGATCAGGGCGCGCAGGTGCTGTTCGAGAGCGTCCTGCTGGCCAGGTCGGGCGATCAGGGTGGCAATAGCGGTGAAAGGCTGGGACATGTTCGACTCCGGGACGGGATGAATTCGATGGAAGGCATGATTGGCTATTTCTGCCCGAGATAAAACCGGCTAAAAGAGCAGTCTCTTTCAATGTTTTTTTGATAATCGAGGCTGAGGATGCTGCGTTTCGATGACTTGCAGTTGTTTGTCCGGGCGGCGGATCTGGGCAGCCTGTCGGCGGCGGCGCGGGTGATGGACATGTCCGCCGCGGTGGCCAGTGCCGCGCTCAAGCGGATCGAGCAGCAACTGGGCGCGCGCCTGTTGGCACGCTCCACCCGCAGTCTGCGGCTGACGGCCGAAGGTGAAGGGTTTCTCGAATACGCCCGCGCTGCGTTGAGCAACCTGGATGAGGGGCGCCGCCTGCTGGCCAGCGGGCAGGACCAGGTCAGCGGCATTCTGCAACTGTCGGCGCCTTCGGACTTCGGTCGCAACCTGCTGTTGCCGTGGCTCGATGAATTTCAACGCGAACATCCGAAGCTGACGGTGCGACTGCTGCTGGGTGACCGCATCGCCGACCTGTTTCGCCAGCCGGTGGACATCGCCTTGCGCTACGGCGAGCCGGAGGATTCGAGTCTGGTGGCATTGCCGATTGCCCCGCACAACCGACGGGTACTGTGCGCTTCGCCGCTCTACCTGGCGCGGCACGGCGAGCCGCTGCATCTGGAACAGCTCGCGCAGCACAACTGCCTGCTGTACATGCTCGGTGGCCGGGTGCATGACCACTGGAGTTTTCATGACGGCAAGCGCGAGGTCAGCCTGACCGTCAGTGGCGATCGCTTCAGTGATGATGCCGATGTGGTGCGTCTGTGGGCGGTGGCTGGCGCGGGGATCGCATATAAGTCGTGGCTTGATGTGGCCGGTGATGTACTGGCGGGGCGACTGAAAGTGCTGTTGCCGGAGCTGCTCTGTGAACGCGCTCCGCTGAATCTGCTGTGCGCCCATCGCGCACAATTGAGTAAGCCAGTGAACCTTCTGAGGGAAATGCTCGCCAGTCGTTGCGCTGAATTGAGTAGCCGATTTCCCGTTTTCTTGGAGACCGATCATTAGTCGCAGGTAAATAGCGAAATTTCTCTCAGGAACAATCACCAGCCACGGCCACTCCGGCGCAGGACGCAGCGAGCAACCCGCTTATACTAGCGACCGCCTGAAGCCCGCACCGACAGGCCGGCAAGAGAACGATCAGACCGGAACCGGCGGGGCAGGAACGAGGGTCGCGACAGTACTGCGGTTTCCTCGCTGCGGCGCGCAAAGTGCCTCGGCTCAAGGCACTTTGCGCGTCTTGGCCGACGACTGATTACTGGTCAAGATGTCTATGAGCAGTAGACGATACGATTCAACAGGGAGTGAATACATGGAACATGCACCTTGCATCAGCCAGATCGCCACGTTGCTGGCCGATCCCAAACGCAGCGCAATGATGTGGGCGTTGATGGATGGCTCGGCGCGGCAGACCGAGGAGCTGGCGTTGCTGGCCGGGCTTTCGCCTTCGTCAGCCAGTGCGCATCTGGGGCGCTTGTCCGCTGGCGGTCTGTTGAAGGTCGAGGCGCGCGGACGCAAACGCTTCTTTCGTCTGGCGGCTCCTGAAATCGGTGCGGCCATCGAGGCGCTGGCCAGTGCCACCCTGGCCAGCGCCCCGCGAGAAATCCCCGACGTGTTCAAGCGTGCCTCGCCGGTCGTCAGACCCCAGGCCGCGCCGTCGTCACTGCTGCGCGCGCGGTTTTGCGACGATCATCTCGGGGGCACGCTGGCCGCCGATCTGTACCAGCGGCTGCTTGACGCCGGCTGGATCGAGCAGCTTGAAAACCGGGTGGTCGTGACGCACAAAGGCTCGACACAACTGGCCGGGCGCGGCGTTTACATCCAGGCCCTGGCTCACCGCAACGCCCAGGTGGCGTGTGCTTGCCCGGACTGGAGCGAGCGTCGTCCGCACATGGGAGGCTCGCTGGGGGCTGCGTTGTTGCAGCTGTTCATGCAGTCGGGCTGGCTGGTGCTGCCCAAGGATTCCCGTGCTTTGCAACTGACGGCGGCGGGCCAGCGGGAAATTCATCGATTTGCCTGTGAGACCGAGCTGGAAATGGCGTTATAGAGCGCTTTCTTCCACCGATGTACTCCTGAACGTCGCCAACGGCTGCGAACAAGTCGCATCTGGCACAGGCGCGCAACCGCTATCGCGCACACTCGATCCGGGGACTTTTCGGATTGAGGAGGTGGCATGGACACGGGAAACTACAGCGCGGCAGATCGACTGGAGCGCCTGCCAGTCAGCGGTTATCACCGGATCATCTTCATCATCATCGCCCTGGCGTTTTTCTTCGACTCCATGGATCTGGCGATGATGACCTTCCTGCTCGGCTCGATCAAAGCCGAGTTCGGCCTGAGCAGCGCCGAGGCTGGTCTGCTGGCCAGTTCGAGCTTTTTCGGCATGGTGCTGGGGGCGTCGCTGTCCGGGATGCTGGCTGATCGATTCGGCCGAAAACCGGTGTTCCAGTGGAGCATCGTCCTGTGGGGGCTGGCCAGTTACCTGTGCTCCACGGCGCAGACGGTCGAAAGCCTGACGCTGTTTCGCATCCTGCTGGGAGTCGGCATGGGCATGGAGTTTCCGATTGCTCAGTCGATGTTGTCGGAATTGATTCCTGCTCAGCGTCGGGGTCGCTACATCGCCCTGATGGACGGTTTCTGGCCGCTGGGTTTTGTCGCGGCGGGCGTGCTGTCGTATTTCCTGCTGCCGTTGATTGGCTGGCGCGACATCTTTCTGGTACTGGCGGTGCCGGCGGTGTTCGTGCTGGCGATCCGCTTTTTCATTCCCGAGTCGCCGCGCTGGCTGGAACAGGCCGGCAAACACGACGCAGCGGACAAGGTTTTGTGCGGCATCGAGGCGCGGGTACGGGCATCGCTGGGCGGTGCTGCATTGCCGGCGCCGGTTCGTCTGCCACGTAGCGTGACCCCGCCGGGCCATTTCCTTTCGGCGCTCAAACAGATCTGGTCTCCGCAGTATCGCCGGCGCACGACGATGATCTGGAGCCTTTGGTTCTTCGCGCTGCTCGGCTTCTACGGCCTGACCTCCTGGCTCAGCGCGCTGCTGCAACAGTCGGGGTTTGCGGTCACCCAGTCGGTGTATTACACGGTGCTGATTTCCCTCGGCGGGATTCCCGGTTTCCTGATGGCGGCCTGGCTGGTGGAGCGCTGGGGACGCAAGCCGGTGTGCATCGTCACGCTACTCGGCGGCGGGGTGATGGCGTTTCTATACGGGCAGAGCGCAGTGTTCGGCGGCAACGTGGCGCTGCTGATCGGTACGGGGCTGTTGATGCAGTTTTTCCTGTTCGGTATGTGGGCGGTGCTCTACACCTACACGCCGGAACTGTACCCGACCTCGGCGCGGGCGACGGGCTCGGGGTTCGCCTCGGCCATCGGGCGCGTGGGTTCGCTGCTCGGGCCGTTGGTCACCGGGCTGGTGTTCCCGATCACCGGGCAGGGTGGGGTGTTTGCGCTGGGGGCGCTGTGCTTTGCGATTGCGGCGGGGGTGGTGTGGCTGTTCGGGATGGAGACCCGGGGCAAGACGCTGGAAGAGCTGACTGAAACCGAGATGCTCAGCTGAATACAGCACCCTGTGGGAGCGGGCTTGCCCGCGATGGCGGACCGTCAGTCAACATTGATGTTGGAAGTGATGGCCTCATCGCGGGCAAGCCCGCTTGTATGTTTAGACTTGAAGGGGTGGGCGGGACTAAAAGCTCGATTCCGACTCTAGCCAGTACGGACCGTGGGAGACTTCTCGTCCCGCCCTTTCTACCTAAAGCGCCGATAAGGAATTCATCGGTAAAACCGACGATAGAGGCAAGCCAGCGCTACGGTAGACCCCGACAAGCTCTTAAACCCTAGCTCCGAGGATTCGTCATGACAATCCTTACCTCGCCAACGGTGATTGGTGTCGATGTGGCCAAAGCCGAAATCGTCGCTTATCGCGAAGATCTGAAAAACATTCAGGTCATCAACAACGACCGTACGTCTATAGGTCGTTGGCTGAAGACCCTGCCCGCACAAAGCTCGATTTCCCTGGAAGCCACTAATCTCTACCACCTGGATACGGCCGAACTGGCCCATGGTATGGGGCATCGGGTTTACGTCGTGGACCCTTACCGGGTGAGCCATTACCGCGAAAGCATCGGTCAGCGTGCAAAAACCGACCCTTGTGATGCACGTCTTCTGGCGCGTTATCTAACCAGTGAACAGCACCGGCTGCGGGTCTGGAGCCCACCACCACGGCACTACACGGTGTTGAAAAGTCTGCTTAACAAGCGTGCGCAGCTGATGAAGGCCCGAGTCAGTATCATGCTGAGCTGGTCAAACGAACCTCTCCTTGAAGATCTTTTGGCCCATGGGTTGGAGCATTTCAAACAGCTTGATCAGGCCATTCAGGAATTACTTCGCAAAGTCAGCCAAGAGGCCGGCATTAGCGAAAACATCAGACGCTGCAAAGCGATTGAAGGGATTGGTGAACTCACGGCAACGGGACTGGCAACTACGTACATGCGAGGTGAGTTCGCCAGCGCCGATGCGTTCATCGCCTTTCTGGGAATGGATTTGAAGGCAAAGGACTCAGGCAAGAAACACAGTCCTCGCCACTTGAGCAAAAAAGGTGACGGGGAATTACGGCGTCTTGCACACAATGCAGCTATGGCAGCTTGTCGGTCCCCTGTTTGGAAACCGTTCTATGAATCCTATCTGGCAAGAGGTCTAGCCAGAACCCAGGCCTTGGTCATCCTCGCCCGTAAGCTTTGCCGGGTGGCATTCGCCCTCATGAAAAATCAGAGCGAATACCAACCCAATTTAAGGTTGCAGGGTTCCCCTGCAACATAGAATCTCCCACAGTTTTTGTATTGCTCTTTATGGTTTTACCAGGCGCGCATCCAGGCTGTTCTGCGCCAGACGCTTGGCCTGATCCTGAGTCATGCCCAGGTGGGTGTGCAGCGCATGGAAGTTCTCGGTCACGTAACCACCGAAGTACGCCGGGTCATCGGAGTTCACCGTGACTTTCACGCCGCGCTCAAGCATGTCGAGGATGTTGTGCTGGGACATGTGATCGAACACGCAGAGCTTGGTGTTCGACAGCGGGCACACGGTCAGCGGGATCTGCTCGTCGATGATCCGCTGCATCAGGCGCTCGTCTTCGATGGCGCGCACGCCATGGTCGATACGCTGGATTTTCAGCAGGTCGATGGCTTCCCAGATGTATTCCGGTGGGCCTTCTTCACCGGCGTGGGCGACGGTCAGGAAACCTTCGTGGCGGGCACGATCGAACACGCGTTGGAATTTGCTCGGCGGGTGACCCATCTCGGAGCTGTCCAGACCTACGGCGACAAATGCATCACGGAACGGCAGTGCCTGGTCGAGGGTTTTCTGTGCTTCGTCTTCGCTGAGGTGGCGCAGGAAACTCAGGATCAAACCGCTGGTGATGCCCAGTTGCTGCTCGCCATCCTTCAGCGCGGCGGCGATACCGTTGAGCACCACTTCGAACGGGATACCCCGGTCGGTGTGGGTCTGCGGATCGAAGAACGGTTCGGTGTGAATCACGTTCTGTTCTTTGCAGCGCAGCAGGTAGGCCCAAGTCAGGTCGTAGAAATCCTGGGAGGTGCGCAGCACGTCGGCGCCCTGGTAATACAGGTCGAGGAATTCCTGCAGGTTGTTGAAGGCGTAAGCCTTGCGCAGGGTTTCGACGTCGCTCCACGGCAGGGCGATCTTGTTGCGCTCGGCCAGGGCGAACAACAGCTCGGGCTCCAGCGAGCCCTCGAGGTGCAGGTGCAGTTCAGCCTTGGGCAGGGCGTTGAGCCAGTCGTACATATTCTTTTCTCATCAGGTGCAATGGCGGGCATTCTACAGATGCCCGCCGAAACAATTGGCAAAACCTGACCAACCGATCCATCACACCGCTTCCTGCTCCCGTCGATAGGCGTAGGTATCGGCGAAGCGCGACAGCAGGAATTCGGCGCAGGTGGTGGTCGGATATTTCGCAGGATGCTGTGCGTCCTGGCAACCGGGCAGGCACTCGATACGGGTATCCGGATGCGGCTCGGCGAAGAACGGCATCGAGTAGCGATCCACCCCGAGAGGGCTGATCACCCGGTGCGGGGTCGAGCGATATCGGTCATTGCTCCAGCGCGCCATCATGTCGCCGAGGTTGACCACGAAGGTGCCGTCGATGGGCGGTGCGTCGATCCACTGGCCGTTGACGTTCTTCACCTGCAGGCCGCCGGCGCTGTCCTGATACAGCAGCGTGATGCAGCCGTAATCGGTGTGCGCGCCGGCACCTTGCTGTTCGGCGGAACTGGCGGTGTGGCGCGGTGGGTAATGGATCATCCGCAGCACGCTGACCGGTTCGTTGAAGCGTGTATCGAAGAAGTCGCGCTCGATGCCCAGCGCTAACGTCATGGCCCGCAACAGGGTTTGCGCCAGGGCCTGCATGTCGAGGTAGTGCTGCTCCATCAGCGCCTCCCAGCCAGGGATGGCCGGATGACGGTTGGGGCCACGTAACGGTTTTCCTGCCAGCACCTCGGGATGATCGGCCGGCAGGTGCAGGCCCATGTCGAAGGTTTCCTTGAGATCGCTGGGTTTGTCCGGGTCGAGCTGTTCGGTGGCGATGGCGCCGTAGCCGCGATGATGGACGGTCTGGGTGATGTCGATCTTGAGTTTTTCCGCGCTCGGCAGCGCGAAGAAGTGCCGGGCGTGATCGAGCAGGGATTCGATGCGCTGCGCAGAAATCGGGTGACCCTTGATGTAGAAAAATCCCCATTCGCGGCAAGCGTGGTCG
Source organism: Pseudomonas sp. DR 5-09 (assembly GCF_001655595.1). Classification (NCBI taxonomy): domain Bacteria; kingdom Pseudomonadati; phylum Pseudomonadota; class Gammaproteobacteria; order Pseudomonadales; family Pseudomonadaceae; genus Pseudomonas; species Pseudomonas sp. DR 5-09. The sequence continues at coordinate 786,132 of NZ_CP011566.1, forward strand.
ATCTGTTCGGCGACGGCCGGCCAGGCGTTCTGGTCGTCGGAGTAGAGCGGCGAGATGTCGATGATCGGGAGTTGGTTCATTTCGAATGCTCGTTAGCGACCGCTCCCATGCAGAGGAGCGGTCAGGGGCAGGTGTATTACTTCGGCATCTCGGCCTTCATGCCTTCGACGTAGTAATTCATCGACGCCAGTTCGGCGTTGGTGGCGCTGACCCCCGCCGGGATTTTCTCGACGCCGGCCTGATCCTTGATCGGCCCGGTGAACGGTTGCAGGGCGCCGCTCTTGATGTCGGCGATGATCTGCTCGGCTTCGGCCTTCACCGGTGCCGGCACCAGGTCGCTGATCGGCAGTTCGACCGTGCCTTCCTTCAATCCGCCCCAGTAGTCCTGGGATTTCCAGTTGTGGTCGATCACGCTCTGGGTCGCTTGAATGTAGTGCGGCGCCCAGTCGTTGACGATCGAGGTCAGCACCGCTTTCGGCCCGAAGTGCGCCATGTCCGAAGCGTAGCCCACGGCGTACACGCCGCGTCGCTCGGCGGCCTGGATCGGCGCCGGGCTGTCGGTGTGCTGGAACACCACGTCCACGCCCTGATCGATCAGCGCGTTGGCCGCGTCGGCCTCCTTGCCCGGGTCGAACCACGAGTTGACCCACACCACTTTGATTTCGGTACCGGGGTTGTACTTGTTCAAGGCCAGTTGAATGGCGTTGATGTCGCGGATCACTTCGGGGATCGGGAACGAGGCGACGTAGCCGATTTTTTTGCTCTTGGTCATCTTCGCCGCGAGGAAACCACCGACGTAACGGCCCTCATACGTACGCGCGAGATAGGTGCCGAGATTCTTGTCCTGCTTGTAGCCGGTGGCGTGTTCGAAGGTCACCTTGGGAAACTGTTTGGCGACTTTCACCGTCGGGTTCATGTAGCCGAAAGAGGTGGTGAAGATCAGGTCGTAATTGTCCTTGGCCATGTTGCGGATCACCCGCTCGGCGTCGGCGCCTTCGGCGACGTTTTCCACGTAATTGGTGGTGATCTGCGTGCCGAGTTTTTCCGCCAGCGCCTTGCGCCCCTGTTCATGCTGATACGTCCAGCCGTGGTCGCCGATGGGGCCGATGTAGACGAAGCCGACTTTCAGTGGATCGGCGGCACTGGCGCTCAGGCTGAGGCCAAGGCCCATGGCGATGCACAGCAGTGTTTGCAGTGGACGTTTTTGCATGAACGCGAACTCCCTTTTGTTGTGTGTGGGGAGGGCAATGCAAAAGGCTGACCAAGCGGACAACAAATCGAGTCGAAATCGCGGCGAGGCCTTCGCGAGCAAGCCCGCTCCCACGTGGCAACACCTTCACCTGTGGGAGCGAGCCTGCTCGCGATGGGGCCGGTCCAGGCCAATAAAGTGCACCTGCCGAACCAGCTGCCATTCCGTGGTGCGCTAAGGTGTAACGAACCATTAGCGCCACCCCGCAGTCAGTAGCTCATTCGAACCCCTGCGCCAAAAGGCTCGCCATGCTCACGATCCTCAAGCAAGAAAGCTTTCTGCTGTTGGCCGTCATCGCCACCTGTGTTGCGTATCCGCTGGAGCACTGGCTGCTGCACAGTGGCCAGTTTGTCGCGCTGACGGCCGGGCTGGTGCTGATCGCCTTCATCGTCGCCGCCTCGATGCGCGTTGCCCATCAGGCTGAACTGCTCGCGGAAAAAGTCGGCGATCCGTACGGCACGATGATCCTGACCCTCGCCGCCGTGCTGGTGGAAGTGGTGATCCTGGCGATCATGATGAGCAACGAAGCCTCGCCGACATTGGTACGCGACACGATCTATTCGGCGGTGATGCTCGACATCAACGGCATCCTCGGCCTCGCCGCGCTGATGGGCGGGATCAAGCATGGCGAGCAGTCCTACAACGACGATTCGGCCCGCAGTTACAGCGTGATGATTCTCACCGCCATGGGCGTGTCGATGGTGGTGCCGGAGTTCATTCCCGAGGCCAACTGGAAAATCTATTCGGCCTTCACCATCGGCGCGATGGTGGTGCTTTATGCGTTGTTCCTGCGCATGCAGGTCGGGCCGCACAGTTACTTTTTCAGCTACAGCTACCCGGACAAACGTCGCAAGAAAGAGCCCGTGGAACAGGAGCCGAAACCGGTCAGCCTGGCGCTGTCGATCGGCATTCTGGTGTTCGGTGTGGTGGTGATCGGCGCACTGGCCGAGGTGATGTCCAAGACCCTCGATCTGGGCCTGGAAGGGACGGGCGCACCACCGGTGATCACGGCGATTCTGGTGGCAGCGATTTCCGCGGCGCCGGAGATTCTGACCGCGTTACGCGCGGCGTTGGCTAACCGTATGCAGTCGGTGGTCAACATTGCGATGGGCGCTTCGTTGTCGACGGTGATCCTGACGGTGCCGGTGATGGAGGCGATGGCGCTCTATACGGGGCAGCCGTTTCAGATGGCGATGACCCCGGTGCAGACGGTGATGATCTTTATCACGCTGATCGTCAGCGCGATCAACCTCAATGACGGCGAGACCAATGCCATCGAGGGCATGACCCACTTTGTGCTGTTTGCGACGTTCATCATGCTGTCGTTGCTTGGTCTCTGAGCCGATCACAAAACCAAATGTGGGAGCAAGCCCGCTCCCACATTCAGACTTCCGCTTGGATCAGTTACCGGCAATCAACTGCCGAGCCGCCTGGCTGTGATCGGCAATCAGGCCTTTGAGATCCAGCCCTTCAACCTGCCCGTCAACCACGCGCCACTTGCCGCCGACCATCACGCGATCCGCCCGGTCCGCACCGCACAACAGCAACGCCGAGATCGGGTCATGGCTGCCGGAGAAGCGCAACTCATCGAGCTTGAACAACGCCAGATCCGCCTGCTTGCCGACCGCCAGTTCACCGATGTCGGTGCGACCCAGCAGGCTCGCCGAACCCTTGGTCGCCCAGCCCAGCACACGTTCCGGAGTGATCTTCTCGGCGCCGTAACGCAAGCGCTGGATGTACAGGGCCTGACGCGCTTCGAGGATCATGTTCGAGGCATCGTTGGACGCCGAGCCATCCACACCGATACCGAACAACGCGCCGGCATCGGTCAGATCGATACTCGGGCAGATGCCGGACGCCAGACGCATGTTCGAGCTCGGGCAATGGCAGATACCGGTGCCGGCCGCGCCGAGACGGGCGATTTCGTCGGGGTTGAAATGGATGCCGTGAGCCAGCCAGGTGCGTGGGCCGAGCCAGCCGACGCTGTCCAGATAATCCACCGTGCGCAGGCCGAAGCGTTGCAGGCAAAAGTCTTCTTCGTCGAGGGTTTCGGCGAGGTGAGTGTGCAGGCGCACATCGAGTTTGTTCGCCAGTTCGGCGCTGGCGGACATGATTTCCGCGGTCACCGAGAACGGCGAGCACGGCGCCAGAGCGATCTGGATTTGCGCGCCGTCGCCACGTTCGTGGTACTCGTGAATCAGGCGCTGACTGTCGTCGAGAATTACCTGGCCTTCCTGCACGGTCTGCTGCGGAGGCAGACCGCCGTCCTTCTCGCCGAGGCTCATCGAACCACGGGTGAGCATGGCGCGCATGCCCAGTTCGCGCACGGTTTCGACCTGCACGTCGATGGCGTTTTCCAGGCCATCCGGGAACAGGTAATGGTGATCGGCAGCGGTGGTGCAACCCGACAACAGCAACTCGGCCAGCGCGACTTTGCTGGCGAGGGCGAGCTTTTCAGGCGTCAGGCGCGCCCAGACCGGGTACAGGGTTTTCAGCCACGGGAACAACGGCTGATTGACCACCGGCGCCCAGGCGCGGGTCAGGGTCTGATAGAAGTGGTGATGGGTGTTGATCAGGCCCGGCAGGATCACGTGTTCACGGGCGTCGAACACTTCATTGCATGGCGCGGAAGGTTGCTGGCCGGCACCGAGCACTTCGGTGATCACACCGTCTTGCAGGACCAGACCGCCACGGGCATCGAGACCGTTGGCCGTGAAAATGGCGAGGGGATTTTTTAACCAGATACGGGTCGCAGGCATTGTGGCCGGCTCCTCTGAAAGTTGGGTTCAGGGTTGCCAGCTCAGTGTTGCCCTGTCTGCTGATCCAGGGTCGCCGCGAGGGGCGAGGTGCGGAGTTTCGAACAAAATGTTTCGACGGGCAAGCCCAACCCGACCAGACACCGGGATAACCCTGTGGGGGTGAGCCCCCACAGGGTCCAGTGATTACCAGGGAATGGTTTCACCCTTGTAGTTCACGAAGTGATGGCCGCCCTTGCCGGCGAACGCATCCACCTGATCCACCAGGCCACGGGTGCTGGTCTCCACGTCGATGTCGGCACCTTCACCGCCCATGTCGGTTTTCACCCAGCCCGGATGCAGCGACAGCACCGTAAGTTTCTGCTCGCCCAACTGCGTGACGAAGCTGTTGGTCATCGAGTTCAGCGCCGCTTTGCTGGCCTTGTACAGCGCCAGTTCCGGCGCGTCGGGCATGGTCACGCTGCCGAGCACCGAACTCATGAACGCCAGCACGCCGCTGCCGTCGCGGATCTGCCCGACAAAGCGCTGGGCCAGATTGATCGGTGCCACCGCGTTGGTGAAGAACAACTGACCGACTTCCGCCAGCGTCGCGCCGCCCGGGGTCTGCACTTCGGGGCCTTTGACCCCGGCGTTGACGAACAGCAGGTCGAAGGTCTCGCCCTTGAGCTTCTGGCTCAGGGCGATCACCGCTTGCTGGTCGTCCATGTCGAGTTTTTCGATTTGCACGTTGCCCAGTGCTTCGAGAGCCTCGGCGTTGGAAGGATTGCGAACCGTGGCGGTGACTTGCCAGCCGTCGGCCAGCAGGGTTTTCACCAGTCCCAGGCCCAGGCCCCGGGAGGCGCCGATGATCAATGCGTGCTTGGCAGGATTAAGTGCGGACATGATTGGCTTTCCTTGAAAGTTGAAAGATCACGGGTTCAATGGACAACGTTGACCGAGCCGATGCTGCAACTCCTGGCGCAACTCACCGAGTTCGGCCATGCGGGTTTCGACCAGCTTGAGTTTGTCTTGCAGCAGTTGCGTGACGGTGGTGTCAGGATTTGGCGATTGCCACAGCGCGCCAACGCTGCTGCCGATCTCGCCGAGAGTAAAGCCCAGACGCTGCGCCGTTTTGATGTAGAGCACCAATTGCACCATCTCCGGCGGATAGTCGCGATAACCGTTGGCGCTGCGTTGCGCCGCGATCAATCCGCGCTCCTCGTAAAAACGCAGCGTGTCACGGCTGACATCGCAGGCCTGGGCCAACTCACCGATGCGCATCTTGCAGGTCTCGAAAGTGTTTGACCCTGGAGCATACTCCAGGCTTTACCGTGGTTGCTCCCTGAATTTTCGGAGCAAGGATGATGTGGACTTCAACGCAGTATCGGCAGGTGGTGCGCGGCAGCGCCTGGTATGACTTGATCGTGACGGCGGCGTTTGTCACACCGTGGAGTTTTGCTGTGTTGCACGGGTTGCTGACGGCGCTGAGTCAGGCGCTGGAGCTGCCCGGCGAGCTGCCGCCGTTCGAACCTGCGCATCTGTTGATCGCCAATTTGTTCGGTTCGGTGGTGTGCATGTGGGCGGTGCTGCGGATTCGTGATCCGCAGCCGGTTTATGGGCGCTATGACGCGGTGACGCGGTTTCTGTTCGCCGCGTGGATGACGTATGCCCTGGCCCACGGCGCCAGTTCGTTGGTGGTGGGTTTCCTGGTTCTCGAAGTGGCGTGGGGCATCGCTCAGGCGTTGCCGGTCCGGCCGCTGTCGCGAGCCGTAGCGGCTTAGTGCCCGGCCTGCCACGGCTGCCCCAGTGATACCGGCGCGTACAACCGTGTACGCAGCGCATCCCGCGACAACAACACCAGCACCAGAATCGTCGCGACATACGGCAGCATCGCCAGCAGACTTGAAGGAATCGCCAGCCCCAACCCCTGCGCCACCAGGTGCAGGATGCTGGCGAGTCCGAACAGATACGCGCCGAGCAGCAAGCGCCACACCCGCCAACTGGCGAACACCACCAGCGCCAGGGCGATCCAGCCGCGTCCGGCGGTCATGTTCTCGGCCCACATCGGCGTGTAAGCCAGCGACAGATAAGCGCCGGCCAGTCCGGCCATCGCCCCGCCGAACAACACCGCCAGTGTGCGCACGGTCAGCACCGGCAAACCCATGGCACTGGCCGCATCCGGGTTCTCGCCGACCGCTTGAATGATCAGCCCGACACGGCTTTTCACGATCACCCACGCCACCAGCGCAAACAGCGCGAACGACAGGTACACCAGCAGATCCTGGGCAAACAGCATGCGGCCGATCAGCGGGATTTCGCTCAAGTAAGGAATCGCCAGCGGCTCGAATCCCGCCAGCGGTTTGCCGACCCACGCCGCGCCGACAAAGGTCGACAGGCCGACGCCAAAAATCGTCAGCGCCAGTCCGGTCGCCACCTGATTGGCGTTGAACACCAGCGCCACCAGAGCAAACAGCGACGACAGCAACATCCCGGCGAGCATCGCGAGCACCACGCCGAGCCACAGGTTGCCGCTGTTGAACGCGACGATGAAACCGATCACCGCGCCAAACAGCATCATGCCTTCCTGACCGAGGTTGAGTACGCCGCTCTTCTCGCAGATCAATTCACCCAGCGCCACCAGCAGCAGTGGCGTACCGCAGCGCACCATGGCGTAGAAAATATTGCTCAACAGATCGATATCCATCACAGCGCTCCGGCGGTTACGGCGGTGGTAGAAGTGCGCCGCACCCAGCGCAGGTTAAGACGTGGCCGATAGAGGATCAGCACGTCACAGGCCAGCAGGAAAAACAGCATCATTCCCTGAAATAACTGAGTGATCGCCTGCGGCAGATTCAGCGTCATCTGTGCGCTCTCGCCACCGATGTACAGCAGCGCCATCAACAGGCTGGAAAACAGAATGCCGATCGGATTGAGCCTGCCGAGAAATGCCACGGTGATCGCCGCGTAGCCGTAGCCCGGCGAGACCTGCGGCACCAGTTGGCCGATCGGTCCGGTGACTTCGCAGACACCGGCCAGTCCCGCCAATCCTCCGCTGATCAGTAGTGCGAGCCAGATCAGACGCTTCTCGCGAAACCCGACAAACCCTGCCGCACGCTTGTCCAGCCCCAGCACCTTGATCTGGAAACCGACGAAGCTTTTCTGCAGCAACACCCACACCGCGACCAGCGCGAGCAAGGCGAAATACACGCCGATGTGTGCCCGACCGTCCTCCATTAACAGCGGCAGGCGGCTGGCGTCGCTGAACATTGCCGATTCGGGAAAATTGAATCCGGCCGGATCCTTCAGCGGCCCGTGTACGCAGAACAGCAACAGGTTCAGCGCGATGTAGTTGAGCATGATGCTGGTGAGGATTTCGTTGGCATTGAAGCGGGTACGCAACCAGGCGGTGAGCCCGGCCCAGGCGGCGCCGGCGAACGTGCCGGTCAGCAGGATCAGCACCAGCGCCCAGCGGCTTTGCATGTCGATGATGTTCACCGCCAGCGCACTGCCGGCCAGCGCGCCGAGCAGCAATTGGCCTTCGGCACCGATGTTCCAGATCCGCGCCTGATAGGCCACCGCGAGGCCCAGCGCACACAGCAGAATCGGCAGGGTTTTGACCAGCAGCTCGGAGACGCCATACAGGTCGCTGACCGGGGCGATCAGCAAAGTATGCAAAGTCTTCAGCGGATCGTGGCCAAGGGCGACGAACAGCAACGATCCGCAGACCAGCGTCAGCACCGCCGCCAGCACCGGCGAGCACCAGAGCATCAGGCGCGATTGCCGGCCACGGGGTTCGAGGGAAAGCAACATGGGAAAACTCCGTTAAACCGTGGCCGGTTGTGATTGAGGGGTGTCGAACTGGCCGGCCATCCAGCCGCCGACGTCGCTGAGGCGGGTTTGCGCCGTGTCCTGCAACACCGACAGGCGCCCGCCGCACAGCGCGCCGAGGCGGTCGCTGATCTGGAACAGTTCGTCGAGGTCTTCGGAGATCACCAGAATCGCCGCCCCGGCATCGCGCAGGGCAATCAGCGCCCGGTGAATGGTGGCCGCCGCGCCGACATCCACGCCCCAGGTCGGGTGCGCGGCGATCAGCAGTTTCGGTTGCTGGAGGATTTCCCGGCCGAGGATGAATTTCTGCAGGTTGCCGCCGGACAGGCTGCGGGCGGCGGTCTGGGTGTCCGGGGTTTTCACGCCGAAGCGCTCGATGATCGTTTGGGCGAGGGCTTCGACCTTGCCGCGCTCGATCAAACCGTGGCTGACCAGGCCTTGTTGAAAGGCGGTGAGCAGGGCGTTGTCCGCCAGGCTCATGTCCGGCACCGCGCCATGCCCGAGGCGTTCGGCGGGGACGAACGCCAGGCCGAGTTTGCGTCGGGCATCCGGGCGCTGATCGGCGACAGGGTGTTCCTGGAAGCAGATGGTTTGCGCTGCATCGCGGTGCAGTGTTTGCTCGCCGCTGAGCAATGCCAGAAGCTCGTCCTGCCCGTTGCCCGCCACGCCGGCGATGCCGACGATTTCACCGCTGCGCACCTGCAGATCGATGTCGTTCAGGGAGCAACCGAACGGATCCGGGTTGTGCCAGTTCAGACCGCTGACCTGCAAGAACGCCGCGCCACCGGTGACCTTCGTGAACTCGCCGATCAAGGTCGCGGCGTCGCCCACCATCAATTGCGCCAGTTGCCGATCAGTGCAGTCTGCGGGCACGCAATGCCCGGCCACCCGACCACCACGCAACACTGTGGCGCTGTGGCACAAGGCGCGCACCTCGCCAAGTTTGTGGCTGATGAACAGAATGCTGCAGCCTTCGGCCGCGAGCCGGCGCAGGGTGATGAACAACTCTTCGGCTTCCTGCGGCGTGAGCACCGAGGTCGGTTCGTCGAGAATCAGCAGGCGAATGTCCTGCATCAGGCAACGCACAATCTCGACCCGTTGCCGCTCGCCGATCGACAGGCTGTGGACAAGTCGCTGGGGTTCCAGCGCCATGCCATATCGGCGCGACACTTCACGGATTTTCGCCTCAAGCTGTTTCGGCGAACCGGCCGCTGCACCCATCGCCAATGCAATGTTCTGCGCCACGCTCAAGGTCTCGAACAGCGAGAAATGCTGGAACACCATGCCGATGCCCAACTGCCGCGCCTGGGCCGGGTTGCGCATAGTCACCGGTTGACCCTGCCACAGCATCTCACCCGAATCGGCCTGGGTGACGCCGTAGATGATCTTCATCAACGTGCTTTTGCCTGCACCGTTTTCACCGAGCAGCGCGTGGATTTCACCGGGGGCGATGCTCAGGTCGATGGCGTCATTGGCAAGGCAACCGGGATAACGTTTGCTGATTTGGCGCAGTTGCAGCTGCGGTGTGGACGTGGGGTTTGGCATGACAGGCTCGGGTTGCTTGGAGTTGTGCCTGTGGATAAAGCAATTTCCTGGCCATTGAGTCAGGAACGCAGGTGGCTGCTGTTTGCCAGCCTGTGGCGCAGAGCCTGTGAATCGAATTCGGTTGCCTGCACGGCACCACTTGAGGGCAAAGCCTTTGATCAGGCTCCAGTTTTGCCCGCAACTGGCTGATCAAAAAACGAGCAACCCCGCCGAAGCCATGCAGAACCTGCGACTGCGCCAGCCATGAACGGCTTATCCACAGGTTGCTCCACAGTATTTGTGCGCAAGACAAAATCCCGGGCATAAGCACTGCCGGGCTTTCTTCTAAAGGCGATAAACAACGCTAAGCGATTGTTTTTACGTGAAATTGTTCATTGCGATGGGAGATTGGACGAAAAGTGAGCAAATCCCGCAAAGCCACGTGACAGAAGGGTTACAGCCTCCTGTGCTCAGGTTATCCACAGCCGGGTGCACAGCGGATGTGGGCAAGTCTCGGGCATAAGCAAACGGGCTGGTGCCCCAAAACATGGCGGGGCTTCAACGCTGCAGCAGGATTCGCCCGCGGCTCAGGTCGGCCAGCTGATTCTGCAACAGCTCGATGTGCGCTTCGCCCACGGCCAGTTGCAACTCGACACCATTGGCGGTGAAGTTTTCCTCGACCACCAATCCGCCCAGATCCGCGACCCGCAGCTTTACCAGCGCCAGTTCGCCAAAGGCGCAGGCGCAATGCACGGGCACGCGGCTGATCAACTCGATCTTCGGCGCGGCTTGCAGGCACTTGTTGGCGCCGCCGCCATAGGCCCGGGCCAGGCCGCCGGTGCCCAGCTGAATGCCGCCGTACCAGCGGATCACCAGCACCGCGACCTGATCGCAGTCCTGCGCTTCGATGGCCGCGAGAATCGGCCGCCCGGCAGTGCCGCCGGGTTCGCCGTCGTCGTTGCTGCGGTACTGATCGCCGAGCTTCCACGCCCAGCAATTGTGCGAAGCGTTCAAGTCGCTGTGTTGCTCGATGAAGGCTTGCGCATCGGCAGGGCTGCCGATCGGCGCGGCGAAGGTGATGAAGCGGCTTTTGCGAATCTCTTCGCGGAATTCGCAAAAGCCGCTGAGGGTGAATGGCATAAAACGACTTATATAGAAGAAGTGAGGCCGCAGCCTTTGAGGATGATGCGGATCAGATTGTTGCCGGCGTCTTCCATGTCCTGTTTGGTCAACTTGCTGCGACCGGTCACCCGACAGATCTGGGTGGCGAAGTCGGCGTAATGCTGGGTGCTGCCCCACAACAGGAAGATCAGGTGCACCGGGTCGACCGGATCCATTTTGCCCGCGTCGATCCAGGCCTGGAACACGCCGGCGCGGCCCTGGAACCAGGCGCGGTAATCCTGATTGAAATATTCGGTGAGGCATTCGCCGCCGCTGATCACTTCCATCGCGAAGATCCGCGACGCTTGCGGCTGGCGACGGGAGAATTCCATTTTCGCGCGGATGTAGCGGGTCAGTGCTTCGGCCGGATCGTCCTCGGCCGTCAGGGTATTGAAGGTGCTGTCCCACAATTGAAGGATGTTGCTCAGCACCGCCACGTACAACCCGAGCTTGTTGGTGAAGTAGTAATGCAGGTTCGCCTTGGGCAGTCCGGCCTTGGTGGCGATGGTGTTCATGCTCGTGCCTTTGTACCCGTGACGGGCGAACTCGTCTTCGGCGGCTTTGATGATGGTCTCTTCGTTCTTCTGACGAATGCGGCTGGCGGGTTTGCCGCCGTGGGCTGGGACTTCAAAGGTCATAGGCACTTCCGGGTTTGTCTGTGGGGTGCAACCAGTTGCGTTGATAGCGCAACCATCGGCGCGGGACAAGCCCCGGGCGAATAAAACCCCGGTCGTCAGCGGGTGGCGGCGAGGCTCTCGAGAAAACTTTCCAGTACCAGATGAGGGCGACGGCCCTTGCGGGTAACCGAGGCCAGGCTCAAATCATAGAAGCGGGTACTGGCCTTGAGCGCGCGCAAGCGACCTTGTTGAACCCAGAGACTGGCGTAGTGATCCGGCAGGTAGCCGATGTAGCGCCCGGTCAGAATCAGGAACGCCATGCCTTCGCGGTCGGAAGCGCTGGCGGTGCAGTTGAGCGCCTGATAGTGCGCCTGGATCTCCGCCGGCAAACGGAAGGTCGGGGCGATGGCGTCCTGACTGTTCAAGCGTTCGTCATCCAGCTGTTTATCGTCGACGTAAAACAACGGATGACCAACTGCGCAGTAGAGCAGCGAACGTTCGCTGTACAGCGGTTGGTATTCCAGTCCCGACAACGCACTGGCCTGCGGCACCACGCCGACATGCAGGCGACCGTCGAGCACACCTTGTTCGACTTCGTTGGGGGCGATCATGCGGATCTGGATTTGCACGTCTGGCCCGCGTTCCTTCAACTGCGCGAGAGCGTGGGTGATGCGCATGTGGGGCAGGGTGACGAGGTTGTCGGTCAGGCCGATGATCAGTTCACCACGCAGGTGCTGGTGCAGGCCGTTGACCTCGGTGCGGAAACTTTCCAATGCACTCAACAGTTGCAGCGCCGACTGGTAAACCTCGCGGCCTTCCTCGGTCAGGGAGAAACCGGCGCGCCCGCGTTGGCACAGTCGCAGGCCGAGGCGTTGTTCCAGATCGCTCATCTGCTGGCTGATCGCCGAGCGACCGATGCCGAGCACGGTTTCCGCTGCCGAGAAGCCGCCGCACTCCACCACGCTGCGAAAAATTCGCAGCAGGCGAATGTCAAAGTCACTGACCTGGGCCAGTGGATCGGGGCGGCGGCTGCTCATGCTGTTGTGCTCATTGTTTAGCAGAGTTCTAACTGAAGGTTAGAAGAGTTGAATTTCACCGACTTTATCCCCGTGGCAATTTAGCTGCAACAACGCTTTCTATCGCTCTGAAGCTTATTGCCCTGCGAGGTTTTGCCCGATGAACATGCCTGAAAACGCGCCGTCGCCACTGGCCAGCCAACTGAAGCTGGACGCGCACTGGATGCCGTACACCGCCAACCGCAACTTCCAGCGCGACCCGCGCCTGATCGTTGGTGCCGAAGGCAGCTGGCTGATCGACGACAAGGGCCGCAAGGTGTACGACTCGCTGTCCGGTCTGTGGACCTGCGGCGCCGGGCATACCCGCAAGGAAATCCAGGAAGCGGTGGCCAAGCAGTTGGGCACTCTCGATTACTCGCCGGGCTTCCAGTACGGCCACCCGCTGTCGTTCCAGCTGGCGGAGAAAATCACCGACCTGACGCCGGGCAACCTGAATCACGTGTTCTTCACCGACTCCGGTTCCGAGTGCGCCGATACCGCGGTGAAAATGGTCCGTGCTTACTGGCGCCTGAAAGGCCAGTCGACCAAGACCAAGATGATCGGCCGCGCCCGTGGTTATCACGGCGTGAACATCGCCGGCACCAGCCTCGGCGGCGTCAACGGCAACCGCAAGCTGTTCGGTCAGGCGATGATGGATGTCGATCACCTGCCGCACACTCTGCTGGCGAGCAATGCGTTCTCCCGTGGCATGCCGGAGCAGGGCGGTATCGCCCTTGCCGATGAGCTGTTGAAGCTGATCGAGCTGCACGATGCTTCGAACATCGCAGCGGTGTTCGTTGAGCCGATGGCCGGTTCCGCTGGCGTGCTGGTTCCGCCGCAGGGCTACCTGAAGCGTCTGCGTGAAATCTGCGATCAGCACAACATCCTGCTGGTGTTCGACGAAGTGATCACCGGTTTCGGCCGTACCGGCACCATGTTCGGCGCCACCACCTTCGGTGTGACCCCGGATCTGATGTGCATCGCCAAGCAAGTCACCAACGGCGCGATCCCGATGGGCGCGGTAATTGCCAGCTCCGAGATCTACCAGACCTTCATGAACCAGCCGACCCCGGAATACGCTGTGGAATTTCCGCACGGCTACACCTACTCGGCGCACCCGGTGGCTTGCGCCGCTGGCCTGGCGGCACTCGACCTGCTGCAAAAGGAAAACCTGGTGCAGAGCGTGGCTGAAGTTGCACCGCATTTCGAAAATGCCCTGCATGGCCTGAAAGGCGCGAAGAACGTCATCGACATTCGCAACTTCGGTCTGGCCGGTGCAATCCAGATCGCGGGCCGTGACGGCGACGCCATCGTGCGTCCGTTCGAAGCCGGCATGGCGTTGTGGAAGGCCGGGTTCTACGTTCGCTTCGGCGGCGACACCCTGCAGTTCGGCCCAACCTTCAACAGCAAGCCGCAGGACCTTGATCGTCTGTTCGACGCGGTCGGCGAAGTGCTGAACAAGCTCGACTGATTTTTCCTTCTATATAGATACGCCAATGGCAGGCGCCCCTTGCGGGCGTCCGCGCACAAGAATTCAGGAGTTCCCCGATGAGCGTTATCCCGCATTTGATCAATGGCGAACTGGTGACCGAGAACGGTCGCGCGGTCGATGTGTTCAACCCGTCCACCGGTCAGGCTATCCACAAGCTGCCGCTGGCCAGCCGTGAAACCATCCAGCACGCCATTGATGCCGCCAAGGCTGCGTTCCCGGCCTGGCGCAATACGCCACCGGCCAAACGTGCCCAGGTGATGTTCCGTTTCAAGCAACTGCTGGAGCAGAACGAAGCACGCATCGCGCAATTGATCAGCGAAGAACACGGCAAGACTCTGGAAGATGCTGCCGGTGAACTGAAGCGTGGCATCGAGAACGTCGAGTTCGCCTGCGCAGCGCCGGAAATCCTCAAGGGCGAGTACAGCCGCAACGTCGGCCCGAACATCGATGCCTGGTCGGACTTCCAGCCGCTGGGCGTGGTGGCCGGCATCACCCCGTTCAACTTCCCGGCGATGGTGCCGCTGTGGATGTATCCGCTGGCGATCGTTTGCGGCAACTGCTTCATCCTCAAGCCGTCCGAACGCGACCCAAGCTCGACCCTGCTGATCGCGCAACTGCTGCTCGAAGCCGGCCTGCCAAAAGGCGTGCTGAGCGTGGTGCACGGTGACAAGACTGCGGTGGACGCGCTGATTGAAGCGCCGGAAGTCAAAGCGCTGAGCTTCGTGGGTTCGACGCCGATTGCCGAGTACATCTATGCCGAAGGCACCAAGCGCGGCAAGCGCGTACAGGCACTGGGCGGCGCGAAGAACCATGCGGTGCTGATGCCGGATGCGGATCTGGACAACGCGGTCAGCGCACTGATGGGCGCGGCTTACGGTTCCTGCGGTGAACGCTGCATGGCGATTTCGGTGGCGGTGTGTGTTGGCGATCAGGTGGCCGATGCACTGGTGGCCAAACTGGTCCCTCAGATCAAGGCGCTGAAAATCGGTGCCGGCACTTCGTGTGGTCTGGATATGGGGCCGCTCGTAACCGGTCAGGCGCGTGACAAGGTCAGCGGTTATGTCGAAGACGGCGTGGCGGCGGGCGCGACTCTGGTGGTCGACGGTCGTGGTCTGAGCGTTGCCGGTCATGAAGAAGGCTTCTTCCTGGGGGGCTGCCTGTTCGACAACGTCACGCCTGAGATGCGCATCTATAAAGAAGAGATCTTCGGGCCGGTGCTGTGCGTCGTCCGGGTGAACAGCCTGGAAGAGGCGATGCAACTGATCAATGATCACGAATACGGCAACGGCACCTGCATCTTCACTCGTGACGGTGAAGCGGCGCGTCTGTTCTGCGACGAGATCGAAGTCGGCATGGTCGGGGTCAACGTTCCACTGCCGGTGCCGGTGGCTTACCACAGCTTCGGCGGCTGGAAGCGCTCGCTGTTCGGCGACCTGCATGCTTACGGTCCGGATGGTGTGCGCTTCTATACCCGTCGCAAGGCGATCACCCAGCGATGGCCACAGCGTGCGAGCCATGAGGCGTCGCAGTTCGCATTCCCTAGCTTGTAAGTAGAAGGGCAGTGCAAAGAAGGCCGACCTTTTAAGGTCGGCCTCCGCGTTTCGAGGCATTTTTGACCGATATGACAGATTTATGAAAATAAGGGTTGACGGCGAATTCCAGAGGTCTATAATTCGCCCCACTTCCGGCGCAGTCGAAACGGAAAACTCCTTGAAATTCAATGAGTTAAGTAGGTTTCGATAGTGGGTCGCTTCAGTTCATCGAAGCCTGGAGGCAGTTGGAAATGCCGGTTTGTTGGGTGCTTTCAACGGTTCGATCCTCTCGGTCGAAAGCGGAGAAAAAGAGGTGTTGACAGCAGCGTGTAACGCTGTAGAATTCGCCTCCCGCTAACGAGAGATCGGAAGCGCAAGTGGTTGAAGTTGTTGAAGAAATCTTCGAAAACTTCTGAAAATAATCACTTGACAGCAAATGAGGCTGCTGTAGAATGCGCGCCTCGGTTGAGACGAAAGATCTTAACCAACCGCTCTTTAACAACTGAATCAAGCAATTCGTGTGGGTACTTGTGGAGTCAGACTGATAGTCAGAAAGATTATCAGCATCACAAGTTACTCCGCGAGAAATCAAAGATGTAACCAACGATTGCTGAGCCAAGTTTAGGGTTTCTTAAAAACCCAAAGATGTTTGAACTGAAGAGTTTGATCATGGCTCAGATTGAACGCTGGCGGCAGGCCTAACACATGCAAGTCGAGCGGATGAAGGGAGCTTGCTCCTGAATTCAGCGGCGGACGGGTGAGTAATGCCTAGGAATCTGCCTGGTAGTGGGGGACAACGTTTCGAAAGGAACGCTAATACCGCATACGTCCTACGGGAGAAAGCAGGGGACCTTCGGGCCTTGCGCTATCAGATGAGCCTAGGTCGGATTAGCTAGTTGGTGAGGTAATGGCTCACCAAGGCGACGATCCGTAACTGGTCTGAGAGGATGATCAGTCACACTGGAACTGAGACACGGTCCAGACTCCTACGGGAGGCAGCAGTGGGGAATATTGGACAATGGGCGAAAGCCTGATCCAGCCATGCCGCGTGTGTGAAGAAGGTCTTCGGATTGTAAAGCACTTTAAGTTGGGAGGAAGGGTTGTAGATTAATACTCTGCAATTTTGACGTTACCGACAGAATAAGCACCGGCTAACTCTGTGCCAGCAGCCGCGGTAATACAGAGGGTGCAAGCGTTAATCGGAATTACTGGGCGTAAAGCGCGCGTAGGTGGTTCGTTAAGTTGGATGTGAAATCCCCGGGCTCAACCTGGGAACTGCATCCAAAACTGGCGAGCTAGAGTATGGTAGAGGGTGGTGGAATTTCCTGTGTAGCGGTGAAATGCGTAGATATAGGAAGGAACACCAGTGGCGAAGGCGACCACCTGGACTGATACTGACACTGAGGTGCGAAAGCGTGGGGAGCAAACAGGATTAGATACCCTGGTAGTCCACGCCGTAAACGATGTCAACTAGCCGTTGGGAGCCTTGAGCTCTTAGTGGCGCAGCTAACGCATTAAGTTGACCGCCTGGGGAGTACGGCCGCAAGGTTAAAACTCAAATGAATTGACGGGGGCCCGCACAAGCGGTGGAGCATGTGGTTTAATTCGAAGCAACGCGAAGAACCTTACCAGGCCTTGACATCCAATGAACTTTCCAGAGATGGATTGGTGCCTTCGGGAACATTGAGACAGGTGCTGCATGGCTGTCGTCAGCTCGTGTCGTGAGATGTTGGGTTAAGTCCCGTAACGAGCGCAACCCTTGTCCTTAGTTACCAGCACGTTATGGTGGGCACTCTAAGGAGACTGCCGGTGACAAACCGGAGGAAGGTGGGGATGACGTCAAGTCATCATGGCCCTTACGGCCTGGGCTACACACGTGCTACAATGGTCGGTACAAAGGGTTGCCAAGCCGCGAGGTGGAGCTAATCCCATAAAACCGATCGTAGTCCGGATCGCAGTCTGCAACTCGACTGCGTGAAGTCGGAATCGCTAGTAATCGCGAATCAGAATGTCGCGGTGAATACGTTCCCGGGCCTTGTACACACCGCCCGTCACACCATGGGAGTGGGTTGCACCAGAAGTAGCTAGTCTAACCTTCGGGAGGACGGTTACCACGGTGTGATTCATGACTGGGGTGAAGTCGTAACAAGGTAGCCGTAGGGGAACCTGCGGCTGGATCACCTCCTTAATCGACGACATCAGCTGCTCCATAAGTTCCCACACGAATTGCTTGATTCATTGAAGAAGACGATAGAAGCAGATTTAAGCTCCAAGCTGATAGCTCAGAGCTAGCAGTTACAAGCTCGAAATTGGGTCTGTAGCTCAGTTGGTTAGAGCGCACCCCTGATAAGGGTGAGGTCGGCAGTTCGAATCTGCCCAGACCCACCAATTTTGTTATGGGGCCATAGCTCAGCTGGGAGAGCGCCTGCCTTGCACGCAGGAGGTCAGCGGTTCGATCCCGCTTGGCTCCACCATAAACTGCTTCGAAAGTTTGAGAGTTTAGAAATGAATATTCGAGTTGAATATTGATTTCTAGTCTTTTGATTAGATCGTTCTTTAAAAATTTGGGTATGTGATAGAAAGATAGACTGATGGCCACTTTCACTGGTGGTGATCAGGCTAAGGTAAAATTTGTGAGTTCTCTTAGTTGAGAAATTCGAATTTTCGGCGAATGTCGTCTTCACAGTATAACCAGATTGCTTGGGGTTATATGGTCAAGTGAAGAAGCGCATACGGTGGATGCCTTGGCAGTCAGAGGCGATGAAAGACGTGGTAGCCTGCGAAAAGCTTCGGGGAGTCGGCAAACAGACTTTGATCCGGAGATGTCTGAATGGGGGAACCCAGCCATCACAAGATGGTTATCTTGTACTGAATACATAGGTGCAAGAGGCGAACCAGGGGAACTGAAACATCTAAGTACCCTGAGGAAAAGAAATCAACCGAGATTCCCTTAGTAGTGGCGAGCGAACGGGGACTAGCCCTTAAGTGGCTTTGA
Organism: Pseudomonas sp. DR 5-09; assembly: GCF_001655595.1. NCBI lineage: Bacteria > Pseudomonadati > Pseudomonadota > Gammaproteobacteria > Pseudomonadales > Pseudomonadaceae > Pseudomonas > Pseudomonas sp. DR 5-09. Next base: position 804,320 of record NZ_CP011566.1, read on the forward strand.
GATTAGCGGAACGCTCTGGAAAGTGCGGCCATAGTGGGTGATAGCCCTGTACGCGAAAATCTCTTAGTCATGAAATCGAGTAGGACGGAGCACGAGAAACTTTGTCTGAATATGGGGGGACCATCCTCCAAGGCTAAATACTACTGACTGACCGATAGTGAACTAGTACCGTGAGGGAAAGGCGAAAAGAACCCCGGAGAGGGGAGTGAAATAGATCCTGAAACCGTATGCGTACAAGCAGTGGGAGCAGACTTTGTTCTGTGACTGCGTACCTTTTGTATAATGGGTCAGCGACTTATTTTCAGTGGCGAGCTTAACCGAATAGGGGAGGCGTAGCGAAAGCGAGTCTTAATAGGGCGTCTAGTCGCTGGGAATAGACCCGAAACCGGGCGATCTATCCATGGGCAGGTTGAAGGTTAGGTAACACTGACTGGAGGACCGAACCGACTACCGTTGAAAAGTTAGCGGATGACCTGTGGATCGGAGTGAAAGGCTAATCAAGCTCGGAGATAGCTGGTTCTCCTCGAAAGCTATTTAGGTAGCGCCTCATGTATCACTGTAGGGGGTAGAGCACTGTTTCGGCTAGGGGGTCATCCCGACTTACCAAACCGATGCAAACTCCGAATACCTACAAGTGCCGAGCATGGGAGACACACGGCGGGTGCTAACGTCCGTCGTGAAAAGGGAAACAACCCAGACCGTCAGCTAAGGTCCCAAAGTTATGGTTAAGTGGGAAACGATGTGGGAAGGCTTAGACAGCTAGGAGGTTGGCTTAGAAGCAGCCACCCTTTAAAGAAAGCGTAATAGCTCACTAGTCGAGTCGGCCTGCGCGGAAGATGTAACGGGGCTCAAACCATACACCGAAGCTACGGGTATCACGCAAGTGATGCGGTAGAGGAGCGTTCTGTAAGCCTGTGAAGGTGAGTTGAGAAGCTTGCTGGAGGTATCAGAAGTGCGAATGCTGACATGAGTAACGACAATGGGTGTGAAAAACACCCACGCCGAAAGACCAAGGTTTCCTGCGCAACGTTAATCGACGCAGGGTTAGTCGGTCCCTAAGGCGAGGCTGAAAAGCGTAGTCGATGGAAAACAGGTTAATATTCCTGTACTTCTGGTTATTGCGATGGAGGGACGGAGAAGGCTAGGCCAGCTTGGCGTTGGTTGTCCAAGTTTAAGGTGGTAGGCTGAAATCTTAGGTAAATCCGGGGTTTCAAGGCCGAGAGCTGATGACGAGTTGCCTTTAGGCGACGAAGTGGTTGATGCCATGCTTCCAAGAAAAGCTTCTAAGCTTCAGATAACCAGGAACCGTACCCCAAACCGACACAGGTGGTTGGGTAGAGAATACCAAGGCGCTTGAGAGAACTCGGGTGAAGGAACTAGGCAAAATGGCACCGTAACTTCGGGAGAAGGTGCGCCGGTGAGGGTGAAGCACTTGCTGCGTAAGCCCACGCCGGTCGAAGATACCAGGCCGCTGCGACTGTTTATTAAAAACACAGCACTCTGCAAACACGAAAGTGGACGTATAGGGTGTGACGCCTGCCCGGTGCCGGAAGGTTAATTGATGGGGTTAGCTAACGCGAAGCTCTTGATCGAAGCCCCGGTAAACGGCGGCCGTAACTATAACGGTCCTAAGGTAGCGAAATTCCTTGTCGGGTAAGTTCCGACCTGCACGAATGGCGTAACGATGGCGGCGCTGTCTCCACCCGAGACTCAGTGAAATTGAAATCGCTGTGAAGATGCAGTGTATCCGCGGCTAGACGGAAAGACCCCGTGAACCTTTACTATAGCTTTGCACTGGACTTTGAATTTGCTTGTGTAGGATAGGTGGGAGGCTTTGAAGCGTGGACGCCAGTTCGCGTGGAGCCATCCTTGAAATACCACCCTGGCAACTTTGAGGTTCTAACTCAGGTCCGTCATCCGGATCGAGGACAGTGTATGGTGGGTAGTTTGACTGGGGCGGTCTCCTCCTAAAGAGTAACGGAGGAGTACGAAGGTGCGCTCAGACCGGTCGGAAATCGGTCGTAGAGTATAAAGGCAAAAGCGCGCTTGACTGCGAGACAGACACGTCGAGCAGGTACGAAAGTAGGTCTTAGTGATCCGGTGGTTCTGTATGGAAGGGCCATCGCTCAACGGATAAAAGGTACTCCGGGGATAACAGGCTGATACCGCCCAAGAGTTCATATCGACGGCGGTGTTTGGCACCTCGATGTCGGCTCATCACATCCTGGGGCTGAAGCCGGTCCCAAGGGTATGGCTGTTCGCCATTTAAAGTGGTACGCGAGCTGGGTTTAGAACGTCGTGAGACAGTTCGGTCCCTATCTGCCGTGGACGTTTGAGATTTGAGAGGGGCTGCTCCTAGTACGAGAGGACCGGAGTGGACGAACCTCTGGTGTTCCGGTTGTCACGCCAGTGGCATTGCCGGGTAGCTATGTTCGGGAAAGATAACCGCTGAAAGCATCTAAGCGGGAAACTTGCCTCAAGATGAGATCTCACTGGAACCTTGAGTTCCCTGAAGGGCCGTCGAAGACTACGACGTTGATAGGTTGGGTGTGTAAGCGCTGTGAGGCGTTGAGCTAACCAATACTAATTGCCCGTGAGGCTTGACCATATAACACCCAAGCAATCTGTAGACTCGAAAGAGACCAGATTGCGGTGTGTGAAGACGCAATGAACCGAAAGTTCGATGCTCACAAAACACCTAGCTGTCACATACCCAATTTGCTGAAGCGAGGCCATTTGGTCACGAGTCAGTACCCGAATTTCTTGACGACCATAGAGCGTTGGAACCACCTGATCCCATCCCGAACTCAGAAGTGAAACGATGCATCGCCGATGGTAGTGTGGGGTTTCCCCATGTGAGAGTAGGTCATCGTCAAGATTAAATTCCGAAACCCCAATTGCGAAAGCAGTTGGGGTTTTGTTTTGCCCGCAGGAAAGTTCGTACGGCATTCTCGGACGCCTTGCGGCTGTCCTCGCCAGCCGACAATGCTAAGGTTCAGTCCTAGCTTTTGTACTTTTCCAAGGAAGCCTTCATGCCGGACACCCAGTCCCTCAACGCTGCATTCATGGTCGTTCAGAGCAATAGCCTGGATGAACTGCGCAGCCTTGTGATCAGCATCATGAGGCGTTATCCACTGGCTCCCTTGGAGAACGAAATTGCACTCGTACAGAGCAACGGCATCGCTCAATGGCTCAAGCTGGCACTGGCTGAGGATCCTGAAGCAGACGACTTAGGCGGCTGTGGTATCGCCGCCGCAATTGATGTGCAACTGCCGGGCAGTTTCATGTGGCAGCTTTACCGGATGGTGCTGGGCCGAGAGGAAATTCCGGCAAAGTCGCTGCTCGACAAGGCACCGTTGACCTGGCGTCTGATGCGCCTGTTGCCACAGGTCATCAACCGGCCGCATTTCGAACCGCTGCAACGCTTTCTCACCCATGACACCGATCTGCGCAAGCGTTACCAGTTGTCCGAACGCTTGGCTGACCTCTTCGACCAATATCAGGTTTACCGCGCTGATTGGCTTGAGGACTGGGCAGAGGGGCATCATCAGCTTCGCAATGTAAGAGGTGAAGCGAAGCCGCTCCCAGCGTCCAGTTGCTGGCAGGCAGAGTTGTGGCGCGCCCTGCTGGACGATGTGGGCGAGCAAGGCATGGCCCAAAGTCGGGCAGGCGTGCACCAGCGATTCATGGAGCGCATCAACAGTCTTGAAAGCGCACCGTCCGGACTTCCCCAGCGAGTGATCGTTTTTGGAATTTCCTCGTTGCCCGCACAAGTACTGGAAGCGTTGGCCGGGCTTTCCCGTTTCAGCCAGGTTTTGTTGTGCGTCCATAACCCCTGTCGTTATCACTGGGCCGATATCGTTGCCGACAAGGATCTACTACGTCATCAGTACAAGCGACAAGCCCGCAAAAACGGCATGCCTGTGGTGCTGGACTCGGAATCACTCCACCAACATGCTCACCCGCTCCTCGCTGCATGGGGTAAGCAAGGTCGTGATTACATCAACCTTCTCGACAGCTACGACGAGCCTGACAGCTATCGCGCAGCATTTCGTAACGGGCGTATCGATCTGTTCAGCGAAACCCAGCCGGAGAACATGCTCAATCAGTTACAGGACGATATTCTGGAACTGCGGCCACTCAGCGAGACTCGAGCGCGCTGGCCGGCAGTCGATCTGACTCAAGACGATTCGATCCGCTTTCATATTGCCCATAGCGCCCAGCGCGAAGTGGAGATTCTCCACGACCAGTTGCTGGCACGTTTCAGTGCCAACCCTCAATTACGCCCGCGCGACGTGATCGTGATGGTGCCTGACATCGATAGCTATGCGCCGCATATCCGCGCCGTCTTTGGTCAGCTGGATCGTCATGACCCACGCTTCATTCCCTTCACCATGGCCGATCAGGGGCAACGCGGACGAGATCCATTGCTGATCGCGGTCGAGCATCTGCTCAAGCTGCCGGATAGCCGTTTTCCCGTCAGTGAGATCCTCGACTTGCTCGACGTTCCTGCGTTACGCGCCAGGTTTGGTGTGCAGGAGCGAGACTTGCCGACCCTGCATCGCTGGATCGAGGGGGCTGGGGTGCGTTGGGGCATCGATGCCGGGCAACGTGCCGAGCTGGGATTGCCCGACGAGTTGGAGCAAAACAGTTGGCGCTTTGGCTTGCGCCGGATGCTGCTCGGTTATGCCGTCGGCAGTTCCGGCGCCTGTGGGGATATCGAGCCGTACGACGAAATCGGTGGTCTCGATGCCGCGCTGATCGGCCCGTTGGTAGCATTGCTGGATGCACTGGAACTCTCGTATCAGCAACTGATGAGGCCTGCACAGCCACAGGAGTGGGGGTATCGGCTTCAGGCGTTGATGCAGCTTTTTTTCAAACCCGAAGACGAGCATGACGACTACCTGCTGGCTCAACTCGAGGAGTTGCGCGAAACCTGGCTGGAAACCTGCGAAGCCGTCGGTCTGCTGGACGAGCTGCCACTGACCGTCGTCCGTGAGGCCTGGCTGGCAGGGCTGGATCAGGGGCGTCTGTCGCAGCGCTTTCTGGCCGGAGCCGTTAACTTTTGCACGCTGATGCCGATGCGCGCGATTCCGTTCAGACTGGTTTGTCTGTTGGGCATGAACGATGGCGATTATCCACGCGCTCAACCACCGTTGGACTTCGATCTCATGGGCAGCGACTACCGGCCGGGAGATCGTTCCCGTCGTGAGGATGATCGTTATCTTCTGCTAGAGGCACTCTTGTCCGCTCGTCATCAGCTCTACATCAGTTGGGTCGGTCGCAGCATTCGCGACAACAGTGATCGGCCAGCCTCTGTGTTGATCGGCCAGTTGCGCGATCATCTCGCCAATGGATGGCGATCGGCTGACGACAACGAGGATCTCCTGATTGCCATGACCCAGGAGCATCCGTTGCAGCCATTCAGTTCGCGCTACTTCCACGACGAAGACAAATTGTTCAGCTACGCCAGCGAATGGCAGGTGCTGCATCAACGTCACGAACGGAACGACGTCGTAACAATGCTTGACCCGCATGTCCAGGAGGAGCCGTTGAGCCTGGAGCTGTTGCAGGACTTCCTGCGCAATCCGGTCCGACACTTTTTCACTCAGCGACTCAAGGTTTACTTCGAAGCGGCGCAGGTACCTCAGGCTGACGAGGAACCCTTTGTGCTGGATGCGTTGCAGCGATACATGCTCAGCGACAGCTTGCTCGGGGCCGCCTTGAGACACCCGGACAATGTTGGTCAGGCACTCGAGTCTCAGGCCCGTCGCCTGCAAAACAGCGGACTGTTGCCCATGGCCGGATTCGGTGAGTGCCTTCAGCGAGAGCTGATCGAACCTTTGCCAGACTTGTTGCAACGCTATCAACAGCTGTTGGCGTTATGGCCAATGCCATTGACCAACGCGCTACCGGTCAATTTTGAATGGCAGGAACTGCGTCTGGAGGGATGGCTGGGCGGTTTGCACCGGCGCGCCGATGGCGGCGTGCTGTCGGTCACGACGATCCCCAACAGCATAGGCTCGATCAAGAGCCGCAAATGGCATCGCATGACCAAATCATGGGTCAGTCACCTTGTCGCGTGTGCCAGTGGGCTTTCCCTGACGACCGCACTGGTGGCCAGTGATGACACGCTCCTTCTTGATCCTCTGGAACCAACCCGAGCGGGGCGAGTTCTTGAGGATCTGCTGCTCGCCTGGCAGACGGGCATGCGCCAGCCGCTGCCGGTCGCGGTGAAAACGGCTTTTGCGTGGCTGGCACAGACCGATCCGGTCAAGGCTGAAGCGGCTGCCCGTAAAGCCTATGAAGGGGATGGTCAGACCAGCGAAGGTGAACGTCGCGAAAGCCCGGCTCTGGCCCGACAATTCGCCGACTATGATGCACTGCAGGCGGATGAAACCTTCTCAGGTTGGTGTGATGCACTGTATCGCCCCTTGCTTGAGGCGGGGTGGCGCACATGGACCCATGAGGAGGCAGGCGCATGAGCAATCAACAGCCGCTCGCGCTGGCATTCCCGTTAAGGGGCAGCCAACTGATCGAAGCCAGCGCGGGCACTGGCAAGACGTTTACCATTTCGGCGTTGTATCTGCGGTTGATCCTCGGCCACGGAGGCGAGGCGAGTGGTTTCGGTCGTGAGCTGTTGCCCCCGCAGATTCTCGTGGTGACCTTCACCGATGCGGCGACCAAGGAGTTGCGCGAGCGTATACGTACACGCCTGGCTGAGGCGGCCCGCTTCTTCCGTGACGAGACACCGCCCCCCGATGCGTTGATCGATGAACTGCGTGCACAGTTCGATCCGCAACAATGGCCCGGCTGCGCCAATCGCCTGGACATCGCTGCGCAATGGATGGACGAGGCCGCGGTCTCGACGATCCACAGTTGGTGTCAGCGAATGCTGCGCGAGCATGCGTTCGACAGCGGCAGTCTGTTTACCCAGACCCTGGAAACCGATCACAGCGACCTGCTCGGCGAAGTGTTGCGCGATTATTGGCGGCTGTTCTGCTACCCGATGCAGGGCGACGCCTTGAGCTGGGTCCGCAGTCACTGGGGAGGGCCGGCGGCCCTGTTGCCGCGTGTACGGGGGCTGTTTGGCACCGAGCGCGAAGGGAACTCAGACCAGACGCCATCCGAACTGATCGAAGAATGCCTGCAGGAACGCCGTGCGGCATTGGTGGAGTTGAAGGGACCATGGCGGCAGTGGTCCGATGAGTTGCTCGCTATCTGCCATCAGGGTGTCGCCAACAAAATGGTGGATGGGCGCAAGATGCAGGCCCGCTATTTCGAACCCTGGTTTGAAAAGCTCAAGGCCTGGGCTGAGGACGAGACGCTCGAACAATTGGATATCGGCACCGGGTTCGCCCGGCTCACACCGGAGGGCATGGCTGAAGCCTGGAAAGGCGAGCCGCCGAGTCACCCGGGCCTGGATGCCATGCCTGTGCTCAAGTCGAGTCTCGACAATTTGCCGACGCCTGATGCGGCGGTGCTGCAGCATGCTGCCAAATGGGTCGGTGCTCGCTTTGAAGATGAGAAGCGCCGTCGAGCCGAAATGGGTTTCGACGACATGCTGCTGCGTCTGGATGCGGCTTTGCAGTCCGACGGTGGGGAGCGTCTCGCCACGCTTATTCGCGAGCAGTTCCCCGTAGCTTTGATCGATGAATTCCAGGACACGGATCCGGTGCAGTACCGGATTTTCGAAAGCATCTATCGCATTGAAGAGAATAACCCCGAGACCGGGCTGTTCCTGATTGGCGACCCCAAGCAGGCGATCTATGCCTTCCGTGGCGCGGATATCTACACCTATCTGCGAGCCCGCCAGGCCACAACCGGACGCCTGCATACCCTGGGCACCAACTTCCGTTCCAGTCACGGGATGGTCCGTGCGGTCAACCATGTGTTCGAGCGTGCCGAGGCCCGTGAGCAAGGGCGCGGGGCGTTTCTGTTCCGAGAGAAAAACGGCGATAACCCGGTGCCGTTCCAGCCTGTAGAGGCGCAGGGACGCAAAGAACATTTGCAGGTAGCCGGGCTGGACGTACCGGCGCTGAACATCTGGCATCTATCTACCGACAAGCCACTGTCCGGGGCAGTTTATCGCCAGCAGTTGGCGGCAGCCTGCGCCAGTGAGATCACAGCCCTGCTCAATGGCGGGCAGACCGGTCGCGTCGGGTTTGCGCAGGAGGGCAAGGATTGGCGTGGACTGCGGCCAGCGGACATTGCGATCCTGGTGCGCGACGGTAAAGAGGCGCAGGCGATATGCGGTGAGCTCGCAGCGCGTGGAGTCCGCAGCGTTTATCTGTCGGACAAGGACTCGGTCTTTGCCGCACAGGAAGCCCATGACCTGTTGTCGTGGCTCAAGGCGTGCGCCGAGCCGGATGTCGAGCGCTCCCTGAAAGCGGCGCTGGCGTGCATCACGCTGAATCTGCCACTGGCTGAACTGGAGCGTCTGAATCAGGACGAACTGGTCTGGGAAACCCGGGTCATGCAGTTCCGCGGTTATCGTGAACTGTGGCGCAAGCAAGGGGTGCTGCCGATGTTGCGGCGCCTGCTGCACGACTTTCAACTGCCGCAGATGCTCATTGCCCGCAGTGATGGTGAGCGGGTGCTGACCAACCTGTTGCACCTGTCGGAGTTGTTGCAACAGGCCGCGTCGGAACTCGATGGTGAGCAGGCACTGATCCGCCATCTGGCCGAGCATTTGGCCCTGTCCGGCCAGGCCGGTGAAGAGCAGATCCTGCGTCTTGAAAGCGACGAACAACTGGTCAAGGTCGTGACCATTCACAAGTCCAAGGGGCTTGAGTACCCGTTGGTGTTCCTGCCTTTCATCTGCTCGGCTAAACCGGTAGATGGCAGTCGATTGCCGCTGCACTACCACGATGAATCCGGCAAGGCTCGCATCAGCCTGAAGCCCGACGCGGAACTGATCGCTGTGGCGGACACCGAACGCCTGGCAGAGGATCTGCGTTTGCTCTACGTCGCGCTGACCCGCGCACAACACGCTTGCTGGCTTGGGGTGACGGATCTCAAGCGCGGCAACCACAGCAGCTCGGTGCTGCACCTTTCTGCACTGGGCTATCTGTTGGGCGGCGGCGTAACGTTGAACGAATCCAGCGGATTGGCCCGCTGGCTGGACGATCTGCAACAGGATTGTTCGGCGCTGAGCGTTGTTGAAATGCCAGAAGCCACCAGCGAGGTTTACCAGCCTCCGCGTAACGAAGCCACTTTGCGTGCCACCCTTTTACCGAGCCGCAGGGCCAGCGAGAACTGGTGGATCGCTTCGTACAGTGCCTTGCGCATCAGTGACGTGCTGAGCGTTGGCAACGACGAAGCCCCCGACAGTCCGCAAGCGCAAAAGCTGTTCGACGACGAACGCCTCGATCCTGAAGCACCGCGCGAGATCATCGCCGGCGGAGCTGATATTCACCGTTTCCCTCGTGGACCGAATCCGGGAACGTTTCTTCACGGTTTGCTCGAGTGGGCGGGTGAGGAGGGCTTCGCGGTCACCCGCGAGTCGCTCGATGATGCGATCGCCCGGCGTTGCAATCGACGGGGCTGGGAGGGCTGGATCACCACCCTCGGCGACTGGTTGCAACACTTGCTCAAACTGCCACTGCCTGCGGGCCTCGACCAACCGCCAGTGGTGCTTGAGCAATTGAAGCAATATCGGGTCGAGATGGAGTTCTGGTTCGCCAGCCACAAGGTCGACGTGCTCAAGCTCGACGAACAGGTGCTTCAATTCACTCACAACGGTGTGGCCCGGGTCGGCGCCGAAGCGGTGCAGCTCAATGGTATGTTCAAAGGCTTTATCGACCTGACGTTCGAGCATGAGGGCCGGTACTACGTGGCCGATTACAAATCCAACTGGCTGGGCGTCGATGACGCCGCGTACACCGAACGGGCCATGGAGCAGTCAATTCTCGACAACCGTTACGACCTGCAATACGTGCTGTACCTGTTGGCACTGCATCGTCAGCTCAAGGCGCGGCTCGCCGATTACGACTACGACCGGCATATCGGCGGCGCGTTGTATCTGTTTCTGCGTGGAACTCGGGCGCCTGGTGGTGGCGTTTACTTCGCACGCCCACCACGGGAGCTGATCGAGCGTCTGGACATCATGTTCCAGGGTAAACCGCAACCCAGGGCCGAGCCCGCGTGGGTGCAGGGAGAATTGCTATGAATCGGACGTTCGCCGACCTGCTGCCCACGCCGCTGACCGCCGACAGCCTCGCGCAGCTGACACCTCTCACCTGTGCCGATGATCTGCTGCTATTGCTCACCCGCTGGGTCGAGCGCGGATGGCTGCGGGCACTGGACAAGGCATTCGTGGCTTTTCTTCATGAATTGGCACCCGATGTCGATCCGCTGGTGTTGCTCGCCGCCGCATTGACCAGTCACCAGCTCGGCCATGGACATGTGTGCCTGGATCTGTTTGAAACCCTCAAGGCGCCGGATTTCGCCCTGTCTTTGCCTCCGGAAGGGGACATGCAACCCGGTGCATTGCTGCTGCCATCGCAGCTGCTTGAAACACTCGACGGGGCGCACTGGTGCAATGTACTGGCCGGCAGTTCGCTGGTGGCACTGGCCGCCGACGAAGGTGCGTCGGCTCAGGAGCGCCCGCTGGTGTTGTCCGGCAAACGCTTGTACTTGCGGCGCTATTGGGCCTACGAGCGGCGTATCGACAGCGCACTGCGTCAGCGACTCGCGGAGCAGGAAGCGACACCACCCGATCTTGCTCGGCGGTTGGACGCACTGTTCGATCCGGCCCAGCGTGCGGATGTCATCGACTGGCAGAAACTCGCCTGCGCCCTGGCTACTCGGAGTGCCTTCAGCATCATCACGGGCGGCCCGGGCACCGGCAAGACGACGACGGTGGTCCGTTTGCTGGCGTTGCTCCAGGCACCTGCGGTCGAGGCTCATCAGCCACTGCGCATTCGGCTCGCGGCGCCTACCGGTAAAGCGGCGGCGCGGCTGACCGAGTCCATCAGTCAGCAGGTGCAGTCGCTGAAGGTCGCTGACAGTGTCCGGGAAAAAATCCCGACCGAGGTGACCACGGTACACCGCCTGCTTGGCAGCCGTCCCGGCACGCGGCACTTTCGCCACCATGCCGGTAACCGCCTGCCACTGGATGTACTGGTGGTCGATGAAGCATCCATGATCGACCTGGAAATGATGGCCAATCTGCTCGATGCCTTGCCGCCTCATGCTCGACTGGTGTTGCTGGGCGACAAGGATCAACTGGCCTCGGTGGAGGCTGGCGCGGTGCTGGGCGATTTGTGCCGTGATGCCGAAGCGGGTTGGTACAGTCCGCAGACTCGCCAGTGGCTGGAAGCGGTGAGCGGCGAATCCCTGCAAGACAGCGGTTTGCAAGAAGGCAGTGACAGCTCGCACCCGCTGGCCCAGCAAGTGGTGATGTTGCGTCACTCACGGCGTTTCGGCGAGGGCAGCGGCATCGGTCAACTGGCGCGACGGGTGAATAAGCAACTCTCGGACGAGGCTCGCCAGTTGCTGGATGCCAAAACCCATGGCGATGTGTTTTCGTTGCCACTTCAGAACGAGCACGACCGGAAACTTGAGCACCTGGTGCTCGATGGACACGGCGAAGGCCCCCACGGTTATCGACACTATCTGAGCATTTTGCGCGATCGACGTCCGGTGAGCGGAACGCCGCTCGAGAACCCGGGTTGGGTCGATTGGGCGCGTGACGTCCTGCGGGCCTTCGATACCTTCCAGTTGTTGTGCGCAGTGCGCAAAGGGCCGTGGGGTGTTGAGGGGCTTAATCAGCGCATCACCGATGCATTGCTCAAGGCGCGGCTGATCGAGAGCGACCAGCAATGGTACGAAGGCCGGCCGGTGTTGATGACTCGAAACGACTATGGCCTCGGGCTGATGAACGGTGACATCGGTATCGCCCTGAAATTGCCCGAGCGCGATGGCCCGGATGCCGGTAAGTCGGTGTTGCGCGTGGCGTTCCCGCGTAACGACGGGCGCGGTGGGGTGCGTTTCGTGTTGCCGAGCCGGCTCAATGATGTCGAGACCGTGTACGCCATGACCGTGCACAAGTCACAGGGCTCGGAGTTTGCCCATACCGCGCTGATCCTGCCGGACGCCCTGAACCCCGTGTTGACCAAGGAACTGATATACACCGGAATTACCCGGGCCAAGGACTGGTTCACCTTGATCGAACCCCGCAATGGCGTATTTGAAGAGGCAGTACAACGCAAGGTGAAGCGCTTGAGCGGACTGATGCTGGAACTGGAAGAAGGAAGGACGCCTTGAGGATGAAGGTGCCTGGATGACTGACGATTATTGACCGACCGGTCAGAGGTCGCTGTATCGCTGGTGTTCCAGCGCTGTGCTATCGTTGCGGCATCATTTCGTAACGATCCAAGAGAATCCCTGCATGAAGGTGGCTGTCTGGGCGACAGAGCGCGTAGTTGTCTGCAAGCCGGCATTGCTTGCCGTTGCACTCTGTTTGCTCACGGGTGTGGCCGCTGCCCAGACTCCAGCCCCTGCGGGGATGGCCGAACAGCGGGCCAAATCCGTCACTCAGGTTGTCCTCGGTATCCTCAGTTATGCGCGCTGGCCGGTAGAGCCGGCGCAGTTGCGCCTGTGCATCGTCGGCCCGACCGAATACACCGATGACCTGGTCAAGGGCACGACCCAGGCCACGGGCCGTCCGGTCATCGTGCGCCGGCTGTTGGCCGACAATCCAGCCATCGTCAGCGAGTGCGACGCGGTCTATATCGGCAAACTCACCACAGACGAACGCAGCCGGCTGTTCGCGTCCCTGATCGGCCATCCGGTGCTGAGCATCAGCGAAGGCGGCGATCAATGCACGGTCGGCAGTCTGTTCTGCCTGCGGGTTGGTGATGAACAAGTGTCGTTCGAGGTCAATCTCGACTCCGTCGCTCGTAGCGGTGTGCGCATTCACCCCAGCGTGCTGCAGTTGTCGCGCCGCAAACCGGCGGTGCCATGAGACGCGACAAATCCACAGGGCGCCCGACCCTCGGCTCGGTCATCGGCCGTGGCAACCTGATTGTGGCGCTGGTCGCCGTGGCAATGGCCAGTGTGTCGCTGACGCTGCTCGGGGTGCTGGCGCTGCGGGTCTATGCCGATCACAACCTGCACTTGATCGCCCGCTCGATCAGTTACACCGTGGAAGCCGCCGTGGTGTTCAACGACAAGGCCGCCGCGACCGAAGCGCTGGCGTTGATCGCCTCGACCGAAGAAGTGGCCGATGCCCAGGTGCTGGACGCTCAGGGTCAATTGCTCGCGCGCTGGCAGCGTCCGGAGAACGGCCTGATTTCCGAGCTGGAGATGCAGGTCGCGCGAGTCATTCTGGAAAAACCCATCAACCTGCCGATCCAGCATCAGGATCGCGAGATCGGGCGGATCTTGCTGATCGGCCACGGTGGCAGCCTGATGCGTTTTCTGTTGAGCGGTCTGGCGGGGATCATTCTCTGCACGGCGATCAGCGCCTGGGTCGCGCTGTACCTGGCGCAGCGTCAGTTGCGCAGGATCATCGGCCCGTTGCACAGCCTGGCGGCGGTGGCGCATGCGGCCCGCAGCGAGCGGGCACTGGATCGACGGGTGCCACGGGCAAAAATTGCCGAACTGGACAACCTCGGCACCGACTTCAATGCCCTGCTCGATGAACTCGAATCCTGGCAAACCCACTTGCAGAGCGAGAACGAAACCCTCGCCCATCAGGCCAGCCATGACAGCCTCACCGGGTTGCCGAACCGGGCCTTTTTCGAAGGCCGCCTGATCCGTGCTCTGCGCAATGCCCACAAGTTGAATGAGCAAGTGGCGGTGCTGTTTCTCGACAGCGACCGTTTCAAGGACATCAACGACAACTTCGGTCATGCCGCTGGCGATGCCGTGCTGGTGGCGGTGGCGAATCGGGTGCGGGCGCAGTTGCGTGAAGAGGATCTGGTGGCGCGTCTGGGCGGTGACGAGTTCGCCGTTCTGCTCACGCCCTTGCACAAGACCGAAGACGCCGAACGCATTGCCGACAAGATCCTCGCCAGCATGGACACCCCGATTGCGCTGCCGGGCGACAGCAGTGTCGTGACGTCGCTCAGTATCGGCATCGCGGTTTACCCCGATCATGGCGTCACGCCTGGCACCTTGCTTGATGCGGCCGATGCCGCGATGTATCAAGCCAAGCGTTTGTCGCGCGGCGCCCAATTCACGGCCGGGACGGAGTACCCGGTCGATTCCGTTCAAACCAGGAGCTGATGCCCGTGTCCTCACTTTCCTTTCGCCTGTTTTCCACTCTGTTGCTGACGGCCATGCTGGCCCTGACCGGTTGCCAGACCGCCCCGCAAAAAGGCCTGACGCCGGCCCAGGTCGCGGTTCTCAAGCAGCAAGGCTTCGAGCTGACCGATGACGGCTGGGAGTTTGGCCTGTCGGGCAAAGTATTGTTTGGCAGCGATGTCGAAAGCCTGAATCAGCAAAGTACCGAAATCGTCGAGCGTATCGGTAAAGCCTTGCTGGGTGTCGGCATCGAGCGCGTGCGGGTCGATGGCCACACCGACGCTTCGGGCAAGGAAACCTATAACCAGCAGCTGTCACTGCGTCGCGCGAAAAGCGTCGGCAAAGTGCTGACCTCGGTCGGCATGAAAGAAGAGAACATCCAGTTGCAAGGCCTCGGCAGCCGCGAACCGGTCGCCTCCAACGATACCGCCGCCGGCCGCACCGAAAACCGCCGGGTGTCGATCGTGGTCAGCGCCGATTAGTCGGCGAACTGCATCTCTCGAGTTTCACCCATCAACAGCGCCTGATTGCGCTCGGTCACCTCACGGATGTAATCCCACAACAGGGTGATCCGCTTGAGCTTGCGCAGGTCTTCCCGGCAGTACATCCAGAACTGCCGGGTGATATCGATTTCCTCCGGCAACACCGGCAGCAGGCGCGGATCCTGAGCCGCGAGAAAGCACGGCAGAATCGCCAGCGAGCGCCCCTGCTGCGCCGCCACGAACTGCGCAATCACGCTGGTGCTGCGTAAATTGGCGCTGGCACCGGGCAACACGTTCGCCAGATACAGCAGCTCCGAGCTGAACGCCAGGTCATCCACGTAACTGATGAATTGATGCTTGCCCAGGTCGGCGGGGCGGCGGATCGGCGGATGTTTGTCCAGGTATTCCTGGGTCGCGTAGAGCTGCAAGCGGTAGTCGCAGAGTTTGCAGCACACGTACGGCCCGTGTTCCGGGCGCTCGAGGGCGATGACGATGTCGGCCTCGCGTTTGGACAGGCTGATGAAGTGTGGCAGCGGCAGGATGTCCACCGAGATCGCCGGGTAGGCGTCGACGAAGTGGCTCAGTTGCGGGGTGATGAAGAAGCTGCCGAAACCTTCGGTGCAGCCCATCCGCACGTGCCCGGACAGTGCGACGCCGGAGCCCGACACTTGCTCGCAGGCCATGTGCAGCGTGCTTTCGATCGACTCGGCATAACTCAGCAGGCGCTGGCCTTCGGCAGTCAGCACGAAACCGTTGGTGCGCGACTTTTCGAACAGCAAAGTGCCGAGCGCCGCTTCCAGCGAACTGATTCGCCGCGACACGGTGGTGTAGTCCACCGCCAGGCGTTTGGCCGCCGTGCTGGCCTTGCGGGTACGGGCGACTTCAAGGAAAAACTTGAGGTCATCCCAATTCAGCGAGCCTAGAGAGGTGATGTTTTTTTGCATGATGGACGGGCTTATATGTGCGTTCTTATTAGAAGTTTGCACATCTATACTCCAAAAACAGTCCGACAACCAATTCGTGACACACGCCTCATCTCAAGGCGAACCTTTCGCCTTGGCTCCTAAGATAAAAACAAGTTCTGGAGACCAGCATGAACGCATCGCTTACGCCCAACGAAACCACGATCCAGAAGGTCAAGCTGCTGATCGACGGCGAGTGGGTCGAGTCGCAGACCACCGAGTGGCACGACATCGTCAACCCAGCGACCCAGCAGGTTCTGGCCAAGGTTCCATTCGCCACCGCCGCTGAAGTCGACGCTGCTGTCAGCGCCGCCCAGCGCGCCTTCCAGACCTGGAAGCTGACCCCGATTGGCGCGCGCATGCGCATCATGCTCAAGCTGCAGGCGTTGATCCGCGAACATTCCAAACGCATCGCCGTGGTGCTGAGCGCCGAGCAGGGCAAGACCATTGCCGATGCCGAAGGCGACATTTTCCGTGGCCTGGAGGTGGTCGAGCACGCCTGCTCCATCGGCAGCCTGCAAATGGGCGAGTTCGCCGAGAACGTCGCCGGCGGCGTCGACACCTACACCCTGCGCCAACCGATCGGCGTTTGCGCCGGCATTACCCCGTTCAACTTCCCGGCAATGATTCCGCTGTGGATGTTCCCGATGGCCATTGCCTGCGGCAACACCTTCGTCCTCAAACCATCCGAACAGGATCCGCTGTCGACCATGTTGCTGGTGGAGCTGGCGATTGAAGCCGGCATTCCGGCCGGTGTGCTTAACGTCGTTCATGGTGGCAAGGACGTGGTTGACGGCCTGTGCACCCACAAGGACATCAAGGCGGTTTCGTTCGTCGGTTCGACCGCCGTCGGCACTCACGTTTATGACCTGGCCGGTAAGCACGGCAAGCGCGTGCAATCGATGATGGGCGCGAAGAACCACGCGGTGGTGCTGCCGGATGCCAATCGCGAGCAAGCGCTCAATGCCTTGGTCGGTGCCGGTTTCGGTGCGGCGGGTCAACGTTGCATGGCCACTTCGGTGGTGGTGCTGGTGGGCGCGGCCAAACAGTGGCTGCCGGATCTGAAAGCGCTGGCGCAGAAACTCAAAGTCAACGCCGGCAACGAGCCGGGCACCGACGTCGGCCCGGTGATTTCGAAAAAGGCCAAGGCGCGAATTCTCGATCTGATCGAAAGCGGCATCAAGGAAGGCGCGAAACTCGAACTGGACGGTCGCGACATCAGCGTGCCGGGCTACGAGCACGGCAACTTCGTCGGTCCGACCCTGTTCTCCGGGGTCACCACCGACATGCAGATCTACACCCAGGAAATCTTCGGCCCGGTGTTGGTGGTGCTGGAAGTCGACACCCTCGATCAGGCCATCGCGCTGGTCAACGCCAACCCGTTCGGCAACGGCACGTGCCTGTTCACCCAGAGCGGTGCGGCGGCGCGTAAGTTCCAGACTGAAATCGACGTCGGCCAGGTCGGCATCAACATCCCGATTCCGGTACCGGTTCCGTTCTTCAGCTTTACCGGTTCGCGCGGTTCGAAACTCGGCGACCTCGGCCCGTACGGCAAGCAAGTGGTGCAGTTCTACACCCAGACCAAAACGGTCACAGCGCGCTGGTTCGACGACGACAGCGTCAACGACGGCGTGAACACCACCATCAACCTGCGTTGAGGAATGGCCATGAAAATCGCATTTATCGGGCTGGGCAACATGGGCGCGCCGATGGCGCGCAACCTGATCAAGGCCGGGCATTCGCTGAACCTGGTGGACCTGAACAAAACCGTGCTGGCGGAACTCGAGCAACTGGGCGGCACCATCCGCGCTTCGGCTCGCGAAGCTGCTGAAGATGCTGAACTGGTGATCACCATGTTGCCGGCGGCGGTGCATGTGCGCAGCGTCTGGCTCGGTGAAGACGGCGTGCTCGCCGGGATCGGCAAAGGCGTGCCGGCGGTGGATTGCAGCACCATCGATCCGCAGACGGCACGCGATGTCGCGGCGGCGGCTGCCAAACAAGGCGTGGCCATGGCCGACGCTCCGGTGTCCGGCGGCACTGGCGGCGCCACGGCCGGGACGCTGACCTTCATGGTCGGTGCTACCCCGGAACTGTTCGCCACCCTGCAACCGGTGCTGGCGCAGATGGGCCGCAACATCGTGCATTGCGGTGAGGTCGGCACCGGCCAGATCGCCAAGATCTGCAACAACCTGTTGCTCGCCATTTCGATGGTCGGCGTCAGCGAGGCGATGGCGCTGGGTGATGCGCTGGGGATCGACACCACGGTGCTCGCCGGGATCATCAACAGCTCGACCGGTCGTTGCTGGAGTTCGGAAATGTACAACCCGTGGCCGGGCATCGTCGAAACGGCGCCGGCCTCACGCGGCTACACGGGGGGCTTCGGCGCCGAGCTGATGCTCAAGGATCTGGGGCTGGCCACCGAAGCGGCGCGTCAGGCCCATCAGCCAGTGGTGCTGGGCGCGGTGGCGCAGCAGTTGTATCAGGCGATGAGTCAGCGCGGGGAAGGGGGCAAGGACTTCTCGGCGATCATCAACAGCTATCGCAAGCCGCAGTAATCGTCGTCAGGCCTGTGCTCGCCACAGGTCTGCACATCCAATGCAGTAGGTGTTGCCGGGAAATCACGTCGGGTGGTTTCCCGGCTTTTTTGTATCAGGCGAACACGAAATATTTGCGCACGGTCTCGACGACTTCCCAAGTGCCTTTCATGCCGGGCTCGACCACGAAGATGTCGCCGGCGCGCAGGTGGATCGGCTCCATGCCGTCCGGGGTAATCACGCAGTAGCCTTCCTGGAAATGGCAGTACTCCCACTTCACGTAATCCACCCGCCACTTGCCCGGCGTGCAGATCCACGTGCCCATGATCTTGCTGCCGTCTTCGCTGGTGTAGGCGTTGAGGTTGACGGTGTGCGGGTCGCCCTCGAGTTTTTCCCATTTACAGGCGTCGAGTACGGGCAGGGGATGGGTGTCGCGCAGAACGGTGATAGGTGCGGGCATGACGGCTCCAGGCCAAAGGGGGTTGGAGCCGTCACCGTAGCTTTCGCGGGTACTGTCGGAATGTCTGGGGTCGACCTCCAGATGCCTGTAAGCGCTGGGGGCAAGTCTGCGTGACTCGCGAATGTGCACCATCGCTGTGCATATCAGACGGTTTTAGTACAAGCGTGCACTATAAAAGTTCAATCAATTTTTAGACTAAAACGAGATAACCATTCTGACACCTATTGCAAAACAAAATCGTCTGTACTATAACATTCGTACTAAAGAACTATTCCTCAAAACGGAGCTTCATCTGAGTCACGGACAGACTTGAATCGGCTTTTTCTCATCTCGACAACTGACTTGGCCTTTGGCTCAAGTGTGAACCTTTATCTGTTGTTAATGAATAATGACAGTTGAATGAACCGGACAGTTAATAAGTGGCGCGGACGCAATGTCTCGCGTGCTTTGAGTTGAAGCCTTAAATGAACAGTTAATTAATTATTTGTGCACTGGCGGATTTATATCTGCGGGATACGCACGCCTATCGGAATTTTATGTGCCCGGCATCAATGGAATGAGGCTTTATTGTGGACGACATAAACGTAATTGAAGTTTCGACGACTGTTGATAGTTCAAGTGAGCTTGGCCGGCACGTCTGGGTGCGTGCCGGCAGTCGCCTGAAAAACGTGCAGATCGGCGATGACTGCTTCATCGGCTTCAGGTGCGATTTGCAGCACGCGTCGGTCGGCAAGTCCAGCATGTTCGCCACTGGTGCCCAGTGCCTGGGGACGGCGCAGTCGCCGGTTCGGATTGCCGAAAATGTCTGGGTGGGCGCCAAGGCCACCGTGACTGCCGGTGTTTCCATCGGTGCCGGGGCCGTGGTGGCGGCTGGCGCATTGGTGACCGCGGATGTGCCGCCGGACGCAATCGTCGTCGGTCGCCCGGCGCGGGTCATTGCCCAGCGCACTGTGGTCGAGGACGGCCGGCCGAGCCCGGAACCGGTGCTGGCCAAAGTCCGGGACCGGGCGCGCCAGGGCTTGCCGTCGATGCTCGATCGGTCCACGCAGTCGGTCGCGCGGCTCAAGTCGCTGAACCCCGACACCCTGACGTGGGACATCAGCGACGATGCCCTGATCGATGCCGAATTGCGCGGAGGGGCGTCAGTGGAGATCGCCCGGGACTGCATCCTGATCGGGCGCAGCAACCGTCAGGGCGGCATGTCACAACTGGGCGGCATTGAACTGGGCACTGGCGCTCGACTGGCGCCGGGCGTGGTGATCGAAGCGGCCGGCGGAGTGACCATCGGTGCCTTCAGCGAGCTGGCCGAAGGCGTCACGATTGTCGCGTCCACTCATGATCATTCGTTCCGCTCACTGCCTTGGGAGGAGGCACCGGTGCGCATTGGAAGTCGTTGCGTTATTGGCGAGGGCGCCATCTTGGTAGGTCCACTGAATATTGGTGACGGTGCCGTTATCAAACCGTACTCGGTGGTTATAAGGGATGTATTGGAAAACACTGTGGTTCATGGCGTTGTTCAACTAATGGAGATTCAAGAATGATTTTATTTGCCCCCAATCCAACCGGTTCCGGTCACAACATGCGCGCGCTGTCCATCGCTCAGGCGATTAAAAAGCAGCGCCCGGACATGCCATTGACCGTGGCACTGGCTTCCCTGCAGCCGACCTTTACGCCGATGTTTGAAAAGTCCGGCGTTGAAGTTGTGGATATTGCCGGCCGTTTGGTCGATTACTCGAAAAAGAGCAACTTGTCGAAAGAACTCGACTGGAATAATTACATTGGCGGCTATATCGCCAATACCTTCTTGTCCGGCGAGCGGATTCTGTCTTACCTGGCCTTGATCGCCGAATACAAGCCGACCGCCCTGGTGTCGGACTACAACATGGCCGCCTGCCTGGCCGCGATTTTCAGCGGTACGCCGCTGGTGTTCGTCACCGAGCGCTACGACTTCACCCTTTGCCAGCTCGAAGACCATGATCTGGCCGACGGCGGTTTCGAAGTCAACGCGCTGGAAATGGCCCGCGCCCGAACCGCGCTGCACAGCCAGTTCAACTGGATGATCAATCAGAGCCAGCTGGTGCTGACCGACAAACCGTACGTGGCTTCCCTCGATCAGGGCACTCCGGTGGCCGAAGCGCTGGCCAGCGGCAAGGCGCATTTTGTTGGGCCGATGATCCGCGACATCAATGTGCAGACCGGTTTGAACGTGCGCGAGCAACTGAACCTCGGCGACTCGCCGTTCATTGTCGCCTCTATCAGTGGCACGACCATGTTCGCGGAGAACAAGGACGCATTGCTTGCCGCATATCTGGACAGCTTCAAGATCCTGCGCGAGCGCAATCCGGAACTGAAACTGGTGTTGCTGGGCCGTCAGGATATCCAGGCTCAGGACGGTGTAGTTTGTGTGCCGTACTACCCGGACTGGATGGGCCTGCTGCGCGAAGCCAGCCTGCTGATTTCGGCACCGGGCTGGATCACCGTGACTGAGATCGCGGCGATGAATATTCCGACCCTGTTCCTGTTGTCGTCCAAGTCCGAATACCACGAACTGGAAGCTCTGCGTCGTCTGGAGTTGCTGGGCTTCCCGACGCATATCGGATACGACCGTGATCGTATCGTCGAACTGATCCAGGGCGAACTGGAAAAAGACACCGGCGCTTCGACCTATTACGCACCGCATCAGCAAGTGGCTGCGCCGGATGGCGAAGGTGCCGCCCGCGCCGCGACGCGCATCATCGAGTTGTGCCAGGGCAGCGTTGTGTCGCTGACCGAAAGCAAAGCCGCTTAACCTCAAGGAAGAGGGATTCACCATGTCACTGCATCCGCAGTTTCTATTTGATCAAGGCCTCAAGGACATCGAGCACGGCGGCTTTTTCGCCGTGACCGATGCCAGTGGCGAGGTGGCGATTTCCAGCGACAAGCAGTTGCAGGATCAAGTCGCCGCGACGCTCTACCAGGCCGAGCACGGCGACGATGTCGAACTGCGTTTTGCCCATGACGGGCTGATGCGTTTGCATGATGCGTCGAATGGCGGTTTCCACGAACTGGCCGACCGCTACTGGACGCCGCACGGCTCCGGACGCTGCCGCACGCTGGCATTGCAACTGGACGCACTGGCAGCATTGATTGCCTATCAGCGTCGGGTGCCGCAGGACGCGGCGAATAATGCCGCGATCCACGGCCTGCTGGAAAAGGTCGAAGCGCTCTACGCCCGTTCCACCGTCGCCGGTCTGTACAGCAGCGACTGGTCGACGCCGCTGGAGCTGGCGACCTCGATCGATCTCGACATCAGCGCCACGGCCTTGCTCGCGCGTATCGACAATCAGCCGTTGGGTCTCGGGTTGGTCGGGCACTTGCAGATTCATGCAGAAAACCTGATCGGCCGGGTGGCCGGCAGCGACAGCCAATCCTGTGTCGATGTGGCGCTGACCCGTTGCGGTGTGCGTGCGCAGGTCAGTCTGGTACTGGCGCAACTGGCCGATGTGCGGGACGACAATGCGTTGTCGAATCTGGCCCGTTCGTTCCTGCTGCAAACCCTGGCGCTGTTCCGCGATCCGGCGTACGGCGGGTATTGGGATCGGGTCGGGATCAACGGCAAAGTGCGTTGCGACTGGCACACCTCGTACAAAAATCACGAGTCGCCATTCCCGATCAAGACTGCCTACGACGTGGCGTTGCTGTTGCAGGCGATTCAGGCCTTGCCGTCCGGCGCGAGCGAAGCGGATCGGGCTTCGGTGACGGCAGCGTTGCTGGAGTTCCATGACGCCCGCAATGGCGGTCTGTTCATGGGCAAGGGCTACTTCTGGTCGACCCCGGATGACCCGACCGTACCGTTCATTCGGCAGTTCTGGGCGCCGCCGCGTCAGCCGGGGATCTTCAGCATCGGCAACCTGACGTACCTGCCGCTGCACCTGAAAAGCCTGAAAACCCAGCTCGCCGCCGCCCACGCCTTGCAGTCCATCGCGCCGGCCGCTGCCGTCACTCATCATGACGATGCGGTGCTGGTAAACCGTGAGCTGCAAGTGATCGATGGCGGTGGTGATGTGCAGCGCATTCACCCGAATGGCGTGCCGACCATCAAGGTCGATCTGCAGCGTTATCTGGCGTGGCTGGCCAAGGCCCGGGCGTCGAATGAAACGCCCTACGGGCTGACCGCCGAAACCGCGCCGCTGGGTTTCCGTGCCGACAAGACCTGGCAGGTTTTTTCCGGGCTGCATGTGATTTCGGACTTGCACGCCCTGGGCCTGCAAATCGAAAACAAGGCCAGCCTGATCGATTGCATCAGGGCCTCGCAAAACACCGACGGCGGATTCGCCGAGCAGCCGGGGCATCTGAGCGATGTGTTCGCGACCTACTGCGCGGTGTTGTCGCTGCGAGTGCTGGGCGCGTTGCCGAACGATATCGGCGGTTGCGTGCGTTACCTGCAAGCGTGCCAAAACCCCGATGGCGGGTTCGGCGATGTGCCGGGTTTCGGCTCCGATATTTGGCACACCAACCTGGCGGTGCTGTCGCTGCACGCCCTTGAAGCCAAGGCGCCGGACGAGCAGGGCGTGATGGCGTTTGCCTTGCGCTGCCGCTCGGTCGATGGCGGGTTCGCAAACAAGCCGGGTTATCCGCCGGACGCGTTTTCGGTGTACCGCGTGGTGTCGACGCTGTTCATTCTCAACCGACGCATCGTTGATGCGGAACAGACCGTCGCCTGGCTTCAGAGCCTGCAACTGTCCAACGGCTCGTTCCATTACCGGCCGGGCAAAGCGGTCAGCCTGGTGGGTACTTACATGGCCATCGCAGCAATGTATTTGCTCGACGCGCAGCCGACGTATCTGCAGGAATCGAAAGACTGGATCGCTGCCCATCAGAAGCAGGACGGTGGATTCGGCCCGCTCAACGCGACCTCGGCGACCACCGACGAAAGCTTCGTCTGCATCCAGACGCTGCTGATTCTCGAGCAAGGGCTGTCGCCATACTGGGTCGCGTTGTTGAACTGATCCGCACACAGCATCGAAGGACGTTCAATCATCATTTTGCCAGGGGAGGCGCTGATGAAAATTTTAGTGACAGGGGGCGCGGGCTTCATTGGCTCGGCCGTGGTGCGGTTTCTGATCGATGAGACCGAATGTGAAGTGATCAACGTCGACAAGCTGACCTACGCCGGCAATCTGGAATCGCTGGCCGATGTGTCCGATTCGCCGCGTTACCGTTTCTGCCAGGTCGACATCTGCGACAAGCCGGCGCTGGACGAACTGTTCGCACGGCTGCAACCGGATGCGGTGATGCATCTGGCCGCCGAGTCCCACGTGGACCGCTCGATAGATGGCCCGCAAGCCTTCATCGAAACCAACATCGTTGGCACCTACACGATGCTCGAAGCGGCGCGAGGTTACTGGAACCGACTGGATGCGGCGCGTCAGGCGGTGTTCCGTTTCCATCACATTTCCACCGATGAGGTGTATGGCGACCTGGAACCCGAAGATCCGGCGTTCACCGAGCGCACGCCGTATGCGCCAAGCTCGCCGTACTCGGCGACCAAGGCCGGTTCCGATCATCTGGTTCGCGCCTGGCATCGCACCTTTGGCTTGCCGGTGGTGATGAGCAACTGCTCGAACAATTACGGGCCGTATCACTTCCCGGAAAAACTGATTCCTCACGTCATTCTCAATGCGCTGCAAGGCAAGCCGTTGCCGGTGTACGGCGATGGCGCGCAGATTCGCGACTGGCTGTTCGTCGAGGATCACGCCCGCGCCCTGTATGCGGTGGTCACTCGCGGTGAGGTCGGGCAGACCTACAACATCGGCGGCCACAACGAGAAGACCAACCTCGAAGTCGTGCAGACCCTGTGCGACCTGCTTGAGGCACGCGGTGCGGAGAAGCCGCCGGGCGTTGCGCACTTCCGCGACCTGATCACCTTCGTCAAGGATCGTCCGGGCCACGACAAACGCTATGCCGTCGATGCCGGAAAAATTCACGCGACGCTGGGTTGGACGCCGCAGGAAACCTTCGAAAGCGGCATGCAGAAAACTGTCGACTGGTATCTGGATAACCGTGCCTGGTGGATGCGGGTGATGTCCGGCGCCTACGCGCTGGAGCGCCTCGGCGAGCAACGCGACGAAGCCCTCGTGGCCTGAACATTCCGTCATTCAAATCTCACTGCTTGAAAGGAAAAAAGCATGGCCAAGTACAAAGGAATTCTGCTGGCGGGCGGCGCCGGTTCGCGTCTGCACCCGATCACTTTGGGCGTCTCGAAACAGTCGCTGCCGGTGTATGACAAACCGATGATCTACTACCCGCTGTCGGTGCTGATGCTGGCGGAAATCCGCGAGATCCTGATCATCTCCACCCCGGAAGATCTGCCGGGCTTTCAGCGCATGCTCGGCGACGGCAGCCAGTTGGGCCTGAGCCTGAGCTACGCGGTGCAACCAAGCCCGGACGGCCTCGCCCAGGCGTTCATCATCGGTCGTGAGTTCGTCGGTGAAGACAACGTCTGCCTGGTGCTCGGCGACAACATTTTCTACGGCGCCGGTTTCGGTGAAACCCTGCTGCAAGCGGCGGCGCGTGATGACGGCGCGACGGTGTTCGGTTACTACGTGGCCGATCCCGAGCGCTTTGGCGTGGTGGAATTCGATGCTACCGGCAAGGCCCTGAGCATCTGCGAAAAACCGAGCGATCCAAAGTCCAACTACGCCGTCACCGGCCTGTATTTCTACGACAACGAAGTGCTGCAGATTGCCGCTGACATCAAGCCGTCGCCGCGCGGCGAGCTGGAGATCACCGACGTCAACAACGTCTATCTGCAACGCGGCAAATTGAACGTGTCGGTGATGGGGCGTGGCATGGCGTGGCTGGATACCGGCACCCACGATGCGTTGATGGAGGCCGGCAATTTCGTCCAGGCCATCGAGAAACGCCAGGGCCTGAAAATCGCTTGCCTCGAAGAAATCGCCTACCACAAGGGCTGGATCGACGACGCGCAGTTGCTGGTGCATGCGGGCAGCATGAGCAAGACCGGTTACGGTCAGTATCTGGCCCGTTTGATTCACGATGACGTGGTGGTGGCGATGGATGCGCAGCGCCCGTTGAAAGGCGCTGCCTGATCAAGTGTGGGAGCGAGCCTGCTCGCTCCCCCAGGTTCAGTGGCCGGTCACGCTGTCGAGTTGGGCAGCTTTGACCGTGGCGCGTGGATCGGCCGACGGAGTTTGCAAACGGGCCAGGCGATTGGCGTGCGTCGGCGCTTCGGCCGCCAGCGGCGAACGGCGTTTGCGGGTTTCTTCACGCAGCACCGGCAACACTTCCTTGCCGAACATGTCGAGTTGTTCCAGCACCGTTTTCAGCGGAATGCCGCCATGGTCGAACAGGAACAGCTGGCGCTGGTAGTCGCCGAAGTACTCGCGGAAGGTCAGGGTCTTGTCGATGATTTCCTGAGGGCTGCCGACGGCCAGCGGGGTCATTTCCATGAACTCTTCCAGCGACGGGCCATGGCCGTACACCGGGGCGTTGTCGAAGTAGGGACGGAACTCCCGGCGCGCATCCTGCGAGTTGCGGCGCATGAAAATGTGCCCGCCGAGACCGACGATCGCCTGCTCCGGCGTGCCGTGACCGTAATGGGCAAACCGCGCGCGGTAGAACTCGACCAGCGCCATGAAATGCTCACGGGGCCAGAGGATGTGGCTGGCGAAAAAACCGTCGCCGTAATACGCCGCCTGCTCGGCGATTTCCGGGGTGCGGATCGAGCCGTGCCAGACGAAGGGCGGCAGGTCATCGAGGGGCCTGGGGATCGAGGTGAAGTTTTTCAGCGGGGTGCGAAAGCGTCCGCTCCAGTTGAGGTCTTCTTCGCGCCAGAGCCGGTGCAGCAGGCGATAGTTCTCCATCGCCAGTGGCAGGCCGTCGGCGATGCTTTTGCCGAACCAGGGATAGACCGGTGCGGTGTTGCCCCGGCCGAGCATCAGGTCCATGCGGCCGCCGCAGAGGTTTTGCAGCAGCGAATATTCTTCGGCCAGGCGCACCGGATCGTTGGTGCTGATCAGGGTGGTGGACGTCGAGAGAATGATGCGTTGGGTCTTGGCGGCGATGTAGGCCAGCAGCGTGGTGGGAGAGGAGGTGATGAACGGAGGATTGTGGTGCTCGCCGGTGGCGAACACGTCCAGTCCGATGTCTTCGGCTTTCTGCGCAATTTGCAGGGTGGCCTGGATGCGCTCGGATTCGCTGGGGGTACGGGCGTTGGTAGGGTCTTGTGTGACGTCGCCAACGGTGTAGATCCCGAATTGCATAAAGCCTCCTTGCCTTGGGTAAAGGTGTGTTTGGAACCCTCGCCGCGAAGAATGAATCGTCGCGGCACTTGAAATGTACGCCTGTACACGTACAATCGCAATTCTGCATCATCGTCTGAACGGCTTTGAACACCTCATCGAGAGAGGAACGCGACATGGAACTGGGATTTATCGGTCTGGGCACGATGGGCGCACCGATGGTGCTGAACCTGCTGAAAGCCGGGCATCGGGTCCGCGTGTGGAATCGTTCGACGGCACCGCTGGAGGCACTGGCCGCGGCCGGCGCCGAAGCTGTCGAGACACCGGCGCTGGCGGCCCAGGCCGAGGTGCTGATCTCGATGCTCGGCGATGACACGGCAATCCGCTCGGTGTTCTTCGACGCCAAGGCGCTGGACGGTCTGCGGGCCGGCAGCGTTCACGTCAACATGTCCACGGTGTCCGTGGCGCTGGCCAGGGAACTGGCGGCCTTGCATGAAGCACGCGGCGTCGGTTACGTGTCGGCACCGGTACTGGGGCGTGTCGATGTGGCGGCTGCCGGCAATCTGAACATTCTCGCCTCCGGGCCCGCCGAAGTACTGGCTCGGGTACAGCCGTTGTTCGATGTGCTGGGGCGCAAGACCTGGACGCTCGGCGACACGGCCGAGGTGGCCTGCGCTGCCAAACTGTCGGCCAACCTGATGATCGCCTCGGCAATCGAATCCATGGCCGAAGCCTCGACCCTGGCCGGCGGCTACGGCATCAGTCGCGAGGCGTTCATCGAGATGATCACCTCGACCCTGTTTGCCGTGCCGGTCTATCAGGGTTACGGCAAGCTGATGGTCGATGAAACATTCGAGCCGGCGGGTTTCAAGTTGTCGCTGGGTCTCAAGGACGTGCGCCTGGCGCTGGAAGCTGGTGAAGCGGCGCAGGTGCCGCTGCCGTTTGCCAGCGTGTTGAAGGACAACCTTCTGGACGGCATGGCCCATGGTCAGGCCGATCAGGACTGGGCCTCGCTGTCGAAAGTCAGTGACCGGCGTGCCGGCGTGAAGTAATCCAAAAGTTTCAAGCAACGTAACTTGTGCGCAAGTTACGTTGGCCTTTTGCGCCTTGCGTTATTGTCGGACAGTGATTGCTCTTTTATTGGGAAATGAAAGAAGTCTGATAATAGTGCTTGTCAAATGTACGACTGTAGACGTACATTTTTATCGGGGTTTAACAACAATAAAAGTTCTGTCTGTTTTTTCGTCTGCTGATCGTAAATAAATAATAGCTAGGAGCCGTTATGAAAAATCTAATGCAATGGAACAGCCTTCCCTCCGAATCCAATGAATGGCTCGAGAAGGTGCGTGCACTGAATCCGCTGATTATTCAGCACCGCGATTACAGCGAGCAGACCAATGCGACGCACAAGGATGTGATGTCCCGATTCTTCAAGGAAGGTTTTGGCCGGACCTCGGTGTCCAAGGCGTTCGGCGGGTCCCAGGTAGATATCCAGACCACCTCGGCCCTGCTGCTGGAATTCGCCCGGTTTGACGCCTCGCTGTCCTGGCAACTGGCAGTGCAAGTGGCGATGGGGCGCCTGTCGGACTACCTGCCGGAAGCCACTTCCGAAGCGATCTACAACCACTGCGACGGTTTCGTGATCGGCGCCATCCACTCCGGCGGCGAAGCGCTGCCGATGGGCGACGAGTACCTGCTGAGCGGCAAATGGGCGTTCGCCAGCGGCTCGGCCCACGCCGACTGGCTGGTCTGCACCGCGACCGTCAAAGGCACTGAAAACAACACTAATCCGGAAGTGCGGATGTTCTTCGTGCCCGCCAGCCAGTGCACCATCCTGCCGACCTGGGACACCCTGGGCATGCGCGGCACCGGCAGCCATCACTTCCAGTGCTCCAACGTGATCGTCCACAAGTCTTTCTCGCTGGATGTCGAAACCCTCAAGCAATCCCCCGAAGCGCGCAATTCCCGGGCCTATGCCACCGGTTACTACGAGTTCGGCACCCTGGCGGCGATGTCCACCGTGCTCGGCGTGGCCCGGGCTGCGGTCGATCACTTCCGCAATGACCGCGCCGTGAACACCGACCCGGGCCTGGAAGGGGTGATCTTCGAGAAGACCGGTCGCGCCATCTCCTCGGTGCATACCGCACAACTGCTGCTGGAAGATGCGATCCATCAGGTGATCAACCGGGGTGAAACCATCGGCGAACCGGTCAGCGCCCGCGTCGGCCTGGCAGCCTCGGTGCTGACCGAGAACTCGGTCAATGCGGTCAACCAGATCTACTCGATGGCCGGTTCCAAAGCCGTCTACAAGTCGCACTTCCTGGAGCGTTGCTTCCGCGATATCCACACCGGTTCGAAGCACTTCACGTTGTCGCCTTTGAACTTGCACGGTATCGGCAAGTATTACCTGGATAAAACCAACGTACTGGCCGCGGCGTAACAGCGGATAAATAAAGCGGGCGCGTTTACAAGTGAAAGTTCACAGGGATCGATAACGCGCCCGTCTTTAGTTGCACCTTTATTTTCTTAAAACTCAAACTTTTGTGCTCGCAGCAAAGAGTCAAGGGAGTGCCACATGCTTGCTCGAAACATTATCAAGTCGCTGATCTTTATTGTTTTTGTGGTGGTGTTGTCCGCTGCACTGGGCTGGCGTTTCTGGTCGCCGCCACCGGCGGCGGCCGAGCAACGGATCCCCAGCACCCGGGTCGGTCTGGCCGTGGTCAAAAAGCAGCCTTACACCTACTACCTCGAGGCCATCGGCAAACTCGAAGCCCAGCGTCAGGTGCTGGTGTCGGCTGAAGTCAGCGGCAAAGTGGTGGACATCGATTTCGAGTCCGGCGATGAAGTGAAGGCGGGGCAAGTGCTGCTCAAGCTCAACGACGCGCCGGAGCAAGGCGAACTGGTGCGCCTGAAAGGCGAGTACGAATCGGCCAAGGCCCAGTTCGCCCGTGTCCAGGAGCTAGCCAAGACCGGCGCCGAAAGTCGTCGCGCCTTCGACAGTGCCCGCGCTCAATACGACGCGGCCAAAGGCGACATGGAGCGCATGCAGGCGCAGATCGCTCAACGCCATATCCGCGCGCCGTTCGCCGGCACCCTCGGCATTCGCCTGGCGCACCTGGGCCAATACCTGCAGGCCGGCAGCGCGGTGGCAACCCTGACCGATCCGGGCGTGCTGCGCGTCAACTTCACCCTCGCCGAGCGCGATGGCTCGCAAGTGCAACTGGGCCAGACCGTGCAGGCCAAGGTCGATGCCTGGGGTGATGTGACCTTCGCCGGCAAGATCGTCGCGGTCGATCCGCAGATCAACCAGTCCCACACCATCAACGTGCAAGCGGTCATTACCGACACGCAAAAACGCCTGCGTCCCGGCATGTATGCACGGGTCTCGGTGACCCTGCCGCAGACCGCCGAGCTGCTGATTCCGGAAACCGCGATCACCTACAACGCCTACGGCGAAAGCGTGTTCTCGGTCTACACCGACGAGGCCGGCGTGCAGAAGGTCAAGCGTGAAAGCATCAAGGTCGGCGAGCGCCGCGATGGCTGGGCGGTGGTCGACAAGGGCCTGACCGAAGGCGTGCAAGTGGTGACGTCCGGCCAGCTCAAGCTCCACGACGGCGTGGCGGTGGAAGGTGTCCCGGACACGATTGCTCTTAAACTCAGTGGGCTGGAAAAATGAATTTCACCGACCTCTTTCTTCGCCGCCCGGTGCTGGCCGTGGTGGTCAGCACGCTGATCCTGCTGTTCGGGGTGCGCGCGCTGATGAACCTGCCGATCCGCCAGTACCCGATGCTGGAAACGTCGACCATCACGGTTACGACCCAATATCCCGGCGCCTCTTCGGAACTGATGCAAGGCTTCGTCACGCAGCCGATCAGCCAGGCCGTGGCCTCGGTCGAGGGCATCGACTATCTGTCGTCGGCCTCGACCCAGGGCCGCAGCCAGGTGACGATCCGCATGGCACTCAACAGTGACTCCATCGCGGCGCTGACCGAGGTCATGGCCAAGGTCAACCAGATCAAATACCGCTTGCCGAAGGACGCGTACGACCCGGTGGTGGAACGCACGTCCGGCGGCTTCACCAGCGTGGCCTACGTCGCGTTCGCCAGCTCCAACCTGACCATTCCGGAGATGTCCGACTACATCTCCCGCGTCGTCGAGCCGATGTTCGCCGGCATCGAAGGCGTGGCCAAGATCAACATCATGGGCGAGCAGAAACTGTCCATGCGCCTGTGGCTCGACCCGCAGCGTCTGGCCGGTTACGGCATGACCGGGCAGGACGTGTCGGCGGCCATCGAGGGCAACAACTTCCAGGCGGCTCCCGGTCAGGTCAAAGGCCTGTACGTGGTCAGCAACCTGCGGGTCAACACTGACCTGAACAGCGTCGAAGATTTCCGCGACATGGTGCTGCGCAACGACAACGGCCACATCATCCGTGTGCGTGACGTCGGCACCGTGGAGTTGAACGCAGCCTCCACCGACACCAGCGGCGCGATGAGCGACGTACCGGCGCTGTTCCTTGGCCTGGACGCCGCACCGACCGGCAACCCGCTGGTCATCGTCAAACGCGTGCGCGAATTGCTGCCGCAGATCCAGGAAACCCTGCCACCGGGCGTGACCGTGCAGATCCCGTTCGAAGTGGCGCACTTCATTCAGTCGTCGATCGACGAGGTGAGCTACACCCTGCTCGAAGCGCTGGTGATCGTGGTGCTGGTGATCTACCTGTGCCTCGGTACGTTCCGCACCGTGCTGATTCCGCTGGTGACGATTCCGCTGTCGATGCTCGGCGCAGCGATGCTGATGCAGATGTTCGGCTTCAGCCTCAATCTGCTGACCTTGCTGGCGATGGTTTTGGCCATCGGGTTGGTGGTGGACGACGCCATCGTCGTGGTGGAAAACGTCCACCGTCACATCGAAGAGGGCAAGACGCCGTTCGACGCTGCGCTGATCGGCGCCCGTGAAGTGGCGGGGCCGGTGGTGGCGATGACCTTCACCCTGGCGGCGGTGTACGCGCCAATTGGCTTGATGGGCGGCCTCACCGGCACGCTGTTCAAGGAGTTCGCGCTGACCCTGGCCGGCGCCGTGGTGATTTCCGGCATCGTCGCGCTGACCCTGTCGCCGATCATGAGTACCCGTCTGCTGGACGCGAAAACCAGCGAAGGTTTCATGGCGGTCAAGGCAGATCGATTCTTCCAGTACCTGTCCCGTCGTTATGGCGCGCTGCTCGGCGGTTCGCTGGCCCGGCGCTGGATCAGCCTGAGCGTGGCGCTGGTGATCTTCTTCAGCCTGCCGTTCCTCTATCGCTCGGCGCAGACCGAACTGGCGCCGCTGGAAGACCAGAACATCCTGCTGACCGCAATCAAGGCGCCGCAGCACGCCAACCTGAATTACCTCGAGGCCTACGCCCACGAGTTGTACAAGACCTTCAACGAAATCCCCGAGGGTTACAGCAACTGGGTGGCGAACGGTTCCGACGGTCTGTCCAACAGCGTCGGCGGGATCAACCTGGTGGACTGGGAAAAACGCGGTCGCGATGCCAACACCATCCAGCCTGACTTGCAGGCGCGGGTGAACCAGATCGAAGGCACGAGCATTTTCGTGTTCCAGATGCCGCCGCTGCCGGGCTCCACCGGTGGCCTGCCGGTGCAGATGGTGATCCGCAGCGATCAGGAATACCTGGCGCTGTACAACGTGATGGATCAGCTCAAGCAAGCCGCGCAGGCCAGCGGTCTGTTCGCGGTGGTCGACAGTGATCTGGACTTCAACAACCCGGTGGTGGAAATCCAGGTCGACCGGGCCAAGGCCAACGCCCTGGGCATCCGCATGCAGGACATCGGCGAAACGCTGAACAGCCTGATCGGTGAGAAGTACGTCAACCGGTTCTCGTTCCATGGTCGCTCCTACGACGTGATCCCGCAGTCGGTGTCGGCGGATCGCCTGACTCCGGAAACCCTGAAGCTGTATTACGTGAAGGACCAGAAGGGCAATCCGGTGCCGCTGTCGACACTGGCCACTCTCAGCGTCAAGGTCGAGCCGAATCGCCTGACCCAGTTCAACCAGCAGAACTCCGCCACGTTCCAGGCCATCCCGGCGCCGGGCGTGACGTTGGGTGATGCAGTGGGCTTCCTGCAAAAACAATCGGAAGGTTTCCCCGCCGGCTTCAGTTTCGACTGGCAGTCCGACGCCCGCCAATACGTGCAGGAAGGCAACAGCCTGGCGTTCACCTTCGGCCTGGCCCTGGTGATCATCTATCTGGTACTGAGCGTGCAGTACGAGAGCTTCCGCGATCCGTTCATCATTCTGATCAGCGTGCCGTTGTCGATCTGCGGGGCCCTGGTGCCGCTGGCGCTGGGCATGACTTCCATGAACATCTACACCCAGATCGGCCTGATCACGCTGATCGGTCTGATCAGTAAGCACGGGATTCTGATGGTCGCGTTCGCCAACGAGTTGCAGCGCCAGCAAGGCATGGACCGCGTGCAAGCCATTCAGCATGCCGCGCAGGTGCGTTTGCGGCCGATCCTGATGACCACCGCTGCCATGGTGGTCGGCCTCGCGCCGCTGTTGTTCGCCAGCGGTGCCGGCGCCAACAGCCGCTTCGGCCTGGGCCTGGTGATTGTGGTGGGGATGCTGATCGGCACCTTGTTCACCCTGTTCATTCTGCCGTCGGTGTACACGCTGCTCAGTTCGATCAAGCAACCGAGCCACGCACCCGAAGCCGAGCCGGCCGGCGTGCCGCAACCCATCCTGTGAGGACGTGACATGCATTCGATTACACGTTTGATGCTGGCGCCGCTGGCGGCGTCCATCCTGTTGGCGGCGGGCTGTGTGAACTACGCCGGGATCGATCATCAGGGCAAATTGCTGGCGGTCGGCGATGCGCCGTCCGACAGCCTGAAAGACAAATTGCCGCCGGCCCAATGGCCGCGTGCGGATTGGTGGACATCGCTGGGCGATCCACGTCTGGGAGCTCTGATCGAAGAGGCTTACGCCAGCAACCCGGACTTGCAGGAAGTCGCTGCCCGGGTCGCGAAAGCCAACGCATTTCTCGACCTGCGCGACGCCGAGCGTTATCCGGAAATGGACGCATCGGCGGGTGTCACTCGCGGTCGGCTGTCGCGCTTCGAGGACTACAGCGGCGAGGGACACAAGTACTTCACCGCACGCAATCTGGCGGTGAATTTCAGCTACACCTTCGACCTCTGGGGCGGCCAGCGTGCCGCCTGGGAATCGGCGCTGAACAGCGCGAGAGCGGCGGAAGTCGATCTGCAATCGTCGCGGCTGATTCTGGCGGTCAACGTGGTCAAGGCTTACAACCAGTTGGCGTATGCGTGGCAGGTCTCGGAGCTCAATCAACGGGATCTGGAACGCTTGAGCAAACTGGTGGACCTGACGGATTCACGTTACGGCTCGGGCCTCGACAATCTGTCGCAACTCAAGCAGGTGCAGAGCCTCAAGGCGCGTTCGGAATCGACGCTGATCGGCGCCAACGAAGACATCGAAATCGCCCGCCTGCAGTTGTCGGCGCTGATCGGCAAGGGCGTCGATCGTGCGCACACGCTCGAGCGCCCATCGAGTCTGCAAGCGAGCGTGGTGGCATTGCCGGCGCAGTTGCCGGCTCAACTATTGGGCCGCCGTCCGGACATCGTCGCCGCACGTTGGCGCGTGGAGGCCGAGACTAAAAACGTCGAGGCGGTGAAGACCACGTTCTACCCGAACATCAATCTGGTGGCGGCGGCGGGGTCCCATGCATTGACCGGTGATGCGCTGTTCGCCGGGGTCAGCAAGTTCTGGAACGTGGCGCCGACGGTGTCGCTGCCGATCTTCGATGCCGGGCGTCTGCGCTCGGATCTGAAGGCCGGCAATGCCGAACTCGACAGCTCCATCGCACAGTACAACCGGGTGCTGAATTCGGCCCTGCACGAGGTGGCGATTTCGGTGACGCAGTTGCGTTCGTTCGAGCAGCAGATCGTCGTGCAGCGCGATGCCTGTGCAATTGCCCAGTCGTCCTACGATCTGTCGCAGTCGCGCTACAAGGCCGGGGAGGACACGTTCCTCGATGCGCTTAACATCGAGCAACAATTGATTCAGGACGAAATGCGCCTGGCCTTCCTCAACAGCAAGCACATCGACAGTTCGGTTTCGTTGATGGCAGCGCTGGGCGGCGGGTTCCAGGCGCCTGCGCTGGAGACCGCGCAGAGCAGCGATTTGTAGGTGTTTTGCGGGACGCCGCCTCCGGGGCGGCTGTCGCGGGGAAAAAACATCTTGTGTATAGTCTTACTGTTCTCGTATAGACGAATACAAGCCGGATTTTTCCCGCCTATATCATCAAGGGTACCTACCTATGAACGTCCCGAATCATCCCAATCAGGATCAGATCCTTCTGGAAAATGTGCTGTCCGCATTGGGAAGCCCGCTGCGCCTGACCGTGTTGAAAGTATTGGCCGATGGCCAGGAACATCCGTGCGGCCGGATCCTCAAGGGTGCATCGAAGTCGACCATGACCCACCACTGGCGGGTTCTGCGTGACAGCGGTCTGATTTGGCAGCGTCCTTACGGTCGGGAAAACCTGCTGTCCTTGCGTCGTGAAGACATGGACGTGCGTTTTCCGGGCCTGCTCGACTCGCTGCTGTCGGCGGTCAAGACCGATGAACAGACCATCAGCGTCATCAGCAAACACGAAGTGACCGAAGAAGTCGGAGCCGAGTGACAGACACCGCCGGTGAAGGGTTGGCCTTCCACGGCAACCAACAATTCACCATCACCAGGAAGGTGTGAGCGGGTATGGATACAAGTCATTACTGGTCATCGCGACCGCTGTCGGAATTGACCGGCTCCGAGCATCACTGGCTGTTTTTGCCCGGGGCGTTGACCCCGCGCCTGAAAGCCATGGGCGACTATTCAATCGAAGTCGTCGAGCAGTCCCATGGCCCGCTCAATCCTGAAGAAGCGCAAGTGCTGAACGTGCCGCCAAACACCATTGGCTGGGTGCGTGAGGTGGTGATGAAGCTCGATGGCGAGGCATGTGTCGCGGCGCGCAGCCTGACCAGCGTGCCGGCGCTGAATGGCGACTGGGCGGAGCTGAACGGCTACGGCCGTCGACCGCTGGCCGAGATTCTCTACACCTCGGAGCAGACCCTGCGCGAACCCTTCCAATGTGCCTTGCTGCCGCCCGGTGCGCCGTTGGCCGCGCTGTCCTATCGCTACGCGCCGCAAGCCGAACGTCTGTTGGCCCGGCGTTCGCGTTTCACCCGCAATGGTTCGGCGCTGCTGGTCAGCGAGTGCTTTCTGCCAGCGTTCTGGGCTCGGGTCGAGTACGCTCAGGCGCTCAAGTCGGCCTGATGAAATGAAACCTGCGGAAGCGAACCCCCGCAGGTTTTTTTTCGCCGGTTTTTCAGAGCCGGATCACCGCTTCGATTTGCTTGATGGCTGGCGTCAGCGCTTGCGCCAGTTGCTCGGCTTTCGAGGTCGGGCGCATGGTTCTCGACGAGCGCAGAAACAACGGATCATCGAAGCGCTTGCGCAGCCGTGCCAGCGATCCGCTGATGGCGGGTTGTTTGACGTGCAGACGTTCGGCCGTGCGCGACACGCTGCGTTCGCGGAACAGCACCAGGAAAATGATGATCAGGTTCAGGTCGATATCCGCGAAGTTGTCTTCATTGAATAGCATGGTTACATCCCTGTCATGACCCGCCGGCCGGCTTCAGCCGAGGCCGGCGGGTGTCTGGATCACTGCTCGGGTGCCAGGCGCAGTTCGTCGTTC
Organism: Pseudomonas sp. DR 5-09; assembly: GCF_001655595.1. Lineage (NCBI taxonomy): Bacteria > Pseudomonadati > Pseudomonadota > Gammaproteobacteria > Pseudomonadales > Pseudomonadaceae > Pseudomonas > Pseudomonas sp. DR 5-09. The sequence goes on from NZ_CP011566.1 coordinate 841,014, forward strand.
AGACGGTAGTAACTGCGGTTGAAATAGACCAGGCCTTCCGTGGCCTCGCTGTGTTGCTGCAGCTCGAGAATTTCACAGTAGAAGATGCTGTGGGTGCCGACCTCGTCGACCTTGCTGACTCGGCAATCGAGGCTGACCAGCGCCTCCTCGATCACCGGCGAACCGGTCTTGAGGGTCTGGCAGTTCACGCTGGAAAAACGCTCCTGCATGCTCAACTGCCGATTGGCGAACGCACCGGAGGTCGACTGGTGGTCGCCGGTCAGGACGTTCACGCACAGTACGCCATTGGTCTTGAAATGCTCGTGATTGGACGACGAGCGATTGACGCACACCAGCAGCGTCGGCGGTGAATCCGTCACGCTGCACACCGCCGAGGCGGTAAAGCCGAAACGCCCCGCAGGGCCATCGGTCGTGACGATGGTGACGGCACTCCCCAGCATCGCCATTGCATTACGAAACTCCGTTGAATCAACCATCGCGTCACCTCATTCCATGTAGGTTTAATGGAGCCGATCCGTTCTTCCTTGTCCGTTGTCGTTGTGCGAAAACGGGTATCGGGCAACACGTTCGCTCTGGCGATATAGTACGTATGTATACGTACCTTGCAAGCTATTCCTTGTGCTTAATTTGCCGAAGAAAAAAACATGTTTACGGGAGTGCCAAGGCTTGCAACAAGGCTGTGGCATAGGGCGGCAACGCGGCGATGTCGCGGGCGCACAGCAACAGTTTGCGCCTGGCCCAGCCTTCGCTCATCGGCAGGGTCTTGAAGGCTTGCGGCGCGGCGCGCTGAACCGCCGCCAGCGGCACGATGCCCAGGCCGGCACCTCGGGCCACCATGCGCATCACCCCGTCGAAGCCATCGGCGCGGATGCGGATCTGCATCCGCGAGCCGCTGTGCAGCGCCTGCTCTTCCAGGTAAATCGCCAAAGCGCTGTCGGCCTGCAGCCCGACAAAGTCATGGCGCAGAGCGTCGCTGAAACTGACTTCAGTTGCGTCAGACAGTGGATGTTCCAAAGGCAGAATCAGCACCAGCGGATCATCGCGAAAGGCTAGGGTCTGCAAGTCGGTGGTGTCGATCGCGTCGGACACAATGCCCAGATCCGCCGCGCCCTGACGCAAGGCATGGGTGATGCGAGCGCTGGGCAGTTCCTGCAAATCGATGTCGAGATTGGGATGTTCACGCAGGAAATCCGCCAGCACCTCCGGCAGGTATTCGCTGAGCGCCGTGGTGTTACACAGCAGACGCACCTGGCCTCTGACGCCGCGGGCATATTCGGCCAGATCCTGTTGCAGACGTTCGGCCTGTTGCAGCAACACCCGCGCATGTTGCGCCAGGGCCTTGCCGGCCGGGGTTGGTGTGACACCACGGCGCCCGCGCTCGAGGAATTCGGTACCCAATGAAGCTTCCATTGCCCTGATACGCGCGCTCGCCGCCGCCAGCGACAGATGACTGCGTGCGGCGCCGGCGGTGATGTTGCCGCTGTCGATGATGTGCAAATAGAGGCGCAGGTCGGTGAGGTCGAAGTGCATGGGGCAGCCTCAATATCAGTGGTGTCGGTCCCGACGAAGAGGCCAGTGGCCGCAAAAAATCTACAAGCCTCTTGTGTTGAAAGAGGCTGCCTCAGTGTATGACAGATTTTCAGTCCATCCGCACAAGCGCAAAGTATCGCCATGAACGCACTCGCCGATTTCTATCAAAACCTCGGTCTGGCCCTGTCATTGCTGGTGATCGCGACGTTTGTCGTTGCCGGCATGATCAAGGGCGTGATCGGTCTCGGCCTGCCCACCGTCGCCATGGGTTTGCTCGGTCTGGCTATGGCACCGTCGCAGGCTGCGGCGTTGCTGATCATTCCGGCAACCCTCACCAACGTCTGGCAACTGGCGTTCGGCGGACATTTGCAGGGGCTGGTGAATCGGCTGTGGCCGATGCTGCTGGCGATTTTCCTCGGCACGGCCATCGGCACCTTGTGGATCGGCATGGCAGGCGGGCATTGGGTGGTGCGCGGACTTGGCGCGGCGCTATTGCTCTATGCGTTGAGCGGATTGTTCCTGCCGACGCTGAGTGTCAGTCGCCGCCATGAACCATGGCTGGGGCCGTTGTGTGGCGTGATCACCGGCGTCATCACTTCGGCGACGGGGGTGTTCGTGATTCCCGCCGTCCCGTACATGCAGGCCCTGGGCTTGAGCCGCGATGAACTGGTGCAGGCGCTGGGGCTGTCCTTCACCGTGTCGACCCTGGCGCTGGCCGGCGGATTGCTCTGGCGCGGGTCGCTCGGCGGCGCGGAGCTGAGTGCTTCGCTGCTGGCGCTGATCCCCGCTGTCCTCGGCATGTGGCTCGGCCAATGGCTGCGCCAGCGCATCAGCGCCGTGCTGTTCAGGCGGGTGTTTTTCATCGGTCTGGGCGCGCTCGGCGCCCATCTGCTGATCAGCGGTTAGCGGACGAATCGCTGAGCATTTCAATCGGGCGGATATCGAAATCCCGCTCCAGGTATTCCATGCGCTGGGCCAGGAACTGCTGCATGTGCGGCAGGTTCGAGTGCACGTCCAGATGCGCCTGGCTTTCCCAGATCTCGTAGAAGATGAACAGGGTCGGGTCTTCCTTGTCGCGCAGCATGTGGTACTCGATGCAGCCGGGTTCGGCGCGGCTCGGCTCGACGTAGGCGCGGAAAAACGCTTCGAAAGCCTCGGCTTTTTCCGGGCGGGTCTTGGCGTGCAGGATGAAACCCTGGCGTTCGCTCATCGCAAAAAACTCCTCAGATTCAGATGGCGGCCAATCCTACGGCAACAATCGGCAATCGATTCGTGCGTTTTACTCAAATGATTTTTGCGCCGTCGGTGCTTATTCCGCGCGAGGCGGATCGCTAATCTGCCGCCATTGCATTTTTCCACTTCTCCATCCAGCGCTCTGCGCTGCGCATCGGAATCCGATCGAGGCTCTCCCATGAAAAAAGTGCTGTTGCTCAATGGCGGTAAAAAATTCGCCCACTCCGACGGTCGCTACAACACCACCCTGCACGAAGCGGCGTTGAGCGTGCTGGATCGTGGCGGTCTCGACGTCAAGACCACCTTCATCGACGAGGGTTACGACGTCGCTGAAGAGGTCGCCAAATTCCTCTGGGCCGACGTGATCATTTATCAGATGCCGGGCTGGTGGATGGGCGCACCGTGGACCGTGAAAAAGTACATCGACGAAGTCTTCACCGAAGGCCACGGCAGCCTCTACGCCAGCGACGGCCGTACCCGTTCCGATTCCTCGCAGAAGTACGGCAGCGGCGGTCTGATCCACGGCAAGCAATACATGCTGTCGCTGACCTGGAACGCACCGCAGCAGGCGTTCGATGACCCGACCGACTTCTTCGAAGCCAAAGGCGTGGACGCCGTGTACTTCCCGTTCCACAAGGCCAACCAGTTCCTCGGCATGACCGGCCTGCCGACGTTCCTTTGTGTGGACGTGATGAAACGCCCGAACATCGAAGCGGATATGGCGCGTTACGAGCAGCATCTGACCGAGGTGTTTGGCCTCAAGGCCTGACGCTCGGCTACTATCGAAGGCCTGAGCTTGCGCAGCAGGCCTTTCGATTCGAGGACACCCGTGAAAGCCAGATCCGATGAGTTGCAGATTTTCGTCTGCGTGATCGAATGCGGTTCGATTTCCGCCGCCGCCGAGCAGGTCGGACAGACGCCGTCGGCGGTCAGCCGCACGCTGTCGCGACTGGAAGCCAAGCTCGACACCACGCTGATCAACCGCACCACTCGGCGCATGGACCTGACCGAGGAGGGCAAGTACTTCTTCGAACAGGCCAAGCTGATCCTCGACCAGATGGACCAGCTCGAAGAGCGCCTGTCTTCGCGCCAGCAGACGCCATCAGGGCGACTGCGGATCAACGCCGCGTCGCCGTTCATGCTCCACGCCGTCGTGCCGTACATCGACGAATTCCGCCGGCTGTACCCGGACATCCAGCTCGAACTCAACAGCAATGACCTGATCATTGACCTGCTGGAACAAAGCACCGACGTTGCTATCCGCATCGGCACCCTCGCCGATTCGACGTTGCATGCCCGCTCGCTGGGTTGCAGTCCGCTGCTGATCGTCGCGAGTCCAGCGTATGTGGAAAAACACGGTGCGCCGCGCGAAGTGGCCGATCTGAGCGAGCACACCTTGCTTGGCTTCACCCAGAACGAAGGCCTCAACCAGTGGCCGCTGCGTTACGTGCACGGCGACCGTTGGCCGATCACTCCGGCGATCAGCGCCTCCAGCGGCGAGACGGTTCGTCATCTCGCACTGGAAGGCCAGGGCATCGCCTGCCTCTCGCACTTCATGACCATCGACGACATTCGCGCAGGGCGCCTCAAGGTGTTGCTGGCGGAATTCAACAGCGGTTATCGCCAGCCGATCAACGCGGTGTACTACCGCAACTCGCAGCTGGCGCTGCGCATCCAGTGCTTCCTGGACTTCATCCAGAGCAAACTGGCGGCTTACGCCAGCGCTGATTTCAAGGGCTGATTCGTGATCCCTGCGCAACAGTGATTTGGTTGTGGGCGGGTTTTTCCACAGGACTCGCCGGTCGATACTCGCTCCATCACTTACTCACGCAGGGAGTTTCTCCATGAACGTATTCGTCACCGGCGCTGCCGGTTTTATCGGCGGCTCCATCGCCACCGGTCTGGTCCAGGCCGGCCACACCGTCACCGGTCTGGTGCGCAGCGCCGAACAGGCCAATGAGCTGAAAGCGCTGGGCATCACCCCGGTAATCGGCACCCTCGACGACAAGACACTGCTGGCCGAACAGGCCCGCGCCGCCGACGCCGTGATCAACGCCGCCAGCAGCGACCATCGCGGTGCGGTCGAAGCCCTGCTCGATGCCCTGCGCGGCTCCAACAAAGTGTTCCTGCACACCAGCGGTTCGAGCATCGTCGGCGATGCGTCCGGCGGCAAATCCAGCGACGTTATCTACTTCGAAGACAACCTGCCGGAGCCGACCGTCGACAAGGCCGCACGCGTGGCCATCGACAATCTGGTCCTCGCCGCAGCGCAGGACGGCGTGAACTCGGCCGTCATCTGCAACACCCTGATCTACGGCCACAGCCTGGGCGTCAATCGCGACAGCGTGCAACTGCCGCGCCTGCTGAAACAGGCACGTAAAAGCGGCGTGGTGCGTCACGTCGGCACCGGCCAGAACATCTGGTCCAACGTGCACATCGAAGATGTCGTGGCGCTGTACCTGCTGGCCCTGACCAAAAACGTCCCGGGCACCTTCTACTTCGTCGAAAGCGGCGAGGCGTCGTTCATCGACATGACCACCGCCATGGCCGAAGCCCTGAATCTGGGCCAGCCACAAGACTGGCCACTGAAAGATGCCGAAGCCGAGTGGGGCTACGAAATGGCCAACTACGGCCTCGGCTCCAACAGCCGCGTACGCGGCAAACACGCCCGCGAACTGCTCGGCTGGGCGCCGAAGCGCACGTCGGTGGTTGAATGGATTCGTAACGAAATGGTGTGAGGGTTGATTAAACCCGAGAGGGCTTTGCGACTAACCTGTGAACGGCTGCCTTTGGGCAGCCGTTTGTGTTTTTGGATTTGTCTTGGTGTCGGGGCAACACCCGGCGCTTTTCAATGTTCAGTGGCATCAGGAGGGGCAAGGATGGTTGATCGTTATGATGCCGAGGGCTCGCAAAGTTCTTATGAACCAGGCTCCGACGAACAGGTACTGAGCAATAAATTAGGGATAACCGATCCTGAAGACATGGATGACGCAGAGCTCATCCTGTTGGAAAAGTTGTACCAGTTCGTGCTCATCGAGCATTTGCCAAATCGGCCATTAACCGTTCAGGACCTGAAAGAGTGGCACCGACACTGGTTGGGCAATCTCTATTCATGGGCCGGCGATGTGCGTGCGGTGAATATGGGCAAGGATGGCTTTTTCTTTGCCGCAGCACCGCAGATTCCCCGACTGCTTGATGGTTTCGAGAGGGACTGTCTTGGCAAGTACACACCTTGCAAGCCTGATCTGGATGAAAACCTGATCCACGCCATCGCTGTCACGCACGTGGAGTTCATCCTGATTCATCCATTTCGCGAGGGTAATGGGCGTCTGTCGCGATTGTTGGCGGATGTCATGGCGGTGCAGGCGGGGTATGTACCGCTCGACTACAGCAGTTGGGAGCGAAACAAAGAGGCTTATTTTGCGGCAATCAACCAAGGGCTGAATTGCAATTACGAACCCATGGAGTATTGGGTTCGGCAGGCATTGTGGACTTGAGTGACGATCTCATTTGGCCAGAGAAAGATGCAGAAACTTGCTGTCCTTGAGCTTCAGCTTGCGTTCAATCGATTCAACGCTCTGACCCGTTTCGATGGCTGTCGAGCTGGCAATCGCGCGTATCAACGCTTCGGCAGTGAGCTTTTTGGGGCGGCGGCGCGAAGCAGTCATGGCAGGAACTCGATAGAAAGCGTCTGCCGAGTATAGCGCCTGGACTGATGTTGAAAACCTTGTGGTCTGGGCGAAACCTTCAGCCGGGTCATGAAAATCCCACCCCTCGATTTTCATTATTCGCGACAAGACATATCCAAAAACGACAACCCTTATCCCTCCACGAAAATTACTTTCACCTGGTTTGAAAACTCGATCTCGAAATGATTTATGAGTTTCACAACCCATTCGAACGTGACCCTTTCGAGGAGTACCGCATGACACCGTCCTTCGGCTATTGGCTGCTGGTGTACGCTGCCGTTGCCATCATCGCCCTGATCGTTCTGATCGCCCGTTACCGGCTCAATCCGTTCATTGTTATCACCCTGATTTCCATCGGCCTGGCGCTGGTGGCGGGGATGCCGCCGTCCGGGGTGGTGGGGGCGTATGAGGCCGGGGTGGGCAAGACGCTGGGGCACATTGCGCTGGTGGTGGCGCTGGGGACGATGCTCGGCAAGATGATGGCCGAGTCCGGCGGGGCCGAGCAGATGGCGCGCACGTTGATCGAGCGCTTCGGCGAGAAGAACGCGCACTGGGCGATGGTGTGCATTGCGTTTCTGGTGGGGCTGCCGCTGTTTTTCGAAGTCGGTTTCGTGTTGCTGGTGCCGATTGCCTTTACCGTGGCGCGGCGGGTTGGCGTGTCGATTCTGATGGTCGGTTTGCCGATGGTCGCGGGGCTGTCGGTGGTGCATGCGCTGGTGCCGCCGCACCCGGCGGCGATGCTGGCGGTGCAGGCCTATCAGGCGTCGGTCGGGCAGACCTTGCTGTACGCGATTGCCATCGGCATTCCGACGGCGATCATTGCCGGCCCCCTGTACGCCAAATTCATCGTGCCGCGCATTCAGTTGCCGGCGGATAACCCGCTGGAAAAACAATTCCTCGAACGCGAACCCCGCGACAGCCTGCCAGGTTTTGGTATCACCATGGCGACCATTCTGTTGCCGGTGGTGCTGATGTTGATCGGCGGCTGGGCCAACCTGATTGCCACGCCGGGCAGCGCTTTCAACCAGTTCCTGTTGTTCATCGGCAACTCGGTGATCGCGTTGTTGCTGGCGACGCTGTTGAGCTTCTGGACGTTCGGCATTGCGCAGGGTTTCAACCGGGAGTCGATCCTCAAATTCACCAACGAATGCCTGGCACCGACCGCCAGCATTACCTTGCTAGTGGGCGCCGGTGGCGGGCTGAACCGGATTCTGGTGGACGCCGGCGTCACCGATCAGATCGTCGGCCTCGCTCACGAATTTCACCTGTCGCCGCTGATCATGGGCTGGCTGTTCGCCGCGTTGATGCGCATCGCCACCGGTTCGGCCACGGTCGCGATGACCACGGCTTCCGGCGTGGTCGCGCCCGTGGCCATCGGTCTGGGTTATCCACACCCGGAACTGCTGGTGCTGGCGACCGGCGCGGGCTCGGTTATCTTTTCCCACGTCAACGACGGCGGCTTCTGGTTGATCAAGGAATACTTCAACATGACCGTGGCCCAGACGTTCAAGACCTGGACGGTGCTGGAAACCCTGATCTCGATTGTCGCTTTCGCCCTGACCGTCGGTCTTTCTTACCTGCTGTAGTCGGAGTTATCCGCCATGGACATCCTTTATCAGATCCGCGCCCGTCAGGATTCCTTCAGCGCCGGTGAAGGACGCATCGCCCGTCTGATGCTCGACGACGTAGGATTTGCCGCCTCCGCCAGCCTCGAAGACTTGGCGCAGCGGGCCGAAGTCAGCACCGCTACGCTGTCGCGCTTCGCCCGCACCGTCGGTTGCCGCGACCTGCGCGACCTGCGCCTGCAACTGGCCCAGGCCAGCGGCGTCGGCAGCCGTTTCCTCGACCCGGCGGGCACGCCCGAACAGTCGGCGTTTTACGGGCAGATCGTCGGCGATATTGAAACCACGCTTCGCCAGCATCTGGCGGCGTTCGATGAATCGCGCTTCGCCGATACGGTGAAACTGCTGGGCCAGGCGCGGATGATCCACGCCTTCGGCATCGGCGGTTGCTCGACCCTGTGCAGCGATGAGTTGCAAGTGCGGCTGGTGCGCCTCGGCTACCCGATTGCGGTGTGCCACGACGCGGTGATGATGCGCGTCACCGCCGCCAGCCTCAGCGCCGAGCAGGTGGTGATCGTCTGTTCGCTGACCGGCATCACCCCGGAGTTGCTGGAGACCGTAGCGCTGGCGCGCAACTACGGCGCACGGATTCTCGCCATCACCCGCGCCGACTCGCCGCTGGCGGAACTGGCCGACATCGTCCTGCCGCTGCAAGGCGCCGAGACCTCGTTCATCTACAAACCGACGGCGGCGCGCTACGGCATGCTGCTGGCCATCGACGTGCTGGCCACCGAGCTTGCGCTGGCCAATCCTGAAGACAATCAAGAACGTCTGCGGCGGATCAAACTCGCCCTCGACGAATACCGTGGCGGCGATGATCACCTGCCGCTGGGAGACTGACATGCTGTACGACACCCTGATTCGCAACGCGCTGGTCATCGACGGCAGCAACAACCCCGGTTACGCGGCCGACGTGGCGATCCTCGACGGCCGCATCGCGCAGATCGGCGACTTGGGCGATGCCCGCGCCACGGATGAAATCGACGCCGCCGGCCGTGTGCTGGCGCCGGGTTTCATCGACGTGCACACCCACGACGACACCGTGGTGATCCGTCAGCCGCAGATGCTGCCCAAGCTCAGCCAGGGCGTGACCACGGTGATTGTCGGTAACTGCGGGATCAGTGCGGCGCCGGTCAGTTTGCGCGGCGATCCGCCGGATCCGATGAACCTGCTCGGCTCGGCGGCAGCGTTCGTCTATCCGCGTTTCAGCGACTACCGCGCAGCGGTGGAAGCGGCCAATCCCACGTTGAACGTGGCGGCGCTGGTCGGGCATACGGCGCTGCGCAGCAATCATCTTGATGATCTGTTTCGAACCGCCACTGACGATGAAATCAGCGCCATGCGCGAGCAGTTGCGTGAAAGCCTGGAGGCGGGCGCCCTTGGGTTATCCACAGGGCTGGCGTATGCGAGTGCGTTCTCGGCATCCACCGATGAAGTCATGCAATTGACCGAAGAATTGAATGCGTTCGGCGCGGTGTACACCACCCACCTGCGCAGTGAATTCGAACCGGTGCTGGAGGCGATGGACGAGGCCTTCCGCATCGGCCGCCACGCTCAGTCGCCGGTGATCATTTCCCACCTCAAATGTGCCGGCGCCGGTAACTGGGGTCGCAGTCCGCAGTTGCTCGCCTCGCTGGAAGCCGCGGCGAAAACTCACCCGGTCGGCTGCGATTGCTACCCGTATGCGGCGAGTTCTTCGACGCTGGATCTGAAGCAGGTCACCGACGCCCACCGCATCACCATCACCTGGTCGACGCCGCATCCGGATATGGGCGGTCGCGACCTGATGGACATCGCCGCCGAATGGAACCTGTCATTGCTCGACGCCGCCAAACGCCTGCAACCGGCGGGCGCGGTGTATTACGGCATGGACGAGAACGACGTGCGCCGGATCCTCGCCCATCCGCTGTCGATGGTTGGCTCCGATGGCCTGCCGGAAGACCCATTCCCGCACCCACGTCTGTGGGGGGCTTTCCCACGGGTGCTCGGACATTTCAGTCGTGATGTCGGGCTGTTTCCGCTGCACACCGCCGTGCACAAGATGACCGGTCTGTCGGCGTCGCGATTCGGTCTGAAGGAAAGGGGCGAGATTCGTGAAGGCCACTGGGCGGATCTGGTGTTGTTCGACCCGGCAACCGTGCGTGACGTGGCGGATTTCAACGACCCGCAACGTGCCGCGCAAGGCATCGACGGGGTGTGGATCAATGGTGTGTTGAGTTATCGCGACGGCCAGGCCAACGGGCAGACAGCAGGGCGGTTCCTGGCGCGCCAGGGCGATCTGCGCGACGGCTTTCGTTGAATTTTGCTGACTGCGTCACGGTGATGGCACATTGCAATTAAAGAAAGCCATCACCAAGCCGAATTGCTGACATCCACCCCGGCTACACTCTGGGGCCAATCAGTCAGGGAGCAACCCATGAGCTTCGGCAAAACCACCCCGATTCTGCGGATTTTCGATGAAGCCAAAGCCGTGGAGTTCTACGTCGACTTCCTGGGCTTCAAGATCGACTGGCAGCATCGTTTCGAACCCGGTTTCCCGTTGTACCTGCAAGTGTCGCGCGGCGAGTGTGTGCTGCATCTGTCCGAACACCACGGCGATGCGACACCGGGTTCGGCCCTGCGGATCGAGACCGATGAACTGGAGGCGTTTCAGCAGCAGTTGCTGGCCAAGGAATACACGTTTTCGCATCCACAGATTCAGGCCATGCCGTGGGGCAGCCAGGACATGACCATCGCCGATCCGTTCGGTAATCGTCTGGTGTTCACCAACGCGATCAGTCTTTAGCCGTCGTTCGACACCCGGTGAATCTGCCGAAACTCACCGGGCGGCATCCCGCGTCGGCTCTTGAAGGCGCGGTGAAAGGAGCGTGATTCGCTGAAGCCCAGATACTGGGCGATGTCCTGAATCGGCAGGGTGCTGTTGAGCAGGTAATGCTCGGCCAGTTCCTGGCGCAGTTCATCGAGAATCTGCTGATACGACGTGCCGGTCTGATGCAACTGGCGTTGCAGCGTGCGCACCGACACGGCGAGATGTTCGGCGACTTGTTCCTTGCGCGGCAGGCCTTCCTTGAGCAACTGGCGCAGGATGCTTTTGACCCGCTGCTCCAGCGACGCATCCTCCAGTGTCGCCATCAAACTCTGCGCGTGCTCTTCCAGGGTGCGCAGCAAATGCGCATCGGCCTGGCGCAACGGCAACTGCAAATACGGTAGCGGCACGATCAGTGCGGAATACGCCTGATCGAACAGCACCGGGCATTCAAAAAACTGTTCGTACTGCGTCAGCGTCGTGCCCGCCGGGAGTGAGTGTTCCAGCCACACCGCGGCCGGCGACAGTCGGGTATCGGCGATCCAGCGCGCGTATTGCAGCCAGGAGCCGAGCACGTTTTCCACCAGATGCCGGCGAATCCGCGGGCGCTCAAAGCGACAGCTCCAGATCAGGTGTACGTGGCTGTCGTGTACCTCGGCGCGGCTGACGCCCATGTCGCCCACCAGTTTTTCGAACGGCATGATGCGGCTCATGGCATCGCCCAATGTCGCGCAATTCATGGTGATGTAACCCAGCACGCTCCACGAGTTGGGCAGGACGAAATTCGCCGCGTTGAGGCCGAACAGCGGATCGCCCGAGTGTTCGCAAAAGTAATCGAGCAACCGCTCATGGGTTTCACCCGGCAAGCGCAGGCTGTTGTCGCTCAACTGCTGCGCCTGCAACCCGGCCGCCGCCAACGCAGGCTCGATGGCCAGGCCCAGATGTTCGGCATGGCGCAGGTACTTGAGCAGCGGCGGGACGGAGGTGAAGCCGAGCGATTGCATGACCGAATCCTCTTGATCGAGGCCGCCGTGGGCGGATGAGCGCTCTGAAAGGTAATTTGAATCCGCGAATAAAGTAAATGGCTGACGCTTGCGCGACGTTGGGGGTTGAGGTGATCAGCCCTTGGAGAATTTGAGCGAGACAAGCCTTAAGCCTTTGTGACAAAGCCCGCGTCCTGCGGGCTTTGTCATTGAACGATCAATAAGAAGCGGCGAGCACACCGCACTCGCCACCTCCCGCATCAGTCCGTCGGCAAGACCTTGTCCAGCGCACGGTTAACGGCCAGTTCGGCGATCATCACGATCTGGGCGATGCCTTGCAGGGTCTTACGGTGGCTGCCTTCGACCAGCGCCACATAATTGTTGAGCATGACGGTGGCGGAGCCGAGGGATTCGCTGGCGTCCACCAGCAGGGATTCGGTATCGGCTTCGGGGTGAGCCTGGTAGAGGGTGTTGGGTTTGTAGGGCGCGGCCATGATGTGGGCGCTGAGTGGACCCAGGTGATAATCGAGGGCGCGTTCGGCGGCTTCGTTGAAGCGTTTCGAACCGGGGCATTCGTAGGGGGATGCCGGATCCGGGAGGGTTGTGGGTTCGGTGAGTGGTGGGTTTGGCGTTACCTTGAACATAGATGCTTACCTCTGATGAGGCTGCGCCCATTTCGCCGCTGAGCAAAAGGGAGGCAGCTGTGCGCAAGTTAGCGGCCCGGTAAGCATCACAACCCGGCGCATCCGAAGATGCCATGCGCACAGCCACCATCAAGTGCAGGCGAATGCCTGACTGGATCGGACGTGTACAACCGTGAACGCATGCCGAACCGCTAAGTTCGATCACTGGAAATCAGTGACGCAATCAAATTACGCAGCCAGCCCAAGGCGCACAAGCCGGCGGATTCTGGCGTAGCCGTAGGCAACGGCGCAAGGTTTTGTGGGCTTCGGGACGTATCACGGCATGTCCTTAAACACCCATCGCCAACCGCGTGTAATTACGTTTCAGAACCCTTAATCCAATTCCTGAAGATGCCAATTTCCGGGCAAAAAAGAAGGGCAGCTGTTCAGCTGCCCTTCTTTGTACATCGGCTTTCGTGTGCAGGGTTTACACGCGGAAATGGCTCACCATCTGCTGCAACTGCCCACCCAACCGCGCCAGTTCAACGCTGGACTTGGCCGTCTCATCACTCGCCGCCGCGGTCTGCTCCGACACGTCACGGACGTTGATGATGCTGCGGCTGATTTCTTCGGCCACGGCGCTTTGCTGTTCGGCGGCAGCGGCGATCTGCTGGTTCATCGACTGGATGTTTGACACCGTGCGGGTGATGTTTTCCAGCGAGTCGCCGGCCTTGCGGGTCAGGGCGACGCTGCTGTCGGTCAGGGCGCGGCTGTTGTTCATTACGGCGGCCACTTGCTGCGTGCCGTTCTGCAGACCGGCCACCAGGCCTTCGATTTCCTCGGTGGATTTCTGCGTGCGCTGGGCCAGGCCACGGACTTCGTCGGCGACCACGGCAAAACCGCGACCGGCTTCACCGGCACGGGCGGCTTCGATGGCGGCGTTGAGGGCCAGCAGGTTGGTCTGTTCGGCCACGGCCTTGATCACGTCCATGACGCTGCCGATCTTGTCGCTTTCCTGTTGCAGCACGCTCATGGCTTCGGTGGAGCGCACCACTTCGCTGGCCAGACGCTCGATCTGGGCGATGGCTTCGTTCACCACTTTGTCGCCTTCGCGGGCTTCGCCGTCAGCGGCGGCTGCGGCTTGCGACGCTTCTTCGGCGTTGCGCGCGACTTCCTGCACGGTGGCAGTCATCTCGTGCATGGCGGTGGCCACCTGATCGGTCTCGACCTTCTGGCTGTTCACGCCGGCGCTGGTCTGTTCGGTCACGGCCGACAGTTCTTCGGCGGCGCTGGCGATCTGGGTCACGCCGTCGCGGATGCCGCTGATCAGGTCGCGCAGGGTCACGCCCATGCGGGCGATGCCTTGTTGCAGCACGCCGAGTTCGTCGCGGCGGGTGACCACCACGTTATGGCTCAAATCGCCGCTGGCGATGCGGTCGACCACGGCCATGGTTTCCTGCAACGGACGGGTGATCTGACGGGTGATGATGAAGGCAGCGATGATGCCGACCAGCAAGGCCAGCAGGGTGCTGATCAGTTGCAGGGTGCGGGCCTGGGCGCTTTCGGCGTCACGGCGATCGAGCTGGATCTGATACAGCTGCTCGCTCAGCGATACGATCAGGTTGCCCTGATCGGTCATTTCCTTGCGCGCCTGCACCGCATCGGTGTTGGCGTTCTTGAAGGCCTGCAAGGCGCTGCGGTAGTTGGTCAGTGCGGTTTCCAGCTGACGCAGGGCGTCCTGTTGGGTGCTGGCGAAATGCATGTTCAGTGGCTTGAGGCTGGCGATGGCCGCATCCAGTTGGCCGACGGCTTTCTGCTCGGTCTCGGCGTTGGCGGTGGCGGTGTAGCCACGCACTTCGTAGCGCGCCAGGATGAACGCTTCCTTGGCGGCGGTGACGGCCTGGAACTGCTCGAAACGCTCATCGCTCAACGGCATTTGCTGGACGCGGTTGCTCAGCGCTTCGATCAGGCCGTAGGCCGTCGCGGCACTGGCGGCCATCGAGTCGCGCGCTGTGTTGCCGGTGCGATAGGCATTACGCATCTTGTTCAGCGAAGTCTGGTACTCGGCGATGGTCGCCGCCTGCTCCTTGAGCAGTTTGACGTTTTCCGGACTCTTGAAGCTGCTGATCAGCTTCTGCTGTTGGGCGGCGAACCCGTCGAGGGTGGTCTGCACGTTCTGCGCGGCGGTTTCGTCGCCGTTGGTCAGCATGTATTGCAGGCGCACCACGCGCAGTTTGGTCAGGCCAGCGTTGAGCTGGGTGATGTCGCTCATCCAGTTGCTGCGGTCAATCAGGCCGCCCAGGCTGGTCCAGCCAGTGAGTGCCAGGATGCAGGTCAGGGCCAGGACGAGGCCGAATCCGAGGCCCAGTTTCAGGTTCACGCTGATGTTGCCGAACCAGCTATTCATCAAAAATCCTCCAGAAAAACGTTGTGCGTCTTGATCGTCGGTCAGGCTGGAAGATTGTTGTTTTTTTGCGCCAGCAAGGGTGTAAGCAGGACTGTATCGGCCGCAAATCCGAGAGCTGAAAGGATTTTGTCCTACGGAATTTGTAACAGGCTCTCACAAGACTTTTTTCACATGGGTTTCACTGGCTGCCCACGCCGTGCTCTCTAACCTCGCCGCATCGAATGACAAGTGATGGCGGCTTTTTGTGGAATTGCGACTGAGTCTGTTCGGCATCAAGCGCTCGATTGATCTGAGCGGTCTGGCCCGTTTTCGAAACACCTGGGTGGTCTTGGCGGCGTCGGCGCTGGTCATTCCGCTGACACTCTGGCTGCTGGCCCCGGCGGCGGTGCCTGACCTTGCCCACGGCAATGTGGCCGGAGCGCAGGCGCTGAAGGAGGGCTGGAACAAAGGCGAAATCATCGTGCTGGTGCGCCACGTCGAGCGCTGCGACCACTCGAAAGCCGCTTGCCTGAGTGGCCACGATGGCATCACCGATCGCTCGCGCAGTGTCGCGGTGAGCGTCGGCGCGCAGTTCGAGCAGTTGGGCCTGGACAAGGCCGACGTCTACAACAGCCCGATGGTGCGCACGGTGCAGACCGCCGGCTACATGTTCAACAAGGCGGCGACCGGCGAAGACTGGCTGATCAGTTGCAAGGGCCGGATGCTGCAGGACGCGCTCGCGCACAAGGTCCCGGGACGCAACCTGATTCTGGTGACCCACAGCGAATGCATGGCGCAGCTGGAAAAAGACCTCAAGGTGCCGGCCTCGACCCTCGGGTACGGCGCATCGCTGTTTGTTTCCGCCGCCAGCCCGGCGGCCCCACAGATGCTCGGCTTCATTGAAGCCTCCGACTGGCGCACGGTGACCACCCGATGAAATCACGCTTTTATGCTTACAACTTCGGTATCCCGCTGCTGTGTGCCGCGCTGGTGTTCCTGATGTTCGACATGACCCGTATCGACATCGCGTTCAGCAATCTGCTGTTCGATCCACTGAGCCAGACGTTCCCGCTCGACAAGATTCACTTCTTTGAAAAACTGACCCACAAGTGGGCGCGGATTATTCCGAACTGGACCGCTGAAATTGCCTTGATCGGCGCCATGCTGTCGTTTGTCTGGCCACTGGTAAAACCGCAGAAGCATCCGCGCCTGGGCGGGTTTCTCGAGCGCAGTAAAGTCGCCCCGGTGCTACGCTTTGCCGCCGATCACCGTAGGGATTTTCTGTTTGTGGTGGTGGCTTTCGCGGTCTGCACCGGGGTGATCCATTTCCTCAAGGCACACACCAGCGTCTACTGCCCGATCGAGACCACGCTGTACGGCGGAAAGATGCCGCACATCGAGTGGTACAACAATTTCCAGCTGTTCCTCGAAGCGGGTGAAGGGCGTTGCTGGCCGGGCGGTCATGCTTCCGGTGGCTTCACCATGCTGGCGTTGTATTTCGTGGCGCGTCGTTATCAGTGGCGTTTCTCCAGCGCGTTGTTGTGGGGCTCGCTGCTGCTCGGTTTTGTCTACGGCACTACGCGGGTCCTACAGGGCTGGCACTACATGTCCCACACGTTCTGGGCCGGGATCTTCGTGTGGCTGGCGTGTTTGCTGACGGCGCTGGCGTTTTACGGGCGGGCTCGTCTGGAGTTGCCGGTGTTGAGCAAGCGTGAGCGACGGGTGTTCGCTGCGCAGCCTGAGGTTTCTCTCTGAGGCCTCGCCGCTGAAATGAAAACCCGCCATCACCGGCGGGTTTTTCGTTTGTGCTGTCGTGGCTTCAGTAGTCCACGAAGTAATACGCCTGGCGCCCGACCATCATGGTCTTGTGGACTTTCAGCGGGGCGGCGGGTTCGCTGTCTCCCGACATCACGGCGATGTGCGAGGGCGATGCACTGAGAAATTCCCGTAGCTGTGCATCGGTGTCCAGGCCCTTCAGGACGCTTTGGGTGTAGAACACGCTGGCGCCGCCGACCCGTTCGTTGGCTTGAAACAGTGCGACCTGATTGCCGCTCGCCTGCAAGGACTGGATGTGTTCGGTCAGCGGCAGGAACGACAGGTGTTTATCGGCGTTCGGCAGTGCCCATTGCGCGGCGCCAAGGTAGCTGGCGATGACCACCGCCAATATGCCCGCCGCCACTGTCTGACGATGCCGGGCGAAGCGCCCGACAAAACCATTCCTGTGATCCTTCAACCTGTCGAACAGCACGCCCGCATATTCCGCCGCGATCACTGCCGCGGCCGGTGTCATCGACATCAGGTACACCGTGCGTTTGCTCGAAGCCAGGGTCAGCAGGATGAATTGCGCGATTATCCACAGGCTGAAAAACAGCAGGTAACGATTGGCCTTCAGCTCCTTGCGAAAATGCCACAACCCCAGATACACCAGAATGTTCCAGGGCAGGAACGCCTGCGGCAGCTTGGCGAGGTAGTAGTAAAACGGCTCGTAGTGCCCGGCTTCGACGAACGATCCGCTGAAGCGTCCGACGCTGTTTGTCAGCAACACTTCGCTGACGGCCTGGACGCCACCGCGCTGATAGAGCACGGCGAGCCAGATCATCAGCGGGATTAGGCCGACCAACGTCAGCAGTCCCGGCCGCAGCCAGTCCGTCAGCTTGAAGCGCTTGTCCATCAGGTTGTCGGCCAACAGAAAAGCGAAAATCACCACGCCCGGCATCGCCAGCCCGAGTACGCCTTTGCTCAGCGTGGCGATGGCGATCCCGGCTACAAACACCAACGAATTGCCTGGAGTCGGTGCTCGCTGCGCCTGGAAAAACGCCAGCAACGCCATGGTCACTCCGAGGGCAAGCAGAGCATCCTCGCCGACCCCGCGCACGTTGCTCCAGTAACTGGCCATGGTCGCCAGCAGAATCCCCGCCGTCCAGGCGATGGCCTTCGGACGTTCGAAGCGGCGCAACATCGCGTACAGCAGCATCACGCTGAGCAACCCGGCCACCGCCGACGCCAGTCGCACCGCCCAGGGCGAGACACCGAAAACCCGCAAGGCGCCGGCGTCCAGCCACAGGCTCAGGGGCGGTTTTTCCAGAAAGGGCTCGCCGAACAGACGCGGCGTCACCCAGTCGTTGTCCAGGTGCATCTCCATCGCAATGCCCGCAACCCGGGCCTCGGTGGAACCTTGCAGTTGATGGCTGCCGAGGGCGAAAAAGAACAGCAGAGCGGCAAGCAGAAGCAGGGAAGAGGCGGCACGCGACATGGGTTCAGGCAACCGGAAGTGAGCGGAAACCCGAGCTTACGCGGCCATTCCTTAATAATTTGTGAACGTCAGGACAGCGGTCGCGACCAGCGTTGCTCCGACGTTTCGAAACGCGGATTGACCCGCGCCGTCAGCACATGATCCTGCCAGCGCCCGGCTATGTTCAGGTACGCCTTGGCGTAGCCTTCACGCTCGAACCCGAGGCGTTCCAGCAACCGGGCGCTGCGTTCATTCCCGGGAATGTAGTTGGCCATGATCCGGTGCAGGTTCTGGGTCTCGAACATATAGGCGATGGCCGCCTCCAGCGCTTCCTGCATCAAACCCTTGCCCTGATGCGCCTCGTCGATGTGATAGCCCAGATAACACGCCTGAAACGCACCGCGAATGATCCCGCTGAAATTGCAGGCGCCGATCATCTGCTCACCATCCGGGGTCAGCAACGCCATATGCACCGCCAGCCCGGCTTCGAAGGCACTGGCCTGTATTTCAAGGCGCCGGCGGATCTGTTCGGTGGAGAAATAGTCGGTGGTGCGAATCGGTGACCACGGCGCGAGGTGGCGTTGATTGCGCTGGTAGAACGCGCTTTCCAGAGGCGCTTGATCCGGGGCGAGTACCGCGAGCGTCAAGCGTTGACAGGGCAGGGTCAGCAGCGGCATCGGGTGCTCCGGAAGCAGGGAATGATCGACAGAATTGTCCGGCCGGACGGAAAACACAACTGGATCGCCTAACGCAGAGCACTATAAATTTCCCTGATTCACTTCACATCCGGTTATGAGATTCGTCGTTCAAGGAGGACATGATGGAATGGGCATTCAAGGCGGGGGAGCAGTCGCTGCGACTGATACCGGCGGATCCGGCGTTTTACTCGTTGTTTCAGCAGGCGCTGAACGCCAGTTACCTCGATCATTCGGAATTTCTGCCTTGGCCGCGTGAGTACACCAACGCGGAGCAGGCGCTCGAGTTTCTGCTGAAGGCCCGAAAAGAATTCAACAGCGAAACCGGCGAGCGACGATGGCTGATCGTGACCGAGGACGGGCAAGCGCTGATCGGTTGCATCGGGCTGAAACCCCGCTCGCGCAACCGCTACGTCGTGGGGTATTGGGCCAACACCGAGCAATCGGGCAAGGGCTACATGCGTGCCGCCCTCACGCACCTGCTCAACAACCTTCCTGAATTCACCTTTTACCTGACGGCGTCCTCTGCCAATGCGCGAAGCCGGCGTCTGGCCGAGGCTGTCGGGTTTGTGTTGATCAGGATCCACCCAGGGGCCCGGCAATCGGAACGGCACGGTGAGCAAGACACCTGCGTCTATCGCCTGCCACGCAAATCGCAGGCGAAAAAAAGCCCGCAGGAGCGCGGGCGAACCGTAGTTTCTTGAATGAGCGAGGCCAATGTACACGGCCATCACCGCCGCCGGGGTGAAGAAAAGTTCATGTCGATGAACGACTTGCGTCATCGACGAGCGGTCGTTTTTCAGTGAACGACAGGTGCCGTCGTACGGGGCACTAGATTCACTGGATCAAGGTTCTCCACGGCGCGATTGACCAGCATTTCAGTCATGATCGACAGCTGCCGGATCGCCAGCAACCGGCTGCGCTGAGAGCCTGTGAAATCATCGGCGATGTTCGCCGTCATCATGTTGAGCGCCGCCAGGGTTTCACAGGCATGGGTCAGCAGAGTGGCCGTGTCCACATCGGTGCGCACGGAGAAAATCTCGTTGAACGGCAGGGTGCGACGCGGCTTTCTTACGTATTCCTGAGGCTGGGCAAGCACAGCCGGTTCTTTCGCTTCGGTTTCGTGAGGCGGTGTTTGATCAGGCAGGCTTCGGGTGTCTTTTTTCATGACGAGGCTCCATGGTTTCAGGCTCCCGGCGAATCCCTTTGGTAAACCATCTGCCGGGTTGCACGGAGCGCGAAGACTAGCGTTTGGAAGCATCTTGAACCAGTTCATGAAAGTCGACGCGGGTTGCGGGAAATTTCCTAGGACGTTGGGTGGAGGTGTTGTCGGGATGAGGAAGTGTAGATGTGACGAGGCCCGCATTGGGCGGGCCTTGTTGTGCCGGGGTAATCTGAAACGGTAATTTATCTTATTGATTATTATAGTTAATATTAGTTGTGTATTTTTATTGGAATACCAAATGGAATACCTCATGGGATAGCACTCCGTTGACCCCCGCCTGTATTCGATCTGAAAACCTTGCTTCGCATCCATGATAAGCAGTGATCTTCTCGCAGCAGGCGGGACAACGGGCAGCACTCGATCCGAGTCGGAAGGTGGCAACAGGCAGAAACCGGCCAGAAGCGGACTCTCGACCAAGTACAGCTAACGACCCATAGTGGCCCCTTGCAATGGATGTCAATCAGGCCAAAGATGGCTTTGAATCGGGATAATTTCCGACTGCCCCGTTGAAAGCGTCATGGCTGTCGATCCTGTCACTGATGACCTTTTCACTGAGACACCGGCCGGTCCCGTCGACGACCGAAAAAACAGCTACTACCCCGAGCGTATGAGCCGGGCGCGGGAGCGCAGGAGGTTAGGAAGACAGCGAAAATATTTATAAATTAGCCTCCCGCCAACTAGAAAAATCATAGAAGATTAAAAATGGCTAAAGATAAGAAAATTGACATAGCGGCAGTTAGCAAACGTCTAGAGCATTTGATTCCAAGGTACATCGACTCACTCGCGAACGAGGGCAATGAGGACTACCAGGGGGCGTTCGAAATTTTCGAATTTGATGAGCCCTTACTCAAAGCCCTTACAAAAACAACATACGCGGCTAAACACCTAGATTATGATTTTTTTATGGGCCTCATACATTCAGTAATTGTCAATTATGGAATACATGACCCCGAGGAAGCTGCCACAGCCATCAGCGACTACGTTGAATCCACAAACGATCGCCGTGACTGGGTTGCGGTTTTTCCTTACATATTCAACAATCCTCTACGTGACTTCCCGCGTGGCAAAGATAAGGATCTTGATCTCAAATTCGGAGCATTCACGGTAAAAACAAAGTCTCATGAATTCGAGAGCCTAGAAAAAATACTTCAAGCTGAGTTCAAGCTCACGAGCGTCTCTAGAACTGATCATCAGCACCAGACGTACCAAGGGAGCGGATCAATTAATAAGTGCCCGCTAATAATGTTTGAGGTGCATGGGGCGGAGGATGCAGCGTTTCACTATGGAAGATGGAAGCTGAAATACTTTACAAACTTACTTGAGGTATATGGAGTTTTGGCGGACTGTAAAGGTGGTGGATGGGCAAGCAATGAAATTGATACAAACCATGTGTTCCTCATAAATAAAGTGACAGGAGGAATAGAGCGCTCCCCACTTACCGTATCCACTAGGATTAACCTCTGTCCGGATAGCGGCTTTTATGATTCTTTGGATGAGGAATTTAGCGTCTACTCCAACATGATCACAAACCACAATGACAAACTTTTCGCAAGACTCAAAAGCGCCCTTAATTTCTTTTCGCGTGCGCTGAACGGCACCGACAGAGTACTGGGGTTTATCTCATATGTTATCGCAATCGAAGCCATATTTTCCCGAGACAAGCATACACCCATTAGAATTACGCTCGCTGAGTATATCGCGCTACTCTGCTACCCTCGCGAAGAGAGAGTAGGCATTTATAAAGATATAAAAAAAATATACGACACTCGATCTGCACTTGTTCATACTGGCAAAATCGATATTGATGTAGAACTCATTAAGAAGACCGAAACGATTGCAGCCAAAACCATACTGCATACTTTCCGACTTTATCATAAATTGAATTCGTCAGGCCAAGGCAACATCGAAGATCGTTTTTTCGATCATCTTCGTGATTTAAGACTAGGCGTTTCCACCAGCAGCGAGTGAACTCGTTACTTCAGGCACTGCATGTGGTTACTCACGTGCATTCTGAAGTTCACTTCGAGAAATGAAAGAGAGAAGCTACGCTCCCCCGTTTCAAATGCTAGGTAAGGAACGACAGAAACCGACTCATGGCCGACTCTAAATGTCTGCTTATGGCCGTTTTCTGCCTGTGGCGACCGACTGAAAACGGCCATTAGCAGACCGCCCCACACGGATCAGTGGGCTCGCTTTGAGGTACCGAGGTTTCTAGAAAAGCTATACCTATTCACGCACCCGCCCAAGATGCGATGCATCGCTCTGGAAGCGGAAGCCGATATTTGTCAGTCGCAAACAGGCATCTGCATGTGTTGGAGTCGAAGCCGGCGACCGCGCGGTCGCCGGAACCGCTCTGGGAATCAATTTCCGCCGTGAGGCAGGAACGCACCACGGAATCGCATCTTCCCGGAGGACAGGCGTTCATAAGCCTCCGTTACTTGGTCAAGAGAGAAGGTTTCGACTATAGGCTTGACCTTACCCTTCGCGGCCAATTCGAGAATTTCGGCGAGGTAGTGCTGTCCCCCATGCGTGGAGCCAACCACCCGTTGGCGCATCATATGGAATGGCTTGCCATCGGACGGAATCGAGAACGGCTTGCTGAAGTCGAGCCCGCAAAGGACGATGCGACCGTCAGGATTGACCCCCGCGAGCGCCTTTTCGGCGGTTTCGAAGTCGTTGGTGGTGATCAGCAGCACGTCGGCACCACCGACTGCCAATAGCTCCTCGGCATTGGTGACGACATGGTCGGCCCCCAAGTCGGTCGCAAGCTTGTGCTTGTCTGGAGAATGCGTGATCGCGATGGTCTCGAATCCGCATGCCTTTGAGAACTGCAAGGCGACGTGGCCCAACCCGCCGATCCCCAGCACAGCGACCCTGTCACCCGGTTTCGGCTCCGCGTCTCGCAGGCCGCTCCAGGTGGTATAGCCCGCGCACATCATGGGCGCGGCGTCCGTGTAGGACAGCCCATCGGGCAACAATACGGTGCCTTCCGCAGAAATTGCGATGTACTCTGCGTGCCCGCCCTGCGACGCGAAGCCGGTCGTTCTGGGCGCAACGCAGTTCATGGCAGTCTGGCCGGTCAACGGGCGGTTCTGGCGGCAGTAAGGGCATCGACCGCACGAGGACTGTACCCAGGTGGTACCGACTCGGTCTCCAACCTTGCGCGTGTGGACACCCGCACCGACTTCGACGATTTCACCAACCACTTCGTGACCCGGAGTCTGAGGATAAATGTCACCGCCAGCCCCCTGAGTTGCCCACACGTCCGTGTAGCACATGCCGGAGGCGTGAACTTTCACCAGGACCAGCCCTGGCTCTGCCTTGGGCATGGGAACCTCATGAACCTCCCAGGGTTTGTTCGCGCCGGTCATCACAACTGCCTTCATCTTCATCGCATGTTCCTTTCGATCAGGTGGTCATTACTGTTAGGGCTGCGAACGAGATGCTCTGAGAGCTACACCGGCCCTTTTGGACCCACGATGCTGCAGCTTCATTCGAGTCTATGGGTCGTTGACTGTCGCGACAATCTGGTCAATATTTGATTCCATGATGAAAGTAATTCACCAATCCAAGGGCAATGACCTGTCGGCCTTTGCCGCATTCTTAGCGGTCGCAGCCCACCGAAGTTTCCGCAGCGCCGCAATCGATCTCGACATGACGCCCTCAGCGATCAGTCACTCGATCAAGGCTCTCGAACAACGGTTAAACGTCCGCCTTTTCAACCGGACGACTCGAAGCGTCTCCTTGACCGAGGCGGGAGAGCGCCTGGCCATAAAACTAAGACCGGCAATGGCCTCAGTTGAAGAAGCCGTTCGGGAGCTGGAGAGCAATGACCAGGCTCCCAGCGGAACGGTGCGAATCAATGCCAGTGAGGGCGCCATCCGGTTGGTACTGTGGCCAGTGCTTGCGCGCTTTTTGCGCGAGAATCCTCGCGTCCATCTCGACATATTCAGTGATGGCAAGCTGAGCGATATCGTTGCCGATGGTTTTGATGCGGGTATCCGATTAGCGGAAGCAGTACCCAAAGATATGGTGGCCATCCCAGTTATGGGAGAGGTCCGCTTTGCGGTAGTGGCGTCGCCCGAGTACTTCGAGCAACGCGGATATCCAGTAGTGCCGCAAGATCTGTATGACCATCATTGCATCCGCTTCCGGTTTGAAAGTGGTGCAATCTACAGATGGGAGTTTGAGCGCCATGGCGCTGTCGAAAGGATCAACGCTCCCGGCCCTCTCACGTTGACTGATCAATCGTTGATGGTGGAGGCAGCAATCGAGGGAATAGGGATCGCCTTCGTGCCCGACCATCTTGCAGCACATGCGCTCAAGGAGGGCCGACTCAAACGAGTTCTGGAAGAGTGGTGTCCCGCGTATCTGGGGCTGTGCCTCTATTACTCGGCGAATCGCCATGTACCATCCGGCCTCAGGGCGTTGATCAATATGCTGACTGATAAGCGGTCCGGCAATTAGACGACCTTGCGCCTAGGAGCCGGCGGGCCCGTGGTAACACCGCCAGGCACAATTTGACGACCAGCATCGTCAGCGACTTGCCATTGCAGCTGTCTGCGGCTGATCGTTGGCCAAGCGTCTCGGACGCGTCCGCGGTCTTAGGGAAAAGGGGACTGATTTATTTCTCAGAAATTATATCAGTCCCCTTTTCTCTGCTTGCAATCCGTCCGCTTCTGGCCGGTTTCTGCCCGTCGCTACCCTCGGCTGCGGGGAGCTGGCGGTCAGTTAAGTATCAAGACTTTGGATGGAGCGTCAGTGTTAAATCCAGCCTGCGATATGATTAGCGTAACTGAGGTTTAAGGCCTCAATCGACACGAACTGGTCGGTCGGGTGACCCGCGGTAACAGAAAGCGATTTAGTGCCAAATTAGAGGGGGCGCTTACATCGACTTGACCGATACAACTTCCACAAACCTGAATTTTTTTCTGGCCGTCTTTGTAGCTTCTTGCTCCGCAACTATTGAGCTCAGCGTATCGGCCTCATGCACCATCTCGTGCATTTTGCCTTCAAATTCATTTCCCACCCGCAGCGTGACTCTCAGCCTGGGCGTGAAGCCTTTTGAGACTTTCTTTTTCTTCGCTGCGTTTACCGGTTGTACCATCACGACATCCGAGACGGTGTCTTGCACGTGTGTGTTAAATGCTGGCGCAGGGGACTGAGAATCACCGAATAGCGCCCGGCGCATCTCTTCTTCCGTCAATTCTGTATTCATAACGTTTCTCAGAAGGGCGTTATGTACAACCATGCCGATTCTATCAGCGTGGTCGGACTCTGCATTATTCGTCGCTAGGTCAGACCTGAAGCGGTGGAGGGCCACCAGTCACCGTCGAGCGTCATCATCTGGCTGGCAGCTTCATTCGATGTATAGCTTATTGATACTGCATGCTTGTGTTGTCACTGCTTCACATTTACGCTTTGTCCCGTCACGGTCAATCCCGTGGCCGGGTGTCAGAACCTGAATTGTTCGAGGCGCATAGCGCCATAGCCAGCTATTAAGTGCTTACATAGGCTTAGCTGCTGCTTTTCTATGGCGGTCCGTGCGGGGCAGGCTTCGGCCTGGCCGGTTCCCTCGGACGCCGGTTTCTGACCCCCGTACGGTCCGCCACCCATTTCGTGTCAGAACGGCTGGGTGGACGGCTCCTTAACTGTCCGAGGAGATAAGGAAAATGACCTGTCCCCCTTTTAAGCTCGTGCGCCACCCTGGCCTAATGATTCAAGCTGCACAATATCTCGGAGGATTCCGCGATGTTTGATCTTTCGCTTCTCATTGGCCTACCCAAACCCAACAGCATCGATACTTCATCGCTTACCCCTGAAGATGCAGCGATTAAACTACGGCAGGCTGCAATACTTCGGCTTAATGGCGCACAGAGCGTCCTGCTTCATTTTCCACAGGATGTTGAGCTGGCGGTAGAGCTGTTGGATGACGCGGCTGTATTGTTCGACAAGGCGTTTCGATCTTTGTCCGGTATCCCAGCTCAGCGCGTTCATCAACAGGTTGGTGAGTACGTCTCTGTCCCTTCAGCTGAAGGCTGTCCTGGTCTTCGAACACCATGGGGCAATGAATTCCGCCCGATGATTGAGGACGGCGTTCGGTGCGCTGAGACCTGGCTCGATGGTTCATCATTGCCGCTGTGGTGGGCACTGGCGCAAAACCGAAAGCATCATCGTCCAGGTGACCCCCAAGAAGCATTTGAAGCAGGTTTTCTGCTGCGATTGCAGCAAACGCTGATCATGCGACGTGATGCAGTCACTTCCCAGTCAACCAGCATCGATGCCTGAGTTTGTAATTGACGTTTGAGACTTTGCTTTTCCCGCCAAACCCTCCGATTAAGCGATCTTTGATCGCGCCGATCGGAGGGTTCACTCGCTTTTCCTTGCAGCCACCGCGTTCCCCTCTTTCATTTCAAATTTGATCAGCGCCAGCCTTCTTTTACCCGTCAGTAATTGCTCGTGATCTGTATCGGGCGCAGGGCCATTTCAGTGTCAAAGCGGATCCTTTCGTTGGGCATGGATATAGGTATGGCGACAGCGGCGACAGTGGCGACAACTCGCGTATAACGTGGTCTGGAGCATGGCGACAGAAGTGGCGACAGTCGCCACTTTCTCAGCGCATTGGCGGTGCCGCTTGACCGCCTTTTCGAGTGGGTATAACAATTGGCGCACGGATCGCTGTCGTTGACAGCACCTGCCCAGGTAGCCAGAACCTTTAAGGCTACGCCACTCGCGTGGTGGTTCTTCCCCAAGTGCGATTAGCGTCCGGCGGCTCGCACGGTCACTCCCAAGAGTGATGGATGCCTACTCGACCAATCTGCCTACTGCGGCAGACGATGGACCTTCCTCGCTGCACTGCAGCAACCTCACCTCTCGGCACACTTCGCTGCGCCAATCCGCGCCCGTCTCTTTCTTCTGGAAAGAGACGGGCGCTCGTACCACTGCTGCAAGCCACGTCGTACAGGGCGTTGCCGCAACTCTCCTCGTGACAATCGACCTGACAAATCCGATTCGTCGCCATCCGCAACGACACAGGCACCGGTGCCGCAGCCAATGGAAAGGCTGCATCTGACTGACAGTCAGGCATGCCCCAGGTGTCCATGTCGTTGCCTTCTCCTACTCCGGATCTCCAGGTGCCGAACTCGTCAGTCGGCACAGCCTCTACCCGCCCGCATCTTCGGATGCGACTAAGGAGGCCAGATTCATGGGGTTATGCCCTCGCTCCCGGTTGTAAGGAGCCGTTCGTTCCGCGTCAGTGAGCACCTCACAGGCCGCAGGGGCCTTGATCCCTGATAACACTCAACAACCGTGGCGGGACTACGTGAGGACAACCAGCAATGAACGAGGAGAGGGCCATGCAGCAGTTAGATCCGAAGCTTGAACTACCACGACCACCTCGACCGTTGATTGAGTCGAATCCCGTGGCCCAGCCTTATCCGGTGCAGGCACTGGGTGGGATTCTTGGGCCTGCGGTGGAGCGCATGGCCGAGGTCATCGGCGTGCCCCAGGCATTGGCTGCACAATCGGTGTTGGCTGCCTCGGCGCTGGCTACCCAAGGTCATGCCGGCTTACAGCTCGACGGGAGAAGTTATCCCCTCTCGCTGTACCTGATCACGGTGGCAGCTTCGGGGGATCGTAAAACGGCGGCAGACCGATCTGCATTGCTGCCAGCGCGCCAATGGGAGCGTGAGCAGTGGCAGCGCTACCGCGAACAGCTTGCCCGGTACCTCGCCGCACAGCGCCAGATGCAGCGTATCAACCCTGCCGATCCCGACTCCGCGAACGGTGTACCGCTCGAAGCGGAGCCCTCTGCACCGAGGCTGATTACCACGGACCCAACTATTGAAGCGCTGATCAAAGGGCTCTGCCATGACCTGCCGAGCATGGGGTTGTTCTGCGATGAAGGGGGACAATTCCTCGGCAGCAGCACCATGAGTCGAGATAACCGTTTGAAAGCGGTTACGACCTTGTCGTCACTCTGGGACGGCAGTCCGATAGATCGCGCGCGGTCTATGGCGGGTGAAAGCTTGCGAGCTTACGATCGACGCTTAAGCCTGCACCTGATGCTGCAACCGTATCTAGCCATGCAGTTACTCAGTGACCCATTGCTGCAGGGGCAAGGCATTCTCGGTCGCTGCCTCATCACCTGGCCCACCAGTCTGGCCGGACAACGCAGTTACCAGTCTGTCGACTTGTCCAAAGACCCCGCCCTAAAGCGATATCACCACCGTCTTTCGGCCCTGTTTCATCAGCCTTGGTCACTTTCCGCTGACGGTGCCTTGCGGCTATCACCGTTGACACTGAGTCCGTTAGCCCGCCGTCGCTGGATTGATTTGCATGATGCTATCGAAGCTCAGCTGGGGGAGTTTGGCGAGCTGGCCAGCGTACGGCCCAGCGGATCAAAGGCCGCCGATAACCTGCTGCGCGTCGCCGGCATTCTTGCAGTTGTGGAGGAGAGCAGCGTCGTGGAGGTCGACCATATCCAACGGGCCTCCGCTTTAGTCGGCTACTACCTCACCGAGATCCAGCGCCTGACTGAGCAGGAGCCAGTGTGTCGGGTAAAGGAAGAGGCGGACCGGCTGTTGCGCTGGCTACAGGTCAAAGATTGGAAGCGTTTCAGTATTCGTGAATTGAATCGCAACGGTCCTCGCTTTGCCCGCAAGAGCAGTCGTCATGCCGCCAAGCTCCTGGTCGAGTTGATTGATCATCAGTGGTTGATCACCGATGGCCACACCTTCGAGGTGCGCCATGTTTAATCTTGATGAAGCGCTGCGCAACCATCTGGCACAGCGTCAAAAGGAGCCCAAAGCGCGATTTGTCGCCGCTACTGTCGCCACTTTGTCGCCACGCTCAAAACCAAGCAGGACGAGGGTTGTCGCCGCTGTCGCCAGTGTCGCCACCACCCATAAAGCTATCGCCTCTACGACAGCCATTATTCAATGGTTGAAAGAGGAGGGTGCGCATCTTTACGTCACCGACAACACGCTGTGTTTTCGCCCGACTGATTGGGCTCAGTTCGCGATTGTAAGTGCGCACTGGCGAGCCCTTTTGCATGATCTCGCGGCAGTCGATCAGGAACAGAAAAATGGCCCGGGTCGGTAAGCGAGCGGGGCGTAATTTTGGCTTTGGTCGCCAGCTCAGCTATGCCGGACCGCAAGCACTGAAGGATCTATTTGGCGACGGCCATTTTGCTACCGTCAAAGCCCATAGCGATCGGTGGCAGGCGTTCGTGCATTGGTGTCGATCCGATGAAGGACCGAGGGTCAACGACGCGCGCCAGATAGACCGCGAGATCCTCATGCGGTACGCCGTCCACGTGCGGGAGCAGGTCGATCAGGGCAACGTCGGCATTGCCACCGCGCAGAACCGCCTGTCCAGCGTCAACCGCACGTTGGCCGCGCTGCGCGGTGATCAGTACGTCAAAATCCCCAGCCCGAGTAAGGCGCTAGGCCTACAGCGTTCAAGCGTGCGTAGTGAGGCTCCGCAAGGCCAAGACCGTGCGCGGGTCGAGTTGATCGCGCGGGCGCTGTCAGATCGTCAGCAATCGAGGGTGAGTGCTATTGTGCTCCTCGCCCGTGAGACTGGTATGCGCCTGCGCGAAGCGATCCTGGCCGATCTGCCCCGACTGCAACGTGAGGTTCGGCAACTGGGCAAGATCAACATCCAGGATGGCACCAAAGGTGGTCGATCAGGGGCCTCGGCACCGCGCTGGATTACGGTAACGGATCAAGTTCGCGATGCCCTGGATTGGGCCAGCGCGACCTCACCCAATGGCAGCCGGAATTTGTTGGTGCCCGGCGAAAGCTACAAAGACTTTATGCAGGCAGTTGTGCGACCGGCACGGGACATCCTGCATGAGCATGGATTGAAAGGTTTTCATGAGCTGCGGGCGGCTTACGCCTGTGAGCGCTATGAGCAACTGACTGGCTTGAATGCACCCGTCAATGGCGGTCGTGTTCATCGAGAAGATCGAGAGCTTGATCAGCGCGCGCGACAGCAGATCAGCCACGAATTGGGACATAACCGCATCGATGTGGTGAGTGCCTACATCGGAGGCCGGCGATGACGGCCGAGTTCGATATAGCGTTGTTCCTGGGCCCCGTGCTCAAAGGTGCACATGCCACGCAGCAGCGGCACATCAGGCAAGCAGAAAGGATGCACAAGGTGATTCGTGAACGCTGGGGTTGCGCGACTCCCTGGTCCTGGAGAGAAAAGCACGTGAGATGGTTTTTGGAGCACTATTTGCGATGCTCAGCTCCAACTACCATCTACTACTACGAGTTAACAGCAGGGTTGATCCGCCGTAGAAAGGCAAAAGTCGTGGTTGCCTGATAGATCTTTAAGCGTGAGCCCCTGAGTATGGGAATGCGGAGCCTTCCCATACTCAGGGGCTTGGCTGAAGAGGCGCAGGCATATCAGAGATCTAGCGATTGTCGTCACTCCTTTCGCCCTACTACACGACACGGATCGTAGCCGGTGGCGCGTTCCTTTTGGATGTTCAGCGAATCGGTACGACGTTGCGATCTCTGGTTTGATTGATGGCCGATGCCGACAGGCTGCCGGTGGCCGCCTTCTGGATATATTCACTCCACCAAGCCATCATCGGACGCCGGCGTTCGATGTAATCCGTCCGGTTGTAGGCGCTACGAACTTCGTCCTTGTCGACATGTGCCAGTGCGACCTCGATCAGCTCCGGGTCCCAGCCATGCTCATTCAGGATGGTGCTCGCCATCGAGCGCAAGCCGTGGCTGACTAAACGGTCCTGAAAGCCCATGCGCTTCAACGCCATGTTGGCGGTCTGGCTATTGGCATGGGTGCGGGGGTTTCTATCTGAGGGGAACACGTACTCTCTGTGACCGCTGAGTTGCTTGAGCGTCTCCAGTAACGAAAGTGCCTGATCGGTAAGAGGGATTGTGTGCGGCCGACGCTTTTTCATGCGCTCTGGCGGAATGGTCCAAATGCGCTTGTCGAAGTCGATATCTGCCCATCGTGTGGTGGCTGCTTCGGCAGGGCGGGTCATCGTGTGCAACTGCCATTCGATCAGGCAGCGGGTCGTGCGCTTGATGCTTGCGTTCGCGATTTCCATCATGAGCTCGGGAAGCTCCTCAGGTGGTAGCGCAGCCATGTTCTCTTTTTTGGGTTTCTTGAACACCGCCCGAATTCCATTGAGGGGGTTCGCAAATATCAGCCCGGAGTTGACCCCGTAGGTCATGATCTCGTTGAGTCGTTGGCTCAATCGTTTGACGGTTTCGAGACTTCCTTTGGCCTCGATTGGGCGAAGGATCTTGATAACCATAGGAGCAGTGATTTGAGAGAGCGGCGTTGTTTTCATACTTGGGAAAACATGAAGCGTCAGCGATCTCCAAATATCTTCGGCGTAGGCTTTGGTTACGGAGTCTTTCTTCAGCTCGAACCAGGCCGTGGCCACCTTCTCGAAAGTGTGTTCAGTCTCAGCAAGTTTGGCTTGCCTTACCTCATCACGCTGGGTTTTGGGATCAGTGCCCAACGCGAGCAGCTCACGTGCCTCTGCGGCTTTCTTCCGGGCGTTGGCTAGCGAGAGGTCAGGGTATGGACCAAGCGCCATGTTGATACGGCTTCTGGTCAACGGCTCGCGGTAATTGAAATTCCACATCATCGAGCCGCTGGCGCGTACTCGAAGCTGCAAGCCATCGCCGTCGCTGAGGACGAAGTCTTTACCAGTTGCCTTGACCGCCTTGAGCTGGCGATCTGAGAGGCGGGTTGCGTTAGTAGGCATGGGGCTACCTCCAGCACCGTTTTGGTATCCTGAAAATAGCATTTGGCGGTCCGGGATACCACCTGGGATACCAAAGCGGCTGGAACTCCGAAACTCTCCAAAGCTCCCATAAGCGCTGAAACCCCTGTATTTACTGGATTTCAGGCACAAAAAAAGACGTCCGTGGACGTCTTTAGATGATGAAGTGGTGGAGCCGGGGGGATTTGAACCCCCGTCCGCCAGTACTCCGCTGTCGGTACTACATGCGTAGCCGTGTCTATTAAGTTAACCCTCAGCGACCCGACGGGCAGGGTGCTTTGGGCGAGTTGTGTAAGTTTTAGCCGCTTCGTCCACAACGTACTGCACGGCGATTCTGTTCTATATGACAATCATTTTGGGTTTACAGACATCCCCTGATGATTGCTGGACCCGAAGGTACCAGGAGTGCATGTCAGCTGCAATTAAGCAGCGAGAGCAGCACCGTATTGGTCGTCATTGGCAACTATAAGTAGTTGCAACAGTGGATTTACGACTTCTGTTACCAAGTCGGCATGCACCTAGAGTTTCGCAACCGGCGTCGAATCCTAAACGGCCCCGAGCCTGGCGCTCTGTGTGGCTTATGAGCAACAAGCCTGCGCAGTGTACGCCAAACGGCTCACAAGGCCAACCCGAAGGTTGGCCTGAGCTTCGATCAGTTGTTGGTTCCGCTGGTTTTGCGGATTTCCAGAATGGTTTGCTGGGTTTCAGCCACGCATTCGTCGATCTTGCCCTGGGCCTTGAGTGCCTGGGCTTTTTGCACGCTGGCTTCTACCCGTTGACTCAGGTCGGGTGAGGCCATTGCCTGCGCCTTGGCGTTGTTGATGGTTTGCAGATTGGCATCACACAGGTCAGCGGGCTTGTCGGCAGCGAACGAAGCCGACGCCATCATCGAGGCAGTAACGAACAGACCTAACAGTACAGAACGTTTCATATGAATCTCCTTGAACTGAGGGATCCAGACTTCGCTGGCCGTCAGGACGGGCAACCGAATGGAGGACAAGCCCCGATTGTTCGGGGCCTGTTCTGTGGACTGCGGTCGCTCGCAAGGGTTCTATTTTTCTTCAGAGGGCAGTTGCGGGGGCTTTTGCGCGGGTCACCCGGTCCACCAGATACACGAGACCGTGGTAGTCGATGCCGCCGTGTTGCGTCAGACCGATCTCACAGGTGCGGCTGGTGGAAATCCCCTCGCTGCACTGTTGCACCGCATCCTTGAGCGTTCGCAGCGAATGGCTGTTGAGCTCCGGCGTGGTGAAACCCTTGTCGCCGGCGAAACCGCAGCAGTGAATGCCTTCCGGGATCACCACGTTCTTGCTGCATTTGCGCGCCAGTTCGATCAGCGCCTGGCTTTCCCCCAGATGTTGAGTGCTGCAGGTCACGTGA
Organism: Pseudomonas sp. DR 5-09; assembly: GCF_001655595.1. NCBI lineage: Bacteria > Pseudomonadati > Pseudomonadota > Gammaproteobacteria > Pseudomonadales > Pseudomonadaceae > Pseudomonas > Pseudomonas sp. DR 5-09. The sequence continues at coordinate 874,191 of NZ_CP011566.1, forward strand.
ACGGCAATCGGTGCTTCCTGCGGGGTGAAGTCGAGCCGATCCATCAGATGCGTACGGATGAATCGCACAGGGTCATACAGATCCAGGCGAACATTTCCCACATCCTGCACCAGCCGCAGCGTGCAGGGGCTGGTGTCGCAATAGATCGGATCGAGCCCGCCGCGACTGGCCTGGAGCAGCGCGCCGATCAGCTCCTGACGCTTGTGTTCGGCCTGTTCGGCGTAGCCCTTGGACGCAAAGGGCTGACCGCAGCAGAGGTTGTCCAGATTGTCCGGAAACACCACCTGATAACCGGCCTTTTCCAGCAGACCACGGGTTTTGTCGTACAGCGACATCTGCTCCTTGTCGCCCGCCGCCGGCCCCATCACCCGCGAGACGCAGGCTGCCAGATACACGACGCGCGGGCGTTCGTCCGACACGGCCGGGCTGAAGCGAATGGCTTTTTCCGGCTGCGGCATCGCGTGGGTCCACAGCGGCACCTGACCTTTGGACAGCCGGCTCAGTGTTGCCGAAAGCTTCGCCAGCCGCGGTGCACCCAACAACATCCGCGCACCGTTGGCCACATGCAGGGTGAAACGCGCACCTTGCAGGGTGGTGGCGAAATTACCTTCGATTAAGTTGGCGGTTTTCGTATGGGTGGCGTGACGGCTGCGCAGCTTTTTCACCAGCTCGCCGGTATTGATTCCTACAGGGCAGCGTTGCGCACATAAACCGGTCGCAGCGCATGTGTCGATGCCTTGGTACTCGTAGGCTTTTTCCAGTTCGGTGGTGTCGATCCCGGCGCGTTTTCGCGCCTGGATATCGCGCCAGATCACGATGCGCTGGCGCGGGCTCAGGGTCAGGCCTTTCGAGGGGCAGACCGGTTCGCAGAAACCGCACTCGATGCATTTATCCACAATCTCGTCGGCCGCCGGCAGCGGTTTCAGGTGCTTGAGGTGGATCTGCGGATCTTCGCTTAGCACCACGTCCGGATTGAGAATGCCGTTGGGGTCGAGCAGGCGTTTGAGCTGCCACATCAATTGATAGGCGTCGCTGCCCCATTCCAGTTCGACGAAGGGCGCCATGTTGCGCCCGGTGCCGTGCTCCGCCTTCAGCGAGCCGCCGAACTCCACGGCCACCAGTTGCGCCACGTCGTCCATGAACGCCTGATAGCGTGCGACTTCTTCCGTGCTGTTGAAGCCTTGGGTGAAGACGAAGTGCAGATTGCCTTCCAGCGCGTGTCCGAAAAGGATCGCTTCGTCGTAGGCGTGTTTGTCGAACAGCTCGATCAAGCGGTTTACGCCGATGGCCAGTTGCTCGACCGGGAAGGTCACGTCTTCGATGATCACCGTGGTGCCGGTCTTGCGCACGGCGCCGACGGCGGGGAAGGTGTCCTTGCGGATTGCCCAGAGGCGGGCGTTTTCGACCGGGTCTTCGGTGAAGTCGACCTGTTTCTCCACCGGGAAGGCGCTGAGCGAGGCCATGATCTGCGCCAGTTGTTCCTGCAGCAACGTGGAAGAGGCGGCGCGGGATTCGATCAACAGCGCGCAGGCATTGTTCGACAGCTGCTGTACGAAAGCCGGCATGCCAGGTTTGTCCTGCACCGAGCGCAGGCTGCGGCGGTCGAGCAGTTCCACGGCGGACACCGGTTGGCTTTTCAGCACGGTGACGGCGTTGCAGCAGGTTTCCACGTCCGGGAAAACGATCAGTGCCGAAGCCTTGTTCGGGTGGTCGATCACCGTGTCGTAAGTCACGGCGCTGATGAAGCCAAGCGTGCCTTCGGAACCGACCAGCAAGTGGCTCAAGATATCCACAGGCTCATCGAAATCCACCAGGGCGTTGAGCGACAGGCCGGTGGTATTTTTCAGACGGTATTTGTGGCGAATTCGTGCGGCCAGTTCGGCATTGGCGCGGGTCTCGCGGCCCAAGCTCGCCAGGCGTTCCAGCAATTGACCGTGGCTGACTCGAAACGCCTCGACGCTGGCGGCATCTTCGGTGTCGAGGCGGGTGCCGTCGGCCAGCACCAGACGAATCCCGGCCAGCGTGTGATAGGTGTTTTGCGCGGTGCCGCAGCACATGCCGCTGGCGTTGTTGGCGACGATGCCGCCGATCTTGCAAGCGTTGATCGACGCCGGATCCGGGCCGATCTTGCGCCCGAATGGCGCGAGCCATGCGTTGGCCTGGGCGCCGATTACCCCCGGTTGCAGGCGAATTTGTGTGCCTTGTCCGCGGATTTCACGCGCGTTCCAGTTATCCCCAAGCACGATCAGCACCGAATCGCTGATCGCCTGTCCGGACAGGCTCGTGCCGGCGGCGCGGAAGGTCACCGGGACCTGATCGCGCTGGGCCAGTTTCAGCAGCGCTACCACTTCATCTTCGGATTCGACGCGGATCACCAGTTGCGGAATCAACCGGTAGAAGCTGGCATCGGTGCCGAAAGCCAGGGTCGACAGCGGATCGTCGAAACGCCGTTCGGCAGGAATCAATTGCTGCGCATCGCGCAGGAAAGTCGCCGGTAAGGTCATTGGTCCTCCAGGATCAACACCACCAGGTCTTTCGGGCCGTGGGCGCCGTAGGCCAGCACTTGTTCGATGTCGGCGGTTTTCGACGGGCCGGACACCAGCAATGCATTGGTCGGCATGCCTTGGGCCCACTCGAATTCCTGCTGCACCTGATAGAAGTTGTCACGAATCTGGCTGGCCTTGAGCAGGGCGAAATGCACCGGCGGCACCAGGCTCATCAACCGTGGCTCTTCGCGGGTCGGCCAGAGAATCAGGCTGCCGGTGGCGGCGATGGCGCCGAGGGTGCCGGTGAGGCTGGCCGGGGTGTCGTTGAACAACTCGGCTTTCCATTCCTCCATCGGCCGGTCGTAGGATTTCAGCGCCGGCAGATCAGGATTGTTCGCCCAGTGTTGTGTGATGCGCTGCCCGTGCGGCGTAGTCGGTGCGATCAGCAGGCTCGGCAACTGGCGGTCGCGCAGCAGTTGCGCCAGCAGCGCCGGCCACCCATCAGCGGATGTCAGGTGGATTTCGGTGTGCACCGCTTCCATCAGTTTGCGCAGTTGCGGGATCCGTTGTTCGGTGCTGTAGGTGTAAGGCTGGGTCACCAGATCGACATCAAAGTTGTCGGCAATCGGCGTGGTGCCGGTCAGACTTTTCTTTAACTTGCCGAGGATATTTTGCTTGGCGCTCATCAACGGTCTCCTTGTTTGGCCAGGTGTTCGCGAGCCATGTCATGCAATGAGCGGGCGGCGGGTTTCGGTGCGCTGTGATTCTGCGTCCACGGCCCGACATTGTTCGGCGCCAGGGCGCGCAGTCGCGTGGCGAAGAACGCGAACAGCCGATACAGGGTCGGCGAGCTGTTGAGCTTCGCCCAGGCGTTCCAGATGAAACGTTCCTTGCGCGAATACTTGCTGCCCTGGCCGCGCATCACTTGATGAGGACTGTCGGGGGCTTTGACGTTCTCTTCGCGTAGGCGGCGCAGCAGTGCAGGAATAGGAATTTTTACCGGACACACTTCACCGCAGGCGCCGCACAGCGAAGACGCGCTCGGGTGATCCGGGACTTTTGCCAGGCCGACCATGTGCGGGGTGATGATTTTGCCGATCGGGCCGGGGTAAACCTCGCCGTAGGTATGGCCGCCGACGCGGGTGTAGACCGGGCAATGATTCATGCAGGCGCCACAGCGGATGCAGTTCAAGGTTTGGCGCAGTTCGCTGTCGGCGAAAGCCTGGCTGCGACCGTTGTCGAGCAGCACCAGATGCACTTCCTGCGGGCCGTCGAGTTCATGTTCCTTGCGCGGGCCGGAGATCATGTTGACGTAGGTGGTGATCGGAATGCCCAGCGCCGAGCGGGTCAACAGCGATAGCAGCGGCACCACGTCGCGCAGGTTTTCCACGACTTTTTCGATACCGGTAACGGCGATGTGCACCGGCGGCACGGTGGTGGTCATGCGGCCGTTGCCTTCGTTTTCCACCAGCAGCAGGGTGCCGGTTTCGGCCACGGCGAAGTTGACGCCGGAGACGCCGATGTCCGCTTCGAAGAATTTCTGCCGCAGGACCCTGCGACCGATCTGAATGAGTTGGTCAACGTCCTTGGTGTATTCCACGCCAAGTTTGTCGTGGAACAAGGACGCGACCTGACCGGCATTCTTGTGGATTGCCGGCATGATTATGTGTGAAGGCTTCTCGTGGTCGAGCTGGACGATGTACTCCCCCATGTCGGACTCCAGACATTCAATGTCCCGAGCCTCGAGGAAATGGTTCATCTCCATCTCTTCGCTGACCATCGATTTGCCCTTGATCACTTGCCGCGCCTCGTGAGCGCGGATGATCGAAAGGACGATGCCATTGGCCTCGTCCACCGTTTCCGCCCAGTGCACTTTCACACCGTTGCGGGTCAGGTTCTGTTCCAGTTGCTCGAGCAGGTCGGGCAACTTGGAGAGCGCACGCGCCCTGATCGAGTTGCCCAGGGCGCGCAAGTGTTCTCTTTCATGGGCATCGCTGAAAGCCGCTGCCCGCTTGGTCATCAGTGAATCCATCGCGGTGCGGAAGTTGTTCCGTAACTGCGAGTCGCCCAGGGCGTTGTGTGCCCGGGTGCGGAAATCTTCTTCTACGGCAACCGTAGGAATAATGGTGGAAGTGCTCATCGCGCACCTCCGGTTCGTTGCCAGAGGAAGCTCGCCAGGTGTTGCCCGCGCAGTGCTTCCTGCTGTTTTTCCAGCGAGCCGTTGATGTTCATCAGGCAGCCGCAGTCGGCACTGAGTACCTGATGCGCGCCGGATTCCTTCAACGCCCGGGTCTTGTCAGCCACCATCGCGCCGGAAATGTCTGGCATACGGACGCTGAATGTCCCACCGAAGCCACAGCATTCGCTTTCGTGATCGTGGTTGACCCGTTCCACGTTGCTCAACTGCGCCAACAACTCGCGGCCGTGCAGGTGGGTGTTCATTTCCCGTCGCGCCGAACACGAAGTGTGCAGCGCCACTTTGACCGGCTCGCCGCTGTCCTTGAGCTGCACCTTGCAGACGAACAGCAGAAACTCGGCCAGCTCATAGGTACGGGCCGCGAGGGCCTGAACCTGTTTCAACGTTTCCGGCTCGTCCTTGAACAAGTCGGCGTAATGCTCGCGGATCATCCCGGCGCACGAACCCGACGGCACCACCACCGGATAGTCCCCGGCAAACAGCGCCAGTTGCGAGCGCGCCACCGTCCGTGCCTGCTCGGTGTAACCCGAGGTGTAGGCCGGTTGTCCGCAGCAGCTCTGCCCTTGCGGGTAATCGACCCGGATGCCTTCGCGTTCCAGCAAGTGGATCGCGTCCATCCCGGCTTCCGGGTAGAACAGGTCGACCACGCACGTGCCGAACAGGTAGACCCGCGATGGTTTCTCGCCGGGGTATTGCCGGGGTTCGGGCAGTGGCGGTGCGACGCGAGTGGCGTTGGGCACAGCGTTGTAAAAAAGCTCGCTCATCAGGCGTGTCTCCGGGGGGGCCCGGTTATCCGTCTGTTGAGGCTGCCGAATATAGAGCGCGTTGCTTTCAGCAGCCTTACAGACCGGGTTGTGAATTGCTGACACCGGAATCACGAACCGGTGTCGGTTTTTTCCATGTTGCTTGTCGGCTTAATGCACCAGCATGCCGGTGAACCAGTAGGCCTGAGCCAAAGTGATGAGGCCGACAATCGTTGCAAAGAATAGGCTGTGCTTGAGGGTGAAGCGGAACAGATCGGATTCCTTGCCCACCAGGCCGGTTGCTGCGCAGGCCACGGCGATCGATTGTGGCGAGATCATTTTGCCGGTCACGCCACCGCTGGTATTGGCCGCCACCAACAGAGTGTCGTTGACCCCGATCTGGTGTGCGGTGGTCGCTTGCAGCGAACTGAACAGGGCGTTGGATGAAGTATCGGAACCGGTGAGGAACACGCCGAGCCAGCCAAGGAATGGCGAGAAAAACGGGAACGCTGCGCCAGTTCCGGCAAGCACCAGAGCCATGGTCGAGGACATGCCGGAATAGTTGGTGACGAAGGCAAACGCCAGCACCATGCCGATCGACAGGATCGGCCAGCGCAGTTCGTAGAAGGTCTCTTTCAAAGTGGTCAGACCAGTTTTGAAGTTGATCTTCAGCACCAGCATCGAGATCAGCGCGGAGAAGAAAATCGCCGTGCCGGTCGCGGAGATCGGGTCGAGTTTGAACACGGCCGGGATCGCGGTCGGGGCGGCAACAATCGGTGCGGTCTTGATCACCAGTTGATCCAGGTGCGGGATCGCGAAGTTGAACACCCAGGCGTACATCGAACCGCCGGCGGCGAACATGGCCTTGAAGGGCTTGAGGGTCCAGATGGTCACCAGCACGGTGAGGATCAGGAACGGCGACCACGCCTTGAAAATTTCCCCAAGGCTGTAAGGCGAAGCGACGGTGGTGCGCTTCTGGCCGAAACCGCCGACGCTGGCGCTGACCACCGAAGCGGACACGGCGCCGACGATGTGCTGGCCGGCGGCACGTTTCGGTTGCCAGACCTTCAGGAACAGGGTCAGCGAAATCAGGCTGGCCAGGGCCGAGGTGATGTCCGGCAGTTCCGGGCCGATGAAGTTCGACGTGAAGTATTGGGTGACGGCAAAGCTCAAGCCTGCGACCAGCGCCGCCGGCCAAGTTTCACGCACGCCGCGCAGGCCGTCCATCATGAACACCAGCCAGAACGGCACGAACAGCGACAGCAACGGCAGTTGACGACCGGTCATGGCGCCGATCTTGAACGCATCGATGCCGGTGACTTGCCCGGCCACGATGATCGGAATCCCCAGTGCGCCGAACGCAACCGGTGCGGTGTTGGCAATCAGGCACAGGCCGGCGGCGTACAGCGGGTTGAAGCCGAGTCCCACCAGCAGCGCAGCGGTAATCGCCACTGGCGCGCCGAAACCGGCGGCGCCTTCCAGGAATGCACCGAAGCAGAAACCGATCAACAGCACCTGAAGACGCTGATCGTCAGTGATCGACAGCACCGAGCTGCGGATGACCTCGAACTGACCGCTCTTGACCGTCAGTTTGTACAGGAACACCGCTGCCACAATGATCCAGGCAATCGGCCACAGACCATAGGCGAAGCCATATCCGGCAGCGGCGAACGCCATGTCGACCGGCATCTGGAACGCAAAGATCGCCACGGCGATGGCCAGGGCGAGCGTGATGCTGCCGGCCACATGACCTTTGAGGCGGAACACCGCAAGGGCGAGGAAGAAGAAAACGATGGGGATGACGGCCGCGAGTGCGGACACGCCGAGACTGCCGAGCGGGCTGTAGAGCTGTTGCCAGGTTTGCATATGGGGTGGCCCCTAATTGTTGTTGGTCAGGCACTGTCAGCGTTCTTGGTTAATTGGTAAGACCAATTTACAAGTGCTGTCGGCTAGGGTAAAAGCCTTGATGTCGGTGTGTCAATTTGCCGCCCTAAAACTTTTGTCGAACAACCGGACGGCGAATCGGATTGCACCGGTTGAATTGGCGTCATCTGGCAGGTGTCGGCGCAGCGTCGATAGGCCAGAATAGAGAGCCCGGCGAGCGGTCGGGATGGTGGAGAGTTGAGTGATGGGGTTTGATCAGATACGTCAGCGCCGTTTGTCTGACGACATTGTTGAGCGACTGGAAGGGATGATTCTCGAGGGCACGCTGAAGTCCGGCGAGCGCCTGCCAGCCGAGCGGACACTGGCGGAACAGTTCGGCGTTTCCCGGCCCTCTTTGCGCGAGGCGATTCAGAAGCTTGCGGCCAAGGGCTTGCTGGTCAGCAAGCAGGGCGGCGGCAACTATGTCGTGGAAAGCCTCGGTTCGACGTTCAGCGATCCGCTGCTGCAATTGCTGGAAAGCAATCCCGAGGCGCAGCGCGATCTGCTGGAATTTCGCCACACGCTGGAGGCATCGTGTGCCTATTACGCAGCATTGCGCGCCACGGATGTGGATCGTGAACGGCTGACGGCTGCGTTTGAAGAGTTACAGGACTGCTATTCGCGTCATGACGAAGTGAGCCGGGCGGAAGAGGGCGCGGCGGATGCGAAATTCCACCTGGCGATTGCCGAAGCCAGTCATAACGCGGTGTTGCTGCACACCATTCGCGGGCTGTTCGATTTGCTCAAGCGCAACGTGGTGACCAACATCGGTGGCATGTACAAGCAGCGCACGGAAACTCGCGACATGCTGATCACCCAGCATCGGGAGTTGTATCTGGCGATTATCGAGGGTCGCGCGGAACAGGCGCGTGAGGTGTCCAGCCGACACATTCTGTATGTGCAGGAAGTGCTGGAAGAAGTGCGGCAGGAAGTACAGCGCATGGCTCGCGCCGAGCGACGCAAAGGGATGTAAAAAAGACCGCTCCCGTGCGAGGCGCGGGAACGGTCATTCAGGCAGAAGAATCAGTCTTCCTTGCCCTTGTTGCGCACCGCACGCTGCAACTCGCGACCGGCGTCGCGTTCGCGTTCGGTATCACGCTTGTCGTATTCCTTCTTGCCCTTGCCCAGCGCGATCTCGCACTTGACCATGTGCTTGCTCCAGTACCAGGACAGGCACACGCAGGCGTAACCCTTCTGCTGCACGGCGGCGGCGAGCTTGTCCAGCTCGCGGCGGTTGAGCAGCAACTTGCGGGTACGCACCGGGTCGGCAATGACGTGGGTGCTGGCGGTCATCAGAGGCGTGATGTGGCTGCCGAGCAACCAGGCTTCGCCATCCTTGAGCAACACGTAACTGTCGACCAGTTGCAGCTTGCTTGCCCGCAGACTTTTTACTTCCCAGCCGGCCAGGACCAGACCAGCCTCGAACTTGTGCTCGATGAAGTAATCGTGTCGCGCCTTTTTGTTTTGCGCGATGGTCCCTGTTGGGTGTTTCTTCTGTTTAGCCATAGGGGCGGCATTATATGGAGATAAACGGCTGTCGGCTACGGTGATGCTGCGTGCTTGAGCAGGTTGAGTGAATCCCGGACAATGCGGCCTCTTTTTCTAACGCTTGGGCGTGATAAACGATGTCGACAGACAAGGTTTCTGTCCACGGCAGTTGGGCTAGCCGCTGGGTTTTCATATTCGCCGCGACCGGTTCGGCCGTGGGATTGGGCAGCATCTGGAAATTCCCCTACATGGTCGGGGTCTACGGTGGCGGCGCCTTCGTGCTGATGTTTCTGGCGTGTATCGCGCTGATCGGCATCCCGGTAATGCTCGCCGAAACCCTGATCGGCCGCCGTGCCCGCCAGAGTCCGGCGAATGCCCTGAAGGTGCTGGCGCGGGAAGCCGGGCACTCGGGCAAGTGGTCGTGGGGCGCGTTCGCCGGGATGATCACGGCGCTGCTGATCCTGTCTTTCTACAGTGTGGTCGGCGGCTGGTCGCTGGATTACATCATTGATATGGGGCGCGGAGACTTCCAGGGCGCGACGGCTGATCAGGTCGGAGCCTACTTCGGTAATGTCATCGCCGACCCGTGGCGTATCACGCTGTGGCACACGGTTTTCATGCTGTTGTCGGCGGTGGTGATTGCCAAGGGTGTGGTCGCCGGGCTCGAGCGCAGCCTGCGGATCATGATGCCGCTGCTGTTCGTGATGGTGCTGGTGCTGCTGGGTTACAGCATGACCACCGGGCATTTCATGGAAGGCGTACATTTCATGTTCGACTTCCACCCGGAAAAAGTCCTCGACGGCTTGCTGCCGGCCATGGGCCACGCGTTCTTCTCCCTGAGCGTGGGCGTGGGCTCGATCATGATCTACGGCGCCTACATGACCAAGGAAGCCTCGCTGTCGGGCACGGTCGTCGGTGTGGCGCTGCTCGATACCTTTGTTTCGCTGGTGGCCGGTCTGGCCTTGTTTCCGATTGTGTTCGCCGGTGGTTTGAACCCGAGCGAAGGCCCGGGGCTGATGTTTGTCAGCCTGCCATTTGCTTTCGGTAACGTGCTGTTCGGCCAGTTGATGGGCGTGGTGTTCTTCGTTCTGGTGGCCATTGCGGCCTGGAGCTCGGCGATTTCCCTGCTGGAGCCAATGGTCGCCTATCTGGTCGAGCGGACTAAAATCAGCCGTGCCTGGGTGACATTCTGGTTGGCGTTCACCTGCTGGTTCGTTGGCCTGGGCACGGTGTTTTCCTTCAATATCTGGAAGGAAGCCAAATTTTTCGTGAACGATGGTGGGGTGTTCCATCTCTACCAGTGGGGTGCGGCCGGTGGCCTGGACTTCTTTGGCGTGATCGACTTCTTCACCTCGCGCATCATGTTGCCGCTCGGTGGGCTGTGCTTTGTGCTGTTTGCCGGTTGGGTGATGGGGCGTGAGGCGGTACGTGATGAATTGTCGATTCGCAGCCCGGCGCTGTTCGCCCTGTCTCTGTTTTTGATGCGCTATGTGGCGCCCATCGGCATTCTTGTAGTGTTTGCCGCCCAGCTCTGGAAGTGACGCTTACATGACGACACATATTCAACGATCGGCGCTGCTGCCTTATCCGGCGCAATTTCTCTACGACCTCGTCAATGACGTGGCACGTTACCCGGAATTTCTGCCGTGGTGCTCGTCTGCTGAAGTCCTGGAAAGCTCGCCTGAGCACATGCGCGCCAGTGTCGGCGTGGCCAAGGGCGGCCTCAGTCAGCACTTCGTGACACGCAATACGCTGGTGCCGGGGCAGTCGATCGAGATGAACCTGGAGGAGGGACCGTTCAATCAGCTGCACGGCGTCTGGGTATTCAAGGCGCTGAACGAGAAGGCCTGCAAGATCAGTCTGGATCTGTCCTTCGACTACGCCGGGCCGCTGGTCCGCGCGACGCTCGGTCCTTTGTTCAATCAGGCGGCCAATACGCTGGTGGACGCGTTCTGCCAGCGCGCCAAGCAGATGCATGGTTGAGCCGGTGATCGAAGTCGAAGTGGTGTATGCGGCGGTTGATCGTCAGGTTTTGCGTGTAATCAGTGTTGCTGAGGGTACGACGGTGCGTGCGGCGCTGATGGCGTCGGAGATTGATGCTGAATTTCCGGGGCTGGATCTGAGCAGTTGTCCCTTGGGGATTTTCGGCAAAGTGATCGCTGATCCGGATACTCGACAGGTTCAGGAAGGTGATCGCATCGAGATCTATCGACCACTGTTGGCTGATCCGAAAGAAGTGCGTCGTCTGCGTGCCGCCAAAGCCGCCGAGGCCAAGGCGCGAAACCAATAGGCTGGCAAAACGGCAGGCAATAAAAAACCCGGAATTTCCGGGTTTTTTATTGCGTCGCAAATTATTGCGGCGAGGTGTCCAGCGGTTCTGGCGTTGGAACCGGAACGGTTTCCACGCCATCGACGTCCTTCTGGATCTGATCCAGCAAGGAGCCAGGCTTGGCCGGTTTTTCCGGTTTCGGCTGCTCGGTGTTCTCAGCAGGAGCGGTCACGCTGGTGCCACTGTCCTTGCCGAGAATGGCTTCGTCACGGCTGACGCCCGGCATGAAGTCACCGGACAGACTGACAAGGCGGTCATTCGAGTCGAAAATGACACTCATGCGTTCCTGCTGGCGTTCACCGCCACCAGGTTGCAGGCTGTACAGATAATCCCAGCGATTGGCATGGAACGTGTCGGCAAGCAGAGGGTTGCCCATGATAAACCGTACTTGCGGCCGGGTCATTCCCGGGCGTAACTGGTCTATCATGTCCTGCGTGACGACATTGCCCTGCTGGATGTCGATTTTGTAAACCCCGGGGAATGAACAACCGGCGAGTGCGAGCAGTCCCACAAAGGTGAAACTGGTTAGCAAGAGCTTGGTGTTTTGCATCGGTGGGCGACTTCCACTATCTTGGCTGGGACAACGTAAACGCCGATCATACCCGCATTAAGAGAAGCTGCGAAGCAGCATCGCGAGAAAGCTGACCATGGTTGAAAATAGCGAACTACGCAAAGCCGGCCTCAAAGTGACCCTGCCACGGGTCAAGATCCTGCAAATGCTCGACTCTACAGAGCAGCGTCACATGAGTGCCGAGGACGTCTACAAGGCGTTGATGGAAGCTGGCGAGGACGTCGGTCTGGCCACGGTCTACCGTGTTCTGACCCAGTTCGAAGCGGCTGGCCTCGTGGTCCGTCACAACTTCGACGGCGGCCACGCGGTATTCGAATTGGCCGACGGTGGCCACCACGACCATATGGTTAACGTGGAGTCGGGCGAAGTAATCGAATTCTTCGACGAAGAAATCGAAAAACTTCAGAAGGCGATCGTCGAGAAGCACGGTTACGAGATGGTTGATCACAATCTCGTACTGTACGTACGCAACAAAAAGTAAGCATGTCGCGCGAATTTCAGGTTCGCGAAACGAGCGAAGGCGACCCAAGGGTCGCCTTCGTGCTTTCTGGCGTGCTTAAACCTTTGCGGTGACGACCATCTTTTTCGCGTGCGCCAAAGACTCTTTGGTCAGATCGATGCCGCCAAGCATGCGTGCGACTTCTTCTATACGGTCATTCTTGCTCAGCTTCGAAACAGCCGTGTGAGTGGCCTGCTCGCCTCGCACCTTGTGCACGAACAGATGCTGATGCCCCTGAGCCGCGACTTGCGGCAAGTGCGTAACCGTCAGTACTTGTCCGCGATCCCCGAGGCGACGCAGCAACTGGCCGACGATTTCAGCCGTTGGACCGCCAATCCCCACGTCCACTTCGTCGAATACCAATGTCGGTACGCGAGAGGTCTGGGCGGTAATTACCTGGATGGCAAGGCTGATCCGTGACAACTCACCGCCGGACGCCACTTTGGCCAGGGCCTTCAACGGTTGGCCCGGGTTGGCGCTGACCAGCAGCTCGACCTGTTCCAGGCCATTGGGTTGCAGTTCGCTGCTGTTGTTGGCGCGCAATTCGATGGTGAAGCGACCGCCGGGCATGCCTAGGCGTTGAATCTCCTGTTCCACCGCGCTGGCCAGGCTGCTGGCTGCTTGATGACGCAGCTCGCTCAGCTCCCGGGCCTTTTCCTGATAATGGCGGGCATAGGATGCAAGTTCCTCGGCGAGGCGTTCGATGGATTCATCGTTGGCGTCCAGCGCTTCGATTTCGTCGAGCAGCTTCTGCTGCATCTCTGCCACTTCCGTCGGCTGAATGCGGTGTTTGCGTGCCAGTGTGTAAATGGAATCCAGACGCTCTTCCAGATATTGCAGGCGCGCTGGGTCGGCGTCGAAGTTGTCGAGAAAGCGATTGAGCTCGCCGACGGCTTCTTCAACCTGAATCTGCGCACTGGTCAGCAGGCTGCTCGCTTCACCTAGCGCGCCGACGGAGTTGTTCACGCTCGACAGTCTATTGAGGCTGGCCGTAAGGGCATTCAAAACGTTGCCGGAATCGCTTTCGCTGCATTGCTCGACCACTTGTCGGCAGATGCCGAGCAGGGTTTCTGCGTTGGTCAGGTTCTTGTGTTCCTGCTCCAGTTCTTCCAGCTCGTTTTCCCCGAGGCCGAGGTTTTCCAGTTCTTCGAGCTGGTAGCTGAGCAATTGATGGCGTGCACGCTGTTCGTCGCCGGAGTTGGACAAGCGTTCCAGCTCCTGACGGGTCTGGCGCCAGCGCTGGGCGGCCAGGTGAACCTGGCGTGCCAGATCGGTGGCCCCGGCGTATTCGTCGAGCAGGCGCCGGTGGGTGTCGGTCTTGAGCAGGGATTGGTGTTCGTGCTGGCTGTGGATATCGATCAGCAGCTCGCCGAGTGCCTTGAGGTCACCGAGCGGGCAGGGCGTGCCATTTATATAGCCGCGTGAGCGACCTTCGGACGTGATGACCCGGCGCAGGATGCACGGACCGTCGGTTTCCAGGTCGCGTTCCGCCAGCCAGGCACTGGCCTCGGGAATATCCGCCAGATCGAAGGTCGCCAGGATATCGGCCTTGTCGGCGCCCGGTCGCACCACGCCGCTGTCGGCGCGATCACCGAGCGTCAGGCCCAGGGCGTCGAGCATGATCGATTTGCCGGCGCCGGTTTCCCCGGTAATCACGCTCATGCCGCGATCGAGTTCGAGATCGAGATGTTCAACGATGGCGTAGTTGTGTACGGACAGGTGCACCAGCATAAAGGCCGCTCCCAGGCTTCAGGTCTGGTTATTTATACAGTGTTTTGTTTCGGGCTGACAATGCCCTCGCTCAGCTCAATGGAGAAGATCCGATCAAATGCTTGTCGCGCGCAGGAATGCCAATGCAGCACTTTTTTGTAGGGTTAATCGTTGTCAGCCCTTGAAGCCTGATTTTGCGGCCCCATATACCGGGGCAGAAGCGCGAATCGAACTCGCGGACGATATTGAAAGGAGAATTCTATGGCTGACGAACAGACAGTAGATACGCAAAACCCAGAAGCCAATCAGGCGCCCGAGACTTCGGGTGATGACCTGGCGACCCGTGTACAAGTGCTCGAAGAGCAATTGGCCGCCGCGCAGGATCAATCGCTGCGCGTAGCTGCCGATCTGCAGAACGTCCGCCGCCGTGCCGAGCAGGATGTCGAAAAGGCGCACAAGTTTGCGCTGGAAAAATTCGCCGGCGACCTGCTGCCGATCGTCGACAGCCTGGAGCGCGGCCTCGAACTGTCGAGCCCGGATGACGAAAGCATCCGTCCGATGCGCGAAGGCATCGAGCTGACCCTGAAAATGTTTCACGACACCCTCACGCGTTATCAGCTTGTAGCTGTCAGCCCGCAGGAAGGCGAACCGTTCAACGCCGTGGAACATCAGGCAATGGCCATGCAGGAAAGTGATGTCCTGGAGCCGAACAGCATTCTGAAGGTGTTCCAGAAGGGCTACCAGCTCAACGGTCGCCTGCTGCGTCCGGCGATGGTCGTGGTCAGCAAGGCGCCGGCGCCAGTTTCGCCTTCGATTGACGAGAAGGCTTGAAATTAGCCGCAAGGCCCCCATTTAGAAGTCAAGCGTTTAAGTATTACCGCAGTTAGCCACCACTGCTGCGGCAAAAAATCCAAAGTTTCGGGAGAGTGAACATGGGCAAAATTATCGGTATCGACCTGGGGACTACCAACTCCTGCGTCTCCGTGCTGGAAAACGGCGTGGCCAAAGTTATTGAGAACGCCGAAGGCGCGCGTACAACGCCGTCGATCATCGCTTACGCCAATGATGGTGAAATTCTGGTAGGTCAGTCCGCCAAGCGTCAGGCTGTGACCAACCCGCACAACACACTGTTCGCAGTGAAGCGCCTGATTGGCCGCCGCTTCGACGAAGAAGTTGTACAGAAAGACATCAAGCTGGTGCCTTACAAGATCGTCAAGGCCAACAACGGTGACGCCTGGGTCGAGGCTTCCGGCAAGCAGATGGCTCCGCCGCAAATCAGCGCCGAAGTCCTGAAAAAGATGAAGAAGACCGCCGAAGACTACCTCGGCGAAGCGGTGACCGAAGCGGTGATCACCGTTCCGGCCTACTTCAACGACAGTCAGCGTCAGGCGACTAAAGATGCTGGTCGCATCGCCGGTCTGGACGTAAAACGTATCATCAACGAACCAACCGCAGCCGCTCTGGCTTATGGCATGGACAAGGCCAAGGGCGATCACACCGTGATCGTTTACGACCTGGGTGGTGGTACTTTCGACGTTTCCGTGATCGAAATCGCTGAAGTTGACGGCGAGCACCAGTTCGAAGTGCTGGCCACCAACGGTGACACCTTCCTGGGTGGTGAAGACTTCGACATGCGCCTGATCGACTACCTCGTCGACGAGTTCAAGAAAGAGTCCGGCATGGACCTGAAGAACGATCCTCTGGCCTTGCAGCGTCTGAAAGAAGCCGCTGAGAAAGCCAAGATCGAGCTGTCTTCTTCGCAGTCGACCGACGTCAACCTGCCGTACATCACAGCAGACGCGACTGGTCCTAAGCACCTGAACGTGAAGATCTCTCGTGCCAAGCTCGAGTCGCTGGTCGAAGATCTGGTGAACCGTACCATCGAGCCATGCCGTATTGCTCTGAAGGACGCCGGTATCGACGTCAGCAAAATTGACGACGTCATTCTGGTTGGTGGTCAGACTCGTATGCCACTGGTGCAGAAGGCAGTTACCGATTTCTTCGGTAAAGAAGCACGTAAAGACGTGAACCCGGACGAAGCTGTTGCCATGGGTGCTGCGATCCAGGGCGCCGTTCTGGCCGGTGACGTGAAAGACGTTCTGCTGCTTGACGTCAGCCCGCTGACCCTGGGTATCGAAACCATGGGTGGCGTGATGACCGCGCTGATCGAGAAAAACACCACGATTCCTACCAAGAAATCGCAAGTGTTCTCGACCGCCGACGACAACCAGGGCGCCGTGACCATTCACGTCCTGCAAGGCGAGCGCAAGCAAGCCGCACAGAACAAGTCCCTGGGCAAGTTCGATCTGGCCGACATTCCACCGGCTCCACGTGGTGTTCCGCAGATCGAAGTGACCTTCGACATCGACGCCAACGGCATCCTGCACGTAGGTGCGAAGGACAAGGCGACCGGCAAAGAGCAGAAGATCACCATCAAGGCTAACTCTGGTCTGTCGGATGAAGAAATCCAGAAAATGGTGCGCGACGCCGAGCTGAACGCCGAGGAAGACCGCAAGTTCGAAGAGCTGGCCGCTGCCCGTAACCAGGGTGATGCACTGGTTCACTCGACTCGCAAGATGATCGCTGACGCTGGCGACAAAGTGACTGCAGAAGAGAAGACTGCAATCGAAGCGGCCGTGGTTGCCCTGGAAGCTGCCGTCAAAGGCGACGACAAGGCTGCCATCGACGCCAAGGTTGAAGAGCTGTCGAAAGTCTCTGCGCCGGTTGCTCAGAAGATGTACGCCGAACAGGCTCAGCCTGAAGGCGCGGCACCGCACGACGAGAAAGCTGAAAAGGCTGACGATGTTGTCGATGCCGAGTTCGAAGAAGTCAAAGACCACAAGTAAGTTTGTTGGTCGCCCGGTTGACTGCCTTGCGGCGGTGACTGGTAGGATGTCGCCGCGCGGGAGCTTGCTCCCGCGTTGGCGTATCTGGAATACGCGAATTTTTACAGCATGCGACAACGGCGGATTGAGTGACTTGTTCGTTAGAGCAAGTTCAGATGACTGGGCTCCATAACCAAGGCGCTGCGACGACTCATAGCGCGCTATGGGGAGGAGCAGCAACGCAGGGTATGGTGCTCAGGCATCGAAATTGCCTAACGAACAAGTCATTCAGTCCGCCCCAGGGTGCTGGCGGTATGGCCGGGAATGCTCCTGCTTTTCGCGCCGTAAATACCGCATGAACCAAAGACCAGGATCGTTGAATTGACGTGAGTTGGGTCCGGGCCTGTATTGGGGCTCAACGAGTTTGGCGAAGCTCAGGAGGGATTTGCCGAACGTCCTCAAGAGTATGAAGAACTTATGGCTAAGCGTGACTATTACGAAGTGTTGGGTGTTGAGCGCGGCTCAAGCGAAGCGGACCTGAAAAAGGCCTATCGCCGTCTGGCGATGAAGCACCACCCGGACCGTAATCCCGGTGACAAGGCGTCGGAAGATCTGTTCAAGGAGGCCAACGAAGCCTACGAAGTGCTGTCCGATTCCAGCAAGCGTGCAGCGTACGATCAGTACGGTCATGCCGGCGTCGACCCGAGCATGGGTGGCGGCGGTGCAGGCTTCGGCGGTCAGAACTTCTCCGACATCTTCGGTGATGTCTTCAGTGACTTCTTCGGTGGCGGTCGCGGCGGTTCCCGTGGCGGCGCTCAGCGCGGCAGCGATTTGCGTTACACCCTCGAGCTGAACCTGGAAGAAGCGGTACGCGGTACGACCGTGAATATCCGCGTTCCGACGCTGGTCAATTGCAAACCATGCGACGGTTCGGGCGCCAAGAAAGGCTCGTCGCCATCGACTTGCCCGACTTGCGGCGGCATCGGTCAGGTGCGTATGCAGCAAGGCTTCTTCTCGGTGCAGCAGACCTGCCCGCGCTGTCATGGCCAGGGCAAGATCATTTCCGATCCGTGCGATTCCTGCCACGGCGACGGTCGCGTCGAAGAGTACAAAACCCTCTCCGTCAAAGTGCCGGCCGGTGTCGACACTGGTGACCGCATTCGTCTGTCCGGCGAAGGCGAAGCGGGCACTCAGGGTGGTCCGACCGGCGACCTGTACGTGGTGATCAACGTCCGCGAACACGACATCTTCCAACGCGACGGCAAGCACCTGTTCTGCGAAGTGCCGATCAGCTTTGTCGACGCGGCCCTGGGTGGCGAGCTGGAAATTCCGACCCTCGACGGTCGCGTCAAATTGAAGATTCCGGAAGGGACACAGACCGGCAAGCAGTTCCGCGTACGCGGTAAAGGTGTTGCGCCAGTGCGTGGCGGTGGTGCGGGCGACCTGATGTGTCGTGTGGCCGTCGAGACGCCGGTCAATCTGAACCGTCGTCAGCGTGAATTGCTGGAAGAGTTCCGCAGTTCCCTGGCGGACGACAACAGCCACTCCCCGAAAACCACCGGTTGGTTCGACGGTGTGAAACGCTTCTTCGGCGATCTGTAAGGAGTCGGCATGCGACGTATAGCTGTGATGGGCGCTGCCGGGCGCATGGGCAAGATTCTGGTCGAGGCGGTGCAGCAGCGCGCGCCGCTGACCGGTTTGACGGCTGCGATTGTCCGCCCTGGCAGTACGCTGATCGGTGTGGATGCCGGTGAGCTGGCTTCGCTCGGTCGAATCGGCGTGCCGCTGTCCGGGAATCTGGAGTCGGTGGCGGAAGAGTTCGATGTGTTGATCGACTTCACCTTGCCGGAAGTGATGCTGAAAAACCTGGCCTTCTGCCGCAAGGCCGGCAAGGCGATGGTGATCGGCACGACCGGGCTGGATGCTGCGCAGAAGCAGTTGCTGGCCGAGGCGGGCAAGGATATTCCGATCGTGTTCGCCGCCAACTTCAGTGTCGGCGTCAACCTTTCGCTGAAGCTGCTCGACATGGCGGCACGGGTGTTGGCGGAAGATGCGGACATCGAAATCATTGAGGCCCATCACCGCCACAAGATCGATGCGCCATCGGGCACGGCCCTGCGCATGGGTGAAGTGATCGCCAATGCGCTGGATCGTGATCTGCAGAAGGTTGCGGTCTATGGTCGTGAAGGCCACACCGGTGCCCGTGAGCGTGAGACCATCGGCTTCGCCACTGTTCGCGGTGGTGATGTGGTGGGTGATCACACGGTGCTGTTTGCCTGTGAAGGCGAACGTCTGGAGATCACGCACAAGGCTTCGAGTCGCATGACGTTTGCCAAGGGCGCGGTGCGTGCGGCGTTGTGGCTGGATGCTCGCGAGCCTGGTTTGTACGACATGCAGGACGTGCTCGACCTGCATTGAGATGTTATGAATCCGGCGCAAACGCCCTGTTTGTGCCGGTTTCAATCCGCTGAGCGACGCCCTGTCGCATTCTCCGGCCTTTCAGGCTCATTGGCGGTAGACCAAAAATCCCTTTTTCTGTAAGCTACAGCTTTAGTGTGTCCACTAAAAGCGCGCAGAATAATTCAGTGAAGAAGCGGGGTGACGTGTCCATACGTCACTCCGCTTTTTTACAACCTGCGATTGCCCTTTCATGCGTTATTTACGGGAGGTCTTCTTGACTAAGCCAGCCATACTCGCCCTTGCTGATGGCAGCATTTTTCGCGGCGAAGCCATTGGAGCCGACGGTCAGACCGTTGGTGAGGTGGTGTTCAACACCGCAATGACCGGCTATCAGGAAATCCTTACCGATCCTTCCTACGCCCAACAGATCGTTACCCTGACTTACCCGCACATCGGCAACACCGGCACGACGCCGGAAGACGCCGAGTCCGACCGCGTCTGGTCCGCTGGTCTGGTCATCCGTGACCTGCCGCTGGTAGCGAGCAACTGGCGTAACACGATGTCCCTGTCCGATTACCTGAAAGCCAATAATGTTGTGGCGATCGCCGGTATCGACACCCGCCGCCTGACCCGCATCCTGCGTGAAAAAGGCGCACAGAACGGCTGCATCATGGCCGGCGACAACATTTCCGAAGAGGCGGCCATCGCCGCTGCGCAAGGTTTCCCGGGCCTGAAGGGCATGGACCTGGCGAAAGTCGTCAGCACCAAGACCCAATACGAATGGCGCTCCACTGTCTGGGATCTGAAAACCGACAGCCACGCGACCATCGAAGCCTCCGAGCTGCCATACCACGTGGTTGCCTACGACTACGGCGTCAAGGTAAACATCCTGCGCATGCTGGTCGAGCGCGGTTGCCGCGTGACCGTGGTTCCGGCGCAAACCCCGGCTGCCGACGTGCTCGCACTGAAGCCGGACGGCGTGTTCCTGTCCAACGGCCCTGGTGACCCGGAGCCTTGCGACTACGCGATCAAGGCCATCAAGGAAGTGCTGGAAACCGAAATTCCGGTCTTCGGCATCTGCCTCGGTCACCAGCTGCTGGCTCTGGCCTCTGGCGCCAAGACCCTGAAAATGGGCCACGGCCACCACGGTGCCAACCACCCGGTTCAGGATCTGGACACTGGCGTCGTGATGATCACCAGCCAGAACCACGGTTTCGCGGTTGACGAAGCGACCCTGCCAGCCAACGTCCGCGCGATCCATAAATCGCTGTTCGACGGCACTTTGCAAGGCATCGAGCGTACCGACAAGAGCGCGTTCAGCTTCCAGGGTCACCCTGAAGCGAGCCCGGGCCCGAACGATGTGGCCCCCCTGTTTGACCGCTTCATCAACGAGATGGCCAAGCGACGCTAAGCGCTCGCCTTGAGACTGTAGCGAGAAGCCCCTCGAGGGCGGCCCCGGAACCGGCGGCCCCCTCGGGACTTCAGAAATCGATCAAGACGGCTTGCCGACTGACCTGCGGATTTGAGTGACAAACCCATGCCAAAACGTACAGACATTAAAAGCATCCTGATTCTCGGCGCTGGCCCGATCGTTATCGGCCAGGCCTGCGAATTCGACTACTCCGGCGCCCAGGCCTGTAAAGCCCTGCGCGAAGAGGGTTACCGCGTCATCCTGGTGAACTCCAACCCGGCCACCATCATGACCGACCCGGACATGGCCGACGCCACCTACATCGAGCCGATCAAGTGGCAGACCGTTGCCAAGATCATCGAAAAAGAGCGTCCGGATGCCGTGCTGCCAACCATGGGCGGCCAGACTGCTCTGAACTGCGCCCTGGACCTGGAGCGCGAAGGCGTTCTGGAGAAGTTCGGCGTAGAGATGATCGGCGCCAACGCCGACACCATCGACAAGGCTGAAGACCGCTCGCGTTTCGACAAGGCGATGAAAGCCATCGGCCTGGAATGCCCGCGTTCGGGTATCGCCCACAGCATGGAAGAAGCCAACGCGGTGCTCGAGCGCCTGGGCTTCCCGTGCATCATTCGTCCGTCCTTCACCATGGGCGGCACCGGTGGCGGTATCGCTTACAACCGTGAAGAGTTCGAAGAAATCTGCGCCCGTGGTCTGGACCTGTCGCCAACCAAAGAGCTGCTGATCGACGAATCGCTGATCGGCTGGAAAGAATATGAAATGGAAGTTGTCCGCGACAAAAAGGACAACTGCATCATCGTCTGCTCGATCGAAAACTTCGACCCGATGGGCGTGCACACCGGTGACTCGATCACTGTTGCCCCGGCTCAGACCCTGACCGACAAGGAATACCAGATCCTGCGTAACGCCTCGCTGGCGGTACTGCGTGAGATCGGCGTCGAGACCGGTGGTTCCAACGTTCAGTTCGGTATCTGCCCGGACACCGGCCGCATGGTCGTGATCGAGATGAACCCGCGTGTATCCCGCTCGTCGGCTCTGGCCTCGAAAGCCACCGGTTTCCCGATCGCCAAGATCGCGGCCAAGCTGGCCGTCGGTTACACCCTCGACGAATTGCAGAACGACATCACCGGCGGCCGTACCCCGGCGTCCTTCGAGCCGTCCATCGACTACGTCGTGACCAAGCTGCCGCGCTTCGCTTTCGAGAAGTTCGCCAACGCTGACGCGCGCCTGACCACTCAGATGAAGTCGGTCGGTGAAGTCATGGCCATCGGCCGTACCTTCCAGGAATCCCTGCAGAAAGCCCTGCGCGGTCTGGAAGTGGGTGTTTGCGGTCTGGACGAGAAAGTCGACCTGAGCAACCCGGAAAGCATGAGCGTGCTCAAGCGCGAGCTGACCGTGCCGGGCGCCGAGCGTATCTGGTACGTGGCGGACGCCTTCCGCGCCGGCATGACCGTCGAAGAAATCTTCGGCATGAACATGATCGATCCGTGGTTCCTGGTGCAGATCGAAGATCTGATCAAGGACGAAGAGAAGGTCAAGACCCTCGGTCTGTCCGCTATCGACCGCGATCTGATGTATAAGCTCAAGCGCAAGGGTTTCTCCGACCAGCGTCTGGCCAAGCTGCTGGGCGTCACCGAGAAGAACCTGCGCACTCACCGCCACAAACTGGAAGTGTTCCCGGTCTACAAACGCGTCGACACTTGCGCGGCCGAGTTCGCCACCGACACCGCCTACCTGTACTCGACCTACGAGGAAGAGTGCGAAGCCGCGCCGTCCGGTCGCGACAAGATCATCATCCTCGGCGGTGGCCCGAACCGTATCGGTCAGGGCATCGAGTTCGACTACTGCTGCGTTCACGCGGCACTGGCGCTGCGCGATGACGGTTACGAGACCATCATGGTCAACTGCAACCCGGAAACCGTTTCCACTGACTACGACACTTCCGACCGTCTGTACTTCGAGCCGGTGACCCTGGAAGACGTCCTGGAAATCTGCCGCGTCGAGAAGCCGAAAGGCGTGATCGTCCAGTACGGCGGCCAGACGCCTCTGAAGCTGGCTCGCGCCCTGGAAGCAGCCGGCGTGCCGATCATCGGCACCAGCCCTGATGCCATCGACCGCGCCGAAGACCGTGAGCGCTTCCAGCAAATGGTCGAGCGCCTGAACCTGCGTCAGCCGCCAAACGCCACCGTGCGCAGCGAAGACGAAGCTGTTCGCGCCGCTGCGAAGATCGGTTACCCGCTGGTGGTGCGTCCGTCCTACGTACTGGGCGGTCGGGCGATGGAAATCGTCTACAAGGAAGAAGAGCTCAAGCGTTACCTGCGTGACGCGGTGCAAGTGTCGAACGACAGCCCGGTGCTGCTCGACCACTTCCTCAACTGCGCCATCGAGATGGACGTGGATGCGGTCTGCGACGGCAAGGACGTCGTGATCGGCGCGATCATGCAGCACATCGAACAGGCGGGCGTTCACTCCGGTGACTCCGCGTGCTCGCTGCCGCCGTATTCGCTGCCGGCGCACATCCAGGACGAAATGCGCGAACAGGTCAAGAAAATGGCCCTGGAACTGGGTGTGGTCGGCCTGATGAACGTTCAGTTGGCGCTGCAAGGCGAAGACATCTACGTCATCGAAGTCAACCCGCGCGCTTCCCGTACCGTGCCTTTCGTGTCCAAGTGCATCGGGATTTCCCTGGCCATGGTCGCGGCTCGTGTGATGGCCGGTAAAACCCTGAAGGAAATCGGCTTCACCAAGGAAATCATTCCGAACTTCTACAGCGTGAAAGAGGCGGTGTTCCCGTTCGCCAAATTCCCTGGCGTTGACCCGATCCTCGGCCCTGAGATGAAGTCCACCGGTGAAGTGATGGGCGTCGGCGACACCTTCGGCGAAGCCTTCGCCAAAGCCCAGATGGGCGCCAGCGAAGTGCTGCCGACCGGCGGTACCGCGTTCATCAGCGTCCGCGATGATGACAAGCCACTGGTTGCAGGCGTGGCCCGTGATCTGATCAACTTGGGCTTCGAAGTCGTCGCCACCGCCGGCACTGCCAAGTTGATCGAAGCCGCAGGTCTGAAAGTGCGTCGCGTGAACAAGGTGACCGAGGGGCGTCCGCATGTGGTCGACATGATCAAGAATGACGAAGTCACTCTGATCATCAACACCACCGAAGGTCGTCAATCGATCGCCGATTCCTATTCCATTCGCCGTAACGCCTTGCAGCACAAGATTTACTGCACCACCACCATTGCTGCTGGCGAAGCTATCTGTGAAGCGCTGAAGTTCGGTCCCGAGAAGACCGTACGCCGCTTGCAGGATCTACACGCAGGATTGAAGGCATGAATAAATACCCAATGACCGTCCAGGGCTCCAAGGCCCTGGAAGAAGAGCATGCTCACCTGACCAAGGTCGTTCGTCCGAAGCTCAGCCAGGACATCGGTACGGCCCGCGAGTTGGGTGATTTGAAGGAAAACGCTGAATACCATGCCGCCCGCGAACAGCAAGGCATGGTCGAGGCACGGATCCGTGATATCGAAGGTCGTCTGCAGAACGCGGTGATCATTGATGTGACGACCATTCCGCACACCGGCAAAGTGATTTTCGGCACCACCGTCGAAATCGCCAACGTCGAGACTGATGAAAGCGTCACTTACCAGATCGTGGGTGAGGACGAAGCGGACATCAAGCTCGGCAAGATTTCGGTAGGTTCGCCAATCGCCCGCGCCTTGATTGCCAAGGAAGAGGGCGATACGGTCGTCGTGAAAACGCCAGGTGGCGATATCGAGTACGAGATTGTCGAAGTCCGTCACATCTGAGGGTGGGCGCCCGTTGCGTGCGGGCGCGATGCTCTGGCAACTGGCCCAGATGTTGTGGGTCGGTGGCCTGTGGCTGGTACACCTCGGTCTGCGGCCGGTGCTGGGTCAGATTGGCCTGGCTCCGCTGTTGATCGATGAGGTTGCAAGTACGTTTGAAGTGGCGGTAGTGGGTTTTGCCGTCGCGTGCGTGATATTTCAGGCTTTGGTGCTGGTACAGGCCGTGGGCCTTGCCAGTCTATGGCGGGATTTTCGCGGGCAGGTGTTGCTGATGGCGTTGTATGCGTGTGCGATGTTTGTCGCAGTGCGTGTCGGCTGGCCGGATGCGCAGCGCTGGCAGGTGTTCAGCTTTCTTGTGTTGGGTTTTTCCGGGTTGGTGCTGGTATTGCAGCCGGTGCCGGGATGGAGTGGCAGGGTGCGCGAAGCACACCCTTGACCCTTGCCATCACTTGAAGCGATGGACGTTCGACAGTTGCTTGTTGACGCTGAAGTTCTTGCGGTAAATCAGTGCCATCTTGCCGATGACTTGAACCAGATCGGCCTTGCCGGTCTTGCACAGCTCTGCAACGGACGCCAGGCGCGCCTCGCGATCGAGGATGTTGAGCTTGATCTTGATCAGCTCGTGATCTGCCAATGCGCGTTCGAGTTCGGCTAAAACACCCTCAGTCAAACCGTTGTCAGCCACAGTCAGAACTGGTTTCAGGTGGTGACCAATGGATTTGTACTGTTTCTTCTGCTCTGGAGTGAGCGGCATAATCTGACCCTTTCGTCTGGATTCTGTAAAATGGCGGCCATTTTACCCGAGGGCTCGTGGATCCGCCCAATTAATCACGACCCTAATCAACGAGGTGCCCAATGGCGCGTTCCAAGACAAGCCTTGGTTGGCTGAAAAGACATGTCAATGATCCCTATGTGAAGCAAGCGCAGAAGGATGGCTACCGCTCGCGTGCGAGTTACAAGCTTCTGGAGATCCAGGAGAAATACAAACTGATCCGTCCGGGCATGAACGTCGTCGACCTGGGCGCGGCGCCTGGCGGCTGGTCGCAGGTCACCAGCCGGCTGATCGGTGGTCAGGGGCGACTGATCGCCTCGGACATCCTGGAAATGGACAGCATCCCGGACGTGACTTTCATCCAGGGTGACTTCACCGAGGATGCAGTGCTCGCTCAGATCCTTGAGGCTGTGGGTAATTCGCAGGTGGACCTTGTGATTTCCGATATGGCCCCCAATATGAGTGGTACGCCTGAAGTGGATATGCCAAAAGCCATGTTCCTTTGCGAGCTGGCGCTTGATCTGGCGGAACGGATACTCAAGCCGGGTGGCAATTTCGTGATCAAGATTTTTCAGGGCGAAGGGTTCGATGTCTACCTGAAGGATGCTCGCAAGAAGTTCGACAAGATCCAGATGATCAAGCCGGACTCCTCTCGTGGCAGCTCTCGTGAGCAATATATGCTGGCATGGGGCTACCGCGGTCGTAGCGAGTAAAACGAGGTTTTTTGGCGGGGTGATAGGTTTTTCGTATTTCGCCCCGCGCGCATAAGCGAATATTGTGTAGAAAGTGTTTCACAAAGGGTTACAGACGGCGCCTGCCAGAGCTGTAGGTAATGTAGTAAGTTAGGCCGGTGAATATCATGCGAAGCGCGCGCCAGTAGCGGAGCTTGCTTCAGAGGGTAGTTAATTGAACGATATGGCAAAGAATCTGATCCTGTGGTTGATCATCGCGGCAGTCCTGGTGACGGTGATGAACAACTTCTCCAGCCCTAACGAGCCGCAGACCCTCAACTATTCCGACTTCATCCAGCAGGTCAAGGATGGCAAGGTCGAGCGCGTGGCCGTCGACGGCTACGTGATTACCGGCAAGCGCAACGATGGCGACAGCTTCAAGACCATTCGTCCGGCAATCCAGGACAATGGCTTGATCGGCGACCTGGTCGACAACCACGTTGTGGTCGAAGGCAAGCAGCCTGAGCAGCAAAGTATCTGGACCCAGCTTCTGGTAGCCAGCTTCCCGATCCTGGTGATCATCGCGGTGTTCATGTTCTTCATGCGCCAGATGCAGGGCGGCGCTGGCGGCAAGGGCGGGCCGATGAGCTTCGGCAAGAGCAAGGCGCGTCTGCTGTCCGAAGATCAGGTGAAAACCACACTGGCTGACGTTGCCGGTTGCGACGAAGCCAAGGAAGAAGTGGGCGAACTGGTCGAGTTCCTCCGTGATCCGGGCAAGTTCCAGCGCCTGGGTGGCCGCATTCCTCGCGGCGTGCTGATGGTTGGTCCTCCGGGTACCGGTAAAACCTTGCTGGCCAAGGCGATTGCCGGCGAAGCCAAGGTGCCGTTCTTCACCATTTCCGGTTCCGACTTCGTCGAAATGTTCGTCGGTGTCGGTGCCAGCCGCGTTCGTGACATGTTCGAACAGGCCAAGAAACACGCACCATGCATCATCTTCATCGACGAGATTGACGCCGTTGGTCGCCATCGTGGCGCCGGTATGGGCGGCGGTCACGACGAGCGCGAACAGACTCTCAACCAGTTACTGGTGGAGATGGACGGTTTCGAAATGAACGACGGCATCATCGTCATCGCCGCGACTAACCGTCCTGACGTGCTGGACCCTGCTTTGCTGCGTCCGGGTCGTTTCGACCGTCAGGTGGTGGTCGGCTTGCCGGACATCCGTGGTCGCGAGCAGATCCTCAAGGTTCACATGCGTAAAGTGCCAATGGGTGATGATGTTGCTCCGGCTGTTATCGCACGTGGTACTCCGGGTTTCTCCGGCGCCGACCTGGCGAACCTGGTCAACGAGGCTTCGCTGTTCGCTGCCCGTGCCGGCAAGCGCATCGTCGAAATGAAAGAATTCGAACTGGCCAAAGACAAGATCATGATGGGCGCCGAGCGCAAATCCATGGTCATGTCCGAGAAGGAAAAGCAGAACACCGCTTATCACGAAGCAGGCCACGCCATTGTCGGTCGCGTCGTGCCCGAGCATGATCCGGTCTACAAGGTGTCGATCATCCCTCGCGGTCGTGCGTTGGGTGTGACCATGTTTCTGCCGGAAGAAGATCGTTACAGCCTGTCCAAGCGTGCGCTGATCAGTCAGATCTGCTCGCTGTACGGCGGCCGTATTGCTGAAGAGATGACTTTGGGCTTTGACGGTGTGACGACTGGTGCTTCCAACGACATCATGCGTGCGAGTCAGATTGCGCGGAACATGGTGACCAAGTGGGGTCTGTCGGAAAAACTCGGTCCGTTGATGTACGCCGAAGAAGAGGGGGAAGTATTCCTCGGTCGCGGCGGTGGCGGTCAGAATGCCAGCTTCTCCGGTGAGACAGCCAAGCTGATCGACTCTGAAGTACGCAGCATCATCGATCAGTGCTACGGCACGGCCAAACAGATCCTCACGGACAACCGCGACAAGCTCGATGCCATGGCGGATGCACTGATGAAGTACGAGACGATCGATGCCGAGCAGATCGACGACATCATGGCTGGTCGTACACCTCGCGAGCCTCGCGATTGGTCGGGCGGCACCGGTACTGGCACACCGCCTGTCATTCAGGGCGAGCGTCCGGAAACACCGATTGGCGGTCCGGCTGCCGACGTTTAAGGTTTGAAATGACTTCTGTACAGTCCCTGACCCGGTTGCCTTGCGGCAACCGGGTTCTTGATTTGGCCCGGACGCATGTCATGGGCATTCTCAATGTCACTCCTGATTCTTTTTCCGACGGTGGCCGATACAGCCGGCTCGACGCGGCCTTGCGTCATGCCGAAGCCATGGTTGCGGCGGGTGCAACGCTGATCGATGTGGGCGGCGAGTCGACCCGCCCGGGCGCGCGGGCGGTTTCTCCGTTGGAGGAGCTGGAGCGTGTCGCTCCCGTGGTCGAGCTTATCAATCGCGAACTGGATGTGGTCATATCGGTCGATACGTCCACTCCGGCGGTCATGCGCGAAACAGCGCGTTTGGGTGCTGGCTTGATCAACGACGTTCGTTCGCTACGGCGGGATGGCGCGCTTGATGCGGCGGCGGCCACGGGATTGCCCGTGTGCCTGATGCACATGCTCGGCGAGCCTGGCGATATGCAGGATGATCCGCGTTATCAGGATGTCACCCGGGAAGTGGGTGAGTTTCTTGCCGAACGCATGGTTCAGTGCGAGGAGGCAGGCATTCCGGCCGAGCGGATCATTCTTGATCCGGGCTTCGGCTTCGCCAAAACCCTGCAGCACAATCTAAGCTTGTTCAAGCATATGGAAGCCCTGCATGCGTTGGGGCGGCCGCTATTGGTGGGCGTTTCGCGCAAAAGCATGATCGGCCATGCATTGAATCGCCCCGTGGGTGAGCGTCTGTATGGCGGTTTGGCACTGGCTGCACTGGCATTGGTGAAAGGCGCGCGTATATTGCGCGTCCATGATGTGGCGGAAACGGTGGACGTGGTGCGAATGCTCGCAGCCGTGGAATCAGCCGAATAAGAATGATGGAGCACTTATGAGCAAGAAATATTTTGGTACCGACGGGATTCGTGGTCGCGTCGGGGAATACCCGATCACTCCGGACTTCATGCTCAAGCTCGGCTGGGCTGCCGGTATGGCCTTTCGCAAGATGGGTGCCTGCAAGGTGCTGGTCGGCAAGGACACGCGAATTTCCGGCTACATGTTCGAATCGGCACTTGAGGCTGGCCTGACATCGGCGGGCGCCGATGTAATGCTGCTCGGTCCGATGCCGACTCCGGCCATCGCCTACCTGTCGCGTACATTCCAGGCTGAGGCCGGAATCGTGATCAGTGCATCGCACAATCCGCATGACGATAACGGCATCAAGTTTTTCTCCGGCAAGGGCACCAAGCTGCCCGATGAGCTGGAACTGATGATCGAGGAATTGCTCGATACACCGATGACTGTTGTGGAGTCGAGCAAGATTGGCAAGGTGTCGCGAATCAATGATGCGTCCGGTCGCTATATCGAGTTTTGCAAGAGCTCTGTGCCGACCGGCACCAGTTTTTCCGGACTGAAGATTGTCATCGACTGCGCGCACGGAGCTACCTACAAGGTCGCGCCGAGTGTTTTCCGTGAGCTGGGTGCCGAAGTTGTGGTTCTGTCCGCGCAGCCCAATGGTCTGAATATCAACGACAACTGTGGCTCCACGCACATGGGGCAATTGCAGGCGGCGGTGTTGTCCGAGCATGCGGATCTGGGTATCGCCTTCGACGGTGATGGTGATCGGGTGCTGATGGTCGACCACACCGGGGCGATAGTCGATGGTGACGAGCTGATTTTCATCATCGCGCGCGATCTGCATGAGCGAGGCAAATTGCAGGGCGGTGTGGTCGGTACGCTGATGAGCAATCTGGGCCTGGAGTTGGCTCTGGCGGATCTGGGTATTCCTTTTGTGCGTGCAAATGTCGGCGACCGCTATGTGATTGCCGAATTGCTGGAGCGCGATTGGCTGGTCGGGGGCGAGAACTCCGGACATGTCGTTTGCTTCAACCACACGACGACTGGCGATGCGATCATTGCGGCGTTGCAGGTGCTGATGGCATTGAAAACACGCAACGAAGGTCTGGCGCAAACTCGTCAGGCCCTGCGTAAGTGTCCTCAAGTGCTGATCAACGTGCGCTTCGGCGGTGGCGACAGCCCGCTGGAGCACCCGGCTGTCAAGGAGGCGAGCGCACGCGTAACCCAGGCTATGGCGGGGCGCGGGCGTGTGCTTTTGCGCAAGTCCGGGACAGAGCCTCTGGTACGTGTGATGGTCGAAGGCGAGGACGAAATCCAGGTTCGTGGCTATGCCGAAGAACTGGCAAAACTGGTAACTGAAGTTTCTGCCTGATTCGGCTTGCCAGCCATGATTGTGTTGGGTAACATCTGCGCCCACTTTGACCGACGAGGTACAGCATGCGTCGCCCTATGGTAGCTGGTAACTGGAAGATGCACGGTACCCGCGCCAGCGTCGCTGAGCTGATCAACGGCCTTCGTCATCTGGCCTTGCCAAGCGGTGTTGATGTCGCGGTATTCCCGCCTTGCTTGTATATCAATCAAGTGATTGATGGCTTGAAAGGCAAATCGATTTCGGTCGGTGCGCAGAATTCTGCGGTGGAATCCATGCAAGGTGCATTGACGGGCGAGATTGCGCCGAGTCAGTTGGTGGATGCAGGTTGTTCCCTGGTGCTTGTCGGGCACTCCGAACGCCGCCAGATCATGGGTGAGCGAGACGGAATGCTGAATCGCAAGTTCGCAGCGGCACAGGCATGTGGCTTGATTCCGGTGTTGTGTGTAGGGGAGACCCTGGAGCAGCGCGAAGCCGGAAAGACTCTTGAGGTTGTCGGGCGTCAGCTGGGCAGTATCATCGAGGAGCTGGGTGTCGGTGCTTTTGCCAACGCAGTGATCGCTTACGAGCCGGTCTGGGCGATTGGTACCGGGCTGACTGCAACGCCGCAACAGGCTCAGGATGTGCATAAAGCCATTCGCGAGCAGTTGGCGGCAGAGAATTCTGAAGTGGCACGAGGTGTGCGGCTTCTATACGGCGGCAGCGTGAAGGCGGCCAATGCGGTCGAACTGTTCGGCATGCCGGATATCGATGGGGGGCTCATTGGTGGAGCTTCCCTGAATGCAGATGAGTTCGGTGCGATTTGTCGCGCCGCGGGAAACTGAAAAAATGCTGGAAACAGTCGTAGTCGTTTTTCATCTGCTGGGTGCATTGGGCGTAGTTGCTCTGGTTTTGCTGCAGCAGGGTAAAGGTGCGGACGCTGGCGCGTCTTTCGGAGCAGGTGCTTCAAATACTGTGTTCGGAAGCCAAGGTTCCTCTACCTTTCTTAGTAAGTTTACTGCTATACTTGCCGCCGGTTTCTTCATAACCAGCTTGGGGTTAGGATACTTTGCTAAAGAGAAGGCTCATCAGCTGACTCAAGCAGGTTTGCCAAACCCGGCAGTGTTGGAAGTTCCAAAGCAACAACCGGCTTCTGATGATGTCCCGGTGCTTCAAGAGCAAAAGTCTGCTACTCCAGCGACTGACGTACCTCCAGCTCAAGAGCAGAAGTAAGAAGGGTTTCAAACGTAGTATTGCCGAGGTGGTGGAATTGGTAGACACGCAACCTTGAGGTGGTTGTGCCCATAGGGTGTAGGGGTTCGAGTCCCCTTCTCGGTACCAATTAGTCAGGAGAGCCCGCTGTTGCGGGCTTTCTTGCAGGTGGAAGGTTACATTGACCCTAAAAGGGATCGGTCGTATACTTCCGCCCCAGCTTTGTCGCGGGGTGGAGCAGTCTGGTAGCTCGTCGGGCTCATAACCCGAAGGTCGTCGGTTCAAATCCGGCCCCCGCAACCAGTTTAAGGAGCCCCTTTTAAGGGGCTTTTTGTTAGCTGGACACTTTCAACGCCGCTGTTCGACGGCGTTTCAAGGATGGGCGTTTCGCCCATTTTTTTATTTTGCATAGCATGCACATACATGCACGAGGGGGTTCAGGTGTCGAGCAAGCTAGAAGAGTTGCAGGCCTTGCTGGCCCCGGTGGTCGTGGCCCTAGGCTATGAATGCTGGGGTATTGAGTTTTCGGCTCAAGGTCGCCACTCAATGTTGCGCGTTTATATCGATAAGGAAGGCGGCGTACTGGTGGACGATTGTGCCATCGTCAGCCGTCAGATCAGCGGTGTGCTGGATGTTGAAGATCCGATCTCCGTTGAATACACCCTTGAAGTTTCCTCGCCAGGCATGGAACGCCCACTGTTCACTCTTGAGCAGTTTGCCAAATATGTCGGTGAACAAGTGAAGATCAAGCTGCGCTCGCCTTTTGAAGGTCGACGCAACTTTCAGGGCCTTCTGCGCGGTGTAGAAGAACAGGACGTCGTGGTGCAGGTAGATGACCATGAGTTCCTGTTGCCGATCGATATGATCGACAAGGCCAACATTATTCCCAGTTTTGACTGAGACGCGGATCCCGCGGATCCAATGGCTTGCGAAAGGCGAGGCGTACGATGAGCAAAGAAGTACTGCTGGTTGTTGAGTCGGTATCCAATGAAAAGGGTGTACCGGCAAGCGTAATTTTTGAAGCGCTGGAGCTGGCTCTGGCCACTGCTACCAAAAAGCGTTTTGAAGACGAAGTTGATCTGCGTGTGGAAATCAACCGCCACACCGGTTCTTACGAAACTTTCCGTCGCTGGACGGTCGTCGAAGAGAATGATCTCGATGATCCGGCCATCGAAACCTGGCCGAGCAAGGTTGCTGAAACGCACCCTGGCGCCAAGGTTGGCGACGTCGTTGAAGAAAAGATCGAGTCCATCGAGTTCGGCCGCATCGCTGCGCAGACCGCCAAACAGGTCATCGTGCAGAAAGTGCGCGAAGCCGAGCGCGCTCAAGTGGTTGACGCTTATCGCGAGCGCCTGGGAGAAATCATCTCCGGCACCGTGAAGAAAGTGACCCGCGACAACGTGATCGTCGACCTGGGTAATAACGCTGAAGCGTTGCTGGCCCGTGAAGACATCATCTCTCGCGAAACCTTCCGTGTTGGCGTGCGTCTGCGTGCGCTGCTCAAGGAAATCCGCACCGAGAACCGCGGCCCTCAGTTGATCCTGTCGCGTACCGCGCCGGAAATGCTGATCGAGCTGTTCCGTATCGAAGTGCCGGAAATCGCTGAAGGTCTGATCGAAGTCATGGCCGCCTCCCGTGATCCGGGTTCGCGTGCCAAGATCGCTGTCCGCTCCAAGGACAAACGCATCGACCCGCAAGGCGCGTGCATCGGTATGCGCGGTTCGCGCGTCCAGGCCGTGTCGGGCGAGTTGGGTGGCGAGCGTGTCGATATCGTCCTGTGGGACGACAACCCGGCACAGTTCGTGATCAATGCCATGTCGCCGGCAGAAGTGGCGGCCATCATCGTTGACGAAGATGCCCATGCCATGGACATCGCCGTTGGCGCAGACAATCTGGCTCAGGCCATCGGTCGTGGTGGTCAGAACGTGCGTCTGGCGAGCCAGCTGACTGGCTGGACCCTGAACGTGATGACTGAATCGGACATCCAGGCTAAGCAACAAGCGGAAACCGGCGACATCCTGCGCAACTTCATCGACGAGCTGGAAGTCGACGAAGAACTGGCTCAGGTGCTGGTAGACGAAGGCTTCACCAGCCTGGAAGAGATTGCCTACGTACCGTTGGAAGAAATGCTCAACATCGACGGCTTTGACGAGGACATCGTCAACGAGCTTCGCGCTCGTGCCAAGGATCGCTTGTTGACCAAAGCCATCGCTACTGAGGAAAAGCTGGCAGACGCCCATCCGGCCGAAGACCTGCTCTCGCTTGAGGGTATGGACAAGGATTTGGCGATGGAACTGGCGGTGCGCGGCGTAATTACCCGCGAAGACCTGGCCGAGCAGTCTATTGACGATCTGCTCGACATCGACGGCATTGACGATGATCGTGCCGGCAAGTTGATCATGGCCGCCCGAGCCCACTGGTTCGAGTAATTAGGCGCGGCCTGAGGAGAGAAGTGCATGACGCAAGTCACGGTGAAACAACTGGCCGATGAGGTCAAAACACCGGTAGAGCGCCTGTTGCAGCAGATGCGTGAGGCAGGTCTGCCGCACACCGCCGCCGAAGAAAATGTGACTGACAGTGAGAAGCAATCCCTGCTGACCCACTTGAAAAGCAGCCACAAGGCGAAAGTGGAAGAACCACGCAAGATCACGCTGCAGCGTAAAACCACCAGCACCCTGCGTGTGGCTGGCAGCAAAAGCATCAGCGTTGAAGTCCGCAAGAAGAAAGTTTTCGTACAGCGTAGCCCGGAAGAAATCGAAGCCGAGCGCAAGCGTGAACTGGATGAACGTCGCGCAGTAGAAAATGCTGCCCGTCAGAAGGCTGAAGAAGAAGCCCGCGTGCGCGCCGAAGAAGAAGCGCGTCGCCAGCCTGCTGCGCCGTCCGCTCCTGCCGAAGCCGTCGCTGCCCCTGCGCCAGTGGCCGAACCAGTGCGCGAAGCTGCGCCGGTTGTGGCTGCTGCGCCAGCTGCCGACACTCGCAAGCGTGACGAACAGCGCCGTCCGGACAAACCACGTGCTGACGACAACAACCGTCGTGGCGGTGGTGATGGCGAGCGCAAAAACGCTCCGCATCGCGCATCGGTCAAGGAAAAGGCTCCGGCTCCACGTGTGGCGCCACGCACTACCGACGAAGAGAGCGATGGCTTCCGTCGCGGCGGTCGCGGCAAGGCCAAGCTGAAGAAACGCAACGCCCACGGTTTCCAGAGCCCGACCGGCCCTGTCGTGCGTGAAGTGAAGATCGGCGAAACCATCACTGTTGGCGATCTCGCCCAGCAGATGTCGGTCAAGGCTGCCGAAATCATCAAGTTCATGTTCAAGCTGGGCACCCCGGCCACCATTAACCAGGTACTGGATCAGGAAACTGCCCAACTGGTCGCAGAAGAACTGGGCCACAAAGTGACCCTGGTCAGCGACACCGCCCTGGAAGATTCCCTGGCCGAGTCCCTGAAGTTCGAAGGTGAAGCGGTTCCTCGTGCGCCGGTCGTGACCGTAATGGGTCACGTTGACCACGGTAAGACTTCGCTGCTCGACTACATCCGTCGTGCCAAGGTAGCTGCTGGCGAAGCCGGCGGTATCACCCAGCACATCGGTGCATACCACGTTGAAACCGAACGCGGCATGGTCACCTTCCTCGACACCCCTGGTCACGCCGCGTTTACCGCCATGCGTGCCCGTGGTGCCAAGGCGACCGACATCGTAATCCTGGTGGTTGCGGCGGACGACGGCGTGATGCCACAAACCATCGAAGCCGTTCAGCACGCTGTTGCTGCTGGCGTTCCGCTGGTGGTTGCGGTGAACAAGATCGACAAGCCGGGTGCTGATCTTGATCGCATCCGCAGCGAACTGTCGGCTCACGGCGTGACCTCTGAAGACTGGGGTGGTGACACTCCATTCGTTCCGGTCTCCGCGAAGATGGGTACCGGCGTCGACGAGCTGCTTGAAGCTGTATTGCTGCAGGCTGAAGTTCTCGAGCTGACCGCCACTCCTTCGGCTCCTGGCCGCGGTGTCGTGGTTGAATCGCGTCTCGACAAGGGCCGTGGCCCGGTGGCGACCGTTCTGGTTCAGGACGGTACGCTGCGTCAAGGCGACATGGTGCTGGTCGGCTCGAACTATGGCCGCGTGCGCGCCATGCTCGACGAGAACGGCAAGCCGATCAAGGAAGCGGGTCCGGCCATTCCGGTCGAGATCCTCGGCCTGGACGGTACGCCTGACGCCGGCGACGAAATGAGCGTGGTTGCCGACGAGAAGAAAGCCCGTGAAGTGGCTCTGTTCCGTCAAGGCAAGTTCCGCGAAGTCAAACTGGCTCGCGCTCACGCCGGCAAGCTGGAAAACATCTTCGAAAGCATGGGCCAGGAAGAGAAGAAGACGCTCAACAT
The DNA here is from genome assembly GCF_001655595.1 of Pseudomonas sp. DR 5-09. Lineage (NCBI taxonomy): Bacteria > Pseudomonadati > Pseudomonadota > Gammaproteobacteria > Pseudomonadales > Pseudomonadaceae > Pseudomonas > Pseudomonas sp. DR 5-09. The sequence continues at coordinate 909,963 of NZ_CP011566.1, forward strand.
CGTCCTCAAATCCGACGTCCGTGGTTCGCTGGAAGCCTTGCAGGGCGCTCTCAACGGCCTGGGCAACGACGAAGTGCAAGTGCGCGTGGTCGGTGGCGGTGTCGGTGGTATCACAGAATCCGACGCCAACCTGGCACTGGCTTCCAACGCTGTACTGTTCGGCTTCAACGTGCGTGCCGATGCCGGCGCACGGAAGATCGTCGAGCAGGAAGGTCTGGACATGCGTTACTACAACGTGATCTACGACATCATCGAAGACGTCAAGAAAGCCCTGACCGGTATGCTTGGCAGCGACGTTCGCGAGAACATCCTCGGTGTGGCCGAAGTCCGTGACGTGTTCCGTTCGCCGAAGTTTGGCGCGATCGCTGGTTGCATGGTGATCGAAGGTGTTGTGCACCGTAACCGTCCGATCCGTGTACTGCGTGAAGACATCGTGATCTTCGAAGGCGAGCTGGAATCCCTGCGCCGCTTCAAGGATGACGCTTCCGAAGTACGTGCCGGCATGGAATGCGGTATCGGCGTGAAGAGCTACAACGACGTCAAAGTCGGCGACAAGATCGAAGTCTTCGAGAAGGTTCAGGTTGCTCGCAGCCTCTGACTCGCGCACTTCAAGGGCCACGTCGGGCCGCCGCATGCAAGTGCGCGGCACGGCGTCAGGACTCTAAACGCAACGCCCGGTCTGGCTTTTGTCAGGCCGGGCGTTTGCCGCTTTCAGACCTTGCGGGTTTCACCGCAGGGCAGTAACAGGTAACAAATCATGGCAAAAGAATACAGCCGTACCCAACGTATCGGCGATCAGATGCAGCGTGAGCTGGCCCAGCTGATCCGTCGTGAAGTCAAAGACCCGCGCGTCGGCCTGGTCACCATTACCGCTGTGGAAGTCAGCCGTGACGTCGGTCACGCGAAGATCTTCATTACCGTGATGGGGCAGGACAACGCCGAAGACATCGCGCAAAGCATCAAGGTGCTCAACGCTGCCGCCGGTTTCCTGCGCATGCAGCTGGCCCGCGAAATGAAGCTGCGCAGCGTGCCGCAATTGCACTTCCACTACGACGAAAGCGTCGTGCGGGGTGCGCACCTGTCGGCCCTGATCGAGCGCGCTGTGGCTGAGGACAATCAGCACGTGGCTGCGGCAGAACCCGAAGACACCAAGGAGTAACTCGGTGGCTCAGGTCAAACGTATCCGTCGTAACGTCAGCGGCATCATCCTGCTCGACAAGCCGTTGGGGTTCACCTCCAACGCCGCGTTGCAGAAGGTTCGCTGGCTGCTCAACGCCGAGAAGGCCGGTCATACCGGCAGTCTCGATCCTCTGGCCACCGGCGTTCTGCCGCTGTGCTTTGGTGAGGCGACCAAGTTCTCGCAGTACCTGCTCGATTCCGACAAGGGTTACGAAACCCTCGCGCAACTGGGCAAGACCACCACCACGGCGGACGCCGAGGGTGAGGTTTTGCAGGAGCGCCCGGTGACCGTTGGTCAGGCCGACATTGAAGCGGTTCTGCCGAAATTTCGCGGCCAAATCAGTCAGATACCGCCGATGTACTCCGCTCTCAAGCGTGATGGCCAGCCGCTGTACAAGTTGGCCCGTGCAGGCGAAGTAGTGGAGCGCGAACCGCGTTCTGTTACTATTGCGCGCTTGGAATTGCTGGCCTTCGAAGGCGATACTGCGCGACTCGCGGTGGATTGCAGCAAGGGCACCTATATTCGCACCCTGGTGGAGGATATCGGTGAGCAACTCGGTTGTGGTGCGTACGTCGCTGAATTGCGTCGTACCCAGGCCGGGCCTTTCACCCTGGCGCAGACCGTGACCCTCGAAGAGCTGGAAGCGGTACATGCCGAAGGCGGCAACGAAGCGGTCGACCGCTTCCTGATGCCATCGGACAGCGGTCTGCAGGATTGGCCGCTGCTGCAGTTCTCGGAAGCGAGCGCGTTCTACTGGCTCAATGGCCAGCCGGTACGTGCCCCGGATGCTCCGAAGTTCGGCATGGTGCGGGTACAGGATCACAACGGTCGCTTCATCGGTATCGGTGAAGTGAGCGAAGACGGGCGCATCGCGCCGCGTCGACTGATTCGGTCAGAATGACCGGAAACCGGTCTGTGTAACAGCAGGCCGGCGAGTGTGGCTGTCAACAGGCACGGTCACTACTCATTTATAGATACAGGGATTTGTCCCTGGCCTGTTGAAACTGTTTTTGAAACGGTTTCCTGATAAAAGGATTGCCTCATGGCTCTCGACGTTCAAGAAAAAGCTCAAATCGTTGCCGACTACCAGCAAGCTGTTGGTGACACTGGTTCGCCAGAAGTGCAAGTTGCACTGCTGACCGCCAACATCAACAAACTGCAAGGTCACTTCAAGGCCAACGGTAAAGACCACCACTCCCGTCGTGGTCTGATCCGCATGGTTAACCAGCGTCGCAAGCTGCTGGACTACCTGAAAGGCAAGGACGTGAGCCGTTACAGCGCTCTGATCGCTCGCCTGGGTCTGCGTCGCTAATCAGCGATTGCGCTATGAGGTTGGTTGTCTGTCAGACGTCAGCGGGTTTCCGCCGGCGTCCGGCAGGCTCCCAGCCTCAAGTTTTATCTGGATACACGTTTTACCCTGGACAGGCGTCGGGCCGATTCCCGGCATTGCCCAAGAATTTCGCAAGAAACCAGTTCCCCCAAGAGCCACAAAGAAGGTAGGACACCGTGAACCCGGTAATCAAAAAATTCCAGTTCGGTCAGTCGACCGTTACCCTCGAGACTGGCCGTATCGCCCGTCAGGCCTCCGGCGCAGTATTGGTCACCGTTGACGACGACGTCAGCGTATTGGTGACCGTAGTCGGTGCCAAGCAAGCCGATCCGGGCAAGGGCTTCTTCCCTCTGTCCGTTCACTACCAGGAAAAGACCTACGCTGCCGGCAAGATCCCTGGCGGTTTCTTCAAGCGTGAAGGCCGTCCTTCCGAGAAAGAAACCCTGACTTCCCGACTGATCGACCGTCCGATCCGTCCGCTGTTCCCGGAAGGTTTCATGAACGAAGTGCAGGTTGTCTGCACCGTCGTTTCCACCAGCAAGAAGACCGATCCGGACATCGCTGCGATGATCGGTACCTCGGCTGCCCTGGCGATCTCCGGCATTCCGTTCGACGGCCCGATCGGCGCCGCTCGCGTTGCTTTCCACGAAAGCACCGGCTACCTGCTGAACCCGACCTACGAGCAGCAGGCTGCCTCGAGCCTGGACATGGTCGTTGCGGGTACTTCGGACGCCGTGCTGATGGTTGAATCGGAAGCCAAAGAGCTGACCGAAGACCAGATGCTGGGCGCAGTACTGTTTGCTCACGACGAGTTCCAGGTCGTGATCAACGCCGTTAAGGAACTGGCTGCCGAAGCTGCCAAGCCAACCTGGACCTGGGCACCTGCTCCAGAAGCCACCGAGCTGCTGGCCGCTATCCGTTCCGAGTTCGGCGAAGCGATCTCCCAGGCTTACACCATCACCATCAAGGCCGACCGTTACGCGCGTCTGGGCGAGCTGCGTGACCAGGTTGTGGCCAAGCTTTCCGGTGAGGAAGGCCAGCCTTCGGCTGCCGACGTCAAAGCCGCTTTCGGTGAAATCGAATACCGCACCGTTCGCGAAAACATCGTTAACGGCAAGCCACGTATCGACGGTCGCGACACCCGCACCGTACGTCCGCTGAACATCGAAGTCGGCGTTCTGCCGAAGACTCACGGTTCGGCACTGTTCACCCGTGGCGAAACCCAGGCTCTGGTCGTCGCGACGCTGGGCACCGCCCGTGACGCGCAACTGCTGGACACCCTGGAAGGCGAGAAAAAAGACCCGTTCATGCTGCACTACAACTTCCCTCCGTTCTCGGTGGGCGAGTGTGGTCGCATGGGTGGCGCCGGTCGTCGCGAAATCGGTCACGGCCGTCTGGCCCGTCGCTCGGTTTCGGCCATGCTGCCTGCCGCTGATGTGTTCCCGTACACCATCCGTGTGGTATCGGAAATCACCGAATCCAACGGTTCGAGCTCGATGGCTTCCGTTTGCGGCGCTTCCCTGGCCCTGATGGACGCTGGTGTTCCGATGAAGGCACCGGTTGCCGGTATCGCCATGGGTCTGGTTAAAGAAGGCGAGAAGTTCGCCGTCCTGACCGACATCCTGGGCGACGAAGACCACCTGGGCGACATGGACTTCAAAGTAGCCGGTACCGCCAAAGGTGTGACCGCGCTGCAGATGGACATCAAGATCAAGGGCATCACCGAAGAAATCATGGAAATCGCTCTGGGCCAAGCCCTGGAAGCGCGCCTGAACATCCTCGGCCAGATGAACCAGATCATCGGCCAGTCGCGTACCGAACTGTCGGCCAACGCTCCGACCATGATCGCGATGAAGATCGACACCGACAAGATCCGTGACGTTATCGGTAAGGGTGGCGCGACCATCCGTGCGATCTGCGAAGAAACCAAGGCTTCGATCGACATCGAAGACGACGGCTCGATCAAGATCTTCGGCGAAACCAAGGAAGCGGCTGAAGCAGCTCGTCAGCGCGTTCTGGGTATCACCGCAGAGGCCGAGATCGGCAAGATCTACGTCGGCAAGGTTGAGCGCATCGTCGACTTCGGCGCATTCGTCAACATCCTGCCGGGCAAGGACGGTCTGGTTCACATCTCGATGCTGAGCGACGCTCGCGTAGAGAAAGTGACCGACATCCTGAAAGAAGGCCAGGAAGTGGAAGTGCTGGTACTGGACGTGGATAACCGCGGCCGTATCAAGCTGTCCATCAAAGACGTGGCCGCTGCGAAGGCTTCGGGCGTTTAATCACCCCGCAGCTCCAGCGCAATGAAAATGCCCCGCCGTGAAAACGGCGGGGTATTTTTTTGTCCGTGAAATATCGAGTCATTCGGCGAAGTTGCCGACCTGCAAGACCGGTGCTAGGTTTAGCCCACCGCCCGTGTAGCTCAGCCGGTAGAGCAGCGCACTCGTAACGCGAAGGTCGCAGGTTCGATTCCTGTCTCGGGCACCACCTCTCCCTTATCCTTTTGAACCGGCATTTATGTTCCACAGGTCAACTTTTTGTGGGAGAGATGTAAAGAGCCGTGTAATTCGTCATGCAAACGTCCTATATTCGGTGCCTGCCTGAGCATCGCCCAGCAGTTTTCAGATGATCCCGAATGGTTCCGAAGGCCGGACAGTCCGCGTCAGAGAGATCCTTGATGATCCAGATCCATCCTCCATTCCTATGATCAGCGAGAACGCCATGACCGAATTAACTCAAGAGCAACGTCACGAAGAAGCGCTTAGAAAATACATTCTGGATGTCCCGGATCTGAAGGAAGAGATCAAGGACCTGAGTCCCGATGATCAGAAAGACCAGATTCAGTGGGCGTTCGAAGATGAAGCCGAAGCCCAGGGCCTGCAGCCGTGGGAATTGACCCTCAAGTACACCAGCACGCCTGAGGAGTTCGAGGCCAAGCGCCTGGAGCTGCACAAGGAAGCGGCCGAAGTGTTGGGCGTCGAGTGGGAAGAGTACTGCGAGATGAACAATCTGGTGGTCTGAAACAAAAACGCCAGCCTCGAAAGGGCTGGCGTTTTTTATTGCGTGATCGACTCAGATGCTCAGGCGCATCGACAGATCCACGGCCTTCACGTCCTTGGTCATCGCGCCGATCGAGATGTAATCCACCCCGGTCTGTGCGATCGGCAGCAGCGTGCTTTCGTTGATGCCGCCACTGGCTTCCAGTTTTGCCTTGCCGCCGTTCAGGCGCACGGCTTCGCGCATGTCGTCGAGGCTCAGCTCATCGAGCATGATGATGTCGGCACCGGCGGCCAGCGCCTCCTTCAGCTCTTCCAGACTTTCCACTTCGATTTCCACCGGCTTGCCCGGGGCGATCTTGTGCGCAGCGGCAATGGCCTGCGGGATGCCGCCGCTGGCAGCGATGTGGTTTTCCTTGATCAGGAACGCGTCGTAGAGACCGATGCGATGGTTATGGCAACCGCCGCAGGTGACCGCGTATTTCTGCGCCAGACGCAGGCCCGGCAGGGTCTTGCGGGTGTCGAGCAGTTTCACCGACGTCTCGGCAACGAAGTCCGCCAGGTACTGCGCGCGGGTCGCCACGCCCGACAGCAATTGCAGGAAGTTCAGGGCGCTGCGCTCGCCGGTCAGTAGCGACCGGGCAGGGCCTTCCAGATGAAACAACGGCTGATTCGGCGAAACCCGTTCGCCATCGCGCACCTGCCAATGCACCGCCACCCGCGGATCGAGCTGGCGGAACACCGCATCGACCCAGGCCGTGCCACTGATGACGGCGGCGTCACGGGTGATGATGGTGGCTTTGGCCAGGCGTTCGGCCGGGATCAGTTGCGCGGTGATGTCGCCGCTGCCGATGTCTTCGAGCAACGCACGGCGCACGTTGGCTTCGATTTCGGCGGTCAAATCGGCGAGACGTAGATTCGGCATAACGGGCTCCACAAACTAAGTGGTCCGATTATAGGGGCATGGCGTCGGCCAACCCAAGGCGAGAACAGTCACGCAGCGCTGCATCCGGTCGATTTTCTTTGAGCAAACCCGATTCTGTCGTGGTCACTTCAAGGTGCCGGCGCATAGGGGAAACCCTGACGGCTCTGGCGCCGGGGACATCTTTTGCAAGATAATCCGCCTTGCATTTGACGCCATGAGTTTGACGTCGGCAAATCACCGTTTCAGGAGGCTTGGATGCACAACGACGGGAATGTAGTGCCTCTGCACAAGGCCACTACCGATCAGGCGCCTCACTCGCCGCTCGCCCGCCTGCCTGTGATTCTGCTTCAGGTTCGCGACAAGGCTGCCCAGCGCCTGCGCAACGGGTTGCAGGAGCTGTTCGATAACGCCGACGACACCCTGTTCGAAATGGCCGACCGGGCACGCAACGACGTCGAACAGAACATTTTTTTTGAGGCCATGCGCGACCTGCGCCTCAAGCGCAAGAACATCGAACGCGGTTTTCTCGAGCAGTTTTTCGAAGCCTTTGTCGGCCTCACTCAATTCGATCCCGTCCCCACCGTCCTGTCTCACGCCTTGCAATATGGGGACACCTCGGCGCGCACTGATGACATGGAGCGCAGCGTCGCGGTCGAAACCATGGTCGGCCGCGTACTCAATCGCGACGGCTTCGCCCTCGATCAACTGACCGCGCGGTTCAATGCGTTGTTGGGCAAGACTCTGAGCGATCATTACAACCCGCTGGGCCCGGCGATGCTTTGCGAGTACTTCCTGCAGGCCGGGCGCAATCTGGGGGTGGAGATCAAGGTCAAGCTGATCCTGCTCAAATTGTTCGAGCGCTATGTGCTGGCCGGTACCGATCAACTCTACGCCGAAGCCAACCAACTGCTGATCGCCACGGGCGTGTTGCCCGAACTCAAGCCAGCACCGGCCCGTCGTGCCATCGATCAGGCCGTGGCCAGCGTGCAGAGTGAATTCAAGGGCGTCGACAAACCTCAGACGGATGCGGGCGTGCAGGAGGTCTTCGCCGCGTTGCAGGAGTTGCTGCTGCATGTGCGCGGTACCGTTGCGCCGACCCTGGAACCCAGCGCTCCCGCCCAACCAATTTCCACCCGCGACCTGCTGCGCCTGCTCTCGCACCTGCAGCAATACGTGCCGGCGCTGGCGGTGCAGGACGACTTCGATCTGCGTCATCAACTTGAACAACTGCTGACCCGGGTCAGCGTGCGCAGCGGCAAGTCGCGAATTGTCGGCGGGGCTGACGAGGACGTGATCAATCTGGTGGCCATGGTCTTCGACTGCATCCTCGATGATCGCAACCTGCCGGATTCCCTCAAGGCGCTGATTGCCCGGTTGCAGATCCCGATGTTGAAGGTCGCGGTGATCGACAAAAGCTTCTTCAGCCGCAGCAGCCACCCGGCGCGCCGCCTGCTCAACGAAATCGCCGAGGCGGCGATGGGCTGGGGCGAGTGCGACGGTAATGCGCGCGACAGCCTGTACCTGCGCATCGAGCAAGTGGTGCAGCGCCTGCTGACGGATTTCGTCGATGACCCGGCGATTTTTTCCGAGTTGCTGGCGGACTTCCTCGCCTTCACCAGTGACGAGCGCCGTCGCAGCGAATTGCTTGAACAGCGTTTGCGCGATGCCGAAGAGGGCCGGGCGAAAACCGAACTGGCTCGCCAGCGCGTCGAGCAGGCGCTCAATCAGGCTTTGCTGGGCAAGGTCCTGCCACCGTCGGTGGTGACGTTCGTGCAAGACGCCTGGAGCAAGGTGTTGCTGCTGACCTGCCTCAAGCATGGCGATCAGTCCGCCGAATGGCAGGCCGACGTGCAGACCATGGAGCAATTGATCTGGAGCGTGCAGCGTCACGACGACGCCGAAGCCGGTCTGCGTCTGCTGGCGCTGGTGCCGGGATTGCTCAAGTCATTGCGCGACGGCCTGAGCACTTCGGCCTTCGATCCGTTTGCCACCAGCGGTTTTTTCAGTGAGCTGGAAGCGCTGCATGTTCGGCTGCTCGAACCGTCCAGCGCACCGGATCAGTCCGTGCTGCCGGAAATGATCGAAGTGTCGCAGGCGATTGTCCTGCAGATGGCTGACGACGGTCTCAAGCCACGCACGCCAGCGCGTTTGCCAGCCGACGATGTCGGTCTGCGCCAGGTCGAACAGTTGCGTCTGGGCAGTTGGGTGGCGTTCGAGGAGGACGAAGAACACACTCTGCGCTGCAAGCTGGCGGCGATCATCGAGGCTACCGGCAAGTACGTGTTCGTCGACCGCACCGGCATGAAAGTGCTGGAGCGCGACCGCACGGAACTGGCCCTGGCGTTTCGTCGCGGCGCGGTGCGGGCGCTGGACGACACCTTGCTGTTCGACCGGGCGCTGGAGTCGGTGCTCGGCAATCTGCGGCGGCTCAATCGCGGCAAGTGATCGCGCGCCGGGGGCCGATCACGGCATACTGGTCGCCAACACAGTCGGCGTTGAAGGAATCGGTATGCAGTTGGATCCCGCAAGCGGGTGGTGTCACGGGGTGCAGGTCTGCCCTTCGCCCAACTTCAATGAACGCCCGGCGGGCGAAGTCTCCCTGTTGGTCATCCACAACATCAGCCTGCCGCCGGCACAGTTCGCCACCGGCAAGGTCCAGGAATTTTTCCAGAATCGTCTGGATGTCACGGAACATCCCTACTTTGCGGGGATCGCCGACCTGCGCGTGTCGGCGCATTTTCTGATCGAACGTGACGGCAAGGTCACCCAGTTTGTCTCCTGTCTTGAGCGCGCCTGGCATGCCGGCGTTTCGGTGTTCGAGGGACGGGAAACCTGTAACGATTTTTCCGTAGGCATCGAGCTGGAAGGCACCGATGATCTGCCGTTCACCGATGCGCAGTACCAGGCGTTGACCGTGCTGACCCGGCAGATACAGGCGGCGTTCCCGGCGATCACCGTCGAGCGCATTTGCGGGCACAGCGACATCGCCCCCGGACGCAAGACCGACCCCGGACCCGCATTCGATTGGGCACGCTACCGCGCCGCCCTGGCACAAGAGGAAGGACAATGAGTTTTCTGGTGTTACTGCTGGCGGTATGGATCGAGAAGTTCTCGGCTCTGCGCCAACGGGTGCAACGCGATGGCGGATGGATCCGCGAACTGCACAAGCTTGAAACCGGTGGGCTGGCGAAACAGCCGTGGCTGGTGCTGATTGTTCTGGTGCTGCTGCCGGTGGCATTGCTGGGCTTGTTGCTGCTGGTGCTGGAGCCGGTGGCCTATGGTCTGCTGGCATTGCCGGTGCATTTGCTGGTGGTGATTTACAGCCTGGGGCGGGGTGACCTGCTCGGCGAACTCGGGCCGTTTCGCGACGCCTGGCGCCGTGAGGACCTGCAGGCCGCCGCCCATGTGGCCAAGCGTGATCTGAACATCTGCGCCGAAAGCGGAGAACAATTGCTGGAGCAAGTGCAGCGGCATCTGTTGTGGCAGGCCTACCAGAGCTTTTTTGCGGTGATTTTCTGGTACTTCCTGCTCGGTCCGGTGGCGGCACTGAGTTACCGCTTGCTGGCGCTGGCGGAGGAAAACGCCCAGAACCCGGCGGTGGCCGAACGGGCAGGGCAACTGCGTCACGCCTTCGACTGGGTGCCGGTGCGCCTGCTGGCGGCGAGCCTCGCCTTGGTCGGCAATTTCGTCGCGGTCAGTCGGGTGATGCTGCACGAGCTGCTGAACTGGAACATCAGCGCCGCGCAACTGATCAACAGGGTCGGGCTCGCGGCCGGGGAAATCCCGCCGGCCGCTGTCGGCCCCGAAGGCATCAACACCCTCGACTGCCTGTGGGAGTTGCTGCTGCGGGCGGCGGTGCTGTGGTATGCCGGATTTGCCCTGTGGACAGTGCTGGCGTAGGCCGTTCGAGTGACGAGGGGGGCAATCCCCCTCGTTAACCTTAAGTTACAAAACCTCCCTTCGATTTGAGCTATACAGAGATAGCGCCCGATAGTGGCTATCTGCTGTCGCCCCGCGCCTGCCAATAAAAACAAGAAAAAACCAAGGGAGACTTCCAGTGAAGAGCTTGCTCTATCCCGCCGTCTCGCTGATGAACCGCTTGAGCTTCGGCATGAAGTTCAGCCTGATCAGCGTGCTGTTCCTGGTGCCGATGCTGGTGACCAATTTCTATCTGGTGCGCGATTCCTATCGCGAATTCCAGGGCACCCGGGTGGAGCTGCAGAGCCTCGACCTGCTGGGCAGCAGCCTGACCCTGCGCCGGGATCTGGAAACCCTCAACAATCTGGTGCAGATCAACGTCACCCTCGGCCAGTCCGGCAAGGCCGGCAATGTCGAGGCGCAGATCACCAGTCTTGAGCAAAACGTTCTGGCGCGCCTGCAAGGGCTGACGCCCATGACCGAGGATCCGGAGCAGATCAAATTCTTCGAGGCCAAGCGCGATGAAATGATCGCCGCTTTCAAGGCCCAGCAGGCGGAAAACTCTCTGCAAAGCAAAAGTGCGCTGATTGGCAAATTGCTCGGCAATGCGCAGATTTTCAGCCAGATCGTGGCCAGTCAGGCCGGATTGAGTCGCGACAACCAGAGCGACATACGCCAGCTCAGCGAGCTGATCACCGCGATCACGCCGGCCGTCACCCAGGCCTTGGGCGAAGGTCGGGCGATGGGCTCGTATTCATTGGGCCAGGGCTTTCTCAACAGTTCGTCGAGCACCCGTTTCGACGAGTTGCTGGTGCAGATCGAAAAGCTTCAGGCCGAATATGGCCTGAAATTGCAGGATGCGCTGGGTTCGAGCAAAGCCGCCCGTGACTCCCTGAGCGCCCCGGCCGATGCCAGCAAGGCGTCGCTGAAACAGGCCGGCACCCTGATCGAAGAACAAGTGGTGATGGCCGAAACCCTCGACGCCCCATGGCAGGGTTTTTATGACCAGCTCACCGGGCTGATGGACCAGACCTATCAGCTCAACGACGCCACCCTAAAATTCCTCGACACCCAATTGCAACAGCGCCTGGGGCAAAACCGTACGCACATGGTGCTGCAAGCCGTGGCGTTGTCGCTGGTGTTCGTGCTGATTTTCTATCTCTACGGTGGCTTCTATGCCTCGACCCGCGCCACCCTGAAAAACCTCGGCGCCATGATGGATAAAGTCGCGGCGGGCGACATGACGGTGAATTTCCACGCCAACAGCCGCGATGAACTCGGCGAGTTGGGGGAAGTGTTCAACGGTACGGTGAGGAAAATCCATGACCTGATCGAACGGGTCGGCCACACCGTTGGCGAGGTCGAGCGGCAGGCGGGGCAGGTGGAAAACGTCTCGGCGCAAAGCAATCAGGCGGTCGCCGGGCAACGCACACAGATCGAACAGGTGGCGACGGCGATGAACCAGATGTCGGCAACGTCGCTGGAGGTGGCACGCAGTGCGGCGGCAGCGGTCAGCAGCGCCCACAGCGTGAACGATGAAACCATCAATGGGCGCGGACTGGTGGAATCGCAGCAGGGCAGCATCGCGGCACTGGCGAGCGAAATCGATCAATCGGTGCTGGTGATCAACCAGTTGGCCAGCGACAGTCAGTCGATCAGTCGCGTTCTGGAAGTGATCAAGAGCATCGCCGAACAGACCAATCTGCTGGCGCTCAACGCCGCGATCGAGGCTGCGCGGGCCGGTGAGCAGGGGCGCGGTTTTGCCGTGGTCGCTGACGAAGTCCGCACGCTGGCCAAACGCACTCAGCAATCGACCGAAGAAATTGAGCAGATGATCGCCAAGCTCCATGGCGGCGTCGGCGCGGCAGTGAAGGCCATGGGCGTCAGCCATCAGATGGCCAACGGCACGGTGGGGCAGTCGGAGAAAGTTCAGCAGGCGCTGGAAAACATCCTCGGCGCTGTCGGCATGATCGTCGACCAGAACCAGCAGATCGCCGCCGCTGTCGAGCAGCAGACCGCCGTCGCCCACGATATCGACCAGAACATCGTCGAGATCAACCGTGCCGGCGAGCGCACCGCAGAAGGTGCGCATCAGACCGAAGACGCCAGCCGTGCGTTGTCGGCGCAGGTGGTCGAGTTGAAGCAGTTGATCAGCGCCTTCCGGGTTTGAAGCGACCTGCTTCCTGTGAGGCAGGTTTTTTCGGAATGGCTTGTAGTACTTTTTTGCCTACATCTGTAAGCCCAATCCTGTTTTCCTCCAGGCGCTGGTTTTTCGGCTTCAATGAACCAAGATCAATTCATTGACCACTTGGAGGAGATCGCACATGTCCGTCGCAACCCTGGGCGTTCAGGGCCGCTGCGCCCACTGCCAGACCACGCTGGTGCTCAAGCCCTGGCAACTGAATGCCATTTCGATCCACGAAGCGTTCACCTGCGCCCACTGCCAAAAAAGCCTGGAGCTGCGCTGCCCGAAGCAGATCAAACGCTTTCGTTCGCTCGATTCACTTGGCCTGCTGCGCGCCAGTGCGCTGGTGACGGTGTGCACCGCGCTGCTGGTGGCCCTGGTGATGGAATGGGTGGGTCTGCTCAGCGTCACCGAGCAGCTGAACGGATCGCTGATCGCGATTTTCGTGTACTTCGCGGTGATTCGTTATGCCCGGCACCGCCAGCACCTGACGCTGATTCTCGACGCGGCCAAGGCTCACGCCGACTGACTACCAGCCGAACACGTCGCAGCTGTTGGCGGTACTGGCGGCGGCGAGTTGTTGCGCACTGATGTTCATCAAAGTGGCCAGTGAGTCGCAGATCGCCGGCAGATGCGCCGGCGTATTGCGCACGCCGGGGTACATGGCGGGCGCCATGTCCGGTGAGTCGGTTTCCAGCACCACCGAATCCAGCGGCAAGTCGACCAGCACCCGGTGCATGCGCAACGCCTGCGGCCAGGTCGGTGCACCACCGAGGCCGAGTTTGAAACCAAGCTTGATGTATTCCCGCGCTTCTTCACGGCTGCCGGCGAAGGCGTGGATGATCCCGGCGCGTTTGAGCTTGAAGCGCTTGAGCGTGGCGATCACCGCCGCATGGCTGCGCCGTACGTGGATCAGCGCCGGTAATTCGAAATCCGCCGCCAGTTGCAGCTGCGCTTCGAACAGCGCCTGCTGGCGTTCGCGGTCGAGGGTTTCGATGAAGTAATCCAGGCCGATTTCACCGACCGCGCACAGCTGCCTATGACCCTTTAGCCGTGTCAGCCAGTCGCCCAGTGCCAGCAAGTCTTGCGGCCGATGCTGATCGAGATAGACCGGGTGCAAACCGAAGGTCGCGTACAGATCGGCATCGCTTTGCACCAGATCCCACACCCGTTGCCAGTTACCCTCGTAGACCCCGAGCACCACCATTCGCCGCACCCCGAGGGCGCGGCTTTCGGTGAGCAGCGCCGCGCGGTCGGCGTCGAAGTCAGGGAAGTCCAGATGGGTGTGGCTGTCGATCAGCTCCACGGCTCAGTCCCGGTGAATACGCTGCTTGAAGGTACGGGCGATGGCCTGCACGCCGGGCTGGTAGTCCGATTGTTCGACCGCCGCCAGCGCCAGTTCCAGCGCCTTGTCGGCGATCAACTGGTGCTGCTGGGCCATGGCGTTGACCGGCAGCGGCAGGAAGTCGAGCAACTGGGTGTCACCGAATGTGCCGAGGCGCAACGGGCGGTTTTTGAGCGGGAAGTCATGCAGCGCGTCGAACACGCCCTGCAGCAGCACGTAGGACGTGGTCACCAGCGCATCCGGCAAATGCCCGAGACGTTGCAGAAGTTCTTCCATCAATTGCTTGCCGCACTCGCGGCTGAAGGATTCGGCGTGCTCGATCAGCACTTCGCCCTTGAACCCGGCCAGGGCTTGCTTGAACCCGGCCGCACGTTCCTGGCTGATGCTCAGTTCCGGGCGGGCGCCCAGCAGCACGATCTGCTTCGGCTGCGGGTCGAGCAGGCTTTCGGTCAGGTGCAGGCTGGCTTCGCGGTCATCGCTGACCACCGAACAGAAATGCTCGGCATCCATCACCCGGTCGATGGCAATGATCGGCAAGCCCTTGGCCTGCAACTGACGATAACTGTCGTCACCGGCCGGCAGGCAACTGGCGACGATCAATGCATCGCAGCGCCGGGCGCGGAACAGTTGCAGCAGTTGTCGCTCGCTGTCCGGCGCGTCGTCGGAGCTGGCGATCAGCAGCTGATAACCCCGCGCCCGGGCGCCTTGCTCCAGCAGTTTGGCGATCCGCGCGTAACTGGGGTTTTCCAGATCCGGCAGGATAAAACCCAGGGTCCGGGTGTGCCGACTGCGCAGCCCGGCTGCCTGTGGATTGGGGGTAAAGCCGTGCAGATCGACCACCGCTCGCACCCGCTCGACGGTGGCGTTGCTGATGCGTTGCTGTTCGGCCTTGCCGTTGATGACGTAGCTGGCGGTGGTCACGGACACTCCGGCCAACCGCGCGATATCACTGAGTTTCAACCCGGGATTTCCTTGTTTTTTCGAGCTTGCCGCGACATTTTCGCCAATCCTACCCGATTCAGGCAGGCGACCATTGTCTCAGCGCATCCGACAAGTTGGACTTCAAGGATGGGACATTATCGAGTAACGTGCCGATCAATCTAGATTAAACGTTTCAGCAAGCGTATTTTCTACGTTTTAGACGCCTTTGGCCGGTTCTGCCGTGAAACCGCCAAAACTGCCTCCTGAAAAGGATGGCCTACAGCGCCTAAGCTGCAACCATTCAAAACAATACCTGGCGTCAAACGACGCCAAAAAGGAGATCGCATGCTCGAGCTCACTGTAGAGCAGATATCCATGGGCCAGTCGGCTGTGGATAAACCCGCCGCTTTGCAATTGCTGGCCAGTCATCTGGTCGCCGATGGTCTGGTCGCCGACGGCTACCTCGCCGGCCTGCAGGCCCGGGAGGCTCAGGGCTCGACCTTCCTCGGCCAAGGCATTGCGATCCCCCACGGCACGCCCGAAACCCGCGATCAGGTGTTCGCCACCGGCGTGCGCCTGATGCAGTTCCCCGACGGCGTGGACTGGGGCGATGGCCAGATCGTTTATCTGGCCATCGGCATCGCGGCCAAATCCGACGAACACCTGCGCCTGCTGCAACTGCTGACCCGCGCCCTCGGTGAAACCGATCTGGGCCAGGCCCTGCGCCGCGCCAGTTCGCCTGAAGCGTTGCTGAAACTGCTGCAAGGCGCGCCGCAAGAGCTGGCGCTGGATGCGCAGATGATTGGCCTCGGCGTATCCGCCGACGATTTCGAAGAACTGGTCTGGCGTGGTGCGCGTCTGCTGCGCCAGGCCGATTGCGTGAGCAACGGTTTCGCCGGCGTGCTGCAGCAAGTCGAAGCGCTGCCGCTGGGCGATGGCCTGTGGTGGCTGCACAGCGAACAGACCGTGAAGCGTCCGGGCCTGGCCTTCGTCACCCCGGACAAACCGATGCGTTACCTCGGCCAGCCGCTCAGCGGTCTGTTCTGTCTGGCCAGCCTCGGTGAAGCGCATCAGGCGTTGCTCGAGCGTTTGTGCGCGTTGCTGATCGAAGGTCGCGGCCATGAACTGGGCCGCGCCACCAGCAGCCGTAAAGTCCTCGAAGTGCTTGGCGGTGAGTTGCCGGCCGATTGGCCGAGCGCACGTATCGCATTGGCCAACGCCCATGGTCTGCACGCGCGGCCGGCGAAGATCCTCGCGCAACTGGCGAAAAGTTTTGACGGCGAGATTCGTGTGCGCATCGTCGACAGTCAGGACAGCGCCGTATCGGTGAAAAGCCTGAGCAAACTGCTGAGCCTCGGCGCCCGTCGCGGCCAGGTGCTGGAAATCATCGCCGAACCGAGCATCGCCGCCGATGCGTTGCCGGCCTTGCTGGCCGCCATCGAAGAAGGCCTCGGCGAAGAAGTCGAACCGTTGCCCGCAGTCAGTCAACAGCGCGAAGTGATTACGGACATCGCAGAAGTGCTGACCGCCCCGACCTCCGGCAGTCTGCTGCAAGCGATCCCTGCCGCCCCTGGCATCGCTATCGGCCCGGCCCACATTCAGGTCCAGCAAGCCATCGATTACCCGTTGCGCGGCGAGTCTGCCGCCATCGAGCGCGAACGTCTCAAGCAAGCGCTGTCCGACGTGCGTCAGGACATTCAGGGCCTGATCGAGCGTAGCAAGGCCAAGGCGATCCGCGAGATTTTCATCACCCACCAGGAAATGCTCGACGACCCGGAACTCACCGACGAAGTCGACACCCGCCTCAAGCAGGGCGAAAGCGCCGAAGCGGCGTGGATGGCCGTGATCGAGGCCGCCGCAAAACAACAGGAAGCGTTGCAGGACGCGTTGCTCGCCGAACGCGCTGCCGACCTGCGCGACATCGGTCGCCGGGTGCTGGCGCAACTGTGTGGTGTGCAGACGCCCGCCGAGCCCGAGCAACCGTACATTCTGGTGATGGATGAGGTCGGCCCGTCTGACGTTGCGCGGCTGGATCCGGCGCGGGTCGCGGGGATTCTCACTGCCCGTGGCGGCGCCACCGCTCACAGCGCCATCGTGGCTCGCGCGCTGGGGATTCCGGCGCTGGTCGGTGCGGGCGCTGCGGTGTTGCTGCTGAAGCCGGGCACGCCGTTGCTGCTCGATGGTCAGCGCGGTCGCCTGCATGTGGACGCGGATGCCGCGACCCTGCAACGTGCCAGCGAAGAACGCGACACCCGCGAACAACGCTTGAAAGCCGCCGCCGAACAACGCCATCAACCGGCGCACACCACCGACGGCCACGCCGTGGAAGTGTTCGCCAACATCGGTGAAAGCGCCGGTGTGATCAGCGCGGTGGAGCAGGGCGCCGAAGGCATCGGTCTGTTGCGCACCGAACTGATTTTCATGGCTCATCCACAGGCGCCGGACGAGGCGACTCAGGAAGCCGAATACCGCCGCGTCCTCGACGGCCTCGCCGGTCGCCCGCTGGTGGTACGCACCCTCGATGTCGGCGGCGACAAACCGCTGCCGTATTGGCCGATTGCCAAGGAAGAAAACCCGTTCCTCGGCGTGCGCGGGATTCGCCTGACCTTGCAGCGTCCGCAGATCATGGAAGCGCAGTTGCGCGCCTTGCTGCGCTCGGCGGACAACCGTCCGTTGCGGATCATGTTCCCGATGGTCGGCAGCGTCGAAGAATGGCGTCAGGCCCGCGACATGACCGAACGCCTGCGTCTGGAAATCCCGGTCGCCGACCTGCAACTGGGGATCATGATCGAAGTGCCGTCCGCAGCGTTGCTGGCGCCGGTGCTGGCCAAAGAGGTGGATTTCTTTAGCGTCGGCACCAACGACCTGACCCAGTACACGCTGGCGATCGACCGTGGTCATCCGACCCTGTCCGCCCAGGCTGACGGCCTGCACCCGGCGGTCCTGCAACTGATCGACATCACCGTGCGCGCGGCCCATGCCCATGGCAAATGGGTCGGCGTGTGCGGCGAACTGGCGGCGGATCCGCTGGCGGTGCCGGTGCTGGTCGGCCTCGGTGTGGATGAACTGAGCGTCTCCGGGCGCAGCATCGCCGAGGTCAAGGCACGCATCCGCGAACTCAGCCTGACGCAAACGCAAACCCTTGCTCAACAAGCCTTGGCCGTGGGCAGCGCCAACGAAGTGCGCGCATTAGTGGAGGCCCTGTAATGGCCAAGATTCTCACCCTGACCCTCAACCCGGCGCTGGACCTCACGGTGCAGTTGCCACGTCTTGAGGCCGGTCAGGTCAACCGCAGCGACGAGATGCACACCCACGCCGCCGGCAAGGGCGTCAACGTTGCGCAAGTGCTGGCCGACCTCGGTCATCAACTGACGGTCAGCGGCTTTCTCGGCGAAGACAATCTGCAAGCGTTCGAAACCCTGTTCGCCAAGCGCGGTTTCACCGATGCGTTTATCCGGGTGCCCGGCGAGACCCGCAGCAACATCAAGGTCGCGGAACAGGACGGGCGCATCACCGACATCAACGGCCCGGGGCCGATGGTCGGCGTGGTGGCGCAACAGGCGTTGCTGGATCGACTGGTGCAGATCGCGCCGGGGCATGACGCGGTGGTGGTCGCCGGCAGTTTGCCGCGCGGCGTCACTGCACAGTGGTTGCGCGAACTGGTCGAACGCTTGAAAACGTTGGGCCTGAAAGTCGCCCTGGACACCAGCGGCGACGCCTTGCGCGCGGCGCTCAAGGCCGGCCCGTGGCTGATCAAGCCGAACACCGAAGAGCTGGCCGATGCGCTGGGCTGTGAAGTGGTGTCCCACGCGTCTCAGGCTGAAGCGGCCAATCGGCTGCACGCTCAGGGCATCGAGCACGTGGTGATTTCCCACGGTGCCGAAGGTGTGAACTGGTTCAGCGTCGGCTCGGCGTTGCATGCGACGCCGCCGAAGGTCAGCGTCGCCAGTACGGTCGGTGCCGGCGATTCGTTGCTGGCCGGCATGCTCCACGGTCTGCTCAGCGCCGACACGCCGGAACAGACCCTGCGCACGGCCACGGCGATTGCGGCGCAGGCAGTGACCCAGATCGGATTCGGTATTCACGATGCTGCGCAACTGACGCAGCTCGAACAGGGTGTGCGCGTGCGCCCCCTGACAGAACAATAAGAGGGTTTGTCATGAAGTTAGCCATTGTCACGGCCTGCCCTAACGGCATGGTCACCAGTGTGCTGTGCGCCCGGCTGCTGGATGCCGCGGCCCAGCGTCAGGGCTGGAGCACCAGCGTCGAAGTGGTGGATGCGTCGCACCCGGAACGCGAGTTGTCAGCGGCCACCATCGAAGCCGCCGAGTGGGTGTTGCTGGTGACCACGGGACCGGTGGACATGACCCGGTTCATCGGCAAGAAAGTCTTTCGGATTGCGCCGGCGCAAGCCCTGCAGGATGTTGAAGACGTGCTGCGGCGTGGCGCCGTCGAGGCGCAGGTTTACGTCGCTGACGAAACGCCGCCCGTGGTTGCCAGCGCGCAAGCGCCGCGTCTGGTCGCGGTCACTGCATGCCCGACCGGCGTCGCTCATACATTCATGGCCGCCGAAGCCTTGCAGCAAGCCGCCAAGCGTCTGGGCTACGACCTGCAAGTCGAAACCCAGGGCTCGGTCGGCGCGCGAAATCCGCTGAGCGCGGCAGCGATTGCCGAGGCTGACGTAGTGCTGCTGGCGGCTGACATTGAAGTCGCCACCGAGCGTTTCGCCGGCAAGAAAATCTACCGCTGCGGCACCGGCATTGCGTTGAAGCAATCCGAAGCCACGCTGAAAAAAGCCCTGGCCGAAGGTGTCGTTGAAAACGCTGCCGGCGACGGCAAGGCCCCTGCCAAACAAGAGAAAAGCGGCGTCTACAAACACCTGCTGACCGGTGTGTCGTTCATGCTGCCGATGGTGGTAGCGGGCGGTCTGATGATCGCCTTGTCGTTCGTGTTCGGCATCACCGCGTTCAAGGAAGAGGGCACGCTGGCGGCGGCGCTGATGCAGATCGGTGGCGAGACCGCGTTCAAATTGATGGTGCCGCTGCTGGCCGGTTACATCGCCTGGTCGATTGCCGACCGTCCCGGACTCGCACCGGGGATGATCGGCGGTTTGCTGGCGAGCACCCTGGGCGCCGGATTCATCGGCGGGATCGTTGCCGGGTTTATCGCAGGCTATGCCGCCAAAGCAATCAGTCGCTATGTGGCGCTGCCGCAAAGTCTCGAAGCGCTGAAACCGATTCTGATCATCCCGTTGTTCGCCAGTCTGTTCACCGGACTGGTGATGATTTACGTGGTCGGCAAACCGGTGGCCGGGATGCTTGCGGCGCTGACCCATTTCCTCGACAGCATGGGCACCACCAACGCGATCCTGCTCGGTGTGCTGCTGGGCGGCATGATGTGCGTCGACCTCGGCGGGCCGATCAACAAGGCCGCGTATGCGTTCTCGGTGGGGCTGCTGGCCTCGCAGAGTTATGCACCGATGGCCGCGACCATGGCCGCCGGCATGGTGCCGCCGATCGGTCTGGGTATCGCCACCTTCATCGCCCGACGCAAGTTTGCCCAGACCGAACGCGAGGCCGGTAAAGCGGCGCTGGTGCTCGGGTTGTGCTTCATCTCCGAAGGGGCGATTCCGTTTGCCGCGAAAGACCCTTTGCGGGTGATCCCGGCGAGCATTGCCGGCGGTGCGCTGACCGGTGCGCTGTCGATGTACTTCGGCTGCAAACTGATGGCGCCCCACGGTGGCCTGTTCGTGCTGGCGATTCCGAATGCTATCAACCATGCGCTGTTGTACCTGCTGGCGATTGTCGCGGGCAGTCTGCTGACGGCGGTGGTGTATGCGCTGGTCAAACGCCCGGAAGCCGTGGAACTGGCGCTGGAGCCCGCGAAGGCGTGAGGTGTCACACCCTTTTCATCTAGCGGTGCTTAAGTTTTCCTTTTTTCAGGGAGAACACCATGAGCGATTTCAATCCCGGTCGCCGGCGCGTGATGCAAGCCGTCGGCGCCGGACTGCTGATGCCGGGGCTGGCGCCGGCCGTGATCGCGTCGGTCAAGGATCGACCGCAACTGACTGACGGCGTGCAATCCGGCGACCTGCAGGGTGACCGCGCGATGATCTGGAGCCGCGCCGACCGCCCGGCACAGATGGTGGTGGAGTGGGACACCCGCAGCCAGTTCCGTCATCCGCGCCGAGTCGTCTCGGCGCTGGCCGATGCCCGCAGCGATTTCACCGCCCGCGTCGAACTCACCGGGTTGCCCGCTGATCAGGCGATTTTCTACCGCGTGTATTTCAAGGACGCCCGCACCGGCGTTGCCAGCGAGCCGTGGCTCGGCCACTTGCGCAGTGCACCGACGGCGCGGCGCAATATCCGCTTCGTCTGGAGCGGCGACACCGTCGGCCAGGGCTTCGGCATCAACCCCGATATCGGCGGCATGCGCATCTATGAAGCCATGCGCATGCGCCTGCCGGACTTCTTTATCCACAGCGGCGACACGATCTATGCCGACGGCCCGGTGCCGGCGCAGCTGACCACCGAGGGTGGCCGGATCTGGCGTAACCTCACCACGGAAGCCAAGAGCAAGGTCGCCCAGACCCTCGACGATTATCGCGGCAATTACCGCTACAACCTGATGGACGAAAACGTCCGTCGCTTCAACGCCGAAGTGCCGCAGATCTGGCAGTGGGACGACCATGAAGTGGTCAACAACTGGTCGCCGGGCAAGCAGCTCGACGAGCGTTATCAGGAAAAAAATATCCACACCCTGGTCGGCCGTGCGCGTCAGGCCTGGCTCGAATATGCGCCGATGCGTTTGCAGGCGGCCGATGGCGGCGGGCGGATTTATCGCAAGCTCAGTTACGGGCCGATGCTCGATGTGTTTGTGCTCGACATGCGCAGTTATCGCGGCGCCAACGACGACAATCTCGGGGCGGAAAAACCGTTCCTCGGACGCGAGCAACTGAACTGGCTCAAGCGTGGATTGAAGGCCTCGAAAGCCCAGTGGAAAGTGATTGCCGCCGACATGCCGATCGGTCTCGGCGTGCCCGACGGTGAAGTCAGTCCAGGTGTTGCGCGCTGGGAAGCGGTAGCCAACGGCGATCCCGGTCCGGCCCAGGGGCGCGAACTGGAAGTGGCCGAATTGCTCGGGTTCCTGCGGGCACATCAGGTGCGCAATTTCGTGTTCCTGACGGCGGACGTGCATTACTGCGCGGCGCATCACTATCACCCTGATCGCGCGGCGTTCCAGGATTTCGAACCGTTCTGGGAGTTTGTCGCAGGGCCGTTGAACGCCGGCAGTTTCGGCCCCAATCCGCTGGACAAGACCTTCGGCCCGCAAGTGGTGTTCCAGAAAGCGCCCCCGACGCAAAACGCTTCACCGTTTGCCGGGTTTCAGTTTTTCGGCGAGGTGAACATCGAGGGGCAGAGCGGGGAGATGAGCGTGGTGTTGCGGGATCTGGAGGGGGTGGCGGTGTTTGAGCAGAAGCTGCAGCCGACCTGAGATCACCGCGAAACACACGGTGGGAGCGAGCCTGCTCGCGATGACGGTGTCACAGACAACTAATGTGTTGAATGTAAAACCGATATCGCGAGCAGGCTCGCTCCTACAGAGAGCGTGGTGTTAGTAAACGTCGCGACGATAACGACCCTGTTCGATCAGGCGTTCGACTTCGGCGGCGCCCAGTACTTCATTGAGCACCTGATCCACCCCCGAAGCCATGCCTTGAAGGCTGCCGCAGATGTAGATCACTGCACCGTCCGCCAGCCATTTCTTCAGCTCGCCGGCCGATTCGCGCAGGCGATCCTGCACGTAAATCTTCTCGGCCTGATCTCGCGAGAACGCCAGATCGAGGCGTTCCAGATCGCCATTGATCAACCACTCTTCCAGCTCCGCGCGACAGAGGAAATCGTGCTCGCGATTGCGCTCGCCAAACAGCAGCCAGTGACGCTGTTGGTTGTCGGCGATCCGCGCCTTGAGCAAGCTGCGTAGCCCGGCGAGGCCGGTGCCGTTGCCCAGCAGGATCATCGGCACCGGAGCGTTCGGCAGGTGGAAACCGCTGTTGCGGCGGACCCGCAGGCTGATGCTGCCGCCGATCTGCGCATGCTCGGTCAGCCAGCCGGAGCCGATGCCGAGGCTGCCATCGGCATGCTGTTCCTGACGCACGATCAGCTCCAGTACGCCATCGGCGGCAATCGAGGCGATCGAGTATTCGCGCATCGCCAACGGCACCATCGCATCGACCAGCGCCTGAGCGTGCAGGCCCACCAGATGGGCGCGGTGCTCGGGCAATTGGCGGCTGGCGAGGGCCACTTCCAGCGACTCTTGCAGGCCGTTGACCTTGACGCTGGTTTCGCCACGGATGCCGAGGCCGTCGAGGAAATGCTCGATTGCCCACGGGCAATTGCGCGGCAGCACTTCCACCAGATCGCCGGCCAGCCAGCTGCGGGAGGTCGGTGCGGTCAGACCCAGCAGATAGACCGGTGCGCCGGCGCTGTCCGGGTTCATCAGCTCGCGGCGCACCAGTGTCCAGTTCTCGTAGCTCGGTGCCTGCCAGGTGTCGACCGGTGCTTGCCCGGTGAGCAGGCCGAGCTGGGTCTGCCAGTGACGCAGGGCGTAAGGGTCGCCGCTGTCGACTTCGACCGGGGCGAACAGGGTCTTGCCGCCGTGTTCGCCGAGCCATTGATGCAAGCGTCGGGCAAAACCGCAGAAGTGTTGATACTGCCGATCGCCGAGGCCGAGTACGGCGTAGTTGAGGCTGTCGAGGGTCGAGGCGTTGTTCAGCACTTTGCGTTCGAAACCGCGCGCGCTGTCCGGCGCTTCGCCGTCGCCGAAGGTACTGACCACGAACAGCGCGTTGTTCGATTCGCGCAGATCCTGCTCGCTGACATTCGCCAGCGGCTGCACCTTCACCGGCAATCCGGCGGCCTGCAATTGCCCGGCGGTCTGCCACGCCAGTTGCTCGGCAAAACCGCTCTGGCTGGCGAAACCGATCAGCCACGCCGGTGTATCGCCGGCCGGTTGGTCGAGACCTTTGCGGGCATCCTTGATCTGCTTTTTCTTGCGCCGGCGATCCAGGTACAACAGCCAGCCGGTGATGAAGAACAGCGGCATCAAGACGGCCGCGACGGTGACGATGATTCGCCCGACCAGACCGAAATAGCTGCCGACGTGCAGCGCGTAAATGCTGGTCAGCAATTGCGCCTTGACGCTTTTGTCGGCGTAGCGGTCGACGCGCTTGACCACGCCGGTGGCCGGGTCGAGGGTGATCTGGTTCAGCGCGCGGTCATGGGGCGAGCTGTCGAGCAGGTAGAACACGGTCGCCGGTTGGCCGGCCACTGGCGGCATGCGGATGTTATAGGCGGCGAGGCCCGGGCCGGCGGTGCTGTAGATGCTGAGCCACATGGCGGCGTAATCGGCAGTCGGCGCCGGACCTTCAGGGGCCGGGCCACGACCGCCGCGCACGCGCTCGTTTTGCGGTGCATCGGAAAGCAGTCGGGTCAGGCCCTTGTTGTACCACTCGTAGGACCAGGACAGTCCGGTCAGTGCCAGCAGCAGATACACCAACATGCACCAGGTGCCGAACACCGAGTGCAGATCCCAGTTGAAGCTGCGGCCCTTTTTCTTCCAGTCGAGGGTCAGCCAGACACGCCAGCTGTTCCACTGTCGTGGCCAGCGCAGGTACAGGCCGGACAGGCAGAAGAACACCAACATCAGGGTGCAGGCGCCGGTGATGTTGCGACCGGTATCGCCCATGGCGAGGAATCGGTGCAGTTGCAGCATCAGGCCGAAGAAGTCCTGGCCGGTGGCCTCGCCTTTGAACTCGGCGGTGTAGGGATCGAAGTAGCGCATCTCGCCCCGGCGCTCGCCTTTGGGCGGGGTGAACCAGACGCGGCCGGCGCTGCCGCTTTCGGGTTCGACCGAGAGCATCGAGACTTTCTTGCCCGAGGCCGCTTCGATGTGCGCCACCAGATCGGCGGGCGGCAGCACGCCGGCGACCTGCTTCTCGACCTGCAACACCGAAGGGTTGAGGGCTTTGAGAATTTCGTCCTGAAACGAATAGGCAGCGCCGGTGATGCCCATCAGGGCCAGCACCAGCCCGGCAGTGATGCCAAAAAACCAGTGCAACTGGAACAGGGTTTTCTTCAACACGTTGCTTGCCTTGTCCGTTCGGAGGTTGTGTTCACGGCGTGCATTATGCCGTGGCTTATCGAGAAACGTTCTTTATTACGCACAAAAGCCCCGCTCAAATGAATGAACGGGGCTCGGTACTTCCCTCTTCGATCAGAAGTGGAAGTTGGTGCTCAGCAATGCCGTACGGCCCGCCGCCTGATTGGCGAAGTGGGTCGAGAAGGCCTTGTCGTAGTAGGTCTCGTTGGTCAGGTTCTGCACGTTCAGTTGCAGGTCGACGTTTTTGCTCAGCTTGTACGCCGCCATCGCGTCGTAGCGAACGTAGGAATCGACCATGGTGGTGTTGGCCACGTTGCCGAATACGTCATCCACATAGAACGCACCGCCACCGATGGTCAGCTTCGGCGTGACCTGGTAAGTGGTCCACAGGCTGGCGCTGTTCTTCGGCGTGTTGGGCAACTCGTTACCGTTGTTGGCCTTGTTGGCCGGCAGGTCACCACCGTCCACCTGTTCGCTGTCCATGTAGGCGTAACCGGCGAACACTTGCCACTTGTCGGTGATCTTGCCGCTGGCGGACAGCTCGATACCTTGAACGCGGGTCTTGCCGGCGTTCTCGTACGAGGTGGTATCGACCTGGACACGCGCGTTTTCTTTCTCGGTGCGGAAGATGTCGGCGGTCAGCGACAGGCGATCGTTCAGCAGATCCCACTTGGTACCGATTTCGTAGTTCTTAGTGGTTTCCGGCTCCATGTCGCTCTTGAGCAGGTTGCCGTTGCGATCTGGCGTGCCGCCCAGCGGGTTGCCTTCCTGACCTTCACCCAGAGTGTTGCCCGGCGGTGTGGCGGAGGTGGCGTAGGACGCATAGATGCTGCCGTTCTCTGCCGGTTTGTAGACGACGCCGAACTGGCCGGTGACGAACTCGCTGGTGTCAGCACCCTTGGAGGTGGTGCGGCCAGCGTTGTTGTAAGTCTTGTAGCCGGTTTCGAAGTGGTCGTAACGCAGGCCCATGTTCACCAGCCATTGCTCGGACAGCTCCAGGGTGTCGAACGCATACAGCGCGTAGGTATCGGACTGGGTGTCGGTGCCGGCGTAGTTGCGCGAGATTGCGCCGTTCCATGGATCGTTCGGGTTCGGGTTCGACAGCGAGGTGCAGTTGTAGCCGCTGGCAGCGCCGATCAGAGCCGGATTGCAGTTGGTGGTCACGGCCGAGGTGCGCGGCGTGGTGTCGGTGTTGACGTTGTACGAGGATTTGCTGCTTTCCTCACGGGTGTACTCGACACCGGTGGAGAAGCTGTTCTTGAAGCCGGCAACGTAGAAGTTGCCGAACAGATCGGTCTGGTTGGTGGTGGTCTCGGTATTGCTCACACGAGTGTTCGCACGACGCCAGACGCTGCCGTTGTTGACGTTGCCCTTGCTGTCGTCCGGCTGGGTCAGGATGTAATCCTGCATGCTGGTGCCGTGACGCAGGGTGTTCTTGATCGTCAGCGAGTCGCTCAGGTCATGCTCGATGGCGAAGGTCGCGGTGTCGGTGCGGCCCTTGCGGAAGTCGCGGTCCAGACCGTAGAAATTGCTGTGATCGCCGCCGGCGTACGGCTTGTCCGGGTTGGACTTGGTGCGCGCCGCCGAGCCACCGGCCGGAATGGTGTAAGGGATGCCCGAATCCGGCGTGTCGTTGCTTTCGAGATGGTAATAATCGAGGTTGACGCGAGTGTCGGTGCCCAGGCCGAAGGCCAGGGACGGCGCGATGCCCCAACGGTCGTAGTCGACCTTGTCGCGACCGGCGACGTTGCTCTCGTGGCTCATCAGGTTCAGACGGCCGGCAGCGGTGTCGCTGAACTGGTAGTTGCCATCCATCGTGTAGCGCTGGGTCTGGTCGGAGCCCCAGGTGAAGCCACCGTCGAACGAGTTGCCCAAATGGGCTTTCTTGCTCACCAGGTTGATGCTGCCGCCCGCCGCACCACGACCGCCGATGGCGGAGTTCGGGCCCTTGCTGACTTCGATGTTTTCCACGGCGAAGATTTCGCGGCTCTGGGAGCCGGTATCGCGCACGCCGTCGAGGTAGGTGTCGCCCTGGGCGTCGAAACCACGGATGAACGGACGGTCGCCCTGCGGGTTGCCGCCTTCACCGGCACCGAAAGTGATGCCCGGCACGGTGCGCAGCGCGTCCTGCATGTTCAGGGCGCCGGTGTCTTTCAGCACTTGTTGCGGGATAACGGTGACTGAGCGCGGCGTGTCGACCAGCGGCGCGGTGTACTTGGGCGAGGAGGCTTTCTCGACCTGGTAGGAGGTCGAGTCCTGGGCTTCGCCGGTGATGGCGGTGGCGTCCAGGGCGATGGCATTGCCGGTGGCTTTGCTGTCGGTTTTTTCGGCGGCGAACACCATGTGGCCTGCGGAGCCGGCGGTGATCGCCACGCCGATGGCGGAAGCGAGCAGACGTGGTGAACTGACCGGTACTTGTGCTGGTTGACGTGCCATTTTTATTCCCCTCCCCAAGGATTTGAGGCGGCGGAATATAGGGTAAACAGGTATTCGTATCAATTGCGAAACATTACTATTCGCGACAAATTTACATTCTTTACAATTTAACCTTACGGTTTTTACCAGTTCATTCGTCTAGCGGGTTTTACACAGTCAATAAGAATCAATACCATTGGCATCCTTTTGCCATCTGGTGACGTCGCCATGCTCCTGCACATTCCCGCACTGTTCGAGAAAGACGAAGTGCAGCGCATTCGCGAGGCGCTGGAACAGGCGGACTGGGCCGATGGCAAGATCACCGCCGGCTATCAATCGGCCAAGGCCAAGCACAATCTGCAGCTTCCGGAAGGCCATCCGCTGGCCAAGGAAATCGGCGCCGCGATGCTTGAACGCCTGTGGAAAAACCCGCTGTTCATGTCGGCCGCGCTGCCGCACAAAGTGTTCCCGCCGTTACTCAACTGCTACACGGCGGGTGGCAGTTTCGATTTTCACATCGACAATGCCGTACGCCAGCCCAAGGGCAGCATCGAACGGGTACGCACTGATCTGTCGGCCACGCTGTTCTTCAGCGAACCCGAGGACTACGACGGCGGCGAGCTGGAAATCCAGGACACCTTCGGCACCCAACGGGTGAAACTGCCCGCCGGCGACATGGTGCTGTACCCCGGCACCAGCCTGCACAAGGTCAATGCAGTCACTCGCGGCGCGCGTTATGCCTCGTTCTTCTGGACTCAAAGCCTGGTGCGCGAGGACAGCCAACGCGCGTTGCTGTTCGAGATGGACGGTGCGATCCAGCAGCTTACCCAGGACATGCCCGATCACCCTTCGCTGATCCGCCTCACCGGCACCTATCACAACCTGCTGCGTCGCTGGGTCGAGGTGTAAGTGGCGGACTTTCGTTTGCGCCGCGAGGAAGTCCTCGACGGCGAACGCCTCACGGCCATGCTCGAAGAAAGCCCTGCCCGCGCGGCTCAGGCGATTCTGATCGCGGCGGGTGAGGGCGTGCTGGAAGCGCAGGCGCTGCTTGGGCAGATCCTGCTCGATGGTCACGGGATTGCTCAGGATCAGCCGCTGGCCTTGCGCTGGTTTGAAATCGCCGCAGGGCAAGGTCATCTGATGGCGCGCAATATGCTCGGCCGCTGCCATGAGCACGGTTGGGGGTGCGTGGCGGACGCAGCGATTGCCGCCCAGCAATATCGCGTTGCAGCGGATGCCGGGCTGGATTGGGCGATGTATAACCTGGCCAACCTGCTGGCAACCGGGCGCGGTGTTGCGGTCGATCATCTTCAGGCCATGGCGCTGTATCAGCGCGCGGCAGAGTCAGGGCATGCCAAGTCGATGAACCTGCTCGGGCGTTATCTGGAAGAGGGGCAAGTGTGCCCGGCGAATCCGGCAGCGGCCCGTGACTGGTATCGACGTTCGGCCGAAGGCGGGGATTTTCGTGGGCAGTTCAGCTACGCGGCGGTGTTGGCGGCTGAGGGGCGCGTTGATGAGGCGTTGGTCTGGCTGGAGAAAGCGCTGGCCGGCGGCAACCTGAATTTTCTGCGCGTGGCCAGCCAGACGCTGGCGAGCGCAACCGATCCGCGAATCCAGGCACTGGCGCAGGCCTACGCTCGCCGTTGCGCCGAGTTACAGAACACCTGAATCGCAGCCACAAAAAAGCCCATGACATGTCATGGGCTTTTTGCATTACGCCAGCATCGCTTACACGTAGAACGATTTCAGCGGCGGGAAGCCGTTGAACTCTACCGCGCTGTAACTGGTGGTGTACGCACCGGTCGACAGCCAGTACAGGCGATCACCGATCGCCAGGTTCAGCGGCAGACCGTACTTGTAGTTCTCGTACATGATGTCGGCGCTGTCGCAGGTCGGGCCGGCGATCACGACTTCTTCCATCTCGCCTTTCTTCTCGGTCCAGATCGGGAACTTGATCGCTTCGTCCATGGTTTCGATCAGGCCGGAGAATTTGCCCACATCGGTGTACACCCAACGCTCGACGGCGGTACGGGATTTACGCGCGACCAGCACCACTTCGCTGACCAGGATGCCAGCGTTGGCGATCAGCGAACGGCCCGGCTCCAGAATGATTTCCGGCAGGTCATCACCGAAGTCTTCCTTGAGGAAGCGGATGATTTCTTCGGCGTAGGTTTCCAGGCTATTGGTGCGGGTGATGTAGTTGGCCGGGAAGCCACCGCCCATGTTGATCAGCTTCAGGTGGATGCCGTCTTCTTCTTTCAGGCGCTCGAAGATCACTTTGACCTTGGCGATGGCGGCGTCCCAGACGCTGATGTCACGCTGTTGCGAACCGACGTGGAAGGAGATGCCGTATGGCACCAGGCCCAGGTCGCGGGCGAGGATCAGCAGGTCCATGGCCATGTCGGTCTGGCAGCCGAATTTGCGCGACAGCGGCCAGTCGGCGGTGGTCGAGCCTTCGGTCAGGATGCGCACATAGACTTTGGCGCCCGGTGCGGCCTTGGCGATGTTGCGCAGGTCGGCTTCCGAGTCGGTGGCGAACAGGCGCACGCCCTTCTCATAGAAGTAGCGAATGTCTTTGGACTTCTTGATGGTGTTGCCGTAGCTGATCTGGTCCGCGCTGACGCCACGGCTCAGCACTTTGTCCAGCTCATAGATCGAGGCGATGTCGAAGCTCGAACCTTTCTCTTTGAGCAGGTCGATGATCTCGACGGCCGGGTTGGCCTTGACCGCGTAGTAGACCTTGGCGAATTCGAAACCGGCGCGCAGGTCATCGTAGGCCTGGGCGATCATCGCGGTGTCGATCACTACGAACGGGGTTTCCTGTTTGTCGGCGAACGCCTTCATTTTCTGAAAGGTTTCGCGCGCGAAATAGTCTTCGACCTGGATCGACATGCTGGGAACTCTCCTACTGGCAAACAAAGTTAATCAATGGGTGCAAATGAACGTCCTCCGTATCCCCACTTTGGTTCGCCTACTTCCCAAGGCATGTCGCCGAAAGCAAAAAGGCCATGGGAAATGAAGCTTTCTTTCCCTTGGCCTTGCTGTCTCGTCGTCAGTACTTGAGCCGGATGGATCGTTTCCAGCATGGACGTTCGGCGCGAACTTTAGGGCGTGAGGGGCCTGAGATCAACTAAAAATGTCGCGTTTTTGCACGCTTCTGACGTACGTCGCGGATATCACTCTTTGTACCCGACCGAGATGACGAGCAGATGTTCCGCAATAATTTTCAGGTGTTAAAAATACCTGCACGTTCGACGGTGATGTGTGCCAAGTCTCAGATAAGTACGATCACTTCAACATCGGCGACGTTGGCGGCGAGAAGGGGAGGTGAGGGGGAAGTTGCGGGTTAACGCTGACATCGTCGGCCGGGTTGAGGCCTCTGGCGTGTTGATATTTCTTGCCGGCTAATCGTCGGCAAAAAAATCACGGCTCTCAGGTTCCGGTGGTCGAAAAAAAGGGCTGTCGAGCAGCCCTTTTGCGTTTGATCAGGCCACCGCCTCGGCTGGCGACACAATATTGGTCTTCATTCCGCGCGATCGACCGGAACTCAGGTACGCCGCAATCGACTCTTGCGTAACCTCGCCGAGGAACACACGCTCGGCATCCATCACCGGCAGCCATGAGCGATTGAACTCGTACATGCGCGACAACAGGATGCGCAAATGCTCGTCGTAGGCAGCCGTGGCGTTGAACTCGCGCAGGAACTGCGCACAGGTGCCGGTCTGACGGTGCAGGTCACGACGGCGCACATACCCCAGCGCCTTGTTCTCAGCGTCAGTGACGACGACATAGCGACGGTCATGTTCGTCCATCAACTCCAGCGCGTCGGCCACCGGGGTTTCCGGGCTGACCGACGGCGCGTTGTCCGCCGCATCTTCGGCCTTTACCAGCAGCAGGCGTTTGAGGGTGCTGTCCTGACCGACGAAGTTGCTGACGAAATCATCCGCCGGGTGGGCGAGCAGGGTGTCCGGATGGTCGATCTGCAACAGCTTGCCGGCGCGGAAGATCGCGATCTTGTCGCCGAGCTTGATCGCTTCGTCGATGTCATGGCTGACCATGATCACGGTCTTGTTCAGTGCGCGTTGCATCTCGAAGAACTCGTTCTGGATCATCTCGCGGTTGATCGGGTCCACCGCGCCGAACGGTTCGTCCATCAGCAGCAGCGGTGCATCCGCCGCCAGCGCACGGATCACGCCGATCCGTTGCTGCTGGCCGCCGGACAGTTCGCGGGGGTAGCGATGCAGATACTGCTTGGGTTCAAGCTTGATCATGCTCATCAGTTCGCGGGCGCGGTCGTGGCATTTCTGTTTGTCCCAGCCGAGCAGTTTTGGCACGACGACGATGTTCTCTTCGATGGTCATGTTCGGGAACAGACCGATCTGCTGGATCACGTAGCCGATGTTGCGGCGCAGGGTCACTTCGTCGAGGTCGGTGGTGTCTTCGCCGTTGATCAGGATCTTGCCCGAGGTCGGTTTGATCAGGCGGTTGATCATTTTCAGCGTGGTGCTTTTGCCGCAACCCGATGGCCCGAGGAACACACAGATTTCGCCTTCATTGACGGTCAGGCTTACCGAGTCCACGGCTTTCACATCTTTGCCGTTGCTTTGGAAGGTCTTGCTGAGGTTTTGAAGTTCGATCATTTGAGGAGTCCTTTTGGAGTCAGCGAACGTTGCAGCCACTGCAAAATGAGGTCGGCGAAGATCGCCAGAAGACTGACCAGCAGCGCGCCGACGATGAGCATCGACATGTCACTGCGGCTGATGGAAGCGAGGATCAGCACACCGAGGCCGCCGGCGCCGATAGTCGCGGCGATGGTCATCACGCCGATGTTCATCACCACGGCGGTGCGTACGCCGGCGAGGATCACCGGCACGGCGATCGGCAACTCGACCATGCGCAAGCGTTGGCCGAAGGTCATGCCGATGCCGCGAGCGGCTTCGCGAATGCCCGGCTCGACGCCGGTCAGGGCGAGGTAGGTGTTGCGCATGATCGGCAGCAGTGAATAAAGGAACACGGCGGTGATCGCCGGCATCGGGCCGAGGCCCTGGCCGAATTTCGAGTAGAACGGCAGCAGCAGGCCGAACAGGGCAATCGACGGCACGGTCAGCAGCACCGTGGCGCTGGCCTGCAAGGGGCCGGCGAGGCTTGGGAAACGCGTCATCAGGATGCCCAGCGGCACGCCGATGAGGATTGCCAGGCTGACGGCAATGCCGACCAGGGTGATGTGCTGCCAGGTCAGGTGCATCACCTGCTGCCAGTCGAGGTGGGAAAAGGCGTTCAGGAATTCCATGGCTTTTCCTCCTTTAGTTCAGTGGATGCTGGCGCAGGAAGTCGGCAGCGACTTTCGACGGGCTCTCGTGATCGACATCGACCCGCGCGTTGAGCTGGCGCATGGTTTCGTCGTCGAACAGCTCGGCCAGCGGCTTGAGTTGCTCCGCCAGTTGCGGGTGGGCGTCGAGGTAGGCCTGACGCACGACCGGCGCAGCGGTGTAGTCCGGGAAGTAATGCTTGTCGTCTTCCAAAAGCTTCAGGCCGAAGGCGTTGAGGCGACCGTCGGTGGTGTAGACCAGACCGGCAAACACCTGACCGTTACGCAGCGCGGTGTAGACCAGCCCCGCGTCCATCTGCCGGATGTTCTTGCGGGTCAGGTTCATGTCGTAGAGCTTGACCATGCCGTCCAGACCGTCGGAGCGGTTGGCGAACTCGGTGTCCAGCGCCACCAGATGATTAGTTTTGGCTTCAGCGCGCAGCACTTCGTTCAACTGGCTGATGGTGTGGATCTGCGGATATTCCTCGGCCACGGTCTTCGGCAGGGCGAGGGCGTAGGTGTTGCTGAATTTCGACGGTGTCAGCCAGACCAGGCCTTTTTTCGCGTCGAGTTCTTTCACCCGGGCGTAGGACTGTGCGCTGTCGAGTTTCTCGGTGACATGGTTGTAGGCCACCAGCGACACGCCGGTGTACTCCCAGAGCATGTCCAGTTGTCCGGTTTCGTGGGCGCTGCGGGCCAGGTTACTGCCCAGGCCACCGGTGATCTGCGCGTCGTAGCCTTTGCTGCGCAGGTATTGCGCGGTGATTTCCGCGAGCAGGGTCTGCTCGGTAAATACTCGGGCGCCGAGGCGAATCACCGGTTTGTCGGCGGCTTGGGCGATCCCTGCGAAGAGCAGCACGCAGCCCAGAATCAAACTAAGTCTTTTCATAAATATTCCTTCGCAAAGCCTCAAGACGGGCGCAAACCGCGTTCCAGCCAGAGACGGCTGGCGAGGGTGACCACGCCATCGAGCAGCAGGGCCAGCAGCGCGGTGCACGCGGCGCCGAGCAGCAGTTGCGGCTGATTGTTCAGGGCGATGCCGGGGAAGATCAGGCTGCCGAGGCTGTTGGCGCCGATCAGGAAGGCCAGCGGCGCGGTGCCAACGTTGATCGCCAAAGCCACTCGCACACCGCCGACGATGATCGGCACGGCGTTGGGCAACTCGACTTTCCACAGCACCTGGCGCGGGGTCATGCCGATGCCGACGGCGGCCTCTTTCAGCGAGCCCTGGACGTTTTTCAGGCCTTCGTAGGTGTTGCGCACAATCGGCAACAGCGAGGCGAGGAACAGGGCGAAGATCGCCGGACCGCTGCCGATGCCGAGAATCCCCAGGGCAATCGCCAGCACGGCCAGCGGCGGCACGGTGTTGCCGATGTTGAAGATCTGCATGAAGCGTTCGGCGCGGCCGACCATGGTCGGGCGGCTCAGGAAAATACCGGCGGGGAGTCCCACGACAAGGGCGGCCAGCATTGAGGCGAGGACGAGAATCAGATGAGCTTGCAGGTAAAACAACAAATCGTCGCGGTAGTGTTCGATCGTGTTGATGCCGATCCAGTGGACCAGCAGGGCCAGGAGCGCGATCACCACCGCACCTCCCATCAGCCCTTTGCCATAGCGGATAGCCACAGGCGGACTCCTTTTTTTAGTCGGCGAACGCAGTCCCGTGTTCAGTGGCCGGGGTGGTCAATTTTGTTAGCCCAACTTCGGCGCCAGAAGTTCATATCCTGCGTTGCTGTTCCTCGCCATAGCGAGCTATGACTCGTCACAGCGCCTTGGCTATGAACTGCTGGCATCCAAATTTGAGCCAACAAAATTGACCACCCCGGCCACCTGCCAAGCCTTGGCTGCCGGGAGAGTCGTTCGCGAGAAGCAGCTTTTTTTCAGCCCGGCAAAAGCGGTCTGAAAGCGAGCCATGAGCGCAGCCTCGTCAGGCTAACTTGCTGATTTTTCAGCCCCTGACGAATTGTCGTAACAGGGGATGGACGTCTCCGTGCTTTAAAAGGTTCCCATCCGAGGCAGCATTTGGCCACCCTTAATGTGCTCAACGGTTCGGTTATTGAATCGAGTTGGGCTATAATCGCCGCCCTTTTTTGAATCACCGCCAGGCGATTTCCCATGACCAGACAGGCCGCCGAAGTCGCGAAACGCCGCACTTTCGCCATTATTTCCCACCCCGATGCCGGTAAAACCACCATCACCGAAAAGCTCTTGCTGATGGGCAAGGCGATTGCCGTGGCCGGTACGGTGAAATCCCGTAAATCCGACCGCCACGCGACATCCGACTGGATGGAGATGGAAAAGCAGCGGGGTATCTCGATCACCACGTCGGTCATGCAGTTCCCGTATCGCGAACACATGATCAACCTGCTCGACACCCCGGGCCACGAAGACTTCTCCGAAGACACCTACCGCACCCTGACCGCGGTGGACTCGGCATTGATGGTTCTCGACGGCGGTAAAGGTGTAGAGCCACGTACCATCGCGCTGATGGACGTCTGCCGTCTGCGTGACACGCCGATCGTCAGCTTCATCAACAAACTCGACCGTGACATCCGCGACCCGATCGAACTGCTCGACGAAATCGAAGCCGTCCTGAAGATCAAGGCTGCGCCGATCACCTGGCCGATCGGTTGCTACCGCGACTTCAAGGGCGTGTACCACCTGGCCGACGACTACATCATCGTCTACACCGCCGGTCACGGTCACGAACGCACCGAAACCAAGATCATCGAGAAGCTCGATTCCGACGAAGCACGCGCGCATCTGGGCGACGAGTACGAGCGTTTCCTCGAACAGCTGGAACTGGTGCAGGGCGCCTGCCACGAGTTCAACCAGCAGGAGTTCCTCGACGGTCAACTGACCCCGGTGTTCTTCGGTACTGCATTGGGCAACTTCGGGGTCGACCATGTGCTCGACGCTGTGGTCGACTGGGCCCCACGTCCGCTGCCGCGCGTGGCCAATGAGCGCACCGTGGAGCCGGTGGAAGAGAAGTTCTCGGGCTTCATCTTCAAGATCCAGGCGAACATGGACCCGAAACATCGCGACCGTATCGCCTTCATGCGTATCTGCTCCGGCAAGTACGAGAAAGGCATGAAAATGCGTCACGTGCGTACCGGCAAGGACGTGCGCATCGGCGACGCCCTGACGTTCTTCTCCTCCGAGCGTGAACAGTTGGAAGAGGCGTATGCCGGCGACATCATCGGTCTGCACAACCATGGCACGATCCAGATCGGCGACACCTTCAGCGAAGGCGAAACCCTGGGCTTCACCGGTATCCCGCACTTCGCCCCGGAACTGTTCCGTCGCGTACGCCTGCGCGACCCGCTGAAATCCAAGCAACTGCGTCAGGGCCTGCAGCAGTTGGCCGAAGAAGGCGCAACCCAGGTGTTCTTCCCGGAGCGCAGCAACGACATCATCCTCGGCGCCGTCGGTGTGCTGCAGTTCGATGTGGTCGCCAGCCGCCTGAAAGAGGAATACAAGGTCGAGTGCTCCTACGAGCCGATCACCGTGTACTCCGCGCGCTGGATCGAATGCAGCGACAAGAAGAAGCTCGAGGAATTCTCCAACAAGGCCGTGGAAAACCTGGCACTGGACGGCGGCGGTCACCTGACCTACCTCGCGCCGACGCGGGTCAACCTGGCCCTGATGGAAGAGCGCTGGCCGGACGTGAAATTCCGTGCGACCCGTGAGCACCACTAAGCGCTGATTGGCTGCACCCAAAACCCCGTCGCGAAAGCTGCGGGGTTTTTTATTGCCGGAAAATACCTGTGGGGAGCGAGCCCGCTCGCGATAGCGGATGGTCAACCGAAGTTGGACGGGCTCATCAATCGCCATCGCGAGCAGGCTCGCTCCCACAGCAGACCTTCCACATTAGATGGATTGGGTATAGGCGTTATTTCCAACCAGTCTCTACAGCCACGGCATTTCCAGCCGCTCCACAACGTCCTATCTGGTGAACCCGGCGGATCGGAACTAGATTTCAATCAGCGTCAGGTCAGCATGAATTTCTCACCTGGAACAGGATGGACTCGGCTATGAAAAGCAGGTTGCTACGGATTTTGCTGCTATTGAAAGTGATGGTGATGCTGTCCCTCGGCACCGCGACGGCCTGGGCCGAGTGCGAGGATCACGACACCCAGGCGTCCAGCGGTCAGGTGGGGCACAGCGCGCTGATGCTGGCCAAGTCCGAGTCCGAGCCGGGCGATCAGGGCCAGGGTGGCAGCGCCGACGATGACGACTCGACCACCGACGAGCCGGACTCCGATGATCCGGATGAGGGCGACAGCCAGACGTAGATTCCGGACAAAAGAAAACCCCTTCTTTCTCGACTGATGCGCAATCGAGGCAGAAGGGGTTTGGTCAACTCATCAACAACCCGCCCCGGGAAACGGGGCGGGTTTTTTCAGGCCGCGCCGTCGAGGAACTGCTCGGCGTAGTGGCACGCGACCTGACGCGTGTCGAGCTGGCGCAGGGCCGGCTCTTCGCTGCTGCAACGCGCGGTGGCGTATGGGCAGCGCTTGTGGAACGCGCAGCCAGGCGGCGGGTTCAGCGGGTTGGGCAACTCGCCGACGATCTTGATTTTCGGCTTGTCCGGATCCGGATGGATGGTTGGGGTCGCCGACAACAGCGCCTGGGTGTACGGGTGCAGAGGGCGGGCATAGATGTCGTGCTTCGGACCGATTTCCACCGGGCGACCGAGGTACATCACCATCACGTCATCGGCCACGTGCTGCACCACCGCCAGGTTGTGCGAGATGAACACGTAACCGGTGTTGAACTCCTGCTGCATGTCCATGAACAGGTTCAGCACCTGCGCCTGGATCGACACGTCCAGCGCCGAGGTCGGTTCGTCCGCCACCAGCACTTTCGGTTGTAGCATCATGGCGCGGGCCAGCGCGATACGCTGACGCTGACCGCCGGAGAACATGTGCGGATAACGCTGGTAGTGCTCGGGACGCAAGCCGACCTGCTTCATCATCGCCTGGACTTTCTCGCGACGTTCGGCGGCCGACAGGTTGGTGTTGATCAGCAGCGGCTCGGCCAGCTGATCACCGATTTTCTGCCGTGGGTTCAACGATGCGTACGGGCTCTGGAACACCATCTGCACGTCTTTGCGCAGTTGCTTGCGCTGAGCCTTGTCGGCGCCGGCCACTTCTTGCCCGGCGATTTTCAGGGAGCCGGATGACGGCTCTTCGATCAGGGTCAGGGCGCGGGCGAGGGTGGATTTGCCGCAGCCCGATTCACCGACGACGGCGAGGGTCTTACCCGCTTCCAGCTCGAACGACACGCCGTTGAGGGCGCGCACGGTGGCGTGGCCCTTGAACAGGCCACGGGAGACTTCGTAGTGACGGGTCAGGTCGCGGGCGGTAAGTACGACGGCCATTACGCCACCTCCTGGTTCAGCGGATAGAAGCAGCGGGCGAGGCTGTGGCTTTTCGGGTCAAGGGTCGGACGCTGCGCGCGGCAGCTGTCCTGCACGTACGGGCAGCGCGGCGACAGCAGGCAGCCTTGCGGGCGGTCGTAACGGCCGGGAACGATGCCCGGCAGCGTCGCGAGACGCTCGGCACCCTGACTGTGCTCCGGAATCGCCTTGAGCAGCGCTTCGCTGTACGGGTGGGCCGGGATGTCGAACAGTTGCGGCACCTGCCCGACTTCAACGGCCTGGCCGGCGTACATCACGCACACGCGCTGAGCGGTTTCGGCCACCACGGCGAGGTCGTGGGTGATCAGCACCAGGCCCATGTTCTGCTCTTTCTGCAACGCCAGCAGCAGGTCCATGATCTGCGCCTGAATCGTTACGTCGAGTGCGGTGGTCGGCTCGTCGGCGATCAGCAGTTTCGGCTCGCCGGCAATCGCCATGGCAATCGCCACACGCTGGCTCATGCCGCCGGACAGTTGGTGCGGGTAGGCGTCCATACGGCTGGCGGCGCCCGGGATCTCGACTTTTTCCAGCAGTTCGATCGCACGCTTGCGCGCTTGCTTGCCGGACATTTTCAGGTGCAGGCGCAGCACTTCTTCGATCTGGAAACCGACGGTGTAGCTTGGGTTCAGCGCGGTCATCGGGTCCTGGAACACCATCGCCAGGTCTTTGCCGACGATCTGCCGACGCTGGCGGTTGTTCAGCTTGAGCATGTTCTTGCCGTCGAAGCTCAGCGAATCGGCGGTGACGATCCCCGGGTGCTCGATCAGGCCCATCAGCGCCATCATGGTCACGGACTTGCCGGAACCCGACTCGCCCACGATCGCCAGGACTTCGCCCTTGTCGACTTTCAGGTCGAGGCCGTCGACGACCGGGGTGGCGTTCTTGTCGCCGAAGCGAACGTTGAGATTCTTGATTTCTAACAGTGACATGGGAATCTCCTCAGGCGGCGTTCTTGAGTTTCGGGTCCAGCGCATCGCGCAGGCCGTCGCCCATCAAGTTGATTGCCAGCACGCTGAGCAAAATGGTCAAACCAGGCAGACTCACCACCCACCAGGCGCGTTCGATGTAGTCGCGGGCCGAAGCCAGCATGGTGCCCCACTCAGGGGTTGGCGGCTGGACGCCGAGGCCGAGGAAGCCCAGGGCGGCGGCATCGAGGATCGCCGAGGAGAAGCTCAGGGTCGCCTGAACGATCAGCGGTGCCATGCAGTTCGGCAGCACGGTGATGAACATCAGGCGTGGCAGACCGGCACCGGCCAGGCGCGCGGCGGTCACGTAGTCGCGGTTCAGCTCACCCATCACGGCGGCACGGGTCAGACGCACGTAGGACGGCAAGGACACCACGGCAATCGCGATCACGGTGTTGATCAGGCCAGGGCCGAGGATGGCGACGATGGCCACGGCCAGCAGCAGCGATGGCAGAGCCAGCATGATGTCCATCAGACGCATGATGGTCGGACCGACCACTTTCGGGAAGAAACCGGCGAACAGACCCAGCAGGATCCCCGGGATCAGCGACATCACCACCGACGACAGACCGATCAGCAGCGACAGGCGCGAACCCTGGATCAGACGCGACAGCAGGTCGCGACCCAGTTCATCGGTGCCGAGCAGGAATTGCATCTGACCGCCTTCGAGCCACGCCGGCGGCGTCAGCAGGAAGTCACGGTATTGCTCGCTCGGGTTATGCGGGGCGACCCACGGCGCGAAGATCGCGCAGAAAATCACCAGCAGCATGAACAGCAGGCCGGCGACGGCGCCCTTGTTCTTGGCGAAAGCCTGCCAGAACTCTTTGTACGGTGACGGGTACAGCAGACTTTGATCCACGGCGGTGGCGGCGGTGACTACTGAGGAAGTTGGAGTGCTCATGGGTATTGACCTCAGCGCTGATGACGGATGCGTGGGTTGGCAAAGCCGTAGAGGATATCCACCACGAAGTTGACCAGAATCACCAGGCAGGCGATTAACAGGATGCCGTTTTGCACAACCGGGTAGTCCCGGGCGCCGATGGCTTCGATCAGCCATTTACCGATGCCGGGCCAGGAGAAGATGGTTTCGGTCAGGACCGCACCGGCCAGCAGAGTGCCGACCTGCAGGCCGACCACGGTCAGCACCGGAATCAGCGCGTTGCGCAGGCCGTGGACGAACACCACGCGCGACGGCGACAGGCCTTTGGCCCTGGCGGTACGGATGTAGTCTTCACGCAGCACTTCGAGCATCGACGAACGGGTCATCCGCGCGATCACCGCCAGCGGAATGGTGCCCAGCACGATGGCCGGCAGGATCAGGTGGTGCAGGGCATCGAGGAACGCGCCCATGTCATCGGCCAGCAGGGTGTCAATCAGCATGAAGCCGGTGCGCGGCTCGATGTCGTAGAGCAGGTCGATCCGCCCGGACACCGGGGTCCAGCCCAGGCTCACCGAGAAGAACATGATGAGGATCAGGCCCCACCAGAAGATCGGCATCGAGTAACCCGCGAGGGAGATGCCCATCACCCCGTGGTCAAACAGGGATCCTCGCTTGAGAGCCGCGATCACCCCGGCCAAGAGGCCCAGGATGCCAGCGAACAGCAGGGCGGCCATGGACAGTTCCAGGGTCGCCGGGAAGAGGGAGGTGAACTCGGTCCATACGCTCTCACGGGTGCGCAGGGATTCGCCGAGATCGCCGTGGGCCAGTTTGCCGATGTAGTCCAGGTACTGGGCGTACAGCGGTTTGTTCAGACCGAGGCGTTCCATTGCCTGAGCGTGCATTTCGGGGTCGACCCGACGTTCGCCCATCATCACTTCCACGGGGTCGCCGGGAATCATGCGAATCAACGCGAAAGTCAGCAAGGTGATGCCGAAAAACGTGGGGATCAACAACCCCAGTCGGCGGGCAATAAAACTAAACATCGTGTGTGGTACCTCATCAGCCGGTTAGGCGTGCCCGGTTTCCCTGGGGTCAGGGAAACCGGGAGTTTTCTTATCTACTTCACCTGGGTGGTGGCGAAGTTATTGGTTGTCAGAGGGCTGATGTGATAACCCTCTACGTTGTTGCGCATTGCGGTGAACATGCGGGTGTGGGCCATGCTGATCCACGGCTGATCCTGATTGAACAGCACTTGAGCCTGTTCATACAGCCTGGCGCGTTCGGCCGGATCTACTTTAGCCCGTGCTTCGTCGAGCAGGGCCTGGAATTTCTCGTTGCACCAGCGCGCGTAGTTTTCGCCGTTCTTGGCGGCTTCGCAACTGAGCATAGGCGTCAGGAAGTTATCCGGGTCGCCGTTGTCGCCCGCCCATCCGGCCGAGACCATGTCGTGCTCGCCGGCCTTGGCGCGTTTGAGCATCTCGCCCCATTCCATCACGCGGATGTCGATCTTGATCCCGACTTTCGCCAGGTCAGCCTGCATCATCTGCGCGCCGAGCATCGGGTTCGGGTTGGTCGGGCCACCGCCGTTGCGGGTGAACAGGGTGAACGTGGTGCCTTCCGGTACTCCGGCTTCCTTGAGCAGGGCACGGGCCTTGTCGAGGTCACGTGGCGGGTTTTTCAGCTCGTGGTTATAGCCCAGCAGGGTTGGCGGGTACGGGTTGACCGCAACCGTCGCGTTGCCTTTGCCGAACAGGGCGTTGACGTAGGCTTCCTTGTCGAAGGCGATGTCGATCGCCTTACGCACCCGCACGTCGCTGATGTACTTGTGCTGGGTGTTCATGGCGACGTACGAGACGGTCATCGCATCCAGTTCGTCGACTTTCAGATTGCTGTCTTTCTTGATGCTCGGGATGTCATCCGGTTTCGGGTACAGCGCGATCTGGCACTCATTGGCCTTGAGTTTCTGCAAGCGCACGTTGTTGTCGGTGGCAATCGCCAGGATCAGCGCGTCAGCCGGCGCCTTGCCGCGGAAGTAGTCCGGGTTGGCCTTGAAGCGTACCTGGGCGTCCTTGTTGTAGCGCTGGAAGATGAATGGCCCGGTGCCGACCGGTTTGCTGTTCAGATCGCCTGTCTTGTTGGCCTTGAGCAACTGATCGGCGTACTCGGCCGAGTAGATC
Organism: Pseudomonas sp. DR 5-09; assembly: GCF_001655595.1. Classification (NCBI taxonomy): domain Bacteria; kingdom Pseudomonadati; phylum Pseudomonadota; class Gammaproteobacteria; order Pseudomonadales; family Pseudomonadaceae; genus Pseudomonas; species Pseudomonas sp. DR 5-09. The sequence continues at coordinate 952,091 of NZ_CP011566.1, forward strand.
GAGGAGAACGCCATGGCGATGTCGGCCAGGAATGGCGCTTCGCGACGGGTCAGGGTGAACTTGACGGTGCTGTCGTCGACTTTCTCGACGCTTTTGAGCAGTTCCTTGAAGCCCATGCTTTCAAAGTACGGGAAGCCCACGCTCGACAGCTTGTGCCACGGGTGATTCGGGTCCAGCTGACGCTGGAAACTCCAGACCACGTCGTCGGCGTTCAGGTCGCGGGTCGGCTTGAAATATTCGGTGGTGTGAAACTTGACACCTTTGCGCAGGTGGAACGTGTAGGTCAGGCCGTCTTCGCTGATGTCCCACGACTCGGCCAGCGCCGGAATCACTTCGGTGGTACCGGGCTTGAAGTCCGCCAGACGGTTGAAGATGGTTTCGGCCACCGCGTCGGCAGTGACTGCAGTCGTGTACTGGACCATATCGAAGCCTTCCGGACTGGCTTCGGTGCAGACCACCAAGGGTTTGGCCGAGACGCCGACAGCGACACTCAGCAACGCAGCCGCGATGGCCGCACGTAGGGGAAGCATTTTCATCAAGAACCCTCTGCAATCGGTTGAAGACAAAAAGCCGAACGGCCGACTCGTCACTGAGTCAGCCGTCGGCTGGCGTTTTTACAGGATGTTGAATGGAACGGTGGTCACCAGACGGAACTCGTTGATGCTGCCGTCAGCCTGGTTCTCGCTCGCGCGGTGCGCGGTGTAGGTCGCACGAACGGTGGTGGCTTTCAGAGGACCGCTCTGTACCGCATAAGCGGCACCGATCCCGTATTCATAGTGATGCTCGCCGTCCATCGACTGCACGCCATCGTAGCCGCCACCCTTGTAGTGAGTGCCGTCGATGCCCCAGCCGCGGGCTTGGTAGATGTTGAACTTCAGGCCTGGCACGCCGTATTCGGCCATGTTCAGACCGTAGGCCACCTGGAAGGATTTCTCGTTCGGGCCGTTGAAGTCCGACAGCAGGGAGTTGGCCAGGTAGATGCCGTTTGTTTCGTGCAGGTAGTCGAAGTACTCGTTACCGTTCACTTCCTGGTAGGAGAAGGTCAGGGTATGCGCTTGGTGGGTCAGACCGAACGACAGGGAGTAGGTGTCGTTGTCGATTTCACCGAGTTTTTTCTTACCTTCGTCCACGGTCTTGTAGTAGTTCAGACCGGTGGTCAGGGCCAGAACCGAGCTGTCACCCAGCACGTGAGTGGCGCCGAAGTAGTACTGGTTCCACAGGTCTTCGGCCTGGGTGCCCCACAGGCTGGTGGTCAGGCTGGCGAACGGCTGGTACGAGATACCGCCGGTGTGAACGTGGTCGGCTTCGGCATCGATCGCGCCGTATTCGGAGCGGAATTTGCTCAGGCTTTCTTCGGTACGCGGCGACACGCGGTCGAACGAGGCCAGGTCGAAGGACAGGTTGTTCAGCTCTTCGCTGTGGATCGCGAGACCTTCGAAGCTCGATGGCAGCGGACGGTTGCCGATCACATCAACCTGCGGGCTGCTGAAGTTCATGCGACCGGCGGTCAGGGTGGTGTTGGAGATCCGCGCCTTGACGTTGGCCAGGCCGACTTTGCTCCACTGGCCCTGGGCTTCGCCGCCTTCACGGGTCAGGGTACGGTTGTTGCCCGCGCCTGGACGGGTGCCCGGTGCGCCGCCGTTGTTGGCCGCCAGGTTCTCGCGGTCACGCTCCAGCGCGATGGCGTTGTACGCCGCCACTTCGGTGCTGAAACCGACGGTGCCTTCGGTGAAGCCCGAGTTGTACTTGACGATGGTGCCCTGCACCCAGTTGATACGGCGGTCGGTCGGGGTGGCCACACCATCCTTGCGATAGGTGAACTTGCCGCCGCGTTTCAGTTGTTCGTTGGCGTACCAGTTTCGGGTCGTGCCGCTGATTGTGGAGCCTTCGAGAAAGCCGGTGGCTTCAGCCTGGGCGCTCTTCTCGTTGACAGTCACCGGGGTGAACGCCTGGCTTTGGGTTTCCGCATAAGCCGTGGCGGTGATGCTGCTGATGGCCAGGGCCAGTATCGCGGTATTGCTCAGTTTCATGGGTGAAGCTCCTTTACTTTCTTTTTATGCCGGCTTTTTTGGGTTGGCCGGTTATTGGTTTAGAACTCATTCACACATCGCAAACGTTTGCAAAAGGCCTGATTGGCGAATTTCGGCAAAGCGCTTGCGTGAGGGGGTAGACGGCCCCCTCAGCATTGCGGCTAATCGGTTTTTTGTTTAATCGATGCTGACACCCGAAAACACGTTGCGACCGAACGGGCTCACCTTGAACCCTTCGACTTTGGCGCTCAGCGGCTGGTTGACCGTCGAGTGGGCGACAGGCGTGATCGGCACTTGCTGCTTGAGCAGTTGCTGGGCCTGTTTGTAGAGCACGGTGCGCTGGTCACGGTCGGTGACGACCTTGGCCTGTTTGATCAGCTTGTCGTAAGCCGGATCGCACCACATGGAGTAGTTGTTGCCGCCGATGGCATCGCAGCTGTAGAGCGTGCCGAGCCAGTTGTCCGGATCCCCGTTGTCACCGGTCCAGCCGATCAGGCTCACGTCGTGCTCGCCATTCTTGGTGCGCTTGATGTACTCGCCCCATTCGTAGCTGACGATCTTCACTTTCAGACCGATCTTGGCCCAGTCGGCCTGGAGCATTTCGGCCATCAGTTTGGCGTTCGGGTTGTACGGACGTTGTACCGGCATCGCCCACAGGGTGATCTCGGTGCCTTCCTTGACGCCGGCAGCCTTGAGCAGCTCTTTGGCTTTCTCCGGGTTATAGGCGGCGTCCTTGATCGTGTCGTCGTAGGACCATTGGGTCGGCGGCATGGCATTGACGGCCAGTTGACCGGCGCCTTGATAAACAGCGTTGAGAATGCCCTGTTTATTCACCGCCATGTCCAGCGCCTGACGCACTTCGAGCTGGTCGAACGGCTTGTGGCGCACGTTGTAGGCGATATAGCCGAGGTTGAAGCCCGGCTTCTCGATCAATTGCAGTTTCGGGTCGTTCTTCAGTGCCGGCACATCGGCCGGACGCGGGTGCAGGGTGACCTGGCATTCGCCGGCCTTGAGCTTTTGCACACGTACCGAGGCGTCGGTATTGATCGCGAAAATCAGGTTCTTCAGCTTCACCCGGCTCGGATCCCAGTAGTGCGGGTTGCCGGTGTAGCGAATGTTCGAGTCTTTCTGGTAGCTCTTGAACACGAACGGGCCAGTGCCGATTGGCTTCTGGTTGATGTCGCTCGGCTTGCCTTCGGCCAGCAGTTTGTCGGCGTACTCGGCGGACAGGATGGCGGCGAAGCTCATGGCGATATTCTGGATGAACGCGGCGTCGACGCTGTTGAGCGTGAACTGCACGGTCAGTGGCCCGGTCTTCTCGACCTTGGCGATGTTCTTGTTGAGGCTCATCCCGTTGAAATACGGGAACTCGGTCGGATAAGCCTTACGGAAAGGCTGTTGCGGATCGAGCATGCGGTTAAACGTGAACAGCACGTCGTCGGCGTTGAAATCGCGTGTAGGTTTGAAGTACGGCGTTGTATGAAATTTCACCCCTTCACGCAGGTGAAAGGTGTACTTGAGGCCGTCCTCGGAAATATCCCAGCTGGTTGCGAGGCCCGGTACTACACCGGTCGCGCCTTTTTCGAACTCGGCCAGTCGGTTGTACAGCGGTTCGGCGGCGTCGTTATCGGTCGCCGTTGTGTACTGCGCGGTATCGAAACCGGCCGGACTGCCTTCGGAGCAAAACACCAGGCTGTCGCTGGCGGCATGACTGGCGGACGTGGCGGCCAACAGGCCGGCGCCCAGCAATGCGGAAAAAACCAAGGTATGGCGCATGACGCTCCCTCTTTTTTAGTGTTTTTCAATGCGCCGCGATCCCGTCCAGGGACGTTGTAGCTGCATTGAGCTCAAACCGAAACGAACAGCAAAAACCGAAAGCCCACGCAGTCACTGGTCAGAACCCGACGGTAGGGGCCGTGGGTCTGGCAGTAAATGCGCTGAGTCCTAAAGACTCGTAGGAAAAGGCGACACGTCCTAAACCATCCCGGTCAGACGGGCTGGAAAAGGTTGTAGGCAAATTCCTTACTTCTCGGCAAAAAAAACAGCGGCGACGCTGAAAACGTCGCCGCTGCCTCTTTTATTTGCTGACGCTGACGCCGTAGAAGGAGTTCAAGCCGAACGGGCTGATCTTGAAGTCCTGCACGTTGGCGCGCATGGGTTGATACACCGTCGAGTGAGCGATAGGTGTCATAGGGACTGCATCTTTGAGGACGTGCTGCGCCTCTTTGTAGAGTTCGGTGCGCTTGGCCTGGTCAGTGGTGCGCTTGGCTTCTTTCACGAGGCCGTCGAATTTCTTGTCGCACCATTTGGAGAAGTTGTTGCCGCTCAGGGAGTCGCAACCAAACAGCACGTTGAGCCAGTTGTCCGGATCACCATTGTCACCGCTCCAGCCAATCAGCATGCCCTGGTTCTCGCCACCCTTGGAGCGCTTGATGTACTCGCCCCACTCGTAGCTCTGAATCTTCACGTTCAGACCGATTTTCTTCCAGTCGGACTGGAGCATTTCGGCCATCAGCTTGGCGTTCGGGTTGTACGGACGCTGAACCGGCATCGCCCACAGGACGATCTCGGTACCTTCCTTGACGCCGGCTTCCTTGAGCAGCTGCTTGGCTTTCTCAGGATCGTACTTGGCGTCCTTGATGGTGGTGTCGTAGGACCACTGGGTCGGAGGCATGGCGTTGACGGCCAGTTGTCCGGCGCCCTGGTAAACCGAATCGATGATCTGTGGCTTGTTGACCGACATGTCCAGCGCCTGGCGAACGCGCAGGTCGGCCAGCGGGTTAGGCTCGTTGCTGCCCTTGACCTTGTCCATCACGTTGTAGGCGATGTAGCCCAGGTTGAAGCCAGCCTGGTCAGGCATCTTCAGCGCAGGATCGGCTTTCAATGCCGCGAGGTCGGCCGGACGCGGGAACAGGGTGACCTGGCACTCGTTCTTCTTCAGCTTCTGGATACGTACCGACGGGTCGGTGGTGATGGCGAAGATCAGGTTGTCGATCTTCACGTCTTCAGGCTTCCAGTACTCCTTGTTGCCGGTGTAGCGGATGTTGGAGTCTTTCTGGTAGCTCTTGAACACGAACGGACCAGTGCCGATCGGCTTCTGGTTGATGTCGGCAGCCTTGCCTTCTTTCAGCAGCTGGGCTGCGTACTCGGCGGACTGGATCGACGCGAAGCTCATGGCCATGTTCTGGATGAACGCGGCGTCGACTTCTTTCAGAGTGAACTTGACGGTGTGGTCGTCGACTTTATCGATCTTGGTGATGTTGGTGTCCATCCCCATGTCGGTGAAGTACGGGAATTCGGTCGGGTACGCCTTACGGAACGGGTCATCCTTGTTAATCATGCGATTGAAGGTGAACAGCACGTCGTCGGCGTTGAACTCACGAGTCGGCTTGAAATACGGGGTGGTGTGGAACTTGACGCCTTCACGCAGGTGGAAGGTGTAAGTCAGGCCGTCATCCGAGATGTCCCACTTGGTCGCCAGCCCAGGAATCACGGCGGTACCGCCACGCTCGAACTGGGTCAGACGGTTGAACATGGTTTCGGCTGAGGCGTCGAAGTCGGTTCCGGTGGTGTATTGGCCTGGATCGAAACCGGCCGGGCTGCCTTCGGAGCAGAACACCAGGTTAGTCGCAGCGGTGGCGAAAGGTGCGGAGGCTAACAAGCCTGCGCCGACTAAAAACGGAATGACCGCGTGTTTAAGCATGTTGGCCTCATGATTTGTTGTCATTTTTTAGTAGTGAGGTACGACCTCGTGAGTCGTGCCTGCGGATACTTATGCAGGGCCCATACCCAATGCAAGATCCAGAGCGCTCGGCGGCCTCAAAGCGTGGCACGAACGTACCTTAATGTCGCATCCGTATAACTTCTGACGCATTTGACCGTTTGCGACCGGTTTTTACGGTGCAAATGAAGCCCCAAAACGGTGCGCTGGTCACACTGTGCGCGCCGGATTGGGGCCGGGTGTTACTTATTTATACCCACGCCATAGAAGGGGGTTAGACCGAACGGGCTGATCTTGAAGTCGCTGACTTCCTTGCGCAGTGGCTGGAACACCGTGGAGTTGGCGATCGGCGTGATCGGCACCTGCTGTTTAAGGATCAGTTGCGCCTGTTGATACAGTTTTACCCGTTGCGATTTATCGGTGGACACCTTGGCCTGCTGCACCAGCTTGTCGTAGGCCGGGTCGCACCATTTGGCGTAGTTGCTGCCCTTCACCGCCGCGCAGCTGTACAGCACGCCCAGCCAGTTGTCGGGGTCGCCGTTGTCACCGGTCCAGCCGTAGATCATCGCGTCGTGCTCGCCATTCTTGGCGCGCTTGATGTACTCGCCCCATTCATAGCTGACGATGTTGGCCTTGATACCGATCTTTTCCCAATCCTGCTGGATCATCTGTGCCGACATCCGCGCATTCGGGTTCGAGGCGCGCTGCACGGTCATGGCCCAGAGGTTGATGGTTGTACCCGGTGCAACCCCGGCTTCCTTGAGTAGCGCTTTGGCTTTCACAGGGTCATGCGGTGCGTCTTTTATGTTCGGATCGAACGACCATTGGGCTGGTGGCAAGGCGTTTTGCGCCAGCTGTCCGGCACTCTGGTAAACCGCTTTGATGATTGCCGGTTTGTCGATGGCCATGTCCAGCGCCTGGCGCACTTTGAGCTGATCCAGCGGTGGATGAGTGGTGTTGTAGGCGAGGAAGCCGAGGTTGAAACCGGCTTGTTTCAACACCCGCAGATTCGGGTCTTTTTCCATCACTTCGATGTCGGCGGGGCGCGGGTAGCCGCTGACCTGGCATTCGCCGGTCTTGAGCTTTTGCAGGCGGACGGCGGCGTCCGGGGTGATCGAGAACACCAGGTTGTCGAGCTTCACGTCCTCGGGTTTCCAGTAGTCCTGGTTCGCGGCGTAGCGGATCTGCGCGTCCTTCTGGTAGCGCTTGAACACGAACGGGCCGGTGCCGACCGGTTTCTGGTTGAGGTCGGCGGCGTGGCCTTCCTTCAGCAATTGGGCTGCGTATTCGGCCGATTGCACCGAGGCGAAGCTCATGGCGAGGTTTTGCACGAATGCGGCGTCGACGTTGTTCAGGTTGAAGCGCACGGTGTTGTCGTCGAGTTTTTCCACGGATTTGATCGTGGTGTTCAGGCCCATGTCGGTGAAGTACGGGGACTCGGCGGGGTAGGCCTTGCGAAAGGCGTTGTCCGGGTCGAGCAGGCGCTGGAAGGTGAACAGGACGTCGTCAGCGTTGAAGGTCCGGGTCGGGGTGAAGTAGTCGGTGGTGTGGAATTTTACGTTTTGGCGCAGGTGGAAGGTGTACTGGAGGCCGTCCGGGCTTACGTCCCATTTGGTCGCCAGACCGGGTTCGACTTCGGTGCCGCCGCGTTTGAATTGGGTGAGGCGGTTGAAGACGGTTTCGGCGGAGGCGTCGAAGTCGGTGCCGCTGGTGTATTGGCTGGGGTCGAAGCCGGCGGGGCTGGCTTCGGAGCAGTAGACCAGGGTTGTTGCTGCGTTGGCGATTGGGGTTATGGCGGTCAGGGCCAGGGTTATTAGAAGTGGTTTGAAGGTGAATCGATCCATGGAGTCCCCGGGTGCATTGGAGGTAGTTGTGGGGAGGAGGGTAGCCGGGGTTTCGGTGGGCGCGGAAATATCGTTTTTCTAGGTGAGGTGTCTATCTCGGTATATCTGGGGAGGTCGTGAACATATCCGTTTCTTCGGGTGCTGCGGCTTATGGTTCCGCCCTGACGGCGGGTCACTTTTTACAAACGCCTAAAAAGTAACCAAAAACGCTTTGCTCCTGCGTTCGGCCCCTCGCTGGGGCTCGGGGTTCCTTCGTTCCGGGATTCATCCGGGGGCATCGCCTACGGTTTGCTTCGCTGCACCTCCTCTCGATGTGTTTGGCTTCGCCAAACGGTCGCTGCGCTCCCACCCCCGGATAAATCCCTCCACTCAGCCTTCCGACGTCGCCCGTGGATCAAGATCAAAAGCTGCAGCCGAGCTAACGCTCATCCTGTTGAGTGGTGGGGGGAGAAGCGGATGTGGAGGCAGAGGGAGAGGGAGAGGGAGAGGGAGAGGGAGTGTCAGAAGTGGAACGATGTGTGTTTCAAAACTGGAATTTACCTCGATATCTCACGTCGGCGTACCTCCCCCAAGCACCGCGGTCAGTCCCCTCTCCCTCCGGGAGAGGGCTAGGGTGAGGGCAGCTTTTGAAGCTGTTTAAATCTCAACAACAACCCAGGATCCTTCCCACAAGGTTTTCAGGTTGTCCGTCGGAAGCACGATCCCTAGTCTTTGGTTGTCGCAGAAAACTCTGTGATTGGGTGTGAGAACCCTGGCAAGTGAGTGTTATTAAAACGTCAGTCCGACCATAATTGCCGCCAGCTTTTGCTGCCTGTAATTGATTTATGGCGGCTGTGTGCGGGCAGACTTTGGTCTGGCCGGAATCTCCTTGCCCGGTTTCTCACCCCGCACATAGCTGCCACCTCTTCGCCGCGTGAGAACGGCATTGGGTGGCTTCAAGTCAGCAAGGAGTTAATCAATGAACAAGGTTGTCCCCGACCCACCCCTCGAATCACCCACACCCCTCGAAGAAGCCATGCGCGCCGAAGACCTCGCCCGCAACCGCGAAGCCATCAAACGCGCTCTCGACTATTACCTGTGCCCCAATCCTTCCAAACCGCGCCCGAGCACGATGTACATGGTCACGCCCAACGTCGACACCGAAAGCCTGCTGGCCAATGCCTGCGAGTCCCTGGCCTCGGCCAGTACCATCGCCAGCAATTTCGCCAATGAGCTCAGCGGTTCGCAGCGCAGTACGGCGCTCGGGATCCAGCAGATCATCATGCTGGCCGAGCTGGCGGTGAACCGCGCGCTGGACCGGGTTGATCCGCGTGCTTGAGACCGCGTCATCGTTCATCGCGGGCAAGCCCGCTCCCACAGGGTCGTGCGCGATTTCAATAAATGCGCAGAACTGGTGGGAACTGGCTTGCCAGCGATGACGGCAGAGCTGACAACACAAATCCCGGGCACAAAAAAACCGGCGATCATCACTGATCGCCGGTTTTTCATTCAACTGTCATTCAATCACTGCATCAACACTTCAATCGAGCCATCAGCGGTCAGGCTGACCTGGCTGGTGCCGGCTTCGACTTCAGGCGTGACGGGTGCCGAATCCATGCCCGCGGCTTTCATCATCATCGGGGCGCGCATGTAGGGTTGCGGGAAGCCGTTGCTGTTGAGGTTCAGGTTGACGATTTTGTAGCCCTTGCCGCCCAAGGCGTCGGTGGCCAGTTGGGCGCGGGCCTTGAAGGCGGTGACGGCTTCTTTCAGCAGTTTGTCTTCGCTGGCCTTGCGGGTCGGGTCGGCGATGGCGAAGTCCATGCCGCCCATTTTCAGGTCGGTCAGCAGCTCACCGGTGAGTTTGGACAGGGCGGCGAAGTCGGCGCTTTCCAGGCGCAGTTCGGCGCGTTCGCGCCAGCCGGTGATTTTCTGGCCCTTGGTGTCGTAGATCGGGTAGCTGTTGCGGCTGCCCTGGCGCAGGGTGATGTCTTTGACTTGCTTGGCCTGGGCCAGTGCCTTGTTCATGGTGGTGCTGACGTCGGCGGCGAGTTTGGCCGGGTCGGTGTTTTGCTCTTCGGTGTAGAGGGTCACGATCATCAGGTCGCGGGCCACTTCCTGGCTGACTTCGGCGCGCAGGGAAATCTGGTTGTAGTGCAGCTCATCGGCGGCCAGGGCCGGAAGGCTGGCGATGCTGCCGACGGTCAGGGCGAGAAGGGCGGCGCTGCGGCGAAATGTGTGCATGAAAGCTCCTTGATGAGGGCGCAGGTGATGTTCGGGGGCCTGCGTGAAACCATCAGACTCTAGCTTCTGTGATCCGGTTCGCCCAGTTACAACTTCTATACAGATCACGCTGACGGCCATCCGTCGGAGAGGTGGCGTTACCTGTTAGTTCTGACAGTAGAAATGTTCAACGTGTTGGTCGAGCATCACTAAGCCCTTCGCGATAGCCATCAACTGGCCGAGTGATCGGCTTCGATGAACTCCATCCTATAAGGAAATAGTCATGACACCGGAAGCGAAAACAGATGCAAACCAACGCGGTTTTGATGTCCTTTTTGTCAATGGACCCAATGATCAGCAATGGGTCGACGTTTTTATCCATGGCACGCAACAAGGATTTCGGTTCGGCACGATCGAGGAAGGCTGGAACAAGGTCCAGGAGTTGATTAACAGGGATTCCTACGGAATTGGGAACTGACTGAGCCTTCAAACCGGCTATCTCAAATAGATCGCCGGTTTTTTCGCTTTTCGAATACCCCTCGTGACGGCAGCCTTATAGCTGTCACACAACTTTCTGCCATGTGGTCGTTTGCCGCACTTTCGCCTCTCGAGCTCGCGCCTTGGTTATACTCCGTGCGATCCGCCTGGAGCGCTCATCAGGAGAGCTCATGCTCGCCCCCGTACAACTGACTTCCGCCACTCGCCAGAACCTCTGGCGGCTGACTTTCATCCGCACCCTGGTGCTCGCCGCGCAGGCCGGTTCCGTGGGCCTGGCTTACTGGCTGGATTTGTTGCCGTTGCCGTGGGTGCAACTGGTGATGACCCTCGGCTGTTCGATTCTGCTGTGTGTGTTCACCGCCGTGCGTTTGCGCACTTCGTGGCCGGTGACCGAGCTCGAATACGCGTTGCAACTGGCCTGCGATCTGGTTATCCACAGCGCCTTGCTGTATTTCTCCGGTGGCTCGACCAATCCGTTCGTTTCGTATTATCTGGTGCCGCTGACCATCGCTGCGGTGACGCTGCCGTGGCGTTATTCGGTAGTGCTGTCGGGCATTGCGTTGGCCTTGTACACCCTAATGCTGACGCACTTCTATCCGCTGGAAACCCTGCCGGTCGCGCGGGAAAACCTGCAGATCTACGGCATGTGGCTGAGCTTTGCCCTGGCGGCGGCAGTGATTACGTTCTTCGCCGCGCGCATGGCTGAAGAGCTGCGCCGCCAGGAAGAGTTGCGCGCGATCCGTCGGGAAGAAGGCCTGCGCGATCAGCAATTGCTGGCCGTCGCGACTCAGGCCGCCGGTGCCGCCCATGAACTGGGCACACCGCTGGCGACCATGAGTGTGTTGCTCAACGAAATGCAGCAGGATCACCCCGATCCAATGCTGCAGGAAGACCTGAAGGTGTTGAAGGATCAGGTGAAGCTCTGCAAGGAGACTCTGCAACAACTGGTGCGTGCTGCCGAAGCCAATCGCCGGATGGCGGTGGAGATGCAGGACGTCACCGAGTGGCTCGACGAGGCGCTCAACCGTTGGCACCTGATGCGCCCGGAAGCCAGTTATCGCTTCCAGCGTCTGGGCCAGGGCCCGTTGCCGCGTGTGGCGCCGCCGCCGGATCTGACCCAGGCCTTGTTGAATCTGTTGAACAACGCCGCCGATGCCTGCCCGGAAAACCTTCAGGTGACCCTGGACTGGACCGCCGAAGACCTGACCATCAGCATCCGCGATCATGGCGCCGGTGTGCCGCTGGCCATCGCCGAGCAGATCGGCAAACCGTTTTTTACCACCAAGGGCAAAGGTTTCGGCCTGGGCCTGTTTTTGAGCAAGGCCAGCGTGACACGCGCCGGCGGCTCAGTGAAACTCTATAGTCATGAGGAAGGCGGCACGCTCACCGAGCTGCGCCTGCCCCACGGCGCCCGAGGAGAGCAACATGAGTGACGAAATCCAAGTCGAAGGCGAAGAACTGCCGCATTTGCTGCTGGTCGATGACGACGCGACCTTCACCCGGGTGATGGCCCGGGCCATGGCCCGTCGTGGTTTCCGCGTCAGCACCGCCGGTTCCGCCGAAGAAGGCCTGACCATCGCCCAGGCCGATCTGCCGGACTATGCCGCGCTGGACCTGAAGATGGACGGCGACTCCGGCCTGGTGTTGTTGCCGAAGCTGCTGGAGCTGGACCCGGAAATGCGCGTGGTGATCCTCACCGGTTACTCGAGCATTGCCACTGCGGTCGAGGCGATCAAGCGCGGCGCCTGCAATTACCTGTGCAAACCGGCCGACGCCGACGATGTGCTGGCAGCGTTGCTGTCCGAGCACGCCGACCTCGACAGCCTGGTGCCGGAAAACCCGATGTCGGTGGATCGCCTGCAGTGGGAGCACATCCAGCGCGTGCTGACCGAGCACGAAGGCAACATTTCCGCCACTGCCCGCGCCTTGGGCATGCACCGCCGCACCCTGCAGCGCAAACTGCAGAAGCGTCCGGTTCGTCGCTGAACCTGCGCTGAACGACCATCGCCAGCCCTCGCGATAAAACGCACCGATCATCTATGATCGGTGCGTGTCTGTTCTTTTCTTTATCGAGCCTTTTCCATGAATCAGAACGCTGAATATTCCGCGGTCAACGATACTGTGCGCGGGCAGTTTTTTCGCAAGGTGTGGGCCATGATCACGCCTTACTGGCGCAGCGAAGAGAAGGGCAAGGCCTGGACGTTGCTGATTGCCGTGATCGCACTGACATTGTTCAGCGTGGCGATCTCGGTGTGGATTAACAGTTGGTACAAGGACTTCTACAACGCCTTGCAGAAGAAGGACGAGGCGGCGTTCTGGCAGTTGATCCTGTATTTCTGCGGCATTGCGGCGGTGGCGATTCTTGGCGCGGTGTATCGCCTGTACCTGACGCAGATGCTGACCATTCGTTGGCGGGCATGGCTCACCGAGAACCATTTCAAACGCTGGCTCGGGCACAAGAACTACTACCAGCTGGAGCAGGGCGGCTACACCGACAACCCTGACCAGCGGATTTCCGAAGATCTCAATACCTTCACCAGCAACACCTTGAGTCTGGCCCTGGGGTTGATCCGCACGGTGGTCAGCCTGGTGTCGTTTTCGATCATTCTGTGGGGCGTCTCCGGCAGCATCGAAGTATTCGGCATCGAGATTCCCGGCTACATGTTCTGGTGTGCGTTGCTGTACGCGGCGGTCGGCAGCTGGCTGACGCACCTGATCGGTCGACGCCTGATCGGCCTGAACAACCAGCAGCAACGCTTCGAAGCGGACCTGCGCTTCTCCATGGTGCGAGTACGTGAGAACGCCGAGAGTATTGCGTTGTACAACGGCGAGCCGAACGAGAATCGCCGTCTGAGCAACCGCTTCGGTCTGGTCTGGCACAACTTCTGGGACATCATGCGGGTGTCCAAGCGCCTGACGTTCTTCACCTCGGGTTACGGCCAGATCGCAATCATCTTCCCGTTCATCGTCGCGGCCCCGCGTTACCTGACTGGCAAGATCGAGTTGGGTGAGCTGATGCAGATCAACTCGGCATTCGGCAACGTGCAGGAGAACTTCAGCTGGTTCATCAACGCCTATGCGGACCTCGCCGCGTGGCGCGCCACGTGCGATCGTCTGCTGAGTTTCCGCCAGGCGATGACCGACAACGAAGAACGTGCACCGGCCATCGACGTGCAGAATCAGGGCGATGAGCTGAAGGTTCGTAACCTCGGCCTCGATCTGGCTGACGGTCGTCACCTGCTGACCAGCGCCGACATGACTGTGGAGCAGGGCGATCGGGTGATGCTCAGCGGTCGTTCCGGCAGTGGTAAATCCACGCTGCTGCGGGCGATGGGGCATTTGTGGCCGGCCGGGCACGGCAGCATTCGCCTGCCGGCTTCGCGTTATCTGTTCCTGCCGCAAAAACCGTATCTGCCGATCGGGACCCTGCGTGAGGCGTTGAGTTATCCACAACCGGGCGACACCTACGCGCCCGAGCGTTATGCACAGGTGTTGGAGACTTGCCGTTTGCCGCATCTTGTCGCGCGACTGGACGAGGCCAACCACTGGCAGCGCATGTTGTCGCCGGGTGAACAGCAACGTCTGGCCTTCGCGCGTGCGCTGCTCTATGCGCCGCAATGGCTGTACATGGACGAAGCAACGTCGGCGATGGATGAAGAGGATGAGGCCACGCTGTACCAGGCGCTGATCGATCAGTTGCCCGGCCTGAGCATCGTCAGCGTCGGCCATCGCAGCAGCCTCAAGCGCTTCCATCCACGGCATGTGCGGATTGACAGTGGTCACCTGGTTGAGCAGAACGTGACCGCCTGATACGTCCATACTCGCCGTGTGGGGCTGGCTTGCCAGCGCCCACACGGCGAGTGTGGAAACGGAAAGTGATCGTACAACCCGCTTGAGCTATGATGCCCACAAGCCGAATTTTCGAGACAAGATGCAGACCATGGAAAACCTGATCGACACCCCGCGCCTCCCTCGCAAGCGCCGCAGCCTGGCTCAAGAACTGGTGACGGTGCTGACCGAGCAGATCCGCGACGGTCTGCTCAAGCGTGGCGACAAGTTGCCCACCGAGTCGGCGATCATGGAAGCCCATGGTGTCAGCCGCACTGTGGTGCGCGAGGCGATCTCCCGGCTACAGGCCGCAGGTCAGGTGGAAACCCGTCATGGCATCGGCACTTTCGTGCTCGATACCCCGAGCCCCAGCGGTTTCCGGATCGATCCGGCTACAGTGGTCACACTGCGTGACGTGCTGGCCATTCTCGAATTGCGTATCAGCCTCGAAGTCGAATCCGCCGGCCTTGCCGCGCAGCGTCGCAGCACCGAGCAACTCGCTGCGATGCGCGCGGCCCTTGATGCGCTGAATGACAGCGTGGCCCACGCCAGCGATGCAGTGGCGTCGGACTTCCAGTTCCATCTGCAAATCGCGCTGTCCACCGGCAACCGCTACTTCACCGACATCATGACCCACCTGGGCACCAGCATCATTCCGCGCACTCGCCTGAACTCGGCGCGACTGGCCCATGACGATCAGCAGCACTACATGAATCGCCTGAGTCGCGAGCACGAGGAAATCTACGACGCCATCGCCCGTCAGGATTCCGATGCCGCCCGCGCGGCCATGCGCCTGCATTTGACCAACAGCCGGGAAAGACTGCGCCAGGCTCATGAAGAGGCGCAGGCGCAGGGTTGATTGTTGCCTATCGTTCGAGTTGTCGATTGTTTCAAGGTTTATAAACCTCGGTCTCGAGCATGACATCGGTGATGGGCTCTTCGATATCGAAGGGCACAGACAGGATTTTTTTGGTGACGATGTACTGCTGGTCGACACCCGCGAACTTCAGAATGTCGGACAAATTGACAATCCCCTCGAACATAAAATACCGCCGATTGCCCACGGGGTTCTTAAGCGTGTAGGTCACTTTCATGATTGCAGCTCCTGGACTGAGAATTGAGTCTCAGCCTAGGAGCAGTCATTCTGTCGGCGCACCTGTAAAAACTAACAGTTTCGACGAGCGGTGCTGGCTGGTCTCAGGCTCCAACGTAGAGCTTCAACGGTTCGAAGGAAGGCTGCAGACTGGCCTCATCAGCAAACTTGTAGCGCAGTTCAACGGTGCTGTTCAGGTACTTTTCCAGTTCGAATCTGGGGATGCTCAGTTCGATCCCGGTCAGGCCGAGCATGTCATCGAGGGCGTCATCCCAAGTGCCGGTCGGTTTCGACAAACCCTGCCATTCGGGCTCTTCCGGGGCGTCACCTATAACTCGGCACGACTGGCCCATGACGATCAGCAGCACTACATGAATCGCCTGAGTCGCGAGCACGAGGAAATCTACGACGCGATTGCCCGTCAGGATTCGATGCCGCCGGTGCGGCCATGCGCCTGCACCTGACCAACAGCCGCGAACGGCTGCGCCAGGCTCATGAAGAGGCGCAGGCGCAGGGGTGATTGTTGCTTATCGTTCGAGTTGAACTGTCAGCAATGGGGATGACTCAGCATTACCGTTGAATCTGGTGACGGTGTAATGCAATTCGGCCTTGGCACCGGGAACAAGTTTTTTCTCAAAGACATCTTTGGGGATGGCGAAGATCACTGGCCTTCCCACCTCGGCTGCGGTCAGTACACGGGTCCCTTGCCATTCGTTACCGGTCGAGGTCCTTACGTGCATGTTAATCACGTCGCCAACAGAGGCCTGGGAGAAAGGCGGCACAACACTGTGAGCGTCTCCCTTCAGTTTGCCAACGTGGAGCACACCATTCACGGCTTCTTCGAGATCCGGTGCCGCCAAGGCTTTGACTTGTGCAGTCATGATCAAACTCCTTTTCACATCCATTTGAACCCTGTTCAGAACGCAGCCATTTTGTTGGGCTGACGGAGCCGGTTCGTTAACTCCTCAGCGATTGAAGCCGGGAATGGATGTGCACGGCACCTGTTAGAAATAACAGTTTCGACGAACGGTCGATGCCTTCGGAAAGGTATGCCTGGTCTGCGGGAAAACGGCCGGCTCAGGTCTCTATATGTAGCGTCAACGGTTCGGAGGAAGGCTCCAGACTGGCCTCATCAGCAAACTTGTAGCGCAGTTCAACGGTGCTGTTCAGGTACTTTTCCAGCTCGAATCTCGGGATGCTCAGTTCGATCCCGGTCAGGCCGACCATGTCATCGAGTGCGTCATCCCAGACGCCGGTCTGCTCCGACAAGCCTTGCCATTCGGGCTCTTCCGGGTCGTCACCGAGGATCGGGTACACATCCCAGTTCGGCGGGGTGTTCTGGCCATCGGGTACACGAACGATCAGGTCGTCATCCAGACTCGATAACCGCAGGATGATCGAGTCGCTGGCGTGATCGGGGAATTGTGGAAGGTGTGCAGCGGCAAACGTCATGTTTCGCTCTCCTTGAAAGATCTGCCGCGATCCTTCGCGGCAGTCGTCGCACTTTACCCGGCGAATCGGTGAGGCGCGCCGGAGCAATCTTGTCCGGGCATTTCAGCTGTGGGGCAGAATCGAACGATCCACCCTGACCGCCAGTTTTCCCGGGCCGGGCTTGACGTCGAACGTCGCCTGGCCATGAGCATCCACCGACGCGCGGGCGATAGCCACGCCATCGCGCAGCAATTGCAGCGGCGCACCTTTCAATGATTGGCCCGAGGCCAGTTCCAGTTTCAATTTGAGGGTCATCGAATCGCTCCTTAATTCGTGTTGCCGGTTGGGTAATAGTCCTTGAGCAGCAGGTAAGTGCTCCAGCCCCACCAGTCGTCGACGGTGGCGGTGTCGTTGAGGTTGTTAACGTCCTTGCGCCGCAGGACTTTGTTGCCCTCGACGCGGAACAGTGGCGAGAAGTTGTTGGCCGGGTCCAGCACGGCTGTCAGATCCGGCAACCGTTGCAGCGCGTTGAAGGTGGTCGGCACGTTGCCGCTTGAATAAGCGGCATACACCTCGTCCGCCGAATCCTGTACGGCTTGATTCACCTGATTGCGGTTGTCGGCGTCCGTGGCATCGAAGTAGCGCTTGTCACCGAACGCCCGCCATTGCTCGCCATGTCCGTTACGTACCTTGAGGCCGAACTTGCTGTCTTCGTCGTGCATGAAGCGAGTGATCAGCGAGCCCAGGTCACTCGGCGTCACCGCGGCGGCCATGGCTTTGCGCGGCACCCGCAAATGTCCGGAGGAAAACAGGTCGGTGAGGTAGTGATCGGCAAAAGCGTTCATCGCGTAGGCCCGTTCCAGTTGCAGTTCGTCTTGGCTGGCGTGGGCGGCAGCGGCGTTTTGCAGGGCAACGGTGTGCCCGGCGATGTAGGCTTGTCGGGCCCATTCGCCGAAATGGTCGGCGTTGTTCGCCGCCAGTTTCAGATAGCGACCGAGCGGAAACAGCGCCGAGACGAAACTGCCGCCGCCGGTGATTTTGTTCCACTCTTCCGACAACGTATCTCCTAACGCGTCGTAGGCCTCATGAGGCTGCTTGCCGTCCTTGATTGCCCGTTTTACCGCGTCGATTTCCTTTTGCATGATCGCGAGAATCTGCGTCGCTTCAAACTTAGAAGCGGGCAGCGCTGCGAGGCTGTCGAAGGCTGCCGTGAAGCGCTGAAGGCGATCAGCCGGGGTCGATCCTTCATTGATCGGGCGGTCGACGATTCCATAGAAATCACCACCCAGTGCCAGCACCTGGCCGTAGGTCAGCGCCAACCCGTTCGGCAGATGCAGGGGCACGTTTTGCGCGAGTAGCGGCTCGGCATTTTCAACGAAGCGCAGTCGGGTGTTATCGCCGATAGCCGTGTGTTCCGCACCTTCGAAGCGCAGTTGCGGCTTGCCTTTCAAGGCTTGAGCGGGCAGGGCGGTCATGGGTTCGACATCGCTGTGCGCGTCGGCGATGTGCAACAGCAAGTGCGGGTTTTCGGCATTGAAGGCGATGCCGCCGGGGGTAAACAAGTCATCAAAACGAGCGATGACCGGTGCAGGTTTTTCGAAGCATTTTGTTTGTAGACCGGACATTTCTTTCTCCTTGATATGTCGTCGGCAGGTTGTATTTAACTGTACGTATATACAGTTAAGTTCAGCCTAGTCGAGAAATTTCCTACGTCAAAAAGAAATCCTGTCCGACAAAAAATGCCCTCCAACGATGAAATGCAGTTGACGGTTATATTTTAAGTTGTACGATGACCTACAACTTCGGCGAAGGCTGAACGGTCCACTCACAAAAAAACGTTGCTACCAGGGTGTTCGAATAATGAATCCACAAGAACTGAAGTCCATCCTCTCCGCCGGCCTGCTCTCGTTCCCGGTGACCGATTTCAATGCCCAGGGCGATTTCAACCGCGCTGGCTACATCAAACGCCTGGAATGGCTGGCCCCGTACGGTGCTTCAGCCCTGTTCGCCGCCGGTGGCACCGGTGAATTCTTCTCCCTGGCTGCCAGCGAATACTCGGAAATCATCAAGACTGCCGTCGACACCTGCGCCAGCAGCGTGCCGATCCTCGCCGGTGTCGGTGGTTCGACCCGCCAGGCCATCGAATACGCTCAGGAAGCCGAGCGTCTGGGCGCCAAAGGTCTGTTGCTGCTGCCGCACTACCTGACCGAAGCCAGCCAGGACGGTGTCGCCGCCCACGTTGAAGCGGTGTGCAAATCGGTCAACATCGGTGTGGTGGTGTACAACCGCAACGTCTGCCGCCTGACCGCGCCGCTGCTGGAGCGTCTGGCCGAGCGCTGCCCGAACCTGATCGGTTACAAGGACGGTCTGGGTGATATCGAACTGATGGTGTCGATCCGTCGTCGCCTCGGTGATCGCTTCAGCTACCTCGGTGGTCTGCCGACCGCCGAAGTCTACGCCGCGGCCTACAAGGCCCTGGGCGTGCCGGTCTACTCGTCGGCGGTGTTCAACTTCATCCCGAAAACCGCGATGGACTTCTACCACGCGATTGCCCGTGAAGATCACGCCACCGTCGGCAAGATCATCGACGACTTCTTCCTGCCGTACCTGGACATCCGCAACCGCAAAGCCGGTTACGCCGTGAGCATCGTCAAGGCAGGCGCCAAGATCGCCGGCTATGACGCAGGCCCGGTGCGGGCGCCGCTGACCGACCTGACCGGCGAAGAGTACGAAATGCTCGCTGCGCTGATCGACAAGCAAGGTGCGCAGTAACACACCTCTATAAACAAGGCCGCTGAGCAATCAGCGGCCTTTTGCGTCAGGAGAATGATTCGTGACCAAGCGCTATGACAACTACATCAACGGTGAATGGGTCGCCGGTAACGATTACTCGGCGAACATCAACCCGTCCGAACTGAGCGACACCATCGGCGATTACGCCAAGGCTGACCTGGCTCAGGTCAACGCCGCCATCGACGCCGCGCGCGCCGCGTTCCCGGCGTGGTCGACCTCGGGCATTCAGGCCCGTCACGATTCGCTGGACAAAGTCGGTACTGAAATCCTCGCCCGCCGCGAAGAGCTCGGCACCCTGCTGGCCCGGGAAGAGGGCAAGACCCTGCCCGAAGCCATCGGCGAAGTGACCCGCGCCGGCAACATCTTCAAGTTCTTCGCTGGCGAGTGCCTGCGCCTGTCCGGCGACTACGTGCCGTCGGTGCGTCCGGGCGTCAACGTCGAAGTCACCCGCGAAGCCCTGGGTGTGGTCGGCCTGATCACCCCGTGGAACTTCCCGATTGCCATCCCGTCGTGGAAAATCGCCCCGGCCCTGGCCTACGGCAACTGCGTGGTGTTGAAGCCAGCGGATCTGGTGCCGGGTTGCGCTTGGGCCCTGGCCGAAATCATCTCCCGCGCAGGTTTCCCTGCCGGCGTGTTCAACTTGGTGATGGGCAGCGGCCGCGTGGTTGGCGAAGCTTTGGTCAACAGCCCGAAAGTCGACGGCATCAGCTTCACCGGCTCTGTCGGTGTGGGTCGGCAGATCGCGGTCAATTGCGTGTCGCGCCAGGCCAAGGTTCAGTTGGAGATGGGCGGCAAGAACCCGCAGATCATTCTCGACGACGCCGACCTCAAGCAGGCGGTCGAGCTGTCGGTGCAGAGCGCGTTCTACTCCACTGGCCAGCGTTGCACGGCTTCGAGCCGACTGATCGTCACTGCCGGGATTCACGACAAGTTCGTCGAAGCTATGGCCGAGCGCATGAAATCGATCAAGGTCGGCCACGCGCTGAAGGCTGGCACCGACATCGGTCCGGTGGTTTCGCAAGCGCAGCTTGAACAGGACATGAAGTACATCGACATCGGTCAGTCCGAAGGTGCGCGTCTGGTCAGCGGCGGTGGTCTGGTGACCTGCGACACCGAGGGTTACTTCCTTGCGCCGACCCTGTTTGCCGACAGCGAAGCGTCGATGCGCATCAGCCGCGAAGAGATCTTCGGCCCGGTGGCCAACATCGTTCGCGTGGCCGATTACGAGGCTGCACTGGCCATGGCCAACGACACCGAATTCGGTCTGTCGGCGGGTATCGCCACCACGTCGCTGAAGTACGCCAACCACTTCAAGCGTCATTCCCAGGCCGGGATGGTGATGGTCAACCTGCCGACCGCCGGTGTCGATTACCACGTTCCGTTCGGTGGCCGTAAGGGTTCATCCTATGGCTCACGTGAGCAAGGCCGCTATGCGCAAGAGTTCTACACGGTCGTGAAGACCAGCTACATCGGTTCGTAAATCGCTGCACCCGCGCCGGGCCTTCGCCTGAGGCCCTGCGCGGCACAAGACCAAAGAATGTTTTACCCGCATAAAAATAATCAGTGGGAGTACATCTACATGCAATCGTCCAAGCCGACTCACGTCCGCTATTTGATCCTGCTCATGCTGTTTCTGGTGACCACGATCAACTACGCCGACCGCGCCACCATCGCGATCGCCGGTTCCAGTTTGCAAAAAGACCTCGGCATCGACGCGGTCACCCTCGGCTACATCTTCTCTGCTTTCGGTTGGGCCTACGTGGCCGGGCAAATTCCCGGCGGCTGGCTGCTCGATCGCTTCGGCTCGAAAAAAGTCTATGCCCTGAGCATTTTCACCTGGTCGCTGTTCACCGTGCTGCAAGGCTTCGTCGGTGAATTCGGCATGTCCACGGCCATCGTCGCGCTGTTCATGCTGCGCTTCCTGGTGGGTCTGGCCGAGGCGCCATCGTTCCCCGGCAACGCCCGCATTGTGGCGGCCTGGTTCCCGACGGCTGAACGCGGTACCGCTTCGGCGATCTTCAACTCGGCGCAATACTTTGCCACCGTGTTGTTCGCGCCGCTGATGGGCTGGATCGTGTTCTCCTTTGGCTGGGAGCACGTGTTCATCGTCATGGGCCTGCTCGGCATCGTGTTCTCGCTGGTCTGGCTCAAGGTTATCCACAGCCCGCGCCAACACCCGATGGCCAACGAAGCGGAAGTGAAGTTCATCGCCGACAACGGCGGCATGGTCGACATGGACCAGAAACAAGGCAAAAAGGCTGACGGTCCGAAGTGGGATTACATCCGCCAGTTGCTGACCAATCGCATGATGCTCGGCGTTTACCTGGGCCAGTACTGCATCAACGGCATCACCTATTTCTTCCTGACCTGGTTCCCGGTGTACCTGGTGCAGGAACGCGGCATGACCATCCTCAAGGCCGGTTTCATCGCCTCGTTGCCGGCGATCTGCGGCTTTATCGGCGGCGTGCTCGGCGGGGTGATTTCCGATTACCTGCTGCGCAAGGGCCATTCGCTGACCTTCGCCCGCAAGGCGCCGATCATTGCCGGCCTGCTGGTTTCGAGCAGCATCGTGGCGTGCAACTATGTCGACGTTGAATGGATGGTGGTCGGCTTCATGGCCCTGGCATTCTTCGGCAAAGGCGTGGGGGCTCTGGGCTGGGCAGTGGTGTCCGACACTTCGCCGAAACAGATCGCCGGTCTGAGCGGTGGCCTGTTCAACACCTTCGGCAACATCGCCTCGATCACCACTCCGATCGTCATCGGTTACATCATCAGTTCCACCGGCTCGTTCAAATGGGCGCTGGTGTTCGTCGGTGCCAACGCACTCGTGGCGGTGTTCAGCTACCTGGTGATCGTCGGCCCGATCAAACGTGTGGTCCTTAAAGAGCCGCCAACCCAGGGCGGTTCCGAAGCCACCGGCAAATTGTCTCAAGCGCATTCCTGAGGAGCGGCGTCATGCAGTTGATTGAACATTCCGACTCGCCGCGCTACATCCGCCTGCACGAGCGGGACAACGTAGTGGTAGTGGTCAACGACCAGGGCGTGCCGGCCGGCACCGCATTTGCCGATGGCCTGGTGACGGTGGATTTCGTGCCGCAGAGTCACAAGGTCAGCCTCGTGGATATCCCCGAGGGCGGCACGGTGATTCGCTACGGCCAGATCATTGGCTACGCGTTGCAGCCGATTCCCCGTGGCAGTTGGGTCAGGGAAGATCAACTGCGCATGCCGACCGCGCCACCGCTGGACAGCCTGCCGCTGTCCACCGAAGTGCCGGACGCCCAGGCGCCCCTGGAAGGCTTCACGTTCGAGGGATATCGCAACGCCGACGGCACTGTCGGCACGCGCAACATCCTCGGGATCACCACCACCGTGCAATGCGTCACCGGGGTGCTCGATCACGCGGTGAAGCGGATCAAGGACGAACTGTTGCCCAAGTACCCGCACGTCGATGACGTGGTGGCGCTGACCCACAGTTACGGTTGCGGCGTGGCCATCACGGCGACCGACGCTTACATCCCGATCCGCACCGTGCGCAATCTGGCGCGCAACCCGAACCTCGGTGGCGAGGCGTTGGTGATCAGCCTGGGCTGCGAGAAATTGCAGGCCGGGCAGGTGATGCACGAGGACGATGCCTCGGTGGATCTGAGCGAGCCGTGGCTGTATCGCTTGCAGGATTCCAGTCACGGTTTCACCGAGATGATCGAGCAGATCATGGAACTGGCCGAAGTTCGCCTGAAGAAACTCGACCAGCGCCGCCGGGAAACCGTGCCGGCGTCCGAGCTGATCCTCGGTATGCAGTGCGGCGGCAGCGATGCGTTTTCCGGCATCACCGCCAACCCGGCGCTGGGTTATGCCTCGGACTTGCTGCTGCGGGCGGGGGCGACGGTGATGTTTTCCGAAGTCACCGAAGTGCGTGATGCGATTTACCTGCTGACCTCTCGGGCGCAGAGCAAAACCGTTGCCGAGGAACTGGTGCGCGAGATGGACTGGTACGACCGTTACCTGGCCAAGGGCGAAGCGGATCGCAGCGCC
Organism: Pseudomonas sp. DR 5-09; assembly: GCF_001655595.1. Taxonomy (NCBI): domain Bacteria; kingdom Pseudomonadati; phylum Pseudomonadota; class Gammaproteobacteria; order Pseudomonadales; family Pseudomonadaceae; genus Pseudomonas; species Pseudomonas sp. DR 5-09. Next base: position 975,560 of record NZ_CP011566.1, read on the forward strand.
AATACCACGCCGGGCAACAAGAAGGGCGGGTTGTCGAATATCGTCGAGAAGTCGTTGGGCTCGATCGTGAAGTCCGGCAGCAGCGCGATCAGCGGTGTGCTCGGCCCGGGTGAGCGCTTCAAGCAGAAGGGTTTGATCTTCTGTGCGACACCGGCGAGTGATTTCGTCTGCGGTACGTTGCAACTGGCGGCGGGGATGAACCTGCACGTGTTCACCACCGGTCGTGGTACGCCTTATGGTCTGGCCATGGCGCCGGTGGTGAAGGTTTCGACTCGTACCGAACTGGCGCAGCGCTGGCCGGATCTGATCGATATCGATGCCGGGCGGATTGCTACCGGACGCGCGTCCATCGAGGAGTTGGGTTGGGAGTTGTTCCACTACTACCTGGATGTGGCGAGCGGCAAGCAGCAGACGTGGGCGGAGAAGCACAAGCTGCATAACGACATTACGTTGTTCAATCCGGCGCCGATTACTTGATCGTTGAGTGTTTGATCGTTCCCACGCTCTGCGTGGGAACGCCTCCTGTGACGCTCCGCGTCACGACTTTGGACGCAGAGCGTCCCGGGCTGCATTCCCACGCAGAGCATGGGAACGATCAGGGTGAAAGTGGCTTATCATTAGCCCCCTAACGACGCTCACCTCCAAGGCTCCCCGGCATGCTGGCTATTTTTCTTGAAACCCTGAACATCACCGCGCCGGTGTTTGCCATGCTGTTTCTCGGTGTGCTGCTCAAGCGCATCGACTGGATCAACGACAACTTCATCCACACCGCTTCGTCGCTGGTGTTCAACGTCACCATGCCGGCGCTGCTGTTTCTCGGCATCCTGCACGCCGACCTGCACGCCGCGCTGCAACCGGCGCTGCTGATCTATTTTGCCCTCGCCACGCTGGTCAGTTTTGCCGTGGCCTGGGGCTGGGCGATTTTCCGTTGTCCGCGTGAAGATCGTGGCATCTACACCCAAGGCGCGTTTCGCGGCAACAACGGGGTGATCGGCCTGGCGCTGGCGGCGAGCATGTATGGCGACTACGGAATTTCCCTCGGAGCGATTCTCGCGGCGCTGGTCATCCTGTTCTACAACACCCTGTCGACCATCGTGCTGGCGGTCTACAGCCCGGTGATCAAGTCGGACCCGTGGAGCATCTGCAAAAGCGTGGTCAGCAATCCGTTGATCATCAGCGTGATCGCGGCGGCGCCGTTCGCTTATTTCAAGATCGGTCTGCCGGGGTGGCTGGAAACCTCCGTTCAGTACCTGGCACAGACCACGCTGCCGCTGGCACTGATCTGTATTGGCGGCACGCTGTCGCTGGCGGCGCTGCGCAAGAGCGGCAACATGGCGCTCAGTTCGAGTCTGGTGAAGATGGTCGGCCTGCCGGTGATTGCCACGCTGGGTGCATGGCTGTGGGGCTTTCGCGGGGCGGAACTGGGGATTCTGTTTCTGTACTTCGGCAGCCCGACTGCTGCCGCCAGTTTTGTCATGGCCCGTGCGGCGCAGGGCAATCATGAACTGGCGGCGGCGATCATCGTGCTGACCACGCTGATGGCGGCGATCACCACCAACATCGGGATCTTCTTCCTGCAGTGGGGCGGGTGGATCTAGCCTGAGACCGGGCTTGCTCGCGAAGGGGACAGTGCTGTCACTCAGGCTTCTGGTAACTGTCGATCACTTCCTGCGCCGCGCGGAACGCATCGATCGCCGCCGGCACGCCGGCATACACCGCGCAATGCAGCAGCGCTTCACGGATCTCATCGACCGTGCAGCCATTGTTCAACGCGCCGCGCACGTGACCCTTCAATTCCTGCGGGCACTTCAATGCGGTCAGCGCGGCAAGGGTGATCAGGCTGCGGGTTTTCAGCGGCAAACCTTCGCGATTCCACACGCCGCCCCAGGCGTGTTCGTTGACGAAATCCTGCAGCGGTTGGGTGAACTCGGTGGCGTTGCCCAGCGCGCGGTCGACAAACGCGTCGCCCATTACCTGACGGCGGACTTCAACCCCGGATTTCTTCGATTCGGTCATGGCACATCCCTCTTGTGGTGTTGGCGGCGCCAGGCGCGCACGGACGTGAAAAACAGAAACGTCAGCAGCGTCGGCAGCACATAAAACAGCATCAATCGCTCGAGCTTTCCGGCCAGTGGCATGCCGGTGGTGAACGACACCACGTGCAGCCCGTACGCCAGGTACAAACCCAGCAGCAACAGGCCTTCGGCCCGGGTCACGCGGTAGCCGGAATAGAACACCGGCAGGCACAGCAACGCGACGCCGAGCATTACCGGCAGGTCGAAATCCAGCGCATTGGGCGAGACCGACAGCGGTGTCGGCGCGATCAAAGCGGTGAGACCCAGCACCCCAAGCAGGTTGAACAGGTTGGCACCGATCACGTTGCCCACGGCGATGTCCCGCTGACCGCGCAGCGCGGCGATCAGCGAGGTGGCGAGTTCCGGCAGCGAAGTGCCGACCGCGACCACGGTCAGGCCGATCACCCGTTCGGAGAACCCTAGGTCAGTGGCGACGACCACGGCCGCCCCCAGCAGCAAGTGTCCGGCGAACACCAGCATGACCAGACCGCCGACAATCATCAGCAGGCTGGTAAACCACGGGGCCTGCGGATCGTGGGGTTGATCGGAATGCGGGCGGGTCGAGTGCCGCGACTGGCGCAGCAATAATCCGAGGTACAGGGCCAGGGCGCCCAGCAGCAGAATGCCGTCGAGGCGCCCGAGTTCTTCATTCCATGCCAGCACGAACACCAGCAGGCTGGCGCCGATCATCAACGGGATGTCGAGGCGCACCAGTTGCCGCGATACCCGCAGCGGAATGATCAGCGCCGACAGGCCGAGGGTGACAAGAATGTTGAAAATGCTGCTGCCGATCACGCTGCTGACCGCGATATCCGGCGTGTGCGCCTGCACGGCTTGCAGGCTGACGGCCATTTGCGGGGCGCTGCTGCCGAGGGCGACGATGGTCAGGCCGATGATCAGCGGTCGTACATGCAGGCGCGCGGCCAGGCGCACGGCGGCGCGCACCATCAGTTCGGCGCCGGCGATCAGCAGGAACAGCCCGCTGAGCAATTCGATCACGCTGATCAGCGGCAAGTCGGTCAGTCCGAAAATGGTGGACGCTCCATCAGTCGTCGAGGGCCTGGACCCGCACCCGGGCGGTTCCACTGCGCAGCATACCGAGCTGTTCGGCCGCCGCACGTGAAACATCGATCAGGCGGCCACGGGTGTGCGGGCCACGGTCGTTGATGCGGACCACGACGGATTCATCGTTTTTCAGGTTGGTGACCTTCACCCGAGTGCCGAACGGCAATTGGCGGTGAGCGGCGGTCAGGGAATTCTGGTTGAACGCTTCGCCGCTGGCGGTACGTTTACCGTGGTGTTTGGCTCCGTAATAGGAGGCGACGCCGGTCTGGTCGTAACCGTGCGGGTCGATGATGTCGGTGCTGGCGCAACCGGCCAGCAAGGAGAGCAGGGCGCAGGCGCCGAGCAGACGTTTCATTCATAAGCTCCCAAGTGATCGTTCCCACGCTCCGGCGTGGGAATGCAACCCGTGACGCTCTGCGTCACACCGCAATGGACGCGGAGCGTCCGAGGCGGCATTCCCACGCAGAGCGTGGGAACGATCCTCAGGCGCGGGGCCATCGTCAGCCTTCGAGCTTGCTTTTCAGCAGTTCGTTCACTTGCTGCGGGTTGGCCTTGCCCTTGGAGGCTTTCATGGCCTGACCGACGAAGAAGCCGAACATCTTGCCGCGCTTGGCTTCGTCTGCCGCGCGGTATTGTTCGACCTGCTCGGCGTTGGCCGCGAGCATTTCGTCCAGCACCGCCGAGATCGCGCCGGTGTCGGTAACCTGCTTCAGGCCGCGCTTTTCGATGATCTCGTCTGCGCTGCCTTCGCCGTTGGCCATCGCTTCGAACACCACCTTGGCGATCTTGCCGGAGATGGTGTTGTCCTTGATGCGCTGCAGCATGCCGCCCAGTTGCTCGGCGGAAACCGGCGAATCCTCGATGTCCAGGTTCTGCTTGTTGAGCAGGCTGCCCAACTCGACCATCACCCAGTTCGCCGCCAGTTTGGCGTCGCCGCCGATGCTCGCGACTTTCTCGAAGTAGTCCGCCTGCTCACGGCTGGTGGCCAGCACGTTGGCGTCGTAGGCCGACAGACCGAAGGCACTCTGGAAGCGCTCGCGTTTCTGCGGTGGCAGCTCCGGCAGGGTGGCGCGCACGTCGTTGAGGAACGAATCCTCGATGACCACCGGCAGCAGGTCCGGATCGGGGAAGTAACGGTAGTCGTTGGCTTCCTCTTTGCTGCGCATCGGACGGGTTTCGTCCTTGTTCGGATCGTACAGACGGGTCTGCTGGATCACTTTGCCGCCGTCTTCGATCAGGTCGATCTGACGCTGGATCTCGGAGTTGATCGCCTTCTCGATGAAGCGGAACGAGTTGACGTTCTTGATCTCGCAGCGGGTGCCGAACTCGACCTGGCCTTTCGGACGTACCGACACGTTGCAGTCGCAACGCAGCGAGCCCTCGGCCATGTTGCCGTCGCAGATGCCCAGGTAACGCACCAGCGCGTGGATCGCCTTGACGTAGGCCACCGCTTCCTTGGCGCTACGCATGTCCGGCTCGGACACGATTTCCAGCAGCGGCGTGCCGGCGCGGTTCAGGTCGATGCCGGTGGCGCCGCTGAATTCTTCGTGCAGGCTTTTGCCGGCGTCTTCTTCCAGGTGCGCGCGGGTGATGCCGACACGTTTGACCGTGCCGTCTTCCAGGGCGATGTCCAGGTGGCCCTTGCCGACGATCGGCAACTCCATCTGGCTGATCTGGTAGCCCTTCGGCAGGTCCGGGTAGAAGTAGTTCTTGCGGGCGAACACGTTGTGCTGACCGATCTCGGCGTCAATCGCCAGACCGAACATCACCGCCATGCGCACCGCTTCCTGGTTGAGCACCGGCAGCACGCCGGGCATGCCCAGGTCGATCAGGCTGGCCTGGGTGTTCGGCTCGGAACCGAACTGGGTGGAACTACCGGAAAAGATTTTCGACCGGGTGGTGAGCTGGGTGTGAATCTCCAGACCGATCACGACTTCCCATTGCATGTGTGTCTCCTCAGAAGCCGGTTGGGGTGCGAGTGTGCCAGTCAGTGTTCAACTGATACTGATGCGCAACGTTGAGCAAACGGCCTTCCTGGAAATACGGCGCGAGCAGTTGCACGCCAACCGGCAGACCGTCGACAAAACCGGCCGGCATCGACAGACCCGGCAGGCCCGCGAGGTTGGCGGTGATGGTGTAGACGTCTTCCAGGTAGGCAGCGACCGGGTCGCTGTTCTTGGCGCCGAGTTTCCAGGCCGGGTTTGGCGTGGTCGGGCCGAGGATGATGTCGACTTCATTAAATGCAGCCATGAAGTCGTTCTTCACCAGGCGACGGATCTTCTGGGCTTTGAGGTAGTAGGCATCGTAGTAACCGGCGGACAGCGCGTAGGCACCGACCATGATCCGGCGCTGTACTTCAGGCCCGAAACCTTCGCCACGGGAGCGCTTGTACAGGTCTTCCAGGTTCTTCGGGTCTGCGCAGCGGTGGCCGAAGCGCACGCCGTCGAAACGCGACAGGTTGGAGGACGCTTCTGCCGGGGCGATCACGTAGTACGCAGGAATCGCGTGCTGCATGTTCGGCAGGCTGATTTCCTTGATCACGGCACCGAGCTTCTGCAGCTCTTTGATGCTGTTCTGGATCAGGTCGGCGATGCGCGGGTCGAGACCTGCACCGAAGTATTCCTTCGGCACACCGATGCGCAGGCCTTGCAGCGAACCGTTCAGGCCGGCGGCGTAGTCCGGCACGGGTTCATCGATGCTGGTGGAGTCGTTCGGATCGAAGCCGGCCATACCTTGCAACAAAATCGCGCAGTCTTCGGCAGTGCGAGCCAGAGGGCCGCCCTGATCGAGGCTGGAGGCGTAAGCGATCATGCCCCAGCGCGAAACGCGACCGTAGGTCGGTTTCAGGCCGGTGAGGTTGGTGAACGCGGCTGGCTGACGGATCGAGCCGCCGGTGTCGGTGGCTGTTGCGGCGGGCAACAGACGAGCGGCAACCGCGGCAGCCGAACCACCGGACGAACCGCCCGGCACGTGTTCCAGGTTCCACGGGTTTTTCACCGCGCCGTACCAGCTCGACTCGTTGGCCGAACCCATGGCGAATTCGTCCATGTTGGTCTTTCCAAGGGTCACGGTGCCGGCGGCGGCCAGCTTCGACACCACGGTGGCGTCGTATGGGGCCTTGAAGTTGTCGAGCATCTTCGAGCCGCAGCTGGTGCGGATGCCCTGGGTGCAGAACAGGTCTTTATGGGCGATCGGCGCGCCGAGCAGGGCGCCGCTCTCACCATTGGCCCGGCGCACGTCGGCGGCTTTCGCCTGCTCGAGGGCCAGCTCTTCGGTGAGGCTGATGAAACTGTTGAGCTGCGGGTCGAGCTGGGTAATGCGCGCCAGCAGGACTTTGGTCAGCTCTTCGGAGGAAAACTTTTTATCGGCGAGACCGCGGGCGATCTCGGCCAGAGTCAATTGATGCATTGCAGGCTCTTTCCCTTTAGTCGATGACTTTCGGAACCAGGTACAGGCCGTTTTCGACCGCTGGTGCGATGGACTGATAAGCCTCGCGGTTATTGCTTTCGGTCACGACGTCGGCGCGCAGGCGCTGACTGGCTTCCAGCGGGTGGGCCAGCGGCTCGATACCGTCGGTATTCACCGCCTGCATTTCGTCGACCAGCCCGAGAATGCTGTTGAGGGCCGAAGTGATATGTGGAAGATCGGCGTCATTAAGGCCAAGGCTGGCCAGATGAGCGATTTTTTCCACGTCGGAGCGTTCTAGCGCCATCGGGTTTCTCCAGTGGAAAACAGGACGGACGGCGTCCGTGTGTTAGATTGTCGGAACACTACCGCACTTCTACGGTCATAAGGCCGCGATTGTGGGGCTTGGTGCACAGAAAAGCGGCCAATTTAACATATTGGCGCCTTGCCCAAAATCCCTGTCGTTGTTAGAGTTTGCCGCACTTTTTTACCCACGCGTTGCCTAGGGTCCCTTTCCCATGTTCAAGAAACTGCGTGGCATGTTTTCCAGCGATCTTTCCATTGACCTGGGCACTGCCAACACCCTTATTTACGTGCGCGAGCGCGGTATCGTCCTGAATGAGCCATCGGTTGTGGCCATTCGGACACACGGTAACCAGAAAAGTGTCGTCGCTGTCGGCACCGAGGCCAAGCGCATGCTCGGCCGTACGCCGGGCAACATTGCTGCCATTCGTCCGATGAAGGACGGCGTGATCGCCGACTTCAGCGTCTGCGAAAAGATGCTGCAATACTTTATCAACAAGGTTCACGAAAACAGCTTTCTGCAGCCCAGCCCTCGTGTGCTGATCTGCGTTCCATGCAAGTCCACCCAGGTTGAGCGTCGTGCCATCCGTGAATCGGCCCTTGGTGCCGGTGCCCGTGAAGTGTTCCTGATCGAAGAGCCGATGGCCGCTGCGATCGGTGCCGGCCTGCCGGTTGAAGAAGCTCGCGGTTCGATGGTCGTGGATATCGGTGGTGGTACCACCGAAATCGCGCTGATCTCCCTGAACGGTGTGGTCTATGCCGAATCCGTACGCGTTGGCGGCGACCGCTTCGACGAAGCGATCATCACCTACGTGCGCCGCAACTACGGCAGCCTGATCGGCGAATCCACCGCCGAGCGCATCAAGCAGGAAATCGGTACGGCCTACCCGGGCGGCGAAGTTCGCGAAGTCGACGTTCGCGGTCGCAACCTGGCCGAAGGCGTTCCACGCGCATTCACCCTGAACTCCAACGAAGTGCTGGAAGCTCTGCAAGAGTCCCTGGCAACCATCGTTCAGGCCGTGAAAAGTGCCCTGGAGCAATCGCCGCCGGAACTGGCTTCCGACATCGCCGAGCGAGGCCTGGTGCTGACCGGTGGTGGCGCGCTGCTGCGTGACCTCGACAAGCTGCTGGCCCAGGAAACCGGTCTGCCGGTGATCGTTGCCGAAGATCCGCTGACCTGCGTCGCTCGCGGTGGTGGCCGTGCACTGGAAATGATGGACAAGCACACCATGGACCTGCTCTCCAGCGAATAATCGCCGGGTGCAATACGTGGGTGAGCGCACAGGCAGCACTTTGCAGTGCTGCCTGTTGGCGTTTATCTTCTGTCAGTCTTCATCCAGGCCGGTTTGATGCCGTATGAATAAACAGAACATTTGCCTGGGAGGAGCGGCTTATTAAACCGCTTTTCGCCAAGGGCCCCTCACTGGGCGTGCGCTTGTTGGTGCTGGCCGTACTGTCGGTCGCGCTGATGGTCGTTGACGCGCGCTTCAGCCTGCTTAAACCCGTACGCAGCCAGGCCTCGCTGGTGCTGATGGATGCCTACTGGATTACTGACCTGCCCGGACGGTTGTGGGAAGGGATCGCCAGCCAGTTCGGCAGTCGCACCGAGCTCGTCGCCGAAAATGAAAAACTCAAGTCGGAGAACCTGCTGTTGCAGGGTCGCATGCAGAAGCTTGCCGCCCTCACCGAGCAGAACGTCCGTCTGCGCGAGTTGCTCAATTCCTCCGCGCTGGTCAACGAGAAGGTCGAAGTGGCCGAGCTGATCGGCATGGACCCCAACCCCTTCACCCATCGCATCATCATCAACAAAGGCGAGCGCGATGGCGTGGTGCTCGGTCAGCCCGTGCTCGATGCTCGTGGCCTGATGGGGCAGGTGGTCGAACTGATGCCGTACACCTCCCGTGTGCTGCTGCTGACCGACTCGACCCACAGCATTCCTGTGCAGGTGAACCGTAACGGTCTGCGGGCGATCGCCAGCGGCACCGGTAACCCTGAGCGTCTGGAGTTGCGCCACGTGGCGGACACCGCCGATATCAAGGAAGGTGATCTGCTGGTCAGTTCGGGCCTCGGTCAGCGTTTCCCGGCCGGTTATCCGGTGGCGACGGTCAAGGAAGTGATCCACGATTCCGGCCAGCCATTCGCCATTGTTCGCGCCGTGCCGACCGCCGCATTGAACCGCAGCCGCTACCTGCTGCTGGTATTCAGTGACAACCGCACCGCTGAAGAACGTGCCAACGATGCCGCGCAGGCTCAGGAAAACCTCGATGCCTTTGGTGGCGGTCCGGTGGTTCCGGCCACGGTGCCGAAAATCGTCACCCCGCCTGCCGCAGCCGCAACCCCTGCCACGACGACAGCGCCGGCTACGCCTGCCGCCGGCACCACGCCGGCCAAACCCGCTGCGAGCAAACCGCCTGCAGCCACACCCGCGATCAGCAAGCCACCGGCCAATCAGCCCGCTGCTCGACCAGCGGCCAAGCCGCCTGTCACTGCGCCGGCGACCACCGGGAGGCAAGAATAATGGTCGGAGCTACCGCATCGCGTAACGGCTGGATCGTCTGGCTGACGTTTATCGTCGGCATACTGCTCAGCGTGTCGCCATTGCCGATTTTCATGGAAATCCTGCGCCCGCTGTGGCTGGCCTTGCTCCTGACTTTCTGGGCTTTGTACCTGCCGCATACGGTCGGCATGGTCACGGCCTTCTGCCTGGGACTGGCCGAAGACGTGCTGCAAGGCGATCTGCTCGGTCAGAATGCATTGATCCTGACCCTGATCACGTTCCTGGTGCTGTCGTTGCAGCAACGCCTGCGGATGTTCCCGATGTGGCAGCAGAGTCTGGTGATCCTGGTGATCTTCGGCCTCGCCCAGCTCGTACAGCTTTGGCTCAGTGCCTTGACCGGCAACCGTCAGCCGACCCTTGCGCTGGTCCTGCCGGCACTGGTCAGTGCCTTGCTCTGGCCATGGGTCAGCTTCGCTTTGCGTGGATTGCGCCGGCGCTACAAAATCAACTGATTCGGTCAGGCATTTGCCCGCACCAGTGCCTTGCCTCGCAAATGAAGTTCTTTTTGGGCGAGCGGCTGTTGTTGCCAGACAAGGCGCCGTGACGAGTCATAGCGTGCTATGGCGAGGAACGGCAACGCAGTATGGCAACAACAGACGCCGACCAAAGGGAACAGCATTTGTGAGGCAGGGCACCAAACAGGGAGATGTCTTGATGAAAAAGCTTTACCTCGCCTCAGGATCGCCGCGTCGGCGTGAGTTGCTCATGCAGATCGGCATCCCGTTTACCGCCATCAGCGCGGACATCGATGAAACCCCTCTCGCCAATGAATCCCCATCGGCCTACGTCGAGCGCCTGGCGCGCGGCAAGGCCGAGGCCGGACGGCGCACCGTCGTCTGCGCTGGACCATTTTGCGTACTGGGCGCCGACACCGCCGTGGTGCTGGACGGCAAAATTCTTGGCAAACCGGTGGACGAAGCCGACGCATGCGCCATGCTGATGATGTTGTCCAGCAAGGAGCATGAAGTGCTGACGGCGATTGCCGTGCTCGACGGCCAGCGCTGCGAGTCGCGGGTGGTGCGCAGTCGGGTGCGGTTCCGTTCGATCAGTCGCGAAGAAGCCGCCGCCTACTGGGCCAGCGGCGAACCCCGGGACAAGGCGGGTGGCTACGGCATTCAGGGGCTTGGCGCGGTGTTCGTCGCCGGCCTCAATGGCAGTTACTCGGCGGTCGTCGGCTTGCCGGTGTGCGAAAGCGCAGAACTGCTCGGCCATTTCGGCATACCCTGTTGGCAAACCCTGAACGCGCAATAAGCGTCGAACGGACCAGATGCGGCCATTATCGTGAACATGCCTGAACGAGACCCTGCCATGAGTGAAGAGATTCTGATCAACATCACGCCGATGGAATCGCGTGTGGCGGTGGTCGAAAACGGTGTGCTGCAAGAAGTGCACGTCGAGCGTACGCAAAAGCGCGGGATCGTCGGCAACATCTATAAAGGCAAGGTGGTGCGGGTTCTGCCGGGCATGCAGGCGGCTTTCGTCGACATCGGCCTGGATCGCGCGGCCTTCATTCACGCCTCGGAAATTTCCCTGCGCGAAGGTCCTGCGGTGGAAAGCATCAGTGCGCTTGTACACGAAGGCCAGAGCCTTGTGGTGCAAGTCACCAAGGATCCGATCGGTTCCAAAGGTGCGCGGCTGACCACGCAACTGTCGATCCCGTCGCGTTATCTGGTGTACATGCCGCGCACGGCCCACGTCGGCATTTCCCTGAAGATCGAAGACGAAGCCGAGCGCGAACGACTCAAGCAGGTGGTCAGCGATTGCGTGGCCAAAGAAGGAATCAAAGAGGCCGGCGGCTTCATTTTGCGTACCGCCGCCGAAGGTGCCGGGGCCGATGAGATCCTGATGGACATCCGCTACTTGCGCCGCTTGTGGGATCAGATCAACGAGCAGATCAAGACCATCGGCGCACCGAGTGTGATCTACGAAGACCTCGGCCTGGCGCTGCGCACCCTGCGCGACCTGGTCAGCCCGAAGATCGAGAAGATCCGCATCGATTCCCGGGAAACCTTCCAGAAAACCACGCAGTTCGTCGCCGAACTGATGCCGGAAATCGCCGATCGTCTGGAACACTACCCGGGTGAACGGCCGATCTTCGACCTGTATGGCGTCGAAGACGAAATCCAGAAAGCCCTGGAACGGAAGGTGCCGCTGAAGTCCGGCGGTTATCTGGTCATCGATCCAGCGGAAGCCATGACCACCATCGACGTGAACACCGGGGCGTTCGTCGGTCATCGCAATCTTGAAGAAACCATCTTCAAGACCAACCTCGAAGCCGCGACCGCGATTGCCCGGCAGATGCGCCTGCGCAATCTGGGCGGGATCATCATCATCGACTTCATCGACATGGAAGACGAAGAGCACCAGCGCCAGGTGCTGCGTACCCTGGAGAAACAGCTGGAGCGCGATCACGCCAAGACCAACATCATCGGCATTACCGAGTTGGGCCTGGTGCAGATGACGCGCAAGCGCACCCGCGAAAGCCTCGAGCAAGTGTTGTGCGAACCGTGCAGCAGCTGTCAGGGCCGGGGCAAGCTGAAAACTCCGGAAACCATTTGCTACGAGATTTTCCGCGAGATCCTGCGTGAAGCCCGGGCCTATCAGGCCGAGGGTTATCGGGTGCTGGCGAACCAGAAAGTCGTCGACCGGCTGCTCGATGAAGAGTCCGGTAACGTGGCCGAACTTGAAGGTTTCATTGGGCGCACCATACGCTTCCAGGTGGAAACCATGTATTCCCAGGAACAATATGACGTGGTGCTGCTCTGAACCCCTGCATCACCTTTTTCCTGAAACGGCTGGCCTCAGCTTTTTGCAGTATTTTTGCCATGGGAGCCAACTGACATGGAACGTCTGACACGCATTTTGGCCGCACTGACCCGCTGGGGTCTGGGCCTGTGCGCGTTGGTTCTGGTATTGATGGCGTTGTACGTCAGTCTCGGCCGGGAACTCACGCCACTGGTGGCCGAATACCGCGCCGATATCGAAGACAAGGCCAGTGCCGCCCTGGGCATGCCGCTGCAGATCGGCGAGCTGGAAGGCAACTGGAGCGGGTTTGCCCCGATCCTGCTGGCCCACGACGTGATGGTCGGCAGCGGCGCCAATGCCCTGCGCCTGGATCGGGTGCGCGCGGTGCCGGATCTTTGGGCTAGTCTGCTGGCCCGCGAAGTGCGCATCGCCCATTTGGAACTCAATGGTCTGAAGATCAGCCTCAAGGAAGGCGAAGACGGAAAGTGGGCGCTGGAAGGCTTGCCGGTGCAGCAGGACCAGCCCATGGATCCCGAGCAACTGTTCAACCGCATGCAAATGATTCAGCAACTGTCGGTGCTCGACAGTCAGGTGACGTTGCAGCCGCTGGAGCAGGCGCCGCTGACCCTCACTTATGTCGGTCTCAATCTGAAGACCGGGTCCAGCCGCCAACGCCTCGATGCGCGCCTGACCCTGCCCGACGGTCAGCCTGTGGCGCTGAGCCTGCGCACACGACTTCGTCCGAATCAGTGGCAGAACAGCGAAGTGGACGGTTATGCCAGCCTGCCGCAGAGCGACTGGTCGAAGTGGCTGCCTGAGCGCCTGACCCAACAATGGAATTTCTCCGAGATCAAGGCCGGTGGCGAGCTGTGGGTCAACTGGCGAGAGGGGGCTTTGCAGAGCGCGGCGATCCGTCTCAATGCGCCGCAACTGACCGGCGCCTACGCTGAACGCAAGCCGATCCAGATCAACAATCTGGCGCTCAATGGCTATTTCCAGCGCGGTTCCGAGGGAGCCATTGTCACACTTGATTCGCTGGCGATGAATTTCGGCGAAACCCGTTGGGAATCCCATGTCCAGATCAAACAGACTGCCGCCACCGACAAGAACGAAGAACTCTGGCATCTGCAGGCCGACCGGCTCGACCTGACCCCGATCACACCTTTGCTCAATGCCCTCGGACCTTTGCCCCAAGGCTTCGCCACCATGGTCGAGCGCCTGAAAGTGACCGGCGGTCTGCGTAACGTGCTGCTGGATTTCCGGCCGAACGCCACCGACGACAGCAAATTCAGCTTCGCCGCCAACCTCGATCAAGTCGGCTTCGACGCCTACCACGGCGCGCCGGCGGCACGGAATGTCAGCGGCAGTCTTACCGGCAATCTCGGTGGCGGCGAGCTGCGCATGGACAGCAAGGACTTCGTCCTGCACCTCGATCCGATCTTCGCCAAGCCATGGCAATACATTCAGGCCAACGCCCGGTTGACCTGGAAGCTCGATAAAGAAGGTTTCACCCTGATCGCGCCGTACCTGAAGGTGCTCGGCGAGGAAGGCAAGATCGCCGGCGACTTCCTGATCCGCCTGCACTTCGACCACAGCCAGGAAGACTACATGGATCTGCGAGTCGGTCTGGTGGATGGCGACGGTCGCTACACCGCCAAGTACCTGCCGCAAGTCCTGAGTCCGGCCCTCGATGAATGGCTGCGTACGGCGATTCTCAAGGGCGCGGTGGATCAGGGTTTCTTCCAGTATCAGGGTTCGCTGAACAAGAACGCCGGGGAAGCGGATCGCAGCATCAGTCTGTTCTTCAAGGTGCACGACGCCGAACTGGCGTTCCAGCCAGGCTGGCCGCACGTGAGCAAGGTCAACGGTGATGTGTTCATCGAAGACAGCGGCGTGCGGATTCTGGCCAGCAAGGGCCAGTTGCTCGACACCCAGGTCAGCGATGTCTTCGTCAATATTCCCCACGTGCCGAGCGGCGAGCACAGCCATATGTTCCTCGACGGCAGCTTTGCCGGCGGGCTGGGCGATGGCCTGAAGATTCTTCAGGAGGCGCCGATCGGCACTGCCGATACTTTTGCCGGCTGGGAAGGCGAGGGTGACCTGCAAGGCAAGCTCAAACTCGATGTGCCGTTGGCCAAGGGTGATCAGCCGAAAATTCTCGTCGACTTCAAAACCGCCAATGCGCGCTTGAAGCTGGCGGAGCCGAAGCTGGAATTGAGCCAGCTCAAGGGCGACTTCCGCTTCGACAGCGCCAAGGGGCTGAGCGGGCAGAACATCAGTGCCCGGGCCTTTGACAAACCGGTGACCGCGCAAATCTTCGCCGACGGCGCCCCCGGCAAACTCAAGACCCGGGTCGCGGCGTCAGGACAGGTCGAGGTCAAGAAACTCACCGACTGGCTGGGCGTGACTCAGCCTTTGCCGGTGTCCGGGACGATTCCGTATCAGCTGCAAGTGAATCTGGACGGTGCCGACAGCCAATTGATGGTCAGCTCCAGTCTGAAAGGCGTGGCGGTGGATCTGCCGGCGCCGTTCGGTATGGCCGCCGATGTCGGGCGTGACACGGTGTTCCGCATGACGTTGCAGGGGCAGGAACGGCGTTACTGGGTCAATTACGATCAACTGGCCAACTTCACCTTCGCCGCGCCACCGGGCAATTTTGCCGATGGTCGGGGTGAGCTGTTCCTCGGCGCTGGCGAAGCGGTGTTGCCGGGCAGCAAAGGCCTGCGGGTGCGTGGCGTGTTGTCGGAGCTGGACGTAAAGCCGTGGCAGGATCTGCTGGACAAATACGCCGGCCAGGATCCAGGCGGCAACGCCAAACAGTTGCTCAGCAGCGCAGATTTCAAGATCGGCAAACTCACCGCCTTCGGCACCACCCTGGATCAGGCAGCCGTGCAGGTGAATCGCAAGCCCGGTGCCTGGGCGTTGGCGCTCGACAGTCAGCAGGCCAAAGGCACGGCCGGCATTCCCGACGCCAAGGGCGCGCCGATTGCGGTGAACCTGCAATACGTGCGATTGCCGGCGCCGGACCCGACGGTGCAGGCCGACGAGAACGCGCCGGACCCGCTGGCCTCGGTCGATCCAAGCAAGATTCCGGCGCTGGATATCACCATCAATCAATTGTTCCAGGGCCAGGACCTGGTCGGCGGCTGGTCGCTCAAGGTTCGACCGACCGGCAAGGGCATTGCCCTGAACAACCTCGATCTGGGCCTCAAGGGCATCCTCTTGCAGGGCAGCGGTGGCTGGGAGGGAGCACCCGGTGCCACGACCAGTTGGTACAAGGGGCGGATCGGCGGCAAGAACCTCGCCGATGTGCTCAAGGGCTGGGGTTTTGCGCCGAGCGTGACCAGCGAAGAATTCCACATGGATGTCGATGGCCGCTGGCCGGGCTCGCCGGCGTGGCTGGCGACCAAGCGCTTCTCCGGCACACTCGACGCGTCCCTTAACAAAGGCCAGTTCGTCGAAGTCGAGGGCGGCGCCCAGGCGTTGCGGGTGTTCGGCCTGCTCAACTTCAACTCGATTGGCCGGCGTTTGCGTCTCGACTTCTCCGACCTGTTCGGCAAAGGCTTGAGCTATGACCGGGTCAAGGGTTTGCTGGTGGCGACCAATGGCGTTTATGTGACGAAAGAGCCCATCAAGTTGACCGGCCCCTCGAGCAACCTGGAACTGGACGGCACGCTGGATCTGGTGGGCGACAAGGTAGATGCCAAATTGCTGGTGACTTTGCCTGTGACCAACAACCTGCCGATTGCCGCGCTGATTGTCGGCGCGCCGGCCGTCGGCGGTGCGTTGTTCCTGATCGACAAGCTGATCGGCGATCGCGTGGCGCGGTTCGCCAGCGTCAAATACACCGTCAAAGGCCCGTGGAAAGAGCCGAAAATCACCTTCGACAAGCCTTTTTGAACAGCCAGCCCCTGAACCGATGGAGTAGCATGGCCGCATACCTCTTGCGGAGTGCGCCATGTCTTTAGCGGTGATTCAAATGGTCAGCCAGAGCGATGTGCTGGCCAATCTGCGCGATGCCCGACGTTTGCTCGAACAGGCAGCCAGCGCCGGCGCGAAGCTGGCGGTGCTGCCGGAAAACTTCGCGGCCATGGGCCGTCGCGACATCGCCGATATCGGCCGCGCCGAAGCGCTTGGCGAAGGCCCGATCCTGCCGTGGTTGAAACAGACCGCCCGCGACCTCAGGTTATGGATTGTGGCCGGCACCTTGCCGTTGCCGCCGGTGGGTCAGCCTGAGGCGAAGTCCCATGCCTGCTCGCTGCTGGTGAACGATCAGGGCGAAATCGTTGCACGCTATGACAAGTTGCACCTGTTCGATGTCGACGTAGCGGACAATCGCGGCCGTTACCGCGAATCCGATGACTATGCTTATGGCAGTGGCGTGGTGGTCGCGGACACGCCGGTCGGGCGATTGGGCCTGACGGTGTGCTACGACCTGCGCTTCCCGGAGCTGTACAGCGAACTGCGCGCTGCCGGGGCTGAACTGATTACCGCACCGTCGGCCTTCACCGCAGTGACAGGGGCGGCGCACTGGGATGTACTGATCCGCGCGCGGGCCATTGAAACCCAGTGCTACGTGCTGGCGGCAGCCCAGGGCGGAACGCATCCGGGGCCGCGGGAAACCTTTGGCCACGGGGCGATTGTCGACCCGTGGGGCCGCGTGCTGGCGCAGCAGGAACAAGGCGAAGCCGTGTTGCTGGCCGAGCGCGACAGCAATGAACAAGCGTCCATCCGGGCGCGAATGCCGGTGACCGGTCATCGGCGGTTTTTTTCGCAGGGCGCACAGCGACCTGCTTCAGAACACGAATTTAAGGCGTAAAACCTATGAGCGAGTTGTTGTCCTCAGTCAGTGATCACCTGTTGGCGCCCGGCGGCGTGACGATCGAGAGCCTGCAAGGCGTGCTCGGTGATCTGGCGGGTCCAGGCATCGATGCGGCCGACCTGTATTTCCAGGGGCAGATTTCCGAGTCCTGGTCGCTGGAAGACGGCATCGTCAAGGAAGGTAGTTTCAACCTCGACCAGGGTGTTGGCGTGCGTGCGCAGTCCGGTGAGAAAACCGGTTTTGCCTACAGCAACGCGATCACCCTGGAAGCCCTCGGCGCAGCGGCCCGTGCGGCCCGTTCGATTTCCCGCGCCGGGCAGAACGGCACGGTGCAGGCGTTCAGCACCCAGGACGTCGCCCAGTTGTATGCGCCGGACAACCCGCTGGAAGTCCTGAGCCGCGCTGAAAAAGTCGAACTGCTCAAGCGCATCGATGTGGCGACCCGCGCCCTCGATCCGCGTATCCAGCAGGTCAGCGTGAGCATGGCCGGGGTCTGGGAGCGGATTCTGGTGGCCTCGACCGACGGCGGCCTGGCGGCCGATGTGCGTCCGCTGGTGCGTTTCAATGTCAGTGTGATCGTCGAGCAAAACGGCCGTCGCGAGCGCGGCGGACATGGCGGCGGCGGGCGTACCGACTACCGTTATTTCCTCGCCGAAGACCGTGCCATGGGTTATGCCCGTGAGGCGTTGCGTCAGGCGCTGGTGAATCTGGAAGCGATTCCGGCACCGGCCGGGACCTTGCCGGTGGTTCTGGGCTCGGGCTGGTCCGGCGTGCTGCTGCACGAAGCGGTCGGCCACGGCCTGGAAGGCGATTTCAACCGCAAGGGCAGTTCAGCCTATAGCGGACGCATGGGCGAAATGGTTGCCTCGAAACTCTGCACCATCGTCGATGACGGCACCCTGAGCGGTCGTCGCGGTTCCCTGAGCGTCGACGACGAAGGCACCCCGACCGAGTGCACCACGCTGATCGAAAACGGCGTGCTCAAAGGCTACATGCAGGACAAGCTCAACGCGCGGCTGATGGGCGTGGCCCGCACCGGCAACGGTCGGCGCGAATCCTATGCGCACCTGCCGATGCCAAGGATGACCAACACTTACATGCTCGGCGGCCAGAGCGATCCGGCGGAAATCATCGCCTCGGTGAAAAAGGGCATCTACTGCGCCAACCTCGGCGGCGGTCAGGTCGACATCACCAGCGGCAAATTCGTGTTCTCCACCAGCGAGGCTTATCTGATCGAGGACGGCAAGATCACTGCACCGGTCAAAGGCGCAACGTTGATCGGCAACGGTCCGGAAGCGATGAGCCGGGTGTCGATGGTCGGTAACGATCTGGCGCTGGACAGCGGTGTGGGCACATGCGGCAAGGACGGGCAGTCGGTGCCGGTGGGTGTGGGTCAGCCGACCCTGAAAATTGATGCGATCACCGTGGGTGGCACGGGCGCATAAGAAGGGATGGAGCTTCGGGTGGCGCGCGGTGCGGCCACCCGGTGGCGAATATCAGCGCAGACCGCGTTGAGTCTCGTCCAGCTCACGGATGTACTTGAAGATCTTGCGGCTCGAGGCAGGAGGTTTGTTTTGCGCAACCTCGTGCTGGGCCTGACGGATCAGGGAACGCAGTTGCTGGCGGTCGGCGTCCGGGTAATCGACGACGAATTTCTCCAGTACGGCATCGTCACCGGCGATCAGGCGGTCACGCCAGCGTTCGAGATTGTGGAAACGCTCGTTGTACTGACGGGTAGAGGCGTCGAGTTGATCGAGCAGGGTGAGAATCGCGTCAGTGTCCTGATCGCGCATCAGTTTGCCGATGAACTGCAAGTGCCGTTTACGCGCGATGTTCGCGGTGTGCTTGGGCGCATCGGCCAAGGCCCGGCGCAAAGCGTCGGTCAATGGCAGTTTTGCCTGCAAGTCGGGCTTGAGCGTTGTAAGGCGCTCGCCAAGGTCAACCAGAGCATGCAGCTCGCGTTTGACCTGGGATTTGCTTTTTTCTCCCGTATCGAGGGAGTCGTCGTAAGAATCAACCATGGTGGCAGTCCGCAAAGAAACGCCGCCATGATAACCAGTCGGGGGCCGCTTGTCCGGCCCGGTCGCTCGAAGGCCCCAGCCGAAAGCAGAATTTGAGTGGAGATGAGCATGAGTGCAGTTGAAAGCGTCGGCCCACAGGCATTGCCGGCACTGCAGGAACAGGTCGAGCAGATCATCGCCGAAGCCAAGCGTCAGGGTGCCAGTGCCTGCGAAGTCGCGGTGTCGCTGGAGCAGGGCCTGTCGACGTCGGTGCGTCAGCGTGAAGTCGAAACGGTCGAGTTCAACCGCGATCAGGGTTTTGGCATCACGTTGTATGTCGGCCAGCGCAAGGGTTCTGCCAGCACGTCCGCCACCGGGCCGGATGCGATTCGCGAGACTGTCGCCGCCGCGCTGGCGATTGCCAAGCACACCTCGGAAGACGAAGCCTCGGGGCTGGCCGATGCCGCGCTGATGGCCAGGGATATTCAGGATTTCGACCTGTTCCACCAATGGGACATCACGCCGGAGCAGGCCATCGAGAAGGCGTTGCTCTGTGAAGCTGCCGCGTTCGACGCCGATGCGCGCATCAAGAATGCCGATGGCACCACGTTGAGCACTCATCAGGGCTGCCGCGTGTATGGCAACAGCCATGGTTTCATCGGCGGTTATGCGTCGACCCGGCACAGCCTGAGCTGCGTGATGATCGCCGAGGCCGATGGCCAGATGCAACGCGACTACTGGTATGACGTGAACCGCCAGGGCAGTTTGCTGGCGGATCCGGTGAGCATTGGCCAGCGTGCGGCACAGCGCGCGGCGAGTCGCCTGGGTGCGCGCCCGGTGCCGACCTGCGAAGTGCCTGTATTGTTTTCGGCGGAACTGGCGGGTGGGTTGTTCGGCAGCTTCCTGTCGGCGATTTCCGGCGGCAGTCTGTACCGCAAATCGTCATTCCTCGAAGGCACTCTGGGGCAGAAGCTGTTCCCGGAATGGTTGACCATCGACGAGCGTCCACACCTGATGCGCGCCATGGGCAGTGCTTCCTACGATGGTGACGGTCTGGCGACTTATGCCAAACCGTTCGTCGAGAAGGGCGAGCTGGTCTCGTACATCCTCGGCACCTATTCCGGTCGCAAACTCGGCATGCCGAGCACCGCCAACGCGGGCGGTGTGCATAACCTGTTCGTCACCCATGGCGATGAAGACCAGGCCGCCTTGCTGCGACGCATGGGTCGTGGCCTGTTGGTCACCGAATTGATGGGTCATGGTCTGAACATGGTGACCGGTGATTACTCGCGCGGTGCGGCGGGGTTCTGGGTCGAGAATGGGGAGATCCAGTTCGCGGTGCAGGAAGTGACCATCGCCGGCAACATGCGGGACATGTTCAAGCAGATCGTCGCGGTGGGTAACGATCTGGAACTGCGCAGCAACATTCGCACCGGTTCGGTGTTGATCGAAAAGATGACTGTCGCTGGCAGCTAAGCCCAGGCCGGTACACAAAAAGGCGCGTCACCCGATTGGGTGGCGCGCCTTTTTCATGTCTGCAAATTTTTTGGGCTGCTCAGGGCAGCTGAAAAGCCACCCTTGTTTTGGTTCTCATTATCATCTAATAATAAATCTCATTATCGGATGAGCCCAGGATCATGAGTTCTGCCTTGCACGAGCAGCCGTACCTCGAAAGCTGGCGCTGGATGAGTCGCCAGATCCGTTGCGCGATGGATCCCGACGAACCACGACTGATCGAACATTACCTGGCCGAAGGCCGGTATCTGGCCTGCTGCACGGCGACCTCGCCCTGGATGATCGCTGAAACCTCCTTCCGTCTGCTGCTCGACACGGCCACCGATATCGCGTTGCCGTGGCACTGGCGCAGCCTGTGTCTCGATCAAGCCTGGCGCCCCTTGCGTGAAATGGAGCGCCTGTCGCTGTGCAAGTGCCGGCTCAAACGCTGGCAAAGCTACACCTGGCAATTGGCGACCTGCGAGTTGCTTCCCTCGATTCCTCTCATAGAACTGGTGCAAGGATTTTCAGATGACCAAGACACGTATTGAGCGCGACAGCATGGGCGAACTGCAGGTGCCGGTGGACGCTCTCTACGGCGCGCAGACCCAGCGCGCAGTGGATAACTTCCCGATCAGCGGCAAGCCGATGCCGACCCAGTTCATCCGCGCCCTGATTCTGGCCAAAGCGGCCGCCGCTCGCGCCAACGTTGAACTCAACCAGCTCAGTGCAGCGCAAGGCAAAGCCATCAGCGATGCCGCCCAAGGGTTGTTGGAAGGCGACTTCATGCGGCATTTCCCGGTGGACATCTTCCAGACCGGTTCCGGCACCAGCTCCAACATGAACGCCAATGAAGTGATCGCCACCCTGGCCAGCCGCTTGCTCGACGAACCGGTGAACGCCAACGACCACGTCAACTGTGGGCAGAGCAGCAACGACATCATTCCGACCACTATCCACGTCAGCGCCGCATTGGCCCTGCACGAACAACTGCTGCCGGCGCTGCTGCACCTGGTGCAGGTGATCGAGCGAAAGGCCGAACAGGTCCATCATCACGTCAAGACCGGTCGCACCCACTTGATGGACGCCATGCCGGTACGCCTGAGCCAAGTGCTCAACGGCTGGGCGCAGCAGCTCAAGGCCAATATCGGTCACCTGCAGGATTTGCTCCCAAGCCTGCAATCCCTGGCCCAGGGCGGCACGGCGGTCGGCACCGGAATCAACGCGCATCCGGAATTTGCTGCGCGTTTCAGCCGCCAATTGAGCCAGTTGACCAACGTCCAGTTCACGCCGGGCAAGGATCTGTTCGCCCTGATCGGCTCGCAAGACACCGCTGTGGCCGTATCGGGCCAGCTCAAGGCCACCGCCGTTTCATTGATGAAAATTGCCAACGACCTGCGCTGGATGAACTCCGGCCCGCTCGCCGGGCTCGGTGAAATCGAGCTTGAGGGCCTGCAGCCGGGCTCATCGATCATGCCAGGCAAGGTCAACCCGGTGATCCCGGAAGCCACCGCCATGGTAGCTGCGCAAGTGATCGGCAATGACTCGGTGATCACCATCGCCGGTCAATCAGGCAATTTCGAGCTGAACGTGATGCTGCCGATCATTGCCCAGAATCTGCTGAGCAGCATTGAGTTGCTGACCAACTCCAGCCGTTTGCTGGGTGACAAGGCCATCGCCACCTTCAAGGTCAACGAGTCGCGCCTCAAGGAAGCGCTGTCGCGCAACCCGATTCTGGTGACCGCGCTCAACCCGATCATCGGTTACCAGAAAGCTGCCGAGATCGCCAAGCAGGCCTACAAGCAGGGTCGCCCGGTGATCGACGTTGCGCTGGAGCACACCGACCTGTCGCGCAGCCAGCTGGAAGAGTTGCTCAATCCCGAGAAACTCACCGCCGGCGGCGTGTAAGCACCGCAACCGCTTTGGAGATTCACCATGGAGCACTGGAAACGCACGATCGAACGGGCCAATCGCTGCTTCATACTGGGCGAGCTGATCGATGCCCGAGAGGCCTACCTGCAAGCCCTGGCTCTGGCGCAAGTGTTGTTCGAGCGCTGGGCCGATGCCGACGAAGCGGTGGCGGCTTGCGTCATCTCCCACCACAACCTGGCCGATCTGCATCTGCGCCTGAATCAGCCGGAGGAGAGCGCCGAGTACCTGTGCGCGATCCATCAACGGCTGTTGCAGACCATGCAGGACGAGCGCCTGCGCCCGGCCCTGCGTGAAGCGGCGCTGCGCCAGAGCAGCAAGACCTATGTCGAGCTGCTCAATTTCATCAGCGAACACGGCGAATACCCGCGCACCCAGCGTTTGCTGCACCCGGATACCGGCAACGCGCGCCGCGCGCCTGCCCCACATCACCATGGAGTCCATTGAAATGGCTTTTACCCTGCCAGCCTTGCCTTACGCCTACGACGCACTGGAGCCGCACATCGATGCGCAAACCATGGAGATCCACTACACCAAGCATCATCAGACCTACATCAACAACCTGAACGCTGCGGTCGAGGGCACCGAATTCGCGGAATGGCCGGTGGAGAAGCTGGTCGCCAGCGTCCAGCAACTGCCGGAAAAGCTCCGCGCGGCGGTGATCAACCAGGGCGGCGGTCATGCCAACCATTCGCTGTTCTGGGAAGTCATGGTGCCCAACGGCGGTGGCAAACCGGACGGTGCGCTGGCCAGGGCGATCGATGAGCAGCTGGGTGGCCTCGACAGCTTCAAGGAAGCCTTCACCAAAGCCGCGTTGACCCGTTTCGGCAGTGGCTGGGCGTGGCTCAGCGTCACGCCCGACAAGAAACTGGTGGTGGAAAGCAGCGGCAACCAGGACAGCCCGCTGATGAACGGCAACACGCCGATTCTCGGGCTCGACGTGTGGGAACACGCGTACTACCTGCGTTATCAGAACCGTCGGCCGGAATACATCAACGCGTTTTACAACGTGATCAACTGGCCGGAAGTCGCTGCACGCTATCAGGCGGCGCTGGTTTAAGTCTTCTATAAAAACAATTCCAAGGCGGACTATGGGCACTGAGACACTGGCGATCGGAAGTGGGCGCATGTTTCGTTACGCAATCGGATCGCTGCTGCTGTTGGCGGGCATGACCTTGCTGGTCGCCCACGGACTCGAATGGCTGAATCTGGAGCCGAGGTTGTTGCGGGCGTTGCAAGGCGGCGCGATTTGCGCCCTCGGCACCGCACTCGGGGCTGTTCCGGTGCTGGTGATCCGCAACATGCCCCAGGCGCTGGGCGATACGCTGTTGGGTTTTGGCGCCGGTGTAATGCTGGCGGCAACCGCGTTTTCGCTGATCGTGCCGGGAATCGCCGCCGCCGAAAGTCTGGGCCTGAGCCCATGGGGCGCCAGCGGCCTGATTTGCTTCGGCATCATGTTCGGGGCGTTCGGCCTGTATCTGGTTGATCGCCGTGTGTCGGGGGCCTCGCCGGAAATGCTCATCGGCACCGTCGAACATCCGGTGATTCCGCCACGGATCTGGTTGTTCGTGTTCGCGATCATTGCCCATAACATCCCGGAAGGCATGGCGGTCGGTGTCTCGGCGGGCGGTGGAATGCCGGAAGCAGACAGTCTGGCCATGGGCATTGCCTTGCAGGATGTGCCCGAAGGGCTGGTGATTGCCCTGGTACTGGCCGGCGCCGGGATGTCGCGGGTCAAGGCGTTTTTGATTGGCGCAGCGTCAGGTCTGGTCGAACCGGTATTTGCGCTGCTCTGTGCGTGGCTGGTCAGTCTTGCCGAACTGTTGCTGCCCTTGGGGTTAGCGCTGGCGGCTGGCGCCATGCTGCTGGTGGTGACTCACGAGGTCATCCCCGAGTCGCGACGCAATGGTCACGAGAAGCTGGCCAGTCTGGGATTGCTGATCGGCTTCTGTCTGATGATGGTGATGGATACCGCGTTGGGCTGAACCGGGAGGAGGGAGCGGGCTACTTTCGCCTCAGGCGTTTCAACCGCCTTCGTCGAAGTAGTTTTCGATCAGTTCCACCAGCGCGCGCATGGCTTCCTCTTCCTGGTGGCCTTCGGTACTCAGATAGATTTTCGTGCCCTTGCCCGCAGCGAGCATCATCATCGCCATGATGCTTTTACCGTCAACCGTGGTTTCCGGAGTGCGGCCCACTTTGATCGTGCAATCGGGAAACTTACCCGCCACCCCGACGAATTTTGCAGATGCGCGGGCGTGCAGGCCCAGCTTGTTGATGATTTCGATTTCACGAGCAGGCATCGCGGTGTGAATCCTTTAGCTGAGGTCGCGGTGGCGAACCTGGACGTTCTTCAGGGTCTTCTGCAGCGCCTGGCCAAGACGTTCGGTCAGGTAAACGGAACGGTGATGCCCGCCGGTGCAGCCGATGGCAATGGTGACGTAAGCGCGGTTACTCGCGGCAAAGCGCGGCAACCATTTGTGCAGGTACGTGTAAATATCCTGGTACATCTCCTCGACCTCCGGCTGCGCCGCCAGATACTCGGCGACCGGCTGATCGAGACCGGATTGCGCGCGCAGTTCCGGTTTCCAGTACGGGTTCGGCAGGCAGCGTACATCGAACACCAGATCCGCATCCACCGGCATGCCGCGTTTGAAACCGAAAGACTCCACCAGAAACGCGGTACCCGGCTCCGGCTGGTTCAACAGGCGCAGCTTGATGGTGTCGCGCAGTTGGTAGAGATTGAGGTTGGTGGTGTTGATTTTCAGGTCGGCGAGATCGGCAATCGGGCCGAGCAGGGCGCTTTCATCCTGAATGGCTTCTGCCAGCGAACGATTGGCGTTGCTCAGTGGGTGGCGGCGGCGAGTTTCGGAGAAACGCTTGAGCAGGGTTTCTTCGTCGGCATCCAGATACAGGACATCGCATTGAATGTGCTTGGCGCGTACGTCCTCGAGCAATTCCGGAAATCGGGTCAGATGGCTCGGCAAATTGCGTGCATCGATCGATACCGCCACCAGTGGCTGCGCCAGCTCGGTGTGAATCAGGGCGCGTTCGGCCAGTTCCGGCAGTAGACCGGCCGGCAGGTTATCGATGCAGTAGTAGCCGTTGTCCTCAAGGACATCCAGGGCAGTACTTTTACCCGAGCCGGAACGGCCACTGACAATGATCAAGCGCATGGTTACGGCCTGTTCTGTTCTTCCAGTACAACCTGGTACAAGGCTTCGTTGCTTGGCGCGCTGCGCAGTCTGTCGCGCACGTCCTTGCGGTCGAGCATGCTGGCGATCTGGCGTAACAGCTCCAGGTGCGCATCGGTGGCGGCTTCCGGCACCAGCAGGACGAAGAGCAAGTCCACGGGCGCGCCGTCGATAGCGTCGAAATCGATAGGGGCATCAAGGTGCATCAGCGCACTGATCGGCGCTTCGCAGCCCTTGAGGCGGCAGTGGGGAATGGCGATGCCGTTGCCAAAACCGGTGGAACCCAGTTTTTCACGGGCAATCAATGCCTCGAAGACATCTTGCATCTCCAGATCCGGGACTTCCCGGGCGATCAGGTTGGCAATTTGTTCGAGGGCTTTCTTTTTACTGCCGCCCGGCACGTTCACCAGGGAACGGCCGGGGGTCAGGATACTTTCAAGTCGGATCATGGGGGTGGGGGTTATCGACCGGTAGCGCCCTGAAGCAGGCTCTGGGTCTTTTCCTTATGCTTTTTGAGTTGTTTATCAAGCTTGTCGGTCAGCGCGTCGATCGCAGCGTACATATCGGTATGTTCCGCGTTTGCGACGACCTCATTGCCGGGAATATGCAGCGTGGCTTCGATTTTCTGCTTCAGTTTTTCGACGCACATCGTGACTTGCACGTTGGTGATCTTGTCGAAATGCCCTTCGAGCTTCTTGAGCTTGAGCTCGATGTACTCGCGCAGAGGCTGGGTAACTTCCAGTTGGTGTCCACTGATGTTGACTTGCATACAGCTTCTCCTTCGTTGCCAGTGCATAAAGCGGCAGGCCGAAGAGCCTGCCACTGGAACGCTGTAACGTGGCTTACATCAACCGCTTGCGTTCGCTCGAAGGCGCGATCCCGAGGGATTCGCGGTACTTGGCGACCGTGCGGCGAGCCACCTGAATGCCTTGTGCCTCCAGTAAACCAGCGATCTTGCTGTCACTCAACGGCTTTTTCTGATTTTCCGCGGCAACCAGTTTCTTGATGATCGCGCGGATCGCCGTGGACGAGCATTCGCCGCCTTCGGAGGTACTGACGTGGCTGGAGAAAAAGTATTTCAGTTCATATATGCCCCGTGGGGTATGCATGAATTTTTGCGTGGTTACGCGGGAAATCGTCGACTCGTGCATGCCAACCGCTTCTGCAATGTCGTGCAGGACCAACGGCTTCATGGCTTCGTCGCCGTACTCCAGAAACCCGCGCTGGTGCTCGACGATCTGGGTGGCCACTTTCATCAGGGTTTCGTTGCGGCTCTGCAGGCTCTTGATGAACCAGCGGGCTTCCTGCAACTGATTGCGCATGAAGGTGTTGTCGGCGCTGGTGTCGGCGCGGCGCACGAAACCGGCGTACTGGGCGTTGACCCGCAGGCGCGGCACCGACTCCTGATTCAGCTCGACCAGCCAGCGCTCGTTGTCCTTGCGCACGATGACGTCAGGCACCACGTACTCGGCTTCGGTGGATTCGATCTGCGAACCGGGGCGCGGGTTCAGGCTCTGCACCAGTTCGATGACCTGCCGCAGCTCGTCTTCCTTGAGCTTCATGCGCCGCATCAACTGGCTGTAGTCGCGGCTGCCGAGCAAGTCGATGTAATCGGTGACCAGGCGCTTGGCTTCGGCCAGCCAAGGGGTCTTGGCCGACAGCTGGCGCAATTGCAGCAGCAGGCATTCGCCCAGGTTACGTGCGCCGATGCCGGCCGGTTCGAACTGCTGGATGCGGTGCAGGACGGCTTCGATCTCGTCCAGCTCGATGTCGAGTTCCGGATCAAAGGCGTCGAGGATTTCTTCGAGGGTTTCGTCCAGATAGCCCTGATTGTTGATGCAATCGATCAGGGTGACGGCGATCAGGCGATCGGTGTCGGACATCGGTGCCAGGTTCAACTGCCACAGCAGGTGGCTTTGCAGGCTCTCGCCGGCGGAGGTGCGGGTGGTGAAGTCCCACTCATCATCGTCGCTGCTTGGCAGGCTGCTGGCGCTGGTCTGGTAGACGTCTTCCCAGGCGGTGTCCACCGGCAATTCGTTGGGGATTCGCTCGTTCCATTCGCCGTCTTCGAGGTTGTCGACTGTCGGCGCGGTCTCCTGATAGGAGGGTTCCTGGATCTCGGTGTTGGGCTTCTGTTCGGCGTTGTCGGCCATGGGGTCGGAGTTGTCGAAGTCGTCTCCGTCCTCCTGGCGTTCGAGCATCGGATTGGATTCCAGAGCCTCCTGGATTTCCTGTTGCAGATCCAGGGTCGACAATTGGAGCAGGCGGATGGCCTGTTGCAGCTGCGGTGTCATCGTCAGCTGCTGGCCCATTCTCAAGACTAGCGATGGTTTCATGGCAGGGGCTTAACACCTTATTCGCCGGCGCTATGCGCCATCCACTACAGGGCGCCGGAGCGCCAAACTTAAGCAAATTATATGCCTGAAACTGTCGTGTTTGCCTAGAGCGCTGTAACAATAAAAGCGTATAAAAAGGCGTTTCAACGTTACAGCACCCGGACGACTGGTCGGATGCTGTCGCGCTTACAGGCGGAACTCGTGACCCAGATAGACTTCCTTCACCAGATCGTTGGCGAGGATGGTCGCGGAGTCGCCTTCGGCGATCAACTGGCCGTCGTTGACGATGTAGGCGGTTTCGCAGATATCCAGCGTCTCACGGACGTTGTGGTCGGTGATCAGTACGCCGATCCCCTTGGCCTTGAGGTGATGGATGATCTGCTTGATGTCGCCGACCGAGATCGGGTCGACACCGGCGAACGGTTCGTCGAGCAGGATGAATTTCGGTGCCGTGGCCAGTGCGCGGGCGATTTCTACCCGGCGGCGCTCACCACCGGACAGGCTCATGCCGAGGTTGTCGCGGATGTGGCTGATGTGGAATTCCTGCAGCAGGCTTTCCAGTTCCTTGCGACGACCTGCCTTGTCGAGCTCCTGACGGGTCTCGAGGATGGCCATGATGTTGTCGGCCACCGACAGTTTGCGGAAGATCGACGCTTCTTGCGGCAGATAGCCGATACCGGCCTTTGCACGACCGTGCATTGGCTGGTGACTGACGTCCAGGTCGTCGATCAGTACCCGACCCTGATCGGCCTGAACCAGGCCGACGATCATGTAGAAACACGTGGTCTTGCCGGCGCCGTTCGGGCCGAGGAGGCCGACGATCTGGCCGCTGTCGATCGACAGGCTGACGTCACGCACAACCTGACGGCTTTTATAGGCCTTGGCCAGGTGCTGAGCTTTCAGAGTTGCCATTACTGGGTTTTCTCGTCGGTTTTCTTCTTCGGCTGGATCACCATGTCGATGCGCGGACGCGCTTCGGTGACCTTGCTGCCGGTAGCGCGACCGGCGCTGGCCAGTTTCTTCACCGTGTCATAGACGATTTTTTCGCCCTGAGTGGTGTTGTTGTCCTTGTCGACGACTTTGGCCTTGTCGATCAGAACAACGCGGTTCTGCTGTGCGTGGTATTGAATGGTCACGCCCCAGCCCTGAACGGGTTTGGCATCACCGGCAGTCTGCAACTGTTCGAAGTAGGCGAGGTTGCCGACCGAGGTCACGACGTCGATGTCGCCGTTAGGCGCACGGGTCATGGTCACGGTGTTGCCTTTGACGATCATCGAACCCTGGGTGATGATCACGTCGCCTTTGTAGGTGGCAACGCCGTTCTTGTCGTCCAGTTGGGCATCGTCGGCCTGAATGCGGATTGGCTGCTCTTGATCGTTCGGCAGAGCCCAGGCGCTCACGCTTCCCAGTGCTGCGCCCAGACTGAGCAAAATAGGGAGGGTTTTAACGAGCCTCATACTGTCCTCTTACGTTCGATAGCAGGTGTATCCTGCTTTCCTTCAAATACGCTTTCATTCCTACGCCAGTCGATACACCGCCAGCGCCGTCGATTCTAACGGGTTGCTGGGTCTGCGCATATTGCTGCTGAGGGAACACGGTCATGCGTGTGCTGGTAATCAGGGTGTCGCGGTTCTTTTCGTCGGTGCGCTTGACCCGAACGGAGTCGATCAGCTCGACCTCGGTGCCACCGGAGTTCACTTCACCGCGTTCGCTGGTCACGTGCCACGGGAAGTCGGTGCCACGGAACATGTTCAGATCAGGCTTGGTGACCAGTGTAATGTCGGTCGCCTTGACGTGCTCGGCCTTGTCGGACGTCATTTCGTACTGCACTTTGCCGTCTTCGAGGTACTGGATCGTGTGCGTATTGGTCGCGTACCAGTCGATCGGGCTTTCCTCTGCCGAAACCGGCGGTTTGTCGAGGAAGCGTTCCGGGCTGATGTTCCAGTAGCCGACCGCACCGAAAATCGCCGCGATGCAACCGAACAGCAGGATGTTGCGAAACTTTTTGCTAAACATGGTTGGACTCACAGATACGCATTGTTGGCGGCGTCGAGGCTGCCTTGGGCGCGCAGGATCAGTTCGCAGAATTCGCGGGCGGCACCTTCGCCGCCACGAGCCTGGGTGACGCCATGAGCGTGTTCGCGAACAAAAGGTGCGGCGTTGGCCACGGCCATGCCCAGGCCTACACGGCGGATCACCGGCAGATCCGGCAGGTCGTCGCCGAGGTAAGCCACTTGTTCATAGCTTAGGCCCAGTTGTTCCAGAAGACCGTCGAGAACGACCAGTTTGTCTTCACGGCCCTGAAACAGGTGCGGGATCCCCAGGTTCTTCGCCCGACGCTCGACCACCGGAGTCTTGCGACCGCTGATGATGGCGGTCTGTACGCCGGCGTTCATCAGCATCTTGATGCCCTGGCCATCCAGTGTATTGAAAGTCTTGAACTCGCTGCCGTCTTCAAGGAAGTACAGGCGCCCGTCGGTGAGGACACCGTCGACGTCGAAAACCGCCAGTTTGATGGCCTTGCCGCGTTGCAGCAGATCGGTGCTCATTTACATCACTCCTGCGCGCAGCAGGTCGGAGAGGTTGAAGGCGCCGATCGGGCGATCCTCTTCATCCACGACAACCAGCGCGTTGATTCGGTGGTCTTCCATGATTTTCAGGGCTTCGGCGGCAAGCATCTCGGCGCGGGCGGTCTTGCCGTGCACGGTCATCACCTGGTCGATGGTGGCGCTGTGGATATCAATGCTGCGATCCAGGGTGCGACGCAGGTCGCCGTCAGTGAAGATCCCGGCCAGCTTGCCGTCGGTTTCCAGGATGACGGTCATGCCCAGGCCCTTGCGGGTCATTTCCATCAACGCGTCCTTGAGCAGGGTGCCGCGCTGTACCTGCGGCAGTTCCTGGCCGGCGTGCATGACGTTTTCCACTTTCAGCAGCAGGCGTCGGCCCAGTGCGCCGCCGGGGTGGGAAAAGGCGAAGTCTTCGGCAGTGAAGCCGCGCGCTTCCAGCAGCGCCACGGCCAGGGCGTCGCCCATGACCAGTGCGGCGGTGGTCGAGGAGGTCGGCGCCAGGTTCAGCGGGCAGGCTTCGTGCTCGACGTGAACGTTGAGGTTGACCTCGGCGGCCTTGGCCAGCGGCGATTGCGGGTTGCCGGTGACGCTGATCAGCTGAATGCCCAGGCGCTTGATCAGTGGCAGCAGAGTGACGATTTCGTTGGTGGAACCGGAGTTCGACAGGGCCAGAATGACGTCATCGCGAGTGATCATGCCCATGTCGCCGTGGCTGGCTTCGGCCGGGTGCACGAAAAACGCCGGGGTGCCGGTGCTGGCCAGGGTCGCGGCAATCTTGTTGCCGATGTGCCCGGACTTGCCCATGCCGACCACGACAACACGGCCCTTGCTGGCCAGAATCATCTCGCAAGCGCGTACGAAATCGGCGTCGATATGGGGCAACAAGCCTTGTACGGCTTCCACTTCGAGGCGAATGGTGCGTTGTGCCGATTGAATCAGGTCGCTGGTTTGGCTCATGTCAGAAATCGTATAGCCCGATGAAAAGGCGGCGATTATAGCGGTTATGTTGAAAAGCCTCACGCAAGTTCGTCGTGCTTTGTCATTCCTCGTTACCAAAACGCTCCAAATATACCTTCAAGCCCCTCAGCTCGCAGATCCGGGCCGGTGCAGGCCTTGGGCGCTTGCCCTTTGCAGTGATATAGTTCGCCGCCAGTTCGGCCTGCCCGGGATGTAGGGGCTTTCCTCAGAAAGCCAGGCGTCCGAGTGAGAGGCTGCATCGCAAGGAGTTTAGATGAGTGCCGATAACGCCTACGCGGTCGAGCTGAAGGGAGTCTCCTTCAAGCGCGGTGCGCGGAGCATTTTCAATAACGTCGATATCCGCATCCCGCGCGGCAAGGTCACCGGCATCATGGGGCCTTCCGGGTGCGGCAAGACCACACTGTTGCGCCTGATGGGCGCCCAGTTGCGGCCATCCAAGGGCGAGGTCTGGGTCAACGGCCAGAACCTGCCGAAGCTGTCGCGCAGCGATCTGTTCGATGCGCGCAAGCACATGGGCGTGCTGTTTCAGAGTGGCGCCCTGTTCACCGATCTCGATGTGTTCGAGAACGTCGCCTTCCCGCTGCGTGTTCATACCGACCTGCCGGAGGAGATGATCCGTGACATCGTCCTGCTCAAATTGCAGGCAGTGGGGTTGCGCGGTGCGATCGAGCTGATGCCTGACGAGCTGTCCGGCGGCATGAAGCGCCGGGTCGCCCTGGCCCGGGCCATTGCCCTCGATCCGCAGATCCTCATGTACGACGAACCGTTCGTCGGCCAGGATCCGATCGCCATGGGTGTGCTGGTTCGCCTGATCCGTCTGCTCAACGATGCCTTAGGCATCACCAGCATCGTGGTGTCCCACGACCTCGCCGAAACCGCGAGTATTGCTGACTACATCTATGTGGTCGGTGATGGCCAGGTATTGGGGCAGGGCACGCCGGACGAACTGATGGGCTCGGACGATCCGCGTATCCGCCAGTTCATGACCGGTGAACCCGACGGCCCGGTGCCGTATCACTTTCCAGCGCCGGATTACCGCGCAGATCTTCTGGGGAAGCGCCGCTGATGCGCAGAATTACATTAATGGAGCGTGTGCGTCGTTTCGGCCTCGCCGGAATCGACAGCGTCGCAGTGTTCGGGCGTTCGACCCTGTTCCTGTTTCATGCCCTGCTCGGGCGTGGCGGCATCGGTGGCGGGTTTGGCCTGCTGGTCAAGCAGTTGCATTCCGTCGGCGTGATGTCGCTGGTGATCATCGTGGTGTCCGGGATTTTCATCGGCATGGTGCTGGCGCTGCAGGGCTTCAACATTCTGTCGAGTTACGGTTCGGAGCAGGCCGTCGGCCAGATGGTGGCGCTGACCCTGCTGCGTGAGCTGGGACCGGTGGTGACCGCGCTGTTGTTTGCCGGTCGTGCCGGCTCGGCGCTGACGGCGGAAATCGGCAACATGAAATCCACCGAACAGTTGTCCAGTCTGGAAATGATCGGGGTCGACCCGCTCAAGTACATCATTGCCCCGCGTCTGTGGGCAGGCTTCATTTCCCTGCCGGTGCTGGCGATGATCTTCAGCGTGGTCGGCATCTGGGGCGGTTCATGGGTCGCCGTCGACTGGCTGGGTGTCTACGAAGGTTCCTACTGGTCGAACATGCAGAACAGCGTGAGCTTCGGTGACGATGTGCTCAACGGCATCATCAAAAGTGCAGTATTCGCTTTTGTCGTCACCTGGATCGCCGTATTTCAAGGCTACGACTGCGAACCCACTTCCGAGGGGATCAGTCGTGCCACCACCAAGACCGTGGTTTACGCCTCGCTGGCAGTACTCGGCCTGGACTTTATTCTGACCGCTTTGATGTTTGGAGATTTCTGATGCAAAA
Organism: Pseudomonas sp. DR 5-09; assembly: GCF_001655595.1. Lineage (NCBI taxonomy): Bacteria > Pseudomonadati > Pseudomonadota > Gammaproteobacteria > Pseudomonadales > Pseudomonadaceae > Pseudomonas > Pseudomonas sp. DR 5-09. The sequence goes on from NZ_CP011566.1 coordinate 1,008,897, forward strand.
CCGCACCCTGGAAATCGGTGTCGGCCTGTTCCTGCTGGCAGGGATCCTGGCTTTGTTGCTGCTGGCCCTGCGGGTCAGTGGCCTGTCTCCGACTTCGACCACCGATACCTACAAGCTTTACGCGTATTTCGACAATATCGCCGGTTTGACGGTCAGAGCCAAAGTGACCATGGCGGGCGTGACCATCGGCAAGGTCACCGCAATCGATCTGGATCGCGACAGCTTCACCGGTCGGGTAACCCTGCAAGTGGATAAAAGCGTCGACAATCTGCCGACCGACTCCACAGCATCTATCCTGACAGCGGGTCTGCTGGGCGAGAAGTACATCGGTATCAGCGTGGGCGGCGAAGACACCCGCCTCAAGGATGGTGGAACCATCCACGACACGCAGTCGTCTCTGGTACTGGAAGACCTGATCGGTAAATTCCTGCTCAATACCGTTAGCAAAGACGCCAAATGAGGAGCTTTTGAATGATCTCTACCTTGCGACGTGGCCTGTTGGTGTTGCTTGCGGCACTGCCGCTGGTGGCTAACGCCGTGGCGGCACAATCGGCGCACGATCTGGTTCAGGACACCACGAACCGGATGCTCGCCGACCTGGCGGCCAATAAAGAGAAGTACAAGCAGGATCCGCAGGATTTCTATACGGCGCTGAACACCATCGTCGGCCCTGTGGTCGATGCCGAAGGTATTTCCAAGAGCATCATGACGGTCAAGTATTCGCGCAAGGCAACCCCGGCGCAGATGAAGACCTTCGAGGAAAACTTCAAGCGCGGTCTGTTCCAGTTCTACGGCAACGCCTTGCTCGAGTACAACAACCAGGGCATCACCGTCGATGCGCCCAAGGATGAATCGGGCGACCGCACCAGTGTCGGCATGACCGTCAAAGGCAACAATGGCGCGATCTACCCTGTGCAGTACACCCTGGAGAAGATCAACGGCGAGTGGAAGCTGCGCAATGTGATCATCAACGGCATCAACATCGGCAAGCTGTTCCGTGACCAGTTCGCCGACGCGATGCAACGCAATGGCAACGATCTGGACAAGACCATCAACGGCTGGGCCGGGGAAGTCGCCAAGGCCAAGCAGTCGGCCGAGCAGAACGAGAAGCCAGCCCAATGACCGAGTCGGCCATTCGTCTGGACGAAGCCAGTGAGCTGCAGCTCAGCGGCGTGCTGGATTACCGCACCGGCCCGGATCTTCGGGAACAGGGCCGGGCGCTGATCAAGTCGTGCACCGCCCCGGCATTGGTGATCGATTGCTCGGCGGTGGAGAAGTCCAGCAGCGTCGGTCTATCGCTGCTGCTGTGCTTCATTCGCGATGCAAAGGCCGCCGGCAAGGCGGTCAGCATCCGCGGGATGCCCGAAGACATGCGCGAAATTGCTCAGGTCAGCGAACTGACCGAGCTGTTGGCGCAACCCTGAACCCGCATCAATAGAGAAGCCCCCCGTCAGAGTCCTGCGCAGCGGGGTTCGCAGGCGCGGGGCTTTTTTGTATGATGTCCGACCCGTGCGCACAGGGCGCCGATTGAGGTTGAGCATGCAGGCCGTAGAAGTGAAGAGCTTCCTTGAAGGAAAGCTGCCAGGAACGCTGGTGGAAGTTGAAGGCGAAGGCTGCAACTTTCAGCTGAACGTGATTAGTGATGAACTGGCGGCGTTGAGCCCGGTCAAGCGTCAGCAAAGCATCTATGCCCATTTGAACCCTTGGATCGCCGATGGCAGCATCCACGCGGTCACTATGAAATTTTTCAGCAGCGCGGCCTGGGCCGAGCGCACCTGAGCCCTAGGGCGTCGAGATTCTTATGGATAAATTGATTATTACCGGTGGCGCTCGTCTTGATGGCGAGATCCGCATCTCCGGGGCGAAGAACTCCGCCCTGCCGATCCTGGCTGCCACCCTGCTGTGCGATGGCCCGGTTACCGTTGGCAACCTGCCGCACCTGCACGACATCACCACCATGATCGAGCTGTTCGGTCGCATGGGCATCGAGCCTGTGATCGACGAGAAGCTTAGCGTCGAAATCGACCCGCGCACCATCAAGACCCTGATCGCCCCGTACGAGCTGGTGAAAACCATGCGCGCGTCGATCCTGGTGCTGGGCCCGATGGTTGCGCGTTTCGGTGAAGCCGAAGTCGCACTGCCTGGCGGTTGCGCCATCGGTTCGCGTCCGGTTGACCTGCACATCCGTGGCCTGGAAGCCATGGGCGCGGTCATCGACGTCGAAGGCGGCTACATCAAGGCCAAGGCGCCTGAAGGCGGCTTGCGTGGCGCTCACTTCTTCTTTGATACCGTCAGCGTGACCGGTACCGAGAACATCATGATGGCTGCCGCTCTGGCCAAGGGCCGCAGCGTGTTGCAGAACGCCGCCCGTGAACCTGAAGTGGTCGACCTGGCGAACTTCCTCAACGCCATGGGCGCCAAGGTGTCCGGTGCCGGCACCGACACCATCACCATTGATGGCGTCGAGCGTCTGGGTTCGGCTTTCTACAAGGTCATGCCTGACCGTATCGAAACCGGCACCTACCTGGTGGCCGCTGCGGTTACCGGTGGCCGCGTGAAAGTCAAGGACACCGATCCGACCATCCTCGAAGCCGTTCTGGACAAACTCCGTGAAGCCGGCGCAGAAATCACCTGTGGTGAAGACTGGATCGAGTTGAACATGCACGGCAAACGCCCGAAAGCGGTCAACGTGCGCACGGCACCGTACCCGGCGTTCCCGACCGACATGCAGGCGCAGTTCATCTCGCTCAACGCCATTGCCGAAGGCACCGGTGCCGTGATCGAGACGATCTTCGAAAACCGCTTCATGCACGTCTACGAACTGCATCGCATGGGCGCCAAGATCCAGGTCGAGGGCAACACGGCCATCGTGACCGGTACTGAAATCCTCAAGGGCGCGCCAGTCATGGCTACCGACCTGCGGGCTTCGGCCAGCCTCGTGATCTCGGCCCTGATGGCTGAAGGCGATACCCTGATCGACCGCATCTACCACATCGACCGTGGTTACGAGTGCATCGAGGAAAAACTGCAGATGCTGGGCGCCAGGATCCGTCGCGTTCCGGGCTGATCGCTGCATCTGGACACAGGGAAGTGTCCGTTGAATTCGTTTTGATCGGGGGTGGCAACGCCCTCGATGTATGTCCGGCGCCGATTGCGACCGGACATGAGTACCTTGATAAGGACTGACGTTTCCCATGTTGACCATCGCACTGTCCAAGGGCCGCATCCTTGACGACACCCTGCCGCTTCTCGCCGAAGCGGGCATCGTGCCGACCGAGAATCCGGACAAGAGCCGCAAGCTGATCATCCCCACGACCCAGGAAGACGTTCGCCTGTTGATCGTGCGGGCTACCGACGTGCCGACCTATGTCGAGCATGGCGCGGCCGACCTCGGCGTTGCCGGTAAAGACGTGCTGATGGAATACACTGGCCAGGGCCTGTACGAGCCGCTGGATCTGCAGATTGCCCAGTGCAAGCTGATGACCGCCGGCAAGGTCGGCGCGGTCGAGCCCAAGGGCCGCCTGCGCGTCGCCACCAAATTCGTCAACGTCGCCAAGCGTTACTACGCCGAGCAGGGCCGTCAGGTCGACATCATCAAGCTGTACGGCTCGATGGAGCTGGCGCCGCTGATCGGTCTGGCCGACAAGATCATCGACGTGGTCGACACCGGCAACACCCTGCGCGCCAACGGCCTGGAACCCCAGGAACTGATCGCCACGATCAGCTCGCGTCTGGTCGTCAATAAAGCTTCGATGAAAATGCAACACGCCCGAATCCAGGCGTTGATCGACACCCTGCGCAAGGCAGTGGAGTCTCGACACCGCGGCTGATGTACCTGCGCGACGTTAAGTCGCGCCCGTCTATCCGCCTCATAGCCAGAATCTCAGGTGCCCAAGCGGATCGAATGGTAATTTCGGGCGCCTGAGTTTTTTGCCATTCCTATGAGGCTCTCGCTATGACCGCACCGACTGCAATTCGCCGACTCAACGCTGCTGACCCGGATTTCGCGCATCATCTGGATCATCTGCTGAGCTGGGAAAGTGTGTCTGACGACTCGGTCAATCAGCGGGTGCTGGACATCATCAAGGCTGTGCGCGAGCGCGGTGACGCGGCGCTGGTCGAGTTCACCCAGAAATTCGACGGCCTCGAAGTCGCCTCGATGGCGGACTTGATCCTGCCGCGCGAGCGTCTGGAACTGGCCCTGACCCGCATCACCGTGCCGCAACGCGAAGCGCTGGAAAAAGCCGCCGCCCGCGTGCGCAGCTATCACGAAAAACAGAAGCAGGACTCCTGGAGCTACACCGAAGCCGACGGCACCGTGCTGGGTCAGAAAGTCACGCCACTGGATCGCGCCGGTCTGTACGTGCCGGGCGGCAAGGCGTCGTACCCGTCGTCGGTGTTGATGAACGCGATTCCGGCCAAGGTCGCCGGCGTGACCGAAGTGGTCATGGTGGTGCCGACCCCGCGCGGCGAAGTCAACGAGCTGGTGCTGGCGGCGGCATGCATCGCCGGTGTCGACCGGGTGTTCACCATCGGTGGCGCACAAGCCGTTGCCGCGTTGGCCTATGGCACTGAAAGCGTGCCGCAGGTGGACAAGGTTGTCGGTCCGGGCAACATCTACGTGGCGACCGCCAAGCGTCACGTGTTCGGTCAGGTCGGCATCGACATGATCGCCGGCCCGTCGGAAATCCTCGTGGTATGCGACGGCCAGACCGATCCGGACTGGATCGCCATGGACCTGTTCTCCCAGGCCGAGCACGACGAAGACGCCCAGGCGATCCTGGTCAGCCCGGACGCCGAGTTCCTCGACAAGGTCGCCGCGAGCATCGACAAACTGCTGCCGACCATGGATCGCGCAACCATCATCGAAACCTCGATCAACGGCCGTGGTGCCCTGATCCACGTGCGTGACATGACCCAGGCCATCGAAGTCGCCAACCGCATCGCCCCGGAACACCTTGAGCTGTCGGTCGCCGACCCGCAGGCCTGGTTGCCGCAGATTCGCCACGCCGGCGCGATCTTCATGGGCCGTCACACCTCCGAAGCGCTGGGCGACTACTGCGCGGGTCCGAACCACGTGCTGCCGACCTCCGGTACTGCGCGTTTCTCTTCGCCGCTGGGCGTGTACGACTTCCAGAAACGCTCGTCGATCATCTTCTGCTCCGAGGCCGGCGCTTCCGAGCTTGGCAAGACTGCATCGATCCTGGCTCGTGGCGAATCGCTGAGCGCCCACGCGCGCAGCGCCGAATACCGCATCAAAGACGAAGTGAAGGGGAACTGAACATGAGTAAATTCTGGAGCCCGTTCGTCAAGGATCTGGTGCCTTACGTGCCGGGCGAGCAGCCGAAGCTGACCCGTCTGGTCAAGCTCAACACCAACGAAAACCCGTACGGCCCGTCACCAAAAGCCCTGGCGGCGATGCAGACCGAACTCAACGACAACCTGCGCCTGTACCCGGACCCGAACAGCGATCTGCTGAAAAACGCCGTCGCCAAGTACTACGGCGTACAAAGCAATCAAGTGTTCCTCGGCAACGGTTCGGACGAAGTGCTGGCGCACATCTTCCACGGTCTGCTGCAACACGATCAGCCGATCCTGTTCCCGGACATCAGCTACAGCTTCTATCCGGTTTACTGCGGCCTTTACGGCATCACGTTCGACGCGGTGCCGCTGGATGCGCAGTTCCAGATCAACCCGGCCGACTACGCCAAGCCGAACGGCGGGATCATCTTCCCCAATCCGAACGCACCAACCGGTTGCCTGCTGGCACTGGAAGCGGTCGAGCAGATTCTCAAGGCCAACCCGGATTCCGTGGTGGTGGTCGACGAGGCCTATATCGACTTCGGTGGCGAAACCGCGATCAGCCTGGTGGATCGTTACCCGAACCTGCTGGTGACCCAGACCCTGTCCAAGTCCCGTTCGCTGGCGGGCCTGCGGGTCGGTCTGGCGGTCGGGCATCCAGACCTGATCGAGGCGCTGGAGCGGATCAAGAACAGCTTCAACTCTTACCCGATCGATCGCATGGCGAATGTCGGTGCGGCGGCAGCGTTCGAAGATCGCGAGTACTTCGACAAGACCTGCGCATTAGTCATCGAAAGTCGCGAATGGGTGGTTGCGCAGTTGCAGGCCAAGGGCTTTGAAGTGCTGCCGTCAGCGGCGAACTTCATCTTCGCCCGGCATCCGCAACACGATGCGGCAGGGCTGGCGGCCAAGCTGCGTGAGCAGGGTGTGATCGTGCGCCACTTCAAGCAGGAGCGGATTGCCCAGTTCCTGCGGATCTCGATCGGCACGCCGGAGCAGAATCAGGCGTTGATCGACGCGCTTGGCGAGCTCTGATCAGCCGCCGTAAAAAAGGGAGCGAATAAGCTCCCTTTTTTGTGCATCAGTTTTCTTCCTTTTCCTTGATCGGCGCTGGTGGCGGACGCAGACCGATCTCGGCCGTCAACTTCAACTCCTTGCCATTGCGCATCACTTGAATCGTGACCTTGTCGGTCGGCTTGATCCGCGCCACCTGGTTCATCGACTTTCGGCCATCGCCGGCCGGTTCTCCGTCGATGCTGAGGATTACGTCACCCAGTTGCAGGCCGGCCTTCTGTGCCGGGCCGTCGCGGAAAATCCCCGCCACCACGATCCCCGGACGCCCGGACAGGCCAAACGACTCTGCCAGTTCCTGGGTCAGCGGTTGCACTTCAATGCCCAGCCAGCCACGAATCACCTGGCCGTGCTCGATGATCGACTTCATCACTTCCATCGCCAGTTTCACCGGGATCGCAAAACCGATGCCCTGGGAGCCGCCGGACTTGGAGAAAATCGCGGTGTTGATGCCGGTGAGGTTGCCGTTGGCGTCGACCAGCGCGCCGCCGGAGTTGCCGGGGTTGATGGCCGCGTCGGTCTGGATGAAGTCTTCGTAGTTGTTCAGGCCCAGCTGGTTGCGGCCGGTGGCGCTGATGATGCCCATGGTCACGGTCTGGCCGACGCCGAACGGGTTGCCGATGGCCAGTGCGACGTCGCCGATGCGGATGTTGTCGGAGCGGCCGACGGTGATCGACGGCAGGGTTTTCAGGTCGATCTTCAGGACCGCGAGGTCGGTTTCCGGATCGCTGCCGATCACTCGGGCCAGGGTTTCGCGACCGTCCTTGAGCGCCACGACGATCTGGTCGGCGCCGCTGGTGACGTGGTTGTTGGTCAGGATGTAGCCTTCCGGGCTCATGATCACCCCGGAGCCGAGGCTCGATTCCATGCGCTTCTGCTTCGGTGAATTGTCACCGAAGAAACGGCGGAACTGCGGATCCTCGAACAGCGGATGGCTCGGCTTGTTGATGACTTTGGTGGTGTAGAGGTTGACCACCGAAGGCGCGGCGATGGTCACCGCGTCCGCATAGGACACCGGCCCCTGCTGCACGCTGGTGGTCTGCGGGGCCTGTTGCAGGTTGACGTCGAGGCTCGGAAGCCCGACCCACTGCGGGTAACGCTGAATAATCAACAGAGCGATAAGCACGCCGGCCAACAGCGGCCAGCCGAAAAAACGCAGCGCCTTGAGCATTAAGCACGTCCTGGAAAAGTTGCAGGCGGGGTCAGACCGCCCATAATGTCGCGCATTATACGAGGCCGCGCGCGCCTCTGAACGGGATATTTAGGAGTCTTTCATGGCCGTCGCCCTGAGCACCCTGGTCGAAGAAGCCGACCGTTACCTTGGCAGTGCGAAAATTGCCGATTATTGCCCCAATGGTCTGCAGGTCGAGGGCCGTCCGCAGGTGATGCGCATCGTCAGTGGTGTCACCGCCAGCCAGGCGTTGCTCGATGCCGCCGTCGAAGCCGAAGCCGATCTGGTGCTGGTGCATCACGGTTATTTCTGGAAGGGCGAGAACCCGTGCATCACCGGCATGAAGCAGCGCCGTTTGAAGACGCTGCTCAAGCACGATATCAGTCTGCTCGGTTATCACCTGCCGCTGGATCTGCATCCGGATGTCGGCAATAACGTGCAACTGGCCCGTCAACTGGACATCACCGTCGAAGGGCCGCTGGATCCGGACAATCTGAAAATCGTCGGTCTGGTCGGTTCGCTGAGCGAACCAATGACCCCGCGTGACTTCGCTCGCAAAGTGCAGGAAGTCATGGGCCGCGAACCGCTGCTGGTCGAAGGCAGTGCGATGATCCGCCGTGTTGGCTGGTGCACCGGCGGCGGTCAGGGCTACATCGACAACGCCATCGCTGCCGGCGTCGATCTGTTCCTCAGCGGCGAAGCCTCCGAGCAGACGTTCCACAGCGCCCGGGAAAATGACATCAGCTTCATCGCCGCCGGCCACCACGCCACCGAACGCTATGGCGTGCAGGCGCTGGGCGATTATCTGGCGAAACGTTTTGCGCTGGAGCACATCTTTATCGACTGCCCGAATCCGATCTGAGCGCCCGAACAGGCAGGCATATTCATATACCCTTTCGATCTAGTTGGCGTCCTGATTAGAAGGGGGCGCTGTGCTAGGATTCCCCGCTCGAACACGGCCCGCTGGCCGTTCATAAGAAAGCTTTCGTGAGTAGCCATGGTCGACAAACTGACGCATCTGAAACAGCTGGAGGCGGAAAGCATCCACATCATCCGCGAGGTGGCCGCCGAGTTCGACAACCCGGTGATGCTGTACTCCATCGGTAAAGACTCCGCCGTGATGCTGCATCTGGCACGCAAGGCGTTCTTCCCGGGCAAACTGCCGTTTCCGGTGATGCACGTCGACACCCGCTGGAAATTCCAGGAAATGTACAAGTTCCGCGACAAGATGGTCGAAGAGCTTGGCCTGGACCTCATCACTCACATCAACCCCGATGGCGTGGCGCAGAACATCAACCCGTTCACCCACGGCAGCGCCAAGCACACCGACATCATGAAGACCGAGGGCCTGAAGCAGGCACTCGACAAGCATGGTTTCGACGCAGCCTTCGGCGGTGCCCGTCGCGATGAAGAGAAGTCCCGCGCCAAGGAGCGCGTCTACTCGTTCCGTGACAGCAAACATCGCTGGGACCCGAAGAACCAGCGTCCCGAGCTGTGGAACGTCTACAACGGCAAGGTCAACAAGGGCGAATCCATTCGTGTGTTCCCGCTGTCGAACTGGACCGAGCTGGACATCTGGCAGTACATCTACCTCGAGGGCATCCCGATCGTACCGCTGTACTTCGCCGCCGAACGCGAAGTGATCGAGAAGAACGGCACGCTGATCATGATCGACGACGAGCGCATCCTCGAGCACCTGTCCGACGAGGACAAGGCGCGCATCGTCAAAAAGAAAGTGCGTTTCCGTACCCTTGGCTGCTACCCGTTGACGGGCGCGGTGGAGTCCGAGGCCGAAAGCCTGACGGACATCATTCAGGAAATGCTCCTGACGCGAACTTCCGAGCGCCAGGGCCGGGTCATCGACCACGATGGCGCAGGCTCGATGGAAGACAAAAAACGTCAAGGCTATTTCTAAGGGGCTGTCATGTCGCATGTTTCTGATTTGATCAGCGAGGACATCCTCGCCTACCTGGGCCAGCACGAACGTAAAGAGCTGCTGCGCTTTTTGACCTGCGGTAACGTCGATGACGGCAAGAGCACCCTGATCGGGCGCCTGCTGCACGACTCGAAGATGATCTACGAGGATCACCTCGAAGCCATCACCCGCGATTCGAAGAAAGTCGGCACCACCGGTGACGACATCGACCTGGCGTTGCTGGTCGACGGCTTGCAGGCCGAGCGCGAGCAGGGCATCACCATCGATGTCGCCTACCGCTATTTCTCCACCGCCAAGCGCAAATTCATCATCGCCGACACCCCCGGCCATGAGCAGTACACCCGCAACATGGCCACCGGTGCGTCCACCTGTGACCTGGCGATCATCCTGGTCGACGCCCGTTACGGCGTGCAGACCCAGACCCGCCGCCACAGCTTCATCGCCTCGTTGCTGGGCATCAAGCACATCGTCGTCGCCATCAACAAGATGGACCTCAAGGGCTTCGATCAGGGCGTGTTCGAGTCGATCAAGGCCGACTACCTGAAGTTCGCCGAAGGCTTGAAGATGAAGCCGACCAGCATGCACTTCGTGCCGATGTCCGCTCTGAAGGGCGACAACGTGGTGAACAAGTCCGAGCGCTCTCCGTGGTACACCGGCCAGTCGCTGATGGAAATCCTCGAGACCGTGGAAGTGGCGGGCGATCGCAACTTCACCGATCTGCGTTTCCCGGTGCAGTACGTCAACCGTCCGAACCTGAACTTCCGCGGTTTCGCCGGCACCCTGGCCAGCGGCATCGTCAAGAAGGGCGACGAAGTCGTGGTCCTGCCGTCGGGCAAGAGCAGCCGCGTGAAATCCATCGTCACTTTCGAAGGTGAGCTGGAACACGCAGGTCCTGGCCAGGCGGTAACGCTGACCATGGAAGACGAAATCGACATCTCCCGTGGCGACCTGCTGGTTCACGCCGACAACGTTCCGCCGGTCACCGACAGCTTCGAAGCGATGCTGGTGTGGATGGCTGAAGAGCCGATGCTGCCGGGCAAGAAATACGACATCAAGCGCGCCACCAGTTACGTGCCGGGCTCCATCGCCAGCATCGTCAACAAGGTCGACGTCAACACCCTCGAAGAAGGCCCGGCGAGCGCGTTGCAGCTCAACGAAATCGGCAAGGTGAAGATCGCGCTCGACGCGCCGATCGCCCTCGACGGTTACGACAGCAATCGCACCACCGGCGCATTCATCGTCATCGACCGTTTGACCAACGGCACCGTCGGCGCCGGCATGATCGTCGCTCAGCCGGTGACCCACGGTACGGCTACGCATCACGGCAAACTGGCCCATGTTGCGACCGAAGAACGCGCTCAGCGTTTCGGTCAGCAACCGGCTACCGTGCTGTTCAGCGGCCTGTCCGGCGCTGGCAAGAGCACCTTGGCATACGCGGTCGAGCGCAAGCTGTTTGATCTGGGTCGTGCGGTGTTTGTGCTGGATGGCCAGAACCTGCGTCACGATCTCAACAAGGGTCTGCCGCAGGATCGCGCCGGTCGCACCGAGAACTGGCGTCGTGCTGCACATGTGGCGCGTCAGTTCAACGAAGCGGGTCTGTTGACGCTTGCGGCGTTTGTGGCGCCGAGTGCCGAAGGTCGTGAACAGGCGAAGGATCTGATCGGCAAGGAGCGTCTGCTGACGGTTTATGTTCAGGCTTCGCCGACTGTGTGCGCCGAGCGTGATCCGCAAGGTTTGTATGCTGCCGGTGGCGACAACATTCCGGGCGAATCCTTCCCGTATGACGTGCCGCTGGATGCTGATCTGGTGATCGACACCCAGTCGCTGTCGCTGGATGAAAGTGTGAAGCTGGTGCTGGATCTGTTGCGCAAGCGTGGCGCGATTTAAGCGTTAGCTGCCAATGAAAAGCCCGCCGATGAGTGATCATCGGCGGGTTTTTTTTGGGGTTGTTTGGGGTGAATATCCGTTGCTGCGGTAACGGCGGCTTATGGTTTCGCCCTTACGGCGAGTCACTTTTTTCAAACGCCCGGAATGCCGGCCCAGAAAAAAGTAACCAAAAACGCTGGGCCCCGGCGTTCGGCCCCTCGCTGTGGCTCGGTGTTCCTTCGTTCCGGGATTCATCCGGGGGCATCGCCTACGGTTTGCTTCGCTGCACCTCCTCTCGATGCATGCGGCTGCGCCGCACGGTCGCTGCGCTCCCACCCCCGGATGAATCCCTCCACTCAGCCTGCCGATGGGGCCGGCACGTCAAAAGCCTTACTCGAGCTAACGCTCATCGTGTTGAGTGGTGGGAAGCTAAAAGCGAACTGTTTTCCTGTGGGAGCCAGCCTGCTGGCGATGGCGGCCTGACAGACGACCAATTTCTGTCAGGTGTTCCCACAGGGGGGATCAGCGTCGGTTGGGATAATCGCGGTGCATCTGTTCCAGCAATGCATCCTTGTCTTGCCACAGTTGGTTGATCCAGCCCTGGAATTGCAGGCGGTATTCGCCGTCCTGGTCGTAGTTCCTGCCGATGAACTGCGGTGGGATTTTCAGTTCTTCGAAGTGCACCACTACGTCTCGGACGTTGCCGCACAGCAGATCCCAGAAGCCAGGGCGTCCGCCCGGGTAGTGGATGGTGACGTTGACGATCGATTCCAGCTGTTCGCCCATTGCATCCAGTACGAACGCGATGCCGCCGGCCTTGGGCTTGAGCAGGTATTTGAACGGTGATTGCTGCTGCGCATGCTTGCCTTCGGTAAAGCGTGTGCCCTCGACGAAGTTGAAGATGCCTACCGGGTTGTCGCGGAATTTCGCGCAGGTCTTGCGGGTGGTTTCGAGGTCTTTGCCTTTCTTTTCCGGGTGTTTTTCCAGATAGGCTTTTGAATAGCGCTTCATGAACGGGAAGCCCAGTGTCCACCACGCCAGGCCGATGACCGGGACCCAGATCAGTTCCTGCTTGAGAAAGAACTTCAACGGCTGGATGCGCCGGTTGAGCACGTATTGCAGCACCAGGATGTCGACCCAGCTCTGATGGTTGCTGGTGATCAGGTACGAGTGCTGGTAGTCCAGGCCCTGCAGACCGCTGAGGTGCCAGCGGGTGCGGCGCACCAGGTTCATCCAGCCCTTGTTGTTGCTGATCCAGGCCTCGTGGGTGTGGCTCATCAGCCAACGCGAAGCGCGGCGTGCGAGGCCGAACGGCAGCACTTTGATCAGCGCCACAAGAAACAGGAACGAGCACAGCAGGATCGTGTTCAGCGCCAGCAGCAGCGCGGCGATCACGCCGCGCAGGGGGGCAGGGAGAAAAGCCAGCATCGGGTCAGATATCCAGAGGTCGGTTGGCAGCCTGAATCGCGGTCAGGGCGATGGTGTAGACGATGTCGTCGACCTGCGCGCCGCGCGGCAGATCGTTCACCGGTTTGCGCAGGCCTTGCAGCATCGGGCCGAGGCTCACGCAATCGGCACTGCGTTGAACGGCCTTGTGGGTGGTGTTGCCGGTGTTCAGGTCGGGGAATACGAACACCGTGGCGCGACCTGCCACCTGGCTGTTCGGCGCCAGTTGCCGGGCCACGGTTTCGTTGGCGGCGGCGTCGTACTGCAACGGCCCGTCGATCAGCAGCGAGTGCTGTTGTTCGTGGGCGAGCAGGGTGGCTTCGCGGACTTTCTCGACTTCCTCGCCAGTGGCCGATTCGCCGCTGGAGTAGCTGATCATCGCCACGCGCGGGGTGATGCCGAAGGCGGCGGCCGAGTCGGCGCTTTGCAGGGCGATCTCCGCCAGTTCGCTGGCGCTCGGATGCGGGTTCATCACGCAGTCGCCGTAGACCAGCACCTCTTCCGGGAACAGCATGAAGAACACCGACGACACCAGTGTGCAGCCCGGAGCGGTCTTGATCAGTTGAAGCGCCGGGCGGATGGTGTTGGCCGTGGTGTTGATGATGCCGGAGACCAGGCCGTCGACTTCATCCAGTGCCAGCATCATGGTGCCGATCACCACGGTGTCTTCGAGTTGCTGCTCGGCCATCGGCGCGTTGAGGCTTTTGCTCTTGCGCAGCGCGACCATCGGCTCGACGTAGCGCTCACGGATCAGGTCCGGATCGAGGATTTCCAGCCCCGGCGGCAGCGTGATGCCCTGAGCACGTGCGACAGCTTCGACGTCAGCCGGTTTGGCCAGCAGCACGCAACGGGCGATCCCGCGTTCCTGACAGATTGCCGCCGCCTGCACGGTGAGCGGCTCGCTGCCTTCGGGCAAGACGATACGTTTGTTGGCGGCCTGCGCGCGTTGAATCAACTGATAGCGGAACACCGCCGGCGACAGGCGCATTTCCCGTGGCGTGCCACAGCGCTGGTGCAGCCAGTTGGCATCGAGGTGACTGGCGACGAAATCGGTGATGATCTCCGCGCGTTCGCGGTCATCGACGGGGATTTCCTTGTTCAGGCCGTTGAGCAGGTTGGCCGTGTCGTAGGAGCCGGTGCTCACCGACAGCACTGGCAAGCCAGCCTGCAATGCGCCACGGCACAAGTCCATGATGCGTGGGTCGGGCAGGGTGTCGCTGGTCAGCAACAGGCCGGCCAGCGGTACGCCGTTAATGGCGGCGAGGCTGACGGCGAGGATGATGTCGTCGCGATCGCCAGGGGTTACCACCAGCACGCCGGGCTTGAGCAGGTCCACGGTGTTGCGCATGGTGCGTGCGCAAATGATGGTCTTGGTCATGCGCCGGGTTTCGTAGTCGCCGGCGTTGAGCACCTGGGCGCCCATCAGGTCGGCGACGTCGCGGGTGCGCGGGGCGTTGAGTTCGGGCTGGAACGGAATGCAGCCGAGCAGACGGAAATCACCTGTGCGCAGCAACGGCGAGTGCTCTTTCAGACGCGCGGCGAAGGCGTCCATGCTCTCGTCGGTCTTGACCTTGTTAAGGATCACGCCGAGGACTTTCGGGTCTTTCGGCCCGCCGAACAGTTGCGCCTGCAACTCGACGCGGCCGGACAGTTCGGTCAGCACTTCGTTTTCCGGGGCCGAGACCAGAATCACCTCGGCATCCAGGCTCTTGGCCAGGTGCAGGTTGACCCGCGCGGCGTAGCTGGCGCTGCGGGTCGGCACCATGCCTTCGACGACCAGCACGTCTTTGCCGATGGCGGCCTGCTGGTAGAGGGTGATGATTTCTTCGAGCAACTCGTCGAGCTGACCGTCGCCGAGCATCCGCTCGACGTGGGCCAGGCCCAGTGGTTGTGGCGGTTTCAGGCCGTGCGTACGGGCCACCAGTTCAGTCGAACGCTCAGGGCCGGTGTCGCCCGGATGCGGCTGGGCAATCGGTTTGAAGAAGCCGACTTTCAGCCCGGCCCGTTCCAGCGTACGCACCAGCCCGAGGCTGATGGAGGTCAGACCCACACCAAAGTCGGTGGGCGCGATAAAAAAAGTTTGCATGCGGATTCTCTAAGGGTGCATGGCAATGGCGATCGTCTCTGTGTGCCGATCTGCCGCAATTCAGTCGCCAAGGTTATCGCTAACCGAGCCTTGTGCGCACCAACCGCAAGCAAAGGGTTGGCCTATTTTTTCAATACGTTGCGCGGCGTCCAGCACCCACGCCCGGGACTGCCAGGGCGGGAGGTGGCGCAGGTGCTGGGTGTGGCCGCAGGAGAGCTCGGCGACCCAGTGGCCTTCCTCATCCTGATGGAATCCGCTGACGGTCACGGGCGCCAATCGATCCCGTCTGTCCGGGTTCTGTTCGCTTTCGGGCAAATCCTTGTTTAGACTTGTCCGTTCTTCATTCTTATGCAAAAGGTCTCGCCCCATGCTGATCGCCGCCAATAAGGCTGTCTCCATCGACTATACCCTGACCAACGACGCTGGTGAGGTCATCGACAGCTCCGCCGGCGGCGCTCCGCTGGTCTACCTGCATGGCGCAGGCAACATCATCCCGGGCCTGGAAAAAGCCCTAGAAGGTAAAGAAGTCGGCAACGAGCTGGACGTTTCCGTCGAGCCGGAAGATGCCTACGGCGAATACGCCGCTGAACTGGTCAGCACCCTGAGCCGCAGCATGTTCGAAGGCGTTGACGAGCTGGAAGTCGGCATGCAGTTCCACGCTTCGGCGCCGGACGGCCAGATGCAGATCGTCACCATTCGTGACCTGGACGGCGACGACGTCACTGTCGACGGCAACCACCCGCTGGCCGGTCAGCGCCTGAACTTCAAGGTGAAGGTCGTTGCCATCCGTGATGCCAGCCAGGAAGAAATCGCTCATGGTCACGTCCATGGCGAAGGTGGCCATCATCACTGATTTTCTGCGCTAAGCTTTCGAGTACTGGAGAGGCGCCCGAGGGCGCCTTTTTAGTCCGCGGCTGTCCTTGGTGGTCTCGCCAAGTGGCTGTTTCGAGTAGAAAACGGGAATCTGGAGTTCGTCATGAGTGCTTTTCACGACCTTAAGTTGACAGCCCTGGATGGCCAGGAGCTACCGCTGGCACCCTTCAAGGGCCAAGTCGTGCTGGTGGTCAACGTCGCCTCCAAATGCGGCTTGACCCCACAGTACGCGGCGCTGGAAAACCTTTATCAGCAATACAAAGGCAAAGGCTTCAGTGTGCTGGGCCTGCCGTGCAACCAGTTTGCCGGCCAGGAACCGGGCAGTGAGCAGGAGATCCAGGAATTCTGCAGCCTCAACTATGGCGTGAGTTTTCCATTGTCGAAAAAGCTCGAAGTCAACGGTCACGACCGCCATCAGCTATACCGTCTGCTGGCGGGCGAGGGCGCGGAGTTTCCCGGTGACATCACCTGGAATTTCGAGAAATTCCTGCTCGGCAAGGACGGTCGGGTACTGGCCCGGTTCTCGCCGCGCACGGCGCCGGATGATCCTTCGGTGATCACGGCGATTGAAAAAGCCCTGAGCTGAAACACAAAAATCGCAGCCATCGAGCTGCGATTTTTTTCGCCTGCCTTTTGACCCTTAATCATTCAGATCAATAGTGCTATCGGCTGGTTGGAACTGCGCATATTATCGCCGTCATATGATTCGCATGACCGTCGATCAATTTTTCGTGGAGCCTCCCATGCCCGTGCAAGCCCTGTTCAAACCGTTCCAGCTCGGTGCCCTCGAACTGCCGACCCGCGTGGTCATGGCGCCCATGACCCGCTCGTTTTCTCCTGGCGGTGTGCCCAATTCCAAAGTGATCGAGTACTACCGTCGTCGTGCGGCGGCCGGTGTCGGCCTGATCATCACCGAAGGCACCACCGTCGGCCATCAGGCTTCCAACGGTTACCCGAACGTGCCGCACTTCTACGGTGAAGCCGCGCTGGCCGGTTGGAAAAAAGTCGTGGACGCGGTTCACGCCGAAGGCGGCAAGATCGTTCCGCAACTGTGGCACGTCGGCAATGTGCGCCGTCTGGGTACCGAACCGGACGCGAGCGTGCCGGGTTACGGCCCGTCGGAAAAACTCAAGGACGGTCAGGTCGTGGTGCACGGCATGACCAAGCAGGACATTCAGGACGTGATCGCAGCCTTCGCCCAAGCGGCGAAAGATGCCCAGAGCATTGGCATGGACGGCGTGGAAATCCACGGCGCCCACGGTTACCTGATCGACCAGTTCTTCTGGGAAGGCAGCAACCAGCGCACTGACGAATACGGTGGCAGCCTGGCCAACCGTTCGCGTTTCGCCATCGAGCTGATCCAGGCCGTACGCGCGGCGGTGGGTGAAGGCTTCCCGATCATCTTCCGTTTCTCGCAGTGGAAACAGCAGGACTACACCGCGCGTCTGGTGCAAACAGCCGAAGCGCTGGGCGAGTTCCTCAAGCCGTTGTCCGACGCTGGCGTGGACATTTTCCACTGCTCGACGCGCCGTTTCTGGGAGCCGGAATTCGACGGTTCCGACCTGAACCTGGCCGGCTGGACACGCAAGCTGACCGGCAAACCAACCATCACCGTCGGCAGCGTCGGCCTCGACGGCGAGTTCCTCCAGTTCATGGTCAACACCGACAAGGTCGCGCAACCGGCCAGTCTGGAAAAACTGCTGGAGCGTCTGAACAACGACGAGTTCGATCTGGTGGCGGTGGGGCGTGCGCTGCTGGTGGATCCGGACTGGGCGCAGAAAGTGCGCGAAGGCCGCGAGCAGGACATTCTGCCGTTCAGCCGTGAGGCGTTGATGACGCTGGTTTGATCGTTGTGGGAGGCTTGTCGCGCAGGTCGCGGCAAGCCCCCAGCAAATGGTTTTCAAACTGTTCGACGATAGCCGCCCAACCCTGGCGGCTGGCGTGTTGGCGTGCATTCAGGCGCACGCAGCGCAACCTTTCGTCTTCTTCCAGCAGCCACGCTGCTGCCTCGCAGAACGCCTCTTCATCCCCGGGCATCGCCAGCACGCCGTTGTAGCCATGGCGAATATGCTGGGCCGCCGCGGCCTGGTCGTAAGCCACCACCCCCAGGCCTGAGGCCAGCGCTTCCAGCACGACGTTGCCAAAGGTTTCGGTCAGGCTCGGAAACAGAAACACATCCCCCGATGCGTAGTGCGCCGCCAGTGCTTCGCCACGTTGCGAGCCGCAGAAAATCGCCTCGGGCAGTTCCTTTTCCAATGCCATTCGTTGCGGCCCGTCGCCGATCACGATCAGCTTCAGATTACGTTGTGGGTAAGTGCCGGCGAGCTTTTCGAAACTGCGCTTGAGCAGGCCCAGATTCTTCTCTGGCGCCAGGCGTCCTACGTGAATGACCGCAATGTCCTGCTCGCCAAGACCCCATTGCTCACGCAAGGCATTCAAGCGTTTGGCTGGGTGAAACAGCTGACTGTCGACACCTCGCGACAGCAGCGCCAGACGCTCGAAGTGCCGGCGCTCCAGTTCCAGGCGCTGGCTGACGCTCGGCACCAGGGTCAGGGCCGAACGATTGTGAAACCAGCGCAGATAGTGGGTGAGCAAGCGCGTCAGCAAACCCAGCCCATATTGGTGGGTGTATTGCTGAAAATTGGTATGAAAGCCGCTGACCACGGCAATACCGAGTCGGCGTGCCGCGCGCAGTGCCGACAGCCCGAGCGGGCCTTCGGTTGCGATATAGAGTACGTCCGGGCGCTGGCGCGTCCAGCGTCGCAGCAGTTTGTGCATCGACGACTGCCCCCATTGCAGCCCCGGATAACCCGGCAACGGCCAGCCTCGGCACAGCAGCAGCGAGTCATCTTCACTTCGCTGCGGATCGTCAGCCTGACGCGGTCGCACCAGTTCCACCCGATGCCCGCGTGCGCGCAAACCGTCGCACAAGCGGCCAAGGGTATTGGCCACGCCGTTGATTTCCGGTGGGAAAGTTTCGCTGATGAGGGTGATATGTAGAGCTGTCGTCATGGCCTCAGTGTCGGCTGAGGCCATGTCGTGGTTGTGACGTTCGGATGATGGATTTGTGACGCGGCCTCAGCGTTGCGTCACCAGATTCTCGGCCCCGCGCTCACGCACCCAGAACAGTGTCGCGCCAGCCACAGCCGCCGGCATCATCAGGATGTTCACCACCGGAATCAGCAGCACCAGATAGACGATCCCGCCGAAGCTCATGCTCTGCCAGCGCTTCTGGCGCAGCCAGGCGAGCATCTCGTTCCAGCCGAGTTTGTGGTTGTCCGCCGGGTAGTCGATGTACTGGATTGCCATCATCCACACCCCGAACAGCAGCCACAGCGGCGCGGCGACGATGTTCACCACCGGGATGAACGAGAGAATGAACAGGCCGATGGCGCGGGGCAGGAAGTAACCGAGTTTGCGCATTTCCCGGGCGAGGGTGCGCGGGATCATGGCGATCAGTTCGCCCCAACTGAAGGCCGGGAAGTCGTCGGTGCCGCGCACCACCACTTCAACCTTTTCCGCGAGGAAACCGTTGAATGGGGCGGCGATCACGTTGGCCAGCATGGTGAAGGTGAAGAACACCATCAGCGCCACCAGCACCACGAACAGCGGCCACAGGATGTAGCTGAGGAAACTCAGCCATTCGGGCAGCGACGGCATCAGCGTGTCGACCCACAGGCTGAACTGGTGACCGGCCAGATAGATCAATCCGACGAACAGCACCAGATTGATGGCCAGCGGCAGCAGCACGAACAGGCGCAGGCCCGGGCTCAAGACCAGTTTGAGGCCCTCGCGCAGGTATTGCGGGCCGGACAGAACAGGGGCGGGCATAAGGTGCTCCGAGCAAGGGAAAACGCGCCGACCTTACCGACTTTGCAGAACCTGTGAAAGCGCGGCAGCGGGATCGACATTCACTGTAACAAAGACGTCCATCTCGTCAGTGTGTCGGCATAGAGACCACCTATGAGCTGGATTGTTAAACCGTATTTCCTTAATCTTGCCCCCCTCGATACGCTGCACCCAACTTTTTACAGGACTGTCGAGCTCATGCCTTCCCCAAGGTTATCCACAGTCCTTTTTTATTCCCGCCGGCAGTCCGGCGTCCGGCCAGGTGTCTTGGCCGGTCAACAGGAGCAGGTTCATGTCTGAAGTCCGTCATTCGCGAGTGATCATCCTCGGTTCCGGCCCTGCCGGTTACAGCGCTGCCGTCTACGCTGCCCGTGCCAACCTCAAGCCGCTGCTGATCACCGGCATGCAGGCCGGCGGTCAATTGACCACCACCACCGAAGTCGACAACTGGCCGGGCGACGTCCACGGCCTGACCGGTCCGGTGCTGATGGAGCGCATGCGCGAGCACGCCGAGCGTTTTGAAACCGAGATCGTCTTCGATCACATCAACGCTGTGGACTTCGCTTCCAAGCCATACAGCCTGACCGGCGACAGCGGCACCTACACCTGCGACGCGCTGATCATCGCCACTGGCGCCAGCGCTCGTTACCTGGGCCTGCCGTCGGAAGAAGCGTTCATGGGCAAAGGCGTTTCGGCCTGCGCGACCTGCGACGGTTTCTTCTATCGCAACAAGCCGGTGGCCGTGGTCGGTGGCGGCAACACCGCTGTCGAAGAAGCGCTTTACCTGGCGAACATCGCCAGCAAGGTCACCCTGATTCACCGTCGCGAAACCTTCCGCGCCGAGAAGATCCTGATCGACAAGCTCAACGCCCGTGTGGCCGAAGGCAAGATCGAGCTGAAGCTGAACGCGACCCTGGACGAAGTGCTGGGTGACAACATGGGCGTGACCGGTGCGCGTCTGAAGAACAACGACGGCAGCTTCGACGAAATCAAGGTCGACGGCGTGTTCATCGCGATCGGCCACACCCCGAACACCTCGCTGTTCGAAGGTCAGCTGGAGCTGAAGGACGGTTACCTCGTCGTTCAGGGCGGCCGTGAAGGCAACGCCACCGCGACCAGCGTCGAAGGCATCTTCGCTGCCGGCGACGTGGCCGACCACGTTTACCGTCAGGCTATCACCTCGGCCGGCGCCGGTTGCATGGCGGCACTGGACACCGAGCGTTACCTGGACGGTCTGCAGAACGCTTCGTTCTAAGATCGCAGAAACGAAAAAACCGGCCAATTGGCCGGTTTTTTCATGCCTGCGATTCGCTCGGGAATCAGCGGCGGGTCAGCGGTTGCGCTTCGAATTTCACGCCCGCCAGACCGTGCTGGATCAGCGCACGGATATTGCCGTGATCGCTGCCTTCAGGCGTTGCCACGACCGAACGGTAGTGTTCGCCGAACGCCAGCAGTGCTTCTTCATCGCTCAAGCCTTCCAGCAACGCCAGACCCAGGGTCTTGCACGAACCTTCGTTCTGCCCGGCGGCGTTCTCCACGCCGCCGTTGTTGAACGCCTGCGGCTGGTAGTCGTAACCGGCGGCGATGAACGACAGGGTGTCGGCAAAAACGTGTTCGCCGCTCTTGAGGCTGGCGCGCAGGGTGTTCAGATCACTCATGGGGTTTTCCTTTGGCGAACGCCGCTTGCTGTTCGGCGCTGGCTTCTTGCTGATATTGGGCTTTCCAGTCGGCGTACGGCATGCCGTAAACCACTTCACGGGCATCGTCGAGGCTGACCTCGATCCGGCGCTCGTCGGCCTCGGCCTTGTACCACTTGGACAGGCAGTTGCGGCAGAACCCGGCGAGGTTCATCAGGTCGATGTTCTGCACGTCCTTGCGGCTGTCCAGGTGGGCGACCAGCCGGCGGAAGGCGGCGGCTTCGAGTTCGAGGCGTTGTTGCTCGGTCATGATGGGCTCTGTGCAGTCAAATCGTGGCGCGGATGATAAAAGTCTGACGCCCGGAGCGCCAGACACGTTCAGCGGCTGGCGGCGAGGGTGATCGACACCGACTCGGCAAAACGCAAGGCATGCGGTTTGTCGACTTCGACTTCCGCGTACAGCACCGATTCGTTGGCCGTCACCAGATCCAGCAGCTCCTGGGTCAGGCGTTCGAGCAGCGCGAAGCGGTTGCCTTCCACGTGGGCGATGATCGCCTTGGTGATGGTGCGGTAGTTCAGCGCGTGGTCGATGTCGTTGTCACGCACCGCTTCCTGCGCGGCGTACAGGATGGTCAGGTTGATCAGCACATCCTGCTTGTTGAGGATTTCGTCCTCGTTGATCCCGATAAAGGTGCGCAGGCGCAGATCCTTGACCCGGATGCGCGCCATTCCCGGTTGAAGTTGTGGCATTTATTTGCTCCGTCCAATCAATTGCAGGAACTCCTGGCGGGTGTTGCTCGACTCGCGGAAGGCGCCGAGCATGACCGAGGTGTTCATGGTCGAATTCTGTTTCTCGACACCGCGCATCATCATGCACATGTGCCGGGCTTCGATGACCACCGCGACACCGGCGGCATCGGTGACTTGCTGGACCGCCTCGGCGATCTGGCGGGTGAGGTTTTCCTGGATCTGCAGGCGGCGGGCGAACATGTCCACCAGTCGCGCGATCTTCGACAGCCCCAGCACCCTGCCCGTCGGAATATAAGCCACATGGGCCTTGCCGATGAAGGGCAGCAGGTGATGTTCGCACAACGAATAGAGCTCGATGTCGGCGACGATGATCATCTCGTCGGTGTCGGAGGCAAACAGCGCGCCATTGACGATCTCTTCAACGCTCTGTTCGTAGCCGTGACACAGATACTGCATGGCCTTGGCCGCCCGCGCCGGTGTGTCTAGCAGTCCTTCGCGGTCAGGGTTTTCACCGAGACCGATCAGGATCTCGCGGTAATGCTCGGGCAGGGAACGGGTCATGGAGCATCCTCGCGGGGGCGTATTACTTGACGTGCCGCCCGCCGTTGACGGTCAGGGTCGTGCCGGTGACATACGGGTTGTCGAGCAGGTAACGCAGGCTCTGATAGATCACTTCGCTGCCGGGTTCGATGCCCAGCGCGGACTTTGCCAGCGCCTTGGCGCGGTACGCCGCGTCGTCGTCGGGATTGAACAATAGCAGGGCTGGCGCGATGCCGTTGACCTTGATTGTCGGCGCGTAGCGCGCAGCGAAGGACAACGTGAGACTGTCGAGCCCGGCCTTGCTGGCGCAATAGCCGATGTGTTTGCTGCTGCCCTTGCGCGTGACGTCATCGCTGATGTGGATGATGTCGGCAGGGCTCGAACGTTGCAGCAGTTCGGCGCAATGCAGGTTGATCAGGTAGGGCGCCAGCATATGAATGTTGAACATCCGGCTGAAGGCTTCGGCTTCGCCGTCGTCGGTTTCCGCCAGCCATTCCGAGGCGTTGTGCACGATGGCGCGCAGGCTGTCGGTGCGGGACTTCAGTTCGGTGATGAACGCGAGGATCGAGGCTTCGCTGGAAAAATCCGCATGCAACCCGAGGGCGCCCAGATCCCGCAACGTCTTCACCCCTGGTCGTTCGCTGCGGTAGGTGAAGATCACCCGATGGCCATCTTCCAGCAGACGCTGCGCACAATGCAGGCCGACCCGCTGGCCGGCGCCGGTGATGAGGATGGGAGCGGTGGGAGAAGTCATGTACGGCTCGCGTCGAAGTCAGAGCAAAAACTATAACAGCGACGCGAGCGACGGCTTCAGCGATTTTGTGTGGACGGCGTGGCAGGCAATGGGCGAGCAGGCGCCGGGTTGAGCCAGCCGGCCAGCAGGCGGGTCGACAGCGGAATGAAAAAGTAAACCATCAACGGGGTCAGGCACAGCGTGCTGATGAAGACTCTCGGCAACAGGCTCATTTCAGCGAGCAGCGGGCCCAGCACGAAGTTGAACAGCAGCGACACCGGGAAGAACGCCAGCCAGATCGCCACGGCCTGTTTCCAGCGCGGCGGGCGATGACCGGCAGCACCGAACCAGCCTTCGATCCCGCTGACCCGATGTTCCGTCGGGTGGGCAAACAGATCGCTGCCACGGGCCAGCCATGCGGTGCGCGAAGCCGAATGTTCCCAGGCGTGCAGGGTCTGTTCGTCGACGAAGCGGAAAATGATCTGGAATTCATCGTCGCCGGGAGGCGGGGCCAGTACGCCGGAGCCGAGGTAACCGGGGAAGTCGGTGGCCAGTTGTTCGCCTTCTCGCAACCAGGCGATCAGGTCCTGATAACGACCATTGGCGACACGACGCGCGACCATCAGCGTGACGGGGGAAGTAGACATTGTGTATCTCCGTATTGCAGGTGCGTCGCTCCGGGTAGGAGTTTCGCCTGACGCAGCGCCGGGGTAGAGGGCTGCGTTCTTTGACAAGCAAGGATTATTCCTTATTTTCGTGACGAACCCGATACTTTCGTTCCATTTGATCGCTTGAACCGCTCGGGGGCATCAGGAGTAGAATGGATCCAACTTCGCCCACAAACTCTTCCAACAAGGACGTGTCCGCACAAATGCCTGTCATTACAGACGTTCGTCCTGCTTCGCAGGCATCCGTAGCGCTGGATCGCGAGGAGCTTTTTCCTATACGTGAAGTGGCGCGCCTGACCGGCGTGAACCCGGTGACGTTGCGCGCATGGGAGCGACGATACGGATTGATTCAGCCAACGCGCACCGAGAGTGGGCATCGCCTGTATTCGATGACCGATATCGAGCGCGTTCGCAGCATCGTCGACTGGATCGATCGGGGCGTTTCGGTGAGCAAGGTCGGCAAGATCCTGGCCAAGACCGAGCCAATGAAAGTGCTGGCCCACTTCATTCCCGATGATCTGGTGCAGGCGGACTATCTCCAGTGGCAGGAACAGGTTCGGCAGGCAGTCAGTTCGTTTGACGATCAGTTGCTTGATCGGGTCTACGGTCAGATTTTCTCCACCTATGCCTTGCCTGTCGTGTTTCAAGACATTCTGATGCCGCTGTGGCTGCAAATGCTCCAGCGTCAGGATGCGTTCGGACAAACCAGCGAGTGGCTGTTCTTCGATGGTTTTCTGCGAGCGAAAGTGCTGCAGCGCATCGTCGTGCTGCGGGGCTCGCAACCGCGCAAGGTGATCGTCAGCGCGCTGGCCGGTCAGTGTCGCGAGCTTGAGTTGTTGGTGGCAGCGCTGTTTCTCAGCGGCAATGACGCGGGGGTTCGTGTGCTCACCACCGGTCAACCGTTCGATGAGCTGACGCTGGTGTGCGAGAAGATCAAGCCCGAGGCGCTGGTGCTGTTTTCCAATCACGCCCCGGCACCCGAGCTGCCGCGTCGACTGAATCGTCTGGCGCTGAGTCTTGATTGTCAGTTGATGCTGGCGGGGGATGCGGCCGATCTGGCACAGGACAGCCTGGCGGGATCATCGGTCGGCTGCCTGGGCAATGAAGGATCGACCATGCGCCAGCGCATGAATCAGTTCCTCGCAGGGACGCTGGATACCTGAGAATCAGGTGTGCAGGGCAGGGTGGGTCAGGCGATGTTGTTGCAGGATGAACTGGCGCAGACGCTCGGTTTCATCGGCATCGCTCTGGCTTAGCTCGTAAGCATAAAAGCCGCTTTCGGTTTCCCGCTCGAACGTCCCGCGCAGGGCAATCCGCTCATAGCCCGACGGGCTGAACCACAAGGCAAAGTGCTTCGGCGGCTTGGTCTTGTTGCGCACTTCCAGCAGCACACCCTTGTGCGAAACCTCGTGAACCCACAGCGTGCCCGGTTGGCCCTTGGCATTTTCCAGTGCCACCGGCTCTTCCAGGGTCAGGCGCCATGGACGCACCATCGGCCCGTCTTCATAAATGCTCGGCACCCCAAGACGCAGATGCAGGGCGTGGAATTCGTCTTCCACCAGATGCAGCGGGAAAGTCATCTGCTGATTTTCGAAGTTAGCCTGGATGGTGACTTGCTCATGGGCCGCCAGACGCGTGAGCAAATCACGGATCTGTGAACCACCATTGACCAGCAGGCTCGACGTCGCATCCCGTACATTGAGTTGCGGGTTGTGTTGCATGGTCTGGATGAAATCCAGCTCATCCTGGGTCAGGAGGGCGTCACGCTGCATGGCTAACTCGAAATGAATAATTACAAAGTCATTGGTGATTGTAGTTAATGACAATTAGTTCGTTGTTTTGTTTTCGCCGTTCGTCGCTTTCAAGGCAGTAATTTCTGCTTCCAGTGCCGCAACCTGGGCTTCCAGTTGCGCCACCCGCTGCTGCGCCTTGACCTGAACCGTAACGTCCTTTTGCACACCTACGAAGTAGGTCTGCCCGTCGTCGGCATTTTTTACCGTCGAAAGAGACAGTTCGTTCCAGAACGGCGTGCCGTCCTTGCGGTAGTTGCGCAGGATTTCGCGGCAGGAACCACCGTTCTTCAGCGCCTCGCGAATCACCCCTAAACCGGCCTGGTCGCGATCCCCGGCCTGCAGAAAACGGCAGTCCTGATAGAGAATTTCTTCGCTGGTGTAGCCGGTCAGTTTTTCGAAAGCCGGATTCACGTAGATCAGGATGTTGTCCTGATTACCTTCTTTTTCTGCCACCACGATTCCATCGTTCGACGCGTTGATCACCATTTGCAGGAGACTGGCATTGATCATCTATGAAGCCTTACAAGGAGTTCGATGGCAGGCATTCTAGAAGATCGACCGGCGCTGTCTACTGGCCATCAGCGCTGATCGAGAGCCAATCGCAACAGAGCGCCGCTGGCTGTTACTATCGCCGCTCTTTTTTTCAGTTTCAGGATCAGATTGATGAAAGTCGCCATCCTCTCCGGCTCGGTGTACGGCACGGCCGAAGAAGTCGCTCGCCACGCTCAGAGCCTGTTGAACGCCGCCGGTTTTGAAACCTTCTACAACTCGCGCGCCAGCCTCGCCGATCTCCAGGCGTTTGGCCCTGAAGCCTTGCTCGGCGTGACCTCGACCACCGGCATGGGCGAGCTGCCGGACAACCTGCAGCCGTTGTATTCGGCCATTCGTGATCAACTGCCGGCAGCCTGGCGTGGTTTGCCCGGCGGGGTGATCGCACTGGGTGACGCCAGCTACGGCGACACCTTCTGCGGCGGCGGCGAGCAACTGCGCGAATTGTTCGGCGAGCTGGGCGTGCGCGAAGTGCAGGACATGCTGCGCATCGACGCCAGCGAAAGCGTCACCCCGGAAACCGACGCCGAGCCTTGGCTGGAACAGTTGATCGCCACGCTCAAGGGCTGATCCCGCGTTCACGCAACAGCGCCAGCCAGGCCTGCGCAGCCTTCGACAGATAGGCGCCCCGGCGCCAGATGAAAGCGATGTCCCAGCGCAAGTAGTCCGGCGCATTCAGGGTCAGGCGCACCACGCCTGGCCGCACCAGACCGCGTGCCACCACGCTGGGCAGCAGCACCACGCCTTGTCCGGCGGCGACCAGAGCCGCAAGAAAATCCGCCTGCCCACTGCGTCCGCCTTCCCTCGGGGTGAAGCCCATCTGCTGGCACGCCTGGAGCAAGCGATCGTTGAGCACGAAACTGCGCTGATACAAAAGGAACGGCGTATCGGCCAACTCCTCCAGACCGATTTCACCTTTTGCCGCCAGTGGGTGATCCACCGGTAACAGCGCATCCAGCGGTTCATCGCAGAATGGCTGAAAGTCGAATTGCGGATCCTTCGGCAGCAGACTGCCACCCAACTCCAGCTCGCCGCTGAGCACCGCCTGTTCGATATTGCGGCTGCCACCCTCAAGCAACTGCACGCTGATGTTCGGATAGCGCCGTCGGTATTCGGCAAACAGCCCGGCAAACAATGCATCGCTGCCCAGCAAGGGCAACCCGAGACGTAACTCGCCGCGTGCCAATTGGCTGAGGTCATCAAGTTCGCTGAGCAATTCATTGCGCAACCGC
Source organism: Pseudomonas sp. DR 5-09 (assembly GCF_001655595.1). NCBI lineage: Bacteria > Pseudomonadati > Pseudomonadota > Gammaproteobacteria > Pseudomonadales > Pseudomonadaceae > Pseudomonas > Pseudomonas sp. DR 5-09. The sequence continues at coordinate 1,036,398 of NZ_CP011566.1, forward strand.
AGCATGCCTTCGGCCCGGTGCAGCACCACGCTGCCGGCAGCGGTCAGGCGTATCTGTGAACCCAGTCGTTCGAGCAACGGTGTGCCGAGGCTCTGTTCGAGCTGGGCGATCTGCTTGCTCACGGCGGACTGACTGATGTGCAGGTTTTTTGCAGCTTGAGTGAAACCGCCCTGATGCATGACTTCGACGAAACTTCTGAGTTGTTTGAATTCCATGGCCTGATTCCAGATTGGAATGGCTTTGAGTCTAACAATTCGCTTCGGAGATGGCAGTCAGCTTCGTAAGATAGGCATCCGAAAGGAGCTCACCGATGAAAGTCTCAACCCTCAAGTACCTCTCTCGCCTGCTGGCCGAACTGGCCGTGCTGCTCGCTCTTTACCTGCTCGGCTGCCAGATCGCAGCGTGGCTGGCCTGGCCGATTCCCGGCGGCGTGATCGGCATGGCGCTGTTGCTGCTGGGTTTTGCGTTCGGCTGGGTCAAGCCGGCGGCGCTGCAAATGGGCGCAGGCTTGTTGATGGCCGAGATGCTGCTGTTCTTCATTCCGGCGCTGATGAGCCTGCTGGATTACGGCGCGTTGCTGCGCGATGACGGCTGGCGGATCTTGTTGGTGATCGCGGCCAGCACCCTGATGGTGATGCTGGTGACCGCGTTCACCGTGGAGCTGGCCGTGCGCCTGAGGCGGTCCCATGAAGCTTGAGCTGATGCCGATGTTTTGGCTGGCGTTCACCTTGCTGGCCTATTTGTTCAGTCGCTGGCTGTATCGGCGGACCGGACGTTACGTGCTGTCGCCACTGATTCTGGTTCCCGCGTTGCTGCTCGCGCTTGCCGTGCCGTTGCACACCGCTTACGCCGAGTATTCGAGCAACACCCATTGGCTGATGCTGGTACTCGGGCCGGTCACCGTGGCGTTTGCGGTGCCGATCTGGCAACAGCGGCGATTGCTGGTGCGGCATTGGTCGGCGTTGCTGCTGGGCATGCTGGCCGGCAGTGCGGCATCGATTGCCACGTCGTTCGGCCTCGCGAAAGCGCTGGCGCTGGACAGTTCGGTGACGCTGTCGCTGGTGCCGCGCTCGATCACCACACCGTTCGCCATGCCGCTGGCGCAGGACCTCGGTGGCGTGCCTGAGCTGACAGCGGTGTTCGTGATGTTCACCGGGGTGTTCGGCGCCATGCTCGGCGGTGTGCTGCTCAAGTGGCTGCCACTGCGCAGCCCATTGGCGCGCGGTGCATTGTTCGGCGTGGGTGCTCATGGTGCGGGCGTCAGCCGCGCCCATGAAGTGGGCGGCGAAGAGGGCTCGGTCGCGGGGCTGGTGATGGTGCTGACGGGACTGCTCAATCTGTTCGCCGCGCCTTTGTTGGCGTCGTTGCTTTGACATGGATCCAAGCAGATTGCGTCGCTGACTCGTTCAGTCATCAAGCTGGCTGCCAATGCAACTACGCGACCGTCCGGGGCTGACTAGACTGCTGACACACGCAAAAACAATAAGAACGCAGAGGTGCATACAGTGAGCGTAGCCCCCGTCCCTTCGTCCGTGAACGTCAAAGATCAGGTCAGTGCCGCGGAATGGCAGACCCGGGTCGATCTGGCCGCCTGTTATCGTCTGGTCGCCCTGCATGGCTGGGACGATCTGATCTTCACTCACATTTCCGCCAAGGTGCCCGGTACCGAAGATTTCCTGATCAACCCGTTCGGTCTGATGTTCCATGAGATCACCGCGTCCAGTCTGGTGAAGGTCGACCAGGCCGGTAACAAGCTCATGGACATCCCCTACGAAATCAATCCCGCCGGCTACACGATTCACAGCGCCGTTCATGAAGTGCGGCACGACGTGGCCTGCGTGCTGCACACCCACACTGCCTCCGGTGTTGCGGTGTCGGCGCAGAAGCAGGGCGTGTTGCCGATCAGTCAGCAATCGCTGTTCGTGCTGTCGAGCCTGGCCTTTCACGCTTACGAAGGTGTGGCGCTCAACCATGAAGAGAAAGCGCGGTTGCAGGCGGATCTGGGCGACAGCAATTTCCTGATGCTGCACAACCACGGTCTGCTGACCTGTGGCGGCACCATCGCCGACACGTTCCTGATGATGTTCACCTTTCAGCGTGCGTGCGACATTCAGGTCATGGCGCAGACCGGCGGTGCCGAACTGATCGCCATCGAACCGCAGATTCTGGCTGGCGCCAAGGCAATGATTGCCGGCGTCACCAAAAGTGCCCAAGGCATGGGGGGCGCGCTGGCCTGGCCGGCGCTGCTGCGCAAACTCGATAAACAAGACCCGGGATATAGACTCTAATGCCTCTCGCCGAGATCCCTCTGAGTGTCTGGCGCAAACGCGGCCAGACGTTTGTCTTCCATGGTCAGCCGATCCGTTACTGGACGGCCGGGCAGGGTGATCCGCTGCTGCTGATCCATGGCTTTCCGACGGCCAGTTGGGACTGGCATTACCTGTGGCAGCCGCTGTCCCAGCGCTACCGGGTGATTGCCTGCGACATGCTCGGCTTCGGCGACTCGGCCAAACCCCTGAATCACACCTACAGCCTGCTGGAGCAGGCCGATCTGCAACAGGCCTTGCTGGCGCATCTGCAGGTCGAGCAACCGGTGCACATTCTGGCCCACGACTACGGCGACAGTGTTGCCCAGGAACTGCTGGCCCGGCATTACGAAGACCTGATCGAAGTGGCCAGTTGCGTGTTCCTCAACGGCGGTCTGTTCCCGGAAACCCATCGACCGCTGCTGGCGCAAAAACTGCTGCTCAGCCCTCTGGGCTGGATGATCGGTCGGGCATTCACCCGCGATGCGCTGGTGAAGAGCTTCCAGCAGATTTTCGGCCCGGACACCCGGCCCAGCGAGAGCGAAATGGATGATTTCTGGAGCCTGATCGAATGCAATCGCGGGCAACGCGTCATGCACAAGCTGATTCACTACATTCCCGAGCGCCGGGTTCAGCGTGATCGCTGGGTCGCGGCGATGCAGCGCGGCGAGGTGCCGCTGCGGGTGATCGATGGCGAAGTCGATCCGATTTCCGGGGCGCACATGGTCGAGCGTTATCGCGAGCTGATTCCTGACGCCGACACCGTGCTGTTGCCAGGCATCGGCCATTACCCGCAAAGCGAAGCGCCGGTGCAGGTGCTCAAACACTACCTCGAATTTCGCGATCACTTCGTGTTGCCGCCGCGCAAGGTGGCGTGCTCCTGACTTAGTGCCCGAGGCGCCTGACGCCTCGGCACGTTTCATCATCCCCCAGCCTTATCGCGCACCATTCAGCCTCAGCCGTGTTCGTTGTGACCGCACGCCTTGTGCCTGACACTCAGGGACACTGTCCCTCAGGTCTGCTGGAGTTGCCCCGATGAATGATTCTGTGCGTTTCGAAGATAAAGTCGTGATCGTCACCGGTGCCGGTGGTGGCCTGGGACGCGCTCACGCTTTGCTGTTCGCCAAACAGGGCGCCAAAGTGCTGGTCAACGACCTCGGCGGCTCGACCCAGGGTGAAGGCGCCAACGCTTCGGCCGCTGATCGCGTGGTGGCGGAAATCCGCGAGGCCGGCGGCATCGCCGAAGCCAACCATGACTCGGTCACCGACGGCGACAAACTGGTGCAGAACGCGCTCGATGTGTTCGGCCGCGTCGATGTGGTGGTCAACAACGCCGGGATCCTGCGCGACAAGACCTTCCACAAAATGGAAGACGCCGACTGGGATCTGGTCTACCGCGTCCACGTCGAAGGCGCCTACAAGGTGACCCGCGCCGCGTGGCCGCACCTGCGTGAGCAAAATTACGGCCGGGTGATCTTCACCGCCTCGACTTCGGGCATCTACGGCAACTTCGGCCAGTCCAACTACGGCATGGCCAAACTCGGTCTCTACGGCCTGACCCGCACCCTGGCCATCGAAGGTCGCAAGAACAACATCCTGGTCAACGCCATTGCCCCCACCGGCGGTACGCGCATGACTGAAGGCCTGATCCCGCCGCAAGTGTTCGAACAACTCAAACCGGAACTGGTCAGCCCGCTGGTGGTGTACCTGGCCAGCGAACAGTGCCAGGAAACTTCCGGCCTGTTCGAAGTCGGCGGCGGCTGGATGGGCAAGGTGCGCTGGGAGCGCAGCCTCGGTGCCGGGTTCGATCCTCGCGTCGGGTTTTCCCCGGAAGACGTCGCGGCGCACTGGCAGCAGATCTGTGATTTCGAAGGCGCGGCGCATCCGAAGGACAACATCGAAGCGCTGAAGGAAATGATGGGGAATCTGCAGAAGTATTCGTTGTAACCCGAAGAGGCCACCAGGTGAGAGCCTGGTGGCCGATTTGCCGATCAGGTGTATCTGTTTTCGATCATGAATTTTGGAGGGGACCAGTTGGGGCCTTTAATCGCGACAGACCCTTCGCCGACTGCCAACACCCCGAGTTCAAAAAGCCTTGTGTAGGTTTCCAGCAACTCTCCGCTTTCTATGACTTCACGTCGATATCGGCCAAACATTCTGTCCAGGGAGGGAATAGCTGAGCCGAGGCCGAACACAGTCAAAACATCTTCTACTGGCTCATTTTTGACAATTTGTTCAACGATGCTCATTGCTGCCCTCCTTTTAAAAGGTTTTTGAAAAACACTTCGTCCTGTTTGTCTGCTGCCGCTATGGCATCTTCCGTGTAAAGCAAAGACTCATGATCCGCCAGTTGGAAATCCTCCAATGTTGCGCTGTGCGCGTTGTTCCACATCGGGGATTCTTTGTCTGGCTTGAAGTCATCACTCAATCCTAGCGCTCGAAATCTCTCTAGTTCCCTAATCTCATGAGTGTAATAGCGTAAATCAGTGTCGGTGGCTGCCATTTGACCGTTCAGTATTTTTTCAAGTCGATGAATCATGATGTTGTTCGCATCTGATTGATCAAATCGTGCGATGTGTAGTTTAACCGAGGAAATGCCGGTGCCCGTGATGACTGCCTGACGCCAGTCAAGATGAAGTATCGGTCCACCTGCTTGAGCTGGATTGAAAAGTCGCCCGCTATATATTCCTCTAACAGAAGCCCCCTCATACGGACTGCTGATCACCACATACAGCGGCGCAACCCCCGAGTCCTCCGGAAAGATAATGACGAAGCGCTCCCATTCCTCCTCCAGGCTCGGGTGGAGGTCGAGCCTTCCCTCGATCGGCATGATCGGCGCGCCGCTGTATGTCGGCGGATCGGTATCGGCACTCGGGAGCAGCGTGGAGCTGTCGCCCGGGCTGATGACCGGGGTCCAGGTCAGAATGTCGTTGGGCAAATCGGGCAGGACGGTCTCGTAAACCCCGTTGAGCGAATCGAAGGTCGCACGCAGCACCGGAACATCGCTGCGTACCTGAAAGTCGTCAGCGCTGACTACGAAGACTTCGGCGCCGGCGCCCATCCTTCTTGTCCCCAGTCCGATCGGTATCTGCAATGTGCCCTGGCGCTGCGCGATCTCGCGTAATGCCTGCGGCGTGGCAGAAGACAACTCGACCAGCGGCACGCTGACGCTGAAACGCTCACCGTTGCCCAGACGTGAAGGCGCCAGCAAAGCCGCGAACCCGACCGCAACCGGTGCCAGCAGCGAGGCGCCCAAGGCGTTGATGCCGACAACCGCCGAGCGCAGGACCGTGAGGATCGCTGTGGCTGTCGACGGGGTCAGGCGCGCTGCGTTCGAGGCGAATGCGATCACCGGCCCGGCGCTGGCCGCCGCGGCAGACGCTGGATAAACCCGCTGGCCCGCATCCGCTCGTGCCTGGTCACGGGCCTGGCGTGCAGCCTCTGTATGGCGCTGCTGCTTGGCGAGGGCTTCCAAGTGCGCCTGTTCAGCAGCCAGCTGGCGCGCAGCGGCTTCGGCGGCAATCCGCGCCTGTTCCGCGGCTTTGCGTTGTGCCTCGGCCAGCGCCGCCAACCGCGCTTGCTCGCGGGCCTGGACTTCTTGCTGTTCCTGTTGGCGCCGCGCCGTCTCCGCCAAGGCTTTCTGGCGTTGCTGTTCTGCGGCGATCCGCGCCTGTTCGGCGGCGCGGCGTGCGGTTTCTGCGGCCTGGGCCTGCGCGGCGTCATTGGCCTGTACCGCCGCCAGCCAGTTGTGCACGTTGACGTGTTGTTGATGCAGCGTCGCCAGCGTCTGGGTCAGCAATCTGACTTCCATTGCCGCGCGATAGGATTGCTTCCACAGGTTCATCCCCGGTCCGTTGGGACTCAGCACCTTGTCCACGGCGTAGGCCCGGGACAGGAACTGGTAGACCGTCTTGTCGGTGGGATCGCTGCCGTAGAAGCCGTGGGACAGTTGTGCCTGCTGTTGCAGTTGCGCGTTCTTGCGCTGGATCAGCCGGTTGCGCACGCCCAGCTCTCGGCTGATCGCGGCAGCGGGCGGCAGCGGCTGGGTCGACTCTTCCAGGCGGGTCGCGGCCAGATCGACTTCAATGGTTTGCGGGATTTGTGCAGCCTTCGCCTGGTATTCCTGAGTCAGCGGGGTAATGAAGTTCTGCAACACCTGCTGATAACGGGCAGGGCTGCGCGGCGTGCCGAACGGACCGTTATAACGATTGTGATCAACAGTGGAAATGCCGGGGTTGAAATGCGACGGTGCTTCAGCGGTTGTCCACACAGGCTCCGTCAATTCAAATGGAGGTGGTCTTTGCATATTCATATCCTTTTGAATGTGCGTTGGTTTTTCAGAACATAAACGTACGAATCACTAATGGGTATTTGCCCGTTGAAGTTACAGGAGAGTTTGCGCAGAGGTATCTGAGAAGGGTGTAGGTTGTAACTTGCGTTTAAGCGTGAACTTTCATTGCTTATACAAAGACTCAGGAAACTTCTTACGTATTAAAAGAACTTTCCTGCGCTGAAAAGGGAAACGGCACTTCAGAGCAGCGCGAGCGCCACGCAATCATTTATCGGGGTCAAAAAGCGCCCATAAAAAAGGCCGCTGCAAACGCAGCGGCCAAGGTAAGACGTTGGATCAAGGAGCTACAAATCAACGTCAGTGAACACCGGGGCGAGGGATCGAAAAACGCTTCGGTCCATCAGAAATCGATTGCCGACGACTCGGTCGCGGACTTTGTGCTTGCTGGCGGTCTGCCGTGAAAGCCCGCACAGAATAAGGGCTGGCGCGTCAGGGAAAAATAGCGATTCCGGACATGCACTGTTACGGGGCATGTAACAGTGGCGCGCACTGGCCTGGTCATTATCCGTTGTGTTGATAGTGGTTCATCCAGCCTGTTCATGGCGGGCGCGAAGCCTCGTCGCAGGCGGGGATTCATCCTTTCGAGCGACAGCGTGAATACCTCCTTGGTGCGCTTATCCTCGCCGTGGCGCGGCAGTAGGGTGGGGTCTTCTGTCACTCACCGGGGAAGACGCATGACAAAAACAACAATGCGCGCCATCTTCACGCCGCAAGCGCTGGCCGCTGCGGTGGCCTTGGGTTGCTGTGCCCAGGCGCACGCGGTCGCTTTCAATATCGGGGAAATCGAAGGCACCTTCGACTCGTCGCTGTCGGTCGGGGCGAGCTGGGGCATGCGCGATGCCGACAAGTCGCTGGTCGGTACGGTCAACGGCGGCACCGGCCAGTCGTCCACCGGTGATGACGGGCGGTTGAACTTCAAGAAGGGCGAGACCTTTTCCAAGATCTTCAAGGGCATCCATGACCTCGAACTGAAGTACGGCGACACCGGTGTGTTCGTGCGCGGCAAGTACTGGTACGACTTCGAACTCAAGGACGAAGACCGCGAGTTCAAACCGATCAGCGACAAGGGACGCAAGGAAGGCGCGAAGTCTTCCGGCGCGCAGATCCTCGACGCCTTCGTCTATCACAACTATTCCATCGCCGACCTGCCGGGCACCGTGCGCGCCGGCAAACAGGTGGTGAGCTGGGGCGAAAGTACCTTCATCGGCAACTCGATCAACAGCATCAACCCGATCGACGTCTCGGCGTTCCGCCGGCCAGGTGCGGAGATCAAGGAAGGGCTGATTCCGGTGAACATGCTGTTCGCCTCTCAGGGGCTCACCGATCAACTGACGATCGAGGGCTTCTATCAACTGGAATGGGATCAGACCGTCCTCGACAACTGCGGGACCTTTTTCGGGGTCGACGTGGCAGCGGACGGTTGCAACAACGGCTACACCGTCGGCAGCCCGGCGATCGCCCCGTTGGCGCCGCTGGCGGCAGCCTTCGGCCAGCCGATCCAGGTGACCCGCGAAGGTGTGATCGTGCCCCGTGGCGGTGATCGCGATGCGCGGGATTCCGGGCAGTGGGGTACGGCGCTGCGCTGGCTCGGCGACGACACCGAGTACGGCCTTTACTTCATGAACTACCACAGCCGCACGCCGACCGTCGGCACCAGTACCGCCGGTCTGTCGACCCTCGCGGCGCTGCCGGGCATGGTCGGGATCGCCAACCGCCTGGCCCCCGGCAGCGGTTCGGGACTGGCGCAAAGCGTGATGCTCGGGCGCGGCCAGTACTACCTCGAATACCCGGAAGACATTCGCCTGTACGGCGCGAGTTTCTCCACCACGTTGCCGACCGGCACCGCCTGGACCGGCGAGATCAGCTATCGGCCCAATGCGCCGGTGCAGGTCAACACCAACGACCTGACCCTGGCGCTGGTCAATCCGATTGCCGGCGGTACGGCGTCGCCGCTGGTTACCTCGCCGGGGGCCGACAACAAGGGCTACCGACGCAAGGAAGTGACGCAGATCCAGAGCACGCTGACGCACTTTTTCGATCAGGTCTGGGGCGCTGAGCGCCTGACCCTGGTGGGCGAGGCCGCCGTGGTGCGGGTCGGCGGACTGGAGTCGCGCAGCAAGCTGCGTTACGGCCGCGACTCGGTGTACGGCCAGTACGGTTTCGGCGGCGACACCGACGGTTTCGTCACCTCCACCTCCTGGGGCTATCGCGCCCGGGCGATCCTCGATTACGCCAACGTGATCGGCGGGATCAACCTCAAGCCCAACCTGTCCTGGTCCCACGACGTCGCCGGTTATGGCCCTAACGGCCTGTTCAACGAAGGCGCCAAGGCTGTCAGCGTCGGGGTCGATGCCGACTATCGCAACACCTATACCGCGAGCCTGAGTTACACCGACTTTTTCGGTGGTGACTACAACACCCTCGAAGACCGTGACTTCGTGGCCCTGAGCTTCGGTGTGAACTTCTGATCTGCCCGAGAAGGATGAATGCAATGCGCAAGATGATTCTGCAATGCGGTGTCCTGGCCCTGAGCCTGCTGGCCGCCAATGTGATCGCGGCGGTGTCGCCGGAGGAAGCCAACAAGCTCGGCACCAGCTTGACGCCGCTGGGCGCCGAGAAGGCCGGCAACGCCGACGGCTCGATTCCGGCCTGGACCGGCGGTATCCCGAAAAACGCCGGAGCAGTCGACAGCAAGGGCTTTCTGGCTGACCCGTTTGCCAGCGAAAAACCGTTGTTCACGATTACTGCCGCCAACGTCGACAAGTACAAGGACAAGCTGTCCGACGGCCAGGTGGCGATGTTCAAGCGCTACCCCGAAACCTACAGGATCCCGGTCTACCCGACCCATCGCACCGTGGCCGCACCGCCGGAAATCTACGAGTCGGCCAAACGCAGCGCGCTCAACGTCACCAGCATCAACGACGGCAACGGCCTGGCCAATTTCACCGGTAACCGCTACTACGCGTTCCCCATTCCCAAAAATGGCGTCGAGGTGTTGTGGAACCACATCACCCGTTATCACGGCGGCAACCTGCGGCGGATCATCACGCAGGTGACGCCGCAAACCAACGGCAGCTACACGCCGATCCGCTTCGAAGAAGAGGTCGCCGTGCCGCAATTGATGAAGGATCTCGATCCGGAAAAAGCCGCCAACGTCCTGACTTTTTTCAAGCAGTCGGTGACGGCCCCGGCGCGCCTGGCCGGTAACGTGCTGCTGGTGCACGAGACTCTCGATCAGGTGAAGGAACCGCGTCTGGCGTGGATCTACAACGCCGGTCAGCGCCGGGTGCGCCGTGCGCCGCAGGTTGCCTATGACGGTCCGGGCACCGCTGCCGACGGCCTGCGCACCTCGGATAACTTCGACATGTTCTCCGGCGCGCCGGACCGCTACGACTGGAAACTGATCGGCAAGAAGGAAATGTACATTCCGTACAACAGCTACAAGCTCGACTCGCCGAGCCTCAAGTACGACGACATCGTCAAGGCCGGGCACATCAACCAGGACCTGACGCGTTATGAGCTGCATCGGGTCTGGGAAGTGGTCGGTACGGTGAAACCGAACGAGCGGCACATCTACGCCAAACGCCACATGTACATCGACGAGGACAGCTGGCAAGTGGCGCTGGCCGATCATTACGACGGTCGCGGACAGTTGTGGCGAGTGGCCGAGGGACATGCTCAGTACTACTACGATCACCAGGCCCAGGCCTACACCCTCGAAGCGCTCTACGACATCATCGCCGGCCGCTACATTGCCCTGGGGATGAAGAACGAAGAGAAACACAGCTTCGAATTCGGCTTCGAAGCCAAGGCTGCCGACTATACCCCGTCGGCCTTGCGCGCCGAGGGCGTACGGTAAGGGTTTCGATACATTGGCAAGGCAAAAGGCGACCGCACGGTCGCCTTTTTTATGGGCGCCAATCAGCGTACTGAATACTCGTCAACAAGCAGCAGGGAGAGGACTAGGGTGAGCGCACAACGATAAAAAGGCGTACCCGATGACCGCCATGACCCACGCTCCGGATCGAGCGGATTTTCTCCCGAGACTGTCTTCCCATCACCTTGCGCGGCCTCGCCTTTGCGCGGCTCTGCTCGAGTCAGCGGCGCGGGTCAAACTGATCTGCGCGCCAGCCGGCAGCGGCAAGACCGCGCTGCTCACCGAATGCCTGCTGCAGGCGCCGGTCAATTGCACCGTGTGCTGGTTGCCGCTGGCAGGTACGTCCCTTGGCACTGGCGAGTTTTGCGAGCGGCTTGCACACGCTATGGGGCTGGCCGCATCGGACGAAGCGTCACTGCTGCATGAACTGTCGCGACGGACTTCGTCGACCTGGGTGTTGCTCGACGATTACTGCCGATACCCGGAGCCTGCGCTGGATGCATTTCTCGACCGAATGCTGGCGGTCAGCAGCCCGGCCCTGACGTGGTGGATCGGTACTCGGAGGCGTCCGCCCTGCAACTGGCCGCGCCTGCTGCTCGATGATGCGTTGTACGAATGTGAAGCCGCGGCGTTGGCGCTGACCCGTGACGAGATCGCACAGGTGTTGCGCCACTTGTCCCCGGCCCAGGCCGATAGCGTGGCCGGACGCATCTTTCGGCGCAGCGGCGGTTGGTGCGCCGGGGTGCGGATGTTGTTGATGCAAAAATGCGACTGGTCGCAAAAGACTTTGCCGCAGCAGCGCATGGACACCTTGCTGGACTACCTGCAACACGAACTGTTCAGCGGTCTGAGTCCGGAACTGGCCGAGGCCTGGAGAGTGCTGGCGCATTTGCCGCGGTTCAATGCCAGCCTGTGCGACCACTTGTTCGGCGCCGGCGAAGGGGCGCAATGGATGCGCGATCTGCAAACGCTGGGATGCTTTATCGAACCCTGGCGGGCCTCGTCTGAATGGTTGCAAGTCTGTTCCCCGCTGTCGCGCCTGATGCGCAGCGAGCCGTGGCCTGGCGGGCGTTCCTGGCATCGCCGGGCCTGTCAGTGGTTCACCGCCGGACGCCATTGGAAATGCGCCTTTGAACAGGCGCTGCTGGCTGAAGAGTACGAAGTCGCGGTGAGCCTGTTGCAGCACTTCAGTTTCGAGCAACTGTTCGAGGAGCAGACGGTCGTGCTGTTGTTGCGTCTTTACGAGCAACGCGGCGAGGAACTGTTAGTGGGGTCTGCGCAACTGGTCGGGTTGATCACGGCGGCGCTGCTGTTCGCCGGGCGTTTCGAACAGGCCGGTGAGTGCATCGCGCAACTGTCCCGCTTCCTGCCGCCACGGTCGGCGGATGAGCAGCGCCAGTTGATCGCCCGATGGCAGGCCCAGCAAGGGTGGTTGTTGCACTTGCAAGGGCGCATGGACGAGGCGCGCGAACATTTCGAGCAAGCCTTGAACGACTTGTCACCGCAGGCCTGGACGGCGCGTCTGTTATGCCTGTCGGGCCGCACTCAGCAAGCGTTGCTGTGTGGTGAGCTGGAACTGGCTCATTCGATAAATCGTGAAGCGCTGTGCCTGGCCCGGGCGGAAGGCTCATTGCTGTTCGAAGCGTTGCTGGAACTCGATCACGCCCAACTGCTGGAGCAACGGGGCGCGTTGGCTCGCGCCGAAGAGTTGCTGGCCAATCTTTGCGCAATGCTCGCGTCCTCCGTCGAGCGACCGACGCCGCTGTTGGGCCGTATCGCCTTGCGTCGGGGGCGACTGGCGCTGAGCATGGGTCAATCAATTCGGGCTGCCGAACTCTTTCAGCAGGGGCTCGACGACTGCCTGCGCAGCTTTGACAAGCGCGTGCTGTACGGCTTTCTCGGTCAGGCGCAACTGGCCGCTGATCAGAGTGACTATTCGCAAGCATTCATGCACCTGCGCGATGCCGAACGGTTGATGCAGCAGCGGCAAATTCCAGAAACGGTTTATCGCGGTGTTCTGTTGCAGGTCAGCAGTGAGTTCTGGTTGCAACAGGGACGACCCGAACTGGCTCGTGAAGCGTTGAGTCGAGTGCTCAGGCACTATCGTGGCCCGCGTGGACGGCAGGCGCCGCCGGCGACGCTGGAGCTGATCCCGCGTATCGAGTATTTGCTGATACTGGCCGAGACCCGCTTGAAGCAGGCGCACCAGCCGGTGGCGCGGCTGCAGTCCCTGCTCGAGCAGGCTCAGTCTTGCCGGATGATCGTTCTGGAAGCCGAGCAGTGGCTGGCAATGAGCGAGGTGGCATCGATCCTCAATGATCGGGATTCTGCCCGACAGTATTTCGACAGGGGGCGCAAGTTGGCCTGCCAGTTCAACTTGCAGCGTCTGGTCATGAAATTTGACGAAGCCGCTTCGGATATTCGCCCCGGGTCATCACCCGAACATCCGTTTCTTGATGGCGGTGACAATGAAAGTTCATTGAGCCTGAGAGAATCGCAAGTGTTGGGGTTGATTGCGGCGGGAAGTTCCAATCAACAAATAGCGGACAAGTTGTTCATCTCATTGCATACCGTTAAAACTCATGTCCGGCGAATTCATGCAAAGTTGGGCGTTGAACGCCGGACGCATGCCGTGGCGCGCGCGAGAGTTCTGGGTTTGTGTTGTTAATTGTCAGTTAATAAGTATGTTGTTTTTTTTTAAGTCTGGTCCTTTTAAATGTCTTGCAATGGACAGTGGGTTTTTTATTGGTTTTGCTCCGGTTAAGTTGTTTGCACTGCTTGGACGATGTTTTGTCGTCTGGTTATCCTGTGTAATAACGGAGTTTTATCATGAATACAGTTGAAAGGTTTTCGGCAGAAAATCATCTGAGTGAAATCAATAAACTCAGGTACGGCCTGGAAGGTTTGCTGGGTGCACTACCGTCGTTCAAATCGCTTTTGCAGGATCTGGTGTTAAAAGAACTTCAACAGTTATCACCGAATATTTATATCAGCAAAACGTACATTACCGCCCAGCGTCCAGAGATTGCGAATCCACAACCGACCGGGTTGTTGATGGACGTGTTCATGCAGTGCCTGGTGTCCGGCAATGCGCCCGTCTATGACGCCAGTCTGTACGGCGTCTACGATTGGCCTGACTCCACGGATGAAGAAGACCGGATTCACGGGCTGGATGTAGTAGCCGTCGGTTCGTTGATCGGTAATGTGCTGGGATCGCTGGCGCAGAAGTACACGCCTTTGCTGGCGCAATACTGGGCTGCTTCTTCGGGGAAGGACGGCTTGGGGCGTGATCTGGCTTCGCGCAGTCTTCAGCTGCAGGATGTCTATGCAGCGCTGTTCTGGCAGGAATTTGGCGCAACGGTGCAGATGCAAGGCGTCAGGCCGGAGGTAGAGGAAAGCTATGCAATTTACATCAGGGGCACGTCCCTGACTCCGGCCTACAGTATTTCACTGCAACTGGAAAACGGTCGATTCGCAACGCTGGCCGGCTGCTTTGTCACGTACCTCACGGGGCGCTCTATCCCCGAACTGGTTCTGGACGATGACGAATGGGTTGTCCTCTACACTTGCGTGAACGGCCTGGAAACATTCCGCACACCCGCCTTGATGCATCAAACGTTGCAGCAACGTCTGGGCAATGCAGAAACCCGGGCACAACTGCTCAGGAGCGTTTCACAGGAAGATGCCGAGCAGGTCGGCAGCGTTCCGGATATCCGTTACCTGAACATTCAAGGCGAAATCTTCCAGACCCTCACCGCCCAGCTTCTTGATAAACAAATGCGTGACGTTGCTTACTTCCTTCGCCGGTTACAGGTGCCGGGCGGGGATCGGCCTGCTCTCGTGCGTTCGGTCGAGAGCGCCCTTCAGCAGCAGGCGGTCATCGACGCTGCCAGGGGACGGGTCGCCAGACTACTGGCCCTGATGAAACGAAACGCCCGGCCGCAATGGTTGAAGGATGCCACTGCCAACCATCAGGAAGTATTCGCTTCTCTGGAAAAGGAACTGCTCAGAGGGCAGGTGAACCTGCATGAGGCCTTGGGAGGGGTATCTTCTTTTCAGGACTACGTGCGCGGAGTCGTCGAAACCCACATCAGCGCGGGCGATACCCGGCGAGTGGACCCTGATACTGTCTGGGTAAAAGTGGAATATTCTTTGCGCATTGGCACGCGGCGTATTGAACATGTCGAGCGTAAAACCCTGACTCAGTTGTTCATGTACGGCGTGCATGACACGGCGGCTCCCTACACGATCAAGCTCGAAGCCTTTCACAACAATCCTCGACTGACAGCTTCGAATATCGAACTCGCCATCCGCCAGTTTGATCTGCGTGTGCAATATGCCAATCAGCGCAATCAGCGTTTCGCACAGGCGCGGATTCGCGAAGCCATGCGCGAAGTCCTGGGGCAGGAAATTGCGCTCAGCCACTTCGCCGCCGTCCTGCAAAAACACATCGGCCCGCAAGGGCAGAATTTGGTGCAGCGGTATCTGCATGGCGATTCGGGAGTCGAAGCGTTTGGCGTTGCGTTTCGTCAAGACTACAAGCCGTTCAAGGACATGATTGCGTTTCGTGCAAGGGGTGCTGCGCCAGACCTCCAGTTACATGTGCTGTATGCGCCGGGTGCCCCGACCGGGCAGCAATGGTACGAATTCTCCGATCTGACCGGATTGAAACGACAGTTCATCTCCTGGGGTTTCGAGCCACGTGATCGTGAGTTCCTGACCGCTCAGGCTTTCAGCAAGGATCGCGCTGCCTTCGTGAAAGACGAGCTCTCTTATGTCGAGCCACGCCCTGTGTTTCATCCGGGGTGGTGGGGGCGCGTCACCTTGGTCGAGTGGACTCGGGGGCGCGGTGAAGGGCCACTGATGGGGGCCATCCATGAAATCATCGATTGGGAAATCGCTGAGGAACAGGTGGCCACGCCCGTTTGGTACAGGAATGCGGCGTCGGGGGATCGCGAGATGCTTACCCGAGTGAACACGGATTTCAAGGCGCTCTACGAACTGTCGAAAGACGAGCTGAATATCCCCACGCTGGTTTCTTATTCGCGAGACCAGGTGATGGAACGGTTAAACAGTCACCTGCGTCGTTCTGACCCGAACCACCCCTTGATCGATCCTGATCGCGTTAATGTCAAGGTGAAAGGGCAGGACTGGATGACGCTTACCCAGCTCTTCATTCAATGGCAGCTTTGGCCTGGTGATGATCAGGTGGCATTCGTCTCCAGGGATGGTTCTTCACTGGGAAATCTGAATGCGACGGTCGTCAAATCGTTGATCGGTTTGCGGCCGGGCATGATGTATGAGTGGCATCTGGTCGACCGTTTCGCCAACGGTCCGTCGCTGGATCTCAAGGCGAAGCTGTTCTGCAAGCTCAAGCAGAACGAAATGCTCAGGGCCGCATTGACCCAGAAGATGCAGGGCTCTCTGTCCTCCGAGCAGTTCAACTGGCTGACGGGACTGGTCGATGGGCTCGATCATGACCGTCCTCATCAACTGGAACCTTTCAAGCCGGGCACTACTCCGCAGGAGGGTATCTACGAGCTGAATCTTGAAGGGCGACGCATCGAGGGCGCTTATACGTTTGGACGCCGGGTGGCAGGGAAGCTGCAACTGCTGGTCTATATTCCGAAGGCTCCGGACGGGCTGAGTTTCCGCCCGCTCGAATCCTTGACACTGGGGCTCAAGGACGCCGACCTGGGAAATCACGTCATTGCACTGACCAGGCTCGAACACAGGGGTGTGGTACAGAACTTTGTCATTCGCTGCCAAAACGCTTCAGGCGCTCTCCCGGTCCCTGCGTTGAACAACAGTTATGCCGTGACTCATTTCAAGTTCGAATTCGACAGCATGATTTCCCGTGTGCTCAGCGACGTTGACTATCAAACCACCACACCTGCCGAGCGATTCTGGAACACGGTCATGGTGATCACCGAGCTTGCGGTGGATATCGTCTCGCTGTTTGTCCCGCCGGTGGGATTGGTGAGCAGCATCGTGCGCATCACACGTTCGATCGTCCAGGGCATCGTTGCCTACAGTCTGGGAGATGACAAAGCCGGCAAGAACCATCTCGCCTCGGCGTGGAGAAGCTCCATTCTCTTGTATGTGGGAATTGTGGCAGGCGTTGGCGGATCTGTTTCGGCGGTGGGGCTGCTGTCGCGAGTCAAGGATATTTCCGAGATCGTGTCGACCGTGACCGGGGTGCCGGTGGGGATTGGTTATGTCACCGCCGTGGCTTCTCCCTACGTGATCGCGGACAGTAAAACCCGAATCATCGGCTGACCCCTTGCCTCGTCAATCTGGCTGATAACCCATCCGCCAACTCACGGCCCGCGTCGCAGCCAATAACCGCTGCGCCGCCGGGCCGTTTTCGTCGGCGTGGAACAACGATGTCGGGCCGACGATGGTCAATACCGCCGCGACCTGCCCGAGGGCGTTGAACACCGGTGCCGACAGGGCATCGACGCCTGGCATCAGCAAGCCGTGGACATGATGCAGACCGCGTTCACGGATCTGTTCGCACAATGCCGCATAGGCTTTTCCGTCTGCCAATGGATGAGCGCCGACTGCGATTTCCTGCTCTCGCAATTCGCCGGTTTCCCGGTGCGGCAGGTAAGCGCCGAACACCAGGCCGGTGGAGGAACTGAGCAGCGGCAGCACCGACCCCAATTGCGTCACCACCGTCACCGCGCGCACCGCCGGTTCGATGTGCACCACGGTCGCGCCCTGATTGCCCCACACCGCCAGGAAACAGGTTTCGTTGAGTTCGTCGCGCAACTCGGCCAGCGGCAGGGCAGCGACTTTCAGCACGTCCATACTGTTGAGGGCGGCCAAGCCCACGCGCAGCGCTTCACGGCCGAGGCCGTAGTGGTTGGTGGCGGTGTTCTGTTCGGCAAAGCCCGAGGCAATCAGGGCCTGCAGATAACGGTGAACCTTGCTCGCCGGCATCTGCACATGTTCGGCCAGGCGCGACAGCGAAGTGGACGGTGACAACTCGGCCAGGGCCTTGAGGATGTCGGTGCCGACTTCGGCGGAGCGGACTTTCTGTTTGCCGTTGCTGTCGCTGGTTTTTTCCATGGTGCTGCGTGTCCCGGAACGAATGGGCGTCTTTATAGCTTGACGCTCGATAGCGAGCAAATTACGTTATGCGTAATTGAATTACGATAAAAATAACCCCGGCGTGCCAAGACCTCCGATCCAGAGCGTCCGGCCATGCCGACTCCCTGTTCAGGAGGCTCCATGAACCTCGATTCAGCCCTGGCTTACCAGTCCGGTTTCGGCAACGAATTCAGCTCCGAAGCGTTGCCCGGCGCGCTGCCCGTCGGCCAGAACTCTCCGCAGAAAGCCCCGTACGGTCTGTACACCGAACTGTTCTCCGGCACCGCATTCACTATGACCCGCAGCGAAGCGCGGCGCACTTGGATGTACCGGATCCAGCCGTCGGCCAATCACCCGGCATTCGTTAAACTGGAGCGGCAATTGGCGGGCGGCCCGTTGGGTGAAGTCACCCCCAATCGCCTGCGCTGGAACCCGCTGGAGATTCCGGCCGAACCGACCGATTTCATCGACGGGCTGGTGAGCATGGCAGCCAACTCCGCTGCCGAAAAACCGGCCGGCATCAGCATCTATCACTATTGCGCCAACCGTTCGATGGAGCGCGTTTTTTTTAATGCCGATGGCGAGCTGCTGCTGGTGCCGCAACTGGGTCGCCTGCGCATCGCCACCGAACTGGGTGTGCTGGAAGTGGCGCCGCTAGAAATCGCCGTGCTGCCACGGGGCCTGAAATTCCGCGTCGAACTGCTCGATCCGCAAGCGCGCGGTTACGTCGCCGAGAACCATGGCGCGCCGTTGCGTCTTCCGGATCTGGGACCGATCGGCAGCAACGGTCTGGCCAATCCACGGGACTTCCTGACCCCGGTCGCCGCCTACGAAAACCTGCAACAGCCGACCACCCTGGTGCAGAAGTTCCTCGGCCAGTTGTGGGGCACCGAACTCAATCACTCGCCGCTGAACGTGGTCGCCTGGCACGGCAACAACGTGCCGTACAAATATGACCTGCGCCGCTTCAACACCATCGGCACCGTCAGTTTCGATCACCCGGATCCGTCGATCTTCACCGTGCTGACCTCGCCGACCAGCGTCCACGGTCTGGCCAACCTCGACTTCGTGATCTTCCCGCCGCGCTGGATGGTGGCCGAGAACACCTTCCGTCCGCCGTGGTTCCACCGCAACCTGATGAACGAATTCATGGGCCTGATCCAGGGCGAGTACGACGCCAAGGCCGAAGGCTTTGTGCCCGGTGGCGCGTCCCTGCACAGCTGCATGAGCGCCCACGGCCCGGACGGCGAGACTTGCACCAAAGCCATCAACGCGGACCTCAAACCGGCGAAGATCGACAACACCATGGCCTTCATGTTCGAGACCAGCCAGGTACTGCGCCCAAGCCGTTTTGCCCTCGACTGTCCGCAACTGCAATCCACTTACGACGCCTGCTGGGCCACGCTGCCCGCCACGTTCGACCCGACCCGGAGATAACCCATGACTCAGAATTCCATCACCCGCAGCTGGGTCGCCTCGGCCAACGGTCACGCGGATTTCCCGTTGCAGAACCTGCCGCTGGGCGTGTTCAGCAACAACGGTTCGGCACCGCGCGCCGGCGTGGCGATTGGCGAACACATCTTCGATCTGCAAGTGGCGCTGGAGGCCGGTCTGTTTGATGGCGTCGCGCGCAGTGCTGTCGAAGCCATGCGCGGCGGTCAGTTGAACGCGTTCTTCGAACTCGGCCGCGACGCCCGCGTTGCCTTGCGCGAACGTCTGCTGGAACTGTTCAGCGAGGGCAGCACTCATCGCGGCAACATTGAAGCCCAGGGCGTGAAACTGCTGCCGCTGGCTGCCGATTGCCAGCTGCACCTGCCGGCGCGCATCAGCGACTACACCGACTTCTACGTCGGCATCGAACACGCGCAGAACGTCGGCAAACTGTTCCGTCCGGACAACCCGTTGCTGCCGAACTACAAACACGTGCCGATCGGCTACCACGGTCGTGCCTCCACCGTGCGCGCCTCCGGTGCCGACGTGCGTCGTCCGAAAGGCCAGACTTTGCCAGCCGGCGCGACCGAGCCGACCTTCGGCCCGTGCGCGCGTCTGGACTATGAACTGGAACTGGGGATCTGGATCGGTCAGGGCAACGAGATGGGCGAGCCGATCGCCATTGGTGACGCCGCTGAACACATCGCCGGTTTCTGCCTGCTCAACGACTGGTCGGCCCGTGACATCCAGGCTTGGGAATACCAGCCGCTCGGTCCGTTTTTGTCCAAGAGCTTCATCACCAGTGTTTCGCCATGGGTGGTGACTGCCGAAGCGCTGGCGCCATTCCGCACTGCGCAACCGGCGCGTCCGCAAGGTGATCCGCAGCCGCTGCCGTACCTGCTCGACAAACGTGATCAGGAGGGTGGTGGTTTCGACATCGAGCTGGAAGTGCTGCTGCTCACCGAGAAAATGCGCGAACAGAACCTGCCGGCCCATCGCCTGACCCTGAGCAACACCCGCTATATGTACTGGACCGTCGCGCAAATGGTTGCACACCACAGCGTCAACGGTTGCCAGTTGCAGGCCGGTGACCTGTTCGGTTCGGGCACCTTGTCCGGGCCGGAAAACGGTCAGTTCGGCAGCCTGCTGGAAATCACCGAGGGCGGTAAAAAGCCGATCGAACTGGCCTCCGGTGAAGTGCGCAAATTCCTTGAAGACGGCGACGAAATCATCCTGCGCGCCCGCTGCGCCCGCGAAGGTTTTGCTTCGATCGGCTTCGGCGAATGCCGTGGCACCGTGCTGGCGGCGCGCTGACAGGAGCGGCTCATGGATCTCTACACCTATTACCGTTCCACCTCGTCGTACCGGGTGCGGATCGCGCTGGCACTCAAGGGCCTCGACTACCAGGCGTTGCCGGTCAACCTGATCGCACCGCCCGGTGGCGAGCATCGGCAACCGGTGTACCTGGCGATCAATCCGCAGGGCCGGGTGCCGGCGCTGCGCACTGACGAAGGCAAGTTGCTGATTCAGTCACCGGCGATCATCGAGTATCTGGAGGAACGTTATCCACAGGTGCCGTTGCTGCCCGAAGACCTTGTTGCCCGCGCCCAGGTGCGCGGCGTTGCGGCGGTGATCGGCTGCGATGTGCATCCGTTGCACAACGTCAGCGTGCTCAATCGCCTGCGCGGTCTGGGGCATGACGAGCCGCAGGTCAACGAGTGGATCGGCCACTGGATCAGTCAGGGGCTGGCGACGGTGGAGCAGTTGATCGGCGACAGCGGCTTCTGTTTCGGCGAGTGGCCGTGCGTGGCGGACGTTTACCTGATTCCGCAGTTGTACGCGGCCGAGCGGTTCAACGTATCGCTGGAGGCGTATCCACGGATTCGTCGGGTGGCCGCGTTGGCCGCTGAGCATCCGGCGTTCATTGCAGCGCATCCGGCGAATCAGCCGGACACGCCGAAGTAGCATTTGATGGCTCCCGTGCAGCGCACGGGAGCCATTCCGGTTACCCGCAAAAAATCATAAAAACAAAACAGGTACCTTGCGATGCACAACCAGATTGCCAGCTTCCGGGCGGCACTCGACGCCCGTCCTGTGTCCCGCTTTCAGTGGTTGCTCCTGATGCTTCTCGCCTTGCTGCTGGTTACCGACGGCTATGACGCCCAGGTGCTCGGTTACGTGGTGCCGGCGCTGGCGCAGGACTGGGGCCTGGAAAAATCCGCATTCGGCCCGGTGTTCAGCGCCAACCTGCTGGGGCTGACCCTCGGCTCCCTTGCTGTTACGCCGCTGGCCGACCGCTTCGGCGTTCGACGGATTCTGCTCGCCTGTGTGCTGATCTATGCCAGCCTCACCGTGCTGATGGTGTTCGCCGATTCCCTGAATACCCTGATGATCGCGCGCTTCATCTGCGGCATCGGCATGGGCGGTGCGATGCCCAGCGCCATGGCGTTGATGTCGGAATATTCGCCGCCACGCCTGCGCACGCTGATGGTGACGCTGGCGGCGTGCGGCTTCTCCTTCGGTGGTGCGGCAGGTGGTTTTGTTGCGGCCGGCTTCATCGACCGGTTTGGCTGGCAGGCGGTATTCCTCGCCGGTGGTGTCACGCCGCTGCTGCTGTTTCCGTTTCTCTGGTGGATGCTGCCGGAATCCTTGCCACGGCTGCTGCGTGACGCTCCACCGTATGCGCGCCTGCGCAAGGTCACCGCACGGATGCTGCCGGACTGGCAACCGCCCGCCGCATCGGTTGAGCAGAACGAGCGCGAGCAGGGCAGCAAACTGACCGTGGTGGAGTTGTTCCGCAACGGTTACGCCCGCCCGACCTTGCTGATCTGGGCCACGTTTTTCGTCAGCCTGATCCTGCTGTATTTCATGATCAGCTGGCTGCCGTCGCTGCTGCTGGAAAGTGGCCTGAAGCTCAACGAAGCGAACCTGGTGACGTCGATGTTCCTGTTCGCCGGCACACTCGGCGCAATCTGCATGGCGTGGTTCGCCGACCGGTTGAAAAGCAAGGTGAGGCTACTGTCCGGTGTGCTGGCTGGCGCGGCGGTGTGCACGATCCTGCTGGGCCTGAATCACGACAACCCGCGCTATCTGGTGGCCTGTGTGTTCGCGGCAGGGTTCTGCATCATCGGCGGGCAACTGACGCTCAATGCGTTCGCCAGCAATTTCTATCCGGCCCACGTGCGCGCCACCGGCACCGGTTGGGCGCTGGGGGTAGGGCGCTTCGGCTCGATTCTCGGGCCGCTGTTCGGCAGCCTGTTGCTGGCAATGCACATTCCGGTGGAGCAGATTTTCTTCTTCTGCGCGATTCCGGCAGTGATTGCGGCGTTGCTGATCATTCAGGTGCGTTCGCCAGCCACTGCCCTGCTCAGTGGACGACTGAGTTCGGCGGCAGATGCCCCAGCCGTTCCGTCAGGCGAAGTCGCTGAATCGGGTCGTCACTGAGCAATAGCGCGTGCTCCAGATCGAAACGCTCGGCGTTCGGGCAATCGAGGCGCTGGTACAGACTGGCCCGGGCCAGATAGTCGGCGGCGCTGGCGTTACCCAGTTCGAGCACGCGCTCGGCATCGATCAACGCGGCGATGAAGTCGTCGTGGGTCAGGTGCAACTGGCGCAGGTTGCGTGACAGGCGCTGAAGCATCTGCACCGGTTCGGCAGTCAGCAGATGGTCAGCGCTGAGTTTCATCTGGTGGCCGTACTGGCGGTGCAGCAGTTCGCGGCAGTCGTTTGGATACAGACGTCGTCCGCCGCACGGATCGAGCAGGTGATCGGCCCCGGGCACCTTGAGCAGGAAATGCCCGGGGAAGTTCACCCCGACCAGCGGAATCTCCAGGCCACGGGCCAGTTCCAGAGCGATCAGTGCCAGCGCCAGCGGCTGGCCGCGTCGGGTCTGCATGACTTTGTGCACCATTGCGGCCTGTGGGCGCAGCGGTATGAAATCATCTTGCGCGAAGCCCAGATCGGTCATCCGCCGCAACAACGGTTGCGCCAGCTCGCTGACCGGCAGCAACGGCAATCCATAGCTGACCCGCTGTTGCAGCTCCTTGAAGTCCTGCAGCAGTGCTTCGGGATCGACTTGTTTGTCGTGTTCGGCGGCCATCCACAACGCGGCTTCGAACAGCGCGGGCGGTGAACGGTGCAGACATTCGAAAAAACGTTGGCGCGGACTCATCTCAATCTCCGGGGCATGCCTCGTTTTAGCCCCGTCTTTGCCATTCGTCCAGTGCCGGGCCGCTCTGCCATCGGGTTATGCCACAACCCGGTGATCAGTGGCGGCGCTTATTCCGGCGCGCTTCAGCAATTTTCAGGCGCAAGCCTATACTGGCGTCTACCAGAAGTGATTCGGGAGCCTGCCGATGTTCGCTCTCATGCAAAGCACTCGCCTGGAATCGCTGCACCTTAGCGTTGATCCGGTGTCCGGATTGAAGGCGGTCATTGCCATTCATAACAGTCGCCTCGGGCCTGCCCTGGGCGGGTGTCGTTATCTTGCCTACCCGAACGACGAATCCGCAGTCGAGGACGCCATACGCCTGGCCCAGGGCATGAGCTACAAGGCTGCACTGGCCGGTCTCGCCCAGGGTGGCGGGGTGGCCGTGATCGTGCGGCCGGCCCATGTGGAAAACCGCGCCGCACTGTTCGAGGCGTTCGGTCGTTGCATCGATCAGCTCGACGGGCGCTACATCACCGCCATCGACAGCGGCACTTCGGTGGCGGACATGGACTGCATTGCCCAGCAGACCCAGCATGTCACCAGCACCACCTCCGCCGGCGACCCGGCGCCGCATGCGGCGATGGGCGTGTTCACCGGAATTCGCGCCACGGCCATGGCGCGGCTGGGCAGCGACAACCTAGAAGGGTTGCGCGTGGCGATTCAGGGGCTGGGCAATGTTGGTTATGCCCTCGCTGAACAGTTGCACGCAGCCGGTGCCGAGCTGCTGGTCAGCGACATCGACCACGGCAAGGTGCAACTGGCGATGGAGCAGCTCAACGCCCATCCGATTGCCAACGACGCCTTGCTCAGCACGCCGTGCGACATCCTCGCGCCGTGCGGCCTCGGCGGGGTGCTCAACAGCCACTCGGTCACCCAGTTGCGCTGCTCGGCGGTGGCGGGCTCGGCCAACAATCAGCTGACGCACCTGGACGTCGCCGATCAACTGGAGCGGCGCGGCATCCTGTATGCGCCGGATTACGTGATCAATGCCGGCGGGCTGATTTACGTTTCCCTCAAGCATCGGGGCGACGAACTGACAACCATCACCGCGCACCTGTCGAAGATCAGTTCGCGCCTGACCGAAGTCTTCGCCCACGCCCAGGCAGAAAAACGTTCACCTGCGCGGGTGGCAGACGAGCTGGCGGAAAAGGTGTTGTACCGCTGAGGTTTGTCCGGACATGAAAAAGCCCCTGAGTCTTTCAACTCAGGGGCTATTCAATTCAGAGGCTTCAATTCAGATGCCGATTACTTCGCAGCCTTCGCCGCTTTTGCAGGTTTGGCTGGCGCTTCTGCCGGTTCGGCCACTTCGGCCGTTTCGGTCGCCACAACCGGTGCCGCCGGTGCGTTGATCAGCTCCGACAGGGCATCAGGCTGGCTCTTGAACGCTCGGGCGAACACATCGCGGTTCTTCGCCATGAAGATCCCGACTTCTTCCACTTGCTGCTCGCTCAACGAAGGAACGGCTTTTTCCAGCACTTCGGCCAACAGTTCGGCCAGTTCGAGCATTTTGTCATGACGGTCAGCTTCGGCTTTATCCATGAACAAGCGCTCCAGATCTCGGCTGCTGCGGTATACCACTTCGACGGCCATTCACCACCTCACATGCCTTCACATTAAGTTGTCTTTGCGACTACTGTATCTATATACAGCGAAAAGGATAAGCGAATCCCTGCGCTTTGGGTAGTGGCTTTTCAATGTAGACCGGATTCGGATTTTGTCAGCCCGACGTCTGCGCACAGGTGCGACCAAACGCCACGGCGCAGGTTTCGCGGCGGCTCGCCATGATGGCGTGGCCTCTTTTCTGCATGCATCTGCGTACGTGCGCAATAACCGTCACGTCCAGCAAGCAACATCCGCTCGAACCGGGCTAAGGAACCTTCATCGTGAAAATCAACTGGGCCGAGAAACTGCGGCAAAACGTGCATCAACTGGCCGAGTCCCTGGGCAACCTGTTCGTCGAGACTTTCCACTACCTGGCGCTGTTCGCCATTGGTGCGGTAACCGCATGGGCGGCGGTGATGGAGTTTCTCGGGATGCTCGAGGAAGGGCACATCAAGATCGATGACATTCTGTTGCTGTTCATCTATCTGGAACTGGGGGCGATGGTCGGGATTTACTTCAAGACCAACCACATGCCGGTGCGCTTCCTGATCTACGTGGCGATCACCGCACTGACGCGCCTGCTGATCTCCAACGTCTCGCACCACAATCCGCCGGACATGGGCATCATCTACCTGTGCGGCGGGATTCTGCTGCTGGCGTTCTCGATCCTGGTGGTGCGTTACGCCTCGTCGCAATTCCCTTCGGTGAAGATCGAGAACCCGCACCGCAAGATCGGCACGGGCTCCAGTGAACACCCGGAAGTAGAGAAGGGCGAACTCTAAAGGCTCGCGGCTGGCCGGGGCTGGTGCTTGACCCCGCGCGGTGGCGGGGTGATTGCGTCGCCGCGTGTCATGGCGTCGAGTACCGCCATGGCGCTGTGGCCCTGTTCGATGGCGATGCCGAACTGAATGCTTTGCACCAGGCGTTTGAGGCGCTTGGGGTCATTGCGCTGTTCGGCGCTGATCATCCGCTTGGCGACGATCCGCCCGCTTCTGGAGAGGGTCAGCATGATGCTGCCGTCCAGCCCCTGAATGCTCAGGTTGATCTGATAGTCCGGCGCGAAGGCATCGGTAATGATCTGAAAAGGATTGTCCATGATGCGTCACCGCCTGATTGAACGTGCAGTTGTTGACCGGCCTTGATCGGGTTGGTTCGCCAAACCTGACCATCGGCCTTTCCGTGGTCCTGTCTCCTTCAGCGATGTAGCAAGGGACATGCCGGGAATATTGTCGAACAATGAATCCGGCCAAAAAGAAGGCGAGCCCATGGCTCGCCTTCTTCGTTTGCGGCCCATTTCAGGGCAGAACCGAGTAGATGATCGCTGACAGTGCAATCAGGCCGATCAGCACCACGAACACGTTGGACGCCTGGCCCGAATACTGGCGCAAGGCCGGCACGCGGCGGATGGCGTACATCGGCATCAGGAACAACAGGCAGGCAATCACCGGCCCGCCCAGGGTTTCGATCATGCCGAGGATGCTTGGGTTGAAGGTCGCCACGGCCCAGCAGCTGAGGATCATGAACAGTGCGGTCGCACGGTTCAGCCAGCTCGCCGACATCACCCGGCCACGGCTGCGCAGGCTTTTGACGATCATGCCCTGGAAGCCTTCGCTGGCGCCGATGTAATGGCCGAGGAAGGACTTGGTGATCGCCACCAACGCAATCAGCGGCGCAGCGTTAGCGATGACCGGGGTCTGGAAGTGGTTGGCCAGGTACGACAGGATCGAGATGTTCTGCGCCTTGGCCGCTGCCAGATCCGCCGGCGACAGCGCCAGCACGCAACTGAAGCAGAAGAACATCACCGTCACCACCATCATGCCGTGGGCCATGGCGAGGATACCGCTGCTCTTGCGCTCGGCCTGCTCGCCGTAACGCTGTTTCTGCTCGACGGCGAACGCGGAAATGATCGGCGAATGGTTGAACGAGAACACCATCACCGGAATCGCCAGCCACAGGGTCTTGAGGAACACCGACATTTCCATCGGTTCTTGAGCACTGGCGAAGAACGCGCCGTTCCAGTTCGGAATCAGGCTGATGCCGAGCAACAGCAACGCGGCGACGAACGGATAGACCAGCACGCTCATGGCTTTGACGATCACGCTCTGACCGCAGCGGACGATGGCCATCAGACCGAGGATCAGCGCCAGCGACAGCACCGCGCGCGGCGGCGGGGCGATGTGCAACTGGTGTTCGAGGAAGCTGCTGAGGGTGTTGGTCAGCGCCACGCTGTACACCAGCAGGATCGGGAAGATCGCGAAGAAATACAGCAGCGTGATCAGTTTGCCGGCGCCGATGCCGAAGTGTTCTTCCACCACTTCAGTGATGTCACCGGAGCGGCCCGACAGCACGAAGCGGGTCAGGCCCCGGTGCGCGAAGAAGGTCATCGGGAACGCCAACAATGCCAGGATCAGCAACGGCCAGAAGCCGCCGACACCAGCGTTGATCGGCAGGAACAAGGTGCCGGCACCGATGGCCGTGCCGTACAGGCCGAGCATCCAGGTGGTGTCGAATTTGCTCCAGCCCTTGTTGGCGGTTTCGGTATTGCGTGTGCGGTCTACAGCGGGATTTTCGGCAGCGGGTGTGCGTACATCGGTCATCGTTTTTGCCTCGTTATTATTCTTGCTCGGGCTCACGTGTTACGGGCGGTCAGGGAGCGCTCCTCAGCACTCCACCCAGCTCACGGCCAGGCCGCCCCGTGAAGTCTCTTTGTATTTGTCATGCATGTCGGCGCCGGTATCGCGCATGGTGCGGATCACCCGGTCGAGGGAAATGAAGTGTTTGCCGTCGCCGCGCAGGGCCATTTGCGTGGCGTTGATCGCCTTCACCGCAGCGATGGCATTGCGCTCGATGCACGGCACTTGCACGAGGCCGCCGACCGGGTCGCAGGTCAGACCGAGGTTGTGTTCCAGGCCGATTTCGGCGGCGTTTTCCAGTTGCTCCGGGGTGGCGCCGAGCACATCGGCCAGACCCGCAGCGGCCATGGCGCAGGCAGAGCCGACTTCGCCCTGGCAGCCGACTTCGGCGCCGGAAATCGAGGCGTTTTTCTTGCACAGGATGCCGACCGCTGCCGCGCCCAGAAAGAACGCAACCACGTCGTCGTCCGACGCATCCGGATTGAATTTCATGTAGTAGTGCAGAACGGCCGGGATGATCCCGGCGGCACCGTTGGTCGGCGCGGTCACCATGCGCCCGCCGGCGGCGTTCTCTTCGTTGACGGCGAGGGCGAACAGGTTGACCCACTCCATCGCCGACAGGGTCGAACTGATGACGTTCGGCTTGCCGATTTCCAGCAGGCTGCGGTGCAATTTCGCCGCGCGACGCGGAACGTTCAGACCGCCGGGCAGAATGCCTTCGTGACGCAGGCCTTGCTCGACGCACTCGCGCATTACCGACCAGATGTGCAGCAGGCCCTGACGGATCTCGGCATCGCTGCGCCAGGCCCGTTCGTTGGCCATCATCAGTTCGGACACCCGCAGGTTGTGCTGCTTGCACAGCGCCAGCAGTTCGACGGCGCTGGAGAATTCGTAAGGCAACTCGACGCCGCCGGCCGGCGCCACACCCGATTCGGCTTCGGCCGCTTCGATGATGAAACCGCCGCCGACCGAGTAGTACGTCTGCTCGAACAATTGGCCGGATGCACCGAAGGCTGTCAGCGACATGGCGTTGGGGTGGTAGGGCAGGCTCTCGTCCAGCAGCAGGAGATCGTGCTGCCAGTTGAAGGCGATCGAGCGTTCACCGGCCAGAGAGAGTTGGCCGGTCTCGCGCACTTGCTGGATGCGCGGCTCGATGGTCGACGGATCGATGCTGTCCGGCCATTCGCCCATCAAGCCCATGACCGTTGCGCGGTCGGTGGCATGGCCGACGCCGGTGGCCGAAAGCGAGCCATATAAGCGGATTTCCACCCGCTGCACATCGTTCAGCAAATGCTGGTCGATCAGGGCCTGGGCGAAGGTCGCGGCGGCGCGCATCGGGCCGACGGTGTGGGAACTGGACGGACCGATGCCGACTTTGAATAGATCGAAAACACTGATAGCCATGCTAAACCCTTACAAGCAATGGAGTAGGAATCGCTGCCATTTTTTGTAGGACAAGCGCAATGTCGGCGATACTGCCTACCTCGCTTCAACGTGACTAACGAAATTTCCTAAGTAAGCCTTTAGCAGGACTAAACCATGAGTCGTCAATTGCATGCCCAGACTTACGTCTGGCTGCAGGTGTTTTCCTGTGCCGCGCGGCACCTGTCATTCACCCGCTGTGCCGAGGAACTGCACATCACGCCGGGGGCGGTGAGTCAGCAAATCCGACAGCTGGAAGAGCGACTGGGGTTTCGCCTGTTTCATCGCCGTGCGCGGGGCGTGGAGTTGAGCGCGGAAGGGCAGCGACTGGCGATCACGGTCAACGAGGCTTACGGCAGCATCGACGCGGAATTGCGACGGCTGGATGCGGGGATGATCAGCGGGATTCTGCGGTTGCGCTCGATTCCATCGTTCCTCAGCAAATGGCTGACCCCGCGCTTGCCACGCCTGCAACAGCGTTACCCGGACATCCAGTTGCGGCTGGTGGCCGAGGACAGCAGCGTGCCGTTGCATGAAGGGGATTTCGACCTGGCCATCGACCTGAACGACGGCAGCTATCCGGGATTGTTATCCACAGCCTTGCTCGACGAGCAGATTTTCCCGGTGTGCGCGCCGGGCCTGCTGCGCGGACGGCCGCCGCTGCACGGGCCGGCGGATCTGGTGCATTTTCCGCTGCTGCACGACATCACCGCCTGGCGCGGCAGCTATGAATACGCGGAGTGGGAGTTTTATCTCAATGCCATCGGTTTCGAGGGCGCGGATGTGCGGCGCGGGCACACGTTCAATCGCAACCACCTGACCATCGAAGCGGCGATTGCCGGCATGGGCGTGGCGATTGCCCGGCGCACGTTGCTCAACGACGAGCTGGAGCGGGGGACGTTGATCGTGCCGTTCGGGATTTCGGTGCCCAATCACAAGCGCTATGTATTGCTTTATGCGCCGGGGGCCCTGAGCCATCCGGGCGTACGGGCGGTGCATGACTGGCTGGTGGAAGAAGCGGGGATTTTTCGCAGCCTGCACCCGTTGGGTGATGGCCAATTGTGAGCAGATTTTTCGGGGTGGCGGGGCGACCCAACTCCCGACCTTACCAGCGCTTTACTCGGTTGTCCGGCTTTTTTTGCGAATGAATATTTATCTTTTTTAAGGGGTTGAAATGTTCGTCCGGCGGGCCGATTGTTGTAATCAAGAGGTCACGAAATCCTGTTCCAGGCCTCTTGCGAGCTAGCTGAAATAAGGGATGAACTATGCAAATCCAAGTCAACAGCGACAACCATATTCAAAGCAGCAAACGACTGGAGGAGTGGGTACGAACCACAATTGAGAGCACGCTCGACCGTTATGAGGAAGACCTGACCCGTGTCGAAGTCCATCTGAGCGACGAGAACGGTGACAAACCAGGTCCTCATGATTTGCGCTGCCAACTGGAAGCGCGGCCAAAAGGCCATCAACCGATTTCCGTCACCCACAAAGCCGATTCGCTGGAACAGGCGATCGATGGTGCAGCCGAAAAACTGGAGCACGCGCTGGAGCACCTGTTTGGCAAACTGCGCGGCAAACCGCGAGCCGCTGTGGTGCCATTCACAAGCAAAGCCAATGACAAGCTGTTGGCGGAAGAGTTTGACGAGAACGAACAGGCAGCGATCAACAGTTGATGCGCTGATTTTCCAAGCCACCCAATGAGAAAGGGCCTGCAATTGCAGGCCCTTTCTGTTTTCAGCAGGGATCAGAAAGCAACGGAGGTCTGCACGTACACCGTGCGCGGTTCACCCACATACTTGCCCTTGTTGTTGTCATCGAACGAGCGGGTGAAGTACTGGGTGTTGAAGATGTTCTTCACCCCCACCGCCACGTTCAGGTCCGACAGCTGCGGCCCGAAGTCATAACCGGCGCGGCTGCTGAACAGCATGTAGCCCGGGATCTTGCCGGTGCTGCCGTCGGCGCTTTCTTTCGAGGTGTTGGCGTTGTCGGCGAACTGGTCGCTCTGGAAGCTGCTGTCCAGGTTAAGCTTCCACGGCCCTTCGGTGTAACCGACGCCGATCGTGCCTTTGTGTTTCGACGAGAACGGCACACGATTGCCCTTGTTCGGCCCCTCTTCGCGGATGGTCGCGTCGACATACGCGTAAGTGGCGTAGACGTCGAAGCCGGCCAGCGCCGGGCTCAAGTCGTCGAGAGCGTAGTTGACGCTGGTCTCGATGCCCTGATGGCGGGTTTCGCCACGGGCGATTACCGAATCATTGGTCTGGTTGCTTTCGTACTGGTTGTCGAAGTTGATCAGGAATGCGCCGATCTCCGCTCGCAGCGCACCGTTGTCGTAACGGGTGCCGAGTTCCCAGGTGCGGGCCTTCTCCGGTTTCACTTCGCCGCTGCTGACGCGGTTGGGCATCTGGCTGTATTGCACGCTACCGAACGAACCTTCGGTGTTGGCGTACAGGTTCCAGCTGTCGGACAGGTGATACAGCACGTTCAGCGCCGGCAGCGCGGTGTTGTAGTCACCCTTGTATTTGACGTTGGTCAGGTTGTTGGTCTGCTGCGACTCGATCATCTCGTAGCGCACGCCCGGGGTAATGGTCCACTTGCCGATGTCGATCCGGTCATCGACGAAAAATGCATTGGCTTCCGTGCCGCCACGGGTGTCGCGGTCATTGCGGCTGTTGGTGGTCGGATACTCGTTGCTGGCAATCGGGGTGCGATAGCGCAGTTCGTGGCCGGCTTCGTTTATGTAGCGATAGCCGACGCCGACTTCATGGCTGGTGGCGCCGAGGTCGAAGCCTTGAGCGAAGCGGGTTTCCAGACCGCGCACCCAATACTCGCGCGGCGACAGCGACAGGAACGTGCCCTGATCCAGGTAACCGCTGCGCAGGGTCTTGGTGAAGAAGGTATTGGCGGTGAACTCGCGGCGATCTTCCTGATAGCGATAGCCGACATTGAACATCGTGCGACGGCCCCAGAACTGGTCTTTTGGCCGGGTCGACTGGTACGGATCGGCATCGTAATCGGCGACATTCAGGCCGCCGGGCATGTCGGCCTTGCCTTCGTAATACTGTGCCATGGCGTTGAAACTGTTGGCCTCGTCGAGCTGGTATTTGCCCTTGAGGATCAGGTCGTCGATTTCCGTATCGCTGTGTTCGCGCCAGTCGCCACCGCGAGTGCCGGAGTACAACAGCGCGCCGCCCAGACCGTTGGCATTGGTGCCGCCGGCCAGCAGGTTGGCGCTGGTCTTGAAGCCGTCATGGCTGGACGATGGACTGGTTTCAGTCTGGAAACCGCCCTTGACGGTCGGCTCGTCCGGAATCGCCCGGGTCACGAAGTTGACCACGCCGCCGACGTTCTGCGGGCCGTAACGCACGGCGCCGCCACCACGCACCACGTCCACCGCATCCATGTTGCCCATGCTGATCGGCGCGAACGACAACTGCGGCTGGCCATAAGGGGCGAACGGCACGGGAATGCCGTCCATCAATACGGTCGAGCGTGCGGCCAGGCGCGGGTTGAGGCCACGAATGCCGAAGTTCAGCGCCATGTCGTGGCTGCCGGTGCCGTTGTTTTCCGGCGCGTTGACGCCGGGAATGCGGTTGAGCACGTCACGGGCCTGGGTCGCGCCCTGGCGCTCGAACTCTTCGCGGCGGATCACGTCACGGGCACCGGGATGTTCAAAGACGTTGACCTGCGCAGCCTCACCCAGCCAGTCGCCGACCACTTTCGAGGTGTCCAGCTCCAGGGCGCTGTCGTTCGACGGTTGCAGGCTGAAGGCATTGCCACCCTCGGCGCGGGCTTGCAGGCCGGTGCCTTCGAGCAGCGCATTCAGACCTTGTTCCGCTGTGTAGTTGCCTTCCAGACCACGGCTTTGCACACCGCTGGTGACTTGCGAGCCGAACGAGATCAGTACACCGGCTTCACGGCCGAACTGGTTGAGGGCGTTTTCCAGCGACGACGGGGCGATGTGATAAGCCTTGGTTTCGGCAGCCTGCGCAAGGGGCAGAGCGCTGAAGCTCAGGCTGGCGCCGAGGACGAGGTTGCGCAGGGTTCGGGCCAGCGGCGTGAGGCGGGTGGGGTGCATGGAGGACGGTCCTGAGAAGGTTGAATCAAGGGGGCTTTCCTTCTCTGTCACGCCAGATCTGAAAAACGGCTCATTTATTTTTGCAGGGGACGCGGAGCGTCCCGGGGCTGCATTCCCACGCGGACGGTTCGACACTTCGACGTGGGAACGATCAGGCTTTAGCTTCGACCGTCACCCAGTAACGGGTGAAGCGCCTCACTTTTACCGGCAGGCTGATTTCCAGCAGGTCGAGAATCCGCTCGCTGTCGTCCAGTGGATAAGACCCGGAAATCAGCAGGTCAGCCACTTTCGCATCGCAATGGAGCTGCCCGCGCCGGTAGCGACCGAGTTCATCGAGAAAGTCGCCCAGACGCATGTGCGCGGCCACCAGCATGCCGTCGGCCCAGGCGCCGCTGTTGGCGTCCAGCGGTTTTGCCGCGCTGACGCCGGTGGTGCTGAAACTCAGTTGTCGGGCGACCGGCAGCAGCATCGGCGCGCGACCTGGCACGTTCAGTTCGACCCGACCTTCAAACAGTGCAACCTGCGTACGGTCGGCGAACTGCCGTACGTTTATTCGCGCGCCCTGGGTTTTCAGCACGCCTTGGGCGGTTTGCACGTCGAAGGATTGCGTGGCGGTCAGCAGCATCTCGCCTTCGAGCAGACGGATCAAACCATCGCCCCGGACATCCGCCGCGCTGGCGGTGTTGAGTTGCAACTGGCCGTCGGCGCCGAGCGAGATCTTGCGCCGCTGACCAATCGGGCTGCGGTAATCGGCCAGCAGCGATGGCAACTGATTGTGCTCGCGCATGCCCCAGGTGACCGCCGAACCGGCGCCGAGAATCAGCAACAACTTCAGCGTCTGACGACGGCTGCCGGACTTCGGCGCATTCAGTGCGGCGTGGGCCAGTGGCGACGACAACCCGCGCAACCGCGAATTGACCCGCTGAATGTGCTCCCACGCGCGGCGGTGTTCGCTGTGGGCATCGATCCATTGCTGCCAGGCTTGTTGCTGGCGCGGGTTCAACGGGCCTTGCTGCATTTCCAGCAACCAGTGCACCGCCTGTTCGGCGACCTGCGCGGAAAAATCCATCGACGGGTTCACAGGGCGAAGTAGCAGCGCATCGCTGCCTTGTTCAGATGACGTTTGACCGTGGCCACGGAAATGCCCAGTTCGGCGGCGATCTGCGGATAAGTCAGGCCATCGACCTGCGCCAGCAGAAATGCGCGTTTGACGACGCGCGGCAGGCCATCAAGCAACTGATCCAGCTCCATCAGGGTTTGCAGGATGATGGCTTTCTCTTCTTCCGAAGGCGCAACCATTTCCGGGATCTGCGCGAGGGTGTCGAGGTAGGCGCGCTCCAGGTCCTGGCGGCGGTAATGGTTGAACAGCACGCGCTTGGCCAGGGTGGTGAGGAATGCGCGCGGTTCGATAATCACTGGCGGCTCGCGGGCGGTCAGCACCCGGATGAAGGTGTCCTGAGCGAGATCGGCGGCGCTGTCCGGGCAGCCGAGTTTGCGCCGCAGCCAGCCGGTGAGCCAACTGTGGTGGGCCTGATAGAGCGATTCGACAGGATGGGCGGACGGCAACGGCATCACTCCGGGCGCATGCAGGATGCGTTAGAGAACAAGAATGGTTCGCATTGTAGGGCTGCGGAGGGTGCCCGGCAATCAGACTCTTTTGCGTATGAGAATATTTATCATTAATATTGCTCGCCTGTCGTTCGGCGTCTTGGTCGGACGTTAATCGTTTCAGGGTCGAAACATGAAAGCCAAACTCGCCACACTTCCCCTGTCCTATCGTCTGGCCGTCACTTCGCGGGTGCTCGCGGCGGTGTTCGGCGGCTATCTGGTCGCGGCATTGGCCAGCGTTACGCTGACGTTGTGGCTGCCGCTGAACCGCGCCGAGGCAGTGGTGACCGGCATGACCGTTTCGTTCCTGGTCTATCTGGTGGCGGTGCTCTGGTGTTTCGCCTGTCGCACGGCCTGGTCGGCGTGGGTCGGTCTGCTGGTGCCGAGCGTGATCCTGGCCACCGTTTCCGGCGCTGCGCGCGGTCTGGGTCTGGCATGAAAGAGGGTTTTCGACAAGCGATGGCCTGGCTGCACACCTGGACCGGGCTGGTTTTCGGCTGGCTGTTGTTTGCGATTTTTCTGACCGGAACCCTGGCCTATTTCAAGGACGAAACCAGTCACTGGATGCAGCCGGAAATCCAGGCGCACCCATTGGATGCCGAAAAAAGCCTGACGCTGGCCCAGCACTATCTGCAACAAAACGCCCCCGACGCTTCGCGCTGGATCATTGGCCTGCCCGACGCCCGCGATCCCGGTCTGAGCGTGGGCTGGCAGCAGACGCCAGCCAAGCCCGGCGAGCGCGGCGCATTCACCCGCAAGACCCTCGACGCGCAAACCGGTGCCGAAGTGCAGCCCCGGGAAAGCATGGGCGGCGAGTTTTTCTACCGCTTCCATTTCCAGCTGCAAATGCCTTATCCGTGGGGCCGCTGGCTCTCGACCATCGCCGCGATGGTGATGTTTGTCGCGCTGATCACCGGGATCATCACCCACAAGAAAATCTTCAAGGACTTCTTCACCTTCCGCCCGCGCAAGGGCCAGCGCTCGTGGCTCGACGGACACAACGCGGTGGCTGTGCTGGTGTTGCCGTTTCATCTGATGATCACCTACAGCAGTCTGGTGATCTTCATGTCGATGGTGATGCCGGCGAGCATTCTGGTTTCGTACGGCAACAACGTCAGGGCGTTTTACGACGAGGTTTTTCCCGAATCCAGCGTCCCTGAACGGGCCAATCAACCGGCGACACTGGCACCGCTGGCGCCCCTGTTGCTGGCGGCCAGCGAGCAATGGTCGGGTGGACATGTCGGGCGTATCAGCGTGAACAATCCGGGCGATGCCAATGCCTCGGTGGTGATGTCCCGTGCGGGTTCCGACCGAGTGGTGAATGATTCCGGCAGCGCCGTGACCTTCAGCGGTGTCAGCGGACAAGTCATCGGCACAACGCCCGATCAGCCGATGGCGATGGCGGTTGCTGGCAGTTTCTACGGTTTGCACATGGGCCACTTTGCCGGACCGGTGCTGCGCTGGCTGTATTTCATCTGTGGTCTGGCGGGCACGGCGATGATCGGCACCGGGCTGGTGATCTGGCTCGGCAAGCGTCAGCTCAAACACATCAAAAGCGGTGGGATGCCCTTCGAGTTGCGGCTGGTGCAAGTGCTGAACATTGCCAGCATGGCCGGGCTGGTGGCGGCGGTCGCCGTGTTCTTCTGGGCCAATCGTCTGCTGCCGGTGAATCTGGCCGGGCGTGCCGACTGGGAAGTGAATGCGTTCTTCATCGCCTGGGGCTTAAGCGTGGTGCATGCGATGTTGCGTCCGGGGCGCAAGGCCTGGGTCGAACAGCTGTCGCTGGGGGCTGCACTGTTTATCGCGGTTCCGCTTCTTAACGGTTTGACCTCCCCTTATCACCTCGGCGTGACAGTGCCTGAAGGCGACTGGGCCTTGGCCGGTTTCGACCTGACGTGTCTGGGCAGTGGCCTCTTTCTCGCCTGGGCCGCGCGGAAAATGCAGCGCGCTGGACACATCGTCAGCGTGCAAAAGCCAGCCCGCGAAACGGCCCGGCCGATCACCCTTGAGCATGGGACGAACTGAATGCTGCTGGCGCTGTTGCTTTGTTATTGCGCTTTCACGGCGCTGTGCCTGGCGATGCCTCGGCATCACGAAGAGCTGCTGGGTCAAAAACCTTCGACCCGCCGTCGGCAAGGTTTGAAACTCGCAGGCTGGCTGTTGCTGGGGCTGTCGCTGTGGGCGGCGGTTGCCATGAAGGGCTGGAGTTTTGGTCTGGTCGACTGGTGCGCAGTGTTGATGCTCAGTGCGCTGACGTTGGTGCTGTTGTTGCCCTATCGCCCACGTCTGGCCTTGACCATGGCCGGACTGAGCCTGCTCGCCAGCCCGGTCGCTGCATGGGCCTTGAACTGACATGCTGATCGGCCATCCTCCCGAACATCGCGACGACGAACCCCATGGCGCCCGCGCGCATTTTCTTCAGGTGTTCCTGTCCCAGCGTTCGCAGATGGAAGCGCTGGTGAGCCGGCGCGTCGGTTGCCGGGCGACGGCGGCGGATCTGGTGCAGGATCTGTTTCTGCGATTCTGGCGTCGACCGCTGGTGGAGGTCGAAGAACTCAGCACTTATCTGTTGCGTTGCGCCGGCAATATCGCCATCGATCATTTGCGCAGCGAAGGCGCGCGGGTGCGGGTCAACGAAGGCTGGCAACCGGATGAGCCGGACAGCAGCGCCAGCGAACCGCAGGCGGCGCTCGAAGCGGGCAACGATTTGCGCCACGTCGAAGCGGCCTTGCGCGCCTTGCCCGAGCGCACGCGGCAGATCTTTTTGCTCAATCGCATCCACGGGCGCAAGTACGCCGAGATCGCCAAGGCCATGGGCCTGTCCCAAAGTGCTGTGGAAAAACATATGATGCGCGCCCTCGAGGCCTGCAAGGCCAGCCTGCGCGAACCCGCGCCACGCCTGCCAGGGAAAGCACCGTGAACAACTCCGACCGAGTCATCCCGACGCCCGCGCAGGAACAGGCCGCTTTTGCCTGGCTGAGCCTGCTGCACGACCGCCCGAGCACCGGTGATCAGCTGACGTTCAGTCAATGGCTGCGCGCTGACCCGGCTCACGCCGAGGCCTACGCCCAGGCGCAAGTGGTGTGGGAGTTGAGCGAAGGACCGGCGCGCACCCTGGCCGATGAAGACGCACTGGCGTTGCAGAGTTTGCTCAACGCGATGGATCGACCGCGCCGTGCATCGCTTCGACGCTGGGCCGGCGCGCTGGCCATGGCGGCCTGCCTGCTGTTGATGATCAGCCTCGGCAGCGGTTGGCAGCCGCAGCGCTGGATCGATGATCTGGGCGCCGATTACGTGTCGGCACCGGGCGAGATCCGCACCGTGACTCTGGCCGATCAATCGCAGGTGACGCTGGATGCCGACAGTGCCATCGCCGTGGATTTCAGTCATGGCGAGCGGCATGTGCAATTGCGCCGAGGGGCCGGATTTTTCAGCGTGACTCACACGGGTGATCCCTTTGTGGTCGAGGCTGAAAAGGGCCAGGCGCGGGTGCTCGGCACTCAGTTCGAAGTGCGCCTGCAACCTCAAGGCGCCCAGGTGACGGTGCTGTCCGGACGCGTCGGCGTGACGGCATCCCCTGACGGCCAACAGCAGATTCTCACCGCCGGCCAGCAAGTGGCATACGGCGCAGGCACTGCCGCAAAACTGCACGCCGTGGACAGCGAAGCGCAACTGGCGTGGCGCCAGGGCTGGCTGACTTACTACAAGTCGACACTGGCCGATGTAGTGCAGGATCTGCGGCGTTATTACCCCGGACGGATCGTGTTGCTCAACGACGAACTGGGGGCGCGCAAGGTCAGCGGCAGCTTTCCGAGCAAGGATCCGCAAGCCGTGTTGAATTCGCTGCAAGGGGTGTTGGGATTCGAGCAGCACCAGGTGTTGGGCAAGCTGATCATCCTGCGCTGAAAATATTTTCAACTTAGTGGTGAGGTAAACCCGGACGCCATCCGTGTAGTGACTGAAACTGCGAGTCATTCGCATCCGTTGCGGTTCTACACAGGTCATGAGCAATGAAGTCCAGGGCAAAATCGGGTTCGGTCAAACAGTGGTTGGGCGTTTCAGCCTTGAGTTTTTCGGCATTGGCCCTGTTGCCGCTGAGCGTGGCGCTGGCCGCTGAATCCGTCAGCAGCCAGCCACAAAAGCAATTCAGTTTTTCCCTGGCTGCCAAGCCGTTGCCTCAGGCCCTGAGCGACTTCAGCCGTGTCACCGGGCAGAGCGTGGTTTATACCGATGAAGCGCCTTATGGCCTGACTGCTCAAGCGGTCAACGGCCAGATGAGTGCCGAGCAGGCGCTGCAACGTCTGCTCACCGGCTCCGGCCTGACCTTCCGCCGCACTGACAGCCATACCCTGGCGCTCGAACCGCAACCGACCGCAGGCGCGTTGAACCTCGGCGCGACGAACATCACCTCGGTGGTCGACCAGCCGATGAGCTACCAGCCACCGGAAACCAGTTCGGTGATGCGCTCTTCCGCTTCGCTTCAGGAAATCCCGCAGACCGTCAACGTGATTGCGGCCCAGGTCATTCGCGATCAGGCTCCGCGCAATCTTGATGATGCACTGGCCAACGTCAGCGGCATCACCCAGGGCAACACCTTGGGCAGCACCCAAGATTCGGTGATGACCCGCGGCTTCGGTGACAACCGCAACGGCTCGATCATGCGCGACGGCATGCCGGTGGTGCAGGGCCGTGGCATGAACGCCACCGTGGATCGCGTCGAGGTGCTCAAGGGCCCGGCCTCGCTGCTCTACGGGATTCAGGACCCGGGCGGCGTGGTCAACATGGTCAGCAAGAAGCCCGAACTGACCCAGTACAACGCGCTGACCCTGCGCGGCTCGACCTACGGCGACGGCAAGAATGGCAGCGGCGGCTCGTTCGACAGCACCGGTGCGCTGGGGGATTCCGGCCTCGCGTATCGCATGGTGCTGGATCACGAAGACGAAGATTACTGGCGCAATTTCGGCACCCACCGCGAAACCCTGGTTGCACCGTCGCTGGCCTGGTACGGCGAGCGCACCAAGCTGTTGTTCGCTTACGAGCACCGTGAATTCCTGACCCCGTTTGATCGTGGAACCCTGATCGATCCACGCACCAACCATCCGCTGGATATCTCGCGCAACGAGCGGCTCGACGAGAAATTCAACGACATGGAAGGGCGTTCCGATCTCTATCACTTTGAGGCCGATCACGAACTCAACGACGACTGGAAAGCCCATTTCGGCTACAGCTGGAATCGCGAAACCTACGACGCCAGCCAGGTCCGCGTAACCGCGATCGACACCAAAAAAGGCACCCTGACCCGCAGCATGGACGGCACCCAGGGCGCGATCAGCACCGACCGCTTCACCACGGCCAGCCTCGAAGGCAAGGTCAACGTGCTGGGCATGCAGCATGATCTGGTGTTCGGCGTCGACGACGAGTACCGCAAGATCTACCGCGCCGACCTGATCCGCCAGAAAAGCCTGAGCACCTTCAGTTACGTCAACCCGGTCTACGGCCGCGAAGTTGAAGGCACCACCGTCAGCCCGGCGGACAGTGCGCAAACCGATCTGCTGCGCAGCGACTCGGTGTTCCTGCAGGACTCCATCCACCTCAACGACCAGTGGATTCTGGTGGCTGGCGGGCGCTTCCAGGAGTACGACCAGTACGCCGGCAAAGGCGTGCCGTTCAAGGCCAACACCGACAGCAACGGCCAGAAGTGGGTGCCGCGCGCGGGTCTGGTGTATCGCTATACCGACGCGTTGTCGTTCTACGGCAGCTACACCGAATCGTTCAAACCCAACTCGACCATCGCGCCGCTGAGCGGCAGCAGCACCGTGCTCGACGGCAGCATCGCGCCGGAAGAAGCCAAGTCCTGGGAGCTGGGCGCACGCCTCGACATTCCGGGGCGTGTCACCGGCAATATCGCCCTGTTCGACATCAAGAAACGCAACGTGCTGGTGGCCAATTCCGAAGGCCCGACGACGATTTACAGCGCCGCCGGCGAAGTGCGTTCCCGGGGCCTGGAAGTGGACCTGACCGGCCAGCTCAGCGACCGCTGGAGCATGATCGGCAGCTACGCCTATACCGACGCCGAGGTTACGGAAGATCCGGACTACAAAGGCAACAGGCTGCAGAACGTGGCGAAAAATACCGGCTCGCTGTCGGCGGTCTACGACTTCGGCAGCGTGATCGGTGGTGATCAACTTCGGGTCGGCGCCGGCGCGCGGTATGTCGGTGAACGAGCGGGTAACGCGGTCAACGACTTCGATCTGCCGAGCTACACCGTGGCCGATGCGTTCGCCACGTACGACACCCGGGTCGAGGGGCAGAAGGTCAAGTTCCAGCTCAACGTGAAGAACCTGTTCGATCGCACCTACTACACCTCGGCGGCGAGCCGTTTCTTCGTGTCGATGGGCGATTCGCGGCAGATTTCGTTGTCGAGCACGCTGGAGTTCTGATCAGCGCAAAAACGCCTGGCGATACTCGCCGGGCGTTCCACCCAGCACCTGGCGAAAGCGGTTGGTGAAGTGGCTGGCACTGGCAAATCCACACGCCAGGGCAATCTCCCCCAGCGGCAACGCCGTGCCCCGCAACAACTCCCGCGCCCGACTCAAACGCCGCGCCAGCACATACTGATGTGGCGGCAGTCCGAAGCTCACCCGGAACATCCGCGCGAAGTGGTATTCCGACAACGCACACAACCCCGCCAGTTGCCCGAGGCTGATCGGCTCGGCCAGTTGGCTGTCGATGAACTCCACCAGTTGCCGGCGCTGATGCGGCGCCAGCCCGCCCTTGAGGCGCAAGCCGTGGCGTACGCCGACCTGGCTCAACAAGGTTTGGCTGATCAGTTCGTGGGCCAGGCTGCTGGTCAGCAGACGCTCGCCAGGCTCGTCCCAATTGAGAGTGAGTAACTGGCGAAACCGTCGGGCCTGTTGCGGATCTTCCAGAAAAGTCTGTTCGCGCAGCTGCATTTCCCGGGGCTCGCGATCCAGCAGCGTGACGCAACCCAAGGCAAATTGTTCGGCGCTGAAATACAGGTGGGCCAGGCGAATGTCGCCATTGATCACCCACCCCGACTCGTGGTCGGCTGGCAGGATGCACAACTTGTCCGGACTGCCTTTGTTTCCGGGGGCGCCACGGCGGAACGTGCCGGTGCCGCCAGCGATGTAGCAGGAGAGCGTGTGATGGCTCGGCGCGTCATAGTCGCGGGCGTCGTGGTGGTTGGTCCACAAGGCTGCGGACAGGCCGTCCCCCAACTCGGCGCTGCGCACAAGGCATGCGTTGGGCGAGCTGTTCAAGGCTTGAAAGACTTGCAGGGTATCGATGGCGGCCATGGTCGGTTCTCTTCAACGCCTTGCATCCTACTCCGTAGATGTTGCGCTGCCAGCCTGCACGCCGACAAAAGCGCAAGTTTATGCAAGCGAGGGGTGAAGGCGCAGGCGGACACTGAAACCCAATCGAGGAGTGTCTGCCATGAACCTGTCGTTGTATTTGTTGACCGTGCTGATCTGGGGCACCACCTGGATAGCCTTGAAGTGGCAACTGGGCGTGGTGGCGATTCCGGTGTCGATCGTCTATCGCTTCGGTCTCGCGGCGCTGGTGTTGTTTGCGCTGTTGCTGCTCAGCCGTCGGCTGCAACCGATGAACCGGCGCGGGCATCTGATCTGTGTGGCGCAGGGGTTGTGCCTGTTCTGCGTCAACTTCATGTGTTTCCTGACTGCCAGCCAATGGATCCCCAGCGGTCTGGTGGCGGTGGTGTTTTCCACGGCGACGTTGTGGAACGCGCTGAATGCGCGGGTGTTCTTCGGCCAACGCATCGCGCGCAATGTGCTGATGGGCGGGGCGCTGGGGCTGTCTGGCCTGGGCCTGCTGTTCTGGCCGGAGCTGGCCGGGCATCACGCCAGTCCGCAAACCCTGCTGGGCCTGGGTCTGGCACTCTGCGGCACCTTGTGCTTCTCGGCGGGCAACATGCTCTCGAGCCTGCAACAGAAGGCCGGTCTCAAGCCGCTGACCACCAATGCCTGGGGCATGGCCTACGGTGCGGCGATGCTCTCGGTGTGGTGCCTGGTCAAGGGCATTCCATTCGAGATGGAGTGGACGTCGCGCTACATTGGCGCGCTTCTATATCTGGTTATTCCGGGATCGGTGATCGGCTTCACCGCCTACTTGACGTTGGTCGGCCGCATGGGCCCGGAGCGCGCCGCCTACTGCACGGTGCTGTTCCCGGTGGTGGCGCTGAATGTCTCGGCCTTCGCCGAAGGCTATCAATGGACGGCACCGGCATTGGCGGGGCTGGTATTGGTGATGCTGGGGAATGTGCTGGTGTTTCGTAAACCCGAAGTTGCGGTTGTGGCGAAGCATGGAAAGTTGGCCTGAGATTGATTGAATCTTGAGCGTTGATTATTCAACGCTCGTTTTTCAATGTTATGAAAATCAGTACCGGTAACATGAAATCGACAATGTGCCGTGCCCAGTCTTTCGCATTCCATACTTGTGAAGTGTCCATGTCGAACCATTCAACACCGATGGTTTGCAGGCAAACATAATAGGTGAAGATCGCAATCAGCAAGCCAATGATCGAGAACCTTTTTGCCTCGTGAAAGACAGCCGCGGACTCGTTGACTTTGCGGTAGAGATAATAAGTACCGAGCAGGCAATAAGCGGTGTAGATCGCTTCCGTGGTGATGATGAACCAATAGATCCGGTGGTGCATCATCGGCGATTCAATCGCCCTGTAACGTATGTTCTCGTTGATCTGTGTCGTATCCATGCTCAGGATGTGTCCGACGTACTCATAGTTTGCCGAGTAGTCGGTCACGTTTCCGTACATCACCAGTAGTCCAAAGAAGCTGATGTAAGCCATCAGGCAGACTTTGCTGTAACGGATTAATTGATCGGTATTGGAAATTCTCACGGTTACTATTCTCCGGTGTGTTTATCTTTGTATTGGATAAAGCCGGGAAAGTTTATAGCGGGATGGTTTATTTCGTTGGCGTGTTGATTTGCAAAGTATGTATTGGCTGAAAGTTGAACGGGCAAGCACTTTACAGTACTTGCCCGATTTGTTTATCCGCGCCAGACCTGCGGGTTCACCAGATCCTGCGGACGCTCGCCGAGCAGGGCACTGCGCAGGTTGGCCAGGGCACGATTGGCCATAGCTTCGCGGGTTTCGTGAGTGGCCGAGCCGATGTGCGGCAGGGTCACGGCGTTTTTCAGCTGAAACAGCGGTGATTCGGCCAGCGGTTCCTTCTCGTAAACGTCCAGACCGGCACCGCGAATCCGGTTGTTCTGCAATGCCTCGATCAGTGCCGGCTCGTCGACGACCGGGCCACGGGAGATGTTCACCAGAATCGCATCCGGCTTCATCAGCGCCAGTTCGCGGTGGCTGATCAGGTGGCGGGTCTTGTCGCTGAGCGGCACCACCAGACAAACGAAGTCGGCCTCGGCCAGCAGTTGGTCAAGGCTGCGAAATTGTGCACCGAGTTGCTGTTCGAGTTCGGTCTTGCGGCTGTTGCCGCTGTAGAGGATCGGCATGTTGAAGCCGAAGCGGCCGCGACGGGCGACGGCAGCGCCGATGTTGCCCATGCCGACGATGCCCAGGGTCTTGCCGTGCACGTCGCAACCGAACAGCGGTGCGCCGACGCTGGCCTGCCATTGGCCGGCCTTGGTCCAGGCGTCGAGTTCGGCG
Organism: Pseudomonas sp. DR 5-09; assembly: GCF_001655595.1. Taxonomy (NCBI): domain Bacteria; kingdom Pseudomonadati; phylum Pseudomonadota; class Gammaproteobacteria; order Pseudomonadales; family Pseudomonadaceae; genus Pseudomonas; species Pseudomonas sp. DR 5-09. The sequence continues at coordinate 1,080,681 of NZ_CP011566.1, forward strand.
ACGCGGCGGGCGCTGCTCATGATCAGGGCGAAGGCCAGGTCGGCGGTGCTTTCGGTGAGCACGTCCGGGGTGTTGGTGAGCATGATCCCGCGTTCGTTGAAATAGGCGAGGTCGTAGTTGTCGTAGCCGACGGAGACGCTGGAGACCACTTCGAGTTTGACGGCGTTTTCCAGTTGGGCCTTGCCGAGTTTGCGACCGACGCCGATCAGGCCGTGGGCGTGGGGCAGGGCTTCGTTGAACTGGGCGTTGATGTCGCCGTTTTTCGGGTTGGGGACGATGACGTCGAACTCTTGTTGCAGGCGTTCGATCATTGGGGGGGTGATGCGGCTGAAGGCCAGGACTGTTTTTTTCATTGGCATTGGGCTCGGCTGTTCTGGGTTGCCAAGCAAGCTAACATTCTTCGCCAGGTTTGGCTTGTCCTTGGCGGCCTCTGGGCCGACCAGGTTCTTGGGGTTTTGGGTGAATATCCGTTGCTTCGGGGGTTGCGGCTGGCGGTTTCGCTTTTACAGCGAGTCACTTTGGCAAACGCCCCAAAGTAACCAAAACGCTGGGCCCCGGCGTTCGGCACCTCGCCTAGGCTCGGTGTTCCTTCGCTCCGGGATTCATCCGGGGGCATCGCCTCCGGTTTGCTTCGCTGCACCTCCTCTCGATGTGTTTGGCTTCGCCAAACGGTCGCTGCGCTCCCACCCCCGGATAAATCCCTCCACTCAGCCTTCCGATGGGGCCGGTACGTCAAAAGCCTTACTCGAGCTAACGCTCATCGTTTTGAGTGGTGAGAAGCGAACAGCGAACTTGAGCTAACGCTCATCGTTTGATCGTTCCCACGCTCTGCGTGGGAATGCAGCCCGGGACGCTCTGCGTCCCATCCGAGCTGCCAGCGAATGCGGTTGTCGCTGGCAGGTCGGTTTGGTCAGAGCGGCTTAGCTGTGTGTGGGATGACGTTGTACTTCGACGTTATCCAGCACGCGGTTCACGGCGAGCTCGGCGAGCATGATGACTTGTTGAATGCCCAGAATCCGGTGTCGCTGTGGTGAGTCGACATAGGCTGCCACGTCACTGGCCATGACGCTGGCCGAGGCCAGGGATTCGCAGGCGTGGGCCAGCAGGCTTTCGTCGTCCATGTCCGGTGAAATCTGGAACATTTCGCTCGGTTTGCGGCCGGGGCATTTTTTCGGGAGAGGGTTCAGGTAGTGGTCGAGCGCGCGTTCGGCGGCGTCGTGGAGTTTGTTTGAATCGGCGGATTCGTAGGGCGAGGTGTCGTTGGTTTCAGGGGGATTCGGAGTAAGTTTTTTCATGGCAAAGATCCTTAAGTCTTGGAGGAGCTGCCATTTTTCGTTTTCCAGGCGAAAGAGGTGGCAGCTGTACGCGGACTGGAAAAACCGGAAAGGATCAAACCCGGCAGACCCGAAGGTCTCCCACGTACAGCTACCATAACGTCGCGAAAAAACGCCGCATTATGTCATGGGCTGTGATCCTGAACTTCGGGTTTTCCAGACCCGGCCGCTGATGCGTCAGCGACCCTCAAAAGCCTATCCACCTCGTTTCCGAGGGACAACCGACGCGACTTGTCGGAAACGTCCCCCCAAATCACCCCGTCTGTAGGACGGTAAACTCAGTTCGCGAGCCTGGCTCCACCCAGACTCCCACTCATCTCATAAGCCGCCAGTTCCGCCTGATGCCCCGCCAATATCTCCGGCAGCGAACCACGCAGGTATTCAACCCAGGTCTTGATCTTCGCATCCAGGTACTGCCGCGACGGGTAGATCGCATACAGGTTCAGTTCCTGCGAGCGGTAGTTCGGCATCACCCGCACCAACGAGCCGTTGCGCAAGCCTTCAATCGCGGCGTACACCGGTAACACGCCGACTCCCATCCCACTGGTGATCGCGCTTTTCATCGCGTCGGCGGAGTTCACCAGGAAAGGGGAGCTGTTGATAGTGACCACTTCCTGACCGTCCGGGCCGTCGAAGGCCCATTTTTCCAGGGGGATCACCGGGCTCACCAGGCGCAGGCAGGCGTGGTTCAGCAGGTCGCTGGGTTTTTGTGCGCAGCCGTTGGCTTTCACGTAGGCCGGGGAGGCGCAGACGATGCTGTAGGTGATGCCCAGGCGTTGCGAGACGAAGCCCGAGTCCGGCAGCTCGCGAGCGAGGACGATGGACACGTCGTAGCCTTCGTCGAGCAGGTCCGGCACGCGGTTGGCCATGGTCAGGTCGAAGGTCACGTCGGGGTGGGTCTTGCGATAGCGGGCGATGGCGTCGATCACGAAGTGCTGGCCGATGCCGGTCATGGTGTGCACTTTCAATTGTCCGGCCGGGCGGGCGTGGGCTTCGCTGGCTTCGGCTTCGGCCTCTTCGACGTAGGCGAGGATCTGCTCGCAGCGCAGCAGGTAGCGCTTGCCGGCTTCGGTGAGCGCGATGCGGCGGGTCGTGCGATTGAGCAGGCGGGTTTGCAGGTGGGCCTCAAGGTTGGAGACCGCGCGCGAGACGTTGGCAGTGGTGGTGTCGAGCTGCACGGCGGCGGCGGTGAAGCTGCCGGCTTCCGCTACACAACTGAAGGCGCGCATGTTTTGCAAAGTGTCCATGGGGTGCTCTCAAGGGAGATGGCAAATTGTGACACGAAGTTTCAGGGTCTGAGACCCCGACCAAGGGATTATCTCGTTAACGGTAACAAAGATTCACAGGATTCCCAGCTTATCGCCGTCATGGCGCCCCCCTAGAATTGCGCCCACCTCGAAACATCTCCCACCTCAGGAATTCGCAGCAGTGCCGCGTCGCATCAACAGAGCGCTTTTGCCGCTCAGTGTTCTGGCTTTTTCGTTAGGTCTTGGCGGCTGCATCGGAACCGGAGGGATTGCCCCGCAGGGCAAGGCTCTGGAGGCCAATGAACTGGCCACCGACGAGGCCATCGCCCACGCCGCCCGTGACGCAAACTGGCCCACCGCCCAATGGTGGCAAGCCTACGGTGACCCGCAACTCAACCATTGGATCGACCTCGCCGTGCAGGGCAGCCCGACCCTGGCCATGGCCGCCGCGCGCGTGCGTCAGGCCCGGTCCATGGCTGGCGTGGCCGAGGCGGCCGAGTCGTTGCAGATCAATGGCGAGTCGACCCTCAAGCGCCACAACTGGCCGACCGATCAGTTCTACGGCCCCGGTGAGCTGGCCAACAGCACCACCTGGGACAACAACGCCGCGCTGGGTTTCAGTTACGCCCTCGACCTCTGGGGGCGTGAAAGCAACAGCACCGAGCGTGCGGTGGATCTGGCGCACATGAGCGCGGCCGAGGCGCGTCAGGCGCAGCTCGAATTGCAGAACAACATCGTGCGCGCCTATATCGAGCTGTCGCTGCATTACGCCCAGCGCGATATCGTGGCGGCGACGCTCAAACAGCAACAGCAGATTCTCGAGCTGGCGCAGAAACGCCTGGACGGCGGGATCGGCACCCACTTCGAAGTCAGCCAGGCCGAAACCCCGCTGCCGGAAACCCATCGGCAACTGGATGCGCTGGACGAAGAAATCGCCCTGAGCCGCAACCAGATCGCCGCACTGGCCGGCAATGGGCCGGGCGCCGGGACGCAATTGCAGCGGCCGACCCTGTCCCTTGGCGCAGCGCTCAAACTGCCGTCGGCGCTGCCCGCCGAACTGCTCGGCCAGCGTCCGGACGTGGTCGCCAGTCGCTGGCAAGTGGCGGCGCAGGCGCGCGGAATCGATGTCGCGCACGCCGGGTTCTACCCCAACGTCGATCTGGTCGGCAGCCTCGGCTACATGGCCACCGGCGGCGGGGCGCTGGAGTTCCTGACCGGCAAGAAGCTCAACTACAACGTCGGCCCGGCGATCTCGCTGCCGATCTTTGACGGCGGGCGACTGCGTGCGGAGCTCGGCGAAGCGTCGGCGGGTTATGACATCGCCGTCGCGCATTACAACCAGACCCTGGTCAATGCGCTGAAGAACATCTCGGACCAGTTGATCCGCCGCGAGTCGATGGACAAGCAGCAGACATTCGCCGCCGAATCCGTGGCCACGGCGCAGAAGACCTACGACATCGCGATGATCGCCTACCAGCGCGGGCTCACCGATTACCTCAACGTGCTCAATGCGCAGACCTTGCTGTTCAAACAGCAGCAGGTTCAGCAGCAAGTGCAGGCGGCGCGATTGAGTGCCCACGCAGAACTGGTGACGGCATTGGGCGGTGGCCTTGGCGCGGGTAAAGACGTGCCGACGGCACAACAAACTCAGGCACCGAAAATCCCGGCCCTCCTGCGTTGAACACACAACCCCTGGGGGAGCGGGCTTGCTCGCGAAGAGGGAGTGTCAGGCAGCCCATGTGTTGTCTGACACAGCGCATTCGCGAGCAAGCCCGCTCCCACAGTTTCTACGGTTCGACTGAATTTTTGAGCACGACCAAATGACTCCCTTGCCCGCACCTTTACGCTGGCTCTACTCCCTGGAATGGCGCCGGGGCTTATTCGACTGGGCGCGCAGCGACGGCGTGACCTGGGTCTACATCTTCAAGGTGTTGATCGCCGCATTCCTTACCCTGTGGCTGGCGATGCGTCTGGAACTGCCGCAGCCGCGCACGGCGATGATCACCGTGTTCATCGTCATGCAGCCGCAGAGCGGCCAGGTGTTCGCCAAGAGTTTCTACCGTTTTCTCGGCACCCTGGCAGGGTCGGCGATGATGGTCACGCTGATTTCACTGTTCGCCCAGAACACTGAACTGTTCCTCGGCTCGCTGGCGATCTGGGTCGGCATCTGCTCGGCCGGGGCCGCCCGTTGCCGTAACTTCCGCGCCTACGGTTTCGTGCTGGCCGGCTACACGGCGGCGATGGTCGGCCTGCCTGCGCTGGCCCATCCTGACGGCGCGTTCATGGCGGCGGTGTGGCGGGTGCTGGAAATCTCGCTGGGGATTCTCTGCTCGACCCTGGTCAGCGCCGCGATCCTGCCGCAGACCGCCAGTGCCGCGATGCGCAACGCCTTGTATCAGCGCTTCGGTGTGTTCGCCCTGTTCGTCACCGACGGCCTGCGCGGGCGCAGCAAACCGGAGGCGTTCGAGGCCAGCAACGTGCGCTTCATCGCCGAAGCGGTGGGGCTGGAAGGGCTGCGCAGTGTGACCGTGTTCGAAGACCCGCACATGCGTCGACGCAACGGTCGGCTCAGTCGCCTGAACAGCGAGTTCATGGGCATCACCACCCGTTTCAACGCCTTGCACCAGTTGCTCGAACGCCTGCGCCGCAACGGTGCCGATCATGTGGAAGCGGCGATCAAACCGGGCCTGCAGGACTTGGCCGAAGTGCTCGACGGCTTCAGCGGCCGCGCCCTGACCAGCCCGGATGCGGCGCGTCTGGTGCTGGCGCTGGCGGCGTACAAGGAAGGCTTGCCGACGCGGGTGCGCAGCCTGCGGGCGCTCTTCCAGGAGAGTGAACCGAGCGATGCCGAGCAGCTGGATTTCCACACCGCATACGAGTTGCTCTATCGCTTCGTCGATGACCTGCACAGTTATGCACAGACCCACGCTTCGCTGGCCGATCACCGCCACGAACGCGAGCGCTGGGACGAGCCGTTCACCCCGCAAACCAGTTGGTGGGCCGCAGCGGCTTCGGGGATTCGTGCGTCATTCATTCTGATCGTGCTCGGCAGTTACTGGGTCGCCACTGCGTGGCCGAGCGGCGCGACCATGACCCTGATCGCCGCGGCCACCGTGGGTCTGTCCGCCGCCACACCGAATCCGAAACGCATGGCGTTCCAGATGGCCTGCGGCACGTTCCTCGGGGCGTTGATCGGCTTCGTCGAAATGTTTTTCATCTTCCCGTGGATCGATGGTTTTCCGTTGCTGTGCGTGATGCTCGCGCCGGTGATCGTGCTCGGCTCGTTCCTCGCATCGCGGCCGCAATACGCCGGCGTCGGCCTCGGGCTGCTGATCTTTTTCAGCACCGGTTCGGTGCCGGACAACCTGACGATCTACAACCCCTACACCTTCATCAACGACTACATCGCCATGGTCATGGGCATGCTGGTCTGCGCAGCGGCGGGCGCGATCATTCTGCCGCCGAACAGCCGCTGGTTGTGGCAGCGGCTGGAGCAGGATCTGCGCGGGCAAGTGGTGTACGCGATCAGCGGCAAGCTCAAAGGCCTGGCGTCGAGTTTCGAAAGCCGTACCCGCGACCTGATGCATCAGGCCTATGGGCTGGCGGCCGGTCAGCCGCTGGTGCAGAAAAACCTGCTGCGCTGGATGTTCGTGGTGCTGGAAGTTGGCCACGCGATCATCGAGTTGCGCAAGGAACAGGCGATCCTGCCGGTGCATCCGGCGTATGCCGAATCCCAGCCGTGGCGCCAGGCAATCCGGGTCATGGGACGCTCGCTGGTGCGGCTGTTCCTGCAACCGAATTCGAGCAATCTGGAGCGCGCACTGGTCGCGGTCGATCACGCGATCAGCCGGGTCGCCGCCACCGATGAGCCGTTCGCCCCGCACTTCGATACCTCGGCACTGCGGCGGGTGAAAAGCTACCTGCACTTCATCCGCACCTCATTGCTCGACCCGCAATCGCCCCTTGCTGCCTACGCCATCGCCAAGCCCGAAGGACTTGCCCATGCCTCGTGAAATCGCCTTCCACGGCGTGTACATGCCGACCATGACCCTGATGTTTTTCGTCGCTGCGGCACTGGCCTGGGCGCTGGACCGGTTTCTGTCGGGGTTCGATCTGTACCGCTTCTTCTGGCACCCGGCGCTGCTGCGCCTGAGCCTGTTTACCTGTCTGTTCGGCGCGATGGCGCTGACTGTCTACCGTTGAGAACGCTCTGATGAAAAAGTTTTTCAGCCTGCTCGCGACCCTGCTGGTGCTGGCCCTGGCGCTGTGGATCGGCCGCACGTTGTGGGAGCACTACATGAACACCCCGTGGACCCGCGACGGCCGGGTGCGCGCCGACATCATCAACGTCGCCGCCGACGTCACCGGTGAAGTGGTCGACGTGCCGGTGCGCGACAACCAGTTGGTGAAGAAAGGTGATCTGCTGATGCAGATCGACCCCGAGCACTATCGCTTGGCGGTGAAACAGGCGCAGTCCCTGGTCGCTTCGCGCAAGGCCACGTGGGAGATGCGCAAGGTCAACGCCCATCGCCGCGCCGACCTCGACAACCTGGTGATCTCCAAGGAAAACCGCGACGACGCCAGCAACATCGCCGACTCGGCGCTGGCCGATTACCAACAGGCCAAGGCCCAACTGGAAGCCGCCGAACTCAACCTCAAACGCACCGAAGTGCGGGCGGCGGTGGACGGCTACGTGACCAACCTCAACGTCCATCGCGGCGACTACGCCCGCATCGGCGAAGCGAAAATGGCCGTGGTCGACATGAACTCGTTCTGGGTCTACGGCTTCTTCGAAGAAACCAAACTGCCCCACGTGCGCGTCGGCGATAAAGCCGACATGCAGCTGATGAGCGGCGAAGTCCTCAAGGGCCACGTGGAGAGCATTTCCCGTGGCATCTACGACCGCGACAACCCGGAAAGCCGCGAGCTGATCGCCGATGTGAACCCGACCTTCAACTGGGTGCGCCTGGCGCAACGGGTGCCGGTGCGGATTCACATCGATGAAGTGCCGGAAGGTGTGCTGCTGGCGGCGGGGATCACTTGCACCGTGGTGGTGAAGCAGGACGCTGTGGATAACTGACAGACCGATTCGCTGCAAATCGCGAGCAGGCTCGCTCCCACACTGGATCTGTGCCGCACTGAAGATCCCATGTGGGAGCGAGCCTGCTCGCGATTGGGACGACTCAATTTCACGAGCAAATACTCAGCATCTACTCGCTGCAAAACGTCTCGTGCAGATGCCGCCAGATCACGCGTCCGGATTCGGTTTTTTCAAACACCACGGTTGAACGCCGATCCGTGTGCAACCCCCCCGCATCGGTCTGCTGTTCGCGATAACTCACCACCGCGCCGTGTGCATGCAAGGCAATCCCTTGAAGCTCGTCGAGCTCGATCCTGAACCCGCTCTTCTTCCCGCCCGCCATTTGAAACAGCGCACGCAAAGCCTCGAAATCCAGCACACGCCCCAGCGGCGTCACCATGGAGAACCGTGGCGAAAAACGCGTCAGCAATCGCTCCAGCGCTGCCTTGTCTTCTTCCACCGCAAACCATCGCTCGATGGCCTCATGGGCCTGGATCACTTCGTCAAAATAGTCGGTGTAGTCAGTCATGTGGATTTTTCCTGAAGGTGAGGTGCGCGCAGAAGGCTGAGCACTGTCGTCGAGTCGAAACGCAGCACGGCGGCCATCGGCAACAGGGTGAGCAGCGCGGCGGCGAGAAAGCAGTACTGGAAACCGTGGGTACCCAAGGCGCCCAGCAAAGAGCTGAGCAGCGCCGCGCCGAGGCAGAAACCAAGCTGCCGATTGATGTTCCACAGGGCGCTGGAGTGGCCCATTTTTTCCGGCGTGATGCCGACAAACGCCAGGGTCTGGGCGGTGACGCTGCACAGACTGCCGCCCAGCCCCATCAGGGCGTAGGCCAAGATCAACGTGACGCTGGCAGGGTGGTCGATCTGCATCAGCACGACAATGCCCTGGCACTGCAGCAGCATGCCGGCGATCAGCAATGGCTTGGGGCCGGTCCGGTTGAAGCTGCGTTTGCCCAGCATGATTGCCACACCCGAGGCCGCCGCCCAGGCCAGCATCAGCGCCCCGATTTGCGCCGCACTGAAGCCGAGGTCGTGCAGGTACAGCACGGCGATCATGTGAGTGCCGGTGAAGATGCCGGGCACGCACAGGTAGATCAGCATCGCCAGACGCAATGACGGGTTCTTGATCAGTTGCAGATCAAGCACCGCACCCGGTTTGTTCCAGCCATCGCGCAGGTAGATGCACACCGTCATGACGCTGAGCAGCAGGACACCACCCGCGAGATGGCGGGTGGCCGGGGCGCTCGCCAGGCTGACGGCGATCAGCAACAGACACAGCGCGGACGCCGCCAGCAGCAGGCCGCGTGCGTCCAGTGCCGGGCGTTCACTCGCAGCCTGATCCGCTTTCAACCAGAGCAGGCCCAATCCGAAAGCGAAAAGAGCCACCGGCAGGTTCAAATAGAAAATCCAGCGCCACGACAACGCCTCGACGATCAGACCACCCGCCGCCGGCGACAGCGCCGGCACCATCAGCGCCACGAGCAAAACCACCCCCGTGAAGTGCGCACGTTGTGTAGCCGGAAACTCTCGATAGGCCAGCGCCTGGCCCACCGGCAGCAGCAATCCACCACCCAGCCCTTGCAGCAGTCGCCAACCGATCAGGCTTTCAATCGAACCGGCCTGAGCGATGAGCCCGGAGGCGATCCCGAACAGCAGCAGCGAACCGAGAATCAGCCGCCGCTCGCCGACCCGTGCAGCCAGCCACACACTCATCGGAATGATCAGCGTCAGCCCGAGCATGTAGGCGTTGGTGATCCAGGCCAGTTGCGTCACCGAGGCGTGCAACTGCGCGGCGATGTCCGGGTAGGCAATGCTGGCGGCGAACATGTTCAGCAGGTCGAGGGCGAGCCCCAACAGATACACCAGCGCAACTTTCGAGCGATAGGCCATGGCAGCTTCCCTGTGATGAGGCGTGCAGGGTAGGGCGCTGGCGGCGATAGAAATACGCTGATTTGGCTGCTAGTTTGTCAAAATTATTTTGACACCGGAGCGCTGTGAACATGGTCAGCCTGGATCGATTCGATACCTTCAAGGCCGTGGTCGAGGCCGGCTCGCTGACCGCTGCCGCTGACACGCTGGGGCAGACGCGGGCGGTGGTGAGCTTCAACCTCAAGCGGCTGGAAGAAGAGTTGGGCGTCACCCTGCTCACCCGCAACACCCGGCAACTGGCCCTGACCGATGCCGGCGAACGTTTTTATCGGCGCTGCTTGCGCACCCTCGACGAGGCGCGATTGGCGATCGAGGAAGCGCGTTCGGAACACTCACAACTCAAGGGCACGCTGCGCATCACCACGACCGTGGAGTTCGCGCTGGCTCAGGTGGTACCGGCGCTGGAGGTGTTTCGACAGCAGCAGCCGCAACTGAATATTCACCTGTCCACGTCCTCAACTCACGCCGATCTGATCTCCGAACGGTTTGACATGGCGATCCGCCTGGGCCGCATGCACGACTCCAATCTGCGGGCGGTGCAGTTGTCGACGTTCGAGGTGTTTGCCGTCGCGGCACCGGGGCTGGCCGAGCGATTTGCACCGGTCGATACGCTGGCGGTGCTGGAGTCGATGCCGACGCTGGGGCATGGGCGAGTGCCGGAAATGACGGTCAGCGACCCCGCCGGCACCGAGCATATCTATCAGCCAAAACCGGGAACCACCGCCATCGTCGCGGACAACTCCGCGACTCTCCGTGCCTTTGCACTGACCGGGCAAGGCGTGGCGATTCTGCCGCAGTGGCTGATTCAGGAAGACCTGGATGCCGGGCGATTACAGCGTTTGCTGCCGGATTACCGCTTCGCCCGGCAAGGCGTCTACGCGCTGTACCCGGACACCCGCCACCTGCCGCTGAAGGTGCGGGCGTTCATTGATTTCATGAAAGGCTGGGGCTGAGTGTTGGCTGGCCTGGCCTCTTCGCGAGCAAGCCCGCTCCCACATTTGGAATGCATTCCCCTGTGGGAGCGGGCTTGCTCGCGAAAGCGTCAACTCGGTCTCAGAGCTTTGCGCGCAAGCCAAAGCGCTTCATCAACGTCGATTCCAGCAAGCCTTTCGGCAGCAAAGTCGCCAGCAACGGCAACGCCCGGCTGCCATTGCCGATGCGGATCAGCCGTGGTGGCTTGCTCTGCTGCACTGCCTTGAGCAACTCGGCGGCAAAGTCGCTGGCCGGGGTTGGTTTGTCCTGCGAGGCCTTGGCCCGCGCCCGGATGCCTTCACGCAACGGAAACCACGGCGATTGTTCGTTGATCAGTTGTTCGGCCTCATGCCCGGCGTTCTTGGCGAAGCTGGATTGAATCGCCCCCGGCTGCACTTCCATGACGCGAATCCCGAACGGCGCCAGCTCCATGCGCAATGCATCGCTCAGCGCGTGCACCGCCGCTTTAGACGCGCAATAGGCGCCGGCAAATGGCGTGACCAGCACCCCGGAAACACTGCCAACATTCACCACCAGGCCCTTGGCCCGGCGCAGCACCGGGAACAGTGCACGGGTTACGCCGACAATCGAAAACACGTTGGTCTCGAACTGGCGCTGCATGGCCGCCACACCGCCGTCGAGCAGCGGCCCCATGGCGCCGTAACCGGCATTGTTGATCAGCACGTCGAGGCCGCCGTGTTGCTGGTTGATCCGCTCGGCGAGTTGTTCCAGCGCTGCGTTGTCATTGACGTCGAGCTGCACCGCCGTGAACCCGGCCGCGCTGAGCGCCGCGACATCTTCCGCCTTGCGTGCACTGGCCCAGACCTCGTAGCCGGCGCCTTTGAATGCATCGGCGAGGGCGCGGCCGATGCCGCTGGAACAACCGGTAATCAACGCAACGGGCATGGCGCATTCCTTGTGCAAAACAGTGGGAGAGGGGATCAGTCGGAGAAACTACCCTGCAATCGCTCGGCGCGAAACTCCAGGGTTTGCGGGCGATAACCGGGACGCAACGGCGGCATCGGCAAACAGTCTTCCCAGTTGCCGCCGGGCTGCAATTCGCCGGGGCCGCGATAGCGCGGGGCGGCGTATTGATTGTCGGCCAGGTTCACGGTGTCGCCCGGCGCATACGCGGCAATGCGCCAGCGCAGTTCGGTCAGCGGCACGTCGTTACCATTGTTCAACTTGAGCAGCAGCGGACGGTCGGCGGGGCAGTGTTCGGGGGCATAGACAATGCGCAGTTCAAGGCGCGCCAGTTGCTTGACCTCGCGGTTGTCCAGCCACACCACCCACATCGCCACCAGCCCCAGGCCCACAGCGGCGGCCATCGACACCGGCAGGGCCTTGGCCGGGTAGCGCAACAGCAGGATCAGCCAGGTGATGACCAGCAAGACGCCGATGAACATGTTCGAACACTCCTTGAACTTGTGCCTGCCATCCTACCGAAGGGGCGCGGGAATGGACATTCGCGGATTGCGCGCAGGTGCCGTTGGTCGGGACTGTCATTTCCGACAGTAGCCGAAACAGCGCTGAGCTTGCTCTGATGCCAGAGGCACACCAAATGCCGATTGCGGGGAAGCGCGCTCCATGAGCTTGCACGTCAATACGCCGAGGATGTCTGTGATCGACCCGCGCGGCTTGCCGGTTCGCTCGGTCGACTATTGTCGAGACATCGAGAACGGACCGGTCGAGTCCCGGATCAACCGCACCCTGCATGACGCTGCGGGGCGTGCGCTGAAACAGTGGGACCCGCGACTTTGGCTGTCGCAAGCCGACGACCCGCTGACGCCGGCCAATCTGATGCAGGTGTTTGCTCTGGACGCCACGGTGATTCGCTCGGACAGCGTCGATGCAGGTACGCAAATCGAACTGAAGGGACTCGCTGCACAAACGATGTTCAGTTGGGACAGCCGTCAGACGCGGCGCGAGATCGAGCACGACAATTTGCTGCGCCCCGTCGCGATATTCGAAGAAGGAACAGGCGTGCCTCGGCGTTGTGTCGAGCGCCTGACCTACGGTCATCCCGGCAGCGGGGACCCGTCGCGCAACCAGTTCGGTCAGCTGATCCGCCATGACCATCCGGCCGGCAGCGTACTGTTCAACGCGTTTGCAATCAGCGGTGCATGCACCGAGGACACCCGGCACTTCACGCTGGATCCGCTGACACCCGACTGGCCGGAGCAGGAGGCGGAGCGTGCGCGGCTGCTGGAGCCAGGCGCCGGTGAGCTGTCGCGGTGGCGCCATGGTGCATTGGGGGATGTGCTGGAACAGACGGATGCCCGAGACAACCGGCATACATTCGAGCTGACCGTTGATGGCCGTTTGCGCGAACGCCGCCTTCAGTTGAAGGGGGAGCGTGAGCAGATCCTGGTCACTGACATTCGTTACAACGCGCAAGGCAATGTCACGCAGCAAACTGCCGGCAACGGTGTGCACACCACCCGGACCTATCGTCCCGAGGACGATCGTCTGTTGTGCCTGCGGACCGAAGACGCCCGCGGTCTCGTGCTGCAACACCTGATTTATGGATACGACAGGATGGGCAATGTCCTGCGGATTGAAGACAAGGCAATGCCGATCCGTTACTTCGCCAACCAGTGCATAGAGCCGGTCAGTTGCCTGGTCTACGACAGTCTTTACCAATTGATCATGGCGTTCGGGTGGGAAGCGGGGCGTGCCAGTCAGGGCCCGCAATCGATGGGCCGCGTCGATCCGGCGGCGGTCAGCAAGTTTCAGCAGGATTACAAATATGATTGGAGCGGCAACCTGCTCAAGCTGATTCATGTCGGACCACAAAGCCACGGACGCAAACTGCAACCGGCGAGCTACAGCAACCGCAGTCTGCCATACGAAGTCACGCCGCCTACCGATGCACAAATCGAAGCTGCATACGATCGAAGAGGCAACTTGCTGCAGCTGGAACCGGGGCGGATGTTGAGCTGGAACCTGCGTAATCAACTGCAATCGGTCAGCCCGGTCGAGCGTGCTTCCGGTATCAATGACAACGAGGCCTATCTCTACGATGGCAGCAGTCAGCGGGTACGCAAGATCCGCTCCTTGTTAACCAATGCCCGAACCCTGGTTGCCGATGTGCGCTATTTGCCTGGACTGGAATTGCGCACCGACAACGGCACCGGCGAACGGCTACAGGTCATCGTCGCCGGCGGTGTCCGGGTACTGCATTGGGAGAGCTCGCCGTCCTCGGGCATCAACAATCAGTATCGATACCAGCATGTCGATCACCTGGGCTCGGTCAGTCTGGAAACCGCCGATGACGGTACGATGATCAGTCGCGAAAAGTTTCACCCTTTCGGTACCAGCGCCTGGCAGGACGGCGAATTCAGCTACAAATACATCCGTTACTCGGGCAAGGAGCGTGATGCGACGGGGCTCGACTACTTTGGTCTGCGCTACTACATCCCGTGGTTGCAGCATTGGTTGAATCCGGACCCCAAAGGCATGATCGACGGGCTCAATCTGTACTGTATGGTCGCCAATTCACCGGTCACATTTTTCGACAGCGACGGTGGAGGCAAAACCGAAGCCGCTGAATTGAACAATAGTGTGGACAAACAGCAGGCCTTGTTGTCAGCAGTCTCATCGGCCGCTGCGAACACCCGCAACTCCATCATGAATCACCTGTATGCCCGTCAACGTTTTCAGGCGCTGGGCAGGCGCATCATCACGCAGTTGGGCAGTTCCGCATTCAGCGCCGGCGCCAGCGCGGCAGGCTCCGCAGCTGGGGGCGGAATTGGCGGGTTGTTGGGTCCGGGTGGTGCGAAATTGGGTGCCGCTGCCGGGGAAAAGGCTGCGTCAATGGCAGCAGACCGCCTTGTGTCTAATGTGGTGGACGCCTATCAACTGGATCGCGCGATCAATTTCAAAGGCAATGAAATGAATCCCAAGGCTTTCATCGAAAGCGTCGAGCCGAAAAAGAGGCTGGGCCTGGCAACGCTGGGATTCGAGCTAGCGGCATCGGATCCACGTACACCCGAAGGGCGCGCCCGGCTCACCAGAGTGGTGGTCGATAAAGCGATTGACAAGGTGGGTGGCGAGCTGGGTTCGGAGGTGCCGGGCCTTATAAGAACGGGGATTGAGTTTTACCATGCCTCGCAAGGATTGGATGCAGCGACACTGAGTGAAGCCCACGAACAAACGCCAGTGGTGATCGACATGCTGGAATTCAGAATGCAGGCGATCAAGGACGAACTGGCGGTATCCAATGATGCAACGGCGGAGGTCTTCGAAAAGGTTTCCGAGTTGTCGGCGCAAACTCCGGTCGTTGTTCACGCGCTGAACCGGAATCAGGACTTCATCGAGCTTGTTGCACCGACGCCCTATGCCGGCAAACGGCAGTCGCTCAAACGAGGGGCACTGGCGAAGTCTCACGCACCCCGGCAGCATTCGTCTGCCTGAATTGAAAAAGCCCCCGCCCAACCCGCTGCGGATAGGGGACGCAGCGGGCTGGACGGGGGCTTCTTGTTACGGAACGCTTACTGCGCGATGGTTTTCACCGACACGCCGCGTTCGACCGGGGTGGAGCGACCGTAGATATCTTCGAAGCGCTCGATATCGTCTTCGCCCAGGTATGAGCCCGACTGCACTTCGATGATTTCCAGCGGGATCTTGCCCGGGTTGCGCAGGCGATGCACCGAGGCGATCGGGATGTAGGTCGACTGGTTTTCAGTGAGCAGAAACACGTTCTCGTCGCAGGTCACTTCGGCGGTTCCGCTGACCACGATCCAGTGTTCTGCGCGGTGGTGGTGCATCTGCAGCGACAGGCACGCGCCCGGCTTGACCGAGATGTGCTTGACCTGGAAGCGGCCACCCATGTCCACCGAGTCGTACGAGCCCCACGGACGGTACACCTCGCAGTGGTTCTGGGTTTCGCTGCGGCCCTGGGCGTTGAGGGTGTTGACCATCTGCTTGACGCCCTGGACCTTGTCCTTGTGGGCGATCATCATGGCGTCCTTGGTTTCGACCACCACGATGTTTTCCAGACCGATCACCGACACCAGTTTGCCGTTGCCGTGGATCATGCAGTTCTTGCTGTCCTGGATCACCACGTCGCCCTTGCTGACGTTGCCGTTGGCGTCCTTCTCGTTGACTTCCCACAGCGACGACCAGCAGCCGACATCGCTCCAGCCGGCGGTCAGCGGCACCACGCAGGCGCGCTGGGTCTTTTCCATCACGGAATAGTCGATGGAGTTGTCCGGGCAGCAGGCGAAGGTGGCTTCGTCCAGGGTGACGGTGTCGGCATCCTGCTGGCTGCGCTCGAGGGTCAGCAGGCAGGTGTCATAGATGTCTGGATCATGCTTTTTCAGTTCTTCGAGGAAGCGGCTGGCGCGGAACAGGAACATGCCGCTGTTCCAGTAATAACCGCCGGACTCTACGTACTCGGTGGCGCGTTTGACGTCGGGTTTTTCCACGAAGTGCGAGACGCGGCTGACGCCTTCCGGCAGCAGCGAATCACCGGTGGACTTGATGTAGCCGTAACCGGTTTCCGGTTTGGTGGCCGGCACGCCGAACAGCACCATCTCGCCGTTTTCGGCGGCAACGGTGGCCAGAGCGAGGGCACGTTGCAGGGCTTTCTGGTCTTCCAGAACGTGGTCGGCCGGCAGCACCAGCATCAATTCGTCGCGACCTTCATTGACCAGCATCATCGCGGTCAGGGCCACGGCCGGCGCGGTGTTGCGACCGAAGGGTTCCATCAGGATCCGCTGGCATTCCAGATTGCGGCTGGCCAACTGCTCGTTGACGATGAAGCGGTGATCCTTGTTGCAGACCACGATCGGGGTGTCCATGCCTTCGAACACCAGACGCTCGAGGGTTTGCTGGAACAGTGTGTGTTCGCCGGTCAGGGCGAGGAACTGCTTGGGAAACTGCTTGCGCGAAAGCGGCCAAAGACGTGAGCCGCTACCACCTGACAAGATCACCGGAATCATATTGTTTACTCCATAAAATCGATTGGTTAGAGGCACGAACGCTGTGTCGTTTCACTCTTGTTGTTGTTCCGTACCGGGCAGCGACGGCTGCCCGGTTTCATGTGCTTAGCGAGTCGACACCGGGCGTTTCACCCAGACTGGCGACAGGTTGCTGCCGTTGCCGGTGACGTACAGCACGGCTGCTTCACCGCGCTCCAGGGCGACTGGTTTGACGTCGCCGACTTTCTTGTCACCTTCGTACAGCGCCAGGCTGACTTTCACCGGGTTGATTTCACGCTCGCCACGGCCCTTGGCGGCCACGTTCGGCACCACGTCGGTCTTGCCGTCGGCGGTCTTCAGGGTCAGCGACTTGTCGCTGAGGTTCTGCACGCGCACCAGGGATTTCTGCTTGTTCTTGAACGGCGGTTCTTCGATCAGTTGCGGCGCGCCGGAAGCGTTGTTGACCAGGGTGTAGTAGTGGTCACCGGCGAGTTTCACCGGCAGGGTCTGGCTGCCGACCTTGGCGCTGTAATCACCGCCCGGCATGAAGCTGAAGTCGCTGCTGGCCAGCGGCGCGACGTCGCTCAGATTGGTGCTGCCGACGGTGGCGCTGACTTCAGCGTTGCTGGCGTTGTAGACGCGCACGAAGGTCGAGCCTTTCGGTGCAGTCGGGCCGTACAGCGCAGCGTCGCCACCGGCGAAGGCCTGGACCGACAGCACGCTCAGACCCGCAACCAGAGCGAAGCGTTTGGCGAGACGACGAGGAGTTGTAGTGAAAGTCATGGTGTACCTCTCTTTCAGTTTTGCGCCCGATCGGGCGTCTCGGATTTAGTGTTGATGGCTACGTTTTGTTGGCGCGCACCGGCTTGTTTGAGCTCTGCGACCCACTGTGGGTCGGCGTCGCCGATTTCGTTGTTCACAGGCAGATATCGTTCAGGAAACTCCCAGATCAGCACCTGTGGCGGGCTGTTCTTGAAGTCATCGCTTTTCAGGTAGCTGAGCATCGGCAGGATCGGGCCGTGGCCGTCTTCGGCGTAATTGACCACGTCGCTGTGCAGCGCTTGCTTAAGCGCACCGACGAAGTTCCAGTTCGGGTTGGCGCTGTAGCTGGTGCCGATCAGGGCCACCGGCACTTCGCTGTTGGCGAACAGGGCGTCGTCCCCGGCAGGTTGTTCGACGGCCACGGTGTTGCGCTTTTGCAGCGGTTCCTTGGCCGGCATCAGGTTTTCGAACAGCGGATCCAGCGGCAGGAACAGACGCAGGTCGCCCTTGTGCGTGACCTTCTCCGCCGGGGTGGTGACGAAGCGCTGCGGCTCGCCGCTGAGCGGGAACTTGTCGGCGATGGTTTTGGCCAGGGTGTTGGCGGCGATTTCCGCGCCTTCCGGGGTCCAGTGGGTGTCGGTGCGCAGGAACACTTGCTGACCGTTCTGCTTGGCCGCTTGCAGCGGGCCGAGCAGGTCGGGGGCGAGGATCTTGTCCGCCGCGACACGGGCGTGGAAGTCCTGATAGAGGTTGGCGTGGATGCTTGCCGGTTTCACATCACCCAAGTGTTCCGGGTACAGGCGAGCCTTGGCCGGCACGATCGCCATCACCAGTTTCACGCCTTTCTCTTTCAGGGTCTGGCGCACGCCTTCGACCAGCGCGTAGTTGCCTTGCAGGTTCAGCTCTTCGTTGACGATCGGGTTGAATTCCTCATCGCTGTACAACCACTGATCGCGACCGAGCACCACGCCCGGACGACCTTCGTTGAACAGTTTGAAATCCAGCGCGGCCCAAAGATTGGTGCCCAGGCGCTTGATCGGGAACTCATCGTCGTAGTGGGTTTCCACGGCTTTGGTCCAGCGGCCGTTGAGCACCGTCGCATCGGCGTTGGTGCTGAAGCCGAAGAAGCTGCGCACCGACCACAGACCGAGCACCAGCAGGGTCACCAGAAACAGCGCGATGTAGAAGATGCGTAATGAGCGGGTCATGTCAGATCCCTCAGAACTGGAAGTAAAGGAACGGCGAGAAGCTTTGCGCCGAGAGTTTGAGAATCGAGGCGATGAACAGCAGCAGGATCAACCCGCGCATCACGTAGCGCGACCAGTCCGCGGTCCAGTAGGCCGGTTGCACCTGGGCCTCGACGCCGACGGTGTAGCCAGGCTCGTGGATGCTCGCCGGGTTTTCGCCCGGAGCGGCCTTGATCATTCCCGGAGTCGCCGTGGCCGGGCCATTGGCCTCGACGTTGACCTCAGGTTTGGTCTTGGCCGGCGGCTGGTTGGTGTACAGATCGCGCAGGCCGAAGAACGCCAGGGTCACGTAAGCCACCACCAGGGTCGCCACTTGCAGGCCGGTGAGGCTGGCCTGGTTGAGTTCCGACAGCGACCAGTCGCCGAAGCTGAACATCGCGCCGTACATGCGGCCGGCAACGTGCAGGTTCTCGGCGCGGAAGATCACCCAGCCCATGACCACCAGCAGGAACGTCAGCGCCCAGCGGATCGGATTGAGGCTGCGCGGTGCGGTGTTGAGGCCGAGCATTTTTTCGATCGCCAGCCACATGCCGTGCCACGCACCCCAGACGATGTAGGTGATGTTCGCGCCGTGCCACAGACCACCGAGCAGCATGGTCAGGAACAGGTTGCGATAGGTCATCAGCGTGCCTTTGCGGTTGCCGCCGAGGGTGATGTAGAGGTAGTCACGCAGCCAGGTCGACAGGCTGATGTGCCAGCGGCGCCAGAACTCGGTGATCGACTGGCTGATGTACGGCTGCTTGAAGTTTTCCATGAAGCGGAAACCCATCATCAAGCCCAGGCCGATGGCCATGTCGCTGTAGCCGGAGAAGTCGAAATACAGTTGCGCGGTGTAGGCCAGCGCGCCGAGCCAGGCATCGCCCGTGGTCGGGTTTTGCAGGGCGAAGCAATGGTCGGCCACCACGGCGAGGGTGTCGGCGATGAACACCTTCTTGATGAAACCCTGCATGAACCGCGTGCAGCCCTCGGAGAACTTGTCGAGGGTGTGGGTGCGGTTGTTGAACTGGTCGGCCAGGTCACGGAAACGCAGCACGGGACCGGCAATCAGGTGCGGGAAGATCGCCACGAACGCCGCGAAGTCGATCAGGTTGCGGGTGGCCGGGGTGTCGCCGCGGTAGACGTCGATGATGTAGCTGATCGACTCGAAGATGTAGAACGAGATACCGATCGGCAGCAGCACGTGGGTCAGGATGAACGGCTCAAGGCCCATCGAGGTCATGATCGCGTTGATGCTGTCGACGCCGAAGTTGGCGTACTTGAAGTAGCCGAGGATGCACAGGTCCACCGCCACGCCGAGCAACAGCCAGCGCTGGGCCGGTTTGGTGCGCACGCCGGCGGCGCCGACTTTCAGGCCGATCCAGTAGTTCCACAGGGTGACGCCGGCGAACAGCGCCAGGAAGTCCACCCGCCACCACGCGTAGAACACGTAGCTGGCGATCAGCAGCAGCAGGTTGCGATAGCGTTGCCCGCTCAGGTAGTACAAGCCGAGAAAGATCGGCAAGAACAGAAACAGGAACACGTTGGATGAAAATACCATCCCGATCTCTCCATGTTTGAACCAACAGTCAAGGGCCAAAGCCCCCCCAAACCCCCCGTGGTGTTGGAGGGGTGAAACGGTGTTTCTTCGAAGGTTGTGGGTGGCCTTGCGACCGTAGCCCTCACCCCCCGCCCTCTCCCGGAGGGAGAGGGAGCCTGATCTCGGTTGTTGCCAAAATTGAGATCGGCTCGGTCTTTCCTATTGCAGCCAATGGCCCCTTGTTTCGATCGCTTTCAAAACCTGAGAACCACTCGGTAGCTCAGGTCGGCGGATCTCTCAAAAGCACCTCGGTAGTCCCCTCTCCCTCCGGGCGGTCCGACGTTTCGGGAGGGCTAGGGTGAGGGGCTTTTGCCTTTCGCTTTTCACGATCCCTTGTTGCCCTTTTCATGGGACGGGTCGTAGACCTTGGTCAGGTCGCCGCCGAGGCGGAAGGTCTTGAACGGCTGCATGCCGTGTTTTTTCTCGATCACATCCGGCGGGCAGGTGTAGAGGGTGCAGAACGGTTCGAGCCAGGCGAATTTCATGTCCTCTTTCAAATCGGTCATGTCCTGCTCTTTGCCGTTCTTCTTCTCGAACTGATCCGGGTCTTTCACCCCGGCCAGTACCCGATCACCCAGGCGTTTCAGCGCGCCGTTGTTTTCCTGACGCAGATCCACACCGTTGACCTGGGCGAAACTGGCGATCATCGCCAGTGGCGGCAGGGCGTAGTTGTGATAGGCGAGGGCGCGTTGCTGGCGCTTGAGTTCGTTCGGCAGGAAACCGTCGGCATCGACTTGATTGACGCCGACCTTGTATTCCTTGACTGCCCAATCGAACAGGTCGCGGCGGTTGGTCGCGACCGCTGTCGCCATCACCGACCACGCGGCCCAGTACGAGTGGTTGTTGGTTTTTTCCAGCGGCAGGTTGTCCCAGTCGCTGACCACCTGATCAGCCATTTTGCTGAACCAGGCTTCGATCACCTGGGCTTCCTGCTGGTGCTGGGCCAGGGGATGGGAGTCGGAGAACTTCAGGCGAATGTACGAAGACGCCATGCTGCCCAGCGCCCATTTGCGCATCGACTTGCCGGTGTGGTTGAAGTCCTTGGACATCAACGCATCGGCCTTGGCCCACGCGGTGAGCCAGTTGAGTGTGCAATCGAGCTGTTCCGGGCGACCGTCGCGCATGAACTGCATCACCCGCTTGGCGGTGCCGCGCTCCAGGGTGGTGATGTCTTTGGTGGTGTCGCGGAAGGCCTTTTCCGACTGCACGTTCAGCGTCGCGCGAGCCTTGTCCGAGCCTTCGTACTTGCTGCGAAATTGCAGCGGGCCGGTGTAGGGCGTCGGCATCGCATCGCAGCCTTCGCTCTTGTCGCCGGTCTTGAATTTATCCACAGGCGCAAAATAGCCCTGTGGCGGACGCAGTGGTGCGGCGGCCTGCGCGGTACCGGCGAAGATCGCCAGCCCGAGCAGTGTCGGCGCCAAAAGAGTTTTCAGTTTCGGATTTCGCATAGCAGACCTCATTGCCCGACCTGAGCGGTTTGTTGCCCAGCGCCCGGGAATACGTTGCGTTTGCAGATTTTCGCTTCGACTTTCTGTGGCGCGGTGCCCGCTTCCGGACCCTGGACTTCGACTGCCAGCAGGTTTTGCGAGGCCCAGTCTTCGTCCGTGCGCAACTCAAAGGCGAAACGACCGTCGGTATCGGAGGTTTCCGGTTTCTCGATCTTGATGTCCTCGTGGCGACCGTTCATGTACCAGAGGGTGGCTTGCAGGGTTTTCACCGAGGTGTCGGCGAAGCGG
This sequence comes from Pseudomonas sp. DR 5-09, assembly GCF_001655595.1. Lineage (NCBI taxonomy): Bacteria > Pseudomonadati > Pseudomonadota > Gammaproteobacteria > Pseudomonadales > Pseudomonadaceae > Pseudomonas > Pseudomonas sp. DR 5-09. Next base: position 1,102,494 of record NZ_CP011566.1, read on the forward strand.
ATGTCGACCTGATGGCTGCTGTTCTGCAGGTTCAGGTTCTTGCTGTTGACCAGCAGTTCTTGTTTGCCGCCCGGCTTGAGCGTGGTGCTGGCGGACATTTGCGCCTCTTTGCCTTCGCAGCCGTTGTCGAGCAGCGCCATCATCTGGCGATAGATGGTTTCCTGGTCGAGGCGGTACAGCGGCGAGAATTCCCAGATGAGGATTTTCGGCGGCGTCTTCTGGAATTCGTCGCTGCCCAGGTACTGCAACATCGAACCTTCCAGACCGCCGCCGGGGAAGGCGACGTTGAGAATGTCGGCGCCGATGGCTTCTTCAAGGAAACCGGCGAAGTTGTAGTTCTTGCCGCTGTGCGAAGTACCCACGAGGGTGATTTGCGGATTGCCGGAGTCACCGAACAGATCGCCGTCACCCGCTTCGCCTTTCGGCTCGGTGGTGAACTGGTCCATGTACTGGATCGCGTAACTGGTGCCGCACAGTTGCCCGGCCATGTTGTGCAGGGTGCCGGTCTTGCCCATGCGCCCGGAGCGTTTGGTTTCGAATTCACGCTTGGGAATGTCGGCGAAGGCCGGAATCTGCTTGACCTTCTCGGCGACGATTTTCGCCGTGCGCTGGGCGCCGTATGGCGTCCAGTGCTGGTCACCGCGAAAGTAGAAATCGTGGGCGGGCAGGGTCTCCGGCAGCGACTCGTTGGTCAGTGGCGACAGGTCCGGCACCACGTAACCCATCTTCGCGAAACGGCCGAGCATGGTCTTGTAGTTGCCCAGTGCTTTCTCGTAATCGAACGCGGCTTTTTCTGCCGGGTTGAGTTTGTTGCGGTTCACCAGGCCACGGGTCGGCTGGTAGACGATCACCAGTTCGACGCCTTTGGCCTTGAACGCATCGTGCAGCTGTTGCAGGCGTTTGTAACCGGCCGGGGTGGTGTTGAACTCGGTGCGCAGGTCTTCCTGGGTCCGGAACAACCAGTCGCCCTGCGCTTGCACCAGAGTGGTGAAGTTCTGCTGATAGCGCGTGGTGTAGTTCTTCGCGTCGTGGGCGGCCGGGCACAGGCTGCAGCACGGTTCGGCGGTGAACGTCGGCGCTTTCACTTCGTCCGCGCGGGCGCCGTTGCTGGCCGCCAGGATGCCCACGGTCAGGGCCGACAGGCTGAGTAATTTGATCAGGTGTGGGTGCATAAAATTATCCTCAGTCCTGCAATTCGGTCTGGCGTTCGACAGGGTCGATCAGCACGGCTTTCTGCTGGCGCACCAGCAGGTCGAGAATTTCATCCTGGCGCTCGCCGAGGATGCCGTTGAAGCTGATGCCGCTGGATTTGGTCGGCGCCAGCATCGACACGCGATACAGCTCGACACTCAGGGGCGAATCGATCGACAGCGGGCCGCTGCCGTTAGCCGCCAGTTCACCGCCGACCACGATCAACGAGACCTGGGCGTCGAACGGGTCGAGCTTGATGTCACGGTCGGTGTCGGTCAGGTCCTTGATGTGCCCGTAGACGCCGGTCAGGCCGTTGGCCATGGCGACGTTTTCGTAGAGGCGGATGTTCACGCTGTTACGAATGCGGATGCCGTGGCGCTTGTTGCTGATGACCTTGTTGCCCCACAGCAGGTTGTCGGCGGACTCGTAGAGGGTGATGCCGTCGGTGTGGTTCTTGTAGATCTCGTTGTAGGCGATCAGGTTGTTCACGCTGTTACGGTCGATCACCAGCCCCGAGAGGTGGTTGTCGTAGCTTTTGTTGTTGAAGATGAAGCTGTCGTTCACTTCACGGGAAATGATGATCCCGTGCTTCTTCTTCGTGCCGTACACCGTGTTCTCGGCAATGATCAGACCGTGGGAACGGTCGTGCGGGTCGATGCCGTAGACGATGTTGTCCTTGTAGGTGTTGCCCTTGACCACGAAGTCGCGGGTCTCGTAGCAGTAGAAGCCGTACCACATGTCCGAGAACTCGGAGCCGACGATCCAGCCGGTCGGCTCGGGACGTTTGAGCACCTTGGCCATGTTCGGCGTGTACTGGGAAATACTCACGCCGTAGGACTTACTGTTGGCGTAGCCGAAGCTGGCCATCTTGCTGTTGACGATGTAGGTCTCGGTGCCGCCCCAGGCCAGCAGGAACGGGCGGAATTCCTTCGGCGAACGGAAGGTCGCCGGGCCGTTTTCCTTCTCGCGCCAGCCGGTGACCCTGGTGTCACGCACGAACAGCTGACCGTCGTTGACCAGGAACGAACCGGCCTCCTGGGACAGGCGCAATTCCTGGGTCTGGCCGTCGATCTCGAGGATGCCTTTGCGGCCGACCACGATCGGCAACTTGGCCAGGTAGACGCCCGGCGAGGTTTCGCTGAAGTACTGCTTGGGCAGTTTCTGCGCCAGCTCTTTCAGGTTCATGTAGCCGTCGTCGACGAAGATCGCCTGCGGGATGCCGTGCTGACGCACCACCCATTCGGCCATCTTGTTGTCGCCGCCGATGAAGTCCTTCAGGGCGTCTTCCTGCATCATCCGGCGCACGCTGATCTTGCCCGGTTTGCTGCGCACGATTTTCGCGGCGGCGGCTTCGGCGGTGTAGCCGGAGAGGTCGGGCAATTTCGGCTTGGCCAGTTCCAGCGCTTCGGTCGGCGCGCTGCTGACGGTGTAGGTCTTGGCCTGTTGCAGCTCCTTGGCGGTGGTCGCGGGTTTGGCCGGTTCCACACTGGCGAAGGCGCCGGCCGAGGCCAGCAGCATCGCGCCGGCCAGCAGGCTGAGTGAGCCTTTGCGGGCACTGTTCATGTCGGGCACTCCCTTGGCGGTCAGCATCAGAAGCGCCAGATCACGTCGATGAACGCGCGGTGCATGTACGAATCGACCTGGCTGCCATAGGCATCACCCGGCTTGAACACGCCGCCACGCAAACGCACCAGCGCCGACGGTTCGTCGATCGACTGGCTCAACGCCGCCGGCAGCAAGCCTTGCTTGAAGTACTTGGTGACCACCAGATCCATTTCCTGGCCCAGATCCTTGTTGCCGTCCTGCAGTGGCAGGGAAGTGCTGGAAAGGATCGCGCCGGTGACGTCGTCGGTGTTGTTCTCCACGGCGTTGATGCCGTTGCTGCCCACCGGCTTGTTGCCGTCCACACGCCAGAACTTGTGGTAGATCAGGCTGGCGTCGTACTGGTCGTTGAGCATCCACGAACCGAACAGGGTGGCGGTCTGCATGTTGTTCATTTCGCCACGGAAGGCCTCGCCGAAACGGTGAACCCGCGAGCGAGTACCGGTGTAGTTCGAGCGGTTGCTTTCCAGGCCGTTCTGTTCGTAATCGGCGCTGGCACGGGCATACGCCGCACCGACCTGCCATTGCGGATCGAGGCGCAGACGCACACCGATGTCGGTCGCCCAGCCGTCGACGTTGTCGCTGCGCTTGGCCTGGGCCGGGCGGGTGCCGTCGGCGTTGAGGGCGTTGACCGTGTCGCGGTCGCCGCTCATGCCGGTGATGCTGCCCCAGTAGTTGACGGTGTTGGTGTTGCGCCAGTTGTAGGCGTCGCTGTCTGCGGTCAGGCCGAGCCAGCTGATGTCGCCGTTTTCTTTCTTGTCCAGCGAATCGCCGGCCACGCCTGGCTCCGGATAGTCGAGCTTGCCGTCGTCGTGGGTGTGGTGACCGCGAATCCCGACCCAGTTGCCCGGTGTCCACTGGTAAGCGGCGTCGGCGTAGGCGTGCAGGCGATCCTTGTCTTTGGGTGCCAGCTCTTTCAAGTCGGTGCGGTATTCGCTGAAGCGTTCGGCGACACCGGCGTTGGCGCGCAGCAGGGTGGTGTCGAAGGTCCAGTTCAGGGCTTCGATGTTGGTGTCGCGCCACTGGCCGTCGTCATTGCGCAGGCGCTGGCGACCGAACTTGAGGATCTCGCCGGGGTAGGGCGTCAGGCCGCTGTAGCCGACCCAGAATTCGCGCATCGCCAGGTAGTTTTTCTTGGTCTTGCGGTCGCCGTTGTCGGTGGTCTGGGTGCCCTCGCTGTCGGACTGCTGCAGGGTGTCGGTCTCGATGATGTCGGTCGAGGTCACGGCCTGGCCCATGGCATAGGCGCTCCACGCGCCGCTTTCGCCGTAGACCCACGGGCGCAGGTCGAGGCCGACGCCGTTGACGTCGCCGCCGCTGGCGGTACCGAGGTCGCGGTCGTCTTCGGACTGGCCGGTGATTTTCACTTCGAGGCCGAAGTTCTTCGATTCAGTCATCGCGGCCAGGGTCGGACAAGACCAGATCAGCGCGAACGTGAGGCCAATGCCGGCCTTCACAAAGGGATTCAATTTCATGGTTTTTCCTCGCCGTCTTCTTCTTGCAGGGCGTGCAGTTGCAGCGTGTTCTGGCTCAGGGCGCCACGGGTCGCCTGTTCCTGTTGCAGCAGGCGCTGGGCTTCGGCCAGGCGCTCGGGCGGCAGTTGGGCGGCGAGGGTGGTCGCCAGCTCATCGGCTTGGGGAGTGTTTTGGGCTTTGGCCAACTGGCTGAACACGTAGGCGTTGAGCGGGTCGGGCTTGGTGCCCTTGCCTTGGGAAAACAGTTGGGCGATGGCGAAGTCGGCGCTGTTCTGGCCGTTGCGCGCAGCGGTCAGCAGATGGTCGAGGGCCTTCTGCGGATAGACCTTGCCCAGGTAGCCACGGCGGTAGATCTGGCCGAGGTAGTAATCGGCGGCGACTTCGCGGCCGACGGCTTTCTGGAAATGTTCCTCGGCGACTTTGGCGTCGGCCGGGACCAGTTTGCCTTCGTAGTAGAGCTTGCCCAGCAGCAGTTCGGCGCGCGGCTGGTCGGCGGCGCGGCCGTTGTCCAGGTACTTCATCATCTGGTCGACGTCGCCCAGTTCCGGGAAGTCGTAGAGCAGTTGCGCGAGGGTGACCCACGACGCCGGGTAACCCGGCGCGATCGGATCGAGCAGCGACTGCGCGGTTTTTTCGTCGGTCTTGCCCAGGGTCGAATCGGCCAGCACACGGGCCACGGAGTCCACCCGCTGAGCACTGACGGTGCCGCGGCTGTAACCGGCCTGCAGTTGTTTGATCAGCTCGGCCTGTTGCTCCGGCGCGCCACGTTTCTGATAGACCGTGGCCAGCTCGACGTAGCAGATGTCGGTGGTGTTGAGCGCGGCCTTGCAGATTTTTTCCACGTCTTCCAGATGCTGGTCGTACGTGCCCTGGGAGCGATACAGCAGCACCTGGGCGAGACCGGCTTCCGGGTAACCGGATTTGCGCCATTGATCGATCTGCTGTTGAGCGTTGATGTTCGGGAAGCTGTGCGGGTATTGCAGGTACAACATCGCGAGCGGGATCAGCGTGTTGCCTTCGCCACTGGCGGCGGCCTTTTTCAGCAGGCTTTCGGCTTCCTGATGTTCGGCTTCGGTGGAGCCGGGCTTGGCCACCAGCAAACGACCGAGTCGGGCCTGGGCACGCGGCGAAACACTGGCGGCGGCGCGGTAGGTGGCTTCGGCCTGTTTCATTTGTTCCGGATCGCGGCTGTCGACCTGGATGTCGGCGAGGCCCACCTGGGCTTCGCTGTACCCCAGGTCGGCCAGCGCACGGTAGTTCTGCGCGGCGGTCGCGGTGTCACCGCGCTTGAGCGCTTCGTTGGCCAGACGCTGGTCGGGCAGGCCGGCGCAACCGGCCAGACTCACTGCCAGCGCAATTGCGCACAACGCATAACCAGTGTGGGAGCCAGCCTGCTGGCGATTCAGGCGACTCGGTACATCAGATACACCGCGCCGATCCCATCGCGAGCAGGCTCGCTCCCACAGGGTCGGCGGTGTGTTCAAGACAGGAGTAGTCACAGGCATGTCCTCGACTTAAAGACCGGCAGCCATGGCTTTGTCGATCAGCCAGTTCAGGTTCGGACCACGGTCGCTGTTGACTTCCACCGGACGGCCGGCGAAGCGGCTGTCCAGCGGCTCGTCAGGCTGGATCTGCACACGGATGTCGGAGGACAGGTCGGCACTTTTCAGGCTGGTGCTGCTGACGATCTTGCCGGTGCGGGTCTTGTCTTCGCCGGCGATCTGGAAGCTCACCGGGGTGCCCGGACGCACGTCGCCGAACTGGCGATAGGAGAAGCGCGCATCGACGGTGGCCTGGGTGTTGCGCGGCACCAGCTGGAAGATCACGTCGCCCTTGCTCGCGTATTGACCGTCGGCCACCAGTTGCTGGGCCACGGTGCAATCGCACGGCGAGGTCAGGGTGCCGGTCATCTGTTTGCCGAACAGTTCTTCAACCTTGGCCGGGGACAGTTGATCTTCTTCCAGGTGACCTTTGAGTACGTCGAGCATGCTGGTGCTGAACGTCGCCAGCGGTGCGCCCTTGGCGGCGACGCCGTCGGACTTCACCAGGCTCTGCACGGTGCCGTCGCGCGGCATGGTGATGTTCATCCCCGGCACGCTGACCAGACCGGCCTGCGCATGGCTGACGAAGTACATGCTGTACACCGATTTGAAAATGAAACCCGCCGCCACCAGCCCGACCGCGAAGATACCGGCGCTGAACGTCACCGCTTTCAGACGCCCGAACGGGGTCATGCCGGAGTCGCCGTCCTTGACCTTGCGGGCCTTGGTGAAGTTGTCGCGCTGCAGGGTTGCCAGCACTTCGCCGATGCTGACGATGTCGCCGGCCAGGTGCGAAGTGATCAGGTGGCGCAGGGTGGAAATGTCCTGCGGCTCGAGGTTCTGGAACTGGCAGCCAGCACGACCCGTCTGGCGGTCGTAGGAGCGCACTTGCAGTTCAACGTCCATGGCCAGGCCGAGGTTGTCGATGACGAACTGCAGACGCGCCTTGTACACCTCGCCGACGGTCAGCGGCAGTTGTCCGGCGTTGAACGCCAGACCACCGGCGGACAGGTCGAGGACCCGCGCTTCAACCGGAGTCCGGTCGGGGCCGAAGAAGCGCAGCTTGGCCGGGATTTTCACACGGGCGTGCTGACGCTGGGCTTCGGATTCATGCACTACGTTGGCGTTGACGGCGGTATTCATGGGGGCGATTTCCTTGTTAATTCAATAGGGGCAGGTCAGACCATCATCAGCAGCACGGCGACGAAAATGCTGCCGGCGGAGAAGGTCATGGTCCGAGACGACCAGGTGTTGAACCAACGTTGAAAGCTGGCGAGATCACGGGTCAGGGAAGTGGGTTGGCGAGTCCAGGATTGTTGGTCGAGGCGGAAGAACACGTAGATCTTCACCAGCGCACCGACGATCTGGTTGTAATAGAGAATTGCCGGGTAAGCCGGGCCGATCCGGTGGCCGGAGCAGGACAGCAGCAGCGTCAGAATCAGACGGGTGATGCCGATCCACAGCAGGTAAACCAGGATGAACGCGGTGCCGTACTTGAAGCTGGCGATGATTGCCACGGTCAGGCCGAGCAGCGAAGTCCACATCGATACGCGCTGGTCGAACAGCACCACCGAGGTGAAGGCGCCGAGGCGTTTTACACCCAGGCCCAGCGCTCGGGAGTTCTGGCGCAGGTTGTTGCCGTACCAACGGAACATCAGTTTGCGGCTGGCCTTGATGAAGCTCTTTTCCGGCGGGTGTTCAACGGTATTGATCGCCGCATCCGGCACGTAGAAGGTGTCGTAGCCCAGACGCATCAGGCTGAACCAGCTCGACTTGTCGTCGCCGGTCAGGAATTTGAAACGGCCCAGGCGCCAGTGTTGCAGCGAGTCGCTTTCAACGTCGGCGATGAATTCCGGGTTGGTGACCACGGTGGCGCGAAACACCGACATGCGCCCGGTCATGGTCAGCACGCGTTTGGACAGGGCCATCGAGCACATGTTGATGTGGCGCTGGGCGAAACGCAGCTTGTGCCATTCGCTCATGATGTACCCGCCGCGCACTTCGCAGAACTCGTTGGTGGTCAGGCCGCCGACGTTGCCGAACATCTGGAACCACGGCACGGTTTTGCGCACGACGCCTTCGCCGAGCACGGTGTCGCCATCGATCACGGCCACCACGGCACGGTCGTCCGGCAGGTGACGGGAAATCGCGCGGAAACCATAGGCCAGGCCATCGCGTTTGCCGGTGCCGGGAATGCGTACGAAGTCGAGTTTCACGCGGTCTGGCGGATTCATCCGCGCCCACAGTGCCTTGACCAGCAGCTCATCGGACATTTCGACGATGGAGCAGACCACGGTGGTCGGCAGTTCGCAGTCGATGGCTTCGCGGATCACCGAGCTGTAAACCTGCGCGGTGGTCAACGCGTCGATGCGGAAACTGGTGACCATCAGAAACACATGGGACGGGTCCGCCGCCTTACCCAGCTTGCGAACCTTGCGGCGCAGGTGCGGGTAGACGATGTAGAGAAAAATCATGCCGCGCACAAAGTGCGTGGCACCCATCGAGTAGCGCCAGATACCTACGGCGCCAATCAGGAAAATGAAGTCCTTCGACTCGGAGTCGAATGTGGACGTGGGCAGCATCAGGGCCAGGCCCATCAGCAGGCTCAGAAACAAAAGCCAGCCGGCGGATTGCAGAAAAAAATGTTTGAGCTTGGACATGACCGTCATCCGAAGGTGATGGGGGCTTCAAGCCGCTCGCCGATTCACGGCGTGCGGCCTGAAGCTCGAGGCTTGCTGCTGCGTTACCAGCAGATCCCTTCGGTGCGGCTACCGGCGCTGGTGGCCTTGGACATGAAGCCCACCAGGTCGATCACCTGCTTGCCCTGCGGCGCTTCTTCGGCGAGGGCGCGGAACTTCTCGTCGCGGTTGCCGAGGATGATCACGTCGGAGTTGTCGATCACCGAATCGAAGTCCGAATTGAGCAGGGACGATACGTGCGGGATCTTCGACTCGATGTAGTCCTTGTTCGCGCCGTGGACACGGGCGTACTGGACGTTGCTGTCGTAGATGCTCAGGTCGTAGCCCTTGCCGATCAGCATCTCGGCCAGTTCCACCAGCGGACTTTCGCGCAGGTCGTCGGTGCCGGCCTTGAAGCTCAGGCCCAGCAGGGCGACTTTGCGTTTGTCGTGGCTTTCAACGATGTCAAAGGCGTTCTGCACTTGCGATTCGTTGCTGCGCATCAGCGAGTTGAGCAGCGGCGCTTCGACGTCCAGGGAGCCGGCGCGGTAGGTCAGGGCGCGCACATCTTTCGGCAGGCACGAACCGCCGAAGGCAAAGCCCGGGCGCATGTAGTACTGCGACAGGTTGAGGGTCTTGTCCTGGCAGACCACTTCCATCACTTCGCGACCATCGACGCCCACCGCTTTGGCGATGTTGCCGATCTCGTTGGCGAAGGTCACTTTGGTGGCGTGCCAGACGTTGCAGGTGTACTTGATCATCTCGGCGACGGCGATGTCCTTGCGGATGATCGGTGCGTCGAGTTCTTCGTACAGCGATTGCAGAACGTCACCCGAAGCCTTGTCGAACTCGCCGATGACGGTCATCGGTGGCAGGTCGTAGTCGGCGATTGCGGTGGATTCACGCAGGAACTCAGGGTTGACCGCCACGCCGAAATCGACGCCGGCCTTCTTGCCGGAGCAGTCTTCGAGAATCGGGATGACAACGTTTGCCACGGTGCCCGGCAATACGGTGCTGCGCACCACGATGGTGTGGCGGGTGGACTTTTCACGCAGGACAAAACCGATCTCGCGGCATACCGCTTCGATGTAGTTCAGTTCCAGGTCGCCGTTCTTCTTGCTCGGCGTGCCGACGCAGATCATCGACAGGTCAGTGTCGCGAATCGCCTCGGCGAAGTTGGTCGTGCCGCGCAGACGACCGGTCTGGATACCTTGTGCCAGCAACTCACCCAGGCCCGGTTCAACAATGGGAGATTTGCCAGCGTTGATCATGTCGATCTTGTCTTTGGCAACATCGACGCCAACCACGTCATGGCCCCGTGCAGACAGGCAACCGGCACATACTGCGCCAACGTAACCCAAACCAAATATGCTGATGCGCATCGCAATTACCTCTGTATATATCAGGCCTTAGAGGGCCGGAGTTAATGGTGTTCAGCGTTCATTAGTGCACTCGAAAGTGCGGCATACAGGCGCCACAATGCCGTGTGCAGGCATACTAAGTTTCGAGTGTCTAAATAAGTGCACTCAAGATGTGCGTAACCAGGCCTTGTTGTTATGACGTGCCCTGTTATGCAGCCGATCTTCTTTGGAGAAGACTCTTGTGCAATCGTCTTGCGCGCTCGATGTCAGGATTAAAGTCCCGTAAATCAAGCGGTTGGGTGCTCAGGTGAGCACGTTTATAAGGGCGCGGCCATGGCCTTTGTAGGGGATATTAATGGTGCGTATCTCCTGTCCATCGTCTGCTTTGAGACTAGTTAGTCATCTAGGCAAGTTGCTGTGACAACTTGGTTACATGGCTATCTGCTCCGCGTAAGTTATCTCGTACAAACTCGGCGAGAATCGTTACCGGTGGTATGAGCTATGCATTCGGACGAAGTTCCTGTCCGCTCATCGCGAAATCTGAAATTTCTTGAAATATTGTCAGAGATGGCACCAGTATCAATTTGATAGCAGTTTCGTTTTCGACCTTTAATAACAGGCGAAAAATCACGTTAGATAGTTTTGTGCCACTACGGTGAAAAAATTTAGGTGCCACTACTGAAAAAAATGATCAGTGTCGAGTGAAACTAATCTTAGAAAAGACAGGGAGGTTTTTCTGGCGCCAGTAAAATGGCGAAATGTGGCGAGGGATTTTTGACATCGTGCGAGCTGCACGACTCTTCATATAAAGAGTCGTGCATTAGGCATGCTTTATTCGGGGGCGTGATCGCGTAGAAACACCAGATTATCCGGTTTCGATTGCTCGGCGCTGTAGCGATAACCCTGCACATCGAACTGTTTGAGCAGGGCCGGATCGTTGATTTTTTCCTGGATAACGAAACGGCTCATCAGGCCTCGGGCCTTTTTCGCGTAGAAGCTGATGATCTTGTACTGGCCGTTCTTCAGGTCCTTGAACTCGGTGTTGATGATCCGCGCATTCAGGGCTGTGCGTTTCACCGCCGAAAAGTATTCGTTGGACGCGAGGTTGAGCAGCACGTCGTCGCCCTGATCGGCCAGTGCTTCGTTCAGCCATTCGCTGATGCGCGTGCCCCAGAAGGCGTACAGGTCCTTGCCTCGGGCGTTGGCCAGTTTGGTGCCCATTTCCAGGCGATACGGCTGCATCAGGTCGAGCGGGCGCAGCAGGCCGTAGAGGCCGGAAAGCATGCGCAGGTGCTGTTGCGCGTAGTCGAAATCGGCTTCGCTGAACGACTGGGCGTCGAGACCGGTGTAGACGTCACCCTTGAACGCGAGCAGCGCCTGCTTGGCGTTTTCCGGCGTGAACGCTGGTGTCCAGCTGCCGAAGCGCGCGGCGTTGAGGCCGCCGATCTTGTCGGACACGTGCATCAGTTCGCTGATCTGCGCCGGGCTCAGTTCGCGCAGTTGCTGGATCAGTTCCTGGGAATGGTCGAGGTATTGCGGCTGAGTGAAGCGCTGGGTCGCCGGCGGTGTTTCGTAATCGAGTGTCTTGGCGGGGGAAATCACCATCAGCATGAAGTCGTCTCCTTTAATCGTGGGGGCGATTCTAGGGGGTTGGGACGGATCACTCCAGCTATCAGGTCCATAGGTGATCGGCGGTTTGCCAGCCGGATCGGCTATAGTGCGGCGCGGGTTTTGTTATGGAGACACCCTTTGCGCATTGTTCTTTTCTTCACCGCGTGGCTGTTGAGCGTCGGTGCCGTTGCGGCGCCGGGCGATATCGCGACGCTGGATCGCAGCACCTGGCCGGAAAAGCTCGACAACCCGACGCTGTTCGATGTCGCCTCGCGGGCGGAAATCCTGATGTTCGCCCGGGGCCTGCTCGGTACCGAAGCGCTGGACGAGGCGGCGCTGGCCCAGCGCCTGGGGCTGCGCACAGTCAATCTGGAGGCGATCAACAGCCTGCGCGAGCGGCTGTGGCAGCGTCTGCTCGCCAACTACAACTTCGCCCAGCAAAGCTGCGATCAGGATGCCTCGTTCTGCTTCCTCGTCGAAGACCTGCCGACCCTGCGCGAGCAGGCCGCCAAATTCGTGGTCAGCGACGAAAGCTATTACACCAAATGGGCCGAGCCGAGCCGGATTTTCCACCTGCAATATCTCGATGAACTGATGCGCAAGGCGGCGCTGTCGCCGCAGACCAGCAGCGAAATCGATCATTTCGGAGACTACGAGCGTAACGGCGACGACATGCACGATCGCCTGTTTCTGCTGACTTTCGACAGCGCCGCCAACCTGCAACCGGACAAAACTGACTGGCTCACCGAGTACCTGCGCAAGTCGAACCTGAGCGGCACCTTCTTCATGTTGGGCAAGGATGTTCAGGCGCGATTGGCCGACCGTTCCGTCAGCAGCCTGCAAGCGGCGTTTTCGCAGCAGTGCGTCGGCGTGCAGGGCTGGGAATTCAGGTCCCACAGCCACTGGCAGGACTGGCAGGATTCGGTGCGGCGCAGTGCCGATCTGGTCCGCAACAAGCTGCCGGAAAACTACGTGCCGCTGTTCCGTCCACCGGAAGGCCAACGTCGCAGCGATGCCCGGGGGTTCTTCAACAGTCAGGGTCTGCAAGTGGTGCTGTGGGACATCGATGCCCAGGACGGCGCCGGCAAGCTCAAGGGCAGCCAGAGTGCGCAACGGGTCCTGACCCTGATGCTGTTGTGGCGGCACGGGGTGATCAATTTCAACATGAAGCAGGATGCAGTGAAGACTGCGTTGCCATGGCTGATCACGCAAACCGCGCAAAGCGGCATCGGCTGGGAAGACTGTCAGGACGCGTTTCGCTGAAAAACGGCAAGAGCCCGGAAACATTGGGCTTGGGGTGAATTTTTTGCAGAATTCGATGCAGGCGGACTTCCGACTCTAACGGGGGCAGGGCAGTCCGCCAAGGGCTTTTCGTCACTTTGCAAAATAAACTTCAAAAAAGCGTCAAAGTGCTTTTTTCTGTCACGGGTTTTGGAGTATTACGAAGTCAGACCGCCGAAACCTGCAACACAGGTGGCGTCTTCCAAGACCCATTTTGTGTGCGGTTCACCTGCTATCCCGACAAAAGCTGTGCAGGTGGATTCGGCAGTCACTTCGAGGCGCAGCACCGCCGAGGTATTGCGTCGAATGGCTCCCACAAAGGTGACCGAGTATGGATGATCACGGACGTAGCCCTTCCTCCAACCAGCCAATCCTTTATGTACTCGATACCAACGTACTGATTCACGATCCGAACGCCCTGCTGAATTTCGAAGAACACCACGTCGCGATCCCGATGACCGTGCTTGAAGAGCTGGACAAGCTCAAGAGCGGGCATCACAGCGTGGCCGCCGAATGCCGTCAGGCGATCCGGCTGATCGACAAGACCCTGGGCGATGCCTCACCCGATGACGTCGAACAGGGCGTGCCGATTCAGCGCGGCAAGGGCGGTCCGAAGGGCTTGCTGTCGATTCTGATGAGCAAGCAGGCCGAATCGAACCTGATTCTGCCCGAGCATCTGAACGACAACAAAATCATCAACCAGCTGATCGACCTGCACACCCGCGAACCGAGCAAACCGGTGGTGCTGGTCACCAAAGACATCAACATGCGCCTCAAGGCGCGCGCCTGCGGGATCGACGCCGAGGACTACAGCACCGACCAACTGGTCGACGACGTGTCCCTGCTGCCCAACGGCTATCACAACATGACCGGCTCTTTCTGGGACCGCGTGAGCAAGGTCGAAACCCGTCAGGACCACGGCCGCACCTGGCATCAGGTACAGCTGATCGACAACCTGCCTGCCGTGCACATCAACGAGTTCATCATCGATGAGCAGGGCTTCGTCGGCTGGATCAAGGAGATCGAAGAGGACAAGCTGCTGATCCTCGACCTGCACCAGGAACCGCTGCTGCACCAGGAAGCCTGGGGCCTCAAGCCACGGGACATCTATCAGAGCCTGGCGCTGTACGCGCTGCTGGATCCGGACATACACCTGGTCAACCTGTCCGGCGCCGCCGGTTCGGGTAAAACCATTCTGGCGCTGGCCGCGGCGATCGAGCAGACCATGGTCAGCAAGCGTTATCGCCGCATCATCGCCACCCGCAGCGTGCAGGGCCTGGACCAGGAAATCGGCTTCCTGCCCGGCACCGAAGCGGAAAAAATGGAGCCTTGGCTCGGCGCCATCACCGACAATCTCGAAGCCTTGCACATGGATGACGAAAACACCCATGGCAGCGTCGACTACATCCTCAGCAAAGTGCCGTTGCAGTTCAAATCGCTCAACTACATTCGCGGTCGCAGCTTCCAGCAGAGCCTGATCCTGATCGACGAATGCCAGAACCTCACGCCGCACCAGATGAAAACCATCATCACCCGGGCCGGCGCCGGTTCCAAAGTAGTGTGCCTGGGCAACCTGGCACAGATCGACACCCCTTACCTGTCCGCGACCAGCTCCGGGCTGACCTACCTGACCGAACGCTTCAAGGATTTCCCCAACGGTGTGCACATCACCCTGCAAGGGGTGCCTCGCTCGATCCTGGCCGAATACGCCGAATCGCATCTGTAACCGTCAAACCGAACCGGGCGACTGCAAAGTCGCCCGGTTTTTTATGTGCGCAATTCTGACCCCCAGGTTTACAATCGACGCTCCTGATCAGGAGTAATCCCGTGCTGACTCATCTCGATTCCCAAGGTCGCGCCAACATGGTCGACGTCACCGAAAAAGCCGTGACGTTCCGTGAGGCGACGGCCCAAGCGCTGGTGCGCATGCTGCCCGATACCCTGCAGATGATTGTCAGCGGCGGCCATCCCAAGGGCGACGTGTTCGCCGTGGCGCGCATTGCCGGCATTCAGGCGGCGAAGAAAACCAGTGATCTGATTCCCCTGTGCCATCCGTTGATGCTGACCGGCGTCAAGGTGGAACTCAGCGCCGAAGGCGATGACACGGTACGCATCGTGGCTCGCTGCAAACTGTCCGGGCAGACCGGCGTCGAGATGGAAGCACTGACCGCCGCCAGCGTCGCCGCGCTGACGATCTACGACATGTGCAAGGCCGTGGACCGTGGCATGACCATCGAAAGCGTGCGTCTGCTGGAGAAGGTCGGCGGCAAGAGCGGGCATTTCCAGGCGGAGCAGCCATGAACCTGACCGTGAAGTTTTTTGCCCGTTACCGCGAGGCGCTGGGCGTGGATTCGGTGGAGGTCGAGGGTGATTTCGCCACCGTCGATGACGTTCGTGCGTTGCTGGCGCAGCGAGAGGGCGCCGAGGTGCTGAGCGAACAGAACCTGATGTGTGCGCGCAACGAAGACCTCTGCCAGCTCGACGAGCCGGTGGTGGACGGCGACGAAGTGGCGTTTTTCCCCACCGTGACCGGAGGCTGAGCCATGGGGATTCGGGTGCAATCCGAACCGTTCGATCCGGGTGCCGAAGTCAACGCGATGCACGCGGCCAACGTCGGCGTCGGCGCGGTGGTGAGTTTTGTCGGCTACGTGCGCGACTTCAACGATGGTCTCGATGTTGCCGGAATGTTCCTCGAACACTATCCGGGCATGACCGAAAAGGCCCTCGGCAAGATTGCCTTGGAGGCCGAGCAGCGTTGGCCGTTGTTGAAGCTGGAAGTGCTGCACCGCATCGGCGCGCTGGAACCGGGCGAGCCGATCGTGTTTGTCGCCGCCGCCAGCGCCCACCGCCAGGCGGCGTTCGACGCCTGCGCCTTCGTCATGGATTACCTGAAAACCCGCGCACCGTTCTGGAAGAAAGAGAACACCAGCGACGGCCCGCGCTGGGTCGAGGGTCGCGACAGCGATCATGCGGCGGCGGATCGCTGGAAGCAGTAATCCCACAGCGCCCTTCAGTAGTCATCGCCAGCAGGCTGGCTCCCACTTTGGCATGCGTTCCCCTGTGGGAGCGAGCCTGCTCGCGATGGCGCCATCTGCTACACCGCTACTCCACATGTTTCGTCCCGACCACCGGCCGAATGCAATCCCGCTTGCCTGATTGACGGCTTGTACGTAAAAGTCCAGTATGGATTTACAAGTACAAAAAAGGTTTTTCCCCCTTTTCAGCTTTTTCTTCTGTCTTGCCAAACCAACAACAACCCGCGAGAGAACGAACATGAAGAAATTCCCCCTCATCACCGGTCTGGCATTGAGCCTGTTGGCGTGCAGCAGTGCGTTCGCCGCCGAGAAAACCCTGCGCATCGGTATCGAAGTGGCGTATCCGCCCTTCGCCTCGAAAACCGACAAGGGTGAAATCGTCGGTTTCGACTACGACATCGGCAATGCCCTGTGCGCGCAGATGCAGGTCAAGTGCGTGTGGGTCGAGGGCGAGTTCGACGGTCTGATTCCTTCCCTGAAAGTGAAGAAAATCGACATGGCGCTGTCGTCCATGACCATCAACGAAGACCGCAAGAAGTCGGTGGACTTCACCCACAAGTACTATTTCACCTCGTCGCGGCTGGTGATGAAGGAAGGCGCGAGCGTCGATGACCAGTACGCCAGCCTCAAAGGCAAGACCGTCGGCGTGCAGCGTGCAACCACCACCGACCGTTACGCCACCGAGGTGTTCGAGCCCAAGGGCATCAACGTCAAACGCTATGGCAACAACGAAGAAATCTACATGGACCTGGCGGCCGGGCGTCTCGACGCAATCTTCGCCGACACCATCCCGCTGAACGACTTCCTGTCGATGCCGCGCGGCAAGGGTTACGCCTTTGTCGGGCCTGAGCTGAAGGATCCGAAGTACGTGGGCGAGGGCGCGGGGATTGCGGTGCGCAAGGGCAACACCGAGCTGGTCAGCCAGTTGAATACCGCCATCGACGGCATTCGCGCCAGTGGCGAGTATCAGAAGATTTCCGAGAAGTACTTCAAGTCCGATATCTACGGCGACTGAAGGTCCGCCATCGCTGGCAAGCCAGCTCCCACAGAGATTTTCGATATACACAAAACCTGTGGGAGCTGGCTTGCCAGCGATGAGGCCTTAACATTCACCGCAAATCTTCAGCCCTTCAATTCCTTCAAATGCTTGTACACCGTCGCCCGCCCCATGTTCAGCACATTGGCCACATAGTTCGAGGCGCTCTTGCCCTTGAATGCCCCTTCGGCGTGCAGCGCCAGCACCAGTTCGCGTTTGTGATCGCGGGTCAGCAGGTTCAGGCTCAGTTGCCGTTCCCGTAGCCAGGCGTGCAGGAAGGTGTTGATCCGCTCCTGCCAGTCATCGCGAAACAGCGAGTCCGGTTGCGGGATCAGTTTGCTCGGCGAGAGGAACAGGTCCAGCGCAGCCTTGGCGTTCTCGAACAGCGAAATATTCAGGTTGATGCACAGCACCGCCAGCGGATGCCCTTCGCTGTCGCGCAGCACGGTACTCAGGCTGCGAATTTTCTGGCCGTCCCAGTTGAGCTTTTCGTACGGGCCGATGTTCCGTTCGCTGACGTCTTCGCTGAGCATGTCTTCCAGCGACGACTCATCGCCGATCACCCGTTTCGACAGATTGTTGGCGATATAGTCGACCTTCTGCGTGCGCAGGTCGTGCAACACCACTTCGGCGTGGGGAAAGAACAGCGTGGCAATGGCGTCGGCGATGGCGTGGTAGTTATCCAGCGCGGCGTCATGCAGCTCGGGCGTGTGTTCGGGGGCGGTCATAACTGTGGAGCTCCAGGCAACGTCAACGCCCCCGTGATCCGGGGGCGTTGCGAGTGTGCCGCAATCCGTCGGGCGCGTCATCCGGGCGGACGGTCAGGCCAGGCGGGCAGGCGCGAGCATGGCGGCGGTCAGGCCGAATTGCTGAAGGTGTTCGGGTAACGATTCACCACGCACCAGCGCCGCACTGGCCTGGCCCATCGCCGGCGAAGTCTGGATGCCGTAACCGCCCTGGGCCGCGACCCAGAACAGCCCCGGCACCTGCGGATCGAACCCGGACAGCAAATCGCCGTCAGCGACGAAACTGCGCAGGCCGGCCCAGGTGCGGGTCGGACGGCGGATGGTCAGGGTCGTCGCTTCCTCGATCTGGTAAATGCCCATGGCAATGTCCAGTTCTTCGGGCTGTACGTCGTGGGGTTCGACCGGGTCGGCGTTGGCCGGCGAGCCGAGGAACATGCCGGCGTCGGGCTTCATATAGAAGGATTCGTCGAGGCTGACCAGCATCGGCCAATGGTGGGTGTCGACGCCCTCGGGGCCGGCGAAAATGAACGCGGCCCGGCGTTTCGGTTGCAGGCCCAGCGGCCGGGCACCGGCCAGGGCAGCGATCTTGTCGGCCCAGGCGCCGGCGGCGTTGATCACGACGGGAGCGCTGAAGGTCTGGCCGTTGGTCTGGACTTGCCAGATGCCGTCGGCATCGCGGCTCAGGCCGAGCACTTCGCAATCGGTCTGCACCTGGCCGTTGTTGCGGCGGATACCGCGCAGATAGCCCTGATGCAGGGCGTCGGTGTCGATGTCGCTGGCGGTCGGGTCGTAGATCGCGCCATGGACTTTCTCCCGGCGCAGGATCGGCAGCCGCGCGCAGGCTTCATCCGCGCTGAGCAACTGCATCTGCGGCACCGTGGCCTTGGCGCTGAGGTATTGATTGTTCAGCTCGGCGGCGTCGCCGGTGAAATCCACGGTCATTTCGCCGCGCGGGGTCAGCAGCGGGTGCTCGCAGAAACCGCTGGGCGGATGGTCGAAGAATTCGCGGCTGGCCTGGGTCAGCGCCCGGACCTGTGGCGTGCCGTACGCGGCGGTAAACAATGCGGCCGAGCGCC
This sequence comes from Pseudomonas sp. DR 5-09, assembly GCF_001655595.1. NCBI lineage: Bacteria > Pseudomonadati > Pseudomonadota > Gammaproteobacteria > Pseudomonadales > Pseudomonadaceae > Pseudomonas > Pseudomonas sp. DR 5-09. The sequence continues at coordinate 1,121,127 of NZ_CP011566.1, forward strand.
CGGTGGAGTGATAGGCCGGGTGCGACTCGCGCTCCAGCACCACGACCTTGCCGTGCTGCGACAGCCAGAAACCGGTGGAAGCGCCGGCAATCCCGCCGCCGATGATGATGAAATCTGCATGACTCATGAAAATCTCCGGTGTCAGCGCTGCAATTGATAGACGGCGTTGGCCAGGGCGATGTCTTCCAGGCCCAGACCGATGGAGCGGAAAAACACGTGACGGTGGTAATCGGGACGCTGCACTTTTTCGCTGAGCAGATCCGCCAGGTCACCGAGGATCGCGCTGGTGTCCCAGCCATGTTGTTCGCTGGCGATCAGCATCTCGCCGGCCGAGCCCGGGGTGGTCAGACGATAGTCACAGAACACCTGCATGTCGTTGAGGCTCTGTGGCGGCACTTCGTGGGCGCGCGGTGCGTTTGTGCTGATCGAGGTGATCAGCGCCGGTTTGCTCAAGGTTGCCGGGTCAATCACCGGGCCTGCGGACGAAGTGCAGAGCATGATCACGTCGGCCCCGGCGATGGCGGTTTCGCGGCTGTCGGCGATGCTCACCCGTGGATCGAGGGCCTGCAGTTGGCGGGCGGTTACCGGGTCTTCGCTTAAGGTGGGCGAGTACACACTGATGCTCTGCCAGTCGCGCAAGGTTTTGACGTAATGCAGATGCGCCTGGGCGACCTTGCCACTGCCGATGATTGCCAGTCGCGCTGCCTTCGACGGGGCGAGGGCATCGACCGCCACGGCCGTGGTCGCAGCGGTACGGGCAGTGGTCAGTTCGCCGGCATCGCAGAGCAGCAGCGGTTGGCCGGTGTGCATCGACATCAGCAATGTCCACGCCGTCACCAGCGGGCCTTGTTCGCGAACGATGTACGGCGAGGTCTTGACTCCGTACACGCCGTCTTCCGCCAGCACGCCGAGATAGTTGATGAAGTCCCCGGCCCCCCGGGGGAATTCCACCAGTTGCTGCGCCGGTTGCACCGCATGCCCGGCCGCCAGGTCGCGGAACAGCTTGCGCAGGATCTGCGGCACATCGATCCGGGCCAGCAGCTCGCGGGCCTGGGTTTGGTCGATCACGTAAGGCGTACTGGACATGTCGGACTCCGGATGCAGTTTGTAAACTAATTTGTCCATTATGGACTTTTGGTTTTATTGAACAATATCCGGGCGAAAAAAAAGCGCAGTCCGTTGCCGGCTGCGCTTCGCTTTATAGCGTCGCTTACTGTGGACGCTTGCGCTCAACCGCCCGCAATAGATGCGTCGGCGGTGTTTCACAGCTGATCTTGCGACCGAGTTTTTCTTCGATGGACGGCAACTGATAGGAGTCGTCTTCACCGGCGAAGCTGATCGACACACCGTCGGCGCCAGCGCGACCGGTACGGCCGATGCGGTGCACGTAGTCGTCCGGGACTTCCGGCAGGGTGAAGTTGATCACGTGGCTGATGCCGTCGATGTGGATGCCGCGACCGGCCACGTCGGTGGCAACCAGTACCCGGATCTTGCCTTCGCGGAAGCCTTCGAGCGTCTTGATCCGCTTGTGCTGCGGCACGTCGCCGGACAGTTGCGCGGCGTTGATTCCGTCACGCACCAGGCGTTCTTCGATGCGGCGCACTTCGTCCTTGCGGTTGGCGAACACGATGACCCGCTCCCAGCCGTTGTCGTTGACCAGGTTGAACAGCAGTTTGTATTTGTCGGCACCGGCCACCGCGTAGATGTGCTGCTCGACGTTCTCGTTGGCCACATTGGTGACTTCGATTTCGACGATCGCAGGATCGGTGGTCCACTGCTTGGCGAGGTTCATCACGTCATCGGTGAAGGTCGCGGAGAACAGCAGAGTCTGGCGTTCGCTTTTCGGCGGGGTCTGGCGAATGATCTGCCGGACCTGCGGGATGAAGCCCATGTCGAGCATGCGGTCGGCTTCGTCCAGCACCATCACTTCGACCATGTCCAGATGCACGTCACCGCGCTGGTTGAAGTCAAGCAGGCGGCCCGGGGTCGCGACAAGGATGTCGCAATGGCGCGCTTCGAGGTGCTTGAGCTGCTTGTCGAAGTCCATGCCACCGACGAACGTCATGACGTTGAGGCCGGTGTACTTGGTCAGGTCGGCGGCGTCCTTGGCGATCTGCACCACCAGCTCGCGGGTCGGCGCGATGATCAGCGCCCGTGGCTCGCCCATGTAGCGCTCTTTCGGCGGCGGGGTCTGCAACAGCTGGGTGATGATCGAGATCAGGAACGCGGCGGTCTTGCCGGTGCCGGTCTGGGCGCGGCCGATGGCGTCTTTGCCGGCGAGGGTATAACCCAGCACCTGGGCCTGGATCGGTGTGCAATACGGGAAACCCAGGTCGTGGATGGCGTGCATCAGTTCCGGGGCGAGCTTGAAATCGTGGAAGCGGGTCTTGCCTTCCTGCGGCTCGACGACGAAGTCTTCGAGTTTCCAGGGAATCACCGGCGCCTTGGGCTTGGGTTCGCGACGTGGTTTGGCCGGTTTCGGTGTTTCGCTGCGGGCCGGCTCGGTAGCGGGCGCGGCAGCTGGAGCGGGTTTCGGTTCGCGTTTGGGCGTCTGGCGGTCGGCCTGGCTGGCATCGTTGCGATGACCGGGGGCGTGCGACGGCGCAGTGGGGACTGGCGCGAGCTGCTCAGCCTCGCTTTTACCGAACATTTTCTTGAGTGCTTTGAGCACGGTCATCTCATCAATTGGTTAAGGAATGTACGCCGGCCAGTGTAATGCAAGAAACGGGCGCGGCGTAGTGGGATGATCAAAGGGCGACCCCTGTCGCAATTGTCAGCGCAGGCGTTCGCTCAACCATGCGCCGATGTCGCGAATTTCTTCGGGTAACACTTCGTGCTCCATTGGGTATTCCTGCCATGTCACGGTGACACCATGGGCCTTGAGATACTCATAAGCCGTGCGTCCCATGGAGTTCTGCACCACGTTGTCAAACTGGCCGTGCAGCGCCAGCACCGGAATCCGCTGCTGGCTGGCGGACAACTCCAGTTCATCGCTGAACGTCGGCGCGTATGTCGATAGTGCCAGCACCCCGCCCAACGGCCCCTGCCATTTCAGAAACGCGGTGTGATAGACCACGGCGCCACCCTGGGAAAAACCAGCGAGGAAAATTCGCGAGGCGTCTATTCCGCTGCTTCGCTGTTCTTCGATCAATTCGATGATGCGGTCGGCGGAGGCTTCCAGCTCATCGCGGTCGATCGCCCGGGCCGGGCTCATGGCCTTGATGTCGTACCAGCTCGGCATGGCATATCCGCCATTTATCGTCACTGGACGGGTCGGCGCCTGGGGCAGGACGAAACGCGTGCTCAGCAGGCTTTCCTGAAGCGCTTCGGCCACCGGCAGAAAGTCGTAGCGGTCGGCGCCGAGGCCGTGCAGCCAGATCACGCAGGCGTCTGCGGGCTTAACAGGCTGAAGAATCAAGGGCTCGGTCATGTCTGCTCCAAAAATGTGCGGGCGCTCTCATTAAGTGCGTGGTTCGAGTGCGCGTCCGGTTGATCCGTTAAGAAGATGTCGCAAGGTTACAAGTTTTGCTATTGACCTGTCGCCGAATCGATTCCGCGACAGGTGTGGTACGGGCTTTGCTATGGAAGTTTCTGTACGAAGCATCCTACGCGTGGCGGTAACACTATCAGTGTATGACCCGCGACGGGATGGCAACGAATCCGGTGATGGATGTTCGCCAATGGCCGCAACGGGCTTAGCGAACGTGAAAGGGCTACCGCCCGTTCGGCCGACTGGTGAGAAGTGAGTTGTCCATGATGTGGATTGTCTCCTACTAGACTCATAGCGAAGGTCCTGCGTCGGTTGACCCCAAAAAAAGCCAACACGGGTCAACAACGCCTCAAAAGGGTGCGACTGGACTCAAGCTCCGACACAACAAGAGCAAAACTGGAGGTTTGAATGAAGATGTTGAAATCCACTCTGGCGATCGTGACTGCTGCTGCAGTACTGGGTGTCAGCGGGTTCGCTCAGGCGGGTGCAACCCTGGATGCAGTGAAGAAGAAAGGTTTCGTGCAGTGTGGCGTCAGCGATGGCTTGCCAGGTTTCTCGGTTCCGGATTCCACCGGCAAGATCGTGGGTATCGATGCTGACGTCTGCCGCGCCGTGGCCGCTGCCGTGTTCGGCGATGCGACCAAGGTCAAGTTCAGTCAGTTGAACGCCAAGGAGCGTTTCACCGCGCTGCAGTCGGGCGAGATCGACATCCTGTCGCGCAACACCACCATGACCAGTTCCCGTGACGCGGGCATGGGCCTGAAATTCCCGGGCTTCATTACCTACTACGACGGTATCGGCTTCCTGGTAAACAACAAGCTGGGCGTGAAGAGTGCCAAAGAGCTGGACGGTGCAACCATCTGCATCCAGGCCGGTACCACCACCGAGCTGAACGTTTCCGACTACTTCCGCGGCAACGGTCTGAAATACACCCCGATCACTTTCGACACCTCCGATGAAAGCGCCAAGTCGCTGGAATCCGGTCGTTGCGACGTGCTGACCTCCGACAAGTCCCAGCTGTTCGCCCAGCGCAGCAAGCTGGCTTCGCCGAAGGACTACGTGGTTCTGCCGGAAACCATTTCCAAGGAACCCCTGGGCCCGGTCGTGCGTAACGGCGACGACGAGTGGCTGGCCATCGTGCGTTGGGTTGGCTACGCGCTGCTGAACACTGAAGAAGCGGGCATCTCTTCGAAGAACGTCGAAGCCGAAGCCAAAGCGACCAAGAACCCGGATGTCGCTCGTATGCTCGGCGCAGACGGCGAATACGGCAAAGACCTGAAACTGCCGAAGGACTGGGTCGTTCAGATCGTCAAGCAAGTCGGCAACTACGGCGAAATCTTCGAGAAAAACCTCGGCAAGAGCACTCCGCTGGAAATCGACCGCGGCCTGAACGCGCTGTGGAACAACGGCGGCATTCAATACGCACCACCAGTGCGCTGATGGTTCTGTCACCCGGCAGGCCAACTGCCGGGTGACGTTCTGTTCCATTATTTCCGGGGCACTTCATGCAAAATTCAATCGGCGCACCAAAGCAGAGGCTCAGCCTCAGCGATCCACGAGTGCGTGCGTGGGTATTTCAGATCATCACCATCGTGGCGGTGGTCTCCCTGGGCTGGTATCTGTTCGATAACACCCAGACCAACCTGCAACACCGGGGTATCACTTCGGGGTTCGACTTTCTGGAGCGCAGTGCCGGGTTCGGCATCGCTCAACACCTGATCTCCTACACCGAAGCGGACAGTTATGCCCGGGTGTTTGTCATCGGCCTGCTCAACACGCTGCTGGTGACCTTCATCGGCGTGATCCTGGCCACGATCCTCGGCTTCATCGTCGGCGTCGCGCGCCTGTCGAAGAACTGGATCATCGCCAAACTGGCAACGGTGTACGTGGAGGTGTTCCGTAACATCCCGCCACTGCTGCAGATCCTGTTCTGGTACTTCGCGGTGTTCCTGACCATGCCGGGGCCGCGCAACAGCCACAACTTCGGCGATACCTTCTTCGTCAGCAGCCGTGGCCTGAACATGCCGGCCGCGCAAATGGCCGACGGTTTCTGGGCGTTCGTGATCAGCATCGTGGTGGCCATCGTCGCCATCGTGCTGATGAGCCGCTGGGCCAACAAGCGCTTTGAAGCCACCGGCGAGCCGTTCCACAAGTTCTGGGCCGGTCTGGCGCTGTTCCTGGTGATCCCGGCGCTGTGCGCGCTGATCTTCGGTGCACCTGTGCACTGGGAAATGCCGAAACTGCAGGGCTTCAATTTCGTCGGTGGCTGGGTGCTGATTCCGGAACTGCTGGCCTTGACCCTGGCGCTGACGGTGTACACCGCCGCGTTCATCGCCGAGATCGTGCGTTCGGGCATCAAGTCGGTCAGCCACGGCCAGACCGAGGCGGCGCATTCGCTCGGCCTGCGCAACGGCCCGACCCTGCGCAAGGTGATCATTCCGCAAGCGCTGCGGGTCATCATCCCGCCGCTGACCAGCCAATACCTGAACCTGGCGAAGAACTCCTCGCTGGCGGCCGGTATCGGTTATCCGGAAATGGTTTCGCTGTTCGCCGGCACCGTGTTGAACCAGACCGGTCAGGCGATCGAAGTCATTGCCATCACCATGAGCGTGTACCTGGCGATCAGTATCAGCATTTCCCTGCTGATGAACTGGTACAACAAGCGCATCGCGCTGATCGAGCGGTAAGGAATAGCGCATGAGTACTCATACTTTCAAACCCGACATGCCACCGCCGGCCAAGGTCTTCGGCCCGATGGCGTGGATCCGCGCGAACATGTTCTCCAGCTGGCTCAACACCCTGCTGACCCTGTTCGCGTTCTACCTGATTTATCTGGTGATTCCGCCGATCCTCAGCTGGGCGATCATCGATGCCAACTGGGTCGGCACCACCCGTGCCGACTGCACCAAGGACGGCGCTTGCTGGGTCTTCATCCAGCAGCGTTTCGGTCAGTTCATGTACGGCTACTACCCGCCGGAACTGCGCTGGCGCGTGGACCTGACGGTGTGGCTGGCGGTCATCGGCGTGGCGCCGCTGTTCATCAAGCGCGTGGCGCACAAGGCGGTGTACGGCCTGAGCTTCCTGGTGGTCTACCCGATCGTTGCCTGGTGCCTGCTGCATGGCGGCGTCTTCGGCCTCGACACCGTGGCGACCAGCCAGTGGGGCGGTCTGATGCTGACCCTGGTGATCGCCACTGTCGGCATCGCCGGTGCGTTGCCGCTGGGGATTGTCCTGGCGCTGGGCCGGCGTTCGAACATGCCGGCGATCCGTGTGGTCTGCGTGACCTTCATCGAGTTCTGGCGCGGTGTGCCGTTGATCACGGTGCTGTTCATGTCCTCGGTGATGCTGCCGCTGTTCCTGCCCGAAGGCATGAACTTCGACAAGCTGCTGCGGGCGCTGATCGGCGTGATCCTGTTCCAGTCGGCGTACGTCGCCGAAGTGGTGCGCGGCGGTCTGCAAGCGATCCCCAAGGGCCAGTACGAAGCCGCGGCCGCGATGGGCCTCGGTTACTGGCGCGCCATGGGCCTGGTGATTCTGCCGCAAGCCCTGAAGCTGGTGATTCCCGGCATCGTCAACACCTTCATCGCGCTGTTCAAGGACACCAGCCTGGTGATCATCATCGGCCTCTTTGACCTGCTCAACAGCGTCAAGCAAGCCGCTGCCGATCCGAAATGGCTGGGCATGGCCACCGAAGGCTACGTGTTCGCCGCCCTGGTGTTCTGGATTTTCTGTTTTGGTATGTCGCGCTATTCCATGCACCTGGAACGCAAGCTCGACACTGGCCACAAGCGTTAGGAGTTTTTTCGATGAGCGAAGCAATCAAAAAGCCAGTGGGCCCTGAAGGCATCATTCAGATGCAGGGCGTGAACAAGTGGTACGGCCAGTTCCACGTGCTGAAAGACATCAACCTCAACGTGCGTCAGGGCGAGCGTATCGTGCTGTGCGGCCCGTCGGGTTCCGGCAAGTCCACCACCATTCGCTGCCTCAACCGTCTGGAAGAGCACCAGCAGGGCCGCATCGTGGTCGATGGCGTGGAGCTGACCAACGACCTCAAGCAGATCGAAGCGATCCGCCGCGAAGTCGGCATGGTGTTCCAGCACTTCAACCTGTTCCCGCACCTGACCATTTTGCAGAACTGCACCCTGGCGCCGATGTGGGTACGCAAGATGCCCAAGCGCAAGGCCGAGGAAATCGCCATGCATTACCTGGAACGCGTACGCATTCCGGAGCAGGCGCACAAGTACCCGGGGCAACTGTCCGGCGGTCAGCAGCAGCGTGTGGCGATCGCCCGCGCACTGTGCATGAAACCGAAAATCATGCTGTTCGACGAACCGACCTCGGCACTCGACCCGGAGATGGTGAAAGAAGTACTCGACACCATGATCGGCCTGGCCGAGGACGGCATGACCATGCTCTGCGTGACCCACGAAATGGGCTTCGCCCGCACCGTGGCCAACCGCGTGATCTTCATGGACAAGGGCGAAATCGTCGAGCAGGCGGCACCGAACGACTTCTTCGACAATCCGCAGAATGATCGGACGAAGCTGTTCCTGAGTCAGATCCTGCATTGATATCTGATGAATAAAACCAACCCGGCCTTGTGCCGGGTTTGTTTTTTGGGAGTCAGGAAACGGTGAGAGCTTCTTGTTCTTTGTGCTCGGTGAACTTGAAGGCGTTCCTCAGATCCGCCCCTTCACCCAGGGCTTTCGCATCGGCGAGCAAGTGCGGATAGCGATCGAGCAGGCGCATCAGCAGCATCAACGCCTTCGGCGGAAGCACTTCGCCGCGCTCATAGCGGGAAAATGCGTTGTGTCCGCCACCAGAAAGCAGTTGCACCGTTTCTTTTTGCGTCAGGTGCAATTTGCGCCGGATGCGCTTCATCTCGTTACCGATCATTTGTCGGGCAGCAATCACCAGATCATCACCGGCTTGCGTGTAGCGTTCTGCACTATCGGTATCGGCGTCCCACTCGACCTCACCGCATTTGCGACATTCCCAGCCAGCAAGGTCATCGATACGACGTTCCATGCCTTTGACACTGATGGTTTCGCCGCGGCCCTCGAAATGTGTCATTCCCTCACGTGCACCGCAGCTGAAACATTGCCGGGTCTTCATTGGTTTTTCTCCTTGAAGGAGATTACCGGTGGGCCACCTTCGGGGCGGTATGTCACCTTGATGTAAATCTCCAGATCGTGTGAGTGCGTGTGATAAACGTCTTGCCAGACTCGATGATCGTCATAGGTGGTCATCGACTTGTACAACATCCTGTTCTGCAGTTCGAAAACGATTTCTTGCATCTCTATGATGCTGAAGCCGAGATCCAGTCCGGTTTTTTCTGCGCTCTTGGTGAATGCCTGTCTTCCCAGTCGCCTGACCTCAGCCTTGATCACCACCAAGTCGTAATGGGGTGTGTTCTTTTCCATAAGAAACCAAAACCCTGTCCCTGAAATTACCCTTAAAGGGTAATTTTGACTAATCGAAAATCCCGCTCCATTTGCCTCTCTCTGACCCTAGGTGGTTGCTGTCCTACACGGAGCTGACTAACATGTCAGAAAATTCATCCTATGATTGGATGAAAGGGCGAATCCTATGTCAGACATTTCTCCACTTATTAAGCGATCCCTGGTCGATCAGGCCTTGGATCAGTTGCGCCAACGCATCACCGACGGCACGTGGCAGGTCGGTCAGCGTTTGCCGACCGAGCCCGAGCTGTGTGCCGAGCTCGGCATCAGCCGCAACACCGTGCGCGAGGCGATGCGGGTGCTGGCGTTCTCGGGGTTGATCGAGATTCGTCAGGGTGACGGCAGTTACCTGCGGGCGGTGGTCGATCCGATGGACACGCTCAAGGCGCTGTCCAAGTGCTCGCTGGATCAGGCTCGGGAAACCCGGCACATCCTTGAAGTCGAGGCCATTGGCCTGGCGGCCATGCGCCGGACCGACGACGACCTTGTGGCTCTGCGCGAGGCACTGGGGCACGCCGGCAGTCACTACCATGGCGACCTCGACAGCTACATCGCCTGCGATCTGGTGTTCCACCGCCGTCTGGTGGATGCCGCGCACAACCCGACCCTCAGCGAGCTGTATCGCTATTTTTCCAGCATCGTCGGCGCGCAATTACGCCAGACCCTGAACATCGTCCCCCGTCGACAGGAAGTCTTCGATTTGCACGTCGCCTTGCTTGAGGCCGTCGAGCAGCGCGATCCGGAGCGGGCCAAAGCCCTGTCGAGGCAGTTGATCAATGAACCTTGAAACCGAGAAAACCATGTCCCGCCCAGAAGTCTCCCCAGCACCCGTTCGCAAGGCCGAGCTCGAAGAGTTGTTGATCGATGCCGAAGCCGATGACGAACAAGTGCAGCAAAGCCATCCGCTGGTGCGGCGTCCGTGGCTGTTGCTGCTGGGGTTGATTCTGGTGGCGTTGAACCTGCGTCCGGCGCTGTCGAGCATGGCGCCGCTGCTCAGTGAGGTGTCGAAAAGCCTCGGTTTGTCCGCCGCTCAAGCGGGTTTGTTGACGACGTTGCCGGTGCTCTGCCTCGGTCTGTTCGCCCCGCTGGCCCCGATACTCGCGCGGCGTTTCGGTGCCGAGCGGGTGGTCTTGGGGATTCTTCTGACACTGGCCGGCGGCATTATCCTGCGCAGCAATTTCGGTGAGATCGGTCTGTTCGCCGGCAGCGTGCTGGGTGGCGCGAGCATCGGCATCATCGGCGTGTTGCTGCCGGGCATCGTCAAACGCGACTTCGCCAAACATGCCGGCACCATGACCGGTGTCTACACCATGGCCCTGTGCCTGGGTGCGGCGATGGCGGCGGGGTCTACCGTGCCACTGAGTGAGCACTTCAACCATAGCTGGGCCATGGGCCTGGGCTTCTGGGTGATTCCGGCACTGCTCGCGGCAGTGTTCTGGCTGCCGCAAATCGGCCAGAAGCACGGTGCGCACAACGTTGCCTACCGGGTACGCGGTCTGCTGCGGGATCCGCTGGCCTGGCAGGTGACCTTGTACATGGGCCTGCAATCGTCGTTGGCCTACATCGTGTTCGGCTGGTTGCCGTCGATCCTCATCGGTCGCGGGCTGACGCCAATCCAGGCCGGTCTGGTGCTGTCCGGTTCGGTGATCATCCAGCTCGCCAGCTCCCTGGCGGCACCGTGGCTGGCCACCCGCGGCAAGGATCAGCGGCTGGCGATCGTGGTAGTAATGGCGCTGACCCTTGGCGGCCTGTTCGGTTGCCTGTACGCGCCGATCGAAGGCCTTTGGGGCTGGGCGATCCTCCTTGGCCTGGGGCAGGGCGGCACGTTCAGCCTGGCGCTGACCCTGATCGTGCTGCGCTCGCGGGATTCCCATGTCGCGGCCAACCTGTCGAGCATGTCCCAGGGCTTTGGCTACACCCTCGCGTCGATGGGGCCATTCGCGGTCGGCGTGGTGCACGACTGGGCCGGCGGCTGGAACGCCGTGGGCTGGATCTTCGGCATCATCGGTGCCGGGGCGATCCTCGCCGGCCTCGGTGCCGGTCGCGCGCTGTACGTGCAGGTGACAAGCGAAAAGGTCTGACGCGCACACATTGTCGGTATTCGGAATGCGAATGCCGATAGTGTTTCGGGCGTTTGCGGATTATCGTGCTGGCAATCTGTACATTTCCTGGAGATTGCCCATGAGTGAAGAAGCCCACAGCGCCCTGATCACCCGTTTCTACCAGGCTTTCCAGCGCCTCGACGCCGAGGCCATGGCCGCCTGCTACACCGACGACGTAGTGTTCAGCGATCCGGCCTTCGGCGAGCTGCGCGGGCGCGATGCCGGCGACATGTGGCGCATGCTCACCACCCGCGCCAAGGACTTCTCCCTGACCTTCGACAACGTCCGCGCCGACGAACGCAGCGGCGGCGCCCACTGGGTGGCGACCTACCTGTTCAGCCAGACCGGCAACGTTGTGATCAACGACATCCAGGCACGCTTCGTCTTCCGCGACGGCAAGATCTGCGAACACCACGACCACTTCGATCTGTGGCGCTGGTCGCGTCAGGCGCTGGGCTTCAAGGGCCTGCTGCTGGGCTGGACGCCACTGGTGCGCAACGCCGTCCGCGCCCAGGCGCTGAAAGGGCTGAAGGCATTTCAGGCGAGTCGCTGATAAGATCGCGGCCTGTTTTCCTTACGCCTGAATTGCCCCGTGACCAGCCTCAGCGAAAATCCTCTCGATGCCGACGTTCCAGTGAGCAAATCCTGGTTCGTCTACCTCGTACGCGCCGCCAACGGTTCGCTGTACTGCGGGATCAGCGATGATCCCGTGCGCCGCTTCGCCAAGCACCAGAGCGGCAAGGGGGCGCGATTCTTTCTCTCAAGCCCGGCGATGGCGCTGGTCTACACCGAGCGTTGTCGCGACAAGGGTGATGCGTTGCGTCAGGAGCGGTTGATCAAGAAGCTCAGGAAGAGTGCGAAGGAATGTCTGGTGGCGTCTTATCGACCTGACTGAATAAGCCCTCGAACCTTGTAGATATCCCTTCCGTAGATTCGGCACGTTGCATAAACAACAGGCAAGAAAAAACCGCCCTTGTAGGCGGTTTTTTCTGTAAACCTCGGTTTGCGGCCGGGGTTTACCGCATCTCACTGGATACACTGGCGCAGGCCAAGAGTATTCGTCTTTACGTCACCAGGCAAGCCTTGAAACACCCATTCCAGAGAATGCGATTTTGAGCTCATTTGTTTAAATGACGGTATAGCAATCCGATTACTATTCGTCCGCTCGCATGCCAATGCAGCTTTGAGGTCTGGCTGATCGACGTAACGGTTTCATGCCCTCTGACATGGGGTTGCTCCCGTGCCGGAATGATTTTTCAGGGGGATCACAACCGGCCGCCTCATTGGGTACATTGGCGTGTATTCCGAAGGCGTACGTGGTCCGGTAAGCACGCTGGAGGTTTGGCCCCCAACCGGAGGCCAAAACGTATGAAGCTTTTGCTGCGTACTCTGAGCCTCGTATGGAGGTCGTTCAAAGCGTTTCGCTTTTACGAGTTCCTGCGAGATCACTTCGATGACCTGATGTAAGGTCCTTGATGTGGAAAGCCGTCTCAGCCTTGGCTGAGGCGGCTTTTTAGTGCCTTATCAACCTGACTGATCAGTTCCCATCAGCCGGATCCGTAGGCTGCGAACGAATTGCACGCTAAGCTGCGGGCTCACTTTCTGTGCGGCGGAGCCGAGCATGTCCGAGTTGATTCTGCATCATTACCCGACCTCTCCATTCGCCGAAAAGGCCCGGTTGCTGTTGGGTTTCAAGGGCTTGTCCTGGCGCTCGGTGCACATCTCGCCGGTGATGCCGAAACCGGACCTGACTGCCCTGACCGGTGGCTACCGCAAGACCCCGGTGCTGCAGATCGGCGCCGATATCTACTGCGACACCGCGCTGATCGCCCGCCGCCTCGAGCAGGAAAAGGCCCAGCCTTCGTTCTTCCCGGAAGGCCAGGAGATGATCGCCGCCAGTTTCGCCGCCTGGGCCGATTCGGTGGTGTTCCAGCATGCGGTGAGCCTGGTGTTCCAGCCGGAATCGGTGGCGGTGCGTTTCGGCAAGTTGCCGCCGGAAGCGATCAAGGCGTTCCTCGCCGATCGGGCCGGGCTGTTCAGTGGTGGCAGCGCGACCAGGCTATCGGCCGAGCAGGCCAAACACAACTGGCCGACTGTCATGGCACGTCTGGAGCAACAGTTGCAGCGTGAAGACGGTGACTTCCTGTTCGGTGAGCCTTCGATTGCCGACTTCGCCATGGCCCATCCACTGTGGTTTCTCAAGGCCACGCACGTGACGGCGCCGTTGGTGGATGCTTATCCGGCAGTGTCGGCGTGGCTGGGTCGGGTGCTCGGTTTTGGCCATGGCGCGGCCAGCGAGATGAGTTCGGAGGAAGCACTGGAGATCGCGCGCAGCTCTAAGCCCGTAGCGTTGCCGGATGAGGTGTTCACTGATCCGAACGGGTTCGTGGCAGGTCAACAGGTGCTGATCGCAGCGACAGACTACGGTGTTGATCCGGTGGCCGGTGAGCTGGTGTTTGCCGGTCGCGAGGAGCTGATCCTGCGCCGTGAAGACGAACGCGGCGGAGTGGTGCATGTGCACTTCCCGCGTTTCGGTTTCCGGATCGAGAAACGCTGAAACAACTGAGGGAGCCGATTGGCTCCCTCGTTCATTTCAGTGCAGCGAGAATCTCGTCCGGATCGAACCCGCGGATCAACGTGCCATTGACGTCGATCAGCGGAATCCCGCGTCCGCCCAGCGCTTCATACGCCTTGCGTGCTTCGGCATCCTTCTCGATATCGAATTCCTTGAACGCAATGCCTTTCTGATCGAGAAAGCGCTTGGTCTGCTTGCAGTAGCCGCACCAGTCTGTGGCGTACAGCACAACCCTTGCGTTGGCGCGAACCTGCTCGGACGCCATCTGCGACGGGTTGAACACCCGCTCGATCTTGCCCCAGTTCTGATAGACCACGACCACCAGCAGAACCAGCAGAACCTTTTTCAGCACATTGCCGAGCATCAGTTGCGGCGCTTCAGTTGATCGGTCAGCGAGGTCGGCAGGCCTTTGATGACCAGGGTCCCGGCTTCTTCGTCGTACTCGATTTTCGAGCCCAGCAGGTGCGCTTCAAAGCTGATCGACAGGCCTTCGGCGCGACCGGTGAAGCGACGGAACTGATTGAGCGTGCGCTTATCCGCCGGGATCTCCGGCGACAGGCCGTAATCCTTGTTGCGGATGTGATCGTAGAAGGCCTTCGGGCGTTCTTCGTCGATCAGCTCAGACAGTTCTTCCAGCCCCATGGGTTCGCCGAGCTTGGCCTGGCTGCTGGCATAGTCGACCAGGGTCTTGGTCTTCTCGCGGGCGGAATCTTCCGGCAGGTCTTCGCTCTCGACGAAGTCGCTGAAGGCCTTGAGCAGGGTGCGGGTCTCGCCCGGGCCGTCGACCCCTTCCTGGCAGCCGATGAAGTCGCGGAAGTACTCCGAAACCTTCTTGCCGTTCTTGCCCTTGATGAACGAGATGTATTGCTTGGACTGCTTGTTGTTCTGCCACTCGGAAACGTTGATCCGCGCCGCCAGGTGCAGTTGACCGAGATCGAGGTGGCGCGAAGGCGTCACATCCAGTTCATCGGTCACCGCCACGCCTTCGCTGTGGTGCAGCAGGGCGATGGCCAGGTAATCGGTCATGCCTTGCTGATAGTGGGCGAACAACACGTGGCCGCCGACCGACAGGTTCGATTCTTCCATCAGCTTTTGCAGGTGCTCGACCGCGACCTTGCTGAACGCGGTGAAGTCCTTGCCGCCTTCCATGTATTCCTTCAGCCAGCCGCTGAACGGGAATGCACCGGACTCCGGATGGAACAGCCCCCAGGCTTTGCCCTGTTTGGCGTTATAGCTCTCGTTGAGATCGGCGAGCATGTTCTCGATGGCTGCGGACTCAGCCAGTTCGGAGTCACGGGCGTGCAGGACTGCGGGTGTGCCGTCGGGTTTTTTGTCGATCAAATGGACGATGCAATGACGGATCGGCATAGGCTTCTCGGCTGGTGGAAGGGAGGAGGGCGGGCTCCCCCGAAAAAGCGCCCAGTGTACCGCAACCACTGGATTTGGCGCGGGGTGAAGGGCAAATCCGGGTCACCCGGCGGTCCTTATGCATTTATTTACCGATTTAGCGCAATAAACCTGACCATTTGGCTAGCTAGAGGCGGATATTTCCTTGTCTCTGTGCTAGTTTTGCCCGGTCTTGTGCGAAGTCACCGCGACAAGCATGCATTCAGCTTTTGTCAGGTCGAACCAAACCTTGATTTCGGCATCTATAACCCCGACTCGTCGTGGTTATCGCCGAGGGTGCCAGATCCAGAAGATCGGGCTCGATGGCTGACACTGCACTCTGCAATCCATATGAATTTGATAGGGAAGGAACACTACATGGCTCTTACTAAAGACCAACTGATCGCCGACATCGCTGAAGCTATCGACGCGCCGAAAACCACCGCGCGTGCCGCTCTGGACCAACTGGGCCAAATCGTTGCCGATCAGCTGGAAAACGGTGCCGAAATCACTTTGCCAGGTATCGGCAAGCTGAAAGTGACCGAGCGTCCTGCCCGCACTGGCCGTAACCCATCGACTGGCGCTGCCATCGAAATCCCTGCCAAGAAAGTGATCAAGCTGGTTGTGGCCAAAGGCCTGACCGACGCTGTGAACAAGTAAGACGCAGCGATAAAAAAACCGTGCACCGGAGCGATCCGGGCACGGTTTTTTTATGTCTGCGATTCAGTGACTGCTGAATCGCGCGGACGAATTCAGCTCTTGCGCACCCAGCGTTCGCGCCGCCAGATCTGCTGCTCGGACTTGGTCTGGAAGGTCCAGGCGACGAAGCGACTCTGTTTCTGCCCTTGGGACATTTCCACCACCTGGCTTTCCAGCGCACCGGCCTTCTTCAGCGCGGTTTCGATGGCAGGCAGGTTCGAAGCTTTCGAGACCAGGGTGCTGAACCACAACACCTTGTGCGCAAAGTTCGCGCTTTCGGCGATCAGTTGCGTCACGAAACGCGCTTCGCCGCCTTCACACCACAGTTCGGCCGACTGCCCGCCAAAGTTCAGTACCGGCAGTTTGCGTTTCGGGTCGGCCTTGCCCAAAGCTCGCCACTTACGCTCGCTGCCCTTGGTGGCTTCTTCCATCGAGGCGTGGAACGGCGGGTTGCACATGGTCAGGTCAAAGCGCTCGCCTGGCTCCAGCAGGCCGATCAGGATGTGCTTGCGGTTCTCCTGCTGGCGCAGCTGGATGACCTTGTTCAGGTCGTTGGACTGGACGATAGCCTTGGCGGCGGCCACGGCGGTCGGATCGATCTCCGAGCCGAGGAAGTGCCAGCGATATTCGCTGTTACCGATCAGCGGATACACGCAGTTGGCGCCCATGCCGATATCCAGCACATTGACGATGGCGCCGCGCGGAACCACGCCGTCGTTGTTGCTGGCCAGCAGGTCAGCCAGGAAGTGGATGTAGTCGGCACGGCCCGGCACCGGTGGGCACAGATAATCGGCCGGGATGTCCCAATGCTGGATGCCGTAGAACGACTTGAGCAGCGCCCGGTTGAACACACGCACTGCATCGGGACTGGCGAAGTCGATGCTTTCCTTGCCGTACGGGTTGGTGATCACGAACTTTGCCAGTTCCGGCGTGGTCTTGATCAACGCCGGGAAGTCGTAACGACCCTGATGGCGATTGCGCGGATGCAGGCTGGCCTCTTTACGCGGTTCCACGGGCTTGGCCGGGGTAGCGGAGTCAGGCTTCTTGCGCGCAGGTTTCGGTGTACGTGGGGCGTTCATGGGCGTGGTCGATTCGGGTAGGGCTGAAAGTGGCGGCCATTGTCCCACAGGGAGCCATGTTGTTGGCCGGAAAAGTGCCGGGCACAAAAAAGGGAGGCCGGTGCGGGCCTCCCTTTTCAGTGCGATACGCCGTTACAGGCTGGCAATCCGCGCGTGCTGCTCGGCCAGTTTGCCCAAGGCCTGTTCAGCCTCGGCCAGTTTGGCGCGCTCCTTCTCGATGACTTCGGCCGGGGCCTTGTCAACGAAACCGGCATTGGACAGCTTGCCGCCAACCCGCTTGACTTCGCCCTGCAGACGCAGGATTTCCTTGTCCAGGCGCGCCAGCTCGGCGCCCTTGTCGATCAGACCGGCCATCGGCACCAGCACTTCCATCTCGCCGACCAGCGCGGTGGCGGACAACGGTGCTTCTTCGCCAGCGGCGAGAACGGTGATCGATTCCAGACGCGCCAGCTTCTTCAGCAGCGCTTCGTTCTCGGTCAGGCGACGCTGGTCTTCAGCGCTGACGTTTTTCAGGTAGATCGGCAGCGGTTTGCCCGGGCCGATGTTCATTTCGCCACGGATGTTACGCGTGCCGAGCATCAGGCCCTTGAGCCATTCGATGTCGTCTTCGGCCGCCGGATCGATGCGCTCTTCGTTGGCCACCGGCCAAGGTTGCAGCATGATCGTCTTGCCCTGAATGCCGGCCAGCGGCGCGATGCGCTGCCAGATTTCTTCAGTGATGAACGGCATGAACGGATGCGCCAGACGCAGCGCCACTTCCAGTACCCGAACAAGCGTGCGGCGGGTACCGCGCTGACGCTCGACCGGCGCGTTTTCGTCCCACAGCACTGGCTTGGACAGTTCCAGGTACCAGTCGCAGTACTGGTTCCAGATGAACTCGTACAAGGCTTGCGCCGCCAGGTCGAAACGGAACTGATCCAGTTGACGGGTCACTTCGGCTTCGGTGCGTTGCAGTTGCGAGATGATCCAGCGATCCGCCAGCGACAGCTCGTAGGCTTCGCCGTTCTGGCCGCAGTCTTCGCCCTTGTCCAGAACATAACGCGCGGCGTTCCAGATTTTGTTGCAGAAGTTGCGATAGCCTTCGACGCGGCCCATGTCGAACTTGATGTCGCGACCGGTCGAGGCCAGCGAGCAGAAGGTGAAGCGCAGGGCGTCGGTGCCGTAGCTGGCGATGCCGTCGGCGAACTCGTCGCGGGTCTGCTTCTCGATCTTCTTCGCCAGTTTCGGCTGCATCAGACCGGAAGTGCGTTTCTGCACCAGGGTTTCGAGCTCGATACCGTCGATGATGTCCAGCGGGTCCAGGACGTTGCCCTTGGACTTGGACATCTTCTGGCCCTGGCCATCACGCACCAGACCGTGCACGTAAACGGTCTTGAACGGAACCTGCGGCGTGCCGTCCTCGTTCTTGATCAGGTGCATCGTCAGCATGATCATCCGGGCAACCCAGAAGAAAATGATGTCGAAACCGGTGACCAGCACGTCGGTGGAGTGGAATTTCTTCAGGAACTCGGTCTTTTCCGGCCAGCCCAGGGTGGAGAAGGTCCACAGGCCCGAACTGAACCAGGTGTCGAGAACGTCGTTGTCCTGTTGCAGCGCAACGTCCGGGCCGAGGTTGTGCTTGGCACGTACTTCGGCTTCGTCGCGACCGACGTAAACCTTGCCCGACTCGTCGTACCAGGCCGGAATCCGGTGGCCCCACCACAGCTGACGGCTGATGCACCAGTCCTGGATGTCGCGCATCCACGAGAAGTACATGTTTTCGTACTGCTTCGGCACGAACTGGATACGGCCGTCTTCAACGGCAGCAATCGCAGGCTCGGCCAGCGGCTTGGTGGACACGTACCACTGGTCGGTCAGCCACGGCTCGATGACGGTGCCGGAGCGGTCGCCTTTCGGCACTTTCAGGTTGTGGTCGTCGACGCTGACCAGCAGGCCGGCGGCGTCGAACGCAGCCACGATCTGCTTGCGCGCTTCGAAACGCTCGAGACCGGCGTACTCGGCCGGAATCTTGCCGTCGATGCTGTCGTTCAGCGTGCCGTCGAGGTTGAACACCTGCGCTGCCGGCAGCACGTTGGCGTTCTTGTCGAAGATGTTCAGCAGCGGCAGGTTGTGGCGCTTGCCGACTTCGTAGTCGTTGAAATCGTGGGCCGGGGTGATTTTCACGCAGCCGGTGCCGAATTCAGGATCGCAGTAATCGTCGGCGATGATCGGAATGCGGCGGCCGACCAGCGGCAGCTCGACAAATTTGCCGATCAGGGCTTTGTAGCGCTCATCGTTCGGGTTCACCGCGACGGCGGAGTCGCCGAGCATGGTTTCCGGACGGGTGGTCGCGACAATCAGGAAATCGTTGCCTTCAGCGGTTTTCGCGCCGTCGGCCAGCGGGTATTTCAGATTCCACAGGAAACCTTTCTCGTCGTGGTTTTCCACTTCGAGGTCGGAAATCGCCGTGTGCAGTTTGGTGTCCCAGTTGACCAGACGCTTGCCGCGATAGATCAGACCGTCTTCGTGCAGGCGCACGAAGGCTTCCTTAACGGCTTCCGAGAGGCCGTCGTCCATGGTGAAGCGCTCGCGGCTCCAGTCCACGGACGAGCCGAGACGGCGGATCTGACGGCTGATGTTGCCGCCGGACTGATCCTTCCACTCCCAGACTTTCTCGAGGAATTTTTCGCGGCCCAGATCGTGGCGATTCTGGCCCTGGGCTTCGAGTTGACGCTCCACCAGCATCTGCGTGGCGATACCGGCGTGGTCGGTGCCCGGCTGCCACAGGGTGTTGCGACCCTGCATGCGGCGGAAACGGATCAGGGCGTCCATGATCGCGTTGTTGAAACCGTGACCCATGTGCAGGCTGCCGGTGACGTTCGGCGGCGGGATCATGATGGTGTAGGAGTCGCCCGCGCCTTGCGGGGCGAAGTAGTTCTCGGACTCCCAGGTGTTGTACCAGGAAGTTTCAATGGCGTGCGGCTGGTAGGTCTTATCCATGCGCGGCGGGACCCTATTGGCATTTATTCAGGAAAAGCCGGGAAGTATAGCGGGGCAAGGGGCGCAGGGCGAGCGGGGCGGGCCGGGTGGAGGCTTAAATGTGGGAGCTGGCTTGCCAGCGATGCAGGCGCCGCGGTTTTTCAGGAAAAGCGCGGTGATGCTATCGCTGGCAGGGCAGCTCCCACAGGAGATCAGGGAATTATTCGTACTGGCCGAGAAGCCGTTCCATCCGCGCCTCGAGGCGACGTTTGATTTCGGTTTCGATGTGCGGCGCGAAATCGTCGATCACGTCCTGCATGATCAATTGCGCAGCAGCGCGCAGTTCGCTGTCCAGGTGCAGGATAGCGTCGGGACCTTTATCCACAGGTGCAGCGGCAGGTTGCGGGGGTGGCGTCGGCGCGGGTGCAGCTTCGACGGCGTGCGGCGTGTTGTCGACCGAATCGAACAACATCGGAATCTGTTCCTGTTCGCCATCATCGACCGTGTCGGTCAAGAGCGGCGGTTGCAGGTTGTCATCGCCGAGCAACTGGCGGATGGACTCAAGGTCATCCAGCAGATGCGCGGGTTTTTGCAGCGGTTTTGGAGTGTCCATCGGCGTACTCAGAGTCGCTGTAAACGGTGGTCTTGCAGAGGATAGCCCTGTTCGCGGTAGAAACGGAAACTCTCCCGCGCCGCAGTGCGAATCGCCGGATCTTCCACCACAACCTCCGCCACCCGGGCGAATTTGTTGGCGAAAACCGGGACTTTCAGGTCGAGGTTGACCAGCAAGTCTGCGTGCTGGCCGCAGTCATCGCCCAGTCCCAACACGATCAGTCCTTCCGGTTCGCTCTCAGCCGGGCCGTGAGGCACGAAGGTTTCGCCCTTGAACGCCCACAGTCGCGCATCGAGATCATCACGCTGGGCGGCATCGCTGCAATGCAGGTAGATGCGATGGCCCATGCGCCAAGCCTTGTCAGTGAGCTTGCAGGCAAAATCCAGACGCGCCGAAGGATCGGCACTGGGCAGGATATAAAAGTCGACTTTGGTCATTGCGGTTCCTGAGCCTTGAACGGCGCCGCCCGAAGGCAGCGCCGCCCAGGTTCATCGGTTTCAGGCTTTGGCGCGATCCAGCAGGTATTGAGTCAGCAACGGAACCGGACGGCCAGTGGCGCCCTTGTCCTTGCCGCCGCTGGTCCAGGCGGTGCCGGCGATGTCCAGGTGCGCCCAGTTCAGGTTCTTGGTGAAGCGCGACAGGAAGCACGCGGCGGTGATGGTGCCGGCCTTCGGACCGCCGATGTTGGCGATGTCGGCGAACGGGCTGTCCAGTTGCTCCTGGTACTCATCGAACAGCGGCAGTTGCCAGGCGCGGTCATCGGCAGCCTTGCCGGCGCTCAGCAGTTGCTCGATCAGTTCGTCGTTGTTGCCCAGCAGGCCCGACGTGTGAGCGCCCAGCGCAACGACGCAGGCACCGGTCAGGGTGGCGATGTCGATCACCGCTTGCGGCTTGAAGCGCTCGGAGTAGGTCAGGGCGTCACACAGCACCAGACGACCTTCGGCGTCGGTGTTGAGGATTTCCACGGTCTGGCCGCTCATGGTGGTGACGATGTCGCCCGGACGCGAAGCGGTGCCGCTCGGCATGTTCTCGGCGCAAGCCAGGATGCACACCAGGTTGATCGGCAGTTTCAGTTCCAGCACGGCGCGCAGGGTACCGAACACGCTAGCGGCGCCGCCCATGTCGTACTTCATCTCGTCCATGCCGGCGCCCGGCTTCAGGCTGATGCCGCCGGTGTCGAAGGTGATGCCTTTACCGACCAGCGCGTACGGCTTCTCGGATTTCTTGCCGCCGTTGTATTGCATGACGATCAGGCGCGGCGGCTGGGCGCTGCCCTGGCCGACGGCGTAGAACGAACCCATGCCCAGTGATTTGATCTTCTTCTCGTCGAGGACTTCGACTTTCAGATCCTTGAACTCTTTGCCCAGATTCTTGGCTTGCTCGCCGAGGAACGTCGGGTGGCAGATGTTCGGTGGCAGGTTGCCCAGGTTACGGGTGAACGCCATGCCGTTGGCGATTGCGGTGGCGTGGTTCACGGCGCGTTGCACTTCGGCCTGAGCGGCCTTGATGGTCAGCAGGGTGATTTTCTTCAGGGCGCGCGGTTCGGCTCTCTGGCTCTTGAACTGGTCAAAGGTGTATTCGCCATCGACCAGGGTTTCGGCCAGCAGACGGGTCTTGCCGTAGCTGTCGCGGTTCTTGACGATGATTTCATCGAGTGCCAGCACGGCGTCGCTGCCACCCAGGCCTTTAAGCGAGTTGAGGATGCCGGCAACGATCTTGCGGAACGGACGGTCGCCCAGTTCTTCATCCTTGCCCACGCCGACCAGCAGCACGCGTTCGGCTTTCAGGTTCGGCAGGCTGTGCAGCAACAGGCTCTGGCCGACCTTGCCGGCCAGGTCGCCACGCTTGAGCACGGCGCTGATGGCGCCGCCGCTCAATTCGTCGACCTGTTTGGCGGCAACGCCGAGTTTGCGGCCTTCGCCGACGGCAACCACCAGGGTGGCGGTTTTCAACGTTTCTGGGCTAACGCTTTTTACAACCAGTTCCATGTCCGGATCCCTGAATGAATGGTCAACACGCAGGCGTTCGACGTGTCCGCCGTCGCCTGCTTATAGAGAGAAGAGGCGCAGGCCAGTGCCTGCGACAGAGGCGGCAGTTTGAACCTCGCTCACCGCGCCTGACAACCCTCGGTTGTACGATCTTCAACGGATTGCATGCTTGCGTGAGTGTGCGCAGTGACAGGCGCCCTCAATCACAGGATAATGCCGCATCTTTTTTCGACGGCTCTGCCTTGCGGGCCCGTCGATACGTTTGCTTGTTTGGCCGCCTTAGCCTGACAACCCTGGAGTGTCTGGTTTGATCGTCTTCCGTTATCTGTCCCGCGAAGTCCTGTTGACCCTGAGTGCGGTAAGCGCCGTGCTGCTGGTCATCATCATGAGCGGTCGCTTCATCAAATACCTTGCCCAGGCCGCTGCGGGCCAGCTCGATCCGGGATCACTGTTCCTGATCATGGGCTTCCGTCTGCCGGGCTTCCTGCAACTGATCCTGCCACTGGGCCTGTTTCTCGGGATCCTGCTGGCGTACGGCCGGTTGTACCTGGAAAGCGAGATGACCGTGCTCTCGGCCACCGGCATGAGCCAGCAGCGTCTGTTTCGCATGACCCTGTTCCCGGCCACCCTGGTGGCACTGGTGGTGGCTTGGCTGAGCCTGAGCCTGGCCCCGCAAGGCGCCAACCAGTTCCAGCTGCTGCTGAACAAACAGGACGCCCTGACCGAATTCGACACCCTCGAGCCCGGCCGCTTCCAGGCCCTGCGTGACGGCACGCGGGTGACCTACACCGAAACCCTGAGCGACGATCGGGTCAACCTTGGCAGCGTGTTCATCTCGCAGAAGAACCTCGGCGCCAACCAGAAAGATCGCGGGATTTCCGTGCTGGTGGCGGAAAAGGGCCGTCAGGAAGTGCGTCCCGACGGCAACCGCTACCTGATTCTCGACAACGGCTACCGCTACGACGGCAGCCCGGGGCAGGCCAACTATCGCGCCATTCACTACGAAACCTACGGCGTGCTGCTGCCCAAGCCGGATGTCAGCGAGGAAGTCACCGACCGTGACGCCATGCCGACCTCGTCTTTGCTGGGCAGTGACGACATCCGCTCGAAAACCGAACTGCAATGGCGCCTGTCGCTGCCGTTGCTGGTATTCATCGTGACCCTGATGGCGGTGCCGCTGTCGCGGGTCAACCCGCGTCAGGGGCGTTTCCTCAAGCTGCTGCCGGCGATTCTTCTTTATATGGCTTACCTGACCATCCTGATTGCCGCCCGCGGCGCCCTCGAGAAAGGCAAGATTCCACCTGCGCTCGGCTTGTGGTGGGTGCACGCGATCTTCCTGGTCATCGGTCTCGGCCTGCTGTACTGGGAACCTCTGCGCCTGAAGCTGGCCAGCCGTCGCAGCGCAGCGCTGGAGGTGGCCCGTGGTTAAACTCGACCGCTACATCGGCAGCAGCGTGTTCATGGCGATCATCGCAGTGCTGGCGATCATTCTCGGCCTGGCCACCTTGTTCGCCTTCATCGACGAGATGGGCGATGTCAGTGACACCTACACCCTGGTCGATGTCCTGAGCTTTGTGCTCCTGACCGCGCCGCGTCGGCTCTACGACATGCTGCCGATGGCGGCGCTGATCGGCTGCCTGATCGGCCTCGGCAGTCTGGCGAGCAGCAGTGAGCTGACCGTGATGCGCGCCGCCGGTGTGTCCATCGGGCGCATCGTCTGGGCGGTGATGAAGCCAATGCTGGTGCTGATGCTGGCCGGCGTGCTGATCGGCGAGTACGTGGCACCGGCCACCGAAAGCATGGCTCAGGCCAACCGCTCGCTGGCGCAAGGCAGCGGCGACGCGCAAAGCGCCAAGCATGGCATGTGGCACCGTCAGGGCGAGGAGTTCATTCACATCAACTCCGTGCAACCCAACGGTCGTCTGTACGGCGTGACCCGCTATCACTTCGACAAGGAGCGCCATCTGCTGAGCTCGAGCTTCGCCAAGCGCGCCGAGTTCGACACCGATCACTGGCAGCTCACCGACGTGACCACCACCAAATTCCACGAGCGCAGCACCGAAGTGGTCAATACGCCGGTCGAGCGCTGGGATGTCTCCCTGAGCCCGCAACTGCTGAGCACCGTGGTGATGGCGCCGGAGTCGCTGTCGATCACTGGCCTGTGGGGTTACATTCACTATCTGGCCGATCAGGGCCTGAGCAACGGTCGTTACTGGCTGGCATTTTGGGTCAAGGTGTTGCAGCCGCTGGTGACCGCCGCGCTGGTGCTGATGGCGATCTCCTTCATCTTCGGTCCGCTGCGTTCGGTGACTCTCGGTCAGCGGGTGTTCACCGGTGTGTTGGTGGGCTTCACCTTCCGCATCGTTCAGGATCTGCTGGGCCCATCCAGTCTGGTGTTCGGCTTCTCGCCGCTGTTCGCGGTGCTGGTGCCGGCTGGCGTGTGTGCGCTGGCAGGTGTCTGGCTGTTGCGCCGAGCCGGTTGATGAACAAGGTTTCACCCACGCTTTAGCCTTGAAAACGCCTCGGTCGACAGACCGGGGCGTTTTTGCATGCAATCCGGGTGACAGGCGAACGTGACGCTTGCGCCGTGTATCAGGTACAATTCCCGGCTATTTTTCGGCGGGCCAAGCCTGCAGCCTTTTTGAGTGTTGATCCGTGAGTGATTTGAGTCATATCCGCAATTTCTCCATCATCGCCCACATTGACCATGGCAAGTCGACGCTGGCTGACCGTTTCATCCAGATGTGCGGTGGCCTGGCCGAGCGTGAAATGGAAGCCCAGGTACTGGATTCCATGGATCTGGAGCGCGAACGCGGGATCACCATCAAGGCCCACAGCGTTACCCTCTATTACAAGGCCAAAGACGGCGTCACCTACCAGCTGAACTTCATTGACACCCCGGGCCACGTCGACTTCACCTACGAAGTCAGCCGTTCCCTGGCGGCCTGTGAAGGTGCGTTGCTGGTGGTCGATGCGGGGCAGGGCGTTGAAGCCCAGTCCGTGGCCAACTGCTACACCGCCATCGAGCAGGGCCTCGAGGTCATGCCGGTCCTGAACAAGATCGACCTTCCACAGGCCGAGCCCGATCGCGTCAAGGACGAGATCGAGAAGATCATCGGCATCGACGCCACCGACGCCGTCACCTGCAGCGCCAAGACCGGCCTGGGTGTCGACGAAGTGCTCGAGCGTCTGGTCGCCACCATTCCTGCGCCGACCGGCAACATCGAAGATCCGCTGCAAGCGTTGATCATCGACTCCTGGTTCGACAACTACCTGGGCGTTGTCTCCCTGGTGCGCGTGCGTCATGGCCGCGTGAAGAAGGGCGACAAGATCCTCGTCAAGTCCACCGGCAAGGTGCATCTGGTCGACAGCGTGGGTGTGTTCAACCCGAAACACACCGCCACCGCTGACCTGAAGGCCGGCGAAGTGGGCTTCATCATCGCCAGCATCAAGGACATTCACGGTGCACCGGTCGGTGACACCCTGACCCTGAGCTCCACCCCGGACGTTCCGGTGCTGCCAGGTTTCAAACGCATCCAGCCGCAGGTTTACGCCGGTCTGTTCCCGGTCAGTTCCGACGACTTCGAGGACTTTCGCGAAGCGCTGCAGAAACTGACCCTGAACGACTCGTCGCTGCAATACACCCCGGAAAGCTCCGACGCACTGGGCTTCGGCTTCCGTTGCGGCTTCCTCGGCATGCTGCACATGGAAATCATCCAGGAGCGCCTGGAGCGCGAATACGACCTGGACCTGATCACCACGGCGCCGACGGTAATCTTCGAACTGGTGCTGAAAACCGGTGAAACGATTTACGTCGACAACCCGTCGAAGCTGCCGGACGTCTCGTCGATCGAAGACATGCGCGAGCCGATCGTGCGCGCCAACATCCTGGTACCGCAGGAGCATCTGGGTAACGTCATCACTCTGTGCATCGAGAAACGCGGTGTGCAGGTCGACATGCTGTTCCTCGGCAATCAGGTGCAAGTGACCTACGACCTTCCGATGAACGAAGTGGTCCTGGACTTCTTCGATCGTCTGAAATCCACCAGCCGCGGCTATGCTTCGCTGGACTACCATTTCGATCGTTACCAATCGGCTAATCTGGTGAAACTGGACGTGCTGATCAACGGCGACAAGGTCGACGCTCTGGCGTTGATCGTGCACCGTGACAATTCGCACTTCAAAGGTCGCCAGTTGACCGAGAAGATGAAAGAACTGATTCCTCGTCAGATGTTCGACGTGGCCATCCAGGCTGCCATTGGCGGTCAGATCGTCGCCCGGACAACCGTCAAGGCACTCAGAAAGAACGTATTGGCCAAGTGCTACGGCGGCGACGTCAGCCGTAAGAAAAAACTGCTTGAGAAGCAGAAGGCCGGTAAGAAACGCATGAAACAGGTCGGCAACGTGGAAATTCCACAAGAAGCCTTCCTCGCCGTGCTCAGGTTGGAATAGTCAGGTCCTATGTCACTAAATTTCCCGCTGTTGCTGGTCATTGCCGTGTTCGTCTGCGGTCTGTTGGCGTTGCTCGATCTGTTGATCCTGGCACCGCGTCGGCGTGCCGCCATCGCCTCCTATCAGGGCAGCGTCAGCCAGCCTGACGTGGTGGTGGTCGAGAAGCTGAACAAGGAACCGCTGCTGGTCGAGTACGGCAAGTCGTTCTTCCCGGTGCTGTTCATCGTCCTGGTGCTGCGTTCGTTCCTGGTGGAACCGTTCCAGATTCCGTCCGGCTCGATGAAACCGACCCTGGACGTCGGCGACTTCATTCTGGTGAACAAGTTTTCCTACGGGATCCGTTTGCCGGTGATCGACAAGAAGATCATCGAAGTCGGTGACCCGCAGCGCGGCGATGTGATGGTGTTCCGCTACCCGAGCGACCCCAACGTCAACTACATCAAGCGTGTAGTCGGTCTGCCGGGCGATACCGTGCGGTACACCGCCGACAAGCGCCTGTTCGTCAACGGCGAGTCGATTGCCGAGCAACTGGTCGGCTCCGAGCCGGGTACGCTGGGCAGCGCGGAACTCTACAAGGAAAAACTCGGCGCCGCCGAGCACCTGATCCGCAAGGAAATGAGCCGCTACCGCGCCACGCCGGACCATACCTGGACCGTGCCGGCCGGGCACTACTTCATGATGGGCGACAACCGCGACAATTCGAACGACAGTCGCTACTGGGATGATCCGAACATTCCCAAGGATCTGCTGGGCATGGTTCCCGACCAGAACATCGTCGGCAAGGCCTTCGCGGTCTGGATGAGCTGGCCGGAACCGAAACTCAGCCACCTGCCGAACTTCTCGCGGGTCGGCCTGATCAAGTAAACAAACACGGCGCTGTTGACCACAGCGCCGAATGCATTTCTGGCGTCGGCACAACCGGCTCCGGGGCATGAAGCCACGATATTCAGGACGTCATTTTTGAACACAGCGTTAATTGTCCCAGGCCTGCGCCGTATCCCGGCGATGGCAGTGGAATCCAGCCACGAACTCAGCGTGGGTAAACCGTGAGCGTTTCTTTAAGCCGTCTCGAGCGTCAGCTCGGTTACACCTTCAAGGACCAGGAACTGATGGTCCTGGCCCTTACGCACCGCAGCTTTGCCGGACGCAATAACGAGCGTCTGGAATTCCTCGGCGATGCGATCCTCAATTTTGTTGCCGGCGAAGCCTTGTTCGACCGTTTCCCGTTGGCGCGCGAAGGCCAGTTGTCGCGTTTGCGCGCACGGCTGGTAAAAGGTGAGACGCTGGCGGTGCTGGCCCGCGGTTTCGATCTGGGCGATTACCTGCGTCTGGGTTCTGGCGAGTTGAAGAGCGGCGGTTTCCGTCGCGAGTCGATTCTGGCCGACGCCCTTGAAGCACTGATCGGTGCGATCTATCTCGACGCCGGCATGGAAGTCGCCCGCGAACGTGTACTGGCCTGGCTGGCCGGCGAGTTCGAAGGCCTGACGCTGGTCGACACCAACAAGGATCCCAAGACCCGCCTGCAGGAATTCCTGCAATCGCGCGGCTGCGAATTGCCGCGTTATGAAGTGGTGGATATCCAGGGCGAGCCGCACTGCCGTACCTTCTTCGTCGAGTGCGAAGTTGTCCTATTGAATGAAAAAAGCCGGGGTCAGGGTGTGAGCCGTCGCATTGCCGAACAGGTAGCGGCCGCCGCAGCACTGATTGCCCTGGGTGTGGAGAATGGCAATGACTGATACAAACGCAACGCGCTGTGGCTATGTTGCCATCGTCGGCCGTCCCAACGTGGGCAAGTCCACGCTGCTGAACCACATCCTCGGCCAGAAGCTGGCGATCACCTCGCGCAAGCCGCAGACCACTCGCCACAACATGCTCGGGATCAAGACCGAGGGCGATGTGCAGGCGATCTACGTCGACACCCCCGGCATGCACAAGGGTGGCGAAAAAGCCCTGAACCGCTACATGAACAAGACCGCTTCGGCGGCGTTGAAAGACGTCGACGTGGTGATCTTCGTGGTCGACCGCACCAAGTGGACCGAAGAAGACCAGATGGTGCTCGAGCGCGTGCAGTACGTGACCGGCCCGCTGATCGTCGCACTGAACAAGACCGACCGCATCGAAGACAAGGCCGAGCTGATGCCGCACCTTTCGTGGTTGCAGGAACAGCTGCCGAACGCGCAGATCATTCCGATCTCGGCGCAACACGGGCACAACCTCGACGCCCTGGAAAAGGTCATCGCCGACCATCTGCCGGAGAACGATCACTTCTTCCCGGAAGACCAGATCACCGACCGCAGCAGCCGCTTCCTCGCTGCCGAACTGGTCCGCGAGAAAATCATGCGCCAGCTCGGCGCCGAGCTGCCGTACCAGATCACTGTGGAAATCGAAGAGTTCAAGCAGCAGGGGGCGACGCTGCACATCCATGCGCTGATCCTCGTCGAGCGCGACGGCCAGAAGAAAATCATCATTGGCGACAAGGGCGAGCGCATCAAGCGCATCGGCACCGAGGCGCGCAAGGACATGGAGCTGCTGTTCGACTCCAAGATCATGCTCAACCTGTGGGTCAAGGTGAAGGGCGGCTGGTCCGATGACGAGCGTGCGCTGCGTTCGCTGGGTTACGGCGACCTGTAACACCGGTTTTCTGCTGCACCAGAGAACCCCCTGTGGGAGCGGGCTTGCTCGCGAATGCGCCGTATCAGTCGACATATATTTTGACTGACTCACCGCTTTCGCGAGCAAGCCCGCTCCCACATTAGTTTTGGGTTTGTGTGTAAAACTGCGTTTCGTCATCGAGAACTCAATGTCGCAAAGCCCGCCTCCCGCCCAACCCGCCTACGTCCTGCATTCGCGCGCCTACCGCGAAACCAGTGCATTGGTGGACTTCCTCACGCCGCAAGGTCGGCTGCGGGCGGTGTTGCGCAGTGCGCGGGGCAAGGCCGGGACATTGGCGCGGCCGTTCGTGCCGCTGGAAGTGGAGTTTCGCGGCAAGGGTGAGTTGAAGAACGTAGGGCGCATGGAGAGTGTCGGCAACGCCACGTGGATGGTCGGCGAGGCGCTGTTCAGCGGTCTGTATCTCAATGAGCTGTTGATCCGCCTGTTGCCCGCCGAAGATCCGCATCCTGCGGTGTTCGATCATTACGCTGCCACGTTGCTGGCATTGGCCGAGGGGCGGCCGCTGGAACCGCTGTTGCGCTCCTTCGAATGGCGGCTGCTCGACGACCTCGGTTATGGCTTTTCCCTGAACACCGACATCAACGACGAACCCATCGCTGCGGATGGCCTATACCGTTTGCAGGTGGATGCCGGGCTCGAACGGGTCTACCTGCTGCAACCCGGACTGTTCAACGGCACCGAACTGCTGGCCATGGCCGAAGCCGACTGGTCGGCACCGGGCGCGCTGTCCGCCGCCAAGCGCTTGATGCGCCAGGCATTGGCCGTGCATCTGGGCGGTCGTCCCCTCGTCAGTCGCGAGCTGTTTCGCAAGCCCTGATCTCGCCGTATGCTGTGCGCCGAATCTTTCCACTCAGGAGCGCATCCGTGACCACCAGCAATCGCATTCTTCTTGGCGTGAACATCGACCACGTCGCCACCCTGCGTCAGGCCCGTGGCACGCGCTATCCGGATCCGGTCAAGGCAGCGCTGGACGCGGAAGAGGCGGGCGCTGACGGCATCACCGTGCACCTGCGCGAAGACCGTCGGCACATTCAGGAGCGCGACGTGCTGCTGCTCAAGGACGTGCTGCAAACCCGCATGAACTTCGAAATGGGCGTCACCGAAGAAATGATGGCGTTCGCCGAGCGTATTCGTCCGGCGCACATCTGTCTTGTGCCGGAAACCCGTCAGGAATTGACCACCGAAGGCGGTCTGGATGTGGCGGGGCAGGAGGAGCGGATCCGGGCGGCGGTCGAGCGTCTGTCGAAGATCGGCAGCGAGGTATCGCTGTTCATCGACGCCGACGAGCGGCAGATCGCTGCGTCGAAGCGCGTCGGCGCACCGGCCATCGAGCTGCACACCGGACGTTACGCCGATGCCGAAACGCCTGCCGAAGTGGCTGAAGAACTCAAGCGTGTCGCGGACGGCGTGGCCTTCGGTCTGGCCCAGGGCCTGATCGTCAATGCCGGCCATGGCCTGCACTATCACAACGTCGAGGCGGTTGCCGCAATCAAGGGCATCAACGAGCTGAACATCGGTCACGCGCTGGTGGCGCACGCGTTGTTCGTAGGCTTCAAGTCTGCTGTCTCTGAAATGAAAGCGCTGATCCTGGCCGCCGCCAAGCACTAAGCCTCGACAAAGAAGCTGTGGGAGCGAGCCTGCTCGCGAAAGCGGTGTATCAGTCAACGATGATGTCGGCTGACACGACGCCTTCGCGAGCAGGCTCGCTCCCACATTTGTTTTGGGGTGTTTGTTACAACGGGGCGGGCTCTTGAGCCGGTTTCGATTTGTCGATCCCCGGCACATGCAGGTTGCCCTCGGCCACCTGATCGCCTTCAAGCTGCGGCTGGGTCACCCAGGTGAGGATGTCGTAGTAGCGACGGATGTTCGCCACGAAATGCACCGGTTCGCCGCCCCGGGCGTAGCCGTAGCGGGTCTTGCTGTACCACTGCTTCTGCGACAGGCGCGGCAGGATCTTTTTCACATCCAGCCACTTGTCCGGGTTCAACCCTTCCTTGGCCGCCAGTTTGCGTGCGTCATCCAGATGACCGCTGCCGACGTTGTAGGCCGCAAGAGCAAACCAGGTGCGATCCGGTTCCTGGATCGATTCGTCTAGCTGATCCTTCATGTAGGCCAGGTACTTGGCGCCACCCATGATGCTCTGCTTCGGATCGAGGCGGTTGGACACGCCCATGGCCTGGGCGGTGTTCTGGGTCAGCATCATCAGCCCGCGCACGCCGGTCTTCGACGTGACCGCCGGTTGCCACAGCGATTCCTGATAACCGATCGCCGCCAGCAGGCGCCAGTCGACTTTCTCTTTCTTGGCGTAGGCCTTGAAGTGCTGTTCGTATTTGGGCAGCCGCTGCTGCAAATGCTGGGCGAAGGTGGTGGCGCCCATGTAGCCGAGGACGTCGACGTGGCCGTAATAACGGTCTTTCAGACGTTGCAGGGTGCCGTTCTTCTGCACCTTGTCCAGATAACTGTTGATCTCGTTTAGCAGGCTGTTGTCTTCGCCGGCCGCCACGGCCCAGCTCTGGCTGCGCGCGTCGCCGAGGTCGAAGGCCACGCGGATATTGGTGAAGTACACCTGGTTCATCGCCACTTCGTTGGAATCGACCAGGGTCAGGTCGATCTGACCTTCATCGACCATACGCAGCAGGTCGACCACTTCAACGGCGTCGGACTCTTCGTATTGAATGCCAGGATATTTCTGTTTCAGCTCCGCCAGTTGTTCGGCGTGGGTGCTGCCCTTGAGCACCATGATCTTCTTGCCCACCAGATCGCCGGCGTCGGTGGGGCGTGACTGGCCGTTGCGATAGATGATCTGCGGGGTGACTTCGAGGTAGGAGCGGGAGAAGCGCACCTGCTTCTTGCGCTGTTCGCTGCTGACCAGGCCGGCGGCCGCCAGTACCGGGCCGTTCGGCTTGCCGACCTGATTGAACAGGTCGTCGAGGTTGTCGGCGGTCTCGATCTTCAGCTCGACCCCCAAATCGTCGGCGAAGCGCTTCACCAGCTCGTATTCGAAGCCGGTTTCACCGCTGCGATCCTGAAAGTAGGTGGCGGGGCTGTTTCGGGTGACCACCCGCAGCACGCCATCCTCCTTTACGCGCTCGAGTGTGTTGGGTTTATCAACACAGCCACTGAGCATCAGGAAGAGTCCGGTAGCGATCAGCCATTTGGCGTATCGCGGACGCAAAGCCGTTGGGGAAAACATGTGCGCAGTATACGCAAAGGACAACGGGCGCCATATCTCGACAGTCGAGGGGTTGTCTGCTAGGCATCACAAAACCGCGCGAAACCCCGCAGAAACGGGCCCGAAAGGCATTTTGTGACAGAAAAAATAACCCGCCTTGCAACACCCCATAAATTTGACCCTCAAGGCAGGAACACCACTCGACATCCGGGTGCAACCGTGCGTAGCGTTTCGGGTGATGTTGAGGGCGGTTTAGGCTAGAATGCACGGCCTCAAAGCACACCCCTTCCCGAGGCTGTCCCGAAGATGTTGATCCTGCGCGGCGCTCCTGCCCTTTCTGCCTTTCGCCACAGCAAACTCCTTGAGCAACTGAGCCAGAAGGTTCCAGCTGTCAGTGGCCTGTATGCTGAATTCGCTCACTTCGCCGAAGTCACCGGCGTCCTGACCGGCGACGAACAGCAGGTGCTTGCGCGCCTTCTGAAGTACGGTCCAAGCGTTCCGGTTCAAGAGCCGACCGGTCGTCTGTTCCTGGTGTTGCCACGTTTCGGCACCATCTCGCCATGGTCGAGCAAGGCCAGCGACATCGCCCGCAACTGCGGCCTGAGCAAGATCCAGCGTCTGGAGCGCGGTATCGCGTTCTATGTGGCCGGTCAGTTCAGCGAAACCGAAGCGCAGCAGATTGCCGATGTACTGCATGACCGCATGACGCAGATCGTTCTGGCCAACCTCGAGCAGGCCGCCGGTCTGTTCAGCCACGCCGAACCGAAGCCGCTGACCGCCATCGACATCCTCGGCGGCGGTCGCGCCGCGCTGGAAAAAGCCAACGTCGAATTGGGCCTGGCCCTGGCCGAAGACGAGATCGACTACCTGGTCAACGCCTTCAACGGTCTCAAGCGCAACCCGCATGACATCGAACTGATGATGTTCGCCCAGGCCAACTCCGAGCACTGCCGCCACAAGATCTTCAACGCCAGTTGGGATATTGACGGCGAGAGCCAGGAAAAAAGCCTGTTCGGCATGATCAAGAACACCTATCAGATGCACAGCGAAGGCGTGCTGTCCGCTTACAAGGACAACGCTTCGGTGATCGTCGGCAACGTCGCCGGCCGCTTCTTCCCGGATCCGGAAACCCGCCAGTACGGCGCGGTGCAGGAGCCGGTGCACATCCTGATGAAGGTCGAAACCCACAACCACCCGACCGCGATCGCTCCGTTCCCGGGCGCGTCCACCGGTTCCGGTGGCGAGATCCGCGACGAAGGTGCAACCGGTCGTGGCGCCAAACCGAAAGCCGGCCTGACCGGTTTCACCGTGTCGAACCTGCAGATCCCGGGCTTCGAACAGCCGTGGGAAGTGCCGTACGGCAAGCCTGAGCGCATCGTCAACGCGCTGGACATCATGATCGAAGGCCCGCTGGGCGGCGCCGCGTTCAACAACGAATTCGGCCGTCCGGCCCTGACCGGTTACTTCCGTACCTTCGAACAATCGATCACCACCCCGCACGGTGATGAAGTTCGCGGTTACCACAAGCCGATCATGCTCGCTGGCGGCATGGGCAACATCCGTGAAGAACACGTCAAGAAAGGCGAGATCGTTGTCGGCTCCAAGCTGATCGTGCTCGGCGGCCCGGCGATGTTGATCGGCCTGGGCGGCGGCGCTGCTTCCTCCATGGCCACCGGCACCAGCTCGGCGGATCTGGACTTCGCTTCCGTTCAGCGTGAAAACCCTGAAATGGAACGTCGCTGCCAGGAAGTCATCGACCGTTGCTGGCAGCTGGGCGACAAGAACCCGATCAGCTTCATCCACGACGTGGGTGCGGGCGGTCTGTCCAACGCCTTCCCGGAACTGGTCAACGACGGCGACCGCGGTGGCCGTTTCGAACTGCGCAACATTCCAAACGACGAGCCGGGCATGGCCCCGCACGAAATCTGGTCCAACGAATCCCAGGAACGTTACGTTCTGGCGGTCGGCCCGGCCGACTTCGAGCGCTTCAAGGCGATCTGCGAACGTGAGCGTTGCCCGTTCGCCGTTGTCGGTGAAGCCACCGCCGAGCCGCAACTGACCGTGACCGACAGCCACTTCGGCAACAACCCGGTGGACATGCCACTGGAAGTGTTGCTGGGCAAGGCACCGCGCATGCACCGTTCGGTGGTTCGCGAAGCCGAGCTGGGCGATGACTTCGATCCGTCGAACCTCGACATCGGCGAAAGCATCGAGCGCGTTCTGCATCACCCGGCCGTGGCGAGCAAAAGCTTCCTGATCACCATCGGCGACCGCACCATCACCGGCCTCGTGGCCCGTGACCAGATGGTCGGCCCTTGGCAGGTTCCAGTGGCCGACGTGGCCGTCACCGCCACCAGCTTCGACGTCTACACCGGTGAAGCGATGGCGATGGGCGAGCGCACTCCGCTGGCACTGCTGGATGCTCCGGCGTCGGGCCGCATGGCCATCGGCGAAACCCTGACCAACATTGCCGCTTCGCGCATCAACAAGCTCTCCGACATCAAACTGTCGGCGAACTGGATGTCCGCTGCCGGCCACCCGGGCGAAGACGCGCGTCTGTACGACACCGTGAAAGCGGTCGGCATGGAACTGTGCCCTGAGCTGGGCCTGACCATTCCGGTTGGCAAGGACTCGATGTCCATGGCCACCCGCTGGAACGACAACGGCGAAGACAAGACCGTCACCTCGCCGATGTCCCTGATCGTGACCGGTTTCGCGCCAGTGGCTGACATCCGTCAGACCCTGACTCCGGAACTGCGCATGGACAAGGGCACCACCGACCTGATCCTGATCGACCTCGGTCGCGGTCAGAACCGTATGGGCGCCTCGATCCTCGCCCAGGTTCACGGCAAGCTCGGCAAGCAGGCTCCGGACGTCGACGACGCCGAAGACCTGAAAGCGTTATTCGCCGTGATCCAGGGCCTCAACGCCGACGGTCATCTGCTGGCTTACCACGACCGTTCCGACGGTGGTCTGCTGACCACCGTGGTGGAAATGGCCTTTGCCGGTCACTGTGGCCTGAGCCTGAACCTGGACAGCGTTGCCGAAAGCTCCGCTGAAATCGCCGCCATCCTGTTCAACGAAGAACTGGGTGCCGTGATCCAGGTTCGCCAGGACGCCACCCCGGACATCCTCGCCCAATTCAGCGCGGCTGGTCTGGGCGACTGCGTCTCCGTGATCGGTCAGCCGATCAACAATGGCCAGATCAACATCACCTTCAACGGTGACACCGTGTTCGAAGGCCAGCGTCGTCTGCTGCAACGTCAGTGGGCCGAGACCAGCTACCAGATCCAGCGTCTGCGCGACAACGCCGACTGCGCCGAGCAAGAGTTCGATGCGCTGCTGGAAGAAGACAACCCGGGCCTGAGCGTCAAGCTGAGCTACGACGTCAACCAGGACATCGCCGCGCCTTACATCAAGAAAGGCATCCGCCCACAGGTTGCCGTGCTGCGTGAGCAGGGCGTCAACGGTCAGGTGGAAATGGCGGCTGCGTTCGACCGCGCCGGTTTCAACGCGATCGACGTGCACATGAGCGACATTCTGGCCGGCCGTGTCGACCTGAACGAGTTCAAGGGTCTGGTGGCCTGCGGTGGTTTCTCCTACGGCGACGTACTCGGCGCCGGTGAAGGCTGGGCCAAGTCCGCACTGTTCAACAGCCGTGCCCGCGATGCGTTCCAGGGCTTCTTCGAACGTAACGACAGCTTCACCCTCGGCGTGTGCAACGGTTGCCAGATGATGTCCAACCTGCACGAGCTGATCCCGGGCAGCGAGTTCTGGCCGCACTTCGTGCGCAACCGCTCCGAGCAGTTCGAAGCGCGCGTGGCGATGGTTCAGGTTCAGGAGTCGAACTCGATCTTCCTGCAGGGCATGGCCGGTTCGCGCATGCCGATCGCCATCGCTCACGGTGAAGGCCATGCCGAATTCGAAAGCGAAGAGGCACTGCTCGAAGCCGATCTGTCGGGTTGCGTGGCGATGCGTTTCGTCGACAACCACGGCAAGGTCACCGAAGCCTACCCGGCCAACCCGAACGGTTCGCCGCGCGGGATCACCGGCCTCACCAGCCGCGACGGTCGCGTGACGATCATGATGCCGCACCCGGAGCGTGTGTTCCGTGCCGTGCAGAACTCGTGGCGTTCGGAAGACTGGAACGAAGACGCACCTTGGATGCGTATGTTCCGTAATGCTCGTGTGTGGGTGAACTAAGCGTCGTGTACAAGCTCGGGTTTTTTGTTCCTGACAGTCATGTCGAGGTGGTCAAGGACGCTGTGTTCGCTGCCGGTGGTGGGCGGATCGGTGACTATGACCACTGTGCTTGGCAGGTGCTTGGCTCTGGTCAGTTTCGGCCTCTGGACGGGAGTCAGCCGTTCATTGGTCAGGCTGGGCAGGTCGAGCGGGTCGAGGAGTGGAAGGTTGAGCTTGTCGTTTGCGATGAGTTGATTCGCTCGGTAGTGGCGGCTCTTAAGTTGAGCCATCCCTACGAGACACCGGCTTATGAAGTTTGGCGGTTGGAGGATTTTTGATCTTCTGATCGCAGTTATGGAAAATCCGCTGAGAGTGATTTCAGCGGGTTTTTTGTTGTTTGGGGTTTGGGTTGGGTGAATATCCGTTTCTTCGGGTGCGGCGGCTTATGGTTCCGCCCTTACGGCGGGTCACTTTGGCAAACGCCCCAAAGTAACCAAAGGTCTGGTCCCCTGCGTTCGGCACCTCGCCTAGGCTCGGTGTTCCTTCGTTCCGGGATTCATCCGGGGGCATCGCCTACGGTTTGCTTCGCTGCACCTCCTCTCGATGCATGCGGCTGCGCCGCACGGTCGCTGCGCTCCCACCCCCGGATAAATCCCTCCACTCAGCCTTCCGATGGGGCCGGTACGTCAAAAGCCTTACTCGAGCTAACGCTCATCGTGTTGAGTGGTGGGGAGCGAAAGCTGAAGCAGGAGCAGGAGCAGGAGCAGAAGAAGGGGAGGAAGCAAAGGAAGCAAAGGAAGCAAAGGAAATAGAGGAAATAGAGGAAGCACGATTCGAGTTGCATGCATTTTATAACCCGAGTTCACCTCGGTATGTCACGTCGGCGTACCTCTCCCAAACAACGCGGTCAGTCCCCTCTCCCTCCGGGAGAGGGTTAGGGTGAGGGGAATTCTGCGACCGTACAAAGATGCATCGAATCCCCCCACCCATCGATTCAGAGGTCGCCCTAAACCTTGGCACTCACCTCACTCCGATTGACCAACCCCTCCAACGCCGCACTCAGACTCTGCGCCCGCTCACCTACCAGCAAGTGCCATACGCCATCCTCCAGCGCGCTCACACCCAGACATCCAAGTTCTTTCAATCGGCTTTCCGACAGCGCTTTGCCATCGGCCAGTTGCAGGCGGATGCGGCTCATGGCGATGCAGTCGAGTTGCAGCACGTTGTCGCTGCCGCCCAGGGCGCTCAGCCATTGCTGGGCTTGCGGTGCGGCTATAGCAACGGGCTCGTTGGTTTCGACGACTGTGACAGGAGCAGCCACTACGACTCGGCCCAATGCGGGCATCGCCAGGCGGATTTCGTCGGCAATGCTGTCGGCCATCGGCCCGACGACCACCTGCAGGCTGCCGCCCTTGCCCGGACGTACCACGGCCATTGCACCCAGTGCTTTCAAATCGGCATCGGAGGCTTTGTTGCGATCGACCATTTCCAGTCGCAGCCGCGTGGTGCACGCGCCGACGGTGACCAGATTCTCGGCACCTCCCAAGGCTTTGATGTACGCAGCGGCGCGCTCGTTTTCTGTCAGCACGGATTTCTCGGCAGCGGCCACGTCTTCACGTCCCGGGGTTTTCAGATTGAAACGGCGGATACAGAAGTCGAACACCGCGTAATAGATGACGGCATAAACCAGTCCCACCGGCACCACCAGCCAGCCGTTGGTGGAGCGTCCCCAGCCCAGCACCATGTCGATGAAACCACCGGAGAAGGTGAAGCCCAGATGAATGTTCAGCGCATTGGTGATCGCCATCGACAACCCGGTCAGCAACGCATGCACCAGATACAGCAGCGGCGCCAGAAACATGAAGGCAAATTCGATGGGCTCGGTCACCCCGGTCAAGAATGAGGTCAGGGCCATCGACAGGAAGATCCCGCCCATGACCTTACGGCGTTCCGGCAGGGCGTTGCGGTACATCGCCAGACACGCGGCCGGCAGGCCGAAGATCATCATCGGGAACATGCCGGTCATGAACTGGCCGCCCTTGGGATCGCCGGCGAAGTAGCGCGACAGATCTCCAGTGACCAGAGCGCCGGTGGTCGGGTCGGTGAAGTTGCCGAACACGAACCACGCCATGTTGTTGAGGATATGGTGCAGGCCGGTGACGATCAGCAGGCGGTTGAACACGCCAAACACGAAGGCGCCAAGGCTGCCGCTTTCCATCATCAAGGCGCCGAAGCTGTTGATGCCGTGCTGGATCGGCGGCCAGATGTAGCCGAACACCACGCCCAGACCGACCGCCGCGAACCCGGTGACGATCGGCACAAAACGCCGGCCACCGAAAAAGGCGAGGTACTCCGGCAGCTTGATGTCCTTGAAGCGGTTGTACAGCGCGCCGGCCATCAGGCCGCTGACGATCCCGGCGAGCATGCCCATGTTGATGCTGGCGTCGAGCACCTTGAGGGTGGAGATCATCACCAGATAACCGATCACCCCGGCGAGGCCGGCGGTGCCGTTGTTGTCACGGGCAAAACCGACGGCGATGCCGATGGCGAAGATCATCGCGAGGTTGGCGAAGATTACCTGACCGGCGTCGTGGATGATCGCGATGTTCAGCAGGTCAGTGTCGCCCAGGCGCAGCAGCAGGCCGGCGATCGGCAGGATCGCGATCGGCAGCATCAGCGCGCGGCCGAGGCGTTGCAGGCCTTCGATGAAGAGTTGGTACATGGCGTTTGTCCTTGTTGTTTTTGTTAGCGCAGAGGCCAATGTTGATGGCAGGCATGACGCACCGCGGCGGCGCTGCTCAGCTTGAGCAAGTCCCGGGCGAGGCGTTGGCATTCGGCTTCGTGCAGCTGGCGCACGCGGTCCTTGATTTCGCCGATCTGTACCGGGCTCACCGACAGTTCGGTCACGCCCAGGCCGATCAACACCGGCGTCGCCAGCGGATCCGAGGCGAGGGCGCCGCACACGCCGACCCAGCGTTTATGCACCGCCGCGCCTTCGCAGGTCATGGCGATCAGGCGCAGCAGCGCCGGGTGCAAGGCATCGACCCGCGCGGCAAGGCCGGCGTGGTCGCGGTCCATGGCCAGGGTGTATTGCGACAGGTCGTTGGTGCCGATGGACAGGAAGTCGGCGTGTTCGGCCAGTTGCTCGGCCTGCAACGCGGCGGCCGGGACTTCGATCATCACGCCGATTTCCGGACGTTGGTTGATGCCCAGTTCCAGACACAGCGCATCGATCCGTTGGCGGATGTGCAGCAGTTCGTCGACCTCGGTGACCATCGGCAGCAGGATCCGGCAACGCTGCAACGGGCTGACTTGCAGCAGCGCACGCAGTTGCTGATCGAGGATTTCCGGGCGGGCCTGGGCCAAGCGAATTCCGCGCAGGCCGAGCACCGGGTTGGCCTCCACCGGCAGCGGCAGGTAATCGAGTTGCTTGTCGCCACCGACGTCGATGGTGCGGATGATCACCGACTTGTCGCCCATGGCATCAATCACGGCTTGATAGGCAGCGCGTTGCTCTTCGACGTCCGGCGCAGTCTGGCGGTCGACGAACAGAAATTCGGTGCGCAACAGGCCGACGCCATCGGCGCCATTGGCAAACGCATCGGCCGCTTCATGGCTGGAGGCGACGTTGGCGACCACTTCGATGGATACGCCGTTGCGGGTTTCGGCCGGCAGATGGGCCTGGGCTTGCTGGGCGTCGCGCCGTTGTTGACGGTCGATTTGCGCCTGCTGCACTTCGGCCAGACGCTCGGCATTCGGCGTCAGCTCGAGGCGACCGCCGTCGGCGTCGAGGACCACCGACAGGCCTTGCGCTTGATCGAGCAGCGCCGAGCCCAGTGCGACCATGCACGGCAGGCCTTTGCCCCGAGCCAGAATCGCCACGTGGGAAGTC
The DNA here is from genome assembly GCF_001655595.1 of Pseudomonas sp. DR 5-09. Taxonomy (NCBI): domain Bacteria; kingdom Pseudomonadati; phylum Pseudomonadota; class Gammaproteobacteria; order Pseudomonadales; family Pseudomonadaceae; genus Pseudomonas; species Pseudomonas sp. DR 5-09. Next base: position 1,161,850 of record NZ_CP011566.1, read on the forward strand.
GCGCCACCTTCGGCCATGCACAAACCGGCGACGCCTTGCGCGCTCAGTTGCAGCAGGTCCGACGGCGTCAGTTCGTGGGCGGCGACGATGGCGCCGGCCGGTACGTCGTAATGCCAGGCTTCACCGAGCAGGGCACGCAGCACGCGTTGCTTGAGGTCACGCAGATCGTTGGCGCGCTCGGCCAGCAGCGGGCTGCCAGTGTTTTGCAGCACTTGGCATTGCGCGTCGATGGACTGGCTCCAGGCGTGGGTCGCCGCCGTGCCGGTTTCAATCGATTGCTGGGCGGCGTCGAGCAAGGCCGGGTCTTCCAGCAAGGCCAGGTGCGCGGCGAAGATCGCTTCTTCGTCGGCATTGCGCTGTTTTTTCGCCTGGACGAGGGTGCCGTCGATTTCGCTGCGAACCTGATTCAGCGCGGTGTCGAGAATCTGTAGTTGATGCTCGGGGTGATGATTGCCGGTGTCGGCCGGCAGGCTGATCGCGTTCAGACGAAACAGCGGCCCGCCCACCAGTCCCGGCGCGGCGCACACACCGTGCAACACGCCAGCCTCGGCCGAGCGATTGCGTGGAGCGGCGGCAACCGGTGCGGCAGCGTGATGGTCTTCGGGCAGTGCGGTGGCCAGCGCAGTGAGCAAGGCTTGCAGCGCAGCCTGTGCGTCCGGGCCCTGGCAACTGACCTGCACTTCGTCCTGCTCGCCAATCGCCAGGCCCATCAAGCCGATGAGGCTGTTGCACGATGCCGACTTGCCGGCGAAATGCAGCTGGGACTGGCTCTTGAACCCTTGCGCGGTCTGGCGGATCAACGCCGCCGGGCGCGCATGCAGACCGCCGCGATGGGCAACCTGCACGTGACCGAGAACTTCCGGGCCGCCGAGTTCTTCTGCATTCGCCGCTGTGCTGTGACGAGCGATGATGTGCAGCAGCGGCTCGCCGACCTTCACCGTTTTCAGGGTGATGGGGCGCGCCTGGAAATCCTGGCTGTTGGTCAGGATCAGCAGGCTGACCAGGCTTTTGCACTGGCGGCCGACCTTGTCCAGGTCATAGCGCAGCAGCGGCTGGCCATTGCTGACCCGCGCGCCTTCCTTGACCAGCATCGAGAAGCCTTCACCCTGCAACTCCACCGTGTCCAGACCGAGGTGCAGCAACAGCTCGGCGCCGTTGTCGGCGCGCACGGTCAGCGCATGGCCGGTGCGGGCGACGTGGATCACCACGCCGGCGCAGGGCGAATACAGGGTGTCGTTCAGCGGATCGATGGCAATGCCGTCGCCCATCGCGCCGCTGGCGAACACCGCGTCCGGAACGTTGGCGAGCGTGAGCACCGGGCCGCTGAGCGGGGCGCTTAAAGTCAGCTCTTTATTGTTGTTGTGCATGGCTCGGTCTCATCAGGAAAACGTTCGGTTCGGACTCAGTGCGTACGGGTGACTTTGCTCAGGTGTCGCGGCTGATCCGGGTCCATGCCACGGGCCACGGACAGACCGGCCGCCATCACGTAGAAACTCTGAATCGCGAGGATCGGATCGAGGGCCGGGTGCTCCGCACGGCTGAGGGTCAGGTCGCGCTCGCTGACGTCATCCGGTGCGGCCAGCAGCACGCGGGCGCCGCGCTGACGCATCTCGGCTGCCAGGCTCAGCAGACCGGCCTGTTCGGCGCCGCGCGGGGCGAACACCAGCAATGGGTAGTGTTCGTCGATCAGGGCCATCGGGCCGTGACGGACTTCGGCGCTGCTGAAGGCTTCGGCCTGGATCGCCGAGGTTTCCTTGAATTTCAGCGCGGCTTCCTGGGCGATGGCGAAACCGGCGCCACGGCCGATCACCATCAACCGCTCGCAATCGCGCAGGGCGTCGATGGCCAGGCTCCAGTCCTGTTGCGCGGCTTCGCGCAGGCCTTCGGGCAGGGCGTTGTGCGCCTCCAGCAATTCGGCGTCTTCTTTCCAGTGCGCGATCAGACGGGCGCTGGCGCTGAGGGTGGCGATGAAACTCTTGGTCGCGGCGACACTGCTTTCGGTGCCGGCCAGCAATGGCAGGCTGAATTCGCACGCAGCCTCCAGCGGCGAATCGGTGGCGTTGACCATCGACACACTGAGCGCGCCACGCTTGCGCAACAGGCGCAGGCTGTTGACCAGATCCGGGCTCTGGCCCGACTGGGAAAACGCGAACGCAACCTGACCGCTGACCTTCAAAGGCGCCTGTTGCATGGTCACCACCGACATCGGCAACGACGCCACCGGAACCCCCAGTTGCTGCATGGTCAGGTAGGCGAAGTAGCTCGCCGCATGGTCGGAGCTGCCACGGGCAACGGTCATCGCCACTTGCGGCGGTTGACGACGCAGGCGCCCGGCGATCTCGATCATTGGCGAGTCGAGCTGTTGCAGTTGGGCTTGCACGGCCTCGAATGAGGACAGCGCCTCCTCAAGCATTTTTGAAGTCAATGTCTTCTCCTTCGACCATGACGGCGGTCAGTGTGAGTGAGCGATCCAGCCGCACGCAGTCGGCCCAGGCGCCAGGTGCAAGGCGCCCGCGTTCGGTGATGCCGAGGTAGTCGGCGGGGAATTGCGAAAGACGTTGCGAGGCCTCGGCGATCGGCAGACCGATCTTCACCAGATTGCGCAGGGCCTGATCCATGGTCAGGGTGCTGCCCGCCAGGGTGCCATCGGGCAGGCGCACGCCGCCCAGGCATTTGGTGACGGTGTGGCTGCCGAGCTTGTACTCGCCATCGGGCATGCCGGCGGCGGCGGTCGAATCGGTGACGCAGTACAGGCACGGAATCGAGCGCAGAGCCACGCGGATCGCGCCGGGGTGCACGTGCAGCAAATCCGGAATCAGCTCGGCGAATGTGGCGTGGGCGAGGGCGGCGCCGACGATGCCCGGTTCGCGGTGATGCAGCGGACTCATGGCGTTGTACAAGTGGGTGAAACTGGTGGCGCCAGCCTCAAGGGCGGCGACGCCTTCTTCGTAACTGCCGAGGGTGTGGCCGATCTGCATGCGGATGCCACGGCTGCTGAGTTCACGAATCAAACCGTCATGGCCGGCGATTTCCGGGGCGATGGTGATCACCCGAATCGGCGCCAGTGCCAGATAGTCTTCGACCTCGGCCATCAACGCGGTGTGGGCAAAGTTCGGTTGTGCGCCGAGTTTGCCGGGATTGATGTAGGGGCCTTCGAGGTGAACGCCGAGAACCCGGGCGGCACCTTTCGGGCGCTGTTCACAGAACTCGCCGACTTCCTTGAGCACGCTGGAAATCTCGGCACTCGGCGCGGTCATCGTGGTGGCCAGCAGCGAGGTGGTGCCGAAGCGCACGTGGGTCTTGGTGATGGTCTCGAAGGCGCTGGCGCCCTCCATGATGTCCTTGCCGCCACCGCCGTGGACGTGCAGGTCGATGAAACCCGGCAGCAGATACGGCAAGTCATTGGTCGCCGGATCGCAAGGCTCGCCTTCGATCGACACGACTCTGCCGTGTTCGTGGATCAGCCGGCCGCGAATCCAGCCGTCAGCGGTGAGGATGTTGTCTTCAGACATTTCGCTTCTCTCGTTTGGCCTGGCTGCTGATCAGCGGCGCAGCTCTGCAACAAAGTCGTAGTAGTCGTTGCGGCAATAGGTGTCGGTGACTTCGATCGGCGTGTTGTCTTCCAGATAGCCGACCCGGGTCATCAGCAGCATCGCGGTGCCGGGGGCGATGCCGACCAGTGCGGCGAACTCGTCCGAGGCATTGATGGCCTGGATGTGCTGCAAGGCGCGCACGATCGGCTTGCCGATGCTGTCGAGGTGTTCGTAGAGGGAATCGCCCACCACCTGTGGCTTGGGCATGATCGAGGCGGGCAGGGTGCTCATCTCGATGGCCATCACGGTGTCGTCGGCCTTGCGCAGGCGTTTCATGCGCGCGACCTTGTCGTTCGGCGACAGGCCGAGGCGGATCAATTCTTCGTGGGTCGGCAGGGTGATTTCCCGCTCCAGCCATTGCGAGCTGGGCACGAAGCCCTTGAGGCGCAGCATCTCGCTGAAACCCGACAGACGCGACAGCGGTTGTTCAAGGCGTGGGGTGATGAAAGTGCCGGAACCTTGCAAGCGGCGGATCAAACCTTGATCGAGCAGGACTTCCAGCGCCTTGCGCGCGGTGACCCGGGAAATCCCCAGCATTTCGCTGAGACTGCGCTCCGACGGCATCGCCTGTTCGGCTTTCCACTGGCCGGCATGGATCGCCGCTTCCAGATTGCGTGCCAGTTGCAGGTACAGCGGCGTCGGCTGGGAGTCGTCGGGACGTAGGGCGTGGAGGTCGTTCATGTAAGGCTTTTCCGGCGCTGATATAGGATTGTTGTCGCTCGGTTGTCGGGCGAAAACTAATACCACTTGCATACCATGTCAACGCGTCGGAAATGCCTGTAGGCCTATGGGGTCGAGGGTTTCAAGGTGGGTGGTTTCAAGTGGTATTAGAGGTGGACTGTAAAACGCAAAAAATCGCAGTCTGCGGCCGTTCTGGCGGGTGAAAGTGGTATCACCGTTCAGGCCTGGCCGCAGGCTGCGATCTTTTGAATTTATTTTTTACGGGCGACCAATGGTCAGGAGAAAGGGCCGCTTCGCGGCCCGGAGGGAACAGGTGCCCTGGCTACGGAATCAGGGGCGGATTTCGATCATCGTGCCATCCGGCACCAGGTTCCAGACTTCGCGCATGTCGACGTTGCGCATGGCAATGCAGCCGTCGGTCCAGTCCAGGGTGTGGAACAGTTGTTCGGGATTGTCCTCGGAGTCCGGCGTGCCGTGGATCATGATCATTCCGCCAGGCTCGACGCCTTCGCGGCGGGCGCGGGCGGAGTCGCTGATGTTCGGGTAGGAGATGTGCATCGACAGGTTGAATTTGTCGCTGGTCTTGCGCCAGTCGATCCAATAGAAACCTTCCGGCGTGCGTTTGTCGCCTTCAATCAGTTTCGGGCCTTTTTTCGCGCCTTTGCCCAAGGAAATGCGATAGCTCTTGAGGGGCTTGCCGTCGGCGATCAACTGCAGTTGATGAGCCGATTTGAGCACCAGTACTTTTTCGATGAGCGGGGTGTTCGATGGCGTCACAGTGGTCACGAATGACGCTTGGGAGACGGTGACGAACGACAGGCAGAACAGGGCAAGCAACCAGCGCATTGAAACGATTCCCCAGAAATGAAGCAGATACTTTATTTATAGATAGTGTGCAGGCGCTGTCGCGGGCTGCGTAAGCCGGTTATCGGCCGGCCATCATCGAAATCAAGTGATGGCTGGTTGAGTGAGCGGCGGGATCGATTCGGAACGAACCGGATAGACCTCGACGCGCCGGTCAGCGAAGAAACATTCCAGGGTACGGCCCACCGTGCGGAAAGCCAGCTCGTCCCAGGGAATGTCGGCTTCGTCGAACAGTTGTACTTCCAGGCTTTCGGGGCCGGCGGCGAAGTCCAGATCTGCCAGCTCGGCGCGGAAAAACACATGCACCTGGCTGATGTGCGGCACGTCGATCAGGGTGTAGATGCTCAGGTTGCGTACCCGGGCGCAGGCTTCCTCGGCGGTTTCGCGGATGGCGGCCTGTTCGATGGTCTCGCCGTTCTCCATGAACCCGGCGGGCAGCGTCCAGTAACCGAGGCGTGGCTCGATGGCGCGGCGGCACAGCAGGACCTTGGTGCCCCAGGTCGGTACACAACCGGCCACGATATTGGGGTTCTGGTAGTGAATCGTCTGACAGCTGTCGCAGACGAATCGCAGCCGCGAGTCGCCTTCGGGAATGCGCTGGGTCACCGGGTTGCCGCACTGGCTGCAAAATTTCATGCTGGGGTTCCTGAATGCTGCGCCTATCTTGGCGTGCAGCGGTGTCAGTCGGCAAGTTGTCGTTTCGCGACATGACCCCCGTTCGGGGGGTTGGGCGGTCGCAATGATTGGTGCATGATGCAGGGTAAGGCACCGATCGAGAACACTTATGCTGGACGAGCTACTGCACCGGGTAAGCAATCACACGCCGCGCACGCTGGAGACCGACACGCGTTTCCCCGAGGCCGCTGTCCTGGTGCCGATTACTCGCAGTGACGAACCCGAACTTGTCCTCACCCTGCGGGCCAGCGGGCTTTCGACCCACGGCGGCGAAGTCGCCTTCCCGGGCGGGCGTCGGGATCCGGAAGACCCGGACCTGGTGTTTACCGCTCTGCGTGAAGCCGAAGAGGAAATCGGCCTGCCGCCGGGACTGGTTGAAGTGATCGGTCCGCTCAGCCCGCTGATTTCCCTGCATGGCATCAAGGTCACTCCGTATGTCGGGGTGATTCCCGATTTTGTCGAATACCAGGCCAATGATGCCGAGATCGCTGCGGTGTTCAGTGTGCCGCTGGAGTTCTTCCGCAAGGATCCGCGCGAGCACACCCACCGCATCGACTATCAGGGTCGCAGTTGGTACGTGCCGAGCTATCGTTACGGCGAATACAAGATCTGGGGACTGACGGCAATCATGATCGTCGAGTTGATCAACCTGCTCTATGACGCCAGAATCAGCCTGCATCAACCGCCCAAAAGCTTCATCAATACCTGAAGCCATCGTTCGAATGGCCAGCCACCGTGAGCCCTGAGGAAAACAAGATGAAATACCGCCTGGGCGACGCCCGTGTCGACACCCATCCGCAGAGCTGGGTCGCCCCCAACGCCGTGCTGGTGGGCAAGGTCAGACTGGAAGAGGGCGCCAACGTCTGGTTCAACGCCGTGTTGCGCGGTGACAACGAACTGATCCTGATCGGCAAGAACAGCAATGTGCAGGACGGCACCGTGATGCACACCGACATGGGCTATCCGCTGACCATCGGCACCGGCGTGACCATCGGCCACAACGCCATGCTCCACGGCTGCACGGTCGGCGACTACAGCCTGATCGGCATCAACGCGGTCATCCTCAACGGCGCGAAGATCGGCAAGAACTGCATCATCGGCGCCAATTCGCTGATCGGCGAAGGCAAGGAAATTCCTGACGGCTCGCTGGTGATGGGCTCGCCGGGCAAGGTGGTGCGCGAACTGACCGAGCCGCAGAAGAAGATGCTCGAAGCCAGTGCCGCGCACTATGTGCATAACTCCCAGCGCTATGCGCGCGATCTGGTCGAGCAGGAAGAATGACAACCCCGGAAAGACCTGTCGCCTCGCCGTGCGTGAGCATTTGCGCGCTGGACGAAGACGATATTTGCACCGGTTGCCAGCGCACGGTCGAGGAGATCACTCGCTGGAGCCGCATGACCAATGATGAACGCCGGGTTGTACTCGGGCTCTGCCATGAGCGGGCCAAGGCCAGTGGCCTGGTCTGGATGATCGGCAAAACGCCGGGGCAATAGCCGATTTGATTGGCGCCATCGAAGGGCTGAAGTAACCTGTGCGCCAAATTGACAGGTCACGCCCATGATTTTCCTCATCGCTTACATCAGCAGCGTCGTGCTGATCAACTTCGCCTTTTCCACTGCGCCGCACCTGGACATCATCTGGTCGGCCTGGGGCGGGCTGGTGTTCGTGCTGCGCGACATGGTGCAGACCCGTTTCGGTCATGGCGCGATCGTGGCGATGCTGGCGGCGCTGGTGCTGTCTTATGTCACGTCCGATCCGTCGATTGCGCTGGCCAGCGCCACGGCATTCGCGGTCTCGGAGTGCATCGACTGGCTGGTATTCACCATCACCAAGCGCCCGTTGCGCGACCGCTTGTGGATCAGTTCGGCGCTGAGCATTCCCCTCGATACTTTCATCTTCTTTGGCATGATCGACCTGCTGACGCCGCCGGTGCTCATCACCGCGCTGGCCTCGAAGTTCGCCGGTGTCACCGCCGTCTGGCTGATCATGGCCTGGCGCGAACGCAAACAGGCTATCGCCGGCTGAAGCCAAACCCTCAGGTTCATGTAAAATGCCGCGCTTTCTCCCCATGGAAAGCGCGTCTGGCGTTGCTTTCCTCGATGATCCGCTTCTTTGAGGACCTGAGATGACCCGTATCGGAACTCCATTGTCGCCGACCGCGACCCGCGTATTGCTGTGTGGCTGTGGTGAGTTGGGCAAGGAAGTGGTAATCGAGCTGCAGCGCCTGGGCGTTGAAGTGATCGCCGTTGACCGTTACGCCAATGCGCCGGCCATGCAGGTTGCCCATCGCAGCCACGTGATCAACATGCTCGACGGCGCCGCCCTGCGTGCCGTGATCGAAGCCGAGAAGCCGCACTTCATCGTGCCGGAAATCGAAGCCATCGCCACCGCCACTCTGGTCGAACTGGAAGCCGAAGGCTTCACCGTGATCCCGACCGCTCGCGCCGCGCAACTGACCATGAACCGCGAAGGCATCCGTCGTCTGGCTGCCGAAGAGCTGGACCTGCCGACTTCGCCGTACCACTTCGCCGACACCTTCGAGGATTACAGCAAGGCCGTTCAGGACCTCGGCTTTCCGTGCGTCGTAAAACCGGTGATGAGTTCGTCGGGCAAGGGCCAGAGCCTGCTGCGCAGCGCCGATGACGTGCAGAAAGCCTGGGATTACGCGCAAGAGGGTGGTCGCGCCGGCAAAGGTCGGGTGATCATCGAAGGCTTCATCGATTTCGACTACGAAATCACTCTGCTGACCGTGCGTCATGTCGGCGGCACGACTTTCTGTGCGCCAGTTGGCCACCGTCAGGAGAAGGGCGATTACCAGGAATCCTGGCAGCCACAGGCCATGAGCCCGGTGGCGCTGGCTGAATCCGAGCGCGTAGCCAAAGCCGTGACCGAAGCGTTGGGCGGTCGTGGCCTGTTCGGCGTCGAGCTGTTCATCAAAGGCGATCAGGTGTGGTTCAGCGAAGTGTCGCCGCGCCCGCACGACACCGGTCTGGTGACCCTGATTTCCCAGGACCTGTCGCAGTTCGCCCTGCACGCCCGGGCGATCCTCGGCCTGCCGGTGCCGCTGATCCGTCAGTTCGGCCCATCGGCTTCGGCGGTGATTCTGGTGGAAGGCCAGTCGACCCAGACCGCATTCGCCAACCTCGGCGCTGCACTGAGCGAGCCGGATACCGCGCTGCGTCTGTTTGGCAAGCCCGAAGTCAACGGCCAGCGCCGCATGGGTGTTGCACTGGCCCGTGACGAGTCGATTGAAGCTGCTCGTGCCAAAGCGACCCGTGCTTCCCAGGCTGTTGTTGTAGAGCTGTAATCACGCCATCTGATCGCTCCCGCCCGCGCGGGAGCGATCTTTGCGCTTACACCACCTGATTCAGGTCGTTATTGCGCGTCTCCTTCAGGCACAGCACAGCGATCAAGCTGAGCACCGCGGCCGCCGACACATACCCGCCGACGTAACTCAAACCGCCCATCGCCACCAGTTTCTGCGCGAAGAACGGCGCCGCCGAGGCCCCGACAATCCCGCCGAGGTTGTAGGCCGCCGATGCGCCGGTATACCGCACGTGCGTCGGGAACAGTTCCGGTAGCAGAGCGCCCATCGGGGCGAATGTCACGCCCATCAGGAACAGCTCGATGCACAGGAACAGGGCCACGCCCCAGGTCGATCCCTGAGTCAGCAACGGCTCCATCAGAAATCCGGAAAGAATCGCCAGCACACCGCCGACGATCAGCACCGGTTTGCGTCCGTAACGATCACTGGCCCATGCCGACAGCGGCGTCGCGGCCGCCATGAACAGCACCGCGAAGCACAGCAGTCCGAGGAAAGTCTCGCGGCTGTAACCCAATGTGGATACGCCATAGCTCAGGGAAAACACGGTCGAGATGTAGAACAGCGCGTAACACACCACCATGGCGGCGGCGCCCAGCAGCGTCGGTGCCCAGTATTGGCTGAACAGCTCGACCAGCGGCACTTTCACTCGTTCCTGGCGGGCAATGGCATTGGCGAACACCGGGGTTTCGTGAAGCTTGAGGCGCACGTACAGCCCGACCATCACCAGCACGGCACTGAGCAGGAACGGAATCCGCCAGCCCCAGCTGCGGAATTGATCGTCGCTCAGGCTCATGGCCAACGTCAGGAACAGACCGTTGGCAGCCAGAAAACCAATCGACGGGCCGAGTTGCGGGAACATGCCGAACCACGCCCGTTTGCCTTTCGGGGCGTTTTCGGTCGCCAGCAGCGCCGCACCACCCCACTCGCCCCCCAATCCCAGGCCCTGGCCGAAGCGCAGCACGCAGAGCAGGATCGGTGCCCAGGCGCCGATACTGTCATAACCCGGCAGCACGCCGATCAGCGTGGTGCAGACACCCATCAGCAGCAGTGAGGCCACCAGCGTGGATTTACGGCCGATGCGGTCGCCGAAGTGGCCGAACAGCGCCGAGCCCAGCGGTCGTGCGAGGAAGGCGATGCCGAAGGTCAGGAAGGCGGAGAGCATCTGCGCCGTGCCGGAGGTCTGCGGGAAGAACACCGGCCCGATCACCAGCGCGGCAGCGGTGGCGTAGACGTAGAAATCGTAGAACTCGATGGCCGTGCCGATGAAACTCGCCGTGGCCACGCGGGTGGCGGAGTTGGTCGGTTGGGCGGGCGAGGTGTCGCTGTAAGCGGTACTGGTCGTCATGCGGTGATCCCTGACAGTCATGAGCTCCGTTGGAGCGAATTATTATGGTCGAACACCCAGGGATGTGGGATGAGGCGCGATCGCTGCTTCAGGTAGGAACAGTCGTCGGTGTGATGCGGATATTGCCGATGAACCGGCCGGAACCAGTCGGGTGCGGGGTAAGCACGCGGTTCGGCGGGGCTTGGGTAAGCACCGCGATTATAGGAAGGTGGCTAACGATTGAACAAGGGGCTGCCTAGCGGACAGGGGCGAGCGCAGGGGCCGAGGAGGTGTGCCAGATCAGCACCTTGCTCACCCGGTTCTCTTCGGTCTCGAGAATCTCCAGCCGGTAGCGGCCGATCTTCAGGCAGACCGCGCTTTCCGGGATGGTTTCCAGCGCTTCGGTCACCAGGCCGTTGAGGGTCCGGGGGCCGTCGCTGGGCAGGTGCCAGCCCAGGCATTTGTTCAGTTCGCGGATCGACGCGGCGCCGTCGATCACCATGCGGCCATCGGCTTGTGGGTGGATGTGCGGGTTGTCGAGGCTGTGCTCGCTTTCGAATTCGCCGACGATCTCTTCGAGAATGTCTTCCAGGGTGACAATCCCCAGCACTTCGCCGTACTCGTCCACCACCATGCCCAGCCGCCGCTGCTGCTTGTGGAAGTTCAGCAGCTGCAGTTGCAGCGGGGTGCTTTCGGGAACGAAGTAGGGCTCGTAACTGGCCGCCAGCAAGGCTTCGCGGGTCAGGTTGCCATTGTCCAGCAAATGGCGGACCTGCCGGGTGTTGAGCACCGCCTCGACCTGATTGATATCGCTGTGAAACAGCGGCAGACGAGTACGACGGTTGTGGCGCAGTTGCTCGGTGATTTCTTCGATCGGATCGTCGAGGTTGATGCCGTCGACATCGCTGCGCGGCACCAGAATGTCGTTGACCGTGATGTTATCCAGCGCATGGATGCCCGAAACCGGGTGCGGGCGCACTGGATGATCGGGGTCATCATGACGCTCCGCCGGCACATCGTCTTCGCTCTGTTGCACCACCTGGGCCTTGCGGATGAACGGGCGCATCAGCAAACCACTGACGCGGCTGAGCAGCCAGGCAAGCGGGTAAACGACCTTCAGCGGTACCGCCAGCAGCGTATTGCCGAACGACAACACCGCATCCGGATAACGCTGGGCGAGGGCGCGGGGGAAATAGTCGGCAAAAACCAGCAGCAGGGCGCCGGCGCCAAGGCAAGCCGCCCAGGGGCCGTTTTCTTCACAGAGAAAGATTGCCAGCAGCGTGGCCAGAATAACGGCGAGGGCGCGGCACAGGGTATTGCAGAGGATCAGGCTGTCGAGCGGGAAGCTGAGCTTGGCCAGGGGCTTGTCGCTGGCGCGGGATGCGGTGCGTTGCGCGAGCAGGTGCTGTTGCGCCGCTTCGACGGCGGTAAACAGCCCTGACCAGAGAATCAGCAGGACAAATACCGCGAGCATCGGCCCTATGGGCAAACCGTCCATTTATGCCGCCCGTCAGATGTGCAGGATGTATTCACGGACCAGTTTGCTGCCGAAATACGCGAGCATCAGCAGGCAGAAACCGGCGAGGGTCCAGCGGATTGCCTTGTGTCCGCGCCAGCCGAGGCGGTTACGGCCCCACAGCAGGACGCTGAACACGATCCAGGCCAGGCAGGCCAGCAGGGTTTTATGCACCAGGTGCTGGGCAAACAGGTTCTCGACGAACAGCCAGCCGGAGATCAACGACAGCGACAGCAGCGTCCAGCCAGCCCAGAGGAAGCCGAACAGCAGGCTTTCCATGGTTTGCAGTGGCGGGAAGTTCTTGATCAGCCCGGACGGGTGCTTGTGCTTGAGCTGATGATCCTGCACCAGCAGCAACAAGGCCTGGAACACCGCGATGGTGAACATGCCGTAGGCGAGGATCGACAACAGGATGTGCGCGAGGATGCCCGGTTCTTCATCGATGATCTGCACCGTACCGGCCGGCGCGAACTGCGCCAGCAGCACCGTGATCGCACCCAGCGGGAACAGCAGCACCAGCAGGTTTTCCACCGGAATCCGCGAGCAGGCGAGCAGGGTCAGGGCAATGACCGCCGCAGCGATCAGGCTCGAAGCGCTGAAGAAATCCAGGCCCAGACCGATCGGCGTCAATAAATGCGTAAGCAGGCTGGCGCTGTGGGCCAGCACGGCGAGAACGCCGAGCGAGACCAGCAGGCGCTTGTTGGCCTTGGCGCCAGTGGCCAGGCGGGTGCCCTGATAGAGGGTCGCAGCGGCGTAGAGAAGGGCGGCGGCGAGGGTGGTCAGCAAACTCGGTGACAAGGGGAGCATAAATCCTGTTAGGCAAGCCCGAAAGGGGCTGAGTTTGGCATAGAACCGCCGTTGCACGAAAGACCGGCAAGCTGACAGCGAGGTGTCCGCCAGCCGCAGTCTTCGCTATAATCCGCGACCTGCCCACGCCGCAGGCTCGCCGAGCACATGTTGATTCCGGTCTGGGCCGCCATTATCCCGGTCTACACAGGGCCTGAAAGGATCGCGCAATGTTTGAAAACTTAACCGACCGTCTCTCGCAGACGCTGCGCCATGTCACCGGCAAGGCGAAGCTGACCGAGGACAATATCAAAGACACCCTGCGCGAAGTGCGCATGGCGTTGCTCGAGGCCGACGTCGCCCTGCCGGTGGTCAAGGACTTCGTCAATTCGGTCAAGGAGCGCGCTGTCGGCACCGAGGTGTCGCGCAGCCTGACGCCGGGCCAGGCGTTTGTGAAGATCGTCCAGGCCGAACTCGAAAGCCTGATGGGCGCGGCCAACGAAGACCTGAACCTGAGCGCCGTGCCGCCCGCCGTCATTCTGATGGCCGGTCTGCAGGGCGCGGGTAAAACCACCACCGCCGGCAAGCTGGCGCGCTTCCTTAAGGAGCGCAAGAAAAAGTCGGTCATGGTCGTGTCGGCGGACATCTACCGTCCTGCTGCTATTAAACAGCTGGAAACCCTGGCCAACGACATCGGCGTGACGTTCTTCCCGTCCGACCTGAGCCAGAAACCGGTCGACATCGCCAACGCAGCTATTAAAGAAGCAAAACTGAAATTCATCGACGTGGTCATCGTCGACACCGCCGGTCGTCTGCACATCGATGAAGAAATGATGGGCGAGATCAAGGCGCTGCATGCCGCGATCAATCCGGTTGAAACCCTGTTCGTGGTCGACGCCATGACCGGTCAGGACGCGGCCAACACGGCCAAGGCCTTCGGTGATGCGCTGCCGCTGACCGGTGTGATCCTGACCAAGGTCGACGGTGATGCCCGTGGCGGTGCCGCGCTGTCCGTTCGCGCGATCACCGGCAAGCCGATCAAGTTCATCGGTATGGGCGAGAAGAGCGAAGCGCTCGATCCGTTCCACCCTGAGCGTATCGCCTCGCGAATCCTCGGCATGGGCGACGTGCTCAGCCTGATCGAACAGGCTGAAGCGACCCTCGACAAGGACAAGGCCGACAAGCTTGCCAAGAAGCTGAAGAAGGGCAAGGGCTTCGACCTCGAAGACTTCCGTGATCAGCTGCAACAGATGAAGAACATGGGCGGCCTCGGCGGGCTCATGGACAAGCTGCCGAGCATCGGCGGTGTCAATCTCTCGCAAATGGGCAATGCCCAGAGCGCCGCAGAGAAGCAGTTCAAACAGATGGAAGCCATCATCAATTCCATGACCCCGGCCGAGCGCCGCGACCCTGAGCTGATCAGCGGTTCGCGCAAGCGTCGGATCGCCATGGGTTCCGGCACCCAGGTGCAGGACATCGGTCGCTTGATCAAGCAGCACAAGCAGATGCAGAAGATGATGAAGAAATTCTCCGCCAAGGGCGGAATGGCGAAAATGATGCGCGGCATGGGCGGTATGTTGCCCGGCGGCGGCATGCCAAAAATGTAAAGACTTCGCCGGTCGTCGCACCGGCGCAGACCCTGCAAGGACGCAGGATCAACAGCAAACCCGCACTCGGCGGGAGCTGACTGGCCGTTTTGAACGACGGCCCCATATGCAAATCTGCACGGCATGCCACGGGCGCCGGAAAAAGTCATTTGCAAAAGTCCGGATATTCCTTAGAATATGCGGCCTTTCGGGCACCCATGCCCGCTGTGCATTTAGATTTGCAGCACCGACTACAGGAACGATGTTCACATGCTAACAATCCGTCTTGCCCTTGGCGGCTCCAAAAAGCGCCCGTTTTACCACCTGACCGTAACCGACTCCCGCAACCCGCGTGACGGTTCCCACAAAGAACAGGTTGGCTTCTTCAACCCTGTTGCCCGTGGTCAGGAAATCCGTCTGTCCGTGAACCAAGAGCGCGTTGCCTACTGGCTGAGCGTTGGTGCACAGCCTTCTGAGCGTGTTGCTCAGTTGCTGAAGGAATCTGCCAAGGCTGCAGCCTGAGCAGTATGAGCGCGACGCCAGAAAAAGCTGATGACCTGATCGTTGTCGGCAAGATTTTTTCGGTTCACGGCGTTCGCGGCGAGGTGAAGGTCTTTTCCTTTACCGATCCGATTGAAAACCTGTTGGGCTATCGCAACTGGACGCTTCGGCGCGAAGGCATAGTGAAACAGGTCGAGCTGGTCAGCGGCCGATCCACTCAAAAGGATCTGGTTGTGAAGCTCAAAGGCCTCGACGATCGCGATGAAGCCCGTCTTCTGAGCGGTTACGAGATTTGCATCCCGCGAAGCCTTTTGCCCGACCTGACCGCCGACGAGTACTACTGGTACCAGTTGGAAGGTCTGAGCGTCATCAACCAGGACGAACAATTGTTCGGCAAGGTTGATCACCTGTTGGAGACCGGCGCGAACGATGTATTGGTGGTCAAGCCCTGCGTTGGCAGCCTGGATGATCGCGAGCGGTTGTTGCCCTATACGGAGCAATGCGTGCTGGCAATCGACCTGGAAGCAGGCGTGATGAGGGTGGAATGGGACGCGGACTTCTAAGCAATGGCCAGCCTGCGCGTAGACGTCATTACGCTGTTCCCCGAGATGTTCTCGGCCATCAGTGAGTACGGCATTACCAGTCGTGCGGTCAAACAGGGGCTCTTGCAGCTGACCTGTTGGAATCCGCGGGATTACACGACGGATCGACATCACACTGTGGACGATCGCCCGTTTGGCGGTGGTCCGGGCATGGTGATGAAGATCAAGCCCCTGGAAGATGCTCTGGTTCAGGCCAAGGCAGCAGCCGGGGAGGCGGCGAAGGTGAT
Source organism: Pseudomonas sp. DR 5-09 (assembly GCF_001655595.1). Classification (NCBI taxonomy): domain Bacteria; kingdom Pseudomonadati; phylum Pseudomonadota; class Gammaproteobacteria; order Pseudomonadales; family Pseudomonadaceae; genus Pseudomonas; species Pseudomonas sp. DR 5-09. Next base: position 1,177,530 of record NZ_CP011566.1, read on the forward strand.
TTACCTGTCCCCCCAAGGCCGTCAACTGACTCAGTCGGCGGTACGCGAACTGGCGAAATCGGATGCATTGATCCTGATTGCCGGTCGCTATGAAGGCATTGACGAGCGCTTTATTGAGGCTCATGTCGATGAAGAGTGGTCGATTGGTGACTATGTGTTGTCTGGCGGCGAGCTGCCGGCCATGGTCATGATCGATGCGGTTACACGACTGCTGCCCGGAGCTTTAGGGCATGCGGATTCCGCTGAGGAAGATTCCTTTACGGATGGTCTGCTGGATTGCCCGCACTACACCCGACCTGAGGTGTATGCGGATCAGCGTGTTCCCGACGTGTTGCTGAGTGGCAATCACGCGCATATCCGGCGTTGGCGTTTACAGCAGTCCCTTGGTAGGACCTATGAACGACGCGCCGATCTTCTGGAAAGCCGCTCGCTTTCTGGAGAAGAGAAGAAGCTGCTCGAGGAATACATCCGCGAGCGGGACGATAGTTAACAACGTATCGATGGTAGATCAGACGATTTACCTTAGGAGCACAGCATGACCAACAAAATCATCCTTGCACTCGAAGCAGAGCAGATGACCAAAGAAATCCCTACCTTTGCCCCAGGCGACACCATCGTCGTTCAGGTGAAAGTGAAGGAAGGCGATCGTTCCCGTCTGCAAGCGTTCGAAGGCGTTGTCATCGCCAAGCGTAACCGCGGCGTGAACAGTGCGTTCACCGTTCGTAAAATCTCCAACGGTGTTGGCGTAGAACGTACTTTCCAGACCTACTCCCCGCAAATCGACAGCATGGCTGTCAAGCGTCGCGGTGACGTACGTAAAGCCAAGCTGTACTACCTGCGCGACCTGTCGGGTAAAGCAGCTCGCATCAAGGAAAAACTGGCTTAAGTCCAGCTTCCGATGCAGAAAAAAGCAGCCTACGGGCTGCTTTTTTGTTGCCCGCAATTTATCCACCGCATTTCTGTTTCAGGCCTGACCCATGACCCCTCGCGAGCAAGAAATCGAACGCCGCACCGAACTCTCGGTGACCCGCGTGACCAAGGCGGTGTTCCCGCCGACCACCAACCACCACAACACCCTGTTCGGCGGCACTGCGTTGGCCTGGATGGACGAAGTGTCGTTCATCACCGCCACCCGGTTTTGCCGTTTGCCGCTGGTGACAGTGTCGACCGATCGCATCGACTTCAATCACGCGATCCCGGCAGGTTCCATCGTCGAACTGGTTGGGCGGGTGATCAAGGTTGGCAACACCAGTCTCAAGGTCGAGGTGGAAGTGTTCGTTGAAAGCATGAGCTGTGACGGCCGTGAGAAAGCCATTCACGGGCAATTCAGCTTTGTTGCCATCGATGATGACAAGCGTCCGGTGCCGGTGCTGCCGGGTTTCGCGGCCTGATCCAGCACCGAGCCGCGGCATTCGCGGGCAAGCCCGCTCCCACGCGTTTTGTGTTGTACGCTGATGATGTGTTCGACATGGACACTGTGGGAGCGGGCTTGCCCGCGATTCGGTCTGTCAGGCGCTGACGCTCTCCGGCTGAATCAGCGCCACCAGCGTCCACCCCGGCCCCGGCTTTAGCACGGTTTCCGGCGTCACGACATGTACCCAGCCGCTGTCATCGCGCATGAACAGTAGCGTCGCGCGATTGCCATGCAGCGCACGGTAATTGTCCCAGCCAAACCCGCCCGTCAGCGTCGTGCTGTAAAGATCGGCACCTTGCCCCAGTTGACTGGCGAGTCTTGCGTAAGTCAGCGCCTCGCTCCCCAGTTGGTTGCCGCGATGTTCGAGGCTGGCACGGTGCTTGTCGCTGCGCCGGCTTTCCTGACCGCTGGCCAGCCCGAACAACCGCTGATGGCCAAAGTCATGACGAAAGCGCATGGCCGCCAGCGTATTGAGTTCGCCCGACGGTGACAGCGCCAGCAAATGCCCCAGTCCGACCAGGTCCAGATGCGCATCGGCGTGCTGCGAGGCCGGATTGCCAAAGTAGGTCGGCAAGCCATCCATGCGCGCCGCCCGGATGTTTTCCCAACTTGAATCTGTCAGCAGCACCCGGCTACCCAGCTGTTGCAGCGACTTGCCGAGCAGGCGCGCAGGCCCGTTCGCCCCGACGATAAGGAAGCCACTGGGCGCAGGCTCCGCCACCTTCAACAAACGCGCCAGTGGCCGGGCGGTTGCACTTTGCAGCACGACGGTGCCGATGATCACCGCGAAGGTCAGTGGCACCAGCAACAGCGCGCCTTCATGGCCCGCTTCATCCAGGCGAATCGCAAAGATCGCCGAGACCGCCGCCGCGACGATTCCGCGCGGGGCAATCCAGCACAATAGTGCACGCTCACGCCAGCTCAGACTCGAACCAGCGGTACTCAGCACCACGTTCAGCGGTCGGGCGATCAGTTGAATCACCAGCAACAGAATCAGCACCAGCGGCCCGAGACCGATCAACGCGTTCAGATCCAGTCGTGCCGCCAGCAGAATGAACAGCCCGGAAATCAGCAACACGCTGAGGTTTTCCTTGAAGTGCAGGATGTGCCGCACATCCACACCCTTCATGTTCGCCAGCCACATGCCCATCAGTGTCACCGCCAACAGCCCTGATTCGTGCATGGTCTGGTTGGCAGCGATGAATATCCCCAGCACCGCGGCGAGCGATGCCAGATTGTGCAAATACTCCGGCAGCCATTGGCGCCGGATGATCGTGCCGAGCAGCCAGCCACCGGCGATGCCAAACCCGCTGCCGCAGACAATCACCCCGCCGAAGGTCAGCAGGCTCTGTTCCAGGCCGTGGCCTTCGGCCCGGGCGATGATGAAGCTGTAGACCACCACCGCGAGCAGTGCGCCGATCGGGTCGATCACAATCCCTTCCCAGCGCAGGATATTGGCGATCGAAGCCTTCGGCCGCACCACGCGCAGCATCGGCACGATCACGGTCGGCCCGGTAACCAGGGTCAGGCTGCCGAACAGGATCGCCAACAGCCAGTCGAAACCCAGCAGCCAGTGCGTCGCGACCGCAATCACTACCCATGTCGAGAGCGCACCGATTGTGACCAGTCGATGCACGACGCTGCCGATCTCGCGCCATTCCGACAGGTGCAGGGTCAGGCTGCCTTCAAACAGAATCAGTGCCACCGCCAGCGACACCAATGGCATCAGCAACGGGCCGAACATTTCCTGTGGGTCGAGCCAGCCCAGCACGGGGCCCGCCAGAATGCCGGTCAGCAGCAGAAACAGAATCGCCGGCAGCTTCAGGCGCCAGGCGAGCCATTGGCAGCCCAGTGCGGCAGCGCCGATACCACCGAAAGCCAACAGAATTTGCTGCTCGTTCATTGAAGCTCCCTGTTCCTTGAAATAGCGGGCTATGAAAGACTAGCGGCCATTTCAACCGTTCACTCTTTATTTGCGCGCAGTGCCAAACCTGCGTGTCTTGAGCGCCCATGCCTGCCATCGACCACCCACTGATCGACCAGTTTCTCGACGCCCTCTGGCTGGAAAAAGGTCTCTCCGACAACACTCGCGACGCCTACCGCAGTGATCTCGCGCTGTTCAACGGCTGGTTGCAGGACAAAGGTCTCGAACTGGTCAATGCCGGTCGAGAACTGATCCTCGATCACCTGGCCTGGCGTCTGGAACAGAACTACAAACCTCGCTCTACGGCGCGATTTCTCTCCGGTGTGCGTGGCTTTTATCGCTATCTGCTGCGGGAAAAACTGATTTCGGTTGATCCGACTTTGCGCGTGGATATGCCGCAACTCGGTCGGCCGCTGCCCAAATCCCTGTCGGAAGCCGACGTCGAAGCGCTGCTGAAGGCGCCGGACTTGAGCGAAGCCATCGGCCAGCGCGATCGCGCCATGCTCGAAGTCTTGTATGCCTGCGGCCTGCGTGTCACCGAGCTGATCAGCCTGACGCTGGAACAGGTCAACCTGCGTCAGGGCGTGTTGCGGGTGATGGGCAAGGGCAGCAAGGAGCGGCTGGTGCCGATGGGCGAGGAGGCGATTGTCTGGGTCGAGCGCTACCTGCGTGACGGTCGCGGCGAGCTGCTCGGCGGTCGCCCGAGCGATGTGCTGTTTCCCAGTCAGCGCGGCGAGCAGATGACTCGCCAGACCTTCTGGCATCGAATCAAGCATCAGGCCAAGGTCGCCGGGATCGGCAAGTCACTGTCGCCGCACACCTTGCGTCACGCGTTTGCCACCCACCTGCTCAACCATGGCGCCGACTTGCGGGTGGTGCAGATGCTGTTGGGCCACAGCGACCTGTCGACCACGCAGATCTACACTCACGTCGCCCGGGCACGTTTGCAGGATCTGCATGCCAAACATCACCCGCGCGGCTGAGCGCCGTTTGTCTTGCGACAGGCGCATTCGGCCACGGGAGCCTTATGTGGTAGGCTTTGCCGGTTTGCACGATGGGCGGTTATGACCCGGTGTTCCGGCACGGGCGTTCTGATCGTTCCATTTGTCCGCCTTCAGGAGTTCTCATGCGTCTGACCCAGATTTTCGCCGCCGCAGCCATTGCGTTGGTCAGCACCTTTGCCGTCGCCGATGACGCGGCCGACAAAGCGATTCGCCAAAGCCTGGAAAACCTCCAGCTCGACGTGCCGGTCGATACCATCACCGCCAGTCCGCTGCCAGGCCTGTACGAAGTCAAGCTCAAGGGCAGTCGCGTGCTCTACGCCAGCGCCGACGGCCAGTACATCGTTCAGGGCTACATGTTCCAGCTCAAGGACGGCAAACCGGTCAACCTGACCGAGAAGACCGAGCGCCTGGGCATTTCCAAACTGATCAATGCGATCCCGGTAGCCGAGACCGTGGTTTACCCGGCCGTGGGTGAAACCAAGTCGCACATCACCGTTTTCACCGACACCACTTGCCCGTACTGCCACAAGCTGCACGCTGAAGTGCCCGAGCTGAACAAGCGCGGCATCGAAGTGCGTTACGTCGCGTTCCCGCGTCAGGGTCTGAATTCGCCGGGTGACGAACAGCTGCAAGCGGTGTGGTGCTCGAAAGACAAGAAAGCGGCCATGGACAAAATGGTCGATGGCAAGGAAATCAAGGCCGCCAAGTGCGATAACCCGGTTTCCAAACAGTTCGCCCTCGGTCAGTCGATCGGCGTGAATGGTACACCGGCCATCGTTTTGGCCGACGGACAAGTCATTCCGGGCTACCAGCCTGCGCCACAAGTCGCCAAACTGGCGCTGGGCGCGAAGTAATTCGCATCGTCACGCTCAGGCGTTGACGAGCGTGGTCCGGCGGCAGGATTGCCGGGCCATCAACAGAGAGCCGCGAACCTGCGGTTGTTTTCACGGCCGGCCTCGTGTCGGCCGTTTTATGGGGAGTTCACAGTGAAACCGGTCAAAGTAGGCATCTGTGGGTTAGGGACCGTCGGTGGCGGAACCTTCAACGTACTTCAGCGCAACGCCGAGGAAATTGCTCGTCGTGCCGGGCGTGGAATCGAAGTGGCACAAATTGCCATGCGCACGCCAAAGCCTCAGTTCCAGACGACCGGTATTGCGATTACCAACGATGTCTTCGAAGTGGCCACGAACCCTGAGATCGACATCGTCATAGAGCTGATGGGCGGCTACACCGTTGCCCGCGAGCTGGTACTCAAGGCCATCGAGAATGGCAAGCATGTGGTCACCGCGAACAAGGCTCTGATTGCCGTTCACGGTAATGAAATTTTCGCCAAGGCACGCGAGAAAGGCGTGATCGTGGCATTTGAAGCGGCGGTAGCCGGCGGCATTCCGGTGATCAAGGCGATCCGTGAAGGCCTGTCCGCCAACCGTATCAACTGGGTCGCCGGGATCATCAACGGCACCGGCAACTTCATCCTCACCGAAATGCGCGAGAAGGGGCGCACCTTCGAAGACGTGCTGGCCGAGGCGCAAGCGCTGGGTTACGCCGAAGCTGATCCGACTTTCGACGTCGAAGGCATCGACGCGGCGCACAAGCTGACGATCCTGGCGTCGATCGCATTCGGTGTTCCGCTGCAGTTCGACAAGGCTTACACCGAAGGCATCACCAAGCTGACCACCGCCGACGTGAATTACGCCGAAGCGCTGGGCTACCGCATCAAGCATCTGGGCGTGGCACGCAGCACCGCCGCCGGTATCGAGCTGCGCGTACACCCGACGCTGATACCGGCCGATCGCCTGATAGCCAACGTCAACGGTGTGATGAACGCGGTGATGGTCAACGGTGACGCTGCCGGTTCGACCCTGTTCTACGGCGCCGGCGCCGGCATGGAGCCGACCGCTTCGTCGGTGATCGCGGATCTGGTGGACGTGGTTCGCGCCATGACGTCCGACCCGGAAAACCGCGTGCCGCACCTGGCCTTCCAGCCCGACTCGCTGTCGGCCCATCCGATCCTGCCGATCGAAGCCTGCGAAAGCGCCTACTACCTGCGCATTCAGGCCAAGGACCATCCGGGCGTACTCGCTCAGGTGGCGAGCATCCTCTCGGAGCGCGGCATCAACATCGAGTCGATCATGCAGAAGGAAGTCGAGGAACACGACGGCCTGGTGCCGATGATCCTGCTGACCCACCGCGTGCTGGAACAGCACATCAACGACGCTATCGCCGCGCTCGAAGCGCTCGCGGGCGTGGTCGGTCCGGTTGTGCGGATCCGCGTCGAGCACTTGAACTAAGCCGATCTCCTTCACCGGTCCCGCCAGCGGGGCCGGTGTCGTGAACACTGTCCATTGGAGTCAGTCATGCGTTACATCAGTACCCGCGGCCAGGCACCGGCCCTGAATTTCGAAGACGTCCTGCTGGCCGGTCTCGCCACCGACGGCGGTCTGTACGTCCCGGAAAACCTGCCACGTTTCACCCAGGAAGAAATCGCTTCCTGGGCCGGCCTGCCGTATCACGAGCTGGCCTTCCGCGTCATGCGCCCGTTCGTCACCGGCAGCATTCCGGACGCCGATTTCAAAAAGATTCTTGAAGAAACCTACGGTGTGTTCGCCCACAACGCCGTTGCGCCGCTGCGTCAGCTGAACGGCAACGAATGGGTGCTGGAGCTGTTCCACGGCCCGACCCTGGCGTTCAAGGACTTCGCCCTGCAACTGCTCGGTCGCTTGCTCGACTACGTGCTGGAAAAGCGCGGCGAGCGCGTGGTGATCGTCGGCGCCACCTCCGGTGACACCGGTTCGGCCGCCATCGAAGGCTGCAAGCACTGCGAAAACGTCGACATCTTCATTCTGCACCCGCACAACCGCGTGTCCGAAGTGCAGCGTCGGCAGATGACCACCATCCTCGGTGAGAACATCCACAACATCGCCATCGAAGGCAACTTCGATGACTGCCAGGAAATGGTCAAGGCCAGCTTCGCCGACCAGAGCTTCCTCAAGGGCACCCGCTTGGTTGCAGTGAACTCGATCAACTGGGCGCGGATCATGGCTCAGATCGTTTACTACTTCCACGCGGCCCTGCAATTGGGCGGCCCGGCGCGTTCGGTGTCGTTCTCGGTGCCGACCGGCAACTTTGGCGACATCTTCGCCGGCTATCTGGCGCGCAACATGGGACTGCCGATCAACCAGCTGATCGTCGCCACCAACCGCAACGACATCCTGCACCGCTTCATGAGTGGCAACCAGTACGTCAAGGAAACCCTGCACGCCACGCTGTCGCCGTCGATGGACATCATGGTCTCGTCGAACTTCGAACGCCTGCTATTCGACCTGCACGGTCGCAACGGCGCGGCAATTGCCGGGCTGATGGATTCGTTCAAGCAGGGCGGCGGTTTCAGCGTCGAACAGGAACGCTGGACCGAAGCACGCAAACTGTTCGACTCGCTGGCCGTGGACGATGCGCAAACCTGCGAAACCATCGCCGAAGTCTACGAGCAGACCGGTGAAGTGCTGGATCCGCACACCGCCATTGGCGTGAAAGCCGCGCGCGAATGCCGTCGCAGCCTGGACATCCCGATGGTGATTCTGGGCACGGCGCATCCGGTCAAGTTCCCGGACGCGGTGGAGAAAGCCGGTGTAGGAAAAGCTCTCGAACTACCTGCACATCTTTCTGATTTGTTTGAGAGAGAAGAGCGCTGCACAGTGCTGCCGAATGAGCTGAAAGCCGTGCAAGCCTTTGTCAGTCAGCATGGCAACCGAGGCAAGCCCCTCTAAGCCCGCAAAGCTGTCACATTTTGAAGCCCGTCTCCTGACGGGCTTTCTTGTTTATGCATGCCACACTGCCCGGGTTTCACCCACGAAGGACGGGTGAGTCGATGACGAAGGATGTGGCAATGCGGTTTTTTTCAGGATTGAAACCGGCGCTGTGCTGGTTGTGTGTGTGGGCGATGTTCGGGGTGTCGCAGTGGACCGAAGCGGCCCATCTGGCGAGGCATTCCGATGGGGTGACAACCGTTCAGCCTATCGAGCTGGATGAGCATGAGCGACAGTGGATTCGAGATAACCCCAGAGTGACGGTCGCCTCGGTGCAGTACCCGTTGTATCTGTTTCAGGATGAACATGGTCATTGGAGCGGCTTGAACAACGATGTGCTCACGCATATCAGCGCCATGACCGGATTGCAGTTCGTCCATCAGGAGTCGTTTTCCACCGATCACATGCTGGAACGGCTTCAGAGTGGCGTGGCCGATATCAGCACGACCCTGGCGATGAACGACGAGCGCAAGGCATTCCTGGACTTCAGTCACGCGTTCGGCGGTGCTGGCTGGGTATTCGTCGGTCATTCGGGCGAACCGGCGATACAGTCGTTCGAAGCGCTGGCAAAGCGGGTATTGGTCCTGCCGGCCCGGCATGCGCTGGAGGACAGCATTCGACGTGACTACCCGTCGATCCAGATCCGCTCGGTGAAAACGTATGCCGAGGCGCGAGCGCTGGTCGAGAGTGGCGAGGCCTACGCCACCATCGAGAACGAGATCGGGGCTCAGCTGTTTCCCTCGGGCCTGCTCAAGGTCGGCGGTCTGGTGGAGGGCAAATGGGAGGCGGATCATCTGGCGGTACGCAAAGGGCTGCCTGAGCTTGTAAGCATCCTCAACAAGGCATTGGGCGCTTTCTCGGCGGCCGAACTGCGTGCCATGCGCCTGAAATGGCTGGATGGCATTGCTCCCGCTCCGGTTCCCTCGATCGGCTCGCTCCTGATCAAGTGGGGGTGTTGGGCGATGGGGGCGCTTGGGGTGTTCGGGCTATTGCCCTTGCTGTGGAACCGCCGTTTGGCGGCCGAGGTAAAGCAGCGACGGGCGGCTGAAAAGGATCTAAGTGATCAACTGGCTTTCCAACATGCATTGATCGATGCGATGCCCGATCCCGTATTCGTTCGCGATTTGCAGGGGCGGTTGATCATGTGCAATCGCAGTTATGAAGATGCGCTGTCGGTTCGGCTGGAACAGGTACAGGGCCGGATGCTGTTCGAGATCGATGCACTTCCGCAGGCCACGGCACTGATGCTGCACGAAGAATTCATGGCGCAGCTGGGCACTCGTAAAACACGTTTCAGCAAACGGCAGCTGGTGTTCAAGAGCGGCCCCCGTCAGATCTACCAATGGACGGTGCCGTTTTACAGTGCGGATGGAAAACTGCGTGGCCTGCTGGGTGGCTGGACGGACATCACCGAGCGGAGGAAGGAGAGCGGGTGTCAATGTCTGCATTAAAGATGGGAAAAGTCCTATAAACCGCGATTCCTTTTCTGATGGGAGGCTTAGGACGACTGCCCTAGAGTGACAGGCCACTGCGGCGTGAATCCGCGATTGCCGCTCCAGAGGTCGTCCCATGCGCTCGCTCAAGATCCTGATTCTAGAACCCAATCCGTTCCAGCTGATGGCGTTGCACCAGATGCTCAACGCCATCGGTATCTATGATGTGCTGACCGCGCCGTCGCTGGGTTCGGCAAAGCGGTCACTGGAACGTCGCGGAGCGGTCGACATTACCCTGTGCAATCCACAATTACAGAACGGGGACGGGGTGGCGCTGATCCGGCATCTGGCCGACCGGCAGGACGCGCGGGCGATGATTCTGCTGGGGGCCGTGGCACCCAGCCTGCTGCAAGAGCTGGAAACCTTGCTCGGCGAACACGGGATCACCTTGCTGGGCCGCCTGCACACGCCAGTGTCGGCGGTGTTGATGAGGAGTCTGCTGGACACCTACATGACAAGCCACCGGAATTGCGTGGACGCTTGAACCCCCATGGTTATTTTCCTGTCATCTTCACCCTGCATGCTCCGATAGGCCGGTGACGCTCCGGGAGAGGCCGGCGACAAGCAGAACTTTCCTCTCGGGCCGGTGGTCATTTACTGTGAACACGCCCCAGGCACTGTGTTTTCGGACTATTGAGTGGAGATCGAGATGGAAAGTATCAGTCTATTGCTCGGTGAGGCTCTGAGCCCGTATCAAGTGACGTTGACCCCTCGGGGTCGCCATGGCGAATGCCTGGTGACCTTGAAGAACGGCAGCGGCGCGATCGTGGTGGAGCGCGAATTCAATCAGGCGCAATTGAGCGACAAGCGTCAACTGACAGATGTGGTCGACGGTCTGCACCGTGACATCCTGATTGCCGAAGGCCGGCTGGAACCCTGTGTGATCGCCGCGTTGCGAAACGCAGCCCTCGACAAGCACCCGGCCCTCTGAAACTGATTTTTCATTTGTGGGAACCTTCCTGCATCCAGGTCGGTCAGACCCGGTAACAGCAGGAGCAAGCATTGTGCTCCGGTGCTTGTCGCTTGCTGCTACGGGTCTTTGATACAGGCCACGTTTAACCCCGAGTCGTCTCCCCACTTCTCGGGGTTTCTTTTTGCCCGGATTTCACTGCGCGGCTTGTCGCTGGAAGAAAATCCGCGCCTGTTCCAGATAATCCTGACGCCTTTCGGGGTCGAGCCAATCGGCGTAGAGCTGGTTGAGATGATCGTGGGGCAGGGTGCGCAACAGCTGATTGATCTCGGTGATCGCCTGGCGACCCGCCGTGGTGTCGGTGCAGCCGACATGGCCCGACAGGTACTTGCCCGTGCCGCGAATCGGGAAGAACAGCAGTTCGTCCTCGGTGATCTCGGCCTGGCGCGCCTGATAACGGATTTCCGGCCAGTAACCCAGCACCACCTGCAAACGTCCCAGGCGCTGCATCGACAGCAGGCTGCTGAGCGCATCGTTGCCGTAATGGGGCGTCAGCGCGCCGCTTGGTGCCTGATGCAGCAATGTATCGATGTACTCGCCATAACTGCGCTCGGCTACCACGCCGACTTTTCGCTCGCCGTTGGCCAGAAATGCCGACAGGTCGACTTCATCGTCGACCAGAAACGGCTCCAGCACTTCGCGATCTCTCTGACGCACCACCAGGCCATTGCTGACAGCGCGAAACGCGGGGATGGAGAAGGCGATCCATTGCGCCCGCTCCCTGTTCCAGATCAGCGAAGGATCGCAGGCGAAGGGATGTTCATGCAGCATTTGAGTGCCACGGGCGCGATTGACCCGCAGCAAGGTGTGTTCGTATTGCGGCATGCCGGCAATGAGCATTGGCATCAATTGATCGATAACGCCCTGGCCCTTTTTCGGACCCTCGAAGATCGTCAGTGGCGGCAGGTCGCGCAACAGCCAGATCAGCGTCGGTTTGGCCTGCGCCCACGCTGGCAGTACCATCAGGAACAGCAGGCCGAACAACCGCCAGGTCCACCAATGGTGGGCGCGGTTCGAGGCCGAGGGCATCAGGGGCTTCAGCTCAGATGGCTCCGTCTTCGCGCAGCCGGGCGATCTGCTTCTCGTCGTAGCCAAGATCGTGGAGTACCTGCGCATTGTGCTCACCGAGCTGCGGTCCGACCCATTCGGACGTGCCGGGTGTCTCAGAGAGTTTCGGCACGATGCCCGGCATCTTGAAAGGTTTGCCGTCCGGCAGTTTGGCGTGGAGGAACATTTCCCGGGCCAGGTACTGCGGATCGTTGAACATGTCTTCGGCGCTGAAGATCCGGCTGGCCGGGACTTCGGCCTGGTTCAGCAGATCCAGCACGGTTTGCAGCGGCAGCGACTTAACCCAGCGGTCGATCACCCCGTACAGCTCGTCACGACGGCTGTCGCGCCCGTCGTTGCTGGCCAGCGCCGGGTCATTGGCCAGATCTTCACGGCCGATGATCAGCATGAAACGCTTGAAAATCGCATCGCCGTTGGCGCCGATCTGCACGTGTTTGCCGTCGGCACTGGTGTGAATCGACGACGGGGTGATACCCGGCATGATGTTGCCGGTGCGCTCACGAATGAAGCCGAACACATCGAACTCCGGCACCATGCTTTCCATCATGGCGAAGATCGCTTCGTACAGCGCCACATCGACCACCTGGCCGAGGCCGCCGTTGACCTCGCGATGACGCAAGGCCATCAAGGCGCCGATCACGCCCCACAGGGCGGCAATCGAGTCGCCGATGGAAATTCCGGTGCGCACCGGCGGGCGGTCTTCGAAACCGGTGATGTAGCGCAGGCCGCCCATGGATTCGCCGACCGCACCGAAACCTGGCTGATCTTTCATTGGCCCGGTCTGGCCGAAACCGGACAGGCGCACCATCACCAGTTTCGGGTTCAGCGCGTGCAGGGTTTCCCAGCCCAGGCCGAGTTTTTCCAGCACGCCGGGGCGGAAGTTCTCGATCAGGATGTCGGCTTCACCCAGCAGTTTTTTCAGGATCGCCAGGCCATCGGGGTGTTTGAGGTTCAGCGTCAGGGACTTTTTGTTGCGCGCCTGGACGAACCACCACAACGAAGTCCCTTCATACAGCTTGCGCCATTTGCGCAACGGATCCCCGCCGTCCGGCGACTCGATCTTGATCACTTCGGCGCCGAACTCGCCGCAGATGCGCGAGGCAAACGGCCCGGCAATCAAAGTACCCAATTCAATGACTTTCAGACCGCTGAGCGGTTTGTTGGCGAACGGCATGCGAGATCCTGTAGGACAAGGCTGAGCAGATACAGCGTTTTAACATAGCCGGCTGTCAGTCGCGCAAGGTTGATCGCCATCAATTCGTGGATTGCCTACAGCATCGGTTAGACTTGCCGACTTTCCTCGTATCAAGAAGCCCGTTCATGGCCCAGCCGTCCACTACCTACAAATTCGAACTGAACCTCACCGACCTTGACCGCAGCGTCTACGAGAACGTGAAGCAGACCATCGCCCGCCATCCTTCGGAAACCGAAGAACGCATGACCGTGCGGCTGTTGGCCTACGCGCTCTGGTACAACGAGCAACTGTCGTTCGGGCGTGGTCTGTCGGACGTGGATGAACCTGCGCTGTGGGAAAAGAGCCTGGACGACCGCGTCCTGCACTGGATCGAAGTCGGCCAGCCGGATGCCGATCGCCTGACCTGGTGCTCGCGCCGCACCGAACGCACCAGCCTGCTGGCCTACGGCAGCCTGCGCGTCTGGGAAGGCAAGGTGATTCCGGCGATCAAAAACCTGAAGAACGTCAACATTGCCGCTGTTCCGCAGGAAGTGCTGGAAACCCTGGCCAAGGACATGCCCCGCGTCATCAAGTGGGACGTGATGATCAGCGAAGGCACGATCTTCGTCACCGACGACCGTGGCCAGCACGAAGTCCAGCTCAGCTGGCTGCAAGGCGAGCGCGGTTAAGTCCGCGCTACTCCCGAAAAATCCCACGTATCCAAGAGAAGCTCCTGTCACCCCATGCGTATCGATCCTCGCCCGTTGCCCGCCACTCTGCCGTTTCTCGGTGAACTGCCACCGCTACTGACCCGCCTGTACGCGGCGCGGGGCGTGCAGTCCGAGGCGGAGTTGGACAAGAGCCTGGCGCGGCTGATTCCGTTCCAGCAGCTCAAAGGGATCGATGCGGCGGTCGATCTGCTGGTGGCGGCGCTGGAGCAGCGTCAGCGGATCCTGATCGTTGGCGACTTCGACGCCGACGGCGCGACGGCCAGCACCGTGGGCGTGCTCGGTCTGCGCCTGCTGGGCGCGGCACACGTCGATTACCTGGTGCCAAACCGCTTCGAATACGGCTACGGCCTGACCCCGGAAATCGTCGAAGTTGCGATGACCCGCGAGCCACAACTGTTGATCACCGTCGACAACGGTATTTCCAGCGTTGAAGGTGTCGCGGCCGCGAAGCGCCATGGCCTGAAGGTTTTGATTACTGACCACCACTTGCCTGGCGACGAACTGCCGCAAGCCGATGCGCTGGTCAATCCGAATCAGCCCGGCTGCGAGTTCCCGAGCAAGGCGCTGGCCGGGGTCGGGGTGATTTTCTACGTGTTGATGGCCTTGCGCGCGCGCCTGCGCAGCCTCGGCTGGTACGAGAGCAAGCCACAACCGAACATCGGTGAACTGCTGGATCTGGTGGCGCTGGGCAGCGTTGCCGACGTGGTGCCGCTGGATGCCAACAACCGGATTCTGGTGCACCAGGGTCTGGAGCGAATTCGCGCCGGACGTGCGCGGCCGGGGATCAAGGCGATCCTGGAAGTGGCCAAGCGAGAGGCTTCGCGCATTACCTCTACCGATCTCGGTTTCATCGTCGGCCCGCGCCTGAACGCGGCGGGGCGTCTGGATGACATGAGCCTGGGCATCGAATGCCTGCTGACCCACGACCCTGCGCTGGCCCGGGAAATGGCCGCACAACTGGACGGCATGAATCAGGATCGCAAATCCATCGAGCAAGGCATGCAGCGTGAAGCGCTGGCCCAGCTCAAGGACTTGCCGGTCGAGTCGATGCCGTTCGGATTGTGCCTGTTTGATCCGGAATGGCATCAGGGTGTCATTGGTATTCTGGCGTCGCGGATGAAGGAGCGTTACTTCCGCCCGACCATCGCCTTCGCCGATGCCGGTGACGGTCTGCTCAAGGGCTCTGGGCGTTCGGTTCAGGGCTTTCATATTCGTGATGCGCTGAGCGTGGTCGCGGCGCAGCATCCGGATCTGATCGCCAAGTACGGCGGTCACGCGATGGCGGCAGGCCTGACTTTGCCGCAGGAGAATTTTCCGTTGTTCGCCGAGGCATTTGACGCCGAGGTGCGTAGACAGCTTCGCGAAGAAGACCTGACCGGGCGCCTGCTGTCGGACGGCACGCTGGCGGTCGAGGAGTTTCATCTGGAACTGGCTCGGGCCCTGCGTCACGCCGGGCCGTGGGGCCAGCATTTCCCTGAGCCGCTGTTTCATGGCGTGTTCCAGTTGGTCGAGCAGCGAGTGGTCGGCGAGCGGCACCTGAAAGTGGTGCTGAAAACCGAATGCGGCTCGGTGAAGCTGGATGGCATCGCCTTCGGCATCGATCGTGATATCTGGCCGAACCCGACAATCAAATGGGTCGAACTGGCGTACAAGCTCGATCTCAACGAGTTCCGCGGCAATGAAACCGTGCAACTGATGATTGCCCACATCGAACCGCGTTGACGCCTTCGCGAGCAAGCTCGCGCAGGCGGACTTACATACACAGAATTACTCTGAACCCTCCCTCATCCCCGGATGTCGACTAGGCTCTAAGCACTGCTTGATTGGCCTTGTGACGTCTTGTCGATTTTTTTGCCCGCGGGGGCGGGTGCTGCACCTTTTTCCTGTCACTCGTCGACTTTTCAAACAGAACCCTGGAGCCTGCCCACTGATTTGAGAGGTGCCCCATGAGTCTGCTGCTTGAACCCTTTACCCTTCGCCAACTGACCCTGCCCAACCGCATCGCTGTGTCGCCCATGTGCCAGTACTCCAGCGTCGATGGCCTGGCCAACGACTGGCATCTGGTGCACCTCGGCAGCCGTGCGGTGGGGGGCGCTGGCCTGGTATTCACCGAAGCCACGGCAATCACGGCCGACGGGCGGATCACCGCCGAAGACTTGGGCCTGTGGAACGACGAACAGATCGCACCGTTGCAACGCATCACCCGTTTCATCACCGCCCAAGGCGCAGTGGCCGGCATTCAACTGGCCCATGCTGGGCGCAAGGCCAGCACCCACCGGCCGTGGATCGGCAAGCACGGCAGCGTCAAACCGGAGGACGGTGGCTGGACGCCGGTCGGGCCTTCGCCGATTGCCTTCGACCCCCAACACACCCAACCGAAACAGCTGGATGAGAGTCAGATCGCCCAAGTCATTCAGGACTTCGTGGCCGCGGCCAAACGTGCGCTGACCGCCGGTTTCAGTGTGGTCGAGGTGCATGCGGCGCACGGTTATCTGCTGCACCAGTTTCTGTCGCCGCTGAGTAATCAGCGCCGCGACCAGTACGGTGGTTCGTTCGAAAATCGTATTCGTCTGGTGCTGCAAGTGACCGAAGCGGTGCGCGCCGTGTGGCCGGAAGAACTGCCGGTGTTTGTGCGCCTGTCGGCTACCGACTGGGTCGAGGACGGCTGGAACCCGGATGAAACCGTGGAGCTGGCGCGCCGCCTGAAAGCCTTGGGGGCTGATTTGATCGATGTCTCGTCGGGCGGCACGGCAGCCAACGCCGAAATCCCTGTGGGGCCGGGATATCAGACGCGCTTCGCCGAGCGGGTGCGCAAGGAGTCAGGCATCGCCACCGGGACCGTGGGAATGATTACCGAGCCGGCCCAGGCCGAGCACATCCTGCGAACCTGTCAGGCCGACATCATCTTCCTTGCCCGTGAGCTGCTGCGTGATCCGTACTGGCCGCTGCACGCCGACGATGACCTGGGCGGCCGCAAAGCGGTGTGGCCGGCGCAGTATCAACGTGCGACCCATCGTGATCAGCCGATTCATGAGTCTGATCTGCGGGATTGATCCGACCTGTCGCAGCGCCTATAAAACCCGCCATTGAAAAGGCGGGTTTTTTCTTGCCTATCGTTTGAAATGCAAAGGAATGGATCGCATGTTGATCGAACGAGAGTTGACGGAATCCGACTTGCCGCTGCTGGCGCTGATCGACCGCAGTGAACTGGTCGAGGAATGTTATCGCGTGGAAAACGGTGAGCTGGTTCTGTATCCGGCGCGTTTCGACATGCGCGGGTGGCCCGAAGGGGAGGCGGAGGAGAATGCGCGGGTATTGGAAAAATGCTGGCGCAGCGGCGGTTGGCTACACGGGATTTTCGATGGCGAGACACTGGTGGCAGCGGTGGTTGTGGATAACCGGGTTATTCACAATCAGGGTCTGAACATGCGGCAGTTGAAGTTTCTGCACATCAGCCGTGCCTGGCGTGGGCAGGGGCTTGGCGGGCGATTGTTTGCCCTGGCCTGCGCCCATGGTCGGAGGATCGGCGCCGAGGCGCTGTATGTCTCGGCGACCGAGTCGCGCAATACCGTGGAGTTCTATCAGCGTCAGGGTTGCCGGTTGGTTGATCACCCGGATCCTGAGTTGTTTGATCAAGAGCCCAAAGACATTCATCTGTATTGCCCACTGACCTGACGCAGTGCCTTCCATCCGATGTTGAATATTCTGACGCTTTCGCGAGCAAGCCCGCGCAGGCGCCTCAAAACATCAAGGATACTTGCGCTTGTCCGGCGCCGGCGGGAAGTACTGGTACAACCAGGTCTCGCTAAGCGTGCGATCGTTGGTGCGGATGAACAGCCGCAGTTCAACCGGCTCCACGCTGTCGTTGGTCGGGTACCAGTCGAACAGGATCCGGTAACCCTTGATGTCATCCAGCACCAGCACGCTGAAATCCTGCACCTTGCCGTTGGAGCAAGTCACCACCGGTTCGATCCCGGTGCCCTGCGGCAGGCGATCCAGGCCGCCACCGGTGAAGTCCACAGCAAAGCGACGGGCCCAGACCGGCGGGTAATGCTCGCCCGGAGCCCAGCCTTCGACGAAGCCTCCCATACCCGAACGGGTCGCATGCACCCGCGCCAGCGGCGTGCCGACCGGCGGCAGGGCGCTCCAGTAGAGCTTGTAGCCGTAGTTCAGCGAATCGCCGGCGGCTACCGGTTTCTTCGGCGTCCAGAACGCAACGATGTTGTCCAGGGTTTCGCCGGTTGTAGGAATTTCCAGCAGATCGATAGAGCCTTCGCCCCACGCGGTTGTAGGTTCTACCCACAGGCTCGGACGTTTGCTGTACCAGTCGACGGTGTCCTGATAGTTGGCGAATTCGTGGTCGGTCTGCACCAGACCGAACCCTTTCGGATCGGTGTCGGCGAAGGCGTTGAATTGCAGGGTCGCCGGGTTGTTCAGCGGGCGGCAGATCCACTCGCCGTTGCCGCGCCACATGGCCAGACGATCCGAGTCATGGATTTGCGGGTGAATGGTGTCGCACATTCGGCGCTCGTGGGTGCCGCAGCTGAACATGCTGGTCATCGGCGCGATGCCCAGTTGTTCGATGGCGGTGCGGGCATTGATGTGGGCGTCGACTTCCATTACCACGCGTTCGGCCTGGCAATCGATGTCGAAACGATAGGCACCGGTCGCGCTCGGCGAGTCGAGCAGGGCGTAGACCACAAAGCGGGTCGCGTTCTGATCCGGGGTTTCGAACCAGAACTTGGTGAAGTCGGGGAATTCTTCGCGTTTCTTGGCGTAGGTGTCGACGGCCAGGCCACGGGCGGAGAGGCCATATTGGCCAGTGGCATCCACCGCGCGGAAGTAGCTGGCGCCGAGGAACGACACCACGTCATGCCGGTCCAGTTCCGGCGCCTTGAACAGCTTGAAGCCGGCAAACCCCAGATCCCCCTTGAGCTGCTGGGTGTCGACCGAAGTGTTTTCATAGTTGAACAGCTGAGGGCGGAAATGCACCTCGCGGGCCGTGCGGGTCTTGGGATCGACGCTGTACATGCGCACCGGCTGACGGAAACCCATGCCGACGTGGAAGAACTGCACATCGAGCTGACCCTTGTTCTCCTTCCACAGCGAATGCTCGCCGTCGTAGCGGATCGCATTGAAGTTTTGCGGGGTCATGGTCGCCAGGGTCGGCGGCAGCACCTGTTTGGTGTCCTGATAGGCGTTGCCGGCCAGTTGCTTGGCCTGACGCTTCAGCGTTTCGAAGTCGAAGGCCTGGGCTTCACCGTCGGCGGCACCGCCAGAGGCGGCCCAGGCGCGTGCGGCGAGCAGGCCGGAGGCGGAAAGGCCGGTGTAAGCCGCAATGGCCATGGACGCTTTGAGCAAATTCCTGCGGTGCATAAATACAACCTGTCGTGGACAATCCCGCGCCGTTCCTGGCACGTACTGGATCAGAAATTACGGTTCGGACAAGCCTTCGGCCAAACGCTACGGACTAGTAACAGATGCCCGCTAGCTTAATCGGTTCGCCGATTTTGCAAAATTCATTGATGGCACGGCGACAGCGTCTCAATGAAACAAGACGTTACGGTTATTTATCTCACAGACTTTTCTGATTTATAGGGCATATCTGCTTTTTTCGACTAATTACTCTAAAAACAGCTTTTCAGCGCCGATTTAATTTCTATTCTATGGGCATCGCCGGTCACGACCCATCCGACCGGCAGGGCTCAAATCGCTGCTTAAAGGAGCAGGGCGATGCGGTTTTCGAGAAATTTCTGACGTACTGGAAAAGGACATCGTCCATGACAAAAGGACAAGGCATCACCGAAATGTTAGGCATCTTTCCCTGCCTCACCAACGTCCGGCGAAGACGCCGGCTCAGTCCTGACGAACTGAAACTGGTGGAGCGTTACCGGGAGTTGTCGGAGAGCGACCGGATTGCGATGCGGTATCTGGTGGATGCGATGAGGAGTGTTTCGCGGTTTTGAAACAGGAGGTTCACCGTGAAAGCCATTTGGCTTTCACGTTGGCCAGATCAATCAACTTACCCGCGTCAGCATCGGCGATGCCGACATGGATTGCGTGCAGATGCTCGGCAACCGCACATTGTTTGACGAATTTTTGCAGGTAGTCTTCAGCAAAATTCTCGTCGCTCGGGATGATTTCGAGAATGGGCGGAAGTACAGGGATGGCGTTGCACATCAGTTTGGAACTCGGTCAGAAATGGGTCGAGGTTGATGGTGAATATTGAAGGGGCGGGCTCTGGAGTCCGCCTCTTTTTCATTGGACCAAGTGAGGCCGTCAGCTACATGTCCCCGATACCTGATATGGCTGCTGACCGAGCACCAACTCCGGCATATCACGCCATTTCACCCAAGCCTGTTGTTGCCAGTGCAACAGCGGCACGGTGACGCCTGCCCAATGCACCGAGCTCAGGCTTGGGCAGTTTTCCGCTGTTGCTGAGCTGGTTTCCCGCAGGATGGGAATCACCTCATTGCTCAGCCATTGCCGAAGGTTGCGGTTTTCCGGGATGAAATGGTGGACGAGCAGCGCGTACGTGCCGGATTCGCTGACCATCGGGGTCTCGACAACATCGCCCTCCTTGCGCAGGCGGACGGTGCGGCGTTGGTCGGGGTCAAGTTTGAGCGTGACGCGTGGGTTCAAGGGATGGCCCATCATGCGGCCCAGATCTTGAGCGCAGAACCAGGCTTGATGATCAAGCAGGAGGGCGTGGAGGAAGCGGTTGTGGCGGGTGAAAACCGTAGGGATAAAGTGCGTCTGGGTCTCTGGTGAATTTGGCGCGTGCATAGTCAATTTCTACTCCATGTTGAAATGAGAGCCGCCACTAATCCTTCGACAGATTTGGGTGGCGAACCGTGCGGCGTTCGAAGTCGGAACATTCTCGATCAACATGGAAGCCGAGAGGCCCGCGCCACACGGTCCGCCATAACGCGAATCCGAAAGGCAAAAAAGCCTCGGTTTCTATGGAGGACGCAGTTGCGCCATGTTGATGATGTACCGGCTTCGACCCCGGGCCGCTGATTGGGTAGCGACGGGGTAAAGCCTATCGGTCAGGCGCTAGCGGCGCCAAGTCTACTCTGCCAACGCCATTCGTAGGAAAGGGGACTGAATGCTGAGGGTTCGGTCTGTAGGAAGCGAGTAACTGACGCTGAAAGAAATCAGCCCCGAAATTGTGATAAATCCGGGGCTGTTTTTCTTAGCGACTAACTTTCCAGGCATCCCCAGCCGGCGCCTTCCCATGGTCATACGGCTTGCCAATCCACATATAAACCAGCCCCAGCCCAATCACGATCGCCGTGCTCAGCACCATCGCGTAGTTGATGTACCACGCTGCATCCGGCGTGCGTGGCCAGGCCATGTTGATGATTGCGCCGACGCCATACACCAGCGCGCCGATGTTCACCGGCCAGCCCCACGCGCCGAGGGTGAATTTGCCGCTGGGTTTCCAGCCTTTGCTGCGGGCGTACAGGGCGGCGAGGACGATCATCTGGAATGCGAGGTAGATGCCGATGGCCGCGAAGCTGACGATGGTCGCCACGGCGTCTTGCAGGAAGAAGCCGAGGGCGATGATCAGGCCGGGCAGGACGCCGGACACGAACAGTGCGGCAACTGGAACCTGGGTCGTAGGAGAAATCTTTTTGAGCAGTCGGCTGCCGATGACCATTTCATCGCGAGCGTAGGAATACAGCAGACGACTCGCCGCAGCTTGCAAGCTGATGACGCAGGAGATGAAGGAAATCATCACCACGCCCATCACCACTTTCGAACCGACCGGGCCGAAGGCGTTGTTGAGGATGGTGGTGACCGGGTCCTTGTCGGTGCCGTTGATCACCGCTTGCATGTCCGGCACGGCGAGGATCAGCGCCAGGCAGGCGAACATCGCCGCGATGCCGCCGATGTAGATGGTCATGCGCATGGCCACCGGGATTTTCTTGCTCGGGTTCGGGGTTTCTTCGGCTACATCACCGCAGGCCTCGAAGCCGTAGTAGAGGAACATCCCCGCCAGCGACGCGGTGAGGAAGGCCGGCAGATAGGACCCGTCGACGCTGATGTCGAAAGTGTTGAACAGCACGCTGATCGGCTGGTGGCGCTCGAAAATCAGCAGGTACACGCCGACGATCACCGCGCCGACCAGTTCGCAGAGGAAACCGAACATGGCGATCCGCGCCAGCACTTTGGTGCCGCTGAGGTTCACCAGGGTGGCGAACAGGGTCAGCACCAGGGCGATGACGATGTTGGTGTTGTTGCTCGGCTCAAAACCCAGCATGGCCGCGAGGTACGGGCCGGCGCCGATCGCAACGGCGGCGATGGTCACGCACAGGGCGATGGAGTAGATCCAGCCGACCATCCATGCCCATTTCTTGCCGACCAGGCGACGTGCCCAAGGATAAACGCCACCGGAAATCGGGAACTGCGACACCACTTCGCCGAAGATCAGGCACACCAGCAATTGACCGCAACCGACCAGCAAGTAAGCCCAGAACATCGGTGGCCCGCCGGCGGCCAGGCACAGGCCGAACAAGGTATAAACCCCTACGACCGGTGACAGGTAAGTGAAGCCCAACGCGAAGTTTTCCCACAGGCTCATGCTGCGGTTGAAGTTGGAGGTGTAGCCCAGTTGGCGCAGTTGTTCGGCATCGCTGTCGGCAACGGCGGCTGAGAGATCGGGTGATGCACTCATGTGTGTTTGCTCCGTGAAATCGGCAGATTTCGGATGGCCGAAGCCGTGGCGGGGCTTGGTGAGCGCCGCCCGGATCGGTAGTTATTGTTTTGAATGCCTGGTAGTGCGGATGACCGGTTTCTGCCTTGAAGCCGGGGGTATGCTTTTAGTGTTTGAACATCACATGCCGAACCGTGGTGTAGTCCTCCAGCCCGTACATGGACATGTCCTTGCCGTAGCCGGACAGTTTCTGACCGCCGTGGGGCATTTCGCTGACGAGCATGAAGTGCGTATTCACCCAAGTGCAGCCGTACTGCAACCGCGCAGACAGTCGATGCGCACGTCCGACATCCGCCGTCCACACCGAGGACGCCAGGCCGTAGTCCGAATCGTTGGCCCATTCCAACGCCTGAGCCTCATCGGTGAATTTGGTCACCGACACCACCGGCCCGAACACTTCGCGACGGACGATTTCGTCGTCCTGCTGGGCGTCGGCCAGCACCGTCGGCTCGAAGAAGAAACCACTGCCTTCGACAGCCTTGCCGCCAGTGATCAAGCGAATGTGCGGTTGCGCCACCGCGCGCTCGACAAACCCGGCCACGCGGTCGCGATGTTGCGCGGTGATCAGCGGCCCCAGCTCGGTCGACGGATCATCCTGCAAACCGTACTTGATGCTGCTCACCGCTGCGCCAAGCTTCTCGACGAACTTGTCGTAAATACCTTGCTGGGCGTAGATCCGGCACGCGGCGGTGCAATCCTGGCCGGCGTTGTAGAAGCCGAAGGTGCGAATACCTTCGACCGCCGCATCAATGTCGGCGTCGTCGAAGATGATCACCGGGGCCTTGCCGCCCAGTTCCATGTGCATGCGTTTGACGCTGTCGGCGGTGCTGGAAATGATGTTCGAACCGGTGGCGATGGAGCCGGTCAGCGACACCATGCGCACTTTCGGATGGGTCACCAGCGGACTGCCCACGCTCGGTCCACGCCCGAACACCAGATTGAGTACACCGGCCGGAAAAATATCCGACGCCAGTTCGGCCAGACGCAACGCGGTCAGCGGGGTTTGTTCCGACGGCTTGAGCACCACGGTATTACCGGCGGCGAGGGCCGGGGCGATTTTCCAGGCGACCATCATCAGCGGGTAGTTCCACGGCGCGATGGAGGCGATCACGCCCACCGGGTCACGGCGGATCATCGAGGTGTGGCCGGGCAGGTATTCGCCACCGGCCGTACCACTCATGCAACGGCTGGCACCGGCGAAGAAACGGAACACGTCGGCAATCGCCGGGATCTCGTCGTTCAGCGCAGCGCTGTAGGGTTTGCCGCAGTTGTCCGATTCCAGTTTGGCCAACTCTTCGCCGTGGGCTTCGATGGCGTCGGCGAGTTTGAGCAGCAGCAGCGAACGGTCTTTCGGCGTGGTCTGCGACCATTCGGCGAAGGCACTGTCCGCAGCGCGGACGGCGGCATCGACCTGGGCTTCGGTGGCCTCGTTGATTTCCACCAGCACTTCACCGCGTGCCGGGTTGAGCACCGGTTGCGCGGGGCCTTCGCCGTTGACCAGTTGGCCGTTGATCAAGAATTTGGTTTGCATGTTGTTGTCCTCTTTCTACTGCAAATTCAGGGTGGGAAGGGTCAGGAAATTCATTTGCCGCCGCTGCCGGCCACGCTCTCGCCACCCCGGGTCAGGTAGTAGGCGCCGAGGATCGGCAGCATGGTCACCAGCATCACGAGCATCGCCACGACGTTGGTCACCGGCACGTCCCGTGGGCGGCTCAACTGGTTGAGCAACCACAGCGGCAAGGTGCGTTCATGGCCGGCGGTGAAGGTGGTGACGATGATTTCGTCGAACGACAGCGCAAACGCCAGCATGCCGCCGGCGAGCAACGCCGAGCCGAGGTTCGGCAGGATGATGTAGCGGAAGGTCTGCCAGCCGTCGGCGCCGAGATCCATCGACGCCTCGATCAGGCTGTGTGAGGTGCGGCGCAGACGGGCGATGACGTTGTTGTAGACGATCACCACGCAGAAGGTCGCGTGGCCGACGATGATGGTGAACATCCCCGGCTCGATCCCCAGCGTCTTGAAGGTCGCCAGCAGCGCGATCCCGGTGATGATCCCCGGCAATGCAATCGGCAGGATCAGCATCAGCGAAATGCCCTGTTTGCCGAAGAAGTCCCGGCGGTACAGCGCCGCCGAAGCGAGGGTGCCGAGCACCATCGCAATCAGCGTGGCAATGGCTGCGATCTGCAACGACAGCTTGATCGCTTCCAGCACGTCCGGCCGGGAAAACGCCACGCTGAACCAGTGCAGCGTGAAGCCTTTCGGTGGAAAGCTGAACGCCGCGTCTTCGGTGTTGAAGGCGTAGAGGAAGATGATCAGGATCGGGAAGTGCAGGAACACCAACCCGCCCCAGGCTGCGATACGCAAGCCTATTGAAGCCTTTTCAGAGTGCATCGAAGGCCCCCAGACGTTTGACGATGGACAGGTAGATGGCGATCAGCACGATCGGCACCAGCGTGAACGCCGCAGCCATCGGCATGTTGCCGATTGCACCCTGTTGCGCGTAAACCATGCTGCCGACGAAGTAGCCCGGCGGGCCCACCAGTTGCGGCACGATGAAGTCGCCCAACGTCAGCGAAAAGGTGAAGATCGAACCGGCCGCGATGCCGGGCACCGACAGCGGCAGAATCACCTGCATGAAGGTCTGTCGCGGCTTGGCCCCGAGGTCGGCGGAGGCTTGCAGCAACGACGGCGGCAAGCGTTCCAGCGAGGCCTGGATCGGCAGAATCATGAACGGCAGCCAGATGTAGACGAACACCATGAACCGGCCCAGATGCGAGGTCGACAGGGTGCTGCCGCCGACCCCGGGAATCCCCAGAATGAACTGCAGAACCGGCTCCAGCCCCAGGTGCTGAACGAACCACTGCGCGACGCCGCCCTTGGCCAGCAGCAGCGTCCAGGCGTAGGCCTTGACGATGTAACTGGCCCACATCGGCATCATCACCGCGATGTAGAAAAACGCCTTGGTCTTGCCGGTGGTGTAGCGCGCCATGTAGTAGGCAATCGGGAACGCGACGATGGCGCTGGCGATCGACACCACGACGGCCATGCTCAGGGTGCGCAGAATGATGTCGAAGTTCGACGGCTGGAACAGCGCGGCGAAGTTGGCCAGGGTCAGGTCCGGAGTGACCGCCATGGTGAAGTCGTCGAAGGTGTAGAAACCTTGCCACAGCAGCATCAGCAGCGAGCCGAGGTAGATCGCGCCGAACCACAGCAGCGGTGGCACCAGCAGCATCGACAGGTACAGGTTCGGCTTGCGATAGAGCAGGTTGGAAAACCTGCGCAACGGCGCCGATTGCGGGAGGGCGAGGGCGGTCATGTCACACCCCGCTCGCAACGGTGTCGTGCAGCGCAATCATCGCTTCCCGCGCCCAGCGCGCGCTGATGCGCTGACCGGTCTGGTGCTGCGCGCTGCTGTCGATCCACTGATTGTTGGCCTGGCTGATGCTCAGGGTCTGGCCGTTTTCCAGGGTCAGTTCATAGCGCGTGGCGCTGCCCTGATACTGGATGTCATGCAGCAGGCCGCTGACCTCAATCTCGTGGCTGGCCAAGGGGCCTTCTGCGAAGCGCACGTGTTCCGGGCGGATCGAGAACGGCTGCGGATGGCCGCTGAGCTGGCGCGCCAGATCGCCACGAATCACGTTCGAAGTGCCGACGAATTCGGCGACGAACGTCGTGGTCGGTTTCATGTACAGATTGCGCGGGGTGTCGACCTGCTCGATGCGGCCCTTGTTGAACACGGCCACGCGGTCGGACATCGACAGCGCTTCGGTCTGATCGTGAGTGACGAATATGAAAGTGATGCCGAGCTGGCGTTGCAGCTTCTTCAGTTCGCTCTGCATCTGTTCGCGCAGCTTCAGGTCGAGAGCGCCCAACGGCTCGTCGAGCAACAGCACGCGCGGGCGATTGACCAGCGCGCGGGCGAGGGCGACACGCTGGCGCTGACCGCCGGACAACTGCACCGGTTTACGCGCGCCGTAGCCGCCGAGGGCGACCATGTCCAACGCTTCTTCGGCGCGCTTGTGGCGTTCGGTCTTGTTCACGCCTTTGACCTTCAGGCCGTAGGCGACGTTGTCCAGCACGTTCATGTGCGGGAACAGCGCGTAATCCTGAAACACCGTGTTGACGTCGCGTTGATAGGGCGGCAGGCCGGCGGCTTCGGCACCGTGAATGCGGATCGAGCCCGCGCTCGGTTGCTCGAACCCGGCGATCAGGCGCAGGCACGTGGTCTTGCCCGAACCGGAGGGGCCGAGCATGGAAAAGAACTCGCCGTCCTGGATATCGATGGACACCCGGTCAACGGCCTTCACCTCGCCGAACTGCCGGGAAACGTTGGTGAACTGGACTGCAAGCGTCATGGTGCGGTGCTCCGAAAAGGCGAAGGCCGTCGCAGCGGCCCTGCCTGGACTTCTGAAAAAACTGGATCGTTTGGCGGTGTATGCGATGGTTTTTGGCTAACTCATCTGGTCGATACGCCGCGATCTGCTTTTAGCTCCCTCTCCCTCCGGGAGAGGGCGGGGGGTGAGGGCAGCTATTTCAGCCATTGCTCCAATTTCAAAAGCAAAGTCAAAAGCTACCCCCTCATCGGCACGCCGCCCGCCCAGCCCTCTCCCCCAGGGAGGCGAGGGGAAAGGGAGCCGATCGCGTGATTTTCGAGAACTATCTACCGCCCATAATCGCAATGTAGTCCTGCGTCCACCGGCTATACGGCACAAACTTCCCACCCTCAGCCTGCGGTGTTTTCCAGAAAGCGATCTTGTCGAACTGATCGAACCCGTTGGTTTTGCACCCCTCGGCACCCAGCAGTTCACTACCCTGGCAAGCCGCCGGAACCGCCGGCAACGAACCGAACCACGCCGCCACATCACCCTGGACTTTCGGCTGCAGCGACCAGTCCATCCACTTGTAGGCGCAGTTCGGGTGTTTGGCCTCGGCGTGCAGCATCGTGGTGTCGGCCCAGCCGGTGGCGCCTTCTTTCGGCACGGTCGAAGCGATCGGCTGTTTCTCGTTGATCAGGCCGTTGACCTGATACGGCCAGGCGCTGGACGCGACCACGCCTTCGTTCTTGAAGTCGCTCATCTGCACCGTGGTGTCGTGCCAGTAGCGGTGGATCAGCTTCTGCTGAGCGCGCAACAGTTCCAGCACAGCCTTGTACTGATCTTCGGTGAGCTGGTACGGATCCTTGATCCCCAGCTCAGGCTTGGTGGATTTCAGGTACAGCGCCGCGTCGGCGATGTAGATCGGGCCGTCGTAGGCCTGCACGCGGCCCTTGTTCGGCTTGCCGTCGGGCAGGTTCTGCGCGTCGAACACCACGTTCCAGCTGGTCGGCGCGGTCTTGAAGACGTTGGTGTTGTACATCAGCACGTTCGGGCCCCACTGATACGGGGTGCCGTAGGTCTGATTGTTGACCACGTACCACGGCGCGTCTTTCAGGCGCGGGTCGAGGGATTTCCAGTTCGGGATCAACGCGGTGTTGATCGGCTGCACACGCTTGCCGACGATCAAGCGCAACGAGGCATCGCCCGACGCGGTCACCAGGTCGTAACCGCCCTTGGCCATCAGGCTGACCATTTCGTCAGAGGTGGCGGCGGTTTTCACATTGACCTTGCAGCCGGTTTCCTTCTCGAAACCGGTCACCCAGTCGTAGGCCTTGTCGCTTTCACCGCGTTCGATGTAGCCGGGCCAGGCGACGATGTCCAGCTGGCCTTCGCCGGCGCCGACGGCTTTCAGCGGCTCGGCGGCCTGCAGGCTGGCGCTGGCCAGCAAGGCCATGGTGATTGCACTGAGCAGTGCGGTCTTGTGCACGAACATGGTGAACCCTCTTCTTTAAATTATGGTCGGGGCAGTTGTGAACGCGGTGAAGCATGCCGTGGTCGGCTTGTTATTAGCGTAGTCAGAGATGCTGGCCGTGGCGGGCCATGATGTGCCGCACCACGCTGTAGTCCTGTAGCGAATCGCTGGATAAGTCTTTGCCGTAACCGGAGCGTTTCAACCCGCCGTGGGGCATTTCGCTGACCAGCATGAAATGGCTGTTGATCCAGGTGCAGCCGTATTGCAGCCGCGCGGCGACCTGCATCGCCTTGTCCAGGTTCTGGGTCCAGACCGATGAGGCGAGGCCGTATTCCGAGTCGTTGGCCCAGTCCACCGCTTGCGCCAGTTCGTCGAAACGGGTCACGGTCACCACCGGGCCGAACACTTCGCGCTGGACGATTTCATCGCTCTGTTTGCAACCGGCCAGCAGGGTTGGCTGATAGAAGAACCCGGCGCCGGAATGCACTGCCGCGCCGGTTACCCGCTCGATGTGTGGCTGACCGAGGGCGCGCTCGACGAAACTGGCCACGCGGTCGCGCTGACGGGTGCTGATCAGCGGGCCGATTTCGTTGTCGGCATCGCGTTTGCCGGCAAAGCGCAGGCTGCTGACCGCCGCGCCAAGTTCGGCCACCAACTTGTCGTGAATCCCGGCCTGGGCGTAGATCCGGCACGCGGCGGTGCAATCCTGCCCGGCGTTGTAATAGCCATAAGTGCGCACGCCTTCGACCACCGCTTTCAGATCCGCATCGTTACAAACGATCACCGGCGCCTTGCCACCGAGTTCGAGGTGCGTGCGTTTCAGGGTCTTGGCGGCGGCCTGGAGGATTTTCTGGCCGGTGACGATATCGCCGGTCAGCGACACCATCCGCACTTTCGGGTGGCCAACCAAGTGACTGCCGACCCCTTCGCCGCCACCGCAGACGATGTTGATTACCCCGCGCGGCAGGATCTCGGCCAGTGCCGGGGCCAATGCCAGAATCGACAGCGGCGTGTGCTCGGATGGCTTGAACACCAGCGTATTGCCGGCGGCGAGAGCCGGGGCGATCTTCCACGCGGCCATCATGATCGGGTAGTTCCACGGCGCAATCGAGGCGACGACGCCAATGGGATCGCGGCGCACCATGCTGGTGTAGCCCGGCACGTATTCGCCGCTGAGCTGGCCGGTCTGGCAGCGCACGGCGCCGGCGAAGAAGCGGAATACATCGACGGTGGCGGTCAAGTCGTCTTGCCGCGCCAGATGCAAAGGCTTGCCGCAGTTCAAGGCTTCGAGGCGGGCGAGGTGATCGGCGTGCTTTTCGACGGCGTTGGCGATTTCCAGCAGCAGGTTCGAGCGTTGTTGCGGGGTGGTGCGCGACCACTCGGCAAAGGCGCGGTGGGCGGCGAGGATGGCGGCTTCGACTTGCTCGGTGCTGGCCTCGGCGATCTGGGTCAGGACTTCGCCGGTGGCCGGGTTGAGGATCGGTTCGACAAAACCCTGGCCGGCGACCAGTTCGCCGTCGATCAGCAACGCGGTGTGCATGTGGGTCTGCGCGCCAGCCATTTTCCGTGATCTCTTTTCTTGTATGGCCATGTTGCTCCCTGTTCCGGGAGCCGACCGTCTTATCGATGCAGCAAGACTAGTGCGCGGCTCCGGGGTCGACAAATTCTAAATACTGAAGGTGGCATTCGATTAAATAGATGGCTTGCGTCCGCCGTGCGGCTGTTCGCGGGCCACGGTCAGGAAAGGATCGACCAGCGCGGGGCGGGCGGTGCCGCGACGCCAGGCCAGACCGACGTCGAGTGTCTGGTTGAGGTCGGCAATCGGTCGGGCTTCGATGATGTCGCCTTCGAGCGACCATGGGCGATACGTCATGTCCGGCTGGATCGAAACACCGAGGCCCGCCGCTACCAGGCTTCGCACTGCCTCGGTGGACGCGGTTCTGAGGGTGATTTTTGGTTGCAGTCCGGCGCCACGCCACAGACGTTGGGCGTTGCGATCCATCTCGTCGACGTTCAGTTGAATCAACGGCTCCCGGGCGACATCGGCGAGGTTGATGCTGTCGTGTTCCAGCAGCGGGTGCTGGGCCGGCAGCCACAAACGGTGCGGCGAGTGGGTCAGCACTTCGGTCTGCAAGGCATGGCGGTCTTCGAGGTTGGAGAGGATCAGCACACCGACATCGATCTCGCCGCTGACCAGCAAATGCTCGATGTACGGCCGCTCGTCCTCCATCACCCGGATCTCGACATTGGGGTAGGCGCGCTGGAAACGGGTGAGCAAATCCGCCAGGTAATAACCGGCCACCAGACTGGTCACCCCGACGATCAACTGCCCGGCGACCTGATCGGTGCTTTGTTGCAGGCTGCGTTTGGCATTGTCCACGGTGGCCAGAATCAGGTGCGCCTGGCGCAGGAACTGGTGGCCCTGATGGGTCAGCGTCATGCCCTTGGCGTGGCGATTGAACAGACTGACGCCGATTTCTTCCTCCAGTTGCTGGATGGCCAGGGTCAGGGTCGATTGGGAAATGAACGCGGTTTGCGCAGCGGCGGAGATCGAGCCGGTCTCGGCCACGGCGATGAAATGGCGGATCTGACGCAAGGTCATCATGGAAGGTTTACCCGGTGGGCGGTTTTTATAGATTGCCTCGAGTGTATATCTATTTTCGCGAAGGGCTGCCGTGGGCCAGGCAACATCTGGAAGCACACTCGCAACCAGGTGACGGGCACTTTCGAACTAGGCTGAGGGCCTTATTGATCCGGATAACCCCTGTTTGGAGACGGAACATGAACACCCGTGGATTGCTCGATCAACTCCTCAAGTCCGGCCAGGATCTGTTGCAGAACAAGGCGGGCGGGGCGCAGAACAAACCGGCGGCCGGTGGTTTGGGCGGCTTGCTGGGCGGATCTTCCAGTAACGGCGCACTCGGCGGCTTGCTGTCGGGCGCAGGCGGCGGTGCCCTGGCGGCCGGCGCCATGGGCCTGCTGCTGGGCAGTAAAAAGGCCCGTAAGGTTGGCGGTAAAGTCGCCCTCTACGGCGGCCTCGCCGCCCTGGGCGTGATCGCCTACAAAGCCTATGGCAACTGGAACGCCCAGAAAGGCACCGCCCCACAAAGCGAACCGCAAACCCTCGATCGCCTGCCACCGGCGCAAGTCGAACAACACAGCCAGGCCATCCTCAAAGCCTTGGTCGCCGCCGCCAAGGCCGACGCCCACATCGACGACCGCGAACGCCAACTGATCGAAGGCGAATTCACCAAGCTCGACAACGATCAGGAACTCAAGCACTGGCTCCACGCCGAACTCAACAAACCCCTCGACCCCACCGACGTCGCCCGCGCGGCAAGCACGCCGGAGATGGCCGCCGAGATGTACGTGGCGAGCGTGATGATGGTGGATGAGGAAAACTTCATGGAGAAGAGCTATCTGGATGAACTGGCGCGGCAGTTGAAGCTGGAGCCGGGGTTGAAGGTGGAGTTGGAGAGGCAGGTGAGGGTGGCTTTGGTGTAAGCGGAGGTATTCAGGTTTTTATGAGACAGGGCAGGGGATGTTAAGGTTTGGCCTTTGACGCACCTTATAAGGATATTGCCCGTGTTACGTCAGTTTTTGCTCGCCCTCCCGGCCATGTTTTTTCTGGCCGGTTGCGGGGCCGAGTCCGGCTCATTGCCCGTCAGCATGAGCCTGACACTGGAAAAAGTCGCGTCGATTGCGGAAACTATTAAAACCAAGTATCCGAACCTGTCCAGCGAGATGCGCGAAAAGGTCCTCAACACTGTAGTTCAGTCGATTGACAACATGGTGTTTGTCGAAGGTGGCCAGTTTGATATGGGCGACTTTGGATGGGCTTGCGAATACGATGAAAAAATGTGTGTACGTGGCCTTGCGGGCAAGAGCCGGAGCAGCTTTGTCAAATCAGTCGTAACGGTGATGATGACTTTGTTCATTCGGTAAATTTAAGCTCTTACTATCTCTCTAAATATCAAACTACTGTGCGTGATTTTGATGTGTTTTTTACAGCGCAGGGCAAGGAGGTGTTTGATGTTAAATTTCGAGAGAGAGAAGAGTTAAAGAGTATGTATTCTCCCAAGCTTCCTGCTCCGACCAAGACATGGCAAGAAGCAAAGAACTACTGTTTGTGGATAGGTGGTATTAGTGGTTATGCAGTAGATCTGCCAACCGAAGCGCAATGGGAATTTGCTGCCAGGAGTCGGGGTGCGCATATATTGTTTACAACTAATAGTGGAAGTCTGGATTACGGTAAGAATTTTCCGATTGAAGGGGTGGGGGAGACGTTCTTCGTTGATAGGTTTCTTCCCAATTCGCTAGGTCTTTATAATATGTCCGGCAATGCAACCGATTGGGCAAATGATTGCTATGGCAAGGACTACTATGAAAACTCTCCAGTCGATAATCCGCAAGGCCCAGAAACCGGGAAGCAGAAAGTAAAGCGCGGCTCAAATTACCCGGAGGCGCCATTGTCGGCCGCTGCTGTTGTTAGGCGCTGGCCTGAGAATCCAAATGAGGAAGCGTATTATCCGGGCACGAGTTTTCGCTGTGCAATTCAAACAGATAAGCCGCTTTAAACAACAAAAGGCGAAGGATTTATTTTAAATGTGTCAATCAGTCACCTTTTTTATCGTCGAAGTCCTTGTGGCCGCTGACTAAGCCGACAGCCTCATCAATGGTCACGCACGTCAACTGATCGACGAATTCACCAAACTCGACAATGATCAGCAACTCACACCCTGGCATCACACCAAACCCAATCACCCCTTGAGCCTGCCGACGTTGCGCATGGCGAACACGCCGGAGATTGCAGGGGAGGTGTATGTGCCGAGCGTGATGATAGGAATGGAGAGGTGGTATCTGGATGAGCTGGCTCGGCATTTGAGCTGGGGCCGGGGTTGAAGGTTGAGCTGGAGAGGCAGGGAAGGGTTGGCTTTGGTGTAAGCAGAGGTATTCAGGTTTTTGTGAGATACGGCAGGGGATGTTAAGGTTTGGCCTTTGACGCACCTTATAAGGAAATTGCCCGTGTTACGTCAGTTTGTGCTTGCCCTCCCGGCCCTATTTTTTCTGGCCGGCTGCGAGGCCGAATCCGGCCCATTGCCAGTCAGCAAGAGCCTGACACCGGAAAAAGTCGCGTCGATTGCGGCGACCATCAAAACCAAGTACCCCGACCTCTCTACCGATCTGCGTGAAAAGGTCCTCAACACCGTAGTGCAGTCGATTGACAATATGGTGTTTGTCGAAGGTGGCCAGTTTGATATGGGCGACTTTGGCTGGGCTTGCGAATACGACGAAACGGATGTTTGCACCTGGCCTTGCGGGCAGAAGCCCGAGCAGCTTTGTAATATCAGTCCAAATGGCGATGACGATTTTGTGCATTCGGTTAAATTGAGCGGGTATTACCTTTCTAAGTTTCAAGCTACTTTGAGAGATTTTGATCTGTTTTTCGTAGTGAATAATAAACCGTTGTTTGATCAGAAGTATCGAGAGCGTGAAGACTTAAAGTTTCGTTATCAGCCGGATTTACCTGCCCCTACTCAAGACTGGCAAGAGGCCAGCGACTATTGTCAATGGCTTGGCGACCTTAGTGGTTATGCAGTGAGACTGCCAACTGAGGCGCAATGGGAATATGCTGCTCGCAGTCGTGGGCAGCATTTGTTATTTCCTACAGATACTGGGAGTTTAGATTATGGAAAAAATTTTCCTCTTGAAGATGAGGAGAATAATTTCCCAGTTGATCGCTTTGCACCTAATTCTCTAGGTATATACGGTCTTTCCGGCAACTCAACTGATTGGGTTAGCGACTGGTACGGAAAATACTATTACAAAAACTCTCCTCATGAGAATCCACTAGGACCAGAGTTCGGTACTCAAAAAATCAGACGTGGCTCAACTGTTTTAGAAGCTCCATTATCTGCTGCTCCAATGATTCGTCGTTGGGCTGCAAGCTCTCCACAGAAATATCATACGAGTGATACGAGCTTTCGGTGTGCAGTTCAAACAGATGGGCCTCTGTAATTTTCGTGACTTTGTGGGCGCCCTTTTGGGCGCCTTTTTTAAGCTAGACCGTTATATAAATTACTTCTCTTTGCAGCGATCAACGTCTTTTCTTTTCGCCATGGTAGGCCGGGATTCCATGCGAGCATCCCCGCTGGCCTGCTTGTTGACTCGTTATTGACTGCCAAGGACTTGATGAAGCGATTGAACTGTTGTTGTTCGGCTCCGTCGAGTAATGCATTAATTCGATTTAAGCTCTTCATGGGTTCGACTTTTTCTCCACCTTTCGAGCAGTGCTCAAGTACTTGGATGAAATGCCGCCAGCTACTGAGGTGTGAAAGCAGAAGGATAACAGCCTTTTCTTGATCCTCTGCCCAACTCTCAACAAAGCTTTCAGTCAAAAGATAAATCATTGGGCCAATTGTTTCGGGAGGCAGAATATTTAGAGGGATTCTTTTGTTGTTGACATTTATGGCTTGGTTTTTGAGCAGGTAACTGGCCATTTTTTGTGCTTCTAGTTTCGTGGCTTCGCGGTTTTGCCACCAGGTCGCCATATCTCGCGCGCTGTCAGAGAAAGCCTTACCCAGTGCTTCTCCGGGATGAGTAACTATTTGGAAGAGACCTCTAGCTATGTAGTTGAAAGCATCTTTTGTTACTGCTAGTTGGTAGTGGAAGTCAGCTTTGGATAATGCGCTGCACAGCACATATGCTAAATCTCCAATTTTTTCTATATCTAAAACTGTACCAAAGCCACCACCTGCACCCGGTCCAAAAACTAAGCTTGCCTTGCAATTAATTGCCAATCGGTCTGCGCGAATTTCAATCCCAAAATCAAAACTCGCCCCGATTCCAAGTGCGACATTCCCCTCCGCCTTGATTTCCACCAGACTCGACCAGTCCGTACTCCCACTGTCATTCGCCTGTCCGGGCGTGATCTTGCCCACGCCTTGTTTGGTGGAATCAAGCCACTTCAATGTTCCGGTTACGGTTCCGCCACCTTGAACGCCCGCGAATGCGTTGCCCTTCAGGCCGAGGCTGCCACCGCGTTTCTTGTCGACGGCCAGGTCGGGCGTACTCAACAGCGCGGTCACACCGGAGGCTTCTGCTTCCTTGGGTTTGTATTGGGCTTTGGCACCTGCCTGGCCTTGCGCGGTGGCGCCAAGGAAGCAAGACAATTCCACCTTGCCGTCGAGCCGGAAGATGCCTATGTCGCTGACCACTTCCTTGCCTTCGGCATTGCGGTACGGCATGCGCACCACGTAGCCACCCTGGTCGGGAAAGTAGCTCTTGAGTGCAACGGAGCCTTCGGCCAGAGAGATTGCTGCGCTGCCTTTGACGCCGAGTTCGATGTTGCCTTTGCCGGGTTCCCAACTGTTGATACCGGCACTGGCCGTGGCGGCAAAACGGAACGCGTGGGCTTCGGCCGACACGGCGTACATCGCAGAGTCCGCTTCGTTGGAGGTCCAGGAGCATTCTTTGTGCAGTGCGTTGAGCAGGTTGTCGTCCTTGCTCGTCCACGATGTGAATTTGGCTTCCAGGCTGCCCAGAGGGCTGGTTTTGCGACCATCAGTGACCGCCGTACGGATGTCTTTGATCAGATCCTTGGCCAGATTCTTGTCCAGTGGTTTGCCTTGCATCACCCTGGTAGGGACTTTGACACTCCAGGTGAGTTGTTCTCGGGTGCGTACCGGAATGTAGTGGCGGCGAGACGGGTCACGGAAGGAAATGTATTCGACCACCGTAATCCCGGTTTTGACCTGCTTGCCTTTCTGGGTGTCCGAGGCTTTCCCTTTGCCATGTTTGATGTCTGGTGCTGCACCGTTGGCACTGGTGGAGCTGTCGCCGGCTTCGGCTTTGCCTTGTGCGGCAATCCGGTTGCGCAGTGACTGAATCTCCGCGTTGAGCTCGGCAACTTTTTTGGCTTGCAGGCCTTCCCAGTTGGTCTCCAGATAGTTGCCTTCGAACGCGGGCTGCGGCTTGTAGCGCTGATACCAGTCACGGGCCTTTTGCACGGTCGCCAGTTGGCCTTGCAGATCCTCCTTGCGCTCGATGACAGTTTTCGGTTTTTCCACCGGGGGAGGGGAGCGTTGCAGCAGGCCTGCTTCCTCGGCCTTCGCGTTCCAGTCATCTTTGACACAACGCGAGCAGGAGCACCCCGCCTGAGGATCCTTGGTCTTGGCGCATTTGCTGGCTTCGGTCGCCTTGGCCAGATTCTGATGCAGCTCGTCCATGAGTTTTTTGACGAGGTCGCTCTGCTGCTTGAGGTCTTTCGACTCTTTTTCAGTCAGTACGTAAAAGTGTTCATCTCCGGTGATGTGTACGACATCGACCAGTTCGTCCTTGCACTCGACGGCACCTTTTACAGCCGTTGTGCTTTGGTTGTCGGCGTGTTTGGGTGGCGGCAGGGCTTTTGCTGCAGGTAATTTCAGAACCCAGCCGACCTTGATGTGATTGGGATCTGTGATGATCGGGTTCAGTCCCCGAAGATCCGCCACGGAGCATTTGTTGGCGGCGGCAATGCTGCCAAGAGTGTCGCCGCTCTTAACGGTGTAGGTGTCGCTCATTGCGCATCGTCCTTGTGATTCACAGGCTTTCCAATTGCATCAACTTGTCGCCTAGCGCGACGTCGTCACGCGCCAGTAATTCGGCGGCCGGTGACTGATCCCAGAAACTGTCGCCACGCTGGATGGCGACTCGAAGCCATCGCTCCTGGTCGGCCATTTGCTCGTAGCCCATGTCCTGTCCGGCCAGCAATTGGCGGTGGACGAATTCGACGGCGTCCTCCGTGGGCAAGACTTCCTGATAATCGTCGGCAAAACGGGTCGCAATGACCTTTAGCCTGCCCTGCTCGATCAGCGCCTGGCGCTCCGGGCTCAAATGCAGCCAGCCCGGAGCCTGAGTTTCCGTTGAAGCGCTTTGAGGCGACTTGGCGTAATACCGCCAGCCGATCTCATTGCGCCAGGCTATGCCACTGAAGGGGCCGATGAATTGGGCTTTTTCAGCTTCGCTGAGGCTGAATAGCAGAGGCTCCAGCCAGCGCGGTTCATAGAAGCGCATCATTTGCTGAGGGTCTTCATCGGTTTTCACGGTCAGCAGACTGCGCCAGTGTTCAATGCCCTGATCCAGCAAGGCCGGATCACTCAACCAGGCGACACACCCTGCATCGGATTGCTCCAGCAGTTTGCTGGCGTAACTCGCAGCCGAATGCTTTTCCGGGTACATGACTACGTAGGGGCCAGCAGGCTGGAGCTCGGCGTAAGGCGTGTTTGTAAACAATGGAATACAGCTGGGCCTGGATTGTTCTTCACCTCGAAACAGGTGGCTCAGCAGGTCCGGATCAAAACTGCGATCCAGAATCAGGCACATTGCCCCGGTTGTCGTAGGCTGCTCGAAAGGTGACTGGATGGAGGTAATCATGCTGACGCTCCCGTCTGGTGAACCGGACAGCACCCGGTCGCGTCGAGATGACATGACGGCGTCGGCAACAGCACGCCTGCCTTTGACTGTGCCTTGAAGGAGCCGAGGGAGGGTTTGACGACTTGGCCAGCCTTGTCCGCATCCGCCTGTTTCAGCACGCCCGGCATCAGTGGGGCGGCGCCGGTGCCGCTGCCCGGTCCACCACCGGAGTTGATGTTGATCGCCGGCCCGCTCATGGTCACGCCGCCGCCATCGATCTTGATGAAGCTGCCACCGCCTACCAGCGTCAGTTCGGCCCCGGCTTCCAGCACCACCTTCATGCCGCTGCTGAGGTGAATTTCCTGGCCGGCGTCGATGAATTGCCCGGTGCCGATCTTGATGTGCTGGTTCACGCCCACGGTCAGGTGGTCGTTGGCGCGTGCTTCGACTTTGCGGTCTTCGTAAACCGTGTGGTGTTCTTCGGCCTTAAATTCCGTGTAGCTGTTCTTTTCCACGACGTCGTGGCGTTCGTTGCCGACGCGGATTTTCTGGTCGTGTTCGATGTTTTCGTCCCAGTCGCGCTGGGCATGGAGGAAGATCTGTTCCTGGCCTTTCTTGTCTTCGATGCGCAGTTCGTTGAAGCCGCCGCCACCCATCGAGCTCAGGGTCTTGAAGGTGGTGCGGGTCTTGTTCGCCGGCAGGGCGTAGGGGACGGTGTTTTCCTTGTGGTACAGGCAGCCGCTGATCAGCGGCTGGTCGGGGTCGCCTTCGAGGAAGGTCACCAGCACTTCCATGCCGATGCGCGGGATGGCGATGCCGCCGTACTGGGCGCCGGCCCAGGCGCTGGAGACGCGCAGCCAGCAGCTGGTCTTGTCGTCGGCCTGGCCGTCGCGGTCCCAGTGGAACTGGACTTTCACGCGGCCGTATTCGTCGCAGTGGATTTCTTCGCCTTTTGGGCCGGTAACCACGGCGCTCTGGCTGCCGAGGATGCGCGGTTTCGGGTGGCGCAGGGGCGGGCGGTTCGGCACGTCCCACGGGGTGGCCTGAAAGCGGTTGCGGTAGCCCTGATGGAAATCGTCTTTGAGCGCGGTGGTGTCGCTGGTGACCGACTCTTCCAGCACTTGCGGCTGCTTGCCTTCGTGCAGGACTTCGGTGAGCAGCCACAGGTCATTCCACTTGGCCTTCGGGTGTTCTTTGAGTGCGAGGAAATGGCCGCTGACCAGCAACGGCTGGTCGCTCTTGC
Organism: Pseudomonas sp. DR 5-09; assembly: GCF_001655595.1. Taxonomy (NCBI): domain Bacteria; kingdom Pseudomonadati; phylum Pseudomonadota; class Gammaproteobacteria; order Pseudomonadales; family Pseudomonadaceae; genus Pseudomonas; species Pseudomonas sp. DR 5-09. The sequence continues at coordinate 1,216,256 of NZ_CP011566.1, forward strand.
CTTCGGCGAGCTGGAAGTCGCTGCGGTGGCGTTCGAGGGCGCGTTTGGCCAGGTGCTTGCCGCGCTCGCGGTCGACGAAACGGCCCGGGTAATCGTAGTCCTCGAGGTCGGGCAGGGCGTCGCCGCGGTTTTCGCTTTCCAGCGTCAGGCGCGGTTTTTCGAAGTCGTAGTCGCGGCGGGTGGTGCGGCTGGTACGGGTTTCCAGGCGCAGGTCGAAGCGTTTGATCACCGGGTTGCTGGCGACCATGCCGGAGTCCTGCTGATAGGCCACCGGCGCCAGTTTCTTGAACACCGTCTGGTCGTCGCCGAACACCAGTTTGTGGCCCGTGGCGCTGTGCTGGAAGTGGTAGTGAATGCCTTCTTCTTCGCACAGGCGCTGGATGAAATGCAGGTCCGATTCGTCGTATTGCACGCAGTAAATGCGGTCGGGGTAGATCGAGCCGGTCTGGAAGGCGTAGGCGTTGCCCTGGATGCCGTGTTCTTCGAGCACCTTGCCGATGATTTTCGGCACGCTGAGGTTCTGGAAGATCCGCTGGTTGATCCGGTGCGCCAGGTACGCCAGTTGCGGGCGCAGGGTCACGGAGTAGCGCGTCAGGCGCTTGCCGGAATCGCCTTGCGCGGCGCGGTAGATCAGGCCGTGGATACCGCTGCCGTCGGGCGACAGCTGCAGGAAGGCCGGTTTGTGCAGCAGGGTTTCGAGGTCCAGCGACGGCTGCTCACTGACCAGCTCCACCTCGAACACAAAAGGCTGGCTGATGGCTTCCCGACCGGTGAGGGTAAACACCTGGAAATCGGCGGAAAGACCTTCGATGGTCAGGGCAAAGTGGGTTTCATTGGCCGGCGCGAACATCCCTTGTTCCTCGTGCTGTACAGCGGCGTTCGTCGATTACCGTCAAGCGGTTCAACGCACGCGAAATTCTGGAGGGGCGTAAACAACATCGACCAGCAGAGCTGGCCGATGCTTGTAACGATCAGCCGTAATTAAACGACTGGAGCACGCCAGTCATCGGAACCCGAAGTACCGGATACTTCGTGGGTCCAGGTGATTTTGCGGTAGGTGAACTGCACTTCTTCCAGGTGGGTGAAGTGGGCGTTCGATGGATCCTGGCAGTTGTGCATCTTGTTGTTGATGGCGACGATGATCGCGTCTTCCAGTTTGGTGGTGTAGTAGTGCTCTTGGGTACCTTGAGCCGAAGTGCGGTACCACTGGATAACGATTTCGCTCATGCGCTCGCCCGAGGTCAGGGCAGCTTGCAGCAGTGGCGAAGCCTTGTCGTAGACCTTGGTGATGATCACTGGCTTGTGAACGCGCTGACCGGTTGGCTGACCGGATTGCGGGTCACGCGGGATGATCACGTCGTGGCTGAAAGCCTGAACCATAACCTGGTCTTCGTGGCCTTCCTGGTAGGTGTTGCCAACGGAGTCGGCGGTGAAGGCGCCGGCAGTGATCAGGCCTTGTTTTTCGCCGGTAACCGACATGTACGCTGGTGTTGCCATGGGATGCTCTCCTTGCGGATAAAGTTAGGGTGCCCGGGAGGCGAAATCGCCCGGTGGGTGCCTGACTGTTATCAAGGAGCGTGCCAGCTTTTGCCACGTCCCCGGGAGCCGGGGACTTCACCGCTCTGGCTCGCGTGTTTGAGCGTTTTTTGAACAGCGATGAAAGCAAAAGTGCGCAACTTCTTGCGCAGTACTGCGCAAGAAGTTGCGCACTCGGCTACAGGCGACGGTAACCGGGGGCTGTAGCGAAATAAGGCGGCGATTTCGCGAATCAAGTGCGCAAGAAGTTGCGCACCATGGCACATGGCTACTGCCTCTTCGGATCATCTAAAACTGAAATGACCAATCCATCGCCCCTTTTTGCCATTGCGTCACTGGCACGCCACCCTCCGATTCCTTGAAAGTCCCAGTCCAGAGCCCGTCGTGTTTTATGACCGGAAGGCCTGGGCGCGGCAAACCGTCTTATAAATGAAACACCGCCCTCAGCTATACTCCCCCGCATTTCGACCCGCCCCGAGGACTGACTGTGAAGAACTGGACGTTGCGCCAACGCATTTTGGCGAGCTTTGCGGTGATTATCGCCATCATGCTGTTGATGGTGGTCGTCTCGTATTCGCGGCTGCTGAAAATCGAAGCCAGTGAAAACAGCGTCCGTGACGACGCGATTCCCGGCGTCTATTACAGCTCGATGATTCGTGGCGCGTGGGTCGACAGTTATCTGCAAACACAGGAACTGCTGGGTCTCAAGGAAGGGCAGGGCGTCAGCAGTGAAGATGCGGCCGATTACAAGGCTTTCGAATCTCGGCTTCAGGAACAGATGGCCAATTATCGTGGCACGGTGGTGACGGACGAGGACAAGCTCGAATTCGCGGCGTTCGAGAAATATCACGACGCCTACCTGAAAATTCAGGATGCGGTGCTCGATCTGCACAAACGCAATCTGGAAGCCGACGCCGTCAAGCTGTTCCACGAACAACTGACTCCGACCTGGTACTCGGGCCGGATGAAGCTCAACGACATCATTGGCGAGAACAAGAAAGTCGCTGACAAGGCCATGGCCAACATTGATGAGGCCGTGGCGGCGGCCAAGGTCAGCATGTTCGTCTCGCTGCTGGTGGCCGTGCTGGCGGCCGGTTTCTGCGGTCTGCTGCTGATGCGCGCGATCATGGCACCGATGAACCGCATCGTGCAGATCCTCGACATCATGCGCACCGGCGATTTGAGCAGCCGCTTGAACCTCGACCGCAAGGACGAGTTCGGTGCCGTGGAAACCGGCTTCAACGACATGATGACCGAGCTCACCTCGCTGGTGTCCCAGGCCCAGCGCTCGTCGGTACAGGTCACCACCTCGGTGACCGAGATCGCCGCCACCTCCAAGCAGCAACAGGCGACCGCCACCGAAACCGCTGCGACCACCACTGAAATTGGCGCGACATCCCGCGAAATCGCGGCAACCTCTCGCGACCTTGTACGCACCATGACTGAAGTCTCCACCGCCGCCGATCAGGCCTCGGTGCTGGCCGGTTCCGGGCAACAAGGCCTGGCGCGGATGGAAGACACCATGCACTCGGTGATGGGCGCGGCGGATCTGGTGAACGCCAAACTGGCGATCCTCAACGAGAAGGCCGGCAACATCAATCAGGTGGTGGTGACCATCGTCAAGGTCGCCGACCAGACCAACCTGCTGTCCCTGAACGCCGCGATCGAAGCGGAGAAGGCTGGTGAATATGGCCGTGGTTTCGCGGTGGTCGCCACTGAAGTGCGGCGTCTGGCGGATCAGACTGCTGTCGCCACTTATGACATCGAACAGATGGTCCGCGAGATCCAGTCGGCGGTGTCCGCCGGGGTGATGGGCATGGACAAGTTCTCCGAGGAAGTACGGCGCGGCATGGCTGAAGTGCAGCAGGTCGGCGAGCAACTGTCGCAGATCATCCATCAGGTGCAGGCGCTGGCGCCGCGGGTGTTGATGGTCAACGAAGGCATGCAGGCCCAGGCCACCGGCGCCGAGCAGATCAACCACGCGCTGGTGCAGCTGGGTGATGCCAGCAGCCAGACCGTCGAATCGTTGCGTCAGGCCAGTTTCGCCATCGACGAACTGAGCCAGGTGGCCGTGGGCCTGCGCAGCGGCGTTTCGCGATTCAAAGTCTGATGAGCGAAATCACCGCCAAACGCAGCGCTGCGCCGGTGGCGAAGCAGGCGTTGTTCCTGCTGTTTCGCATCGGCAGCGAACGCTACGCCTTGCGTGCCACGGAAGTGGCCGAAGTGCTGCCGCGCCTGCCGTTGAAGCCGATTGCCCGGGCGCCGCACTGGGTGGCGGGGGTGTTCGCCTACCGTGGCACAGTGGTGCCGGTGATCGACCTCAGTGCCCTGACCTTCGGCCATCCTGCGCAAGCGCGCACCAGCACACGACTGGTGCTGGTGCATTACCGAGCGGATGACTCGCAACCCTCGCAATGGCTGGGCCTGATCCTCGAACAGGCCACCGATACCCTGCGCTGCAACCCGGCTGATTTCCAGCCGTACGGCCTCGACAATCGTCAGGCGCCGTACCTGGGCCCGGTGCGTGAGGATGCGCAGGGGCTGGTGCAGTGGGTGCGGGTCAACGACTTGCTGGACGAGTCGGTGCGCACGTTACTGTTCCCGACACCGCCGCTGGATCCGGCGCGGCTTGAGGAGCAGCCATGAGCAGCGACCAGCGCTTCTTCGATTTCCTCAAGGAACGCATCGGCCTCGACGTCGCTTCGGTCGGGCCGGCGATCATCGAACGGGCCGTGCGCCAGCGCATCACCCTGTCGCAAACGGTGAATGCCGATGAGTACTGGCAGACCCTGCAAGGCTCGCGGGATGAACAGCAGGCGCTGATCGAAGCGGTGATCGTCCCCGAGACCTGGTTTTTCCGTTACCCGGAATCCTTCGCCACGCTGGGCAAACTGGCGCGCAAACGCCTGGGTGAACTGAACAACATGCGTGCGCTGCGCATCCTCAGCCTGCCGTGTTCCACCGGTGAAGAACCCTATTCGATTGCGATGGCCTTGCTCGATGCCGGCCTCAAGCCCCATCAGTTCAAGGTCGATGGCATGGACGTCAGCCCCTTGTCAGTGGACAAGGCGCGGCGGGCGCTGTACGGCAAAAACTCGTTTCGCGGCCAGGAACTGGACTTTCGCGAGCGGCATTTTTTCGCCGAGAACGAGGGCTTTCGGGTGAATGAAATCGTCCGCGAGCAGGTGCGCCTGCAGGTCGGCAACGTGCTCGATCCGTCATTGCTGGTCAACGAGCCGCCGTTCGATTTCGTGTTCTGCCGCAACCTGCTGATCTATTTCGATCAGCCGACCCAGCAGCAGGTGTTCGCCGTGCTCAAGCGCCTGACCCATGTCGATGGCGTGCTGTTTATCGGCCCGGCCGAGGGCAGTCTGCTTGGGCGGCTCGGCATGCGTTCGATCGGGATTCCACAGTCTTTCGCCTTCAGCCGTCACAGCGATCCACAACCCGAACCGTTACCGATGCCGACCGCGATTGCGCTGCCGTTGCCTGCGCGCCAACCGCTGCGCAGCACGCCACCGCCGCCGGTGCGCAACCGTCCGTTTGCTGGCGTGACGCCTTTGCCGGCGACGGCTAAGAGCACCAACCCCGAAGCGGCGACCTTGCTGGCCAACATCGCCGCCCTGGCCAACGAAGGCAAAAGCGCCGAAGCCCGGTCCGCGTGCGAACAGTATTTGCGCAGCCATGAGCCGGTGGCCCAGGTGTTTTACTGGCTCGGCCTGCTCAGCGATGTCGCCGGCAGCGCCTTCGAAGCCCAGGGCTTTTACCGCAAAGCGTTGTACCTCGAGCCGCAACACCCCGAAGCCCTGATGCACCTGGCCGCCTTGCTGCAAGCCCAGGGCGACACGGCCGGCGCCAGACGATTGCAGGAGCGCGCCGCCCGCAGCGACCGCACCGCCGACAGTGAGCGTAAACGATGATCCCGTCCGACACCTTGAACGTCACCCACGAAGACGCCCGGGCCATCGACGATTGCTGGAACCGCATCGGCATCCATGGCGACAAGTCCTGCCCGCTGCTGGACGAGCACATCCATTGCCGCAATTGCTCGGTGTATTCCGCCGCCGCCACGCGCCTGCTCGACCGCTATGCGTTGCAGCAGGACGAGCGCGATCCGGTGGCGACCCAGGTCGAAACCGAGCTGAAGACCCGGTCGCTGCTGATGTTCCGCCTCGGCGAAGAATGGCTCGGCCTGGCCACCCGCAGTCTGGTGGAGGTCGCGCCGTTGCAGGCGATTCACTCGCTGCCGCACCAGCGCTCCCGGGCCTTGCTCGGCGTGGCGAACGTGCGCGGTGCGCTGGTGGCGTGCCTGTCGCTGGTTGAACTGCTCGACCTCGACAGCAACGCGGCCCCGGCGACCGGCGCGCGGATCATGCCGCGCATGCTGATCATCTCGGCCCAGGGCGGGCCGGTGGTGGTGCCGGTGGACGAAGTCGACGGGATTCACGCCATCGACGAGCGAATCCTCGACGCCGCGTCGCGGTCCGGCGCACAGGCCAGCGCCAAATACACCCGAGGCGTGTTGCCTTTCAAAGGTCGCAGCCTGCGTTGGCTGGATGAAGAACAGTTGCTGTCCGCCGTGTCCCGGAGCCTCACATGACCCCCGAGCAAATGCGCGACGCCTCCTTGCTCGAGCTGTTCAGCCTCGAAGCCGAAGCCCAGACCCAGGTGCTCAGCGCCGGGCTGCTGGCGTTGGAGCGCAACCCGACCCAGGCCGATCAGCTCGAGTCGTGCATGCGTGCGGCGCACTCCTTGAAAGGCGCGGCGCGGATCGTCGGCATCGACAGCGGCGTCAGCGTCGCCCACGTGATGGAAGATTGTCTGGTCAGTGCGCAGGAAGGACGGTTGTTCCTGCGTCCGGAACATATCGACGCGCTGTTGCAGGGCACCGACTTGCTGATGCGCATTGCCACCCCGGCCAACGGCCCGCAACCGGCGGACATCGAGGCTTATGTGGCGTTGATGGGCGGATTGCTCGATCCGACGGCGCCGCCACTAGTGCCCGCCGCTGCGAGTGCGCCGCTGATGGCTGAGTTGCAGCTTCAGCCACCGTCGGTGGCGGAGCCTGCGCCGGTTGAAATCCCGGTCGAGGTTGCCGAACCGGAACCCGCGCCGCGCAAGAGCAAACGCGCCACCGAAGGTGGCGAGCGGGTGCTGCGGGTCACCGCCGAACGTCTGAACAGCCTGCTCGATCTGTCGAGCAAATCCCTGGTGGAAACCCAGCGCCTCAAGCCGCACCTGGCCACGATGCAGCGCCTCAAGCGCATGCAGAGCAACGGTCTGCGGGCACTGGAGAGTCTCAATGTGCACCTCAAGGAACATGCCCTGAGCCTTGAAGCTCAGGAAGCGCTGGAGGATGCGCGGCGTTTGCTCGCCGAATCCCAGCAACTGCTGGCAGAAAAAAACGCCGAACTCGACGAGTTTGCCTGGCAGGCCAGCCAGCGCGCGCAAGTGCTTTACGACACCGCACTGGCCTGCCGCATGCGGCCGTTCGCCGATGTGCTGTCCGGGCAGGTGCGGATGGTGCGCGACCTCGGTCGCAGCCTCGGCAAGCAGGTACGGCTGGAGATCGAGGGCGAGAAGACCCAGGTCGACCGCGATGTGCTGGAGAAACTCGAAGCCCCGCTGACGCACCTGCTGCGCAACGCGGTCGATCACGGCATCGAAACCCCACAGGAACGCCTGCTCAAGGGCAAGTCCGAGGAAGGCCTGATCCGTCTGCGCGCCTCGCATCAGGCCGGTTTGCTGGTACTGGAACTGAGCGACGACGGCAACGGCGTGGATCTGGAAAAGGTCCGCCGCAGCATCGTCGAGCGCCAGTTGTCGCCCGCGGAAACCGCCGCCCAGTTGAGTGAAGAAGAACTGCTGACCTTCCTGTTTCTGCCGGGTTTCAGCCTGCGGGACAAGGTCACCGAAGTGTCGGGTCGCGGCGTCGGCCTCGATGCCGTGCAGCACATGGTCCGCCAGTTGCGCGGCGCGGTGGTGCTGGAGCAGACGGCGGGCGAGGGCAGCCGTTTCCATCTGGAGGTGCCGCTGACCCTGTCGGTGGTGCGCAGCCTGGTGGTGGAAGTCGGCGACGAGGCCTACGCTTTCCCGCTGGCGCACATCGAGCGCATGTGCGACCTGGCGCCGGAGGACATCGTGCAGGTCGAAGGGCGCCAGCATTTCTGGCACGAGGGCCGACATGTCGGGCTCGTCGCGGCCAGTCAGTTATTGCAACGTCCGGCCAGTCAGAACAGCGGCGATACGCTGAAAGTCGTGGTCATCCGCGAGCGCGATGCGATCTACGGCGTGGCGGTCGAGCGCTTCATTGGCGAGCGCACGCTGGTGGTGCTGCCGCTGGACGAGCGGCTGGGCAAGGTGCAGGACATTTCCGCCGGGGCCTTGCTCGACGATGGCTCGGTGGTGCTGATCGTCGATGTCGAAGACATGCTGCGGTCGGTGGACAAACTGCTCAACACCGGGCGTCTGGAGCGCATTGCCCGCCACGGCCATCAGGCGGCAGAAGCCGCGCGCAAGCGGATTCTGGTGGTCGACGACTCGCTGACCGTGCGCGAACTGCAACGCAAGCTGCTGCTCAATCGCGGCTACGACGTCGCCGTTGCGGTGGACGGCATGGACGGCTGGAACGCCCTGCGCTCCGAGGATTTCGATCTGCTGATCACCGACATCGACATGCCGCGTATGGACGGCATCGAGCTGGTCTCGCTGCTGCGCCGCGACAACCGTCTGCAATCGCTGCCGGTGATGGTGGTGTCCTACAAGGATCGCGAGGAAGATCGCCGCCGTGGACTGGACGCCGGGGCCGACTATTATCTGGCCAAGGCCAGTTTTCATGACGATGCCCTGCTCGACGCAGTGGTTGAGCTCATCGGAGGAGCGCGGGCATGAAGATCGCAATCGTCAACGACATGCCCCTGGCGGTGGAGGCCCTGCGTCGCGCGCTGGCCTTCGAGCCGGCGCATCAGGTGCTGTGGGTCGCCAACAACGGCGCCGAAGCGGTGCGTCTGTGCGCGGAAAACACCCCGGACCTGATCCTGATGGACCTGATCATGCCGGTGATGGATGGCGTCGAGGCCACCCGGCGGATCATGGCCGAGAGCCCGTGCGCGATCGTCATCGTCACCGTGGACCGCCAGCAGAACGTGCACCGGGTGTTCGAAGCCATGGGCCATGGCGCGCTGGACGTGGTCGACACCCCGGCCATCGGCGGTGGCAATCCTCAGGAAGCGGCGGCGCCGCTGCTGCGCAAGATCCTCAACATCGGCTGGCTGATCGGCGAGAAAACCGCCCGCTCACGTCCGGCACCTGCGACACCACGCAGTGCCGCCTCGCGCCAGCGGCCTGGACGTGCGTCTGGCCCGCGAAGGCGAACCGCCGCAGGCCGGCGCGGTGCTGCTGGCCGGCACCAACCACCATATTCGTTTGCTCAAGAACGGCACGCTGGCCTACACCGCCGAGCCGGTCAACGAGATCTACCGCCCCTCGATCGACGTGTTTTTCGAAAGCGTCGCCAATTACTGGAACGGTGACGCAGTAGGGGTTTTATTGACAGGGATGGGACGCGACGGGGCGCAAGGGCTTAAGCTCATGCGCCAACAGGGTTACCTGACCATCGCGCAGGATCAGCAAAGCAGTGCGGTGTACGGCATGCCCAAGGCCGCAGCGGCCATCGACGCGGCCGTAGAAATCCGTCCACTGGAAAAGATAGCGCCACGATTGCTGGAGATATTCCCCAAATGAATACGTCCATCGGCAATCCTGGCCCCCGCAGCACTCAGGTGACCGCCCATGAATGACTTACAGATCGATGACATCAAAACCGACGAGAACGCCGCCATGGTGTTGTTGGTGGACGATCAGGCGATGATCGGCGAAGCCGTGCGCCGTGGGCTGTCGAATGAAGAGAACATCGACTTCCACTTCTGCTCCGACCCGCATCTTGCCGTGGCCCATGCGGTGCGGATCAAGCCGACCGTGATCCTGCAGGATCTGGTGATGCCGGGCCTCGACGGTCTGAGCCTGGTGCGCGAATACCGCAATCACCCGGCGACCAAGGACATTCCGATCATCGTCCTGTCGACCAAGGAAGACCCGCTGATCAAGAGCGCGGCGTTCTCCGCCGGGGCCAACGATTACCTGGTGAAACTGCCGGACAACATCGAGCTGGTGGCGCGGATCCGCTATCACTCGCGCTCCTACATGACATTGCTGCAACGGGACGCGGCCTACCGCGCGTTGCGGGTCAGCCAGCAGCAATTGCTCGACACCAACCTCGTCCTGCAGCGACTGATGAACTCCGACGGCCTGACCGGGCTGTCCAACCGCCGGCACTTCGACGAATACCTGGAACTGGAATGGCGCCGCTCGTTGCGCGACCAGAGCCAGTTGTCGTTGCTGATGATCGACGTCGATTACTTCAAGTCCTACAACGACACCTTCGGCCACGTCGAAGGCGACGAGGCCTTGCGCAAGGTCGCTACGGCAATCCGCGAGGCCAGTGCCCGGCCGTCCGATCTGCCGGCGCGTTATGGCGGCGAAGAATTTGCGCTGGTGCTGCCCAACACCTCGCCGGGCGGGGCCCGACTGGTGGCGGAAAAGCTGCGCCAGACGGTCGCGGCGCTGAAGATTCCGCACAATGCCCCGGCCGAAGGCTCGAGCCTGACCATCAGCATCGGCCTGGCGACGATGGTGCCGGAGTCGGGCAGCGACTGCCGGTTGCTGATCTCGGCGGCGGACCGTGGCCTGTACCTGGCCAAGAACAACGGGCGCAATCAGGTGGGGATCGAATGAACCATCGGGTTCATTCGCCGCAAGAGCCGCCGGACGGGCTGCCGTGACAGCTTGATTACGTTATACTCGCCGGCTTTCAAAAGTTCGCCAACGAGTGCTGCCCGTCATGGAAATCAACCCGATCCTGAACACCATCAAGGACCTGTCCGAGCGCTCCGAAACTATTCGGGGGTATCTTTGACTACGATCAAAAGCATGAGCGTCTGATCGAAGTCAATCGCGAGCTTGAAGATCCTGCCGTCTGGAACAAACCTGAATACGCCCAGGAACTGGGCCGCGAGCGCGCTGCGCTGGCGCAGATCGTCGATACCCTCGACGAACTGAACGGTGGCCTGGCCGATTGCCGCGAGCTGCTGGACATGGCCGTTGAAGAGAACGACGAGGGCGCGGTCAACGACGTCGTCGAAGTCCTTCAAGGTCTCGAAGAGTCGCTGTCCAAGCTCGAATTCCGCCGTATGTTCAGCCACGAGATGGACCCGAACAACGCCTACCTGGACATCCAGGCCGGTTCCGGCGGCACCGAAGCCCAGGACTGGGCCAACATCCTGCTGCGCATGTACCTGCGCTGGGCCGACAAACGCGGTTTCGACGCGACCATCATGGAGCTGTCGGCCGGTGAAGTCGCCGGGATCAAGGGTGCGACCGTGCACATCAAGGGCGAATACGCCTTTGGCTGGCTGCGTACCGAGATCGGCGTGCACCGTCTGGTGCGTAAGAGCCCGTTCGACTCCGGCAACCGTCGTCACACCTCGTTCTCCGCGGTTTTCGTCTCGCCAGAGATCGACGACAAGGTGGAAATCGAAATCAACCCGGCAGACCTGCGGATCGACACCTATCGTTCCTCCGGTGCCGGTGGTCAGCACGTAAACACCACCGACTCGGCCGTACGTATCACCCACGTACCGACCAACACCGTGGTGAGCTGTCAGAACGAACGTTCCCAGCACGCCAACAAGGACACCGCCATGAAAATGCTGCGGGCCAAGTTGTACGAGCAGGAAATGCAGAAGCGCAACGCCGCGTCCCAGGCCCTGGAAGACACCAAGTCGGATATCGGCTGGGGTCACCAGATCCGTTCGTATGTGCTCGATGCGTCGCGGATCAAGGATCTGCGCACCAACATCGAACGCAGTGACTGCGACAAGGTACTCGACGGCGACATCGACGAATACCTGGAAGCCAGCCTGAAATCGGGGCTGTAAGCTTTCAACCGACCTCAAGTCCCCCGTCGCCGGCGGGGGCAACGAACCTGTGATGGAAAATTTAAAGACATGAGCGACCTACAACTCGATCCGCAAGCCCTGCAACAGGAAGAAAACTCCCTGATCGCTCTGCGCAAGGAAAAGCTTGCTGCCGAGCGCGCCAAGGGCAATGCCTTCCCGAACGACTTCCGCCGCGACAACTACTGCGATGCGTTGCAGAAACAGTACGCGGACAAGACCAAGGAAGAGCTGGCAGAGGCTGCGATCCCGGTCAAGGTTGCTGGTCGCATCATGCTCAACCGTGGCTCGTTCATGGTGATCCAGGACATGACCGGTCGCATCCAGGTCTACGTCAACCGCAAGACTCTGTCCGAAGAAACCCTGGCCGCGGTGAAAACCTGGGACATGGGCGACATCATCGCCGCCGAAGGCACCCTGGCCCGTTCCGGCAAGGGCGACCTGTACGTCGAAATGACCAGCGTGCGCCTGCTGACCAAATCCCTGCGCCCGCTGCCGGACAAGCACCACGGCCTGACCGACACCGAACAGCGCTACCGTCAGCGCTACGTTGACCTGATCGTCAACGAAGACGTGCGCCAGACCTTCCGCGTTCGCTCGCAAGTGATCGCGCACATCCGCAGCTTCCTGATGAAGCGCGACTTCCTCGAAGTCGAAACGCCGATGCTGCAGACCATTCCTGGCGGCGCCGCAGCCAAGCCGTTCGAAACCCACCACAACGCGTTGGACATGGAAATGTTTCTGCGTATCGCGCCGGAGCTGTACCTCAAGCGTCTGGTGGTTGGCGGCTTCGAAAAAGTGTTCGAGATCAACCGCAACTTCCGTAACGAAGGCGTTTCGACTCGTCACAACCCTGAATTCACCATGTTGGAGTTCTATCAGGCTTACGCCGACTACGAAGACAACATGGACCTGACCGAAGAACTGTTCCGCGAACTGGCGCAGCTGGTTCTGGGCAGCACCGACGTGCCGTACGGCGACAAGGTGTTCCACTTCGGCGAGCCGTTCGTGCGCCTGTCGGTGTTCGACTCGATCCTCAAGTACAACCCAGAGCTGACAGCCGATGACCTGAACGACATCGACAAGGCTCGCGCCATCGCCAAGAAGGCCGGCGCCAAGGTGCTGGGCTTCGAAGGTCTGGGCAAGCTGCAGGTGATGATTTTCGAAGAGCTGGTCGAGCACAAGCTGGAACAGCCGCACTTCATTACCCAGTATCCGTTCGAAGTGTCGCCGCTGGCTCGTCGCAACGACGACAACCCGAACGTCACCGACCGCTTCGAGCTGTTCATCGGCGGCCGTGAAATCGCCAACGCCTACTCCGAGCTGAACGACGCGGAAGACCAGGCCGAGCGTTTCATGGCGCAGGTGGCCGACAAGGACGCCGGCGACGACGAAGCCATGCACTACGACGCCGACTTCGTTCGCGCGCTGGAGTACGGCATGCCGCCGACGGCCGGTGAAGGTATCGGCATCGACCGTCTGGTGATGCTGCTGACCAACTCCCCGTCGATCCGCGACGTGATCCTGTTCCCGCACATGCGGCCGCAAGCGTAAGTGTTTCAATAAAAAAGCCGCCTGAAATGGGCGGCTTTTTATTGCCTGTCTGGTACAAACGTATCAAATGGTTAATTTTGAAGAAAACAACAGAGGTATGCCTGTCGTGATCGGTGCAATGGCTCAAGAGGGTGCAGCGGGAATCGCCACTGCGGTCGCTGAAAGTGTTCAGTACCAGGGCCGCAAGGCCAGCCGGCAGGGCAGTGAACAGCGTCGACAGGACATTCTCGATGCGGCGATGCGCATTGTCGTGCGCGACGGCGTACGCGCCGTGCGTCATCGGGCGGTGGCCGCCGAGGCCGGTGTGCCATTGTCGGCCACCACGTATTACTTCAAGGACATCGATGACCTGCTCACCGATACCTTCGCCCAGTACGTCGAGCGCAGCGCGGCCTACATGGCCAAGCTGTGGATCAACAACGAAGGCCTGTTGCGTGAAATGGTGGTCAGCGGCGACGGCAGCCCGGAGTCGCGTTCGCAACTGGCCGACGATATCGCGCGTTTGATGGCTGATTACGTGCATCGGCAACTGGTCAACCGTCGCGAGCATTTGATGGCCGAGCAGGCGTTCCGTCAGGAGGCGCTGCTCAACCCGCGTCTGGCGGAACTGGTGCGTTCCCATCAGCAGATTCTGTTGCAGGGCACCTGCCAGTTGTTCCAGGTATTGGGCTCACGCGAGCCACAGCAGGATGCCAAGGTGTTGACGGCGATTATCGGACGGATGGAATATCAGGGCCTGCTCAACGACGCCGAGCCTTTGGCCGAAGAGGACATGCTCGGCATTCTGACGCGCTATATGCACCTGGTACTCGCGTCGGTGTAACACCAAACCTGTGGGAGCGAGCCTGCTCGCGAATGCGGTCTGACATTCAACATCTTTGTTGCCTGACACCCCGCATTCGCGAGCAGGCTCGCTCCCACAAGGGATCACGGCGATTTTCAGGGCCGTGTATTCATAGGGAGTGTCGAATGAAAGCCTGGCGTGGCGTGCTGATCGCCTTGTCGTTCCTGCTGCTCAGCGGATGTCTGGTGACCTTCAAGGAGCCGCTGCCCGCCAGTGAACCGGCGCCCAAGGGCCTGCTCGGCCAATGGTCGAGCACCAATGCCTGGGGCGAGCCGATGAATCTGGAGCTGACGCGCCTGGGCAACGACCGCTATCAGGCGGTTGCTTATTTCAAAGCCAAACCCCGGGAGCGTGAAGCCTATCCGTTCACGGTGTCGCGCCACGGCAACCGCTGGTACCTGTCGGCGAAAGTGCCGGCGCAATACGGCGGGCACTTCACCATCGCCGGCTTCGAGATCACCGACAAGCGCGAACTGGTGATCTACAACCTCGACCTCGAACAGATCAACCAGGCCATCGCCCAGAAAGCCCTCGACGGCCAGGGCTTCCAGACCGATGACGGCGAGGGCGTGCAGGTCGACAGCCCGCTTGAAAAGGTCTTTGCTTACCTCGACGACCCGGCCAATTCCGACGTTTTCGTCGAAGCGGCGCGCTATCAGCATCAGGCCAAAGCCAAATAATTCAGTTCGTCACGTTTTCTACAGGAGTTTCGGGTGGACGATTACCAGCAGACGATACGCATTCTGTCCGATCGCATAGTGCTGGCGCAGACGCCGATCCGCGTGCTCGACGCGGTCAAGTGGGACGAGAACATCCGCAAGGGTTTCCTCAAGGCCAAGGGCAAGGAATTGCCGGCGGTGGATCGCGACTACTACCTCAACCGGCCGCTGTCCTTCGACTCAAGCAAGGTGAAGCTGGAATTCCAGAACATCGAGCGCGACATCACCCGTCAGCTCGGCCAGTTCAACCCGGTCGGCCAGATCATGCGTCGCATGTGCAAGGAATACCGGATGGTGGTGCGCATGCTCGAAGCGCGCGGCACCGAGGATTTCGGCCTGATTTCCCAGGAACTGTACGGCGCCGCGTCCGATGCGTTCCACGCCGGTGACCCGACCCTGGCCGACCTCGGCCTGATGATGTCGGACTATCTGAACAACATCGACGGCCGTGGCGACCTGAAGGACGAACCGAAGATCCTCACCGCCAAGGACGCCGTGCACCTGCTGCAAACCCGCCTGAACAAGGTGTTCGGCGAGGCCGAGGAAACCATCCGCGTGTTCGAGTCCGACGGTATCGTCGCCGATGCGGCGGCGGGTGCTGACTACATCAAGATCCGCACCGACGCGATGTTCAACGACCGCGACGTGCGCGCGCTGGAAGTCCACGAAGGCCTAGTGCACGTCGGCACCACGCTCAACGGTCTGAACCAGCCGATCTGCACCTTCCTGTCCAAGGGGCCGCCTTCGTCGACGGTGACTCAGGAAGGCCTGGCGATCCTGATGGAAATCATCACCTTCGCCTCCTACCCGAGCCGCCTGCGCAAACTGACCAACCGCACCCGCGCCATTCACATGGTCGAGGAGGGCGCGGACTTCCTGCAGATTTTCGAGTTCTTCCGCGAGCAGGGCTTCGAGATGGCGGAAAGCTACGGCAACGCCAGTCGGGTTTTCCGTGGTTCGACGCCGACCGGTCTGCCATTTACCAAAGACTTGTCCTACCTCAAGGGCTTCATCATGGTTTACAACTACATTCAGTTGGCCGTGCGTAAGGGCAAGCTCGAGCAGATCCCGCTGTTGTTCTGTGGCAAGACCACGTTGGAAGACATGCGAACCCTGCGTCAGCTGGTGGACGAAGGATTGGTGGTGCCGCCGAAGTACCTGCCGGACCAGTTCCGCGACATGAATGCGTTGTCGGCGTGGATGTGCTTCTCCAACTTCCTCAATCACTTGAGCCTGGACCGGATCGAAGCGGATTACTCCAACATCCTGTAACCAACCAATATTCCTTGTGGGAGCTAGCCTGCTAGCGATGGCGGTCAACGTTCAAAAGTGAAGTTGCCTGACACGCCGCCATCGCGAGCAGGCTCGCTCCCACAGGTTTGATCTGTGTTCCAACCAGAATTTTTGCGAGGTTTCACCGGATGAGAATCCTCGGCATCCTTTGCCTGCTCCTGACCCTCGACGGTTGCAGTTCCTTGCTGTTCTACCCCGAACCGGGTCAGCTTTTCACGCCAGAAAAGGCCAAACTCGAATACCGCACCGTCACCCTGACCACCGCCGACGGCCTCAAGCTGAATGCCTGGTGGCTGCCGGCCAAACCCGGGGTTGAGGTCAAGGGCACGGTGCTGCACCTGCACGGCAACGGCGGCAATTTGCCGATGCACCTGGGCGGGAGCTGGTGGTTGCCGAAGAACGGCTATCAAGTGCTACTGGTGGACTATCGCGGTTACGGTTTGTCCGAGGGCGAACCGAGCCTGCCGGCGATCTATCAGGACATTGATGCCGCCTTCGCCTGGCTGGACAAGGCGCCGGAGGTCAAAGGCAAACCGCTGGTGCTGCTGGGCCAGAGTCTCGGCGGGGCAATGGCCGTGCACTGGCTGGTGCAACATCCGGAAAGGCAAAAACAGCTCAAGGCCCTGGTACTCGACGGCGTGCCCGCCAGTTACCGCAGCGTCGGCCAATACGCCCTCAGCACCTCATGGCTGACCTGGCCGTTTCAGGTGCCGCTGTCATGGCTGGTGCCGGACAGCGACAGTGCGATCAACGCCATGCCGCAGCTCAACGGCGTGCCGAAACTGATCTTCCACAGCCTCGACGATCCGCTGGTGCCCCTTTCCAACGGCATCCGTCTGTATCAAGCTGCGCCGCCACCGCGTGTGCTGCAGCTGACTCGGGGCGGGCATGTGCAGACCTTCGGCGACCCGGTCTGGCGTCAGGTGATGCTGCGCTACCTCGACGATCCCGAACACTTCAACGGCCTGCGCCGCCTCGGCGAGATCCCGAATTATCCAACACCCCCGAATTCTGAAGACGAACCACCAGAGAGTCCGCAATGAGTGAAGAACGTAACGCCATCCCGCTGATCATCACCGGCATCTGCAGCATCCTCGGCACCGTCGGCGCCCTGTGGTACTACGGCTACCTGCACTTCGCCAAACCCGAGGATGCGTTGCTGCTCAACGACTTCACCATGCTCAAGACCGTTCCCGGCGAAGACTACAAGGTCTCCCTGACCCCGGCGCCGCAAGTGGCGCAATGCATCGATGGCGTGCTGGTGCTGTTCGACACCGAACAGAAAGGCCTGACCGGGGTGCTGGTCAACAGTCAGAAAAAGGCTGTGCGCTGCATGGGCCAGGAGACGCCGCAGAAGCTCGAAGAGTAAATCTGCGACGGACAAAAAAGCCCCGCCTGATCACTCAGGCGGGGCTTTTCATTTACCGCTCAGCGAATCAGTGCGCGGTCGAGCTAACGGCCGAACGCGGCATCACTGGCTGGTTGTCGTTGGAAATGGTCACTTCCACGCGACGGTTCATCGCACGGCCCGAGACCGAGGTGTTATCCGCCACCGGGTATTCCTTGCCATAACCCTGTACGACGATACGCGACGGGTCTACACCCATCTTGATCAGCGCAACCTGCACCGAAGTCGCGCGACGCTCGGACAGCGACTGGTTGTAGCTCGCGGTACCGGTGCTGTCGGTGTAGCCCTCGACGATCACTTTACGATCAGGGTTTTCCTGGAGGAACTGCGCCAGTTTGTTGATGTTCACCAGACCGCTGGATTTCAGGTCGGCCTTGTTGGTGGCGAACAGCACATCACCGAAAGTCACCAGCGTGCCGCGATCGGTCTGCTTGGCGTTGAGGCTGTCCTGCAGCTGTTTGATCTGCTGATCGCGGGCATCCAGACGGGCCTGGGCACGTTGGGCGGCGGCGTTCTTCAGGTTGTTTTCAGCGGTGCGCAGAGCGATGGTCTGCTTGGCCACTTCTACGCGCTGGTTAGTCAGATAAGCCAGTTGATCGACCTTGGCGGCGTCTTCTTTATCCAGATAAGCCTTGTCGGCCTTGTCCAGATAGTCGCTGGCGTCCTTAGTTTCCAGCGCTGCGACCTTGCTTGCCTGCGGGTTGGCCTGCAGGCCGGCGTAGTTGGTGCGTGCCTGTTCCAGGTTCGGGTTGGGCGGCGTGGAGCAGGCAGCCAGGGCAACGCTTGCAGCCAGGAGAGCGGGGATCATCAGTTGTTTACGCATAATCGTTCGTCCTTTATATCGATAAGAGTTTCAGCCTTGCGGTCGGGATGCGCGCTTACTGCACTGGGCGCTGACTTTCCTGACGCAGTTCCTGAACACCTTTCTGGGAATCCTTCACAGCCAGTTCGGCCTTGGCTGCCTGAGCCTTGCGTTCGGCAACGCGGGCATCCCACTCGGCCTGCTCGGACAAGCGACGGGCTTCGTCATACTTCTTGTCGTGCATGGCGATTTCGGCTTGCTTCAGCTTGTCCTGAGCCTGCTTCATCTCCACGGCGGCGAACTCGGTACCGCCAGCGCTGACCGCGCTGTTGACTGCCGATTGAGTGACGGCGTATTGCTCGGTCGGTGGATTGCCGGCACAACCGGCCAGCACGAAGCTGGTGCCGATGGCCAGAGCAGCCAGTTTCAGACCGCGCAGGTGGGAGAACGAGGTTTGGGTCTTCATGGTCTTCAACTCCATTGGTTAACTCCTTGGAAGCTTCGAAATCCATCCTGGTCGAGGAGTGACAACCGTCATGTGTCAGCGCGTTTTGAAACGCTCGTTCCAGGCGTGGTTACCTGTTCCGACCGAAGGCATTTTTCAAAAGTTCAGAAAAGATGGCCCATCGCCAAAAAAAACTTTGACCGAACGGACAGGGCTCTAAACCGGGAACTTTGGCGGTGGGCAGAGGTACGCGCGGGCGAGAAACGGCGCAAAAGCGGAGGGGGGACACAGTCCCTGTGGGAGCTGGCTTGCCAGCGATGAGGCCATCAAATACAGCACATGTGCTGCTGAACTGACGCCATCGAGGGCAAACCATTCCCACCGTTCTGAAGGGTCAGGAATCAGTGTTTCTGCTTCCCGGCAGCAGCCGACAAGTCATGTAGATGACGCCGCGACAACGCGAGAAAACGCGGGGTCGGGCCGACATCCTCATACAGCGGATCGCCTTCTTCGTCGGTGGCGACCACGGTCGAGCCTTTCACATACGGCAGGCTCGCTTCGAACTCCTCGAGGGCGGCGCCGATCAGCTCGCCGAGCAGTTCTTCGGCATGGCGTTTGGGGTACATTTCGGCAATCGCCGCCAGCCGTGCGGCGGCTTCCACGTCCAGATGAATCGTGTAGCCGGTATCGGTCAGGCGACCCTTGGCGGTTTCTTCCCAATGCTGGGCGAGTTCACGGATTTTCATAAAAACCTCATGTCGCACCTGCTCATGGCAGGTCTTGGTGAGTGTCCGGCGTCTGCCGGCGGCAAGCCGTTGTGCGGCTTACTGTTGAGACTAGCTTCAACCCTCAAGGTTTAAAGTCCCTTCGTCGTCTGCTTGTAAGAAGCGTTCCAGAGCGGCACTCTCTGTTCATCCACTCACTTGCGATCCGTCACCGATTACTGCTGGAGAGATGCTGATGACCGATATTGATGCACGCTTGCGCGAAGACGTTCACCTGCTCGGTGAGCTGTTGGGCAACACCATTCGTGACCAGTACGGCGAGGCGTTTCTCGACAAGATCGAGCAGATTCGCAAGGGCGCCAAGGCCGACCGGCGCGGCTCGATGGACGCCGAACTCAGCGCCAGTCTCAATCAATTGAGCGAAGACGAACTGCTGCCGGTGGCGCGGGCCTTCAACCAGTTTCTCAACCTGGCGAACATCGCCGAGCAGTACCAGCTCATTCATCGCCGGGAAGAGACCCAGGCCGCGCCGTTCGAGTCCCGCGTGCTGCCGGAACTGCTCGCCCGCCTGCGCAACGAAGGGCACAGCGCCGAATCCCTGGCCCGGCAACTGGCGCGGCTGGAAATCGAACTGGTGCTCACCGCGCACCCGACCGAAGTGGCCCGGCGCACGCTGATCCAGAAGTACGACGCGATTGCCGCGCAGCTCGCGGCTCAGGATCATCGCGACCTGACCACGGCCGAACGCGAGCAGATCCACAACACCCTGCAACGCCTGATCGCCGAAGCCTGGCACACCGAAGAAATCCGCCGCACCCGGCCGACTCCGGTGGACGAGGCCAAGTGGGGGTTTGCGGTGATCGAGCATTCGCTGTGGCAGGCGATTCCCCACCATATGCGTAAGGCCGATCAGGCGCTGTTCGCCGCCACCGGTTTGCGCTTGCCGCTGGAAGCCGCGCCGATCCGCTTCGCTTCGTGGATGGGCGGCGACCGTGACGGCAACCCGAACGTGACCGCTGCCGTGACCCGCGAAGTGCTGTTGCTGGCACGCTGGATGGCGGCGGATCTGTACCTGCGTGACGTCGATCACCTGGCCGCCGAACTGTCGATGCAGCAGGCCAGCGAAGCGCTCAAGGCCCGGGCCGGCGACAGTGCCGAGCCGTATCGGGCAGTGCTCAAACAATTGCGTGAACGGCTGCGCGCCACACGTAACTGGGCTCATGCATCTTTGACGGCGACCACGCCGGCGCCTGCCGATGTGCTGCACAACAACCGCGACCTGCTCGATCCGCTGGAGCTGTGTTTCAACTCGCTGCACGAATGCGGCATGGGCGTGATCGCCGACGGGCCGTTGCTCGATTGCCTGCGCCGGGCCGTGACCTTCGGTCTGTTCCTGGTGCGACTCGATGTGCGTCAGGACTCGTCCCGCCATAGCGCGGCCATGACCGAAATCACTGATTACCTCGGCCTCGGCAAATACGAGGAGTGGGACGAAGAACAGCGCATCAGCTTCCTGACCCGCGAACTGCAAAACCGTCGGCCGTTGCTGCCGGCGCATTTCAAACCCTCGGCCGACACCGCCGAAGTGCTCGCCACCTGCAAGGAAATCGCCGCCGCGCCGGGCGCTTCGCTGGGCTCCTACGTGATCTCAATGGCCGGTGCCGCTTCCGATGTGCTCGCGGTGCAGTTGCTGCTCAAGGAATCCGGCGTACTGCGGCCGATGCGCGTGGTGCCGCTGTTCGAAACCCTCGCCGACCTCGACAACGCCGGCCCGGTGATCGAACGCCTGTTGCTGCTGCCGGGGTACCGCGCGCGCCTGCAAGGCCCGCAGGAAGTGATGATCGGCTATTCCGACTCGGCCAAGGACGCCGGCACTACCGCCGCGGCCTGGGCGCAGTACCGGGCGCAGGAGCGGCTGGTGGAAATCTGCCGCGAGCAACAAGTCGAACTGCTGCTGTTCCACGGTCGCGGTGGCACCGTGGGCCGTGGCGGCGGCCCGGCGCACGCGGCGATTCTGTCGCAGCCGCCGGGTTCGGTGGCCGGACGTTTCCGCACCACCGAGCAGGGGGAAATGATTCGATTCAAATTCGGCCTGCCGGACATCGCCGAGCAAAACCTCAATCTGTATCTGGCGGCGGTGCTCGAAGCGACCCTGTTGCCTCCGCCGCCACCGACTCCCGAATGGCGGCATCTGATGGACGAACTGGCCGCCGACGGCGTCGCTGCTTACCGTGCGGTGGTGCGGGAGAATCCGCAATTCGTTGAGTATTTCCGCCAGTCCACACCGGAGCAGGAGTTGGGCCGCTTGCCATTGGGCAGCCGTCCGGCCAAGCGCCGTGCTGGTGGCATCGAAAGCCTGCGGGCGATTCCGTGGATCTTCGGTTGGACCCAGACCCGCCTGATGCTGCCGGCCTGGCTCGGCTGGGAAACCGCACTGAACAATGCGCTGGAGCGCGGCGAAGGCGAGTTGCTGGGGCAGATGCGCGAGCAGTGGCCGTTCTTCCGCACCCGCATCGACATGCTGGAAATGGTGCTGGCCAAGGCCGACGCCGATATCGCGCTGTCCTACGACGAGCGTCTGGTGGAGCCGGAGTTGCTGCCGTTGGGTGCGCACTTACGCGACCTATTGTCGCAGGCCTGTTCCGTTGTCCTCGGCCTGACCGGTCAGTCGCAGCTACTGGCACATAGCCCAGACACCCTGGAATTCATCCGTCTGCGCAACACCTACCTCGACCCGCTGCATCTATTGCAGGCCGAGTTGCTGGCGCGTTCGCGGCAGCAGAATGTCGAGCAGGGCAGCCCGGTGGAACAGGCGTTGCTGGTGTCTGTGGCGGGGATTGCCGCCGGTTTGCGAAATACCGGCTAAGGTTTTCTGCGTGGGGCGGGGCACCCGGGGCGAACCTCGGGTGCCGTTTATTGACTGTAGGAAAAATGCGGTCAGGCGACAGTTAATGATGGGGTTGCGACTTGGGGAACCGCGTCGCAAGGTCGCGGCGGGCGCCGGTTTCTCCGACTTTTGGCGTCTTGTGTGGGCGCAGCCTGCTGTGTATCTTGATCAGCCTTTGGCCGTTTGGGCGGCCACGACCCGTTTTATGAGATTGGCCCCACGAGGCGAATCCATTGTTTTTTATATAAAAAATTGAGGAGCACATCGATGCGCGTCATTCTGCTGGGAGCTCCCGGGGCCGGTAAAGGTACTCAGGCTAAGTTCATCACCGAGAAATTCGGCATTCCGCAAATCTCCACCGGCGACATGCTGCGTGCTGCGGTCAAGGCCGGCACCGAGCTGGGCATCAAGGCCAAGAGCATCATGGATGCCGGAGGCCTGGTGTCGGATGACCTGATCATCGCGCTGGTCAAGGACCGTATCGCTCAAGCCGATTGCGCCAAGGGTTTCCTGTTCGATGGCTTCCCGCGCACCATTCCTCAGGCTGAAGCGCTGGTGACTGCCGGTGTCGAGCTGGACGCCGTGGTCGAAATCGCCGTTGAAGACGAAGAAATCGTTCAGCGTATCGCCGGTCGTCGCGTTCACGAGGCCAGCGGCCGCGTTTACCACATCGTCTACAACCCGCCGAAACTGGCCGGCAAAGACGACATCACCGGCGAAGAGCTGGTGCAGCGCAAGGACGACACCGAAGAAACCGTGCGTCATCGCCTGTCGGTCTACCATTCGCAGACCAAGCCGCTGGTGGAGTTCTACCAGAACCTGTCCGCCAAAAACGGTGGCAAGCCGAAGTACAGCCATATCCCTGGCGTCGGTTCGGTTGAAGCGATCACTGCCAAGGTGCTTGAAGCCCTGAGCTGAAAAACCTGATCCGCTGCATCATCCACGGCCCGCTTGCGGGCCGTAGTTGTTTATACTGGCGCACTTTTCCCCACCTGATTTACGGACACATCGATGAGCACCTTGCTGGCCCTGGACACCGCGACTGAAGCTTGCTCCGTTGCCTTGCTGCATGACGGCAAGGTCACGAGCCATTACGAGGTGATCCCGCGCCTGCACGCGCAGAAACTGCTGCCGATGATCCAGCAACTGCTGGCCGACGCCGGCACCACCCTGCAAGCGGTGGACGCCATCGCCTTCGGCCGTGGCCCGGGCGCATTCACCGGTGTGCGGATTGCCATCGGCGTGGTGCAGGGCCTGGCGTTCGCGCTGGATCGCCCGGTGTTGCCGGTGTCGAACCTGGCCGTGCTGGCGCAACGGGCTTATCGCGAACACGGCGTGAGCCAGATCGCGGCCGCCATCGATGCGCGCATGGATGAGGTGTATTGGGGCTGCTACCGCGAGACGGCCGGGGAGATGCGTCTGGTCGGCGCCGAGGCGGTGCTGCCGCCGGAAGTCGCTGCGCTGCCGGACGATGCTTCGGGTGACTGGTTCGGTGCCGGCACGGGCTGGGGTTATGGCGAACGCATCGCTGTAAACCTGAGCGGATCCGATGCCGGCATGCTGCCCCATGCCGAAGACCTGCTGACCCTGGCGCGATTTGCCTGGGAGCGCGGTGAAGCGATTCCGGCAGACGATGCCCAGCCGGTTTACCTGCGCGACAAAGTGGCCACCCCCAAGGCTCGTTGATCTTCGAAATCAAGTTTTCCCAATCGCGAGCAGGCTCGCTCCCACATGAGTGTCGCAAATCATGTGGGAGCGAGCCTGCTCGCGATGCGCTCATCGGCAAACGCCAATCGTCCGTTTCTAACCCCGCGCTTTAAACCTTTTGTCTTTTATGTGTTCTAGTTATCACTCGGCGATTTGCTAAGTCGGTCAGGTGCCGCTAAATTGCCATCATCGATACCGAGCATGACTTTATGCGTATAGACGGCGTTTCCACTCATTCCTACCCCATCAAGCGCAAGCCTCGCAAAGGCAATCCGGCGCTGGATGAGTCCGTCGACGATATCGACGGCGAGCTGGAATTCCCGACCGAAGAGCAACTGGCTGCCCGTGCCGCCAAAGCCACCGCGCAACGCCTGAGCAATCTGCCCGCCCGTCAACAAGACATGATTTATCACCGCGCGATGAAGAAAAGCGTGGCTATGGCCCTGGCCAGCTACCTGAGCACCGCCGGTTTTGTCGATTGGGATGCAGACGTGCTGGGCCTCGATCTGTACATCTGATGGATTTGCCTTACTACCTCGGTTGCCCGTCCTGGAGCGAAAACGCCTGGCGCGAGTATCTGTATCCGGTAGACGCCAAGACCTCCGATTTCCTCGGACTCTATTCACAAGTGTTCAACGCCGTGGAAGGCAACACGACCTTCTACGCCAGCCCGTCGCCGGCCACCGTGCAGCGTTGGGCCGAGGTGATGCCGGAGCACTTTCGCTTCACTGCCAAGTTTCCCGGTGACATCAGCCACAGCGGCGATTTGCGCGATCAACTGACTGCCGCCGAAACCTTCCTCCAGTTGCTCAAGCCGCTCGGTGAGCGCGTCTCGCCAATGTGGCTGCAACTGTCGAAAAGCTTCACCCCGCACCGCTTGCCGGAGCTCGCCGCGTTCATCGATGCGCTGGATTGTCCGCTGGCGGTGGAAGTGCGCCACGAACAGTTCTTCGCCAAGGGTGAGAGTGAGCGACTGCTCAACCGGCTGCTGCTGGATCGCGGTGTGGAGCGCATCTGCCTCGATCCGCGCGCACTGTTCAGTTGCCTGTCCACCGAATCGTCGGTGATCCACGCCCAATCGAAAAAGCCCCGCGTACCAACGCGTCCAGCAGCGTTCACTCAATTCCCGCAGGTGCGCTTCATCGGCCATCCGGAGCTTGAGGCCAACGACCCGTTCCTGGTGCCGTGGGTGGCTAAAATCGCCGAGTGGATCGAAGAGGGCCGCACGCCGTACATCTTCCTGCACACCGCCGATAACATTCTGGCGGCGAAGCTGGCGCAACGTTTTCACGCACAACTGATGCAACGTTTGCCTGGCCTGCGACCTTTGCCTGAGCTATACAGAGAACCCGCCGCCGAGCAACTTGGCCTGCTCTGAGGCGGAATTTTTCCTGCCCAGGAGCCTGCCGATGGATGCCCAAGCCCGTCAACAACAAGCCCGTAAAGCCGAAGCCTTCAAAGCCCTGCACGAACGCCCCGGGATTTTCGTGATTCCCAATCCGTGGGATGCCGGTTCCGCGAAGATGCTCGCCAGTCTCGGCTATCAGGCGCTGGCGACCACCAGCGCCGGTTATGCGTTTTCCCAAGGCAAGCCCGATGGTGGCCTGAGTCTCGACGATACGCTGGCCAATGTCCGGGCGATTGTCGCGGCCACGGATTTGCCGGTGGCGGTGGATCTGGAAAACGGCTTCGCCGACGCCCCGGCCGAATCGGCACAAAGTCTGATTCGCGCCGCCGAGGCGGGCGCCGTGGGTGGCTCGATCGAAGATGCCACCGGCCGGGAAGACTCGCCGATCTACTGCTTCGAACACGCGGTGGCACGGATCGAAGCCGCCGTCGCTGCCGTGCGCACCTTGCCGTTTCCCTTCACCCTGACCGCTCGAGCGGAAAACTACCTGCACGGCAATCCCGATCTCAACGACACCATCCGCCGCTTGCAGGCCTTTGCCGAAGCTGGCGCCGATGTGTTGTACGCGCCGGGCCTGCGCACCGCCGAAGAAGTCCTCGCGGTAGTGCGCGCAGTGGCGCCGAAACCGGTCAATGTGTTGATGTCCGGCGGCTTGAAACTGACCGTGCAGGAGCTGGAAGAAATGGGCGTGAAGCGGATCAGCACCGGCTCGGCGCTGGCACTGGCGGCATTGGGTGAGTTTTTCCGCGCGGCTGAAGAAATCCAGCAGTCCGGCACCTTCACCTTCACCTCCCGTTCGATGCCGTACGCCAAGGCCAATCAATTCTTCAAGGGATGAGCATGGGGCGCTGGCTGCTGTTAGCAGGCCTGCTGATCATCGGTGGCGGGCTAATCGGCGTCTGGCGCGGTTGGCTCGATGTGCCGCCGCAGTGGAACCCGTGGGCGCCACTGGACGTGCAGGCGACGCCCAACTGGCTCACGGGCTACAAGTTGATGCGCCTGCGCAGCGATCCGGCCCTGTGCGCACAGGCGCTGGGCAGCTCTGGCCTGAGGGTTTCGCCACAGGCCGACAGTCCCGATGCCAAATGCCCGCTGATCGGCGCTTTGCGCGTGCAGGGCGGCGGGGTGGGGCTCAGCAGCAGCTTTCTCGCCAGTTGCCCGTTGGCCGTGGCGTTCGCGATGTTCGAGCACCATACGCTGCAACCGGCGGCGCAGCAGGCCTACGGTCAGTCGGTGGCGCGGGTCGATCACCTCGGCAGCTTCGCCTGCCGCAATGTCTACAACCGCGATAGCGGCGCGCTCAGCCGCCATGCCAGTGCCGATGCGCTGGACATCGCCGGCTTCCGTCTGGCGGATGGTCGCGCGATCAGCGTGCTCAAGGATTGGCCGAAGCAGAACCGGGACGCGCAGTTTCTACGTCAGGTGCGCGACGGTGCGTGCGAGGTGTTCAGTGTGGTGTTGAGTCCGGAATACAACGCCGCCCATCGCAATCACTTTCATGTCGATGTCGGGCGCTGGAGCGTGTGTCGCTGAGGGATCAGGCGGCGATGCGCAGGTTCTGCTGAACGATCGGGCGCACCCAGCCGTTATCGAAGTCCAGGGCTTTCTGCTGCTCGACGATGGCTTCCGGCGGGAATGGCGGGTACGGCTGCAGCAGATCCAGGTCGAACTCGGCAATCGGCAGGTACAGCGGTTTTTTCTGCGGGGCAGGGCCTGGCTCCGGAATCGGCTGGCCGTTGTTGATCACGACCGGGCGAACCCAGCTGCTGTCGAAATCCTGCTGCTTTTGCTGAGTCTTGATTTCTTCTGGCGGGAACGGAGGGTACGGCTCGGCCAGTGTCATGTCGATTTCGGCGATCGGCAGGAACAGCGGCTCCGGCGGACGCACCTCGGTTTCCACCACATCGCATTCGCGCTGGCTGACGATGTGCGCGTGCAGTTCGCTGCCGACAGTCGGTTCTTCAGGGCTTTCCAGGTCAACCGGTGGAAACGTGCCGCAGGCCGGCACCACATCACTCGATTGCTCGGCCAGTGCCTGGGCAAAAAAATCCTGCCACAGGTGGCTGACGCCGCCCAATGCTTGAGTGTTATGACGGCTGAAATCGCCTGTGGGCGAAAGGTAGCCAATCGATGTGGGAAGAATGCCTGACATTTTTTTCGGTTGACGCTCAGCTCTGGCAAAATGCGCGTTGATTGGGTTATCGGCGGTTTTTGCCGATCCTTAACTTTTTTGAGCGTGTTTTCCATGATTGAGCAACCCGCGGCCTGCCGCATCCATGTCGAGGCCCTCGGCCCGACGTTCGAAGCGCAGGCCGAGCAGTGGGCGCAGCGCCTGAACCTGCCGTTGCAGGTGGCTGACGGCGAGTTTGCCCTGCAGGTCGGCGAGCAGGGTTTGCAGCTGCAACAGCTGGGGCCGGATGCGCCGGGGCCGGTGCGGGTGGACTTTGTCGAGGGTGGCGCGGCCCATCGCCGGTTGTACGGCGGTGGCAGCGGGCAGATGATCGCCAAGGCGGTCGGCATCGCCCAAGGCGTGCGTCCTCGGGTGCTGGATGCCACGGCAGGGCTGGGCAAGGATGCGTTCGTGCTGGCCAGTCTCGGTTGCGAGATGAGCCTGATCGAGCGCCAGCCATTGATCGGCGCGTTGCTGGAAGATGGTCTGGCCCGTGCGGCTGAAGACTTCGAGGTGGCGCCGATCGTGGCGCGGATGAAGCTGCTCAAGGGCAACTCCATCGACGTGATGCGCAATTGGGAGGGCGAGCCGCCGCAGGTGATCTACCTCGACCCGATGTTCCCGCACCGTGAGAAAACCGCGCTGGTGAAGAAGGAAATGCGCCTGTTCCGCCCGTTGGTAGGCGATGACCCGGATGCACCGGCCTTGCTGGAAGCGGCGTTGGCGCTGGCCACGCACCGGGTGGTGGTCAAGCGCCCGCGCAAGGCGCCGTGCATCGAAGGGCCGAAGCCGAGCCATGCGCTGGATGGCAAATCCAGCCGCTATGACATCTACCCGAAGAAAGCGCTCAAGGCCTGAGCCGTCGCATAAGGAAAATCCCACGCATGGCGTGGGATTTTTGTTTTCAGGGTCGAAAGGCCCGCATGAACAGCCCGACCACTTCCTGCACATGACTTTCCGCCGCCTCGCCGGTCAGCGGCTCACCGCAGCCGTACAACAGGCGGAAATTCCCGGCGCCCTTGATCAGGCAAAAGAAGTGTTCGGCGGCGTTGTGCGGGTTGTCGATGCTCAGCACGCCGGTTTCGTGGATCCGCCGCAGCAAACGTTCCATGCCCTGCACCATGCGCTGAGGGCCGGCCTCGAAGAAGATCAGCGACAGCTTCGGATCCTGGCTACCCAGCGCCATGATCAGACGATGCAGGTTCACCGATTCATCGCTGTTGATCAGGTGGTGAAAGCCTCGCGCAATGTTCAGCAACACATTTTCCACCGCGATGCCGTCCGGCAATTCGAAGAACAGCGGCGGCAATTGCTCCTCGCATTTGGCCACCACGGCGGCAGAGAACAGCGTCTCCTTGTCGTTGAAATGGCTGTAGACCGTCAGCTTCGACACCCCGGCCTCGGCGGCCACCGCGTCCATGCTGGTGTTGGCATAGCCATGACTCAGAAACAGGATTTTCGCCGCCTCGAGGATCGCCTGGCGCTTGGCCGGATCCTTCGGTCGGCCCGGGCCGTTTGGAGTGGAAAGATTGTTCGACATTCTTCGCTTTTAATACTGGACTGGTGAGTTTGCTATTAATAACATACCGGCCAGTATAATTATTCCAAGCCTCCTTAGCGAAAGGTCCTTCACCATGTTCCGCCATGCGTTGTCCTTTGCGGTGCCAGTCAGTCTGGCGTTTTTGTTGTCGGCATGTGGCAAGGAAGAGGTAACGCAAGTCAGCGTGCGACCGGCCATGGTGGTGCAGCCAGAGCCTTCGGCGCAGGCGATGGAAAGTTATCCGGGTGAGGTTCGCGCCCGCTACGAACCCGATCTGGCGTTCCGCATCGGCGGCAAAGTCAGCCGACGACTGGTCGAGGAAGGCCAGCGCGTGAAGGCCGATCAGCCACTCGCCGAGCTCGATCCGCAGGATGTACGCCTGCAACTGGAAGCCACCCGGGCCCAGGTTGCGGCCGCCGAAGCCAACCTGAACCTGGTGCGCGCCGAGCGTGACCGTTACAAGACCCTGATGGAACGGCAGATGGTCAGCCGCTCGGCCTACGACAATGCCGAAAATCTCTACCGCTCCGGCGAAGCCCGCCTCAAACAGATCAAAGCCGAATTCAACGTCTCGACCAATCAGGCCAGTTACGCCGTGCTGCGCGCGCCCCAGGATGGCGTGGTGGCCAAGCGTTCGGTGGAGGTCGGGCAGGTGGTTGCCGCCGGGCAGACCGTTTTCACTCTCGCCACTGACGGCGAACGGGAAGTGCTGATCAGCCTGCCGGAGCAGAGCTTCGGCCGCTTCAAGGTTGGCCAGCCGGTCTCTGTGGAGCTATGGACGCAACAGAACCAGCGCTTTGCCGGGCAGATCCGCGAGTTGTCCCCGGCGGCCGATCCGAAATCCCGCACCTTCGCCGCACGCATTTCATTCACCGCCGGCAAGGTCCCGGCAGAACTGGGCCAGAGCGCCCGGGTCTTCGTGCAGACCGCCGATGTCATCCCGCTGTCGGTGCCGCTCTCGGCACTGACTGCCGAAAACGGCGCGACCTACGTGTGGGTCGTCAGCGCCAACAACACCCTGAAAAAGACCCCGGTGCGCGTCGGCCCGTTCGGTGAGAAAACCGTGCCGGTGCTCGAAGGCCTGAACGCCAGCGACTGGGTGGTCGCCGCTGGCGTTCACGTATTGCTGGAAGGGCAGCAGGTGCGTCCGGTGGATCGCTCCAACCGCGTGGTCAATCTGGCGGACAAGGAGTAATCCCCGATGGGTTTCAATCTTTCCGCCTGGGCGCTGCGCAATCGCCAGATCGTACTGTTCCTGATGCTTTTGCTGGCGATTGTCGGTGCCTTGTCCTACACCAAGCTCGGCCAGAGCGAAGACCCGCCGTTCACCTTCAAGGCGATGGTCATCCAGACCCGCTGGCCCGGCGCAACGGCTCAGGAAGTCTCGCGCCAGGTTACCGAACGCATCGAAAAGAAACTGATGGAAACCGGCGAGTACGAGCGGATTGTTTCGTTCTCGCGCCCCGGTGAATCCCAGGTCACGTTCATTGCCCGCGACTCGATGCATTCGGTGGAGATTCCGGATCTCTGGTATCAGGTGCGCAAGAAAGTCAGCGACATTCGCCAGACCCTGCCGCCGGGCATTCAGGGGCCGTTTTTCAACGATGAGTTCGGCACCACCTTCGGCAATATCTATGCGCTGACCGGCGACGGTTTCGACTACGCGGTGCTCAAGGATTACGCCGACCGCATCCAGATCCAGCTGCAACGGGTCAAGGACGTGGGCAAGGTCGATCTGCTCGGTTTGCAGGACGAGAAGGTCTGGGTCGAATTGTCCAACGTCAAACTCGCCACCCTCGGCTTGCCGCTGGCAGCCGTGCAGCAGGCGCTGGAGGAACAGAACGCGGTGTCCACCGCAGGGTTTTTCGAAACCGGCAGCGAGCGTTTGCAGCTGCGGGTGTCGGGGAATTTTCAGACAGTCGACGAGATCAAAAACTTCCCGATCCGGGTCGGGGATCGTACGTTCCGCATCTCCGATGTCGCTGACGTGCGGCGCGGTTTCAACGATCCTCCGGCACCGCGCATGCGCTTCATGGGCGAAGACGCCATCGGCCTTGCGGTGGCGATGAAGGACGGCGGCGACATTCTGGTGCTGGGCAAGGCTCTGGAAATCGAGTTCGCCCGCATCCAGAAAAACCTCCCGGCCGGCATGCAATTGCGCAAGGTCTCCGATCAGCCCGCAGCTGTGAAAACCGGCGTCGGCGAGTTCGTCCAGGTGCTGGTCGAAGCGCTGGCCATCGTGTTGCTGGTGAGCTTCTTTTCCCTCGGCGTGCGCACCGGCATGGTGGTGGCGCTGACCATTCCGCTGGTGCTGGCGATGACGTTCGCCTGCATGTATTACCTCGGCATCGGCCTGCACAAGATTTCACTCGGTGCGTTGGTACTGGCGCTGGGTTTGCTGGTGGACGACGCGATCATCGCCGTAGAAATGATGGCGATCAAAATGGAGCAGGGCTTTGACCGGATCAAAGCCGCCAGTTACGCCTGGACCAGCACCGCGTTCCCGATGCTCACCGGTACGCTGATCACCGCCGCCGGTTTCCTGCCAATTGCCACGGCGCAATCAGGCACCGGCGAATACACCCGCTCGATCTTCCAGGTGGTGACCATTGCTCTGCTCGCATCCTGGGTGGCGGCCGTGGTGTTCGTGCCGTATCTGGGAGAAAAACTCCTGCCGGATCTGGCGAAAATTCACGCGGCCAAACACGGTACGGCTGACGGCCACACTGATCCCTACGGCACGCCGTTCTACCAACGGGTACGGCGTCTGGTGGAGTGGTGCGTACGTCGGCGCAAAACCGTGATCGTGCTCACCGTGCTGCTATTTGTTGCGTCGCTGGCGTTGTTCCGGTTCGTGCCGCAGCAGTTCTTCCCGGCGTCCGGGCGACTGGAGCTGATGGTCGATCTGAAGCTTGCCGAGGGCGCCTCGCTGGCCAATACCACGGCCGAAGTCAAACGGCTGGAAGCGATGCTCAAGGATCACGCTGGCATCGACAACTATGTCGCTTACGTCGGCACCGGTTCGCCACGTTTCTATCTGCCGCTGGATCAACAACTGCCGGCGGCGAGCTTCGCCCAGTTCGTCGTTCTGGCGAAAACCATCGAGGAGCGCGAAGCGCTGCGCACCTGGCTGATCGACACGTTGAACGAGCAGTTCCCGGCCTTGCGCTCGCGGGTCACGCGCCTGGAAAACGGCCCACCGGTCGGTTATCCGGTGCAGTTCCGTGTCACCGGCGAGCACATCGAGGAAGTCCGTGCTTTGGCGCGCAAGGTGGCGGCCAAGGTGCGCGAGAACCCGCATGTGGTGAATGTGCATCTGGACTGGGAAGAGCCGAGCAAGGTCGTGTACCTGAACATCGATCAGGATCGCGCCCGGGCGCTGGGTGTGAGCACGGCGAATCTGGCGAAATTCCTCCAGAGTTCGCTGACCGGCTCCAGCGTCAGCCAGTACCGCGAGGACAACGAACTGATCGAAATCCTCCTGCGCGGCACCGTGCACGAGCGCACCGAATTGTCGTTGCTGCCGAGTCTGGCGGTGCCGACCGACAACGGTCGCAGCGTCGCGCTGTCGCAGATTGCCACGCTGGAATATGGCTTCGAGGAAGGCATCATCTGGCACCGCAATCGTCTGCCGAACGTGACCGTGCGGGCGGACATCTATGGCAAGGAACAACCGGCAACGCTGGTGAAGCAGATCATGCCGACGCTTGATCCGATCCGCGCCGAATTGCCGGACGGCTATCTGCTGGATGTCGGCGGTACGGTGGAGGATTCGGAGCGTGGACAGAAGTCGGTGAACGCCGGGGTGCCGATGTTCATTGTCGTGGTGCTGACGTTGCTGATGGTGCAGTTGCGCAGTTTTTCGCGCACGGCGATGGTGTTTCTGACGGCGCCGCTGGGGTTGATCGGGGTGACGCTGTTTCTGCTGGTGTTCCGTCAGCCGTTCGGGTTTGTGGCGATGCTCGGGACGATCGCTCTGTCGGGGATGATCATGCGTAACTCGGTGATTCTGGTGGATCAGATCGAGCAGGATATTACGGCGGGGCTCAGGCCTTGGCAGGCGATTATCGAGGCGACTGTGCGGCGGTTCCGGCCGATTGTGTTGACGGCTTTGGCGGCGGTGTTGGCGATGATTCCGCTTTCTCGCAGTGTGTTTTTTGGGCCGATGGCGGTGGCGATTATGGGGGGGTTAATTGTTGCTACTGCTCTGACGCTTTTGTTTTTGCCGGCGTTGTATGCGGCTTGGTTCAGGGTTCGCAAGGAGGCTTGAGGCTGTTTGAGCTTGGCGGCCTTTGAGCCGGCCAGGCTCTGGGTGTTTTGGGTACATATCCGTTGCTGCGGTAACGGCTTCTTATGGTTTCGCCCTTACGGCGAGTCCCTTTGGCAAACGCCCCAAAGGAACCAAAGGTCTGGGCCCCGGCGTTCGGCCCCTCGCTGGGGCTCGGGGTTCCTTCGTTCCGGGATTCATCCGGGGGCATCGCCTCCGGTTTGCTTCGCTGCACCTCCTCTCGATGTGTTCGACTTCGTCGAACGGCGCTGCGCGCCTACCCCCGGATAAATCCCTCCACTCAGCCGGCCGAAGGGGCCGGCACGTCAAAAGCGGTACTCGAGCTAACGCTCATTGTGTTGAGTGGTGGAAAGCCAAAGCCAAAGCGGGAGGGAGGGGAATAGAGCGGTATGTGTTTTAAAACCCGAGTTCACCTCGGTATTTCACGTCGGCGTACCTCTCCCAAACAACTCGGTCAGTCCCCTCTCCCTCGGGAGAGGGCTAGGGTGAGGGGGCTTCTTGAGTCGTTCAACAAAGCTTCGGAGCACCAGAAAGCTCTTGAGCGTTTTGTTCAGTTTTGCGATCTCAACCTAAGCTTTGGATGAGTTCGCTCCACAAATCTGACCCCATGAAAAAGCCCGCTGAACCTGTAAAGATCAGCGG
The DNA here is from genome assembly GCF_001655595.1 of Pseudomonas sp. DR 5-09. Taxonomy (NCBI): domain Bacteria; kingdom Pseudomonadati; phylum Pseudomonadota; class Gammaproteobacteria; order Pseudomonadales; family Pseudomonadaceae; genus Pseudomonas; species Pseudomonas sp. DR 5-09. The sequence continues at coordinate 1,250,237 of NZ_CP011566.1, forward strand.
GCTTTTCATTGCACGAAAGAGTTAAAGCGTACCAAACACTTTTTTCGCCAGACTCGTCGCCGCCGCGGCCGGGTTTTTGCGGATGGTTTCTTCCTGTTTGCCGATCATTTCGAACAGGCCGTTGAGCGCTTGTTCGGTCACGTAGCTTTCGATGTTGGCGCTCTTCGCATCCACTACGCCGAAGGTTGCGGCCTGGCCGGCGAAGGCGTTGTATTTCTGGGCTACGCCGACCTTGTCGGTCGCCTGTTTGACGATCGGCAGGAACTTGGTGCGGATCTGTTCGCGGCTGGATTTTTCCAGGTATTGAGTAGCGGAGTCGTTGCCGCCGCTGAGGATGCCTTTGGCGTCTTCCACGCTCATTTTCTTCACGGCGTCGACGAGGATCGGCTGGGCCTGGGTGACGGCGGTTTCCGCGGCCTTGTTCATGGCGGTTTCCAGTTCTTCAACTTGAGCGCCCATGCCGAAGGCTTTCATCTTGCCGGCGACTTTCCCGAGTTTGCCCGGCAGTTCGATCTTCACGTCCGGGTTGTTGCTGAAACCGCCCGGGGTGCCGAGTTGTTTGACGGCCAGTTGCGCGCCCTGGGTCAGGGCATCCTTGAGGCCACCGGTGGCGTCGCCTTGCGACAGGTCGCTGAGGGACAGGGCCAGTGCGTTGGCGGAGATCATCAGGCCCGCGCACAGGCCGGCGAAGCGAAGGGTAGGACGGAGCATGAGAGCTTCCTTGTTTGAAAAGGGCGTTAACGGGCCGAGTCGACGCGGATCTTCAGTGGCTGTGTATCCTTGCCATCAAGCTGCACGGCATGGTTTTCGGTGGTGATGAACATCAGCTCGCCGTTGACTTCAATGCGCGCGCTGACCGAGTAGCGGTGGCCGGGTTTGACCTGGGCCGGATCGTAGCTCAAGTGGAACGGCAGCGGCACCTGGCCTTTGACCGGGCCTTTCTGTTCGTCGAGTACCACGGCCGGAGCGTCGGCCAGCGAAACGTCCTGCAGGCTTACGCTCAAGGTCGCACTGGGTGGCAGGGCGATGCGTTGCAGGTAGAACACTTCGCCCTCGAGGCTGACCTTGCCGGCCGGAGAGGTCGACTGGCAGGCGCTGAGCAGCGTGGCGGCGGCAAGAAGGGAAAGTTTTTTCATCGGAGATCTCCGTATCGACGGCGCCAGAAGAAGCCTGGCGCCTGTAGGAATTTAGTCGCTTTGCACAGGGGCGGCGGGCTGATCGGCCGCATCTTCACTGCGGTGCAGTGCCACCTGACGGATCGACAAGCGAATCTCCGCCGGCAACACCCGTTTGGCCGCGCCTTCGGCCAGTTCGCCGAGCAGTTCGTGGTAGCTCAACTTGCCGGCTTCGTCGCGGCGCAGCACGTCGAGGTCGAGCATTGTCTGGATGAAGTGGCGGAACAGGCTCTTGTCGAAGAACTCCGGTGCGTTCAGGCCGTGCAGAATCGACAGGCGCTGGGCCATGACCGTGCACAGGTCTTCCAGCTCTTCGGCGCTGATGCTGTTCTGGCCGCTGTTGAGCAGCAGGGAAACCGTCATGTAGAAGCGTTGCAAGGTTTGGGCGATGCTCTTCGACAGCAGGGTCAGCAGCACGAAATGCCGCGAGCTCGGTGCCGGGCGCAGGTACACGTCTTTCTCGAAACGCAGCAGGCCTTGTTCGACGAACGCTTCCAGCCACTGATCGATCACCGCGTCCAGTTCGTCCAGGGTCCAGCGGATGAACAGCTCCGATTGCAGATACGGATACAGCGCGCGGGTGTAGCGCAGGATCTGTTCGCGGCTCATGCGCGAGGTGCTCTGGAAGAAGCTCGCCAGCAGCGCCGGCAGGGCGAAGATGTGCAGCACGTTGTTGCGGTAATAGGTCATCAGGACGGCATTCTGCTCGTCCAGATATAGAATCTTGCCCAGCGCATCGTTCTGCTCGGACAGCAGATCCATGTCCTTCACATGCTCGATCAGCGCGCGGCCATCGCCTTCCGGCAAGGTGGTGTGCGGTGAGTATGGCACCTTGCGCAGCAGCGCCAGATACAGATCCAGCACCCGCGCCATGGCCCGATCATCCAGCGCCAGGCGGGTGGTCGACAGCAGCGCCAGCGCCACCAGGTTGACCGGGTTGATCGCCGCCGCTTCGTTCAGGTGCTGCGCGACTTTTTCGCCGAGGCGATTGGTGGTTTCGTTGAGCCACGCCGGCTTGTACTGCGGGCCGAGTTCCTGCTGGCGCCAGTCGGGCTGTTCGCTGTCGAGGAATTCCGCCAGTTTGATCGGCTCGCCAAAGTTCACCGCCACTTGGCCGAAGCGCTGCTTTAGCGCGCCGATGACTTTGAAGATGTCGAAGATCGATTCTTTCTTCTTGCTCGCGCCACGCAGCTCGCCGAGGTAGGTGCGGCCTTCGAGCACGCGCTCATAACCGATGTACACCGGCACAAACACGATCGGCATCCGCGACGAACGCAGGAAGCTGCGCATGGTGATTGCGAGCATCCCGGTTTTCGGTTGCAGCATGCGCCCGGTACGCGAGCGACCGCCCTCGACGAAGTACTCGACCGGGAAACCTTTGGTGAACAGGGTGTGCAGGTATTCGTTGAACACCGAGGTGTACAGTGGATTGCCCTTGAACGTGCGGCGCATGAAGAACGCGCCGCCACGGCGCAGCAGGCTGCCGATCACCGGCATGTTGAGGTTGATCCCGGCGGCGATGTGCGGCGGGGTCAGGCCATTGCGGAACAGCAAGTACGACAGCAGCAGATAGTCGATGTGGCTGCGGTGGCACGGCACGTAGATCACTTCGTGACCCTGGGCGACCTTCTGCACGCCTTCGATGTGGTTGACCTTGATCCCGTCGTAGATCTTGTTCCAGAACCAGCTCAGCACCACTTCCAGAAAACGGATCGCGGTGTAGGTGTAGTCCGAGGCGATCTCGTTACCGTAGCGCAGCGCCTGGGCCTTGGCTTTTTCCGGGGAGATGTTTTCGCGCTCGGCTTCGTCGAGGATCGCTTGCTTGACCAGCGGCTGGTTGAGCAGGCCTTTGACCAGGTTGCGGCGGTGGGAAATGTCCGGACCGATCACTGCAGCCTTGAGGTTGCGGAAGTGCACCCGCAGGATCCGCTGGGCCATGCGCACCGTGCGCTCGTGGCCCTTGTTGTGTTCGATCAGTTCGCGCAGGTGGATCGGTGCGGAGAATTGCACGCGGGTCTTGCGCCCCAGAATCATGATGCTCAGCAGGCGACGCAGACGCCCGGTGACGGCCCAGCTGTCGGCGAACAGCAGTTTCCACGGGCTGTTTTCGCTGTCCGGCGACTGGCCCCAGAACACGCTGACCGGAATGATCTGCGCGTCTTCGGCAGCGTTCTGGCTGAGGGCGCTGACCAGTCGGGTCAGGGTCGGCGGTGCACCGCGCTTGTCCTGGCGACCGAGCCAGTCCGGGTCCGGCGTCAGGTAGAAAAACGCCGCCGGTTCGATCAGCGAACCCACGGACACCGGCAGCACCGGGCGCGGCAGGCCGGCCTTGGTGCACTCGGTGTCGACCACCGCCAGATCAGTCAGCGATGGATTTTGCAGGACGTAGAACACCGGACGACTGCGGTCGAGGTTGAGGGTGAACGACGACTGGTTGATCGTCTCGGAGCGAACCCAGAGATACAACAGTCGGCGCAAGGTGCCAAACACAAGACGGCGGAACGGGGAACGGGTCATACGGCTTCTGCGTGAGTGGATAAACCGAGCGTTTGCTCGGGAGGGCGATAGTGTGCCGGATTAGCGGAAAATCGGCAAAAAAGCGGCGAAGTAATCTCCTGTTGAGAGTTTTGCCGCCTGTCATATACTCGGCGATCTGTCGCCGGGGCCCTTTTATGGACGTCGGACGCAGGCTGACGTTCCGCAAAGGCTTTCCTGCGAAAAGCCTGTTCAATAATAAAAAAGGAGTACGAACAGATGGCAACACGTGAAACCGGCAACGTGAAGTGGTTCAACGACGCCAAGGGCTACGGCTTCATTCAGCGCGAAGACGGGGTGGACGTGTTCGTGCACTACCGCGCGATCCGTGGCGAAGGCCACCGGTCACTGACCGAGGGCCAGCAGGTTGAATACGCGGTGGTGGAAGGGCAGAAGGGGTTGCAGGCTGAAGACGTTGTAGGCCTGTAATGATCGTTCCCACGCTCTGCGTGGGAATGCCTCAATGGACGCTCTGCGTCTGCTTTGGGACGCGGAGCGTCCCGGCTGCATTCCCACGCGGAGCGTGGGAACGATCAATAAACTGCGTTAATTCAAGCGGTTTTCCAGGTGATCTCTTCTTCACCATCGGCGCTGATCCGGATCCAGCGATCCGCCGTTTCTTCACCTTCTTCCTCGACCCACGTCCCCGGCGCACAGCGCACTTCGACGTTCAGCGCGGCAAAGGCTGCCCGGGCGCAGGCGATGTCGTCGTCCCAAGGGGTTGCATCGCTTTCCAGGTACAGGCTGTTCCACTTGCCCACGGCTTTCGGCAGCCAGGTCACCGGGATGTTGCCGGCCTTGCACTTGTACGTCTGACCTTTCTGTACCCAGTCGCTGCACGGGCCGAGGGCGGCGCCCAGCCAGGCGGAAATGGCCTTGTGGTCGACGTCGGCGTCTTTCAGGTAAATCTCGATGTCCGGTTGGCGCATGGATATCCTCACTGCGGGTCTGAAAAATCCATTCGCGGATTTAGCCGGCCCCGGGTCGTTGCCCGGGACCAAAAGTTATTGAAGAACGAAATAATCGTAGCGCATCGAGACCGTGGTCACGAACGGCTCGGCCTGTTCGATCACCGCCGCGCGGCGCTCGGCACTGGCGCGCCAGCCGTGGGGCGTCATCGCCAGCAGGTTGGCGCGATCCTCGGGCTTGTCCAGCGTCAGTTTGAATTCCAGGGTTTCACTGTGCGCCAGCGCCATGCCTTCCGGCACCAGGGCCAGGTGCTTGTCGTCGGTGTATTCGCGCACTTCGTCGTACAGGCGTTCGCGCAGTTCCATCAGGTGGCCGCTGGTCGGGCCGACTTTCATCAGACCGCCGCCGACGCTGAGCAGCCGCTTGGCCTCTTCCCAGTCCAGTGGACTGAAAACGCTGGCCAGAAACTGGCAGCTGCCGGAGGCCAGTGGCACCCGGGCCATGCTGGCAATCAACCAGGTCAGCGCCGGATTGCGTTTGCAGGCGCGTTTGACCGCTTCCTTCGAGATATCCAGCGCGTAGCCGTCAGCATCGGGCAAAGCCTCGGCGATCTGCGCGGTGTAGTAACCCTCGCCACAACCGATATCGACCCAGCGCGCCGGCGCATAACTCGCCGCCAGCTCCGCCAGACGCTTGGCCACCGGCGCGTAATGCCCGGCGTTCAGAAAGTCGCGGCGGGCCTCGACCATCGCCTGATTGTCACCGGGATCGCGGCTGTTCTTGTGCTGCACCGGCAGCAGGTTGAGGTAACCCTGGCGCGCACGGTCAAAGCGGTGGCCGGCGGGGCAGACCACGCCGTTGTCCACCGCGTTTAGCGGTTCACTGCAGATCGGGCACGCGAGCATCAGACGAGCAACTTGATCAGGGTCTGGTAGTAGATCTCGGTCAGCACGTCGAGATCGGCCGCCAGCACGCGCTCGTTGACCTGGTGGATGGTTGCGTTGACCGGGCCCAGCTCAACAACCTGCGTACCCATGGTCGCGATGAAACGACCGTCGGAGGTGCCGCCGCTGGTGGACGCCTTGGTCTCGCGGCCAGTGATGTCCTTGATGCTCGACGACACCGCGTCGAGCAGCGCACCCGGCTCGGTGAGGAATGGCAGACCGGACAGCGCCCAGTCGATGTGCCAGTCCAGGCCGTGCTTGTCGAGGATGTCGGCGACGCGTTTCTGCAGCCCTTCAACGGTCGACTCGGTGGAGAAGCGGAAGTTGAACACCGCCACCAGATCGCCCGGAATCACGTTGGTCGCGCCGGTGCCGGAGTTGACGTTGGAAATCTGGAAACTGGTCGGCGGGAAGAAGTCGTTGCCGTGATCCCAATGCTCGGCGGCCAGCTCGGCCAGAGCCGGGGCAGCGAGGTGGATCGGGTTCTTCGCCAGGTGCGGATAGGCGACGTGGCCCTGGACACCGCGCACGGTCAGTTTGGCGCCGAGGGAGCCGCGACGACCGTTCTTCACCACGTCGCCGACCAGCGTGGTGCTCGACGGTTCGCCGACGATGCACCAGTCCAGACGCTCGTTACGGGCTGCCAGGCGCTCGACCACAGCCTTGGTGCCGTGATGCGCCGGGCCTTCTTCGTCGCTGGTGATCAGGAACGCGACCTTGCCCTTGTGATCCGGGTAGTCGGCGACGAAGCGCTCGGCGGCGACTGTCATCGAAGCCAGGCTGCCTTTCATGTCCGCCGCGCCACGGCCGCAGAGCATGCCGTGCTCGTCGATCACTGCGTTGAACGGGTCGATCTGCCACGCAGTAACCGGGCCGGTTGGTACCACGTCGGTGTGGCCAGCGAAGCACAGCACCGGGCCGTCGCCTTTGCCGTGAGTCGCCCAGAAGTTATCCACATCTTCGATGCGCATCGGTTCCAGCTGGAAACCGGCATCGCCCAGGCGCTGCATCATCTGCTTCTGGCAATCGGCGTCGACCGGCGTCACGGACGGACGGCGGATCAGGTCGATGGCGAGTTGAAGGGTCGGCGAAAGGTCGGCGTGGGCCGTCATGGAAAACTCCGAAAGCTGGGGGGCAAGGCGCGCAAAATGGCGGTTATCTTAAAGCAAAACGGCGACCATTGGCCGCCGTTTAGTGCATCGGTGAGGATTTAGACCACCGGTGCCGGTTCAGGCGCAGCCGCAGGTTTTGGCAGCGACGACAGGAACGCCATGATCAGCGCCGCCACGTACGGCAGCGACTGCACCAGCAACATGGCCACCCAGAAGCGCATGTCGTTGCTCGGAATGCCCTGCACCAGGAAGATCCCCAGCGCCGCGCCCCACAACAGCAGCATGATGAACAGCTCTTCCCGGGCTTCGGAAATCGCCACCCAGAAGCCATGGTTGTCGGCGTTTTTCGGGGTGCGGAAGAACGGAATGCTGCTGGTGAAGAAGCCGTACAGCACCGCTTTGGCGATGGTGTGCGACAACGCCAGACCGGCCAGTGCCGCGCAGAATGCATCCTTGAGGTTCACGCCCACGGCGCGACGGTAGAGGAAGATGATCTTGCCGACCTTGAACACGAACAGCGCCAGTGGCGGGATCGCGAAGATCAGCAGCGGTGGGTCGACCCGTTGCGGCACGATGATCATCGCCGCCGACCACAACAGCGCGCCGACGGTGAAGAAGATGTTCATGCCGTCCGCCACCCAAGGTAGCCAGCCTGCGAGGAAGTGGTAACGCTGGCCGCGAGTCAGCTCGGTGTCTTTGCCGCGCAGCAGGCTGCGGGTGTGACGCTTGATGATCTGGATCGCGCCGTAGGCCCAGCGGAAACGCTGCTTCTTGAAGTCGATGAAGGTGTCCGGCATCAGACCCTTGCCGTAACTGTCGTGGTAATACGCCGCCGACAGGCCTTTCTCGAATACCCGCAGACCGAGTTCGGCGTCTTCACAGATGCACCAGTCGGCCCAGCCCAGTTCTTCCAGAACCGAACGACGGGTCATGGTCATGGTGCCGTGCTGGATGATCGCGTCGCGGTCGTTGCGGGTGACCATACCGATGTGGAAGAAGCCTTTGTATTCGGCGTAGCAGAGCTTTTTGAAGGTGCTTTCGTTCTGGTCGCGGTAATCCTGCGGCGACTGCACCACGGCGATTTTCGGGTCGGCGAAGTGCGGCACCATGTGCTTGAGCCAGTTCGGGTGCACGCAGTAGTCGGAGTCGATCACCGCGATCACTTCGGCGTCCTTGGCGGTGTGCGGGATCAGGTAGTTCAGCGCGCCGCCCTTGAAACCGGCCAGGGGCGAGACGTGGAAGAACTTGAAGCGCGGGCCGAGCGTTTCGCAGTAGTCGCGCACCGGTTCCCAGACCGCCGGGTCCTTGGTGTTGTTGTCGATGATCAGGACTTCGAAGTCCGGATAGTCGAGGTTGGCCAGGGCGTTGAGGGTCTGTTTGACCATCTCCGGCGGCTCGTTGTAGCAGGGCACGTGGATCGAAACTTTCGGGCGGTAATCAGAATCGCCGACCACCGGCAGGAATTCACGCCGGCGTTTGTGAATCCACACCGCTTCGGCCAGTTCGTGGGCCTCGGTCAGCAACACGATGAACACCCCGAGCGCACCGAGCGCCAGCAGGAAGCCCACCGTCAGGCTGAACCACGTGCTGTATTGCTGGCTGTAGTCGTAGCCGATCCACACCAGCACCGAACCGCAGAGGAACGCGATAAAGGTCAGGAAGGTACGACCGCGCTGACGCAGGGCCGAGCCGTCGATCATCAGCAGGGTCAGCGACAACAGCGCCAGCACCACCGAACCGATGGCCAGCACGCGCCATTGCGGGATCGCCACCACCGGACCTTCGAAGTTGAATTTCTGCTGGCGTGCGGCGTTGAACACGCCCCAGTAAGCGCCGACCGAACCTTCGTCGCTGGCCTTCCACGGCTGGTCAAACGCTTCGATCACGAAGTAGTTGAAGCCCTGGCGGTTGAGTTTGTTGACCAGCGTGCGCAGGTAGATCGCCTGATCCGCCGGCGACGCATCGGCGCCACCGCGCATGCGGCCGTTGCTCGGCCAGCCCACTTCGGACAGCAGCAGCGGTTTTTTCGGGAACATCTTTTTCAGGTCGCGGGCGCGGTCGAAAACGAACTGCCCGGCCTTGTCCACCGGAATGAATTCCCAGTAGGGCAGAACGTGGGCGGCAATCAGGTCGACGTGTTTGGCCAGTTGCGGGTATTTCTCCCAGATATGCCATTGTTCGGAGGTGGTGACCGGTACCTTCACCGCTGCACGGACACGATCCAGCAGGACGATCAGGGCCTCAGGCGTGATTTCCTCCCGGAACAGTGCTTCGTTGCCGACCACCACGCGAACCACACTGCGCGAAGAGTTGGCCAACTCGATAGCTTTAGCGATCTCCCGCTCGTTGCGCTCCTGGTCGGGGCTGATCCAGATCCCCAGGGTCACGCGCAGACCGAATTCTTCCGCCAGTTTCGGGATGTCCTGCAGGGAACCGTCGACCGAGTAGATGCGGATGTTGTCCGTCAGCTTGCTCATGATCTCCAGGTCGCGGCGCATTTCATCGTCGGTCGGATACTGATCCTTCTGTGGGAACTGTCCCTGCTGGAACGGTGAATAGGAGAAACCGGAGATCTGCTCCGGCCAGTTCGGCGCGGAGACGGGGCGGTTGATCAGCGCCCAGAAACCGGTGAACAGGGCGGCGATTGCCAGAACCACCACCAGGTTGAGTCCAAATTTACGCGATGACATAGCTGTGTCGGGTTCCAAAGGCTGTGGAACGAAGGGTCGGCTGGTTGACGCCAGGAGGGCGCGCATCCTACACCGGCAGTTCGCCGAGTCCTACAAGAGACAGGGAAATGCCGGATGTTGGGCAATCCAACCTGACTTAAGTTCTTTCGTTTCAGCGTGTAAGACAAATCTTTGTTACGTACAGCTTCAATTAAAGCAGGCGCGTTCGCCGTTCATAGCGCAAAGATGCTCTTGGCCGCCGACGGCCCTATAATGCGCGCCGGTTTTCAGGGTAATGGTCATGAGTACAGAAGATCCGCGGTTTGCAGGCATCGCCCGTTTGTATGGCATCGAGGGCCTCGAGCGCCTGCGTGCAGCCCATGTGGCGATTGTCGGCGTCGGCGGCGTCGGTTCCTGGGCGGCGGAAGCCATGGCCCGTTGCGGGGTGGGCGAGATTTCCCTGTTCGACCTCGACGACGTCTGCGTCAGCAACGCCAACCGCCAGTTGCACGCGCTCGACAGCACCGTCGGCAAACCCAAGGTCGAGGTGATGGCCGAGCGTCTGCGCGGGATCAACCCGGACTGCAAGGTGCACGCCGTGGCGGACTTCGTCACCCGCGACACCATGGCCGAATACATCACGCCGAATATCGACTGCGTGATCGACTGCATTGATGCGGTCAATGCCAAGGCTGCGCTGATCGCCTGGTGCAAGCGCCGCAAGATCCAGATCATCACCACCGGCGGCGCCGGCGGGCAGATCGATCCAACGCTGATTCAGGTCTGCGACCTCAACCGCACCTTCAACGACCCGCTGGCCTCGAAAGTGCGCTCGACGCTGCGTCGTGACTACGGCTTCTCGCGCACAGTGACTCGCCATTACAGCGTGCCGTGTGTGTTCTCCACCGAACAGCTGCGCTATCCGAAACCGGACGGCAGCATTTGCCTGCAGAAGAGTTTTGTCGGCGACGGCGTGAAGCTGGACTGCGCCGGCGGGTTTGGCGCGGTGATGATGGTGACGGCGACGTTCGGCATGGTCGCGGCGACCAAGGCTGTGGACAAGATTGTGGCGGGCGTTCGGCGCCCGGCGGATCGGGTCAAGCCTCAGGCCTGAAGCATAGGGCTGCCCAGCAGCCCTTTTACTGCGCCAGCTCGTTCATCCGCTGCAGCACGGCATTCAAGCCATTGCTGCGCGAAGGCGACAACTGCCGCGACAGTCCCAACTGATTGAACCAGTCCGGCAGATCCACCTGCTGCAACTCGCCCGCGGTCAAGCCGTTGACCCGTAACAGCAACAACGCCACCAACCCGCGAATCATCCGCGCATCGCTGCCTGCTGCGAATTGCCAGTGACCGTCGCGCAACTCTCCAACCAGCCACACCTGGCTTTCACAGCCGTGCACGCGGTTGGCCTCGCATTTGTCCGCATCGCTCAGCGACGGCAGACGATCACCGAACTGCATCAACAGCCGCGCCCGTTGTTCCCAGCCAGCGGCGTTCTGAAACGTTTGCAGCGCGTCGGCGGCCTCGACCGGCAGGCTCATCGCAACAACTCCAGCGCCTGATCCAGCGCTTCAAAGAACCGCTCCAGATCTTCGGAATCGTTGTACAGCGCCAGCGACACGCGAATCGCCCCGGCCAGTTCGAAACGCTTGAGCAACGGCATCGCGCAGTGATGCCCGGCACGCACGGCGATGCCCTGTTCGGTCAGCAAGTGCGCCAGATCGGCGTTGTGCACGCCTTCGACGACAAAACTGGCCAACGCCAGTTGCGGCTTGCCCAGCAGACGAATGCCATTGCGGGCGGCGAGACCGCGTAACAGGTAATCGTGCAGCGCGGCTTCGTGGGCGGACACGGCGTCCTGATCCAGACCGGCCAGATAATCGAGGGTCGCGCCGAGGCCGATCACGCTGGCAATCGGCGGCGTTCCCGCTTCGAAGCCCAGTGGCGCCGGGCGGAAACGCGCATCGTGATAATTGGCTTCCAGCACCATTTCGCCACCGAACTGCCACGGGCGCAGTTGTTCGAGCGCTGCGTTGCGCCCGAACAGCACGCCAAGGCCATCGGGGCCGTACAGCTTGTGGCTGGAAAACACGTAAAAGTCGCAACCCAGCGCCTGCACGTCATGCCGGCCGTGGACCACGCCTTGAGCGCCATCGACCACGGTCAGCGCGTTGTGCGCCTTGGCCATCGCCAGCAACGCCGGCAACGGTTGCCAGGCGCCCAGTACGTTGGACAACTGGCTGACCGCCAGCAAGCGAGTGCGCGGACCGATCAGGTGAACGGCAGCAGCGAGGTCGATGACCCCGTCATCGTCCAGCGGCAGGATCACCAGTTTCAGGTCGCGACGTTGTGCCAGTTGCTGCCACGGCAGCAGATTGGCGTGATGCTCCAGGGCGCTGATGACAATTTCATCGCCTGGAAGGAAAAGATGTTCCAGGCCGTAAGCCAGGAGATTCAGCGCGCTGGTGGCGCCGTGGGTGAAGATGATCCGCCCGCTGTCACCGGCATTCAGCCACTGGGCAACCTTCAGGCGGCTGTCCTCGAACGCCTGCGTGGCGTGGGCGCCGGGCAGATGCTGGGCACGATGCACGTTGGCCGCGCCATTGGCGTAGTAATGCGCCAGCGCGTCGAGCAGGGCCTGGGGTTTTTGCGTGGTGGCGGCGTTGTCCAGATAGGTCTGGTCTTGCCTTTGCAGGGCGGCGATGGCCGGGAAATCGGCGCGCCAGGGGGAGGGAATCATCATCTGTTCAGCCCTGTGAACTTGGGCGGGTGTACACCGAACCTTGTGGGAGCGGGCTTGCCCGCGAATGCGTCGTGTCAGTCAAAATGAAGGGTGACTGACACACCGTCTTCGCGAGCAAGCCCGCTCCCACAGGAGGTCACAGCGGCGCTTAGTTGTGAGCGTGCAGTGCTTCGTTCAGTTCGATCGCCGATTTGTGGGTTTTGCATTCCACGGCACCGGTTTCCGAATTGCGACGGAACAGCAGATCGGTCTGACCGGCCAGTTCACGGGCCTTGACCACTTTGACCAGGTTGTTGTGCTCGTCCAGCAGCGCGACCTTGGTGCCAGCGGTCACGTACAGGCCCGACTCGACGGTGTTGCGGTCGCCCAGGGGGATACCGATACCGGCGTTGGCGCCGATCAGGCAGCCTTCGCCGACCTTGATCACGATGTTGCCGCCGCCCGACAGGGTGCCCATGGTCGAGCAGCCGCCGCCCAGGTCCGAACCCTTGCCGACGAAGACGCCAGCGGAGACGCGGCCTTCGATCATGCCCGGGCCTTCGGTGCCGGCGTTGAAGTTGATGAAACCTTCGTGCATCACGGTGGTGCCTTCGCCCACGTAGGCGCCCAGACGCAGACGTGCGGCGTCAGCGATACGCACGCCGGCCGGTACCACGTAGTCGGTCATTTTCGGGAACTTGTCCACCGAGAACACTTCCAGCAGCTCGCCGCGCAGACGGGCTTCGAGTTGCAGCTCGGCCAGTTCGCTCAGGTCGATCGCGCCCTGGCTGGTCCAGGCCACGTTCGGCAGCAGCGGGAAGATCCCGGCCAGGCTCACGCCGTGCGGCTTGACCAGGCGATGGGACAGCAGGTGCAGCTTGAGGTAAGCCTCAGGGGTCGAAGTCAGTTGCGCGTCTTCGGCCAGCAGGGTGGCGACCAGCGGCTTGTGGCTTTCGGCCAGGCGGGTCAGCAGCTTGCCTTGCACCGCGTCGATGCCTTTCACGGCTTCAGCCAGTTGCGCAGCCTGTGCGGTGGTGAAGGTGATGGCCTGGTTGCCTTCGGTGTAGCCGAGGATCGGTGCAACTGCGGCAACCAGTTCGGCCGAAGGGTTCAACAGCGGCTGGGCGTAGAACACTTCCAGCCACGCGCCTTGACGGTTCTGGGTGCCGACGCCGAAGGCGATACTGAACAGGGAGTTGGACATGTGAATACCTCTACAAAAAGTGACGGGCTGCTTACTTGAGCGCGGCCGCGTAGATGTCTGGCTTGAAGCCAATCAGGGTTCGGTCACCGAGATCGAGCACCGGGCGCTTGATCATCGAGGGTTGAGCGAGCATCAGTTCGATGGCTTTCGACTGGTCGAGATCGGCTTTGCGTTCGTCGTCGAGTTTGCGAAAGGTCGTGCCTGCGCGGTTCAACACCGTTTGCCAGCCATGCTCGTCGCACCATTGGGTCAGGTGCTCGCGGTCAATGCCGGCGGTCTTGTAATCGTGGAAGTCATAGCTGACAGCGTGTTCATCGAGCCAGGTGCGCGCCTTTTTCATGGTGTCGCAGGCTTTGATGCCGAAAAGGTGCAACGTTTTGCTTGAAACGGTCAAGGAATTGCCCCCTTTACAGGTGCTGGAAAAAAATGGTGTCGGATTATGCCATGACCAGACGGTTTCGCGGCGCCGAGGTTGCTTTTGCTGAGGGGGCTGCGACATAGGTGCAACGGTCACGCACAGCCTAAGCGGCTAATATGGCAGTTCAACGCTGTCGATTGTCCGGGATTTCCGCTTTATGCAAACCGCTTATACCGTCCTGATTCTGCTGATGCTGGTCAGTGTCTCGCGCCTGATTGGACGGGTGATTCCGCTGCCGCTGCCACTGGTGCAGATCGCCGCCGGTGCCTTGCTGGCCTGGCCGACCCTCGGCCTGCACGTGGCTCTTGATCCGGAGCTGTTCCTGTTTCTGTTCCTGCCACCGCTGCTGTTTTCCGATGGCTGGCGCATGCCCAAGCGGGAATTGTGGCGTCTGCGCGGGCCGGTGCTGACACTGGCGGTCGGGTTGGTGCTGTTTACCGTGGTCGGGGCGGGCTACTTCATTCATTGGCTGCTGCCGACGATTCCCTTGCCGGTTGCCTTTGCGCTGGCGGCGGTGCTGTCGCCAACGGATGCCGTGGCCGTCTCGGCCATTTCGCAGAACCGCTTGCCCACACCATTGATGCACATGTTGCAGGGCGAGGCGCTGATGAATGACGCGTCGGGCCTGGTGACGTTCAAGTTCGCCCTGGCCGCGGCGGTGACCGGTGCGTTTTCCCTGGCCAACGCCAGCCTGACCTTCGTGCTGGTGGCGGTCGGCGGCCTGGCGGTGGGTGTGGCGCTGAGCTGGCTGGTTGGTCGGTTGCGCGCCTGGATGATCGCCCGGGGCTGGGACGATCCGGCGACCCACGTGGTGTTCATGTTGCTGTTGCCATTCGCCGCTTACGTGCTGGCCGAACGGCTCGGCGCGTCGGGCATTCTTTCGGCAGTGGCGGCGGGGATGATGCAGAGCTGGCTCGATCTGCTGCCGCGCCAGACCAGCACGCGATTGCTCAATCGCAGCGTCTGGTCGTTGCTGGAGTTCGCCTTCAACGGCCTGATCTTCCTGCTGCTCGGTCTGCAACTGCCGGACATCATTAAAGCGGTGGTCAGCCACGAGACCTCGTTATGGCCGACCCTGTTCTATCGCTGTCTCGATGTGGTGGCGATCTTCCTGGCGCTGGTGCTGTTGCGCTTCATCTGGGTGCAAAGCATCTGGCGGCTGTCGGTGCTGCTGCGTCGCTTGCGCGGCAAGGGTGATCTGACGCAAGTGCCGACCGCCCGTTCCTGCTGGTTGCTGACCGTTGGCGGTGTGCGCGGTGCGGTGACCCTGGCGGGTGTGATGTCGGTGCCGATGCTGATGGGCAGCGAGGTGTTTCCCGAGCGCGACCTGCTGATCTTCATCGCCGCCGGGGTAATTCTGTTGTCGCTGGTGGCGGCGTGTATTGCGCTGCCATTGCTGTTGCGTGGTATCGAAAAGAGCCCGGACGACAAGCGTCGTCAGGAAGTCCGTGACGCCTGGCGCAAGACGGCGGAAGCGGCGATTCACGCGCTGGAAATCGAAGAGGTCAACCCGCAGGACGCCGCGCAAGCCGCGCTGGCGGCGGAACTCAAGGCGCGGATCATGTCCGAGTACCGCCATCAGCTGGAGGTGTTCAACGATTCCGCCGAAGCCCAGGCATTGGCGTTCCAGATGGATCTGCTTGAACGCCGCTTGCGCCTCAAGGCATTGCGGGCGCAGCGCCTTGAGTTGTACAGCCTCAGTCGTCAGCATCAGATTGGTGATGACGTTTTACGGGAAGTGTTGGGAGAACTGGATTTGAGTGAGGCCAATCTGGGGCAGGTCAAATAATCCAGGAGGCCCGGTCCACCGATTACGCCGTTTGTGCAGCAGGGTACGGATAGACCTTTGCCATGAAGGCCTTGTCTTTTTCACTGAGCACTCGATTCAGATAAATCTTGAAATCGCCGTGGGTCCAGTCCTGGCGAACGGGGTAATGCATGATCGATTTCGGATCGTAAGGCGAATAGTCGAACGAGCCGGCATCGAGCAGGTTGAAGTAGCGTTCATCGACAGACTGGCGCGCGTAATCGTCTTCATCGGCGTCTTCGGCCACGCCGTGTGAGGCGTAAACCGCAGGTTTGTTCCAGGGAATGTTTGACTCCGGGTGCAGGTGCTCATGTTCGGCTCCCAATGCGTGCCCGAACTCATGCATGACATTGGCGGCGAAGAACGCTGGTGCTCGCAGGTCCGGTGACAGCCTCATGGTCGGGTCTGGCGCTTCGACCAATAGGGCGTTGTTACCGATGACAGACCAGTAAATACCGGGCTCGCTTTTGATACGAATATCCCCTGAGTCGCCCTCGACAAAATCGAACTTCAGGTTGATGTGAGGCAGCCAGTTGCTCGCTGCGGTTTTGACAGCCTCTTTGAACGCCTGGTCGCCATTCAGAAAGGCAATTCGCAATGTCTGGCCAGGCGTCCAGAAGTGAGCCGGTTTGCCGGCTGCGCGTTTTTTTCGGCGGGACTGGGTGATTGTTTGAATCATGTTCAAGTGTCCTTACTTTCAGGAAATAATTAACGTGTCCAGCAACTCGATGAGTTCGGGTGGTGAAGTTATTGTTGATCGTGAAAGTATGAAAGTTGTTTGATGTAAGTAGGTGTGTGTTCAATCCAGGTTCGTCAGGCGTTGCACCTGACGAATATTGTTATTTTGAGGCAGGCATTTATTTCGGATAAAGCAGTTTCATCAATTGTTTGTCTTTTTTACTGATCTTGCGGTTGATCGGGACTTGCCAGTTGCCGATGGTCAAATCGTTCGATACGGGATGGTGCATGATGGATCGCCTGTCGTAGTTCGTATAAAGCGCATCCAGCGTATCGAAGGACGCGAACAGATTGCGGTCGACCTGTTCGCGGGTCAGCGGATTCATTTCCCGATTTCGGTAAAACGCGTACACCTTGGGTTTGTCCCACGGAATATTGGCTTGAGGGTGCTGATGTTCGTGCAGGGCCCCCAGCACATGGCCGAACTCGTGAACCACGATGGTTTCGAAATCGGCATGTTCCGGTTTGACGCCCAGATTCATCGTCGGATGGTCGGGATGAATCAATAGCGCATCAGTGCCGAGCACCGAACTGTTGTTATTGTTCCGAGTGGCGATGCGGATATCACCTTTCAGATCGTCGACGAATTCAAACTTGAGGTTGATATAGGGCAGCCATTTACAGGCCGCCTTGATAATCGCGGCCTTAAGGTCTGCGTCGGGTGCATCCATGAATGCGATTTTTAACGTGCGGCCATTTGCCCAGAGTTTCGAGTAATTGATCACGGAGCGTTTGCGGCGTGAGCCGGGTGCGCTGTGTGTACCGGCATTTGCCGGATTCTCGTTGATGGCGGCTGTGTAAGCGGCCTGATCGTCAGGCCATTGAATCAGTTGGCAATCCAGAAGTTCTTTCATTGTTCACTTCTTCCATGAAGTTAGAGTTGGCGTTGGTTCACGCGCAGCGAATAGCGCGACTCAAGACTAACGTCTGGCCGGCACAGGAATGGGGTACAAAAAACAGGGGAAGTGTTACGTGATATTTGACCACCCGTGCCGGATTGGCCGGCACGGGCATTCAGACATTACTTGTGGCGCAGGACGAAGTCGCGAATACGCTCGGCAGCCTCGACGCACTCCGCCAGCGGCGCAACCAGTGCCATCCGCACGCGCCCGGCGCCCGGATTGACGCCATCGACGTCGCGCGACAGGTACGAGCCCGGCACCACGGTCACGTGTTCTTCGGCAAACAGATCCCGGCAGAACGCGGCATCGTCGCCTTGCACATTCGGCCACAGATAGAAGCTACCATCAGGGCGCTGCACGTCCATCACCGGGCTGAGGATCGCCAGCACGGCATCGAATTTCTCGCGATACAGCGCACGGTTGGCGCGTACATGCACTTCGTCATTCCACGCTGCGACGCTGGCGAGTTGGGTCTGAACCGGCATCGCGCAGCCGTGGTAAGTGCGGTACAGCAGGAAGCCCTTGAGGATGTCGGCGTCGCCGGCGACGAAACCGGAACGCAGCCCCGGCAGGTTCGAGCGCTTGGACAGGCTGTGGAACACCACGCAGCGCTTGAAGTCTTGGCGGCCCAGTTCTGCGCAGGCACTGAGCAGGCCCGGCGGCGGGGTTTGTTCGTCGAAGTACAGTTCGCTGTAGCACTCGTCGGCGGCGATCACGAAGTCGTATTCGTCGGCCAGGGCGATCAGCTTTTTCAGCACGTCGACCGGAATCAGCGCACCGGTCGGGTTGCCTGGCGAGCAGAGGAACAGGATCTGGCAGCGCTTCCAGATCTCCGGCGATACGGCGTCGAAATCCGGATTGAAGCCGTTCTCGTCCAGGCACGGCAGGTAATGCGGCTTGGCCCCGGCGAGGAACGCTGCGCCTTCGTAGATCTGATAGAACGGGTTCGGGCTGACCACCAGTGCGTCGTCGCCACGGTTGACCACGGTCTGGGTGAAGGCGAACAGCGCTTCACGGGTGCCGTTGACCGGCAGCACGTTGCGCGCCGGGTCGATCCAGCCGCTCGGTACGTTGAAACGACGTTCGCACCAGGCCGCGATGGCTTCGCGCAGGGCCGGGATGCCGAGGGTGGTCGGGTACACCGCCATCTGATCCAGATTGTTGGCCAGCGCCTCGGCGACGAAGCTTGGCGAGCGATGCTTCGGTTCGCCGATGGACAGCGCGATCGGGCGCTTGTCCGGGTTTGGCGTAACGCTGCCGAGCAGGGCGCGGAGCTTTTCGAACGGGTAGGGCTGAAGCTGGGACAGAGCGTTGTTCATCGGTGCGGGATCTCGTGCAAAGCGGTTGAATCCGGGCGCGCAATCAAATGCTGATGCGCGACAGTTTGATATCGGGTTCCTGATTGACGCTCAACTGTTCGACGATGGCATCCTGCAAACGGCTGCACAGCAGCGGGTCGGACAGCGGTTGATTGTGGGCGTCGGTGATGAAGAACACGTCTTCCACCCGCTCGCCCAGGGTGGCGATTTTGGCGTTCTGCAGCGACAGGTCGAACTCGAGGAAAATCCCGCCGACCCGTGCCAGCAGGCCTGGACGATCCGGCGCAGTGAGTTCCAGTACGGTTACCGGACGCTGGGCGTCGTTGTGGATCGTCACCTGCGGGGCGAACGCAAAATGCTTGAGCTGGCGCGGCACCCGACGCTGGATGATCGTCGGGTAGTCGGCCGGGTTGCGCAGGGCTTCGGTCAGTCCCTCGCGAATCTGCTTGACCCGGACCGGATTGTCGCCGATCGAGTCGCCATCGGTATCGAGCACGATGTAGGTGTCGAGGGTGAACTGGCTGCTGGACGTGATGACCCGGGCGTCGTGAATGTTCAGGTTGAGCTGATCCATCGCAGCCACGGTCACGGCGAAGAAGTCGTGCTGGTCCGGCGCATAGATGAAGATCTGCGTGCCGCCCTCGAATTCTCGCTGGGTGGTTTCCTTGATCAGCACCAGCGGGCCGCCGTCAGCCGGTTGCTGGAGAATGGCGTCGGTGTGCCAGGCCACATCGCCGGCGGTGTGGCGCAGGAAGTAGTCGTCGCCCAGCTGCGCCCACAACTGCTCGACGTCATCCGGGTCGGTGCCGCCGCGCACCAGAATGTCCAGTGCTGCGCTCTGGGTCTGGCGGATCTGTTCTTCGCGATCCACTGGGTTCTCCAGGCCGCGGCGCAGTGCACGCTTGGTCTCGGTGTAGAGCTGGCGCAGCAGACTGGCGCGCCACGAGTTCCACAGCGTCGGGTTGGTCGCGTTGATGTCGGCCACGGTCAGCACGTACAGGTAGTCGAGACGGGTTTCGTCACCGACCGCCAGCGCGAAGTCGTGGATTACCTGCGGGTCGGACAGGTCCTTGCGCTGGGCGGTGGTCGACATCACCAGGTGGTTCTGCACCAGCCACACGATCAGGCGGCTGTCCCACACCGGCAATTGATGGCGCTGACAGAACGCTTCAGCGTCCACGGCACCAATTTCCGAGTGATCACCATGCCGGCCCTTGCCGATGTCGTGGTACAGGCCGGCCATATAAATGAGTTCAGGCTTGGGCAGCTTGGCCATGAGCTTGGCGGCCAGCGGGAATTTCTCCGACACCTGGGTGTACTGCAATTTGCGCAGATGTTTGATCAGGTTCAGCGTGTGCGCATCGACCGTATAGATGTGGAACAGGTCGTGCTGCATCTGCCCGACGATGAAGCCGAACTCCGGCAGATAGCGCCCGAGAATGCCGTAACGGTTCATCCGCCGCAGGTTGCGGTGGATGCCGATCTTGCACTTGAACAGTTCGATGAACAGGCTGGTGTTGCGGATATCGTTGCGAAAGTTGTCGTCGATCAGGTGACGGTTTTCCCGCAGCAGACGAATGGTGTCGGCGCGTACGCCTTTGATTTCCGGCTGCTGGGCCATCAGCACGAAGATCTCGAGCATGGCGAACGGCGTACGGCGGAACACATTGTCGTTGCGTGCCTCGATGTAGCCGTCGTGCAGCTGGAAGCGCGAGTTGATCGGCTGTGGCGGCGCTTCGTCTTCCGGGGCGAGGATGACTTCCTCGAAGTGCTGGATGATCAGGTCGCTGAGCTGGGCAATGCTCATCACCACCCGGAAATACTGCTGCATGAAGTTTTCGACGGCCTGTTTGGCGTCGTCGCCTTCAAAACCCAGCAGCCCGGCAATGGTGCGCTGATGATCAAACAGCAGGCGGTCTTCGGAGCGACCGGCCAGCATGTGCAGGGCGTAACGCACTTTCCAGAGGAATTCTTGAGAGGACGCCAGCAGGGCGTTTTCACTCTCGACCAGAAAGCCTTCGCCGGCCAGGGCACGCAGGTTCAGGGTGCCGTACTGACGACGGGCTACCCACAGAATCGTCTGAATATCCCGTAGTCCGCCGGGCGAGCCTTTGACGTTGGGTTCGAGGTTGTATTCGGTGTCGTTGTACTTGTGGTGGCGAGCCTTCTGCTCGGCGCGTTTGGCCAGGAAGAACTCCTTGCTCGGCCACATGTGTGCAGTGCTGGTGACGTCGAGCATGCGCTGGCGCAGGCGCTCGGGGCCGCAGATGGTGCGGCTTTCCATCAGGTTGGTGACCACCGTCAGGTCGGCGCGCGCCTCTTCGGCGCATTCGTCCACCGAACGAACGCTCTGACCGACTTCCAGGCCAATGTCCCACAGCAGGGTGAGAAAACGCTCGATGGAATCGCGGAAGATTTCGTGGTCGGCGCTGTCCAGCAGGATCAGCAGGTCGATGTCGGAGTAGGGGTGCAATTCACCGCGACCGTAGCCGCCGACCGCGACCAGCGCGATGTCGGCGTCTTCGCTCCAGTCGAACTGGTCCCAGGCCTTTTGCAGGATGTTGTCGACGAACCACGCCCGGTCTTCTATCAGCCGCCGGATGTCGCGACCGGCCCGAAAACGTGCATCGAGCACTTCGCGGGCCTGGCGGATCGCCTTCTTGAACGCCGCGATGGGACTCGCTTTCAGGGCCAGTTCAGCCTGGAACTGGCCGCGGTCGAAGAGTTCGGGATCAACCTGCGGCATCGATTGGCTTTCCTTCTATAGGCTGGGAACGGTGTCTGGGTCAGGCCGAGATGCGCGGGATCGTGTCGTCGCTGCGCAGGGTGAAGATCTCGTAGCCGGTGTCGGTGACAAGCAAAGTGTGTTCCCACTGTGCCGACAGCTTGCGATCCTTGGTGATAGCGGTCCAGCCGTCGCCCAGTACTTTGGTGTCGGCCTTGCCCTGGTTGATCATCGGCTCGATGGTGAAGGTCATGCCGGCCTTCAGTTCCATGCCGGTGCCGGCACGGCCGTAGTGCAGGATCTGCGGTTCTTCGTGGAACACCTTGCCGATGCCGTGGCCGCAGAATTCACGTACCACCGAGAAGCCGTTCTTTTCCGCGTGCTTCTGGATGATTTCGCCGATGTCGCCGAGGCGGCAGCCGGGTTTGACGATCTCGATCGCCTTGTACATGCATTCCTGGGTGACCTGCGACAGGCGCTCGGCCCAGACCGGGACGGTGCCGACGTGGAACATGCGGCTGGTGTCGCCGTGGTAACCGTCCTTGATCACGGTGACGTCGATGTTCAGGGTGTCGCCGTTTTTCAGCGGCTTGTCGTTCGGGATGCCGTGGCAGACCACGTGGTTGATCGAGGTGCAGATCGACTTCGGGTAGCCCTTGTAGTTGAGCGGGGCAGGGATGGCCTGCTGGACGTTGACGATGTAGTCGTGGCAGATCTGGTTCAGCTCATCGGTGGTCACGCCAGGCTTGACGTGCTCGGCAATCATTTCCAGCACATCGGCGGCCAGTTTGCCGGCGACACGCATGCCAGCGATGTCCTCGGGGGTTTTGAGGGTGACGGTCATACAGGCTCTCTCTGCGCTCGACGGCGCTTGCTGATACGAACAGGGGCGCGGCTGTTGATTTGGCGGCCCCGAAAAACGCGATTCTAACAGACCAAAGGCGCAAATCCGCGCCTGCGTGCATCGCTTCTCTCTATACAATGCGGCGCATTGTCCCGATTCCAAGGGGCTGGCGCGCATGTCCCTGACGCGATTGCAGATTCCGGGTTCCGTTTGCGTCGCCCCTGTGGTATAAAATGCGCCGCTTTCCGGGGATAGCTCCGGGAGCATTAACCCACACACGTGTCGACACGATGGCCTGGGTGCCTTTGATCCTCGGATCAATGGTTGGTCATTGGGATACGTGGAGGCCCAACCCGACTTATCAAGGAACTATCATGTCCCAAGTCAACATGCGCGATATGCTGAAGGCCGGTGTGCACTTCGGTCACCAAACCCGTTACTGGAATCCGAAAATGGGTAAATACATTTTCGGCGCGCGTAACAAGATTCACATCATCAACCTTGAAAAAACCCTGCCAATGTTCAACGAAGCTCTGACTTTCGTAGAGCGTCTGGCCCAGGGCAAAAACAAGATTCTGTTCGTCGGCACCAAACGTTCCGCTGGCAAGATCGTTGCTGAAGAAGCAGCACGTTGCGGTTCGCCGTACGTCGATCACCGCTGGTTGGGCGGCATGCTGACCAACTTCAAGACCATTCGTGCTTCCATCAAGCGTCTGCGTGACCTTGAAGTACAAGCCGAAGACGGTACTTTCGCCAAGCTGACCAAGAAAGAAGCGCTGATGCGCACTCGCGATCTTGAGAAGCTGGATCGCTCCCTGGGCGGCATCAAGGACATGGGCGGTCTGCCAGACGCACTGTTCGTGATCGACGTTGACCACGAGCGCATCGCGATCACCGAAGCCAACAAGCTGGGCATCCCGGTCATCGGCGTTGTCGATACCAACAGCAGCCCGGAAGGCGTTGACTACATCATCCCAGGCAACGATGACGCAATCCGCGCTATCCAGCTGTACATGGGTTCGATGGCTGACGCAGTCATCCGCGGTCGCAACAACGTTGCTGGCGGTACTGTAGAATTCGCAGCTGAAGAAACTCAGGCTGCAGCTGAGTAATTGACGCCCTGGCGTTGACTCAGTAAGCAAAAAGGGGGCTTGGCCCCCTTTTTGCCACCTCGAAAACCATCTGTCGGCAGCGCAGCTACAGCATCTGTAACGTGCAGCGGCTACAAACAGGTTCGGGAAGAATTGAACGCCCGTTCGATCGGGTGGAATGGTTGAAAACCTATCCAAGAGGAATTTGAAAATGGCAGCAATTACTGCAGCGTTGGTCAAAGAACTGCGCGAACGTACCGGCGAAGGCATGATGGATTGCAAGAAAGCCCTGGAAAAGGCTGGCGGCGACATCGAAAAAGCCATTGATGACATGCGCGCTTCGGGCGCCATCAAGGCTGCCAAGAAAGCTGGCAACGTTGCCGCTGAAGGCGCTATCGCCATCAAGGACGACGGCAAGGCTGCCGTTCTGATCGAAGTCAACTCGCAGACCGACTTCCTGGCTCTGCAGGACGACTTCAAAAACTTCGTTGCTGCCAGCGTTGACAAAGCATTCGCTGACAAGCTGACCGATGCAGCTCCGCTGATCGCTTCTCAAGAAGCCGCTCGCGAAGCACTGGTTGCCAAAGTAGGCGAGAACGTCAACATCCGTCGCCTGGTGCGCGTAGAAGGCGACGTAGTCGGCACCTACCTGCACGGCAACAAGATCGGTGTTGCTGTTGTCCTGAAAGGCGGCGACGTCGAGCTGGCCAAAGACATCGCGATGCACGTTGCTGCAAGCAACCCTGAGTTCCTGCTGCCTTCGCAAGTCTCCGACGAAGCGATCGAGCGTGAAAAGGCTGTGTTCCTGCAGCTGAACGAAGAAAAAATCAAAGGCAAGCCAGAAAACATTGTTGAGAACATGGTCAAAGGCCGTATCAGCAAGTTCCTGGCAGAAGCAAGCCTGGTTGAGCAGGCGTTCGTCAAGAACCCTGAAATCAAGGTTGGCGAGCTGGCCAAGAAAGGCGGCGCTGAAATCGTTTCCTTCACCTACTTCAAAGTAGGCGAAGGCATCGAGAAGCCGGTCGACAACTTCGCTGAAGAAGTTGCTGCCCAGCTGGCTGCCGCCAAGCAATAAGACGGTTTTTCAACTGTCGCCCGAAAGAGGCTGCCCGCTCACGCGCGCAGCCTCTTTTCAGATAGGGTTACCAATTTTTTATTGGTTTCCCCTTGGAACTGACTTACAAAGCCATGTTCCGATGGCGCTGAAGCAGCGCCAAGCTAGAGTGAACGCCAGCTGTAAACAGCTCGCAAAGAATTTTTAAAATACGCCGCAGGAGAGATTCGCAATGGCTCAGCAGGGCAGTGGTTATCAGGCTCGCTATAAACGCATTCTACTCAAGCTTAGCGGCGAGGCCCTGATGGGCTCGGAAGAGTTCGGGATCGATCCGAAAGTGCTCGATCGCATGGCGCTGGAAGTCGGCCAACTGGTCGGCATCGGCGTTCAGGTCGGTCTGGTGATCGGCGGTGGCAACCTGTTCCGCGGTGAAGCGCTGAGCAAGGCCGGCATGGATCGGGTCACGGGCGACCACATGGGCATGCTGGCCACTGTGATGAACGCCCTGGCCATGCGCGACGCGCTGGAACGTGCCAATATCTCCGCCATCGTGATGTCGGCCATCTCCATGGTCGGTGTAACCGATCACTATGACCGTCGCAAGGCCATGCGCCACCTGAACTCCAAGGACGTGGTGATCTTCGCGGCCGGTACCGGCAATCCGTTCTTTACCACGGATTCGGCAGCCTGCCTGCGCGCTATTGAAATCGACGCTGATGTCGTGCTCAAGGCGACCAAGGTCGATGGCGTCTACACCGCTGACCCGTTCAAAGACCCGCATGCCGAGAAGTTCGATCATCTGACATACGATGAAGTACTGGATCGCAAGCTGGGTGTAATGGATCTGACGGCTATCTGCCTGTGCCGCGATCACAAGATGCCGCTGCGCGTATTTAACATGAACAAGCCGGGCGCCCTGCTGAACATCGTGCATGGTGGCGCTGAAGGCACTCTGATCGAGGAAGTCCAACAATGATCAACGAAATCAAGAAAGACGCTAAAGAGCGCATGACGAAGTCCGTTGAGTCCCTGGCTCACAACTTCGGCCGTATCCGCACCGGTCAGGCGCACCCGAGCATCCTGGAAGGCGTGATGGTGCCTTACTACGGCGCTGATACCCCGATCAAACAAGTGGCCAACATCACCGTCAAGGATGCCCGTACCCTGCAAGTCGTTGCGTTCGAGCGCAACATGCTGGGTGCCGTGGACAAGGCCATCGGCAGTGCAGGTCTGAACCTGAACCCTACTAACCTGGGTGAGTTGCTGCTGATCAGCATGCCGGCCCTGACTGAAGAAACCCGTCGCGGTTTCACCAAGCAGGCGCGTGATGTGGCTGAAGACGCTCGTGTTGCCGTGCGCAACATCCGTCGCGATGCCAACAGCTCCCTGAAGGATCTGGTCAAGGAAAAGGAAATCAGTGAAGACGAAGAGCGTCGCGCAGCCGGCGAGATCGACGATCTGACCAAGAAGTTCGTGGCTGAAATCGACGCCAAGCTGGCCGAGAAAGAAAAAGACCTGATGGCCGTATAAGGGTCGAGTTTTAAATGGACAAGACCAAGCAGACTGCGCCGTCCGCGGTGCCGCGCCATGTCGCGATCATCATGGATGGCAATAATCGCTGGGCGAAAAAACGCTTCATGCCGGGTGTCGCCGGGCATAAAGCGGGCGTGGACGCTGTACGGGCGGTGATCGAGGTGTGTGCCGAGGCCAAGGTCGAGGTGCTCACCCTGTTCGCTTTTTCCAGTGAAAACTGGCAGCGCCCGGCCGATGAGGTCAGTGCTTTGATGGATCTGTTCTTCAAGGCGTTGCGTCGTGAGGCCAAGCGCCTGAACGACAACAACATCAGTCTGCGCATCATTGGTGACCGTACGCGGTTTCATCCTGAGCTTCAGGCAGCCATGCGTGAAGCCGAAGCGATGACCGCCGGTGCCAACCGTTTCATCCTGCAAATCGCTGCCAACTACGGCGGTCAGTGGGACATAGCGCAAGCGGCACAGCGTCTGGCGCGTGAGGTTCAGGCCGGGCATTTGCGGCCGGAAGACATCACCCCGGATCTGCTGCAGACCTGTCTGGTCACTGGTGATCTGCCGTTGCCTGATTTGTGCATCCGCACCGGCGGCGAGCATCGCATCAGCAACTTCCTCTTGTGGCAGTTGGCCTACGCCGAGTTGTACTTCTCCGACCTGTTCTGGCCGGACTTCAAACACGAAGCCATGCGCAATGCGCTGGCCGATTTCGCTTTGCGCCAGCGTCGCTTCGGTAAAACGAGCGAGCAGGTCGAAGCTGGAGCCCGGGTTTAATGCTTAAACAACGCATCATCACTGCACTGATTCTATTGCCGATCGCCCTGGGTGGTTTTTTCCTGCTCGAAGGGTCCGGTTTTGCCCTGTTCATCGGGCTGGTCGTGAGTCTGGGTGCCTGGGAGTGGGCGCGCCTGGCCGGCTTCACCGCGCAGGCATTCCGTGTCGGCTACGCGGCGGTGGTCGCGCTGATGCTGTTCGTCATGTACATCCTGCCGGGGCTGGCACCATGGGTGCTGGGCGCGTCGGTGATCTGGTGGGTGCTGGCGACCTGGCTGGTGCTGACGTATCCGCGCTCCAGCGAGCATTGGTCCAGCGCCGCCGCCAAGCTGGTAATCGGTTTGCTGATTCTGTTGCCTGCCTGGCAAGGGCTGATGTTGATCAAGCAATACCCGCTCGGTAACTGGTTGATCATGGCGGTGATGGTGCTGGTCTGGGGGGCTGATATCGGGGCGTACTTCTCCGGTCGTGCGTTCGGCAAGCGCAAGCTGGCTCCGCAAGTCAGTCCCGGCAAAAGCTGGGAGGGCGTGTATGGCGGTCTGGCGTTAAGTCTGGTCATCACCACGTTGGTCGCGCTGTTCCGTGACTGGACGGTGGCACAACTGTTCAAGGGTTTGATCGGTGCGGCGGTGATTGTCTTCATCTCGGTGGTGGGCGATCTGACCGAAAGCATGTTCAAGCGCCAGTCCGGCATCAAGGACAGCAGTAATCTGCTGCCCGGCCATGGTGGTGTACTGGATCGCATCGACAGCCTGACGGCGGCGATCCCGGTATTCGCGGTGCTGTTGTGGATGGCGGCGTCGTGAGTCGCCCACAGCAGATTACCGTCCTGGGCGCGACCGGTTCGATCGGTCTGAGCACCCTGGATGTCATCGCCCGGCATCCGGAGCGTTATCAGGCCTTCGCCCTGAGCGGTTTTACCCGCCTGAGCGAACTGTTTGCCCTGTGTGTCCGTCATCTTCCTAAATATGCTGTAGTGCCGGAGGTCGGCGCCGCTCGCAACCTGCAGGATGATTTACGAGCCGCGGGCCTGCCGACGCAGGTGCTGGTCGGCGAGGAAGGATTGTGTCAGGTCGCTGCGGCACCCGAGGTGGATGCCGTCATGGCCGCCATCGTCGGCGCTGCCGGCCTGCGCCCGACTCTTGCGGCAGTCGAGGCGGGCAAGAAGATTCTTCTGGCCAACAAGGAAGCGCTGGTCATGTCCGGCGCCTTGTTCATGCAGGCCGTGCGCAAGAGCGGTTCGGTCCTGTTGCCGATCGACAGCGAACACAACGCGATTTTTCAGTGCATGCCGCAGGACTTTGCTCGCGGGCTGAGTAACGTTGGGGTCCGTCGGATTTTGCTGACGGCTTCCGGTGGTCCGTTTCGTCAAACGCCGATGGCCGAACTGGCGCATGTTTCACCGGATCAGGCCTGTGCGCACCCGAACTGGTCCATGGGGCGCAAGATTTCGGTGGATTCGGCCAGCATGATGAACAAGGGGCTCGAACTGATCGAGGCCTGCTGGTTGTTCGATGCCAAGCCATCGCAAGTCGAAGTGGTGATTCATCCGCAGAGCGTGATTCACTCGCTGGTCGATTATGTGGACGGCTCGGTGCTGGCGCAGTTGGGCAATCCCGATATGCGCACGCCGATTGCCAACGCCCTGGCCTGGCCAGAGCGCATTGATTCGGGCGTGGCGCCGCTGGATCTGTTCGCTGTGGCGCGCCTGGATTTCGAAGCTCCCGACGAGGAGCGTTTCCCGTGCCTGCGCCTGGCGCGGCAGGCCGCCGAGGCGGGAAACAGTGCCCCGGCCATGCTCAACGCGGCGAATGAAGTGGCGGTTGCCGCGTTTCTCGACGGACGGGTTCGCTACCTGGAAATCGCGAGTATCATCGAGGAAGTCTTGAATCTCGAGCCTGTGGTGGCGCTGGATGATCTCGATGCGGTGTTCGCCGCTGATGCAACCGCCCGGACATTGGCCGGGCAGTGGTTGAGTCGTCACGGCCGATAGGTCTTGCAATACATGGCTTCACGCGGCACTGGACAGGATTGCGGAGAAAGTAGATGAGCGCGCTCTATATGATTGCCGGCACCCTGATCGCTCTGGGTGTGCTGGTCACCTTTCACGAATTCGGCCACTTCTGGGTCGCGCGTCGCTGTGGCGTCAAGGTTCTGCGTTTCTCCGTTGGCTTCGGCATGCCGCTGCTGCGCTGGCATGACAAGCAGGGTACGGAGTTTGTAGTCGCCGCGATTCCGCTGGGTGGCTACGTCAAGATGCTCGACGAGCGCGAAGGCGAAGTGCCGGCCGATCAGCTTCATCAGTCATTCAATCGCAAGTCCGTGCGTCAGCGCATCGCCATCGTCGCGGCCGGCCCTGTGGCCAACTTCCTGCTCGCGCTGGTGTTCTTCTGGGTGTTGGCCATGCTCGGTAGCGAGCAGATTCGTCCGGTCATCGGTTCGGTGGAGTCCGGCAGCATCGCTGCGACAGCGGGGCTGAGCGCTGGTCAGGAAATCGTCGCCATCGACGGTGAGCCGACCTCGGGCTGGGCTGCGGTCAACCTGCAGTTGGTCCGACGCCTGGGGGAAAGCGGCTCACTGCAATTGATGGTGCGCGAGCCTGGCTCCACGGCTGACTCACCTCGTGAGCTGGCGCTCGATAAATGGCTCAAAGGGGCTGACGAGCCGGACCCGATTCGCTCCCTCGGTATTCGTCCTTGGCGCCCGGCATTGCCGCCGGTGCTGGCCGAACTTGATCCGAAAGGCCCGGCCCAGACAGCCGGGCTGAAAACCGGCGATCGTCTGCTGAAACTGGATGGCAAGGCGCTGGATGACTGGCAGCAGGTGGTCGATACCGTTCGTACGCGTCCTGATACCAAAATCGTGCTGCGCGTCGAGCGCGACGGTGTTCAAATCGACGTCCCTGTGACATTGGCTGCGCGTGGCGATAAAAAGTCGCCAAGCGGTTACCTTGGGGCGGGCGTGAAGGCTGTCGACTGGCCGCCGGAAATGATTCGCGAGGTCAGTTACGGGCCTTTGGCGGCGATTGGCGAGGGTGCCCGTCGTACCTGGACCATGAGCGTACTGACGCTGGATTCACTGAAGAAAATGCTCTTCGGCGAGCTCTCGGTAAAAAACTTGAGTGGACCGATAACCATTGCTAAAGTGGCGGGCGCTTCTGCCCAGTCGGGCGTCGCTGATTTCCTGAATTTCCTTGCTTATCTGAGTATTAGCCTGGGGGTTCTGAATTTGCTGCCCATTCCTGTACTGGATGGGGGGCATTTGTTGTTTTATCTGATCGAGTGGGCGCGTGGTCGTCCCTTGTCGGATCGGGTGCAAGGTTGGGGGATACAGATCGGTATCAGCTTGGTGGTCGGGGTGATGTTGCTTGCTCTGGTCAACGATCTGGGTCGTCTGTAACGCTTCGCTGAATTGCGAATCTGCCGCATTTTGCGGCAGTTTGTTTATTGCCAGTTGGAATAAGAAAGGACTTCATGAAACGTCTGCTGCTAACTGCGGTTCTCACCGTATTGATGATCGCCGAAGTTCACGCCGAGTCCTTCACTATCTCTGATATTCGCGTCAATGGCCTCCAGCGGGTCTCCGCGGGTAGCGTCTTTGGTGCCTTGCCGTTGAACGTCGGCGAGCAGGCGGATGATCGTCGCCTGGTGGAATCCACTCGTGCGCTGTTCAAAACCGGTTTCTTTCAAGATATCCAGCTGGGCCGCGAAGGCAACGTTCTGGTGATCACGGTCGTCGAGCGTCCCTCGGTCGCCAGCATCGAGATCGAAGGCAACAAGGCGATCTCCACCGAAGACCTGATGAAAGGCCTCAAGCAATCCGGTCTGGCCGAAGGCGAGATCTTCCAGCGCGCGACCCTCGAAGGCGTGCGTAACGAGCTGCAACGTCAATACGTTGCACAAGGTCGTTACTCGGCTACCGTCGATACCGAAGTGGTCTCGCAGCCGCGCAACCGCGTCGGCCTGAAAGTGAAGATCAACGAAGGCACCGTCGCCGCCATTCAGCACATCAACGTGGTGGGCAACACGGTTTTCCCCGAGGAAGACCTGACCGACCTGTTCGAACTGAAAACCACCAACTGGCTGTCGTTCTTCAAGAACGACGACAAGTATGCCCGTGAAAAACTGTCCGGTGACCTGGAGCGTCTGCGTTCCTACTACCTGGACCGTGGCTATATCAACATGGATATCGCTTCGACCCAGGTGTCCATCACCCCGGACAAGAAGCACGTCTACATCACCGTCAACGTCAATGAAGGCGAGAAGTACACCGTTCGTGACGTCAAGCTCAGCGGTGACCTGAAAGTCCCTGAGGACCAGGTCAAGTCGCTGTTGCTGGTGCAGAAGGGTCAGGTGTTCTCGCGCAAGCTGATGACCACCACTTCCGAACTGATCACCCGTCGTCTGGGTAACGAGGGTTACACCTTCGCCAACGTCAACGGCGTGCCACAACCGCACGATGAAGATCACACCGTCGATATCCTGTTCGCTGTCGATCCGGGCAAGCGTGCCTACGTCAACCGCATCAACTTCCGTGGTAACACCAAGTCCGAGGACGAAGTGCTGCGTCGTGAAATGCGTCAGATGGAAGGTGGCTGGGCTTCGACCTACCTGATCGACCAGTCCAAGACCCGTCTGGAGCGTCTGGGCTTCTTTAAAGAAGTCAACGTCGAGACCCCGGCTGTGCCAGGTGTCGATGACCAGGTTGACGTGAACTACAGCGTTGAAGAGCAGGCTTCCGGTTCGATCACCGCCAGCGTCGGTTTCGCCCAGAGTGCCGGTCTGATCCTCGGTGGTTCGATCACCCAGAACAACTTCCTCGGTACCGGTAACCGCGTCAGCGTCGGCCTGACCCGCAGCGAATACCAGAGCCGCTACAACTTCGGCTACGTTGACCCGTACTGGACCGCCGATGGCGTGAGCCTGGGTTACAACGCTTTCTATCGCACCACCGACTACAAAGACCTCGATGTCGACGTAGCGAGCTATGCGGTAGACAGCCTGGGTGCCGGCGTGAACGTGGGCTACCCGATCAGCGAGACTTCGCGTCTGACCTTCGGCCTGTCCGCTCAGCAGGACAAGATCAAGACCGGCCAGTACACCGTTGACGAGATTTTCGACTTCGTTAAGCGTGAAGGCGACAACTACCTGAACTTCAAGGCTTCGGCCGGCTGGTCCGAGTCGACCCTGAACAAGGGTGTGCTGCCAACCCGTGGTCGTTCCCAGAGCCTGACCCTGGAAACCACCATTCCAGGCAGCGATCTGTCGTTCTTCAAGCTCGATTACCGTGGCCAGTTGTTCCAGCCTTTGAGCGAGAACTACACCATGCGCCTGCACACCGAGCTGGGCTATGGCGATGGTTACGGTTCGACCGACGGCTTGCCTTTCTATGAAAACTACTATGCTGGTGGTTTCAACTCGGTTCGTGGCTTTAAAGACAGCACGCTGGGTCCACGCAGTACCCCTAGTCGTGGCGCCGGTGTGACCGGTAACGCCGGTACGTTGCGTGACCCGGATCAGGATCCGCTGCCGTTCGGTGGCAACGTGTTGATCCAGGGTGGTGTCGAGGTGTTGTTCCCGCTGCCATTCGTCAAGGATCAGCGTTCGCTGCGTACTTCGGTATTCTGGGACGTGGGTAACGTATTTGACTCCAAGTGCGAGAAGACTACCAACGCGACTGTCGGCTCGACTTCTGCCACTCAGTGCAACGACATCAGTCTGAGCAACATGGCCAGCTCCGTCGGTGTCGGCGTGACCTGGGTCACCGCACTGGGCCCGCTGAGCTTTGCACTGGCGATGCCGATCAAGAAACCGGATGAAGCTGAAACTCAAGTGTTCCAATTCTCCCTGGGCCAGACGTTCTAAGCGTCTGACCCAAGACAACGACAATGGATTTTGTAGGAGTGCATCGTGCGTAAGTTGACTCAATTGGTTCTCCTGGCCTCCGTACTGGTGGCAGGCCCGGCATTTGCCGACATGAAAATCGCCGTCCTGAACTATCAGATGGCTCTGCTGGAATCCGACGCGGCGAAGAAGTACGCCGTGGATGCCGAGAAGAAGTTTGGCCCGCAACTGACCAAGCTCAAGACCCTGGAAAGCAGTGCCAAGGGCATTCAGGATCGTCTGATGGCCGGTGGCGACAAGATGCAGCAAGGCGAGCGCGAGCGTCTGGAACTTGAGTTCAAGCAAAAGGCTCGTGACTTCCAGTTCCAGTCCAAGGAGCTGAACGAAGCCAAGGCTGTTGCCGACCGCGAAATGCTCAAGCAACTGAAGCCGAAACTGGATAGCGCAGTGGAAGAAGTCATCAAGAAAGGTGGTTTTGACCTGGTGTTCGAGCGTGGCGCAGTGATCGATGTCAAACCTCAGTACGACATCACGCGCCAGGTTATCGAGCGCATGAATCAGCTGAAGTAACCCATGACCGTGACTATCAAGCTCGGCCAGTTGGCCGAGTTCCTCGGCGCCACCCTGAGTGGCGACCCCGAGAAGCAAATCACTGGGCTAGCCACCTTGCAGGAGGCTGGCCCAGCTCAGTTGAGCTTTCTGGCAAACCCCCAATACCGTAAATACCTGGCTGGCTCGCAGGCCGCAGCCCTGTTGCTCAAGGCTGCCGACGCGGAAGGTTATGCCGGTAATGCGCTGGTGGTGCCGGATCCTTACCTGGCTTACGCACGCATTTCCCATCTGTTCGATCCGAAACCCAAGGCTGTTGCCGGCGTTCATTCGACTGCCGTGATCGCCGAGGACGCCGTGGTCGATCCGAGCGCCAGTGTCGGTCCCTTCGTGGTGATCGAAGCCGGTGCTCGAATTGGCGCGGGTGTGACACTCGGCGCGCATTGCGTTGTCGGTGCGCGCAGTGAAATCGGCGAGGGCGGCTGGCTGGCCCCGCGAGTCACGCTGTATCACGATGTGCGGATCGGCAAGCGGGTGGTGATCCAGTCCGGCGCCGTGCTCGGCGGTGAAGGCTTCGGTTTTGCCAACGAGAAGGGTGTCTGGCAGAAGATCGCCCAGATCGGCGGCGTGACCATCGGTGACGATGTAGAGATCGGCGTGAATACCGCCATCGACCGCGGTGCGCTGGCCGATACCGTGATCGGCAACGGCGTGAAGCTCGACAACCAGATTCAGATCGCCCACAACGTGCAGGTCGGTGACCACACCGCCATGGCCGCGTGCGTGGGGATTTCCGGCAGCACCAAAATCGGCAAGCACTGCATGCTCGCCGGGGGTGTTGGCTTGGTAGGGCACATCGATATTTGCGACAACGTATTCCTGACCGGGATGACCATGGTGACCCACTCGATTACCGAGCCGGGTGCCTATTCTTCCGGCACAGCCATGCAACCGGCGGCCGAATGGCGCAAAAGCGCGGCCCGTATTCGTCAGCTCGATGACATCGCGCGACGTTTGAAACAGCTGGAAAAGCGCTCCGGGGAAGTGACCCCTGGCGGTAATGCTTCATCTGAAGGCTGATACCATTTCCATATCAAGTGTGCACAGCCTCTGGACTGCCTCCTTGACTTGCTAGAGGAGTGCGCGTCAGTCGCGCTCCCAATCTTTACATAGGCTTCCCCCCGAAATGATGGACATCAACGAGATTCGCGAATACCTGCCTCACCGTTACCCGTTCCTGCTGGTGGACCGGGTAGTGGAGCTGGATACGGAAGGCAAGCGCATTCGCGCCTACAAGAATGTCAGCATCAACGAACCGTTCTTCAATGGTCACTTCCCTGCGCACCCGATCATGCCGGGCGTGCTGATCATCGAAGCCATGGCTCAGGCTGCCGGGATCCTCGGTTTCAAGATGCTTGACGTGAAACCGGCCGACGGCACCCTTTATTACTTCGTCGGCTCCGACAAACTGCGTTTCCGCCAGCCAGTGCTGCCGGGGGATCAGTTGATCCTCGAAGCCAAGTTCATCAGCTGCAAGCGTCAGATCTGGAAGTTCGAATGCCAGGCTTCGGTCGACGGCAAACCGGTCTGCTCGGCTGAAATCATCTGTGCGGAACGCAAGCTATGAGTTTGATTGACCCTCGCGCAATCATCGATCCGTCAGCCGTGTTGGCTGATGGCGTCGAGGTCGGCCCGTGGTCGATCATCGGTGCAGGTGTGGAAATCGGCGAGGGTACGGTCATCGGGCCACACGTGATCCTCAAAGGTCCGACCCGTATCGGCAAGCACAACCGCATCTACCAGTTTTCCTCGGTAGGCGAAGACACGCCGGACCTGAAATACAAGGGCGAGGAAACCCGTCTGGTGATCGGTGACCACAACGTCATCCGTGAAGGTGTGACAATCCACCGTGGCACCGTTCAGGATCGTTCCGAAACGACTCTGGGTGATCACAACCTGATCATGGCCTATGCTCACATCGGACATGACAGCGTCATCGGCAACCACTGCATTCTGGTCAACAACACCGCGCTGGCCGGCCATGTGCACGTTGATGACTGGGCAATCCTGTCCGGTTTCACCCTGGTTCATCAGTACTGCCACATTGGCGCCCACAGCTTTTCCGGCATGGGTACAGCGATCGGCAAGGACGTCCCGGCGTTCGTCACCGTATTCGGCAACCCGGCCGAAGCGCGCAGCATGAACTTCGAGGGCATGCGCCGTCGCGGTTTCAGCGAAGACGCCATTCACGCGCTGCGCCGTGCGTACAAAACGGTGTATCGCCAGGGACTGACCGTCGAGCAGGCGCTGGCCGAACTGGCCGAGCCGTCCGCCCAGTTCCCGGAGGTCGCGATGTTCCGTGACTCCATCCAGTCGTCGACCCGCGGCATCACCCGCTGACCATGGCTAATCTGCGTATTGCGCTGGTGGCGGGGGAGGCTTCCGGTGACATTCTGGGCGCAGGCCTGATGCGTGCCCTCAAGGCACAGCACCCTGCGGTGGAGTTCATCGGTGTCGGTGGCCCGCTGATGCAGGCCGAAGGCCTGACATCCTATTTTCCGATGGAGCGTCTGTCGGTCATGGGCCTGGTGGAAGTCCTGGGACGCTTGCGTGAACTGCTCAAGCGCCGCAAAGACCTGATCGCTACGCTTATCGCTGAAAAACCGGATGTGTTCATCGGCATCGACGCACCGGATTTCAACCTCAATATCGAACTCAAGCTACGTCAGGCCGGAATCAAGACCGTGCACTACGTCAGCCCATCGGTGTGGGCGTGGCGGCAGAAGCGGGTGCTGAAGATCCGCGAAGGCTGCGACCTGATGCTCACGCTGCTGCCGTTCGAAGCCAGCTTCTACGAAGAGAAGGGCGTGCCGGTGCGGTTCGTCGGCCATACGCTGGCCGATACCATTCCGCTGGAGGCTGATCGCGCCGCCGCGCGTGCCGAACTCGGTCTGCCGGACGGTCCGCTGGTGGCTTTGATGCCGGGCAGCCGGGGCGGCGAAGTCAGCCGTCTGGGTGCGTTGTTCCTTGATACCGCCGAACGCTTGCGGGCCATGCGCCCGGGTGTGCGTTTCGTCATCCCGTGCGCCAGCCCCGAGCGTCGTGCCCAGCTTGAAGAATTGCTGGCTGGCCGCGATCTGCCAGTGACCCTGCTCGATGGCAAATCCCATCTGGCGCTGGCGGCGTGCAACGCGGTTCTGATTGCATCCGGTACTGCCACGCTGGAAGCGCTGCTGTACAAGCGCCCGATGGTCGTGGCGTACCGTCTTGCGCCGCTGACGTTCTGGATTCTCAAACGCATGGTCAAGAGTCCGTACGTCTCCCTGCCGAACCTGCTGGCCCAGCGACTGCTGGTGCCGGAATTGTTGCAGGATGATGCGACGGTCGAGGCGCTTGCCCAGACCCTGTCGCCATTGATCGACGGTGGCGAAGAGCAGACCCGTGGCTTCGACGAGATCCATCGCACTCTACGCCTGGACGCTTCCAATCAGGCGGCTGACGCCGTTCTGAACCTGATCGGGCAAACACGATGAGCAAGACAAGCATGCAGATGGGTCTGGATTTCACCCTGGTCGCCGAAGTCGAAGAGCTGGTGGCCGGCGTGGATGAAGTCGGTCGCGGTCCGTTGTGCGGAGCAGTCGTCACCGCAGCGGTGATCCTCGATCCGAATCGGCCGATCCTCGGTCTCAACGACTCGAAAAAACTCACCGAAGCCAAGCGCGAAAAGCTCTACGACGAAATCTGCGAGAAGGCGCTCAGCTGGTGCATCGCCCGCGCCGAGGTCGAAGAAATCGACGAGCTGAACATCCTTCACGCCACCATGCTGGCGATGCAACGCGCGGTCGCTGGCCTGCACATCCAGCCGAAACTGGCGATGATCGACGGCAATCGCTGCCCGAAACTGCCGATGCGTTCCGAAGCGGTGGTGCAGGGCGACGGCAAGGTGCCGGCGATTGCAGCGGCATCGATTCTGGCCAAGGTCAGCCGCGACCGCGAGATGGCGGCGTTCGAATTGATCTACCCGGGTTACGGCATCGGCGGCCATAAAGGCTATCCGACCCCCGTTCATCTGGAAGCGCTGTCACGCCTCGGGCCGACGCCGATTCACCGGCGTTCGTTTGCCCCGGTGCGTCAGGCTTACGAAGCGCTGGAAGGCCTGACGCAGGTTTAGCGGCAAGGCTGATGTTTTGTTCGGGGCCCGGTACAATCCGGGCCTTGTTGTCTCTATGTAACTGGACAGGATCACTATGCCGGCTTCATTCGTTCATCTACGCCTGCACACTGAATACTCCCTGGTCGATGGGCTCGTGCGGATCAAGCCGCTGGTCAAGGCCCTGACCGGCATGGGCATGCCGGCCGTTGCGGTGACCGACCAGAACAACATGTGTTCGCTGGTCAAATTCTATAAAAACACCATGGGTGCCGGGATCAAGCCGATCTGCGGCGCCGACCTGTGGCTGTCGAACAAGGACCCGGATGGTCCGCTGAGCCGCATCAGCCTGCTGGTCATGAATGCCCAGGGCTATCGCAACCTGACCGAATTGATTTCCCGTGGCTTCATCGACGGTCAGCGCAACGGCATGGTCATCATCGAGCGCGAGTGGGTCGCCGAGGCCAATGAAGGCCTGATCATGCTGTCCGCCGCGAAGGAAGGCGAGATCGGCATGGCCATGATCGGCGGCAACCCCGCCGAAGCTGAAACCCTGGCGCGCGAATGGATGGCAGTGTTCCCGGATCGCTTCTATCTGGAAATCCAGCGCACCAATCGTCCGAACGACGAAGAACAATTGCACGGCGCCGTGGCCCTGGCCGACAAGCTCGGCGCGCCGCTGGTAGCCACCAACGACGTGCGCTTCATCAAGCAGGAAGACTTCGCCGCCCACGAAACCCGCGTCTGCATCGGTGAGGGCCGGGCTCTCGACGATCCGCGGCGTTCGAAGAACTACAGCGACCAGCAGTATCTGAAAAGCGCCGAGGAAATGGCCGAGCTGTTCAGCGACCTGCCGGATGCGATCGAGAACACCGTCGAGATCGCCAAGCGTTGCAACATTGATGTGAAGCTGGGCAAGCACTTCCTGCCGGATTACCCGATTCCCGATGGCATGACCATCGACGAGTATTTCCGCAAGGTCTCGTTCGATGGGCTGGAAGAACGCCTCAGCGTGCTGCTGCCCAAGGACACCACCGAGGACTACGAGGCCAAGCGTCAGGTCTACGTTGACCGGCTGAATTTCGAGCTGGATATCATCATCCAGATGGGGTTCCCCGGTTACTTCCTGATCGTGATGGACTTTATCCAGTGGGCCAAGAACAACGGCGTGCCGGTGGGTCCTGGCCGGGGGTCGGGTGCCGGATCGCTGGTGGCCTATGTACAGAAGATCACCGACCTCGACCCACTGGAATATGACCTGCTGTTCGAACGTTTCCTCAACCCGGAACGGGTATCGATGCCCGACTTCGACGTCGACTTCTGCATGGATGGTCGCGACCGGGTGATCGACTACGTGGCCGAAAAGTACGGCCGCAACGCGGTGAGCCAGATCATCACCTTCGGTTCCATGGCGGCGAAGGCTGTGGTCCGCGACGTTGCGCGGGCCCAGGGCAAGTCGTTCGGCCTGGCCGATCGCCTGTCGAAGATGATTCCGTTCGAAGTCGGCATGACCCTGGAAAAAGCCTACGAGCAGGAAGAAATCCTGCGCGACTTCATCAAGGTCGATGAAGAAGCGGCGGAAATCTGGGAGATGGCGCGCAAGCTCGAAGGTGTGGTGCGTAACGTCGGTAAACACGCCGGTGGTGTGGTGATCGCGCCGACCAAGCTGACCGACTTCTCGCCGATCTATTGCGACGAGGCCGGCGACGGTCTGGTGACCCAGTTCGACAAGGACGACGTCGAGGCGGCCGGTCTGGTGAAGTTCGACTTTCTCGGCCTGCGGACCCTGACGATCATCGACTGGGCGCTGAAGACCATCAACCGTGACCGCGCCAAGGTCAACGAACCGCCGCTGGACATCGCGTTCATCCCTCTGGATGACAAGCCGACTTATCAGCTGCTGCAAAAAGCTGAAACCACCGCGGTGTTCCAGCTTGAATCCCGCGGCATGAAAGAGCTGATCAAAAAGCTCAAGCCCGACTGCCTCGAAGACCTGATCGCACTGGTGGCCCTGTTCCGTCCGGGCCCGCTGCAATCGGGCATGGTGGATGACTTCATCAACCGTAAGCACGGTCGCGCGGAGCTTGCGTATCCGCACCCGGATTACCAGTACGAAGGTTTGCAGCCGGTACTGGCGCCGACGTACGGCATCATCCTGTATCAGGAACAGGTGATGCAGATCGCCCAGGTCATGGCCGGTTACACCCTCGGTGGTGCGGACATGCTGCGTCGGGCGATGGGCAAGAAGAAACCCGAGGAAATGGCCAAGCAGCGCGGCGGTTTCATTGAGGGTTGTGCGTCGAACAATATCGACGCGGATCTGGCCGGTAACATTTTCGACCTGGTGGAAAAATTCGCCGGTTACGGCTTCAACAAATCCCACTCCGCCGCCTACGGCCTGGTTTCGTACCAGACCGCCTGGCTGAAAGCCCACTACCCGGCGCCGTTCATGGCCGCGGTACTGTCGGCGGATATGCACAACACCGACAAGGTTGTGACCTTGATCGAAGAAGTGCGCACGATGAAGCTGCGCCTCGACGCGCCGGACGTGAACACCTCGGAGTTCAAGTTCACGGTGAACGACGAAGGCCGCATCGTGTATGGCCTGGGCGCGATCAAAGGTGTCGGTGAAGGCCCGGTGGAAGCGATCACCGAGGCCCGTCAGGCCGGTCCGTTCAAGGATCTGTTCGACTTCTGCGCCCGGGTCGACCTCAAACGCATCAACAAACGCACGCTGGACGGTCTGATCCGCAGCGGCGCGCTGGATCGCCTCGGCCCGTACTTCCATGACGAGCAAAAGGCTTACCAGGCCAATATCGACCGCAACCGCGCCGTGCTGCTGGCGGCGATGGAAGAGGCGATCAAGTCGGCCGAGCAGACCGCGCGCACCCGCGACAGTGGTCACGCCGACCTGTTCGGCGGGTTGTTCGTCGAGGAAGACGCGGACGTTTACGCGGTCCACCGCAAGGCGAAAGAGCTGACCCTCAAGGAACGGCTCAAAGGTGAAAAAGACACCTTGGGCCTGTACCTGACCGGCCACCCGATCGACGAATACGAAGGCGAAATCCGC
Source organism: Pseudomonas sp. DR 5-09 (assembly GCF_001655595.1). Taxonomy (NCBI): domain Bacteria; kingdom Pseudomonadati; phylum Pseudomonadota; class Gammaproteobacteria; order Pseudomonadales; family Pseudomonadaceae; genus Pseudomonas; species Pseudomonas sp. DR 5-09. The sequence goes on from NZ_CP011566.1 coordinate 1,290,320, forward strand.
CGTTTCGCCCGCCAGCGCATCATCGACCTGAAACCGGCCCGGGACACCCAGACCGTGGCGGGGATGATCATCGCCCTGCGGGTGATGAAGAACAAAAAGGGCGACAAGATGGGCTTCATCACCCTCGACGACCGCTCCGGGCGGATCGAGGCATCGCTGTTCGCCGATGCGTTCCACTCCGCGCAATCGCTGCTGCAGACCGACGCAATGGTGGTGGTCGAAGGCGAGGTCAGCAACGACGATTTCTCCGGAGGCCTGCGCCTGCGGGTCAAGCGGGTGATGAGCATGGAAGATGCACGCACCAATCTTGCCGAGAGCCTGCGCCTGAAGTTGCAGACACAGGATCTGAAAGGCGATCAGCTACGCTGGTTGGGTGATTTGCTCAAGCGTCATCGCGGTGCGTGCCCGATCACCATGGAATACACCAGTCCCGATGCGAAGACCTTGCTGCAGTTTGGCGAGACCTGGCGGATTGACCCGGCGGATGCCTTGATTCAAGCCCTGCGTGACCAGTTCGGGCGAGACAACGTCTTCCTCCAATACCGTTGACCGGGAGGTGCCATCAAAGCGCCTGCCCACAACCTGAATTTTTAATCTCGACCTCAGCGCGCCTCTCCCTTAAGGTAGGGCGCGAATAGACAACCGGCCGGCCCAAGCTCATTTGGGACACGACCCAAGACGGACGCCTATGAACCCGAATTTTCTAGATTTCGAACAGCCGATCGCCGACCTGCAAGCCAAGATCGAAGAGTTGCGCTTGGTCGGTAATGACAATTCGCTGAATATCGGCGATGAGATCTCCCGCCTGCAGGACAAGAGCAAGACGCTGACCGAAGACATCTTCGGCAAGCTGACCAGCTGGCAGATCGCACGTCTGGCGCGTCACCCGAAACGTCCTTACACCCTGGACTACATCGAGCACATCTTCACCGAGTTCGACGAACTGCACGGTGACCGTCACTTCTCCGACGACGCGGCCATTGTGGGCGGCGTGGCACGTCTGGAAGACCAGCCAGTGATGGTGATCGGTCACCAGAAGGGCCGTGAAGTGCGTGAAAAGGTACGCCGCAACTTCGGCATGCCGCGTCCGGAAGGTTACCGCAAGGCCTGCCGCCTGATGGAAATGGCCGAGCGTTTCAAGATGCCGATCCTGACCTTCATCGACACCCCGGGCGCGTACCCTGGGATCGATGCTGAAGAGCGCAACCAGAGCGAAGCGATCGCCTGGAACCTGCGCGTCATGGCCCGCCTGAAAACCCCGATCATCGCCACCGTGATTGGTGAAGGTGGTTCCGGCGGTGCACTGGCGATCGGCGTGTGCGACCAGTTGAACATGCTGCAGTACTCGACCTACGCGGTGATCTCGCCGGAAGGCTGCGCTTCGATTCTGTGGAAAACCGCAGAGAAGGCGCCGGATGCTGCTGAAGCGATGGGCATCACCGCCGAGCGTCTGAAAGGTCTGGGCATCGTCGACAAGGTGATCAGCGAGCCTCTGGGCGGCGCCCACCGTGATCCGGCCGCTGCCGCAGCATCGATCCGCGCCGAGCTGAGCTCGCAACTGGCGATGCTGAAGAAGTTCGACAACGAAGCGCTGCTCAAGCGTCGTTATGATCGTCTGATGAGCTACGGTCTCTAAGTCGAGCCGTTTCGGCCAACGATGCAAAACACTGTGGGAGCGGGCTTGCCCGCGAATGCGATGTAACATTCAACAATTGTGTTGGCTGTTTCATCGCTTTCGCGAGCAAGCCCGCTCCCACATTTGGTTTGTGAAAAGGTAGAAAAATGGGTCAGCCCTCGATTGATTTGCCTTCCAGGCTTCTGCGCAATCTCATGCCCTGGCTCGGTGCTTCCCATTGGCGCATCGCCTTCTCCGGCGGCCTCGACTCCACCGTTCTGCTGCACCTCCTGGCCAATCTCGCCAAAACCGAATCCCTTCCGGCGCTAAGCGCCATTCATGTTCATCACGGCCTTCAGGCTGCGGCCGATGCGTGGCCGGCGCATTGTCAGGATGTCTGCGACGAACTGTCGGTGCCGTTGCAAGTGCAGCGTGTGCAGGTGCAGCCGGGGGCGAGTGTAGAGCGCGCGGCACGGGATGCTCGCTATGCGGCGTTCAGTGCGGCGACTCAGGCCAATGATGTGCTGCTGACCGGGCAGCATCGCGATGATCAGGCTGAAACGCTGTTGTTCCGTCTGCTGCGTGGCGCCGGCGTGCGTGGGTTGTCCGGAATGCCGGCCACGCGAGCGCTGGGGCAGGGCAGTCTGGTGCGGCCGTTGCTCGACGTCACACGTGCCGAGCTGGAAGCCTATGCGCAGGACCACGGCTTGCGCTGGGTCGAGGACCCTTCGAATCAGGATCGACAGTTTTCGCGCAACTATCTACGGCATCAGGTTCTGCCGTTGCTGAGCGGTCGCTGGCCTCAGGCGCACGCCAGCATGGCCCGCAGCGCGGCGCATCTGCGTGAGGCGCAAGGTTTACTCGATGAGCTGGCGCAAATCGATCTGGCTACTGCGAAATTGCCCGCTGAGTTCGAGTGGTCGGGATTGCCATCGCTGGAGTTTGCGGCCATCGCGAAATTGTCCGATGCCCGTCAGCGAAATGCACTCGGCCACTGGCTTCAGCCGCTGACCCGACTGCCGGATACCGACCATTGGTCGGGTTGGGTCGATGTGCGTGACGCCGGCAACGATGCCTCGCCGATCTGGCGTCTGGCGGATGGCGAGCTGCACCGAAGCGCCGGTCGCCTGTGGTGGCTCAGCGGACAATGGTTGCGTACACCGGTGGTCAGCGGCGACTGGCACGAGCCGTTGCTGGCGCTACGCTTGCCCGATAACGGACGTGTCATGTTCAGCGGTCAGACTCCCGCCGGGCCGCTGCAAGTCCGCTATCGGCAGGGCGGCGAGGTGATGCATCTGGCGGATCGCGGTCATCGTGATCTCAAGCGCCTGCTTAATGAGCGCGCGGTGCCGGGCTTCGTGCGTGGCAGATTGCCGCTGCTGTTTCGCGGTGAAGAATTGCTCGCCGTGGCGAACCTGCCGGGGCTCGACGGCCATGTGCTGGAAGGCTGGCGATTGCATTGGCAGCCTTCGGACGAAGATCAAGGTTTGAGATGAAGGGGGCATTCCGGTAGACTACGCTCCCTTCTTGATACAACTTCTGTGGATTCGCCTGAATTGCAGGAGTTGCCGATTACCAAGCAGTCTTTGCTGGGCGATTCCAAAAAATGTGTAGCGAGCAACGTACCGGTGTTTTCACTTCCGGTCTGTCCCAACGCGGCGGTTTTTTTGAAAGGTGCACTGTGATTAATGCAGGTGATCGGGGGCTTCGGCCTTCCTTCGCTTTCCCCGGCGGCTCGGACCGCTTTAACGCAGACTTCTAGGGTTTTTCATGACGCGCTACATATTCGTCACGGGCGGTGTTGTTTCTTCTTTGGGGAAAGGCATTGCATCGGCTTCATTGGCGGCCATCCTGGAGGCGCGGGGGCTTAAGGTCACCATGCTGAAGCTGGATCCGTACATCAACGTCGACCCGGGCACCATGAGCCCGTTCCAGCACGGTGAAGTGTTCGTCACCCACGACGGCGCCGAGACCGACCTGGACCTGGGCCACTACGAGCGGTTCATCCGCACGACCATGACCCAGAACAACAACTTCACCACCGGCCGTGTCTACGAGCACGTGCTGCGCAAAGAGCGCCGTGGTGACTACCTGGGTGCAACCATCCAGGTGATTCCGCACATCACCGACGAAATCAAGCGTCGCATCATCAAGGGCGCCGGCGATGCCGACGTGGCGCTGGTGGAAATCGGCGGTACCGTGGGTGACATCGAATCGCAACCGTTCCTCGAAGCCATCCGCCAGCTGCGTGTGGAAGTCGGCTCCAAGCGCGCGATGCTGATGCACCTGACCCTGGTTCCGTACATCGCCACCGCTGGCGAGACCAAGACCAAGCCGACCCAGCACTCCGTGAAGGAACTGCGTTCGATCGGCCTGCAACCAGACGTGCTGATCTGCCGCTCCGACCATCCGGTGGATGTGTCGTCGCGTCGCAAGATCGCGCTGTTCACCAACGTTGAAGAGCGTGCGGTGATCTCCCTGGAAGACGTCGACACCATCTACAAGATCCCGGCCGTACTGCACGCCCAGGGTCTGGACGATTTCGTCGTCGAGCGTTTCGGCCTGCAATGCAATGGCGCCGACCTGTCCGAGTGGGAAAAGGTCGTCGATGCCAAGCTGAACCCGGAGCACGAAGTCACCATCGCGATGGTCGGCAAGTACATGGAGCTGCTGGATGCCTACAAGTCGCTGATCGAAGCGATGAGTCATGCCGGCATCACCAACCGCACCAAGGTCAACCTGCGCTACATCGATTCCGAAGACATCGAGAACCAGGGCACCGCGCTGCTGGAAGGCGTCGACGCGATCCTCGTACCGGGCGGCTTCGGTCTGCGCGGCGTGGAAGGCAAGATCACTGCCGTTCAGTACGCTCGCGAAAACAAGGTTCCGTACCTGGGTATCTGCCTGGGCATGCAAGTGGCGGTCATCGAGTTCGCCCGTAACGTGCTGGGCTGGAAAGACGCCAACTCCACCGAGTTCGATCGTGCCAGCGGCCATCCGGTTGTCGGCCTGATCACCGAGTGGGAAGACGCTACCGGTGCCGTTGAAGTGCGTACCGAAGCGTCCGACCTGGGCGGCACCATGCGCCTCGGCGCTCAGGAATGCCTGCTCGAAGCCGGCTCCAAGGTGCACGACTGCTACGGCAAGGATGTGATTGTCGAACGTCACCGTCACCGTTACGAAGTGAACAACAACCTGCTGCCGCAAATCATTGAAGCCGGCCTGAAGATTTCCGGTCGTTCTTCCGATGCCGCGCTGGTTGAAGTGGTCGAAGCGCCGGATCATCCATGGTTCGTCGCTTGCCAGTTCCACCCTGAGTTCACCTCGACGCCACGCGATGGCCATCCGCTGTTCAGCGGCTTCGTCAAAGCGGCATTGGCTCAACACCAGAAGAAGGCGTAACCACGATGGCACAGAAGATCATCCGCGTCGGCGACATCGAGATCGCCAACGACAAACCCATGGTGCTGTTCGGCGGCATGAACGTGCTGGAAAGCCGTGACATGGCCATGCAGGTTTGCGAAGAGTACGTGAAGGTCACCGAAAAACTCGGTATCCCTTACGTGTTCAAGGCCAGCTTCGACAAGGCCAACCGTTCTTCTGTGACCTCCTATCGCGGTCCTGGCCTGGAAGAGGGTATGCGCATCTTCCAGGACATCAAACAAGCCTTCGGTGTGCCGATCATCACCGACGTCCACGAGCCTGATCAGGCTGCGGTCGTCGCCGAGGTCTGCGACATCATCCAGCTGCCGGCCTTCCTGTCGCGCCAGACCGATCTGGTCGTCGCGATGGCCAAGACCAATGCCGTCATCAACATCAAGAAAGCCCAGTTCCTCGCGCCTCAGGAAATGAAACACATCCTGAACAAGTGCGTGGAGGCGGGTAACGATCAGTTGATCCTCTGCGAGCGCGGTTCGAGCTTCGGCTACAACAACCTCGTGGTCGACATGCTCGGCTTCGGCATCATGAAGCAGTTCGAGTACCCGGTATTCTTCGACGTGACCCATTCGCTGCAGATGCCTGGCGGTCGTTCCGATTCCGCCGGCGGTCGCCGCGCCCAGGTCACCGACCTGGCCAAGGCTGGCATGAGCCAGTCGCTGGCGGGCCTGTTCCTCGAAGCGCACCCGGATCCCGACAACGCCAAATGCGACGGCCCTTGCGCCTTGCGTCTGGACAAACTGGAGCCATTCCTGGCCCAGCTCAAAGCCCTGGACGAACTGGTGAAGAGTTTTCCGACGGTAGAAACCGCGTAAACCTCAATTCTCCGGTAAAGTACCGCACGATTTGTCGCTCATGCCCTCGGGTATGAGCGTTGTCGTCTGCAAGCTGCCCGCTGCACACCACTTGCCGACGGTAAAAAGATTTCCTCTAGCTGCGTCGTTTTCGTCAACTTTGGAGTGTTTACAACAATGGCAAAAATCGTCGACATCAAAGGTCGTGAAGTTCTCGACTCCCGTGGCAATCCCACCGTGGAAGCGGACGTGCTTCTCGACAACGGCATCATCGGCAGCGCCTGTGCGCCGTCCGGTGCATCCACTGGCTCGCGTGAAGCGCTCGAGCTGCGTGATGGCGACAAGAGCCGTTACCTGGGCAAGGGCGTGCTCAAGGCGGTAGCCAACATCAACGGTCCGATCCGCGATCTGCTGCTGGGCACCGACCCAAGCGACCAGAAAGCCCTGGATCACGCGATGATCAAGCTGGACGGTACTGAAAACAAAGCGACCCTGGGCGCCAACGCCATCCTCGCCGTATCCCTGGCTGCGGCCAAGGCGGCTGCGCAAGATCAGGACCTGCCGCTGTACGCACACATCGCCAACCTGAACGGCACTCCGGGTGTGTACTCGATGCCGGTTCCGATGATGAACATCATCAACGGTGGCGAACACGCCGACAACAACGTCGACATCCAGGAATTCATGGTTCAGCCGGTTGGCGCCAAGTCCTTCTCGGAAGGTCTGCGCATGGGCACCGAGATTTTCCATCACCTCAAAGCTGTGCTGAAGGCCCGTGGCCTGAGCACCGCCGTCGGTGACGAAGGTGGTTTCGCGCCGAACCTGGCGTCCAACGAAGACGCACTGAAAGTGATCTCCGAAGCTGTTGCCAACGCCGGTTACAAGTTGGGCACCGACGTGACCCTGGCTCTGGACTGCGCAGCCAGCGAATTCTTCGAAGACGGCAAGTACAACCTGTCCGGCGAAGGCCAGGTGTTCACCGCTGAAGGTTTCGCCGACTACCTGAAAGGTCTGACCGAGCGTTACCCGATCATCTCGATCGAAGACGGTCTGGACGAGTCCGACTGGGCTGGCTGGAAGATCCTCACCGACAAGATCGGCGAGAAGACCCAACTGGTCGGTGACGACCTGTTCGTGACCAACACCAAGATCCTGAAAGAAGGCATCGATAAAAAGATCGCCAACTCGATCCTGATCAAGTTCAACCAGATCGGCACCCTGACCGAAACCCTGGAAGCCATCCAGATGGCCAAGGCTGCCGGTTACACCGCCGTGATCTCGCACCGCTCCGGCGAAACCGAAGACTCGAGCATTGCCGACCTGGCCGTGGGTACTTCGGCTGGCCAGATCAAGACCGGTTCGCTGTGCCGTTCCGACCGTGTTTCCAAGTACAACCAACTGCTGCGTATCGAAGAGCAGTTGAATGGCAAGGCCAAGTACAACGGTCGCAGCGAGTTTCGCGGCTGAGCAGTAAATGATAGAAAGACACCGGATTGTGTCGGAAAAGTCGTGACAGCGATGGATTTGCCACTAATCTGATGCCTTATATGCACAAGCCTGGATATTCCAGGCTTCGTGCTATCAGATGCTTCAAAGTTTTGGCGTGGCTGTCTTTTTTCACTGGATACCTGATATTCGATGCGCAGTCCTTACTGGTTGTTTCTCGTTTTGCTCTTGCTGCTGGCCGGTCTGCAGTACCGCCTGTGGGTGGGCAATGGCAGTCTGGCGCAAGTCGCCGAACTGAATCAGCAGATTGCTGATCAACACGCCGAGAACGAAGCCTTGTTGGAGCGCAACCGGGTGATGGACGCTGAAGTCAGCGAGTTGAAGAAGGGCATGGAGACCGTTGAAGAGCGGGCTCGTCACGAACTGGGCATGGTCAAGGACGGCGAGACCCTTTACCAGTTGGCCCAATGATCGACTCCCTGCCGGCCTTCTGGGCCGTGATTCCTGCCGCGGGCGTCGGTGCCCGAATGGCCGCGGACCGTCCCAAGCAATACCTGCAACTGGGCGGGCGCACAATTCTCGAACACAGCCTCGGCTGTTTCCTCGATCACCCGAGCCTCAAGGGCCTGGTGGTCAGTCTTGCCGTTGATGATCCTTATTGGCCGAACCTGGCCAGCGCCAGCGATCCGCGTATTCAGCGGGTCGACGGTGGTGCCGAACGTTCCGGCTCGGTGCTCAACGCCTTGCTGCATCTGCATGCGCAAGGTGCCGACGACGAGGACTGGGTGCTGGTGCACGATGCGGCACGACCGAACCTGAGCCGTGACGATCTCGACAAATTGCTTACTGAACTGGCGAACGATCCGGTCGGCGGCTTGCTGGCCGTGCCGGCGCGCGACACCCTGAAACGGGTCGACAAGCACGGTCGTGTGGTGGAAACCGTGGATCGCAGCGTGATCTGGCAGGCCTACACGCCGCAGATGTTCCGCCTCGGTGCCTTGCACCGTGCACTGGCCGACAGTCTGGTGGCTGATGCTGTGATCACCGATGAAGCCTCGGCAATGGAGTGGGCCGGCATGGCGCCGCGTCTGATCGAAGGTCGTGCGGACAATCTCAAGGTCACTCGGCCTGAAGATCTGGAATGGCTGCGCCAGCGCTGGACCAACCGTCGTTAAATCCGATACTCAGGCCGTTCGGCCAAACCTTCCTTGAGAAAGTCCACCAGTTTGCGCACCTTCGGCGACAAGTGCCGCTGCTGCGGATACAACGCCCACACCGCTGTATTCGGCGGTTGATGCGCCTCCAGTAAAGAAATCAACGCGCCGCTGTGCAGATGCTCCAGCACGTAATAGTCCGGCAACTGACACAGTCCGACGCCTTGCAGTGCGGCATCCAGCACCGCTTGCCCACTGTTGCAGCGCCAGTTTCCCTGTACCCGCTGGGAAAATTCCCGCCCGTTTTGTTCAAGCTGCCAGATGTCCGAGCTGCCGATCAGGCAATTGTGCCGTCCCAGTTCCGACAAACTGTGTGGGCGCCCGTACCGTTCCAGGTAGGAAGGCGACGCACACAGATACATGCGCCGGGGTGCCAGTCGGGTCGCTACAAGCCGGGAATCCTGAAGTCGACCAAGACGGATCGCCAGATCCAGGCCTTCATGCACAAGATCGAGCTGGCGGTTGGTCAATTCAATGTCGATGCGCAGTTGCGGGTAGTGCCCCATGAACCGGGTCACCAGCGGCACGATGAAGCGTTCGCCATAGGCCACGGCGCAGGTCATGCGCAGCATGCCTTTGGGTTCGCTGGTCAGATCGCCGACTGCACGCAACGCTTCTTCACGACCGTCTTGCAGACGCTGGCAATGTTGCAGGAAAGTCTGACCCGCCTCGGTCAGCGTGACGCGTCGGGTACTGCGATACAGCAGTCGCGTCTGCAAACGCTCCTCCAGCCGTACGATTTGGCGACTGATGTGCGAGGAGGAAACGCCCAGGCGTTCCGCAGCGGCAGTGAATTGGCTGCATTCGGCAACGGCGACGAACTCGTCGATGCCTTCCCAGCGGTTTTCGGACATGGGGATTATCCCTGTATGGCAATAATGTTTTGCTTTTGCCCGGATTATTCATCAAGCAGCGCTGAACTACACTGACCGTCTGGTTTTTTATTCAATGGATTCACAGGAGAGTCAGCATGATCAAGTCGCGCGCCGCCGTTGCCTTCGAGGCCAAGAAGCCGCTGGAAATCGTAGAAGTCGATGTCGCCATGCCCAAGGCCGGTGAAGTATTGCTGCGCGTGGTGGCTTCCGGGGTTTGCCACACTGACGCTTACACCCTGTCCGGCGCGGACCCGGAAGGTATCTTCCCGTCGATCCTCGGCCACGAAGGCGGCGCCATCGTTGAAGCGATCGGCGAAGGCGTGACCTCGGTGGCCGTCGGCGACCATGTGATTCCGCTGTACACCCCGGAATGTGGCCAGTGCAAATTCTGTAAGTCGGGCAAGACCAACCTGTGTCAGGCCATTCGGGCCACCCAGGGCAAGGGCCTGATGCCGGACGGCACTTCGCGCTTTTCCTACAAGGGCCAAACGATTTTCCACTACATGGGTACTTCGACCTTTTCCGAATACACCGTGCTGCCGGAAATCTCCGTGGCCAAGATCTCCAAGGATGCACCGCTGGAAAAGGTCTGCCTGCTCGGTTGCGGCGTGACCACCGGTATCGGTGCGGTGATCAACACCGCCAAGGTGAAGCCGGGTGACACCGTGGCCATCTTCGGTCTCGGCGGCATTGGCCTGTCGGCCGTGATCGGTGCAGTGAAGGCCAAGGCCTCACGGATCATCGCCATCGACATCAACCCGGCCAAGTTCGAAATCGCCAAACAATTGGGCGCTACCGACTGCGTGAACCCGAAAGATTTCGATCGTCCGATCCAGGAAGTGATCGTCGACATGACCGACGGTGGCGTCGACTTCTCCTTCGAATGCATCGGCAACGTGCAACTGATGCGCGCGGCCCTCGAGTGCTGCCATAAAGGTTGGGGTGAGTCGGTGATCATCGGTGTTGCCGGCGCCGGCCAGGAAATCGCCACCCGTCCGTTCCAACTGGTGACCGGTCGCGTCTGGCGCGGTTCGGCGTTCGGTGGCGTGCGTGGCCGGACCGAACTGCCAAGCTATGTCGACATGGCGCAAAGCGGCGAAATCCCGCTGGATACCTTCATCACCCACACCATGGGCCTGGAAGACATCAACAAAGCCTTCGACCTGATGCACGAAGGCAAGAGCATCCGCACCGTCATTCATTTCTGATCAATCGCGATACGACGGCTGCCGATGTGCAGCCGTGGCTGCGTAGGAGTCTTACATGAGTCTGGAAAACATCTCCTGTCAGAAAAGTTTCGGCGGTTGGCACAAGCGCTATCGCCATCGCTCCGAAGTGCTGGGCTGCGACATGGTGTTTGCCGTGTATCTGCCGCCCCAGGCAGAGCAGGGCGGCAAGCTGCCGGTGCTGTACTGGCTGTCGGGCCTGACCTGCACGGACGAGAACTTCATGCAGAAGGCCGGTGCCATGCGCATGGCGGCTGAACTGGGGCTGATCATCGTGGCCCCGGACACCAGTCCGCGCGGCCCGGATGTACCGGGTGATCCCGACGGGGCCTGGGATTTCGGTCTCGGTGCCGGGTTTTATCTGAATGCCACGCAGGAACCCTGGTCGCGGCACTATCGGATGCATGACTACGTTGTGCAGGAATTGCCGTCACTGGTTGAAGCGCATTTCCCGGCGTCGGACAAACGCAGCATCAGCGGCCATTCCATGGGTGGTCACGGTGCGCTGGTCTGTGCGTTGCGCAATCCGGGGCGTTATCAGTCAGTGTCAGCGTTCTCGCCGATCAATAATCCGATTGATTGTCCGTGGGGCCAGAAAGCGTTCTCCCGCTATCTGGGCGAAGACCGTTCGAAGTGGCGCGAGTGGGATGCCTGTGCGCTGATCGCCGAGGCGGACGAAAAGCTGCCATTGCTGGTCGATCAGGGTGACCGCGACGATTTCCTCGCCACCCAACTCAAACCGGAAGCCCTGCAACAAGCCGCAAAACAAGCGGGCCACCCGCTGACGTTGCGTCTGCAACCGGGCTACGACCACAGCTATTTCTTCATCGCCAGCTTCATTGACGACCACTTGCAGCATCACGCGCGCGCCCTCAAGGCCTAATGCAGGTAGAATCACGCCCTGACAAAATTCGGGGCGTTTTTTTATGCGTATTGGCCACGGCTATGATGTGCACCGTTTCGCTGAAGGCGATTTCATTACTCTGGGCGGCGTGCGAATCGCACACGGCTTCGGGCTGCTCGCTCACTCCGACGGTGACGTCCTGCTGCACGCCTTGAGCGACGCCTTGCTTGGCGCGGCGGCGCTGGGTGATATCGGCAAGCATTTCCCGGACACCGACCCGCAATTCAAGGGCGCCGACAGCCGAGTGTTGCTGCGTCACGTGGTCAGTCTGATCCACGCCAAAGGCTGGAAGGTCGGCAACGTCGACAACACCATCGTTGCCCAAGCGCCGAAAATGGCCCCTCATATCGAATCGATGCGCGCGCTGATTGCCGCGGATCTGCAAGTAGAACCGGATCAAGTGAACGTGAAAGCCACCACCACCGAGAAGCTCGGCTTCGTCGGTCGCGAAGAAGGCATTGCCGTGCATTCCGTTGCCTTGTTGCTGCGCGCATGAACGAACTGCAACTGCTCGGCCCGCGGGCCTATGGCGATGCCCTCGGCACCGCGGTCCTGAAAGCCATCGCCGAAGATTTCCAGGTCGATGAAGTCCTCGACATTCCGTTCAGCGGTAACGGCGAGCACCTGTGGATCTGGGTCGAGAAGCGCGGCCTGAATACGGAAGAGGCCGCACGCCGTATCGCCAAGGCCGCCGGCGTGCCGCTACGCACGGTGAGTTACGCCGGTCTGAAAGACCGTCAGGCGCTGACCCGGCAGTGGTTCAGCGTGCAATTGCCGGGCAAGGCCGATCCGGATCTGTCGGCGGCGGAAAACGACACGCTGAAAATCCTCAAGACCACTCGCCACAAGCGCAAGCTGCAACGCGGTGCGCATTCGGCCAACGGTTTCACGCTGCGTCTGACTCAGTTCAATGGCGACAAGGCCGCCATCGACGAGCGTCTGCAACTGATTGCCAAACAGGGCATCCCGAATTACTTCGGCGCCCAGCGTTTCGGCCATGACGGTGGCAACGTTGTCGATGCCCGCTCCTGGGCCGCGCGCAAGGCACTGCCGGAGCAGCGCAATGTGCGCTCGCGCCTGCTGTCGACCGCGCGCAGTTTTCTGTTCAATCAGGTGCTCGCAGCACGGGTCGCCGATGGCACCTGGCAGCGTGCCCAGGTCGGCGATCTGCTGGCGTTCACCGATAGCCGCAGCTTTTTCCCGGCCGGTGAAGCCGAGTGCAGTGATCCGCGTCTGGCGATTCTCGACCTGCACCCGACCGGTCCGCAGTGGGGCGAAGGTGACTCGCCGGCGGCCGGGGTTGTCCATGATCTGGAGCAGGGGATTGCCGCACGCGAGGCGGATCTGCGCGATTGGTTGATTAATGCCGGTATGAGCCACGAACGTCGCATCCTGCGGCTGCCCATTGGCGGGTTGACGTGGCATTATCCCGAGCCTGACATTCTGCAACTGGAATTCGTCCTCCCGGCCGGATGCTTCGCCACCGTATTGGTGCGCGAACTCGTTGATCTGGTGCCGGTGGGGCAGACGGACAGCCCATGCGTATTCTGATTTCTAACGACGATGGGGTGACTGCGCCCGGTCTTGCCGCGCTTTATGCTGCGCTGGCGGATTACACCGAGTGCGTGGTTATCGCCCCGGAACAGGACAAGAGCGGTGCCAGCAGTTCGCTGACACTCGATCGTCCGTTGCACCCGCAATACCTGGCCAACGGCTTTATCAGCCTCAATGGTACGCCGACCGACTGCGTTCATCTGGGGCTCAATGGTTTGCTTGAACGTGAGCCGGACATGGTGGTGTCGGGGATCAACCTGGGCGCCAACCTGGGTGATGACGTGCTGTATTCCGGGACCGTGGCAGCCGCCCTCGAGGGCCGCTTTCTCGAGCGCCCGTCGTTTGCCTTCTCGCTGGTTTCGCGGCAGGTCGACAACCTGCCCACGGCCGCCTACTTTGCGCACAAACTGGTCGAAGCCCATGCCGGGCTCGATCTGCCTCCGCGCACGGTATTGAACGTGAATATTCCGAATCTGCCGATCGATCACATTCGCGGCATTCAACTGACCCGTCTCGGCCATCGCGCCCGTGCGGCGGCGCCGATGAAAGTCGTGGACCCGCGCGGCAAGGCCGGTTACTGGATTGCAGCGGCAGGTGATGCGGAAGACGGCGGGCCGGGCACCGATTTCCACGCGGTGATGCAGGGTTACGTATCCATCACTCCGTTGTTGCTCGATCGCACCTTCAATGATGCCTTCAGAGGTCTCGACGGCTGGCTGGAGGGGCTCAATTAATGGCTCGTGAACAAGACGACAGGCTGCGCAGCGGCATCGGGATGACGTCCCAGCGAACCCGCGAGCGCCTGATCCAGCGTCTGTATGAAGAGGGCGTTTCCAACGCCAGCGTGCTGGAAGTGATCCGTCGCACCCCGCGGCACCTGTTCGTCGATGAAGCGCTGGCGCACCGGGCCTATGAGGACACCGCGCTGCCGATCGGCAACAACCAGACCATTTCCCAGCCTTATATGGTTGCGCGCATGAGCGAGCTGCTGCTGGAGGCCGGGCCGTTGGATAAAGTGCTGGAGATCGGCACTGGTTCCGGTTACCAGACAGCGGTGCTATCGCAACTGGTCGAGCGGGTGTTCTCGGTGGAGCGCATCAAGGTGCTGCAGGATCGGGCCAAGGAACGCCTGGTCGAGCTCAACTTGCGCAACGTGGTGTTTCGCTGGGGCGATGGCTGGGAAGGCTGGCCGGCGCTGGCGCCGTACAACGGCATCATCGTCACGGCAGTCGCCACCGACGTGCCTCAGGCGTTGCTCGACCAACTGGCACCGGGCGGGCGGATGGTGATCCCGGTCGGCTCTGGTGAAGTGCAGCAATTGATGCTGATCGTGCGTGAAGAAAACGGCTTCTCCCGACACGTTCTGGGGGCGGTGCGTTTCGTGCCATTGCTTAATGGCCCGCTGGCCTGAGCATTTGTTCGAAGCCGCTGAATTCCTTTCGCGCGTGCCTGTCTTACAGCGGCAGCGAGTGTTTAAACAGGACGGATCGTCTACAAGCAAACGTGTGCGCCGAGCGATAGCGCTTCTATAAAGGTAAAGCCGGTTGCGCCCGTTATACTTGCGAAGTTTCATGCCGGAATCGGTATTCCACATTTTTCAGCCACCACAAAGGGAGCGGCGGGTGAGTCTCACAGTCATTGCGCAGCGTATGGGTAACACGAGCTTTCAGCGCCTGGTGACTGGCCTTGTCTTGAGCACCTTGCTGGTCGGTTGCTCCAGCACAAAATCGAGCAACGTTCGGGTCGTCGATCGCAACAATACGGTGGCCCAGCGTCCGGTCGTGACGACCGGGCAGTATGTAGTCCGTCCGGGCGATACCCTGTTTTCCATCGCTTTTCGCTACGGCTGGGACTACAAAGCCCTCGCCGCCCGGAACAATATTCCTACGCCATACACGATACATCCGGGTCAGACGATTCGCTTCGACGGCCGTACCGGTTCAACGTCGACGGCGGTCGTCAGCAACTCCGGTTCTTCAGCGTCTTCGTCCAGCAAAACCACGGTTATCCGGCGCCAGGCAAATGGCACGACAACCACCACAACCACGGGTTCCGGTGCGGCTTCGACGACGGTTGTACCGTCCGTCGCCAACAAGGCAACACCCGCTCCACTGCCTCCACCGGGCCCGGCCCCGACCGGCTGGGGATGGCCATCTAATGGCATTCTCATTGGAAAATTCTCTTCAAACGGTAGTTTGAATAAAGGAATTGATATCGCCGGAGATTTGGGACAGCCTGTTTTAGCTGCGTCTGATGGGACGGTGGTATACGCCGGGAGTGGCTTAAGGGGCTACGGCGAATTGGTCATCATCAAACACAGCGAAACCTACGTCAGTGCTTACGGACACAACCGTCGGCTGTTGGTACGGGAGGGGCAGCAGGTCAAGGTCGGACAGACAATTGCCGAAATGGGGTCAACGGGTACAGACCGGGTGAAACTGCATTTTGAGATTCGCCGACAAGGTAAACCTGTAGATCCGCTGCAGTTCCTGCCAAGACGTTGATTTGCAGACCAGCCTGTTCCGTCACGTAGAGGGGACAGGCTCCAGCGTTGCCAAGGATAAAGGCGTCGCTTGAGCTTGGGGTCGAACTCACCAAAGGACTATAACAATGGCTCTCAGTAAAGAAGTGCCGGAGTTTGACATCGACGATGAGGTTCTCCTGATGGAGACCGGCATCGATTCGGATTCGATGTCGAATGATGAAGGGGCTGCTCCACCTTCCGTTCGTGCCAAATCCAAACACTCCGCTTCACTTAAACAACATAAGTACATCGATTACACTCGGGCACTTGATGCCACGCAGCTGTACCTCAACGAAATCGGCTTTTCCCCTCTGCTCTCCCCGGAAGAAGAAGTTCATTTTGCGCGCTTGTCGCAAAGTGGCGATCCTGCCGGGCGCAAGCGCATGATCGAAAGTAACCTGCGGCTGGTGGTCAAAATCGCCCGGCGTTACGTCAATCGGGGGCTGTCGCTGCTGGATCTGATCGAAGAGGGCAACCTCGGATTGATCCGCGCGGTGGAAAAGTTCGATCCCGAGCGCGGCTTCCGCTTCTCGACCTACGCGACCTGGTGGATCCGTCAGACCATCGAACGCGCAATCATGAATCAGACCCGGACCATCCGGTTGCCGATCCATGTAGTCAAGGAGCTCAACGTGTACCTGCGGGCTGCACGGGAGCTGACGCAAAAGCTCGACCACGAACCTTCACCCGAAGAAATTGCCAACCTGCTGGAAAAACCGGTGGGCGAGGTCAAGCGCATGCTGGGCCTGAACGAGCGGGTTTCTTCGGTCGACGTCTCGCTGGGTCCGGATTCGGATAAAACCCTGCTCGACACCCTGACGGATGACCGTCCGACCGATCCGTGCGAACTGCTGCAGGATGACGACCTGTCGCAGAGCATCGATCAATGGCTCTCGGAGCTGACCGACAAGCAACGCGAAGTGGTGGTACGCCGCTTCGGTCTGCGCGGTCACGAGAGCAGCACGCTGGAGGATGTAGGCCTGGAGATCGGCCTGACCCGGGAACGGGTGAGACAGATCCAGGTGGAAGGCCTCAAACGCCTTCGGGAAATTCTCGAGAAAAACGGCCTGTCGAGCGAGTCGCTGTTTCAATAAGCCGCCCGCCTGACCGCTATGCAGAAAGCCCCGACTGGTTCGGGGCTTTTTGTTTGTGTGCTGAAAGCGGGAGGCATTCCCACCTTGTAGGTTTGCGCTGTAAGCCTTTGCTGACTGTATCGTAAGTGTTCGTTATTTTTACACTGCTGCCGAAGGCGATTGCGCTCATCGATGATCAATAAGATATTGATTTATATGGTTATTTTTGAATGTTAAGGGCTTATGACAACAGGTTCATGCGCTGAGAGCCGGTTGCCTCCTGCGGGGAACTCGCTAGTATCTGGGTTGTGTCGACGGATAGACACGCCCTTCAAGGAAGAGGGGAATGGACATCGCAGGACGCGATTCATCAGGACGATGAAAAGGAACACAGGGAATAGGGAAAAAATGTGGGCGGGTCAAACCGCCCCTTTTTTTGCCTGAAGAAAAGCCAAACCCGCAAAAATAAAAAGGCCCGCGAGGGGCCTTTTCATTCGAACGCGGGACAGATCAGCGTTCGAGGTCTTTGATCTTGCCTTTGACGCCATCCCACTCTTCGGCATCCGGCAGCGATTCTTTCTTCTCGGTGATGTTCGGCCAGATTTCGGCCAGCTCGACGTTCAGCTGAATGAATTCCTGCATTTCTTCCGGAACTTCGTCCTCGGAGAAAATGGCCACGGCCGGGCATTCCGGTTCGCACAGGGCGCAGTCGATGCACTCATCCGGGTGAATCACCAGGAAGTTCGGGCCTTCGTAAAAGCAGTCCACCGGACAGACTTCTACGCAGTCGGTGTACTTGCACTTGATGCAGTTGTCGGTGACGACGAAGGTCATTTCTAATTTTCTCCTCAGGCGGCGGCAGCGTTGCCCCTTCACGGTTGGGGTCGCCAGGTTCGGGAGCGATGTCTGCCAGCCAGGCTATTAGCCAGCAGCATCCCAAACCGCGCGAGATTCTAACAGCTTGAAGCCGTTTGCGTTATATCCGGTTCGTCGGTGCTTAGATCCGGTTCTTTAGTGCATAGAGCATTTCGAGTGCACGACGCGGTGTGACGTCATCCAGATCCAGCTTGGCCAACTCATCCAGCACCGGGTGCGGCAGGCTGGCGAACATGTCGCTCTGCTGCGGCGTCGCCGGTTTGCCCTTGACGGCCGGTTTTGGCGCCTCATGCGGCAGCGCGGTATCTTCCAGGCGGCTCAAGTGCTCACGAGCACGTACGATCACTTCGCTTGGCACACCGGCCAACTGTGCGACCGCGAGGCCGTAACTCTGGCTTGCCGGCCCCGGCAACACATGGTGCAGGAACACGATGCGTTCGTTGTGCTCGGTAGCGTTGAGGTGCACGTTGGCCACCAGCGGTTCGGCTTCCGGCAACACAGTCAGTTCGAAATAGTGTGTCGCGAACAGAGTATAGGCCCGCAATTGCGCCAGACGCTCAGCCGCTGCCCAGGCCAGGGACAGGCCGTCGAAGGTGCTGGTGCCGCGACCAACTTCGTCCATCAGTACCAGGCTGCGCTCGGTAGCGTTATGCAGAATGTTCGCGGTCTCACTCATTTCCACCATGAAGGTCGAACGCCCACCGGCGAGGTCATCGCTGGAACCGATCCGGGTAAAGATCCGGTCCACCAGCGACAGTTCGCAACTCGCTGCCGGCACAAAGCTGCCGATATGTGCCAACAGCACGATCAGTGCAGTCTGGCGCATGTAGGTGGATTTACCGCCCATGTTCGGACCGGTGATCACCAGCATGCGGGTGTTGTCGTCCAGGCTCAGGTCGTTGGCCACGAACGGTGTGGTCAGTACTTGCTCGACTACCGGGTGACGGCCCTGGGAGATGCGCATGCACGGTTCGCTGACGAAGGTCGGGCAATTCAGGTCGAGATTCAGCGCGCGTTCGGCGAGGTTGCTCAGCACGTCCAGTTCGGCGAGAGCCGAGGCGGTGTCCTGCAATGGGGGCAACTGGCTGATCAGATCTTCCAGCAATGCTTCATAAAGCATCTTCTCGCGGGCCAGGGCACGGCTCTTGGCCGACAGTGCCTTGTCTTCGAACTCTTTCAGCTCTGGCGTGATGAAGCGCTCGGCACCTTTGAGGGTCTGACGGCGAATGTAATCTGCGGGCGCCGACTCGGCCTGCTTGCTCGGCAGTTCGATGAAGTAACCGTGGATGCGGTTGTAGCCGACTTTCAGGTTGGCGAGGCCGGTGCGGGCCTTTTCCCGGGCTTCCAGATCAATCAGGAACTGGCCGGCGTTTTCGCTCAGCGACTGCAGCTCGTCGAGCTCGCTGTCGTAACCGGTTTTCAGCACGCCGCCGTCGCGGATCACCGCCGGCGGGTTGTCGATGATGGCTTTTTCCAGCAGCGCCGCCAGTTCCGGGTAAGTGCTGGTGGTGGTCGCCAGGCGTTGCAGGTGCGGCGCTTCCAGGTCAGCCATTGCCACTTGCAGTTCAGGCAACGCGCCGAGTGCATCACGCAGGCGGGCGAGGTCGCGAGGGCGGGCATTGCGCAGGCCGATCCGTGCCAGGATCCGCTCGATGTCGCCGATTTCCTTGAGTTGCGGTTGCAGGTTTTCAAAGCGATAGCGATCGAGCAGGCAAGTGATCGAGGTCTGGCGCGCCAGCAACACGGTCAGGTCGCGCAGTGGACGGTTGAGCCAGCGGGTCAGCAAGCGGCTGCCCATGGCGGTCTGGCAACGGTCGACCACCGATTGCAGGGTGTTGTCGCGGCCACCGGCCAGGTTGGTGTCGAGTTCCAGGTTACGGCGGCTGGCGCCGTCCAGCACCACGGTGTCGTCCAGCCGTTCATGACGCAGGCTGCGCAGATGGGGCAGGGCGGTGCGCTGGGTTTCCTTGGCATACGCCAGCAGGCAACCGGCGGCACCGATCGCCAGAGTCAGGGTTTCGCAGCCAAAACCTTTCAGGTCCTGGGTGGAGAATTGCTGGCAGAGACTTTTCAGCGCCGAATCACGCTCGAAATCCCACGGCGCGCGGCGACGAACGCCACGGCGTTTTTCCGCCGGCAGATCCTTCGGCCAGTCATCCGGGATCAGCAACTCGACCGGGTTGACCCGCTCCAGCTCCGCCAGCAGGTTTTCCCAGCCCTTGATCTCCAGCACGGTGAAGTTGCCGCTGGTGATGTCCAGCACCGCCAGGCCGAACAGGCGCTCGTCGCCCAGCACCGCCGCGATCAGGTTATCGCGACGCTCATCCAGCAACGCCTCGTCACTGACCGTACCCGGGGTGATGATCCGCACCACCTGACGTTCCACCGGGCCTTTACTGGTGGCCGGGTCGCCGACCTGTTCGCAGATCACCACCGACTCGCCGAGCTTGACCAGCTTCGCCAGGTAGCCTTCCGCCGCGTGATACGGAATCCCGCACATCGGAATCGCCTGACCCGCCGACTGCCCGCGCGCGGTCAGGGTGATGTCCAGCAACTTGGCCGCCTTCTTCGCGTCTTCGTAGAAGATCTCGTAGAAGTCGCCCATGCGGTAGAACATCAGCTGGTCCGGGTGCTGATTCTTCAGGCGCCAGTACTGCTGCATCATCGGGGTGTGGGAGGACAGGTCGGAGACGGCTTTATTCATCGGATTGTCAGGCAACTCGTTCAAAGGTGTGGGGCAAAAGCGCGGCAGTGGCCGGGCTTTTCCGCGATGGGCGCAAGGTTACCATGGGCGGTCTGTCGGACGCAGGCATCGCGGCCGGGTGACAGCTATATGGCGCAAAAAGCTCGACTATGCACGATTTATGCAAATCAGCATTTGTCTTCGCGAAAAACTTCAAGCACTATGCGCGTTATGCAAAAACGCAACGTATCTACCGTCTTAAGAGCACTGCTCGACCAGCACGGGATCTCCCCCACGGAGCTCCACCGTCGCACCGGCGTGCCTCAATCCACGCTCTCGCGGATTCTCAGCGGGAAGATCGTCGATCCTTCGGATAAACACATCTCGAAGATCGCCGAATACTTCGCCGTGAGCACCGATCAGTTGCGCGGGCGCGCGGATGTTGCGCCCGTCGCCGCCAACGGCGGACGCGACGAGTTGCATTCCGAACTCAAGGACATAAGCCTGTGGGACGACGACACCCCCGTCGATGACGACGAGGTGTCGGTACCCTTTCTTCGCGAGGTTGAATTGGCTGCTGGATCAGGAAGATTCGTCATCGAAGAGAGCGAACGCTCGAGCCTGCGCTTCGGCAAGCGCAGCCTGCGCCATAACGGTGTGCAGTTCGATCAGGCCAAATGCGTGACGGTACGGGGCAACAGCATGTTGCCGGTGCTGCGCGACGGCGCCACGGTCGGGGTCAATGCCGGCAAGTGCGGGATCGGCGACATCATCGATGGCGACCTTTATGCGATCAACCACAACGGTCAACTGCGGGTGAAGCAGCTCTATCGCCTGCCTACCGGTATCCGCCTGCGCAGCTTCAACCGCGATGAACACCCGGACGAGGACTACAGCTTCCAAGACATGCAGGAAGAGCAGATCGTCATCCTCGGTCACGTCTTCTGGTGGGGCATGTACGCCCGGTAACCTGATTCCTTTCTGACAAAACCCGCCTAGGCGGGTTTTTTTTTCGCCTGTAGAAAACCCGCCAACCCTTGAATGGCGGGGCTTTCATGCATTCGCGCATTTTAAGTGCATAAATAAATGCATTTACGCATTGACTGTATATGCATCCATGCATATTCTTGCCACCAAGCCGCTCGACAAAGCGGCTGGTAACAACAGCTCTTTAGTTCCACAAGAACAGGCAGCGATGAACCGGCCTCAACGGTTCAGAGGGTTGGCAACTGACCCGGGTGTGCAGCGTAAAGCACCAGAAGCAGTTATCCGGCGGGCAGGGACCGCGGTCGGAAAAACAATTTGAATGGACTCGTACCGCGCCAGTAGCGCCGAAAAGTCAGCTTCCTTCACGTACACAGAATTGAAGGAAGGCGAAGGAGCGCATTACTGAAAAGCCCGGCGAGCTGCCGGGCTTTTTGGAATGCCTACCTCAAGAGAAACCGATTGAACCCAACACACACTATTCATCCATCACACCAGGAGGCGTGACATGACAAACGAGCAACAAGCGTTGGCGGACATGCCGATCTGGCTGGTCATTCTGCTCGCCTTGGTGGGCGGCGTATCCGGCGAAATGTGGCGCGCTGACAAGGAGGGCGCCCGCGGTTGGGCGTTGATCCGGCGTCTGGCTTTGCGTTCCGGGGCCTGCGTTATCTGCGGGGTGTCGGCGATCATGCTGCTGTATGCCGCCGGTATGTCCATCTGGGCCGCGTGCGCGATCGGTTGCCTGACGGCCATGGCCGGCGCCGACGTGGCCATCGGTCTTTATGAACGCTGGGCTGCCAAGCGCATTGGCGTCTGCGAAATCCCGCCCCGCGACTCACAGTAAACCCTTCACTTTCCTGCCTCGCTGCACTGCGTGCGGCGGGACTTCGCGTGGACATCAGAAAAAGGAGGTCAAGCATGCCCACACCGATCCAGCAGCCTTCGCAGCTGTTCACGGCGATGGCGACAGCCTTGCGCAACAGCGCCGAGCTGAACGTGCAGGTCGGCAATCACGATGACTTCACGGCCCCCGGCGACAAGGCCTGGGTGTTGATCGACATCGAGCGAAACGCACCGGGGGAGCGCGCCGCCAACGGACGCATCGCTCACGTGCTGACGCTGTCGCTGCAAGTCATTCCGGCGCTGTCCGCCACGGCGTTTGCTGCCTGCGACCTGATCGCCGCCTTAAAGAGTCTGGTCACCGACAACCGCTGGGGCTTGCCCGGCGATCAATGCGATCTGCCGATGAACATCGATGGAATGCCGTCATTGCTCATCCGCGCCGACCAGCCGAACAAAGCCTGGACCCTGTCGTTCAACCAGACCCTCTACCTCGGCCCGACCCTGCTGGACGACCCGCTCGGTACACCGAAATTCGCCCGCACCTGGGAAGTCAGCGACATCGACGATCCCGACCAATACACCACGCTGGAGGCCTGACCGATGTTCGACGCGTTACTGCGAATGCAGCTGGGTCCGATCATCGAGCGCCTGGCGGAGATGGAAGCGGAGATCGAAGACCTGCACCGGCGCGCCGAGAGTTATTGCCGCATCGGTATCTGTCAGGACGTCGACGCCGCCAGTAACACCTGCAGGGTCAGCCACGGTGGATTGCTCACCCCGGCCATCAAGTTCTTCAACCCGAGTGCCGGCGCGCAGAGCGAGTCGCGGATCCCGACGGTGGGCGAACAGTGTCTGCTGTTCAACTACGGCAGCGGTGAAAGCGGCGCGCAAAGTGTGGCGCTGTTCGGCCTGAACAGTGACCGTTTTCCACCGACCTCGACGGTGCCGACGTTGACTCGTCGTGTTCATCAGGATGGCAGCGAAAGCGGCTACGACGACGCGACGCACACCCTGCATTGGCAAAACGGTCCGGCCGCCTTCAACGGTTCTCGCGAGTCGCTTGAGCTGAGCATCGGGCCGGCACGGCTGGCGATGACCCCGCAAGCGATCAACCTGCAACTGGGCGCCGTCGGCCTGACCATCGACGCCTCTGGCGTGCACTTCAGCGGTCCGCTGGTGGATCACCAGGGCCGCGTCATCAGCCCCTGAATCAAGAGCTTCCCATGATCGGAATCGATAGAGACAGCGGGGCCACGGTCGACGACTGGCTGCAATTCGTGCAGCGCGCGACCCGGGCCCTGACCACGCCGCTGGGCACCCGGCAAAAACGGCCTTTGTACGGTTCGCTGATCCCCACGCTGCTGGGGCAGAACCTGGGCGACGACATCCTGTTACTCGCCCAGAGCCACGCGGCCCAGGCGTTCTACAACCCGCAAAACGGCATCGGCGATTTCCAGCCCGGCGTGATCGTCGCCACCCGACAGGGCGCCGGTTTGCTGCTGCGTTTCGCCGGCACCTGGAAAAACCGCCAACAGACTTTCGAGGTCGTGACATGAGCATGTTGATCCCCGGCCAGAATCAGTTGGCCGAACCCTCCTTGATCAAGGTCGATGCCTTCGAGGATCTGCTCGCCGAGTTCAAGACCTTCGTGGTCGAGTACGTCGGCGCACGTTCGCCGCAGAGCGCGGAAAAGCTCAAGACCAGCCTGGAAAACGAAAGCGAACTGCTGACCTTGGCTCTGGAGGCCTTTTGCGTTCGCCTGCAAACCCACGAACGCAAATACAACGCCCGGATCAAGCAGATGCTGGCGTGGTGGGCCACCGGCAGCAACCTTGATGCGCGGCTGGCGGACATGGGCCTGGAGCGACAGTTGCTCGATCCGGGTGACCCGGCGGCATTCCCGCCGGTGCCAGCGATCTACGAGAGCGATGATGACGCCCGGCTGCGCTATTACCTGGCGCCCCATGCGCCGGCGGCGGGTTCGCGGATGCAGTATCGTCGCGAGGTGTTCACCCTCGGCGAACGGCCGGCGGTGAAAGTCGAATCCACCGATGCGGGTGTCGTGAACGTCACTTACACCTTCGCCCCGGATGGCCTCGCCGCGCAGGTCAAGGATGGCAATGGTCGCCGCACCGCGCCCGGCGAAGTGCAAGTTACCGTGCTTGCCCGCGAGGGCGACGGTACACCGTCCCCGACGCTGCTCGAAGGTGTACGCCAACACTTTGCCCGGCCCGATGTTTGTCCGGAGACGGACAAGGTCACAGTCAAAGGCGCAGAGATTCAGCGCTACACAATCCGCGTCGTGGCAAAGATCAATTCGGGCCCGGATTCGGGTCTGACCAAGGTCGCCGCGCAGCAGCATTTGCAGGCCTACGCCGACAGTTGCCATCGCCTGGAAGGCCGGGTCGATCCGAGCTGGATCGACTACACGCTGCACAGCGCCGGCGCCGTGCAATTGCAGATTCTTGAACCGCTGACGCCCATCGTCTGCAGCGCATTTCAAGCGCCGTACTGCACGGCGGTCGAAGTCGAGGTGCAGACGCTATGACCGATCAGACACCGCGTCCGACCCTGCTGCCAGCCAACAGCTCGGCGCTGGAACGGGCCCTCGACATCGGCTTCGGCGCATTGCTTGATCGCGTCGCGCCGCCGTTTCCCGAACTGATGAATCC
Organism: Pseudomonas sp. DR 5-09; assembly: GCF_001655595.1. NCBI lineage: Bacteria > Pseudomonadati > Pseudomonadota > Gammaproteobacteria > Pseudomonadales > Pseudomonadaceae > Pseudomonas > Pseudomonas sp. DR 5-09. The sequence goes on from NZ_CP011566.1 coordinate 1,315,044, forward strand.
GGCCTCGACACCCGTTGCGTTCCTGCCGTATCTCGCAGCGGATCGCGGGGTGGCCGAATGGAGCACCGACGCACCGGAAGCGGAAAAGCGCCTGACCGTCGAACTGGCCTGGCCCACCGCGCGCCAGGCCGGCACTCGCAAGGCGCTGGAGAACGCCGCCAAGGGGTTGCAGCTCAGGCCGGAAATCCGCGCCTGGTACGAGCAGACACCGCCCGGCGAGCCTTACAGCTTTTCCGTGCGAGCCTTCAGCGAACAACCCTACAGCGAAGAAATCGACACCCGTCTCGACCGACGCCTGGCTGATGCCAAGAGCGAGCGGGACGTGCTGTCGGTGTCGGTCGGCCTCAGCGCCTTCGGCAATCACGTCATCGGCGCCGCGACCTTCTGCGGTGAGCTGACCACGGTTTATCCGGTGTTCCTCGAAGGGCTCGAGACATCTGGCGAGGCCTTCATGGCGGCTGCGCTGTACACCGTCGAAACATCCACTATTTATCCTCAGGGGGCCTGAATGGCTGACTATTACACCCTGCTCACCAACGCAGGGATTGCCTACGAAACCGCCTGCAAGGCAGCGGGCGTACCGATCAAGTTGACGCAGATTTCCGTCGGCGACGGCGGCGGCGCGGTCTACAACCCGGCCGCGACGGCTACTGCGCTGAAACGCGAAGTCTGGCGCGGACCGCTCAACGCGCTGTTCCAGGACGAGAAGAATCCGAGCTGGCTGCTCGCCGAAGTGACCATCCCGCCGGACGTCGGTGGCTGGTATGTGCGTGAAGCGGGTCTGTGGACCGACACCGGCATTCTCTATGCCATCGTCAAATATCCGGAATCGTTCAAACCGGTGCTGGCCACGTCCGGCTCGGGCAAAGAGTTCTACATCCGCTCGATTTTCGAGACCAGCAATGCCTCGCTGGTGACGCTGCTGATCGATGACACGGTGGTCAAGGCCACACGTGCGTGGGTCATGAGCTACCTCGCCGAAGAACTCGGCAAACTCGACGGCAAACAGTCGGTACGTGTCGCCGCCACCGCCAACGTGGTGTTGAACGGTGCGCAGCAGATCGACGGCGTGGCGGTGATTGCCGGCGACCGTGTGCTGCTGCCGAACCAGACCCTGGCCAAGGACAACGGTCTGTGGATCGTGACCAACGGCGAATGGGTTCGGGCCAACGATGCCAACATCAGCGCCAAGGTCACACCAGGCCTGACGGTGATGGTGGAAGAGGGCACGCTCAACGGCGATTCGCTGTGGCACCTGACCACCAATGCGCCGATCACTCTTGGCACTACTGCACTGACATTCAAGATGCTGGCAGGGCGCACCGGGATTGCTGCCGGGACTTACAAAAGTCTGAGCGTCGACGAATATGGCCGCGCGACAGCCGGGTCGAATCCCGACACGCTGGCCGGTTTTGGCATCAAGGACTCATACACCAAGGCTGAAGTCGAAGCGCTGATTGCCAAGGCGTCCGCTTTGCCGGTGGGTTCGATTGTGGCGTTCCCTGTCGATACGCCGCCACCGGGTTTCCTGGAGCTGGATAACAGCGTCAAGAGCAGCGCGACTTACCCTGACTTGAGCGCCTATCTGGGCGGCAAGTTCAACAAGGGGGATGAGGGTGTCGGGAATTTCCGCTTGCCTGAGACGCGTGGGGAGTTTTTGCGCGGTTGGGATCATGGGCGTGGGGTGGATGGCGGACGTGCTCAAGGAAGTTCTCAGACGGATAGTCTGAAGGCTCACTACCATTTCCTTCCGACAGGCTCGGGAGGTGGACAGGCCGTTGACCCGAACGGAGAGATTCCGACAGTAGTGTTGAAGGATACGGCTGCTGACTGGGTATTGCGTACGGAAGGTGACAATGCTGAGCTGAGTATCGGTCGTGTAAGAACCTATAACTTCGGCGCCGCTACAGAAACCCGCCCCCGCAACATCGCCGTCATGTGGTGCATCAAGGCCTGGAACGCTCCGGTCAATCAGGGAAACATCGACGTCGCCGCCCTGACCGCCGAACTGGAGAAAATGAAATCGGCGGTACCGGTGGGCGCCCTGATGCCGTTCCCAGCTGGCGTGGTGCCGCCTGGCTATCTGGAAGCGGACGGCAGCCTGTTTCAGGATGCGCTCTATCCACACCTTGCCGCTTACCTGAACAAGAAATTCAACATTGCCGGTGACGACGCGAGCTATACGCGGCTACCGGATACGCGTGGTGAGTTCTTGCGTGGCTGGGACCATGGGCGAGGTGTCGATGCGGGTCGAGCATTGGGCAGCTATCAACTTGATGCGCTGCAAAACATTACAGGGTCTATGACGGCCAGTAATGGTGTGCAACTCGCTGGCGGCGCATATGGAGCTTTCAATATCCAGACCAACGGCGCGGTTTCTCTGCCGGGTGGTGGGGCGACAAACGCGCCCATCTCGATGGTCTTTGACGCATCAAGAGTCGCGCGAACTTCAACCGAAACTCGGCCGCACAACTTGGCGGTGATGTGGTGCATCAAGGCCTGGAACACACCGGTTAACCAAGGAACGATTGATATCGCCGCGCTTGAGCAGCGGGTGATTAAAAACGAGTTTGGACGCCTTCTGAATATTCAGAAATTCACGGAAAACGGCACCTACATTCCGACGCCGGGGATGAAGAAGGTGAGGATTCGAATTGTGGGCGCTGGTGCAGGATCTGGCGGTGCGTCTGCTACGGCAGCTGGCCAAGTCTCGGCGTCTGGTGGTGGCGCGGCTGGTGGCTATGCGGAAGCGTTACTTACGGCAGCGGACATTGGCGCGAGTCAGTCGGTAATCGTAGGGCTCGGCGGGATCGCTGGAACGGCTTCAGGCACAACAGGAACCAGTGGCGGTACAGGCGGCGCCACCTCGGTGGGGGCACTGTTGTCTGCCCCGGGCGGTCTGGGGTCAATCTTTTCTATTGCTGTATCGACGGTAGGTTATGCCTTGTACGTGGGCGGCTATCCGGGGGCGCCATCCTCTGGAGGCAATTTACTCAACATGCCTGGTGCGCCTGGATATCCCGGTATATCCGTCAATGGGTCGACTCTGGCTGGTCATGGCGGTAGCGGACCACTTGGTGCAGGGGGAAGTGGGTACGGTATCGGCGCTTCGATTCAGAACGGTACGGGATACGGGGGCGGTGGTGGTGGTGTGGCCAACGGCCCATCTATGGCAGCGCGCAACGGCGCACCGGGCGCTGGCGGTGTTGTGATTTTCGAGGAATACGCCTGATGAAAAAATACGCCCTTCTTTACATGGGTAAGGCCGTTCAGTTGTTCGAAACCGACGGCGACATAAAGACGATGTTTCACCCGGATATGAATTGGATCGAATGCCCCGGCGAGGTCGAAGAGGGTTGGCTGTACGACGGCGAGCGTTTTGCGCCAGAAGGCGTTCCGGTGGTCTCGCTGGATGAACTCAAGGCCGCTGTGGCGGCTGAGCGCTTCGCTCGGGAGGGCGTCGGCATTGTCGTCGGCAGCCTGCAAATCGAGACAACCCGCGACAGCCAGGCGCTGATCGCAAGCATGGGGCTCTCAGCCATTTTCGATCCTGAATACCGCTGCAATTTCAAAACAACGAAAGGATTCGTCGAGATTGGCGCTGCGCAAATCATCGATATTGCGAAGGCAGTACGGGCGCACGTCCAGGCTTGCTTTGACCGGGAGCTGACGTTGTTACGCGCAATCGAGACAGGCGAGTACCACGACGAAATGCTTACCGAGGGTTGGCCGGACTCATCGTCTGCCGATACCGCAGATCTCAAATAAACGCCCCGCATCCCGGGGCGTTTTCTTTCCCCCAAAAAACACTCAACACCCACCAAGCCCCCACCCAACGAGGGGCTTTCCCGTTTATGGAGAAACGAAAAATGGCAACCCGCCAAACCTACACCGTGCTCGTTCCATTCCCCACCGGCGGTGGGCACTGGTCGAGCGTCGGCCAGGAACTCGATCTGCTCGATGTCGAGGCCAGTGCGCTGCACAGCGCCGGTCGACTGGAGCTGAAAACAACTACCACCAAGGCCGTGAAGGCCGCTGCCAAGAAGGCTGACTGACTATGGCTGAGGTTCTGAACTTCGAGCACAACGGCATTACCGTCAATGCCACCGAATCCCCCGAGGCCATGGGTGGCCTGGGTGACAACGTTATCGGTCTGGTCGGCACCGCGCCGAAAGCCGATCCGCTGATTCCGCGCAACGCACCGTTTCGCATCAACAGCTTCACCACCCACGCGCTGCTCGATCCGACAGGTTCGGAAGAGGGCACCCTGTACCACGCCGTTTACCAGATCCTCAAAGTGGTCAAGGTGCCGGTCTACGTGGTGATCGTCGAAGCGGGCGCGACTCCGGCCGATACCGTTAACGCCGTGATCGGCGGTGTTGAGCCGGCGACCGGCCGCAAGCTCGGTCTGGCGGCACTGGGCAGTGTCCCGGAAGACCTGACCATCATCGGCGCACCGGGCTTCACCGGCACCAAGGCGGTGGCCAGCGAGTTCGCCTCGTTCGGCAAACGCATCAAGGCCCGTGTGGTGCTGGACGGCAAGGACGTCTCGGTCGCCGATCAGGTGCTGTACAGCCAGGAACTGGGCGGTGCCGACCTCGGTTTCGACCGTTGCCTGGTGGTGCACAACATGCCGGCCGTGTACTCGAAAGCCGCGAAGAAAAACGTATTCCTCGCGCCATCCAGCCTGGCGATCGCCGCGCTGGCCAAGGTCAAGCAATGGGAAAGCCCGGGCAACCAGGTGACCTACGCCGAAGACGTGTCGCGGGTCGTTGAGTACAACATCCTCGACACCTCCACCGAAGGCGATCTGCTCAACCGCTACGGCGTCAGCTATTACGCCCGCACCATCCTTGGCGGCTTCTCGCTGCTGGGCAACCGCTCGATCACCGGCAAGTTCATCAGCTACGTCGGTCTGGAGGACGCCATTAGCCGCAAGCTGGTGAAGGCCGGCCAGAAAGCCATGGCCAAGAACCTGACCAAGTCGTTCATGGATCAGGAAGTCAAACGCATCAACGACTGGCTGCAGACCCTGGTCGCCGACGAAACCATTCCCGGCGGCAGCGTGTATCTGCACCCGGAACTCAACAGCGTCGAGAAGTACAAGAACGGCACCTGGTACGTGGTCATCGACTACGGCCGCTACGCGCCGAACGAACACATGGTTTATCAACTCAACGCCCGCGATGAAATCATCGAGCAGTTCCTGGAGGACGTTCTCTAATGTTTACCAACCGCGTAAGACAGGCCATCGCGGCCACCCTGCAAGGCCTGCCGCTGTCGGCGACCGTGGAGGAATTCACTCCGCCGAAGATCGATTTCGACATGGAAAACATGACGGGCGGGCGCTTCATCGTCGAGGAAATGGCCAAGAGTGCCAAGCCGCTGAATGCTCAGATCAAACTGCAGGGCACGGGCGCAGAAGTGTTGCTCGCCATGGGTGTGAAACTGGGCGACGACATTCTGCTGAACGTGCGTGAAGCCGGTCAGGATCAGGACGGCAATACCTGGTTCACGTATCACACCATCGGCGGCAAGCTCAAAACCATGGGTGAAGACGCAATCAAGATGGGCGGCAAAGCCCTGACGACGCTGGACTTCTCCTGCCGCACCTACAACCGCCTGGAAAACGGCGTGCCGGTGATCGACATCGACGTGCGCACCCAGAAGTTCGTGCTCAACGGCGTCGATATCCTCGGTGATGCCCGTCGTGCGGTGCTGATGCCGTAAGCCTCGGCCGGAAAAGCAAGACCCAACCCTGTGGGAGCGAGCCTGCTCGCGATGAAGCCATCACATTCAACATCAATGTTGACTGACCCGCCGCCATCGCCAGCAGGCTGGCTCCCACAGGTTGTACCCAAGAATCACCAAGGAATTCCTTTCATGTCGTGGATGCCACCCAAGCATGACCTGTTGTCGCCGATTACCGGTGACGACGGCTCGCAGATCGAATCGATCCAGCTCAAGCCGCTGTTCTACGCCGCCCAGAAAGAAGCACTGGAACGCGCCGGCGACGACGAAGACGACCAGTTCTTCGAACTGGCGCTGCTGGCCACCGGCTTGTCAGTCAAGGAACTCGACCAGCTCAAGCGCCCGGACTACGTGACCATCGCGCAGTACGTGCACGAATTCTCGACCCGTCCGGCATCGTTCTTTCTCGAACAGGTCGAAGACGCGGAAAAATCCGACGATCCCGACCAGGTGCAACTGCTGCAACCGCTCGCCGTCACCGGTCGCACCGTGACCTCGCTGAGCCTGGAAATGCCGGCGCTGCGGGCCACCAAAGTGATGAAGAAACTGAAAACGGCCAAGGAACGCGCCGAGTTCATCACCGCCCATTGCACCGGCCTGATGATCCCCGATCTGGCCCTGTTGAGCGTGCCGGACTGGACGCAATTGCAGGTGCGCATCGACGATTTTTTAAACCAGCCGGCGGCCTTCTTTCAGAACGCGACATCGAAGTAATCCTCGATATCGTGCCGCTCATTTACCCGGTAAGTGAGGCGGAAATTCTGGAGTGGGACGCCGAAAAGGCGTTGCGCCGCTACGACATAGCGATCACTCGCCTTGGCGTGAAACAGGAGTAGAGCGGCATGGCAGATAGCAAATATGCGCTCGTGAATGCCAGTGACACCGCAGGCGAAACGTTCGGCAATGTCGGCCTGAGCACAGCAGCGGTGAGGGCAGGCGCTGGGCAATTTGCGGTGGATCAGAACAGCGGCCTCCGCCAGGCGCTGCTCACGGCAAGCAGCAAAATCGTTTTGCTGACAACGGCAATTGATGCATTGAGCGTGACGCTGTCCGCTCTGCGTTCGTTGTCGCAGACAGCGAATGCCGGAGCGAAGAGTGAGCCGTCCGGCGGGCAGAAAACGCCGGAAAAATCCTCTGGAGGCGCTGAACTTCCCGAGACACGCAAGTCGGCTATGGCTATGGATTCGGCCGCCGCGGCTCTCAGCAGTGTGGCGCAGCTTTCCCGCGATGACGGGAAGGACATGGCACTGTCGAGCCTGAAAATGGCCAGTGCGACATTGGTGGCCGCAGGAGGTACTACCGGGGTCGAACTGGTCAAGATGGAAGCGCTGGCCGCCAAAGCGGGAATCGGCAGCCAGACGGCCAATGTTGCGGACAGAAAACGGGAGTTGCTGACCTTTGCCAGCGACGCGGCGATTACCGCATCAGCGTTCAAGGTCACGGGCCTGGAAGCGGGCGAGATGATGAAGGTCTGGCGCACCTCGATGAAGCTTGATCGAGATCAATCCCTGGATCTGGCGGATGCGGTCAACCATCTTGGCAAGATGCCCGGAGATGTCCAGGCGGCTGATATCGGTTCTGTTCTGCAGCAGTCGGGCGAGGCGGCGGTCACCGCAGGTTTGCAACCTGAACAGGCGGCAGCACTGACAGCAGCGTTGCTTAACAGTGGCACGAAAAAAGACGATGCCGGCAATGCGCTGAAGAACATTTCCGATGCACTGGGTAAGGGTGATCAAGCGTCCACTACCGAAAGGGGCGCCTGGGAGCAACTGGGGCTGGATCCAAAGGCAGTGGCCGAAGCCATGCGTGATCCTGATAAGCAAAATGCCCAAGGCGCCGTTCTATCGGTGCTTGCGGCGCTGAATGCCAGACCGGTGGAACAGCGCTCGACATTGGCCCGGACCTTGTTCGCGGACAGTGGAGAGGCCGCGTTGTCGCTGTCCCAGGACCTGGGCAAGGTGAATGAAGCCTTTTACCTCGTGAGCGACAAAAGCCAATACGCGACATCGAAGCTGGGTGATAAAAGCTCGGTAAGAGAGTCTGCACAGGCACTTGCCGATACTCAGCAGGGGCAGTGGAACATCAGGAATGCCCGTGAGGAACGTTTGGCGGTCGCCAAAGGCAATGCACTGGCGCCGGATATCGAAACGCCCGGTGAGAGCCATTCGATAGACAGGCTGAGCGATCTGGCCGAAACCTACCCGAAAGCCACGGGTGCTGTTCTGACGGCGACGGCCTGGATTAAACCGGTGTTCGACGCCGTGACCGATGCGGTGGTCGGGGAGCTGAAAGATCGTGTCGGCAAAGGGATCGTGGATAGAGCCGCCCGTTATCTTCCCGGTCGTTCAAGGGTCGGTTTGTCCGCAGCAACCTCTGCGACTGCCGTGGCTGAATCTCAGGGCCTGGCTCTGACCGGTCGCAGTGCCAGCGCTGGCAACGGTCTGAAAATACTCGAACAGACTGCAAGGGTTGCTACACCGCGGCTGGAGCCTGTGCTTGCATCGGTGCAGCCGGCCTCGCGCTGGATGCCTTGGCAGGCGAAGGCGGCGATTGGGGCTTCGCTTGTCGCCGAAGGTATTGCCAGCGGTGACAAACAACAGATTGGCAAAGGACTCGGTGCCGCCGGTGGTGCGTGGGCCGGCGCAGTCGCCGGCAGCTCGATCGGCGCCTCCATAGGAAGTGTGGGACTGGCGCCGGGCATGGCACTTGGCGGTCTGATTGGTGGACTGGTCGGGGGATGGCTGGGCGCTGAAGGAGGAGGTTTTTTGGGTGAGAAACTGACGACCACCGCGCCGGACAAACTCGCCCCGCCGGCCGAAGTCGCTAAAGACCTGGCGGGTGCACAGACGCAGAACCAGCAGGTTTCCTTCTCTCCGACGATCCAGGTCACCTGTCCTGCGCCCGACACGGCCCAGCAAATTCATTCGATCATCGAGCAACAGCTGTCCGGCCAGTTTCATGGCCAATTCATGCCGCTGCTAATGGGCGGTAACCCACTCGGGACGCGCCGCGATGCAGCCCTGACTGACGGAGCCGGTACATGAAACAACAAATGGCACTGGGCAGTTTCATCTTCGGTTTGTCCCGGGATTTTGCGTACAGCACGCTGTCGCGAAAATCCGAGGGTGGCTGGACCGAGTTGCAGATCCTCAACAGCAAACCCAGATCCCATCAGACAGGGCAGAAGCCTGAAACCCTGACCATCTCCGGCACCTCGATGTACGCCGTGGGGATGGAACGGCTCGATGAACTGCGTGCGCTGCAAGCACTGCGTGCACCGTTGCCGTTGATTGACGGCATCGGCCGCAACTGGGGTTTGTGGCGGATCAACAGCATCGACGAAAACCAGAGCGAGGTCATCGATGACGGCACCGCGATGGTGATCAAGTGGGTCATCGGATTGTCGGAGTTCAACAATGCGTAAGGTACGAAGCGTGGCCGGTGACTCGCTGAATCTGTTGCTCTACCGCGAAACCGGTCGCAGCGATGACAGCGCCGAAGAAACCCTCTGGAAACTCAACCCGACCCTGGCCGAGCACGGCCCGATCCTGCCGGCAGGTGTCTGGGTGACGCTGCCGGAACTCGACAGCAGACCGGCCGCAATCAAACCGGTTCTGGCCTGGGATTAAGGAGGCTGCATGGCACAGGGATTTACGCCGGCGATTGAAATCTACGGCGCCAACAAGGACCTGCTCAACCAGCGCCTGATCAGTTGGGAACACATCGATGCCGCTGGAATGGAGTCCGATCAACTGACGCTGGTGCTCGATCTGGAAGGCCTTGAAGGCTTGCCGACCCTGGGCGGAACCATCGGCCTGCGAGTGGGCTATCTGGAGACCGGACTGGTGGAAAAAGGCCAGTTCAAGGTGACCCGACTGACGCCGACGCTGTTCCCGCTGCGCCTGACGCTGGTCGCGACCGCCGCGCCTTTCAGCGGCAAGGACGACACCGGATTCAAGGAACGGCGCACGGCCAGTCATGGCCCTATAACCCTTGGCGGACTGTTTCGCGAGCTGGTCTCGAGACACGGATTCTCGCCGCGTGTGGATCCCGAACTGGCGCTGATCAGGATCGCCCATGTCGACCAGTCGAACGAAACCGACATGAGCTTCATCACACGCCTGGCGAAAAAGTACGACGCGGTGGCCAAACCGTTCAACGACCTTTACGTACTGGCGAAACCGGCACAGCTCAAAAACCTGTCGGGCCAGGTCATACCGGACGTCAGGCTGTCGGTCACCCACAACAATCGACCGGGCGATCACGCCTTCATCAGCGCCACGCTGGAAGAGACTGCCCGCACCCAGAATCAGGGTTGCAAAACCTCATTCTGGGACGGTGCTCTCGGCAAGCTGCGGGAGGTGATCACCGGTTCCGAACCCTACAAGGTCATTCGCCAGAAACTGGCCAGCGAAGAAGAAGCCAAAGCCATCGGCGAGGCCGAAGTGCGCAAGATGCTGCGCGAGAAATACAAGCTGAAGGTCACCTGCCCGGGCGATCCACTGCTGGCAGCCGAAGGTCTGCTGGTACTCGACGATACCTGGCCGGACTTCATGCGCGGTCGCTGGTCGATTGAAAAGGTCACGGCCAGCGGCAAGCGCGAGGAAAGCTATCGCTGCCTGATCGAAGCGACCGGCCGGGATCCCGAGGCAAAAGCCAAGGACTGATCCCCCGGTCTCACCGCCACACCTCTCTGTGGTCATTCACAAAACCTGGAACGCTCCCCATGAAGATCTCCCCGATCCTCACGCAGCTGCGTGCGCAATGCCCAAGCCTTGCCGGCCATATCGCGACAGGTGTCGACCTGGCGCTATTGCAAGGCGACCCGAATCTGCCGATGCCCTCGGCCCATGTTTCACCGCTGGCCGACGTAGCCAGCGCCAGCACCGCACAGAACTCCTACAGCCAACCGATCCGTGACCGCTTCGAAATCATCCTGGCACTCGATGCCACGGACGCCACAAAAGCGCTGGATCTGTTGCACGACCTGCGCGCCGAACTGTGGCGTGCGCTGGTGGGTTTCAAACCCGATTCCAACTACAGCGCCATCGTTTACGACGGCGGCGAAACGGTCTCGATCAACAGCAGCCGCGCGTTCTACCGGCTGCGCTTTTTTGCCGAGTTCCAGCTGGGCCGCAATCTGCCAAGTCAGCCTGCGGAGAGTTGGCACGAACGCGAACTGGACGGTTTGTCGTCCTTTACCGGGGCCACCGTGCGGGTCGATGCGATCGACCCGGCCGACCCCAACCTGAAACGCCCGGGCCCTGACGGGCGCGTGGAAATGACTTTCTCTGGAGACGTAACCCCATGAGCAACCGCATCACCGTAGTGCCGGCCCCTGGCCGTGCCGTGCCGGACCCGGAAGCCGGCGACCTGCTGCCACTGGAAGGCCGTGAAGTGCTGGACAGCGCCTGGTGGCGCCGGCGTCTGGCCGACGGCGATATCACCCTCAAAACCGCAACAGCCAAACAAAAGGGAGCCAAATAATGGCGATCGGATTCAGCAACATCCCTGCGGACATTCGTGTACCGCTGTTCTATGCCGAAATGGACAACTCGGCCGCCAATAGCGCGTCCTCGTCCATGCGCCGCCTGATCGTGGCGCAGGTCAACGACAACATCGCTCCGAGCGAAGTCGGCAAACTGGTGCTGGTCTCCAGCGTGGCGCTGGCCAAGAGCATTGGCGGCCAGGGCTCGATGCTCGCGTCGATGTACGAGACCTTCCGCAAGGCCGACCCGATCGGTGAGATCTGGTGCCTGCCCCTGCACAACGCCACCGGCGCCATCGCCAAAGGCGTATTGACCCTGACCGGCACCGCGACTCAGGCCGGCGTGCTCAACCTGTATGTCGGCGGCGTTCGCGTCCAGGCCACCGTGGTCAACGGTGCCACCGCTGCCCAGGCGGCCACCGCCCTGGCACAGAAAATCAACGCCACCGCCGATCTGCCGGTGAGCGCTGCGGCCGCTGAAGGCGTCGTCACTCTGAACGCCAAATGGACCGGCGAGAGCGGCAACGACATCAGCCTGCAATTCAATCGCCTGGGCAAGAGCAACGGCGAAGAAACCCCGGCCGGCCTGACCACCGCGATCACCGCCATGACCGGCGGCGTCGGTGTGCCTGACCAGGTTGAAGCGGTTGCGGCATTGGGCGACGAGCCATTCGAATTCATCGCGCTGCCATGGTCCGACCTGGCCACCCTCAACACCTGGCAAGCGGTGATGGATGACAGCACCGGTCGCTGGTCGTGGGCCAAGCAACTGTTCGGTCACGTCTACAGCGCCAAGCGCGGCACCGTCGGCACGCTGGTGGCAGCCGGTCAGGCACGCAACGACCAGCACATGACCATTCAGGCGCTGGAACCGGGCGTTCCGCAACCGGTGTGGGTACAAGCTGCAGCACTGGCCGCGCGCACTGCGGTGTTCATCTCCGCCGACGCCAGCCGTCCGACCCAAAGTGGCAGCCTGCCGGGCGTCGATCCGGCCCCGGCGAGCGAGCGCTTCACCCTGACCGAGCGTCAGTCGCTGCTCAACTACGGCATCGCCACCGCGTACTACGAAGGCGGCTACGTGCGCATCCAGCGCTCGATCACCACCTACCAGAAGAACGCTTACGGCCAGGCCGACAACTCGTACCTGGACAGCGAAACCATGCACCAGTCGGCGTTCATCGTGCGTCGTCTGCAAAGCGTGATCACCAGCAAGTACGGTCGCCACAAACTGGCTTCCGACGGCACCCGTTTCGGCGCCGGCCAGCCGATCGTCACCCCGGCGACCATTCGCGGCGAGCTGATCGCCCAGTACGCCAAGCTCGAACTCGAAGGCCACGTGGAAAACGCCGAGCTGTTCGCCGAGCACCTGATCGTCGAGCGCGACGTGCAGGACCCGAGCCGCGTGAACGTGCTGTTCCCGCCGGATTACATCAACGGTCTGCGCGTGTTCGCACTGCTCAACCAGTTCCGCCTGCAGTACGACGACGTCGCCTGATCGGCCCGTTTGACACTGTGATTTCAGCCCACCTTGCGTGGGCTTTTTATTTGAAGGGAGTAACACCATGGGTCAACTGATTGCAGGCACCTGCTACGTCAAGGTCGACGGTGCACAACTGACTATCAATGGCGGCTGCGAAGCCCCGCTGATGGCCGTCAAACGCGAAACCGTCGTGCCGGGTTTCTACAAGGAAACCGACATCGCGCCATCGTTCAAGGTGACCGCGCTGCACACCGCCGACTTCCCGTTGAAGAAGCTGATCGAAGGCACCGACATCACCGTCACCTGCGAATTCAGCAACGGCAAAGTCTACGTACTGGCCGGTGCCTACCTGGTCGAAGAGCCAGTCTCCAAAGGCGATGACGCCACCATCGAACTGAAATTCGAAGGCATCAAGGGGACCTGGCAATGAGCGGCGCCGTGAAGCTTCAGGTTGCGATCGAAGCTCACGGCGAGCCCCTGACCGAACTCGTCCTGCGCCGCCCGACGGTGCAGGAAGTGCGAGCGATCAAGGCGCTGCCGTACAAGATCGACAAGAGCGAAGAGGTCAGCCTCGACATGGACGTGGCGGCCAAATACATCGCCGTGTGCGCCGGCATTCCGCCGTCGTCGGTCAACCAGCTGGATCTGGCTGACCTCAACGCGCTGAGCTGGGCCGTTGCGAGTTTTTTCATGAGTGCGGCGTCGGAGCCATCACCGACCTGATTTCGGTCGCCTATGACCTGGCCTGGTTCTGGAAGGTTGACCCCGAACAGATGATGGCCAGGCCACTGGATGTGCTTCGCGAATCGCTGGAGCACGCGCAACGGATCAATGCGATGCAGCAGGTGCAGTGATGGCAGAAGAAACCAAAGCTAAAGCGTCGGTGCTGCTTACCGGCATCGACGAACTGTCACCCAAACTCGGCGCCCTGCGAGTGAAGGTCGATGACTTCAAGAAAAACCTCGAACAGACCGGCCTCGGCAAACTGGACATCAGCGGTCTGTTCAAGGGCGGCAGCGTGATTACGCCGTTCGTGGACGGCATCAAGTCGGCTGCGGCGTTTCAGGGCAAATTGACCGAGGTCAGCGAGACGGCGAAAACCGTCGACCTGCCGGACACTCCCAAAGCCGCCGCGCAGAACATGAACGTGTTCAGCGCATCCATGGAGAAGGTATCCGCTGCGGTGGACGCCGCACTGGTGCCGGCGGTGGGCGCATTGGTCGTCGGGCTGGAGCCGATGCTGACCCAGGTCGGCAGCCTGCTGGCCGACAACCCGAAACTGGTCGAAGGCCTGGCAGCGGGGGCGATTGCGTTTTCCGCCATGCAAACCGCCGTGACCGGCATGACCCAGGTGATGGACGTCATGAGCATGGTGCTCAAGACCAACCCGATCATGCTGATCGCCATGGGCATTGCCGTGGCGGCCGGTCTGATCGTGGCCAACTGGACACCGATTTCCGCGTTCTTCACCGGATTGTGGGAGGGCGTGAAAAACGCCGGAGCCAGTGCAATGGCGACGTTGCGCTCGGTGCTCGACTGGCGGCCGCTGGATGCACTGGCGGCGTTGTGGGAACCGGTCACCGGTTTCTTCTCGGGAATCTGGGACAAGGTCAAGGCTGTGACCGCGCCGGTGATCGACTTCTTCAAGTCGGTTTTCTCGTGGTCGCCCGCAGGCTTGATCCTGGAAAACTGGGGACCGTTGACCGGTCTGTTTTCGGCAATCTGGGAACTGCTCAAGGCCTTGAGTGTGCCGGTGATGGCGTTCCTCAGAAACCTGTTTGACTTCTCGCCAATGCAGATGATCGACAGTGCATGGGGCGGTGTGGTCCGGTTCTTCGAACCGATGTTCAGCAGCCTGCGAAAAGCCGCGCAACCGGCCAAAGAATTCCTGGTGTCGTTGTTCGACTTCTCGCCGATGCAGATGATCACAAGCGCTTGGGGCGGTGTTGTTGCGTACTTTCAGCCGGTGTGGACGACGCTGCAATCGGCCGTGCAAATCACCCGTGATACGCTGCGGGCACTGTTCGATTTTTTCCCGATGGAAATGATCACCAGCGCCTGGGGTGGTGTCGTCGGATTCTTCGAACCGATCTGGACGGCACTGCAAACGTCAGTGCAACAGGTCAAAGGCTTTTTCACCGGTCTGTTCGAGTGGTCGCCGCTGGAGCAGATTGCGCAGTACTGGCAGCCCATCGGTGAGGTTTTCTCGGCGCTGTGGGGTGTTGTGCTGGCGCTGTCCGCGCCGGTTGTGGATTTTTTGCACGGCCTGTTCGAATGGAAACCCCTGGATCAGATCATCGAGAGCTGGGGGCCGATTGTCGGGTGGTTCGGCGAGCTGTGGCAAAAGCTGCAAACCGTCATTGCACCGATCAAGGAACTGTTCGACGGTGGCTTCGCCGGGCTGATCGCCAAGGTCACCGGCAAGGTCGAAACCCTGACCGAAGCGCAACGCCAGACCAATGCCGAAGGCAAGGGCGAACTGGCGCCAGCGTTCTTCGGTGCCAGTGCGAAATCCGAGGGTGGCAGTGCGTTGCAGGGCGGTTCGTTGCCGCAATCCTCAGGCGCCCTGATCCAGCAAAGCGCCGCCAACAACCGCACGCAACTCGAAGGCGGCCTGACAGTACGCTTCGAAAACGCGCCGGCGGGGCTACGCACCGATCAACCGCAAACCAATCAACCGGGGCTGGCGCTCAGTTCGCGCATCGGCTATCGCTCGCTCTCCATGGGAGGTTCCAATGAACTGGCGTGACCGTTTGTTGCCGGCATCCTTTCGCGGTGTCGGTTTCTGGATCGACCAGGCGAAAACCCCGGTCGGTCGCAAAGGGCAGCTGCACGAATATCCGCAACGCGACCTGCCGTTTTTCGAGGACCTCGGCCAGCAGGCCAAGACCCACGACCTGACGGCGTTCATCATCGGTGCCGATTGCCTGGAGCAGCGCGACAAGCTGCTCCAGGCCCTGGAGCAGGGCAGCGGCGAACTGGTGCATCCTTGGCTGGGGCGCTTGCAGGTCAAGGTCGGCGAGTGCGACATGACCCACACCCGCCAGGACGGCGGGATGGTGACGTTCAGCCTGAAGTTCTACCCCGACCGGCCGCTGCCGTTTCCGACGGCGACGGTCAGCACGCAAAAAGTCCTGCTGATCAAGGCCGAAGGTTTACTCGGCTCGGCGGTGGCGCGTTTCGAACAGGCGATGACCCTGATCAAGGCCGCGCGGATCGGCATCGCCAATCTGCGCAACAGCCTCACCGGCGTGTACGACGTGATCAAGGAGCAGCTCAAACCGCTGATCGCGCAGTACAAGCAGATCACCGAGCTGGTCAGGGCCGTGAAGGAGCTGCCCAAGGAAGTGGCGGCGGAGTTCAAGGGGTTGCTCGGCGATATCAAGGAGCTGAAGGCATTCGCGAAGGAGGGCTACCGTGGCGTGATTGCCGACGTGTCCCAACAGATCGAAGCCATCCGCAAGGCCGACGCGCCGAAAATCACCACCGGCAAGGACACCAACGCCGCGGCGCAAGCGATGGCCAACCTGGTGCAGGACACGCTGATCGTCAAAGTGGCGCAGTGGGTGGCCTCGATGCCGGTGGCGTCGACGCCGGTGAAACTGACCTCGACACCTTCGCTGGACCAGCAATCGAAGCAGCCGGTCACGCGTCAGGAAGTGCCGGTCACCGACGATCTGCAAACGCTGCAAAAAGAGTTGAGCGAAGCGCTGCAAAAGGCCCAGGACAAGGCCGACCCCGCGCACTACCAGGCCATCGCCGATGTGAAGGAAGCGCTGATCGCGCACCTCAAGGCCGTGGCTTCATCCGGTGTGCGACTGGTCAGCAAAACCTTTCAGGAAACCTTTCCGGCAGTGGTCGTGGCCTACAAACAGTTTGGCGACGCCACCCGTGTGACCGAGGTCATTCAGCGCAACGGTCTGTCTCATCCGAGCTTCCCACCCAACGAAGTCAAAGTTTCCAGGGAGTAAGCCATGAGCGAGATGGACAACCGCGTCACGCTGACCGTCGACAACATGGAATACGGCGGCTGGAAAAGCGTGCAGATCACCGCGGACCTGGAGCGTCAGTTCCGCACCTTCAAACTCGACATCACCTGGCAATGGCCGGGGCAGACCTTGGATCAGCGGATCAAGGCCGGCGACCCGTGCGAAGTGCGGATCGGCCAGGATCTGGTGCTCACCGGTTATGTGTTCAAGGCGCCGATCAGCTATGACGGGCGGCAGATCAGCCTGAGCATCGAAGGCAGTTCCAAGACCCAGGATCTGGTCGATTGTGCGGCGCGAAACATTCCCGGCCAATGGCAGGAACAGCCGCTGTTGAACATCGTCCAGGCCCTGGCCGGGGAATACTCGCAGTTTGTGGTCAACGAGATTCCCGAGACCGCACGCCTGAGCAAACACACCATCGTTCCGGGTGAAACGGTGTTTCAGTCGATCGACCGTTTGCTCTCGCTGTACCGGGTGTTTTCCACCGATGACGCCGAAGGTCGGCTGGTGCTGGCCAAACCGGGCAGCGGCGGCCGCGCGAGCGATGCGCTGGAGCTGGGCAAGAACATTCTCTCGGCCAATGCGCCGATGGATCACAGCCAGGTGTTCTCCGAATACCGGGTGATCGGCCAGCAAAAGGGCAACGACAAGAAGAGCGGGGCGGCGGTCAGCGAGGTTGAATCCAGCGCCACCGACCTGAGCTTCAAGCGTCGGCGCACCACGATCATCAACGAAGGCTCGCAACTGACGTTCGAACTGGCCCAGCAGCGGGCCCAGTGGGAAAGCGCCACGCGCATGGGCCGGGCGCTGACCACCACGTATCAGGTGCAGGGCTGGCGCCAGTCCAACGGCGATCTGTGGCGCCACAACACGCTGGTGAAGGTCAAGGATCCGGTACTCGGTTTCGATGGCGACATGCTGATCTCCAAGGTGACGTATTCGCTGTCGGCACAAGGCTCGGTGACCACGCTGCAAGTGGCGCCGCCGCATACCTTCGATCCTGACCCGACGCCCCCGAAAAAAACCTGAGCCTGACGCCGAACCTGACTGGCATCACCTGGCCCTGTGGGAGCGGGCTTGCCCGCGATAGCGGTAGTTACCGCAAACACTACTTTGCCTGACACACCGCCATCGCGGGCAAGCCCGCTCCCACAGGTTTTGTGTTGGCAAAGTCCTGAGGACAATTCATGAGCCTACTGACACGCCTGCTGGCGCGCGGCACTGTCGTGCTCGCCAATTCGGCATCCAAGCTGCAATCGCTGCAAATGCGCCTCACCGCCGGTGAAGTGAACGACGACCTGGAGCACTTCGAACCCTACGGTTTCACCAGCCATCCGCTGGCCGGTGCCGAAGGCGTCGTCACGTTTCTCGGCGGCGACCGTTCCCACGCCATCGCCCTGGTGGTCGCCGACCGCCGTTACCGCCTGCAATCGCTGGCGGCCGGCGAGGTGGCGATCTACACCGACGAGGGCGACAAAATTCACTTCAAGCGGGGGCGGATCATCGACATCGAAACCGCCACGCTCAATATCCGCGCGAGCACCGCCGTGAACTTCGACACGCCGGTGATCAACCAGACCGGCAAGATCGTCTCAACCGGCGATCAGTTGGCCGGCGGCATCAGCCAGATCAAACACGTGCACGTTGGCGTGCAGGCCGGCAGTGGCCAGACCGGCGCGCCGGCGGGAGGTCAGTGATGCTGTTCAGTCAGAACCTCCACGCCGCGCTGACCCGTGCGGTGCTGATCAGCCTGTTCACCTGGCGCCGTGCCGCCGACGACGATGCCCTCGATGACGAGGAGCGTTTCGGCTGGTGGGGCGACACCTTTCCCACCGTGGCTGACGATCGCATTGGCTCGCGGCTGTGGCTGCTGCGCCGGGTCAAGCTGACCCGCCAGACCCAGATGGACGCCGAGTTCTATGCCCGCGAAGCCTTGCAATGGCTGATCGATGACGGCCACTGCAGCGCCATCGACATCATCAGCGAACGCCTCGACGCCCAGCGCCTGAACCTGCGCACGGTCCTGACCCTGGCCGACGGCGAACGCCTGGACATCAACCCCGATAACAGTTGGCAGGTGATCTATGCCGTTTGAAACCCCTTCGCTGCCGGTGCTGATCAAGCGCACCCAAAGCGACCTGGCCGGCGATTCGCTGCGCCAGTCCGATGCGCAAGTCCTGGCCCGCACACTCGGCGGCGCCGCTTATGGCCTGTACGGCTACCTCGACTGGATTGCCGAGCAGATCCTGCCCGACACCGCCGATGAATCGACCCTGGAACGCATCGCCGCACTGCGCCTGAACCAGCCGCGCAAACCGGCGCAGGTCGCCACCGGCAACGTCAGCTTCAACGCGACGGCGGGCGCGGTGCTGGACGCCGATACGTTGCTGCAGTCGAGTGACGGCCGCACCTTCAAAGTCACCGCCACCCGCACCACCGTCAATGGCGTCAACAGCACCAGCATCGCCGCGCTGGAGGCCGGCAGCCTGGGCAATGCCGAGGCCGGGCTGGCGTTGACGCCGGTGCAGCCGATCACCGGCGTGGTCGGCAACAGTTTTGTGGTGCTGGCGCCGGGGCTCAATGGCGGCGTGGCGCGGGAAAGCCTGGAGTCGTTGCGCTCGCGGGTGATTCGTTCCTACCGCGTGATCCCTCACGGCGGTTCGGCCAGCGACTACGAGACCTGGGCGCTGGAAGTGCCGGGCGTGACTCGTGCCTGGTGCCGAGGCGGCTTCCTCGGGCCGGGCACCGTCGGCGTGTACATCATGCGCGACGATGATCCGCAACCGGTGCCGAATGCCGAGCAACTGGCCGAAGTGCAGGCCTACATTGAGCCGCTGCGCCCGGTGACCGCCGAAGTCCATGTGCGTCCGCCGGTGCAGAAACCGGTGACCTATCAACTGAAGCTGACCCCCGACACCACTGCGGTGCGTGCCGCCGTCGAAACCCAGTTGCGCGACCTGCATAACCGTGAAGCCGACCTGGGCGAAGATCTGTTGATCAGCCACATCCGCGAAGCGATCAGCAGCGCGGCGGGTGAAACCGATCACGTGCTGTCGGCGCCGCTGGCGAACGTGGCCGCGGGTGACAGCGAACTGCTCACCTTCGGGGGTTGCGTATGGCTGCCATAAGAACCGCCGCGCAATACCAGGCGCAACTGCGCGCCTTGCTGCCGAGCGGTCCGGCGTGGGATCCGGAGCGCGTGCCGGAACTCGAGGAAGTGCTGCAAGGCGTCGCCGTCGAACTGGCGCGCCTCGACGCCCGCGCCGCCGACCTGCTCAACGAGATGGACCCGGCCGGCGTCAGCGAACTGGTGCCGGACTGGGAACAGGTGATGAACCTGCCCGACCCGTGCCTCGGCGCCACGCCGCTGTTCGACGACCGCCGCCTCGCCGTGCGCCGCCGCTTGCTGGCGGTCGGCAGCCAGGCCGTCGGCTACTACCTGGAAATCGCCAAAAGCCAGGGTTACCCCAACGCCACCATTACCGAACTCGAAGCCCCGCGCATGGGCCGTTCGCGTTTCGGCGCGGCGCATTGGGGCACCTGGGAAGCGCAGTTCATGTGGACGCTCAACACCGGCGGCCGCTTGCTGCTCGGCCGGCGTTATGGCGCGAGCTACTGGGGCGAACGCTTCGGCGTGAATCCGGGCTCGGCGCTGGAGTGCCTGATTCATCGGGCGGCACCGGCGCACACCAAGGTGCATATCAACTATGACTAGGAAGGAGTGACGGGATGGATTATCCGAAGAGTGTGCCCAGCTCCGGGCTGGTGGATGGACGGTTTGTCGATGAAAACCCGCTGACCGGAACACCGGGCTCGTTGATTCCCGCAACTTGGGGTAATGGTGTAACGGAAGAGCTGCTGAACGTGATCCGTGCGGCGGGGATGGTCCCCTCCGAAAGCGAGTCGGATCAGTTGCTCAAGGCACTGAAGAATGTCTTGTCTCAGGATGCGATGCCGTTCGCCGCATTGGCTTTTCCAACAGTGGCCACTGCCGACGGGCGCATTCCGGTCAGTGCTGCGAGTGCTGCCGCTGGCGGCACCGTGTCAGTGCCGGGCGGTGTGCTGGTCTGCCTCGGCGAAGAAATTGGCGCTGGCATGACGGCCCGCCCGCGTACGTTGCTGACCTCTGCGTGGACCTCCGCCGGACTGGATATCAACAGCACCTATTTTCTACGGATGCAGATCCGCAACGGGGCACTGGTCTGCTACACGCAAAAAGGTCTCGATACCGATGTGATCCCGGCAGGGATGAAGGCGGGAACCGGGAGCAGTGGCGGTGGTTTCGACTCCACCTGCATCGACATGCTGGTGGCCAGAGTGGTGACCGCAGGAGCCGGGACTTTACCCAAGCTCACGCTGTTGGCGAACAAGGCCCGCATGGAAGCGGTCGGTGTCTGGTCCGGTGCCAATGGCAATTACTCGGTCCCGTTGAACTGGGCGCGCAAACCTCGCGCGTACATTGCAGGGATTTATGATTTTGATGACAACGTCAAAACCGACTATGGCGTGATCAGTGAGGAGATCGGGGTCAACTTTGTCGGTACTCAGTTCATGCCAGAGGGTGGTTTTACTGACCGTTATACGGCGCGTGTAGCGATCGCTGCGTGGTCACAGAACCTGAGCACTTCAGGCCGAATCAACGCTCGCGTCAGATGGGAGGTATGAGGATGAAGGCCATTATCGAAAATGGAGTGGTGACGGCGCTGATGACGGGGGACGTCGATTGCGGCATTCCGGTGCCGGTCGGCCTCCCGGTTTCCACCGGATGGCTGTTCGACAACGAGCGCTTCAGTGCGCCGCCGCAAGTCGATGTTTCGCCGGATGCGCAAATCGAGGCAGAGCGTCAATGGCGCATGGCTGAGCTCATGGCCACTGACTGGCTGGTGACCCGTCATCGCGACGAGCTGGACGTCGGGGCGCAACCGTCCCTGAGCAACAAACAGTTCTCGAAATTGCAGGCCTGGCGTCAGGCGCTGCGCAACTGGCCGGCCTCCAGCGACACGCCGGATAACCCGTCGCGCCCCGAACCGCCCAAGTGGCTGGCGCGGTTGCCCCTTCGGGCACAGTGAACAAGCGCTCCACCTCTGGCCCGACGCCCGCCCTGTGCGGGCGTTTTTCATCGGTGCGCAAGCTGACAGCCGATCGCTGGAGCCACAGCGAATACCTACAGGAATTGAACAGTGGACTACCCAAAGAGTGTCCCCAGCGCCGGTCTGGTGAATGGGAAATTTGTTGATGAGAACCCGCTGACCGGGACGCCGGGATCGTTGATTCCGGCGGATTGGGGGAACAGCGTCACGCAGGAAATTATCAACGTGATCAAGGCCGGGGATCTGAACCCGGACGAGAAGAAATACGATCAACTGCTGCAAGCGATTCAGAGCGTTTCGGCCAAGGGCTGGAGTCTGGATTCAGCATTGCCCGTCGGCTCATTGCCGTTGCCGACCGTCGCGACGCCTGATGGGCGCTTGCCGATCACGCCAACGGCGGTGTTGACCAGCGGCGGACGTGTGTCGATTCCTGCGGGCGTGTTTGTGAGCATTGGCCAGGAGGTGGTTTCAGGCCAGTTGGGCAGGTCTCGCACGTTCACCACTCAGGCCTGGAGCAGTGCGGATCTGTTGCCGGCCACCGGCTACTTCCTGAGGGCACAGGTCATTAGCGGTGCACTGACGTTCTACATGCAGCGCGGAACGATCTATGACCCGGCACCTGAAGGATTGAAGGGCACCGTCAACAGTGCAGCAGGGGGTGGTTTTCAATCCACGCCGCTGGATATGTGCCTGGCCTGGGTGGTGACTGCCGGGCCCGGCTCGGTACCGATCGTCAGACCGGTCTACAACCGCAAGCATCTGGCATGGAGCCAGACCGTCAACGGCAATGGCGTGGTCTATTTGCCTGTCGATCCCCACACCCGAGCGGCTCGACTGGTGGTGGGCAACCCGACACCGCATCCTACAGGCATTACCGGCGTGTCCTTTGCACCGGGCGGTTGGTTGGGCGGCAACTATTGCTACCTGAATCCGACCGTGGGGACTTCGGGCAACTGGGACGGTTGGTCCACTGCAGGTGCGATGGCGTGCATCTTCACCAGCAACGTGCTCAACGACACAACCGTATCGACCCTGACAGCGAGCTTCGACCACAACGAATTGCGCTCTCTCTGGCAGGTCTATCAGGCCGAGCACACTTTGGGCGCCAGTAATGCTTCCAGCGATGAACTGCTGTTCAGCATGGGTCTGAAAAACCTGTCACCCGGCGACTACTCCAATGGGATCGCCATCAATTTCAGCTCTGCGGTCAACGTCAATTTTTCATGGGAATTGATCCGATGAACATCATTCAGGAACTGCATCAATTCGAAGAGGGGTTGCGTCCACTTCAGCCGTCCGCTGCCCATGACTGGGATGGAAAAACCTGGGTAATGGACAGCGCACGAGGCAGTCAGCTGGATCAGCAGGAAGGCGAAGGGCTTTGCGTTCGGGTCGATGCGGCCGCCGACAGCGCCCGTGCGGTGCTGGCCGGCGATCCGCTCAAGGCGCTGGAGTACGCTCAAGCGGCTGTCGACGCGCAGTCCTTTCAGGACGCGGGCTACCCGAGAAACGATGTGCCACTGTCCGTCGCAGCCTGGGTCGCCAGAGGGCGCAGTGCCAGGCAGGCAGCCGATCAGATTCTCGACAAGGCGACCCGGCTCAGCAACAGCCTGCTGACCCTGCGCACCTTGCGCCTGAAAGCCAAGACCCGGATCCGCACCTTAGCAACCAACAGTCAGATGGATCAGGCCCGCGCTGCTGCCGATGAGGCGCTGCAGGCCATTCGTGAACTGATCGCCAATCCGACCTCGTAACCGCAGTCAGCGTTATCCAGGCCCACTTCATTGTGGGCTTTTTATTTTCAGGAACAGAAACGTCGGCACCGTCGCGAAGGCTTGCCCGCTGCTGCGTTTGATTTGTCATTACAGAGGAACGAACACCAATGGACTATCCAAAAAGCGTCCCCAGCGTCGGCTTGGTCGATGGCCGGTTCGTCGATGAAAATCCGGTGGCGGGAACGCCGGGTTCATTGATACCGGCGGTGTGGGGCAACAGCGTAACCCAGGAAATCCTGAACGTGATCACGGGGGCCGGAATGACGGCTGCCGAGGCGGATACCGGTCAGTTGTTCAAAGCCATTCAATCGATCATCGGTGCTACCAGCCCAATGCGCTCGGTGGTAACGCGGCTTGTCGCTTCGAAGGCTCTGAGCGACCAGGAGCTGGGTCTGGTATTGATCGATGGCAGCCCCGGTGCCACGACGATCACCTTGCCCGGCGCTAATGTCGGGTTGGGTGTGCGCGACGTGATTGTTCGTCGTGTCGACAACAGCGGCAATCGAATGGTGGTGCAGGCATCCGGAACCGACCGGATCCGTTTTCACACGCATTTGTCTGCTAGCGGATACCCGTTTCTGGTGCTGATGGGTGGCGGTGACTGGTGGCATTTGCGCAGCGACGGCGCGGGTAGCTGGTGGCCGGTCGGACGTTTGGACGGTTCGTCACTGGGCCACATTGCCTTTGAGACAACTCTCTCGGTCTTACCGGGTGGCTATGCCGCTTTGAATGGCTCGTTACTCAGCCGCTCGGACTGGCCTTGGCTTTGGGACCACGCGCAACAGTCCGGCATGTTGCGTTCCGAAGCTGATCGTGCCGGTGCATGGTCCTTGGGGGATGGAGCTACAAACTTCCGATTACCAGAAGCCCGTGGCGAGTTTCTAAGGGTACTGGCTGAGGGTGGCCTGATTGATCCGGGACGTATGCCGGGCTCTTGGCAAAAAGGCTCGTTGGTCCAGGGCGACAATGGCATTGGCGACAATATCTTGTTTGCTACGCACATCAGTACCCAAAAGGCCCAGTTGGGGTTCGATATGGGGAATTACACCGATTACTCCGGCTCCACCGTCAAATACATCACCCCTTCTGAGACTGTTTCGCCGATTTCGGACGCAGACCTGTTGAATCATGGCGGCATCACGCGTCCTCGAAACATCGCCTATCCGGGTCGGATCAAACTTATCTGAGGTGCTCATGTTTAATTACTTGTTTGATCACGTGGGCTGTCTGTCTGGTCCCGTTGAGTTTGTCGAAACTCCTGGTCTTGGCGTCCAGTTGCCCAGTAATTCGGTGCAACTGCCTTTTGAATTGCCATCGGCTGGAAGTGGTCGTGTCTGGGCTCTGGTGAACAACATTCCTCGTGAGGTAAGCGATCACCGAGGAGTGGTTTACAGAACGGACAGTGGGGCGAAACAGATGTGGGGTGAACCAGGTGAATTACCGGATTACCTCACTGCCGAGCTCTGGCCTGGGGAGGGGTATATCTGGAACGGTCAGGCATGGAAGCTCGATGAAGCGGCACACTTGTCCGCGATCAAGTCTGTCCTTGTCGACAAGCGCGACACGCTGCTGCGCGACGCCATCCTGCGCATCGCTCCCCTGCAATACGCCGAGGACATCGGCGACGCCAGCCACGAAGAGCAACTGCAATTGCTCGAGTGGAAGCTCTACAGCGTGGAGCTGAACCGTATCGAAAAACAGGCCGGTTTCCCGGAGCAAATCACCTGGCCTTCAGTGCCTGGCACCCGCACAGCAGATTGATAAGGAGATGAATCTTGGACTATCCCAAAAGCGTACCCAGCGTCGGGCTGGTGAACGGGCAATTTGTCGATGAGGATCCCGTCGCCGGAAAACCCGGCTCGCTGATTCCTGCCGCTTGGGGCAACGGCGTCACGCAGGAAATTCTCAGTGTCGTACAGGCCGCCGGCATGACGCCCAACGAGGCGAACACTCATCAACTGCTCGACGCACTGCGCAGTCCGGGGTTGTTCACGACGGCTGCGCAATTCGATGTCAGCCGATCGGCTGCAACGGCCGAGTTTGTCCAGCGGGCGCTGGGCAACTACGCCAGCGCTCGCGGCATCTCCGGCTCGACCCAACTGACCCTGGCCGATATCGGCTGCTCGATCGGGATGGGCGGTAACGCTGCGTACACCGTGACCTTGCCGGACGCCACTGCAGTGCCCAGCGGCGCGACGATCAGCCTGCATTGCCGAAACAGCGCAGCGGTCACGGTTGCCAGTAAAACCGGTACGCAGATCAGCCCCCAGGGGGCCTATCTGGGTTCGATCACGATGAACGCGGGCGAGAGCGCAACCTTCGTCCGGGAGTCGGGTGTCTGGGTCGTTTACGGCACCGCAGCGTTGAAGTATTCGGCGCTCTATGCGTCGCAGTTCGCCACGGCCGGATATCAGAAACTTCCCAGCGGCTTGATCGTGCAGTGGGTGACCGGGGGCTCCGATGCGAATGGAGTCATGACGGTGTCGTTGCCGATGATGTTTTCCAATGCTGTCCTCGGCGGGATCGCCAATGAGGGTTATCCGGCAGGCTGGGGCAGTTCCAACGTCACTGTCTGGGCATTCGACGGGGCCAACTCCACGACATCGACGGTTGTTGCCAGGGTTCGCAATGTCCTGGCGTCGAGTGTGAAGGCTGAACCTGGAATTTCGGGGCGCATATTGGTTTGGGGACGATAACCATGGCTATTTATTTTCATGCACAGACACGCGGCTTTGAACTGGTCGACAGCCCCTATCCGGAACCACCTGAAGGCGCCGTGGAAATCACCCGCGCCCAATACGCCGAACTGTTTGCCGGGCAGGCAAGCGGCAAGGTCATCAGCGCCAGTGCCAGCGGTCAGCCCGTATTGAACGACCCGGTCATCTCCCCGCAGGCACTGGCTTCCCGGGAGCGCGCGTGGCGCGACAACGTCCTGCAAGACACTCAATGGCTGGTGTGGCGTGACGCTGAAGAGCTGGAAGTCGGCGAGGGCACGACGCTGCGTACCGAAGAATTCAAACAGCTTCTTGCCTATCGGCAGGCAATGCGCGACTGGCCCAATGATCCGGAATTTCCGGATGCCCAGGCTCGCCCTGTAGAGCCCGACTGGCTTGAAGGCTTGCTGCGGTCGAACGGCTGAACCGTTGACCCGATCAATGAGGAATCAAAGTGGATTATCCGAAAAGCGTTCCCGGCTCAGGCCTGGAGAATGGCAAGTTCGTCGATGAAGACCCGATTGCCGGAAAACCGGGATCGTTGATCCCGGCCAGTTGGGGCAACAGTGTGACCCAGGAAATTCTCAACGCGATCACGGCCGCCGGCCTGACGCCGGATGAGGAGCAGACCGATCAACTGGCCCAGGCCATCCGGCAACTGGCGAAACCGGATCCGTTGCAGCAGTTTCCTGTGCAGGTGTATCGCAAGAATCTGTTGATCAATGGCGGATTCAATATCTGGCAACGCGGCACGACCAATCAGGCGCCGAACATCGGTGGGTATGTGGCGGATCGCTTCCGGTGCGACTGGAACGGCAACGCTGGTGTCAGCATTTCGCGCCAGGAATTTGCCCTCGGTCAAACGGAAGTCGTGGGTGAACCCGCTTATTTCCTGCGCTGGCAGCAGGCCACCGCAGGCACGGGAGCAACGGTGCATAAAGTCGCCCAGAGCATTGAATCGGTCAGGACCCTGGCCGGACGAATGGCGACAGTCAGCTTCTGGGCGCGATCCGATGCGACGCGTCCTTTGCGTGTCACGATTGCCCAGCAATTCGGGGCGGGCGGTTCGGAGGGTGTCGTGAAGGTTGTCGACGTCTTTCAACTGAGTACGTCGTGGAAGAAATACAGCGCAACGTTTCAGGTGCCAACCATCGCCGGGAAAATGCTAGGCGTGAATGACTGCCTGACCTTGTCGTTCGATCTGCCGCTCAACGTGTTGCAGACCGTCGATCTGGCACAGATGCAATTGGAGGAGGGGCCGGTTGCGACAGCGTTTGAATACCGTCCGGCGGCGGAAGAGCTGAGCCTTTGCCAGCGTTATTTTGAGAAGTCTTTTGCTAACCGTCTGCAGATCCGTTCGAACAATGGTGCCGCAACCTGCATTGGTAACTTCACCCAGGCTGCGGTAGCCAATACCGGTCAGTACGGTATGAGCATCGATATGCAGGTGCTCAAGCGCGTACAACCTACCATCGTGCTGTATTGCCCGGGAGATGCGAGCAATCAAGTCTGGCATCAGGGCCTGATGAAGGCGTGTACGGGAACCGTTTTGCAAAGCGTGACCGAGAGAAGCTTTGCCATTGCCACTGTGACTCCTGTCGGCAGTGTTCCCGGGCAGATTTTGCAGATCGAATGGACCGCGGACGCGGAAATCTAGGAGGCAAGTCCATGAGCTATCAGCTCACATCGTCTGGCGTTCTGCGCCTGGGTGATTCAGCGTTCATTCCACAGGATCCGACCAACCGTGACTGGCTCGAGTACCAGGAGTGGCTGGTTTCCGGGGGACAGGTACTGCCTCTGGATCTGCCGCTCGAGAGTGCGACGGCCAGCCAGGGCATGCTGGGGTTGTTCAAGCGAATGATCCAGGTTTCCCCGGACAGCACGCTGAAAACTGAGGTAAACAATGGCTGATCAGCTTTGGTCGCCAACCGTGATTCAATCGGCGCATCCAGGGAGGACCGAGCATTATGCAAATCACTGAAGACAACCTACTCAACATCATGCCCAACGCCCGCCGCCAAGCGGGCGTTTTTGTTTCTGCGCTCAACGACGCCATGGCGCGCCATCGCATCGACACGCCCAAGCGAGTTGCTGCGTTTCTGGCGCAAATCGGCCACGAGTCGGGGCAATTGCAGTACGTGCGTGAACTGGGCAACAACCAATACCTGAGCAAATATGACACCGGTACGCTGGCGTTGCGTCTGGGCAACACGCCCGAGGCCGATGGCGACGGGCAGAAGTATCGCGGTCGTGGACTGATCCAGATCACCGGTCGCAGCAATTACCGCCAGTGCAGTCTCGGGCTGTTCGGCGATGAACGTCTGCTGGCGCTGCCGGAACTGCTGGAGCAACCGCAATGGGCGGCCGAGTCCGCCGCGTGGTTCTGGGCGCAGAACGGCCTGAACGAGCTGGCGGATCAGGATCAGTTCAACAGCATCACTCGGCGAATCAACGGCGGGTTGAACGGTTTGCAGGATCGCCTGGAACTCTGGGGGCGGGCGAGGGCGGTGCTATGCCTGCCTTCGGTCTGAGCGTCTGGCGGCTGATCGGCCTGATGCTGCTGGCCGCAGGGTCGGCGGCGCTGGCCTGGCAGTTTCAGGACTGGCGCTACGGTCGCCAATTGGCCGAACAGGCGCGGTTGCACACCGAAATCCTCAATCAACTGACCCTGACGGCCGCCACCGCGCAACAGGCCGAACAGGACAAGCGTCTGGCCCTGGAGCAACGGCTCACGGCCAGTGAACAAACCCATTACCGAGCTCTGAACGATGCCCAACGTGATCAGGATCGCCTGCGCGATCGTCTTGCCACTGCTGATCTGCGCCTGTCAGTCCTCATCGACGCAGGCGACGCTGCCCAAGGCTGTGGTGTGCCAGCCGCCTCCGGCACCGGCGGCGTGGATCATGCAACCGTACGCGCCCGACTTGACCCGGCGCATGCTCGACGAATTGTCGCCATCACCGGCGAAGGCGACCGCGGACTGATTGCCTTGCAGGCCTGTCAGGCCTATATCAGAGCGCTGGCGCCTGCACATTTTGAATAAGCTTGTGTATTGAAAGCGCAACCGGCTCGTGTACGGTGGTACCCATTCCATCCGATCCGGAGCGCGCCGTGAAAGAAATCACTCAACTGGCGGCCGAACTTGGCCGACGTCTGCAATTGCTTAACGCTCACGTCACGACGGCCGAGTCCTGTACCGGTGGCGGGATTGCCGAAGCCATTACCCGCATTCCTGGGAGTTCGGCGTGGTTCGAGGCGGGTTACGTGACCTACTCCAACCGCCAGAAAACCCAGCAACTGAATGTACCGACGGAGCTGTTCGGCACCGTGGGTGCAGTCAGTCGCGAAGTGGTCGAGGCCATGGTGCGCGGCGCCCAGGAAAAAAGCCTGGCGCGGTTTGCCGTGGCGGTCAGCGGCGTGGCCGGTCCGGACGGTGGTTCGCCGAACAAACCGGTGGGCACCGTCTGGCTGGCGTGGGGCGTGGGCGACCAGGTTTCCAGCGAGATCCAGCACTTCCCCGGCAACCGCGACGAAGTCCGCCGACAAACGGTGAAGGCCGCGCTAGAGGGCTTGCTGCGACTAGCGGCACGAGAAATCGAAAATCAGGGGTAGGCGATCCGTGAACGCTGTGGAATAATACTGGCTACTTATACAGGTGTTGGCCGTCAGGCCTTATTGATTACGTGAGGACTTTAATGGACGACAACAAGAAGAAAGCCTTGGCTGCGGCCCTGGGTCAGATCGAACGTCAATTCGGCAAGGGTGCCGTAATGCGTATGGGCGATCAGGACCGTCAGGCGATCCCGGCCATTTCCACCGGCTCTCTGGGTCTGGACATCGCTCTCGGCATCGGCGGCCTGCCAAAAGGCCGTATCGTTGAAATCTACGGTCCTGAATCTTCCGGTAAAACCACACTGACGCTGTCCGTGATCGCCCAGGCTCAAAAAGCCGGCGCGACCTGCGCCTTCGTCGACGCCGAACACGCCCTCGACCCTGAGTACGCCGGCAAGTTGGGCGTCAACGTCGACGACCTGCTGGTTTCCCAGCCGGACACCGGCGAACAGGCCCTGGAAATCACCGACATGCTGGTGCGCTCCAACGCCGTAGACGTGATCATCGTCGACTCCGTGGCCGCTCTGGTACCGAAGGCTGAAATCGAAGGCGAAATGGGTGACATGCACGTGGGCCTGCAAGCCCGTCTGATGTCCCAGGCGCTGCGTAAGATCACCGGCAACATCAAGAACGCCAACTGCCTGGTGATCTTCATCAACCAGATCCGCATGAAGATCGGCGTGATGTTCGGCAGCCCCGAAACCACCACCGGTGGTAACGCGCTGAAGTTCTACGCCTCGGTTCGTCTCGACATCCGCCGTACCGGCGCGGTGAAGGAAGGCGACGAAGTGGTCGGCAGCGAAACCCGCGTCAAGGTTGTGAAGAACAAGGTTGCTTCGCCGTTCCGTCAGGCCGAGTTCCAGATTCTTTACGGCAAGGGTATTTACCTGAACGGCGAGATGATCGACCTGGGCGTACTGCACGGTTTCGTCGAGAAGTCCGGCGCTTGGTATGCCTACGAAGGCACCAAGATCGGTCAGGGCAAGGCCAACTCGGCCAAGTTCCTGGCGGACAACCCGGAAGTCGCGGCCAAGCTTGAGAAGCAACTGCGTGACAAACTGCTGTCGCCAGCAGTGATCGCCGACTCCAAGGCTTCTGCGGTCAAAGAGACCGAAGACGACCTGGCTGACGCTGACATCTGATTGCACCGATGACAACTGCCGTACTCGATACCCTCGTCGCGGTGCGGCGAACCGCCATGGACCTGCTCGCACGTCGCGAGCACGGTCGAGTCGAGTTGACGCGCAAACTGAGTCAGCGTGGCGCTCCCCCCGAGATGATCGAAACCGCCCTCGACCGTTTGACGGAAGAAGGGCTGCTTTCCGAAGCCCGTTATCTTGAAAGCTTTGTTTCCTATCGCGCCCGCTCCGGTTACGGCCCTCTGCGGATTCGCGAAGAACTGAGCCAACGCGGTTTGCAACGCGCCGATATCGAACTCGCCTTGCGTGAGAGCGGTATCAACTGGCAGGAGCAGCTAACGGACACGTGGCAACGGAAGTTCTCCGGACAGCTTCCCGGCGATGCCAAGGAACGCGCCAGACAAGGTCGATTCCTGGCGTACCGGGGATTCTCGATGGAGATGATCAACCGCTTGTTCAGCGGCAGAGGGATGGACGATTAAATCGCTCCAGCTTCAGCTCAGCTTCATCTAAAAAGTAAACGGCCCGCTATTTCGATAGCGGGCCGTTTTTTTTTGCCTTCACGTTACCTTCGACGGTTCGCGGGTGCGTTGCGCGGTCTGGGGTTTTGACTGGGCCCAGTTTTCCGGCTGGTTGATGTAGTCCACCAGCTCCCGCAGACGCCCGTGATTTCGGGCATTGAACGCGAATGCCAGGCGCGTCAGGTGGCTGAATTGAGCCTCGTCGTGTTCTTCGCCGGCGTAGGCGTGTTGATGGAACTGATCGCTCAGGCACAGATCGGCAAAAGCCTCCTGCATATGGTCGAGGGCCTGATCGCTAAGTTTGTGATTCATGCGAATGACAAACTGGCGCTTGAGCCAGCGGCTGGAATGGAAGTTGCCGTAGAACTGGTTGATCTGCTCCACCGCCTCTTCAACGTTGTAGACCAGGCGCATCAGCTTCATGTCGGTCGGCAGGATGTAGCGGTTTTCCTCCAATTGCTGACGGATGAAGTCCAGCGCGCCTTGCCAGAATGTCCCGCCCGGTGCGTCCAGCAGCACCACCGGCACCAGGGGGCTTTTGCCGGTCTGGATCAGCGTGAGCACTTCCAAAGCTTCGTCCAGGGTGCCGAACCCGCCTGGGCACAAGACCAGCGCATCGGCTTCCTTGACGAAGAACAGCTTGCGGGTGAAGAAGAAATGGAACGGCAGCAGGTTGTTGGTGCCGTCCACGGTGGGGTTGGCATGTTGTTCGAAGGGCAGGGTGATGTTGAAGCCCAGGCTGTGATCGCGACCGGCCCCTTCATGGGCGGCGGCCATGATTCCGCCGCCGGCACCGGTGATGACCATCATGTTCGAGCGAGCCAGCGATGCCCCGAGTTCCCGAGCCATGGCGTAAAGGGGATGTTCGACCGGTGTACGAGCTGAGCCGAACACCGTGACCTTGCGTCGTCCCTTGAACTGTTCGAGCGTGCGAAAGGCCTGCTCCAGTTCGCGCAGGGCTTGCAGGGTGATCTTGGCATTCCAGCGGTTGTGATCTTCCTGGGCCATGCGCAGCACGGTCAGGATCATGTCGCGGTAGATGGGGGAATTCGGGCTGTTGGGTGAAACCAGGTTGAGTTGTTCTTCGACCTTGCTGATGAGGTCGTGGCCGCTTTCCTGAAAATGACGGCTGAGCAGGTCATTCGGTTGGTAAGGCATGCAACTTCTCCTTCTGCACAGAGCTTCCGGCCCTGACGTGCGACGTCAGTGCCGCGCTGCAAGAAAACAAACAGCCGGCAGCTCCTTCCTGCCGTAATAAAAGATCGGAATACGTTGAATCTAGACCCTCAATGCATTTTTCGCTCACTGAGCATCGCGCCGCAAAGTCTTTGCTGGCAACTGCTTATTGCCGCTTTGCGAGGTGTTTTCACCGCTCGTCCGATGCAGCGTCGAGGGCTGAATGCTCTGATTTACTAAGTTAAAGGCGCCTTACGACAACTTTGCGTCAACGAGCGTACGCAAGGTGCACGCTATTCAAGGATTTGCGGGTGGCAAGGAGGCGGGACACATGACCAGAGTCATTCTGGAGATCGATGCGCAGCTGTATCGATTGTTGAAAGCATCGGCCGAGACCAACCATGTGAGTCTCGAAGAGGAGTGCTGCCGACGCCTGGCGGGAGGGGAGCGCCGCTCGCGTTACTTGCAGGCCTTGCTGGCCGAACTGCGCGCCGAGGATGAACAGCGGCGCGCCACGTCGAGATGATTACTTCTTCTTCGCTGGAGCCGCTTTCGGGCAATCCGATTCCTGGTAGCTGGCGGAGCCGATCGCCTTGTTGCTTTTCACTTCGGTGAAGTCATAACGCATGATCGCGCCCTTGGCCATCAGCTTGCGGTACGACGGGTTGTTGCAGACCGAGGCGCCCAGCTGAAAATACACGGCTTTGGGATCGGCGCGCATTTTGTCGGCGTGGCTCTTTTGCACGCTCAGGTGATTGACCAGCGTGGTGCCTTCGACGGTGTAGCCCTGATCAAGAATGTCTTCGTTGATCGCCCGTGGCGTGCCGACGCTGCTTTGTGCGGCGACATTGCGCAGCTCTCGGTTCAGATTCTGCTCACTCAGGGACGCAGCCTGAGCGCTGAAGGACGAAGCCAGCAGAATGGCAGCGGTGGGAACGATAAGGCGCAGCATGAAACTCTCCTGGTTCAGTGACTGGTGGTTCGACCAGCCACGTGACTGTGCGTTCAGTGGCGGCGAATTATAGGGGAGCCGGTCGGGAGGGTACAGGCTTGTCCCCATCGCTCTGGTAAACTGCCGCCCTTTATTGCCTTGCCGAGTGTCGTTCGTGTCGAGTTTTCCTGTCTGCCGGTGCCGCCTGCGATGAATCATGCCCCCAACGCCGTGGCCCGCCTGCGCGACCAGCGCGAGGATGAAGGCATCAAGCCGATCCAGGCCCGTGGCTTTCGCTCCCCGCGCTGCCGCGATTGCCGGGTGATCATCAGCCATTGCCTGTGTGCCTGGCGGCCCACGGTCGATGCGCGCTCGGGCGTTTGCCTGATCATGACCGGCAAGGAAGTGTTCAAACCCAGCAACACCGGCTGGTTGATCGCCGACATCGTGCGCGACAACCATGCCTTTATCTGGTCGCGGACCGAGCCCGACGAGCAACTGCTGGCGCTGCTGAACGACCCGCAATGGCAGCCGTATCTGGTGTTTCCCGGCGAGTACGTCGAACCTTCGCGGGTGACCAACACCGTGGATCTCGATAGCAGCAAGCGCCCGCTGTTCATTCTGCTGGACGCGACCTGGACCGAAGCCCGGAAGATTTTCCGCAAGAGCCCGTATTTCGACCGTTTGCCGATCCTCAGCCTGTTGCCCGACAAACTGTCGCGCTATCGCCTGCGCCGTTCGACCCGCAGCGAGCACCTGTGCACCGCCGAAGTGGCGGCATTGTGCCTGGAACTGGCCGGCGATTCGGACGCGGCGTCGGCGCTGGATGCCTATTTCGATGTGTTCAGCCAGCATTACCTGGGGGCCAAGCAGCAACTGGACGTCGATGTGTCGACGCCGGCCCACGCCGAATTGCTGCCCTATATCCGAAACGCGGCGCCAGTACCGGCCTGATCCTGGCCCATACTGCTAAAGCAGTGGCCGTGCGGCTTGACCACCTAGGCTTCGCTGGTCATGCTTGGCGCCGATTGGGGTGCGGCCAAGGTTTGAAACGCCGTTTTTGTTCGTGATTGGCGTTGAACGTGCCCCTGTGGATGCCGCTGCCGGGCGGTATCTGGATTTGCTTTGGCACGACCCGAATGCGCGGGCCTGCCATCAAAAACAGGATCATTTGAAAAATGGCCACATACGACATCCTGATTGCCGATGATCACCCTCTTTTTCGTAGCGCACTGCATCAAGCGGTGACGATGGGCCTTGGCCCGGATGTACGCATGGTAGAGGTGGCGAGCATCGCGGAGCTGGAAACCCGCCTGACCGAAAAGGCTGACTGGGATCTGGTGCTGCTGGACCTGAACATGCCGGGTGCTTTCGGGTTTTCCGGGCTGGTGATGCTGCGCGGCCAATACCCGCAGATTCCGGTGGTGATGGTTTCGGCCCAGGAAGAAGCCTCAGTGATGGTCAAGTCCCGGGAATTCGGTGCCAGTGGTTTCATTCCCAAGTCCAGCGACCTGAGCGTGATTCAGGAAGCGGTGCGCAAAGTGCTGGACGGCGACGTGTTCTGGCCGCCCCAGGCGTTCGAGGCGGTCAGCGTTTCGGATGAAGCCAAAGCCGCCAGCGATGGCCTTGCGAGCCTGACACCGCAGCAGTTCCGGGTGTTGACCATGGTCTGCGAAGGTTTGCTGAACAAGCAGATCGCCTACGAGCTGAGTGTGTCGGAAGCGACCATCAAGGCCCACGTCACGGCGATTTTCCGCAAGTTGAACGTGCGGACCCGGACCCAGGCAGCTTTACTGCTGCAACAACTTGAGTCAATTCCGAGCCAGTAAGCACTGGCGTCTTCACGCTTTTTTGACTTTCGTTGATCTAGCTTCCCCACTTCCTTTCGGTCGGTTATCTACTTTATGTCACCTTTCAAGGGCCAGACGGGCCTGAAACGCATCCTCAATGCATCCGGTTATTCGCTGGACGGCTTGCGCGCCGCCTTCACCGGCGAAGCCGCTTTCCGCCAATTGGTACTGCTTAACGTGGTGCTGATTCCGCTGACGTTTTTCCTCAATGTCAGCCGGGTCGAGCAGGCGCTGCTGATCGCGGTGTGCCTGCTGGCGCTGATCGTCGAGCTGTTGAATTCGGCGGTGGAGGCGGCTATCGACCGCATCTCGCTGGAGTTGCACCCGCTGTCCAAGAACGCCAAGGACATGGGCAGTGCCGCACAATTCGTGGCACTGAGCATGATCGCGCTGGTGTGGGCGGTGATTCTGCTTTAAGCGATGCTCGGCAGAACGATCTCGTCGCTGCGTTGCACCCCGGCGGTGAAGGCGCGGCACAGATCGAGGAATTCGCGCATGGCAGAGGTCTGGTACTTCTGCTTGTGCCAGATGAAATAGAACTGCCGCGCCAGATCCAGATCCGGCGTCTCCACCGGCACCAGGCTGCCGCGCCGGAAGGCGTCACGCAGCGCCAGACGCGAGATGCAGCCAATCCCCAGGCCTGATTCCACGGCGCGCTTGATCGCTTCGGTGTGTTCCAGCTCCAGCCGGATGTTCAGCGCGCTGCGGTGATGCCGCATCGCCTGATCGAAGGTCAGGCGCGTCCCCGAACCCTGTTCCCGCAAAATCCACGCTTCATGGGTCAGTTCCTCCATGGTCGCGCTGCCGCGTTTGGCCAACGGATGTTGTGGGGCGCAGAACACCACCAATTCATCCTCGACCCAGCTCTGTACTTCGATGTCCGGGTGGCTGCAATCGCCCTCGATTAGACCCAGATCAATTTCGTAATGCGCCACTTGTTGCACGATATTGGCAGTGTTCTGCACATGCAGCTTTACCTGACTTTCCGGGTGGCGCTGCATGAAACCGCCGATCAGCAGCGTCGCCAGGTAATTGCCGATGGTCAGGGTTGCGCCCACCGACAGTGAGCCGAAACCGGATTTGCCGTTGAGCAGGTCTTCGATTTCCTTGGCCTGATCGAGCAGGGCCACCGCTTGCGGCAACAACTGTTTGCCGAGGGCGTTGAGGCTCAGGCGTTTGCCGGCGCGATCGAACAGCTGGCAGCTGGACTGGCGCTCCAGTTCGGTGATGGACGTGCTGGCGGCCGATTGCGACAGGTTGAGTAGACCCGCAGCACGGGACACGCTTTCCTGCTGGGCGACGGCGACGAAGACTTGCAGTTGACGAAGAGTAAATCGCATATCGATATAACCGATAACCCTTATCTTAATAATCCAGTTAACAGATATTGTCGGCGCTATTAGAATGCGATGCAATTGCGCACCGTCGGCATTCTTCAACACGAGCCGGGCAGGCGCAGATCAATCTCCAGGAGTCCCACGTACATGAGCAACATGAACCACGAGCGTGTCCTCAGTGTTCATCACTGGAACGACACTCTGTTCAGCTTCAAGTGCACCCGCGATCCGGGCCTGCGCTTCGAGAACGGTCAGTTCGTGATGATCGGCCTGCAACAGCCAAACGGCCGCCCGCTTATGCGCGCTTATTCGATCGCCAGCCCGAACTGGGAAGAGCATCTCGAGTTCTTCAGCATCAAGGTGCAGGACGGTCCGCTGACCTCCCAGCTGCAGCACCTGAAGGAAGGCGACGAGATCATCATCTCGAAAAAACCGACCGGCACCTTGGTGCTGGACGACCTGAACCCGGGCAAGCACCTGTACCTGCTGAGCACCGGCACCGGTCTGGCGCCATTCATGAGCGTGATCCAGGACCCGGAAACCTACGAGCGCTTCGAGAAAGTGATCCTGGTTCACGGTGTTCGTTACGTCAACGAAGTCGCCTACCGCGAATTCATCACCGAGCACCTGCCGCAGAACGAGTTCTTCGGCGAAGCGCTGCGTGACAAGCTGATCTACTACCCGACCGTGACCCGCGAGCCGTTCGAAAATCAGGGCCGTCTTACTGACCTGATGCGCAGCGGCAAGCTGTTCAGCGACATCGGCCTGCCACCGATCAACCCGCAGGACGACCGCGCGATGATCTGCGGCAGCCCGAGCATGCTCGACGAGACCAGCGAAGTGCTCGACAGCTTCGGCCTGAAGATCTCGGCGCGGATGCGCGAGCCGGGTGACTACCTGATCGAGCGTGCATTCGTCGAGAAATAATCCCGACGATGCCGATAGAAAAGCCCGCGTTGCCTGAGAAGGCAGCGCGGGCTTTTTCGTTTTCGCGATTCAGTCAGCGGCGGGGATGACTTCCAGGACGCGGATCTGCTCCGGTGTCGGGTAATGCCAGCGCACATCCAGATCCCAGAACTGCGCGCCGTATTCGCGCTCTGGCGCGGGCGTCTGATAGGCCGGTCGCGGATCCTGGGCCAGGCATTGCTCGATCAGCTCGACCAGCGGCTCGGCCAGGCGCTGAGCGTGCGTGTGCGCCTGTTGCAGCGCCGCGTCCGTCCACTGCACGTCGATCAGTTGCGGCGCGGCACTGGCGATGCTGTTGGAGGCGTCAGCAATGATGTCGGCATAAGGTACGTAGGGTTTGATGTCGAGAATCGGCGTGCCGTCCAGCAGGTCGATGCCGGAGATGAACAGGCGATTGGCCTCGACCTTGTCCAGCTTCACCACCGACTGGCCGATGCCATTCGGCCGGTGCGTGGCGCGGGTGGCGAACACGCCCATGGACTTGTTGCCACCCAGGCGCGGAGGGCGGACCTTGAGGCGTGGTTTTTCTTCCAGCGCCTGATGGAACAGGAACAGCAGCCAGACATGACTGACCTGCTCGAGCCCCTGCACAGCGTCGCCCTGATCGAACGGCGCCACCAGTTCCAGCACGCCACGGGCAGCGGGGGCCAGTTGCGGCTGGCGCGGGATGGCGAACTTCTCCTTGAAGCAGGAGCGGACGAAGCCGATGGGGGAGACGCTGTAAGTCATGGTGTGCATTCGAAGCGGAGCAGGGCGGGCATGATAACCCGGCAGGCTTCAAGTCTGGTGCTAACAGATCTGGCGCCATCGCTGGCTTGCCAGCGATAGCTTCACCGCCGATGTCAGAGGCTGAACCCGCCATCCAGCGGAATGATGTTCCCGGTCATGTAGGCCCCGGCAGTACTCGCCAGGCTGATCGCCAGTGCTGCCATTTCTTCCTCGCGGCCCCAACGTTTCATCGGAATCAGCGCGGTGTCTTCGGCCAGTGCCTGCTGGTCGCTGCCGATGTGCTGGGTCATCTTGCTCGGGAAGCGCCCCGGTGCGATGACGTTGACGTTGATGTGCTGGCTCACCAGTTCCCGGGCGAGAATTCGTGACAGTTGATGCAGGGCAGCCTTGCTCGGCCCATAGGCATAGGCCTGTTCGCCAAAGGAAGAAATCCCCGCCACCGAACCAATATTGATAATCCGCGCCGGATTGGCCGCCGATCCGGATTTGCGCAGCAATGGCAGAAATTGCTGGATGCAACTGAACACCGAGGTCACGTTGAGCTGCATGACCTTCTCCCAGCCCTTGACCGGGTAGCTCTCCAGCGGCGCGCCCCAGGTGGTGCCGGCGTTGTTCACCAGAATGTCCAGATGAGTGATCTGCTCGCCCATTCGCGCAACCAGCTCTTTCACGCCTTCTTCGGTCGCCAGATTCGCCGCCATGCCCTGACAAGTGCCCAGAGCACTGAGTTCTTCAGCGGTTTGATGACAGGCTTCAGCGTCACGGGAGCAGACGTACACGCGGGCGCCGGCCTCGACAAAGGCCTTGGCGATCATTTTGCCGATACCACGGGTGCCGCCGGTCACCAGGGCGGTGCGGCCTTGCAGGGAAAAATACGGGTGCATGGCGAATCCTGAGGGCTAGGGGTTCAGTACACCCTAGTCGCCGGCCGCGAAAAGCGGAGCCACTATTTTTGGAAGGAATGGAGGGGCATGCATGAAAACGGCGACCGAAGTCGCCGTGATCGAATGGGTCAGCCGCGAACGCGCAGGGTCAGGCCCTTGAGGAAATTGCGCAGCAACTGATCGCCGCACGGGCGGTAGTTGGTGTGGCCGACCTTGCGGAACAATGCGCTCAGCTCAGGCTTGGACACCGGGAAGTCGGCAGCCTTGAGGATCGCGTGCATGTCGTCTTCCTTCAGTTCGAAGGCCACACGCAGCTTTTTCAGGATGATGTTGTTGGTCACCGGCAGTTCGATCGGCAGCGGCGGACGGCTTTCGTCCTTGCCGCGCTTGAAAATCACCAGACCGTCGAGGAAGTGCGCGATGACTTCGTCCGGGCAGCGCACGAAACCTTCTTCGTCTTCTTCTTTCTTGTCGAGGTACTTCACGACATCAGCCAGCGTGACGTCCAGGCCGCCGAGTTTGATGATCTCGACCACTTTCTTGTCGCTGATGTCGAGCATGTAGCGCACGCTGCGCAGAACGTCGTTGTGAACCATGTGTGCAATCCTGATCTTTTCGCTGTGGGCATCACGCGGGCGCGATGCCGGAAATGTAGGGTGGCTTGCGAGCCTTAGAATTTCTCTTTGCCGGACAGGTAGCGCCATTGGCCGACCGGCACCTTGCCGATGGACACGCCGCCGATGCGGATCCGGCGTATGCCGATGACCTTCAGGCCGACCGCTTCGCAGAACTGAGCGATGATCCCCGGCTGCGGGTTCTTCATGGCGAAGCGCAGACGGTTTTCGTTCTGCCAGCTGGCCTTGACCGGCGGCAGCTCCTTGCCCTTGTGGGTGAGGCCGTGCTGCAGGCGATTGAGACCGTGGGCAACCATGTCGCCTTCGACTTCGACCACGTATTCCTGCTCGATCTTGGCCGCGTCGGCGGTGAGCTTGCGCAA
Source organism: Pseudomonas sp. DR 5-09 (assembly GCF_001655595.1). Classification (NCBI taxonomy): domain Bacteria; kingdom Pseudomonadati; phylum Pseudomonadota; class Gammaproteobacteria; order Pseudomonadales; family Pseudomonadaceae; genus Pseudomonas; species Pseudomonas sp. DR 5-09. The sequence continues at coordinate 1,355,473 of NZ_CP011566.1, forward strand.
AACCTTCCAGTCCTGGGTGAACACCAGCAGGCCGCTGGCCTTGGGTTGCAGGTCAGCGCTGGCGGTCAGGCGCAGGAAATGCCCGCGCAGCGGACGCTTGCCGTAGCGGTGTTCTTCGCTGAGGGTCTCGGCGTTCAGCGACTGCATGGCGCTGTCGACATCCATGCCCGCCGGCACGTTGAGCAGGATAGTCACCGGCTCCGGCGCGGTGGCCTTGGCGTCCTTGTCGAGCTCGACCTTCTGGTCGCCGACCTTGAACTGCGGCTCGTCGATGACTTCGCCGTCCACGGTGACCCAGCCGCCCTCGATGAACAGCTCGGCCTCCCGGCGGGAGCAACCGACCAGCTCGATGAGGCGTTTGGAGAGGCGAATCGGGTCAGTCATGACAGGGGCCGTAACAAAAAAGGGGTGGGCATTGTACCTGCCTGGGGCCGGTTAAGCCCGATTGCATTTGCGCCGTGTGGCTTTTAGCCGCGTACCGCGCGCTGCTCCGGTTGTTTCAGACGCATATGCAGCAGTGGATACGGCTGGCCCATGCCATCGACTTCCGAGCGGCCAATCACCTCGAACCCTTGCTTGAAGTAAAACCCCAGGGCCTGCGGATTCTGCTCGTTGACGTCCAGTTCGTCGGCGTTCAGGTGTTCCATCGCGTACTTCAACAGTTTCTTGCCAAGGCCCTGGCCGCGATGAGCCGGGTCGATGAACAGCATTTCGATCTTGCCCGCCGCGACACCGGCAAACCCGGTGATGCGCTGGTGGCTGTCCCGGGTGCAGATCAACATCACCGCATCGAGGTAGCGGGTCAGCACCAGATTCTTCAGCAGCTCGATGTAGGATTCCGGCAGGAAATCATGAGTCGCACGGACCGAGGCCTCCCAGACCCGGGTCAGTTCCTGATAATCGCTGAGTTTCGGCGTGTGGATGACCGAATGCTGACGCATGCCCGATAGCCTCTTTGTCATGGATGAGGGAGTCCTTCCCCTCACAAACTCTAGCCGTAAAAAAGCCCCGCATCTCGTAAAAGAGAGCGGGGCTTTCTGTATTTTTCGCGCTTAGATCTGTTCGGCCCAGAGGTCGTATTCGTCGGCGTCGGTCACCTTGCACCAGACCTTGTCGCCCGGCTTGAGGTTGCTGCCGTTGTCGATGAACACGTTGCCGTCGATTTCCGGGGCATCGAAGAAGCAGCGGCCGACCGCGCCTTGCTCGTCGACTTCGTCCACCAGCACTTCGATTTCGCGGCCGATGCGCATTTGCAGGCGCGCCGAGCTGATGGCCTGCTGGTGCGCCATGAAGCGCTCCCAGCGATCCTGCTTGACGTCGTCCGGAACGATGTCGAGGTTCAGGTCATTGGCCGGCGCGCCTTCGACCGGCGAGTACTGGAAGCAGCCGACGCGGTCGAGCTGGGCTTCGGTCAGCCAGTTCAGCAGGTATTGGAAGTCTTCTTCGGTTTCGCCCGGGAAGCCGACGATGAAGGTCGAACGGATGATCAGGTCCGGGCAGATTTCGCGCCAGTTCTTGATCCGCGCCAGGGTCTTGTCTTCGAACGCCGGGCGCTTCATCGACTTGAGGACTTTCGGGCTGGCGTGCTGGAACGGGATGTCCAGGTACGGCAGGATCTTGCCGGCGGCCATCAGCGGGATCAGTTCGTCGACGTGCGGGTACGGGTAAACGTAGTGCAGACGGACCCAGACGCCGAGGGTGCTCAGCGCTGCGCACAGTTCGGTCATGCGGGTTTTCACCGGCGCGCCGTTCCAGAAACCGGTGCGGTATTTGACGTCAACGCCGTAGGCGCTGGTGTCCTGGGAAATCACCAGCAGTTCCTTCACGCCGGATTTGACCAGGCGCTGGGCTTCGTCGAGCACGTCGCCCACCGGACGGCTGACCAGTTTGCCGCGCATCGACGGGATGATGCAGAAGCTGCAGCTGTGGTTGCAGCCTTCGGAAATCTTCAGGTATGCGTAGTGACGCGGGGTCAGCTTGATGCCTTGCGGCGGCACCAGGTCGATCAGCGGGTTGTGATCCTGCTTCGGCGGCACGACTTCGTGCACGGCGTTGACCACTTGCTCGTACTGCTGCGGACCGGTGACGGCCAGCACGCTCGGGTGCACGTCACGGATGTTGCCTTCTTCCACGCCCATGCAGCCGGTCACGATGACCTTGCCGTTTTCCTTGATCGCTTCGCCGATGACTTCCAGCGATTCGGCCTTGGCCGAGTCGATGAAGCCGCAGGTGTTGACCACGACCACGTCGGCGTCCTGATAGGTGGACACCACGTCATAGCCTTCCATGCGCAGCTGGGTCAGGATGCGCTCGGAGTCGACCAGTGCTTTCGGGCAACCCAGAGAAACGAAGCCGACCTTTGGATTGGCCGGCGCAGGAGTGGTGGACATGTCTAACCTCGGTGTTTTGTGACGTCGATTACCTGATTCAGGAACCGACGGACGGGCGCTTAAGGCGCGCCTCTGATCAAAAAGTGCGCAATTCTAGCGACGAGCAGCGCACTTGACCAGCTTTATGCAGGGAAATACGACGAGTGCTGCGCTATGCTTCGCGCCGTTGCGCTTTACTGAATTTTTACAGTCAAGAAAACGTCTGTTACAGGGCGTAAAAACGCGCATGCTGCACACAAAGCATAGTGCTTCATATAAGAAGCCGGTCTGGGAATCAGGAGTGTTGGATGGGTCAGGCAAGTAGTCACGCGGCGGGCGCCGAAGGTTCGGCCACCAAGCCGCTGAGCATGCTGGTCGCGGCGGTCGGGGTAGTTTACGGCGACATCGGCACGAGCCCGTTGTACACCCTCAAAGAAGTGTTTTCCGGCACTTATGGCGTGCCCGTCAATCACGACGGAGTGCTCGGCATTCTGTCGCTGATTTTCTGGTCGCTGATCTGGGTCGTTTCAATCAAGTACATGATGTTCGTCCTGCGCGCCGACAACCAGGGCGAAGGCGGGATCATGGCGCTCACCGCGCTGGCGCGGCGGGCAGCGGCGGGGCGCAAGCGATTGCGTACGTTGCTGGTGGTCTGCGGGCTGATCGGCGCGGCGCTGTTCTATGGCGACAGCATGATCACCCCGGCGATTTCCGTGCTCTCGGCCATTGAAGGTCTGGGCCTGGCCTTCGACGGCATCGACCACTGGGTCGTGCCGCTGTCGCTGGTGGTGCTGGTGGCGCTGTTTCTGATCCAGAAGCACGGCACGGCGCGGATCGGTATTCTGTTCGGGCCGATCATGGTCACCTGGTTCCTGGTGCTCGGCGCCCTCGGCGTGTACGGCATCAGCCACACCCCGGAAGTGCTGCACGCGATGAATCCTGTGTGGGCGGTGCGGTTCTTCACCGTCCATCCGGGCATGGGCGTGGCGATCCTCGGCGCCGTGGTGCTGGCGCTGACCGGTGCCGAAGCGCTGTACGCCGACATGGGCCACTTCGGTCGCAAGCCGATTGCCCGTGCGTGGTTCCTGCTGGTGCTGCCGGCGCTGGTGCTGAACTACTTCGGTCAGGGCGCCTTGTTGCTGGAGAACCCGGACGCCGCGCGCAACCCGTTCTACCTGCTGGCCCCGAGCTGGGCGCTGATTCCGCTGGTCGGTCTGTCGACCCTGGCCACGGTGATTGCCTCCCAGGCGGTGATTTCCGGCGCGTTCTCCCTGACCCGTCAGGCGATCCAGCTCGGTTACATCCCGCGCATGTACATTCAGCACACTTCCAGCGACGAGCAGGGCCAGATCTACATCGGTGCCGTGAACTGGTCGCTGATGGTCGGCGTCGTGTTGCTGGTGATCGGCTTCGAATCTTCCGGCGCCCTGGCCTCGGCCTACGGCGTGGCCGTGACCGGCACGATGCTGATGACCACGATTCTGGTGTCGGCAGTCATGTTGCTGCTGTGGAAATGGCCACCGATTCTGGCGGTGCCGGTGCTGCTCGGCTTCCTGCTGGTGGACGGTCTGTACTTCGCCGCCAACGTGCCGAAGATCGTCCAGGGCGGTGCCTTCCCGGTGATCGCCGGTATCGCGCTGTTCGTGCTGATGACCACCTGGAAACGCGGCAAGCAACTGCTGGTCGAGCGCCTCGACGAAGGCGCGCTGCCGCTGCCGATCTTCATCAGCAGCATCCGCGTCCAGCCACCGCACCGCGTGCAGGGCACCGCCGTGTTCCTCACCGCCCGCTCCGACGCGGTGCCGCACGCGTTGTTGCACAACCTGCTGCACAACCAGGTGCTGCATGAGCAAGTGGTGCTGCTGACTGTCGTTTACGAAGACATCCCGCGCGTCCCGCCATCGCGCCGCTTCGAAGTCGAAGCCCACGGCGAAGGCTTCTTCCGGGTGATCCTGCACTTCGGCTTCACCGACGAACCGGACGTGCCGCAGGCGCTGAAGCTGTGCCATCTGGATGATCTGGACTTCAGCCCGATGCGTACCACCTACTTCCTCAGCCGCGAAACGGTCATCGCCTCGAAACTCGAAGGCATGGCCCGTTGGCGTGAAGCGCTGTTTGCGTTCATGTTGAAGAATGCCAACGGCAACCTGCGGTTCTTCAATCTGCCGCTGAACCGGGTGATTGAGTTGGGGACGCAGGTGGAGATGTAGGCCTCGTCGCAACTGAAAAGCCCCCGTCAGCTTTGCGGCTGGCGGGGGCTTTTTCGTTTTTGCGCCGTTACATGCTTTCTGGCAGCTCTGCCTCAGATTCGGTCTTCGTTCGCGCAGGTCGCGGCATCAGGGCCTTCATCACGTCGTCGACCAAGGCCTTGCCGATTATCGTCAGGTAATGCGCGGCCCAGGCGTGGCGGTCGCTTTCCTTGTCGTAGGCGGCGTCCTCGGCGAAGGATTTGGCGAGGAACAACAGGTCTGAAGCCTGGGACAGTGCTTCGACGATGGGGACGCCGGAGCGAACGTTGAGTAAAGCCTGATCCGAGCTGTAGAGGAAAGAGGTGAAACCGATGGTCGTCAGGTCTGAAGGTGATGAAGGACTTTGTTTGCTCATTGTTTCGCTCCATAAAACGAGGAGCTGCCGCATTCGTTACCACACGAATGGGTGGCAGCTGTACGCAGGGTGGTAAACCGGGGGAGCAAAGAAACCGGCAGACCCGAAGGTCTCCCACGCACAGCCGCCATGACTCGAATTGCAGGCATAAAAACACCTGAGCCGTGTTTGGAATGCTGTTGCACTTTGCCTTGCCGGGTTACCACACCCGATCACTGAAATAGTCAGCGACCTCTGGAGAGTATCCCGTCGAAAAACAGCGCAACAGGGCGGCAAAGTGCCCAAACACGAGATTAGGAGTTTGCCTACAAGGTATGCGGACGTCATCTGATATTGCGACACCAGACGTAAACGAAACTAAACGTTGATGGCGGTTTTGCGCGGCTTTGGTGCGGCAGATGAATGTGGAGTTGACGACTCGAAAAGGCCAATCAAGCAGGTGTCCACGTTTTATGGAATGTGGACACCTCGCGATTTCAGTTTCATGAAGAGTCAAGCATTAAATGAAAAAGCCCCCGCAACCCTAAGGTTGCGGGGGCTTTTCGTTGGTGCGCTTCAGATCACTCTTCCGCCACCTGCGCCGTGTTCTGGCGCTTCTCGATCAAGTCCACAAGACGCTTGGCCAGCGCCGGGTAGTTCTCGTCGAAGTGGTGACCACCAGGAAGCTTCACCGCTTCGCCTACGGCCGTCTTGTCGGTGCAGCCGCTTTCGTCGGTTTCTTCTTCACCGTAGATGCACACGACCTTGGCCGGTGGCAGCTTGGCCATTTCCGGGCCGGTGGCGGCTTCTTTGCCGGCGTTGCCGAGCCAGCCTTCGACTTCGATTTCGAAGCTGCCGGTGCGGGCGAAGGCCAGCAGGATGATTGCGTCAACGCGTTGCTGCTCGGTTTCCGGCAGGCGGTTGTAGATGGCCGGCAGGACGTCGGCGCCGAATGAGTAACCCGTCAGGATGAAGCGCTTGGTGCCCCATTTCTGGCGGTAGTGCTGCATCAGTTCGGTCAGATCCAGCGCGCTCTGTTCCGGGCTCTTGTGCTGCCAGTAGTAGCGCAGGGTGTCGATGCCGACCACCGGGTAGCCGATCTTGGCCATTTCGCCGGCCACGTCGCGGTCCAGATCGCGCCAGCCGCCGTCACCGGACAGGAACAGGGTCACGGTGTCCTTGGCCTGGCCGGCCGGGACTTCCACCACCGGGATCTGCAGGCCGCCGTTGGCCTTGTCGCCGCCGACGAGGATCTTGCGCAGTTCGTTGTTCAGCACTTGCGGCAGGTTGATGTCGTAGTCGCTGATGCTGGTTTCGGCGTTCGGTTGGTCGCGCACGAAACCGGCGCTGGTGTCGTCCGGGTTGTCGTTCCACGCCACCAGCCAGTGGCCGTGGGCGGCGGCTTTCGGCAGCAAGTGGGTGCAGCCGGGTTTTTCCAGTGCCAGGTCGACCGATACCGCCTGGGCCTTGTCGTCTTTTTGCTCGGACAACCAGCGCCACGCCAGCACCGCGCCGGGGCCGATGCCGCTGACCAAGGTCGCCGGGCCGTTCAGTTCACGCAGGCCCGCTTGCAGGGCGCGGCTTTGCAGCAGGCAGTCCTTGGGCAGGATCACCTGGACGATCTGCGCCGAGGCGCTGCGGCTCAGGGTGCTCAGTTGCTTGTCGCTGAGTTTCTGGTCGTCGTTGACCGCCACCAGCACCTGAGCCTTGGGCTTGGTGCCGGGGATGACCCGGGTCATGGCGGCGCCATCGGCCGGGGTGAGCTGTTCGAGGGTCGGTTCCGGTGCCGGGCGTTTGAGGTACCAGAAACCGCCACCGGCAATCGCGGCCAGCACCAGCAGTGCGACCAGGATGTACTTCAGGGAGCGTTGAATCATCAGCGTTTCACCAATCCAGTCAAGCCGCCCGCGATCAGGGCAGCAGTGTCGGCCAGCGCCACCAGCGGATCCAGTCCGGCGGGCACGGCCATATAACGGGGTTCCCAGTCAGGCTGGAACTTGTCTTTGAAGCGGCGCAAGCCTTGGAAGTTGTACAGCTGCTCACCACGGCGGAAAACCATCGAGCCCAGACGCTGGGTCAGCGGTGCCCCGCGCCGGGGTTGCAACCCCGACAGCGGCACCATGCCCAGGCTGAAGCGCGCGTATCCGTGACTCTTATAGTGTTGAATCAGACCGACCATCATGAATTCCATGGTCAGCTTGGGGGCGTCCGGGTGCGCGCGCATCAGGTCGAGACTGGCCAGGTCATGGCTGTAGGTCTCGAGCAGGTTGGCGAATGCCACCGGGCGCCCTTCGAAGCGAATCACCGCGATGCGGAAATGCTTCAGGTAATCGTCGCTGAAACGGCCAAGGGAGAAGCCTTTCTCGCGCACGTTCTTGCCGGTCAGCCAGGCATCGGAAATCACCTTGAGCTCATCCATCGGCGCCTGGCCCGGCTCATGGATTTCCAGTGACAGGCCATCGCGAGTGCCACGGTTCCAGGTGTAGCGCAGGTCCTTCATCTCCTTGCCCTTGGCTTCCAGGTCAAAGCGATGCAGATCGACTCGGGCTTCCTCGCCCAGCTTGATCGCGGTCAGGCCGATGTCCATGTAGTACGGCAGGTTTTCGGCGCGCACCTGATAGAACACCGGACGGGCGTGATGGATGTCGCACAGGTCGCGGAACTGCCAGATCATCTCGGCCCGTTGCTGGCCAGGGCCGATCGGGTCGTACAGGGCCACCAGACTGCGACCGCGGCGGGCGTACATCAGGAAGGCTTCGTCGTTGGGATGAAACAGCAGCGCCTTGTCGCCGGTCAGGGCCAGGCCGCCGTCCGGTTGCGAGGAGGCCATCAGGATCTTCGAGGCGCGTTCCAGCTCATCGGGTGTCGGCAAGTGGATCACCGGGCGAGCGGTGCGCAGCAGCCAGGTCAGGGCGATCACCAGCAGCAACACGGCGGCGCCGAGCAGCGAGCGCAGGCCGCGCGGGGCGTCGGCATCGAGGGTGAACTGCCACCACAGTTGATGGCTGTACGGAACGTCCTGATAAGCGAACAGCAACAGCCAGGTCGAAGCACCGAGTACGCACAGGCTGGCCACCAGATACAGTGGCGAGAACGGCAGTTCGGTCAGACGGCTCGGGCGGTAGAACGAGCGACGGAACACCCCCAGCAGCGCGGCGGTGAGGGTCATCAGGGTCGCTTCTTCCCAGTCGAAACCCTTGAGCAGTGAGAGCAGGGCGCCCACCAGCAACAGAATGGTGGTCAGCATCCACGCCGCCGACAGCCGGCGACGCAGGCCTTGAGCGAGCATCAGGCACAGCACGCCGATCAGGCTGGCGCCAAAGTGCGAGGCGTCGACCAAACGATGAGGAATCAGAAAGCCGATGTGTTCCAGACGGGTGTCGATCTCTGGCGTCGCGCCGGAAAACAGCAGCACCACGCCGGACAGGAACACCAGCACCGCGAGAATCGGTGCCGCCAGACCGGAGGCTGCACGCATCGTCTGCGACTGAAACAGACGCTGGCCTTCGTTGAGCAGCAACAGCACGCAGGCCACCAGCAACGGCAGCACCACATAGATCAGGCGATACAGGAGCAGGGCAGCGGCCAGTGGCGCGGCGCCAAGCTTGTCGGCGAACGCCGCGAGCAGAATCGCTTCGAAGACCCCCACGCCACCCGGCACGTGGCTGAGTACACCCGCCGCCAGCGCCAGCAGATAAACCAGCAGGAACGCACCGAAGGGCGGCGCTTCCGGCAGCAGCAGATAAAGGACGGTCGCAGCGGCGGCGACGTCGAGGGCGGTGATGACCAGTTGCAGGAACGTCAGGCGACGACCCGGCAGGCGCAGGGTGCGACGGCCGGCTCGAACCAGCAGATTGTCCGGATAAGGTTGTTCCGGCAGGCGACGGCGATAGATGCCGATAGCCAGGATCGCGCCGAGCAGCAGCACCACGCCGGCAATCGTCCCCAACAAGGTCTCGGACAACCCCAGTGCCTGCGATGCAGCAGGCAGGTTGCTCAGGGTCGCAAGGGCAGCCAGCGGCGGCAGGGCGCAGCCCAGCGACAGGCTGGCGAACAGCGTCATGTGCGCGACTTCGGACGCGCCCAGGCCATGCCGTGCATATAAACGGTAACGCACCGAACCGCCGGACAGCATCGACAGGCCGATGGCGTTGCCGATGGCAAACGCGGTGAAGCCGCCAAGGGCCAGAACTTTCGGTGCCAGCGTCACGCGGGCGTAACGACTGGCCGACCATTCATAGCCGAGCAGAATGATGAAGCCGACGAATGTCGCACCGAGGGCACCGAGCAGGGCCGGTTTCGGCACCTCCAGAATCGAGTCGTGCAGTGCGTCGAGATCGAGTTCGCTGAGCAAATGGCGACAGGCAATCAGCGCGATGGCGAACAGCAGCAAAGTAACCGCCAGACCGATCGGTTGCCGGTATTTGCTGATCCGATCCAGCAGGCGCAGACGCTCAGGCTTGATCGGTGGGGTCGCTGTGACGGTGTCTTGTGAATCAGACGAGTTGGCGCGCATCAATCACCTCTTGGATTGTGCGCGACAGGATGGAGGTATCCAGCCAAGTTACCAATCCCTGTAGAAAAAAATAATCACAAAATACTACGCCTCTCACCGGGTATCGGCGAGGGCAGGTCTTGGATTGCAGATGCCTTGTCCGCGACTCAAGCATAGTCGCAAATCGGCGAGTCTTCAGATCCTGAACGGTTCACTGCACAGTGACAGATCATTGTTGCGAAAGGACTTTTTCCACAGATACAAAAAAGGCCACTCTTTCGAGTAGCCTTTTTTGATGTTTGGTTGCGGGAGCCGGATTTGAACCGACGACCTTCGGGTTATGAGCCCGACGAGCTACCAGACTGCTCCATCCCGCGTCTGTGTGGCGGCATTCTACAGGCGAACGGCGAGCTGTCAACCGATAATCCCGTGATGGGTCAAATAAGTGTGCAATCGCGGCAAACGGTCGCAGGGGGAGCGCTAAGTTTCGGAATCGGAACGATTTCCGCTTGGCGCGACTGGATCCGAAAAACCGACGCGCACAAAAAAGGCCAATCTTTCGATTGGCCTTTTTTGATGTTTGGTTGCGGGAGCCGGATTTGAACCGACGACCTTCGGGTTATGAGCCCGACGAGCTACCAGACTGCTCCATCCCGCGTCTGTGTGGCGGCATTCTACAGAGGAACGCCGGAGTGTCAACCTTCAATTCGGATAAAACCTGTTCAGCTTCAATTGGTTAGCGCTGACGGACGGTCTTTTTCCCGGCTGCAGGTCAGGCAGCACAAGGGTTTCAGCTCTATTGGAGGTTGCTTTTCGATTGAGAAAATAAATTCAAAGTCCGTTTCCTACAAACTGAAAAGAACATTCATACCACTGGTGCTATATACAGGTGTCAGTGAGATACTGCTGGTCCGGCTCGCCATGTTTCCTTTTCTGTCATGACTCAGCGAAAAATCATCCACGTCGACTGTGACTGTTTCTACGCCGCCATCGAGATGCGGGATGACCCGAGTCTCGCCGGCAAGCCGTTGGCGGTGGGTGGATCGGCGGACAGGCGCGGGGTGATCGCTACTTGCAACTATGAGGCGCGGGCTTACGGCGTTCGCTCGGCGATGTCGTCCGGACATGCCTTGAAACTGTGCCCGGACCTGACCATCGTCAAGCCACGCATGGATGCCTATCGCGAGGCGTCGAAGGAAATTCATACGATCTTCAGCGATTACACCGACCTTATCGAGCCGCTTTCCCTGGACGAAGCCTATCTCGACGTCTCGGACAGCGCGCACTTCGGCGGCAGCGCCACGCGGATCGCCCAGGACATTCGCCGCCGGGTTTCCAATCAATTGCACATCACCGTCTCCGCCGGCGTGGCGCCGAACAAGTTTCTGGCCAAGATCGCCAGCGACTGGAAAAAGCCCAACGGCTTGTTCGTGATCACCCCGGACCAGGTCGAAGACTTCGTCAGTGGCCTGCCGGTGAGCAAGCTGCACGGGGTGGGCAAGGTCACGGCCGACAAGCTGGGCAAGCTCGGTATCAGTGACTGTCTGCAATTGCGCGAGTGGGACAAGCTGGCGCTGGTGCGGGAATTCGGCAGTTTCGGCGAGCGTTTGTGGAGTCTGGCCCGTGGGATCGATGAGCGGCTGGTGCACAACGACAGTCGTCGTCAGTCAATCAGTGTGGAAAACACCTACGACGTCGATCTGCCGGATCTGCGCAGTTGCCTCGACAAGCTTCCGGAACTGTTGGAAACCCTGAAAACCCGTATGGCGCGGATCGACAGCAGCTACCGGCCGGGCAAGCCGTTCGTCAAAGTGAAGTTTCACGATTTCACCCAGACCACACTGGAGCAGGCCGGGGCAGGGCGGGATCTGGGCAGTTATCAGTTGATGCTGACGCAGGCGTTCAACCGAGGTGGCAAACCGGTGCGGCTATTGGGAGTAGGCGTGCGGCTGGAGGATTTACGCGGCGGGTTCGAACAAATGGAGCTGTTCGAGCGATAAGTGGAAAAAATGCCCGAACCAGGTTCGGGCATTTTTTCAAGGGTTTCAGTTCGGCCCCGGATCCGCCACCAGACGCCCCGCATCCCGGGTCAGGGACTTGAGGAATTCGGCCTGCAACTCGGGATCGTTGCGGGTCAGTTCGATCAGGCTTTGTTCCAGTTCACTGGCTTCTTCTTCCAGACCCAGTTCCGACAGACGCTTGACCCGGTGCACCCATTGGCTCACTTCGTCGTCTTCCAGATCGTCGTAGATCAGCCCGTGAGCTTCCAGCAGCTTGCCACGCAGATGACTGCTGATCGCCAGAGACGAATCGGAATGCACGTCATCCTTGCCGTCTTCGACGCTGATCTGCAGTTTGCCTACATGATTGAGGTCGTTTTCGGCGAACGGGCTGTCCAGCAGGTTCAGACGCAGCACGCCGTTGCGATCGGTGGTCATGTCGAAGGTCTGCTTGCCGGCCTTGACCTGAACCGGGCGCTCGCTCCACGGCAGGCTCGAATATTCCGTGCGCTTGTCGCGCTGGACTTCGTCTATACCGGCCAGGTTCTGTTGCGCGCGACCGTTGGATTGCACGTTCATGAACGGGTTGAGCCCGGCGAAACCGTAGCTGAGCCAGTCCCGTGTCACGCTGTCGGGCAGATTGCCGAGGGCAAACACGTTGACCACGTTCGCGCCGACGCCGCCGACCACCGCCACCGCGCCCAGCGGAATCTCGTAGATCTCCCGCCATGGCTGGTAAGGCGTGTAACGGTCGTAATGGCGGGTGACCTCGAACTCGGTGACTTCGAAAGTCTTCTGTTCGTTGATCTTCACGCGCCGTTGCGGCAGCTCAAGCACCTTGGGCTCGCCGACATCGATCTGCAGGCTGTGATCGAGCAGTTTGCGCTCGACACGTTCCTCGTGCTCGCTGCGTTGTGACATGTGATTGGCACAGCCGCTGACCAGCAGGGTGCCGCACAGGGCGGCACCACCGAGGCCTAAGGTGTTTCGCTTGAACATGACGTCTCTATCTGGTTTCAGCGGCGGATACGGGCCTGAAGGAAGGACAGCACGTCGGCAACCGGCAGCGCTTGCGCCTGGCCTTCGGTACGGCTCTTGTATTCCAGGTTGCCTTCGGCGAGGCCGCGGTCGCTGACCACGATCCGGTGCGGAATGCCGATCAGCTCCATGTCCGCGAACTTGATGCCCGGGCTGGTTTTCTTGTCGCGGTCGTCCAGCAGCACTTCGAAGCCGGCCGCGGTCAGTTCCGCGTACAGCTTGTCGGTGGCTTCACGCACCAGCTCGGTTTCATAGCGCAGTGGCACCAGAGCGATCTGGAACGGTGCCAGGGCGTCGCTCCAGATGATGCCGTTCTCATCGTTGTTCTGCTCGATGGCGGCAGCCACCACGCGGGACACACCGATACCGTAGCAACCCATTTCCAGGGTCACCGGCTTGCCGTTCTCGCCCAGCACTTCGCACTTCATCGCCTTGCTGTACTTGTTGCCCAGCTGGAAGATGTGCCCGACTTCGATGCCGCGCTTGATTTCCAGGGTGCCCTTGCCGTCCGGGCTCGGGTCGCCGGCCACGACGTTGCGCAGGTCGGCCACGGTCGGAACCGGCAGATCACGCTCCCAGTTCACGCCGAAGTAGTGCTTGTCGTCGATGTTGGCACCGATGGCGAAGTCGCTCATCAGCTCCACCGAACGGTCGATGATGATCGGCAGCGGCAGGTTCAGCGGGCCGAGGGAGCCGGCGCCGGCGCCGATGGCGTCACGCAGTTCGGCATCGGAGGCCATGACCAGCGGGCTGGCAACGCCTGGCTGGTTGGCAGCCTTGATTTCGTTCAGCTCGTGGTCGCCGCGAATGATCAGGGCGATCAGCTTGCCTTCTTCTTCGGCGTGCACGATCAGGGTCTTGATGGTCTTTTCGATCGGCAGACCGAATTTCTCCACCAGGGCCGCGATGGTCTTGGTGTCTGGCGTATCGACCAGACGCAGCTCTTCGCTTGGCGCGGCGCGCGAGGTTTCACGCGGCACGGCTTCGGCTTTCTCGATGTTCGCTGCGTAGTCGGAACCGTTGCTGAAGACGATATCGTCTTCGCCGGACTCGGCCAGTACGTGGAATTCGTGGGAGCCGGCACCACCGATCGAACCGTTGTCGGCTTCCACCGGACGGAATTTCAGGCCCAGGCGGGTGAAGATGTTGCAGTACGCTTCGTGCATGCGGTCATAGGTGATCTGCAGCGACGCCTGATCCGCATGGAACGAGTACGAGTCCTTCATGATGAATTCGCGACCGCGCATCAGGCCGAAGCGTGGACGGATTTCGTCACGGAATTTGGTCTGGATCTGGTACAGGTTGATCGGCAGCTGTTTGTAGCTGCTCAACTCGTTGCGCATCAGATCGGTGATCACTTCTTCGTGGGTCGGGCCCGCGCAGAAATCACGACCGTGGCGGTCTTTGATGCGCAGCAGCTCAGGGCCGTATTCTTCCCAGCGCCCCGATTCCTGCCACAGCTCGGCCGGTTGGGTGCTCGGCATCAACACTTCCAGAGAGCCGGCGGCGTCCATTTCTTCACGAACGATGGCTTCCACCTTGCGCATCACTCGCAAGCCCATCGGCAGCCAGGTGTACAGGCCCGAGGCGAGTTTGCGGATCATGCCGGCGCGCAGCATCAGCTGATGGCTGATCACGACCGCGTCGGAAGGCGTTTCTTTCTGTGTGGCGAGCAAAAATTGACTGGTGCGCATGGTTGGCCGTTGTCGGTTGCTATGACTGGAAATGACGGAGCAGTGTAACGGCGAGATCCGCCGACGTACAGAAGTGCAGCCCCGGCGCAAACCCTCTCGCCGGGTGCGAGATGTCTTACGATTCTTCCACGACGGAGGTCGGTACAGGTTCCGGGGTCGGCGTCGGGCCTTCGCGGCGGCTTTCCTGGAACCAGTGCAGGGCGATCAGCACCAGGGTCGGAACGCCGAGCAGCGCGGTGATCAGGAAGAAGTTGTGATAACCGAACTTCTCCACCATCACCCCGGAGTAGCCGCCGATCAGGCGTGGCAGCAAGAGCATGATCGAGCTGAGCAGGGCGTACTGGGTGGCGGAGAACTTCAAGTTGGTCAAGCTCGACAGGTAGGCGACGAACGCTGAGGTGGCCAGGCCGGAGCTGAAGTTGTCGAGAGAGATCGTCACCACCAGCATCTGCAGGTTCGGGCCCATGTCGGCCAGCATCAGGAACAGCAGATTGGTGCCCGCCGACGCGGCACCGCCGATGAACAGGATCGGCAGGATGCCGAAGCGCACGATCAGCAGACCGCCCATGCCGGCGCCGACGAGGGTCATGATCAGACCGAAGATCTTGCTGACGCTGGCGATCTGGTCCTTGGTGAAACCCTGGTCGATATAGAACACGTTGGCCATCACGCCCATCACCGTGTCGGACATCCGATAGGTGGCGATCAGGCCGAGCAGCAGCAACGCCTGCCAGCGGTAGCGCAGGATGAAGTCGTTGACCGGCGTCAGCACTGGCGCCAGACCGCGACGGCCCATGGCCGAGAGGCACAGGCAGGTCAGCGTGGTGTAGAGAATTGCGCGCAGGAACGCCCGGTCTTCCAGCAGCAGGTCCAGCGGGCTCATGTCGCCAAACAGCACGCTGGCGAAATCGGTGTTGTAGAGCTGGGTGAACATGGCCGGCACGGAGACCAGCAAAATGATCAGCACGAACACCGACATCAACTGATGCATGAAGGTGTAACGCCCCGCCTGCAACTGGGTGCGCAACGGCACCGGCGGCTCGCGCATCAGCAGGGTGGTGAGCAGGGCAGGCACCATCAGGGCACCGAACAGCACGTAGGTGCCGGTCCAGGCCGAATGCTGGTACTTGAAGCCTGTAGAGCCGAAGCCCTCGGCGAAGAACAGCGCACCCGCGGTCGCGAGCAGGGCGGCGATCCGATAGCCGGACATATAGCTGGCGGCCAGCGCGGCCTGACGGCTGTCTTCGGCGATTTCCAGGCGATAGGCGTCGACCGCGATATCCTGGGTGGCGGAAGCGAACGCCACGACCACGGCGATGGCTATCAGCCAGGACAGGTGTTTCTGCGGGTCGCAAAAACCCATACCGATCAGGCCGAGGATTACCAGCGTCTGGGAGAGCACCAGCCACGAACGGCGGCGACCCAGCTTGCCCAGCAACGGCAGGCGCCACTGGTCGAGCAGGGGCGACCAGACCCATTTGAAGGCGTAGGCAAGACCGATCAGGCTGGCGTAGCCGATCGTCTCGCGGGCTACACCGGCTTCACGCAGCCAGACCGAAAGTGTCGAGAACACCAGCATGTACGGCAGGCCGGCGGCGAAACCCAGCAACAACAGCACGAGCGTCGAAGGACTGGCATAGGCGGCGAGCGCGGCGCGCCAGGTTTTACGGGGCATGGGCTGAAGTCTGCCTCAAGATTGCGAAAACAAAGCGCGCACTCTAACCGCTGTGCTCTACCGGACGCCAGCCATGGCGCCGAATATCCACACGATTGTTCAGGACGGTGATGCCTTCCATGCGCAATCGCGCCCGCTGTTCGTCCCCGGACGGGCTGCCCGCCGGCAGGCTGATCCGACCGCCGGCGCCGAGCACGCGGTGCCAGGGCAGTTTGGTGTCGCCGGGCAATTGGCTGAGAGTCCGGCCGACCCAGCGGGCGGCGCGCCCCAACCCCGCCAGTTCGGCCAACTGACCATAGCTGACGACTTTGCCCTCAGGCACTTGGGCGAGGGTGGAATAGAGTGCCGTGCGTCGGATTTGCGGATCGTTTTCGCAGGCATGCATCGGGTCTGTCACGTGCGCGGTTCCTGAACTTGATCGCGTTATGTGCTTAAGCGTAATCGGTGGATGGGCAATTGAGAAATGAACTCAACAGAATTAGCCGGGTCACTCCTTGTCAGGGAATTATTCCTACGGATAATGCCGACCCTTTTTTCGCAAACTTGAGTCTTCGATTCGCTTATGTTGTCCAGAACCCTGCTGTGCCTTGCTGTCTTCAGTGCGTCCACACCTTTGCTTGCCGACACCGTCTGGTTGAAGAACGGTGACAAGCTGAGCGGTAAAATCACGCTGTTCGACGGCGGCAAGTTGCTGGTCCAGACCCAGTACGCCGGGGCCGTCACCATCGACTGGAAGCAGGTCAAGACCCTGGAGAGTGATCAGGAACTGCTGGTCAAGCAGGACGCCTACAATGGCGAGAAGGCCAAGTCCCTGAGTGCTGCCGAAGATGGCAAGGTCACTCTGGCCAACGGCGAGGCGCCGAAAACCGTGGAGTTGGCGAGCATTCAGCAGATTCTCAAGCCCAAGCCGGTGGTCGAGGATCTGGTGTGGAAGGGCAACGTCGATCTGGCGCTCGACTACCAGCGCGCCGAGAAAGATACCGACGACTACGATGTCGGCTTCAAGACCACTGCTCGTCACGGCCGCTGGCGCCATATCGCCGAGGGCGAATACAACCGCGAAGTGCAGGACGACGTGACCACCACCGACAACTGGCGCGCCGAGTACTCGCTCGACCGCTTCCTCACTGATCAATGGTTCTGGCAGGGGCGGTTGAATTACAAGCGCGATCACATCGAAGAGCTGGCGCGCCAGCGCGTGGTGGGTACCGGCCCGGGTTACCAGTTCTGGGATGACGAGCTGGGAGCGTTCTCCCTGGGTTCGCTGCTCAACCGAACCGATTACGAGTACCGCGATGGCAGCAAGGACAACTTCTATTCGGTCGCCATGAAGTGGGACTACAACCGCTACCTGATCGGCAAGAAGGTCGAGTTCTTCACCAATGGCGAAGTCGGCAAGCCACTGTCCGGCGTCGCCGATTACGCGCTGGATGCGGAAATGGGCCTGCGCTACAAAGTCACCGAGTGGGCCTCGCTCAACCTCAAGGCCGAACGCGACATCATCAGCGGCACCGAGGATGCGGACCTGAGCAAGACCCGCTACACCGCCGGTTTCGGCGTGGCCTGGTAAGCAACGCAAAAGATCGCAGCCTTCACGGGCTGCGATCTTTTTTGCGCCCGGAAAAACAGACGCCCACAAAAAAGCCCCGCTTTTGAGGGCGGGGCCTTTTTCTAAAGAAGCTACAAGTTAGATAACTTGTACTTCTTCAGCTTGCATGCCTTTCTGACCGCGGGTAGCGATGAAAGAAACCTGTTGGCCTTCTTTCAGGCTTTTGAAGCCGTCGGATTGGATAGCTTTGAAGTGAACGAACAGGTCGTCACCGGATTGTGGAGTGATGAAGCCGAAGCCTTTTTCATCGTTGAACCACTTAACGGTACCGGTTTGGCGATTAGACATGGTGTAACTCCTTGAACAAAGATAACTGCGACTCAGGAAGAACCCTGGCCGAGACTGAGTGCAAAGAGCAGGAAAAATTCTTGTAGATGGTTGGATCGAAATTCAACATATCGTGTAGAGATTCTCAGTGACACAAGCAGCACAGTGGCGCCACCTTAACCCTTTTTCCGGAACGTGCCAATGCTTCTTGCGAAGGTTTCTCTGTTTTAGGGATCGACGGTGTGACGGTTCGTCGCGAAGCCGCGTAAATCCCGCACGTTCGGCGAGAATTGAACCCCGCACTTTGAACCCGGCGGCGCGCCCGGTAAGATGCCGGACAGATTTTTTCCACCTCGCTATTCAGGACACCCGCCATGAGCATCAAATCGGACAAGTGGATTCGCCGCATGGCGCAGGAACACGGCATGATCGAGCCGTTCGTCGAGCGCCAGGTACGCGGCAGCGACGACAGCCGTGTGATCTCCTACGGTGTGTCGAGCTACGGCTACGATGTGCGCTGCACCAATCATTTCAAGGTGTTCACCAACATCAATTCGGCCATCGTCGATCCGAAGAATTTCGACGCCGGCAGCTTTGTCGACGTCCACAGCGACGTCTGCATCATCCCGCCAAACTCCTTCGCCCTGGCCACGACCGTTGAATACTTCCGTATTCCACGCAACGTCCTGACCATCTGCCTGGGCAAGAGCACCTACGCCCGCTGCGGCATCATCGTCAACGTCACCCCGCTTGAGCCCGAGTGGGAAGGCCAGGTGACCCTGGAATTCTCCAACACCACCAACCTGCCGGCGAAGATCTACGCCAACGAAGGTGTGGCGCAGATGCTGTTCCTGGAATCCGATGAGGAATGTGAAGTCTCCTACAAGGACCGTGCCGGCAAGTATCAGGGCCAGCGTGGCGTGACCCTGCCGCGTACCTGATCCGTCCATCCGGCAGTTACCGGGAATTCTTCGGCGGGTAGACACTCTATGAGGTGTACTGCCCGTTTCGCGAACAGCGGGACGGGCCTTCGCCGAGGAGTGCTCCATGAAGATCGATCCGCAAATCACTGCCGAACTGGCAAGGCTCGAGCCCAATCAGGTTGGCGTAATGGCCTGGTCGTTGTTGGCACACCCCCCCATCACCACGGCCGGCGGAATCCCTCACCAGCCCGATCCCGATACCCCCAACGAAGAACCGACCGAGCCCGGCGAACCTACGTTGCCGGACAAACCGCCACCCGCGCCCGTCGCCTGATTGAACGTATGGCCCGTCGGCTGAATCCTGAACAGGACGTCAGCCGACGGGCCATATTTCGTTGTCGCCAATGACGAAGATCCGACAGCTGTCTTCCTTCTCTACCGGATAACCGCCGGTGAAGGCGCCGAAGGCCGGCAACAGGCTGATGCGCTCCCCCAGCCTGAAACACGCCAGCCGCAAACGCTGGCGCCCCTTGCCGATCAATCGATAAACCGGGTGTACGTGCCCTGCGAGGACATGCCGTTCAGGGTGCGGATCCGGCTCGTGCTGCAGCGAGAAGGGACCCAGCAGCATGGGCTCCGGCACCACCCGGATGTTCAGCGCTACCGGTGGATCGCCCGCGCGCTTGTCGTGATTGCCGCGAATCAGTGTCATCGGCAGATCGGCATGACGCGCCCGCCACTGCGCCAGTGCCTGCAAGGTGCCGGGTGCATGGGAGCCGGGGCCGTGCAGGAAATCTCCCAGAAAAATCAGTTGCCGACATGGCAGCTTTGCCAGCAACTGCTCGATCACGCCGATATTGCTCGTCGTAGTGCCCTGCGGCACCGGCTGTCCCAGGCGACGATAAGCTGCCGCTTTGCCGAAATGCACATCGGCAATCAGCAGCGTCTGCTGCGCCGGCCAGTACAGCGCCTTTTCCGGCAGCAACCAGAGGTCTTCGCCCGCCAGACGCACGGGGTAAGGCGCGTACATCAAGATTGGCCCTTGTCGGCGGTGTTCTCCAGATCGCCGACCATACGCCGGATGCGGTCAGCGAGTTTTTCCGAGCTCATGCTTTCGCGCATGCGTTCCACCAGCAATGGAAAGCCGAGCGGTGTCGGACGTTTGATCAAGTGCATATCGAGTTTCATCCGGTTGATTCGCTCCAGTGTCTGCTCCAGCCGACGAATATCCAGTTCTTCCCGCAGGACTTCTTCCCCAGCCTGGGCCAGCAGCAGGTTGCCGGCGTCGTATTGTTTGAACACTTCGAAGAACAGCCCGCTGGAAGCCTGGACCTGACGGGTACTTTTCGGCGCGCCGGGGTAACCGGCGAACACCAGTCCGGCAATCCGCGCAATTTCCCGAAATCTGCGCAGCGCCAGTTCGCCCGCGTTGAGGCTGGCCAGCACATCCCTCAACAAACCCTCGGGACCGAGCAGGGCGCCATCCAGTTGCACAGACCAGTCAACGGGCGTGGCGCTGAGCAATTCCAGTCCGTAATCGTTGACCGCAATCGAGAAGGTTACAGGCAGGCGCTGACTGACCCGCCACGCCAGCAGGCTGGCCAGCCCCAGATGCACCTGACGTCCGGCAAACGGGTAGAGGAAAAGGTGCCAGCCTTCGCGGGATTTCAACACTTCGGCCAGCAGATTGTTGACGGTCGGCAGGCCTGACCAGCGCATCTGCGTTTCCAGTAACGGGCGCAAGGCCTGCATTTCCGGGCCGGCAAACTCGCCTTGTGCCGCCGCGCTGAACCGGCTGACCACCGCTTCGGCCAATTCATTGGAGAGCGGCATGCGCCCGCCATTCCAGCGCGGCACGGCGGCTTTTTTCGCGGTGCTGCGTTTGACGTAGGCGGTCATGTTTTCCACCCGCACCAGCTCCAGCAAGCGCCCGGCGAACAGAAAACCATCGCCGGGTTTGAGGCGTGCGATAAAGCCTTCTTCAACGCTGCCCAGTTGTTTGCCGCCACCGCCCTTGCTCCAGAACTTCAGATGAATGCTGGCATCGCTGACGATGGTGCCGATGCTCATGCGATGGCGGCGCGCCAGGCGGGCATCGGGGACGCGCCAGATCCCGTGTTCATCCGGCTCGACCCGGCGGTAATCCGGATACGCCGTCAGCGACATCCCGCCGTGGCGCACGAACGCCAGCGCCCAGGCCCAGTCCGCGAGCGTCAGGTCACGATAGGCCCAGGCACCACGGACTTCTTCGTACAGCTCATCGGGAACAAAGCCACCGCCCAGGGCCATGCTGACCAGATGTTGCACCAGCACATCCAGCGGTTTGTGCGGTGACAGTCGCGGTTCGATCCGCCGCTGTGCCACGGCATCGCCAGCGGCCGCAGCTTCGATCAGCTCCAGGCTGTGGGTCGGCACCAGGGTGACCCGCGACGTTCGACCGGGCGCATGCCCCGAACGTCCGGCACGCTGCATCAGCCGCGCCACGCCTTTGGCCGAGCCAATCTGCAGCACCCGCTCTACGGGCAGGAAATCCACCCCCAGATCCAGACTGGAAGTGCAGACCACGGCTTTGAGTTGGCCATTCTTCAGCGCTTGCTCGACCCAATCGCGGGTGTCCCGGGACAGCGAGCTGTGGTGCAGGGCGATCAATCCGGCCCAATCTGGCCGCGCTTCCAGCAAGGCCTGATACCAGATTTCCGATTGCGCCCGGGTGTTGGTGAACACCAGGCTGCTGGCGCAAACGTCCAGTTCGGCGACCACCTGCGGCAACATCTTCAGACCGATGTGCCCGGCCCAGGGAAAGCGTTCGATCGCCGGTGGGAGCAGCGTGTCGACCTTGAGCGACTTTTCGCTTTGCCCCTGAATACTGACGCCACCGCCCTGTGGGATCAGCACCTGTTCGGCGTGGGACTGATTGCCGAGCGTTGCGGAAACGCCCCAGACGATCAGTCCCGGGTGCCAGCGGCGCAGTCGGGCGAGGGCCAGTTGCAATTGCACGCCGCGCTTGTTGCCGAGCAATTCGTGCCACTCGTCCACCACGACCATGCGTAGCGTCGACAGCGCCGTTTGTGCGTCCGCCCGGGCGAGCATCAGGGTCAGGCTTTCCGGGGTGGTGATCAACGTGGTGGGCAGGCGCCGGTTCTGCCGGGCGCGTTCGCTGCTGCCGGTGTCGCCGGTGCGCAGTCCGACGCTCCAGGGGATCTGCAGATCGTCCAGCGGCGCTTGCAGGGCGCGCGCGGTGTCGGCAGCCAGCGCGCGCATGGGGGTGATCCACAAGACTGTCAGCGGTTCGGCCGGCGGTGGGCGTTTGCGGGTGGTTTCAGCAGCAGGCCTGGAGCGGGCAAACCGATTGAGCGCGGCAAACCACACCGCGTAGGTTTTACCGGCGCCGGTGCTGGCATGCAGCAGGCCGGATTCGCCACGTTTGACCGCGGCCCACACCTGTTTCTGAAAGGCGAACGGCTTCCAGTCGCGGGCGCTGAACCAGTGTTTGGCGAAGTCGGTGGAAGTGCCCATGCCGGCGACGTGTGCTCTGAAGATGTTCCTTCAATGACCGCGCCGACCGGGCAATAGTTTTACTTGAGATTGCCGCTGAGAAATTGCTTCAGGCGTTCGCTCTTCGGATTGCCCAGCACTTCTTCCGGCGCGCCTTCTTCCTCCACCAGCCCTTGATGCAGGAACAGCACCTGGCTCGAGACCTTGCGGGCAAAGCTCATTTCGTGGGTGACCATGATCATGGTCCGGCCTTCCTCGGCCAGGCCCTGAATCACCTTGAGCACTTCGCCGACCAGCTCCGGATCGAGCGCCGAGGTCGGTTCGTCGAACAGCATGACTTCCGGCTCCATCGCCAATGCCCGGGCAATCGCCACCCGTTGCTGCTGGCCGCCGGAGAGGAACGCCGGGTACTGATCCGCCACCCGCGCCGGCAAACCGACCTTTTCCAGATAACGGCGGGCGCGGTCGTCGGCTTCCTGCTTGCTGCAGCCCAGCACCCGGCGCGGGGCCATGGTGATGTTTTCCAGCACGGTCATGTGGCTCCACAGATTGAAATGCTGGAACACCATGGCCAGGCGGGTGCGCAGGCGTTGCAGTTCATCGGCGTCGGCGACGTGCATGCCGTGGCGGTCGGTGACCATACGGATCGCCTGGCCGTCGAGGCTCATCGCGCCGTCGTTGGGTTGTTCGAGAAAGTTGATGCAGCGCAAAAAGGTGCTTTTGCCCGAGCCGCTGGCGCCGATCAGGCTGATCACATCGCCGGTCCTGGCCTTGAGCGAGACGCCTTTGAGCACCTGATGGTCGCCATAGCTTTTGTGCAGGCCTTCAACGGTCAATTTGTACATGGGACAGGCATCCTCAAGGCGAAAGTAGATAGCCGCTGCGATAGGCTTCGGCGCCCGCGACGTGGGCGATCACCATCCCGGCCGTCGCCATGCGCCGCAACGAGCGGGCATAGAGCAGACCGGAAGCGGTGCAATGGACTGGCGTGACCCGGTCGTTGATCGGGTCGATGATTTCGGCGATTTTCTGCCCGGCTTCCAGAAACTGGCCGGGCGTGGCGGTATAGACCAGCAGGCCACCGACGGGGGTGGCCACCGGTTCCACGCCGGCCAGCGGTGTGGCGGGGTGTGGCAGGGCGGGCAAGGCTTTTGGGTCGCCGACGATGGCGCCGAAATGGATCAGGTAATCGATCAGCGCCTGGCAATCGCGACTGGCCAGCGGATGGGTGACATCGCCCTGACCGCGCAACTCGACGGTGACCGAGAAACTGCCCAGTGGGATCTCGAAGTGTTCGCCGAAGCGCTCCTTCAATTGCCACCACAACAGGGTGAAGCACTCATCGAATGACTGGCCGCCGGAGTCGGTGGCCAACAGGCTTGCCTGGGATTCGATATAGCGCGCCAGCGGCTCGACCTGCGGCCAGGCCTCGGGCGTGGTGTAGAGGTGAACCACGGATTCGAAATCGCAATGCAGGTCGAGCACCATGTCCGCATCGCAGGCCAGCCGTTGCAGGGTCAGACGCTGGGATTGCAGCTGAGTCGTGGCGGTGTAGCGGGCGAGGGCATTGCGCAGGCTGGCGCGGATCAGCTCGAGGTTGCGCTGCGGGTCGTCGCACAGCTGTGTTTCGATCTCGTTGCCGATTTCCTCGCTGAGGTCGACGAACCAGCGGTTGAAATTCTGTCCGCTCTCCAGTTCGTAGCGGCCCAGCGGCACGTCCATCAGCACCTGTTCGAGGCCGACCGGGTTGGCTACCGGCACCAGCACGATTTCGCTGCGCAGGCGGCCGGCGGCTTCCAGCTCCGCCAGACGCTGCTTGAGGTGCCAGGCCACGAGCATGCCGGGCAGTTCGTCGGCGTGCAGCGATGACTGGATGTAGATCTTGCCCTGGGCCTTGTCCGGGCCGAAATGAAAGCTGTGGATCTGTCGTGCGGTCCCCGGCAGCGGGGCCAGCAGGTCGTGTATCTGATGACGCATCTCTAAAGGGTCCTAGTGGGTCGGGCCGAGGAACGCCAGCCATCGGCGTTCGGCAAGACGGAACAGGCCGACCAGCGCAAAGGTGATGGTCAGGTAGATCAGCGCGGCGATGCCGAACGACTGGAAGGTCAGGAAGGTCGCCGAGTTGGCGTCCCGCGCGACTTTCAGGATGTCGGGGATGGTCGCGGTGAAAGCCACGGTGGTCGAATGCAGCATCAGGATCACTTCGTTGCTGTAGTACGGCAACGAACGGCGCAGCGCCGACGGCATGATCACGTAGGCATACAACTTCCATCCGGTCAGACCGTAGGCCTTGGCCGCTTCGACTTCGCCGTGGTTCATGCTGCGGATCGCCCCGGCGAAAATCTCCGTGGTGTAGGCGCAGGTGTTGAGGGCGAAGGCCAGGATCGTGCAGTTCATCGCATCGCGAAAGAAACTGTCGAGCAGCGGTTGCGCGCGCACGGCGGCCAGGCTGTAGATCCCGGTGTAGCAGATCAGCAGCTGGATATAGAGCGGCGTGCCACGGAACAGATAGGTGTAGAACTGCACCGGCCAGCGAATGTAGAAGTGCGGCGAGACCCGGGCGATCGACAGCGGAATCGACACGAGGAAACCGAAGAAGATCGACGCGCTGAGCAGCCACATCGTCATCGCCAGCCCGGTGATGTTCTGGCCGTCGGTATAAAGGAAGGCTTTCCAGTATTCCTGCAGGAGTTCGATCATCGTACGGCCTCCCGGGCACCGGCGGCGTAGCGGCGTTCGAGCCAGCGCAGGATGAAATTCGAGGCACTGGTGATCAGCAGGTAGATCAACGCGGCGAGGACCAGGAAGTAAAACAGTTGATAGGTGCTCTTGCCGGCATCCTGCGCGGCCTTGACCAGATCGGCCAGGCCGATGATCGAAACCAGCGCGGTTGCCTTGAGCATCACCATCCAGTTGTTGCCGATGCCCGGCAGGGCGAAGCGCATCATTTGCGGGAACACCACGAAACGAAAGCGCTGGCCGCGCTTGAGACCATAGGCGGTGGCGGCTTCGACCTGCCCGCGCGGCACGGCGAGAATCGCCCCGCGAAAGGTTTCAGTGAAGTACGCGCCGTAAATGAAGCCCAGGGTCAGGACCCCGGCGCTGAACGGGTCGATCTCGATGTATTCCCATTCCAGGTAATCGGTGAGCGTCGTCAGCCAGGTTTGCAGGCTGTAGAAGATCAGCAGCATCAGCACCAGGTCCGGCACCCCGCGAATCAGCGTGGTGTAGAGCTGGGCGGGCAGGCGCAGCAGTTTGACTTTTGACAGCTTGGCACTGGCGCCGAGCAGGCCGAGCAACACGGCCACCAGCAGCGACAACGCCGACAATTTGATGGTCATCCAGGTGCCCTCCAACAGCAAAGGGCCAAAACCCTTGAGGCTGAAGGCGGAGAGCCCCAGATTTTGTAAGAGGTTTTCGAACATAAATCAGCAACCTGACTGAATGAAAAAGGCGCCCATCGAGGATGGGCGCCGGGGCATTATTTGCCGCTGTACAGATTCAGATCGCCAAAGTGTTTCTTTTGAATCTCTGCGTATTTGCCATCATCGTGTAACGCTTTGATACCTTTATCCAAAAGCGCTTTCAGCTCGGTGTTACCTTTCTTAATACCGACAGCAGTCTTGGCTGGCAGCAAGTGGTTGTCGACCGGCTTGCTGACTTCATAATCGGCGCCCTGCGGCGACTTCAGAAAGCCCAGTTCGGCCTGCAACATGTCCTGAATGCCCGCATCGAGACGGCCGGAGGTCAGGTCGGAATACACCTGGTCCTGGTTCTGATAGGCCTGGGTTTTCACGCCCGCCTTGTCCAGCACGGCTTTGGCATAGGCTTCCTGGATGGTGCCTTGCTCGTAGCCGACGGTTTTGCCTTTCAGGGAAGCGACGTCGTCGGTGATGCCCGAACCTTTTTTCGACACGTAGGCCGTCGGGCCGGAGAACAGCTCGCTGGAGAAGTCGATGACTTTTTCGCGGGCTTCGGTAACGGTCATCGACGAGATCACGCCGTCGAATTTATTGGCCTTGAGGCCCGGAATCATGCCGTCGAAGTCGCTTTCGACCCATTTGCACTTGACCTTCAGCTCGGCGCAGATGGCGTTGCCCAGATCGATGTCGAAGCCAATCAGGCTGCCGTCTGCCGCTTTCGACTCGAACGGTGCGTAGGAAGGGTCAACGCCAAACCGCAGTTCTTTGTATTCCTTGGCCAGCGCGGATCCGG
Organism: Pseudomonas sp. DR 5-09; assembly: GCF_001655595.1. Classification (NCBI taxonomy): domain Bacteria; kingdom Pseudomonadati; phylum Pseudomonadota; class Gammaproteobacteria; order Pseudomonadales; family Pseudomonadaceae; genus Pseudomonas; species Pseudomonas sp. DR 5-09. Next base: position 1,381,836 of record NZ_CP011566.1, read on the forward strand.
CGGCCATGCACAACGCCAGTGCAGAAAGGGTCAGCAATGCTTTTTTCATTATTCAATCCCTAAGAACCAATATGAGCGCTTGTGGCGCGGAATGATTGTTACTGGAGCGCTTACGACTTATAGAAAGTAGCAATTTCCGAACCAGAGTCCCGAACAAGTGTTTTAAAAGGTTTAGCAAGTGCATGCTGGGGCCGGTCAGTGCACGAAAACGGGCACGGAGAATCAGTTGCACTGTTTATGGGCGTGATTGTTCCCATGCTCTGCGTGGGAATGCCTCAATGGACGCTCTGCGTCCGGCGCTGGATGGGACGCGGAGCGTCCCGGCTGCATTCCCACGCGGACGGTTCGACGCTTCGACGTGGGAACGATCGGGGAGGCGTGGGGGAAGGGGTCAGGCCAACAGGTTCTGCAAGGTTGCCAGGCTGTCGGCTTCTTCGACGGTTTTGTCCTGGCGCCAGCGCAACATGCGCGGGAAGCGCACGGCGATGCCGCTCTTGTGCCGGCGGGAGAGGGCGATGCCTTCGAAACCAAGTTCGAACACCAGACTCGGCTTGACGCTGCTGACCGGGCCGAATTTTTCGACTGTGGTCTTGCGCACGATGCTGTCGACTTCGCGCATTTCCGCGTCGGTCAGCCCGGAATAGGCCTTGGCGAAGGGCACCAGCGCCCGGGCACTGGCACCGGGCGGGCCGTCCCACACCGCAAAGGTGTAATCACTGTAAAGGCTGGCGCGGCGACCGTGTCCGCGCTGGGCGTAGATCAACACCGCGTCGACGCTGAACGGGTCGACCTTCCATTTCCACCACACGCCCATGTCCTTGGTCCGGCCGACGCCGTACATCGCATCCCTGGCCTTGAGCATCATGCCTTCGACCCCCAGGCGCCGGGACGCTTCACGCTGGCGGGCGAGATCGAACCAGTCGTCACCGGTCAGGGTCGGCGACGGCAGCAGCACCGGGTTGTTGCAGCGGGCGATGACCTGCTCCAGTTGCTCGCGACGCCTGGCCTGGGGCTGGTTGCGCCAGTCTTCGCCCTGCCATTCGAGCAGGTCGTAGGCGAGTATCACCACCGGCGCGTCTTCGAGGATTTTGCGGTCCAGTGACTTGCGGCCGATCCGTTGTTGCAACAGTGCGAAGGGTTGCACCGCCGGGGCTTCTGTCGACTGCGGATCGAACGCGTCTTCGGTGACCGGGCGGTTGTTCTTCCAGACCACGATCTCGCCGTCGATCACCGTGCCGTCGGGTAAACCGTGCAGCAGCGTGTCGAATTCGGGAAAACGCTCGGTGACCAATTCCTCGCCGCGCGACCAGACCCACAGTTTCCCGTCACGCTTGACCACCTGTGCGCGAATGCCGTCCCACTTCCATTCCACCTGCCAGTTGCTCGGCGGCCCGAGCAGGGCCTCGAAGGTTTCTACCGGTTGCGCCAGCGCGTGGGCGAGGAAGAACGGGTAGGGCTGGCCGCCGCGCTGGGCGTGCTCGTCGCTGGATTCGGGGGCGATCAGTTTCAGGTAAGCGGCGGCGTTCGGCCGGTTGGACAGGTCGGTGTAACCCACCAGCCGTTGCGCCACGCGTTTGCTGTCGAGCCCGGCCATGGAAGCCAGAGCGCGGGTCACCAGCAATTTGGACACGCCGACCCGGAAGCTGCCGGTGATCAGTTTGATGCACAGCATCAGGCTCGGCCGATCCAGTTGCGCCCACAGAGCGGGCAATTGGTGGGCGAGGCATTCCGGGGTTTCACCACGCAGGGGCAACAGTTTGTCTTCGATCCATTCGGCGAGCCCGGCCTCGGAGGTGTGCGGGTGTTCCGGCAGCACCAGCGAAATGGTTTCCGCCAGATCGCCGACCGCTTGATAGCTCTCCTCGAACAGCCATGGCTCAAGCCCCGACGTTTCAACAGCGAGTTCGCGCAGAACTCTCACCGGAACCAGTTGCCGTGGCCGCCCGCCGGACAAAAAGTACACGGCCCAGGCGGCATCTTGTGGTTGCGCCTGGGCGAAGTAGGTTTGCATCGCCGCCAGTTTGGCGTTGCTCGAGGTGGTGGCGTCGAGTTCGGCGTATAACCCGGCGAAGTCTTTCATGGTTGCACCTCGGCCATCGCAGGCGTGGCGCTGGAAAGCTCTTCTTCATCGTCACCGTATTCGGTGTTGAAACCTTGTGCGTCCAGCCCTTTTTCGCGCAGGTGGCGCACCAGCACGCCAATCGAGCCGTGGGTGACCATCACCCGCTCGGCGCCGGTCTGTTCGATGGCCCACAACAGGCCGGGCCAGTCGGCGTGATCCGAAAGTACGAAACCGCGATCCACGCCGCGCCGCCGACGGGTGCCGCGCAGGCGCATCCAGCCGCTGGCGAAGCTGTCGCTGTAATCGCCGAACCGGCGCATCCAGCTGCTGCCGCCGGCAGAGGGCGGGGCGATGACCAGCGCCTGGCGCATCATCGGGTCGTTCTTTTTCACCTCGCCGGCGTAGATCGTCGGCGGCAGGTAGACGCCGGCCTCGCGGTACACGCGGTTCAGCGGCTCCACCGCCCCGTGGCTGAGGATCGGCCCGAGGGTTTCGTCGATGCCGTGGAGAATCCGCTGGGCTTTGCCGAACGAATAGCAGAACAGCACGCTGGCCTTGCCGGCCTCGATGTTGGCCTGCCACCACTGATTGATTTCGGCGAACACCTGCGCCTGCGGCTGCCAGCGGTAGATCGGCAGGCCGAAGGTCGATTCGGTGATGAAGGTGTGGCAGCGCACCGGTTCGAACGGCGCGCAGGTGCCGTCGGGTTCGATCTTGTAATCGCCTGACGCGACCCAGACTTCGCCGCCGTATTCCAGCCGCACCTGGGCCGAGCCGAGCACATGACCGGCGGGATGAAAGCTCAGGGTGACGCCGTGGTGGGTCAGGCGCTGACCGTAGTCGAGGGTTTGCAGGTTGATGTCCGCGCCCAGACGCGCACGCAAAATTCCTTCGCCGGCGCTGGCGGCCAGGTAATGCTGATTGCCGCCACGGGCGTGGTCGCCGTGGGCATGGGTGATCACCGAACGCTCGACGGGCCGCCACGGGTCAATGTAGAAGTCCCCTGCAGGGCAGTAGAGGCCTTCGGGGCGGGCGATAACAAGGTCCATGGCATTACCGGAATGGAGGGACTTGTTAGCTATGAGGTTGGCGCGAAGTCAGAAGTTCTATTGATTTTCAAAAGCACCCTCACCCCAGCCCTCCCGAAGCGTCGGAACGCCCGGAGGGAGAGGGAGCCTACGGGGGTGTTTGGCGAGGGACATCGACCTGTGAGATCGCGTCGATTATGGATCTTTCAAGCAGCAATACGAATCTGGATTCGGTGCAGCAAGTTCAGGTCGGCGAACCTCTTGAATATTCCCCGATCAGTCCCCTCTCCCTAAGGGAGAGGGTTAGGGTGAGGGGGCTTTTGATCTTTTGGGGAGTAGCGCTATTTGCCGGGGGTAAGCGTCAACCGCGTCTTGCCATACACCCGGTCAAAGTTCTGCGGCTGCATCGGCAAGCCAATGTACTGGCCTTTGAGCCACGGATCGATTCCATTCAAGTAGTTCGGGCTGACCGGATTCCCGGATTGCCCCGTCCCGTTCTGCCCCATCAACGGCTCGCTCTGACCGAAGTCGACGATGAAACGCATCGACGGCGCACGCGTGGTGTTGAAATCCTGGCCCCAGGCAAACGCCGCCGTGTTGAGGGTGGTGTGGTCGCCGCCCGCCGCAATTGGGCCGCGAACGGTCTGGCCGCTGGCATTCTTCCACTCGTAACGGTGCAGTTTGCCCCACTGCCAGGCCCGGCGGTCGCCGCCCAGTTGGCTGTCGCCGGCGCTGATCGCTGCCGCCAGGCTGCGGGCGAGGATCGCCGGTTTGTCTTCTTTTTGCGGGGTGCGGGCGTCGTCCCAGAACGGACTGTCTTCGCGGCCCAACAGGTGATCGGCTTGGGCGGCGTACGACAGATCGCCGTTGGCGATAAACGCTTTCCACGCCGGGCTGCCTTGCGGGCCGAGCTCGTCGAGGAAGATCTGTTTCATGCTTTCCTGCAGGAACAGCTCGTAGATCGCCGCATCGGCAGAGGTCGGGCTGAGCTTGCCGTCGAACGCCATCAAGCGGGTATAGGCCTCGCGTGCCTTGCTGCGCTCGGCTTCCGGCAGTGCGTCGATCGCCTGTTTCAGCGGCTGCGCCATGCCCGGTGCCTCGAACATTTTCTTCAGTTTGGCGGCGAAGGTGGTGGTCTGGTCGTACTGCATGGCGATCACGCTGCGACCGTCATGTTTGCCGCTGCCGGCCAGTTCCGCCAAGCGCTCGCCACGCTCCGGCGCCGCCCAGGAATTGGACAGTTGCATGCCGTAGCCATGAGGAATGACCCGCTGGTTGGCGGTGCCGAGCCAGCCCTGGGCCGGATCCTGATCGTAGGGGTGGAGCATCGGGTCGGCGTAACCGTCCCAGTCGTAGCGACCTTCCCAGCCCGGCGACGGCAGCAGGCCTTCACCTTCGCGGCGGTTGGGGAAGCGCCCGGTAACTTGCCAGCCAATGTTGCTGGCGTCAGCAAACACCAGGTTCAGCGCGATGGCGCGGATTTCCCGGCTGGCGTCCGACGCGCGTTCAACGTTCTGGGCGCGGCTCAGATCGAAAAACGCATCGAGGGATTTGTCGTCGGTGAAGCTCGGGGTCTGCAAGGCCAGGCCAAAGCATGCGCCCTGAGCAGCGGCCTGGGTGCTGTTGAGAAGCGCGCCATGGCGGGTTTCGTACACGGCTTCGCGAATCGGCCGCTGGCCTTTGACGAAATAGGTTTCGTTGCGCACGGCGACCGGTTGCCACTTGCCGTCGACCTCGTAGGACAACGTGCTGCCCTGACGACGGATTTTTTCCAGGAACAGGTCCTGGTTATCGCCGAGCACGCTGGTCAGGCTCCACGCCACCTTGCCGTTGAAACCGCCGAGCACCATCGGCAGACCGGCCACGGTCACGCCGGCGGCCTGGTATTTCGGCGCGCGGATCTGCACGAAACTCCACAGCGACGGCGCGGCCAGCGGGCCATGGCTGTCGCTGGCCAACAGGCTCTTGCCGCTGCGGCTGCGTTGCGGGGCGATGGCCCAGTTGTTCGACGACTGAGTGCCCAGCAGGTTGATGGCGGCCAGTTGTTCGCTGGCGTTGCTCAGCTCCGTCAGCCCCGGAATCTGCCCGTTGAGCTTGATGCCTTGCAGCTTGTCGGCTTCGGCCAGCGGCAGGTTTTCGTCGGGAGCGGACGGGGTCAGCCACGCGAGTTTGTCGTTGGTCACGGTCTGCGCTAGCACCAGCGAAGCGATTTCTTCCGGCAGGTTGGCCGACTGGCTGAAGTTCAGCAGGCAGAAGATCAGCGCCGAATCTTCGGGTTTCCAGTATTCAGGCTTGTAGCCGCTGGAAGCCAGATCCCCCGGCAGTTTCTCGGCATATCTGAACAGGTAGGCGTTGACGCCCCGGGCATAGACTTCGAAGAAGCGCTTGAGCCGTGGCGACGAAGCCTTGTACAGCTCGCCGGCGCTTTTCTTCAGGTTGACGGCGCGCATGTAGCGGTCGGCGTCGAGCATCGAGGCGCCGGACATCTCCGCCAGACGGCCCTGAGCCAGCAGGCGCAGGGTGACCATCTGATTGATCCGGTCGCTGGCGTGCACGTAGCCGAGGGCGAACAGTGCGTCGTGGAAGCTGTTGCTTTCGATCAGCGGCATGCCCATGGCATTGCGGCGTACCGAAACGTTCTGCGCCAGGCCCTTGAGCGGCTGCACACCGGAGGTCGGCGGGAGGGTGTCCTGGGCGTTCCAGGTCTGACAACCGGTCAGGCTCAGAACACCGGCCACTGCTGCGGCAACGCCGAACCGGGGAAGAAAATGTGAAAGGGCTGGCGAGGCCATGGCAAAGCTCCTGCGGGGGTGTAGAGGCTGGGGGTGCAATAAAGCCGCTACGTTAGTGAGCAGGAGGGGGCCGCGCAAGCGGGGCGAGCGGTTATTTCTTCCCGTTGATCGTTCCCGCGCACGGGAACGATCAGGCCGGGTGACTCAAGCCTTCGGCGGATTGATCTTCTGCACCAGCGCGTAGGCCTTCACGGTCGCCGGGCGATCCTTGATGTGGTTGAACCAGCGCTGCACGTTCGGAAAGTCTTCGAGGTTCTGGCTCTGCCACTTGTGCGAGACGATCCACGGGTAGATCGCCATGTCGGCGATGCTGTATTCGCTGCCGGCGACGAACTCGTTGTTGGCCAGTTGCTTGTCCAGCACCCCGTACAGGCGGGCGGTTTCATCGATGTAGCGCTTGATCGCGTAGGGGATTTTTTCCGGAGCGAACTGGCTGAAATGATGGTTCTGCCCGGCCATCGGCCCCAGCCCGCCCATTTGCCAGAACAGCCATTGCAGGGCCACCTGGCGGCCACGCAGGTCCTTGGGCAGGAACTTGCCGGTCTTTTCCGCGAGGTACAGCAGGATCGCCCCGGATTCGAACAGCGACAACGGCTCGCCACCGTCGGCCGGCTCATGATCGACGATCGCCGGGATGCGGTTGTTCGGGGCGATTTTCAGAAAATGCGGCTGGAACTGCTCGCCCTGGCTGATGTTGATCGGGTGCACGTCGTAGCGCAGGCCCGCTTCTTCGAGGAACAGGGAAATCTTGTGGCCGTTGGGCGTGGTCCAGTAATACAGGTCGATCATGGAAAACTCCAAATCAGGAAAATGGCTTACGTACGGACAGCAAACGCCGGCTTCAGGTTGTCCTGTGTGCGTTCGATAGCTTGCTTAGTCACAGGAGGTGATGCTCAAGTACGGGAAATTCAATGACCCCGCGTGAGAAAAATCGCCATGGCGCTCAAGGCCAACGCTGCACTGATCATCATCGACCAGCAAAAAGGCATTCTGCAGCCGCGTCTGGGGCGGCGGAATAATCCGTCGGCCGAGGAGCGGATTCTTGAGCTGCTGAGTTTTTGGCGGCGCAGCGGACGGCCGGTGATCCACGTGCAGCACCTGTCGCGCTCGCCGGATTCGGTGTTCTGGCCCGAGCAGGAAGGGGTGGAGTTTCAGGACAGGTTTTTGCCGCAGGACGGCGAATGGCTGATCCAGAAGCAGGTGCCGGATGCGTTTTGTGCGACGGGGCTTGAGGCGAAGTTGCGTGAGGCGGGGGTCGAGCAGTTGATCATTGTCGGCGTGGCGACGAACAACTCGGTGGAGTCCACGGCGCGCACGGCGGGCAATCTGGGGTTTGACGCGTGGGTGGCGGAGGATGCGTGCTTTACCTTCGACAAGGCCGACTATTTCGGCACTTTGCGTTCGGCGCAAGAGGTGCATGCGATGTCGCTGGGGAATTTGCACGGGGAGTATGCGACGGTGGTCAGCACCGGGCACATGCTGGCGGCAGGCTGAAAGCTTCCGGTGAATGGGCCGGCCCCTTCGCAAGCAAGCCCGCTCCCACATTCGACCTTATTCCTTTTTGACGGAATGCAATCAAATGTGGGAACGGGCTTGCTCGCGAAGGCGGTATCTCAGGCGAAGAAGATAATTGCCTGAAACATCAAGCGCCGTGGCACTTCTTGAATTTCTTGCCGTTGCCGCAGGGGCAAGGGTCGTTGCGGCCAACGTCTTTCAGGGCGTTGCGCACCGGTTCCTGGTGGGCGTGGCCGCAGTTCGGGCCGTGGACATGGCCATGGTCGTGATCATGGTGGTGATGGTCATGATCGTGGTTGCAGTCTGGGCCATGGACATGAGGTTGCTGGGTCATCGGGGTCACTCCGTAATCAAATCGGCGGGGATTATCACGCCATTGCGCGCCAGGTGCACGTAGTGAGCGATGAATAAACCGGTTTCCATCTCGCCCTCCAGTCGATAGGGAATCTGCTGGTTCGGGTTTTTCAGCATTTTCACCACCTCTTTCACCTTCGGCCACAGGTTGGTACGGATCGGCACCTTGTAAAACGCGCTGCTTTTGGGGTTCACCGTGATCCAGTGTTCGTGCTCGCCTTCGGCCAGCAGCATGTCGGCCAGGTGTATGCGGTATTCCAGGCCGCGCACGGTCAGGTCGCTGTCATTGGGGTTGTCGATGCGAAAGTGCAGGATGAATTTCTGTTCCAGCAACTTGGCGCGCACCACTTCGACTTTCACCAGGTGCACGGCGGGGTCGCGGGCGTCGTCGGTAAACCAGGACGCGCAGCCGCCGAGCCCCAGAAACACGAGCAGTGAGAAAGCCTGGAATGTGCGCCAATGACCGAGCATGGTTTAACTCCCTTTGCTGCCCAGTCTAGCCTCAGCTGCCGAAATACCCCGCACAGCATTTCTTGAACTTCTGGCCACTGGCGCACGGGCAGGCGTCGTTGCGGCCCAGCTTCAGTTGCACGGTCGGGTCGATGAAGTACCAGCGCCCGCTGTTCTGCACGAACGACGAGCGCTCGCGGTGGCTGTGTTCGCCCTGACCGTCATGCCAGCGCGCGGTGAAGGTGACGAACGCGTGCTCCGGCTGACCGCCGAGCACTTCCGAGCTTTCCACGTCCAGACCGAGCCAGGTGCTCTGGGCGCTCCAGTTGCTGATCGACTGGCGATCCAGCCCCGCTTGCTGGGCGGGCAGGGTGGTGGCCACCAGATAATCGATCAGGCCCAGCACGTAGGCGCTGTAGCGCGAGCGCATCAGGGCTTCGGCGCACGGGGCCGGGTGGCCGGCGTGATAGTGACCGCAGCAGGCATCCAGTAGATTGCCGCTGCCGCAAGGGCAAATGGCTGTACTCATTGCATTACCACCAGTATTTCCCGAAGTTTTCCGGATTGGCCCAGAACCGTGAGTTGAGCCAGTCGGGGACTTGTTTGTAGTCAAGCAGATCGTAGGTGAACAGTGTCAGCACCTGTTCATCCCGGGCGAAGCGTTCGCTGGCTTGCAGGGCCAGGGAATAAAAGTCGGTTTCCTGCCAGCCGCTGGCCGGCAGATCCGCCAGCACCGCGATGCGGCTGGCGTTGAGGTTGCGGATCCCGCCCAACAGGTTCAGGCCGTCGCGCTTGGGCAAATGTTCCAGGCAATCGACCACCAGCGCCAGGTCGAAACGGCGGGCCGCCAGTTCCGCCGGCAACGCACCGGGCGCGGCGTGCGCGACGCAGGTCTCCGGGTGTGCTTCCTTGAAGGCAGCCAGCGCCGGGAACTCGCTGGCGCCGATCAGCAGCAGACGTGCCGGGGCGTAGCGGTCGAGCAGGGCGGCCAATGCCTGCTGCGGTGTGCGGGAAGAAATGGCGACGTTCATCGAAGCTCCTCAATCAGAGCGCCAAGACTAGCCTGCCCGGACGCCAAGGCCTAGATCTCTGTCCTGCGGGTTTGCGGCAAATTCGTCGAAGTCCCGTGAACAGGCGCACAAACAGCAATGGCCTATTGCTGGCGGAGATTAAAACTCCGGTCTTTACTCCCTGAATCGGTTCTAAGCCGATCCCTCAGGAGAAAACTAGATGAGCATAGTTCGGACAGCATTACCCTTGGTTCTGCTAACCAGTGTGTTGACTGGTTGCGCAGGTTTGCAGAAAACCGACTGGCCGACCTGTGCGGCAGTCGGTGGTGTCGTCGGTGCGGGGCTCGGTGCGACCGAAAGCTCCGCATGGGCGGGGTATGGCGCGTTACTCGTCGGCGGTACGGCAGCGGCCTATTGCTGGGTTCACGGTGACGGCGATGAAGACGGCGATGGTGTGCCGGACAGTCGCGACAAGTGCCCGGGCACGCCTAAAGGCGTTCAGGTCGATGCCGACGGCTGCCCTCCACCAGCCCCTGCGCCAGTGGTCGAAGAAGCTGTAGTGGTCAAGGAAGAAACCATTGTCATCCGCGATGTTCACTTCCAGTTCGACAAGGCCACGCTGACCCCGTCCGACAAACTGGTCCTGGATAAGGTCGCTTCGCGCCTGAAACAGGAATCCAGCACCGCGCAACTGACCGTGACCGGCCACACCGACAGCGTCGGCAGCGATGCCTACAACCAGAAACTGTCGGATCGCCGCGCGCACTCGGTGGTCAAGTACCTGGTTGAAAGCGGCGTCCCGCAAAGCAGCTTCGTGTCGGTGACCGGTGCCGGTGAAAGCCAGCCGGTGGCAGACAACAAAACTGCGGACGGTCGCGCGCTGAACCGTCGTACCGAAATCAAAATCAACCGCTAGCCCCCTCGCATCCGCGGCTTGTGCAGTCGCGGATGCGGGTCTTTACTCCTGTGTAACCGGTATGGGCCGGTGACACAGGAGCTTTAACGATGAGTGTTCTTACAAGGTCCGTCTTGCCGGTTCTGCTGCTGGGCAGCCTGTTGACCGGTTGCGCCACCCACAGCGATGGCACCGCTCCCCTCAATCAACGTACCTGGCCGATCTGCAGCCTTATTGGCGGACTGGTCGGCGGCGGTCTCGGCGCGCTCGAAAGCAGCGGTTGGGCCGGCGGTGGCGCTGCGCTGGGGATCCTCACCGGCGGATTGATCTGCTACGCCCAGGATGGCGATGAAGACGACGACGGCGTGTTCGATCGCCGCGACCGTTGCCCCGATACCCCGGCCAACACGCCGGTTGACCACCGTGGCTGTCCGCTGCCGCAATATCCGGTCACCGAGAAACCGGCCGAACCGGCCCCGCAAACCGAAGTCATCACCCTCAACGATGCCGGCAACGTGCTGTTCGACTTCGACAAGTCGGATTTGAAACCGGCCGCAAAAAGCCAGCTCGACACGTTGATGGACAAACTGCGCAATGCCGACGTGGTGAGCATCAAGGTCATCGGCCACACCGACAGCAAGGGTTCGGATGCCTACAACCAGGCGCTTTCGGAACGTCGCGCCAGCAGCGTGGCGGAGTATTTGCTGAGTCAGGGCCTGGCGCCGAACAAACTCACCAGTGAAGGGCGCGGCGAGAGTGAACCGGTCGCCGATAACAACACGGACGAGGGGCGTGCGCAGAACCGTCGGGTGGAACTGCACATCAATCGTTAGGATGAGTCTGTAGTCCGCGGGCTAGAGCTGTCGGTCGATGATCATCGTCGAACCGGCAGCCATCCGGCGGTGGATCGGTTTTTTTCATTTTTCCCTCTGGCTTATCCCCTGCAGAAGCCGTTACTGTGCGCCCAAAGAATAATTCGCAACACGGGGGAGCGTATGAAGGTGTTCTGTGGGCTGGGGCGATTGTTGACCCTGCTGTTCTGCTGCGTGGTGCTGGCCAATCAGCTGGTGCCGTTTGTTCATCCGCTGCACCTGCTGGTCAATCTGGCCGGCGCTCTGCTGCTGGCGATCCACGTGTTCGAAGTGCTGCTGTGCAATCGCAGCCTGAAGGGTCGTCCGCACCCCTGGCGTGATCGTGGCCGCATCCTGCTGTTCGGCGTATTCCACCTGCAAACCATCCCGGCCCCGGCCGCTCCGGAGGCTTCCCATGCGTAAACTCTGCCTGCTCGCTGCATTCATCAGTCCATTGGCCTGCGCCCAGGTGGTCAGCGTCGAAACCAACTCGCTGATGCGTCTGCCGAACACCGCCAGCACTTTGCAGTTGGAAAAACTGGTGGTCGCCGACTACGGCACCTTGCTGATTCCCTCGAACGTGACCGAGCTGAGTGTCGGTGAACTGCAACTGGGCCACGAAGCGCGTATCGCCATCGTGCCGAGCGAACAGGCGCTGGAGATGAAAGTCAGCCGCGCCGAACTCGCCGAAGGCAGCCAGATCACTGCCCGTGGCGCACCGGGCACCTACGAAAAAGCTGCCCGCGCCGGGCGCAATCTGAATCTGCAGTTCAAGGCGTTGAACGCGCCGAAACTGGTGGTCGATGCCCGTGGCGGCACCGGTGCGCCGGGATTTGTCGGGCTTGATGGCGCCAACGGTCAGGAGCCGGGTTGCACCTGGGGTCAGGCGGGACACGGTTTTGATGGCAGCAACGGCAGCGATGGTCAGCCGGGTGCACCGGGCGCGCTGGTGCGACTTGAAGTACCGCGCGAGTTTCCGGCCGAGCTGATCAAGGTCGAAGTCGCCGGCGGTGCCGGTGGGCCGGCCGGTCCTGGCGGCAAACCGGGGGCGGGTGGCAAGTCCAAGGGCTGTCTGGTGTATCGCGCCGACGGCGGCAAGAGCGGCAAGCCGGGGGCTGACGGGCAGCCGGGGCCTGCGGGTGCGGCGGGGTCTGTCACCGTACAGCGCCTGTAATCGGCTGTTTGATCGTTCCCACGCTCTGCGTGGGAATGCAGCCCGTGACGCTCTGCGTCACTGGACGCGGAGCGTCCCTTGAGGCATTCCCACGCGGACGGTTCGACGCCTCGACGTGGGAACGATCAACGGTGCTCTAGTCAGATCGAGGGGCGCGCAGCAGCCACCGCCACCAGCACCACCCCGACCAACAGGTTGAACCCCACCACCTTGCGAATCCGCCCCAGCACCGCCGCGCCCGCCGGCCAGTCCTTCGCCTGCACCGCCGTGCGCAATTCAGGCAGCATCAATGCTTGAATCCGGATGAACAACGCGGTCATCACCACATACAACCCCATCATCACCTGCACATAACGCGGCGCGTTGTCGAAGGCGATGTGTTGCAGATGCAACATGCCCACCCCGGTCACCGGGAGCAGAATCACCGCCCCCCACACCCAACGAAAAAAACCTTGAAACACTTCCACCCAGAGCGTCAGGCGCCCGGGACCGTCCAGGGCCTTCATCGCCGCTGGGCGCAGCACCATCCAGGCGAAAAACATGCCGCCGACCCAAACCAGCGCGGCCAGTACATGGATGGGGTAAACGAGGCTAAAAGGTGTCATTGGGGTACTCCGATCTGCGCAGGATTGATTCGCGGGGTATGATAGCCCCCCATCCGAACCACTGAAAATTTATCCAGCGTTTTTTGCGCCCGACACTCAATGATCAGCACTGAACTCAAAACCACGATCCAGGGCGCCTACTCGCGTTTTCTAGAGGCCAAGAGCCTCAAACCGCGTTACGGCCAGCGCCTGATGATCGCTGAAGTCGCCAAGGTCCTCGGGGATATCGACACCGACGACGAAGGCCGGCGCAGTGGCGACCCCGCGATTGTCGCGGTGGAAGCCGGCACCGGTACCGGCAAGACCGTGGCTTACAGCCTGGCCGCGATCCCGACGGCCAAACTGGCCGGCAAGCGCCTGGTGATCGCCACCGCCACCGTCGCCCTGCAAGAGCAGATTGTCTACAAGGATTTGCCCGACCTGATGCGCAACAGCGGGCTGAACTTCAGCTTCGCTCTGGCCAAGGGCCGTGGCCGCTACATGTGCCTGTCCAAGCTCGACATGCTGTTGCAGGAAGGCCACGCACAGACCGCCACCGCCCAGCTGTTCGAGGAAGAAGGCTTCAAGATCGAGGTCGACGAGGCCAGCCAGAAGCTGTTCACCAGCATGATCGAGAAGCTCGCCGGCAATAAATGGGACGGCGACCGCGACAGCTGGCCCAACGCGCTGGAAGACGCCGACTGGGCGCGCCTGACCACCGATCACAGTCAGTGCACCAACCGTCACTGCCCGAACTTCGGCCAGTGCGCCTTCTACAAGGCGCGCGAAGGCATGGGCAAGGTCGACGTGATCGTCACCAACCACGATATGGTGCTTGCCGACCTCGCACTGGGCGGCGGGGCCGTGTTGCCGGATCCGCGCGACACCATTTATGTGTTCGACGAAGGCCACCACCTGCCGGACAAGGCCATCGGCCACTTTGCCCATTACACGCGCCTGCGTTCCACCGCTGACTGGCTGGAAACCACCGCCAAGAACCTCACCAAACTGCTGGCCCAGCACCCGCTGCCGGGTGACCTCGGCAAACTGATCGAGCAGGTGCCGGAGCTGGCGCGGGAGATCAAGACCCAGCAGCAGTTCATGTTCACCGCCTGCGAACAGATCGCCGACTTCAAGCCCGGTGAAGATGTCGAAGGCCGCGAACGTCCGCGTCACCGCTTCATCGGCGGGGTGATTCCCGAGCACATGCGCGAGATGGGCATCGAGCTGAAAAAAGGCTTCGCCCGCCTCAACGACCTGTTCACCCGCCTGACGGATCTGCTCAAGGAAGGCATGGACGGCGAAGTCAACATCGGCATCGCCAGCAATCAGGCTGAAGAGTGGTATCCGCTGTTCGGTAGCCTGTTGTCCCGTGCCTCCGGCAACTGGGAGCTGTGGACCGCGTTTACCGCCGAAGACCCGGAAGACAACCCGCCGATGGCCCGCTGGCTGACCCTGGCGGAAAGCGGTTCGCTATTCGACATCGAGGTCAACGCCAGCCCGATCCTTGCCGCCGAAACCCTGCGCCGCAGCCTGTGGAACGTGGCCTACGGCTGTCTGGTGACCTCGGCGACCTTGACCGCCCTCGGCACCTTCGACCGCTTCCGCATGCGTGCCGGCCTGCCGAAGAAAGCCGTCACCGCCGTGGTGCCGAGCCCGTTCCATCACGCCGATGCCGGTGTGTTGCGGGTGCCGGACCTGAAGGCCGACCCGCGGGATGCCGCTGCCCACACCGCCGCGATCATCCGCGACCTGCCGGAACTGGTCGAAGGCTCGCGCGGCAGTCTGGTGCTGTTCTCGTCGCGCAAACAGATGCAGGACGTGTTCGACGGCCTCGACCGTGACTGGCGCAAGCAAGTATTCATTCAAGGCAACCTGTCGAAACAGGAAACCCTGAACAAGCACAAGGCGCGGGTCGATGGCGGCGATTCCAGCGTGCTGTTCGGCCTCGCCAGTTTTGCCGAAGGCGTGGACTTGCCGGGGGCCTACTGCGAACACGTGGTGATCGCCAAGATCCCGTTCTCGGTGCCGGACGATCCGGTCGAAGCCGCACTGTCGGAATGGATCGAAGCCCGGGGCGGCAATCCGTTCATGGAGATCTCGGTGCCTGACGCCTCGCTGAAGCTGGTTCAGGCCTGCGGCCGACTGCTGCGTACCGAAGAAGACCGCGGCACCATCACCTTGCTGGATCGGCGGCTGGTCACCCAGCGCTACGGCAAGGCGATCCTCAATGCGTTGCCTCCTTTCCGTCGTGAAATATCCTGAGACATCGGTGGGCAGTTTTGCCCGCCGCGCTGTCTATCTCTCTGTCACTGCTTTTCCATTGGCCCTTGCGGGTCGTTAGGGAGAATTCCGTTCTCATGATTCGTCGTTCGTTGCCTGCCGTTTTTGCCCTGGTTTTCGCTGCGCCTTTATTCGCGGCACCTGCCGGCCAGCAGACCCTGTTCAACTTTGTTCGCCCCGCCGATGTGGTGAAAGTGGCGACCGAAAACGCCGACCTGCCGCAAGCCAACGCCGAGCAGACTCCCGAGGGTGAAGTGCTGCGCCGAGTGACGTTCAACCCGACGGCTCGCCCGACCTTGCGTCTGTCCCCGCAGACCGGTGCCTGGGACTGGTCGCAGTCCGGCATGATGAGCCTGCGCATCCAGAGCGCGATGAACTGGGCGGTGACCGTCTACCTGCAAATCCAGAGCAACGACGGCAAGACCCTGGTCAGCCGCGTGGACCTGCCGGCTGGTCCGGCGCAAACCTTGCTCGTGCCGTTAACCGCGACCTCGCCACTGAGCCAGGGCATGAAGGCCGGGCCGGTGATGCCGATGACGATCGACGGGCAGCGCATCCTGCTGGCAAGCAGCAGCGGTGAGCTGGATCGCAGCCAGGTGGTATCGGTCAGCCTGTCGATGGACCAGCCGAAAGCCGCGCAAAGTCTGTTGCTCGAGCGCTTTGGCGTGCAGGACGAAGGCGAGGTGATCAAATCCGCCTACGGCAATCTGGTGGATGCCTATGGCCAATCCACTCGCGGCAAGTGGCCGGAGAAAGTCGCCAATGACGAACAACTGAAAAGCGCCGCCGCCAAAGAACAGCAACAACTGAACACCTGGCTGGCCGAGCGCGAAAAGTCGTCGCTGGACAAGTTCGGCGGCTGGAGCAAGGGTCCGGCGTTCAAGGCCAGCGGTTTCTTCCGCACCGAAAAGCGTGACGGCCGCTGGTATCTGGTGACACCAGAAGGCCATCCGTTCTATTCCCTGGGCGTGAACACCGTCAGCCCGGAGGTCAACCAGACCTACGTGGCCGGCCGCGAGTACATGTTCGAATCCCTGCCAAAACCGGGAGAGCCGCTGGCCAGCCACTTCGGCGAAGGCGACAACCGTGGCGGCAACGGCTCCGATCAGGGTCGTGGCTACAACTTCGGGCGTTGGTACGACTTCTACGGCGCCAACCTTCAGCGCCTGTATGGCGAGCCGTGCACTTCGGACAGCGGCAACAAGGCCGGAGTGGCCGAAGCCGCCAAGGCCGGGGCCGCTGAAGAAGCGGCGACCAACGCCAGTGCGCCGGTAGCGGCCTCCGAACAGCCGAAATCCGGGGTTGCCGAGTCGGCCGCGACAACCGGGCAAAGTGTCGCGACACCGTGCAAAAACACGGTCGACGAACAAAAGTGGGCCAGCCACACGCTTGATCGTCTGCAAGCCTGGGGCTTCAACACCGTCGGTAACTGGAGCGCCCCTGTCCTCGGTGACGCCGAGCGCATGCCTTACACCTTGCCGCTGTCGATCGTCGGCGATTACACCAGCATCAGCACCGGCACCGACTGGTGGGGCGGCATGCCAGACCCGTTCGATCCACGTTTCGCCATGGCCACCGAACGCGCCGTGGCGATTGCCGCCCGTGATCATCGCGATGATCCGTGGCTGATCGGCTACTTCGCCGACAACGAACTGGCCTGGGCCGGCCCCGGCGATGATCCGAAATCCCGTTACGCGCTGGCCTACGGCACCTTGAAAATGACCACCGACGTTCCGGCCAAACGCGCGTTCCTCAAGCAGTTGCGCGACAAGTACCGCAATCAGGCGGGGCTGTCGAAGGCCTGGGGCATTGATCTTCCGGCATGGGAATTGATGGAAGACCCGGGTTTCGAAGCGCCGCTGCCGAACCCGGAGCATCCGGAAATCGAGGCCGACTTCAAATACTTCCAGAAGGTCTTCGCCGACACCTACTTCAAGACCATTTCCGACTCGCTGAAATGGCACGCGCCGAACCAGTTGCTGCTCGGCGGCCGTTTCGCCACCAGCACCCCGGAAGCCGTGGCGTCCTGCGCCCAGTATTGCGACGTGCTGAGCTTCAACATGTACACCCTGCAACCGCAGGACGGTTATGACTTCGCAGCGCTGCGCAACCTCGACAAACCGGTGCTGATCACCGAATTCAACTTCGGCTCCACCGACCGTGGCCCGTTCTGGGGTGGCGTGACCCCGTTGAGCAAGGAAGAAGATCGCGGCCCTGCCTACGCCAACTTCCTCAAGCAGGCGCTGAGTGAACCGTCGATTGTCGGCGTGCACTGGTTCCAGTATCTGGACCAACCGGTGACCGGGCGCTTGCTCGATGGCGAGAACGGCCACTTCGGTCTGGTTGGTGTAACCGATCTGCCGTTCCAGGGTTTTGTCGAAGCCGTGCGCAAGAGCAACCTGGCGACCGTCGATCAGTTGAGCAAAGACGCGCAGAAAGCGGCGGCCGCAGCGGACAAGGCCGGCCGCGAAGCCGAAGGCGGCCGCAAGGCTGACGCCGGCAAAGGCCCGGGGCAGGGCGCAGGCCACACCGGCGGGCACTCCGGCAACGGCCACTGATCAATACGAAACCTGAAGACCGCCCGGCCCGCAGCGGTTCCCAAAAGCCTCACGGGCTGGAACAATGCGGGCCACTTTGTAGAGCGTTTTCGCGGGGGAGTTGCGGGTGCAGATTCAGGGACATTACGAGCTTCAATTCGAAGCGGTGCGCGAAGCTTTCGCCGCACTGTTCGACGATCCCCAGGAACGCGGCGCCGCGTTGTGCATCCGGGTCGGCGGGGAAACCGTCCTTGATCTCTGGTCAGGCACCGCCGACAAGGATGGCGCCGAGGCCTGGCACAGCGACACCATCGCCAACCTGTTCTCCTGCACCAAGACCTTCACCGCCGTCACCGCGCTGCAACTGGTTGCCGAAGGCAAGTTGCAGCTCGATGCGCCGGTTGCCCGTTACTGGCCGGAATTCGCCGCCGCCGGCAAGGAATCCGTCACCCTGCGCCAACTGCTTTGCCATCAGGCCGGTCTGCCGGCCCTGCGCGAATTGCTCGCGCCTGAAGCACTGTACGACTGGCAGACCATGGTCGACGCCCTCGCGGCCGAAGCACCGTGGTGGACGCCGGGCACCGGTCACGGCTATGCCGCGATCACCTACGGCTGGCTGATCGGCGAATTGCTGCGGCGTGCCGACGGTCGCGGGCCGGGGGAATCGATCGTGGCGCGGGTCGCGAAACCGCTGGGGCTGGATTTTCATGTCGGTCTGGCCGACGCAGAATTCCATCGCGTGGCGCACATTGCCCGTGGCAAGGGCAACACCGGCGACGCCGCCGCCCAGCGCCTGCTGCAAGTGACCATGCGCGAGCCGACGGCGATGACCACCCGGGCCTTCACCAATCCGCCGTCGGTGCTCACCAGCACCAACAAGCCGGAATGGCGCCGCATGCAGCAACCAGCGGCCAACGGCCACGGCAATGCCCGCAGTCTGGCCGGGTTCTACGCCGGTCTGCTCGACGGCAGCCTGCTGGAAAGCGAAATGCTCGAAGAACTGACCCGTGAACACAGCCTCGGCGAGGACAAGACCTTGCTGACCCGCACCCGTTTCGGTCTCGGTTGCATGCTTGATCAACCCGACGTGCCGAATGCCACCTACGGCCTCGGCCCGCGTGCATTCGGGCATCCGGGTGCGGGTGGTTCCATCGGTTTTGCTGATCCGGAGCACGATGTGGCCTTCGGATTTGTGACAAATACCCTTGGGCCGTATGTCCTGATGGATCCGCGCGCGCAGAAGCTGGCGCGGGTACTTGCCACTTGTCTGTAAAGCGTCGTCCGAGGTTCCAGGGCCGGAACCTCATGGCGAATTTCGTTTCAAAGCGTCTGTTTATCCGGGCGAAAGTCCTCTGATTGTTCACTAATTATTTTTGTGGGTTTCCAATGTCGTCCAAACAAACTCTCGCCCTGGCCCTGTGTTTCGCAATGACCGGTTGTGCACAGACTCCGAAGAACGACGCCGATGGCGGCAGCTGGTGGCCGTTCGGTTCTTCCGACAAAGTCGCAGCCAAGGAGCCGGTTCCGGCGCCTGCACCGTTGAAGCCGGCCGCCACCGCGCCGGTGGCCAAGGCCGAGAGCAGCAGTCCCTGGTACTGGCCGTTCGGCTCCGACGACTCGGCGGCCAAGCCTGAAGTGAAAGCTGAAGCCAAACCCGAGGCCAAACCGGTCGAAGTCGCCAAGGCTGAAGCCGACAAGGGCGGCAAATGGTGGTGGCCGTTCGGCGGCAAGGAGCAGGACACGGCCAAAGTCGTGCCGATGCCCGATCCGAAAGTCACTCAAGCCTGGCTGGATGACTACGAACCGCGCCTGCGCACCGCGATCAAGGACAGCAATCTGCAACTCGAACGCCGTGAAAACGTGCTGGTCGTGACCGCGCCGGTGGAAGGCTCGTTCAACCCGGATCGCCCGGCCATGCTGCTGCCAGTGACTCTCGGCCCGTTCACTCGCGTCGCGAAAATCCTTGAAGCCGACCCGAAAACCGCCGTGCTGGTGCTGGGTCACAGTGACACGACCGGTGCCGCTCCGGCCAACATCAAGCTGAGCCAGGAACGCGCCCAGGCCGTGGCGGCGATCTTCCGCCTCAGCGGTCTGCAGCGTGATCGCCTGATGCTGCGCGGCATGGGTTCCGAGGCACCGCGTGCCGCCAACGACAGCGTTGAAGGTCGCGCCCTGAACCGTCGTGTCGAACTGCTGGTGACCCCGCAGAACACCATGGTCGCGCTGCTGAGCAAATACAACATGCCGGCACCGAAGCCAGTGACCATGGTCGCTGCCCAGGACGTCAAGCCTGTCGCCAAACCGGTGACCCCGGCGCCAGCTGCGAAGAAAGCCGCTGTACCGGCCACCAAAAAGGCCCCGGCCAAGAAAGCCGCTGCCAAGGCTCCAGCGAAAAAGGCCCCGGCCAAGACTCCGGCGAAAAAGACCGCGCCCGCCAAAGCCGCTGCAACCGACAAGAAAGTCGCTGCGACCGATACCACTAAAAAGTGATCCGCTAACGAAAAGGAATGCGCCGTGACCCAGTCTCTGGCAGATATGCGTCGTGATTACACCCGGGACGGCCTGACCGAGGCGCAAGCCCCGGCGGAGCCCTTTGCGTTGTTTCACCAGTGGTTTGCCGAAGCGGTGAAAACCGAACAGGCGCCAGTGGAAGCCAACGCCATGACCCTGGCCACAGTGGATGCGGACGGCCGTCCGCATTGCCGCATTCTGCTGCTCAAGGGCCTGGACGAGCAGGGCTTCACCTTCTTCACCAACTACGAAAGCGCCAAGGGCCAGCATCTGGCGGCGAACCCGTTCGCTGCCATGACGTTCTTCTGGCCGACCCTCGAGCGCCAGGTGCGGATTGAAGGGCGGGTGCTGAAGGTCACGCCTGAAGAGTCCGACGCGTACTATCAAGTGCGGCCGCTGGGCAGCAGACTTGGCGCCTGGGCCTCACCGCAGAGCCGGGTGATCAACGGCCGGGGTGAACTGGAAGACTTGCTCAAGGCGACCGAGCAACGCTTCACCGACACTCAGCCTCACTGCCCGGAACACTGGGGCGGTTACCGCCTGCTCCCCGAGCGCATCGAGTTCTGGCAGGGCCGCGCGAGCCGTCTGCACGATCGCCTCAACTACCGTGTGCAGGGCGCCGACTGGATTCTTGAACGTCTGGCACCCTGAGCAGTCTACCGAGCGGGATAGCCTGCCGCAGCGGCTTCGAGCCACTTCGGCAGGTCCCGGCGCTTGATCTTCTGCGCCTGAGCTTGCTCCAGCCGTTCGAGCATGAACGCGCGTTTGCCTTCATCCTTGCCGGCCAGTGACAATGCCAGATCGCGATCCATCCAGCGTTTGATCCGTACATACAGCCACCAATGGAAGTACAGACCGGCGGCGGTGGTGACGACAATGATGAAGTAATCCATGGAAATCCTTGGGTCGGCGGCGCAGGAAATGGAATTTGGCGCTACTGTTGGGTGAGTTCGCGGGCGCCTGTACCGGGCCTGAATGAAAGCAACTTAATCCGGGCGACGCCGTGACAGGCGTCAAGCTGCGGAGTTTAATGAATACCTGTCCTTTGGAGTTGATGCTATGCGTAAGTCTGTTCTGCTGGTTGCTTCCTTTTCCACGATGGCGATGTTGCTGACCGGCTGCCAGTCGAGCCTGACCGGTGACTCCTACTCCCGTGACGAAGCGCGTCGCGTGCAGACGATTCGCATGGGCACCATCGAATCCCTGCGTCCGGTGAAAATTGAAGGCACCAAGACCCCGATCGGCGGCGCTGCCGGTGCAGTGGTTGGCGGCGTCGGTGGCAGCGCGATCGGCGGCGGCAAAGGCAGCATCGTTGCAGCCGTTATCGGTGCCGTGGCCGGCGGCCTGATCGGTTCGGCCACCGAAGAAGGCCTGACCCGCACCCAAGGTGTTGAAATCACCGTACGTGAAGACGACGGCAGCATGCGCGCCTATGTGCAGCAAGTGCAGGAGAATGAAGTGTTCCGCGTGGGTGAGCGGGTACGGATTTCGACCGTTGGCGGGACCAGCCGCGTTTCGCACTAAGCGCAAACGAGCGGTAAAAGAAAACCCCGATCAGGTGACTGGTCGGGGTTTTTTGTTGGGTTGCGCCATTAACGAAGCAGGAAAATCGTGGCTGTAGGACGCGTCTCTAAAGACGTGAGGATTGTTCGCTACAGCGATCCACGGAGTATCAGGAAGGCAACGCGGTGTTCTTTCTGCTCGCCGCCAACGTCACCGCATAACCGATCAATGCCGCAAACACCGAGCCGGTGAGAATGCCCATTCGGTCCATCCCGGCGTATTCACTGGCGCCCGGCACGAAGGCGAGGGAGCCGACAAACAGGCTCATGGTGAAGCCGATCCCGCAGAGGATCGCCACGCCCAGCACCTGGCCCCAGTTGGCGCCGTTGGGCAGGGCGGCGATGCCGATTTTTACGGCGAGCCAGGTCAGGCCGAACACGCCGAGAGTCTTGCCCAGCAGCAGGCCGACGGCGATGCCCATCGGGACGTGGTGGGTGAAGCTTTCGGCGGTCACGCCGGTCAGCGACAGGCCGGCGTTGGCGAAGGCGAACAGCGGCAGAATGCCGTAGGCGACCCACGGGTGCAGCGCGTGTTCGAGGGCCAATAGCGGCGAAGGCTCGGCATTCTTGGTGCGCAGCGGGATGCAGAATGCCAGGGTTACGCCGGCCAGCGTGGCGTGGACACCGCTCTTGAGCACGCAGACCCAGAGGATCAAACCAATGATCATGTACGGCCCGAGCTTGACCACCCCGAGCCGGTTCATCGCCACCAGCGCCGCGATGCACGCCGCCGCCAGGCCCAGCGACAGGGTCGACAACTCACCGGAGTAGAAGATCGCAATGATCACGATGGCACCGAGGTCATCGATGATCGCCAGGGTCATCAGGAACAGCTTCAGCGACACCGGCACGCGCTTGCCGAGCAAGGCCAGTACGCCGAGGGCGAAGGCGATGTCGGTGGCGGTCGGAATCGCCCAGCCATCGAGGGCGGCCGGGTTGTCGCGGTTGAGGAACCAGTAGATCAGTGCCGGCACCAGCATGCCGCCGATCGCCGCCGCACCGGGCAGGACGATCTGCGACGGCTTGGACAACTGACCGTCGAGGACTTCGCGCTTCACTTCCAGGCCGATCAGCAGGAAGAACAGCGCCATCAGGCCGTCGTTGATCCACAGCAGCAGAGGCTTGGCGATTTTCAATGCGCCGATCTGCGCCACCACCGGGGTGTCGAGCAGGCCGTTGTACAACCACGACAGCGGCGAGTTGTTGATGATCAGAGCCAGGATGGCCGCGGCGATCAATAACAGACCGCTGGCAGCTTCCAACTGAAAGAAACGCGTGAAAGTGCTACGCAGAGGCAAGGTCGCTCTCCATCGATAAAGTCAAAAGGTGGCACACCCTAACCCGTACCGTTAGTTGTTAAAACAAAAGTTATATTCTTTTTTGTTATATATGGTTACAGGCATCGGCCTCCACGTGCAGGAGAGCCTAGCAGTTGCCCAAGGGATTGAAGTTCAGCTGTATCTGTCGGTGCCGTAGGTTTTTTCCTAAGCTTGGGGGCTGAGCCTGTAAAGGCACTTCTGCCCGATTCAACGAGAACGACAGCCATGAGCGACAACCGACAGTGGGCCCGCGAAGCCATCCGGATTATCGAAGCGGACTTCCAGCGCAGCGCCGACACCCACCTGATCCCCTTGCCGCTGCCGGGGTTTCCGGGCATCGAGTTGTATTTCAAGGATGAATCCAGCCACCCGACCGGCAGCCTCAAGCACCGGCTGGCCCGTTCGCTGTTTCTCTACGCCTTGTGTAACGGCTGGCTCAAGCCCGGCGCACCGGTGATCGAGGCGTCCAGCGGTTCGACGGCGATTTCCGAAGCGTACTTCGCGCGGATGCTCGGCCTGCCGTTCATTGCGGTGATGCCGGCGACCACTTCCAAGGAAAAGATTGCGCAGATCGCCTTCTACGGTGGCCAGAGTCATCTGGTGGATGATCCGACCCAGATCTACGCCGAATCCGAACGCCTGGCCCGCGAACACGACGGTCACTTCATCGACCAGTTCACCTACGCCGAACGCGCCACTGACTGGCGGGCGAACAACAACATCGCCGAATCGATCTTCCAGCAAATGCGCTACGAACAGCATCCATGCCCGGCCTGGCTGATCTCCAGCCCCGGCACTGGCGGTACCACCGCGACCCTCGGTCGTTACGTGCGTTATCGCCAGCACTGCACCCGCGTGCTGTGCGCTGATGCCGAGCGTTCGGTGTTTTTCGACTACTACCAGACTGGCGACGCCAGCCTGCGTCTGGACCACGGTTCGCGGATCGAGGGGATCGGCCGGCCACGGGTGGAAGCGTCGTTCCTGCCGAAGGTGATCGACGCGATGGTCAAGGTGCCGGATGCGTTGTCGCTGGCGGCCATGCATTACCTGGCGCAGCGTCTGGGCCGGCATGTCGGCGGGTCGAGCGGCACTAACCTGATCGGCGCATTGATGGCGGCGCAGCAGATGAAAGCGGCGGGGGAGTCGGGCTCGATCGTGGCGATCCTGTGCGATGGTGGCGAGCGTTACGCGGACACCTATTACGATCAGGCGTGGCTCAAGGCGCAGGGCTATGAGCTGGAGGGATTGATAGCGGCTGTGGCGGCGAGTGCCGAGAAGGGGGAGGCGCTGCCGACCTCGGTTCTACGCGCCAATATCTGACGCCAAAAGCTCAAACCAATGTGGGAGCGAGCCTGCTCGCGATAGCGGTTTGACCTTCAACAGAAATGTTGACTGGTCTACCACGATCGCGAGCAGGCTCGCTCCCACAGGTTTTATGTCACTTCAAAGCTTTTTTATCAGGCCTCAAGGCCTAGGATGTCACGCGCCACGGCTTCAGCAATCCGGATCCCGTCAACACCCGCCGACAGAATCCCGCCCGCATAACCCGCGCCTTCACCGGCCGGGAACAGACCTTTGACGTTCATGCTCTGCAGCGTCTCGTTACGCGTGATGCGCAGCGGCGACGAGGTGCGGGTCTCGATCCCGGTCAGCACCGCATCGTGCAGCGAATAACCGCGAATCTGCTTCTCGAACGCCGGCAACGCTTCGCGAATGGCTTCGATGGCGAAGTCCGGCAGGGCCAGGGCCAGATCGCCCAGTGCCACGCCCGGTTTGTACGACGGTTCGACTTCGCCCAGTTTGGTCGAAGGAATGTCGTTGATGAAGTCGCCGACCAGTTGCGCCGGCGCCTTGTAGTCGCTGCCGCCAAGGATGAAGGCGTGGGACTCCAGACGTTCCTGCAACTCGATCCCGGCCAGCGGGCCGCCTGGATAGTCGACGTCCGGGGTGATGCCGACGACGATGCCGGAGTTGGCGTTGCGCTCGTTACGCGAGTACTGGCTCATGCCGTTGGTGACCACGCGGTTCGGCTCGGAAGTCGCCGCCACCACGGTGCCGCCCGGGCACATGCAGAAGCTGTAGACCGAGCGGCCGTTCTTGGCGTGGTGCACCAGTTTGTAGTCGGCGGCGCCCAACTTGGGGTGGCCGGCGTACTTGCCGAGGCGCGCACGGTCGATCAACGATTGCGGGTGTTCGATGCGAAAACCTACCGAGAACGGCTTGGCTTCCATGAACACGCCACGGCTGTGGAGCATGCGGAAGGTGTCGCGGGCACTGTGGCCGAGGGCCAGGATCACGTGTCTGGAGTGCAGGATTTCGCCGCTGGCCAGCTCGACGCCGACCAGTTGGCCGTCTTCGATCAGCACGTCGGTGACGCGTTCCTGGAAGCGCACTTCACCGCCCAGGGCGCGGATCTCTTCACGCATGGTCTCGACCATGCCGGTCAGACGGAACGTACCGATGTGCGGTTTGCTGACGTAGAGGATTTCTTCCGGCGCGCCGGCCTTGACGAACTCATGCAGGACTTTACGGCCGAGGAATTTCGGATCCTTGATCTGACTGTACAGCTTGCCGTCGGAGAACGTGCCCGCGCCGCCTTCGCCGAACTGCACGTTGGACTCGGGGTTGAGCACGCTTTTGCGCCACAGGCCCCAGGTGTCCTTGGTGCGCTGGCGTACTTCGGTGCCGCGCTCAAGGATGATCGGCTTGAAGCCCATCTGTGCCAGCAGCAGACCGGCGAAGATCCCGCACGGGCCGAAACCGACCACGATCGGGCGCTGGCTCAGGTCGCTTGGCGCCTGCCCGACGAATTTGTAGCTGACATCCGGCGCCACATTGACGTTACGGTCGTCGGCGAACTTGCCCAGCACTTTGGCCTCGTCGCGCACTTCGAGGTCGATGGTGTAGATGAAGCACAGTTCGGAGGACTTTTTGCGCGCATCGTAGCTGCGCTTGAACAAGGTGAAATCGAGCAGGTCATCGCTGGCAATGCCCAAGCGTTGCACGATGGCAGCGCGCAGGTCTTCGTCGGGATGGTCGATCGGCAGCTTGAGTTCGGTGATTCGTAACATGACAGGATCCGGTTCGCGGGGCGCACAACTGCGCCAGGGCGTTTGAAGGCGGCGATTATAAGCCGCATCGGCCGGATCCCGTGAGGGTAAAACGATCAGTCGTTGCGCGAACCGCCGAAATACCCGCAACCGCGCTGTACCTGGCCGTCGATACGCAACTCGGCGCTCATGTGCTGCACGCTGCCGGTGCTGCTGTCGACACAGCGCTGCGGCGCCACCCACAATTCGATGCGCTGGTTGTTGGCTTCGCTGCTGAGGTTGAAGCGGCCATCGCCCAGTTGTTCTTCGACGTAAGGCACGGCGAGCGGCGGCTGGCCTTCGCGGTCGATGACCAGGCCCTTGCCGCTGACCTTGACGTTCCATTCCGGGCCATGACCGGCGGCGCGCAGGATCAACTGTTTGAAGTTGGGATCGTCGCAGGCAGTGCCGGAGCGTTCGACGCGATAGAGCTGGGTCAGGTCGAGGCGGTCGCCGGCGATCTTCCCGCGCACGTCGGCGAACAGCTTGCCTTGCTCATCGGCCAGGGTGGCGGCCTCTTGCAGGACGCTGGTGCCGCCGATGTCATTGACTACGTATTGGCGCTGCTCGCCGCAGGCCTGGAACACCAGTTTGCCGTCGGCAGCGGTCAGTTGCCCCTGCATCCGCGTCTGGCCGACGTGGGAGGCGCTTTCCCGCGCGCCATCGAACAACTGGCACGCGGCAAACAACGGGAGCAGGGCAACAACGATCAGGGAACGGGCAACACGCATCTTCGGCTCTCCAGACAAGTGCCGCCACGTTACGCAGGCTGACCGTTCATCACAAGGGTTTAGCCCACGTGAAATGTCTGACCTGTCTGCAAGCCTTCGACACTTTTGGCGTAGGCCAATGCCACATCCGCCGCAGGAACCGGCTTGTAGCCACGGAAGTACGGGGCGTAGCTGCCCATGGCTTCGACCAGCACGGTCGGGCTGATCGAGTTTACGCGCAGACCGCGTGGCAGTTCGATGGCGGCGGCCCGCACGAAGCTGTCCAGCGCGCCGTTGACCAGTGCAGCCGACGCGCCGCTGCGGATCGGATCGTGACTGAGTACGCCGGTGGTGAAGGTGAACGAGGCGCCGTCGTTGGCGAATTCGCGGCCGATCAGCAGCAGATTGACCTGGCCCATCAACTTGTCTTTCAGGCCGAGGGCGAAGCTGTCTTCGGTCATGTCACCCAGCGGGGCGAAGGTCACGTTGCCGGCGGCGCAGACCAGCGCGTCGAACTTGCCGGTCTGTTCGAACAGCTTGCGAATCGATGCGCTGTCGCTGATATCCACCTGATAATCGCCGCTGCTGCGACCGATACGAATGACTTCATGACGCTGCGACAGCTCTTTGTCTACGGCCGAACCGATGGTGCCGCCCGCGCCGATCAACAGAATTTTCATCGTGATTGCCTCAAGTGATTGAACGAGGATTCAGTCTAGAGTGGTTTTTTCTGCGGATAAGCGCACTAATGGGCAACCTTTGGTTTTCAATTGGAAACAATCCATGAGCGAGATGGATGATCTGGCGGCGTTCGCGGTGTTGATCGAGGCCGGCAGCTTTACCCTGGCGGCGCAGCAACTGGGGTGCAGCAAGGGACAGTTGTCCAAGCGCATCAGTCAGTTGGAGGCGCGGTTTTCCGTGGTGTTGCTGCAACGCACCACGCGTCGTCTTAGCCTGACGGCGGCCGGTGCGGCATTGTTGCCACAGGCTCAGGCGCTTGTCGTCCAGGTTGAAAGAGCGCGTCAGGCATTGGCGCGATTGAAGGACGACATGGCCGGCCCGGTGCGTATGACCGTTCCGGTGTCGCTGGGAGAAACCTTCTTCGACGGACTGCTGCTGGATTTTTCGCAGAAATACCCCGAGGTGCAGATCGAACTGGAGCTGAACAACAGCTACCGCGACCTGTCCCGCGACGGCTTCGATCTGGCGATCCGCACCGAAGTGGCCAATGACGAGCGACTGGTGGCCCGGCCGCTGCTGGCCTGGCAGGAAATGACCTGCGCCAGCCCTGACTATCTGGAGCGCTTTGGCGAACCGCTGACGCCACAGGCACTGGCCGAACACCGTTGCCTGCTCAACAGTCACTACAGCGGTCGCGAGGAATGGCTTTATCACCAGCAGCACGAACTGCTGCGGGTGCGGGTGTCGGGGCCGTTCGCCAGCAATCACTACAACCTGTTGAAGAAAGCCGCATTGGCCGGCGCCGGGATCGCTCGCCTGCCGTCCTACCTGTTGCAGACGGAATTGGCTGACGGCCGATTGCGTTGGCTCCTGCGCGATTTTCAGACCCGCCGCATGCCGATGTATCTGGTGCATCCGTATCAGGGCGGGCTACCGAAACGCACTCAGGTACTGGCGGATTACCTGATCGGCTGGTTCAAACTCAGCGGCGAAGCGCTGGACCGGTTGTAGTGCCGGGCGATCAGGTGATCGATCGACACTTTTCCCGGCCCGGTGGCCATCAGGTACAGCAACACCGCCATCCAGGTGCCGTGGGTCGGGTAGGCATCCGGATACACGAACAGTTGAATGGTCAGGGTCATGCCCAGCAACGCCAGCGCCGAAAAGCGCGTGGCGAAGCCGATGAGGATCAGGATCGGGAAAAAGTGTTCGGCGAACGCTGCCAGGTGCGCGGCGATTTCCGGCGAAAGCAGCGGCACGTGGTATTCGCTCTTGAACAGTGGAATCGTCGAGTCGGCCAGACGCGGCCAGCCGAACTCGAAGGTGCCATCGATCAGGTCGACGGCCAGCCCTTCGACCTTGGTCTGCCCGGATTTCCAGAACACCGCTGCGATGGAAAAACGCGCGATGAAAGCGATCAGACTGTGGGGGATTTTTTCCAGCAGCGCGATGGCGCGGACAATGAGGCTGTTCATGACGACACCTTTGGATGCAAATGAGTGATGACTTGGCGACTGATCAGCAGGGCGAGGGTCTGGCTGAGGTCGAAGGCCTCGGCGGATTCCAGCGCCTGCGTGAGTGACTGACCGGCCTTGAGCTGGCGAATAAATTGACTGGCGCCGCGATCC
Source organism: Pseudomonas sp. DR 5-09 (assembly GCF_001655595.1). Taxonomy (NCBI): domain Bacteria; kingdom Pseudomonadati; phylum Pseudomonadota; class Gammaproteobacteria; order Pseudomonadales; family Pseudomonadaceae; genus Pseudomonas; species Pseudomonas sp. DR 5-09. The sequence goes on from NZ_CP011566.1 coordinate 1,410,871, forward strand.
ACGGCGAACACCTCGACCTCCAGTTCATTGCGCAGGATCAGCGCGTGTTGGGCGTGGTTGAGATCGATCCCGGCCAGGGTCGCGTCGTGCTGATGCGCGGCCCAGATGTCCACCACGGCGAAGTTTGAATCGAGCAGATACAGCGAAGGGTGCAGGCCGATGCGCAGTTCATTCAGCGCATCGGCGTCTGCAAATACAGTGGCGATCCGCTCCTGACTCACAGGCAACGCATCGGCCGCGTGATAGGCCAGCGTACGCAGGCGTTCCAGTCGCGCGACATCGGCCAGGTAGGGAACGCTCGAGGCTGGTTCGAAGCCGCTGATGAAATCCGCCAGCTCACTGCCGTAGTCACTCATCAACGGACTGTGTGGCGGATGGCTTTGCACGAAAATTCCGGCCATGGCCCGGAAGAATTCGTCCCCCACCAGCTGCATCACCACGGGATAACCGTCGGCCAGTGCGTTGATCAACGAGCTCTGAACATTGTTGCGGTACACCGCGAAACGGCTGGCCGGGTCGGCACCGTTGGCGCTGTACAAACCGTCGGGGCAGGGCAGAGCGATATCGAGCAACGCTGCGCTGAATGCGGCTTGAGTGCTCATGGCCGACCTCCCGCGAACAGCAACAGCTCGTCGGCCTGCTGCGCTTCCGCCAACAGCACCTTGAGGGCCGGCACCTGATTGTCCCGTTCGATCAGCGTCGCCACCGGGCCGACACGTTCCAGCGCTAGCCGGTACAGCGACCAGACCGCTTGATCGATCGGTGCGCCGTGATCGTCGATCAGCAAGCGATCACCGAGGCTGTCGGCATCTTCGGCAAACCCCGCCAGATGAATTTCGCTCACTGCATGCAGCGGCAGGGCATCGAGGTAAGTCAGGGGATCGCGCTGATGGTTGATGCATGAGACGTAGACATTGTTCACGTCCAGCAACAGACCGCAGCCAGTGCGCCGGATGACCTCACGGATGAAATCGGCTTCGTCGATGGTCGAGCGCTCGAATGCCAGGTAGGTCGCCGGGTTTTCCAGCAGCATCGGACGTTTGAGGGTGCTTTGTACCTGGTCGATGTGGTCGCAGACGCGGTTCAGCGTCGGCGTGTCGTAGGCCAGGGGCAACAAGTCATTGAGAAACACCGGTCCATGGCTCGACCAGGCCAGGTGTTCGGAAAAGGAGTGGGGTTGATAGCGCTCGATCAGCGCGGCCAGGCGTTTGAGGTGCTGGACATCCAGCGGGCCTTCGGCCCCGATGGACAGCCCGACGCCATGCAACGACAGCGGATACGCGTCGCGGATCAAACCCAGAAAATGGTGAAACGGGCCGCCGGCCACCATGTAGTTTTCGGCGTGGACTTCGAAGAAGCCGATGTCAGGTCGTGAGTCGAGCACTTCGCTGAAGTGCTCGCTCTTGAGCCCCAGCCCGGCACGGGACGGGAGCCCGGAAAGGGCTGCCCGAGTGCGGCTTAAGGCATGGTCGCAGGATGTGATCATGATCGACACTCGGGCGGCTCCCGGATCAGGACTTGGCTTTGAACGCTTCGAGCTGACCGAAACCGGTCGGCGAGGTTTTGCTTTCAGTGGTGGTGCAGGTGCCTTTCGGGACCAGTTTCCAGGCGTTGGCCTGATGATCCATTTTCGCGGTGCCGGCACAGGTGGTGCCCGCGCCTGCGGCGCAATCGTTCTTGCCTTTCATGGCCACGCCGAAGCATTTTTCCATGTTGTCGTCAGCGGCGTGGGCGGTGGAGACGACAGCGATGCTCAGGGCGGAACCGAGGGCCAGAACCAGGGCGGTGGCGGACAGGGTGCGGGTGGTAGCAGTCATGATGTTTCTCCGGTTTGAACTTGGGTTTGAACAAGCGATTGCGCTTGCTTGCCCCACTAGAGAAACGACTCGGCGATGCGTTACAGCGATCAGTAAAAGTTTTTTTGCCGGGCACAAAAAAAACGGCCCGAAGGCCGTTTTTTTTGAAGCGATCGATCAACCGCCGAGATACGCCTCGCGCACTTTCGGGTCGGTCAGCAGCGCTTCGCCGGTGCCTTGCATCACCACCCGGCCGTTCTCCAGAACGTAGGCGCGGTCGGCGATTTTCAGCGCCTGGTTGGCGTTCTGTTCGACCAGGAACACCGTCACACCGTCCTTGCGCAGCTGTTCGATGATGTCGAAGATCTGCTGGATGATGATCGGTGCCAGGCCCAGCGACGGCTCGTCGAGCAGCAGCAGTTTCGGCTTGCTCATCAGCGCACGGCCGATGGCGAGCATTTGCTGTTCGCCGCCGGACATGGTGCCGCCGCGTTGATTGAAGCGTTCTTTCAGGCGTGGGAAAAGTCCGAGGACCTTATCCATTTGCTCCTGATAGTCGCCCTTGTCGGTGAAGAAACCGCCCATAGACAGGTTTTCTTCGACGGTCAGACGGGCAAACACCCGACGGCCTTCCGGCACCACGGCAATGCTCTTGCGCATGATCTGCGACGAGTCCTGGCCGACCAGTTCCTCACCCATGTAGCGGATGCTGCCGCTGTGGGCCTGCGGCGAACCGCAGAGCGTCATCAGCAGGGTGGACTTGCCGGCACCGTTGGCGCCGATCAGGGTCACGATCTCGCCCTGGCGGACTTCGACGTTGACGCTGTGCAGGGCCTGGATCTTGCCGTAGAAGGTGGAAACGTTTTCGAACTGCAGCATTTACGCTTCCCCCAGGTAGGCTTTGATCACTTCAGGATTGTCGCGGATCTGCTCCGGCGTGCCGTCGGCCAGGGGCGTGCCCTGGTTGATCACGACGATGTGGTCGGAAATGCTCATGACCAGTTTCATGTCGTGTTCGATCAGCAGCACGGTCACGTTGTGCTCTTCACGCAGCACGCTGATCAGCGCCTTGAGGTCTTCGGTTTCCTTCGGGTTCAGACCGGCGGCCGGTTCGTCGAGCATGAGGATCCGCGGGCGGGTCATCATGCAGCGGGCGATTTCCAGGCGACGTTGCTGACCGTAAGCCAGGGTGCCGGCGGGGCGGTTGGCGAACTCTTTCAGGTTGACCTTTTCCAGCCAGTATTCGGCGAATTCCATGGCCTCGCGCTCGCTCTTGCGAAACGCCGGAGTCTTGAACAGGCCGGACAGGAAGTTGGTGTTCAGGTGACGGTGCTGGGCGATCAACAGGTTCTCGACCGCCGTCATGTCCTTGAACAGGCGCACGTTCTGGAAGGTGCGCACCACGCCTTTGAGGGCGATCTTGTGGCCCGGCAGGCCGTGGATCGGCTCGCCGTCCAGCAGGATGCTGCCGCCCGATGGCTGGTAGAAACCGGTCAGGCAGTTGAACACGGTGGTCTTGCCCGCGCCGTTCGGCCCGATCAGTGCAACCACCTGTTTCTCTTTGACGGTCAGGGCCACGCCGTTGACCGCCAGCAGGCCGCCGAAGCGCATGCTCAGATTTTCGACTTTCAGGATCTCGCGGCTCATTTGCGCAGCTCCATGTGAGGACGTTGCATGGGCAGCAGACCTTGAGGTCGCCAGATCATCATCAGCACCATCAGGGCGCCGAACATCAACATGCGGTACTCACTGAACTCACGCATCATTTCCGGCAGCAGGATCATCACCACGGCCGCGAGAATCACGCCCAACTGCGAGCCCATGCCACCCAGCACCACGATGGCGAGGATGATGGCGGACTCGATGAAGGTGAACGATTCCGGCGTCACCAGACCCTGACGGGCGGCGAAGAAGCTGCCGGCGAAACCGGCGAAGCTCGCGCCCAGGGTGAACGCCGAGAGCTTGATCACGGTCGGGTTGAGACCCAGCGCGCGGCAGGCGATTTCATCTTCACGCAGTGCTTCCCACGCACGGCCGATCGGCATGCGCAGCAGGCGGTTGATGATGAACAGCGCCGCCAGCGCCAGCAGCAGGGCAACCAGGTAGAGGAAGATCACCTTGTTGATCGAGTTGTATTGCAGGCCGAAATATTCGTGGAAGGTTTGCAGGCCTTCCGCAGCCTTGCGTTCGAAGGTCAGGCCGAAGAACGTCGGTTTCTCGATGTTGCTGATGCCGTTCGGGCCGCCGGTGATGTCGGTCAGGTTACGCAGGAACAGGCGGATGATTTCCCCGAAACCGAGGGTCACGATCGCCAGGTAGTCGCCGCGCAGACGCAACACCGGGAAGCCGAGCAGGAAGCCGAACGTCGCCGCCATCAGGCCGGCGATCGGCAGGCAGATCCAGAAGCTCAGGCCGTAGTAGTGCGACAGCAGCGCGTAGCTGTAGGCGCCGACGGCGTAGAAACCGACGTAACCCAGGTCGAGCAGACCGGCCAGACCGACCACGATGTTCAGGCCCAGGCCGAGCATCACGTAGATCAGGATCAGCGTCGCGATGTCCACCGCGCCACGGGAGCCGAAGAACGGCCACACCAGCGCACCGATGATCAGCGCGATGATGAAGTAGCGCTGGGTGGAAGGCAGGGTCAGGAAGTTGCTGGCCTTGGCCGGGATCAGCGGCATGCCCGGCGACGAACGCCACGCCTTGCTGATCTGCTGGTTGAACAGCACTCGCAGGAACATCAGCACCGAGCAGATGGCGATGGTCGCCAGAATGGCCGGGCTGGTGTTGTGCACTTCCAGGTTGATGCCGACGATGGTCAGTTTCAGACCCAGTACCGGATAGGCCACGGCCCAGACCAGCAAGGCGCTGAACAGCGCCTGTTTAAGATTCCTAGTCATACTTTCTCAACCTCCGGACGGCCCAGAATGCCGGTCGGACGGAACAACAGCACCAGAACCAACAAGCCGAAAGCCACGACGTCCTTGTACTGGTCGCCGAAGATATCGGCGCCAAAGGCTTCCGCCACCCCGAGCACCAGCCCGCCGAGCATGGCGCCGGGGATGCTGCCGATCCCGCCCAGTACCGCGGCGGTGAAGGCCTTGAGGCCGACGAGGAAACCGGCGTTCGGGTTGATCACGCCGTATTGCATGCTCAGCAGCACGGCCGCGACGGCCGCCAGCGCAGCACCGATGACGAAGGTCAGGGCGATGATGTTGTTGGTGTTGATGCCCAGCAGGTTGGCCATCTTGATGTCTTCGGCGCAGGCGCGGCAGGCGCGGCCCAGGCGAGAGCGGGAGATGAACAGCGTGAGGCCGAGCATGGCGATCAGCGTCACCACGAACACCACGATTTGCATGTAGGAAATCAGCACTTCATGTGCGCCACCCGGGCCGAAGGCGAAGTTGCCCGGAATCAGGTTGGGGATTGCTTTGTCCTTGGAGTCTTGCGCCAGCAGAACCGTGTTCTGCAGGAAGATCGACATACCGATCGCGGAAATCAGCGGGATCAGACGGTTGCTGCCGCGCAACGGGCGGTAGGCAATGCGTTCGATGCTGTAACCGTAGGAACTGGTGACGACGATGCTGGCGATGAACGCCACGGTCATCAACAGCGGGACGCTTTCGAGTCCCATCATGGTCAGCCCGGCGATGGCGATGAACGCCACGTAGGAGCCGATCATGTACACCTCGCCGTGGGCGAAGTTGATCATTCCAATGATGCCGTAGACCATCGTGTAGCCGATGGCGATCAGGGCATACATGCTGCCAACGTTCAAGCCGTTAACCAGCTGTTGGAAGAAGTGATAGATGTCAGGCATTACAGCGCTCCTAAAAACCTGATACGCATTTCACTGGTGGAGTCATTTTCCCGCCCGGTCCCGTGGATCTATATCCACTTCGAATCCGGGTTTTGCCAGCGAACCGCTGATGACGGTTTTGAGATTTTCAGGTGGGGAGACTGGCGGATCACGCCAGCGCGGCCCAATACATTCGTAAAACAAAGCCCACGGCACGCCGTGGGCTTTATTGGCAGTCAGTCAGGCAGCGCCTTACTGAGGCGACACTTCGGTTTTAGGTTTGCCGTTGTGCCACTCGTAAACCACGAATTTGAAGTCCTTCAGGTCGCCCTTGTCGTCGAAGCTCAGGTCGCCGGTAGGTGTCTTGAAGGTGCCTTTGTGGATGGCTTCAGCCACCTTGGCAGCATCTTCGGACTTGGCAGCCTTGATACCTTCGGCAATCACTTCAACGGCCGAGTAGGACGGGAACACGAACGGACCGCTCGGGTCTTCTTTCTTGGCCTTGAATGCATCGGCCAAGGCCACGTTGGCCGGATCCTGGTCGAAGGACTTCGGCAGGGTCACCAGCAGGCCTTCGGACGCGTCCTTGGCGATCTGGGTGATCGAGTCGTTACCCACGCCTTCCGGACCCATGAATTTGGCTTTCAGGCCTTTTTCCTGGGCTTGACGCAGGATCAGGCCCAGCTCCGGGTGGTAGCCGCCGTAGTAGACGAAGTCGACGTTGGCTTGCTTGAGCTTGGCGATGATCGCGGAGAAGTCCTTGTCGCCGGCGTTGACGCCTTCGAACACGGCAACCTTGGTGCCTTTCTTCTCGAGGGTGGATTTGACGGCGGTGGCGATGCCTTCACCGTACTGCTGCTTGTCGTGCAGCACGCCGACGATTTTCGGCTTCACGTGATCGGCAATGTAGTTACCGGCGGCAGGGCCCTGGGCGCTGTCCAGACCGATGGTGCGGAAGACCATTTTGTAACCACGGTTGGTGATGTCCGGGCTGGTGGCAGCCGGGGTGATCATGATCACGCCTTCGTCTTCGTAGATGTCCGAAGCAGGCTGGGTGGAGCTGGAGCACAGGTGACCGACCACGAATTTGACGCCGTCGTTGACGACCTTGTTCGCGACCGCTACCGCTTGTTTGGGATCGCAGGCGTCATCGTATTCAACGGCTTCGAGCTTCTTGCCGTCGACGCCGCCCTTGGCGTTGATCTGTTCGATGGCCATTTTCGCGCCACTGAACTGCATGTCGCCGTACTGGGCTACTGGACCGGTTTTAGGGCCGGCGATACCGATCTTGATGGTGTCAGTTGCGAACGAATGGCTGGCAACCCCGGCCAGAACCATAGCGGCAAACAGTTTGGAAATCTGCTTAGTAGCCTTAGTCATAGTGCTCCACTCTTACTGTTGTATTTTTTTAGAGTCCTGACGCCGTAGCAGCAGAACCGGGACAGATATCTGGGCGATACCCTCCGGAAAAGCCCCCGGCAACTGTACCGGTACAGTGTAGAGCGCCGGTTGTTGGCCTGGGAAGCTGGCGCCAGGGGGCAAAACCTGAGGGTGTCGCTTTAATGAAAGAAAAAGACAGAATTGCGGCGGGACGTTCAAAGGGCTTATGCCCCAATCATCAGCATTCCTTGGCGTTCCTGCTCTTTTCGTTCGGTACGGCCTTTTGCAACCGGGTTTTTCTGCCGGACCACCGACGTTATCATTCGCGCCGATTTCTTTTCCGGACAGTCCCATGAATCAAGAACCTAGCACCCTCTATGCCAAGCTGCTTGGTGAAACCGCATCTATTACCTGGAAAGAGTTGGAGCGCTTCTATGCCCAGGGTGCCCTATTGTGGGTCGACGCCAGCCTGGATTTGATCGCGGTCGCTGAGGCCGTGGCATCGGATCAGGGCGAGAAAGTCGCTGCCTGGCTGGCTGAAGACAAGGTCGCCAAGCTGTCTGAAACGCGGGCGCTGGATATCTTCGAGCGTGATCCCGAGATGTGGGCGGTGGTGGTCCGACCGTGGATCCTGGTCCAGGAAAGGGCGGCGACCTGACGGGTTGCACCTTGTTGGTGCGGGCGCTGACCGGCAAAAAGTGTGTAGCGGAGTAGCGTGATGGCCGATTGCCGTAGAGAAATGCCACAGGCGAGGGTGGCATAACGGTGACGTAAACGTAACGGGCACAGTTTATTGAGCAGCCTGACGGCTGCTTAATTGTTTCGGGATGTTGGAAAGGCTGAAATATTCAGTGAATTAGCGGGCCTCTTCGCGAGCAAGCCCGCTCCCACAGGGGAATGCATTCCAAATGTGGGAGTGGCGGTGCGACGATTCGACTTGCTCGCGAATGGGGCGACTCGGGTCTGGATCAGACCGTGTAAGTCTTGCCCGTATGGTTATTGAGGGAAATAACCTTGGTCTTGCCGATCCGGTGACGGTAGATCTCGCGCAGGTACTTGATCGACTTCTTCACGCAATCGCGCGACAGGCGAATGTCATTGATCGAGACAAACTTCTCTTTGTCGTTGATCAACTCGCGGTACTTCTTCTCGTACATCGGCTTGATCGCGTACCAGTTGGTATCGAGGATCTTCGCCGGGTTCTCGAATTCGTTGAGCAGGTCGTCGATGCGGTCCTCGTCGAACTCTTCCTGAATGATGAAATCGAGGATCGAGTTGTCCAGGGTCTCGTCGAAACGGTACGGGGTCTTGGCGAAGCAGCGCTTGATGAACGCCACGATCAGCGTCAGGAAGTCGTCCGACAGGCACGGGCTCTTGGCGATCAGGGTGGTCAGCGACAGGTTGGCCGAGGCGCCGATCACCAGCGCGTAGCGCTTGAGCGTGGTGTTGGGGAACAGGCTGTTGAGGTGGGTCTTCAACCGGTTCAGGTCCATGTACGACAGCTTGTAGTCTTTCGGCAGCGAAACGATCGAGACCACCGACGAGCAGTTCTTGAAGAAGTGCAGGTCGTGCAGCGCAGCCGCGTCGTAGCCGGAGTTCTTGTATTGCTCAAGCGAGGCGCGATAACGCTTGGACTCGATCGGCAGCAGGCTGATGCCTTCGATGGCCTGGGTCACTTTATTGAAGTGCGGCAGGTCGATCGAGCGGAAGAACAGGTCGTCGATGTTCAGGCGCTGCGGCTCTTTGTCGAACACCTTGAACTTGTCGCTGCTCGGCGGCGGGGTTTCCGGCACCACGGATTCGGCGTAGGCAATCGCCACCGGGCCGGCCAGACTCATGAACAGGTCGTTGGCGTCCAGGCGAATGGTCTCGCCGATGTCGATGCCGGCGCGACGGAAATAGTTCTGGTCGTAGTCGGTCGTGACCGCCTGGGCCGTCAGAATGTTGAAGATCTGCTGCGAGATGTATTGGTTGGCGTGCTTCTCCATCGCATTGACATCAATGTTCTGGATGTTGCCGTCATCGCTCTCTTCGGCGTAACGCATGATGTCGTTGGAAATCAGCATCATCGCGTTCCATGGGCGGATACGGCCCATGACGCTGGCTTCGCTGCTGTCTTCGTTGGCGAAGTTGTACGAGAAATCCCATTCTTCCGAGAGGTATTTGCACAGCAGACGACCGGCGTTGATGTGCAGCGCCTCGGACATTTCGCTGCGGTGGTCGGAAATGTTCGGCAGCACGCAGATGCCGCTGGTGAAGATCGGTTCGAACACGAAGGAGTGACCGCTCTTTCCGTCATGCTCGTCCATCGGCTTGGTGTCGAACGTCTTGTTCATGTACGAGTGCTGCTGGGCCAGGCCGAATTCCGAGGCCATGCCCGAACCGGTACCACCGCCGGCACTGAAGATCGAGAAATACAGGCGCGACTGGTTGGCCTTGATGCCGCAGCTGTCGATCAGGTACGAGTGGATCATTTTCCAGTCAGGGCTGGAGAAACGCTGGGTGTCCTTGTTCAGGATGATCTTCGCCAGGTACTGGCCGAGGATCGGCGCGTTACCGGCGCCACCGGCGTGGACTTCGGACAAGTCCATGATCTTCATCTTGCTGTAGTCGCGCAGGAAACCGCTTTTTTCGCCCTTGCGCGAGAAACGGATACGCCCGGCGATGTCCTTGTCGAGGTCGCCGAGCATCACCAGCGGTTCCACCAGGAACACCGGTTTGGTCGACTTGTTCGGGCCGATCCGCAGGTTCTGCTTGATCCACTGGGCCGGGCTGTAGCCTTTGTCGGAGGCCAGGCGACGGTCAGCCGCGCGATCTTCGCTGTTGAATTCGTTGAGGTAGAACTTGCGCGCGTTGTACACCAGCTCCGCCACGTCGAGGGCGATGTTGGAGCCGCAGCGACCGAGGCCGATCAGGCACACCGACGGGAATTCCTGATCGTTGTGCTGTTCGTTGTCGCCTTCCAGGTGCGGCGGGCGCGGGAACACCAGGTCACGCAGGCCATCGAGGTTGTCGAGGATGCGGTCGGTATTGGTTTCGGTGAAGTACAGGTATTGCTGGGTGCCCAGCGGGCGCGAGGGGGGCAATGGCTTCATCGGGGCAGGGCTGTTCGCCGCAGGGCTCAGAGTCAGATCGGATACCGCAGTGGCCGGATTGTTTTTAGAAGTCATTGAGCGCCATCTACCTGGACTGGTTGGTTCAACGACCGCTGTCGTCGAACCTCACGGAATGGGAATCTCGCGTCTTTTTCTTGCGCGTGTTAGGCCCGTGCGTCAGGGGGTATGACCTGAGTGCCGCGCGGGGGAATCCTTTCCTGATTGATGATGGATCGGCCATTATTCGGCGATCTTTAATCAAAAGGAGGCTAAATGATGTCAACGCGACCTTCGTTGGGTTTTGCCGGAATCGGCCTGATGGGCCTGCCGATGTGCCGCCGTCTGCTGGCCGCCGGTTACCCGCTGACCGTGTGGAACCGCAACCCGGCCAAGTGCGCGCCGCTGGTCGAGGCCGGCGCCCGGCAGGTGGCGACTCCCGCCGAACTCTGTGAGCAGGCTGACGTGGTGATGCTGTGCCTGGCCGACACGGCGGTGGTGCGCGAAGTGGTGTTCGGTCCGGCCGGCGTGGCTGAGGGGGCGAAACCCGGTCAGTTGCTGGTGGATTTTTCCAGCCTTGAACCGACGGCCACCCGTGAAATGGCCGCCGAACTGGCCGACAAGGCAGGCATGGCCTGGCTCGATTCGCCGGTGTCCGGCGGGGTGGTCGGGGCCGAGGCCGGCAGCCTGGCGATCATGGTGGGCGGTGATGCAGCGGATCTTGATCGCGTACGACCGGTATTGCTCGAACTCGGGCAGCGCGTCACGCACATGGGTGGCGTCGGCGCCGGTCAGGTGACCAAGGCCTGCAATCAGATGATCGTCGCCTGCAACGCTTTGGTGATCGCCGAAGTGGTGGCGCTGGCCGAGCAGGCCGGGGTCGATGCCAGCCTGATTGCCGAAGCGCTGGCCGGTGGTTTTGCCGATTCGAAACCGTTGCAGATCCTCGCCCCGCAAATGGCCGAAAGCCGTTTCGAACCGGTGAAATGGCACGTGCGCACGCTGCTCAAGGATCTGGATACCGCGGTGATATTTTCCCGGGAAACCGGTTCGGCCACACCGATCAGCGGATTGGCCGCACAACTGATGCGCCTGCATGGGGCACAAGGCTTTTTGCAGAAGGATCCAGCGACACTGGTGCAAATGTACCGCGCGCCAGACTCAGCGGATTGAGCACGTGCGCGTGTTTGCGCTGGTTGATTTCCTCCAGTACCGGGCGCAGTTCGGCCAGTGGCACCGGACGGCTGAGCAGGTAGCCCTGAATGAAGTCGCAGCCCGAGCGCTCGAGGAATTCGTATTGCTCCAGGCTTTCGACGCCTTCGGTGACCACCTGCAAATGCAGGGTGTGCGCCATGACGATGATCGCCTGGACGATTTCCATGTCGGCGGTGGCCTTGGGGATGTCGAGGATGAACGAGCGGTCGACCTTGAGGGTGTTGAGCGGCAGGCGCTTGAGATAGGCCAGCGACGAATAGCCGGTGCCGAAGTCGTCGATCGACAATGACACGCCGAGGGCGCGGATCTGCCGCAGCAGCACCAGGGTGTTGGCGATGTTGCCCATCAAGGCGTTTTCGGTGACCTCCAGTTCCAGCCGTTCCGGGGCGACCCCGGCGCTGCGCAAGGCGTGCTCGATTTCATTGGCCAGCTCTTCCCGGGCCAGATTCAGCGGTGAGCAGTTCCAGGCGATCTTCAGCTCTTCACAGCCATGGCGCGACAGCTCGCCGAGATCTTCACAGGCCTTGCGCAGGACCCAGTTGTCGAGCTCGGCAATCAGGCCGTTGTTTTCGGCGATGGCAATGAAGCGATCCGGGGTGAGCAGGCCGTGCACCGGGTGCTGCCAGCGGATCAGCGCTTCAAGCTTGGTGACCTTGCCGGTCTTGAGTTCGAAGATCGGCTGGTAATACAGCAGCAGACCGTTCTCCTGACGCAGCGCGTGGCGCAGTTCCTCCTCCAGTTGCAGTTCGAGGCTGGCGCGGTTTTTCAGGTTGGAATCGAAAAAATGCACGCCGTTGCGCCCGGCACCCTTGGATTGGTATAGCGCCAGATCCGCATGCTTGAGCAGTTCATCGCAGGTCGAGCCGTCCTCGGGAAACAGGCTGATGCCGATGCTGGTGGTCATCACCATGCGTCGTCCGGCAAGTTCGATCGGTTCTTTCATCTTGAGCATGATGCGCTGGGCCAGATTGCGCGCTTCTTCGCGGTCGCGCAGGCCGATGAGGATGCAGAACTCGTCGCCGCCGAATCGCGCCACCACGTCTTCATGGCTGCGCACCGAGCCCTTGATGTGCTGGGCGATGACCTTGAGCAGTTCGTCGCCGGCGTCATGGCCGAGGCTGTCGTTGATGCGTTTGAAGTGGTCGATGTCGAGAAACATCACCGCCAGCATCCCGCCTTCGCTGGATTTCTGACTGAGTTTTTCGGCGAAGATCTGATTGAAACCGCGTCGGTTGATCAGGTTGGTCAGGGCGTCGTAGTTGGCCACGTGCTGCAGCGACATGCGCGCCTGATCAAGCTGGCTGAGCAGGGCGTTGACCCGGCGCAGATCGTGTTCCTTGTTCTGCAGCTTCTTGTCGGCCAGCGCGGCGCTGATCGCGCTGCCCAGGATCAGCAACGTGATCAGTGCGACGGTGAGGCCCAGTTGCAGGTGACTGGATTGCGACGCCAGGGTCGGCAATTGCCCCTCGGGCAGCACCAGTTGCAGCGCCGCCATGCCGGTGAAATGCATGCTGAGGATGCCGGCGCCGAGAATCAGCGCGGCCAGGTATTTGAGCATCTGGATGTGCAGGCCACTGCCTTCGCGCAAGTTGCCGGCAACCCACAACGCCGCGAAGCTGGCGCCGATGGCGATCACGATCGACGACAGGAACAGGGTGGGCTCGTAGTAGGCCGTGGCGGCGGATTCGATGGCGGCCATGCCGACGTAATGCATGCCGGCGATGCCGAGGCCGATGACGATGGCGGTCTTGAGGTACTGCAGCAGGTTCGGTTGGGGCGTGCTCAGGGTGTGCATCGCCAGCCAGGACGCCAGTAACGCGATCACCAGGGAAAACAGGGTCACGGGCAGGTCGTATTGGATGTCGATCGGCGCCTGGAACGCCAGCATGCTGATGAAGTGCATCGCCCAGATGCCGCCGGCCAGGCAGGTTGCGCCGATCCAGCGCCACAGGCGTTGCGAACCGGGCTCTTCAGCGTGGGCGACCCGTTCGGCCATGTCGAGGGTGGCAAAACTCGCGGCGCAGGCAACCAGATAGGCCACCAGCACCAACAGGGGATTGTGTGTGCAATTGAGGATGACCTGCCCGCTCTCCGGCTGCTCGGCAACAAATTGCAAACCAAGCCACTCCATAGCATGCCCCGTCTCTGAATACGTCCTTACTGCGTCATCAACGCAGGCGAATGTTTGCAGTATAGAGGCGGTTTTAGCCGTGCAAGCGGTAGTGGCACATTGGCGCTAATGATTTCGGCATTAGCGTCATAGCGATTGGCTCTAAGCGTTGAAGCGCCTGAATTCAGGCGACTTCGTTCCAGTGCGGTTGCAGCGGTGGCAGGCCGAAACGGGCACGTGCCTTGTCGCAGTCGGTATTCTGTTCGCCGTTTTCCCACGACGCTTCGAACTCCCGGCAGGGGCTGGAACGCTTGTCGTAGATCGTGCAACTCACGGCTGTTCCGACTTCGCCCTCCAGCGCGGTGCAGCGCGGCGCCTTGCGGTCGGTGCCGATCATCGCGACCCGGCTGGGCGTGATCTGGGTGACCAGTTCATCGGGCACGGTCCCGCCGGAGGATGCGCATTCACCCCAGAAAAATGACACACGAAAATGGGAACAGCAGGCACCGCAATTCAGACACGGACTGACTTCGGACATGGGCGGGATATCAAAGGGGTTGATCGGCAGGATCCGGACGGATCCGGCGGCCATTCTAGGCTTCGCCACGGCGTTGGGAAGGGGGGCGTGAAAGTATTTTTTCATTGCCGGATTTTTCTGCAAAACCCCCGGTTTTCGGGGGATTCGAAGCATTTCAAGGGCTTACGTTTCGTTACACGGCCATGGCCCGTCATCAGGCTTGCGAATGATCACAGACAGCCCCGACGAGCGTGACTAGATTGCAGGTTCCGGGCTCGATGCGTTGGCAGTGAAGCCCTAATAACAATAAAGAGACGGACCCATGCAGAACTCGACCCAAGCGGCGAATGCCTGGCGCATTCTGTTCCTGCTGTTCCTTGCCAACCTGTTCAACTTCTTCGACCGCACCATCCCGGCGATCATCATCGAACCGATCCGCATGGAATGGCACCTCAGCGACTTTCAGTTGGGGATCGTCGGCACCGCGTTCACTCTGGTTTACGCGATTGCCGGATTACCACTGGGCCGCCTGGCCGACACCGGTTCGCGCAGCAAACTGATGGGCTGGGGCCTGGCGACCTGGAGCGCGCTGACGGCGGTCAACGGTCTGGTCGGCAGTTTCTGGAGTTTCCTGCTGGTGCGCATGGGCATCGGCATTGGTGAAGCCAGTTACGCGCCCGCCGCCAACTCGCTGATCGGCGATCTGTTCCCGGCCCATCGCCGGGCCCGGGCAATGGGCATTTTCATGCTCGGCCTGCCGCTCGGATTGCTGCTGGCCTTCTTCACCATCGGCTGGATGGTCAAGGCGTTCGACAGCTGGCGCGCGCCGTTCTTCATCGCCGCCGTGCCGGGGCTGGTGCTGGCGGTGTTCATGTTCTTCATCAAGGAACCCAAGCGCGGTGCGGCGGAAACCGTGCAGGTGTCGCAAGAGAAAGTCGACAAGCCGATCCGCCGCGTCCTCGCCGTTCCAACCTTCCTGTGGCTGGTGATGGCCGGGCTGTGCTTCAACTTCGCGACCTACGCCTGCAACTCGTTCCTGGTGCCGATGCTCCAGCGTTATTTCCTGATGCCGTTGCAGGACGCGGCGGTGGCGACCGGGGTGATCGTCGGTGTGACCGGGTTGATCGGCCTGACCCTCGGTGGCTGGATCGCCGACAAGATTCACCAGCGGGTGGCTAACGGGCGACTGCTGTTTGCCGCGTTCAGCCTGATCATCTCGACCCTGTGCACGGCGTGGGCGCTGCATGCCGGGCGCATCGAGATCGGGGTGTTCGTCGCGGTGTTCAGTGTGGGCTGGCTGTTCGCCTACAACTTCTACACCTGTGTGTACACGGCGATTCAGGACGTGGTTGAACCGCGCCTGCGGGCCACGGCGATGGCGCTGTTCTTTGCCGGGTTGTATTTGCTGGGGGGCGGTCTGGGGCCGGTGGTGGTTGGTGGTTTGTCGGATCACTTCGCCAAGTCGGCGATGGCCTCGGCGGGCGCCGAGCAGATGACCGAGGCGTTCAAGGCCGTCGGGCTGCATGATGCGATGTACCTGATTCCGGTGGCGCTGTTCCTGACCATGGTGTTCCTGTTCCTCGCCTCACGCTGTTTTGTGCGGGATGCGAAGCGGATGAAGGACGGGATGGTGGCGGTGGTTGAGCCAGAGGTTGCAGCGGTGACTGCATAACCGCCTTCGCGAGCAGGCTCGCTCCCACATTCGACCGCATTTCCTCCTGAAGGAAACCGGCCAACTGTGGGAGATTCTATGTTGCAGGGGAACCCTGCAACCTTAAATTGGGTTGGTATTCGCTCTGATTTTTCATGAGGGCGAATGCCACCCGGCAAAGCTTACGGGCGAGGATGACCAAGGCCTGGGTTCTGGCTAGACCTCTTGCCAGATAGGATTCATAGAACGGTTTCCAAACAGGGGACCGACAAGCTGCCATAGCTGCATTGTGTGCAAGACGCCGTAATTCCCCGTCACCTTTTTTGCTCAAGTGGCGAGGACTGTGTTTCTTGCCTGAGTCCTTTGCCTTCAAATCCATTCCCAGAAAGGCGATGAACGCATCGGCGCTGGCGAACTCACCTCGCATGTACGTAGTTGCCAGTCCCGTTGCCGTGAGTTCACCAATCCCTTCAATCGCTTTGCAGCGTCTGATGTTTTCGCTAATGCCGGCCTCTTGGCTGACTTTGCGAAGTAATTCCTGAATGGCCTGATCAAGCTGTTTGAAATGCTCCAACCCATGGGCCAAAAGATCTTCAAGGAGAGGTTCGTTTGACCAGCTCAGCATGATACTGACTCGGGCCTTCATCAGCTGCGCACGCTTGTTAAGCAGACTTTTCAACACCGTGTAGTGCCGTGGTGGTGGGCTCCAGACCCGCAGCCGGTGCTGTTCACTGGTTAGATAACGCGCCAGAAGACGTGCATCACAAGGGTCGGTTTTTGCACGCTGACCGATGCTTTCGCGGTAATGGCTCACCCGGTAAGGGTCCACGACGTAAACCCGATGCCCCATACCATGGGCCAGTTCGGCCGTATCCAGGTGGTAGAGATTAGTGGCTTCCAGGGAAATCGAGCTTTGTGCGGGCAGGGTCTTCAGCCAACGACCTATAGACGTACGGTCGTTGTTGATGACCTGAATGTTTTTCAGATCTTCGCGATAAGCGACGATTTCGGCTTTGGCCACATCGACACCAATCACCGTTGGCGAGGTAAGGATTGTCATGACGAATCCTCGGAGCTAGGGTTTAAGAGCTTGTCGGGGTCTACCGTAGCGCTGGCTTGCCTCTATCGTCGGTTTTACCGATGAATTCCTTATCGGCGCTTTAGGTAGAAAGGGCGGGACGAGAAGTCTCCCACGGTCCGTACTGGCTAGAGTCGGAATCGAGCTTTTAGTCCCGCCCACCCCTTCAAGTCTAAACATACAAGCGGGCTTGCTCGCGAAGAGGCAATCAGCCGCGCAGGATAAATATCAGGCAAACAAAAAGGCCCGCATCGCTGCGGGCCTTTTCTTTTTTTGGCGATGGAGCAGGGCGGTTTAGCCCGCCACCAGCACCCGGATCGCTTCCAGTCGCAGCGCCGCTTTGTCGAGCATCGCCAGACCTTGTTCACGCTGCTTGCGCAGGGCATCCAGTTCGCTGTCGCGCACGGTCGGGTTGACCGCCTGCAACGCGGTCAGGCGTGCCAGTTCTTCGTCGGTGTCGGCTGCCAGACGGCGGCGGGCCTCGGCGACGCGCTCGGCGTGGCGCGGGGTGACCTTGTCTTCACCGGCGTTGATCCGTGGCGTCAGCTGATCGCGCTGGGCCTGGATGAACTTGTTGGCGCTGGCGCGCGGCACGCTTTCCAGTTGGTCGTTCAAGGTCTCGAACGCCACGCGCGATGACAGGTCGTTGCCGTTGGCGTCGAGCAGGCAGCGCAGGGCGGCCGGCGGCAGGTAGCGGCCCAATTGCAGCGAACGCGGGGCAACCACTTCGCTGACGTAGAGCAGTTCCAGCAGCACGGTGCCCGGCTTGAGCGCCTTGTTCTTGATCAGCGCGACGGCGGTGTTGCCCATCGAACCGGACAGCACCAGATCCATGCCGCCCTGCACCATCGGGTGTTCCCAGGTGATGAACTGCATGTCTTCGCGTGACAGCGCCTGGTTGCGGTCGTAGGTGATGGTCACGCCTTCGTCGTCGCCCAGCGGGAAACTGGCGTCGAGCATCTTCTCGCTCGGCTTGAGGATCAGGGCGTTTTCCGAATGGTCTTCGCTGTCGATGCCGAACGCGTCGAACAGGGTTTCCATATAGATCGGCAGGGCGAACTGGTCGTCCTGTTCGAGGATGGCCTCGACCAGCGCTTCACCTTCGCCGGCGCCGCCGGAGTTGAGTTCCAGCAGGCGGTCGCGACCGGTGTGCAGCTCGGCTTCCAGGCGCTCGCGCTCGGTGCGCGCCTCGTCGATCAGCGCTTGCCACTCGCCGTCGTCGGCCTCTTCGAGCAGCGGCAGCAGGCGCGAGCCGAACTGATGCTGCAATGCGTTGCCGGTCGGGCAGGTGTTGAGGAACGCGTTCAGTGCTTCGTGATACCACTGGAACAGGCGCTCTTGCGGGCTGGTTTCCAGGTACGGCACGTGCAGTTCGATGATGTGCTTCTGGCCGATCCGGTCGAGACGACCGATCCGTTGTTCCAGCAGGTCCGGGTGCGACGGCAGATCGAACAGCACCAGGTGGTGGGCGAACTGGAAGTTGCGACCTTCACTGCCGATTTCCGAGCAGATCAGCACTTGTGCGCCGAACTCTTCGTCGGCGAAGTAGGCGGCGGCACGGTCACGCTCGAGGATGTTCATGCCTTCGTGGAACACCGTGGCCGGGATGCCGGAGCGCACGCGCAGGGCATCTTCCAGGTCCATCGCGGTTTCGGCGTGGGCGCAGATCACCAGCACTTTGGTGCGCTTGAGCATCTTCAGCTGGTCGATCAGCCACTCGACGCGCGGGTCGAATTTCCACCAGCGTTCTTCTTCGCTGGCGTCCGGCTGGGCCTGGAAGCTGACTTCCGGGTACAGCTCGGCGTGTTCGCCCAGGGGCAGTTCGAGGTATTCGTCCGGGCATGGCAGCGGGTACGGGTGCAGTTTGCGCTCCGGGAAACCCTGCACGGCGGCGCGGGTGTTACGGAACAGCACGCGGCCGGTGCCGTGGCGGTCGAGCAGTTCACGCACGAGGCGGGCGCTGGCTTCGGTGTCGCCATCGTTGACGGCGGTGAGCAGGGCTTCGCCTTCATTGCCGAGGAAACCGTGGATGGTCTTGTGCGCGGCTGGCGACAGGCGACCCTTGTCCAGCAGCTCCTGAACGGCTTCGGCCACCGGGCGATAGTTTTCGCTCTCGGCGCGGAAGGCGGCCAGGTCATGGAAACGGTTCGGGTCGAGCAGGCGCAGACGGGCGAAGTGGCTGTCCTGGCCGAGTTGTTCCGGGGTGGCGGTGAGCAGCAGCACGCCGGGAATGACTTCGGCCAGCTGTTCAACCAGCGAGTATTCCGGGCTGACTTTCTCTTCGTGCCACACCAGGTGGTGGGCTTCGTCGACCACCATCAGGTCCCAACCGGCAGCGAACAGGGCGTCCTGGGCCTTTTCATCGTCGACCAGCCACTCCAGCGCCACCAGGGCCAGTTGGGTGTCTTCGAACGGGTTGGTGGCATCGCTTTCGATGAAGCGTTCTTCGTCGAACAGCGCGACTTGCAGGTTGAAGCGGCGGCGCATTTCCACCAGCCATTGGTGCTGGAGGTTTTCCGGCACCAGGATCAGCACGCGGTTGGCGCGGCCCGACAGCAACTGGCGATGGATCACCAGGCCGGCTTCGATGGTCTTGCCCAGACCCACTTCGTCCGCCAGCAGTACGCGCGGCGCGATGCGGTCGGCGACTTCACGGGCAATGTGCAGCTGGTGGGCGATCGGTTGTGCACGCACGCCGCCCAGGCCCCAGAGCGAAGACTGCAACTGGCGGCTGGTGTGTTCCAGGGTGTGATAACGCAGGGAGAACCACGCCAGCGGATCGATCTGCCCGGCGAACAGACGGTCGCTGGCCAGACGGAACTGAATGAAGTTCGATAGTTGGGTTTCCGGCAGGGTGACCGCTTCGTTCTGTGCGTTGAGGCCGTGGTAGACCATCAGGCCGTCGACGTCGTCGACTTGCTGGACGGTCATCTTCCAGCCTTCGAAGTGAGTGATCGAATCGCCCGGCGAGAACCGCACGCGGGTGAGGGGCGCATTCCGTAGCGCGTACTGGCGAGTCTCGCCAGTGGCCGGGTAAAGCACGGTCAACAAGCGGCCGTCCTGTGCCAGAACGGTGCCTAAACCAAGCTCTGCTTCGCTGTCACTGATCCAGCGTTGCCCCGGTTGATACTGCTGCGCCATGCTGCCTGACTCCCACCTTGAAAAAGCGGGCTATCTTAACGGAATGAGGGCCCGAGGCCAAAGGATAAGGAGCGGTGACGAGCTTTTGGCTGCACGCTGCAAGTAAGGCAGATGCGGTCATCTGTCAGTTTTACGCAGGGCCGGGGCACCTGTGAGTGCCAACCCGGTCACAAGTTTGCGACAGATGGTTCAAGGCAACCTCGCCCCAGCCGATAGCTTGCTGACAGGAGACCCTTCATATGCTGCCACCGATGCTCCCCCTGAGCGCCGTGCCGATCACCTCCCAGCAGGATCCGATCCGCCAGCGACCGGATATTCCCCCTGTGGTGCCGGTGCAGGAAAGCTCCAACGAAAGCACCATCGACCTGCAAAAGCGCGACCCGGAAGAAGACGGCTATCTGCTGCGCGAAGAGCAGCGCCGCCAGCAGGAACGCGATCGCCGCCGCCGCGAAGCCGACGACGACCCCGAAGCGCACCTCGCAGTGCCCGGCACCGAACTGAACGCCGACAACACTGTGCCGGTGGCGCCGTTGATGGAAGATCAGCCGCGTCAGGGGCTTTGGGTCGATATCGAAATCTGAGGCCGGGCGGCCAGCTGTGTCAGGTTTTCCAGCAACACGTCGATTTCTTCTTGTGTGTTCAAGTAGCTCACCGCCACCCGCGCAATATTTGTCAGCCCGCGCGCCTGCATGTCCAGCGGCGTGTAGGACACGCCATTGGCGCCGATGTTGATTCGTCGTCCGGCCAACGTCTGCTTCAGCGCCACGCTGTCCCAGCCCTCAAGCGTGAAGGCGATCAGCCCGGATTGTTGATTGGCCGCGCCGAGATTCCGCAGTGTCAGACCGGGAATCGCCTTCAGGCGTTGGCGCAATCCGCTGCTCAGTTGTTCGATGCGTTGGCGGACGGGGATCGCGCCGAGGCGGTTGTACTCCTCCAGCGCATTGGCCAGACCGGCCAGCAGGGCCAGCGATACCTCGCTGGTTTCAAAGCGGCGGGCGTCGTCACGCAGGGTAAAGCGCTTGCCGTCCCACGGCGCCGACAGTACATCGCGTTGCACGGGGAGCAGCCGTTGCAGGAATTGCGGCCGGATGTACATCAACGCCGTGCCGCGCGGCCCGCGCAGAAACTTGCGTCCGGCACCCTTGAGCACGTCGCACTGCAAGGCCTGAACATCGCAGGGCAACTGTCCCAGTGCCTGGCCGGCGTCGATGAAATAAGGGATGCCGTGGCGCCGAGCGACATTGCCGATCTGCGCGGCGGGGTTGATCAGACCGCCGTTGGCCGGCAGCCAGGTCAGGGCGATCAGGCGTACCTGGCCGTCGATCATCTGCGCCAGGGCTTGCGGATCGACCGCACCTTTGGCATCGCAAGGAATCACTTCGAGCCGCGCGCCGGCCTTCACCGCTTCGGCCATGCACGCCAGATTGCCGGCCCATTCATGGCGACCCACCAGAATCCGTTCGCCGGGCTGCCACGGCCCCAGCGCGTTGAACGCCTGGCTCCAGGCCGCCGAGCCGCTGCTGGCGAAGGCGATGTCTTCGGGCTGGGCGTTGAGCAGGGCGGCGGCCGCATTGCGCGCGCGTTCCTGTACCCGGTTGTCCGCCGCCTCCATCGGCCCGCCGAGCGCTTCGCGTTGCAACTGTTCGATTACCGCGTCGAGGGTCGCCTGACTCGGCAGCGAAGCGCCGGCGTGGTTGAAGTGGATCACCTGAGCGCAGCCGGGCGTGGCGGCGCGCAGACGCAAGATGTCGTCGATGTTCACGGCTTGAGCTCGAAGATTGCGTCGATTTCCACCGCGACGCCGGCCGGCAGGCTCGCCACGCCGACCGCGGTGCGCACGTGTCGGCCCTTGTCGCCGAGGGCGTTGACCAGCAGATTCGAGGCGCCGTTGGCGACAACGCCCTGAGCCTTGAAGTCCGGCGTGGCGGCCACGAAAACCCCGAGGCGCAGAATGCGCACCAGTTTCGACAGGTCATCGCCCAGCGCATGGCTCAACTGGGCGAGCAGGCCCAAGGCAGCCAGTTCAGCGGCGTTAACCCCTTCTTCGTCGGAAATTGCTTCGCCCAGTCGCCCGATGAACGCAGGTTTGCCGTCGAGCAATGGAATCTGCCCGGAGATGAACAACTGGTTCTGGCTGACCACATGGTTGACGTAATTGGCGATCGGCTGGCTCGGCTCGGGCAGGCGCAGGCCGAGTTGTTGTACGCGTTGGCTGAGGGAATCGGTCATGGGAAGTCCTCCTGAGTGAGGGCTTCAGCATGTTAGTGCGAGCGAAGGGCGACAAACGGATAGATTTAATCCGACGCATCCAAAAAACTCATGCGTTTGCGGTTTCCTCCAGCCACTCGCAGAAACTCTGCGCCGCCGGTGTGGGCGGGCGTTGCGGCGTGACCAGCCAATAACCGATCTCGCCGAGCATCGGCGGGGTGTCGAAGGCCGGTACCAGCGCGCCTTCCTTGATCCGCCGTTCGATCATTCGCTGGCGACCCATGGCAATGCCCTGACCGGCGACGGCCGCTTCGACGACGATGTTGTAGTCGTGGAGCATGACGCTGGGCACATGAGCCAGATCGATGCCGCTGTGTTGCTGCCAGTCAATCCACTCGAACGGCTGGTACGACTTGGCCATCAGCAACGGCCCGTTGGTCACGCCCCTGGCCTTGAATGCCGGGCTGCACACCGGCGTCAGGATCTCGCCCATGAACCGGCGGGCCTGAACTTTCGGCCAGCCGCCCTTGCCGTAGCGGATCGCCAGATCCACCTCGCCGGCGTCGACATCCGCCAGTTGTACGGCGGGCAGCAGTTCGACGTGGATGTTCGGGTATTTCGCGTTGAAATCCGCCAGACGCGGCGCCAGCCACAAGGTGGCGAAGGAGGCGAGCAGACCGATGCGCAGGTTGGTGGGGCGCTCGCCGCGCAGGTCGTGGGTGGCGACGGCAATCGCGGCGAGGGCCGGCTGGATTTGCCGGTAATACTGTTCGCCGGCGGGTGTCAGATCGATCGACCGGGTACGACGGACGAACAGTCGCTGATCGAGGAATTCTTCGAGTTTGTGCACCTGATGGCTGATCGCGCTTTGGGTCACCGACAGCTCATCGGCAGCCTTTATGAAACTCAAATGACGGGCCACGGCCTCAAAGGCACGCAAGGCCATCAGCGGTGGCAGGTCCTGATGCAGGGGCACGGCGCAGATCCTTCGGGTTCAGGGCGAGGCGCCGATTGTGCAAGCAAATCCGGTGGGCGGTACATGAAATGTTGTAGAGGGTTCAGGCGAGTGGCTGGTCAGCGTTCGCGCCAGGCCGCATTATTGGCGCAGTCCTGCCGTTGAAGCGGCAGTTGTGATTCAGTCCAAGCGATGCACCGAACGCCATGAGCCAAGACGACAAGCTGATCGACCTCAACACCGAACGCGCCAAGCGGGTTCATGACCTCAACGAGAAGCGCCTGAATGAAGTGCGCCAGGCTTTCGAGCAGGCCATGCCGTTGGGTAAACCGAAGAAAAAGCCGAAAAACAAACCGAAAAAGCGTTGATCTCCCCTGCATCCGTTGATGCAGGTCAGTTATTTCCCTTCCTTTCCTCCTCTCTGTGACCGGCATTGATCCCGGTCAATTCCTGCGCCTGCCTGATTGGTTAACTTAGTTCCATCGCAGCAAAGCAGGGGCCAGGAGGCCAGTCATGTTTTTCGATAACGTGGTGTTTGCCGGGGTCCTGACTGTGGGGCTGATGGTTCTGTTTTTTGCAGGGTTTGGATTTTTTATCTGGAAGGATGCGAACAAGCGCAAGAAGCCTTGATTCTTCCGGGTTTGATGAGCACGCAAGGCATTTTGGGCAACTTCGGTTGCCCTTTTTTTTTGTGTCTTGGCGGCCTTTGGGCCGACCAAGTTGTGGTCCGTTTTGGGTGAATATCCGTTTTTTTGGTAACGGCTTCCTATGGTTCCGCCCTTACGGCGGCTCACTTTTTCAAACGCCAAAAAGTAAGCAAAAGGCTTGGCCCCGGCGTTCGGCACCTCGCTTTGGCTCGGTGTTCCTTCGTTCCGGGATTCATCCGGGGGCATCGCCTACGGTTTGCTTCGCTGCACCTCCTCTCGATGCATGCGGCTTCGCCGCACGGTCGCTGCGCTCCCACCCCCGGATAAATCCCTCCACTCAGCCTTCCGATGGGGCCGGCAGGTCAAGAGCGGTACTCGAGCTAACGCTCATCGTATTGAGTGGTGGAAAGCCAAAGCCAAAGGCAGGCTTGAGATGTTTGCTTTTAAGACCTGAGTTCACCTCGGTATCTCACGTCGGCGTACCTCTCCCAAACAACTCGGTCAGTGCCCTCTCCCTCCGGGAGAGGGTTAGGGTGAGGGCGTTCTTGATCTTCAGCGCCTCTTTACCGCGACCAACAAAAAAGGCGTGATCCTCTCGAATCACGCCTTTTTCATTCCAGCGATCTATCAGCTACCCAGCGCCTTCGACGCCAGCCAGAACAGGCCGGCCGACAGGGCCACGGTGGCCGGTAGGGTCAGGACCCAGGCCAGCAGGATGGTTTTCACCGTGCCGCCTTGCAGGCCGCTTTTGTTGGCGACCATGGTGCCGGCCACGCCCGAGGAGAGGACGTGGGTGGTGGACACCGGCAGGCTGAAGATGTTGGCCATGCCGATCAGGCTGGCGGTGGTGATCTGGGCCGACATGCCTTGCGAGTAGGTCATGCCTTGCTTGCCGATCTTCTCGCCGATGGTCAGTACCACGCGTTTCCAGCCGACCATGGTGCCCAGGCCCAGGGCCAGCGCTACCGCCAGAATGACCCAGAACGGGGCGTATTCGGTGGTGGTGGTCAGGTCTTTGCGCAGTTTGTCCAGGTCGGCTTTTTCACGAGCGGCGAGGCCTGGCAGTTTGCTGACTTTCTTCGCAGTGTCGTCCAGGCAGAGCAGGTAACGACGCACTTCGATGCGGCTTTCCGCGGACAGCGAGTGGTAGTCGGCTACACCTTTGAGGGTGTCGAGCAGGGCGGCGATGGTCGGTTCGGTCTGTTGCGGGTTGCAACGGAATTTCTCCGGCAGGTCGCCTTCCACGCTTTTGCCCAGCGCCAGGAATTCACCCAGAGTGTCGGCGTTGCGCTTGTAGAACTGGCTCAGGTGCAGGGTCGCGTCGCGGGTACGTTCGATCTGGTAGGTGGTGCTGTTCAGGTCGAGTACGAACTGCGCAGGCACGATACCGATCAGTACCAGCATGATCAGGCCGATGCCTTTCTGGCCGTCGTTGGAACCGTGCACGAAGCTCACGGCCATGGCCGAGATCACCAGGACCAGGCGATTCCAGAACGGTGGGTGCTTCTTGTCGTCGATCTTGCGGCGCTGTTCCGGCGTCTTGTGCATCTTCGACAGCGGACGCCACCACTTCAAGCCGATCAGCACCAGCGCGGCGATCAGGAAGCCGGCCATTGGCGAGAACACCAGCGAGGCGCCGATATCGATCGCTTTCTGCCAGTTGACGCCGTCAGCCAGTGGAATTTCGTTGATCAGGGCGTTGGCCAGGCCGACACCGAGGATCGAACCGATCAGGGTGTGCGAACTGGAGGCCGGGATACCGAAGTACCAGGTGCCGAGGTTCCAGGCGATCGCGGCGGCGAGCAGCGAGAACACCATTGCCAGACCATGGCCGGTGTTCACGTTGATCAACAGTTCTACCGGCAGCAGGTGCACGATGGCATACGCCACGCCAACGCCGCCCAGCAGTACGCCGAGGAAGTTGAACACGCCCGAGAAGAACACCGCCAAGTGAGGCGGCATCGCTTTGGTGTAGATAACAGTGGCTACCGCGTTAGCGGTGTCATGAAATCCATTGATGAACTCGAAGGCGAGGACAAATGTCAGGGCGAGCAGGAGGCTCACAAGCACCCAGGCATCCAGTCCGCTGAATAAATCGATCATGAAGGTTTTCTGACCCGGTCATAAGGGGGCGCGATTATGCCAGAAAAGACTGGAAATCGATCCCCTACCTGCTCATCGGTAACATTCTTCAACGAATTAATTTGTATCAGGGGGCATTACCCAAGCTTTTTGCAGGGATTTTCAAGCCTTTGATTTTATTGGGAAAAATGCGATGAGTCGGCGGATTGGCCGGTTGTCGGGAGGGGGCTGAAGCTTGTATGAAATATCTGAGAAACGCGTCTGACATGCTCCCAGCCTGTGCAATACAGGGGGAGTTGGCCGCTGCCCGCGGGTAGCGGGCGCGCAAGGCATCGTCAGCCCACCGTGCTTGTAACCCGGTGAGTACGCTTACCCTCGAAAGATGCAAAGGACGGCGTCAAGGCTCTTCGGCTTTGAGTTCCTCTTCCATTTTTTTCAGTTCTTGCTGGAAGACCTGATCCTGAACGGTAGGGCGTTTACGCCAGGCTTTGCGTTCCGGTTCGGGCTGGGCGGCGTAGGTGGTGACTTCCCCGCCGTAAACTTCCTTGTAACGTTGTTCCTGGCGCTCAAGTTCCGCGCGCAGTTCGTCTTTCGTCACAGTGCTACCTGTATGAGTTGAGAAAAATGTCTGGTGAACGCACTGCACGAATCATTTAACCGAATCGCCAACAAGGACTTGCCTGTAAAGGCAGCGGTGTTGTCGGGAAGACGGTCAAGACTTCCATGTTGCAGGCGGCTACGGCACCAGATTAAAACTGACGCAGCATCAGTTTCCTGTTTCAGCGAGCGCGCTGGCGGTGCATGAGTAATGAGCGTCAGGCGCTGGCCGGGGCCGGCAGCGATGGACATCGCGCCAGCGGGTGGCACCGTCGGCAAATAAAAGCGCGGTGTCACTGAGGTGCATTATAGCGGCCGAATCGGGATTGACTATCTTTGCCAAGTTAAAAACGGTTCCGGATGTGTGATTGTTTTGTGAGGTGCAACTTTCATCAATAGTTGCATCGCCGTTGCGCAGTGTTTGATTTCTGGCGCCATTTAGTCGGACAACTAAGGCGCTTAAACCGCACCGGCGTTCCAAGTTCAAATCTGTTGCGCACAACCCAAACGAGGAGGTGAGGGCGATTGCGATTATCGGTCGACGGTTCGATAATCGCCCGGTGTTGGCGGTGTGTCGCTTGTGTATCTGCCGACGAGCCGCTTGTATAGCCGTTGATCCGAACAAGAAAAAAAGGACCTGACATGAACGATCAAATGCGCAATTCCTTCACCTCGGTAGCGCCGCCGATCGTCGCTTCGCCGGCCAAGCGTATCCAGGCCCTGACCGGTGATCCGGATTTCATGACCTCCCTGGCCCGTGGCCTGGCGGTGGTGCAGGCGTTTCAGGAGCGCAAGCGCCACCTGACCATCGCCCAGATCAGCCACCGCACGGAAATTCCCCGCGCCGCTGTGCGCCGTTGCCTGCACACACTGATCAAGCTCGGCTACGCCACCACCGATGGGCGCACTTATTCGCTTCTGCCGAAAGTGCTGACCCTCGGTCACGCCTATCTGTCGTCGACGCCGCTGGCGGTCTCGGCCCAGCCGTACCTCGACCGCATGAGCGAGCAACTGCACGAGGCCTGCAACATGGCCACGCTGGAAGGCGACGACATTCTCTACATTGCCCGTTCGGCCACCACCCAGCGTCTGATTTCGGTGGACCTGTCGGTGGGCGGGCGTTTGCCGGCGTACTGCACGTCGATGGGGCGAATCCTGCTGGCGGCGCTGGACGACACCTCGCTGCGCGAATATCTCGACCACGCCGAACTGG
Source organism: Pseudomonas sp. DR 5-09 (assembly GCF_001655595.1). Taxonomy (NCBI): domain Bacteria; kingdom Pseudomonadati; phylum Pseudomonadota; class Gammaproteobacteria; order Pseudomonadales; family Pseudomonadaceae; genus Pseudomonas; species Pseudomonas sp. DR 5-09. The sequence continues at coordinate 1,438,352 of NZ_CP011566.1, forward strand.
TGGCCAAGACCAGCCGCACGATTCACACCCCCGACGCCTTGCTCGAATGTCTGCAGGAAGTCCGGCAGCAGGGCTGGTGCATCGTCGATCAGGAACTGGAACAAGGTCTGCGTTCGATTGCCGTGCCGGTGTACGACGCGTCCGGCCAGGTGGTGGCCGCGCTCAATGTCAGCACCCACGCCGGTCGGGTCAGTCGTACCGAGCTCGAGCAGCGCTTTCTGCCGGGCCTGTTGAGCGCCAGTCGCGACCTCAGTGCGCAATTGTTTGCCTGATGAAGCTGTTCGATAAACGCACAGAGTTGCGTTTATCGAATTGACGCTAAAACCCCCGGATCATTAATGTCGCGGCAGCGTCATCCGGCACGAATGTGAATGAGCCCGCCGGATCGTCGACTCCCATAATAATGACAAGAGGCAACTTCCCATGCGCACGTTCCCCGACTGTCGCCGCTCCCGTTCCTGTTGCCGGTATTAGCGCAACGCCTGATTTCTTCCTTATATAGTTGTGACCGTGCCGCTCTCTGGCCGGCCGCCGTTCGACTGCGTTTTCTTGCGTGGAATAAAAATAATGAACCAGCCTCAGTCCGCTGTAGGTCACTGCCTCGACGTGCAGTCCTTCATCAATGCCCAACCGATCTCGCGCTATCAGTGGCGCGTCGTGATCCTGTGTTTCCTGATTGTGTTCCTCGATGGCCTCGACACCGCGGCCATGGGTTTTATCGCGCCGGCCCTGTCCCAGGACTGGGGCATCGACCGCGCCAGCCTCGGCCCGGTGATGAGTGCCGCGCTGATCGGAATGGTCTTCGGTGCGCTGGGCTCCGGGCCGCTGGCTGACCGCTTCGGGCGAAAAGTCGTACTGGTCGGCGCGGTTTTTCTGTTCGGTGCTTTCAGCCTGGCGTCGGCCTACGCCACCAATGTCGATCAGTTGCTGGTGCTGCGTTTCCTCACTGGTCTGGGACTGGGCGCCGGGATGCCGAACGCCACCACGCTGCTGTCGGAATACACCCCGGAGCGCAAGAAGTCCCTGTTGGTGACCAGCATGTTCTGCGGCTTCAACCTGGGCATGGCCGGTGGCGGGTTTATTTCGGCCAAGTTGATCCCGGCATTCGGCTGGCACAGCCTGTTGCTGATCGGCGGGATCCTGCCGCTGATCCTCACCGTGGTGCTGCTGCTCTGGCTGCCGGAATCGGCGCGTTATCTGGTGGTGCGCAATCGTGGCACCGACAAGGTGCGCAAGACCCTCGCACCCATTGATCCTGCCATCGTTGCTCAGGCCGCGAGTTTCAGCGTGCCGGAACAGAAAACCGTGAAAGCGCGCAACGTGTTTGCGGTGATTTTTTCCGGCACCTACAGCGTCGGCACGTTGCTGCTGTGGCTGACCTACTTCATGGGTCTGGTGATCGTGTACCTGCTGACCAGTTGGCTGCCGACCCTGATGCGTGACAGCGGCGCGAGCATGGAACAGGCGGCGTTTATCGGCGCGCTGTTCCAGTTCGGCGGAGTGTTGAGCGCGGTGGGCGTAGGCTGGGCGATGGACCGCTTCAATCCGCACAAGGTCATCGGCATTTTCTACCTGTTGGCCGGGGTGTTTGCCTACGCGGTCGGGCAGAGCCTGGGCAACATCACGCTGCTGGCGACGCTGGTGCTGGTGGCGGGCATGTGCGTCAACGGCGCGCAATCGGCGATGCCGTCGCTGGCAGCGCGGTTTTATCCGACGCAGGGCCGGGCGACCGGTGTGTCGTGGATGCTCGGGATCGGCCGCTTCGGCGCGATTCTCGGAGCGTGGATGGGCGCAACCCTGTTGGGCCTGGGCTGGAATTTCGAGCAAGTGTTGACGGCGCTGGTGATTCCGGCGGGCCTGGCCACCGCAGCGGTGGTGATCAAGGGTCTGGTCAGTCACGCGGACGCGACCTGAGTTTCATTGCGAGGACGTGTTCGCACGTCGAGCCGGCCGCAGAGAATGCTCCGCGCTCGGCTCCGGAAGGGACGCGGAGCGTCCCGGGCTGCGTTCCCACGCAGAGCGTGGGAACGATCAGTGTCACTTCCGCACGCAGTGCGGGAGTGATCATTAGGCAGATAACAATCTGTTCGATAAACGAACACTCAGTCGATTATCGGATTGTTTGGTGAAAATCAGCGGCTTAATCTTCAGTGACTCCGGCGCAGAACCTCGCGCCTTTTTATTCACTGGCGATTCATTACAAAAACGGGAGCCCGCTCCATGGCTGAGATCCTTTCGCTGCACGACGCGGTGAAGCAATTCGTCAACGACGGCGATACCGTCGCGCTCGAAGGCTTCACTCACCTGATCCCTACGGCGGCGGGTCATGAAATCATTCGTCAGGGCAAGAAAGATCTGACCCTGGTGCGGATGACGCCTGACCTGATCTACGACCAACTGATCGGCGCCGGCTGTGCACGCAAGCTGATCTTCTCCTGGGGCGGCAACCCTGGCGTGGGTTCGCTGCACCGTCTGCGCGACGCGGTCGAGAAGCAATGGCCGCACGCGCTGGAAATCGAAGAACACAGCCACGCCGACCTGGCCAATGCCTACGTCGCCGGCGCCTCCGGCCTGCCGTTCGCGGTGTTGCGGGCCTACGCCGGTTCCGACCTGCCGAAGGTCAACCCGCTGATCAAATCCGTGACTTGCCCGTTCACCGGCGAAGTGCTGGCGGCGGTGCCGTCGGTGCGTCCGGACGTGACCGTGATCCACGCCCAGAAAGCCGACCGTCAGGGCAACGTGCTGCTGTGGGGCATTCTCGGTGTGCAGAAAGAAGCCGCACTGGCCGCCAAGCGTTGCATCGTCACCGTCGAAGAGATCGTCGACAACCTCAACGCCCCGATGAACGCCTGCGTGCTGCCGACCTGGGCCTTGAGCGCGGTCTGCCATGTACCCGGTGGCGCGCATCCGTCCTACGCCCACGGTTACACCGAGCGTGACAACCGCTTCTATCAGGCGTGGGATCCGATCGCCCGCGACCGTGAGACGTTTACCGCGTGGATCAACGAATACATCCATGGCTGCGCTGACTTCAGCGAGTTCCAGGCCAAGTTGGCCGCTGCTTCGGAGGCCAAGTAATGACTTACACCACCAATGAAATGATGACCGTCGCCGCAGCCCGTCGCCTGAAGAACGGCTCGGTGTGCTTCGTCGGCATCGGCCTGCCGTCGAAAGCCGCCAACCTGGCGCGCCTGACCTCGTCGCCGGACGTGGTGTTGATCTACGAATCCGGTCCGATTGGCGCCAAACCCAGCGTATTGCCACTGTCGATCGGTGACGGCGAACTGGCAGAAACCGCTGACACTGTCGTGCCGACCGGTGAGATTTTTCGCTACTGGCTGCAGGGCGGACGCATCGACGTCGGTTTCCTCGGCGCAGCCCAGGTCGACCGTTTCGGTAACATCAACACCACCGTGGTCGGCGACTATCACCAGCCGAAAGTACGCCTGCCGGGTGCCGGTGGTGCGCCGGAGATCGCCGGCTCCGCGAAAAGCGTGCTGATCATCCTTAAACAGTCGGTGCGTTCGTTTGTCGACAAGCTCGATTTCATCACCTCGGTCGGCCATGGCGAGGGCGGCGATTCGCGCAAACGTCTGGGCCTGCCGGGCGCCGGTCCGGTCGGGATCATTACCGACCTGTGCATCATGGAGCCGGAAGAGGGCACCCATGAATTCGTGGTTACCGCACTGCACCCGGGAGTGACCCGCGAGCAAGTGATCGCTGCCACCGGTTGGGCAATCCGTTTTGCCGACAACGTTGACACCACCGCCGAACCGACCGAAGTCGAGCTGACCGCTCTGCGCGATCTCGAAGCCCGCACCGCAGCGGCCCACGGCCAGGCACCGGGAGAAGCATGATGCGCGACGTTTATATCTGCGATGCGATTCGTACCCCCATCGGTCGTTTCGGTGGTGGTCTGTCGGCTGTTCGCGCCGACGACCTGGCCGCCGTGCCGATCAAGGCCCTGATGGAACGCAATCCGTCGGTGGACTGGAGCGCCATCGACGAAGTATTCCTCGGCTGCGCCAACCAGGCCGGCGAAGACAACCGTAACGTGGCGCGCATGGCGTTGTTGCTGGCGGGTCTGCCGGACAGCGTTCCGGGCGTCACCCTCAATCGCCTCTGCGCGTCGGGCATGGATGCCATCGGCACCGCGTTCCGCGCCATTGCCAGCGGTGAAATGGAGCTGGCGATTGCCGGCGGCGTCGAGTCGATGTCCCGCGCACCGTTCGTGATGGGCAAGGCTGATGCGGCGTTCTCGCGCAACATGAAGCTGGAGGACACCACCATCGGCTGGCGTTTCATCAACCCGTTGATGAAGGCCCAGTATGGCGTTGACGCGATGCCGCAGACCGCCGACAACGTCGCCGACGACTACGAAGTTTCCCGCGAGGATCAGGACGCTTTCGCCCTGCGCAGTCAGCAACGTACGGCCGCTGCCCAGGCTGCCGGCTACTTCGCCGAGGAAATCGTTGAAGTGCGGATCGCCCACAAGAAGGGCGAAACCGTGGTCAGCCAGGACGAACACCCCCGCGCCGACACCACGCTTGAAGCGCTGAGCAAACTGAAACCGGTCAACGGCCCGGACAAGACCGTCACCGCCGGCAACGCTTCGGGCGTCAACGACGGTGCCGCCGCGCTGATTCTGGCCTCGGCGGAAGCGGTGAAAAAACACGGTTTGACTGCCCGCGCCAAAGTGCTGGGCATGGCCAGCGCCGGGGTTGCGCCACGGGTGATGGGCATCGGCCCGGTGCCGGCGGTGCGCAAACTCACCGAACGCCTCGGCGTTGCGGTCAGCGATTTCGATGTGATCGAACTCAACGAAGCCTTCGCCAGCCAGGGTCTGGCGGTGCTGCGTGAACTGGGACTGGCGGACGACGCGGCCCAGGTCAACCCGAACGGTGGCGCGATTGCCTTGGGCCACCCGTTGGGCATGAGCGGCGCGCGGCTGGTGCTGACTGCGCTGCATCAGCTGGAAAAGACTGGTGGCAAGAAAGGTCTGGCGACCATGTGCGTCGGTGTCGGCCAGGGTCTGGCCCTGGCCATCGAACGCGTCTGACGCAAGCCGTGACGAAAAAGAACAGAGGAAAGCGAAATGACTGACAAGCCTGGTTACCGCCGCCCGCAGGAAGGCACCCAGCCGCCGTACCTGCACCCGACCTATCAATCCACCAATCTGCGCTCGCCGTCCAAGCCATTGGTGTTTCTGCCGCATTCGCTGTCGGAAATCACCGGGCCGACCATCGGTGCCGAGCGTGTGGCCGATACCGACAACGATTTGACCGCCCAGCATCAGGGTGAACCCCTCGGTGAGCGGATCATCATTCACGGGCGTGTGCTCGACGAAGACGGTCTGCCGGTCCCGGGAATTCTGGTGGAGATCTGGCAGGCCAACGCCGCCGGTCGCTACAACCATGCCCGTGACCTGCACGACGCGCCGCTGGACCCGAATTTCACCGGCACCGGCCGCACCGTGACCGACGCCGACGGCTGGTATCAGTTCCAGACCATCAAGCCCGGCGCCTATCCGTGGGGCAACCACCACAATGCCTGGCGTCCGGCCCATGTGCATTTCTCGCTGTTCGGGCCGAGCATCCTGACGCGCCTGGTCACGCAAATGTATTTCCCGGGCGACCCGCTGCTGGCCTACGACCCGATCTACAACTGCGTGCCGGACACCTCGGCCAAGGAACGCCTGATCGCCGCTTTCGATCTGGAAAAAACCATTCCGTCCTACGCCCTCGCTTATCGCTGGGACATTGTGCTGCGCGGCCGCGAAGCCACGCCGATGGAGAAATGAGATGACCCTGACTGCGACCACGTCCCACACCGTCGGGCCGTATTACCACATCGGCCTGACCTGGCTGAACCGTGAAAACCTCGCCAACGAACTGACCCTCGGCCAGCGCGTGGCGATCACCGGGCAAGTGGTGGACGGCAACGGCGATGTCGTCAACGACGCCATGCTCGAAGTCTGGCAGGCCAACGCCGCCGGCAAATATGACCACCCGGAAGACGAGCAGGCCAAGCCGCTCGATCCGAATTTCGAAGGCTTCGGCCGGGTGCCGGTGGATGCGGAAGGGCGCTTTCGTTTCACCACAATCAAGCCGGGCACGGTTGAAGGCCTGAAGGGCTCGACCCAGGCGCCGCACCTGGTGGTGCTGGTGTTTGCGCGCGGTCTGGTGAAGCACTTGCTGACGCGTATTTACTTCGAAGGCGATCCGGCGAACGTCAATGATCCGTTGCTCGAATGCGTACCGGCGGAGCGCCGCACCACGTTGCTGGCGAAGCCGGACGCGGCGGGTGTCTATCAGTGGAATGTGATTCTGCAGGGCACTGATGCGGAAACCGTGTTCTTCGATTACTAAAGTCATTACACATCCCCTGTGGGAGCGGGCTTGCTCGCGAAGAGGGTGTGTCAGTCGACAGTGATGTTGGCTGATCCAACGCCTTCGCGAGCAAGCCCGCTCCCACAGAGATTTGCGGCGCAGAGTGTCTGTGGAACGGGGCTGTTGCAAAGTGTGTCTAGACTCTCACTGTCCCTATCGAGTGAAAAACAATGACAACCCTCACCTCCCATTACACCGGTGAAGAGCGCAGCAAGCGCATCTTTGCCATTGTCGGCGCGTCGTCCGGCAACCTCGTCGAATGGTTCGACTTCTACGTCTACGCCTTCTGCGCGATCTATTTCGCCCCGGCGTTTTTCCCCTCCGACAACCCCACGGTGCAACTGGTCAACACGGCAGGCGTATTCGCCGCCGGGTTCCTGATGCGACCGATCGGCGGCTGGATCTTCGGCCGGGTCGCGGACAAGCACGGGCGCAAGAACTCGATGCTGATCTCGATCCTGATGATGTGCTTCGGTTCGTTGTTGATCGCCTGTCTGCCGACCTATAAAGACATCGGCGTCTGGGCGCCGCTGCTGCTGTTGTTCGCGCGTCTGCTGCAAGGTCTGTCGGTGGGCGGTGAATACGGCACCACCGCGACCTACATGAGCGAAGTCGCGCTCAAGGGCCAGCGCGGGTTCTTCGCCTCGTTCCAGTACGTGACCCTGATCGGCGGGCAACTGCTGGCGGTGCTGCTGGTGGTGATCCTGCAACAGTTCCTTTCCGAAGAGGAGTTGCGTGCCTACGGCTGGCGGATTCCGTTCGTGGTCGGTGCGGCCGCCGCGCTGATTTCGCTGTTCCTGCGCCGTTCGCTGAAAGAAACCACCAGCAAGGAAATGCGCGAGAACAAGGACGCCGGCAGCATCCGCGCACTGTTCCGCGATCACAAGGCTGCGTTCATCACCGTGCTCGGCTATACCGCCGGCGGCTCGCTGATTTTCTACACTTTCACCACGTACATGCAGAAGTACCTGGTGAACACCGCCGGCATGCACGCCAAGACCGCCAGCTACATCATGACCGGCGCGCTGTTCCTGTACATGTGCATGCAGCCGCTGTTCGGCATGCTCGCCGACAAGATCGGCCGGCGTAACTCGATGCTCTGGTTCGGTGGCCTCGGCACGTTGTTCACGGTGCCGATCCTGCTCAGCCTGAAAAGTGTCGGCAGCCCGTTCCTGGCTTTCGTGCTGATCACCGTGGCGCTGGCGATCGTCAGTTTCTACACCTCGATCAGCGGTCTGGTGAAAGCCGAGATGTTCCCGCCGGAAGTCCGCGCCCTCGGCGTCGGCCTGGCCTACGCGGTAGCGAATGCGATCTTTGGTGGTTCGGCAGAATACGTGGCCCTGAGCCTCAAGGCTGGCGGCATGGAAAACGCGTTCTACTGGTATGTCACGATCATGATGGCCGTGGCGTTCCTGTTCAGCCTGCGCCTGCCCAAAGAAGCGAAGTATTTGCACCACGACCTTTAAACCGATGCGCGCGGGCCACACCGGCCCGCGCCGGCAAGGACTGTTTATGACTCAGCGACCGGGCAATCAATTGTTCGATGCCTACTTTACTGCCCGCGATATGCGCGACGTGTTCTGCGATCAGGGCCGGGTGCAGGCGATGCTCGACTTCGAAGCGGCACTGGCCCGGGCCGAAGCGCGTGTCGGGTTGATTCCGGCGGACGCCGTCGAGTCGATCGAAAACGCCTGCCGCGCCGGACTGTTCGATTTCGCAGCGCTGGGCGAGGCGATTGCCACCGCCGGCAATTCGGCGATTCCGCTGGTCAAGGCATTGGGCAAACAGATTGCCGCGACCGATGCCGAAGCCGAGCGCTATGTACATCTGGGCGCCACCAGTCAGGACGTGATGGATTCCGGTCTGGTGCTGCAATTGCGTCAGGCGCTGGAATTGATTGAAAGGGAGCTGGCGCAACTGGCCGACGCTCTCGCCATTCAGGCGCAGCGCCACGCCGCGACGCCACTGGCCGGGCGCACCTGGCTGCAACATGCGACGCCGGTGACGCTCGGCATGAAGATCGCCGGTTGGCTCGGTGCGATCACGCGCAGCCGTCAGCGTCTGCGCGAGCTCAAACCGCGACTGCTGGTGCTGCAATTCGGCGGCGCGTCCGGCACCCTCGCGGCACTCGGCGAACAGGCGTTGCCGATCGCCCAGGCGCTGGCCGAAGAACTGCACCTGACCCTGCCGGAACAACCGTGGCACACCCAGCGTGATCGCATCGTCGAGTTCGGCGCGCTGCTCGGTCTGATCGCCGGCAGCCTCGGCAAGTTCGGCCGCGACATCAGCCTGTTGATGCAGACCGAAGCGGCGGAAGTGTTCGAACCGTCGGCGCCGGGCAAGGGCGGTTCCTCGACCATGCCGCACAAACGCAATCCGGTGGGCGCGGCGGTGCTGATCGGCGCCGCCACCCGCGTGCCGGGGCTGGTGTCGACGCTGTTCAGCGCCATGCCGCAGGAACACGAACGCAGCCTCGGTCTGTGGCACGCCGAATGGGAAACCCTGCCGGACATCTGCTGCCTGGTGTCGGGCGCGCTGCAACAGGCGCGGCTGCTGGCCGACGGTCTGGAGGTCGATGCCGCGCGCATGGCCCGTAACCTGGAACTGACTCAAGGTCTGGTGCTGGCCGAAGCGGTGAGCATCGTGCTCGCGCAACGGGTCGGCCGCGACACCGCGCATCATCTGCTCGAGCAATGCTGCAAACGGGCGGTGGCCGAACAGCGTCATCTGCGAGCGGTCCTCGGTGACGAACCGCAGGTGACCGCCGAACTGAGCGCAACCGAACTGGATCATCTGCTCGATCCCGCCCATTACCTCGGTCAGGCGCAAGTCTGGGTCGAGCGGGCAGTGGCCGAACACAACGCATTGTCTGACTGAAAGGAGAGGGCTGTGGCTTTCGTTCAACTCGCCGATGGCGAACTGCATTACTCATTGGAAGGCCCGGTCGATGCACCGGTGCTGGTGCTGTCGAACTCGCTGGGCACCGACCTGCACATGTGGGACGTGCAGATGCCGGCCTTCACCGAACATTTTCGCGTGCTGCGTTTTGATACGCGTGGGCACGGCCAGTCGCTGGTGACGCCGGGCCCTTACAGCATCGAGCAACTGGGCCGCGACGTAGTGGCGCTGCTGGATGCGCTGCACATTGAACGCGCGCATTTCTGCGGTCTGTCGATGGGCGGCCTGATCGGCCAGTGGCTGGGGATCAACGCCGGCCAGCGGCTGAACAAACTGATCGTCTGCAACACGGCGGCGAAAATCGGCGATCCGTCGGTGTGGAATCCGCGCATCGAAACCGTGCTGCGTGACGGCCCGGCGGCGATGGTCGCGTTGCGTGATGCATCGATTGCCCGCTGGTTCACTCCGGACTTTTCTGCCGCCCATCCGGCAGCAGCGAAGCAGATTACCGACATGCTGGCCGCGACCAATCCTGAAGGTTACGCCGCCAACTGTGCAGCGGTGCGCGATGCGGATTTCCGTGAGCAGTTGTCGTCGATCAAGGCGCCGCTGCTGGTGATTGCCGGTACCGAAGATGCGGTGACGCCACCGTCCGGCGGGCATTTCATTCAGGAACATGTGCGTGGCGCCGAGTACGCCGAGTTTTATGCGGCGCACCTTTCCAACGTTCAGGCTGGCGACGCGTTCAGCGATCGCGTGCTGACCTTTTTGCTGGCCGATTGAGGGGATTTCCGTGGACGAGAAACAACGTTACGACGACGGCATGCAAGTGCGCCGCGCGGTGCTCGGCGACGCCCACGTCGATCGCAGCCTGACCACGCTGACCGAGTTCAACTCGGAATTCCAGGAGATGATCACCCGTCACGCCTGGGGCGACATCTGGACCCGCCCGGGCCTGCCGCGCCACACCCGCAGCCTGATCACCATCGCCATGCTGATCGGCATGAACCGCGAGGGTGAACTCAAGTTGCACCTGCGGGCGGCGGCCAACAATGGCGTGAGCCGCGGCGAGATCAAGGAAGTGATCATGCAGAGCGCGATCTACTGCGGGATTCCGGCGGCGAATGCGACGTTTCATCTGGCTGAATCGGTGTGGGATGAGCTGGGTACCGAATCTCGCGATTAATCGCCGAATTCGAGGGGTCGCAGCCTGTTGAAGGCTGCGATCCTTTGAACTTCATACCTTGGCAACAATGAAAGTCCGTTTGAACGCAAACAACGTATGGCCATTTTCCTCCTGCGGATAATGCGCATGCACCCGCCTCAGGTAGTGATAAATGAAGCGCGCCTGTTCCTCCGACGTCAGCCCCTGCATCACCGGCCGCAGCGCCGACACCTTCACCCAGTCATAAACCGGCGACTTGCCGTCGACCACCTGCAACTGCTCGGTTTCCCAGATATCCAGTGATTGGGTCAGCGGGGCCAGCAGCCGGTAGTAATCCTCCAGTGACAACAACGGCCGCGCGGCCATGCGCTGGCGCAATTGCGCAGTGCCGATGGGGCGGCCGCAGGGTCCGGCATCGTTGAGGGTGTCGAGCATCAGCTGATACCACAGCGCATCACGCCAGTCCGGCATATGCGCGGCGAGGCAGCCGCCGGGGTTTATGTGGCCGAGCAGACGGGGCAGCAGTTGCTCATGGTCGTCGATAAAGTGCAGCACGGCTGCGGCCAGCAGCAGGTCGGCCGATTGCTCGGGTTGCCAGTCGAGCAGGTTGCAGTGCTGCCACGACGCCTTGATCGGCAGGCTGCGGGCCTGATCGAGCATCTGTGCCGAACTGTCGATGCCCCGCAACTGCGCACGCGGCCAGCGTTCGGCCAACAGTTGCGTGGCAATGCCGGTGCCGCAACCGAGGTCATAAATGAGTTTCGGATCGTTCAGTTCGACGCGGCCGAGCAATTCAACGACCGGTTGTTGCCTGAGACGGGAAAACTGCTGGTACGCCTTGGCGTCCCAGTCGGAGCAGGGCTTGCCCGGCGTTTCGAGTTTTACGCTCATGAGGTGATCCTCTCTGGCGAGTTAAAGTTGTCTTCCGATGACGTTGAGCGCTTTCAGGACAACGGCTACTCCTTTGCGTGTATCGCTGTCGTTCAACAGTTTGAGCAGTGCAACGACGCTTGGTGGCTGGTGGTGCGCCGCGACTTCAGCCTTCGCCAGACGCAGAGCATTGGCCATCTCCCAACTGCAGGCTGCCGCCTGTTCGACCAGCAAGGACAGCTTCTCCACCATGGCTTCATCCAACAGGTCGACCAGATCCGACAGCAGGGACAGCAGGTCGACAATGTTTTCCAGCCGTCCACCGTCGATCAACGGTTGCAGTCTGGCCATCAGGGCGGTGTAGCCGGGTGTGGCCGACAGGGCTTCAGACTCATTCATCAGCAATCACTCCTCCCTGTGCAGGGTCAAAGCATTCCACGGGCCACCGCCCAGTACAGACCGCGATTGAAGCTGTTGCGCAGCAGGCCGCCGAGTTTGGTCGGTGGCGTCGGCAGTACATCGCTCCGATAGTTGTACCAAAGCGGCATTCCGGCATTCAGGCCCATTTGCGCAACGGCCTGAACGCGACCGTCATAGGCACTGATGGGGTGCCCCAGACGGATTTCGGCGGCGATGTTGTTGGCGATCACCGGCGCCTGGTTATGGCAGGCACCACCGGCCTTGCTCACCGGCAGGTCAACGGTGTCGCCGATCACATAGACCCCCTCATGGCCATAGACCTGCAGCGTTTCGTGGTTGGTCGGCAGCCAGCCTTCGTTGTTTGGCGCTTGAGAAATACCGGCTTCCAGCACGGCATCCACGGCACGGATCGGCGGGGTTGCCATCAGGATGTCGAACGGTTCGTCCGCGCCTTCATGGGAGTAGGCGATATTTGTGTCGGGATCGACCTGGCTCAGAGTGAAACCGCGCCGATACTGGATGCCCGCTTTGTCGAAAATGCCCGGCAGGATCTCTCCGGTCGGGCGTTGCAGGAACAGACAGTTGCGCAACAGCTGGGCGGTAGTCGGGTAGGTGTAGATGATCTCCACGTTCTTGCGAACACCACGACGGCACAGAAAATCATGCAGCATGAGTGTCGTTTCTACCGGAGCAATACCGCATTGGTGCGGCACATTGGGAGTCTGCGGAAAAGACACGGTAATGAAAATCCGACCTTTTTCAATCGTGCTCAGACGCTGCGCCAGTTGGCGCGCCGGTTCGTATTGATAGAAGTGGTCGCCAGCCTCTTTCAAACCCTCGATGCGTTCCGGAGCGGGCACACAACCGGTGGCGATGACCAGAAAGTCGTAGGCAAAAAACTTGCCGCTATGGGTTTTGAGGTGTTGGTTGTTGAAGTCGAACCGTATGACCTTTTCAACCTGAAAGTCGATTTCAGGTCGCAACAACGAGCGTTCCGGGCGTTTGAGTTCTTCTTTGAAGAACAGGTTGAACGCCACGTACATGAACGCAGGTTTGTAGTAATGATCGGGGGATTCCGACAGGAGAGTGATCGAGACTTCGCCACGCAGGAGTTCGGGATACAGTTTGCCGACCAGTTGATTGGCCAGCATGGTTCCGCCTACGCCGCCACCGACGATCACTATTCGCTTTTTCATACCTGACCTCCATGGTCAAGGTGTGCTTCGCGTACGGCATCCGGAGATAACGGAAGGTAAATGACTCCTACTGCAGGCTGGAGAATAAAAAGTACCGCTTAAATGTAACCGGGTCTTGGTGGCTTGCCAGACTCAAATGACCAGCGGTCAAAGACGGCGCTCGCCGGGAGCGCCGTTTTCACAGTCACAGCAAACTGATCGGATAGCTGACAATCAGGCGGTTCTCGTCGAACTCGTTGTTGCTGAAGTCGCGGCGCATGGTCGAGTTGCGCCATCTGACGTTCAGGTTCTTCAGCGCGCCGCTCTGCACGGTGTAGCCCAGTTCCGATTCGCGGCCCCATTCCTTGCCGTCGGTGATGGTGCCGGTGTGCACGTTGTCGCCGCTGATGTAACGGTTCATCAGGGTCAGGCCGGGGATGCCCAGGGCAACGAAGTTGTAGTCGTGGCGGACCTGCCAGGAGCGTTCCTGCGCGTTGTCGTAGCTGGCGTTGTAGCTGTCGTTGGCCAGGGTGCCGCCGCTGGTGCCGTTGACGCGCATCCAGGCGCTGTCGCCGGTGAGTTTCTGCAGGCCGACGTAGAAGGTGTGGCCACCGTATTTTGCCGAGAACATCCCCGACCAGGTCTTGTTGTCGAGCTCGCCGGCGCGGGCGCTGCCGTCGTCCTTGCCGTAGAAGAAACCGAGGTTGGCGCCCAACGTCCAGTCGCCGAGCGGCTGGCTGTGGATCAGGTTGACGTATTGCTGGCTGTAAATGTCCTTGAGTTCAGCGTTCCACAGGCCGATCTGGGTGCGCTTGTCGTTGAACACGTATTCGCCACCCTGAAAGTTGAAGCGGTCGGAGGTGAACGCGGCTTTGCCGGTCATCGACATGTCGCTCATGCTGCTGTCGTCACGCGGGCTGTTGGCGCGGAACTGGCCGCCGTAAAGGGTCAGGCCATCGATTTCCTTCGAGGTGATCTGGCCACCGCGAAAGGTCTGCGGCAGCGAGCGGCCGTCGTCCGAGCGCAGGATCGGCAACACCGGCATCCACTCGCCGACCTTCACTTCGGTTTGCGACAGTTTGGCTTTGAACGCGACGTTGGTGCGGCCGAAGTTGTCCGCCGGGCGTCCGTCATGATCCAGCGGCAACAATTGCGTGCCGCCGGTGCCTTTGCCGCCATCGAGCTTCACCGAGTACAACCCCAGCACATCCAGACCGAACCCGACGGTGCCCTGGGTGAAGCCTGATTTGGCGTCGAGGATGAAGTTCTGCGTCCACTCTTCAGCCTTGCCCTGAGCCTTGGTCGGGTTGGTGAAGTTGCGGTTGATGTAGAAGTTGCGCAGGTTCAGGTTGACCTTGGCCCCGTCGATAAAACCGGCTTCTTCAGCCGCAGCGGGCAGCGCGATGCCGGCCAGGGCGAGGGCGATCAGACCGGGAAGTGCGTAGGGCGCAGGGGAGGTTGTCATGGGCTCGGGTCTCTCTTGTTTTTTTGGGGCAAACGGGGGCGCTGCGACCGTTTTTCAAGGCGCAGACATACGATGGATTCAGAGGCGAAGCGGCGGCGATCAGCCGGGAGGAGCAGGGCGCGGGAGCATGGTGTCGAACCTGTTGTTATTGGTTTTGTGGCTCGAATGGTGCGGGGCGCGGGCGAGGCGATTCAATCGGCGAAAGTGGAATTTGGGCGATTATCGAACGCAAGATTTGCGGGCAACAAAAAGCCCACCAAACGGTAGGCTTCTTGTATTCAGCAGATGATCAGAACAACTTCATCTTCGGCGCTTCTTCTTTGAGCGGCTCGTTCTGCGCGGTCTGCGCATTCCAGCCACCGCCCAGGGCCTTGTACAGGTTGACCGCACTGGTCAGCTGCGCGAGGCGGTCGGTGATCAGCGATTGTTGCGCGCTGAACAGCTGACGCTGGGCATCGAGGAAGGTCAGGTTGCTGTCGACGCCAATGCGATAGCGACGCTCGGCCAGGCGGTAGTAGTCCTGGTTGGCCTGAACGAAATCACGCTGGGCCTGCAACTGCTCGGTGTAGGTCTGGCGCGCGGCCAGGCCGTCGGCGACTTCCTGGAAGGCCGTTTGAATGGACTTCTCGTAGTTCGCCACGCCAATGTCCTTCTGGATCTTGGCGTAGTCGAGGCTGGCGCGCAGGCTGCCGGCGTTGAAGATCGGCAGGTTGATCTGCGGCTGGAACAGCCACGTGCCCGAACCGCCCTTGAACAGACCGGACAGGTCCGGGCTCAGGCTGCCCGCGTTGGCGGTCAGGCTGATGCTCGGGAAGAACGCTGCACGGGCCGCGCCGATGTTGGCGTTGGCGGCCTTCAGGTTGTACTCGGCCTGAAGGATGTCCGGACGACGTTGCAGCAGATCCGACGGCAGACCGGCCGGTACGTCGGCCAGCAGGTCATCCGACAGCGGCTTGGCCGCTTGCAGGTTGGCCGGGATGCCGGTGCCGAGCAGCAGGGTCAGGCTGTTTTCGTCCTGGGCCACCTGGCGGGTGTAACGCGCCAGTTGTGCCCGGGCGTTCTCGACCGAGGTACGCGACTGCGCCAGGTCCAGCGCCGAGGCCACACCGACTTCATTGCTGCGGCTGGTCAGTTTGTAGCTTTCCTCGAAGGCACCGAGGGTGTCCTGGGTCAGCTTCAGCAGTTCCTTGTCGGCCTGCCAGGTCAGGTAGGCGTTGGCCACGCTGGCCACCAGGCTGATCTGGGTGCTGCGGCGCGCTTCTTCGGTGGCGAAGTATTGTTGCAGCGCTTGTTCGCTCAGGCTGCGAACCCGACCGAACAGGTCGAGTTCGTAGGCGCTGATGCCGACGGTAGCGGAGTAGGAACTGCTGATGGCCGCTTCACCGGTCTGCGACGCACGGGCCGGAACCCGCTGACGACTGCCGCTGGCATTGGCCGACACGGCCGGGAACAGATCGGCGCGCTGGATGCGGTATTGAGCCGCGTAGGCGTCGATGTTCAGCGCCGCGACACGCAGGTCGCGGTTGTTTTCCAGGGCCACCTGGATCAGCTGCTGCAGGGCCGGGTCATGGAAAAACTGCTTCCAGCCCTGCTCGGCAGCGGCCTGCGCCGGTGCCTGGGCCGGCGAGTACGCCGGGCCCTGCGGGTATTGGCCCGCCACCGGTGCTTGCGGCTGCTGATAATCCGGTATCAGCGAGCAACCGCTCAGCACGAAGGCGGCGACTGCGATGGAGAGTAGCGACTTGCTCATTGGCCAGCCTCTTTAGGAGTTTCTATGGCGTCATCCTTGCCGGCGTTTTTGCGCTGACCCATGGACGACACAGTGACGAAGAACAGTGGAACCCAGAATATCGCCAGAACGGTGGCAGTGATCATACCGCCAATCACCACGGTGCCGATTGCGTGCTGGCTGCCCGAACCTGCCCCGGTGGAAATTGCCAGAGGCACCACGCCGAGGATGAACGCCAGGGACGTCATGATGATCGGACGCAGACGCATGCGGCAAGCCTCGATGGCGGCATCGCGCAGACTGCTGCCCTGTTCGTGCAGTTCCTTGGCGAATTCGACGATCAGAATGGCGTTTTTCGCCGCCAGACCAATGGTCGTCAACAGACCCACCAGGAAGTACACGTCGTTGGACAGACCGCGCAGACTGGTCGCCAGCAATGCCCCGATGATCCCCAGCGGTACGACGAGCACGACGGCGATCGGAATCGACCAGCTCTCGTAGAGAGCCGCCAGACACAGGAACACCATCAATAGCGACAGCGCGAACAGTGCCGGCGCCTGCGAACCTGCCAGACGCTCTTCATAGGACAGACCGGTCCAGGAAATACCGACACCCTTCGGCAGTTTGGCAGCAATCGCCTCGACCTCGGCCATGGCTTCACCGGTGGAATAGCCAGGCGCCGGGGCACCGAGAATCTCGACTGCTTCCACGCCGTTGTAACGCGACAGTTTTGGCGAGCCGTAGATCCACTCCCCCTTGGCGAATGCGGAGAACGGAACCATGGTGCCGCTGGCGTTACGCACATACCATTTCTTGAGGTCTTCCGGGCTCATGCGCGAGTCCGGCTGGCCCTGTACGTACACCTTCTTCACCCGACCACGGTCGATGAAGTCGTTGACGTAGCTACTGCCCAGCGCAATCGACAGGGTGTTGTTGATGTCGGAGATGGTGATGCCCAGAGCACTGGCTTTCTCGTCGTCGATTTCCAACTGGAACTGTGGTTCGTCGTTCAGACCGTTCGGACGCACCTGCGACAGCACTTTGCTTTGCGCGGCCATGCCCAGGAACTGGTTACGCGCGGCCATCAGTTGCTCGTGACCGATACCGGCACGGTCCTGCAGGAACACGTCGAAACCGGTGGCGTTACCCAACTCCAGTACGGCCGGCGGGGCGAAGGCGAACACCATTGCATCGCGGAAGGTAAAGAAGTGCTGCTGGGCGCGGGCGGCGAGTTTAAACACGCTGTTGTCGGCGTTCCGCTCGTGCCACGGCTTGAGCATGATGAACGCCATGCCCGAGCTCTGGCCACGGCCGGCGAAGTTGAAGCCGGTCACGGTGAACACCGACGCTACGGCGTCGCCTTCACCGCCATCCTTGGTCGGACGCAGCAGGAACTCACGCATTTCATCCACGACCACTTGAGTGCGCTGGGCACTCGAACCGGCCGGGGTCTGCACCTGGGCGAACAGTACGCCCTGGTCTTCTTCCGGCAGGAAGGACGATGGAATACGCAGGAACAGCCAGATCATGCCGACGAAGATGATCAGGTAAGCCAGCAGGTACGGGGCCTTGTGGCGCAGGATGTTGCCGACGCCGCGCTCGTAGCTTTTGACGCTGCGGTCGAAACCACGGTTGAACCAGCCGAAGAAGCCTTTTTTCGGGGTGCCGTGTTCGCCGTGTGGAATCGCCTTGAGCATGGTGGCGCACAGCGCCGGGGTGAAGATCAGCGCGACCAGTACCGACAGCGCCATGGCCGACACGATGGTGATCGAGAACTGCTTGTAGATCACACCGGTGGAGCCGCCAAAGAATGCCATCGGTAGCAATACCGCCGACAGTACCAGGGCGATACCGACCAGGGCGCCCTGGATCTGGCCCATGGATTTCTTGGTCGCTTCCTTCGGTGACAAGCCTTCTTCGCTCATCACCCGCTCGACGTTTTCCACCACAACGATGGCGTCGTCTACCAGCAAACCGATGGCCAGCACCATGCCGAACATGGTCAGGGTGTTGATGCTGAAGCCGGCCGCCGCGAGGATGCCGAACGTGCCGAGCAATACCACCGGCACGGTCATCGTGGTGATGACGGTGGCGCGGAAGTTCTGCAGGAACAGGAACATCACCAGGAACACCAGTACGATCGCTTCGACCAGGGTTTCAACCACACCCTTGATCGACTCGGTCACCACCGGGGTGGTGTCGTACGGGAACACCACTTCCATGCCTTGCGGGAAGAACGGCTTGAGGTCGTCAATCGTCTTGCGCAGTGCCTTGGCGGTGTCGAGGGCGTTGGCGCCGTTGGCCAGTTTCACCGCCAGACCGGACGCCGGGCTGCCGTTGAACTGGGCGCTGATCGCATAGTTCTCGCCACCCAGGCCGACGTCGGCGACGTCTTTCAGGCGAACCTGCGAGCCGTCTTTGTTGACCTTGAGCAGAATTTCTTTGAACTGCTCGGCGGTCTGCAGACGGGTCTTGCCGATGATCGTGGCGTTCAGCTGCTGGCCCTGCACGGCAGGCAAGCCGCCGAGCTGACCGGACGAAACCTGGACGTTCTGCGCCGCAATCGCGGTTTTCACGTCGACCGGGGTCAGGTTGAAGTTGTTCAACTTGGCCGGGTCGAGCCAGATGCGCATCGCGTACTGGGCACCGAAGACCTGGAAGTCACCGACACCGGCGGTCCGGGAGATCGGGTCCTGCATGTTCGACACGATGTAGTTGGACAGGTCGTCCTTGGTCATGCTGCCGTCACGCGACACCACGCCGATCACCAGCAGGAAGTTCTTCACTGCCTTGGTCACGCGGATACCCTGTTGCTGCACTTCCTGCGGCAGCAGCGGGGTGGCCAGGTTCAGCTTGTTCTGGACCTGGACCTGCGCGGTGTCGGAGTTGGTGCCTTGCTCGAAGGTCGCGGTGATGGTCATGCTGCCGTCGGAGTTACTTTCCGAGGACACATAACGCAGGTTGTCGATACCGTTGAGCTGCTGCTCGATCACTTGCACCACGGTGTCCTGAACCGTCTGTGCCGAAGCACCCGGGTAGGTCACGGAGATGGCAATGGCCGGTGGCGCAATACTCGGGTACTGGTTGATTGGCAGTTTCAGGATCGAAAGTGCCCCGACCAGCATGATCACCAAGGCAATTACCCAGGCGAAAATCGGACGGTCGATGAAAAATTTTGACATGGATTACTCCCCTTTGCCGCCGGCGGCTTTGTCAGCTGCCTGAGCGGGGGCCGGGTTCTTCTTGCCGACGTTGGTCGCTTCGGTCGGTTTGACCTCAACACCCGGTTTGACGAATTGCAGCCCTTCGGTGATCAGACGATCTCCGGCCTTCAGGCCGTCTTCGATCAGCCACTGGCTGCCGACGGTGCGGCTGGCCTTGAGCTGACGCAGCTCGACCTTGTTGTCCGGACCGACGACCAGCGCAGTCGGGGTGCCCTTGAGGTCGCGGGTCACGCCTTGCTGCGGCGCGAGGATCGCGGCGCTGTTCACACCGGCCTGCAACTGCGCGTGGACGAACATGCCCGGCAACAGAGTGTGATCCGGGTTCGGGAACACGGCGCGCAGGGTCACGGAACCGGTGGTCTGGTCGACCGACACTTCGGAGAATTCCAGCTTACCGTCGAGCTTGTACTGGCTGCCGTCTTCGAGGGTCAGCTTGACGGCAGCGGCGTTGTCGCCGGCCTTCTGCAGACGACCGCTTTCCAGTTCGCGACGCAATTCCAGCAACTCGACCGAGGACTGGGTAACATCGACGTAGATCGGGTCCAGTTGCTGGATCACGGCCATCGCGTCGGTCTGGCCGCTGCTGACCAGCGCGCCTTCGGTCACCGAAGAACGGCCGATGCGACCGGAGATCGGTGCGTAGACCTTGGTGTAACGCACGTTGATCTGCGCGCTTTGCAACGACGCTTCCGATTGCAGGCGGTTGGCCACGGCGGTGTCGTATTCCTGACGGCTGACGGCCTGCTCGTCGACCAGTTGCTTGTAGCGGTCGGAGATCGACTTGGTCGAACGCAGGTTGGCTTCGGCGCTTTTCAGGGTCGCTTCATAAACCGACGGATCGATCTGATACAGCTGCTGGCCGGCTTTGACATCGCCGCCTTCCTTGAACAGACGCTTGAGAATGATGCCGTTGACCTGCGGACGAACTTCGGCGATGCGGAATGCACTGGTGCGGCCCGGCAGTTCGGAAGTCAGAGTAAAGGCTTGTGGTTGCAGGGTGACGACGCCGACCTGAGGAGGTGGTGCGGCGGGAGCCGCCTCTTCCTTTTTACATCCGCTGAGCAGCGATGCCAGGGCGACGGCAGTGACCAGAGCGGTAACAGCTGGCTTGAATTGCATGAAGATCCTCGGGTCAGGCGCGCGAAAAGCGCACAAGAAGTGTGGAAGGGTAAAAAAGGGTTATCGGGTGGATAAGTAGCTTGCTAATGAATATACTTACGTTCATGGTTGTTTGTAAACACCTTGGCGTCGTATCCATCCTGTTACAAAAGTCGTCGCAAGGTCTGAAATTGTAGGCCGGGGAGCCGATCCGCGAGAGATCGACCCTTTTTTATTCAGCGGATATTCAGCCATCCCTGAAACATCCTGTTTGAGGTTTTACTGCCATGGTCCGTCGTACCAAAGAGGAAGCTCAGGAAACGCGCAGCCAGATTCTCGAAGCGGCCGAGAAAGCCTTCTATGAGCGGGGCGTGGCGCGCACGACATTGTCGGATATCGCGACCCTGGCCGGGGTGACGCGCGGTGCCATCTACTGGCACTTCAGCAACAAGGCCGATCTGTTGCAAGCCATGCTCGATACTCTGCATGAGCCGTTGGACGAACTGGCCAAGGCCAGCGAAAGCGAGGACGAACCCGATCCACTGGGCTGCATGCGCCAATTGCTGATTCATTTGTTTCATAAAGTTGCACTGGATCCGAAGACCCGGCGTATCAACGAAATTTTGTTTCATAAGTGCGAGTTCACCGATGAAATGTGCGATCTGCGTCAGCAGCGCCGGACCGCCAGCCTCGATTGCAATGTGCGGATCGCGCTGACACTGAGTAACGCGGTCAATCGTGGGCAGTTGCCGGCGGACCTCGACACCGCCCGGGCAGCCATCAGCATTCACGCCTATATCGACGGCCTCCTTTATGGATGGCTCCTGGCGCCGGACGCCTTCGATCTGTACGCCGAGGCGGAGCGTTGGGTCGATACGGGGCTGGACATGCTGCGCTGGAGCCCCAGCCTGCGCAAATGAAACAAAATTCGTTATTGGTCCGTGGGCGTCAACCGTGATGTTGAAAATGAACGGTGCTTCACGCACGCTGCGGTAATGGGCTGCTTTTATATACGCACGTTCACTTGATTGACAGATTGCTAGCTCAGTATTTTGTAGGGATTTTGTGTCTGGAATGTGAGAGAGGGTAAGTGCCAGACAATCAATCCTGACGTGATCCCCTATTGGAGCTGCGTCAGACCTACGATAAACAAAAAGCCCCGACTCTTTCGAGTCCAGGGCTTTTTTCGTGTTTCTGTAATTGACGAATACTGTCGGGTAGTCGATGTGGCCGACCGTGGAGCATCCTTGAGTGCATACCGCTTTACGATCAAAGGAATCTTTTTACTTGAATGGTTGCGAATTATGTAATCTCAGTTCCCGACAGCCCAATAATTGGTTATACGGGCGGCGGTCGTACTTAACCTAAGTTGATCACTATGGCATAGCTATAAGGGCGAGCGGGCTGTTGCCGGGTTATATGAGATTCGCAGGTGAGTGGTTTTTTGCCAATAGAACGAACGTTATGTTCGCGTTTGGGGATTATTTTCGTGTCAAAGGCGAACGGTTCATAGGGGGCCGTTAACTTTACTGAGGTTGTGAAATGAAAGGCCTGTTTTTCACCGGAGTAAGTAAACGCATGTCCGACGGGGGTGGATCTGCGCCGTTTCGCCCCACCAGAAATCGCTGGAGGCGTGCTGCGTAGTATGAACTGCATGTATTTCCACGGGTGGATGACCAGATCCTCTCCTTGGAATCCACTGGTATCCCAGCTGCATTGGGTGAGTGAAAATTTTTCCGAGGTTCCGTTGTAGATATTGATCAGAATACTGTTATTGCCTTCGTGTTTAATCGTATTCCAGGTTTTTTCTTCGTGTTGTTGAGCTTTTTTGATAACGGTTTTAAATTCATCTTCGGGTTTTGAGTGGTTAGTGGTCTTGGTGGGTTCGTCGTCGGTGATGCTGGAAAGCACAGTACCTAAAATACCAGCGGCGACTGGATTAATTAAATAGGTTGAGCTTGATAAAATGGAGTTTAGAGTAGTGTTTTCGAATGTTTTGATTTGAGTTTCTTCATGATTGTTTTCGTCTTTTGAAGCGGTGTTGTTTGTTGTGTCATTCATGACGGTTTCTCTTTTTGTTTAGTTGGAGGGTGCGAAAATAACAGTACCAAGGTCGATGTGCATGCGAGCTATGTAATGGTTTATTTCGCAAGTAGTCGCCCCCCCTGACAAACAAAAAGCCCCGGCTCTTACGAGTCCGGGGCTTTTGAATTGCAAGGCGTAGTGATTACAACGTTGGGTAGTCGATGTAGCCGACCGGGCCCTTGCCGTAGAACAGCTCTGGCCGCGGTTCGTTCAGCGGCGCATCGTCCTTCAGACGGGCCGGCAGGTCCGGGTTGGCAATGAACGGGATGCCGAATGCCACGGCGTTAGCCTTGCCCTCGGCCAGCCAGGCGTTGGCGCTGTCCTTGGTGAAGCGCTCGTTGGCGATGTACGCGCCGCCGAAGGCTTCTTTCAGTTGTGGGCCGAGGCTGTCGGCGCCTTCTTTCTCGCGGGAGCAGATGAAGGCGATGCCACGCTTGCCCAGTTCGCGAGCGACGTAGGTGAAGGTCTCGGCCAGGTTGTCGTCGCCCATGTCATGGGAGTCGGCGCGCGGTGCCAGGTGTACGCCAACACGACCGGCGCCCCAGACTTCGATCGCAGCATCGGTCACTTCCAGCAGCAGGCGGGCACGGTTTTCCAGGGAGCCGCCGTAGATATCGGTGCGCTGGTTGGTGCTGCTTTGCAGGAACTGGTCGAGCAGGTAACCGTTGGCTCCGTGGATTTCCACGCCGTCGAAACCGGCCGCCTTGGCGTTTTCCGCACCGACGCGGTAAGCGTCGACGATGTCGGCGATTTCAGCGGTTTCCAGTGCACGCGGGGTTGGATAGTCGGCCAGCGGGCGAACCAGGCTGACATGGCCTTTAGGCTGGATGGCGCTCGGTGCAACCGGCGCTTCGCCGTTCAGGTACGACGGGTGGGAAACCCGGCCGACGTGCCACAGTTGCAGGACGATCTTGCCGCCGGCGGCGTGAACGGCCTTGGTCACGTTGGTCCAGCCGCGCACCTGGTCGTTGGACCAGATGCCCGGGGTGTCCGGGTAGCCGACGCCCATCGGGGTCACCGACGTGGCTTCGCTGAGGATCAGGCCGGCCGAGGCGCGTTGTACGTAGTACTCGGCCATCAGCGCGTTGGGTACGCGGCCTTCGTCGGCGCGGCAGCGGGTCAGCGGGGCCATGATGATGCGGTTGGACAGCTCGAGGTCGCCCAGTTTGATCGGATCGAAAATTGTTGCCATGAGATACAACCCTCGTGAGGTAAGTGAGTGAATCAGTTAGCGGTGGCCAGCTCGGGATTGCCGTTCTGGCGGAATGTGATCAGGGTCACCAGCAGGGCCAAGACAGCCAGCGCTGCGGCGGCGAGAGGCACGCTGGTCAGGCCGTAGCCGTGGGCGATGACGCTGCCGCCGACCCAGGCGCCGAGGGCGTTGCCGACGTTGAAGGCGCCGATGTTCAGGGTCGACACCAGGTTCGGTGCGGCCTGGCCGTAGGTCACGACGTTTACTTGCAGGGCCGGCACGGCGGCGAAACACGCGGTAGCCCAGAGGAACAGGGTGATTTCGGTGGGGATCAGCGCGATGCTGGTCCAGGTCAGGACGGTGGAGGTCACGGCCATGGCGATGAACACGCCGATCAGCGTCGCGGCCAGGCCCTTGTCGGCCAGTTTGCCGCCAATGATGTTGCCGACGGTCAGGCCCAGGCCGATGAGCATCAGGGTCCAGGTCACGCCACGGGGCGAGACGCCGGTGACATCGCCCAGCAATGGAGCGACGTAAGTGAACAGGGTGAATACCGAGGCGGCGAACAGCGCGGTCATGCTCAGCGACAGCCAGATGCCGGCGCCCTTGAGCGCGGCCAGTTCGGCGCGCATGTCGAGTTTTTCTTCGTCACGTTTGGCCGGCAGGAAGCGGATCAGGCCGATCAGCGCGATCACACCGATCACGGTCACTGCCCAGAAGGTCGAGCGCCAGCCGGCTTCCTGACCGAGGGCGGTGCCCAGCGGTACACCCAGCACGTTGGCCAGGGTCAGGCCGGTGAACATCAGGGCCACGGCCGAGGCGCGTTTGTTCGGTGCCACCAGATTGGCCGCGACCACCGAACCGATGCCGAAGAACGCACCGTGGCAGAGGGCGGTGACCACTCGGGCGAACATCAGCACGTTGTAATCAGTGGCGATGGCGCAGAGCAGGTTGCCGATAATGAAGATGCCCATCAGCGTAACCAGTGCAGCCTTGCGCGGCAGTTTTGCAGTGGCCATTGCCATGAACGGCGCACCAATCGCCACGCCCAGGGCGTAACCGGTCACCAGCCAGCCGGCACCGGGGATCGACACACCGAGGTCAGCCGCCACATTGGGCAGCAGGCCCATGATGACGAACTCGGTGGTGCCGATGGCGAAGGCGCTCAAGGCGAGTATGAGTAGCGAGAGGGGCATTGTCTGGTCCTTTTGGCTGGCTGACGTTAAGGGTCAGAGCTCTTTGCTGAGGGTGCTGAGGAACGCCTGGATCACGTCCTCGTTGCGTTTGAAAAAGTGCCACTGGCCGGCCTTCTGGCTGCTGATCAGCCCGGCCCGTTGCAGGGTGGCCAGGTGGGCGGAAACGGTCGATTGCGACAGGCCGCAACGTTGATCGATCTGCCCGGCGCAGATGCCGTACTCGTGGTTGTGGATCTGTTCCGGAAACTGGGCTTTCGGGTCTTTCAGCCAGTTGAGGATGTCTCGCCGTACTGGGTGTGCCAGGGCTTTTATTATTTCGTCGAGGTCAATGTTCATGGCTGGGTGCTCGTGATGTGTGTAGCGCTATATCGCGATGAGGCGAACTTTATATCGGTACTTCGCGATACACCAATATGAATTTGATCTGACGACCGCATAAATCGGTATATCGGGTTATAACGATATGTGAGGTGTAAACAACCGCGGGCGCGGTGCTAAGCTGCGCCCATGAACTATCTCGCACATTTACACCTCGGTGGCCAGCGCCCCGGTCAACTGCTCGGCAGTCTGTATGGCGATTTCGTCAAAGGGCGGCTGCAAGGGCAGTTCGACCCGGAGATCGAAGCGGCGATTGCCCTGCATCGGCAAATCGATGTGTTCACTGATCGCCATACGTTGGTGGATGCGTCGCTGGCGCGGTTTTCGACGACTCGCCGCCGTTACGCGGGCATCGTCCTCGACGTGTTTTTCGACCATTGCCTGGCCCGCGACTGGACGCAGTACGCCGACCGTCCGTTGGGCCAATTCACCACCGACGTTTACCGCGTGCTGTCCAGCGAGCGGCAATTGCCCGACCGCCTGGCGAAGATCGCCCCGCACATGGTCGCCAATGACTGGTTGGGTTCGTATCAGGAGTTCGAAGTGCTGGAGCAGGTGTTGCGAGGGATCTCCCGACGCCTGACCCGACCCGAAGAACTGGCGGGGGCGATGGAGGAATTGCGGCGGTTGTATGAACCGTTGAGCGAAGACTTCCGCTTGTTCTACCCACAGCTGCAGGACTTTGCCGGCCGGCAGCTGTAGATAGAAGTCGCCGCTCAGGCTGCGATCAGATCGCCCGCGTGTTGCGCTTCGACCGGTTTGAGCACATCACCGAACAAGGCTTTCTGCACCGCTTGCTGGGCCTCGTACGCCAATGCCGCGCGCTCCCGACCCTGACAGGCAATCGGCTTGAGCAGATGGATTTCGACATCGCCGCAGTCGTTGCTGAACAGGCGCATCAGGTGCGACAGCAGATCATCGTCACCAATGAACGGCGCCAGCGAATCGATCTTGCCGTCGCGCAGATAACGGATCGCCACCGGTTGCAGCTTCACTTCCGAATCAATCGCCGCCGACAGCAGGCGGCCGTGAAAGGTACGCAGCGAACGACCATCGGTGGTGGTGCCTTCCGGGAACATCAGCAGCGGATGATCGGTTTGCAGGTGACGGGTCATCTGCTTGCGGATCAGCTGGCTGTCGCCCGAACCGCGACGGATGAACAGGCTGCCGGCCTTCGCCGCGAGCCAGCCGGCCACCGGCCAGGTGCGCACTTCGGCCTTGGACAGAAACGACAGCGGCGTGAGCATGCCGAGCAGCGGAATGTCGGTCCACGACACATGGTTGCTGACCCACAGCATCGGCTGTTTCGGCAGCTCACCGTGGACGGTCACGCGAAAGGGCAGGGCATTGCTCAGACGCGCCATGAAAAACCGCGACCAGCGCTGCCGACGCTCCATCGAATGGGCCAGCCCCAGACGTTCGAATACTCCGAAGACACTGGCCATGCTCAACCCCAGTGTCACCACCAGCAGCACTCGCGCGATCCGCGCGTACACCCGCAGCCGGCTCATCACACGGCCGCCTTGAAGTGCTTGGCGTAGCGCGGGCAGAGTTCGTCGCGCTTGAGCAGGATGAACACGTCGGCGACCTGGAAGTCTTCGTCCCAGCACGGCTCGCCGCAGATCTTCGCACCCAGGCGCATGTAGGCCTTGAGCAGCGGCGGCATTTCGGCGATCACGTTCGACGGAATGTCGAGGCTCGGCAGCGGGTTCTTCGGCTCGGCGCGCAGGTGTTCGGTGCACAGATAGCGTTCGCGCAGGCGCTGCATGATCGCGTGGGCCTGTATGCCGCCGTCCTGCATCGGGATGCTCGCGCAACCCATCAGATAGCTGTAGCCGCCCTGATTCAGCACTTCGGCCAGCTCGCCCCAGAGCACGGCGATGGTGCCGCCGTTGCGGTAGGCCGGGTCGACGCAGGTGCGGCCGATTTCCAGGATCGGGCCTTGTAGATGCGCGAGGCCGTGCAGGCTGAATTCTTCTTCGCTGTAGAACTTGCCCAGGCTGCTGGCGGCGGTGTGATCGAGCAAACGGGTGGTCGCCACCAGGCGGCCGGTGTTCAGGTCACGCACGCCGATGTGGCTGCAGTGAACATCATAGTCATCCATGTCCAGACCCAGCTCCGCGCCGTTCAGCTTGGCGTTGAACTCGCCGCTGAACACGTTGAAGCGCAAGGCCTGGGCTTGCTGCAAGGCCTCGGCGCCGATCAGGCGTTCGGCTTGCAGGCGGCGTTCATTGCCGGTGTCGCTGATGCGGGCGATCTGAGTCATGTGAATCTCCGTACGGGCCTTGAACCCGTCATGGGTTGCAGCCGATCGACTTTCTTTATGCAGCCGTGTTGTGCAAAGTCAGGCTATGTAGCCCCGGTGTCATCGCCATGAATGTTTGGTGATGCTTATATGACAGCCCACGAGGAGCCTCTGATGACCTGGTCGACCCTGCTTGAATGTCGCGAACGCCTGCCCGCCGTTGCCGATCTGGCGGAAGGCTTCGCCACGTTGCTGCAGCAACTGGGCAGCGTGACGCCGTTCGAACTGGCGGTGGCGGGAGGGCGGCGAATGGCGACGCCGGGGCTGGCGTTTCTGGTGGGTTATCAGGCGGCGTTGCGCATGCTCTGGCCGAGCGCGCCGCCGAGCCTCGGCGCGATGTGTGCGACCGAGCAGCGCAGCCTGCGCCCTGCGGACATGCAGACCCGACTCACGGATCTGCGCCTCACCGGGCAAAAGGATTTCGTCACTGCCGGCGATGCGGCGGACTGGCTGTTGATCGCCGCGCGCAGTGAACAACCCGGCGAGTCACCGCGCCTGAGTCTGGCGGTGGTGTATCCCGGCGAACCCGGCGTGCGGGTGGAAAAACTCCCGGCGCTGCCGTTGATGCCGGACATCAGCCATGGCCGGCTGCATCTCGACGATGCATTGTGCGAGTTGCTTGCCGGGGACGGTTGGGATGCTTACGTCAAACCGTTCCGCACCCTTGAAGACGTTTACGTATTGAGCGCGATGACCGCGTGGTTGTACGGCGTTGGTCAGGACAGCGGCTGGCCGCAGCTGCTGCAATTGCGCCTGCTGGCGCTGTTGGCCGGGTGCGCGGAGGTCAGTCGCCAGCCGCCGAACAATCCCGCCGGGCATGTGTTGCTCGGCGGATTGTTTGCGCAGTTCGACGGGTTGAAAGCGGAAGTCGATCAGACCCTGCGCAACGGCGATCCTGAGTGGGCGGCGATGTGGCAGCGCGATCAGTCGGTCATGCAACTGGCGGCGGGTGCGCGGGCCAAACGCCTGGCCAAGGCTTTGGGGGCAAACCAAAACACATCTGTCATGAACGCCGGCTAGTCTTCTCAGGTTCATTCCCAGAGCCCTCGCCATGTTCAAAGGCCTGTCCCTGTTTCTGCTGCTGATCAGCTTCACGGTTCAGGCCGAACAATGGCCGGGCGAGCAATGGCCGACCGGCGCGAAACTCACCGGCCCAGCCGTCGAGGCACTGGAGGCCTATGCCTTCCCGACCCGCGATGACAGCACCCGCAAAGGCATCCGCACCGACGCCTTGCTGGTGATCCGCGACGGCCAGCTCATCTACGAACGCTACGCCGCCGCGACCACCGCCGACACCCCGCACCTGACCTGGTCGATCAGCAAAAGCCTGATGGCCACGGTGCTCGGCGTGGCGTACGGCGAAGGCCTGTTCAAGCTCGATGACCCGGCCGCGAAATATTATCCGGTGCTGGAAAAACACCCGGCCGTCACGATCAAGGATCTGCTGCACTGGTCCTCCGGCATCGACTGGCAGGAAGACTACGAGTACGCCCCGCTGAAATCCTCAGTGGTGGCGATGCTCTACACCCGTGGCCACCGCGACATGGCCGCCTTCACCGCCAATCACGACCGCTACGCGCCAGCGGGTCAGGCGTTCCGCTATTCCAGCGGCGACAGCAATCTATTGGCCGCAGCCCTGAAGACCATCGTCGGTCCGCAACGTTATCCGGACTATCCGTGGACAGCGCTTTTCGATCCCTTGGGCATCCGCCATGCCACGTGGGAAACCGACGCCACCGGCACGTTCGTCGCCTCTTCCTACGCTTATATGACGGCCCGGGATCTGGCGCGAATCGGTCTGTTGATGGAGCGGGACGGACGCTGGAACGACCGGCAGTTGCTGCCCAAGGATTGGGTCGCCTTCAACCGCCAACCCTTCGCCGGCTACAAGGCCCATCAGGATGAAGCCGTGCCCGGCGGCCAGTGGTGGCTCAATCGCCCGGCAGACGGCGCGTCGACGCCATGGCCCGACGCACCGCCCGACACCTTCGCCGCCCTCGGCCACTGGGGCCAGGCGCTGTACGTGATCCCGAGCGAAAAACTGCTGATCGTGCGCTACGCCGATGACCGCGACGGCAGCTATCGCCACAACGAATTGCTCAAGCGCGTGCTCGGGGCGGTGCGGCCATGAAACTGTTCAGACGCATCCTGCTGGGGCTGCTGGTCGTGCTGCTGGGCTGGGGCTGGCACGAGCGCGAAAACCTGTGGGCCTTCCCGGACATCATCAGCGCCTACACCGCCAAGGAATATTGTTCGTGTCGCTACGTGATGAACAACGACGCCGAGTATTGCCGGGGCTACGTGAAGCAGTGGCTGCCCAGCGAACTGACCGATGACCGCACGCAAAAAATCGTCACCGCCAGCGGCCTGGGACGCAGCAACAGCGCCCAATGGTTAGGCGAACGCCAGGGCTGTCGCCTGCAACCCTGATCCGGTTCCACCCTGTGGAACCACATTCGATTGTCCTCTCGCGTGTCTCGCGGTTATCTGGCGGTGAGCACGACCTGCCGTTCACGTGTCGTGAAACAACACCGAACAAAAAGACCGGGAACACCCGCGCGAGGAGAACCGTCATGCCCCGACATCAGCACATTCTGGCCTGGCTCAACGACGTGGCTGGCGACCTGCACGCCACCCGCCAGGACATTCACGCCCACCCTGAACTCGGTTTCGAAGAAAGCCGCACCTCGGCGCTGGTCGCCAGGTCGCTGGAAGAGTGGGGCTATGAAGTCCACACCGGCGTCGGCAAAACCGGCGTAGTCGGCGTGCTGCGCAACGGCAGCAGCACACGCAGACTCGGGCTGCGGGCCGACATGGATGCGCTGCCGATCATCGAGAACACTGGCGTCGCCTACAGCAGCCGGCATCAAGGCTGCATGCACGCCTGCGGCCACGACGGGCACACCGCGATGCTGCTCGGTGCGGCGCGTTATCTGGCCGCGACCCGCCAGTTCGACGGCACCCTGACGCTGATTTTCCAGCCCGCCGAAGAGGGCCAGGGCGGCGCCGAAGCGATGCTCGCCGATGGCCTGCTCGAACGCTTCCCGTGTGATGCGCTGTTCGGCATGCACAACATGCCGGGCCTGCCGGCGGGACATCTGGGCTTTCGCGAAGGGCCAATGATGGCTTCGCAGGACTTGCTCACGGTGACTATCGAAGGCGTTGGCGGTCACGGCTCGATGCCGCATCTGGCGGTGGATCCGTTGGTGGCCGCAGCCAGTGTGGTGATGGCTTTGCAAACCGTGGTCGCGCGCAACATCGATGCGCAGCAGGCGGCGGTGGTAACGGTCGGCGCATTGCAGGCCGGCGAAGCGGCGAACGTGATTCCGCAACAGGCGATCCTGCGCCTGAGCCTGCGTGCGTTGAATGCCGAAGTCCGCGTTCAGACACTGGACCGCGTGCGCTCGATCATCGAGTCCCAGGCCGAAAGCTTCGGCTGCACCTCGACCATCGAACACCGCCCGGCCTACCCGGTGCTGGTCAACCACGCCGCCGAAACCGAGTTCGCTCGTCAGGTCGGCGTCGAACTGGTGGGCGCCGATGCCGTCGATGGCAACACTCCCAAACTGATGGGCAGCGAAGACTTCGCCTGGATGCTCCAGCGCTGCCCCGGCGCGTACCTGTTCATCGGCAACGGCGTGGCGCGGCCGATGGTGCATAACCCGGCGTACGATTTTAACGATGACATTCTGCTGACCGGCGCGGCGTATTGGGGCGCGCTCACCGAGAGCTGGCTCAAGCCGGCCTGATTTCTTCACTTTTTGCTGCCGCTGGAACGCAGGTGCGCACGTGCCTGCGTGGTCAACCCACAGCTTCTGGAGAATCCCCATGCAGACTTCGAACGCAGGCGTTTCGCGCACCCGGCAAGTGGTCGCCGCCGTCATCGGCAACGCCCTGGAATGGTACGACTTCATCGTTTACGGCTTTCTGGCGAGCATCATCGCCCGGCAGTTTTTCCCGTCCGACGACGACTACGCCTCGCTGCTGATGGCGCTGGCGACCTTCGGCGTCGGCTTTTTCATGCGCCCGGTGGGCGGCATCCTGCTCGGCATCTACTCCGACCGCAAAGGGCGCAAAGCCGCGATGCAAATGATCATCCGCCTGATGACCGTGTCCATCGCCCTGATCGCGTTCGCGCCGAACTACGCCGCCATCGGCATGGGCGCGCCGTTGCTGATCGTGGTGGCGCGGATGCTCCAGGGTTTCGCTACGGGCGGTGAATACGCCAGCGCCACGGCGTTTCTGGTAGAGAGCGCACCGGCCCATCGCAAGGGTTTGTACGGCTCGTGGCAACTGGTCGGGCAATGCCTGGCGGTGTTCAGCGGCGCGGCGATGGTGGCGCTGGTCACGCACCTGTTTTCCCCCGAAGCGCTGGACAGTTGGGGCTGGCGGATTCCGTTCGTGCTCGGCCTGTTGATCGGCCCGGTGGGCTTGTGGATTCGCAAGCACATGGAAGAGCCGGAAGAATTTCTCGAAGCGCGCAAGAAAGCCAAAGGCGCAGCGCCGGGCCTGTGGCAGGTGCTGCGCGAACATCGCCGCAGCCTGCTGGTGTCGATGGGCCTGGCGTGCGGGGCGACGGTGTCGTTCTACGTGGTGCTGGTGAACATGCCGACCTTCGCCCACAAGAACCTCGGCCTGCCGCTGGATCAAGTGCTGCTGGTGCAGATGCTTGCGGTGGGGCTGATGACTGTGGTGATTCCATTGTCCGGCGCGCTGTCGGATCGCCTCGGTCGGCGGCCGGTGCTGATGGCCTTCACCCTGGCGTTTTTCGTCATGGTTTATCCGTTGTATGTGTGGGTCGCGGCAGCGCCTTCGATCGAGCGCCTGCTGGTGATGCAACTGCTGCTGTGCGCGGCGATTGGCGGGTTCTTCGGCCCGGCTCCGACGGCGCTGGCCGAGCAGTTTCCGATTGAGGTGCGCTCCACCGGCGTGTCGGTGGCCTACAACGTGGCGGTGATGGTGTTCGGTGGTTTCGCGCCGCTGATCGTCACCTGGCTGAGTAAAGTTCTGAACACCCCGGTGGCGCCGTCGTTCTATGTCTTGTTCGCTTGCCTGCTGACCCTGCTCGGTACTTACTGTTTGCAGGAGGCACCCCGCGCGAAGAAATCCGTTGCGCTCAACCTGGGAGTGAAACCGTGAGTCCGTTGGCCATTGATCCGATTGTCGCCCTCGATGCCGATGGGCTGTCCCGAGTGATCCATGCCCGCAAGGTGTCGTGCCGCGAGGTAATGCAGGCCTACCTGTCGCACATTGATCGCTTCAATCCAGCGGTCAACGCGCTGGTCTCGCTGCGCCCGCAGGACGTGCTGCTGCGCGAGGCCGATGAGTGTGATCGGCAACTGGATCGCGGCGAATCCCGAGGCTGGATGCACGGCATGCCCCAGGCGATCAAGGACCTGGCGGCCACCGCCGGGTTGCGCACGACCTTGGGTTCGCCGCTGTTCGCCGAGCAAGTGCCGCGGCACGATGCGATCAGTGTGGCGCGGGTTCGCGACGGCGGCGCGATCATCATCGGCAAGAGCAACGTCCCGGAGTTCGGCCTCGGTTCGCAGACCTACAACAGCGTGTTCGGCACCACCACCAACGCCTACGATCCGGGCCTGATCGCCGGCGGCAGCAGCGGCGGGGCAGCGGTGGCACTGGCCCTGCGCCTGCTGCCGGTGGCCGACGGCAGCGACATGATGGGCTCGCTGCGCAACCCGGCGGCATTCAACAACGTGTTCGGCTTCCGCCCGTCCCAGGGCCGCGTGCCTCACGGCCCGATGCCGGAAGTGTTCGTCCAGCAACTGGCCACCGAAGGGCCGATGGGGCGCACGGTCACCGACGTCGCGCGGTTGCTCTCGACCCAGGCCGGCTACGATCCGCGCGTGCCGCTGTCGCTGGCCGATGAACCACGGGACTTCGGCCTGGATCTGCACCAGGACTGCAACGGCCTGCGTCTCGGCTGGCTTGGCGATTACAACGGCTATCTGCCGATGGACGACGGTGTGTTGAGCCTGTGCGAATCGGCGCTGGCGGATTTCAGCACCCTGGGTTGTCACGTTGAGGCCTGTCAGCCGGACTTCTCCATGGAACGCCTGTGGCAGACCTGGCTCACGCACCGGCATTTTCTGGTGCAGGGCAGCCTTGGCGCCGCCTATGCCGATCCGCAAAAACGGTCATTGCTCAAACCCGAAGCACAATGGGAAATCGAGGGCGGTCTGCGTCTGACCGCTGCCGAGGTCTATCAGGCGTCGGTCGCGCGCAGCGAGTGGTATCGCGCGTTGAGCGAGTTGTTCGAGCGTTACGATTTCCTGCTGCTGCCCACCGCCCAGGTGTTCCCTTTTGATGCACAGCAAGCGTGGCCGCGAGTCGTCGGCGGGCAGACCATGGACACCTATCACCGCTGGATGGAAGTGGTAATAGGCCCGACGTTGGCGGGGTTGCCGAGCATCAGCGTGCCGGTCGGTTTCAACCCGGCCGGGTTGCCGATGGGCCTGCAAATCATCGGCCCGGCCCAGGCGGATCGGGCGGTGCTGCAACTGGCCTATGCTCATGAACAGCTGACCCGCTGGGTCGAACGGCGACCGCCGGCATGCCTGCAATCAGCCTGAGCGGCCCGCATCTTGCTGCACGAAGTGATCTTTCATCCGCATCCATGGAGGTCGAACACATGGGCAGCAAGGCAGACACCGGCAGCGTGCGCTCGGTCGAACGGGCGCTGGCCATCGTCGAGTTGCTCGGCGAGCATCAGGCGTTGGGGCTGGAAGAGTTGCACTACCTGACAACCCTGCCCAAGGCCACGGTGTCGCGGATGCTCGCGACCTTGCAGGAGCAGGGCTGGATCTATCGCGGCCTCAGCGACCGCCGCTACCGGTTGTGCGCCAAACGGCTGTTCGGTGATCGTCAGCAACGTTTCAAACGCCACCTGGTGGAAAGCGCCGCGCCGATGCTGCTGGAGCTCAGCGAGCGCACCGGGCTGGTGGCGGATCTGTCGTGCTTCGACGGCGAACGGGTTGAAGTGATGGAAAGTGCGATCCCGCAGGTGTTGCGCAAGCGCTATCCAACGAACTGCCAGATCGTCGGCCATCACGCCAGCCTGTTTCATTCGGCCATGGGCCGGGCCTGCCTCGGCGAACTCGACAGCCAGGACGTGAAACGTCTGGCCGAACGCGAACAGTTGGCGGATGACGGTGTATTGCAGGCCACCGAACAAGCCTTGCATCAGGGCTTCGGCCAGCGCACCGAAGGTTATTGGGAATACCCCGTGCGCCTGCCGTTCCTGATTCGCGCGGTGGCCTTGCCGATCCGTGCGCAAGGGCGGCTGGTCGGCAGCATGGCGCTGCACTGGCCAATGGATCAGGCGCCGGTGGAACGGGTGCTGAGCCTGCATCTCAACAGCCTCGCGTCGACCATCGGCGAGGTGCAGCAGGGATTGGCCTGAGTGTTTGCACAGACTGACAGTTTGCAATAACGCCAAGGCCAGTTAAGGTTCGTGCACGTTTATCGGCCCCACGAGTCTTCAATGTTCAACCGTTCTCTGTGCAACGCCTTCGCCGGCCTGCTGCTGGGCGCCGCTGCGCTGCCGGCCCAGGCCAACTGGTATCTGGACGGCGAGTCGTCGCGGCTGTCGTTCGTCAGCACGAAAAACGCCAATATTTCTGAAGTGCAGCGCTTTCTGGTGCTGCACGGCAAGGTCGATCCCGACGGGCGCGCCGTGGTCGAGGTCGAGCTGGACTCGATCAACAGCGGCATCCCGCTGCGCGACGAGCGCATGCGCAAGGAGTTGTTCCAGATCGAACAATTCCCCGAAGCGACCATCACCACCCAGATCGACCTGCGCCCGATCAACGATCTGGCCCCCGGCGCGCAGCTTGAATTGCGCTTGCCGCTGACCGTCAACCTGCACGGCAAACAGCACGAATACCCCGCCGAGCTGCTCGCCACGCGCCTCGATGACCGACGCTTTCAGGTGGTGACCCTGGAGCCGCTGGTGATCAGTGCCGAGGATTTCGATCTGCTGCCAGGGCTGGAAAGCCTGCGCAACATGGCCGGTCTGTCGGCCATCAGTCTGTCGGTGCCGGTGGGTGCGGTGCTGATCTTCACGGCGCGCTGACATGCGCGGCGCGGTGTTTCCGTGGCGTGATGGCAACCGCTTCGAGCTGTTGATCGACGGCCCGCAATTCTTCCCGCGCATGCTCGACGAGATTGCCCGCGCCCGCGAGCAGATCGAACTGGAGCTGTATCTGGTGGAGGCCGGTGCCTGTGCCGAAACCATCGTGCAGGCGCTGGTGCTGGCGGCGGAGCGGGGCGTGCGGGTGCGTTGCCTGTTCGACGATTACGGCAGCCTCGCCTTCACCCTCACGTTGCGCCGGCGGCTGACCGGGGCCGGGGTCGAGCTGCGTTTTTACAACCGGCTGAACTGGCGGCGCTGGGTCGGCAATTTCTATCGCGATCATCGCAAGCTGTTGCTGGTCGATCAGCGCTTGGCGGTGGTCGGCGGCACCGGGGTCACCGACGAGTTCTGGACGCCGGGCCACGACACCAGCGAATGGCACGAGGTCATGGTGCAGATCACCGGCCCGCTGGTGCTCGACTGGCAATTACTGTTCGACCGTCAATGGATCGCCAACCGCCATCGCCGGGCCTGGCGGCCCAACGCGCATTTCGGCCTGCCACGGCTGCCGCGCGTGCCGGACACGGGGGAGGGCATGGGCCGCGTGGCCTACGCCGACGCCCGCCAGCATCGGGACATTCTGCAATCGCTGTTCCGCGCGCTGAACAGCGGCCAGCAGCGGATCTGGCTGGCCACGCCGTACTTCCTGCCCACCTGGAAGATCCGCCGTTCCCTGCGCAAGGCCGCCGCCCGAGGTCTCGACGTGCGCCTGCTGCTGACCGGGCCGCGCACCGATCATCCGTCGGTGCGCTACGCGGGGCATCGCTACTACCCGCGCCTGCTCAAGGCCGGGGTGAAAATCTACGAATACCAGCCGTGTTTCCTGCACCTGAAAATGGTGCTGGTGGACGACTGGGTCAGCATCGGTTCGTGCAATTTCGATCACTGGAATCTGCGCTTCAATCTTGAAGCGAATCTGGAAGCGCTGGATCCGTCATTGACGGCAGCGGTGGCGGCGAGTTTCGAGAAGGACTTCGGCCTGAGTCAGCAGGTGAGCCTGGAGGAATGGCGGAAACGGCCACTGTGGCGGCGGGTGAAGCAGCGGATCTGGGGCTGGGTGGATCGGGTGGTGGTCAACTTGCTCGACAGACGCGGCTAAGCGCAATTGATCGTTCCCACGCTCTGCGTGGGAATGCCTCAATGGACGCTCTGCGTCCGCTTTGGGACGCGGAGCGTCCCGGGCTGCATTCCCACGCAGAGCGTGGGAACGATCAGATCCGAACGATCAGGGTGCCGGGATTACAGCAACTCAAAGCTCTGCTGCGTCACGTCCTGGGAATCCAGGCCGATCTGCACGTTGAACTTGCCAGGCTCGGCCGCGTACTTGAGCTGGGCGTTGTAGAACTTCAGGTCATCTTCGGTGATGGTGAAGTGCACGACTTTCTGCTCGCCGGCCTTGAGCATGATTTTCTGAAAGTTCTTCAGCTCCTTGACCGGACGGATCATCGACCCGGTGACGTCCTGGATATACAACTGCACCACGGTTTCGCCGTCACGCTTGCCGGTGTTCTTGACCATGACACTGGCGTCGAGCTTGCCGGTGGCGTTCAGGGTGGTCGAGGACAGCGCCATGTCGCTCAGGCTGAAGTCGGTGTAGCTCAGGCCGTAACCGAACGGGAACAGGGGGCCGGTGGTGTCATCGAAGTACTGCGAAGTGTAGTTGCCCGGTTTACCTGGCGTGAATGGCCGGCCAATGCTCAGGTGGTTGTAGTAGGTCGGGATCTGGCCCACGGAACGCGGGAAGGTCACCGGCAGTTTGCCCGACGGGTTGTAGTCGCCGAACAGCACGTCGGCGATGGCGTTGCCGCCTTCGGTGCCGCTGAACCAGGTTTCCAGAATCGCGTCAGCCTGTTCTTTCTCTTCGAGGATCGTCAGCGGACGGCCGTTCATCAGCACCAGCACCAACGGCTTGCCGGTGGCTTTCAGGGCACGGATCAGCTCGCGCTGGTTTTCCGGGATGTTCAGGTCGGTGCGGCTCGACGATTCGTGGGACATGCCACGGGACTCGCCCACGGCAGCGACCACCACGTCAGTATCCTTGGCGGCTTTCACCGCTTCGTCGATCAACACGTTGGCCGGGCGTGGGTCATCGACCACTTCCGGGGCGTCGAAGTTGAGGAAGTTCAGGTAGTCGAGAACCTTCTTGTCGCTGGTGATGTTGGCGCCACGGGCGTAGATCAGGTTCGCCTTGTCGCCGATCACATTGCTCATGCCATCAAACAGGGTCACCGATTGCGCCGGACGACCGGCGGCCGCCCAGCTGCCCATCATGTCGATCGGGGCCTTGGCCAGCGGGCCGACCAGCGCGACTTTGGCGGTTTTCTTCAGCGGCAGGGTTTCGTTCCGGTTCTTCAGCAGCACCAGGCTGCGACGCGCCACTTCACGGGCGTCGGCGCGGTGCAGGCGACTTTCGGCGTAGGTGTCGGCCGGATCGTCTTCAGCCTTGCCGATGCGAAGGTACGGGTCCTTGAACAGGCCCATGTCGTACTTGGCGGCGAGGACTTCACGCACGGCGTTGTCGATGTCTTGCTGTTCGATCTCGCCGGACTTGAGCAGCCCCGGCAGCTCTTTGCCGTACAGGGTGTCGTTCATGCTCATGTCGATGCCGGCCTTGATCGCCAGCTTCGCCGCTTCCCGACCGTCGCGGGCCACGCCGTGCTTGATCAGTTCGAAGATCGCGCCGTGGTCGCTGACCGCCAGGCCCTTGAAGCCCCAGTCCTTGCGCAGCAGATCGTTCATCAGCCAGGTGTTGGCGGTGGCCGGGATGCCGTTGATCGAGTTCAACGCCACCATCACGCCGCCGGCGCCAGCGTCGATGGCTGCGCGGTACGGTGGCAGGTAGTCCTGGTACATCTTCACCGGGCTCATGTCGACGGTGTTGTAGTCGCGACCGCCCTCGACCGCGCCGTACAGGGCGAAGTGCTTGACGCTGGCCATGATGCTGTCGGCCGCGCTCGGGGTCTCGCCCTGATAGGCCTTGACCATGACTTTGGCGATGCGCGAGGTCAGGTAGGTGTCTTCACCGAAACCTTCGGAGCTGCGGCCCCAGCGCGGGTCGCGGGAGATGTCGACCATCGGCGCGAAGGTGATGTCGAGGCTGTCGGCGGCGGCTTCCTTGGCGGCAACGCGCCCGGACTGGCCGATGGCGTCCATGTCCCAGCTAGAGGCCAGGGCCAGCGGAATCGGGAAAATCGTACGGTGACCGTGGATCACGTCGTACGCGAAAAACATCGGAATCTTCAGCCGGCTGCGCATGGCAGCATCCTGCATCGGACGGTTTTCCGGGCGGGTGATCGAGTTGAAGGTGCCGCCGATGTTGCCGGCGGCGATCTCTTTGCGGATCAGCTCGCGGGGCATTTCCGGGCCGATGCTGATCAGGCGCAACTGGCCGATTTTCTCGTCGAGGGTCATCTGTTTCATCAGATTACTGATGAACGCATCCTTGTTTTCCAGGGGGACCGGGGTCGTGGCGGCCAGTACTTGATGACTGGCCAGGCTGACGAACAGGCCCAGCAAACACAGCTTCTTCATGAATAGTTTTCTCAAGGGCCTAAACGGCGTTACAACACCGGCCAGCCAAAATGTAGGGAGCGACTATTGTTGTTCGGGTGCTGATTCAGAAAACGACAGCCGAATGTACGTCGAACGTTTCGGCGACGTGATCGCGCAGGGCCTCTTTTTAGCCCATCGGCCCGCCGCAATCCAGTGGCGGGGGCGATTATGCCCCAACCGTCGGCTGAGAATGTTTCGCGATTCATTATTCATGAAATGTGCAAGGGAGCACCCGTCCGATGAATGTCAGTCCTGTCTACCGCTCGCGTTTGCAGGTCGCCACCCTGCTGGTGCTGGCCACGTTGTTGACCGCCTGCGGCATCAACAACATCCCCACCCTCGACGAACAGGCCAAGGCTGCCTGGGGCCAGGTGCAGAACCAGTACCAGCGCCGCGCCGACCTGATCCCCAATCTGGTGGAAACCGTGAAGGGCTATGCCAAACACGAGGAAGCAACCCTGACCGCCGTGATCGAGGCCCGGGCCAAGGCGACGTCGATCCAGGTCGATGCCAGCACCCTCGACAACCCGGAAAAGCTCAAGCAGTTCCAGCAGGCCCAGGATCAACTGACCGGTGCCTTGAGCCGGTTGATGGTGGTGTCCGAACGTTATCCGGACCTGAAAGCCAACCAGAACTTCCTCGCCCTGCAATCGCAACTCGAGGGCACGGAAAACCGCATCGCCGTGGCGCGTCGGGATTTCATTCTGGCGGTGCAGAAATACAACACCGAGATCCGCACCTTTCCCGGTCGTCTGTGGCATAGCGTGATGTACAGCAATTTGCCGATACGCGAGACCTTCGAAGCCACCAGCCCCGGCGCGGACAAGGCCCCGGAAGTGAAGTTCTGAGCCGGGGATGCCCATGCGTGTGTTGAAGATGGGCCTGGTGCTGATGCTGTGGCTGTTTGCCGTCAGCGCCCGGGCCGAGTTGACCTTTCCGGCGCTGACCGGGCGGGTGGTGGACGATGCGCAGATGATCGAGCCGTCGGTGCGCACGCAACTGAGCCAGCAATTGCAGGCCCACGAGCAGGCGACCGGCGAACAGTTGGTGGTGGTGACGTTGCCGAACCTGCAAGGCGCCACCATCGAGGACTATGGCGTCGAGCTCGGCCGGCATTGGGGCATCGGCCAGAAGGACAAGAACAACGGCGCCCTGTTGATCGTCGCCCGGGACGAGCGCAAATTGCGCATCGAAGTCGGCTACGGGCTGGAGGACCGGCTGACCGACGCGCAGAGCTCGGTGATCATTCATCAGGTGATCACGCCGTCGTTCAAGGCCGGCAATTTCAGCAAGGGCATCAGCGACGGTGTGGCGGCGATGCTGGTAGTGCTGGGCGGCAATCCGTTGGACGAGCCGTCCACGGTGTATGAATCGGCCGGCGATCCTGCGGACGACTTCGTCTCGCGGCATCCGGCGTTGTTCGTATTTCTGGTGATGTTGTTCATCGTGACTGTTTTTGTCTGCCAGATGCTCGGTATCCTTCCCGCCGGCCGGGGCGGCTCCGGAGGAGGGGGCGGCTTTGGTGGCGGTGGATTTGGCGGCGGCGGAGGCGGCGGGGGCTTCAGCGGCGGCGGTGGCAGTTTCGGCGGGGGCGGGTCCTCCGGCGGCTGGTGATAACAATAATGAGCAGGCACAACACGACATGGCATTACTGACTGAACACGAACAACGCAAGGTCGCCGAGGCCATCGCCCGGGTCGAGCGCGACACCGACGCCGAACTGGTGACGGTGCTCGCGGCCCGCGCCGACGACTACGCGTACATCCCGCTGCTGTGGGCCAGCCTGCTGGCGCTGGTGGTGCCGGGGATCGTGCATTACCTGACCGGCTGGCTGACCATGCACAGTCTGTTGCTGGTGCAGTGGGTCAGTTTTGTCGTGCTGTGCCTGGTGTTTCGCCTGCCCAGGGTCACCACTCATCTGATCCCGCGCCACGTCCGGCACTGGCGCGCCTCGAACCTCGCGCGGCGGCAGTTTCTCGAACAGAACCTGCATCACACGGTGGGCAGCACCGGCATGCTGATTTTCGTCTGCGAGGCGGAGCGGTATGTGGAGATTCTGGTGGACGAAGGGATTTCCAAAAAGCTGGATAACAAGAGCTGGGACTCGATTGTCGCGGCGTTTACCGAGCAGGTGCGGCAGGGGCAGACGTTGCAGGGCTTTGTTACCTGTATCGAGGCGTGCGGCGAGTTGCTCAAGGTGCATGTGCCGGTGACGCAGGTCAGGAATGAGTTGCCGAATCGGTTGGTCGTTTTGGGGTAGCTTTGATTTTTGCGTTCGGCTTGAACCCCCCCCTCACCCCAGCCCTCTCCCCAGAGGGGAGAGGGGGAAGGGAGCCGATTTTCTTGGGTTTCAAATCTTGAGTTCGACTCGGTATTTCAGGTCGGCGTAACTCAAGAAAACAACTCGGTCGGCTCCCTCTCCCTCCGGGAGAGGGTTGGGGTGAGGGCCGCTTTTAAAAGCCGTTCGGTAAATAAGAGCGTGTCCCCAACCCCCATCCCCCCTAAACTAGCGTCCATTCCCGATTT
Organism: Pseudomonas sp. DR 5-09; assembly: GCF_001655595.1. Taxonomy (NCBI): domain Bacteria; kingdom Pseudomonadati; phylum Pseudomonadota; class Gammaproteobacteria; order Pseudomonadales; family Pseudomonadaceae; genus Pseudomonas; species Pseudomonas sp. DR 5-09. The sequence continues at coordinate 1,480,174 of NZ_CP011566.1, forward strand.
GCCCGTCCGAGGCCGCTTTTTCCCATGTCCGTTACCGCTCCCTCCGCATCTGCCAAACCGGTACCCGATCACCACGCCCGGTTCATCGAGCTGCTGCAAACCAGCCTCGAACAGAATGGTTTCATCAAACTGGTGCTGGCCAAGTACGTCGGCGAAGAAGCGGATCTGCAGCGGATCATCATCAAACCGGTGACGGTCAAGGCGCAGCCGTGCCTGTCGTTCGTTTTTCGCTACAAGACTCGCGACATCACCAAGAACCTGCCGCTGGATGAAGCGGTGGCGACGATTGCCGGGCTGCTGCCGGCGGCGTTCAAGAATGCGCATTTGCTGGCGCTGACGGACGAAGCCCAGCTCGAATACAGCAAAAAGGGCAAGAGCTCGCTGTTCATGAGCAAACCTCAGCAATTGCGTGAAGTGCCGTCCGCCGAGCACAACCGCGAGAAAAACCGCTTCCTCGATCTGAACCGACCGTTCCTCAAGGATCTGGGCGTGACCAACGCCCAGCACGAGCTGATCCCGGCGATGTCGCGCAAGTGGAAGCAGATCAACAAGTTCATCGAAGTCTTCAGCCACGCGCTGACCTCGTCGCCGCTGGCCCTGGACAGACCGGTGCGGGTGGCGGATTTCGGTTCGGGCAAGGGGTATCTGACGTTCGCCATTCATGACTATTTGCGCAACACCCTGAAGGCCGAAGGCGAAGTCACCGGCGTCGAGTTGCGTGAAGAAATGGTCAACCTGTGCAACACCGCCGCGCAGAAACTCGAACACCCGGGGCTGGTGTTCAAATGCGGTGATGTGCGCAGCGTGGCGCCGAGCGAGCTGGACGTGATGATCGCCCTGCATGCCTGCGACATCGCCACCGACTACGCGATCCACACCGGCATCCGCTCCGGCGCCTCGATCATCATGTGCTCGCCATGCTGCCACAAACAGATCCGCTTGCAGATCCAGAGCCCGGCGCTGCTCAAGCCGATGCTGCAATATGGCCTGCACCTGGGCCAGCAGGCGGAAATGGTCACCGACAGCCTGCGTGCGCTGTTCCTCGAAGCCTGCGGTTACGAGACCAAGGTGTTCGAGTTCATCTCCCTGGACCACACCAACAAGAACAAGATGATTCTCGCCGTGAAGCGCGCCGAGCCGGTGGACCCGACTCAGCTGCTGGTGAAGATTCAGGAGTTGAAGGCGTTCTACCAGATCAGCGAGCACTGCCTCGAAACCCTGCTGCTCGCTGACGGTTTGCTGAAGCTCAAGGCTTGAGCTGAACCCCGGCCGGTAATGTGCCCGGTTGAGCCGGGCGCACCGCGGTCTTGCGCCCGAGCATCACCGTCGCGATCACCCCGCAGGCGAACAGCCAGGTGATCGGCTCCACGTGTTCCCCGAAGAACAACGCGGAAAACGCGATGGTGAAGAAGATCTGCAACAACTGGATCTGACTGACCCGGGCAATGCCACCCATCGCCAGCCCGGCGTACCAGGCGAAGAACCCCAGAAACTGCGAAAACAGCGCGACATAACCGAAGGCCCACCAGGTTTTCGCCGACACCGCGCCCTGATGCTGCAACGCCAGGTACAGCACCGGGCCGATCAGCAGCGGCGTCGACAGCACCAGCGCCCAGCAGATCACCTGCCAGCCGCCCATCTCCCGGGCCAGACGCCCGCCCTCGGCATAACCCAGACCACCCACCGCAATCGCACCCAACATCAACAAATCCCCGGCCTGAATGCTGCCGGCGCCGGTGTACAACGCGTATCCCAGCACCAGCGCACTGCCCAGTGCGGCGCAGGCCCAGAAGGCTTTCGACGGACGTTCATGGGACAACCACGCCGCATAAAGCGCCACGCACAGCGGCTGCAAACCGTTGACCAGCGCGCCATGGGAGGCCGGCAGGGTCTGCATGGCCCACGCCGACAGCACCGGGAAACCGAGGATCACCCCGGCGATCACCAGGCTCAGGCCTTTGACTTGCTTCCAGGTCGGCCACTTTTCCCGTCGCCACAACAACAGCGCTGCTGCCGGAATTGCCGCGAACAACGCGCGGCCGAGGCCGTTGAGCAGCGGGTGCAGTTCCTGCACCACGATGCGGGTGAAGGGCAGGGTGAGGCTGAAAATCACCACGCCGAGCAGGCCGAGGGCCATGCCGGTGTTTTCGCGCGAAGACATGAGGGCAACCAGATTCGAAGATGACAGGAAGGTGTCTTCATCTAGCCACAAACCACGGCAGTCGGGCTGTTACAGCTGAGCGCAGAGTTATCCATACAGTTTGCGAACGCCATCGCGGTCCTTGGGCTACTGTGAATATTCCTGCGCATTCACCAGAGGAGTCCTGCCCATGGCCGCGAAAAAGATACTGATGCTGGTCGGCGATTACGTCGAAGACTACGAAGTGATGGTGCCGTTCCAGGCCCTGCAAATGGTCGGTCACACCGTGCATGCCGTGTGCCCGGACAAGGCCGCCGGCAAGACCGTGCGCACCGCGATCCATGACTTTGAAGGCGACCAGACCTACAGCGAGAAGCCCGGTCACCAGTTTGCCCTCAATTTCGATTTCGCCAAGGTTGATGCCAAGGACTACGACGCCCTGCTGGTGCCGGGTGGCCGTGCGCCGGAATACCTGCGGCTGAACGAAAAAGTCCTCGAACTGGTGCGTGCTTTCGACAAGGCCGGCAAGCCGATTGCCGCCGTCTGTCACGGCGCGCAACTGCTGGCGGCGGCGGGGATTCTCGAAGGTCGCGAGTGCAGTGCTTATCCGGCCTGCGCCCCGGAAGTGCGCCTGGCCGGCGGCACCTACATCGACATCCCGGTCACGGACGGCCATGTCCAGGGCAACCTGGCCACTGCGCCCGCCTGGCCGGCGCACCCGAAATGGCTGGCCGGTTTCCTCGGGTTGCTTGGAACCAGAATCACCCTGTGACACATCGAAAAGGAGAAACACCATGTCCGGATGGTATGAGTTGAGCAAAAGCAGCAACGGCCAGTACAGGTTCGTACTGAAAGCGGCGAACGCCGAAACCATTCTGAACAGCGAGCTGTACACCAGCCGCACGGCTGCCGAAAACGGCATCGCCTCGGTGCAGGCCAACAGCCCGCTGGACGAACGCTACGAGAAAAAATCGACGAAGGACGGTCACCCCTACTTCAACCTCAAGGCGGCCAATCACCAGATCATCGGCAGCAGCGAATCCTATTCATCGGACGCGGCGTGTGCCAAAGGCATCGCCAGCGTCAAGGCCAACGGGCCGTCCAAGGTGATCAAGGACAAAACCCTGCCGGTGCTTTGAACCACCCATGACGTTCAGTCGCCAAATCCTTGGCGACTGAATTCTGGCTATGTGCCATCATTTCGCTTATCCTCCGCCGCCAATCCAAGGAAGGGGCGCGAGATGACTCTTTCGCGGATTTTTTGAACAACTGCCGCCAGAGTTTTCCCACTGATGATCCGCCTTTTCGCTGTCCTGACCCTGCTGCTCGGCTTGAGCGGCTGCTATAGCCTGTCCCCGACCCAAATCGATGATGAACTCGCACCGAGTGCCGATTCCGGCACCGCGTATCTGGTGGGTGTGGTCGGCATCTGGCCAAAAGCATCCTATGCGGCCCAGGAACAGATGCTGCTGATCCGCAAGCGTGGCAGCGACGAATTCGCCAGCGCGCGCTTGCACAACGAGTTCTATGCTCGCACCGCACGAGACGTGCGCGAGACCGGCCGCGGTATCGGCACGCTGTTCGTGATGCCGCTCAAACCCGGTCGCTACGAAATCTACAACGTGCGATTCGATCGCGGCAGATCGGTGTCCTGGAGCCGTGAAGACTTCACTATCGGCATGCAGCTTGAAGCGGGCAAGGCTTACTACATCGGTGACTTCCGTGCCGGCTGCGTGTCCCCCAGCGACAGCACCTGCCTGTTTCTGCACAGCGATCATCTCGAACGCGACGCCGCGCTGGTCCGCGCCAGATATCCGCAAGTACCCGGCCTGCAACGACTGGACATGCCGAACCTGTACACCGCCACACCGTTTATTCGTGAAGAGAACGGCACCAGCGCCTCCGTCTACAAAGCCATGCTCTCGGGGAAATTCTGATGCTCATCAAACGTCTGCTTCTGGGCTTGCTTCTGCTGCTCGGTGGCTGCCAGGCCACCCATTCGCTGAAGGCGCCGGACGTCGATTACAGCAGCCAGCAATTGCCGGCCATCAACGTCAGTGTGATCGGCATGCCGAGCTGGATGCTGCGTGACGAATTGCGTCGGCGTGGCACCTTTGAAGAAGTGAAGGCCGGCCGCAGCGAAGACGGCTACAACGTTTTGGTGATTGCCAACAGCGATGTCGGCGGGATTCAGCCGCAGATGCTTCTGAGCGCCTTCACTCTGTTTCTGGTGCCGGTGCCAGTGAGTTTCGACAGCACCGTGGTGTTCAGCCTCAGCCATGGCAAGCAGATACTGGGCGTGTACACCGTGAAGAATCACACCGAATCCTGGCGCGGCGCATTCAATGCCTCGGGCGGTCAGTTCGAACACATGCGCTTGATCAGCGACACGTTCATCGCGCAGATTCTCAAGGATCAGCCGTTCCACCGCGAAGCCATGAAACGCGCCGCCAGCCTCTGATCGACGGCCACAAAAAATCCCGCCCGGCGTAAACCGGGCGGGATTTTTTTCGTTCAACGCAAGGTGTTCAGCAAGGCCTGCAATTGCGTACGCCCGGCCTCAGCCAGCGGGAACACCGGCAAACGCGGATCGCCGACTTCCAGATCGGTCAGGTGCAGACCGGCCTTGATCGTCGCCGGCAAGCCGCCCTTGAGGATGAAGTCCAGCAGCGGCAACTGGCGGTAGAACAGCTCCCGCGCCTTGCCGAGATCCCCTGCCAGTGTGGCTTCGTACAAATCCAGATTGAGTTGCGCAATCAGGTTCGGCGCCGCCGTGCACCAGCCCTTGGCCCCGGCAGCGAAGGCTTCCAGCGCCAGCGGGTTGCAGCCGTTGTAGAACGGCACCCGGCCTTCGCCCAGCAGTTGCAGCTTGTGCATGCGCTGGATGTCGCCGGTGCTCTCCTTGACCATGGTCACGTTTTCCACGCCGTTGACGATACGCAGGATCAGCTCCACCGACATGTCGGTGCCGCTGGTGGCCGGGTTGTTGTAGAGCATGATCGGCACGCCGATGCTGTCGCCGATGGCGCGGTAGTGGGCGAGGATTTCCGCTTCGGTGAGCTTCCAGTAGGACGTCGGCAGCACCATCACCACGTCGGCGCCATGGGCTTCGGCAAAGCGTGCGCGCCGTACCGCTTTGGCGGTGGTCAGGTCGGACACGCTGACCACGGTCGGCACGCGTTTGGCGACGTGCTTGATGCTGAATTCGGCGACCTGGTCCCACTCCGCATCGCTCAGGTAGGCGCCTTCGCCGGTGCTGCCCAGTGGCGCGATGGCGTGAACGCCGCCGGCGATCAGACGGTCGATGGAGCGGCCGAGGGCCGGCAGGTCGACGCCTTCGCCATAGGCGCCGAACGGGGTGATGGTGTAGCCGATGATGCCGTGAATGTTGGACATGAGAGTGCTCCGCAAGGATGAGGTGTTCAGTTCAGGCAATCGGCGTGCTGCCGCAGGTTCTGCCGGGCGTAGTAGTTGAAGGCCGCGGCGTGGCGTTTGGGTTTCGAGACCCAGTCATGGGCCTCGCGGCCGAGCTCGGGAATGATCGGTTTGATCGTCCCGGCGGCCATTGCCAGCAGTTGCAGTTTGGCGGCGCGTTCGATCAGTTGCGCGATGACACAGGCTTCCTCGATGGTCGTGCCGGTCGACAGCTGACCGTGGTGGGAAAGCAGGATCGCCCGTTTGTCGCCCAACGCGCCGGCAATCAGTTCGCCTTCTTCGTTACCCACCGGCACACCCGGCCAGCCTTCGAGGAACGCGCAATCGTCGTACAGCGGGCACAGGTCCATGTGGGAAATCTGCAGCGGCACTTCCAGCATCGACAGCGCGGCAATGTGTGTCGGGTGGGTGTGGATGATGCAGTTCACGTCCGGTCGGGCGCGGTACACCCAGCTGTGGAAACGGTTGGCGGGGTTGGCCATGCCGTGGCCTTCGAGTACTTCGAGGTCTTCGTTGACCAGCAGCAGATTGCTCGCGGTGATTTCATCGAAACCCAGTCCCAGTTGCTGAGTGTAGTAAGTGCCTGGCTGCGGGCCACGGGCGGTGATCTGCCCGGCGAGGCCCGAATCGTGGCCGTTCTCGAACAGGATCCGGCAGGTCAGGGCCAGCTTTTGCCGGTCTGTCCAAGTATTATCCGCCAGGGTTTTTTGCATCTGGGTCAGCGCTTGCTTGACCAGTTCGTCTTTGGGTAGTGCTAATGTCTTCGCCATATCCGTGTCCTGTGGTGGTTGCCATGGATGACACTTAAGAGGCTATATGACACTTTGTGTCATTGGCAAGGACAAAACGTCTTTCCTTTGCTGGATTAATCGCTTCGCATGTCTATCCGTTTGAAATTATTGAGAAAAAAACTTGGCGTAACCCTTGAGGCGCTGGCCGAGAAATCCGGCATGACCAAGAGTTACCTGTCGAAGGTCGAGCGCGGTTTGAACACGCCGTCGATTGCCGCCGCGCTTAAACTGGCCAAGGCGCTGAACGTGAAAGTCGAGGAGCTGTTCTCCGAAGACAACGTCAGCCTCGACAGCTACAGCCTGGTGCGCAGCCATGAGCGCCAGTCGCTGGCGGCCAACGACCACAGCCCCGGCTACGCAGTGCTGGCCCATCAGGTCAGCGAGCGCAGCCTGTTGCCGTTCATCATTTATCCGCCGAGCGAATTCACCGACAAAACCTTCAAGGAACACTTGGGCGAGGAATTTCTGTTCGTCCACGAAGGCCAGGTCGAAGTGGACTTCGTGAACGAACGGGTGCTGCTGGAGCGGGGCGATGCGCTGCACTTCAATGCGCAGAAACCCCACCGCATCCGTTCAGTGGGCGAGGTGCAGGCGCAGTTGCTGGTGGTGGTGCACAGCAGCGAGGAGTGATCAGACCTCGACCGGCACCGACAGCTTCGGATTGCCCAACGCATGGCTCTTGGAATCAAAAAACCGCAACTCGACACCCGTGCCCTCGAACACCTTGGCGTAGTGCCGCTTCTGGTGCTGGATGAACGCCGCGCTGCGCGGGTAGATCGAGATCGCCACGGTCTTCGGTTTCGCCAGGCGCAGAGCGCGCACGAGGTGGCTGTCCTGTTCGCCGAGGGCATGGCCGAAGATGCACAGGTTGTCGCCGTGTTCGAGTAACTGGTCGTAGCAGAACGACAGGTAATCGGAACTTCGGATGGTCTTGAGCTTGTCCGCGCTCGGCCCTTCGTTGACGAACAGTGGCACGTCGTCGAGCGTCTTGATCGTGTTGTTGATCGCGAAACTGCCGAGCAGCGTGCCCTCGGTCGCTGTCAGTTTGCGCGCAGTGCCGTCCTGATTGCGCACCAGATGCAGACCGCCGTGCAGGTACAGCAGACGCGGTTTTTCAGTGTTGCTGTCGCACAGATCGAAACTCGCATCCGGGCCGTTGAACAGGTCGTCGATCGCCTCGGCGTGATGTTGCAGAGCCCAGTAATTGAGCAAATCGTAATTGGTGGTGAACACCGTGCGATAACGCGCCAGTTCGCTGTTCAGGGTCGTTAGGGTCGAGGCTTCGATGAGCCGCCACGGGATGTGCACCGCGTGCACCGTGTTGATCAGCGCTTCCTTGATCGCGTAGTAGCGGTTGCGCGGCGCGGCCGAGCTGACGGCCAGCGCCTTGTTGACCCGGCTGGTGGTTTTCAGCGCGCCGAGCACCTGCTCGAAACTGCGCGTCTGCATGGCTTCGAACACGCTCAGTTCCGACGGGCTCAGGGGCTTTTCTTCCACCGTGCGGGCGTTTTCGAACAGCGAGTCGTAGCCGAAATCGTCCCACACCGCGCGACTGGCTCCGTTACCCAGCAGCAGGCCGCTGAAATCGGTGGTGGCGCGCAACGCGTTCCAGTCTTCGAGGGTGGCGTCGACATCCAGAAAATCGCTCATTGCAGGGCACGTCTCAAAACAAAGGGGCAGATGGACGGCGACTTTATCACGAGCGGGCATTGAGCCAGATCAACATCCGCCGTGACCGATCGGTCGATCCTGTGTGCATCCGCCGAATTGCACGAGTCGATTCGGCTCCAGTCAGGAGACGCGCCATGAGCAGCACCTTTTTCATTCCCGCCGTAAACATCATGGGCAGCGGCTGCCTTGACGACGCCATGAACGCGATCCGCAACTACGGTTTTCGCAAGGCGCTGATCGTCACCGACGCCGGGCTGGCCAAGGCCGGGGTGGCGACGATGATTGCCGAGAAACTGGCGATGCAGGACATCGATTCGGTGATCTTCGACGGCGCCAAACCCAACCCGAGCATCGCCAACGTCGAGGCGGGGCTGGCGCTGCTCAAGGACAGTCGCTGCGACTTCGTGGTGTCGTTGGGCGGCGGTTCGCCCCACGACTGCGCCAAGGGCATTGCGTTGTGTGCCACCAACGGCGGGCAGATCCGCGACTACGAAGGCGTCGATCAATCGACCAAGCCACAACTGCCGCTGATCGCCATCAACACCACCGCCGGCACCGCCAGCGAGATGACCCGGTTCTGCATCATCACCGACGAAACCCGCCACGTGAAAATGGCCATCGTCGACCGCAACGTCACGCCGCTGCTGTCGGTGAACGATCCGGCGCTGATGGTCGCCATGCCGAAAAGCCTGACCGCCGCCACCGGCATGGACGCGCTGACCCACGCGATCGAAGCCTACGTCTCCACCGCTGCCAACCCGATCACCGACGCCTGCGCGCTGAAGGCAATGACCCTGATCAGCAACAACCTGCGCCTGGCCGTTCGCGACGGCAGCGACCTGGCCGCGCGGGAAAACATGGCCTACGCGCAGTTCCTCGCGGGTATGGCATTCAACAATGCGTCCCTCGGCTACGTGCATGCGATGGCGCACCAGTTGGGCGGTTTCTATGATCTGCCTCACGGGGTGTGCAACGCGGTATTGCTGCCGCATGTGCAGACATTCAACGCGCAGGTCTGCGCCGATCGTCTGACCGACGTGGCCCACGCCATGGGCGCCGACATTCGTGGTTTCAGCCCGGAGGAGGGCGCAAAAGCCGCGATCGATGCGATTCGTTGCCTGGCCAGGGACGTGGAGATTCCCGGTGGCTTGCGTGATCTGGGCGCCAAATGCACCGACATCCCGGTGCTCGCCGCCAACGCCCTGAAAGACGCCTGCGGCTTCACCAATCCGCGCGCAGCGGATCAACGGCAGATCGAGGAGATTTTTCGCAGCGCGTTTTAAGCGGGCAGGCGAACGGGCGTGCCTCTCGTACAGAGCAGTGCGCCCATCGCCAGAATGCAGCACAGCAACGACAGCGGCCACGCTTGCGGACTGGCGAACAGACTGGCCACGGCGCCGATCAGCGCGGCCATCAACTGGTGGATGAACCCGCTCAGGGCCATCGCGTAGGCGCCGGCAATCGGCGCGCCATCGTTGGCCCGTGACAGGCTGATCGGATAGTTCAGCGACTGGCCGAACACGGCAACGCAATAAGGCAGCCAAAGCAGCCAGGCCATCGAGCTGGCTAACAGACTGCCAGCCAGCATCACGCCAGTGCCGGCCATCACCAACGCGACCCCCAGTGTCATCAACCGGTGCTGACCGATACGCAGTACAAAGCGATTGACCGCCAGCGCCCCCAGAAAATATGCGGCGCTGATCGGCCAGCCCAGCAACCCATATTCAGTCGCCGACCAGTTGAACGGGCCTTGCAGAATCAACGGCGCAGCGCTGTTGAACGCGATGATCACGCCATAGCCCAGGCCGCCCGCGAGCGCTGGCAGAAGAAACGCCCGATGGACCAGAATCGTCCGGTAGACCGCCCAGGGCGAAGCGGTTGTGGGCGCTTCGACGAGTTGCGGAAAATTCAGACGCGAGACTATCGCGGCCATCAACAGACTGACCGCGCCCAGCAGATAAAAGATCGCCTGCCAGCCCAGCGTCACCTGAATGAGCGAGCCGGCGTATTGCCCGATGCCGAGCGCGACAACGAACGATATTGAAATCCACGACAGTGCCTTCGCCAGCAGATCGCCCCGGAAGCTGTCACGAATCAGCACCCGCGCCATCACCGAAATGCCGCTGGCGCCGATCCCCTGAAGCAGTCGCAGCAGCAGGAACGACTCCAGCGTCGCACCCAGCGGCAGTGCCAGATTCGCCACGCCATAAATTCCCAATGCCGCCAGCAGCACCGGTTTGCGGCCGATGCGCTGGGCCAGGCTGCCCCACAGCAGCATCGGCACTGCCATGCCGATCAGGTACAGCGACAAACCCCAGGCCACTTGCGATGCATCGACCCGCAAATGCCCGGCGATCTGTGGCAGCGCCGGCAGATAAATGCTCATGCCCAACTGGGCGAGGAACACGGTGGAGCAAGTGATGAGCAGGATGAGGCTGGGGTTCATGAGTCGTCCGTAAAGGTTCAGCGGTGGCGAGGGTGACCGCGCGTCATTAACAGACCGGTGATCAAATCACAAAAGCGGTGGATCAGGGTCGATTCCATGTCGGCGCGCAGGGTCACACGGATCGCGGCTTTGCCCTGGGCTACCACCGGGAAGAACACCGCACTGGTGAAAAAGCCGTGTTCGGCCAGTTCAACGGCGATTTGCGTGGCCAGGGCGGCCTCGCCGCAGTTGATCAAACGGATGGCCATGGAGCTGCCGTGCTGCTCGGTGCTCAAGAGGCTGTCGAACAGGTGGATGTTGGCCTGGAGCCGAACCTGCAGCGCCCTCAGTTCCGCGCTGCGATGCACCTGGATCGACGCCAGGCCCGCACCGATGGCCGCGCAATTGAGACTTTGCGACCAGTTGCTCGGCCCGCCGTAACGCTGGATCAACTTCCTCTGCCGTTCATTCCCGAGCATCACCAGACCGCCGCTTGCCCCGAACGATTTGGCCAGCGAAGCGACGATCAGGCAGTCCTCCTCCAGCGCCGGCATTCTTGGTCGAACAAGACCTGCGCCGTTGCTGCCGACCGCTGACAACGCATGAGAATCATCCAGATAAAGGAACAGGCCGTAACGCTCCTTCAGATACAACAGACCGTCCAGATTGGCGACGCCCCCCATGCTGTAGGCACCGTCGGCGACATAGGCGACGGTGGAATGGCGCTGGCACACCGATTCGAGAAAATCCATGTCGTTGTGGGGGCAGGTCAATACCTGGGTCTCGTCGGCGCAACTGGCCTTCAGGTGATTCATCGAGTAATGGGCCAGGCGATCAAACACCATCACCGGCGGGCGGCTCTGGGTGAACACGCCACTGGCCAGCAGCGGCAGGATACCGGCGCTCGCGGCGCTGCAGGACAGAGTGGTCAGACACACCGCGCCAAACAATTGCGACAACTCGCTTTCGTATTGCTCGAGCAGCGCCAGTTTGCAGCGGTTTTTCGAGTTGGCAACGCGCAACGTACCGGTTTCACGCAGCGCCGTGATGGCCCCCTCAAGCAGCGCGGGGTGGTGATCGAGGCCCAGATAGGAGGTGGTGCAGAAATGATGGAACTGGCGCCCGTGCTGATCGAGCAAGTGATTACAGCCTGTGACCTCGACGTTGAGGGCGGCGATTTTTCCAGCTTCCGCAGCCTCCCAATCGTGGTCTGCCAAAGCGATGACCTTGCGGTAATTGGAGAAAGTGTTGGCGGATTCCGACAGGTGATTCATAGGCAGCTCTCCTTGAGCAGGGCAATCCATGGGGTGTTGCAAATTGTGTGTGTTGCCAGACTTTACAGAGAGCTATGCAGGGTCAGAATCGGCTGCGTCCGATAGCATTGACGGCTGTTGGAGATTTGCTTGTAGGGCGAAGCCTTGCCCGGCTGTGAGGCGATGAAATGCCCGACAAGTCCGGTGCTGGAGAGCCTACGCTTGAACCCTTATCCAACGGCTGTGGCGCTCTTTTCAAGTGTCGGGGAGAACTGGATCAACGCCACTCCCGCCATCAACAAGACTGCGCCGAACAGGCGCGGCAATGTCAGGTGCTTCTCCACCAGCCCGAACAGGCCGAAGTGATCCAGCACGATTGACGTGATCATTTGCCCGGCCAGGGCCAGCGCCAGAAATCCCGAAGCCCCCAGCTTCGGCAGCAACACCACCGCCAAGGCCACGAAGCACACCCCGAACGCCCCGCCGGTCCACATCCACAGCGGCAGCTTGCCGAGCGGGGCCAACGACGGCAGTGGCAAGCGCAGGACGATAATCACCGGCAACAGCACCAGCACGCTCACCACCAGCGAGGTGAACGTCGCCCACAGCGGATGCCCCAACCCCCGCGCCAGATTGATATTAATCGCACTTTGAAACGGCACCACCGCCCCGGCAAATACCGCCAATAGCAGCAAACCGACCCACTGCATCGTTCCCATGATCGTTCTCCGGCAAGGTTTTGCTGGACTCTAGGGTATTCGTCGCGCAGATTTAAATTCTGTTTTGGTATTCGGAACATGCATCGAATGAATGATCTGCGCCGCATTGACCTCAACCTGCTGGTGATCCTCGACGCCTTGCTGGGTGAACAACACGTGACTCGCGCTGCCGAGCGCCTGCACCTGAGTCAACCGGCGGTCAGCCACGCGTTGGCGCGTCTGCGCGACTTGCTCGGTGATCCATTGTTGGTGCGTGCCGGTTCGGGGCTGGTGCCCACCGCGCGGGCGCTGGAGCTGGCGGCGCCGCTGGCCGAAACCCTGGCCCAGGTGCAATCGCTGCTGGCGCCGAACACCTTCGATCCGGCCAGCGCCCGTCGGACCTTTCGCCTCGCGATGTCGGACTACGGCGCGGCGATCATCCTGCCCGGGCTGATTCGCACCTTGCGCGCGGAAGCACCGGGCATCGACCTGCAAATCAGCCATGCCAGCCGCGAAGGCATGGTCGAAGGCCTGCTCAACGGCGACATCGACCTCGCCGCCGGCGTACTCCCCGAATTGCCGGGTGAACTGCGCAGCACGCCGCTGTTCGAGGAACGCTACGTGTGTTTGCTGGATCGCCACAGCCTGCCGGCCGACGGCCAGCTCGACCTGCCCACCTACCTGTCACGCCCGCACGTACTGCTGGAAATGCGCGGCAGCGGCACCCCGGAAATCGAACGCACCCTGACTGCGCTGCGCGAACGCCGCCGCGTCGCCATCAGCCTGCCGCACTGGAGCGCCGCGCCACGCTTCATCAGCGGCACGGACCTGATCCTGACCGTCGCTTCGCGGGCGTTGAATGAGGTGGATGACCAATCGCTGATCGTCGTACCGCCACCGTTTGAAATTGCACCGTTCACGTTTGTCTCGGCGTGGCACAAGCGGCGGGGCGGGGATCAGGCGTTGAACTGGTTGAATCGCCGGATTGAGCAGGGGATAGTGCGCGGCTGAAAAACATCAAGGAGCGGGGCGTGACAGTGAAGTCTGGGGTTGTTGTGGGGCTGGCGCTTTGTGGGGCGCTGATGGCGGGGCAGGTGTTGGCTGATTGTGTGCCTGCGCCGGTGGCGGGCGCGCGGGACTTTTCAGTGTGCAAGGCGTGGCCCGCTTATCCTGGCTTGACGCTCAAGGCTGTCGCTAAATTTGCGCCGGATCCGGTTTATGGCAAAACCGGGGATGTCGGCAGTTACGATCTTGCTCTCTCTGTTGTCTCGGTCGAGGGTCCGGAGCCTCTGGCCACCTATCACAAGCCTTCTGCATTCCAGTCCGATGCCTTCGCGCTGGACAGTGTGGAATTCGATACCGCGCGCTACAAATTGACCCCTGAAATTCGGGCCTTTGGTGTTCGGGTTGTCTTCAAAGGCTCCTCCCGCGTCAATCCCATGGATGAGACTTCGCTGTCCCTTTACGTGAAAGAGGGCAACACGTTACGGCCAGTGCTGGATCGGCTTGTGGTGTATGGCTACAACGGAGAGTGGGATGGAAATTGTGCGGGAAAACGCGCGAGCACCCTACGCACGATCGAGATTGGAAAGACCAGTTCTCATGGTTACGCCGACCTGATCGTCAAATCGGTGACTACGGGTACTGTTGGCAAAGGTGATCCAGACACTTGCGATGAGAAAACCACAACCGGTAAACCTGTGCTGACAACCCTTCACTACGACGGAAAATCCTACGTCTTGCCTAAAGGTTTCAAAGCCATCGAGTGATACAGAGCCAACGCGACTTAATTCAAGGAAGAACAATGCTCACCCCAACCCGACTTTTCATCGCCCTCGGCTTTTTCGCGATTACCGCCCAGGCGCAACCGGCCTGCGTGACAAAGAAGCATGACGACCAATCGCTCTCGCGCTGCAAACCATGGCCGGCGTTCAAGGAGCAGGTGATTGCCCTCAAGTCCACTTATGTACCGGATGCCGGTAATGACGATGCGGGCTTGTTTGATCTGGATCTGGCGGTGCTGAACAGCACCAACGCCAAGCCGATTGCCACTTACTCCAAACCCGGGGCCTACAACTCCGATGCCATCCGGTTCGACGATCTGGTGATCGACACTGCCCGCTACAGGCTGGCTCCGGATGTCCGTGCCTTTGGTTTGCGTTCGAAGTTTGAGCACAGCTCCCGCGCCAATCCATACGAAAAAACCGATCTGGCGCTGTATGTGCGTGAAGGTGGCAAACTGCGCCCGGTACTGGAAGGTCTGGTGGTCTACAAGAACCATGGTGAGTGGATGGATGAATGCGAAGGTGAAGGTCAGCAAATCCGCCGCACCGTGGAAATCGGCCCAACCAGCCACAACGGCTATTACGACCTGATCATCACCTCAAGCGGCACGGCGATGAAAACCGTCAAGGCCGGCAAGGAATGCGTTTCCCAGGATTCCCCGCTGAAGAAAACCCAAATAACCCTGACCTACGACGGCAAGCAATACTCCATCCCCGAAGACCTCCGAGGTTACTGACCGATGCTCACCGGCCTCAATCACCTGACCCTCGCTGTCACCGACCTGGACCGCAGCCTCGCGTTCTACCGCGACATCCTGAAGCTGCGAGTCGAGGCCACCTGGGACGCCGGTGCCTATCTGTCGCTCCCGGGCCTGTGGTTGTGCCTGTCCTTCGATCCGAAGCGCCATCCCGAACCCGCCGCCGACTATACCCACTACGCCTTCAGCATTGGCGCTGAAGATTTTCCGCTGTTCGTGCAACAGCTTCGCGCCGCCAACGTGCAGGAATGGCGCGACAACCGCAGCGAAGGCGCGTCGTTCTACTTCCTCGACCCGGACGGGCACAAACTCGAAGCCCACGTCGGCGACCTGGCCTCGCGACTGGCCGCGTGTCGGCAAAAGCCCTATGCGGGCATGGGTTTTTTCAACGAGTCGTGAATATTCACAAACTGCTGGGATAGACTGGCGGCCACGTTTTCCGGGACTTGCAGGTTTTCCATGACTCCATCGTTGCTAATGGCCGTGCTGGCTTCGGGTTTCATTTACGGCATCACGCCGGGGCCGGGCGTGCTGGCGGTGTTCGGTATCGGCGCCGCGCGAGGACGACGGGCCGGGGCGGGGTTTCTGTGCGGGCACCTGCTGGGCGATGTGATCTGGTGTAGCACCGCGCTGATCGCGATTGTCGGCGCCCGGGAAATCGGCAGCACCGCGTTCGATGTACTCGGCGTACTCAGCGGCCTGTACCTGTTCTGGCTCGGCTGGCGTGCGGTGCGGGCCAAACGCAGCAACGGCGATCAACCCCAGGGCGCGGCGCGTCAGCCGTTCTGGCACGGCATCCTGTTCGGCCTGACCAACCCCAAGGCCTACCCGGTGGCGGTGGCAACCTTCACCGCGCTGCTGTCGAGCCGCGCCGAACTGCTCAACTGGTCGATGCTGCCGATGCTGATCGCCTTGAGCTTCCTCGGCGGATTGCTCGCCTACGCTATCCTCATTGGCATCGTCGGGGCGCGGCAGGTGCGTACGTTGTACCAGCGTCATGAACTGGCGATCACCAGGTTGTGCGGGATCATGTTCATCGGTTTTGCCATCAACGCGCTGGTGCATGCACTGCCGGGGTTGATGCCGAACAAGGCTTGAAATCGATCGCAGGATGCGAGGTCGGGGTCAGGGACGGTGGATCAGCGCTGCATTGTCCGGACACCTTTTCTGAACCATGGAAAGCCGAAATTCCGCGCCGTTGGCGAGTTACATCGATCTGTTGCTGGACGCCGTCTGTGCCGTGGACAAGCAGGGCCGTTTCGTTTTTGTCAGCGCAGCCTGCGAGCGGATTCTCGGCTACACGCCTGACGAGCTGATCGGCCAGTCGATGATCGACTACGTCTACCCGGCCGACCGTGAGCGCACCCTGGCTGCCGCGAACGACATCATGGGCGGCGAGCCCAAGCACAACTTCGAAAACCGCTACGTGCGCAAGGACGGCAGCGTCGTGCATATCCTGTGGTCGGCGCGCTGGTCGGAGGTCGACCAACTGCGCATCGCCGTGGCCCGGGACATCACCGAGCGCAAACTCGCCGAATCGCGGCAGGCGGCGCTGTACGCCATTTCCGAAGCGGCCCATGCGGCGGAGGATCTGCTGGCGCTGTTCAAGCGCATTCACATGATTATTGGCGAGTGGCTGCCGGCGCTGAATTTCTCCGTGGCGCTGTACGACGAACATTGCGCGCAGCTGAATTTCCCCTATCACGTTGACGATGACGAGTTGCAACCGGAACAACCCGGGACAGTCACCGGGCGTCTGTGTGCGGAGGTGATCCGCAGCCGCCAGCCAATCCTCCTGACCCCGGATTGCCCCCACGCGCCGCCGGAGTTCGCCGCGCTGGTGGCCGGGCAGCAATCGCCGTGCTGGCTTGGCGTACCGCTGAGCTCGAAAGACCGCACCATCGGCGCGCTGATCGTCAAAAGTTTGCCCGGTGGCGAGCGCTACACCGAACGCGACAAGGAACTGCTGCAATACGTCTGTGCCCAGGTCGCCACCGCCATCGAGCGCCAACAACTGCACGCCCGCCTGCGGCGCATGGCGCAATACGATCAACTGACCCAGTTACCCAACCGTGAGCTGCTGCGCGAACGCCTCAAGGCTGCCCTGAACCATGCGCGGGAACAGTCCGGGCACATGGCGCTGCTGTACGTCGATCTGGATCGCTTCAAACAGGTCAACGACACCTTTGGCCATGCGGTCGGCGACATGCTGTTACAGGCGGTGGCCAACCGGCTCAAGGGCTGCGTGCGCGAGACCGACACCGTGGCGCGGATTGGCGGCGACGAATTCGTGGTGCTGCTGCACAGCGTCCACGCCGCCGACGATGCCGACAGCGTGGCGGAAAAGATCCGACAGGTATTGGTGCAACCCCTGCGCTTGGACGGGCACAACCTGAGTATCGAACCGAGCATCGGTGTGGCGCGGTATCCCGAGCACGGACGTGAGGAACAGCAACTGTTTCGTCACGCCGACCAGGCCATGTACGCCGCCAAACGTTTGAATCATCGGGCGCTGGACCACTGACTGGCAGCTCACCGTTCGTCGCGGCGACGGCAACTTTTCTAAACCTTTGGCGGTCAGGAAATTCTCAATCTAGGCGGGCACCTGCTCGCCGCGATCAAATACCAAGGGGTAGAGAATCATGCCTAATTCAAGAAACTCGAACTCGGGAAACTTCGCCAACGATAAGACCAAGGCGTCTGAAGCCGGTCGCAAAGGTGGGAAAACCACCACCACGACGGTCGACAAAGAGCCTAAAACCGAGATGGGCCGCAAGCCTGCTCAAAAGTCGAAGTAGTCGGTGAAGGTTGTTTTGATTGAGAGGCGGGGGCGCAAGCTCCCGCTTGAATCTGCAAAGAAGGAGGGCGCGACCATGAGCCGGATGGCCACCCGAGTACGCCACATCAGTTTTGTCAGCCTGCTGGGGTTGTTCGCCAGCAGCGCGTTTGCCCAGTCGCCCGCCGACTTCATCAATGAGGCCTCGGCCAAAGGCATG
The DNA here is from genome assembly GCF_001655595.1 of Pseudomonas sp. DR 5-09. Taxonomy (NCBI): domain Bacteria; kingdom Pseudomonadati; phylum Pseudomonadota; class Gammaproteobacteria; order Pseudomonadales; family Pseudomonadaceae; genus Pseudomonas; species Pseudomonas sp. DR 5-09. Next base: position 1,498,125 of record NZ_CP011566.1, read on the forward strand.
GCCGACATCGAGGCCAGTCGTCTGGCGCACAGCAAGGCCGAGTCCAAAGAGGTCAAGGATTACACCATCGTCGTCATCAACGACCGCACCACCGCCAACCAGCATCTGGCGAAAATCGCCAAGAAACTGGACCTGCCGGTGGCGCCCCGCGAAGAAGTTGCCGACAAGGCCAAAGCGCTGATGCCCGAAGTCAAAGAAGGTGCGAGCTTCGATCAGGCCTACGCCGCCAGCCAGGTCAAAGCCACGGAAGAGGCCATTCAGCAGATCCAGCAGGAGGCTCAGACCACCGACGTGCCGGAGATCAAGGCGTTTGCCGACGAGACCCTGCCAAAACTGCAGAGTCATCTGGAAATGGCCCGAGCCCTTCAGGCCAGTCGCTGAATCCGCAGCAATGAAAACGGCGCTTTTTTAGCGCCGTTTTTTTTTGCCTGTCAGCATTCATTCAGATTCTGCTTCGGCTTGCTCTTGTCTCCCAGACCTTCCAGGTCAAACACCTCATTCTCACCCATCGCCCGGTAATGCCGACGCAGCGCCTCCAGCTGCTTGAGATCCAGCGACTCCAGCCCGAGCATCGCGTTCTGCGCCTCCTTGTTCACCCGCAGCAGTTCATCGAGTTTCAAATGCAGGATGTCGGTGTCACGGTTCTGGGTGTTCTGGATCAGGAACACCATCAGGAACGTGATGATCGTGGTCGAGGTGTTGATGATCAGTTGCCAGGTATCGTTGTAATCGAAAATCGGCCCGCTCAACCCCCAGAGCCCGATCAGAATCAACGCCCCCATGAACGTCTTGGGGCTGCCGGCCCAGAGGGCGAGCTTCTGGGAGATTTTTGCGAATTTCATGGCCGTTTTCCTTGTGGGGGGAGCTTGAAATTCAGACATCGGAGGGGGGCGGAAAATTCTACTTACAGTTTTCTGAGTCCCTGTGGGCATGGTGAAGACAGCGCTCCCGGCGATATCGGACGTACGTAGGGGAAGGCAGATAAACACGATCGCTGTATCGTGACGGCAGCCACTTTTCCACGTTTCGCCAGAACGTCCACGACAGGAGAACGCAATGACCTGGTCCGCCAAGCAATACGTCACTTTCGAAGATGAACGCACCCGCCCGGCTCGCGACTTGCTGGCGGCAATTCCCACGCCCGAGGCGCGTTCCGTGGTGGATATCGGGTGTGGTCCGGGCAACTCGACCGAGTTGCTGGTGGAGCGTTTTCCGGGGGCGAAAGTGCAGGGGCTCGACAGTTCGCCTGACATGATCGATGCCGCGCGCAAGCGTCTGCCGCAGTTGCAGTTCGCGGTGGCGGACATCGATAAATGGGCGGATGCAGGGCCATTCGATGTGATCTTTGCCAACGCCGTTTTGCAGTGGGTGCCGGATCACGCGACGTTGCTGCCGGCGCTGGCGGGCAAGTTGGCGCAGGGCGGCAGCCTGGCGATTCAGATGCCGGACAACCTCAACGAGCCGTCCCATCGGTTGATGCGGGAGGTCGCTGCCAACGGGCCGTGGGCCAGCAAACTGGCGGGCGCGGCGGGGCAGCGGACCGAGATGGCGGATGCCCGTGACTATTTCTCGAGGTTGCGGCCGCATTGCGCGCGGGTCGACGTGTGGCGCACCACCTATCACCATCAGCTGGCAGGCGGGGCTTCCGGCGTTGTCGAGTGGTTCAAGGGCAGCGGTCTGATTCCGTTCCTCAGTCCGCTGACGGAAGCGGAGCGAGCGGATTATCTGGCGCAGTATCTGGCGGAGGTCGCGAAGGCGTATCCGGCGCTGGCGGACGGTTCGGTGTTGTTGCCGTTTCCGCGGTTGTTCATTGTCGCCACACGTTGATACGAAATAGGGCCGATTTGATCGGCCCTTTCTTTACGGTCAGCGCTGTACAGCGACCAGCATCATCATCGGCCGCTCGCGCTCTTCAGCGAGGGCGGGTTGCGCAGCCACTTCCTCATCGCTCGGGCCCCATTCATTGACGTGTTGAATCGTGAACCCGGCGTCGATCAACGCGTTGAGCAGCGTGCCGACCGTACGATGTTGCTTGATCACGCCGTCGGCCAGCCAGTTGGTCACCCGCTCGCCCTCCATCTGATAACTGTCCAGCGGCCATCGCTTGTTGCCTTCGCTGTCGACCAGCCAGCCCGGATTGCGCGGCGCCATGAAGATCGGGTGCTCGATGGAAAACACGAAATGCGCACCGGGTTTAAGCGCCGCATGCAGTTTGTTAAACAGCCCCGAAAGATCCTTGATGTAGTGCAGTGCCAGCGAGCTGTAGGCCAGATCGTAAGTGCACGAAGGCAAGTCGAGGTGTTCCAGGTCGGCGCGTTCGTAGCGGATGTTTGCAGCTGAGGTGGTTTCTTTCGCCCGCTCGAGCATTTTCTCCGAGACATCCAGCCCCAGCACTTGGGCAGCGCCGTGTTCGCTGGCCCAGCGGCAGAACCAGCCGTAGCCGCAGCCCAGATCCACCACCTGTAAACCGTGCAGGGAGGGCAACAAGGCTTTCAGCGCCGGCCATTCCGGCGCAGCATCGAGGCCGCCGATGGAGCGGTTCATTTGGCTGTAGCCGTGGAAAAATTCGGGGTCGTCGTAGATGTTCTGGGTCATGGATTGCTGCTCTTTTGAATTTGATTTGGGTGGCTCGCAGGCCACGGTTTTGAATCCCTCGAACGGTGATGGCGCGTATTCGTCGATGGCCGCGCAGGGGGAGGGTGGTGGGCGATGGGGAAATGCTAGCGGGTCGTGGCGAGTGTGAGAACCGGGGGAGTGTTGGGGATCTGTAAACGCGGTTTTTCGATACGGGATGTTTAAAGAGTTGGCCATGTTTACTGAACCTTCCCACAAGGTTTTCAGGTTGTCCGTCGGAAGTGCGGGCTCTAGCCTGTGAGGGTCGCTGATGAATCGGCGATCGGGATTGGAACCCCGGCGACTTCCCAAAAAAGCAAAAGCAGCTTTCATGACGTATGCTTGCCCGCCTTCATGGTGTGCACTCTGTTATGGCGGCTGTGCGCGAGAGACTTCGAGTCTGTCGGGCTTTTGGCTTTTTTCGCCCGGGTTCCAACTCGTGTACAGCTGCCACCTCTTCGATTGGAACCGAGTAGGTCAGCTCCACCTATCGACTAGAAAGAAGCCATTATGAAGAAGCCAACCCCGAATCCCCCAGAAGTCGAAACCGACCCAACGTCCCCGTACGTCTCGATCGACTGCAGAAAACTCCACGACGCCGCCAACCGCGCCCTCGATCATTACCTCTGCCCCGGCGCCCATGTCATGGGCACGACCAACCAACCCGAACCGATGTACTTCGCCAACCCGGCCTACGACACTGAATCCTTGCTCGCTAACGCCAGCGAATCCCTTGGCTCGGCCAGCGAAATGCTCAACAACTTCGCCGCCACCCTTGACCCCACCCACCGCAGAACCGCGATAGGCATTGCGCAACTGGTGATGCTGGGGGAATTGGCGGTGAATCAGGCGCTGGATCATGTTGAGGTGAAGGACTGAATTGCAGCTGTTCTGGCAGGTATAAAAAAACCGGTCATCGCGACCGGTTTTTTTATCAGCTTCAACTTTGCTGCAACACCTTGAGCGCCGCCGAGGCCAGGAATCCGGAGCGGCTTTTCTCTTCCGGGTGATGCAACACGTATTCATCAATACGGTTCAGCAGGTACCCCGGCAATGTGATGTTGAGTTTTTGAGCTTTGCCCAGGTATTTGGTTACATCGATGTCCACCAACGCCCACGTGCAGCCAGCGTATTTTGGATTGGCGGCATGCAGCGTGACCTTGTTGGCTGGCGGGATCGGGGAACCGTCCTCTGCCAGAATCTCGAAATGGCCTTCGATGGCTTCGCGAGCCATGGCCATTGCATCGTCCAGATCATCTCCAGCGGAGAAGCAGCCCGGAATATCCGGCACCTCCACTCCCCAGGCATGTCCTTCATCACCCACTGAAATCGCGATCGGGTAAAGCATGTGTCGTCCTCCACGGCGCAATTGACCTGATGAGTCAGAGCAGCGCCTGCTGCAAAATACTGATGGCCGTTTTCTTGAGCAGATCCTTCTTCGGGTGAGGCACTGTGACCAGACCAGGTTTGGTCGGATGCTTGAAGTGATGATGATGACTGCCCCTGACCCGCACCAGATACCAACCGTCTGCGACGAGCTGGCCAATTAGAAAGCGGCTATTCACAACACCTCCCTGCGGTGTGCTTGGTGGGTACTATACCCACGATTTTTTATCGATCAACACTATAACCACCGAGCGGTCATCGTCCTTTGATGGAGGCGGCGGTCACGAAGAAGTCTAGGTGGGGATACTTCAGCTGGATGGGGAGTGTATTGCAGGCCGTTTCCATGAAATCCAATGGGTTGGCGTTGAAGCTAAACAGGTGTGGGTTCTTGGCCAAAGTAAATTTCTGAGGCGGCCTCCAATTCCGATATTTTGTGGTTTATCTCGATTTTGGCGCGATAACCCACAGCGAAATGGAGTTAAGAAGTCCAAGTAATGTCCGCTCTCGGCGTAGTGAACGGGATTTGCCCTAAATCCCGGACACAAAAAAACCGGCCCTGCAGGCCGGTTTTTCTGTTTCCGCATCCCCCGTCAAACCACGACGCAGGACATAAATTCGATTGGAGCGGGTGAAGGGAATCGAACCCTCGTTATCAGCTTGGGAAGCTGGAGTAATGCCATTATACGACACCCGCTCAGAGCGGCTGACTTTGTACCAGACTCGGCCACGGATTTGAAGTTTTCTTTGCACGCGAACTACGGAAAGTCTTGAAACAGAGCCGAAATCGGTCAATCGCGGGCAAGCGCTGCGGGCTGGAGGACGGCTGAATCTCAGCCTCGCAGGCTTGCTCGCGACGACACTGTTTCAAATGGCCAATGCATGGTGATCCTGGACAAACTGGTAACGCGTTCGGCTGGCCTGTTGCGCCGGTTTCAGGAAACCGAGCAGGGCGTTCTGGCTGTCCCGGCAGGCGGATTTGTGTTCCATGTCGAGGAAGTGCCCGGTGGCCTGAAGGGTGGTGAAGGTGCTCTGCGCGACGTGGTTGCCGAACAGTCGGGCGTCTTCGGCGGCGGTGTATTCGTCCCATTCGCCGTTCAGGAACAGCACCGGTACGTTGATTTTCTTCGCCGCGTTCAAATAGCACTGACGGTCGCTGTGCAGCACGTCGTTAATGTGGAAATGCATCTGCCCGTATTCGTGCTCGGCCAGGCTGCTGACGTGGCGATAGTTGAAGCGCTTGAACAGCGACGGCAGGTGTTTGCCGATGGTGTCGTTGACGAGGTGCCCGACTCGGTCGCCGTCGCGTTTGCCGAGGCATTCGACGCCGCGTTCGAGGTAATCAAGCATGTGCGCGTTGATTACTGGCGAGAACGAGCTGATCACGGCTTTTTCAATGCGCCGAGGCTGATGCGCGAGGGCGACCATGGTCGCGGCGCCACCCCAGGAGAACGACAAAACGTGCTCGGCGGCGAAGTGATCGATCAGCTCCAGCAGGATCAGACCTTCAACTTCTTTCGTCAGATGTTTCTCGTGGCGGTTGTGGACTTTCGACTTGCCCGCGTAGGGCTGGTCGTAGCAGACCACGTTGAATTGCGGGTGCAGATTTTTCACGGTTTGTGCAAACGACGCAGTCGTGGCCATCGAGCCGTTGACCAGGATGATGGTCTTTTCTGCGGCGTCTGCGCGATAGAACTCCGTGTAAACCCGATACTGACCCTGTATATCCAGCACAGCGATTTCTGGCCTCATGTCATAAGACTCCTGGCAAGCAAGCGGGTATGCGCGCAAATGAGATTGCACGAGCTTTGTGACAGGTAGGCATACGCCTGGAATTTTGGAGCCCATGTCGATCCGGTACGGCAGGTCGACGGGTGTTGTTATTGGCGGGCAGTCTGTCGGCTGAGGCGCAACCCTGATGGGCTGTCTACCGACAAAAAGTTTCTTGGATGTTATGTGTGACTCATCGGTCACAATTTGGCCGACGACCTGATTCAAGCAGGGGGATCCGGATCGCGCAAGTGCCGTTGGTAAATTGTTCGACAACTTCTGCTGAGCGGTCGGCTGCTTAGAACAAATGAATCTCTTCGGTGCGCAAAGCGCGGTACTCGCCCGGTTTTAGCGCGTGATCGAGCGGCAGCGGGCCCATGGATTCGCGGTGCAGGCGCAGCACTTTGTTGTTGAAGTGGCCGAACATGCGCTTCACCTGATGGTAACGACCTTCGACGATGCTCAACCGCGCAGTTCGCGGGCCGAGCACTTGCAGCTGCGCCGGTTGGGTGGTCAGGTCTTCGAAGGCGAAGTAGATCCCCTCGGCGAACTTGATCGCATATTCCGGGCCGATCTCCTGTTCGGTCTCGACGTAATAGACCTTCGGCAGTTTGGTCTGCGGCTGGGTCAGGCGCCGCGACCAGCTGCCGTCATTGGTGATCAACATCAGCCCGGTGGTGTTGAAATCCAGCCGCCCGGCGATGTGCAGGTCGTCTTTGTCCGGCTCGTGGATCAGGTCGAGCACGGTCGGATGCTCGGGATCGCGGGTGGCGCTGACGCAGCCCTGCGGTTTGTACAGCATGAAGTAGCGCGCCGGTTTGCCGGGTTGCAGCACTTCGTCGTCGACCTCCACACGGCTGAACTCAAGGACTTCGCTGTGGGGATCGCTGACGACTTTTCCGTCAATGCGCACGCGCTTTTCCACCAGCAACAGGCGAACCTGCTTGCGGTTGTAGCGGGGCAGGTTACTCAGGAAACGGTCGACACGCATGATCAGCAATCGGCAGGAAGCGGGGCGCGCATCTTACGGGATCGACGGCCTGGCCGCTTGCAGTTGCGCCTCGACCTGGGCGCAGCGCGGGCACAGGCAGGACTTGTCGCGCAGTTCCGGCGGCAGGGCTTCGAGCACTGCCGGATCGATGGATACGCCGTAGCACCAGCAGGCGCGGTCGGCGGTGCGCGGGTCGGCCAGGGTGCAGTCGTTGCGGGCGCCGCAGGCCGGGCAGAGGTCAGGTGTGTTCTTGGCGTCAGGCATAGGTCGAGTGAGGCATTTCCACGCAGGTGCGGTTGCGGCCGGTCTGTTTGGCCCGGTACATCGCATGATCGGCCCGGGACAGCAGACTGTGCAAGGTGTCATCCGGTTGCAGGGTGGTGGCGCCGATGCTGACGTTCAGATTCAGGGTGTGACCGTTGTAGGCATATTCATGCTGTTCGACGTGCTGGCGGATCTTCTCGGCAATCTTCTGACCGGTTTCGCCGTCGGTGTCCTTCAGCAGCACGATAAATTCCTCACCGCCCCAACGGCAGACGATATCGGAATGCCGCAGACAACTTTGCAGGTCCCGGGCGAACCCGATCAGCACCTGATCGCCGGCCATGTGCCCGTAGGTGTCGTTCAAAGCCTTGAAGTGGTCCAGATCCAGCAGCAGCGCGGTCAGCGGTTTCGGCTCACGGTGCGCTTCGTGCAGCGCTTGCACGGCGAGCAGGTCGAAGCCGCGGCGGTTGGGCAGTTCGGTGAGGCTGTCGAGGGTGGCCTGGGCGTGGATCTTTTCCTGATAGCGGCGGATCAAGCGGTTGACCAGGGCCAGCACGATCAACGTCACCAGCAGGCAGATCAGCAGGTTGAGGTACAGCGACTGGCGGATTTCGCTCAGCGCGCCGTCTTCGCGTTTGTCGACAAACAGGTACCAGTTCAGCTCCGGAATGAACCGCACGTTGAGGAAATGCCCCTGGCCGTGGGTGGAATATTCGTAGCTGCCGCTGTGGGGTTTGGGCAGCTGGCTGACCAGGCTTTTCATGCTGTCGAGGTCGGTCAGGCTTTTCCCGACCCGCGCCCCTTCCGGTCCGCCCTCGGCGCCGGTCAGTACCAGTCGGCCGAAGGTGTCGACGAAGTAAACACTGCGTTGATAGCGCTGCTGGTACTTGTCGATCAGCTTGATCACCGCATCCACTGTCAGCCCCACGCCAGCGGCTCCGATGAAGCGATCGTTGTAGTCGTAGACCTTGTAGTTGATGAAGAAGGTCATGTTGTCTTTGTTGGCCAGGTCCGGGTCGACATTGATCTCGTACGGATCCTTCATGTCGCGCACGCGGAAGTACCAGGCGTCGCGCGGCTCGTCGATCTTTACCTGCTTGAGCACACCTTTGGCGTGGTAGTAAGTGTGGGTGCTGTTGGAGACGAAAAACGCGGTGTAGGCGCCGTAGTGGGTCATGACCTCGTCGAGGTAGCGGGTCATCTGGTCGCTGTCTTTTTCGCCGTTCACCACCCAGTCGCGCATGAAGGTGTCGCGGGACATCATCGAGGAAATCAGGATCGGTCTGACGAGGTCTTTCTGGATTTCCGAGTACACCGTGTCGGAGGTCAGCGGCAGTTCGGTGTTGACGATGTTGTCGCGGATCGACGCCCGTGAGGCGTAGTAGCTGAGCAGCGAGGTGGCGAGGAAACCTGCGCCGAGCAGGGCGATCAGGGTCAGTACCAGCGAACGTTGGGAGTGAAACGCAGATCTGAGCGGCATTGGCAATTCCGTTGACAGTGACCCGATGGGCAGCATTCTAGTGGCACGGCGGGGAAAAGACTGCGGGATTTGTGCCTGAAATGCGGGGGGATCAGCCGGGCAGGGGTGTCTGGAGAATGGCTCACTCATCCAGCCCCCTCCCGGAACGAGAGGGGGCGGTGTTCGGATCAGTTTCCGGTTTGCAGATATGCTCGCCACCCACCCAAATGGCTGATGTCGGTTGCACCTTCCAGGCCGTAGGGTTCGCAGATGAATCCGCTCTCCCAGCGGCCGTCCGCCAGTTGTACCTTGCCCAGACCCAGCGGCGCCGGGATGCCGGTCAGGAACGAGCCCAGCTCACGGCTCGGCAATTCCCAGACTTCCACCTCGATGGCCACGCCACCTTCGGCCACGCGCAGCATCCCCGGACGCAACGGTGGGCCGCCGGCCAGGGCATAGAGTTTGTAGTCCTTCGAGCTGTAGGTGGCCTCGATCAGGCGTGCGTCGCGCTGACGCAGTTGCCAGTTCAGGGCCAGCCCGTCCAGGTGCGCACCGCAGACCACCAGTCGTGCACGGTCATGGCGCGCCGGGTTGTTCGGCGTCGGCAGCGCGCGATCCTGCTGGCGCTGCAAGGCATCGGCCACTCCCAGCAGATACTGATCGGTAAACGCCCGGCCAAACAGCGTCACACCCCACGGCAGCCCGTTGTCCATGAAACCGCTGGGCACGGCGACGGCGGCGTAATCAAGCAGGTTCATGAAGTTGGTGTAGTAGCCCAGTTCGGAATTGCGCAGCACCGGTTCGGCGTCGAGTTCCGCCAGCGTCACCGGGCGGCCGATAGTGGGCGTGAGCACGCAGTCGAGTCCTTCCAGCGCTTTATCGCAAACGGCTTTCAGCGCTTGCAGGCGGTATTGCGCACGGAACGTCTGCACGCCGCTGACGGCCGGTGCTTTGGCCAGCACCGCGCGGATCACCGGCAGCACTGCTGCGGGATTTTCTTCCATCAACTCGCCGGCCACGCTGTAGCGCTCGGCCACCCAGGGCCCTTCATAGAGCAACCGCGCCGCTTCGAGGAACGGCGACAGGTCTAGCTCGACAGCCTCACCCCCCGCAGCCTTGAGCCGGTCGATGGCATCGCCGAACAGCAGCGGGCCTTCCTCACAGCCGAAAAATTCCAGGTCTTGCGCACGCGGTACACCGAAGCGAAACGGCCGTGGCACACCGAACGCGGTGCCGTCGTTCCATGACGGATTACTGCGGCTGTATTCGTCCCGTGGATCGAGGCGCGCGGTCAGTGCCAGTAGCTGACTGGCTTCCCGCGCCGTTGCGGTGAACGTGGTGACGCAATCGAGCGTGCGACAGGCCGGCAGCACGCCGGCGGTGGAGATCAGGCCTTTGCTGGCTTTCAGCCCCACCAGGTTGTTCAGCGCCGCCGGCACCCGGCCGGAGCCGGCGGTGTCGGTGCCGAGGGCAAAACTGGCAACGCCGAGCGCCACCGCCAGCGACGAACCGGCGCTGGAGCCGCCCGACGGATACTCCGGCAACACGCTGTTCGGGCAGGCGCCGTAAGGCGAACGGCTGCCGTTGAGGCCGGTGGCGAACTGGTCGAGGTTGGTCTTGCCCAGCGGGATCGCCCCCAGCGCCAGCAGTTGCTCGACGATGGTCGCCGAACGCTCCGGCACATAGGCGAACGCCGGGCACGCGGCGGTGGTGGGAATGCCGGCGAGGTCGATGTTGTCCTTGATCGCGAACGGCACGCCATACAACGGCAGGCTGTCGAGGTCGCGACCGTCGAGGGCGGCCAGATACGGTTCCAATTCTTCGACGCTGAGCAAGTGGATGAACAGGTGATAGTCCGGGTTCAGCGCCGCCGCTTTGTCCCGCAGCGCCAGCAGCAGTTGCCGCGGTGTGGTGTCGCCATTGCGGTAGGCCTGGCGCAGGGCATCGAGTTGCAGATTCATGGGTTGATCCTTTGGCAAATGGTTTCAGTCGAGTTCCAGCACCACGACCCGTTGTCCGGCACGCACCGCCGATCCCGGCTGCACGCGAATGTCCTGCACCACCCCGGCCATGGGCGCGAGGACGGGGATTTCCATCTTCATCGACTCCAGAATCACCAGCACATCACCGGCCGCCACGCGGCTGCCGACCTCGACCTGCACCTGCCAGAGGTTGCCGGCAATGTGGCTGTCGATACTCTGCTGGCCGCTGGTCAGCGGTGTGTCTTCGCTGCTGTCCGGCACGGCTTCTTCGCTGTCGAAGTGCGCCTGGCCACTGGCGATCCAGCGTTCGCGCTCAGCCTGGAAGGCACCCTGTTGCTGCGTCCGGAAAGTGTCGATGCTCTTGGCTTCGCGTTGCAGAAAGGCCTGGTAGTCGGCGAGGTTGAGCTGACTGTGTTCGATGTTCAGCTCGAAGCGGCCGAGGGGAAAGTCGCGGCGGATGCGCAGCAGTTCTTCGGCGCTGACCGGGTAGAAACGGATCTGATCGAAAAACCGCAGCAGCCACGGTTTGCCGTCGAACGCCGCGACCTCGCGATAGCGGTTCCACATCTGCAAGGTGCGCCCGACAAACTGGTAACCGCCGGGGCCCTCCATGCCGTACACGCACATGTAGGCGCCGCCGATGCCTACCGAGTTCTCGGCGGTCCAGGTGCGTGCCGGGTTGTACTTGGTGGTCACCAGCCGATGGCGCGGGTCGAGCGGGGTGGCGACCGGCGCACCAAGGTAGACATCACCGAGGCCCATCACCAGATAGCTCGCGTCGAACACCGTGCGCTGCACCTCGTCGAGGTTCGGCAGGTCGTTGATGCGGCGAATGAACTCCAGGTTGCTCGGGCACCACGGCGCGTCCTTGCGCACGGTGGTCATGTATTTCTCGATCGCCAACTGGCAGGCCGGATCGTCCCACGACAGCGGCAGATGGACGATGCGCGACGGTACTTGCAAGTCCTGGGCGGCGCACACCGCATCCCATTCACCAGCGACGATGCCGAGCAGATCGGCCAGCGGCAATTGTTCGGGCTGGTAGTGGATCTGCAGCGAACGAATGCCCGGTGTCAGGTCGATCACGCCGTGCAGGTTTTTGCCTTCCAGCGCCTGCATCAGGGCATGGGCGCGAAAGCGCAGGACCAGATCCAGTTCCGGCGCGCCGATTTCCAGCAGCAGATGGGTATCGCCGGACACACGCCCGACCAGCCGCTTGTCGTCCTGACCCAACTCCAGAACCACAGGCGAAACCAGACCCTGAGGGAGCTGGCCTGCCAGCGATGAAGGTGACGCGGTGTCTGCTCGGGCCCCATCGCTGGCAAGCCGGCTCCCACAGGTATCCCAATTGAGGGCGAGGTTGCGGGCAGTCTTGAGATCGACCGGTTCAAACTGCACCTTGTCCCCGGCCTTCAGTTGCCCGAGCTGCCAGAGATCGGCCTCGATCACCGTCACCGGGCACACGAAACCGCCAAGGCTCGGGCCGTCCGGACCGAGGATTACCGGCATGTCGCCGGTGAAGTCCACGGCGCCGATGGCGTAGGGATTGTCGTGGATGTTCGACGGATGCAGCCCGGCCTCGCCGCCGTCGGCGCGCACCCATTCCGGTTTCGGCCCGATCAGGCGCACGCCGGTGCGGCTGGAGTTGAAATGCACTTCCCATTGCGTGGCGAAAAAGGTGCCGATGTAGTTTTCAGTGAAATATTCAGGCGCGCCATGGGGGCCGTAGATGACGCGGATCCGGCGCACGGCAGGTAATTCGCTGACGTGATGGGGGGCTAATGTCTGCCCGGCGCTGCGCTCATTCAGGGCAGCCAGATGCAGCACGTCACCGGCGCGCAAGGCCCGCCCGCCATGACCGCCGAACTGACCAAGGGTGAAGGTGCTTTTGCTGCCCAGATAGTCCGGCACCTGCAAGCCGCCACGCAGGCACAGGTAGCTGCGGGCGCCAGCGTCGAGCAAACCGCCGAGATGTAACTGGCTGCCTGCTTCGATCAACAGCACGGTGTTCATCGGCACCGCTTCGCCGTCGAGTGTCAGCGTCAACGGCGCCCCCGTCACCGCCACCACCGCGTCGCAATTGAAGCGCAGCAGGGGCCCGTTCATGGTGATTTCCAGTGCCGCCGCGCCTTCGGCATTGCCCAGCAAGCGATTGCCCAGACGCAACGCGCGGCTGTCCATCGGCCCCGAAGGTGGCACGCCGACCGCCCAGTAACCGAGGCGACCGGGGTAGTCCTGGACGCTGGTCTGGGTGCCGGCGCTCAGCACTTCGAAGGTGTTGGCCCGGTACACCAGGCCTTCCAGGCAACGGGTCCACGGCTCGCCGCTGGCAAACGGCGCATCGAGCAGAATCTGCCGCAGGTAGTCGCGATTGGTTTCCACGCCGTACAGCAGGCTGTCGCCGAGGGCCTGGTGCAGTTCGGCGCGGGCCTGTTCGCGGGTCGGCGCCCAGCTGATGACTTTGGCGATCATCGGATCGAAGTAGGGCGGGATCTCGCAACCGGCCTCGACCCAGGTGTCGATGCGCAGTTGAATGCCGTTGGCCGCAGGAAACTCCACAGCGGTCAACAGCCCCGGACTCGGCTGGAAATCTCGCCCCGGATCCTCCGCATACAGCCGTGCCTGAATCGCGTGGCCTTGCGGTTTCAGGCTTTCAAACAACTCGCTCAGCTGCGGCAGATCTCCCGCCGCCAACTCGACCATCCAGCGCACCAGATCAACGCCCCACACCTGTTCGGTGACGCCGTGTTCGACCTGCAGCCGGGTGTTCACTTCCAGAAAATAGAAGCGCTGTGCATCGCTGTCGAAGACGAATTCGACGGTGCCTGCGCTGCGGTAATTCACTGCTTTGGCCAGTTTGATCGCCGCCGCGCACAGCTCATCCGCCATGCCGTCGGGCAGGTTCGGTGCCGGGGTTTCCTCGAGGACTTTCTGGTTGCGCCGCTGCACCGAGCAGTCGCGCACGCCAAGGGCGATCACTTCGCCATGGCCGTCGCCGAACACCTGAACCTCCAGATGCCGCGCACGCTGGATGTACTTCTCGATGAAGACCCCGGCGTCGCTGAAGTTGTTCTGCCCGAGGCGCTTCACCGCCTCGAACGACTCGCTCAGTTCGCTGGCGTTACGGCACACGCGCATGCCGATGCCACCGCCACCGGCGGTGCTTTTGAGCATCACCGGATAACCGACGTGCGCGCCGGCAATCAGCGCGGCGTCGAGGCTGTCGAGCAGTTCGGTGCCTTCGAGCATCGGCACGCCGTGCTGTTTGGCCAGCGCGCGGGCGGTGTGCTTGAGGCCAAACACCCGCAGCTGTTCCGGAGTCGGGCCGATGAAGGCAATGCCATGGTTTGCGCAGGCTTCGGCGAACGCGGCGTTTTCCGAGAGGAAGCCGTAGCCGGGATGGATCGCTGTGGCGCCAGTGGCTTTGGCGATGGCGAGGATCTTTTCGACGGCCAGATAAGTGCCGGCCGCTGCGCCTTCACCGAGGCTGTGGGCTTCGTCCGCTTGCAGGATGTGCAGGCTGGCGGCATCGGCTTCGGAGTACACCGCGACGCCTTCGACGTGCAGTTCACGCAAGGTGCGCAGAATGCGGCAGGCAATCGCGCCACGGTTGGCAATCAGGACTTTTTCGAACATGGCAAAACCCCTGAAGGGGATGCGGGCCGTCCCGCAGTTTTTCGATGAGCGCCGGGGTCGTCCCCGACGGCAAAATCACAATTTCGAAAGTCACCATTGACCTTGTGGGAGCGGGCCTGCCCGCGATGGCGATGTGTCAGTCATCATCAATGTTGGCTGTGCCGACGCCATCGCTGGCAAGCCAGCTCCCACAGGGTTCAGGGGTGTTTTGGGGATTTCAGACACTGGCCGGAACGGGCCTGGCACAGGGCGAAAAGCCAACGGCGCAGACGGGCGAATGTCAGTTCCATACCAGTAGCTCCGCAGGTGTCGGGTTGTAGGCGTTGCACGGGTTGTTCAGTTGCGGGCAGTTGGAGATCAGCACGATCACGTCCATCTCGGCGCGCAGGTCGACGTATTTGCCGGGGGCGGAAATGCCGTCCTCGAAGGTCAGGCCGCCGTCGGCGGTCACGGGCACGTTCATGAAGAAATTGATGTTCGGCCCGATGTCACCTTTGCCCAGGCGCCCGTCGTGGGCGCAGGCACGCAGGTAGTTATCGCGGCAGCTGTGCATGTAGCGTTTTTCCAGGGCGTAGCGCACGGTGTTGCTCTCCTGCGCGCAGGCGCCGCCGAGGGTGTCGTGGCGGCCGCAGGTGTCGGCGATGATGGTCAGCATCGGTTTGCCAAGGTTGGAATACAAAACGCTGCCGGTGCTCAGGTACACGCTGTTCTGCCGGCGCAAAGTGCGTTGCACATCGTAGCGCTCGCGGGGATTGGCGAGGCTGTAGAACAGCGTATCGACCGCCTGGTTGCCCTCAAGGTCGAGGATGCGCAGGGTCTGGCCGGCCTTGACCTCCATCAGCCAAGGTTCGCCGGCCGGGATGGTGGCGCGGTACACCGCAGCGTCGGGTTGTTTTTGCGAAGTGGCGATAGCAACTGACATGGCGATGATCCTCAGGCGAACAAACGGTCGGTGTTGATAAAGCCGCGCTCGTTCTCCGGGCGCGAGGTGCGGCAGTGCTCGGCGACGCTGGCGTCGGCGTTCATCCAGCTCAGCTTCAGCGGTTTTGGCGCGTAGTCGGGCGACGGATCCATCGGGTGTTGCAGGGCAGTGAGGACGACGAGGGTGTCCATTGGCGCGTACAGCTCGATGTAGTCGCCGGCCTTCGAATGGCCTTCGACGAAATGGAAGCGCCCGGCTTCATCGACGTTGACCCGGCTGAACAGGTTGAGGGTCATCAGCAGGTCGGACATGCCCAAGCCCCACTTGCCCAGTTCTACCAGCAGGTTGTCGGTGCCGTTGCGAAAGAAGCCGTTGCGCAGTTCCTGATAGCGGCCCTGGCCGTATTTTTCCGCGACCTCTTCAGCGCACAGCACACCGCCGAGGCTGTCGCTCCAGCCGCAGGTGTCGGCGGTGATTGCCGCCAGCACCCGACCCATGTCCGAGTACAGGCAATGTCCGGTGGTGAGCTTGGCGGTGTGTTGGCACTTGAGGCTGTCGGGCAGGTTCAGGCGCTCGGTTTTTTCGTTGGCGTTGAGCAGGGTCAGGCTGACGTTGGCACCGCCGCGCAGGTCGGTCAGGCGCAGCAACTGGCCGCGTTTAAGGACGAAGGAACGGTGACCGCCACCGGGCAGGGTTTCTTCGGCGAAGGGTGGAAACAGTTGGGTCGAATCAGTCATGGGAGCAGTCCTCTCAGGCAATACGAAGCGTGCCGGCCAACGCGGCGGGCAGGGCGTCGACGGCGGCGCGTTGGGCGCGACGGTCGCTGTTCAAAGGGATGTCGTAGGTGATGCGGGCGCCATAGGCGCCGGGGGCGTGCGGGTCGAGGCGCACCTTGTCGAACACCAGCAGGCGGGTGCCGAGGCTGAAACCTTCGGACAGGTCGTGGGTGACCATGAACACGGTCAGTTGCGTTTCGCGCCACAGCTCCAGCAGCAGCGCGTGCATGTCCTTGCGAATGCCCGGATCGAGCGCGCCGAACGGTTCGTCGAGCAGCAACACCCGCGGTTTCATGATCAGCGCCTGGGCGATCGCCAGCCGCTGTTGCATGCCGCCGGAGAGCTGCGCGGGGTACTTGTCCAGCGCATGGCCGAGGCCGACTTTGTGCAGCAGCGCCGAGGCCTGTTCGCGGGCGTCTTTTTTCGCGCTTCCGAACAAGCGCCCGAGCAGCGGAGCGCGCGGCAATTCCAGGCCGATCGCAACGTTGTCCAGCACGCTCAGATGCGGGAATACCGAGTAACGCTGGAACACCACGCCACGGCTGGCATCCGGCTCTCGGGCCAGCGGCTGGCCGTCGAGCAGAATCTCGCCGCGACTGGCAGTTTCCTGCCCCAGCAGCAGGCGCAGGAAGGTTGACTTTCCGCAGCCCGAAGCACCGACCAGCGTGCAGAACTCGCCCTCGTTGACGTTGAGGTTCAAGCCTTCGAGCACCACTTGGTCGGCGTATTGCTGCCAGACGTTTTTCACCGTGATGAAGCTCATTTGGCGGCCCCCTCATACCAGGGGAATGCCCGACGGGTCAGGTATTTGAGGCCCCAATCCATCAGCCAGGCGAGCAGGGTGATCCACACCACGTACGGCAGGATCACGTCCATCGCCAGGTAGCGGCGCACGAGGAAAATCCGGTAGCCCAGACCGTCGGTGGAGGCGATGGCTTCGGCGGCGATCAGGAACAGCCACGCCGAACCGAGCATCAGCCGCAGCGAGATCAGCAGACGCGGCAACAGTTGCGGCAGCACCACACGCAGCATCAATGTCCAGGTCGAGGCGCCGAGGGTCTGGGCCTTGATCAGCAGTTCGACGGGGATGTCCCGGGCCCGCTGTTCCAGATCTCGGGCCAGAGCCGGGGTGATACCGATCACGATCAGCATCACTTTCGACAGTTCGCCGAGGCCGAAGACGATGAACAGGATCGGCAGGATTGCCAGCGGCGGCACCATCGACAGCACCGTCAGCATCGGCGACAACGGTGCGCCGAACAGCGGCAGAGTGCCGGCGGCCATGCCCAGGCATAACCCGGCCAGTGCCGCGATGCCGAGGCCGATGGCCAAGCGTCGCAGGCTCGACGCGGTGTCCTGCCACAACAGGTATTCACCGGTGCGGCTGTCGGCATTGAACGCCAGGCGTTTCACCGCGTCGGTCATCTGCACCGCGCTGGGCAGCAGTTTGTTGTTGGGATTGTCCGCCAGGCGCTCGGCCGAGCCCATGAAATAGGCGAACAGCACCAGGGCGAACGGCAGGATCACCAGCAACAGGCGACTCGGGCGATCCGGGTGGCGATTGATCAGGCGCATGGCCAAATCCTCCGTGGCTTACAGCTTGGCGTCAGCGGCCATCTGCACGTAGGTCGGATCGAAACGCAGCTTGAGGTTGCCGGTGTCGCCGCTGGTCACGCCGTTGGCGAACGCCATGCCGACCGCGCTGGTGTCTTTCGCGCCTTCACCGAGCAAACCGTGCTGGAACGAGAACTCGGCAACCCTGCGCATGGTTTCCGGCAGTTGCTTGCTGGTGGCGAACGCCAGGGCTTCTTTCGGTGTGGCGAAGAGTTTGGTGGTGTCCAGTTGCGCCTGGAATCCGGCCAGGTCGGTGCCCGAGGCTTTGGCCATGTGCTCCAGCGCGGCTTTGCTCGCAGCGTTCTTGGCGTTCATCAACTCGACCACTTCGAACCACGCGCCGGTCAGTGCCTTGCCCAGGGCCGGGTTGTCTTTGAGGGTGGCGCTGTTGACCACCATCATGTCCATGATTTCGCCGGGGATCTGGCTGGAGTTGAAGACTTCGGTCACCCCGGGTTTGGCCTTGATGTCCGAAAGCATCGGGTTCCAGGTGGTGACGGCGTTGACCTGTTCGGTGTTGAAGGCGGCGGAAATGTCGGCGTCGGAGGTGTTGACCACTTTCAGGTCTTTTTCGGTCAGATCGACCGAGTCCAGCGCGCGGGCCAGCAGGTAGTGGGAAACCGACAGTTCGACCAGGTTGACGTCCATGCCCTTGAGGTCGGCGACTTTCTTGCCTTCGCCCTTGAGGACGATGCCGTCGTTGCCGTTGGAAAAGTCGCTGACGATCAGCGCGGTGCTGTCGACGCCGCCAGCGGCCGGAATGGTGAGGGCATCCATGTTGGTCATGGTGCAGCCATCGAACTGGCCGGCGGTGTACTGGTTGATCGACTCGACGTAATCGTTGAGTTGCACGACATCAATCTTGATCCCGTACTTCTTCGCCCATTTGTCGACGATGCCCTGGCTGCCGGCGTATTCCCATGGCATCCAGCCGGCGTAGATCGTCCAGCAGACACTGAAGTGGTCTTTCTGCGCGGCGGGGGATTGAGTGCTGATAAACGCGGCGAACGCGGCGGCGAGCAGGGCGGGCAAACGTAGTCGGGACATGGTGGCTTCTCCAGTTGATCGAGGGCGGACAGGAAGGCAACGCGGCACCGCGAACGGTGGCTTGTCTCCCGGGCTTTTGTCCCGCCGTGTAACCTCAACTGGAGGTCGCCAACTCTCGGACCAGTCACTCGCAGATGCGAGCCGGAACCCTAGTCAGCCATTGCAAATTGTGGTGCCGCGAACCTGTGATGACTCCTGCACGGGTTTGCTAAAGCGAGAGGCGTGCCAAGTCGGGTCGGGCGCTCTGTTACGGGCTTTCGTGACGTTACGGCGGATGGCGAACGCCTGTGGGCGCTTTGTGTTGGTGCGCGGTTGCACCGTCATGCAGCGTCCGCTGCCGCTGATCCGATGCCCCTGAGGGTTGGGCACTCGGTAGCGGTCAGCCAGTCAAATCTGATGTCAGCCGGTCTGTGCCGACTGCTGTCACAGGTCTTTCAGGAGGCCGCCATGCGTATTTCAAAATTGCTGCGTCGGGTGCTGCTGGGAGCAGTGCTCGGTCTAGGGCTGTCCGGCTGTTACTACTACGCCGGCGGCTACGATGTTTACTCCACGCCCTATTACTATCCCGGCTATTACTCGCCCTATTACTACGGTGGTTATTACGGCCCGCGTTACTACGGTGGCGCCCGCTATTACTACGGCGGCCATGGCTATCGCGGCGGTTACGGACGGGGTCATCACGGCGGCGGATACCACGGTGGGCACCACTAATCAGCGGCTGAATGACGGCGTTTCTGCATGAACAAGGTTTCATCAATCACTTGTTTCAAGTTGTTGCAGAAACGCACCGGATGCCGAAATCGCTGTCAGATATTTCGTCAGTCGCCGAATGAAAGACTGACGCCTGCCAGCGTCGCTGGTGTGGCTACCCGCGGTCCAGGAGGCCGCCATGTATCGCCGAATTCTTCTGTTTACCGTGATGCTTTTTTCCCTTGGCGGATGCGTCCCTTATTCCTACGGAGATGGCTACTACAGCTCAGAGGTCTACACATCGCAGGCACCTTCGTATTACAGCGGTGGCACCTATTACACCGGCGGCAGCACGTATTATTCGGCGCCGCGCTACTACCAGCCTGCACCACGCTATTACCAACCGGCTCCACGCTATTACTCGGCGCCTCGTTACTACCAACCGGCCCCGCGCTACTACGAGAACCGTCGCTGGCACGGTCATGATCGCGGACGCTGGGACGACCACCGTCGCGGTGGCTGGGATGACCGCCGGGGTCGTGGCAACTACGACCGTCACAGTGGACGTGGCGATTACAACCGACACGGTAACCGCTGGTAACCCCCGCAAAAAAGCGGCGCATTGAGCGCCGCTTTTTTTGTGCCCGGATTTCAGTAACTGGAGAGATCCGCCAACGGATGCCGCCCCTCCCACACCTTGTGAAAGTGCGCGTCGACCACCGCGTCCGGCACCCGGGCGATGTCCGGCCAGTGCCAGTGCGGTTTTTGATCCTTGTCGATCAGCCGTGCCCGAACCCCTTCGCTGAATTCCGGATGCCGGCAGCAATTGAGGCTCAGGGTGTATTCCATCTGAAAGACTTCGGCCAGCGACATGTGGCGGGCGCGGATGATCTGTTCCCAGACCAGATGCGCGGTCAGTGGCGAACCTTCGCTCATGGTTTTCGCGGCACGGGCAATCAACGGGTCGCTGCTGTCGCGATGCAGGCTGATGGCTTTCCAGGCGCAGACCACGTCGCTGACATCCAGCCATTCATCGATCTGCTGCCGACGCGGCAGCCATTGCGCCTCAGGCATCTGCGCCACGGCTTCCTGCTGCAACGCCTTGAACAGACTGTTGAGCTGCATCGCGGTTTGTTCCTGCCAATTCAGCTGCAACAAACCGTCGATCAGTTCCTGCTGCTGTTCGTCGAGCAGAAAGCGGTCGGCCAGGTCCAGATCAATCGCATCGCGAGCGTTCATGTGCGCGCCGGTCAAGCCAAGGAACAAACCGAGCTTGCCCGGCAGCCGCGAGAGGAACCAACTGGCGCCGACATCCGGGTACAGGCCGATGCTGATTTCCGGCATCGCCAGACGACTGCTCGGCGTGACGATCCGAATGCTCGCGCCTTGCAAGAGGCCCATGCCACCGCCCAGCACATATCCGTGTCCCCAGCAGATCAACGGTTTCGGATAGGTGTGCAGGCTGTAGTCCAGGTGGTATTCAGCGTTGAAAAACTGGGCGGCCAGCGGCGGCACCTCACCGGGATGGGCCCGGCAGGCTTCCACCAGGCTGCGGACTTCGCCGCCGGCGCAGAACGCCTTGGCGCCGTTGCCGCGCAGCAGCACGCAGACGATTTGTGGATCCTTGGCCCAGGCGTTCAGTTTGTCGCTCAGGGCGTGGATCATCGGCAGGGACAGCGCATTGAGCGACTTTTCGGCATCCAGCGTGGCCACGCCGATGCGCGCGCCGTCGGTGCCGGTGAGTTCTTCGAAGTGCAGATTCATCGTGACCTCGATCGGGAATTTGAACGATCAGTATGATCGCTGTGTGGGAAAGTGCCGGATCTGCGTCAGATCAATTGACAAGCGTGGTCGGCTTTCCTAGGGTTCGCCCCATTGTTTTTGCCGGGTATGACCATGACTGCTGACGACCGTATCAAACTCGAACCGAGCTGGAAGGAGGCACTGCGTGCCGAATTCGACCAGCCCTACATGGCAGAGTTGCGCACTTTTCTGCAGCAGGAGCGGGCGGCCGGCAAGGAAATCTATCCGCCGGGACCGATGATCTTCAACGCGTTGAACTCGACGCCGCTGGACAAGGTGAAAGTGGTCATTCTCGGCCAGGATCCGTACCACGGCCCGGGCCAGGCCCACGGCTTGTGCTTCTCGGTGCAACCGGGCGTGCCGGCGCCGCCATCGTTGGTCAACATCTATAAAGAGTTGAAGCGCGACCTGAACATCGACATCCCCAATCACGGCTATCTGCAGAGCTGGGCCGATCAGGGTGTGCTGATGCTCAACACCACCATGACCGTCGAACGCGCCAACGCCAATGCGCACAAGGACAAGGGCTGGCAGTTCTTCACGGATCGGATCATTGAAGTGGTCAGCCAGAAACAGCCGCATCTGGTGTTCATGCTCTGGGGCGCCCATGCGCAGAGCAAGCAGAAGCTGATCGATGCCACCAAACATCTGGTACTGACCTCGGTGCACCCGTCGCCGCTGTCGGCCTATCGCGGCTTTCTCGGTTGCGGGCACTTCAGCCGCACCAACAAATTCCTGGAGCAGAACGGCGAAGCGCCGATCGAGTGGCGCCTGCCGTCGGTGGTCTGACGTTCAGGGCTGGCGGTTCCAGTATTTGAACAACGGTTCCGCCAGAAACAACACGAACAGCAGCCGCATCACCTGCATTGCCGTCACCAGCGGCACCGACAGTTGCAGGGTCTCTGCCGTCAGACTCATCTCGGCGATCCCGCCGGGCATCATGCCCAACGTCAGCGAGCGCAGGTCCAGATGGGTCAGCGCACTCAATCCCAACGCCGCCAGTGTCGCGATCAACATGGTCAGCGCCGTGCCGATCAACGTGCGCCCCATGAACGATGGCGCGCGGCGGAAGAACTGGCGGTTGAAGTGACAACCCAGCCCACTGCCGATCAACCACTGGCCGATCTGGCTGCCGCCATTGGGCAGGCCGATGTGCAGGTCCCAGCCGATGCTCACCGCCGCGCTGACCAGCAGCGGACCGAACAGCCAAGGGTTGGGTTGACGCAGACGTTGCCAGAGCCAGGCGAGCAAGCCACCCGCCGGAAAAAGAACCGCCAGCCAGCGCCAATCGACGCTGCCGGCGTGTGAAATCGGGGTGCCGTCACCCAGCAGATACTTGAACGCCGCCGGAACACACAACACCACCACCAACACCCGCAGACTCTGCCCGGCCGCGACATGGCTGAGCAGCGCGCCGTTGCGGGCGCCGAGGTTGACCATTTCCCCGGAGCCGCCGGGCATGCTGGAGAAAAATGCCGTGGCGCGATCCTCGCCGGTGCGGCGCATCAGCCACACGCCGACCACCGCCGAGAGGCTGGTGACCAGCGCGCCGAAGAAGATCAGACCGAAGTGGCCGAGCACCTGCTCCATCACCAGCGGGGTGAAGTGCAGGCCAATACCGATTCCGACGATCCACTGGCCGCACTTGCGGCCGCCAGGGATTTCGGTCAATTGCCACGGGGTCAGGCAGCGCACCAGGATGATCGCCAGCAACGAGCCGACCATCCACGGCAGCGGCCAGCCGATCTGGCTGGCGATGTAACCGCCAAGCAGACCGACCAGCGGGGTTCCCCACCAGGTTTTGAGGGAGAGCCGATCAGACATCGGCAACGGCGCGTTGCGCGGCCGAGCGTTTGCGCCAGATGCGCAGCAGCGGCATCAGCAACATGATGGCAGTCAACACCCAGACGCCGAAGGTGATCGGACTCGACCAGAGGATTTCCAGCGCACCGTTGGAAATCGACAGCGCCCGGCGCAGGTTCTGCTCCATCAGCCCGCCGAGGATGAACCCCAGCAGGACTGGCGACAGCGGGAAATCCAGTTTGCGCAGGATGTAGCCGAAGATGCCGATGCCGACCATCAGGAACAGGTCGAATGTGGTCGCGTGTACGGCGTACACACCGATCCCGGTGATGATCGCGATGACCGGCACCAGAGCCCAGTTCGGCACGGCGAGGATACGGGTGAAGATGCGGATCATCGGGATGTTCAGGATCACCAGCATGATGTTGGCGATGAACAGCGAAGCGATCAGGCCCCAGACGATGTCCGGCTGTTGCTGGAACAGCAGCGGGCCGGGGGTGATGTTGTACAGCGACAGCGCGCCGATCATCACCGCCGTGGTGCCCGAACCCGGAACGCCGAGGGTCAGCATCGGCACCAGCGCGCCGCAAGCGGAGGCACCGATGGCGGTTTCCGGCGCAGCGAGGCCGCGGGCGTCGCCCTGACCAAACTTGCCGCTGGCACCGGCGATGCGTTTTTCGGTCATGTAGGCCACGGCGCTGGCCAGGGTCGCGCCGGCACCCGGCAACACGCCCATGATGAAACCGAGCAGGCCGCAACGGATGTTCACCACGAACACCGACGCTGCTTCCTTGAAGTTGAACATCATCCGCCCGGTGGCTTTCACCGCTTCCTGGCCGCGATGGGTTTTTTCCAGCAGCAGGAGGATTTCGCTGACCGAGAACAGGCCCAGTACCAGCACCACGAACTGAATGCCGTCAGTCAGGTGAATGTTGTCGCCGGTGAAACGGTAAACGCCGCTGTTGGCGTCGATGCCGATGCTGGACAGGAACAGGCCGATCAACGCCGCAATGAAAGTCTTCAGCGGTCGGTCACCGGCCATGCCGCCGAGACAGACAATCGCGAACACCATCAACACGAAGTATTCCGCCGGACCGAAGGCAATCGCCCATTTCGCCAGCAGCGGGGCGAACAGCACCATGCCGCAGGTGGCGATGAAGGCGCCGATGAACGAACTCCATGCCGACAACGACAATGCCACGCCGGCCAGGCCTTTGCGGGCCATCGGGTAACCGTCGAGGGTGGTCATCACGGTGGAGGCTTCGCCCGGAATGTTCAGCAGGATCGAGCTGATCCGGCCGCCGTATTCGCAGCCCAGATAGACCGCCGCCAGCAGGATCAGGGCAGATTCCGGCGGCAGTCCGAGGGCGAACGCGATCGGGATCAGCAACGCCACACCATTGATCGGGCCCAGGCCCGGCAACAACCCGACCACGGTGCCGATCAACGTGCCGGTCAGGGCCGTGACCAGGTTGTACGGACTCAGCGCGACGCCGAAGCCCTGACCCAAATAACCGAGAGTATCCATATCAGTTCTCCAGAACGTCGAGCAGGCCGAGGGGCAGCGGTACGTCCATCACGCGGTCGAACAACACGTACAAACCAATCGCCATCAGCGTCGTGACAATGACGCTGGGCACCCAGCGCCCGCCATACAGGCGCGCCATCGGGATGCCGATCAGAATGCTGCTGAGGATGAAGCCCAGCGGTTCGAACAAACCGGCGAACACCAGCAGCAGGGCGACGCAGATTGCGATCTTGGTCAGGGTTTCGCGATCCAGCGGCGGTTCGTCCTCGCTGTGTTTGATCGGCGCCGGGCGGAACACCATGTACAGCAGCGCCAGGCCCATCAGGCCGAGCATCAGCAATGGAAACGCCCGAGGGCCCACCGGTTCGTAGGAAAAAGCCGCCTGATACGGCCACGCCATCAGTGCCAGGCCGGCACAGGCCAGCAACAGCACCGAGGCAAAAATGCGTTGAATAAGCATGAGGGAACTCCTGCCATGGCCCCGGCGAGAGGGCCATGGACGCTAGACAGAGACGATCACTGAATCAGGCCGAACTCTTTGGCCAGCACCTTGTAGTCCGCCACCTGTTTCTTGACGTAGGTGTCCAGCTCGGGACCGGTCATGGCGAACGGGAACAGTTCACGCTGATCGCGCAGCTTGGCGAAGTCGTCGGAGGCCAGCAGTTTGTCGAAGGAGTCTTTCCACCAGGCGTAGTCTTCATCGCTGACTTTTGGCCCGAGGTAGAAACCGCGCACCACCGGCCAGACGATGTCGTAGCCTTGTTCGCGCGCGGTAGGAATGTCCTTCATTTCCGGCTCGTCCAGGCGTTTCTCGGCAAACACGGCCAGCAGGCGCATGTCGCCGCTCTGGATATGCGGCATGGAGTCGGAAATGTCGGTACTGCCGACCTGGATATGACCGCCGAGCAGGGCGGTGGCGATCTCGCCGCCCCCTTCGAGGGCGACGTAGCGCAGGTCGCGCGGGTTGATCCCGGCGGCTTTGGCGATCAGTGCAGTCTGCATCCAGTCCTGGCTGCCGACGGTACCGCCGGAGCCAATGACCACGGAACTCGGATCTTTCTTCAGCGCCTGCACGAGATCATCGAGGGTTTTGTAGGGCGAATCGCTTTTCACCGCGATGGCGCCGTAGCTGGTGCCGACCGCGGCCAGCCAGCGCACGTTGGTTTCATCGAACCGACCGAACTTGCCCTGGGCCAGGTTCAACAGCGAACCGCTGGACCACGCCACCAGCGTGCCGGCATCGGCCGGACGCTGCGCCACAACGGCGTTGTACGCCACCGCACCGACGCCACCGGGCATGTAGGTCACGCGCATCGGTTTGGTCAGCAGTTTTTCATTGACCAGCGCGCTTTGCGCCAGTTTGCAGGTCAGGTCGAAACCGCCACCGGGGGAGGCCGGGGCAATGCATTCGGGGCGTTTCGGTTCGGCCATCAGTTGGCCGGCGAACAGCACGCAACCGGCAGCGAGGGCGAAACGGCGCAGGGATCGGTTCATGAGTGTCTCCACGGGAGTTGTTGTTTTTGGGGATGTTTCAGGTGCGGCGGTTTCGCGCGCGCAGGCTAACAGGCTCAGACCCGGAGGGGTTGAACGCCGCGCAGCCGACGATGGCGCTGACAAGCGAAAACGGGGAAATTCGAAAGGAAGAATGAAACGGGTCAACCTGAAGCTGTATGGACAGCATGGTGCAGTACCTCGTTATTGTTCTTATTGGCGAAAACGCATCGAGGCGTTTTTCGAGAGCTACGGTTTGAAACTACGGTGTATGAACAGGCAAAACGGCGAAGGTCGGCAGTCGGGACCTTCGGTGAAACGACTCTAACGGCCCAACCTTTCGCTAACCTTTCAGTATTCTTTCGCGTGTTTTCGGGCTTCACAGTGGCGGTTGCGGCTGTAAACTCCGCCGCAAAGAATGGCGTCGGCCATCCCTGAATGAGGTAGAGATCCATGCGTGTCCTGCTCGTCGAAGACCATTTGCCGCTGGCCGAAAGCGTCGCCCAGGCGCTCAAGAGCACCGGTCTGACCGTGGACGTCTTGCACGACGGCGTGGCTGCCGACCTGGCCCTGGGCAGCGAGGAATACGCGGTGGCGATCCTTGATGTCGGCCTGCCACGCATGGACGGTTTTGAGGTGTTGGCGCGCCTGCGGGCCCGGGGCAAGAACCTGCCGGTGCTGATGCTGACGGCCCGCAGTGACGTCAAGGATCGGGTCCATGGGCTCAATCTCGGCGCCGATGACTACCTGGCCAAGCCGTTCGAACTCACCGAGCTCGAAGCTCGGGTCAAGGCGTTGCTGCGCCGCAGTGTGCTTGGCGGCGAACGTCAGCAGCGCTGCGGTGTGCTGGCCTATGACCTCGACACCCGACGCTTCACCCTCGGCGATGAATTGCTGACGCTGACTTCTCGCGAACAAGCGGTGCTCGAAGCGCTGATCGCCCGTCCGGGTCGAGTGATGAGCAAGGAGCAACTGGCTGCGCAGGTGTTCGGTCTCGACGAAGAGGCCAGCCCCGATGCCATCGAAATCTACGTGCACCGCCTGCGCAAGAAGCTCGACGGCCATTCGGTGGCCATCGTGACGTTTCGCGGTCTGGGCTATTTGCTGGAAAGCCGCGATGCATAAGCCCAGCAGCCTGCGCTGGCGGTTGCTGTGGAACCTCGCGCTGCTGCTGGTGGTGTTGATGCTCGCCAGCGGATTGAGTGCGTACTGGAACGGTCGCGAGGCCGCTGACACCGCCTACGACCGCACGCTGCTGGCCTCGGCGCGGACCATCGCCGCCGGTCTGTCGCAGCGCGATGGCAGTCTCAGTGCCGACGTGCCATACGTGGCGCTCGATACCTTTGCTTACGACAGCGCCGGGCGCATCTATTACCAGGTCAACGACATCAACCAGAAGTTGATTTCCGGCTACGAAAACCTGCCGGGCCCGCCGCCGGGCACACCAAGAACCGACAGTTATCCCGCCCTGGCGCGGTTTTACGACGCGAAATATCAGGGCCAGAACGTGCGTGTGGTCAGCCTGCTAAAAGCGGTCAGCGAGCCGAACATGAACGGCATGGCTGAAATCCGCGTTGCCGAAACCGATGAGGCGCGCGTCAGCATGGCCCGCAGTCTGGCGGCAGATACCTTGCTGCGGCTGGGGATGCTGGCGATTGGCGCGTTGTTGCTGGTGTGGTTTGCGGTAAGCGCTGCGTTGCGGCCGATCGAACGTCTGCGCACGGCAGTGGAAGAGCGCCAGCCTGACGACTTGCGTCCGTTGCCGCTGGTGGAAGTCCAGCATGAGTTGTCGCCGCTGGTGCGTGCGCTCAACCATTTCACCGAACGCCTGCGTGGCCAGTTCGAGCGGCAGGCGCAATTCATCGCCGATGCAGCCCATGAGCTGCGCACGCCACTGGCGGCGCTCAAGGCGCGACTTGAACTGGGCTTGCGCTCGAACGAGCCGCAGACCTGGCGCGAAACGCTGGAATCCTCGGCACAAAGCACGGATCGCCTGACCCATCTGGCCAATCAATTGCTGTCGCTGGCTCGAGTGGAAAACGGCGCCCGGGCGATTGCCGAGGGCGGTGCGCAGTTGCTCGATCTGAGTCAGTTGGCGCGAGAACTGGGCATGGCCATGGCTCCACTGGCCCATGCGCGGGGTGTCGCGCTGGCGCTGGAAGCGGACGAGCCGGTATGGCTGCGTGGCGAGCCGACATTGCTCAACGAGTTGCTGAGCAATCTGGTGGACAACGCGCTGGCCCACACGCCGCCGGGCGGCAACGTGATTCTGCGGGTCAGGGCGCCGGCGGTGCTGGAGGTTGAAGACGATGGGCCGGGCATTCCGCTCGAAGAGCGGGATCGGGTTTTCGAGCGTTTTTACCGGCGCAACCAGCAGGTGGCCGGTTCCGGGCTGGGGTTGGCGATTGTCGGGGAAATCTGCCGCGCGCATCTGGCGCAGATCAGTCTGCACGATGGTGAGCAGGCGGGTTTGAAGGTACGGGTGAGTTTTGTCGCCGGTGATCAGTAGAACATCGACCGCGATTCTTCCAGATCGGCGCACAGCGCCTTGTTTTCCGGATCGATGCCGAGCTTGCGGAATGCTGGCACGCTGAATGGATCGATGCGGGCCAACGGATGGTTGGTGTCCTTGTGGCAATACAGGCTGGCCACTTGCACGATGTCGACATAATCGATCTGCTGCGATTCGCGCTTGAGGTCCTGATACAGCCCCGGCAGCTCCACCAGGCGCTCCGGAAACTCCCAGACCCGCAGCAATTTGTCGCCGAGCAACGGGTGAATGTGATCGATCACATGGTTGAGGCTGACCGGATCGGACAGCAATTCGTAGTGGTCTTCGGCATACGTCAGGATCGGCAGCACGCCGATCTGATGAACCAGTCCACCGAGCGCAGCCTGATCGGGCTTGAGCTGGGTGTAACGGCGGCACAGGGCGTAGCTGACGCCGGCGATCTCCAGGCTCTTGCGCCAGACTTCGCGCATCTTCTGTTCGACCACGTCGGAGCGGGCGTGGAAGATCTGCTCCATCACCAGACCGATCGCCAGGTTGCTGCTGTAGTTGACGCCGAGCCGGGTGATGGCGGTGTGCAGGTCGGTGACTTCCTGGGTGGCGCGCAGCAGTGGGCTGTTGACCACTTTGATCAGACGCGCCGACAGCGCCGTGTCACGGCCGATCACTTTGCTCAGGTCGCTGACGCTGATGTCCGGATCTTCCGCGGCCTTGCGAATCTGCAGGGCCACTTCCGGTAACGTTGGCAGAACCAGGTCATCGTTATCGATGGCCTCAACCAAATCCTGTTGGACCTTATCCGCCAGCTCACTCATGTCGTTTCTCTAGGGTGTTGCAACAAATGCTGCGATCAACGCTGGATTTCGCGGTCGCGATCCAGTTCGTATGGCAGGTCGAGCAAGTGCAGCGCCGGACCTTCGGCCGAGCCCAGATGCAAGTCGCCCGCTTCGGCAGCTTCGGCCTGCAACACCGCCAGCAGTTCAATATTCTTTTCGGTACGGGCGGCCAGCACCACTTCGCCGATGGAACTGCCGTGGCTCGGGGCGAACAGCGCGGTGCCGGGCTCCGGCAGGTCAGCGGCGTCCAGTTGCACGCGATACAGGCGACGCTTGAGTTTGCCCAGGTATTGCATGCGCGCGACGATTTCCTGGCCGGTGTAGCAGCCTTTCTTGAAGCTCACGCCGCCGACGGCCTGCAGATTGAGCATCTGCGGGATGAACAGCTCGCGGGTGCTCGGCATGACCTGACCGATCCCGGCGCGAATCTGGCCCAGCAGCCATTGATTGAGTTCGCCCTCGCTCAATTGCGCGGACAGTTTGCCTTTGATGGTGTCGGCCTGATCGGCGGGCACCCAGAGTTCGGCACGGTTCGGGGAGACGCGAATTGCGATCAGCCCTTCGTGGCGGGCCACGCTGTCGGTTTCTGCCGGCAGTTCCAGGCCCAGACTGCTCAGGACCGCATCGCCATGATCGAGGCCGAAGCGCACCCAGGAGGCGCTTTCGTCGGTCAGTTTCGATTTGGAGAACACTGCGTACTTTTTCAGGTCCGCCAGTTGCGGCTCCAGCAGTTCACTCGCCATCGCCAGCAGCACGCCGTCGCCTTCCAGCACGATGCGGAAGCTCGACTGCATCCGGCCTTTCTGCGTGCAGCGGGCGCCGAGGCTGGCCTGGGTATCGCTCAGGTAATTGATGTTGCAGGTCAACTGGCCTTGCAGGAATTTGCCGGCATCCGCGCCGCGAACCGCGAGAACGCCTTCATGAGACAGGGTGCAGAAAAAAGCAGAATCGGCCATGGGTCATCGCAGGGTAAATAGACTGGGGCACATCATAAGGGGGTGGTGTTGAAATGGGTAGTTCATAAAGGATCTATGGTGCCCGACCAAAGCCGACTGTTCGGGCCGCTTCGGGCCTGTATACTTGCGGCCTATTTGAGGAGGGCTCCATGGTCGAACAAGTTGAACTGAATCGCCTCTTTTGGCACAGCCGTCGCGGCATGCTGGAACTCGACGTGTTGCTGGTGCCGTTCGTGAAAGAGGTCTACGCCAATCTGAACGAGGTGGATCGCGCGCTGTATGTCCGCCTGCTCGAGTGCGAGGATCAGGACATGTTCGGTTGGTTCATGGAGCGCAGCGAATCGGAAGATCCCGAGCTGCAACGCATGGTTCGCATGATTCTGGACCGTGTCCAGCCCAAGTAATACGTTCGAGTGCCGCTGGCATGCCTCACGGCAGTTGCTGGCGGCGTATCTGTTGGCCCAGGCATTCGCGCTGGGTTCTCTGTTTCTATTGTCGATTCCGTTCTGGACCGTTTTGCTCGGGGCGTTCGCGTGTCTCGGTCATGCGGCCTGGGTGTTGCCACGGCAGATTCTGCTGAGTCATCCCAAGGCATTTTGCCGATTGCGCCGGGACGCCGATGGCTGGCAATTATGGAACCGGGCCGATGGCTGGCAAGCGGTGCAATTGCGTCCGGACAGCCTGGCGCTGCCGCTGATCGTGGTGCTGCGCTTTCGATTGCGTGGTGAGCGGCGAGTCAGATCGATCTGCGTGCCGCGGGATGCGCAGGCGGCGGATCTGCACCGGCGCCTGCGGGTTCGCCTGAAGTTCAGCCGGCGTAGGTGGGCGGCACCAGAATAGTGTCGAGCGCTTCGGGCAGCAGGTTCGGGTAGTCGAGGGTGTAATGCAGGCCTCGGCTTTCCTTGCGTTCCATGGCGGAACGGATCATCAGTTCCGCCACTTGCGCCAGGTTGCGCAGCTCGATCAGATCGCGACTGACTTTATAGTTGCTGTAGAACTCGTCGATTTCGTCCAGCAGCAGACGCACCCGATGCTGTGCCCGTTGCAGGCGCTTGTTGGTGCGCACGATGCCCACGTAGTCCCACATGAAACGCCGCAATTCGTCCCAGTTGTGGGCGATGATCACGTCTTCGTCGGAGTCGGTCACCTGGCTGGCGTCCCAGGCCGGCAGGGCGTGTGGAATCGCCACATCGGGAAGTTGCTCGAGAATGTCCGCCGCTGCCGAGCGGGCGTAGACGAAGCATTCGAGCAGCGAGTTGCTGGCCATGCGGTTGGCACCGTGCAGGCCGGTGAAGCTGGTTTCGCCGATGGCGTACAGGCCGGGCACATCGGTGCGGCCCTGTTGATCGACCATCACGCCGCCGCAGGTGTAATGCGCGGCCGGGACGACCGGGATCGGTTGTTTGGTGATGTCGATGCCGAATCCGAGGCAGCGCTCGTAGACGGTCGGGAAGTGCGATTTGATGAAGGCTTCGGGTTTGTGGCTGATGTCGAGGTAGACGCAATCGACACCCAGACGCTTCATCTCATGGTCAATGGCGCGGGCGACGATGTCCCGTGGCGCCAGTTCTGCACGTGAGTCGAAGCGCTGCATGAAGCGTTCGCCATTCGGCAGCTTCAAATGGGCGCCTTCGCCACGCAGAGCTTCAGTTACCAGAAAACTCTTGGCTTGCGGATGATAGAGGCAGGTGGGGTGGAACTGGTTGAACTCCAGGTTCGCCACCCGGCAGCCCGAACGCCACGCCATGGCGATGCCATCACCGCAGGCGCCGTCGGGGTTGCTTGTATATAGATAGACTTTGGCAGCGCCGCCGGACGCCAGGATCACGAAGCGTGCGCCGAAGGTATCGACTTCGCCGGTTTTGCGGTTGAGCACGTAGGCGCCCAGGCAACGTTCGCCCTCCAGCCCCAGCCGGCGCTCGGTAATCAGATCGACCGCTACCCGCTGTTCGAGCAACTCGATGTTCGGGCGTTCTTTGGCCTGGGCCAGCAGGGTCGTGAAAATCGCGGCGCCGGTGGCGTCGGCGGCGTGGATGATGCGGCGATGGCTGTGGCCGCCTTCGCGGGTCAGGTGAAATTCGAAACCGCCGTCTTCAGTGCCGGACTGATCGTCGCGAGTGAAGGGTACGCCTTGATCGATCAACCACTGGATTGCTTCCTTGCTGTGCTCGACGGTGAAACGCACCGCGTCTTCGTGGCACAGGCCGCCGCCGGCATTCAAGGTGTCATCGACATGGGATTCGACGGTGTCGGTGTCGTCCAGCACGGCCGCGACGCCACCCTGGGCCCAATAGGTCGAGCCGTTGGCGAGGTCGCCTTTGCTCAGTACGGCGATGCGCAAGTGACCGGGCAGGGTCAGCGCGAGACTCAAACCGGCAGCGCCGCTGCCAATCACCAGGACATCGTGTTGAAACTGTTGGCTCATTTCAGGATTCCGCTCAAAGCGACCCGGGTCGGGGTTGGCGCAGGACAGGCGAATGGGCGAGTCGAGACAGCCACACAGCCCACTAGTATATAGAGGGGTTGGGCGGCACAATAGCCGGGCCGATATGGCATTGTGAAACTACCGTGACGGAAATATACGGACGCTTTGTCGGGAAGTTTTCTTCACCGGTTTTGGGGAAAAGCGACTGTATCGCAGATGAAACACGCTTTTTCCGCTCACGGTTGCACAATGTCGGCGCGGCACGTCTATAAATATTTGGAACTTTTGCCAGAGGCTCAAGATCAATAGACAGTTGCCCGAAACAAGGGACAGTGTCGGCTTCAATGCGGAACCTGCGATTGGGTTCTTGCCGGCGAGCCGATGACAAGATTATTCGCGCAGCCGGTTCATCCCGCGCTGCGTTTTTCGTGCGTGCCAAATCAGAGCCCGCAGGAAACTTGCTTGGAGGGGGAGAACTTTTGCGAAAAGCCCGAGTCTATGTTTGCAAGTCCGGTCGTTTGGTCATGCAAGCCTCCTTCGAGTTTATCGAGGAGTGTTCATGCTAACCCAGGAAGAGGATCAGCAGCTGGTCGAACGCGTTCAGCGTGGCGACAAGCGAGCTTTCGATCTGCTGGTGCTGAAGTATCAGCACAAAATTCTCGGGTTGATCGTGCGTTTTGTGCACGACACCCATGAAGCCCAGGACGTCGCACAAGAAGCCTTTATCAAGGCGTATCGAGCGCTTGGAAATTTCCGCGGCGACAGTGCGTTTTATACGTGGCTGTACCGCATCGCCATTAACACGGCGAAGAACTATCTGGTTTCACGCGGCCGCCGGCCGCCGGATAGTGATGTAAGTTCCGAAGATGCAGAGTTCTATGACGGCGATCACGGCCTGAAAGATCTCGAGTCTCCTGAACGGGCATTACTGCGGGATGAGATCGAAGGCACCGTCCATCGAACCATTCAGCAACTGCCGGAGGATTTGCGCACAGCGTTAACTTTGCGCGAATTCGATGGTCTGAGTTACGAGGACATCGCGAGCGTCATGCAATGTCCGGTTGGTACCGTGCGCTCCCGGATTTTCCGCGCCCGGGAGGCCATCGATAAAGCCCTGCAGCCGTTGTTGCAGGAAAACTAAAGACAGCGGCGACAGCCAAGAGAGGAACGCCATGAGTCGTGAAGCCCTGCAGGAATCGCTGTCCGCAGTGATGGATAACGAAGCGGACGAACTGGAACTGCGTCGAGTGCTCAATGCACTGGACGATGTTGAAACCCGTGAAACCTGGGCTCGTTACCAGATCGCTCGGGCAGCCATGCACAAGGATCTGTTGCTTCCACGTCTGGATCTCGCTGCGGCGGTTTCTGCTGCACTGGAAGATGAAGCCACCCCGGCCAAAGTGTCTCGTGGCCCATGGCGCAGCCTCGGTCGTCTGGCCGTAGCCGCTTCGGTGACTGTTGCCGTTCTGGCGGGTGTTCGCCTGTACAACCAGGACGAAATCGCCGGCGTCGAACTCGCTCAGCAATCCAATCAGCCAGTGTTGGCCACACCTCAGGTCAAAGGCCCGGCGGTATTGGCAGGCTATAGTGAGAGTTCGGAAGCTACTGGCCCAATGGCCAATGGTGTATTGCAAGGTCAGCCAGGCTGGCACGATCAGCGTCTGCCAGGTTACCTGCGTCAACACGCTCAACAGGCTGCCTTGAAAGGCACCGAGAGCGCGCTGCCTTATGCACGTGCAGCAAGCCTGGAAAACCGTTAAGGGGGATCATGCGCGCCATACCTCTACTTTCGCTTCTGCTCAGCGGCTGGTTCATTGTTCCAGCCCACGCCGACGAGGCTCAGGACTGGTTGACCCGCCTG
This sequence comes from Pseudomonas sp. DR 5-09, assembly GCF_001655595.1. Lineage (NCBI taxonomy): Bacteria > Pseudomonadati > Pseudomonadota > Gammaproteobacteria > Pseudomonadales > Pseudomonadaceae > Pseudomonas > Pseudomonas sp. DR 5-09. The sequence goes on from NZ_CP011566.1 coordinate 1,532,484, forward strand.
GGCCAGGCCGAGCAGCAGCAAAGCTTTCACGGCACATTCGTTTACGAGCGTAACGGTAGTTTTTCTACCCACAACATCTGGCATCGCGTCCAGAATGGCCAGGTCCGCGAGCGTTTGCTTCAGCTCGATGGTTCGGCTCAGGAAGTCGTGCGCATTGATGGACATACTCAATGCGTCAGCGGCACCCTGATTGCGGGTCTGGGAGATTCTCCCAATTCCGCCGCTCGGCCTCTCGATCCTCAAAAGCTGAAGAACTGGTATGAGCTTGCCGTCATTGGCAAGTCGCGTGTGGCCGGGCGTGAAGCAGTGATCGTATCGCTGACGCCGCGTGATCAGCACCGCTACGGTTTCGAACTGCATCTGGACAAGGAAACGGGTCTGCCGCTCAAGTCGCTGTTGTTGAACGACAAGGGGCAGTTACTCGAGAGATTCCAGTTCACGCGACTGGATACCTCTGAAATTCCATCCGACAAAGACCTGCAAGCCAACTCCGATTGCAAGACAGTCACCCTCGACAGCGACAAGGCTTCTGCGGTCAAGACCGCTCAGATCTGGCGTTCCGACTGGCTGCCTCCCGGCTTCGAACTCACCAGCAGCTCCTCGCACAAAGATCCGGAAACCAAGACCCAGGTCAACAGCCTGATGTATGACGATGGTCTTGCCCGCTTCTCCGTGTTTCTCGAGCCGCTGAACGGCGCAACCGTCACCGATACCCGGACTCAGTTGGGCCCGACCGTTGCCGTATCCCGCCGTTTGACGACGCCTCAAGGCGAAATGATGGTCACGGTAGTTGGCGAGATTCCAATCGGGACCGCCGAACGGATTGCCCTGTCGATGCGCAATGATGGCGCTGCAACCAGCAAGCAGTGAGCTGATTCCAGCTATCTCCCCCTCGTCTTCGAGACGTGAAATGTTTGCTGAGCATTTTCATTTGCAAAACAACCGAAAATTTTTTATAGGTCAGAGCCTCTCGGCTCTGGCCTTGTTTGTTGTTCCCGGAACAAAAATGCCGGCCTGTGGTTTCCGGTGTTCCTTGCTCCATATCGCTTAACCCTGCTCGTCGTAACGGGAGCTGTATGTCGATACCAAGCTTGAAGTCTTATCTCTCCATTTTCGCCACGGTGCTGGTGCTCGGTCAGGCTGTTCCTGCAGCCATGGCGGCTGAAGCGGTCAGCCCGGCCAGCCTGCCTGATTTCACCCAACTGGTCGAACAGGCCTCGCCTGCGGTGGTGAATATCAGTACCACGCAAAAGCTGCCGGATCGCAAAGTGAACCAGCAGATGCCTGACCTTGAAGGCTTGCCACCGATGCTGCGCGAGTTCTTCGAGCGCGGCATGCCGCCGCAACAGCGTTCTCCGCGTGGTGATCGCCAGCGTGAAGCGCAATCGTTGGGTTCGGGCTTCATCATTTCGCCGGATGGCTACATTCTGACCAACAACCACGTGATCGCCGATGCCGACGAAATCCTAGTGCGTCTGGCAGATCGCAGTGAAATGAAGGCCAAACTGATCGGCACCGACCCACGTTCCGACGTCGCGCTGCTGAAAATCGAAGGCAAGGATCTGCCAGTGCTGAAGCTTGGCAAATCTCAGGATCTGAAAGCCGGCCAGTGGGTCGTGGCAATCGGTTCGCCATTCGGCTTTGACCACACCGTGACCCAAGGCATTGTCAGCGCCGTCGGCCGCAGCCTGCCGAACGAAAACTATGTGCCATTCATCCAGACCGACGTGCCGATCAACCCGGGCAACTCCGGTGGCCCGCTGTTCAACCTGAACGGTGAAGTGGTCGGGATCAACTCGCAGATCTACACCCGTTCCGGTGGCTTCATGGGCGTGTCGTTCGCCATTCCGATCGACGTGGCCATGGACGTTTCCAACCAGCTGAAAAGCGGTGGCAAGGTCAGTCGTGGCTGGTTGGGCGTCGTCATCCAGGAAGTGAACAAGGATCTGGCCGAGTCGTTCGGTCTGGACAAACCGGCCGGTGCGCTGGTTGCACAGATTCAGGATGACGGCCCGGCTGCCAAGGGCGGCCTGCAAGTGGGTGACGTAATCCTGAGCATGAACGGTCAACCGATCGTCATGTCCGCTGACCTGCCACATCTGGTGGGTGCGTTGAAGGCCGGCGCCAAAGCCAATCTCGAAGTGATTCGTGACGGCAAACGCAAGAATGTCGAGCTGACTGTCGGCGCCATCCCGGACGAAGACAAGGAGCTGGACGCGCTGCCGAAATCCGGTGCCGAGACCAACAGCAATCGCCTGGGTGTATCGGTCGCCGAACTGACCGCCGAGCAGAAGAAAACCTACGACCTGAAAGGTGGTGTGGTAATCAAGGAGGTGCAGGACGGCCCCGCGGCCCTGATCGGTCTGCAACCGGGCGACATCATCACGCACCTGAACAATCAGGCCATTGGTTCTTCCAAGGAGTTTGCCGAGATTGCCAAGGCGCTGCCGAAGAACCGCTCGGTGTCGATGCGCGTTCTGCGTCAGGGTCGTGCCAGCTTCATTACCTTCAAACTGGCTGAATGATCCGATTGTTGAAGTAAAAAAAACCGCCTCGAAAGAGGCGGTTTTTTTGCGTCCGGAATTTGTCTCGGCTTGGGCTTAACCCATCATGTCCTTGACCATGCGCTCTTGCTCCATCAGTTCGCGCTGACGGGCATCGATACGCGACGACAGTGGGAAGTTGCTGCCGGCCTTGCGCTTGGCGAAGTCCAGTTGCTGGATGGCCTGGCGATAGTCGCCGACCAGCGCGAAATACTCGGCACGGGCCTGATGCAGGCCAATGATGTTGCCGGACAGACCACGAGTCTCGGCGACCTGATACCAGACGTCCGGATCGTCCGGACGCGATTTGAGCAAGCCCTCCAGCGCCTTCTCCGCATCGGCGGTACGGTTTTGTTTCAGCAGCAGATCGACGCGTACCTGGTTCAGCGGGTAGTTGCCTGGGTACTGACTGAGCATCCGGTCAACCCGGGACTGGGCATCGGCCAGCTTGTTGTTGGTGATGTCCAGATCGACCTGCGCCAGGTTGTAGATGATCTCGTTAGGCGATTTGGCCAGCAGTTGCTTGAGATTCTCTCGGGCTTCATTCAACTGACCGCCCTTGATCTGGGCGATCGCCAATCCGTAACGGGCCACATCGTTGTTCGGATTATCGTCCAGTTGCGCGCGAAAGCGCTTGGCGCCGAGCCCCGGCGTTTCTTCGTAGGTCAACTGCACCCGCGCGCGGATCAGTTGATAGCGCTTGCTGTCTTCGATGCCGCCGGGTTTTGCCTGCTCGGCGCGGTTGCGGGTGTCGGCGATCCGCGATTCGGTGACCGGGTGAGTCAGCAGGAATTCCGGCGGTTTGGCATCAAAGCGATACTGGCGCATCAAACGCTCGAACATGGTCGGCATCGAGCGCGGATCGTAGCCTGCCTTTTCCAGGTTGAGGATGCCGATGCGGTCGGCTTCCTGTTCGTTTTGGCGCGAGAAACGCCGCTGTTCCTGGATCGCCGCCGCCTGGGTGCCGGCAATCGCTGCAATGCCGGCGTCACCGGCGCCGGCAGCGGCGATCACGATACCGGCCAGCAGCGCTGCCATCATCGGCACCTGCATCCGCTGCGAGGCCTCGACGCCACGAGCGAAGTGGCGTTGGGACAAGTGAGCCAGTTCGTGAGCCAGTACCGAGGCATATTCGCCCTCGGTCTGGGCATTGAGGAACAAGCCGCCATTGACCCCGACAATCCCGCCCGGTGCCGCGAAGGCGTTCAGCTGCGGGCTGTTGATCAGGATGAATTCCAGGCGTCGGTCATTGACCTGGCTGGTTTCCACCAGCTTATAGACACTGGACTCGACGTAGTCCTTGAGTTGTGGATCGTTGAGCTGCGAAACCTGGCTGCGCAGCAATGCCAGCCAGGCGCGACCCAGTTGATATTCCTGTTGTGGCGAGACGATGGCAGAGCTGGCGTCACCGAGTGACGGCAGGTCGTCGGCGAAGCCCGGTGAGGCGAGCAGGCAAGCGAGCGTCAGCAGGGTAGGGCGCAGAAATGTCATGCACAAAGCCTTAATCGACAAAGACCTTACTGTAGCCGGACACCGGGCCTGCGACCAGATATTCTAGGCAGCCTGACCACCTGATCCGGAGTGACGCATGACCGACGCTGTAGCCCATGACTGTGAACTGGACGCCAGTGGCCTGAATTGTCCGTTGCCGTTGCTCAAGGCCAAAATGGAGCTGAACAAGCTGCCCAGTGGCGCAGTACTCAAGGTGATTGCCACGGATGCTGGCTCGCAACGCGACTTTCGCACCTTTGCCAAATTGGCCGGTCATACGCTGCTGCGTGAAGAGGACGAGGCGGGTGTCTACCGTTACTGGCTGAAAAAAGCCTGAAACCGACCGCGTAAATGACCTAAGGAAAATTGATGTTCAAAGTGTTGCGCGACTGGATTCAGCGCTACTTCTCCGATGAAGAAGCCGTGGTGCTGGCGGTGCTGCTGTTTCTCGCCTTCACCGCGGTACTGACGCTTGGCGGAATGCTCGCGCCGGTGCTGGCCGGGATGGTGCTGGCGTATCTGATGCAGGGGCTGGTGCTCACGCTTGAACGTCTGCGCGTGCCCGGTGGGGCGGCGGTCGGTCTGGTGTTTGCACTGTTCATGGGCGTGCTGATGGTGTTCATCGTCGTGGTGCTGCCGCTGCTCTGGCATCAGTTGATCACGCTGTTCAATGAATTGCCGGGGATGCTCGCCAAGTGGCAATCGCTGTTGTTGTTGCTGCCCGAGCGTTATCCGCATCTGGTCTCCGATGAGCAGGTGCTGCAAGCCATCGAAGCGGCGCGAGGCGAGATCGGCAAGTTCGGCCAGTGGGCGTTGACGTTCTCGTTGTCGAGCCTGCCGCTGCTGGTGAACATCATGATCTATTTGGTGCTGGTGCCGATCCTGGTGTTCTTCTTCCTCAAGGACCGGGCGATGATCGGCGAGTGGGTGCGCGGCTATTTGCCACGAGAGCGGGCGCTGATCACTCGAGTCGCCGAGGAAATGAACCGGCAGATCGCCAACTACATTCGCGGCAAGGTCATCGAGATCGTGATCTGTGGCGGCGTGACGTACATCGCATTCGTCGCACTGGGTCTCAACTACGCGGCGCTGCTGGCCCTGTTGGTCGGCGTGTCGGTGGTGGTGCCGTATGTCGGGGCGGTGGTGGTAACCGTGCCGGTGCTGCTGATTGCGCTGTTCCAGTGGGGCTGGAGCGATCAGTTCATCTATTTGATGGCGGTCTACGGGATCATTCAGACCCTGGACGGCAACGTGCTGGTGCCGTTGCTGTTCTCCGAAGCGGTCAACCTGCACCCGGTGGCAATCATCTGCGCGGTGCTGTTGTTCGGCGGGTTGTGGGGATTCTGGGGCGTGTTCTTCGCGATTCCGCTGGCGACGTTGTTCAAGGCTGTGCTTGATGCGTGGCCGCGCAAGGAGCCGGTGGTGGCGCCGCTGCTTTGAGAATGAATCGGCGCCCGCAAGGGCGCCGACAGCATCAGGCCTTGTTCAGCGCCTGAGCAGCAGCCAGCACTGCATCCACATGTCCTGGCACTTTCACACCGCGCCATTCCTGACGCAATACACCGTTCTTGTCGATCAGGAAGGTGCTGCGATCAACACCCAGGTATTCCTTGCCGTAGAGTTTCTTCAGCTTGATCACGTCGAACAACTGGCAGACGGCCTCGTCCTTGTCGCTGATCAGCTCGAACGGAAACTCCTGCTTGCACTTGAAGTTCTCGTGGGATTTCAGGCTGTCGCGGGAAATGCCGAAGATTTCCGTGTTGGCAGCCTTGAATGCTGCGTATTGATCACGAAAGCCCTGGCCTTCGGTGGTGCAGCCCGGGGTGCTGTCCTTCGGATAGAAGTAGATCACCACTTGCTTGCCCTTGAGGGCCGACAGGCTGACAGTCTGCCCGCTGGTGGCAGGTGCTTCGAAATCCGTAACCGGTTGGTCGATGACAACGGCCATGAAAGCTTCCTTACATTGGGTTCTGTGGGCGCCACGGTTCGATCAGTGCATCCAGGTTCATGGCGTCGGCGAAATCCAGGAACTGGTCGCGCAGCCAACTGATCTGGGTGCCGGCGGGCAGGGTCACGGTGAACGTGGCGTTCAGCATGGTGCCGCCGGTCTGCGGTGCCTGATAGGTATCGCAGGTCAGGTTTTCCAGCTCGACGTTGTGATCCATGAAGAACTGGCACAGCTCGTTGATGATGTCCGGACGGTAAGCCGAAGACACGTAAGCCACGTACGGCAGGGCTTGCGGACGGTTTTCCAGGGCGGCGCTGCGCACTACGTTGACGGTGAACGCATGACGCTTGGCCAGCACCGGCAGGCTGCCTTCCAGGCGAGCCAGGGCGTCCCAGCTGCCGGAGACTTCGAGCACCAGCGCGCTGCACTCGCCGTGGCGGGTCAGGCGCGAGGTGACGACCGCACAGCGGTTTTCATGGCTGGCGCGGCACAGGACGTTGGTCAGCTCCATGGGATTGGCGCCGAGGGCACTGATGACAAGGAATTGTTCGCGAACTGTGGGGGTGGACATGCAGCATTCCTAAAGCGATGAGCGGTCGGTAGCGAGAGGGCGTTGATTGCCGGGGCAATGACTGTCCGGAAGACCCGATTCGTGTGGCGCTACGGCTCCATGAACAAGCAAGCGTACGGCAACGACACTGGAACGGGGCCCGGGAGGCCGAAACGGGAGACTGGAACCCGGCGTACAAGCTGATCAGTACCGATCAAAGTCTGAAGGGTAGCGAAAAGCGGCGCCAAGGGGAATGGCGGCACAGTACTTCGCTTGTGCAAGCATCTTGGCGCCAGTACCATTACCGCTCTCTTTTTCCGGCAGGAGCGGTTTCATGATTGCGGGCAGTATGGTGGCACTGGTCACACCCATGGATGCACAAGGGCGTCTTGACTGGGACAGCCTCAGCAAACTCGTGGACTTCCATCTCAAGAACGGCACCCATGCCATTGTCGCGGTCGGCACCACCGGCGAGTCGGCAACCCTTGATGTAGAAGAACACATCGCCGTCATCAAAGCCGTGGTCAAACAGGTTGCCGGTCGCATTCCGGTGATCGCCGGTACCGGCGCCAACTCGACCCGCGAAGCGGTCGAGCTGACCCGCAATGCCAAGGAAGCCGGTGCCGATGCCTGCCTGCTGGTCGTTCCGTACTACAACAAGCCGACCCAGGAAGGCCTGTACCAGCACTTCAAGCACATCGCCGAAGCGGTCGACATTCCACAGATCCTCTACAACGTTCCCGGCCGCACCTCCTGCGACATGCAGGCCGAGACCGTGATCCGCCTGTCCACCGTGCCGAACATCATCGGCATCAAGGAAGCGACCGGCGACCTGAAACGCGCCAAGGCGATCATCGACGGCGTGAGCAACGACTTCATCGTGCTGTCCGGCGATGATCCGACCGCCGTTGAGCTGATCCTGCTGGGCGGCAAGGGCAACATCTCTGTTACCGCCAACGTCGCTCCGCGCGAAATGGCCGACCTGTGCGAGGCCGCGCTCAAGGGCGACGCCGAGACCGCACGGGCCATCAACGAAAAACTGATGCCGCTGCACAAGGACCTGTTCATCGAAGCCAACCCTATTCCGGTGAAATGGGCTTTGGTCGAAATGGGCCTGATGCACCAAGGCATCCGCCTGCCGCTGACCTGGCTGAGCGCTCCTTGTCATGAAACGCTGCGCTCGGCCCTGCGCCAGTGCAACGTCCTGGTTTAATTGAGGAAGTACAACGCATGAAGCGAATGGCCGGACTTTCCGCACTTGCCTTGATTATCTCCAGCACCAGTGGCTGCGGATGGATCTGGGGCCCGGAAGGTTATTTCCGTGACCGTGGTAGCGATTACCTGGAAGCGCAACAGACTGCACCGATGCAACTGCCACCGGACGTCAGCACCTCCAAGCGCCTGGATCCGCTGCTGCCGATCCCGCGCAACGTGGCCGACGACACCGCCAAGGGTGAGTACATCGTTCCGCGCCCTCAACCACTGTCGACCGTGGCCGACGCCAGCGACTACTCGCTGCAGAAGAGCGGTGATTCGCGTTGGGTCATGGCCCAGCACCCGCCGGCCGAAGTCTGGCCAGTGGCGGTGCAGTACTTCCAGGACAACGGTTTCCGTCTGGATGAACAGCGCCCGCAAACCGGCGAATTCACCACCACCTGGCAGCATTCCGACGAACTGTCCGCCGCCATGGCCAAGCGCCTGAGCGCCGCCGGCGTCAGCACCGATAGCGAAACCCGCGTGCGGGTGCGCATCGAACCGGGCGTGCAGCGCAACACCAGTGAAGTCTATGTGGTCAGCGCCGAGCGTCCTGCCGGCAGCACCGCCAATGTCGATTTCACCAACCGTTCGGTCAACACCGGTCTCGACGCTGCGCTGGTCGACGACATGCTCGCGAGCATGAGCCGTACCTCCGAGAAGGGTGGTTCGGTGTCGATGCTGGCTTCGCGTGATTTCGATACCCCGAGCCGTGTCAGCCTGAGCGAAGACGGCAGCGGCAACCCGGTGCTCAACGTCGGTACCGACCTGGATCGTGCCTGGTCGAGCGTCGGTCGTGCGCTGGAACAGGGCGAGTGGCGCGTTGAAGACATCAACCGAAGCCTGGGTCTCTACTACATCAACTTGTCCGAGAAGGCCGAGAAGAAAGACGAGAAGCCTGGTTTCTTCAGCAGCCTGTTCGGCAGCGCGCCGACCAAGGAAGAAGTTGAAGCCCGTGCCGAGCGTTATCAGGTTCGCCTGAGCAAGGTCGGCGAGAACGTTCAGGTGACCGTCGAGAAAAACATCAACACCGTTGCGCCGGCCGATGTGGCCCGCAAAGTGTTGAGCGTGATTCAGGACAACCTGGGCTGATCCAATGCGTTTTGCCGTTCTCGGCAGCGGTAGCCAAGGGAACGGCACGCTGATCGCCAGTGCTGATACGTATGTGCTGGTGGATTGTGGTTTTTCCCTGCGGGAAACCGAAAAACGCCTGTTGCGCCTGGGTGTGAACCCGGCGCAACTGAGCGCGATACTCGTAACCCACGAACATGCCGACCACGTGCATGGCGTGGGTTTGCTGTCTCGGCGCTACAATCTGCCTGTCTACCTCAGTCGCGGCACACTGCGCGGGATGCGCAAACCGATTGAACCTGCCGGTTTCGTGACCGGTGGCGAGCAGTTGCAGATCGGTGCTCTGAACATCGGGGTCATTGCCGTGGCCCATGATGCGCAGGAACCGACCCAGTACGTATTCAGCGATCAAGAGCAGCGGCGCTTCGGCCTGCTGACCGACCTGGGTTCATACTGCGAGCGGGTGCTGGACGGCTATCGGGACCTCGATGCGTTGATGATCGAGTCCAACCATTGTCGCGACATGCTGGCCCGTGGTCATTACCCGTACTTTCTCAAGCAGCGGGTGGGTGGCGAGCTGGGACATTTGAACAACCATCAGGCGGCATTCCTGGTGGCCGAGTTGGGCTGGCAAGGCCTGCAACACCTGGTCCTGGCCCATCTGAGCAGCAAGAACAACCTGCCGCAGCTGGCCCGGCAATGTTTTGTCGACACCCTCGGGTGCGACCCGGACTGGCTGCAACTGGCCGATCAAGATTCAGGGCTCGACTGGCGCCACATCGCCTAGCCCATCTACTTAGCAAGCGGAGCCCATCATGGAAAAACGTGAAGAACTCTACCGCGGCAAAGCCAAATCGGTTTACAAGACCGACGACGCTGACCGCTTGATCCTGCTGTTTCGCAACGACACTTCGGCGTTCGACGGCAAGCGCATCGAGCAGCTCGACCGCAAAGGCATGGTGAACAACAAGTTCAACGCCTTCATCATGCAGAAACTCGAAGCGGCCGGCATTCCGACCCAGTTCGACAAGCTTCTGGCCGACAACGAAGTGCTGGTGAAAAAACTCGACATGATTCCGGTCGAGTGCGTCGTGCGTAACTACGCCGCCGGCAGCCTGGTCAAGCGTTTGGGCGTCGAGGAGGGCATGAAGCTCAACCCGTACACCTTCGAACTGTTCCTGAAGGACGACGCCAAGGGCGACCCGTTCATCAACGAATCCCACGTCGTGGCCTTCGGATGGGGCACCGCCGAGCAACTGGCGCGCATGAAAGAACTGTCGCTCAAGGTCAACGAAGTCCTGAGCAAACTGTTCGACGACGCAGGCCTGCTGCTGGTGGACTTCAAGCTTGAATTCGGCGTGTTCAGCGACGGCTCCATCGTCCTGGGCGACGAGTTCAGCCCGGACGGCTGCCGTCTGTGGGACAAGGACACCAAGAAGAAGATGGACAAGGACCGCTTCCGCCAGGGCCTCGGTGACGTCATCGAAGCCTACGAAGAAGTCGCCAACCGTCTGGGCGTACCGCTTTAATCGACGCAAGCATCTGATAGCACGGAAAAAATTTCGTCTGGGGGTTTCCCATTCAGCGAAAGTGTTGTTATGATGCGCGCCGTTGGAGAGATGCCAGAGTGGCCGAATGGGACGGATTCGAAATCCGTTGTACCTTCACCGGTACCTAGGGTTCGAATCCCTATCTCTCCGCCATACATAGAAAAAGCCCCGTAGCTGAGAAGCTACGGGGCTTTTTTGTTTGCGTTGGGAAAGCGTGTTTGGCTACAGGGGCCGTGCGGATCGTTTCACTCTGCGTAGAAAAAATAAATCTGTCCCGGCTGCTGTCCGAATCCCTATCTCTCCGCCATATTTAGAAAACCAATATAATTCAATTGGTTACGTCGTGACTCTTTTTAGATTGTAATACTCAACGCGTTCCGATATTCGTCATTCGGATCCAAATCCCTTTGCCGTTTCGTTTATCTCCATTCGTCAGCACACTATTCTTCGATAACTGACGTTAGCCAGTTCGCACCCGTACCCATGGAGAGAGTTCTAAACCCCTTCCGTGTATGGCAAAGTGATACCTAACCTTCTATCGACATGGATGACGCATGAATATCCCGCAAGAAATGCTACAGGCTGCACGCGACAACCCAACTGAGGGAGCTGCGGAAATATGCCGCTTCGCGCTGGAAGAGACAAATCATGAACTGTTCAATCACGAATGGAGTGATCATGACCACAATCTCTTGATGGCTGCGGTAGCAGTCGTTCTGACTCTCGAAGAGCAAAACCTAATTGAGCATCAGCAGAATGCTCCGGATGTCGATGATGTCGCTCACACGGTGTGCCCGCGTTTTCGACAGTTTCTTGGTGCTGTCCATCGTGATTTGTCTGCCACGATATCTAAGAATAAATTTGACAGTTTCCGAAAACAATTCGCTGTCACCCTAGTTGAAAACTTTGGATACGAGTTCACCGATGGTGATTTGAAGCGTATCCAGCAACTGATAAATGAGTTGCGTGAGATGGTGAGTGCCAACACCGAGTTGGATGCAGGCCACAAGCAACGCATGCTCAAGCGCCTTGAGAAGATGCAGTCGGAGCTACACAAGAAAATGTCCGACATCAGTCGCTTCTATGAGTTGATGGGGGATGCTGGTGTAGCTCTAGGCAAGCTGGGTGAAGGCGCCAAGCCATTTGTGGATAGGATCAAAGAGTTAGTTGATATTGGCTGGAAGTCGCAAGCTCGTGCAGAGCAATTGCAATCAGATGCCGAAAATCCAATGCTCGGGAATGAATCAGAGCCAAAGCTTCTAGACTGATGTAGGCCAATGTTCCTGTCTCGTAGCCCGATAACATCGGGCCACTACACACCATCGCTGGGCGACATTAGCCACCCAGCAATTGAGAGTCAGCCTGTATGACCGGACGCAGACCACCCCCGAGCCCACAAGAGTTCTACATTTCATACCCGTTGTATCAAGGATTCACCTTTGCTCAGGAAGAGAGCCAAGCAGGGTGGGAGGTCATGTTTTCCCAAGAACCCATAGATACATATTGCCCTGAATGCAATTCGCATAGCATTTTCCGTCGGCAAATCACCGGTACCATTTCTCACAACCCTGACGCATGGGAGGGGGATGGGCAGTTTGCTATTCGTCTTAAATGCTCCAGGAATACCGATCACCAGTTGTACTTCATGTTCAAGGTGGAAGGTAGGACGATGCAAAAAATTGGACAGTACCCATCCCTTGCAGACCTGAATACCTACGATGTACGCCAGTACGCTGCTGTGCTGTGTAAAGATGATTTCAAAGAGTTCAACAAAGCCATCGGCTTGGCGGCCCACGGTGTGGGTGTAGGGTCTTTCGTGTATCTAAGGCGAATCTTTGAGCATCTTGTCGATGCTGCTTATCAGATCGCGAAAAGCGATAACGGATGGGATGATGAGCCTTACCGTAATGGGCGGATGGCAGAGCGGATACAGCTGCTAGAAGGGCACCTCCCCGAATTCCTTGTGGAGAATCGATCGATTTACAAAATCCTTAGCCAAGGTGTGCACGAGCTGACAGAGAATGAATGCCTAGCGGCATTCCCTATCGTGAAAATGGGTATTGAGTTGGTCCTAGATGAAAAGCTGGCCGCAGCGGCGAAGCAACAAAAACTAGAACAGGCAAAGCAGGCTATTCATAGCCTTGTTAGTAAAGCCAGGGACTGAGGTTCGTTCTCGCACTAGTGAGTAGCCCTTCTTCTCTACGGCAATCTACAGAACCGTAAGGATATGTGCGAATGAAGCTTCCTTCCGACCGTGCCATTTTAGAACGCATTTACAAACTCTACTATGAAGAGTTTCAGAATCACTCCGGCGGAGAGAGTAGTGGACGACGCAGCAAAATTTACGTCCCTATCGACTGCAAGGTGATCGCTCGAGACTTTGATGTAGATGCAGATATCATCTTTGGGCGCCTCTACTATCACCTTCAAAAAAAACACGGTTACACCAATGAAAACGGCTCCAAAGTCATTTTCTTTGATGAGGTGGCGAGCGATGGGCGCTGTATCAACTTTCCACTCATGTCGTCCGTGCTTGCAGGACTCCAAGAGGACGCCAATAAATTCAGAACAGCCACATGGATATCGAGCTGTGCGCTAACGGTCTCAATTGCGACAGCCGTGTTCAACGTCTTCTTCAAATGACCTCTTTTTCGGATTCCCGCCGCCGAGCATATCGAGTCGCACATCAGAGGTAAGCCTGTTTGCTAGCTGGAGAAAATAACGGCGAAGGGGAAATGGGGAAGTATTTATTTTTTGTTCGAGCACCATGGGTTCGATTCCGTTTTCCTCTGTCTGCATCTGAAAAGCCCCGTGTCTAAACAGTAACGGGGCTTTTTCGTTTTTGCTGGAAGGTGATGCGTAATGTAATCGTTATTTTTCTCTGCTCAGCGTTCTGGCTGGGCTCGGTGAGACCACCTTCATCACATCATCAATAACCGCCTTCCCCATCTCCGTCAGAAAATGTGCAGCCCAGGCATATCGATCGGTTTCTCGGATAAACGCTGCATCCTCTGCAAGCGCTTTGGCAAAGCGGAAATGGGGACGTATTTATTTTTGTTCGAGCTCCATGGGTTGGGTTCCGTTTTTCCTCTGTATGCATCTAAAAAATCCCGTGTCTAAACGGCAACGGGACTTTTTCGTTTTTGCTGGAAAGCGGCGCGTTACGCGATCGTTATTTTTCTGTGCTCATCTTTCGGGCCGTCTCCGGTGAAACCACCTTCATCACATCATCAACAACCGCCTTACCCATTTCCGTCAGGAAGTGCGCAGCCCAGGCATATCTATCAGTTTCTCGAATGAACGCTGCATCTTCTGCAAGCGCTTGGCCAAGGGCCAGCAGGTCGGAGGCCTGTGACAACGCTTCGCTAATGGGAACGCCAGCGCTAACGCTGAATAGTGGGTTGTCCGAACAATAGAGAAACGGTGTGGAGCCGACAGTTTTTTCTTCTGCTTTGTCAGTCATTCTTCACCTCCGTATGTGCTCGACATGAAGAGAGGTAAAGCAGGGAGGGGAGGCTTTCGTAATCGGTTGCTGGTGTGCATTTTTCAATTCCCTTGATTTTTGAGCTGCCGCATCCGATACCAAGCGAATGGGGTGGCAGCTATGCGCGGGTTGGTAAACCGGGGAATCAAGGAAACCGGCACGGCCGAAGCCGTCCCACGCACAGCCGCCATAAAACAGAACTACAGTCGAATATCGACAGTAATTGTATGGGGACGCTGATGCGCCTTATTCCGTCGGGTTACCAAGCCCGGCCGCTGAATGTGCAGCGACGTCTTGAGAATATCCCGCCGAAAGAAAGGCCAACAAGGCAGCAATCGGCCGTTATGCACAGCTACAGCCCATTCACACGCAACTCGCGGATTCTGCCTACAAGCTCGTTTTGAGTCACCTGATTATTCTTGTCGGCGTGATGCTCAAACCTGAGAGCGACAAGGAAATCCCCGATGACCGTGATGAGCTACAACAGATTCACCGCCGGCATTGAGTACAGCGACCAGGACGGTTTGTTTGTCGGTCATATCGCAGGAATAAAGGATGTCGTCGGTTTTCATGGCGAGTCGATCAACGAACTCCGCAAGGCATCCGAAGAAGCCGTCACAGACTATCTGGAAACCTGCGCCCGACTCGGGCGAATAAACGAAAGCCCCGTAGCTGAGAAGCTGCGGGGCTTTTTCGTTTCTGATCCAACGCAATTCGATACCCTCAACTACTTCTGCCCCAAATCCACCACCTCCCAACTATCATCCGGATCAAACCGCTTCATCGCCTTCGCCACCTTCTCCCCATCCGGCCCGAGGTCCTTCTGAAACACCTGTCCTTCATGGCTGATCATGAAGCTCATCACCCCAGTGTCGTTGTATTTCGCTGGCCACGCGATCAAGGCGAAACCGCGACTCATCTTGTCTCCAATCAGATAGCTGTAAGCGCCGCCCGGGGCTGACGGGCCTTGGGCGTCGAGGATGCGGAAGTGGTAGCCGTGCCAGTCTTCGTCGTTGATGGCCTGGCCGAAAGCGGGGCCGAGGGGGCTGATCTGGCCGCTGTCGTCTTCTGGCCAATAGAGGCCGTCGTGTTTGCCAGGGGAGCTGAAGATTTTCTGTGCGTATTCGAGGGCGCCGTCGCCGTCGCGGTCTTCCGAGGCGTAGTCCATTTGTGCATCGTGGTAGGCCAGCGCCGATTGCACTGCCGCCAGTTCGTTGCGGCCGATGCGGCGGGCGCGGATTTCGACCTGCGCGGCGTTCATGTCGAAGCGCCAGCCGGTTTTGTCTTTGATGAGCGGGATGGGCAGCGTCCAGTGATCGGGCCCGACGGAGAGCACTGCTTTGCTTTCGCCAATCTTTTCCAGGGTGTGCTGCTCGCGGTATTGCTGCAAAAAGGCATCGACATCACTGCGCTGCACGCCTTCGCGGGGAATGAAACTGTGCCATTCCTCGCCCAGCAGTTCGGTCAGGCGTTTTTGGTCGGCGTGTTGCGTGCCGAGGGCTTCGACGAAGGCGTCCGCGGCTTTTTCCGGGGTTGGAAATACCTGCTGGGCCGAGGCGAAGGTCGATAATGCGAGGCCGGCCGCGAGGGTCAGGCAGTTTTTGACCAGAGAATGGATGTTCATCGACGGCCACCTCCTCTCTGACGCATGCCCCCGCCGGATGGCCGGCTGATCTGATGTCCGGCGGCGCGGGAGGTATTGGGACGTTGCGCAGAAATCTGGCTGGCCCGGCCGCGATCAGCCTGGACTCGGGTCTGTGACGGGGAGCGCGCGCCGGCAAAGGCGTTGTTTCGTGCGCTGCCTGCTGCGGGTCGGGCTTGAGATGCACGGGTTTCACGTTGATTGACGCCGGGCTGGCGCGCCTCCCGCGTGTTGCCTTGAGTGCGGTCGGCGGCTCGGGGCCTGTCCGCACCGCCTTGTAGTCGGTTGCCGGCATTGGCGGATTGCGCTTCGCGGACTTGATTGCGGGCTTCCCGATTGCTGGTGGCGGGACGTTCGATACCGGCCCTGTCCATCGAACTGCGCGCCCGTTCCCGAGCCTGCGCCCGCTGCGCGTTGTCCCCGCGATAGGCATCACGCTGAGCCGCACCGTCCAGCTGCCGGCCATACTGCGCGCGGCTGCGGTTGTCACGATAAGGCACGCCATCGCGATGCACGTTGTTGTGCTGCCACTTGTTCTGGTTGTTGGTGATGCGGTTATTGCCGTTGATATTGTTGTAACGGTTCACATCGATGTCGATGTCGTTATTGCCCCAGTCGCAGTCACCCCACAACGACGCGACGACCGCCACGCCCGTGCCGAAGGCCAGCCCGGCCACCAGTGCCTGACCCGGGTAGTAAGCGGGCGGCGGCGGGTAATACACCGGCGGCGAGGCCGGATAAGGCCAGGTGCCGTAAGTGGTGGTCGGGTTATAGGTCGGGACGTAGACCACCTGCGGATCGGCGGGCTGAATGATGATGGTCGTGTTGTCGGCCGGATTGGTTGAGCCGGAAGAGATGGGCGGCGTTACGTTCTGCACCGTCACATTCTGATATTGATTGCTCTGTAGATTGCCCGCCGTCTGGGCCTGACGCCGCAAGCGCTGAACGCCGGCCATGAGTTCGTCAGGCTGGGCCAGGAAGGCATCCCCCAGACGCTGCACCCAGACCGGATCCTGCCCCAGTGTCGCCAGGACCTGCGGAAACGCCACCAAGGCCTGCACGCTCGGGTCCCACGTCTGACTGGCCACTTGCTTGACCGCGTCATCGCCCTTGGCATCCGGATGGGCCTTGGACCAGGTCACGGCTTCGGCGACTTCTCCCGGATAGGTGGCGGCCATCAGCACTTGAGCGAGCAGTGGATCGGGATACAGCGCAATTGACGCGAGCATCTGGTCGAGCTGCTCCGTGGTAAACACGGCATCTTTGGCCGGAACGGTAGCCGCCGCTTGGGCCGCAGGCGCATCGGCGGCCTGCACCAGGACCGGTGCAGCGCTCAAGGCGAGCATGAGCGACGCGGCACGCAAGAGCGAACTGTGCATGACCTCTTCCCCACATCCAGATGGCAGGTTTGCAACACGCGAGGCATCAACGGCCGACATCGGAAGCTGCGCCGTGATGGAGAATGGTTGGCGATTGGCGTTCCGTCAAAAACTGCACAGGCTTTTTCGCAATAAGCACGTTGCCTGAGCGTTACCGCCCGTTTGCTTGCGTTTTGCGATAAATGACTAAACTTTCCGGTTCCAGGTCATGCATTGCCGACGAGCCTGGCTGTCGTTCCAACCCGAGAGGTCTGGTCATGGCAAAGGGAAAGAAGAAAGACTTGCCCCGAGAAAAACCTGAGGAACATACAAAACTGTCGAACAAGGACTACCTTGCCGAGTTGCGCCGCCTGCATGTCGAACTGGTGAAAATGCAGGAGTGGGTGAAGGCCGAAGGCATCAAGATCTGCATCATCTTCGAAGGTCGCGACGGTGCAGGCAAGGGCGGCACCATCAAGGCGCTGACCGAGCGGGTCAGCCCGCGAGTCTTTCGCGTCATCGCGTTGCCGGCCCCGACCGATCGCGAGAAGAGCCAGATGTACCTGCAGCGCTATCTGCCGCATTTGCCGGCGGCCGGCGAAGTGGTGATCTTCGATCGCAGTTGGTACAACCGCGCCGGCGTCGAGCGGGTGATGGGCTTTTGCACGGACAAACAGGTCGACAAGTTTCTCAAGACCGTGCCGCTGGTGGAGCGCGCAGTTGTCGGTTCGGGGGTGATCCTGCTCAAGTACTGGCTGAATGTCAGTCAGGAAGAACAGACCCGGCGCCTGGAGGCGCGCATTGTCGACGGTCGCAAGATCTGGAAGCTGTCGCCGATGGACCTCAAGTCCTACAGCCGCTGGTATGACTACTCCCGGGCGCGGGACGACATGATCGAAGCGACCGACACCGATTACGCTCCATGGCTGGTGGCCAACTCGAACGACAAACGTCGGGCGCGGCTCAATATCATCTCGGATCTGCTCAGTCGCATCCCCTACAAGGAGGTGCCGCGAGAGAAGGTGACCTTGCCCAAACGGCAGAAACCGGGCGGTTATAAAGAGTCGGATTATCCGTTCAGGCACATTCCCGAGAGGTTCTGAAACCGCATTCGTTCAGTCGCCGGAGCTGCCAATACAGGCAGCCCGGCGTCTTGGGTTTTCCTCAGATCTCCTTGACCGGTGTCTCACCCTTCACACCTTTGATCAACTCGATCACATGCAGACAATCCGCCTTGTTCACGTACGATTCGCCACTGGCGACCGTCTCGTGATTCCCCGCCCTTAATCTCCAGCGCCATTGGCCTTTACCGGTGCTCGGGGTGCCTTTGGATTGCCTGTAAATCTCGAAATACATTCAATTCGCTCCATGCGATGCGTTTGTGCGACAACCTGTCGCTTCGACGCAAGCCTAGCGGAGCGCGGTTTTTTGGCTATCGAGGATTTGTTTCCAATCGTTGGAGAATGTTTCCGTCATGTGCGGGGCAGAGCGTCGGGATCGACCTTTGGATTGGCAGGTACGTCCTCGCGGCGCCCTTGCATGACCTGGTTGGGTGCTGCTTAATACGGCGAGGCTCATGGCGTCGAATCCGTTTCGGCGACCCACCAACACTATAAGAAAAGAGCACTCCATTGACCCATCCGCACGGAACACAACACGTGGGCCCCGTGAAGTTGTCGCTGGTGATCCCCGTATTCAACGAAGAGGACAGCCTCGACGGTTTTCTCCTGCGCATTCGGCAAGTATTCGAGCGAGAGGCGTTGGTCGAACTGGAGCTGGTGTTCGTCAACGACGGCAGTACCGACGCGACGCTGGAGCGCTTGCTGCACTGCCAGCAGAGCGACTCGCGCATCCGTATCGTCGATCTGAGCCGTAACTTCGGCAAGGAGGCGGCGCTTTCCGCCGGTCTGCAGATCTGCACTGGGCAGATCGTGGTGCCGATCGATGTAGATTTGCAGGATCCGCCCGAGGTCATTTTGCAAATGATCGAGCGTTGGCATGAAGGCTTCGAGGTGGTGCTCGGCCATCGCCTTAGCCGGCGCAACGATACTTGGGCCAAGCAAACTTCCGCCAGTTGGTTTTATCGTCTGCATAACAGGATTGCGGAGCAGTCATTGCCGGAAAACGTCGGTGATTTCCGGCTGATGGATCGCTGCGTGGTCGACGCGCTGCTGACGCTGCCCGAATCCCGGCGCTTCATGAAAGGTCTGTTCGCCTGGGTCGGATTTCGCACCACCCAGGTCGAGTACGAACGCCCGGAGCGGGCGGCGGGGCAGAGCAAGTTCAATGGCTGGCGACTGTGGAATTTCGCCCTGGAGGGCATCACCAGTTTCAGCACCGAACCGTTGCGGATCTGGACGTATCTGGGGGCGCTGGTCTCTCTGGTGTCGTTCGCCTTTGCGATGTTCATTGTGCTGCGCACGCTCATTCATGGCGTTGACTTGCCCGGTTACGCCTCGCTGATGGTGGCCGTGACGTTTCTCGGCGGTTTGCAGTTGATCGGCATCGGCGTGCTTGGCGAGTATCTGGGCCGCACTTATATCGAAGCGAAGCGCCGGCCGGTTTTCCTGGTGCGCCGCATTTACGAATCCAAGGACTGAAGCATGGATCTCAAGGAAACCGACATCCTCGGCGACAGCATCGGCGAGCATTGGTATTACTGCTCCAAAGCGGCCGCCACCCGCCGCTTGCTGGGTGAAGCGCCGATCAAACGAATTCTCGACGTCGGCGCCGGTTCAGGATTCTTCTCCCATCATTTGTTGAGCCACACGGCGGCGCGCGAAGCGTGGTGCGTGGACATCAGCTACCCGGCCGATTCGAGCGCCACCACCGCCGGCAAACCGGTGCATTACCGTCGCTCGATCGACAACGTCGACGCTGATCTGGTGCTGCTGATGGATGTGTTGGAGCACGTTGATGACGACCTCGGCCTGCTCAAATCCTACGTCGATAAAGTGCCATCCGGCAGCCGCTTTCTGATGACCGTGCCGGCGTTCCAGTTCATGTGGAGCGGGCACGATGATTTCCTCGAACACAAGCGTCGCTACACCCTGGGGCAGTTCGAAACCCTGACCTCGGATGCCGGATTGACGGTGGAGCGGGGCGCCTATTACTTCGGCGCGGTCTTCCCGCTTGCGCTGGCGTCGCGCCTGATACCCGGTGGTATTCGGGGTTCGGCCCCGCGCTCGCAACTGAAAAAACACCATCCGTTGGTCAATATGCTGCTAAAAACCCTGTGCAGTCTTGAGCTGCCGTTGATGGGTATCAACCGTGCGGGCGGTCTGAGTGTCTTCGTGCTGGCGCGCAAACCGTGACACCCACCGAAAGATCCGCCTTGATCCAGCGCGGCTTGCGCTTCGCCGTGACCGGTCTGTTTGTCACGGCGCTGCACGCGCTGGTGGCGGTGCTGTTCATCAACTTCGTCAGCCCCCTGCCTCCGTTGGCCAACGGTGTGGCTTTTATTGTGGCGACGTTGGTGTCCTACGTGATCAACACCACCTGGAGTTTTTCGGCCCGACTGCACGGTAAAACCCTGCTGCGTTTCATGCTGGTTTCGGCGGGTGGCTTTCTGTTGGCGATGTTCGTGGCCTGGGCGGCACAGATGGCAGGGCTACACTATCTCGCCGGAATCGGTGCCGTGGCGCTGACGATTCCGGCATTCACCTTCGTACTGCATAACTTCTGGACGTATCGATGAAGGACTCACAGGAGCACCCGGCACTTTCCCTGTTGCCATTGTTTTTGGGTGCTCTGGTGTTTTTTCTGGTGGTCGGGCCGCAAGCGCTGAACCCGCAGAACATTGCCTGGCTGGAGCAGGGCGATCCGGCCACGCATTATCTGGGCTGGGCGTTTTTCCGACATTCACCGTGGACTTTCCCGCTCGGGCTCAATCCGTCATATGGATTGGAACTGGGTAGCGCGATCATTTTTTCCGACTCCAATCCACTACTGGCGCTGTTGTTCAAACCATTCAGTGCCTGGTTGCCGGACACCTTTCAGTATTTCGGATTGTGGCTGCTGGCCTGCTGTGTCCTGCAGGCCTGGTTTGGCTGGAAACTGATGGGGCTGATGACGGCCAATCCCGTGATTCGACTACTGGGTGCCGGGCTGCTGGTGTTCTCGCCAGCGATGTTCTTGCGCATGGGCGGGCATCTTTCACTGGCCGGCCATTTCCTGATCCTGGCTGCGTTATACCTCGCGCTGCTGCCGAACCTGCGCCGACGGCGCTTGGCCTGGGGCACCTTGCTGGCGGTGACGGCATGGGTGCACGCCTATCTGCTGGCCATGGTTGCGCTGATCTGGGTGGCGGATTTGCTGGGCAAGACATTCAATCAGTCACTGGCCCGGCGTCAGGGTTTGATCGAGGGCGGCATGCTTTTCGCCCTGGTGAGCGTGTGTTGCTGGCAGGCCGGGTACTTCAGCATTGCCGATGGCGCGGCCTCCGGCGGTTTTGGTTTGTACCGGATGAATCTGCTGTCGCCTGTCGATCCGGCCGGCTGGTCCCTGATTCTATCTGGTCTGCCAAAAGGAGAAGGAGATTACGAAGGTTTCAACTACTTCGGCCTGGGCGTTCTGTTGCTGGTGCCGCCGGCTTTTTTGGCCTGGCTGCGTAACCGGCATTCCTTGAAGGATGAAGTACGTGCTCGTCCATGGCTGTTGCTGGCCATGCTCGGTTTATGGCTGTTCGCGCTGTCGAACCGAATAGGCATTGGCGCGTTGACGTTCGAGTACCCGCTGCCGGATGGCGTCATTGCCCTGGCCAGTATTTTTCGGGCCTCGGGGCGGATGTTCTGGCCGGTGTTGTATGCCTGCGTCCTGACCATGATTTTTCTGGTGATACGCGGTTACCGGCCACGCATCGCCATCGCTCTGCTTGCCGTCGTGTTGTTGATCCAGGTTGCCGACACCCGCGGCGGATGGATGGCTATCAGCCAGGGAAAAATGTTGGCGCCATCATCGGTGTGGAGCAGCCCGATGGTTGATCCCTTCTGGGCCAGTGCTGCTGCGCGTTACACCAATGTGCGCAGTTTGATGCCGCAGAACCAGGGCGAACGCTGGCAACTGATCGCCGGTTTCGCAGCGACCCACGGGCTGAAAACCGATGCGGTGTATCTGGGGCGTATGAGCACTTCGGCGCTGCTGTTGGCACAGCAGAAAGCACAGGCGATGCTCGAATCCGGGCAGTACGACCCAGACTCGTTGTACCTGCTGGACGACAATGCGCTGGTCGAAGCTGCAAAAACCATCAACAGTGAAACCGATCTGTTGACGCGCGTGGACGGGGTAGCGGTTCTGGCGCCTGGCTGGAAGCGCTGCAGGGAATGCCTGCAGATGCCTGATGAAGGGCAGCAGATATTGCTCACGCCGCTCACTCGTCCAGGGCAAACGCTCACCTTCAACTATCGCAACCGACAACTGACCGGCGGCTGGTCGAAGCCGGAAAGCTGGGGGACGTGGACGGAAGGACAACAGGCGAAAATCCAATTGAGAGTATTGCCACCGGCACGCTCGATCGTGATCGACGCGTTGGCTTTCATCTCGCCCACGCACCCCGGCCAGCGGGTGATCGTCAGCCTGAATGGCCAACAGGTACTGGATACCCGTTTGACGCAGTTTCAAGGCAACCGCCTGGAGATTCCGATCAGTGCCGCGCTCAACCAGCGCCTCGGGAGGGATGACCGGCTCGACATCGAATTGCAGCTGCCGGATGCCGTCAGCCCTCGGCAGCTGGGTATCAACGACGATTCGCGGATTATGGGCTTGGGGCTGAAGACGTTAACGGTGCAATGACGCAGCGTTTCGATGGACGCCGCCCCCACGGCCTTTCTACACTTCCGCCATCTGGGGATCGGGGGGCAATGGATGAACCGCAATGAACTACGCAAGGCCGACATCAACCTGATGGTGGTGTTCGAGACTTTGATGCTCGAACGCAACGTGACGCGGGCCGCCGAGAAGCTGTTTCTCGGCCAGCCGACGATCAGCTCGGCACTCAACCGTCTGCGCACCATGCTTAACGATCCGTTGTTCATTCGCGTCGGCCATCGCATGGAGCCGACTGCCCGCGCCGAAGACATTTATCGCCATCTCAAGCCCGCGCTCGATTCGCTGTCGGTGGCGCTGAGCCTGACTCGTGATTTCGACCCCGCCGTCAGCACCATGACGTTTCGCATCGGCCTGTCGGACGACGTCGAATTCGGCCTGCTGCCGCCGCTGTTGCGCGCCTTGCGTCAGGAGGCGCCGAGCGTGGTGTTCGTCGTACAGCATGTCGATTACTGGCGGATTCCCGACTTGCTGGCCGCGGGCGATATCACCGTCGGCATCAGCCAGACCCGCGGCCTTCCGGCCAATGCCAAGCGCAAATTGTTGCGGCACATTCAGCCGAGCATCCTGCGTGCCGACAAGTCCGACACGCCGCTGACCCTCGATGAATATTGCGCACGTCCTCACGTGCTGGTTTCCCACACCGCCAATGTCAGTGGCTACGCCGATGAGTGGCTGGCGGACATTGGTCGCACCCGTCAGGTGGTGTTGTCGGTGCCGCAGTACAGTTCGTTGCCGGCGCTGCTGGCCGGCACCGATCTGATCGCCAGCCTGCCGGATTACACCGCCGACGCCATGGCCGCTTCCGGGCTGCTGTTCAAGGAGCCGTTCCCGTTCAAGACCCCGACCCTCGACCTGTCGATGGTCTGGCTCAGCCACGTCGACAGCGATCCGGCCGAGCGCTGGCTGCGTTCGCGGCTGGAGCAATTCATGAGTGAGCGGCCGGTGATGTCGTCGTTGGCGTGAGTCAGGCGTTGCTGTGTTATATCTACGGCCTTTTTGCCGAACCTCTGGAGCACTGACATGCCACACCTGCACCTGGAATACACCGCCAACCTGCCGCACCTGAACGCCAACGTGGCGTTGATCCGGCTCAACAACACGCTGGTGGGTTCCGGTCAATTCTCGGCGGAGTTCGATATCAAGAGTCGTGCCACCAAGGTTGAAACCTTCAAGGTCGGCACCGCCATGAACGAGCGCGCCTTTGTGGCGGTAAGGCTGGCGCTGCTCAGCGGTCGTTCCTCGGAGATCAAGACGCAACTGTCGCAGAGCCTGTTGGCGGTATTGCAGGATCTGTGTGAATGGCCGGCCGGGGTTGAGGTGCAGTTGAGTGTGGAGCTGCTCGACATTGACCGGGGGGGCTACAACAAGATCGCCATCGGCGTGTAGAACTCAGGCCGTTTCCAGTTCCGCGCAGGTCTTGATGACCTGCTCGCGCAGCCAGAGGTTGGCGCTGTCCTGATCGACGTTGTGGCTCCACTGCATGTCGAGGGTGAACCCCGGCAGACCATTCGGCGCCTCGCAGTGGTTGAACACGGCATCGTTGGTCAGCAAACGCTGGATACGCCGGGGCAGGGTGAGGATGAAATCGGTACCAGTGATCATCTTCAACGCCGCGCTGTAACTGTTGGAGCGGGCGACGATCTGGCGTTTCTGCGCCTGGCGCGCCAGCCAGCCATCGACCATGTTGGTGGTCGACGTCCACGGTGTCGGGAACACATGCCGGCGTTCGGTGAAGGCCTGCAGACTCAGGCGCGGTTCCAGCGGCGTGGCGCGTTTGTCGAACACGCAGACCAGGTCATCTTCCAGCAGCATGCGTGATTTCAGATCGGCGTGGCTGCGATGGAAGTGTGGGCCGAAGCAGATCACCAGATCGAGGCTGCCGTCGCGCAGCTCTTCGACCGGCACGTCGGTTTCGAACTTGTGCATGTTGACCATCACCGGCAAATCATCGAAGTCGAAGCGTTTCAACATTCGCGGCAGGATCAGTTGCTCGAAGTACTCCGGTGCGCAGATGTTGAAGGTCACCGGTTGTGCCATCGGGTCGAAGGTCGGGGCGCCGGCGTGGCACAGGTTGATGCTTTCGAGGATTTTCTGCACATGGCCATACATGCTGCTGGCCTTGTAGGTCGGGCGCATGCCCGTGCGGGTGTTGACGAACAATTCGTCTTCGAAGCTGGTGCGCAGTTTTTTCAGGCAGTAACTGACGGTGGACTGACTGACGAACAGCGCCTCCGAGACGTCGGTGACGCTGCTTTGCTCATACACGGCGACAAACACCATGAGATCCTGCATGTCGAGCTTTCTAAGCAAGTTACTGTTCAGCATCCGTTCTGTCTCGCTGTGCTCCTTGCGCCGAATCCGCGCAAACGTGTGCGCATGATCGTAACGGAACGATGGTGCCAGGAGAAAGCCCTGTAGGACGTTTCACGGTCAGTTGTGGGACAGAAAGTTTTAGTAACACGACGTGCCCGATCAAACCCGGAAAAGGTGGCCAGAAGCCTTTATCCAGACGGGTCGGTCAGATTAGCACACGTGCTGCGCGTAATACCGCGGGTTGAAACGCAGCACCATCAGCAGCATCAGCGCCATCACCGCCGTCAATGACCACCACGCCCACTCGAAGCTGCCCAGTCGATCGCGAACCACGCCGGCCATCAGGGGCGAGAGCCCGGCAATCAGGTAGCCGATGCCTTGGACGAATGCGGTCAGGCCGCCGGCACGTTGCGGTACCTCGAGATGATCGAGGGATACGATGAGACTCATCGGGAACAGTCCGCCGATGCCCAGCCCGAGCAGGCAGGGCCACAGCAGGCTCAGGTGCTGCGGGCTGAGGATCAGACCCAGGAATCCGGCGATGATCAATCCGAGCAGAGCGCCGAGCACCAGGCGTCGGTCACGGCTGCGATTGGCGATGGCGGGCACCACCAGGCCGGAAATCACCTCCATGGCCGTCAGAAAACCCAGCATCAGGCCGGCGTTTTGTTCGCTCCAGCCTTTTTCCACGTAGTACGGCGCCAACCAGGCGAGCACGCAGGTGTAGGACGCGGTGCCCAGACCGAAGAAGATCGCGAGCAACCAGGCGCGAGAATTCGTGAAGAAAGATTCTTTTCTGACGACGGTCCGGATGGTGTCCGGTGACGTGGCGCGGGTTGTCCACCACACAGGAATGGCGAGCAGTGCCAAAACCGCCCAGACCGCCAGACCTGCCCGCCAATTGCCGGTCTCCACCATCACCCACGGTGCGAACGATGCGGCCAGCGCCGCGCCGCCCATGATCGAAGTGACGTAAAGCCCCATGCACAGCGCCACGTTGTCGGGAAACCGCGATTTGATCAGCGCTGGCATCAAGGCCTGGATCAGTGCAATGCCGATCCCGGCCAGCACGGCGCTGGCGATCAATTCCCCCGCCGAGTCGAGAAACAACCGCGACAGCGTTGCCACGCCAATGATCAGCAACGACAGCAGCACCGTGCGTTGTTCACCAAGGCGCTGGCTGACCGCCATGCCGAAGAACATCGCCAGCCCCATCGCCATCACCGGCAGCAGCGTCAGCAACGCTGCGAGGCTGAAACTCAGCGGCATATCGCCGCGAATGGCCGAGAGCAAAGGACCCACCGCCGCCATCGACGGGCGCAGGTTGAGGGCGACCAGGATGATGCCGAGCATCAGCCAGAGGGCGGGGCGGGCAGCGGCGCGAACGTTTTCCATCTTCAAACCTTTGAACCAGAGACTGTCGATTAGGCGGGCAGGCGAGCGGGGCGGCAAATCAGAAAGTCGGGAGCGCTATCGAGAAATTCGATACGGCGTTTTCGTTGCCCGCGACTGAACCACAGCTGAATCATTCTCAAATACGCTGCAAGTTTCATGGTTATTTCATGTGCCAACTAATCGTTGGCTTCTTTTTCACAAAAAATTGATGGTTGCCTGCATAAAGTTTGTGTGGTCTGAGTCAATGAAATTTTCACAATTGACGACGGCACTTATTTCAAGGAAATCGCCCCTCGCCATGTTCAAGTTAAAAGCCGTGCGCCCGGAATGGGTGACGTTGTTTGCCAGCGCCTTTCTTTTGACCGGATTCAATTTCGTTCTCTGGCAACACCTGTTCGACATCACCGCTGCGGACGGCAAGGGCATTGCCATGCGCATTGCGTTCGGGGTGATGATCTTCGCGGCGTATAACATCGTGTTGACGTTGCTGGCGTTTCGACCCGTATTGAAACCCGTATTGACGTTGTTGTTCATGGTCAGTGCCGGCGTGGCGTATTTCATGAGCCAATACGGGGTCATGATCGATGCCGGCATGTTTCGCAACTTTGCCGAAACCAACGCCACGGAAGTTCGCGACCTGCTGTCTTTGAAGTTGCTGGCTTATATCGTTTTTCTGGGTGTCTTGCCGTCCTGGTTGTTGTGGAAAGTTCCAGTCAACTATCGTCGTTGGCATCGCGAGTTATTAAGCAAAGTTGTGGTAAGTGTCGCGTCGGTCGCGGTCATTGGCGGCGTGGCGCTGGCCAACTATCAGGGGTTGTCCTCGCTGTTTCGCAATCACCACGAAATTCGCCTGATGCTGGTGCCGAGCAACTACATCGGTGCCTCGGCCGGTTATCTGCGCGAGCAGGTGGCTTCGGCGCAGCAACCGTTTGTCACGATCGGCGAAGACGCCCAGCGCAATGCCGCCGTGCAGAACCATCCGCGCAAATCCCTGACGGTGCTGGTGGTGGGGGAGAGTGCCCGGGCGGAAAACTTCGGCATCCTTGGTTATAACCGCGACACCACGCCGAAACTGGACAAGGAAGCCGGCCTGATCGCCTTCACCGACGTGCATTCCTGCGGCACGGAAACCGCCGTGTCGGTGCCGTGCATGTTCTCCAACATGGGCCGCAAGGATTACGACGCCAGCAAGGCGAAGAATGAGGAAGGGCTGCTGGACGTGCTCAAGCGTGCCGGGATCGACGTGATCTGGCGCGACAACCAGTCCGGCTGCAAGGGCACCTGCGATCGCGTCACCCTGCAGGACGTCAGCAACCTCAAGGATCCGGCGCTGTGCGCCAACAGCGAATGCCGCGACGAAATCCTCTTGCAAGGCCTGCAAAGCTTTATCGATCACCTGGACAAGGACACCGTACTGGTCCTGCACCAGATGGGCAGCCACGGCCCGGAGTATTTCAAGCGTTATCCGAAGGAATACGAACACTTCACCCCGGTGTGTGAAAGCAACGCGCTGAACAATTGCAGCCGCGAGAGCATCGTCAACGGGTACGACAATACGCTGGTGTACACCGACCATGTGCTGTCGAGCCTGATCGATGTGCTGCGTAGCAATCAGGACAAGGTCGATACCGCCATGCTGTACCTGTCCGACCACGGCGAATCCCTGGGCGAGTACAACCTGTTCCTGCATGGCACGCCTTACATGCTGGCGCCGGAGCAGCAGAAACACGTGGCGATGCTGGCGTGGTTCTCCGACAGCTATCAGAAGTCCTACTCGGTCGACACCCATTGCCTGCAAATGAGCCGCGACAAGCCGCTGAGCCAGGACAATCTGTTCCACTCGATGCTCGGACTGCTGGAAGTGCAGAGCAAGGTCTACCAGCAGGATCTGGACATGTTTGCCGGCTGCCGGGGCGCGGTGATCGACGGCGTGTTGGCCAAGGACTGAGCCGGCAGACCCACTCTGTAAGACTATTCTTTCCCTCAGGCAGGAGATTTCATCAAGCTCTTGCCCTGTAGAGGCGCGGAAAGCGCCGGTGGCGATATATACTGCGCGCCATTCTTGAAGGGAGAGCCGTGTGGCCATCGATATTCACTGGATTCGCGACAACGATAGCCTCGCGCAGTTTTGCGCCGAGTGGCAGCAGCTGCCGTTCGTTGCCCTCGACACCGAATTCATGCGGGTCGACACCTTCTACCCGATTGCCGGGCTGTTGCAGGTCGGCGACGGCAAACGCGCCTACCTGATCGACCCGCTGACCATCAACGCCTGGCAACCCTTGGCCGCGTTGCTGGAAAACCCGGCGGTGCTCAAAGTCCTGCATGCCTGCAGCGAAGACCTCGAAGTCCTGCTGCGCCTGACCGGCAGCCTGCCGGCGCCGCTGTTCGACACCCAACTGGCCGCTGCCTACCTGAACCTCGGGTTCTCGATGGGCTATTCGCGTCTGGTGCAGGAAGTGCTCGGCATCGAACTGCCGAAGGGCGAAACCCGGTCCGACTGGCTGCAGCGCCCGTTGTCCGACACGCAAATCAGCTATGCCGCCGAAGACGCCGTGCATCTGGCGGAGGTTTTCGTACAACTGCGTCCGAAACTGTCTGACGACAAATTCGCCTGGGTGCTGGAGGACGGCGCCGAACTGGTTGCCAACCTGCGCCGCGAGACCGATCCGTACGAGGTGTATCGCGAGGCCAAACTGGCGTGGAAACTGTCCCGCGCCCAACTGGCCGTGCTGCGCGAACTGTGTGCCTGGCGTGAGCGCGAGGCCCGCGCCCGCGACCTGCCGCGCAATCGCATCGTGCGTGAACATTCCCTGTGGCCGCTGGCCCGGACCCAACCGGACAACCTCAGCGCGCTGGGCAAGATCGAAGACATGCACCCGCGTACCGTGCGTCAGGACGGCGAGTTTCTGCTTGATCTGATCAAGCGCTCTGGCAGTGTGGGGCCTGATCAATGGCCGCCAGCCGTGCCGGAGCCGCTGCCGATCGAAGCTGCCGCGCTGATCAAACAGCTGCGGGCGCTCGGTCAGGCCGAAGCCGAACGTCTGGGCATCGCGCCGGAACTGATGCTGCGCAAGAAAACCCTCGAAGCGCTGGTTAAAAGCGGCTTCCCCGAGGGCCCTTACCAATTGCCTGATTCGCTGCGTGGCTGGCGCCGCGAATTGATGGGCCAGAAGCTGCTCGACAGCCTGGCCACCGCCGGAGAACAGCCTTGAAACGTATTTGTTCCATTTATCAAAGTTCGAAGAAAAGCGGCATGTACCTGTACGTGCTCAAAAGCGATGCGCTGGAGCGCGTGCCGGAAGGCCTGATGGCGGCGTTCGGCAAGGCGAAGCATTCCTTCGATCTGGTGCTGACCCCCGAGCGCAAGCTGGCCAGCGAAGACATCGCAGTGGTCCTGGAAAACCTCGAAAAGCAGGGCTATCACCTGCAAATGCCACCGGCCGAGGAAGAGTACATCGAGCACTTGCCCGAAGAGTTGCTGCGACGCAACGACCCGGTCTGATCCGCGAGGCCCTGTCCTGGGCCTCTGGTAACCCCTGGAACGGTTTTTACGGCGACGGCTGCCACGAAGTGGACGGCCGCCTGCACGGTTTGCGAAAGGTTTGAAGATGCGCGTTCTGATTGCTGAACACGACCACGCGATATACGCCCGACTGCTGCGTCAGGCGGCCCCGGAGCTTGAAGTGCTGACCAGCGGCGACTCCGCCGAACTGGCCCGCCAGGCTGCCGATTGCCCGGTGTGGCTGGGTCAGCCGGATCTGCTGGCGACCCTGTTGCGTCAGGGCCACCAGCCTCAATGGCTGCAATCGACTTGGGCCGGCATTACGCCGCTGCTGGCCGACGGCCTGCGCCGGGATTACCGCCTGACCCGGGCGGTCGGCATTTTCGGCCAGGTCATGGCTGAATACGTGCTGACCTACATGCTCGGCCACGAGCGCGAAGTGCTGGCGCGGCTGGTCAGCCAGGTCGAGCGCAAGTGGGACAACCGCACCGGCCAGAGTCTGGTCGGGCGCAAAGTGCTGATCGTTGGCACCGGTGACATCGGCCAGAGCGTGGCGCAGTTCCTGCTGCCGTTCGGCGTCGAGCTGTACGGCATCGCAAGCAGCGCCCGCGAGCAGGCGCCGTTTGTCGAAGTCGGTTCGATGGCGGATCTGCCACGGCTGGTGGGCGAGGTGGATTATGTGGTCAATCTGCTGCCCAACACTGAGCACACCCACGATATCTACGACGCTGCGCTGTTCAAGCAATTCAAACCGACCGGGTTGTTCATCAACGCCGGGCGCGGTGTGGCGGTGGTCGATGCAGATCTGGTCGAAGCGTTGAAGGAAGGCCATCTGGCCGGCGCGGTGATCGACGTTTGCCGCCAGGAACCGCTGCCGCAACGGCATCCATTCTGGACCGCGTGGGGCTTGTTGCTGACCGGGCACAGTTCGGCGCCGACCTCGCCACCGATGATGGTGCAGTTGTTTCTGGATAACTTGCGGGCGTATCAGGCGGGAGAGGCGTTGCGCGGGGAAGTGGATTTCGCACGCGGTTACTGATTCACCGCAGTGAAAAATGTGGGAGCGGGCTTGCTCGCGAAAGCGGATTATCAGTCAGCCAAGTCGTCGACTGGTAAGCCCTCTTCGCGAGCAAACCCGCTCCCACAGTTCGTTTTGCAGTGTGGCTTAGAGGGTGAAGTCGCCTTCAGCCGCCAGTTCGCTCAGCGGACGACGCGGGCTCGGCGTTTCCCGTGCTTGCAGGTATTCGGCCAGGGTTGCCTTGTCCCCCAGCTTGCCCACCGCCACGGCGGCATGCAGCGCGTAACCTTGCGGAATGTTCAGCTCCTTGCGGGTCAGCTCCTGATCGAAGCCGGCCATGCCGTGGGTATGCCAGCCGCTCAGGCTCGCTTGCAGCGCCAGATGACCCCACGCGGAACCGGTGTCGAAGGTGTGCCACAGCGCTGGCGTTTCCTCGGTCGCACCTGGTGCGGTGAAGGTGGTTTTCGAAATCACGATCACCAGCGCCGACGCATGCTGCGCCCAGCTGCGGTTGAATTCATTGAGCAGACCCAGATAACGCTCCCAGTTCGGCTTGTCGCGGCGGGCGTAGAGAAAACGCCACGGCTGCGAGTTGTATGCCGATGGCGCCCAGCGTGCAGCTTCGAAGAAGCTCAGCAGGGTTTCTTCCGGGATCGCTTCGCCGGTGAAGGCGCGGGGCGACCAGCGATCGGTGAACTGCGGGTGAATGGCGTATTCGGCAACGCGAGGGTTGGCACTCATCGAGAGATTCCTTGCTACGTTTGAGGACAGGTTGGAAGCAAAACCCGGCGGGATCAGTTGGGCTGAGCGATGGGGTCGTGGCGCAAGCCTGCAGTTCCACCGGATGCAACGCGGTCGAGCGTTAATGGCATCCGGCAAAGGCCTGGTGAGACCCGCAAAGCTACTTGGCCGCGCAAAAACTGACAAGCCCTGCACAACCGGCAGTCGCCAGCGCTTGGATCACGGGGCCTTGGGCACTAGACTGGCGGCCTTTTCACCACCTGATGTTGATGCTTGAGCCATGGCCGCCAAAGTCGAACCGTTCTGGATACGCAAAACCCTCGATCAACTCGATCACGAGGAATGGGAATCGCTGTGCGACGGTTGCGGCCTGTGCTGCCTGCAAAAGCTCGAGGATGAAGAAGACAACAGCGTCTATTACACGCGCATCGCCTGCAAACTGCTGGACCTGAAAACCTGCCAGTGCAGCGATTACCCGAACCGCATGCAGTTTGTCCCGGACTGCATCCAGCTCACCCCGGGCCAGGCCGAAGAATTTAAATGGCTGCCGCCGACCTGCGGTTATCGGCTGGTCAGCGAAGGCAAGGACCTGCCGCTTTGGCATCACCTGGTCTGCGGTGATCGCGACGCGGTACACCACGAACGGATTTCCCAGTCCGGGCGCATGCTCGCCGAAGGCAGCGTGCCGGAAGACGACTGGGAAGATCACCTGATTTTTCGCGCAGGCTGACGATTGAGCAAGGAGCAGGTATGGCGACGGGATTGCGCCGGGCGCTGATCGTCACGCTGCTGGCGCTGAGTGCGCCGGTGTGGGCGGCGAAGAAAGTCGATCTGGATTATCAGGTACGCCTGCTGCCGCAGAGCGATCAGGCCGAGGTACGACTGACCCTCGCCAACGGCGAAGTGGTGCGCAGCCTGGATTTCGACCTCGGCGACGGCAGTCACTACAGCGACTTCAAGGCCGACGGTCAGTGGCAACTGACACCGGGCAAACCGGCGCGCGGGGTCTGGCGCCCGACGGCGGACAAGGCCAGCCTGACCTACCGCGTACGCATCAGCCACGGCCGCAAGAACGGCAGCTTCGACACGCGCATGACCCCGACCTGGGCGCTGATGCGCGGCGATGAACTGGTGCCGCCGGCCAGGCTCGATCAGCAGGACGGCATCGAACTGGTCGCGCGCCTGCACTTTGAATTGCCCGACGGCTGGAAAAGCGTCGAAACCGCCTGGCCGCGCATCGGCAAGAACAAATTCCGTATCGACAATCCGTCACGCCTGTTCGACCGCCCGACCGGCTGGATGCTCGCCGGCCACCTCGGCAGCCGCCGCACGCGGTTGGGCGAAACCGAAGTCACCGTGGCCTCGCCGCAAGGGCAGGGCATGCGCCGGATGGACGTGCTGACGCTGCTGACGTTCGTTTGGCCGCAGGTGCAGGCGGTGTTTCCCCGCCACCCGAGCAAACTGCTGATCGTCGGCGCCAATGACCCGATGTGGCGCGGCAGTCTGGCGGCGCGGGAGTCGATCTACCTCAACACGCGGTTGCCGCTGGTCAGCGAAAGCGGCAGCAGCGCACTGGTGCGCGAGCTGGCGCAGGTGTTCGGGCGGATCAACGACGAGCAGCGCAGCGACTGGATCAGCGAAGGGTTTGCCGAGTATTACGCCATCGAACTGGTGCGCCGTGCCGGCGGCATGAGTGACGAGCGTTATCAGGCGTTGCAGGCGAAGCTGGCCAAGGACAGCCAGAAAGTCACGACCCTGCGCGGCGAGCAGATCAGCCCGGCGCAGGTGTCGAAAGCGGTGTTGCTATTGCAGGAGCTGGACGGCGAGATTCGCCTGAAGACCCGCAACAAGCGCTCGCTGGACGACGTGCTGCGCGGGGCGATGCATCTGGGGACGGTGGACACCAAAGAGTTTGTGCAACTCGCCGAAAGCATTCTCGGCGAGTCGTCCAAGGTCCTTGATAGCGGGTTGCTTCGGTAGCGGTCAAACCCCGGCTTTCGGCGATTTCACCGAATCATTGCCGGTCACGGTGGCGGTGTTGGTCGCCGCCTCGGCATTGGCCTTGAGCTTGCTCAGCTCTTCACCGGCCCGCTCGATCTTCGCCCGCACGTTGTTCATGTCCTGACGGCTTTTCTCCAGCAGGCTTTTCACCGAGCTGTGGCCGGTGATGCCGCGGGCCATGGCCACGCCGCCAATCGCCACCTGAATCAGCCCGAATACGCCGCCACGGCGCAGGCCCTTGCCGACCATGATCACGCCGCCGGCCAGCGAACCGATGCGCTCCCAGCCTTCGACGTTCTGCTCGGGACGGCTCTGAAACGGGGTGGATTCGATACGTTCGACACGTTTGAGCTCGGTCATGATCTTTCTCCAGGCAATGAGTAATGGATAAACAAGCTGACTGCGCATGCGGTCAGCTCGTTCCATCGGATGTGCGGCGTTTCAGCGGAATTTCGGTCCGGAGCGGGTGTTCAGGCCTTTGGCCATGCGGTCGTAGAGCACGACGTTGACCGTGGCGGCGAGGTTCATGCAACCGGTGGTCGGGATGTACACGACGTCTTCGCACCAGTCGCGGATCTCCTGATCCAGCGAGCCGTCTTCGGGGCCGAAGATGTACAGGGCGCGATCCGGGTGAGTGTATTCCGGCAGCGGGCGGGCGCCGTCGACCAGTTCCACGGCAACCGGGACGCAGTTGAGCGGCAGGATCTTTTTCAGGTCGTCGATGCCGATCAGCGGGATGTCGTAGTGCACGCGCTTGGTATCGGTGACGAAATCGGCGGCGCGCTCATAGCGCTTGCCGGTGTAGAACACGGTCGACACGCCGTAGCAGCCTGCGGCGCGCATCACCGAACCGACGTTTTCCGGTGATTTGGGGTTATACAAACCAATGCAGCTGTACCGTTTGTCTGCCACGAGCGGGGTGCCTTCGGGAAAAAGAGGGCGATTATACGGGGATTGGGGGAGGGCGGGCAGATTCAGGATCTGCGGTGTTGATCGTTCCCACGCTCTGCGTGGGAATGCAGCCCGGGACGCTCCGCGTCCCAAAGCGGACGCAGAGCGTCCATTGAGGCATTCCCACGCAGAGCGTGGGAACGATCACATCAGAGTGGGGTAACTCAGTCTTCTTTCTTCATCAACCCCGCCAGCGCCGCAAACGGATTGTGCGTAGCCTTGGCGATTTTCGGAGTGCTCAGCGAGCCTTCGCCGAAGTACTGCTGGTCGGTGTAGCGCGAGTGTTCGTTGTCGTGGCAGTACAGGCACAGCAGCTCCCAGTTGGAACCGTCCTGCGGGTTGTTGTCGTGGTTGTGGTCGCGGTGATGCACGGTCAGCTCGCTCAGGCGCTTGCCGGAAAACTCACGAGCGCAGCGGCCGCAAACGTGCGGGTACATCTTCAGGGCCTTGTCGCGGTAGCCCATTTCCTTGTCGCGCTGGTTGTCGGCGAGGATGCGATCCAGCTTCGAGGTGTTGGTCGGGGTGGACGAACTCATGGGTTCACCTTTGCAGAAGACTAATGACGGTTATGGGGGCAAGTTTAGCTCAGCCCTTGAGCTTCTCGGCAATCCAGATCGTGTGGCGGGTGCCCTTGTTGCCGTGAGCGAAGACTTGCACTTCCTCGGCCTTGAAACCGGCCTTCTTCAATTTGTCGGAAAACTGCCGGTCAGCGCTGGCCGACCACACCGCCAGCACGCCTTTGGGCCGCATCGCTTTGGCGCAGGCGGCCAGGCCTGCGGCGGAATACAGCCAGCTGTTGGCCTTCTGGGTCAGGCCTTCGGGGCCGTTGTCGACGTCGAGCATGATCGCGTCGAAGCCGTTCGGCTCGCTTTGCAGCACCTTGGCCACGTCTTCCTGACGAATCACCGTGCGCGGATCGAGCAGCGGGCGCCCGGACTTTTC
Source organism: Pseudomonas sp. DR 5-09 (assembly GCF_001655595.1). NCBI lineage: Bacteria > Pseudomonadati > Pseudomonadota > Gammaproteobacteria > Pseudomonadales > Pseudomonadaceae > Pseudomonas > Pseudomonas sp. DR 5-09. The sequence goes on from NZ_CP011566.1 coordinate 1,568,064, forward strand.
ACCGAGCGGGCCGCGGTTCCACTCGACCACGCCGGGCACCAGCTCGGCGACCACCACTTCGGCGCTCTTGCCCAGGTGCTTGAGCGCGGAGGCAAGGGTGAAGCCCATGCCCAGACCGCCGATCAGCACCCGCGAGTTCGGCCGGCCGGCGACCTTGCGGCACGGGATCTCGGCCAGCGCGTCTTCGGAGCCGTGCATGCGGGTGTTCATCAATTGGCCGCCGTCGCCGCCCTGGATCTTGATGACGAAGTCCTCGCCATACTCGAACAGGCACAGGGCGCCGCCGTTGTCAGGGATCGGCGTGGTGTCGAGCAGAACGAAACGTTTCATGGAAATCTCTACAGGGGGGGAAGGCAAGCCGGCGCGTTGGGAGTAGCCTGAAGGCAGACTTCAGGCCAACGGAGCCCTTGATGAAGCGCACCATTCTAACGGTCATTACCCTGGCCGCGCTCTCGATAACTGCCGGACAGGCGCAACAGACGATTCCCGTCAGCCCCACACCGCAACCGGGCTCGCCCGGCACCGCGACGCCAACCCCGTATCCGCAGATCAGCCCGGTGCCGATTCCCAAGGCCGGCCCCGGCAGTGGCGGCCCGCCGCTGGTGCCGATCGAAATGCCCAGCCCGCCGACCAAGGATCAGCCATTGCCGGGCCTGGAACAGAACGACAGTAAACCCAAATCCCCGGGGGGCTAGATCTGCTGGGCGGCGAGCTGGCCGTCGGCCATGCGCAGGCGCTTGGAGAGGGAGACGGCGAGGGCGCGGATGATCTTGGCGGCGATCTTCGGCGCGTCGTTGAGCATTTTTTCCAGCGAGTCCTTGCCGAGGTTGAGCAACTGGCAGTTGCTCGCCGCCACACAAGTCGCCGAACGGCGTTCGCCGTCGAGCACGGCCATTTCACCGAATGCCCGACCGCTGCGCAGGGTAGCCATGGTCACGACCTGACCGTCGCCACCGGTTTTCTGCACGGCCACCTGGCCGGTGTGGATGATGCACATGAAACTGCCGGCATCGCCTTCGCGAAAGATCGCTTCGCCTTCAGCCACGGTGCTGATGCTGAAGTAACCCGAGGCGGCGGCGAAATCCGCCAGTTGCAATTGATCGAACAGGCCGCAGTCCATCAGCCAGTCGCGGATTTCGTTGTTCAGTAGGGTGGGTTCTGACATGTCGTGCGGTCTTTTTTTGTTTTCACTGTTTCAAGGCGTTGCACAGAACTCCTGTGGGAGCGAGCCTGCTCGCGATGGCGGAGTGTCAGCCAACATCAACATGACTGACAGATTGCTATCGCGAGCAGGCTCGCTCCCACAAGGGATTGATGTGCTATCGGCCTATCGGGTCTGGAATTAAGACCCAAGTGACCGGCGGAGTTCCTCAGGCAATGCCCAGAACCTTGAAAACAAATGCATATTCGAGGGCTACGTCACGTAATCCCTGATAACGCCCGCTCATGCCGCCGTGGCCGGCGCCCAGTTCGGTCTTGAGCAGCAATGGATTGTCATCGGTCTTGGTCGCACGCAACTTCGCCACCCACTTGGCCGCTTCCCAATACTGCACGCGGCTGTCGTTATAGCCGGCGATCACCAGTGTTGCGGGATACGCCTGTGCAGTGACGTTTTCGTACGGCGCATAGGCCTTGATCCGCTCGTAGACCTCCGGCTCTTCGGGATTGCCCCACTCGTCGTATTCAGTGACGGTCAGCGGCAGATCCGGATCGAGCATGGTGTTGAGCACGTCGACGAACGGCACTTCGGCAATCGCCACACCGAACAGGTCCGGACGCTGGTTGAGCACCGCGCCGATCAGCAGGCCACCGGCGCTGCCACCACTGATCGCCAGTTGTGGCGCGGTGGTGATGCCGTTGAGGATCAGGAATTCGGCGCAGGCAATGAAGTCGCTGAAGGTGTTGTGCTTGTGCTCCTGCTTGCCGGCGCGGTACCAGGCTTCGCCCAGTTCACCGCCGCCGCGAACGTGGGCGATGGCGAACGCCATGCCGCGATCCAGCAGGCTGAGGCGGGCGTGGGAGAACCACGGATCGAGGCTTGAACCGTAGGCGCCGTAACCGTACAGATACAACGGCACGGGTTTGCCGACCATTTCCCGTTTCATCACCAGGCTGATCGGCACCTGGGTGCCGTCCGGCGCGGTCGCCCACAGGCGCTGGCTGACGTAGGCGTCGGCGTCGAACGGGCCGAGCACCGGGGTTTCCTTGAGCACAGTCTGTTCGCCGGTGGCGAGGATCAATTGCCGAACCTGAGCCGGACGGTTCAGCGCTTCATAGCGCAGGCGAATGCGGTCGCTTTCGAATTCCAGGCTATTTTGCACATAGAGGCTGTAGGCCGCATCCGGTAATTGCACGCGATAAGGCGCCAGACCGTGTGGGCGAACTTCGATGATCGGCAGACCACCTTCGCGCAGGCTCAGGGTCAGGGCTTCGGCATTGAGTGTCACGCCATCGAGCATCACCGAATCGCTGTGCGGAATCAGGTTCTGCCAGTCGGCTTCGCTCGGTGCGATGCCGGTGTCCGGCGCCTGATACAGGGCGAAGTTGATGCCGTCGCGGTTGGTGCGGATGAACCAGGTCCACTCGCCGTCGAGCTTGCCGTGATCGACGTCGTATTCGTGATCCTCGACCCGTGGCGCCAGGCAAGTGAACGGCTGGTGCGGCTGATTGGCGTCCAGCGCCCAGACTTCGCTGGTGGTCTTGCTGCCCAACGACAACAGCAGTTGTTGCTCGGAGCTGGCGCGGTAGCAATGCAGGAAAAAACGCCCGTCCGGTTCGTGGAACACCTCTTCGGCGGCCGTGCCATCCAGGCGATAGCGGAACAGCTTGTGCGGGCGATGGGTGTCGTCGAGCACGCCGAAGAACAGGGTCAGGCTGTCGTTGGCCCAGGTCATGCTGCCGTCGCAATCCTGGAATTCCAGTTCGCTGACACGCTCGCTGGATAATTCCTTCACGAACAGCGTGTAAATCTCGTCACCCGAGGCATCGACGCTGTAGGCCAGACGCTGGTGATCCGGGCTGATGCTGAACGCGCCGAGGGAGAAAAAGCCGCCATTGGCCAGAGCATTCGGGTCGAGCAGCAGCTGTTCGCGGCTTTCGTCGAGGGTCAGGCTGTCATCGGCCGGGCGCGGGCAGCGGTAGTGACGGGCATATTCGTCACCCGCTGTGGTGCGGGTGTAATACAGGTAAGGACCCCATGGCGAGGGGAGGGACAGGTCGGTTTCGAGGATCCGGCCCTTGATCTCTTCGAACAGGGTTTCGCGCAGCTCGGCCTGATCGGCGGTCTGCGCCTGCTGGTAGTCGTTTTCAGCCTTGAGGTAGTCGAGCACCGCGTCGGTGTCGCGTTCCTGCAGCCAGGCGTACGGGTCGTGGCCGGCGGCCTTGTGGGCAATCGGGGCGCTGCTGACGTTGGCGGATACGGGCATGGAAAGCTCTCGGACATGACAAATAAGGGCCGCACGGACGGCGGGGAAGCCTGACGTGCGAAAAGTCGTTACTATAAGCGCCTCTTTGCCTGCCTTGCCATGGACACCATGACCGAGAACGACTATCTGATCGCCTGGGGCCTTTACGCCTTTGCCGCCGTGGGCTGCCTGCTGGTGTGGATGCGCATGACCCGCTGGATGTGGCGCTGGCTGCGCGAGCCGCTGCGTGTGCTGATGGCGGTGTTGCTGTTCAGCCCGACCATCATTGACCCGGTGAAGGAAAAATTCGCCCCGGCCATCGCCATCACGGCGCTGGATCTGGCGTTCAAGGTCGGCAACAACGCCTGGCGCGCCATTTCCGAACTGCTCATGTACGCCATGATCGCATTCGGCCTGTACCTGATTTTTGTGCTGATCCGCCTGCCGATCGAACGCGCCTCCAAGGCCCGCCGGGAGCAGGCTGAAGCCGCCCGCGCAGCGGCCCGTGCCGATGACGAGCGTGACGCCGATCAACCGTTCGGCGGTGCTGGCGATGACCGCTACGGTCGCCCGCCGGTGCCGAGCAATCCGCAGCGCATGCGGGTCGAGCCGCGTCTGTAATCACGAGAGTCCGCACATGTGTGAATTACTGGGCATGAGTGCCAACGTGCCGACCGACATCGTGTTCAGCTTCACCGGGCTGATGCAGCGCGGCGGCCGCACCGGCCCGCACCGCGACGGTTGGGGCATTGCCTTCTACGAAGGTCGTGGGCTGCGCCTGTTCCAGGACCCGGCGGCCAGCAGCGAGTCGGAAGTGGCCAATCTGGTGCAGCGTTATCCGATCAAGAGCGAAGTGGTCATCGGGCATATCCGTCAGGCCAACGTCGGCAAGGTCTGTCTGTCCAACACCCACCCGTTCGTCCGCGAACTGTGGGGGCGCAACTGGTGCTTCGCCCACAACGGCCAGCTCGCCGATTTCACCCCGATCAAGAGTTTCTACCGCCCGGTCGGCGATACCGACAGCGAAGCGGCGTTCTGCGATTTGCTCAACCGGGTACGTGCAGCGTTTCCGGAACCGGTCGATATAGAAGTGCTGCTGCCGGAGCTGGTCGCGGCCTGCGCCGAATATCGCAGCAAAGGCGTGTTCAACTGCCTGCTCAGCGACGGCGACTGGCTGTTCTGCTATTGCTCGACCAAACTGGCGCAGATCACCCGACGCGCACCGTTTGGCCCGGCGCGGCTCAAGGATGTCGATGTGATTGTCGACTTCCAGGCCGAAACCACGCCCAACGACGTGGTCACGGTGATTGCCACCGAACCCTTGACCGAAAACGAAACCTGGACCCGCTACGAACCGGGCCAATGGAGCCTGTGGCGACGCGGCGAATGCGTCAGCCAGGGCACGACCGAATAAGGATTGCACCCAAATGTTGCTCAGTTATCTACGGCTGGTGTTGTTTGCGGCGGGCCTGTTGATCGGTGTCCAGGTGCCGGGCTTCATCAACGATTACGCAAAGCGGGTCGAAGCGCACCTGATCGAGGCGCAGACTGGTCTACGCGGCTTCCAGGGCACCGCCGAGCAGTTCTTCAAGGGTGATATCCAGGCGCTGGTCGCCCATTATCGCGCCAGCGAAGACCCGGTGTTTCGCAGCGATGCCGACAGCCTGAGCACCTTGCTCAACCGTCAGCTGGCGCTGGACAAGCAATTCCAGGCGATGCAGGGCCCGTGGTACATCCGCTTCCTGCAAGTGGTGCTGGCCGCCGACCCGGACATCCGCAAGGAAACCTGGAATGGCTACAGCTACCAGATCCTGCTGACGCCGGAAGCGATGATCTGGGGCATGAGCGGCGCGATGTTGCTGTCGTTCGGCCTTGAATGCCTGTTCCGTCTGATCGACTGGGTGGTGCTGGGCGGCAAGCGCCTGCGCCAGAGCCGACCGATCGAAGACCGGGATGTGCGCGGGCTGTAAGCTTCGATGGATCGTTCCCACGCAGTGGGAACGATCAACTTAGAACGATGTAATCCGTACCTACCTTGCGCGCATATTCCTCCAGCACCTGCTGACACAACGTCACAATTTCCTCGACCCATTCCACACCGACCCGCCACGACACCACCACCTGCAGGTTCGGCGGACGCTGTTCGATGTCAAGCAGGGTCAATTCCCCTCGCGCCAGTTCCTCGGCCACCAGTACCGGCGGCAACGCGCCAATACCGAATCCGTCGCGCAACAGACGGGTGATCGCCGACACTGAATTCACACAGTTCAAGCGTGGCGCCAGCACGCCCTGGGCCTGCATCAGCGCCAGGATGTCCTGATGCGGCCGGGAGTTTTTCGAGTAGGTGATGATCCGTTCCTGCGCCAGGTCGGCGAGGCTTTGATAGTCACGGTTGTAGATCGAGTTGCTGGCGACGATCCAGCCGATGGGGTGGCTGGCCAGCTCCAGGCTGCGCACGCTTTCCTGGCGCACCAGGTCGGTTTGCAGGATCAGGTCAAGAAATCCTTTTTGCAGCTGATCGCAGAGGTTCAGCGAGGTATCCGCCACCAGCTCGATTTCCACCCGAGGGTACAGATCGGTCATCTGCGCCACCAAAGGGCTGAGCCAAGTGTGGATCACCGTGTCCATCACGCCGATACGTACCCGGCCGACCTTGCTCGATCGGGTCTCGATCGACTGCTTCAGCGCCTGCATCGTGTCGAGCATCTGCTCGGCATAATCCAGCACTTTCAAACCTTCGGGCGTCAGACTGACGCCGCGTGAGTCACGCAGGAACAGCTTCACCCCGAGCTCGCCTTCGAGTACTGCAATCCGGCTGGAGATCGAGGCCTGGGTGGTGAACAGCTTGTCGGCGGTCAGGCGAAAACTTTTCAGCCGGGCGACCCAGACGAAGGTTTCGAGAAACTTCAGGTTCATGGCAACAAATTTTTCTTATGTCTTGGGCGGGTTTTTATTCGTTGGACGCGACCGGGTGACGCACCCAAGAATCGACGCATCCGGTTCCCACGATAGGCGTCGTCGGAGCTTCGAACAAGACCAATAAAAGCCTGCGGAGACATGCCATGAGTGCGCCCGACACCCTCGACCTCCCCAAGACTGCGGCCCGTCCCGGCCCGTTCGACTGGTATCGCAACATCAATCAGCAGGAGCGCCGGACCTTCTGGAGCTGCAAGATCGGCTACGGTCTGGACGGCATGGACACCCAGATGCTCAGCTTCGTGGTGCCGACCCTGATCGCGATGTGGGGCATCACCACTGGTGAGGCCGGGCTGATTCACACCAGTACCCTGATCGCTTCGGCCATCGGCGGCTGGGTGGCGGGGATTCTCTCCGACCGCATCGGCCGCGTGCGCACCCTGCAACTGACGGTGCTGTGGTTTGCCTTCTTCACTTTTCTCTGCGGCTTCGCTCAAAACTACGAACAGCTGCTGATCGCCCGCACACTGATGGGCTTCGGTTTCGGCGGCGAGTGGACGGCTGGCGCAGTGCTGATCGGTGAAGTGATCCGCGCCAAGGATCGCGGCAAAGCGGTGGGCATGGTGCAATCCGGCTGGGCGCTGGGTTGGGGGCTGACGGCGATTCTGTACGCGCTGCTGTTCTCGGTACTGCCACCGGAAGATGCCTGGCGCGCACTGTTCATCCTCGGCATCGTGCCGGCAGTGTTCGTGATTTTCGTCCGCCGTCTGGTGAAAGACCCGGAGATCTACCGCGAAGCCAAGGCCAAGCAAACCCCGGACAGCCCGTCGAAGTTCTACGAGATCTTCGCCCCCGGCATGCTCTTCACCACCATTCGCGCCTCGTTGCTGACCACCGGCGCCCTCGGCGGTTATTACGCGATCACCTCCTGGCTGCCGACTTTTCTGAAGAACGAACGCGGCTTGAGCGTACTCGGCACCGGCGGTTATCTGGCGATGGTGATCATTGGTTCCTACGTCGGTTATGTGATCAGCGCCTATTTGACCGACCTGCTGGGCCGCAAGAAGAACTTCATCCTGTTCGCGGTCGGCTCGTTCACCATCGTTCTGCTCTACACCCAATTACCGGTCAGCAATGGCGTGATGCTGTGGTTGGGCTTTCCGCTGGGCTTTTTTGCCTCGGGGATTTTCAGTGGCATGGGCGCGTTTCTCACCGAACTGTTCCCGACCCGGATTCGCGGCTCGGGGCAGGGCTTCTGCTACAACATCGGCCGGGCACTGGCGGCGTTGTTCCCGCTGTTGATCGGGTTGCTCAGCCAGAAAGTGCCGCTGAGTGTAGGCATCGGTGCCTTTGCGGCAGTGTCCTACGGCGTGGTGATCCTCGCGGCATTGAGCCTGCCGGAAACCCGTGGCAAACAACTGGACGCGCAGTAACTGATAACCTGCGGGACACTGCCTGTCCCACAGCAAAAAAAGAAAAGAACTACAGGAGTGTTCACCGTGAGCCGCCTGCTATTGAACTGTGACATCGGCGAGAGCTTCGGCAGCTGGACCATGGGTCTGGATGCGGAAGTCATGCCCTTCATCGACTGCGCCAACATTGCCTGCGGTTTTCACGCCGGCGACCCGAGCATCATGCGCAAGACCGTCAGCCTGGCCCTCAGTCACGGCGTGCAGATCGGCGCGCATCCGGCCTATCAGGATCTGGTGGGGTTTGGCCGGCGTTCCATGGCCTACACCGCTCAGGAGCTGCAAGACATCCTGCATTACCAGATCGGCGCCCTCGACGGTATTTGTCGTGCCCAAGGCGGGCGGGTCAGTTACGTCAAACCCCACGGCGCGATGTACAACGACATGATGGCCAACCCGGCGCAGTTGCGGGCGGTGATTCAGGCCGTCGCGGCTTACGATCGCAGCCTGCCGCTGATGCTGATGGCCACCCGCGATAACACGGCCGCGCAACAGCTTGGCGACGAATACGGCGTGAGCCTGTGGTTCGAAGCCTTCGCCGACCGCGCCTACGACAGCGCCGGCCGACTGGTTTCGCGACAACTGCCGGGCGCGGTGCATCACGATTCCGAAACCATTATCGGGCAGGCGCTGACCATCGCCCGTGGTGACAACCTCACCGCCAGCGACGGCAGCGCGCTGCACCTGCAAGCCAACACGCTGTGCGTACATGGCGACAACGCCAGTTCTGTGGCGGCCGTGCAGCGCATTCGTCAGGCTTTGAACGAGCAGAGCGCGCCATGAATCCGCGAGTGGAAGTGGTGGCACTGGATTGCCTGATGCTGCGCCTGTTCGATGAAATCGCCGAAGCCAACATGCCGTGGATGCTCGCCGCCAGTGAGCGGCTGCGCGCGGTGTTCGGCGAGCATTTGATCGATCTGGTGCCGTCGTACACCACGTTGATGGTGCATTACGATCTGACGGCCTTGAACCCGAATCAGGCTCGGGAATTGATCACCGAAGCGCTGATCGACCTGTCGCCGAACGCGCGCACCGGCGGCCAGTGTCATGTGCTACCGGTGTGGTACGACCTGAGCGTCGGACCGGAATTGAGTCTGCTGTCACAACGCAGCGGTTTGGCGGTGGAAGAAGTGATCCGCCGTCACAGTGCTCGTGAATATCAGGTGTTCGCCCTAGGCTTTGCGCCGGGTTTCGCGTTCATGGGGCTGGTGGAAGAAATTCTCGCGGCACCACGTCTGAATACCCCACGCAAGAAAGTCGCCGCCGGCAGCGTCGGCATCGCCGAGCGACAGACAGCGGCGTATCCGGTGGTGTCTCCCGGTGGCTGGAACCTGATCGGTCGCACGCCGGCAAAACTGTTCGATCGTGAGCGCGATGGCTACAGCCTCATGCAGCCCGGGGATACCGTGCGTTTCGAAGCGGTGAGCCACGCCGAATTCATCCGCCTCGGTGGTGACGACGCGCCTCTGGAGGCCCTGGCATGAGCCAACTGACGATTGAAGCGAGTACGCCGCTGTGCCTGTTGCAGGATGCCGGGCGGTTTGGCGTGCGCCATCTGGGCGTGACTCAGGGCGGCGCGGCGGACTGGCGGTCGATGGCCTGGGCCAACTGGCTGCTGGGCAATGGCCTGGACTTGCCGGTGATCGAAATCACCCTCGGCGGGTTCACAGTGGTGGCTGAAGAAGATTGCTTGCTGGCATTGGCGGGTGCCGATCTTGGCGCGCAGATCGACGGTGAGGGGTTGGCGCCGTGGCGCAGTTTCAAACTGCGCAAAGGGCAGACCTTGAAGTTCACCCAACCGTTGCTGGGGGCTCGGGCCTATCTGGCGGCGCCCGGCGGTTTCAGTGCGCCGAAAGTGCTGGGCAGCAGTGCTACGGTGGTGCGTGAGGAGCTTGGCGGTCTTGATGGTTTTGGATTGCCGCTGGCCAAGGGCGCTTCGCTGAGTTATCAGGGCGAAACCCTGTTGGTGCGTGAGGTTCCGGCGGAGCATCGACCGGACCTGCGCCTCGACGCACCGCTCGATCTGGTGCTGGGCGCGCAGATCGGTCAGTTCAGCGGGCAGAGCCTGTTCGATGCCTTCAACCGTGCCTGGACGCTGGACAGTCGCGCCGACCGAATGGGCATTCGCTTGCTGGGGACGGCGTTGCAGTATCAGGGCCAACCGATGATTTCCGAGGGCATTCCGCTGGGTGCTGTGCAGGTTCCGCCGGACGGGCAGCCGATTGTGTTGCTCAATGATCGGCAGACCATTGGCGGCTATCCGCGATTGGGCGCGTTGACGCCGTTGGCGCTGGCTCGACTGGCACAGTGTCTGCCGGGGGCGAAGGTCAGATTGCGCCCGGTGGTACAAGAAGTTGCACACCGGGAGCATGTCGAATATCTGAAGCGCTTTTGATTGTTTCCCCCGCCGCTGGCGGGGGAGCCATTGCGGATTACTTGGACAGAAACCGCATCCCTTCTTCCAGCCCGCGCAACGTCAGCGGATACATCTGGTCCTCGATCAGATCCCGCACGATGTTGGTCGACGAGGTGTAGCCCCATGTATCTTTCGGGTACGGATTGATCCAGATGAGCTTCTTGTACTTCTCCATGAAGCGCTGCATCCACACGTAACCCGGCTCTTCGTTCCAGTGCTCGACGCTGCCGCCGGCCTGGGTGATTTCATAAGGTGCCATTGCGGCGTCACCGATGAAGATCACTTTGTAGTCGGCGCCGTACTTGTGCAGCAGGTCCTGGGTCGAGGTGCGCTCGGAGGTGCGGCGCATGTTGTTCTTCCACACCGATTCATAAATGAAGTTGTGGAAGTAGAAGTACTCCAGATGCTTGAACTCGGTCTTGCAGGCCGAGAACAGTTCCTCGCAGATCTTCACGTGGGCGTCCATCGAGCCGCCGATGTCGAACAGCAGCAACAGCTTCACCGTGTTGCGCCGTTCCGGGCGCATCTGGATGTTCAGCAGGCCGGCGTCCTTGGCGGTGTGGTCGATGGTGCCGTCGATATCCAGCTCTTCCGCCGCGCCCTGACGAGCGAATTTGCGCAGGCGGCGCAGGGCGACCTTGATGTTGCGGGTGCCCAGTTCAACGGAGTCGTCGAGGTTCTTGTACTCGCGCTGATCCCAGACTTTCACCGCTTTGCCTTGGCGCTTGCCAGCATCGCCGACCCGGATGCCTTCCGGGTTGAAACCGCCGGAGCCGAACGGGCTGGTGCCGCCGGTGCCGATCCATTTGTTGCCGCCGGCGTGGCGTTCCTTCTGTTCTTCCAGGCGTTTCTTGAACTCTTCGATCAGCTTGTCCAGGCCGCCGAGGGACTGGATCTGCGCACGTTCCTCGTCGCTCAGCGAACGCTCGAATTCCTTGCGCAGCCAGTCTTCGGGGATCAGCGCCTGCAAGTGATCGTCGAGCTTTTCCAGGCCATTGAAGTAGGCGCCGAACGCACGGTCGAACTTGTCGAAATGCCGTTCGTCCTTCACCAGAATCGCCCGCGACAAGTAGTAGAACTCGTCCATGTCGGCGAAGGTCACGCGCTGTTTCAGTGCGTTGATCAGGTCGAGCAGCTCGCGCACCGACACCGGCACCTTGGCTGCACGCATTTCATTGAACAGGTTGAGCAACATGGCATCAGCCTCTTAGCGGGTGCCGCGACGGCTCATGAACGCCAGGCGCTCAAGCAGTTGCACGTCCTGTTCGTTCTTCACCAGCGCACCGGCCAGCGGCGGGATGGCTTTGGTCGGATCGCGTTCGCGCAGCACCGCTTCGCCGATGTTGTCGGCCATCAGCAGTTTCAGCCAGTCCACCAGCTCGGAGGTCGAAGGCTTCTTCTTCAGGCCCGGCACTTTGCGCACGTCGAAGAACACGTCCAGCGCTTCGCTGACCAGGTCCTTCTTGATGTCCGGGTAGTGAACATCGACGATTTTCTGCAGGGTGGTGCGGTCGGGGAAGGCGATGTAGTGGAAGAAGCAGCGGCGCAGGAACGCGTCCGGCAGCTCTTTCTCGTTGTTGGAGGTAATGATGATGATCGGACGTTTCTTGGCCTTGATGGTCTCGTCGATCTCGTAAACGTAGAACTCCATCTTGTCGAGTTCTTGCAGCAGATCGTTGGGGAACTCGATGTCGGCCTTGTCGATTTCGTCGATCAGCAGAATGACCCGCTCTTCGGACTCAAACGCTTCCCAGAGCTTGCCCTTCTTCAGGTAGTTGCGCACATCGTGGACTTTTTCATTGCCCAGTTGCGAGTCGCGCAGACGGCTGACCGCATCGTACTCGTACAGGCCCTGATGAGCCTTGGTGGTGGACTTGATGTGCCAGGTGATCAGCTTGGCGCCGAATGATTCGGCCAGTTGCTCGGCGAGCATGGTCTTGCCGGTGCCCGGTTCGCCCTTGACCAGCAGCGGCCGCTCCAGGGTGATGGCGGCGTTGACCGCCAGCTTCAGGTCATCGGTGGCGACGTAGGCCTGGGTGCCTTCGAACTTCATCTGCTAATCCTCGAACGGTAACGCCGACCTGAACGGGCAGGGCGGGTGCGAAATAATCGGATGCCCGACTATAACGCGCGGCCCGGTCGACTGTGAACGCAGACGGCTTATTCAGTCTCTGAATGGGGCGTCACATGTTGACTCGGTTTCGGCACGAGGCCAGTATTCCAGGTATCGCCGATTTGGCGATAGCCTTCGGGCATGACTACCAAATACCGATTTCGCGAAAAATACCGCATTCAGTTGCGCGAGAAGGATCACCCGCCACCCCATGTTCACCTGACCGGTGGTGGAGTGGATGTGATGCTGAGCCTGGAAACCGTCGAGGTCATGATGGGCAAGGCACCGCCACTGATCGTCAAGGAAGCGTTGGCGTGGGTTTCGGCCCATCAGACGCAATTGCTGGAGGACTGGAAACGATGTTACCCATGAAGCGGCCACGATTGGCCGCAGTGCAGGCTGTTGGCGATGCTTGCCTGTCGCTGACCTTTATTGATGGCCAACGGCTGAACCTGGACTTGAGCCGCGATCTGCAAACCTATCCGGGGCTCGCTCCGCTACTGGACGCTGAAGTGTTTGCAACCGCTGAGTTGGGTGACGACGGCTGGAGCGTGGAGTGGCTGGAACCGGATATCCAGATTGGTGCCGATACCTTGTATCGGGACGCGCTCGCGCAAAATGCGCCGGACGAAAACACACGGATTTTCATGGATTGGCGCGCTCGCACCGGTCTACCGTTGAATGAGGCGGCCGAAGCATTGGGTGTCAGCGCCCGCAGCATCAGTCGCTACAGTAATGGTCGGGAAGCGGTGCCGCGATCATTGGCCCTGGCCTGTCTGGGTTGGGATTCGTTGCAGGAGAAGCCTGCATTGATCGCGGCAGAGGATAACGGGCGCTACATCGTCAACCGTAAAACTTAGCCCGCGTCCGGCTTCGGCCGTTCATACCGGGCATTGAAGGCCTGGATGAATCCGTTGCGCAAAATCTGCAAAAACGCTTCGAACGCGTTGATATCTTGCTGGTGCACGCTGCCGCTGAGTTCGACTCGGGTGGCAAACTGGTTTTTGCCCTGGTTTTTCAGCACGGTTTCCGTGCCGCCGACCAGTGCTTCCCAGATCGAACGGAAGATCCCCTTGTTCTTGTTCTCGACATCTTGCTGCCAGTTGAACACGTCCACGTCGCGCAGCAGCGGTTTGATGTAGCCCTTGAGCTGGCCCTTGTTGGCGGCGGCTTCGATGACCACGTCGCCGTGGCCGGCGTTGAAGTCGAATTTGCCGTAGGCCGAGGCGAAATCGTTCATGCGCTTTAGTTCGATGTCGCGGGCCCGCAGGCGAAATTCGAAGTCTTCGAAATTGCTCAAGGGGTCGAAGGTGGCTGTGGTTTCCAGCGGGGCATGCCCCAGCAGCAGAGCCTTGCCTTCGAAGCGAGCGTCGCGTTTGCCCTCCTTGTCGACCACGTTGGTCAGGTTGTAGATGCTGGCGTCGACGTTGGTTGCATTCATGTTTACCGGTGGTTTGGAGTTGAAGTTGCGAAAGCTGATCCGCCCATCGCTGATCTGCACTTCGTCGAGCGTGATAGGCAACAGTTTGCCCAGTTGCTCACGCCAGTCGGTGCCCTGACCGGTCTGGGAGTTCTGCTTGTTGGCACCACCATCGACGAAGTTCACCTGAGGTTTAAAGAATTTCACCTGTGCCACGACAGCATGGTCGTACCAAAGCGAGTGCCAACTGACAGACAGGTCGATAACCGGCGCATCGACGAACGGCACCGGCACCTTGCCGTCGGCCTTGACGATTTTCAGGCCATTGATCTTGTAGGCCCCGCGCCAGAGCGCCAGGTCCACGTCGGTGATCTGGCCGCGGTAGTCGCCCATGTTGGCCAGCTTGTCATTCAGATAGTCGCGCACGAGGTAGGGCAGGGCGATGTGCAGGGCGACCAGTAATACAACGAGAGTGGTGAAAATCCACAATGGCCAACGGTAGCGACGCTTCATGGCAGCAAATTCCGAACGGTATAAAGCGATTGACTGCCGCCTGGCGCAGACGTTCGGCCCGACTGGACTGACAAGAGCAACAGGCTTACCTTGGAGAGCTGAATTCAACGCTGCACAAGGACCCAGCCATGAGCCGTATTTTTGCTGACAACGCCCATTCCATCGGCAACACGCCGCTGGTGCAGATCAACCGCATCGCGCCCCGTGGCGTGACCATTCTGGCCAAGATCGAAGGTCGCAACCCGGGCTACTCGGTCAAGTGCCGGATCGGCGCCAACATGATCTGGGACGCCGAAAGCAGCGGCAAACTCAAGCCGGGCATGACCATTGTCGAGCCGACCTCCGGCAACACCGGCATCGGCCTGGCATTTGTCGCTGCCGCGCGCGGTTACAAATTGCTGCTGACCATGCCGGCCTCGATGAGCATCGAGCGACGCAAGGTGCTCAAGGCGCTGGGCGCCGAGCTGGTGCTGACCGAGCCAGCCAAGGGCATGAAAGGCGCTATCGAAAAGGCCAACGAAATCGTAGCCAGTGACGCGGGCAAATACTTCATGCCGGCCCAGTTCGATAACCCGGCCAACCCAGCCATTCATGAAAAGACCACTGGCCCGGAAATCTGGAATGACACCGATGGCGCCATCGATGTGCTGGTCGCAGGGGTCGGCACCGGTGGAACCATTACCGGTGTGTCGCGGTATATCAAGAATACGGCGGGCAAACCGATTCTGTCGGTGGCGGTGGAACCGGTGTCTTCGCCGGTGATTACCCAGGCGCTGGCAGGTCAAGAAATCAAGCCGAGCCCGCACAAGATTCAGGGCATCGGCGCCGGTTTCGTGCCAAAGAACCTTGATCTGGCGATGGTTGACCGGGTCGAGCTGGTGACGGATGACGAGTCCAAAGCCATGGCCCTGCGCCTGATGCAGGAGGAAGGGATCCTGTGCGGGATTTCCTGCGGTGCGGCCATGTCGGTGGCGGTGCGTCTTGCGGAGACCCCGGAAATGCAGGGCAAGACCATTGTGGTGGTGCTGCCCGACTCCGGTGAGCGTTATCTGTCGAGCATGCTGTTCAGTGATCTGTTCACCGATCAGGAGAACCAGCAGTAAGGGGGCGCGTTGATTCAGGTCAGCCAGGGTTCAGGATCGTTATGTTAATAAGTGCTTTGTTGCGCAATTCTTAACACTGAATGTTGGGTCGGGCGGGTTTTTCCCGGAGCCGGTAGTGTTTATCATGGCCGGCCGCCATCTCGGGTAAATGACATGGCGTGGCGTTGTCTTATTTCAAGGAGTTGTTGATGACCTTTTCGTTAGCCGCCAAGGTGTCGGTGTTGCTGCTGTTTGTGGGCAGCATCCTCTACGTGCATTTGCGCGGCAAGGCGCGTTTGCCGGTGCTGCGGCAGTTCGTCAACCACTCGGCGCTGTTCGCCCCGTATAACGCCTTGATGTACCTGTTCTCGGGCGTGCCGTCCAAGCCGTATCTGGATCGCAGCAAGTTTCCGGAGCTGGACGTGTTGCGCGATAACTGGGAAACCATTCGCGACGAAGCCATGCATCTGTTCGACGAGGGTTATATTCGTGCCGCCGAGAAGAACAACGACGCCGGTTTCGGCTCGTTCTTCAAGAAAGGCTGGAAGCGTTTCTACCTCAAGTGGTACGACAAACCGCTGCCATCGGCCGAAACCCTGTGCCCGAAAACCGTGGCGCTGGTCAGTGCCATCCCCAACGTCAAAGGCGCGATGTTCGCGCTGTTGCCGGGCGGCAGCCATTTGAACCCGCACCGCGATCCGTTCGCGGGCTCCCTGCGCTATCACCTGGGTCTGTCAACGCCAAACTCCGACGATTGCCGAATCTTCGTCGACGGTCAGGTCTACGCCTGGCGCGACGGTGAAGACGTGATGTTCGACGAGACCTACGTGCATTGGGTCAAGAACGAAACCGAACAGACCCGCGTCATCCTGTTCTGCGACATCGAGCGGCCGCTGAGCAGCCGCCTGATGACCCGCATCAACCGCTTCATCAGCGCCTGGCTGGGCCGTGCCACGGCACCGCAGAACCTCGACGACGAGCGTGTCGGCGGGATCAACCAGGCTTACGCCTGGAGCAAGAACTTCAGCGACAGGTTCAGTGGTGCGGTCAAACAGTGGAAACGCCGCAACCCGAAGGCCTACCGTGTGCTGCGGCCGGTGCTGGCGGTGGTGGTGTTGACGTTGCTGGGGTATTGGCTGTTTGGTTGAGGCCGCGAAGTACAGCAAAACCGCTCGTTTGAGCGGTTTTTTCTGGTATCTGTCCAATTCATTGCAATCCATGTCGCGGGCTGGTTATAGTCGGCGCTCGTGAGTCGCACGACTCATTGTCCAACCCTTCAAAAAAGATCAGCCCAGATGCCTGCATCCCTCATCAACGCGGTAGTCGATTCAGCGGTCAACGCTGGCGTCGTGCCGTGCGGGAATCAGCAGCCTGTGCAGATCAGTCATTACCCTCCACCTGTCAGTAGCACGCCGGTGTGCGCAGTCGTATCACCGCCGGGCGTTGGTGTTTCGGGCTGATCAGCGTTTGCTGCTGACCCCTGTGCCCGCCTGAAAAAACCTACTGAATTTCAGCTTCGGCTGAGTTGGCTATTTGCCTGACTACAGGTGGTATTCATGTTTGTCCTTTCGAAAAAGTCCGCGCTCGCGGCGGCGTCCACGAGCCTGTTCGTTCTGCTGTGGAGCAGCGGGGCGATCTTCTCCAAGTGGGGGCTGGCCCACGCTTCACCCTTCGCCTTTCTGCTGATCCGGTTTGTCATTGCCCTGTGTGGGCTGGTGCTGCTGGTGCCATTGCTCAAGTTGAGGTTGCCCAAGGGCGGCAAGCCGATGCTGTATGCGATGGCCACCGGGGTGGTGTTGTTAGGGGCTTATCAGATTTTCTATCTGCTGGCGCTGGATCTGAAAGTCACGCCCGGAGTGATGGCGACCATCATGGGCGTGCAGCCGATCCTCACGGTGGTGATCATGGAGCGGAAGCGCTCGGCGAGCCGGATCTTTGGTCTGGCGTTGGGATTGGCCGGTCTGATCATGGTGGTTTATCAGGGCATCGGTCTGGCCGGGATGTCGCTGGCGGGGATGCTGTTCGGGCTGCTGGCGCTGGCGAGCATGACCTTCGGCTCGATCATGCAGAAGCGCATCACCGACAATCCCCTCGGCACGCTGCCGGTGCAGTATCTGGCGGGGCTGCTGCTGTGCGGGATTTTCGTACCGTTCCAGCCGTTTCACTTCGAGCACAGCGCCGGTTTCATCGTGCCGGTGCTGTGGATGGGACTGGTGGTTTCCGTGCTGGCGACGTTGCTGCTGTACCGACTGATCGCCCGGGGCAATCTGGTCAATGTCACCAGCCTGTTCTATCTGGTGCCGGCCGTAACGGCTGTGATGGACTACCTGATCTTCGGCAATCGCCTGGCCGCGTTGAGCGTGCTGGGAATGCTGTTGATCATCGTCGGTCTGGTGTTCGTGTTCCGTAAATCGGCCTAATAGCCGCGCATGAAAAAGGCCCGGGAGGAAACTCCCGGGCCTTTGTGCATCTGCCAATCAGCGGGTGGCGATTTCTGCGGGTTTGACTGCTGCCGGTTTCAGCACCAGCCACAGCGCAATGGCGATCAACACCCCGCCATACACGTGGGCCATCGACAGCGGCTCATCGAGAAACAGCGCCCCCCACAACACGCCGAACGGCGGAATCATGAAGGTCACGGTCATCGATTTCACCGGCCCGATGGAGCTCAACAGGCGGAAGTAAATGATGTAGGCAAACGCGGTGCAGCCCAGTCCGAGGCCCAGCAGCGACAGCCAGACATTCCAGCCACCCCAGCTCACCGGCGCCGCAGTGATGACGCTGTAACCGAACAGCGGCAACAGAAAAAGGGTTGCACCGAGCATGCTGCCCAGCGCCGACAGACGGCTGTCGAGGCCGCCGGCCTGATCCAGCCAGCGTCGGGCGAGGAACCCGGCGAAGCCATAACAGGTGGTTGCGAGCAGGCAGGCCACCGCGCCCATCAGCAAGTGCAGATCGAACGCGACCGGGCCGGCGCGGGTCAGCACGCCCACCCCGAGCAGGCCGAGGAACACCCCGGCGAGTTTGGCCAGCGTGAGTTTTTCACTGAAGAACAAACCGCCGATCAACACGCCCATCAATGGCGTGGTGGCATTGAAGATCGCCGAATAACCGGCCGGCAGCACCTGGGCGGCAACCGAATACAGCGTCGCCGGCACGCCGGAGTTGATCACGCCGAGCATCATCACGGTCTTGAGTTTGCCTTTGAAATCCCAGCTGATGCGCATCAGCCCGAGGATCACCAGCAAGCCGACGGCGGCGATGGAAACGCGGAAGAATCCGGTCGGAACCGTACCGATCGCAGGAGCGATGATGCGCATGAACAGGAAGCTCGCGCCCCAGATGGCGGCCAGCGACAACATGCGGAAAATATCGACAGGGCTCACGGGCCACTCCTTCCTTGATCGGGACGAGAGTGTTGCCGAGGGCCCCGGCGATGGCAACCGCTAATCGGGCATTTAATTGTCTGATCAGATCACGAAGCGCGTGACCAGTGCGTTCAGGTCGACGGCCAGCCGCGACAGCTCCTGACTGGCGGCAGAGGTCTGGGTGGCGCCGGCAGCGGTCTGGGTCGAGAGATCGCGGATGGTCACCAGGTTTTCGTCGACTTCCCGGGCCACCAGCGCCTGTTGCTCGGCGGCGCTGGCGATTACCAGGTTGCGCTGGTTGATCTGCGAAATCGACGCGGTGATTTTCTCCAGTGCATGGCCGGCACTGTTGGCGCGACGCAGGGTATGGCTGGCCTGCTCGGCGCTGTTTTGCAAGGCGCCGACGGTGGCACTGGTGCCTTGCTGAATGCTGCTGATCATCAGCTCGATTTCTTCGGTGGAGTTCTGCGTGCGCTGGGCCAGCGAGCGGACCTCGTCGGCAACCACTGCGAAGCCACGTCCGGCCTCGCCGGCTCGCGCGGCTTCAATCGCAGCGTTCAGGGCCAGCAGGTTGGTCTGCCCGGCGATGCCGCGAATCACTTCCAGCACCTTGCTGATGTCCTGGGCCTGGGTCGCAAGGCCCTCGGCCTGTTCGGACGCGCCGAGTACTGCACTGACCAGTTCCTGAATCGAACTGATGGTCTCGCTGACCTGCACATGCCCGTGCTTGCTGTCCTCGTTCGACGCTTCGGAGGCCTGGGCACTGGACACCGCATTGGCGGCCACTTCATCCACCGCCGTGCTCATCTCGGTGACCGCCGTGGCGGCCTGCTCGATCTGGTCATTTTGCTGCTGCAACCCGCGAGTACTTTGTTCCATCACCGAACTCATTTCCTCGGCAGCGGAGGCCAGTTGCTGGGCCGACTCGCTGATGCCGCGAATGGTCGAACGCAGATTGCCCTGCATCTCGGCCAGCGCCGTGAGCAACTGCGCCGCTTCATCACGACCCTCGCTGTCGATGCGACCACTGAGGTCTCCCGAGGCAATCTGCCGTGCCACGTTCAGCGCCTGATTGATCGGCGCGGTGATGCTTCGGGTCAGCAACCAGGCCAGCAGCAACGTGGCAATCAGGGCGATGACGATGATCGTGGCGACGATCCACAGCGCCTGCTGGTACATCGCCGCCGCGGACTTGGCGGCGGCATCCGCGCCTTGCTGATTGAGGCTGATCATTTGCTCAAGGGTCTTGTCGAGCACCGTGCCCTGGGGCGCCAGTTCAGTGGTCAGGCGCGCGTAGGCTTGTTCGTTTTGTCCGGCATCGATCTGTTTGATGATCTGGTCGAGGATGCTCAGGTACTTGGCCGTGTCGGCGCTCAAACCTTCCAGCATCGCTCGCTCCTGGTCATTGGCGATCAGGGCCTTGTGGTCGTCGAGGCGCTTGAGCAATTCCTGACGTTGCGCGGTGAGAATGCCTTTGCTGCGTTCGCGAACGGCCACCTGGGTGCTGGTGATCAGGCGCAGGGATTCAAGACGGATGCTGGCGATATTCGCCGCTGCGTCATGGATGCTTTCGATGCTGGGCATCCACGATTCCTCGATCACCGCCGCGCTCTCGCGCAGCGTTTTCATCTGGCCCAGACCGAACAGGCCGACCACCACCAGCAGACTGGCCAGAACGGCAAAACACAAACTGGCGCGCAAACCTATGCGCAGATTCCGGATAGACATCAATGTGCTCCTTGGGGATTGGGGGAGAGGTCGTCCTCGTGGACCGAGGATCTTGTTGTAAGGCGGGTGATGGCGGGCTGTATATCAAAGTGCCACTATCTTGGTAAGGCCATTTTTAACCGGGATGGCACGCGATGGACGAGAAGGAACTAGCCGGGAAAAGCGCGGATTAGAGACGTCGCTACCGGGTTGGATCCGAAACCCAGAAGAAACGCGGGCTGGCGTTCAGCGATAGGGAGAAGCCGAAGGGACGTTTATTGACCGAACGGTCGATTAAAAAAACTTTGATAAAAACTGTGTCGTTGTACAACCCGCAAGAGGATTTGGCCGAAATTGCGCTTCTCCTGCGCCTGCTTCCGTGGCTAAGCTCAGGCCTTCGAGCACAGATTCTCCAATTCCCGCAGAGGTCTCATCTATGCCGCAGCAATGGCCAGCCACCGACATCGCCCGCCTGATCCTCGATGGCTTTGACGATTACCGCGAGCATTTCCGGCGGATCACCGACGGCGCCCGGGAGCGCTTCGAGCAGGCCCGCTGGCAGGACACGCAAACCGCGTCGGCGGCGCGGATCAACCTCTACGAAGAAAAGGTCGGTGAAACCGTCGCCCGTCTGCGCGAGTACTTCGAGCCGGACACCTTGATGGACGTCACCTGCTGGCCACTGGTGAAAAGCGCCTACATCAGCATCATCGACCTGCGCTTCGACGATGAACTGTCCGAGACCTGGTACAACTCGATTTTCTGCAGCCTGTTCAGCCACGACCTGATCAGTGACGGCTGCATGTTCATCCACACCACGCGCCCGAGCCTGCGCCGCGCCCGGGCCGCACAGACCCGCACCTACAAGCCGCAAGGGCAGATTTCGGCCATGCTCGCGAGCATCTTTGCCGATTACCGCTTCAGCGAGGCCTACGCCGATTTGCCCGGCGACTTGCTGCGTCTGGAAGCGCAACTGCGCGAGAACCTGCCGGACTGGGTGTGCAAGGACCCGGAGCTGAGCGTCGAGCTGTTTTCCTCGGTGCTGTACCGCAACAAGGGCGCGTACCTGGTGGGGCGCATCTACACCAACGACGATCAGTGGCCGTTGGTGATTCCGTTGCTGCACCGCGAAGGGCGCGGGATTCAGATCGACGCATTGATCACCGACGAAGCGGAGGTGTCGATCATCTTCTCCTTCACCCGTTCGTATTTCATGGTGGATGTGCCGGTGCCGGCGGAGTTCATCGGTTTCCTCAAACGCATCCTGCCGGGCAAGCACATCGCCGAGCTGTACACCTCGATCGGTTTCTACAAGCACGGTAAATCGGAGTTCTACCGCGCCCTGATCAATCACCTGGCCAACACCGATGACCAGTTCATCATGGCGCCGGGCGTGCGCGGCATGGTCATGAGCGTGTTCACGCTGCCGGGCTTCAACACCGTGTTCAAGATCATCAAGGACAGGTTCTCGCCGTCGAAAAACGTCGACCGCGCCACGGTGATCGAGAAGTATCGATTGGTGAAAAGCGTCGACCGGGTAGGGCGCATGGCCGATACCCAGGAATTCGCCGACTTCCGTTTTCCCCTGAGCAAGTTCGAGCCGGCGTGCCTGGCGGAGCTGCTGGAAGTCGCGCCGTCCACGGTGTCGCTGGAAGGCGAAACCGTGCTGATCCGCCACTGCTGGACCGAGCGCCGAATGACGCCGCTTAATCTCTATCTGGATAACGCCAACGAAGCCCAGGTGCGCGAAGCGCTGGAGGATTATGGCCTGGCGATCAAGCAACTGGCGGCGGCCAACATCTTTCCCGGCGATATGCTGCTGAAGAACTTCGGCGTCACCCGCCATGGCCGGGTGGTGTTCTACGACTACGACGAGATCTGTTTCCTCACTGAAGCGAATTTCCGCCACATTCCTGCACCGCGCACGCCAGAGGACGAAATGGCCTCCGAGCCGTGGTATTCGATCGGACCGCTGGACGTGTTCCCCGAGGAGTTTCCGCCGTTTCTGTTTGCCGATTCGGCGCAGCGCAAATTGTTCGATCAGCTGCATGGCGAGTTGTACAACGCGGATTACTGGAAGGGGTTGCAGGAGGCGATTCGGGCGGGGAAAGTTATCGATGTCTTTCCGTATCGGCGCAAAGGCTTGGATAACGAGTAACGGCTTTCCCTCACCCCAGCCCTCTCCCGGAGGGAGAGGGAGCTGACCGAGGTGTCTCGGATCAAACATCGACCTGGAAGATCGTGGCGATTATGGATTCGGTGGAGCTCGTTCAGGTCGGTATAGCTCTGAAGCAACCCCCGATCAGTCCCCTCTCCCCCCGGGAGAGGGCTAGGGTGAGGGCAGCAATCCCCCAGACACGCCACAAATCCCGCAAATCTGCGACAATCGCGTCCTTGCGCCACTAGACGACCGAATTGCGTACCCGATGACCGACGAATCGCCCTCCATCGACAAACTGCTGAAAAACCTCGATCACGCCATGCTCGCCGACCGCCACCGGCTGCGGCGACAGTTGCTTGAGCTGCGCAAGAAACCCGACGAGGCCAAGCTGGCCCAGTGGGTGGCGCGGATGCAGGCGTCCTGCGATCAGGTGCTGGCACGCAAGGCCAGCCTGCCGGTGATCCGTTACGACGACAGCCTGCCGATTGCAGCCAAGCGTGACGAAATCAAGAAGGCCCTGGAAAAGCACCAGGTGCTGATCATCGCCGGTGAAACCGGCTCGGGCAAAACCACCCAGTTGCCGAAAATCTGTCTGGAGATCGGTCGCGGCCAGCACGGTTTGATCGGCCACACCCAGCCTCGGCGGATCGCGGCGCGCAGCGTGGCCAGCCGGGTTGCCGAAGAACTCGGTACACCGCTGGGCGCGCTGGTCGGTTATCAGGTGCGCTTCGAAGATCAGAGCGATTCGAACACCCTGATCAAACTGATGACCGACGGCATCCTGCTGGCGGAAACCCAGAACGACCGCTACCTCGAGCGCTACGACACGATCATCGTCGACGAAGCCCACGAACGCAGCCTCAACATCGACTTCCTGCTCGGTTACCTGAAAACCCTGCTGCCGCGTCGTCCGGACCTGAAAGTCATCATCACCTCGGCGACCATCGATCTGGAGCGCTTCTCCAAACATTTCGACGATGCGCCGATTGTCGAAGTGTCCGGCCGCACCTTCCCGGTGGAAACCTGGTATCGCCCGCTGACGCTGGAGCAGGACGAAGAAGGCAACCGCGTCGAGGATGACCTGACCGTGGATCAGGCGATTCTCGCCACCCTCGACGAAATCGCCGCCTATGAGCGCAGCGAGCGCCGCAGTCCCGGTGATGTGCTGGTGTTCCTGCCCGGCGAGCGCGAGATTCGCGACGCCGCCGACATGCTGCGCAAGGCCCAGCTCAAACACACCGAAATCCTGCCGTTGTACGCGCGCCTGTCGCCGGCCGAGCAGCAGCGGATCTTTCAGTCCCATCCGGGGCGTCGCGTGGTGCTGGCGACCAACGTTGCGGAAACTTCGCTGACCGTGCCGGGCATCCGTTACGTGATCGACAGCGGCACCGCGCGCATCAGCCGCTACAGCTACCGTGCCAAGGTCCAGCGGCTGCCGATCGAAGCGATTTCCCAGGCCAGTGCCAACCAGCGTAAAGGTCGCTGCGGCCGGGTCGAGCCGGGTATCTGCGTGCGCTTGTACAGCGAAGAGGATTTCCTCGGTCGTCCGGAATTCACCGATCCGGAAATCCTGCGCACCAACCTTGCGGCCGTGATCCTGCAGATGCTCCATCTGCGCCTCGGCGAGATCACCGATTTCCCGTTCATCGAGCCGCCGGACGGCAAGGCGATCAGCGACGGTTTCAACCTGCTGCAGGAATTGTCGGCGGTGGATCGCAACAGTCAGCTGACCCCGCTCGGTCGCCAACTGGCGCGCCTGCCGGTGGACCCGCGCATGGGCCGCATGCTGCTGGAAGCGGCGAAACTTGGCAGCTTGCAGGAGGTGCTGATCGTCGCCAGTGCCATGTCGATTCAGGATCCGCGCGAGCGTCCGCCGGAGCGTCAGCAGGCCGCTGACCAGGCCCACGCTCAGTGGAAGGACGCCGATTCGGACTTCGCTGCGCTGGTCAATCTGTGGCGTGGCTTCGAAGAACAGCGCCAGGCGTTGACCGCCAGTCCGCTGCGCAACTGGTGCCGCAAGAATTTCCTCAACTACCTGCGCCTGCGCGAGTGGCGCGATTCCCACCGTCAGTTGAGCCTGATCTGCCGCGACTTGCAGCTGAGCCTGAACAAAGAACCGGCGGATTATCCGAAGCTGCACAAAGCGGTGCTGGTCGGCCTGCTCAGCCAGATTGGTCAGAAAACCGAGGACGGCGATTACCTTGGCGCCCGTCAGCGGCGGTTCTGGATTCACCCGTCATCGGGTATCGGCAAGAAACGCCCGCAGTGGGTGATGACCGCCGAACTGGTGGAAACCACCAAGCTCTACGCGCGGATGGTAGCGAAGATCGACGCCGACTGGATCGAACCGCTGGCCGGGCACCTGATCAAGAAGAACCACTTCGAACCGCACTGGGAGAAGAAGCGCGGCCAGGTCGTCGCGTTCGAACAGATCACTCTGTTCGGCCTGATCGTGGTCGGTCGCCGGCCGGTGCATTACGGCCCGGTGGATCCGGTGGTTTCGCGAGAGCTGTTTATCCGCGAAGGCCTGGTGCGCGGCGAGATTCAGTCCCGGGCCAAGTGCCTGACCGCCAACAAACAACTGCTGGAGCAGCTCGACGAACTGGAAGCCAAAGCCCGTCGCCGGGACATTCTGGCCGACGAGGAAACCCTCTACGCCTTCTACGACGCGCGACTGCCGGCGGAGATTCACCAGACCGCGACGTTCGATAGCTGGTATCGGGTCAACAGCCAGAAAGATCCGCAACTGCTGATCATGCGCGAGGAGGACGTGCTGGCCCGCGAAGCCAGCGAAGTCACCGCCCAGCATTACCCGGACACGCTGCACATCGGCGATCTGGAACTGGCGCTGAGTTACCACTTCGAACCGAATCACCCGCGTGACGGCGTGACCCTGCGTGTGCCGGCGCCGCTGTTGCCGATGCTGCCGCCGGAACGCCTGGAATGGCTGGTGCCGGGACTGATCGAGGCCAAGTGCATCGCGCTGGTGCGCAACCTGCCCAAGGCTTTGCGAAAAAACTTCGTGCCGGTGCCGGACTTCATCAAGGCCGCGCTGCAACGCATGACCTTCGCCGAAGGTTCGTTGCCGCAAGCGCTGGGTCGCGAACTGCTGCGCATGACCGGTGCGCGGGTCAGCGATGAAGCCTGGGCTGAAGCGGCGCAGCAGGTTGAAAGCCACCTGCGGATGAACCTGGAAATCGTCGACGGCCAGGGCAAGTTCCTCGGCGAGGGCCGGGATCTGGCCGAGCTGACCGCACGTTTCGCCGAAGCCAGCCAGGCCGCACTGGCGGTGCCGCAAAGTGCGAAAAGCCAGCAACCGGTGGAGGCCAAAGTCTTTGCGCCGGTGGCGGAAAAGACCCAACAGAAGATCGCCGGGCTGTCGATGACGGTGTATCCGGCGCTGGTGGAAGAGGGCGGTACGGTCAAGGAAGGGCGATTTTCTACCCCGGCCGAAGCCGAATTCCAGCACCGCCGCGCCTTGCAACGTCTGCTGCTGCAGCAACTGGCCGAACCGGCGAAGTTCCTGCGCGGCAAGTTGCCGGGCCTGACCGAACTGGGCCTGCTGTACCGCGAACTGGGGCGGGTTGATGCGCTGGTCGAAGACATTCTGCTGGCCAGCCTCGACAGCTGCATTCTTGACGGTGAAGACCCGTTGCCCCGTGACGGCGCAGGGCTGGCGGCACTGGCCGAGCGCAAGCGCGGCAGCTGGACCGAGCACGCCGAACGGGTGGCACGCCTGACTCTGGAAATCCTCAAGCTCTGGCACGGTCTGCAAAAGCGCTTCAAGGGCAAGATCGACCTGGCTCAGGCGGTGGCGCTTAACGATATCAAGCAGCAGCTCAGTCATCTGGTGTATCCGGGCTTCGTCCGGGAAACGCCGATGCTCTGGCTCAAGGAGTTGCCGCGTTACCTGAAAGCGGTCGAGCAGCGTTTCGAGAAGCTGGGCGCGCAAGTGCAGAAGGATCGGGTCTGGAGCGGCGAACTCGCCGGGCTCTGGACGCAATACCAGACCCGCGCTGCCAAGCATGCCCAGGAAGGCAAGCGCGATCCGCAGCTTGAGCTGTATCGCTGGTGGCTGGAGGAGTACCGGGTTTCGCTGTTCGCCCAGCAGTTGGGGACGAAGGTGCCGATCTCCGACAAACGCCTCAACAAGCAGTGGACGCAGGTAGAACCCTAGCGAGTGCCTGATCGCTCCGTGGGAACGATCACAAATTCCCCTTGTGGGAGCAAGCTCGCTTGTATGTTTAGACTTGAAGGGGTGGGCGGGACTAAAAGCTCGATTCCGACTCTAGCCAGTACGGACCGTGGGAGACTTCTCGTCCCGCCCTTTCTACCTAAAGCGCCGATAAGGAATTCATCGGTAAAACCGACGATAGAGGCAAGCCAGCGCTACGGTAGACCCCGACAAGCTCTTAAACCCTAGCTCCGAGGATTCGTCATGACAATCCTTACCTCGCCAACGGTGATTGGTGTCGATGTGGCCAAAGCCGAAATCGTCGCTTATCGCGAAGATCTGAAAAACATTCAGGTCATCAACAACGACCGTACGTCTATAGGTCGTTGGCTGAAGACCCTGCCCGCACAAAGCTCGATTTCCCTGGAAGCCACTAATCTCTACCACCTGGATACGGCCGAACTGGCCCATGGTATGGGGCATCGGGTTTACGTCGTGGACCCTTACCGGGTGAGCCATTACCGCGAAAGCATCGGTCAGCGTGCAAAAACCGACCCTTGTGATGCACGTCTTCTGGCGCGTTATCTAACCAGTGAACAGCACCGGCTGCGGGTCTGGAGCCCACCACCACGGCACTACACGGTGTTGAAAAGTCTGCTTAACAAGCGTGCGCAGCTGATGAAGGCCCGAGTCAGTATCATGCTGAGCTGGTCAAACGAACCTCTCCTTGAAGATCTTTTGGCCCATGGGTTGGAGCATTTCAAACAGCTTGATCAGGCCATTCAGGAATTACTTCGCAAAGTCAGCCAAGAGGCCGGCATTAGCGAAAACATCAGACGCTGCAAAGCGATTGAAGGGATTGGTGAACTCACGGCAACGGGACTGGCAACTACGTACATGCGAGGTGAGTTCGCCAGCGCCGATGCGTTCATCGCCTTTCTGGGAATGGATTTGAAGGCAAAGGACTCAGGCAAGAAACACAGTCCTCGCCACTTGAGCAAAAAAGGTGACGGGGAATTACGGCGTCTTGCACACAATGCAGCTATGGCAGCTTGTCGGTCCCCTGTTTGGAAACCGTTCTATGAATCCTATCTGGCAAGAGGTCTAGCCAGAACCCAGGCCTTGGTCATCCTCGCCCGTAAGCTTTGCCGGGTGGCATTCGCCCTCATGAAAAATCAGAGCGAATACCAACCCAATTTAAGGTTGCAGGGTTCCCCTGCAACATAGAATCTCCCACATTGGGAAGGTCGTGACGCTTGGGAAAGGCGCCAAAACCTCGGGTTTATGGCAAACTTCGCCACCATAAATGCCGTTTTCGCGTCCCAGAGCCTTTGCCGGGCCGCGCAACGGAATAAAGCGATGCCAGGTTTTTGCGTCCCTGATACGGGAATGGACCCTTTGCGTGTTGGCACGTCGGTGCCAGCACTTTCTGCCTGAACAGATTAGAGAAACGACCATGCATAACGTCGTCATCAGCGGCACCGGCCTGTACACCCCGGCCAACAGCATCTCCAACGAAGAGCTGGTGCAGTCTTTCAATACCTACGTCGCCCAGTTCAACGCGGACAACGCCGACGCCATCGCCAGCGGCGAAGTCCAGGCCCTGACCGAGTCCAGCGCCGCGTTCATCGAAAAAGCTTCCGGCATCAAGAGCCGCTTTGTCATGGACAAGGACGGCATCCTCGACCCTGCGCGCATGGCGCCACGGCTGCCGGAGCGTTCCAACGACGAATGGTCGGTACTCTGCCAGATGGCCATCGGCGCTGCCGAACAAGCCCTGCAACGTGCCGGCAAGACCGCCGCCGACATCGACGGCGTGATTGTCGCCTGCTCCAACCTGCAGCGCGCCTACCCGGCCATCGCCATCGAAGTCCAGGAAGCGCTGGGCATCCAGGGTTTCGGTTTCGACATGAACGTGGCCTGCTCGTCGGCGACCTTCGGCATCCAGCAAGCGGCCAACACCGTGCAACTGGGCCAGGCCCGGGCGATCCTGATGGTCAACCCGGAAGTCTGCACCGGTCACCTGAACTTCCGTGACCGCGACAGCCACTTCATCTTCGGTGACGCCGCCACGGCGGTGATCATCGAGCGCGCCGATCTGGCGACGTCGAAACACCAGTTCGATGTGGTCAGCACCAAACTGCTGACCAAGTTTTCCAACAACATCCGCAACAACTTCGGCTTCCTCAACCGCGCGGCGGAAGAGGGCATCGGCGCCCGCGACAAACTGTTCGTGCAGGAAGGCCGCAAGGTGTTCAAGGATGTCTGCCCGATGGTGGCCGAGCTGATCGGCGAGCATCTGGAAGAGAACAAGCTCAACGTCGGTGACGTGAAGCGCTTCTGGCTGCACCAGGCCAACCTGAGCATGAACCACCTGATCGTGCGCAAGTTGCTGGGCCGCGAGGCCACCGAAGAAGAAGCCCCGGTGATTCTCGACACCTACGCCAACACCAGTTCCGCCGGTTCCGTGATCGCGTTCCACAAATATCAGGACGATCTGGCGGCCGGTTCGCTGGCGGTGCTGAGTTCGTTCGGTGCCGGTTACTCGATTGGTAGCGTGATTCTGCGTAAACGCTAAGAGCGAGTTCATTTCCTCTTAATCGCGCTGACGTTTCCTACATCCGAATCGGCGCGAGCGCTGTAATTTTCGAAACTGGCGGCAGGAGAGATCCTGCCGCTATCATTTTCGGAGTCAGGAAAAGGGGATTGATGGATGGCGGTTGACGACACACAACTGCTCGAGCGGTTGTTGGCAGGCGAACAGAAAGCCTTCAAGGAACTGGTCAGCACCTATCAAAGCCCCATGCGCGCGGTCGCCTACGCGATTGTCGGCCAGCGCCATGTCGAGGAAGTGGTACAGGACGCGTGGCTGTCGGTGGTGCGTAATATCGGCCGTTTCGAGGGGCGCTCCAGTCTCAAGACCTGGCTGCTGACCATCACCGCCAACTCGGCCAAGAGCCGCTACAAACTCAATCGTCGCGAAGTGTTGCTGGATGATCTGCCGTCCCCCCACGGCACCATCGACGACAATCGCTTCTCTCCCGGCGACGGTCACTGGCTGGTCGCACCGTTCGCCTGGCACCAGGACACGCCCGAAGCGTTGCTGACAGAAGGCGAGCTGCGTGAATGCCTGGAGCATACGTTGCTCAGTCTCTCCGAACTTCAGAGCAGTGTGCTCACGCTGCGCGAGCGTCAGGGCCTGGAGCTGGAGGAAATCTGTAATCTTCTGGAGATCTCGCTCTCCAATGTCCGCGTGTTGCTGCATCGGGCACGCTTGAAGGTCTTCGCGACCGTGGAGCATTTTGAGGAGACGGGAGAATGTTGACCTGCAAGGAGCAAGTGGCGCGATCCAGCGATTATCTCGATGGCCAGTTGAGCTTTCGCGAGAAGTTGATGGTGCGTCATCACCTGATGTTCTGCCGCAATTGCCGGCGGTTCATTCGCCAGATGCGTTTGATGCAGGCGACGTTGCGAGCGATGCCGCAAAAGCCTGAAGAGGGCGTGGACGCGTTGGCCGAGCAGCTGGCACAGCTGCGGCGCAAGGATCGATCCTGAAAACACAGACTGGCGCGGCCGCAGCGAACGGATGATGGGGATCGCTGCGGCCGCGCCAGTCTGTTGAAGCCTCTTCAAACGATGGAACCGGATGTAAACCCATCGTTTGAAGTCTGTTGCCGGGTTGCTTAGAACTTCGCTTCCGCGTCCAGCTGCAGGGTGTTGGTGTCTGCATCACGCTGGGTACGGCTGGAGAAGTCGGCCTTGGTCAGGAAGTAAGTCGCACCAATGGCGAAGTTTTTGTCGATGTCGTAGCCGACCTTGAACTTGTGGCCACGGGAACCGGTGGTGCCGTTGGCGAAGTCCGAATCGGTGAAGGCGCCGACCACCGCGTTGCGCTGCACGTCACGATAGTTGTAGTCGAGGTTCAGGCCGAAGACCTTCGACTTGGCACCTACCAGCCACGCGGTGTCCTGATCGGTCACTGCATCGTTGTTCTTCACGTACTGACCGTAGAACGACAGCGGCATTGGCAGGCCGCCGATGTCGACCTGGCTGAAGCCTTCGTACAGACGGAATTCGTTGTCGGCCGAGTTGCCGTTGACGGCCAGGGCGCACGGCGTGGAGGTGCCGGTGCAACGGCTGTCTTCGTCGTTCTGGTAGGCGTAGACGCTGCCGCCCAGGGTCAGTTTCAGGTTGTCGGTGATGGCGAAGCGGCTGCCCAACTGGCCGGCGGTCAGGCGCAGGTCGTGACGGAACTGCACGCCGTCGCCATCGACGTTGTCCTTGAGGTTGTAGTTACCCAGGCTGCCGAACAGTTCGACGCTGCTGCCCAACGGATACTTGTAGGTAACGGCCAGACCTTCCGGGTTGATGTCGCTGTCCCAGATCACGTCGCCCATGCTCACCCACGGTTGCAGCATCTTGCCGCCGATGATGTGCAGGTTCTTGATCTGGTCCGGGTGGTAGTCGATGTAGCCCAGGTCGAGCCAGATCTGCTTCTTGTCGAAGTAGTTGTCCTGGTCCTGGTTGGTCGAACGGGCGTCGTCGCCGCCGCCGGTGGCGATACGGATGCCGGTGTCGACTTGCGGGTTGATCTCGGTGTACGCACCCAGACGGGCACGGATGCGCTGGCGATCCTTGTCGCGGCCGCCGTTGTTCGGCTCGCCGTCGATCTTGATGGTTTCCTGACGGATACGCACGTCACCCTTGAACTGGGTCTTGGCGGCCCAGGCCAGTTTCTGGTCGAAACTGCTGAGTTCGTTGGTTTTCTTCGCGGTCGCCGCGATTTGCTCGTTGGTCTCTTGCTGCGCTTGTTGCGCGATCTGCTGGGCCTTCTGATCCTTGGCCAGTTCAGTTTGCAGTTCAACGTACTGCGCCTGGGAAATGGAACCGTTAGCCTTGAGCATGTCGAGCAGTTTGGCGTCGACTGCGGCACTGGCCGGAACACTCATGGCCAGCAACAAGCCACCGCACAGGGCCGCCGCAGTTTTCGTGGAAGCAAGACGCATAGCAATCTCCGAAGATGAAAAGGGGATGGCTGAACCATCCTGGGCACAACCGACGGTTTGACGGTCGGAAAACAGTGTCCGGGGTAGAACCCGGCGCTCTAAAAACAGGCGCCAGTATCGCGATGGTTTATGACAGAGCAGTGGCACGATGATGGCAGGTTGATGACGATACAAAGCTGCCGTGAACTATTGATTTAGAGCGCTGTCGCGTAATCGGACGTGGGCAACGCCCCGCCGATCAGCGATACTCGCCGGGCGTTCACGCCCGAAAGTGGAGAGGAAAATGCCGCTGCAACGTCTGCATAAACTGTCGGAAATTCCAGCGTCCGACTGGGATGTTCTGGTCCCGCAAAACCAGCCGTTTCTGCGCCACGCCTTCCTGGCTTCGCTGGAGGACAGCGGCAGCGTCGGCCCGCACACCGGCTGGCAAGCGGAGCATTTGCTGCACGTCGAAGCGGGGCGCGTGATCGCCGCGTTGCCCGGTTATCGCAAGTGGCACTCCTACGGGGAATACGTGTTCGATCACGGCTGGGCCGATGCCTGCGCCCGCGCCGGCATCGATTACTACCCCAAGTTCCTCAGCGCCGTGCCGTTCAGCCCGGTCAGCGGCCCACGGTTGTTGGCAGCGAATGTCGAGGACGGATTCGAGCTGCTCAAGAGCCTGCCGGGCTATCTGGAAATCGAAGAGCTCTCCAGCGCCCACATCAACTTCACCGATGCATTTACCGATGCCGCTATGGCCGAGCAGCCGGGCTGGCTGCAACGCATCGGCTGTCAGTACCACTGGCAGAATCGCGGCTATCGCGACTTTCAGGATTTCCTCGACGTGCTCGCCTCGCGCAAGCGCAAGCAGATGCGCAAGGAGCGCGAGCAAGTGGCGGGACAGGGCTTCGAGTTCGAATGGCTGGAAGGTCGCGAGCTGGACGAGGCGCAGTGGGATTTCGTCTACGCCTGTTATGCCAACACCTACGCGGTACGTCGGCAGGCGCCGTACCTGACCCGGGAGTTCTTCAGCCTGCTGGCCGAGCGCATGCCGGAAGCGATTCGCGTGGTGCTGGCCCGACAGGGCTCACGGCCGGTGGCGATGGCGTTCAGCCTGGTGGGCGGCGATAGCTTTTACGGGCGTTATTGGGGATGCCTGGCCGAGTTCGACCGGCTGCACTTCGAGACCTGTTTCTATCAGGGCATGGACTATGCGATTGCCCAGGGTTTTCAGCGTTTCGATGCCGGTGCCCAGGGCGAGCACAAGCTGATTCGTGGCTTTGAGCCGGTGATTACCCATTCCTGGCATTACTTGCGCCATCCGGGATTGAAAGCGGCGGTCAAAGACTTCCTGCACCAGGAGCGCGCCGGTGTACTGGCTTATGCGGAAGAGGCGAGGAGCGCCTTGCCTTATCGGCAAGCCTGATCCTCGCGGACTCCCTCAGTTGTCTTCCTTGCCCAGCCAGCGATAGATCACGCCACCAACCACCGCACCGAGCAGCGGCGCGACCCAGAACATCCACAACTGCGCGATGGCCCAGCCGCCGACCATCAGCGCCGGGCCGGTGCTGCGGGCGGGGTTGACCGAGGTGTTGGTCACCGGAATCGAGATCAGGTGGATCAGCGTCAGGGCCAGGCCAATGGCGATAGGTGCCAGTCCCGCCGGAGCGCGTTTGTCGGTGGCGCCGAGGATGATCACCACGAACATGGCGGTCATCACCAGCTCGGTGACGAAGCCGGATGCCATCGAGTATTTGCCCGGCGAGTGTTCGCCATAACCGTTTGAGGCCAGGCCGGCGGCGATGTCGAAGCCTTCCTTGCCGCTGCCGATGTAGACGATCAGCGCCGCCGCGAGGATCGCCCCGACCACTTGGGCAATGATATAAGCCGGCAGCTCTTTGGCCGGGAATCGACCGCCGACGGACAGACCGACCGACACCGCCGGGTTGAGGTGACAGCCGCTGATGTGGCCGATGGCAAACGCCATCGTCAGCACCGTCAGACCAAACGCCAGGGCGACCCCCAGCACGCCGATTCCCAAGGGTGAAGACGCGGCAATGACCGCACTGCCGCAACCGCCCAACACTAACCAGAACGTACCCAACAACTCAGTGACTGAACGTTTGAACAGAGACATGAGAGTGTCCTTGATAGACGTACTATCGAGACTGGATCGAGTGGTGCTTCCTTGCAGATTTACGACAGGTTCCGTTCCGGAGCCTTGGGTCAGTACAGCAGGGTTCATGCGAATTTCCAGCAGGCGATAAAAAACCGCCAGAGCCCGTGGGTAGAGGGCTTTGGCGGTTTTTGTGTTTCGCGCAGGATCAATCGATGCCGACAAACCCTCCGGTCTGGTGCGCCCACAGCCGCGCATACAACCCGCCATGGGCCAGCAGTTCGGCATGGTTGCCGCTTTCGGCGATCTTGCCGTTCTCCAGCACCACCAGCCGGTCCATGCGGGCAATGGTCGAGAGGCGGTGGGCGATGGCGATCACGGTCTTGCCCTGCATCAGGGTTTCCAGGCTTTCCTGAATCGCCGCTTCCACTTCCGAGTCCAGCGCCGAGGTCGCTTCGTCCATGATCAGGATCGGCGCGTCCTTGAGCAGCACCCGCGCAATGGCGATCCGCTGACGCTGACCGCCGGACAGTTTCACCCCGCGTTCGCCGACATGGGCGTCGAATCCGGTGCGTCCTTCGGCGTCCGACAGCAGCGGGATGAACTCGTCGGCACGGGCCTTGCGCACCGCTTCCCAGAGTTCGGCGTCGGTGGCGTCAGGCTTGCCGTACAGCAAGTTGTCGCGGATCGAGCGGTGCAGCAGCGAGGTGTCCTGGGTGATCATGCCGATCCGCGCGCGCAGGCTTTCCTGGCCGACTTCGGCGATGTTCTGGCCATCGATCAGAATCCGCCCACCCTCGACGTCGTACAGGCGCAACAGCAGGTTGACCAGGGTCGACTTGCCGGCGCCGGACGGGCCGATCAGACCGATCTTCTCGCCGGGTTTGATGGTCAGGTTGAGGTCGCCGATGATGCCTTTCTTCTTGCCGTAGTGAAAATCGACGTGCTCGAAACGCACTTCGCCACGGGCCACGGCCAGCGGTTTGGCCTGCTCCCGGTCGGTGACGCTGACCGGTTGCGAGATGGTCTGCAGACCATCCTGGACCATGCCGATGTTTTCGAAGATGCCGGTGACCACCCACATGATCCAGCCGGACATGTTGACGATGCGGATCACCAGGCCGGTTGCCAGGGCGATCGCGCCGACGCTGATCAGCGATTGCGTCCACAGCCACAGCGCCAGCGCGGTGGTGCCGACGATCAGCAGGCCGTTCATGGTGGTAATGACCACGTCCATGCTGGTGACCACGCGACCGGCCAACTGGGCTTTTTCGGTCTGTTCCTGAATCGCCTCGCGGGCGTAGTGCTGTTCGAAGTTGGTGTGGGCGAACAGCTTCAGGGTGGCGATGTTGGTGTAGCCGTCGACGATCCGGCCCATCAGTTTCGAGCGCGCGTCGGAGGCTTCCACCGAGCGGTCCTTGACCCGTGGCACGAAGTAATAAAGTGCGCCGATGTAGGCGGCGATCCATGTCAGCAGCGGGATCATCAGACGCCAGTCGGCCTCGGCGAACAGCACCAGCGAACTGATCGCGTAGATCAGCACGTGCCACAGCGCATCCACCGCTTGCACGGCGGAATCGCGCAGCGAGTTGCCGGTCTGCATGATGCGCTGGGCAATGCGCCCGGCGAAGTCGTTCTGGAAGAAATTCAGGCTCTGCTTGAGCACGTAACTGTGGTTCTGCCAGCGGATCAGGCTGGTCATGCTCGGGCTCAGGGTCTGGTGCACCAGCATGTCGTGCAGCGCCAGGAACAGCGGGCGCAGCAGTAACGCTACCACCGCCATCCACGCCAGTTCGACGCCGTGCACCTTGAAGAAGTCGACGTTCGGCGTGCCCTGGGCGAGGTCGATGATGCGGCTCAGGTAGCTGAACAGGGCCACTTCGATCAACGCGCCGAACAGGCCGACGATCAGCAGGGCGACGAAACTCGGCCAGACCTGCTTCAGGTAATAGGTATAGAAGGGCAGAACGCGGTCCGGCGGAGACGCCGTCGGGGCGTCGCGGAATATGTCGATCAGTTGTTCGAAACGGCGATAGAGCATCAGATAACCGCCCGGAGCACGGGCTCTCCTTTTATCAGTGTGAGCGGCGTGACATCAGGTCAGCGCCGCTCGATATGCCCTGTAAAGCTTAGTCGATGCGCTTGGCCGACTTGATGATCACAGGGTCGACCGGCACGTTTTGCATGCCCTGTTTGGTGGTGGTCTGGGAGTTGACGATGATGTCGACCACGTCCATGCCCTTGACCACTTTGGCGAACACCGCGTAACCGGCGTCACGGCCCGGATCGAGGAAGGCGTTGTCGGCCACGTTGATGAAGAACTGGCTGGTGGCCGAATCCGGGTTGGAGGTACGCGCCATCGACAAAGTGCCACGAACGTTATGCAGACCGTTGCTGGCTTCGTTCTTGATCGGCGCCTTGGTGTCTTTTTGCTGCATCTGCTGGGTGAAGCCGCCGCCTTGGGCCATGAAGCCCGGGATCACGCGGTGAAAAATCGTGTTGTTGTAAAAGCCGCTGTCGACGTACTCGAGGAAATTCTTGGTACTGATCGGCGCCTTGACCGGGTCCAGCTCGATTTCGATCTGGCCGTTGGTGGTGTCCAGCAGCACGTGCGGTGCTTTTGCCGGCGTGGCAGCCATCAGGTTGGCAGCGAACAGCACGGTGCCGGCGGCGAGGGCGAGTTTTTTCAGCATGGGTCAGTGATCCTGAGGGTGATTATCGGCTGTGGCGAGGAACTCCAGCAGCGTTTGATTGAAGCGTTCGGGCTGATCGAGCGGGGTGGCGTGGCGCGAATCGGCGATCACCACCAGCCGCGCATCGGGCAGCAGTCTGACATAGGTTTCTTTCAACGAAACGGGGGTGTAGTCCCGGTCGGCGCTGACGACGAGGGTTGGACAGGTGACCCGGGAAAGTCGTTCCTGGACCCCCCAGCCAACAATCGCATCGAAGCTGGCGAGATAAGCACGTTTGTCGTTTTTTGCCCAGCGCTCTGCCATCTTCTGGCGCAAATCGGCCTGCTCCGGTTTGGGGAACAGCTTGGCGCCAAGGGCCTTGCCGATGGTGGCGAGGCTGAGCAGGCGCATCAGGCTCCAGCGCTTGAACCACTGCCAGTAATCGTCGCGGCTGCGCACCTTGACCTCGGGCGCGCTGTTGACGATGGTCAGGCTCTTGAGCATCCGCGGCTGATCGACGGCGAGCTGAAAGCCGATCATGCCGCCCATGGACAGCCCGGCGTAGTGCACCGGGCCGAGTTTCAAATGCTCGATCAGGGCGACGATGTCAGCGCTGAAGCCGGCGATGCTGTAGCGCTCGCGGGGTTTGTCGGAGCGGCCGTGACCGCGCACGTCCGGGACGATCACCCGGTAATGCGCGGCCAGGGCAGGAATCTGCATTTCCCAGTCCAGAGTGCTGGAGCCCAGACCGTGAACCAGCAGCAACGGATCGCCGTGGCCATATTCCTCGTAGTGCAGGTTGCAACCTTCATGCTCGAAATACGCCATCGGTGAACTCCGTGTCAGGCTTGTTCGGGGGCGGCGAACGGTGCGTCCAGCGGCAGGGTGTCGAAGGTGCGCAGCAGTTCGATGAGGATTTGCGTGGCTGGGCCCAAGGGTTTGTCCTTGTTCGAATACAGATAGAAGCTGGAGTTGCGGTTGCCGCCTCTGTCCAACGGTAGCAGCTTGAGTGAGCCGTCTTTCAGTTCCCGCTCGATCATGTGTCGAGGCAGCCAGGCGAATCCCAGGCCACTGCTGACGAACGTCGCAGCCGTGGCGAGACTGCCGACGGTCCAGCGCTGCTCGGCGCCGAGCCAGCCGACGTCCCGGGGTTGCTGGCGGCCGGAGTCGCGGATGACCACTTGCATCTGGGTTTCCAGGTCCTGAAAGCTCAGCTCGCGGTTGAGCCGATGCAGCGCATGATCAGGATGGGCGACGGCGACAAATTCGACATCACTCAATTCCGCGCCAAGGTAACCGGGAATGCTCAGCCCGGTGATGGCCAGATCGGCCACGCCTTCGAGCAGCACTTCCTCAACGCCCGACAGCACTTCCTCACGCAGACGCACGCGGCAGCCACGGCTCTGCGGCATGAACGCGGTCAACGCGCGCACGATACGGGCGCTCGGGTAGGCGGCGTCGACCACCAGCCGTACTTCGGCTTCCCAGCCCTGCTCCATGTGATGGGCAAGGTCTTCCAGCTGGCTGGCCTGTTTCACCAATTGCCGCGAGCGGCGCAGCAGCACGCCGCCGGCTTCAGTCAGCACGGCCTTGCGGCCGTCGATGCGCAACAGTGGCACGCCGAGCTGATCCTGCATGCGGGCGACGGTGTAACTCACCGACGATTGCGAACGGTGCAGGGCCTCGGCGGCCTGGGCGAATCCGCCGTGGTCGACCACGGCCTGCAACGTTCGCCATTGATCAAGGGTCACGCGGGGCGCTTTCATCAATAGCTCCTCTTGTCCTAAGCTGGCGGTCCCTCATGGAGACTGCCGAATGAAAAAATTCTGTTGTGTGTTGCTGGCGCTGCTTCCGCTGACTGCGTTCGCGTACCCGATCGATGTGGAAAAGGACCTCAACGGCCTGAAGATCGACTACAACGCGTTCGACACCGATAACGACATCGGCTCCATCCAGGTCAACAACTACGGCGACGTCGACGCAACCTGCAAGGTGGTATTCACCAACGGCCCGGAGGCGCCGCGCACCCGCAATATCGAGGTGGCGGCGGGCAAGCATAAAAACGCCACGGCCAAGTTCACCCGGACCATCATCAAGCTGCGCATCAAGCTGAGCTGCACCCCGAAATAGCGTCATGGGCCTGTGGGAGCGGGCTTCCACAGGCTAAGGCTTGCATCTAAACGAATTTTTCGATGCTTTGCAGCAATTATTTGCGCTTTTTCATCGATACGGCACTGTTTAACCTTCACTCCATCGACTTACAACATTCTCGGATGGAGGCTACACAACATGTCCCGCGTTCTGATCATCGAAAGCAGCGCCCGCCAGCAAGACTCGGTTTCCCGTCAACTGACCCAGACCTTCATCAGTCAGTGGAAAGCGGCGCATCCGGCCGATCAGATCACCGTGCGTGACCTCGCCGTGAACCCGGTACCGCATCTGGACATCAACCTGCTGGGCGGCTGGATGAAATCCGCCGAGCAGCGCAACGACAGCGAGCAGGCCTCGCTGGACCGTTCCAACGAATTGACCGATGAATTGCTGGCCGCCGACGTGCTGGTGATGGCGGCGCCGATGTACAACTTCGCCATTCCGAGCACCCTGAAGGCCTGGCTCGACCACGTACTGCGTGCCGGCGTGACCTTCAAATACACCGAAACCGGCCCGCAAGGCCTGCTCAGCGGCAAGCGTGCCTACGTGCTGACCGCTCGCGGCGGGATCTACGCTGGCGGCCCGGCGGATCATCAGGAACCGTACCTGCGTCAGGTGATGGGCTTCATCGGCATTAACGACGTGACCTTCATCCACGCCGAAGGCATGAATCTGGGCGGCGACTTCCAGGAGAAAGGCCTCAACCAGGCCAACGCCAAACTGTCCCAGGTCGCTTGATATGTTAATCGCCAGATAATCGCCGATTGTTCTAGTGACCTGGCGCAACCCCTTCAAGGCTCTACGCGCATCGAACCTCCCTTTGCACTTGTTGCTCCTGAGTGCTGTAGCCCGATTGAACGCTTTAGCGAGATCGGGCTTTTTTTTGCCCGGGATTTAGCGATGGCTGGCAAAAACCGCTATCGTCGCCGCCATTCGAAATCGAGGCGAGCATGGGCTATCTACTTTTTGTCACGCTGATCCAGGCGTTTTCCTTCAGTCTGATCGGCGAATACCTGGCCGGTCATGTCGACAGCTACTTCGCGGTGCTGGTGCGTGTGGTACTGGCCGGGCTGGTGTTCATTCCGCTGACGCGCTGGCGCTCGGTGGAGCCGGCGTTCATGCGCGGCATGCTGCTGATCGGCGCGTTGCAGTTCGGCGTGACCTACGTCTGCCTGTATCTGAGCTTCCGCGTGCTGACGGTGCCGGAAGTGTTGCTGTTCACCATCCTCACGCCATTGCATGTGACGCTGATCGAAGACGCGCTCAACCGACGCTTCAACCCGTGGGCGCTGATCGCCGCACTGGTGGCCGTGTGCGGTGCAGCAGTGATTCGCTACGACCGGATCAACCCGGACTTCTTCATGGGCTTTCTGCTGCTGCAACTGGCCAACTTCACCTACGCCGCCGGGCAGGTGCTGTACAAGCATCTGGTGGCAAAACACCCGAGCGATCTGCCGCACTACCGGCGCTTCGGTTTCTTCTACCTCGGCGCGCTGGCAGTGGCGTTGCCGGCGTTCCTGTTGTTCGGCAAATCCAACTTCCTGCCCGAAGCGCCGCTGCAATGGGGCGTGCTGGTGTTCCTTGGTCTGGTCTCGACCGCACTCGGTTTGTATTGGTGGAACAAGGGCGCGTGCCTGGTCAACGGCGGCACCCTGGCGGTGATGAACAACCTGCACGTGCCGGTGGGGCTGCTGCTGAATCTGCTGATCTGGAATCAGCATGAAGAGCTCGGGCGGTTGTTCCTCGGTGGCAGCGTGATTCTGGCCGCGGTGTGGATCAGCCGGTTCGGGATTCGCAAGCCGGCGCCAATTGCCCCACCAGAAACTCGATAAACGCCCGGGTCTTCTGCGGCACCCGCCGGGCTGACGAATACACGGCGTTGATGGTGATTGCCGGGGCTTGCCATTCACAGAGCACTGGCACCAGCCGCCCGGCCGCCAACGCCTCTTCGACGATGAAGTCCGGCAGCAGCGCAATGCCCATGCCGGCCTCAGCCGCTTGCGCCAGCAGGTCGCCGTTGTTGGCGTGCAGCGGCCCGGTCACGTTGACGCGCTGGGTCTCCTTGCCGTTGCACAGTTGCAGGCTGACCCCGCTCTGCAGATAGCCGTAGTTCAAGCATTGATGTGAGCGCAGATCCTGCGGGGATTGCGGCGTGCCCGCGCGTTCGAGGTAAGCGGGGGAGGCGACCATGATTCGTGGGGCCGGCGCCAGTTGTCGGGCGATCATGGTCGAGTCGGGCAGGCTGGCGATGCGGATGGTCACGTCGAAGCCGCCGCGCACCGGATCGACCTGCTGGTCGCTGAGCACCAGTTGCAGTTCGATGTTCGGGTGTTGCTCATGGAACAGCGGAATCAGCTTGCCCAGCCGTCGCAGGCCGAACGACATCGGCGCGTTGACCCGCAATACCCCGCGCAATTCACCCACCCCGTCCCGCGCCCGCTGTTCGGCCTCGTCCAGTGCCGCAATCACTTCCCGCGCCGCTTCGAAATACTCGGCCCCGGCCTCGGTCAGGTGCAGGCTGCGGGTGGTGCGTTGCAGCAGTTGCACGCCGATGGCCTCTTCCAGTGCCTGAATCTGTTTGCTGACTTTCGAGCGGGGCACGTCCATGGCCCGGGCGGCGGCTGCAAAGCCGTTCTCGCCGATCGTCACCACGAAGGCGCGCATGCATTCGATGCGATCCATGATTGTCCCTATTTTAGAATCAATGATTCTCGATTTTATGGAATTGTCCCTTTATCGGCTAGCCCCTAAAGTGACAACCAAGCCGAGACAACAACGCCGCAGACGGCAAAACGCCTCGACTCACCAATACCCAATCGAAACTTTGAATCGACATCAAAAGGAACGCGCCATGTCTATCCGTGAACTGCTGAACCCAACCAACTCCGCCCTGATCCTGATCGACCACCAGCCGCAAATGGCTTTCGGCGTACAGTCGATTGACCGTCAGACCCTGAAGAACAACACCGTTGGCCTGGCCAAGGCTGCCAAGATCTTCAACGTGCCGACCATCTACACCTCGGTCGAAACCGAAAGCTTCAGCGGCTACATCTGGCCGGAATTGCTGGCAGTACACCCTGAGCAGAAACCGATCGAGCGCACCTCGATGAACTCCTGGGAAGACAAGGCGCTGGTTGACGCGGTCAAGGCCACCGGGCGCAAGAAACTGATCATCGCCGCGCTGTGGACCGAGGTCTGCCTGACCTTCCCGGCTCTGGAAGCTCTGGCTGAAGGCTACGAGGTGTACATCGTCACTGACGCGTCCGGCGGCACTACCAAAGAAGCCCACGACATGTCGGTACAGCGGATGATTCAGGCCGGCGCAGTACCGGTGACCTGGCAGCAAGTGCTGCTCGAGTACCAGCGTGACTGGGCGCACAAAGACACTTATCAGGCAGTGATGGACCTGGTGCTGGAACACAGCGGCGCGTACGGC
The DNA here is from genome assembly GCF_001655595.1 of Pseudomonas sp. DR 5-09. Lineage (NCBI taxonomy): Bacteria > Pseudomonadati > Pseudomonadota > Gammaproteobacteria > Pseudomonadales > Pseudomonadaceae > Pseudomonas > Pseudomonas sp. DR 5-09. Next base: position 1,610,170 of record NZ_CP011566.1, read on the forward strand.
ATGGGCGTCGACTACGCCTACACCATGGTGCACAAGGCGCCGCAGCGGCAGGCCTGATAAATCGGCGGGACAAAAAAGACGCAACCGGGATTGCGTCTTTTTTTGCGTTTGAAGAAAGCGCTACATCAGATGTTTTTCGGCTTCCGGAATATGGCTCGCGCCAAGGACTGCCGGCAATATCCCGGAACGCAAATCCCCACCACTCGGCTGCTGATACAGACTCAACCCAAACTCCGGCAGCACCGCCAGCAGGTAATCGAAAATATCCCCCTGGATCCGCTCGTAATCGGCCCACACCGTGGTGGTGGTAAAGCAGTAGATTTCCAGCGGGATGCCCTGGGCGGTGGTCTGCATCTGGCGGACCATGCAGGTCATGTTCGGCTGGATCTCCGGATGACTCTTCAGATAGGCCAACGCATAGGCGCGGAAGGTGCCGATGTTGGTCATGCGCCGGCGGTTGGCCGACATCGCCGCGACGTTGCCCTGCGCCTCGTTCCAGGCCTTGAGCTCGGCTTTCTTGCGGCCCATGTAGGCGGTCAGCAGGTGCACCTGGGACAGTTTTTCTTCTTCGTCGTCGCGGATGAAGCGCACACCGCTGGCGTCGATGAACAGGCTGCGCTTGATCCGCCGCCCGCCGGACTGCTGCATGCCGCGCCAGTTTCTGAACGATTCGGACATCAGGCGCCAGGTCGGGATCGAGACGATGGTCTTGTCGAAATTCTGCACCTTGACCGTGTGCAGGGTGATGTCGACCACATCGCCATCGGCGCCGACCTGCGGCATTTCGATCCAGTCGCCGACCCGCAGCATGTCGTTGCTGGTCAGTTGCACGCTGGCGACGAACGACAGCAGGGTGTCCTTGTAGACCAACAGAATCACCGCCGACATCGCACCCAGACCCGACAGCAGCAACAGCGGCGAACGGTCGATCAGGGTGGCGACGATGATGATCGCGCCGAACACGTACAGGACCATTTTTGCCAGTTGCACATAACCCTTGATCGAGCGGGTGCGGGCGTGTTCGGTTCGGGCGTAGATGTCCAGCAGCGCATTGAGCAGGGCGCTGACCGACAGCAACAGGAACAGAATGGTGAACGCCAGGGCCACGTTGCCGAGGAACACCATGGCGGTCTTGCTCAGTTCCGGCACCAGGTGCAGGCCGAACTGGATCACCAGCGATGGCGTCATCTGCGCCAGACGCTGAAACACCTTGTTATGGCGAAAGTCGTTGATCCAGTGCAACGCGGGCTGGCGACCGAGCATGCGGCTGGCATGCAGGATCAGGTAGCGCGCCACTCGTCCGAGGACCAGCGCGATCACCAACAACAGGAGCAGCGCCAGGCCGGCGTGCAGGAGCGGGTGCTGATCGAGGGCACCCCAGAGGTCTTGGGCGTTGAGCCAGAGCTGTTTGAAATCCATGAGCGAAACGATTCTTCTGTAAGACGCGACGGGCGATTAGAGCATTTAAGACGCTGTGTATTACCGTTGGAGACAAATCGAGCAACAAAAAAGCCACTGATTACCGTGGATTTCACAAAGAAACTCGGCCTGAGCGCTCGAAACCGGTAACCTATGCAGCTGATTTTTTGCATATCTTCGAGGTAGCACCCGTGTTTTCCCAATTCGCCCTGCACGAACGCCTGCTCAAAGCCGTGGCCGAGCTGAAATTTGTCGAGCCAACGCCTGTGCAAGCCGCGGCCATTCCGCTGGCGCTTCAGGGGCGTGACCTGCGGGTGACGGCGCAAACCGGTAGCGGCAAGACCGCCGCTTTTGTTTTGCCGATCCTCAACCGCCTGATCGGCCCGGCCAAGGTTCGCGTCAGCATCAAGACCCTGATCCTGCTGCCGACCCGCGAGCTGGCCCAGCAGACCCTGAAGGAAGTCGAGCGCTTTTCGCAGTTCACTTTCATCAAGTCAGGCCTGATCACCGGCGGTGAAGACTTCAAGGTCCAGGCCGCCATGCTGCGCAAGGTGCCGGACATCCTGATCGGCACCCCGGGCCGGATGATCGAGCAACTCAACGCCGGCAACCTCGACCTGAAAGAAGTCGAAGTGCTGGTGCTCGACGAAGCCGACCGCATGCTCGACATGGGTTTCGCCGAAGACGTGCAGCGTCTGGTCGATGAATGTCCGAACCGTCAGCAGACCATGCTGTTCTCCGCCACCACCGGCGGTTCCGGCCTGCGCGAGATGATCGCCAAGGTGCTGAACAATCCCGAGCACCTGCAGCTCAACGCGGTCAGCCAGCTGAACGACACCACCCGTCAGCAAATCATCACCGCCGACCACAATCAGCACAAAGAACAGATCGTCAACTGGCTGCTGGCCAACGAGACTTATCAGAAGGCCATCGTCTTTACCAACACCCGGGCCATGGCCGACCGTATCTACGGTCGCCTCGTTGCCCAGGAATACAAGGCGTTCGTGCTGCACGGCGAGAAAGACCAGAAGGATCGCAAACTGGCGATCGACCGTCTGAAGCAGGGCGGCGTGAAGATCCTGGTGGCCACCGATGTGGCGGCCCGTGGCCTGGACGTTGACGGCCTGGATCTGGTGATTAACTTCGACATGCCACGCAGCGGCGACGAATACGTGCACCGTATCGGTCGTACCGGCCGAGCCGGCAACGACGGTCTGGCGATCTCGCTGATCTGCCACGGCGACTGGAACCTGATGTCGAGCATCGAGCGTTATCTGAAGCAGAGCTTCGAGCGCCGCACCATCAAGGAAGTCAAAGGCACCTACGGCGGACCGAAAAAGGTCAAGGCCTCGGGCAAGGCCGTCGGCGTGAAGAAGAAAAAGACCGACGCCAAGGGCGACAAGAAGAAAACCGCCGCCAAAACCCCGACCAAGCGCAAGAGCGCCAACCGTCCGAAACCGGACGCTCTGGTGAGCAGCGACGGCATGGCCCCACTGAAACGCCGCAAACCGGCAGCGCCAGCGGCTGAGTAAGCCGTTTCAGGCAGACAAAGAAAAACCCGGACATGGTCCGGGTTTTTTATTGCCAGCGTTTATTAGCTGCCCAGCAGGCCAGTGGTGTCGGCATCAAAGCGCCGCTTGGCCTGATCGGCTGCCGGTTTGAGCTGTGCGAGCAGGGCGGCCTCGCTGTACAGTCCGGTCAGTGCCAGCTCTTTTGGCGTTGGGTCGATCGGGATCAAAACGTCTTCGTCCGCCGCATGCAGCCAGATCGCCACAAGGTGCAGCGCCGACACAAACAGCATCCGCAGCTCAACGGTTTTGCCCTTCAACTGCGGCGATTGCTCCGCCAGTTTCAGCGCATCGACCGTGGCGGCCGCCAGGTTGCCGTGGTTCAGCGAGGCGAACTCGACGTGACCGCGTACTTCGGCCAATTGTGCATCGGCAATCGACACCCCGCCGGAAAACACCAGGTAATGCCAGTCGCCCGCTCGGGCATTCTTCAGGCCTTTGCCCTGGCTCAAGTCGTCCAGACTGAGCGAGTAGCCGCGATAGGCCTCGCTGAGGCTGATCCCGGCGGGCGCGGCGCTGGCGAACTGGCGATTGACGCCAAAGCCCTGGGTCTGCAACGCGGCCTGTAGGGCCGGGCGCAAGGTCTGTACGCCGTTGGAAGGCGCCTTTGGATAAGTCAGTTTCATGATGCCGCCCCCTGGTTTTTCGCCGTGAAGTAAGTGTGGGTCCAGTTGCCGCCGCCGTTGTAGGAACCGGGGAAGGAATTCAGCGCGCGGGTCGAATAGCCGTAAATCGAATCCGCGACCAGCACGTAATTGCCGTTGGTGCCATAGATCGCCAGGAAGTGCGCACCGCCACCGTACCAGGCACAGCGCAGGCCGATCGGGCGGCCCATGTTGATCTGGTTCTGGATGGCCGACATTTGCAGCGAGCCCGAATTCATGCCGTTGAAACTGCGGGTGATCTTCAGCGCAACGTCCAGATAGCCGTACACGTTGCACGGCCCCGGTTGATTGCAGCAGTTGCGGTCCAGTGCGGCGCTGGCAACGGCGCATTGGGTCCAGGACCCAGTGCCGTAATAATTGCCGACCGAGGCGGAAGCAGCGGCCCAGCACCAGTTGGTCTGGGTCTGTTGCTGCATGGTGAAGTTCAGGCTGGCGGCCGCCAGGGCACGTTGTTGTACAGCCGCCTCGACCTCGACCAGTTGCGGGTCGAGCAGATGGCCGATCAGACATTCGGGCAGGGTGTTGCCGGTGAATGCCGTTGTTTCAGTGGTTAACATTTTTCATTCCTCCATGAATGAAAACAAACGTCCAGCGTTTGCGGGATAACGGTACTACCGAGCGATCGGTGGGTAAGGGTTGCCATCTCCGATGGCGGGTTCCGATCAGGCTCGGGGGTAACCCTAGGTGTGAATATGCATTTGTGCAAATAACAAAATGCACTAATGCAAATTTCCGGACGAAAGGAAGCAGGCTCTGGTATCGATCCAGCCTGATCGATGCCAAAGCCTGCTGGTGTCTGAGCGAGTGTTATCCCTCGGTTTTTTTCTCCGCCGACCCCAGCTCTTTCAAGCGCTGATCGATCAACTGGCATTTGTCCGGCAGATCGGCGGAGGCAGTGCCCAGGTCCATTTTCTGCAACTCGGCGTTGATCTCCTTGGCCTTGGCCGGGTTTTGCTCGGTGAGCTTCGCGACTTCCTTGGCCAGTTGCTCGCGTTTGGCGGTGGCTTCTTCCGGCGTACAGGCCCAGACGGGCAGGGTGCAGGCGAGCGTGGCGGCGAGGGTGAGCTTGAGCAGGGTTTTCATGGGGCAGGCCTCAGTTCCGGTTAAGGCGGGTTAACCGGTTGAGGGCTGTGGCCGGTGAAAAGTTCAGTGTGTTTGGGGCTCAGTCACCATGGCAGCAACTGGATTTTGCTGCCCCGTCGTACCGATCATGATGCCGCACCCATTCCATGATCTCGTCCTCGTTCCGGCCCTTGGGCGTGAGGTCGAGGTAGTTGTAGGCGCCGACCAGCATGTCCAGGCCGCGGGCATAGGTTGAGTAGGTGTGGAAAATCTCGCCGTTGTCAGCGCGATAGAACACGCTCAGCCCGGGCATTTCTTCCTCGGCGCTGTCGGTCTTTTCATAGTTGTACGTAGCCTTGCCTGCTTCGACATCCTCAGCGCGGGCGCACACGCCAAAGTCGTAGTTGAAATCGCAGCCGTCCGACGACACCCAGTCGAATGTCCAGCCCATCCGCCGCTTGAAGGCCTGGAATTCGGCGAACGGTGCGTGGGACACCGCCACCAGCGCAATGTCGTGATGGGCCAGGTGTTGGTTGGCGCCGTCGATGTGGTCGCTGAGGAATGAACAGCCCGGGCAGCCTTCCTCCCAGCCCTTGGCGAACATGAAGTGGTAAACGACGAGCTGGCTGTGTTTGCCGAACAGGTCGGCAAGTTTCAATCCGCCGTTCGGGCCCATGAAGCGGTAATCCTTGTCGACCTTCACCCAAGGCAGGGCGCGGCGTTTGGCGCTGAGGCGGTCGCGTTCCCTGGTGAAGGCCTTTTCATCGGCCAGATGCTGCTTGCGGGCGGCTAGCCATTCTTCGCGCGACACCACCGGATGATTCTCAACGTTCATGATGATTTCTCCTGCGGGGTTGAAACCGTCTGTCTCAGACTAGTCGTTCAACACCCCGGGAAATCGACAGACCGCCGGTCGGTCGGGGCGCGGAATAATCCTGAACGCTGACGCAGCGCTCCGGTCACAACCTGTGAACGCGCCAAAAAATCACGCGCACCGGAGGTTGTATCAGGATGACGACTTATAACTGGGATTTGATTGAGCGCCTGCTGCATGAAGTGCAGAACGGCGCGGGCCACAGCTTCGCGCCACGGTCATTCGCCGAAGACTATGCGGCGGAAAAAGCGGCGGCGGGCGAGCCGATCGAGAATCTGGATCACCTGAAAACGCTCGCCTGCGACTACGAAAAGCTGCTGCTGGAGCGCGGCTACATCGAGCCCCGTGGCGAAGATGAAGGTAGTACCGGCAACAACTTCAGCCTGACCCCGCGTGGCTCCAGCCTGTTGAGCCTGATCGACAGCAGCATTCCCGGCAACGATCATCCGCGCGAAGTGCTGGATGATCAGGAAGACGCGCTGGATGAGCTGACATTCGATGAGGTGGCCTCCAAGGCGCAGATTGCCTGAGGCTTTGCACAAAAAAATGTGGGAGCGAGCCTGCTCGCGATAGCGATTTGTCAGCCAACCTGTTTTTGACTGCTAGGCCGCTATTGCGAGCAGGCTCGCTCCCACATGGGTTTTTCAGTGATCTCAGCTTTTTTGCGCAGCCTTCAGGCACTTCAAATCATTGAAGTCCTTGCGCACCCCCTCGATTTTTTTCAACAGGCGCTGTCTTTGCTGCGGCGTGCTCTCTGCCATCAGATCGACGAACAGCGAACGGGCCTGCGCCTCGGTATTGGCGTAGGCCTTTTGGTAATCCGGGGTCCATAAACGCTCGCGATTGACTAGAAGGGTCTCGATCCGTTGTGGGAATTCAGGACTTTTGCGTTGCGCTACCGCCGCGCTGAACTGCTTTTGCCAGTGGGCGCGGTTGGCGATCCACTGGGTGTTTTGATCGCCCAGGGCGGTCGACCAGGTCATCACCCGCTGTTCCTGTTTGGCGCTCAATGGGCCGAGCCAATCGTTGAGACGCTTGTCCATGCGCGCGCCTCGTTCGGCAATCTGCTGCGCCAGTGGTGGCTTGAGGTATTCCTGCTGGCGCTTTTGCAGATCCTTGGCAAACGCGTCGTTCATTTCAGCGACCTGCCGATCATCCAGCCCTTGCAGCAATTCAATCGCCGATGGGGTGATTTCCCGGGCGGTTTCGGCGATCGCCTGCTTGGCTTCTGCGGTGCGGGCCTGGAGCGCTGCGTCGGTGACCTGATTGGTCTCGACCATGGTTTGCAGGCGATCCAGCCAATCGAGATAACCCGGCAATTGCGTGGTGCAATGCCAGTTCAAGTGTTCCTTGAGTCGCTCGTTGAACCAGTCCTTCTGCTCGCCGTTCATGTCCAGGTAGTCGCTGAGCGTCCACGGAATGATCACGTCAAGGTTGCGATAAGCCAGGCCGACACGGCTGCAGGCGCCGAGGGCAAGGGTCAGGATCAGTAGAATCGCGATGCGTTTGAACCAGCTAGACATGGGCGAGTCCTTGCGAAAGCCAGCCTTGAGGGTCTGATTCTCATGTGAACACAGGATGGCCCCGGCAGTTCAGCCCATCAAAAGAACGGGCGTTCGGCCTTGAGCGTGACCAGCCCGTCGCACTGACTGTTATGCCCGGAATAGGCCGAGCAATCGCTGCCGCTGAGGCTCGAATTGCTGTAGATCAGGTCGAGGTCGATGCCCATGAACGGCCGGGAAAGTTTCACCGACCAATCGGTAAAACTGCTGACATAACCCCCGTCCACCGAGACCGGCGTGTTGAGTTGATGGGTGGTGTATTTCATGCTGATCCCGATGCCGAACGGCTGATTGCCGCCCAGGTCGGCAAACAGGGTGTTGTTCTGTTTATCCGGATCGTTGCTCAGGGCGATGCCGATCCGGCTGCCGAGCAGGGTCAGGCCACCGAACAGTTCCTGGCTGTCGAGGGTGTCGACCTTGGGATAGCTGTAATGGATCATCCCGACTTCGTAGCCGAGGGTCTGATCGAAAGGTTGTTTAAAGCCGACGTAGGAGTCGATTTCGAGATTCTTCCCCGGCGTGAGGCCCATGCTCGGTGCGTACTGGCCAACATACAGGCCGCTGTCATGGCTAAGATCCAGACCGCCGTGGAACGAGCCGACTGCCGAAGGTTTGACCAACCCTTGAGCCATGCTGCGGCTGGGCGTGGTGCCGAGCTTGAGGTCGAAGTCACCGAGTTCACGCTGGAAAATCTGCGCGTGCGCCGCCGGGCTCGCCAGCAGGCCTACAAGCAATAAACAGGAAGATTTGAGCATGCGTCACTCCTTGAGCAGCGAGCGCAGGGCGATAAAGCCTGCTGAAACGCTTGATCCAGACGCGTGCAAGGATACCGGCGAATGATCGGCATCGAGGGCCGTTCGTCGATTTCTGCTGTTTTACAGGTTTGATTAAACGCGAGAGAGGTCTTGCGAGGGATCCGGTCCAGACGCTTCGAAGCTCAAAGCGCCTTTGGACTGGTGTGCTGCGGGGGTGTTACTTCTTGCCCAGGCTGATCTGCTTGGACGGGCCGAACGTCTGGCCGCTGACGCCCTTGGCAATTTGCTGGATTTCGCCGCCGGACTTGAGGAATGCCGCGATCTGATCGTTGATCGATTCGCTGGTTTCAACGGCTGGAGCTGGCTTTGCTTTGCTGGAGGATGCTTTTACACGCATGGCGGCCATTAACCTGTAGAAAAGTAACTCGGCCAGGCATCGTACAGGAATAACTTGACAATTGCTTGGTAAATATCCCCCGGAATAACCCAGTGGGCAGGTGGATTATTCGTGATTAATTATTCGAAATATCCCGCTAACCTGCTGTTTTAAATAACAACCTTTAGGCGATTCCATGATGTTCGGCGCTGTCGGGATCGCGTGAAAGCCGTCACGCTGGCCTGACGAGCGGCGCCCATCCAACGCGAAATCCAGGAAAATCAAGGCTTCCCACAGATTTTCGCGCGGCCGGCCGATCGGACGGCCAACCAGCACGGCAAAACCGGGTAGAATGCCGCCCACGCAATGAGGGTATTGGAAATGGCTTTAGTCGGGCGTTACAACAGTTTGCAAGTGGTTAAACACACTAACTTCGGTTTATATCTGGACGGCGGTGCCGACGGCGAAATTCTTTTGCCCAACCGTTATATCCCTAAAGATATTCCCAGCGAAGATGAAGACTGGCTCAATGTTTTCATTTATCTGGACAGCGATGACAAACTTATTGCCACCACTGAAAAACCAAAAGTTCAGGTCGGTGAATTTGCCAGTTTGAAAGTTGTTGAAGTCAACAGCATCGGCGTGTTCCTCGATTGGGGCCTGCCGAAGGATCTGCTGCTGCCTTACTCCGAAGAAAAACGCCAGATGACCGCCGGCGAGTACTGCGTGGTGCACGTCTACCTCGACAAGCACACCCGCCGCATCACCGCCACCGCGCGCCTGGATCGTTATCTGGACAAGACCCCGGCCAACTATAGCGCTGGGCAGGAAGTTGATCTGCTGGTCGCCGAAGCCACCGACATGGGCTTCAAGGCGATCATCAACAACAAGCACTGGGGTCTGATTCACAAGAATGAAATCTTCAAGTTCATGCGTTCCGGCATGCGCGAGAAAGGTTTCATCAAGGAAGTGCGCGCCGACGGCAAGATCAGCCTGAGCCTGCAACCGGTGGGGCAGGAAGCGGCCAGCAGCCTGAACTCGAAGATCCTCGCCAAGTTGCGCGAAAACGATGGCACCCTGGCCGTCAGCGACAAGAGCGATCCGGCACTGATCAGCAGCCTGTTCGGTGTCAGCAAGGGCAATTTCAAGAAGGCCATCGGTTCGTTGTACAAGAACGGTCAGATCGTCATTCATGCCGATCGCATTGAACTAACCTGAGTCTTGCGTGGCCCATGTTGCATGGGCTTACTTGAGATCGGCAGATGAAAAAAGCGTTGATTGCCTACGTTGCCACACTGCTGGCGTTTCTTCTGCTCGACGGGCTCTGGCTCGGCGTGTTGATGGCGCCGACCTATCGCGAACTGCTCGGTTCGCTGATGCTCGAAAAACCGTTGCTGGTGCCGGCAGCGGTTTTTTATTGCCTGTACGTTTTCGGCTGTGTGGTGTTTGTGGTGCTGCCATCGCTGACCTGGCAACGCGCCGCCCGCATGGGCGCGCTGCTCGGGCTGGTGGCTTATGGCACCTATGACCTGACCAACTGGGCGACGTTGCGCGACTGGTCAGCACAGGTGTCGCTCATGGATTGGGCCTGGGGGACGTTTGCCACGGCGCTGGCCTGTACGGTGGGATGGGGAGTGGCCAGAAGGCTTGATCGATCCGCCGGATAATGTTTGTTGCCTGAACTGGCGTCAATCGCGAGCAGGCTCGCTCCCACATGGGATCGCGTTTCCCTGTGGGAGCGAGCCTGCTCGCGATTGACGGCGCAGCCGTCAGCCAATCACCACTGACGCTTCAGGAGAATCAAATGTCTTTTCCAGACGGCTTTTTCTGGCTGACTGGTTAATAATCCACTCACTATTTTTCGCCCCGGACAAAGAGCCGGGGCTTTGTTTGACCATTGGAAAAACTGCCATGTCGTGTGTGTTCGAGGTGTCGAGGTGAGCGTCAGTCGGCGCAGTGCCGACGGGTTTGCCCTGCAAGTGATGATCGGCCTGTGCCTGATCTGGGGCGTGCAGCAGGTGATGATCAAGTGGGCGGCGACCGACATTGCGCCGGTGATGCAGGCGGCGGGGCGGTCGGGAATTTCCGCGTTGCTGGTAGGACTGCTCATCTGCTGGAAGGGCGGCTGGGATCAGGTCGGTGCTACCTGGCGCGGCGGCTTGCTGGCCGGTGCCTTGTTCGGTCTGGAGTTCCTGTTCATCTCCGAAGGCTTGCAGTTGACCACGGCGGCGCACATGTCGGTGTTCCTCTACACCGCGCCGATCTTCACTGCGCTGGGCGTGCATTTTCTGTTGCCGAGCGAGCGTCTAAGACCGGTGCAATGGCTGGGGATCTTCATGGCGTTCGTCGGGATTGCCGTGGCGTTTGCCGGTGGCGTGTCGTGGGACAACCTCGACCGCCGCATGTTGATGGGCGATGCCCTCGGCGTGCTGGCCGGTGCCAGTTGGGGCGCGACCACCGTGGTGGTGCGCGCTTCGCGTCTGTCGGAGGCGCCGGTGACCCTGACCCTGTTCTATCAACTGATCGTCGGCTTCATCGGCCTGTTGCTGATCGCACTGCTCAGCGGCCAGATCACCCACGTCAGCCTGACCGCCGTGGCGGTGGGCAGCGTGCTGTTCCAGGGGCTGGTGGTGTCTTTCTTCAGTTACCTGACCTGGTTCTGGCTGCTGCGCCGTTATCTGGCGGCCAACCTTGCGGTGTTTTCCTTCATGACGCCGTTGTTCGGCGTGACCTTCGGCGTGGTGCTGCTCGGCGAAGAACTCAGCCTGAATTTCATCATCGGTGCCGTGCTGGTGTTGCTCGGCATCACCTTCGTCAGCGCGGAACAGTGGGTGCGTCGGCGTTTGCGCAAAGCCCTCGGTCAGCCGTAACCGATTTGCACGCCAGACCGCCGGCAATCAGCAGGCCGCTGCCGGCGATCACCAGCGCCGGTTGCAGGCCACCGCTGAAATGGCTGCTGACCGCCGCCAGCAACGGCCCGCTGAGCTGGCCGACGGCGAAGCACGCAGTGAGCAGGCCGGCGTTGCGCTGGGTGGCGTGGGGCGCCAGTTCCCGGGAGCGTTGCATCACCAGTTGCATGCAGGCCAGGAACGGCGTGCCGCACAGGATCACGCCCAGCGCCAGACCAGGGCCACTGCCCAGCAGACAAGCGAACACCCCGGCGGCCTGCAGCCACAACGTCGCCATCAACCAGTGCCGGGTGGTTTCCGGATCGTGCCGACGCAAACTCACCAGCAGCACCCCGATTGCAGCGCCGAGGCCGAAGCACGGCCAGAACAGATCCGCCTGCCACTGCCCGTGAAACTGCGCGTTGGCCATTTGCGACAGAAACGTGGCCGGAATGATGTAGCCCACGCCGTACAAGGCATACACCACCGCCAAACGTCCAATTCCACGATTTGACGAACCGACCGCAGTCGGCGCGGCCGGCACGCCGACACCCGGTTGCGGCAGGATCCGCACGATCCCCAGCAACATCACCAGCGCCACGGCGGCATAGATCAGCCACAGAGTCGCGGAAGTCTGCTGCGCCAGATGTGAGAACAGCGCCAACAGCCCCGTCAGAAAAATCCCCAACCCCGGCCCGGCAAACACCAGCGCTCCCAACCGAGGGCGACCCGCCGCCGCAGCCAGTGGCTGACTCAGCGCAGTAATCATCACCAGCACCCAGGCGCTGGCCACTCCGGTGCCGAACCGCAGCAACAGATGCGACCAGAAACCGTTGGCCCAGAACGACGCCAGGGTCAGCAACACACACAACCACAAGCCACCATGCAGGCGCCGCTGCACCTGATCCGGCCGCCGGGAAAACATCGCATCCACCGCACCGAGCAGATAGCCGAGGTAGTTGGCCGCCGCAATCAGACCGGCGGCGGTCAGGTCGATCTGGCCTTCACTGAGCAGGTGCGGCAGTTGCGGGGTGAGGGCGAAACGCCCGATGCCCATGGCCATCATCAGGGCAACGAAGCAGGCGGATAAGCGAATCAGCGGTGACATGGTCTGAATTCCGTTGGAGGTTCAATGACCGTCAGGCTAGGACTGATTGACTTTCTTTAAAATTGAATAATAGTGAGTAACTTGTTCTGTTCAGGAGAAAGGTTGTGGAGTTCAGCCAATTGCGGATCTTCCAGGCCGTTGCGGAAGAGGGCTCGATCACCCGCGCCGCCGAACGTTTGCATCGCGTGCCGTCGAACCTGTCGACCCGGCTTAAACAGCTGGAGGAGCAACTGGGCGTCGAACTGTTCGTCCGTGAGCGTCAGCGTTTGCAGTTGTCGCCTGCGGGAAAAGTCCTGCTGGACTACACCGGCAAACTGTTCGCCCTGCGCGATCAGGCCTGCGCGGCGGTGATGGGCGGGCAACCGGCGGGGGATTTCGTGCTCGGCACGCTGTACAGCACCGCGGCGATCCATTTGCCGGCGCTGCTGGCGCGCTATCACAAGCAATATCCGGCGGTGAATCTTCAGGTGCAGTCCGGGCCCAGTGGCGAGTTGCTCGAAGGCCTGCTCACCGGGCGCCTCGACGCCGCGCTGGTGGACGGCCCGCCGCAACTGGCCGGGATCGACGGTGTGCCGTTGTGCAACGAGCGACTGGTGCTGATCAGCGAGGCCGATCACCCGCCGGTGCGCAGCGCCAGGGATGTCGAAGGGCGGGCAGTGTTCACCTTCCGCCATGGCTGCGCCTATCGCGCACGGCTGGAAGCGTGGTTCGCCCACTACCAGGCGGCGATGGGCCGGGCGATGGAAATCGAGTCCTATCAGGGCATGCTCGCCTGTGTGATTGCCGGCAGCGGTGTGGCGCTGATGTCGGAGTCGATGCTCGCCAGCCTGCCGGGGCGCGAAAGCGTGGCGGTGCATCCGCTGGCCGAGCCTTTTGCCAGTGCGACAACATGGCTCATGTGGCGCCGGGGCATGATCGGTGCCAACCTCAACGCGTGGATTGAACAACAGCAGGCGCTCTATCCCGTGGCTGGCGAGGACGTGCGCGAAACGGCTTGAACGAACGGTCAGGGATTTGGATCAATTCAGTAACAGATCATTGCGGATTTGGCCGAGCATTGCGTAGGACTTCGGACTATTATCAGTGCGAAGCGGCCTCAGAATTCCGGACGCTCAGCACCACCCTGAAGGGGGCATGACGATGAAAGAGAAAATTCAAAACTGGCTGCACGATTTGGGTGTTGCCCTCGGCTTGATCGAACCGCCTCTGCAACCGGTCCCGATTCGCACCGATGACGAACAGCGTCGGCGTCAGCCACGTCGGCGGTAATGCCCCGCTTTGAAGGATCAAAGGATTTAAACGCCAAAAGATCGCACCCGGCCGTCGCTCCATGGAGTGGCGCCCGGGTGCGATCTTTTGTTTTCAGTGACGCCCGATTTCCATCAGAAACCGGCTCAGGTCATTCACGGTTTTCGCAGTCTTGAGCATCCGGTCCTCTTCGGCGGTGAAGGCCGTCAGTCCGAATTCATCTTCCAGATGGAAGATCAGATCCTCGATATCCGCTTTTTCCAGCCCCAGTTGCGCAAGGCTGGTGTGGTCGTCGAATTCACGATTTTCCAGCAGGCGCAGGATGAAGCGGTGCACGGCAGCACGCACGGCAGCTCTTCTCATGGCAGATATTTATTGTGGTTGATCTGACTGAAGTACAGCAGGCCTCAGGCGTGCCGGCGCAACCATTCGTCAATCATCCCGCGCAAATGCGCCCCGGAAAAACTGCCGAAGTGCCCGCCATGCACCGTGCGGATCTTCAGCCCCTGCAAGCGCCGCAGGCTGGCGGCGTAGTCGTCGAGGTTGGAATGGTAGGCGTCTTCGATCAACGGCCCGTCGTAAATGATGTCGCCGCTGAACAGGGTTTCGCTGGCCGCTTCATAGAGGCTGATCCCGCCCGGTGAGTGTCCCGGCGTGTGCAGCACCTGCAGCGTGCGATTGCCCAGGTCCAGCACATCGCCGTCCTCGACAAAACCAGTGGCCGGCGCCGCCTTGACCCGGTATTCGGCGTAGCACAACGGGCAATCCGGGTGCGCTTCGAACATGTCGTCGCCGACGAAGGCCCGGCTCAGATCGTTCTCGCCATCCGGCGCCGCCAGAATGTCCGCCTCGGCGGGATGCACCAGCCGTTCGGTAAATTCGTGATGCCCGGCGATGTGGTCGAAATGGCAATGACTGGCCACCGCCACCAGCGGCCGCTCGGTCAGCCACGGCAGTTGCTCGCGCAGGCTGACCAGCCCGGAACCGCTGTCGAGCAACAGATCCTTGTCCCGGCCCTGAACGTGCCACAGGTTGCAGCGGTAGAAGGGGCGGATGAACGGCTCGTGAATCAGCCGAATGCCGTCGCTCAGGGTTTGCACTTCGAACCACTGATCGCGAGAAACAATCTTCATCAAGCATTTTCTCCAGACGAAAAAAACGGGTGTGGCAACCGACGCCACACCCGCCGAAGAAAGCATCAAGTCGTTGTGTTCAGCTTAGATCGCGCTGGCCACCACGTTTGGGCGACGGGACATCAGGCTGACCACCACAAAACTCACCAGACCCACAGCCAGGCTGTAGTAGATCGGCGTGTTGGCATCCAGACCGTCCTTGAACATGAACAGCAGGGCGGTGGCGAAACCCAGGCCCATGCTGGCGATAGCGCCGGCGGTGGTCGCGCGTTTCCAGAAGATCGCACCGATCAGCGGGATCAGCATGCCGCCCACCAACAGGTTGTACGCGAGGGTCAGGGCGCTGATCACGTCGTTGACCACCAGCGCGATGCCCAGCACCACGACACCGGTCAGCAGGGTGAACAGACGGTTCACCCCCAGGCTCGACTGTTTGCCGCCACGCAGTTTCGGCAGCAGGTCTTCGGTCAGGGTGGTGGCAGCGGCGAGCAGGCCGGCGCTGGCGGTGGACATCATCGCGGCCAGGGCAGCGGCGATCACCAGGCCACGAATGCCATCCGGCAGCGACAGTTTGACGATCGCGGCGAAGGCGTTGTTGACGTTGTCCAGATCCGGGATCAGCACGTGCGCAGCCATGCCGATCAGGGCACAGGCCAGACCGTAAAGGATGCAGTAGATGCCCGCGAAGCTACCGGCGTACTGAGCCACTTTTTCGTTCTTGACGGTGAACACCCGTTGCCAGATGTCCTGACCGATCAGGATGCCGAAGAAGTAGATCATGAAGTAGGTGATGATCGTGTCCCAGCCGATGGTGGTGAAGCTGAAGGCGGTGGCCGGCAGTTTCAGCACCAGTTCGTCCCAGCCGCCGACGCGGTACAGGCAGATTGGCAGGAGGATGAACATCAGGCCGACGGTTTTGATGATGAACTGGACGATGTCGGTCAGGGTCAGCGACCACATGCCGCCGATGGCCGAGTACACCACGACCACGCCACCGCCAAGCAGTACCGAGATCCAGAACGGCAGGCCGAAAAGAACCTGAAGAACGGTGCCGATGGCGAGGATCGAGGTCACGCCGATCATCAGCGCGTAGGCCAGCATGATCGCCGCGCTCGCCGAGCGGGCCATCGGGTTATAGCGTTTTTCCAGGACCTGGGTAACGGTGTAGATCTTCAGTTTCAGCAGCGGCTTGGCCAGGAACAGGTTCAGCGCCACGATGCCGCAACCCAGTGCCGCGCACAGCCAGAAACCGGAAATGCCGTGCACGTAGCCCAGACGCACGGTGCCGACGGTGGACGCGCCGCCGAGAACGGTCGCAGCCATGGTGCCCATGTACAGGCTCGGGCCGAGGTTACGCCCGGCCACCAGGAAGTCCTCGTTGGTCTTGGCCTTGCGCATGCCGAAGTAGCCGAGCAAGAGCATGCCGGCGGCGTAGATGAGGACGACGAATAAATCCAAAGCCATGATGGCGTGTCTCCGATTGTCTTTTTTATGGTGAAACAAATTGGTTCTATGAGGCTGCCCTTGTGGGAGCAAGCCCGCTCCCACAGGGTTGATCAGGCAGCCTGCCGCAGCGCCGCTTCAGCCGGCGCATGGGCGCCTTTGCTGCGGGGATCCTTCGGGCCGTAGACCAGCGCCGGCTCCGGGAACAGGCTCAGCAGCATCAGGTACATCACCGAGGCCAGACCGAGGGTCACCAGCAGGCTGATGTCGATGCCGCCGGCCAGTTCACCGAGCGGGCCGACAAACTGCCCCGGCAAATTGACGAAGCACAGGCCGACCGCCGCGCTCGGGATCCACGCGCCCAGGCCGCGCCAGTTCCAGCCGTGGCTGAACCAGTAGCGTCCGCCTTGCTCGCCGCGCGTGAACACTTGCAGATCGTCCGGGCAGTAGAAGCCGCGACGCACCACCAGGCCGATGATCATGATCACCATCCACGGGGTGGTGCAGGTGATGATCAGCACGGCGAAGGTCGACACGCTCTGCACCAGGTTCGCCGCAAAGCGCCCGATGAAGATGAAGGCAATCGACAGCACGCCGATCAGCAACGTCGCCTTGACCCGTGACAGCAGACGCGGGAACACGCTGGACATGTCCAGCCCGGTGCCATACAGCGAGGTGGTGCCGGTGGACATGCCGCCGATCACCGCAATCAGGCACACCGGCAGGAAGAACCAGCTCGGCGACACCGCCAGCAGACCGCCGACGTAGTTGTTGGCCGCGATGTAGTCCGGTGCCTGGATCGCCACGATGGTCGCGGTGGTCAGGCCGAACAGGAACGGGATGAAGGTGGCGATCTGCGACAGAACCACCGCCGCCATGATCCGCTGGCGCGAGGTTTCACGCGGGATATAGCGGGCCCAGTCGCCGAGGAACGCGCCGAAGGAAATCGGGTTGCTCATGGCCACCAGTGCGGCGCCGATGAACGCGGCCCAGAAGCCTGGCTGGCCGAGGCTGACGGTGCCGGCGTAGTGCGAATCGAACGGGCCGGCGAAAGCGAAGATGCCCAGCAGGAACAGCAGGCTCGCGCTCCACACTGCGACCTTGTTCACCCACAGCAGGAAGCGGAAGCCGTAGATGCACACGGTCAGCACCAGAATCGCGAACAGACCGTAGGCCAGGCCCAGAGTCAGGTCGGTTTCCGGCAGGCCGATCAGGCGTTTCGCACCACCGATCAGCGCATCTCCCGAACTCCACACCGAGAGCGAGAAGAAGGCGATGGCGGTCAGCAGCGACAGGAACGAACCGACGATCCGCCCGTGCACGCCGAAATGCGCACCGGACGACACGGCATTGTTGGTGCCGTTGAGCGGGCCAAACAGGCCCATCGGTGCAAGGATCAGCGAGCCGAGCAGCACGCCCGAGACAATCGCCCAGACGCCCGCCTGAAAGGACAGGCCGAACAGCACCGGGAAACTGCCGAGCACGGCGGTGGCAAAGGTATTCGCGCCGCCGAAAATCATGCGGAACAAGTCCACGGGACCGGCGGTGCGTTCGTTGTCCGGGATCTGTTCGACCCCGTGGGTTTCAATCTGCGTAAGGCTTTGGTCGTTGTTGTTGTTATTCATGATCTGCTCCGATCATAAAGGCGCGCCTCATCGTGTGTGAGGCGTCACCTGTTTGGCTAAGGGGATGGCAGCCCTTCCGGCATTGCGGACAAATGTTCGTGGCAGGCCAGCCAATGGCCTTGTTGTTCTAGGCTCGACGCTTGTTTTCTGAAAACAATCGTCTCGCGCTCCTGGCTGAAGTGTTGCTCCCCTTGCATGCGCAGCTCGGTGGCCACGTCATGGATGAAAATCGCCACGTCACCCTGCAGGCTGACGAAGGCGTTGCTCGAAGTGCAGGACAGCACCTCGAAGCCATCCTCGGCGCGCCAGCTGTCCCACAACGCCTGATAGGCATCGCGCGACAGCAGGGGCTGTTCGAGGGTGTAGAACACAAAGCTCGCATCGGCGCTGAACGCGCCGAAGTAGGCTTCGCGATCGTTGCGGGCGAAGGCGGACACCAGATCGGCGGCCGCTTTCAGAACCTGATCACGTTCGTTCATGACCCGACCCTCAGCGGTGGACCACGCCCGGCAGTACGCAGAGCATTTCGTACAGCAGGTTGGCGGCCAGCAGCGAGGTGTTGCCGGTGGTGTCATAAGCGGGCGAGACTTCTACCAGATCGCAGCCGATCAGGTCGAGGCCCTGGCAGCCGCGAACGATTTCAATCGCCTGAATGGTCGTCAGACCACCGATTTCCGGGGTGCCGGTGCCAGGTGCCCAAGCCGGGTCGATGCCGTCGATGTCAAAGCTCAGGTACACCGGGCCGCCACCGACTTTCTCGCGCACTTCGGCCATCAGCGGCGCCAGCGACTTGTGCCAGCACTCTTCGGCCTGAACGACGCGGAAGCCCTGATCGCGGCTCCAGTTGAAGTCGTCGGCGGTGTAACCCTGCGCCCGCAGACCGATCTGCACCACACGGTCGCAGTCCAGAAGACCTTCTTCGACCGCACGACGGAAAGTCGTACCGTGGGCGATCTTCTCGCCGAACATGTGATCGTTGACGTCAGCGTGAGCGTCGATGTGCACCAGACCGACCTTGCCGTGCTTTTTGTGGATGGCACGCAGGATTGGCAGGGTGATGGTGTGGTCGCCACCCAGGGTCATCGGGATCACGTTGTGCTCGAGGATGTTGTCGTAGGCTTCTTCGATGATGCGCACGGCGTCGAGCAGGTTGAAGGTGTTGATCGCCACGTCACCGATGTCGGCAACCGACAGCGAGTCGAACGGCGCAGCGCCGGTGGCCATGTTGTACGGGCGGATCATCACCGATTCGGTGCGGATGTCGCGCGGCCCGAAGCGGGTGCCGGGGCGCAGCGAAGTACCGATGTCCAGTGGCACGCCAACGAAGGCAGCGTCCAGACCGGCAGCGGTCGGTACATGGGGGAGTCGGAGCATGGTGGCGATGCCGCCGAAGCGCGGCATTTCGTTGCCGCCCAGTGGTTGGTGAAGAATCTTGTCCACGGGTAGGGCCTCATCGTCTTTGTTTTATTTATGTCGGCGCACCGCATTCGCAAGGTCACGGGCACCGCTGTGGGCCGATTCTGCGAAATGTAGTGGGGCGGAAGAATCGCTACGGACAAATACTTAGTTCAGAAATTTCTAAACTAATGATGTGGGTAGAGATAGACTTTGTGCGCCTTGGGGTTTGTGATCGGCTGAACATCGCCGCCCTCACCCCAGCCCTCTCCCGGAGGGAGAGGGAGCCGATAGAGTTGTTCTCAGGAGCTTCATCGACCTGAAATATCGAGTCGAACTTAATAGAATCTGGGACAGACGCAGAATTTGAAGGCCATGGAGATCGGCTCCCTTTCCCCCTCTCCCCCTTGGGGAGAGGGCTGGGGTGAGGGGTGGTTCCAACAGACGACACAGTTCCCAGCCCCGGAGTAGACATGGCCAACGCTTTACCCGACCTGAAACTGTTGCGCATCTTCGTCAGCGTCGTGCGTCATCAGGGGTTTGCCAACGCGCAGCAGGAACTCAACCTGTCGACCTCGGCGATCAGCACCTACATGAGTCAGCTCGAAGCCGCGCTGGGTCTGGTGCTGTGCCATCGCGGGCGCGGTGGTTTCAGCCTGACCAGCAAGGGCGAGCTGTTCCATCAGGAAACCCTGCGTCTGCTCGCGGAGCTTGAAGGTTTCGAGCAATACGCCGCCGCGCTCAAGGGCGAGTTGCGCGGCACCCTCAACCTCGGGGTGATCGACTCCACGGTCAGCGACAAGGCCCTGCCGTTCGCCGAAGCCATCGGCGCCTACAGCCAGGAACACCCGGCGGTGCATTTGCATCTGTCGGTGATGAGCCCGTATGAACTGCAACTCGGCGTGCAGGACAACCGCCTCGACCTGGCCATCGGCGCGTTCTCCACGCGCATGAGCGGTCTGGTGTACATGCCGCTGTACCGCGAGCAGCACTGGCTGTATTGCAGCAACCGGCACCCGCTGTTCAACGAACGGCGGATTCCCGAACAGGTCATCACCCAGCAACGCATGGTCGGACGCGGTTACTGGAGCCAGGCCGAACTGGCGCGCCACGGTTTCAAACACAGCGCCGCGACGGTGGAAAGTATGGAAGCGCAGCTGATTCTGGTGCTGTCCGGGGCCTACATCGGTTACCTGCCGGAGCACTACGCCCAGGCCTGGGCCGACAAGGGCGACCTGCGGGTGCTGCTGCCGGCGACCTTCGGTTATCAGGCGCCGTTTTCCATGATCATGCGCCGTGGCCGCAGCCGCGAGCCGCTGATCCAGACTTTCCGCGATCTGCTCAAAGCGCAGCTCAATCAGGCCTGAGAACATGTCCAGACCCCAATGCCCGCGCTGCCTGCGCCCACAAACCCATTGCCTGTGCCCGCTGATCCCCAGCCTCGACAGTCGCACCCGGGTGTTGCTGTTGCAGCACCCGAGCGAGGTCAATCACGCGCTCAACACGGCACGGCTGGCAGCGCTCGGGTTGAACAATGCCGAGCTGATCGTCGGTGAGGTATTCGAGGATTTGCCCGCGCTGCTGAACCGACCGGGGTATCGGGCACGGTTGTTGTTCCCGGCGGATGATGCGCAGCCGATGCAGGCTTACGCGGCTTGCGATGAACCGCTGTTGCTGGTGGTGCCGGATGGCACATGGCGCAAGGCGCGCAAGATGCTGCACCTCAATCCGCTGCTGGCGGCGTTGCCACGGGTGACGTTGGCCGAGGGCGGGGTTTCCCGGTATCGGCTGCGCAAGGCACCGGGGCCGGGGGCGTTGTCGACGATTGAGGCGATAGTGCAGGCGTTGCAGACCTTGGAAGCGCCGGCCTCTTTCGAGCCGTTGCTAAAGCCGTTCGAGGCGTTGATCGAGGGGCAGATTGCGGCGATGGGGGAGGAGACCTTTCAGCGCAATCATGGCGAAAGATAGGAGCTGTCCGTACTGGCCATATCGCTAGCCTGCTAGCGATTGCAATGGTCACATCACCGACAATGTTGAGCAGAATTAGCGCTCGCGCATCGCCTCGGTCCGGGCCTTGAGTACCGGTTTTAGCAGGTAATCCAGCACGCTTTTCTCCCCGGTAATGATGTCCACCGTCGCCACCATCCCCGGAATGATCAGCAGCGGTTTCAAATCCCCGCCCAGATGGTTTTTGTCGGTGCGCACCTGGATCAGGTAGAAGCTGTTGCCCTTGTCATCGGTAATCGTATCGGCGCCGATCAGCTCAAGTTTGGCGCTGAGCCCGCCGTAGATCGTGTAGTCGTAGGCGCTGAACTTGACCATGGCTTTCTGGCCCGGATGCAGGAACGCCACGTCCTGAGGGCGGACCTTGGCTTCGATCAGCAGGTTGTCTTCCAACGGCACGATTTCCACCATGTCACTGCCCGGCTGCACCACGCCGCCGATGGTGTTGACCTTCATTTGCTTGATCACCCCATGCACCGGCGAAGTCACGGTGGTGCGGCTGACACGGTCGTCGATGGCGATGCTCGACGCGGTGATTTTCGACAGGTCGGTGCGTTTCTCGTTGAGCTCCTTGGCCGCTTCGGAGCGGAAGGTCTGTTCCGATTCGTCGATCTTGCTGCGGATCTCGGCGATGGCCGATTCGGCGCGGGGAATGGCCAGGGTCGTGGCGTTCAGGGAACCGCGGATTTCCACGGCACTGCGCTTGAGCCGCAAGATCTCCACCGGCGACACGGCACCGGTCTTGACCAGCGGTTCGGACATGTTCATTTCCTGATTGACCAGCGCCAGGCTCGAACTGTATTGCCCCTGTTTCGAGCGAAACTCCGCCAGCTCCTGAGTCTTCTGCCGCAGCTGTTCGCTGAGGGTTCTCTGTTCGCTGGCCAGCCGCCGCTGCCGTTGTTCGTACAGCGAACGCTCGTCCTCGGCCACTTGCGGCGCCTTGGCGATCACTTCGTCCGACAGCTTGAACGGCCGGCCCTCTGCTTCGGCGGACAAGCGTTCGACCTGCGCGGTCAAGGCATAACGATCGGCCTCGCTCTCACCCTTGTTCGACAGAAACCGCGTGTCGTCCAGGCGCAGCAGTTTGTCGCCCTTATCGACCATTTGTCCTTCGCGCACGAAGATCTCGGTGACGATCCCGCCCTCGAGGTTCTGGATCACCTGGACCTTGCTCGACGGAATCGCCTTGCCTTCGCCCATGGTCACTTCCTGCAACACCGCGAACTTGGCCCAGACCAGCGCACTGATCAGCAGCGCCGCCGCCAGCCACACGGTGATGCGCGACCAGCGTGGCGAATCCTGCAGCGAAGCACCGGCGGTTTCCGGCATGAATTCGGCTTCGGCGCTTTTGCCGAAACTGTCGAAGTAACCGCGCGGTTTTGAAGGTGAGGAAGCCGACATGGGGTAACTCCTAGACCGCTGCCGAGCCGACCCGGCCCTTGCGCAGCGCATCGATGACCGCTTCTTTCGGACCGTCGGCGACGATCCGGCCGTTGTCCAGCACCAGCAACCGGTCCACCAGGCTCAGCATTGAAGTGCGGTGGGTGACCAGCAACAAGGTTTTGCCCTGCACCCAGCCGTGCAGCTTCTGGCGCAGGACGTCTTCGCTGCTGTTGTCCATGGCGCTGGTCGGTTCGTCGAGCAGCATGATCGGCGGGTCGAGCAACAGCGCCCGAGCCAGCAACACGGCTTGGCGCTGGCCACCGGAAAGCAGTTGCCCACGCTCGCCCACCGGCCGGTCGAAGCCTTGCGGGTGCTGGCGGGCGAGCTCGGTGACGCCGGTCAGTTCGGCCACTTCGAGCATCCGTGAATCGCTGATGTAGCGGGCGCCGAGGGTCAGGTTGTCGCGCAGGCTGCCGGCCAGCAGCGGCAGGTCATGGGCGACGTAACCGATCTGCTGGCGCAGGTCGGCGACATCCAGTTGCCGCAGGTCGAGGCCGTCGAGCAGCAACTGGCCTTCGTCCGGTTCGTAGAAGCCCATCACCAGTCGCGCCAGGGTGCTTTTGCCCGAGCCGCTGCGGCCGATGATGCCGATCCGTTCGCCGGGTCTGACGCTGAAACTGACGTTGCTCAGGGCCGGGGCGTTCTGACCGTTGTAGTGGAAGGTCACCGCGTTGGCGTCCAGCGCACCTTGCAGTTGCGTGCGCTCCAGCGGCCGCTGTTTGCCGTCGCGTTCCTGAGGCAGGG
This sequence comes from Pseudomonas sp. DR 5-09, assembly GCF_001655595.1. Lineage (NCBI taxonomy): Bacteria > Pseudomonadati > Pseudomonadota > Gammaproteobacteria > Pseudomonadales > Pseudomonadaceae > Pseudomonas > Pseudomonas sp. DR 5-09. The sequence goes on from NZ_CP011566.1 coordinate 1,633,482, forward strand.
ACATCAGCGCATCGGTGCTTTTCATGGTCAGTTGCGCTTGCTGGTAGCGGGTGATCAGCCCGGCGATCTGGCCCAGCGGCGCCAGCACGCGACTGCCGAGCATGTAAGTCGCCACCAGCGCTCCGACGCTGAGATTGCCGGCGATGATGCTGTAGACCCCGGCCACAATTGTCGCCATCCCCGAAAACTGCTGGATGAACAGCGTGCCGTTGGTGGCCAGCGCCGAGAGATTACGCGCGTGGCTGTCGAGGCGGGTGAGGGTGCCGTGGGTGCTCTCCCATTTGTGCTGGCGCTCGCTTTCGGCGCTGCAGGCCTTGAGGGTTTCCAGGCCACCGAGGGTTTCGATCAGCAACGCCTGACGCTCGGCGCCGAGGCTCAGGCTTTTCTGCACGGTGTCGCGCAGGCGGACCTGAATGATCATCGCGAACACGATCGTGATCGGAAACGCCAGCAGTGGAATCACCACCAGCCAGCCACCGAGCAGGCCGATCACCACCAGCATCAACACCACGAAGGGCAGGTCGATCAGGCTGGTCAGGGTCACGGCGGTGAGAAATTCGCGCAGGCCCTGGAAGTCGTGAATGCTCTGGGCGAAGCCGCCGATGGTCGCCGGCCGGGCCTTCATCGCCATGCCGGTGATGCGCTCGAACAAAGTCGCGGAAAGGATCACATCGGTTTTCTTGCCGGCGGTGTCCAGCAGGTGCGCGCGCACCACCCGCAGCACCAGTTCGAAACCGGTGCCGATCAGCAGCCCGATGGCCAGCACCCACAGGGTCGACGTGGCCTGGTTTGGCACCACGCGATCGTAGGTCTGCATGACGAACAGCGGCACCATCAGGCCCAGCAGGTTGATCAGGAAACTGGCGAGGATCGCGTCGCTGTACAGCCATTTCGACAGCTTCAGGGTGTCGCGAAACCACGCCTGCACCCGTGGCACCAGCGGCGAGCGCAGGTCTTCCAGTTCATGCCGTGGCCGGGCGAACAAGGCTTGGCCGCTGTAGTGTTCGGTGAGTTCTTCACGGCTGACCCATTGCTCGCCGCCATCGGCTTCACTGGGCAGGATCAGCGCCTTGCCGTCTTCGGCAAACCGCCGCAGCACCGCGGTACGCCCGTTGCCCAACAGCAACAGCACCGGCAAGTTCAGTGGTGAAATGTCTTTGAGTTCCCGGCGCAACAAGCGCGCCTGCAACCCGGCCCGGGCGGCGGCGCGGGGCAGCAGGTCCAGGCTCAGGCGTTGTTTGTCCAGGGGCAGCCCGGCGCTCAGGCTGGCGCGACTGACCGTCGCGCCATGCAGTTTGCAGAGGATCAACAGACCGTCGAGCAACGGGTCATCGAAACTCAGCCGCGGATCGATCCCGGTGTTACCGGGTTGCATGCTGGTCATATTGATCGCTCCCCTGGCACTACATCATCGGGACTACTTCAGTTCAGGCAAGCGCGCTTCGTTTTTCACCTCGGTCGCAGCAATCGCATCGGCCGGCAGCACCACTCGTTGCTTGCTCAACAACTGGCCCATGTTCGCCAGCACGCGGTACATCGAGTATTCCTCGGTGTAGCGGATTTCGGTGTAGCGACGGTTGGCGTTGTACAGCTCGTTTTCACTGTCGAGCACGTCCAGCAGGGTGCGCTGACCGAGGCCGAACTGATCCTGATACGCAGCGCGCACACGCTTGGTGGTTTCGGCGTATTCGCGGGCGGTCGGGGTCTGTTTCTTGGCGTTGAGCATGGCGTTCCAGGCAAGGTGAATGTTCTCGTTGAGCTGGCGCAGGGCGTTGTTGCGGATGTCCATCGCCTGGTTGATCTGGTGCGCGTCGGAGGCCAGTCGCGCCTTGTCGCTGCCGCCACGGAACAGGTTGTAGTTCATCACCACACCGACCCGCCATTCGTTGTCGTGACCCTCGTCACCCTGCACGTTGTTGTTGGCGCCGACGGCGGCTTCCGCGTCGAAGCGCGGGTAGAACGGCGACTTGGCGACTTCGTACTGACTCTCGGCCGATTGCACGTCGGCCTGGGCAGATTTCAGGTACGGGTTGTTCTCGACCATGCTCTGCTGGGCTTCAGGCAAGGTGGCGGGCAATTCGCCGCGGGTCGAGGCCGGGGTTTCCAGCTCATCCGGCATGCGCCCGACCACGCTGTAGAAGTTGGATTCGGCATCCGCCAGATCGACTTCGGCGGTGTCGAGGTTGTTCTGCGCCAGCGCCTTACGGGCCACCGATTGATCGGAGTCGGCGGTGCTGCCCACCCCGCGCTCGGTGCGCAGGCCGATCTGGTCGTTGACCCGCAAGTGCGCCTGCAGGTTGTTCTTGGCCAGAGTCACCAGTTCGCGACGCTTGAGCACTTCAAGGTAGACCTCGATGGTGCGCAGGGCCAGATCCTGGGCGGTGCCTTGCGCGTAATAGGCGCGTGAGTTGGAAACGCCCTTGGTGCGCTCGACTTCGTTGGCGGTGTTGAAACCGTCGAACAGCATTTGCCGCAGCCGCAGCTCGGACTGGGTGTAATTGAGGATTTCGGTGTGGTGGTTACCGAAGGCCCGGGTGTTGGTGTTGTCGCTGTAGCCGCGCCCGTAAGCAGCGTTCAGATCCACCGACGGATAGAAGCCGCCCTTGGCGACCTTCACCTGTTCATCAGCCGACAGGCGCGCATCCACGCGCGAGGCCAGTTCGGGGTGGGTGGCGATGGTGCTCTGAATCGCCTCGGTGAGGTTCATGGCCTGGGCTTGAGAAGTGCAAGCCATGGCCAGCAAAACCGCGCTGCAGAGGGGGGTTAGTACGCGCATGGGTGCATCTCCCTGAGTCCTGATGGTGTTTCGCTGTCGCCAATTTATTGACGATATTTTTAGTAGAAAGCGTTTCATGCCTGTAACAACAGAGCTAAGAACATCCTGAAGCGTAGCTAAGAAAAAATTTTCATAAGGGTTATGCCAAAAAAAACTTATGCGCTTCGCCAAATCCAGCACATTGTTCCACTCGAAAGCCTTTGTTTTATGCGCTTTAGGGAGCACAGAAAGGCTTGAGGAAAGTTCCACTCACTTTGCGACATACGGCGAAGTACTGCTAAAGGGGAGGGACGCGTAGCGGCTGATGAGCGACAGATTTTTGTCACTCGGGTGATTCACCACCGTTACGTAGCGCTAGTGGGCCTGCTGCAGCGAACAGAGATTCCAAGTGCTTGATTGCGCTGGAGTTTCTGAACCTGCACAACCTGCGAAACGAACTGTCGAGGTGCGAGCGTCGCCCCGACAACCCGCTTGAGCCATGGGCTGCTTCGCTAACCAGCGCCGACGGTGGTCGGCAGCGGAGGAATGCACATGGCAACGCTCATCGGGATCGTCACTAAAGTCATTGGTCAGGTTTTCGCTCAGTCGGCGGACGGCACTCGTCGCGCACTGGTCGAAGGCGATCGTCTGTTTGCAGGGGATCAATTGATCACCGGGGCGCAGGGGGCGGTTGCCGTTCATCTGCAAAACGGCCAGGAGCTGACCCTCGGCCGCGACAGCAGCCTGACCATGACCGGCCAGTTGCTCGCCGATCAGGCGGCTCACGTCAATGCACCGGAAGCGGTGACCCCGAGCGAGTCGCAACTGACCGACGTGGAACAGATCCAGAAAGCCATTGCCGCCGGCGATGACCCGACCCAATCCGCCGAAGCGACGGCGGCGGGCCCCGGAGCCACCGGTGGTGCGCCGGGCGCACTGGGTGGCGGCCACAGTTTCGTGTTGTTGACTGAAGTGGCGGGCCGGGTCGATCCGGTCATCGGTTTCCCCACCGCCGGTTTCAATGGCATTCCCGAGTTTCCCGAAGAACGCCACAACGCGGTGATCGACAACGGTGACGACACCACGCCGATCGCCCCACCACCACCGCCAGTCAACAACCCGGTAACACTCACCGGGCTGTCTGTTGCCGGTGGCGAATTGAATCTTAACGAAGCCAATCTGCCCGACGGTTCCGCTGCCAACCCTGGCGCGCTGACCCAGACCGGCAGCTTCACGGTGTCGGCGCCGGACGGTCTGAGCAGCCTGAGCATCGGCGGCATCAACGTGATCGTCGGTGGCGTGCCGATCGGTTTCCCGCAATCGATCACCACGCAACTGGGCAACACCTTGACCATCACCGGCTACAACCCGGCCACCGGCACGGTCAGTTACAGCTACACCCTCAACGGCAACGAAACTCACGCGGCGGGCGACGGTGCCAATAACCTCAGCGAACAATTCACCGTGATCGCCGGCGACAGCAATGGCGACACCGCCACTGGCACGCTGGACGTCAACATCACCGACGACGTGCCGAAAGCGTTCGATGACAACAATGGCACGGCCTCAGAGACCCAACTGACCCTGACCGGCAACGTCCTGACCAACGACGTGCAAGGCGCCGACCGTGTACCTGTCGGCGACAACGCCGGCCCGATCACCCCCGGCACCTTCATCGGCACTTACGGCACGTTGGTGCTCAACGCTAACGGCACCTACACCTACACGCTCAATACCAGTGATGCGGACTTCAAGAATCTGCATGGCGGTGGCAATGGCACCGAGATTTTCACTTACACCCTGACCGATGCCGACGGCGACACCAGCACCGCCAACCTCGTTTTGCAGATCCACAACAACGACGACCCTGTGATCATCAACGGGTTGAACGTCGAGGGCGGTGAACTCACCGTCTACGAAAAAAACCTCGGCGACGGCAGCAGCCCTGACGCTCCAGCCCTGACCCAAAGCGGCACCTTCACCATCACCGCGCTGGACGGCGTCACCACGCTGACCATCGGCGGCATCGCCGTGGTCACCAATGGCGTGGCAGCAGGCTTCCCGCAATCCATCGTCACTCCGTTGGGCAGCACGCTGACCATCACCGGCTTCAACGCCGCCACCGGCGTCGTCAGCTACAGCTACACCCTGGTCGACAACGAAGCGCACCCGAATGCCAACGGCGCGAATGTGCTCAACGAGCAATTCGCCGTGACCGTGGTCGATGACAACGGCACCACCGCCAACGGCACGCTGGACGTGAACATCGTCGACGACCTGCCAAAAGGCGTGGACGACAGCAACGCCGGCACCGCTTCGGAAACCAACCTCACGTTGAGCGGCAACGTCTTGACCAACGACGTGCAGGGCGCCGACCGCGTGCCTGTCGGCGATAACGCCGGCCCGATCACCCCCGGCACCTACATCGGCACTTACGGCACGTTGGTGCTCAACGCCAACGGCACTTACACCTACACCCTCAACACCAGCGACGCCGACTTCAAAGCGCTGCACGGCGGCGGCAACGGCACCGAGACCTTCACCTACACCATCACCGATGCTGACGGCGACACCAGCACCGCGAACCTCGTGCTGCAGATTCACAACAACGACGATCCGGTGATCATCAACGGCCTCGACGTGAATGGCGGCGAACTCACCGTCTACGAAAAAAACCTCAGCGACGGCAGCAGCCCCGACACTCCAGCGCTGACCCAAAGTGGCACCTTCACCATTACCGCGCTGGACGGCGTCACCACGCTGACCATCGGCGGCATTGCCGTGGTTACCAACGGTGTGGCGGCAGGCTTCCCACAATCGGTGACTACGCCACTGGGCAGCACCCTGACCATCACCGGTTTCAACGCCGCCACCGGCGTCGTCAGCTACAGCTACACCCTGGTCGACAACGAAGCGCACCCGAATGCCAGCGGCGCCAACGTGCTGAACGAGCAGTTCGCCGTCACCGTGGTCGACGACAACGGCACCACCGCCAACGGCACGCTGGACGTGAACATCGTCGATGACCTGCCAAAAGGCGTGGACGACAGCAACGCCGGCACTGCTTCGGAAACCAATCTCACACTGAGTGGCAACGTCCTGACCAACGACGTGCAAGGCGCTGATCGCGTGCCTGTCGGTGAAAACGCAGGCCCGATCACCGCCGGCACTTTCACCGGGACTTACGGGACATTGGTGCTGAACGCCAACGGCACTTACACCTACACGCTGAACACCAGCGACGCCGACTTCAAAGCGCTGCACGGCGGCGGCAACGGCACCGAGACCTTCACCTACACCATCACCGATGCCGACGGCGATACCAGCACCGCGAACCTCGTCCTGCAGATCCACAACAACGACGACCCGGTGATCATCAACGGCCTCGACGTGAATGGCGGCGAACTCACCGTCTACGAAAAAAACCTCGGCGACGGCAGCAGCCCCGATGCGCCAGCCCTGACCCAAAGCGGCACCTTCACCATCACCGCGCTGGATGGCGTCACCACGCTGACCATCGGCGGCATCGCCGTGGTCACCAACGGTGTGGCAGCAGGCTTCCCACAATCGGTGACTACGCCACTGGGCAGCACCCTGACCATCACCGGTTTCAACGCCGCCACCGGCGTCGTCAGCTACAGCTACACCCTGGTCGACAACGAAGCGCACCCGAATGCCAACGGCGCCAACGTGCTCAACGAGCAATTCGCCGTGACCGTGGTCGATGACAACGGCACCACCGCCAACGCGACACTGGACGTGAACATCGTCGACGACCTGCCGAAAGGTGTGGACGACAGCAACGCCGGCACCGCTTCGGAAACCAATCTCACACTGACTGGCAACGTCCTGACCAACGACGTGCAAGGCGCCGACCGCGTACTGACCGGCCCGAATGCCGGCCCGATCACGGCGGGTACGTTCACCGGGACTTACGGCACCCTGGTGCTGAACGCCAACGGCACGTACACCTACACGCTGAACACCAACGATGCAGACTTCAAAAACCTGCACGGCGGCGGCAACGGCACCGAGACCTTCACCTACACCATCACCGATGCCGACGGTGACACCAGCACCGCCAACCTGGTGTTGAACATCCACAACAACGACGATCAGGTGTACCTCAACGGCCTCGACGTCAACGGCGGCGAACTCACCGTCTACGAGAAAAACCTCAGCGACGGCACCAGCCCCAACACCCCGGCACTGACCCAGAGCGGCACCTTCACGGTGACTGCCCTCGACGGTCTGCAAACCCTGACCGTGGGTGGCATTGCCGTGATCACCAACGGTGTCGCGGCCGGCTTCCCGCAATCGACCGTCACCCCGCTGGGCAGCACGCTGACCATCACTGGATACGACCCGGCCACGGGCGTGGTCAGCTACAGCTACACCCTGGTGGATAACGAAACCCATCCGACAGCCAACGGCGCCAACAGCATCACCGAGAACTTCAACGTGGTGGCGACGGACACCGACGGCAGCACCGCCACCGGGCAGATCAACGTCAACATCATCGACGACCTGCCGACCGCCAAACCCGACGCGACGTCGGTGCAGGAGGGCGGCACCGTCAGCGGCAACGTGCTGGACAACGACATCGGCGGCGCCGACGGCCCGGCAGCCAGTGGCGCGGTAGTGGGCGTGCGCGCCGGCTCCGACACCTCGACCTCGGCCATCGGCGGCCTCAACAGCAACATCAACGGCACTTACGGCTACCTGACCCTCGACGCCAACGGCAACGCGGTCTATCACAGCAACCCGAATGCCGTGAGCGGCCCGGGTGCGGTGGATGTGTTCGTGTACACCGTGCGCGATTCCGACGGTGACGAAAGCACCACCACCATCACCATCGACGTCTACAACAGCCAACTGTGCGCGGTCAGCGACACCGACGTCACCGTCTACGAAAAAGCCCTCGACCTGACCAAGGACGGGCAAGACCTGGCCCCTGGTACGGTCACCGGCAGCGATCCGACCAGTACCGGGGAAACCGCGTCCGGCACACTGGTCGGCTCGGTCACCGGCGCGGTCGGTGCGATCAGCTACGCGCTGGTCGGCAGCGCCACCGGCAACTACGGGCAAATCGTGCTCAACCCCGACGGCACGTACACCTACACCCTGACCTCACCGGCCAGCACCACCCCGCACGCCGATGACGGCGCCAACACCCTGACCGAAACCTTCACCTACCAGGCCACCGATTCGCTGGGCAACGTCGTCACCAGCACCCTCGTGGTCAGCATCGTCGATGACGTGCCGAAGGCGATCAACGACAGCAACGCCAGCACCGCGTCGGAAACCCAGTTGACCCTCAACGGCAACGTGCTGACCAACGACGTGCAGGGCGCCGACGTGGTGGCAACCGGTCCGAATGCCGGCCCGATCACCCCCGGCACCTTCACCGGCACTTACGGCACCCTGGTGCTCAATGCCAACGGCACCTACACCTACACGCTGAACACCAACGATGCAGACTTCAAGAATCTGCACGGCGGTGGCAACGGCACCGAGACCTTCACCTACACCCTGACCGATGCCGATGGCGACACCAGCACCGCCAACCTGGTGCTTAACATTCACAATAACGACGATCCGGTGGTCCTCAACGGTCTCGACGTGTATGGCGGCGAACTCACCGTCTACGAAAAAAACCTCAGCGACGGCACCAGTCCCGACACCCCGGCGCTGACCCAGAGCGGCACCTTCACCGTCACCGCGCTCGACGGTCTGCAAACCCTGACCGTGGGCGGCATCGCCGTGATGACCAACGGCGTGGCGGCCGGCTTCCCGCAATCGACCGTCACCCCGCTGGGCAGCACGCTGACCATTACCGGTTACAACCCGACTACCGGCGTGGTGAGCTACAGCTACACCCTCGTCGATAACGAAACCCACCCGAACGCCAACGGTGCCAACAGCATCACCGAAAACTTCAACGTGGTGGCGACGGACACCGACGGCAGCACCGCGACCGGGCAGATCAACGTCAACATCATCGACGACCTGCCGACCGCCAAGGCCGACACCGGCTCGGTGGCGGAGGGCGGCACGCTCAACATCAGCGTGCTGGGCAATGACATCAGTGGCGCGGATGGCGCTGCGATCGTGGTCGGCGTACGCGCCGGCGGCAACACTGCGACCTCGGCCATCGGCGGCCTCAACAGCAACATCAACGGCAATTACGGTTACCTGACCCTCGATGCGGCGGGCAATGCGGTCTATCACAGCAACCCGAACTCGGTGAGCCCGCCGGGCGCCACCGACACATTCACCTACACCATCCGCGACAGTGACGGCGACGAAAGCACCACCACCATCACCGTCAACGTCGCCGACAGCAAGCTTGTGGCCTCGACCGATCAGGACGTCACCGTCTACGAGAAAGCCCTCGACCTGACCCAGGACGGGCAAGACCTGGCCCCCGGCACGGTCACCGGCAGCGAGCCGGGCAACACCGGCGAAACCGCGACCGGCACGCTGGTCGGTTCGGTCAGCGGCGGCAGCGGGGCGATCACCTACACCCTGGTCGGCAGCGCCACCGGCACTTACGGGCAGATCCAGCTCAACGCCGACGGCACCTACACTTACACCCTGACCTCGGCGCCGAAAACCACGCCGAACGCCAACGACGGGCCGAACACCCTGAGCGAAAGCTTCACCTACAAAGCCACCGATGCGCTGGGCAACAGCACCACCAGCACCATCGTGGTCAACATCGTCGACGACGTGCCAAAAGCGGTGGCGTCGGATCGTTCGGTGGCGGCGGTGGAGATCGACTCCAACATTCTCATCGTCCTCGACATCTCCGGCAGCATGGCCGATGCCTCCGGCGTGCCGGGCCTGTCGCGGCTGGAACTGGCGAAGCAGGCGATCAGCGCCTTGCTCGACAAGTACGACGATCTGGGTGATGTGAAAGTGCAGCTCGTCACCTTCAGCAGCAACGCCACCGACCGCACTTCGGTGTGGGTCGATGTCGCGACGGCCAAGACCCTTCTGGCCAGCCTCAGCGCGGGCGGCGGCACCAACTACGACGCCGCTGTGGCGACCATGTACAACGCGTTCAACACCTCGGGCAAACTCACCGGGGCGCAGAACGTCGGCTACTTCTTCTCCGACGGCAAACCCAACGAGGGTGATATCGGCACTGCCGACGAAGCGACGCTCAAGGCGTTCCTCGATGGCAACAACATCAAGAACTACGCGATCGGCCTGGGCAGCGGCGTGAGCAACGCCAACCTCGATCCGCTGGCGTACGACGGCATCACCCACACCAACACCAACGCGGTGGTGGTCACCGACCTTAATCAACTCAATTCGGTGCTGTCCGGCACGGTGCAGGGCGCGCCGGTCACCGGTTCGCTGCTGGGCGAGGGCGGTACGTTCGGCGCCGATGGCGGGTTCATCAAATCCATCGTGGTCGACGGCACCACCTACACCTATGACCCGAAAGCCAACGGCGGTCAGGGTTCACTGGTCGCCAGCGGCGGCGCCAACCACGGCACGTTCAACACGGTGAACAACACCCTGAGCATCGCCACCAACAACAGCGGCACCCTGGTGATCAACCTCGACACCGGCGACTACAGCTACACCTCGCAAAAAACCACCGCCGTGGTGATCACCGAAAACATCGGCTTCACCCTAAGCGACAACGACGGCGACCTCGCCAGTTCGACGCTGACCGTAAAAGTGATCCCCAACGCGCCTCCGGTGGCGGCGGACGACCACATCATCACCAACGTGCTGTCGGGCAACATCGTGGTGCCGGGCGAGCTGTTGCTGGCCAACGACACCGACCCAAACGGCGACACCCTCAACGCCACGCCGACCTCGTTCAACACCGGCTGGGTCTCCAGATCGGCAGACTTCACCGGCAGCGGCGCGATCAGCTTCACCGGCACCAACGCCAACACCGCCGCCAACCAGAACCTGGCCAACGTGCGCAATGCGTTCAGCGCCAACGCCGCCACCATGACCGCCGTGCTGGTGGTCAGCGGCTACCTCGGCGCGGTGACCAACACCAACGCCAACGATGAAGACCGCATCACCGTCAACCTGCGCCAGGGCGAAACCCTCAACCTGGACCACAACCTGGCGGCCGGTCACATCACCATGGAGTACTCGATCAACGGCGGCGCTTACATTGCCCTCGCGGACGGCCAGACCCTGACCGCGACGTCCGATGGCGTCTACCAGATCCACATCACCAACATCAGCAACACCACGGGCAGCAACGCCAACGCGGCGGAGAACTACCAGCTGACCATGACCCTCAACTACGCCGGGGCCCACGACATCACCCCGGACTACCACGGCACCTACACCGCCAACGACAACCACGGCGGCAGCGACACGGCGAACGTGACCATCAGCTATCAGGATGGCCACACCCTCACCGGCACCTCGGGCGATGACGTACTGGTGGCCGGCACCGGCGACAACATCATCAACGCCGGCGACGGCAACGATGTGCTCACCGCTGGCTCCGGCAACAATGAACTGCACGGCGGCGCCGGCAATGACTTGCTCTACAGCGGCCCGGGCAACGACCTGCTCGACGGTGGCACCGGCATCGACACCGCCAGCTACGCCCACGCCACCGCCGGGGTGACGGTCAACCTCGGCCTGCTCGGTGCGCAAAACACCATTGGCGCCGGGACAGACACCCTGACCGGCATCGAAAACCTCGTCGGCTCGAACTTCAACGACACCCTCACCGGCGACAACAATAACAACGTGATCAACGGCGGCCTGGGCAACGACATCCTCAACGGTGGCGGCGGCGATGACCTGCTGATCGGCGGGATGGGCAACAACACCCTGACCGGCGGGCCGGGCGCCGACACCTTCCAGTGGCTCAAGGGCAACAGCGGCCACGACACCGTCACCGACTTCACCCCGGGCACCGACAAGCTCGACCTGTCGCAACTGCTGCAAGGTGAAAACGGCACGTCGGCGTCACTGGATGACTACCTGCACTTCACCGTCACCGGCAGCGGCGCCTCGGTCATGACCAGCATCGACGTCAGCGCCATGGCCGGCGCCACGCCGAACCAGACCATCGACCTGGCGGGCGTCAACCTCGCCAGCCACTACGGCGTGACGCCGGGGGCGGGTGGGTTGATCGCCAGCGGGCACGACACTGCAACGATCATCAACGGCATGCTGAATGATCATTCGTTGAAGGTGGATACGGTGTAACTGAGGGCTGAAACGATAAAACCCGCCGCCCCGATCACACGGGACGGCGGGTTTTTCATGCCGCAAGTGATGGGTTGCCTGTGAGTGAGCCTTCGTCGGATCGCCGCCGGAGCAAGGTCGTGCGTCTAACACACATTTAAATTACGCCGCCGTACCTGTGGGAGCGGGCTTGCCCCGGGCGGCGATCCGACGAAGGCGTCATGTCTGTCACGCATTATTCGGGACAGTGCATTTACCTTTTTTACACCGCCGTCTCGGTTTTCAACTCCAGATTATCCAGCACCCGATTCGCCGCCAGTTCACCCAGCATGATCAACTGCGCAATCCCCAACAGCACATGCCGCTGCGGGCCGTCCACCAACCCGGCGAAGTCATTGGCCATGACCTTGGCCGAAGTCAGGGTTTCACAGGCGTCGGCCAGCAGTTCTTCGCTGTCGATGCCGGGAGCGATGAGGTAGCGGGTGTTGGGTTTGAGCAGCGGTTTGCGGGGGAGCAGCGGATTGAGGTAGTGATCGAGGGCGCGCTCGGCGGCTTCGTGGAATTTCTTGGAGTCGAGGGTTTCGTAGGGGGAAGTCGAATCGACTTCGGGCGGGTTTGGCGTTGGTTTGATCATGGCGAATCTCCGTGATTGGATTTGGCCGCCACGACTCATCGCTAAACAAGTAAAGGTGGCGGCTGTACGCAGGTTAGCGATCCGGGTCACAGAAACCCCGGGTAGACCCGAAGGTCTCCCACGCACAGCCACCATTACGCCAAGTGCAGAGAAGAGACTGCAATCGGGATTGGGCGTTGTTGCGTCTGTATGGAGCCGGATCGCTAAACCCGATCGCTGTTTTTCAGCGACCGCCAAACAATAGAACCCGCCCCCCAAGGCGCACAAGCCGGCGGATTCTGGCGGATGCGTAGGCAAAGGCGCAAGGTTGCGTGGCTTTGCGGACATAACTTTAAACATACTTCAACAAGCGTGTTGGCTTGAATTGAACGAAAAAAAAACGCGCTCCCGGTTGAACGGGAGCGTGGGATTCAGGGTTGGGGCTATTATATAAATGCGTCCCCCTTTTACCCTTAATAAGTTATTGTAAAGTTGTCCAAAAATATTTGTATATGGGGGTTTGCTTTATTTTTAATGCCCAAATACTTTATTTTTTTGCCGGTTGGTGCGGAATATTCAACCCATTTAATCCCAATAGCTGAGGATGCAAGAGTAATCAGGTCATCATTCTCGTCGTAATAATAAAAATCTACCAAGCTTCCACCGGCTCCATTGATTACAGCTCCGATGCTGATGCGACTTGCTGAAGATTTTAAAGTTATTCTTAAGTCTGTTCTTTCGTTGAGGTAGAGGTACTTGAAAGTGACTTGTGGTGAGTAAACATTGGTGGTTGCCAAAGCTATATTCAAATTGTCGTTGGTCACTTTTACCGTCATGGTGGGAAAGTCTAATACGCTATTCACTGGATAAGCCCCAATAGTTCCAGTCTCAAAATTTTCATAAGTCGGCGGAACCACGACCCTCAGGTTTCGCGGGTTCGAAAAGATATCTGCACCGTGATAGAGCGATTTAGCAGACAAACGACGGTCGCCCGGTGCTACGTCAATCGTGTGTTCCCAGATTCCCGTCGTTTCATCGGCCTTTGCTTTGCCCTTGGGTACAGCGCTCGGGCCACTGCCATCATAGATTTCAACCTCGTGGCCCTTGCTCGCTGTTCCCCTGAGTTTCAAAGAAGTACTGACGGTTTCGGTGCCTTCCGGCACTTCCCGATTGTCGGCGTCCAGTACATTGTCCAGGGTCGGCGTGACCAGAGCCGTTACGGTCAGTTTGTACTCCTGCGAGCTTTGCCCCGAACCATACAACGCCTTGGCCGTGAAACTGTGAAGCACGGCTGTCAGGCCGGTCACCAGCAGGGTCCAGATGCCGGTTCCCGGATCGGCCACGGGCTGACCTTTGGGCACGCTGCCCAGCAGCACATCGACCTTCTGACCCTTGGCGGCGACACCCGACAGGGTGACCGCCGTTTCCACGGTGATCCCGCCGGGAGGAATGTCGTTTCCGCTGGGTGAGCCTTTAGCCGAGGTGATGGTTGGCGCAGTGGCAGCGGTCACGGTGAAGGTCCGCGGATCCGAGACCTGCCCCGAACCATACAACGCCTTGGCCGTGAAACTGTGAAGCACGGCTGTCAGGCCGGTCACCAGCAGGGTCCAGATGCCGGTTCCCGGATCGGCCACGGGCTGACCTTTGGGCACGCTACCCAGCAGCACATCGACCTTCTGGCCCTTGGCGGCGACGCCCGACAGGGTGACCGCCGTTTCCACGGTGAATCCGTCCGGCGGAATCTCGTCCCCGCTGGGTGAGCCTTTAGCCGAGGTGATGGTTGGCGCAGTGGCAGCGGTCACGGTGAAGGTCCGCGGATCCGAGACCTGCCCCGAACCATACAACGCCTTGGCCGTGAAGCTGTGCGGTGTTATGTCCAGCCCGGAGACCGTTTTGCTCCAGACCCCGGTGACCGGGTCTGCGGTTGCTTCGCCTTTATCGTCGTCATCATCCAGAATCTGCACTTTCTGACCCTTGCTGGCCGTGCCCGTCAGGGTCACGGCCGTTTCCACGGTGAGTCCGTCCGGCGGAATCTCGTCCCCGCTGGGTGAGCCCTTGACCAAGGTGATCGCGGGTTTGCTGTCCTCGATGGCTTTGATGGTGTAGGTGCGCACCGGGAAGTTCACCACGCGGGCGTGCTCGGTGCTGCCGTCGAAGGTGACATCAAAGTGGATGCTCAGGGTCGATCCGTGACGCAGATTCTGCAGATCTGCCACAGGGGCGTGTGGGAGCATGCCGTTGGGCAAGCCATCCGCTGGCAGTGGTGTGGCATCGTAGGTTCTTTTCGTGTAACGGCTGCCGTCGACCGCGTTGATGCCCTCGTAAACCAGCCAAAGCTTCTGGCCCAGAGCGATCAGCGGCCAGCGCGGGATGCGGGTGCGCGCGCCGTTCGGCAGCGCATGCACATCCAGGATGTCATCCGGGGCGCCGTCGATGGTCGGCATCGGCAGACGGTCATCCTGGTGGTTGATCGCCAGCACCGTCAGCGAACGAATCTCTGACGGTTGCGGGTCCTGCCTGCCGCGCTTGACCGTGTAGCTCACGCTCACCGACTTGTTCAGGTTGAAGGCCACCACGCTGTTGGCCAGTGGAATCTCCTGCGGACCGAGCACGGTGACGGTTTTTTTCGGCGCGGTGTGTGAACCGCCTGGCGGCGTCTCCGCAGCTCCGCTCCAGGTGACAATGATTTCATCATCGAGCGCCATGACGACGTAGTCCACGACGGCGGTCAACTCGTCCTTGGCGTCGATCGGGTCCAGGCGAGTGTCATCGGGGGCCTCCTTGATCTTCGGGGGCTTCAGGTCGAGTTTCACGCCAACACTGAACTCCAACGGATTCGAATAACTGGGCTTGCCCGTCGCATTCCGATCGATGTGATAGCGGACCCTCAACTGTTCACCGCGATGGGCTTCAAAATGCTGCTGTACAAACGCCGCATCGAGCAGGAATGTCACGTCTCTGCCGGCACTCATTGAGTTGAGGGTCTTGTCGTCCTTGAACAGCAACTTGTCCTGGGCATCATACAATTGCCAGTGCACCACATCCTTGGGCAGGGTCGGATTGTTCACGGGGTTGGGGCAGGTGACTTTGCTGATGCCGTTGGGCAAATCCTCGGGTTCAAACGTACCGTCCTTTTCACCGAGCAGGATGGCCGGAACCAGCTCAAGCCTCGGCTCGCCGATGTTCAATTGCGAGGCTGGCGGGGAAGGCCTGCGCACGATCTCGTCGTTCTCGCCTTCGCTGAGCACGTCGTACGACACCACCAGGGTGCCGCCTTCGCCGGGTTTCAGGTACTTGGGGCCTGAAATGGGGACGATGAAGCCCTCGGGGTCATCGGCCTCCTGTTGGGTCGGAGAGATCCAGTCCAGCTCGGGCTCGAAAACGGTGCCATCCGGAAGGGCAATGCTCCAGTGAATTTCAATGGCGTTGTCCGGGGTGATCAGCGGATCGTAGGGGATGCGGACGATCACGTTCGGCAAGTCTGGATTCAGCGCTCCTCCCACCTCACTTTCGACTTTGGGCGCTGCCAGGCGTTTGGGCTCGCCGATGATATTGATGAAGCGGCCTCTGGAGCGCTGAATAATGCTGCCGTCACGTTCCAGGTCGAAGAAAAACACACTCTGGGTTTTTGCCAATGCCCGGGCGCCGTCGTTGTCCATCAGCACCTCGACCACCAGCGGTGGTGTTTTGTTGATGGTCTGGCGGGCATCGACCTGGATGCTTTCGCCGTCGAGGGTGGTGCCCTGCAAGTGCATGATGATGGTGTCGCCCTGGTTGTAGTCAACGGATGATGCTGCATAAACCTGGAGCAACAATGGCTCTTTATCCAACTGATCGACGTCGAGTTCGTTCCCGTCGGCCTGCTCAAGAATCGGCGCATCCAGCCGCGAGTTACCGGTGTCGACGACGATGCGCGTTTCCTTGCACCAGTCCTCGGATTCGTTGTCTGCAAAGTCTCTGACGAAGAATGACACCGCCAGCCCTTCGCTCCCTGAGTCGCTGGCTGCAAGGATGACGTCCTTGCTGATGTGGATGATGATGGGGTTGTTCAGCGGGTCGTCGATCTGCTCCTGGGTGACCGGATCCGACGGCACCCTTTTGCCGCCCCAGCTTACCCAGCTCACGTCGCCCACGGCGATTTCGGGGTAAGGCAGGTTCGAGCCGCTGCCGGGTTTGGCCACGACCAGAACGTCCACGCCTTTTTCGGCGGTGTCCTTGTCGACACCGTCCTGGACAATTTCCGACGGCCTGAACTCCATGTGCAGGTTGGAGTGACCCTGCCCGGGATCGGTGTCCTGGCCGGCGGGGATTTCCAGTTTGACCTTGAGTTTGAGCGGTGGCGTAAAAGGCTCTGGCGCCTGGTTGTAGCGCGTCACCCGGTAGGCCAGATCCCACGTGCCGCTCTGAAAACGACCCGGTGCGACGAACAGGGTGGTGCGCTGGGTCTTTTCGGCATCCTGGGTAACGATTTGATGGTCGACCGGGAGGTTGTTGAGCAGCAGCTCGACCTTGTCGGCCAGATCTTTGTTCGACCAGACCGGGATCTGCACCTTGAGACCATGAGTGGGAGAGTTGAGCAGTGCGGCGGCGCGGTTGATGGCCCATTCTCCGCTCGGCAGCTGCTTGGCGCCGGGGATGTCTGGGTCGAGCAGGGCGAGTGTGCCGATGGCTTTTTTGGGTTGGACGAGCATGACGGGAACTCCTGCCGAAAGATATGGACGGTGGAGTGATTGAGCGATCAAACGGGTAATTTGGCTACTGTCAGATCTGACAGGTAAAGGAGGGATTTAGACGAGCGGTAAACAGGGAATCGATAGGTGTTGGCAGACCGCCCCTACCTCCGCAAGTTGGCGCAGTTTGTAGGGGCGGTCTCCAGAGATGAATCAACTACAACGTTTCATTCTCGACAGGTACTCAACCTTTTATTTGATGCCGACCACGTTGGAGTAGTCATTCCAGGGTGGTGTCTTGGCTGCACCTTCCCCTCCCGAATTAAGGTAAAAAGTTTTTCTGGCCGGCAGGGGCCACCAAAAGTTGCTGGGATCGGTTGACCAGTAATGATGGTTTCCCATGGGCCATCGATTCCCGAAGGCCGCATGTATTTCGTATAGCTCCGCCATGCTCGGGATCCGCGCACCTGCCGACGCGACGCTTGAGTTGGCTTGCGTCCAGGTTGCATTCCCATAGCCGAAACATTGGATCACGTTCGTCACCGTCACGGTGTAACTCTTGGATTGGTAGGCTGCATCTGTGGCAGTGATGGTGGTTGTTCCCCGGCCACGCACGGTGACAAGCCCTGTTGTATCTACCACCGCTACACCTTCAATACTGGAGGTATAGGTGTAGCCTGGGCGGCCACCGGAGGCTTGATGTCGCACCGAGTTACCCGAATTGAACGCGGGAAGAACATTGGGGCTGCCCGGAATGATATAGGTCTTGCCACCCAACGTGACCGGGTTGGTATTGAAGTTCAACGGCGCTAGCGGATTCTCCCTGGTAAAGCTGCGCGACTCGGTCTGTTGATTGTTGGCAACCGATCTCGCGTAAACCGTGTTCGAGCCCAGATGAATGCCGAGGCAGAGTGACCAGACACCGCTCCCGTTGACAGGCACGGTTTGCCCCCCCACGTTGTTGAGAAAAATCTGCACGCTGTACAACGGCGTTGCCGCCCCGGTCACGGTTACCGAAGTGTCTGTTGTTTTGCCGCCATTACCCAGCTCCCCGCCTGAATGCCGGATCGAAGTGAGGGTGGTGGTGAGGTGGGCCCTGACTGTAAATGAGTGGGCAGGTGACTCAAGCTGATTTCCATAAAGTGCTTTGGCTTTTAGGACATAAGTGCTCTGACTGAGGCTGGAAAGTCGAATGCTGGCGCTGCCATTACTGCCCAGTGTTATCGGCGAACCGATGGGCGCTGCACCGTTGTAAAGCTGCACACGCTGATTGCTGTCTGCACTGACTGTTACGGTGACTTCGTTTGAGTATGTGGTGCCATTGTTGCCAACGGAACCTTTGGCATCGGTTACAGAAACGATACGAGGGGTAGTAGAAACAGCCACAGTAAAATTTCGAACTTCAGATTCCGGTTGCGTACCGTACAAAGCCTTGGCCTTGATTTTATGAGTAGTGGTTCTCAGGCCAGTCAGTGTTTTTGTCCATTCGCCCGTGCCATCTACCGGTGTATCGGGAGTGATAGCCGTTGTGTCATCGTAGATTTGCACTCGCTGATTTACGCTCGCGGTACCCGTAACCGTCACGGTGGTGTCGAACGTCGTGCCGTTGGGAAGGATTTCTCCCTTTGAATCGTTGATCAAGGAAATGATAGGAGCCAACGCTTCCAGTACGGTGAGGACTCGTACCCCGGATTCTGGCTGAGCGCCGTACAGTCCCTTTGCCAGGATACGGTACCCGGCGGGATTTAGGTTGGTCAGCGTCTTGGTCCATATCCCTTTGTCGTCGACGAGTGTGTCGGGTGCGATTGGCGTCGTGCCGTCGTAGATCTGTATCCGCTGGTTGGGAATGGCAGTGCCAATGATGGTTACACGCGAATCAAATGTCGTGCCATTGTTTTGGATAGCACCATTTGAGTCGCGAACCTCGGATATGACTGGAGCTGTAGCTTCCGCTACTTTAAATGTCCGGACAGCAGACTCAAGCTGATCGCCATAAGTTGCCTTGGCTTTGATCGGGTAAGTCTTTGTATTCAGATTCTGCAGCTTTGTACTTCCTTCACCATTGTTGCCGAGTGTTATTGGGCTTCCAATCGCCGTGGCACCCTCGTAAAGCTGCACAGTCTGGCCGCTATCCGCATGAACCGATACCGTGACCTCAGTAAAATAGGTTGTGTCGTTGTCATCAACCGGGCCGCTGGCGTCCGTAACGGCTGTAATGCTTGGCTTCGTAGCGACTGCAATTGTAAAGGTACGCGGATCGCTGACCTTGTCATCGGCGTCGTATTGGGCAATTGCCTCTACCCGGTGCAAACCCTCAATCAAATCCACCGTCAGTGTCCATTCGCTGCTGGCATCCACCGTTGGCATACCTTTGGGTACGCCATTGATTTGAACATCGACTTTCTCGGCCCGAGTGGCTGTCCCTTCGATCGTCAAACGCTTGTCGTAGGTCTGACCTGCCTCAGGAATGACCGTATCCAATGCCGTTTTCACGATGGTGATGACGGGCGTGACGTACTCGTAGTGCTGGCGGATGACCAGCGGCAGTTTCGGGAAAACGATGGCGGCATCTTCATCCGTGCTGTTATCGAAAATGACCTTGCAAACCACGGTGGCGTTGGAGCCGTGCAGCAGCTTCAGCAATTCCGTTTTGAGCAGGGTTTCATTCAACCCTTGTGTGAGCTGTGTTGAGTTCACTTCATGTGCGGTGAGCAGATCGATTCGATAGTCGCCCGTGCTGGCCTGTCCTTCGATATACAGCCAGACCAACTGCTTGAGCGCAATGAAAGGCCATGCCTTGACCAGAACCCTCGCGTTCGCGGTGAGCTCCATTACCAGCAACTCGCCTGACTTCGCTTCTGGAACCTCGGGCCGCGGCAGTTCCGTTTCTGGATTCTGGAAGTTGAGAACCTTCAGCGGAAGGATTTCCGAGGGGGTCCATAAGCCATAGCGTTGGACGTCGTAATTGACCGCTACCTCACGGTTGATGTTGGCTCCAACAAAGGAGCGCGACAGGTGGAATCTCACGGTGCCGGTGGCCTCGGCAGGTTTCTCCAGGTCTTCCGAAGTCCCGGCGCCTGGCGA
Source organism: Pseudomonas sp. DR 5-09 (assembly GCF_001655595.1). NCBI lineage: Bacteria > Pseudomonadati > Pseudomonadota > Gammaproteobacteria > Pseudomonadales > Pseudomonadaceae > Pseudomonas > Pseudomonas sp. DR 5-09. Next base: position 1,653,790 of record NZ_CP011566.1, read on the forward strand.
GCCCCGCCATTTCAATCCGAGGTTGTCGAGCAGGGCGTCCATGGTCGCGTAGCCGCAATCGATGTCCACGCCGTTGCGGCCATCCATTGGGTTCAGAATACCGCCAGGGGCCTGTACGACCGTAGGTGGCAACAGCCTGCCCAGAGGAATGCCGACCAGCACCTCAAGAGGTGCTGAATAACTGTATTTTCCGGTGGCAGCGTGCAGCAACGTGTAGATGACGGTCACGTAGTAGCCAATGTTGGCCGAGACATATTGTTTGTCCACCCGGAATCGTACCGGTTGGCCAACTGTCGCCAACGTGATCGGCACGCTGCCGGATGTACTGCCGTAAAGGTTGATCCCGATCCAGTGGAAGGTGAGCGTATCGCCCTTGACCCAGTTCACTGGCAAGACCCGCACATGAACCAGCTTGTCAGTTTGCGAGGGGTCGAGAATGTCTTCCGGAGCCTCTTCAACTTTGGGTGCCGGAAGCGTTGCCTGCCATGATCCCACGTTGACCCGCAGAAACTCGGACTCGCTGGTGCCGTAGTGGCCGGTAGCTTCGTTGAATACCCGGTACTTAAGTTTGAGACTGCCGTTTTCCAAGGCTTTGACGTGCTCGCCCATGACGTAGATCGTCACCTCGCCGGCCTTCTGCTCTTCGCCCGACACGGCATGCTCTTCTTCATGCAGATAGTCATCGTCGTTGGATTTTTTACCTAACCAGATCAGCGTCAGGAAATCGCCATTTGCGATGCCTGAATATCTGATTACCACCGATGCCGCTTGTATCAAGGCGGGCAAAATGTTCCCGACTACCTCTCTGATCGTCGGTGCCGGCAGCAGCGATGGATTGCCGATCACCGTGGCAAACGTACGCTTGGAATAAAGCGTTGGGCTGCCATCCTGTTTACGCAACGCATAGGAAGCGTCGAGGGTGCCCTGGGCGAAGAGTTTCACGAACTCGTAGGTAACCGGGATTTCATGAATATAAGGCGGGTTACGGACAATGACTTCAACGGTAAACGTTTGAGGGGGCCTGCCGGGAATCGGCGTGCCGACCACTGTGATCAGGAGAGTGTCACCGGCCGTGAAGACGTCGTTGGGTTTGATCAGGATCTGCAGGGTGACAGGGTTGGCGTCCAGGTCTGCAAGAATGATCCTCCCGTCATCCGCTTCCTTGATGATGAGCGCATCGAGGCGTGATACCCCGGCATCAACTGGCACGGAAGTCGCCTCTGACCACTTCACACTCCAGTTGTAAACCAGATCGCAAACGTCATATTGGATCTTCATCGCGGCGCTGTCGCCAGCCGTCAGGATATCTTCCGGCCTGGCCATGACGATGATTTCGGCGGTGCCTTCCACTTCTGCCTGTGTCAGCTCGTGGGGTAGTAGAAATACACTGCCCCACATTGCGAGGATGATGTCGCCAACCGCGATATTCGGATAACGCGTGATGGTCATCGGCACGCCTTTGTCGGCCCACTCTTTGGTCACGCCGTTGTCGATGACATCCTGCGGTAGCCCGACCTTTTTCAGCTCCGAGTGCCAATCATCCCAGGGCTCTTCGTCGACACCGGCCGGGTCGTCGATTTCCAGCAACAGCGTCAATGTGGCCGATGGGTCGTCGGGTTTGGTTTCGCCTGCCCGGGTCAATACGTAGTGGCAGGTGAAGAGACCCGGTACAAGCCCGTCCTTGGGCAAGAAGAAGAACCATCGCTGGTTGAGGTGCTCATCCTTGACCTTGAGTTCGCGGACCTTTTTGTCATCCCGGAAGACTTCCAGCAAATCACCAATCGCCATTTCCGGGTAAGGGTCGATAAGGGCAAACAGTCCTGCATCGAACGCTTCGTATGCTTTTCTGTTTATTCCTCCGTCGGCACCCGGCACCGGGATGACCATGTCGGCGAAGTAGGGCGGGAACAGACCCGATAACGGGGCGGGCAGCTCATTACGACTCGGGAACAAGGATCGGCGAAAAGTGAACATGATCAACTCCATCCGAAGGGGTACGCCAGTGGCGTCAAGGGGTTCTGGCTTGCCGGCGGTTACGGGATTACCGGGCATGAACGCACATCTGGACGTTCGAGCTGTGGATCGGGGGCTGGAGTGATTTAAGGCGTGAAGCGAGGGAATTGGCTACTGTCAGAAATAACAGGTGGGCGGGTGTTTCCGATGAGCGGTTCGTCGCTTTGACAAGCTTGAGGCCAGGGTGAGATCAGGATTTGCGCAACGTCTTCTGCCGCAAGATATAAACCGTCACCAGCACCGCACTGGTCAGCATGAACCCCCGCGCCCACACCAGCGGCACCAGGTAACACGAGAACAGGATGCTCGCCCACATCAGCCCGATCGCGTAGACCTTGCCCTTGAGCGGTATGCCGTTGCCATCAAGGTAATCGCGGATCCATGGCCCGAGCCGGGGATGCTCGACCAGCCATTGATAGAAACGCGGAGAGCTGCGGGCGAAGCAGGCGGCTGCCAGCAGCAGGAAGGGGGTAGTGGGGAGAACAGGCAGGAAAATCCCGATCACCCCCAATGCCACGCTCAGCCAGCCGATGGCCAGCAGGATGTAGCGCAACATCAGGGGGCGGTTGCCTATGGGATTGTCCATAGGCCGGATCTTAGTGGTGACGTGGCTTGAGGATTGCCGGTTTTTCGTCGGGCGCCTGGCACAGCAGGTACAGCGCGGTCAGGGCTTCCGGGATCTGCACGATCATGTCGTCCATCAGGTTGGCGTCCTTGGCGATGTCTTCGAACTCAGGCTGTTCGTCGAACAGGCCCGAACCGACCATGATCGGCAGGAGCATTTCGCTGACTTCTTCTTCGGCGGTTTCGAACCAGGCCGCTTCGCGCAGGAACACCCCTTCCATGAAGCCGATGCACCAGCCGCGCAGTTCGGAATCGTCCGGGTCGTCGCCCAGGTCCAGCTCGCATGGCAGCTCGAACTCTTCGTCCGACGCCAGTTGGCGGGCGATGTGGGCCTTGAGGCCGATCAGCGTGGCTTCGATCTCTTCACGCTGCGCTTCGCTGCTGTAATGCGGCTCTTCGGCGAACAGGGCGTCGATCCATTCACGCTCCGGCACCACGTCGGCGCAGATCGACAGCGCAGTCAGGTAACCGTGAGCGGCCACGTAGTCCAGCGCCTCTTCATGCAGCTCGTCGGCGTCAAGGAAGACTTGCAGGCGGGTTAGTTGCTCGGCGAAGGACATTAAAGGGCTACCTTGGGGGAATAAACAATGCGGGAATTCTAGGCCTTCTTGAGCCCTCAAGCCAGCCGCACGGCAGATTTGCCCGCACAAGCTTCTTATCGGCGGTGCCCTCTGCCGGGGAGGGCTCGGGTATACTGCCGCGCTTTGCGATCCCTGCCGGTGTCGCGGCTGATTGTGTACGGCGCGATGCAATGCGCGCTTACGTTTTGTTTAAAGCAGCCTCGGCTGTCTTGAACCAGCCTGTGCAGGGATGTTTCGGTGGATTTTTGGAGTTTTTATGCTCGAACAGGCTCAACGCGTCCTCAAGGACATCTTCGGCTACGACAGTTTCCGTGGCCGTCAGGGTGCAATCATTGAGCGCGTGGCCAGTGGCGGTGATGCCCTTGTCCTGATGCCGACCGGCGGCGGTAAATCCCTGTGCTTCCAGGTGCCGGCGCTGTTGCGCGACGGTCTGGCGGTGGTGGTCTCGCCGCTGATCGCGTTGATGGACGATCAGGTCGCCACCCTCGAAGAGCTGGGCGTGGCCGCCGCCGCGTTGAACTCCACGCTGAGCGCCGAGCAACAGCGCGACCTCGCCAACCGGATCAAGCGCGGCGAAGTGAAGATGCTCTATCTGGCGCCGGAGCGGCTGGTGCAGCCGCGCATGCTGTCGTTCCTGCAAGGCTTGAACATCGCCCTGTTCGCCATCGACGAAGCGCACTGCGTATCGCAATGGGGCCATGACTTCCGCCCGGAATACCTGCAACTGGGGCAGTTGGCGGAAATGTTCCCCGACGTGCCGCGCATTGCCCTGACCGCCACCGCCGACAAGCGTACCCGCGAAGAAATCGTCACCCGCCTGCACCTGCAGAATGCCGAGCGTTTCCTCTCGAGTTTCGACCGGCCGAACATCTTCTACCGCATCGTGCCCAAGGAGCAGCCGCGCAAGCAGTTGCTGGCGTTCCTTGCCGAGCGGCGCAGTGACGCCGGCATCGTCTACTGCCTGTCGCGCAAGAAAGTGGAGGAGGTGGCCGCGTTTCTCACCGAGCAGGGCTTCCCGGCACTGCCGTATCACGCCGGTCTGCCCAACGATCTGCGCGCCTATCACCAGAAGCGCTTTCTCAACGAGGAAGGCCTGATCATGGTCGCCACCGTGGCGTTCGGCATGGGTATCGATAAACCCAACGTGCGCTTCGTTGCTCACCTCGACCTGCCGAAATCCCTTGAAGCCTATTACCAGGAAACCGGACGTGGCGGCCGTGACGGTCTGCCGGCGGACGCGTGGATGGCCTACGGCCTGCAAGACGTGGTGATGCTCAAGCAGATGCTGCAGAACTCCGAGGGCGACGAGCGCCACAAGCGTCTGGAGCAGCACAAGCTCGACGCCATGCTCTCGCTCTGCGAAGAAACCCGCTGCCGCCGTCAGGCGCTGCTGGCGTATTTCGATGAAGACATGCCGGAGCCGTGCGGTCACTGCGACAACTGCACCGACGGCGTGCAGACCTGGGACGCCACCGAGCCTGCGCGTCAGGCGCTGTCGGCGATCTACCGCACCGGCCAGCGTTATGGCGTCGGCCATCTGGTGGACGTGCTGCTGGGCAAGGACAACGAAAAGGTCCGCAGCTTCGGCCATCAGCATCTGTCGGTGTACGGTGTCGGCAAGGCGCTGAGCGAGAGCGAATGGCGCTCGCTGTTCCGTCAACTGGTTGCTCGCGGCCTGGCGGATGTCGATCACGAAGGTTACGGCGGGCTGCGTCTGAGCGACACATGCCGGCCGCTGCTCAAGGGTGAAGTGAGCCTGGAGCTGCGCCGCGACCTCAAGCCGCAAGTCTCCGCCAAGAGCGGCAGCAAGAGCCCGGCCAGCCAACTGGTGCGCGGCGAAGAACGGGAACAGTGGGAAGCGTTGCGCGCCCTGCGGCGCAAGCTGGCGGAAGAACACGGCGTGCCGCCGTACGTCATCTTCCCCGACTCGACCCTGCTGGAAATGCTCCGCAGCCAGCCGACCTCGCTGGCCGACATGGCCCGGGTCAGCGGCGTCGGCGCGCGCAAGCTGGAGCGCTACGGCGAGGCCTTCCTCGAAGTGCTCGGCGGCGAGGCCGAGGCGCCGAAAGTCGTGGCCGACGTGCGCCACGAACTGATCACCCTGGCCCGCGCCGGCATGACGCCGTTGCAGATCTCCGGTCAATTGCAGTGCTCGGAAAAGAACGTTTACGCCATGCTCGCAGAAGCCATCGGCAAGCAGCAGCTGTCGCTGGAACAGGCGCTGGATTTGCCGGAAGACCTGATGGGCGAAGTCCAGGATGCGTTCCTTGACGGCGAAGGCGAGTTGCCGTCGGTCGCCGAAGTGGCCGAGCTGTTTGCCGGTCGCGTGCCTGAAGGTGTGCTGTATTGCGTACGGGCTGCGCTGCAATCCGAGTTTGAAATGTGAGAGGGCGTTTGTGCCAACCGCTATACCGATGTAACGATTCAGTACAGGACGCCTCTTGCCTATAGGCAAATGTCATGCTTAGCTGACTAATAATTAGTTTTTCTCTATTTCTTCAGTCTGATCATGAGTGTTTTATGCCGTTAACCGATCAACACCGATTTGGCATGCAATTGGCCCAGATGTCCCGTGGCTGGCGTGCCGAACTCGATCGCCGGCTGGCCGGCCTGGGCTTGTCCCAGGCGCGCTGGCTGGTGCTGCTGCATCTGGCGCGCTTCGAAGAGGCGCCGACCCAGCGGGAGCTGGCGCAAAGCGTCGGCGTCGAAGGGCCGACCCTGGCCCGTCTGCTCGACAGCCTGGAAAGCCAGGGCCTGGTGCAACGCCAGTCCGTGATGGAAGACCGCCGGGCGAAAAAAATCGTGCTGTGCTCACCGGCCTTGCCGCTGATCGAACAGATCGAAACCATCGCCACGCAACTGCGCAAGGAATTGTTCGAAGGCGTCGACGAAGCGGATTTGAAGGTGTGCATGCGGGTTCACGGGCACATTCTTGCCAATCTGGAAAAGTCTTGAGGCACAACCGCGTGCCGTTTTTTTGAGAGAACGCGCTGGGCAGACTATAAGAACTACTGGGCAATATCGTGTTCGTACCGGATGTGCGAACGCATAGAAGTCGGTTTTGCTTATTCAAGGGATGCTCATGCTCGGAAGTCGGCACGTGGTAAAGCGTTGCGCCAACTCGCTGCTGGTGGCCGGTGTTCTCACCTGGTCCACCGCCTCATTGGCGCTGGGGCTCGGTGACATCACCGTGCATTCAGCCCTCAATCAGCCGCTCAAGGCTGACATCGCGCTGGTGGATGTCGGGGCCGTCAGCGAAAGCGAACTGGCGGTCCGTCTGGCCTCGGCGGACGAGTTTGGCCGCGCCGGCATCGAGCGCGTGTTTTTTCTCAATGACCTCAAGTTCACCCCGATCCTGCGCGGCAATCGCAACATGATCCGGGTGACGTCCAGCAAACCGGTCAACGAACCCTTTCTGAATTTCCTCGTGCAGCTCGATCAGCCCAACGGCCACCTGCTGCGCGAATACACCGTGCTGATCGACCCGCCGGGCTCACCGGGAATTGTTCCGGCCACCGACGAGCCAACGGCGCGCGCGCAATCCTCGGAATTCCCGACCCCCGAGGCTCCCACCGCAACTACGCCGGCCAAACCTGCTGCGCCGGTGCAGCCACCGGCTCCGGTCGCCGCCGCGCAGGCCGAACAACTGGCGGCGAGTCTTGTGCAGAACCAGCAACTGCAAAAAACCATCGATGCATTGAACGTGAAGCTTCAGGCGCAGGAAGTGCTGATCGCTGACGGCAAGAAACAGCTCGGTGATTTGCAGGCCCGTCTGATTGAAGTGCAACAGGCACCCCCAGTGACCTCAGCGCCCGTGGCACCTGTGCCGGCGCCGGTCATTGCCCCGGTCGAGGCTCAAGAGGATTCACTAAACTGGCCGCTGCTCGGCGGATTGTTGCTGGTACTGGGGTTGCTGGTGGCGGGGTTGTATGTGCGCCGGCAACGCCAGCAGGCGCAAGGGACTGCTGCGCCGTTGCCGTTCCTGCCGGTACGAAACGAACCCCCGGTCGACGACGCCGAACCGATGCAGCCGAGTGCCATTCACAGTGCTGTCGAGCATCGCGAGGAACACGCCAACGGCGATGTGCTGGAAGCGGTCGGCATTTATCTGGCTTACGGACGCTTGGGCGAGGCCGCCGGCCTGTTGCGCGATGCGTTGCAGCGGGAGCCGGAGCGCATCGACCTTGGCGTGCAGTTGCTTGAAGTGCTGGGGCGGCAGGGCGACACGCCGATCTATGACGAGCAGGAAAACCGCCTGCGCCAGCTCGGGGTCGAGGATCAGCGCTTGCAGGAGATTCGCGCCCGCTACCCGAAACTGGCCAGCGCCGCACCTCTGGCGGCAGCGGCTCCGGTGATTGCTGCGCTGCCGACCGAACCCCCTGTGGAGCCGGAACCCGAAGACAATTTCGAACTGAACCTGGATCAGCTCTCGATGGCGTCGAGTTGGGATCTTGAGGAGACTCGCTCCACCACCGACGCACCTGAACAGGCGCCATCAACGCTCGGCTCCGATCTGCAGGTACTGCCACAGGATTTCGAATTGCCGGAAACCCTGCCCGACGATACCGAAACCGCCGAACTGGAATGGATCGTCGAACCGGAAACGCAGCCGCTGGATGAGGACTTTCTCAACGAGTTTGGCGATCCCGGTTCGTCGCTCTCGTTGGAACCACTGGAGCTACATGCTCCTGAACTGGAGCCCGAACCCTCAGACGCTGCCAACGCCGGCAAACTCGAACAGGCCCAGACCTGCATCGACGACGGCGATATCGATAGCGCCATTGCCTTGCTCAACGAACTGCTCAAAGAGGCTGACGAACCCCTCAAGCAAACGGCGCGCACGCTGTTGGCGGGGATTCGCTGACCGCTGTCAGAAGGTCTGCCCGAGGTTCAGGTACACCGCCTGCTCATCCGCATCGTTCAGTCCATAGCTGAAGTTCAGCGGCCCCAGCGGCGTATCGAAGCCGATGAACACGCTGGCGGCGTTGATGTAGCCGCTGTCGAACTCGTTGTCGTTGTTCCACGCCCGGCCGCGTTCCAGCGAGGCGCCGGCGTACAGCGGGAAGTCCAGCGGCAGGTACGAGCGGGGGGTGAGGCGGCGGTAATACACCGCACGCATCAGACTGACGTTCTGCCCGGAGATGGCGTCCTCGCGGAAACCGGACAGTTGCCGGGCACCGCCGAGCAGGAAACTGGAGGTCACCACATTGGCATCGTCCAGCGTACGGCCGTAACGACCGCCCAGGATCAGCGTGTCCGGGCCGCTGCTCATGGCCTTGTCCAGTTTGAATTCCCACTGCCGGTAGCGCGTGTCGGAACCCAGGCTCGGCTCGAACTGCACCAGCGTCAGGCCGATGTCCTCGCCTTCGTGGGGGTAGTAGACGTTGTCCAGCGAGTCGAAGGAGTACTTCAACGCATAGAACCCTTCGTTGAAGTTCTCGCTCGGCAGATCCTGATCGCCGATCCGCACATCCGCCTTGCCCCAGGCCTCGCCAACCCCGAAGCGCACTTCGCCGCTGTTGCCGATCTGCCGGCCGACATTCAGGCCGAAGCCGTAGCGCTCGACGCGATACTGGGCGATCGGATCGTTGTCCAGCACCGAGTCGACGTTTTGTGCGGCGAACGACGCATAAGGCGCCACGAAGTAGCGAGAGCCCACGTCCAGCGGCTGGTAGAACTCGCTGTACAACTCTTGTTTATCGCCGATCTGCGCCCGCGTCAGCCATTCCGCGCCGAGTCGGTTGATGCCGTTCATGCGGTAACTGGCGCCGAGGTTGAAGGCGCTGTCGCCGCGCATGTCGTCCGACAGGCTGAGGCCGACCCGCAGGTAATCGGTGCCGGTGCGTTTGCCGCGCGCGCTGATCACCAGCGTGTGATCCGTGCCCTTGTGCACCACGCGGTATTGCACCTGCTCGAAATAATCGAGGCCGTACAGAGTGCCCATGTCGGTTTGCAGGCGGCCCAGGTCCAGCGGTTCGCCGATGTGCTGGCGGATGTAATAGCGGATCACGTCATCGCCGACTTTCGAGTCGTTCTCGACCTTGATCGCAGTGATGATCGGCGTGCGCTGGCCCGGCGCGCGGGCGGCGTTGAGTTCGGCGTCCTGCGACTGCACGGGTTTGAGGCGGGCGAGGCGCACGTTCAGGGCCTGGGTCGCTCGGTAGCCGGCGTCGATCATCTCCTGGCCTCGGCCGAAATCGGTGGAACCGAAACTCGCCAGCGGCGGCTGGATCAGCACGTCGTCGGGATGCAGGGTCGCCAGTTGCTCTTCGGAGTTGCGTCGGGTCATCAGGGTGATCGACTGGTTCAGCACATCGACCACGGTCACCAGTTGCTTGCGGTTGCGCAGTGGGGTGCCGATGTCGACCACGATGGCCACGTCGACGCCCATTTCCCGCGCCACATCGAGGGGAATGTTGTCGGTCATGCCACCATCCACCAGCAATCTGCCGTCGAGTTCGACCGGGGCGAACACTGCCGGGATCGACATGCTGGCGCGGATCACCTGGGGCAGATGGCCCTTGCGGAACACCACTTTTTCGCCGTTGGCGATGTCGGTGGTCACGGCGCGGAACGGTATTGGCAGCTTGTCGAAATCCCGGGTGTCGCTGGTATGGGCCAACAGGCTTTCGAGCAGCAGCGCGAGGTTCTGGCCTTGAATCACGCCCAAGGGCAGGCCGAGGCTGCCGTCGTCGCGAAAGCTCAGCTTCTGTTTCACCAGAAAATCGCGGTCGTCCTGCTTGCGCCGGAACGGTATGTCTTTGCGGGGCGGGGCGTCGGACAATGCCTGCTGCCAGTCGATGGTCAGGGCGAGTTGTTCCAGCTCGTCAATCTTGTAACCCGAGGCGTACAGCCCGCCGACCACCGCGCCCATGCTGGTGCCGGCAATCGCATCGATCTTGATACCTTGCTCTTCCAGCGCCTTGAGCACACCGATGTGCGCCAGGCCACGGGCCGCGCCGCCGGACAGCACCAGTCCGACTTTCGGGCGTGTGGTCTCACTGGCATGGACGCTGACACCAGCGAACAGGGGGAGGAAACCAAGCAGCAGGCAGATCAGAAGACGACGCATCGTGATTCTCGGGGCGAGCGATAAAGCCGGCTATTATAGCGGCGCCCTCTGGCTCAGGAGTTTCAGCAATCATGACCGTCACAAAACCGGAAATCGTCATCACCTATTGCACGCAATGCCAGTGGCTGTTGCGTGCCGCGTGGCTGGCACAAGAGCTGCTCAGCACCTTCGGCGATGACCTCGGCAAAGTGTCACTGGTGCCGGGCACCGGCGGGATATTTCACATTACCTGCAACGACGTACAGATCTGGGAACGCAAGGCCGACGGCGGCTTCCCCGAGGCCAAGGTGCTCAAGCAGCGGGTGCGCGACCGGATCGACCCTGACCGCGACCTCGGCCACAACGACCGTACTCAGTGAGAGGCGGCTTCGGCCGCGACGGTTTTCTTGTCGCTGCTGCCTGACATCCGGCTCGACACCACGATGGCAACGATGATCAGCGCGCCGCCGATCAGCATGCGCAGGGTCGGATCTTCATCGAACAGCAGCCAGGCCACGGTAATTCCGTACACCGGCTCCATGGCGAACACCACTGCTGCGGTGCGTGCCTTGATCACCGCCAGACTGGCAACGAACAAACTGTGGGCGACGCCAGTGCAGAACACCCCGAGCAAACCGATCCACAACCAGTCGATGGCCCGTACTTCGCTCAGTTGCGGCGCCGCCACCGGCAGCAGACACAACGCCACCACCACGTTCTGACACAACGCTGCCTGCACCGCCGGGATGCGCCCGGAGCTGGCGCGGTTGGTCAGGGACAGCAGGGAAAACAGCAGGCCGGACAGGATCGCCCAGAGCAGGCCCGTGGTCGCGCCGCTGGCCAGATCGAACGCCGGGGTCACCAGCACCAGCCCGACACTCACCAGCACCACCAGCACGATTTCATTGATGCGGATGCGTTCGCGGAAAATCAGCCCTTCGAGGATCACCGTGAAGGCCGGGAAACTGGCGAAACCCAGGGTCGCAATGGCGACGCCCGCGACCTTGACCGCAATGAAGAAACTCACCCAATGCCCGGCCAGCAGCACACCGCTCAGGGCCAGTCGTCGCCAGTCGACGGCCTGCAGTTTCTGCCAGCCGCCCTGCTGGGCAAAACGGGCGAAGAACGCCAGGGCCAGTACGGCAAACGCGGCGCGCCCGAACACGATGACGGCGGGCGTTGCGGCGGCGAGTTTGCCGAAGACGCCGGTCAGGCCGAACATCAGTGCGCCGATATGCAGGGCGCCGAGGGCGGTACGGGGAGTCATTGCAGTCCTTTTTCCAAACACCATTACAGGCACACATTGAAGCGTGTAACGGCCGAAAAGTCTGTCGGCAGGCTATCGACTTTTGTCGTCAGCCTCGCGTCGCAATTGTGTAGGAGACGTACCGAATTCACGCAGGACGGCGGCCGAGAACGCACTCTGCGAGCTGTAGCCGACGCGGCTGGCCACTTCACCGACGGGCAGTGTGGTGTTGCGCAGCAGCGCCACGGCTTTGTGCAGCCGGCGACTGCGAATGTAGTCCATCGGTGTCTGCCCGCATTCGGCGACGAACCGCGCATGCAGCCGGGCGCTGGACAATCCGGCGATGCGCGCCAGATCCGCCACTTGCAGCGGATAGGCCGCGTACTGCTCGATGTGCGCATCGAGTGCCGCGTAGGGCAGGCGGCGCGCGACGATCTCGGCGGGTGGCACGTGGTTCAGGCTCGCCAGCAGCAACACCGCGCCTTGTTGCGCAATCAGCGGATCGTTCACCGGACTGTTCGCCAGCCAGTTGACCAATTGACCTTGCCCGGCATCCAGCGACAACCGCGCGGCGTTGTCCAGCAGGCGACGGCTGGCATCGGCGTGATCGCCCAGCGAGCGCGCCAGCCATTGTTCGTCCGGCACATCCAGCACCAGACAACGGCTGCCCTTGGGACTGCCGCACGCGTGATGCGCGCCGGCGGGGATCACCACGAAGCTCTGCTGCAATACCTGGCTGCCACGCCCTTCGACTTCGAAATCCAGCGCGCCTGACAGGCCGAACACCAGTTGCGCGTGGTCGTGGCTGTGGGCGATCAGGTCGTGGCTGTAATGGCGCAGGGTCAGGATCGGTTGCATGGCGGTCTCCGGGCGAGCCGCCAGTCTACACCGGCACAGGGGCGACGCGTTTGTCACACGACTGACGCACACCTGTCATGGTCGATTAACCGGGCGCGCGCAGAGTGGCGAAAACATCGCAGAGGGTTGCCCATGACCAGCGCCGAGCTCGCCAGACCCAGCCGTAAACAACGGGTTCGCACCCTGTGGATCTCCGACGTGCACCTGGGCACGCGGGATTGCCAGGCCGAGCATCTGTCGCAATTTCTCAAGGGCTATCACGCCGACAAGATCTACCTGGTCGGTGACATCATCGACGGCTGGAAACTGCGCGGCGGCATGTATTGGCCCCAGGCGCACACCAACGTGATTCGCCGCTTGCTGACCATGAGCAAGCGTGGCACCGAGGTGATCTACGTCACCGGCAACCACGACGAATTCCTGCGCCGCTATTCGAAACTGATTCTGGGCAACATCCAGTTGGTCGACGAAGCGGTGCACGTCACCGCCGATGGCCGGCATCTGCTGGTGATTCACGGTGACCAGTTCGACGTGATCACCCGTTACCACCGCTGGCTCGCGTTCCTCGGCGATTCGGCCTACGAGTTCACCCTGACCCTCAACCGCTGGCTCAATCACTGGCGGGCGAAATACGGTTACGGCTACTGGTCGCTGTCGGCCTATCTCAAGCACAAGGTGAAGACCGCGGTCAGCTTCATCAGCGACTTCGAAGAAGCCATCGCCCACGAATGCGTGAAACGCGAGCTGCACGGGGTGGTTTGCGGGCACATCCACCACGCCGAGATCCGCAAGGTCGGCGAGGTGGATTACCTCAATTGTGGCGATTGGGTGGAGTCGTGTACGGCGCTGATCGAGCATTGGGACGGCACGATCGAGCTGTATCGCCTGGCCGATGCGCAGGCGCGAGAGGCCGAGTTGAAAGCGGCGAAGGTTGCCGAGCTGGCTTAGAAAAGATGTGTGTCGGTTTTGCTGGCCTCATCGTCGGATCGCCGCCCGGAGCAAGTCCGCTCCCACAGTGGTCGAAGGTGTACGTAGCCTTTGTGTACACCCCAAAAACCTGTGGGAGCTGGCTTGCCAGCGATGAGGCCGGTGCAGACAACATCAGGCCTAGGCGTGCTCTTCCATCGCCGCTTTGTAGATCGAGTTTTTCGGCTGGGCGAACAGCCTTTCCATCATCGGCTCGAAGAAGCTCAGCGGCAGGGTGTCGTATTCGGGGTCGAACGCCGCTGCGTCGTATTTGGCGCAGAACTCTGCGGTCGCCAGAAACTGCGGGTGGTCGCTGAACTGCTCGCGCAGGTGCCGATCCATGCCCAGGTGATGGAAGAAGTAGTAGCCCTGGAAGATCCCGTGCTTTTCCACCATCCACAGGTTTTCGGCACTGACGAACGGCTTGAGAATGGCCGCGGCAATGTCCGGGTGATTGTAGGAACCGAGGGTGTCGCCGATGTCGTGGAGCAGGGCGCAGACCACGTATTCCTCGTCGCGCCCGTCGCGAAAGGCGCGGGTCGCGGTTTGCAGCGAGTGGGTCAGGCGATCCACCGGGAAACCGCCGAAATCGCCTTCGAGCAGTTTCAGGTGCGCCATGATCCGGCCCGGCAACTGACGGGCATAGGCGCTGAAATCCGCCGCAATGATCGCCCAGTCGTCCGGTGTGCCGTCCTTCATGTGGGTGAAACGGGCATTGGCATTCATCGGCAATCCTCTTGGTCGGAATTTCTAGAACGGCACGCGGCCCAGGATCATGTCGCGGTACATGACAAAGTCGCCGAGCAGGCTGTAGAACGGGTGCTGGAAGGTGGCCGGGCGGTTTTTCTCGAAAAAGAAATGGCCGACCCAGGCAAAGCTGTAGCCCGCCAGCGGCAACGCAAGTAAAAGCAGCCAGGCGCCCTTGGCGATGGTCAGGGCGAGAATGAAGATCACCAGCGTCGTGCCGATGAAATGCAGGCGACGGCAGGTGCTGTTGCTGTGCTCGCTGAGGTAATACGGATAGAACTCGGCGAAGCTGTTGAAAGGCTTGAGGGTTTCCACGACTGCGATCTCTGTGGCTATTGTTCTGATTGCAAGTTGTTCGGCGGGTAGCTTATTTGAGTCTAGAGTGATCATTGGCGTCGGCCAGTGACAATCGGCGCCACTTTACTATCCTTGGGAAATCGGCCGTAGTATGCGGCTTACCATGTCATCCAAGAAAAAACGCCATGAGCGAAAGAACGACTTCTGCAAGCTGGGCGATGGGGATTGTCAAAGCACTGGAAATGGACGGCCTGGATTGTCGGGTTCTGTTCAGACAGCTGGGGCTCGACTACGCGGCGCTGGAGGATCCGGACGCACGCTTCCCACAGGATTCCATGACCCGACTCTGGCAACGGGCGGTCGAGCTGTCCGGGAATCCGGCGATCGGCCTGAACATGGGCAAGGTGGTGCGGCCGGCTTCGTTCCATGTCGCGGGCTATGCACTGATGTCCAGTAATACGCTGGCGGAAGGTTTTCAGCGTCTGGTGCGTTATCAGCGGATCATCGCCGAAAGTGCCGACCTGAGTTTTCGCCTGCTCGACGAGGGTTATGCGCTGATCCTGACGGTGCACGGCGATCATCTGCCACCGACCCGCCAGAGTGCCGAAGCCTCGCTGGCCTGCGCGCTGGCACTGTGCGGCTGGCTGACCGGACGCACGCTGCACCCGCGCAAAGTGCTGGTGCAGGGCGACGAACCGGATGATCTTGAACCCTACAAACAAGCCTTCCATGCACCGCTGGTGTTCAACGCGCCGTATGACGCGCTGATCTTCGAACGGGCCGACATGGAAGCGCCGCTGCCCACGGCCAACGAGGCGATGGCGCTGCTGCACGACCGGTTCGCCGGGGAGTATCTGGCGCGTTTTTCCGAAAGCCGCGTGACCCACAAGGCGCGTCAGGTGTTGTGCCGCCTGCTGCCGCAGGGCGAACCCAAGCGCGATACGGTGGCGCAGACCCTGCATCTGTCGCAGCGAACCTTGCAACGGCGTTTGCAGGAGGAGGGCACCAGTTTTCAGCAGTTGCTCGATGACACCCGCCGCGAACTCGCCGAGCAATACCTGGCGCAACCGAGCATGACCTTGCTGGAGATTGCCTATCTGTTGGGGTTTGCCGATCCGAGCAATTTCTTCCGCGCCTTCCGTCGCTGGTTCGACACCACGCCCGGCGATTACCGGGCGCGGTTGCTGGAGGCGCCGAAGGCGATCAGTGACGCCAGAACGCCGGAATACACAGTACAAACACCGTAATGATCTCCAGTCGGCCGAGCAGCATGCCGAACGACAGAATCCACTTGGCCGCATCCGGCAGGCTGGCGAAGTTGCCGGCCGGGCCGATGGTCTCGCCCAGGCCCGGGCCGACGCCGGACACGGTGCTGGCGGCGCCGGTCAACGCGGTCATCCAGTCCACGCCCAACAGCGACAGCAGCAGGGCGATCACGCAGATGGTGATCGCGAAGAAGAACGAGAACGTCAGGATCGAACGAACGATTTCCTCGTCGAGGCGGTGACCGTTGTACTTCTGCTTGATCACCGCCCGTGGGTGAATCAGCTGGTTAAGGTTGGCCTTGAGCAGGATGTAGGCGACCTGGAAACGGAAGATTTTGATCCCGCCCGCCGTCGAACCGGAACAGCCACCGACGAAGCCCAGATAGAAGAACAGCATCAGCGAGAAATTGCCCCACAGGCTGTAGTCCCCCAGCGCAAACCCCGTGGTAGTGACCACCGACGTCACGTTCAGCGCCACGTGGCGCAGCGCGTCCAGCCAGTGCAGGTTGGTGGTCCACCAGTACCAGGTGCCGAGCACCAGCCAGGTCGCCAGCAACATGCCGAGCAAACCCTGCACCTGTTGATCCTTGATCAGCGCCCGGCGGTTGCCGCGCAGTGTCGCTACGTACAGGGTGAACGGCAGGCTGCCGAGAATCATCACCACCACGGCCACCCAGTGCACCGCCGGTTGCGTCCACTTGGCCAGGGACTGGTCGGAGGTCGAGAACCCGCCGGTGGAAATCGCTGACATCGCGTGGTTGATCGCATCGAACGGGCTCATCCCGGCCCACCAGAACGCCAGGCTGCCGAGAATCGTGATGCCGACGTAGGCTGCCACGATCAGCCGCGCCACCATGTGCGAGCGGGGCATGACCTTTTCCGAGCGGTCCGAGGATTCGGTCTGGAACAGCCGCATGCCACCGATGCGCAGCAGCGGCAGGATCGCCACCGCCATGCCGATGAAGCCGATACCGCCGATCCAGTGCAGCAGCGAGCGCCACATCAGGATGCCGGGGGACATGTCGTCCAGATGGTTGAGCACGGTCGACCCGGTGGCCGTGATGCCGGACATGCTTTCGAAGAACGAGTCGGTGTAGCTGATGTGCTGGGTCAGCAAAAACGGCAGCGCGGCGAAAATGCACACCACCAGCCAGCTGCTGACGGTCAGCAGGTACATGTCCCGGGGGCGCAGGTGAATGTGTTCCGGGCGGCCGGGAATGACCAGCGCGAGGCCGGCGACGAAGGTGATCATGCTCGCCCAGAGGAACGACGGCAGATCGCCGGTGCGCTCGAAAATCACCAGGGTGGCCATGGGCACGACCATGGCGACGGCCAGGGTGATCAGGAAGATGCCGATGATGAAACCAATGATCCGTAAGGTCGGCAACGCCATGAAGTCCGCTCGGGCTGATGTGGGAAGGGCGCCATTCTACCTGCGGTGCAAGGCATGTAAACCGACGCGTCTGGATCACTTGCAGCTAGAATAGCCGGACATTTTTTTCAGGAGGTGGCCGATGCAGGCTCTCGACGCTTTGCTCAACCGTGTTTCCGTTCCACGACTGATCGATCCGGCCCCCACTGCCGAACAGCGCGAAGTGCTGTTTGCCGCCGCGACCCGCGCACCGGATCACGGCCATTTGCAGCCGTATCGCTTCCTGACCGTCGAAGGCGCGGCGCGTGAGCAGATGGGCGAGTTGCTGGCCGAAGCTGCACAGATGCAGGAAGGCGAAGTCACCGAAGCGATGATCGACAAGGCACGCAACGGCCCGCTGCGGGCGCCGCTGGTGGTCGTGGTCATCGCCAAGTTGCAGGATCACGTCAAATACCCGAAGGCCGAGCAATTGCTGGCAGCGGGCTGTGCGGCGCACGGGATTCTGCTGGCGGCTTACGCGCAGGGGATTGGCGCGGTGTGGCGCACCGGTGATCTGGCTTATTCGAAACATGTCGCCAAGGGACTGGGCCTGACGGATGACGAAGAGGTGATTGCGTTCCTGTACCTAGGCACGCCGCAGAAAGAACCGCGGGTGGCCGAGAAGGTTGATTTGGCGGAGTTTGTTAGCGCTTGGTCGGGTAAGGCTTAAAGGGCGTTAAAAGCTTTAAAAGCGCCCTCACTGTAGAGACCGGTACATCCTTTACACATTAGACCGGGGACATCGTTTACACCTTTTACAGGCTTGATACGCGGTTGGCACCGCGCTCAAGCCTGCCTAAACAGAAGTTGCAAAGGTACAGCTCCCACACGTCATCAGCCACTTCCTTCAGCGCGATGTCCTCGCCGATCAGCGCCTCGCCCAAAAACATTCGTTGCCCCTTCCACTTGAACTCGCCGTTCGAGCGAACCTTGCGTACCTCAACCTCAGGGCCATATTCGACCGCGGGCAAGTAGCCCGGATACGGGCGCAACGAAGGTCTGTAGACGGAAGCCGGCGGTTTCATGCCCAGTGCGGTGTGTGGTCGATCATGGTTGAAGTCCTGAACGAACTCTTCAAAGGCCAGCTGTTGGCGTACGAGATTTTCCGCCGGTGTTCGCAGTACCGCTGCTTTGAGGGGGCGGTGCATCCGTTCGTGTCGACCGTTCTGGTCAGGACGCCCTGGTGTGATTGTCTCGATATGGATGCCATGCCTGATGAACCAGACGGACAGCTTCGACAGCCGCGACAAACCGGTCGATGCGAAAGGCGCCCCGTTATCTGTGCGGATTACGTCCGGCAATCCAAACTCCCGGAAAGCCCATTCGAATCCCTGTCGCGTCGGCTCGCTGTGCGTGCCGGGCAGCGCCCGGCAGAGCAGCAGATAGCGACTCATCTGATCGGTAATGGTCAGCGGATAGCACCAATTGCCGTCCTGCATCCTGAACTGCCCTTTGAAGTCGGCACACCAGGTCTGGTTGGGTTCATCGGCCGGGCGTAAATGCGTCGGAGCACGCGGGCGCAAAGGATAAGGGCGCCGCGCAATGACCAAGCCAGCCTTCTTCAACCACTCACCAGCAGTGCTCGCGGCCGGCCATGGGATCTGTGGATCGGACTTTCGCAGGCGATCAATGATCTGTTTGGGGCCTCGATCGGGATGCTCGTTTTTCCTGGCCAGCAATGTGGCGATGATTTCATCCGGGGTTTGATGAGGGCAGTTCAAAGGCTTGCGGGATTGCTCTTTCAAGCCATCCACACCGAGCGCTGCATACCGATCCAGCCATTTATCGACGGTTGGCCGGCTGACCCCATAACGCCGGCTCAATTGGCTCTTGGTGTAGCTGCCACTGAGCCAGTCACTGACTAATTTCACTCGTTGATCCATCGGGGACTCTTGATTCCAGGGCATGGTCAGCACCTCCTGACCATGATTGATACCTGTAAACCATGTCCCCGGTCTCAAACGTAAAGGATGTACCCGGTCTTTACCCACCCTAACCCTCTCCCGGAGGGAGAGGGGACTGATTGGGGGATGCTTCAGAGGTTCACCGACCTGAAAGAACTTGGCCGAATCCGGAATTGACGCGGTTCAGGGGCTTTGGCAGATCCATAATCGACTCGATTTTTCAGGTTGATGTATGACGCAAGACACCTCGGTCGGCGCCCTCTCCCTCCGCGAGAGGGCTGGGCGGGCGGCGTTCCGATGAGGGGGGCTTTTCAGGGTTGCACCACAATCCCAGGCTCCAGCGGTAACTCAAGACTGGCCACAAATCCGCCCTGCGGGTGATTGGCGAGCACCAGCGTCCCGCCATGCCGCTCCGCCGCCCGCCGGGCAATCGCCAGTCCCAGGCCATGGCCCGCAGCGGTCTGCCCCGGCGCCCGATAAAACGGTTCGCCCAACTGGCTCAGGTGCTCGGCCTGCACCCCCGGCCCGTGGTCACGCACGCTGACCACGATCCGCTCGCCCTGACGTGACGCCTGCATTTCAATCGACTGCCCGACCGGGTTGAAGCGTTGGGCATTGCGCAGCAGGTTGTCCACGGCGCGTTCGATCATGGTCGGCCAGCCTGTCAGATTGAGCGCCGGCTCGGCCTCCAGACGCACGGTCTGCTCTGGCGAACCCAATTGAGCGTCTTTTTGCAGGGTGGCGAGCAGGGCATTCAAATCCACCTCTTCGGCGCTGGCGTTGTCGGCATCGACTCGCGCCAGCACCAGAATTTCACTGATCAGCGCTTCCAGCCGGTCACACTCGCGGGTCAGGCGCGGCCAGAGTTTTTCCCGTTCTTCGGGGCTTGCACGTTCGGCCAAAGCCAGGGCGATGCGCAGTCGGGCCAGCGGTGAGCGCAACTCGTGGGACACGTCGCGCAACAGTTGGCGCTGGCTGCCGATCAGGCTTTGCAGGCGTGCGCCCATGCGGTTGAAGTCGTTGGCCAGCACGCCGAATTCATCGCGACGGTTGGCCAGTTGCGCCAGGCTGTTCTGCTGATAGGTGGTCTGGCCGAGGTCGTGCACCGCACCGCGCAGACGACTGAGCGGGCGAGTGATGGAAAAGGTCACCAACAGGCTGAACAGGGTCAGCACCACCAGCGCGATGCCCAGCGCGCTCAACGGCCAGAGCAGGCTTTCGCGGTGCCAGGCGTCGAGTTCCGGGTGCGGGATGCGGTAGATGAAGAGGTAGGTGTCGCCGCTTTTTTCGCTGGTGAATTCGTCGGTCAGACGGCGCCAGGGCAGGCGTCGGTCATCGTTGTTCTGCCGCGCCTCGAAGGCCGCCGCGCGCCGGGGGAAGGTGCCGCGCACCACCGGGTCGCCGCTTTCGTTCAGCACTTGCACGTCGATGTGGTACTGGCGCTTGCGCTGTTCGAGGATGTCCTGGGCGGCGTTTTCGCCCTGGGCTTCGTAAGTCTGCGTCCATTCGGCAGCCAGGGTGTTGAGGCCCGGATGGCGGCTGAGGATCCACGCATCCTGATTGAGCATGTGCCCCAGCAGAATGGAAAGCCCTGCAACCAGAGCGATGGCCAGCCAGAAGCTGGCGAGGATACGCCAGAACAATGAACGCACAGAAAATCCTCAAACAAAGAAAACCCAACGGCGGTGAGCCGTTGGGTCAGGGCGTGACGCTAGAACATTATTGCGCCTTTTGCGGCTGTTGCGCTTTCCAGGCTTTGAACTCGGCCCATTCGGCGCGACGTTCGGCCTGTTTCTTCTGGATCTCATCGAATTTCTTCTGTTGATCCGGTTTCAACACGGCGCGAACATCAGACTCGGCTTTCTTGTGGTTCGCCGCCATCTCGTCCTTCATGGCTTTCTGGTCGGCTGGCGAGAGTTTCTCCAGGTATTTTTCGACCGTCTGCTTACGCTCGTGCATCTGCTCGCCCATGATCTTGCGAATTTGCTCGCGCTGTTCGCGGGACAAGTCCAGTTGGCTGTACGGACCTTTGCCGTGCATGCCGTGCATCTGACCGCCATGGCGCGGGCCGTCCAGCGGGCCACCCATCGGGCCGCCTTCCTGTGGCATGGCCATGGCGACGGTCGGCAGGGCAGCGGCGAACATCAGAGCGATAAGAGTCTTGCGCATGGTGAATCTCCTTTGTCTCGTTCCCGGTACGTTCCGGATGAGTACAGATTACGGAGATCAAGGTCAGCGGCGGTCAGCGCTGTGTAAAGCTTGGGTAAACACGCTTTCGCGCCGACCTGACAAAACTGACAGACGATCAGAGGCTGTAGTAGTAGCCACGGCTGCGCAGGGCGACGATGCGCGGGCGGCCGTCGGGGTGCGGGCCGATCTTTTTGCGCAGGTTGCTGACGTGCATGTCCAGGCTGCGGTCGTACAGGGTCAGCTTGCGGCCGAGGGCGATCTGCGCCAGTTCCTGTTTGTCCAGCGGCTCGCCCGGTTGCTTGAGCAGGGCTTCAAGCAGGCGGCTTTCGGAGACGGTGAGGGTGAATTCCTTTTCGTCGATGCTGACCACGCCGCGCACCGGGCTGAAGCTCAGGTCGCCCAGTTCGAGCTGGGTCGACACGGCGGCCGGGTGGCTGCGGCGCAGCACGGCGCGCAGGCGGGCGGTCAGTTCGCGTGGATCGCAAGGTTTGGCCAGGTAATCGTCGGCGCCCAGTTCCAGGCCGAGAATCCGGTCCAGCGGCTCGCCCCGGGCCGAAAGCATCAGCACCGGCAGGTCGGCATGATCGCTGCGCAGTTGCTTGAGCAGTTCCAGACCGCTGCCGTCGGGCAGCATCACGTCCAGCACCACGGCCGCCGGCGCGGTTTCGGCCAGCGCCTTGCGGGCACTCTGGCCATCGTGGCAGGCCCGGACCTGAAAGCCTTCCTGGCTCAGCCAGCTACTCAGGAGTTCACACAACTCCTGGTCATCATCAATCAGTAACAGCTCGCTCATGACTCACTCAATTTAGCCATTGCCGACGTTTTCGGCTTGCTCCACTGGCAAAGATACCGCAGAGCAGCGCCAATAGCGCTACCCCGGCTCCGGTGACGAACCATTGCTGCTGTTCGGTCAACAGGCGCGGCAGCGGGCTGGCCTGGGCTTCCTTGAGTTGCAGCTTCAGACGCTGGTTCTCCTGGCGCAACCGGGCGAGCTGGGCGCTTTCGCGGGTGTTGTCGGCATTTTGCAGTTGTTTGCTCAGTTCTTCCCGTTGCTGCTCGCTGGCCTTCAGGCGCTGCTGCAACTCGGTGATCTGGCTGCCGGCGCTCAATGAAAGCGGCGTGGAGCTGTTGCCTTCGGTGCTTTCTTCACCATGGGCGGGCGCCATGATCGACAACGTGACCAACATCAGACACAACGGACCCTTGCGCATCGCGACTCCTGTTTCCAAATGGATATTGGGCAGGTTGTCGGCCGGCAAACGAGAATAATGAGCGATTGAGAACGCGATGAACCGACAAGGTTCATCGCGCTGAGGGCTTTTGCGGGGGAGGTTACGGCAGGACTTGCTTGAACGGCTTGACGATCACATTGGCGTAGACGCCGGCGGCGACGTACGGGTCGGCATCGGCCCAGGCTTGCGCCGCGCTCAGGGAGTCGAATTCGGCGACGATCAGGCTGCCGCTGAAACCTGCTGCGCCCGGATCATTGCTGTCGACCGCCGGGTGCGGGCCGGCCAGCACGATGCGGCCTTCGCCCTTGAGCACTTGCAGGCGTTCAAGGTGTGCCGGGCGCGCAGCGAGGCGGGCGTCCAGGGAATTGGCGACGTCGGTGGCAATGATGGCGTAGAGCATGTCAGTCCTCGGTTTTTGGCGTTGTGGTATCGGCGTCGTGCAGGTGACGGGACAGGTAGATGCCCTGACCGACCAGGAACAGCACGGTCATGCCCAGGCTGCCGAACACCTTGAAGTCCACCCAGATGCTCTGGAAGGTGAAGGCGACGAACAGGTTGGCGGCCCCGCAGAACAGGAAAAAGGCGATCCAGGCGATGTTAAGGCGGGTCCAGACCGGATCCGGCAGGGTCAGCGCGTGGCCCATGATGCGCTTGATCAGCAGGCGGTCACCGATGAAGTGGCTGCCGATGAAGGCCAGGGCGAACAGCCAGTTGACCACCGGGGCCTTCCATTTCAGGAAGGTTTCGCTGTGAAAGGCCAGGGTCAGGCTGCCGAACACCAGGCAGGCGATCAGGGTCAGCCACTGGCTCTTCTCCAGCTTGCGCTGCTTGATGAAAAGCGCGCCGTACACCACCAGGGAGCTGATGATCAGCATGGCGGTGGCACTGTAAATGCCGCCTACCGTCAGTTCATGGCCGGCAACGTCGACGGTGCGTGGATCGAGTTTGTAGACGATGAAGAACAGCAGAAGCGGGATGAAATCGATGAATTGTTTCACAGTGAGAGCCAGAAGCTGGATGTGGCGGCATAATAACAAACATATGGGCGCGCGATAGCGCCAGCTGATTTGAGGTAACACATCCCCGTGAATGTTGATTTGCACTGCCACAGCACGGCCTCCGATGGCGCCCTGGCGCCTGCGGCACTGGTTGCGCGTGCGTTCGAGAACGGCGTGCGAGTCCTGGCCCTGACCGATCACGACACCCTCGAAGGCCTCGCCGAAGCGCGCACGGCCGCCGAGGGGCTGGGCATGCAACTGGTCAACGGCGTCGAATTGTCCTGCACCTGGGGCGGGGCGACCATTCACGTGCTCGGCTATGGTTTTGACGTCAATGCCGCGCCGTTGGTCGAGGCGATTGCGAAGTTGCACGACGGCCGCTGGCTGCGGTCTGAAGAAATAAGCCGCAAGCTCGCCCTCAAGGGCATGCCGAATGCGCTCGACGGCGCGCGGCAGATCCAGCAGGAATTGGGCGACAGCGGCAACGCGCCGGCCCGCCCGCATTTCGCCGACTGGATGGTGCGTGAAGGTTTTGTAAAGGATCGCGCCGAGGCGTTTCGTAAATGGCTCGGCGCCGGCAAGCTGGGGGACGTCAAGCAGCATTGGCCGACCCTGGAAGACACCGTCGGCACGTTGCGCGCCGCCGGCGCTTGGGTCAGCCTGGCGCATCCGTGGCACTACGATTTCACCCGCAGCAAGCGCCGAAAGCTGATTGCCGACTATATTCAAGCGGGCGGGCATGCGATCGAAGTGGTCAACGGTCATCAGCCTGCGGAACAGGTGGGCAGCCTTGCCATCCTTGCCCGTGAGTTCGGTCTGCTGGTCAGCGCCGGCAGTGATTTCCATGGCCCTGGTGGCTGGTCCGAGATCGGCCAGTACCGGCCGGTGCCGGAGGACCTTCCACCCCTGTGGGGTCGGTTCAAACATGACCCAGTTATTGCCGCCGTCTGAACAGGTAGAGAATGTGAGTCAATTTTTCCAGATTCATCCGGAAAACCCGCAAGCGCGCCTGATCAAACAGGCGGTCGAGATCATCCGCAAGGGCGGAGTGGTGGTCTATCCCACGGACTCTTCCTACGCAATCGGCTGCCAGATCGGCGACAAGAACGCCATCGAGCGCGTTCGACGCCTGCGTCAGCTCGACGAGAAACACAACTTCGCACTGATCTGCAGCGACCTGTCGCAACTGGGCAATTACGCCAAGATCGACACCGGGACGTTTCGAATCCTCAAAGCCCACCTGCCTGGGCCGTACACCTTCATTCTCAACGCCACCCGCGAAGTGCCGCGCCTGTTGCTGCATCCGAAGAAGCGCACCATCGGTCTGCGGGTGCCGAGCCATCCGATCGCGCTGGCGCTGCTGGCCGAACTGGGCGAGCCGTTGATGAGCGTGACCCTGATCATGCCGGGCGATGAAGACCCGTTGAGCGACCCGTACGAAATGCGCCAGTTGCTCGAGCATCAGGTCGACCTGATCATCGACGGCGGTTCCGGCGGTATCAAGGCCTCCACCGTGATCGACCTCACGGGCGACGATCCGGAAGTGATCCGCGTCGGTTGCGGCGATCCCGCTCCATTCATGGTCGAGGCCTGAATGTCCGCAGTGGAAACCGTTGATCCCCAGGCCGGTGCCCAGCAGGAACTGCCGTTTGCCATGGTCTATGGCCAGGCCGTTACGGAAATGCCGCTGGACCTGTACATCCCGCCCGACGCGCTGGAAGTCTTCCTCGAAGCCTTCGAAGGCCCGCTCGACCTGCTGCTGTACCTGATCCGCAAACAGAACATCAACATCCTCGACATCCCCGTGGCGGAAATTACCCGCCAGTACATGGGCTATGTCGAGCTGATGCAGTCGGTGCGCCTGGAACTGGCCGCCGAGTACCTGGTGATGGCCGCGATGCTGGCCGAGATCAAGTCGCGGATGCTGCTGCCCCGGGCCGAAACCGTCGAGGACGAAGAGGACGACCCGCGCGCCGAACTGATCCGTCGCCTGCAGGAGTACGAACGGTTCAAGGCTGCCGCCGAAGGCATCGATGGCCTGAGCCGGGTCGGTCGCGACGTGATCGTGCCCAAGCTCGACGCCCCGGAAGCCCGCGCGCGCAAGCTGTTGCCGGACGTGGCGCTGGAAGAAATCCTGATGTCCATGGCCGAAGTGCTGCGCCGCGGCGACATGTTCGAAAGCCATCAGGTCAGCCGCGAGGCGCTGTCCACCCGCGAGCGCATGAGCGACGTGCTGGAGCGGCTCAAGGGCGGCGGGTTTGTGCCGTTCATCGAGCTGTTCACCGCCGAAGAGGGCAAGCTCGGGGTGGTGGTGACCTTCATGGCCATCCTTGAACTGGTCAAGGAATCCCTGATCGAGCTGGTGCAGAATGAGCCGTTCGCCGCGATCCACGTGCGAGCCCGAGCCGAATAACGAGTCCCGATATGAACCTGACTGAACCTCGCGAGCTGGCGTCCCTGCTTGAAGCCTTTCTGTTGGCCTCGGGAAAGCCGCAATCCCTCGAGCGCCTGTATGAACTGTTCGAAGAGGGCGAGCGCCCGGAACCGCCGGTCTTCAAGAAAGCCCTGACCCTGCTCGGCAAATCCTGCGAGGGCCGGGCGTTCGAGCTCAAGGAAGTCGCCTCCGGTTATCGCCTGCAAATCCGTGAGAAGTTCGCGCCGTGGGTCGGTCGACTGTGGGAAGAGCGTCCGCAGCGCTATTCCCGAGCGCTGCTGGAAACCATGGCGCTGATCGCCTATCGCCAGCCGATCACCCGGGGCGAAATCGAGGACGTGCGGGGCGTGGCGGTCAACACCAACATCGTCAAGACGCTGATCGAGCGCGAGTGGATTCGCATCGTCGGTTACCGCGACGTGCCGGGCAAACCGGCGATGTTCGCCACCACTAAGGCGTTTCTCGATCACTTCAACCTGAAGAACCTTGACGATCTTCCGCCGCTGGCCGAATTGCGTGAGATCGAGGCGGATCCGGTGCTCGATTTCGACGATGCTCCCGTGCCACCGGGCTTGCAGGAACTGGCCGACGCCAGCGCCGAGCCGGAAGAGCCGAAGGAGGAAACCAGTTTCCATACCTTGCTGCTGGAACTGGACAGCATGGAGGAGGGGATCAAGACCGACTTCGACGACTTGCTGCGTGACGGGTTGGACGGCGAATCGATGCCGACCGGGGTTGAGTCCGATCCGCTCGAGCCGCCGCACGAGGGTGAGCCAGAACCTGAATTCGAGCCTGAATTTGAGCATGAACCTGAATTCGAGCACGAACCTGAGCAGGAAGACGATGTGCTCGGCGTGGCCGAAGCCCGGGAAAAACTGCTGGCCGCCGTCGCCCGGCTTGAACAGCCAGCACCGGAACCCGCCGAGAAAGAGCTGAGCGAAGAAGAAGCCGAAGCCCGCGCCCTGGCCGAAGCCATCGAAGCCGAACGCCGCGAATTCGAGGATTGAGCATGAGCTCGACCAAAGACCCGTGCATCAGCGTCTGCAAGTTCAGCGATGACATCTGCCTCGGTTGCGGCCGCAGCAAGCGCGAGATCCGGGCCTGGAAGAAACTCGACAAGGACGACAAGCGCACCGTACTGGCCGAAGCCGCGCTGCGTCTGATCAAGCTCGGGGCCACCGGTCGGCGGAAAAAGAAATAACCTTGGCCTGATCGACTAGTCTCTGATGCGCGCGCGGCCACATCCGCGTATGATTCGCGACCCTTCGGCGATCCCTTCGCCCGAAAACCCAGATTTCAACGTTTAAGCGGCTCAATTCAGCGCCGCTGAACAGACCACACCGGGAGGTGCCCAGATGAGTGACATCAATCAGAAAGACGACCAGGAAATCGGCCCAGCAGGCGAAAAGCTGCAGAAAGTCCTCGCCCGTATCGGCGTCGGCTCGCGCCGCGACGTCGAATCCTGGATCGCTGCCGGCCGCATCAAGGTCAATGGCAAAGACGCCACCTTGGGCCTGCGTGTCGACATGCACGACGCCATCACCATTGATGGCAAGGTCATCAAGCGCGAAGAAGCCGCCGAGTCGGTGCGCCGCGTGATCATGTACAACAAGCCCGATGGCGAGATCTGCACCCGTGACGACCCGGAAGGCCGTCCGACCGTGTTCGACAAGCTGCCGCGTCCGAAAGAAGGCCGCTGGATCAATATCGGTCGCCTCGACATCAACACCACCGGTCTGCTGATGTTCACCACCGACGGTGAACTGGCCAACCGCCTGATGCACCCGTCCTACGAGATGGACCGTGAGTACGCGGTACGTGTACGTGGTGAAGTCGATGACGAGATGATCGAGCGCCTGAAGGCCGGCGTCGTGCTGGAAGACGGCCCTGCGCGTTTCACCGACATTCAACAGGCACCGGGCGGCGAAGGCTTCAACCACTGGTATCACTGCGTGGTGATGGAAGGCCGTAACCGTGAAGTACGTCGCCTGTGGGAATCCCAGGGGCTGGTGGTCAGCCGTCTGAAGCGCGTGCGTTTCGGTCCGGTGTTCCTCAACTCCGACCTGCCGATGGGCCGCTGGCGCGAAATGAGCCAGTACGAAGTCGACGTGCTGAGCGCCGAAGTCGGCCTGACCCCGGTGGCCATGCCGCAACTGAACGCCAAGAGCAAAGACAAGCTTGACCGCATGCAGCGAAAATCGTCGCGTCCGATGGCCCGTACCGAGCGCGTGCGCACCCTGCGTCCGGCCAACGGTGCGCCGATTGGCGCCGGTCCGCGTCCGGTTCGGGAGCCTCAGATCGAAGGCGAGCGTCCAGGTCGCAAACCGGCAGCGCGTCCGGATGGCGAGCGCGGTCCACGCACTCCGCGTCCGGCCAATGGCCGTACCGAGCGTGGTGAAGGTCGCGGTACGCCGGTGGCGGATCGTCCAGTCGACACCAAGCGTCCGTCCAAGCCATCGCCGAAACGTCCAGGCATCAAGCTGGCTGATGATGACAAGCCGTCGGGCAAGCGCCGTGGCGCACCGGCCGGTTCGGGCCAGCGTCCGGGTTTCGGTCGCAAGAAGCCGGAATAACGCGGTTGTAAGCTTCGAGCGGCAGGCTTCAAGCTGAAAACAGAAACGCCAACCTCAGGGTTGGCGTTTTTTTTGGACTTTTTATTTCTTTTTTTCGGGCGTGTTTTTCTTGTTTTTAAACAAAAAACTTAACGCCTTTCAAATAGTTAGCCAGCTAACGTCAAACACCGGGCGCCGCTTCGATGGTTCTGGAGTGGAAACTTTACGTTACGCGCTGTCAGTGAATATTTACGAAAAAGCCCTCGCCTTCCCATGAATCGGGTGGCTTTGCCTGGCTGTAAGGAAAATCTGCCACAGCCACGCCCGCCGGGCCTCGCGCAGCGCTCTGGCGCGCTTGTTTCAGCGTCGTTTGGAGGGTGAGATGCGCTGCATGCCTGTCGTGCAGGTGCATAACAAGAAGGAGGCGCAATGAACGCCGTAATCCATTTTCACTTCTCCACGTGGGGCGGATTGTCCATCGTCCACGCCGATGGCCTGCAATGGCCTGACTCAATTTTTGCAGCCGCCCGGGCTTCCCGGGGTGGACACATGCAATCCCGGCAACCGACACGCTGATCCAGCGAGGTCTGGCAGCAGGGGGTTAGCGGTGTACAATGCGCCGCGTTTTAACTGTGACCCTCTGCGTAATCGCGCAAACCTCAAGGTTTATCCGCCTTGTTCACTCCGCCGCGTCACAAGCGTGTCGGGTTCGATTTCGTCACAGATAAAAACAAACAGGTGACGCATGACCGTTGTAAAAAAGCTGAATTCCTGGTGCCTGCGCTGGGGTTTGATCAAGGTTGGCTGAAATCGCAACCTTGCAGCAACGTCTACTGAACATCATCAAACCTTGCGTGAGACCTTTTTCATGAGTGGACAAAACTCGCAATCAGGCGAGCTGAAACGCGGCCTGAAAAATCGCCATATTCAACTGATCGCCCTCGGTGGTGCGATCGGTACCGGACTGTTCCTCGGCTCGGCCGGGGTGCTGAAATCCGCCGGCCCGTCGATGATCCTCGGCTATGCCATCTGCGGCTTCATCGCCTTCATGATCATGCGCCAGCTCGGCGAAATGATCGTCGAAGAGCCGGTGGCCGGCTCCTTCAGCCACTTTGCGCACAAATACTGGGGCGGTTTCGCCGGCTTCCTGTCGGGCTGGAACTGCTGGATCCTGTACATCCTGGTGGGCATGTCGGAGCTGACCGCGGTCGGCAAATACATCCACTACTGGGCGCCGGAGATCCCGAGCTGGGTCACTGCCGCGGCGTTCTTCGTGCTGATCAATGCGATCAACCTGGCCAACGTCAAAGTCTTCGGTGAAGCCGAATTCTGGTTCGCGATCATCAAGGTCGTGGCGATCGTCGGCATGATCGCCCTGGGCAGTTACCTGCTGGTCAGCGGCCATGGCGGCCCGCAAGCCTCGGTCAGCAACCTGTGGTCCCATGGTGGCTTCTTCCCGAACGGCGTCAGCGGTCTGGTGATGGCCATGGCGATCATCATGTTTTCCTTCGGCGGTCTGGAAATGCTCGGTTTCACCGCAGCCGAAGCCGACAAGCCGAAAACCGTGATCCCGAAAGCGATCAACCAGGTGATCTACCGGATCCTGATTTTCTACATCGGTGCACTGGTGATCCTGCTGTCGCTGACCCCATGGGACAGCCTGCTGGAAACCCTCAACGCTTCGGGCGATTCCTACAGCGGCAGCCCGTTCGTGCAGGTGTTCTCGATGCTTGGCAGCAACACCGCCGCGCACATCCTCAACTTCGTGGTTCTGACCGCGGCATTGTCGGTGTACAACAGCGGCACCTATTGCAACAGCCGCATGCTCCTGGGCATGGCCGAGCAGGGCGACGCGCCGAAAGCGCTGGCGAAGATCGACAAGCGCGGCGTACCGGTGCGTTCGATCCTGGCGTCGGCGGCGGTGACTCTGGTGGCCGTGCTGCTCAACTACCTGATCCCGCAACACGCGCTGGAACTGCTGATGTCGCTGGTGGTTGCAACGCTGGTGATCAACTGGGCGATGATCAGCTTCTCGCACTTCAAGTTCCGCCAGCACATGAACAAGACCCACCAGAAGCCGCTGTTCAAGGCGCTGTGGTACCCGTACGGCAACTACATGTGCCTGGCGTTCGTCCTGTTCATTCTCGGCGTGATGCTGCTGATCCCGGGCATCCAGATCTCGGTGTACGCGATTCCGGTGTGGGTGGTGTTCATGTGGGTCTGCTACGTGATCAAGAACAAGCGTGGTGCGCAACAGGCACTGCACGCAGCGAGCGCAGCCAAGTAAGCGTCGTTGCAAAAACACCAAACCCGGCCAAGTGCCGGGTTTTTTGTACTTTCGCGGTATCCTGCGGGTTCTGATCAGGGACGCTTTTCCATGCTGGTGATTTCCAACAACGTGCATCTGCCGGATGCCGAGATCGAACTGACGTACATCCGCGCCCAGGGCGCCGGTGGGCAGAACGTCAACAAGGTCTCCAGCGCCGTGCACCTGCGCTTCGACATTCCGGCCTCGTCCTTGCCCGAGTTCTACAAGGAGCGGCTGCTGGCGCTGCGCGACAGTCGCATCACCGGCGACGGCGTGCTGATCATCAAGGCCCAGCAGTACCGCACGCAGGAACAGAACCGCGCCGATGCGCTGGAGCGTCTGACCGAGTTGATCCTCAGTGCCACCAAGGTTGAGAAGAAGCGGCGGCCGACCAAACCGACGCTGGGTTCAAAGAAGCGTCGGCTCGAGTCGAAGACCAAGCGCGGCAGCATCAAGGCCGGGCGCGGCAAGGTGGATTTCTAGTCTTCGCGGTACTTCGCCGTGTGGCGGTAGAGATAGACGCTCAGTGCCAGGCCGCTCAGCGCGGCGAGGGCGGCGAACAGGAAGATCGAGGCAAATCCGAAGCCCGCTGCAATCGCCCCTGCCAGCGGCCCGGTGATGCCCAGCGACAAGTCAATGAACAACGAATAAGCCCCGACCGCCGCGCCACGGCTGGAGGCCGGCACCAGGTTCACGGCTTCCACGCCCAGCGCCGGGAACACCAGCGAGAAACCGAAACCGCTCAATGCCGCGCCGGCCAGTGCCCAGTGCGCGTCCGGCGCCAGCCACAGCAACAGCAGGCCCAAGGTTTCCACCGACAGGCAGGCAATCGCCACGCGAAAGCCGCCGAGACGGTTGATCAGGTTGCCGAACAGCAGGCGTGCGCCGATGAAGCTGGCGCCGAACAGGCTGAGGCACAGCACCGCGTTATCCCAATGCTGCGTGGCGTAATACAGGGTGATGAAGGTGGCGATGGTGCCGAAACCGATCGAGCCCAAGGCCAGTCCACAGCCGTGCGGGAAGACGCGACCGAGAACGTGCATGAACGGCAGGCGCTCGCCGGCCACGATCGGCGCGGCGGTTTTCGGCCAGGCCAGCAGCAGCCCCAGCGTGGCGAGCAACAGAATGCTCACACCCATGCTCCACAGACCGAAACGGCTGACCAGCCACACCCCCAGCGGCGCACCGACCGCCAGCGCGCCGTAACTGGCGATGCCGTTCCACGAGATGACCTTGGCGGTGTTGGCGGCACCGACGCGGCCGATGCCCCAGCCGATCGATCCCGAGCCGACAAGACTTTCCGCGCTGCCCAGCACCAGGCGGCCGACGAACAGGCTGATCAGGCTCAGCAGCGGCAGGTTGGGCGTCCACGCCGAAATCAGCATGAACACACCGCTCAAACCACAACCGGCCAGACCGATCATCACCGCACGTTTGCTGCCCTGGTTGTCGATGATCTTGCCAGCATACGGGCGGCTGAGCAGGGTGGCGAGGTATTGCACGCTGATCACCAGCCCGGCGATGACCGCGCCGAAGCCCAGGTCGCTGTGCACATAGCCGGGCAGCACCGCCAATGGAATGCCGATGTTCAGGTAGCCGATGAAGGTGAACAGGACGATGGAAACGACTTGCAGCGTGACCGCCAGGGGGCGCTGGGGTTCTGGCATAGAGGACGACATGAATTACGATCCACGGGAAGAGCAGAATAGATAGGCTGCTCATGATACCGATGCGGGCGCGTCCGGGGCGGGGAAAAGTAAAACTATTTGGCCGGGGCGACCAATTGCGTGGTGACCAGGGCGGCCAGCGCGTTTTCTTCGCTGCCGAAACGGGCGAGCAGGGCGGCCTGTTTCTCGGGCGAGAGACGGCTCCAGATCTCGATCATCTTTTCGGTGGCACCGATCAGGGTCTCGGCCTGTTGTTCATCGAATTCTTTGGACATGGCAACTCAGGTTTCAGGCAGTGTGGAAAGCGCATGTTAGCGCTTTCCACACGGTCTGTACGGCGGGTGTTGCTTACTCTTCGCTGTCGGCCGGACGGCTCTCGGCGGCTTCTTTCGGCTCGGGCTGTTGGGCACCGGCTTGTTGCGTGGTCGTCTGCTCAGTTTCGTGCAGGCTTGGGAAGGGGAGATTCGGAATCTCGTGCATGGTTGCGCTCCTCGCTAAGTCTGTTGATAGATCTGGTAGATCCGCGCTTTCAGAAAGCTTGCGCAGGATACAGCAAGAAAAATGACAATCAGACTTTTAAATCCATTTGGTTCGACGGGCGGGATTGTCTAGACAAGTGCGACAGGGTGACGCAGGGCAGATGTGGGAGCGAGCCTGCTCGCTCCCACAGTTGGGACTATTTGCAGACGTTGGCGATCGCTTCGGCCAGCAGGTCGAGACGCGTCGCATCAATCCCGGCAACGTTGGCCCGGCCCGAGCTGACCATGTACACGCTGTGATGCTCACGCAGGTTCTTCACCTGTTCCGGCGACAGGCCGGTGTAGGAGAACATCCCGCGTTGCACGCCGATGTGCGCAAAACGCTCGCGCAGGCCGTGCGGTTCCAGCGCTTCCACCAGACCGCTGCGCAACTGGGCGATGCGCAGACGCATGGCTTCCACTTCGTCGGCCCAGCGGCGTTTCAGCTCCGGGTCGGCGAGGATCGTGGCGACCACAGCCGCGCCGTGATCCGGCGGCGTCGACCACAGGTTGCGAGCGATGTGCGCCAACTGGCTGCGGATGTCGATGAGTTTGTCAGCGGTTTTCGCGCTGACGATCAACGCACCGGTGCGGTCGCGATATAAACCGAAGTTCTTCGAGCAGGAGCTTGTGATCAGCAGCTCGGGCAACTCGGCGGCGAACAGCCGGGTCGACCATGCATCCTGCTCCAGACCGTCGCCAAAGCCCTGGTAGGCAAAGTCGATCAGCGGCAGCAGGTCACGGCGGCGTACTACCTCCAGCACTCGCTGCCAGTCGTCGTGGCTCAGGTCGAAACCGGTCGGGTTGTGGCAGCACGCGTGCAGCAGCACCACATCACCTTTCGGCACTTCGTTGAGCACGGCGAGCATCGCATCGACGTCGAGGCGGTTGTCGCTGCCGACGTACGGGTAATGGCTGATCTTGACCCCGGCGGCCGCGAAAATCGTTTCGTGGATCGGCCAGGTCGGGTTGCTCAGCCATACACCCTTGCCCGGCAGGCATTGGGCGATGAAGTCCGCCGCCAGACGCAGGGCGCCAGTACCGCCCGGCGTTTGAGTGGCGCCGGCGCGTTGCTCGGCGATCAGCTTCGAATCGACGCCAAGCACCAGCTCATTGATCACCTTGCCGAACAGCGGATTGCCGTGGCCACCGATGTAGGTCTTGGTGTCCTGGCTCTCGACCAGACGCGCCTCGGCGATTTTCACCGCCTCGGGGATCGACGTCAGGCCCTGGGCATCCTTGTAGACGCCCACGCCAAGGTCGAACTTGCGCGGGTTGGAATCCTGCGCGTAGGCCTCCATCAGACCGAGGATCGGGTCGCCGGGCACTCGGCCGATGGCGTCGAAGTGCATTACTTGCGTCCTTCTGCGGTCTTGGCCACTTCGTCAGTGCGCGCGGCCATGATGAAGTCGTTGCGATGCAGGCCTTTGATGGAGTGGCTCCACCAGGTCACGGTGACTTTGCCCCACTCGGTCAGCAGGCCCGGGTGGTGACCTTCGGCCTCGGAGATCTCGCCGACGGCGTTGGTGAACGCCAGCGCGTGTTTGAAATTCTTGAACAGGAAGACTTTTTCCAGCTGCATGATGCTGTCGCGTACTTCGATGTTCCAGTCAGGAATCTGCTTGATCAGGATCGGCAGTTCTTCATCGCTGACTTGTGGGGCATCGGCACGGCAGGCTTCGCAATGGGCTTGGTTCAAAGTGGACATGGTTTGATTCCTGAGATCGGATGTCTTTTTTATAAGAGCTGTTACGGTCGTCAATGTCGCCACGCTAAACCAAAGTGGCGACGACGGACAGACTCACTTGTAAGCAAAAGTCGCGGGTCACGCGGCTTTCGGTTTTGGCGGAAACTTCGGTGCGTGCAGACCCAGCTGCATGCCTTGCTTGACCATGGCCATGATGTCTTCGTGGGCCAGGTCGAACAGGCGCTTGAGGTTCGGCAGGACAAAGTACAGCGGTTGCAGGATGTCGATGCGATACGGCGTGCGCATGGCTTCCAGCGGATCGAAGGCCTGATGCTCGGGCTCGTCCGACAGCGAGTAAACAGTTTCTTTTGGCGAGGACAGGATGCCGCCGCCGTAGATGCGTTTGCCTTGCGGGGTGTCGACCAGGCCGAACTCGATGGTCATCCAGTACAGGCGCGCCAGGTAAACGCGTTCTTCCTTGGTCGCCTGCAGGCCGAGCTTGCCGTAGGTGTGGGTGAATTCGGCGAACCACGGGTTGGTCAGCAGCGGGCAGTGGCCAAAGATCTCGTGGAAAATGTCCGGCTCCTGCAGGTAGTCCAGTTCTTCACGGGTGCGGATGAACGTGGCCACCGGAAACTGCTTGCTGGCGAGCAATTCGAAAAAGGTCTGGAAAGGGATCAGCGCCGGGACGCGGGCAACCTGCCAACCGGTGGTCTCGCCGAGCACCTTGTTGATCTCGCCCAGTTGCGGAATGCGGTCGTGGGGCAGACCGAGTTTTTCGATACCGTCCAGGTATTCCTGGCACGCACGACCCTCGATCACTTTCATCTGGCGGGTGATCAGCGTGTTCCACACCGCGTGTTCTTCGGCGGGGTAGTCGATAAAACCTTGCGCATCGGGCTCGCGGGCCACGTATTGCGTCTGCTTCATACTGCTCTCCTGCGAGGGGAATTTCGTTCTTGTTATGTCCTGCGATGGACTGAGAAATACCCCGGAACGTTTGTTGTTGCAGCAGGTTGAAGACTGGTTGAGTAGGAAAAGTCTCTTTAATTCGTAAAATTTTCGTTACGCTTCGCGCGATAAGTCGTGTTTACGGTGACCGTCGGGTTTGAAAAGGCCGATGGCTGTCACATAATCTTGACGACTATCTTGCGCGCTGCGCAGAAAATTCCGGCGTCAGACCGCCTCTTCACCTGTTTCGGGCCTTTATATGCGTATCAAAGTCCATTGCCAGAACCGCATCGGCATCCTGCGCGACATTCTCAATCTGCTGGTGGAGTACGGGATCAACGTCGCCCGTGGCGAGGTGGGCGGTGAGCATGGCAACGCGATCTACCTGCATTGCCCGAACCTGATCAACATTCAGTTCCAGGCGCTGCGACCCAAGTTCGAGGCGATTGCCGGGGTGTTCGGCGTCAAGCGGGTAGGGTTGATGCCCAGCGAGCGGCGGCACATGGAGTTGAATGCGCTGCTCGGCGCGCTGGAGTTTCCGGTGCTGTCGATCGACATGGGCGGCTCCATCGTTGCCGCCAACCGTGCGGCAGCGCAGTTGCTCGGGGTGCGGGTGGACGAGGTGCCGGGCATTCCGTTGTCGCGTTACGCCGAGGATTTCGACCTGCCGGAACTGGTTCGCGCCAACAAATCGCGAATCAACGGCATGCGGGTCAAGGTCAAGGGCGACATCTTTCTGGCCGACATCGCGCCGCTGCAATCGGAACACGACGACAGCGAGGCCATGGCTGGTGCTGTGCTGACGCTGCACCGCGCGGACCGGGTCGGCGAGCGCATCTATAACGTGCGCAAACAAGAGTTGCGTGGCTTCGACAGCATCTTCCAGAGCTCGAAAGTGATGGCGGCGGTGGTGCGCGAAGCGCGACGCATGGCACCGCTGGATGCGCCGTTGTTGATTGAGGGCGAAACCGGCACCGGCAAGGAATTGCTGGCGCGGGCCTGCCACCTGGCGAGCCCGCGTGGTCAGTCGCCGCTGATGGCGCTCAACTGCGCCGGGCTGCCGGAGTCGATGGCCGAGACCGAACTGTTCGGCTACGGCCCCGGTGCCTTTGAGGGCGCGCGGGCCGAAGGCAAGCTCGGGCTGCTGGAGCTGACGGCGGGCGGCACGCTGTTCCTCGATGGTGTCGGCGAAATGAGCCCGCGCTTGCAGGTGAAACTGCTGCGATTCCTGCAGGACGGCTGCTTCCGCCGTGTGGGCAGTGATGAAGAGGTTTACCTGGATGTGCGGGTGATCTGCGCAACCCAGGTCGACTTGTCGGAGCTGTGCGCACGCGGCGAATTTCGCCAGGATCTGTATCACCGCTTGAACGTGCTGTCGCTGCACATCCCGCCACTGCGCGAATGCCTCGACGGTTTGACGCCGCTGGTGGAGCACTTTCTCGATCAGGCCAGTCGACAGATCGGCTGCCCGCTGCCGAAACTGGCGCCGGCGGCGATGGATCGGCTCAGTCACTACCACTGGCCGGGCAACGTGCGGCAACTGGAGAACGTGCTGTTCCAGGCGGTTTCGCTGTGCGACGGTGGCACGGTCAAGGCCGAGCACATTCGCCTGCCGGATTACGGTGTGCGTCAGCCGCTTGGCGATTTCTCCCTCGAAGGCGGGCTGGACGAGATTGTTGGGCGCTTCGAGAAGGCGGTGCTGGAGCGCTTGTATTCCGAGCATCCGAGCAGCCGGCAACTGGGCAAGCGGCTCGGGGTTTCCCATACGACCATCGCCAACAAGTTGCGTGAGTACGAAGTCGGCAAGGACGCGTCGGAGTGATCACGGCCGGATCGGGTGTTTGCCGCCAAGCGGCATGACACCGCCGGTTTTTCGTCTTCGATACATTTCCCTTCTCCCCGCAAAATCCCTCAAGTCCTTTGTTTACCGGGTCGTGGGCCGCCAGAAAAAAGTTGGTCTGCAAATTGCTTATGGCTCAGCAGTACAGCGGTGGGCGGCAAACGTCCGGCATGCAGAGGAAAGAGTGTGGACAAGTACCTTTATGTGGCAATGACCGGCGCCAGCCAGAACGCACTGGCGCAAAAGGCTCATGCCAACAACCTGGCGAACATATCCACCAACGGTTTTCAGCGCGACCTGGAGCAGGCGCGTTCGATGCCGGTGTTCGGTGACAGCTTTCCGGCGCGTGCGTTTGCCATGAGCGAACGGCCCGCCACCGACTTCACGCCGGGCTCGCTGGTGCAGACCGGTCGTGACCTCGACGTGGCTGTGTCGGGCAACGGCTGGATCGCCGTGCAGAACCCTAACGGCGGCGAAAGCTACGTGCGCACCGGCAGCCTCAATATCGACGCCCTCGGCGTATTGCGTGCCGGCAATGGCATGCCGGTCATGGGCAATGGCGGGCCGATCGCCGTGCCGCCGGAGCAGCAGGTGGAAGTCGGTGAAGACGGCACCATCAGTATTCGAGCGATGGGCGAGGGCCCGCGCGTCATGGCCGAAGTCGACCGGATCAAGCTGGTCAACCCGGACATCAAGAACATGAACAAGGGCCTGGACGGTTCGATCTACACCAAGGACGGCCAGCCTGCGCCGGCCGATGCCAACGTCAAGCTGGTGTCGGGTTTCCTGGAGTCGAGCAACGTCAATGCCGTGGAAGAGATGACGTCGGTGCTGGCCCTGGCCAAGCAATTCGAATTGCACGTCAAGATGATGAACACCGCCAAAGACGACGACCAGGCCATGGCTCGGGTCTTGCAGATCAGCTAATTATCAGAACGTCGCGCCGTAAAACAGGCGCACGAGGAGAATCGAATGCTTCCGGCTCTATGGGTTGCCAAAACCGGTCTGTCCGCCCAGGACACCAACCTGACCACCATTTCCAACAACCTGGCGAACGTGTCGACCACGGGTTTCAAACGTGACCGCGCCGAGTTCCAGGACCTGCTGTACCAGATCAAGCGTCAGCCAGGCGCCCAGTCGACCCAGGACAGCGAACTGCCGTCGGGTCTGCAAGTGGGTACCGGTGTGCGCATCGTCGGCACCCAGAAAAACTTCACCGCCGGCAGCCTGCAAACCACCGAGCAGCCGCTGGACATGGCCATCGACGGTCGCGGTTTCTTCCAGATCCTGCAACCGGACGGCACCACGTCCTACACCCGTGACGGTACTTTCCACCTCGACTCCAACGGCCAGATCGTCAACGCCAGCGGTTTCGCCCTGGAACCGGCCATCGTCATCCCGAACAACGCCCAGACCTTCACTGTGGGTCGTGACGGCACCGTGTCGATCACCACCGCCGGCAACGCCGCATCGCAAGTGATCGGCAACCTGCAAACCGCCGACTTCATCAACCCGGCCGGTCTGCAAGCGGTGGGCAACAACCTGTTCCTGGAAACCGCCGCTTCCGGTGCACCGCAAGTCGGTACGCCGGGCCTGAACGGTTTCGGTACCACCCTGCAGAACACCCTGGAAACCTCCAACGTCAGCACCGTGGAAGAGATGGTCAACATGATCACCACCCAGCGCGCGTACGAGATGAACTCCAAGGTGATCTCCACCGCCGACCAGATGCTCTCGTTCGTAACGCAGAATCTGTAATCAAGTCTATGAGGCGGCCATGAGGCTGCCTGCAACACCGTGAGGTAAGGGTCATGAAGCGCTTTGTATCTGTTGTGGCATTGAGCGGGGTCGTCTCGCTCGCGGGCTGCGTCGCTCCGACGCCCAAGCCCAATGATCCTTACTACGCCCCGGTGTTGCCGCGCACACCGTTGCCGTCGGCCGCCAACAACGGCTCGATCTATCAGGCCGGTTTCGAGCAGAACCTGTACAGCGACCGCAAGGCGTTCCGGGTCGGTGACATCATCACCATCACCCTGAACGAGAGAACCCAGGCCAGCAAGAACGCCAACTCTCAGGTGGCCAAGAACAGCAAGACCGGCATCGGCCTGACGTCGCTGTTCGGCAGCAGTGCAACCACCAACAACCCGATCGGCGGCAATGACCTGAGCCTGAGCGCCAGCTATGAAGGCGACCGCGCGACCAAGGGTGACAGCAAGGCCGCCCAGGGCAACACCCTGACCGGCTCGATCACCGTGACCGTCGCCGACGTGTTGCCCAACGGCATCATCGCCGTGCGTGGCGAGAAGTGGATGACCCTCAACACCGGCGACGAGCTGGTGCGGATCGCCGGTCTCGTGCGTGCCGACGACATCGCCACCGACAACACCGTGTCCTCGACCCGGGTTGCTGATGCGCGCATCACCTACTCGGGCACCGGTTCGTTCGCCGATGCGAGTCAGCCAGGCTGGTTCGACCGTTTCTTCCTCAGCCCGCTGTTCCCTTTCTAGGTGGCTACGTTGAATTTCAAGAGCCTCATGCTCGCTGCGGCGTTGATGTCCGCAGCCTTTGGTGCCCACGCAGAGCGGCTGAAAGATATCGCCAGCATTTCCGGCGTGCGTTCCAACCAGTTGATCGGTTACGGCCTGGTGGTCGGTCTTAA
Organism: Pseudomonas sp. DR 5-09; assembly: GCF_001655595.1. NCBI lineage: Bacteria > Pseudomonadati > Pseudomonadota > Gammaproteobacteria > Pseudomonadales > Pseudomonadaceae > Pseudomonas > Pseudomonas sp. DR 5-09. The sequence goes on from NZ_CP011566.1 coordinate 1,693,789, forward strand.
CGGCACCGGCGACCAGACCACGCAGACCCCGTTTACCCTGCAGACCTTCAACAACATGCTCTCGCAGTTCGGCATCAAGGTGCCGCCGGGATCGGGCAACGTGCAGCTGAAAAACGTTGCGGCAGTGTCGGTGAGTGCCGATCTGCCGGCGTTCGCCAAACCGGGTCAGCAGGTCGATATCACCGTGTCGTCCATCGGTAACTCCAAGAGCCTGCGCGGCGGCACGCTGTTGCTGACCCCGCTCAAAGGTATCGACGGCAACGTCTACGCCATCGCCCAGGGCAACCTGGTGGTCGGCGGTTTCGATGCTGAAGGTCGTGACGGTTCGAAGATCACCGTCAACGTTCCGTCGGCCGGTCGCATCCCGGGCGGTGCGTCGGTCGAGCGTTCGGTGCCGAGCGGTTTCAACCAGGGCAACAGCCTGACGCTTAACCTCAACCGTTCCGACTTCACCACCGCCAAGCGCATCGTCGACAAGATCAACGACATGCTCGGCCCAGGCGTGGCCCAGGCCATCGACGGCGGTTCGATCCGTGTGACCGCGCCGCTCGATCCGAGCCAGCGCGTCGACTATCTGTCGATCCTGGAAAACCTCGAAGTCGATCCCGGTCAGGCGGTGGCGAAAGTCATCATCAACTCGCGTACCGGCACCATCGTCATCGGCCAGAACGTGAAGGTATCGCCGGCCGCCGTGACCCACGGCAGCCTGACCGTGACCATCACCGAAGACCCGATCGTCAGCCAGCCGGGCCCGCTGTCCAACGGCCAGACCGCCGTAGTGCCGCGCTCGCGGGTGAATGCCGAACAGGAAGCCAAGCCGATGTTCAAGTTCGGCCCGGGTACCACCCTCGACGAGATCGTCCGTGCGGTGAACCAGGTCGGCGCCGCGCCTGGTGACCTGATGGCCATCCTTGAAGCACTGAAGCAGGCCGGCGCGTTGCAAGCCGACCTGATCGTGATCTGAGGACGCCGACCATGGATATGCGCAAAAGCGGTCTGGTCAGCAGCAGCGATTCGGGTTCGTACTCCGACCTCAATCGTCTGAACCAGCTCAAGGTCGGCGACAAGAACAGCGACGCGAACATGCGCAAGGTCGCGCAGGAATTCGAATCGCTGTTCCTCGGTGAAATGCTCAAGTCGATGCGCTCGGCCACTGAAGCGCTGGGCCAGGACAACCCGCTCAATACGCCGGCGGCCAAGCAATATCAGGAAATGTACGACCAGCAACTGGCGGTCTCCATGTCCCGCGAGGGCGGGGGTATCGGCCTCGCCGACGTGCTGATGCGCCAGATGTCGAAGAACAAACCAATGGCGCCGGGCGAGGCTGCGGCCGCGTCCGCCGCCAAGCAGGAAGAAGCCAAAGCCAAGGCCGCTGCCGTGGCCACGCCGATTGCCGCCGGCACCGTGGCTACGAATGGTCCGTTGTCGCGACTCAATGGCGAGCGTCCGTTGTGGGCGTCGCGTTCGGTGCATGCGCCGAGCACCGAACTGACCCATCGCAATGACATGGAAATGATCAACCAGCGTCGTCTGGCGCTGCCGCCGAAACTGGCGGATCGCTTGCTCGCAGGTCTGGTGCCGTCAGCCACGCCGGCGGCGACCGCTCAACTGCCGCAACGCGCCACGGCCGCCGCTGCCACCGGTTCCGGCCCGCTGTACAACGGCGACTGGCTGGACCGCGCCGAGGCAGATAAAGCCTCGGGCGGGCAGATGCAGATTTACGGCCGCGCCATGGCGCAGATCCCGCTGGCACCGGCAAAGAAAGCGTTCGGCAACGCCGACGAATTCGTCAACACCATGCTGCCGATGGCGCAGGAAGCCGCCGCGCGAATTGGCGTCGATCCGCGTTATCTGGTGGCTCAGGCTGCGCTGGAAACCGGCTGGGGCAAATCGGTCATGCGCGCCCAGGACGGCAGCAGCAGTCACAACCTGTTCGGCATCAAGGCGAGCAGCAACTGGAAGGGCGATTCGGCCCGGGCGATCACCAGCGAATTCCGCAACGGGCAGATGGTCAAGGAGACGGCCGAGTTCCGTTCCTATGCCTCGTACAAGGACAGCTTCCACGATCTGGTGACGTTGCTGCAGAGCAATAATCGCTATCAAGATGTGCTGAAGTCGGCCGATAACCCAGAACAGTTTGTACGCGAATTGCAGAAGGCCGGTTACGCGACCGACCCGAACTACGCGACGAAGATTTCGCAGATTGCCAGGCAGATGACGGTCAATCAGAACTACGCTGCGGCCGGCGTTTCAACAACGCCCTTATAAACACAAGGTAAGGTTTGAATCATGAGTTTGCTCAATATCGGGATGTCGGGGTTGGCCGCGAGTTCATCCTCTCTGGCTGTGACGGGTAACAACATTGCCAACGTCGACACCGCCGGTTATTCGCGCCAGCAAACCGTGCAGGGCACCAAGTCCTCGATTCAGTACGGTAACGTGTTCATCGGTACCGGTACGACCCTCGCCGACGTGCGTCGGGTGTACAACTCCTACCTTGAATCTCAACTGCGTACCGCCACGTCGCTCAATAGCGAAGCCGCCGCTTTCGGGGCGCAGGCGACCGCACTGGACGGCTCGCTGTCCGACACCAACACCGGCCTGACCGGCGTGCTGCAGAAATTCTTCACCTCGATGCAAGGCGTATCGACCTCGGCCACCGACGACACTTCCCGTCAGTCGGTACTGACCGGCGCGCAGGCCCTGACCAGTCGCTTCAACGCGCTGGCCAAGCAGATGAACGATCAGAACGCTACGCTCAATGGCAACCTGTCCGACATGGCGTCCCAGGTGAACAAGCTGGCAACCTCGATTGCCACGCTGAACCAGAAGATCGGCGAGATCTCCACCAGCGGCGGCCAGCCGAACGATCTGCTCGACAGCCGTAACGAAGCCGTGCGTCAGCTCTCCGAGCTGACCGGCGCGCAAGTCGTTGAGCGTGGCACCAGCTTCGACGTCTACATCGGCAGCGGCCAGCCGTTGGTCATCGGCAATACCACCAATACCCTGAGCACCGTGCCGCTCAAGGGTGACCCATCGCGCATGGGCATCCAGATGGATCGTGGTTCGAGCACCATCGACATCACCTCGGCGATGACCGGTGGTGAAATCGGCGGTCTGCTGACTTATCGCAAGGAAGTGCTCGATCCTGCACTCAACGAGTTGGGCCGTGTGGCACTGGTCGTTGCCGACCAGATCAACCGCCAGCAAGCCCAGGGCATCGACAAGAACGGTGACTTTGGCGCGGCGATTTTCAACGACATCAACAGTGCCGCCCTGATCAGCCAGCGCAGTATTGCCCAGTCCGGCAACAGCGCAGGTTCGGGCAACCTTGATGTCACCATCAAGGACACCGGCAAGCTGACCACTAGCGACTACCAGGTCACCTTCACCAGCGCGACCAATTACACGGTCAAGCGCTCCGACGGCACCGACATGGGTTCGTTCAGCACCACGACCACGCCGCCTCCGGTAATCGACGGCTTTACCCTGGCCCTGAACGGTGGTGCCCTGAGTGCCGGCGACACGTTCAAGGTCACCCCGACCCGCAACGCGGCGGCCAGCATCCAGACCGTGCTCACCGACCCGAAGAAAATCGCGGCAGCCTCACCGTTGACCGGCGTGGCCAGTGCCAACAACTCAGGCACCTACACTCAGCCGACGCTGACTGACGTCGTCGATATCTACAACCCGGCGTCCCAGGCGGAGCTGCAGAACGCGCTCAAGTATTCGACCCCGGTCAAACTGGTATTCGGTGCCACCACCAGCGGCAGCCAGACTTACAACATGGTTGATGCCAAGGGTGCCACGATCGGTTCCGGCGTCATCGTTCCCGGTCAGGCGAACACCCTGAACCTGAAGATCGGCATGGTCGACTCCACCGGTGCCCCGGTGATGGACACCACCGTCATCCCGAACGTGCAAAAGACCTTCACCGTGCAGACCACCGTGGGCGCGACGCCGAAGTCCGGCGAAACCTTCACCATCAACCTGACCGGCGCAGCTTCTTCGGACAACCGCAACGCCCAGGCACTGGTCGGTTTGCAGACCAAACAGACCGTCGACACCGGCACGGCGAGCAAGGGCATCAGCCTGACCGACGCCTACAACAAACTGGTGACCAACGTCGGTACCCAGGCGGCCCAGAGCAAGTCCGACGGTGCGGCCACCACGGTGATCCTGGATCAGGCCCAGGGTGCGCGGGACTCGCTGTCCCAGGTCAACCTGGATGAAGAGACCGGCAACCTGGTCAAGTATCAGCAGTACTACACAGCGTCTTCGCAGATCATCAAAGCTGCGCAGGAAACCTTCGCCACGCTGATCAACAGTCTTTAAGGAGCCGTAATTCATGCGCATTTCCACCGCCCAGTATTACGCGACACAAGCTGCCCAATATCAGCGCAACTACAGCAAGACGGTCGCGACCGCCAACGAAGCCAGCAGCCTGCAGCGCATCAACACCGCCGCCGACGATCCGATCGGGGCTGGTCGTTTGCTGAAGCTGGGCCAGCAGGCCGCGATGCTCGAGCAGTACAAAGGCAACATTGACACCACCAAGAGCTCGTTGACCGTTCAGGAGTCCACCCTGAGCGCCATCACCACCGCTCTGGCACGTGCCAAGGAAATCGGTCTGGCGGCCAACAACGGCATCGCCACCGACAAGGACCGCCAGGCTTACGCCGCGGAACTTGGCCAGATCCAGCAGCAGGTGCTGGGCCTGATGAACTCCAAGGATGCCAACGGCAACTACCTGTTCTCCGGCTCGAAGACCGATACTGCGCCGTATTCGCAGAACGCCGACGGCACCTACACCTACAACGGCGACCAGACCCAGATCAACCTGGGCATTGGCGACGGCCTGTCGGTGGCCACCAACACCACCGGTTGGGATGCCTTCCAGCAGACCATCAATACCGCCCGGACCCAAACCAGCATGACGGCTCCGGCGGTCGATGACGGTCGTGTGGTGCTGACCAACGGTATCGTGGGTACCGCTGCGACTTACAACGCCAAATTCACGGCCGGCCAGCCGTACACCGTGGATTTCATCAGCAGCACTCAGATCAAGATCACCGATGCCTTGGGCAATGACGTAACCACCGAAGCCAGTCAGAACGGTGCGATCACCAACAGCAACGGTGCCAACCAGACGGTCAGTTTCCGTGGTGTCGATCTGAAACTGAACATCAACCTCAAGCCAGGTGATACCAACCCGGACGCGGTCATTGCCGGTCACAGCTTCCAGCTGTCGGCCACACCGGACTCTTTCACCTCCGTGCGCAGCCCGGGCAACCCGTCGACCGCGGTCATCACCGGTTCGAACGTGACCAACCAGGCGGCCTACAACGGCGCTTTCCCGTCGGGCGGCGGCGCCGTTCTGAAGTTCACGAGTGCCACGGCATTCGACCTGTACGCGGCGCCTGTCACTGCCGACAGCAAACCGGTGTCTTCGGGCACCGTGGTCGGTGGCAACGCTACGGCTGCGGGCGTGACTTTCGCCATCGGCGGCACGCCAGCCGCCGGTGACCAGTTCTCGATCCAGTCCAACAACCACCAGACCCAGAACGTGCTCGACACCCTGGGCCAGATGGTCACTGCATTGAACACACCGATCGATGGTGATCCGGTCGCCAAGCAGAAATTCCAGGGGGCGATGGAGTCGGCGCTGGGCAACATCGACAGCGCCAGCAACCAGATCGGTTCCGCCGTCACGTCGATCGGTGCCCGTGGCCAGTCGCTGGATGACCAGACCACCACCAACGAGTCCCTGATCCAGGCGAACACCACCACTCAGGGCTCGATCCGCGATTCCGATCCGGCCGAGGTGATGACCCGCCTGACCCTGCAGCAGACCATGCTGCAGGCCTCGCAACTGGCGTTCAGCAAAATCAGCCAGCTGGGTCTGTTCAACAAGATCTGACGGCAGGCGGGCGCGCAAGCGCCCGCGTTGCCCTGTTCCTTCAATAGTTAATGTCTTAGCGGTTTCAAGAGCTCGCTTTTCTGGGCGGGTTCGCACCGCCTGTGAGCCCGCCGTGAATTCACTTCCCCTCGTCAGCCTCGTCATTCCAGCCTTCAATCCGCGTTTTTTCGAACGGGCATTGCAAAGTGCCGTGAGTCAGGGCTATGGCAATCTCGAAATCATTGTCTGCGATGACAGTCGTGGTCACGAGATCAAAACCATCGTCGACTCGGTGAGCGAAAGCAGCGGCGTGGCGGTGCGTTATGTACGCAATTCCCGGACGCTGGGGCTGGTGGGCAACCTGCACGTCTGTCTCGAACAGGCTCAGGGCGAGTTCATAAAATTCCTGTGCGATGACGACCAGTTGTTCAGCATCTGTGTCGAGCGTCAGGCGCAGGTACTCATCGATCAGCAGGATGTCAATCTGGTCCTGGCTCAGCGCCTGTTCTGGGACGCAGACGATCGGCCGCTGCCGTCACGCCTGCAAAACACGCCGCTGTCTCCGACCTGCGGGCTGTTCAAGGGTGAAGACCTGCTGGCGATCTTCGAGAACTTTCCGGTCAACATTCTGGGCGGTTTCAGCAATGCCCTGTTTCGCCGCGCCGATGTAGTGGAGTTGCTGCCGGCGTTGACCCAGCCGGGGCACTGCTTTGTCGCCAGTCTGGACTTCGCCCTGTATGTCTGTCTGCTGCGCCGGGGCAACATGGTGGTCTCGAACCATGTATTGAGTGTCGAGCGACTGTACCCTGAACGATTGAGCGGTCAGCAGGCCATGCGCGATGCGATCGAGGCCGAGCGTCAATGGCTGACGCAGATGCTCAAGGCGCGCAGCGGCGAGTCGGCGCCTGCACCGGGCTGGGTGCGCTACGTGCCGATGACCAAGGCAGACGAGTCGCCGCGTGTCTGGGAAGAGCTGCCGCTGAGCCGGACACTGGGTACCAAGCAGACGACCCAGGATTGGCACGTGGGCATCTCCAGCGTCAGTTTCGCCGAGCTGTACGCGCAGTGGCTCGAATGCCGCCGCCTGACCGAAGGCCAGCGTGAATTGCTGCCGGATACACTGGCCGCGTGGCCGCGTATACCGAAAATCGTTGCACTGATCATTGACGAGCAGGGCAGTCGCTCGGCGCTGGATCTTACGTTGCAATCGCTGGCCGCCCAGGAGTATTTGTCCGAGCTGACCATCGTATTGTCTGCGGCCTGTACCGAGGTGCAGTTGGACGAGCGCGTGGTGCGCATGCCGCTGCAGGATGACTGGCAGCAACAAATCAATGATCTGCTGCCGCAACTCGATGGCGCCGACTGGTTCTACCTGCTGCGTGCCGGCGATCGGTTGGTGGTGCCGGCGCTGCTGGTGATGGCCGAGCGCATTGCGTTGTCGCGTACCTTGACGTGTCTGTACAGCGATGAGGGTGGTCTGTCCCAGGGTGAATCGACCGAGCCGGTATTCAAGCCGGACTTCAACCTCGATCTGATGCGCAGCTACCCCTACGTCGGCAGGGCGCTGGCGTTCGAGCGTGAACGTTTCCTGGCCCTGGGTGGTTTCGATTCGTCGTTTGGCGAACTGGCACCCCACGATGTGCTTTGGCGCATGGTCGAGGATGGCGGCACACCAGTGGTCGGTCATATCGCCGAGGTGTTGCTGGAGTCGGCATTTGACCTGGCCAAGTGGCTGTCGGGACCGGAAATGGCAGACAGCAATGCGCAACTGGTCGGCGCACACCTGGATCGGCTGGGCATCGCTCATGACATCCGTCGAGGTGCGTCGAACCTGTTGAACCGGGTCGACTATCACCACGCCCGCCGGCCGCTGGTGTCGATCATCATCGTCAGCAAGGATCAGACGGCGGCGGTGCAGCGCTGCGTCGAGAGCCTGCTGGAGAAAACCGCATATGCCGAGTACGAACTGCTGCTGGTGGACAACGGCAGCGAGAGCGCCGAAGCCCGGGCCTGGTTCGATGGCATGGCGCAATTGGGCAGCGAGCGGATTCGCGTGCTGGACTGCCCGCAGCAGGACAACCTGGCGTCAGTGCGCAATCTCTCCGTGAGTGAGGCCCGTGGCGATTACGTCCTGCTGCTCAACCCGTACGCGGTGATCACCAACGGCGAATGGCTGGCGGAAATGCTCAATCATGCGCAAAGGCCGGAAGTCGGTGTAGTGGGCGCGAAACTATTCAACCCGGATGGCCGGATCGTGCATTCCGGGCTGATTCTGGGTCTGCAAGGGCCGGCCGGCGTACCGTTTTTCGGTGAATCGCTGCAGGCGACGGGTTACATGTATCGTCTGCTGGCGGCGCATGACCTGAGCGCCGTCGGCAGCGATTGCCTGCTGGTGCGCAAGTCGGTTTTCGAGGCCGTCGGTGGCCTCGACGAACAGGATCTGGCGCAGTCGCTGAACGAAGTGGACTTGTGCCTGCGTGTCGGTCAGCAGGGTTATCTGGTGGTCTGGACGCCTTATGCGCAGCTGGCATTGGGTGCGCAGCCGGCCGTTACGCCAAAAGAGGGTGAAGAGGCGCAGCTCGGCAAGGAGCAGGAAACGTTCTACAAGCGCTGGTTGCCCATCGTTGCGCGGGACCCGGCCTACAACAAGAATCTGTCGCTGAACGGCCTTGGCGGGTCGAGCTTCAGTCTCGATCCAGGCTTGCGTACTGGCTGGACTCCGTTCTCCCAGCCACAACTGCCGAAGATCCTTGCGCTGCCGGTCAACGCCTCCGCCATCGGCCACTACCGCGTGACGCAGCCTTTGATCGAGCTGGAAGCAGCAGGTCGCGCGCTGGGGCGCATTCACTACAACCTGCCGACCATCATTGAAGTCGAGCGTCAGTCGCCGGACGTGATCATTTTGCAGGGGCGCTATGCCGAAGCGCCGATCAACGAAATCCCGAGTCTGCAAAAGTACTCCAGTGCGCGGCGGATCTATGAGCTCGATGACTACGTCATCGATGTGCCGCACCGCAATGCGCACATCCGCAACATGCCGAACAAGGACGAAATGGAAAAACTCGTCCGCCGGGCAATTGCCATGTGTGACCGGGTCGTGGTGTCCACGGCGCCGCTGGGCAATGCGCTGTCGAGCATGCATAACGACATCCGGGTCGTTCCGAACATGCTGTCCCGACACATGTGGTGCGACTTGCGCAGCCAGCGCCGCACCTCGAAAAAACCACGGGTCGGCTGGGGTGGCGGCACCAGCCACCACGGCGACCTGGCCGTGATTGCCGACGTTGTTCGTGAACTGGCCAATGAAGTCGACTGGGTGTTCTTCGGCATGTGTCCGGATGATCTGCGTCCGTACATGCATGAATTCCACGGCGTGATCGGCCTGGACGTGTACCCGGCGAAACTGGCGAGCCTCAACCTCGACCTGGCCCTGGCACCGCTGGAGTTCCACATTTTCAACGACTGCAAGAGCAACCTGCGTCTGCTGGAGTACGGTGCCTGCGGATACCCGGTGATCTGCACCGACACCGAGGCCTATCGCGGTTACCTGCCATGCACCCGGATCAAGACCAACACCACGGATGAGTGGCTGCAAGCGATCCGCATGCACCTGGCCGATCCGGATGCGAGCTATCGCATGGGTGACGAATTGCGTGAAGTCGTGCTGCGCGATTACGTGCTGCGTGGGGATAACCTACGGTACTGGGAAAACGGCTGGCTGGCGGACTGATCGGTTCGTACAGGCTTTTTCTCAAAACAGGCGACTTTTACAGTCGCCTGTTTTGTTTTTTTCAGGCTGGTTCCTATCGTTCGGCGTCGTTTGAGATGACCGAAGTCATGGGTCCGAAGTTTATTTTCAGCAAGCTGGCGCTCAGCGCTCTTTGACGGTATCCGGTTCAACAACAACGCAAGGAAGAAGCAATGTCAGTAGTGAATGGAACGAGTGATGTGGATTACCTGGTGGGCACCGATGGCAATGACGAACTCTATGGAATGGGGTCGGATGATCAGCTGATCGGCAGCGCCGGATCGGACGTGCTGGACGGGGGTGAGGGTTTTGACACGGCGGACTATCGCGTGCTGTCTTCGGCCGTCAGTGTCGAAATCGACCAGGACTCACTGACTGTCACGGTGGCCGACGGCAAGCGCGATACCTTGCTCAATGTCGAGAAAGTCATCGGTACCTCTTTGAACGACACCTTCACCAGCAACAACTCCGGTGTGACGCTGGAGGGCAGCTGGGGGGACGATGTGTACATCGTCGGCAGTGAAGGCGTGACCATCATCGAAGAGAATTACGGCGGTTACGACGAGCTGCGCACCAGTCTCAACACCATCAAGATGGACTCCTTCATCGAGAAGCTGACCTTCACCGGTACGGGTGATTTCAAGGCCTACGGCAGTGACACTGACAACGAGATCATTGGCGGTGCCGGCAACGACTGGCTGTGGGGCGGCGACGGGGCGGATCACTTCGTCGGTGGTGATGGCTTCGATACCGTCAGCTACAGCGACAGTTCCGAAGGGGTGAGAATCGCGGACTGGAGCAACTATGACGGGTTGACCATTGCCTACGGAGACACCTTCACCGGTATCGAAGCCATTGAAGGTTCGAAGTTCGATGATCTGATCTATCGCTTCGAAGGGTCGATGATCATTGACGGTTCCGATGGCTACGACACGGTGAGCTATCACCATAACGCAGGGCCGGTCAGCATCGAGATCGGCAGTGGAATCAATGCAGTTGGCGACACCTTTCGCAATGTCGAAAAAATCATTGGCACCAGCAATGCTGATCAGTTCACCGCCAACATCGGTGGCGTGACCCTGGCCGGTGGCGACTGGAACGATGTGTACATCATCAACAGCACCGGTGTGACCATCGAAGAAGTCGAGGGCTTCATGGGCGGCACCGATCAGGTTTACACCACGCTGTCTGTGATGCACCTGGATCCGTTCGTTGAAAACCTGACGTATACCGGGACCGGCGACTTCACCGGCTACGGCAACGACACCTGGAACACGATCGTCGGCGGCAGTGGCAACGACGTGTTGTTCGGCGGTGACAAGGGCGATTCCTTTGACGGTGGCGACGGTATCGATGTGCTCAGTTACGGCGACAGCACGGTCGCCATGACGCTGAACTGGGCGACCCGGGAGTTTTCAGGGATCGCTGACGGCGATACGTACCAGAACATCGAGATCATCCGTGGCAGTGACTTCAACGACACCTTTTACGCCAGCGGCATGTCCTGGTTTTTCGGCCTCGATGGCGGGCAGGGGCAGGATCTGCTGAGTTTCAAATACGCCTTCATGCCGATGACGATCGACCTGAGCGGGGCCGCGTACAAACCCTGGAATCCGGTGCCTGAATACACCGGGATCGAACTGATCGAGGGCAGTCAGTATTCTGATAACTTCATGGGTTCGGCTGGCAATGACACCTTCATCGGTGGTGGTGGCGCAGATGCGGTCGATGGGCGCGATGGCATCGATAGCGTCTGGTACCTCACCAGTGCCTCGGCAGTAGAAATCAATCTGCAGACCGGTATCAACCTGGGTGGCGATGCCCTGGGCGACATGCTGACCAATATCGAAGGCGTGATGGGCAGTCATTTCGACGACACCTTGACCGGCAACGATGCGGACAACACGCTGGAAGGCGGGCGCGGCAGCGATCTGATCAATGGTGGTGACGGTAACGACGTCATCTATGGCGGCCTGGTATCCGATATCGGGCCGTTCAGCCTCGAAGGTGTGGCCGATAATGCGCAGGCCGATCAGTTATATGGCGGGTCGGGTGACGACGTGATTGTCAGTGCTGAAAACGATCTGGGTACCAACGCGTTCGGTGAGGACGGCAATGACGCCGTGACGGTAGTCAACGGCAGCGCCATCGGCGGTATCGGCAACGACGTATTGACCGGCAAGGGCAGCACCTACTCGTTGTTCGGTGGCGAGGGTGACGACCGGTTGATTCTCAATCTGGCCGGCCAGCAGGCATCCGGTGGTTTCGCCAATGGCGGTGAGGGTGATGATACCTACGTGGTGAACACCTCCGGTCTGGTGGTGATTCAGGACGGCGGCACCAGCCTGAACGACACCCTGATCCTGAACGCCATTGCCAACGCCAGCCAGTTGGGCGTTACCCGTATCGGTGACGACGCCTATCTGCACAGCGCCAATGACGGCAGCACCGGGGCACCGACCAATGGCGTGAAACTGGCGGGCTGGTATGCGGGCTTCAATAGCATCGAGCACATCCAGACCGCTGATGGTCAGGTTTACAATTTGCCGGCCGCTGTTGACGGGTTTGCCATGTTCGGTTGATCCGGTCGACGCACGGGAGTTGTTTGAAGGGAGGGATGAAGCCGGCAACGGCTTCATCCCTTTTTTCATGGGCAAATGTCCTGCCGACGCGCAGCCAGCGGAGCTGGCGCGTTTCCTGCAAGTCCCCCTCAAATCGCCATAAAACGAGCGCTCGCGGTCATTGCCCCTGCGCCCGTACCGGCAGAAAGGTTTAGCCAGAAGGCCGCAATGCGCAAAAAGCAGCGCGCAGCCCTGTGACGAACGAGAGGGGAGACCATGAAGGCAGTTATTTTGGCGGGTGGCCTGGGCACGCGCATCAGTGAAGAGTCGCACCTCAAGCCGAAACCGATGATCGAGATCGGTGGCAAGCCAATTCTCTGGCACATCATGAAACAGTATTCCGCCCACGGGATTCATGACTTCGTGATTTGCCTTGGCTACAAGGGCTACGCGATCAAAGACTTCTTCGCCAACTACTTCCTGCACACCTCCGACGTGACGTTCGACATGCGTGAAAATCGCATGGACGTTCACCAGAACTACAGCGAACCGTGGCGCGTGACGCTGATTGACACTGGCGAGGAAACCATGACCGGTGGCCGTCTGCGTCGCGCCGCACGCTATCTGGAAAACGAACAAGCCTTCTGCTTCACCTATGGCGACGGCGTCTCCGACCTGAATATCAGCTCGCTGGTGGATTTCCACCTGACTCACGGCAAGATGGCGACAGTCACCGCCGTACAACCGCCGGGTCGCTATGGCGCGCTGGATCGTGACGGCGACCGGGTTCTCGGTTTCACGGAAAAACCGCGCGGTGACGGTGGCTGGATCAACGGTGGTTTCTTTGTGCTCTCGCCCAAGGTTTTGCCGCTGATCGAAGGCGACGAAACCTCGTGGGAGTCCGGCCCGCTCGACGGTCTGGCCGAGCGCGGCGAGTTGATGGCGTACCAGCACGAAGGCTTCTGGCAGCCAATGGACACCCTGCGTGACAAAAACCACCTCGAAGCGTTGTGGCAGAGCGGGGAGGCCCCATGGAAGCAATGGGACTGAGTCCGGAATTCTGGCGCGGCAAGCGGGTTCTGGTCACCGGTCACACCGGTTTCAAGGGCAGCTGGCTGACCCTGTGGCTGCAAAGCCTCGGTGCGCAAGTCAGCGGTTTTTCCCTCGACCCGTCGACCGAGCCGAGCCTGTTCGAACTGGCGCGTGTGAGCGAAGGCATCAACGACCAGCGCGGCGACCTGCGTGACCTCGGCGCCTTGCTCGAGATCATCGCCGACACCGAGCCGGAAATCGTCCTGCACCTGGCGGCCCAGCCGCTGGTGCGCGAAGGTTATCGCGATCCGCTCGGCACTTATTCCAGCAACGTCATGGGCACCCTCAACCTGCTCGAAGCGATTCGTCAGGTTGGTTGCGTGCGGGCCTGCGTGCTGGTGACCACCGACAAGGTCTACGCCAACAAGGAATGGCTGTGGCCCTACCGCGAAGACGAAGCACTCGGTGGCCACGATCCTTACAGCAGCAGCAAGGCCTGCTGCGAGTTGCTGGCGCAGTCTTACGCGGCGTCGTTTTTCCCGGCCGACAAGTACGCCGAGCACGGTCTGGCCCTGGCCACCGCGCGCGCCGGCAATGTGTTGGGCGGCGGCGATTTCGCCCCTGAACGGCTGATTCCCGACGTGCTCAAGGCCTGGACGGCAGACGAGCCGGTGACCCTGCGTTACCCGCAAGCCGTGCGCCCGTGGCAGCACGCGCTGGAGCCGCTGGCCGGCTACCTGCAATTGGCCGCCGGGCTCTACGAACAAGGCCCGGAATACGCCGGAGCGTGGAACTTCGGCCCGGGTGAGGCGGACATGTGCAGCGTCGGCGAAGTGGTCGAACTGCTCTCCAACCGCTGGCCTCAGGCCCGTGGCCTGCGCCTCGAAAAGAGTGACCTGCACGAAGCCGGTCTGCTGCGCCTGGACAGCAGCCGCGCACGTCAGGTGCTGGGCTGGCAACCGCGCTGGTCGTTGCAGCAGTGCCTGACCCAGACGCTCGACTGGCACCTGGCGTGGCAGAACGGTGATGACATGCGCACCGTGACCCTCGGCCAACTGAACCTGTACCGGGGCGCGCTGTGAGCGAGTTTTCCTTGAAACCGTTGCCGCTGGCCGGTTTATTCAGCGTTCAGCACAAACGCTTCCAAGACCAGCGCGGGCACTTCGCCCGGCTGTTCTGCGAGGGCAGTCTGGAAGCGTTTGGTGCCGAGTTTCACATCCGCCAGATCAACCATTCCTGCACCCGCGAGAAGGGCAGCGTGCGCGGTCTGCATTACCAGAACGCCAATGCGCCGGAAGCCAAACTGATCACCTGCCTGCGCGGTGAAGTGTGGGACGTGGCGGTGGACCTGCGCCCGGATTCCGAAACCTTCCTGCACTGGCACGCCGAGCACCTGAAGGCCGGCGACGGTCGCAGCCTGCTGATTCCGGCCGGCTTCGCCCACGGTTTCCAGACCCTCACCGAAGACGCCGAACTGCTTTATCTGCACAGCGCCGATTACGCGCCGGAGCACGAGGGCGGCCTGTCGGTGAACGATCCACGGCTGGCGATTGCCTGGCCGTTGCCTGTCAATAATTTGTCAGCGCGTGATTCCAGCCATCCCGCGCTCGATCAACACTTTGCTGGAGTGCGTCTATGAACTGCCGTGGGTGCGCCGCACCGCTGAGCTTGCCGCTGATCGACCTCGGCACCTCGCCACCGTCCAACGCCTACGTGCATGCCGATCGGCTGGAGCAGGCCGAACAATGGGTGCCGCTGAAGGTCGCCGTGTGCGAGCAATGCTGGCTGGTCCAGACCGAGGATTACACCTCGGCCGACAGCCTGTTCGACGCCGAGTACGCCTACTTCAGTTCGTTCTCCAGTACCTGGCTGGCCCACGCCGAGCGCTATGTGGCCGAGATGGTCGAGCGCTTCGGCCTGACCGCCGACAGCCGCGTGGTGGAGGTCGCCGCCAACGACGGCTACCTGCTGCAATACGTGGCCGGTCGCGGCATCCAGTGCCTGGGCGTCGAGCCGACCCGCAGCACCGCGCAGGCAGCACGGGAAAAAGGCCTGGAGATTCGTGAACTGTTCTTCGGTCGCGACACCGCCGCACAGCTGAAAAGCGAAAGCTGGGCCGCTGACCTGATGGCCGCCAACAACGTGCTGGCCCATGTGCCGGACATCAATGACTTCCTCGGTGGTTTCGCTGCGCTGCTCAAACCGACCGGCGTCGCTACCTTCGAATTCCCGCAACTGCTGACGCTGATGGCCGGCGCGCAGTTCGACACGCTGTATCACGAACACTATTCCTACCTGTCGTTGACCGCCGTGCAGACCCTGTGCGAGCGCAACGGCCTGGAAGTGTTCGACGTCAGCCAGCTGACCACCCATGGCGGATCGCTGCGGGTGTTCGTCCAGCGCAAGGACGGCGAACGCCGCGCCGTGCAGCCAGCGGTGCAACAGCAGTTGCAGGCCGAGCTCGACGCCGGGGTGAAAACCACCGGGTACTACGCGACGCTGGCGCCGGCCGCCGAAAACATCAAGCACCAGTTGCTGCGTTTTCTGTTGCAGGCCAAGGCCGAGGGCAAGCGCGTGGTCGGCTATGGCGCGGCAGCCAAAGGAAATACCTTGCTCAACTTCGCCGGCGTGAGGACGGATCTGCTGGCCTGGGTCGCCGATGCCAACCCGCACAAACAGGGCAAGTTCCTGCCGGGCAGCCGCATTCCGATTGTCGCGCCCGAACGCATCGAGCTGGAAAAGCCCGACTACATCCTGGTGCTGCCGTGGAACCTGTTGAGTGAAGTCACGCAGCAACTGGCCTCGGCCAAAACGTGGGGCGCACGCTTTGTCGTCGCCGTTCCGGAGTTGAGCATTCGATGAGCAGAATTCATTACACCAAACCCAGCGTCGGCGAACTCGAAGCCCGCTACACCCTTGACGCCGTGCAGAACGGCTGGGGCGCACGTTGCTACGAATACCTGACCCGCTTCGAGCACGGTTTTGCCGAGCACTTGGGCGCGACCTACGCCATCGCCACCTCCAGTTGCACCGGAGCCCTACACATGGGCATGGCGGCGCTGGGCATCGGCGAAGGCGATGAAGTGATCCTTGGCAACACCAACTGGATCGCCTCGGCGGCGCCCATCACTTATCTGGGCGCCACGCCGGTGTTCGTCGATGTGCTGGCCGACAGCTGGTGCCTCGACCCGCAGCAGGTCAGAAACGCGATCGGCCCGCGCACCAAAGCCATCCTGGCGGTGCATCTGTACGGCAATCTGTGCGACATGGATGCCTTGCTGGCCATCGGCAAGGAATTCGGCATTCCCGTGATCGAGGATGCAGCCGAAGCCATCGGTTCGCAGTGGCGCGGCAGGGCGGCGGGCTCGCTCGGTGCTTTCGGGGCTTTTTCGTTCCATGGCACCAAGACCATGACGACTGGCGAGGGCGGGATGTTCGTCACCTCGGACAAGGCCTTGTACGAGCGCGTGCTGACCCTGTCCAACCACGGTCGGGTGGCCGGCTGCACCAAGCAGTTCTGGCCCGAGTTCGTCGGTTTCAAATACAAGATGAGCAACCTGCAGGCGGCCGTCGGTTGCGCACAGGTCGAGCGGATCGAAGAGTTGATCGCGCGCAAGCGGGCGATCTTTGCCAACTATGCGCAGGCGCTGGAAGGCGTGCCGGGTGTGTCGCTCAATCCCGAGCCGGCTCACGGGCGCAACGGTTACTGGATGCCGACCGTGGTGTTCGATGCCGACACCGGTATCCATCGCGACCAGTTGATCGCAGCGTTCCAGGCCGCCGACATCGATGCCCGGGTGTTCTTCTGGCCGCTGTCGACGCTGCCGATGTTCAGCGGGCACAACGTTGACACGCCGGTGTCATTCGCCCTGCCGGAGCGCGCCTTCAACCTGCCGAGCTATCACGACATGACCGACGCCGATCAGCAGCGCGTCGTGCAAGTGGTGCTGGACTTGCTGGCAAGCAGGCCCGCGCCGTGAAGATGTATCTGCTGGGGGCCGCCAACCCGGAAGCGGTACGCATGCTGCACGCGGTCAAACGCAGTACGCCGAATGTCGAATTCGCGTTTCTGGACAACGATCCGCGCAAGCACCACACGATGTTTTACGGGGTGCCGGTGGTGGGTGGTTCGGAGCGGGTCGCCGAGCTCAATGGGCCGGACGTGCGCTTCGTCAATCTGATCACCGGCAGTACCCGGTTACGCTACGAAACCACGTGTCAGTTGGTAGATGCAGGGGCGAAGCTTGGTCAGTTCATTCATCCCGGCATCGATCTGAGCATGATCCGCATGGGGCAGGGCAGTTATCTGCAGGAAGGCGTGTTGATGCAGGCCGAGGTCGAACTCGGCGACAACACCAGCATCAGCGCCGGCAGCGTCGTGGGACATGAGGGGCGAATCGGTCACTCGGTGTTCATGGCGCCGGGCGTGTGCATCGCCGGCTGTGTGGAAATCGGCGACGGCACGTTTATCGGTACCAACGCCACGATCCTGCCGCGCCTGCGCATCGGTCGCTGGGTGACCATCGGCGCCGGTGCCGTGGTGACAAAAGACGTTCCGGATTTTTCGGTCGTGGTGGGCAATCCCGCCAGGATCATCAAGACCAACACCGTGCCATACCCTGACGCCAGGGTGTTCAGGTAAGCCGTTTTCCCGAATTTTTGGAGAGTCGCAATGAATCCACATGAGCAGTTTCGCGAAGAAGTAAAAGCCAACATCGAAGGCCTGCAACAGGACAAGGCACTGCAAACCGAATCGCTGGGCTGGGTCGGCACCACCGCAAAACACAAGTACACCTACAACTTCAGCTGGATGGGCCGGCCGATCATTCAGTTCCCGCAGGACATGGTCGCCATGCAGGAAATCATCTGGAACCTGCGTCCGGACGTGATCGTTGAAACCGGGATCGCCCACGGCGGTTCGCTGGTGTTCTACGCCTCGATCCTCGAACTGATCGGTCACGGCGAAGTGCTGGGCGTCGACATCGACATCCGCCAGCACAACCGCGAAGCCATTGAAGCGCACCCGATGTTCAAGCGGATCAGCATGATCCAGGGTTCGAGCATCGATACCGCCATCGTCGACCAGGTACGTGATCGCGTGCAGGGCAAGAAAGTGCTGGTGGTGCTGGACTCCAACCATACCCACGAACACGTCCTCGAAGAGCTGCGCCTGTACGCACCACTGGTGTCGGTGGGCAGCTATTGCGTGGTGATGGACACCGTGGTCGAAGACATGCCCGAAGACGCCTTCCCGGATCGTCCGTGGGGCAAGGGTGACAATCCGAAAACCGCTGTGTGGGCCTACCTGGAAGAGAACAGCGATTTCGAAATCGATCAGGCCATTCACAGCAAGTTGCTGATCACTGTCGCGCCGGATGGCTATCTGCGTCGCGTTCGTTAATCGACAAAAACAACGTTGAGTTTTCGGCGACTCGCCGCTTGTGGGGAATTTATGCAAGGCAAGAACAGTTCTGGACACGATTTGGCACTCAACGAACAGTTGACCGTTGTGCTGATATCTCACGAACGCCCGGCGTTTCTGCGCAGGGCCGTGCGTTTCTACAGCGCCCTGCCGTGCAGGATCCTGGTGCTGGACTCGTCCGCCGAGGCATTGCCGGGCGTGGCCGGGCAATTTGCCAACGTGGAATATCAGCATCTGCCGCAGTTCGGCTATTGGGGCATCCGCGCCAAGCTGGCCTACGGCGTGCAGCAGTTGCAGACCCCCTACATGGTGTTCGCCGCCGACGATGACTTCCTGGTGCACGATGCCTTGCACCAGGCCGTTGACTTCATGGATGCCAACCCCGACTACAGCTTGTGCCACGGCTACAGCATGATGTACCTGACGCTGGCCAATGGCGTCAGCTACTACCGTCGTGACAAGAAAGTCTGCGAGGACTACTCGGCCGATCGTGCCCAGGATCGCCTGCTGGAATACATGTCCCAGTACCTGCCGCCGTTTTATGCGGTGCAGCGCACCGAGATTCTGCGCGACTGGTATGACGCGATGCCGCAAGACACGATCTTCCAGTGGCAGGAAGTCGGTCACACGTACTACATGCTGGCACGCGGCAAGGCACGTATCCTGCCGATCCCCTATGTTGTGCGTGAAATCAACTATCAGCATTCCGATCACAACACCGAGATCTTTCACTCACTGGCTTACACCGACGCCAAATCGGTGTCCGAGCGAGAGGTGTTTGCCACGTTCCTGGCCGGGTTGCCGACCCAGGTCGAGCATCAGGATCCGCAACAGGGAAAACAGTTTGTCCTGCAAAGTTTCGAAGCCCTGGCCGACAGCCTGCGCACCGGTCGGGCATTGACCGCCGAATTGATTCTGGAGTCGACCTGGACCGACATCGAAGCCGGCCCGCAGCGCCGCTTCGGGCCGAAACAGTACGTCGAAATGCCGTTCTACAATCAGGCGTTCTTCGATCAGTTGACCCAGTTCGAGTTTCTGCTGCACGCCATGCCGGCCGGCCGCATCCAGTTGCAAGGCCTGGAAGGCATCTGGGCCCGCCAGGAAAACCTGATGCAGGCCCGCAACAACGACACACCGGAAAGCGTGGTGGACCGCTTGTGGCAAGCCCACGACGCCAACGTATTCAACCGCACGGTGATCAACCGTCTGGTGGCGCAACTGCAATTGCTGGGCGAGGACGAAGACGCCGAAAAACTGCGTGCGTGGGTCGCTCGACTCGAAGCGGTGTCGCTCGAAGGCAATCAGGCGGTATTCGGCAAAATGCTGACCGGGCGTTTGCTCAAGTGGCTCGATGAGCGTCAGCCGGATGCCGGGCAGGCCCAGGCCATTGCCCGTCAACTGGCGGCCAATGGCGGCAGTCCGCAGTTCGGCATCTTCCTGCTGGATCTGGACAACGACATCGACAAGCTGCAGGTCACCCTGGACAGTCTGCTGGAAGGACACAGCAAGGCATTCAAGGTTGTGGTGTTCACCACCGGTGAACCACCGGCCGCGACCACGGCGCAGAATACCTTGCACTTTGTACGGGTGACCCAGGGCAACTTTGTCGACAAGCTGAACCTGAGCGTCAATCAATCGCCGTGCGACTGGCTGCTGCTGGCCGAAGCGGGCGACGAGTTCACCGCCAGCGGTCTGCTGCGTGCCGGTCTGGAACTGCAGTCGGCCGACGGTTGCCGTGCGGTGGCCACCGATGAAATCCAGCGCAGCGCCGACGGTGCCCTGGTGGACGTGTTCCGTCCGGGCTTCAACCTCGATCTGCTGCAAAGTCTGCCAGCCCTCATGGCGCGGCACTGGCTGATCCGCCGTGAAGTGCTGATCGAGGCGGGTGGTTATCAGGCCGACTTCAGCAAGGCGCTGGAATTCGACCTGTTGTTGCGCATCATCGAGCAGCGTGGTCTGGGCGGCCTCGCGCACCTCGACGAACCACTGCTGATTACCCGCTCTTCGGAGCTGGCAGAGAACACCGATGAACGTCAGGCGCTGCTGCGTCACCTGGGCAATCGTGGCTACAAGGCCAAGATCACCTCGTCGACGCCCGGCACTTACCAGATCGATTATCGCCACACCGAGCAGCCGCTGGTGTCGATCATCCTGCCGGTCAGCGATGATCTGCCGGCCTTGCAACGTTGCCTGGAAGGCGTGTTGCTGAGAACCCGCTACACCCGCTATGAAGTGTTGCTGGCGGCACGGGCTGGTCAGTCAGCCGCCGTCAACGACTGGCTGGGCACCCTGAGCCACGCCAAAGTCCGCGTTCTGCATGCCGATCAACCGCTGAGCGACGCGGCGTTGTGCAACGCCGCCAGCCAGCAGGCGCAAGGCGAGTACCTGGTGCTGATGGCCGCTGACAGCGAAGTCGTCAACCCGAACTGGATCGAGTCGCTGCTCAACCATGCCCAGCGTCCTGAAGTGGGCGTCGTCGGGCCGAAGCTGGTCGACCGCGACGGGAAAGTCTCCCAGGCCGGTCTGATTCTCGGCGCGGATGGCACCGTTGGTTCGGCCTTCATCGGCGAGAAGCACGACGCCGAAGGTTACATGCATCGTCTGCAGGTTGATCAGAACTACTCGGCCGTGTCGGGCGTGTGCCTGATGGTGAGCAAAGAGTTGTTCGACGCCCTGGGCGGGCTGGACGCCAAAAGCTTCGACGAAGGTTTCAGTGACGTCGACCTGTGCCTCAAGGCCGGTCAGGCCGGTTACCTCACCGTATGGACGCCGCTGGTGCAGGTGCTGCATGACGGGCAACTGTCGCAAGCGCCGCAGGCTCTGGAAGCACTGGCTGAAAAATGGTCCTCCGTCTTCGCTCAGGATCCGGCCGGTAACCCGAACCTGATCCTCAGCGGCAAAGGTTTTGGTCTGAACGAACGTGCTGCGGTGAACTGGGCGCAGTGGCTGGGCTGATGCCTCGGGGTACAGGAAACAGGACTCAAGACATGTTCAACGGTAAATCGATTTTTATCTCCGGCGGCACCGGCTCGTTCGGGCGCAAGTTCATCGCGCGCCTGCTCGAGCAATACCAGCCCAAGCGCGTGGTGGTGTTCTCCCGGGATGAGCTCAAGCAATACGAAATGCAGCAGACGTTCAACGCGCCGTGCATGCGTTACTTCCTCGGTGACGTGCGCGACGCCGATCGCCTGCGTCAGGCCATGCGCGGCATCGATTACGTGGTGCATGCCGCGGCGTTGAAACAGGTGCCGGCGGCGGAATACAACCCGACCGAATGCATCCGCACCAACGTCAACGGCGCGGAGAACATCATCGCCGCCGCCATCGACAACGGCGTGAAGAAAGTCGTCGCGCTGTCCACCGACAAGGCCGCCAGCCCGATCAATCTGTACGGCGCGACCAAGTTGCTGTCGGACAAGTTGTTCGTCGCGGCCAACAACATCGCCGGCGAACAGCAGACGCGTTTTGCCGTGGTGCGCTACGGCAACGTCGCCGGTTCACGCGGGTCAGTGGTGCCGTTTTTCAGCAAACTGATCGCCGACGGTGCGACAGAGCTGCCGATCACTGACGAGCGCATGACCCGCTTCTGGATCACCCTCGATCACGGCGTGCAATTCGTGCTCGACAGCTTTGCGCGGATGCACGGCGGCGAAGTGTTCGTGCCGAAGATCCCGTCGATTCGTGTGGTCGATCTGGCGCGGGGAATGGCCGAGCATCTGCCGCACAAGAACGTCGGCATCCGTCCCGGCGAGAAGCTGCACGAGTTGATGGTGCCGCTGGACGATGCGCGGATGACCCTGGAATTTGCCGATCACTACACCATCCAGCCGTCGATCCGTTTCACCAGCGTCGACGTGGATTTCGCCGAGGACAAACTCGGTGAGCGTGGCGTGCCGGTCGGCGAAGATTTCGAGTACCGCTCCGACACCAACCCGCACTTCCTTTCGGTGGGGCAGATCGCCGACCTGCACGCGAAGCTGTCGGTATGATCCCCTACGGTCGGCAAAGCCTCGACCAGACGGACATCGACGCGGTGGTCGAGGTGTTGCAGTCCGACTGGTTGACCCAGGGGCCGACCATCGAACGTTTCGAACAGGCGATGGCCGAGCGTTGCCAGGCTGATTTCGCCGTGGCGGTGTGCAACGCCACGGCGGCGCTGCACATTGCCTGTCTGGCGGCGGGGCTCGGCGCGGGCGACCGCTTGTGGACCACGCCGAACACCTTTCTCGCGTCGGCCAACTGCGGGCGTTATTGCGGTGCCGACGTTGATTTCGTGGACATCGACCCGCTGACCTGGAACCTCGATGCTGAAGTTCTGGCGAGCAAACTCGATGCCGCCGAGCGCGACGGCAGCTTGCCCAAAGTGCTGGTGGCAGTAGCGTTCTCCGGGCAGAGCTGCGACATGCGGCGGATTGCCGAACTGGCCGTGCGCTACAACTTCACCGTCATTGAAGATGCCTCCCACGCGGTCGGCGCAAGCTATGCCGGGCGCCCGGTGGGCTGCGGTGAATTTGCCGCGATGACCGTGTTCAGCTTCCACCCGGTGAAGATCATCACCAGCGGCGAAGGCGGCATGGTGCTGACCAATCGCCCGGAACTGGCCGAGCGCCTGCAACGCCTGCGCAGCCACGGCATGACCCGCGATCCGCAACAGATGACCGAGCCCAGCCACGGCCCTTGGTATTACCAGCAGGTCGAGTTGGGATTCAATTACCGGATCACCGATCTGCAAGCCGCGCTGGGCCTGTCACAGCTGAGCAAACTGGACGAGTTCATCGCCCGTCGCCGGGAGCTGGCCGCGCGTTACGACCGTCTGCTGGCGTACTTGCCGGTCACCGTGCCGAGCCTCCAGCCGGAGGCCGAATCGGCCTGGCATCTTTACGTGGTGCGTTTGCAGACCGAGCGCATCAGCCTCAGTCACCGTCAGGTGTTCGAAGGCTTGCGCGCCGCCGGCATCGGCGTGAACCTGCACTACATTCCGCTGCATCTGCAGCCGTACTATCGTGATCTGGGTTTTGCCGAGGGCGACTTTCCCGAAGCCGAGCGTTATTACGCCGAAGCGATCAGCCTGCCGCTGTTCCCGTTGCTGAGCGATCAGCAGCAGGACTACGTGGTCGAACAATTGCGTCGGTTGACTGAATGATTGCCGCCGTGGCGGTGGATGGAAAACGGTAATGCGTGATCTGAGCGAGCAGGAACAATTCTGGCAGGGCGAATTCGGCAATCAGTACGTTGAGCGCAACGTCGGCCAGCCACTGGTGGCGGCCAATCTGGCGTTGTTCGCCAAGGCGCTGACCCGGGCCGGGCGGATCGACAGCCTGCTGGAGCTGGGCACCAACGCCGGCAACAACTTGCAGGCGCTGCGTCAGCTGTTGCCCCGCTGTGAGCTGTTCGGGGTCGAAATCAATGCCAGTGCCTGTGCCCAGGCGCGTGCGCTGGAGATTGCGAACATCTGGCACGGTTCGCTGTTCGACTTTCCCCGTGAGCGCCAATACGACCTGACCCTGAGCAAAGGCGTGCTGATCCATCTGGCGCCGGAACTACTGCCGACGGCGTATGCGCAGTTGTATGCGTTGAGTTCGCGCTACATCCTGATCGCCGAGTACTACAATCCGTCGCCGGTGGAAGTGTCCTATCGCGGCAACAGCGGCAAGCTGTTCAAGCGTGATTTCGCCGGGGAAATGCTCGATCGCTATCCTGATCTGCAACTGCTGGACTACGGCTTCGGTTATCACCGCGATCCGCAATTTCCGGTGGACGACATCACCTGGTTCCTTTTGGAAAAACGTCCTTGAACAACGTCGCAATCATCCCGGCCCGCGGGGGCAGCAAACGCATCCCGCGCAAGAATCTCAAGCCGTTCGACGGTGTGCCGATGATTGTCCGTTCGATTCGTACGGCCCTCGATTCAGGCTTGTTCGAGCAGGTGGTGGTCAGCACCGACGACGCAGAGATCGCCGACGTGGCGCGAGCCAACGGTGCTCATGTGCCGTTCATGCGTCCGGTGGAGCTGGCCGATGATTTCACCGGCACCGCGGCGGTGATCATGCATGCCTTGCAGCAACTGCCGGCCTTCGAATACGCCTGCTGTGTGTACGCCACGGCGCCGCTGTTGCAGGCGCGGTTTCTGCGTCAGGGCCTGGAGTTGCTGGCGCAGCATCCGGACAAGTCCTTTGCTTTTTCGGTCACCGATTTCGGCTTTCCGGTGCAGCGCGCCCTGACCCTGGACGGGCAGGGCGCGCTGACGGCGTTGTACCCCGAGTTTCGCAATACCCGTTCGCAGGATCTGCCGGCTGCCTTTCAGGATGCCGGCCAGTTCTATTGGGGTCGCCGCGAGGCGTGGCTGGGTAGCGAGGTGTTGTATTCGCCGGCCAGTCTGCCGGTGATCCTGCCACGCCATCTGGTGCAGGACATCGATACCGCCGAAGACTGGAAGCGCGCCGAGTACCTTTACGCCGCCCTCAAGGCTGGTGGAGAGCTGCAATGAGAGTGCTGATCCGCGCCGACGCCTCGCCGACCATCGGCAGCGGCCACATCGCCCGGTGCCTGACACTGGCGCGAGTACTGCGCACGCAAGGCAGTCATGTCGCGTTCGCCTGTCGTCGTTTGCCGGGGCATCGGCTTGATGCGTTGCAGAGCGAAGGCTTCGAGACCTTCGCGTTGCCGGAGCGCTACGCCGGTGAAGACCCGGAGCAGGCCATCGAATCGATGCTGCCGTGGCAGGCGGATATCGATGCACTGGCGGCGCAACTGGAAGGGCAGCCTGAGTTTGACTGGGTCATCGCCGACCATTACGGCCTCGACCATCACTGGCAGACCGCAGCTCGTCGCTTCGCACCACGGATCGCCGCCGTCGATGATCTGGCGACCCGCCGCTACAGCGTGGACCTGTTGCTCAATCAGAACCTCTCCGGGCTCAGCGAAAATTATCAGCCGCTGCTGCCGGCCGGTTGCCGAACACTGCTCGGACCGCGCTTCGCCATGCTGCGTGAAGAATTCAGTGGCCCGGTCATCGAGATCAAACCGGTGGCGCGCCGGGTGCTGGTGAATTTCGGCGGCTTTGATGCGGCACGCCAGACTCATCACGCAATGCTGGCGCTGGCGGATTTTTCGGCGCTTGAAGTGGATTTCGTCGCCGGTGCCGACAACCCGGCCTGGGCAGAGATGCAGGCGCTGGCCGAACCCCGACCACACTGGCGCCTGCACAGTTTCGTCAGCGATTTTCATCGGCGCATGACCGAGGCCGACCTGTTTATCGGCGCCGGCGGTGGCACCAGTTGGGAACGCGCGGCCCTGGGCCTGCCGACGATCTGCATTGCGGTGTCGAATAACCAACAGGCCAACGGCGAAGTGATGGCGGCGGCCGGCGCGCATGTGTTCATGGGCGCGCGGGAGCAGGTCAGTGTCGAGCAACTGCGTGATGCGATTGGCTTTGTCGTGGGCAACTGTTATCTGCGCCAGAGCCTGGCCGAGCGTTCGCGGCAACTGGTCGACGGGCGCGGTGCGCTGCGGGTGGCGGCGGCACTGGCCGGCGCGGTGCTCAAGTTGCGTCTGGCGACGCCGGATGACGCGCAGTTGCTGTTCGATGGACGTAATGCCGAGGCCGTGCGCCGATGGTCGCTGGACAGCGCTGCGATTGATTGGACGCAACATGTGAACTGGCTGGGCGCGAGCCTGCGCAATCCTCAGCGGTTGCTGCTGGTGGCCGAGGCGGATGACGGCCCGGTCGGTGTCCTGCGCTACGATCTGCGCGGCTTTGAGGCAGAGGTTTCGCTGTATCTGATCGAGGGGCGTTTCGGCCTCGGCTGGGGCAGGGCGCTGCTGGCACAGGGCGAAGCCTTTGTGGCAGCGCACTGGCCGCAAATGACCGCCATTACCGCCCAGGTATTGCCGGCCAATCAGCCCTCGATGAATGTTTTCCGTGACGCCGGGTTCACCCAGAGTGCCTGCGCGTTCACCAAGGTTTTGAAGGAATCCCGTCAATGAGCAGTTTCAAGATCGGCAACCGCCGGATCGGTGCCGATGCGCCGCCGTTCATCATCGCTGAAATGAGCGGCAACCATAACCAGTCGCTGGACGTCGCCTTGCAGATTGTCGAAGCGGCGGCAAAGGCCGGTGCCCATGCCTTGAAGCTGCAAACCTACACCGCCGAAACCATGACCCTGGATCTGGCGGAAGGCGAGTTCTTCATCAAGGATTCGAACAGTCTGTGGGCCGGCACCTCGCTCTATGACTTGTATGAAAAGGCCTACACGCCCTGGGAATGGCATGCGCCGATCTTCGCCCGGGCCAAAGAGCTGGGCATGCTCGCGTTTTCGACACCGTTCGATGACAGCGCCGTGGACTTTCTCGAAAGCCTCGATGTGCCGGCCTACAAGATCGCCAGTTTCGAAAACACCGATCTGCCGTTGATCCGCCGTGTCGCAGCGACTGGCAAACCGTTGATCATTTCCACCGGCATGGCCAGCATCGCCGAACTCGACGAAACCGTGCGCGCCGCCCGTGAGGCGGGATGCAAGGATCTGGTGCTGCTCAAGTGCACCAGCACCTACCCGGCGACCCCGATCAACAGCAATGTGCGCACGATTCCGCATCTGCGTGAGCTGTTCGGTTGTGAGGTCGGTCTGTCAGACCACTCGATGGGCGTCGGCGTGTCGGTGGCGGCGGTGGCGCTGGGCGCGACGGTGGTGGAAAAACACTTCACCCTCGACCGTTCTGCCGGTGGGGTGGACGCCAGTTTCTCGCTGGAACCGGCGGAACTGGCCAGCCTGGTCGTCGAGACCGAGCGCGCATGGCAGGCCATGGGCCAGGTGCATTACGGCGTGACCGAGGCTGAGCAAAAGTCGCTGGTTTACCGTCGGTCGCTGTACGTCACGGCCGATATGGCGGCCGGTGAGCCCTTCACGGCGGCCAATGTACGTGCCATTCGTCCCGGTCTCGGTCTGCCGCCCAAGCACACCGATGCCGTCCTCGGGCGCCGTGCGCGCCAGCCGATCAAACGCGGTACGCCGCTGGACTGGTCATTGGTCGAATGACCCGATCTGTCATCGATTCGGCAAAATAGCGTGACCTGCGAGTCATAACGCGCATCTTCACTGTATTGTAATGACCGGGGAGATGGCGCCTGGCCCGTTTTCGGTTCCAGTGATAGCCCTTTGCGCTCCCCGTGGCTGCCCGTTGTGGCGGCCGTTTTCTGTTTGTCGGCGCCCCTCGAATCCTTGCGAGCGGTGGTATTGGGCTGTTTATTATTGGGAAGCCGTAATGATTGGCATAAAAAGCATTGCGAGCTACGTTCCTGTAGCCGGCGTGGACAATTACGCACAAGGTGCAAAATTCGAGAAGGATGAAGAATTCATCCTCGGCAAGATCGGTTCGGCCTTCCTCCCACGCAAAGACGCGGAACAGGAAACCTCCGATCTGTGCGTTGAAGCGGCCAATGCGCTGTTTGCCAACAACCCTGAACTGAAACGTGAATCCATCGATGCGCTGATCGTCGTCACCCAGAACGGTGACGAAGAAGGCCTGCCGCACACCGCTGCCATCGTCCAGGACAAACTCGGCCTGTCGACCAATGTCGCGGCGTTCGACATTTCCCTGGGTTGCTCCGGCTACGTCTACGGCATCTACGCGATCAAGGGCTTCATGGAAGCCGCCGGCCTGAAGAATGGTCTGTTGATCACCGCCGACCCGTATTCGAAGATCGTCGATCCGGAAGACCGCAACACCACCATGCTGTTCGGCGATGCCGCCACTGCCACCTGGATGGGCGAAGACCCGGTCTGGGCGCTGGGCAAGGCCAAGTTCGGCACTGACGGTTCCGGCGCACCGCACTTGAAAGTCACCGATGGCGTGTTCTTCATGAACGGCCGTCAGGTGTTCAACTTCGCACTGCTCAAGGTGCCTGCGCATCTGCACGAACTGCTCGACGATTCCGGTCTGAAGGCCGATGACATCGATGCCTTCTGCATTCACCAGGGCAGTGCGGCGATTGTCGACGCCGTGGCGCGGCGGTTCGAAGGCGAGCCGGAGAAGTTCATCAAGGACATGGTCGAGACCGGCAACACCGTGTCGTCCAGTGTGCCGCTGCTGCTGGAAAAACACGTGATGGATTCCGATTGGAACCGCATCGCGATCAGTGGTTTCGGCGTCGGTCTGTCGTGGGGTTCGGCGATCATTTATCGTCCTTGAATCGGATAAAAACGGCGGATACAAAAATAGCGTTCAAGGGTTAACCTTGAACGCTATTTTTTTGCCTGAAGGGAGCGCGAGGCGCCATGAGTGAGTTTTTCCAGGCCAATGCTGAAGTCGTCGAGCGACGCTGGCCGGCGCTGTTCGCACGATTGCTGAACGAAGACAGTTCGGCGATCGAGGCTGAGCTGACGCAGGGGCTGGGCTCGACGCTGAGCATTGGCGGCATTCAGCTCACCAGCCGGCATGACCGTGTCCGCGAGGCGCAGATTCAGGCTGCCACCCTGCCGGCGGACAAGCCGCAACTGCATGTCTACGGCACCGGCCTCGGGGACTTGCCCACGGTGCTGCTGGAGCGCACCGGGCTCGAGCGCCTGTATGTGCACATCCTCAACGGCGCGCTGTTTGCCCTGGTGATGCAATTGCTCGATCAACGGGAGTGGTTGCAGGACCCGCGGGTTGAATTGCTCTACGCCGGCGACCTGTCCGACATCTGCACGCCATTCTTTGCATTGCCTGCCGAAATGCTGCTGGCCGATGACTTCAACGCGAAGATTCGTGATCGGCTGGTCAGCGAAGTGCACCTGAGCTTCAACAATCGTGAATTCGATCCGCAGTCACCGTTCATTCAACAGCGTCTGCAGGACTGCTTGCCGGTACTGCTGGCTGACGATGATGTGGCAACGCTGTTCGGCACCTGTGCCGGTCGGGAGATCTATGTGATCGGCACCGGCCCGACGCTGGAACAGCATTTCGAACGTCTGGCCGCGGTCCGCGAGCGGGCCGTTCGTCCGTTGTACATTTGTGTCGATACCGCATACCGGCCGCTGCGCGAGCATGGGATCGTGCCCGACTATGTGGTGAGTATCGATCAGCGCATCAGCTTCCGGCATTTGCCATTCGAGGAATCCGACGGCATCCCGCTGGTGTATCTGCCCATGAGTGACCCTGAGGTGCTGAGGGCCTGGAAGGGCAAGCGTTATGGTGGCTATTCGGCCAGTCCGGTCTACGCGGCATTGCGTGAGCAGCACCCGAGGGCGCTGCTGCATGTGGGTGGCAGTGTGATTCACCCGGCCGTGGACCTGGCGGTGAAGATGGGCGCTGCACGCATCACGCTGTTCGGTGCCGATTTTGCCTTCCCGATGAACAAGACCCATGCCGGCTGGAATGATGGTGACCTGGGGCCGTCGGTGAATCAGGCGCGGCACTGGGTGCGTGACGGTTATGGCCAGCGCGTCAGTACCCAGCTCAATTTTCGCGGCTATCTGTGCGTGCTGGAGCGCTATATCGCCAGTCAGCCGCAGGTGGCGTTTTTCAATAGCAGCCGCGCGGGGGCACAGATTGCCGGGACGGGTTTCAATCAGGAGTTCGTGCAATGACTGCGCTGCAATCATGGGTAGATGAATGCCACCAGTGCGCCGGGCTGTTCCGCTTGGGGCGTGATGTCGAGGCCGCGTTGACCATGGTCGATGTGTTTGAGGGCGCGCAGCAGTCATTGCTGTTGGCCGGCGCGCAGACGCAGCAAGTCTGGGCGCAGTTGCTCACGCAAATGCTCGCGTGTCAGGAGCGTCAGGACTGGTTGGGACTTGCCGATTTCATGGAGTACGAGTTGATTCAATTGCTGGAAGAATCGTCCGCCTGAAGAGGAGCGAAGGCGCTGGCCCGCCGGTTTGCGCCACGGACGGTTTTATGACGTCATTTTTTCGAAGGTAAAGTGCTGCTAAGTCTTTGTTTTCTAGGGGGTGGCAGGGTGATGGCAAATTTTTTCAAAAAAGCCCTCAAGCAACCTGCAAACCCGACGATAACTATTACGAAGGTTCTCTAGGCCATACCCGGCGGTTGCCAGGGCCGGAAGCCGCAGTACCCAACCAACGAGGAATTCGTCATGGCTTTAACAGTAAACACCAACACCACGTCGTTGAACGTTCAGAAAAACCTGAACCGCGCTTCCGATGCTCTGTCGACTTCGATGCAGCGCCTGTCTTCCGGCCTGAAAATCAACAGCGCTAAAGACGACGCCGCCGGCCTGCAAATCGCTACCCGTATGTCCTCGCAGATCCGTGGTAACACCCAGGCGATCCAGAACGCCAACGACGGTATTTCCGTTGCCCAGACCGCTGAAGGCGCTCTGCAAGCTTCGACCGACATCCTGCAGCGTATGCGTGAACTGGCTGTTAAAGCTCGTAACGGTACCAACGGCACTGCTGACCAGACCGCAACCAACGCTGAATTCGCTCAGATGTCTGACGAAATCACCCGTATCTCAGCTGCTACCAACCTGAACGGCAAAAACCTGCTGGACGGTTCGGCTGGTACTGTAACTCTGCAAGTTGGCGCCAACACTGGCTCCGCCAACCACATCGACCTGGTACTTAGCGGCAAGTTCGACGCCGTCAGCCTGTCGGTAGGTAGCGGTACTGTTGTTCTGACCGGTGCTACTTCCGCAGCCGCCGCTTCGAACATCGACAACGCGATCACCGCGATCGACGCTGCAATTGCGAACATCAACGCCACTCGCGCCGCTCTGGGTGCTTCGCAAAACCGTCTGACCAGCACCATCCAGAACTTGCAGAACATCACCGAGAACACCACTGCTGCACAAGGTCGCGTACAAGATACCGACTTCGCCGCAGAGACTGCTAACCTGACCAAGCAGCAAACCCTGCAACAGGCTTCGACCTCTGTTCTGGCTCAAGCCAACCAACTGCCTTCCGCTGTACTGAAGCTGCTTCAGTAATTTCGGAATGAGTTTTAGCGGGGGAGTGCGCTTGCGTGCTCTCTCGCTTTTTACGTTATGAGGTGATGAGCATGGACATGAGCGTCAAGCTTAACGTGTCTTATCCGGCTCCCAAGCCAGCCAATACCGTTACCGACAAA
The DNA here is from genome assembly GCF_001655595.1 of Pseudomonas sp. DR 5-09. NCBI lineage: Bacteria > Pseudomonadati > Pseudomonadota > Gammaproteobacteria > Pseudomonadales > Pseudomonadaceae > Pseudomonas > Pseudomonas sp. DR 5-09. The sequence goes on from NZ_CP011566.1 coordinate 1,725,516, forward strand.
CCGTCGGAAACCAAGCCTCAGACCGTTGATGCTGTTCCTGCCTCGAAAAAGAGCCAGGAATCAGATGAAACCAAGCTGAAGCTGGCGGTGCAGGAGATCGAGAAATTCGTTCAGTCGATCAAGCGCAATCTGGAGTTCTCGATCGATGAGCATTCCGGCAAGGTGATTGTCAAGGTGATCGCAAGCGAGACGGGCGAGGTCGTACGACAGATCCCTTCCGCAGAAGCACTCAAGCTGGCAGATAGTCTGGCCAACGCGAGTCACGTGTTGTTCGACGCCAAAGTCTGATAACTGGCATGAATAGTGTTTGAAGTTCTTTAGACGCAAGTAGTGGTCAAAAGACTGGCAACAACCCAAGGGAGAAGCACATGGCAAGTCCAATTTTACCGGGTTCGGGCCTGGGTTCCGGCCTGGACATCGGTGCGATCGTTACAGCACTGGTCAATGCCGACAAGTCGCCGAAGCAGACGCAGATCGACAACGCCACCAAAACCAACACGCTGAAGATTTCCGGTATCGGCACGTTGAAGAGTGCGCTGACCGCATTCCAGACGGCGATGACCAACCTGGGCAGCAAGACCAATCCAGCATTTGCGGGTTACACGGCGACTTCGGGTACTCCGGCCGTGTTGGGTGTTTCTGCGGATAACACTGCAGTCTCGGGTACTTATAGTGTTGTAGTGAATAAGCTGGCCACCGGCTCGAAAATAGCCAGTGCATCCTTTGCCGGCGGTGCTGCCAGTGCCATTCCGAGTGGTACCCTGAAAATCAGTCAGAATGGCACTGATTACAATGTCACGATCCCGGCCAATGCGACCTTGCAGAGCACCCGGGATGCGATCAACTCGGCTCAGGCCGTCAATGGTATTTCCGCCAACATCGTGACCGACAGCTCGGGTGCTTCGCGCCTGGTGATCAGTTCGAGCAAGACCGGCGCCGGCTCCGACATGAAAGTCAGCGGCATTGCCGGTCTGGAAATCGACGGCACCCAGACCATGGGCACCAACCCGGCCGCCGGCGCTTCTGGCGCGGTCAACGGCCTTGCTCAGGACGCGTCGCTGACCATTGACGGCCTGGCGGTGACCAGCAAGAGCAACACGGTCACCGGCGCCATCAGTGGCCTGACGATGAATCTGACGACGGTCAGTGCCGGTGATCCACCCTCGACACCTGTCACAGTGACTGTCGACGGTAACACCAAGGGATTGCAGACGTCGGTTCAGGCGTTCGTCGATGCCTACAATACCTTGAAAAACACCATCGATTCGTTGTCCAAGGCGACGCCGGACGAAGATGGCAAGCTGACCGTTCAGGCGGCGTTCACTGGCGACTCGCTGGCGCGTTCCTTGATTGCCGATATCCGCGGGCAGATTACGGCCCCGAGTGCGACTGCTGGCAGTCCGATTGCTTATCTCTCGCAGCTGGGCGTCATGACCGACCGCAACACCGGTAACCTGACGTTCGACACGACTGCGTTCAACAAGGCCATGTCTACGCCGGGCATGAGCGGCAAAGTCCAGGAGATGTTCACTGGCACCAACGACACCAATGGTCTGTTGGCGCGCATGAGCAAGGCGGTTGACCCATATCTCAAGGCTTCGGCTGATGGCAAGACCACCACCGGTCTGCTGGATCAGCGCCTGACTATCCTGAACAACAATACGCGCAACATTACGTCCCAGCAGTTGGCTCTGGACCTGCGTGTCGCCAACCTGACCAAGACGTTGACTGCTAAGTACAACGCCATGGACTTGCTGGTAGGGCAGATGAAAGCGACGGCGAGCAACATTACGTCGTTCTTCAGTTCGCTGAACGCCCAGCAGTCTGCGAAGTAACATGTAATAGCGACAAAAACCCGGCTACGCTTTCGAGCGTGTGCCGGGTTTTTGTCTTATGGTCTAAAGTTTTCTGGCTTGCAGGCGATACACTGCTCATACGAGTCATAGTTGCAAATGAGGTAGAACATGAATCCGATGTTGGCCCTTCGGCAATACCAGAAAGTCGGCGCTCAGGCCCAGACGTCCGAAGCGAGTCCCCACCGTCTGGTGCAAATGCTGATGGAAGGTGGTCTGGACCGTATCGCTCAGGCAAAGGGCGCCATCGAGCGCAAGGACATTGCCGCCAAGTGCACGGCGATCAGCAAGGCCATCGGCATCGTCAGCGGCTTGCGTGAAGGTCTGGATCTGGAAAAGTCTGCCGATACGCTGGCTGATCTGGACGGTCTTTATATCTACATGATGAAGCGTCTCGCCGAGGCGAACATCAGCAGCGATCCGCGCATTCTTGATGAGGTTGCCGGCTTGCTGAGCACCGTCAAGGAAGGCTGGGATGCGATCGCACCTGCGCCCGCTCCGCAGTTCTGAGGAGATCACCATGAGTCTTGTTTTGCAGCGAATCGAAGAAACCCGAGTAGCGCTGGTCGGTGCCCTGGCCGAGCGCAACTGGGAAGCCATCGGTCAATTGGATCTGGATTGCCGTTCCTGCATGGAAGATGTCTTGAGTGAAGCCTCGGTGGACGAGGTCGCCTTGCGCGATAACCTTGAAGAGTTGCTGCATGTCTACAAGCAGCTGCTTGAAGTTGCCATGGGTGAGCGTCAGGCGATAGTCGACGAGATGTCGCAGATCACCCAAGCGCAGAACGCGGCAAAGGTTTACCATCTGTTTGGTTAATTAACCCCCAGTTAATCCAGACATGTGCGCCATAAATTTGACTGTGCACGGTTTTTTGACTTAACTAGTGGCTGTTTTCAGATTTCAGGCGTCTACAGGCACAAGGTGTCCTGCAAGCGTCTCGCTTGCCCCTCATTTTGGGCATTGAGTTGACTAGGGAAGTTGCTATTGCATGTGGCGTGAAACCAAAATTCTGCTGATCGATGACGATAGCGTCCGCCGCCGCGACCTGGCGGTGATCTTAAATTTTCTTGGCGAAGAAAATTTACCCTGCGGAAGCCATGACTGGCAGCAGGCAGTCGGCTCTTTGTCGTCTAGTCGTGAGGTCATTTGCGTACTGATCGGGACGGTTAATGCTCCTGGTGCGCTTTTGGGCTTGCTAAAGACACTCTCAACCTGGGATGAGTTCCTTCCGGTTTTGCTGATGGGCGATAATTCTTCGGTGGACCTGCCCGAAGACCAGCGCCGCCGGGTACTTTCGACCCTCGAAATGCCGCCGAGCTACAGCAAACTGCTGGACTCCCTGCACCGTGCCCAGGTCTATCGCGAGATGTACGACCAGGCCCGTGAGCGTGGCCGGCATCGCGAACCCAACCTGTTCCGCAGCCTGGTCGGCACCAGCCGCGCGATCCAGCACGTGCGTCAGATGATGCAGCAAGTGGCCGACACCGACGCCAGCGTACTGATCCTCGGCGAGTCCGGTACCGGCAAGGAAGTGGTTGCGCGCAATCTGCATTACCACTCCAAGCGTCGTGACGCGCCGTTCGTACCGGTCAACTGCGGGGCGATCCCGGCCGAGTTGCTGGAAAGCGAACTGTTCGGTCATGAGAAGGGCGCCTTCACCGGCGCGATCACCAGCCGTGCCGGCCGCTTCGAGCTGGCCAACGGCGGTACGCTGTTCCTCGACGAAATCGGCGACATGCCGCTGCCGATGCAGGTCAAGCTGCTGCGCGTGCTGCAGGAGCGCACCTTCGAGCGCGTGGGCAGCAACAAAACCCAGAGCGTCGACGTGCGCATCATCGCCGCGACCCACAAGAATCTCGAAAGCATGATCGAGATCGGCACCTTCCGCGAAGACCTCTACTACCGCCTGAACGTGTTCCCGATCGAGATGGCGCCGCTGCGTGAGCGCGTCGAAGACATTCCGCTGCTGATGAACGAGCTGATCTCGCGCATGGAGCACGAGAAGCGCGGTTCGATCCGCTTCAACTCCGCCGCAATCATGTCCCTGTGCCGCCACGGCTGGCCGGGCAACGTCCGCGAACTGGCCAACCTGGTGGAGCGCATGGCGATCATGCACCCGTACGGGGTGATCGGCGTGGTCGAGTTGCCGAAGAAATTCCGCTACGTCGACGACGAAGACGAGCAAATGGTCGACAGCCTGCGCAGCGACCTGGAAGAGCGCGTGGCGATCAACGGCCATACGCCGGACTTCAGCGCCAACGCCCTGTTGCCGCCGGAAGGTCTGGATCTGAAGGACTACCTCGGTGGTCTGGAGCAGGGCCTGATCCAGCAGGCGCTGGACGATGCCAATGGTATTGTGGCTCGCGCCGCCGAGCGCCTGCGCATTCGCCGCACCACGCTGGTGGAGAAGATGCGCAAGTACGGCATGAGCCGTCGTGAAGGTGATGAACAGGCGGATGATTGACGCCTGTTTTTCAACTGCTTCATTTATAAGCGGTTTTTTTTAGGCACGGGTATTGCTATGTCCCTCGCAACGTTCCGTTTCACTGACGGTCAGCCAAGCGAGAAGCACAATGCCCCAAGCCTCCCAGATGTCTTCTGTTCCCGAGTCCTCGGGGCAACTGCCGTCCGTAGAGCAGGCCAGCCGCCAGGGGCTTGAGCAGGCATTCGCCCTGTTCAACCAGATGTCCAGCCAGTTGACCGACTCTTATAGCATGCTCGAAGCCCGGGTCACCGAGCTCAAGGGCGAGCTGGCCGTGGTCAGCGCCCAGCGCATGCAGGAACTGGCGGAAAAAGAACGCTTGGCCAACCGTCTGCAAAACCTCCTCGACCTGTTGCCCGGTGGCGTCATCGTCATCGACGGCCACGGTATTGTGTGCGAGGCCAACCCTGCCGCCATCGAATTGCTCGGTCTGCCGCTGGAAGGCGAGCTGTGGCGCCATGTCATCACCCGTTGCTTCGCGCCCCGTGAAGATGACGGTCACGAAATTTCCTTGAAAAACGGTCGACGCCTGTCGATTGCTACCCGCTCGCTGGATGCCGAGCCTGGGCAGTTGGTGCTGCTCAACGACCTGACTGAAACCCGCCACTTGCAGGATCAACTGGCGCGCCACGAGCGCCTCTCGTCCCTGGGGCGGATGGTCGCATCGCTGGCTCATCAGATCCGCACACCGTTGTCCGCCGCGTTGCTGTATGCCAGTCATTTGACCGAGCAGGAACTGCCGGTCGCGACCCAGCAGCGTTTTGCCGGTCGCCTCAAGGAGCGTCTGCACGAGCTCGAGCATCAGGTGCGCGACATGCTGGTCTTCGCCCGTGGCGAGCTGCCGCTGACCGACCGTGTCACGCCGAATGCCTTGATGCAGTCGTTGCAGGCCGCGGCGCTGACCCATGTGCAGGATCTGCCGATCCGCTGGCAATGCGACAGCCATGCCGGCGAGTTGCTGTGCAATCGCGACACGCTGGTCGGGGCGCTGCTCAATCTGATTGAAAACGCGATTCAAGCGAGTGCCGGTGAGGTGCGTCTGAAGGTGCATTGCTATACCCGCGACAACACCTTGCGTTTGTGTGTCAGCGACAGCGGCAGCGGTATTGATGCGGCGGTGCTGGCGCGGCTGGGCGAGCCGTTTTTCACCACCAAAGTCACCGGGACCGGCCTGGGCCTGACCGTGGTCAAGGCCGTGGCGCGTGCGCATCAGGGAGAATTGCAGCTGCGTTCGCGGGTCGGGCGCGGTACGTGCGCGCAGGTCATCCTGCCGTTGTTTTCTGCTGTTCAGGGAGCTGAGTGAAGGTCATGGGCATCAAGGTTCTGCTGGTCGAGGACGACCGCTCGTTGCGCGAAGCGCTGGCCGATACGCTGCTGCTGGCCGGTCACGACTATCACGCGGTGGGTTCGGCCGAAGAGGCGCTGAGCGCCGTCGAGCGCGAAGCGTTCAGTCTGGTGGTCAGCGACGTCAACATGCCGGGCATGGACGGCCATCAATTGCTCGGCCTGCTGCGCGCGCGGCAACCGCAATTGCCGGTGCTGCTGATGACCGCGCATGGTGCAGTGGAGCGCGCGGTCGATGCGATGCGTCAAGGCGCGGCGGATTATCTGGTCAAGCCGTTCGAGCCCAAGGCTCTGCTGGATCTGGTAGCCCGTCACGCCTTGGGCAGCCTTGGCGTCAGTGATGCCGAAGGGCCGGTCGCGGTCGAGCCTGCCAGTGCTCAATTGCTGGATCTGGCAGCGCGGGTCGCGCGCAGTGATTCCACCGTGCTGATTTCCGGCGAGTCCGGCACCGGCAAGGAAGTGCTGGCGCGCTACATTCACCAGCAATCCCATCGTGCCAGTCAGCCGTTCATTGCGATCAACTGTGCGGCGATCCCGGACAACATGCTCGAAGCCACCCTGTTCGGTCACGAAAAAGGCTCGTTCACCGGCGCTATCGCGGCCCAGGCCGGCAAGTTCGAACAGGCGGACGGTGGCACCATTCTTCTCGATGAAATTTCCGAAATGCCCCTCGGCCTGCAAGCCAAACTGCTGCGGGTGTTGCAGGAGAGGGAAGTGGAGCGGGTCGGCGCCCGCAAGCCGATCACCCTGGATATCCGCGTGGTAGCGACCACCAACCGTGATCTGGCCGGCGAAGTGGCGGCGGGGCGGTTCCGTGAAGACCTCTATTATCGTCTGTCGGTCTTTCCCCTGGCCTGGCGTCCGTTGCGCGAGCGCACCGCCGATATCCTGCCGCTGGCCGAGCGTCTGTTGGCCAAACACGTCAATAAAATGAAGCATGCGACGGCGAAGTTCTCGCCCGAAGCGCAAGCGTGCCTGATCGGGTATCCGTGGCCGGGCAATGTGCGCGAGCTGGATAACGCGATCCAGCGGGCCTTGATTCTGCAGCAGGGCGGGTTGATCCAGCCGCAGGATTTCTGTCTCTCCGGGCCTGCGCTGTTCGCTCCATTGCCGGCGGCCGTTCCGGTTGCGCCGGTCATTCGTGAAGTCGAAATCGAGGCGGATTCGGCCGGTGCACTGGGCGATGACCTGCGTCGCCGCGAGTTTCAGATGATCATCGACACCCTGCGTACCGAGCGCGGCCGGCGCAAGGAAGCCGCGGAAAAACTCGGCATCAGCCCGCGCACCCTGCGTTACAAACTGGCGCAAATGCGCGATGCGGGCATGGATGTCGAAGGCTACCTGTTCGCCACCTGACGGGTCGCGCAAACGTTTGAAACGGCTTTTCTGAAAGCGGTGCCCATGAGCTGGCACCGTTGTTGCTAACACCTGAGTACCCGCCGAGTGAGTGTCAAAAAATTGCGGGCCGCCCAAGAGAGTAGACCATGAGCCAAGGTATTGAATTTAATCGGTTGATGATGGACATGAAGGCCATGCAAATGGACGCCATGTCGAAGCCGAAATCGACTTCCGCTGTCCCGGAAGTGGCAGGCAGCAACTTTTCCGACATGCTCGGTCAAGCCATCAACAAAGTGAACGATACCCAGCAGGCGTCGAGCCAATTGGCCAACGCGTTCGAGATCGGCAAGAGCGGCGTCGATCTGACGGACGTGATGATTGCCTCGCAGAAAGCCAGCGTATCGTTCCAGGCCCTGACCCAGGTGCGCAACAAGCTGGTTCAGGCTTATCAAGACATCATGCAGATGCCGGTTTAAGGACGAGATTGAGTCATGGCAGAAGCAGTCGCCGATAACGTTCCGGCCAAGGCCACCCCGATAGACGGCAAACCGCCGCTGTTCGGCCTGTCCTTCCTGGAAAACCTCTCCGAGATGACCGTGCTGCGTCAGGTGGGCCTGTTGGTCGGCCTGGCCGCGAGCGTGGCGATTGGCTTTGCCGTGGTGCTGTGGTCGCAGCAGCCGGACTACCGGCCTCTGTACGGCAGCCTTGCCGGCATGGACGCCAAGCAGGTCATGGACACCCTGGCCTCCGCCGACATTCCCTACACCGTCGAACCGAATTCCGGCGCCTTGCTGGTCAAGGCCGATGACCTGTCCCGTGCGCGGCTCAAGCTCGCGGCCGCTGGTGTCACTCCCAGCGACGGCAACATCGGTTTTGAAATCCTCGACAAGGAACAGGGTCTGGGCACCAGCCAGTTCATGGAAGCGACCCGTTATCGTCGCGGCCTGGAAGGCGAACTGGCCCGCACCATTTCCAGCCTGAACAACGTCAAGGGCGCGCGCGTTCACCTGGCGATCCCGAAAAGCTCGGTGTTCGTGCGTGACGAGCGCAAGCCAAGCGCTTCGGTACTGGTCGAGCTGTACTCCGGTCGTTCGCTGGAGCCAGGCCAGGTCGTTGCCATCATCAACTTGGTGGCGACCTCCGTTCCGGAGCTGAGCAAATCGCAGATCACCGTCGTCGACCAGAAGGGCAACCTGCTGTCGGATCAGGCGGAAAACTCCGAAATGACCATGGCCGGCAAGCAGTTCGACTACAGCCGCCGCATGGAAAGCATGCTCACCCAGCGCGTGCACAACATTCTGCAACCGGTACTGGGCAACGATCGCTACAAGGCTGAAGTCTCGGCTGACGTTGATTTCAGTGCCGTCGAATCGACTGCCGAGCAGTTCAACCCGGATCAACCGGCCCTGCGCAGCGAACAGTCGGTCAACGAACAACGCACCGCCAGCAATGGCCCACAAGGTGTGCCGGGTGCCTTGAGCAACCAGCCACCTTCGCCGGCTTCGGCGCCGCAGACCACCGGTGGCGCAGCCGCCCCGGCGAGCATGGTGCAGCCAGGCCAGCCACTGGTTGATGCCAACGGTCAGCAGATCATGGACCCGGCCACCGGCCAGCCGATGCTCGCGCCGTATCCGGCGGACAAGCGTCAACAATCCACCAAGAACTTCGAGCTCGACCGCTCCATCAGCCACACCAAACAGCAGCAGGGTCGCCTGAATCGCCTGTCGGTGTCGGTGGTGGTGGACGATCAGGTCAAGATCAACCCGGCCAACGGTGAAACCACCCGTGCGCCGTGGAGCGCCGACGAATTGGCGCGCTTCACCCGTCTGGTACAGGACGCCGTCGGCTTCGACGCCAGCCGTGGCGACAGCGTCAGCGTGATCAACATGCCGTTCTCCGCCGAGCGCGGCGAAGTGATCGCCGACATTCCGTTCTACTCCCAGCCATGGTTCTGGGACATCGTCAAACAAGTGCTGGGTGTGCTGTTCATCCTGGTGCTGGTGTTCGGCGTGCTGCGTCCGGTGCTCAACAACATCACCGGTGGCGGCAAAAGCAAGGAGCTGGCCGGTCTGGGCGGCGACATGGAACTCGGTGGCATGGGCGGTCTGGACGGTGAACTGTCCAATGATCGCGTTAGCCTCGGCGGCCCGACCAGCATCCTGCTGCCGAGCCCGAGCGAGGGTTATGACGCTCAGTTGAACGCAATCAAGAGTCTGGTGGCAGAAGACCCGGGTCGTGTGGCCCAGGTCGTGAAAGAGTGGATTAACGCAGATGAGTGATAACCGAGCCGCCGTCGCCAAACTGTCCCGGGTCGATAAAGCCGCGATTCTGCTGCTGTCCCTGGGTTCGACCGATGCCGCACAAGTGCTGCGCCACATGGGCCCCAAAGAGGTCCAGCGAGTCGGCGTGGCCATGGCACAGATGGGCAACGTCCACCGTGAGCAGGTCGAGCAGGTCATGAGCGAGTTCGTCGACATCGTCGGCGATCAGACCAGCCTGGGCGTCGGCTCCGACGACTACGTGCGCAAAATGCTCACCCAGGCCCTGGGTGAAGACAAGGCCAACGGCCTGATCGACCGCATTCTGCTGGGCGGCAACACCAGTGGCCTCGACAGCCTGAAATGGATGGAGCCGCGCGCCGTTGCCGACGTGATCCGTTACGAACACCCGCAGATTCAGGCGATCGTGGTCGCGTACCTCGATCCGGATCAGGCCGGTGAAGTGCTGGGCAACTTCGACCACAAGGTGCGTCTGGACATCATCCTGCGCGTCTCGTCGTTGAACACTGTGCAGCCGGCCGCGCTGAAAGAATTGAACCAGATCCTCGAGAAGCAGTTCTCCGGCAACTCGAACGCCTCGCGCACCACCCTGGGTGGTATCAAGCGGGCGGCGGACATCATGAACTTCCTCGACAGCTCGATCGAAGGCCAGCTCATGGACTCGATCCGCGAAGTCGACGAAGACCTGTCCGGTCAGATCGAAGACCTCATGTTCGTGTTCAACAACCTGGCCGATGTCGACGACCGCGGGATCCAGGCGCTGTTGCGCGAAGTCTCTTCCGATGTGCTGGTGCTGGCCCTCAAGGGGTCGGACGAAGGCGTCAAGGAGAAGATCTTCAAGAACATGTCCAAGCGTGCCGCCGAACTGCTGCGCGACGACCTCGAGGCCAAGGGCCCGGTGCGCGTCAGCGACGTGGAGACCGCGCAGAAGGAAATCCTCACCATCGCCCGCCGTATGGCCGAAGCCGGAGAAATTGTGCTCGGTGGCAAGGGCGGCGAGGAAATGATTTAAGCCCATGGACAAGCATGACGACGATGTGACGGACCTGATCCGTGCCCGGGACGTCCGCGGCTTCGATACCTGGGCCTTGCCCAGCTTCGATCCGCCGGCGCCTGAGCCCGAGCCGGAACCGGAACCTGAACCTGAACCGCCGGAAATGGAAGAAGTGCCGCTGGAGGAAGTCCAGCCACTGACCCTCGAAGAGCTCGAAAGCATCCGTCAAGAGGCCTACAACGAGGGCTTCGCCATCGGTGAAAAGGAAGGCTTTCACAGCGCCACCCTCAAGGTGCGCCAGGAAGCCGAAGTGGTCCTGACGGCCAAGGTCGACAGCCTTGAGCAACTGATGGCGCACCTGTTCGAGCCTATTGCCGAGCAAGACACCCAGATCGAAAAGTCGCTGGTCGACCTCGTGCAGCACATCGCCCGTCAGGTGATTCAGCGCGAACTGGCCATCGACTCGACGCAGATCGAACACGTCATGCGCGACGCACTCAAGCTGTTGCCGCTGGGCGTGAGCAATGTGCGGCTGTACGTCAATCCGCAGGATTTCGAACAGGTCAAAGCCCTGCGCGAACGTCATGAGGAAACCTGGCGCATCGTCGAGGACGAAACCCTGCTGCCGGGCGGTTGCCGGGTCGAGACCGACCACAGCCGGATCGACGCCAGCATCGAAACCCGCGTCAGCCAGGTCATGGCCAAGCTGTTCGACCAACTGCACGAACAGGCCCTGCACCCGGCCGCGCCGGACCTGAGTCTGGACTTGCCGGAAGCGCCAAAACCGGCACCGGTCGCAGAAGAGCCGCTCGCGGACGCCCCCGATGCGCCTTGAACGCACCAGTTTCGCCAAGCGCCTGAGCACCTACGCCGAGGCCACCGAAATCGCCGGTGCGCCGATTCTCGAAGGGCGCCTGCTGCGCATGGTCGGCCTGACGCTCGAAGCCGAAGGCCTGCGCGCCGCCATGGGCACCCGCTGCATGGTGATCAACGACGACACCTATCACCCGTCCCAGGTGGAAGCCGAAGTCATGGGCTTCTCCGGCAGCAAGGTGTTCCTGATGCCGGTCGGCAGTGTGGCCGGCATTGCCCCGGGCGCCCGCGTGGTGCCGCTGGCCGACACCGGTCGCTTGCCGATGGGCATGAGCATGCTCGGTCGCGTGCTGGACGGTGCCGGACGTGCGCTGGACGGCAAGGGCGGTATGAAAGCTGAAGACTGGGTGCCGATGGACGGCCCGACGATCAATCCGCTCAACCGAGACCCGATCAGCGTGCCGCTGGATGTCGGCATTCGTAGCATCAACGGTTTGTTGACGGTCGGTCGCGGTCAGCGTCTGGGTCTGTTCGCCGGTACCGGTGTCGGTAAATCCGTGCTGCTGGGCATGATGACCCGCTTCACCGAGGCCGACATTATCGTCGTCGGCCTGATCGGTGAGCGGGGTCGAGAAGTTAAAGAGTTCATCGAGCACATCCTCGGTGAAGAAGGCCTCAAGCGCTCCGTAGTGGTGGCGTCGCCGGCGGACGATGCGCCGCTGATGCGTTTGCGCGCGGCGATGTACTGCACGCGGATCGCCGAATATTTCCGCGACAAGGGCAAGAACGTTCTGTTGCTGATGGATTCCCTGACCCGTTTCGCACAGGCCCAGCGGGAAATCGCCCTGGCCATCGGTGAGCCGCCGGCGACCAAGGGTTATCCGCCGTCGGTATTCGCCAAACTGCCGAAACTGGTGGAGCGTGCCGGTAACGCGGAGAAGGGCGGTGGTTCGATCACAGCGTTCTATACCGTGCTGTCCGAGGGCGATGACCAGCAGGACCCGATTGCCGACTCCGCGCGGGGTGTACTCGACGGGCATATAGTGCTGTCGCGGCGGCTGGCCGAGGAAGGGCATTACCCGGCCATCGATATCGAAGCCTCGATCAGCCGGGTGATGCCTGCAGTCGTGGCGCCGGAACACATGCAGCGCGCGCAATACTTCAAACAGCTGTGGTCGCGCTATCAACAGAGCCGCGACCTGATCAGCGTCGGCGCCTATGTCGCTGGCGGTGACCGCGAGACGGACCTTGCCATCAATCTGCAACCGCAACTGGTCAGATACTTGCGTCAGGGGCTCAACGACAAAATCAGCCTGGGTGAAAGCGAGGCGTACCTCGAAACGATTTTCGCCCCGGCGGCCGGCGGGTAACCGGTCATGGCCCTGAGTCGAGCCGCGCGTCTGGCGCCGGTGGTGGACATGGCCGAGAAGGCCGAGAAAACCGCCGTGCAACGCCTGGGCTACTTTCAGGGGCAGGTGAAAGTGGCCGAGAGCAAACTCGCCGACCTCAACGCCTTCCGTCTGGATTACTCGCAGCAGTGGATCGTGCGCGGCAGCACCGGCGTGACCGGTCAATGGCTGCTGGGTTTTCAGGGCTTCCTGGCGCAACTCGACACCGCTGTCGATCAGCAGCGCCAGAGCCTGCAATGGCACCAGAACAACCTGGACAAGGCCCGTGACGCCTGGCAACAGGCATTCGCTCGGGTCGAAGGCCTGCGCAAACTTGTACAACGCTACCGCGACGAAGCCCAGCGCGCCGAAGACAAGCGCGAACAGAAGCTGCTGGACGAGTTGTCCCAGCGTTTGCCGCGGCACGAGGTGTTTTGACGAGCCGCAGCAATGTCACTAGGTAGCAGACCATGAATCAAGTATCTGAAACGGTGAACTCGAACGCTGATGATTGCCCCACGGGCATGGAATTACGCTGGACATTGAAATACGCGGTTACTTCTTGGCCCACAAGCTCCCAATCATCGACACTGTTGATTTTCGTGCCGACTTTACCCTTTTCAGCTCCACCGGGAGCGACTGTGGCGAGCTTTTCATAATGATTCCCCCCCTTGATATGCAGGACAAAAGTGACCTTGTCATTCAGTTGTGCAGGGTATTGCGCCATAAGGGCAGTGTTACCTCCTTCAAATTCATCTTTGCTGATGTTGGTTGGTGAGTGGGTGTTTTCCAGGTACGGTTTATCGAATGCTGTGGTGGGTGAGTTCATGATTCAAGGTTCTCCGGTGTCTGTGCAGCGTTTTTGCTGCCAATTCATTTAGGGCTATAGGAGGGCGTCGTCGCTACTGTCAGATCTGACAGTAGCGACGAGTGGAGTGCGGGGGAGGGAATCATGAATCATTTTCTTTTGTTGCCGTGTTCGGGTTGATGCTCTCCCCGTCCAGTGCTAAACCTTGTACAGGTTCGTCAATGACAAGGAAGCCAGTACATGTCAGTCGTTACAGAAGTGTCTGCGGATGGGCAAAAGTTGACGATTTCCGTCAAGGGCCGATTCGACTTCGGTCGCCATCAGGAATTTCGCGAGTCCTACGAGCGGCTCACTAAAAAGCCTGACTCCATCGTGGTGGATCTCAAGGATGCCACCTATCTCGACAGTTCGGCCCTGGGCATGTTGCTTCTGTTGCGTGATCACGCCGGCGGTGACGACTCGGATGTGCGGGTGGTCAACAGCAATTCGGATGTGCGCAAGATCCTCGCCATCTCCAACTTCGACAAATTGTTCGACATCAGTTGACGGCCATGCAGCCGCTAGAGCCGCTGACGATCCTGATCGCCGAAGACAGCGCCGCCGACCGGCTGTTGTTGTCGACCATCGTCCGTCGCCAGGGGCACGAGGTGCTGACGGCCACCCATGGTGAGGAGGCGGTGGAGGCATTTATCCGGCAAAAGCCGCATCTGGTATTGATGGACGCCATGATGCCGGTGATGGACGGGTTCGAAGCTGCACGGCAGATCAAGAAGCTGGCGGGTGAAAGCCTGGTGCCGATCATCTTCCTCACCTCGCTGACGGAAAGCGAAGCGCTGGCCCGTTGTCTTGAAGCCGGCGGTGACGACTTTCTGGCGAAGCCGTACAACCAGGTGATCCTCGCCGCCAAAATCAAGGCGATGGATCGCTTGCGACGTTTGCAGGCCACGGTTCTTCAACAGCGCGACCTGATCGCCAAACACCACGACTATCTGCTCAACGAGCAACGGGTCGCCAAGGCCGTGTTCGACAAGGTCGCGCATTCCGGTTGCCTGAGCGCACCGAACATCCGTTACCTGCAATCACCCTATGCGCTGTTCAACGGCGATCTGCTGTTGGCCGCGTACACCCCGGCCGGCGACATGCATGTGTTGCTCGGTGACTTCACCGGTCACGGTTTGCCGGCGGCGGTCGGCGCCATGCCGCTTGCCGAGGTGTTCTATGGCATGACGGCCAAGGGTTACGGTCTGGCCGAGACCCTGCGGGAAATGAACGCCAAGCTCAAGCGCATCCTGCCGGTGGACATGTTCTGCTGCGCGACGCTGTTGTGCCTGAGTTTTCAGCGGCGCTCGGTGGAGGTCTGGAACGGCGGCATGCCCGACGGCTATCTGCATTGCCTCGCCACGGGCGAGCGCACGCCGCTGGCAGCGCGTCACTTGCCGCTGGGGGTGCTCAGCCCGCAGACCTTCGATGACCGCACCGAGGTTCACCCGATGGCGGTGGGCGATCGGGTGTTCCTGCTCTCGGACGGGGTCATCGACACCTGCGATGCCAACGATCAGTTGTTCGGTGTCGAGCGCTTGCACAAGGTGTTCGCCGCCAATCGCCAGCCGGATCGGTTGTTCGAGGACATCGAGCAGGCGCTGCAGGACTTTCGCGGTGAGGCCCGGGACGATGTGAGCATGGTCGAGGTCAGCCTGCTGGAGGCCGAGCAGATCAATCCATCGGCGCCGGTGTATTCCGACAGCGGCCAGTCCTGTCCGCTGGACTGGTCAGTGAGCTTCGAATTTCGCGGTGCCACGCTCAAGCGCTTCAATCCGTTGCCTTACCTGTTGCAGTTGCTGCTGGAAGTGCATGGATTGCGGGCGCAGAGTGGCGCGTTGTACAGCGTGCTGGCCGAGCTTTATTCCAATGCGCTGGAGCATGGTGTACTGGGCCTGGACTCGAGCCTCAAGCGCGATGCCTCGGGTTTCGCCCATTATTACGAGCAGCGCAATGCGCGCCTCGAGGCCCTGCAGGACGGTTACGTGCGCGTGCATTTGCAGGTGCGGCCGGAAGGCGAGGGTGGTTGTCTGGTGGTGCGGGTCGAAGACAGCGGCCAGGGATTCGATGTCTCGCGCGTGATGGAGCGGCCGCTGGACGAAGTCCGTCTGTCAGGGCGCGGTGTCAGTCTGGTCCGGCAATTGGCCCGAAATGCCAGCTGGTCAGACGATGGTCGCAGTGCCCGCGTGGAGTTTTTCTGGGAGGCTCTGGCATAATCCGCGCATTCTTGATCAGGGAGTGAACAAGTGGCTGATACACATGTGGACCACGAGGCGCTGAGCGCGCTGCGGGAAGTGATGGAAGACAGCTATCCGGAACTGCTGGATACCTTTCTTGCCGATTCCGAAAATCGCCTGCGGGAGTTGCAGCAGACTGCCGATGCCGACGCATTGTCTTCCGTTGCGCACAGCTTCAAGGGCAGCAGCAGCAACATGGGCGCGACCCGTCTTGCCGTGCTGTGCCAGGAGCTGGAACAGCATGCCAAAGACAAAAGCCCTTCTGAAATCATCAAACTGGTCGCCGATATTCATAGCGAATTCGCCGATGTGCGGCCCGTATATGTCGCCGAGCGACAGCGCTCGCTGACGCACTGATCCTGCCGCCGGGCGGTTTTGTCGGATTTCTGACGAAAACTGGCCCGGCACTTGCAGTCATCTATCCCAACTGTACCTACGATCCCAGTGCAGCGGAGACCGTGCCATGCCTGCAAGCCC
Organism: Pseudomonas sp. DR 5-09; assembly: GCF_001655595.1. Taxonomy (NCBI): domain Bacteria; kingdom Pseudomonadati; phylum Pseudomonadota; class Gammaproteobacteria; order Pseudomonadales; family Pseudomonadaceae; genus Pseudomonas; species Pseudomonas sp. DR 5-09. The sequence goes on from NZ_CP011566.1 coordinate 1,741,569, forward strand.
CAACATTCTTCTTCAGACCGCCGCCCAGGCCAAGGCGCAAGCTGCCTCGGCCAAATCATCGGCAGTGGCCGCAGAGCCCGGGGACAAGGCCTCCAGCTTCGCTCAGGTGTTCGCCGATCAAGGCCCGAACAAGCCCTCGGTGACCGTCGACAATTCGGTCAAGCCTGCCCGTGAAAAGGTTGCCGACAACAGCGGCAAGAAAGACCTCGGCAAGGATCAGTCTGCCGCCCCGACGCCGGCGGTTGCCGATAGCGGCAAAGCCTTGCCCGCCGACAAACCGGCGACGGCGACACCGGACGACAAGACCACGGCCGATGACGAAACGGCTGAAACAGCGCCGGCCCCCGTTGCCGAAACGGCGCCGGTGGACCCGGCACTGGTGGCGGCGGTGGAGCCCGTCGTCACGGCACCGGTGGTGGCCACGCCGGTCGTCGAGACAACTGCGCAACCGGAAACCGACAAACCTGCCGTGGCGGCATTGCCAGGAATGGTCAAGGATCCGGCGCCGGCCACTGACCCGGCCTTCGACCCCGAGGCGGATCCGCTGGATTCGCTTCCCGCCGTGCGCCTGGCCATGGAGCAGAGCGGTCACATTTCCGCTTCCAGCCAGTCCCAGCCCAAGGCCACCCCGGCCCAGGCGCAGGCCGACGGTGAGTTGACCTCGGCGCAGAATTTCGCTGCCGGCATGGCCAGCATGCTGGATGTGCAGGCGGACAAGGACAGCACCAGTCAGGGCGGTGAAAAAGCGTTCAGCGGTCTGATCGATGACGGCCTGAAAGACCTGAAGACCGCTACCAGCGACACCCGGGTGGATGATTTCGCCAACCGTCTGGCGGCGCTGACCCAGGCTGCCACACCGAAAACCGCCAATGCGGTGCCGGTGAACCAGCCGATCGCCATGCACCAGAACGGCTGGACCGAAGAAGTGGTCAACCGGGTCATGTACCTGTCGAGCAACAACCTGAAGGCCGCCGACATCCAGTTGCAGCCAGCCGAGCTTGGGCGTCTGGATATCCGGGTGAACATGGTGCCGGACCAGCAGACCCAGGTGACCTTCATGAGCGCGCATCCGAGCGTGCGTGAAGCCCTCGACGGTCAGATGCACCGCCTGCGCGACATGTTCAACCAGCAAGGCATGGGGCAGGTCGACGTCAACGTTTCCGACCAGAACCGTGGCTGGCAGGGTCAAGGCCAGGAACAGGCGCAGCAGGGGCAGAGTGGTCGCACCAGCGCTGCCGGCGGTCGCCTGGACTCGGCTGAAGAAGAGTTGACGCCGACTGCCGTGGCTGAAGCGGCGGCCACCGCCACTCACGTGATCGGCTCCAGCGCCGTCGACTACTACGCCTGATCAAATCAAAAGCCCCTCACCCTAGCCCTCTCCCGGAGGGAGAGGGAACTGATTGGGGGATGCTTGAGATGCTCGCTAACCTGATTGTTTGGGCTGAATCCAAGTCGACTCGGTGCCTCAGGTCGATATATCACGACAAGACAACTCGATCGGCTCCCTCTCCCTCCGGGAGAGGGCTGGGGTGAGGGTTGCTTTTGACTTCAGCGTTGTCTCCGCTACTACCTACACTTCTGGCATAACACTTGCTCTTGCCTTGCCGTGCGACTGTGAAAACCCGATTAGTGACGGATTATTGGCATGGCGAAGAGCGAAGCTGCAGCAGTAAAAGACCCCGCAACCAAAGGCAAACTCAAGCTGATCATCATGATCGTGCTGGGTCTGCTGCTGGCCATCGGTACGTCCGTGGGGGCGACGTGGTTCTTCATGCACAGTGCCCAGAGCAAGCCTGCGGCGGCCGCCGAAGCGGCCCCGGTCGGCAAGCAACCGGCGATTTTCGAGCCGATGGCGCCGGCCTTCGTGGCCAACTACAACCAGAACGGCCGTCAGCGCTACATGCAGGTGAGCATCACCATGCTGGCGCGCAATCAGGCGGATCTGGAAGCGCTCAAAGTGCACATGCCGGTGATCCGCAACAACCTGGTGATGCTCTTCTCCGGTCAGGATTTCGCCACGCTGGCGACCCCGGTCGGTCAGGAGATGTTGCGCCAGAAGGCCACAGCCAGCGTCCAGGAAGTGGCGCAGAAAGAGCTGGGCAAAGTGGTGATCGAACAGTTGCTTTTCACTAATTTCGTACTGCAGTAGGAACACGACATGGCCGTGCAGGATCTGCTGTCCCAGGATGAAATCGACGCGCTGTTGCATGGCGTCGACGATGGTCTGGTACAGACCGATAACGCTGCCGAACCCGGCAGTGTCAAAAGCTACGACCTGACCAGCCAGGATCGCATCGTCCGTGGACGCATGCCGACTCTGGAAATGATCAACGAGCGTTTTGCCCGCTACACCCGCATCAGCATGTTCAACATGCTGCGCCGCTCGGCGGACGTTGCCGTCGGTGGCGTACAGGTGATGAAGTTCGGCGAATACGTGCACTCGCTGTACGTGCCGACCAGCCTCAACCTGGTCAAGATCAAACCCCTGCGCGGCACCGCGCTGTTCATCCTCGACGCCAAACTGGTGTTCAAACTGGTGGACAACTTCTTCGGCGGCGACGGCCGTCACGCCAAGATCGAAGGGCGCGAATTCACCCCGACCGAACTGCGCGTGGTGCGCATGGTGCTGGAGCAGGCGTTCGTCGACTTGAAGGAAGCCTGGCAGGCGATCATGGAAGTCAACTTCGAGTACATCAACTCGGAAGTGAACCCGGCCATGGCCAACATCGTCGGCCCGAGCGAAGCGATCGTGGTTTCCACGTTCCACATCGAACTCGACGGCGGTGGCGGCGATCTGCACGTGACCATGCCGTACTCGATGATCGAGCCGGTGCGCGAAATGCTCGACGCCGGTTTCCAGTCGGACCTCGACGACCAGGACGAACGCTGGGTCAATGCCCTGCGCCAGGATGTGCTCGACGTCGATGTGCCGATCGGTGCCACCGTGGCTCGCCGCCAGTTGAAGCTGCGCGACATCCTGCACATGCAGCCGGGTGACGTGATTCCGGTCGAGATGCCGGAAGACATGATCATGCGCGCCAACGGTGTGCCGGCCTTCAAGGTCAAGATGGGCTCGCACAAAGGCAACCTTGCGTTGCAGGTGATCGAGCCGATCGAGCGCCGCTGAAGCGGCGCCCTCACTCCCTGATTCTTTTACCGGTTTTTTTGCCCGCCGAGGACAAATGATGAACGACGATATGAACACCCAGGACGATCAGGCACTGGCCGATGAATGGGCTGCCGCCCTGGAAGAAACCGGTGAAGCCGGGCAGGCCGACATCGACGCGCTGCTGGCCGCCGATGCAGGCGCTTCGAGCTCCAACCGTCTGCCGATGGAAGAGTTCGGCAGCGTGCCGAAGAACAACGATCCAGTGACCCTCGACGGTCCGAACTTGGACGTGATCCTCGACATTCCGGTGTCGATCTCGATGGAAGTGGGCAGCACTGACATCAACATCCGTAACCTGCTGCAACTCAATCAGGGTTCGGTGATCGAGCTCGATCGTCTGGCCGGCGAGCCGCTGGACGTGCTGGTCAACGGCACCCTGATCGCTCACGGTGAAGTGGTTGTGGTCAACGAAAAGTTCGGCATCCGTCTGACTGACGTGATCAGCCCGAGCGAACGCATCAAGAAGCTGCGCTGAGTGAAAAAGCTTCTGGGGGCCTTGTTCGGTCTGGCGCTGGCGTTGCCGTTCAGCGTGCTGGCGGCCGAGCCGGTGGCGGCAACTGCGGCCGCTGCTGCACCGGCCGTTAACAGCGGCGTGGCGGGGCAGCTGACGCAGCTGGTGCTGGGGCTGTTGCTGGTGCTGGGGTTGATCTTCTTCCTCGCCTGGCTGTTGCGCCGGGTGCAGCAGGCAGGTCCCGCCGGCAAGGGCCAGGTGATCGAGTTGATCGGTTCCCGCGCGCTCGGGCCGCGTGACCGTCTGATGCTGGTGCAGGTCGGTAACGAGCAGATTCTGCTGGGTCTCAGCACCGGAACCATCACTGCGTTGCACGTGCTCAAAGAGCCGGTCGAGGTGCCGAGCACCGCCGACAAAGCGACTCCGGAATTTGCCCAGCATCTGTTGAAGATCCTCGGCAAGGATCAGAAGGATAAGAAGTAATGGGTGCGTTGCGCATCGTCTTGACCCTGGCCTTGATGTTGGCCGCGCCGCTGGCATTCGCCGCCGATCCGTTGTCGATCCCGGCGATCACCCTGGGCACCAACGCCGAGGGCGCGCAGGAGTACTCGGTCAGCCTGCAGATCCTGCTGATCATGACGGCGCTGAGCTTCATTCCGGCCGCCGTCATCCTGATGACCAGTTTCACCCGGATCATCATCGTCTTCTCGATCCTGCGTCAGGCCCTGGGCCTGCAGCAGACGCCGTCGAACCAGATCCTCACCGGCATGGCGCTGTTCCTGACGTTGTTCATCATGGCGCCCGTGTTCGATCGCGTGAACAACGATGCCTTGCAGCCGTACCTCGCGGAAAAACTGACGGCCCAGCAGGCAGTGGAAAAGGCTCAGGTGCCGATCAAGGACTTCATGCTCGCCCAGACCCGCTCCAGCGACCTGGAGCTGTTCATGCGCCTGTCCAAGCGCACCGACATCGCGACGCCGGATCAGGCGCCGCTGACGATTCTGGTGCCGGCCTTCGTGACGTCTGAACTGAAGACCGCGTTCCAGATCGGCTTCATGATCTTTATCCCGTTCCTGATCATTGACCTGGTGGTCGCGAGCGTGCTGATGGCGATGGGTATGATGATGCTGTCGCCGCTGATCATTTCCCTGCCGTTCAAAATCATGCTGTTCGTGCTGGTGGATGGCTGGGCGCTGATCATCGGCACCCTGGCCAGCAGTTTCGGAGGTGTATCGCCATGACGCCAGAAGTAGCGGTCGACATCTTTCGCGAGGCCCTGTGGCTGACCACCATGATGGTGGCGATCCTGGTGGTGCCGAGTCTGTTGGTGGGCCTGCTGGTGTCGATGTTCCAGGCCGCCACCCAGATCAACGAACAGACCCTGAGCTTCCTGCCGCGTCTGCTGGTGATGCTGGTAACGCTGATCGTCGCCGGCCCGTGGCTGGTGCAGACGTTCATGGAATACATCACCCAGTTGTACAAAAACATTCCGATGGTCATCGGCTAAGCCATGCAATCGCTGCTTCAGCTGACCGATACCCAGATCAGTACCTGGGTGGCGACGTTCATGCTGCCGCTGTTTCGCGTCGCCTCGATGTTGATGGTGATGCCGGTCTTCGGAACCACGCTGGTGCCCCGGCGGATCCGTCTGTACTTCGCTTTTGCGATCACCGTGGTGATCACGCCCAACCTGCCGCCGATGCCGGCGGTCAGCCCTCTGGACCTCAGCGGTCTGCTGCTGATTGCCGAGCAGATTCTGGTCGGTGCAGTGCTGGGTTTCTCTCTGCAATTGTTCTTTCAGGCCTTCGTGGTGGCGGGGCAGATCGTCGCGATCCAGATGGGCATGGGCTTCGCGTCGATGATTGACCCTACCAACGGCGTGTCGGTGGCGGTGATCGGGCAGTTCTTCACGATGCTGGTGACGTTGCTGTTCCTGTCGATGAACGGGCACCTGGTGGTGTTCGAAGTGCTCACCGAAAGCTTCACCACGCTGCCGGTCGGCGGCGGGCTGATGACCACCCATTACTGGGAGCTGGCCGGCAAACTCGGCTGGGTGCTGGGCGCCGCGTTGTTGCTGGTGCTGCCGGCGGTCACCGCGCTGCTGGTGGTCAACATCGCCTTTGGCGTGATGACCCGCGCCGCACCGCAGCTCAACATTTTTTCTATCGGCTTTCCGCTGACCCTCGTACTCGGCCTGTTCATCGTCTGGGTCGGGCTGGCGGACATTCTTAATCAGTATCAACCGCTGGCCACCGAGGCCCTGCAGTTTTTACGCGAACTGGCACAGGCGCGCTGAGTCATGGCTGAGAGCGAAAGCGGTCAGGACAAAACAGAAGACCCCACGGAGAAGCGCAAAAAGGACTCCCGGGAAAAGGGTGAGATTGCGCGTTCCAAGGAGCTCAACACCCTGGCGATCATGCTCGCCGGCTCTGCCGCGCTGCTGATTTTTGGCGGGATGCTGGCGCAGGATTTGATGGACCTGATGCGCCAGAATTTCACGCTGTCGCGGGAAGTGATCATGGACGAACGCTCCATGGCGACGTTCCTGATGAGTTCCGGATTGCAGGCATTGCTGGCGATTCAGCCGATCATGATCACCCTGTTGCTGGCCGCTTTCCTCGGGCCGATCGCGCTGGGCGGCTGGCTGTTCGCCGCCGGTTCGCTGGCCCCCAAGTTCAGCCGGATGAACCCGGCCGCGGGCCTCAAGCGGATGTTCTCGATGAAGGCCGTGGTTGAGCTGCTCAAGGCGCTGGCCAAGTTTCTCATCACCTTGGGCGTGGCGCTGGTGGTGCTCAATGCGGACATCGACGACCTGCTGCGCATCGCTCACGAGCCGCTGGACCGGGCGATCATTCACAGCTTGCAACTGGTGGGCTGGAGCTCGCTGTGGCTGGCGTGCGGATTGATCATCATCGCCGCCGTCGACGTGCCCGTGCAGATCTGGGAGAGCATCAAGAAGCTCAAGATGACCAAGCAGGAAGTGCGCGACGAGCACAAGGACCAGGAAGGGCGGCCGGAGGTCAAACAGCGCATTCGCCAGGTTCAGCGCGAGATGTCGCAGCGCCGGATGATGGCGGCGATCCCGGATGCCGACGTGGTCATCACCAACCCGACCCACTACGCCGTGGCGCTCAAGTACGACGCCGAGAAGGGCGGGGCGCCGATGCTGCTGGCCAAGGGCAGCGATTTCCTGGCGTTGAAGATCCGTGAAATCGCCGTGGCCAATAACGTCATGCTTCTCGAATCGCCAGCGCTGGCGCGTTCGATCTACTACTCCACGGAGCTGGAAGAAGAAATCCCCGGTGGCCTGTACCTGGCGGTCGCTCAGGTCCTGGCCTACGTCTATCAGATCCGCCAGCACCGCGCGGGCAAGGGCAAGTTCCCGGAACCGCTCAAGGACGATTTGCCGATTCCGCCGGATCTGCGGCGCGATTCCTGATGGTGATCAAGCAAAAAAAAACCGCCATCCGGTTGAATCCGGTGGCGGTTTTTTTATGCCCGATGACCTGTGTTGCCTGTGAGGCCGCCTTCGCGAGCAGGCTCGCTCCCACAGGGGGAGACGCATTCCAAATGTGGGAGCGAGCCTGCTCGCGAAGGCGTCAGCGGCCACGGCACATCTCTCAAGCCGTTACGCGGAAGTCTGCGACTGCGGTATTTCCAGATTATCGAGCACCCGACTCACTGCCAGCTCACCGAGCATGATCAGTTGCGCAATCCCCACCAGCGTCCTGCGCTGCGAGGCGGGCATGAGGTGGGTGAAGTCATTGACGATGGTTCTGGCTGAAGCCAGGGTTTCGCAGGCATCGGCCAGCAGTTCTTCGTTTTTGAAGTCCGCGGTGACGGCGTACATTCTGCGGGCCTTGCGCGGTGGTGGCGTGGAGCCGGGCGGGCAGAGATAGTGATCGAGGGCGCGGTCGGCGGCTTCGTGAAGCTTTCTGGAATCGAGGGATTCGTAGGGCGAGGCGGGATCGGTTTCGGGTGGGTTGGGTGTGGGTTTGATCATGGTGAAGCTCCTATAAAGTGGAGCCGCCCGGAACTGTCGCTAAACAGTAAGGTGGCGGCTGTACGCAGGTTAGCGAACCGGTTATAGGCACCCGGCAGACCCGAGGGTCTCCCGCATACAGCCACCATAGCGGAGTTGCAGACATTGAATCTGCGACAAGGCATGGAGCGCTCGTGCACCTATTTATGATTCGAGTCGCTAAACCCGATCGCTGATTCGTCAGCGACCGATCCACAATAGAACCCGACCCCAAGGCGCACAAGCCGGCGGATTCTGGCGTAGCTGTAGGCAATGGCGCAAGAATTCGTAGCCTCGAAGGCGTGTCTGGAGGTGTCTTTTAAACGCCGGAGTTTGAAAGACGTCTTGTGCTGACTTCTCGGGACTCTTCGCGAGCAAGTCGAATCGTCGCACCGTCGCTCCCACATTTGGAATGCATTCCTCTATGGGAGCGAGCTTGCTCACGAAGACACCATCCTGGCCAGCAGGAAACCCACGCTCAAGTCCCTCTGTTCCAGTCATTGGTAAATAAATACGTCCCCTTTTTTCTTCCCTTAAATAAACACGTCCACTTTTTTACTTTTTTGCCTATTTTATTTTAGTCTATTTTGAAAGAGGTTATAAGAAAGCCGTTATCCCCACTTTCTGGCGTTGCATCAATATTGAAGTGAGATACGTGTTGGCCTGTAGGTGCTATATATTCGAAAGTTTTTGGGGTGTGGCTGGAGGGATAAGGAAGATATCTTGTTGCTATGTTGTTACCGTTGAGGTCAAAAAAAGTGATTATGTTCGGTCTGGCGCTATCTATAATCTCTAGATTTATTCTTGTGGCAAGGCCCTTCCAACTAAATTCTATTAGCGAATGGCTTGGTATAAGCAGGGCTCTCACGATATTTTGATGAAACTCTATTGCCGTCGGATATATTCCGTTTCTTAATACCTTTATAGTTAAGCCGCTCGCAAGTGTTACGAGCGTGTTTAGATGGAACTGCTGGTTTGGGGTGTTTTTAAAGTCTTCATATATTGAAATGAAGTTTTTTATTATGTAAGAACGTTGCGGAAAGGTCACTGCTTTAGTTTTATCGGTGGAACTGTCCAGGTTGACCGCAAAGTTAGTCTTTAGCGGACTTTCATTCTTGAGTTCTTTGAGCCATTCACCTTGCGCCTCCACCGACAATCCATCCGCCGAATCATTAGGTTCTCCAGATCTGACGGGCTTGGTGACGGGATCGCCATTCTTGTTAATACCTTCATACCAGACCCAGATCGGTTGTCTTGGTTCGAACAACAGCCATTTTTGCGCAAGAATCCGGGCGTCTGCCGTGAGGTCTTTAATAAAGAGCTCAGGGGTCGTGTTGTTTGCGATATTCGGTGTCGGAAATCGTGGATCTCCATTCGCGATCTTCAGCAAAGTCACCTTGGTCGCATCTGATTCACCCGCTTCTCCACCATCGCGATTCAAATCCCAGCGCAAGTCGATCACCTTGCCATGTCGCGCCGCCAGAAACGCCGGGCTCAACACCGTATCCACCGGCTTGTTGTTGAACTCCACCAACGGAAATGGTGGCGAGCCTGCTGGTGGATCGACCTCCACCAGCCTTGCCCGGTCGCCGTCCCGCGCCTGTAGGTGCTCGATGCGTACCGTCACTCCATTTGGATAGGCCAACACATCGATAGGGTTGACGGCCGGAGCCACCAGAAACGGCGGTAGCAAATCCTCCGGAGTCGATCCTGTTACGGTGCCGGTCGCCGGTTTGGAATTGCCCACCAGATCGCCGTTCGGCTCGCGCAGTTCGTAAGTCACGATGACGTTGCTACCGGCAAAGATCTTGTTGTTCGGCACTTCAAGGATGCAGGGTTTTTTCTGCCCGAACGGATCCGCTTCTACTTTGCCGCTGACGGTAACCACCACATCAGCGGGTTGCCCCGTATTTTTCGCTGTGTACGTCGCGATGACTTCATAGCCCGCGACAAAGCGCTGGTCGATCGTCAGGACCACCAGCAGCAATGGCTTGCCCGCCAGTTTCACCAGATCGATTTCCTCGGCGTCGTCGCCGGGATAATCCTCCATCCGCTCCAGCAGGATCACCATTGGCAGACGCGTACCATCCAGGTCCTCATCCACCGTCTGCACCGACGACCACGGTGCATCGGTGTCCGGGCCGTTGCCGAGCTGATCGGTGACGGTGTAGGAGAAATGCAGCTTTTTATCCAGCCGTTTCGCCTCGTCCAGAAAGGCGCGGGTGATGGTGAAGCAAATGGTAATGGGGATTTCGTCACCGGGATTCGGTGGTTGCGGCGCCTGATTCGGATTGACCCTGGGCTTGGGCTCCAGCAGTTCGCCATTGCACTTGAGGGTGATGAGGTCATACGCCCGGCAATATGGATAGGCCACGCACACCTCGGCGCTGACGAAATCCGGGCCGACGCCGTTCTTGATCTCATCGGGCAGTAGCAATTTGAGTTCAGAGTGGCCACCGGGGTCGGTCAGGCGATCCTTCAGGCCGGGGCGAATCCGGTTGTAGAGCATTTCGAGCGGGGGCGTGGACGTCCCTAAATTGCTGCTGCCGCGCCTGATCGTGTAGTACAGCTTGTTGACCCGGTCCGGATGTAGTCGCCCCTTGGGAATACGCAGCGTGGTGCGTGCGTTCGGATCGACAATGGTTTCGCTGTCCAGTGTTGCCGGTTCCCCCTCAAGCCAAAGCTCCATGACGTCTCCGGGATCCATGGTGCCCGTCGACGGCGGATCGACGAGAACGACTGCACCTTCACCATCGGTGACCAGATCATAGGCGACCAAGGGCACTCCGATATGTGCACCTTCCACAGGCGTGGTCTGGCCATTGACGATTGGCGGATAGAGAACGAAAACGGTGTCGTCCGGTGGGGTTGAAGTGGTCACGGATGAGGCTCCTGCGCGGTGGGAACGGGCAGGAGCTATCAGAGCGCTAAACGATGAATTTCGCACCTGTCAGATCTGACAGGTGACGGCGGTTTTGCGACGAGTGGTCGTGTACTGTATGAAAAAACCGCCGTCCCGGTTGATTCGCAACGGCGGTTCTTTTTGTCTGGAAAGATGTGTTGCCTGTAAGTCAGCCGTCTTGAGCAAGCTCACTCCCACAGGAGGGCAACAGTGGCGACGCGTTAATTCGGCAATTACAGATTATCCAGCGCCCGATTTACTGCTGAGATAAATAAATGCCTCCCTATCGAGGTCGTTACTCCCCGTGAAGTAGGAAGTTAATCTGACGATTGTCAGGGGCGCTGTTGGCCCTGGTATCCCAGCTATTCGGCGCCGTTTAGTCGACCCCTAATACAACCATAACTTGTCTAAGCAATGTTGAAGGAGGGAGATAGATTTCTGTGAATCTATTGTTACTGAACCGCGTTGCGAAGTGACCTTCCGGGGCGTGACCCCAAATGGGTCCCCACGAGTCAGTCATTGGTTGAGGTATATGTGTTTCCAACAATTTGTCCAACACCGTTTGACCCCAGTACTGCGGCTGTGGTTGGGTGTTTTTCCATGCGAAGGCAGTCTCGAAATCATACGATCCGGCGGGTGAGACAACGAGCTGAAAGATACCGGAGCAGGTAACCTCATATTCGACCTTTTCACCGGCGCTATCCGTAACGGTTATCGTCGTTGTATTTGGCAAGGTGCAGTTTGATCTTGTTATTGGGCCCTCAGTGGTGGCGACTCGTGTATTTTGAGGTGTATAAGTGTAAGGAGGAACACCACCTGTGGCCTCTCTTTTCGCAAAGGTACCCGGGGCATCCTTGCCATTTGTTACCCAGCCTGCATAGCGCATAGCTGTCCCTGTCAGGGACATGGGGGATTGATCGATCGATAGTCGGTGATTCACTTTGAAAGTAAAGGGCGGGGCCGACACCGGGTTGTCGCCATACAGCGCTTTGGCAGTGAAACTGTGCTCGGCAGCGGTCAGCGCGGAAACGAGCAGCGTCCAGATGCCCGTTACTGGGTTGGCGGTCGGCTGCCCTTTGGAGGTGGTGCCATCCATCACATCGACTTTCTGTCCTTTGGCAGCGACACCGCTCAGCGTTACGGCAGTTTCGACGGTGGTACCGCCGTTGGGAATATCAGCGCCACTCGGTGAGCCTTTTGCCGAAGTGATTTCCGGTTGCAGATCAATCGGGGCCGCATCGGTCACCGTGGCGATCGCTATGTTGGAACTCCCCACCAGATCGTCATTGGACCTGCGCAGTTCGTAAGTCACGGTAACGTTACTGCCCGCAAAAACCTTGTCGTTAGCCACTTCAATAAACAAGGTTTTCTTGGAACCAAAAGGATCCGCTTCAACTTTGCCGGGGACAGTCACCACTACGTCGGCGGGCTGGCCTGTGTTTTTAGCGGTGTAGGTTGCGAGCACTTCATCGCCCGCCACAAAGCGGTTGTCTGCCGTCAGAACCACCACCAATAACGGATTTCCGGCCAGTTTTTCCAGATCAATGATGCTCGCGTCATCACCGGGATAGTCCTCTTTACGTTCAAGCAGAATTGGCATTGGAAGTAAGACGCCATCCAGATCCTCATCCACACTCTGCACCGGCGACCACGGTGCATCGGTGTCCGGGCCGTTGCCGAGCTGGTCGGTGACGGTGTAGGAAAAATGCAGCTTTTTATCCAGCCGTTTCGCCTCGTCCAGAAAGGCGCGGGTAATGGTGAAACAAATGGTAATGGGGATTTCGTCACCGGGATTCGGCGGTTGCGGCGCCTGATTCGGATTGACCCTGGGCTTGGGCTCCAGCAGCTCGCCGTTGCACTTGAGGGTGATGAGGTCATACGCCCGGCAATATGGATAGGCCACGCACACCTCGGCGCTGACGAAATCCGGGCCGACGCCGTTCTTGATCTCATCGGGCAGTAGCAATTTGAGTTCGGAGTGGCCACCGGGATCGGTCAGGCGATCCTTCAGGCCGGGGCGGATGCGGTTATAGAGTATTTCGAGCGGGGGCGTGGACGTCCCTAAATTGCTGCTTCCACGCCTGATCGTGTAGTACAGCTTGTTGACCCGGTCCGGATGTAGTCGACCCTTGGGAATACGCAGCGTGGTGCGTGCGTTCGGATCGACAATGGTTTCGCTGTCCAGTGCTGCCGGTTCCCCCTCAAGCCAAAGCTCCATGACGTCTCCGGGATCCATGGTGCCCGTCGACGGCGGATCGACGAGAACGACTGCACCTTCACCATCGGTGACCAGATCATAGGCGACTAAGGGCACGCCGATATGTGCACCTTCCACGGGCGTGGTCTGGCCATTGACGATAGGCGGATAGAGAACGAAAACGGTGTCGTCCGGTGGGGTTGAAGTGGTCACGGTTGAGGCTCCTGGGCGGTGGGAACGGGCAGGAGCTATCAGAGCGCTAAACGATGAATTTCGCACCTGTCAGATCTGACAGGTGACGGCGGTTTTGCGACGAGTGGTCGTGTACTGTATGAAAAAACCGCCGTCCCGGTTGATTCGCAACGGCGGTTCTTTTTGTCTGGAAAGAGGTGTTGCCTGTAAGTCAGCCTTCGTGAGCAAGCTCAGTCCCACAGGAGGGCAACAGTGGCGACGCGTTAATTCGGCAATTCCAGATTATCGAGCACCCGATTCACTGCCAGCTCCCCGAGCATGATCAGTTGCCCAATCCCCACCAGCGTCCTGCGCTGCGAGGCGGGCATGAGATGGGTGAAGTCATTGACGATGGTTCTGGCTGAAGCCAGGGTTTCGCAGGCATCGGCCAGCAGTTCCTCGTTTTTGAAGTCCGCGGTGACGGCGTACATTCTGCGGGCCTTGCGCGGTGGGGGCGTGGAGCCGGGCGGGCAGAGATAGTGATCGAGGGCGCGGTCGGCGGCTTCGTGAAGCTTTCTGGAATCGGCGGATTCTGGCGTAGCCGTAGCCGTAGCCGTAGCCGTAGCCGTAGGCAATGGCGCAAGGGCTCGTAGCCAGTAAGGCGTGCCTGGAGGTGTCTTTTAAACGCAAGAGTTTAAAAGACGCTTTGTGCCGTCGGTCTGAAAGTTTCCACGACCTGTTAGTTATGACAGTAGACGGCTGTCATTACCTGTCGCCTCATAAACCCGGAGGTCACGCCGTTTCCTGCTCGCGCTCTGCGAGCACGGTGGGTGATGGCTCATTCACTTTAAATCGGGGATAAAACATGACAACGCGCACTTACCGAAAACTGCCGGGCATGGAGATGGAGTTCGTTTCAGGGAGGCTGGAAAGGGATGCCGGAGAGAGGGCCATTTTCTATGAGGTGACGTTCAGCCTGAAGCTGGACTTTCTCAACTTTCTGGTCATGGCTAATCAGTACATTCCTGGTTATCTGGATACGCCGATAAATGCGATCCGCCCGGAGCTCGCCGGGTTTGCGTATCACTACTCCTACAATTACTTCTTTGGTGCGGCCGGTAATATCAGCGATAACCCGTCGTTGTTCGCTCTATTCACCGACCCTGGTTATTACATGGACCAGTGGGCGAGTGATGGCGGGCCCGTAGAGCGACGTTATGGAAAACCCTCGTTCACGGTGGTCGGCAACCAATTGCGCATCACGACGCGGCAATATTTTCGGCTGGATGCGGGCGCGCCTCCGATCGAAATCAGCGACCTGCCATTCATACGTTTCGAATGGGCCTTGAATCTGATGGAAGGTAATGAGAAGTCCACTAATGTCGCGCCTGTCACCAGGGCGGTACTGATGTATACGGAGGAGGACGTTGTCGATGTCGGCGGTCACAACGTGTTCAGGGGCGCGCGCTATCTGGATAATGCGGCCCTCTCTTTCGGTCCGATCACTTCGGCGCACATTCTGGTAGCCGGTTGACTATCGGGATTTCTTCTCAGTGAACATCGCTGAACAGGGGCGGGCGCACGACGTGCGTGCCGCCCCTTTGTGCATTCATCACCCCCTCTGTTTCACGCTTTGGCAAAAGTTGGAAGGCTTCTTGCAGTAGCCGCCGTGCGCCTGCTTCGGGCGTCAAAAGTTTGCTTTAAAGGAACGGGGAAAACCGGTGGATCGCTCTCAGTTATTCAACACTGCTCGCTCGAATGTTGCCGACCTCAGTCGAGGCAATCTGGGTGTGCCGCTGTTGCTGCTGGTCATGCTGGCGATGATGATGTTGCCGGTGCCGCCGTTCCTGCTCGACGTGTTCTTCACCTTCAACATTGCCCTGTCGATCGTCGTGCTGCTGGTCTGCGTGTACGCCTTGCGGCCGCTGGATTTTGCGGTGTTTCCGACGATCCTGCTGGTAGCGACGCTGTTGCGACTGGCACTGAACGTGGCGTCGACGCGGGTGGTGATGCTCCACGGTCAGGACGGCCACGCCGCTGCCGGTAAGGTGATCCAGGCCTTCGGTGAGGTGGTGATCGGCGGCAACTACGTGGTCGGTATCGTGGTTTTCGCGATCTTGATGATCATCAACTTCGTCGTGGTGACCAAGGGTGCCGGGCGGATTTCCGAGGTGAGCGCGCGTTTCACCCTCGATGCGATGCCCGGCAAGCAAATGGCGATCGACGCCGACCTCAACGCCGGTCTGATCGATCAGGCGCAGGCCAAGGCCCGTCGTCAGGAAGTGGCCCAGGAGGCCGAGTTCTACGGTTCGATGGACGGTGCCAGCAAGTTCGTGCGCGGTGACGCCATCGCCGGCCTGCTGATTCTGTTCATCAACCTCATCGGCGGCATGGCCGTCGGTATCTTCCAGCACAACATGACTTTCGCCGACGCGGGCAAGGTTTACGCCTTGCTGACCATCGGTGACGGTTTAGTGGCGCAATTGCCATCACTGTTGTTATCTACAGCGGCGGCGATCATGGTGACCCGTGCTTCCGGCTCGGAAGACATGGGCAAGCAGATCAATCGCCAGATGTTCGCCTCGCCCAAAGCGCTGGCGGTGGCGGCCGGTCTGATGGCGGTCATGGGCCTGGTGCCGGGCATGCCGCACTTCTCGTTCCTGACCATGGCTGCACTGGCTGCCGGTGGCGCTTACCTGTTCTGGAAGAAGCAGAACGTGGCCAAGGTCATCGCGCTGGAAGAGGTAAAGCGTCAACAGGAACTGCTGCCGTCGCCGGCCCGCGCCATGGAAACCAAGGAGCTGGGCTGGGACGACGTGACTCCGATCGACATGATCGGCCTGGAAGTCGGCTACCGCCTGATTCCGTTGGTGGACCGCAATCAGGGCGGGCAATTGCTGGCGCGGATCAAGGGTGTGCGCAAGAAGCTTTCGCAGGATCTGGGCTTCCTGATGCCGACCGTGCACATCCGCGACAACCTCGACCTGGCGCCGAGCGCCTATCGCCTGACCCTGATGGGCGTGATCCTGGCCGAAGCCGAGATCTACCCGGATCGCGAACTGGCGATCAACCCGGGACAGGTCTACGGCTCGCTCAACGGCATTACCGCCAAAGATCCGGCTTTCGGCCTGGAGGCGGTGTGGATCGAAGTCAGCCAGCGCGCCCAGGCGCAATCGCTCGGTTACACCGTGGTCGATGCCAGCACCGTGGTTGCGACCCACTTGAACCAGATTCTGTACAAGCACTCCAGCGAGCTGATCGGCCACGAAGAAGTGCAGCAATTGATGCAATTGCTGGCCAAGAGCTCGCCGAAACTGGCTGAAGAGCTGGTGCCGGGCGTGGTTACGCTGTCGCAGTTGCTCAAGGTGCTGCAGGCGTTGCTGGCCGAACACGTGCCGGTGCGCGATATCCGCAGCATTGCCGAAGCCATCGCCAACAATGCCGCCAAGAGTCAAGATACCGCCGCTTTGGTGGCCGCTGTGCGGGTCGGCGTATCCCGCGCCATCGTCCAAAGCATTGTAGGGACTGAGTCGGAGCTGCCAGTTATCACGCTGGAGCCAAGGTTGGAACAAATATTGCTCAATAGTCTGCAGAAGGCAGGACAAGGCTCGGAAGAGGGCGTTCTGCTGGAGCCGAGCATGGCCGAGAAGCTGCAGCGTTCGCTGATCGAAGCGGCGCAGCGCCAGGAAATGCAAGGTCAGCCGGTGATCCTGTTGGTAGCAGGCCCGGTTCGCGCGATGCTCTCGCGCTTTGGTCGCCTGGCAGTTCCCGGACTGCATGTGCTGGCCTACCAGGAAATTCCGGACAACAAGCAAGTGACCATCGTTGCGACAGTAGGGCCCAACGGCTGAGGTAGTGGTTTATGCAAGTTAAGCGTTTTTTCGCCGCCGATATGCGTCAGGCCATGAAGCTGGTTCGTGATGAGCTGGGCGCTGATGCCGCCATCATTGGCAACCGCCGCATCGCCGGCGGCGTCGAGCTGACGGCGGCGCTCGATTACAAACTGTCGGCGCTGGCCCCGCGCGTTCCGAACATGGAACTCGAGGATGAGCTGCGCAAGACCCAGTCGCGCATCGTTACCGCCCAGGCCGAGCTGAGCCTGCGTGGCGAAGCCGACGGCAACACCAATCGCCAGTTGTTCGCCGGGCTGCCGTTGACGGCCGGCCTGCCGCTGACCGCTGCCGAGCCGCTGACTGAACCCACTTACGAGGCGCCGGCCCGCCCAGCCCCGGCGCCTGCACCGGCCGCCGCTGGCGTCGACCCGCGTGCACTGGACTCGATGCGCTTCGAGCTCAACAGCCTGCGCGAACTGATGGAAGTGCAACTCGGCACCCTGGCCTGGAACCAGCTGCAAGGCAGCCGTCCGGCCCAGGCCAATCTGTACCGTCGTCTGCAACGCATCGGTTTGTCCGGCCCGCTGTCCCGGGATCTGCTGTCGATGATCACCGAGATCGACGAGCCTCGTCAGGCCTGGCGCATGCTGCTGGCGCACCTGGCGCGGATGATTGCCGTACCGGAAGTCGAGCCGCTGGAAGAGGGTGGGGTGATTGCCATGGTCGGCCCGGCCGGCATGGGCAAGACCACCACCCTGGCCAAGCTGGCCGCCCGCTACGTGCTCAAGTACGGCGCGCAGAACATCGCGCTGGTGAGCATGGACAGTTTCCGTATCGGCGCGCAGGAGCAGCTCAAGACGCTGGGCCGCATCCTCAATGTGTCGGTGACCCACGTCGATCCGGGCCAGTCCCTGGTGCAGGCGCTGGATCCACTGCTGCGCAAACGCGTGGTGCTGATCGATACCGCCGGCCTGCAAGCCAGCGATCCGGCCCTGCGCATGCAGCTGGAAAGTCTGGCCGGTCGTGGCATTCGGTCGAAAAATTATCTGGTGCTGGCAACCACCAGCCAGAAACAGGTTCTAACCGCCGCGTATCACAGTTACAAGCGTTGCGGGCTCGCCGGCTGCATCCTGACTAAACTGGATGAGACGGCCAGCCTTGGCGAAGTGCTGAGCCTGGCGATCAGTCACGAACTGCCGGTCGCCTACCTGACCGATGGGCCGCGTATTCCGGATGATCTGCATCTGCCGCGCCGTCATCAACTGGTCAGCCGCGCCGTCAGTGTGCAAATGCAGGAAGAACCCAGCGAAGAAGCCATGGCTGACATGTTCGCTGATATCTACCACAGTCCGACCAAGCAGGTTGGCTGAGGTAATGAACCGTTTTTGTACCTACATCGATGGTCTGCCATGCATTGTTCCGGTTGTGAACGCGCAGCCAGTAATGTGGCCTCCGTCTATGCAAGACAAGGTAAAGAAATAACATGGGCAGCATGCATCCCGTACAGGTGATCGCGGTGACCGGCGGCAAAGGTGGCGTCGGCAAGACTAATGTGTCAGTGAACTTGTCCCTGGCGCTGGCAGAGCTTGGCCGTCGGGTCATGCTGCTGGACGCCGACCTGGGGCTGGCGAACGTCGACGTTCTGCTGGGCCTCACCCCCAAACGCACCCTGGCCGACGTGATCGAAGGCCGCTGCGAGCTGCGCGACGTGCTGTTGCAAGGCCCCGGCGGGATCCGCATCGTGCCGGCCGCTTCCGGCACCCAGAGCATGGTTCACCTGAGCCCGGCCCAGCATGCCGGCCTGATCCAGGCGTTCAGCGACATCGGCGACAACCTCGACGTGCTGGTGATCGATACCGCTGCGGGTATTGGTGACTCGGTAGTCAGTTTCGTGCGCGCTGCGCAAGAAGTGTTGCTGGTGGTCTGCGACGAGCCGACCTCGATCACCGACGCTTACGCGCTGATCAAACTGCTCAACCGCGACTACGGCATGAACCGCTTCCGCGTCCTGGCCAACATGGCCCAGAGCCCGCAGGAAGGTCGCAATCTGTTCGCCAAGTTGACCAAGGTCACGGATCGCTTCCTCGACGTCGCTCTACAATACGTCGGCGCGGTGCCTTACGACGAAAGCGTGCGCAAGGCGGTGCAGAAGCAGCGTGCGGTCTATGAAGCCTTCCCGCGTTCCAAGTGCGCGCTGGCGTTCAAGGCGATCGCACAGAAGGTCGACACCTGGCCGCTGCCCGCCAACCCGCGCGGCCACCTCGAATTTTTCGTCGAGCGCCTCGTGCAGCAAACGGCAGGACCTGTGCTATGACCGCCAGCGGTATGAATTTCTACAAGAAGTCGGCGCGTGACGCGCAGTACGAGCTGATCGAGCGTTACGCGCCACTGGTCAAACGCATCGCCTACCACTTGCTGGCGCGATTGCCGGCCAGTGTGCAGGTCGAAGACCTGATCCAGGCCGGGATGATCGGCCTGCTCGAAGTCTCGACCAAGTACGACGCCAGCAAGGGCGCCAGTTTTGAAACGTACGCGGGCATCCGGATCCGCGGTGCGATGCTCGATGAAGTCCGAAAAGGGGACTGGGCGCCACGCTCGGTTCACCGCAACACCCGTATGGTCAGCGACGCAATTCGCTCGATTGAAGCTAAAACCGGCCGCGACGCTAAAGATCACGAAGTTGCGGCCGAACTCCAATTGAGTCTCGACGATTACTACGGGATTTTGAACGACACCCTGGGCAGCCGGCTGTTCAGTTTCGACGACCTGTTGCAGGACGGCGAACACGAAGGGCTGCACGAGGATGGCGCCAGTGCTCATCTGGAGCCGTCGCGCGATCTGGAAGACGAACGTTTCCAGGCCGCGCTGGCGGACGCGATTGCCAATTTGCCGGAGCGTGAGCGACTGGTGTTGGCGCTGTACTACGACGAAGAGCTGAACCTCAAGGAGATCGGTGAAGTCCTTGGCGTCAGTGAATCGCGGGTCAGCCAGTTACACAGCCAGTGCGCGGCCCGCTTGCGGGGGCGTTTGGGGGAGTGGCGAGCGCGCTGAAGGCAGTGTGGGGACACTGCGAACGAGGCTGGTGCGGTGGTGAACGGCACCGGTCTCGATCTGTTGTGCTCCAGACAGTCATCGAGTGTTTTGCCGGATTGATTGAAATGGCGCGTCCAGGTGCTGGGCGCGTTTAAGACTGCTTGGAGGTCGAATTGAACAAAGACATGAAAATCCTCATCGTTGATGACTTCTCAACGATGCGGCGGATCATCAAGAACCTGTTGCGTGATCTGGGGTTCACCAACACCGTTGAAGCCGACGATGGCACCACTGCCATTCCGGTACTCAACAGCGGCAGCATCGACTTTCTGGTGACCGACTGGAACATGCCCGGCATGACCGGTATCGACCTGCTGCGCCACGTGCGTGCCGATGAAAAGCTCAAGCACCTGCCGGTGCTGATGGTGACCGCCGAAGCCAAGCGCGAGCAGATCATCGAAGCGGCCCAGGCCGGCGTGAACGGCTATGTGGTCAAACCTTTCACGGCCCAGGCGTTGAAAGAAAAAATCGAGAAGATTTTCGAACGCATCGGCTGATGAACGCGCGGGGGAGCTATGGAGCATAACGAATCTTCACAGGGCGATTTTGAGTCGACCCTGAAAAAACACGCGGTCGAACTGGTCGAAAGCCTTGAAAAAGGCAAGTTCGGCGACGCGGTGCAACTGATCCATGAGCTCAATCAGACCCGTGACCGTGGCCTGTACCAGGAAGTGGGCAAGCTCACGCGTGAACTGCACAGTGCGATCGTCAATTTTCAGATCGATCCGCACATGCCGCAGGCTGAGGAAGTGTCGCAGATTACCGACGCTACCGAGCGCCTGGGCTACGTGGTCAAACTGACCGAAGCTGCCGCCAACCGCACCATGGATCTGGTGGAAAGCGCGACCCCTGTGGTCAATGGCCTGGCTGATGAAGCCCAGGCCTTGAGCGCCGATTGGGGCCGTTTCATGCGTCGTGAGGTCGGGGCTGAAGAGTTCCGCGAACTGGCGCGCCGGGTCGACGGTTTTCTGGCACGCAGCAGCGCGGACAACCGCGCGGTGTCGAGCAATCTGAATGACATTCTGCTCGCCCAGGATTACCAGGACCTCACCGGCCAGGTGATCAAGCGCGTGACCCAATTGGTCACCGAAGTCGAAAGCAACCTGCTCAAGCTCGTGCTCATGGCCAGCCAGGTGGACCGCTTTGCGGGCATCGAACATGACCGTGCGGCGATGCTTGCTGAAAAAGATCCACAAAAACATCTCTCGCAGGGTGAAGGTCCGCAGATTCATGCCGATAAACGAGAAGACGTTGTGTCCGGTCAGGACGATGTGGACGATTTGTTATCCAGCCTTGGATTCTAGAGTTTTGGAATTATAGGTTTTTTGGGTTTTTAGACCTGTAGGAGCACCCCATTAATGAGCTTCGGCGCCGATGAAGAGATCCTTCAGGATTTCCTGGTTGAGGCCGGCGAGATTCTTGAGCAACTGTCCGAACAACTGGTCGAGCTGGAAAGCCGCCCGGATGACGCAGATCTGCTCAACGCAATTTTTCGCGGTTTCCACACTGTAAAAGGGGGCGCCGGCTTCCTTCAGCTCAACGAGCTGGTGGAGTGCTGTCACATCGCCGAAAACGTGTTCGACATCCTGCGCAAGGGTGAACGACGCGTCGATGCAGAACTGATGGACGTGGTGCTCGAAGCGCTGGACGCGGTGAACAGCATGTTCAGTGAAGTCCGCGATCGCAGCCCGATCACCGCCGCCACCCCGGAACTGCTGGCCGCCCTGGCGCGTCTGGCCGAACCGCAATCGGCGGATGAAGCCCCGGCTTCGCCGGTTGCCGAGATGATCGAAGAACTGGTCGTCGAAGGCGATTCGGGCGACATCACCGATAACGAATTTGAACAGTTGCTGGACTCGCTGAACGCCGTCAAGGCCGAAGCCGAAGCCCCGGCGGCTGCCGCTGCACCTGCTTCCACCGAAGCGGCCAGCGATGAAATCACCGACGCAGAATTCGAGTCGCTGCTCGACCAGTTGCACGGCAAGGGCCAGTTCGCGGCCGACGCCGTGGCACCGACGACCGCTGCACCTGCTGCTCCGGCGGCGGGCGACAGCTCGGACATCACCGACGACGAATTCGAAGCCTTGCTCGATCAGTTGCATGGCAAGGGCAACTTTGCCGTTGATGCGCTGGAATCGGCGATTGCTTCGGTGCCTGCGACGGCTGCTCCGGCAGCGGCTGCGGCCGGTAGCGATCTGATCAGCGATCACGAGTTCGAATCGCTGCTCGACGATCTGCATGGCAAAGGCAAATTCACTGACGTCGCCACCGGTGCTGTCGTGACTGCTGGCAATGCTTCGGCTGTTGCAACGCCGGCTGCGAAGGCCCCGGCCGCCGCGGCAAAACCTGCTGCGAAAGCGCCTGAGCCGAAAGCTGAACCGGCCAAGCCAGCCGCCGCTGCTGCACCGGCTCCGGTCCGTGCTCCGGCGAGCCCGCCACCGGAAAAACCGGCGAGCGAAGCCGAAACCACCGTTCGCGTTGATACCGCGCGTCTCGACGAAATCATGAACATGGTCGGCGAGCTGGTGCTGGTACGTAACCGTCTGGTGCGCCTGGGCCTGAACAGCGGCGACGAGTCGATGCAGAAAGCCGTGTCGAACCTCGACGTGGTCACCGCCGACTTGCAGACCGCCGTCATGAAGACCCGGATGCAGCCGATCAAGAAAGTCTTCGGCCGCTTCCCGCGTCTGGTTCGCGACCTGGCTCGTCAGCTCAAGAAAGAGATCAACCTGGAACTGGTGGGCGAAGAGACCGACCTCGACAAGAACCTCGTCGAGGCCCTGGCCGACCCGCTGGTCCACTTGGTGCGCAACGCGGTCGACCACGGCATCGAGTCGCCGGAAGAACGTGAAGCTTCGGGCAAGGCCCGTGGCGGCAAGGTGATCCTGGCGGCCGAGCAGGAAGGCGACCACATCCTGCTGTCGATCTCCGACGACGGCAAAGGCATGGACCCGAACGTCCTGCGCGCCATCGCCGTGAAACGCGGTGTGATGGACAAGGATGCCGCCGATCGCCTGAGCGACACCGAGTGCTACAACCTGATTTTCGCCCCGGGTTTCTCGACCAAAACCGAGATTTCCGACGTGTCCGGCCGCGGTGTCGGCATGGACGTGGTGAAGACCAAGATTTCCCAGCTCAACGGTTCGATCAACATCTACTCGACCAAGGGCCAGGGCTCGAAGATCGTCATCAAGGTGCCGCTGACGCTGGCGATCATGCCGACCCTGATGGTGATGCTCGGCAATCAGGCGTTCGCGTTCCCGCTGGTGAACGTCAACGAAATCTTCCACCTCGACCTGTCGACCACCAACGTGGTGGACGGCCAGGAAGTGGTGATCGTGCGGGACAAGGCGCTGCCATTGTTCTACCTCAAGCGCTGGCTGGTCAGCTCCGCCGCTCACGAAGAGCAGCGCGAAGGCCATGTGGTGATCCTTTCGGTGGGCACCCAGCGGATCGGCTTCGTTGTCGATCAACTGGTCGGCCAGGAAGAAGTGGTCATCAAGCCATTGGGCAAGATGCTCCAGGGAACTCCGGGCATGTCCGGCGCCACCATCACCGGTGACGGCCGCATTGCACTGATTCTCGATGTTCCGAGCATGCTCAAGCGTTACGCCGCACGGCGTATTTGAATCCGGGGTGGCGGGGCGACAACGTCCCGCCGCACCTAATGGAGTGTTTATGGCAGTCAAAGTCCTGGTGGTGGACGATTCGGGTTTTTTCCGCCGCCGCGTCTCGGAAATTCTTTCAGCGGATCCGAGCATCCAGGTTGTCGGCACGGCAACCAACGGTAAAGAGGCGATCGATCAGGCCCTGGCCCTCAAGCCGGACGTGATCACCATGGACTACGAGATGCCGATGATGGATGGCATCACGGCCGTGCGGCACATCATGCAGCGCTGCCCGACACCGGTGTTGATGTTCTCCTCGCTGACACACGAAGGCGCCCGGGTCACCCTGGATGCGCTGGATGCCGGCGCGGTGGATTTCCTGCCGAAGAATTTCGAAGACATCTCCCGCAACCCGGAGAAGGTCAAGCAACTGCTGTGCGAGAAGGTTCACAGCATCTCGCGCAGCAACCGTCGTTTCAGTGCCTACAGTGCGCCGGCGCCTGCCGCTGCACCGACGCCTGCGCCGGCTGCTCCTGCACCGTCGAGTTTCAGCGGTCACAGCAGCGCTCCGGCCCGTCCGGCACCTGCGCCTGCACCGACTCGCGCGCCAGCGGCCAGCGCTTCGTCGCCGGCCCCGAAACGCAAAAACTACAAGCTTGTGGCGATTGGAACATCGACCGGCGGCCCGGTCGCGCTGCAACGGGTCCTGACCCAGTTGCCGGCCAGCTTCCCGGCGCCGATCGTGCTGATCCAGCACATGCCGGCGGCCTTCACCAAGGCCTTCGCCGAACGCCTGGACAAGCTGTGCCGCATCAGCGTCAAGGAAGCCGAGGATGGCGACATCCTGCGTCCGGGCCTGGCGCTGCTGGCACCGGGTGGCAAGCAGATGATGATCGACGGCCGTGGCGCGGTGAAAATCCTGCCGGGCGACGAGCGTCTGAACTACAAGCCGTGCGTGGACATCACCTTCGGTTCTGCAGCCAAATCCTACAGCGACAAAGTTCTGGCGGTGGTACTGACCGGCATGGGCGCCGACGGCCGCGAAGGTGCTCGCCTGCTCAAGCAGGGCGGCAGCACGGTCTGGGCTCAGGACGAAGCCAGTTGCGTGATCTACGGAATGCCGATGGCCATCGTCAAAGCTGACCTCGCCGACGCGGTGTACAGCCTGGACGATATCGGCAAGCACATCGTCGAGGCATGCGTCTGATGGATGTTCTAAGCCTTATCGGGATCATCATGGCGTTCGTCGCCATCATCGGCGGCAACTACCTGGAAGGTGGTCACCTCGGCGCGCTGGCCAACGGCCCGGCGGCGCTGATCGTGCTCGGTGGCACCGTCGGTGCCGCGCTGCTGCAATCGCCGATGAGCGCGTTCAAGCGCGCCATGCAGATTCTGGCCTGGATCTTTTTCCCGCCGCGGGTGGACCTGGCCGGCGGCATCGACCGCGTGGTCAACTGGAGCCTCACCGCCCGTAAGGAAGGCCTGCTGGGTCTGGAAGGCGTGGCGGATGCCGAGCCTGACGCCTACTCGCGCAAGGGCCTGCAACTGCTGGTCGACGGTGCCGAGCCGGAAGCGATCCGCAGCATCCTCGAAGTGGATTTCTACACTCAGGAAGCCCGCGATGTCGAAGCGGCCAAGGTGTTTGAAAGCATGGGCGGCTACGCGCCGACCATCGGCATCATCGGTGCGGTAATGGGCCTGATCCACGTGATGGGCAATCTGGCCGATCCGTCGCAACTGGGCAACGGGATTGCGGTGGCGTTCGTCGCCACCATCTACGGTGTGGCCAGTGCCAACCTGATCCTGTTGCCGGTGGCCGCCAAGCTCAAGTCAATCGCGTTGCGACAGTCGCGTTATCGCGAAATGTTGTTGGAAGGTATTTTGTCGATCGCTGAAGGTGAAAACCCACGCTCCATCGAGTTGAAGCTTCAGGGCTTCATGGATTAAGGGACTGACCTCATGGCACGTCGTCGCCAGCATGAAGAGCACGTAAACCATGAACGCTGGCTGGTTTCCTACGCCGACTTCATTACCTTGCTCTTTGCCTTTTTCGTGGTGATGTACTCCATCTCGTCGATCAACGAAGGCAAGTACAAGATCATCTCCGAAGCGCTTATCGGGGTCTTCACCGACTCCGACCGCGCGCTCAAGCCGATTCCGATCGGTGAAGAACGACCGAAGACCGTGACCCCGGCCAAGCCGCTGGTCAAGGACGCCGAACAGGTCGACGCCGGCATCGCCGGGGCCAGCGATCCGCTGAAAAGCATCGCCGATGACATCAGCGCTGCGTTCGGCGACCTGATCTCCTCGAACCAGATGACCGTGCGCGGCAACGAGCTGTGGGTCGAGATCGAACTCAACTCCAGCCTGTTGTTCGGCAGTGGTGATGCGATGCCGAGCGACATCGCGTTCAACATCATCGACAAGGTCGCGGCGATCCTCAAACCGTTCGACAACCCGATCCACGTCGAAGGCTTCACCGACGATCAACCGATCCGCACCGCGCAGTACCCGACCAACTGGGAGCTGTCCTCGGCGCGTTCGGCGAGCATCGTGCGCATGCTGGCGATGCAGGGCGTGAACCCTGGCCGCCTGGCGTCGGTGGGCTACGGCGAATTCCAGCCGGTGGCCAACAACGCCACCGCTGAAGGCCGGGCGAAAAACCGTCGTGTGGTACTGGTGGTGTCGCGCAATCTCGATGTGCGCCGCAGCCTGACCGGCACCGGAACCGCCCATGCGCAACCGGATGCCGCGTTGAAGCGTGCTGGCACACAAACTGCACCGACCCCGGTCAAGACGCCGGGACGCGAGAGTGCCGTCAATTCTCCGTCGCCCGCATTAATACGCTGAACCATGTCTCGGCCGAGTATCCCGGCCGGGAGGAACGATCCGAATGAGAGTCTGGGCAGTCGCCAATCAAAAGGGTGGTGTTGGTAAAACCACTTCTTCCATCGCTTTAGCCGGGTTGCTGGCCGAGGCGGGCAAGCGCGTGGTCGTGGTCGATCTCGACCCGCACGGCTCGATGACCAGCTATTTCGGTTACGACCCCGACAGCCTGGAACACAGTAACTACGACCTGTTTCTGCACAAGGGCAGCGTGCCGCAAGGCCTGCCGGGCCAACTGCTGCTGTCGACCAGCGATGAACGCATTTCCCTGTTGCCGTCGAGCACCGCGCTGGCCACCCTCGAGCGCCAGTCGCCGGGGCAGAGTGGCCTGGGCCTGGTGATCGCCAAGAGTCTGGCGCAGCTGTGGCAGGACTTCGATTATGCGATCATCGACAGCCCGCCATTGCTCGGCGTGCTGATGGTCAACGCGCTGGCCGCCAGTCAGCAACTGGTGATCCCGGTGCAGACCGAGCACCTGGCCGTCAAAGGCCTGGAGCGCATGGTCAACACCTTGGCGATGATCAACCGCTCACGCAAACAGGCGCTGCCGTTCAGCATCGTGCCGACCCTGTTCGACCGCCGCACCCAGGCGTCGATGGGCACCTTGCGCGTGCTGCGCGACAAATTCCCCGACGAGATCTGGCAGGGTTACATCCCGGTCGATACCCGTCTGCGTGACGCCAGTCGTGCCGGTGTCACCCCTTCACAGTTCGACGGCAAGAGCCGTGGCGTGCTGGCTTACCGCGCGCTGCTCAAGCATCTGCTGGCGCAGCAACTCGTTCCGCAGGTGGCTTGAGCATGAATCGGCCGATCAAGCTGACGTCGAAGCCGCAACTGGCGCTGCAGTCCTATCTGGACGGCTTGCTGCAGGAAGTGACGGATGAGGTCGAGCAGCCTGTCGTGGCGCCGGTCGAGGTAGTCGAGAGCGCTGCGGCGCTCGATGAATTCCAGGCTGCCGTGCTTGAAGAGCAGGCCCGGGATGCGCAAAAAGCCGCTAGGCCGGTGGCCCCGGTTGCAGCGCCTGCCGCTGTAGTAGCGACGGCACCTGCGACGTTGATCAAAGAGCCTGAGCCGGTGCGCGTGGTATCGACCCTGGCGCCGTTGCTGCAAACCCAACTTCTGCAAACGCCGCCGGTTCCGGCGGCGCCAGAGCCCGAACCTGTAGCGCCTGCGCCAGCCCCGGTCGAACCGACCCTGGTTGCGCCACTGGTGGAAGTGCATCTGCCGCCCAGCAACACGCCGCCGCCGGTGGAAACCGACGGCCGTCCAGCCTGGGCTTCGGAAGCGTTCGAATGCCTGCTGTTCGACGTGGCCGGCCTGACGCTGGCGGTGCCGCTGGTGTGCCTGGGCTCGATCTATTCGCTGGCCGGCCATGAGCTGACGCCGCTGTTCGGTCAGCCGGAATGGTTCCTCGGGATTCTGCCGAGCCAGGCCGGGAATCTGAAGGTGCTGGACACCGCACGCTGGGTCATGCCGGATCGCTATCGCGACGATTTCCGTCAGGGCCTGCAATACGTAATTTCGGTGCAGGGTTACGAGTGGGGACTGGCGGTGCATCAGGTCAGTCGCTCGTTGCGTCTGGACCCGAATGAAATCAAATGGAGAAGTCACCGAGGTCAGCGGCCATGGCTCGCCGGCACGGTGATTGAACACATGTGCGCCTTGCTCGATGTTTCCGCTCTGGCCGAGTTGATCGCCAGCGGTGGGGCAAAGCACATGTCCGGCAGTAAGCCGAACCACAAACCGACATAAAGACAGTACCGGCATTCAAATGCCGGCGAACGAAACACACACCGCCAGGCGCGGTTTTTCGAGGGGCTAGGTATGAACGACAAGGCTACGGCGGCAAAGGGTTCCGAAGATCCGATCCTGCAATGGGTGACCTTCAAGCTGGACAACGAAACCTACGGCATCAACGTGATGCGCGTTCAGGAAGTCCTGCGCTACACCGAGATCGCTCCGGTGCCGGGTGCGCCAAGCTACGTGCTGGGCATCATCAACCTGCGCGGCAACGTGGTGACCGTGATCGATACCCGTCAGCGCTTCGGCCTGATGAGCGGTGAGATCAGCGACAACACCCGTATCGTCATCATCGAAGCCGACAAGCAGGTCGTGGGCATCATGGTCGACAGCGTGGCTGAAGTGGTTTACCTGCGTCAGTCGGAAATCGAGACCGCACCGAACGTCGGTAACGAAGAGTCGGCCAAGTTCATCCAGGGCGTGTGCAACAAGAACAACGAGTTGCTGATCCTGGTCGAGCTGGACAAGATGATGAGCGAAGAAGAGTGGTCGGAACTGGAGAACATCTGATTGATTCTCGAGGTAGCGGTCATTGTCCTGTTCCTGTTCTGGGCAGGCACGCTGGCGATGTTTCTGGCGTACATCAAGGCGCAGCGGGTCATCGCTGCGCAACAGGCCCAGGGCGATGCACTGCGTGATCAGCGCATCAGGGACCTGGCCAAACGTGTCGACGATTACCAGAACGGCAACGTGCGCATGGGCGAAGCCCTGCACGAGCTGCGCGCGGTGGTCAGTCCGATCCCGGACAAGCTCTCCCAGCTCGAACAGCGCGATCCTTCCAGCCTGTCATTCGCCCAAGCGGCGAAACTGGTGGGGATGGGCGCAAGCGTCGATGAGTTGACCCAGTCCTGCGGGTTGACCCAGGCTGAGGCGGAGTTGATGCGCAAGCTGCACAAGAACTGATTTGTAGCGCGGCTGAAATCGCTATCGCGAGCAGGCTCGCTCCCACATTGAATCGCGGTCGTCATGACGAGACGCGGTCAAATGTGGGAGCGAGCCTGCTCGCGATGGGGCCTGTGAAAATTCAGTAATCGTCGCCGCGTTCGGTGATGTCTTTCTCGACCATCGGTGCGTCCGGGTCCTGTCCCGCCGGAAACTTGCCCTTGAGGTTCCAGGCAAACGCGATGATCTCGGCGATCGTGCGGTACAGCTCTTCGGGGATGCTGTCGCCCAGTTCCATTCGCGCCAGCAGTTTCACCAGTTCGGCGTTTTCGTAGATCGGCACTTCATAATCGCGGGCGATCCGCAGGATTTCTTCGGCCAGTTCTTCGTCGCCCTTGGCGGTAAGGGTCGGGGCGTGGCTGCCGTCGTATTTGAGGGCGATGGCCTGGCGTGGAGCGGTGGTGTCATTCATGCGGTTTCGTCGACCCAGCGGTGTTCGAGGCGGGTTTGGATGCCTTGCGGCGGGGTGCCGAGGTGGCAGTCGAGGTCGCCGACGTTCAGCCCGGAATCCAGCAGGCGCTGGCGCAGTGCGGTCAGGTTGCTTTCGATCAGGCTCGCGGTGTAAGGCCGCTCGGCCCACAACTGGCTGGACAGGCTGCCACTGATCAACTGCGCCTGAATCTGCATTGGCCCCAGCGGTTCCATGTCGAACGCCAGATCGACGCGCCACAGTTGTTGCTTCGGTTCGCGCTCATCGCGGCGCTGTTCGTTCGCTTGCTGTTTCTCCGGCGCTTCTTCGCGCTGGAACTTGACCTGCAACGGCACGATGTCCTGCATATTGCGCATCGGGATTTCCAGCTGCCAGGTGCTGAGCAGACGACCGTCATCGGTGACGCCGGTCTGTTCCAGGCTCGACAGCTGATGGCTTTGCAGGCGCGACACGGCGGCTGCGGCGAGGCGCAGCAAATGCTCCAGATCGCCTTCACCTTCCAGGCTTTGCAGCAGTCGGTCGGGCAGCGGGAAACTGCTCGGCACCGGTTTTGCGCTGACCTGACCGAGCATGCCGAGGGCGTTGCGCACGAAGCTTGGCAATGCTTGAGCCAGCGTGTTGGCGGCGATGATCGCATTCAGGTTGGTGTTGCCGGGCAGGCCGGGGGTGAGTTGGGCGATCAGCTTGAGCAGATCGGCTTTCATGTCCGGGGCCAGCGTCGGGTTCTGCCCGGTCAGCAGTTTGGTTTCGAGGAACACGCCGCTGTTGGCCAGCGCCTGGGCCAGACCTTTTGGGGTGCTCAGTTGCTGCACGTCCGGCAGGTTGGCGAGCAGTTTGTCCACGGTGGCACGCAAATCCTGGGACGTCTGATCGGTGGCGGGGGGCAGGCTCTGGAGCATTTTCAGCAAGCCGTCGAGGGAGCCCTGACGGCTTTGCTGGCTGACCAGCTGCTGGCTGACCGCCAGTTGTTCCTGGCGATTACTCAGCGGCAGGAACTTCAGGGTCTGCGAGTCCTGCACCAGTGCCGACAGCAAGGTGCCGATGCGCAACGGTTGCGGGCTGTCGATGCTCAGTGTGCTGCCGCTCAACGCCGTGTTGAGCAGGCTGACCATCGAGCGGTACACAGTCGGCTGCCCCGGCACCTGCGGCAAGGCCTGAGCCGTCAGCACCTTGCCTTGCAGCAGCGTGCCGACCGGCAGTTGCGCAGTGTCGATGCGGGTCAGGGTGGCGACGCTGCTGGCGATGGCCTGTTGCACGGTGATCGCCAGATTGCCCGCCGACGGCTGGGTGATCGCCAGACTGGTGCCCTGGGGCAGCGGCAGATTGCTGGTCGCCTGCACGGTGGTCTGACGGCCGCTGTCCAGCGTCACCTTGAGCAGCAACTGAAAGGTCTGATCCGCCTGCTTGAGCGACAACACCTCGGCCTTGGCGCTCTGGCCGGCGGCAATCAGCCCGTCGACCGGCGTCAGCAACTTCAGCAGCTCACCCACCTGCGGGCGAACGGTCGCCGGGGTGGTGGGCGGGAGCGGGAGGATGTTCATTTCGCCTGTCATACGCGGACACAACCTGAGGAAAATGCACTCGGGAGAGCGGGGGACGCCATGTATAATGCCGCCCGTCCTTCCATTCGTTCAAAAAACATAGCAATTGTTTGACGCAGCTCTCTGGATTGAGCCGTCATTGCATTTATGCTGCAACTCTTTAACGGCCGCGCCAGAGCCGACTTGAACCGTATAAGGCCCGTGAACCCTTGACCAGTCCTGTCCTGCAAACCGTTGCCCTCGCGTGTGAACGTGATCTCAGACTGCTCTTCGACAATCTCGAATTGAGACTGGCCAGTGGCGATATGGTGCAGATCAGCGGCCCCAACGGCAGCGGCAAGACCAGCCTGCTGCGTTTGCTGGCCGGTCTGATGCAGCCGACCGACGGTCAGGTGCTGCTCAACGGCAAGCCGCTGGGCGAACAACGCAGCGAGCTGGCGCGCAACCTGTTGTGGATCGGCCACGCCGCCGGGATCAAGGACTTGCTCACCCCGGAAGAAAACCTCGCCTGGCTCTGCGCCCTGCATCAACCCGCCGAACGCGACGCGATCTGGCAGGCCCTGGCGGCGGTTGGATTGCGCGGTTTCGAGGATGTTCCCTGCCACAGTCTGTCCGCCGGCCAGCAGCGCCGCGTGGCGCTGGCGCGGTTGTATCTGGACAGCCCGCCGTTGTGGATTCTCGACGAACCGTTCACCGCCCTCGACAAGCAGGGCGTGGCTCAGCTTGAAGAACACCTGGCCGGGCACTGCGAGCGGGGCGGCCTGGTGGTGCTCACCACGCACCACACGCTGAGCCGGATGCCAGCCGGTTATCGCGACATCGATCTGGGGAATTGGGCGGTATGAGTGTGTTCGGTCTGCTGGTTGCCCGTGAATCCCGACTGCTGTTCCGCCGCCCGGCGGAGCTGGCCAATCCGCTGATTTTCTTCGCCATCGTCATCGCGCTGTTCCCGCTGGCCGTCGGCCCGGAAACTCAAGTATTGCAAAACTTGTCCCCGGGGTTAGTCTGGGTGGCGGCACTCTTGTCGGTCCTGCTCTCGCTGGACGGGCTGTTCCGCAGTGATTTCGAAGATGGCTCCCTTGAACAGTGGGTCCTTTCGCCGCACCCCCTGCCACTTCTGGTATTGGCCAAGGTGCTGGCACACTGGCTTTTTTCCGGGCTGGCACTGGTTTTGCTCTCGCCATTACTGGCGTTGATGCTCGGGTTGCCGGCTGCGTGTCTGCCGGTTTTGCTGCTTTCGTTGCTGCTGGGAACACCGGTGCTGAGCTTGCTCGGTGCGGTGGGCGCGGCGCTGACGGTCGGTCTGAAACGCGGAGGCCTGTTGCTGGCGCTGCTGATTCTGCCGTTGTACATCCCGGTGTTGATCCTCGGCAGTGGCGCCTTGCAGGCGGCGTTGCAGGGCATGCCGGCGCTTGGTTATCTGTTGTGGCTTGGCAGCCTGACCGCCCTGGCGATAACCCTGACACCTTTTGCAATAGCGGCTGGCCTGAAGATCAGCGTCGGCGAATAATGAGGTCTGGTTAAAATTTAACCAGAAAAGACCCTGAGACTGCTCACACCGATGAGCGGCACCCGTGATGGAAACAGTATGAACTGGACCTGGTTTCACAAGCTCGGCTCGCCCAAGTGGTTCTACGGCATCAGCAGCAAGTTTTTGCCGTGGTTGAGCCTCGCCGCGTTGTTGCTGATCTGCGTTGGCGTCATCTGGGGCCTGGCCTTCGCGCCGCCGGACTATCAGCAAGGCAACAGCTTTCGCATCATCTATATCCACGTTCCCGCCGCGATGCTTGCTCAGTCGATCTACGTGATGCTGGCGGTGTGCGGCGTGGTCGGGCTGGTGTGGAAGATGAAACTGGCCGACGTCGCCCTGCAATGCGCCGCGCCGATCGGTGCCTGGATGACGGCCGTGGCGCTGGTCACCGGGGCGATCTGGGGCAAGCCGACCTGGGGCTCGTGGTGGGTCTGGGACGCGCGCCTGACCTCGATGCTGATTCTGCTGTTCCTGTACTTCGGCGTGATCGCCCTGGGCAACGCCATCAGCAATCGCGACAGCGCCGCCAAGGCCTGCGCGGTGCTGGCCATCGTCGGCGTGATCAACATTCCGATCATCAAATACTCGGTGGAGTGGTGGAACACCCTGCACCAGGGCGCGACCTTTACCCTCACCGAAAAACCGGCGATGCCCGTCGAGATGTGGCTGCCGCTGCTGCTGACGGTGCTGGGTTTCTACTGTTTCTTCGGCGCCGTGCTGTTGCTGCGCATGCGCCTTGAAGTGCTCAAGCGCGAAGCCCGCGCCAGTTGGGTGAAAGAAGAAGTGCAGAACAGCCTGGAGGCCGCTCGATGAGTTTCGCGTCATTCGGCGACTTCCTCGCCATGGGCCATCACGGCCTGTATGTCTGGTCGGCCTACGGCATCTGTCTGGCGGTACTGATCCTCAACGTGGCGGCGCCGATCGCGGCCCGCAAGCGTTATCTGCAACAAGAGGCGCGTCGTCTGCGCCGGGAGAACGGCAAGTGAATCCGCTGCGTAAAAAGCGTCTGATCATCATCCTGGCAATTCTGGTCGGGGTCGGCGCTGCCGTCGGCCTGGCCCTGAGCGCCCTGCAGCAGAACATCAACCTGTTTTACACGCCGACCCAGATCGCCAACGGCGAAGCGCCGCAGGACACCCGCATCCGCGCCGGCGGCATGGTCGAGAAGGGCTCACTGCAACGCTCCACGGATTCCCTGGACGTCAAATTCGTGGTCACCGACTTCAACAAGTCCGTGACCATCACCTATCGCGGGATCCTGCCGGACCTGTTCCGCGAAGGGCAGGGCATCGTCGCACTGGGCAAACTCAACGCCGATGGCGTGGTGGTTGCCGATGAAGTGCTGGCCAAGCACGACGAGAAATACATGCCGCCGGAAGTGACCAAAGCCCTGAAAGACAGCGGTCAATCCGCGCCAACCCCTGCGAAGGAGGGTTGATCGATGACATCCAGCATATTCATTCCCGAGCTCGGCCATCTGGCCATGATTCTGGCGCTGTGTTTCGCGCTGGTGCAGGCCGTGGTGCCGTTGCTCGGTGCCTGGCGCGGTGATCGTCTGTGGATGGGCCTCGCCCAACCGGCGGCGTGGGGGCAGTTCGCGTTTTTGCTGTTCGCCTTCGGTTGTCTGACCTATGCCTTCATGACCGACGATTTCTCCGTGGCTTATGTCGCGATGAACTCCAACAGCGCGCTGCCGTGGTATTACAAGTTCAGCGCGGTGTGGGGCGCCCACGAAGGGTCGCTGCTGTTGTGGGCGTTGATCCTCGGCGGCTGGACCTTCGCGGTGTCGGTGTTCTCTCGGCAGTTGCCGCAAGTCATGCTCGCCCGGGTGCTGGCGGTGATGGGCATGATCAGCACCGGTTTCCTGCTGTTCCTGATCCTGACTTCCAACCCGTTTTCGCGGATCCTGCCGCAGATCCCGGCCGACGGTCGTGACCTCAATCCATTGCTGCAGGACATCGGTTTGATCGTGCATCCGCCGATGCTCTACATGGGTTACGTCGGTTTCTCGGTGGCGTTTGCTTTCGCCATCGCCGCGTTGCTCGGCGGTCGTCTCGATGCGGCGTGGGCACGCTGGTCGCGTCCATGGACCATCGTTGCCTGGGCCTTCCTCGGCATCGGCATCACCCTCGGTTCGTGGTGGGCTTACTACGAACTTGGCTGGGGTGGCTGGTGGTTCTGGGACCCGGTGGAAAACGCCTCGTTCATGCCATGGCTGGTGGGCACGGCGCTGATTCACTCGCTGGCGGTCACCGAGAAACGTGGCGTGTTCAAGAGCTGGACGGTGTTGCTGGCGATTGCCGCGTTCTCCCTGAGCCTGCTCGGTACTTTCCTTGTGCGTTCCGGCGTGCTGACCTCGGTACACGCGTTTGCTTCGGATCCTGAGCGCGGCGTGTTCATCCTGATCTTCCTGCTGTTTGTGGTCGGCGGTTCGCTGACCCTGTTCGCGCTGCGTGCGCCAGTGGTCAAGAGTCAGGTCGGCTTCAACCTGTGGTCGCGGGAAACCTTGTTGCTGGGTAACAACCTGGTGTTGGTGGTGGCGGCGTCGATGATCCTGCTCGGCACGCTGTATCCGCTGATTCTTGATGCGATCAGCGGCGCCAAGCTGTCGGTCGGCCCGCCGTACTTCAACGCGCTGTTCATTCCGTTGATGGCGCTGTTGATGCTGGTGATGGCGGTCGGTGTGATCGTGCGCTGGAAAGACACCCCGGTGAAATGGCTGGTCAGCATGCTGACGCCGGTGCTGCTGGGCAGTGTTGCGCTGGCGGTGGTGGCCGGTGTCGCCTACGGCGATTTCAATTGGGCCGTCATCGCGACGTTCCTGCTCGCGGCCTGGGTGTTGCTGGCCGGTGTGCGCGATATCTTCGACAAGACTCGTCACAAAGGCCTGATCAAAGGCCTGCCGACCCTGACCCGCAGCTACTGGGGCATGCAGATCGCGCATCTGGGCATCGCCGTCTGCGCGCTGGGCGTGGTGTTGTCGAGCCAGAACAGTGCCGAGCGCGACCTGCGTCTGGCACCGGGCGAATCAATGGACCTGGCCGGTTATCAGTTCGTGTTCGAAGGCGCCAAACATTTCGAAGGCCCGAACTTCACCTCCGACAAGGGCACCGTCCGGGTGATCCGCAACGGTCAGGAAATCAGCGTGCTGCACCCGGAAAAACGCCTGTACACCGTGCAGAACTCGGTGATGACCGAGGCCGGGATCGACGCCGGTTTCACCCGCGACCTCTACGTCGCACTGGGCGAACCGCTGGGCGATGGCGCCTGGGCGGTGCGGGTGCATGTCAAACCGTTCGTGCGCTGGATCTGGTTCGGCGGTCTGCTGACCGGTTTCGGTGGTCTGCTGGCGGCGCTGGATCGGCGTTATCGAGTGAAGGTCAAAGCCCGCGTGCGTGAAGCGCTGGGCATGGAAGGAGCCGCTGCATGAGACGTTGGTTGATGCTGGTGCCATTGGCGATTTTCCTGCTGGTGGCCGTATTCCTTTATCGCGGTCTGTACCTGGATCCGGCGGAGCTGCCGTCGGCGATGATCGGCAAACCGTTCCCGGAGTTTTCCCTGCCGGCAGTGCAGGGCGACAAGACTCTGACCAAGGCTGACATCCTCGGCAAACCGGCACTGGTCAACGTCTGGGGCACTTGGTGCATTTCCTGCCGGGTCGAGCATCCGGTGCTGAACAAGCTCGCCGAGCGCGGCGTGGTGATCTACGGCATCAACTACAAGGACACCAATGCCGATGCGTTGAAGTGGCTGGCCGAGTTCCACAATCCGTATCAACTCGACATCCGCGACGACGAAGGCTCCCTCGGTCTGAACCTCGGGGTGTACGGCGCGCCGGAAACCTTCTTCATCGACGCCAAGGGCATCATCCGCGACAAGTACGTCGGGGTGATCGACGAGCAGGTCTGGCGGGAAAAACTGGCAGCCAAGTATCAGGCGCTGGTCGACGAGGCCAAGCCATGAAGCGCTTCTTAGCTGCCATGGTGCTGGGCTTGAGCCTGGCCGGTGTCGCCCACGCGGCCATCGACACTTACGAGTTTGCCAAAGAAGGCGATCGCGAGCGTTTCCGCGAACTGACCAAGGAACTGCGCTGCCCCAAGTGCCAGAACCAGGACATCGCCGATTCCAACGCGCCGATTGCCGCTGACCTGCGCAAAGAGATTTTCCGCATGCTCGGCGAAGGCAAGGACAATCAGCAGATCATCGACTTCATGGTCGACCGCTACGGTGATTTCGTCCGCTACAAACCGGCGCTCAATGCCAAGACCGCTTTGCTCTGGTTCGGCCCGGCCGGCCTGTTGCTGGGTGGGTTCGTGGTGATTGCCGTGATCGTCCGCCGCCGTCGCGGGCAACGCGCCGAGACGCCGCAATCGCTGTCCCCTGAAGAGCGTCAGCGCCTCGACCAACTGTTGGATAAAAACCAAGAATGATTGATTTCTGGCTTGCCGCAGGGCTGTTGCTTCTGGTCGCCCTGAGTTTTCTGCTGATCCCCGTCCTGCGCGAACGTCGCGCCCAGCGTGAAGAGGATCGAACCGCTCTCAATGTCGCGCTGTATCAGGAGCGCGTCGCCGAGCTGCAATCGCAGCAGGCCGAAGGCGTGCTCGACGCCGCGCAAATGGACAGCGGCCGTGCCGAAGCGGCCCGGGAACTGCTGGCCGACACCGAAGGTGTGGCGCCGGCGCGGGTTTCGCGTTTGGGTAAACCACTTCCATTGCTGGCAGCCGTACTGGTGCCGGTGTTGGGCCTCGGCCTGTACCTGCACTTTGGGGCGAGCGACAAGGTCGAACTGACCCGGGAATTCGCCCAGGCGCCGCAGTCGATGGAAGAGATGACTCAGCGTCTGGAGCGCGCAGTCGCTGCGCAGCCGGATTCGGCTGAAGGCGTGTATTTCCTCGGTCGTACCTACATGGCCCAGGATCGCCCGGCGGACGCGGCGAAGATGTTCGAACGCGCGGTCAATCTTGCCGGTCGTCAGCCGGAACTGCTCGGCCAGTGGGCGCAGGCCCAATACTTCGCCGACAACAAGAAATGGTCGGATAAGGTACAGGCCCTGACCGATGAAGCGCTGAAAGCCGATCCGAAAGAAGTCACCAGTCTCGGCCTGTTGGGCATCGCCGCGTTCGAAGGCGAGCGTTATCAGGAAGCCATCGACTACTGGAACCGTCTGCTGGCGCAACTGCCGCCACAGGACAAATCCCGCGAGGCCCTGCAGGGCGGCATCACCCGCGCCACCGAGAAACTGCAGGCCAGCGGCGGCAAGGTCGCCCAGGCACCGGCGGCAAAAGCGGCGGCGCTGTTGAAAGTGCGTGTGGATCTGGCCAGCGAGCTCAAAGCCAAGGTGCAACCGGGCGACAGCGTGTTCATTTTTGCCCGTGCGGTTTCCGGCCCTCCAGCACCGCTGGCAGCCAAGCGCCTGACCGTCGCCGACTTGCCGGTGACCGTGGAACTGGGCGATGCCGACGCGATGATGCCGCAATTGAAACTGTCGAACTTCCCCGAAGTCCAACTGGTTGCGCGCATCTCCCGTGCCGGTCAGCCGACCGCCGGTGAGTGGGTCGGTCGCAGCGGGCCTCTGGCCAGCAGCACCACCGCGCCGCAGACACTGACCATCGACAGCCCGGACAAATAGCCGGAACCCACAGGAAAGCACCGCCATGAACGCCATCGCCCGAATCACAGTCCTCACACTGGCCCTGGGCTTGAGCGCATGTGCGGTGCAACGACCGGAGCCGACCACCAGGCTGCCGCCGATCCCGCCGTCACAACCCAGCCCGACCCCGTCGACCAGCCCGACGCCGAGCAAGCCGGGCATCCCGGCCAAACCCGCCAAACCCGTCCCGCGCACCTCCGCCAGCTTCGCCCCGCCACCGGGCGGCAACAGCCACTGGGACCAGAAACTGGGCGTATACGTACTCGACGACCAGACCAACACCTTCTACCGTCAGCGCACCTACTACCGCTGGAACAACGGCTGGAGCCGCTCGATCAGCCCCAACGGCCCGTGGGAAGAAACCAACATCCACGGCGTACCGGCGGGACTGGGCAAACAATTTCAGTAACCTCTGACTGGATCGTAAAGTTCTTCCGGCGCTTCTCTTGCTCGAAACACGACAGCGCCGCTTGAGTTTTGCGTAAAGCGCTGCAACAGTGGCGCGATGTAAGTCTATTATCCTGTGCGTTGAATCGACGGGATGAAATGTGGGGAAGGGATTGTGTTAAAGAGTTTGAAACTGAGCCATGTAGGGCCGCTTCCACAACTGGATGTGCAGTTCTCCAGCCGGTTGAATTTGATCACTGGTGATAACGGTCTCGGGAAAAGTTTTCTGCTTGATATCGCGTGGTGGGCGTTGACGCGAAAATGGCCAGGAGATTTAAACCGTGCCTTAACGGGAGCGGGCATGGTTCGACCTACCGATCCCGCCAAGGCCAGCATTGAATTCTCCGTTTCAGCGAAAACAAAAGACGTTTCTTACGCAACAACTTTTTCGCCATTGGATCAAGCCTGGACGGGCAAGGCGGGACGTCCGATCAACCCGGGTCTGGTGCTGTATGCCATGGCCGATGGTAGTTTTGCCGCATGGGATCCAGCCAGAAACTATTGGTTGAAAAAAGGCAATCTCGATGTACAGGATCGAGTGCCAGGCTATGTTTTCAGCGCTCGTGAAATCTGGGACGGTTTGGTCGATAGCGAGCGTGGTCTGTTGTGCAATGGTTTGATCGCAGATTGGGCAAGCTGGTACAAGGAGAAAGGCGAGTCTTATGAGCACTTGTGTGCAGCGCTTGCCAAGCTGTCGCCTGAAGAAGGTGAAAGCCTGGAGCTTGGGCCACTTACGAGAATAAGCCTAGATGACCCAAGGGACATTCCAACTTTGAGAATGCCTTACGGCCAGGACGTCCCGGTCGTACACGCGTCTTCAGGTATGAAGCGAGTACTGGCAATTGCCTATTTGCTGGTCTGGAGCTGGCAGGAGCACGTCAAGGCATCGGCACTACTTGGACAGGACACGACCCCTAGACTGACTTTTCTGATCGATGAAGTGGAGTCTCATCTGCACCCACGCTGGCAGCGCTCAGTTGTCGGCGCGTTACTTGATGTTGTAACCGCTCTGTCGCCGACGGCGCAGGTTCAGATTTTGCTGGTGACTCATTCACCGTTGGTGATGGCTTCTGTAGAGCCTCGCTTTGATAAGTCCCAAGACGCATGGTTTGATCTGGATCTGGAAACGAACAGCAAATCTGGCGAGACCGAAGTCCATTTCAGGCAGCGTGAGTTTGTTCGCTTGGGTGAGGTATCACGTTGGTTGATGAGCGATGCCTTTGATTTGGGAAGTGCCAGGTCAATCGAGGCGGAAAAGACGCTGGAGGAGGCATCGCGAATACTCTCCCAGGAAGTAATTGACGAAAAGCTCGCATTGTCTCTGGATGCCAGATTGCGGAAATTGTTGGGAGATACTGATCCTTTCTGGATTCGATGGAGATATGTGGGGGAAAAACAGGGATGGCTTAAATGATTTATGTCAAGCCTCAGCCTGAACCGAGTGATTTCGATAAGAAAGTGCGGGTAAAGGGTATTGCTCATCTGAAGGCAAAAGGCATTGCTCTCAATAAGGCACTCCCTTCAGGAACCGAGGTCACACCACTATGGCGGGAAAGCTTGACGGACCTTCATGTAGCCTATGGAGGTATCTGTGCTTACCTTGGAATGTTCTTTGAGCGCGTTGCGGGTTCCAGCGTCGATTACTTCATTGCCAAGTCTGTCAGCGCGAAGGATATTTACGAGTGGAGTAACTATCGTCTGGCATGTTCAACGCTGAATAGTCGAAAGCGCGAATACAATACGGTACTTGATCCTTTTTATCTGGCCCCTGACTTGTTCCGTCTTCAACTGAGTACCGGGCATATCTATCCGAACCCGAGTCTCTCGCCACACGCAATGCGGCTAGTTGAGCTGACCATAGAGACGCTGAGCCTGGATGACGCTCTTTGCCGAGACACCAGAGCCAGGTGTTACCAAGAGTATGTTAAGTACAAACTTGATAATGATTATTTTAGAAGCAAGTACCCATTTATCTGGTTAGAGGCTTATCGGCAGGGATTGCTGTTGACGTAATCGCGGGCTCATCGCCCACTATTAATTTCACATACTCAACAAACGCCCGCGCCTTGGTGCTCGCCATTCTGCCCGTGGGAAACACCGCCCATAATTCCTGATTCGGCAACACCCAGTCGTTCATGACGGTCTTGACCGTAGCGCTGACCAGTTTCGGCGCGAACAACCATTCCGAGCCCAGTGCCAGGCCCTGGCCTCGGATCTTATGCAGTCACCAGCGTCGGCTTCTGCGCAGCACTCAAAAACCGCACCAGCGCCAGCAGCGGGAACGCGCTGCCAACGATCACGATCCACAACCAGCCGCCATGCTCGTACACCGCACTCGCCACCGACGAGCCGAAGGCGCCGCCGACGAAGATGCTGGTCATGTACAGCGCGTTCAGGCGGCCGCGGCTTTTGGCGTCAAGGGAGTAGACCGCGCGCTGGCCCAGCACCATGTTCATCTGTACGCAGAAGTCGAGCACCACACCGGTCACGGCCAGGCCGATCACGCTGTAGGCCGGGTGGATGAAGGCCGGCAGGAAGCTCAGGCTGGCGAACAGCATGGCCAGCAGCGAGGCGATGCGGGTGTGGCCGGCATCGGCCAGGCGTCCGCTGATCGGCGCGGCGATGGCACCGATTGCGCCGACCAGGGCGAAGATCGCAATTTCACTCTGGGACAGGCCATGGTTGCGCGCCAGTTCCAGCGGCACGGCGGTCCAGAACAGGCTGAACGTGGCGAACATGCAGGCCTGGTAAAACGCCCGCTGACGCAGCACCGGTTGTTTGCGCAGCAGCGTCCACAACGAACCCAGCAACTGGCCGTAGGAGGCGCTGTGATCCGGCTGGCGCTTGGGAACGGTCAACGCCAGCACCACGCTGATCGCCGCCATCAAGGCTGCGGCGATCATGAACATCGCCCGCCAGCCGAGGTGGTCGGCGACCACGCTCGACACCGGACGCGCCAGCAGAATTCCCAGCAGCAAACCGCCCATGATCCCGCCGACCACCCGGCCCCGGGATTCCTCGGGCGCCAGGTGCGCCGCCAATGGAATCAGCACCTGCACCGATACCGAGCTGAAACCCACCAGCAACGAAATCAGCAGGAATACATTCGGCTGATCGGTAAACGCCGCGCCGAGCAGGCTGGCGATCGCCACCACGGTGGTGGTGATCATCAACCGGCGGTTTTCTAGCAGATCCGCCAGTGGCACCAGGAAGAACAGGCCCAGCGCATAGCCGATCTGGGTCAGTGACACGATGAAACTGGCCATGGTGTCGCTCAGGCCGATGTCCGGCGCGATCAGGCCGATGATCGGCTGGGCGTAGTAGATGTTGGCAACGATGGCGCCGCAGCAGAAAGCGAACAGCAGCACCATGCCTCGGGTCATTGCGTGAGTTGTGGCGGTCATAGGGTTTCTCGATCCAGCGAAAAGGAATGCGGTGAGGCTAAGGGACGGGCCGAGCCGGCAGTAGAGGCTTCTGATCGATATCAGTTATTCCGTTGCGGAACAGGTGGCGCCGAACAATCCATTGTTCATCGGCGAACCTTGCGTCCGACCGTTGAGCGTCGATGATACATTCACTTACATCTTGTTCGATAGCGTGCTTATGTTGTGACCGGGTTTCAGCATTCATCAACGGAGGATTGCGATGTTTCGTCAGTTGCTTCGCCACACCACAACGATTGTCCTGATCAGTCTGCTCGGCGCCACGGCCGTGCAGGCCGCCGAAGCGCCCGGCATGCGCATGGGCGTGCGCGGCGAGATCACCGGGGTCAGTGCCGACTCGCTCAAGGTTCACCTCAACAGCGGTGAAAACGTCGTGATCCAATTGACCCCGGACACCAAGGTCCGCGCGGTCACCTTGGCCAATATCGAAGACATCAAGCCCGGCAGCTACATCGGCTCGGCCGCCATTCCCCAGGAGGATGGCACGCTCAAGGCGCTGGAGGTTCACGTGTTCCCGCCGGAGCTGGCCGGCAGCGGCGATGGTCATCGGCCGTTCGACCTGGCCAAGGGCAGCAGCATGACCAATGGCAGCGTCGGCGATCTGGTGGTGAGCAACGGCCGGGTGCTGACCGTCAACTACAAGGGCGGCCAGCAGAAGATTCTGGTGCCGGAGGACGTGCCGATCGTCAACCTGACGCCGGGTGATCGCAGCCTGCTCAAGGTCGGGGTGAAGATCGTCACCTTCGTGACCCAGAGCGCGGACGGCACGCTGACCGCGCAATCGATCTCGGCGGGCAAGGATGGCGTCAAGCCGCCGATGTAAACGCCCACAAAAAAGGCGACCTCTGCAGGTCGCCTTTTTCATGTCAGCTCAAGCCTTATTGGCCGTTGTAGATCTGGTCGAAGACTCCGCCATCGTTGAAGTGGGTCTTCTGCACGGTGCGCCAGTCGCCGAAGGTCTTCTCGACCGACAGGAAGTCGACTTTCGGGAAGCGATCGGTGTACTTGGCCAGTACCGCCGGGTCACGTGGACGCAGGTAGTTGGCGGCGGCGATTTCCTGACCCTCTGGCGACCACAGGAACTTCAGGTATTCCTCGGCAGCGGCGCGGGAGCCTTTCTTCTCGACCACTTTGTCGACCACCGACACCGGCGGCTCGGCTTCAGCGGAAACGCTTGGGTAGATGACTTCGAACTGGTCGCGGCCGAACTCGCGGGCGA
The DNA here is from genome assembly GCF_001655595.1 of Pseudomonas sp. DR 5-09. NCBI lineage: Bacteria > Pseudomonadati > Pseudomonadota > Gammaproteobacteria > Pseudomonadales > Pseudomonadaceae > Pseudomonas > Pseudomonas sp. DR 5-09. Next base: position 1,784,903 of record NZ_CP011566.1, read on the forward strand.
TCATTTCGGCTTCGTTCTCGAAGGTCACCAGCACGTCGCCGATCTGGTTGGTCATGAACGTGGTGGTGGCGGCGCGGCCACCGGTGTCCAGCACCGGCGCCTGCTTGAACAGCTTGCCGACGAAGTCCTTGGCCTTGTTCTCGTCACCGCCGTTTTTCAGCACGTAGCCCCAGGCCGACAGGTAGGTGTAGCGGCCGTTACCCGAGGTTTTCGGGTTCGGCACGATCACTTGCACGCCGTCCTTGAGCAGGTCCGGCCAGTCTTTCAGGGCTTTCGGGTTGCCCTTGCGCACGATAAACACCGTGGCCGAGGTGAACGGCGCGCTATTGTTCGGCAGACGGGTGACCCAGTCCTTCGGCACCAATTGGCCGTTGTCGGCCAGGGCGTTGATGTCGGTGGCCATGTTCATGGTGATGACGTCAGCCGGCAGGCCGTCGATCACCGAACGGGCTTGCTTGCTCGAACCGCCGAAAGACATCTGCACGGTGATGTCTTCCTTGTGCTCGGCTTGCCAGTGTTTCTGGAACGCAGCGTTGTAGTCCTTGTAGAAATCGCGCATCACGTCGTAGGACACGTTGAGCAGGGTCGGTGCGGCCTGAGCCACGCTGCCGAAGGCAAGACCTGCGGCGAGAAGTGAGGCGCCAAAGAGTTTTTTCACTGCGCATTCCTTGTTCTGTGGGGGTGTTTTTGACAAAGATAAGGCCATTTGCCAGCGACTATAGCGGGGCGCGCATAGTCGCTTAAAGATTAAAAAGAACTTTGCTTATTCCATTTTCTTGAATAACGGATTGCCGCATCGCGAACAGAAGGCGGCGCTGCTTTCATGGCTCTTTTTCTGGCAAACCGGGCAGTCGTGTTGCAACTGTTCACCACGCATCGCGTTGGCCAGTTCGGCGGTGAAGATCCCGGTGGGTACCGCGATGATCGAGTAACCAGTGATCATCACCAGCGACGAAATCACCTGGCCCAACGGAGTCTTCGGCACGATGTCGCCGAAGCCGACGGTGGTCAGGGTCACGATAGCCCAATAGATCCCCTTGGGAATGCTGGTGAATCCGTGTTCCGGGCCTTCGATTACGTACATCAACGTGCCGAACACGGTTACGAGTGTGCAGACGCTCACCAGAAACACCACGATCTTCTGCTTGCTGCCACGCAGCGCCGACATCAGGTAGTTGGCTTGTTTGAGGTACGGACTGAGTTTGAGGACGCGGAAAATTCGCAGCATCCGGATGATCCGGATAATCAGCAAGTACTGCGCATCGCTGTAGTACAGCGCGAGGATGCCCGGCACGATCGCCAGCAGATCCACCAATCCGTAAAAACTGAAGGCATAGCGCAACGGTTTGGGCGAGCAGTACAGACGCAGAATGTACTCGCCGGCAAAGATGATGGTGAACCCCCACTCGATATACGCCAGCACATCGGCGTAATTGCGGTGAACGCTGTCGATGCTGTCGAGCATCACGATCACCAGGCTGGCCAGAATGATCAGCAGCAGAATGCCGTCGAAACGTCGCCCGGCGGGGGTGTCGCTCTGGAAAATCATGACGTAAAGCTGTTCACGCCAGTGCTGGTTACTGTCCATGGATCACGCCTGAATCAAAGATCAGCGCAGCCTAGGTTGATTCTCCCCGTGAGCGCAAGGCGCGCCGCTGATCTGCGGTTGTTGCATCAGGCGAATGCCGGTGCGCAGCAGCCAGCAGGCGAGAATGAACGGTGCCGTGAGGGTTGCCAGACCCAGGGCACTGAACAGCGGCGTCAACAGCAGTGCCAGGCCGATGCCGAACAGCGGCAGCCACGGTTGCTGGCGCTGGGTGCTGAAGGCGAGGGCGGCGAGGACTGCGTTGTAGCCGCCCAGACCCAGCAACGCGATTTGGCTGTCGTGGTGCAACAGGCTGGAGCCCAGACCGATGACCGAAGCCAGCAGCGCCCAGGCAAAGGCCCGGCGATCGGCGATCAGCAAACCGGCGGCGATCAAACCACCGGCCAACGGATGGTCGAGGAACATCACCTGACCGAAGCCTTTCAGGGCGGCACCGAGCAGGTTCACGGTGTTCAGTTCAAGCGCCGGTGCGGCGGACAAAGGCTCGGCGAAACACAGGAACATCCAACTCAGCAACACGAACGGCGCGGTGTAGGCGGGCAGGTATTCGGTGAGGCGTGCGCGTTTGAGCCACTGCTGCGTGATCATCGCGCTCAGTCCGCCGGCCGCCAGAATCAGCGGTGGCAGCATCGGCGACCAGGGGAAATACAGGCTCAGCAACAGGCCGACCAGCACGCCGTTGTAGCTGAACAGTCCGGCCTGACGATCCGCCTTGGCGTAGTTGCGCCGTTGCGCGGTGAGCAAACCGGCGACCGCGCCGAGCAGCGCACCGGCGAACAGCACCGGCGCGGTGAATAAAATGGCCAATAGGCACAGGAGGCCACACAGCGGATGACGCTGAAGGAAGATTTGACTGAAGCCGTTGAGCAAAGCCTCGGCCCAGTCAGGGCAGTGGGTGTTGAAATGATTGGCAGGCATGTCTGGAGAATCTGGGCAGTAGGAAAATCAAAGGGTCTTGCTTGAAGCTGTGGCGAGGGAGCTCATGCCCGGTGAATGCGGTGTCTCTTGTGGAAACCGTCATGCCGGGCGTCGGGAGCACGCTCCCTCGTCACACAGGTGTTGCTTAAATCAATGTTTCGATCCGCAGCGAATTAGTCGACCCCGGCTGCCCGAACGGCACACCCGCGGTGATCAGCAACGTATCGCCACGCTCGGCCATTCCTTGCGCCTGAGCGATTTCCAACGCGGTCGAGCACACCTCGTCGACCTGACGCAGGCGATCATTGACCACCGAATGAATGCCCCACGCCACGCTGAGGCGGCGGGCGGTCTGCAGGTTCGGCGTCAGGTTGAGGATCGGCGCTTTCGGCCGTTCCCGCGCTGCACGCAGGCTCGATGTTCCGGACTCGCTGTAGTTGACCAGCACCGCCACCGGCAGCACGTTGCTGATCCGGCGGATCGCGCAGCTGATTGCATCGGACACCGTCGCCTCGGCTTTCGGCCGGCTGACGTCGAGTTGGGTCTGGTAGTCCGGACCGTTCTCCACCTGGCGGATGATCTTGCTCATCATCTGCACGGCTTCCAGCGGGTACTCGCCGGACGCGGTTTCCGCCGACAGCATCACCGCATCGGCGCCTTCGGCCACGGCGTTGGCGACGTCGGTGACTTCGGCGCGGGTCGGCGCCGGGGAGAAGCGCATCGACTCGAGCATCTGCGTCGCCACCACCACCGGTTTGCCGAGCTGGCGGCAGGTGGTGATGATGTTTTTCTGGATCTGCGGCACGCTTTCGGCCGGCACTTCCACGCCCAGGTCACCGCGAGCCACCATGATCGCGTCGCTCAGTTCGGCGATCTCGCGCAGTTGCTCGACGGCCGACGGCTTCTCGATTTTCGCCATCAGGAACGCCTTGTCGCCGATCAGCGCGCGGGCCTCAATGATGTCTTGCGGACGCTGCACGAACGACAGCGCCACCCAGTCCACCCCCAGCTCCAGACCGAAGCTCAGGTCGCGACGATCCTTGGTGGTCAGCGGGCTCAGGTCGAGCACCGCTTGCGGGACGTTCACGCCTTTGCGATCCGACAGTTCGCCGCCATTGATCACGGTGGTGTCGATCGCGTCGGAGTATTTGGTGACGACCCGCAGACGCAGTTTGCCGTCATCCAGCAGCAGATCCATCCCGGCTTCCAGCGCCGCGATGATCTCCGGGTGCGGCAGGTTCACCCGGCGTTCGTCGCCCGGTGTTGCGTCCAGATCGAGGCGGAAGGCCTGACCGCGATGCAACTGAACCTTGTCGTCAGCGAACTTGCCGACCCGCAGTTTCGGCCCTTGCAGGTCCATCAGGATCCCGAGCGGGTAGTTGAGCTGGCGCTCGACTTCGCGGATCCACTGATAGCGCTTGGCGTGGTCGGCGTGATCACCGTGGCTGAAGTTGAGGCGGAAGATATTGACCCCGGCCTCGACCAGCTCGCGGATGTCTTCGATGCCGTCGACGGCAGGCCCGAGGGTGGCGAGGATTTTGACCTTTTTATCAGGCGTCATGATTTAGAGCTCTCGAGGATCAGGATGGCGCGGAAGTCGTTGACGTTGGTGCGGGTCGGTTCGGTGACGATCAGCGCATCGAGCGCCGCGAAGTAGCCGTAACCGTTGTTGTTATCCAGCTCGTCGCTGGCGCTCAGGCCCAGGGCGGCGGCACGGGCATAGCTGTCCGGGGTCATGATCGCGCCGGCGTTATCTTCCGAGCCGTCGATGCCGTCGGTGTCGCCGGCTAGGGCATAGACGCCGGGCTGGCCCTTGAGGCTGTCGGTGAGGCTGAGGAGAAATTCGGCGTTGCGTCCGCCCCGGCCATTGCCGCGCACGGTCACAGTGGTTTCGCCGCCGGAGAGAATCACGCACGGCGCTGCCAGTGGCTGGCCGTGATGGATGATCTGGCGCGCGATGCCGGCGTGGACTTTCGCCACTTCACGGGATTCGCCTTCCAGGTCGCCGAGGATCAGCGTGCTGAAACCGGCCTGACGGCATTTCACTGCCGCCGCATCCAGCGATTGCTGAGGGCGGGCGATCAGCTGGAAGTGACTGCGGGCCAGGCTCGGATCGCCGGGTTTGACGGTTTCCGATTCCGGGCTTTGCAGCCAGCTGCGCACGGACGCCGGAATCTCGATGCCGTAGCGCTTGATGATGGCCAGCGCTTCGGCGCTGGTGCTCGGGTCGGCCACGGTCGGGCCGGAGGCGATGACCGTGGCGAGATCGCCCGGCACATCGGAAATCGCGTAGGTATAAACAGTCGCTGGCCAGCAGGCTTTGCCCAGGCGTCCGCCCTTGATCGCCGAGAGGTGCTTGCGCACGCAGTTCATCTCGCCGATGGTCGCGCCGGATTTGAGCAGGGCTTTGTTGATCGATTGTTTGTCGGCCAGGGTGATGCCTTCGGCCGGCAGCGCCAGCAGGGCTGAGCCGCCGCCGGACAACAGGAAGATCACGCGGTCGTCTTCAGTCAGGTTGCTGACCAGTTCCAGCACGCGTTTGGCCACGGCCAGACCGGCAGCGTCCGGCACGGGGTGCGCGGCTTCGACCACTTCGATTTTTTCGCACGGGGCGCCGTGACCGTAGCGGGTCACCACAAGGCCCGAGACTTCACCTTCCCAGCAGCGCTCGACCACTTGCGCCATGGCAGCGGCAGCCTTGCCGGCGCCGATGACGATCACGCGACCTGTGCGATCGGCCGGCAGATGCGCTTCGAGGACCTGGTTCGGATGGGCCGCGTCGATGGCTGTGGCAAACAGCTCGCGCAGCAGTTGTTGCGGATCGACCGACATGGCGGGCTCCCGGAATTCTTGTTATTCGAAAGGGCAACTCAGATCCATTGTGGGAGCGGGCTTGCTCGCGAATGCGGTGGGTCAGTCAATCTCCATGTCGACTGACACGCCCTCTTCGCGAGCAAGCCCGCTCCCACATGGAAAGTGGGGCAGGGCTTACTTCTTGTCGCGAATCGAGAAGTTGGCCATGTGTTCCAGGCCCTTGATCAGCGCCGAGTGGTCCCAGTTGCTGCCACCGATGGCCGCGCAGGTGCTGAACACTTGCTGGGCGTTGGCAGTGTTCGGCAGGTTGATGTTCAGCTCCTTGGCGCCTTGCAGGGCCAGGTTCAGGTCCTTCTGGTGCAGGCTGATGCGGAAGCCCGGATCGAAGGTGCCCTTGATCATGCGCTCGCCGTGCACTTCGAGGATCTTCGAGGAGGCGAAACCGCCCATCAGCGCTTCACGCACCTTGGCCGGATCGGCACCGTTTTTCGAAGCGAACAGCAGGGCTTCGGCCACGGCCTGAATGTTCAGGGCAACGATGATCTGGTTCGCCACCTTGGCGGTCTGACCGTCGCCATTGCCGCCGACCAGGGTGATGTTCTTGCCCATGGCCTGGAACAGCGGCAGTGCGCGTTCGAAGGCATCGGCGTCGCCACCGACCATGATGCTCAGGGTTGCAGCCTTGGCGCCGACTTCACCGCCGGACACCGGAGCGTCGAGGTATTGCGCGCCTTTCTCGTTGATCTTTGCCGCGAAAGCCTTGGTGGCGGTCGGCGAGATCGAACTCATGTCGATCACGACTTTGCCTTTGCCGATGCCGGCAGCGACGCCGTCCGCGCGGAACAGCACGTCGTCGACCTGGGGGGTATCCGGCACCATGACGATGATGAATTCAGCTTCCTGAGCCACTTCGCGTGGGTTGGCCAGGGCGACGGCGCCAGCGGCGACCAGGTCGGCAGGGGCGGCGTCGTGGTGCGCCGACAGGAACAGGCTGTGACCGGCTTTCTGCAGGTTCGCCGCCATTGGGTGGCCCATGATGCCGGTGCCGATGAATCCGATTTTAGCCATGAGAAAATCCTCTTGTTTTTGTCTTGCTCAAGCAAATAGGGGGTCAGATCGCGTTGTGGGTCTTCAGCCAGCCGAGGCCCGCTTCCGTGGTGGTCAGCGGTTTGTACTCGCAGCCGACCCAGCCCTGATAACCGATGCGATCAAGGTGTTCGAACAGGAAGCGGTAGTTGATCTCGCCGGTGCCCGGCTCGTTGCGGCCCGGGTTGTCGGCCAGCTGCACATGGTTGATCTCGGCCAGGTGCGATTGCAGGGTGCGGGCCAGATCGCCTTCCATGATTTGCATGTGATAGATGTCGTATTGCAGGAACAGGTTGGCGCTGCCGACCTGCTCGCGAATCGACAGGGTCTGCGCCGTGTTGTTCAGGTAGAAGCCCGGGATGTCGCGGGTGTTGATCGCTTCCATCACCAGTTTGATGCCGACGGCTTGCAGCTTGTCGGCGGCGTACTTGAGATTGGCGACGAAGGTCTTTTCAACGGTGGCATCGTCCACGCCCTGCGGACGGATGCCGGCCAGGCAGTTGACCTGGGTGTTGCCCAGAACCTGTGCGTAAGCGATGGCCAGATCGACCCCGGCGCGGAACTCTTCGACCCGGTCCGGCAGGCACGCGATACCGCGCTCGCCCTTGGCCCAGTCACCGGCCGGCAGGTTGAACAGCACTTGGGTCAGACCGTTGGCGTCGAGTTTGGCCTTGATTTCGGCAGAGCTGAAATCGTACGGGAACAGGTACTCGACACCGCTGAAGCCAGCCTTGGCGGCGGCGTCGAAACGGGCAAGGAAATCCTGTTCGGTGAACAGCATGGACAGGTTGGCTGCGAAACGCGGCATGGTGGTCTCCTAAAACAGTTTTGACACGGTTGGTCAGACTGAACGCGATCAAGTCTCCTCTACTGGGGGAGAGGGACATGTAGCCACCCTCTCCCGGAGGGAGAGGGAGCCGGTTACGTTCAGTCGAGCAACGAAATCGCGGTAGGCGCATCGTTGCCGACCAGCGCCAGGTCTTCGAATTCGTTGACGGCGTTGATCTCGGTCCCCATGGAGATGTTGGTCACACGCTCCAGAATGATCTCGACGATCACCGGCACCTTGAACTCTTCGATCAGCTCTTCGGCCTTGCGCAGGGCAGGGGCGATGTCAGCCGGTTCGAACACACGCAGTGCCTTGCAGCCCAGGCCTTCGGCGACTGCGACGTGGTCGACACCATAACCGTTGAGTTCCGGCGCGTTCAGGTTATCGAAGGACAGCTGCACGCAGTAGTCCATATCGAACCCGCGCTGGGCCTGACGGATCAGCCCCAGGTACGAGTTGTTCACCACGACGTGGATGTACGGCAGTTTGAACTGAGCGCCGACCGCCAGTTCTTCGATCATGAACTGGAAGTCATAGTCCCCCGACAGGGCCACGACTTTACGGTTCGGATCGGCCTTCACCACGCCCAGCGCTGCCGGAATGGTCCAGCCCAACGGGCCGGCCTGGCCGCAGTTGATCCAGTGACGCGGCTTGTAGACGTGCAGGAACTGCGCGCCGGCAATCTGCGACAGACCAATCGTGCTGACGTAGCAGGTGTCCTTGCCGAACACCTGGTTCATTTCTTCGTAAACGCGCTGCGGCTTGACCGGCACGTTGTCGAAGTGGGTCTTGCGATGCAGGCTGGCTTTGCGCTGCTGGCAGTCCTGCAGCCATGCGCTGCGGTTTTTAAGCTTGCCGGCGGCTTGCCATTCACGGGCGACTTCGATGAACACGGTCAGCGCGGCAGCGGCGTCGGACACGATGCCCAGGTCCGGGGTGAACACGCGGCCGATCTGGGTCGGTTCGATGTCGACGTGAATGAACTTGCGGCCTTCGGTGTAGACGTCGACCGAGCCGGTGTGACGGTTCGCCCAGCGGTTGCCGACACCCAGCACCACGTCGGACTTGAGCAGGGTGGCGTTGCCGTAACGGTGCGAAGTCTGCAGACCGACCATGCCCACCATCAGCGGGTGATCGTCCGGAATGGTGCCCCAGCCCATCAGGGTCGGGATGACCGGAATGCCGGTCAGCTCGGCGAACTCGACCAGCAGTTCGCTGGCGTCGGCGTTGATGATGCCGCCGCCGGCCACCAGCAATGGACGCTCGGCCTGATCCAGCATCGCCAGGGCTTTTTCAACCTGCACGCGGGTGGCGCTTGGCTTGGCCAGCGGCAGTGGCTGGTAGGCGTCGATGTCGAATTCGATTTCAGCCATCTGCACGTCGAACGGCAGGTCGATCAGCACCGGGCCCGGACGGCCGGAACGCATTTCGTAGAAGGCTTTCTGGAAGGCGTAAGGCACCTGGCCCGGCTCCAGAACGGTGGTCGCCCACTTGGTCACCGGCTTGACGATGCTGGTGATGTCGACGGCCTGGAAGTCTTCCTTGTGCATACGGGCGCGGGGTGCCTGCCCGGTGATGCAGAGGATCGGGATCGAGTCCGCGGAGGCGCTGTACAGACCGGTGACCATGTCGGTACCGGCCGGGCCGGAAGTACCGATGCACACGCCGATGTTGCCGGCCTTGGTGCGGGTGTAGCCCTCGGCCATGTGCGAGGCGCCTTCAACGTGGCGAGCGAGGACGTGATCGATGCCACCGACTTTCTGCAGGGCGGAGTACAGCGGGTTGATTGCAGCGCCCGGAATGCCAAAAGCGGTATCAACCCCTTCACGGCGCATCACCAGAACGGCGGCTTCGATTGCTCTCATTTTGCTCATGGTTTTGTGCCTCTTTACGTTTTGTAATTGTATACAAGTGGCTTTGCGCAGAGTGTATTCACGGCGGACGGCGCAGGTCAATCCATTTTCTCAAGCGCCTGTTTCATTCGTCGGAAGCCTGTTCTGCTGTGGCTTTTCGTCGCATGGAGCGCTTTTCGGGAATTATTGTATACAAAAAAATAATTCATTGTGTTCTATTTGTTGCATCGGGCTGCGGCACTTGCGCGCAGTCCAACGACTTTCCCAATAACAAGATGAGGACGGCACCATGAGCGCTTTAACCTTGAAAGTCGCAGTCAAGCTGGTCAACGAAGCCATCAATGCAGGGCGGGCCATTTCCGCCGCGCCGCTGACCATCGCGGTACTGGATACCGGCGGCCATCTGGTCACCTTGCAGCGCGAAGACGGCGCCAGCCTGCTGCGCCCGAACATCGCCATCGGCAAAGCCTGGGGCGCCATCGCCCTGGGCAAGGGCTCACGTCTGCTGGCGCTGGACGCGCAACAACGCCCGGCGTTCATCGCCGCGCTCAACAGCATGGGGCAGGGCAGCGTGGTGCCGGCACCGGGCGGTGTGTTGATTCGTGATCAGGCGGGGAACGTGCTGGGTGCGATCGGCATCAGCGGCGATCTGTCGGACATCGATGAACAGGTGGCAATCAAAGCCGTAGAGGCCCTGGACCTGCGGGCGGATGCGGGGGTGGCTGCGTGATTGGCGGCGTTTGAACTGACGCCATCGCGAGCAGGCTCACGGTGACCTCATTTGTACTGAAGGAACTCGGTCGAATGTGGGAGCGGGCTTGCTCGCGAAGGCGATTTTCCAGACACATCCAGCTAAAAATCCTGCCTTCAATGTTCGATGTTCCGGGCTAGCCTTTTCATGAAGTCAATCATGAGAAAAGGCAAAGGAATGCCGGAACTGTCTGCATCACACCGACTGAGAGTCGGACGCTTTTCCGAACAAAACCACATCTATCTCCTGACAGCCAATACTCATAAGCGCGAGCCTGTCTTCAAGGATTACGTCTTGGGAAGACTAGTTGTTCATCAGTTCAGGCATGCACAAGAAAAGGGGGTTGTCGACTCATTGGCCTGGGTCGTCATGCCGGATCACTTCCACTGGCTGGTGCAATTGCAGAAAGGTTCGCTGGGGCAGTTGATGTGCCAGGTCAAATCCTTGAGTGCTAGATCAGTCAATTCAGCGACTGGCAGAAGGGGTAGCCTGTGGCAGCCAAGCTTCCATGATCATTCGCTTCGGCAGGAAGAAAGTCTGGTTAGAGTGGCGCGGTATGTCGTGGCCAACCCGTTGCGGGCTGGACTGGTGGAAAAGCTTGGTGACTATCCGCTGTGGGATGCGATCTGGGTCTGACCGTGAGACCGAGTTGCTACATTCGCGAGCAAGCCCGCTCCCACATTTGATTTGTGGTGCTCATAGATCAAATGTGGGAACAGGCTTGCCAGCGAAGCGGTCAACGCAGACTTCAGTCCGGCTCGCAGCCCTTGAGCACCAACCGGATGATGGTTTGTGCTGCCGCTTCATAGTCGGCTTCGTCGAGCTTGTCCTTGCCGGTTACGGCGGAGATCTGCCAGTCGAAGTCGGCGTAGGTCTGGGTCGCGGCCCAGATGCTGAACATCAGGTGGTTGGGGTCGATCGGGGCGATCTGGCCGCGGTCGATCCAGGTCTGGATGCAGTCGATGTTGTGCTTGGCCTGGCCGTTGAGCTGCTCGACCAGGTCGGCGCTCAGGTGCGGGGCGCCGTGCATGATTTCGCTGGCGAACACTTTGGAGGCGAAGGGCAGGTCGCGGGAGATGCGGATCTTCGAGCGGATGTAGCCGCTCAGCACTTCGCTCGGTACGCCGTCCGGATTGAACGGGGTCGAGGCCTGCAGGATCGGTACGATGATACTTTCCAACACCTCGCGGTAGAGGTTTTCCTTGGACTTGAAGTAGTAATAGACGTTGGGCTTGGGCAGTCCTGCCTTGGCGGCGATGTCGCTGGTTTTGGTCGCAGCGAAGCCCTTGTCGGCAAACTCTTCACTGGCTGCACGCAGGATCAGTTCTTTGTTGCGCTCGCGGATTGTGCTCATAAACCCGGTGGTTCCTTGCCTGTTCTGGCGGTTGCGCATGGTAGCACCGGCCTCGCGCGGCGCTCAACAATGCCCCGTGTGGCCCGCAGTCGCGGTATGCTGCGCGGCATTATTCACATAAGGAAACATGATTCATGGCAGGAAGCAGTTTGCTGGTGCTGATCGACGACATCGCTACCGTTCTGGACGACGTTGCGTTGATGACCAAAATGGCTGCCAAGAAGACCGCCGGCGTGCTCGGCGACGACTTGGCGCTCAACGCCCAGCAAGTCTCCGGCGTACGCGCGGAGCGGGAAATCCCGGTGGTCTGGGCGGTGGCCAAGGGCTCGTTCGTCAACAAACTGATCCTGGTGCCCTCGGCGCTGGCGATCAGTGCGTTCGTGCCGTGGCTGGTGACGCCGCTGCTGATGGTCGGCGGCGCCTACCTGTGTTTCGAGGGTTTCGAAAAGCTCGCGCACAAGTTCCTGCACAGCAAGGCCGAAGACGAGGCCGAGCATGCGCAACTGGTCGACGCCGTGGCCGATCCTGCCACCGATCTGGTGGCGTACGAGAAGGACAAGATCAAGGGCGCGATCCGCACCGACTTCATCCTCTCGGCGGAAATCATCGCCATCACCCTCGGCACCGTGGCCGATGCTTCGCTGACCCAGCAAGTGATCGTGATGTCGGGCATCGCCATTGTCATGACCGTGGGCGTTTACGGCCTGGTGGCCGGTATCGTCAAACTCGATGACCTCGGTCTGTGGCTGACTCAGAAACCCGGGCAGATGGCCAAAAGTATCGGCAACGGCATCCTGCGCGCTGCGCCGTACATGATGAAAAGCCTGTCGGTAATCGGCACTGCGGCGATGTTCCTGGTCGGTGGCGGCATCCTGACCCACGGCGTGCCGGTGGTGCATCACTGGATCGAAAGCGTCGGCGCAGCGGCCGGTGGCGCCGGGTTTGTGGTGCCGATGCTGTTGAACGGCGTGGCGGGGATCATCGCGGGTGCGGTGGTACTGGTGGGCGTGTCCGTGATAGGCAAAGTATGGAAAGCGCTGAAAGGCTAAATCCTGAGGCAAACAAAAAGGCCATTCGACTCGCATCGAATGGCCTTTTTTGTGGCCGGCGTTTTTACTCGGCGATCTGCAACTTGCGCGACTCGGTGTAGACGTAGCGCACCTTCTCGTACTCGAACGGTGAGTTCAGCTGACCATAGCGGAAGCTGGTCTGGTAGCGCTTGTCGACGCCACGCAGTACCCAGACTTCCGGGTGGTTGGAGCTGACTTCCGAGACATTGAGGAAGTTGATCGCGGACTCGGCGGTGTAGTCCACGGCCAGACCTGCGGTATCGCGCAGGTTCGACGGGCCGAGGATCGGCAGCACGAAATAGGCGCCGCCCGGTACGCCGTAGAAGCCCAGGGTCTGGCCGAAGTCTTCGCTCTGGCGCGGCAGGCCCATGGCGGTAGCCGGGTCCCAGAGTCCGGCGATGCCGATGGTGGTGTTGAGCAGCAGGCGCGCGGTGGTTTCCATCGAGCGCTTGCCCTTGAACTGCAACAGGCTGTTGACCAGGTTCGGCACGTCGCCAATGTTGTTGAAGAAGTTGCTCACGCCGGTGCGCACGAAGCTCGGGGTGATGTAGCGATAGCCATCGACCACCGGCAGGAACACCCATTGGTCGAAGCGGTAGTTGAAGTGGTAGACGCGGCGGTTCCACTCTTCCAGCGGGTCATAGACGTTCAGCGCGCTGAGGGTCGAGCGCTCGAACTCGCGCTGATCCAGCCCCGGGTTGAACTTGAGTTTGGACAGCGGCTCCTTGAAACCGTCGCTGTCGATGACCACCGGTGCATTGGCTTTGCTGTTGTCGGCCTGGGCCATACCTGCACTGAGGAGCGCTGCAATCAGCAGGAGATATTTAGCCACGGAAGAACTCCAGCATGGCGTCGCTGTTGACGCGGTAGTTAAGGTTGCCGCAATGGCCGCCCAGCGGGTAAACGGTCAGGCGATCGCCGAAGGTCCGGCGCAGGAAACCGAGATCGCCCGGGCCGAGGATCACGTCGTCGGCGTTGTGCATGACGGCGATTTTCGGGCTGTCGTGCAGGTAATCCTTCAACGCATACAGGCTGACCTGATCGATCAGTTGCAGCAGGCTGCCGCCGTCGGTGCGGGCGCGCCACATCGGGATCACCTGTTCGGTGAGGTAGCAGTCGAAGTCGCATTGCAGCGCACGCTTGAGGAACGGCGTGAGGCTGGTGCCTTCGGTGATCGGGAATTTCGGCGGGGTGATCAGGCCGCGACGGTTGATCAGGTCCGAAGTGAACGCAATATCGGCTGCCGAGAAGCGGAACGAGGTGCCGATCAGCATCGCCATTTGCTCGTTGCTCAGGTGCTGCTTGGACTGCTGGAAGTCGTAGAGCAGCGCATCGTTGAGGTCGATGTAGCCCTTCTGCTGGAAGTAGCGGGTCAGTTTGTTCAGCACCAGTTCATAGAAAGTAGTGCTGTTGTTGATGCCCTTGACCTCGGTCTGCACCAGCTTGTCGAGGTTGGTGATCGAGGTGTACAGGTTGACCGGTGGATTCAGCAGCAGGACTTTCTTGAAGTTGAAGCTGCGACGGGTTTCATCCAGATGCGCCACGAAGGCCGCGTCCAGCGCGCCGAGGCTGTAGCCGCTGAGGTAATAGTCGGTGACCGGTACTTTCGGGTTCTGCGCCCGCACGGCCTGCATCACCCGGTACATGTCTTCGGCGTCTTCCTTGGTCACGCCGGGGGTGGCGAAACGCGAGGCGGCGCTCATGAAGTCGAAGCTGGTCGGCGAGGACAACTGCACCACGTGGTAGCCGGCCTTGTAATAAAGCTTCTTCAGGTACTCGTTGAGCGTGCTGTCGTAGCGCGCGCCGGTGCCGGCGATCAGGAAGATCAACGGCGCAGGTTTGTCCTGGGTGGCGATGCGGTAGGTGAGTTTTTTCACCGGCCAGAAATTGTCCGGCAGGATGAATTCCCGCTCGGGGCGCAGGGTGACGCTGCGATCGGCCTGATCGATGTCGTCGTCCAGTGGCAGTTCCGGGCGCAAGTCCGGCGGCGTGGTGGCGATGGTCGCCTCGAACGGGTTGGTCAGGGGATAGCCATAGCTGGCGGCGTCGATATCCACCGCCAGCGCGGACGCACTCAGAATAAGGCCGCCAAACAGGGCGGCGAAGCGCAAGGAACGGAGCATGACTGGATCCCTTAGAGGAAGGTGCCGAATGAAGTTCGCAGGCTATGACCACCGGGTTTGCGTCAAAGTGCCATGCCACGGCACCAAACTGACAGAATTCGGAGTAATAGTAGCCGGACGATACACTTTGCAAGGAAGGAATGACCAGTTAAGAGTTGTTAGTCCTTGCGTATGCGCGGCGGCAGATTAAGCTGGCCGCCGATTTCGTCGATTGGAGTGTTCCATGTCCCGCCGCTTGCCCGTGATTCTGCTGCTCGTTCTGTTGCCGTTGTGGCTGGCTGCCAGTTATGGCGCGCGTTATGGCTTCATGGAGGACGCGCAGTGGGTGGGCATCTGCGTGGATGAGGCGAGCCGCTGGGAATGCTCGGTGCGCTCGAACCTGGGCCTGATGATTCATTTCCAGCTGCTGGGCTGGGCGGCGGTTGCTGCAGCCGTGCTCGGTTTTGTCGTGCCGGGCCGGGCAGGGTGGTGGCTGGCGGTGCTGGCGCTGGTGTTCGGGTTGCCGGCGCTGGCGCTGTACAACACGACGCTGGCGGTGTTTGCGGTGGTGATTGCCGGGTTGCGACTGGTTAGAGAGTCTCGCGGCGTCTGACAGTCAGCCATCGCTGGCAAGCCAGCTCCCACGCTTGATCCATGTAGATGCAGAACCTGTGGCAGACAGGAATCCTGTGGGAGCTGGCTTGCCAGCGAAGAGGCCGGTTCAGCCTTTGAAGATCAGCCCTTGCGAACCCGCAGGCAGCGCCACAACGCAGCCACCATCAACACGCTGACCAGCGCCCAGCCCCACGCCTGCTGATTCTGTAATCCTTCACGGAACAGCTGCGGCGCAATGCCCGCGCCGATGATGAAGGTCAGCAGGGCGATCTCCCGACGGGCCACGCTGACCGGGCGGCACAGGTAGACCAGCGCCGGCAGAATGAAGGCCACGCTTGGAAAACTGCGATAGCGCGGATCGAACACCAGCTCGAGCATCATCACGGCAGCGGCGAAACCGGCCGCCGCCACCAGCCAGCCGGCCCGTCGCTCGAAAGCGTTGAACGCCTGTTCACGCCAGCCATTGCGGGCGCTCAAGGTCAGCGCGGCATGGGCCAGCACCAACAGATTCAGGATCGTCAGCAAGCCGACCCACAGCCATTCGCTGGCAAACCGCGTGGTCACCCGCGCCAGATCGCCCCAGGCGCCGATCGAGCAGGCGGCGAGGGCGCCGAGCAACGGCAGGATCAGCGCCGAGCGCGTCGTACGAACCCGACCGCCCAGCAGCAATGTGCCGAGGAAGATCACTCCGCCGACCGCCAGCCACTGCGACCAGTACGGCACATTCGATACCGGCCCGGCCAACACGCCCTTGTCCTGGCGGTCCGCATCGAACAGCCCCCAGTAACCGCCGACCGCGCCTTCGCTGCCGCGCTTCCACGGCTGGTCGAACGCTTCGATCAGGTTGTAGCGCCAGCCTTCCTGTTCGGCGAGGGTGACAAAACCACGAATGAACTTGGCTTCGTTGACCCGGCTCGGCAGGGCGGTCTCACGCTGGCGGCCTTCGCTCGGCCAGCCGGTTTCGCCGATCATCACGTCTTTTGGGGCGAACTTGTTGCCGAATACCTGACGCACTTGCGCCACATGATGCAGCGCGGCGTCGATGTTCGACGGATCGTCTTCCCAGTACGGCAGCAAGTGAATGGTCAGGAAATCCACCGCCGGCGCGACTTCCGGGTGCTTGAGCCAGAACTCCCAGACATCCGCGTAGGTGACTGGTTGCTTGATATGGCTCTTGACCTTGTTGATCAGCTTCGCCAGTTGCGCACCGGTGACTTCCTTGCGCAGCAAGGCTTCGTTGCCGACGATCACCGCGCTGACCACGTCCGGGTTGGCATTGGCCGAGGCGATCAGCAAGTCGACTTCCTTCTCGGTGTCGACCGGATTGCTGTTGACCCACGCGCCGATCATCAACTTCAAACCATGTTTGCGCGCCAGATCCGGCAGCGCTTCGAGGCCGGTCATGGAATAGGTGCGGATGCATTCGAAGCGGGTGGCAAGCAGGGCGAGGTCGGCGTCCATGCGCTCCGGGCGCAGTTTGAACGGCACGTCGAACGGCGACTGGTCTTTATCGAACGGGGTGTAGGAGGCGCATTGCAACTTGTGGGTCGGGGTGGCGACGTCCGGCAGGATCACCGGTTTGCCGAGGCCGTACCAGAAGCCGCACAGGGCAAACAGCCCGAGCAGGCAGGCGAACAGATAGGGAAGAAAGGGGAAACGGGAAGTCGCGGACATGGTCAGGCCGAGTGGCTGCAAAGCGACGCATGTTACCTGCATTTATAAGCAGGTTGGTGGCCCGCACGATTTTGACATGCAAAGTTCGGGCGGATTGTCTGGCGCCAAATATCCGGAGGCAGTTAATGGCTTTCTGATGTCGTTTCTCGTTGCTTCGAGGTCGCTGGCAGAGCAGGTCTTAACGGGCGTCAGGTTGATGATCGGACTCATCAGTACTCCGCTGATGTTCGAACGAGTTCGCGAACGGGCGTGATGGGGGCGCCGAGCACCATAACAACACGTTGACGATGCCCGGCATCCGTCGGGCGCAGCATTTCGGGGAAGTAACGATGAAGATGCGACGACTTTTAGGCGCAGGTGCCGCTCTGGTACTTGCGATGGGCTCCACTTTCGCCAGCGCTGAAAAACAGACCCTGAACATCGGTTACGTTGACGGCTGGTCCGACAGCGTCGCGACCACCCACGTGGCGGCCGAAGTGATCAAGCAGAAACTTGGCTACGACGTGAAACTGCAGGCCGTCGCCACCGGCATCATGTGGCAGGGCGTTGCCACCGGCAAACTCGACGCCATGCTCTCGGCCTGGCTGCCCGTGACCCACGGCGAATACTGGACCAAGAACAAGGATCAGGTCGTCGATTACGGCCCGAACTTCAAGGACGCGAAAATCGGTCTGATCGTGCCGGAGTACGTCAAGGCCAAGACCATCGAAGACCTGAAAACCGACGACTCCTTCAAGAAACGCATCGTTGGCATCGACGCCGGTTCAGGCGTGATGCTCAAGACTGATCAGGCGATCAAGGATTACGACCTGACCGGCTACCAACTCAAGGCCAGTTCCGGCGCCGGCATGATTGCCGAGCTGACCCGCGCCGAGAAGAAAAACGAATCCATCGCCGTTACCGGCTGGGTGCCGCACTGGATGTTTGCCAAGTGGAAACTGCGCTTCCTCGACGACCCGAAAGGCGTGTACGGCGCGGCTGAAACCGTGAACAGCATCGGCAGCAAGGAACTGGCGACCAAGGCGCCGGAAGTGGCCAAGTTTCTGAAGAACTTCCAGTGGGCTTCGAAGGACGAAATCGGCGAAGTCATGCTGGCGATTCAGGACGGTGCAAAACCTGACGCAGCGGCCAAAGATTGGGTTGCCAAGCACCCTGAGCGTGTTGCCGACTGGACCAAGTGATTTAAGCCGAAGCGTCTAATCTGCGCTTCCCAGGGCCGCCCGACATGACAGTCGGGCGGCCTTTTTTGTTTGTCCTCTATTAATAGGCAGGGGTGGCGGTTTTCGGCTCGTCTGGAAATTGGCAAAAACGTCATGGCGTTCTACTACTAAGGTCGTCTGGAACCCGGCTCGCAGCCGCATACAGTGGATACGTTCCAAAAATAAAAATCTGTGCTGCGAGGATAAAAACAATGAACGACAGCATTTACCTCTCGATTCAGAACAGCCCGCGCTTCAAGGAGCTGGTCAAGAAAAGAGAAAGGTTCGCCTGGATACTCTCGGCGATCATGCTCGGGCTCTACTCCGGCTTCATCCTTCTGATCGCGTACGGGCCGCAAGTGCTCGGGACGAAAATCAGCCCCGAATCATCCATCACCTGGGGCATCCCGATCGGTGTCGGACTGATTGTCTCGGCCTTCATCCTGACCGGCATCTATGTGCGCCGCGCCAATGGCGAGTTCGACGACCTGAACAACGCGATTCTCAAGGAGGCTCAGCAATGATCCGGCGTCTACTGGCTCTTTTGAGCATCGCAGCGTTTGCTCCAGCCGTCTGGGCCGCTGACGCCCTGACCGGCGAAGTCCACAAACAACCGCTCAACGTTTCCGCGATCGTCATGTTCGTGGCGTTCGTTGGCGCAACCCTGTGCATCACTTACTGGGCGTCCAAGCGCAACAACTCGGCGGCCGATTACTATGCGGCGGGCGGCAAAATCACCGGGTTCCAGAACGGTCTGGCGATTGCCGGTGACTACATGTCGGCGGCGTCCTTCCTGGGGATTTCCGCGCTGGTGTTCACCTCCGGCTACGACGGCCTGATCTACTCGATCGGCTTCCTGGTGGGCTGGCCGATCATTCTGTTCCTGATCGCCGAGCGTCTGCGTAACCTGGGCAAATACACCTTTGCCGACGTGGCGTCCTACCGCCTCGGGCAAACCCAGATCCGCACGCTGTCTGCCTGCGGTTCGCTGGTGGTGGTGGCGTTCTACCTGATCGCGCAAATGGTCGGTGCCGGCAAGCTGATCCAGCTGCTGTTCGGTCTCGACTACCACGTTGCGGTGATCCTGGTCGGTATCCTGATGTGCATGTACGTGCTGTTCGGCGGCATGCTGGCGACCACTTGGGTACAGATCATCAAGGCGGTGCTGTTGCTGTCCGGTGCCTCGTTCATGGCGCTGATGGTGATGAAGCACGTCAACTTCGACTTCAACACCCTATTCTCCGAAGCCATCAAGGTTCACGCCAAGGGCGAAGCGATCATGAGCCCGGGCGGCTTGGTAAAAGACCCGATCTCGGCGTTCTCCCTGGGTCTGGCGCTGATGTTCGGTACCGCCGGCCTGCCGCACATCCTGATGCGCTTCTTCACTGTCAGCGATGCGAAAGAAGCCCGCAAGAGCGTGCTGTACGCGACCGGTTTCATTGGCTACTTCTACATCCTGACCTTCATCATCGGCTTCGGCGCGATCCTGCTGGTCAGCACCAACCCGGCCTTTAAAGATGCAGCGGGCGCTCTGCTCGGCGGCAACAACATGGCGGCGGTGCACCTGGCCAACGCCGTGGGCGGCAGCGTGTTCCTCGGCTTTATCTCGGCGGTGGCGTTCGCGACCATTCTGGCAGTAGTGGCCGGCCTGACCCTGGCCGGTGCTTCGGCGGTGTCTCACGACCTGTATGCCAGTGTGATCAAGAAGGGCAAGGCCAACGAGAAGGATGAAATCCGCGTTTCGAAGATCACCACCATCGCACTGGGCGTTCTGGCCATCGGCCTGGGCATCCTGTTCGAAAGCCAGAACATCGCGTTCATGGTTGGTCTGGCGTTCTCCATCGCGGCGAGCTGCAACTTCCCGGTACTGCTGCTTTCGATGTACTGGAAGAAACTGACCACCCGTGGCGCCATGATTGGCGGCTGGCTGGGGCTGGTGAGTGCGGTGGGTCTGATGATTCTTGGCCCGACCATCTGGGTGCAGATTCTGCATCACGAGAAGGCGATCTTCCCTTATGAGTATCCTGCGTTGTTCTCGATGATCATTGCGTTTATCGGGATCTGGTTCTTCTCGGTTACCGACAAGTCGGCGGCGGCAGAGAACGAGCGTGCGGCGTTCTTCCCGCAGTTTGTGCGTTCGCAGACTGGGTTGGGGGCTAGTGGGGCGGTTTCGCACTGAGGCTTTTGTGTAGGTTGATTTGAATTGAAAATGCCCTGGTCGAGAGATTGGGGCATTTTTTTTGTGGGCGGTTATGGGACTTTCTTTGGGTGGTTTTGGTTTGTGTGTATATCCGTTGCTGCGGTAACGGCTGCTTAGGGTTCCGCCCTTACGGCGGGTCACTTTTTCCAAACGCCCGGAATGCCGGCCCAGAAAAAAGTAACCAAAAAGGCTTTACCCTGACGTACGGCCCTCGCTGTGGCTCGGGTTCCTTCGCTCCGGGATCAATCCGGGGGCATCGCCTACGGTTTGCTTCGCTGCACCTCCTCTCGATGCATGCGGCTGCGCCGCACGGTCGCTGCGCTCCCACCCCCGGATCAATCCCTCCACTCAGCCTGCCGACGGGCCCTGCGATCAAAAGCGGTACTCGAGCTAACGCTCATTGTGGTAAGTGGTGAAGGGCGGGTGTTCGGCTTTTGTTTTGTGGTGGGTTTACCCCTCACCCCAGCCCTCTCCCCGAGGAGAGGGAGCCGATTTTTGTGCTTTTCAAAACTTGAGTTCAACGCGGTATCGCACGTCGGCGAACCTCTCCCAAACCACTCAGTCAGTCCCCTCTCCCTCCGGGAGAGGGCTAGGGTGAGGGGGGGGGGGCTTGATCTGGCTTCTGCTCTGGCTCTGGCTCTGGCTCTGGCTTTTGATCTCCAGCCCCATCGGCAGGCCGAGCGGAGGTGTCCATCAGGGGGTAGGCGCGCAGCGCCGTGCGGCGAAGCCGCATACATCGAGAGGAGGTGCAGCGAAGCAAACCGTAGGCGATGCCCCCTGATGGACACTGTAGCGAGGGAACACTGAGCCTAGGCGAAGTGCCGTACGCCGGGGAAAAAGCCTTTTGCTTACTTTTCGGCGTTTGGAAAAGTGAGTCGCTGTAAGAGCGAAACCGCCAGCGGCAGCACCCGGAGCAACGGATATGCCCCCAATAAAAAAACCACAAAAAAACGGCCCCCATTCTCATGGAGGCCGTTCCCGTTACAACTTAAGGCGCTATCGCAAGACAGCTCTTATTTGCGGTCTTCCAGCTTGGTGATATCCCGCGACTCATACCCGGTGTAAAGCTGACGCGGACGGCCAATCTTGTACGGGCTTGAGAGCATTTCCTTCCAGTGCGAGATCCAGCCGACAGTACGTGCCAGGGCGAAAATCACAGTGAACATGCTGGTCGGAATGCCGATCGCCTTGAGGATGATCCCCGAGTAGAAGTCGACGTTCGGGTACAGCGAGCGTTCGATGAAGTACGGGTCGGTCAGAGCGATCTCTTCCAGGCGCATGGCCAGTTCGAGTTGTGGATCGTTCTGGATGCCCAGTTCCTTCAACACTTCGTCGCAGGTCTGCTTCATTACAGTCGCGCGAGGGTCGCGGTTCTTGTAGACGCGGTGACCGAAGCCCATCAGCTTGAACGGATCGTTCTTGTCCTTGGCCTTGGCGATGAACTTGTCGATGTTCGAGACATCGCCGATTTCATCGAGCATGGTCAGCACGGCTTCGTTCGCACCGCCGTGGGCAGGGCCCCACAGGGCGGCGATGCCGGCGGCGATACAGGCGAACGGGTTGGCACCCGAGGAGCCCGCCAGACGCACGGTGGAGGTCGAAGCGTTCTGCTCGTGGTCGGCATGGAGGATGAAGATCCGGTCCATGGCCTTGGCGAGTACCGGGCTGATCGGTTTGATCTCGCACGGGGTGTTGAACATCATGTGCAGGAAGTTTTCCGCGTACGACAGGTCGTTGCGCGGGTACATCATGGGTTGACCCATGGAGTACTTGTAAACCATCGCGGCCAGAGTCGGCATCTTGGCAACCAGGCGGATCGCGGAGATTTCGCGATGCTGCGGGTTATTGATGTCGAGGGAGTCGTGGTAGAAGGCCGAGAGGGCGCCGACTACACCGCACATGACGGCCATCGGGTGGGCGTCACGGCGGAAGCCGTTGAAGAAGGTTTTCAGCTGCTCGTGAACCATGGTGTGGTTCTTCACGGTGCCGACGAACTGGGCCTTTTGCTCTGCGGTCGGCAGTTCGCCGTTCAGCAGCAGGTAGCAGGTTTCCAGGTAGTCCGACTTTTCAGCCAGCTGTTCGATCGGGTAGCCGCGGTGCAGCAGGATGCCGTTGTCGCCGTCGATATAGGTGATCTTCGATTCGCAGGAAGCGGTCGACATGAAACCGGGGTCGAAAGTGAAGCGGCCCGTGGCCGTCAGGCCCCGAACATCGATAACATCGGGACCAACGGTGCCGGTTAAAATGGGCAGCTCGACGGGGGCTGCGCCCTCGATGATCAACTGCGCTTTTTTGTCAGCCATGTGGCCTCCTATTTATGCTTGAAATCATCAGACAGACCCCCCACGCAGGGCCCGCACCACTATAGTGAGATAAATTCGAATGTCAATTTGCCTAAAGTCTTGCTCCAGAAGGCTTTAACCGTACTTTTTCCTCGAAATTGCCTGCCATTTACGCCTTTTATACGACTTGTGCAATCCGCTATTGGGGGTAGGCGATTGCGTTGTCATTAGTAGCCTAACTGTCTATACTCGGCGACCGACCGCCAAGGGCTTTTGGGCTTGCTTTCATTGGGGGTCGCATCCCTGGGTGGTGGTTACCTGACCAGTGCACTCCCCAACAACTTTGCCCTGATTGTTAGGGGCTCTTCAGTGTGAAAAAAAAGCCGTGAAAAGCCAACGACCTGTAAACCTAGACCTAAGGACCATCAAACTCCCCATCACCGGCGTTACGTCGTTTCTTCACCGTGTTTCCGGCATCATCCTCTTCCTGGGCCTTGGCATCATGCTTTATGCATTGGGCAAATCCCTGGGTTCCGAGGAAGGTTATGTCGAGGTGAAGGCATGCTTGACCAGCCCGCTGGCCAAGTTCGTAGCATGGGGCCTCCTGTCCGCTCTTCTGTATCACCTGGTTGCCGGTGTGCGCCACTTGATCATGGACATGGGCATCGGTGAGACGCTGGAAGGCGGCCGCCTGGGCTCGAAACTGATCATCGCCGTTTCCGTGGTGCTGATCGTTCTGGCAGGAGTTTGGATATGGTAACCAGCGTTACAAACCTTTCGCGTTCGGGCCTCTATGACTGGATGGCGCAGCGTGTGTCTGCGGTCGTTCTCGCGGCTTATTTCATATTCCTGATCGGCTACCTCGCCGCGAACCCGGGCATTGGCTACGACCAATGGCACGGCCTGTTCGCCCACAACGGAATGCGTATCTTCAGTCTGCTGGCACTGGTTGCCCTGGGCGCTCACGCCTGGGTCGGCATGTGGACCATCGCGACCGACTACCTGACGCCAATGGCGCTGGGCAAGTCCGCGACTGCAGTACGTTTCCTTTTCCAGGCAGTATGCGGCGTCGCGATGTTCGCTTACTTCGTCTGGGGTGTGCAGATTCTCTGGGGTATCTGATTCATGGCTAACATTCCAACGATTTCTTTCGACGCCATCATTATTGGTGGCGGCGGTGCCGGCATGCGCGCGGCGCTGCAACTGGCACAGGGCGGTCACAAGACTGCCGTGATCACCAAGGTTTTCCCGACCCGTTCGCACACTGTGTCCGCACAGGGCGGGATCACCTGCGCCATCGCTTCGGCCGACCCGAACGATGACTGGCGCTGGCACATGTACGATACCGTCAAGGGTTCCGACTACATCGGTGACCAGGACGCTATCGAATACATGTGTCAGGAAGGCCCGGCTGCCGTTTTCGAGCTGGACCACATGGGTCTGCCGTTCTCGCGTACCGAGCAAGGCCGTATCTACCAGCGTCCGTTCGGCGGTCAGTCGAAGGATTACGGTAAAGGCGGGCAGGCTGCCCGTACGTGCGCCGCTTCCGACCGTACCGGTCACGCGCTGCTGCACACCCTTTATCAGGGCAACCTGAAAGCCGGTACCACGTTCCTGAACGAGTACTACGCTGTCGACCTGGTGAAAAACCAGGAAGGCGAATTCGTCGGTGTGATCGCGATCTGCATCGAAACCGGCGAAACCACCTATATCCGCGCGAAAGCCACCGTACTGGCTACCGGCGGTGCAGGTCGTATCTATGCATCCACCACCAACGCCCTGATCAACACCGGTGACGGCGTCGGCATGGCTCTGCGTGCTGGCGTGCCGGTACAAGACATCGAAATGTGGCAGTTCCACCCGACCGGCATCGCCGGCGCCGGTGTACTGGTTACCGAAGGTTGCCGTGGTGAAGGTGGTTACCTGATCAACAAGCACGGCGAGCGTTTCATGGAGCGTTATGCTCCGAACGCCAAAGACCTGGCCGGTCGTGACGTGGTTGCCCGTTCGATGGTTAAAGAGATCATCGCCGGTAACGGTTGCGGTCCGAATGGCGACCACGTGATGCTCAAACTCGACCACCTGGGCGAGGAAGTGCTGCACAGCCGTCTGCCAGGCATCTGCGAACTGTCGAAGACTTTCGCACACGTTGACCCGGTGGTTGCTCCGGTTCCGGTTGTTCCGACTTGCCACTACATGATGGGCGGCGTTGCCACCAACATTCATGGCCAGGCGATCACCCAGGACGCCGAAGGCGTGGATCAGATCATTCCTGGTCTGTTCGCGGTAGGTGAAGTGGCTTGCGTATCGGTTCACGGTGCCAACCGTCTCGGCGGCAACTCGCTGCTCGACCTGGTGGTATTCGGCCGCGCCGCCGGCCTGCACCTGGAGAAGGCGCTGACCGACGGCATCGAATACGACGATGCTACCGAAGCCGACATCGAAGCTGCCCTGGCGCGTCTGAACGCCCTGAACAACCGTACCGACGGCGAAGACGTCGCTACCCTGCGTCGCGAGCTGCAAAGCTGCATGCAGAACTACTTCGGTGTATTCCGTACCGGCGAATACATGCAGAAGGGTATTGCCCAGCTGGCTGATCTGCGCAAGCGCATCGCCAACGTGAAGATCAACGACAAGTCGCAGGCGTTCAACACTGCACGTATCGAAGCGCTGGAACTGCAAAACCTGCTGGAAGTGGCTGAAGCTACCGCCATCGCTGCCGAAGTACGTAAAGAGTCCCGCGGCGCTCACGCCCGTGAAGACTTCGAAGACCGTGACGACGAAAACTGGCTGTGCCACACCCTGTACTTCCCGGGTGAGAAACGCGTCGCCAAGCGTGCCGTGAACTTCTCGCCGAAGACTGTTCCGACTTTCGAACCTAAAGTCCGGACTTATTAAGGGTGACCGCCATGTTGCAAGTCAGTGTTTATCGTTACAACCCTGATCAGGACGCTGCGCCGTTCATGCAGGAATTCCAGGTCGATACCGGTGGTAAAGACCTGATGGTGCTGGACGTGCTGGCCCTGATCAAAGAGCAGGACGAAGGTTTCTCCTATCGTCGCTCCTGCCGTGAAGGCGTGTGTGGCTCCGACGGCATGAACATCAACGGCAAGAACGGCCTGGCGTGCATCACGCCGCTGTCCGCTGTCGTCAAAGGTAACAAGCTGATCGTTCGTCCGCTGCCAGGTTTGCCGGTTATCCGTGACCTGGTTGTCGATATGAGCATCTTCTACAAGCAATACGAGAAGGTTAAGCCATTCCTGCAGAACGACACGCCGGCTCCGGCCATCGAGCGTCTGCAGTCCCCTGAAGAGCGTGAAAAGCTCGACGGTCTGTACGAGTGCATCCTGTGCGCCTGCTGCTCGACCTCTTGCCCGTCCTTCTGGTGGAACCCGGACAAGTTCCTGGGTCCAGCTGCCCTGCTGCAAGCGTACCGCTTCCTGGCAGACAGCCGTGACACCAAGACGTCCGAGCGTCTGGCGTCCCTCGATGACCCGTTCAGCGTTTTCCGCTGCCGGGGCATCATGAACTGCGTCAACGTATGTCCGAAAGGCCTGAACCCGACTAAGGCCATCGGTCACATCCGTAACATGCTGCTTTCGAGCGGCGTGTGATTCAGCTGCTGTAACCGCTGTACCCGCAGAGGGCTTAGGCGCGGGCTTCAACCCGCGCCATGGCTATAACCAGAGCAGCAGCCATAAGCTGCGGCTCTTATTTTGAAGAAATGAGACAAGCAGGGGCATCCGGGCTGGTACCCGGACTATCAGTGTGATCCTAAGTGGCTTGTTTTGGTCGCTGCATTCGGACTTCTGCAAGCTTGCTCGGTGTCGGCACCGATGGTGTTCCCCTAACCGAGGGTGACCAAGCATGCAAGAAAGCGTGATGCAGCGCATGTGGAACAGCGCCTACCTTTCAGGTGGAAACGCTGCCTATGTGGAAGAGCTCTACGAGCTCTACCTGCACGACCCTAACGCTGTGCCAGAAGAGTGGCGCACCTACTTTCAGAAGCTGCCTGCCGACGGCAGCTCTGCCACCGATGTTTCGCACTCCACAATTCGCGATCATTTCGTGCTGCTGGCAAAGAACCAGCGCCGCGCCCAACCGGTTTCCGCCGGCAGCGTGAGCAGTGAGCACGAGAAGAAGCAGGTTGAAGTGCTGCGATTGATCCAGGCCTACCGTATGCGTGGCCACCAGGCAGCCCAGCTTGACCCGCTGGGACTGTGGCAGCGTCCTGCACCTGCAGACCTGTCGATCAATCACTACGGCTTGACCAATGCCGATCTTGATACGACCTTCCGTGCCGGCGACCTGTTCATCGGCAAAGAGGAAGCGAGCCTACGCGAAATTCACGAAGCGTTGCAGCAGACATATTGCCGCACCATCGGCGCTGAATTTACGCACATCACCGATTCCGAGCAGCGCCAGTGGTTCCAGCAGCGTCTGGAAAGCGTGCGTGGCCGTCCGGAATATTCCGCGGACATCAAGAGCCATCTGCTCGAGCGCGTGACGGCCGGTGAAGGCCTGGAAAAATACCTGGGTACCAAATACCCGGGCACCAAGCGTTTCGGTCTGGAAGGTGGCGAAAGCCTGATTCCGATGCTCGACGAACTGATCCAGCGTTCCGGCTCGTACGGCACCAAGGAAGTCGTCATCGGCATGGCCCACCGTGGCCGTCTGAACGTACTGGTCAACACCTTCGGCAAGAACCCGCGCGAGCTGTTCGACGAGTTCGAAGGCAAGAAGAAGGTCGAGCTGGGTTCCGGTGACGTCAAATACCACCAGGGCTTCTCGTCCAACGTAATGACCACCGGCGGTGAAGTTCACCTGGCCATGGCGTTCAACCCGTCCCACCTGGAAATCGTTTCCCCGGTGGTCGAGGGTTCGGTTCGCGCCCGTCAGGACCGTCGCAACGATTCGACCGGTGAGAAGGTTCTGCCGATCTCCATCCACGGTGATGCTGCATTCGCAGGTCAGGGCGTGGTCATGGAAACCTTCCAGATGTCGCAGACCCGCGGTTTCAAGACCGGCGGTACCGTGCACATCGTGATCAACAACCAGGTCGGTTTCACCATCAGCAACCCGCTGGACTCGCGTTCCACCGAGTACGCCACCGACGTCGCGAAAATGATCCAGGCGCCGATCCTCCATGTGAATGGTGATGATCCGGAAGCCGTATTGTTCGTGACCCAGCTGGCCATCGACTACCGCATGCAGTTCAAGCGTGACGTGGTGATCGACCTGGTCTGCTACCGTCGTCGCGGCCACAACGAGGCCGACGAGCCAAGCGGTACCCAGCCTCTGATGTATCAGCAGATCACCAAGCAGCGCACCACTCGTGAGCTGTACGCTGATCGTCTGACCCAGGCCGGTGTACTGGACGCAGAGCGTGTTCAGGCGAAAGTCGACGAATACCGCAACGCGCTGGACAACGGTCTGCACGTCGTGAAATCGCTGGTCAAAGAGCCGAACAAAGAGCTGTTCGTGGACTGGCGTCCGTATCTGGGCCACGCCTGGA
Organism: Pseudomonas sp. DR 5-09; assembly: GCF_001655595.1. NCBI lineage: Bacteria > Pseudomonadati > Pseudomonadota > Gammaproteobacteria > Pseudomonadales > Pseudomonadaceae > Pseudomonas > Pseudomonas sp. DR 5-09. The sequence continues at coordinate 1,812,771 of NZ_CP011566.1, forward strand.
CTGCGCGTCACGACACTCGCTTCGACCTCAAGACCCTGCAGGAACTGTCCGCCAAGCTGCTGGAAATTCCGGAAGGCTTCGTGGTTCAGCGTCAGGTCGCGAAGATCTACGAAGACCGTCAGAAGATGCAAGCCGGCGGCCTGCCGATCAACTGGGGTTACGCCGAAACCATGGCGTACGCGACCCTGGCGTTCGAAGGTCACCCGATCCGCATGACTGGCCAGGACATCGGCCGCGGTACGTTCTCGCACCGTCACGCTGTGCTGCACAACCAGAAAGATGCCGGTACCTACATTCCGCTCAAGCATCTGTATGAAGGTCAGCCACGCTTCGACCTGTACGACTCGTTCCTGTCGGAAGAAGCCGTACTTGCGTTCGAATACGGCTACTCGACCACCACGCCAAACGCACTGGTGATCTGGGAAGCCCAGTTCGGCGACTTCGCCAACGGTGCACAGGTTGTTATCGACCAGTTCATCACCAGCGGCGAGCACAAGTGGGGCCGTCTCTGCGGTCTGACCATGCTGCTGCCGCACGGCTACGAAGGTCAGGGCCCTGAGCACAGCTCGGCACGTCTTGAGCGTTACCTGCAGCTGTGCGCCGAGCACAACATTCAGGTGTGCATGCCGACCACCCCGGCCCAGATCTACCACTTGCTGCGCCGTCAGGTGATTCGCCCGCTGCGCAAGCCATTGGTTGTTCTGACTCCAAAGTCGCTGCTGCGCCACAAACTGGCCATCTCGACCCTGGAAGATCTGGCCGAAGGTTCGTTCCAGACCGTTATCCCGGAAATCGATGCCCTGGACCCGAAAAAGGTCGAGCGCGTTGTTCTGTGCAGCGGCAAGGTCTACTACGACCTGCTGGAAAAACGTCGTGCCGAAGGCCGCGAAGATATCGCCATCGTGCGTATCGAGCAGCTGTACCCATTCCCTGAGGACGACTTGAAAGAAGTCCTGGCTCCTTACACCAATGCCAAAGCGGCCGTGTGGTGTCAGGAAGAGCCGATGAACCAGGGCGCCTGGTACTGCAGCCAGCACCACCTGCGTCGCAGCATCAGCAACCTCAACAAATCTCTCGTACTCGAGTACGCGGGCCGTGAGGCTTCTGCTGCCCCAGCATGTGGTTACGCATCGATGCACGCCGAGCAGCAGGAACAACTGCTGCAAGACGCGTTTACCGTTTAACGCCTTCGCGCACCTGAAACCGAATTTAAGGAACCACAGATAATGGCTATCGAGATCAAAGCCCCCACTTTCCCGGAATCGGTTGCCGATGGCACCGTTGCCACCTGGCACAAACAACCGGGCGACGCCGTCAAGCGTGACGAACTGATCGTCGACATCGAAACCGACAAAGTCGTACTGGAAGTGCTGGCTACCGCCGACGGCGTGCTGGGCGCAATCGTCAAGGGCGAGGGCGACACCGTCCTGTCCGACGAAGTCCTGGGCTCCATCGTTGAAGGCGGCGCTGCTGCCACCGCTCCGGCTGCCGCTGCTGCTCCGGCCGCTGCTGCCGCTGCACCTGCTGCCGCTGATGGCGAAGACGATCCGATCGCTGCTCCTGCCGCGCGCAAGCTGGCTGAAGAGAACGGCATCAACATCGCGTCCGTTGCCGGCACCGGCAAAGGCGGTCGCGTGACCAAGGAAGACGTGGTTGCAGCCGTTGCTGCCAAGAAAGCCGCTCCGGCTGCCGCGCCTGCTAAGGTTGCTGCTCCGGCCGCCGCCGCTCCTGTGTTCGCTGCTGGCGACCGCATCGAGAAGCGCGTTCCGATGACCCGCGTTCGTGCCACCGTTGCCAAGCGTCTGGTTGAAGCTCAATCGAACATGGCGATGCTGACCACTTTCAACGAAGTCGACATGACCGAAGTCATGGCCCTGCGTTCGAAGTACAAGGACCTGTTCGAGAAGTCCCACAATGGCGTACGCCTGGGCTTCATGTCGTTCTTCGTCAAGGCTGCCACCGAAGCGCTGAAACGCTTCCCGGCGGTCAACGCTTCGATCGACGGCAACGACATCGTTTACCACGGTTATGCCGACATCGGTGTCGCTGTTTCCAGCGACCGTGGCCTGGTAGTTCCGGTTCTGCGTAACGCCGAGCACATGAGCCTGGCTGAAATCGAAGGCGGCATCGCCACCTTCGGCAAGAAAGCCCGTGACGGCAAACTGTCGATGGACGAAATGACCGGCGGCACCTTCACCATCACCAACGGTGGTACCTTCGGTTCGATGATGTCGACCCCGATCGTCAACCCGCCGCAGGCAGCGATTCTGGGCATGCACAACATCATCCAGCGTCCGATGGCCATCAACGGTCAGGTCGTGATCCGTCCGATGATGTACCTGGCACTGTCCTACGATCACCGTCTGATCGATGGCAAAGAAGCTGTAACCTTCCTGGTGACCATCAAGAACCTGCTGGAAGATCCGGCTCGTCTGTTGCTGGATATCTGATAGAAGCAGTCACGCGCTGCAAGCTTCAAGCTGCGGGAAAACGCAGCCTGGCTTGCAGCGCGCGGCTTGAAGCTTTTCGCTAAAGAGGATTTTTTGAATGTCGCAGAAATTTGACGTAGTAGTGATCGGTGCGGGCCCTGGCGGCTACGTGGCAGCTATCAAGGCCGCGCAACTCGGCCTGAGCACTGCCTGCATCGAGAAGTACACCGATGCTGAAGGCAAGCAAGCCCTGGGCGGCACCTGCCTGAACGTAGGCTGCATTCCTTCCAAGGCGCTGCTGGACAGCTCCTGGAAATACAAGGAAGCGAAAGAAAGCTTCAACGTCCACGGTATCTCGACCGGCGAAGTCAAAATGGACGTCGCTGCGATGGTTGGCCGCAAGGCTGGCATCGTCAAGAACCTGACCGGTGGTGTTGCCACTCTGTTCAAGGCCAACGGCGTTACTTCGATCCAGGGCCACGGCAAACTGCTGGCCGGCAAGAAAGTCGAAGTCACCAAGCCGGACGGCTCGGTTGAAGTCATCGAAGCCGAAAACGTCATTCTGGCTCCAGGCTCGCGTCCGATCGACATTCCACCGGCTCCGGTCGATCAGAAAGTCATCGTCGATTCGACCGGCGCTCTGGAATTCCAATCCGTACCTAAACGTCTGGGCGTGATCGGCGCTGGCGTGATCGGTCTGGAACTGGGTTCGGTCTGGTCGCGTCTGGGTGCGGAAGTGACTGTCCTGGAAGCCCTGGAAACCTTCCTGATGGCAGCGGACACCGCTGTTTCCAAGGAAGCGCTGAAAACCCTGACCAAACAGGGTCTGGACATCAAACTGGGCGCTCGCGTAACCGGCTCGAAAGTGAACGGCGACGAAGTCGTTGTGAACTACACCGACGCCAACGGCGAACAGACCATCACTTTCGACAAGCTGATCGTAGCCGTTGGTCGCCGTCCGGTGACCACTGATCTGCTGGCTGCCGACAGCGGCGTGACCCTGGACGAGCGCGGTTTCGTGCACGTTGACGATCACTGTGCCACCACCGTACCGGGCGTTTACGCTATCGGTGACGTGGTTCGCGGCATGATGCTGGCTCACAAGGCCTCGGAAGAGGGCATCATGGTTGTCGAGCGCATCAAGGGCCACAAGGCCCAGATGAACTATGACCTGATCCCTTCGGTTATTTATACTCACCCGGAAATCGCATGGGTCGGTAAAACCGAGCAGGCCTTGAAAGCTGAAGGCGTTGAAGTTAACGTCGGCACCTTCCCGTTCGCAGCATCCGGCCGTGCCATGGCCGCCAACGATACCGGTGGTTTCGTCAAGGTCATCGCCGATGCCAAGACCGACCGCGTATTGGGCGTGCACGTGATTGGCCCGAGCGCCGCAGAACTGGTTCAGCAGGGCGCGATCGGTATGGAATTCGGCACCAGCGCTGAAGATCTGGGCATGATGGTTTTCTCCCATCCGACCCTGTCTGAAGCCTTGCACGAAGCAGCTTTGGCAGTGAATGGCGGCGCCATCCACATTGCCAACCGCAAGAAGCGTTAAGACACACAATAAGAAACCACGGCGGTACGGCCCGTCGTGAGCCTTGCGTGCAAGACTCACCGCGGAATGTCCGCTGGACGCAGCCTTGCGTAGCTGCACCGGGTATCCGGAAAGGCTACGCAAGCAGCAGTCACAGGTGGCGCGGCACTCATAAAGAGCGCAGCGCCGAATGCGCAGTACCTAACGAAGACGGTAAAAAGCATGAATCTTCACGAGTATCAGGGTAAGCAGCTGTTCGCTGAATACGGCCTGCCAGTTTCCACTGGTTTCGCAGTAGACACCCCGGAAGCAGCAGCAGAAGCTTGCGACAAAATCGGCGGCAACGAGTGGGTTGTCAAAGCCCAGGTTCACGCCGGTGGTCGCGGTAAAGCGGGCGGCGTCAAGCTGGTTCGCAGCAGAGAAGACGCCAAAGCCTTCGCACAGCAGTGGCTGGGCAAGCGTCTGGTGACTTACCAGACTGACGCCAACGGCCAGCCAGTCACCAAGATCCTGGTTGAATCGTGCACTGATATCGCTAAAGAGCTGTACCTGGGCGCTGTCGTTGACCGTTCGAGCCGTCGCATCGTGTTCATGGCTTCCACCGAAGGTGGCGTGGACATCGAGAAAATCGCTCACGACACTCCAGAAAAAATTCTGAAAGCCACCATCGATCCACTGGTCGGCGCTCAGCCATTCCAGGGTCGCGAGCTGGCATTCCAGCTGGGTCTGGAAGGCAAGCAGGTTGCTCAGTTCGCCAAGATCTTCGTAGGTCTGGCCAAGCTGTTCAAGGATCACGACCTGGCTCTGCTGGAAGTGAACCCGCTGGTGATCAAGGCTGACGGCGATCTGCACTGCCTGGATGCCAAGATCAACATCGACGCCAACGCAATGTACCGCCAGCCCAAGCTGAAGACTTTCCACGATCCGTCGCAGGACGATCCGCGCGAAGCGCACGCTGCCAAGTTCGAACTGAACTACGTAGCGCTGGAAGGCAACATCGGCTGCATGGTGAACGGTGCCGGCCTGGCCATGGGTACCATGGACATCGTCAACCTGCACGGCGGCAAGCCAGCCAACTTCCTCGACGTAGGTGGTGGTGCTACCAAAGAACGCGTAACCGAAGCTTTCAAAATCATTCTGTCCGACAGCAACGTCGCTGCAGTACTGGTTAACATCTTCGGCGGCATCGTTCGTTGCGACATGATTGCCGAAGGCATCATCGGTGCAGTGAAAGAAGTCGGCGTGAAAATCCCGGTTGTTGTTCGTCTTGAAGGCAACAACGCTGAACTGGGCGCTAAAGTACTGGCAGAAAGCGGTTTGAACATCATCGCTGCTACCAGCCTGACCGACGCTGCTCAACAAGTCGTTAAAGCTGCGGAGGGCAAGTAATGAGCGTCCTGATCAATAAAGACACCAAAGTAATCTGCCAGGGCTTCACCGGCGCGCAGGGTACTTTCCACTCCGAACAAGCCATTGCCTACGGCACCAAAATGGTTGGCGGCGTGACCCCAGGCAAAGGTGGCACCACTCACCTGAACCTGCCTGTGTTCAACACCGTGAAAGAAGCTGTAGAAGCTACTGGCGCCACCGCCAGCGTAATCTACGTTCCGGCTCCTTTCTGCAAGGACTCGATCCTGGAAGCAGCTTTCGGCGGCATCAAGCTGATCGTCTGCATCACCGAAGGCATTCCTACCCTGGACATGCTGGACGCGAAAGTTAAGTGCGACGAGCTGGGTGTTACCCTGATCGGCCCTAACTGCCCAGGCGTGATCACCCCAGGCGAATGCAAGATCGGCATCATGCCAGGTCACATTCACTTGCCAGGCAAGGTCGGTATCGTTTCCCGTTCCGGCACCCTGACCTACGAAGCTGTGAAGCAGACCACTGACGCCGGTTTCGGTCAGTCGACTTGCGTCGGCATCGGTGGTGACCCGATCCCGGGTTCGAACTTCATCGACATCCTGAAGCTGTTCCAGGAAGACCCGAAGACCGAAGCGATCGTCATGATCGGCGAGATCGGCGGTTCGGCTGAAGAAGAAGCGGCTGCCTACATCAAGGCTAACGTGACCAAGCCGGTTGTTTCCTACATCGCTGGTGTGACTGCTCCTCCGGGCAAGCGCATGGGCCATGCTGGCGCAATCATCTCCGGCGGCAAAGGCACTGCAGACGAGAAATTCGCTGCTCTGCAAGACGCAGGCGTGAAAACCGTGCGTTCGCTGGCAGACATCGGCAAGGCCCTGGCCGAGCTGACTGGCTGGGAAGTGAAGAAGTAAGCTTCGGCTGACTTCTCTGCTCCAGCAACAAAGGCCACCTTCGGGTGGCCTTTGTCGTTTCTGGCGTTCGGGTGGACGATGGCAATTTATAAGCACTCACCCAATAACATGCAAAAACGCGACACAGAAACGTCGCGTATCGGATAGTTCGCCCTCTAACAGTGCGTTTGTCGGGCAAATTCGTTAGGCTAGCCGCCATTTTGCGTCTGCCGCCCACAAGGCATGCAACGCGCTAAACGGGTCAGTCTTATACGGATTGACAGCATTTCCCTAACCCCACAGGGAAATCCCCCTCTAAATTCCGATTCAGTAGTGTGGTATTTCCTTAATGAAAGTTTTGAAAGGTCAGGACATCCTGGCACTTGGCTTTATGACATTCGCCCTGTTCGTCGGGGCCGGCAACATCATCTTCCCGCCTATCGTCGGTTTGCAGTCCGGGCCTAACGTCTGGATCGCAGCGCTGGGCTTTCTGATCACGGCGGTCGGTCTGCCGGTGGTCACCGTGGTCGCACTGGCCAAGGTCGGTGGCGCAATGGACGCCCTGAGCAGCCCGATCGGCAAAATCGCTGGTGGCGTGCTGGCAGCGGCTTGCTACCTGGCCGTCGGCCCATTGTTCGCCACCCCGCGAACCGCGACCGTCTCCTTTGAAGTAGGTCTGGCGCCGCTGACCGGCGAGAGCCCGCTGGCACTGTTCCTCTACAGTTCGGTGTACTTCCTGCTGGTGTTCTTCATTTCGCTCTACCCTGGGCGTCTGCTGGACACCGTCGGTCGCTTCCTCGCGCCGCTGAAAATCATCGCCCTGGCCGTGCTCGGCATCGCCGCATTCGCACTGCCGGCTGGTGATATCGGCGTGGCCACTCCGGAATACGTTGCGGCACCGTTCTCCCAGGGCTTCATCAATGGTTACCTGACCATGGATACCCTCGGCGCGCTGGTGTTCGGCATCGTCATCGTCAACGCGATCCGCTCCCGTGGCGTCGAGTCGCCGGCGCTGATCACCCGTTACGCGATCATCGCCGGGCTGATTGCCGGTGTCGGTCTGGCGCTGGTGTATGTCAGCCTGTTCCGTCTGGGTTCCGGCAGCCATGAAGTGGCGGCGGGCGCGACCAACGGTGCGGCGGTGCTGCACGCTTACGTGCAACACACCTTCGGTTCGCTGGGCAGCGGCTTCCTCGCCGTGCTGATCTCCCTGGCGTGCCTGGTGACGGCGGTTGGCCTGACCTGCGCCTGTGCCGAATACTTCAGCCGCGTACTGCCGCTGTCCTACAAGACCCTGGTGATCATCCTGGCGGCGTTCTCGCTGCTGGTGTCCAACCTGGGCCTGACCAAGCTGATCGCGTTCTCGATCCCGGTACTGACCGCGATCTACCCGCCGTGCATCGTGCTGGTGGCCCTGAGCTTCTGTGCGGCGTTCTGGCATGAACAGAGCCGCATCATGGGCCCGGTAATGTTGGTGTCGTTTGTGTTCGGCACCATCGATGCCTTGAAAGGCGCCGGTCTGGCTGACTGGATGCCATCGCAACTGGCCCACCTGCCGCTGAGCGAGCAAGGTCTGGCATGGCTGGTGCCGTGCGTGATGACCCTGGTGGTTGCCGTGGTTTGCGACCGCCTGCTGGGCAAGCGCGCCGAAGCACTCGCCTAAGATTGCCGGGCCGCCACAAGCGGCTGCCGAGCGATTAAACAGAAATGCCCCGTATCAATCGATACGGGGCATTTTTGTATTTCACACACTATTGTTGGTTGGTAGCGAGATAGCGGACGACGGTAGCCGTATTGAATTGGTAGCGACAGTTGCCGGATGCAATGATTTTGTTGTCAGGTTGCACGACGACTGACTCCCATAGTTCTCGATCAAACCCGATATTCGTTTCTTGAAATCCAGCGGTTCCGAAGGTGGTATCAGGTTTGCCTGTCACATCGTATCGAGCGACTAGCGAACTTTCATTACTCCTGAGGCCGATCAGGCCTACAACAACAATTCCACTGATTGTGTTTCCACCTATCGCGTTCCATGCGTTGGCCTCTCCTGTTGGCGCTTCACTGACCACAGGCTTGCCTCCGTTGAAAACGAGGTTGGGGCTGCCATTAGCGTTGTAAAAAGCAATTACGCCTCTTCGCTCACGCCCCCAGACGTCATTCGAATTCAGATCTCGCGATCCAGCGACAATAACGCTGCCATCCGGATTCAGCATCATGCTCGAAAACTCCGTGTATACGCCGTCCACTCGGATTCGGATTTCGCCGTTCTGCCCAAATCCCTGGTCGGGTGTTCCATTGGGGTGGTAGCGGGCGATGAGGCCCTCATAGTCAAATGTGGAGCCTGCAATGGTGATCTTTCCGTCGTTCGATACGGCCACAGCTGCGATGCGGTACTTGGTTATCAGACTGCCGCTGCCATTGAACGATGAGTCTGGAGAACCGTCGTGTGAGAATTTTTGGATCAGTGTCCATGAAGTGAATACGATTGCACCATCAGGGCCGATTGCAACGTTGGAAAGGGGAGAGTTCGAAGTATTTGCCGACATCGCTATCAGGCTCAATACATTTGGATTCGCAATCGGTGGGACGATCACTACGCCGTCATCACCAAAAGTTTGATCACGAGTTCCATCTGGAAGAAGGCGCAGGATGGCGTCATTCTTAGCATCAGTACCATAATGGGTGCCGATCAAAATAATGCTGCCATCGTCATTTCGTTGAGCCCCAAATGGAAACGCGGGAGCACCATCCTTGAAGCCGCCGGTGAAAATTCCGTTATTGGCGAATCCGGTATCCAGGGTGCCGTTTTCCAGGAGTTGAACCAGCTGGAAGTCCAGGCGATCCTCCCATCTGACGCTTCCCCACATCAAGATTTTGCCTTCGTCGAGTCGTGCCACAATATCAAGGGTGTCGCTGCCTGGAAGGGAAAAATCATAGGCAACTCCATCTTCACCAAAAGTTTGATCAAAGCCTTGGTTGTTCTGACTTTTTTTCGCGCGTATCTGAGCTGGTCTTGACATGGTTGATGCTCCGGGATGGCGGTTGGTCGTTCTCCAATGACGTTACTCGGCTGAAGCCCACCTTGCACCTGTCAGAACTGACAGCTATTGATTGCACGCGACCAATAGAATTCTCAGTAAGCGGTGCCTTTTGCGCTCATCTGGCGTCCAAGCTGGGTTCATGTCGCGAGGGTAAAACTATGAAGTTATTGCTTGCGCGGAAACTTTCTTGCTACTTGCCTAGCTATCATCAAAGGACCTGCATGTCGTTCATCCAAGCCAACCTGATCCATCTGCTGGCCGCGCTCTGGTTTGTCATCTGCTGGGGTGGTTACACCCGTTATGCCACCTGGAAGGGCCGTGACACCGCGTGCCTGGCCAGCGTGCTGCACCTGTACCGCGAAGACTGGATGCGCCGCATGCTGCTGCGCGACAACCGCATCGCCGATGCCAGCGTGATCGGCAACCTTGAACGCAACGCCTCGTTCTTCGCTTCCAGCACACTGATTATTCTGGCGGGCATTCTGACCGTGCTCGGCGCTTCGGAGCGCGCGGTGTCATTGCTGGCGGATATTCCGATGGTGCAACAGGCCTCGCAGGGCATGTCGGAGATCAAGTTGCTGTGCCTGGCGCTGGTGTTCGTCTACGCCTTCTTCACCTTCAGCTGGTGCATGCGCCAGTACAACTTCGCCGCCATTCTGGTCGGCTCGGCCCCGATGATCGGTGAGCGGCAAGTCTCGGAGCAGGAGCGCAAGGCGTTCGCCTCACGGGCGGCGCGGGTGATTTCGATGGCGGCCAATCAGTTCAACTTCGGTCTGCGTTCGTATTACTTCGGGATGAGCATGCTGGCGTGGTTCGTCAGCCCGTGGCTGTTCATGTTGATGAGCGCCGGCGTGGTGCTGGTGTTGTATCGCCGGGAGTTTCATTCCGACGTGCTCGATGTAATGGTCTATACCCCTACAGAGGCGCCATTGCCCGAAGCGAACAAAGAGGCTGCTTGATGAGTATTCCGTTCTGGTGTGTGTTTATCAGTGCATTGTTGATCTACGTGGCGCGTATGCCGGTCGGAAAGGCCATGAAAGAGCAGGGCGGTTACAACAACCACCTGCCGCGTCAGCAGCAGGCGCAACTCACCGGTTACGGCGCCCGGGCACTGGCGGCACATCAGAACAGCATCGAAGCGTTCATCCTGTTCGCCGTTGGCGTGCTGATGGCGCATACCACGCAGACGGCGGGATGGCTGATCGATACATTGGCGATCATCTTCGTGATCTCACGGATTTTCTATTTATGGTTCTACCTGGCGGATATTCCCAAGCTGCGCAGTCTGGTCTGGCTGGTCGGCTTAGTGTGTTCATTGTTGCTGATGATTAGTCCGACTTTTAGAACTGTCTTGCTCTAAGACGGCATGGACAAAAATCACAGGCAAAAGAAAACCCGCACTTGGCGGGTTTTCTTTTGGGCTGTCGAGAAGCGGCTTATTGCTTCTTGGCAGCTTCTTCTTGCGCTGCAGCGTTCGATTCGGCCTGAGCTTTGGCAGCTTCGGCGTTTTCTTTCGCTGCGTCGTTCACTTTATCCTGAGCTTTGTTCATGTCTTGCTGAGCTTGTTCAGCATGTTGGTTGGCATCTTGAGCTTTGTCCTCGGATTTTTTATCGCAGGCAGCGAGACCGAGGGAAGCGGTCAACATCAAGGCAATAGCTAAAGTCTTACGCATGGGGTGTTTCTCCTTATGGAAAATAACTACTGGCCTTAAGAGCTCAGGCCCACGGCTTAAGTTCCTCATTTCTTTCAGATATATAAGTTTGTTTTGCAATGGAACTTTTGCTGTTCTTTCCACTACTGGGAATAGCCACTAACAAGAGTAATTATCAAATGGCCGAAAACCCCGTTTTTGAGCGTGCGACACGGTTTCTCTCGGCCTTGCGCCACTGTCAGGTGCTGGGATTGAAGGTGCATGGCGCAAGTAGCGAAGGCCTGACGGTGGTGCTGCCGTACAGTGCACAAATTGTCGGTAATCCGCTGACCGGCGTGGTCCACGGCGGGGCGATCACGTCGCTGATGGATACCGCGTGCGGCATGTCGACCCTGTGCGTCCTGCCGGAATTCGAAGTCTGCCCGACCCTCGATTTGCGCATCGATTACATGCACGCCGCCGAGCCGCGTAAAGACGTGTATGGCTTCGCCCAATGTTATCGAGTCACCACCGATGTGATCTTCGCTCGCGGCTTCGCCTATCAGGATGATCCCGAGCAACCGATTGCCCATGTCGTCGGCACCTTCATGCGCATGGGCAAGGGCCTTAAAGGCACCAAAGGCTTTGGTGGCGCGATCAAGGGAGAAACCCCATGAGCGACGATTTCAAGCAGCAACTGCAAGAGGCACACGAGAAGGGTGACTACGCGCCGTTGCTGAAGCTGATTCCCTACGCCGGACTCATCGGCGTCGAGTGCTCGCGAGTCGGTGATGACTTGCTGTTCAGGCTGCCAGCAAACAAGGACAACATTGGTAACCCTTTATTGCCAGCGATTCACGGCGGAGTGATTGCCGGGTTCATGGAGCTGTCCGCGGCCCTGCACCTGCTGATTTTCACCGGCGCGCCCGGTGTACCGAAAATTATCGATTTCTCCCTCGATTACCTGCGGGCCGGGCAGTTTCGCGACACCTGGGCCCGGTGTCAGGTCTGCCGTCAGGGCCGGCGGGTGGCCAACGTCGCAGTCACGGCCTGGCAAAGCACCGAAAGCGAACCGATTGCCACCGCCCGTGCTCACTTCAAAATCGATGAGCCCTTGAAATCCTGAACCACGCCCCCAACTCACAGAACAACCCGCCGCCGGCCAGCAAGGTCGCGGCCAATGCCATCTGATTGGAGTTTGATGACCATGAGTGTGGAAACTCAAAAGGAAACCCTGGGCTTCCAGACCGAGGTGAAGCAACTGCTGCACCTCATGATCCATTCGCTGTATTCCAACAAGGAAATCTTCCTTCGCGAATTGATCTCGAACGCCTCTGACGCTGTCGACAAATTGCGCTTCGAAGCCCTGGCCAAGCCTGAGTTGCTCGAAGATGGCGCTGAACTGAAAATCCGTGTGAGCTTCGACAAGGACGCCAAGACCGTCACCCTCGAAGACAACGGCATCGGCATGAACCGTGACGATGTGATCACCCACCTGGGTACCATTGCCAAATCCGGCACTGCCGATTTCATGAAGAACCTGTCCGGCGATCAGAAGAAGGATTCGCACCTGATCGGTCAGTTCGGTGTGGGTTTCTACTCGGCCTTCATCGTTGCTGACAAAGTTGACGTGTACAGCCGTCGCGCCGGCACTGCTGCCAGCGAAGGCGTGCACTGGTCGTCGAAAGGCGAGGGCGAATTCGAAGTCGCCACCATCGACAAGCCGGAGCGCGGCACTCGCATCGTCCTGCACCTGAAATCCGGTGAAGACGAGTTTGCCGATGGCTGGCGCCTGCGCAACATCATCAAGAAGTACTCCGACCACATCGCGCTGCCGATCGAGTTGCCGAAAGAAGTGGCCGCTGCCGAAGGCGAAGAGAAGCCTGAAGTTGAATGGGAAACCGTCAACCGCGCCAGCGCCCTGTGGACCCGTCCTCGCACCGAAGTGAAGGACGAGGAATACCAGGAGTTCTACAAACACATCGCTCACGACTTCGAAAACCCGCTGTCGTGGAGCCATAACAAGGTCGAAGGCAAGCTCGAGTACAGCTCGCTGCTGTACGTACCGGCCCGCGCACCGTTCGATCTGTACCAGCGTGAAGCGCCGAAAGGCCTGAAGCTGTACGTACAGCGCGTGTTCGTGATGGATCAGGCCGAGTCGTTCCTGCCGCTGTACCTGCGCTTCATCAAGGGCGTGGTCGACTCCAACGACCTGTCGCTGAACGTGTCGCGGGAAATCCTGCAGAAAGACCCGATCATCGACTCGATGAAGTCGGCGCTGACCAAGCGCGTGCTGGACATGCTGGAAAAACTGGCGAAGAACGAGCCTGAGCAATACAAGGGCTTCTGGAAGAACTTCGGTCAGGTCATGAAAGAAGGCCCGGCAGAAGATTTCGCCAACAAGGAAAAAATTGCCGGTCTGCTGCGCTTCGCATCGACCAACGGCACCGACGGCGAGCAGATCGTCGGTCTGGCCGAGTACCTGGCGCGCGCCAAGGAAGGTCAGGACAAAATCTACTACCTCACCGGCGAAACCTACGCGCAGGTCAAGAACAGCCCGCACCTGGAAGTCTTCCGCAAGAAAGGCATCGAAGTGCTGCTGCTGACCGACCGTATCGACGAGTGGCTGATGAGTTACCTCAGCGAATTCGACGGCAAGACGTTTGTCGACGTCGCGCGCGGTGACCTGGATCTGGGCAATCTGGACTCGGAAGAGGACAAGAAGGCCGCAGAAGAAGTCGCCAAGTCGAAAGAAGGTCTGGTCGAGCGCCTGAAAACCGCACTGGGCGATTCCGTTGCCGAAGTCCGGGTTTCCCATCGCCTGACCGATTCGCCGGCTATTCTGGCCATCGGCGAGCAGGATCTGGGTCTGCAAATGCGTCAGATCCTTGAAGCCAGTGGGCAGAAGGTGCCGGATTCGAAGCCGATCTTCGAATTCAACCCGAGCCACCCGCTGATCGAGAAGCTCGACAACGAGGCCAGCGAAGATCGCTTCAGCGACCTGTCGCACATCCTCTTCGACCAGGCCGCCCTGGCGGCGGGCGACAGCTTGAAAGACCCGGCCGCTTACGTGAGCCGCCTGAACAAGCTGCTGGTCGAGCTGTCCGCTTGATCAAACTGTAGAAAAACCCGCTTCGGCGGGTTTTTTCATTCTGGTGTTCAACCAATCAGGAGTCAGAAATGAGCCAAGTCACTGTACGTTCCGTGGTCTATCAGATTGACGGCCAGCCTTATGAAGGTCGCCTGGCCTTCGACGCCGAGCACAAAGGCGCGCGTCCGGGCCTGCTGATGGCGCCGAACTGGATGGGTGTCAGCGCTGGCGCTGAAGAGATCGCCAAATCGGTGGCGGCCAAGGGTTATGTGGTGCTGATCGCTGACGTGTATGGCCAGGCCGTGCGTCCGCAGAACGCTGATCAGGCTGGTGCGGCGATGATGCCGCTGAAGAATGATCGTGCGCTGCTGCGCAAGCGTATGCAGGCCGCATTCGAGCAATTGCAGAAGCAGGGCGAGGCGGTGGTCGATACCTCGAAACTGGCGGTGTTCGGCTTCTGCTTCGGCGGCTGCTGCGCGCTGGATCTGGCTCGCACCGGTGCCCCGGTGAAAGCGGCGGTGTCGTTCCACGGCACACTGGATTCGCCGAACCCGGCGGACGCGAAGAACATCAAGGGCTCGGTGCTGGTGCTGCACGGTGCTTCGGACCCGCTGGTGCCGAAAGAGCAGTTACCGGCATTCGAGGACGAGATGAACGCTGCTGGCGTGGACTGGCAGTTGCTGAGCTACGGTGGCGCCGTGCACTCGTTCACCGATCCGCACGCCAATGTGCCGGGCAAGATGATGTACGACGCGAAGACCGCAGCGCGGGCGTTCAAGTCGATGCATGACTTGCTGGAAGAAGTGTTCAAGGGCTGAAGCCTGAAGAGCAAAAGCCCCTCATCGGAACGCCGCCCGCCTAACCCTCTCCCGAAGGGAGAGGGGATCGATTGGGGCATATTTCAGAGCTACGCCGACCTGAACTTGCATTGTTGAATCCATAATCGACTCGGTGTTTCAGGTCGATGTATAACGCAAGACACCTCGGTCGGCTCCCTCTCCCCCTAGGAGAGGGCTGGGGTGAGGGCCGGCGGTTTAACGCGGCAGTTCAATCCGCTCGACTTCCCCCGGCACCGTCGGCCAGTCCCCGGCCGCCCACTTGCGTCGCGCCTCATCGATCGCCGCCGGATCGCTCGCGACAAAATTCCAGTTGATTCGCCGTGGCCCATCCAGTGGCGCACCACCGAACAACACCGCGTGGCTGTCGCTCTCGGCGAACAGACTCATCTCTTCCCCGGCCGGCAATACCGCCAGCGCATGGGGTTCCACCGTCTCGCCATTCAGCTGCACATCACCACTCAACACATACAGCGCCCGCTCTTCATGTTCGGTCGGGATCAGCAACGTGGTCGCGGTTTGCATCTTCAGTTCGGCATACAGCGTAGGAGAAAGCACCGGCACCGGTGATTCCAGGCAAAAGCCTGACCCGGCAATCATGCGGATCTGCACGCCCAGGTTGTCGCTGACCGGCAAGGTCGCGGCCGGGTGGTGGCTGTAATGCCCCGGGCCTTGTTCGTGATCCTTGGGCGAGGCGAGCCAGATTTGCAGGCCGTGCATCTTGAAGCTTTGCTCCCACAGCGGTTCAGGCGTGCGCTCGACGTGCGCGATCGCCGTACCAGCCGTCATCCAGCTGACATCGCCGGCGCTGACCACCTGATCCGAACCCAGGCTGTCCTTGTGCTGGATCTGTCCTTCGAACAAATACGTGAGGGTCGACAGACCGATGTGCGGATGCTGTCGGATGTTCATGCCTTTGCCCGCCGGATAAACCGTTTCGAGCATGTGGTCGAAAAACACAAAAGGCCCGACGCTGCGGCATTTGGCTGACGGCAGCGGGCGCAGGATCGGCTGGCCTTCGACGTCTTCGGCGCGCGGGCGGATGATCAGGGGTTGGGTGTCCATGGTCCATTCCAGGCTGAGCGGGTGATGCGTGGAGCATAACCCGCCGGTGTCATCGAGGTGATTACTGGCTGTCGAAGCCGACTGGCGCGTGGGTTTCGATGGTGACTTCGCTGGTGGTCATCAGCTTGTGGATCGGGCAGCGATCGGCGACGCGCAGCAGTTCTTCGCGCTGGGCATCGGTGAGCACGCCCTTGAGGGTGAGGGTCACGTGCAGGGCGTATTTGCCTTTCTGTTCCTGGCTGTTGTCGCGTTTGACCTCAACGCCGACGCCGGTCAGCGGGATGTCCTTTTTCTTCGCGTACAGCTTCAGGGTCAGGGCCTTGCAGGCACCGAGGGCGGCGTCGAAGTAATCGTGCGGCTCCGGAGCCGAGCCTTCGCCGCCAGCAGTCGTCGGGACGTCTGCAAACAGCTCATGCTCATCGATCTGAACGGTGTGGCGAAAACCTTCGGCGGACACGGTATTGACGGTAACGGTCATGTGAACCTCGCAAGCTGTAGGAAAAGGGATTCGATCAAAAAAGACCTTGCAGGTATAGAGCATTTCCCACACAGGCGCGTTCCACTTTCTTGCCGGGTGAACCCTCGTTGCCCGGCGAGGGTCTAGGCTATGCCTGTCTGCCGGAGAATGCTTGTGTCCGTGTTTCGTTTGAGTCTTGCCTGCCTGATGGCTTTCACCGGCGCCGCCAGTGCCCGGGAATACACCTACAGTGACGCGCACCTGCATTACGTGGATTTTTTCCAGGAAACCGCCGGCATGCCGAAATTGCTGACGGCCATGAAGGAAAATGCCATCGAGCATGTGATGATTTCCGGCATTCCCGTGGCGAAGAAATGGCACGAAGACGAGCCGAAGCGCCCGCGTTATTACGCCGGCGATGACGCCGATGCCTATTGGTACAGCGCGACTGACGTGATCGTCGCCGACGCGGTGCAGAAGCTGACGCCGGAGCAACGCCAGTACTTTCACCCGTTTCTTTCAGGCTTCAACCCCAACGACAAGAACTCCGCCGCGCACATCCAGCGCATGCTCGATCTGTATCCCGGCTTGTGGCAGGGCATCGGCGAGGTATTCACCCGTCACGACGATCTCACCGCACTCACCTCCGGCGACACGCCACGCGCCAACAACGAAGCCATGACCCGCATCTATCACCTGGCCGCTGAAAACGATCTGCCGGTGATGCTGCATTCCAATATCACCTCCAAGCGTGAGAAGAATCCGCTGTACCTGAAGGAAATCGAAGAGCCGCTGCGTAATCATCCGCACACCCGGTTCATCTGGGCGCATGCCGGCACCAGCGCCGAAATCCACCGTCATCAGACGCAGCTGGATTTTCTGCTGCCGACCCTGACGCGAATGCTGGAGGCGTACCCGAACCTGTTCATCGATCTGTCGTGGAGCTTGCTGACGCCTTATCTGCTGGACGAAAAGGGTCAGCCGCGAGCGGAATGGGTGCAACTGGTAGAGCGCTATCCGGATCGGTTCATGATCGGTTCGGACGTGGTCGGGCGATTCAACAAACTCGGCAAGGAAATCCACGGCTTCAAGCCGTTTCTCGACGCCTTGCCGGAAGCCGTGGCGAAAAAAGTCGCACGGGACAACTTCCTGGCGATATTGCCGCGAACAGCGCTCAAGTCCGGCAAACCCACGCTGAATCGTTAATGCCGAGGGTTCGTAGGATCAAGGCCTTTTGATATCGCGTTTTGGTCTTACGCATTTTTTAAAAGGGCCGATACCTTCTAGAACAACCAGCTGCAGGGTTGATGCAGCGCTTTTGGAAGGAACCAGAGCAATGAGTATCCGTAGTCTCAATATTGCGCCCCGGGCCGGGCTGGGTTTTGGCGTGCTGGCGCTGATGGTATTTGCCCTTGGGGCGTTCGCCCTGTTGCAGATGTCGAACATGCGTGCGCAATCCGACGAGGTCGACAATAACTGGCTGCCCAGCGTGATGGCGGTGGGCGAGATGAGTCAGGACATGCTGCGCCTGCGCGCGCTGACCATGCGCCTGTTGCTCAATCGCGATCCGCAGGCGCTGGAGCAGAACGTGGCCAAGCTCAATGATTTGCGCGGTGTGCTGAGTGAAGCCCAGCAGCGTTACGACAGCCTGATCGCGTTGCCCGCAGAGCGCGCGCTGTTCGACCGCTTCAAGGTCGCTGAACACAAGTACCTGGAGCTTCAGGCACAGGTGATGACGTTGTCTGCTCAGGGACGAGTGGAAGAGGCGGCCACCATTCTCAATGGACAGATGAGCCCGCTGGCGGATGAAATTGCAGTGACCCTGCGTGAGTTGGTCGAATTGAACAAGCACAACGCCAACCTCGCCACAGAGGCCGCACGGCTGGTGTTCACCAACTCGCGGGTGTGGGTCGGGGTGATGATCGGCATCACTGCGCTGATTACCATCGCGCTGGCGTTATTGCTGACCCGCAGCATCGTGCTGCCGCTGTCGCAATCGCTCAATGTCGCGGAAGTGGTGGCCGGAGGCGATCTGACCGGGGATATCTGCATTTCCGGCAAGGACGAACCGGCGCGGCTGCTGCACGCGCTCAAGAGCATGCAGCACAACCTGCGTGACACTATCCGCCGGATCTCGGAGTCCTCCAGTCAGTTGGCCTCGGCCTCGGAAGAGTTGAGCTGCGTCACCGAAGACGCGACGCGGGGGCTGCATCAGCAGAGTCTGGAAATCGAACAGGCGGCTACGGCGGTCAACCAGATGACGGCGGCGGTGGAGGAGGTGGCGAGCAATGCCGTCGCGACTTCCGAGGCGTCCCGTGAGTCTGATCGTATTGCCCAGCATGGCCGCGAGCAGGTGCAGCAGACCGTGTCGTCCATCGAGCTGCTGGCGGACGATGTCACCGCCAATGCCACGCAGGTGGAGGATCTGGCGCAGAAGGTCTATAGCATCAGCAAAGTGCTGGACGTGATCCGCTCGATTGCCGAGCAGACCAATCTGCTGGCGTTGAACGCGGCGATCGAGGCTGCCCGGGCTGGAGATGCCGGACGGGGTTTTGCGGTGGTGGCGGACGAAGTGCGGGCGCTGGCCCATCGCACTCAGCAGTCGACGCAGGAGATCGAGCAGATGATCGGCGGCATCCAGCAGGGCACCGATTCGGCGGTCAGCTCGATGCAGCAGAGCAACGTCCGGGCGCGCTCGACCCTGGAGCTGGCGAAGGCCGCCGGCATTGCGCTGGAGGAAATCGCTTCGGCGTTTACCTTGATCAACGAGCGCAACCTGGTGATCGCCAGTGCGTCGGAAGAGCAGGCGGCCGTGGCGCGGGAGGTTGACCGCAATCTGATGAACATCCGTGACCTGGCGATGCAGACGTCGGCGGGTGCCAACCAGACCAGCGCTGCGAGTCAGGAGCTGTCGCGGCTGGCGGTGGACCTGAACAGCATGGTGGCCAGGTTCTCGGTCTGATCAGCGTTCGACAGGCGAAAAAAAGCCCCGCGTTTGCGGGGCTTTTTGTTGAATCAGCTGCCTTTGACTGTCTTGCCGTTGACCGTACCGTCGAGGAGCATGATGTTGTACTCCTTGCCGTCGGTTTCGACCTGTTGCAGGCGAACCAGCAGGTAATCCCAGTCCTTGGCGAACCACAGGACGGTGATGCGCTTGCTTTGTGTCGGATCGCGGACACGCTCGACCTTGATCGCATCGATCTGACCGGCCTTGGTTTCTACCTTCTCCGAACCCAGCACGCGGAAGTCGTAGGTATCGACTTCGCCATCATCGACTACCTGATAGCTCATGCTTTTCTTGCCGGCGGCCACGTCATGCTGCAGCGCCAGTTGATAGGTGGATTTGTCGACCATGCCACGGTTGAGCGGGATTTTCACCGCGTCGCCGCGGTCGGTGCCGGTCACCAGCTTGTTGGCCCAGTCGAAGTCCAGGTCAGCCTTTTTCGCCTTGCCCAGACCACCGCGTTCGAAGTGGTAGGACTGTGGCAGCAGGGTGTCCTTGTCCAGGGTCAGGGTGCTTTCCTCGGACAGGCTGGCAATCATCATCGAGGCTTTGAAGCTGAGCTTCCAGACGCCGTTGGCCTGTTTGGTCAGGCTGCGCTCGGCGGTGCCGCTCATGGGCAGCTGTTTCCAGTCGGCGGTGTAGCTGGCGGAGAACGGTTGAAGGTCTGCCGCCTGCGCGAAGGGCAGGGCGAGCAGAGCGCAAGCGAAGAGCAGGGCGCGACGCATAATATCTCCTAGTTTCGAATCAAGTGACCGCTGGCCGGCAGTGGCTGGCCATCCAGTAAAGCACCTTGCTCGCCGAGGCTCAGCCGTCCTTCGGCGAACCAGCGTACGGCCATCGGGTAGATCAGGTGTTCCTGAGCATGAACCCGCTGCGCCAGACTTTGCGGCGAATCGTGCAACTCTACCGGGATTACTGCCTGTACGACCAGTGGTCCGCCATCGAGTTCCTCGGTGACGAAGTGCACGGAGCAGCCGTGTTCGGCGTCGCCGGCCTCCAGCGCGCGCTGATGAGTGTGTAACCCTTTGTATTTGGGTAGCAGCGACGGGTGGATGTTGAGCAGGCGACCCTGGTAGTGACGGACGAAGTCAGCGCTGAGAATGCGCATGAAGCCGGCCAGTACCACGAGTTTGGGGTTGAATTCGTCGATCAGTTCGATCAGCGCGGTATCGAAGGCCTCGCGGCCCTCGAATCCCTTGTGATCCAGCGAGCGGGTGGCGATACCCGCGTCACTGGCGCGTTGCAAGCCGTAGGCGTCGGCGCGGTTGGAAATCACCGCAGCGATGCGGACCGGGCTGTCGCCGGTCCGCGTGCTGTCGATCAGGGCCTGCAAGTTACTGCCGGTGCCGGACAACAGCACCACGACATCACAGGTCTGGGACATCAGTGAGCCTTGAGGTTCTTCAGTTCGACCTGAGCCGCGCCTTCGGCAGCGACAGCGATCTGACCGATGACCCAAGGCTGCTCGCCGGCGTCACGCAGGGTGTTCAGGGCAACTTCAACGTGCTCCTGAGCCACGCAGATCACCATGCCCACGCCGCAGTTCAGCACGCGGTGCATTTCGGTTTCGTCGACGTTGCCTTTCTCTTGCAGCCAGTCGAAGACGGCCGGGCGGTTCCAGCTGGCCACGTCAACCACGGCTTGAGCGCCTTTTGGCAGAACGCGCGGGATGTTGTCCAGCAGGCCACCACCGGTGATGTGGGCCATGGCCTTTACCGCGCCGGTGTCCTTGATCAGCTTGAGCAGCGGCTTCACGTAGATGCGGGTCGGGGCCATCAGCAGTTCGGTCAGCGGCTTGCCGTCGAGCTGCACGGTTTCGATGTCGGCACCGGACACTTCGATGATCTTGCGGATCAGCGAGTAGCCGTTGGAGTGCGGGCCGGACGATGGCAGGGCGATCAGGGCGTCACCGGTGGCGACTTTCGAGCCGTCGATGATTTCGGCTTTTTCCACGACGCCGACGCAGAAACCGGCCAGGTCGTAGTCTTCGCCTTCGTACATGCCAGGCATTTCAGCGGTTTCGCCGCCGACCAGCGAGCAGCCAGCCAGTTCGCAGCCTGCACCGATACCGGTAACCACGGTGGCAGCTACGTCGACGTTCAGCTTGCCGGTGGCGTAGTAGTCGAGGAAGAACAGCGGCTCGGCGCCGCACACCACCAGATCGTTGACGCACATGGCGACCAGATCCTGGCCGATGCTGTCGTGCTTGTTCAGGTTCAGCGCCAGACGCAGCTTGGTGCCGACGCCGTCAGTACCTGAAACCAGTACCGGCTGCTTGTAACCGGCCGGGATCTCGCAGAGGGCGCCGAAACCGCCCAGGCCGCCCATGACTTCCGGGCGCGCAGTGCGCTTGGCGACGCTCTTGATGCGTTCGACCAATGCTTCACCGGCGTCGATGTCTACACCGGCGTCCTTGTAGCTCAGGGAGGGTTGCTTGCTCATGATCCAGGCCTTTAGGGGAGGGGATTCAGGGGTAACGACCGAGTTCAGCGGGAGCGCCGAATCCGACAGGGGCGATTGCCTCACGCGAAGTTCGGAGTGCCCGGCTGTTGCCGGTCTGCGAAGGCGCGCGATTTTATCAGGCTTGAGGGGCAGCGGCCATCCTCACGCCGACGGGCAGGGGCATATCGGTGGAAAAATTTTGCAATTGACGCTGTGGGCGACATCACGGGTGCCTGTATAAGGAACCGTCTATCGTTAGGACTGTGCAAAAACTTACCGACCGCGTGTGAATGTTTTGCGACGGCCTGTGGTCACAGGCTTGCCACAACGGTACACGCGGCCTGTTCCAGCCGCTCTTGTCGACGGGAATTCTCCATGCGTTTTTGTAAATGGTTGTTAGTGGGTGGCTTGTCTCTGATCAGCCTGGCGAGCCAGGCGGAAAATCTCAAAGGTCTTTATCAGGTGCGCGAACCGGTCACTGGCCAGTCGCCAGAGGAGCGCGATCGCGCGACCCAGGCTGCGCTGGATACGCTGGTGCTGCGCCTGACCGGCGACCCGAAAGCCCCGCAGAACCCGGGACTGGCGCCGGTTCGCAAGGATCCGCAGCAGATCATCAGTCAGTTCGGTTTCGATGCCGGGCCGCCGGAAGTGCTGAAAGTCGATTTCGACCCGGGAACCACCGAGCAGGCGTTGCGCCGCGCCGGGCTGGCGCTGTGGGGTGCCAATCGGCCCTCGATCCTGAGCTGGTGGCTGAATGATTCAACCGAGGGTTCGAGCCTGGTGGGCGACGGTCAGGCCAGTGCCGCACCGTTGCGCCGCGCCGCCCAGCACCGTGGATTGCCGTTGCGCCTGCCTTTGGCGGACTTGAGCGAGCAATTGGTCGCAACCGCGCCTGCGCTTGAAGGTGCCGACCCGGCGCCGCTGCGTAACGCTTCCGAGCGCTACAACGCTGACGCCTTGCTCGCCGTGCATGCCCGCGAAGACAGTGGGCAATGGCAGGCCAAATGGCAATTGTGGCTGGGCGACAAAAAAGAGGCGGGCAACGTGCAGGGCGCGGATCAGGCCGCCGTGGCCGATGCGGTGATGCTGGCGGTGACTGAACGGCTGGCGCCACGCTTTGTGGCCAAGCCGGGCGCGTCCGGCCAGCAGACCCTGGAAGTGCAGGGCATGAATCTGGAGCACTACGCGGCGCTGCTGCGGTTACTCGAACCGTTCGGCGTGCGTCTGCAGAGTGTCGATGCCGATCGCATCCTGTATCGGGTCAACGGCAGTGCCGATCAATTGCGAGCGCAATTGTCGCTGGCGAAGTTGCAGGAACTGCCGGCCGAGGCGCCGGCTCCAGTGGCTGCGCCGCAACCTGCGGTCGCCGGGGCGCCACCAGTCGTTGCGCCGACGCCGACACCCGCAGCGCCGTCCTTGCGGTTCCGCTGGTAGGTTTTCTTTCTTATATATAAGCAATGGAGTGTTACATGGCCGATACGCGGCGTTGGTTCTGGCTCGGTGGGGTGCTCCTGCTTTGCGCGTTTGTCTGGTTGCTGCATCCGATCCTCACGCCGTTTCTGGTGGCGCTGCTGCTCGCCTATCTGTTCGATCCGCTCGTCGATCGTCTTGAGCGCCTGGGGTTGTCCCGCACCTGGGGTGTGATCACGGTGTTCGCCTTGTTCACCCTGATCGTCACCGCGTTGTTGCTGGTGCTGGTGCCGATGCTCGCCAAGCAATTAGTACGGCTGTATGAACTGGCGCCGCAAATGCTCGACTGGTTGCAGCACACTGCCGTGCCATGGGCGCAATCGAAGCTGGGGCTGTCTGACGGCTTCTGGAAGTTCGACAAGGTCAAAGCCGCGATCAGCGAACACATGGGCCAGACCACGGATATCGTCGGTGTGGTGCTGAGTCAGGCGACGGCCTCGAGCCTGGCACTGATCGGCTGGCTGGCGAATCTGGTGCTGATCCCGGTGGTGAGCTTTTACCTGTTGCGTGACTGGGACGTGATGATGGCCAAGATCCGTGGCCTGTTGCCCCGTGATCGCGAAGAGCGTGTGGTGGCGCTGGCGGGTGAGTGTCATGAAGTGCTGGGCGCGTTCGTGCGCGGGCAGTTGCTGGTGATGCTGGCGCTGGGCGTGATCTATGCGGCCGGTCTGATGATTGTCGGGCTGGAGCTGGGCCTGTTGATCGGTCTGATCGCGGGGCTGGCGGCGATTGTGCCGTACATGGGATTTGTGATCGGCATCGGCGCGGCGCTGATTGCCGGGTTGTTCCAGTTCGGTGGCGATCTTTATCCGATGATCGGGATCGTGGCGGTGTTCATGGTTGGTCAGGCACTGGAAGGCATGGTACTGACGCCTTTGCTGGTGGGGGATCGGATCGGTCTGCACCCGGTGGCGGTGATTTTCGCGATTCTGGCCGGTGGCGAGCTGTTCGGCTTCACTGGTGTGCTGCTGGCATTGCCGGTGGCGGCGGTGATCATGGTGCTGGTGCGACACGTCCACGATCTGTACAAGGATTCCGACATCTATAGCGGGGTGGATGAGCCGGAGTTGTAATGTGATGCGCGGGCTGCCCGGTGGATTGCCGGGTTGGCCCGTCTCCTGCAGGCCATGGCGCCAAAGAAACTGTCATAAAACCAGCACGTTAACGCAAACCTTTGATTTTGCTTGGGGTCTGTCGCATTGTGCGCTCCGCTTCACGGGTATAAACTTCGCTCACTTTACACAGAGGCCACTAACGGTTCCTTGGGAACTGTTCAGTCAGCATGAAACCGATTCAGCTGCCCCTAGGTGTGCGTCTGCGTGACGACGCCACCTTCATCAACTACTACCCAGGCGCCAATGCCGCTGCACTCGGCTATGTCGAGCGTCTATGCGAAGCCGACGCCGGCTGGACCGAAAGCCTGATCTATCTGTGGGGCAAGCACGGGGTAGGGCGGACGCATCTGTTGCAGGCCGCGTGCCTGCGCTTCGAACAGATGGGTGAACCGGCGGTGTACCTGCCGCTGGCCGAGTTGATGGATCGCGGCATCGAAATTCTCGACAACCTCGAACAGTACGAACTGGTCTGCCTGGATGACTTGCAGGTGATTGCCGGCAAGGCGGACTGGGAAGAGGCGATGTTTCATCTGTTCAACCGTCTGCGTGACAGCGGTCGGCGTCTGCTGATCGCGGCGTCCACTTCGCCACGTGAATTGCCGATCAAACTGGCTGACCTGAAATCGCGCCTGACCCTGGCGCTGATCTTCCAGATGCGTCCTCTCTCCGACGAAGACAAATTGCGCGCCCTGCAATTGCGTGCTTCCCGTCGCGGCCTGCACCTGACCGACGAGGTCGGGCATTTTATCTTGACTCGCGGTACCCGCAGCATGAGCGCGCTTTTCGATCTGCTGGAGCAGCTCGATCAGGCCTCTTTGCAGGCTCAGCGCAAGCTGACCATTCCCTTCCTGAAAGAAACCCTGGGCTGGTAAAACCGGGGCTTTCAGCCGGTTTCGGCATATTTCAGGCGCCAGAAAACCCGCTTTCCTGTGGGTTGCACAGGCTGCGTCTCGATTCAAATAGGCTTAAGCGCTTAGATGTTAACGAGAAACCGGGAAGTCACAAAAAGATCGATTGAATTTGCAAATGAGGCTGATAGCGGGCATAGTCTCGGCTTCTTTACAACTATCAGCCACGGTCGTGCCCATGCTAAAGCGCTTCGCACCCCTCGTGCCTCTCGCACTCGTCACCCTGTTGTTCGGTTGCGCTGCTCATTCACCTGTTAATCAAGAGCAGCAACAACAGGTTAAAAATTCTGCCACCGCCCAGTCCTCCGTTATTTACCAGGAAGAGCTGGACACCGAAAAAGAACTCGCCGACTTCAACGGCAAGAAGCCTTACCAGCTTCCGGTTCTGGCCGACAGCATCCTCGAACGCGGCATGTCCCTGATCGGTACCCGTTACCGTTTCGGTGGTACCTCTGAAGCCGGTTTCGATTGCAGCGGTTTCATCGGCTATCTGTTCCGCGAAGAGGCCGGCATGAACCTGCCACGCTCCACCCGCGAAATGATCAACGTGGATGCACCGCTGGTTTCGCGCAGCAACCTTGAGCCGGGCGACCTGCTGTTCTTCGCCACCAATGGTCGTCGCGGTCGTGTCAGTCACGCCGGGATCTACCTGGGCGACAACCAGTTCATCCATTCCAGCTCTCGTCGCAGCGGCGGTGTTCGCATCGACAGCCTGGGCGACAGCTACTGGAGCAAGACCTTCATCGAAGCCAAACGCGCTTTGGCGAACGCTCCAACCGTGGTTACCGCTCGCAAGTAATCACGCATTTGTCGCCACGCTCGTGGCGACAAAGCGGTCCTTCAGAGGCAATAGACCTAAACTTTACAAGGTGAAGTTAATGTCTTACTTGAAGTTTGCCGCGTAGCCGCTAGAATCCTGATCTATATTGATGGCAAACCGCCTGCGTCCCAACGCAGGCGGTTTTGTTTTCTATCGAATCGGCAGTCAAAGCCGCAGCCAGATCAGGATGTTCTGCATATGACGATGTCGGCCCGCTTTGCCTTGATGTTCTTCGCCGCGCTGCTCAGCGCCTGCGCCAGCCGCACTCCGCCGCCTGCGCCGGTGGTTCGCGCTCCGATCGTATTCGGATCCTCCCAGGCCTTTTCCCCCGCTGCCGAAGACGTGCTGTTCCGCGCGCTAGGGCTGGTCGGCACGCCTTATCGCTGGGGTGGCAATACGCCGGATTCGGGCTTCGATTGCAGCGGTCTGATCGGTTTCGTCTACCGCGATGCCGCCGGCATCAGCCTGCCGCGTTCGACCCGCGAGATGATCGTCATGCAGGCGCCGAATGTCGGCAAGGAAGGGCTGCAAACCGGCGACCTGATCTTCTTCGCCACCAATGGCGGCTCACAGGTCAGCCATGCGGGAATTTACGTCGGGGAAGGGCGCTTCGTTCACGCACCGGCCACTGGCGGCACGGTGAAGCTGGACAGCCTGTCGAAAGCCTATTGGCAGAAAGCCTATCTGAGCGCCAAGCGCGTTCTGCAGCCGGAGCATCTGGCGCACAACCCGTAATCCAGATACATAAAAACCGTGGGAGCTGAATGGCTCCCACGGTTTTTTTATGCCTGCAACAGACTAACGGGTCGCTGAAACCCGCCACACCTTGTTACCCACGTCATCCGCCACCAGCAACCCACCTTGCTGATCGATTACCACGCCGACCGGGCGACCCAGCGCGTTTTCGTCCTTGTCGAGAAATCCGGTCAGCACGTCAACCGGTGTGCCGCTCGGCTTGCCAGCGGCAAACGGTACGAAGATCACTTTGTAACCACTGTGCGGCTTGCGGTTCCACGAGCCGTGCTGGCCGATGAATACGCCTTCCTTGAACTGCGCTGGCAGGCGATTGCCTTCGGCGAAGGTCAGGCCCAGTGACGCGGTGTGCGGGCCGACGGCGTAGTCCGGAGCGATGGCCTTGGCCACCATGTCCGGCCGCTGGGGTTCCACGCGCACATCAACGTGCTGGCCGTAGTAGCTGAACGGCCATCCATAGAAACCACCATCCTTGACCGAGGTGATGTAGTCCGGCACCAGATCGCTGCCAATCTCATCGCGTTCGTTGACGGCGGTCCACAGCGCACCGCTTTGCGGCTCCCAGGCCAGGCCGT
Organism: Pseudomonas sp. DR 5-09; assembly: GCF_001655595.1. NCBI lineage: Bacteria > Pseudomonadati > Pseudomonadota > Gammaproteobacteria > Pseudomonadales > Pseudomonadaceae > Pseudomonas > Pseudomonas sp. DR 5-09. The sequence goes on from NZ_CP011566.1 coordinate 1,840,194, forward strand.
TGGGGTTGCGGATGCCCGAGGCGAAGATCCGGTGGTTGCCGGTGGCGCGATCCACTTCCCAGATCGCCGCGCGGCCTTCTTCCTGGTCGAGACCGTTTTCGCCGACGTTGCTGTTCGAGCCGACGGTGACGTACAGCTTGCTGCCGTCTTTGCTGGCGATGACGTTCTTGGTCCAGTGATGGTTGAGCGTGCCGCCCGGCAAATCCACGACCTTGATCGGCTGGCTGTTGATTTCGGTCGCGCCGGGCTCGTAGTTAAAGCGCAGCAGGCGATCGGTATCGGCGACGTACAGATCATTGCCGACCAAGGTCATGCCGAACGGCGAGTTGAGGTTCTGCAGGAACACCGTGCGGGTCTCGGCCACGCCATCATGATCGGCATCGCGCAGCAGGGTGATGCGGTTCGGGCTGGGGACGCCAGCACCGGCGCGGCCCATGACTTTTTTCATCACCCAGCCGCGAATGCCCTTGCCGTCCTCGGGCTTGGGCGGAGCGTTGGTTTCCGCCACCAGCACATCGCCATTGGGCAGCACGTAGAGCCAGCGTGGGTGATCGAGATTTTCGGCAAACGCCGCCACCTGCGTACCTGTCGCTGCCGTCGGTTTGGCGCCGGCCGGCCAGCCGATGGCCGGGGCGATGTTCACCGTCGGGATCAGGGTCTTGTTCGGTTCGGGCAGTTTCGGTGACGGACCGGTGCCGTCGGTAACTTGCAAGCTGGAGGATTCACCACAGGCGGCGAGCCCTCCGGCGATCATGATGACGAAAACGAGCTGGGGCTTGCGCATTGCTGATCTTCCCTATGAATGCATTCCTAAACATAGAGAAGCGCACAAGCCCGATGGTTCAACCCTCAGCCGCGGGCTTCCTTGAACAGCACGGCAATGCCGGGGTGATAGTTGCCGGCTTCGCTGCGCAATTTGCGGTAGGCGTAGGGGAAATACCAGGCGACGGCGCAGGTGTGTTCCTTTTGCAGGTCGTCGACCATGTCCTGCAATTCTTCCGGGCTGGCGCTGTGTTGGGCTTTTTGCGGGGCGACGAACAGGCAGCCGAGTTTCAGGTCGCTGGCGTAGCTGATGCGCTTGGCGTCGCTGGTGATATCCGCCAGGGCCTGGGTCAGATTCAGGCTGGTGACGCGCGGCCAGCGTTGAGTCGCCTGAATGAAGGCGCGATCCTCGGTGCCGGCAATAAACAAATCGGCGCGGGCGTTGCGCTCGCCTTCTTCGTTCTGTTTGCGGGTGGCAGTGTCGCGCAGGGTGACCAGTTCAGCCATCCACGCGGCGGCCGACAGCAGGCCGAGGTTGGCTTTTTCGTCGTGCCAGTAGGGCGTGTCGTTGTCGCCGCGCACGGCGTTGTAGCGGTCGATACAGTCAAACCAGCGTTCCAGCACCGGGCGCAGGAATTCCAGCCGCGGATTGCTGATGATCATGCCTTGCATGGGGTTCTCCCTTGTTATTGTGATGGGCTCTCTGCAGTCAAAGAGCATGGCTCTTTGATATCACTCATGTCAGTGTGGCACAAGATTGGCGTCCGTTAATTGATCGGCGGCAGTTATTCGCCGCACAAGCCCCTCTTCAATTGACGCTCCACCCCCAACCCTCTAACCTTCGCGGCTTGTTTCAGGTGCTCTGTGGCGCATGTCGACAGAGTGAAACAGGGAAGCCGGTGAGGCGGGTCTTCGAGCGAAGAACCCTCACGATCCCGGCGCTGCCCCCGCAACGGTAAATGAGTAAAAGCTGCGTCTGATGCCACTGCTTAACAGCGGGAAGGCGCGCAGCCAGGCACCAGCCGCTCATGAGCCCGGAGACCGGCCTGATCCATCCAGCGGCATCACGGTGGGCGATGCCAGGCTTGTTGCCGTCTATTCTTGTGCCTGCCCGCCGTTATCCAGCCTCAACGGAGAGCTCCCCCATGACTGATTCCCCCGAGCGCGACGAGCGCCACCTGGAGCGCATGCAGCGCAAAAAAGCCGTGATCGATGAGCGCATCGCCAATTCGCCAGACGAATGCGGCCTGGTGCTGGTGCTGACCGGCAACGGCAAAGGCAAAAGCAGCTCGGCATTCGGCATGCTCGCCCGCGCCATGGGCCACGGCATGCAGTGCGGCGTGGTGCAGTTCATCAAGGGCCGCAACAGCACCGGTGAAGAGCTGTTCTTCCGCCGCTTCCCCGAGCAAGTGCGTTTTCATGTGATGGGCGAGGGCTTCACCTGGGAAACCCAGGACCGTCAGCGCGACATCGCCGCCGCCGAAGCGGCCTGGGAAGTCTCCCGCGAGCTGCTGCGCGATCCGTCGATCGGTCTGGTGGTGCTCGATGAACTGAACATCGCCCTCAAGCACGGTTACCTCGATCTGGATCAGGTGCTCAGCGATCTGCAGGCCCGTCCGCCGATGCAGCACGTGATCGTCACCGGCCGCGCTGCCAAGCCGGAAATGATCGAGATGGGCGACACCGTCACCGAAATGGGCATGATCAAGCACGCCTTCCAGGCCGGCATCAAAGCGCAGAAAGGCGTCGAACTTTGAATCAACCACGTCACTGCCCGGCGGTACTGATCGCCGCGCCGGCTTCCGGCCAGGGCAAGACCACCGTCACCGCCGCGCTGGCCCGTCTGCATCGTAATCAGGGGCGCAAGGTCCGCGTATTCAAGTGCGGCCCGGACTTTCTCGACCCGATGATCCTCGAGCGCGCCAGCGGTGCGCCGGTCTATCAACTGGACATGTGGATGGTCGGCGAGCAGGAAAGTCGACGTCTGTTGTGGGAAGCCGCTGCCGAAGCCGATCTGATCCTGATCGAAGGCGTGATGGGCCTGTTCGATGGCACGCCGTCGAGCGCCGACCTGGCGCGGCATTTCGGCGTACCGGTGCTCGGCGTGATCGACGGCACGGCCATGGCCCAAACGTTCGGCGCACTGGCCTTGGGCCTGGCGCGCTATCAGCCTGATCTGCCGTTCGCCGGCGTGCTGGCCAATCGTGTCGGCACCGTGCGCCATGCGCAGTTGCTCGAAGGCAGCCTCACCGAAGGCCTGCGCTGGTACGGCGCGTTGTCCCGGGAAACCGGGATCGAACTGCCAAGCCGTCATCTGGGTCTGGTGCAGGCCAGCGAACTCAATGACCTCGACGTACGTCTCGACGCCGCCGCCGAAGCACTCGCCGGCACATGTGAGGTAGCGCTGCCACCGGCCGTGGAATTCGCCGCGCCTGGAGTCGTTGAGACCGAAAAGCTGCTCGAAGGCGTGCGAATTGCCGTCGCCCGCGACGAAGCCTTTGCCTTCACCTACGGCGCCAGTCTCGATCTGTTGCGGGCGATGGGGGCGGAGCTGAGTTTCTTCTCGCCGATCCGCGATGCGCAATTGCCTGAAGCCGACAGTTTGTACCTGCCCGGCGGTTATCCGGAATTGCACCACGTTGCCTTGTCGCAGAACACTGACATGCTCAAAGCGATCCGCGCTCACCACGCCGCCGGCAAACCGCTGCTCGCCGAATGTGGCGGCATGCTTTATCTGCTCGACTCCCTGACCGATGTCGAAGGCACCCGCGCTGATTTGGTCGGCCTGCTGAGTGGCGACGCCGTGATGCAAAAGCGCCTCGCTGCGCTGGCCTTGCAAGAGGTCGACCTGCCGGAAGGCCTGTTGCGCGGCCACACCTATCACCATTCCCTGACCACCACCGAACTGACGCCAATCGCCCGTGGCCACAGCCCCAACGGCGGGCGCGGCGCGGAAGCGGTATACCGGCAAGGGCGGATGACCGCCTCGTACGTTCACTTCTATTTCCCGTCAAATCCGTCGGCGATTGCCGCGCTGTTGGTGCCATGAGCGACAACGCCTTCACTGACGCCGAGCGCGAAGCGGTCTACCGCGCCATCGCTGAACGCCGCGACATGCGCCACTTCAGCGGCGGTACGGTCGAGCCTGACGTGTTGCGACGATTGCTTGAAGCCGCACACCAGGCACCGAGCGTCGGCCTGATGCAGCCGTGGCGCTTCATCCGTATCAGCGACCGCGCCTTGCGTGATCAGATCCAGAACCTTGTTGAAGAAGAACGCGTACGCACCGCCGAAGCCCTCGGCGAACGCAGTGACGAGTTCATGAAGCTCAAGGTCGAAGGCATCAACGATTGCGCCGAAGTATTGGTCGCCGCGTTGATGGACGATCGCGAGCGGCATATTTTCGGTCGTCGCACGCTGCCGGAAATGGACATGGCGTCGTTGTCCTGCGCAATCCAGAATCTCTGGCTCGCCGCGCGTGCCGAAGGCCTGGGCATGGGCTGGGTGTCGCTGTTCGAACCGCAGGCGCTGGCCGACTTGCTGAAACTGCCGGCCGGGGCCAAGCCGCTGGCGGTGCTTTGCCTGGGGCCGGTCAAGGAATTTTATCCGGCGCCGATGCTGGTACTCGAAGGGTGGGCGCAGGTGCGTCCGCTCAATGAGCTGCTGTATGAAAATTTCTGGGGAGTGAGTCAATGAGTGTGGCGTTGTTGAGTGTCGCCGCGGTTGCGCTGGATGCGCTGCTGGGTGAACCGAAACGCTGGCATCCGCTGGTGGCGTTCGGCAATTTCGCCGGGCGCATCGAGCAACGTTTCAACAGCGGCGGTCGCGGCTGGCGTAGCCATGGCGTCACCGCGTGGGTGATCGCGGTGTTGCCGCTGACCCTGCTGGCCACGGCGTTTTCCTGGGCGCCTTACGTGGGCTGGATCGTCGAGATTCTTGCGCTGTATTGCGCCCTCGGCATGCGCAGCCTGGGTGAGCACGTCGAGCCGGTGGCCAAGGCCTTGCGTGCCGATGATCTGGAAGAGGCGCGCAAGCGTGTGGGGTATCTGGTCAGCCGCCAGACCGATGAGCTGGACAGCACCGCTGTCGCCCGCGCTGCTACTGAATCGGTGCTGGAGAACGGTAGCGATGCGGTGTTCGCGGCGCTGTTCTGGTTTGCCGTGGCCGGTGCGCCGGGCGTGGTGCTCTACCGCCTGAGCAATACGCTCGATGCAATGTGGGGCTATCGCAACGAACGCTTCGAGCGGTTCGGCTGGGCGGCGGCAAAAATCGACGACGTCCTCAACTACATTCCTGCGCGGCTGGTGGCGTTGACCTACGCGCTGCTCGGCAAAACCCGACTGGCGCTGAAATGCTGGCGCACCCAGGCGCCGAAATGGGACAGCCCGAACGCCGGCCCGGTTATGGCCGCCGGCGCGGGTGCCTTGGGCGTCGAACTGGGTGGCCCGGCGATTTACCACGGCGAGCTGCACGAGCGTCCGCAACTGGGCGAGGGCGTGCCGGCGGATGCCGATTCCATTGATCGTGGCTGGCAATTGGTCCAGCGCGGGGTATGGTTATGGCTGCTGATTCTCTGCGTGGGGGCTGAATTCTATGCTTGAGCACGGTGGCCGGTTGCGCAGGGCGGCGCTCGAGTACGGCATCGCGGAAGAAGACTGGCTCGACCTGTCCACGGGCCTTGCGCCGTGGCCGTTTCCGGTCCCGGATATTCCGCTGCGGGCCTGGGCACGCTTGCCGGAAAACGATGACGGTCTGGAGCAGGCCGCCTGCGATTACTACGGTACCAGCCAGGTGCTGCCGGTGGCCGGTTCGCAGATGGCCATTCAGTTGTTGCCGCGATTGCGTCGGGCCGGCAAGGTCGGCGTGCTGTCGCCGTGTTATGCCGAGCATGCTGAAGCCTGGCGGCGCAGCGGCTATATCGTGCGTGAGGTGCTGGAGCAGGAAGTCGATTTCTTTCTCGACAGCCTCGACGTGCTGGTGGTGGTCAATCCGAACAACCCAACGGGCCTGAACCTGACCCCGGCGCGCCTGCTCGACTGGCACGCACGGCTGGCCCAGCGCGGCGGCTGGCTGGTGGTCGATGAAGCGTTCATGGACAACACGCCGCAGCTGAGTCTCGCCCCGCATGCGCATCAAGTGGGGTTGATCGTGTTGCGCTCTTTCGGCAAGTTTTTCGGTCTGGCCGGTGTGCGGCTTGGGTTCGTGCTGGCCGAGCGCAAGTTGCTCCGGTTGCTGGCCGAACAGGTCGGGCCGTGGGCGGTCAGCGGGCCGACCCGCGTGCTCGGCCAGGCCTGTCTGCGCGACACCGAAGGCCACACGCATCAGCGCATCCGCAGCGACGAGGCCAGCGAACGATTGGCTGCGCTGCTCGAACGTTCCGGTTTCAAACCGCAGGGCGGCTGCGCACTGTTTCAGTGGCTGATCACCGAACAGGCCGCCGCGCTGCACGAATTCATGGCCCGCCGCGGCATTCTCCTGCGCCTGTTCGCGCACAACAGCAGCCTGCGATTCGGGCTGCCCGCCGATGCCGCCGACGAGGCGCGCCTTGAGCAAGCCCTGCAAGCATTCGCCCTGCAACGCTCTATGGAAAACAAACCAGCATGACCACTTTAATGGTGCAGGGCACCACCTCCGACGCCGGCAAAAGCACGCTGGTGACGGCGCTCTGCCGCTGGGCCACCCGTCAGGGCGTTGCCGTGGTGCCGTTCAAGCCGCAGAACATGGCGCTCAACAGCGCGGTGACTGCCGACGGCGGCGAGATCGGCCGCGCGCAAGCGGTGCAGGCCCAGGCGGCGTTTCTCGAGCCGCACACCGACATGAACCCGGTGCTGCTCAAGCCCAACAGCGACACCGGCGCTCAGGTCATCATCCACGGTCGTGCGGTCACCAGCATGAACGCCGTCGCCTATCACGACTACAAAGCCATCGCCATGCAGGCCGTGCTTGCCTCCCACGAGCGTTTGCGTGCCGCCTATCCGCTGGTGATGGTCGAAGGCGCGGGCTCGCCGGCCGAGATCAATCTGCGCGCCGGCGACATCGCCAACATGGGCTTCGCCGAAGCGGTGGATTGCCCGGTGTTGCTGATTGCCGATATCAATCGGGGCGGCGTCTTTGCTCATCTGGTGGGCACGCTGGAACTGCTGTCGCCGAGCGAACAGGCACGGGTCAAAGGTTTCATCATCAACCGTTTTCGCGGCGACATCGCCTTGCTGCAACCGGGCCTCGACTGGCTGGAACAGCGCACCGGCAAACCAGTGGTGGGCGTGCTGCCATACGTGATGGATCTGCATCTGGAAGCCGAGGACGGCATCGACCAGCGCCAGACCGACAAGGCCGAGCAAGTCCTGAAAGTGGTGGTGCCGGTGCTGCCGCGCATCAGCAACCACACCGATTTCGATCCGTTGCGTCTGCATCCTCAGGTGGATCTGCAATTCATCGGCCCGGGGCAGGCGATTCCGCCGGCCGATCTGATCATTCTTCCGGGCTCGAAAAGCGTGCGCAGTGATTTGGCGTATCTGCGGGCCAATGGCTGGGAAACCGCCATTCGCCGTCACCTGCGTTACGGCGGCAAATTGCTCGGGATCTGCGGCGGTCTGCAAATGCTCGGCGAGCAGGTGCACGATCCGCTGGGCCTGGAAGGCGCGCCGGGTTCCAGCGCCGGCCTGGGTCTGCTGGCGTTTGAAACGCAGCTCGAGGCCGAAAAGCAGTTGCGCAATGTGCGTGGACGTCTGGCGCTGGAAGATGCCGAGGTCAGCGGTTATGAAATTCATGCCGGCGTGACGACCGGATCGGCGCTGGAAAACGCCGCTGTGCATCTGGACGACGGCCGCTGTGACGGCGCGCAAAGTCTCGACGGTCAGATTTTCGGCACCTACCTGCATGGCCTGTTCGAATCGCCGGCGGCCAGTGCGGCGCTGTTGCGCTGGGCCGGCCTGAACGATGTGCAGGAGGTGGATTACCACGGCTTGCGCGAACGCGATATCGAACGGCTGGCGGATCTGGTGGAGAAGCATCTGGATACCGATCTGTTACGTGAACTCTGTGGAATCTCCCCATGCTCCAACTGATCCTCGGCGGCGCCCGCTCCGGCAAAAGTCGCCTGGCCGAAGAACTCGCCACTGACAGCGCGCTGGCCGTGACGTACATCGCCACCAGCCAACCACTGGACGGCGAGATGAATGAGCGCGTCGCCCATCATCGCGCCCGTCGTCCTGCTGAATGGGCGTTGATCGAAGAGCCGCTGGAACTGGCTCGGGTGTTGCGCGAAAACGCTGGCCCCGAGCGCTGCCTGCTGGTGGATTGCCTGACGCTGTGGCTGACCAATCTGCTGATGCTCGATGACGCTGAACGCCTCGCCGCCGAGCGCGAAGCCTTGCTCGAATGCCTGGCGTCGCTGCCGGGTGAAATCATTTTTGTCAGCAACGAGACCGGAATGGGTGTCGTGCCGCTGGGCGAATTGACTCGCCGCTACGTCGATGAAGCCGGTTGGCTGCATCAAGCTCTGGCCGAGCGTTGTCAGCGAGTTGTCCTGACGGTCGCCGGCCTGCCCCTGACTTTGAAAGGACCTGCGTTATGACCCAAGCCTGGTGGCTGAACCCGTGCAAACCGGTGGACGCGAACGCCGTTGAAAACGCGACGGCGCGTCAGCAGCAATTGACCAAACCTGCCGGCTCCCTCGGGCGGCTCGAATCGGTGGCGGTGCAGCTGGCCGGATTGCAGGGCCGGATCAAGCCGACACTGGATCAAGTCTGGATCGCGATTTTTGCCGGCGACCATGGCGTTGTCGCCGAAGGGGTTTCCGCGTTCCCGCAGCAGGTCACCGGGCAGATGCTGCTGAACTTCGTCAGCGGCGGTGCGGCGATCAGCGTGCTGGCGCGGCAACTCGGTGCGCAATTGGAAGTGGTGGATCTGGGCACCGTGACCCCGTCGTTGAACCTGACGGGCGTGCGTCACCTGAACATCGGCCCGGGCACGGCGAATTTCGCCAAGGGCGCGGCGATGACTCAGGCCCAGGGTGAACTTGCCTTGCAGGGCGGCCGCGACAGCGTGCTGCGGGCGAAAGCGGCAGGCGCGCAATTGTTCATCGGCGGCGAAATGGGCATCGGCAACACCACCGCCGCCAGTGCGCTGGCCTGTGCTTTGCTCGACTGCCCGGTGGCACACCTGACCGGCCCCGGCACCGGGCTGAATGCCGAAGGCGTCAGCCACAAGGCGCAGGTGATCGAGCGGGCGCTGGCACTGCATGCGGCGCAACGTGGCGATGCGTTGCAGACGCTGTTCAATCTCGGGGGCTTCGAGATTGCGGCTTTGGTCGGCGCGTATCTGGCCTGTGCACAGGAGGGTGTGGCGGTGCTGGTGGATGGGTTCATCTGTACGGTCGCCGCGCTGGTGGCGGTGCGCCTGAATCCGGCCTGCCGTGAATGGCTGCTGTTCGGTCATCGCGGTGCCGAGCCGGGCCATCGTCATGTGCTGGAAACCCTCGGCGCTGAACCGCTGCTCGAGCTGGGCCTGCGTCTGGGCGAGGGCAGTGGCGCGGCGCTGGCGGTGCCGTTGTTGCGCCTGGCCTGCGACCTGCACGGCCAGATGGCAACCTTCGCTGAAGCCGCGGTGGCGGACCGCCCGGCATGACGCTGCGTCTGGATCTGCTGCGCCACGGTGAAACCGAACTCGGCGGCGGCCTGCGCGGCAGCCTCGACGATGCGTTGACCGAAAAAGGCTGGGCGCAGATGCGCGAGGCGGTGAGCGGGCAGGGGCCGTGGGATCGGCTGGTCAGTTCGCCGTTGCAGCGTTGTGCGCGGTTTGCTGAAGAGTTGAGCGCGCAGCGGGATCTGCCGGTATCTCTGGAGAAGAATCTGCAAGAACTGCATTTTGGTGCCTGGGAAGGGCGGAGCGCGGCGGCGTTGATGGAGACTGATGCTGAAGCGCTGGGGCTGTTCTGGGCCGATCCGTATGGGTTTACTCCGCCGCAGGGTGAGCCGGTCAGCGATTTTTCGGCGCGGGTGCTGGCGGCGGTGATGCGACTGCACGCGGCGCACGCGGGTGAGCGGGTGTTGCTGATCAGTCATGGTGGCGTCATGCGTCTGTTGCTGGCGCAGGCCCGTGGCTTGCCCCGTGAACAACTGCTCAATGTCGAAGTCGGCCACGGCGCGCTGTTTTCGCTGATCGTCGAGGCCGACGGTTCGCTCAGGGAAGTGCTCTGACATGCTGCCTCTGTGGATCGCCCTGCAATTTCTCAGCAGCCTGCCGATTCGTCTGCCGGGCATGCCGGCGCCTGAACAACTCGGCCGGTCGCTGCTGTTTTATCCGCTGGTGGGACTGTTGTTCGGTGTCATTCTCTGGGCGCTGAACATTGCCTTGGCCGGCACGCCGTTGCTGTTGCATGCGGCGCTGTTGCTGACGGTGTGGGTGCTGCTCAGCGGCGCGTTGCACCTTGATGGCCTTGCGGACAGCGCCGATGCGTGGCTCGGCGGCTTCGGTGATCGCGAGCGTACGCTGACGATCATGAAGGATCCGCGCAGCGGGCCGATCGCGGTGGTGACGCTGGTGCTGGTGTTGCTGCTCAAGTTTGCCGCGTTGCTGGCGTTGATCGAACAACAGCAGGGCATGGCATTGATCATCGTGCCGCTGATCGGCCGAGCGGCGTTGCTCGGGCTGTTTCTCACCACGACTTATGTGCGGGCTGGCGGGTTGGGGCAGGCGCTGGCCGATCATCTGCCGCGCAAGGCGGGTTGGCAGGTGCTGGCAGGGAGTGCGGCGGCGTGTGTGGCGATCGCCGGGTTCAACGCTGTCGTGGCGTTGCTGCTGGCGGTTGTCGTGTTCATCTGTCTGCGGCATTTGATGGTGCGACGACTGGGTGGAACCACCGGTGATACGGCGGGAGCGTTGCTGGAACTATTGGAGATGTCAGTGCTGGTCGGGCTGGCCTTATCTTGATCTGTAACTTGATTTAACACAGTCGCGGGTATATACACGCATCATGCTTCCATCTCAGTGTTTGTGCACCAACCTGCGTCGCGCCGCGCGTGGCGTCAGCAGGCATTACGACGGCGCTCTCGACGGCTTCGGGATCAACGTTGCCCAGTATTCTCTGCTGTGCAATCTGCAGCGCCTGGATCAGCCGAGCATTTCCGAACTGGCCGAGGCCATGGGCCTGGATCGCAGCACCCTCGGGCGCAATCTGCGGGTGCTGGAAGGCGAGGGCCTGGTGGCGCTGGCCGAGGGCGAAGACATGCGCAACCGCATCGTCCGGCTCACCGAAACCGGTGCGCAACGCCTGGCAGCAGCCTTGCCGGCCTGGGAAGCGGCGCAACAGCGGTTGATCGACCGACTGGGTGCCGAGAAGCGTGAAACCTTGCTGCGGCTATTGGATGAACTGGCCTGAGGGCCGGTTTTTTCCGAATCTAAGCGGGTATATACCCGCGACTGGAGAATAATAATGAGTTCGATGTGGCGTACGTGCGGTTGGGTGTTGCTGGGGAGTGCGCTGATTCTGGCGTTGTCATTGGGCGTGCGGCACGGCTTCGGCTTGTTTCTGTCGCCGATGAGCGCCCAGTTCGGCTGGGGGCGCGAGGTGTTCGCCTTCGCCATCGCCTTGCAGAACCTGATCTGGGGGCTGGCGCAACCGTTCACTGGCGCGCTGGCCGACCGCTTCGGCGCGGCGAAAGTGGTACTGATCGGCGGTGTGCTCTACGCCTTGGGCCTGGTGTTCATGGGCCTGTCGGAAACCGCTTTGGGCTTGTCCCTGAGCGCCGGTCTGTTGATCGGTATCGGACTGTCCGGGACCTCGTTCTCGGTGATTCTCGGTGTCGTCGGCCGCGCCGTGCCGCCGGAGAAACGCAGCATGGGCATGGGCATTGCCAGCGCCGCCGGATCCTTTGGCCAGTTCGCGATGCTGCCGGGCACCCTCGGGCTGATTGGCTGGCTCGGCTGGTCGGCGGCATTGCTTGTGCTGGGCCTGCTGGTGGCGCTGATCGTGCCGCTGGTGAGCATGCTCAAGGACAAGCCGCTGCCGGTGCTCGGCCACGAACAAACCCTGTCCGAAGCCCTGCGCGAGGCCTGCTCGCATTCCGGGTTCTGGCTGCTGGCGTTCGGCTTTTTCGTCTGCGGATTTCAGGTGGTGTTCATCGGCGTGCACTTGCCGGCGTATCTGGTTGATCAGCATCTGCCGGCCACCGTCGGCACCACCGTGCTGGCGTTGATCGGCCTGTTCAACATCTTCGGTACCTACACCGCCGGTTGGCTCGGTGGGCGGATGTCCAAACCGCGTCTGCTGACCGGGCTCTATCTGCTGCGCGCGGTGGTGATCGTGCTGTTTCTGTGGCTGCCGGTGACGACGACCTCGGCCTATCTGTTCGGCATGGCCATGGGGTTCCTGTGGCTGTCGACGGTGCCGTTGACCAACGGTACGGTGGCGACCTTGTTTGGCGTGCGAAACCTGTCCATGCTCGGCGGCATCGTGTTTCTGTTCCATCAGTTGGGTTCGTTCCTCGGCGGCTGGCTGGGCGGGGTGGTGTATGACCGAACCGGGAGTTATGACTTGATCTGGCAAGTGGCGATTCTCCTGAGTCTGCTGGCGGCGGCGCTGAACTGGCCGGTGCGCGAGCGCCCGGTCGAGCGCCTGCAACCGCGTGCGAGCGCTGCATGAACCGTTTCTGGCCGCAGATCGTCGTCACCGCGCTCGGCGCCGCGTTGCTGGCGCTGGTGTGGTGGGGCTGGCATCAGGGCGGTTTGGCGCTGATGCAGTTGGGCATGGGTGCTTGCTAGACCGGCGGGAGGGCGAGTAACGTCGAGGCCTGACGATTGCTCAAGGATGCCCGACATGCTCAAGCGCTGGTGTGCTGTTCCCGCGTTGCTGATGGCGTTGACCGGACTGGCCCAGGCCGCGGACTGTCCGGATCTGTTGCAAGGCTCGTTGCCCAAGTTGCGGGCCAAGGAATCCATCGACCTGTGTCAGCGCTACGCCGACAAACCGCTGGTAGTGATCAACACGGCCAGCTTCTGTGGTTTTGCGCCGCAGTTCGAGGGGCTTGAAGCGCTGAATCAGCGCTACAAGGCCCAGGGCCTGGAAATGCTCGGCGTACCTTCCAATGACTTCAAGCAGGAGTCCAAGGACAGCGCCGAGACCGCCAAGGTCTGCTACGCCAACTACGGCGTGACGTTCACCATGACCGAACCGCAGAAGGTGCGGGGTGACGATGCGACTCATCTGTTCCAGGTGCTGGCCAAACAGAGCAGCGCACCGAAGTGGAATTTCTACAAATACGTCATCGACCGCCAGGGCAAGGTGATCGCCAATTTCTCCAGCCTGACCAAACCGGATGATCCGGAATTTCTGGCGGCCATCGAGAAAGCCATTGCCTCCCAGCCGCTGAAACCCTGATCGACGCCCATTAAAAAGCCCCGCCTCTGTGAAGAGAGCGGGGCTTTTTAGTGGGCGAGGCATTAGCCTCGCCGTACAGCATCAGAAGCGGTAGGTTGCGCCGACACCGAAGCCGTTTGCCGAGTTTTCATACTGCGAGTTGTAGCTCTGGCCACGATCGTTTTCGTTGCGGATGTTGACCTTCTCTTCCTTCAGGTACGAGTAGGCAACGTCGATGGTCAGGTCTTCGGTCGGGCTCCAGCCGGCACCGATGCTGAAGATGGTCCGGTCGCCGGTCGGGATGCGTGGCGAACGGTCGACGTTGTTGGTCGGCGACTGGTCGAACGTCAGGCCGGTACGCAGTACCCATTCCTTGTTCAACTGGTAGGACGTACCGATGGCGTAAGCCCAGGTGTCATGCCAGTTCTGTTCTTCGGTGATCTCGCCGAACTGGCCAGCCAGCAGTGGCTGAACGCCGGAGTTCTTGACGGTGATCTTTTCCAGCTGGCTCCAGCGGGTCCAGGTGGTACCGGCGTAGACGTTCCAGCGATCGTTGATCGCCTGGGTGACCGAGAGGTCCACGGATTCAGGCGTGGTGATCTTCAGCGAAGCGTCGTACTTCTGGTTCGCACCCAGGCCGATCGCGCCCAGCACACCGTAGTTGACCTTGGTGTTGCCTTCGAGCTTGTAGTCGACTTTCGAGTGGTAGGTCAGACCCAGGCGAGTGCTGTCGGTAGCCTGTACCAGCACGCCGATGTTGTAGCCCAGTGCGGTGTCGTCGCCCTTGATCTTGACCTTGCCATCCGGCGCTGCCTGAGTGATCGACAGGTTGGATTCCAGCGAGCCGTCGATACGGTTGATGGTCGGGCCGAAACCGATCGACACGACATCGTTGAACTTGTAGCTGACCGTTGGCTGGAAGGTGATGATCTTGACTTCTGACTTGCTGCCGAAGTAACGGCCGGCGAAGCCGTTTTCATAGTCGGTGATCAGGCCGAAGGGTACGTACACACCCAGACCGAATGCCCAATGCTCGTCGATCGGCTTGACGTAGTAACCCATAGGTACGGAGGTGAAGGGCACCATGTCGCCTTTGTTGCTGCCGCCGTTCGGGCTGGAGCTGGCGTCGCTGATATCGGTTTTTGCGTCGAGGAATGCAACGCCACCGGTGACTTGTTCGCGCGTGATGCGCGACATGCCGGCAGGGTTGCCATAAACGGTGCTTGCGTCGTCGGCAGAAGAAGATCGCCCGGCGTACCCAGTCCCCATCCCGCTGATGCTGTGTTCGTTGATGGCAAAGCCAGCTGCGAAGATCTGGGTGGATGCCACGGTTACGGCAAGGCTAAGGGTGGTTTTGAGCATGACTTTTTTCATTATTAGAACTCCTGGTGATCACCGGGGCGAAAATTACCAACATTTTCGTCCCGGCGCTATAGTCCGTATGCCTTGAGTTAGAGCGGTTTTGTAGGACAATCCGACCAAAATCACTGCCTGTTGGGCGATGTTGTGAAAACAGCGGGTCAGCAAGCGACCTGATTCAGCGGTGAAACACAGGTTTGCCAGGCGCAGGTGAAGTCGCGCAGACGACCTTGGGGCTGAAAGGTCTGACGCCAGATACGCGCCATGCCCAGCAGATCGTCCGGCTCGGGGAGGGTAGTGTTTTGTTCTTCGACCAGCAGCCAGGCGATGGCTGTGGCATAACGCAAATTGACGGTCAGTTCCAGGTGCGGGCCGCTGAGGAAGGCATGCTGGCTGGCGAGGCCGCGAACCAGGCTGGCGCGTTCCGGATCCAGCGCCAGGTAATGATCCCAGAGGGCCTGATGGCGATGTTCGGCAATCCGGTACAGGCCGTGGCCGCGGCGGTCATGCAGGGCGGAACCGAGGGCGGACTGGCTGGCGGCAATGCCCAGCAGCAGGGATTCGGCGGTTGCGCAGTGACGTCCCAGGTAGATCAGCGTAGGACGAATCACATAGCGGCACAGTTCGCTGGCAGCGATACCCATAAATCCCTCGGATCTTGTTATTGGGCGGCGAGGCCTGAAGGGGGAGCTTGGCAGCTGTGGATCGACTCAGGCTCGCCGGAAGCGGAACACGCCGCTTGAGTTGAAGTGTAGTGTCATATTCGCGACGTAA
Source organism: Pseudomonas sp. DR 5-09 (assembly GCF_001655595.1). Classification (NCBI taxonomy): domain Bacteria; kingdom Pseudomonadati; phylum Pseudomonadota; class Gammaproteobacteria; order Pseudomonadales; family Pseudomonadaceae; genus Pseudomonas; species Pseudomonas sp. DR 5-09. The sequence continues at coordinate 1,855,447 of NZ_CP011566.1, forward strand.
AGGACTGTTTTTAAAATATTTCCGGCGCGCCGTTATAACCGTTATACCGGTTGGTGCTTAAGCGGAAAGAGGTAAAAGTGAAACATCGGGCAATAAAAAGCCCCGCATTTCAGCAGGGCTTTTGCTTTTGCAGCCATTTCGGCTTCTCAGGCGATCAGTGCCTGACGGGTGCGATCAATCACGGCCTGCAGCGGTTCGGCGCTGGAGTACTGATCGGGGTACAGACGCTCGCTGTGGCGGGCGATCCCGTGTTCATTGACCACGGTGAAGCTGAAGCAGCCTTTGCGAGCGGCCATGATCAGGCAGTTCATTGGAGCAAAAGCGTTGGTTAGGGTGCGAATGGCATCCTGAGTCTGGATTTGAGTCGACATAGTTATTAGGTGTTCCTACAAATGACACGGATAAGAACCGTGCAACGTTAAAACGTTCCAGTAACGTCAACCACCATTGGTCGAACGAAGAACCCGACTGGAACAAGGCAGCCAGTTCGAGCGCTATAAAAGTTGGCGCGCTTGGGCTGGCAGGTAGGTACTTAGGAGGACAGGCAACATATCAAGGGCAGAGGTTCTGGGCCCTTGGTGAAGATCCTGATCAATTTGCAGGTTGGTTCGGTCAGAGTAAGTGGTCTTCGCAACACTCTTTGCATTCGATTCAAAGACTGTGTCGTCGCAAGATTTACCTGGAAACCATCGAGGGGTCGATCCCGCTTTTTTCAGTGAAGGTCTCTGTAAGAGAAACTTGACCGTGGGGGTGTGTTCGACCGGAATTGACTTTCAGCTTGGTACTAACGCCGCGGATACTAACGGAACGAACCGCAGAAGGCAAATCCGACGATCAAAAAAATCAGAATCCGCTATCCGGGCTCCCCCGCCTGCCCCGATCTGGCTCACTTTACGTCCGTCGGTCGCCACCACCGGAAAGATGTTGATGCTCTGCGCAGCGGCTTATCCCCAGCACGAATGCCAAAACGACCCGAAAAGGCGCATCGATATAACCGCGTAACAGGTACTTGTGCACATTAGTTGCGCAGACTGTAACGGCGCTGTCACAACAATCCTGACCCCGATGGCTGCCTGTATCGAAAGTTTAAGTCAATGAAAAACATCGCTTTTTTTAACTGGTGAAAAAATCGTCAGTTTGACTGCGAGCCCCGTTCCACAAGGCTTTGCGGCGACTGGAGGGCGGTTGTCCACTGAGTTATCCACAGCTTCTGTGGATTGTCCCGAGCGCTTGCTCTAGCACGGGCGTGCCGGGTTTTTTTCGACTTTACCTGTGCGAAAAAAAGAGTAGAGTGGCGCGCCTTCCGATCTGTCCCACAGTGCTTTATGAAGTTTCGTTCAGCTCCAGAATCTGTTACCTCCCAACTCCCTCGTGTTACCGCTCCCAAGCGATTTTCCGTGCGCGTGGCCGAATGGCTGCTGGACAGCCCGCGTCTGGGCGACAGCCGAAATGCCAAGCACCTCGCCGGCCGCCTGCTCAAGCAACCGGCCCGGGAAGGGGTGGTCGCGGCGCAGAGTCGCCTCGGCCAGTTGATGTGCCGCGAGTGCGGCAATGCACGGGATCGCCGGATCGGCCAGGACCTGCTGCGCCAAGCCGCCCGCGCCGGTGACCGACGCGCGCAACAGGAACTCGGCCTGATCGAAGACTGAGCTGTCCAAGACCAGACGCCTTGGTTAACCTTCAGGCTTTATCGGATCGGCGGGAATCACTATGGCGATGGACTTGACCAGCATCCTGCTGGGGCTGGCAGGTGCGGCGGTGCCGTTGCTGGCATTGGCCTGGCAACTGCAACGTCGGGCCAGTCAGAACCAGTCTGAAGTCGCGTTGCTCGAGGAGCGGCTGGCCATGGCGCAAATGGCCCAGGACGGCCTTAATGCACAACTTGAAGCCTGCCGCGATGAAATCGCCGACCTCGGCCAGGCCAACGCTTCCAAACAAGCGGATCTCGCGGCCGTACGCCGGGAAGTCGAGCTGTTGCAGATCGAGCGCGACGACGCCCGTGACGCCGCCCACGCCTGGAATCTCGAGCGCGCCAACAAGGAAGCCGAATTGCGGCGCCTGGACGCCCAGGCGGCTTCGCTGAATGCCGAATTGCGCGAGCAACAGGAAAGCCATCAACAACGCCTGGATGACCTGCAAGGTTCCCGTGACGAGCTGCGCGCACAGTTCGCCGAACTGGCCGGCAAGATCTTCGATGAGCGCGAACAACGCTTTGCCGAAACCAGCCAGCAGCGCCTCGGCCAATTGCTCGACCCTTTGAAAGAGCGCATCCAGTCGTTCGAAAAACGTGTCGAGGAAAGCTACCAGGCCGAAGCCCGCGAGCGTTTTTCGCTGGCCAAGGAACTGGAACGTTTGCAGCAACTGAACCTGCGCCTGAGCGACGAAGCGACCAACCTGACCCGCGCCCTGAAGGGCCAGAAAACCCAGGGCAACTGGGGCGAGCTGATTCTCGAGCGTGTGCTTGAGCATGCCGGGCTGGAGAAGGGCCGGGAGTACCAGACCCAGGTCAATCTCAAGGGCCCGGATGGCGAGCGTTTTCAGCCGGACGTGATCATTTACTTGCCGGGCGACAAGCAGGTAGTGGTGGATTCCAAGGTCAGCCTCACCGCGTATCAGCAATACGTCGCGGCGGACGACGATGCCATCGGCCAGATCGCCATGAAGCAGCACGTGCTGTCCCTGCGCAGCCACGTCAAAGGTCTGGCCGGCAAGGATTACAAGCGACTGGAAGGTTTGCACAGCCTCGATTTCGTCTTGCTGTTCGTGCCCATCGAAGCAGCGTTTTCCGCTGCATTGCAGGCCGAGCCGTCACTGTTTCAGGAAGCTTTTGATCGCAACATCGTGATCGTCAGCCCGACCACGCTGCTGGCAACGCTGCGGGTCATCGACAGCCTGTGGAAGCAGGAGCGTCAGAGCCAGAACGCCCGGGAGATCGCCGAGCGCGCCGGTTGGCTGTATGACAAGTTCGTGTTGTTCATTCAGGATCTGGACGAAGTCGGCAATCGCTTGCAGCAACTGGACAAGGCCTACAGCGCGGCGCGCAACAAGCTGACAGAAGGGCGCGGCAACCTGGTCAGCCGCAGCGAACAGCTCAAGTTGCTCGGCGCACGAGCCAGCAAGAGCCTGCCGGCGGATCTGCTGGAGCGCGCGATGACCGATGCCGACGGCCTGGTCGAGCTGCCTGAATAAGCCGCTCTGCTAGAGCGGCAAATAACGACTCAACAACGCCCGCAACGCCGCCGGTTTCACCGGTTTGGCCAGATAATCCAGCCCCGCTGCATGAACCTGCGCCACCGTTTCCGGATGCCCGTCGGCGCTGATCACCACGCCGGGCACCGGCTCGCCCAGCCTTGTGCGCAACCAGGCCATCAGATCGGTGCCGGTTTCGCCGTGATCGAGGTGATAGTCCACCAGCGCCAATTGTGGCCGCACGCCGTCATCGAGCAGCGCCGCACATTCTTCGCGGTTTCGCGCGGTCCAGACCTGACAGCCCCAGCGCGTGAGCAGGCTGTTCATGCCGATCAGAATGCTGTCTTCATTGTCGATGCACAGCACCTGCGCGCCGCTGTGCAGTTTGCCATTGATTTCCACCGTTGCTGGCGCCTGCACGGTCTGCGCTTTGGCCAACGGCACGCGGACACTGAACACGCTGCCGCGCCCCGGCCATGAACGCACGCGCAAGGTGTGGCCGAGCACGCGGCACAGACCGTCGGCTATCGCCAGACCCAGGCCGAGACCTTTTTCGGCGCGGGTCTGGTGGCTGTCGAGGCGTTTGAATTCCTCGAAGATCACTTGCTGTTTGTCCTCCGGAATCCCCGGCCCGCGATCCCACACTTCCAGACAGATTTCGCCTTTGCGCCGACGCACGCCCAGCAGCACCGGGCCTTTTGCGTAGCGGAAAGCGTTGGTGAGGAAGTTCTGCAGAATCCGCCGCAGCAACTTGATGTCGCTGTCGATGCGCAACTGGCTGCCGCGTACCCGGAAGCTCAGGCCCTGTTCCTGAGCCAATGCCTTGAACTCCGCGCCGAGAATATCGAACAGCTCATTGACCGCGAACGGCTTGCGATCCGGGTTGATCTTGCCGTTTTCCAGGCGGGAAATGTCCAGCAGGTCGCTGATCAGGTCTTCGGCCGAACGCAGCGAACTGTCCAGATGCTGCACCAGTTTCTGCGCCTCGGCGCTCAGGCCGTCTTCCTGATGGGAGAGGGCGGCGGAGAACAGCCGTGCGGCGTTCAAGGGCTGCATCAGGTCGTGACTGACGGCGGCGAGAAAGCGGGTCTTGGACTGGTTGGCCGCCTCGGCATTGCCCTTGGCTTCGGTCAACGCGACGTTGAGTTGCGACAGTTCCTGGGTCCGTTCGCTGACCCGTTGCTCCAGCCCTTCGTTGGCCTCGGTCAGCGCCTGCTCGGCTTCGCGGAACGCGGTGATGTCGGTGAAACTCATGACGAAACCGCCGCCAGGCATCGGGTTGCCGATCAGCTCGATCACCCGGCCATTGGGGAACAGTCGCTCGGAGGTGTGGGCGCGGCCCTGACGCATCCAGTGCAGACGACGGGCGACGTGAACTTCCGCTTCACCGGGGCCGCACAAACCACGCTCGGCGTTATGGCGAATGATGTCGGCAATCGGTCGGCCAACGCTGATCAAACCGTCCGGATAGTTGAACAGTTCGAGATAGCGGCGGTTCCAGGCCACCAGTCTCAGCGACTGGTCGACCACGCTGATGCCCTGGGTAATGTTCTCGATCGCGCCTTGCAGCAGCGCGCGGTTGAACTGCAGCACTTCCGAGGCTTCGTCGGCGATCCGCACGACGTCCTCCAGCTGCATTTCTCGACCTTCGATGGCGGCTTTCACGACCGCTCGCGTTGACGAAGCGCCAAGGACACCGGCCAGCAAACGCTCGGTGTGGGCGATCCATTCGCCGTCGGCGTTCTGGTTCGGGTTGAAGCCTTTGCCCTGGCGGTAGGCGAAGCGGATGAAGCTCTGCCGCGCGCGTTCTTCGCCGACAAAGCGTGCCGCCAATTGCAGCAAATCGTCGATCTGCACCGCCAGCATCGAGCGTGCATTCGGCCGGGCGCTGATTTCCTGGCCGATAAAACGCCCGGCCTGCCAGTGCTCCGACACGCGGGTGCGCGACAGCACCGAGACCCAGGCGAACAGGGTGAAGTTGCCTGCCAGCGACAGCACCACGCCTTGGGTCAGCGGGGTGATCGGCAGGTTCAACGGGTTGCTGTGCAGCCAGGCGAGTCCGGGGAAACTGTCCAGCGACCAACCGAGGCTGCGCGCAGCGATCGGCAGGATCAAGGTGTAGAACCACAGGAACGTACCGGCGGCGAGACCGGCGAATACACCACGCCGGTTGGCCTGTTTCCAGTACAGCGCGCCGAGCATCGCCGGGGCCAGTTGGGTCACGGCGGCGAAGGCGATCTGGCCGATGGTCGCCAGGCTCGCGGTCGAGCCGAGCAAACGGTAGCTGACGTAGGCCAGCAACAGAATCAGCACGATGCTGACGCGGCGCACCGAGAGCATCCACTGACGGAACACTTCGAACGGCCGCTCGGCATTGTTGCGGCGCAGCAGCCATGGCAACAGCATGTCGTTGGAGACCATGGTCGACAGCGCCACACTCGCCACGATCACCATGCCGGTGGCTGCCGACGCACCGCCGATGAACGCCAGCATCGCCAGCGCCGGATGGGCCTGGGCCAATGGCAGGCTGATGACGAAAGAGTCGGGGATGACCGAGCTGGGCAGCAGCATCTGACCGGCCAGGGCGATCGGGACTACAAACAGCGCGGCCAGTGCGAGGTAGGCGGGGAACACCCATTTGGCCAGGCGCAGATCCTGCGGGTCGATGTTCTCGACCACCGTCACGTGGAACTGCCGGGGCAGGCAGATGATCGCCATCATCGCCACGCCGGTCTGTACCACCATCGACGGCCAGTTGATGGTTTCTTTCCAGTATTCCTCCAGGCGCGGGGCGAGCATCGCCTGATTGAACAGGTCGTCGAAGCCGTCATACAGGCCATAAGTGACGAAGGCGCCGACGGCGAGGAAGGCGAACAGCTTGACCAGCGATTCAAAGGCAATCGCCAGCACCATGCCGCGGTGGTGCTCGGTGGCATCGAGGTTGCGCGTACCGAAGACGATGGTGAACAGCGCGAGCACCAGCGACACGATCAGCGCGGTGTCCTGGGCGCGGGTGCCCATGGCGTCGGCGCCGGCACCGATCAGCAGGTTCACGCCGAGGACGATGCCTTTGAGCTGCAAGGCGATATAAGGCAGAACGCCGACCAGACAGATCAGCGCAACCACCACCGCCAACGACTGGGACTTGCCGTAACGGGCGGCAATGAAGTCGGCGATGGAGGTGATGTTCTCCTGCTTGCTGATCATCACCATTTTCTGCAGCACCCACGGCGCACCGAGCAGCAGCAGGATCGGCCCGAGGTAGATCGGCAGGAACGACCACAGTTGTTCGGCAGCCTGACCGACCGCGCCAAAGAACGTCCAACTGGTGCAGTAGACCGCCAGCGACAGGCTGTACACCCAGGCACGCACCCGTGGCGGCAGCGGTGTGCTGCGACGGTCGCCGTAGAAGGCGATGGCGAACATGACGGCCATATAGGCCAGGGCGACGGCGGCGATCAGCCCGGTGGACAACGACATGGAACACTCCCGACAGAAAACGACCGGACTCGCGCCCGGTCAGACAGTCTCGCACGGGCGCGGCGGTTAGTCAGTGTCGACCAAGGTCGTGGCGCGGCGGGGTGTCGCAGGAACAGAACCGGCCGGTTCTGCGGTCAGTCCGGTTTCAGCGCGATGTCGATCAAGCGGTGCAGTTCTTCGACTTCCAGCGGCGCTGCCGAAAACAGAATGCGGAACACCACCGGGGACACCACCAGATTGATCAGCCGATCCACGCTCGGCGCCGGTTCCTTGGGGTGGCGCTCGATGATGGTTTGCAACTGCGCGCCGATGATCGCCACGCAATAGCCCGGCGTCGCACTCGCCTGCACGTCGCGCATCATGTTGCGCCCGGGTTCCGAACTCATTTCGTCGAGGTATTGTTCTGCCCACGCGCGGATGTCGCTACGCAGGCTGCCGGTTTCAGCCGGCTCACTATCAGGGCGCATGCGGGCGAGGGCGACATCAGCCAGCAACGCCGCCAGATCTCCCCAGCGCCGATAAATGGTTGATGGCGTTACCCCGGCGCGCGCCGCGATTTGCGGGACGGTCACCGTTGAGCGCTCCTGTTCTTGCAGAAGCGCGCGGACTGCCGAGTGAATCGACTCCTGCACCCGGGCGCTGCGACCGCCGGGGCGTAAACCTTCTTTAATAGCCATGCGGCAGACCTTAACACAAAGAATTTGCTTTAAGCGCAAGCCAAGAGCACACTCCGCAAAAGCAAAAAATTAGCTTTTGCGGAGTGTGCCCATGACCAGCCTTGCTTCCAACCGTTCCAGCCTGTGGTTTCTGGCGATCACCTTACTGAGTTTTCTCGCCGCTTCCACTGCGCCGACGCCGTTGTATCACCTGTATCAGGATCAGCTGCATTTTTCGGCAGCGGTGCTGACCCTGATTTTCGGCGTCTATGCCCTCAGTCTGCTGGCCGCGTTGCTGACGGTCGGTTCGCTGTCGGATCACCTGGGACGCAAACCGGTGATCTTCACCGCCGTGACGCTCAATGCGCTGTCGATGTTGCTGTTTATCTACGCCGACAGCGTGGGCTGGCTGATCGGCGCGCGGGTGCTGCAAGGTTTCGCCACCGGCATGGCCACCGCCGTGTTGAGCGCGACGCTGCTGGACACTGATCGCCAGCAGGGGCCGCTGATCAACAGCGTTGCGCCGTTACTGGGCATGGCATTGGGTGGCATGGGCTGTGGCTTGCTGGCCGAGTTCGCCCCGGCGCCGTTGCAGTTGACCTATTGGTTGCTGCTCGCGCTGTTTGTGTTGCAAGGCATCTATGTGTGGCGCCTGCCGGAAAGTGTCTCGCCGCAGGCCGGGGCGTGGGCCTCGTTGCGGCCGACCCTGCATGTGCCGGTGCAGGCGCGTTCGACGCTTTGGCGGGTACTGCCGCTGAATACCGCGACCTGGGCGCTCGGCGGTTTTTATGCCTCGCTGGCACCGTCGCTGGTGCGCACGGCCACTGGCTCCACCTCCAACCTGATCGGCGGCGCGACCGTGGCGGCGTTGACCGTGACCGGTGCGTTGATGATCTTCACGTTGCGCAATCGTCCCGCCTCCCGGGCGCTGCAACTCGGGGCGAGCCTGCTGCCGGCCGGCATCGTGCTGATTCTGTTGGGCGTGCACAGCGCCAGTCTGTCGCTGTTCTTCTTCGGCACGCTGGTGGCCGGGTGTGGCTTTGGCTCCGGTTTTCTCGGAGCGGTGCGCAGTCTGGTGCCGTTGGCATTGCCTCATGAGCGCGCCGGGTTGATGTCGGCGTTTTATGTGCTGAGTTACCTGGCGTTCTGCCTGCCGGCGTTACTGGCCGGACATTTCACCCACAGCGTGGGCCTGCTGGCCACCACTGATGTGTATGGCGCGGTACTGATCGTGCTGGCGGTCGGTGCACTGCTGATGAGTTTTCGGGCGCAAGCGGCGAAGACCTGCAGCGCTCCATAACATCTCTGGATTCGGTTAGCCTTGGCCAGCCAACTCTTCTCACGGATCGACGCATGAAGATTATCCGCAGCAAGTCCTTCACCGCCGAGCGTGCCTGGGGCGCGCTCGACATCGCCAACATGAACGGCATCACCACGCGTCTGCACTGGACCGATCAGCCTTACAAATGGCATGTCAATGACGGTGAAGAAGTGTTCGTGGTGCTCGACGGCCAAGTGCTCATGCACTATCGCGAAGAAGGTGAGGAGAAGCAGGTCTTGCTCGACGTTGGCGACATCTTCTACGCGTCCATCGGCACGGAGCATGTTGCTCATCCGCAAGGCGCGGCGCGGATTCTGGTGATCGAAACCGAAGGCAGTGTCTGACTGGATATCGACAAAATAGATAACAGTTAGAGATATTACCCGTTATATAGATATTCGATTCGGTTCTACCATGATCTCAACCTCACCTGAGGACAGGAGTTCATGATGATTTGCCCCAACAGCGTCAAATCCGGCATCAAGCCATTCAGCCAGCTTCAGCACCCGCGTGAAGTGATCCGTCAATTCACCCCGAACTGGTTCGCCGCGACCATGGGCACCGGCGTGCTGGCCTTGGCGCTGGCGCAATTGCCGGTGTCCATTCCCGGCCTGCGCGCGGTGGCCGAAGGGCTGTGGATGTTCAACATTCTGTTGTTCGTGCTCTTTACCGCTGCGTATGCCGCGCGCTGGATTTTGTTCTTCGACGAAGCGCGGCGGATCTTCGGCCACTCCACGGTTTCGATGTTCTTCGGCACCATTCCCATGGGCCTGGCGACCATCATCAACGGCTTTCTGCTGTTCGGTCTGCCGCGCTGGGGCGATGGGGTCATTCAACTGGCCGAAGTGTTGTGGTGGCTGGACGTGGCGATGTCGCTGGCCTGCGGCGTTCTGATTCCCTACATGATGTTTACCCGTCAGGAACACAGCATCGATCAGATGACCGCCGTCTGGCTGCTGCCGGTGGTGGCCGCGGAAGTGGCGGCGGCCAGCGGTGGACTGCTCGTGCCGCATCTCGCCGATGCCCATTCGCAACTGGTGGTGCTGGTGACCAGCTACGTGCTCTGGGCGTTTTCCCTGCCGGTGGCGTTCAGCATCCTGACCATCCTGTTGTTGCGCATGGCCTTGCACAAATTGCCCCACGAAAACATGGCGGCATCGAGCTGGCTGGCCCTGGGGCCAATCGGCACCGGCGCCCTGGGCATGTTGCTGTTGGGTGGCGACGCCCCGGCGATCTTCGCGGCTAACGGTCTGCCGGGTATCGGCGAAATGGCGTCGGGCCTGGGCCTGGTCGCCGGGATCACGCTGTGGGGCTTCGGTCTGTGGTGGATGCTGATGGCGCTGCTGATCACCGTGCGTTACCTGCGTGATGGCATCCCGTTCAACCTTGGCTGGTGGGGATTCACCTTCCCGTTGGGCGTTTATTCGCTGGCAACCCTGAAACTGGGCAGCACGTTGCACCTGACGTTCTTCAGCGTGGCCGGTTGTGTGCTGGTGACGTTGCTGGCGGTGATGTGGCTGATCGTCGGTAAACGCACGCTGCAAGGTGCGTGGCGCGGCGAGCTGTTTGTTTCACCGTGCATTGCAGGTTTGAAGAAATAACCTGCAAAGATTAGGTAATGTGTGGCCTGGATCGCGGTTCGAGATTCTTATAAGCGTAGCCAGGCCACTCGCTACCTTCTCTTTCCAAAAACAACAGGGTCACACGGAAGATGAGTCACCCCTCACAGTTCAACCTGCTGCGTACCCGGCGCTTCCTGCCGTTCTTCATCACTCAGTCGCTGGGCGCGTTCAATGACAACGTGTTCAAGCAGTCGCTGATCCTCGCCATTCTCTATCGGCTGACCATCGAGGGTGATCGCTCGATCTGGGTCAACCTGTGTGCGCTGCTGTTTATTCTGCCGTTCTTTCTGTTCTCGGCGCTGGCCGGGCAGTTCGGGGAAAAATTCGCCAAGGACGCGTTGATCCGTCTGATCAAACTGGCAGAAATTGCCATCATGGCCGTGGGATCCATCGGCTTTCTGTTCGATCACCTGTCGCTGATGCTGGTGGCGCTGTTCGCCATGGGCACGCACTCGGCGCTGTTCGGGCCGGTGAAATATTCGATCCTGCCGCAGGCTTTGCGCGACGATGAACTGGTCGGCGGCAACGGGCTGGTGGAGATGGGCACGTTTCTGGCCATTCTGGCCGGGACCATCGGCGCCGGGGTGATGATGTCGTCGGCCAATTACGCGCCGGTGGTGTCCGCCGCGATTGTCGGTATCGCCGTACTGGGTTATCTGGCCAGTCGCAGCATTCCTCGCGCGGCGGCGGCGACCCCGGAAATGCGCCTGAACTGGAACATCTTCAGTCAGTCGTGGGCGACCTTGAAACTCGGCCTGGGGCAGACGCCTGCGGTGTCGCGCTCGATCGTCGGCAACTCGTGGTTCTGGTTCGTCGGGGCGATTTATCTGACGCAGATCCCGGCTTATGCCAAGGAATGGATGCACGGTGACGAAACCGTGGTCACCCTGATTCTGACGGTGTTTTCGGTCGGTATCGCGCTGGGTTCGATGCTGTGCGAGAAGCTGTCCGGACGCAAAGTCGAGATTGGCCTGGTGCCGTTTGGCTCGTTCGGCCTGACGGTTTTCGGGTTGTTGCTGTGGTGGCATTCCGGTGGAATTCCAGAAAGCGCCGCCGGCCACAGTTGGACTGAAGTACTGGGCTTCGGCCATGCCTGGGCGGTGTTGGTCGATGTGCTGGGCCTCGGGATCTTTGGCGGTTTCTACATCGTGCCGCTGTACGCATTGATCCAGTCGCGCACCGCCGAGAACGAACGGGCCAGGGTGATCGCGGCCAACAATATTCTCAACGCGCTGTTCATGGTGATTTCGGCGATTGTCACCATCGTGTTGCTGAGCGTGGTCAAACTGTCGATTCCGCAGCTGTTCCTGGTGGTGTCGCTGCTGAACATCGGCGTCAACGCCTACATCTTCAAGATCGTCCCCGAGTTCAGCATGCGTTTCATGATCTGGCTGCTCAGCCATTCGATGTACCGCGTCGAGCATCGCAACCTTGACGCGATTCCGGATGAAGGCGCGGCGTTGCTGGTGTGCAACCACGTGTCGTTCGTCGATGCCTTGCTGATCGGCGGCGCGGTGCGTCGGCCGATTCGCTTTGTCATGTACTACAAGATCTACAACCTGCCGGTGCTGAACTTCATCTTCCGCACGGCGGGGACGATTCCTATCGCCGGACGCCAGGAAGACATTCAGATCTACGAAAAGGCCTTCACCCGGATTGCCCAGTACCTGAAGGACGGTGAACTGGTTTGCATCTTTCCGGAAGGCAAATTGACCGCCGATGGCGAGATCAACGAGTTCAAGGGCGGGCTGACGCGGATTCTCGAAGAGACGCCGGTGCCGGTGATTCCGCTGGCGTTGCAGGGGTTGTGGGGCAGTTTCTTCAGCCGCGATCCGAACAAGGGAGTGTTCCGGCGCTTGTGGTCGCGGGTGACGCTGGTGGCGGGTTCGCCGGTAGCCGTTGAAGCAGCGCAACCGGCGGAACTGCAGGCGTTGGTCGGGGAATTGCGCGGGACTGTCAGATAATCATTGGCTGTGCTGGCCTCATCGCGGGCAAGCCCGTGATGAGGCCAGTGGCTTAAGCGCTGACCTTGAGCCCGATCAATCCGGTGACGATCAACGCGACACTGGCCAGGCGTATCAACGCCATCGATTCGCCAAACAGGATGATCCCGGCAATCACCGTGCCCACGGCACCGACGCCAGTCCAGATCGCATAAGCCGTGCCCAGCGGCAATTCCTTCATCGCCAGACCCAGCAGGCCAAGGCTGATCGCCATGGCGGCGACGGTGAGAGCGGTGGGCAGCGGACGGCTGAAGCCGTCGGTATATTTCAGGCCGACGGCCCAGCCGACTTCGAACAGGCCGGCGAAAAACAGAATGATCCAGGACATGGAAGACCTCCATCGATTGACGGGGCCGTCCCCAGATTGAAAACTCGATTGAGCCGCAGGGTCGTCCCCGCGTGGCGCACATACTACCTAAAAATGTGCGCCGCACCGCGATCCGGAATCAGTCGGCCGTCTGTTGTGCCAACGTCTCACGGTCTTCTTTTTCGCTCATCCGCCGGAACCAGGTCGACAGCAGCGCCCCGGAAATGTTGTGCCACACACTGAACAATGCACTTGGCACCGCCGCCAGTGGCGAAAAGTGCGCACTGGCCAGCGCAGCACCCAGCCCCGAGTTCTGCATGCCGACTTCCAGCGCCAGGGACTTGCGCTGCGGCAGCGGCAGGCCGAACAGGCGTCCGGTGAAATACCCCAGCAAATAGCCGAAGCTGTTGTGCAACATCACCACGGCCATGATCAGCAGACCGGATTCGGCAATTTTCGCCTGGCTGGCGGCAACTACGGCGGCAACGATGATCACGATGCTGACCACCGACACCAGCGGCAACACTTCCACCGCGTGGCGCACCTTGTCACCAAGCACACGTTGCGCGACCACGCCGAGGATGATCGGCAGCAGGACCACTTGCAGGATCGACCAGAACAATTCCATGAACGAAACCGGCAACCAGGCCGAGGCCAACAGCCAGATCAGCGCGGGCGTCAGCAGCGGAGCGAGGAGGGTGGTGACGGCGGCGATGGCCACCGACAGCGCCAGGTCGCCACGGGCCAGCCAGGTCATGACGTTCGAGGAGGTGCCACTCGGGCAGCAACCGACCAGAATCACGCCGACGGCGATTTCCGGCGGCAGATGAAAGATCTGGCACAGCAACCAGGCCATCCCCGGCATGATCACGAAATGCGCGACCACGCCCAGTGCCACACGCCACGGATGGCGGGCGACGGCGGCGAAGTCGTCGAGCTTGAGGGTCAGGCCCATGCCGAACATCACCAGCCCGAGCAACGGCACGATCGCGCCTTTGAGGCCGAGGAACCAGGCCGGTTGCAAGAACGCGATCACCGCGAAAATCAGAACCCAGTAAGCGAAGGTGTTGCCAACAAAACGACTCAGTGCAGCCAGTGCGCGCATGGCCTGTTCCTTATTATGTGAAAACGCCACCGAAGCGGTGGCGTTTGAAGATAACCCAAAGACTGCGCAGAGGCTTAGATGCCCTGCGGAGTCTCTTCGCCGCCCAGCGCTTCAACCAGCGCCGGCAGGAAGTCGCCGAACGTCAGCATCATCAGGGTGAAGCTGGCGTCCAGTTGGCCCAGGGCTTCGTCGCCGCCGTCCTGTTCCGCCTGATCCTGCAACAGATCTTCGAATTTCAGGCGCTTGACGGTCATCTTGTCGTCGAGCATGAACGACAGTTTGTCCTGCCATGCCAGCGACAGTTGAGTCACCACCTTGCCGGTGCTCAGGTGCAGCTGGATTTCTTCGCTGGTCAGGTCCTGACGCTTGCAACGCACGATGCCGCCGTCTTCGTGGGTGTCGCGCAGTTCGCACTCGTCCAGGACGAAGAAGTCCGGGGCGGCTTGCTGGGTGGTGACCCATTCGGTCATCACGGCGGTCGGCGCGGTTTTGACTGTCAGCGGACGAACCGGCAGGGTGCCGATCACTTCACGCAGGGTGGAGAGCAGGTCTTCGGCGCGTTTCGGGCTGGCCGAGTTGACCAGGATCAGGCCCTGTTTCGGCGCGATGGCGGCGAAGGTCGACGAGCGGCGGATAAACGCGCGCGGCAGGAACGCCTGGATGATTTCATCCTTGATCTGATCGCGTTCCTTCTTATAGACCTTGCGCATCTGCTCGGCTTCGATCTCTTCGACCTTTTCCTTGACCGCATCGCGCACGACGCTGCCCGGCAGAATGCGTTCTTCTTTACGGGCGGAGATCAGCAGGAAATCACCGCTGACATGCACCAGTGGAGCATCTTCGCCCTTGCCGAACGGCGCGACGAAACCGTAGGTGGTCAACTCCTGGCTTGCACATGGACGCGCCAGTTTGGTGGCCAGTGCAGTTTCCAGCGCCTCGGCATCGACAGGCAGGTCTTGGGTCAGGCGATAGATAAGCAGGTTCTTGAACCACATGGGGTGAGTCTCTCCTTTATACAAAGGGGGGCATTATTGTCTTCGCCGGGTCATAGGCCAACCCTTCTCTAAGCCTTTGGAAGGGCTGAGAAAATTATTTAAAAAAGTGCTTGCCAGAGGTTGGGTCGCTCCGTAGAATGCGCGCCACACCGAAGCGAAGGGTGATTAGCTCAGCTGGGAGAGCGTCTGCCTTACAAGCAGAATGTCGGCGGTTCGATCCCGTCATCACCCACCATTCGTTTCAAGTGTTTAGCGCAGCGGTAGTTCAGTCGGTTAGAATACCGGCCTGTCACGCCGGGGGTCGCGGGTTCGAGTCCCGTCCGCTGCGCCATATTCGGTAACCTGGAACACTGAACGCCAGGTCACCACGGAAAAACCCGCCAAGGCGGGTTTTTTTCTGCCTCGAGTTGTATATGCGGGATGTATCGTTTCACCGGTTTTCGGATTTTTTTGAAAAAAAACTTCAATTAAATCAACACTTTACGAAAACTTGTGGCATAATGCGCCCCGTAACGAAGCGAAGGGTGATTAGCTCAGCTGGGAGAGCGTCTGCCTTACAAGCAGAATGTCGGCGGTTCGATCCCGTCATCACCCACCATTCGTTTCAAGCGTTTCGCGCAGCGGTAGTTCAGTCGGTTAGAATACCGGCCTGTCACGCCGGGGGTCGCGGGTTCGAGTCCCGTCCGCTGCGCCATATTCGGTTATCTGGAACACTGAACGCCAGATCACCACAGAAAGCCCGCCTGGTGCGGGCTTTTTGCTGTCCGGGATTTGGCTTTGCCGGGCCTGAACATGAGAAAGCGACCTTTGCCGGTCGCTTTTTTCGTTTCTGACGCTGCTATTGCGCCGAGTTGCGGCTGTGGCGGTAATCACTCACCGCTTCATACACCGCTTTGCGCAGGCGGTTGATCCCGCCAATCGGGCGATGAGCGTCGATGCCGAACCAGGGATTGAACGACAGGTTGTCGCATTGCAGGTTCAACGCCGGGGTGTCGAAGTCCTGCGGGGGCAGGGTGATCCTCGCCACTGTCTGGAATGGGCTGTCCTGCTCGCGCCATTCGATGCTGGTGTCTTCGATCGGCATGTACTTGTTCGCGTCCTGGCGCTGGATCTGCAACACGAAACACGCCGGTATCCGGTCGGTCGACAGCTGTTGATTCAACGCGGTGCGCAGGAAGTTCGGCAGATCCCGGTTCTGTTTCGGCAAGGTATATGCGGGGCAGCGCTCGGGATCCGGCATCACCCGGAACTTGGCATTGGCCTCGCCGAACTTGTAGGGCGAGACCGAAAAGTAGGTCGTACGTGTCGGGCTCTCTGGTGGTGGCGAAAGGGTCGCCAGCGCAATGAACAGGTGCC
Source organism: Pseudomonas sp. DR 5-09 (assembly GCF_001655595.1). NCBI lineage: Bacteria > Pseudomonadati > Pseudomonadota > Gammaproteobacteria > Pseudomonadales > Pseudomonadaceae > Pseudomonas > Pseudomonas sp. DR 5-09. The sequence goes on from NZ_CP011566.1 coordinate 1,871,481, forward strand.
GAATTTGCCAATGGCGCGGATCCCACCCCGGAAAAAACGCCATGACCTTCTTGCCGTCAGCCTGCGCCGCCACATTCTGACGGTACTCGGCGACATCGCTGACAAAGAAGTTCGGGTGACTGAACATCACAAAGTCCTGCTCATTCAGACCCTGACGGTCACCCAGCAACTGCTTGCCCGGCACATCGAGCAGTTTGAGCGCCATGCCCCGGGCATCGCGGATGCTGTCGAATTGCGGATAAGCGTTGCCGTTGGACAGGCGCATCGTCGCTTTCCACAGCTTGCCCGGTTCGCTGAAGACGCCCTGGCGCAACTCTTGCGCCAGATCCGGCAATACCTGCACGTCGGCTTTAACGCAGCCATGGGCCTTGGCATGGGCGTCGCGCAGGTAGCGGGTGCTTTCGCGGTGCTGGTCGACGATGCGCACGGCGGTCTGAATCACGTCCTGGGTCATGGCGGCTTCGCCATCTGGAATCTGCTCCAGCGCCGATACCGGGCCCCGGTGCTGCCATGCGAACCAGGCGGTCGCCAGGGCCCAGCCGATCAGGCCGATCACCAGCAGGAGCAGCAAGGTTTTGCCCAGTATCCGTCCCAGCCAGAGCCAGAAACGCGCGAGCAGCGAAGGTCTTTTGAAGGAATTGAAGATCATGGCAGTTGCGCCTCCAGCGGGCCGCCCAGCACTTTCAGGTATTCGAGCAGCGCCCAGCGTTCTTCAGGCTGCAACAGTCGGCCGATGACGCCGTTGCCGCGCTCGCCAGCGCGAAATTCGTGGCCGCTGTTGTGGTTGCCGGTGATGCGGGTGTCGAACAGGAAGCCGTTGGTGAAGGCTTCGGTGCGGTAGCCCAGATGGCGCGGGTCGTATTCGAAGGTGCCTTTATAGAAGGTGGTGGCGCGCTCGTCCTGAGGTGATAGCAACTGATAAAGGCTCGGCACCGAGCCGTTGTGCAGGAACGGGGCCGTGGCCCATACACCAGCAAGCGGACGCGCCTTGTAGGCGACTTTTTCGCGAACGCCGATCGGCAGACCGAAGCCGTCGAGCCGGGGTTTCTCGGCAGCAGTGACGCCGGCTTCGCGGTACGCGCGGTTTTCCACGAAGGCGGTGACGTAAGCCAGTCCCTTGGCCACTGAAAGCTGGCTGAGGTCCAGCGGTTCCTTGGGTTTGGGGTGTAACTTCACGTCCATTTGTTCGAGTTCCGCCAGGTTCCATTGCAGGGCGGTCAGGTCGAAACGGTGATTGGCAATGTTGTTGGCGGCATTCGGGTCGGTGCCGATGACATCCACCGGTAACATGTGCAGGTGTTGCACCCAGCGGTCGCCTTCCTGGGTCTGGCGCGGTACGTGGCACCCGGCGCAATTCTCGGCGAACAGGGCTCGGCCCTTGGCCGCCAAGGGTTTGTCGATGACGCCGAGCACCTCTTCAGGCCATGCCGGCGGTCGCAGTTTTTGCAGGGTTTCTTCGATCTTGTGCAGATCACGCACACGTACGCTGGAGGCATAGCGGTCATCGCCCTGCAGCGGCTGGCCGTTGGCGTCGAAGAAATTCAGCGTGGCGCCGACCCCCAGCGCCTCGCCGATATTGCGCGCCATCGGTTGCTGCGCCGAGCCGTTCCATTGCACCCAGTCGAAGGTCCACATGTCCCATAGCTGCGGGTAATCCACCGGGGCGTTGGCCACGCGATAGTTGCTTGGGGAGATCGCATCGCCGAAGGTCGCGTTGGCGATACGACCGAAGGCATCGGTGCGGCCGGGGCCTTCTTCGGTGGGGTAGAGGCCGCGATGGGTGTCATTCCAGGCCACTTTGATGAAGGTGTTCAGTGAGCGTTTGAAGTCTTTGCGCAGTTGTTCGTGGCGTGCGTCGTAGTCGTTGCCCAGCACGTGGCGGGCAAAGCGCTCGAATTTCCACGGGTTGTAGTAAGTCGAGGTGAGACTGGCGACCAATGCCTGTCCGAAACTGCCGCCGCGCAATGTAGGAACGCTGGAAGGCAACACATGCTGAGCCGAGCCGCCGTCTATGCGCACTGCCTGGCCATTGAAGTGCAATTCGCCGGTGTGGCAGGCCGCGCAGGTGATGTCGAGATATTGCTCGGAGCTGCCGGGATTCCGGTGCCTGGCGAAACCAACCGGCAGATTGCCCGGGTTGTCCGGCGTGGCTTTCTGCTGCGGATCGATCAGAAAACCGAAGCGCGCGAGGTATTCCGGGGAAGCGAAGCGTTGCTGCGAGAACGGCAGCTCCAGCGCCTGGAACCATTCGTAACGCAAGCCTTTGACCTGCGTTCCCTGTGGGGTGAAGTAGTAGGTCTGGCGCTCTTGCTCAGTCCACTGATCCAGGTAATGCACCTGTTTCGCGGGCGTCGGGAAGGGCAATTTCGGATTGGCGACATAGTAAAGAACCACTGCCAGGACCAGTCCCAGCAGCACCACGATCAGCGTCAGCACACGGTATAAGAGGCGCAAGATGAACATCCTTGTCGATTTGTTGCGCTGTTATGCCTGAGGCGGGTGGTGTGCGGCAAGTGGCCATTACGCCAAGTGTTGTGGGAGGTGACATCAATTGTCGTCAGAGCCAGATGACAGAAGCTTCATCACGGCGTTGGCCAAATGCGTTTTAATCCCTGAACTTATCGGAAGATTCCTGCTCTCATGCCGGTAGCCATTGGTCGTGGCGGCCTGATAAGCTCGCGGCTTTACTCGATTGCCCTTTCGGCGCATGAACAAGGAAATAGCATGAAACAGCATCGGTTGGCGGCGGCGGTTGCCCTGGTTAGCCTGGTACTCGCGGGTTGTGATTCGCAGACCAGCGTAGAGCTGAAAACCCCGGCGCAAAAAGCTTCCTACGGTATCGGCCTGAACATGGGCAAGAGCCTTGCTCAGGAAGGCATGGATGATCTGGACTCCAAAGCGGTAGCCCAGGGCATCGAAGATGCCGTTGGCAAGAAAGAACAGAAGCTGAAAGATGAAGAACTGGTCGAAGCTTTCGCCGCGCTGCAAAAGCGTGCCGAAGAGCGCATGGCCAAGATGAGCGAAGAGTCGGCAGCCGCCGGCAAGAAATTCCTCGAAGAAAACGGCAAGAAAGCCGGCGTGACCACCACCGCTTCCGGCTTGCAGTACGAAGTGGTCAAGAAAGCCGACGGCCCACAGCCTAAGCCTACTGATGTCGTGACCGTTCACTACACCGGCAAGCTGACCAACGGCACCGTATTCGACAGCTCCGTCGAGCGCGGCAGCCCGATCGATCTGCCGGTCAGCGGTGTGATCCCGGGTTGGGTCGAAGGCCTGCAACTGATGCACGTTGGCGAGAAGTACAAGCTGTACATCCCTAGCGATCTGGCTTACGGCGCACAATCGCCAAGCCCGGCAATCCCGGCCAACTCGGTTCTGGTCTTCGACCTGGAACTGTTGGGTATCAAGGATCCAGCCAAAGAAGACGCCGCTGCCGCCAAGCAATAAGCATCGGCACCGGTTTCAACAACAACGCCTCGCTTATGCGGGGCGTTGTTGCATCTGGACGATGGTCGGCGTAAACAGACCGAACCGATGCCGGTCATGGCAGTCCTAGACTTTAAGGTTGCTCGCGCTAGACGCCCGGAGCCGCCAAGTCAATGAAATATTGGGTTTTTTTATGTGTGTAAAAAACGCCCGATCTGAGCGCAGCCCTTATGAAACGGGGCTCTCAGCGCTGAAATGCAGCTCTGTTCACAAGGTTATCCACAATTTGTGTGGATAACATTTCAACGGGAGAAATAAATGAAAGCGCCGTGGAATTTCGCCCGATTCCTGCCTTTGGCCGGACGTTTGCTGGCGCGAGGCCGCTTGCCGACCTTGTTGTTCGCCGTGGCCAGCAAAGGCGCCGCCCAAGGCAATCGCCTCGGCAAGCTGAAGGACGATTTGCGTCTGTTGCAGGCGCTGTGCCTGGCGTACTGGCGCGGCGAATACCGCGCGATCAGCGCCAAGGCGATCGTTTCGGTGGTGGCCGGTCTGATGTATTTCCTCAGCCCGGTGGATGCGATCCCGGATTTCATTCCCATGTTCGGCATGCTCGATGACATTGCCGTTCTCGCCTGGCTAATGAAAACCCTCGACGATGAACTGAACGCCTTCCGCCTGTGGCGTCAGCGCCAGGCGCCGGAAAAGCTCAGAGTGGTCGAGCGTCTGCCCGATACGCCCGAGCAACTTCAGATTCAGGGGCCGAAAAAGTCCTGAATCGCGACAGCCTCTTATACAGATAGATACCCCCCACGACCTTGGCCGCTGTTAGGATTACACTTCTAGGGAAAAGTGCCGACTCGCTAAGTGTTGTTGTCCTACGGGGTAGTCATGGATATTCAGATAATTGCACGCGATGGCGAACCCGAATATGCGGTTCTGCCATGGGCTCAGTATCAGGCTCTACTGAAAGCAGCAGGCATCAACGAAGCACCGTCGCAACCGGCTCCAGCGCCGCTTGCGGCAACCCCGGACCCGATTCTTCCAGGTCTGGATCAGTTACGCAGTTTGCGCGAAGGGAAGGGCATCGCCATCGAGGCGCTGGCCCGCACGGTAGGCATCAGCCCGTCTTACCTGGCCATGATTGAAAGTGGCGAGCGTCTGCCCGACGCCGCGATTCGCCGCAGCCTGGCCTGGGAGTTGACGGTGCCAGGGTGGAGGGAACAATCGTGAGCGTACGCATCAGTCGTCAACATTGGGACGGATTGCTGGGGGAGCTGGATCAGGCGCGCAGGCAGCGCCATCTTTTGACTTATCGAGCCTTGCTTGAACGTCTGCAACTGCCCACGCCGGCCATGCAGACATTGACTGCTGCACTGGAGCATCTCGCCGCACTGGACGCGAAAGCCGAACAACCGTTGCGCAGTTCGCTGGTGATCAGCCAGGGTGCCAGTCGCCTGCCACGCACCGGTTTCTTTGAGTGTGTCGAGCGTCTGGGGCGTTTTTCCGGGCCGTCCGACGGTGTTGCCGCCGCCTCCTGGCATGCCTCGGAAGTGGTACGGGTGTTTGAGTACGAGTACCCGGAATCGGCGGAGGCCTGAGTGTTTTTACGACTCAAGGCGCGGGCAAGTTACTGGCTGGCCCGTAGGCTGTTTCACTGGTCGTGGTTTGTTCGTCAGCCCCGCGGCTGGCGCTGGCTCGAAGGGCAGTTTGCGCGCATGGCCAACCTGGGCGATGTCGGCGCGCAAAGTTTTTACGGGCACATCCTGACGTTTCGCGGGGTTGGCCTGGGCGCGCGTGAAGAAGGTGTGCGGTTGTTGCGACTGGCAGCGCTGGCCGGGGATGGCAAAGCGGCGTATCAGGTCGGTGTCATCAGTCTTGCAGGTACACCGAGCAAAGCGCCAGATCCTTCGGAAGCCGCTCGCTGGTGGACCATGGCCGCCAGGGCCGGGCATCCGTTGGCCGAGCTCAAGTTGAAAGAGCTGGCTGGTCGAGACGCTTCTCAATAAGCAAATCACCTGTTCCGTGAACGGGGCGTGAGGGAAACCTCCCGCCCCGTTTTTGCGTCTGCAATTCGATAAAAAATCAGTTACAGACTTCTCCTACATCCTCTGCCTACTCGCCTGACTTCTTTTCTGATTGATCCCCCGCAAAGTCCCTCGCCTGATTTTTGCGCGAGGGAACGCATATGTTCGACCCGGTTTTTCGTTTCGCCATGCGCATGGGAATGCGCTGATGGATGCCGTCACCCGCATCGAGCAAGAACTCGACAGCTTTCCCCGCACCCTCGATCTCTATCGCGAACAGCTGAAGCACTGGCTCAGTCGCTCGGCAGACGGCGTCAGTCATGCGGCCGATCTGCCGTCGCTGATGGGGATGGAGCGGGTCATCCGATTCGGCGAACACAGTACGGCAGTCGCGATTGACGACAACCGTTTTACTTCTGCGATCGTGCAATGCCCGGAATCCGGGCCGATGGAGATCGAGAGCAAGTTCGAGTCGGCGTACGACATTCCGTTGGGCGGCATCGTTGTCGATGTGGTGGCGGTGGAGGGCGGCGCAGTCAAGTCCGTCACCCTTGATGCTCAGGGCAAAGGGGAGTTCACCGGTGAGGCGGGCAAGTTTTATCGGGTGGTGGTGCACGGCGAGGCCAGCGAGCAGCAGGTTGATGCGCTTTTCGAATCCTACGATGGCCTGACTCGGCAGCTGGATGGCTGGCTGCGCAGCGAGTGGCAGGGATTCAAGCCGCAATGGTCGCAGTCGGTGGTCACAGCAGCCGGGAACGGCATGCTGGCCGGGAGCTGGGCGGCGATCGAGGGAGTGTGGGACAGCATCGGGTTGCTGTCGGAGATCCTCAAGAATCCGCTCGAGTTTGGTGGTCGTCTGGGAGACAGCGCGACAGCGTTGGCCGAGTTCGCGGTGTCGATGCCCGAAAAGATGGAGCAGCTCCAACTGCTCGTCAGTGACGAGGCGGCGCTGTGCCTGTTGCTGCGTACCGCCAGCCTCTGGCTGGAGATGCTGCCACCTAATGAAATTGCCGGAAAAACCGCCGAGGCCGTCTCGATGGTGGTGGTGCAACTGCTGATCGATGTGTTGATCGGCGTTGTGCTGACCTTTGTCGGTGCCGGGGCGGGGATTGCGTATCTGACCTTGCGTCTGGCGGATCGTGGCGCCCAGTTACTGTCGGCGGTGATGCGTCTGGTGAAAGCGATGTTCGGCATCGTCAGCACCTTCATCGGCTATGTGAACCAGTACAAATCCGTCGCCGCTCGGGGTATCGCCGCCGGGGTGAAAAAGGGCCGCATGCAACTGCGTTGGGATGCCCGGCGCAATGCCTCCCTGAAAAAAGACGAGCACCACGACGACACGCCGGATCAGGCGAAGAACCCCAACGGTGACAGTGCCGATTGTGCACCGAGGACCTGCACCAATGGCTGCCCGGTGTCGATGGTCACTGGCGAAGAGCTGCTGACGCTGACCGATGGTGTGCTCGATGGGCTGTTGCCGTTCGAGTTCAGTCGGTTGTATCGCACCAGTGCGGTTGAGATCGATGTCGGGCTGGGGTTTGGCTGGAGTCATTCGCTGGCGCATCGGCTGGAGATTGATGGCGCTTCGGTGGTCTGGGTCGACCATGAGAACCGGCGCACGCAGTTTCCGCTGCCGAATGTCGAGCGGCCGGCCATTCACAACAGCTTGTCGCGGGCGGCGATCTTTCTGGGAGATGAGCCGGAGGAGTTGATCGTTGCGCTGGCGGGAGACGCAGCGCGGTTTTATCACTTTCGGGTTGGGCGTCTGACAGCTGTCAGCGATGCCTATGGCAATCGTCTGACGGTGCATCGGGATCTTTCCGACCGGATTCAGCGCCTGGACAACGGCGCTGGCCGCTCCTTGTTGCTGCGCTATGAGCGAGCGCATCTGGTTGCGGTCGATTATCAGGTTTGGCGCGATGCGGTCTGGCGCACCGAGCAGACGCTGGCCAGCTACCGCTTTGATGCCCGCCATCGATTGATCGAGGCGTCCAACGCGGTCGGCGAGTGCGAGCGTTACGACTACGACGACCAGCACGTCATCCTGCAACGGCAACTGGCGGGCGGCGCGAGTTTCTTCTGGGAGTGGGAGCGTGCCGGCAAGGCAGCGCGTTGCGTGCGGCACTGGGCGTCGTTTTCGCAGATGGATACGCGTTACGTCTGGGATGACGCCGGCAGTGTCACGGTGCAGTACGTCGACGGCACTGAAGAAACCTACGTCCACGACGATACGGCGCGGCTGGTGCGTCAGGTCGCCGCCGATGGTGGCGAACAGCTCAAGACCTACGACGCGCAGGGCCGATTGGTCGCCGAGCAGGATGCGCTGGGGGCGGTCACCGAATACCGCTACGACGATGCCGGACGGCTGATCGCGCTGATTCCGCCGGACGATGCGCCGACGTCCTACGAATACCGCAACGGTTTCCTGCACAGCCGTTCGCGTGGCGATGCGGTGTGGACGTACCGGCGCAATGCCCAGGGTGATATCACCGAAGCGGTCGACCCGGATGGCCACGTCACCCATTACCACTACGACGCGCAGGGGCGGTTGCTGTCGATCCGTTATCCGGACAGTGGCCGCCATGTGTTCGTCTGGAACGACCTGGGCCAGTTGGTCGAGGAGAGCTTGCCGGACGGTGGGGTTCGCAAGTTTTCCTACGATGCCTTGGGGCGGCGGATTACGGCGCAGGACGAACATGGCGCGGTCACCCGTCATGCGTGGGACGCCGTTGGCCGGCTGATCCAGACCACCTCGCCGAATGGCGCCACCCGTGCCTGGTCCTACAGCGCCTACGGCCAGATCACCGCCGAACGCGATGAACTGGGGCGCATCACCCGCTACGAATATGACGATGACCTGCATTTGGTCAGCCGCCGGATCAACCCCGACGGCACGCGGCTGCAGTACCGCTACGACCATGCGCAGCTGCTGCTGACGGAAATCGAGAACGAGTCGGGCGAAAAGTATCGGCTGGACTATACGCCCACCGGGCTGATCCGACAGGAAACCGGCTTCGATGGCCGGCGTACGGCGTATGTCTACGACCGCAACAGTCATCTGCTGGAAAAGACCGAGTTCGGCGACGACGGCTCGACGCTGGTCACCACTTACCAGCGCGACAGCGCCGGGCGATTGCTGCTCAAGACCCTGCCGGACGGGGTCGAGGTCAGCTATCGCTATGACCTTTTAGGCCGTTTGGTCGGCGTGGATGACGGCCAGGATCACCCGCTGGCCTTCGAATACGACCTGCAGGACCGGCTGGTGCGCGAGCATCAGGGCTGGGGCACCTTGCGTTACACCTACGACGCCTGCGGCCAGCTCACTCGCATGCGTCTGCCGGACAACAGCAAGCTCGACTACCACTACGCCAAGGGCGGCGCGCTGACCGCGATCGACCTCAACGGCGCCTTGCTGACCCGCCACGTCTACCAGAACGGCCGCGAACAGCAACGTCAACAAGGCCTGCTGCTCAGCGAATACACCTACGACGAACAGGGCCGCTTACGCGCCCACGCCGTAGGTCATCAACGCAGTGCGCTGTACCGCCGCGACTTTGCCTACAGCGCCAACGGCAACCTCGAACACATCGCCGACACCCGCCACGGCCAGCGCAGCTACACCTACGACGCCCTCGACCGGCTGATCCGCGTGCGCCACACCCGTGATGATGTGCCGGAAAACTTCGCTCACGACCCGGCCGGCAACCTGCTGATGCAGGACCGCCCCGGCCCGACACAGATCAAAGGCAACCGCCTGCGGATGCAGGGCGACCGCCATTACGACTACGACGCCTTCGGCAACCTGATCCGCGAACGCCGCGGCCGCGCGCAAACCCTCGTCACCGAATACCGCTACGACAGCCAGCACCGCCTGATCGGCCTGACCCGCCCCGACGGCACCAGCGCCAGCTACCAATACGACGCCTTCGGCCGCCGGATCCGCAAGACCGTCAATGGCCAGACCACCGAGTTTTTCTGGCAAGGCGACCACCTGATCGCCGAAAGCAGCCCGACCCAGCACCGCAGCTTCATCTACGAACCCGGCACCTTCCGCCCGCTGGCCATGCTCGACGGCAAAGGCCCGAAACGCGCCTGCCCGTTCTACTACCAACTCGACCACCTCGGCACCCCGCAGGAATTGACGGATTACAGCGGCGAGATCGTCTGGTCCGCCAAATACAGCGCCTACGGCAAAGTCACCTCGCTGGAGCTGGCAACCGAGGACTACCTGAACCAGCCGCTGCGCTTTCAGGGTCAGTACTTCGATGACGAAAGCGGGCTGCATTACAACCGGCACCGGTATTACGACCCGGACATGGGACGGTACCTGACGCCGGATCCGGTGAAGCTGGCGGGTGGGCTGAATCAGTACCGGTACGTGCCGAATCCGACGGGGTGGGTGGATCCGTTGGGGTTGACCTCCAATTGTCCGCCGCCGAACAAGCCGGGCTGTCCGGTGCCGGATGGGGTGGGTGGTTCAGTTGTTGATGAGGGTGAGCCAGCGCTGCCGAAGATGACGGCGCAGGAGCGGCGGGAGAGAATTGATGAGTTGGCGGAGGCGAATGCGAAGAGACGTGTGTGGGAATATGAAAAACGTTATGGAATGCACACTGTCGAAAAGCACAGTTCAGAAATTTCTGATAAAGCTCTTGAACAGAGAGCAATCAATGGTGCGAATCCTCACACTGGATTAATCCCAAAAGGTGCAAAGGGCAACCGGAGCTCTCAATTTCATAATTGGCGCATGCATTTGGGCGCGCTAAATAAGGCGATGACGAAGGATAAGAATGGCTTGATTATGCACACCGGAAAAGATCAAAACAAAAAACCAATAGTGAGATTGGAACTACCTGGTGCAGGGCGTGGGTACAGGCCGAATAAAAAAGACGTTCACAATCCTAGCTTGAATGAAAACTTGAATTGGTTTGAAGTTAAGTTTGATCAGGTAAATACACAAAACCCGTTTACAGCATTTCCGACCGAGGTGAAGTGATGTTGAAAGATCCATATTTAAATGAAGAGTTTGAACCGGATTTAATGTGGTTTATAGGCGTTTTCGACGTTTATGATCGGGAGGAAACTCGAGGTGCCGAACTCGAGGTTTACAATCCTAATGATTCTACTGATAGAGAGCTTCTTATCAGGAAGTATTGTCTTAATCTGCCATACCTTTCCTATAGGCATAAGCTAGTACTAGTTGAAAATTTGGAATTGCTGCTCTTGGAGCAAAATTATGACTTTCAAGAACTATTCGAGATCGATGAATACGAAGCAGCAAGTTGGCCACGAGGGGAATGGTACTCTCTAGAGGATCCACGCTGCTTCTTCCAAGATATCTACAGGCTTGCGAAGGAAATTTGGGGTGAGGATCTCGCGAATGCCGCTGGTGAGGATCGGTCCACATGGTAGTTATCGAGCCTTTACATCAGCGATGACCTGAAACGAGCGCTTCGTTAAAAGGTAGTGCACGTATGCTGTCGATAACATGCACGCTATACCCCGGAACATTCTTCGCATGATGCTTCGCCTGCGAAGCCATCTCTGCCAACTGACTCGCATCCAGTTGCGCACACGCTTCAGGATGCAAATGCACCACGCCAATGGACAGTGACAGCAACGGAAACTCCTGTCGTATACCCTGGCGATTCGGCGCAACAAAACACCCAGCTTCAAGGTGCTCAGGGCGGTAGAAACGTCGGCATTGGCTCTGGAAATCATCCAGCAACTGGTTGAGCCGTTTGCGCCAATCTTCCGGGCCGAGTACCAACAGGAAATCGTCCCCTCCAATATGCCCGACAAAGTCGCGAGACGGGTCGACGCGTTCGTTGAGGCATTGCGCCAGACACAGCAGCACTTCATCCCCACGTCCATATCCGTAGATATCGTTAAAGGGTTTGAAGCTGTCGATGTCGACATAGCAGATGACCGACTCGCGCCCCTGTTGCAGCAACCTCGTCAAACATTGCTGAATCGGCACATTCCCCGGCAGCAAGGTCAGCGGATTGGCATAGCGGGCCTGCTGGATTTTCAGTTCGGTGATCAGTTTGAGCACGTCAATCACCCGGCCCAGGCCCAGGTAGCTGCCGTTTAGGGTGATGATGAAATCCTCTTCGATGCGTTGGCGGGCGCGGCTGGTGATCAGGCGGCTGACCTGTTGCAGCGACTGGCTCATTTCCACGGCGAGGAAGTCGTCGTTCATCAGGCGGCTGATCGGTTTGCGGGCGAACAGGTCGGTGGCAAAGGGTTTGAGCAGCGCATCGGACAACGAGTGACGATGAACGATGCCGCACGGTTGGCCCTGTTCATCGAGCACCGCCAGCGAGTTGAGGTTGGCCTGGCGGCGGAAAGCCTCCAGTACGGTGGCGGTCGGTGTGTCGCGATTCACGGCGGGTTGATCGTTGAGCAGGGCGCTGAGATCGCTGCCTTCATCGTTCAGCGCCACGGCGCTGCTGTCGTGCTTGGGCATCAAGGCCCGGGCATCGCGCGACGGGTGTTCCTGAGGACGGCCGAGCAGGTAGCCCTGTACCAGATCCACACCCATTTCGGTCAGTACCGCCAGTTCCTCTGGCAACTCGATACCTTCGGCAATCACCTGCGCCCGGGAAGCCTTGGCGATTTGCAGGATTGATCCGACGAACTCGCGTTTCAACGCATCCTGATGAATGCCGTCGATGAAGTGCCGGTCGATCTTCACGTAATCCGGCCGCAGCTCCGACCACAGACGCAGGCTTGAATAACCGGCCCCAAGATCGTCGAGGGCAATCGAAAACCCCATCGCCCGATAGTGATGCAGTGCAGTCTGCAGCAACTGGAAATCATCGATCGGCGTCTGTTCGGTGAGTTCGATCACCACCTGGCTGGGCGGAATACCGAAATCCTGCAGCAGCTGCAGCGTGCGCCCCGGCTGGTGCGCGGCTTCGAGCAGGGATTCGGGAGAGACGTTGAGAAACAGCTTGCCCGGCAACTGCTGTTCGTTGAAGCGACGACAGGCACTCTGACGGCAGGCGATTTCCAGTTCGCTCAAGCGCCCGGCCTGACGGGCCACGGCGAACAGGGCGATGGGCGAGTGCAGCGGGCTGTTGGACGGGCCGCGGGTCAGGGCTTCGTAGCCGAGAATGCGCCGTTCGGAGAGGCAAATGATCGGCTGGAACAGGCTGTGTAATCCGCTTTGAGTCAGGATCGAGCTCAAGGCACTCAGCTGTTCGGTCGTGGTCATGGCAATCTCTGGCGATAAAAAAAGGACTGGGAGCGTTCTCGATGAAGAGAACAGCTCCCAGTCCTTTATTGCACGACAGAATGATGACTGTTTGATGACGATCCGGGGATCGTCAGCATTAAATTGCCATCACCTTACTTCTTTGCGACCTGGTTGCTCAGCTTCAGGTAATCCAGCAGCACTCGCCCGGTCTCGCTCAGGTAGGCGTCGTCTTCCGGTTTGACCTTGTCCGGCTCGGCGGCGGCCAGGGCGTCGTCGTCTTCTTTCTTCAGCTCTTTGAGCGGTTCTTCGCCTTTGGCCTTGCGACGGATGTTCTCCATCGCCAGTTGCTTGGCGTCGATGTCGGCGTGCTGGGCACGGCGTTCGGCTTCATTGAGGCTGACGGTTTTTTCTTCCAGCAGCTTCTGCGCCAGGGCCAGCTTGTCGCGGATGAACACGAACTCCGCATCCTTGGCAGAACGGCTGTCATGCTCGGATTTCAGCTGGGCCAGGTACGGCTTGAACGGATCGCTCGCCGGTTTGATCGCTGCGCGGATGGTGTCCCACGGCATGGCTTCCGGCAGGGCGCTTTCGCCGATTTCCTTGGTGTCGATGATCGACGGGTAATCGATGTCCGGCAGTACGCCCTGATGCTGGGTGCTCTGGCCGGAAACCCGGTAGAACTTGGCCAGGGTCAGTTTCAGTTCGCCGTGGTTCAGCGGCTGGATGGTCTGCACGGTGCCTTTGCCGAAGGTCTGGCCACCGATGATCAGCGCACGGTGGTAGTCCTGCATGGCGCCGGCGAAAATCTCCGAAGCCGAGGCGGACAGGCGGTTGACCAGCAGCGCCATCGGGCCTTTGTAGAAGGCGCCCGGGTTTTCATCTTCAAGTACATCGACCCGGCCATCGGCGTTACGCACGAGCACGGTAGGGCCCTTGTCGATGAACAGGCTGGTCAGCTCGGTGGCTTCCTGCAGGGAACCGCCGCCGTTGTTGCGCAGGTCGATGACCACGCCGTCGACTTTCTCTTTCTGCAGTTCGGTCAGCAGCTTCTTGACGTCGCGAGTGGTGCTCTTGTAGTCCGGATCGCCGGCACGGAAGGCCTTGAAGTCGAGGTAGAACGCCGGAATCTCGATCACGCCGAGCTTGTAGTCCTTGCCGTCCTGTTTCAGGTTCAGCACGGACTTCTTCACGGCCTGGTCTTCGAGCTTCACCGCTTCGCGGGTGATCGGCACGATCTTGCTGGTCTGATCGTTCGGCGCATTGCTGGCCGGGATGACTTCCAGACGCACCACGGTGCCTTTCGGGCCACGGATCAGCTTGACCACTTCGTCCAGACGCCAGCCGACCACGTCAACCATCTCTTTGTTGCCCTGGGCAACGCCGATGATCTTGTCGGCCGGAGCAACCTGCTTGGTCTTGTCGGCCGGGCCTGCCGGCACCAGACGCACGACTTTCACCTGGTCGTTGTCGCTCTGCAACACGGCGCCGATGCCCTCGAGGGACAGGCTCATGTTGATGTCGAAGTTCTCCGCGTTATCCGGCGACAGATAGTTGGTGTGCGGATCGTAAGACATGGCGAAGGTGTTGATGTACGCCTGGAAGATGTCTTCGGCGCGGGTCTGGTCCAGACGCGCCAGTTGATTCTTGTAGCGCTTGGTCAGGGTTTCCTGGATCTGCTTCGGCTCTTTGCCGGCGATCTTCTGCCGCAGCACTTCGTCCTTGACGCGTTTGCGCCACAGGTCATCGAGTTCGGCGGTGGACTTGAGCCACGGAGCATCCTTGCGATCGATCAGCAAGGTTTCCCTGGTGGTGAAGTCCATCTTGTCGACGCCTTTGTTCAGCTCGGCAAGGGCGAAGTCCAGACGCGCCTTCACGCGGTCCAGGTAGCGCTTGTAGATGGTGAACCCGGCGTTGAGGTCGCCGCTCTTGAGGAAGTCGTCGAATTGGGTCTTCCACTTGTCGAATTCGGCGATGTCGCTGGCCATGAAATAGCTGCGCGACGGGTCGAGCAGCTTGATGTAGCTGTCGTAGATGATCACCGAGCGCGCATCGTCGAGCGGCGGCTTGCTGTAGTGATGACGCTTGAGCAACTCGACGACGTTCAGACTGGCGATCACTTCGTCGCGATCAGGCTGTAACTTGTCCCAGCTGTTGGCTGCGAATGTGGTGCCCGACACCGGCAACAGACCGATACCGATGAAAAGAGCGAGGGCGGTGCTGGGGAGCAGATGCTTCATGCTGATTCGACGCGGGGACAATTGATAACGCATATTAGGCCGTCTTTGAAGTCGCCGGTACCGCTACGCTCTGTACGATAACTGCTGTTCAGCGTTCGTTCAGACCCCAGGGCCGGTCGCATAATGCAAAAAGCCCGGCGCTACAGCTTCGGGCTCAGTCCAGACTCACTATGGAGGCACTGTGAAGGCATTGCAAGGCGTTGAAGGTCAAGTGGCATGGGTTGATGAACCAAGTCCTACATGCGATGTAGGACAAGTTCGCATCCGGGTGGCGGCAGCGGGCCTCAATCGCGCGGATTTATTACAGAAAGCAGGACTTTATCCACCCCCTCCGGGTGCCAGCCAGGTGCTGGGTCTTGAGTGTTCCGGGGTGATCAGCGAGGTCGGTGCAGGATCGTCCTGGCAGGTCGGTGACCGGGTCTGCGCCTTGCTGGCCGGGGGCGGGATGGCCGAAGAAGTGGTCATCGACGGACGGCATGTGCTGCCGGTTCCGGAAGGCGTATCGCTGATTGAAGCCGCGGCGTTGCCCGAGGTGTACGCGACCGTCTGGCTGAATGTGTTTCAAATTGCGGCGCTCAAACCGGGTGAGAAAGTTCTTCTGCACGCTGGAGCCAGTGGTATCGGCTCAGCCGCGATTCAACTGTGCAAGGCTTTCGGCAATCCGTGCTGGGTCAGCGTCGGCTCGGCTGAGCGGCTGGTCTATTGCGAGTCGTTGGGTGCCCAGGGCGGGGTGGTTCGCACCGACGACCTGGAAAGCCTGCGGGATTTCGGGCCGTTCGATGTGATCCTGGATCCGGTGGGCGGCAACTATTCGGCGTTGAACCTCAAGCTGATGGCGCAGGACGGACGCTGGGTGCTGATCGGTCTGATGGGCGGCCGCGAGGCAAAACTGGATCTGGCCCAGGTGCTGGCCAAGCGCGTGCACCTGCTGGGTTCGACCCTGCGCAGCCGTGACGATCAGTTCAAGGCGGATCTGTTCAGCGATCTGAGCCAGCACGTGTGGCCGCTGTTTTCCGAAGGACGCCTGAAGCCGCAACTGGCCAAGGCGTTCCCGATCAAGGATGCCGAGGCTGCGTTTGCGGAGCTTGCGAGCAACACCGTAGCAGGGAAGCTGGTGCTGGTGATCGACGAAAGCCTGAGCTGATCATCGATGCTTGTGGGAGCAGGTCTGCTCCCACAAGCCAATCGCCTATTTCCAGAGGTGGATCGGCCAGCCGGACTTCTCGGCCTCTGCAAGCAATACCGGATCCGGATTGACCACATGCGGGTAATCCACTTTCAACAGCAGCGGCAGATCATTGCGTGAGTCGGAATAGAAACTCGCGCCCTCAAGGTTTTCCTCTTCGGCGTCCAGCCATTCCAGCAAACGGGTGATCTTGCCTTCGCGATAGGTCAGGGTGCCCACGGTGTGGCCGCTGTAGACGCCGTGCGCCACTTCCAGCTCGATTGCCAGGACCTCGTCGATGCCCAGCCGCTCGGCGATGGGTTTGACCAGGTGCGTGCCCGAGGCCGAGATCACCAGGATCCGGTCGCCGGCCTTGCGGTGAGCGGCGATGGTCTTGGTGGCGTCGCTGAAGATGATCGGCTCGATGAAGTCTTCAACCCACGGCCCGACCAGATGCTCGACTTCCTCCGGGGTACGCCCGATCATCGGTTCGAGGCTGAAGTCCATATAGTCTTCCATGCGCAACTTGCCATGGCTGTAGGCGTCCATCAGCTCGTTGTTCCGGCGCATGAACGACTCGGGATCGACCCAGCCCAGGCGCCCCATCTGCTCGCTCCAGAGGGTGGCGCAGTCGCCGTGGATCAGGGTGTCGTCCAGATCAAAAATTGCCAGGGCCATCAGTTCAGTTCCCTCTTGGGTGTCAGCAAAGTCATCAGGCTACCTTACACAGGGCGGTGGGATCGATGGAAAGTGACAGGCGCTGACCGTCGGGATGCAGATCCGCCGCCGAGCGGTTGAGCACATCCACCACCAGTTCCACGCCCCGAGCTTCGACGCGATAGCGAATCACGTTGCCCAGCAGGCTGTGGCTGCGAATCTGTGCATCGGGTTCACCACTGAGGCTCAGTTCGATGGCCTCCGGGCGAATCGCGATGCGGTGGTTGATCGGCCGTTGCAACAGCTTTGACGCGCTCTCGGCATCCAGCAGGTTGTAGTTGCCGATGAACCCGGCGGCGAACACGTCGACCGGCGCGGTGTAGAGGGTTTCGGCATCGCCGCTTTGTACGATCTTTCCCTGATTCATCAGGAAAATCCGGTCAGACATGGTCAGGGCTTCTTCCTGATCGTGTGTGACGAAAATCGTGGTCAGGCCGAGTTCGCGCTGGATCTGACGGATCTGTTCGCGCAGGTGTTTGCGAATCCGCGCATCGAGGGCCGATAGCGGTTCATCCAGCAGCAACAGACGCGGACGGGTCACCAGTGAGCGGGCGAGGGCGACACGCTGGCATTGACCGCCGGACAACTGATGCGGATAGCGACTGGCGAAATCGTTGAGTTCAACCAGTTTCAACACCTCGGCAACTCGCTTGTGGCTGTCGTCGGTGTTGACCTTTTGCATGCGCAAGCCGAAGGCGACGTTTTGTTCGACGGTCATGTTTGGGAACAGCGCGTAGCTCTGGAACACCATGCCGATCCCGCGTTTCTGCGGGGTGAGCGGCACGATGTCGACGCCATCGAGCAGAATCTGGCCGCCATCCACCGGCGTCAGCCCGGCGATGCAACGCAGCAGGGTGGATTTGCCGCAGCCGGACGGGCCGAGCAGGGTGACAAATTCGCCCTTCTGGATTTCGCAGTTGATGTCGCTGAACACCGTGGTGCCCGCGTAGTTTTTTTGCAGGTGTTGGACGCTGACATAGCTCATTCGCTTTTGTCCTTGTTCAAGATGTTGGCGACCCAGGTCAGGACCAGCACGAAAAAGAAGTAGGAGATCACCAGCGCACTGGTGAAGTGGCCGCTGCTGTTGCGCATGTTGTTCAGATAAACCTGCAGGGTTTCGTAGCGAGTGCCGACCAGGATGTTGGCGAACACGAACTCACCGAACAGGAACGAGAACGACAGCAGCAACGCGACCATCAGGCCTTTGCGCAGGTTCGGCAGCACCACCAGGAAGGCTGCCTGAAAGGTGCTGGCCCCGAGTAGTTGGGCAGCGTCCATCAGGTCGCGCAGGTTGATCGCTTGCAGGTTGTTGGTGATCGCCCGGTACATGAACGGCAGCGCCACGGTGAAGTAGCAACCGATCAGGATCCACGGCGTGCCGACCATCGCAAACGGCCCGGAACCGTAGAGCTGCAACAGCCCCACCGACGACACCACCGGCGGCACTGCGAAGGGCAGCAGGATCAGGATGTTCATCAGTGCATCGAGTTTCGGGAAGTGGTAATGCACCACGAACAGCAGCGGCAGGATCAGCACCACCGACAGGAACAGCGCGCCGACGCACACCAGCAACGACTGGCCGAAGGCGTGCAGAAAACGCGGATCGCTCCACAACTGGATGTACCACTTGAAGGTGAAACCGCTGGGCAGGATGGTGGCCGACCAACTGCTGGCGATCGAATAGATCAGCGTGCCCACCAGCGGCAGCAGCAGGATGGCGAACAACAGATAGACCACGACGCGGTGGTAGACGCCGGCCGGTCCGGATTCAGCGCGAGACATGGTAGCTCCTCTTCAGCAGCAGTTGATGCACGACGGTCACCAGTGTCATCAGCGCCACCAGCACCACGGCCAGGGCACTGGCCAGGTTCGGATCGAGGGAAATGTCGCCGGAGACCATCGCCGCAATCCGGATCGGCAATACGTTGAAGTTGCCGGTGGTCAGCGCGTAGACCGTGGCGTAGGCGCCGAGGGCGTTGGCCAACAGAATCACGAAGGTGCCGAGCAGGGCCGGGGTCAGTACCGGCAGGCCGATGTGGCGCCAGAACTGCCAGCTGTCGGCGCCGAGCAGTGCGGCGGATTCGCGCCAGTCTTCACGCAGTGCGTCGAATGCCGGGTACAACAGCAAGACGCCGAGGGGAATCTGGAAGTAGGTGTAGAGGATGATCAGCCCGGTTTTCGAATACAGGTTGAAGTCCTCGATGATCCCGGCCTGCTTCAACATGATGGTGATGCTGCCGTTGAAGCCGAGCAGGATGATGAACGCGAAGGCCAGGGGCACGCCGGCAAAGTTGCTGGTCATGTTGGCGAAGGCGTTGACGAAGTTGCGCAGTTTCGAGTCGACCCGGCGCAGAGAATACGCACCCAGCACCGCGATGATGATCCCGAACACACTCGACCAGAAACTGATTTCGAGGCTGTACCGGATCGCCTGCAAATAGAATTTCGAATTGAAGATCTTGCTGAAGTTGGCGAAGCCCCAGCCGAACTCTTCCGATTGCAGGCTGTTGATCATCACCCAGATCAGCGGGGCGATTTCGAACACGATAAAGAACAGCGCGAAAGGCACCAGGCACAGGGCGGCCAGCCATTTGCCGCGAGTCATTGAGTTCACTTGAGCAACTCCCGGCACACAGGTTTGTCGTGGGGCACGCCGAGCAGTTCGCACACGGTGCCGCAGATGTCGGTCTGCTTCGGTGCAGCGTCACTGTTCAGGCTGAAGGCGTCGCCGAGCACGAACAGCGGCACCTGACGTTCTTCCGGCAGCAGGCCGTTGTGGGAGCGGTCGTTGTTCATGCCATGGTCGGCGGTCACCAGCACCTGGCAGCCGGCGTCGAGCCAGCCTTGCAGGTAATCGGCGAGGATGATGTCGGCGCTGCGTGCGCTGTTGCGGTATTGCGGGGTGTCGAGGCCGTGCTTGTGGCCGGCGTCGTCGATGTTCATCGGGTGGATCAGCAGAAAGTCCGGTGCATGGCGCAGGCGCAGGTTTTCCGCGTCGGCGAACAGGTGCGAATCCGGGTAGTGATCGTTCCAGTAGAAGTGGCCGTGCTGGATCGGTAGCGTCGGGTCATCGGTATGCCGATCCCGTGCCGCCACGAACGGCGAGCGGTTGTAGAGCTCGCTGACCCAGTGGTACGCCGCGGCAGCGGTTTTCAGGCCGGCATCGCGGGCGTAGTGATAGATGCTGCGCTGGTTGGACAGGCGCGAGACGTTGTTGTGGACGATGCCGCTGTCGATCGGCGGCACACCGGTGAGGATGCATTCGTAAAGTGGTCGGGACAAGGCCGGCAGCTCGCACTCCAACTGGTAGAGCGCCGCGCGTCCTGCGCCAACGTAAGCCTGCAGATGCCCCATGGCGTGACGCGCGACCTCGTAGTTGAGGCCGTCGAGCACGACAAGGATGACGGTGTGCTTCATAGGGGCAAAAACTCCGCGAAACAGAAAATTTCAGGTTCAACCCGGATCCCCCTGTGGGAGCGGGCTTGCTCGCGAAAGCGGAGTGTCAGTCGATAATTTTTTGACTGATCCACCGCATTCGCGAGCAAGCCCGCTCCCACATTTGGATCTTCAACAGATCACAAAAGGGTGATCAGCCGCTTTATTTCATCTCGACGATGACTTCTTCGTTCCACTTCTGCGGCAGGGCCTTGGAGGTTTTTTCCCAGGCATCGGCGTCCTTGATCGGCGTGACCTTTTTGTACTGCTCGTTCGGCAGCAGCTTGGCCTTCACGTCTTCCGGCAGTTGCAGGTGCTCGGCGCGGATCGGGCGAGCGTTGCCGCGGGCGAGGTTGGTCTGGCCGGCGTCGCTGAAGATGTATTCGCGGGTCAGCTTGGCGGCGTTCGGGTTTTTCGCGTATTTGTTGATGATGGTGGTGTAGCCGGAAATCACCGAACCGTCGGACGGGATCAGTACCACGTAGTCATCCGGGTTGGCCATCTTGGCCTTGTAGCTCAAGCCGTTGAAGTCCCAGACCACGCCGACTTCGATCTCGCCTTTTTCCATGGTGGCGATGGTCGGGTTGGCCATCGACAGGCGCCCCTGCTTGGCGATGTCCGCGAACAGCAGCAGGGCAGGCTGGATGTTTTTCTCGTCGCCGCCGTTGGCCAGCGCTGCGGCGAGTACGCCGTTGGCAGCTTGTGCGGCGGTGCTCACGTCACCGATGGAAACCTTGTATTTGCCGCCCTTGAGGTCAGCCCATTTGGTCGGTACTTCGGAACCGTGCAGCAGCTTCTTGTTGACGATGAAGGCGATGGTGCCGGTGTAGGCCAGCGCCCAGTTGCCGTCCTTGTCCTTGGCCCAGTCCGGCACTTGGTCCCAGGTACTCGGCTTGTACGGTTGCACCACGCCCTGCTTGACCGCGATCGGGCCGAAAGCCGCGCCGACATCGCCGATGTCGGCGGTGGCGTTGTCTTTTTCAGCGGCGAACTTGGCGATTTCCTGGGCCGAGCTCATGTCGGTGTCGATGTGTTTCAGGCCGTATTTCTTGGCCAGGTCTTCCCAGGTGCCTTTCCAGTTGGCCCAGTCATCGGGCATGCCGACACTGTTGACGGCGCCTTCCGCTTTCGCAGCGGCTTCGAGGGTTTTCAGATCGTCAGCCGCCATGGCGGCGGTGCACATGGCAATGGTCGAGCCTAACAGTGATGCCAGGAAAAACTGTTTCATTCCAAAGCTCCTTGGTCGTGTTCAACGCTGCAATTGCGGTTTGTGTTGGTCTAGGTCAGCAATACCTGAGCCAATTTAAGGGGGCTCGATGACACTTTGATGTCGGCGATGGCTCGCCCAGCCTTTTCTATCTCCTGTATCAGCGAGTGCCCGGTAAGCGTAGACCACCCGCCAAGTCCCGGTGGGCAAGGGACTTGGCCGATGTATTGCAAGTTGTCAGGGCGACCGTTCGGTAGTTTTGTCATCTCTCGGTCATCTGCACTGCCTAGGCTTGCAACACGACCGGACGGCACGATTGCTGTGCGGTTTTGCCCCGAAACAGTGCTGGTCTAGTCCAGATAGGTAACGTTGATGCGCGATGAGGCAACAAAAGCGGTGACAGCGATTGGCCAGATCCTTCAGGAGCAGCTCGACCATGGGTTGCTGGCGGCGGGGAGCAAGTTGCCGGCCGAGCGCAAGCTCAGTGAGCTGTTCGGCACGACGCGAATTACGGTACGCGAAGCCTTGTTGCAGCTGGAGGCGCAAGGGCAGATTTATCGCGAGGAGCGGCGTGGCTGGTTCGTGTCGCCACCGCGTCTGGCTTACAACCTGATGCAGCGCAGTCACTTTCACGCGATGGTCAGTGCGCAGGGGCGGGTGCCGTCGACCGAGGTGATTTCGGCGCGGTTGCAGCCGGCTTCAGCGGCGGTCTGTGCGTGGTTGCAGTTGCCGGCGTTGTCGAGCGTGATTCAGATCTGCCGGTCGCGGCGGATCGATGGGCGGCTGGTGTTGTATGTGGAGCATTATCTGAATCCGCAGTTTTTTCCGGGGATTCTGGAGTTTGATCTGAATCAGTCGATTACCGAGCTGTATGCGCGGCATTACGATTTGCACTATGGGCGGGTGCGGTTCGAGATTGTGCCTACGTCGTTGTCGGTGGATGCGGCGGCGGCTTTACGGGTGTCGGTGGGGAGTCCGGGGTTGAGGATTGCTCGGGTTAATTATGATCAGTTTGGGCGGTTGATTGATTGTGATCTGGAGTTTTGGCGGCATGATGCGATTCACGTTGGGGTTGATGTTGTTTGACCTTGGCGGCCGCTGGGCCGACCAGGTTTTGGGTTGACTGTGTACATATCCGTTTCTTCGGGTGCTGCCGCTGACGGTTTCGCTTTTACAGCGACTCCCTTTGGCAAACGCCCCAAAGGAAGCAAAGGTCTTTGCCCCAATGTTCGGCGCCTCGCTGTGGCTCGGTGTCCCTTCGCTCCGGGATTCATCCGGGGGCATCGCCTACGGTTTGCTTCGCTGCACCTCCTCTCGATGCATGCGGCTGCGCCGCACGGTCGCTGCGCTCCCACCCCCGGATGAATCCCTCCACTCAGCCTCCCAACGGGGCCAAAAGATCAAAAGCTTTACTCGAGCTAACGCTCATCGTGGTGAGTGGTGAGTGGTGGGAGTTGGCTTGCCAGCGATGGCGGCCTGAAGTCGGTCAGATTCTCCGGATCTATTCTTGAGTTTGGCCACCACCGCCTGCGGTGATCACTTGCACATTCATCCTTGGCGTCGCCAAGTCCAGTCCGGCCTCATCCAGATGCCGTTTCAGCGACAGGTTGAATGCCCGTGAAACTTCCCATTGTTTGATCGGTGCGGTCTTGAACCTTGCCCGCAATATCGCGTTGCCGGATTCAAAGCTTTCCACGCCCTGAAACTCCAGCGGCGACCAGATGTTGCGGCGTTGCAGTGGGTCTGTGCGCATTTTCTGGCCGACGTCGCGCATCAGTTTGATCGCTTCGTCGATGCTCATGTTGAACGGCACGGCCACGCGGAAGATCGCGTAGCCGAATTCGCGGGAGTAGTTTTTGATGCTTTTGATTTCGCTGAACGGGATGGTGTGGACGATGCCGTCGATGTCCCGCAGGCGTACGGTGCGGATGGTCAGGCCTTCGACGGTGCCGAGGTGGCCGCCGACGTCGACGTAGTCGTCGATGGCCAGGGAGTCTTCGATGATGATGAACAGGCCAGTGATCAGGTCGGCCACCAGTGACTGGGCGCCGAAGCCGATCGCCAGACCGATCACGCCGGCACCGGCCAGCAACGGCGTGACGTTCATGCCCATGTTCGCCAGGGCAACGATCAGGGCGATGATGAAGATCGCCACGAACAGCACGTTGCGGATCAGCGGCATCATGGTTTGTGCACGGGCGTTGGCCAGGCCTTTGCGGGAGCGGGTGAGGGCGTGGTGCACGGCGGTGTCGCTGAGGATCCAGATCAGCCAGGCGAAGATCAGCGTGCCGATCAGGCTGAACAGTTTGACGCTGACGTCGTGGCCTTCGCCTTCGGTGAAGCCGATCAGCGACATGCCCCAGACCCGCAGGCCCAGTTCGATGAAGGCCAGCCACACCAGCAAATGGGCGAGGGTGTAGAAGAAGCTTTTCAGGCGCTCGGAATACAGCGCGTGGCGCTTCGGCCCACGTTGAGGCTTGAGGGCATGGCGGCGGACGAGGCCGTTGATCACCATGCACAACACCAGCAGCACGGTGCAGATCAGCGACTGGCGCAGGGCGGTGCTGGTGTCGCCGGCGGAGACGAAGGTGGCGAACAGCGAAATGCCCACCAGCACCAGCGCCGGGACGTACCAGAAGGTGCCGAGGATTTCGATGGTGTCGCTGAGGGCGCGGCGGGTCAGGCGGCGGGACAGTGGCTGGTTGCGGATCAGGTGGGCGATCGGCCGGCGGAAACGCAGGATGAACAGACCGGTCGACAGTGCCGCGAGGACGTTGGCGACGGTGGCGGCGGTGTGGGCCAGGTGCACGCCGAGGCCGGCTATCAGTCGCGGATCGCTCAGGGCTTCCCCGAACGCGGCGAAGCTGCCGATCAGCCACAACGGGCGGAAGGCCTGGTGGCGCAGGATGTACAGCGCCCGGTGGCGGTGCGGGCCGTCGAGTACGGAAAAGGCAATCACGCAGATGGCCGAGAAGCAGGTGCCGACCACCAGCGCATAAGCCAGCACCATCGCCAGGCTTTTGCCCAGCGACGATGGCAGCGCGTAACTCATGTACACGGTGATGACCAGGGCGATCATCCACGGCCCGAGCTTGCGCAGGGCGAAGCGCAGCATGTCGAGGGCTCGGGGATGTTGCGGCAGTTCTTCGGTCAGACCGAAGCGCATGCGTACCCGATGACCAAGCCAGATCAGCGCGGCGGCGAGCAGGCTCCAGACCGCGAGGATCACGGCGAAGGCGAAGATGATCGGCAGCCATTCGCTGGCCGGCAGCATCAGGCCTTTGAGCTCGTCCTTGGCCATGTCGAATTCGGCGGACCAGCGATTGAGCGGGCTGTCGGCACCGGAGAACTGTTTTTCGAAAGTGGCGAGGGTGCCGCCGATCAGTCCCAGCACCCCTTCTTCCGGGGTGGCCTGGGCTTTTTTCGTGGCGTCGCGCAGTTTTTTCAGGTCAGTCAGCAACTGGGCGCGTTGCTTGTCGTTTTCCAGCGACTTGATGACTTCGTCCAGAGACTGGCCGAGCGGTTCCTGAGCTTCGGGCTGAGCCTTGCCGGCGCCCGTGAGCAATCCCGGCAGACTGGCGGCGTCGGCAGGCGCCGGCGACACCAGGGTCATCAGGCAAACGAGAAGGAGGCAGGGCAGGGCAAAAAGACGAGCAAACACTAGGCGGTCAACCTCGCAAGGGGCGGATCGGGCGAGTGTACGAGCCCGCCAGATTCAATGCGAGCCGGGCGCGGATTTATTCGTTGAGTTTGGCGAGGATCTTGTAGACCACGGTGGCCAGGATCATCAGCATGCCGATCCACATGGCGAACACACCGGCGTTCTTGTCACGGAAGTTGAAACCGATGGCCAGCAGAATCATTCCGCCAAGGATGGGAATAAGCATGGAGTGAAACGCAGACATCGAGATCATGGCGACAGCCTTGTCGAAGGTGATTATTCAAGTCTAGGTGGGTTTTCGATGGACGGTGCTGATGTGTATCAGAAATGAGCCGGTTCTAAAGGCCGGGGATCGCAGCTCGACGCTGCGATCCCGGCTGTTTCCTATGGCAACTCGCGACTGGCGTAGAACGCGCTCAGTACTTTGACCAGGTGAGCCAGGTCGTGGCTGCCGCACAGTTCGCGGATCGAGTGCATGGCGAACGTTGGCAGGCCGATGTCGACGGTGCGCACGCCGAGGTGGCTGGCGGTGATCGGGCCGATGGTCGAGCCGCAGCCCATGTCGCTGCGCACCACGAAGCTTTGCACCGGCACTTCTTCGGCCATGCACAGATGGCGGAAGAAGCCGGCGGTTTCGCTGTTGGTGGCGTAGCGCTGGTTGCTGTTGACCTTGATCACCGGGCCGGCGTTGAGTTTCGGGCCGTGGTTGGCGTCGTGCTTGTCGGCGTAGTTCGGGTGTACGCCGTGGGCGTTGTCGGCCGAGACCAGCAGGGATTTCTGGATGGTGCGTACGAACTCTTCACCTTCCGGCAGCAGGCGGCGCAGGGTCTGTTCCAGCATCGGGCCGTCGGCGCCGCAGGCCGAGCAGGAGCCGACTTCTTCGTGGTCGTTGCACACCAGCACGCAGGTTTCTTCGGTGTCGGCGGTCAGCAAGGCTTGCAGGCCGGCGTAGCACGACAGCAGGTTGTCGAGGCGCGCACCGGCGATGAAGTCGCCATGCAGGCCGATGACCGCAGCACTCTGGGTGTCGTAGAAACTCAGTTCGTAATCCAGCACCACGTCGGCATTCAGGCCGTGCTCGCGGGCCAGTTGATCGGTCAGCACCGCGCGGAAGTCCACACGCTCGTCACCGGCGAACTGCGCGAGAATCGGCGGCAGCTCGGTCTGGGCGTTGATGGCCCAGCCCTGATTGGCTTCACGGTTGAGGTGAATGGCCAGGTTGGGAATGATCGCGATCGGGGCCTTGAAGTCGATCAGATGGCTTTCAACCTTGCCGTCGCGGCGGAAGGTGACGCGGCCGGCCAGCGACAGGTCGCGGTCGAACCATGGCGCCAGCAGCGCGCCGCCGTAGACTTCGACGCCGAGCTGCCAGAAGCCCTGGCGCTGCAATTCAGGTTGTGGCTTGACCCGCAGGCACGGGCTGTCGGTGTGGGCGCCGACCAGACGGATGCCGTCGTGCAGCGGCGAATTGCGGCCCATCTTGATCGCGACAATCGAGGAATCGTTACGGGTGACGTAGTAACGACCATTGGCTTCGGTGTGCCAGGTTTCGCGCTCGTCGAGGCGCACATAACCGGCGGCCTCCAGGCGTTGAACAAGGCTGGCGGTGGCGTGGAACGGGGTAGGGGAGGCCTTGAGGAGGTCGATCAGGCCTTGGTTCAACTCTTCGCGCATAAGAAGCTCCAGACAGCAATGGGCGGGAGTTTAACGCATCGGCCTGATGCTTGGGACATGACATGTGCCGCTTGCGTCAACGAGCGGCGGCCACGCGTTTTTTCAGGTAGTTCATGATCACTTTTTCGTCTTCAGGCTTGTCCGGACGGGGTAGCTGTTTTGGCCAGCGACTCTGTTCCAGAAGCTTTTTCTGACGGCTCTCGTCCCAGCGCAGAATCTCCCGCGAGGCGCATTCCCACCACTCATGACGACAGGCGCTGTAGTACGGGTGATCCGGCGCGGCGCTGCCATACAACAGATCCCGACCCACCTTGCGCATGGCGCCGCTCTGGTTGCGCAGTTTCCACTTGATCTTCAGGCGCTGCCAGGCGGACGGAAAGGGTTTGACCCGGGGCACGTCAGTGCACAGGTCCACCAGTCGCTGGCTGAATTTTTCGCCGTGCTGAGCGAAGAAGAATGCCTGCATCGCATGGAAGAAGCGTTTTTCCGCAAAGTAGTGGTAGACGTGTTTGCGCGCTTCCACCACCGACCGTTCACGCATCGCGTAGGACAGGGCGATCTGCTCGATGGTGTGAATCTCGAATCCGTCGGCCGTCCATTCATCGATCAGGCGGATCGATTCCTCGAACAGCGCCGAATCGCGGTCGGTGACACCACACAGGCCGCTGTTGTAGAGCTTGAAACCGTTCTGCGGGCAAACGCCATGGGCTCTGAGGTCGCGAGCGAGCTTCAGGTAATCCGGTCGCTCGAAGACGTCTTTCCAGTCGTATTCGAAGCGATCCATCACCGGCTGATTCGCCTCGATATATTGGAACAGGCTGCTCGGGTGGCTGGTGAACAGGGTGTCGGTGTCGACGAACAGGGTTTTCTCGGCCAGTTGCAGGCCGGCGGCGATCGCGCAGGCCTTGCGCCGATGGTGATAGCCGTTCTGCCCTTGCCAGCGGGCCAGGGTCGCTTCGTCGAGCAGCACGGTGTCGACCGGCCAGCCTTCGTAATCCTGCGGCCGGTCAGTGAGGATTCTGATCGCCGGGCGCTTGCCGTTTTTGGCCTGGGACAGGGCGGTCAGGATGCTGAACTTGGCTTCGCGCCGGTAGACATCCTGATTGCCGTAAATCAGGTAGAGCAGTTGATGACGGGTCTTCTTGACGGGTGTTGCCAGGGAATCAGTACAACTCATCCGGAACAAAATCCTATAAATCGGGCAGCTGTCGGTCCGACAGTGCTTAAAACGGTGCCGGGCATTCGAAACGCAAGCGTTCGCCGGACTGAGGATGGGTGAAGCTGAGCATGCTCGCGTGCAGGCACAGACGCGGCCAGGCGGCCAGGGCTTGTTCGTGGGCGTAAAGGCCATCACCGAGCAACGGATGACCGATGGACAACATGTGCACCCGCAACTGGTGCGAACGGCCGGTGATCGGTGTCAGTTCGACGCGGCACCAGTCGCCGCAGCGTTCCAGCACACGCCAGAAGGTCAGGGCGTGCTTGCCGTGTTCGTGATCGACCACGTGGCGCGGTTTGGTCGGCGGGTCGTAGCGCAACGGCAGATCGATGCTGCCGCTGTCCAGTTCCGGCTGACCCCAGCAGAGCGCAGTGTAGGCTTTCTCTGTTTCACGATCGTGAAACTGGCGCGACAGTTCGCGGTGGGTGTCGGCGTCGCGGGCCAGCAGAATGATCCCCGAGGTTTCCCAGTCCAGGCGATGGACGATGCGTGCTTCCGGGTAGCCGTTTTCCTGCAGACGGGTGATCAGGCAGTCCTTGTTGTCATCGGCCCGGCCGGGGACGGAGAGCAACAGGGTCGGTTTGTTCACCACCAGAACGGCGGCGTCCTGATGAATGATTTGGACGTTGGACAACGGCATTAAAACAGCCTCGTAACAAATGCCAACGGCGGCTCAGGGCCCCTCCGGTGTCGGAAGGGCCCTGAGCCGCCGTCGTTCCTGCCGGATCGACTCAGCGGTCTGGCAGGGTGATGTTGAGTTCCAGAATCGAGCAGCTGCCCTGGCTCTCCAGTGCCACGTGCACGTCGTCGTTGCCGATGTTGACGTACTTGCGGATCACTTCCACCAGTTCCTTCTGCAAGGAGGGCAGGTAGTCCGGGGTGCTGCGCTGGCCGCGTTCATGCGCCACGATGATCTGTAGACGCTCTTTCGCGACCGAGGCGGTACTTGGCTTTTTGTTGGCACGAAAGAAGTCAAAAAGGTTCATTACCTACCTCCAAACAGACGCTCGAAGAATCCCTTCTTCTCGACATTCAGGAACCGGTGTTCTTTTTCCTTGCCCAGCAGGCGATCAACGGTGTCGCTGTAGGCCTGGCCGGCGTCGCTTTGATCATCGAGGATCACAGGTACGCCCTGGTTGGAGGCCTTGAGCACGGCCTGGGATTCCGGGATGACGCCCAGCAGGCGTACGGCGAGGATTTCCTTGACGTCTTCGACGCCGAGCATTTCGCCTTTTTCGACGCGCTCCGGGTGGTAGCGGGTGATCAGCAGGTGTTCCTGGATCGGCTCTTCGCCGCGTTCGGCGCGACGGGACTTGCTGGCCAGCAGGCCGAGCATGCGGTCCGAGTCACGTACCGAGGACACTTCCGGGTTGGTCACGACGATCGCTTCGTCAGCGAAGTACATGGCCAGGTGCGCGCCTTTCTCGATACCCGCCGGGGAGTCGCAGACGACGAAGTCGAATTGTTCCTTGAGCTCCATCAGGACTTTTTCCACGCCTTCGACGGTCAGCGCGTCTTTGTCGCGGGTCTGGCTGGCGGCCAGTACATAGAGGTTTTCCAGGCGCTTGTCTTTGATCAGGGCCTGTTGCAGGTTGGCTTCGCCGTTGACGACGTTGACGAAGTCATACACCACGCGGCGTTCGCAACCCATGATCAGGTCGAGGTTACGCAAGCCCACGTCGAAGTCGACGATCACTGTTTTGTGGCCGCGCAGAGCGAGGCCGGTACCGATAGCGGCGCTGGTGGTGGTCTTACCCACACCACCCTTGCCGGATGTAACCACGAGAATCTTGGCCAAGGTGTTTCACCCCTAAGGAAGAAGGACTGTTCAGCCCCTGAAAAACATCTCTAGAAAACTACTGCAGTCGGACAGCCTTGGCTGGAATTCGGCTTTTGGCCTTTTTCCTACTTCGTTTGAGCCGTTTTCGCTACGTTTTAGAGATGCTTGGAAAATGCGGCAGTATCCGTTAAAGCCGAATGATGTTCAACACGTCGCCCGACAGGCTGACCTGTACGCCCGAACCCCACATCGGATCGCGACGCAGGTCCTCGGAAACCTTGTAATGGCCTGCGATGGAGATCAGTTCAGCGCTCAATTGCTGACAGAAAATCCGCGCCTTGGTGTCGCCCTTGACCCCGGCCAGCGCACGACCGCGCATCGGGCCGTATACATGGATGTTGCCATCGGCGAGAAGTTCCGCCCCCGGGCTGACCGAGGAAACCACCACCAGATCGCCACCTTGCGCATATATCTGTTGGCCACCACGTACTGGCGTGGTGATGACGCGGGTCGGTTTGACGGCCGGCTCCGACGGCTTTTCCGGCTTCTTCGGGGCGACGGGTTCGGCTGCTTCCAGCGGTCGTTCGCGGGCTCCGGATGGCGGCAGCACCGGAATGTCGATGGCGATGGCGGCAGCGATGTCTTCGATGCGGCTGGCGCGGATCGCCAGGGTGCGCAGGCCGTGCTGACGGCACACGCGCATCAGGCCCGGCAGGTCGACGGCGCCTTCGCTTGGCGGCAGTTTGTCCAGCGCCAGAACCAGCGGCGCGTTGCTGAAGAAATTCGGTGCCTGGGCGACTTTGGCGGCCAATTGCCGATCGAGGCTGTCCAGGTCATTGCGGGACAGCTCCAGCACTGTAATGGCGAGCATGCTGCCCTTCAGCTGGAACACGGGATCTTGGTCTTTCGGTTCGGTTTGGCTCATGTGGGCATACAACGGCTTGTCACTAAAAGTGCCGAGACTTATAACGAGAACGCCCGCAGGCCGCAAGCCGGGTCGAACGATGTAGAATGCGCGGCCACTGTATTTACGGAAGCTTTAATGGATCGCCCGCGTTTTCGAAAAGCATTTCTTGCCCCACGCTTCTGGCCGCTCTGGTGCGGCCTCGGGCTGTTGTGGCTGACCGTGCAACTGCCGTATCCGGCGTTGCTGGCCATCGGTCGTTTTCTTGGTGCCCTGATGTATCGCTTCGCCGGCGACCGGCGGCGCATTGCCAAGCGCAATCTGGAACTGTGTTTCCCGGAAAAATCCGCCGCCGAGCGCAAGCGACTGCTCAAGGAAAACTTCGCCTCCACCGGCATCGCCTTCTTTGAAATGGCGATGAGCTGGTGGTGGTCGCGTCAGCGCCTGGCGAAACTAGCCCACGTCGAAGGTCTTGAGCATTTGCAGAAGGCCCAGCGCGAAGGCAAGGGCGTGATTCTGATGGCGGTGCATTTCACCACCCTGGAAATCGGCGCGGCGCTGCTCGGCCAGCAACACACCATCGACGGCATGTACCGCGAACACAAGAACCCGCTGTTCGACTTCGTCCAGCGTCAGGGCCGCGAGCGGCACAATCTTGATTCGCTGGCGGTGGAACGTGACGACGTGCGCGGCATGCTCAAACTGCTGCGCGCGGGTCGGGCGATCTGGTACGCGCCGGATCAGGACTACGGCGCCAAGCAGAGCATCTTCGTGCCGCTGTTTGGCATTCAGGCCGCGACCGTCACCGCCACCAGCAAGTTCGCCCGGTTGGGCAAGGCACTGGTGGTGCCGTTCACCCAGGAACGTCTGGCGGACGGCAGCGGTTATCGTCTGGTGATCCATCCGCCGCTGGAAGGTTTCCCGGGCGAGACCGAAGAAGAAGATTGCATCCGCATCAATCAGTGGGTCGAAGGCGTGTTGCGTGAGTGCCCCGAGCAATACCTGTGGGCACACCGGCGTTTCAAGAGCCGGCCACCGGGCGAGCCGAAGCTGTACGCCAAACGCGGTTGATTCGACCCATCCCCACAAGCACCACGGAGCGTTGCGATGAGCCCAGCTGAACCGGTCACAGGTTTGATTCTTTCCGGCGGCGGGGCTCGGGCGGCGTATCAGGTGGGGGTGCTGGCGGCGATTGCCGAATTGTTGCCGCTGGGGGCGGACAATCCGTTTCCGGTGATTGTCGGCACGTCGGCCGGGGCGATCAACGCGGTCAGCCTGGCCAGTGGCGCTACGGATTTTCGCGCCGCCATCGAACGCCTGACCCTGTTCTGGCAAGGCTTTCGCAGCCATCGGGTGTTGCGCAGCGACTGGCCGGGAGTGATCCGCCAGGCCAGTCGTTTCGTCAGCCACAGCCTGTTGGGCATGGGCCGGCAACTGCCGGTGGCGCTGCTCGACAGCTCGCCGCTGCGTCATCTTCTCAACGAAAAACTGCACCTGCCCGGCATCGCCGAGTCCATCGCGCGCAAGCAATTGCATGCGGTGGCGGTGACGGCGTTCGGCTATGAGTCGGGGCAGGCGGTGACCTTCTATCAGGGTGGCGGCACCATCGATTCCTGGCTGCGTCATCGGCGCATCGGTGTGCCGACGCAGTTGTCGGTGGAACACTTGCTGGCCAGTTCGGCGATCCCGCTGTTGTTCGCGCCGGTGAAGATCGGCGATGAATATTTCGGTGATGGCGCGGTGCGGCAATCGGCACCGATCAGCCCGGCGCTGCACCTGGGCGCGAGCCGGGTGCTGGTGGTGGGTGTCAGCGGCAACCCGCGCGGTTTCGATCCGGCGCAACCGCTGGAGCGCGCCTATACCGGGCAGCAGCCGACGCTGGCGCAGATCGGCGGGCACATGCTCAACAGCACCTTCATTGATAGCCTGGAAAGCGATATCGAGCTGCTTCAGCGTCTGAACCAGTTCAGTCATCTGATGCCCGAAGGCACGCCGACCCGCGCTCTGGGTGTGGCGCCGGTGGAAGTGTTGGTGATTTCACCAAGTCAGCCGATCGATGAAATCGCGGCGCGGCATCGTCAGGAATTGCCGGCGGCGTTGCGGCTGTTCTTGCGTGGGCCGGGAGCGACCAAAACGAGCGGGGCAGGGGTGTTGAGTTACTTGCTGTTCGAGGCGGGGTATTGCAGCGAATTGATCGACCTGGGGCGGCGCGATGCCCTGGCCAAGCGCGATGAGCTGTGCCGGTTTCTCGGGATAACCGCGGCGTTGGCTCCCGCTTGAGATTTGTGGTGCCGCCATTCGCGAGCAAGCCCGCTCCCACACTGGCTTTGTGAACAACACAAAACCAGTGTGGGAGCGGGCTTGCTCGCGAAGGCGTCCTTTCAGACGCCACTGACACCAGGATCAGAAGTGGAACTTCACCAGGAAGCTCGTGGTGCTCTGATCGGTCTTGAAGTACTGGCTGTCCTTGATCCCGTACTTGTCCGACCAGTAGTCGTACTCGACACCCACATACAGCTGCTTCTCGCCAATGCTCAGCGCCTTGCCCAGGTCGTATTTGACCTGTGGGTTGAAGTGCAGGTTGGCGTGGTAATCGCCTTTGGAGTTGGAGTCGTTGTCGACCACCCAGTCCATGAAGCCGTCGATCAGGATGTTCGAGTCGCCGACCGGAATCGTGTAGGACCAGACCGGGGTGATCTGCCAGACGTTGTCACCGGCGCGGGAGCCTTCGGTGTGGCGCTGGTAGAAGTTCAGCTGGAAGTAGTCGAAGCCCGGGATCGCCAGGTCAAAGCCTGGACCGATCAGGTACGACTCGGTATCGCCTTCACCGAATTCGTAGGTCATGGCCAGCAGTACGTCGGTGACCGGACCGAAAGCCAGTTTCTGATCGAAGATCTTGCCGAACGACAGACGCGGGCTGATTTCGCCGTAGTAAGTGTTCGAGCCGACACCGCCGTCATCCTTGCCGTTGTAGAAGATCTTGTCGACGAACACGAAGTTGTCGCCGTACTTCCAGGCATCGGCGTGTTCGAAGGTGACGGTCTGCTGAATGCGCGGGTTGACCTGGAAGTCCTTGCCATAGAGGTAGGTCAGGCTGTTGTTCTGCCATTGCAGCAGGCCGTCGGCCATGGCCTGACCCCCTGCCAGCAGCGATCCCGCAAGCATCAGGCTGGTGCACATACGTTTCATTCGGTTGCTCCCAAAGTAGGTGTTCCACGTTTATTTTTTTGAGTCGGCGCTCTGGTGTGGCGCCTTTTTTTGTTGCAGCAAAAAATCATCCATCCGGTCAGCTTTCATGCTGTTAGCAAGAGCTGAGCCAAGGCTTTTCGAAAAGCAAAAAAACGCCCGTCGGCTGCTGAAAAACAGTCGATTGAGCGTGTTTTCGGGATGCCTCGGTACTGACCGAAGCCTGGATAAGTTGGCTTTTCGGTCAGAAATTAAATTCGGGCTTTTTTTTAGACCGAATTCAGGAGGCCGCGGAGAATACTGACTCAACGGCCAGGCCTCAAGTGCCCCGCAACAGAGCACCGACGACAGGTACGGGGCACGGTTGCGGGTCATCTTAGAAGTGCACCTTGACCAGCAGGCTGGCGGTGTTCTGGTTGGTGTCGAAACTGTGGGTGTTTTCGACCCCGTATTTGTTTTTCCAGTAGCTGTATTCGGTGCCGACGTACACCTGCTTTTCACCCCAGCCGAGGGCTTTGCCCAGGTCGTATTTGATCTGCGGGTTGATGTGCAGGTTGGCGTGATAGGTGCCGCGCGAGTTCTGATCGTTGTCGACCACCCAGTCCAGATAGCCGTCGATCAACAGGTCGGAATTGCCCACGGGAATGCTGTAGGACCAGCCGGGAGTGATCTGCCAGACGCCGTCGCCGGGGCGCGGGCCTTCGGTCTGGCGGCGGTAGAAGTTCAGGGTGAAATAGTTGAAGCCCGGTACCTTGAGGTCGAAGCCGGGGCCGATCAGGTAGGCCTCGCTGTCGCCTTCGCCGTACTCGTAGGTCATGGCCAGCAGTACGTCCTTGATCGGGCCGAATTCCAGCTTTTTGTCGAAGATCTTGCCGAACGACAGGCGCGGGCTGAATTCGCCATAGAACGCGTGGGGGCCTTTGTTGCGGTCTTCCTGGCCGTTGTAGAAGATCTTGTCGACGAACAGGAAGTTGTCGCCGTACTTCCACTTGTCGGCGTGCTCGAACGTCACCGTCTGCTGGATCGACGGGTTGATCGCGAAGTTCTTGCCGTACAGGTAGCTCAGGCTGTTGGTCTGCCATAGCAGTAAATCGCCGGCCATGGCTTGCGAGGCGGCCAGCAGGCCGCCACCCAACAACACGTTGGTTTGAGTCCGGATCATCTGTTGCTCCCTCTTGTTTTTATTTTTAAGGCGCAGAGCTGCTCTTCCCCTTGTGGGAGCGAGCCTGCTCGCGAAGGCGTTCTTTCAGTCAACTGATGTGTTGAATGTCATGTCGCAATCGCGAGCAGGCTCGCTCCCACAAGGGCACATCGGTGTCGCTGTTAATGTTGGTGTGCGTGACAGTCGTTGATCGCGGCGCGTTCGGCGCCACCGAGGATGTTGAACAACAGGTTCAGCGTCAGCGCGCTGAGGGTGGCCATGGCGATCCCGCTGTGGGTGATCGGGCTCATCCACAACGGCAGGTGGGCGAAGAATTCCGGACGCACCACCGGGATCAGGCCCATGCCGATGCTCACGGCTACCAGCAATTGGTTGCGCCGGTCGCCGATGTCGGCCTCTTGCAGAATCTTGATGCCGGTGGCCGCGACCATGCCGAACATCGCAATCGCCGCGCCGCCGAGCACCGCCGGTGGAATCGATGCCACCAGGAACGCCGCTTTCGGCAGCAGGCTCAGGACGATCAGCAGACCGCCGGCGACGATGGTCACCGAGCGGCAGCGCACGCCGGTCATCTGCACCAGGCCGATGTTCTGCGCGAAGGAGGAGTGGGTGAAGGTGTTGAAGAATCCGGCGAAGAACGACGCGCCGGCATCACACAGCAGGCCGCGACGCAGCATGCGCGGGCAGACTTCCTGGCCGGTGATCTTGCCCAGCGCCAGAAACATCCCGGTGGACTCGACGAAGATGATCACCACCACCAGACACATCGACAGGATCGGTGCCAGTTCGAATTTCGGCATGCCGAAATGCAGCGGGGTGACGAACTGAACCCACGGCGCGTTGGCCATGCCGCTCAGGTCGACCATGCCGATGGCGCCGCAGAGCACGTAGCCCAGGCACATGCCGATCAGCACGGAAATATTGACCCAGAAACCGCGCATGAAGCGGTGGATCAACAGAATGGTGGCCAGCACCAGTGCGGCGATGGCCAGGTAAATCGGTGAACCGAATTGCGCAGCGGCGGCGCCGCCACCGGCCCAGTTCACGGCCACGGGAAACAGCGACAGACCGATCGAGGTGATGACCGTGCCAGTCACCAGAGGAGGGAAGAAGCGCACGACTCTGGACATGAACGGCGCGATGAGCATGCCGAAAAAACCGGCGGCGATGGTCGCGCCGAAAATCCCCTGCAGACCGATGCCCGGCATGCCGGCCATGGCGACCATGCTGCCGACGGCGGCGAAACTGGCGCCCATCATCACCGGCATGCGAATGCCCATCGGGCCGATGCCCAAGGACTGCACGATGGTGGCAATGCCGGCGACCAGCAGGTCGGCGTTGATCAGGAAGGCGATTTCTTCACGACTCAGACCAGCGGCCTGTCCGATGATCAGCGGTACCGCGATGGCGCCGCCGTACATCAGCAGAACATGTTGCAGACCGACCAGGATCAGTTGCAAAAGGGGCAAACGCTGAATGGCGGGTGCGTCGGGGATGCGCGCTTTGGACAGCTCGGACATGCAACACCTCGGATCTTTTTTATTCTTGTGATTGAACAGCTGCCGGGTTGCTCACAGCTGTTTCTTTGCATCAGGTAAACCGCGTTGCGGCTAATCGTTGGCAAGCCAGCTCCCACACAGGCAGTGCAAAACCCTGTGGGAGCTGGCTTGCCAGCGATGCTTTTACTGCTTAGTTGGTCTGGGCTCCCTGGGCGATCCATGCACCGATCAGGTCACGTTCCTGCTGGGTCATCTGCGTGATGTTGCCAAGTGGCATGATCTGCGTGGTGATGGCTTGCGCCTGGATCCGCGCCGCGTTCTGGCGGATCTGCTCGGGGGTGTCGAACATCACACCGGCCGGTGCAGCGCTGAACAGCGGGCTGGTCGGTTTGGCCGAGTGGCAGACCGCGCAGCGTTCCTGGATCACCGAGTGCACCTTGTCGAAACCCGGGCCGGCATTGGACGCCTGCGCCGGAGCGGCAGCAGGAGCGGCAGGGGCTGCCGGTTGTGCCGCTTCAGCCGGTTTCGCGCCACCACCCAGCGCCGTTTCCGGCAGCGGCTGGTACTCGATTTTCGCAGGTGCCTTGGCCACGTCCGGCGCGGTCGACATCGGCGCCGGGCCGGTGACGTACGCCAGACTGATCATGCCCACCGCTGCCACTGGCAGGGTCCAGGCAAACTTGTGGCTGTCGTGACGGGTGTTGAAGTAGTGACGCACCAACACCGCCAGCACGGCGATCCCGGCCAGGATCAGCCAGTTGTACTGGCTGCCGTAGGTGCTCGGGAAGTGGTTGCTGATCATGATGAACAGCACCGGCAGGGTGAAGTAGTTGTTGTGACGCGAACGCAGCAGGCCTTTGGCCGGCAGCGCCGGATCCGGCGTGCGGTTCTCGGCGATCGCGGCGACCAGGGCGCGCTGGGCCGGCATGATGATGCGGAACACGTTGCCGACCATGATGGTGCCGATGATCGCGCCGACGTGCAGGTAGGCACCGCGACCGCTGAATACCTTGCTGAATCCATACGCCGCGCCGATGATCAGCACGAACAGGATGAAGCCGAGCAGGGCCGGTTTCTTGCCCAGAGGCGAGTCGCAGAGGAAGTCGTAGATGAACCAGCCGGCGATCAGCGAACCGATGCCGATGGCCACGCCTTCAGGGCCGGTCAGGCCGCTGCCGGGTGCCACGAGGTAGAGCACGGGGTTGGAGTAGAACACCACGCACAGCAGCGCGATCCCCGACATCCAGGTGAAGTAGGCTTCCCATTTGAACCAGTGCAGGTTCTCCGGCATCGACGGAGGGGCCAGTTTGTATTTTTCCAGGTGATAGATACCGCCGCCGTGGATCGCCCACAGATCACCGGCCAGACCGGTTTTCGGGTTGACGCGGTTGAGGTTGTTCTCCAGCCAGACGAAGTAGAACGACGCGCCGATCCAGGCCACGCCAGTGATCATGTGAACCCAGCGCACGCTCAGGTTCAGCCATTCCAACAGATGTGCTTCCACAGTCTTTACCTCTCGCCTGTCACTCTTGTTGTCGAGTGATCAGACCTTCTCTTATTGGTGGGGGGCGAGGATCAAACGCTCATCCTCTTTGAAAAAATGCTCATCGCAGTTATTGCCTGTGCCACTGCGATCAACCACCAGGAAGTCATCCCGCTTTTCGATCGTCAGCACCGGGTGGTGCCAGACGCCGCGATGGTAATTGATGCCCTGCCTGCCGTTGGTGACGAAGGCGCGGACCAAGCCTGATACAGGTACATCGCCAAGTGGCGCGACCACGATCAGAAAGGGGTTGCCGAGCAGCGGAATGAAAGCCTGGCTGCCCAGCGGATGGCGTTCCAGCATGCTGACGGTCAGCGGCATGTCCTGCGCGTCGGCGCGGAAGATGCTGATGATCGCGTTGTCCTCAGGCGTCGCGGTTTCGACCGTCGCCAGTTTGTGGAAGCGCATGGTCGAACCGTTGTTGATCATGAAGTGATCGCTGCCGTCGGTTTCGATCACGTCACCGAAAGGGGCGAAGGCTTCTTTGGTCAGCGGTTCAATCGTCAGTGTGCGCATGCTGTTCTTCTTATCCGAATTCTGTGTTGTTGGTTCTGTTGCTATCGCTGGCAGGCCAGCTCCCATATCTGGAATACATTCCCTTGTGGGAGCCAGCCTGCTGGCGATCGGGTTCAGCGCTTATTTAGCGACCTTGCCCAGTACGCGCAGGCGGCTCACGCCACCATCCGGGAACACGTTCAGACGGATGTGGGTGATCGGGCCCAGTGCCTTGATCTGCTCGACGAAGGTGTGTTCGGCGTGCATTTCCAGCTTCTGGCTTGGCAGCAGTTCACGCCAGAACAGCGACTGGGTTTCGATCTGGCTGTCGGTGCCGCCCTTGACGAACGCGCCCTGGATCGAGCAGGTGTCCGGGTAGTTGCCCTTGAAGTGCAGGGTGTCGACGATGATTTTTTCGATCTCGCCCGGGTGACCCAGTGCGACGATCACCCAGTCATTGCCTGGCGTGCGACGACGTGCGGTTTCCCAGCCGTCGCCCATGTTGATGCCACGGCCCGGGTTGAGGATGTTGCTCATGCGGCCGAAGTGTTCGTCGGAGCAGGCGAGGGCGCGGCCACCGTTGAGGGCTGCGGCCAGGTCGACTTGCTCGTTGTCGCCAACAGCGGACCAGTCGCGGAACGGAATGCCGTACACGCGCAGACGGGCCACGCCGCCATCCGGGTAGATGTTGAAGCGCAGGTGGCTGAACGCCTTGTCGTTGCTGATTTCGTGGTAGTGGTGGCTGTTGCCTTGCAGTTCGACGGCCGACAGCACTTCAGTCCACTGGGTGTTTTCGTCCGGCTCGCCCGACGCCAGGAAGCACGCTTCCAGCGAGGCCGATGGCGGGAAGTTACCGGTGAAGAATGAAGTGTCGATGTCCACGCCTTTGATCGAACCCGGTACGCCCAGGCGGATCACCGCACTGTCGTAGCCTTCGAAGCGCTTGCGGCGCGACTCCCAGCCGTCCATCCACTTGCCGTTGTCATCGAACACGCCCTCCTTCCACACGGCCGGGGTCGGCTGAAACAGACGATTGGCGTCTGCGAACCAGTCATCGGTGACCGAGATGATTTTGGTGCCCAGACGGGCATCGGCCAGGTTGACGAACTTCTCGAAAGGTACGGCGTAAGCTTTCATTCTTCTTGTCTGCCTTTAAATAAGTGGCTGGGGATGCTTGCAAGGCCCTGGGAAACGCAAGCGTTCTAGAGGTTTCTCGGGCCAGGCTTGCTAGAGAGTCAGTAATCGGAACAGGGCGATCTTGTTGATCTCCGCCAGCGCGCATTTGAACTCGGTGTCGACCGGGTTGTGAATGCGCGTTTCGAACGCCGCGAGGATCTGATGCCGGTTGCTGCCTTTTACCGCCATGATGAAGGGAAACTTGAACTTGGCTTTGTAGGCGTCGTTCAGCTCGGTGAAGCGCTGGAACTCTTCGGCCGTGCATTGGTGAATACCGGCGCCAGCCTGTTCATGGGTGCTGGCTTCGGTCAACTCGCCCTGGACGGCAGCTTTGCCGGCCAGGTCCGGGTGAGCGTTGATCAGTGCCAGCTGACTGGCGTGATCGGCGCTCAACAGGATGTCGCTCATGCGCTGGTGCAGGGTTTCGATCTGGTCGATCGACGCATCCTGGCCCAGGTCGAAGGCCTTCTCGGCCACCCATGGCGAATGTTCGTAGATGTCGGCGAAGGCTTTGACGAAGGCGTCGCGGCTCAGGGTCGACGGCTGCAGGGTTTGAAAGGTGCTCATTTGGCAGCCCCTTGGTACGGGTGGGTTTCGTGCCAGTGACGTGCGATGTCGACGCGGCGGCTGAACCACACCTGTTCATGACTTTTAGCGTATTCGATAAAGCGCTTGAGCGAAGCCAGACGCGCCGGACGGCCGATCAGACGGCAGTGCAGACCGATCGACAGCATCTTCGGCGCTTCGGCGCCTTCGGCATAAAGCACGTCGAACGCATCCTTGAGGTATTCGAAGAAATCGTCGCCCTTGTTGAAACCCTGGACCTGGGTGAAGCGCATGTCGTTGGTGTCCAGGGTGTACGGGATCACCAGGTGCGGCTTGCCGGTCGGGTTGTTCGGTTCCCAGTAGGGCAGGTCGTCGTCGTAGGTGTCGCAGTCGTAGAGGAAACCGCCTTCTTCCATCACCAGACGGCGGGTGTTGGGGCCGGTGCGACCGGTGTACCAGCCCAGCGGGCGCTCGCCAGTGAGTTCGGTCAGGATGCGGATCGCTTCGAGCATGTGCTCGCGTTCCTGCGCCTCGTCCATGTACTGGTAGTCGATCCAGCGGTAGCCGTGGCTGCAGATCTCGTGACCGGCCGCGACCATCGCGCGGATCACATCCGGGTGACGCTGGGCGGCCATGGCCACGGCGAAGATGGTCAGCGGAATGTCGAATTCCTTGAACAGTTTCAGGATCCGCCAGACGCCGGCACGGCTGCCATACTCGTAAAGCGATTCCATGCTCATGTTGCGCGCGCCTTGCAGAGGCTGGGCCGCGACCATTTCCGAGAGGAAGGCTTCCGATTCTTTGTCGCCATGCAGGATGTTGCGCTCGCCACCTTCTTCGTAATTGAGTACGAAGGACAGGGCGATCCGGGCATTGCCCGGCCAGTGTGGGTGAGGAGGGTTACTGCCGTAACCGATCAGGTCGCGTGGGTAGTCAGCGCTCACTGCAGTCTTCCTTCTTATTCGTTGACAGATTGTGTGGCGCCTTGAAGATGGGATGGCAGCTGGCGTCACAGCGATGGGCTGATTGTATACAACTTTATTCTCAATTTGTAAGCCTGAATTTTCGCATTTTTCACCGGCCGTCCTCTTTTGCTGATAAAGGCGAGAGCCTGCAAGAAATCTGCCTGATCAGTCAGCTAATGGATCAGAGGTTCAATGAATGCATGGTTCGAGGCCTGAGCAGCGGAAAATCGGCGGAGGCTGGGGGTGGGAGGAAAAATGTCGTTTTTATTGTGTACAATTTTTTTCAAAAGTGTCTTAATCAGTCGCTCGCCGCAGCTTTTCGTGCTCCGAAACGGTGCGGTCTCCTTTTCAACTGACTTCGGGAGGCGCGAGGTCTGACTGCTCCACGCAGGCAGGCGCGCAGAATCAATGGGACGTTTGACAACACACGTTTTGGACGCTGCACACGGTTGCCCGGGCAGCTCGATCAAGGTCGAGCTGTACCGCGTTGAAGGTTCGCACCTGGAATTGGTCGCCAGTGCGCTTACCAACAGCGATGGCCGGGTCGATGCGCCGCTGCTGCAAGGCGATGACTACCGTACCGGTGTCTATCAGGTTCAGTTCCACGCCGGCGATTACTACCGCGCCCGTGGCGTCCAGTTGCCGGAGCCGGCATTTCTGGACGTGGTGGTGCTGCGGTTCGGCATCTCTGCCGAACAGGATCACTACCACGTGCCGTTGCTGATCTCGCCTTACAGCTATTCCACCTATCGGGGCAGCTGACCCCCAAGCAGCTGCCCCTGCCGGGAAGCGACTGCGCATATAGCTTCTTTGGTCTTTCGCCCGCTCACACTGCGGGCTTTTTTTTGCGTTTCGAACCACCCCCGGCAGGCAGAGTCACGGCTTCAAAGCCTCGCGTCATTGTCCCTGACGATGAAAACGGTATCCGCGTGGGAGGCGAGTATTTGAGATCCACCCTTGAGCCAGATCAACCGGTTTTGTGCATGTGCCTCTCTGACCACCTGTGCTGCCGGCGGGTCGACCAGATGCTCCAGTCGTGCGTCGAAGTTGTTCGGCTCGAGATTCGTCAGCCGATGAATTTTCCGGCCCCTGACGCGATATAGGCTCAGGCAATACACAAAGTCGTGCATCTTCTGGCGAAGAACCAACGTTGGATATACGGTTGCCCTGCTGGGATCGAAAACTTCGTAGCCATTGTGTCGCAGCACGTACGCCATGAAGCGCTTCAGGTCGACCGCTGACTGCGTCAACATGTAATTTCGCCATTGCGGCCGAAACCTCTCCGGATCGAAGTCCAGTCGTTGCAGGGA
Source organism: Pseudomonas sp. DR 5-09 (assembly GCF_001655595.1). Lineage (NCBI taxonomy): Bacteria > Pseudomonadati > Pseudomonadota > Gammaproteobacteria > Pseudomonadales > Pseudomonadaceae > Pseudomonas > Pseudomonas sp. DR 5-09. The sequence goes on from NZ_CP011566.1 coordinate 1,914,010, forward strand.
GCCGTCCGTATTGGGAGTCGGAAGCTCCAGCGTCAGATCGTTGCTGTGGGCGTTGCTGGACGTATGCAGTATCGGCAGCATCAGCAGTGGATCGGCCAGCTCCGGGCGCAGTGCATCGTTGCCCATGCGCCAGTCATTGAAGGTTTGCCTGAGCCGGGTAAGTCCGCTGCCCGTGGCAATGTCGCCGCCATTGGCGAGGACGAACTGGTGTCTGGCCACGTTGCGGACCGTGGTTTGGGACAGTTGTGGAAACCGATTGGCGACATAGTCCGTCAACGGTTGCTGGAAGGGCGGATTCGGGTCGATTTCCCAGTGAAACGCAGGAGGTACGCGGATCGCGCCACGGGGTTGTTGCATGAAATCTCTTCGCAGAACCCGCTCCAGCAGCGCGAAGTCGTAAATCATGTGCTCCGGGTTCTTGATATATACGATCGGATCTCCGGCATCGGTGCCACGCGGCAGCAATTTGTAATGGATTCCGTCGACGATGATGTCGTCTGGCGATCGGTGATGGAGAGGAGGTTCCCATTGTCGCCACGGGTCAGCCCATTGTCCGGATGTGGCAGCGTCCTGCGGCATTGGCACGCGACTGATGAACAGCGTGGAAGGCGCGTCGTCGGTTTCAGCCCTCGAGCGTACGCGCCATTGAAGTGAGCCTTCTATCTGTTCGAGCCGAGGGCCGGAAGGGTTGATTTCACTCGCAAGCCTGGCCCTGAAACCGTTTTCCGCATCGTTGCCGACCAGCACTGTTCCACCTTCCTGGAGATCGACATAGTGCCTCAGCGCCCCGGCTGATCGAATGCCTGATCGTGGATCGGGATCGGGCAGGCGGGTGAGCAGTCTCGGTGGGAGAAAATACTGGTCGATCGGCATGTGGGGAGCGACAGGGGTGATCAGCGTGTCAGCGGGGAGGTCGACGATCTCAAGGACACTGTGTTCGGGATATGTATGAACAAGCTCGCGCGGGGCGATTGTGGGTGTTGCGTCGATACCGTGATGAGGGGCTGTCGGGGGTGGACGTGAAATGATCGGAATCGTTGAATCGCGGATCCCGACGTTCGATTCCTGTGATGAGGTTGCTGGTTTGGGGCGTGTTGGACGTTTGGGGCTCATGGGATAGGTACTCGCAGAGTCGATTCATGTCTCTCCGGACGGGAGAGGCTGGATGTTCAATGAATCGACTCGGCGAAATGCGGTAGATATGTCTACGCACCGAATCAGATGTTTCCAGGTGTCAGCCGGTGTGCCGGGGTCAGTGGCTGCTCAGCAACGATGCCGCCCCTGCGCCACCAAACAATCCGGCGCTGATGCGGTTGAACCAGCTCTGGCCCTTGCCGCTGCGCAGGTAACGCGCCGCGCCGTGGGCGCCGAGGCCGTAGGTCAGCTTGCACAACAGATCAAGCACCGTCCAGGTCGCGATCATCACCAGCAGTTGTTGCAGAAATGGCTGCTCGGCACTAAGGAACTGCGGCAGGAAGGCGGCAAAGAACAGGATGTCTTTTGGATTGCTTGCACCCAGTACAAAGGCTCGACCGAACAGCGCGCGAAAGCGTGGAGCCGGCGCTGCGTTCGGGACTTCGGCCCCGACCGATGGCTGACGCGATTGCTGCCAGCTCTGCCAGGCGAGGTAGAACAGGTACAGGGCGCCGACGATCTTCAATGCGCTGAACAGCTTTTCCGATGCCAGCAGCAGGGCACCCAGGCCCAGAGCCGAAGCGCTGAGCAGGCAGATCGATGCACTCACGCCACCCAGAAAGGCCGGGTAGGAACGGCGTAGACCGTAATTCAGACTGTTGCTGATCATCAGCAACGACAGCGGCCCCGGAATCAGGATCACCACCAGCGCAGCGCCGCTGAACAGCAGCCAGGTTTCCAGACTCATCATGTGCTCCTTTTTATCGTTATCAAGAATGTGCAAAAGCCCCACCCGGTGAGGTGAGGCTGTTTTGAAGCATGAACCGCGTAGTGCTTACAGGAAGATGAACTTGGCGATGAAGATCGCGCAGAGCACCCACAGGCTGACGGAGATTTCCTTGTATTTACCGGTGCCGGCCTTCAGCGCGACATAGGTAATGAAGCCCAGCGCGATACCGTCGGCGACCGAGAAGGTCAGCGGCATCATGATCGCGGTGACGATCGCCGGAATGCTGTCGGTCGCTTCGTCCCATTCGATGTGCGCCATGCCGCCCATCATCAGCATCGCTACATAAATCAGCGCGCCAGCGGTGGCATAGGCGGGAATCATGCCGGCCAGCGGTGCAAAGAACATCGCGGCTATAAATAGCACACCCACGGTGACGGCGGTAAGACCAGTCCGACCACCAGCGGCCACGCCGGCGGCACTTTCCACGTAGCTGGTGACGGGAGGGACACCAACCACCGCGCCGAATACGCTGGAGGCGGAGTCGGCTTTCATGGCGCGGGACAGATTTTCGATGCGCCCGTCAGGGTTCACCAGGTTAGCGCGCTGGGCGACGCCCATCAGGGTGCCGGCGGTGTCGAACATGTGCACGAACAGGAAGGCCAGCACCACGCTGATCATGCTGACGTTGAACACGCCGGCGACGTTCATGGCCATGAAGGTTGGCGCCAGGCTTGGCGGCGCGGACATGATGCCCTCGTAGTGCACCAGACCAATTCCCCAACCGGCCAGTGTCACGGTGATGATGCTGATGAGGATTGCGCCGAACACTTTGTGATAGCTGAGGATCGCGATCATCAGGAAGCAGATGGCGGCAAGTAGCGGACCGGGTTCACGCAGCGAGCCGAGCTTGATCAGGGTGGCCGGGCTATCGACGACGATGCCGGCGGTTTTCAGGCCGATCAGCCCGAGGAACAGACCCACGCCGGCACCCATCGCATAGCGCAGGCTGACCGGAATACTGTTGAGCAGCCATTCGCGGATCCGCGAAAAGGTCAGGATCATGAACAGCACGCCCGAGACGAACACCGCACCGAGCGCGGTTTCCCAGTTGTAGCCCATGGTGCCGACCACGGTGTAGGTGAAGAACGCGTTGAGGCCCATGCCCGGCGCCAGGCCCACCGGCCAGTTGGCGTAGAGGCCCATCAGCAGGCAGCCCAGCGCGGCGGCGATACAGGTGGCGACGAAGGCGGCACCGTGATCGATCCCGGCATCGGCCATGATGTTCGGGTTGACGAAGATGATGTAGGCCATGGTGATGAAGGTTGTCAGACCGGCAATCAGCTCGGTCTTCACCGTGGTGCCATGCAAGCTGAGTTTGAAGATGCGCTCAAGCAGCCCAGTGCGTAACGGCGGCGAGAGTTCCAGCGTCGATGCTTCGGATTTGCGGCTTTCCACAGCGAGTACTCCTCAAGAGTTTTATTGTTATTTCCAGGACCGGACCCATGAGGGGTGGCAGCGGTCCTTTGAGGCATACGCGAATTTGTTGACCGTGTAGTCAGGAACTCGCACGCTGTGGATTATGCTTTTGTGTACAAATAAAGCAAATATTGTTTTTGGTTTTGTAGACGAAAAGACTGGTGATCGAGCTATATCACTCGGCCGGGCGATTGGTTCCCAGCGCCAGATTCACCGTCAGCCAGCCGTTGACCGCCGTTTCGCCGGCTTCGGCAAAGACGCGCTCAAGCAATTTCACCTGTTCACGACGCAGCGCCTGCTCAAATTTCGCACCTTCGACGGTCAGCTCCAGCAGGCGTTTACGTTTATCGGTCTCGGACGCCACGCTGTCCACCAGGTGCATTTCCTGCAATTGCCGCAACGGCATGTTCAGCGCCTGCTTGCTGACGCCGAGCAGCGCGAGCAATTCCTTGACGCTCAGGTTCGGATAGCGAGCTATGAAAAACACAATGCGTTGATGCACTCGGGACAGGCCGCGACGCTCGAGCATTTCGTCAGCCTTGGCGGTGAACGCCTGATAACCGAAGAAGAAGGCTTCCATGGCCTGTTGTTGGCTGGCGCAGTTTTTAAGGTCAAGCATGTTGACGTTTCCGGGTGAGGTGTCGTAATTTCAGTCAACAAGTTTGACTCATTTTTCCCATGCCTCGCTAGCGGTGACTTCCATGGCTTTTTCCGAACGTGTCTCGCGCCTCAAAAGTTCTCTGATCCGTGAAATCCTTGCCGCGGCCCAGCGTCCGGAAGTGATGTCTTTCGCTGGCGGTTTGCCGGCTGAAGCCATGTTGCCGAAGGTCGAGTGGGCTGAGATGCCAGTTTCTCTCGGCCAGTACGGCATGAGTGAAGGTGAGCCGGCACTGCGCGAAGCGCTGGCGGCAGAGGCGAGGGCGTTGGGTTTACCGTGTGAGGCGAGTCAGGTGCTGGTAGTCAGTGGTTCCCAGCAGACTCTGGACCTGGCGGCCAAGCTGTACATCGACAAGGGCACCGAAATCCTGCTCGAAGCACCGACCTATCTGGCGGCCTTGCAGATTTTTCAGCTGTTCGGCGCCGATTGCCTGACCGTGCCGCTGGAGGCTGATGGCCCGAACCTCGCACAGTTGCGCCAGCGTCTGGAGCAGCACCACCCGGCGTTCATCTATTTGATTCCGACCTTCCAGAACCCATCGGCCGTGCGCTACAGCGAAGCCAAGCGCGAAGCCGTTGCGACATTGCTCGACGAATTCGGCGTGACCCTGATCGAAGACGAGCCTTACCGCGAACTGACCTTCGACGGCGGCAGCGCTCAACCGATTGCCGGGCGCCTCAAGAAATCCAGCTGGATCTACACCGGCACCGTGTCGAAAACCCTGCTGCCAGGCCTGCGCGTCGGCTACCTGATTGCCAGCCCGGACCTGTTCCCGCACCTGCTCAAACTCAAGCAATCGGCGGATCTGCACACCAACCGCATCGGTCAGTGGCAGGCGTTGCAGTGGATCGGCAGTGAGCAGTATCAGCAGCACTTGAGTGAATTGCGCAGCTTCTATCGTCAGCGCCGCGACGCCTTTCAAGCGGCGCTGGAAACCCATTTCGCCGATCTGGCGGACTGGAACACGCCGCAGGGCGGGCTGTTTTTCTGGCTGACCCTGAAGCAACCGCTGGACACCCGCACGTTGCTGAACACCGCGCTGGCCAACGATGTGGCGTTCATGCCCGGCGAACCGTTCTTCCCCGAGCCGGATCGCAACCCCGGTCATCTGCGGCTGAACTTCAGTCACATCGATCCGGCACGACTCGATGAAGGGCTCAAGCGGCTGGCGGCGGTGGTGCGCCAGGCCCAGGCCGCGCAGGCGGCATAAAAAAACCGGCCATCAGGCCGGTTTTTTTGATTCAGACTGCGGCAAACCGCTGGTTCAGATATTCGATGATCGTGTTGGACTCATACATCCATGTGGTCTGGCCGTTCTCTTCGATGCGCAGGCACGGCACCTTGATTTTGCCGCCCTGTTCCAGCAGGGTCTGGCGATCCTGCTCGTTGTTCTTCGCATCCTTCAGGGCCACCGGAACGTTCAGGCGACGCAGGCTGCGGCGGGTCTTCACGCAGAACGGGCAGGCGTGGAACTGATACAGGGTCAGGTTCCTGGCGGCGGCATCAACCTGAGCCTGGGCAGCGGCGGGGCGCTGCTTCTTGCCCGGGCGGGTCAGAAAGTCCACGAAAATGATCAGTTGGCCGAGGCCGACACGAAGCGCTTTGACGAACACGTTACAAGCCTCACAGGGAGATTGAAGAAGGCGCGCAGCTTACCCGATTTTTCACGGACGAAAAAAAACCGGCGATCAACGCCGGTTTTTTCTGTCACGCATTACTTGATCAGGCTGAGAAACTCGCTGCGGGTCGCCGCGTTTTCACGGAACTCACCGAGCATCACCGAAGTGATCATCGACGAATTCTGTTTCTCCACACCGCGCATCATCATGCACATGTGCTTGGCCTCGATCACTACGGCCACGCCCAGCGCGCCGGTGACTTGCTGGACCGCATCGGCGATCTGGCGGCTGAGGTTTTCCTGAATCTGCAGGCGGCGGGCGTACATATCGACGATCCGCGCGACCTTCGACAGGCCCAGCACTTTGCCGCTCGGGATGTACGCGACGTGGGCCTTGCCGATGAACGGCAGCAGGTGGTGTTCGCACAACGAGTAGAGCTCGATGTCCTTGACCAGCACCATTTCGCTGTTGTCGGAGCTGAACAGGGCACCGTTGGTGACCTCTTCGAGCGTCTGTTCATAACCGCGGCAGAGGTACTGCATGGCTTTGGCGGCACGCTTTGGCGTGTCGAGCAGGCCCTCGCGGGAGACGTCCTCGCCCAGTTGGCCGAGAATCGCGGTGTAATTCTGTTCCAGGGACATGAAACTACCTGTGGGGATTTTCGCAAAGGGCAAGGGTACGGTGGCGGACACGACCCTGCAAGTTCGGTGTGACGGGATTATTCGTCGCGGCCTTCCATCATGGTGCGTTTGAGCATCACATATACGGCGCCGGCGCCGCCATGTTTCGCCTGGCACGAGCAGAAGCCGAGTACTTGCGCATGCTGGCGCAGCCAGGTGTTGACGTGGCTTTTGATCATCGGCCGCTTGCCGTCCAGACGCACAGCCTTGCCGTGGGTGACGCGCACGCAGCGGATTTCGAATCTGGTCGCTTCGGCGAGAAACGCCCAGAGGGTTTCGCGGGCTTTTTCTACGCTCATGCCGTGCAGGTCGAGGCTGCCTTCGAACGGGATCTGCCCGATCTTGAGCTTGCGCATCTGGCTTTCCTGCACGCCGTCGCGGGCCCACATCAGCTCGTCTTCGGGGCCGACGTCAATCACGAACTGATCGGACAGGCCGTCAACGGTGGTGGTGTCGGTGCGCACGGTGGCGGACTGGCGCAGCTTGGCGATCCGGTCTCGGTCAGCCTTGGGTTTGCCGGTGTCGGCGCGGTCGTGCTTGATCGGCTTGACGCCTTGGATCGCACTTTTGAACAGGGAAAAATCGTCGTCTTGCATATCAGCCTCCGCGAAGGGCGGCCAGTTTACCCAAACGGATACAAAACGGCCCGGCAAAAAGCCAGGCCGTCGATCAATCGTGTTTTTTCATCAGGTGCGGGGACATGTTCAATTCCCGCGATTGCCGTGCGCGACGCCGGCAACGACGCCACAGGGCCACGCCGAAATACAGGAACAGCAGGCCGACTGCGAGAATGATTGCAGAGCCGAGCGGGGTTGCGTTCAGGTCGCCGAGCGCCGGTGGGCGCCCCAGCAGGCTGGCGGCCCCGGCCATCGCCAGCAGCACGCCGAACGTCGCCAGTATGGCCGCAATCGCCGCGCCGAATCGAAATCGCCAGTTGCTTTGGCCTTTGGGCCGCAAGCGGCGTGCGTCAAATCCATCGGATAACTTCATTCCGACCTTCCTCAATGGGTATCGGCCCTTCGACCGGGAGTTGACCGGGTTGTTCCTGAGGCTAGGGTAATTGAAGCAAATGCGAGGTTTTTGCAGATGAGCGGCGGGCTGAGCCGCTCATTTACGGAAGATCAGATCAGATCCTGGGTCAGGGCGAGAGTAGCGAAGTTGTCAGCCATGATCGCCATTTCCGCTTCCTGCACCTGTTCGGCGCTGAGCACGCGGCCCTTGAATGGCAGATCGCGGGTGGCACAGGCATCTTCGACCAGGGTGCAGCGGAAACCCAGGTTCTTCGCCGCGCGCACGGTGGTGCTGACGCTGGAGTGACTCATGAAACCGCAGACGATCAGGTCCAGCGAGCCGATGGTTTGCAGACGATCGTAGAGTTCGGTGCCGTGAAAGGCGCTCGGCAGCAACTTGCCGATGATGGTTTCATCGCCCTGGGGTTCCAGGCCGGGGATGAACTCGCCGCGCTCGCCCTGCGGGTCGAACAGACCGCCGACGGTGCCGAGGTGGCGCACATGCACGATCGGCCGGCCGGCCGCGCGGGCGGCGGCAACCAGTTGTTTGATGTTCGCGACAGCCGCGTCCATGCCGCTCAGGGCCAGCGGGCCGCTGAGGTACTCTTTCTGGGCATCGATGATGACCACGGTGGCATGGCTCAACGTGGCCGCTGCGTAACCGCGACCGCTGAGTTGAAACATCGTTTTTGGAACGGACATTCTGGGGCTCCTTCGGGTGGGGCTTTTGCGACATTGTCCTCTGGCTGAGCGGTTCTGTGAATCGCTACCATCGTAGACACCGTCGTTGCTGGCCTGCAGCCTTGTCAAGTTACACGATCTGTTCAATAGCCGAGGGGAAAATCGGAAGCGTCCTACCGTCGCCCCGGAATCTTTCCTGCGTCGTCGCGGCGCGTTTTGGCTGCTAGAATCGCCAGTCGTTTTTTCTGGAGTTCTGCCCCGTGATCACTTCCCGACTTCGTACCCTGCGCGACCACATTCGTTGGGCCGTCAGCCGCTTCCATGGGGAGGATCTGTTTTTCGGCCATGGCACCGACAATGCCTGGGACGAAGCCCGGCAGCTAGTGCTCGGTGCCTTGCACCTGCCATGGGAAATCGCCGACAGCTATCTGGATTGCGCGCTGGAAGACGACGAGCTGGTCAATCTTCAGCGCCTGCTCAAGCGTCGCATCGAAGAACGCATTCCGACCGCTTACCTGCTGGGCGAAGCCTGGTTCTGCGGCATGTCGTTCATCGTCGATGAGCGCGTGCTGATCCCGCGTTCGCCGATTGGCGAGCTGATCGAAAACCGTTTTGCCCCATGGATCGGTGACGAGCCGGCGCGGATTCTCGATCTGTGCACCGGCTCCGGCTGCATCGGCATCGCATGCGCCTACGAGTTCCAGAACGCTGAAGTGGTGCTGGCGGACCTGTCGTTCGAAGCGCTGGAAGTAGCGAACCAGAACATCGAGCGTCATGGCGTCGATGAGCGTGTGTTCACCGTGCAGGGCGATGGTTTCGATGGCCTGCCGGGTCAACGTTTCGACCTGATCGTGTCGAACCCGCCCTACGTCGATGCGGAAGATTTCGCCGACATGCCGGACGAATACCAGCACGAGCCGGAACTGGGCCTGGCCTGCGGCGATGACGGTTTGAACCTGGTGCGCCGGATGCTCGCCGAAGCGGCGGATCACCTGACCGAGAAGGGTTTGCTGATTGTCGAGGTGGGCAACAGCCAGGTCCACGTCGAGGCGCTGTACCCGGAAGTCGATTTCGCCTGGCTGGAGTTCCAGCGCGGCGGGCATGGCGTGTTCATGCTGACCGCCGAACAGTGCCGCGCCCATCAGGCACTGTTCGCTTCCCGCGTCTGACCTGAACCGATCGTTCCCACCTCTGTGGGAACGATCATTGGCTTAGCGGTGCGTAGCAATCCAGATCAGCAACCCAGCCTGAAACACCGCAAACGCCACCAGACAGGTAATGGTGAAGCGCAACCCGGCATCTTCGCGCTTGAACTTGCTGACCTTGTCTTCCTGCTTCTTCAGCTTCACTTCCTGCTCGGCCAGATTCTGCTCGGCCTGCTGCAACATCTGCGCAGCTTCAAGAATTTCGACGATCTGCAGCTTTTCGCTGTTCCAGTCACCCAGCAGGTCGCCGACCTTCACTTCTTTGACGCTACCCTTCAAATGCTGGGCATCGGCGTAAACCACATCAAAGCCGTGCACCCGCAAAAAGTGATCGCGGCGCAGGCGAGTGTCCTCGTTCAGCGCGTCCTTGTTGTTCAAGTCCATGCCGTCGACGGTGTAGGTGGGCCAGCGTTTTTTCGCCCAGTTGATGCCCTGGGCGGCCATGAAGCGGCCGATACCACGGTTCATCGGTTCGATCTGCAAACCGCTGTCCGGGCCGAAATGCACGCGCTTGGTCGTGTGATCGACCCACACGTCCAGATGATTCTGTTCTTTACGCACACGCTGAGCAGGCAACTTGATCGCCATGCGCATCAGGCTGTGTTCTTTGCCGTTGCGCTCGGCGTATCCGAATTCAACGAAGCGCAGCGGCCGCCCGCCGGTGTTGCGGTCGGTCTGCAACGGCGCCAGGCGGAGCATCTTGTGGTGCTCGACGTGGACATCCGCCCATGGCAGCTCGACCGCTGGCGGTGCGTCTTTGTCAGCGGTGGTGTCGGGTGAAGTCTGGGTATCAGTCATAACGGCGAGATCCTGTCCAAGCTGCTTGCCGCCAGCCAGTACGCTGGCGACAAAGGCTTATCGGCCGTTTTCTACAGGACTAGAGGGTAAAAGAGCTCAACGGGTGCGAAGTCCGTCAATAAATTCAAGAACGCGTGTCCCCAGTTCCGCCGCCAGGGGCAAATTCGGATCCTTGTAGGAGGCCAATTGCCGCTTCACGTCATTGGGCACGATGCGCAACACGTGGTTCATGCCTTCGATCAGCGCCAGTTGCGCATCCGGTTTGGCGGCCTTGAGCAATTTCGCATCATCGACCTGGACCTGAATGTCGTTGCTGCCTTGCACGATCAGCGCCGGCATTTGCAGTTGAGCGAAGGCCGCCGCCGGATCCTGACGGAACAGCGAAATCAGATACGGTTGCACACTCGGACGGAAAATCACCTGTAAGGGCGCCGGCACATTGTCGTCGGTGCGCCCGGCCTTGAGGCTGTCGAGCAATTCGTTGCTGCGCAGCATCAAAGGAGGAGGGAGGCTGCGGGCCAGTTGCCGGCGCAGTACCTGATCAATGGGCCGGGCTGTGCCAGAGAGGGAGATCACCGCGGCGGCGTCCACCTTCGGCGCCGCCAGGCTGGCGATCAATGCACCTTCGCTGTGGCCCAGCAAAATCAACGGACCGAAGCGCGGATCGGCTTTCAGTTTCTGCCCCCAGGCTACAGCGTCCGCCACGTAGGCTTCCACCGACAGGTTTCGCTCGTCCGGGGTTGCCGCCAGGCTGGCGGCCACGCCGCGCTTGTCGAAACGCACACTGGCGATGTTGTGTTTGGCCAGCACCCAGGCCAGTCGCTTGAGGCTGTCATTGCGTCCACCGTCGGGGTTGTTTCCGTCACGATCGGTAGGGCCCGAGCCAGAAAGGATCAGGACAACCGGCACGGGGTTGTCGGATTTGGGCAGCAACAGCGAGCCGAAAAGTTCGCCGTTGTCAGTCGTCAACGTGACCGGTCGTTGCAGGACAGTCGCCTGGACGAAGCCGGTAAACAGGGAAAGGCTCAAGATCAAAACTCGCAGCATCATCACGCCATCATTTGCCAAGGTGCCGGTTGGACTCACCCACACCGCTAAGGTTCGAGGATGAACTACTCGGTTAGCCTGCGTATACTGGCGCGCATCACGAATCTGGGTTCGATTTAACGGAGCGTCCTGCATGTCCGGCAATACCTACGGCAAGCTGTTCACTGTCACCACCGCGGGCGAAAGCCATGGTCCGGCGTTGGTCGCCATTGTCGACGGCTGCCCGCCGGGCCTGGAGATTTCCCTTGAAGACCTGCAACGCGACCTTGACCGTCGCAAGCCGGGCACCAGCCGCCACACCACCCAGCGCCAGGAAGCCGACGAAGTCGAGATCCTCTCCGGGGTGTTCGAGGGCCGCACCACCGGTTGCTCCATCGGCCTGCTGATCCGCAACACCGACCAGAAGTCCAAGGACTATTCGGCGATCAAGGATCTGTTCCGCCCTGCCCACGCCGACTACACCTACCACCACAAATACGGCGAGCGCGATTATCGCGGCGGCGGTCGCAGCTCCGCGCGGGAAACCGCCATGCGCGTCGCGGCCGGCGCCATCGCCAAGAAATACCTGGCCAGCCAGGGCATCGTCATTCGCGGCTACATGAGCCAGCTCGGCCCGATCGAAATTCCGTTCAAGACCTGGGAATCGGTCGAGCAGAACGCCTTCTTCAGCCCGGATCCGGACAAAGTGCCGGAGCTGGAAGCCTACATGGACCAGCTGCGTCGCGATCAGGACTCCGTCGGCGCGAAGATCACCGTGGTTGCCGAAGGCGTGATGCCGGGCCTGGGCGAGCCGATCTTCGACCGTCTCGACGCCGAACTGGCCCACGCGCTGATGAGCATCAACGCGGTCAAAGGCGTGGAAATCGGCGCCGGTTTCGCCTGCGTCGCCCAGCGCGGCACCGAACACCGCGATGAAATGACTCCGGAAGGTTTCCTCAGCAACAACGCTGGCGGCATCCTTGGCGGGATCTCCTCGGGGCAGCCGATCGTCGCGCATCTGGCATTGAAGCCCACTTCGAGCATCACCACCCCGGGCCGTTCGATCGACATCGAAGGCAACCCGGTCGATGTCATTACCAAGGGCCGTCACGACCCATGTGTCGGTATCCGCGCCACGCCGATTGCCGAGGCGATGATGGCCATCGTGTTGATGGATCACCTGCTGCGCCACCGTGGCCAGAACGCCGATGTGCGCGTGAGCACCCCGGTGCTGGGTCAGCTTTGATGGGTGATCTCAAAGCCGCCGCGGTCTGACCGTGGCGGCGCTCCCGTACTGGCGGCTGTCCAGTTTCTATCTGTTCTATTTCGCCTTGCTCGGTTCGACGGCGCCGTTTCTGGCGCTGTACTTCGATCATCTCGGATTCAGCGCCGCGCGCATCGGCGAGCTGGTGGCGATCCCGATGCTGATGCGCTGCGTGGCGCCGAACATCTGGGGCTGGCTCGGCGATTACACCGGCAGGCGCCTGGCCATTGTGCGCTTTGGTGCGGTTTGCACGCTGTTGACCTTCTCGCTGATTTTCGTCAGCAAGACCTACGCCTGGCTGGCGATGGTCATGGCCTTGCATGCATTCTTCTGGCACGCGGTGCTGCCGCAGTTCGAAGTCATCACCCTGGCGCATTTGCAGGGCCAGACCTCCCGCTACAGTCAGATTCGCCTCTGGGGCTCGATCGGTTTCATCATCACCGTGGTCGCCCTCGGTCGCCTGTTCGAGTGGCTCAGCCTCGATATCTACCCGGCGGCACTGGTGTTGATCATGGCCGGCATCGTGCTCAGTAGTTTGTGGGTGCCGAACGCACAACCGCCTCAGGGCAACCGGCCGACGGGCGAAGGCTTTCTCAAGCAACTGCGCAATCCCGGGGTGCTGGCGTTCTATGGTTGCGTGGCGCTTATGCAACTGAGCCACGGGCCGTATTACACATTTTTGACCCTGCACCTCGAACGCTTGGGCTACAGCCGTGGCGTGATCGGCATGCTCTGGGCGGTCGGCGTGGTGGCGGAAGTGCTGATGTTCATGGCCATGAGCCGGATCCTCGCGCGTTTTTCCCTGCGGCGGGTGCTGATGGCGAGTTTTCTGCTGGCGGCGTTGCGCTGGTTGCTGCTAGGTTCGTTCGCCGAATTCCTGTGGGTCCTGTTGTTTGCCCAGGTGCTGCATGCGGCGACGTTCGGCAGCTTTCATGCCGCTGCCATCGCGTTCGTGCAACGTAGCTTTGGCGCGCGTCAGCAAGGGCAGGGCCAGGCGCTGTATGCAGCGCTGGCCGGCACCGGTGGCGCGCTCGGCGCGTTGTATTCCGGCTACAGCTGGAATGCCCTCGGCGCGACATTGACCTTTAGTATTGCCAGTCTCGCAGCGCTCGCCGCTGCCGTTATCATTGCCATTCGAATGCAAGAGGACAGGCCATGAGCCTTACCCGTGAACAGCTTGCCCAGCAAATTGTCGACGCCGGGCGTTTTCTTTATGGTCGCGGCTGGTCGCCGGCCACCAGCAGCAATTACTCGACGCGCCTGTCACCGAGCGAAGCGCTGCTGACCGTGTCCGGCAAGCACAAGGGCCAGTTGGGCCTGGACGACGTGCTCGCCACCGACCTGTCCGGCAACAGCCTGGAACCCGGCAAAAAACCGTCCGCCGAAACCCTGCTGCACACCCAGCTCTACAACTGGCGCCCGGAGATCGGCGCGGTGCTGCACACCCACTCGGTGAACGCCACGGTGCTGTCGCGCCTGACGCCGCAAGACTTCATCGAGTTCGAAGACTACGAATTGCAAAAAGCCTTCAGCGGCATCTCGACCCACGAATCCCGGGTGCGCGTGCCGATCTTCGACAACGATCAGGACATTGCGCGCCTCGCCGCCAAGGTGCAGCCTTGGCTCGACGCCCATCCCGATTGCGTGGGTTATCTGATTCGCGGCCACGGCCTCTACACCTGGGGCGCGCAGATGAGTGACGCGCTGCGTCAGGTCGAGGCCTTTGAATTCCTGTTTGAATGCGAGTTGAAGACCCGCAGCGTCATGAACCGCCAAGGCTGACTTCACCAGAACCAGCCCCTTTGCCTGATGAATGCAGTGCCCGACCGGTCTGAAAGAACCGGACGGCAAGGCCGATACCGAGGAATGCCCCATGAGCAGCCTGTCCGTCTATCACGTTTCCAGCCCCGAGATTCCGAACAAGGTGCTGACCCATTTCGAAGACATCGCCTCGACCCTGGCCGAGCAGGGCGTGCGCTTCGACCGCTGGCAAGCCGCCGCGAAGATCCAGCCGGGCGCCAGCCAGGAAGAAGTGATCGGTGCCTATAAAGAGCAGATCGATAAACTGATGACCGAGCGCGGTTACATCACGGTCGACGTGATCAGCCTCAACAGCGATCACCCGCAAAAAGCCGAGTTGCGCGCCAAGTTCCTCGAAGAGCATCGGCATGGCGAAGACGAAGTACGCTTCTTCGTCGCCGGTCGTGGCCTGTTTACCCTGCACATCGATGATTACGTCTACGCCGTGCTGTGCGAGAAGAACGATCTGATTTCGGTGCCGGCCGGCACCAAACACTGGTTTGACATGGGCGAGAACCCGCACTTCGTGGCGATCCGCCTGTTCAACAACCCTGAAGGCTGGGTCGCCAATTTCACCGGCGAAGACATCGCCGGCCGCTTCCCGCGTCTGGAGGACTGAGCCGATGTCGATCAAGGTCATTCTCACCGACATCGAAGGCACCACCAGCGCGGTGAGTTTTGTGTTCGACGTGCTGTTTCCGTATGCCGCCAAGCACCTGCCGGATTTCGTTCGCCAGAATGCCCAGCGTGCAGACGTTGCCGAGCAACTGGACGCCGTGCGCCGCGACAGCAACGAACCGCAGGCTGACGTCGAGCGGGTCGTGGACGTTCTGCTGGCGTGGATCGCCGAAGACCGCAAAGCCACGCCGCTCAAAGCGTTGCAGGGCATGGTCTGGGAGCAGGGTTATCAGGCCGGCCAGTTGAAAGGCCATGTTTACCCGGACGCCGTTGAAGCGCTGCAGCGCTGGCATCAGGC
This sequence comes from Pseudomonas sp. DR 5-09, assembly GCF_001655595.1. NCBI lineage: Bacteria > Pseudomonadati > Pseudomonadota > Gammaproteobacteria > Pseudomonadales > Pseudomonadaceae > Pseudomonas > Pseudomonas sp. DR 5-09. Next base: position 1,929,067 of record NZ_CP011566.1, read on the forward strand.
CGGGTATCAACTGTTTGTTTATTCGTCCGGTTCGATCCAGGCGCAGAAGCTGATTTTCGGCTGCTCGGAAGCAGGGGATCTGACGCCGCTGTTCAGTGGCTACTTCGATACCACGTCGGGCCCCAAGCGCGAAGCGCAGTCGTACAGCAACATCCAGCAGGCCATCGGGGTCGAGCCGCAGGAGATCCTGTTCCTGTCCGACATCGTCCAGGAGCTCGACGCCGCCCAGGCCGCCGGCCTGCAAACCTGCGGCCTGGCCCGTGAGGGCGGGGAACTGGCAGGGCATGTGACCGTCGACAGCTTTACCGGGATCGAACCGGAAGCGTTCTGAGTACATCCAATCGACGCGCAAAAAAACAGGCCGTGAAGCGAAAGCTCCACGGCCTGTCTGTTTTTACGGTGTTCGAATTACATCGAGTGATAGGTCGGCAGGGCGAAACGCTGCTGGCTTTGCAGCATGCCGATCTGCGGCAGCTCGCTGGCTTGTTCTGCCAGGTCACGACGGATTGCGCTGATCGCCCACGACAGTTGGTCGCCGGTATGCAATTGCTGATAGGTGAGCGCACGCTTGAACACTTTGCCGTCGGCACTCTTCAGCGTCAGCAGAATCCCGCCATCGGGACGGGGCTGGGTGGTGACGGCGAAGTTGGAGAACAGGGAGGTAAATTTTTCTTGGATCAGGTTCATGTCTTTCAGCTCCGTATGCACTTGAATGGCAAGCATGTATAGGGAGTTGCAGCGATTGTGCCAGTATTTATGTTTATAAAAATCGTTGTAAATCAGTAAGTTATAAAATCAGTTCGTTTCGTCTGTCGTGCAATCTGCATGAATGGCCATCGTGCATCCTGCATTTTGCGGGATCACTGTCGATCCGATGGAACCAATATCTGCGGCCGGAATCCCGCTGTGCGTTGCAGCGCCGGGCGGATACAAAACATTGCAAAAACCGCGTGTACAGCCTGAGAAGCCCTGACGTATTTTCGGCCTCGACCCTCGCTCGAGAAGCGCCGGTTGCGTCACCCGATTGCCCGACAATAAAAATCCGGCCTGCACGTCAAGGTCGAACGGGAGCTGCCATGCGCCACGCGCCGAGCGACACGATTACCTGGGGCATGATGCTCCGCAAGCTGCCGATGATTGCCAAAGCCATCCCTCGGGTGGTGAAAGGCATGAAGGTGGCCAACGTCACGGATCCGACCCAAACCTGTGGCCTGGGCTGGACATTCGAGCAGGCGACTCTGCGCAATCCCGAGGGCCCCGCGCTGCTGTCGGGCGAGGTGGTGCTGAGTTATTCACAGGTCAACCAGTGGGCCAACCGCATCGCCCACTATCTGAACGGGCAGGGCATCGGTAAAGGCGATGTGGTGGCGGTGTTCATCGAGAACCGCCCGGAATTGCTGGTGACGATTCTGGCGCTGGCCAAGGTCGGCGCGGTCAGCGCGCTGCTCAACACCTCGCAGACCCGCGATACGCTGATCCACAGCATCAATCTGGTAATGCCGGCGGCGATTGTCGTCGGTGAAGAGTTGTTGCCGGCGTTTGCGGCGGTACGCGAGCAAGTGTCGATCCCGGCAGCGCGCGCCTGGTTCGTTGCCGATCAGGATACCTTCAGCCATCCGGGCATCGCGCCCGAGGGCTACATCAACCTGATCAGCGCCAGCGCCGACGCCTCGGGTGACAACCCGGCCAGCAGCCGGCAGATTTTCTTCGACGACCCCTGTTTCTATATCTACACCTCCGGCACCACCGGTTTGCCCAAGGCCGGCGTGTTCAAGCACGGACGCTGGATGCGCAGCTCGGCGAGCTTCGGCATGATCGCCCTCGACATGCGCCCGGACGACATCGTCTATTGCACCTTGCCGCTGTACCACGCCACCGGGCTTTGCGTGTGTTGGGGTTCGGCGGTCAATGGCGCTTCGGGTTTCGCCATTCGCCGCAAGTTCAGCGCCCGCCAGTTCTGGAGCGACGTGCGCCGCTACCGCGCAACCACCATCGGTTACGTCGGCGAGTTGTGCCGTTATCTGGTGGATCAGCCGCTCAGCGCCGACGACAGCCGTCACGACGTGCGCAAGATGATCGGCAACGGCCTGCGACCCGGTGCGTGGGCCGAGTTCAAGACCCGCTTCGGCGTGGATCACATTTGCGAGCTGTACGCCGCCAGCGACGGCAATATTGGCTTCACCAACATCCTCAATTTCGACAACACCATCGGTTTCTCGCTGATGGCCTGGGAACTGGTCGCCTATGACCAGGACAGCGGCGAGCCGATTCGCGGTGACGACGGGTTCATGCGCAAGGTCGACCGGGGCGAGCGGGGGCTGTTGCTGGCGCGGATCGACGATAAGGCGCCGCTGGACGGCTACACCGATCCGCAGAAAACCGCGAAAGTCGTGCTACAGGACGTGTTCACCAAGGGCGACCGCTTCTTCAACACCGGCGATCTGCTGCGCAACATCGGTTTCGGCCATGCACAGTTTGTCGACCGTCTCGGCGACACCTACCGCTGGAAGGGCGAAAACGTCTCGACCACCGAGGTCGAAAACCTGCTGCTCCAGCATCCGCATATTTCCGAAGCGGTGGCCTATGGCGTGGAAATCCACAACACCAATGGCCGCGCCGGGATGGCGGCGATCACCCCGGCCGAATCTTTGGCGACCCTGGATTTCGCCGAACTGCTGGCCTTCGCCCGCCAGCGCATGCCGGCCTATGCGGTGCCGCTGTTCTTGCGGGTCAAGGTGAAAATGGAAACCACCGGCACCTTCAAATACCAGAAAACCCGCCTGAAAAACGAAGGTTTCGAGCCCGGCCAGACGGGCGATGACCCGATTTATGCCTGGCTGCCGGGGACCGAAACCTACGTGCAGGTGACGGATGAAATTCTTGCCGACATTCGGGCAGGCAAATACCGCTATTGATATTGGCTATCGGCGGACTTGGAAAAAAGGGGATGACAGCTATCGCCGCGCTCGGGAAACTGTCGGCTTTCCGATTGACCGAAAGTGGAGTGAACCATGTCTGACCAAAGCCGCCAGATGACCCCCGAGGAAGCCGCCGAATTCACTGAACAGGTGTTCAACAAGGCGCGCGAGGGCGATGCGGTGATGCTCGATCGCCTGATCACTGCCGGTCTGCCGGTGAACCTGACGAACAGCAAAGGCGACACCCTGCTGATGCTCGCCAGTTACTACGGCCACGTGGACGCGGTGCAGGTGCTGCTCAAGCACAAGGCCGATCCGGAACAACGCAATGGCAACGGCCAGAGCCCGATTGCCGGCGCGGCGTTCAAGGGTGATCTGGCCGTGGTCAAGGCCCTGGTCGAGGGCGGGGCGCAGATTGAAGGCGCCTCCTTCGATGGCCGCACGGCGCTGATGATGGCGGCGATGTTCAACCGTGTTGAAATCGTCGACTACTTGATCGACCAGGGCGCCGACCCGAAAGCCAAAGATGCCAATGGCGTCACCGCGCTGGACGCGGCCCGCACCATGGGCGCTGTGGACACCACCGCGCAGCTGGAAAAACTGCTGGGCTGAGGCCGCTGGCCGCAACCCGCTCTGTGGCGAAGGCGAGAATGCGCTATCCTTCGCGCCCTCAAAATTCCCTTCGCCACAGGATCCGCCCCCATGAAAGCCGCACTCGCCGAACTCATCAGCAAAATCAGCTCCGGCTGCATGGGCGAAGACGAGATCCTGAAGGTCGCTGACGAAGCGGCACAGGCCTACGCCGATGCCGACGCTTTTCTGACCGCCAACCCGGACATCAACTACGACGACACTTTCCCGATTCCGCTGGGCGAGTGGGTGGTGGTCGGCAGCCTGCCGGAGACCGTGTTGTTCCAGGCCGACACCTACGCCGACCTGTTCGCGCAGATCGTTGCCTCGTTCGGCCCGGGCGTCGAATTCAACCTCAAGCCCAAGCAACTGGCCAAAACCGAGGCGCTGACCGCGCTCAACCGCATCCAGGTACAGATGAGCAGCCTGAACAAGGAAAACGGCGGTTACACGTTGATGAACTTCAGCCAGTTGCTCGACGACGAGCTGCAGGTGGTGCTGGTTTACGGCAACGACGTGCCGCGCGTACTGGAGCTGTGCGCCGAAGTCGGTATCGCCGCCGCGTCGTCGCTGGAAGCCTTGAAGGTCGCCGTTCACGTCTGAGCGCAATAAAAGGGAACCCTGAGCGCGACCGTCTATCCTAAAAGTGCATGCCACTATTCTGGAGCGACACCATGGGTTCCACGTTCAACGGCCTGGTTGGCCTGATCATTCTTGCGCTCGACATCTGGGCGATCATCAATGTGCTGAAAAGCGGCGCCGAGACCGGGATGAAAATCCTCTGGGTACTGCTGATCATCCTCCTGCCGGTGCTGGGCCTGATCATCTGGGCGATTGCCGGGCCGCGGGGCAATGTGCGGATTTGACCGTTCGCACCCTGATCGGGTCGGGCCGATGAACTGAGGTTCGACCTGTCATCTTCGGCAACGTAGAATGCGCGCCTTTCCCGGGCAATCGAACCTGACGATTGGCGCCCGCGCATTCATCGGAGCACTTCACCATGACCGTCACCAAGACCAGCGAATACCTGGAAACCCTCTACGAAGGCTACGGCCAGCGTTTTCGCATGGAAAAACTGCTGCACGAAGTGCGCACCGAACACCAGCACCTGGTGATCTTCCAGAACCCGCGCATGGGCCGGGTGATGGCGCTGGACGGCGTGATCCAGACCACCGAAGCCGATGAATTCATCTACCACGAAATGCTCACCCACGTGCCGATCCTCGCCCACGGCACCGCCAAGCGTGTGCTGATCATCGGCGGCGGCGACGGCGGCATGCTGCGCGAAGTGACCAAACACGCCAGCGTCGAGCACATCACCATGGTCGAGATCGACGGCACCGTGGTCGACATGTGCAAAGAGTTTTTGCCGAACCACTCCAAGGGCGCCTACGACGATCCACGCCTGAATCTGGTGATCGACGACGGCATGCGCTTCGTCGCCACCACCACCGAAAAATTCGACGTGATCATTTCCGACTCCACCGACCCGATCGGTCCGGGCGAAGTGCTGTTCTCGGAAAACTTTTACCAGGCCTGCCACCGCTGCCTGAACGAGGGCGGTATCCTCGTGACCCAGAACGGCACGCCGTTCATGCAGATCGAAGAGGTGAAAACCACTGCCGGGCGCCTGCGCAGCCTGTTCCCGGACTGGCACTTCTATCAGGCGGCCGTACCGACCTACATCGGCGGTTCGATGACCTTCGCCTGGGGCTCGACCAACCCGGCCTACCGCAAGCTGAGCCGCGAAGTGCTGCAACAGCGCTTCATCGGCAGCGGCATCGTCACCCGCTACTACAACCCGGAAATCCACATCGGTGCTTTCGCCTTGCCGCAATACGTGCTGCAAGCGGTGAACAAGCCAAGCAACGACTAAAAGCACTGTAAAACCCCTGTGGGAGCGGGCTTGCTCGCGAAGGCGTCTTATCATTCAACGTAGAGTTGACTGGTCGTTCGCTTTCGCGAGCAAGCCCGCTTCCATATGGGATAACTTTTTTTCATGTTCGGCGGATGTAAACCTTTTGAACGATCAATCCTGACAAAAGTCGAGATAGAGGTAAGCCCATTTGCGGGTTTGTTCGAGGAGGCTCCAATGCAAAAGTGGAAAGTCACTTTCGTGGATGATCACGGTGAAATTGTCGATGAAGTCTTCGAGCGTGCGGAATGCCCCAGCGATGAGGAGGCCGCACGACTGATCAAGGAACGACTGCTTCCCGTCGCCGCCGAGCTTGACCTGAACGATCTGGAAGGACGCACCGCCGATGCCGGCGTGAAAAGCCTGAAAACCCAGAACAGCATCGAAATCCGCAGCATCACCCCAATCTGAATCTTCATTTTCTTCATGTACCAGGCCTTGGCAGCGGCTCTATCTTGGGGCTACTCTGCAAGCGAGATCAGCGAACGGATCGCTAAGGTCTGGTCTTGTCAGCTACATGCTTGTTTCCCGCCGGCAACGCGGTTGCCGTAAGCACCCGGGCCCTGTGGGCCAGTGCAGGGAATACGGAAAGTCTATCCATCTATGCGAGGGGGACGATTCATGAGCACAGCCTATCAAGAAGACATCAGCAGCAGCGTGCTGCGCCGCATGAAAGAAGGCGGTTTCGATTTTTCCCGATTCCATCCCATCGAGTTCTACGCCATTTTCCCGGACGAGGAGCGGGCGCGCAGGGCGGCAGGCAAATTTCGCGGTGAATCCATCAATGCCCAGGTCAGTGCGCGCGACGACGGCGCCTGGTCTCTGGAACTGAGCAAGGTGATGTACGCAACCTACGACGACATTGGCGATTTCGAGCAGGGCTTCTCGGCGGTGGTCGAGCCCTTGGGCGGCATCATCGAAGGCTGGGGCGTGAAACAGGAGATCCGCAACCGGCATCGTTTGAACTGATCACTCTCGCAACACGTCGAGCTACGGCTGACCTTCGGGTCGGCCGTTGTCGTTTCTACGGCCCCGAAAGCGCATGGCAAAACCCTGAAACAAGAAACCGGCGCAAAAAAAAGCCACCTGAAAAGGTGGCTGAAAGGGAAGACCGGAAGGAGAGGAAACCGGTCAGGGTTACGGCCGGGAGGGCTGCCGAGGCAAGCCGGATCAGTGAGGCTGCATACTTCGTCAACGACGTTTTTGCAGCGGATGCGCGGATTATCCGCAGTGGCCTGCGGGCAGTGAAATCAACTCTGACTATGCTGGTGATAGGCGACGGGACTGCGTCGCAATGAAGCGGGGGCGATCAGGTTGGAGCATTTGCCGCACAGGAATGGTGCGGTGCGTGTGGCGTGAATATCCAACCGATTGAAATCACAGCGTTTATGCCGATGGCACGGGCCTTGCGAAGGCCTGTATGTCCGGAGTGACAAGGAGTACGGCATGATCCGCACCTATTTTGATGAGATGTATGATGCCGGCGGCCAGATCCGCCCGCATTACCGGGAGTTTGCCCGGTGGCTGGCCGAGACACCTGACGAGCTGCTGGCCCAGCGGCGACGCGAGGCCGATCTGCTGTTCCATCGCGCCGGGATCACCTTCACGCTCTACGGGGACGAGCAGGGGACAGAGCGTCTGATTCCCTTCGACACCATTCCGCGCAGCATTCCCGCCAGCGAATGGCGGATTGTCGAGCGCGGCTGCATTCAGCGAGTCAAGGCGTTGAACATGTTCCTCGCCGACCTTTACCACGAGCAGCGCATCATCAAGGCCGGGATCATTCCCGCCGAACAAGTGCTGGCCAACGAGCAATACCAGTTGGCGATGCAGGGGCTGGATTTGCATCGCGATATCTATTCGCACATCTCCGGCGTCGATCTGGTGCGTGACGGCGACGGCACGTATTACGTGCTCGAGGACAACCTGCGTACGCCGAGCGGCGTGAGCTACATGCTCGAAGACCGCAAGATGATGATGCGTCTGTTTCCCGAGCTGTTCGCGGCCCAGCGCATCGCGCCCATCGACCATTACCCGAACCTGCTGCTCGATACCCTGAAAAGCTCGAGTCCGATCGACGACCCGAGTGTGGTGGTGCTGACACCGGGACGGTTCAACAGCGCGTTTTTCGAGCATGCGTTTCTCGCCCGGGAAATGGGCGTGGAACTGGTGGAGGGCGCGGACCTGTTCGTGCGCGACGACAAAGTCTTCATGCGCACCACCGACGGCCCGAAAGCGGTGGACGTGATCTACCGCCGGCTCGACGACGCGTTCCTCGATCCGCTGGCCTTCCGCCCGGACTCGATGCTCGGCGTGCCGGGACTGCTGTCGTCCTATCGCTCCGGCAACGTGGTGCTGGCCAATGCCATCGGCACCGGCGTGGCGGATGACAAATCGGTGTATCCGTTTGTCACCGAGATGATCCGTTTCTACCTAGACGAAGAACCGATCCTGAAGAACGTGCCGACCTGGCAATGCCGTAACCCGTCCGAGCTTTCCCATGTCCTGGCCAATCTTCCAGATCTGGTGGTCAAGGAAACCCAGGGCTCCGGCGGTTACGGAATGCTCGTGGGGCCGGCAGCGACGACTGCGGAAATCGATGCGTTCCGCGAGCGGATCAAGGCCAAGCCTCACGCCTATATCGCACAACCGACGCTGTCGCTGTCGACCTGTCCGACCTTTGTCGAAAACGGCATTGCGCCGCGCCATATCGACCTGCGCCCGTTCGTATTGTCCGGCCGCGAAACCCGGGTCGTACCCGGCGGTTTGACCCGTGTTGCCCTGCGTGAAGGCTCTCTGGTGGTGAATTCATCCCAGGGTGGCGGAACCAAGGACACCTGGGTGGTCGAGGATTGAAGGAAGCCTGCCATGTTAAGTAGAACTGCCTCGGATCTGTACTGGATGTCGCGTTACCTGGAGCGGGCGGAAAACCTCGCACGGATGCTCGATGTCAGCTATTCGCTGTCGCTGATGCCGCAGGACGGCCGTGGCGACGGTTTGCACGAACTGGCGATGCCGTTGCTGATCACCGGCACGCTGGACGATTACCTGGAACGCCACGGCGAATTGCATGCCGAGCGATTGCTGCACTTCTTCGCCCTCGACGCGGCCAACCCGGCGAGCATCTACAGCTGCCTCGGCGCGGCGCGAGCCAGCGCCCACGCGGTGCGCGGGCGGATCACCGCGGACATGTGGGAAAACATCAACGCCACCTGGCTGGAAATCCGCGGGATCGCCAATCAGGGCCTCAGCCGCTACGGCATGAGTCGCTTCTGCGAGTGGATCAAGGAGCGTTCGCACCTGTTCCGTGGTGCGTCCTACGGCACCATCATGCGCAACGATGCGTTCCGTTTCATTCGCCTGGGTACGTTCATCGAGCGGGCGGACAACACCTTGCGTCTGCTCGACGCCCGTTACGAGATGGCCGGCGATCAGGCCGAAGCGGTCAGCGACGGCACGGCCCACGCCTATTACCAGTGGAGTGCGTTGTTGCGGGCGCTGTCCTCGTTCGAGGCGTACACCGAGATCTATCGCGACGCGCCCGGCGCCCGGCATGTGGCGGAATTGCTGCTGTTGCGCGCCGATGTGCCGCGCTCGCTGCGGGCCTGCACCGAAGAAATCGACCAGATTCTGGCGCAGTTACCGGGGGCCAACGGTCGTCCCGCGCAACGGCTGGCGGCGGAAATGGACGCGCGTCTGCGCTACACCGGTATTCAAGAAATTCTCGAGGAAGGGCTGCACGCCTGGCTCACCGAATTCATCCCGCTGGTGCGCCAGTTGGGCAACGCCATTCACAGTTCCTACCTGGAGGCCGCATGAGACTTTCCATCAGCCACGAGACCACCTATCACTACGAAGATCAGGTGCGCGCGAGCATCCAGTACCTGCGCCTGACACCCCACGACAGCGAGCGTCAGCACGTGCTGAGCTGGCAGCTTGACCTGCCGCGCCCGGTGCGCGCCCAGCTCGATCCGTTCGGCAACATCCTGCACGTCCTGACCATGGACGAGCCCCACGAAGCGATCATCATCGGCGCCCGGGGGCAGGTTGATATCGACGAATTGCGCGAGGCGGAGCACGAGAGTCAGTCGGCGCTGCCGTTCCTGCGGTTCACCCGGCTGACCGAGGCTGACGAGGCGTTGCGGGCGTTTGCCGAACAATCCTGCAAGCAGCGACGCGATCGCAATGCACTGATCGACCTGATGCACGGTTTGAACCAGCACATGACTTACAAGCCGGGTTCCACTGAAGTCGACACCAGCGCCGCCGAGGCATTCGCCGGGCGGGCGGGTGTTTGCCAGGATCACGCCCACGCGTTTCTGGCCTGCGCGCGCAGTCTCGGGGTGCCGTCACGTTATGTGTCGGGTTATCTGTACAGCGAGGATTGTGAGCATCTCGCCAGTCACGCCTGGGCCGAAGCCTGGATCGATGACGCCTGGTACAGCTTTGACGTGACCAATGAACTGGCGCGGCCGGAGCGGCACCTGAAACTGGCGGTGGGTCTGGATTATCTGGATGCCTGCCCGGTGCGCGGCATGCGCCGGGGCGGCGGGTCAGAGCAGATGCATGCGAAAGTGCTGGTGTCGCCGACGCCGGTGATCTCGGTTCAGCAACAATAACCGCACTACTCCTGTGGGAGCGAGCCTGCTCGCGATGGCAATCTTTCAGCCGGCACGTGCATGACTGAGACACCGCATCGCGAGCAGGCTCGCTCCCACAAGGAAGGCATCAAGGCTTAACCTTGCGCCCGGCCATATGCTGCAAATACCCGATCAGCTTCTGCAGATCCGCATCCGGCAACACCTCGGCGGTAAACCCCGGCATCTTCGCCTGCGGCCACTGGCGCAGACTCTGAGGATCGCGGATGTAGCGCTTGAGGAAGTCCGCGCCGAAGTACTCCGTCGGGTTGTACGGGATATTCAGATCCGGCCCAAACTGCGCATCGCCCGCGCCATTCAGGCGATGGCAGGCCAGGCAGTTCTTCTGGAACAGCGCAAACCCCTGATTCACCGGGTCATCGGCCTTCAACGCAGGGTCCGGCAACAGGGCAGGGAAGCGCTCGGCCACCGGTGCCATGCGCTTGATGCTCGCCACTTCGAATGGCCATTGTTCCGGGCTGATATTGTCGGCCTGCGGATCGGTCCACACCAGATAAAACGGCCCGGCGCTGTGCTTGCCTTCCGACAGCGGCGGCCAGGGCTGCGCCGGATCCTCGATGGCCAGCCAGGCGCGCGAGCCTTTATTGTTCAGTAGCGGCGCGGCGGACAGCTCGGCGGCGAAACCGTCCAGCGCTACGGCTTGCAGGTGATCGTCCGGTTTGATGCCGGTCAGCAGCGCGGCCATCGGCACGGCGCGATAAGTCATGTCCTTCTTGTAGGACACATCATTCTTGACCGTGAGGGTTTGTACCTGAGGATGCTTGAGCAATTCCTCGGTCTGCCAGGTGCGGCTGTTCGCGCCCAGCTCCAGGTTCAGCTGCGCGGCAGACAGGGGCATGCTCAGCAGCATGGCCCCGAACAGAATGAGCGTTTTCAAGTGATCGCCGTCCGTGTCGTGGAAGTGCGCAAAGGTTGGCACAGCCACGCTGGCCCGGATAGCGGGCCAGTCACATTTTCAGTGGCGATGAACAATACCTGCCGCTTGAATCAGCCGATGACCTTGGTCAGGTTCGGCAGAATCAACAACAGCGTCGTGGCGAAAAGAATGAGTCCTGCTTGACGAACTTTCGGTTGTTTGAACATGGCTTGACCGCCTTTTTTGTTATTTCCTGATGCCTGCCTGCATATCCATGACGGCAAGCGCTGCACTTCCTGTAGCGAACGCCTGTCTCGGCAAAACCCGACGACAACGACGTACATCTTCACCTTAGGGCCCGCGTCACGCTTTGCTTAGATCCATTTCGTATGTATTTACCACCTGTCGCGATTAAAAAAGCATGAGGCGCATTGCCAGCTTCTTTGCCGCCCGTTTGCTAGACAGCTCGCGCACCTGAACCGGTTAACCAAGCCATGGATGACCGTCCGTCTGAGCGTGCGCGTCAACGTCATTGAGCGCTGTGGTCATTGAATCCCTCGCCTGCGAAGACAACAGTGACAGCACGAATTTCACTCACCGCACAGGTTCGAGGACGTCATGACCCAAGCTTTGATTTTCGACGCGTTACGCACGCCCCGTGGCAAGGGCAAGGCCGACGGTTCGCTGCACAGCGTCAAGCCGGTGAACCTGGTGGCCGGGCTGCTGACCGCTTTGCAGGCACGCACGGCGTTGGACACCAGCCAGGTCGATGACGTGGTGCTTGGCTGTGTTACGCCGATTGGCGATCAGGGCTCGGACATCGCCAAGACCGCCGTGCAGGTGGCCGATTGGGACGTCAGCGTCGCCGGCGTGCAGATCAACCGCTTCTGCGCTTCCGGGCTGGAGGCGGTGAACCTGGGAGCGATGAAAGTGCGCTCCGGGTTCGAAGAGCTGGTGGTGGTCGGCGGCGTCGAATCCATGTCCCGCGTGCCGATGGGCAGCGACGGCGGCGCCTGGGCGCTGGACCCGCAGACCAATCTGCACAGCCACTTCACGCCACAAGGCGTCGGTGCCGACCTGATCGCCACCCTTGAAGGCTTCAGCCGTCAGGACGTCGATACCTACGCGCTGCACTCGCAGCAGAAAGCTGCACGTGCCCGGGCCGACGGTTCGTTCAACAAGTCGTTGGTGCCGGTGCAGGACCAGAACGGCATCATCCTGCTCGATCACGATGAGTTCATTCGCGCCGAGTCGACCCTCGAAGGTCTGGGCAAACTCAAGCCGAGCTTCGAGATGATCGGCCAGATGGGCTTCGACGCCACGGCACTGCGGGTCTACAGCCACGTCGAACGGATCAATCATGTGCACACGCCGGGCAACAGCTCGGGGATCGTCGACGGCGCGGCGCTGATGTTGATCGGCTCCGAGGCCAAGGGACGCGCGTTGGGCCTGCAACCCCGGGCGCGGATTGTCGCCACGGCGGTCACCAGCACCGATCCGACCATCATGCTCACCGGCCCGGCGCCGGCCACTCGCAAGGCACTGGCCAAGGCCGGGCTGCGGGTGGAAGACATCGACCTGTTTGAAGTCAACGAGGCGTTCGCCTCGGTGGTGCTGAAATTCATCAAGGACATGGCCGTCGACCCGGACAAGGTCAACGTCAATGGCGGCTCGATCGCCATGGGCCACCCGCTGGGCGCCACCGGTTGCGCGATCCTCGGCACCTTGCTCGATGAACTGGAAGCCCGACGCCTGCGCTACGGCCTCGCGACGCTGTGCGTCGGCGGCGGCATGGGCATCGCCACCATCATCGAACGCCTCTGACCCCAAGGAAACCTGTCATGACCCAAGCCATTCGTTACGAAAAAGGCCAGGACGGCATCGTTCTCCTGACCATCGACATGCCGGGCCAGAGCGCCAACACCATGAACGCGGTGTACCGCGAGGCCATGGCTGAAAGCGTCGCCCGACTGCTGGCGGAAAAAGATGAGATCGCCGGGGTGATCATCACCTCGGCCAAGAAAACCTTCTTCGCCGGCGGCGACCTGAATGAACTGATCAAGGTCGGCAAGCCCGAAGCCAAGGCCTTCTATGACATGGTGCTGACCCTCAAGGGCCAGTTGCGCACCCTGGAAACCCTCCGCAAACCGGTGGTCGCGGCGATCAACGGCGCGGCGCTCGGCGGCGGCTGGGAAATCTGCCTGGCCTGCCACCACCGCGTGGCACTGGACGATGCGTCGGTGCAGCTCGGTTTGCCGGAAGTGACCCTCGGCCTGTTGCCGGGCGGCGGTGGCGTGGTGCGGATGGTGCGCATGCTGGGCATCGAAAAGGCTTTGCCGTATCTGCTCGAAGGCAAGAAAGTCCGTCCGCAGCAGGCGTTGCAGGCGGGGCTGATTGATGAACTGGCAGCGGATCGCGATGAGCTGCTGGCCAAGGCCCGGGCCTGGATTCTGGCCAATCCTGCGGCGGTGCAGCGTTGGGATGTGAAGGGCTATCAGATTCCCGGCGGCACGCCCTCCAATCCGAAAGTCGCGCAGATGCTGGCGATTGCGCCGTCGATCCTGCGCACCAAAACCCAGGGCACGTTGCCGGCGCCGGAGAAGATTCTGTGCGCGGCGGTGGAAGGTGCGCAGGTGGATTTCGACACGGCGCACCTGATCGAAACCCGCTACTTCACCGAACTGACCACCGGGCAGATCTCGAAAAACCTGATTGGCACCTTCTGGTTCCAGCTCAATGAAATCAACGCCGGCGGATCGCGGCCTCAGGGTTTTGCACCTTATGTGACGAAGCGCGTGGGCGTACTCGGCGCGGGAATGATGGGGGCGGGAATCGCCTACGTCAGCGCTGTGGCCGGGATCGACGTGGTGCTTAAGGACGTCAACCTCGCGGCTGCGGAAAAGGGCAAGGCGCATTCGGCGGCATTGCTGGACAAGAAAGTCGCTCGCGGGCAGATGACTGCGCAGCAGCGTGAAGCGGTGCTGGCGCGCATCCATCCGACCGAAAACGATGCCGATCTGGCAGGTTGCGATCTGATCATTGAGGCGGTATTCGAGGATCGTGATCTCAAGGCCAAGGTCTCGGCAGCAGCACAGCAGGTGGTCGGCGCCGACGCGGTGATTGCTTCCAACACTTCGACCTTGCCAATCACTGGCCTGGCGACCGCAGTGCCGGATCAAGGCAAGTTCATCGGCCTGCACTTCTTCAGCCCGGTGGAAAAGATGCCGCTGGTGGAAATCATCAAAGGCGCGCAAACCAGCGACGAAACCCTCGCACGCGGGTTCGATTTCGTACTGCAAATCAAGAAAACCCCGATTGTGGTCAACGACAGTCGCGGTTTCTTTACTTCTCGAGTATTCGGCACCTTTACCAATGAAGGTATTGCGATGCTGGGTGAGGGCGTCAGTGCGCCGATGATCGAGACCGAAGCCCGCAAGGCCGGGATGCCTGTCGGGCCTCTTGCGATCTCCGACGAAGTTTCCCTCAGCCTGATGAGCCATATCCGTCAGCAAACGGCCAAAGACCTGCAGGCAGAAGGGAAACTGCTGATTGAGCACCCGGCGTTCGCCGTGATTGACTTGCTGCTCAACGAATACAAGCGGCCGGGCAAGGCAGCGGGAGGCGGTTTTTACGAGTACCCCGCAGGTGGGCAAAAACATTTGTGGCCCGAACTGAAGACCCGTTTCGAGAAAGCCGATGGGCAGATTTCGCCGAAGGATGTACGTGATCGGTTGCTGTTCGTGCAGGCCATCGAAACCGTGCGCTGTGTGGAGGAGGGCGTGCTGACTTCGACGGCGGACGCCAATGTCGGCTCGATCTTCGGCATCGGTTTTGCGGCATGGACGGGCGGCGCGTTGCAGTTCATCAATCAATATGGCGTGAAGGACTTCGTCGCGCGGGCGCAGTACCTGGCGGAACAGTACGGCGAGCGTTTCGCACCGCCTGCGTTGCTGCTGGAAAAAGCCGCGAAAGGCGTGTTGTTCTAACGGGGCGGGGAGGCATTTCGGGGCTTGCCTTGCCGGGTGGTTTCAAGGCAGGCTCTGGGGTGTGCATTATTCCCATCACGTGTCAGGTATTTTTTATGTCGCTACGCATCTGCATTCTGGAAACCGACATCCTGCGTCCGGAACTGGTCGATGAATATCAGGGTTACGGGCAGATGTTCCAGCGCCTGTTCTCGCAACAGCCGATCGCCGCCGAGTTCACGGTGTACAACGTGATGCAGGGCGACTATCCGAGTGATGACCTGACCTTCGATGCGTATCTGGTTACCGGCAGCAAGGCCGACTCGTTCGGCACCGACCCGTGGATCCAGACCCTCAAGCAATACCTGCTGACCCGCTACGAGCGGGGCGACAAACTGCTCGGCGTGTGCTTCGGCCATCAACTGTTGGCGCTGTTGCTGGGCGGTAAGAGCGAGCGTGCTACTCAAGGCTGGGGTGTCGGCATTCACAACTACAAACTGGCGGCCAAGGCGCCGTGGATGAGCCCGGTGCGCGAAGAGCTGACGCTGTTGATCAGCCACCAGGATCAGGTCACGGCGTTGCCGGAGAACGCGACGGTGATTGCTTCCAGCGATTTCTGCCCGTTCGCCGCGTACCACATCAACGATCAGGTGCTGTGCTTCCAGGGGCATCCGGAATTCATTCACGACTATTCGCGGGCGCTGCTGGATCTGCGTCAGGAAGCGCTGGGCGAGCAGGTGTACAGCAAGGGTGTGGCCAGCCTGGAACATCAGCACCACGGCACCACCGTGGCGGAATGGATGATGCGCTTCGTGGCGCACAAGCCGACCGCTGCTTGAACCCAGGCGCCCCCGTGTTTTGCACGGGGGCGTTTTTTCTTATAGCCAGCCGGATTTCTTGAAACTCGCCCACAGGCTCACGCAGCCGACCGTGATAAAGCCCAGCACGCCGAAATAGCCGTAGTGCCAGCTCAGCTCCGGCATGTTCTGGAAGTTCATCCCGTAGATCCCCGCCACTGCCGTGGGGAACGCCAGAATCGCCGCCCACGCGGCGAATTTGCGCTGCACCACGCTCTGGCGTGACGCCTCCAGCAGCACGCCGATTTCGATGGTCTGGCTGGCAATGTCGGCCAGGGTGGTCAGGTCTTCCATCTGCCGCGTCACATGGATCTGCACATCACGGAAGTACGGGCGCATGTTCTTGTCGATGAAGGGGAAGCTCAGCTTCTGCAGCTCCTCGCCGATTTCCACCATCGGCGCCGCGTAACGGCGCAAACGCAAGACGTCTCGGCGCAGGCCATGGAGTTTCTGGATGTCGTGTTCATTGAGCGCACTGCACAGCACGTTGCGTTCCAGCTCATCGATCTCGGCGTGGATCGCTTCGCCCACCGGCTGATAGTTCTCGATCACGAAATCCAGCAGCGCATACAGTACGAAATCTTCCCCGTGTTCCAGCAGCAGCGGCCGTGCCTCACAGCGCTGGCGCACTTGGGCGTAGGACGCCGAATGACCGTTACGCGCGGTGATGATGTAGCCGTTACCAGCGAAGATATGGGTTTCGATGAACTGCAGAATCCCGTGCTCGCGCACCGGCGAGTAGGTGACGATGAACAGCGCGTCGCCAAAGGTTTCCAGCTTCGGCCGGCTGTGTTTTTCGAGAGCGTCTTCGATGGCCAGTTCGTGCAGGTTGAACTGGCGTTGCAGGTTGGACAGTTCCTGGGCGCTCGGCTCTTCGAGGCCGATCCAGACGAAGTGGCCGGTCTTGGCGGCCCAGGCCGCGCCTTCGTCGAGGGAAATATTGGTGACTTTCTTACCAGCGCTGTAAACCGCAGCAGCAACAACTCGACCCATGGTGGTGATTCACTTCTTCTTGGCAGATGGCAGGGGAGACATGGCTTCAGCTTAGCCGTGTCGCTGCTTGAGAGTCAGTGAAATCTGCACAGTTCACCGGGCAAAAGAAAACCCGCACAGGGCGGGCTTCTTTTTCATGCGGCTTGCAGCTGCCGGTCCATCGCATCGATGCATTCGCGCATCTGTTCGCGGCACTGGTTGATGAGCATGGGCATGTCATCCATGGTCAGGCCGACGGTAGGAATCGCCGGCAGCGAGCGTATGAGAACTTTCCCGCTGTGCCAGCGGTTCAGACGCATGTGCTTGATGTAGCTACTGACACACACCGGAACGATCGGCACCCCGGCGGCGATGGCCATCTGGAACGCGCCTTTCTTGAATGGCAGCAGTTCCTCACCCAGGTTGCGGGTGCCTTCCGGGAACACCCAGATCGAGGTGTCTTTGTGCTGCAAGGTGTCGGTGGTGGTCAGCATCGACTGGCGCGCCTTGTGCGCGTTCCCACGATCGATCAACACGTTGCCCGCCAGCCAGAACAGTTGCCCGAACAGTGGCACCCACTTCAGGCTCTTTTTGCCGATGCACACGGTACGGCGCGGCACCACGTTGCCGAACACGAACAGGTCATAGTTGGACTGATGGTTGGCGATGATCACGCAGCTGTCGGGTTTGTTCATCAACGGCCCGACATCGGCCTTAACCCGCAGGCGCAAAATGCACATGGCCGGCAGTGCATAGAGACGGGCGCACAGGCGACTGTTGTCCGGATTGAATGGGCGGCACAGCCCGAGGATCACACCGAGGATTCCCGCCAGAATAAAGTGCAGGCCCATCAACAACATACGAAACACGAACAGCATTTTCAGGCCCATCGGGACAAAAGGTGGCGCAGTGTACGGATGTGCACTGTTTTCGGCAATTGCCGCTATAGAGTCCGGAGATGGGCGATGTTTAAGCGCATGTTTCCGACTTGTTGGTCAGAGGCGTCCTAGAGCTGCTGCAGAGTTTTTAACTGGGCGTGTAAGAAAAAGCCCGACACGACGGTCGGGCTTTTCTGAATCGGAATGAGCAGGGTATCAGCCCAGGTGCTCCTGATCCTGAATGATCGCGTTGTCCAGGGCTTCCAGTAGCGCCTTGCGTACTTTCAACTTGGTGTTCTTGTGTGCGGTCATGTTGATTTTCTTCAACTGACGCGCGGCGGCGAGGGCAGCGCCTTGCAGCTCTTCGGCCGCTACAACCTTGTCGAGGAAACCGGCATCCACTGCGCTTTGCGGATCAAACATCTCACCATTGATCACCGAGCGATGGAAGGCCGAGCGACGCAGACGATCACGAGCCAGCTCGATGCCGGCGTGGTGCATGGTCATACCGATCTGCACTTCGTTCAGACCAATGCTGAACGGACCGTCGACACCGATCCGATAGTCGGCGGACAACAGAATGAACGCGCCCTTGGCCACGGCATGGCCCGGGCAAGCAACAATCACCGGGAACGGGTGCGACAGCAGACGACGGGCCAGGGTCGAACCCGCAGTCACCAGGGACACCGCTTCTTTAGGGCCGGCGGTCATTACTTTCAGGTCATAGCCGCCAGAGAGAATGCCCGGCTGACCGGTGATGATCACAATGGCACGATCCGCCACCGCCTGATCCAGCGCCGCGTTGAAGGCCGCGATCACGTCCGGGGAAATGGCGTTGACCTTGCCGTTGCTCAGGGTCAGGGTCGCGATACCGTCTTCGAGGTGGTAGGCAATCAGGTCGCTCATGGCGCAATTCCTTATAAGAAAGATGGGCAGACGTTACCCACCGTCGCCGGTCAGGTAAAGCACTGTGACTGACCCGCCAGTCACTGTTTACTGGCCGATGCGCTGCAACGCGCCCGGTGCCTGACGCCTGCGCGTCTATATAGAAGGGCCGCGTTTACCCGAGATTGGCCGGATCGCCATGGACTCTCGATGGCGGTCGCGGCTTTTTCGCTTAACCGCATGAAAATTCTGAAAAAAAGTTTGCCATCAGAAAAGCTTTCGACTACATTAGCGCGCCTCGACAGACAGAACATGTTTGAAGAGATACGGTGAAGTGTCCGAGTGGCTTAAGGAGCACGCCTGGAAAGTGTGTATACAGGAAACTGTATCGAGAGTTCGAATCTCTCCTTCACCGCCAAATTCGATGTAAACAAAACCCCTGGTTTCGAAAGAAGCCAGGGGTTTTGTGCATTCTGGTGCCCGGTTTTTTGGTCACAGAGATTGCTTCGGCTTCCCTTTGCCAGGGCATTACAATCGCGGTTTTATCCGGCATGTAAAAGGACGACCTCCATGATCATTTCCACCACCCAATCCATCGAAGGCCGGCAGATTACGGCGTATCTGGACATCGTCAGTGCCGAGTCGGTGCAGGGCGTGAATGTGATTCGCGATATGTTCGCCGGTATGCGGGACTTTTTTGGCGGGCGTTCGCAGACGCTGGAGCGGGCGTTGAAGGAAGCGCGTGTTCAGGCGACTGACGAGATCAAGGAGCGCGCGCGGGCCTTGCAGGCGGATGCGGTGGTCGGGGTGGATTTCGAGATCAGCATGCCCGCAGGGAAGGGTGGCATGGTTGTGGTGTTTGCGACCGGTACGGCGGTCAAGTTGCGCTGAGGCTAGTGAGCCCATTCAACGGAATGGGCTCTGTGCTGACAATCAGCCCTGCGGTTTGAGCAGGATGGTGCCTTTCGAATCGTAGGTCAGTGGTGTATCTATCGCGACGAGAGGCGGCGTATCGCCGGGTTGAACTGGCTGAACCGGGTCTGGGTGGTAGATCACGCCAGGCTGCAACGGACTCGGTCCGGTTGGCTGCTTGATGACGATTTCACCCGAAGCGATCTTTTCCTTGAGTTTCTCCGCCCCGGCCTTGCCGGCGGCGATCTGTTCATCCGTGAGCTTTACAACAGGCAGTGTCGGGAATCCTTTGATTTCCATGTTCTCTCCTTGAGATTCATTGCGTAGGAAAAAGGGCAGCGGCCGGTCGCCGGGAATCTTTAGCCGCGTGAGACCAACGGTTCGTCATTGTGTTTAATTTCCGTGGGCCATTCGTCGGGCTCCGGGTGATCTGAACCACAAGTCCAGGAATGACCGGATAGTCTCAAAAGCCTTGGAGGTCGATATTTTTTCAGGCAAAAGGGTTTGCCAGTGTCGGCCCGCATTTGAGAAGGGGAGCAAAGATGACTGATCCGTACATCGAAGACGACGGGGCTGAATTTTCATTCAACAATTGCGTGCGCTGCGGCCAGACGGAGTATCAAGCCGGGTTTGGCGAGGATCCGGTGCAGACCGGCAAGATCAAGTCCACGGCACCCAAGGGCCCGAAGGCGAAGTTTCTGCCCAAGGTCACCACCCGCTCCAGAAAGTGAGTCCTGTCCCGCAGAGCCCCGTCATCGAACGGGGTTTTTTATGGCCTGCCTGTTGAGGAAGCGTCCTACTTAGATTGAGGCTTTTGTCCGTTTTTTTCACAAACTTTTCACACCCGCCTGAGTAGGGTGAAGCCATCCGTTAGAAAGCAAGTCTCCAGCCCGTCTCCCCAGCGGGCTTTTTTTTGTCCGTTATAAAACCTTTTCCATCTCCGCTGTCCAATCGGCGCCAAGTGCGCTGCAACGCTGGACATTGCCGCGACAACGGCATTCAATCTGCGCCCTTTTTTCTTCCTTCTGTTGAGGTTTTCGTCATGCGTTTAACTCTGCCTGCTCTGGTTCTGGGGCTTCTGGTTGCTCAAGGTGCAATGGCTGGTGACGGTACCGCCGCACTGGGTGGCGGTCTCGGCGGCGCATTGGGTAACGTGGTTGGTCAGAAAATGGGCGGCAGCACCGGTGCAGCGATTGGTGCTGGTGTAGCGGGTGCGGCCGGCAGTGCACTGGCTGCCAAAAAAGGTGCCCGTACCAAAGCAGCCATCGGCGGCGGCGTCGGTGCGGCGGGCGGTTCGGTCATCGGCAACAGCCTGGGTGGCAGAACGGGCGCCACCATCGGTGCTGGCCTGGGCGGCGCAGCCGGTGGTGCGGTGGGCAGCAACCTGTCCAAGGGTCACAAACGTCACTGATTGCCAACGCGTGTCTGAAAAGGCCCGGTTTGATGCCGGGCCTTTTCGTTGCTGAACGTTTTTCCCGAATTCGCCTCCAATGCCACATAGCCCCCCTCCGCGGGCGAACCGTCCCGATCCGGGACCTGTGAGGTCTGTATGCGCTTGACATTATCCGCATTGGTTTTGGGATTACTGGTGGCCCAAGGCGCCATGGCCGCTGGTGATGGCACAGCCGCCGTGGGTGGCGGATTGGGTGGCGCGCTGGGCAACGTGGTTGGCGGCCAACTCGGCGGCAGCACCGGTGCTGCGGTGGGTGCTGGCGTTGGTGGCGCGGCCGGTAGTGCCGTCGGCGCGAACAAACGCAATCGCACGGAAGCCGCCATTGGCGGTGGCCTCGGTGCCGCTGGCGGTTCAGTGATCGGCAACAGCCTCGGCGGCTCCACCGGTTCGACCATCGGCGCAGGCTTGGGCGGCGCGGCGGGTGGCGCGGTCGGCAACAACCTGGGTGACGACGGCGGCAAGTCGCACTCCGGCGGTGGTCATAAGCACAAGTACAAACACAAGAATCGTCATCGTTGAGTGACCGGTTCTACGGAAACCCGGCTTTATGCCGGGTTTTTTGCGCCTGCGCGTCATGCGCTGGAACGATTAGCGGCCATACTTTTCGAACGTTTACACATTTGAGATTAATGAGGTGCGCCATGACCCCCGAAACCGAAGGCAAGGAAGAAAAAGGCCCCAGCGGATTGCCGTTTATCAATGATCCGGGGAATGAAGATCCGGGGTCGTTGATGGATGATGCGACGGTTCCGCTTATGGAGGGTGAGGAAGAGCTTGAGTATGAGGATTTTGATGATGATGAGTGAACGGGCACTCCCTTCATTGAGCTTGGTGCACACCTAAATGAGACTTCAATATTTTCTCCACCAATATTCGCGTCCTGTCCGTTTAGATAGCATCTTGAATGGGTGTGAGGGAGGCGAGTTTGGATTGGTTTTAAGGGCCTGAGTCAACAGGCCCTTTTTTGTGGTGTCGCCTAATCTGCATCTCTCGAGTCAGCCAATATATAAAGATTACTTATGGCTGACATTTTTTTGATTTTTTTCAGCTTTACATATTCTATGAATTCTTTTTCAACAATTTCTTCATCGCAATATTTTTTATGCTTGGATGGTCTATCGCAAGCGAAGTTGTATAGGCGCCAAATATCAAATCCATTGATTTCACCGTTAGGGCCATAGTCAAAGTCTACGGTTTCTTTCGGTAAGTGGATAAAGCATCCTATTCCATGTAATTCATACTTAACGCCTCCAGTGACTGTTCCGCATCGCTCTATTGCCTTTGTATGCCAGAGCCTTCGAATATCTCGGGTGCCAAATTCACGCTCAAATACCAAGGTGCCAGACTCCACTGTGGAGATGAAGTCATTTATCAGGATTTCCAAAGCTTCATTTTGATTACTCATCTTCTCCTCCGGTGCTCCAATCTGTCTAAACCTACATTATTTGCTGAGTCTAATACGTCCTCAATGCTTTTTAGAGAGCCGTTGTATGTGTTGAGATCGGTTATGAGTCTAATTGTCACGTTGGTCGCAGTTTGCCGTGCAGCCGCTGCACGATGGTGTCCGTCCAGTATGTATAGGCTGCCGTCATGTTCTATAACGTCAATGGGATATGCTGAGTTGTAACCGTCACGCATTTTATTTTTAAAGTTGTCAACTTTCTTGGTTGAGGTTTTTCCCTCTATTGTATGTACTCGCTTCAAAATTTTTGGATCTATATTTTGAGCAATCTCCGGTAGATTCGGTTCCCCCTGATCAACCTTAACCCCATTACTTTCATCTGGAACCGGACATCCCGGCTTGTTCGGCGGCGGGCAATTGGACGTCAACCCCAACGGATCCACCCACCCCGTCGGATTTGGTACGTACCGGTACTGATTCAACCCACCCGCCAGCTTCACCGGATCCGGCGTCAGGTACCGGCCCACGTCCGGGTCGTAATACCGGTGCCGGTTGTAATGCAGCCCGCTTTCCTCATCGAAGTACTGCCCCTGAAAGCGCAGCGGCTGATTCAGGTAATCCTCGGTCGCGAGTTCCAGCGAGGTGACTTTGCCGTAGGCGCTGTATTTGGCGGACCAGACGATCTCGCCGCTGTAATCCGTCAGTTCCTGCGGGGTGCCGAGGTGGTCGAGTTGGTAGTAGAACGGGCAGGCGCGTTTCGGGCCTTTGCCGTCGAGCATCGCCAGCGGGCGGAAGGTGCCGGGTTCGTAGATGAAGCTGCGGTGTTGTTCTTTACTGCTTTCGGCGATCAGGTGGTCGCCTTGCCAGAAAAACTCGGTGGTCTGGCCATTGACGGTCTTGCGGATGCGCCGGCCGAAGGCGTCGTACTGGTAGCTGGCGCTGGTGCCGTCGGGGCGGGTCAGGCCGATCAGGCGGTGCTGGCTGTCGTAGCGGTATTCGGTGACAAGTTGTTGCGCGCGGCCGCGGCGTTCGCGGATCAGGTTGCCGAAGGCGTCGTAGTCGTAATGACGGTCGCCCTGCATCAGCAGGCGATTGCCCTTGATCTGTGCCGGCCCCGGACGGTCCTGCAGCAGGAGGTTGCCGGCCGGGTCGTGAGCGAAGGTTTCCGGCAGGTCGTCGCGGGTGTGGCGTACGCTGGCCAGACGGTCGAGGGCGTCGTAGTAATAGCTACGTTGACCGTGACGACTGTCGGCGATAGACGCCAGGTTGCCATTGACCGCGTAACTGTAGTGGCGCAGGTACAGCGCGCGGTCATGTTGATGAACAGAATGAACCCGCAACCGGCCCTGTTCGTCGTAGGCATATTCGCTGAGCAGCAGGCCTTGCTGGCGTTGCTGTTCGCGGCCGTTCTGGTAGATGTGGCGAGTGAGCAAGGCGCCATTGAGGTCGACCGCGGTCAGCGCGCCGCCCTTGGCGTAGTGGTAGTCGAGCTTGCTGTTGTCCGGCAGACGCATGCGAGTGAGCTGGCCGCAGGCGTCATAGGTGTAACGCAAGGTGCCCCAGCCCTGATGCTCGCGCACCAGCCGGTCCTGCAGGTCGTATTCGAAGGCCAGCGGGTGATCCTGGCCGTCATCCACGCCGACCAGTCGACCGAGGCGGTCATAGCGGTAGCTGACCTCGACCCCGTCCGGCAGGGTCTTGAGCAGCAATCGCCCGGCGCTGTCGCGCTGGTAAGTGGTGACCAGCGTCGAGCCGTCGTCGCCGAACTCGGTCTTTTCCAGCAGGTGACCGTTGCGGTCGTAGGCATACGCCGTACGCCGGCCATCGAAGCCGGTTTCCTGTCGGATCAGTCCGGTAGGCGTGTAGTCCAGCCGGTACTTTTCGCCCGACTCGTTCTCGATTTCCGTCAGCAGCAGCTGCGCATGGTCGTAGCGGTACTGCAGCCGGGTGCCGTCGGGATTGATCCGCCGGCTGACCAAATGCAGGTCATCGTCATATTCGTAGCGGGTGATGCGCCCCAGTTCATCGCGTTCGGCGGTGATCTGGCCGTAGGCGCTGTAGGACCAGGCGCGGGTGGCGCCATTCGGCGAGGTGGTCTGGATCAGCCGGCCAACGGCGTCCCACGCATGACGGGTGACCGCGCCATGTTCGTCCTGAACCGTCGTCCGCCGCCCCAAGGCATCGTAGGAAAACTTGCGAACCCCACCGTCCGGCAAGCTCTCCTCGACCAACTGGCCCAGGCCGTTCCACACGAACACATGGCGGCCACTGTCCGGATAACGGATCGACAGCAACCGCCCCTGCGCGTCGTAGTGGTAATGGGTGACGTGGCCATCCGGGTCGACCGCTTCGGTGATATCACCCTGGGCATTGCGCCGGTACGTCCACACCGCATCGCCACGGGAACGGCTGTGCAGGAAACCGTTGCGGTATTCGTAGGACGTCGGCGCATCGTCCGGCGGAATCAGCGCGATCAGCCGTCCGGCATCGTCGTAGCGGTACTCGGTGACCGCCCCCAGCGCATCCTGCTCGGCGACCAATCGGCCCTGCGCGTCGTAGGCCTTGAGCTGTTCGCCACCATCGGCGGCGACCTGACGCACCAGCCGCGCCGTATCGTCGTGGACGTAGGTTTCTTCAGTGCCGTCGACGTACTGCACCGTGACACTGCCGGCGTCATCCCAGACGTAACGCGTATCCATCTGCGAAAACGACGCCCAGTGCCGCACGCAACGCGCTGCCTTGCCGGCACGCTCCCACTCCCAGAAGAAGCTCGCGCCGCCGGCCAGCTGCCGTTGCAGGATGACGTGCTGGTCGTCGTAGTCGTAACGCTCGCACTCGCCGACCGCGTTGGACGCCTCGATCAATCGATGGCGGGCATCAAAGCGGTAGCTGGCCAGCGTCTGCTCGGTGCGCCAGACCGCATCGCGCCAAACCTGATAATCGACCGCAACCATATGCGCTCGCTCATAGCGCAGCAACAAGGAACGGCCAGCGCCGTTGTCGAGGCGCTCAACGCGATCCAGACGATCCCGCGTAATACGCAACCGGTTACCGTAGGCATCGCTGACAGCCGTCAGACGCCCAACCCGAAAGTGATAAAACCGCGCAGCGTCCCCCGCCAGCGCAACGATCAACTCCTCCGGCTCATCCCCCAAAAAGATCGCCGCCCGCGACAAGCTGTTGTGAATGGCCGGCCGCTCGACATTCGGCAGCGGAAACCGCGTGCGCCGGTTCTCATGGTCGACCCAGACCACCGAAGCGCCATCAATCTCCAGCCGATGCGCCAGCGAATGACTCCAGCCAAACCCCAACCCAACATCGATCTCGGCCGCACTGCTGCGGTACAACCGGCTGAACTCGAATGGCAGCAGCCCATCGAGCACACCATCGGTCAGCGTCAACAGTTCTTCGCCGGTGACCATCGACACCGGACAGCCATTGGTGCAGGTCAGCGGCGCACAATCGGCACTGTCGCCGTTGGGATTTTTCGCCTGATCCGAAGCATCATCCCGAGGCTCATGCCGTTCCATTCGTGTCATGCCGTGGGACTTGTCGCGGGCAATGGCCGCCGGATTGGGCACCGTCAGTACCAGCGAATCGGCCGTACGAATTTCCAGCGGAATGGCCGGTGTCGGCCGTAATGGCGCCTGCCGCGCATTGACCATCAACGGTTTCAAAGCGCTCGCATGGCGGGTCAGGTCAGGCGCCGAGGTCAGCTCTGCCAGCCGCAACGCCGATGCCG
Organism: Pseudomonas sp. DR 5-09; assembly: GCF_001655595.1. NCBI lineage: Bacteria > Pseudomonadati > Pseudomonadota > Gammaproteobacteria > Pseudomonadales > Pseudomonadaceae > Pseudomonas > Pseudomonas sp. DR 5-09. The sequence goes on from NZ_CP011566.1 coordinate 1,955,110, forward strand.
CCAGCCATTCCCGCGCACGGGGTGCCTTGATCTTGCCCAGTACCTGGGTGCTCAACCGCAGCGGCACACCCATGCCACCCGACACACACATCAACAGAAAACTGACCAGCAGTTCGGCCCGAACCTCAGCCACCACCTCGGCCAGATACTGCGGCGGCAGCATCTTCAGCCAACTGGTAAAGGCCGCCAGATAAATGAACAGCAATGGCTCATCGCTGAGCATCAGCAGGCCATTGGCGATGGCCTCGGAAGACGCCTCAAGCAAGGCATCCAGCTCAGCGCTGGACAGGTACTGCAGAAGCTTTTCGCTGTTGGCCTGCAAATCGGCGAGCAACGCGAACAGTTGCTTCACGTCATCCCAGACGCCATTCAGGGCGGATTCGAAACCGTGCCAGTCAGCCTGTTGCAACTGCCCGTAACGCTCGGTGAAGCCGGCGCTGGAAAACTCTGTCCACTGCGGTTGAAACCCTTTCCATTCCTCACGTAACCAGCCTTCCAGACCATCGATGAGGCCTTGATACGAGGCGTATAACGTCCGGATATGCGCAGTGGAAACATCGGGAAAGAAGGTGATGCGATAACGCTGGCCCCGGTCGCAGTCGCTGACCTCGAGAATGCCGCTGGGGCCGATGGTGTGATGCAGCGGTTCGCCGAACCCCAAAACGCCGTCGACATCGGAAATCACCGGTTCAAGGATCACTGGGGTGTCGCCGATCGGCACAAACCGTGCGGCTTCGAACATGTGCACCAGCGTCAGGGGGCCGGTGGCGGGGCACATGACCACCGAGGAACTGATGGGTCCGCGGCTGCCAACCGGTGCACTGAGCCGGACATCGTTGCCGACCTTGAACACCTGCTCGACACCCAGCGCGGTGCCCATCCAGAACTGCTCGGCCCAGGCGTCATAGTTGTTGAGACAAAGGCGAAACTCCTGAAACAGCTTTTCGACATCGGGCTGATCAGGGTTCAGCGCAGCGACCACCAGCAAACCGATGCTGTTGTTCAATTTCAGGAGTGGATCAGGTGGAAGCATTGGCAGTCACTCGCGCGCATCGGGGGAATGGCGCGAAACTTTGCGGGGGATCGAACAGGAAAGAAGTCAGCCGAGTAGGCGATGTCTGTAGGGCGATTCTCTAAATGTGCGGGAGGGCGTTCGGCGGACAACCGACATTGCCCGTTGCTCAACCTCGGCTGCGCTCGTTATGCTGCTGAACCCTTTAATCAGATCCGAGCAGCGGCGCTATCCACGCCGCTCGGGATGTCTTTGATAACGGATCCGATGATGAATGCACCGCTGAAGGCGTTTGGCCCGATCAAGGCCGTGATTTTCGACATGGACGGTTTGCTGCTGGACACCGAGGGCATCTACACCGAGGTCACCTCACTGATTGCCGCGCGTTACGGGCGTACCTTCGACTGGAGCATCAAGCAGAACATCATTGGTCGCGGCGCTGGCGATCTGGCGCGCTACGTGGTTGAGGCGCTGGACCTGCCGATCACCGCCGAAGAGTTTCTGGTGATCCGCGAGCCGCTGATGCGCGAGCGTTTTCCCACCGCGCAAGCGATGCCGGGCGCCGAGGAACTGATCCGTCACCTCAAGGCGCACAACATTCCGATTGCGGTCGGTACCAGCTCATCGCGTCAGTCGTTCGGTCAGAAAACCACCTTGCACCGCGACTGGTTCGCGCTGTTCGACTTCATCGTCACCGCTGACGACCCGGAAGTCGCCGCAGCCAAACCGGCACCGGACATCTTCCTCACCGCCGCTCGCCGCCTGGGTGTGGCGCCGGAAGATTGCCTGGTGTTCGAAGATTCGCCATTCGGCGTGACAGCCGCGAAAGCAGCCGGCATGACTGCCATCGCCATTCCCGATGCCGCCATGGCCGATGAAAAATACGCACACGCCGACGGGATTCTTCGTACGTTGAAAGCGTTCACGCCGAGTGCGTGCGGATTGCCGGCGCTCGACTGGGCCTGATCAAACCGCCGACATAAAAACGCCGCCCCTCTGTCAAAGGAGGGGCGGCGTTTTTCGTTATCGACTATCTGATCAATCAGGCGCCGAAACCACCGTCGATGGTCAGGCTGGCACCGGTGATGTAACCGGCCTCCGGGCTGGCAAGGTAGGCCACGAAGCTGGCGATTTCCTCGGCTTTACCGTAGCGACCCACCGCCATCAGCGGGATCAGGCTGTCGGCGAACTCGCCATGAGCCGGGTTCATGTCGGTATCGACCGGACCGGGTTGCACGTTGTTGATGGTGATGCCCCGTGGGCCGAGGTCGCGGGCCAAGCCTTTGGTCAGGCCGACCAGTGCGGATTTGCTCATCGCATACACGCCACCACCGGCGAAGGGCATGCGGTCGGCGTTGGTGCTGCCGATGTTGATGATGCGCGAGCCTTCGCCCATGTGTCTGGCGGCTTCCTGGCTGGCGATGAACACGCTGCGTACGTTGATTGCCAGGGTCTGGTCGAAGTCTTCCAGTTTGAAGTCTTCCAGCGGCGCGACGGCCAGCACACCGGCGTTGTTGACCAGGATGTCGAGGCGGCCAAAGGTTTCGACAGTGGCGTTCACCGCGTTGCGGATGGCACCTGCGTCGGCGCTGTCAGCCTTGATCGCCAGGGCTTTGCCGCCGGTGGCGGTGATGCTGTTTTGCAGTTCTTCAGCCTTGGCGGCCGAGCTGACGTAGGTAAAGGCAACCGCGGCGCCTTCAGCGGCCAGGCGCTTGACGATGGCGGCACCTATGCCGCGAGAGCCGCCTTGAATCAGAGCGACTTTACCGCTGAGGTGTTGAGTGGTCATGTTCGATCTCCAGAAGTTTCAAGGCAGGCTGCCTTGGTGTGGTGTCGAGTATCTGCCCCTCGCCAATAGGCGGGTAGACCGTGGTTGCTATAGTCTGTGTAAACCAAAAGTTTAGAATGGCCGCCATGGAAACCTTCAGCAGTATCGAATGCTTCGTGCGCAGCGCCGAAGTCGGCAGCTTTGCCGAGGCCGCGCGACGCCTGAGCCTGACACCGGCCGCCGTGGGCAAAAGCGTGGCGAAACTGGAAGCGCGCCTCGGCGTGAGGCTGTTCCAGCGTAGCACCCGTCGGTTGACCCTGACGGAAGCGGGGCAGTTGTTTCTGAGTGAGGTCAGCGGCAGTCTCACCACCATCCAGAACGCCGTGAACAATCTGGCCAGCGCCGGCGGTCAACCAGCGGGCACGCTGAAAGTCAGCATGGGCACGGTGTTCGGCCGCTTGTATATCGTGCCGTTGCTGGGGGAGTTCCTGAAAAGATTTCCGGCGATCAACCCGGACTGGCACTTCGATAACCGCCAGGTCGATCTGATCGGCCAAGGATTCGACGCAGCGATTGGCGGTGGTTTCGAGCTGCCCCAAGGCGTGGTCGCCCGCAGGCTGACGCCGGCGCATCGGGTGTTGGTGGCCTCGAAGGATTATCTGGATCGATACGCGCCGATCAGCGAGCCGGACGAGCTCAAGCTGCACGACGGCATCCTGATCCGCTCACCGCAAACCGGTCGCGTGCGCTCCTGGCAGTTGACTCACCGCACGCAACAACACAGCCCGCTGACGCTCAAGGCACGAATGACCATGAGCGATTCCGAAGCCGCCTGCGCCACGGCGGCGCAGGGGTTGGGGATTGCGTTGGTGAGCATGCCGTTTGCGGTCGGCTATCTTGAGGCGGGGACGTTGCAGCGGGTCCTGCCGGACTGGTACGTCGACGACGGCAACATCTCCATCTATTACGCCGAACACAAATTGCTGCCGGGCAAGACCCGAGCGTTCGTCGATTTTGTCATCGAGCAGTTTTCAACCCTGGGCCTCGCCGAACGTTTCAACGCGCAAAACGTGCTGGCCAGCCGATGATGGTTTTCGGACGTGGCGTTGCGTAAGTCCGCACCTTGGACGTCGACAGGCCCAGTCGCACCAGCGATTCGGCGATGGTCACGGCTGCCGTGACGCCATCCACCACCGGCACCCCGGTGCGCTGACGGATCTGCTCGTCGAGCCCGGCCATGCCGCCGCAACCCAGGCAGATCACTTCGGCTTTATCCTGAGTCACCGCCAGTTCCGCCTGATGCACGATCGCTTCCAGCGCCCGTTGCGGCTCGTGTTCCAGCTCCAGAACCGCCAGGCCACTGGCGCGCACCGAGGCGCAGCGATCCCACAGGCCGGAGAGTTTCAGCCGATCCTCGATCAACGGCACGGTGCGATCCAGGGTGGTGACCACCGAATAGGCGTGGCCGAGGTACATCGCGGTGCTGGCCGCCGCGTCGGTGATGTCTACCACCGGCACGTTGAGCAACTCCTGCAAACCTTCGCGACCGTGCTCGCCGTAGCCGGCCTGGATCACCGCGTCGAACGGCTGGTCGTAGGACATCACCCGGTCCATCACGGCGATGGCCGCCAGATAACTTTCGAAATTGCCCTCGACTGAATCGGCGCCGAAGTATGGCGTCAGGCCGACAATCTCGGTGCCGGGGGAAGCGACAGCCTGCGCCGAACGAGCGATGGCCTGAGTGATGGATTCGGTGGTGTTGACGTTGACCACGAGAATGCGCATGGGAAGTCCTTATTACGGTTGGTTCTGCAGCCCGGTGAAGGGCTGCCAAAAGATTCAGTGGCTGACGTTGTCGACGGCGATGGCTTCACCGTCGACATCGGCGTAGTGCGGCTGGCGTTTGGCGATGATCAGGTAGAGCATCCCGGCAATGCCGGCGCCGATCAGCCAGGAGAAGGGCGAAACGCTGTGGAAGCCCGGCACCAGCGCCAGGACGATCGCGATCAAGGCGGCCGGAATAAACGCTGCGACCGCCCGCAGATTGACCCCGCGACTGTAGTAATACGCACCGTTCGGGTGTTCGCTGTACAGCTGCGGCACGTGGATCCGGCCTTTGCGGATCAACCAGTAGTCGACCATGATCACGCCGTACAGCGGGCCGAGCAGGGCGCCGAGGCCGGACAGGAAATACACGATCACCAGCGGGCTGTTGTAGAGGTTCCACGGCAGGATCAGCACAGCAATCGTTGCGCTGATCAGCCCGGCGCGGCGGAAGGTCAGGTATTTCGGCGCCAGGTTGCTGAGCACGAAGGCCGGGGCGACGAAATTGGCCATGATGTTCACCGCCACGGTGACGATCAGGAACGCCAGGCAGCCGAGCACCAGAAAGAACGTGTTGGGGATCGACGCAATGATTTCGGTCGGGCTTTCGATGATCCGCCCGTTGATCTGAAATTGCGCACCGCACAGCAGGACGGTGATCCCGGCGAACACCAGAATATTGACCGGCAGGCCCCAGAAATTTCCGACCTTGATGGTTTTGCGGCACGGTGAAGAGCGGGCGAAGTCGCAGAAGTTGAGGATCAACGTGCCGTAGATCGCCAGCCACAAGGCGCCGCCAGCAAAGATGTTGCGCCACATCTCACCGCCGGTCAGGGGTTCGCGGATCGACCAGGCAATGGTCGCGTTGGCCTGGGTGTACATCCACGCGGCGAGGCAGGCGACGGTCAGCAGAATCACCGGCCCGGCAAAGGCTTCGTAGCGGCGCACCATTTCCATGCCGTAGGCCAGAATCGCCAGTTGCACGAACCAGATCGCCACGAAACACACCCAGCCCAGGCTCGACAGACCGAGGATCGAGTTGTGGTCGTAGTCGGCGAAACCGGGATGGATCGCCGTGAGCAGCACGCGAAATACCACTGACGCCAGGTACGTCTGAATCCCGAACCAGGCGATGGCGATCACCGCCCGGATCAATGCAGGAATCTGTGCCCCATGAATGCCGAAACTGATCCGGCTGATCACTGGAAACGGCACCCCGGTTTTCTGCCCCATATAGCCGGACAGGTTCATGAAGAAATACACCAGCGCCGCGCCGATCCCCAGCGACAGCAGAATCTGCCAGCCGCCCAGGCCCAAGGCGTACAGACCGATGGCAAACGAGTAATTGGCGATGTTGTGCACATCGTTGGTCCACAGGGCAAAGATGCTGTATTTGCCCCAACGCCGTCCTTCGACCTTGGTCGGTGCGAGGTCACTGTTGTGCAGACGCGGGCTCAATTGCAGCGGTTCGGCGATCCCGTCACCGGGCACGCTGTGGTCGAGGGTGGAAGAGGCGGGCAGATTCAGCGCGATGTTGTTATTGGAGAGACTCGTACGCATTCCGGCAGGCTCCTGATGTCCGGGTCGCGATGACTGTGCATGAGCGTTCGGGCTCGGCAGATCTTCGTCGCGGCGGTGAAAACATCACTGGTTTCGGGGCATCTGCAGCCTGTACGGGATAGGGCGCTTCAGGCTTGCGGATCGAAAGTGTGGGTTCATGTTTTGCGGTTTTGTATACAAAACATGTATGCACTAAAGCCAGATCTGTGCCAGCCGACGATCTATGAAAACCATCGCTGATTTCGAAAAGTTATTGAGGCGAGCCAAGTCGTTGAAATACGGGCGATATAAATTGACCGTTCGAACAGGTATTTATTTTTCGGGAGGGATTTTGACGGGCGCTGAGAGGGAGTGTTTTTGGAGCTTGATGTAACTTTTCAGGGCGCAGAAACGAAAAGTGCACACATAAATGGCACCGATGGTGACATTCGTGTGTACACATTTTTCAAGACGGGCGGTGAACACTGTGGGAGCTGACTTGCTCCCACGGGGCAACAGCGATGCTTATGCCTTGCTGATGATATTCCCGGCATGCAACCCGCATTCTTTCTGGGTCGCTTCTTCCCACCACCAACGGCCTTCACGTTCGTGCTGGTTCGGCAGGACAGGGCGGGTGCACGGTTCGCAGCCGATGCTGATGAAACCGCGTTCATGCAGGCTGTTGTACGGCAGCTCCAGCATGCGGATGTAGCCCCAGATTTCCTCGCTGGTCATCTGCGCCAGCGGGTTGAACTTGTACAGGGTGCGCTCCGGGGTGGAGAACGCTGTATCGATTTCCATCACCGCCACAGCGCTGCGGGTGCCAGGGCTTTGATCGCGGCGCTGGCCGGTGGCCCAGGCTTTGACGCCGGACAACTTGCGGCGCAGCGGCTCGATCTTGCGGATCCCGCAGCATTCGCCGTGACCGTCCTTGTAGAAGCTGAACAGGCCTTTTTCCTTCACGAACGGTTCGAGTTTCGTGTAGTCCGGCGAGACCAGTTCGATGTCGATCTTGTAGTGCTCGCGCACCTGATCGATGAAACGGTAGGTTTCCGGATGCAGGCGGCCGGTGTCGAGACTGAACACCTTGACGTTCTTGTTCAGCTTCCAGGCCATGTCCACCAGCACCACATCCTCGGCGCCGCTGAAAGATATCCACAGGTCATCGCCGAACTCGGCGAACGCGAGTTTGAGGATGTCCTGCGCGGATTTGTTGGCATAGGTCGTGGCGAGTTCCACGACGTCGAACGTTGGGCTCATCAGGGCGGCTTCCTACAGGTCGGTGGCGCTGGGCGCTCTATATGGCGGCGATGGTAACAAAAAGCAACGCGCGCCGGGGCGGCCTCTGCGTTGCGCGCTCCAGGTCGAGCCGCTAGAGTTCGGGCTCGCTCGGCTCAATAAACATTACAAATGGAGTGTCCTGTGGAAATTGCCTGTCTTGATCTTGAAGGGGTGCTGGTACCGGAAATCTGGATCGCCTTCGCCGAAAAAACCGGAATCGAATCGCTCAAGGCCACCACCCGGGACATTCCCGACTACGACGTGCTGATGAAGCAGCGCCTGCGTATCCTCGACGAGCATGGCCTGAAACTTTCGGACATTCAGGAAGTGATCGCCACGCTCAAGCCGCTGGACGGCGCGGTGGAGTTCGTTGACTGGCTGCGCGAGCGTTTCCAGGTGGTGATTCTGTCGGACACCTTCTACGAGTTTTCCCAGCCGCTGATGCGTCATCTGGGCTTCCCGACCTTGCTCTGCCACCGACTGATTACCGATGACAGCGGTCGGGTGACGAGCTACCAGTTGCGTCAGAAAGATCCGAAACGTCAGTCGGTCCTGGCCTTCAAGAGCCTGTGTTACCGGGTGATTGCGGCGGGGGATTCCTACAACGACACCAGCATGCTCGGCGAAGCGGATGCGGGAATTCTGTTCCACGCGCCGGACAACGTGATTCGCGAGTTTCCGCAGTTTCCGGCGGTGCATACGTTTGCCGAGTTGAAGCAGGAATTCCTCAAAGCCTCGAACCGCGACTTATCCCTTTAGCCACCTGATGATCGTTCCCACGCGGACGGTTCGACGTGGGAACGATCAACGGTTAAAGGTTTTGCAGGGTTTCGAGCAGGACTCTGACTTTGGTGATCGATTCCTGATACTCCGCCTGCCAGTCCGAATCGGCGACGATCCCGCCACCGCCCCAGCAGCACACCTGTCCATCCTTCACCAGCAGACTGCGGATCGCGATAGAGCTGTCCATTTCGCCGCGCACGTCCAGGTACAGCAACGAACCGCAATACAAGCCGCGTCGGGTCGGCTCCAGTTCGTCGATGATCTGCATCGCACGAATCTTCGGTGCGCCGGTGATCGAGCCGCCGGGGAAGCTGCCGGCAATCAGGTCCAGGGCGTCGCGATCCGCCGCCAGTTCACCGGTTACGCTGCTGACCAGGTGATGCACGTTCGGATAGCTTTCCAGGCTGAACAACTCCGGCACCCGCACCGAGCCGATGCGGCAGGTGCGGCCCAGGTCGTTGCGCAGCAGGTCGACAATCATCAGGTTTTCCGCACGATCCTTGGGGCTGGCCAGCAGTTCGGCGGCGTTCGCCGCGTCTTCGGTCGGGTTCGCACCACGAGGACGGGTGCCCTTGATCGGGCGGGTTTCCACCTGACGCTGGCTGACTTTGACGAAACGCTCGGGCGAGAGGCTCAGCACTGCATTGCCGTCGGGCAGGCTCTGGAACCCGGAAAACGGCGTCGGGCAGGCCTCGCGCAATTTGCAGTAGGCCAGCCATGGATCGCCCTGGCACGGCGCGCGGAAACGCTGGGCGAAATTGACCTGATAGCAGTCGCCGGCCTGGATGTAATGCTGGATGCGTTCGAACGCCTGACGGTATTCATCTGCCGAGAGATCGGCTGCCATCCGGCTGTTCAGCTTGAACGGCGTCAGTTCCGTGCCCACCGGTTGGCTGAATACATCGATCAACCGTTGTTTTTCGCTGGCGCTGACCGAGGGGTGAAACACCAGTTGGCTGGTGGCCGATTGGTGATCGCTGATCAGTGCCCAGTCGTACAGACCAAAACGCGCATCGGGCAATTGCAGATCATCCCGGGCCTGACTCGGCAGGTTTTCCAGATGCCGGCCGAAGTCGTAGCTCAGGTAACCGATCAGGCCGCCGGCGAAGGGCAATTCGTACTCATCGGGCAATTGCGCGTCGCCCAACCGGGTCAGATTATCCCGCAGACGTTGCAGGAAATCGTCGCCGCGTTCGTCCGGCAACACCGCCAGTTGTGCCAACGGCCAGGCGCTGAGCAGGTCATAACGGCCACGGTCGGCACTCGGGCGGCCGCTGTCGAGCAGCACGGCGCCGGGCGCATGGCGGATGGCCGAGAAATAGTCGGCGGGGTTGGCGCGGTAGGGCAGCGGGTGTACGAAACAGGTCAACATGGGCGGGGCAGATCGGCCATCGAGGCGGGGTGGGGATTGTAGTCCTCTCCGATGCCAGATCAAAGTCAAAAGCCTACCCCCTCACCCCAGCCCTCTCCCCCAAGGGGGCGAGGGGGAAAGGGAGCAGATCTCTATGCTTTTCAAAACTTAAGTTCGACTCGGTAATTCAGGTCGATGTAACTCGAATAATCCACACGGTCGGCTCCCTCTCCCTCCGGGCGGTCCGACGTTTCGGGAGGGCTGGGGTGAGGGTGCTTTTTGCTTCTGAGCTTCAGCCCTCGACCGCCGGAATATGCCCAAATAACTCCTGAGCAAACGCCACCCGCTCTTCAACCGTTTCAGTCACACCACGCGCCTTGAGCTCTTCCAGATGCGCTTCCACCGCATGGGTGCGCAATGTCAGCCCGCAATCATTGGCAATCTGGATATTCAGCCCCGGCCGCGCATTCAACTCCAGAATCAGCGGGCCTTTCTCCTGGTCCAGCACCATGTCCACGCCGATGTACCCCAAACCACACAGCTCATAGCAACCGGCGGCGAGCTTCATGAAACCGTCCCAGTAGGGCAGTTGCACGCCGTCCACCGCGTTGGTGGTGTCCGGGTGTTTGGTGATGATGTTGTTCAGCCAGGTGCCGCGCAGGGTCAGGCCGGTGGCCAGGTCAACACCGACGCCGATGGCGCCCTGGTGCAGGTTGGCCTTGCCGCCGGATTGGCGGGTCGGCAGCCGCAGCATCGCCATCACCGGGTAGCCCATCAGCACGATGATGCGGATGTCCGGCACGCCTTCGTAGCTGATGCTCTTGAAGATCTGGTCCGGGGTCACCCGATATTCGATCAGCGCCCGGTCGCGGTGCCCGCCCAGCGAATACAGGCCGGTGAGGATGCTGGAGATATGATGCTCCAGCTCTTCATGGGCAAGGATCTTGCCCGACACCGTGCGATAGCGGCCCTCGAAACGGTCGGCGATGACGATGATGCCGTCACCGCCGGCGCCCTGGGCCGGCTTGATCACGAAGTCGTTGCGCCCGCCGATGATCTCGCCGAGCTTGTCGATTTCCTTTTCCGTGGAAATCACGCCATACAGTTCCGGCACATGAATGCCGGCCTCGATCGCGCGTTCCTTGGTGATGATCTTGTCATCGACGATCGGGTACAGGCTGCGCTTGTTGTACTTGAGCACGTAGTCCGCGTTACGCCGATTGATGCCCATGATGCCCCGGGCTTCCAGGGCCTTCCAGGTCTTCCAGAAACCGAACATCAGGCGTCAGCCTTCTTCAGGAAAGCCTTGAAACGCACCAGTTCAGTCAGGCGATAACCGCGATAGCGACCCATGGCCAGCATGAAACCCACCAGAATCAGCAGAATCGCCGGGAAGGTGAACACGAAGTACACCAGCTCCGGAACGGTCATGATCAGGTGCGCCAGGGACGCCGCGAACAGCGTGCCGATCGCCACTTTCATGGCATGGCTGGCACCGCGTTCTTCCCAGGTGATCGACAGGCGTTCGATGGTCATGGTCAGAATCACCATCGGGAACAGCGCCACCGACAGACCGCGCTCCAGGCCGAGTTTGTGACTGAACAGGCTGATCGCCGCGATCAGCACCACTACGAACGTCAGCACGACCGACAGGCGCGGCAGCATTTGCAGCTTCAAGTGTTCCAGATACGAGCGCAGTGATAACCCGAGCGCGGTGATCACGGTAAACAGCAGGATGCCGAAGCCCAGTTGCGTCTCGCGGAAGGCCAGGGCGATCAGCACCGGCGTGAATGTACCGAGGGTCTGCAGGCCGATCAGGTTGCGCAGGATCAGGATCACCAGCACGCCGATCGGGATCATCACCATGATCATGAAGGTTTGCTGGGTTTGCAGCGGCAGGCCGTACAGCGAGTATTCGAGGAAGTTGGCGTCGGTGTTTTCGTCGGTCAGCTTGGCCAGACGAATCGCGTTCATCTCGCTGTTGTTCAGGCTGAAGGTCACGTTGGCTTTCTTGCCGCCGTCGACGGTGATCAGGTTTTCATCACCGCTCCACCACAGCAGGCGGTCAGTCGGCAGGCCTTGCTCGCCGGTTTCCGGGTTGAAGTACAGCCAGTCGGTGCCGTTGAAGCTGCGCAGCCACAGTTCCGGGGTTTGCGGTTGATCGGCGACAAGGCGGATGGTGTGGACTTTCTCCACCGGCACGTGGGCGATGGACAGCAGCAGCTCGACGATTTTGGCTTTGTGCGGCGTCGACGGATCGCCGGCCAGCAGCAGCTTCACGTTGTCGTCGTTGACGTTGTTGACGCGTTTGATCGCCTCGCCAATGAAGGTCTCGACGTCGGCCGAGTGCTGACGGATCGGCGCGAGCAAGGCTTCGGCGGCGATCTTTTCCGGGCCTTCGATGGCCATGCTGTCGCGGAACGTCGGGCCTTTGACCTTGGTTTTTTCGGCGGTGTAACGCTTGGTCAGCACCAGACGGTAATAAAGCGTCTGGTTGCCTTTGGCTCGGCGCGCCGACCAGGTGACCTTGCGATTGCCGTCGACGCGGTTGACCGCCACCCCGTAGTTGTTGGAGATAAAGCTTTCATTGAGGCTGACGTAATCGCGGCTCAGGGGCGGCACGAACATCTGGATCTTCACCGGATCCTTGGTGCTGGCGACGAACTCGACCTTGGCGTCGATGTTCCACAGGTCGTCGGTGGCGTCTTCGGTCACCGGGATGCCGAGCACGAAAATCTGATAGGCCGTAACCGAAACGCCCAGCAACACCAGGATGGTGATCAGGACTTTCAGGTGGAAGGTTAGAGAACGCATGGAAATTACTCGGCGGTATGAGCGGCGATGGCGCAGGCGGGTTTGCCGGCAGCGTATTTAAGACTGGGATCGACCAGCGCATCGAAGCGTTTCAGCGCCTCGGAGCCGATCAAAAGCGGGTATTGGAACGCACTACGGTCGGTCAGGTTCACTTCGATGCTGCGCATTGCCGAACCCATGCAGATGTCCAGCTCGATCACCGGGCGGGCGGTGTACTTCTTGCCTTCTTCCGGGTCGTAGTCGCCGGCGCGGCGCTTGATCTTGCTGACCCGGGCCAGCGGCCGTTCGATCGGGTGCGAATGCGCGGCGTCGATGGCCAGGTAGAAACGTACCCAGGACTCGCCGTTGCGTTTGAAGCGTTTGATGTCGCGGGCACTCAGGGAGGCGGTTTTCGCCCCGGTGTCGAGTTTCGCCGCCACTTCCAGGTTGATCCCGTCGAGGGCAGCGTATTCGTTGAGGCCGTACACGGTCTTTTCCCCCGCCGCAGCAAGGCCGGGCAGGCAAAACAGTGCAAAGAATGTGGGGAAGGGCTTGAGTCTCATAAATCCTGGCGAGCAGCGTTCCGTTCTCGGTTCAGGGCCATGGCATCAGGAAATCCTGTCTGCCCATGCGCCTTCGTGTGCCTATCAGCTTTTTATGACAAGCCGTGCAAATGACTCGCAAATGCGGGCGGCATTCTAGCACGGTGGTTTTATGGCGCCAGCGCCGGGGCCGGTCTATAACCCTTGGGGCTGACACGCAGGCTTATTAGACGATTGTCGACAATCTCTATTTATCCTTTGACTGATGCGGGTTGATTCGCTAGTTTTTGCCGCATTGGATTTGAAGGTGTCGACAATATGCTGGATCAACTCGATCCCCCGGTGATCAGCGGCGACGATTCCGAGACGCTCTCGGAAAACGTCTTCCGACGCATCCAGGCGGCCATCGTCAAAGGCGAGATCGCCCCGGGCAGCAAGATCTCCGAGCCGGAACTGGCGCGCACCTACGGCATCAGCCGCGGGCCGCTGCGCGAGGCGATCCATCGTCTGGAAGGCCAGCGCCTGTTGGTGCGCGTACCGCACGTCGGTGCGCGGGTGGTGTCGCTGAGCCACGCCGAATTGCTCGAACTCTACGAAATCCGCGAGTCCCTCGAAGGCATGGCCTGCCGTCTGGCGGCCGAACGCATGAGCGTCGAAGAAATCGACGAACTGCGCCGGGTGCTGGAAACCCACGAACGCGATGCAGCGTTCCAGGCCGGTGTCGGCTACTACCAGCAGGAAGGCGATTTCGACTTTCACTACCGGATCATCCAGGGCAGCGGCAACCGCACCCTCACGCAAATGCTCTGCGGCGAGCTCTATCAACTGGTGCGCATGTACCGCATCCAGTTTTCCACCACGCCCAACCGCCCGCGCCAGGCCTTTGCCGAACACCACCGGATTCTCGATGCCATCGCCGACCGTGACGGCGAGCTCGCGGAATTGTTGATGCGCCGTCACATCGGCGCCTCGAAACGCAACATCGCCCGTCATTACCAGGACGGCGCCGACAATAAGACAGCCACTGAACGAGGTGAGTCATGAGTTCCAACAAGAGCACTCCAGGCCAGCGTTTCCGCGATGCGGTCGCCAGCGAACATCCGCTGCAAGTGGTCGGGGCGATCAATGCCAACCACGCGCTGCTGGCCAAGCGCGCCGGTTTCAAGGCGATCTACCTGTCGGGTGGCGGGGTGGCTGCCGGCTCCCTCGGCGTGCCGGATCTGGGCATCACCGGCCTGGATGACGTGCTGACCGACGTGCGCCGCATCACCGACGTCTGCGACCTGCCGCTGCTGGTGGACGTGGACACAGGTTTCGGCGCCTCGGCGTTCAACGTGGCGCGCACCGTCAAGTCGATGATCAAGTTCGGCGCGGCGGCGATTCACATCGAAGACCAGGTCGGCGCCAAGCGCTGCGGCCATCGTCCTAATAAAGAGATCGTGACCCAGCAGGAAATGGTCGATCGCATCAAGGCTGCCGTCGATGCCCGCACCGATGACAGCTTCGTGATCATGGCGCGCACCGACGCGCTGGCCGTTGAGGGCCTGGAATCGGCACTGGATCGCGCCGCCGCGTGCATCGAGGCCGGCGCCGACATGATTTTCCCGGAAGCCATCACGGAACTGGAGATGTACAAACTGTTCGCCAGCCGCGTGAAGGCGCCGATCCTGGCCAACATCACCGAATTCGGCTCGACGCCGCTGTACACCACCGAGCAACTGGCCGGTGCCGACGTGTCGCTGGTGCTGTACCCGCTGTCGGCGTTCCGCGCGATGAACAAGGCTGCGGAAAACGTCTACACCGCGATCCGCCGCGACGGCACTCAGCAGAATGTCATCGACACCATGCAGACTCGCATGGAGCTCTACGATCGCATCGATTACCACACCTTCGAGCAGAAGCTCGACGCGTTGTTTGCGGCGAAGAAGTAAGCCGCAACCGTACTCCCTAATAAATTCAAGATTGGAGACAACAATGGCCGAAGCAAAAGTACTCAGTGGCGCCGGGCTCCGGGGCCAGGTCGCCGGGCAAACCGCGCTGTCCACCGTGGGCCAGGCCGGTGCCGGGCTGACCTATCGCGGCTACGACGTGCGCGAACTGGCAGCCGACGCACAATTTGAAGAAGTGGCGTACCTGCTGCTTTACGGGGAGTTGCCAACCCAGGCACAGCTCACCGACTACCAGAACAAACTCAGCAAGCTGCGCGACCTGCCGCAAGCGCTCAAGGAAGTGCTGGAACGCATCCCCGCCGACGCCCACCCGATGGACGTGATGCGCACCGGCTGCTCGTTCCTGGGCAATATCGAGCCGGAAAAAGACTTCTCCGAGCAACGCGACAAGACCGACCGTCTGCTGGCCGCCTTTCCGGCGATCATGTGCTACTGGTATCGCTTCAGCCACGACGGCAAACGCATCAATTGCGTGACGGACGAGCAGTCCATCGGCGGCCACTTCCTGCACCTGCTGCACGACAAGAAGCCGAGCGAACTGCACGTCAAGGTGATGAACGTCTCGCTGATCCTCTACGCCGAGCACGAATTCAACGCCTCGACCTTCACCGCTCGGGTGTGCGCTTCGACCCTGTCCGATCTGTATTCCTGCGTCACGGCGGCCATCGGTTCCTTGCGCGGCCCGCTGCACGGTGGCGCCAACGAAGCGGCGATGGAAATGATCGAGCGCTTCTCGTCGCCGGAAGAGGCGATCAAGGGCACCCTCGGCATGCTCGAGCGCAAGGACAAGATCATGGGCTTCGGCCACGCGATCTATAAGGACAGCGATCCGCGCAACGAGGTGATCAAGGGCTGGTCGAAAAAACTCGCCGACGAAGTCGGCGACAAGGTGTTGTTCGCGGTTTCCGAAGCCATCGACAAGACCATGTGGGAGCAAAAGAAACTGTTCCCCAACGCCGACTTCTACCATGCCTCGGCATATCACTTCATGGGCATCCCGACCAAGCTGTTCACCCCGATCTTCGTCTGCTCGCGCCTGACCGGCTGGGCGGCGCACGTATTCGAACAGCGCGCCAACAACCGCATCATCCGTCCAAGCGCCGAGTACACCGGCGTCGAACAGCGCAAGTTCGTGCCCATCGAACAGCGCTGACCGGGGAGGGCGCCGGCACAGGCGCCCCCTCTTTGAAACTACCGTGACCGAGTCCTGACCGATGAACACAGAATTTCGCAAGAACCTGCCTGGCACGCCGCTGGACTTTTTCGACGTCCGTGCGGCTGTCGATGCGATCCAGCCGGGCAGCTACGACACCCTGCCGTACACCTCTCGCGTGCTGGCGGAAAACCTCGTGCGTCGCTGCGACCCGGCCACGCTCACCGATTCCCTGAAACAACTGATCGAGCGCAAACGCGACCTCGACTTCCCGTGGTTCCCGGCCCGCGTGGTGTGCCACGACATTCTTGGCCAGACCGCACTGGTGGATCTGGCCGGCCTGCGCGACGCGATTGCCCAGCAGGGCGGCGACCCGGCGCAGGTCAACCCGGTGGTGCCGACGCAACTGATCGTCGACCACTCGCTGGCGGTGGAAGCGGGCGGCTTTGACAAGCAGGCCTTCGAGAAGAACCGCGCCATCGAAGACCGGCGCAACGAAGACCGCTTCCACTTCATCAACTGGACCAAGAAGGCCTTCAAGAACGTCGACGTGATCCCGCCGGGCAACGGCATCATGCACCAGATCAACCTGGAGAAAATGTCGCCGGTGATTCAGGTGCGCGACGGCGTGGCATTCCCGGATACCTGCGTCGGCACCGACAGCCACACCCCGCACGTCGATGCGCTGGGCGTGATCGCCATCGGTGTCGGTGGTCTGGAAGCCGAAAGCGTGATGCTCGGCCGCGCGTCGTGGATGCGCCTGCCGGAAAGCGTCGGCGTCGAACTGACCGGCAAGCTGCAACCGGGCATCACCGCCACCGACATGGTGCTGGCCCTGACCGAATACCTGCGCAAACAGAAAGTGGTCGGCGCGTGGCTGGAGTTCTTCGGCGAAGGTGCTTCGGCGCTGACCCTCGGCGACCGCGCGACCATCTCCAACATGGCCCCGGAATACGGCGCCACGGCGGCGATGTTCTACATCGACCAGCAGACCATCGATTACCTGAAACTCACCGGTCGCGAAGACCAGCAAGTGCAGCTGGTCGAGCAATACGCCAGGCAGATCGGCCTGTGGGCCGACAGCCTGAAAGGCGCGCAATACGAGCGCGGCCTGACCTTCGATCTGTCCTCGGTGGTGCGCAACATGGCCGGCCCGAGCAACCCGCACGCCCGCGTGGCGGTGTCGGATCTGGCAGCCAAAGGCATCGCCGGTCAGTGGGAAGACGTGCCGGGGCAAATGCCCGACGGCGCGGTGATCATCGCCGCCATCACCAGTTGCACCAACACCAGCAACCCGCGCAACGTGATCGCCGCCGGCCTGCTGGCGCGCAATGCCAACAAGCTTGGGCTGACCCGCAAGCCGTGGGTCAAGTCGTCGCTGGCACCGGGTTCGAAAACCGTGGCGCTGTACCTCGATGAAGCGGGACTGACCACAGAGCTGGAGCAACTCGGTTTCGGCATCGTCGCCTTCGCCTGCACCACCTGCAACGGCATGTCCGGCGCGCTGGATCCGGTGATCCAGCAGGAAATCATCGACCGCGATCTGTACGCCACCGCTGTGCTGTCCGGTAACCGTAACTTCGACGGGCGGATTCACCCGTACGCCAAGCAGGCGTTCCTCGCTTCACCGCCGCTGGTGGTGGCCTACGCGATTGCCGGCACCATCCGTTTCGACATCGAAAAAGACGTGCTGGGCGTGGTCGACGGCAAGGAAATCCGCCTGAAAGACATCTGGCCGAGCGACGAAGAAATCGACGCGGTGGTGAAATCTTCGGTCAAGCCCGAGCAGTTCCGTCAGGTCTACATCCCGATGTTCGCCATCCATGAAGACACCGGCCCCAAAGTTGCGCCGCTGTACGACTGGCGCGAGATGAGCACCTACATCCGCCGTCCGCCGTACTGGGAAGGCGCGCTGGCCGGGGCGCGCCCGCTCAAGGGCATGCGCCCGCTGGCGGTGCTGCCGGACAACATCACCACCGATCACCTGTCGCCGTCGAACGCGATCATGCTCGACAGCGCCGCCGGCGAATACCTGGCGAGAATGGGCCTGCCGGAAGAGGACTTCAACTCTTACGCGACCCACCGTGGCGACCACCTGACCGCGCAGCGCGCGACGTTTGCCAACCCGAAATTGTTCAACGAAATGGTCGTGGAAAACGGCAAGGTCAAGCAGGGCTCGCTGGCCCGCGTCGAGCCGGAAGGCCAAGTGATGCGCATGTGGGAAGCGATCGAAACCTACATGGAACGCAAGCAGCCGCTGATCATCATCGCCGGCGCCGACTACGGCCAGGGTTCGTCCCGCGACTGGGCGGCCAAAGGCGTGCGGCTGGCGGGTGTGGAAGCGATTGCCGCCGAAGGTTTCGAGCGCATTCACCGCACCAACCTGGTGGGCATGGGCGTGTTGCCGCTGGAGTTCAAACCGGGCACCGACCGCAAGACCCTGGGCATCGACGGC
Source organism: Pseudomonas sp. DR 5-09 (assembly GCF_001655595.1). NCBI lineage: Bacteria > Pseudomonadati > Pseudomonadota > Gammaproteobacteria > Pseudomonadales > Pseudomonadaceae > Pseudomonas > Pseudomonas sp. DR 5-09. Next base: position 1,973,560 of record NZ_CP011566.1, read on the forward strand.
AGCGAAACCTACGACGTGATCGGTGAGCGCACGCCGCGCGCCGACCTGACGCTGGTGATCCATCGCAAGAACGGTGAACGCGTCGACGTGCCGGTGACCTGCCGTCTGGATACCGCTGAAGAAGTGTCGATCTACGAGGCCGGCGGCGTGTTGCAGCGCTTTGCCCAAGACTTCCTCGAAGAGTCGGCGGTTGCCGTTTAAATCAACTGATGTGGGCATGGGACTTCAAGTCCCATGTCTTCGTTAAGGAGCACCATGGCTCACGCACCGCAAATAAAAATCCCCGCCACCTACATGCGTGGCGGCACCAGCAAAGGCGTGTTTTTCAGCCTCAAGGATCTGCCCGAAGCCGCGCAGATTCCCGGCCCGGCCCGCGATGCGCTGCTGCTGCGGGTCATCGGCAGCCCCGACCCATACGACAAGCAGATCGACGGCATGGGCGGCGCCACCTCCAGCACCAGCAAAACCGTGATCCTGTCGAAAAGCATCAAGGCCGATCACGACGTCGATTACCTGTTCGGTCAGGTGTCCATCGACAAGCCGTTCGTGGATTGGAGCGGCAACTGCGGCAACCTGTCGGCGGCGGTCGGTTCGTTCGCCATCAGCAATGGTCTGGTGGACGCCAGCCGCATTCCGCACAACGGCGTGGCGGTGGTTCGCGTGTGGCAGGCCAACATCGGTAAAACGATCATTGCCCACGTGCCGATCACCAATGGCGAAGTCCAGGAAACCGGTGATTTCGAGCTCGACGGCGTAACCTTCCCGGCCGCCGAAGTCCAGGTCGAATTCATGGACCCGGCGGCGGAAGAAGAGGGCGGCGGTGGTTCCATGTTCCCCACCGGCAACCTGATCGATGAACTGGAAGTGCCGGGCGTCGGCACGTTCAAGGCGACCATGATCAACGCGGGTATCCCGACGATCTTCGTCAACGCCGAAGACATCGGTTACACCGGCACCGAACTGCAGAGCGCGATCAACAGCGATCCGAAAGCGTTGCAGATGTTTGAGACGATTCGTGCCTACGGTGCTTTGCGCATGGGGCTGATTTCCAGTCTGGATGAAGCGGCCAAGCGTCAGCACACGCCGAAGGTGGCGTTTGTTGCCAAGCCTGCGGATTACGTGGCATCGAGTGGCAAAGCCATTGGCGCCGGGGATGTGGATTTGCTGGTGCGGGCGTTGTCGATGGGCAAGCTGCACCACGCGATGATGGGGACGGCGGCGGTGGCGATTGGCACCGCAGCAGCTATCTCCGGCACTTTGGTGAATCTGGCGGCGGGTGGTGTTGAGCGCAATGCAGTGCGGTTCGGGCATCCGTCCGGGACGTTGCGTGTTGGCGCAGAAGCTAGCCTGGAGAATGGTGAGTGGGTGGTGAAGAAGGCGATCATGAGCCGTAGTGCGCGCGTCCTGATGGAGGGCTTCGTCCGCGTGCCTGGCGACTCTTTCTGATCCAGAATCGATGCCCTCACCCCAGCCCTCTCCCGGAGGGAGAGGGAGCTGACCGAGGTGTCTTGCGGGATACATCGACCTGAAAAATCGTGGCGATTATGGATTCGGCAAAGCACTTTCAGGTCGGCGTAGCTTTTGAACATCCCCCATTCGGTCCCCTCTCCCCCCGGGAGAGGGCTAGGGTGAGGGCAACAATCCAACTGAAGAAACACCCCAAAGCAGACACCCACGATCTGCTCTAAACAAAAAAACCAACCAGCCCCTGAGGAAGACCCCACCACTCATCATTCCCCACCAGGAGAACCGCAATGAGCGCCAACGTCGACCTGAACAACCGCCCCGACTACGACCGTGTCCTGCAGGACATCGCCGATTACGTCCTCACCTGCAAAATCGAATCCACCGAAGCCCTCGACACCGCCCGCAACTGCCTGATGGACACGCTGGGCTGCGGTCTGCTGGCCCTGCGTTTCCCCGAATGCACCAAGCACCTTGGCCCAATCGTTGAAGGCACCGTCGTCCCATTCGGCGCCCGAGTCCCTGGCACCTCCTATCGCCTCGACCCGGTAAAAGCGGCGTGGGACATCGGCTGCATCGTGCGCTGGCTCGATTACAACGACACTTGGCTCGCCGCTGAATGGGGCCATCCGTCGGATAACCTCGGCGGGATTCTCGCGGTGGCCGATCACCTGTCGCAAAAACGTCTGGCCAGCGGTGAAGCGCCGCTCACCGTGCGCGATGTACTCGAAGCCATGATCATGGCCCACGAGATTCAAGGCGTGATCGCCCTGGAAAACTCCTTCAATCGTGTAGGCCTCGATCACGTCATTCTGGTGAAAGTGGCCTCGACTGCCGTGACCGCCAAACTGATGGGCGCCAACCGTGAGCAGCTGTTATCGGCGTTGTCCCATGCGTTCGCCGACGGTCAGGCGTTGCGCACTTACCGCCATGCGCCGAACGCCGGTTCGCGAAAATCCTGGGCGGCGGGGGATGCGTCGAGCCGGGGCGTGCGGCTGGCGGATATCGCGATGCGCGGCGAAATGGGCATTCCCGGCGTCTTGAGTGCCAAGCAGTGGGGCTTTTACGACGTTCTGTTCAGCCACACCAACAACGATCTGGCGCTCAAGCCTGAAGACAAACGCGCCTTCAGCTTCTCCCGGCCGTTCGGCAGTTACGTGATGGAAAACGTGCTGTTCAAGATCAGCTTCCCCGCCGAATTCCACGCGCAAACCGCCTGCGAAGCCGCCGTGACCCTGCATCCGCAGGTGCGCAATCGTCTGCATGAGATCGACCGGATCGTCATCACCACACACGAATCGGCGATTCGCATCATTTCCAAGGTCGGGCCGCTGGCCAACGCCGCCGATCGCGATCACTGCCTCCAGTACATGACCGCCGTGCCGCTGGCGTTCGGCAATCTGGTGGCTGAGCAGTACGAGGATGATTTCCACAAGGCCCATCCGGTCATCGATGTGCTGCGCGAAAAAATGGTCATCGTCGAAGATCCGCGTTTCACCCGCCAATACCTGGAGGCCGACAAACGCTCGATCGCCAATGCGGTGCAGGTGTTTTTCAAGGACGGTTCGAGCACGGAAAACGTGGTGGTGGAGTACCCGATCGGCCATCGCCGGCGTCGCGCCGAGGGCATTCCGTTGCTGGAGGACAAATTCCGGGCAAATCTGGCGACCCGCTTCACCGGACAGCGCAGCGGGGAGATTCTTGCGCTGTGCAAGGATCAGGCGCGGCTTGAAGCCACGCCGGTGAACCGGTTTGTCGATTTGTTTGTGATCTGAGGGACCGCGTTATCGTTCTTCGCGGGCAAGCCACGCTCCCACAGGGTTTTGTATCGGATGCAGTTTTTGCAAACGCCACGACACCCGTGGGAGCCGGGCGTGCCCGCGAAGGCGTCAGATCAGACACCGCAGAGCTATTTGAAGCGTCGCTCCACGCCTTTTTCCACGAGAATCTTCGCGGAAATTTCTTCCACCGAAAAATGCGTGGAGTTGATGTTCGGGATGTTCTCGCGGCGGAACAGGTTTTCCACCTCGCGCACTTCGAACTCGCACTGGGCGTAACTCGAATAACGGCTGTTGGGCTTGCGTTCGTTGCGGATCGCGGTGAGGCGGTCCGGGTCGATGGTCAGGCCGAACAGCTTGTGCTGGTGGGCGCGCAGGGCGGCCGGCAGTTGCAGGCGTTCCATGTCGTCTTCGGTCAGCGGGTAATTGGCCGCGCGGATGCCGAACTGCATCGCCATGTACAGGCACGTCGGCGTCTTACCACAACGCGACACGCCCACTAGTATCAGGTCGGCCTTGTCGTAATAGTGGGTGCGGGCGCCGTCGTCGTTGTCCAGAGCGAAGTTCACCGCTTCGATGCGCTCCATGTAATTGGAGTTATGACCGATGGAGTGGGATTTGCCGACGGTGTAGGAAGAATGCTCGGTCAGTTCCTGTTCGAGCGGGGCGAGGAACGTCGAGAAAATGTCGATCATGAAACCATTGGAGGTTGCGAGAATCTCACGGATGTCCTGATTGACGATGGTGTCGAAGATGATCGGCCGGAAACCGTCGGTTTCAGCGGCTTTGTTGATTTGTTGTACCATGGCCCGCGCTTTTTCAACGCTGTCGATGTAGGGGCGCGTGAATTTGCTGAAGGTAATGTTTTCGAACTGCGCCAGAAGGCTTTGACCCAGGGTTTCGGCGGTGATGCCGGTGCCATCGGAGATAAAGAAAGCAGATCGTTTCATTTGCACCTTGGGCCTTAAGCTAATGAGCATTTCTGGATATGATAGGCGCGATTTGTCGGCCGCCATTGGCCCGCATTCTCACTTATTTTCCAGGTCCAGGCCATACAGCCGGCCAACGCTCCCCCGAGCCGCCGGTTTCTGAGCTTTTCCAACACAGTTAGTGGAGAGATCACCTTGGTAGAGTACGTAGTTTCCCTCGATAAGCTCGGCAAACACGATGTTGAGCATGTGGGGGGCAAGAACGCATCCCTGGGCGAGATGATCAGTAACCTGGCCGGTGCCGGTGTTTCGGTCCCCGGCGGCTTCGCCACCACGGCGCAAGCCTATCGCGACTTCCTGGAACTGAGCGGTCTGAACGATCAGATTCACAAGGCCCTCGATGCGCTGGACGTCGATGACGTCAATGCCCTGGCCAAGACCGGCGCCCAGATCCGCCAATGGATCATGGAAGCCGAATTCCCTGAAAAACTGAACACCGAGATCCGCACCGCGTTCGCCGCGTTGTCGGCCGGTAATCCTGACGTGGCCGTGGCCGTGCGTTCCTCCGCCACCGCCGAAGACCTGCCGGACGCTTCGTTCGCCGGTCAGCAGGAAACCTTCCTGAACATCCGTGGCGTGGAAAACGTCATTCGCGCGGCCAAGGAAGTGTTCGCTTCCCTGTTCAACGACCGTGCCATTTCCTACCGCGTACACCAGGGCTTCGACCACAAGCTGGTCGCCCTGTCGGCTGGCGTGCAGCGCATGGTGCGTTCGGAAACCGGCACCGCCGGCGTGATGTTCACCCTCGATACCGAATCCGGCTTCCGTGACGTGGTGTTCATCACCGGCGCCTACGGTTTGGGCGAAACCGTTGTACAAGGCGCGGTGAACCCGGACGAATTCTATGTCCACAAGGGCACCCTGGAAGCCGGTCGCCCGGCGATCCTGCGGCGCAACCTGGGCAGCAAGGCCATCAAGATGATCTACGGCGACGAGGCCAAGGCCGGTCGTTCCGTGAAAACCGTTGATGTCGACAAGGCTGAGCGCGCGCGTTTCTGCCTGACCGACGCTGAAGTCAGCGAGCTGGCCAAGCAGGCGATGATCATCGAGAAGCACTATGGCTGCCCGATGGACATCGAGTGGGCCAAGGACGGTGACGACGGCAAGCTGTACATCGTGCAGGCCCGTCCCGAAACCGTGAAGAGCCGCACCCAGGCCAACGTCATGGAACGTTACCTGCTGAAAGAAACCGGCACCGTGCTCGTGGAAGGCCGTGCCATTGGCCAGCGCATCGGTGCCGGCAAGGTGCGGATCATCAAGGACGTCTCCGAGATGGACAAGGTCCAGCCGGGCGACGTGCTGGTCTCCGACATGACCGACCCGGACTGGGAACCGGTCATGAAGCGCGCCAGCGCCATCGTCACCAACCGTGGCGGCCGTACCTGCCACGCGGCGATCATCGCCCGTGAGCTGGGAATCCCGGCCGTCGTCGGTTGCGGCAACGCCACCCAACTGCTGAAGGACGGCCAGGGCGTGACCGTGTCCTGCGCCGAAGGCGACACCGGTTACATCTTCGAAGGCGAACTGGGTTTCGACATCAAGAAGAACTCCGTCGACGCCATGCCGGAGCTGCCGTTCAAGATCATGATGAACGTCGGCAACCCGGACCGCGCCTTCGACTTCGCGCAGCTGCCGAACGCTGGTGTGGGCCTGGCCCGTCTGGAATTCATCATCAACCGCATGATCGGCGTGCACCCGAAAGCGCTGTTGAACTACGACGGCCTGCCGCAGGACATCAAGGAAAGCGTCGACAAACGCATCGCCGGTTACGACGATCCGGTCGGTTTTTATGTCGAGAAACTGGTTGAGGGCATCAGCACCCTGGCCGCTGCGTTCGCTCCGAAGAAAGTCATCGTGCGTCTGTCGGACTTCAAGTCCAACGAATACGCCAACCTGATCGGCGGCAAACTGTACGAGCCGGAAGAAGAAAACCCGATGCTGGGCTTCCGTGGCGCTTCGCGTTACATCAGCGAATCGTTCCGTGACTGCTTCGAACTCGAGTGCCGTGCGCTGAAGCGCGTGCGCAACGAGATGGGCCTGACCAACGTCGAAATCATGGTGCCGTTCGTCCGTACTCTCGGCGAAGCCAGCCAGGTGGTGGATCTGCTTGCCGAAAACGGCCTGGCCCGTGGCGACAACGGCCTGCGCGTGATCATGATGTGCGAACTGCCATCCAACGCGATCCTGGCTGAAGAATTCCTCGAATTCTTCGACGGTTTCTCGATCGGCTCCAACGACCTGACTCAGCTGACATTGGGTCTGGACCGTGACTCCGGGATCATCGCGCACCTGTTCGACGAGCGTAATCCGGCGGTCAAGAAGCTGCTGGCCAACGCGATTGCCGCGTGCAACAAGGCCGGCAAGTACATCGGCATCTGCGGTCAGGGCCCTTCGGACCACCCGGACCTGGCCAAGTGGCTGATGGAGCAGGGCATCGAAAGCGTGTCGCTGAACCCGGACACCGTGCTGGAAACCTGGTTCTTCCTTGCCGAAGGCCAGGCGGCGGAATAAGCCGTGAATGAAGCCCCGGCCCGTTGAACCGGGTCGGGGCTTTAAGATTGAAGTAGGGCGAGCTCTCCGGATGCCGCCCTTTTTTGTGCAAGAGCATTATGCAAAGCAGCAGCAACCTATTTCCTGTCGCCCTGATCAGCGCCGAGCGACGCGGTGATCTGAGCGAAGACGTTTATCGTTTGAAACCGGGCAACAGCCCTGACTGGTCCGTGGAAATCGCGGTGACCCGCCTCGGCATGGCCGATGAGCCGGCGTCGCGCGGCGTGCCAGTGATCTTGCTGCACGGCAGTTTTTCCAATCGGCGCTTCTGGTTCTCGCCGAAGGGCCTGGGTCTGGGCGCGTATCTGACGCGTCTGGGTTTCGATGTGTGGATCCCGGAAATGCGCGGTCACGGTCTGTCCCAGCGCAACGAGGACTACCGCCGCAACCGCGTCGCCGACTATGCCCGTTACGATCTGCCGGCGATTGCCGCGTTCGTCCGTGAGCAGAGCGGGCAGATTCCGCACTGGATCGGCCACTCGCTGGGTGGCATCACGTTGGCGGCCGCGCTGGGCGGCGAATACCTCGGTGAGCCGGCGGTGGCGTCGGCGGCGTTTTTCGGCACGCAGGTCAGCCGCACGTACTGGCCGCTGAAGATTCCGCCGGTGGAGTGGAGCGGGCGCTTCATTCTCAAGCGTTTTGCCCAGTTGTCCGGCTCGCGACTCAAGCGCGGCCCCGAGGACGAGCCGATCGGCCTGGCGCTGGAAAGCATGCGCTGGTACGGACTGTTCGGGCGTTTCGGCGACAAGGACAAGGATTGGTGGGCAGGTCTTGCCGACGTGCAGGTCCCAGTGCTGGCGGTAAGCGCGGCGGGGGATCATCAGGATCCTGCTTGGGCCTGCAGGAAACTGTTCGAACAGATTGGCTCCGAGCACAAGCAGTTCATCAACCTGGGCCGTGAGCAGGGTTTCAACGATCAGTTCGGGCATGTCGAGATGCTGGTCAGCAAAGCGGCACAGGCCGAGGTCTGGCCGCTGGTGGCGCGCTGGCTGGCAGATCAGCACGCGCCATTGCTTGGCGAGAAGCCGGATCTGGCGGCAGCGGTCTGAACGCGGCGCCCTGAAAAGGGCATTTCGTTCGCGTCGGCTTGCGGCTAAGATATGACGCATTGGACGGTTCTGGTCATATTTAGTGACTGTTTCGCTATTACGTTTCAGCCTGTGTTCAGGTTCGTTCAGCGACCATGACATGGTCTAAGGTAAACAGCGACCGCCGGAACTCGTTTCAAAAGAGTGCGACATCCTTGATCGTCTTCCTTGTTACAGGAGTTTTTCGATGAACCATTACCTTACGCCTGACCTGTGCGACGCCTATCCGGAGCTGGTTCAGGTGCTGGAACCGATGTTCAGCAATTTCGGCGGCCGTGATTCGTTCGGCGGCGAAATCGTGACCATCAAATGCTTCGAAGACAACTCGCTGGTCAAGGAGCAAGCCGAGCTCAAGGGCAACGGCAAGGTGCTGGTGGTCGATGGTGGTGGTTCCCTGCGCTGCGCACTGCTGGGCGACATGATCGCCGAGAAAGCCTCGAAAAACGGTTGGGAAGGGCTGGTGATCTACGGTTGCATCCGTGATGTGGACGTCATCGCCCAGACCGATCTCGGCGTTCAGGCCCTGGCCAGCCATCCGAAAAAGACTGAAAAACGCGGTCTCGGCGACCTCAACGTCCCGGTGACGTTTGCGGGTGTCACTTTCCATCCCGGCCAGTACATCTATGCGGACAACAATGGCGTGATCATCTCGCCAAGCCCGCTGAAAATGCCTGAATAAATCGCGGTAACCACAGGGGTGAGGATGTTCGAGGAAGAAAACGCGCAATGGGGGCTGGTGCATGCCCTGGTGCTGGACGGTAAAGGCGGTGCGCGTTCGATAGCCCGGACTGATCTCGACGATCTGCAGCTGCAGGCTCATGAAAGCTTGTGGCTGCATTGGGATCGCAGTCACCCGCAGACCCAGACCTGGCTGCGTAAATCCAGTGGGCTCAACGAGTTCACCTGCGATTTGCTGCTGGAAGAAAACACTCGCCCACGCCTGTTGCCGCTGCCGGACTCCGAGCTGTTGCTGTTTTTGCGCGGGGTCAATCTGAACCCCGGTGCCGAGCCGGAAGACATGGTGTCGGTGCGGATTTTCGCATCGGCCCAGCGGGTTATTTCCCTGCGTTTGCGTCCGTTGCGCGCCACCGACGAGTTGCTGGCGATGCTGGGCGAGGGCAAGGGGCCGAAAACCTCGTCCGAACTGATGCTGTATCTGGCGCAGTTCCTCACCAACAAGGTGCAGGATCTGGTGACTTGCCTCTCCGAAGTGGTCGATGAAGAGGAAGAAAAACTGGATGCCGACGAACGGTATACCCCTGAGCATGGCGCCATTTTGCACATCCGTCGCCGGGCTGCCGGACTGAAACGTTTTCTGGCACCACAGCGGGATATTTTCGGACAGCTGACGCGGATAAAACTGCCGTGGTTCGTGGATGACGATGCCGACTACTGGAACGAATTGAACAACAGCCTGACCCGTTATCTCGAAGAGCTCGAATTGACCCGAGAGCGCGTGGGGCTGGTGCTGGAGGCCGAAGACCGGCGCTTGAGCGTGCACATGAATCGCACGATGTATCGCTTCGGGATCATCACCTGCATCTTCTTGCCGATGAGTTTTATTACCGGTCTGTTGGGCATAAACGTCGGCGGAATACCGTTCGCCAGCAGCCCTTATGGCTTCCTTATCGCCTGCCTGACGGTGCTCGCCCTGGCGTTCGGCCAGTGGTGGTTGTTCCGCCGTTTGCGCTGGGTATGAAGATGCGCCATGTGACCCGACCAAATTTGCCCGCGTCTTTCACAGACATCACGAGAGGTGCGTATGCACGATCCGTTTGAACAGTCTTTGCGCGACATGCTCAACGCTTCGCCGTCCAGCCGCGACGACGATGCCTGCCTGGGTCGCGTGCTCAAAACCGCCAACCGCCAAGTTGGCGCCGGCGATCTGTTCAGCCTGCTGGGCCGCTGGCTGCCCGCGCTGATGATCGCCCTGAATAACGGCTCGGCCCATGTCGCGCCGGTCTCCCGTCTCCGTAAACCTACCGCTCGCACTGCTGATAAGGCTGATTGAATATGGAACTTGATCTCTGGACTCAGAGCCTCGTCACTGCAATGACTGCGTTGTGGACCAAAGTCGCTAATTTCATTCCTAACCTGTTCGGCGCACTGGTTGTGCTGCTGTTGGGTTTCGTTGTGGCCAAGCTGCTGGATACCTTGCTGTCCAAGTTGCTAGCCAAACTGGGGCTTGATCGCCTGATGGGCGGCACCGGCCTGACCAAATTGATGTCCCGCGCGGGGCTGCAAGTGCCGATCTCCACGTTGATCGGCAAAATCGTTTACTGGTTCGTTCTGCTGATTTTTCTGGTTTCGGCAGCAGAATCCCTTGGACTTGAGCGAGTTTCAGCTACGCTTGACATGCTGGCGCTCTATTTGCCGAAAGTATTCGGTGCCGCGCTGGTGTTGCTGGTGGGTGTCCTGCTTGCACAATTGGCCAATGGCCTGGTTCGCGGGGCGGCAGAAGGCGTAGGCCTGGACTACGCTTCAGGACTTGGGCGAATTGCCCAGGGCCTCGTGATCATCATCAGCATTTCGGTTGCAATCAGTCAGTTGGAGGTCAAGACCGACCTGCTGAACCATGTGATCGTCATCGTATTGATTACCGTTGGTCTGGCGGTTGCGCTGGCCATGGGTTTGGGAAGCCGGGAAATTGCCGGTCAGATTCTTGCGGGAATCTATGTGCGAGAGTTGTATCAGGTTGGGCAACAAGTGCGTATTGGCGAGGTCGAAGGCCAGATCGAAGAGATCGGCACGGTTAAGACCACATTGCTGACCGATGAGGGTGAGCTAGTCTCTCTCTCCAATCGGATCCTGCTGGAACAGCATGTGAGTAGCCGCTAACCCGGCAAACCCTGCTAATGTATGCCGCCGCAAAATGCCAGCTGTCGCTGGCTGCGGTGGACATTGACCTGACTGTCGGCACGACTTGTTTTGAATAAAGCCCAAACGCTATCCACGCGCTACGATCCCCGCGAGCTCTCTGATGAGGAGTTGGTCGCGCGCTCGCATACCGAGCTTTTTCACGTGACGCGCGCCTACGAAGAACTGATGCGGCGTTACCAGCGGACATTATTTAACGTGTGCGCACGATATCTTGGGAACGATCGCGATGCAGACGATGTCTGTCAGGAAGTGATGTTGAAGGTGCTGTACGGCCTGAAGAACTTCGAGGGGAAATCGAAGTTCAAGACATGGCTATACAGCATCACCTACAACGAATGCATCACACAGTATCGGAAGGAACGGCGAAAGCGTCGCTTGATGGACGCACTGAGTCTTGACCCCCTCGAGGAAGCGTCCGAAGAAAAGGCGCCGAAACCCGAGGAGAAGGGCGGACTGGATCGCTGGCTGGTGTATGTGAACCCGATCGACCGGGAAATTCTGGTGCTACGATTTGTCGCAGAGCTGGAGTTTCAGGAGATCGCAGACATCATGCACATGGGTTTGAGTGCGACAAAAATGCGTTACAAACGCGCTCTTGATAAATTGCGTGAGAAATTTGCAGGCATTGCTGAAACTTAGTTCGGCGCAAATATCTCTTACGTGTAGGCAAGTTCTGATAGACTTGCCGCCGAGTTGTCCCCCGGTTTGCGGGACTGCTTCACAATCACCAGATGGGGATTTAACGGATGAAACTGAAAAACACCTTGGGCTTGGCCATTGGTTCTTTGATTGCCGCCACTTCTTTCGGCGCTCTGGCACAAGGCCAAGGCGCAGTTGAAATCGAAGGCTTCGCAAAGAAAGAACAATTCGACAGCGCTCGTAACTTCAAGAACAACGGCAACCTGTTCGGCGGTTCGATCGGTTACTTCCTGACCGACGACGTTGAACTGCGTCTGGGCTACGACGAAGTGCACAACGTGCGTGCCGACGATGGCAAGAACGTCAAGGGCGCAAACACCGCTCTGGACGCTCTGTACCACTTCAACAACCCAGGCGACATGCTGCGTCCATACGTTTCGGCCGGTTTCTCTGACCAGAGCATCGACCAGAACGGTTCGAACGGTCGTAACCGTTCCACCTTCGCCAACCTGGGCGCTGGTGCCAAGCTGTACTTCACCGACAACTTCTACGCCCGTGCTGGTGTTGAAGCTCAGTACAACATCGACCAGGGCGACACCGAGTGGGCTCCTAGCGTCGGTATCGGTGTGAACTTCGGTGGCGGCTCCAAGCCAGCTGCTGCTCCAGTTCCAGCACCGGCTGAAGTCTGCTCCGACAGCGACAACGACGGCGTTTGCGACAACGTTGACAAGTGCCCGGACACCCCAGCCAACGTAACTGTTGACGCTGATGGCTGCCCAGCAGTTGCCGAAGTTGTTCGTGTTGAGCTGGACGTGAAGTTCGACTTCGACAAGTCGGTTGTTAAGCCAAACAGCTACGGCGACATCAAAAACCTGGCTGACTTCATGAAGCAGTACCCATCCACCACCACTACTGTTGAAGGTCACACTGACTCCGTCGGTCCTGACGCTTACAACCAGAAACTGTCCGAGCGTCGTGCAAACGCCGTTAAGCAAGTTCTGACCAACCAGTACGGTGTTGAATCGTCCCGCGTTCAGTCGATCGGCTACGGCGAATCCCGCCCAGTTGCTGACAACAAAACTGAAGCTGGCCGCGCTGTTAACCGTCGCGTAGAAGCGCAGGTTGAAGCTCAAGCTAAGTAATTAGCTGCCGCTACGAGAAAAGCCCGGCTTAGGCCGGGCTTTTCTTTGCCTGCGATTTGGTGAAACCGGGGATTGTCAGGCCAATCGGTCGGCTGCCCAGTGATTCGAATTGACCTGGGTCGTAGCCGCTGCGACGGCGCCTATGACCAGAATCGCAGGACTCCTGAGCTGGAAACCAAGGGCATCGTCCTCCATCCCTGTCAGATCACTGCGGCATTCGCGTTGTTCTGGCAACGAGGCATTCTCGATCATCGCCACTGGTGTATCCGCCGCCATACCGCCCGCCAGCAGTTGCTCGCGAATCTCGCCGAGCTTCGCCACCCCCATGTAAATCACCAGCGTCGTGCCGCCCTGCGCCAAGGCCCGCCAGTTCAACTGGCTGTCGTCCTGAGTGTGGGCCGTGACCAGCGTCACACCCCGGGCCACGCCGCGCAACGTCAGCGGGATATCACACTGGGTCGCGCCAGCCAGTCCGGCGGTGATGCCATTGACCAGTTCCACCTCGACCCCGCGCTCACGCAACCACTGCGCTTCCTCACCCCCGCGCCCGAAAATGCACGGATCGCCGCCCTTGAGCCGCACCACGCATTTGCCCTGACGGGCGTAACGCAACATCAGCCGATGGATGAACGCCTGAGGCGTCGAACGACAGCCGCCGCGTTTACCGACGGCAATGATCCGCGCAGCAGGGCAGTGTGCAAGTACCGCCTCATTGACCAGATCGTCGATCAGCACCACCTCGGCTTCGCGCAAGGCCCGCACCGCTTTGAGCGTCAGCAATTCAGGATCACCGGGACCCGCGCCCACCAGCCAGACTTTCGCGTTCATGGTGTTTTCCTCTTCAGATAACGGCGACCGGACGCACGTCGGCGGCCAGCAAACGCTTGATTTCCGGGACACAGGAGCCGCATTGCGTGCCGCATCCCAATGTATTTTTCAAACCCTGCAGATCCAGACCTTCACGGATACCGGCGCAGACCGCGCTGTGGCTGACGTTCTTGCAGTTGCACAGGGTCTTGTCAGCCACAACCTGCGCGCCGGCATTGCCCGGCGGCGCAATCATCGGTGCCAGCAGCCAGCGGCGCAGTTGTTCGTCGGCGCGGCCTTCGAGCCACAGACCTTGCAACCAGTGCTGGGCGAGGGTTTCACCGGCAAGGCGGATCGCGGTGATTCGCCCGTTTTCGATGCGTACCCGTTTGCCAATGGCGCGGCGAGGATCGTCATAAGCCAGTACCGGCCCCTCGATCAGAGCCAGGCACCGGTCGATTTCACGCAGCAATTGCGGTTCTGGCGCCACGACGCTGGCTGCGCGTATCAGCAGCGCAGGCCGTTCACGTCCGACAAGGCTGAGACTTGCGTAGGAAAACGCCTCGCAGAGCGGTCGAAGCGCCTCGAAATGCCGTTGAACATCGCCCTCGATCAGTGCGAACAGTTGCCATGGCAAGTCCACCGTTTCCAGCCGCACACCGCTGTGCTTGAGTTCCGGTTGTTTCGACAAAGGATCGAAGGCGGGTAGGGTCAGGCTGTTCACGCCGCCCTTGAGGAAACGATCGCCCCAGTGCATCGGCAGGAACGCCTGGCCCGGACGCACGCTGTCATCGCTGGCGACCGCCACGATCACTGAGCCCCGACGACTTTTCAGATTCACCAGATCCCCAGGCTGCAAGCGGTGACGGCGCAATTCGTCCGGATGCAGACTCAACACTGCTTCGCTGACATGACCGAATAACTGCGCCGCCGTGCCGGTGCGGCTCATACCGTGCCATTGATCACGCAGGCGGCCAGTGATCAGGGTCAGTGGAAAGCGCGCGTCGCGTTGTTCTTTGGCGGCGCGATAGGGATCGGCAACGAACTGTGCGCGCCCGTTCGGCGTAGGAAAGATACCGTCGCCATACAGCCGGGCTGTACCTTGGCGGGCGCCAGCGGGGAAGGGCCATTGCTGTGGCCCCAGCTCATCAATCAACCGATGGCTGATCCCGGACAAATCCAGATCGCGGCCACGGGTCAGTTGTTTGTACTCGTCAAACAGCTGCGCCGGTTGTTCGAACGCAAACAGCCCCGGCTGCTGCGGGCGCAGACGCTTCTCCAGGCGTTGTGCGAAATCTACGGCGATCGCCCAGTCCGGTCGTGCTTCACCCGGTGCGGCAATGGCCTGGCGGACGTGGGAAATCCGTCGCTCGGAGTTGGTCACCGAACCTTCCTTCTCGCCCCAACTGGCCGCCGGCAGCAGCAGATCGGCAAACGCTGCGGTTTCGGTGGTGCGAAACGCCTCCTGCAACACCACGAACGGACAGGCTTCCAGCGCGGCGCGGACGGCGTTCTGGTCCGGCATCGATTGTGCGGGGTTGGTGCAGGCAATCCACAACGCCTTGATCTTGCCGTTGCGCACTTGTTCAAACAGTTCGATGGCGCTGAGACCGGTATTTTCCGGCAGCTTATCCACACCCCAATACGCCGCGACTTCTGCGCGGTGCTCTGGATTGGCGACTTCACGATGGCCTGGCAACAGGTTGGAAAGGCTGCCGGTTTCGCGCCCGCCCATTGCATTCGGCTGACCGGTCAGGGAGAAAGGTCCTGCACCCGGCCGGCCGATTTGCCCAGTGGCCAGGTGCAGATTGATCAGCGCGCTGTTTTTCGCGCTGCCAGCGGTGGACTGGTTCAGACCCATGCACCACAGCGACAGAAAACTCGGCGCGGTGCCGATCCATTCCGCGCATTGCTGCAACTGCTCGACACTGATCCCGCACAGTTGCGACACCATCGCCGGGGTGTAATCGCGTACCAGACTTTTCAGCTCGGCGAGGCCTTCGGTGTGGGCTTTGATGAAGTCGCGGTCGATCCAGTCTTCCCACAACAGCAGATGCAAAATCCCATGGAACAACGCAACATCGGTGCCCGGCAGAATCGCCAGGTGCAGGTCCGCCAGATCGCAAGTGTCGGTGCGCCGTGGATCAATGACGACGACTTTCATCTGCGGGCGGTGGGATTTGGCTTCTTCGAGGCGGCGAAAAAGTACCGGGTGGGCGTAGGCCATGTTACTGCCGACGATCACCACGCAATCGCTCAACTCCAGGTCTTCATAGCTGCACGGCGGTGCGTCGGCGCCGAGGCTGCGCTTGTAGCCGACCACCGCCGAAGACATGCACAGCCGCGAATTGCTGTCGATGTTGTTGGTGCCGACCAGCGCCCGCGCCAGTTTGTTGAAGGCGTAGTAATCCTCGGTCAGCAACTGCCCGGAGATATAGAACGCCACGCTGTCCGGGCCGTGTTCGGCGATGGTTTCGGCGAAGACCTGGGTGGCGTGATCCAGTGCGGTATCCCAGTCGCAACGGCTGCGCGCCAAGCCTTTGCCCAGGCGCAGTTCCGGGTACAACGCCCGTGCCGCCAAGTCGCCGGTCAGGTGCAGGGTCGAGCCTTTGCTGCACAGTTTGCCGAAGTTGGCCGGATGCGCCGGATCGCCGCTGACGCCGAGGATGCGCTCGCCGTCATGCTCGATCAGCACGCCGCAGCCGACCCCGCAATAACAGCAGGTCGAGGCGGTCGTCTGGCGGTTCATCAGACGGCGTCCCGCACGGCCAGTTGCACGCGGCCGTTTTCCACTCGGGCCGGGTGATGGTGCGCGCAGCCGACGTCCGGGGCCTGGGCTTCGCCGGATTGCAGGTCGATCTGCCAGTTGTGCAGCGGGCAGGCGACACGTTTGCCGTAGATCAGTCCTTGGGACAACGGGCCGCCCTTGTGCGGACAGCGGTCATCGAGTGCGAAAACTTCGTCGTCGCTTGTACGAAAGATCGCAATGTCACCTTTGGGCCCGGCGATGATCCGCGAACCGAGGGCGTTGATCTCTTCCAGGGCACAGATATCGAGCCAGTTCATGCCGGCACCTCCAGGTTTTTCACAGGGATCACGTCGAATTCTTTCTTCAGTTGCGGCTGGGCGAGGCGCTCTTTCCACGGATCCTGTTCGAACGACAGGGAGAATTGCAGGCGTTCGTTCAGGGCCTTGCGGCGTTCGGGATTTTCCAGCACGGCCTTCTTGATGTGCTCCATGCCGACCCGTTGCAGGTAGTGCACGGTGCGTTCGAGGTAGAAGGCTTCTTCGCGGTACAGCTGCAGGAACGCGCCGTTGTATTCGCGCACTTCCTCGGCGGTCTTGAGCTTGACGAAGAACTCGGCGACTTCGGTCTTGATCCCGCCGTTGCCGCCGATGTACATCTCCCAGCCGGAATCGACGCCGATGATGCCTACGTCCTTGATCCCCGCTTCCGAACAGTTGCGTGGGCATCCGGAGACCGCCAGCTTCACTTTGTGCGGCGACCACAT
The DNA here is from genome assembly GCF_001655595.1 of Pseudomonas sp. DR 5-09. Taxonomy (NCBI): domain Bacteria; kingdom Pseudomonadati; phylum Pseudomonadota; class Gammaproteobacteria; order Pseudomonadales; family Pseudomonadaceae; genus Pseudomonas; species Pseudomonas sp. DR 5-09. The sequence goes on from NZ_CP011566.1 coordinate 1,990,409, forward strand.
GTTGAACAGGTCATGTTCGAGGTCGATGCCCAACTGGGTCGAATTCTGCGTGCCGAAGCGGCAGAACTCGCTGCCGACGCAGGTTTTCACAGTGCGGATCGATTTGCCGTAGGCGTGGCCGGACGGCATGTCGAGGTCTTTCCATACACCGGGCAGGTCCTGTTTCTTGATTCCCAAAAGGTCGATGCGCTGGCCGCCGGTGACCTTGACCATTGGCACCTGGTATTTGTCCGCCACGTCGGCGATTCGCCGCAGTTCCGACGGGTTGGTCACGCCGCCCCACATCCGCGGCACCACCGAGTAGGTGCCGTCCTTCTGGATGTTGGCGTGGGCCCGCTCGTTGATCAGGCGCGACTGCGGATCGTCCTTGGCTTCGCCGGGCCAGGTGGAAATCAGGTAATAGTTGAGGGCCGGACGGCAGGTGGCGCAGCCGTTCGGGGTGCGCCAGTTGAGGTAGTTCATGGTGCCGGCGATGGTCAGCAGATGTTGTTCGCGAATGGCCTGGCGAATCTGGCCATGATTGAGATCGCTGCAACCGCAGATGGCTTTTTCGCTTTTCGGTTTGACGTCCGCCGCACCGCCGACGGTGTTGATCAGGATCTGCTCGACCAGCCCGGCGCAGGAGCCGCAGGAGCTGGCAGCCTTGGTGTGTTTCTTCACCTCGTCGACGCTGAACAGGCCGTGTTCCTGAATCGCCTTGACGATGGTGCCCTTGCACACGCCGTTGCAGCCGCAGACTTCAGCGTTGTCGGTCATGCTCATGGCTTTGTCCTGGCCCTGATGTCCTACGTCACCGAGGGCGTTTTCACCAAACATCAAGTGATCGCGGATCTCGCCGATGGCGTGATTCTCACGAATCTGCCGGAAATACCAACCGCCATCTGCCGTATCGCCGTACAGACAGGCGCCGACCAGCACGTCATCCTTGATCACCAGTTTTTTGTACACCCCGCCGATCGGGTCGGAGAGGGTGATGGTCTCGGTGCCTTCGCCGCCCATGAAGTCGCCAGCGGAAAACAGGTCGATGCCGGTGACTTTCAATTTGGTCGACGTCACCGAGCCCTGATAACGGGCGAAGCCCAGTTGGGCCAGGTGGTTGGCGCAGACCTTGGCCTGTTCGAACAGCGGCGCCACCAGGCCGTAGGCGATGCCACGGTGGTTGGCGCACTCACCGATGGCATAGATGCGCGGGTCGTAGGTTTGCAGGGTGTCGTTGACCAGAATCCCGCGATTGCACGGGATGCCGGCCTTTTCCGCGAGTTCGGTGTTGGGGCGAATGCCGGCGGCCATGACCACCAGATCGGCGGGGATGATGTCGCCGTTCTTGAATTGCACCGAGCCGACCCGACCATTGCCGGCGTCGTGCAGGGCCTGGGTCTGTTCGCACAGGCGAAAGTGCAGGCCACGGGATTCGAGGGCGGTTTGCAGGAGTTGGCCGCTGGTCTTGTCCAGTTGCCGCTCCAGCAGCCATTCACCGAGGTGCACCACGGTGACGTGCATGCCGCGCAGCATCAGGCCGTTGGCCGCTTCGAGGCCGAGCAGGCCGCCGCCGATCACCACGGCGTGCTTGTGGGTCTTGGCAGTGTCGATCATCGCCTGGGTGTCGGCGATGTCGCGGTAACCGATCACGCCCTGCAGGGTGTTGCCGGGGATCGGCAGGATGAACGGGGTCGAGCCGGTGGCGATCAGCAGGCGATCGTATTCGGCCTCGGTGCCGTCTTCGGCGATCACTCGGCGTTTGACCCGGTCGATCTCCACCACTTTGCGGTTGAGCAGCAGTTTGATGCCGTTTTCCAGGTACCAGTCGAGGTCGTTGAGCACGATCTCTTCGAAGGTCTGCTCGCCGGCCAATACCGGCGACAGCAGGATGCGGTTGTAGTTGGTGTGCGGTTCGGCGCCGAAGACCGTGATGTCGTACAGCTCGTTGCTCAGCTTGAGCAGTTCTTCCAGGGTGCGGACCCCGGCCATGCCATTACCGATCATCACCAGTTTGAGTTTTTTCATCAGGTTCTCCGGGAGCATCGGGCTTGCCTCTTGTGGGCAGTCAGGCCTTGCTCGACAAAAATGGCGCAAACAAAAAAGGCGTCCCGCCAGTTACCTAGCGAGGACGCCTTTGTCCTTGTCCCGTTCTCTCGGGAAGCCTGGCCTTCGTCGTTGAAGGTCGGGCTTTATGTCAGTTGCAAACGTTAATGCAGTGGTTGTGCCAAGTCGCGCAGAGTCGCGAATTCGTTGGGGTAGGGCTGGAATTGGCCAGATATTCAGTGTGGTTTTTGCACTGAATGGAAGCGGCACGCCCGTTAATGGAGCGCCGCGTCAGCCATGAAGCAGCAGGAACAGCAGCACAAGATTGCCCAGCAGTGACAGTAACGCCAGTGTCCGCCAGACCTTCAGCGGCTCACGCTCCAGCAAAGGGCGAGGGCGTACATTCAGGCTGCGGCGTTCACCTTGCTCCAGAATCAGCAGCCATTCCTCGGCGGTTTCATAGCGTTGCAAAGGATCGGCCGCCACACCGCGTTCCAGACACTGCGCCAGCCATTCCGGCAGATCCGGGCGATAGCGACCGGCACTCACCGGCACCCCGAAACGCGGGCGCTGGAAGGCTTCGACTTCGCCGTAGGGAAAATGCCCGGTAAGCAAGAAATACAAGGTCACGCCCACCGCATACAGATCCTGTTGTGCGCCGGGTGCTGCGCTTTGAAAGGCTTCCGGTGCGATGTAGCTCGGGGTTCCGGGCAAGGTCGACGGTGCGTCCTGCGACAGACCGGGGCAATACGCCAGACCGAAATCCAGCAGGCGCAACTCGCCGTCGTCCCCCAGGTGCAGGTTTTCCGGTTTGATGTCGCGGTGCAGGATCTGCCGTCGATGCAACAGGCCGACGGCCCGCAGCAGGCGTTCGGCCAGATCCTGCCAATGGGCCAGTGGCAGCGGGCCGCTTTGTTCGAACAACTGCGCCAGGGTGGTTCCCGAATATTCACGCATCACGTAGTACAAATGCTGACGCTGACCGGCGCTATGGACTTCAGGGAAATGCCGCCCGGCGACGCGTTTGAGAAACCATTCCTCCGCCAGCAAGGCCTGACCGGCCTGAGCATCGTCTGCCAGTTGTGCAGGCAAGGTCTTCAACAGCCACGCCTGACCCTGACCATCGAGCACGCGATACAGCAGCGATTGCTGGCTCTGACTTATAACCTCTTGAACCCGCCAGCCTTCAAAGGCCTGAGCCGGTTTCAGCGGTGGGGGCAGGGGCCATTGCTGCAAATGAATCAACGCATCGCCAAGGCTGGCCTCGCCGACCGCATCCACCCGCACCAACAGCGCACTGGCATTGTCTTGGCTGCCAGCCAGATGCGCAGCGTTGACCAGCGTTTGCGCGGCACTGTGCAGGTCCGGTTGATCGCGCAGAATCCCGGCGATGGCGGTATCGCCAAGCGCGGCCCACACGCCGTCACTGAGCAGCACGAAACATTCGCCGTCACGCAGTTCGCCGTCGAGAAAGTCCAGCACCAGATGCTGATCCAGCCCCAGTGCGCGCTTGAGCACATGCTGCATGCCCGGTTGATCCCAGACGTGATCCTCGCTGATTCGCTGCAAGATTTCGGCGTGCCAGCGATAAACCCGGCAATCGCCGACGTGCGCCAGGGTAAAGCGCCGGCCGCGCATGACCAGCGCACTGACCGTGGTGAGCAGCGGCTGACCGCCACCATTGGCCTGCAACCAGCGGTTTTGTGCGAGCAGCAGACGATCGAGGGCCTGGGCCACGCTCCAGGTTTCCGGGGTGGCGTAGTAGTCCAGCGCCAGCGCCTGCAAGGTCGAACGCGCGGCCAGACCACCATCGGCGCACTGGCTGACGCCGTCGGCGATGGCGAACAGGAAACCCTTGCTGGCGGCCAGCGCCGGGGCCGGGGTCACCAGGCGCAAGGCGTCCTGGTTTTCCGCGCGGGGACCGGTGGCGCTGGCTTCGGCAAAGCTCAGTTGCAGAGCCATTCGGGCCTCAGACCCGGGCAGCGGTCACGGCCGCCGAACCCCAGGTGGTTCTCCAGCGACGTTTGACTCCATGCAGGCCGAACCACGCCAGCACGCCAAGGCTGGCGAACAACCACAGCGCCAGTTGATAGCTGCCGGTGCTCTGTTTGATCGCGCCCATGCCTGCCGCCAGGGCAAAGCCGCCGATGCCGCCGGCCATGCCGATCAGCCCGGTCATCACGCCGATTTCACGCCGAAAGCGCTGTGGCACCAGTTGGAACACCGCGCCATTACCCGCGCCGAGACCGAGCATGGTGCAGACGAACAGGGCCAGCGCCGCGTAGGAACTCGGCAGGTTGAAGCCGACCGCCGCGATGCAGACTACGGCCACTGTGTACATCGCCAGCAGGGTGCGAATTCCGCCGAACCGGTCCGCCAGCGCGCCACCCAGCGGTCGCATCAGGCTGCCGCCGAACACGCAGGCGGCGGTGTAGTAACCGGCGGTCACCGGGCTCAGGCCGTATTGATCGTTGAAGTAGCCGGGCAGAGCGCTGGCCAGGCCGATGAAGCCGCCGAAGGTGACGCTGTAGAAAAACATGAACCACCAGCTGTCGCGGTCGCCCAGGGCCTTGAAGTAGTCGGCCATGGATTTGGCTTTTGGCCGCTCCGGGGCGTTTTTTGCCAGCCAGGCGAACAGCACCAGGGTCAGGAGCAGCGGAATCAGGGCGAACCCGAACACATTGCTCCAGCCAAACGCCGCCGCCAGCACCGGGGCGATCAGCGCCGCGAACACGGTCCCGGAATTGCCGGCCCCGGCGATGCCCATCGCCTTGCCCTGATGCTCCGGCGGATACCACTGCGACGCCAGCGGCAGGGCCACGGCGAACGACGCGCCGGCCATGCCGAGGAACAGGCCGAGCAGCAGAGCCTGTTCGTAACTGTGGATGCCCAGTTTCCAGGCACCGAACAATGCGCAGATCACGATCACCTGGCCGATCAGCCCGGCAGTCTTGGGTGACAGGCGATCGGCAAGCATGCCCATCGCAAAGCGCAGCACCGCGCCGGCCAGAATCGGCGTGGCCACCACGAGGCCGCGCTGTTGAGTGGTCAGGTGCAGGTCGCCAGCAATCTGCACCGCCAGCGGGCCGAGCAGATACCAGACCATGAAGCTCAGGTCGAAATACAGGAAGGCCGCGAACAGGGTCGGGGTGTGGCCGGATTTCCAGAAGCTTTTATTCATCGCGCACCTCAGCTGTTAAGAATCTCGAAAAGGAGTCACAAGCCAGCAAGTGGAGCGCCGCCACGGCCGCACCACCGGCCCCGGGCTGTGGGGCCAAAACGCAAAAACGCCGCTACCCGGATCGCCGAAAGGGGCGAAGAAGGTGAGCGACGTCTTTGTCGTAGGTGGGGCAACCGCCGTTGGTTACCTGTAGGGATTACATAGCGAGATTTGTGCCAAGTCAAAATCAAAAGCCCCTCACCCTAACCCTCTCCCGGAGGGAGAGGGAACTGATCGGGGGATATTCGAGAGATACGCCGACGTGAGCGATCGGCTTTGAATCCATAATCGACTGGGTTTTTCAGGTCGATGTATGACGCAGGACACTGCGGTCGGTTCCCTCTCCCTCCGGGAGAGGGCTAGGGTGAGGGCGCTTTTGATTTTTCGCTGCAAAAGTAGCGCAGAATTTCAGCCAAGCAGCTCGCTCATGGCGATGATCTGCTCCGCCACCTGAATCAGTTTCTGCTGGCGGCTCATGGCCTGGCGGCGCATCAGGGTGTAGGCCTCTTCTTCGTTGCAGTCCTTCATTTTCATCAACAGGCCCTTGGCCAGTTCGATGCGTTTGCGCTCGGCCAGTTGCTGGTCGCGGGCCTGTAGCTGGGCGCGCAAGGCCTGGTCGCTCTCGAAGCGGGCCATGGCCACGTCGAGAATCGGCTGCAAGCGTTGTGCGTGAATGCCCTCGACGATGTAGGCACTGACCCCGGACTTGATCGCCTGACGCATCACGCCGGGATCATGCTCGTCGGTGAACATCACGATCGGCCGGGGCTGGTCGCGGCTGACCAGCACCACTTGCTCCATCACATCGCGGCTCGGTGACTCGGTATCGATCAGGATCACGTCCGGACGCACCGTTTCGACGCGCGCGGGCAGGTCGATGGTCAGGCCCGACTCGTCGATCACTTCGAAACCGGCCTCGGTCAACGCGGCTTTCAGGCGCCCGACTTTTTTCGCGGTGTCGTTGATCAGCAGAATGCGCAGCATGTTTGCGGTCTCCTGTCAGCGGCGGGCGAGAAGGGGGGCGCTGTCGCTCAGCGCGTGGAGCTTGAAGCTTCGGGCGTAGGCGGCCGGGTCGCTACCGTCCCAGATTTTGCCGTCGATCAACTGGCTGCTGCGCATGTCCTTGCCCCAGGCCGCAACGCCCACAGCAGTCGCTGCGTCGCGATAGATCTCCAGTTGCTGCACCTGACGGGCGACGGCGAGGTAGTCCGGGTCATCGCGCAGCAAGCCCCAACGGCGAAACTGGGTCATGAACCACATGCCGTCCGACAGGTACGGCAGGTTCACCGCGCCATCGCCGTGAAAGCGCAGGGCGTGCGGGTCTTGCCAGCGATTGCCGAGGCCATCGTCGTAGTCGCCGAGAAAGCGCGGTTCGATGCAGGAGACCGGGGCGTCGAGGTACTCGGCGGCGCTGAGAAGTTGCGCGGTGCTGCGGCGGTTTTCCGGGCTTTCTTCAATGAATCGGCTAGCTTCCAGGATCGCCATCACCAAGGCCCGCGCGGTGTTGGGGTATTGCTCGACGAAGGCGCGGGTGCAGCCGAGGACTTTTTCCGGGTGATCGGGCCAGATGGTCTGGCTGGTGGCCAGCGTGAAGCCGAGATTCTGCTGCACGGCGCTGGCCGCCCAGGGCTCGCCGACGCATAAACCATCGATGCGACCGGCCTGAAGGTGCGCGACCATTTGCGGCGGCGGCACCACCACGCTGTCGACATCCTGCAACGGATGAATGCCCTGGCTCGCCAGCCAGTAATACAGCCACATGGCATGGGTGCCGGTCGGGAAGGTCTGGGCGAAGGTCAGTTTTGCGCGGGTTTGGTGCACATGATGGTGCAGCGCTTCAGGACCGGTCACGCCCAGGCCCTGCAAACCGTGGGACAGGTTGAGGCTCTGGCCGTTCTGGTTCAGACCCATCAACACCGCCATGTCGGTTGACGCGACGCCGCCGATGCCCAGATGCACCGCGTAAATCAGGCCGTAAAGGCTGTGGGCGGCATCGAGTTCGCCGCTGACCAGATTGTCCCGCAGGTTGGCCCAGGAACTCTGGCGCTTGAGATTCAGGGTCAGGCCGTAAGGCTGGGCAAAGCCCTGAGTGGCGGCGACCACCAGCGAGGCGCAGTCGCTCAGGGCCATGAAGCCCAGGTTGATCGCGCTTTTTTCCGGGGCATCGCTGCCGTTGACCCAGGCCAGCGGCCCGGCGGAGGTTTGAGTCATGAAAGCCACCCTCAAAAAAAACGTCGTCCCAGGCTTTGCCCGCGCAAAACCGAGAGACGACGCCATTGTCCTTGCCTGCACGCCACCATTGGCCTGCCGGCTGATGCCGAGGAAGGTGCAAGGCATATGCCATGCGCACGGATTTACCCGTGCGCCTCGCGCGGCGGGGGGATGCCCGGCTATAATCGCCGCCTCTTTTCGCCGCCCGAGTCATAGCCGCCCATGTACACCCTGGCCCGTCAGCTGTTGTTCAAACTTTCCCCGGAAACCTCCCACGATCTGTCGCTGGATCTGATCGGCGCGGGCGGGCGTTTGGGCCTCAACGGCTTGCTGTGCAAGGCGCCGGCGTCGCTGCCGGTGAATGTCATGGGCCTGACGTTCCCGAACCCTGTGGGTCTGGCGGCCGGTCTGGACAAGAACGGCGCGGCCATCGACGGCTTCGCCCAGCTGGGTTTCGGGTTTGTCGAAATCGGCACCGTGACCCCGCGTCCGCAGCCGGGCAACCCGAAACCACGGATTTTCCGCCTGCCGGAAGCCGAGGCGATCATCAACCGCATGGGGTTCAACAACCTCGGTGTGGATAACCTGCTGGCGCGGGTGGCGGCGGCCAAATACAAAGGCGTGCTGGGGATCAACATCGGCAAGAACTTCGACACCCCGGTCGAGCGCGCAGTAGACGACTACCTGATCTGCCTGGACAAGGTCTACGCCCACGCCAGTTACGTCACGGTCAACGTCAGCTCGCCGAACACCCCGGGCCTGCGCAGCCTGCAATTCGGTGATTCGCTCAAGCAATTGCTGGCGGACCTGGCCACGCGTCGCGCCGAACTGGCCCTGCGCCACGGCAAGCATGTACCGCTGGCGATCAAGATCGCGCCGGACATGACCGACGAAGAAACCGCGCAAGTGGCCCAAGCACTGATCGAAACCGGGATGGACGCGGTGATCGCCACCAACACCACCCTCAGCCGCGTGGGCGTCGAAGGCATGGAACACGGGGACGAGGCGGGCGGTCTGTCCGGCGCGCCGGTTCGCGAGAAGAGCACCCATACCGTGAAAGTGCTGGCGTCCGAGCTGGGCGGCAAGCTGCCGATCATCGCGGCGGGCGGCATCACCGAAGGCAAGCATGCGGCCGAGAAGATCGCGGCTGGCGCGAGTCTGGTGCAGATCTACTCCGGCTTCATCTATAAGGGCCCGGCGCTGATCCGCGAGTCCGTGGATGCGATCGCCGCCAAGCGCTGATCCTTTGTGGGAGCGAGCCTGCTCGCGATGGCGTCCGTTCAGTCAACATTCTGTGTGACTGATGCACCGCCATCGTGAGCAAGCTCGCTGCCATAAATAATGCGGCGGGCATAAAAAAGGGCTCCTCGAAGGAGCCCCTGGGCCGTAGCCCGCCGTCCGGGAAGGACGTGCATGGTGATCAGATTGTTACGAAATCAGATTGTCGTGTCGGAATAAGTGCCCTGTGTCAGCCGACGGCGTGAAGTTCGTTGAGTCTGTGGATTCCCGCAGTGCCGGTCATACCGTCCCAGTTGTCGCCGCGTCCTTCTCGCCAGCCGTTGATCCAGGCTTGACGTACCGACGGTAGAGTAAATGGGCAAAGCTCACGGGATTTACCACCAACGCCATATTGATATCCGCGCAAAAATGCTCTTTCCAACGGATCACGCTTAAGTCTTCTCATAGGGTGTTTCCCTCACTTGTTGACTGTTTTTGTCGCGTCGACCCCAATTGAGGTCTGGCAGAAAAACTCTGCCGTTGGCGGCTCGCTGCCGGCGTGGCGAGCCAAGGTGTTGACGCCGTTGCGACGTCAACCTGTGTTCAGTTCTAACCAATGAGTCACATCGATGGAATGACCGTTTTGTCATAAGGACGTAACGAAAAAGATGCTATGGCCATAAGTAACCGCGTATTTATCCAGCGTCCATTGGCCAAACCCCGGTATGATCGGCCCCGCGCTGGATGATGAGGTTAATCCTTTAGTGAGAATGACCCACGTTTACGCTGGGCTACTATTCGACGAAGGGTTGCTTTGAATCATTTTGTTGCTTCAACTTTTTTATCTGTCCCGGCATCTAAGCTCCTTTAACCCGAGCAGCGGGGATGGAACGGCACACCTTCGTGCCACGCGGGCGCTCTTGTAGAAAAGCGCCTGATTGAAAACCGGATCGGCAATGCGTTGCCGGTTCATCAGCCAAAGGCTCTGGAAAAACCATGTCCGACCGTTTCGAACTCTTCCTCACTTGTCCCAAAGGCCTTGAAGGCCTGCTCATCGAGGAAGCCGTCGGGCTTGGCCTTGAAGAGGCCCGCGAACACACCTCCGCCGTGCGTGGCATGGCGACCATGGAAACCGCTTATCGCCTGTGCCTCTGGTCGCGTCTGGCCAACCGGGTGCTACTTGTCCTTAAGCGCTTCCCGATGAAAAACGCTGAAGACCTGTACCACGGCGTACTCGACGTCGACTGGCAGGATCACATGCTGGCCGACGGCACCCTGGCCGTGGAATTCAGCGGTCATGGCTCGGGCATCGACAACACCCACTTTGGCGCCCTGAAGGTCAAGGACGCCATCGTCGACAAACTGCGCACCCCGCAGGGCGACCGTCCAAGCATCGACAAGCTCAACCCGGACCTGCGCATTCACCTGCGCCTGGATCGCGGCGAAGCGATTCTGTCTCTCGATCTGTCCGGACACAGCCTGCACCAGCGCGGCTATCGCTTGCAGCAGGGCGCCGCGCCGCTGAAGGAAAACCTCGCAGCGGCCATCCTGATCCGTTCCGGCTGGCCGCGCATCGCCGCCGAAGGTGGCGCGCTGGCTGACCCGATGTGCGGTGTCGGCACGTTCCTAGTCGAAGCCGGCATGATCGCCGCCGACATGGCGCCGAACCTGCGTCGCGAACAGTGGGGCTTCACCGCCTGGCTCGGTCACGTGCCGGCGTTGTGGAAAAAACTGCATGAAGAAGCCGTCGAGCGTGCTGCTGCCGGTCTGGCCAAGCCGCCGCTGTGGATCCGTGGTTATGAAGCCGACCCCCGGCTGATCCAGCCGGGCCGCAACAACGTCGAACGCGCCGGCCTGAGCGAGTGGATCAAGATCTATCAGGGCGAAGTCGCGACGTTCGAGCCGCGTCCGGACCAGAACCAGAAAGGTCTGGTCATCTGCAACCCGCCGTACGGCGAGCGTCTGGGTGATGAAGCCAGCCTGTTGTACCTCTACCAGAACCTCGGCGAGCGTCTGCGTCAGGCCTGCCTGAACTGGGAAGCGGCGGTGTTCACCGGCGCGCCGGACCTGGGCAAGCGCATGGGCATCCGCAGCCACAAGCAGTATTCGTTCTGGAACGGCGCGCTGCCGTGCAAGCTGCTGTTGATCAAGGTCCTGCCGGATCAGTTCGTCACCGGCGAGCGCCGCACCCCGGAACAGCGTCAGGCCGAGCGTGAGCAAGCCGCTTACGACCAGACGCCGAACGAGCCGCAAGAGCGCAAGTTCAACAAGAACGGCAATCCGATCAAACCGACGCCCGCCCCGGCGCCGGTGGTCGAGCAGCCGCGCCTGAGCGAAGGCGGGCAGATGTTTGCCAACCGTCTGCAGAAGAATCTCAAGGCGATGGGCAAGTGGGTCAAGCGCGAAGGCATTGATTGCTACCGCGTCTACGATGCGGACATGCCGGAATACGCCATGGCCATCGACCTGTACCACGACTGGGTGCACGTTCAGGAATACGCCGCGCCGAAGTCGATCGACCCCGAAAAAGCCTCGATCCGCATGTTCGATGCGCTGGCGGCCATCCCGCAGGCGCTGAACATCGACAAGAGCCGCGTGGTGGTCAAGCGCCGCGAGCGTCAGAGCGGCACCAAGCAGTACGAGCGTCAGGCGGCTCAGGGCAAGTTCAATGAAGTGACCGAGGGCGGCGTGAAGTTGCTGGTCAACCTCACCGATTACCTCGATACCGGGCTGTTCCTGGATCACCGCCCAATGCGCATGCGGATCCAGAAAGAGGCCGCCGGCAAGCGCTTCCTCAACCTGTTCTGCTACACCGCGACCGCCAGCGTCCACGCAGCCAAGGGCGGCGCGCGCAGCACCACCAGTGTCGACCTTTCGAAAACCTACCTCGACTGGGCGCGCCGCAACCTGTCGCTCAACGGTTTCTCGGACAAGAACCGTCTGGAGCAGGGCGATGTGATGGCGTGGCTTGAGAACTGCCGCGAAGAGTACGACCTGATCTTCATTGATCCGCCGACCTTCTCCAACTCCAAGCGCATGGAAGGCATCTTCGACGTGCAGCGTGATCAGGTGCAGTTGATCGACCTGGCCATGGCGCGTCTGGCAGCGGGCGGGGTGTTGTATTTCTCCAACAACTTCCGCAAGTTCCAGCTCGAAGACAACCTGGCCGAGCGTTACGCGGTCGAGGAAATCACCGCCAGCACCATCGACCCGGATTTCGCCCGCAACGGCAAGATCCACCGCGCCTGGAAAATCACGGCTCGTTGACGCTCTGCAACATTGGATCCACAGAGCCTTGATTTTTAAAGGCTCTTGGATCCGTTCAGAACTAGCCAAATTAGTGGCTAATAGCTATAACTCACACACGGCCGATGGGGTTTTTCCCGCAGATGCTGACGTAGTGAGTGGCTTTTATGTCGTTGCACCCCGTGCGCCCGAAGATATTGGGTTTTATCAGCGAAGAAGTCTCGGCCTGGCTGGTCGCGGTGCTGGTATTGCTCGCCGGCGGGATTCTCACGGGGCTGCTCGCCTGGGGCACCCTCAATCAATTTCATAGCCAGTTGCGCCAGCGCTTTCAACTGCTGGCCAACGAGCGCTACAGCCGCATCGAAGAACGTTTTCAGGATCAGGAGCAACGCCTCGATGGCCTGCGCCGGTTCTTCGCCAACTCCGAATCGGTGTCCCGCGCCGAATTCGACGGTTACACCCAACCTTTATTACTGCGCACCCAGGCCTATTCGTTTGCCCTGCGGGTGAGGGGTGCCGAGCGTGCAGCGTTTGAACAGCGGGCGCGGGATGAAGGCCTGAGCACCTTCAGCGTGCGCGAACTCAATGCCCGCGGCGAGCTGCAACTGGCCTCGGCCCGCGATGAATACGTAGTGGTGTTGTACAGCCAGACCCAGAGCCGGCTTGGCGCGCCGCTGGGTTACGACTTGCTGGCCCAGCCATTGCGCCGCTCCACCCTTGAACGTGCCGACCAGCTTCGCGGGCTGGCGGTGTCGCAGCCGATGCATCTGGTCGGTATCGAGCCGGCTTACGCACGCGGCGTCTTGTTGGTGGCACCGCTGCTGCGCAAAGGGGAGTCCAGATCATATGGCTATGTGATGGCTGTCATCAGCATGCGTCAGCTGCTGGCAGACGGCTTGCCGGATGCACTTCATGACTATCTGTCGGTGCGCATCCTCGATCTGTCCACCAACGATCAGCATGAAGTGTTGTTCGAGTCGACCAATGAACCGGTGCCGAGCGATCTGTCGGCTACGCGGTTGGTGCGCATGGCCGATCACGACTATCAGGTGGATATTCTGCCCAGCGAAGCGTTCATGCAGGCCAACCATTCGGCGGTGGGCAGCGTGGTGGTGCTGGGCGGATTGCTCAGCCTGCTGTTGAGCGCGCTGCTTTATGTGCTGGTCAGTCAGCGCCAGCGCGCGTTGCGCATGGTCGAGTTGCGCACTCAGGAATTGCATGAACGCGAACAGGAACTGCGCGGCACCCACGGCCAGTTGCGCGGGGTACTCAACGCGGCGACCCAAGTGGCAATCATCGCCACCGATCTGCGCGGGGTGATCAACACGTTCAACCCCGGTGCCGAGCAGATGCTCGGTTATCTCAGCAGCGAAGTGGTCGGCCACATGACCCTGGAAAACCTGCACTTTCCCCGGGAGCTGGTGGCCCGCGCGGCGGAGCTCAGCGCCCGCTATGGCAAAACCATTCCGACCTGCCAGGCGATGCTGGTGGAGGGTGGCGAAGTCGGCGGGCACGAGGCGCGCGAGTGGACGCTGGTGCGCAAGGACGGCAGCCACATTCCAGTGAACATGCTGGCCACACCGGTGCTGGACGAGCAGGGGCTGTGGGTCGGGCACCTGGCGATCTGCATCGACATCACCGAGCGCAAGCGCGTGCACGAAGCGCTGGCCGCACGGGACGTGCTGTTGAAAAAGCTCAGCGCCCACGTGCCCGGCGGGATCTATCAATTCAAGATGGAGTTCGACGGACGCTTCAGCGTGATTTACGCCAGCGACGGTATCCGCGAAATCTACGAGCTGGAGCCGGATGTGCTGCTGCTCAACGCCGAAGCGATCTTCACCCGCATCCACCCGCAGGATGTCAGCCGCGTGCGCAAGTCGATCCGCGCTTCGGCGGACAACCTCAGCCCGTGGCGCGAGGAATACCGCGTGCAATTACCCGGGCGCGGCCTGCGCTGGGTTCGCGGCGAGGCGACGCCGGAGGAATTGCCGGGCGGCGGCGTGCTCTGGCACGGCTATATTTCGGATATTTCCGACCTGAAACGGGTGGAAGAAGAATTGCGCGCGCTGTCGGTGACCGATTCCCTGACCGGCATTCACAACCGGCGCTATTTCCAGGAACGCCTGACCACCGAGATGGCGCGGGTCGAGCGTGGCGGTGGCGAGTTGTCGGTGATCATGCTCGACATCGACCACTTCAAACGGATCAACGATCAGTACGGTCACGCGGTGGGCGACCGCGTGTTGCAGGCGGTTTGCGAGCGCATCGGTCATCGTCTGCGGCGTACCGACGTGTTCTGCCGGTTGGGCGGCGAAGAGTTCATGGTGCTGTGCCCGGACATCGACGGCGATCACGCCCACATGCTGGCCGAGGAGTTATGGCACAGCCTGCGCAGTGCGCCGATCGACGTGGTGGGGGTGGTGACGGCCAGTTTCGGGATTGCCAGCTGGCGACCGGGGGAGGGCGCGGATGCGCTGTTGCTGCGGGCGGATTCGGGGGTGTATGCGGCGAAGCAGGGTGGGCGGGATCGGGTTGAGCGGCAGATGAACTAGGCACTAAACGTGTGGGAGCCAGCCTGCTGGCTCCCACAGTGTTTTGTGGCGTGCTTACAGAACCGAAGCAGTCTGCGGCGTCCGCGGCTGTTTATAGAGATCCAGCAGCACCTGATCCAGCACCGACGACGCGCCGAACGGGGCCTTGTCGTTGAGGATCGCCACCACCGCCCAAGTGTTGCCGTTGACGTCGCGGCTGAAGCCGGCGATTGCCCGTACGGTGTTCAGGGTGCCGGTCTTGACGTGGGCTTCGCCGCGCATCGCGGTGGTCTTCAGGCGTTTGCGCATGGTGCCGTCGGTACCGGCAATCGGCAGCGAGCTGATGTACTCGGCGGCGTAAGGGCTGTGCCAGGCCGCTTGCAGCATGTTGGCCATTTCCCGGGCGCTGACCCGCTCGGAGCGCGACAGACCTGAACCGTTTTCCATCACCAGATGCGGCGCGGTGATGCCTTTCTTCGCCAACCACTGCCGCACCACACGTTGCGCGGCTTTGGCGTCATCGCCGTCGGCGTCGTTGCGGAATTTCTGGCCCAGGCTCAGGAACAGTTGCTGAGCCATGGTGTTGTTACTGTATTTGTTGATGTCGCGGATGATTTCCGCCAGATCCGGCGAGAACGCACGGGCCAGTACTTTGGCGCTGCTCGGGGTCGGGGCCAGACGATCCTTGCCCTGGATGCTGCCACCCAGTTCCTTCCAGATCGCCCGCACGGCGCCGGCGGTATAGGTCGCGTGGTCGAGCAGCGACAGATAAGTCTGCGAGCTGCAGCCTTCGCCCAACTGGCCGGCCACGGTCACGGTCACGCTGCCATCGGCCTGCGGCACCGGGTTGTAGCGCACGCCGCCGGTGCATTGTTTGGAGTTGAGCGCTTTGACGGTGTTTTCGATGTTGATGCTGGCAATCGGCGGCTCGACCGAGATCAATACCCGGCCGTTGTCATTGCGAGCCACGAAACGCAGGGCCTTGAGGTTGACCAGCAGCGAATCCGGCTTGACCAGGAACGGCTTGTTCTCGTCGTTGCCGTCATCGTTGAATTCCGGCAGTTGCGGCTGCACGAAGAAGCTGCGATCGAGCACCAGATCACCGGTGACCTGGGTCACGCCGTTGGCACGCAGGTCGCGCATCAGCAGCCAGAGTTTTTCCATGTTCAGCTTCGGATCGCCGCCACCCTTGAGGTAGAGGTTGCCGTTGAGGATCCCGCCGTTCAGGTCGCCGTCGGTGTAAAACTCGGTTTTCCACTGATGGTTGGGGCCGAGCATTTCCAGTGCCGCGTAAGTGGTGACCAGCTTCATGGTCGAAGCCGGGTTGACCGACACGTCGGCGTTGTACACGGTCGGCGTGCCCGGACCGTCCAGCGGCACCATCACCAGCGACAGGGCGGTGGGCTGCAGCTTGCTGGCCTTGAGGGCTTTTTCGACGTTGGGGGTCAGGGCGGTGTTGATGGTGGCAGCGGAGACGGGCAAGGCCAGCGGCAGAAGAAGACCGGCCAGGAGCAGAGGACGCAACGATTTGATCATATGAAATAAAACCCTACAGCCGAGGGGAAAAAAGACGAGGACATGGATGAAAAGGCCCTCAGTGGTCATGAAAGTGTCGGCATTATGCCCCAAGCTGTTACAGCTTGTGCCTTTCGCAAGGGCGCCAATTCGTTATTTTTTTACAGGCGGTCGCACGCACGTCCCAGAGAGTCGGGCAATCGCCGGCTTAAACTGGTAAAGTGCCGGCCGTTATTACTTAAGAGGATTGTTCCAATGGCGACTAACCGTTCCCAGCGTCTGCGCAAAAAACTGTGCGTCGATGAATTTCAAGAGCTGGGTTTCGAACTGAACCTGGGCTTCAAAGAAGACCTGTCCGAAGAAGCCATTGACGCTTTCCTCGAAGCATTCATCAAAGAAGCCATGGAAGCCAACGGTCTGGGCTATGTCGGCGGCGACGACTTCGGTCTGGTTTGCCTGCAGAAGCGTGGTTCGGTCTCCGAAGAGCAGCGCGCTGCTGTTGAAGCCTGGCTGAAAACCCGCTCCGAGCTGACTTCTACTGAAATCAGCCCGCTGCTGGACGTCTGGTATCCGGAAAAGCCGATCAACGCGGCCAAGTGATACTGAAAAAAACGGCGACCTGAGGGTCGCCGTTTTTTTATGCCTGCTTTTTACTCAGGCCTTGCGCCAGTTGAGGATCAGCAAGGTCAACACCCCCGCGACAATCCCCCAGAACGCCGAACCGATGGAAAACAACGTCAGCCCCGACGCCGTAACCATGAACGTGATCAGCGCCGCTTCCCGTTCCTTCACCTCGGTCATGGCGATGCTCAAGCCGTTGATGATCGAACCGAACAGCGCCAGTGCGGCAATCGACAGCACCAGTTCCTTCGGCAGCGCGGCAAACAGCGCTGCCAGCGTGGCGCCGAACACTCCGGCAATCCCGTAGAAAATCCCGCACCACACCGCAGCGGTGTAGCGTTTGTTGCGATCTTCATGGGCATGCGGCCCGGTGCAGATCGCCGCGCTGATGGCCGCCAGATTGATGCCGTGGGAACCAAACGGCGCCAGCAGCAACGACGCGATGCCGGTGGCGGTGATCAGCGGCGAGGCCGGGACGTTGTAACCATCGGCCCGCAGCACGGCGATGCCGGGCATGTTCTGCGAGGTCATCGCTACGACAAACAGCGGAATGCCGATGCTGATGGTCGCCGCGAGGGAAAAGTGCGGCATGGTCCAGACCGGTGTCGCCACTTCCAGATGAAAGCCGCTGAAGTCCAGCAAACCCATGAAGCCCGACAGCGCGGTGCCGATCAGCAGCGCGGCGAGCACCGCATAACGCGGCGACAGGCGTTTGACGATGAGATACGTGAAGAACATCCCCAGCACCAGGCCGGTGCGGTGCTGTGCGGCGACGAAGATTTCACTGCCGATCTTGAACAGGATCCCCGCCAGCAGCGCGGCGGCGAGGGAGGCCGGGATCTTTTTCACCAGCCGTTCGAAGCTGCCGGTCAGGCCGCAGATCGTCACCAGTACCGCGCAGGTGATGTAGGCGCCGATGGCTTCGCCGTAGGTGACGCCGCCGAGGCTGGTGATCAACAGCGCCGCGCCGGGCGTTGACCAGGCAATCGTGATCGGCGTGCGATAGCGCAACGACAGGCCGATCGAACACACCGCCATGCCGATGGAAATTGCCCAGATCCACGAGGAAATCTGCCCGCTGGTCAGGCCCGCCGCCTGCCCGGCCTGGAACATCAGCACCAGCGAACTGGTGTAGCCGGTCATCATCGCGATGAACCCGGCGACGATGGCGGAAGGCGATGTGTCCGCCAGCGGGCGCAGTCGGGTGTGGGTAATTTCGTTCATGACAGCGGCATTCCTTGTTCAAGCCACGGATTTCGGGTTTAAGCCTAAACTCAAACGTAACGGAGCGTTGCAATACAGCCGAAGTCGCAAACAGCCGTACAGTCGTGTTGCCACCTTCCATTGTGTACAATCGCGCTGTTTTTTACGCGATACTTGCCAGCGACCCACTGTGCCGTATTACAGTCACGGTCAATTCGCCGCCGTTCTTCCCGACTCGAGTGCCCATGAACGAACAGTTGCAACCCCTCAAGAAACAACCGCGAGCAGGCAAAGCCGGCCGCAGCGGAACCCAGGACGATATTGTCTATGCGCATATCTTCGAGGCCATCCTCGAACAGCGCCTGGCGCCCGGCACAAAGTTGAGCGAAGAAGCGCTGGGGGAAATTTTCGGGGTCAGCCGCACCATCATTCGCCGCGCGCTCTCGCGTCTGGCCCATGAAGGCGTGGTGCTGTTGCGGCCGAACCGTGGCGCAGTCGTCGCCAGCCCGAGCGTTGAAGAAGCGCGTCAGGTGTTCCTCGCCCGACGTCTGGTGGAGCGCGCGATCACCGAACTGGCGGTGCAGCACGCCACCGCCGAGCAGATCGCCGAACTGCGCCAGATGGTCAACGACGAACGCGACAGCTTCTCCCGTGGCGATCGCGGCGCCGGCATCCGTCTCTCCGGCGAATTCCACCTGAAACTGGCGGAAGCGGCGAAGAACGCGCCATTGATCAGCTTCCAGCGCAGCCTGGTTTCGCAGACGTCGCTGATCATTGCCCAGTATGAAAGCGGCAACCGCTCGCACTGCTCCTACGACGAGCACACCCAGTTGATCGACGCCATCGAAGCGCGCAACGGCGAGCTGGCGGTGGATCTGATGATGCATCACATGGATCACATCGACAGCAAGCTCAACCTCGACGAGGAAAGCGCGTCCGACGATCTGCATGCAGTGTTCTCGCATCTGTTGCAGACCAAGAAGCCGGGGCGGCCGGCGGTCAAGCTCTAAGTCAGACCGCGTCGCCCCCAATCGCTGGCTTGCTAGCGATAGCAATCTGACAGGTAATAAAAATCCCCCGGACTGAAAAGTACCGGGGGATTTTTTTGCCTGCGGAAAACTAGCGCTGGTGTACCAGCGCACCTGCTGCATAGGTCTGAGCCACGGTGCGGTCATCGCCCAGGGTCATCAGTACGAACAGCGTCTCGGCAATATTGTTGGCCTGCTTCAGGCGGTAGCTCAGCAGCGGCGTGGCGTTGTAGTCGAGCACCAGGAAGTCGGCGTCGGAGCCCGGTTGCAGGTTGCCGATCCTGTCTTCCAGACGCAGCGCCCGCGCTCCGCCGAGGGTGGCGAGGTACAGCGACTTGAACGGGCTCAGGCGCGCACCTTGCAGCTGCATCACCTTGTAGGCTTCGTTCAGGGTTTGCAGCAGCGAAAAACTGGTGCCGCCGCCGACGTCAGTACCGAGGCCGACGTTCAGCTTGTGCTTCTCGGCCATCGGCAGGTTGAACAGGCCGCTGCCGAGGAAGAAGTTCGAGGTCGGGCAGAACGCAACCGCCGAGCCGGTCTGCGCCAGGCGCGCGCATTCGTCGTCGCACAGGTGCACGCCGTGGGCGAACACCGAGCGCTCGCCGAGCAATTGATAGTGATCGTAGACGTCGAGGTAGCCTTTGCGCTCCGGGAACAGCTCCTTGACCCACTCGACTTCCTTGAGGTTTTCGCTGATGTGGGTCTGCATGTACAGATCCGGGTATTCGCTGAGCAACTGGCCGGCGAGGGTCAGCTGTTCCGGGGTGCTGGTCGGGGCGAAGCGCGGGGTTACGGCGTAATGCAGACGACCCTTGCCGTGCCAGCGCTCGATCAGCGCCTTGCTGTCGACATAGCTCGATTCCGGGGTGTCGGTCAGGTAGTCCGGCGCGTTGCGGTCCATCATCACCTTGCCGGCGATCATCCGCAGATCCAGCTTCTCGGCGGCTTCGAAGAACGAGTTCACCGATTGCGGGTGCACGCTGCCGAACACCAGCGCAGTGGTGGTGCCGTTGCGCAGCAGTTCCTTGATGAAAATGTCCGCCACTTCATCGGCGTGGGCCTTGTCGGCGAACTGGCTTTCGCACGGGAAGGTGTAGGTGTTCAGCCAGTCCAGCAGTTGCTCGCCATAGGCGCCGACCATGCCGGTCTGCGGCAGGTGGATGTGGGTGTCGATGAAGCCCGGAGTGATCAGCGCATCCTTGTGATGGGTGATCTCGATGTCCGCCGGCAGGGTCGGCAGCAGTTCGCTGGCGTGGCCAAGGGCGCTGATCTTGCCGCCATCGACCACCAGCAGGCCGTCCTCGAAATACTCGTAGCAGGCTTCGATGCCGACCTCGGCGGGGTCGGCGATGCTGTGCAGGATGGCGGCGCGGTAGGCTTTGCGAGTCAGAGGCATGAGGGTTCTCTAATCAGTTTGAGGCTTTGAGTGTGGCGGCCTGACTGCGGCGTGAAACCGGCAGCAGTTTGGCAATCGGTTCGGCGCTGGCGGTGTGCTGGCCGAAATTGGCGTTATAGGTGGCGATGATTTCGCCGGCGATGGAGATGGCGATTTCCACAGGCAACTTGCCTTTGACTTCGCCGATGCCCATCGGGCAGCGCATGCGTTGCACGACGCTGGCGTCGAAGCCACGGTCACGCAGGCGGTGTTCGAACTTGGCGCGTTTGGTCTTCGAGCCGATCAGGCCGAACCAGGTGAAGTCGTTGCGCTTGAGGATCGCGGCGGTGAGCTCCAGATCCAACTGATGGTTGTGGGTCATGACGATGCAGTAGCTGCCGGCGGGCAGGTCGTCGATTTCATCCACCGGTTCCTCGGCGACGATCTTGCGCACGCCGTGGGGAATCTGTTCGGGAAATTCCTCTTCCCGGGAATCGATCCAGCGCACCCGGCAGGGCAGGCTGGCGAGCAGCGGCACCAGCGCGCGGCCGACATGACCGGCGCCGAACACGGCGATCTGCGCCTGCACCTGGCCCATTGGCTCGAACAACAGCACTGTCGCGCCGCCGCAGCACTGGCCGAGGCTGGCACCGAGACTGAAGCGCTCCAGATGGGTGTCCTGCCTGCCGCTGGCGAGCATCTCGCGGGCGATCTGCATGGCTTTGTATTCCAGGTGCCCGCCACCAATGGTGTCGAAGGTCTGGCGGGCGCTGACGACCATCTTCGAGCCGGCATTGCGCGGCGTCGAGCCGAGTTCTTCGATGATCGTCACCAGAACGCAGGGTTCGCCCTGGTTCTGCAGGTCGGCGAGGGCGTCGATCCAGTTGTACATGTTCACCTCGACATCTGTCGTTGTCTGTTCGGGCCTCTTCGCGAGCAGGCTCGCTCCCACATGGGAATGCATCCAAATGTGGGAGCGAGCCTGCTCGCGATGGCCGCGCCTCGGTCTAGAGCGGAGCCAGCTCGGTTTCAGCTTCGACGGCTTTCACCGCTTTGAGCTGGCGCATCTGCTCGCAGCCCCACAACACCCGCTCCGGGGTCGCCGGTGCGTCGATCTTCGGTTGATGCTTGTAGTCGCCCAGACTGGCCACCGCATCCTTGATCGCGCACCACGCAGCGATGCCGAGCATGAACGGCGGCTCACCCACAGCCTTGGAGTGGAACACCGTGTCTTCCGGGTTCTTGCGGTTTTCCACCAGCTTCACCCGCAGGTCCAGCGGCATGTCCGCCACGGCCGGGATCTTGTAACTGGCCGGGCCGTTGGTCATCAGCTTGCCCTTGTTGTTCCACACCAGTTCTTCCATGGTCAGCCAGCCCATGCCCTGGACGAAGCCGCCCTCGACCTGGCCGATGTCGATGGCCGGGTTCAGCGAGGCGCCGACGTCGTGGAGGATGTCGGTGCGCAGCATCTTGTACTCGCCGGTCAGGGTGTCGACGATCACTTCGCAGCACGCCGCGCCGAAGGCGAAGTAGTAGAACGGCCGGCCACGGGCCTGGCTGCGGTCGTAGTAGATTTTCGGGGTCTTGTAGAACCCGGTGCTCGACAGCGACACCTGATTGAAATACGCCAGCTGGATCAACGCTTCGAAGGTCAGGATGTGGTCACGCACTCGTACGTGGCCGTTGTGGAATTCCACGTCTTCTTCGCTGACCTTGTAGTGCCGCGCGGCGAATTCGACCAGACGCCGCTTGATTGTCTCGGCAGCGTTCTGCGCCGCTTTGCCGTTCAGGTCGGCGCCACTGGAGGCCGCGGTCGGCGAGGTGTTCGGCACTTTGTCGGTGTTGGTCGCGGTGATCTGCACGCGGTCCATTTCCACCTGGAACACTTCGGCCACGACCTGCGCGACTTTGGTGTTCAGGCCCTGGCCCATTTCCGTGCCGCCGTGGTTCAGGTGGATGCTGCCGTCGGTGTAGACGTGTACCAAGGCGCCTGCCTGGTTGAGGAAGCTGGCAGTGAAGGAAATGCCGAATTTCACCGGGGTCAGCGCCAGGCCTTTTTTCAGGATCGGGCTGTTGGCGTTGTAGCGACGGATCGCTTCGCGGCGCTCGGCGTACTGGCTGCTTTCTTCCAGCTCGGCGGTCATCTCTTCGAGCATGTTGTGCTCGACGGTCTGGTAGTAATGGGTGACGTTGCGCTCGGTCTTGCCGTAGTAGTTGGCCTTGCGCACGGCCAGCGGATCGAGGTTCAGGTGACGGGCGATGGCGTCCATCACTTCCTCGATCGCGACCATCCCTTGCGGGCCGCCGAAACCACGGTACGCGGTGTTCGACGCGGTGTTGGTCTTGCAGCGGTGACCGTTGATGGTCGCATCGCCGAGGTAGTACGAGTTGTCCGAGTGGAACATCGCACGGTCAACGATCGAGGCCGACAGGTCAGGCGAGCAGCCGCAGTTACCGGCCAGATCCATCGCGATCCCGTGCAGGCGCCCGGTGCTGTCGAAGCCGACGTCGTACTCGACGTAGAACGGGTGACGTTTGCCGGTCATCAGCATGTCTTCGACCCGTGGCAGGCGCATCTTGGTCGGCTGGCCAGTGAGGTGCGCGATCACTGCGCACAGGCAGGCCGGGCTCGCGGCCTGGGTTTCCTTGCCGCCGAAACCACCGCCCATGCGGCGCATGTCGACCACGATCTTGTTCATCGAAACGTCGAGGACTTCGGCTACCAGTTTCTGCACTTCGGTGGGGTTCTGGGTCGAGCAGTAGACGATCATGCCGCCGTCTTCGGTCGGCATCACCGAGGAGATCTGGGTTTCCAGATAGAAGTGTTCCTGGCCGCCGATGTGCAGCGTGCCCTGAATGCGATGCTCGGCCGTGGCCAACGCGTTGGCCGAATCGCCGCGCTGATGGGTGTGGCTGTCGAGCACGAAGTGGCGTTTGCGCAGGGCTTCGACCACGTCCAGCACCGGCTCCAGATCTTCGTATTCGATGATCGCGGCCATGGCGGCCTTGCGTGCGGTTTCCAGATCTTTCGCGGCCACGGCCAGCACCGGTTGACCGACGAACTGCACGTCATCGATGGCCAGCAGCGGATCACCCGGCAGCAGCGGGCCGATGTCTTTCAGGCCCGGTACGTCTTCGTGGGTGATGGCGATGCGCACACCTTCGAAGGCGTAGCAGGGCTGGGTGTCGATGCTGATGATTTTCGCGTGGGCGCGATCCGACAGCCGCGCGTAAACGTGTAATTGGTTGGGGAATTCCAGGCGGTCATCGATGTATTGCGCTTCACCGGACACATGCTTGGCGGCGCTGTCGTGCTTGACGCTGCGGCCGACGCCGGTGGTCAGGTCTTTGGCGAACAGTTCAGCCAGTTCAGCTTGCGTTTTCTCTACGCCGTGATGGTTAGACATAAGCGGTCACCCGAGTCTCGATGTGCGGTGTTTGCAGTTCGATGAAGTATTTGCGCAGCAGGTTCTGCGCGCTGAGCAGGCGGTATTCCTTGCTGGCGCGGAAGTCCGAGAGCGGGGTGAAATCCTCGCCCAGCGCGGTGCAGGCGCGTTCGACCACAGCGTTGTTGAACGGCTGACCGAGCAGCACGGCTTCGCAATGAGCAGCGCGTTTCGGGATCGCGGCCATGCCGCCGAAGGCGACGCGGGCGTCGGTGATCACGCCGTTTTCGATGCGCAGATTGAACGCAGCGCAGACGGCAGAGATGTCGTCGTCCAGACGCTTGGAGACTTTGTAGGCGCGGAAGCGCTGCTCAGCCGTGGCGCGAGGGACGATGATCTTCTCGATGAACTCGCTTTCCTGACGCGCAGTGACCCGGTAATCGATGAAGTAATCCTCGAGGGCCAGCGTGCGGCGGGTCTCGCCCTTGCACAGCACGATCTGCGCGCCGAGGGCGATCAGCAGCGGTGGCGAGTCACCGATCGGCGAGGCGTTGCCGATGTTGCCGCCCAAAGTGCCCTGGTTGCGGATCTGCAGGGAGGCGAAGCGGTGCAGCAGCTCGCCGAAGTCCGGGTACTCGGCGTTCAACGCTTCGTAGCAGTCGGAGAGGGCGGTGGCGGCGCCGATTTCGATGCGATCCTCGAAGTGCTCGATGCGTTTCATTTCGGCGACGTTGCCGACGTAGATCATCACCGGCAACGTGCGGTGGAACTGAGTGACTTCCAGCGCCAGATCGGTGCCGCCAGCCAGCAGGCGGGCCTGTGGATAAGCGTCGTAGAGATCGGCCAGGTCGGCGACGGTCAGCGGCACCAGGCAGCGTTTGTCGCCGCTGTTGAGTTCACCGATCGACGTCGGGGCAATGGCTTTGAGGCGGGCGATGGTTTCCGCTTCACGGGCGTCGAACTGGTCCGGTTGCTTGGCGCAGCAGGATTGTTCGGCGGCGGCCAGGATCGGCCGGTAGCCGGTGCAGCGGCAGAGATTGCCGGCCAGCGCTTCGTGGGCCTTGGCCTGATCCGGTGCATCGCTGTTCTTTTGCAGGGCGAACAGCGACATCACGAAACCGGGGGTACAGAAACCGCACTGCGAACCGTGGCACTCGACCATGGCTTTCTGCACGCTGTGCAGTTCGCCCTTGTGCTTGAGGTCTTCGACGCTGATCAATTGTTTGCCGTGCAGCGACGAAACGAACGTCAGGCACGAGTTGAGGCTGCGATAGCGAATGTGCTCGCGGCCATCGTCATCCGTCTGCAACTCGCCGACCACCACCGTACACGCGCCGCAGTCACCGCTGGCGCAGCCTTCTTTGGTGCCGGATTTACCCACGTGTTCGCGCAGGTAGTTGAGCACAGTCAGGTTCGGGTCCAGGGCGTGCTCGCTACGGAGTTCCTGGTTAAGTAAAAACTGGATCACGGAAGGCCTCGCAGACTCATTATTGTTGTTGAGCGACTTGAGCCGAATTTAGCAGGTCTGACTTTTCGGTCAATGGTTTTCTGACTTAAAGGTCAGGAAAAACCGTTTTGTCGCTCAACCTCGTGTCTCTTCAGTATTGACCCTCATTGGATCAAGCGCTTTTTTGCGGGATTCGTGCCAAAAACCGCTGTGCGGGCACTCCGCCATGACCGCGCATTGCGCTACACTGCGCCGCTTGTGCAGATCGAAGAGTTTGAAGGACAACCATGACGTTCAAGGCGCCGGACAGCCTCGCCGAGCAAATCGCTCACCACCTCGCCGAACGGATCATTCGTGGCGAAATGAAGCCGGGAGAGCGCATCCAGGAACAGAAGGTCACGCTGGCGCTGAACGTCAGCCGCGGCTCGGTCCGCGAAGCCTTGCTGATCCTCGAGCGCCGTCACCTGATCGCGATCCTGCCGCGCCGCGGTGCGCACGTCACCGAACTGACGGCGCACAAGGTGCAGAGCCTGTGCACGCTGATGAGCGAGCTGTACATCCTGCTCGGCAACGCAGTGGCCAATGGCTGGCAGACCCAGGCCGACATGGCGCCGTTCGTGCAGATCCAGCAGCGCCTGACCGCCAGCTACGAGCGTCAGGACATCCGCACCTTCGTCGACGACAGCTTCAACGTCATGCGCGCCGCGTACCCGTTCGCCAACAACCCGTACCTGCAGGAAACCGTCGAGAACCTGCAACCGGCCATGAGCCGTGCGTACTTCCTCGCGCTGGAGCAGCGCAAGGCCGAGATGAGCGAGTTCCTCGACCTGTTCGAACGCCTGCTCGCTGCCGTACTCGCCCGTGACCTGCCGCAGATCCGCATCGTGCTGACGGCTTACGCCCAGCGCAGCTGCGATCTGGTGGTGTCCGCCCTGACGGTTGCCTGACCTTGCGGCTCAAGTGCATCAAGCTGGCGGGGTTCAAATCCTTCGTCGACCCGACCACGGTGAACTTCCCCAGCAACATGGCGGCGGTCGTCGGGCCGAACGGTTGCGGCAAGTCGAACATCATCGACGCCGTGCGCTGGGTGATGGGCGAGAGCTCGGCCAAGAACCTGCGCGGCGAGTCGATGACCGACGTCATCTTCAATGGCTCGACCAGCCGCAAACCGGTGAGCCAGGCGAGCATCGAGCTGGTGTTCGACAACTCCGACGGCACGCTGCTGGGCGAGTGGGCGGCGTACGCGGAAATCTCGATCCGCCGCAAAGTGACCCGCGACAGCCAGACGACTTATTACCTCAACGGCGCCAAATGCCGTCGTCGCGACATCACCGACATTTTCCTCGGCACCGGCCTCGGCCCGCGCAGTTACTCGATCATCGAACAGGGGATGATCTCCAAGCTGATCGAGTCCAAACCGGAAGACCTGCGTAACTTCATCGAAGAAGCCGCCGGCATCTCCAAGTACAAGGAGCGCCGACGCGAGACCGAAAACCGCATCCGCCGCACCCACGAAAACCTGGCCCGTCTGACCGACCTGCGCGAAGAGCTCGAGCGCCAGCTCGAACGCTTGCACCGTCAGGCCGAGGCCGCCAAGAAGTATCAGGAATACAAGGCCGAAGAACGCCAGCTCAAGGCCCAACTGTCGGCCCTGCGCTGGCAGGATCTGAACGATCAGGTCAGCCAGCGTGAATCGATCATCGGCAACCAGGAAATCAGCTTCGAAGCGCTGGTTGCCGAGCAGCGCAACGCCGACGCCGCGATTGAACGCCTGCGCGACGGTCACCACGACCTGTCCGAGCGCTTCAATCTGGTGCAGGGGCGCTTCTATTCGGTCGGCGGCGACATCGCCCGGGTCGAGCAGAGCATCCAGCACGGCCAGCAGCGTTTGCGTCAGTTGCAGGACGACCTGAAAGAAGCCGAGCGCGCACGCCTCGAAACCGAATCGCACCTGGGCCACGACCGCACCTTGCTGCTGACCCTTGGCGAAGAACTTGATCAACTGACTCCCGAGCAGGAAATCACCAACGCCGCCGCCGAAGAAGCCGCCGCTGCGCTGGAAGATTCCGAAGCCGTCATGCACGGCTGGCAGGAGCAGTGGGACGCTTTCAACCTGACCGCCGCTGAACCGCGCCGTCAGGCCGAAGTGCAGCAGTCGCGCATCCAGCAGCTGGAATCCAGCATGGAGCGTCTCGCCGATCGGCAAAAGCGTCTCGGCGAAGAGCGGGCGCTGCTGTCGGCCGATCCGGAAGACGCGGCGATCATGGAGCTCAGCGAACAGCTCGCCGAGTCCGAAGCCACCCTTGAAGATTTGCAGACCAGCGAAGAAGCTCAGGTCGAAAAACTCGAGCAACTGCGCCAGGAACTGCAGCAGGCGTTGACCGCGCAGCAACAGGCGCAGGGCGATTTGCAGCGCCTCAACGGTCGCCTCGCGTCTCTCGAAGCCTTGCAGCAGGCCGCGCTCGATCCGGGCACCGGCACTGCTGAATGGTTGAAAGAACACAACCTCACCGAGCGTCCGCGTCTGGCCGAAGGCCTGAAGGTCGAGGCCGGTTGGGAGCTGGCGGTGGAAACCGTGCTCGGCGCCGACCTGCAAGCGGTGCTGGTGGATGATTTCGACGGCTTTGATCTGTCCGGTTTTGCCCAGGGCGATCTGCGTTTGCTCAGCCCTGGCAATGACGGCGTGCGCGTGGCCGGCAGCCTGCTGGACAAGGTCGAGGCGCAGGTTGATCTGTCGCCCTGGCTCGCTCAGGTCAAACCGGTCGACAGCCTTGAGCAGGCACTCGCCTTGCGCGGCCAACTAGCTGCCGGGCAGAGTCTGATCAGCCGCGACGGTTACTGGGTCGGCCGGCATTTCCTGCGGGTGCGCCGCGCCAGCGAAGCCGAAAGCGGCATGCTTGCACGCGGCCAGGAAATCGAATCGCTGCATGCGGAACGCGAAGAGCGTGAAGCCACGGTCGAGGCCATGGAAACCCGTCTGCAAACCCTGCGCGCGCAACAGCGTCAGCAGGAAAACGGTCGCGAACATCTGCGTCGTTTGCTGCAAGACGAAGCCCGTCAGCAAGGCGAATTGAAAGCTCAGCTGTCCGCTGGCAAAGCCAAGGCCGAGCAGTTGAACCTGCGTCGCACCCGCCTCGACGAAGAGCTGGTCGAGCTCGCCGAGCAGCGCGAGCTGGAACACGAAAACATCGGCGAAGCGCGGATCCAGTTGCAGGACGCCCTCGACGCCATGGCCCTCGACACCGAGCAGCGCGAATTGCTGCTGGCCCAGCGCGACAGTCTGCGCGAACGTCTGGATCGGGTGCGTCAGGAAGCCCGTCAGCACAAGGATCACGCGCATCAATTGGCCGTGCGCCTCGGCTCGTTGCGGGCCCAGCATGATTCGACTCGCCAGGCCCTTGAGCGTCTGGAAATGCAGGCCGAGCGTCTCACCGAAAAACGTGAACAGCTCAGCCTGAATCTGGAGGAGGGCGAGGCGCCGCTGGAAGAATTGCGCCTCAAACTCGAAGAATTGCTCGACAAGCGCATGAGCGTCGACGACGAACTCAAGACCGCCCAGATCGCTCTGGAAGACGCTGACCGCGAACTGCGCGACGCGGAAAAACGCCGGACCCAGGCCGAGCAGCAATCGCAATTGATCCGTGGCCAGCTCGAACAGCAACGCATGGAATGGCAGGCCCTGACCGTGCGCCGCAAGGCTCTGCAGGATCAACTGCTGGAAGACGGCTACGATCTGCACGGCGTGCTCAATACTCTGACTGCCGAGGCCAGCGAGAAGGCTGCCGAAGAAGAACTTGAACGCATCGCCGCGCGCATTCAGCGCCTGGGCGCGATCAACCTCGCGGCGATCGACGAATACCAGCAACAATCCGAGCGTAAACGTTATCTGGACGCCCAGGACGCCGATCTGGTCGAAGCACTGGAGACCCTGGAAAACGTCATCCGCAAGATCGACAAGGAAACCCGTAACCGTTTCAAAGATACCTTTGATCAGATCAATGGCGGTTTACAGGCACTTTTTCCAAAAGTTTTCGGTGGCGGGCGGGCGTATTTGGAACTGACGGGCGAAGATCTACTCGATACAGGGGTGACGATCATGGCGCAGCCGCCCGGGAAGAAGAACAGCACCATCCATTTGCTCTCCGGCGGCGAGAAAGCCCTGACGGCACTGGCACTGGTTTTTGCGATCTTCAAATTGAATCCGGCGCCGTTCTGCATGCTCGATGAAGTTGACGCACCACTGGATGACGCTAACGTTGGACGCTACGCACGATTGGTCAAAGAGATGTCGCAGACCGTGCAGTTCATCTATATCACCCACAACAAGATCGCCATGGAAATGGCTGACCAGTTGATGGGTGTGACGATGCATGAGCCGGGTTGTTCGCGACTGGTAGCCGTGGATGTCGAGGAGGCGATGGCGATGGTGGATGCCTGAGCCGGCGCGTGTCGGAAAAGGTATTTGTAGTCTGTAGGACATATTTACCGGCTTCGACTTGCTGGCCAATCGACATAATCGCGCAAGCCAATGAGACAGACGGTGTAAAGTTGTCTTTGGTCGTGCTAGTTTAATGTCAATTTTTCGTATACGTGGGCAAAACGCCTGTCAGAACATAGAGTTGGCGCCACGTTTTAAAGCGGTTTGCACAGTGTAAACCCCTTATTTTTCAGCATTTTTTATAGAGGCACGGGATTACATGGAAATCGGTCTGCGCGAGTGGCTGATCGTCATCGGCATCATTGTGATAGCCGGTATTCTTTTCGATGGCTGGCGCCGTATGCGCGGCGGCAAGGGAAAACTGAAATTCCGTCTTGACCGAAGTCTGTCCAACCTGCCGGACGAGGACACCAGCGCCGAGCTGTTGGGCCCGGCCCGCGTGCTGGATACCCATAAAGAGCCGCAACTGGACGAACACGATCTGCCATCGGTGAGCATGCCGGCCCGCGAAGCACGCGAGCCTCGCGAATCCGGTTCCAAGCGCGGCAAGCGTGGCAGCAACGGTCCGGCCCAGGGCGACCTGAACCTCGATCTGGATCTGGACGGCGGCCCGAGCTTCAGCAGCCGTGACGATGATTTTGTCGAACCTGCCGCCAAGTCGTCGCCTGCAGTGGCCGACAAGGATCAGCCGCAAGCCGAAGAAGTGCTGGTGATCAGCGTGATCTGCCGCGACCCGGCCGGCTTCAAGGGCCCGGCACTGCTGCAGAACATTCTGGAAAGCGGTCTGCGTTTCGGCGAGATGGATATCTTCCACCGTCACGAAAGCATGGCCGGCAACGGTGAAGTGCTGTTCTCCATGGCCAACGCGGTCAAACCGGGCATCTTCGATCTGGACGACATCGACCATTTCAGCACCCCGGCGGTGAGCTTCTTCCTCGGCCTGCCAGGCCCGCGTCATCCGAAGCAGGCCTTCGACGTGATGGTGGCGGCAGCCCGCAAGCTGTCCCAGGAACTGAACGGCGAATTAAAAGATGACCAGCGCAGCGTCCTGACCGCGCAGACCATCGAGCACTACCGTCAGCGCATCGTTGAATTCGAACGTCGCGCCCTGACCCAGAAGCGTTGATTGAAAAGGTTGCCTCGCTATAAAGGGGCAATCGGCAAAATAGATTGAGCAGCCTCGGCTGCTCTTTTGCTTTATGAGAGAACACCCATGACTGCCGCCAAAGACCGCATTCTAGAGCTGCGCGCTGAACTCGATCAGCACAACTACCGTTACCACGTCCTCGATGAGCCGAGCATTCCGGATGCCGAGTACGACCGGTTGTTCCATGAGCTCAAGGCGCTGGAAGCGGCCAATCCGGAACTGATCACCAGCGACTCGCCGACCCAGCGCGTTGGCAGCGTCGCGCTGACCGCGTTCACCCAGGTGCGTCACGAAGTGCCGATGCTCAGCCTCGGCAACGCCTTCGAAGAAACCGACATGCGCGAGTTCGACCGTCGGGTGACCGAGGGTCTGGATCTGCCGGCCGGCGATCTGTTTGGCGGTGGCGCGGCGGTGGAATACAGCTGCGAACCGAAACTCGATGGCTTGGCGGTCAGTCTGCTGTATCAGGACGGCGTGCTGGTGCGCGGTGCCACGCGCGGCGACGGCACCACCGGCGAAGACATCAGCGTCAACGTGCGCACGGTGCGCAACATCCCCCTGAAACTGCACGGCACGGGCTGGCCGGCGACCCTTGAAGTGCGCGGCGAAGTGTTCATGTCCAAGGCCGGTTTCGAACGCCTCAACGCTTCGCAACTGGAGGTCGGCGGCAAGACTTTCGCCAACCCGCGCAACGCCGCCGCCGGCAGCCTGCGTCAGCTGGATTCGAAGATCACCGCCAACCGCCCGCTGGAATTCTGCTGCTACGGCATCGGTCAGGTCTCTCACGATATTTCCGACACCCATATCGGCAACCTCAAGCAACTGCAAGCCTGGGGCATGCCGATCAGCCACGAATTGAAACTGGCCAAGGGCATTGGCGAATGCCTGGATTACTACCGCGATATCGGCGAACGCCGTAATTCGCTGGCCTATGAAATCGACGGTGTGGTGTTCAAGGTCAACAGCATTGCCGATCAGCGCGAACTGGGTTTCCGTGCCCGTGAACCGCGCTGGGCCATCGCCCACAAATTTCCGGCCATGGAAGAACTCACCGAACTGCTCGACGTGGAATTCCAGGTCGGCCGCACCGGCGCCGTCACTCCGGTGGCGCGGTTGAAGCCGGTCAAGGTCGCCGGTGTCACCGTGGCCAATGCCACGCTGCACAACATGGACGAAGTTGCCCGGTTGGGCCTGATGATCGGCGACACGGTGATCATTCGCCGCGCCGGTGACGTGATCCCGCAAGTGGTGCAGGTCGTCACCGAGCGTCGTCCCGAAGACGCGCGGCCGGTGCAGATTCCCGAGAGCTGCCCGGTTTGTGGTTCCCATGTCGAACGCACGCAACTGGTCAAACGCAGCAAGGGCAAGGAAACCATCAGCGAAGGCGCGGTGTATCGCTGCGTCGGCCGACTGGCGTGCGGTGCGCAACTCAAGCAGGCGATCATTCACTTTGTCTCCCGCCGCGCGATGGACATCGAAGGCCTCGGTGACAAGAGTGTCGAGCAGTTGGTCGATGAGGGACTGGTCAGTTCGCCGGCTGATCTCTACGCGCTGAAGTTCGAGGACATCGTCGACCTCGAAGGCTTTGCCGAGGTGTCGAGCAACAAGTTGCTGGCCGCGATTGAAGACAGCAAGAAGCCGGGGCTGGCGCGGTTCATCTATGCGCTGGGCATCCCGGATGTTGGCGAGGAGACGGCCAAGGTGCTGGCCCGCTCGCTGGGGTCGCTGGAGCGCGTCCAGCAAGCCTTGCCGCAAGTGCTGACGTACCTGCCGGACATCGGTCTGGAAGTGGCGCACGAGATTCACAGCTTCTTCGAAGATGCACACAACCAGCAGGTGATCACCGAGTTGCTGGGCCACGGTTTGCAGATTCAGGATCAGGGCGAGCTGGGTGCCGAGTTTGCCGCCAGCACCACGCTGGGCGGCTTCCTCGACAAGCTGCACATTCCTTCGGTCGGGCCGGGCGGGGCGCAGAAGCTGGCTGACAAGTTCGAAACGCTGGAAGGGGTGATGACCGCTGACTGGTTGGACATGCGCCAGGCATTGCCGGAGAAGCAGGCGAACTCGGTTCGCGAGTTTTTTGCCTTGCCCGAGCATCGTCAACTGGCCGAAGACGCGGAGAAGCAGTTGCGCGATTTCGGCATGCACTGGCAAAGCGAAAAGAAAGTCGTCGAAGGCCTGCCGCTGGCCGGCGAAACCTGGGTGCTGACCGGCAAGGTCGAGTTGATGAGCCGCGACATCGCGAAGGAACACCTGGAAAGCCTCGGCGCCAAGGTTGCCGGCTCCGTGTCGGCCAAGACCCATTGCGTGGTCGCCGGACCGGGTGCGGGGTCGAAACTGACCAAGGCCAACGAACTGGGCGTGAGGGTCATGGATGAGGAGGCGTTTATCGCGTTCCTGAAAGGACACGGTATTTCCGCCTGACGCAACGCGCGGGAACGATCAGCTCGCGGGAATGATCTAGTCTTGGCAAGCCCAAGGGAGAGATCGCCATGTACCGCTTTTTCGAGCAGCTCAGTTCCCGCATCGTCGCGCCGTTCATGGGCGAATCCTCGCGCAACAGCAAAGTCTGGCCGTGTCGCTGCGGCCAGTCGCTGTTCTTTCGCAACAGCCAGTGCCTGGCCTGTAACGCGGCGCTGGGTTATCAACCGGAACACAGTCGGCTGACCTCGTTGCAGCCGGGGCCGCAAGAGGGCACCTGGACGCTGGACGCCGACCCCGACGCCGGGCTGTTTCGGCGCTGCGCCAACCTCGATACCCCGGCCGCCTGCAACTGGCTGCTGCCCGCCAACGATCACGATACCCTGTGCGCGGCCTGCGCTCTGAATCGCACCATTCCCGATCTGTCCGTCCCGGAAAACCCCGAACGCTGGCGCAAGGTGGAAATCGCCAAGCGGCGACTGGTCGCGCAACTGATCAGCCTCGGCCTGCCGGTCGTCCCGAAAACCGTCGACGAAGCCACCGGCCTGGCCTTCGATTTCATCGGCGTCGATCTGCAAGGCAATGCACCCATGACCGGCCACGCCAACGGCCTGATCACCCTCGACATCGAAGAAGCCGACGACGCCCACCGCGAACGGGTCCGGGCGCAGATGCACGAACCCTATCGCACGTTGCTCGGGCACTTTCGCCATGAGGTCGGGCATTACTACTGGGATCGCCTGATCGACAACGGCCCGTGGCTCGGTTCATT
This sequence comes from Pseudomonas sp. DR 5-09, assembly GCF_001655595.1. NCBI lineage: Bacteria > Pseudomonadati > Pseudomonadota > Gammaproteobacteria > Pseudomonadales > Pseudomonadaceae > Pseudomonas > Pseudomonas sp. DR 5-09. The sequence goes on from NZ_CP011566.1 coordinate 2,024,210, forward strand.
TCGCAACCTGTTCGGCGATGAGCGCGCCAGTTATGCCGAGGCGCTGGAGCGGCATTATCAACAGGGCGCGCCGGCGGACTGGTCGCAGCATTACGTCAGCGCCTACGCCACCATGCACCCGTGGGAAGACTGGGCGGAAACCTGGGCGCATTACCTGCATATGATGGACGCGGTGGACACGGCGCTGGGTTTCGGCATGAGCGCCCGGGAGATGGATCTGGATTACCAGCCATTTCCGTCGAGCGCGCTGTACGACCCCGAACATCCCGGCGGCGCGGCGTTCCTGTCGTTCGTCAACGCGTGGATCGAACTGGCCGGCATGCTCAACGAACTGTCGCGCAGCATGGGCCAGCCGGATTTCTATCCGTTCGTCCTGCCGCCAGCGGCGATTGCCAAGCTGCACTTCATTCATCTGGTGATCCAGCAAGAGGGCGGCCGCGCGGACGAGGTGCTTCAGGCGCAATAGCAAGTGCTTGAAGCCCTTCATATTTTTAATCTGCAACCAGCGGTTGTAACTTCGTCTCAGATAGGTACAATGGCGCGGCTCGCCGACAGGTGAGCGTCGTTATGGTGACCCTATCGGTCCCCCCGCAACGATTACCCGTGAACCTGGTCAGAGCCGGAAGGCAGCAGCCACAGCGGGAACATTGTGTGCCGGGGTGTGGCTGGTAGGGTTACCACCTTAACGAACATCGAACGATTCGAATGAACTGCATGGGTTTCGCCCACTGCGGTTTTTTTATGCCTGCGATTTGGCGGTTCGTACCCAAACCTCTTGCTCGCGAGGGCGCCGACACGGGGTAATCATTTGCTCTTCAATCCCGCATACTCGCAGCCACCGAAATAAATGAAGAGTCTGGCCAGGATCGACCCAGCAAGGTCTGCGCCCTGGCCGCGAGGTTTTATGCTCCCGGAACATTCCGATCTATCCAGCCCTGTGTTCTTGCCCGTCACGGATGAAACCTGCGCGAACCTGTTGCAGGCGGGTGGCGCAAAAGCGCTCGAAAGCCTGACCGATCCCGAATTGGCGACAGTGCTGGTCATCCAGAATCTGGTGCAGACGAAAGAGCAGGATCTCGGCGCCGTGGCGGCAGAGAAAATTCTGGCAAAGCTCTTGTCCTGGGCTGCTGAAACTCGGCAATCAACCACGGCGAGCCTGCTGTCGGAAGCGCAGCGACTGTTCGACCCGCGCAAACTGTATTTCGGCCTGAAGGTCCTGAATCCTCTGAACCTGCGTTTTCTGTTGGCCGAAGAAGTATCCGCACGCGACTACTTGTTGCCCGACGGCCAGTGGGACTTCGAATACAAGGTGCGGCGCCATCGCAGCCATGACCCGTTCAGCCAGCCGATCGTGACGCCCCGACAGCGCGAGCGCTGGTTAAGCCCGGCGCAGGACAAACTGGTCAGAACCTTCCGCGCCAATCTGGACGAGGACCTGCACGTTCAAGGCTACGCAGGAATCGGCAAAAGCCATCTGCTGGTGGCGTTGCTGGAGCATCTGCGGCCGGAAAAGACCTTGTTGCTGGCGCGCACCCCGGCCAAGCTCGAAGTCCTTCGCCAGCGCATGGTGGGGCCGAGCGAGAAGAAGGCCGGCAAGACCTTCCTGGCGTTTGCCCAATCGCTGATGCTCGGGCGCAGGCCTCAGGCTGAAGGGGCGACTCGGATCCTCAGTCGCCAGGCGCTGGCGCAGGAACTGAATATCTTCGGCTTTCGTCACCACGACGGACCGGCAACCCTTGAACTCTGCCTCAAGGTGATCGAGCGCTACTGCCGCTTTCGCGATCACACTTTTTCGGCGAAGCATCTGCCGCATTTCAACCAGCCGCTCTCCAGCGTCGACGCTCAGGTGTTGCTGGAGTATTCGAGCCGGGTGTGGGGCTATCTCGAACTCAACCCGGCGTGGGGCAGTCAGGCCGGGTTCGAAGCGCTGCTGATGATCAAGCGGGCCTGCATTGCTGGTTGCGTGGTGCCGGCGCGCTACACGCACGTGCTGATCGACGAGAGCCAGGATATTCCCGGGTCGCTGTTGCAGATCATCGAACGTGGCCGCCAAGTGCTGATCACCCTCGGCGACGAGTACCAGCAGGCCAGCGGCGTGCCGGTCAAACGGCACCGTGAGGTTCGCCAGAGCGATATCAGCTATTCCGTGCGTTCGGGTCGCAACGTCGAGCGGCTGGTCAATCCGCTGATCGCCCGGCACTCGCAGAAGGGCAAGATTCCGTTCGAAGGCGCCAGTGATGCTGACGTCCTGATCAAGGAATATCCGGAAGGTTTTGTGCCGCCCGAAGGCTGCGTGGTGCTGACGGCATCGCCGTGGGACACGATGATCTGGGCCATCCACCTGCACGATGCCAACTGCAAGTTCAGATTCCCGGACAAGCGCACCCAGGATGAACTCAAGCATTTCATGGCCACCGCCATCGAACTGTTCAAACCTGATTTCTACCGCTCCGAATTCAGCGAAAACGGCGTGCATCCGTATTTCAGCGACCTGCCCGACTGGCAGACCGTGTGCGACGCCAACCGGTTCGACGAGTCGTTTCTGCGGGTCAAGGCCAAGCTGGAAAACGGTTTCATGATTGCCGACCTGACACGCCTGAACCGAATGATCGACAACGCCGGCAACGGCTGCCTGCTGATGCTCGCGGAAGAGGCTGGTGGCATGGAGTTCGACAAGGTGCTACTGACACCGGGGCTGCTAACCAACGAGAAATTCAAGGACGCCTACGCGTTCGATCAGCGGATCTGCGCCGTGTACATCGCCATCTCCCGTGCCAGGCTGAAGCTTTACGTGCCGTACGATGTGGTTGCGTGGGTCGAGTATCACGAGTACCAGCGGTTTCGTGATACGGCGGGGCATTGAGGGTCTGGCTTACGGTTCGCCGCCCGCGCTGCCGGTATACAACCGAATGATGTCATCAATCTCCCCCGACATTTTCATCCGCAGCAACGTCCTCAATATCTGCTGCACCGGCACGTTCGGATCGTTGCGCACATAGCAACCGACCTTCTGTTCCTGCAACACCGCCACCGCTTGCAGTTGTTGCCCCGGCAGCAGGCGCTGATTGAACCAGTCCAGGGTCCATTGATTGCTGACGGCGTAGCGATAGCGGCCGGCCAGCAGTTTGTCGAGCACCTGCTCCTGATTGCGCGCGTCTTCGCGCCAGAGTCGGTCGGCGTCGAATATCGGTTGTAGCGTGGGGTAGCTGTAGCCGAGGACGGTGCCGATCGACTGGCGGGGCAGGTGGGCCGGATCGGCGCGGGGTGGTTGGTCCTGACGGCTGATCAGCAGGTCGCGCTGGAAGAACAGCGGCAGACTCCAGATGTAGTCCCCGGACAGGTTCGGCAGCCAGGATTGTGCGGCATAGCAGCGCACGTCGACTTCGCCGTGTTCCATGGCGTTCTGCACCCGGGCGCGGGGCAGGACGTGAAACTGCGCCGGCACGCCGACCTGGGTCGCGAGGCTGAGCATCATGTCGTAGAGAATGCCCTGGGTCGGGCGGCCGCGTTCGATCTGCACCATCGGCATCGCCCAGCTGTCGGCAACGGCGAAGCGCAGTGGCGGTTGCGACGCCATCGCGCTCAGGCTGATTCCCAGTATTGCCCCCACGGCCCACCGCATAAACGCTCCGGTAATTCCCGATCCCGAACCGATAAAAGCCCCTGCCCATGCAGCTTAGCCAGAATAGACGAGCACACCGGATGCAATTTTGGCCTTGCTCCGCTAGCATTAGCCGCTTCTGCTTCCTTTGCCGCGACGGTTTTCGATGAGTTATCAGGTTCTTGCACGTAAATGGCGTCCGCGCTCGTTCCGCGAAATGGTCGGCCAGACCCATGTGCTCAAGGCTCTGATCAATGCCTTGGACAGCCAGCGCCTGCACCACGCCTACCTCTTCACCGGTACGCGAGGCGTCGGCAAGACCACGATTGCGCGGATCATCGCCAAATGCCTGAACTGTGAAACAGGTATCACTTCCAGCCCGTGTGGCGAGTGTTCGGTGTGCCGCGAGATCGATGAAGGCCGTTTCGTCGACCTGATCGAGATCGACGCCGCGAGCCGGACCAAGGTCGAGGACACCCGCGAGCTGCTCGACAACGTGCAGTACGCCCCGAGCCGCGGGCGCTTCAAGGTCTACCTGATCGACGAAGTGCACATGCTCTCCAGCCATTCCTTCAATGCGCTGCTGAAAACCCTCGAAGAGCCGCCGCCCTACGTCAAGTTCATCCTGGCGACCACTGACCCGCAGAAACTTCCGGCAACGATTTTGTCGCGATGCCTGCAGTTCTCCCTGAAGAACATGACGCCTGAGCGGGTGGTCGAGCATCTGACCCACGTTCTGGGCGCCGAAAACGTCCCGTTCGAAGACGACGCCCTGTGGCTGCTCGGCCGCGCGGCGGACGGTTCGATGCGTGACGCCATGAGCCTGACCGACCAGGCCATCGCCTTCGGTGAAGGCAAGGTATTGGCCGCCGATGTGCGGGCGATGCTCGGTACGCTGGATCACGGTCAGGTCTACGACGTGTTGCACGCGCTGATTGAAGGCGACGCCAAGGCGTTGCTCGAAGCCGTGCGCCATCTGGCCGAACAGGGGCCGGACTGGAACGGCGTGCTCTCGGAAATTCTCAATGTGCTGCACCGTGTCGCCATCGCCCAGGCCTTGCCGGAAGGGGTCGACAACGGCCACGGCGACCGTGATCGGGTGTTGGCCCTGGCCCAGGCCTTGCCGGCTGAAGACGTGCAGTTCTATTACCAGATGGGCCTGATCGGCCGCCGCGACTTGCCGCTGGCGCCGGACCCGCGAGGCGGCTTCGAAATGGTCCTGCTGCGGATGCTGGCCTTCCGGCCGGCGGACACGGCGGACGCCCCGAGGCAACCGCTAAAGCCAGTGGGGATCAGCCAGGCCACAGTTGATTCCGCAAACTCAGTGGCTGCCGCGCCGAAACCTGCGCCGGTAGTTGCTGCGGCTGTTGCACCCACACCCGCGCCAGCACCGGTGGTTACGCCTGCTCCCGAGCCTGCACCGGTTGCCCAGGTGATTGCGCCGGAACCCGTTCCTGAGCCAGAGCCAGAGCCAGAGCCGGTTGCCGTTGAGGAAGTTGTCGATCTGCCGTGGAATGACCCGGTAGAACCGGCGCCTGTGCAGCAGCCAGCGGTGGAGCCCGTTCTGGAAACCACCGCCGAACAACCCGATTTGCCGCCAATGCCACTGCCGACCCCGGACAGCGTCGTGCCGGACGCCCCGGAGTGGGCCGCCGCGCCGATCCCCGAGCCGTCAGTAGCCGACGTCGATGCCGCCACACCGGGCATGGACATGGACGACGAGCCGCCGCTCGACGAGGATTACATCGAGCCGGACATGGATTCGGCCTACAGTTACCTCGACGATCTGGCCAGCGAACACGCCGCAGAACCGACTCCCGAACCCGAGCCGGAACCTGCCGCCGCGCCGGCCACCGGTCTGGCCCTGCAATGGCTGGAGCTGTTCCCGCAACTGCCGATTTCCGGCATGACCGGCAGCATCGCCGCCAACTGCACGCTGATCGCGGTCGATGGCGACAACTGGCTGATGCACCTGGACCCGGCCCACAGCGCCTTGTTCAACGCCACCCAGCAGCGTCGCCTGAACGATGCGCTGAACCAGTTCCACGGACGCACGCTGACCCTGACCATCGAGCTGATCAAGCCCGAACAGGAAACCCCGGCCCAGGCCGCGTCCCGGCGCCGTGCCAACCGTCAGCGCGAGGCTGAAGAATCGATCCACGGCGATCCGTTCATCCAGCAGATGGTGCAGCAGTTCGGTGCGGTCGTGCGACACGATACTATTGAACCTGTCGACGCCCTGGTCAGTCAGGGCTAATAACTGAGGGCGTCCGGCCTGTATGGCCGGGCGCTGTTTTGATACAAGTACTTTTGAGGTGATTCCCATGATGAAAGGTGGCATGGCCGGCCTGATGAAGCAGGCGCAGCAGATGCAGGAAAAAATGGCCAAGATGCAGGAAGAACTGGCCAACGCCGAAGTCACCGGCAAAGCCGGTGGCGATCTGGTCACCGTGGTGATGACCGGTCGTCATGACGTGAAAAAAGTCAGCATCGACCCGAGCGTACTGCCGGGCCTGGACGAAGACGACCGCGAAGTGGTCGAGGATCTGGTGGCCGCAGCCGTCAACGCCGCTGTGCGTCAGATCGAAGCCAACAGCCAGGCGAAAATGGGCAGCATGACCGCTGGCATGAACCTGCCGGCCGGTATGAAACTGCCGTTCTGATTCGCCATCCGGCGACAGATGAGCTACACAAAATGCCAGGCAGTGCGCCTGGCATTTTTGTTTCTGGCCGGTAGAGATGTGTTGGCTGTAATGACGCCTTCGCGAGCAAGCGTCAACACGATTTGCCGGAATAAACATCGAACACCCCACCGCCCCAAGGGTCTGCTTCCTATACCCCCGAATTCATCATTCAAAGGAGACGCTGACATGTCCGACCCTCTGACCCTCAATCAACGCTTCGTGCTGGCCTCGCGTCCGGTGGGCGCGCCGACGCCCGAGAATTTCCGTCTGGAGCGCGAGGCGCTGCCGGACCTTGAGGACGGCCAGGTGTTGCTCAAGACCCTGTACCTGTCGCTCGATCCCTACATGCGCGGACGCATGAGTGACGCGCCGTCCTACGCGGCGCCGGTACAAATCGGCGAAGTGATGACCGGTGGTGCTGTCAGCCGGGTCGAGCAGTCGCGTCATCCGAAATTCCACCCTGGCGACCTGGTCGTCGGTGCCACCGGTTGGCAAAGCCACAGCATCAGCGATGGCCGCAACATCATCCCGATTCCGTCGGGCCTGCCGAGCCCGTCGATGGCGCTTGGCGTGCTGGGCATGCCGGGCATGACCGCCTACATGGGATTGATGGACATCGGTCAGCCTAAAGAAGGGGAGACCCTGGTGGTCGCCGCCGCGTCCGGCGCAGTGGGTTCGGTGGTTGGCCAGGTGGCGAAGATAAAAGGCCTGCGCGCCGTCGGCGTGGCTGGTGGTGCCGAGAAGTGCAAATACGTGGTCGAGGAACTGGGCTTCGACGCCTGTATCGATCACAAGGCGCCGGACTTCGCCGAGCAACTGGCCAAGGCCTGCCCCAATGGCATCGACATCTATTACGAAAACGTCGGCGGCCACGTCTTTGATGCCGTCGTGCCGCTGCTCAATCCCAAGGCGCGAGTCCCGCTGTGCGGCCTGATTGCCGGATACAACGCCTCGGAAGCGCCGAAAGGCCCGGATCGTCTGCCTGCACTACAGCGCACCTTGCTGACCAAACGCGTACGGATTCAGGGCTTCATCGTGTTCGACGACTACGGCGACCGTCAGCCGGAATTCATCAGCGCGATGGTGCCGTGGGTGCGCGACGGCAAGGTGAGATTCCGCGAGGATGTTGTCGAGGGCCTGGAGCAGGCGCCTGAGGCGTTTATCGGACTGCTGGAGGGGCGCAACTTCGGCAAACTGGTGGTGAAGGTCGCCCAGGACTGAGGATTTGACGCTGGCCGGAGGCGCGGGTATAAACCGCGTCTCGTTGTTTTGTCGGACTTTTTCCCCATGAGCTTCAGCCCTTTGATTCGCCAACTGATCGACGCCCTGCGAACCTTGCCGGGCGTGGGTCAGAAAACTGCCCAGCGCATGGCGTTGCAGTTGCTCGAACGTGACCGCAGTGGCGGCACGCGCCTGGCCCAGGCCTTGAGCCAGGCCATGGAAGGGGTCGGACACTGCCGCCAGTGCCGCACGCTGACCGAAGACGATCTGTGCCCGCAATGCGCCGACACCCGCCGCGATGACACGCTGCTGTGCGTGGTGGAAGGGCCGATGGACGTCTACGCGGTCGAGCAGACCGGCTTCCGTGGTCGCTACTTCGTGCTCAAGGGGCACCTTTCGCCGCTGGACGGCCTGGGCCCGGAAGCCATCGGCATTCCGCAACTGATGGCGCGGATCGAAGAGGCGGGCACCTTCACCGAAGTCATCCTCGCCACCAACCCGACCGTGGAAGGCGAAGCGACGGCCCACTACATCGCCCAGTTGCTGCAGAACAAAGGCTTGATCGCCTCGCGCATCGCTCACGGCGTGCCGCTGGGTGGCGAACTGGAACTGGTGGACGGCGGCACGCTGGCCCACTCGTTTGCCGGGCGCAAGCCGATTTCCCTCTGAGCCACACAATCCTGTTGAAAACCAAGCAAGCGCTCGGTTAAGTTCGGCGAACCCTTCCATGGAGTTCGCCGATGCCCGCCTTCCAGGAATACTTCGACCCCAACCACCAAATGGTCCGCGACAGCGTCAGACGTTTCGTCGAACGCGAGATCCTGCCGGACATCGATGCGTGGGAAGAAGCCGAAAGCTTTCCCCGTGAGCTGTACCTGAAGGCCGGTGCGGCCGGCATTCTCGGCATCGGTTACCCCGAAGCGCTGGGCGGCAGTCACGAAGGTGATCTGTTCGCCAAGATCGCCGCCAGCGAAGAACTGATGCGCTGCGGCTCCGGCGGGCTGGTCGCCGGGCTCGGCTCGCTCGACATCGGTTTGCCGCCGATCGTCAAATGGGCCCGGCCCGAAGTGCGTAACCGCGTCGTCCCCCAAGTACTCAGCGGCGAGAAAGTCAGCGCGCTGGCCGTCACCGAACCGGGCGGCGGCTCCGACGTCGCCAACCTGCAGACCCACGCCGTACGCGATGGCGACCACTATCGAGTCAGCGGCAGCAAAACTTTCATTACCAGTGGCGTGCGCGCCGACTACTACACCGTCGCAGTGCGTACCGGCGCGCCGGGTTTTGGCGGCATCAGCCTGCTGCTGATCGAGAAGGGTACGCCGGGCTTCACCGTCGGCCGGCCGCTGAAGAAAATGGGCTGGTGGGCGTCGGACACGGCTGAATTGTTCTTCGATGATTGCCGGGTGCCCGTAGGAAACCTGATTGGCGCGGAGAACATGGGGTTCGCCTGCATCATGGGCAACTTCCAGAGCGAACGTCTGGCGCTGGCGCTGATGGCCAACATGACCGCGCAATTGGCGCTGGAAGAAAGCCTGGAGTGGGCGAAGGAACGTGAAGCGTTCGGTAAACCCATCGGCAAGTTCCAGGTGATCAAGCACCGCCTCGCGGAAATGGCCACGGCGCTGGAAGTCTCGCGGGAGTTCACCTACCGGCAGGCGGCGAAGATGGCGGCAGGGCAGAGCGTGATCAAGGAAATCTCCATGGCCAAGAACTTTGCCACGGACACTTCGGACCGGATTACCAATGAGGCGGTGCAGATTCTTGGCGGGCTGGGTTATATGCGCGAAAGTCTGGTGGAGCGGCTGTATCGGGATAACCGGATTCTGTCGATTGGCGGCGGGACGCGGGAAGTGATGAACGAGATCATCAGCAAACAGATGGGACTTTAGATTTTGCAGTGAGGCTGCCGGCCCATTCGCGAGCAAGCCCGCTCCCACATTCGACCATGTTCCATCAGGGGAATGCGGTCGAATGTGGGAGCGGGCTTGCTCGCGAAGGCGTAATGGCAGGCGCCGCTTATTTATCAGTCAACGCAAACTGCGTCAGGCAGAACGTCGGAATCCCCATGTCCTCCAGACGCTGCGAACCACCCAGTTCCGGCAGATCGATGATCGCCGCCGCTTCATGAACGCGGGCGCCCATGCGGCGGATCAGGTTGGCCGCTGCGATCAGCGTGCCGCCGGTGGCGATCAGGTCATCGAACATCACCACCGAGTCGCCTTCGCACAGGCTGTCGGCGTGCACTTCCAGAAACGCTTCGCCGTATTCGGTCGCGTAACCTTCGGCCAGCACGTCCGCCGGCAGCTTGCCCTGCTTGCGGAACAACACCAGCGGCTTGTTCAACTGATAGGCCAGTACCGAACCGATCAGGAAACCACGCGCATCCATCGCACCGATGTGGGTGAAGTCGGCTTCGACATAGCGGTGGGCGAAGCTGTCCATCACCAGGCGCAGGGCCTTGGGCGACTGGAACAGCGGGGTGATGTCGCGAAAGATCACCCCCGGTTTCGGGAAGTCGATCACGGGGCGGATCAGGGATTTGATGTCGAAGGAGTCGAAGACCATCGTCGAGGTGTCCTGGCAGGGCTGCAAACGGCGCAGTATACCCGCGGCTGAAACGATTCGCTCGGCCGCGGGTCGAGATCAGACTTCGAGTGAGCCGCCAGCCAGGGCGCAGAGCTGGATCGGGTCGAGGATGTGGATTTCCTTGCCCTCGGCGGCGATCAGTTCGTTCTGCTGGAAGCGGGTGAAGACCCGGGACACGGTTTCCACTGCCAGCCCCAGATAGTTGCCGATTTCATTGCGCGACATGCTCAGGCGGAACTGGTTGGCCGAGAAGCCGCGAGCGCGGAAACGCGCCGACAGGTTGACCAGGAACGTGGCGATGCGCTCGTCGGCGGTTTTCTTCGACAGCAGCAACATCATCTGTTGGTCGTCGCGGATTTCCCGGCTCATCACGCGCATCAGCTGACGGCGTAGCTGCGGCAGTTGCAGGGCCAGTTCATCGAGGCGTTCGAAGGGGATCTCGCAGACCGAAGTGGTTTCCAGGGCCTGGGCGGACACCGGGTGTTTCTCGGTGTCCATGCCGGACAGGCCGACCAGCTCGCTCGGCAGGTGGAAACCGGTCAGTTGCTCTTCGCCGGTATCGCTCAGGCTAAAGGTCTTCAGAGCGCCGGAGCGTACTGCATAAACGGAATCGAAGGTGTCGCCCTGGCGGAACAGGAACTCACCCTTTTTCAACGGGCGACCCCGTTTAACGATTTCGTCCAGCGCTTCCATGTCTTCCAGATTCAGCGAAAGTGGCAGGCAGAGAGGGGCCAGGCTGCAATCCTTGCAATTAGCCTGGTTGTGAGCGCGCAGTTTAACTGGCTCGGACATTTCTTAAATCCTTGTGGGAAAACACACATAAGGCGTAAGGGTAACCCACTGGAAGACATTCAGGCCAGCCTGTGGCGAGATTGCCCCACCGGCAAAACGCCGCAGGGATGACGGCCGATAAACGTGTCTCGGACGGCGTGCAAGGCACCGTTTCGATGACCGCTATGGATACGCAGCCCCCTGCGTTGTTGACGAAAAGTCAGATCACCCGGGAAAAGCGCTGGCGATTCTGCTGTTCCAGATACGCATCGAACACCATGCACACCGAACGCACCAGCAGTCGCCCGGCCGGCAGCACGGTGATGCGTTCGCGATCCAGTTCGATCAACCCGTCCTGCGCCATGCCCTGCAATTGTGGCCAGAGCGCGCCGAAGTAACCCTGAAAATCGATGTTGAAGCTGCGCTCGATCTCGGCGAAGTCCAGGCTGAAATTGCAGATCAGTTGCTGGATCACCGCGCGGCGCAAGCGGTCGTCGGCGTTGCACACCAGGCCCCGGCTGGTGGCCAACTGTGCGCCGGCGAGGGTGTTCTGGTAGTGATTGAGATCGCTGCTGTTCTGGCAGTACAGATCGCCGATCTGGCTGATGGCCGACACGCCCAGGCCGATCAGGTCGCAGTGACCGTGGGTGGTGTAGCCCTGGAAGTTGCGTTGCAGGGTCGATTCTTCCTGGGCAATCGCCAGTTCATCGTCGGGCAGGGCGAAGTGGTCCATGCCGATGTAGCGGTAGCCGGCGGCGGTCAGTTGTTCGATGGTGCGTTGCAGCATTTCCAGTTTCTGCGCCGGGCTCGGCAGTTCGTTGCCGTTGATCCGCCGCTGCGGCATGAAGCGTTCCGGCAGGTGCGCGTAGTTGAACACCGAGAGCCGGTCCGGTTGCAGGCTGATGACTTCCTCGACGGTGCGGGCGAAGTTGTCCGGGGTCTGCTTGGGCAGGCCGTAGATCAAATCGATGTTGATCGAGCGAAATTGCAAGGTGCGCGCCGCGTCGATCACCGCGCGGGTTTCTTCCAGGCTTTGCAGGCGATTGACCGCCCGTTGCACTGCCGGGTCGAGATCCTGCAGGCCGATACTGACCCGGTTGAAGCCCAGTTCCCGCAGCAGGCCCATGGTCGACCAGTCGGCTTCGCGTGGGTCGATCTCGATGCCGTAATCGCCAGAGTCATCGTCCAGCAGATTGAAATGTTTGCGCAGGTGCGCCATCAACTGGCGCAGTTCGTCGTGGCTGAGAAAGGTCGGCGTGCCGCCGCCGAAATGCAGTTGTTCGACTTTCTGCGCCGGGTCGAGGTGGCAGGCGATCAACTGGATTTCCTGCTCGAGCCGTTGCAGATAGGGCAGCGCGCGGCCGCGATCCTTGGTGATGACCTTGTTGCAGGCGCAGTAGTAGCAAATGTTCGCGCAGAACGGCACGTGCACGTACAGCGACAGCGGGCGCAGGGCCTTGCGGCTATCGCGCAGGGCGTGGAACAGGTCGAAGGTGCCGACCTGACTGTGAAATTGCACGGCCGTCGGGTACGAGGTGTAGCGCGGCCCCGCCAGGTCGTAGCGGCGGATCAAATCGGTGTCCCAACGAATGGCGTCGAGCATGCGGGCATTCCCCCGGATAGGCTGGCAGTGTGCCGAGTCTAGGGGAGGGCGGGAAAAGGCATCTTGATTTGCATCAACGCGATCAGTGGCCCATCAGCCAGTGCTGGTGCGGCCCCGGCAGGGTCCAGATACCGAACAGGATCACCAGCAGACCGCCGGCCATACGCACACTGCGTTTGCGCAGCAGCGACGTCACCCGCTCGGCGGCGAGGCCGGTCGCGAGCAAAACCGGCCAGGTGCCGAGCCCGAAGGCGAGCATCAGCAAGGCGCTGTCGAGTGCATTGCCCTGACTGGCCGACCACAGCAACGTGCTGTAAACCAGCCCGCACGGCAGCCAGCCCCACAGCGCGCCTAGCAGCAAGGCCCGCGGCAGGCTCGACACCGGCAGCAGACGATTGGCGACGGGTTGAATGTAACGCCACAGTCCGCGCCCAAGGCTTTCGATACGGGTCAGGCCGCTCCACCAACCGGCCAGGTACAAGCCCATGGCGATCAGCAGCAAACCGGCGAGCACGCGCATGAACAGCGCGGCAGGACTGTTGGCCACGGCCCATCCGGCCAGTCCGATCAGTAATCCCGCCGTGGCATAACTGAAAATCCGCCCGAGATTATAGGCCAGCAGCAATCGAAAACGTCGGCTGCGTTGTTCCTTGGGAATCGCCAGGGTCAGTGCGCCCATCAAGCCTCCGCACATGCCCAGGCAATGGCCGCCGCCGAGCAGGCCGAGGATCAACGCAGACACCAGCAGCGGCGCCAGTTCAAGCATGGGGTGGCGCCTTGTCGTCCGCTTTTGTCGGGTTGGCTTCGTCCACTGCGGCGGTGTGGTTCGGGTCCTGATCGTCGAACAGGATGCTGTGGGCCGGGCCGTCGAGGTCGTCGTACTGGCCGCTGTCCACCGCCCAGAAGAAGATGTAGACGGCGATGGCCACGATCAGCAGCGCGGCCGGAATCATCACGTAAAGAGCTGGCATCTGTACTCCATGCCCGCGCGGCTCAGGCCGGCAGCGGGCGGGTTTCTGACGAGGCGCTGACGGCCGGCGCACTCGGCAGGCGAGTCAGGCGCAGGGCGTTGAGCACCACGGTCAGCGAACTGATCGACATGCCGACGGCGGCCCACACCGGAGTGATCCAGCCGAGGGCGGCGAACGGCAACATGAGGCCATTGTACAGCGCGGCCCACAACAGGTTCTCGATGATCACCCGGCGTGTGCGGCGCGCCAGCGTGAAGGCTTGTACCAAGGCGTCGAGGCGGTTGGACAGCAGCACCGCGTCGGCACTGGTTTTCGCCAGATCAGTGGCCGAGCCCATGGCCACGCTGATGTCCGCAGCGGCCAGCACCGGCACGTCGTTGACCCCGTCGCCGAGCATCAATACCTTGCGGCCGTCCTTGTGCAGTTGTTGCAGCACTTGCAGCTTGTCGTCCGGGCGCAGACCGCCCCGGGCCTCGTCGATGCCCAGTTCGGCGGCAACACTGGCGACCATCGGCGAACTGTCGCCCGACAGCAGCAGCGTGCGCCAGCCGCGTGCCTTGCACGCCGCGAGCAGGGCGGGGGCGTCGTCGCGCAGGCGGTCGTCGAGGGCGAACCAGGCCAGCGGCCCCTGATGGTCACCGAGCAGCAGCCATTGCCCCGGCTCTTTCGGCATCGACGGCACCGGCGCGCCGCTGAGATCACAGACAAAATCCGCCTGACCGATGCGCAAACGCTGTTCACCGACCAACCCTTCAAGCCCCAGCCCCGACGTGCTGTGGACATCTTCGGCAGCCAGTGGCGCGCGACCAAAGGCGCGCGCAATCGGGTGTTCCGAGCGGTTTTCCAGAGCGGCGGCCAGACTCAGGCATTGATCGCTGTCGAGGGCGCCGAGCGGTCGAATCGAGCGCAGCACCAGTCGGCCCTCAGTGAGGGTGCCGGTCTTGTCGAAGATCACCGTGTCGATCTGATTCAAGCCTTCCAGCACATGACCGCGCGTCAGCAGCAGGCCGAGTTTGTGCAGGGTGCCGGTGGCGGCGGTTAGCGCGGTCGGCGTTGCCAGAGACAGGGCGCACGGGCAAGTTGCGACCAGCATCGCGAGGACGATCCAGAAGGCGCGCGAAGAATCCAGTTCCCACCACAACAGGCCGATGGCGGCTGCGGCAATCAACGACAGCAACAGAAACCATTGCGCGGCGCGGTCGGCGATTTCCGCCAGCCGTGGTTTTTCCGCCTGGGCACGATCCAGCAGACGAACGATGGCCGACAGCCGCGTGTCCTGGCCGAGCGCCTGCACCTCGACGGTCAGCGCACCTTCCACGTTCAGCGTGCCGGCAGTGACCGCATCGCCCTTGGTGCGTGGTTGCGGCAGGTATTCGCCGGTCAGCACCGACTCGTCGATGCTCGACTGGCCATCGAGGATCTTGCCGTCCGCCGGCAGCACCGAACCGGGCTGCACCAGCACCCGGTCACCGAGGCACAGTTCGCTGAGCAGGATGCGTTCGCTCTGGCCGGCGTCGTTGAGGCGCAGGCACGAGGCGGGCAACAGATTGACCAGTTGCGCAGTGGCAGCGGCGGTACGCTCTCGGGCGCGGCGTTCGAGGTAACGTCCGGCAAGCAGGAACAGCGCGAACATGCCCACCGCGTCGAAATACAGCTCGCCGACCCCGGTGATAGAGGTCCAGATCCCGGCGATATAAGCCGCGCCGATCGCCAGTGAGACCGAAACGTCCATGGTCAGATGACGGGTGCGCAAGTCGCGCATGGCGCCTTTGAAAAACGGCGCGCAGCTGTAGAACACGATCGGCGTGGTGAGGAACAGCGCGACCCAGCGCAGGATGGTGTGCAACTCCGGGCTGAGGTCGATGTTGAATTCCGGCCAGGTCGCCATGGTTGCCATCATTGCCTGAAACCACAGCAGCCCGGCGACCCCGAGTTGACGCAGGGCGAGGCGGTTTTCACTGGCCAGTTGTTCGCTGGCGCGGTCGGCCTGATACGGGTGCGCGGCATAGCCGATGTGGCGCAGTTCGCCGAGGATCTGGCTCAGCGGCAATTGTCCGTCGGCCCAACGTACGTGGAGGCGATGGTTGGACAGGTTCAGCCGCGCCTCGGCCACGGCGGGCAGGGTGCGCAGGTGTTTCTCGATCAGCCAGCCGCACGCGGCGCAGCTGATGCCTTCCATCAGCAGCGTGGTTTCGGCCAGTTCGCCTTCGTGGCGCACGAAGGGTTGCTGCACGTCGGCGCGGTCGTACAGCTCAAGCTCATCGACCAGTTGCACCGGCAGCGCTTCGGGGTTGGCCGAGGCTTCGCTGCGATGCTGGTAATAGCTTTCCAGGCCGCCGGCGACGATGGCTTCGGCCACGGCCTGGCAGCCGGGGCAGCAGAACTCGCGGGACTCCCCGAGCACGACGGCGGTGAAGCGGCTGCCGGCCGGGACGGGCAGGGCGCAGTGGTAGCAGGGGAGTGGAGTGGTCATGGCATTGTCGAGGGAATAAACCCTTGGAATCGAGTGGTCCGCTTGCCCTCACCCCAGCCCTCTCCCGGAGGGAGAGGGGGCCGATCGGTGGTGGCCGGATTAATGGGTTCAGTCAGCGACATCGTCACTGGCATACATGGCGCGTGCAAGCGTCCGAGATCAGTTCCCTCTCCAGGGGGGAGAGGGCCAGGGTGAGGGGGCACTTGCAGGCTGCTTAATTTTTCAGGTCTTCTGCACCCTGCAACGGCTCATCACCCAGCAACAGATCCTTGTCATGGTTGACCAGCTCTTCCTCGAACATCCGCCACACGTGGTCGTCCTGAGTACCCAGCAACTCCACAAAACGCCGGCCTTCGATCTTGTCGCTCAACTGGCCGATGTAGCGGCCCTGTTCAGTCTCGCTGCGGGCCAGGACGATCTTGCGATCCTTTTCCGGCTGGGTCGGCGAGATCAGGTTCAGTTCCAGGGTTTTCGGCTGGCTGTCGCCGCTCAGGCGCAGGTCGACTTCGCCGGTGACGTCATCCAGGTGCACGGCGGCGCGCATCTTCAGGGTCTGAGCCAGCAATTCACGGTCCAGCGAACGGTTGATGCCTTTGCCGGCCTCGTAGTAGTTGTCGTTGACCAGGTTGTCCGGGTTGTTCACCGCGATGGTCACCATGGACAGCGTCAGGGTCACCGAACAGGCCAGAATCGCGATGATGATCCATGGCCAAAGGTGCTTGTACCAGGGACTTGCGGCGTTTGCTGCGGGCATGTTCAGTTCTCTCAACGATTTTGTGGGCCGATGAATCGGCTCTTGGCTTCTACGTGGACGCTGTCGTCATCGGCGTCCTTGAGGATAAATTTCACCTCGTTGGTGCTCGATGGCAATTGTTCGGGCGCGCTCGACAACTCGACCGGCATGCTGAAGATTTCCCCGGCCGGCACCTTGATCTCGCGCTTGCCTTGCAGGCGCAGATCCGGCAAACCGGCGGCTTCCAGCACGTAAGTGTGGTCGCGCTGATCCTTGTTCATGATCTTCAGGCTGTAGACGTTTTCGATCCGGCCTTCGGCGTTTTCGCGGTACAGCACGCGGTCCTTGCTGACGTCGAAACCCACCAGCGAACGCATGAAGAAGGCCGTCACCAACAGGCTGATCATCGCCAGCAGCACCACGGCATAACCGATCAGGCGTGGCCGCAGTTTATGGGTTTTCTGCCCGGACAAGTTGTGTTCGGTGGTGTAGCTGATCAGCCCGCGCGGGTAATCCATCTTGTCCATGATGCTGTCGCAGGCGTCGATGCACGCGGCGCAACCGATGCATTCGATCTGCAGGCCGTCGCGGATGTCGATGCCGGTCGGGCAGACCTGGACGCACATGGTGCAGTCGATGCAGTCGCCCAGGCCCTGAGCCTTGTAGTCGATGCCTTTCTTGCGCGGACCACGGCTTTCACCGCGACGCGGGTCGTAGGAAACGATCAGCGTGTCCTTGTCGAACATCACGCTCTGGAAGCGTGCATACGGACACATGTAGATGCACACCTGCTCACGCAGCCAGCCGGCATTGCCGTAGGTGGCGAGGGTGAAGAAACCGACCCAGAAATACGACCAGCCATCGGCTTGCCCTGTGAAGAATTCGATTACCAGTTCGCGGATCGGCGAGAAGTAACCGACGAAGGTCATGCCGGTGACGAAACCGATCAGCAGCCACAGCGCATGCTTGGCGAATTTACGCAGGAACTTGTTGGCGCTCATCGGCGCCTTGTCGAGCTTGATGCGCTGGTTGCGGTCGCCTTCGGTGACCTTCTCGCACCACATGAAAATCCATGTCCAGACGCTTTGCGGACAGGTGTAACCACACCAGACCCGGCCGGCATACACGGTGATGAAAAACAGGCCGAACGCAGCGATGATCAACAGGCCCGAAAGCAGAATGAAGTCCTGGGGCCAGAACGTGGCACCGAAAATGAAGAACTTGCGCTCCGGCAGGTTCCACCACACGGCCTGGTGGCCGCCCCAGTTCAACCACACCGTACCGAAATACAGCAGGAACAGCGCCGCGCCGCCCATCATCCGCAGATTGCGGAACAGGCCGGTGAAAGCACGGGTGTAGATTTTTTCTCGAGAGGCGTAAAGGTCGACGCTGTTGTTTGCGTTCTTGCTGGGTGGCGTGACGTCGTGTACCGGAATCTGGTTGCTCATCATTGCATCCCACGGCAGTGGAAAAATGCCTCGGTCGATGCGTGCCGGCCGGGGTCAAAAAGGGGTGTTGCGGTGGCGCAATGATACGCCTGTACTACCGACGAACGGGTGCGACCTTTGGTCGCGTTGGGGAAAAATCATGAATGGTGTAGCGAATGTAACAAAGCATGATGCAGATCAATTGACTATAGACGATCCTTGGTCCCGTTCTCCCGAACGAGCCCCCGGAATGCGCTGACATGCCTGTCTTGAGCGGCATCAAACCAGTTTTCCACCTCCGAGACTGTCCAGCCCGTTGCCTTTACTCTTCTCGGCGCGTTCGACTGTTTTTGTTTTGTCGCTGGCAGGGGCTTCGGTAGGTGTGGTTTGAATTTCCGAATAGGCGTAAAGGAAATCGTCACGGGGTTGAACGCAGTCGTGATCAGATTCTCGCATTGGTTTTCTTCCTTGAGGTCAATGTGTCGAACGACAAGCTACAGGGCACCTCATTAAGCGTCCATCGAGCATTCGTCTCAAATCATGAAAGGTGCCGGAATGCAAAACGGCCCCGCCAATTCTCATTGGCGGGGCCGTTTTGTTTGCTTCAGGCGTTAGCCTTACTGGGCCTCGGCTTCCGCAGGTTTTTCACCGTGGGACAGGCTGTAAACGTAAGCCGCCAGCAGGTGAACCTTGTCGTTGCCTTGCAGTTGTTCCTGGGCAGGCATCTGGCCCTGACGGCCGTAACGGATGGTCTGCTGTAGTTGTGCAAAGCTCGAACCGTAGATGAACGCGGCCGGGTGAGTCAGGTCAGGTGCGCCCATCGCTGGCGTTCCTTTGCCCGCCGGGCCGTGGCAGGCCACGCAGTTGGCAGCGAACAGTTTCTGGCCGTTGGCCGGGTCTGCCTTGGTGCCTTCCGGCAGCTTGCGGCCATCCAGATTGGTCAGCACGAACGCGGCCACGTCGGCCACGCCTTGCTCACCGATCACTTCAGCCCAGGCTGGCATCACCGCGTGACGACCGCCCATGATGGTGGTCTTGATGGTTTCCGGCTCGCCGCCCCAGCGCCAGTCGGCGTCGGTCAGGTTGGGGAAACCATAAGCGCCCTTGGCGTCGGAGCCGTGGCAGACCGAGCAGTTGGAGGCGAACAGACGGCCACCCATCTTCAGGGCTTGTGGATCCTTGGCGACTTCTTCGATCGGCATGGCGGCGAACTTGGCGAAGATCGGACCGAACTTGGCGTCCGAACGGGCCATTTCCTTTTCCCACTCGTGAACGCCGGTCCAGCCGGTCTGGCCGTTGGCGAACGCGGTCTGCTTCTCGGTATCGAGGTAGTTGTAGCCCGGCAGCAGGCCTTTCCAGTTACCCAGGCCCGGGTACAGCACCAGATAACCCAACGCAAACACGATGGTGCCCACGAACAGCATGAACCACCATTTCGGCAGTGGGTTGTCGTACTCCTCGATCCCGTCGAAGGAGTGGCCGACCGTCTCGTCCGTCTGTTCGCTGCGCTGGCCCTTGCGGGTCGACAGCAACAGCCAGGTCAGGGAAAAGATCGTACCGAGACTGAGGACTGTGACGTACAGACTCCAGAATGTAGTCATTCTTTGTTACTCCTAGAAGCTTGCTCGACGTGCTTGATGGCTTCGGGATCATCCGCGAAGGGCAGCAAGGTCGCGTCTTCAAACTCCGACTTGCGCTTGGGGCTGAACACCCACAACGCCAGGCCGATGAAGGCAACCATCACGACAACGGTGCCCAGGCCTCGAATCATCCCGATATCCATCAGAATCACCGTTTGCTTTTGATGATGGTGCCCAGGCCTTGCAGATAGGCCACCAGCGCGTCCATTTCGGTTTTGCCCTTCACGGCATCTCTTGCACCGGCGATGTCTTCGTCGGTGTAAGGGACGCCGAGCGTGCGCAACACTTCCATTTTCTTGGCCGTGTCTTTGCCATCGAGCTTGTTTTCTACGAGGAACGGGTAGGCCGGCATTTTCGACTCGGGGACGACGTTGCGCGGGTTGTACAAGTGCGCACGCTGCCAGTCATCGGAGTAACGACCGCCGACGCGGGCCAGGTCCGGGCCGGTACGTTTGGAACCCCACAGGAACGGGTGATCCCAGACGCTTTCACCGGCGACCGAGTAGTGGCCATAGCGTTCGGTTTCGGCACGGAACGGACGGATCATCTGCGAGTGGCAGCCGACACAGCCGTTGGCGATGTAAACGTCGCGGCCTTCCAGTTCAAGGGCGGAGCGCGGCTTCATGCCTTCGACCGGCTTGTTGGTGACGTCCTGGAAAAACAGCGGAACGATTTGGGTCAGGCCACCGACGCTGACGGCGATGACCATGAAGAAGGCCAGCAGACCAATATTCTTCTCGACAGCTTCATGCTTCATCAGTGAGCTCCAACTACGGCGATCTTGGCGGCGGCTTCGGCTTCAGCCGGGTTCGAGGCGCGAACGGTGCGCCATACGTTGTAAGCCATCAGCAGCATGCCGCTGGCGAAGAACGCACCGCCCAGAGCTCGGACGATGAAGCCAGGGTGGCTGGCCTGCAGCGCTTCGACGAACGAGTAGGTGAGGGTGCCGTCGTCGTTGATTGCACGCCACATCAGGCCTTGAGTGATGCCGTTGACCCACATCGAAGCGATGTACAGCACGGTACCGATGGTCGCGAGCCAGAAGTGCGCGTTGATCAGGCCGGTGCTGTGCATCTGCGCGCGGCCGAACAGTTTCGGGATCATGTGGTAGATCGCGCCGATCGAGATCATCGCTACCCAGCCGAGAGCGCCGGCGTGTACGTGGCCGATGGTCCAGTCGGTGTAGTGCGAGAGCGAGTTGACGGTCTTGATCGCCATCATCGGACCTTCGAAGGTCGACATGCCGTAGAACGCCAGCGATACCACCAGGAAACGCAGGATCGGGTCGGTGCGCAGCTTATGCCAGGCGCCCGACAGGGTCATCATGCCGTTGATCATGCCGCCCCAGCTTGGCGCCAGCAGGATGATCGACATCGCCATGCCCAGCGATTGTGCCCAGTCCGGCAGAGCGGTGTAGTGCAGGTGGTGCGGACCGGCCCAGATGTACAGAGTGATCAGCGCCCAGAAGTGCACGATCGACAGACGATAGGAATAGATCGGACGTTCGGCCTGTTTCGGCACGAAGTAGTACATCATCCCCAGGAAACCGGTGGTCAGGAAGAAGCCCACGGCGTTGTGGCCGTACCACCACTGGATCATCGCGTCGGTGGCGCCCGAGTAGGCCGAGTAGGACTTGAACAGGCTGACCGGCAGCGACATGTGGTTGACGATGTGCAGCATCGCGGTCACCACGATGAACGCACCGTAGAACCAGTTACCGACATAGATGTGCTTGGTCTTGCGCTTGGTGATGGTGCCGAAGAACACCAGTCCGTAGGAAATCCAGACAATGGCCAGCAAAATGGCGATCGGCCATTCCAGTTCCGCGTATTCCTTGGTGGTGGTGTAACCCAGCGGCAAGGTAATGATCGCGCCGACGATCACCGCTTGCCATCCCCAGAAGGTGAAGGCCGCGAGGCTGTCGGAAATCAGTCGCGTCTGGCAGGTTCGCTGCACGACATAGTAGGAAGTGGCAAACAGTGCACAACCACCGAAGGCGAAAATCACCAGGTTTGTGTGCAACGGGCGCAGGCGTCCAAAGCTCGTCCACGGCAGACCGAAGTTCAACTCCGGCCAAACCAGTTGCGAGGCGATGAAGACACCGAGCCCCATGCCAAGGATCCCCCAGACCACCGTCATGATGGCGAACTGGCGGACTACCTTATAGTTATAAGCAGTCGGACTGATTGCTGTGCTCATTCTAAGGTTCCACGGTTTGGGTGTTTTATTAGGATTAAAATCGGCCGCAAGTATGTAGAAAGCAGGGGGTCAATGCAACGCGCCATGACCTGGGTCAATGCTTTCCAACGCTGATTCTGCGGCCTTTCCATGCGCCGCGTAAGGACAAAATTGCCCTCGGGCAAAATGTCGCAGCGGACGAAAAAAGCGAGGGGTCCCGGTCGGATGTAACGGGGTGTGTTCGAACGCTCGGTTCGGGTGACGGACGGTAATGGGCACGACAGCCGGTATCTACCGGCCTTTGCGGCCATGTCAGTCAGCCGATTCGTTCAACGCCTCGCTCGGGGTCGACCTGGAACCGGCACGGGCCAGTCCGCATCGAGCAAGCGTAGACCCGAATCCGGGTAACCGAAAGGAGAGGGGGTGAAGGGGTGCGACAATGCGTCGCAAAGGGGCTGGAAACTGCCGCACTGGAAACGTGCGGCAGTCTTGTGCGCAATGATTACTTTTTATTGTCCTCAGTAATCAGTTTTTCCGTATTCAATCCATTGCTCAGGCTGTACACATAAGCGGCCAGTAATTGCACTTTATCGTTGCCCAGCAGCTCGTTCTGAGCTGGCATGTGGCCTTGACGGCCATGGCGGATGGTTTGCTCGAGTTGGGTCAGGCTGGTGCCATAGATGAAACCGGCCGGATGCGTCAGGTTCGGCGCGCCCATCGCTTCGGTGCCCTGGCCGTTTGCCCCGTGACAGGCGGTGCAGGTTGTGCTGAACGCCTGCTGACCCGCTTGGAGATCAGCCTTGTTATCCGCCGGCAGTGGCAGCCCCGCCAGTTCATGACGCACATAAGCGGCGACGTTTTTCACGCCAGTCTCGCCCAGCACTTCACCCCACGCCGGCATCGCCGCCATCCGGCCACCCATGATGGTGGTCTTGATGGTTTCCGCACTGCCGCCCCAGCGCCAGTCCTTGTCGGCGAGGTTAGGGAAACCGAACGCGCCCTTGGCGTCCGAGCCGTGGCACACCGAGCAGTTGGAGGCGAACAGACGGCCGCCCATTTTCAGTGCCTGTGGGTCCTTTGCCACTTCTTCCACCGGCATCGCGGCGAATTTGGCGAAGATCGGCCCGAACCTGGCGTCAGCCTTGCTCATTTCCTTTTCCCACTCGTGAACGCCGGTCCAGCCGTCCTCGTAGCCGGGCAGGATGCCTTTCCAGTTGCCCAGGCCCGGATAAAGGATCAGATAGCCCACGGAAAACACCAGCGTGCCGGCGAACAGCATGAACCACCACTGCGGCAGCGGGTTGTCGTACTCCTCGATGCCGTCGAAGCTGTGGCCCATGGTCTGGTCGACGCTGCCCTTGGTTTCGCCCCGACGGGTGCCGACCAGCAGCCAGGTCAGGCCGATCAGGCTGCCGATGGTCAGTACGCAGATCCACGTACTCCAGAAGGTGGTCATGGCCGGGTACTCCTTGTTTCAGGTGCTTGGGTAATGTCGGGTTGTGGCTCGTCGGCAAACGGCAGCAGGCGCGCTTCGGCGAATTCCGGCGTGCGCTTGCGGTTGAACACCCACAGGGTCAGGCCAACGAAGGCCACGAACACCACGACCGTGCCGAGGCCGCGAATCAGCCCCGCGCTCAATTCAAAGACCATGGCTCACCTCTTGCTCTTGATCGCAGTGCCGAGCACTTGCAGGTAGGAGACGAGGGCGTCCATTTCAGTCTTGCCCTTGAGGCTGGCCACCGCGCCGCTGATGTCGTCGTCGGTGTACGGCACGCCGAGGGTGCGCATGGTCTTGAGCTTGGTTTCGGTGTGACTGCTGTCGACCGCTTGCGTGACCAGCCACGGATAGGCCGGCATTTTCGATTCCGGTACAACGTTGCGCGGGTTGTACAAGTGCGCGCGGTGCCAGTCATCCGAGTAACGCGCGCCAACCCGGGCCAGGTCCGGACCGGTACGTTTCGAGCCCCACAGGAACGGGTGATCCCATACGCTTTCCCCGGCCACCGAGTAGTGCCCGTAGCGTTCGGTTTCGGCGCGGAACGGCCGGATCATCTGCGAGTGGCAACCGACGCAGCCTTCGCGGATGTAGATGTCGCGACCTTCCAGCTGCAGCGCGGTGTAGGGCTTCATGCCTTCCACCGGTTTGTTGGTCACGTCCTGGAAGAACAGCGGGACGATCTGGGTCAGGCCGCCGATGCTCACGGCGAACACCATCAGCAGCATCAGCAGGCCGACGTTCTTTTCAATCGTTTCGTGTTTCATGGCGGACTCCTCAGGCCATCTGCGCGGCAGCAACGACGTCAGCAGGCTGCGAGGCCCGCACGGTGCGCCAGGTGTTGTAAGCCATCAGGAACATGCCGCTGAGGAAGATCGCCCCGCCGATCAGCCGCACGACGAAGCCCGGGTGGCTGGCCACCAGGGTTTCGACGAAGGAGTAGGTCAGCGTGCCGTCCTCGTTCACTGCGCGCCACATCAGGCCCTGGGCGATGCCGTTGACCCACATCGAAGCGATGTAGAGCACGGTGCCGATGGTTGCGAGCCAGAAGTGCGCGTTGATCAGGCCTATGCTGTGCATCTGCTCTTTGCCGAAGACTTTCGGGATCATGTGGTACAGCGCGCCGATGGAAATCATCGCCACCCAGCCGAGGGCGCCGGCGTGTACGTGGCCGATGGTCCAGTCGGTGTAGTGGGAGAGGGCGTTCACCGTCTTGATCGCCATCATCGGACCTTCGAAGGTCGACATGCCGTAGAACGCCAGCGACACCACCAGGAAGCGCAGGATCGGGTCGCTGCGCAACTTATGCCAGGCGCCCGAGAGGGTCATCATGCCGTTGATCATCCCGCCCCAGCTCGGTGCCAGCAGCACCAGCGACATCACCATGCCCAGCGACTGAGCCCAGTCCGGCAGCGCGGTGTAGTGCAAGTGGTGCGGGCCGGCCCAGATGTACAGGGTGATCAGCGCCCAGAAGTGCACGATCGACAGGCGATACGAATACACCGGGCGTTCGGCCTGTTTCGGCACGAAGTAGTACATCATCCCGAGGAAACCGGCGGTGAGGAAAAAGCCTACGGCGTTGTGGCCGTACCACCATTGCACCATCGCGTCGGTTGCACCGGCGTACACCGAGTAGGATTTGGTGAAACTCACCGGCAACTCAAGATTGTTGACGATGTGCAGGATCGCCACGGTGATGATGAACGCGCCGAAGAACCAGTTGCCCACATAAATGTGTTTGGTCTTGCGCTGCATGATCGTGCCGAAGAACACGATGGCGTAGGCGACCCAGACGATGGTGATCAGGATGTCGATCGGCCATTCCAGCTCGGCGTATTCCTTGGAACTGGTGTAACCCAGTGGCAGGCTGATGGCCGCCAGCAGGATCACCAGTTGCCAGCCCCAGAAGCAGAACGCGGCGATTTTCGGCGCAAACAATTGCGTCTGGCAGGTGCGCTGTACCGAGTAGAACGAACTGGCGAACAAGGCACAGCCGCCGAACGCGAAGATCACCGCGTTGGTGTGCAGCGGGCGCAGGCGTCCGAAGCTGGTCCACGGCAGGTTGAAGTTGAGTTCGGGCCAGACCAATTGAGCCGCGAGAAAAACCCCGAGCCCCATGCCGACGATGCCCCACACCACCGTCATAATGGCGAATTGGCGGACCACCTTGTAGTTGTAGGCGGTACTGATAGAAGTGTTCATGGTTCCCCATCCACGGTTCAGCCGAAGTGAGCGCCAACAGCGCGTCCTTCGCCTGGAGTTATAGGCAGACTAAAAGCGAGGCAAGCATGGACAAACAGCACAAGGCCAGTATTGACGGGGATCAATGGGCGCAGTGCCTGCGGGATCACGGGTGGCTTTGGGATGCCGCTGTTGGTGAGGCTTCGGCGACGCTCATTCTCGCGCATGGGGCGGGGGCGCCGATGGACAGTGAGTGGATGACGGATATGGCTGGGCGCCTTGCTGGGCTTGGTATCAACGTGTTGCGGTTTGAGTTTCCTTATATGGCGCAGCGGCGTATCGACGGCAGCAAGCGTCCGCCGAATCCGGCGCCGAAGTTGCTCGAATGTTGGCGTGAGGTTTATGGCTTGGTGCGACTTCATGTCGCTGGGGT
Organism: Pseudomonas sp. DR 5-09; assembly: GCF_001655595.1. Lineage (NCBI taxonomy): Bacteria > Pseudomonadati > Pseudomonadota > Gammaproteobacteria > Pseudomonadales > Pseudomonadaceae > Pseudomonas > Pseudomonas sp. DR 5-09. The sequence continues at coordinate 2,050,207 of NZ_CP011566.1, forward strand.
TTTGGCGGTTGGCGGGAAATCGATGGGGGGGCGGATGGCCAGTCTGCTTGCCGATGAGCTTGGCGCGGATGCCCTGGTGTGTCTGGGTTATCCGTTTTATGCGGTTGGGAAGCCGGAGAAGCCACGGGTCGAACATCTGGCTTCTTTGCAGACTCGGACGTTGATTGTTCAGGGGGAGCGGGATGCGCTTGGCAATCGGGACGCTGTTGAAGGGTATTCCTTATCGCCGAGTATTGAAGTGTTTTGGCTGGCTGCGGGGGATCATGATTTGAAGCCGCTCAAGGTTTCCGGGTTTACGCATGAGCAGCATTTGGCTTCGGCTGCGGAGAAGGTGGCTGGGTTTCTTCAGATGTAGCCCTGACCGGTAAAGTCCGGGCACATCCTTTATGTCGGAAACCGTGGACGCTATTCACTGATCACCAGGTTAAAGCGTCCGATGGGCTGTGTCCGATAGCCATGACTTTTGAACTTTGCTTCAAAAGTACCTACTGCGATTCCCTTGGCAGGATCGAGGTCTATGGTCAGGGTGGCTTCATCGGCATCGACCACACTCCATCCATCAAAGCCATCCGGCGCGGGAATTGAATGACTGTGTCTGAAGCTCAATTTGTCCTTAAGCGTGTAGGTGGCTTTGAGAGGGGCGTCATTGATGTACGGGAAACTCATGCTGTAGGCGAAGTAGTCTCCGCCAGAAATTGATCCGGTCGATCCTGAGATTGACCAAGACAACTCCCCCGTTGGCGGATACTCATGTAGATAAAACAGGGATCTTTCAGCTGCCACTTCGGGATTGCTTCCAAATTTCCAGTGGAACTGATTTGCAAGGATCGTAGGGCTATGGGATCGAGGGACAAAAACAGTAAGGCTGCTCATCTGGAGTTCCTTTTTCATGAAGGGTGATTGGCGTTCTTTTAATAGATCGCCAAACACTTGATATGCCTTCCTCAAGATGAGCGTCTACTGTCAAACCTGACAGCTAGGCGGATGGCTTCATATGTGCTTGTAGTGGTCAGCTAATAAAATTGCCTTGATGGGGTGTATATCCGTTGCTGCGGTGATGGCTGCTTAGGGTTTTGCCCTTACTGCGACTCACTTTTTTGACACGCACCGAACGCCTAAAAAGTAACCAAAAACGCTTGCTCCTACGTTCGGCCCGCTCGCTAAGGCTCGGTGTTCCTTCGCTCCGGGATTCATCCGGGGGGCATCGCCTACGGTTTGCTTCGCTGCACCTCCTCTCGATGTGTTTGGCTTCGCCAAACGGTCGCTGCGCTCCCACCCCCGGATAAATCCCTCCACTCAGCCTTCCGACGTCGCCCGTGGATCAAGATCAAAAGCGGTACTCGAGCTAACGCTCATCGTTTTGAATGGTTTGGCGAACGGTTTGGTTTCAGTGTCGAGCCTACCCCTCACCCCAGCCCTCTCCCCAAGGAGAGGGAGCCGAATGGGGTGCTTTCAAGCTTGAGTTCAACTCGGAATCCCACGTCGGGGTCCCTCGCCCACGCACCTCGGTCAGTCCCTCTCCCTTAGGTGAGAGGCAGATTGAGGTGCTTTCAAAAACTTGAGTTCACCTCGGTATCCCATGTCGGCGTACCTCCCCCAAACACCTCGGTCAGTCCCCTCTCCCACGGGGAGAGGGCTAGGGTGAGGGGAAAGATTTCACTGACACACCACAAAAACTGAAAGCTCCCCCAATCCCAGCATTTCCAGCAAATAAACACGATCGCCTGACCACGTTTAAAGTACACGAACCGTTACGCCACGAGGGCTACAACACCTTGCGTCGTTGCCTACGCGTACGCCAGAATCCGCCGGCTTACGCGGTTCGGAAAGGGCTATATCGTTTCCCTGTCACTGAAAAACAGTGATCGGGTTTGGTAGCCCGCTTCGAAACCGTCGTATGGCGTCACCATATGCAGTCCGTTATTTGGGGCTCAGATTTTTATGGTGGGCATGCGCGGGGCTCCTTTGTGAGCGCCGGGTTTCCCGTTTCGACCGGTCTACCAACCCGCGTATGGCCACCACCCTTCGTTTGGTAGCGAGGGTGATGGCTCCTCAATATTCGAAACTGGAGTTAAATCTATGTTCAAAGCCACACCAAACCCACCAGAAACTGATCCAACCCCTCACGACCCCGAGCTTGAGTCCCAGAAGACAAAAGAAGCCGCCGACCGCGCACTCGACTTTTACCTCGGCCCCGAGATTCCGAAGTACTTCCCACCCAAGGCCCGCCCCATCTACATGGTCGATCCCACGCTCGATGACGAAACGCTGCTCGTCGAAGCCAGTGAATCACTGTCGTCAGCCAACGCCATGGCCGGCAATATCGCCAACTCTGCGAGAGGCCCTGAGCGCAAACCGCTGCTGGCGCTGCAACAGCTGATCATGTTGAACGAGCTGCTGGTGAATCGACTGCTGGATAGGCTGAAATTGCCTCAGTAATTCGCTCGCTGTTATGGCCTCTTCGCGGGCAAGCCCGCTCCCACAAGGATGGTGGTGTTACGAGGTTTTGTGGCCAATGCGAAACCCTGTGGGAGTGGGCTTGCCCACGAAGAGGGCGGTGCTGGCTACGTCCATTTCAGACAGGCAATAAAAACCCCGGAAGCTTTCGCTGTCCGGGGTTTCTTTATTGCCAGAACAATCAGCGGTTAAACCGCTCCACCAACGAATACTGCGTATTAGCCGTCTTCGTCAGCTCTTCACTCAACAACGCCGAGTTATGCGCCTGTTCCGAGGTCTGGTCCGCCAGTTCCGAGATGTTGCTGATGTTGCGGCTGATCTCTTCAGCCACCGCACTTTGCTCTTCCGTCGCCGCAGCAATCTGCGTGGTCATGTCGGTGATGTTGGCCACGGCTTCACTGATGCCGACCAGTGCCTGATCCGCTTCCAGAACCCGTGCCACACCTTCTTCCGCTTGGCGATGGCCCGCTTCCATGGTTTGTACGGCGCTGGATGCAGTCTGCTGCAACTTGGCGATCAGGGCGTGGATCTGGCCGGTGGATTCGCTGGTGCGTTGCGCCAGTTGGCGGACTTCGTCGGCGACCACGGCAAAACCACGGCCCATTTCGCCGGCACGCGCGGCTTCAATCGCAGCGTTGAGCGCGAGCAGGTTGGTCTGGTCGGCGATGCCTTTGATCACGTCGACCACGCCGCCGATTTCGTCGCTGTCCTTGGCCAGTTGGGTGACGGTCAGGCCGGTTTCACCGACCACGACCGACAGGCGCTGGATGGCTTCGCGGGTTTCGCCGGCGATGTCGCGGCCGCGGCCGGTCAGGCGATTGGCTTCCTGGGTGGCGTCGGCGGTGCGCTGGACGTGGCTCGCCACTTCTTGCGTGGTGGCGGCCATCTGGTTGACGGCGGTGGCGACCTGTTCGGTTTCCACGCGTTGACGTTCCAGACCGCTGGAGCTGTTGTGCGCCAGGGCGTCGGACTGTTTGGCCTGATCGGTCAGGTGCTCGGCGGTGTCCTGCAGACGGGTCAGGCAGGTTTTCAGGCGCGCTTCCTGGCTGAGGATCGACATTTCCAGACGCGCCTGGGCGCCACGGCTGTCGGTGTACATCTGTGCGATCAACGGGTCGGAGGTAGTCTGCTCGGCCAGACGCAGCAGGCGCTTGAGCCCGCGCTGTTGCCATTGCAGGCCCAGCAGGCCCAGCGGCACCGACAGACCGGCGGCGAGGGCGAAGCCCCACTGCGAGTTCAGGGTGGCGCCGATCATGAAGCTCAGCTGGCTGACCAGAATGAACGGCAGCCAGTCCTGCACAATCGGCAGCCATTTGTCGCTCGAAGGAATCGCCGACTTGCCCTGGTTGATGCGTTGGTAGAGCGCTTCGGCACGGCGGATCTGTTCGGCGGTGGGTTTGACCCGCACCGACTCGTAACCGACCACCTGATTGCCATCGAACACCGGCGTTACATAGGCGTTCACCCAGTAATGATCACCGGTCTTGCAGCGATTCTTGACAATGCCCATCCATGGCAAGCCTTGTTTCAGTGTGCCCCACATGTGCGAAAACACCGCCGCCGGCACGTCGGGGTGACGAACCAGGTTGTGCGGCGCACGGATCAGTTCCTCACGCGAGAACCCGCTGATTTCGACGAAAGCGTCGTTGCAGTAGGTGATCACGCCTTTGGCGTCGGTTGTGGAAATCAACCGTTGCTGAGCCGGGAAAGTCCGTTCGCGTTGTGTAATGGGCTGGTTGTTACGCATGGTTTTTCAATCCGCAAGGCTTTGAAAGGTTGTCGGCGGTATCGGTCATTTATTGAAATTTTTTTTCATTTATATGTACGGCGTCGCAAAACCGACCTTGCTTCAACCCGCGAGCATCGGATAGGTGAACAGGCCGAAATGCAGCAGGTTCAGACCAAAATGTGTGGCGATAGCCGCACCGAGCCCGCCAAAACGGTAGGCCAGACCATAGCCGACACCCGCCAGGCTCGCCAGCAACACCCAGTGCCAGCCGGCGCCCACATGCACCAGGCCGAACAGCAGGGACGCCAGCAGCAGCGCGAGGTTTTCGCCGTAGGGCAGGTGTTTGAAACGCCGGCTGAGGCCGCCCTGTATATAGCCACGAAACAGCGCTTCTTCGACCAGCGTCACCAGCAGCAGATTGTTCAGCACCCACAGCCACGTCTGATCCGGCCACTTCGGCGCCCAGGTGATCATGCCCAGCAACACGGCGCCGCCGAGGGCCAGAATCACGCTCAGCGTCAGTGCCAGCGCGGTGGCGTACACCGTCAGGCGCAACGAACGCCGCGCGACGATCCACGGGCAGACCAGTAGCAGCCAGAAGCCAATCAGCGGTTTGTCGAGATTCAGGTACATCGAGAACGGCACGGCGTTGTTGGTGAAGCGCTGCGGCTCGATGGCCCGGCCGTTGTAGAAGCCCGGCAACCAGTGCAGGGCCAGCGCCAGAGCCAGCACGATAAAAAGGCCATGGCCGAGATAACGCCCGACCGGCACGGTTTGCTGGCGCACGGCGTAACCGGCGAAAACCAGCAGCGCAATGGAGATCAGCGCCAGCCAGCCGAGCTGGCCGAAACTCAGCGCCAATCCGTAACCAAGGCTGAGAAGCCCGAGATAGAGCCATGGCAGAGCTGTCATGGAAAGTCCTTGTGCACGATTTGTGGACAGGCTTTCTACACGGGTGGGGACGAGGGGACAAGTGAAGGTGTGGCGAGAAACCGGGACAACACGCAAACCTGTGGCTGACAAAAAAACTGTGGGTAATACAAAAACTGTGGGAGCTGGCTTGCCAGCGATGGCGTCTGCACAGTCGACACCTTCATTAACTGACTCACCGCTATCGCTGGCAAGCCAGCTCCCACAAGTTCTCGGGTGTGGCTGAAATGTCAGCGCAGGTTGAGCTTTGCCGCCGCGCGCTCGGTGATCTCCTTGCGCAACTTCAACGAAGGCGCCGCACGTTTGCGGGCTTCTTCAACAACCGCACCCGGCGCCGTCTCCGGGCTGCCCGAATCAAACGGCGGCGCCGGCGCATATTCCAGCTGCAACTGCACCAGTTGCGCCGTATCGACACCGACCAGCTCTTGCGCCAGGGTCAGGGCAAAATCGATCCCGGCCGTGATGCCGCCTCCGGTGAACAGATTGCCGTCACGCACCACCCGATCCTTCACCGCAATCGCGCCCAGCGTCGGCAGCAGATCGTGATAAGCCCAGTGCGTGGTCGCCCGCTTACCTTGCAACAGACCCGCCGCGCCGAGCACCAGCGATCCGGTGCACACCGACGTCACGTACCGCGCCTCCGCCGCTTGCGCCTTGATGAACGCCAGCGTCTGCTCATCTTCCATCAACGGCCCGACGCCCGCACCGCCGGGCACGCAGATCACATCCAGAGCCGGGCAATCCTCGAAGGTGGTGGTCGGTTTCAGCACCAGCCCGGTGCTGGCGGTGACCGGTACCAGATCCTTCCAGACCAGATGCACCTGCACGTCCGGCAATGAGGCCAGCACGTCGTACGGGCCGGTCAGGTCGAGTTGCTGCACCTGGGGAAACAACAGAAAACCGATCTGCAACGCCATGGTTCTTCTCCGTGAAAAGGGGTGGACGGCTTTACTGTAGGCGCGTAGGTTTTGGCGCATACGCCAATCAGCCCACGAATTACGCCAAATGCCGAAAACCATTCACGTCCTCGCGTTCGCCAATGTGCAATTGCTCGATGTCACCGGGCCGTTGCAGGTCTTCGCCTCGGCCAACGATATCGCCCGTCAGCAGGGTTTGCCTGCGCCATATGCGCCAACGGTGATTGCCAGCGGTGGCGGGGCGGTCAACTCTTCCGCCGGGTTGGCGATGTTGGTCGAGCCGCTGCCGAAACTGCCCAGCGATACGCTGATCATTGCCGGCGGCTGGGGTGTTTACGCCGCTGCCGAAGACGCCGGGTTGGTGAATTGGGTGCGTGAACATGCGAATGGCTGTCGGCGCGTGGCCTCGGTCTGCACCGGCGCCTTTCTGCTGGCAGCCAGCGGCTGGCTCGACGGTCGCCGGGTCGTCACCCACTGGACCCGCTGCGAGCAACTGGCGCAGCAGCACCCGCAATTACAGGTCGAACCGAATCCGATCTTCATCAACGACGGCCCGGTCTGGACCTCGGCGGGCGTCACCGCCGGTATCGACCTGGCGCTGGCCATGGTCGAAGACGACCTCGGCCGCGACATGGCCCTGGACGTCGCCCGGCAACTGGTGGTGTTCCTCAAGCGCCCGGGCGGGCAGTCGCAGTTCAGCGTGACGCTGTCGCTGCAAAAACAGGGCAACCGCTTTGACGATTTGCACGCGTGGATCGCCGAACACCTGACCTGCGACCTGGGCATCCCGACCCTCGCGGAACAGGCCGGCATGAGCGAACGCAGCTTCGTGCGCCACTACCGCGCCGACACCGGCCAGACCCCGGCCCGGGCCATCGAACTGATCCGCGTCGAAACCGCCCGCCGGTTGCTGAGCGACACCGGATTGCCGATCAAACGGGTCGCGGCCAACTGTGGATTTGGCAGTGAAGAAACCTTGAGACGCAGTTTCCTGCGGGCCATGGGCGTGACGCCGCAGGCGTATCGGGAGCGGTTTTCGGTCAGCGCTGCAGCAGATCCAGTAATGCCTTGAGCGTTTCGCCCGGCGCTTCCTCGGGAATGTTATGCCCGACACCCGTCAGCACTCGCCGCTCATAAGGCCCGGTAAAGTGGTGTGCATCTTCATCGTCCGCCGGTGCCGGGCCAACGCCATCATCGGCACCGCACAGCGAAATCGTCGGCACGCCGATCGCCGGTTGTTTCTCCAGCGCCTGCTCCATCCCCTCCAGCGCCGGATCGCCCGGCGCATACATGAAGCGATGACGGTAGGAGTGAATCACCACCTCAACGAAATCCGGGTTGTCGAACGCCGGCGCGCTCAGTGGAAAACGCTCGGCATTCCGCGCCCAGGTTGGTGACCACAATTGCCACAGCAACTCGCACAGCGCCCGACGATTCTGCGTCAGCCCTTCAACGCCACGGGGCGTGTGGAAGTAATACTGATACCAGAAGCGATGCTCGGTCTCGGGATCAAGCGGCCGGACCGAATTCGGAATGTCTTGCAGGTTATAGCCGTCGCCCGTCACCAAACCGCGCACACGCTCGGGAAACAGCGCCGCCACAATGCACGCCGCCCGACCGCCCCAGTCGTAACCGCACAGCGTCGCTTGCTCGATTCCCAGCGCATCCATCAACTCCAGCAGATCCTGAGCCAGCGCCGCTTGCTGGCCGGAACGCAGCATTTCCGGTCTGTTGAAACGGGTTGGGCCGTAACCGCGCAGGTAGGGCACGATCACCCGATAACCCTGGGCGGCGAGCGGCGGGGCGATTTCGTCGTAGGCGCGGGGAGAGTAGGGGAAACCGTGGAGCAGGATGACCGGCGTGCCGTTTTCCGGGCCGTGATGCTCATAGGCGATGGTCAGGCTTGGTGTCTGGCTGAATCGGATTTCCGCACGGGTCATGGACAGTCTCCTTACATCTCGGCTTCCGCAACCTGATTGAAATACTTGCTGCGATCCGGGGTAAACGTCACCACCATCTTGGTCCGCGAGCAGGTCATGACCCGCTCGGCGCCCAGATCAATATCCAGATCCTCCCCGCGCAAACCCTGCCACTGGGCGAGGTATTTCAGCGATCCGTATTTTTCGTTTTTCTTCAGGCTGCGGCTCACGCCGCCTTTCCAGCCGAGTACCGGTAATTCGTCGGCACGACAGCGTTGGGCGAGGTCGGGGAAGCGGGTGGCGCGCTGGCGACCGATTTCCCAGCATTTGATCAGGCCCTTGTCGGTGGCTTCCCACAGTTCGTCGCGGGTCAGGCCTGTGCGCAGAGGGGTGTCGATCTGGCGGTGGATGCGTTGGCTCATTCTGGTTCCTTGAATCGGGTTTTTATTGGACAGCTCCGCTGTGCCCGTTGCGGTGGATGGTAGGGGGGGATGTAACAGCTGGCAACAAGGTATTTCGGGGTGTAAGTGCGAGTTGCGGGCCAAGCGTTACACGGGGTTGGCAGGTTTCTGTAGGCCGTGCCATCAACAAGTTGTATCCAAAGGAATCGATTGTGTGGGCCAGCCCTCCAACCGCAAGGGTCTGGGGTGTTTGCCGTTCGTAGGTGGTCATCCTACAAACGGCGGTTGGAGTGGAGATCTTTCTTACAGGCTCTATCGAAAAAGGACGACTACGGCTGCCAGTAATTCTTCTCCCCACTCAACTTGCGATCGAGAAAACTCGCCGCGCTGATCAGCGCCAGATGGGTCAACGCCTGTGGCGTGTTGCCCAGATGCCGGCCGCGGTTGTCGAATTCCTCCGCATAAAGCCCCAACGGATTGGCATAACGCAGCAGTTGCTCGAACTCCAGGTGGGCCTTTTCCACTTGCCCGGCGCGGGCCAGGCATTCGACGTACCAGAACGAGCACGCGGCGAACGCGCCTTCGGTGCCGGACAAACCGTCGATGCCGGCATCATCGTTGCGATAGCGATAAACCATGCCGTCACGCACCAGATGTTTCTCGATGGCTTCCAGCGTCGCCAGCCATTTCGGATCCTTGGCGCTGACGAAGCGCACCAACGGCATCAGCAACATCGAGCCATCCAGCGCTGTGCCGCCCTGGTACTGCACGAAATGCCCGCGCTCTTCATTCCAGAAGTTGTCCCAGATGTCGGCATGGATCGCCTGACGGGTCTGGTCCCAGCGGGCGAAGGGCGCCGGCAGCGATCGTTTTGAAGCCAGGCGGATCGCCCGGTCCAGCGCCACCCAGCACATCAGTCGCGAGTGCAGGAAGTGATGTTGCTCACCGCGCATTTCCCAGATGCCTACGTCCTTGGTCTGCCAGGTCTCACAGACCTGATCGACCACTTCCGTCACGTGTTGCCAGCCTTCGTGAGAAATCGCGTCGCCGTACTTGTTGACCAGATAAACGGCGTCCATCAGTTCGCCGAAGATATCCAGTTGAATCTGGTCGTAGGCGCCATTGCCGATGCGCACCGGTTTGGCACCGCCATGCCCGGCCAAATGCGTGAGTTCGGTTTCCGGCAGTTCCTGGCGGCCGTCGATGGCGTAGAGGATGTTCAGCTTCATCGATGACTGGCCGCAGCAGTCGCTGACCCGCCCGCGCAGCCAGCGCATGTAGGCGTTGGCTTCATCGACAAACCCCAGGCGCATGAAGGCGTAAACGGTGAAGGAGGCGTCGCGGATCCAGGTGTAGCGATAGTCCCAGTTGCGTTCGCCGCCGGGTGTTTCCGGCAGGCCGAAGGTGGCGGCAGCGAGGATTGCGCCGTGCTGGCGTGAGGTCAGCAGCTTCAGGGCCAGGGCCGAGCGGTTGACCATTTCCCGCCAGCGACCGCGATAGTTGGACTGGCCGATCCAGTCACGCCAGAATTTCAGCGTGCGTTCGATGCACAGTTGGGCGGCGCCTTCGGCGAAGCGCGGATCGTCGCTGGCGCCGAGCATGAACGCCGCCGTCTGATCCTGCTTGAGGGTGAATTGCCCGACCGCTGCTTCCTGATCGACGCTCAAGGCTTGATCCGAGGCCAGCCGCAGTGTCGGCTGCCCGCTGGCGCTGAACAGCACATCCTGTTTATCGATGACGGCGCGGGTCTCAGCGCGGGCGTAGTCATGCCGTACCGCGCAGCGCAGGTGAAACGTCGCCTGCCCGCTGACCACCCGCACCCGGCGTATCAACAGCGGCAGGGCATCGTCGTTGTCGCCAATCGGCAGCAGATCGGTGATTTCCACCACGGCGTGATCGCTGAGCCAGCGGGTTTGCAGGACGTTGGTGTCCGGCAGGTAGATCTGCTCGCGCCGGGCATCGGGCAGGTCCGGCGCAAGCTGGAAAATCCCCGCGTCGGGGGTGTCCAGCAGCGAGCAGAAGATCGACGGGCTGTCGAACGCCGGCCAGCAGAAAAAATCCACGCTGCCCTTGTCATTGACCAGCGCGGCGCTGCGCAGGTCGCCAATGATGCCGTGGGCGTCGATGGGGCTTTGTCGTTCGGATTGATGCTCAGCCATTGCCACGGAACTCCGGATAGAGGCTCATGCCGCCGTCGATGAACAGGGTGGTGCCGACGATGTAGTCGGAGGCATCGGAGGCGAGAAACACCACCGCGTTGGCCACGTCCTCGACATCGCCGATGCGACCGTAGGGGATGAGTTTGAGCAGCTCCTGCGCGGCGTCGCCTTCGGTGGCGTCTTTATTGATGGCCGTGCGAATCGCCCCCGGCGCGATGCCGTTGATGCGGATGCGCTGGTGGCTGACTTCCTGGGCCAGGGTCTGCATCAACTGATCGACGCCGCCCTTGGATGCCGCGTAATTGACGTGCCCGGCCCAAGGGATGCGCTGGTGCACCGAACTCATGTGGATGATCTTGCCGGCGGCTCGCGACACGCCTTCGCGCACGCCCTGGCGGTTGAAGATCCGCAGCGCGGCACGGGCGCAGAGGAACTGGCCGGTGAGGTTGACGCCGATCACCGCGTTCCAGTCGGCCAGCGACATATCCACCGCCGCCGCGTCTTTTTGCAGGCCGGAGTTGGCCACCAGAATGTCCAGCGTTCCAAAGGCGTCGAGGGTCTGCTGGAACAGCCGCTCAACGTCTTCCTCCTTCGAAACGTCGGCGCCAATGGCGATGGCCTGGCCACCGTCGGCGACGATCTGCCGGGCCAGCGCTTCGGCGGGCTCGGCCTGACGGTTGTAGTTGATGACCACGGCAGCACCGGCGTCGGCCAGGGCTTTGGCGGCACCGTGGCCGATGCCGGAACTGGCGCCGGTGACCAGTGCCACCTGACGGGCGAGGGAAATCTGCATGCAGGGTCGCGCCTTGGGTTGAGGGCTTACTTAGCTGACTGATGGGCGGCGGCGAGAGTTCATCCGCGTACATGAAATCATCGACAGCTTTATGCTGCAGCGATTGGCCCTGCACGCCACAGGGACTTCACACTCCACCAACAATTCCTCGCTTCCCCGCCCGTCAGGCTTTGTGGCAACTTGGCCGCCCCTGATGAGGCTGCATCCGATGGCAAACCCTTACCGCGAACTGTTCAACGCCCCCGGCGCCCGGGCTTTTGTGATTGCCGCGATGATCGCGCGCATGCCGATTTCCATGACCGGCATCGGCGTCATCACCATGCTCTCGCAATTGACCGGCGGCTACGCACTGGCGGGTGGGGTGGCGGCGACGTTTGCGCTGGCCACGGCGTTTTGCGCGCCGCAGGTGTCACGGTTGGTGGACCGTTTCGGCCAGGGGCGGGTGCTGCCGGTGGCGGCGCTGATCGGCGGGGGCGCGCTGTTGATGTTGCTATTGTGTACCCGTTTGCAGGCGCCGACCTGGACGCTGTTTGTCTGCGCCGCATTGGCCGGTTGCATGCCGAGCATGTCGGCGATGGCGCGGGCGCGCTGGACCGAAATCTATCGCGGCCAGCCGCAATTGCAGACCGCGTATGCGCTGGAGTCGGTGCTCGACGAAGTCTGCTTCATCGTCGGCCCGCCGTTGTCGGTGGGCTTGTGCGTCGGCGTGTTCCCTGAGGCCGGGCCGCTGGCGGCGTTGTTGATGCTGGCGATTGGTGTGACGGCGTTTGTGGCCCAGCGCAGCACCGAGCCACCGGTGCATCCGCACGAATCGCAGCATCAGGGTTCGATCATTCGTTCGACCGACGTGCAGTGGCTGCTGGCGTTGATGCTTGCCATGGGCGTGATCGTCGGCGTGGTGGATGTGGTCAGCGTCGCGTTCGCCCAGCAGCAGGGCCAGCCGGCGGCGGCAAGCATCGTGCTGTCGGTGTACGCCATCGGTTCCTGTCTGGCCGGTATCGCCTTCGGCGCGATGCGCTCGAAACTGCCGTTGTCCAGGTTGTTTCTGTATGGCGGGATCGCGACGGCGGTGACCACTTTGCCGTTGTTGCTGGCGAACAACATTTTCGGGTTGGCTGTCGCGGTGTTCATCGCCGGGCTGTTCTTCTCGCCGACCCTGATCGTGGCGATGGCTTTGATCGAGCGCATCGTGCCGCCGGCCAAACTCACCGAAGGCCTGACCTGGCTGGTGACCGGTTTGAGCATCGGCGTGGCCATCGGCGCCGCCGGTTCCGGCGCACTGGTGGATGCGTTCGGCGCCCGCAGCGGCTTCTGGCTGGCGATTGCCGCCGGGGCGGTGGTGCTGGGCTCGGCGGTGCAGAGTTTCCGCCACTTGAAATGACTGGATAGACGCGCGCGGGCTAATTTCTGCAGGGCCGCCTTCGTTCTTTTATACAGACAACTTTTCGAGGTAAGCCGGGTGACTCAGCTGACATTGCTGTGCCTTCCTTATTCGGGCGCCAGTGCCATGGTCTACAGCCGCTGGCGCCGCAAATTGCCGCAGTGGCTGACGCTGCAGCCGGTAGAGCTACCGGGTCGCGGCGCACGTTTTGGCGAAGCGCTGCAAACCGACATGCGGGCGCTGGCCCGTCAGTTGGCCAGCGAACTGCAAACGACCCTGCGTGCGCCTTATGCCATTTTCGGCCACAGCCTCGGCGCGCTGCTTGCCTGCGAACTGGCCCATGCCTTGCGCGCTCTGGGGTTGCCGGAGCCGGTTGCGCTGTTCGCCTCCGGCACGGCGGCGCCGACGCTGCGCAGTGAATATGACCGCGGCTTTGCCGAACCGAAGAGCGATGCCGAACTGATCGAGCAGTTACGCACCTTGAATGGCACCAGCGAGGAAATTCTCGCCAATGCCGAATTGATGAGCCTGACCCTGCCGGTGCTGCGTGCCGACTTTCTGTTGTGCGGACGTTTTCAGCCGATCCAGCGTCCGCTGCTCAAATGCCCGGTGCATGTGCTGGGTGGTACGACCGACCGCGCGACCACCGAGCAATTGATCGGCTGGAGCAAGGAAACCCTCGGCAGTTTCTCCGTGGACATGCTTGCTGGCGGTCATTTCTTCATCCATGAACACGAGGCCAAGGTGCTGAAGGTCATCAAGGATCAGCTCGACGTACACCATCGCCGGCACTCAATGCCCGCCATTGCCTGAACAACGGGAAACCCTGTGTGAGCGAGCTGATCGCGCCCACAGGGTTTCCTGCCCGTCTGAAACTTCCCGCCTGCTTCCCTCCTGATAGTTCTTCTCATTCGCTAATTTTTCCGATGTGCATTCGTTTTATAGGGACGACGTGCCTTTGTGCTTCCTGCCTACTGATCCGGATGCTAAGAAATGAATGCTGAAGACTCCTTGAAACTTGCTCGCCGGTTTATCGGGTTGCCCCTGGAAAAGCGCCAGATGTTCCTCGCGGCCCTGCAAAAGGAGGGCGTGGATTTCGCCCGTTTCCCGATTCCCGCCGGGATCGAGGCCGACGATCGCCAGGCGTTGTCTTACGCGCAGCAACGGATGTGGTTTCTCTGGCAACTGGATCCGCACAGCGGCGCCTACAACTTGCCGGGCGCGGTACGCCTGACCGGGCGGCTGAATCTGTCAGCGCTGGAGCAGGCCTTTGCTGCGCTGGTGGCGCGACATGAAACCTTGCGCACGGTGTTCCAGCGCCAGGCGGATGACAGCCTGCTGCAAGTGCCGGCCCCGGCGACCTTGAACATCCATCATGAAGATTTCACTGTGCTGCCGGCCACCGAACGCGAGGAAGCGGTTGTTCGTGCCGCCGAGCAGCAATCGGTGTTGCCGTTCGATCTGGCGGTCGGGCCGTTGCTGCGAGTCACCTTGCTCAAGCTCGCCGAGCAGGAGCACGTCTTGCTGCTGACCCTGCACCACATCGTTTCCGATGGCTGGTCGATGAACGTGCTGATCGACGAATTCATCCGTTGCTACGACGCCTTTGACGCCGGCCAGTCGCCGGCGCTGGCAGTCCTGCCGGTTCAGTACAGCGATTACGCCCTGTGGCAGCGTCGCTGGCTGGAGGCCGGGGAGCAAGCGCGGCAACTGGAGTATTGGCAGGCGCAACTGGGTGATGAGCATCCCGTGCTGGAACTGCCGCTGGACCATTCGCGTCCGGCCATGCCGAGCTATCGCGGCACACGCTATGAGTTTGCCGTCGACGGCCAGTTGGCCGACCAGTTGCGCGCCACCGCGCAACAGCATCAGGTCACGTTGTTCATGTTGTTGCTTGGCGCGTTCAATGCGCTGCTGCACCGTTACACCGGGCAGACCGATATCCGTGTCGGCGTGCCGATTGCCAACCGCAATCGCGCCGAGATCGAAGGTCTGATCGGTTTCTTCGTCAACACCCAGGTGCTGCGCACAAAAGTCGATGGCCAGACGCGCGTCGATGCGTTGCTGCAGGCGGTCAAAGAGACGGCGCTCGGCGCCCAGGCGCATCAGGATCTGCCGTTCGAGCAACTGGTCGAAGCACTGAAACTGGAGCGCAGCCTCAGTCACACGCCGCTGTTCCAGGTGATGTACAACCACCAGCCGCAGGTGGCCGATATCGCCGCCCTGGGCACAGCCTCGGGCCTGGTGCTCGAAAGCCTCGACTGGCAAAGCCGCACCACTCAGTTTGACTTGACACTCGACACCTACGAGAAGGGCGGCAAGCTGCACGCCGCACTGACTTACGCCAGCGACCTGTTCGACGCGCCGACCATCGAACGCATGGCGCGCCACTGGTTGCGTCTGCTCAAGGCCATGGTCGCTGATCCTGCGCAACGCATTGGCGAGCTGCCGTTGCTGGACGCGGATGAGCAGCACACGCTGGTGCATGCCTGGAACGGTGCAACAGCGGTTTATCCCACCGAGCAACCCATTCATCAATTGATCGAAGCCCAGGTGACCCGCACTCCGGATGCACCGGCGCTGGTGTTCGGCGAACAAACCCTGAGCTACGCGCAACTCGACGCGCGGGCCAACCAACTGGCCCATCTGCTGCGTGAGCAAGGCGTGCGAGCCGACAGCCTGGTGGGGATCTGTGTCGAGCGTTCGCTGGAAATGGTCATTGGCCTTTTGGCGATTCTCAAGGCCGGCGGCGCCTATGTGCCGCTGGATCCGGAGTACCCGCAAGAGCGCCTGGCCTACATGATCGAGGACAGCGGCATTACCTTGCTGCTGACCCAGAGTGCGTTGCTGGCGTCGCTGCCAACGGCCGGGGTGAACGTCATTACGCTTGATCAGGAAGCCGAATGGCTGGATCGCTACAGCGAAGGCCGTGTCGAGGCGGTCATCGATCCGCAGAACCTTGCGTACGTGATTTACACCTCCGGCTCCACCGGTAAACCGAAAGGCGCCGGCAACAGTCATGCGGCGCTGGTCAACCGTTTGTGCTGGATGCAGGAGGCTTACCGGCTGGATGCCAGCGATTCGGTGCTGCAGAAGACACCGTTCAGTTTTGACGTGTCGGTCTGGGAGTTTTTCTGGCCGCTGCTGACCGGCGCCCGACTGGTCGTGGCAGCGCCGGGCGCGCACCGCGATCCATCGCTGTTGATCGAGACCATCAACCACTACGGCATCAGCACGTTGCACTTTGTCCCGTCGATGTTGCAGGCGTTCATTCATGAGCCGGGCGTCGAGGCCTGTGTCGGCCTCAAACGCATTGTCTGCAGCGGCGAGGCACTGCCGCTGGACGCGCAACTGCAGGTGTTTGCCAAGCTGCCGAACGCCGGGCTCTATAACCTGTATGGCCCGACCGAAGCGGCCATCGACGTCACCCACTGGACCTGTGTCGACGAAGGTGCCGACAGCGTGCCGATCGGACGGCCGATCGCCAACCTGCGCACCCATGTGCTCGACGCCGAACTGATGACGGTGCCGAGCGGCGTGGCGGGTGAGCTGTACCTGGGCGGAGCAGGGTTGGCGCGCAGTTATCACCAGCGCCCGGCGCTGACCGCCGAGCGTTTTGTCCCGTGCCCGTTCCACGAAGGTGCGCGTCTGTACCGCACCGGTGACCGGGTACGCCAACGTGCCGACGGCGTCATCGAATACCTCGGGCGTCTCGATCATCAGGTCAAGCTGCGTGGCTTGCGTATCGAGCTGGGCGAAATCGAAACCCGCCTGATGCAGCATCCGCTGGTGCGTGAAGCCGTGGTGCTGGTGCAGGGCGGCAAACATCTGGTCGGCTATCTGGTGCTGGAAAATGCTCAGGCAGACGAACAATGGCAACAGGACGTCAAGGCGTGGCTGCTCGGCAGCCTGCCGGAATTCATGGTGCCGACCTACCTGATGACGCTGGCCAAATTGCCGGTCACCGCCAACGGCAAGCTCGATCGCAAAGCCTTGCCGCAGCCGGATGCTGCGCCGCAGCAAGCTTTTGTCGCGCCGCAGGATGCTATGCAAAAAGCCCTGGCGGCGATCTGGGAAGACGTGCTCGGTTTGCAACGCGTGGGTCTGGAGGACAACTTTTTCGAGCTGGGCGGCGATTCGATCATTTCGATTCAAGTGGTCAGCCGCGCGCGGCAGGCCGGGATCCGTATCAGCCCGCGCGATCTGTTCCAGTATCAGACTGTGCGCAGTCTGGCGCTGGTCGCGATCCTCGACAGCCACAGTTCGGTGGATCAGGCGCCGGCCACGGGCGAGGCCTTGTTGGGGCCGATCCAGCAGCAGTTCTTCAGCCGGGTGATGCCTCGGCGTGAACATTGGAACCAGTCCCTATTGCTGACCCCGCGCGAGGCGCTGAATGCGCAGTGGCTCGATGCCGCATTGACCCATGTGATCAATCATCACGATGCCTTGCGCCTGCGTTTTGTCGAGGGCGCCGACGGCTGGCAGCAAGCGTACGCCGCACAGGTCGAACGCGCTGATCTGTGGCTGCGCACGGCCGAGACGACCGAGCAACTGACCGCCCATTGCGACGATGCCCAGCGCAGTCTTGATCTGGCCAACGGGCCGTTGTTGCGTGCCGTGTTGGTGTCCATGGCCGATGGCAGTCAGCGCCTGTCGCTGATCCTCCATCACCTGGTGGTGGACGGCGTGTCGTGGCGCGTGTTGCTGGAAGATCTGCAGCAAGCCTACGAACAGCTGGCGGCGGGCGGTGGCGTGCAATTGCCGGCCAAAACCAGCGCGTTCCAGAGCTGGACGGCGCGCCTGAGCACCGAGGCTTCGCGCTTCGACGATCAACTGGCTTACTGGAAAGCCCAGCACCACGACGCACGGGATCTGCCGTGCGAGCGCCCTGAAGGCAGCCTGCAAAACCGCTTCGGGGAAAAGATCGAATGGCGTCTGGACGCCGAGCGCACGCGCCAATTGCTGCAACAGGCGCCGGCGGCGTATCGCACGCAGGTCAACGATCTGCTGCTGACGGCACTGGCGCGCACCATCAGTGGCTGGAGCGGTCAGCCGGGCACCTTGATTCAACTCGAAGGCCATGGCCGTGAAGACCTGTTCGACGACATCGACCTGACGCGCAGCATCGGCTGGTTCACCAGCCTGTTCGCCGTCAATCTGGTGGCGAGCGAGGATCTCGACGGTTCGATCAAGGCGATCAAAGAACAACTGCGTGCGGTGCCGGACAAAGGTCTGGGTTACGGCGTGCTGCGTTATCTGGCAGCGCCGTCGGTGCGTGAAGAGTTGGCGTTGCTGCCGCCGCCGCGCATCACCTTCAACTATCTGGGGCAATTCGACCGGCAGTTCGATGAGCAGGCGTTGCTGGTGCCATCCACCGAGTCCGGCGGTGTCGCCCAGGATTCACAGGCGCCGCTGGATAACTGGTTGACGATCGAAGGCCAGGTCTATGGCGGCGAATTGAGTCTGAGTTGGGGCTTCAGTTCGCAGATGTTCGACAGTGCCACCGTGCAAAGGCTGGCTGATCGCTACGCCGCCGAACTGATGGCACTGATCGAGCACTGCTGCACCCTCGACACCGCGCAAGCGACGCCATCGGACTTCCCGTTGGCACGCCTCAGCCAGGCGCAACTGGATGCATTGCCGGTCGCCGCCGCTGTCATCGAAGATGTCTATCCGCTGTCGCCGATGCAGCAGGGCATGTTGTTCCACACCTTGTACGAACCGCAGGCCGAGGCCTATATCAGCCAGATGCGTCTGGACATCCAGGGCCTTGATCCGCAGCGTTTTGCCAGTGCCTGGCAAGCGGCGCTGGCGCGTCATGATGTGCTGCGCAGCAGCTTCCACTGGCAAGGCCTGGACAGCGCCCATCAGGTGATCAGCCGCGAGGTGCAACTGCCGCTGCAGGTACTGGACAACACTGACACCGATGCGCTGGCCGAGACCGAGCGGGCGCAGGGTTTCGAACTCGACTGCGCGCCGTTGCTGCGCCTGAAACTGGTGCGCACCGGCGCCGATCATTGGCACTTGATCTACACCAGCCATCACATCCTGATGGACGGCTGGAGTAATGCGCAGTTGCTCGGCGAGGTGATTTCCCACTACGCCGCCGGGCGCCCACTGCCGGCGCCGGTCGGGCATTACCGCGATTACATGGGTTGGTTGCAGCAGCAATCGGCAGGCGCCGGCAAGGCGTTCTGGAATGCTGCGCTGGCCCCGTTGCAGGCGCCGACGCTGCTTGCCGACACTCTGCGTCCACCCGTGGGCGGCCACGGCACAGACGAACATCGCGAGGTGCTCGACGAAGCCGCAACACGGCGTCTGGGCGAGTTCGCCCGTCAGCAGAAAGTCACCCTCAACACGTTGTTGCAAGCGGCCTGGAGCCTGCTGCTGCAACGCTACACCGGTCAGGACTGCGTAGCGTTCGGCGCCACAGTGGCCGGTCGTTCGGCTCCGCTGCCAGGCATCGAGCAGCAACTGGGGCTGTTCATCAACACCCTGCCGCTGGTGTGCAATCCGCGCCCGGATCATCGCGTCGGCCAGTGGCTGGCTGATCTGCAGGCGCAGAACCTGGCCCTGCGTGAGTTCGAGCATGTGCCGCTGTACGACATTCAGGGTTGGGCAGGGCATCAGGGCTCGGCGCTGTTCGACAGCCTGCTGGTGTTCGAAAACTTCCCGGTCGCCGAGGCGCTGAAACAAGGTGCTCCGGCCGGGTTGACCTTCGGCAACCTGCACAACCATGAACGCACCCACTATCCGCTGACGCTGGGTATCGAACTCGGTGCCACGCTGAGCCTGGAGATGAGCTACGACGCCGCACGATTCAGCGCCGCCCAGGTGCACAGGCTCTGCGCCAACCTGCGCCACTTGCTTGAGCAACTGATCAGCAATGCCACAGGCTGCCTGGGCAACCTGACGCTGCTCGATGACGCCACCACGCGCGCCATGCTCGCCCACTGTCAGCCGCCAGCGTTGCAGTTGCAGCATGCAGGTCTGGTGCACGAACGCATTGCCGCGCAGGCCAAAGCCACACCGCAGGCGCTGGCCGTGCAGTGCGGTGAACAGCGCCTGAGCTATGACGAACTGAACCGCCAGGCGAATCGCCTCGCCCACCGTTTGCTGGCCAGCGGTGCGGCGCCGGGCAAGCGTGTCGGCCTGGCGCTGCGTCGTGGCCCGCAAATGATCGTCAGCCTGCTGGCAGTGCTGAAGACGGGCGCCGCGTACGTGCCGCTTGATGCCAACTACCCGGCCCAGCGTCTGGCCTACATGATCGAAGACAGCCGTGTCGATCTGCTGCTCGATGAATCCGCTCTCCTGCAAGACGTGCCGCTTGCGGCTGGCCTGGAGTATTTGCACCTGGGCGACATCATCCAGACGCTGGGTGCTTATCCGGACAGCGATCCGCTGAATCACGCCACGGCCGATGACCTGGCCTACGTGATCTACACCTCGGGCTCCACCGGTCAGCCAAAAGGCGTGGCGATTGCTCACGCGGCGCTGCGCGAGTTCTGCCAGACCGGTGCCGAGTATTCGGCGCTCACGGCCGATGATCGCGTGCTGCAGTTTGCGACCTTCAGCTTCGACGGTTTTGTCGAGCAGTGTTACCCGCCGCTGTGTGTCGGCGCGGCGCTGATCATGCGCGGCGACGAACTCTGGGACGTCGTGCAACTGGCGGACGAGATCGTCGACCATGGCGTGACTCTGGCGGACTTGCCGGCGGCCTACTGGTTCTTGCTGGCGCGTGAATGCGCGGGCGGCAACATCACCGGTCTGGGCGCGTTGCGTCAGGTGCATGTCGGCGGCGAAGCCATGTCGGTCGAAGGGCTGCGCCTGTGGCACGAAGCAGGACTGAGCCACGTGCGCTTGCTCAACACCTACGGGCCGACCGAGGCGACGGTGGTGTCGAGCGTTCACGACTGCCGCTTGAGCGATGCCAGCGACAGCTTCGGCATTCCGATTGGCCGGGCCATTGCTGGCCGCGCGTTGTACGTGCTCGACAGCGCCGGGCAATTGCTGCCTGCCGGTGGCGTCGGCGAGTTGTGCATTGGCGCGAGTGCCTGTCTGGCGCAGCAGTATTTCGATCGTCCGGCCCTCACCGCCGAACGTTTCCTGCCAGACCCGTTTGCCACCGAGCCGGGGGCGCGGCTGTATCGCAGTGGCGACCTGGCGCGTTACAACGAAAACGCTGATCTGGAGTACGCCGGGCGTATCGACCACCAGGTGAAGATCCGTGGCTTGCGCATTGAAATGGGTGAAATCGAAGCCTGCCTGCAAGCACAGGAGGGCGTGCGCGCCGCTGCGGTGATCGCTCAGGATTTCCCGGGTGGCGCGCAACTGGTGGCTTATGTGGTGCCCGAGACAGGAACCGAACCTGCGACCGCGCAGGCGCAGTGGCTGGACTCGCTCAAGGCTTCGCTGCAACAGCTGCTGCCTGATTACATGGTGCCGGCGCACCTGCTGTCGCTGGACGCGTTGCCGTTGAACAACAACGGCAAACTTGATCGTACCGCACTGCCGAACGTCGAACTGAGCCAGGACCTGAGCGTTTATGCAGCGCCGCAGACCTTGCTGCAAGTGCAATTGGCGCAGATCTGGGAAGCCGTACTGGAGTCCGGCGCGGTGGGGCTCAACGATCACTTCTTCGAGCGAGGCGGTCACTCGCTGCTGGCCACTCAAGTGATTTCCCGGGTCCGCCAGACGCTCAAACTCGATGTGCCGATGCGCACCCTGTTCGAGCAGCCGACGCTGCAAGCCTTTGCCGCCGCCTGCGCCACCCTGCAACACAGCGAAAGCGTGCCGATGATGGCGCTGCAGCGCGGTGCTGCACTGGCGTTGTCTTATGCCCAGGAACGGCAGTGGTTCCTCTGGCAGCTGGAGCCGGACAGTGCTGCTTACCACGTGCCAAGTGCGCTGCGCTTGCGCGGTGCTCTGGACATCGTCGGGTTGCAGAACAGCTTCAATCAACTGGTGGCGCGTCACGAACCGTTGCGCACCACGTTCCGCCAGGACGACGAGCGCACTGTGCAGGTGGTTCATGCGCACGGCCAATTGACGATTGAACAGCACAGCCTCGACGCCGAGGACAATCTTTCGAGCTGGGTGCAGGCGCAGATTCGTCAGCCGTTCGATCTGCTGAACGGGCCGCTGCTGCGCGTCAGTCTGTTGCGGTTGGCGGCGGATGATCACGTATTGGTGATCACCCAGCACCACATCGTGTCTGACGGCTGGTCGATGCAAGTGATGGTGCGCGAACTGATGGCGATGTATGCCGCAGAACGCGCCGGACAACCCCTCGAACTGGCCGCGCTGCCGCTGCAATACGCCGATTTCGCGCAGTGGCAACGGCAGTGGATGGAGGCGGGCGAGCGGCAGCGTCAACTCGATTATTGGGTGGGCCAGCTTGGCGGCGAACAACCGGTGCTGGAGTTGCCGCTGGACCATTCGCGTCCGGCGGTGCAGAGCTACCGTGGCGCGCGGCTGGAGGCGCCATTGGAATCTGCATTGAGCGCGCAGTTGCAGGCGCTTGCCGGACGTGAGGGGGTGACGATGTTCATGCTCTTGCTGGCCTCGTTTCAGACCCTGCTGCACCGCTACAGCGGTCAGGACGATATCCGCGTCGGCGTGCCGATTGCCAACCGCAACCGCGCCGAAACCGAGGGCCTGATCGGCTTCTTCGTCAACACCCAGGTGATGCGCGCACAGTTTGCCGGCGACCTGAGTTTCCGTGATCTGCTGGCGCAGACCCGGCAGGCTGCAATGGGCGCCCAGGCGCATCAGGATCTGCCGTTCGAGCAATTGGTGGAAGCACTGGCGCCGGAGCGCAGCCTCAGCCACAGTCCGTTGTTCCAGGTGCTGTTCAACCATCAGCGTGACGCCGCGCCGGTCACCGATGTGGCGGATCTGCGCATCGAAGGCCTGCCGTGGGACAGCGCCACCGCACAGTTCGACTTGACCCTGGACACCACGGAAACCGCCGCCGGGCTGATGGTCAGCCTGACCTACGCCAGCGACTTGTTTGAAGCGGCAACCATCGCGCGCCTGTTCGAACACTGGCAGGCATTGTTGCGGGCGATTGTCGCAGCGCCGCAGCAATCGATCGCTGCGTTGCCGATGCTCGCCGCGCAAGAACGCCAACGGATTCTCGAAGACTGGAACGCTACCGCCACCGAGTACCCGTTACACCTGAGCGTGCAGCAGCTGATCGAGGCACAGGTCCTGCGCACCCCGGACGCCGCAGCGCTGAAGTTCGCCGATGAATGCCTGAGCTACGCGCAGCTCAATGCCCGCGCCAACCGGTTGGCACACAAGCTGATGGCGCTGGGTGTCGGACCTGAAAGCCTGGTCGGCATCGCTGCCGAACGGTCGATGGAAATGGTCGTCGGTCTGTTGGCCGTGCTCAAGGCCGGAGGCGCCTACGTGCCGCTCGACCCGGAATACCCGCAGGATCGCCTGGCCTACATGATCGAAGACAGCGGCGTGCAGCTGTTGCTGACCCAGGCGCATCTGCTCGATGCCTTGCCATTGAACGGGCAGGTGCAAACCCTGTTGCTTGAAGCATCGCTGAAGGGCTTCGCCAGCCACAATCCGGACGTGGCGGTCACCGGTGAAAACCTCGCCTATGTGATTTACACCTCAGGCTCCACCGGCAAACCGAAAGGTGCCGGCAACCGTCATATCGCCCTGACCAACCGTCTGTGCTGGATGCAACAGGCCTATGAGATCGGCGCGGGCGACAGCGTGCTGCAGAAGACGCCGTTCAGCTTTGACGTTTCGGTGTGGGAGTTCTTCTGGCCACTGATGACCGGCGCACGGCTGGTCGTCGCAGCGCCGGGCGATCACCGCGATCCAGCCAAACTGGTGGCGTTGATCAAGCGCGAACACATCACCACGCTGCACTTTGTGCCGTCGATGTTGCAGGCCTTCCTGCAGGACGCCGACGTTGCCACGTGCACCAGCCTGCAACGCATCGTGTGCAGCGGCGAAGCGCTGCCGGCGGACGCGCAACAGCAAGTCTTCGCCAAACTGCCAACGGCCGGGCTTTATAACCTTTACGGCCCGACGGAAGCCGCCATCGACGTCACGCACTGGACGTGTGTAGAGGAGGGCCGCGACAGCGTGCCGATCGGACAGCCGATTGCCAACCTCGGCTGCTACATCCTTGACGACAATCTCGAGCCGGTGCCGACCGGTGTGCTCGGCGAGTTGTACCTGGCGGGCGTCGGTCTGGCGCGCGGCTACCATCAGCGTCCGGCGCTGACCGCCGAACGTTTTGCCGTCAGCCCCTATGGCGATGGCGAGCGGATCTACCGCACCGGTGACCTGGCGCGTTACCGCGCCGACGGCGTGATCGAATACGCTGGCCGGATCGACCATCAGGTCAAGCTGCGCGGCTTGCGTATCGAGCTCGGTGAAATCGAAGCGCGTCTGCTGGAGCATGGCAACGTCCGTGAAGCGGCGGTGCTGGTGATCGACGGCAAGCTGCTGACCGCTTACGTGGTGTTGAACGAAGAAAGCGCGGACTGGCGCGACGCCCTGATGCGGCATCTGCACGCCGGACTGCCGGAGTACATGGTGCCCAATCAGTGGCTGAATCTTGCGCAGATGCCGTTGAGCCCCAACGGCAAGCTGGATCGCAAGGCGCTGCCGAAACCTGAATGGGGGGCGGGCAAGGCCGAATACATCGCGCCGCGCAATGCGCTGGAGCAGCGTATCGCTGCGGTGTGGGCCGATGTACTGAAGCTGCCGCGAGTCGGGCTGGGCGATAACTTCTTTGAACTGGGTGGCGATTCGATCATTTCGATTCAGGTGGTGGCCCGTGCCCGTCAGGCCGGCATCCGCTTTACCCCCAAAGACTTGTTCCAGTACCAAACCGTCCAGGCGCTGGCGGGTGTGGCAACGCTGGGCGATGGCGCGGGGCAGATCGATCAGGGCCCGGTCGGCGGCGCTACGCCGCTGCTGCCGTTCCAGCAGTGGTTCTTCGCGACGGACATTGCCGAGCGTCACCACTGGAACCAGTCGGTGATGCTCAAGCCGGCCATCAGCATCGAGGCCGACGCACTTGAGCAAGCCTTGCAAGCGTTGGTCGAGCATCACGATGCCTTGCGCCTGTCGTTCACTGAAACCACCGACGGCTGGACCGCGAATCACCACGCAACAACCGTTCGGCACAACCTGCTGATGCAGGCTTCAGTCAGCGATGAACAACAGTTGCAGGCCGCCTGCCTGGCAGCGCAGCGCAGCTTCGACCTGGCGCAAGGCCCGCTGTTGCGTGGCTTGCTGGTGACTGTGGGCGATGGTTCGCAACGCTTGCTGCTGGCGGTGCACCACCTGGTGGTGGACGGTGTGTCCTGGCGGATTCTGCTGGAAGATCTACAAAGCGCTTATCAGCAGCGCATCGACGGCAAGCCCCTGGTTCTGCCGGCCAAGACCAGCGCCTTCAAGCATTGGGCAGAACGTTTGCAACAGCACGCGCCACGACTCGCGGGTGAACTCGAGCTGTGGCGTACGCAACTGGCCGATGCGCCGGTCGACCTGCCGTGCATCAATCCGCAGGCCAGTCTGCAAAACCGCGATGCGCACACCGTACAGACGCGCCTCGATCAAGCGCTGACCCGACAACTGCTGCAACAGGCGCCGGCGGCGTATCGCACTCAGGTCAATGACTTGCTGATGACCGCGCTGGCCCGAGTCATCTGCCGCTGGACGGGGCAGGCCTCGACCTTGATTCAGCTGGAAGGACACGGTCGTGAAGACCTGTTCGACGACCTTGACCTGAGTCGCAGCGTCGGCTGGTTCACCAGTCTGTTCCCGGTGCGCCTGACCCCGACTGCGTCGGTCGACGGTTCGATCAAGCAGATCAAGGAACAGTTGCGGGCGATTCCCGGCAAGGGCCTGGGCTTCGGCGTGCTGCGTTACTTCGGTGATGAAGCGACCCGCCGTGAGCTGGCGGCGCTGCCGACACCGCGCATCACGTTCAACTACCTCGGACAATTCGACCGCCAGTTCGATGACGGCGCGCTGTTCGCCCCGGCCCGCGAAAAGGCCGGGGACGAACAGAGCCCGTTGGCGCCACTGGGCAACTGGCTGGAACTCAATGGTCAGGTTTACGCGGGCGAGTTGAGTCTGGGCTGGACGTTCAGCCGCGAGATGTTCGATGAAGCCACCATTCAGCGTCTGGCCGATGAGTACGCGATCGAACTGGCGGTGCTGATCGAACATTGCTGCGCTGCACAGAATGCCGGCGTCACACCGTCGGACTTCCCGTTGGCGCCGCTCGACCAGCAACAGCTCGATGCCTTGCCGGGCGCCGGTGCCGAGGTCGAAGACATCTACCCGCTGTCGCCGATGCAACAGGGCATGTTGTTCCACAGCCTGTACGAACAGGGTTCGGGGGATTACATCAACCAGATGCGCGTCAGCGTCGAAGGCCTCGATCCCGAGCGTCTGCGTCAGGCCTGGCAGGGCGCGGTCGATCGCCATGGGATTCTGCGCACGCGTTTTGTGTGGATTTCCGAGCAGGAGCAGCCGCTGCAAATCGTCCAGCGTCAGGCCGAGTTGCCGTTCAGCCTGCATGACTGGCGAGGTCGCGCTGACCTGACGGGGGCGCTCGACGTGCTGGCACAGGAGCAACTGCAACAAGGCTTCGACCTGTTGCAGGCGCCACTGCTGCGTCTGGTGCTGGTCCGCACTGACGATGACCGCTTTGAGATGATCTACACCAGCCATCACATTCTCATGGACGGCTGGAGCAACTCGCAGTTGCTCGGCGAAGTGATGCAGCGCTACGCCGGTGAAACCCCGGCCGCGCCGGTGGGCCGTTATGGCGATTACATTGGCTGGCTGCAGCGTCAGGACGGTCAGGCCAGCGAGCGATTCTGGACTGAGCGTCTGGCCGACCTGGATGAGCCGACCCACCTGGCCCGCAGCTGCCTCGATACGCTGGCGACCGCCGGGCAGAGCGGTTACGACCAGCAGACCCGTTGGCTGGACCGTGAGCAGACTCAACGTCTGGGGGCGTTCGCCCGTCAGCACAAGGTCACCCTCAATACCGTGGTGCAGGCCGCCTGGTTGTTGCTGTTGCAGCGTTACACCGGGCAACTGACCGTGGCGTTCGGCGCTACGGTCGCCGGGCGTCCGGCCGAGCTGCCAGGTGTCGAGCAACAGATCGGTTTGTTCATCAACACCTTGCCGGTGATCGCCACCCCGCGTGTCGAGCAATCCCTCGGTGAGTGGCTGCAAACGGTGCAGGCGCTGAACCTGGCCATGCGCGAATTCGAATACACGCCACTGGCGGACATTCAGCGCTGGTCCGGGCAACGCGGCGAAGGCTTGTTCGACAGCCTGCTGGTGTTCGAGAACTACCCGGTGTCGGAGGCGTTGAACAACGGTGCGCCGCAAGGCTTGCGTTTCGACCAGGCACGCAGCCAGGAACAGACCAACCTGCCGTTGACGGTGCTGGTGGACCTGAGCGACAGCCTGTCGTTGCAATTGGCCTATGCCCGGCAGCATTTCAGCGCTGCGCAGATCGAGCAGATCGCCGGCCACTTGCAGCACCTGTTGCAGCAAATGGCCGACTCGCCCGCGCAACGTCTGCTGGCCGATCTGAGCCTGTTCGATGCCGCACAACAACAGGCGACGCTGCACGACTGGAACCGTGCGCCAGCCACCTTTGCCCAAACCCGCACCCTGCCACAGCTGATCGAAGCACAGGTGCGTCGCGCACCGCAGGCGATTGCCGTGAGTCTGGGCGAGGAGCAATTGAGTTACGGCGAACTCAACGCCCGTGCCAACCGTCTGGCTCATGCCCTGATCGCGCGGGGTGTCGGTGCCGATGTGCTGGTGGGTCTGGCTGCCGAGCGATCCATCGAAATGATCGTCGGCCTGGTCGCCATCCTCAAGGCTGGCGGGGCTTACCTGCCGCTGGATCCGCAGTACCCGGCCGAACGTCTGCAGTACATGATCGAGGACAGCGGCATTGCCCTGCTGCTGATGCAGCCGGGTGTGCTCGATCACCTGGAGGTTGCCGAGAGCGTTGAAACCCTGCTGTTGGGTGATGACAGCCGCTGGCAGGATCAGTTGGCAACCGACCCGCAGGTCTGGGCCGACAGCGCCAGCCTCGCTTACGTGATCTACACCTCGGGCTCCACCGGCAAACCGAAAGGTACGCTGCTGGCTCACGACAACGTGCTGCGCCTGTTCGAGGCAACAGAGCCTTGGTTCAGCTTCGGTGCCGAGGATCGCTGGACGCTGTTCCACTCCTACGCGTTTGACTTCTCGGTCTGGGAAATCTTCGGCGCACTGCTGCATGGCGGGCGCCTGGTGATCGTGCCGCACAGCGTCAGCCGCTCGCCGCAGGAGTTCCATGCGCTGCTGTGCCGTGAGCGCATCACCGTGCTCAACCAGACGCCGTCGGCATTCAAGCAACTGATGCAGGTCGCTTGCGACGCGCCCCAGGATCCGCAACTGTCGTTGCGTTACGTGGTGTTTGGCGGTGAAGCGCTGGAAGTACGCAGCCTGCGCCCATGGTTCGAACGCTTCGGCGATACCGCGCCACAGCTGATCAACATGTACGGCATCACCGAAACCACGGTTCATGTGACTTACCGTCCGTTGACCCTGGCCGATCTCGAACAGGACGCCGGCAGCCCGCTGGGCGAGCCGATCCCGGACCTGGGCTGGTACGTGCTCGACGCCGACCTGAAACCGGTGGCCAAGGGCTGCATCGGCGAGTTGCACGTCAGCGGCGCCGGGCTGGCACGCGGTTATCTCAAGCGTGCCGACCTCAGCGCCTTGCGTTTCGTGCCCAACCCGTTCGGGGGCGACGGTGCGCGGCTGTATCGCACCGGTGACCTGGCGCGCTATCGCGCCGATGGCCGGATCGAGTACGCCGGGCGCATCGACCATCAGGTGAAGATCCGTGGTTTCCGGATCGAGCTGGGTGAGATCGAGGCGCAACTGTTGGCGCTGCCGCAAATCCGTCAGGCCGTGGTGCTGGATCAGCCAGGCGCCGGCGGCGTGCAGCTGGTGGCGTATCTGGTGGCCGATCAGTCGGTCGACCTCGACCAGCAGGGCCAGTGGCGTGAGCTGCTGCGCCAGGCGCTCAAGCACAACCTGCCGGATTACATGGTGCCGGCGCACCTGTTGCTGCTCGACAGCCTGCCGCTGACCGCCAACGGCAAGCTTGACCGCAAGGCCCTGCCACAACCGGACGCCAGCCTGCTGCAAAACAGCTATGTGGCGCCCGAAAGTGAACTGCAACAGCAGATCGCCGGGGTCTGGGCCGATGTCCTGAAACTGGAGCGGGTCGGCCTGACAGACAACTTCTTTGAACTCGGCGGTCATTCCTTGCTGGCCACCCAGGTGGCCCTGCGTCTGCGCGAGTTGCTGGGCTTCGACGTGCCGTTGGCCAGCCTGTTCGCCAGTGCCGATCTGGCGGCTTTCAGCGACGCCGTACAAGCTCTGCAACCCGATTTGCAGCCCGTTCATGATGTTTTGGCTAAATCCTTGGAGGCTCTCAATCGTTTATCAGCAGATGAACTTGAAAAACTGATTTCCTGAGAGGACCACGGCATGCAGCAGTTGATTGAATCGGTAGGCGCGCTTTCTCCCGAGAAACGCAAGGCGCTGGCGATTCTACTGGGCAAACAGGGCATTAACCTTTATGGCATCGCGCCGATTTTTCGGCGCACCGAAGGTGAACCGCTGCTTTTGTCTTATGCCCAGGAGCGGCAGTGGTTTCTCTGGCAGATGGAGCCGGACAGCGCGGCGTACCACATTCCCACGGCGTTGCGCTTGCGCGGTGCCCTGGACATGGCGGTACTGCAGCGCAGTTTCGATACGCTGATCGAGCGTCACGA
This sequence comes from Pseudomonas sp. DR 5-09, assembly GCF_001655595.1. Classification (NCBI taxonomy): domain Bacteria; kingdom Pseudomonadati; phylum Pseudomonadota; class Gammaproteobacteria; order Pseudomonadales; family Pseudomonadaceae; genus Pseudomonas; species Pseudomonas sp. DR 5-09. The sequence continues at coordinate 2,079,746 of NZ_CP011566.1, forward strand.
AAGTCTGCGCACCGGGTTTGCCCGAGGTGATCAGGACAAGGCCATTCAGCTGATCAAGGCGCCGTTTGCCTTGCAGATCGAGGTTCGCGAGCTGGAGGGCGAAGTCGATGAGCCGCGTTTGCGCGCGGCCATCGAGGCCGAAATTGCCCGCCCGTTCGATCTCGAACAGGACACCTTGCTGCGCGTCTGCCTGCTGCGGCTGGCACCGGACGATCACGTTCTGGTGATGGTGCAACATCACATCATTTCCGATGGCTGGTCGATGCAAGTGATGGTCGGCGAACTGATCGAGCTCTATGCCGGGTTCAGTCAGGGCGCACCGGCCACGCTGGCACCGTTGCCGATCCAGTACGCCGATTTCGCCCAGTGGCAACGCAGCTGGATGGACGCCGGTGAGCGCGAACGGCAATTGAGCTATTGGGTCGAGCATCTGGGTTCGGATCCGGGCGTGCTGGAACTGCCGGCCGATCACCCACGCCCGCTGGTGCAAAGCTATCGCGGTGCACGTCTGGATATGCAGCTGGATGCCGCGTTGAGCAAAGGCCTGCAAGATCTTGCGCGTCGTGAAGGCGTGACGATGTTCATGCTGTTGCTGGCGGCGTTCCAGACCTTGCTGCATCGCTACAGCGGTCAGGACGACATTCGCATCGGCGTGCCGATTGCCAACCGCAACCGTGCGGAAACCGAAGGGCTGATCGGCTTCTTCGTCAACACCCAGGTCTTGCGTGCCACCCTCGACAGCAGCATGACGTTCAGCGCCTTGCTGGCCCAGGCCAGGCAATCGGCGCTGGGCGCCCAGGCGCATCAGGATCTGCCGTTCGAGCAATTGGTCGAAGCCCTGGCGCCGGAGCGCAGCCTGAGCCGCAGCCCGTTGTTCCAGGTGATGTTCAACCACCAGAGTGGCGCGCGGCAGGCCGGACAGGCCATGCAATTGCCGGGGCTTGCCGTTGAAAGTGTGAATTGGGACAGCCTCACGGCGCAGTTCGACCTGACCCTGGAAACCCATGAATCGCCGGAAGGCGTGTGGGCCTCGCTGATCTATGCCACGGACCTGTTTGAAGCGGCGTCCATCGAGCGTATGGGCAGGCATTTGCAGACGTTGCTCAAGGCTATCGTCAGCGATGCGCAACAACGTGTCGGCGAGTTGCCATTGCTCGATGCCCGTGAGCGGCAGGTATTGCTGCACGACTGGAACCCCGTGGACGTACCGTTTGCCAGCGATCTGTGCATTCATCAGTTGATCGCTCGTCAGGCGATTCGGACCCCGGATGCGCGGGCGGTGACCTTTGCCGAGCGGCATCTGACCTATGCTCAGCTTGAAGCACGGGCCAACCCGTTGGCGCATGCCTTGATCGAGCGAGGCGTCGGCCCGGAGGTGCGCGTCGGTGTGGCGATGCAGCGCTCGGAGCATCTGCTGGTCGCGCTGCTGGCCGTGCTCAAGGCCGGGGGCGTGTACGTGCCGCTCGATCCGGATTACCCGGCCGACCGTGTCGCCTACATGCTCGAAGACAGCCGTGCGCTGTGCCTGCTGACCGAACGGGACGTCGCCGCCAGTCTGGCGATTGCGGCGGACATTGACGTGCTGCTGATGGACAACGCCGCCGATGATTTCGCCGCGTACCCGGCGCATGCACCGCAAACGCGGGTGTCGGCCGACAACCTTGCGTATGTGATTTACACCTCCGGTTCGACCGGCAAACCGAAAGGCGTGGCGATTGCCCACCGCAACGTGCTGGCGCTGATCGACTGGTCGCAATCGGTGTACAGCCGCGACGATATCCAGGGCGTGCTGGCCTCGACGTCGGTGTGTTTCGACCTGTCGGTGTGGGAGCTGTTTGTCACACTGGCCAACGGCGGTTCGTTGATCATCGCCCGTAATGCCCTGGAGTTGCCGCAGTTGCCGGCCCGCGATCAGGTGCGCCTGATCAACACCGTACCGTCGGCGATTGCCGCCCTGCAACGCAGCGGCGAGATCCCGCCGAGCGTGCGCATCATCAATCTGGCCGGCGAGCCGCTCAAGCAGTCGCTGGTCGACACCTTGTATGCACAACCGACGGTCGAACACGTTTTCGACCTGTACGGCCCGTCGGAAGACACCACCTATTCGACCTGGACACGGCGCACGGCCGGTGGCCAACCAAGCATCGGCCGGCCGCTGAAACACACCGCGAGCTATGTCCTTGATGGCGAGCTGCAACCGGTGCCGCAAGGCGTCGCCGCCGAACTGTATCTGGCCGGTGCCGGCATCACCCGCGGTTATCTGGCCCGGCCGGCGTTGACCGCGGAAAAGTATCTGCCGAACCCGTTCGGCGCTCCGGGCGAGCGTTTCTACCGCACCGGTGACCTGACGCGTTATCAGGCTGACGGCAACCTGCAATACGTCGGGCGTATCGACCATCAGGTCAAGGTGCGTGGTTTTCGCATCGAGCTGGGCGAGATCGAAGCGCGTCTGCTGCAACAAGACACGGTGCGCGAACTGGCGGTGCTGGCGCAGGAAGGCGCGAGCGGTCAGCAATTGGTCGCCTACATCGTGCCGAGCGCTGCGCTGGGTAACGCCGAAGAACGAGCGCGGCTGCGTGAAGTGCTCAAGGCCGGCCTGCGCGAGCACCTGCCGGAATACATGGTGCCGGCGCACTTGCTGTTCCTCGAACAGCTGCCGCTGACGCCCAATGGCAAGCTCGATCGCAAGGCTTTGCCCAAACCTGACGCAGCGCTCGAGCAGCACACCTATCTGGCGCCGGGCAATGACAACGAACGGCAGTTGTGCGAGATCTGGCAAGCCGTGCTCGGGCTGGAGCAGGTAGGCGTCACTGATAACTTCTTTGCCCTTGGCGGCGACTCGATCATCTCCATTCAGGTGGTCAGCCGTGCACGTCAGGCCGGCCTGCGCATCACCCCCAAGGATCTGTTCCAGTACCAGACTGTGCAAGGTCTGGCCCGGGTCGCTCAGCGGGGTGAAGCGGCGTTCAGCATCGAGCAGGGCGCTGTCACCGGCAGCACGCCGTTGCTGCCGTTCCAGCAACGATTCTTCGAACTGGCGATTCCCGAGCGGCAGCGCTGGAACCAGTCGTTGCTGCTGAAACCTTCCCAGGCCATTGACGCCAGTGTCCTCGAGCAGGCCTTGCAGGCGCTGGTTGCGCATCACGATGCCTTGCGCCTGAGCTTCAGCGAAGGCGCTGAAGGCTGGACGGCCATGCACCGCGCGCCGGATAACCGGCCGTTGCTGCAACAGGCGGGCGTGCAGCACACCGACGAAATCGAAGCGGTGTGCGACGCCGCGCAAGGCAGCCTCGATCTGCAAGACGGCCCGTTGTTGCGCGCCGTGCTGTTGAATGTGGCTGACGGCAGCCAGCGCTTGTTGCTGGCGATCCACCACCTGGTGGTCGACGGTGTGTCCTGGCGCGTGTTGCTGGAAGATTTGCAGAATGCCTGCGAGCAGGCGCAAAGCGGCCAGGGGATCAAGCTCGCGGCCAAGACCAGCCCGTTCAAGGACTGGGCGCAACGTCTGCAAACATTCGCCACCGGCGAGCTGCACGACGAACTGACGTGGTGGGCCGGACAGTTGGGCGAAGCGCCCGCGGATCTGCCTTGCGACAACCCTGCGGCAACCTTGCAAAACCGTCACGCGGTGAGCGTGGAAACCCGCCTTAATGCGGATCAGACCCGCCAACTGTTGCAGCAGGCGCCCGCCGCCTATCGCACGCAGATCAACGATGTGCTGCTGACAGCACTGGCGCGGGTGATCTGCCGCTGGACCGGTCAGGCCTCGACCCTGATCCAACTCGAAGGTCATGGCCGTGAAGAACTGTTCGACGACATCGACCTGAGCCGCACCGTTGGTTGGTTCACCAGCCTGTTCCCGGTGCGTCTGACCCCGGCCGTGGGCCTGGCCGACTCGCTCAAGTCAGTCAAGGAACAACTGCGTGGCGTACCGAACAAGGGCCTGGGTTTTGGTGCCCTGCGTTACCTGGGCGATGAACACGCGCGACAGACGCTCGCCGCGCAGCCGGTCCCGCGCATTACCTTCAACTACCTGGGCCAGTTCGACAGCCAGTTCGACGAGGCCGCGCTGTTTGTGCCTGCCAGTGAAAGCACCGGCCGCGAACAGAGTTCGCTGGCACCGCTGGCAAACTGGCTGGACATCAACGGCAAGGTCTATGGTGGTGAGCTCAACCTCAGCTGGTCGTTCAGCCACGAAATGTTCAATCAGGCGACGATCCAGCGTCTGGCTGACGACTATGCGCAAGAACTCAATGCGCTGATCGCCCATTGCTGTGAAGCGCACAACCGCGGTGTGACGCCGTCGGACTTCCCGCTGGCTGAGCTGACTCAGGCGCAGCTCGATACGCTGATCACGGATCCGCAAGCGGTGGACAACGTTTATCCGCTGTCGCCGATGCAGCAGGGCATGCTCTTCCACACCCTGTACGAACAAGGTTCGGGGGATTACATCAACCAGATGCGGGTGTCGGTGGAAGGGCTTGATGTCGAGCGTTTCCGTCAGGCCTGGCAAGCGGCGCTGGAGTCCCATGACATTCTGCGCACGCGGTTTGTCTGGGGAGGGGAGCAGGCCCAGCCGCTTCAGATCGTCGAACGCTCGGCGACGCTGCCGTTTACCGTTCACGACTGGCGCGGTCAGCCGGGCGAAGCGCTGGATGCGCTGGCCGAGGCCGAGCGCAGCCGTCCGTTCGATCTGAGCGAGGTGCCGTTGTTGCGCCTGGTGGTGGTGCGCACCGCGCAAGACCGTCACGAACTGCTCTACACCAGCCACCACATTTTGCTGGACGGCTGGAGCAACTCGCAGTTGCTCGGTGAAGTGCTGCAGCGCTATGCCGGGCAAGTGCCTGCAGCGCCCATCGGCCGCTACAGCGATTACATCGCCTGGCTGCAGCGTCAGGACAGTCAGCTCAGCGAGCAATTCTGGCTTGAGCGTCTGGCTCAATTCGATGAGCCAACCCGTCTGGCCCAGGGTTTGGCGGATCGTTCGGCGAACGCCGATGGCGGTACCGGACACTATCAGCAGTGGATCGACGCCACTGGCACGTTGCGCTTGAGTGAGTTTGCCCGTCAGCAAAAAGTCACCCTTAACACCCTGGTGCAGGCGGCGTGGCTGTTGCTGTTGCAACGTTACACCGGGCAACCGACCGTGGCCTTCGGCGCCACTGTGTCGGGACGTCCGGCCAACCTGCCGGGGGTCGAGCAGCAGGTCGGCCTGTTCATCAACACCTTGCCGGTGATTGCCCGTCCGGAACCGCAACTGACGGTCAGCCAGTGGCTGCAAACCGTGCAGGAACTCAACATCGCCCTGCGTGATTTCGAACACACGCCACTGGCCGATATCCAGCGCTGGTCGGGGCAGGGCAGCGACGGCCTGTTCGACAACCTGTTGGTGTTCGAGAACTACCCGATCTCCGAAGCGCTGGAGCAAGGCTCGTCGCTGGGCCTGAAGTTCGGCGCGGTCGACACCCGTGAACAAACCAATTTCCCGCTGACGGTCGGGGTCAACCTCGGCGAAACCCTCTCGGTGCATTACAGCTTTGCCGCCGCCCGTTTCAGCCCGGACTCCATTGTGCGTTTGCACGCGCAACTGGCCTCGCTGCTGGAGCAGTTCGTACAGTCGGCGAATGCGCGTCTCGGCGCGTTGACCCTGCTCAGCGGTGAAGAGCAGCGTCGATTGCAGGAAAACAATCGTGCGCAACCGTGCACGGATCCGTTGCTGGTGCATCAGCGCATCGCGGTGCTTGCGGCGCAGCAGGCGCAACAGGAAGCCGTGCGTTGTGGCGATCAGGCGTTGACCTTCGCCGAGCTTGAAAGCCACGCCAATCGCCTCGCGCATGTGCTGATCAATGAAGGCGTCGGGCCGGAAGTGCGCGTCGGCGTAGCCCTGCCGCGCAGCCCATCGATGCTGGTGGCCTTGCTCGCGGTGCTCAAGGCCGGCGGCGCCTATGTGCCGCTGGATGCCAGTTATCCGCGCGAGCGCCTGGCCTATCTGATCGAAGACTCGGGCATCGCGCTGTTGCTCAGCGATTCGCAACTGCGTCCTCGGTTGCCACTGAGCGCCGGAGTGCGTGCCCTGGATCTGGACACGTTGTCGACTGCCGAATGGCCAGACGTTGCGCCGCAGGTCGAGGTACACGCGCAAAACCTGGCTTACGTGATTTACACCTCGGGTTCCACCGGCCAGCCCAAGGGTGTGTGCGTGGAGCACGGACCGCTGGCGATGCATTGCCAGGCCATCGGCCAGCGCTATGAAATGACCCCGGACGATTGCGAGCTGCACTTCATGTCGTTCGCGTTCGACGGCGCTCATGAACGCTGGTTGACCCCGCTGACCCATGGCTCGCGGCTGTTGCTGCGCGATGACAGTCTGTGGAGCCCGGAGCAGACCTACACCGCCATGCAACAACACGGCGTGACGGTGGCGGCGTTCCCGCCGGTGTACTTGCAGCAATTGGCCGGGCACGCCGAACAGGTCGGCCAGCCGCCCGCTGTGCGGATCTACTGTTTCGGCGGCGATGCCGTGCCCAACGACAGTTTCGAGCGGGCGCGTGCGGCGCTGGCGCCGCAGTACATCATCAACGGTTACGGGCCGACCGAAACCGTGGTCACCCCATTGATCTGGAAGGCCGGGCGGCATGACGCATGCGGCGCAGCCTATGCACCGATCGGCACGCGGATCGGCGACCGCAGCACCTGTGTGCTCAGCGCTGACCTCAATGCGTTGCCCCAGGGCGTGATGGGCGAGCTGTATCTGGGCGGCACCGGGCTGGCCCGGGGTTATCTGGATCGTCCGGCGATGACCGCTGAGCGCTTTGTACCCGATCCGTTCGGGGCGCCGGGCAGTCGTCTGTACCGCAGCGGTGACCTGGTGCGTGAGCGTGCCGATGGCGTGTTCGACTATCAGGGCCGCGTCGACAACCAGGTGAAAATCCGTGGTTTCCGCATCGAACTGGGCGAAATCGAAGCGCGTCTGCTGGAACTGAGCAGCGTGCGCGAAGCCGTGGTGCTGGCGCATGCCGGGCCAAGCGGCAAGCAACTGGTGGCCTATCTGGTCCCGACACAACCGGTGGCAGACGCACATCTGGCTGAATGGCGCGACAGCGTGCGCAACGCTCTCAAGGAGAGTCTGCCAACGCACATGGTGCCGGCGCACTTGATGGTGCTGGCGCACCTGCCGCTGACCCCGAACGGCAAACTGGACCGCAAGGCGCTGCCTGCACCGGACGCCAGTCTGCTGCAGAACAGCTACGTGGCGCCGCGCAATGAAATGGAGCAACTTATCGCCACGATCTGGGCCGATGCGCTGCGCCTTGAGCAGGTCAGCGCCACGGACAATTTCTTCGAGCTGGGCGGCGATTCGATCATCTCGATTCAAGTAGTCGGCCGTGCGCGGCAGGCCGGTATCCAGTTCACGCCCAAGGATCTGTTCCAGCACCAGACCGTGCAGGCACTGGCGGCGGTAGCACAGTCGGGCGGCACGGTGCTGAGCATCGACCAGGGGCCGGTCAGCGGTGCGACGCCGTTGTTGCCGTCCCAGCAATGGTTCTTCGCCAGCGAGATCCCCGAGCGGCATCACTGGAACCAGTCGTTGCTGCTCAAACCGGCGATGACGCTACACGCCGAGACCGTTGCGCAGGTGCTCCAGGCACTGGTTGCGCATCACGATGCCTTGCGCCTGTCGTTCATTGAAACGACTGACGGCTGGACAGCCACTCACCGCCCGATCGAGCCTGTGCAAGCACTGCTCTGGCAGCGCACGCTGACGGATTCGGCTGCAATCGAAGTGCTCTGTCAGCAGGCCCAGGGCAGTCTCGATCTGCACGACGGTCCGCTGCTGCGCGGCGTGCTGTTCGATCTGCCGGATCAGACTCAGCGCTTGTTGCTGGTGGTGCATCACCTGGTGGTCGACGGTGTCTCCTGGCGGATCCTGCTGGAAGATCTGCAAACCGCATTCAGCCAGATCCAGGCCGGGCGCGAGGTCGCGTTGCCGGCCAAGACCAGCGCCTTCAAAACCTGGGCCGAGCGCCTGCAGGCGCACACCGTCAGCCTCGATGACCAACAGGCCTTCTGGCGTGGGCATTTGCAGGGGGCGACCGCCACGTTGCCGTGCGAGCGCCCGGACGGCAGCCTGGAAAACCGCTACGCGCAAAGTGTGCAGACGCGCCTTGCCCCTGAACTGACCAGACAACTGTTGCAACAGGCCCCGGCGGCTTATCGCACGCAGGTCAACGACTTGCTGCTGACCGCACTGGCCCGGGTCATCAGTCGCTGGAACGGACAGGCCTCAGCCCTTATTCAACTGGAAGGACATGGTCGTGAAGACCTGTTCGACGACATCGATCTGAGCCGCACCGTTGGCTGGTTCACCAGCGTGTTCCCGGTGCACCTGACCCCGGCCAGCGGTTTCGCTGATTCGATCAAGCAGATCAAGGAGCAACTGCGTGCGATTCCCGACAAGGGCATCGGTTTTGGCGCCTTGCGTTATCTGGGCGATGCCTCGGCGCGTGAGGCTCTGGCAGAACTGCCCACGCCGAAAATCACCTTCAATTACCTCGGCCAGTTCGATAGCCAGTTCGACGAAGCCGCGCTGTTCCTGCCGGCCGGCGAAAGTGCCGGCAGTGACCTCAGCGATCGCGCCCCACTGGGTAACTGGCTGTCGGTCAATGGTCAGGTGTATGGCGGTGAACTGAGCCTGTCGTGGAGCTTCAGCGAGCAGATGTTCGACACCGCGACCGTGCAGGCAGTGGCCGATGAATACGGGCGTGAACTGACCGCGCTGATCGAACACTGCGTGACCCCGGGCAACCACGGCCTGACGCCGTCGGACTTCCCGCTGGCAGCGCTGGACCAGACGCGTCTGGACGGTTTGCCGGTGCCGGTCGCGGACATCGAAGACATCTATCCGTTGTCGCCGATGCAGCAGGGCATGTTGTTCCATACCTTGTCCGATGACGGCGACGATCTCTACGTCAACCAGCTCAACCTGACGGTGGAAGGCCTCGATATCGAGCGCTTCCGTGCCGCGTGGGAATGCGTGGTGGAGCGCCACGAAATTCTGCGCACGTCGTTCCATTGGCAAGACAGCCAGGCGTCACCGGTGCAGGTCGTCCACCGTCAGGGCATTGTTGACCTGCAAGCACTGGACACGCCGATGGATGAGGCGCAACTCGCCGAGTTTGCCCGTCAGCAGCGGGTTCAGGGCTTTGCGCTGGACCGCATGCCGTTGCAACGCACGCGCCTGATTCGGCTGGATGCCGACAAGTACCAGTTGATCTGGACCAGCCATCACATCCTGATGGACGGCTGGAGCAGTTCGCAGTTGTTCGGCGAGGTACTGCAGCACTACGCCACCGGCCAGGTCGAAGGCGAAAGCGGTCGGTATCGCGACTTTATCGCGTGGTTGCAGCAACAGGATTCGGCGCAGCTCGAGCAATTCTGGCGCGGCCACTTGCAGACGCTGGTCGAACCGACCGCGCTGAGCCAGGCGATGCACCCGCGTCACGAATCCGCCGAGCACGGCCACCAGGCGTTGTACACCCGTTGGGATGCGCAGCAGACCGCCTTGTTGCAGCAGCATTGCCGGGCTCAGGGCATCACCGCCAACACGTTGATTCAAGGCGCATGGTTGCTGCTGTTGCAGCGCTACACCGGTCAGCACAGCGTGGCGTTTGGTGCCACCGTGGCCGGGCGCCCGGAGGGTTTGCCGAATGCCGGCAGCATGCTGGGGCTGTTCATCAACACCTTGCCGGTGATCCAGACCCTCGATCCGGCGCAGCCGCTGAATGCCTGGCTGAGCAATCTGCAGGCCTATAACCTCGATCTGCGTGAACATGCTCACGCACCACTGGCGGACATTCAGCGCTGGTCGGGGCAGGGCGGGCAAGCCTTGTTCGACAGCATCATCGTGTTCGAGAACTACCCGATCGACCAGCGTCTGGAACAGGCATCGGGCGGCCTGCGTTTCGGCACCTCGGCCAGCCATGACGTGACCAACTTCCCGATGGACCTGGCCGTGCATCTTGGCGAAGAGTTCTCCATCGAGTACCTGTTCCTGCGTGATCGGTTCAGTGTCGAAGCGGTCGAGCGGATCCGCCAGACCATGGAAGTGCTGCTGCACAGCATGATGCAGCAGCCGACGGAGCGTCTGGGCAACCTGCAGCGTCTGGCCGCGCCACAATGGCAGGCCTTGCAGCAGTGGGGCGCAGAACCGGCGGCGGTGCACAACCGTGAGCTGTTGCCGGCGATGATTGCTGCGCAACGGCCTGAGGCCATTGCCGCCGAATGTGGTGACGAGCAGTTGAGCTATGCGCAACTCGAGCACCGGTCCAACCAGCTGGCGCATCATTTGATCGCGGCGGGTGCCGGTCCGGAAGTCCTGATCGGTGTCGCTCTGGAACGTTCGCTCGACATGCTGGTGGCCTTGCTCGCCGTGTTCAAAAGCGGCGCTGCCTACGTGCCGCTGGACATCGACTATCCAGCCGATCGCTTGGCCTTCATGATTGAAGACTCCGGCATGCGTCAGATGATCAGCCGTGGCGCCGCCAGCCAGCGTTTGCCGCTGCCGGCGAATTTGCCATTGCTTGATCTGGATCTTTTCGATGGCAGTCAGTACCCGAACACGGCGCCGCGGGTGCAGACCTGTGATGACAGCCTCGCCTATCTGATCTACACCTCGGGTTCCACCGGTTTGCCCAAAGGTGTGGCGGTAACCCACGGACCGCTGAGCATGCATTGCCAGGCAATCCGCGAGTTGTACGAAATGGACGCCAGCACGCGCGAATTGCACTTCATGTCGTTCGCTTTCGACGGCGCCCATGAACGCTGGCTGACCACCCTGGCCTTTGGCGGCACGCTGGTGCTGCGCGATCATGAACTGTGGACACCGGAGCAGACCAGTCACGCCTTGCTCAACCGTTCGATCGATATCGCCTGCTTCCCGCCGGCCTACCTCAAACAGGTGGCCGAGTACGTCGAGGCCAGCGGCATGGCCGTGCCGAAGGTGCGCATTTATTGCCTGGGGGGTGACGCGGTGCCGGAGCAGACCCTGGCGCAGGTGCGCCGCGTGTTGCAGCCGCAGTTCATCACCAACGGTTACGGCCCGACCGAAACCGTGGTCACGCCGATGCTCTGGAAAGCGCCGAATGATGAGGCCTGTGCGGCTGCCTATGCGCCGATCGGGCGAGTGGTCGGTCAACGCTCGCTGTGGGTTCTGGACGACGATCTCAATCCGCTGCCACAAGACTTGTCCGGCCAGTTGTATATCGGAGGCTACGGGGTTGCCCGTGGTTACCATGGCCGTGCGGCGATCACCGCCGAGCGCTTCGTGCCGGATCCATTCGGCGCGCCGGGCAGTCGTCTGTACCGCAGCGGTGACCTGGTGCGCCTGCGCCATGACGGCATCCTCGATTACGTCGGCCGCGCCGACCATCAAGTGAAGATTCGCGGTTTCCGCATCGAGCTGGGTGAAATCGAAGCCTGCCTGCGCGCTCAGGAAGGTGTCACCGACGCTGTGGTCATCGCCCGTGACGGCGTCTCCGGCAAGCAGTTGATCGGCTATGTGGTCAGCAGCGACGACAACGTCGGGGATCGTCTGAAGACCCTGTTGCGCGCACAGTTGCCCGAATACATGGTGCCGCTGCAGATCATGGCTCTGGCGCGCCTGCCGATTTCGCCGAACGGCAAACTGGATCGCAAGGCGCTGCCGCAGCCCGAGTTTTGCGCCGATCAATATCAGGCGCCGCGCAACGCGCAGGAAACCTGGCTGGCCGATATCTGGGCCGACGTGCTGCAAGTGGAGCAGGTTGGCATCAGCGACAACTTCTTCGAGTTGGGCGGTGATTCGATTCTCAGCCTGCAGGTGATTTCCCGGGCGCGGAACCATCCGCAACTGAAACTGGACATCAAGCTGCGCGACCTCATGCGCTTCCAGACCATTGGCAACCTGTTCGACCAGCAAGCAGTCACCCGCTCGAGCCAGACTGGCGACAGCAGCCACGTAGCACAGGCGGGTGCGTTTGGATTGTTGCCGATCCAGGAGTGGTTCTTCGCCGAGGGCATGAGCGAACCGCATCATTTCAACCAGGCAATGATGCTGCGTTCGCGCCAGGCGCTGGATGCCCCGGCGCTGGAGCAGACGCTGCGGTTGATGCTGGCCCAGCATGATTCGTTGCGGCTGCGCTTCTATCAGGATCAGGGCCGCTGGTTGCAGCACTATCAAACGTTGCAGGACAGCCTGCGCAGCGCCGAGCACAAGCCGTTGCTGTGGCAGCGTGAGATCAGCGACATCGAGCAACTCGACGCACTGGTCAACGAAGCCCAGCGCAGCCTCAACCTGCTCGACGGGCCACTGATGCGCGGTCTGCTGGTGAATCTGCCGGACGGCGAGGTGCGCCTGCTGCTGGTGGTGCATCACCTGGTGATCGATGCGGTGTCGTGGCGGGTGTTCCTGCAAGACTTGCAACTGGCCTACGAGGCGTTCAGTCAGGGTCGCGAGCCGCAACTGGCGCAGCGCACCAGCAGCTATCGCGCCTGGGCCGATGGCCTGGCGGCGCAGGTGCCGGCACTGGTCGAGCAAGAGCTGGATTACTGGCTCGGACAGCTGGATCAGCCGGGCCAGGATCTGCCGTGTGACAACCCGCGCGGCAAGAACCTGGTGCGTTTTCGCGAAGAAACGTTCATGGGCCTCGACGCCACCCGCACCGGGCAACTGCTCAAACAGGCGCCAGCGGTATACGGCACGCAGATCAACGACCTGCTGCTGACCGCGCTCGGTCGTGTGCTGTGTCGCTGGAGCGAGGCCGAGTCGGTGCTGGTGCAACTGGAAGGGCACGGTCGTGAGGACCTGGTCGAAGGGCTGGACCTGAGCCGCACCCTCGGCTGGTTCACCACCATGTTCCCGGTGCGGCTGGCGCCGTTGGCGGAGCAGGATTTCGGCGCATCGATCCTGGCGGTACGCGAGCAGTTGGCGGCGGTGCCGCAGAAAGGCGTCGGCTACGGCGCGCTGCGCTACATGGCCGATGCGTCGGTGCAACAGCGTCTGGCGACGTTGCCACAGGCGCGGCTGACCTTCAACTACCTGGGGCAGTTCGACCAGACCTTTGACGAGCAGGCGATGCTGATGCCGGCGGACGAGCACATCGGCGACGTCTATAGCCTGGATGCCAACCTCGGCAACTGGCTGGAAATCGTCGGTCAGGTGTTCGACGGCAAACTGTCGATGCGTTGCATGTACAGCACCCGTCGCTTCCGCCCTGGCACCATCGAGACCTTGATGCAGCAGTATCAGGCCGAGCTGGAAGCGTTGGTCGACCATTGCCTGCAACAGTCGGCGCGTTGAGCCGGTCTTTAACTTTTTGAGAGGGCCGGTGCGCATTGTGTGCATCGGCCCGGGATGTGGTGCATGTCATTGAATTCGGAAGTAGCGGCGTTTCTTGATCTGGTCGAAGACAGTCAGAACGGCGCGTTTCACCAAGGGACACCTGAGCAGGCCCGTGAGGCGTTCGAGCGGTCCTCACAACAGATGCGCTGGGACGTGCCGGATGTCGAAGTGAGTGAGGTGCGACATCTTGCCCGCGACGGCGCTGAGCTGACCCTGCGGCTGTACCGTCCGTTGCACAGGGGTGGTGTCCTGCCGGTGCTGCTGTTTTTGCACGGCGGTGGTTTTGTGGTCGGCAGCCTCGATTCCCACGACGGTATTTGCCGTGAATTCTGCGCGCGCACGCCGTGTGCAGTGCTGTCGGTCGGCTACCGCCGCGCGCCGGAACACAAATTCCCGGTGGCGTTGCACGATTGTGCCGATGCACTGGATTGGCTGCGCGAACAGGCCGGCGAATTCGATCTCGACCTGTCGCGCCTGGTGTTTGGCGGCGACAGCGTCGGCGCCACGCTGGCGACCGTGCTGGCGCTTGAGGCGCGCGCGCCCGGCGCGCTGAAACCGTGCCTGCAATTGCTGTGCTACCCGGTAACCGACGCCTCGCAGCGCCGTGAATCGATGGACCTGCTCGGCGAAGGTTATCTGCTGGAAAGCGATACCCTGGAATGGTTCTACCAACACTACGCCCGCCGCCTTGAGGACCGCCGCGACTGGCGTTTCTCACCACTGCTGAGCACCGACCTTGCCGGCGCCGCACCGGCCTACGTCGCCCTGGCAGGCTTCGACCCGCTGGTGGACGAAGGCCGCGCCTACGCCGAACGTCTGGCCAGCGCCGGAGGATTGCTTGAATGCCGAGAGTTCAGTGGCCACGTGCATGACTTCCTGCGCATGCGCATGGTCACGCAAGAGGTGGAGGCGATCTATCAGGAACTGGTGAGCGTGCTGCGCACCGTGATGTATTCGGAAACGGTCTGATCCGACTTGGCCTGATGTGCGCGTCCACACACCAGGCCATCAACACCCCGTCTCCGTTGGAGCGGGCTTGCTCCCTAAGAGGGCGCCTCTGAAACCGCGTTTCAGGAACTGACTATTGCGGTTTGAAACCTGGTTTTCCGTTGGCGGCCCGCCATTCCTTGATGGCTTTTAATGCACCAGCGGGGCTGTCTTCGACCCCCTCGGCAGGGTAGTACAAAATATCCGAGCCGCTCGGGTGTTCCGAAATTTTCACTATGTTGTCCACTATCGCGTCGTGCTCTCTCTCGGATGAGTAGTCTCCTTCAACCAAGCGGTTTATGAGGGCGATAAACTCTGACTCTGTATATTCTTCAAACCTGGATTTAAATTTCATTGTTTGGTCCTCCTCTGCTTGGCGTGGATTTTTATGTGTTGGCGCGGTGTCAACAGTCGGAGATTGTCTGCATCGTAAACCATGCCACCTTCACCGATAGGCACAACATGATGTATCTCTATTTTTACCCTTCTCCCTACATGTTCTGCTTGGGGGGCACGTGGTGAAAGCCCCTTTTTGATATCGAGTTGATTAAAGTATGGAAACTCATGCATTAATTGCTCATTACTTTCCACTGCCTTCCAAAACGCCCGCCTAAACGCTTTAAAACTGGAAAATTCCTGTCCCCTCAGCGTATCCGCAATCTGCGCGGGTATCGGCGCACCTTCCGGGGTTGACGCGGCCCCCAGCCAATTCCCCGATATCACTTGCCCATTCCCCGAAGCGACTCCCGGATCCTGACGACGATCCCTGAACATCGTGAAGGTCGGCGGGATGCCGGACTCGATCGGGAATACGGTGATGAAGCCACCGAAGTCGTACTGGTCCAGTTCGGGAAAGGGGTCGATTCGCCCGCCTTGCGGGGTGACCGTTGCACCTTCGTAGATCGGCAGATCGGTGTCGGCGAACGGCAAATCCGTCGAAGGATTCAGCGGTTGTACCAAAGGTGTCCAGGTCAGGGTGGGACCCTTGGCCTCGGCGTCGCCGGAGATGTACGCATTTTTTCCTGCATCAAAACGGGCCAGTCTTACCGGCACGTTGGCCGGTACTGTGACGCCGTCCGTACCGACGACAACAATCTCCGCGCGGTTGCCGATCGTCCTGGAACCGAGCCTCACCGGCAGGTCGACATCTTTGCCGCTGGCCGCCCGTTCGTACAGGTCGACAGCGTTCAGATCGGGAGCGAGTTCCGAGAGCGGAACACTGGCCGAATAAAGATCGCCATTGCCCAGCCTGGATGGCATCAGCAGTGCTGCGAAACCGACCAGAACGGGCGCCGCTGCGGCGCTCACGACAGAAACGGCGGTGCGCAAAGCAGTTCTGAGCGCCAGTGAGGTGGCCTGGCTGGTGGCGATGTGGCCGAGCGTGCCGCTAAACGTTGAGTCAAACGCAGCCAGTGAACCAACGTTGGCAAATGTCGGGTTTTGCCAGCGGGCGTCGCTCTCGGCTTGCCATTTTTCATGCAGGCGTTTTTGTTGCGCGGCCAATCTGGCCCTGGCCCGGCGCGCTTGCTGCTGCTTTTTCCTTTTGGCCTTCCTCTGCGCCTGACGCTGCTCCTTCAAGCGCTGTGCTTCCTGTTCTCTTTGAACCCGCGCCTGTTCAGCCTCTGCCAGTTCACGTTGGCGACGAGCCTCTTCGGCCAACGCATGTTGACGCTGCTGCTCGGCGGCGATAAGGGCGCGTTCGGCAGCCACGCGCTGAGCCTCTGCCTGTTCACGCTGGCGACGTGCTGCATCTGCCAACGCCTGCTGACGCTGCTGTTCAGCGGCGATTCTGGCGCGCTCGGCGGCCTGACGCGCCGCTTCGGCGGCAGCGGCTTGTGCCCGTTCGTTGGCCTGCACGGTGGCCAGCCAGTTGTGCACATTGGCTTGTTGTTGATGAAGAACGTTGAGGGTCTGAGCCAGCAATCTGGCTTCGAGCGCTGCTCGATAGGACAGTTTCCACAGGTTCATTCCCGGGCCGTTGGGGCTGAGAATCGGGTCGATGATCTGTGCGCGGGAGAGGAACTGGGAAACCGTTTTGTCGGTAGGATCGCTGCCGTAGAAACCGTGGGACAAATGGGTCTGGTGTTGCAGTTGTTGGTTTTTTCGCTGAATCACGGTGTTGCGTACACCCAGCTCGCGGACCAACGATGCAGCCGGTGGTAGCGGGTGGGTCGAGATTTCCTGTCGTGCGGCTGCCAGATCCGTTTCAATGGTCTGCGGAATCTGTGCTGTCTTGCCTTGATATTCCGCCTCCAGCGGGCCGGTAAAGTTTTGCAGTACTTGCTGATATTGGCCGGTGCTTCGCGGAGGGCCGAACCGGCCGCTGTTGGGAATCGTGGTGCCGGTCGAGGGGTTTATTCGCATGCCTGGAGGTGCTTTCCCGATTGTGTGGACGGCCTCGGTCAATTCGAACGACGATGGTTTTTGCATATTCATATCCTTTTGAATGTGCATTGTTTTTCGATAAGTAATGGGTGAGCAGTCAATTGCTTCCTGCCAATCAACGTTACAACGAAGTGCTCAGGGAAATACCCGAGTCTTCTGTAGGCGCTGACAGGAGATAAGGCGGAAGTTTTCGCCGAAAAGAGGGTTTTGGCGGATGCTTCTTTTATGTAATCGGACGTTTCCTATGCAACGAAAGGAAATACCTTTCAAGCCGCATGTTTTGTAGTGCCGTTAAACCTTCATCCAAAAAAAAAGCGCCCCGGTTTGGCCGGGGCGCTTTTTGTGTTGCAGCGGTTAAATCAGAACGTGTACTTGAAGCCGGTCATGATGTTGCGCGGTGCGCCGTACATGCCGTGGTCGCCGGCGTAGCTGAGGTATTCGCGGTCGAATACGTTGTTCAGGTTGACCGAGGCGCTGAGGTTTTTGCTGATGTCGTAACGCGCCAGCAGGTTGGTGACGGCGTAGCTGCCTTGCTGGAAGGTATGCAGGTCGGCACCGGTCTTGCTCTGCCAGTTCACACCGCCGCCAACGGTGACTTTGTCCAGAACGCCCGGCAGGCGATAGCTGGTGAAGGTCTTGAGGCTGTGACGAGGCAGGGTGGTGACGATGCGCTGGTCTTCGGCATCGGTGCTGACGGCATAGGCGTAACCGGCAGACGCTTGCCAGCCTTCGGCCAGTTCGCCATCGAGGGTGAACTCAGCACCTTTGGTGGTGGTGCCTTGTTCGGATTTGTAGGTGTTGCCGCCCGGGGTGTCGATCCAGATCGCCAGGTTGTCCTGCTCGATCTTGAACAGCGCGAAGCTGGAGTTCAGCTTGCCATCGAAGTGGCTGCCCTTGACGCCGACTTCGTAGCCGGTGCCTTCCATCGGGTCCAGAGGCTTGTTGTTGATGTCGCGTACCCAGGACGATTGCGGGTTGAAGATCTTGGTGTAGCTGGCATACAGCGACCAGGTGTCGTTGACGTCGTAGACCACACCCGCGTAAGGAATGTAGACACCGGTTTCCGATTCCTTGGTCTTGGTTTCTGCACCGCCGTACGGCTTGTCTTCGATGTCGCGATGCCAGTCGACCACGCGGCTGCCGAGCAGGATGCTCAGGTCATCGGTGGCACGCAGGCGGGTGGCCAGGTACGCGGCGTATTGAGTTTCATCGACGGTGGATTTGCCGGTGACGTTGAATTCGGGTTTGACCGAGTCGCCGTTCCAGTTCAGCAGGTTGTCGATGGCGCCGGCAGGGGAGCCGGAGTAGTCGTATTTCCAGCTGCCGTAGTTCGGCACGTTTTCGTTGTATTGCGACAGGGTCACACCGGCGATCAACTCATGCTCGCGACCCAGCAGGCCGAACGGGCCGGTCAGGTAGGCGTCGATGTTGTTCTGGCGCGGGGTACCGGAGAAGCGCACCGGCAGTTGGGTCGTGCCGCTGCCGTCCGGGTTCAGGCCACCGTTGACGTAGTTGAAGACCTCGTCGAACTTGTTCTCGGAGTGAGTGAATTCAACCTTGCCGCTCCAGCCATTGCCGAACTGCTGTTCGATCGAGGTGAAGAAGCTGGTTTGTTCGTGATCGTTATACGACCAGGTCTGCGCCGAGTTCAGCGAACGGCTGAGGTTGGTGCGCGAGCCATCGGTGAAGCGGGTTGGCAGGCCCGAACGCATTGGCGAATCGACGTCGGTGCGCTGGTAGCTGAAACCCATGGTCAGCAGCGTGTCTTCGCTCAGGTCGAATTCAGTGATGCCGTACATCAGCTGCGAATCTTGCTTGTAGCGGTCGATCCAGGACTGTTCGGTCTTGAAGTCGCCGACCAGTCGGCCACGGATGTTGCCGGTTTCGGTCAGCGGCCCGGAGACATCGAAACCGGTGCCGTAGCGATCCCAGTTGCCGGCTTCAGCGGTGACGCTGGCCTGAGCTTCGGCAGTCGGACGCTTGCGGATCAGGTTGATGGTGGCCGAAGGGCTGCCCAGGCCGCTGATCAAACCGGTGGCGCCACGCACCACTTCCACACGGTCGTACATCGCCATGCTCTGGGTGTAGTTGTCCATGCGCTTGACGGTCGGCACGCCGTCGATTTCGAAGTTCTGGATCTCGAAACCACGGGAGAAGTAACCGTCGGACTCTGCGCCCTGGCCGTCACGCAGCACAATGATGCCCGGTGTGGCGTCGAGGGTGTCGCTGAGGTTGGTCAGACGCTGGTCGTCGAGGCGCTGACGGGTCATGACGGTCAGTGACTGCGGAGTTTCCTTGGGTGTCAGGTTCAGGCGCGTCGAGCTGCTGGACGAGTACGTGGTGTACAGCCCGGAGCCTTCAGTGGTCGACCCCGGCGCCTTGCCGGAAATCGATACCGCGCCCAGCTCCAGTGCGTTTCCCGCGCCTGCACCGGTGGCCGGCACCAGCGAAACGGAGTTGCCGGTCAGTTGATAGGTCATGCCGCTCCCCAGCAGCAAGTTGTCCAGTGCCTGTTTCGGCTCCAGGTGCCCGGATACCGCGTTCGAGTTCAGGCCAGCCAGGGATTCCGGGCTGTAGAGAATCTGCAGATTGGCTTGTTGCCCCAGCTGTTGCAGTGCTCGGGACAGCGGTTGCGCAGGGATGTTGACGTCGACCGGCGTCGCTTGAACCTGGGTGCTGCCCAACAGCATCAGCGTCAGCAGAGCACCTGACAGCATTGCGCCACGCGGATTGCGGCGGGAGATGGCCTCGGCCAGAGGGGTGCGGGACAACTTTAAGGCTTGCATTTGCTCGGGATGCTCCTGAAGTGCGAGTGCAGTTTTATTAGTTAATGATAATTAGACGCAACACTGCGTAAAAACCGGAAAAATCCCGCGAACCGCGAAAGTCTCTGCTATCGCGCGAAGGCGGGATCAGCTCATCCCTGAGCGGTTGGCGTATCAGGCCGGGTTGAGCGCGGTTTTGACTTTGCCGGCATCCATGCGCACCAACTGGTCGGCGACATCGAAATAACGGTCATCGTGGGAGATCACGATGATGGTCTTGCCCAGGCGTTTGAGATCGGGCAGCAGCTCGGTGTAGAAGATCCGGCGGAAGGTCGGGTCCTGATCCGCGGCCCATTCGTCGAACACCAGCACCGGGCGCTCCTCCAGCCACGCATTGACCAACGCCAGACGCTTGCGCTGGCCGGTGGACAGGTCGGTGGTGGTGAAGCTGCCGTCCTGCACGCTGACCTTGTGGGCGATTTCCAGGCGTTGCAGGTATTTGTTGGCGTCGTCGGGAATGTGCGTATCGCCTTGCACCACGTCATCGAACAGGTAGTAGTCGGCAAACACCGTGGTGAACAACTGGCGGTAATCGTCGCGGGTGAGGGCAGTCACGCATTCGCCGTTGAGACGGATTTCTCCTTGTTGTGGCGGATACAGGCCCAGCAGCAGTTTGATCAGGGTGGTCTTGCCGCAGCCGTTTTCGCCGACGATGAATACGATGTCGCCTTGTTCGATCTTCAGGTTCACCGGCCCCAGCGTGAACGGCTTGGCCTCGCCCACGGCCGGGAAGGCGTAGCGCACGTCCTTGAGTTCCAGGCTCTGCACCGGCTCGGCTTTCTTGCCCTGATCGCTGAGCAACAGATGCGGCTCGGGCGAGGAGAACTGCGCCGACAGTTCAGCGATGCGGCGGAAGGCAATCTGCGCGCGGCTGACCACCGGCAACGTGCCGACCAGGTGTTCCAGCGGACCTTTCATGTACAGCAGCACCAGGACGAAACCGCTCATCACGGTTTTGTCAGCGCTGGGCCAGAACGATTGCAGGGCCAGCGCCAGACCGATGACCACAAAGAACAGCATCGAGCCGAAACTCTTGGCAATCACGAACGTGTTGATCGATTTGATCTGGGTCTTGCAGATGAAATCGGCCGTGCCCTTGATGCCACTATTGAACATACGCTGGCGGCGCGGGCGGTGTATGCGCAGTTCCTTGGCGCCTTCGGCAATCGCGTTGTAGTGCTTTTGCAGTTCGTCTTCAGCGTCACGGGCGGCGAAGAAACCCTTGATCCCGCGACCTTGGGCGAAGTACTGGATGCCAGTGCCGATCAGGATCGCCACGACCATGATCAGGAACATTGGCCACGACAGCATCGCCAGGTACCCCATGCAACCGAGGGTCACGGTCAGCGAGATGGCCAGTGGCGCGAAGGCGAAGGCGAAGTCACTGATGGTGTCGACGTCGTGGGTCAGCACCGGAATCAGGCGATGGCTGCGATAGCGTTCAATCTGTTCGATCGGTGCCGACAGCACTTTCTCGCCCAGCTGTTTGCGCAGGGTGGCGATGATGTGCTGGCCGACATAGTTGGTGCCGATGTCCGAGCAGATCGAGCTGAGCAGCGCCAGCACGCACAGGCCACCGAACAGCGCGACCACGCCTTGGGTCAGGCCGGATTCGGAGTGCAGCGCGTTATTGATGGTGGCCAGCAGGACCGTAACACTCAGGCCACCGACCATACCCAGAATGACCGACAGTGCGACGACGAGCCGAAAAGGTTTGAGTAGGGTGAACAATTCATGAATTGCACCGCGCGTAGGCTGGGTCATGACAGGACAGTTCCTTGGGTCGTAAGGCAGATACCCTGTAGAACGTCTGATCCGGAGCTTAATTTAGACGGTCGCCGACTGGCGGCGACCGTGGGGAGAGCAGAAGCGTTACTGCGGATTACAACTCACGCACGACACGGAAACCGATCCAGTCGCCGCGGGTCTTCGGATCGATGTCGTTGCGGTTGCCCGAACGAGAGAATACCGGCGCTTCCCCCCAGTCATTGCCACGAATGCGCAGGGTGTCGCAGTTGGGTTCAAGCCACGCGCTGCCATCGGTTGGCGCACCCTTATAGTCCGGGTGATAGCAGTCTTCGACCCATTCATAGACATTGCCGTGCATGTCATACAGGCCAAAGGCGTTGGCCGGGTAGCTGCCCACCGGTGAGCTGAAGCTGTAACCGTCCGCCGGGCCGTAGGTGTTGGCGTGTTTGGCGATGCTATAGCCTTTGCCCTCGTCGAACGGGAAGGGAAAAGGGCCTTTGGATCCTGCCCGGGCACCGTATTCGCGCTGGGCTTCACTGAGCATGCTGTACTTCTGCCCGGTTTTTTTCGACAGCCAGGCGACGTAGTTCTTGATGTCCTGGAAATCCATGCACACCGCCGGCTGACGCGGGGTTTGCGGATAGCGCGGTTTGCTGGCGATGCACTCGCGACCGGGGCGCGTGTCGCCGTTGGCGATCACTGCACCGCTCTGGCGAATGTAGCTGTCCCATTCACCGGCGGTGATCTGGAAGCGGCTCATGGCGAAGGGTTTGGCGAAGGTTACTTCATGCATCGGGCCTTCGTCAGGTTCGCGGCCCACTTCATCCTCAGGCGTGCCCATGGTAAAGGTGCCGGCCGGGAGTACGACCATTTCCGGGCAGTCTTTGCAGTCCTTGAATACTTTACCCGCGGCGGGCGGTGTCGCGGCCTGTGCGGCAGTCGGCAGCAGACCGGTCATGAGGGCGGCGAGGGCCAGTGCCTTGAGCGCGTTGGCGCCGTGGGCAGGGGGCAACAGATCACGTTTCATGAGTCATCTCGTTTAAAGGAAAGCGGGGTGTCAGAGCTGTTTGTCGAGTACGGCCATGAAACGCTCGATGTCGTTTTCGCTGTTCAGCAGGCCGGGGGCGATGCGGATCACCGGGCCGACGTCGCGCTCCACCGCGTCACACACCACGCGGTTTTGCATGAGCTGGGCGGCGACCTGTTCGCAGTCGCGATCCTTGATCCGGAAGAAGGTAAAACCGGCAGACAAATCGGCGCTGCGGGGTGTTACCAGTTCAATCGAGCGGTGTTCCAGCAAGCGGTTCTTGGCGTAGGTGTTGAGTTCGTGAATGCGCGTTTGCACCTCGCGTTTGCCCAGCGCCAAATGCAGCTTGAACGCTTCGTCCAGTGCCCAGCGGTGTTCGAAACTGTGATACCCGCCGGGGGTCATGATGGTCGAGAACGTGGTGGCCTCGGAAAAGGTCGGGATGGTCGGGGTGACGTCCTTGAGTTCACTGGAACGTGCGCAAATGATCCCGGTACCGCGGGGGCCGAACATCCACTTGTGGGTGCCGGCGATAAAGAAGTCGCAATGCATGTCGGGGAAGTCGAGGTCATCGACACCGAAACCATGCACGCCGTCGACGACGTACAGGATGCGATCCTTTTCCTCGCGCTGGCGATTGTGCTGATCCACCAGTTTGCCGATCTCGCCGATCGGCAGTTTCACGCCGCTGCCCGATTGCACCCAGGTCATGCCCAATACGCGTGTTTCGCGGCGAATGCCTTTGTCGATGTTGCTCAGCACTTCGTCGACGGACACTTTGGCGCTGCTGTCGAACAACTTCAGTTTGCGCACCTTTACGCCATCTTTCTGTTGGCGATAACCCAAGGTGTAATTCGTCGAGTAATGTTCGTGTTCGGTGGTGAGGATTTCCTGATCGGCGCGTACATGAATGCCGCTATAGATCAGCGCCAGACCTTCGGTGGTGCTGCCGGTGAGAGCAATCTGCTCGGGCTTGGCCTTGAGGTAGCGACCGGCCCATTCGCGCACGGCTTGCTCGCGCTTTTCGCTTTCACCCAGATCCCAATCCATCGCACGTCCGGGGTTGCGGTCGAGGGTTGCGCGGTAACGCTCGATGGCTTCGCGCACCGGGCGCGGATGGGAGGTCACGAGGAAGTTGGCGAAATGCAGGTAATCCGGGTCCTGATCGAACAGCTGGCGCAATTGCGCCCATTTGTTTCCGGCGGGCGGTTGTGGATTGGCGGCGCCGGCCGGCAGGTTGACGGCAGCGCCCAAGGGCAGGCCGGCGGCAAGGATGCCGGCCTGTTTGAGGAAAGAACGACGGTTGGTCATGAGATCAGATCGCTTGTTCGAAGAGGTGTCAGCGGTTGACCACGGGCCTGGAGGATTTTTGTACCTGTTCCCAGACCCGCAAGAAGTTGCCGCCCCACAATTTGGCGATGTCGGCCTCGCTGTAGCCACGCGAGATCAGCTCGGCGGTTACGTTGCGCGCTTCGCTGACGTCCTTCCAGCCATCCAGGCCGCCGCCATCGTTGAAGTCGGAACTGATGCCGACATGGTCGATGCCGATTTTCTTCACGGCGTAATCAATGGCGTCACCGAAGTCCTTGAGGTTGGCCTTGGGTTCTTCGTCGACGATTGAATAGAGCTGGCCGGCGTACTCGCCAAAGCGTTGTTCCGGCCACACAGTGATGATCGGGTCGCCAGGCATCAAGGCCATTTCCAGGCCCTGCAGCGGCTGCAGATCAAACTTCGCACGCAAGGCGTTGAGCTTGTCCTGGGTGGCCTGGCTCAACGGGCGCAGGTAAGTCGGGAAACCGACAATCTGCACGACGCCGCCGCTGTTCTTGATCAGTTGCATTTCCTGGTCGCTGATATTGCGCGGGATATCCACCAGCGCCCGGGGAGCCGAATGGGAGGCCACGATCGGTGCGCGGCTCAGCTGTGCGACTTGTTCCAGGGCCTTGGTCGACATCTGCGAGACGTCGATGATCACGCCCAGATCGTTGAGCCGATGCACGGCCTGTTTGCCAATGTCCGACAGACCGCCAAGCGCATCGCGGGTGTCATTGAAAAACGGCAGGGGGCGCGAAGAGTCGGCCCAGTCGTTGTTGCCCACGTAACTGAAGCCGAACATGCGCATGCCCCGTGCGGCCCACTTGTCCAGGGCGTTGAGATCGTTGCCCAGTGGATAGGCGTTGAGCATGCTGATGAAAATCGCAAACTTGCCTTCGCCATGCAGGCGGCGGAAATCGTCCGGGGTGTAGGCGATGGCGACCTGATTGGGGAAATCGCGGACCAGGGTGCTGATGATCTTGTAGCGGGTTTCCTGTTCGAAGCGGGCCTCTTCTACAAAACCGGCGGTGGGACGGTGTGGCGCGTTGGCGCCGTTCCAGATTTCCGGCCAGCCGAAGATCGTCAGGGCGGCACCGGACAGGCGCCCGCGGGCGGTTTTCACCAGATCGAACTGGCCGCTGCCATCCTTGTCGGCTTCGTTGCCGGCTGTGCCGAAATCCAGCGGCACGGTGATGTGGCTATCGAACGAAATGATCCGATCCTGCAACTCATCGGCTTGCTGCATGACTTTGACCGGGTAGCCGGGATTGTCCTTGAACCAGTGTTCCCAGACCGCAAAGCCTGCGGCAGCGCTGATCGCCAGGGCCAGCGGCAGGCCAATGTAAAGAGCCTTTTTCGAACGTGGTGTTGTCATTGCCATCTCAGTCAGGTTCGCCGTCGAGTTGCGGGCGCAGGGGCCTTCGCTATTTGGGTGGAACGACTGGGCAGCCGGGTAATTTAGGCCTGGCTGAAAAGAACGCAGCCCGATTCAGGCACTGCCGAAGGCTGCGAACTTTTCGGGGCGCCATAAATTTACCTCTGCAACAAACGTTCTAGCTTGGATAAAGCCTGCTTCATGGCTGACACAGGTAGGGCAATGAAGATTTCTCGACGATGGTTCATGGCGGGCCTGGCACTGACCGGCGCCGCTGTGCCAGCAGCGTATTTTGGGCATCGTGAATGGACGAAGCCGGATCCGACGATCACCCCGGGTGAGGCGTCGTTCGACATCGCGGATGTTGCCGGGCAACGCCTGGCGGATGCGCTGCGCGGTATCTGGCAGATTCGTTTCGAGGGCCATGACGCCGGTATCGCGGGTTTACCCAGGGACGGTCTGGAAGTGTTTCTCGATGTGGCCCACAAAGGGCGCGGCGTTATCGGCTTTCTCGACACGGCCGAGCGTTTGCGCTCGCCTCAGGCGCCGCGCTACCGCATTCTCGCGGACCTCGCCGATGTCAAAGCCTCGCAGTTGAGCTGGCGTCTGGTCAGCGCATCGGCGGCCGACGGTGCACCGGACTACGAATTCAACATGGCGCTGGATGAAGTCTGGGGCGGCTTCGGCAACGCCGGCAGCGGCAGCCTCAGCGGGCGCGTCCTCAGACTGGATCGGCCGTTAATGCTGCCGGCGCAGGACAATCGTTTTATTGCCGTAAAACGCATGTTCCCCGAGGCACGCGAGCGGGCCGGGTTGAACCCGACGTTGCTGGCCTGGCTGATCTCCCCCGAGCACCGCCTGTTCCACCAACTCTGGCACGCCAGCCGCGACAAGTGGCACACCTTGAGCGAGGAAAAACGCGGCGCCCTGCGCGGTATCGGCTGGCAGCCTGGCCCGCGTGGCAAGGAGCGCGACGCCCGTGGCCCGCGCAAGGATCGCAATGGCTCGGGTATCGATTTCTTCTTCATGCACCGGCACATGCTGGGCACGGCGCGATCAATGCAGGATCTGCCGTCGTGGCAGCATTTTCCCCTGCCGCAGCCGGAATTGATCCGCGATCGCCAGGGTTTTGCCGATTATTTCGACAATCACGACGGCACTTCGCTGCCGCCGACCTGGCTGGCCGAGGACGATGACGAATACTCGCAATGGGTCAGCGACATCAAGACGGCCGAGACTTATCACAGTAATTTCCTGGTGTGGGAATCGCGCTACCGTGACCCGCGCTACCTGGCCAAACTGACCTTGGGGCAGTTCGGCTCGGAGGTTGAGCTGGGGCTGCACGACTGGCTGCACATGCGCTGGGCGTCTGTGCCGCGCGATCCCTCCAACGGTCACCCGGTGCCGTTTGCGCGTGATCCGGCCGATTTTTCCGCGCGTTGGTACGCCGCTGAAAACGATTTCCTGGGCGATCCGTTCTCCTCTCATGTGAGCCCGGTGTTCTGGGCGTTCCATGGCTGGATCGATGATCGTCTGGAAGACTGGTTCCGCGCGCACGAGCGCTTTCATCCGGGCGAAGTCAGTCGCTTGCAGGTCAATGGCGTGCCGTGGTTTGCACCGGGACGCTGGGTGGAAGTCGCCGACCCATGGCTCGGGCCGAGCACCCACGGCTGCAGCACGGTACCGGGCCTGCAGCCAGGCAAGTCAGTGGAGATGGATCCGGAAACCATGAAGCTGGCCCTGCGCATCACCTTCAGCGATGACGAGAAAGTGTTGTCGTCGTTGTTGCGCAAGGTGCCGCAGCGTCCGTGGTATGCGCGTCATCTGAAGCCCAGACAGACTCAGGTCTGAGACGGTATTCACTGCCATCGCCAGCAGGCTTGCCCCCCCACCCATTCAGCTGCACCGATGAATGTGGTGGGTCCGGCCTGCTGGCGATTGCACTTGCAGGTCAGCGCGATGCCAGTACCTGCCAGCCGCCGCCTAATGCCTTGTACAAGGCAATGCTTGCCTGCATTCGTGACAATCTCAACTGCACATTCAAATCCTGCGCGGCATAGAGCGTGCGTTGGGTTTCCAGCACCGTCAGCAAATCCTCTGCGCCGGCCTGGTAGCGACTCTGGGCGATGTCGAACGCCGTTTGCGCTTGCCGCAGCTCCTCGCTTTGCCATTGCCGTTGCTCGTCGAGGCCGCGAATGCTGTTCAAGGCTTTTTCGACATCGGCGAAGCCATTGATGATCGCGCCGCGATAGTTCTGCAGCAGTTCTTCCTGGCGCGCAGTGGCTTTGTCGCGCTCTGCGCCGAGACGACCGTTATTGAAGATCGGCCCGATCAATCCGGCGGTCAGGTTGTAGAAGGGGTTGCGCAGAACGTCGCGGAACTGGTCGGCCCCGGAGCCGATATCGGCACTGAGGCTGACAGTCGGCAGCATGGCAGCGCGGGCAACCTTTACGTCGGCCTCGGCGGCGGCCAGTTGCGCTTCGGCGCGCGCGATGTCCGGGCGGCGATTGAGCAGATCGCTTGGCACGCCAGTGGCGATTTCCGGCCAATGCAGTTGATCGAACGATTCCCGGTTCAGCACGAGAGCCTGAACCGGGCGACCCAGCAGGGCTGCGAGGCTGATCGAAGCGTCCCGGGCCTGTTGTTGCACCAGCGGCAATTGCCGTTGCTGGGCTGCTACCAGGCTTTTCTGCTGAGCCAGTTCCAGGGCGGTGGCTGAGCCTGAGTCAAAACGTGTTTGCACCAGTTTCAAAACGCTTTGCGCGTTGGCCAGATTGAGCTCGGCAATGCGGCTCTGCTCGCGCAGCGACAAGGTTTGCGCATAGGTGTCGGCGACACTGCCGAACAAGGTCAGCTCCACCGTGGCACGATCGAACTCGCTGGCCTGCAAGGCGAATTGCGCACTGTCGCGAGAGGCTTGTTTGCCACCCCAAAAGTCGATTTCGTAACTGGCATTCAGATTGGCGTCGAAGTAATCCACGGCCTTGTTACTGCTGTCGGCGTCCAGTTGGCTGTAGCCCTTGCCGCGTAACAGTTTCTGCCGATTGGCATTGAGCGTGGCCTGCACTTCAGGCAATTGTGAGCCGCCGGCGATCACGGTGCCGGCCTGGGCCTGGCGTACCCGAGCCATGGCGGCGGCGAGGTCGAAACTGCCAGTGCGAGCCTGTTCGATCAGGCGATCGAGCTCCTGGCTGCCGAACTGCGTCCACCATTGCGGGTTGTTGCGGGCAGTGCTGGCAGCCTGCGCTGACTGCCATGCGGCGGGAGGCTGCAAGCCGCTGTCCGGACGCTGAAGGGGATTGGCGCAGGCGCTGAGAATCAGGCACACGGTCAACAAACTGAAGCGCGGTTTCATAGATCGATCATTCACTGGTAAGGGCCGTGACCGGGTCGAGCCGGGCAGCTTTGCGGGCCGGCATGAAGCCGAAGACAACACCGGTGATCAGGGCGCAGCCAAAAGCGCCGAGCACTGCCAGCAGCGAGAAGGCGACGGCGATGTCACTGAGGATCAGCACGCCACCGACGATCAACGCCAGGGCAATCCCGGCGATCCCGCCGACCACCGAGAGCATCACCGCTTCGGTGAGGAACTGACGCAGGATGTCGCGCTGGCGAGCGCCGGTGGCCATGCGAATACCGATCTCGCGGGTACGTTCGCGCACCGTCATGAGCATGATGTTCATCACGCCGATACCGCCGACCAGCAGCGAAATCGCCGCAATCGATCCGAGCATCAGCGACAGGGTATTTTGCGTGCGCGCTTCGGCCTGGATCATGGCGGCGTTGTTGGTCAGTTCGAAATCCTTTTTGCCGTTATGCAGGCGCAGCATCATGCGCTCGATTGCCTGTTCGGTTTCCTTGACCTTGCGTGCATCGGCGGCAGCGATGGCGACGTACTCCGGGTTGTACGTGCCAAACAGGCGCGTGCTGGCGGCGGAGTAGGGAATGGCGATGCGGTCGTCACTGTCGGAATCGCCGGAACTGGAGCCTTTTTCGGCGAGAACCCCGACCACTTGAAAGGGCACGTTTTCAATCAGGATGTACTGCCCGATGGGATTGGCGACGTCCTTGAGCAACTTGCTTCGGACTTTGTGGCCGATGACGGCAACCGCAGCGCCACTGGCTTCGTCGGCGGCGGTGAAGTAAGCCCCTTCAACCACCGGCCAATTGAAAATCTTCGGGAAATTGGTGTCGTTGCCGCCCACGTAACTGTTGTGATCGAGATTGCCGTAACGCACCACGGCTTCGGCGCCGTTGACGGGCATGATCTGCTTGATCAGCGGCAGGGTGGCGAGCACTGCGAGGTCGTCGAGGGTGATGATGCCCTGCGGTGCACGTGGGTGCGGAGGGACGCCACCCAGGTAAATGATGTTCGAACCGAAAGCGCCCATCTGCGCCATGACCTGACGCTTGCTGCCTTCGCCCACGGCGAGCATGACCACCACCGAGGCTACGCCGATGATGATCCCGAGCAGGGTCAGCGCCGTGCGAAAGCGGTTGATCCACATCACTCGCCAGGCGGCATGTAGAGCGTCCACCAGCTCGCCTTTCCAGGCACCGGAGGCTTGCGCACCTTCGCTCAGGCGCTTGCGCAGATCGACGGCTTGCAGGGCGCCGGGGTTGGCCGTGGCCTGGGCTTCGGGGTTGTCCCGGGCGCTGTCGCTGATGATCAGGCCGTCGCGGATCTCGATGATGCGCTTGGCCCGCGCTGCGACTTCGCGGTCGTGGGTGATCAGGATGACCACGTGGCCCTGGCTCGCCAGCTCGTCGAGCAACGCCATGACTTCCTTGCCGCTGTGGCTGTCGAGGGCGCCGGTGGGTTCGTCGGCCAGGATGATGTGGCCGCCGTTCATCAGTGCCCGGGCGATCGACACCCGCTGCTGCTGGCCGCCCGACAACTGATGTGGACGGTTGCCGGTGCGCGAGGCCAGGCCGAGGCGATCGAGCAGGGCGGCCGCGCGGGCGTGGCGTTCGGCGGCGGGGGTGCCGGCGTAGATTGCCGGCATCTCGACGTTCTCCTGGGCCGAGCCGGACGGAATCAGGTGATACCCCTGAAACACGAAACCGAAGGCTTCACGCCGTAGCCAGGCCAGTTCGTCGGTGTCGAGGCCGGCGACGTTTTCCCCGGCAAAACGGTATTCGCCAGAGGTGGGTCGGTCGAGGCAGCCGAGAATGTTCATCAGCGTCGATTTGCCGGAGCCGGAGGCGCCGACAATCGCCACGAACTCACCGGCGTGGATCGACAGGTCGATCCCGCGCAGCACATGCACTTTGGGGGCGTCGCCACCGCCGTAGGATTTGCGGATGTCCTGCAGGTCGATCAGGGGCGTCTGCATTCAGCCTCCGCTGCCGTCGGCCGGGCCGATCAACAGGTGATCGCCCTCGTTCAAACCTTCCAGCACCTGGACTTTCAAGCGATCGCTGATGCCGGTGTGTACTTCGCGGGACTGGATGTCGCCATTGGCGGCGATCACCTGCGCGGTCTGCCGGTTTGCCGTGGCAGTGCCTTGCAGGGCGGCAACCGGTGCGGTGAGAACGTCTTTTGCCTGACTGGCGACGAAGAATACCTGGGTGGTCATTTCCGCCATCAGTACGTTGTCGGCGTTGTCGACATCCAGCAGCACGGTGTAGAGCACCACGCGGGCGCTGCCGCTTTTGCTGGAACTGACAGGACTGCCGCCGCCCTGGCTGGTCTGGTCCAGCGGCTTGGGCGGCACCGGCAGGATTTGCCGCACGGTGCTGCTCCAGCGCCGCTGGCCGCCGCTGAGGGTGGTGAAGTAGGCGGTCATGCCCGGTTTGACGTGGCCGATGTCGGCTTCGGAAACCTCCGCCCACACGGTCATTGGCGACAGCTTGGCGATGCGCAGGATCAGCGGTGTCTGTTGTTGTGCGTTGAGGGTCTGGCCTTCGCGGGCATCGAGGGCCACCACGGTGCCGGCCATCGGCGCATAAATGCGGGTGTAGCCGAGTTCCGCCTGATCGCTGCGCAGGCTGGCTTCGGCCTGACGGATCTGGGCCTGGAACATGTCGATGCGTGCCTGGGTGGCTTTAAGTTCGGCGCGGGCGGTCTGCACGTCTTCTTCGCGGGTGGCGCCGCCAGCGGCGAGATGCTGCTGGCGCTGGTATTTCTGCTGCGCGAGTTCGTGCTGGGCTTTCTGTTCCTGTAATTGGGCCTTGAGGTTTTCGATGGAAAAACGCCCGGCGTCGAGTTTGGCTTTCTGGGTCGACGGATCGATTTCCACCAGCAGCTGACCTTCCTTGACCACGTCGCCGACCTCTACATGTATCTTGCGGATCTGCCCCGACGCCTGGGCGCCGACGTCCACATAACGCCGTGGTTGCAGGGTGCCCAGTGCGGTGACGCTGCTTTCGATATCGCCGCGGGTCACTTGTACGGTGGCGAACCTGTCCCGCCCGGGAGGCAGGATCTGCCAGGCGGCGTAGGCGATAACGGGGATCAAGCAAAGGACTACGAGCAGGGCGCGTCGGGCGGGGCGGGGACGTTTCATGCAGGGTTCCGGCCAGTGGAAATCGGCCCGTCGTTCAGAGGAGTGCGCGGGGTCAGGCACCGTTGAACGCTGCCGCAGGGCGCGACAGACACGGGGAGCTGTCCTGTAAACGAAGAAAGCGGAACGGAATTTAAGTGGCGACACAGGTTGTTACAGCAATCTGAAGGTATAGCCGGCCACTATTTGTCGGGCAACGACAAACACTACTTTAAATCTATATGAGAATTACTATAAATTACGCACCTCAAGTTGCCACTATCTTGCTACTGCCTCGGGCGGCTCGGCAGAACAGTGTGCTCAAGGACAAAACCCGCACTCGAGCGGCCGGGAGTCATGTTGGAAAACTACTATCGTGAGCTGGTGTGTTTCCTGAACGCCAGGCTCGGCAACCGACAGGTGGCCGAAGATGTGGTGCATGACGCTTATGTACGGGTCCTGGAGCGTTCCAGCGATACGCCGATCGAACAGCCCCGGGCCTTCCTTTATCGCACCGCGCTGAACCTGGTGATCGACGACCATCGGCGCAATGCCCTGCGTCAGGTCGAATCGCTGGAAGTGCTCGACAGCGAAGAGCGCTATTTCACGCCGTCCCCCCACAGCACCCTCGATCATGGCCAGCGCCTGGACATGTTGCAGCGTGCGCTGGACGAGCTTTCGCCGCTGTGCCGCGAGAGTTTTCTATTGCGCAAGATCGAAGGCCTGTCGCACCCCGAGATCGCCGAGCACCTTGGTATTTCCAAGGCCCTGGTGGAAAAGCACATCGTCAACGCCATGAAACATTGCCGCCTGCGAATCAAACAATGGGATGCCCATTGAGCCGTCGCCGTTAAATTTTATTTCACTGTCCTCGTTCCTACTCAACAGACGATCTGCTGTCCTGCTCCGGGCCGGCCGGTCACCCAAGCTCTTCCTCCGCGCTGTTCGGGGGTTCATCCAGAGGACACTGGAAATGACACAGGCAATTGCATCGCCCATCGTTCACGACCTGATCGGCGTCGGTTTCGGCCCTTCGAACCTGGCGCTGGCCATCGCTCTGCAAGAGCGCGGCGCGACCCAGGGCGAGCTGGATGTGCTGTTCCTCGATAAACAACCCAACTACAGCTGGCACGGCAACACCCTGTCGACCCAGAGCGAGTTGCAGATTTCCTTTCTCAAGGATCTGGTCACCTTGCGCAATCCGACCAGCCCGTACTCGTTCGTCAACTACCTCAAGCACCACGGTCGTCTGGTGGACTTCATCAACCTCGGCACCTTCTATCCGTGCCGCATGGAGTACAACGACTATCTGCGCTGGGTGGCCGCGCAGTTCACTGAGCAGAGCCGCTACGGCGAAGAAGTGCTGACCATCGAGCCGGTGCTGCACAATCATCAGGTCGAAGCCCTGCGGGTGATTTCCCGCGGCACGGACGGCCAGCAGTTGGTGCGCACCGCGCGTTCGGTGGTGGTCAGCGCCGGCGGCACGCCGCGCATTCCCGAGGCGTTCAAGGCGCTGAAGGGTGACGCTCGGGTTTTCCATCACTCGCAATACCTGGCCGAGATGGCCAAGCAGCCGTGCATCAACAACCAGCCGATGAGCATCGCAATCATCGGTGGCGGCCAGAGTGCGGCGGAAGCCTTCATCGACCTGAACGATTCGTTCCCGTCGGTGCAGGTGGACATGATCCTGCGTGGCTCGGCCCTGAAGCCGGCGGACGACAGCCCGTTCGTCAACGAAGTGTTCTCGCCGGAGTTCACTGACCTGATCTTCCAGCAGAACAGCAGCGAGCGTGAGCGTCTGGTCAACGAGTACCACAACACCAACTACTCGGTGGTCGACATCGACCTGATCGAGCGTATCTACGGCATCTTCTATCGCCAGAAAGTCTCGGGCGTGGCACGCCACGCGTTCCGCACTCTGACCACCGTCGAGAAAGCCACCGCCACCGAACGCGGTATCGAACTGACCGTGCGCAACAACGCCACCGGCGAAGTCACCGTGCGTGCCTACGACGCGGTTGTGCTGGCCACCGGTTACGAGCGTCAGATGCATCGCAAACTGCTGGCGCCGCTGGAGGAGTACCTGGGCGACTTCGAGGTCGATCGCAATTACAAGCTGATCACCGACGAGCGCTGCAAGGCCGGTCTGTACATGCAGGGCTTCTGCCAGGCCAGCCACGGTCTGAGCGATACGCTGTTGTCGATCCTGCCGATCCGCGCGGACGAGATTGCCGGGTCGCTGTATGAGCATGGCAAGAACCGTGGGCACAGCCGTTCGGTGATGGACTTGTTGTTGGCGACTGCCAGCTAAACCTGCGGCGTTTGCCAAATCGTCTTCGCGGGCTTGCTCGCGAAGAGGCCTTCAAGTAAACCGCAAAAACTCAATCCTGAACCCTTCCTGAACACCCGCCACATTCCCCGACACACTTCCTTTTGCGGGTTTACTCTCCAGACATCGGGGCGTAAGCTTCGCGCGTTTTCATCAATAGCGGAGACCCACAGTGGGTACTTGTTCGAGTGACAGTTGTCGGCCGGTCCTTGTAACCGGCGGATTCTCGGCAAGATAACGCGCATTCCTTTGTGCCGTTGTCTCGCCGAACAGCGAGCAGCGGCATCCCGATCATGACCGGTCCCGGTCATGTCCCGACGTCCTTCTCATCGACACTGAAAAGCCTGTGAAGTCGACTTCATCGTCGTCATTGCAGCCCTATCGACACGCCTGTCTTTTCTGACCGGCGCGCCACGCCTTGCCGTGCCGGTTTTCCGGTGCCCAGGACGAGGACGTACCTGCTCGACGGTTTCCCGGCTGACCATAGGGGCAACAGCCATGAAACTTACGCTCAAGGAATTTTTCGCAGGCTTCCTGCGGACCCGTCACATCGCCCGGCACTTCCGTCGCCTGGCCTTGCTGGAAACCCTCAGCGACACCACGGTCAGCCGTGAAGTGCCGCCCACCCTGGCCAATACACTGGTGGACGCCGCCCATTGCGACAGCGGCGTGCTGTTGTCGAACCTCGGCACCCACACCGATGGCCTCACTGATTTCGAAGTCGATGTACTGCGTGCGCAGCACGGCCTCAACGAAGTCGAACACGAGCAACCGCTGCCGTGGTGGACCCATCTGTGGCATTGCTACAAAAACCCGTTCAACCTGCTGCTGACCCTGTTGGCGGTGATCTCGTGGCTGACCGAAGACCTCAAGGCCGCCATCGTGATTTTCTCGATGGTGGTGCTGTCGACGCTGCTGCGCTTCTGGCAGGAAAGCAAATCCAACCAGGCCGCCGACGCGCTCAAGGCGATGGTCAGCAACACCGCCACCGTGCTGCGCCGGGATGCGCCGCGCGCTGAACTGCCGATCAAGCAACTGGTACCCGGCGATCTGATCGTGCTCTCGGCCGGCGACATGATTCCTGCCGATTGCCGGGTGCTCAGCGCCAAGGACCTGTTCGTCAGCCAGGCGGCAATGACCGGTGAATCGATGCCGGTGGAAAAATTCCCGCGTCAGGCCGATCGCGACACGCGCAATCCGCTGGAACTCGAGAACATCCTGTTCATGGGCACCAACGTGGTGTCCGGCACGGCGGTGGCGGTGATTCTCACCACCGGCAACAGCACCTATTTCGGTGCACTGGCGCAGCGGGTCGGGGCGACCGATCGCGCGGTGACTTCGTTCCAGCAAGGGGTGAACAAAGTCAGCTGGCTGCTGATCCGCTTCATGTTCGTCATGGCGCCGCTGGTGTTGTTCATCAACGGTTTCACCAAGGGCGACTGGACCGAAGCGCTGCTGTTCGCGCTGTCGATCGCCGTGGGCCTGACCCCGGAAATGCTGCCGATGATCGTCACCTCGACCCTGGCCAAGGGCGCGGTGTTTCTGTCGCGCAAGAAAGTCATCGTCAAACGCCTGGATGCGATCCAGAACTTCGGCGCGATGGACGTGCTATGCACCGACAAGACCGGCACCCTGACCCAGGACAGGATCTTCCTGGCGCGCAATGTCGACGTCTGGGGCGAAGACTCCGACGACGTGCTGGAAATGGCTTACCTCAACAGCTACTACCAGACCGGGCTGAAAAACCTGCTGGATGTGGCGGTGCTGGAGCACGTGGAAATCCACCGTGAGCTGAAGGTCGGTACGGCCTTTCGCAAGGTCGATGAAATCCCGTTCGACTTCAACCGCCGGCGCATGTCGGTGGTGGTCGAAGGGCGCGGCCAGCCGCATCAACTGATCTGCAAGGGCGCGGTGGAAGAAGTATTGGCAGTGTGCAGCCGGGTGCGTCACGGTGAAGTCGACGAAGCCTTGAGCGATGAATTGCTGGCGAAAATTCGTCAGGTCACCGCAGCATTCAACGCTGAAGGCTTGCGTGTGGTCGCGGTGGCAGCACGATCGATGCCTGAAGGTCGCGACACTTACAGCCTTGGCGACGAGCAAGAACTGACGCTGATCGGTTACGTGGCGTTCCTCGATCCGCCGAAGGAAAGCACCGCCCCGGCACTCAAGGCCCTGGCCGAGCACGGCGTGGCCGTGAAAGTGCTGACCGGTGACAACGAACTGGTGACCGCCAAGATCTGCCGCGAAGTGGGCCTGGCCCAGCAAGGCCTGTTGATGGGCAACGACATCGAACGCATGAGCGACGCCGAACTGGCCGTGGCGGTAGAAACCACCAACGTGTTTGCCAAACTGACGCCGTCGCACAAGGAACGCATCGTGCGCATCCTCAAAGGCAACGGCCACGTGGTCGGGTTCATGGGCGACGGCATCAACGACGCACCGGCGCTGCGCACCGCCGACATCGGGATTTCCGTGGACAGCGCGGTGGACATCGCCAAGGAAGCGGCCGACATCATCCTGCTGGAAAAGAGCCTGATGGTGCTGGAGGAGGGCGTGCTGGAAGGGCGTCGGACCTTCGCCAACATGCTCAAGTACATCAAGATGACCGCCAGCTCGAACTTCGGCAACGTGTTCTCGGTGCTGGTCGCCAGTGCGTTCATTCCGTTCCTGCCGATGCTGCCGATGCACCTGCTGGTGCAGAACCTGCTGTATGACATTTCGCAGATCGCGATCCCGTTCGACAACGTCGACGACGAGATGCTGAAGCAGCCACAACGCTGGCAGCCAGGGGACGTCGGGCGCTTCATGCTGTTCTTCGGCCCGATCAGTTCGATCTTCGACATCACAACGTTCGCCTTGATGTGGTACGTGTTCGATGCCAACACCCCGGATCACCAGACCCTGTTCCAGTCCGGCTGGTTCGTGGTGGGGCTGCTGACCCAGACGCTGATCGTGCACATGATCCGCACGCCGAAGATTCCGTTCCTGCAAAGCCGCGCGGCGATGCCGCTGCTGGTGATGACCGCAATCATCATGGCCGTGGGCATCTTCCTGCCGATGGGGCCGCTGGCGCACTACTTCAAATTGCAGGCGCTGCCGTCGATGTACTTCGTGTTTCTGCCGGTGATCCTGCTGGCGTACATGGCGCTGACCCAGGCCGTCAAAGGCTTCTACATCCGCCGCTTCGGCTGGCAGTAACAGGCAAGATTCCCCCCTTGTGGGAGCGAGGGGGGCGGTTTCAAGGAGTTCGACATGCAAGCGATCAACAATCTCAACCTCACTTCGTTGCTCGATACCCTGGTCAGCCTCAGCGCGGCGTTCATTCTCGGCGGCCTGATCGGCTTCGAACGCCAGTACCGGCAGCGCACGGCGGGCTTGCGCACCAACGTGCTGGTGGCGGTCGGCGCGGCAATTTTCGTCGACATGGCCAACCGTCTCGCCGGGGCCGAAGGCGCGGTGCGAGTGGTTGCCTACGTGGTTTCCGGCATCGGTTTTCTCGGTGCCGGGGTGATCATGCGCGAAGAGGGCAACGTGCGTGGGCTCAACACCGCCGCCACGCTCTGGACCTCGGCGGCGGTTGGTGCCTGCGCCGGTGCCGACCTGCTGGCCGAAGCGGTCCTGGGCACCTTGTTTGTGCTGGCCGCCAATACCTTGTTGCGGCCGATCGTCAACAACATCAACCGTCAGCCGCTGGACGTGGTCTCGGCGGAAGTCACCAACATTGTTTATGTCATCGCTCGGCGTTCGCAGCAGAAAGCCGTGTTCGCCTTGCTCGAGGCCGAGCTGGAACGCAGCAATTACCCGGCCAGCGATGTCGATGTGCACGCCTTCGGTGCCGATGAAATCGAGATCGAAGCGACGCTGGCAACCACCTCGGTGGACGGTGATGAGCTGGACGCACTGGTGGCGCGAATCTCGACCTCGGCGCTGGTGGTGCAGGCGTTCTGGAGTCCGAGCACCACGGAGTAACTTTTTCAATCCCGATGAGTGACCGTGTTTTTCGGAAAAGTCCTACAGAGTGTATCCCGATGCTTGGGTAGTCTTGCCGCCACTTGAAGCGACTACCCGGACTTCCACATTGACCGACAAAACCCTGCGCATCCTGATCGCCGACTTGCAGCATTTTCAGCGGATGAAGATCGAGCGCCTGTTCAATGGCCTTGATTATTACCGCATTGCACCGGTGCAAAGTCTTGCCGAACTGTTGACCCTGGTCGATTACGGCTGTCAGCCGTTCGATGTCCTGGTGGTTAATGCCGAACTGGCGAACGGGATCGCGGATCTGCCCGGTGTTCTGTTCGATCACCCACAAGTCCGACGGGCCCTGGTCTATGGTGAGCCGGCGGATTCCACAGGTGTTCCCGGGCATTTTGGGGCAAAGGTCATCACCAGCCCTGCAGCGCTGCCTTCATTCGACGAAATCGAACAGCTGATGACCTCGGTCGAGGCATCGCTTGGGCGGTCATCGCGTGCGCTATCACAGATCGGTCTGGCGCGCACCTGTCAGATCTGACAGGTGCTTCATCGTAAAGTCTGTGCAACAGTTGTAGCGCAGCTACCAATAGTCCCGTTCATGCAAGATCGGTGGCTTCATCACTATGTAATCGCACCGGGAGTGGTCATGGGTCGAGTATTGCTTGCCGAAGATCACCCGGTGGTCGTCTCTGCCATCCGTATGCTGTTGCATGGGTTGGGCTATAAGCAGATTCACGTGGTGTCGAGCGGCGTCGACGTCGTGCCGATGATTCGTGAACATGCGCCGGATCTGATGATTCTCGACCTGAACCTTGCAGGTATGGGCGGGCTGGATGTATTGGAGCGTATCAGGACTATCGGGCTGGTTTGCAAAGTCGTGATTTTTACCTCGGCTCCCCAGGACAGTTTCCTGATGCGCTGCCGGCGTGCCGGAGCGATGGCCTTCGTGGAAAAGTCCGCCGACCTGAAACAGCTCGAGAATGCGATCAAGGCTGTGCGTTCGGGCTACACTTTTTTTCCTGAAATGCACGGTGTCAGTTCAGGACAACTCGATGCACTGAGTGATGAGCGGCAGTTGATTGATCGGCTGTCCGACTGCGAACTGCATATTCTGGTGCAACTGGCTCACGGCAAGTCCAACAAGCTCATCGCCTTGGAAATGAACCTGAGTCACAAAACCGTCAGCACCTACAAGACCCGATTGATGCTCAAACTGGGAATAACGTCCTCAGTGACGTTGCGAGAGCTGGTCGTGCGCAACGATCTGTTCTGAGAGGCTTTCCATGATGAGACCGTTGCGGTTGGTGTTTCTGTTGGCACTTTTGTTTGCAGGCACAGTTCAGGCGGCGACGAGTGCGCAAAGACTGGAAATCGTTTCCCGCACCCGCCTGGAAGGCGTGCAGGTTCGCCTTGATGATCAGGATAAACAGTGGCTGAGCGCGCATCCGGTATTGCGCATCGGTGCCTCCTGGCCGGATTACCCGCCCTTTGAACTGACGCGCAAGCGCCATGAGCTGGAAGGCCTCACCGCCGATTACGCCGATGCGATTGCACAGGTACTCAATCTCGCCGTCGAAGTCTGGTGCTATCCCGACCGCGCAAGTGCGATGGCCGCGCTCAAGGCCGGTGATCTGGATTTGCTGGGCACGTCGAACAACTTCGAGATCGCCGACCCCGAACTGATGCTGTCCCGTGCTTACGCCGAAGATCAGCCGATGTGGGTGACCCGGCTCGACGAACCATTGCCCGACGATCTGGCCGGCAAGCGAATCGCCATGGTGGACGACTACCTGCCAGCCTCGACCATCGAGCAGGCTTACCCGCAAGCCTCCCTGCAGCGTTATCGCTCGATTCTCGATGCCCTCGGCGCGGTGGCGTTCGGTCGGGATGCGCTCTACCTTGGCGACTTCATCAGCGCCAGCTATCTGATCAACACTCATTTTTATAACGACCTGCAACTGGCGGGCCCCTCGGGCCTTGACGCCAACCCGTTCGGCTTCGCACTGACCCGCAGCAACACGCGGTTGAAACGTCTGGTCGACAAGGCACTGCTGGCGATTCCCATGGAACAGCGCCTCGCGATGGAGCTGCGCTGGAGTGCCGGGCGCGCCGACAGGGCAGCGCAGTCGCGGGTAAGTCTGAGCGACAGCGAGCAACAATGGCTGGATCAGCATCCGGTGGTGCGGGTCGGTGCTATCGACGATTTTGCGCCACTGGCATTCTTTGATGCCGAT
The DNA here is from genome assembly GCF_001655595.1 of Pseudomonas sp. DR 5-09. NCBI lineage: Bacteria > Pseudomonadati > Pseudomonadota > Gammaproteobacteria > Pseudomonadales > Pseudomonadaceae > Pseudomonas > Pseudomonas sp. DR 5-09. The sequence goes on from NZ_CP011566.1 coordinate 2,119,809, forward strand.
GGCCGATTCAGCGGCCTGACTGCACAACTGCTCAACCTGATCAGTCAGCGCAGTGGCCTGACATTCGAGGTGGTGCGCGGTCAGTCTCTGGATCGTCAGGTCGAGCAGCTCAGGAGCGGGGCGCTGGATCTGTTGCCGGTGCTGACACCGAGCCGCGAGCGTGAACTTGAAATGCGGTTCACCCGGTCGTACGCCAACAGCCCCTTCGTCTTGATCACCGATTCGAAGGCACAGGCGCCGCGCAGTCTCGAGGAGATGGCGGGTAAACGTCTGGCGCTCTATCGCGGTAATCCGCTGCGCGAATATCTGTTGGAGCACGTGCCGCAGATCAACCTGATCGAGTTGCCGAGTCCGGCGGACGGTACGCGGGCGCTGCTTGATGGTCGGGCTGATGCGACATTGAGCTCGTTGCTAGTGGCGCGTTATCAGATCGATCACCAGTACCGTGAGCGCTTGCGGATTGTCTCCACGCTGGGTGATCAACCGGCCCGGATTGCCATGGCCACGGCGCCCGATGCCCCGCAACTGCAATCGATTCTGAACAAGGCGCTGCTGGCCATTGCCCCCCAGGAAATTGATGGTCTGGTCGCGCGCTGGAGTCGTAACGTGGTGCTGCAGGACAGCTATTGGCAGCGTCATAGAGAGCAAATCCTGCGCGGCTTTGCCATTGCCGCCGGGTTGCTGTTGCTGGCGTTGGGCTGGATCGCCTTTCAGCGTCGGCAGATCCGTCAGCGTCAACAATGGTTAAGACAGTTGCAGGAGGCCAAGGAGGCAGCCGATGAAGCCAATCGTGCCAAGAGCACGTTTCTGGCGACCATGAGCCATGAAATCCGCACACCGATGAACGCCCTGATCGGCATGCTTGAACTGGCCCTCAAGCGTGCCGATGAAGGCGTGACCGATCGCCAGGCGATCGAGGTGGCGTCCAGTGCCGGGCAGCAATTGCTGGCATTGATCGGCGATATTCTCGACATCGCGCGCATTGAGGCTGGGCATTTGTCGCTGGTTCCCGAACGGGTCAATCTGCGCGAGGTGGTGCAGTCGGTGTGTCGGATTTTCGAAGGCCTGGCCCGGCAGAAGCAATTGTTGTGGCATGTGGAGCTGGATGAACGCAGCAACGTCGAGGTGATGATCGATGCCCTGCGTTTCAAACAAGTACTGTCGAATCTGTTGAGCAATGCCATCAAGTTCACCGATGACGGCGAGGTGAGCCTGCGCTTGCGCGTATTCGGCGAACAGGACGGGCTGATTGAAGTGGGTGTAGCCATTGAAGACAGTGGCCGGGGAATCAGCGCCGAGGATCAGCAACGCTTGTTCAGCCCGTTTGTGCAGGTCGGCGATCATCAGACTGCGGCGCAGGGCGGTTCTGGCCTGGGGTTGGTGATCAGCCGCAACCTGTGCCGGATGATGGGTGGTGATTTGTGGATGACCAGCGAACCGGGCAGGGGCACTCAGGTCATGCTGCGACTGGAACTGCCAGTGCTGCAGCCGCTGGTGCAGGAGGCTGCACCGGCACCCGTGGCGACGGCGGTCAAGTCGCTGAACGTGCTGGTGGTGGATGACCATCCCGTGAATCGCCTGTTGTTGTGCCGACAGTTGAGTGAACTCGGCCATCGCCCCGTGGAAACCGATGGTGGTGGGAGCGGGCTGGCGCTGTGGCGCGGGCACTCCTTCGATGCATTGATCACTGACTGCAACATGCCGGGGCTCAACGGTTACGAGCTGGCGCGCGCGGTGCGTCAGGAAGAGGCCGCGACGGGCAGGGCGCCCTGTCTGATCCTTGGATTTACCGCCAATGCGCAAATGGAAGAAAAGCAGCGATGCCGGGCAGCCGGGATGGACGACTGTCTGTTCAAACCGGTTCTGCTGCGCGAATTGAGCCAGGCGCTGATGGTCGCTACATCCGGGGGAACGCAGGTTGAGAGTGTGGACGATCCGGCAGTGGCCGCGTTTGACCTGAGTGCGCTGTTACAAATGGCAGGCGCGGACAACCCGCTGATCGCGCAATTGCGTGAGGAGGTGCTGAGCAGTCTGCGCATTGACCTGAAGCGTCTGGATGAATCGGGCCGCAAAAATGACCGCGCCGATTTGCGTGATCTGGCGCATCACGTCACGGGCGGGGCGCACATGATCGGTGCCGAGCGTGTGGTCTCGGCGTGTCGGGTGCTCGAACAGGCCTGCCGGGCCGATCAGCCCGAAGCGGCATTGATGGCCGCCATCGATTCGCTGCGCGAGGCCATGCACGACCTCGCGCAGCAGCTTCAGGCCTGATCGATCAGTCCCACTGCGGCGCGATGCCTTTGGGGCTGGTCAGGCGATGGCCGCGCTCCAGTGTGGCGATCAGCGCCATGTCGGCGTCGCTCAGGGTCAGCGCCGTGGCACCGAGGTTGCCTTGCAGGTTGGCGCGTTTGGTCGACGACGGAATCACCGCATAACCCGATTGCATCGCCCACGCCAGCGTAACCTGCGCCGGGGTGGCATGCAGGCGCTCGGCGATCTGCACGATCAGCGGATCCTTCAGCACTTCGCCGTAGGCGAGGGTCATGTACGACGTGATCTGGATGCCCTGACTTTGCGCGAACTCGACGACCTTGCGGTTTTGCAGGTATGGGTGCAGTTCAATCTGGTTGGTGGCGATGTTTTGCGCACCGACCGCAGCAATCGCCTGTTTCATCAGGTCGATGGTGAAGTTGGACACGCCGATCTGCCGGGTCAGGCCCAGGCGTTTGGCTTCCAGCAGCGCGCCCATGAATTCCTCCACCGGCACCTGATCTTCCGGCGACGGCCAGTGGATCAGCGTCAGGTCGAGGTAGTCGGTCTGCAGCTTTTTCAGGCTTTCCTTGAGGCTTTCGATCAGACGATCCCCGGCGAAGTTGGCGATCCAGATCTTGCTGGTGATGAACAGCTCTTCACGGGCAATGCCGCTGGCAGCGATGGCTGCGCCAACGTCGGCCTCGTTTTCGTAGATCTGTGCGGTGTCGATGACTCGGTAACCAAGTTCAAGGGCAGTGCTCACCGAATCGATGACCACCTGACCTTGCAGGCGAAACGTACCAAGACCGAAAGCGGGAACAGACATGCAGGGGCTCCAGGATTGCAGTGGGATTGGGCAGGAGTATCCGCGTCTGATTCCTTAAGAAAAACCGCTGTGGGGGCAAAGTACTGTTGACTGAAAGTCACGAATCACGCCAATCAGTCATCGTTCCATCGGTAGGACGATGAGGACGGTTTTGGCTGACTAGTACTAAATACGTGGCGAATTTATGATCGGCCCATGATCAACCCGATTACGGAGTCCACCATGAAAAATCTTATCGGTCTCTACACCAGCCCTCGCGGCCACTGGGTCGGCGATGGGTTTCCGGTGCGCACCCTGTTTTCCTACGACAACATGGGCCAGCACATCAGCCCGTTCCTGCTGTTGGATCACGCCGGGCCTGCGCATTTCACCCCGACTACTGAACGCCGCGGCGTGGGGCAGCATCCGCACCGTGGCTTCGAAACCGTGACCATCGTTTACGAAGGCGAAGTGCAGCACCGCGACTCCACCGGCAGCGGCGGCACCATCGGTCCGGGGGATGTGCAGTGGATGACGGCGGCTTCCGGAATCCTGCATGAGGAATTCCACTCGGAAAACTTCGCCAAAACCGGCGGCAACCTGGAAATGGTGCAGCTGTGGGTGAATCTGCCGGCGAAGGACAAAATGGCCGCGCCGGGTTACCAGACCATTCTGGACAGTGATATTCCGCAAATCGCGCTAAAGGACGGTGCCGGCAGCCTGCGGCTGATCGCCGGTGAATTCGACGGCCACAAAGGTCCATCCCGCACGTTCACGCCTATCGACGTGTGGGATCTGCGACTGAACACTGGCAAGTTGCTCTCGCTGGATCTGCACGAAGGCCGCAACACGGCGCTGGTGGTGTTGAAGGGTTCGGTTCAGATCAACGGTGGGGAGTCGATGCGCGAAGGCCAGTTGGCGCTGTTCGAGCGTGATGGCGATCGCATCACCCTTGAAGCCAGCGCGGACGCGGTGGTGCTGCTGCTCAGCGGCGAGCCGATCGACGAGCCGATTGTCGGCCACGGCCCGTTCGTGATGAACACCGAGCAGGAAATCCATCAGGCTTTCGCCGACTTCCAGTCCGGCCGCTTCGGCCAGATGCACAGCTAAAAAAACCGGCAGGCGCCACGTGCGCCTGCCGGTTTTTTTTTGAGCGCGTGCAGTGGCGCTCATCCCGCCAAATCAATTCCTCCTACACTGAGCCCAATCTGTGCGATCTTCTCGCGACTGGCCCCTGTCGGAGTTGTTTGATGCTGTCTCTGCTCACCGATCATCCGTTGTTTTGCGCCTTGATCCTGATCCTGGTCGATCTCGGTCTGTGGCGCCTGATCAGCGCCCACGGCAGCGCGTGGAAACTGTTGGTGCGGGTGCTGATTTTTGCCCTGTTCAGCATTCTGCTGTTCAACGAAGGGCTCAACCCGATGGAGCCTGCGCCGTGGGCCGACAATGTACCGTTGCACCTGGCGGCGACCGGGTTGCAGATCGGCTGGTGGCTGTTCGGCGCGCGCACCCTGACGGTTCTGATTGGCGCGGTGATGATGCAGCGGGTCGGGCACACCGGGCGGCTGTTGCAGGATCTGCTCGGTGCGGTGATTTTCCTGATCGCCATTATCGCGGCACTGGCCTATGTGCTGGATCTGCCGGTCAAGGGCGTGCTGGCAACCTCCGGGGCGCTGGCGATCATCGTCGGTCTGGCGTTGCAGAGCACCTTGAGCGACGTGTTTTCCGGGATCGTGCTCAACACCACCAAGCCTTATCAACTGGATGACTGGATTTCCATCGACGGCACCGAAGGTCGGGTCACCGACATCGACTGGCGCGCCACGCGCCTGCAAACCAGTCAGGGCAGCATGGCGGTGATTCCCAACTCGCTGGCGGCCAAGGCCAAGATCATCAACTTCAGCCGACCGAGCAATATGTTCGGGGTGGCCGTCAGCGTGCAGGTCAGCCCCCATGCGCGGCCCAGTTCGGTGATCGAGGCCCTGGAGCGGGCGATGCAGGGTTGTCGCCAGTTATTGGAGAGCCCTGCGCCGAGTGTCGCGCTGAAGAGCTCCAACAGTGCGGGTGCCGAATATGAAATCAGCGGGTTCGTCGCCTCGATGAGCGAAAAGCGCGTGGTGCGCAATCAGCTGTTCGACCTGGCGTTCCGGCACTTGCAAGCGTCCGGGGTCAATCTGCTGTCGAGCGATGAGCCCGGCGTGGCGAGCAATCTCTCGCGGCCACGGGCGTTGCTCGACAGCTCGCCGATTTTCTCCACCCTGCGTCAGGAAGAGAAAGAAACCTTCAGCCAGAACATGACCCTGCAAACCTTCCGCGCCGGCGAGACGATCCTCGCGGGCGGCGAGGTCAGCGATCACCTGTTCATCATCGAATCCGGCGTGGTCTCGGTGACGCTCAAGCGCCATGGCACGCCGTTCGAGTCTGGACGGATGGGGCCGGGTGAGGTGATCGGCGAGGCGGGGATTCTGTCCGATACGTCGTTGCCGGCCGATTTCTCCGCCAAGACCTTCTGCGCGCTGTACCGCATCGAGAAGTCTTATCTCAAGCCGTGCCTGGACGCTCGTCACGACATCAACGACGCGATGCAGGCGCTGCTCGATTTCCGCCTGCACAAGGCGCAATCCCTGACGGAAGAAACGCCGGTGCTGGCGCCGAAAAAAGGGTTCCTGCAATGGCTGCGCAATCGCGTCTGAGCCTTCAGCGCAGGCCGTAATCCGCCAGTTTGCGTTCCAGTTTCAGGCGCACCTGCGGCCATTCGTCATCGATGATGCTGAAGCGCACCGAGTTGCGCTTGCGGCCGTCCGGCATGATGCGTTCGTGGCGGACGATGCCTTCCTGTTGCGCGCCGAGCCGCAGGATCGCGTTGCGCGACTTCTGGTTGTTTTCGTCGGTGGTGAACTGCACCCGCACGCAATCGAGCACCTCGAAGGCGTGGCACAGCATCAGGTACTTGGCCTCGGTGTTGACGAAGGTCTTCTGAAAGCGTGCGGAAATCCAGCTGCTGCCGATCTCCAGCTTGCGATTGAGCGGGTCGATCTTCCAGAAGCGGGTCGAGCCGATCACCTCGCCGGTTTCCTTCAATACGATGACAAACGGCATGACGGTCCCAGCCTCACGGCCGTCGAGGGCCTTTTTCAGGTAAGCGTCGACGGTGGTGGCCGACGGCACCACGGTGACCGTCAGATTCCACAGTTCACCGTCAGCGGCAGCGCGGAGCAGGGCATCGGCGTCGGCGTATTGAAGCGGGCGCAGGATGATGCCCTGGCCTTGCAGCGTTGTTTGCATGTGGGGATTCTCGGCGATCGGGCAAGGGCTTATTACGCCGTACGGGAAGGATCCGACGCAACCGTCGCGGTGGGCGGATGTCACAGTTTTTATCGGTCAATGGCAGGAACCCGGACGATGAAAAAAATGCGCATTGCCACGTTCAACGTCAACGGCCTGCGGGCCCGACTGCCGAACCTGCTGGAATGGCTCAAGCGCGAGCAGCCGGACATCGCCTGTTTGCAGGAGCTGAAACTGGTGGACAGCGCGTTTCCCGCCGCCGAGTTGGAGGCCGCCGGCTACGGCGCCATCTGGCACGGCCAGGCGTCATGGAACGGCGTGGCGATTCTTGCCCGCGATGCGCAACCGCTGGAGAGCCGGCGCGGTTTGCCCGGCGATCCCGACGATAAACACAGCCGCTACCTCGAAGCGGCGGTGCACGGGGTGTTGGTGGGATGCCTGTACCTGCCCAATGGCAATCCGCAACCGGGGCCGAAGTTCGACTACAAACTGGCCTGGTTCGAGCGCCTGATCAAATACGCCAAGGATCTGCAAAGCAGCGATCACCCGGTGGTGCTGGCCGGCGATTACAACGTGGTGCCCACCGATCTGGATATCTACAACACCCGTTCGTGGCTCAAGGATGCGTTGTTGCAACCGCAAAGCCGCGAGTGCTATCAGCGTCTGCTGGATCAGGGCTGGACCGATTCGTTGCGGCATCTGTATCCCGAGGATCGGCTCTATACGTTCTGGGATTACTTCCGCCAGCACTGGCAGAAGAACTCCGGGCTGCGGATCGACCATCTGCTGCTCAATCCGACGCTGAGCCCTTATCTGCACGAGGCCGGTGTGGATGCCTGGGTGCGCAACGAACCGCATGCCAGCGACCACGCGCCGACGTGGATTCGCATCGATTCGCGTAAAAGACGCTAGCCGGTGATTGGTTAATTCAATTGTCGATTCGAGGCCCGGATCCCGTATACATGGCGACCATCGGCGGAACGATCCGCGCCCCCATGCGAAAGGACCCAGCCATGAGCGAGCCACGCCTGACGAATCTGAAACAGTATCTGCAACGCCTGGGATTCGATACGCCCCCGGCACCGACCCTTGAAACCCTGCGCCTGCTGCAGCTGCGCCATACCGGCGCCTTTGCTTTCGAAAACCTGTCGACGCTGAGTGGCGAACCTGTGCTGATCGATCTGCCCTCCATTGAGCGCAAGGTCCTGAACGACGCCCGTGGCGGTTACTGCTACGAGCTGAACTACCTGTTTCTGGCCTTGTTGCTGGAGCTGGGGTTCGATGCGCGGGGCATCAGCGGGCGCGTGGTGATGAATCAGCCCGAAGGCAGTTGGACGGCGCGCACCCACCGCTTGAGCCTGGTGACCATTGACGACGTGCGCTACATCACCGACGTCGGCTTCGGCGGCATGGTGCCGACCGCGCCGCTGGTGCTGGATACCGACGCCGAGCAATCCACCCCGCACGAACCGTATCGCATCGAAGTGCAGGCCGATGGCTACATGCTGCGGGCCAGGGTTGCTGGCGAATGGCGGCCGATGTACCTGTTCGACCTGCAGCGCCAGGAAGACATCGATTACACCCTCGGCAACTGGTACGTCTCGACCCACCCGGACTCACCATTCGCCCAGCGCCTGATGGTGGCGCGTACCGGCGACGGCTGGCGGCGTACGCTGAACAACGGCAGTTTCGCCATTCACAGCATAGGCGCCGAGAGCGAGCGGCGCGAAGTGACAGATGTTGATGAACTGATCGAGTTGCTGGAACGGGAATTTGGCCTGAACTTGCCGCACCAGCCCGGTGCACGAGAGGCTCTGGCGCGCTTGATTCAGCCAGTTTGAACGCTACGGTTTGACGTCCGGTTCCAGCACCCGCCGGATCTCGTTCACGGCCGCCGACAGTTTTTTCTCAAGGCTCTTGAGGTCGGTGGCGGTGATGCCTTGCTTGAATTGCCCGCTTGAATGCTCGAGTTCCTCGGTTGCGCCACGGCTGTTAAGCAATGCGCGGCGCAGGGTGTTGTTGATTACCGTCTGATAGCCAAACCCCTCGCTTTCAGCGACCTCGCGCGCGGCTTCGATCACCGCGTCATCGAGCATGATGGTGATGCGGGTCTTGCCCTTGATCGGCGCGATGGCGCCGCGTTTACCGTCGCTGAAATTGTATTCATTTTTCATTGATTACCTCTGCGCAAAGTTGCCATTGCTCGCTGGGCTCGAATGCGTTGGCAGCATTCTTGCTTTTGTCGAACTGAATCTTGAATGACTTCATTATGCATACTTTATATGTATAAAAAAGAGTGCGGCCGCGCCGTCGGTCGCCGTGAACACTTCAGCCTAGGCGGATAAAACGTGAACTCGATTGGGGATGTGTTGCCGGATTTGTGGAATGAAAGCAGCGGGATAGAAGGTTGGGTGGCTAGCTAACCATTATGTGACTGACAAGTTGTATACAAGTCTATGGACATTTGTCCTGATTCTTGCATACAGTGTGTGCATAACAAAAACCAGGGAACTCCCCCACCATGAAAACGCCCCATGTTTCACACCAACGGCCCGAGGACGAGAATCTCGGGGTCGGCGCGAATATGGCTTACGGCCTGCAACACGTTCTGACCATGTATGGCGGTATCGTCGCGGTGCCACTGATCATCGGTCAGGCCGCCGGGCTATCGCCGGCGGACATCGGTCTGTTGATTGCTGCTTCATTGTTTGCGGGGGGGCTGGCCACGTTGCTGCAAACCCTGGGTTTACCGTTTTTCGGCTGTCAGTTGCCGCTGGTGCAGGGCGTGTCCTTCTCTGGCGTTGCCACCATGGTGGCGATTGTCAGCAGTGGCGGGGAGGGCGGCTTCCAGTCGGTGCTCGGCGCGGTGATTGCGGCGTCGCTGATCGGCTTGCTGATCACGCCGGTGTTCTCGCGAATCACCAAGTTCTTCCCGCCGCTGGTCACGGGCATCGTGATCACCACCATCGGCCTGACGCTGATGCCGGTGGCCGCACGCTGGGCCATGGGCGGCAACAGTCATGCGCCTGATTTCGGCAGCATGCAGAACATCGGTCTGGCGGCGGTCACGCTGGTGCTGGTGTTGTTGCTGAGCAAGGTCGGCAGCTCGACCATCTCGCGTCTGTCGATCCTGTTGGCCATGGTGATCGGCACGGTGCTGGCGGTGTTCCTCGGCATGGCGGACTTCTCCAACGTCACCCAGGGCCCGATGTTCGGCTTCCCGACGCCGTTCCATTTCGGAATGCCGACCTTCCACTTCGCCGCGATCCTGTCGATGTGCATCGTGGTCATGGTGACCCTGGTGGAAACCTCGGCGGACATTCTGGCGGTCGGTGAAATCATCGGCACCAAGGTCGACTCCAAACGCCTGGGCAACGGCCTGCGGGCGGACATGCTGTCGAGCATGTTTGCACCGATCTTCGGCTCGTTCACCCAAAGCGCCTTCGCCCAGAACGTCGGGCTGGTGGCGGTGACCGGGATCAAGAGCCGCTATGTGGTGGCGACCGGCGGTATCTTCCTGGTGATCCTCGGTCTGCTGCCGTTCATGGGCCGGGTCATCGCAGCCGTGCCGACGTCGGTACTCGGCGGCGCCGGTATCGTGCTGTTCGGCACCGTGGCGGCAAGCGGTATCCGCACGCTGTCCAAGGTCGATTATCGCAACAACGTCAACCTGATCATCGTCGCCACCTCGATCGGCTTCGGCATGATCCCGATTGCCGCGCCGAACTTCTACGATCACTTCCCGAGCTGGTTCGCGACCATTTTCCATTCGGGCATCAGCTCGTCGGCAATCATGGCGATCCTGCTGAACCTGGCATTCAACCACTTCACGGCGGGTAACTCGGATCAGCAGTCGGTGTTCGCGGCAGCAGAAGAGCGGACCCTGCGTTATCGCGATCTGGCAGCGCTGCGTGAAGGCGACTACTTCAGCGACGGCAAGCTGCATGACTGCGACGGCAACGAAGTACCGGTGATCGATCCGGATGCGGATCACGGTCATGGCATACCGAAGGCACATGCCAAGAGCAGCGAGCACGTCTGACCGTTGTAGTTGAATGAAAAGGGCCGATCAGCTGGAAAACTGATCGGCCCTTTTTCTATGTCGCCGTTTTTTTCAGCGCCCACTAAAAAGCCCCTGAATCTTTCGATTCAGGGGCTCTGTATTTGGCTCCACAACCTGGACTCGAACCAGGGACCCAGTGATTAACAGTCACTTGCTCTACCAACTGAGCTATTGCGGAATTGGTGCGTATGTTACTGATTTAAAAAGACTAGTCAAGCGCGAGATGTAAATTTGTTGGAAAGGTCAGGACGGGCGGCGGTTTATCGGCGATTGGCGGTTACCAGAACTCCACCAGAGGTCTACCATGGCCGCCCGGAAGTGGTCACACGCGCTGCCGGCCATTCGCCGAAAAGGTACGCGCCATGAATAGTCCCATCCTCACCCATTGTCCTGTCGAGGTGTTCGCATGAGCACCGCGCAAATCAGCCTGCCCAAAGGCGTTGGCCCACATGCCGAAAAGCTTTTCGACGCGATCACTCAGGCCGGTACGGCTGAAGAGCTGAACCGCGCAGGCGGCAAGGCCGAAGGTTTTGTCCTCGGCCTGGAAAGCACCAAGGCCATCAAGAGCCAGATCGCCGAATCGCTCTACGTCGTTTATGACGATGCGGCGACTCAGCGTGCAGCGGAACTGGCTTAACCGCCGAACGTGAAGGTGCCGAGCATCAGTTTGGCGTACAGCATCGTCGCACCCAGTTGCACCAGCCACAGCGCCAGCCCGCCGAGAAACACCCCGGCCGCGACTTGCAGCACCAGATTGTTGCCGCGTTTGGCCGGAGCGCGGGGGATGAAGTCATCCAGATCGTCGCGGTCGGCGCGCAGGTCATCGTTTTTCATGTCGGTTCTCTGAAATATCGTTTGGGTGCAGTCTAGAGGGTGTAGCGGTTTTTCTTCAGACAAATAAAAAACGGGAAGCCCGAAGGCTTCCCGTTTTCAGTGCGGCGCCGGATCAGATGACCTGAACGATGGCGTCCGTCACGGCTTCGATGTTGCTCTGGTTCAGCGCAGCGACGCAGATGCGGCCGGTGTCCAGGGCGTAGATGCCGAACTCGTTGCGCAGGCGATGAACCTGTTCGGTGGTCAGGCCGGAGTAAGAGAACATGCCGCGCTGACGACCGACGAAGCTGAAGTCACGCTGCGGGGCTTTCTTCGCCAGCAGAGCAACCATCTGCTCGCGCATGCCGCGAATGCGCAGGCGCATTTCAGCCAGTTCGGCTTCCCACTGGGCGCGCAGTTCCGGGCTGTTCAATACCGCAGCAACGATGCTTGCACCGTGGGTCGGCGGGTTGGAGTAGTTGGTGCGGATCACGCGTTTGACTTGCGACAGTACGCGCGCGCTTTCTTCTTTCGATTCGCTGATGATCGACAGCGCACCGACGCGCTCGCCGTACAGCGAGAACGACTTGGAGAACGAGCTCGATACGAAGAAGGTCAGGCCGGATTCGGCAAACAGCCGCACGGCAGCGGCGTCTTCGGCGATGCCGTCACCGAAACCCTGGTAAGCCATGTCGAGGAACGGCACGTGACCTTTGGCCTTGACCGTTTCCAGCACGTTGTTCCAGTCCGCCGGGCTCAGGTCGACGCCGGTGGGGTTGTGGCAGCAGGCGTGCAGCACGACGATCGAGCCATTCGGCAGGGCGTTGAGGTCTTCGAGCAGGCCGGCACGGTTCACGTCGTGGGTGGCGGCGTCGTAGTAGCGGTAGTTCTGCACCGGGAAACCGGCGGTTTCGAACAGCGCGCGGTGGTTTTCCCAGCTCGGGTCGCTGATCGCCACAACGGCATTTGGCAGCAGTTGCTTGAGGAAGTCGGCACCGATTTTCAGTGCGCCGGTCCCGCCGACGGCCTGGGTGGTGACAACGCGGCCAGCCGCCAGCAGTGGCGAATCATTGCCGAACAGCAGCTTTTGCACGGCCTGGTCGTAGGCCGCGATGCCGTCGATCGGCAGGTAGCCACGGGAGGCATGCTGAGCGGCGCGAATGGTTTCGGCTTCGATAACGGCGCGCAGGAGTGGAATTCGCCCCTCTTCGTTGCAGTACACACCCACCCCGAGGTTGACCTTATTGGTCCGGGTATCGGCGTTGAATGCTTCGTTGAGGCCCAGGATTGGATCGCGGGGTGCCATTTCGACAGCGGAGAACAGGCTCATTTTTACGGCAGCTCTATTGGAGAGTGGAGGGACGTGTGGCGCTCCAGCCGAATGCACTAGAGCGGTGCACAAACGGGGAGCTAGTATAGAGGCCATCATCGATCAATGGCGACAGGCGAATCGGCTTTTGGGGTAAGTTTTTCCGATTATTTCTCGACCGTTAGTCGAATGGATCTGTCGGAGACTTTACCGGATGTAGGACGTTTGCCTTGAAAGGCGAGGCAATCGGCTCCACATTCAGCACAATCTTCGTTTTTTCTTGCGCGACATCGGTCGTTTGCGGTCATTCTCGTGGTGCTGCGGTTTGCCAGCAGCGTCGCGATTCCAGAGGTGTTTATGTCTGAATTCCAGCTCGTCACCCGTTTCGACCCCGCCGGCGATCAACCCGAAGCCATTCGCCTGATGGTCGAAGGCATCGAAGCCGGGCTGTCGCACCAGACGCTGCTCGGGGTGACCGGGTCGGGCAAGACCTTCAGCATCGCCAATGTGATCGCCCAGGTGCAGCGCCCGACCCTGGTGCTGGCGCCGAACAAGACGCTGGCCGCGCAGTTGTACGGCGAGTTCAAGTCATTCTTCCCGAACAACGCCGTCGAGTACTTCGTTTCCTACTACGACTACTACCAGCCCGAAGCCTATGTGCCGTCGTCCGACACCTTCATCGAGAAGGATGCGTCGATCAACGACCACATCGAGCAGATGCGTCTGTCGGCGACCAAGGCGTTGCTGGAGCGCAAGGACGCGATCATCGTCACCACGGTGTCGTGCATCTACGGTCTGGGCAGTCCGGAAACCTATTTGAAAATGGTCTTGCACGTCGATCGCGGCGACAAGCTCGACCAGCGTGCGCTGGTGCGGCGGCTGGCCGACCTGCAATACACCCGCAACGACATGGATTTCGCCCGGGCGACCTTCCGGGTGCGCGGCGATGTGATCGACATCTACCCGGCGGAATCCGACCTCGAAGCGATCCGCATCGAGTTGTTCGATGACGAAGTGGAGAGCATTTCCGCGTTCGACCCGCTGACCGGCGAGGTCATCCGCAAGCTGCCGCGCTTCACCTTCTATCCGAAAAGCCACTACGTGACGCCTCGGGAAACCCTGCTCGACGCCATCGAGGGGATCAAGGTCGAATTGCAGGAGCGCCTGGAATACCTGCGCAACAACAACAAACTGGTGGAAGCCCAGCGCCTGGAGCAGCGCACCCGATTCGACCTGGAGATGATCCTCGAACTCGGTTATTGCAACGGCATCGAAAACTACTCGCGCTACCTGTCGGGTCGTCCGGCCGGTGCGGCGCCGCCGACGCTCTACGATTACCTGCCAGCCGACGCCTTGCTGGTGATCGACGAATCCCACGTCAGCGTGCCGCAGGTCGGCGCGATGTATAAGGGCGACCGCTCGCGTAAAGAGACCCTGGTGGAATACGGCTTCCGCCTGCCATCGGCGCTGGACAACCGGCCGATGCGCTTCGACGAGTGGGAAGGGGTCAGCCCGCAGACGATTTTCGTCTCGGCCACGCCCGGCAACTACGAAGCCGAACACGCCGGCCGGGTGATCGAACAGGTTGTGCGCCCGACCGGTCTGGTCGACCCGCAGGTTGAAGTGCGTCCGGCGCTGACCCAGGTCGACGATCTGCTCTCGGAAATCACCAAGCGCGTCGCGGTAGAGGAGCGAGTGCTGGTCACCACGCTGACCAAGCGCATGGCCGAAGATCTGACCGATTACCTGGCCGATCACGGCGTGCGTGTGCGTTATCTGCACTCGGACATCGACACCGTCGAGCGGGTGGAAATCATCCGCGACCTGCGTCTGGGTACTTTTGATGTGCTGGTGGGGATCAACCTGCTGCGTGAAGGTCTGGACATGCCGGAAGTGTCGCTGGTGGCGATTCTCGACGCGGACAAGGAAGGTTTTCTGCGTTCCGAGCGTTCGCTGATCCAGACCATCGGCCGGGCGGCGCGTAACCTCAATGGTCGGGCGATTCTCTACGCGGATCGCATCACCGGTTCGATGGAGCGGGCCATCGGCGAAACCGAGCGCCGTCGCGACAAGCAGATCGCCTTCAACCTGGCCAACGGTATCACGCCGAAGGGCGTGTTCAAGGACGTCGCCGACATCATGGAAGGCGCCACCGTGCCCGGTTCGCGCAGCAAGAAGCGCAAAGGCATGGCCAAGGCCGCCGAAGAAAACGCCAAGTACGAAGCCGAACTGCGCTCGCCGAGCGAGATCACCAAGCGCATCCGCCAACTGGAAGAGAAGATGTACCAGCTGGCCCGCGACCTGGAATTCGAAGCGGCGGCGCAGATGCGCGACGAAATCGCCAAGCTGCGTGAGCGGCTGTTGGCCGTTTAACGGATCGTTCCCACGCTCTGCGTGGGAATGCAGCCCTGGACGCTCTGCGTCCGCTCAAGGTTAATGTGCCTCGCCGGCCTTCAGTCCGGCTGGCAATTTCTTGGTCAGCAAAATCGCCAACATGCTGATCCCCAGCGCAATCCCGACAAAATGAAACGCATCGTTGTAGGCCATGATCAGCGCCTGCTGATGAACGATCTCGCTCAACTTGCCCAACGCCGCCGTGTCACTGCCGAAACGATCGCTCATCGACGCCAGGCGTTCGGCCACCTGCGGATTGGTCGGCACCACCGCTTCACGCAGGTAATCGAAGTAGGTCTTGGTGCGCGCATCCAGCAGCGTCGCGAGCAGGGCGATGCCGATGGCGCCGCCGAGGTTGCGCAGGATGTTGAACAGGCTCGACGCCGAACCCGCGTCCTGCGGCAGGATATATGCCGTGGCGATCAGCGAAATGGTCACCATGATCAGCGGCTGGCCCAGTGCGCGGATGATCTGGATCTGGTTGAACTGCGGCCCGGCGAAATCCGGGTTGAGCACGCCGGAGGAAAAACTCGCCAGCCCGAACAGGCCGAATCCGATCGTGCACAGCCATTTCGGCGAGACGAATTTCATCAGTTTCGGCACCAGCGGAATCAGAAACAGCTGCGGCACGCCCATCCACATGATCACTTCGCCGATCTGCAGGGCGTTGTAGTTCTGGATCTGCGCCAGATACAGCGGCAGCAGATAGATCGAACCGTACAGCCCAACGCCCATGCCGAGGCTGGAAATACTCGACAGCCCGAAATTGCGGTTGCGCAGGATGCCCAGGTTGATCAGCGGATTGGGCTTGGAAATCTGCACGATCACAAAGGTGATCAGGCTCAGCAGGGCGATGCTGCCCAGCGTCACGATCAGGCTCGATTCCAGCCAGTCCTTGCGATGGCCTTCCTCAAGGAAAACCTGCAGGCAACCAAGCCCGATACCCAGCGTGAGAATGCCGGTGTAATCGGTGCTTTTCAGCAGCTCCCAATGCGCTTCTTTTTTCTCCAGGCCGTACATCAGCCCGGCGATCATGATCAGGCCCGGCGGGATGTTGATATAGAAGATGTATTCCCAGCCCCAGTTCTCCGTGAGCCAGCCGCCGAGGGTCGGGCCGATGGACGGGGCGAAGGTAGCGGTCATGGCAAACATCGCCATGCCTTTGGCGCGGTGATGTTCGGGGAGTTTGATCAGGGTCAGGGTGAACGCCAGCGGGATCAGCGCGCCGCCGGTGAAGCCCTGCATGGCGCGAAACACGATCATGCTCTCCAGGCTCCAGGCCATTGAGCACAGCAACGAAGAAATCAGAAAGCCCAGCGACACCCACACCGCCAGCCGCCGTGCCGACAGCAACTGCACCAGCCAGGCGGTCAGCGGGATCATGATGATTTCCGCCACCAGATAAGACGTCGAAATCCACGAGCCTTCTTCCAGCGTCGCCGACAGGGCGCCCTGAATATCCTTGAGCGAGGAGTTGGTGATCTGGATGTCGAGCACCGCCATGAAGGCGCCGAGCATCACGCTCATCACCGCAATCCAGTCCCGCCGGGTCGGTTCGCCGACCGGGCGGATCAGTGAATCACCGGCCATTGTCCGGGGCGTCTTTGATGTTCACGGTGGCGGTGACGGACATGCCCGGACGGATCTTGCCGTGCAGCGGGTTATCGGCCTTGAAGGTCAGCTTGACCGGAATCCGCTGCACGACCTTGGTGAAGTTGCCGGTGGCGTTGTCCGGCGGCAACAGGCTGAACTGCGCGCCGGAGGCGGCGAACAGGCTGTCGACCCGGGCCTCGATCGGCGTATCGCCGTAGGCATCGAAAAGCAGCTCGGCTTTCTGGCCCGGCTGCATGTGACCGATTTGGGTTTCCTTGAAATTGGCCTGCACCCAAATGTCTTCGTCCGGAACGATTGAAAGCAGATAGGCGCCGGCCTGCACCACCTGACCATTGCGCGCGGCACGCTGGCCGATCAGGCCGCTGATCGGTGCGTGGATTTCGCTGCGGGTCAGGTTCAGTTCGGCTTGGGCGAGGTCGGCGCGGGCGTTGGCGATCTGCGCATCGAGGCGTTTGATCTCGGCGGTCAGCGCGTTGACCTGCTGGCGCTGGCTCTGGGCATCGGCCTGGGCCTTGGCCACTTGCGAGCGGGCGATATGAGCGTCGGCGGAGAGGGTGGTGACCCGCTCCTCGGAGACGTAGCCGGGTTTACGCAGGGTTTCTGCCCGCGACAAATCCATCTGCGAGCGCCCGAGGGTGGCTTGCGTGGTTGCCACTTGCGCATCGCTGGCGGCGATCAGGCTCGATTGCTGAGTCAATTTGCTCTGGGCCTGCAGGCGTTCGGCTTCGCGGGTGGCGAGGGCGGCATTGGCGCGATCGACGGCGAGACGGAAATCATTCGGTTCGAGACGAATCAGCAACTGGCCTTTTTCCACATGCTGGTTGTCCTGCACCAGCACTTCCTCGATGCGTGCGCTCAACTGGCTCGACACGCGGGTGATTTCACCCTGGACATAGGCGTTGTCGGTGCTTTCATAAAAGCGTCCCTTGAAAAACCAATGGGCGAAAAAGCCCCCGGCAATCAGCAGGACCAGCAACAGGAAAATGAACAGGCGACGCTTGAGTTGGGCAGGCATGGGCAAACTGTAGTCGAGGAATTGTAAGGAAAGTTATCAGCAGGCGAATCTGGCACACAGCCGATGAGCGGTAAATGCCGTCTGTTGATATTCGGCCATTCACCACGGCCAACGGGCGTTCCAGACGCAACCTTGGCTTAAATGCCCTGCCCGCTGGAGCGGGGCGGGTGTCGCCTGTTACCATTCGCCGCTTGATCGTTCTTTGCTTTTCATTCTTTTCGAGACATGCCATGACCACCGTCCGCACTCGCATCGCGCCATCGCCTACCGGGGATCCCCACGTAGGTACCGCTTACATCGCACTGTTCAACTACTGCTTTGCCAAGCAGCACGGCGGTGAGTTCATCCTGCGGATCGAAGACACCGATCAGTTGCGTTCGACCCGCGAGTCCGAACAGCAGATCTTCGACGCCCTGCGCTGGCTGGGTATCGACTGGAGCGAAGGCCCGGACGTCGGCGGCCCGCACGGTCCTTACCGTCAGAGCGAGCGCGGCGATATCTACCAGAAGTACTGCCAGCAGTTGGTCGACATGGGCCACGCCTTCCCGTGTTTCTGCACCGCCGAAGAGCTGGACCAGATGCGCGCCGAGCAAATGGCTCGCGGCGAAACTCCGCGTTACGACGGCCGGGCGCTGTTGCTGTCCAAGGAAGAAGTCGCCCGTCGCCTGGCTGCCGGCGAGCCGCACGTGATCCGCATGAAGGTGCCGAGCGAAGGCGTCTGCGTGGTGCCGGACATGCTGCGTGGCGATGTCGAGATCCCGTGGGATCGCATGGACATGCAAGTGCTGATGAAGACCGACGGCCTGCCGACGTACTTCCTGGCCAACGTGGTCGACGATCACCTGATGGGTATCACCCACGTGCTGCGTGGCGAAGAATGGCTGCCGTCGGCGCCGAAACTGATCCTGCTTTACGAGTATTTCGGCTGGGAACAGCCGGAGCTGTGCTACATGCCGCTGCTGCGTAACCCGGACAAGAGCAAGCTGTCCAAGCGCAAGAACCCGACTTCGGTGACGTTCTACGAGCGCATGGGCTTCATGCCTGAGGCGATGCTCAACTACCTGGGCCGCATGGGCTGGTCGATGCCGGACGAGCGCGAGAAGTTCTCGCTGCAGGAAATGGTCGACAACTTCGACCTCAAGCGCGTGTCGCTGGGCGGGCCGATTTTCGACATCGAGAAACTGTCGTGGCTCAACGGCCAGTGGCTGCGTGATCTGCCGGTGGAAGAGTTCGCCGCTCGCGTACAGAAGTGGGCGTTCAATTCCGAATACATGATGAAGATCGCGCCGCACGTTCAGGGCCGCGTCGAAACCTTCAGCCAGGTTGCACCGCTGGCCGGATTCTTCTTCGCCGGTGGCGTGAACCCGGATGCCAAGCTGTTCGAATCGAAAAAGCTGTCGGGCGATCAGGTTCGTCAACTGATGCAGTTGATCCTGTGGAAGCTTGAGAGCCTGCGTCAGTGGGAGAAGGACAGCATCACCGCGACGATTCAGGCGGTGGTTGAATCCCTCGAGCTGAAGCTGCGTGACGCGATGCCGCTGATGTTTGCTGCAATCACCGGGCAGGCGAGTTCGGTGTCGGTGCTCGATGCGATGGAAATCCTCGGGCCGGACCTGACCCGTTTCCGTCTGCGCCAGGCGATTGACCTGCTGGGCGGCGTGTCGAAGAAAGAAAACAAAGAGTGGGAAAAACTGTTGGGCGCCATCGCCTGATTGCGTTTGACTCTGCAGGACGCGCCGAAGGTCATGATCTTTTGATCCTGTCCTTCGGTGTTTTCCCCCGAATTTACGGGGGGAGGGCGGTAAGTGATTGTAATGCCGACAAAAAATTTTGAATTTTTTCAAAAATAAGTTTGACAGCCTTTCGATACGCCCTTAAGATTCGCCCCGTCCTCAGCGATGACATCAACGATGAGGGGCTATAGCTCAGCTGGGAGAGCGCTTGCATGGCATGCAAGAGGTCGACGGTTCGATCCCGTCTAGCTCCACCAATTTACACTTCGAAGCCTGGCCGCACCGGCTTCGAAGCGATCAACACTCAGCGTTGATCAGTTGTATAGAAGGGTTTGCGTCCCCTTCGTCTAGTGGCCTAGGACACCGCCCTTTCACGGCGGTAACAGGGGTTCGAGTCCCCTAGGGGACGCCAGTTTTACAGAAGCGATGTTGCAAGATGTCGCTCCGCCGAGAGGCGAAAAATCCGGGGCTATAGCTCAGCTGGGAGAGCGCCTGCATGGCATGCAGGAGGTCAGCGGTTCGATCCCGCTTAGCTCCACCAATTTACAGTTCAAGGTCTGGCCACGCCGGCCTTGAATCGATCAGTACTCAGCGCTGATCAGTTGTACAGAAGGTTTGTGTCCCCTTCGTCTAGTGGCCTAGGACACCGCCCTTTCACGGCGGTAACAGGGGTTCGAGTCCCCTAGGGGACGCCACGATTACCCGCTCTGCGGGATTTTATAAGGGTCATTCAATTATTGAATGGCCCTTTTGTTTGTCTGGCGTTTGGCCAAATCCTCTTTTTCCTTAACACTGTGCTTCAGACCAGCGGTCACGCGTGTGACTTGCGGAATATTATTATGAGAATAATATTGCTATCGTAATATTCGGAGGCGACGATGAACGACAAGAAAGCTCAAACCCGCGAACGCATTCTCAAGGCCGCCAGTGCTGCACTGATCCAGCGCGGTCCGGCTGAACCGAGCGTGGGCGAAGTGATGGGGGCGGCCGGCCTGACCGTCGGCGGCTTCTATGCCCACTTCGAAAGCAAGGACGCCATGATGCTTGAGGCCTTCAAGCAATTGCTCGGTCGTCGACGCGACCTGATTGCCGACATGGACAGCGAGCTGACCGGTGAAGAGCGCCGCGCTCTGGTAGCCGCGTTCTATCTGTCGCGCAAGCATCGCGATTCCAGCGATTCGGCCTGCCCGATTCCGGCCTCCATTGGTGAGCTGGGCCGTCTGCCGGAGGCCTTTCGGATCGCGTTGAACGAACACTTGGAATTGATGATTGCGCAGTTGGCCGCAGCGCCGGAAGACACCGACAAAGCGTTGGCCGACGTGGCCTTGATGGTGGGTGGCCTGGCGCTCGCGAGGGCGTTGGGGCCTGGGGATTTATCCGATCGATTGCTGCGCGCCGCCAAGTCGGCGGTGCGTTGACCTGAAGGCTACAAGCCCGGGGAGAGAGCGATGAGCACGTTGAAGTGGGTTCGTGGCGTTAATGGCACCTTGGGCTGGTTCGCACCGAAACTGGTGGCGAGCAAAATGCGGTTGGCGTTCATGACGCCGCGCGTGAATAAACCGAGGGACTGGGAATTGCCGCTGCTGGCGAAATCCGAACGCATCACCTTGCGCTTCGGTCTTTCGGCCCTGCGCTGGGGGCAAGGCCCGACTGTTTTGCTGATGCACGGCTGGGAAGGGCGGCCCACCCAGTTTGCCGCGTTGATCACCGCGCTGGTTGAAGCGGGTTACACCGTTGTCGCGCTTGATGGCCCGGCCCACGGTCGCTCACCGGGGCGCGAAGCCAATGTGGTGCTGTTCGCCCGTGCGATGCTTGAGGCCGCTGCTGAGCTGCCGCCGTTGCAAGCGGTCATTGGTCACTCCATGGGCGGCGCCAGTGCCATGCTCGCCGTGCAATTGGGCTTGCGCACTGAAACCCTGGTCAGCATTGCCGCTCCGGCGCGAATTCTTGGTGTTTTGCGCGGATTTGCCCGTTACGTCGGCATGCCACCCAGAGCTCGTTCCGCGTTCATTCGCGAGGTTGAACAGGACGTCGGCATGCGCGCCGCCACTCTCGATGTCGCCCACTATCAACTGGATATGCCGGGCCTGATCGTGCATGCCGAAGACGACACCTTCGTCTCGGTCAAGGAATCCCAGCTGATCCACGAATCCTGGTTCGACAGTCGCCTGTTGCGTCTGGAAGCCGGCGGTCACCAGCGCGTACTGGCCGACCCTCGGGTGATTGATGGTGTGTTATCACTGCTGGCCGGGCGCAGCCTTCAGGCGCGGCAATCGGCGTAGTCATCCGTTACACTGCCCCGGTTGAATCATCTGACCGGGAGTAGGGCATGGGCTGGGATCGGGCAACGCCATTTACCATTGATCTGCAAGTGGGCGCCGAGGACATCGACGGGCTGGGCCATGCCAACAACGCGGTCTACGTGACCTGGCTCGAGCGTTGTGCCTGGCGCCACTCGCAGCGCCTGGGCCTGGATCTGGTCGAGTACCGGCGTCTGGATCGGGCGATGGCCGTGGTGCGACACGAAATCGATTACCTGGCCGCCGCCTACGAAGGCGATGAGCTGCAACTGGCGACCTGGATCGTCGATTGGGATCAGCGCCTGAAAATGACCCGTCACTTCCAGCTGATCCGCCCCAGCGACAACGCCACGCTGCTGCGCGCCCAGACCACCTTCGTCTGCATCGAGCTGTCCACCGGCAGGCCCAAGCGCATGCCCGCCGAGTTCATCGAAGGCTACGGCCCGGCCATACAGACGGCGGACATGGGTTTAACCCGCGAAACCCAGTAAACTGCCGCACGTTTTTCCTTGAGTGTGTGTTCCCCATGCAAATTGCTCTGGCGCCGATGGAAGGGTTGGTCGACGACATCCTGCGCGATGTTCTGACCCGTGTCGGCGGTATTGACTGGTGCGTGACCGAGTTCATTCGGGTCAACGACCAGTTGCTGACCCCGGCCTATTTCCACAAATTCGGCCCTGAACTGCTCAACGGTGCGCGCACCGCTTCCGGCGTACCACTGCGCGTGCAGTTGCTGGGTTCCGATCCGGTGTGCCTGGCGGAAAACGCGGCGCTGGCCTGCGAACTGGGCTCTGAAGTGATCGACCTGAACTTCGGCTGCCCGGCCAAGACCGTCAACAAATCCCGTGGCGGTGCGGTGCTGCTCAAGGAGCCGGAGCTGCTCAACCGGATCGTCGAGCACGTGCGTCGCGCCGTGCCCGCACACATTCCCGTTACCGCCAAGATGCGCCTGGGGTTCGACAGCCCGGACGGCGCGCTGGTGTGCGCCACGGCGCTGGCCGAGGGCGGCGCCGAGCACATCGTGGTTCACGCCCGCACCAAGGTCGACGGCTATAAGCCGCCGGCGCATTGGGAGTGGATTCCACGCGTGCAGGACGTGGTCAAGGTGCCGGTGTTCGCCAACGGCGATATCTGGAGCGTCGAAGACTGGCGCCGCTGCCGGGAAATCAGCGGCGTCGAAGACATCATGCTCGGTCGTGGTCTGGTGTCGCGCCCGGATCTGGCCCGTCAGATCGCCGCTGCCCGTGCCGGTGAGGAGGTCGTCGAGATGACCTGGACCGAACTGATGCCACTGATCCAGGACTTCTGGCTGCAAGCCAAAGCGCAAATGACCGCGCGCCAGTCGCCGGGCCGTTTGAAACAGTGGCTGGCCATGCTGACCCGCAATTACCCCGAGGCCGTCGAGCTGTTTACCATGCTGCGCCGGGAGACCGAGCCGGATCAGGTCTCGCGTTTGCTGGGTTTGCCGGTCGCCGAAGCCGCCTGAAAAAAATCTTCAAACGATCTCTTGAAAACAAAACGCAGGTCCCTATCTAAGGGTTACGCGATGCCGAATTCGGGTCGCGGAGACAAAAAAACTTGCTGATTGTTTTCAGGAGATTTGAATCATGAGTACTGCATTTTCCCTCGCTCCACTGTTCCGTTCCTCGGTGGGTTTCGACCGTTTCAACGACCTGTTCGAAACTGCCCTGCGCAACGAGCCAGGCAGCACCTATCCGCCTTACAACGTGGAAAAACACGGTGACGATCAATACCGCATCGTCGTGGCGGCGGCCGGTTTCCAGGAAGAAGACCTGGAACTGCAAGTCGAAAAAGGCGTGCTGACCATCAGTGGCGGCAAGCGCGATGCCAACGAAGGCGTCACGTTCCTGCACCAGGGCATTGCCCAGCGTGCATTCAAGCTGTCCTTCCGTCTGGCCGATCACATCGAGATCAAGGCCGCCGGCCTGAGCAACGGTCTGTTGAGCATCGACCTGTTGCGCGTGATTCCGGAAGAGGCGAAAGCCAAGCGCATCCCGATCAACGGGGCGCAGCCGGCTCTGCAACACTGAGTCACTTGCAGAAACAAATCGTCTGAACGGGCGATAAGCCGCTGAATGAAGGCCCCGATACGTCGGGGCCTTTTTTGTGGGCGCAGGAAAATGGCTGTTCGACTTTGCCGCCAGCGGCGGTTTCTCTACAATCCGCCGCAGTTTTGCCGACCCCATCCTTATCGGTCGGCCTGGAGCCTTTTTTCATGGACGATATTCAACAGCGCTGGCTGTGCGCCCTTTCTGCGCCAATGGCAGCGCTCAACACCGGCGCCGGGTACGACGACCCCGCGTTCTGCGACGACCGCTACATCGATCTGAAAGACAGCTGGGGTATCGATGACCGGCGGCAATTGTTCGACATGCTCCAATGGATGACGGACGACGGACATGCCAAGCACCTGAGTGGAGCCTACTCGGCATGGCAACGTTGTCTGCCGAGTGAATGGCAACGCCTGCTCGAAGGGCTGAGCCCTCGTGAGCGTGTTCTGCATGAGTTTGCCAGTCGCACTTTCGGCGGTTGTGGTCCCGGAGGAATTTTGTCCTGGGACTACGGGCGGATGGGATTTCTCCTGCGTTGCGCGGTGCGCAATCAGTGGATTGATCTGGCCGAAAGCAACTGGCTGCACAGTCGTTTGGCCGTCAGGGCGCAGTTTCACTACGGTAGCTGGATGTCCTACTTCAATGGCTTTGTTGTGGGTCGCAGCTTTTGGTGCTGCCTAAACACAAGCGATGACGAGTTGGCCTGGGAGCTGGAACGGCAGGGTGACAGTGCTCATAACCTGCGGATCACCCGCGGCCTCGCCCAGAACATCCCGCACTTTCTGGCCGACCTGCCCTGGCACATGGAAATTGATTCGTTACCCCGTCCGGAATCGCTCAAGGAGTTCGACTGGTCATGAGTTGCTGGATTCGCTTGGGCATCGAGCCTACATCCGACGAAACCCTGATTCGCGATGCCTACCGCGCACGATTGCCGTCGCATCATCCGGAAACCGATCCTGAAGGATTTCAGGCGCTGCGCATGGCCTACGAAAATGCCTTGCGCCTGGCGCGTGAAGACGAGCAAGAAGCGCTCGAGGAAGAAACTGAAGAGTCAGAGCAGGAGGTTGTCGAGATCCCGCAGGCGTTCGCGGATTTCTGCGAGTTGCTTGACGATCCCGCGCGGCGTTTCAACTTCGAGGCGTGGCAGGCATTTGTCCGGGCGCTGGATGAGCTGTCGCTGGAACAGCTCGATGAACTCAGTTGGGGGCTCTACCACCGGATGGCCGATGCCGGTCCGCTGTCCTACCGCTGCGCGAATCTGTTGGCCAGGCGAATGGCCTGGGATCAGCAGTTGCTGGATCTGGAATTCGAAGACGCACAGCGGGTTGAAGCCTTTCTGCAACGAATTGAAACGCCTGACCCGTTCGATACCGATCTGATGAGCGCTTGGTCAGAGGCTGCGCAGACCGAAACACTCTGGTACGCACGCAGCCTCGACTTCATTTTCGCCAAGCGTCCACTCCATGAGTTTGCCGACTTCGCCGGTCAGCACACCTGTCTGCCGTTGCCGGATGATGCTGCGTTCATCAAGCGTTTGCTGGTGCAGTTCACTCAGGCGGGCATCGGTGCATCGACATTTTTGCAGTGCTGCGTCGAAAAGCAGCTGGAAGCACCTGATGACGTGGACTGGCTTTACCTGTTGGCGTGTCAGAGCAGTCTGCTGGGGCGGGACGATCAGGCATTGCCTTGCTGGATCCGACTGTGGAACGAGTTCCGCCATCCGATGGCCGAAAGTCGTCTGCTGGAATTGTGCGCCAAGCGGCAACCGACTTTTCTGCCCCTGCTGATTCAGGCGTTCGATTGTCTGGACGATTTTTCTGACTGGCCTGCGGATCTCGGGGATGACGCGCAGGTATACGGCAGTCCGTCACAACGCCCCGAGACGCTGAACCGTTGGTTGGGTGTCGGGCGGTTGAAGCTCGATAGCCTGGCGCAAAGTTTTGTCGATTGGCGCATGACAGGCGATGAGCTCCCGTTGCTTGCCCAACTGCTGGGTGAGAATGCCGACAGCCGGCTGCTGCAACTGTACCGGCATGCCTGGGCGCTGCATCGCGGTGATGCGGTCTTGCTGCAGCGGATTCTGGATCAGCCGCTTCCGGTCGATGCGCTCGAATGCCTGGTGTTGAGCGGGTTCAAAGTTCAGGCCGGGCAGCATCTGCGCTGGTTGGCGAATGCGCCGATTGCACAGGCGATGAGCGCCTTCAGCGAAGCGGATTCAACATCGCAGCAATTGCCGCAGGAGCTGACAAAAGGCGAGCTGCACAAGGTCTGTCGCCTGTGGCTGCGTCGCTTGCGGCCGTACAGTGACACCGCCCTGGAGCGCATCGCCGAAGCGTTCAGGTTGGGTGCCGTCAAAGACGACTGTGACCTGTCCGAACTCGATCTGCTTTTTCAGTTGAGCCGTCGCGGGATCGGGTTGCCGTCGGTCGGGCTGGGGGAGGCAGTGTGGGAGTGGCACGCTCAAACCATGTCTTTGCTGGCGTTGCTGGATCAGCCGGAACGTTGTCTGCAATTGATAGATGGGCAGTGCCTGGAGCGTCTGCCGTTCAATCCGGCTCATCCCTTGAGCCGATTGCAGCCACTGTTGCGCCGTTTGCAACGCGAGCAAGGCAATTGCGACGGTTTGCTGGGCTGGCTGCAAGGCAATGATCCGGTACACGGCTTGTTGGTGCAGCAATTGTTCAGCGTTCAGCAGGCCCTCGATAGTTCCCGATTGCCTTCCAATACCCTGCTTTACACCTGCATCGAAAGCGATCGCGCTGCATGTGGCGACGACCTGCTGGGTTTGTTGATGTTCTGGGGCGTGCTCTATCACGACCCGAGCCTGAGCGCCGAGCAGCACCGTGCGTTGTTGCAATCCATCGCGGCGGTCAGTTGCGAAGACGACTGGTTCGAAGGGTTTCGTGACGGCTTGATCAAAGGCGAGCCAGTGTGGCCGCCGCGCAAGGTGTTGACGGATTTCGGCGTCGACAAATTGTTGGCGTACGAGTCTCTCGATGCGCTCAAGGCCATGGTTCGCTATGGCGCTGCCGGAGTGCCGAAAACGCGAGTACTGCGCCAATTGCAGCAGGGCAAGGATGACTTGCAGAACAGTATCGGCTTGCGCCTAGCGCTGTGTGCCTTGCTGTCCTGGTCGGAGCGTTTGATGTTGGCCAAAAGTGATATTCAGCCGGTGCCGGCAGGGGCGATCTGGCGCCTGGGGTCGCGGCTGGGGCGCAAGGCTTTTATCGCTCAGGTTCTGGGGTGTGTAGTGATTGCGCCGGTGGCAGGATTGATCAGCGGTACTACATTTTTTGGCGTTCTGATCCTGTTACTGGGTGTTCTGGTGTTATTCGGCGCCACTCTGCGCCGTTTGCATGATATGGGGCGAGGCCTGCCCACATTGCTGATATTCATGGCCTTGTCGCCGATCTTGCCGTTCCTGCCGCTGCTGCTGTTCGGCTTTCCCGGTGACAAGTTGCCCAATCGATATGGCGTGCCACCGGACAGCGGCGCTGGCGAGATGCTGTCCGGTGGTCTGCAGGCTGCTCTGCGGCGGCTCAACGGTTAGAAGCGCAGTTGGTCCAGCGCCTTGTTGAGTTCTGAGCGGTGGCTGGCGATCTCTGCCGGCTGCTGTCCGGCGAGTACCGTGGTGAAGTTGTGCAGCCACTCGGCAATGTGTTCGCGCTGCGTGCCCAGACTTTGCATCCATGCCCGCTCCAGACGGGCCAGCAGTGTGCGGTTGGGCAATGCGTCGCGTGGATGGACCTTCAGCGTCGACAGTCGGTTATGGCTGTCTCTGCGCGCTTGTTCATTCAGCCCGGTGGGACTGCGGTCGATGCTGTGGCTGTGGCGTTCGCCGGTCTCGAGCAGCGTGACGTCTACTTCGAGCAAACCGTTGATGTCGTAACTGAAGCGTACGTCCAGCTCCTGAATGTTATCGGTGGGCGTCAAGGTGACATCGAAAGCGTCAATGAGGATGTTGTCACGTACCCACGGCCGCTCACCCTGATAAACGGCAATGCGCAGCAGCTCCTGTCGGGGGTGGGTTGTGTGGTAGCGCTCGACCCGTGACGTCGGAATGATGGTGTTGCGTTCGATGATCGGCGAAAAGGCGCCGTCGATGCCTTTGCCACGCATAGTTGCGATGCCCAGCGTATACGGGCAGACATCGGTCAGAATCAGTTCTTCGATCGCGCCATCGCGCGCCTTGCAGGCCGCTTGCGTGGCTGCACCCAGTGCAACGAGGGTGTCGGGATCAAGATGCCGGTAGGGCAGGCGTCCGAACAGGGTCGCGACCATCTGTTGTACCGCAGGCATCCGCGTTGCCCCACCAACCAGCACCAGACTGTCGAGATCCCGTGGTTTCAGGCGCGCATCGCGCAGGGCCTGCTCGATCGGCGCGCGCAATCGTGCCAGCAGCGGTTCCCAGATCTTCACGGCAGCGGCTTCGTCCAGCGACCATTCGTGCAGTTTGTCGGCATGGTGCCAGCTCAAAGATTGAGGGCCTTCGCCGAGTTTGCATTTGAGTTGTTCCAGGGCATCGCCCAGGCTGGCCATGCCTTGCGGATCAATCATCGACGGAGTCAGTCGCCAGTTTTTCAGACAGGCATTCAGCAGTGCAGCGGTAAAGTCCTCCCCACCCAAAAAGTTGTCGCCGGTGGACGCATGCACTTCAATCAGCGGCAACGCATATTCCAGCACAGTGACATCGAACGTCCCGCCGCCCAGATCGAATATCAGCGTGCGTTCGAATTTCTGCTCGTGCAGCCCATACGCCATCGCGGCGGCGGTCGGCTCGTTGATCAGTCGGGAAACCTTCAGGCCTGCCAGTTCGGCGGCAAACAGGGTGCGTTTGCGTTGTTCGTCACTGAAATACGCCGGCACGGAAATCACCGCTTCAGCCACCGGGTGGCCGAGAAAAGCCTCGGCGTCCTGCTTGAGTGAGCCCAGCACCAGTGCCGACAATTCTTCCGGGCTGAAGGTTGTGGTGCCGAGTTCGATCTGCCGGTCGCTGCCCATGAAGCGCTTGAACGCGGCGGCTGTACGTTCCGGGTGGGTTGTCAGGCGTGCGCGTGCAGCCTTGCCGACCAGAATGGTCCCGTCTTCATCGAGGCTGACCACTGACGGGGTCAGCACCTCGCCGAGGGCGTTGGGGATCAATCGGGCCTGACCGTCCTGCCAGACGGCGATCAAACTGTTGGTGGTGCCAAGGTCAATGCCCAGCAGGGCCGGGCGGGGGAGGGATGCATCCTGCATGATCGATCTCGAAACAGCGCGAAAAAAACGCGACCCTACAGGTTGCCGCCAACCCTGGCAATTACCGGCCAGGGGTCAATGCTCGGGGTAGTAACCGCAGATGTCCGTCATTCCAGCAATCCCTTCAACCCCTCCAGCGGCAACGGCCGGCTGTGCAGATAGCCCTGATACAAATGGCAGCCCAACCCTTGCAGGAACGCCAGCTGTTCCGGGGTTTCCACGCCTTCGGCGATCACTTCCAGTTCCAGGCTGCGGGCCATGGCGACGATGGCGCGGATGATTTCGGCGTCGTTGGGGTCGGTGGTGGCGTCGCGGATGAATGACTGATCGATCTTCAGCGTGTCCACCGGCAATCGTTTCAGATAGGTCAGCGATGAATAGCCGGTGCCGAAATCGTCCATGGCAAAACTCACGCCGAGTTTTTTCAGTCGACGCATTTTGCTGATGGTGTCTTCCAGATTCTGAATGACGATGCCTTCGGTGATTTCCAGTTTCAGCAAGGAGCAGGGCAGGCCGTGGCTGCTCATGCTGTGCTCGATGCGCTCGACGAAGTCGTTCTGGCGGAACTGCCGGGGGCTGATGTTCACACACAGGCTGAAGGCCAGAGGATCGATCAGCTTTTCGGCGATCAATTGTTTGAAGGCTTCGCACGCCTCGTCGAGGATCCAGGTGCCGACCTCCAGAATCAGCCCGCTGTCCTCCAGCACCTTGATGAATTCGGTAGGCGATTGCGCGCCGAGTTCCGGGTGATTCCAGCGTACCAGGGCTTCGGCGCCGATGATGCGGTTGTCCTGGGCGTCGATCTGCGGTTGGTAATGCACGTCGAATTCCCCCCGGGCCAGCGCCAGACGCAGGTCGGTCTCCATGCGCAGCCGTTCGCTGGCCGCTTTCTGCATGGTGTTGTGATACATCTGCGTGGTGTTGCGCCCGGAATCCTTGGCGCGGTATAGCGCGATATCGGCGCGTTTGAGCAGATCGGTCGGGGTCGAGCCGTGATCGGGAATCAGCGCCACGCCGATGCTCGGCGTCACTTGCAGACGCTGGCCGTCGAGGAACATCGGCTCCGACAGCAACTCGCGAATGGTGTCGGCCAGCTCGCGCACCTGAGCGCTGACGTCATTGCGTGTGCCTTCCAGGCCACTGAGCAGCACCACGAATTCATCGCCACCGAGCCGCGCCACGGTGTCTTCCATGCGCACGCTGGCTTCAAGCCGTGCGGTGATGATTTTCAGCACCGTGTCGCCGACCGGGTGACCCAGCGAGTCGTTGATGTGCTTGAAGTGATCCAGATCGAGAAACAGCAGCGCCCCGCGCAGGTTGTGACGCTTGAGCAGGGCGATCTGCTGGCTCAGGCGATCCATCAGCAGCGCGCGGTTGGGCAGGTTGGTCAGCGGGTCGTGATAGGCCAGATGGCGGATCTGCGCTTCGGCGTTCTTCAGCAGGCTGACGTCCCGGGCGGTGAGCAGCAGGCAGGCGGTTTCGTTGAGAGTGATCGGCTCGACCGAGACTTCCACCGTCAGGATCTCGCCGCGCTTGTTGCGCCCGAGCATTTCCTGATGGTGCACGCGGCCCTTGATCTGTAGCTCGGCCAGCAGTGCCGAACGCTGTTTTTCCTCGGCCCAGATACCGACCTGATACACGGTTTTGCCCACCACTTCGTCGGCGCGATAGCCGGTGAGGCGGCAGAAGCCGTCGTTGACCTCCAGATAGCGCCCGGTGTCGCGTTCGGTGATGGTGATCGCGTCGGGACTGGAGTGAAACGCCTTGGCGAATTTCTCTTCGCTGGCTTTGAGCGCCGCTTCCGAGCGCTGTTGCTGGGTGATGTCGCGCAGCGTGGTGACGATGCACGGCTGGTTACCGACGCTGATCTGGCGGCTGGAAATTACGCAGGTCAGCGACTGGCCGTCCTTGTGCTGGACGATGATCGCGACGTTGCTCAGGCCCTGTTCGCGGATCACCCGTTCGATGCGTTGCAGGCTTTTCGCCGAGGCGTCCCACAGGCCGATTTCTTCGGCGGTGTGGCCAATCACATCGCTGGCACTCCAGCCGAAGGTCTGGGAAAAGCTGGAGTTGATCTCGATGAATTCCCCGGTTTCCTGGCGCGTGACGCAGATCGGGTCGGGGCTGACCTGGAACAGCGTGGCGAATTTCTCTTCCGAAGCCACCAACCGTTGTTCGCGCTCGACCTGATCGGTGATGTCCAGCAGGGTGCCGGCCATCCGCAGCGGTACGCCGTTGTCGTCGCGATAGAGGCGGGCGCGGCTTTCCAGGTAGCGCGAGCTGCCGTCCGGCAATTGCACGCGGTAAGTCAGCTGATAATTGCCCGCCGGGCCTTCGCGCAGACTGCGATAGGCGTCGCGCATGCTGTCGCGTTCTTCGCCGGGGACGCCCTCGAAAAACTCTTCAAAGGATTCATGGAACGGTTTCGGCTCCAGTCCGTGTAATTGCGCAGCGCGGGCCGAGCCATAGAGCATGCCGCTGGGAATGTGCCAGTCCCAGGTGCCGAGTTGCGCCGAATCCAGCGCCAGGTCGAGGCGTTCCTGGCTGTCTTTCAGGGCATGTTCGGCGGCTTTGCGTTCGGTGGTGTCGAGAAAGGTGCTGAGCAGGTAAGGCTGGCCTTCGAGCTCAACCTTTTGCGCGCTGAGGATGCCGTCGTGGATCTGGCCGTTGCTGGCGCGGAACTGCACCTCCATGCTGACCAGTTCACCCTTGGCCTTGGTTTTCTTGACCAGCTCCGCCCGTTGCTCGGGATGCACCCACAGGCCCAGTTCCAGGGTGGTGCGCCCGATGGCGCTTTGTACCGGCCAGCCGAACAGGCTTTCGAAATACTGGTTGGCCTCGCTGATCAGGCCGTCTTCCTGGCGGGTCAGCAGCACCATGTTCGGGCACAGATGAAACAGTGTCGCAAAACGTTTCTCCGAACTGCTGAGCGCCTGTTCCCGTTGCCGCTGGTGGGTGATTTCGCGGATCACCCCGATCATTCGGGGTCGACCGTGTTTGTCGGGGAGCAGGCTGCCGTTGATCTCCAGCCAGTGCAGGCTGCCGTCGGGCCAGCGGATGCGATGGTGCATCGCCTGTTCCAGCGGAGCGCCGGCAATCACCGCGTGGAAGGCGCGGATGGTTTTCGCCCGGTCTTCCGGTGGCAGCAGATCGAGGTATTCCAGGTCTTCGGGCAGCGGTTGCCGAGGATCAAAGCCGAACAAGGCCTGGGTGCCCCGCGACCAGCTGATCTGCCCGCGCTCGATGTCCCAGTACCAGGCGCCGAGCCGGGCACCGTTGAGTGCCGCGAGCAATTGCGGCGCGCTCTCCCAGCTCTGCTCGGATCGCCGTGGATCAATGGCCTGAATACGCGGCATCGGCGGAATACGGTTAACAGATTTCGGCATTGTTAAGGGGCCTTGAGCTGATTTGGGCGTTTGGCACAGGGGCGGCAGCTCTATAGGAGTAGCACAAGTTAGCCGAGAGTCCCTGGCAGATCGATTTGAGCGTCCAGCAGGGCCATAAACGCCCGTGCAGCATTCGACAGCGTCCTTTCAGTGTGCAGGATATAGCCTAGCTGGCGACTGAGCTGTATGCCCGGTAAAGGTATGCGCGCCACCTGTTCATCGAGCATGGTGCGCGGCAAAACGCTCCAGGCCAGGCCGATCGACACCATCATCTTGATGGTTTCCAGGTAGTTGGTGCTCATGGCGATGTTCGGCGTCAGGCCCTGAGCCTCGAACAGCCGCTGCACAATATGGTGGGTAAAAGTGTTGCCGCCGGGGAAAACCGCCGGATGACCGGCAATGTCCGCCAATGTGACGGCGCCGTTGCTGATCAATGAATGTTCCGGGGCCACCACGAAATCCAGCGGGTCATCCCAGACTGGCGTGGCCTTGACCAGCGTATGCGGCTCAGGCGCCAGGGTGATGACTGCCAGTTCTGCCCGGCCGTGGAGAATTTCCTCGTAGGCCACTTCCGAATCGAGGAACTGAATATCCAGCGCCACCTGTGGGTAGCGGCGAGTGTATTCCCTCAATAAGGGCGGCAGACGGTGCAGGCCGATGTGGTGACTGGTGGCCAGGGTCAGGCGGCCGGTGACTTCGCCGGTCAGGTTGGTCAGGGCGCGGCGCGTGTCGTCCAGCACGTTGAGAATCTGATAAGCCCTTGGCAGCAGGGCCCGGCCGGCCTCGGTCAGGCCCACTTCACGACCGAGGCGGTCGAACAGCCGCACATTCAATTGCTGCTCCAATCCGGCGATGCGTTTGCTGATGGCCGGTTGTGTCAGGTGCAGCCGTTCGCCGGCACCGGAGAAGCTTCCAGTCTCGGCAATCGCGATAAAAGCATTGAGGTTGGCCAGGTCCATGTTCGTATTCCAGTTGGTTATCCAAAGCATAAAAAATATGAATTTGAGTTATTTAATCTAACCCCATAGGATCGGCCTCACAAGCCAAAGGGTTATTGATAAGCCCAGGGCATAGAAACAAGCTGATGAGGAACCGTCTGATGGCCGGCAAAACGCTCTACGACAAGCTCTGGGATTCGCATTTGGTCAAGCAGCGCGACGATGGCTCGGCGCTGATCTATATCGATCGTCACATCATCCACGAAGTGACCTCGCCGCAAGCCTTTGAAGGCCTGCGTCTGGCCGGACGCAAGCCGTGGCGCATCGATGCCAACATCGCCACCCCGGACCACAACGTACCGACCACCCCGGAGCGCAAGGGCGGCATCGAAGCCATTGCCGACCAGGTCTCGCGTTTGCAGGTTCAGACCCTCGACGACAACTGCGATGAATACGGCATCGTCGAATTCAAGATGAACGACGTGCGCCAGGGCATCGTTCACGTGATCAGCCCGGAGCAGGGCGCGACCTTGCCGGGCATGACCGTGGTCTGCGGCGACTCGCACACCTCGACCCACGGCGCGTTCGGTGCCTTGGCTCACGGTATCGGCACCTCCGAGGTCGAGCACGTGCTCGCCACCCAGTGCCTGGTCGCCAAGAAAATGAAGAACATGCTGGTGCGCGTCGAAGGCCAGTTGCCGTTCGGCGTGACCGCCAAGGACATCGTCCTCGCGGTCATCGGCAAGATCGGCACCGCCGGCGGTAACGGCCATGCCATCGAATTCGCCGGTAGCGCGATCCGCGATCTGTCCATCGAAGGCCGCATGACCATCTGCAACATGTCCATCGAAGCCGGCGCCCGCGTGGGTCTGGTGGCGGCGGACCAGAAGACTGTGGATTACGTCAAGGGTCGTCCGTTCGCACCGAAAGGCGCCGAGTGGGATTTGGCTGTCGAGTCCTGGAAAGACCTGGTGTCCGACGCCGACGCGCATTTCGACACCGTGGTCGAGCTCGACGCCACACAGATCAAGCCGCAGGTCAGCTGGGGCACTTCGCCGGAAATGGTGCTGGCCGTTGATCAGAACGTGCCGGACCCGGCTAAAGAGATGGACCTGGTCAAGCGCGACTCGATCGTCCGCGCCTTGAAATACATGGGTTTGACCGCCAATCAGGCGATCACTGACATTCAGCTCGACCGCGTATTCATCGGTTCCTGCACCAACTCGCGGATCGAAGACTTGCGCGCTGCAGCGGTCATCGCCAAGGGCCGCAAGGTCGCCTCGACCATCAAGCAGGCCATCGTGGTGCCGGGCTCGGGTCTGGTGAAGGCCCAGGCCGAGGCCGAAGGTCTGGACAAGATCTTCCTCGAAGCCGGTTTCGAATGGCGCGAGCCGGGTTGCTCGATGTGCCTGGCGATGAACCCGGACCGTCTGGAGTCCGGCGAGCATTGCGCCTCGACCTCCAACCGTAACTTCGAAGGCCGTCAGGGCGCCGGTGGCCGTACCCACCTCGTCAGCCCGGCCATGGCCGCTGCGGCGGCGGTGAACGGTCGTTTCATCGACGTTCGTGAATTGATCTAAAGGAGCGCAGCATGAAAGCTTTTACCCAGCACACTGGTCTCGTCGCGCCTCTGGATCGTGCCAACGTCGACACCGATCAGATCATTCCGAAGCAGTTTCTGAAATCGATCAAGCGCACCGGTTTCGGCCCGAACCTGTTCGACGAGTGGCGTTACCTCGATGTGGGTCAGCCGTATCAGGACAACTCCAAGCGTCCGCTGAACAAGGAATTCGTGCTCAACGCCGAGCGCTATCAAGGCGCCAGCGTGTTGCTGGCCCGCGAAAACTTCGGTTGCGGTTCCAGCCGTGAACACGCGCCGTGGGCGCTGGAAGAATACGGTTTCCGCAGCATCATCGCGCCGAGCTATGCCGACATCTTCTTCAACAACAGCTTCAAGAACGGTTTGCTGCCAATCATCCTGAGCGACGCCGAAGTCGACGAGCTGTTCAAGCAGGTCGAGGCCGAACCGGGCTATCAGTTGCAGATCGATCTGCACGAGCAGACCGTCACCAG
Source organism: Pseudomonas sp. DR 5-09 (assembly GCF_001655595.1). Taxonomy (NCBI): domain Bacteria; kingdom Pseudomonadati; phylum Pseudomonadota; class Gammaproteobacteria; order Pseudomonadales; family Pseudomonadaceae; genus Pseudomonas; species Pseudomonas sp. DR 5-09. The sequence continues at coordinate 2,155,103 of NZ_CP011566.1, forward strand.
CCCGAACGGCAAGGTCTACCGCTTCGAGATCGACGCCTTCCGCAAACACTGCCTGCTCAACGGCCTGGACGACATCGGCCTGACCTTGCAGGACGGCGATGCGATTGCCGCGTTCGAAGCCAAACATCGCGCTAGCCAGCCGTGGTTGTTCCGCGACGCGTGAGATTGATGTAGTCAGGGCTGACCCCATCGCGGGCAAGCCCGCTCCCACAGGTTTTGTGAACGCTGCATTTACTGTGGGAGCTGGCTTGCCAGCGATGAGGCCGGCAAAGGCAGCGCAAGACTTGGCCCAGAAAAGGACGTATCCATGACCAGCACCGCCCACAGTCAGGTTGTACAAAAGCAATTCGGTGAACAGGCCGCCGCCTACCTGAGCAGCGCCGTTCACGCTCAAGGCACTGAATTTGCGCTGCTGCAGGCTGAGTTGGCGGGGCAGGGCGAGGCGCGGGTGCTGGACCTGGGTTGCGGCGCCGGGCACGTGAGTTTTCACGTCGCCCCGTTGGTGAAGGAAGTGGTGGCCTACGACCTGTCGCAACAGATGCTCGACGTGGTTGCCGCCGCGGCCGTTGATCGCGGCTTGAGCAATGTGTCCACGGTCAACGGCGCCGCCGAGCACCTGCCGTTCGCCGATGGCGAATTCGACTTCGTGTTCAGCCGCTATTCGGCGCACCATTGGAGCGATCTCGGTGTGGCCTTGCGCGAAGTGCGCCGGGTGCTGAAACCGGGTGGCGTGGCGGCGTTCATCGATGTGCTGTCGCCGGGCAGTCCGCTGTTCGACACCTATTTGCAGAGCGTCGAAGTGCTGCGCGACACCAGCCATGTGCGCGATTATTCGGCCGGCGAGTGGTTGCGCCAGGTCAGCGAGGCCGGTTTGCACACCCGCAGCACTACGCGTCAGCGCCTGCGTCTGGAGTACAACAGCTGGGTCGAGCGCATGCGCACACCCGAAGTGATGCGCGTCGCGATCCGCCAGTTGCAGCAATCGATGGGCAACGAAGTGCGCGAATATTTTGAGATTGAGGCCGATGGTTCATTCAGTACAGATGTACTGGTGCTCTGGGCCGAAAAGTAAGTTCGAACGACAAGCATTTTTCCCGGCGCGCCCGTCGACGGCGCACCGACTGAAGACACGAGGAAAGCATGAGCAAGCAGATTCTGATTCTCCCAGGCGACGGTATTGGTCCGGAAATCATGGCCGAAGCGGTCAAGGTGCTGGAGCTGGCCAACGACAAGTACAGCCTGGGCTTCGAGCTGAGCCATGACGTGATCGGTGGCGCCGCCATCGACAAGCACGGCGTGCCGCTGGCCGACGAAACCCTCGATCGCGCCCGTGCCGCCGACGCGGTGCTGCTGGGCGCCGTCGGCGGCCCGAAATGGGACACCATCGAGCGTGACATCCGCCCTGAGCGCGGTCTGCTGAAAATCCGTGCGCAACTGGGCCTGTTCGGCAACCTGCGTCCGGCGACCCTGTACCCGCAACTGGCCGAGGCTTCGAGCTTGAAGCCGGAAATCGTTGCCGGCCTGGATATCCTGATCGTCCGTGAGCTGACCGGCGGCATCTACTTCGGCGCACCGCGCGGCACCCGCACCCTGGAAAACGGCGAGCGCCAGTCCTACGACACCCTGCCGTACAGCGAGAGCGAAATCCGCCGCATCGCCCGCGTCGGTTTCGACATGGCCCGCGTGCGTGGCAAGAAGCTGTGCTCGGTGGACAAGGCCAACGTGCTGGCGTCCAGCCAACTGTGGCGTGAAGTGGTCGAGCAGGTGGCCAAGGATTACCCGGACGTTGAACTGAGCCACATGTACGTCGACAACGCCGCCATGCAACTGGTGCGTGCACCGAAGCAGTTCGACGTGATCGTCACCGACAACATGTTCGGCGACATCCTGTCCGACGAAGCGTCGATGCTCACCGGCTCCATCGGCATGCTGCCGTCGGCCTCGCTGGATGCCAACAACAAGGGCATGTACGAGCCTTGCCACGGCTCGGCACCGGACATCGCCGGCAAAGGCATTGCCAACCCGCTGGCGACCATCCTGTCGGTGTCGATGATGCTGCGTTACAGCTTCAATCTGCACGAAGCCGCCGACGCCATCGAGAAAGCGGTCAGCGTGGTGCTGGATAAGGGTCTGCGCACCGGCGACATCTTTTCGACCGGTTGCACTAAAGTCGGTACGCAGGAAATGGGTGACGCAGTAGTCGCCGCGCTGCGGAATCTGTAATCTCTCGGGCCCGCTGCGAAATTCAATACAAAGCAGCGGCCCACTTTTCAAGAAGGTGTAGTTGCGATGAAACGTGTAGGTCTGATCGGTTGGCGCGGCATGGTCGGTTCCGTGCTCATGCAGCGGATGCTGGAAGAGCAGGATTTCGATCTTATCGAGCCGGTGTTTTTCACCACTTCCAATGTCGGTGGCCAAGGCCCGTCCGTGGGCAAGGACATTGCTCCGCTCAAGGACGCTTACAGCATTGAAGAGCTGAAAACCCTCGACGTGATCCTGACCTGCCAGGGCGGCGACTACACCAGCGAAGTATTCCCGAAGCTGCGCGAAGCCGGCTGGCAGGGTTACTGGATCGACGCGGCCTCGAGCCTGCGGATGAACGACGACGCCGTTATCATCCTCGATCCGGTCAACCGCAAGGTCATCGACCAGCAGCTCGACGCAGGCACCAAGAACTACATCGGCGGCAACTGCACCGTCAGCCTGATGCTGATGGGCCTGGGTGGTCTGTTCGAGGCCGGTCTGGTCGAGTGGATGAGCGCCATGACCTATCAGGCGGCGTCTGGTGCCGGTGCACAGAACATGCGTGAACTGATCAAGCAGATGGGCGCGACCCACGCCGCTGTCGCCGATCAACTGGCCGATCCTGCCAGCGCGATCCTCGACATCGACCGCCGTGTGGCCGAAGCCATGCGCAGCGACGCATACCCGACCGAAAACTTCGGCGTACCGCTGGCCGGCAGCCTGATCCCGTGGATCGACAAGGAACTGCCGAACGGCCAGAGCCGCGAAGAGTGGAAGGCCCAGGCCGAGACCAACAAGATCCTCGGTCGCTTCAAGAGCCCGATCCCGGTCGACGGCATCTGCGTGCGCATCGGCGCCATGCGTTGCCACAGTCAGGCGCTGACCATCAAGCTGAACAAGGACGTGCCGATCGCCGACATCGAAGGGCTGATCAGCCAGCACAACCCTTGGGTCAAGCTGGTGCCGAACAACCGTGAAATCAGCATGCAGGAGCTGAGCCCGACGAAAGTCACCGGCACCCTGAACGTACCGGTCGGTCGTCTGCGCAAGCTGAACATGGGTTCGCAGTTCGTCGGTGCCTTCACCGTCGGCGACCAACTGCTGTGGGGCGCGGCCGAACCGCTGCGCCGCATGCTGCGGATTTTGCTTGAGCGTTGATCGCTTGATGCAATGAAAGAACCCGCGCCTTGCAAGAGGCGCGGGTTTTTTTGTACCTGTTGATCGTTCCCATGCTCTGCGTGGGAATGCAGCCATGGACGCTCCGCGTCCGCTCTTCGCGGCGGGCGCGAATTGCCTGCGTGCGACTCACCCGGTAAAGTGCCGCTCCCCCCGTTTCGCCAGAGGTAGCAACATGACCCAGACCCTTGATATTGCCGTGATCGGCGCCACCGGTACTGTCGGCGAAACCCTTGTGCAGATTCTCGAAGAACGCGACTTCCCGGTCGGCACGCTGCACCTGTTGGCCAGCAGCGAATCCGCCGGCAGCTCGGTGCTGTTTCGCAACAAGAACGTGCGCGTGCGTGAAGTCGACGAGTTCGATTTCAGCAAGGTCAAACTGGCGTTCTTCGCCGCCGGCCCGGCCATCACCCTGAGTTACGCCGCCCGCGCTCACGCGGCGGGTTGCTCGCTGGTCGATCTGTCCGGCGCCTTGCCGGCGGATCAGGCGCCGCAAGTGGTGCCGGAAGCCAATGCCGATGTGCTGGCCGGTTTGAAAGTGCCGTTCCAGGTCAGCAGTCCAAGCCCGTCGGCCACTACTTTGGCCGTGGTGTTGGCGCCGCTGCTCGATCTGATCGAACTGCAATACGTGCATGTCACCGCCAATCTGGCGGTTTCCGCCCAGGGCCGCGAAGCCGTGACCGAGCTGGCGCGCCAGACCGCCGAGCTGCTGAACATGCGTCCGCTGGAGCCGACATTCTTCGACCGGCAGATGGCTTTCAACCTGCTGGCCCAGGTCGGCACACCGGATGCGCAAGGTCATACGCTGCTGGAAAAACGCCTGGTGCGCGAGCTGCGTCAGGTGCTGACCAAGCCTTTATTAAAGATTTCCGCAACTTGTGTTCAAGCCCCGGTGTTTTTTGGCGATAGCTTTAGCGTGACCTTGCAGTCAGCGAGCGCGGTCGACCTGGAAAAGGTTAATGCTGCGCTGGAAGATGCCGAGGGTATCGAGCTGGTCGAGGCCGGTGATTATCCGACCGCCGTCGGTGACGCGGTGGGGCAGGACGTGGTCTACGTCGGGCGGGTACGTGCCGGTGTCGACGAACCGTCGGAACTTAATCTGTGGCTGACGTCAGATAACGTACGCAAAGGTGCGGCCCTCAACGCCGTGCAGGTCGCCGAGTTGTTGATAAAAGACCTGCTGTAAAAGATACTTGGCAACAATTTGTCGACTGATTCTAGCCGGGCGCTATGCTTGGCCGGAGCAGTTGGCAACGTGTCACCCTCCGGGACTTTCCGGGGCATCAAAGAAATGATCGCGCGCGGCATGCTGTCGTCGTCGCGCGCAATGCCTTACGGCAGCGACTATCAACATCTTCTCGCTGGCCGAGGAACGTTCAAACAAAGGAAGAGGCTATGGTTCAAGTTCGCAAACTGGTGTTAGCAATAGCGGCCGCCTCGGCGCTGTCCTCCGGTATGGCGCATGCCCTCGGGCTCGGGGAGCTGACCCTGAAGTCGACCCTGAACCAGCCGCTGGTAGCGGAAATCGAGCTGCTCGATGTCAAGGATCTGACCGCTGCCGAAGTGGTGCCGAGCCTGGCCTCGCCGGAAGATTTCGCCAAGGCCGGCGTCGATCGCCAGGCCTTCCTCAATGATCTGACGTTCACCCCGGTGCTCAACGCCAGCGGCAAAAGTGTGCTGCGCGTTACCTCGAGCAAACCGCTGTCGGAACCGATGGTGAAATTCCTCGTGCAGGTAATGTGGCCGAACGGCCGCCTGCTGCGTGACTACAGCGTGCTGCTGGATCCGTCGAAGTTTTCGCCGCAGACCGCCGATGCCGCCGCTCAACCCGCGCCAGCGCAAACCATTACCGCACCGACCACCGGCGCCACACATTCGACCCACACCACCACGCCGCGCGACACCCTGTGGGAAATCGCCGCGAAGGCGCGCACCGGCGGTTCGGTGCAGCAGACCATGCTGGCGATCCAGGCCTTGAACCCGGACGCGTTCATCGGCGGCAACATCAACCGCCTGAAAACCGGTCAGGTGCTGCGTCTGCCGGACCAAGTGCAAAGCACCGCACTGCCGCAGTCCAAAGCGATTGCCGAAGTGGCCGCGCAGAACGAAGCCTGGCGTCAGGGCCGTCGTTATGTGGCCAAGCCGGGCACCGGTCAGCAGCAACTCGATGCGACCAATCGTGGCCGCGCCAATACCGGCGCTGCGCAAAACGCCAAGGACAACCTGAGCCTGGTGTCCGCCGAAAGCGCCAAGGCGCGTGGCAAGGGTCCGGCCGGCGACGCCAAGGCCCTGAGCAACAAACTGGCGGTGACCCAGGAGAGTCTCGACACCACCCGCCGTGACAACGAAGAGCTGAAAAGCCGCATGGCCGATCTGCAAAGCCAGCTGGACAAGCTGCAGCGCCTGATCGAGCTGAAGAACAATCAACTGGCGAAAATGCAGGCCGAAGGCTCGGGCGCTGCTCCCGCGACCGCCGCCACTGCGCCAGTGGTGCCGGCGATCACCGCGGAACTGGCGGCCACGCCGCCGGCCACTCCGGCAGAGGCTGCTCCGGGCGCACCTGCGCCTGAAGCCGCCGCTCCGGCACCAGTCGAGCCGGTTGTCGAGCCTGTGGTTGAAACCACGCCGGCCGCCGATGACGAGAAAACCTTCAACGAACTGCTGACCAATCCGATCCTGCTGGGTCTGGTCGGTGGCGGTGCGGTGGTTCTGCTGCTCCTGCTGTTGCTGCTGGCCCGCCGCCGCAAGGCGCAGCAGGAAGCCGAAAAACACCTGCGCATGGCCCGTGCCCTGGAGGAGCAATCCTTCTCTCAGGATCTCGATCTGCCTGAAAGCAGCTTCGAAGGTCTGGAAGTGCCAGCCGCCAGCGTCAAGCTGAACCCAGCCCCAGCCCCAGCCGCTGCTGCTGTAGTGGCGCCAGTCGTGATGGCCGAGCCGATCGCCGCTCCGTTGGTGGCTCCGGCCGCCGAGCGTTCCGACGACGTGCTGGACAAGGCGCAGTCGCACATCGACGGCGGTCGTCTGAATCAAGCGGCCGCGCTGCTGGAGGAGGGCGTGAGCCTGGAGCCGCAGCGCAGCGATCTGCGTTTGAAACTGATGGAAGTCTACGGTCGTCAGGGTGATCGCGATGCGTTCGTCGGTCAGGAGCGCCAACTGGTCGCCAATGGCGACAATTTCGCCAAGGTCGAAGAGCTGAAAAGCCGCTTCCCGGCCATGGCGGTCGTCGCGGCAAGCGGTCTGGCGGCTGCGGCCATGGCTGCCGAGCTGGACGCGGAATACGTCAAGGAGCTGCTGCTCGACGAGCCTGAAGCGCCTGCCGCGGCAAATGCTGAACTGGACAGCGCTTTCGACCTGAGCCTCGACGATCTCGACAACATCACGCCGGTTGAGCCTGTGGCTGCTGTCGAGCCGGAAGCGCCGGTCGAACTCGACGAATTTCCATCGGACGACGATCTGAGCTTCGAGTCGGTGCTGCAACAGCAGACCGACATCAAGGAAAACCTCGACGACCTGTCGGATTTCGACCTGGATATGGATCTCGGTGCCGACCCTGCGCCTGCGCCGGTCGAGCTGGCAGACGATGATTTCCTGCTGGATCTGGACGAAGGCGTGAAGGATCTGCCGCTGGTCGAAACTCCAACCGTGGCCGACGTGCCGCAGGACGATCTGGAGCTGCCAGCCGATTTCGACCTGTCCCTGGCTGACGAAATGGACGCGGCGCCAGCCGAGCCGGATGCGTTCGCCGCCGAACTGGACGACGTCAACGCCGAGCTGGATCGCTTGTCGGGCAGCATCAACGAGCCAAGCTTCACCGAAGCCGATGCGGCGCTGGGTGATGATCTGGGGGAGGATGACTTCGACTTCCTGTCCGGTACTGACGAAGCCGCGACCAAGCTCGATCTGGCTCAGGCCTATATCGACATGGGCGACAACGACGGTGCGCGCGACATCCTCAATGAGGTCATCAGTGAGGGCAACGACAAGCAGAAAAGCGAAGCGAGCGAAATGCTGTCGCATCTGGCCTGAGTCGGCATTCAGCGGTAAACAAAACGGCAGCCCATCAGGCTGCCGTTTTTGTTTGGGTCTGGTTTCCCCGTCCCGCCGCCTTATAATGCCCGCCTTTGTAGATCAGCAGGCTGTACCGACTTGGCAAACATAGATAACCCGGCCGCCGAAATGGCACCCGAAGGCTTTTTCCGCGTCGCGCTGGGCGTTGAATACAAGGGCTCGCGCTACAGCGGCTGGCAGCGCCAGTCCACCGGTGTGCTCACCGTGCAGGAAACCCTGGAAAAAGCCCTGTCGAAGGTCGCCGACTCGCCGATCTCACTGCAATGTGCCGGGCGCACCGACGCCGGTGTGCATGCCTGCGGGCAGGTGGTGCATTTCGACACCCACGTCGACCGTTCGCTGAAAGCCTGGGTCATGGGCGCCAACATCAATCTGCCCCACGACATCAGCGTCAGTTGGGCGAAGGTCATGCCGGCGCATTTCCATGCGCGATTCAAGGCGATTGCCCGGCGCTATCGCTACGTGATCTACAACGATCAGATCCGCCCGGCGCATCTCAACGAAGAAATCACCTGGAATCACCGTCCGCTGGACGTCGAGCGCATGGCCGAGGCCGCGCAGTACCTGATCGGTACTCATGATTTCAGTGCCTTCCGTGCCGGCCAGTGCCAGGCCAAGTCGCCGATCAAGAAGATGCATCACCTGCGCGTGACCCGTCACGGCAAAATGATCGTTCTGGATATCCGCGCCAACGCGTTCCTGCATCACATGGTGCGCAACATCGCCGGTGTGCTGATGACTATCGGTGCCGGCGAGCGGCCGGTGGAGTGGATGAAAGAAGTGCTGGAGAGCCGCGAGCGGCGTTCCGGCGGAGTCACGGCGCATCCGTTCGGCCTGTATCTGGTGCAGGTCGAGTACCACGACGAGTTCCCGTTGCCCGAGCGTTTCATCGGGCCACATTTCCTTACGGGTTTCGCGGAACTTGACGGCTGACGCCCTCGAACGCATTTGTTACCATCCGGGACTTTCTCGGATTTGCCTTGGGGTTTTTATCGACATGTCAGCCGTTCGCAGCAAGATTTGCGGGATTACCCGCATAGAAGATGCGTTGGCAGCCGTCGAGGCCGGGGCCGATGCCATCGGTTTTGTGTTCTACGCTAAAAGTCCCCGGGCCGTGACCGTGCAGCAGGCGCGGGCGATCATCGCTGCATTGCCGCCGTTCGTGACCACGGTCGGGCTGTTCGTCAATGCCAGCCGTTGCGAGCTCGGGGAAATCCTCGATGCCGTGCCGCTGGATCTGTTGCAGTTCCACGGCGACGAAACCGCCGCCGAGTGTGAAGGCTGGCACCGGCCTTACATCAAGGCCTTGCGGGTCAAGGCGGGCGATGATATTGCCGCCGCCTGCGATGCCTACCCGAGCGCCAGTGGCGTGCTGCTCGACACTTATGTCGAAGGCGTGCCCGGCGGAACCGGCGAGGCGTTCGACTGGTCACTGATTCCGCAGGGTTTGAGCAAGCCGTTGATTCTGGCCGGCGGCCTGACGCCGGAGAACGTCGCCGATGCGGTCGCCCGGGTGCGGCCGTATGCCGTGGATGTCAGCGGCGGGGTAGAGGCGAGCAAGGGCATCAAGGATCACGCAAAGATTCGTGCATTCATCAACGCCGTACGCTGATGTGACGGCTGGCAGACTGCCGCCGTCCACAGCTCTGTAGAAAAGAGGCTGAGGGTCTTTTCGGGGTGTACGCAGGTCAGTTCCGCTGACCCGGCAGCCCGGCCGATCATCGCCACACATGAATTTAGCTGAAGGGCATACGCGGGGCCGCGAACCAGAGCGTTCGGGCCGCCGGTACTGGAGAAAGAAAGCATGAGCAACTGGTTGGTAGACAAGCTGATCCCTTCGATCATGCGTTCCGAGGTCAAGAAGAGCTCGGTCCCTGAAGGTCTGTGGCACAAATGCCCGTCCTGCGAGGCTGTGCTGTATCGTCCGGAGCTGGAAAAGACCCTGGACGTTTGCCCTAAATGCAACCACCACATGCGCATCGGCGCACGGGCGCGCATCGACATCTTCCTGGACGCCGAAGGCCGTGCCGAACTGGGTGCTGACCTGGAGCCGGTTGACCGTCTGAAATTCCGTGACGGCAAGAAGTACAAGGACCGTCTGGTCGCTGCCCAGAAGCAGACCGGCGAGAAAGACGCACTGGTTTCCATGAGCGGCACCCTGCTGGGCATGCCGGTCGTGGTTTCGGCGTTCGAATTCAGCTTCATGGGCGGTTCCATGGGCGCCATCGTCGGTGAGCGCTTCGTGCGCGCCGCCAACTACGCGCTGGAAAACCGTTGCCCGATGGTTTGTTTCTCCGCTTCCGGTGGCGCGCGCATGCAGGAGGCCCTGATCTCTCTGATGCAGATGGCCAAGACTTCGGCCGTGCTGGCGCGCCTGCGCGAAGAAGGCATTCCGTTCATCTCTGTGCTGACCGATCCGGTCTACGGCGGCGTTTCCGCCAGTCTGGCGATGCTGGGCGACGTGATCGTCGGCGAGCCAAAAGCCCTGATCGGCTTCGCCGGCCCGCGCGTGATCGAGCAGACCGTGCGTGAAAAACTGCCGGAAGGCTTCCAGCGCAGCGAGTTCCTGCTGGAGCACGGCGCCATCGATTTGATCATCGACCGTCGCGAACTGCGCCCGCGTCTGGGTAACCTGCTGGCGCAACTGACCGGCAAGCCGACGCCTAAATTCGTTGCTGCGCCGATCGAGCCGATCGTCGTTCCGCCGGTGCCTGCCAACGTATGACCGAGCGCACCCTTGGCGAGTGGCTCGCCTACCTTGAACAGTTGCATCCATCGGCCATCGACATGGGGCTGGAGCGTTCGCAACAGGTAGCGTCCCGCATGGGACTGGGCCAGCCGGCGCCACGGGTGATTACGGTCACCGGCACCAACGGCAAGGGTTCGACCTGCGCTTTCGTGGCTTCCTTGCTGCGGGCGCAGGGCCTGAACGTCGGTGTCTACAATTCTCCGCACCTGCTGCGTTACAACGAGCGGGTGCAGCTCAATGGCGTCGAAGCCACTGATGCGCAGCTGTGCGAAGCCTTCGCGGCGGTCGAAGCGGGGCGCGGCGACACTTCCCTGACTTACTTCGAAATGGGCACCCTGGCGGCGTTCTGGCTGTTTCAACGGGCCGGGCTCGATGCGGTGGTGCTGGAAGTCGGGCTGGGCGGGCGTCTTGACACGGTCAACGTGGTCGATGCCGATATCGCGCTGGTCACCAGCATTGGTGTCGATCATGCCGACTATCTGGGCAATACCCGTGAATCCGTGGCCTTCGAGAAGGCCGGGATTTTCCGCCAGGGCAAACCTGCGCTGTGCGGCGATCTGAATCCTCCACAACCCTTGCTGGACAAGGCGCGCGAGCTTGCTTGCCCGTTCTTCCTGCGCGGGCGGGATTTCGACCTGGGTATCACGGATCAGTTCTGGCAGTGGCGTGGCACCGATGCTGACGGTCAGGTCGTCGAACTGCGTGATTTACCGCTGCTCGACCTGCCGATGGAGAACGCCGCGTTGGCGTTGCAGGCTTATCTGCTGCTCGGGTTGCCATGGGAGGCCGGGCAGATTGTTGCGGCGTTGCAGGCGACTCGTGTGGTCGGTCGCCTGGATCGTCGCTCGTTCGAATGGAACGGCAAGCGTCTGAATCTGCTGCTGGATGTTGGCCACAACCCGCATGCGGCGGAGTATCTGGCCCAGCGTCTGGCTGCGCGTCCACCGGTCGGCAAGCGTCTGGCGGTGTTCGGCCTGCTGGCGGACAAGGATCTGGACGGTGTCATCGGTGAGTTGAATGCCAGCGTCCAGCACTGGGCGGTGGCGCCACTGGATTCGCCACGTGCGCGTCCGGTGGATGAATTGAATCAGGCATTGCAGAACCTTGGCGCCTCGGTCACGTCTTATGACAGCGTGGCGGCCGCTCTGGAAGGGCAGTGTGCAGTGGCCACCAGCGACGACGAGATCTTGCTGTTCGGATCATTTTATTGTGTCGCCGAGGCCCTCGAATGGCTGTCTCGGCGCTCCACGGAGGAAGCGGCAAATGGCTTTGCTGGATAAAGCGTACAAGCAGCGCATGGTCGGTGCCCTGGTGCTGGTGGCGCTGGCGGTGATTTTCCTGCCGATGCTGTTTTCCCGTCAGGATGAACAGCGTCAGGTGATCGTCGAGGCGCCGGCTGCGCCGCAAGCGCCCGCCGTGGCGCAGATCCAGATGGAAACCGTGGCGGTGCCTGAGCCTCAGGTTCTGCCGCAAGAGCCAGTGCCAAGCGATGACGAAGTCGCCGAGCAGGCTGTGCCAACGGCGCCGATTGCTTCCGCCGCACCAGCTCCGGCTCCGGCTCCGGCGCCGGTAGCCAAACCGGTTGCGCCGGCTCCCGCTCCCGTGGCCAAGCCAACCACGGCTCCGGCGCAGCCGATCGCTGCGCTGTCTGCCAAACCGGATACCACTCAAAGCCGCGTCGATGCCAATGGCCTGTCGGTGAGCTGGTCAGTGCAACTGGCCAGCCTGTCGAGCCGTGCCAGCGCCGAAAGCCTGCAGAAAACCCTGCGCAGCCAGGGTTACAACGCTTACATCCGTTCGGCCGATGGCAAGAACCGGGTGTTCGTCGGCCCGCTGATCGAGCGCGCCGAAGCCGATCGTCTGCGCGATCTGTTGAGCCGCCAGCAGAACCTCAAGGGGTTTGTGGTGCGCTTCCAGCCTGAACGCGGCTGATATCTATCACTTCGATAGAAATGCACTGAAAATCGCAGCTTACCGACAGCCATGCGCTCTGCTAAAATGCGCCGCCTTATCCGTCTGTAGGCTGCACTGTGCCATTTACCTGGGTTGACTGGGCGATCGTTGCAATCATCGCCATCTCCGCTTTGATCAGTTTGAGCCGCGGCTTCGTCAAAGAAGCATTGTCGCTGGTGACCTGGATCATCGCAGGAGCTGTTGCCTGGATGTTCGGTGGCTCACTGTCCGAGTACCTCGCCGGATACATCGAAACACCGTCGGCTCGCGTGATCGCGGGCTGTGCCATCATGTTTGTCGCCACACTGATCGTGGGCGCAATGATCAATTATCTTATCGGCGAGTTGGTTCGCGTCACCGGGTTGTCCGGAACCGATCGATTCCTCGGCATGGCCTTCGGCGCTGCGCGTGGCGTGTTGCTGGTGGTCGTGGCGGTCGGGCTGTTGAGCCTGGGGCCGGTACAGCAGGACGGGTGGTGGAAAGAATCACAGCTCGTGCCAAAGTTTCTATTGGTCGCAGACTGGTCCAAGAACCTGATTCTCGGGTGGAGCAGTCAGTGGCTTGCCAGCGGAATCAGCGTACCCGCTGATATTCCGTTCAAGGAGCAACTCTTGCCGTCGGCCAAAACGCCTCAGTGAGTGTTGTTCAGTTCAGATCCATTAAGTAGGGGTTGCGTCGCATGTGTGGCATCGTCGGTATCGTCGGTAAGTCGAACGTCAATCAGGCGCTGTATGACGCGCTAACCGTGCTCCAGCACCGCGGCCAGGACGCTGCCGGTATCGTGACCAGCCATGATGGCCGGTTGTTCTTGCGCAAGGACAATGGCCTGGTGCGTGACGTGTTTCAACAGCGTCACATGCAGCGCCTGGTCGGCCACATGGGTATCGGCCACGTCCGTTACCCGACTGCCGGCAGCTCGACGTCGGCCGAGGCTCAGCCGTTCTACGTCAACTCGCCGTACGGCATCACCCTGGCGCACAACGGTAACCTGACCAACGTTGAACAGTTGGCCAAAGAGATCTACGAATCCGATCTGCGTCACGTCAACACCAGCTCCGACTCGGAAGTGCTGCTCAACGTGTTCGCTCACGAGCTGGCCCAGCGCGGCAAGCTGCAACCGACCGAAGAAGACGTGTTTGCCGCCGTGACCGACGTGCATAACCGTTGCGTCGGTGGTTACGCCGTTGTGGCGATGGTGACCGGTTACGGCATCGTTGGTTTCCGCGACCCGCACGGCATCCGCCCGATCGTGTTCGGCCAGCGTCACACCGACGAAGGCGTCGAGTACATGATCGCTTCCGAAAGCGTTTCGCTGGACGTGCTCGGTTTCACCCTGATCCGCGACCTGGCGCCGGGCGAAGCGGTCTACATCACTGAAGACGGCAAGCTGCACACCCGTCAGTGTGCGACCAACCCATCCCTGACCCCGTGCATCTTCGAACACGTCTATCTGGCGCGTCCGGATTCGATCATCGACGGCGTGTCGGTCTACAAGGCCCGTCTGCGCATGGGTGAGAAGCTGGCCGAGAAGATCCTGCGCGAGCGTCCAGAGCACGACATCGACGTGGTCATCCCGATTCCGGACACCAGCCGCACTGCCGCGCTGGAGCTGGCCAACCATCTGGGCGTGAAATTCCGCGAAGGCTTCGTCAAGAACCGCTACATCGGTCGTACCTTCATCATGCCCGGCCAGGCCGCGCGCAAGAAATCGGTACGTCAGAAGCTCAACGCCATCGAGCTGGAATTCCGCGGCAAGAACGTGATGCTGGTCGACGACTCGATTGTTCGCGGCACCACCTGCAAGCAGATCATCCAGATGGCCCGCGAAGCCGGCGCGAAAAACGTCTACTTCTGCTCGGCGGCTCCGGCTGTTCGCTTCCCGAACGTGTACGGCATCGACATGCCGAGCGCTCACGAGCTGATCGCGCACAACCGTTCGACCCAGGACGTGGCTGATCTCATCGGTGCTGACTGGCTGATCTATCAGGACCTGCCTGACTTGATCGAAGCGGTCGGCGGCGGCAAGATCAAGATCGAAAACTTCGATTGCGCAGTGTTTGACGGCAAGTACGTCACCGGAGACGTCGACGAGGCTTACCTGAACAAGATCGAACAGGCACGCAACGATGCCTCGAAGGTCAAGACCCAGGCGGTCAGTGCGATCATCGATCTGTACAACAACTGAGTTTCAACCGGCCCTTAGGGGCCGGTTTTGTATCTGGCAAAAGACTTTTATTTATCGAGAACAGGGCAAGGAGTGACAGCATGAGTCAGGAATGGGATGCCGGTCGGCTGGACAGCGACCTCGAAGGCGTAGCGTTCGATACCCTGGCCGTACGTGCCGGTCAGCACCGTACGCCGGAAGGCGAGCACGGTGATCCGATGTTCTTCACTTCCAGCTACGTGTTCCGTACCGCCGCCGATGCGGCTGCGCGGTTTGCCGGGGAAGTGCCGGGCAACGTCTACTCGCGTTACACCAACCCGACCGTGCGCGCGTTCGAAGAGCGCATCGCCGCGCTGGAAAGCGCCGAGCAGGCGGTGGCCACGGCCACTGGCATGGCCGCGATCATGGCAGTGGTGATGAGCCTGTGCAGTGCCGGCGATCATGTGCTGGTGTCGCGCAGCGTGTTCGGCTCGACCATCAGCCTGTTCGAGAAGTACTTCAAGCGTTTCGGTGTGGAAGTCGATTACGTGCCGTTGGCCGATCTGTCGGCCTGGGACGCAGCGATCAAGTCCAACACCAAATTGCTGTTCGTCGAGTCGCCGTCCAATCCGTTGGCTGAGCTGGTGGATATCACCGCGCTGTCGGAAATCGCGCACGCCAAGGGCGCGATGCTGGTAGTCGACAACTGCTTCTGCACGCCTGCCTTGCAGCAGCCGCTGAAGCTGGGCGCAGACATCGTTGTGCATTCGGCCACCAAGTTCATCGATGGCCAGGGCCGTTGCATGGGCGGTGTGGTTGCCGGTCGCAGCGAACAGATGAAAGAAATCGTCGGCTTCCTGCGTACCGCCGGGCCGACCCTGAGCCCGTTCAACGCCTGGATCTTCCTCAAGGGTCTGGAAACCCTGAACCTGCGGATGAAGGCGCATTGCGCCAACGCCCAGCAACTGGCCGAATGGCTGGAGCAGCAGGACGGCATCGAGAAGGTGCATTACGCCGGTCTCAAGAGCCATCCGCAGCACGAGCTGGCTCAGCGTCAGCAGAAAGGCTTCGGCGCGGTGGTGAGCTTTGAGGTGAAGGGCGGAAAAGAGGGCGCCTGGCGCTTCATCGATGCGACCCGTTTGATCTCGATCACCGCCAATCTGGGTGACAGCAAAACCACCATCACCCACCCGAGCACTACGTCCCACGGCCGTCTGGCGCCGCAGGAGCGCGAGGCTGCCGGCATTCGTGACAGCCTGATCCGCATCGCGGTCGGTCTGGAAGACGTGGCTGACCTGCAAGCCGATCTGTCGCGCGGTCTGGCGGCGTTGTGATCGAGTTGTCTACGCCGAAGATCGGCACCCATGGCCGCGTTGCATTGGTCACGGGTGCTGCGCGCGGGATCGGTCTGGGCATCGCCGCGTGGTTGATCAGCGAAGGCTGGCAGGTGGTATTGACCGACCTTGATCGTGTCCGTGGTTCGAAAGTGGCGAAGGTGCTGGGCGAGAACGCCTGGTTCATCGCCATGGATGTCGCGGACGAAAGTCAGGTGGCGTTGGGTGTCGCTGAGGTGCTGGGGCAGTTTGGTCGTCTGGATGCGCTGGTGTGCAACGCTGCCGTGGCCGATCCGCACAACATCACGCTGGAAAGTCTCGATCTGGCTTACTGGAATCGGGTGTTGGCGGTGAACCTCGGTGGGCCGATGTTGCTGGCCAAGCACTGCGCGCCGTATCTGCGTGCGCACAACGGGGCGATCGTCAATCTGGCCTCGACCCGGGCGGCGCAGTCGGAACCTGATACGGAAGCCTATGCGGCGAGCAAGGGCGGTTTGCTGGCGTTGACTCACGCACTGGCGATCAGCCTCGGGCCGGAGATTCGCGTCAATGCGGTCAGTCCGGGCTGGATCGATGCGCGGGATCCATCCGCCCGGCGCGCGGAACCGCTGACCGATACCGATCATGCCCAGCATCCTGCGGGCAGGGTAGGGACGGTCGAGGATGTGGCAGCGATGGTGGCGTGGTTGCTGTCGAAGAATGCAGGGTTTGTGACGGGGCAGGAATTCGTGGTCGATGGCGGCATGACCAAGAAGATGATTTATACGGAATGAAGCAATTTCGTCTTTTTTAGAAAAACTTCAATCCTGCTATTGACTTAGGTTCGCTACCTGCGTAAATTTCGCGGCCTCGGAGATGCAAACGGGTGATTAGCTCAGCTGGGAGAGCGTCTGCCTTACAAGCAGAATGTCGGCGGTTCGATCCCGTCATCACCCACCACTCCCGAGAGACTTGCGTAAGCAAGAACGTAGGCTGAAAGTGCCTGCACCGACGCGCAGCGGTAGTTCAGTCGGTTAGAATACCGGCCTGTCACGCCGGGGGTCGCGGGTTCGAGTCCCGTCCGCTGCGCCATATTTAACGAGTCAGACACTGTCTGGTTCGCGATTGAAAAGCACCGAAGCTTTCAGTCAAACGAGTTACTTGAGCGTCAGCTCAAAGCGATACGCAGCGGTAGTTCAGTCGGTTAGAATACCGGCCTGTCACGCCGGGGGTCGCGGGTTCGAGTCCCGTCCGCTGCGCCATATCTGTTTCAAGGACCACTGAACGCCTTGAAACACCGAAAGCAACCTCTGGTTGATTCGGAATCGATAGCAAAGACCCTGGTCGAAAGACCGGGGTTTTTTGTGTCTGAAATTTGACCTCTCCCAAATTCCTCCCTTGTAGCCGGCGACGAACCCTGGCCGTGGCTCGTTCGATGCTGCCGGGCAATCTACCTGCGTCTCCGAGTCGCTGCGATGCAATGCCGCATTGATTTTTTGATTCTTTAGTCAAATTTTTGTAACTGGTTGTTTGCTGCGAGCTCAGAAACCTATAAAGTTAACCTTTCGGTCAGCTTTGCACTGTCATCACGCCCTTTGCTTCGTCAAAAAGGGCTTCTGCAAGACTCGAGATTCCCAGTAGATAACCAGAAGGGCGGATCCATAACCGCCCAGAGGATGATCCATGTCCAACCGTGAAATATCCCGGCGCTCGTTCCTCCAGGGCGGGCTGGTGGCGGGTGTGAGCGTTACGCTCACGCCGCTCAGCAGTCAGGCGCTCGGTGCCTTGATGGAAAACAGCGTCACCGTGCCGTCCGAGCAGTGGCTCGGCAACAACGGCAAGGCGCGCCAGCGTAACGATGCCTTGTCCAAGGTCTGCGGCAGCAAAGTGTTTGCCCGCGACATCCGTTCCAAGGACATGCCGGGCTGGCCCCAGCAGCAAGGCCACGCCATGTTGCTGAAAACCATCAAGGCTGACCGTATCTACGAAGGCTACGACCTGTCGTGGCTCGGCGCCGATCTGCAGCCTGATCGTATCGTTACCGCCGCCGACCTGGACAAGGACGGCATTGTATTCCCTGAAGAGCACGCGCCGGATCCGCTGCTGCCGGAA
Organism: Pseudomonas sp. DR 5-09; assembly: GCF_001655595.1. Classification (NCBI taxonomy): domain Bacteria; kingdom Pseudomonadati; phylum Pseudomonadota; class Gammaproteobacteria; order Pseudomonadales; family Pseudomonadaceae; genus Pseudomonas; species Pseudomonas sp. DR 5-09. The sequence continues at coordinate 2,172,861 of NZ_CP011566.1, forward strand.
GGCAAGGTGCCGATGTTCATCGGCCACCCGGTTGCGATCCTGATCTGGAACGACTTCGAGCGTTTCCGCCAGGCCAAGAACAAACTCAAATTCAATGACAAAGCGATTCGTTACGGCGCAAAAGTGCCGTTCTACGAAGGCGATCCCTATGGCAGTTTCCGCTATGTGCGCGTCGGTGGCCCGACGTCGGCAGACGAAGACGAATTCGCCAGCCTCAAGGACTCGATCCTGTTCCCGATGCTGAAGAACCGTCGTCCGGTGTGGAATTCCCAACCGAACCTGCACGGCAACCTGACCGAACGCGGCCTGTTCTATGCCGATCGCATGAAGAAAGAGATCGACACCCCGCCGGACAACTGGCTGGTGTTTGACGAACGTTACAAGACCCCGTCGATCGAACCGGCCGCGATGGAACCGGACAACGGCAACGGCTGGTACGACCCGGCGACCAAGACCCTGCATTTCGTCGTCGCCACTCAGTGCCCGCTGGAAACCGCCACCGAGACCGCGAAGATGATCGGGCCGTCGCGTTTTGGCCTGGCGAACCTCAACATGCACCCGGGTTACACCGTCGGCTACGGCTCCAAGGACCACAATATTTTCGTCTACTACGCAGCTTTGGCGGCGTTGTATGGCGCAGGTGTGCCGATTCGCCTGGCCAACGACCGCTACGAGCAGTTCCAGAGCGGCATCAAGCGTCACCCGTTCGACATCCGCTACCAGTTGGCAGTGGACAAGACCGATCATAGCTTCAAGATTTTCCGTGCCGAGATGAGCGTCGACGGTGGCGGCCGGATCAACTACAGCCCGTCGGTAGCGGCCGTTGGCGCTACGGCGGCGCAGTCGATCTACTACATGCCGCAGAACGACCTTCAGGTCACCGCTTACCATTCCCGCGCCGTTGAAGCAGGTTCGATGCGCGGCTACGGCACGCTGCAGAGCATGGCCTCCACCGAGATGATGGTCGACGAAATCGCCGATCGCCTTGGTGTCGATGCCATCGATCTGCGCCGCAAAAATGCGCTGCGCTCGGGGATGAAAAACACCCAGGGCGCGATCCCGGCCGGTGCGTTGCGCCTGCACGAGATTCTCGACAAGGCTTCGCTGCACGAAGTCTGGAAAAACCGCGACGCGATCAAGAAGCAGCGCGAAGCGGCGGATCCGGACAACTGGTATGGCGTGGGTTTCGCCATTTGCCAGAAAGACTTCGGCACCGGTTCCGAAGCACCGATGGCCAGCATCGAGTTCACCGCTGACGGCCGCATTTCCCTGCGTCACATCGGCATCGAGATCGGTACCGGCATGTCCACCTCGCAAGCGTTGGTGGTGGCGGATTTCCTTGGTAGCGCGGCTCACGACGTGAAGACCGGTGAAACCGAGTGGAATGAAATGCAGCTGGTCACCGCCGGCAACCCTTACATCATGAGCCAGGCCGAACAGGACAACTTCCTGCGCAACCCGCGCTGGGTCGGCAAGCTGGCATCGGCCTCGTCCGCGACCAACTCCGCCTACTACTTCAGCCACGCCACCCGTGAAGCGGCGCGCGTGCTGTTCAACCACGGTTTGTGGCCAGCAGCGCTGGAGATCTGGCGTCAGGGCCCGTACGGCGGCCAAGCCAACCCTTACGTTGTGCGTCGCGAAGATGCGCATTGGGTCGACGGCAAACTCACCGCCAACGGCATGCAGCCACTGACCTTCGAAGAGCTGGCCAAGCGTGCTCACGAGCGCGGTCTGGTCACTGGCGCCACGGTTCACGGTTTCAACCGCTGGAGCTGGGCCGAGGCTGAATACAGCATCGATGGTGTGCGCGAGCGTCTGCCGCTCGACGGTCTGGCGGTGAAGTACGGCGACGGCGCCCCGAAAGCGAAAAAGGCGCAAATGACCAGCGCCGGTTTCCATCTGCTGGATCGGCAGAACATCGCCTATCCGGTGGTTCAACTGAACAACGCCGCCGTGACCTACTACAGCCCGGTCGCAACGCTGGTCGAGTTGAAGGTCAACAAAGGTTCGGCAGAAGTCGAAGTGCTCAACCATCACTCGTGGCTGGAATGCGGACGGGTGCTGGTCGAAGAACTGGTTCGTGGCCAGCTCGAAGGTGGGATCGCCATGGGCATCGGTCATGCCTTGATGGAAGAGATGCCGCTGTACGAAGGCGGGCCAGGGGAGGGTGACTGGAACTTCAACCGTTATCGCCTGCCGATGGCGCGCCATGTGGCGGTGTGGAAGCAGACGTCGGAAATCCTGCCGCCGCTGTCCCCAAGCGACCCGTCCAAAGGCATCGCCGAAGTGGTGATGATTCCGGTGGTCGGTGCCATCGGTAACGCCGTGGCCCACGCCATCGGTAAACGTGTTCGCGATCTGCCAATCACTGCTGCGCGCATCAAGGAGGCCCTCAATGGCTAACCGTCCGCTTCAACTGACCCTCAACGGTCAATCCGTCGGTCCGGTGGACATCCCTGATGACCTGCCGATGATCGACTACCTGCACGAATACAAGAACCTCACCGGTTCGCGCCTGGGCTGCGGCCAGGGCATCTGCCACGCCTGCGTGGTGATCGTCGATAACCCGGATGGCACCAGCGAAGAAGTGCGCACCTGCATCACCGGCGCGCATTACTTCGAGGGCAAGAAAGTCCGCACCATCGAAGGCCACGCCAAGCGTGACGAGCAAGGCCAGGTCACCGAGCTGAACCCGATCCAGCAGCGTTTTGTCGACGAATTCGCCTTCCAGTGCAGCTACTGCGCGCCGGGTTTCGTCAACGCCGCGACCGTGCTGGTGGAAAAGCTGCAACGCCAGCCAATCGTCAAAAGCAAACTGGAGCAAGTCATCGAGGACAGCCTCGGCCATCACGTCTGCCGTTGCACCGGGTACGTGCGTTACTACAACGCCACCCGCAACGTGCTGACCGATCTCGGCCTGGTCAAGGAGGGTTAAGCATGAAGCAATTACTGACCCGCCTGACCCTGGCGGTCGGGCTGGCTGCGCCTGTGTTGGCGGTGCACGCGGATGATCAGGTCAAGCGCGGCGAATACCTCGCCCGCGCGGCCGACTGCATGGCGTGCCACACGGCGCCCGGCGGCGCGCCGTTTGCCGGCGGCCTGCCGATCGTGTCGCCGTTCGGCACGATCTACGGCACCAACATCACTCCAAGCAAAGAGCACGGCATCGGTTTGTACAATGATGACGAATTCTTCGCTGCGCTGACTGAAGGCAAGCGTCGCGACGGCGCCAACCTGTACCCGGCGATGCCGTACACCTCGTATCACTTGATGCCGCGTGCGGACTCGGATGCGATTCACGCGTATCTGAAAACCGTCGAGCCGATTGAGCGCGCCGCGCCGGTGACCAGCCTGAGCTTTCCGTTCAACGTGCGTCCGGGCCTGATCGGCTGGAACATGGTGTACGGTAAAGCGTTGAAGCTGGAGCCTGCCGAAGGCAAAAGCGACGCCTGGAAACGCGGCCAGTACATGGTCGAAGTGCTCGGCCATTGCGGCGAATGCCATACGCCACGCGGCCTGCCGGGCGCGATGCAGTTGGATAAGCGCCTGACCGGCGGCATCCTTAACGGCTATCTGGCGCCGAGCCTGCTGGCAACCGACTTGGCGGCACGCGGCTGGAACCATCAGGACCTGAGCACGTTCCTCAAGCACGGCATGAGCGCCCAGGGCACGATGTTCAACGAGATGTTTCCGGTGTTCCACAACAGCACTCAGGGCCTGAATGATCCGGATCTGGCGGCGATGGCGACTTTCCTGCTGGGTGACAAGCCTCCGGCGGTGAAAGAACTGACTGAAGTGCCGGTGGAAAAACTCAGTGTCAGCGCCCAGCGCGGCCGTCAGGAATACTTGAACGTCTGCGCCGGCTGTCACGCGGCCGGTGGCGAGGGCAAACCGCACATCGCGGTGGCCATGCGCGGCAACACCACGTTGCGTCTGGAAGACCCGCGCAATCTGTTGCGCGTGATCGAGGATGGCATCGGCGAACAGAAATTCGCCGGGTTCGAACACATGCAGCCGATGCCGGGTTTTGCCGACAAGCTCAGTGCCGAACAACTGACCGATCTGCTGAACTACCTGCGTCAGGGCTGGGGTGGTCAGTCGGCCGAGCTGGCGGTTGGTGATGTGCAGAAGCTGCAGGCTGATGCGCCTTCCGTTGAGCACAAGGCGCACTGATGCAGCATCTCGATCTGCAAGTGGTTCGACGGGCGTTGGAGTGGTCGACGGCGGGGCAACGCATCTGGCTCTGCACCGTGCTGACCACCTATGGTTCGGCGCCACGCGCGCCGGGTTCGCTGCTGGCGGTGAACGACGGCGGGCAGTGGATCGGGTCGCTGTCCGGTGGTTGCGTCGAGGAAGACTTTCTCGAGCGCGTCGCCGAAGGTGCGTTTCTCGATGCGATCAACGTCGTGCGTTATGGCGAAGGTGACGATCCGCGTTCGCGGGTCAGCCTGCCATGCGGCGGCATTCTCGATGTGCTGGTAGAGAAATTTGACGCCGGCTGCGAGGTGCGGGCGCACCTGCGTGAGCTCGAATCGGCGTTGCTCGGGCAGCGCCGGGTGATTCGCGAAGTCGATCTGACTACTGGTGCGCGTAGCCTGTTTACCGATTACGAGCAGGGCGCGCGAATCGAGCGTGAAATCGACCGGGTACGGATCCGCATCGGGGCTGCTCAGCGCTTGCTGCTGGCGGGGTATTCCAGCGTGGCGCAGGCCTGTGCGGAGTTCGCGGTTGGTCTCGGCTTCGAAGTGATTCTCTGCGATCCGCGCGATGAAGTGCTGGAAGGCGTGGTGCTCAATGGCGTGGAGATCCGCCGGCAATTGCCGTCGGTGTTCATCGCCGATGGCGGTTGTCACCGTGATACGGCGGTGGTGGCGTTGACCCACGATCCGCGCATCGACGATCTGGCGATGATGGAAGCTGTGCGCACCGAGGCGTTTTACATCGGCGTGATGGGTTCGTTGCAGACTTCACAAAAGCGCTTCGACCGTTTGCGCCGGATTGGCGGGCTGGGGGAGAGCGAGCTGGCGCGAATTCATGCGCCGATCGGCCTCAACCTGGGCAGCAAGACGCCGGCGGAAATTGCTCTGGCAGTGCTCGCGGATATCCTGCGGATTCGCAGCGGGATTGCGCGGGATCAGTTGTGATTGGAGCTGGATGTAAAAGGGGCCGCTTTTCAGCGGCCCCTTTTTTTGCGCATCAGAAACCGAGCTTGTCGCGCAGTCCGTAGTACCACGCGCCCAATGCGGCAAACGGTGTGCGCAGCAGTTGCCCGCCGGGGAAAGGGTAGTGCGGCAGATCAGCAAAGGCATCGAAACGCTCGGCTTGTCCGCGCAGTGCCTCGGCCAATACCTTGCCGGCCAGGTGCGTGTAGGTCACGCCGTGGCCACTACAGCCCTGGGAGTAATAGATGTTGTCGCCCAGGCGTCCGACCTGAGGCAGGCGCGACAGGGTCAGCAGGAAATTGCCGGTCCAGGCGTAGTCGATCTTCACGTCCTTGAGCTGCGGGAAGGCCTTGAGCATTTTCGGGCGGATGATCGCTTCGATGTTCGCCGGATCCCGCGCGCCGTACACCACGCCGCCGCCGAAGATCAGGCGCTTGTCGCCGGTAAGGCGGTAGTAGTCGAGCAGGTAATTGCAGTCTTCGACGCAGTAGTCCTGCGGCAGCAGGGATTTCGCCAGATCATCGCCCAGTGGTGCGGTGGTGATGACCTGAGTGCCGCACGGCATCGATTTGGCCGCCAGCTCCGGCACCAGATTGCCGAGGTAGGCGTTGCCGGCGACGATGATGAATTTGGCTCTGACCTTGCCTTGCGGTGTATGTACGACCGGGTTGGCACCGCGTTCGATGCGCACGGCCGGCGACTGTTCGTAAATGGTGCCGCCCAGGGATTCAACGGCGGCTGCTTCACCGAGGGCCAGGTTGAGCGGGTGAATGTGGCCGCCGCTCATGTCGAGCATGCCGCCGACGTATTGATCGCAAGCCACCACTTCGCGGATTCGGCGTTGATCGAGCAGTTCCAGTTGCGTGTGGCCGAAGCGTTCCCATAAGCGTTTCTGCGATTCCAGGTGGCCCATCTGCTTGGCGGTGAGGGCGGCGAATACGCCGCCGTCCTTCAGGTCGCACTGGATGTTGTATTTGCTGACACGCTCACGAATGATCCGGCCGCCTTCGAAGGCCATCTGCCCGAGCAGTTGCGCCTGTTTCGGGCCGACGCTGCGTTCGATCACATCAATGTCACGGCTGTAGCTGTTGACGATTTGCCCGCCATTGCGCCCCGAGGCGCCGAAGCCGACCTTGGCGGCTTCCAGCACGGTCACGCGAAAACCGTTCTCCAGCAGGAATAGCGCCGAGGAAAGTCCCGTATAACCAGCGCCGATCACACAGACATCCGTCTCCACGTCATCCTGCAGGGCAGGACGTGGTGGTGCGGCGTTGGCCGATGCCGCGTAGTAAGACTCTGGGTAAGGGGTGTTCGCCATCCTGCAGCCTCTGTTTAATATATTTTACGAGTGCAGCGATCCTACCCCAGTTGAAAAACCTCCGCCAGCCACCGGGAAATCTTCTTGCGGCGGGTCGAAATTAAATATTTTGCATATTCATAGGGTTAGGTGAAAAAAAGGTGTTGACACCCCTCCGGAATTCCGTAGAATGCCGCCTCACAGCAGGCACGTAGCTCAGTTGGTTAGAGCACCACCTTGACATGGTGGGGGTCGTTGGTTCGAGTCCAATCGCGCCTACCAAACAAAATCCGCTCTGCTGGGCGGTCTGAAAGGGCTCACCGAAAGGTGGGCCCTTTTTTGTTGTCTGCGATTTGCAAAACTTTTGCAAAACTCCTCTCAAACGCCAATTCGCGATGCTCATGAAGTGATGGCGTTATGCCTCTAAATATTGCCGTATGTGTGCCGATACGCCTGTATCTCTGCACTAACGGAATGACACCACATGGAAACCGGCAATACACAAAGCACCTATCACAAGCCCAAGAACCTGGCTGGGCTGGGGCGCCGGTGGGGAGGGCAAATCATTGATTCCTTCATCACCTTCTTTTTGTTCTTCGCCGTAGCAAAGACCGCAGAGCTTGTAGGATTGCCTCGGGACCTGGTGGGGTTGCTGGCAGTGGTCGTGGGTGGAGGGTATTACCTGTTTTCCGATGCCATGCCGAACGGTCAGAGCGTGGGTAAAAAAATCCTGGGGATGTCGGTGATTGATGAGCGCGGCTATCTGAACTGCAATCTCTATCAATCCTTTATCCGCAATATCACGACGCCTTTCCTTAATTTTTTTGACTGGATTTTCATTTTCTTTGGTTCGCGCAAGCGCCTGGGCGACATGCTCGCGTCTACGATTGTGATCAGAAACAAGTGAAAGAATGGCAGGCTGAGCTTTACCTGTTTTCTGATCCGTTCGTCGCCGATTACTGTAGGCGACCTTAAAAATAATGTGGATATTTAATGGGTTACGGTTTTATTGAACCAACCAGTTATCAAAAATACGTTGTTACATACTGGAAAAATCAGTAATATCCGCCCCGCGTTCACCACCACGGTTTATGCATTTTTAAATCCCGAGCTTCCATCAGCTGCTTGGGATTTTTTTTGCCCGCGATTTGCCTTTCCCGCGCCTCTGCCAGTCTCTCGTCTCGCCCGCTTCCGTTTTTCCGGGAGGGGTGACAGGCAAGTCCTCATTTTTTCGACTACTACTGTCAGGCTGATTTCGCCTCTGCCGGACAGGAGTTCATCAATGCTGGTTCACTGGTTTCTTGCAGCGATTCATCTATTGGCATTTGCCATGGGCTTCTGGGCGGTGTTGACGCGTGGGACGGCCTTCAGTCGCCTGGCGTCCGGCTCGGGTGAGGTCGGGCGCGTATTGCTTGCCGACAATGTCTGGGGGCTCTCGGCGCTGGTGCTGCTCATCTCCGGCGGCATGCGCGCCTTTGCCGGTTATGAGAAGGGAACCGACTACTACCTGCATCAGCCGCTGTTCCATCTGAAGATGACGTTGTTTGTGCTGATTCTGCTTCTGGAGCTTTTGCCGATGATCACCCTGATCAGGTGGCGCATGGCCAAGGCACGCGGTGCTGTCCCTGACACAGGACGTGCGAAGGTATTCGCGCGGATCAGTCATGCCGAAGCGCTGTTGTTGATACTGATGGTCGTGGCGGCCACCGGGATGGCGCGTGGCGTTACATTCGGCTAGGTCGGCGCGATTCCCATTCGCTATTCGGAAATATCCGACAGCCAACCCTTTGAATGACAGTTAGTATCGGTCGCGAGAAGGGTGAGGCGGGAAGGGGGCGTGGCACGCGCCGTCACCAGGGAGGTGGGGAATGGCAATACGGCGCTTGAATCTTTAGCCAGTCATTGCGCGCAGGCAAACGAACTGGCTACTGACTGCGGTAGGGCTCAGGGCGTTTGTGGCTTGTCCGGAGCGGTCAGGCCAGCCTGGATGCGCTGGTAGATTTCTTCCCGGTGCACTGCAACGTTCTTCGGAGCATTGATGCCGATTCGAACTTGCTGGCCGCTGACGCCGAGAATGGTGATCGTGATGTCATCACCAATGTTTATGCTTTCACCGACTTTGCGGGTGAGTATCAGCATGGTCTTCTCCTTGATTGCTTTGTAGGGCACCTGATTCAGACAGTGCAGAGGTCGGTGGTACGTATAGATTAGTGCGAAGTCTTAAAGTCTGGGTGCCTCTTTCTGACGCGCAGCAGCGGCATTAATTCCCAGCGCGTAACTATACAGGGGCTGTCAGCATCAATCTCGTCCTTTTGTGCCCATTTTGCGGGGCTCCGAAAGTATTCTCGAATGTTAAGATCGCCGCTTTGAAAAATCAGAGGGAAGCGTTGTGCGCAAATTGGTCTGGGTAGTCGCGGCACTGGCATTGGCAGGATGTGGCGAAGGCAAGAGTGTGGATGCGCAAAAAGCGAAACCGGCGGTGGTAGCGGCGCCTGTTGCGGTGGGGCCGCAGTGGGATCTGGAAGTGCGCGGTGAAACTCCCCAAGCCGTAAGCGACCTCAGCGGCTGGCTGATCGAGCATGCCTTTGTGGCCAGCGTCATCAAGGACGCCAGCGGCAAGACCCGGATCCTGCTTGGCCCTTTCAATTCGAAGGCTGACGCCGAGGCACGGCAGGCGGATGTGAACGACGCGCTGATCAAGGCGAAGAAGCAGAACATCGAAACACTGGTGATCGAGCGCACGGTCGCTCAATAAGCGATCCATTCGGCGGAGCTGACTAAAGGGTGTCCCCCGTGATTCGTTTTTAAAGCAATCACTGAAGATACCCAGAAGGAGCTCCGCATGGCCTCCGCCAATCCTTACAAGTTGTTCGACGTTGTTTTGCGTCACAAGCATCAACTGAGCCCGCATTTGATGCGGATCACCCTCGCAAGCTCGGCGGTCACCGAGATGGCTGCGTGGGCGCCGGATCAGCGAGTGAAGCTGTTTTTCCCTGCAGCAGATGGCTCACCCGCCAGGCTTTCTCAGGGGGAGGGGTGGTACGCCCGTTTCCGCTCGATGCTGGTTGATCGTCGCCCGGCGATGCGCACCTACACCATCCGCCACTTGCGTGCCGAAGCAGGCGAAGTGGATATCGATTTCGTACTGCACGGCGAGACCGGTCCTGCCTCCCGTTGGGCCTTGCGAGCACAGCCTGGCGAGTCGATGCAGATTCTCGCCCCCGACAGCCGATTCACGGCACAAGAGGCGGGGGGATTTGAATGGAAACCTCCGCAAACGCTCAAGCAACTTTTGCTGGTCGCCGATTCCACAGCGTTGCCGGCCGCCATGGGGATTCTGGAAGAACTTGCGACACTGGCTGAACCGCCGCAGACCCAGGCGTTTTTTGAGGTCGACAGTCGTGAAGACATGTTGGCGGTTCCTGAATGGCCCGGGCTTTTGGTGCAATGGCTGATTCGCGATCAGGCAGCTGCCGGTACGTTGATGGTGGAAGCCGTGCGGCAGGCGACGTTGCCTGTTGATGCATCGCCGGTTGGGCAGGCGGTCGAGCTGGCAGATGTCGACATCGAAGAAGAGATTCTTTGGGAGGTCGCCGAAACGGCCAGCGAGGGATTCTATGGCTGGATCGCCGGAGAATCAGCAGCGGTCATGAGTCTGCGCAAATACCTGATCAAGGAGCGTGGCATCCCTCGCGAATCACTCAATCTGATGGGCTACTGGCGCTACAACAAGTCCGGCGGTTGAGCACAAAAAAGGCCTTGAGTTTGTCGCTCAAGGCCTTTTCTTTTGATCAGGATATCAACCGCAGGCTTTCAGGTTCACCGGGCCGACAAATTCATTGCCGCGACCCATCACGCACGCCACGCTCTGATTACGCTGGCGCTCCCAGTCTTGCACCGGGTAAGTCTTGTCCCAGGCTTCGTACAGTTGCCGATCCTGCTTCGACAAGCGCAAGCCGTATTGTTTGCTCATGTAAAAGTAGGTGCGGGCGATCATGCCGCGAATCGAAGGGCGGGGCATGACCTTCTTCGCCTTGAAGTCGACCTGAGTCAGGCATGAGCCGTACTGACCCTTTTCGACCGGCAACCAACCGTAGCTGAAATTGCTGCGGTCGCCATTCACCTCGCCGATGCTCGGCACCAGGTTGTGCAGGTCGGCTTCGGCTTTCTGATAGCTTGGGTCGTAGCGGGTGCAATTCTTGCGACCGCCTTCCTGCCAGCATTGACGTTGATGGCCGAACTGCCACGCGGGAACGATGTGCTCCCATTCGATGCGGGATGCACGTTTGGCGTTCTTGCGTGGGACATAGCCACAGGCGGCCAGATCAACCTTGTTGCCGGTGTATTTGCACCCGCAATAGAACTCGGTGGATTGTGGAGCGTACAGCTTCCAGGCGACCTTCTTGGCTTCGGTGAACGTACGCGGCGCACCGGCTTGCGCGCCAATGGATATGAACAGCAGCAGCACAGCAGCAAAACGCAGAATCATTGAATCAATCTTCCTTCGGCACAACCCAGAAAATCTGTACGCCGCCATCGTCGCGGTAGGCGAGGGTGACGTTGTCGTTCTCGTCGATCTCTTCCAGCAAGCGCTCCCAGTCATCCACCGGCTCGTCCGGAAGGCGGAAGATCAGCGCGGCTTTGGCTTTTTGTGCGGTGGGGGAGTTGATGATTTTTTGAACGCGCATGCCCATGCGTTCGTAAGCGTCAGGAGCATCAGGGGAAGTGGCCACGAGGTTATCCTTATCAAGCTGTACGTGCATACAGTATTTAACTGTAGGCATTTTCGCAACTGCTTAAAATTCAAGAAATCCTCTGACAGCAGTTTTCCGGTTTTGGTGTCGCGCAGGTGTAATTTTTCTTTGGCGGAGGCGGGAGCTTCACCCTCCGTCAGGTTGACGAAGGGTGAAACCAGTGCCCGATCAGGAATGGATCGGTCGAAGGCAGATCAGTATTCCCAGAACATCCGTTGCAGCTCTTTGCTGTCGTTGGTCTTGGTCAAGGCAACCATGGCCAGGATGCGGGCTTTCTGTGGGTTCAGGTCGTGAGCAACCACCCAGTCGTATTTGTCGTCAGGTTGCTCGGCGTTGCGCAGAACGAAACCACCGGCATTGACGTGAGACGAGCGAATGATCTGCACACCGTCCTTGCGCAGTGCTTGCAAGGTCGGAACCACGCGGGAGGAAACCGAGCCGTTGCCGGTACCGGCATGGATGATCGCCTTGGCGCCGGACTGGGCGAGGGCCTTGTAGGCTGTGTCGCTGACATTGCCGTAGGAATAGGCGATTTCTACGTCAGGAAGGCTCTTGATGTTTTTGATATCGAATTCCGAATCCATGGTGTGGCGCTTGGCTGGCAGGCGGAACCAGTAGGATTTGCCTTCAACTACCATGCCGAGCGGACCCCAGGCGCTTTTGAACGCTTCGGTCTTGATGTTAATCATCTTGCTGACATCGCGACCCGACTGGATTTCATCGTTCAGGGTCACCAATACGCCTTTGCCGCGAGCTTCTTTGCTACTGGCGACGGCCACGGCGTTGTACAGGTTCAGCATGCCGTCCGCCGACATGGCGGTGCCCGGGCGCATGGAGCCGACGACGATGATCGGCTTGTCGGTTTTTTCCACCAGGTTCAGGAAGTAAGCGGTCTCTTCCAGGGTGTCGGTGCCGTGGGTGATGACGATGCCATCGACGTCTTTGCTGTCGGCCAGTTCGGAAACGCGACGACCCAGTTGCAGGAGGTTTTCGTTGGTGATGCTTTCCGACGCGATTTGCATGACCTGTTCGCCACGCACATTGGCCAGCTTGCTCAGTTCGGGAATGCCGGCGATCAATTGTTCGACGCCTACCTTCGCGGCTTGATAGGTCGCGCTGTTGGCCGCGCTGGCGCCCGCGCCGGCAATGGTGCCGCCGGTGGCCAGTACCACTACATTGGCCAGCTTGGCCTGAGTTTCGGCTTCTTTTGCCTGGAGGGCGGTTGGCAGGAGCAGGAGGAGGGCCAAAGCGCCCGGAACGAAATTCTTCAAAGCAGATGTCATTATTTTTCTCTCTAGTAGTGAGACGGTGCTGATGCAGGTTCATCTAGATGCGCCCCGGGCCGATCTGAATGCCAGGGGTGCAGGGAGGGAGCAGGATCTGTACCAGTCGTACTGTGCTTGAGAGAAATGTTTAACCTCATGATTTAAATCAAGATTTATTTGATGATTGGTTTTGATCCTCCCTCGCTCATCCGGGTTTCCGAACGCGGGCTGTTTTCTCGTTCGGCTCACCGAAAAGGACTACGAGCTCCGTCCGCAGGGTGATCTGGCCGGTTTTCGGATCTGTGCTAAAGAAAACGGCGCACTGGCCGATGCGCCTTTATAGGGATCCAATTTTTCAGGAGTTCAAATGTCATTGACTATCGGTTTGCCAAACCCCGGCGCGGTTACCATCGGCGGAAAAACAGCCGCTACGATCAATGCCCTGAGCGAGGCCAACGAGCAAGCGGCGGCCGAAGCGCTGGGCAAAGACGCTGGCGATACGAAGCAAGTCAGAACCGGTGGCGGCCCAGTGCAGGAGGAGGCGCCGGCCGAAAGCGGTGGCAATCAAAGCATCACGATCAAGATACTGCTCAAGCGCATGAAGGAGTTGCAGCAGCAATTGCAGGAGCAGCAACAGCAATTGGCCGCGGCGCAGGCGGCCAGCTATCCGACCGAAGAAGCCAAGACGACAGTCGTCATGTCGATCCAGGGGCAGATTGCAGACACCAACGCTGCACTCATGGAAGTGGCCGGCAATCTGGTTCGTGAGATGGCCAAGGGGTCCGGCAGCGGCGGTGTGATCAACACGACCGCCTAGGAGAAGGGGGTGGTGACGGTAATTCGCCCTACAAAAAATGCAGATTTTCAGTCGTTGACAAATGTCGGCAGGATTCGCATAGTTCGGTCTACGCAAACGTTTGCGCGGTCTTCGCGGTGAATTGATTTCGTCGTGGGGTGCAGCGAGCTTACGCCAGCGCAAGCTTTGCTCACAATAATCATAAGATCGGAGTGAACCCATGAAGCTGCCATTCGCTGGACGTCTTCTTGCTGTCGCCATGCTGGCTGCCGCATCCGCCGCACTGCCTGTCTCTTCGGCTTTCGCCGAGTCCCCTGAAAAACCCAAAGTCGCTCTGGTCATGAAATCTCTGGCCAACGAATTCTTCCTGACCATGGAAGACGGCGCCAAGGCCTACCAGAAAGAACATTCCGCCGATTTCGACCTGATCTCCAACGGCATCAAGGACGAAACCGATACGGCGGGGCAGACGCGCATCGTCGAACAGATGATTCTGGCGAAGGTCAACGCGCTGGTTATCGCACCGTCTGATTCCAAGGCGATGGTGCCGGTGATCAAGAAGGCCGTCGATGCCGGTATCACCGTGATCAACATCGATAACCAGCTCGATCCGGCTGTGATCAAAAGCAAGAACATCAGCGTTCCGTTCGTAGGCCCGGACAACCGCAAAGGTGCGCGTCTGGTGGGTGAGTACCTGGCCAAGCAACTGAAGGCCGGTGATGAAGTGGGCATCATTGAAGGCGTCTCCACGACGACCAACGCCCAGCAGCGTACCGCTGGCTTCAAGGATGCGATGGAGGCTGCGCAGATCAAGGTTGTTTCCCTGCAGTCCGGCGACTGGGAAATCGACAAGGGCAACAAGGTGGCCGCTTCGATTCTCAGCGAGTACCCGGACGTCAAGGCGCTGCTGGCCGGCAACGACAGCATGGCCGTGGGCGCCGTTTCCGCCGTGCGCGCTGCCGGCAAGGCCGGTCAGGTGCAGGTTGTCGGTTACGACAATATCAATGCCATCAAGCCCATGCTGAAGGACGGTCGCGTTCTGGCGACGGCCGACCAGTACGCCGCGAAGCAAGCGGTGTTCGGCATCGAGACCGCGCTGAAAATCATCAAGGGCGAGAAAGTCGACAGTGGTGCAAATGGCGTGATCGAAACGCCTGTCGAGCTGGTCACCAAGTAAGTCCTTTGGCGACACAATGGCGCTCGTCCGTCCGGGCGAGCGCATGGAGATTTTTATGTCAGTTTCCGCTCCGATCGCTGTCCTCTCGGTCAGCGGTATCGGCAAGACCTATGCGCAACCGGTACTGACCGGCATCGATCTGACGTTGATGCGCGGTGAAGTGCTGGCACTGACCGGTGAGAACGGTGCAGGTAAAAGCACCCTTTCGAAGATCATCGGTGGCCTGGTCACCCCTACCACCGGCCAGATGCAGTTCCAGGGCAAGGATTATCGCCCTGGCAGTCGCACGCAGGCTGAAGAACTGGGTGTGCGCATGGTCATGCAAGAGCTCAATCTGCTGCCGACGCTTTCGGTGGCGGAGAACCTGTTCCTCGACAACCTGCCGAGCAACGGTGGCTGGATCAGTCGCAAGCAGTTGCGCAAAGCCGCTATCGAAGCCATGGCTCAAGTCGGCCTCGACGCCATCGACCCGGACACACTGGTCGGCGAGCTTGGGATCGGTCACCAGCAAATGGTCGAGATCGCCCGTAACCTGATTGGCGATTGCCATGTGCTGATTCTCGACGAGCCGACCGCGATGCTGACCGCGCGTGAAGTCGAGATGTTGTTCGAGCAAATCACCCGGTTGCAGGCGCGTGGCGTCTCGATCATCTATATCTCCCACCGCCTCGAAGAGCTGGCCCGGGTCGCACAGCGCATTGCCGTGCTGCGTGACGGCAACCTGGTGTGCGTCGAGCCGATGGCCAATTACAACAGTGAGCAACTGGTTACCCTGATGGTTGGTCGCGAGCTGGGCGAGCATATCGATCTTGGGGCTCGCAATATCGGCCCGCCGGCCCTGACGGTCAAAGGCCTGACCCGCTCCGACAAGGTTCGCGACGTTTCCTTTGAGGTTCGCGCCGGCGAGATTTTTGGCATTTCGGGGCTGATCGGGGCTGGGCGCACCGAACTTTTGCGGTTGATCTTCGGCGCCGACGTCCCGGACAGCGGCACGGTGGCGCTCGGTTCGCCGGCAAAAACGGTGAGCATTCGTTCGCCTGTGGATGCGGTGCGCAACGGCATCGCCCTGATCACCGAGGATCGCAAGGGCGAAGGCCTGCTGCTGAGCCAATCGATCAGCGCCAACATTGCCTTGGGCAACATGCCGGAAATTTCCAGCGGCGGGTTCGTCAACAACGGCGATGAAACGAAGCTCGCGCAGCGGCAGATCGACGCCATGCGCATCCGCAGTTCCAGTCCGACGCAGCTGGTGTCCGAGCTGTCCGGCGGCAATCAGCAAAAGGTGGTGATCGGGCGCTGGCTCGAACGCGACTGTTCGGTGCTGCTGTTCGACGAGCCGACTCGCGGTATCGATGTCGGCGCCAAGTTCGATATTTATGCCTTGCTCGGCGAACTGACCCGTCAGGGCAAGGCGCTGGTGGTGGTATCCAGCGACTTGCGTGAGCTGATGCTGATCTGCGACCGCATCGGCGTGTTGTCGGCGGGACGTCTGATCGACACCTTCGAGCGCGACAGCTGGACCCAGGATGACTTGCTTGCCGCCGCATTCGCCGGCTACCAGAAACGTGATGCGTTGCTCAACGAAGCAGCGCCTAGGGATCTCCCATGAAAACTGCATCTTCCGCCGGCAAATCCAGTGGCAATTTCTACGGCCTCGGGACTTATCTGGGGCTCGCCGGCGCGTTGCTGGCAATGATTGCGCTGTTCTCGGTCATGAGCAGCCATTTCCTGTCGTACAACACCTTCAGCACCCTGGCCAACCAGATTCCCGACCTGATGGTTCTGGCGGTGGGCATGACGTTCGTGCTGATCATCGGCGGGATCGACCTGTCGGTAGGCTCGGTGCTGGCACTCGCGGCCTCCACTGTCAGCGTGGCGATTCTTGGCTGGGGCTGGAGCGTGTTGCCGGCTGCCTTGTTGGGTATGGCTGTCGCGGCGTTGGCCGGCACGGTTACCGGCTCGATTACCGTGGCGTGGCGAATTCCGTCATTTATCGTGTCGCTCGGTGTGCTGGAGATGGCCCGTGGCCTGGCCTATCAGATGACCGGTTCGCGCACGGCCTACATCGGTGACTCCTTTGCGTGGCTGTCGAACCCGATCGCCTTTGGCATTTCACCCTCGTTCATCATTGCCTTGCTGGTCATTTTCGTTGCCCAGGCCGTTCTGACCCGTACCGTGTTCGGTCGCTATCTGATCGGCATTGGCACCAACGAGGAAGCGGTGCGTCTGGCGGGGATCAATCCAAAACCCTACAAGATCCTGGTGTTCAGTCTGATGGGCCTGCTCGCCGGTATTGCGGCGCTGTTCCAGATTTCCCGGCTGGAAGCGGCCGATCCGAACGCCGGTTCTGGCCTTGAGCTGCAAGTCATCGCTGCGGTGGTGATCGGCGGTACCAGCCTGATGGGTGGGCGTGGTTCGGTGATCAGTACCTTTTTCGGCGTGTTGATCATCTCCGTGCTGGCGGCCGGCCTGGCGCAGATTGGCGCGACCGAACCGACCAAGCGCATCATCACCGGTGCGGTGATCGTGATCGCCGTGGTGCTTGACACCTATCGCAGTCAACGCGCAAGTCGACGGGGCTGATAAATGGCAACGATCAAGGATGTGGCGGCACTTGCAGGAATTTCCTACACGACCGTGTCCCACGTAGTAAACAAGACCCGACCGGTGAGCGAAGAGGTGCGACTCAAGGTCGAGGCGGCGATCAAGAGTCTCGACTATGTGCCGAGCGCCGTGGCCCGATCACTGAAAGCGAAAACCACCGCCACCATCGGTTTGCTGGTGCCCAATAGCCTCAACCCGTACTTCGCCGAACTGGCGCGAGGGATCGAGGATTACTGCGAGCGTAACGGTTACTGCGTAATTCTCTGCAACTCCGACGACAACCCGGACAAGCAGCGCAGCTACCTGCGAGTGCTGCTCGAAAAGCGCATCGACGGCTTGATCGTCGCGTCTGCGGGTGGCGACAGCGGTCTGGCACAAGGACTGGCTGGCGTGAAGACGCCGATGGTGATCGTCGACCGTGGACTCGAAGGCGTGGACGCCGACCTGGTGCGCATCGATCACGAATATGGCGCGTACCTTGCGACGCGGCATCTGCTTGAGCTCGGTCATCGCGATATCGCCACGATCGGTGGTCCGGCCAGTACCAGTGTTGCGCAAATGCGTCAGGCCGGTTTTTGTCGCGCGCTGAAAGAGGCCGGTGTTGAGGTGTCCCCGTCGCGCATGCTGGAAAGCGACTTCACCAGCACTGGCGGTTACAACGTGGCTTCAGTCCTCCTTGAGCGCAAGCCGCCGAGCGCGATCTTTGCCGGTAACGACATGATCGGCATCGGTGTGCTGCGAGCCGCGGCCGAGCGCAACGTGCGCGTGCCTGCCGAACTGTCGGTGATCGGTTTCGACGATATCCAGATGAGCCGTTACGTGTATCCCGCGCTGACGACTGTGGGCCAGTCGATCCTGCAACTGGGCGAGATGGCCGCGGAAGTTTTGTTGCGAAGAATTGCCACCCCGGGTCTGGCGACGGATCAGCGGATCGTGACCCCGAGTATTGTCCTGCGCGAATCGACTGCACCGCTGTCCGGCGTGTTCACCGAATACCGCTGAAACGAATTGAAGAGTAGTGATGTATGTCCGCAAATGTAGTGGTAATAGGCAGCCTGAACATGGACCTGGTCACCCGGGCGCCGCGCTTGCCCCGGGGCGGTGAGACGCTGATCGGTCATTCCTTCGCTACCGTGTCCGGTGGCAAGGGCGCCAATCAGGCCGTAGCTGCCGCGCGACTGGGTGCACAGGTGTCGATGGTCGGCTGTGTCGGCAACGATGACTATGGTGTGCAATTGCGCGACGCGTTGCTGGCCGAGCAGATCGATTGTCAGGCGGTCAGCGTAGTCGAGGATTCCAGTGGTGTGGCGCTGATCGTGGTCGATGACAACAGTCAAAACGCGATTGTCATCGTGGCCGGTGCCAATGGCTCGATGACCCCGGCGGTTATCGACCGGTTTGACGCCGTGCTGCAGGCTGCCGACGTGATCATTTGCCAGCTGGAAATCCCCGATGCCACGGTAGGCCACGCGCTGAAGCGCGGACGTGAACTGGGCAAGACGGTCATCCTTAACCCGGCGCCGGCCAGTCGCCCGCTGCCAGCGGACTGGTTTGCTGCAATCGATTACCTTATTCCCAACGAGAGCGAGGCCGCCGCGCTCAGCGGTTTGCCGGTGGACTCATTGGAGACCGCTGAAAAAGCAGCAGCGCACCTGATGTCACTGGGCGCCGGCAAGGTCATCATCACGCTTGGTGCTCAAGGCTCATTGTTCGCCAACGGCACGGGTTACCAGTATTTTTCTGCCCCCAAAGTGAAGGCTGTCGATACCACCGCCGCCGGGGACACCTTTGTCGGCGGATTTGCGGCTGCGCTGGCGGCCGGCAAAACCGAGGACGAGGCCATTCGTTTCGGGCAAGTCGCTGCAGCCCTGTCGGTCACCCGGGCAGGTGCCCAGCCCTCCATTCCTACCACCTCCGACGTACAGGCATTCAAACCCGCATGAAAAAGACTCCTCTGCTGAATGTCGCCCTGTCGCGGCTGATTGCTTCCCTTGGGCATGGCGACATGGTGGTGATCGGCGACGCTGGTCTGCCGGTGCCTCCGGGTGTCGAACTGATCGATCTGGCGTTGACGCACGGCGTGCCGGATTTCGTCAGCACCCTGAAAGTCGTGCTCAGCGAGATGCAGGTGGAAAGCCACGCACTGGCCAAGGAGATTTTCGACAAGCAACCGGCTGCGCTGCCCACGCTGGACGAGCTGAATGACGAAGGCTCGCTGGGGCGGCGTGACCTGCTCAGTCACGAGCAGTTCAAGGTACTCAGCCGACAGGCACGAGCGATTGTTCGCACGGGCGAATGCCAGCCGTACTGCAACATCGTGCTGGTAGCCGGGGTTACGTTCTAACAGGGTTCGACCCTATTGATTTCATCTGCACAAGGAATGCGCCATGCACCGCTATGCTCAAAAAATGCACCAATTGATTCGGAGTCTGCTGCTTTTGTCCGTGATAACCGCGACCGGCGCCCAGGCGGCGGAAAAGATCGACCTGATCATTGACACCGACCCCGGCGCCGACGACGTGGTCGCCTTGTTGTTTGCTCTGGCCTCCCCGGAGGAGCTGAACATTCGTGCGTTGACCACCGTGGCCGGAAACGTGCGTCTGGACAAGACTTCGCGCAATGCGCGATTGGCCCGTGAGTGGGCAGGGCGGGAAGAGATTCCGGTGTACGCCGGCGCGCCAAAACCGTTGATGCGCACGCCGATCTACGCCGAAAACATCCATGGCAAGGAAGGCCTGTCGGGTGTCACCGTGCACGAACCGAAAAAAGGCCTGGCCGAGGGCAATGCGGTCAACTACCTGATCGACACCCTGAAAAAAGCCAAGCCGCACAGCATCACTATTGCGATGCTCGGCCCGCAGACCAACCTGGCCCTGGCGCTGATCCAGGAGCCGGAGATTGTTCAGGGAATCAAGGAAGTGGTGATCATGGGGGGCGCCCACTTCAATGGCGGCAATATCACGCCAGTGGCCGAGTTCAATCTGTACGCCGACCCGCAAGCCGCGGAAGTGGTGCTCAAAAGCGGCGTGAAACTGACTTACCTGCCGCTGGACGTGACCCACAAGATCCTGACCAGTGACGCGCGCCTGAAGCAGATCGCGGCGCTGAACAACAATGCGAGCAAGATTGTTGGCGATATCCTCAACGAGTACATCAAAGGGGATATGGAGCACTACGGCATTCCGGGTGGCCCGGTGCATGACGCCACTGTCGTGGCTTATCTGCTCAAGCCTGAGCTGTTCACGGGGCGTTCGGTGAATGTGGTGGTCGACAGCCGTGAAGGCCCGACCTTCGGCCAGACCATTGTCGACTGGTATGACGGCCTGAAGGCGCCGAAGAACGCTTTCTGGGTGGAGAGCGGTGACGCCCAGGGCTTCTTCGACCTGCTGACCGAGCGTCTCAAGCGTCTGAAGTAAGCGATACGCCCGCAGGTGCCAGCTTGCGGGCTTTTACTCCCTCTCGGTGTCCGGTGTCCCTTTGAAGTCATCGGGATACTTCTCGAACAGCTGGGCGATGAAGGCTTGTGCGCCTTGCGTCCCCAGTGTCTTTACCAGCAGGTCGATGCTGATCAATGCCAATTCCTCCGGACTACCCGGGCTGTAGGAACTATGCCCTTGTCGCCAAGTGGCCTTAATGTCGGCGGTAATGCTTACGGTGGTCATGGCAAGGCTCGGTCGCGGGATCGGAGTTCTGAGTTAACCACTAAGCCGAGCGTTTGGCACTGCGACTTAGGCATGAGCGCGGGGCTGTGCGACACTTGGTCGTTCCGCAAAAAACAAGGATTGAGCTGTGCAGATCGATTTGAATAGCCCCGACGGCCTGACCCTTGATGCTGTCCGCCGGTTGCTGGCGTCGGCCAGTGATGACGAACATACCCAACTGCGCGTGACCAAGGGCGGTATTGCCTATATCTCTTCGGGTGTCACTGGCGGTCAAGACATCGATGGCCTGCTGTTTCGCTTGGAGACCTGGGCAAAAGGCTCGGGGTATGTGGGAAATGTCGCGGCCAGCGACGAAGTCTGGGTCATGCAGATTTTCAATGCGCTCAAAGACAATTGGCCGAATCCACCTTACGACTACATTGATGTCTATTGAGCGTTATTAATATTCAGTGACGTTTTACGGGGTGAGATTTCAGGCGTTGCTCAGGCACACTCGGCGTTTTTCCGATCGTGGGGCAGGGGGATGGCTCTCACCGTGAAACCAAACGCCTTATTGGCGGTCGCACGATCTCTGCTCAAATTGAAATAAGGAGGCTTCATGCCTTGGAAGTTCGCGTCACTGGGTGCACTGATGGCCGTTGCTGTGTTGGCGGGTTGCAGCACGACCTCCAGTGAGTCGCAGAAGGATCCCGTGACGACTGAGGCCGGCCTTGGTCGTTGTGAGGCGTCAGCAGCGGAGTTCGCTCTCGGCAAGAAAGCTTCGCCGGAGCTGTTGGAGCAGGCACGCAAAAAAGCCGGTGCGCAGAATGCCCGGTTCCTCAAGCCCAATGACATGATTACTTTGGAGTACCGCTCTGATCGCCTCAACCTGAATACCGATCAGAACCTGGTGGTCACCCGCGTCAACTGCGGCTGAGCCTTCGGGCTTTCGTATCGCCCATAAAAAACCCCGTCACATGGACGGGGTTTTTTTAGTGCGCCGGGAAATTACTCTGGGCGAACTTGTGCAGCTTGCATACCCTTTTGGCCTTTCTCAGCCACGAAGGAGACGGTCTGGCCTTCTTTCAGGCTTTTGAAACCGTCAGTTTCGATAGCTTTGAAGTGTACGAACAGGTCGTCACCGCCACCTTGAGGAGTGATGAAGCCGAAGCCTTTTTCATCGTTGAACCATTTAACGGTGCCGGTTTGGCGATTAGACATGGTGTATCTCCAAGAAACATATATTTTCAGTAGTACTGTGCTGCTCAGGCCAACTGGGCACACCGGAGTATCATAGTCGAAATGTTCGCTTTGGTAGCCCCCCGGACGTGCTGTTTGCCAATCAGTCGTGTTTTCTTTACTGCCTGTTTCGGCTGGAGGCCCCGGTTTAAAAGGCTTTTCGCGAAAAGTAAAGACAATAAAAAAACCTGTAAAACCTGCATAAATCGTACGAAAAGGCCTGAATCAGATGCCTTTCAGCGGGGCTGGGGGCAGTGAAAAGGCCTGTTTCATCATTTTTTCGCCGGGACGTTGGCCTTGCATTTGGCAATTTGCCCCAGAGCTTTTTGTTGCAGCTCAGGCGTGGCCTTGTTGTCCATCAATGCCTGAATGTCGCTGGCCGGATAAGACTTGATGGCATCGGCACCGCACGCGCAGTGGGATTTTGCGGCAGCGGCACCGATTTGCGGAGTGGCCGCCTGGGTGCACTGAGCCATGTATTTCTCACGCTCGCCCTTTGGCCAGTCGGCGTGGGCGCTCAGCGGCAGCAGCAAAACGAGGGGGGCGACTGCAGCAAGCAGGGTATTAAGACGCATGCGAGGATGCTCCTTGTGGGTCAATGTCTTGTTATCTGAGGGCTCAAAGGCCGATCAAGTTCAGCACTCTGGCATAAAACAGACGATTTGCCTCTCGGTAAAAACCAGAGTGCATCGGCGACCGTTCATCTGTGCTAGCATGCCTGGCTCGGGCGTTCGCAGGCTCCGGATGACCTTCAGTCCCGGTTGCGGCCGTGCACGAATTTTCTGATTTGAATCCCAGTCACTCTGGTTCGGTTTTCCGGTTGGCCGCAAGGCTCCTGCCGCTGTAAGGCAGGCGTTCGTCATTGAATGGCCTGGATCGGATCTTGTACTGGCTCATCCCAACCCACGTGACCTTTGGTAGGGGTCACCACTAGGAGAGGAGGCGCCATGCCAACTATTACTCTTCCCGACGGCAGTCAACGTTCATTCGATCACCCGGTTTCCGTAGCCGAGGTCGCCGCATCCATCGGTGCAGGTCTGGCCAAGGCCACCCTGGCCGGCAAGGTGAACGGCAAGCTGGTTGACGCTAGCGACATCATCGACAGCGACGCAACGCTGCAAATCATCACGCCAAAGGATGAAGAGGGGCTGGAGATCATTCGCCACTCTTGCGCCCACCTGGTCGGCCATGCGGTCAAGCAGCTGTACCCGACTGCAAAAATGGTCATCGGGCCGGTCATCGACGAAGGTTTCTATTACGATATCGCCTTCGAGCGTCCTTTTACTCCGGACGACATGGCGGCCATCGAACAGCGCATGCAGCAGTTGATCGATACCGAATATGACGTCATCAAGAAAGTCACTCCGCGTGCCGAAGTGATCGAAGTGTTCAAAGCCCGTGGCGAAGACTACAAGCTGCGCCTGGTCGAAGACATGCCGAACGAGCAGGCAATGGGCCTGTACTATCACGAAGAATACGTCGACATGTGCCGCGGTCCGCACGTGCCGAACACTCGCTTCCTGAAATCCTTCAAGCTGACCAAGCTGTCCGGCGCCTACTGGCGCGGTGATGCCAAGAACGAGCAATTGCAGCGCGTATACGGCACCGCATGGGCTGACAAGAAGCAGTTGGCGGCTTACATCCAGCGTATCGAAGAAGCTGAAAAGCGCGATCACCGCAAGATCGGCAAGCGCCTGGGCCTGTTCCACACTCAGGAAGAAGCGCCGGGCATGGTGTTCTGGCACCCGAATGGCTGGACGTTGTACCAGGTACTCGAGCAGTACATGCGCAAGGTGCAGCGCGACAACGGCTATCTTGAAATCAAGACGCCGCAAGTCGTTGATCGTAGCCTGTGGGAAAAGTCCGGGCACTGGGCCAACTACGCCGACAACATGTTCACTACCGAGTCGGAAAGCCGCGACTACGCCATCAAACCGATGAACTGCCCGTGCCACGTGCAGGTGTTCAATCAGGGCCTGAAGAGCTACCGCGAGTTGCCGATGCGCTTGGCCGAATTCGGTGCCTGCCACCGTAACGAGCCATCGGGTGCGCTGCACGGCATCATGCGTGTGCGTGCGTTCACTCAGGACGACGCCCACATTTTCTGCACCGAAGAGCAGATGCAGGCTGAGTCCGCTGCGTTCATCAAGCTGACCATGGATGTTTACCGCGACTTCGGCTTTACCGACGTCGAGATGAAGCTGTCCACTCGTCCGGAAAAGCGCGTTGGTTCCGACGAGCTGTGGGATCGCGCCGAAGCGGCCCTGGCCGCAGCCCTTGATAGCGCTGGTCTGCCGTACGATCTGCAGCCGGGTGAAGGCGCATTCTATGGTCCGAAAATCGAATTCTCGCTGAAAGATTGCCTCGGCCGCGTGTGGCAGTGTGGTACCTTGCAGCTCGATTTCAACCTGCCTGTGCGTCTGGGAGCCGAATACGTCTCCGAAGACAACAGCCGCAAGCATCCGGTGATGTTGCACCGTGCGATCCTCGGTTCGTTCGAGCGTTTCGTCGGGATTCTGATCGAGCACTACGAAGGTGCATTCCCTGCGTGGCTGGCGCCAACCCAGGCAGTGATCATGAATATCACTGATAAACAGGCAGATTTCGTCGCTCAGGTCGAAAAAACTCTCAACGAAAGCGGGTTTCGTGCCAAGTCCGACTTGAGAAATGAAAAGATCGGCTTTAAAATCCGCGAGCATACTTTGCTCAAGGTTCCATATCTCTTGGTTATTGGGGATAAGGAAGTCGAGATGCAGACTGTCGCTGTGCGTACTCGTGAAGGTGCTGACCTGGGCTCGATGCCCGTCGCCCAGTTCGCTGAGTTTCTCGCGCAAGCGGTTTCCCGGCGTGGTCGCCCAGATTCGGAGTAATTATTATTAAGCGTGAAATGAGACAAGATAAACGAGCTGCACCGAAAGCCCCGATCAACGAGAATATCTCGGCACGCGAGGTTCGGTTAATTGGCGCTGATGGCGAGCAGATTGGCATCGTCTCGATTGATGAAGCGCTTCGTATTGCTGAAGAAGCCAAGCTTGATCTGGTAGAAATCTCTGCCGACGCAGTCCCACCGGTTTGCCGGGTGATGGACTACGGCAAATCGATCTTCGAAAAGAAGAAGCAGATTGCTGCGGCGAAGAAGAACCAGAAGCAGATTCAGGTAAAAGAAATCAAGTTTCGTCCAGGGACGGAGGAAGGGGATTACCAGGTAAAACTGCGCAACCTGGTACGTTTCCTGAGTGACGGGGACAGGGCCAAGGTATCCTTGCGATTCCGCGGCCGTGAGATGGCCCACCAGGAGCTGGGGATGGAACTCCTCAAGCGGGTTGAACAAGACCTGCTCGAGTACGGTTCGGTCGAACAGCATCCTAAGATGGAAGGACGCCAGCTGATCATGGTCATCGCCCCGAAAAAGAAGAAGTAATCAACAGGGCACGGCAGGCCTTCTGATTATGTTTATCAACTGAATGCGGAGTATCCGAACATGCCAAAGATGAAAACCAAAAGTGGTGCTGCTAAGCGGTTTCTGAAAACTGCTAACGGTATCAAGCACAAGCACGCTTTCAAGAGCCACATCCTGACCAAAATGTCGACCAAGCGTAAGCGTCAACTGCGCGGTAGCAGCTTGCTGCATCCGTCTGACGTGGCAAAAGTCGAGCGCATGCTGCGCCTTCGTTAATTTTTGGATCAAGAATAGAGGAAGTAACTCATGGCTCGTGTAAAGCGTGGCGTCATTGCCCGTAAACGTCACAAAAAAATTCTGAAACTTGCTAAAGGCTACTACGGCGCACGCTCCCGCGTATTCCGTGTTGCCAAGCAAGCGGTAATCAAGGCAGGCCAATACGCCTACCGTGACCGTCGTCAGAAAAAACGTCAGTTCCGCGCTCTGTGGATCGCTCGTATCAACGCTGGTGCTCGTGTTAACGGTCTGTCTTACAGCCGTTTCATCGCTGGCCTGAAAAAAGCGTCCATCGAGATCGACCGTAAGGTTCTGGCTGATCTGGCAGTGAACGAAAAAGCGGCGTTTGCTGCGATTGTCGAGAAAGCTAAAGCCACCTTGGCTTAAGTACCCCCGACAGTCACCCGGCCTCACCTCTGTGGGGCCAGGTGTTAAACGTCATAAATAGGGGAAGAGCCTTCAAGCTCTTCCCCTATTTTGTATCTGGAGTCTGTACATGGAAAACCTGGATGCGCTGGTCTCTCAAGCACTAGAGGCTGTGCAAAGCGCTGAAGATATCAATGCCCTGGAGCAAATCCGGGTTCAATACCTTGGCAAAAAAGGTGAATTGACTCAGGTGATGAAGACCCTGGGGAATTTGCCGGCAGAAGAGCGTCCGCAGGTCGGCGCCCTGATCAACGTTGCCAAGGAACGTGTCACAGGCGTTCTCAATGCGCGCATGGCTTTGTTTGAGGAAGCCGAACTGGCTGCCAAACTGTCTGCCGAATCCATTGACGTGACCCTGCCGGGCCGCGGTCAGACCTCCGGTGGTCTGCATCCGGTAACCCGGACTCTGGAACGTATCGAACAGTTCTTCACCCATATCGGCTACGGCATCGCCGAAGGCCCTGAGGTCGAAGACGACTATCACAACTTCGAGGCGCTCAACATCCCAGGCCACCACCCGGCCCGGTCGATGCATGACACCTTCTATTTCAACGCCAACATGTTGCTGCGCACCCATACCTCGCCGGTACAGGTCCGCACCATGGAATCGAAAAAACCGCCGATCCGCATCGTCTGTCCAGGTCGTGTGTACCGCAGCGACTCCGATATCACCCACTCGCCGATGTTCCACCAGGTCGAAGGCCTGCTGGTCGATCGCGATATCAACTTCGCCGATCTCAAAGGCACGATTGAAGAGTTCCTGCGGGTGTTCTTCGAGAAAGAACTGGCCGTGCGTTTCCGTCCTTCGTATTTCCCGTTCACCGAGCCTTCCGCCGAAGTCGACATGGAGTGCGTGATGTGCAGCGGTAAAGGCTGCCGCGTCTGCAAGCAGACTGGCTGGCTGGAGGTGATGGGCTGCGGCATGGTTCACCCGAACGTGTTGCGCATGTCCGGGATCGATCCGGAAGAGTTCTCGGGCTTTGCCTTCGGCATGGGCGTTGAGCGTCTGGCCATGCTGCGTTACGGCGTGAACGACTTGCGTCTGTTCTTCGACAACGACTTGCGGTTCCTCGCGCAATTTCGCTAGTCGTAACGAATTCTTAGGAGAGCAGGATGAAATTCAGTGAACAATGGCTGCGTGGCTGGGTCAGCCCGCAGGTAGATCGCGACGCGCTGGTTGCCCGTCTGTCGATGGCCGGTCTTGAGGTCGATAGCGTTACGCCGGCCGCCGGTGTTTTCAGTGGCGTGGTGGTGGGCGAGGTGCTGAGCACCGAGCAGCATCCCGATGCCGACAAATTGCGCGTATGCCAGGTCAGCAATGGCGCGGAAACTTTCCAGGTCGTGTGCGGTGCGCCAAACGTGCGTCCGGGCCTGAAGATTCCGTTCGCGATGATCGGTGCCGAGCTGCCGGGCGACTTCAAGATCAAGAAGGCCAAGCTGCGCGGCGTCGAGTCCAACGGCATGCTGTGCTCGCAAGCCGAACTTCAGATCGGCGAAGGCAATGACGGTCTGATGGAGCTGCCGGCTGATGCGCCGGTGGGCGAAGATTTCCGTGTTTATCTGGACCTGGAAGACGCCAGCATCGAAGTCGATCTGACTCCGAACCGTGGCGACTGCCTGTCTCTGGCCGGTCTGGCTCGTGAAGTCGGCGCGCTGTACGACGCTCCGGTCACTCGCCCGGTGGTGATGACCGTTCCGGCGGTGCACGACGAAGTGCGCTCGGTAGAGGTCCTGGCACCTGCCGCGTGCCCGCGTTATCTGGGTCGTGTCATTCGCAACGTTGACCTGTCCAAGCCGACGCCGCTGTGGATGGTTGAGCGTCTGCGTCGCGCTGAAGTGCGCAGCATCGATGCCGCAGTCGACATCACCAACTACGTAATGCTCGAGCTGGGTCAGCCGCTGCACGCCTTCGATCTCGCCGAAATCAATCGCGGCATCCGGGTGCGCATGGCGGAAGAGGGTGAGAAGCTCGTGCTGCTCGACGGTCAGGAAGTCAGCCTGCGCAGCGATACGCTGGTGATCGCCGACCACACTCGCGCTCTGGCGATTGCCGGCGTGATGGGTGGCGAGCACAGCGGCGTATCCGCGACCACTCGCGACGTGTTCCTTGAGAGTGCGTTCTTCGACCAGATCGCGGTGGCGGGCAAGGCTCGTTCCTACGGTCTGCACACCGACGCTTCGCACCGCTACGAGCGTGGTGTTGACTGGCAACTGGCCCGTGAAGCCATGGAGCGCGCCACTGGCCTGCTGCTGGACATCACCGGTGGCGAAGCCGGCCCGATCATCGAGACCGTCAGCGAGCAGCACTTGCCGTCGATCGCGCCGATCACCCTGCGTGCTCAGCGCATCACCCAGATGCTGGGCATGGAAATGGATTCGGCCGAAGTCGAGCGCCTGCTTAATGCTTTGGGTCTGAAGGTTTCCGCCGACGGAGCAGGGCAGTGGCGCGTAGAAGTGCCGAGCCATCGCTTCGATATCAGCCTGGAAGTCGATCTGATCGAAGAGCTGGCACGTCTGTACGGTTACAACCGCCTGCCGGTTCGTTACCCGCAAGCTCGTCTGGCGCCACTGGCCAAGGCCGAAGCGCGCAGCGATCTGCCGGAACTGCGTCGTCTGCTGGTCGCTCGTGGTTACCAGGAAGCGATCACTTACAGTTTCATCGATCCGAAGCAGTTCGAGTTGTTCAACCCAGGCGTTGAGCCGCTGCTGTTGGCGAACCCGATCTCCAATGACATGGCTGCCATGCGTTCGTCGCTGTGGCCGGGTCTGGTCAAGGCGCTGCAGCACAACCTCAATCGTCAGCAGGATCGTGTCCGTCTGTTCGAGAGCGGTCTGCGCTTTGTCGGTCAGCTGGAAGGTCTGAAGCAAGAGCCGATGATCGCCGGTGTGGTATGCGGCAGCCGTCTGCCGGAAGGCTGGGCGCAAGGTCGCGATACCGTCGACTTCTTCGACGTCAAGGCTGACGTAGAAGCGCTGCTGGGTTTTGCCGGTGCTCTGGATCAGTTCACTTTTGCACCGGGCAAACACCCTGCGCTGCATCCGGGCCAGACTGCACGCATCGAGCGGGAAGGGCGTGAAGTCGGCTTTATCGGCGCGATTCACCCTGAGTTGTCGAAATCCCTGGGTCTCGACCGTCCGGTCTTCGTCTTCGAGCTGGTTCTGGCTGAAGTCGCTACGGGTAAAATGCCGAAATTCCACGAGTTGTCGCGCTTTCCTGAAGTTCGTCGTGACCTGGCACTGATTGCGCACAAAGACGTTGCAGCCTCGGCTGTACTGGACGTAATCCGTGAAAATGCAGGTGAATGGCTGACAGACCTCAGGCTATTTGACGTGTATCAGGGTAAAGGCATTGATCCTGATAGAAAAAGCCTTGCAGTCGGCTTGACCTGGCAGCATCCATCGCGCACTCTTAATGACGATGAGGTGAATTCGACGACGCAAAATATCCTCACCTCGCTCGAACAAAGGTTGAACGCCACGTTAAGGAAGTGACGTATGGGGGCTTTGACGAAAGCTGAGATGGCGGAACGTCTGTATGAAGAGCTGGGCCTGAACAAGCGGGAAGCCAAGGAATTGGTGGAGCTGTTTTTCGAGGAAATCAGGCACGCTCTCGAAGACAACGAGCAGGTCAAATTGTCGGGTTTCGGCAATTTCGACCTTCGGGACAAACGCCAGCGGCCTGGCCGCAACCCGAAAACGGGGGAAGAAATCCCGATCACGGCTCGCCGTGTGGTCACCTTTCGTCCAGGGCAGAAGTTGAAGGCCCGAGTTGAGGCTTATGCTGGAACCAAGTCATAACGACGAACTACCCGTCATCCCGGGCAAACGCTACTTCACCATTGGTGAAGTCAGCGAGCTGTGTGCGGTAAAGCCACACGTGCTGCGCTATTGGGAGCAGGAGTTTCCTCAGCTCAACCCCGTCAAACGCCGCGGAAACCGCCGGTATTATCAGCGCCAGGACGTGCTGATGATCCGGCAGATCCGCGCGCTCCTTTACGACCAGGGGTTCACCATCGGCGGCGCGCGCCTGCGTCTGTCCGGCGATGAAGCCAAAGACGACACCACCCAATACAAGCAAATGATCCGCCAGATGATCGCCGAGCTCGAAGACGTTCTGGTGGTTCTCAAGAAATAATTTCCTGCTTTTAAATACTTCCAGTTTTCAAAAGCTTGCGATATATTCTTGAGCGTTCTTCGAGATGGAGAACGAGTTTCACGCCTAGTCGGGGCGTAGCGCAGTCCGGTAGCGCACTAGCATGGGGTGCTAGGGGTCGAGTGTTCGAATCACTCCGTCCCGACCATATTTTTCAATGACTTAGCCCAATCTGAAAAGGTTGGGCTTTTTCATGTCTAAAAAATACTCCCACATTTACTCCCACGAATATCTTGGATCTCTGTAGATATGCCACTTGAGAGGCGTTCGACTCTCGTTTCCCCGGGCAACTCGTATCAGTGCAAGAGTCAGAAGGCGCGAGGACGCTTGTTAAAGGGTTGCCGATTTGGAGATCGGTTGCGGTTGATGCTGAGTCGACGGACTCAAGTATGGCAGTGGCTAGTATTCAGTACGCCTCCTTATACGGGCGAGCACCCCGTCTATGGCAAATCTTTGGTCGTTCGGAAGACGATATGGAGATGAGTGAATATCCTAAATGGGGGCGGTGTGAGGCTGGAGCGTGTCGAGCTTACTCAGCGGTGCCTGTGAATTTACCTCACCGATAAAAAAGATCGGTCTAGGGCAGTAAAGAAGACAAACTGGCGCTATCATGATGGCAAAGTGTCATTGTTCTATTTGAGCATAGTCAGGTACGACGATTGACGATCCATAGCCAATACGCGTGCGCAATAGATGGCAGCTTGCGTGTACATATCCCCCGTTCGGCTTTATGTGCTAACGCTTAAGCACCACCTGTTGGATCAGTTAGGAGGTTTTTCCCATTTGCTCCTTGAAGTGTTCGATACGATGCCCTCTAGTAGGATCGAATGGATGCTGGAACTTATAGGGCAACCTAATCTAGGTTCGATAAACCACTACACGCCAGCGAAGAGTTGTGAACTCCAAGACTGCGATCCACCTAACGCGAGGTGCTACGTTTGAAGGATTTATTGGCAGTCGATGAGTCAGAGGCGTCGGAAATTACGACTGATGCCAAGACGGCTAACCGACCTGCACGTAACCAAGGAAAGGCACGTATCCTTCAACCCATAGCAGACGAAGCCGACTACGTACCACCTGATTTCAGCGGGAGCCGGCGAACCAGGATTGGCTCGAGTTTCATTGAGCAGTTTGTTGCAGGACATGATGCAAGTGACGTACTGCGCGAGCTTGTCCAAAACGAATATGACGGCGGCGGAGCTTCACTGACGCTCAACTTCGGAGGCCATTCGCTTGAGGTAGTCGGTACCGGACGAAATATAGAGCGCAATGGGTGGGAGCGGCTCTCTGTGATTGTCGGTACGGGCAATGTGCTGGGCAGCCGGCAAGAAGAGGTTGTGGCGCCGAAAGCAAATGGTATCGGCTCCAAGAATTTCGGATTACGTTCGTTGTTTCGTTTTGGCGATCAAATACACGTACGATCAGGCGGGCAGGTCGCATTGCTTGATCTTCAAACACAAGAAACAGGCCGTGAACGAGACCCAGCGTCGTCCCGGCGGAAGGGTGTTCGCGTTCACGTGCCTTATAGGCTTAAGTCGACAGAGCTGCTGGAGGCGTTTAGCGTCGAAAGAGAGGCGCATGCCCTCGATATGATGGCTGCAGGCATGCCGGACACGCTAGTCAAACTTGCACTTACTGGAAAAAAAAGCGGACTGCGTGAGGTCATTATTCGATCGGTCCGCACTGGTCGTGTGCTTTATTGGAAACAAGACGCCAAACGCGAGCGCTCCTTTGCTGCGCACGTCACTATGACGAAGAGGGCTGGTGCGCTCGTCGATCAAGATGGCAAACGAATCCAGTTCCAGGAGGAGGAGTTTTTGCGGACGGTCGAAATTCCTGAAAGGTTTTCAGGACGATCTTTTCCGGCATATTACAGACAACCTGGCGGAAAGTTACGTATCGCGGTGTCGGTCCCGATCCTTCGCCGGCGAATCGATCTCCGGCAGTTTGGTCACATCTATTATCCATTGAAAGCACCCTCGTCCGTCACTGGCTGTGCCGTCAGTATCAGTGCTCCATTCGAACTCAACACGGATCGAAGCGGGATAAACGACCACGTTTGGAACGACTGGCTTATCGACCAAGCCGTCGAGCTGACAATTGATCTTCTCAAAACTGATTGGTTCGACAGATATGGCGCGGACGCATTCAAGGCACTCGTTAGCAACGGCAACCCCAGCTCGACGCGCTTTTCAAATGAAATAGCTCAGCGCCTTGCGACTGACGCTTGCTGGCCTACAGGGGATGCATCCAATCCTCACTTCGCCCGCGCGACTGAGATCGTGCTTCCTACGGATCCCGAGCTGCACGGTTTTCTCAGTGCTAATCGCTATCTGGTCCCTAAGCTTTCGGGCGACGAGGCGTTGTCCAGCTTGGCGGTAGAATGCGGTGCTAAGCAATTCACACTTTCTTCGTTAGTAAGGCTGCGATGTGCAGGTGATGATTTAAAGGGTCTTGAGACCAAAATTGGCAACGACGCGAATTACTCCTTCACGAACTATCTTGGTGCCATGACCGGCATAGACATGCAGAAACGCCAAGCTTTGGCGTTGTCGGCTTACCCGCGACGATTGAGTAAGCTGAATAAAGCCGACTTGGGTAATACTGCTTCGACTTTGAATGCTGTTGGTGAACTCTTACCCGCTGTTCGACTGATGATCGTAAGCCCAGATCTTTGGATTGATTGCCCGGAACCTTTGGCCAACCGGCTCCATCCAGAACTCATTCAATGCAAATCAATTTCAAGTCACTGCCGTACATTCGACGAAGAGCAATGGCTGATTGACGCCGCTGGCCGCTCCGCCTCCGCTGTAGGCGATGACCGGGAGCGAGAAACGCTCTACCGGAAGTTACTGACCAGCGAGAAGCCGATCAGCCGTCTCGTTCTATCAGCATTACGCAACAATCCTACTGTCAAGAATCAGCGTGGTCAGTGGGTAGCGCCGTCTACCATGGTGCACCTCAAAAAGCCCTTGGCAACGCAGCTCGATGCGGCGATAGATGCCCCATCGAAGGAGATGCTTAAGGCGTCAGGATTGATCGCGCGCTTGCGGATTCGTAGTTCGCTAAATGGCTCGGATCTCGTCCGTTACGCTCGATTGGTTGCCGAGCGTCCTGAGATAGCTGAACGATTTGAAAAGCTGCTTACCGAAAATTTCAATTTGCTCGTTCCTGCGGTCATAGATGAACTGCAGGTGATCCCCTGTCTGATGTCGCGATCAGGGCAGCCTACGGCTCCTTGCATGCTTCACCTCGACACGAGGTCCAATCGGTTATGCATCGATGACGACCACCGAATTGTCGGGGGGAGTCATGATCTGCTGTATCGTAAGCTGAAACTCTCAGTCGCACCTGGTTCGGAGATTTTGGTCGATATTCTCAATCGCCGTATGCAAGAGGGACGGGCTCCTAATCGGCCTGATTTGATATATCCGGCACTTGTGGAGGCCATTAAGCGCGAGCGGCGCAACAAATCTGAATTTCTTAATATGCGGATTTGTTGGGTTCACGACGGCTTCTACCCCCCTTCCGAAATCCTGGTTGGTTCCAGGACGGCAACCCCGCTAGGCGAGGTGTTCCCTCTCTACAAACATTCCGACGCAGTCGGAGATGCATATTTTGCGCTTGGCGCTGCGAGTCAGCCTAATGATACGCATTGGTCGCGCTTCTTCCGAAATGTGGCAGCCGCATGGGCAACTGACACCCACTTAACATCGGATAGACGGGCCATCCTACTAGAGGCTTACCGCCTACGTAGGAGCTTTGGCTTACCCTCAGGGCTTGAGGATGTTCGCTGCTTGATCGACGATCGAGCGCGACTCTTCACTCTTGGTGAGCTGCGTTCTGGAAAACTCCTCGAACCGGATTTTCCAGCACTCGAACAAGCACTTCGAAATGCAGACAGTGCCACCGGAGTCGTTGACAGAACCGAACACGTGCGCTCATTTTTTGCAGGTCTCGGCATTCGTCCACTGTCAGCAATCGCTGGTACAAGTGAGGCTGTACTCGGTTCTTCGTGTCGACCACCACTTTGGTTCAAGCCTAAACAGGCCGAGCGCGTCATCGCCATTCTGCATAGACCGCTTCTTGCGCGCGCACTGTTTGAAGTTGCCTATCGAAATCGGCATGGTCATTCAGGTTTCCAGCCAGCGTCACTTTCCATGATCAAAAGGGACCTCCTCAGTATTCGTGACATTGCTTTTTTTTCGAGTATGGAGCGTCGCTACAGCGTGGCTGGGACGAGCGTTGTCGTTCCTGCTCAGGTAGCGGTCAGTGCTGGGCAGGTCTGTGTCATTCCGCCAAAGACCAAAAGTAGATTTCAACTATTGCTTGCTGAAGCGCTTGCAGAAATCGCTGGCGCTACCAGCGTGGCGACGATGCGCAGCATCGCCAACGCATTTCTTCCGCTTCTTCTTTGTGGAACGCTTGAGGAGTTAAGAGAGTATCTAGAGCAGATGGGGCTTTCCAATAGCTTCCGATCGATCGCGGATGATGAGGAGGCCAACGATCTCGAAGACGATGACGAAAGTGATGAAGATTTTGAGGAGCTTGCATTGCGTCAGGTCTTCGACAATCTCAACACCTCTGGTTCGACTAGCAGCGACGCGGTCCAGCCCGTTGATACAGCTACGCCGCGCATAATTAACGCTCCGCCTGCGCTTCCACCTACGGCACCTACTTTCGCTTTACCGAATCTCGAAGATGTCTTACTAACGGTCGCGCCGACCCAAGGAGTAGAAATCGAACTACGCGGAGGAGGGGGAGGTGGTGGCGGTGGAACCACGAATGTTTGGCTACCACCCACGGCTGCGGAGAATGAGCGGGCTCGTCGTGTGGGGCAACGTGGTGAGGAACTGGTCTATCGCATGGAGCTTCAGAAAGTACGAGATATGGGCTATGCGAAACCTGAGCTGTACGTCGTATGGACATCGCAAGACGATCCGGGCGCCGATCATGACATCCGCTCCATTGACATCAACGGGGAGCCGCGGTGGATTGAAGTGAAATCGACCACAGGTGTGGATGGCAGATTTGACTGGCCCCGCAGAGAGTTTGAAAAGGCACTGCGTGAGCGGGAGCGTTATGAGTTATGGCGCGTTTATCGCGTCGCCGCTAAGGAACCCGTGGCAAAGTGCTTCACCAACCCATCGCGCATGCTTGGGGCGAGACAGATTACGCTTGAGCTCGGCATGTTGCGCGCCAATATCGAGAAGTTGGTAGAGTCGTTCTAGGGCAATTGCATCATAAGTCGCTGAATTCTTGCCCTTACGCCGCTACTGAGCTCCGGTTGTGGTCTCTGATAAGAGTGGCTGGGGAGATTTCGGAGAAATTACATAAATACGAAGGCTACGCCCCAGATATCCCACCTTTACGATCTCTTAGGTTGGTAATTCTGATGTGTAGTGCTGAGGGCTGAGCTTCATTGCAGCTAAAGCTGACATTTCATCCTGGCTGATCTACATTCTAGCCGTCCATCTGACTCAGGCGATCTTCATGCTGACTGGCTCCAATCACCTGTATGCAGCTTGCTATGCAGCATTGCCTATTATGAGGATGCGCAGGGCTTCAACTTGTCTGCGCGCTGGAAGACTGGGGCGTATCTCAGCCTGGGGAACCTCTGGCTCTGACTGTCTAGTGATAGCGTGCGCGCCGAAGACATGCAACGTAATTTCAGGGGGTGACACGATTTGGATCTTTACTAAGCGTAATGTAATATCGCTGATGGAAACTGTTTCGGATGAGTTTTGGAAACGTTAACTTGTAATGGCGAAGTCCTAGCTGCCGCAAATTATTAAAAGGTAAGGATACATGCAGGATAAGGCTCACGATGGCACCGGTTTTTTTGACTCAGCGGTGATAAAAATATCGGCGGTCATATTAGCTGTGGCAGTAATTTGTGCCGGAAGTGTCATTGTAATTTACAAAAAGCATTTTGCTGGCGAATATTTAGTCGATCATGCTGCATGGGGGCAGTTTGGTGATTTCTTTGGAGGGACCTTAAATCCGATACTCGCGATGCTGTCTTTGTTTGCGATATTAGGCGCTTTAATTATCCAGTCCCGAGAACTTTCTCATTCTACCTCTGCTCTGAAGGAGCAAAGTGCTCATTTAAATGTTCAGGCGTTTGAAAATACCTTCTTTTCCATGGTTCTTCTTTATAATGAAAATGTCAAGACTTTAGATCTGGAAGATACTGAGAAAAAAGAGGATTATAATCAGGGTCGGGGAGCGTTTCGTATATTGCTGCGAAGACTCAAGATCAATTATGAGAACGTAAAGAAATATCATTCCACTGGTAGGGATGAGCGCGAAATAATTGCGCAGGCCTATAAGGTTTTTAGTGCTGATAACGATAGGTTTATTGGACACTACGTGGGATCTCTAAAAAGCATTATTGATTTCATAGAGGTGCGAAGCCCTAGCAATCCATTGCAATACTACTCGATTGTTAACGCCCAGTTATCCGCAAATGAAAGGCTTCTTATTTTTTACCATTCGCTGAATTGTAGTGGATCGTTAGCATTAGATAACTTAAATAAATATAATTTTTTTGGAGATATTTCAAAGCAGTTGTATTTTGATGCAGATCTTCATTCTTCTTTGGTAGTTAACCCCATTTAGTGAGTTTTTAATTATGAATCCAAGTCAGCAGTTGGCCACGAAGTCTACAAGCGTCAGTGAACTTATAAAGTCTACCTATTTTGTGGTACCTCCTAATCAGCGCGAATACAGGTGGGGTTTTGAACAGCTCGAGAAGCTATGGGATGACTTGATTACTGCTGTCAAGGAGCAAGGGCCTGGTGGTAATGCAATTGGTCACTTTTTAGGTGCGATTGTGGTGATTGGTCAAGAGCAGTCTCACGATAGCGCGAGATGGGAGATAATTGATGGGCAACAGCGGTTGACTACCATCACAATTCTTTCGGAGTGTTTGCGATCTTATACTTCAGAGATAATGGATCAAAAGATTCGCTTGAAGCTTGAGCATGTTTTGCTTGATTGTGTTGTGGCGCCAAATGCCGGTTTTGTTCCCCGCCTAAAGTTAAATAGGGAAGATGATTTTTACTGCAATAGTTTATTCGAAAACCCTTCGGTCGAATCTAAGCGAGAGTATTGGGATAGAGCGGGCGATAAAAAATCCGAGGTTCAGGCCAATATTATTAGGGCGTTCGATTTTTTCTACAGCTCTATAGAAGAAGAGTTGAAAGGCAAAGATTCAGAGGAGAGGCAATCTCGGATAAGAGATCTGGTAGAGACTTTGACCGAGTTTTTTTATGTTTTGGTTGTTCGTACTGCTAATTTATCATTGGCATATCGCTTGTTTGAGACATTGAACGAGCGGGGGCTAGATTTGTCTCAAGCTGATCTTATTAAGAATGTCTTGTTGGAGCATGCAGTGTCCTCCGGCGGAAATGTAGTGGAAAGCGTTACAAGGTTGTGGGATGTCTTTATAGATAATTCGGAAAGTCAGCCTGATAATAAGAAGCTAGATTTGCCTCAGTTAATTCAATTTTCTTTTACGTATCGCCATGAGCGGGTTAAAAAGGAGATGATATTTGAAGAGGTTTCTAAGGTGCTTTCGTCAACTACAATACGGGCACTCGATTTTGCACAAGAGTTTAGTAAGGATTCCTTGAATTGGCGGCAGTTCCTACTTGGTGATTTAAAAGGATGGGATGTCGAGTTAGAAGATTTGAGGTACGCAATTGTAGATCCATTATGGAAGTCGCACTGTGCTTCTTTTATTATGGCAATAATGGATAAGCACGGCGAAAATGTCGCGGCTCTTAAAAAGTATCTAGTTCTTGCTGAGAACTACTTGTTTAGACAGGGGCTTATTGCAAAAGATTCTGTGGGTTCGTTGCAAGAGTTTTTTGGAGAGGCATCCGCGATGGTAAGAGCGGATTTGTCACTCGCAGAAGTGTCGAATTATTTCTCGAGAAAAAGTTCGGATGAGCGGTTCGTGGAGAATTTCTCAAGAGCTGCTGTGAGTAATATCAGGCAAGCATTTTACATAATTTGGAAAATAGAAAATTATATTAAACCAGTTTTGGATACGAGGCCGCGTAACAATAATGCTTCCCAGAGAGTAGAGTTTATAATGCCAAAGAAGCCAGGGGTGGAGTGGCTCGGAGTGCAAGAAAAAGAAGGTTATAGTGGATACTTAAATAGAATTGGCAATCTTCTTATGCTTCCTCATGATGTCAATCAGGCAGTGAAGAACAAGGCTCTGTCTGTAAAATTTGAGAATGATGATAATTTGGATTATTTGCGAAGTGGTTTAAGTTTGCCAGTCAGTGTGGCGAAAAATACTCACAGTTGGCTGGAGAAAGGGGAGTGGACTTTTGAAAGTATTGCCAAGCGACAATTGTATCTTGCTGAAACCTATGCAACAAATGTTTGGCCTCTAAAATTTGAGGAGTGATATTTTCTTTCAATGATTGTGGTGTAGCCCTATGTTCTCCTGTTATGGTAATGGACATAGGGCATTCGATTAGTATTGGTTAAATACAGCGGAGCAGTGCAATCGCCGCTGTTGATAAAAAATTGGTCCAATCTACTGACTGGGGTGACAGATGCGCGGGCAGCTTGAGTTGAGGCAACCAGGATGCCATCTTCTTCGGTGTGGACCCTGTACGTTACCGTAGTGGGGGTAATCGCCGCAAACTACATCGCAGTGGTTCTACACTGTGCGCTCTCCCACGGCTCTTCAGGCCATTCTTCGATTCTATTTGGCGTTCCAAACTAAGTCGTCACGCATCTTCCGAAATGGCGTATCGTTTCGTTAGCAACGAGTGCGATTGTAACAAGCTCGTTTTAGTGCCTTTTTTTTCTTCGCCTGTTACTCTGATGTTGGAACTTTAGATTTATAAACGAAAGGACGCCAAGGATGAATATTAAGCCCGTTCATGCTGCTGTAGGAGATGTTTTTGGAGATAAGACGGTTTTCTCCGTCCCTAAATATCAGAGAGGCTATGCTTGGGATTCTGATTCCGTTCAAGATTTCATTTCTGATGTGGATGTATGTTATCGCTCGCGTGTAGGTGGAGCGCATCGTGAGCATTTCCTTGGCGGTATTCTTAGCATTAAAAGTGATATTGAGGGGGTTGCTAATGCTGTCCATTATCAGCTAGTTGATGGTCAGCAGCGAATAACGACAATTGTGTTGTTCGGGTATGCTCTGATGGACGTCTTTAGCGAACTAGCGGATTTTCTTGTTGATCTCGAGCTCAGGAAAAGGGTTGAGCACTATGTAAAAAATTTAAAGACATCATTTGTTACTCACGAGCAGGTGGTTAATCGAGTTGTCACAAGTGCCAATGTTCTGACTTTGTCTAAGAAAGATGAGGGTTATTTTCGAAGTTTATTGTCAGGAAATGAACCGGATTGTGAAATTGACTCGCATGAAAAGTTATTGTCCGCGATGGGTAAAGTTGTTGCGTATTTGAAAGAAGTACAAAATCAATTTGACGATTTTGCCGAAAAAGTTGACGCTCTCGAGCAGGTACATGATGTATTGCTTAGCGATTTTTCAATGCTTCATATGGTCGCGGAGAACAAGCCAGATGCCTATAGATTATTTCAGGTAATTAACGATCGGGGCGTTTCGCTGACAGATGGAGATTTGCTAAGGGTTAAGACCTTAGAACTTTTGGAAGATTATGGTGATGAGCAGTTAGCGGCTGAACAAATTTGGGACGATATACTGTCGGACAAGCCAAATAAAACGTATGATTTTTTACAATGGATATATGAGTCTCATGCATATAGACGAGCCAGGTCTGGTGCGCTCGCTGATGTATATATGGAGGCATTTTTCGAAGGGTTGGCACCAGGCGGAGTAAAAAAGAAAGATGCAAAATATATCATCGCGCAGCTAAAAGTTATTCATGCAGATGTGGAGCGCTGCAGAGCTTTTACAAAGGGTGAGTGGATATTTGCAGATCAAAGGCCTGTGACGCCCTGGGATAGAGCCCGGTTGGCAAGCTTGGTCGTTCATTTAGGGCACACTCTCAGTGTTCCTCTATTGCTGGCTGCAAGTGAACTGGGTCATGTCAAGTTTAGAGATATTGTTTTAATGCTTGAGCGAGCATTTTTCAGGTATAAAATTATTTGCAATGAGCATGTGACTCCGCTAAAGGGGCTTTATTATTCAGAATGTGAAGTCATACGTACTCAAGGTGCTGCGTATAGCGTCAATTCACTAAGGCAGAAGCTAGGGGGGTTGCTTGAGCAGCGTGCACCATTACATAACTTTATCAATGGTTTGATGTCATTGCATTATCAAAGTAAAACAGGAGGCAATAAAAACATAAAGCATTTTTTGATGATGCTTGATTCCTATTACGCTTGGTACGAGAGTGGGGCGGTAGGCGTGCCAAAATGCCTTGAAGGACATAGGTTGTTGGATTTTGGGGAGACATCTATTGAGCACGTATATCCAAAAAATGCAAAAGCAGCAGATATCGATATTGAGATGGAGCCTAGAAAAAATTCCATTGGTAATCTAACTATTCTTGATCCGGAGATAAACTCAATGGCCGATAACGACAATTTTACGGCTAAACGAGGTGTCTTCAAATCTTCGTCGATTGCGTTAAATCAAAAAATCGGCAAGAAGCTCAAGTGGAATTTGAAAGCTTCTGTTGAGTATGAAAGGAATGTGCTGGAAATGGCGCGCCATATCTTTGTTGTGTAGTGTGAATCGTGCCGACGGTGCTTGTAAGTTATCAAGTGCGTCCTGTTCCGTCGGCGTCAAAATACTACGGCTAAAGGGAATATGGATCCTATCGTTAGTTTTAAGATAGACTCTAAAAGCATCGGAATAATGGTGAGGCTTGCCTCACCTGTGAGAATGTGACCTTTGCGATGGGTGATAAACCGCATCGCTGGTCAAGATTGTTGATTATTTACTAATCAGTTGCGCTACGTCTTTGAGCGAGCGTATATGCCCCATTTTATGAAGACCTACCTCGATCAGAGACGCTACGTGCCTGACGGGATCCCAGTCCAAATCACTTTGATGTGTGAATTGTCTGAGCAGCGCTTCGTAAATATCCAAGTGCTCACCAAATAGGGTGGGGGCATTGAACTCCTGTCCTTCTAAATCCGATACGCTGGCATTGCCTAAGCCATTTTCATCGGCCAGAGCAAGGGCGATTGCGTACCTGCTTAAGATATTAGGCGTTAGACCAGTCTTAGATTTAAGATATTTTAATTTCGCGGTTGACGAACTTGAAATTTTGAATTTATGCGGAAATGTATTCATGCGTTATTAACCCACCGCCAGAAATATCCTTCCTCGGCTTGAGTAGATCGAGTTTCTGGGTTGTATACCAGGTGATAGGAGTGAGAAATACTTCCCTGAAGTCCCTCATAAAAAGCGTAATCAATTTCTGTATCTGTCGAGAGAATAATTACTTGATGGCTGGTTTTAGGGAAATAATTCTCCACGAGTTTTTTACGATGAACAGAATCGAGGCGACCAAGCGGCGTGTCGATTACTACTGGCAGGCTTCGCCCCGACGTTCGCGCTAACGCCTCTAGAACAGAAATTGCGAATATCTGCTTCTCACCTGCTGACAGCTCATCCTTACGTAACGTCACACCCTCATCGTCAATAAGAACGACCTCGAAGGAGCTAGGATCAATCTGAATACTAAGGTTTCGATCTTCTTTGCGCGCGAGACCGTTGAATGATATGAAAAACTGCGACTCGAGCTCTTTGAGCTTTTCAATTCGAGCACGTGCAGAGAACTCTCTTAAAACTTCTCTGGCATTTTGTGCAAGGCCGGTTAGACGCTCTGCTTCTTGGGTTTCGGAAATTTCTGTATATAGTTCATCTAATTGGCGTGCTGCAGTGGACAATTGATTGAGAAGTGCCTTCGCTTCCTCAACTATCAAAGATCTTTGTTCTTCTAGAACGGACAAGCGCCCTTGTAGCTGCCCTTGTTCGTTAAACAGTGGCATT
Source organism: Pseudomonas sp. DR 5-09 (assembly GCF_001655595.1). NCBI lineage: Bacteria > Pseudomonadati > Pseudomonadota > Gammaproteobacteria > Pseudomonadales > Pseudomonadaceae > Pseudomonas > Pseudomonas sp. DR 5-09. The sequence continues at coordinate 2,215,022 of NZ_CP011566.1, forward strand.
AGCACTTTTTCTTCTGGGGCTCTAGCAATATTTTCTTTAGCAGATTCGATTCCGGTATCAGTGTCCTGAAGCTTTGCCACTAGACCAGCGGCTCGTTGTTGGAGCGCTCCCATATCATTCATCAGGCGGTGAGTGATGCTAGATCGCTGGGTGTCCGAGAGTTCATGTACTGGCGATAGGCTTCGATCGCTATTACCGAGTTCTGAACCGAATGTCCTAAGGAAAATATCTTGAAGGGCAGGTCTCTGCTCCTTGCTGATTTTTAGCGTCGATTCGAGTTCTGTCAGAAAATTGATTTTCTGACGCTCCAAATATTCAGAAAGAACCTGCACTTTTTCCGCGCGTTGCTCAGAGTCCAGTTGTACGAGGAGTTTTTCGTTCAATTTTCGGGTAATTGCAAACGGAAGTAAGCCGCTCAGCATCTCATGCAAAGTATGCTCTATGGCTTTTTTCTCACTAGCCAGTGAGTCAAGACTAGCTATTTCTTCCTCTCTTGTAGCGCTCCAGGCACCGCCGCGCGCATTAATACTTGCCTCAATGTTGGCCAGGTTTTTGTTTGCCTCGACGGTATTGACACGCATATGGACAAGTTTTTCGCGTGTATCAGCGAGCTGCTTCTTCAGATCCTCGTAAGTTCGTTCTGCTTCAGCTATTTTTTGCTTGCGATCTTCAGATGCTTTTTTTACTGAGCGGCCTCTGATGATCACGGATAGGTCAGAATGCAGCCTGTCGATGAGGTCCAAGCCTAAAAGCTTGTTGATCGACTCTCGCAGAGCGTCCCCGGATGTTTCTTCAGCGAGGCTTGCGATTTTTTCGCCGTCAAAGAAGAACAGCTCGGATACGCCAATCGGGATCAGCTCGTTAAGAAAAGCTTGTGCCTGATCATATGAAAGCTCGGTCAGGTGTTTGCCGTCCCTAGAAATTATAAGGCCTTCTTTGATCTTGCCGCCACGATCAATAAACCAATCCCGTGTCAATTGATAGCTCGAGATGATCCCATATTGCGCATAGCGGAAGGTAAGTTCGACAGCCGCCCGTGTAGGTTTGGCAATGCTGTTGTGTGCTCTATGGATGCAGTCACGAAGATATTGGTGATAGTCGACAACTGTTGCGCCAGAGCCCAGTACGCCTTTGCCATACAAAGCAAGCTTTAGCGCGCTCAGAATGGTTGTCTTACCGCCGCCATTTAAACCGCCGAACAAAACGATAGGCGCGTTTTTGCCTCTTTTGATCTTAGGAACCAGATCAAAGTTGTGGGCTCCGCTAAAAACTCGGAAATCTAGTACTGAAAGGGAATCTATAATCATTGCAGCAAGCCATCTAGTTCGGCTTTCAGAGATTCGAAAGCGGTCTTATACGTGTCGTTAACTGTAGGTACGGCGCGACGTTCCAGCGCTTCATCCAGCCCCCCCCAGTCTTGCTCCAGGATTTTTTGCAGCTCTTCCAGAATTCCTTTCCGACGTGAGAGGCCAGAAAATGATAATTCGGTATCGATCAGCTTCATGATCAGGACCGCCGGCACTCCGTGCTCCTGCTCCAATGCGTTCAGGATGGCCGCATCGGGCTCAGTGAAGGCGCCGGCGTCATTCTTGATCCACTCAACTGTATCTGCGGGGTAGACCTCGGCGTAAATTTTAGGAAGTGAATCAACCCAGTCTGGCTCATTCGGGTCTTTTAGCCATTGCTGGCGGATTACTTGCAGTTCATCACGGCCGATCAGCTCGATTTCACGATCCGTCTCACGAATACCTTTCTCAATTTGCAGAAGCAGCTTCAGCCACTCTTTGCGATATTTCATCCAATACGGGCCAGGCACGTGTTTGGTTGCAGCATTAGTGTCGTCGTCTATAGCCCCTCTCGCGAAGGTCACTTTTCCGGTACGACGTTTGTAGTTACGGTATTCAGTTTTGTTTTCGGGGAGTGAGCTGGCGTGTAGCTGGTTGCGGAACTGCAGCAGCGGCAGCATCCAATCCTCGCCGCTGTTTACGAGGCCCTCGATTGCTTTGTCATGAGTCACCACGGTGCATGTCCAGCAGCCGAAGCGTGAATTGCCACAGGATGGTGTATTGGTGTCGATTACCAGTGGGCACTCGCCAGCGTTGGAGTCTTTGTACAGCTCAAACAACACTCGATTGGAGCCACCCCAAGGCCTGGCAGCACTCATGAGATATTCCCAGACATCGTCAGCGTGCCATAGCTCAATGGGCATATAGGTATAGGCATTTGGCAGGGTGGTATGCCGGCCCAAAGCAGATCCATCGATTTTGTGGCGCGTGATCACCTGCGCACGCGTGTTGCTTTCTTCACGTCTCGAGCCGAGTACCACCACGACTTCGCCGAAACGGGCTACCTTGTCTTTGATAAATTCGCTAACTGGATCGATTTTCATCCGCTCTGTGCACCAGCGAAACGCCTTGGTCGGCGCTGGGTAGCCCTTACCTAGGAGGTTGGCCCAGAACGTTTCTCCAACTTTAGGGGTGACAGAATGGGCTGTCATCGGAATCTGATCTTGAACGGCTTTAGCGTTCACCGAATCAAGTACCTGGCGGATCATGTCGACTACTACAGGGGTTTCTACTCGAGTGTCGGAGGAGACGACGTACACGTGCTTGTGGCGTTCTTCAGGCGGCAACATCTTCAGGGCATAGTAGGTGAGCGACAGGATGACGGTAGAGTCCTTGCCGCCGCTGAAACCCACTACCCAAGGGCGATTATCGGCCTTGTAGATGCTTTGAAGTTCACGGACAGCATCCGCTAGCGGTCTTCCAGAAATGATCGCTTCTTGAACGAAATCATCGTGCGATGGATAGAGGAATTGATCATTACTCATTATTGAGGAAACCTGTTTTCTAACTCGCGTTCAACCGTGGATAGCGGGACGCCAAGTTTTTTCTTGATAAGACTTGCTGTGAGCGCTACGTTCGTTGTGGCTTTAGAGATCCGGCCGTGAACCATGGCGCGACCTTCCCATTCCGGGTTTGCTCGAGACCAATCGATGCTCCGGAGCTGGCTGATGGTATTTTTCCATTCAGACTCCTTACGGATTATCAGTTCAGCTCCGACAAGTCCCATTGCTTGCAGCAGCACGCCGTGGGCGTGAATGTAATTGTCCCGTAATTCGGACGTCGACAGCTCTTTGTTTTTTGCTCTGATCCAATCAGGCATCTGCAAGGACACCTCTTCCCAGAACGATTTTGCGAGCTCCCGCTCATTCTGCGCAATGAGATCGCCTTTCCCTTTTTTCAATAAGACGCGGGAGGCGTTTTTTATAGCGCTGAGGGTGAATAGCTTGGAGCTGCGGGGAGAGAGGCTAGATTTCTCCAGCTCTGTCATCCTGGAGAAAATTTCGACGTTTTTGGCCAGGTATCTGGCCAGATCGGAAATTTGGTCTCGATGATCGTAAAGCGTGCTTATTGAATTACTCGGTCTCACAGCATGCTTGTTGAGATCAGCAAACATTTGTTGACTACGATTCAGCCCCTCATCAATGAAGAAAAGCACGGGGATGTTGTCGTAGCCAAGTTCTGGATTTTCGCGGATGGCTTGCTCAATGGCTGCCCGACGGTGCTGACCGTCGTTGATTAGAATTTGGGCATCCATTGGTATGGTTAGCGTACCGATGCTTTGCTCTAGGCCAGTATCGGAAGCAGGATTGAATTGGACTACCCCATCAACTGAAGCGGTGATTGCAGAGAGGGTGTAGTCGTCGCGATTGTCAAGCAAATATGCGGAAATCTCAGGAACCCTAGCCAAGTTCAACGTTCGCTGTGCGCGCAAATCCGCAGGCACATTTTCCTCGTTGAAAATGAAAATCTTTGGCACAAGGCGCATCGGGCACATCGCTATGTAGCAAGGCCTACCGGCTTGAATGCCTCGGACGCAGGGGAAGGAATGAATATAGGTCGTCATGTGTTCGCATGTCTTTTCTCTGCAGGTACGTTATTTTGCATATTTTTAACATACACGCAAGGCGGGATGTCGCGATGGTACGGTCCAGCAGCTTGCTTGTGAGTTGAGGTCAATAGGGCGACGGGTTAAACAGCGGGGCCTGCGCGTGGTAGACGTCAAGTTTTTGAGTGCGGAACAGAATGACAGGATGGATACCTGTATCTGGGTGGCCGTTATTCTGCATTTCTCACATGCTTGAAGAGATCGCTGATGTGCTGCGTTGGGCACACCGACGCTTCGGGAGGAGCGTGTCATGGATAGATCTGCAGCTAGATTGTAAGTGACAAAAATATAGAATCTGGGAGGCAATCCTTGCATGGGCAGTGCCCAAGAAAAGAGTTGGGCGGCTGCCTATTTGAGGTCGTTAGCCATCATCAAGCGCAAGAAACGGGTTGTTTGGTGGTATCGATTCTAAAAGTGATGTCGGCTCCGCAATCAGATATCCCTTCAAAGTTGTTTTCTTCCTGGGACCTTGCACTTTGCACGCCCAGATGTTCAAACCATCAGCGCGCTTCCTGTGGACCTTCAGCTTCTCAAATTGCTTCTGCACCCAGCGCCATTCTTCGATCTCTTGACAGGTGCCATGAGACACACCAGGAAACTCCTGCGCATAGCGTTGAAAGAGGCCAGGGGTCACGAGAAATACAGTGCCGTCCACGGTGTGAACCTTCGCCTTGCTGTCATTGATGACCAGCTTGTGGCTCAAGATGCTTTCTTTGACCCAACTAAGAAATGCCTGACCTGGGCCATCCAGCGAGGGATTTGAGATTTCGAGAGTGCTTGCTGACGATTCGTCGCTGACCTCAGGCTCTTCCAGCTTGAACATATCCAATAGCGTGCCGAGATAGTCAGCGTCTTCCATCGCCATGGGATCTGTCAGCGAAGAGCTTTGACGCGATCCAGTACTGACGGTCTTAGGCGCTGGAGGTGAAACTGAAGCGTCAGTCGAGTGGTCATCGGCTGCCACGCTCACCGTTCCGCTGAAAGCCTCGGGTCGCTCTTCGTTCCCCCAGATCAACGCCGGTTGAAGACGCAGAAAGGAGAAGCTCTGCTGCCAGTTCCCCTGAACCACTACTGCAGTCCAGATGGCTTTGCCTTCCGGTGTGGACTCAACCAATCCATGTGATTGCAGCTCGTCGAACACCGCGAGGTTGGACGAGGGAATGCCCTCAATCGATTGCGACAGCAGATAAGCTCGTAGCTTGTCCGTGAACGTCTTGCTGACCAGCCAGAGTGCGTCCTGAGTAAGCCATCCCGCGGCACCTGGCTGGTTGAGTTTCAGCTCACGCTGAACCAGATGACGCAATCCGCTGATCAAGTGATGTTGCAGCGAATGAGTCGGCGCTTGCAGCGCCCTGCTCGGGTTTCCGCCGATGTTCTGTGCGGTGGAAACACGGTCTGCCTGCATCACCAACTCACCGAGCACGCCGGCACGCTCATACTGACCTGCTAGGACATACAGCAGGTTGGCCCAGAGCGATGGAAATCCACTGAGCCAATCGAGGATTGAGCGGTCGAGAATCTGGGTGTAGAGCAAGCCCGCGGCCGCGCCGTGCAGGTGGTAGTCGCGACCCTTGAGGTAGCGAAAACGGTAGGGCTGATCCAGGGATCCCTGCCAAGGATGCCAGACACGGCCATCCTGGCGTTCGACCAGCAGGTCCACGGCGATCTTGCCGATGTCATGCAGCAGGGCGCCGTAGGCGATGCCAGCGGACCAAGCGTCGGTCTGGGCGGCTTGGTCTTCGGGTGCGGCGCCGGTGGGAAGCAGATACGACTGACGCAATTTCAAACTACAAGCGACCAGCTCCAACCCATGATCGAGCATGCCGCCAAGATAGGCATGGTGGTGCGTCTCGCTGGCTGGAAGCTGCTGGACCAGCTCGGCGTAGCGATGGATCGGATTTAAATAGAGCTGGCTGAACTGCGGATGGGAGAGGGCGGTGTGCTGCCAGATGCGATCGAGCAACTGACGGCGGTGCTCCGCGGCTAACAAGTTACGGGACGACTCAACGGGCAGGTAACCTTCAGCGACATTTACGGTTGGTGGCGGAGGAGGCTTTTGCCTTTTGTGCCGAAACAGACTGAGCATCAAGGTCCTCCCGGGAACTGGCAGAGTCGGTGGCCTTTTAGCCTTTTCGGATAGGGCTCTTACCCTTAACTCCCCATTCCCTTCCAACCCTTACCGGTCCTTTTGATGCGTTTCCCTTTGTGCGGCAATCGGAATATCGATTTGTCCTGGTGCCGTTTTGTTGGACGCGTGTGCTGGTGCGAAAAAGAAAAGTATCGGTACACTGCGGTGCGAAATTTTATTGGGTCTTGCCATGAACCTCACTGACGCCACGCTCGTGCTGCTACTCGCGGCCCGTATCCATGGAACAGACGAAGCCGTCAGGGTCTCGGCGAAGAGCGTGGTCAAGAAGCTTCCGCGTAGCAAACGCGATCTGATCTACAAGGTGATCGACAGCCGTAGTCCGCTGGATCTGGTTAATTATCTGGCACAGAATCTAGATGCGGAATGACATGCTGCGGGCGTATCTACTTGCCTGCTCTCTGCATCAGAACCCTACGGCATGAGGCTTTTTCTGGACAAAAAACGGGCCCAACTCATGTTGGACCCTTTGAAGGGCTTGCTGCAGCGAGGTAACGATCAAGTTCCGTCGTTCGTGCATTGCGGGCCATCGATGACCGTCTGTTTCCGTTGCAGCCCCAGGTTGAGTACATACTCCGAAGCACATCGGGCTTGACCACTGGCTCGGAAGACCGCGCGATTATCAGCCTTGAGCAGGCCGAGCCAAGAGTCGATGTAGCCGTCGTGGCGCAACTCTCCCTGTATACCCCCGTAGGCACATAAAAAAGCAGCACCCATTTCGGCGATCAATTCCTCAAATGCATAGCCAGGCGAGCCGAATGGGCAAGGAGAGGTCACGCCCTCGCGCTTTAAACGAGAGTGATGCCCGGTCCAGTGCGTCAGCTCGTGCAATGCGGTGGCGTAGTACCCACCTTGATCGTGAAATTGCGCTTTTGTCGGCAGTTGGATGAGGTCCCTGATCGGGTGATAAAAAGCTTCGTCAGCAGCTCGATGAATGATGTTTGCGCCTGAACTTAACAACAGTTCCTCCGCAGCGCTGTTTGGGAAGAACGGATCGCTCAGTTTCGTCTCAAGAGCGTTTTCGTCGAGCATTTCTAGCCCCTCCGTTTGCTCGATGTTGAACAGAAAATGCGTCCTGAGAATGCCAAAGTGGACGACCTTGGGCTGACCGTTTTCATCGAGTGCGGATTGACCTGACTCGGTCTGTTCCTCGCGCTCCATCGGCTTGTAGAGCACTGCCAGGGTGCTGTGCTCACCCTTACGGATGTGCCCTCCGGCTTTTTTGGCTTGGTTGAAGGTCAACCAGCGATCTTGAGCGAACCCCTGCAACCTGGCCTCAGCCCAGAGCAACGGTAAATTGATGCCTGAATAGGGACGCTGTGTGATGGCGTTAATGGGATAGGGTTGGTGATGACCGACATCAGCTGAGTCACTTGAGGACCACGGTTTGATCCAGGGGGCTACGCCTTGGTCTAACGCGGCAACAATTTTGTCAGTCACGTCTTGGTAGATATTACGCATGGGCATTTTCCTCGAGAGAAATCGGAGGAACGCCTTGCCCGTCGGGGAAGGGTTCCCCGGTGGGCGTTGGGTTGGATTGATGCAGGATTACGCGCAGTCTGAGTGTGTATGCGTTCAGCGTTGATGCTCTTCCGCAAGCGCTATCAATAAGGCATCAGGCTGGTCCGGTGCCTGAAGCAGGCTGAGGCTCAGTTGCAGCAACGGTTCATGACTCGTGTCACCCGCTGAGGCAATTTTGGTTACCTCGAACACCACGTAGGGTGCGTTTGGATCGGCCAGGTGAGCTTTTAAGGCTGCGCGTACCACGTTGCTCAGCCTATCGAGTTGCAGTTTTTCAGGATGATTTGAATCGTCGAGCAGTACTGCGCGTTGCCACGCGTCTGGAGTAAACACAACGGGCAAGCGCAGGCTATTCAGTGTTTCGGATGTGAGTGAGTCGGACATGGTGTACCTCCGTTGAGAGCGAAGAAACCTGTCCCATAGGGAAAAGAATTCCCCGCAGTGGGTTGAAGAAAAACAAGAGGGTTTGAAACGAGCAGAACCTGAAAGGCGCTCGGGAGAGAAGTAGGCGTTCATCACTGTGAAACGTGACTGTGCGAGCCACCGAACGCTAATCGCACTTGGGGGAACCATCACCGGAGTGACGTAGCTTTGAAGGCTCTGGCTACCTGGGGAGGTGCTGCCGAAAACAGCGATCCGTATTCTCTATGTAGCTGGATGATTTGGATGAGTCAATGGCCTTAGAGGCGCTGTTGTACGCGGTGCGTCTTCTGCCTTCCAGTGAAGAGTTTTCGATCGAATAAGCTGATAAACGGTTAAGCATGGGCGGTTTTCAGTAGTAGGCTGTAAGCTCGATTTCCACAGGAATACGCTCGGAAGAGGGCGCAATCATGCCAGCTCAGCAGCCACTTCAAATCTCCCGCACGCACCGCTGGGCATATGTCTGCGGTATGTCGGTAAAACGTGTTTATCGCAGGTTAAAAGGATTTGAATCTCGTGTGGCTAAACGTGCAGTGGCGACAGGTATGCCTACTGGTGGGCTATTGGTTCGTGGGAGCTTTCTGGTTACGAAGCTGGCACTCATCCTCGGGTTGCTATTTATCGGTTTCTGGCTGGTCGCTTCTGTGGTGACGATGATTGCTGTAGTTGGGCTTCTGGTGTCCAAGGGTGCCATTGATGCGGATCATGAAGGCAATGATCCAGGTCCAGATTTTTTAGGGGCCAACTCCTATCTAGGCAATTACGACGACAACGGCCATTACATCGGGCATTCCAAATCATCGAGTAATGACGTCAGATGATCCTTTTCGTAGCTCCCATCAACTGATCTGTGCCTTTGCCTGCCGCACCATGCGCGGCCTTGCTCGCACTTCCTAGCATCCCTTCAAAGCTGCTGCCAATTGAATAGCCTGCCCAGCTCATAGCAACCAGAAATAGACCTGGCAGGACCAAGAACATCGCCCCCATCACATACTCAATCACCTGCGCTGTGACGGTCCCATCCATAACTCCGGATGTTGGCAGCGACAACAGTACCTGATTGGACGCCGACACTTGGTTGTACAAGGTATCGAGCATGCTGGAGTCTACCCAGCGGGCCAACTCCCACCAGAAGGTCAGCATATGCAGCGTGAACAGCGCGAACGTCACCGTCATGACGGCCTTTAGCTGGTAGGTACTGACCAGCAGGATCAGCGGCAAGCTGATGATGACGCCCATTGTCAGGAAGGCCTGCACCATGGGCAGGGCTGCGCGTAGTGCATTCATTGCCGGAAAGTTGCTGAACGAGCCAAGGGCCAGCCCAGTGTTGGTCGCCAAGTTATTGAGTCCCTGATTGATCGACCCACCGCGAGCACTGGAGCCATAGTCTTGGTACACCTGTCCGGGCGACATGGACATCGATTGTTGGCGAGGGCTGACCAGTTCGCGAAGGGTGGCATCTTCGATCTCGTTGCTTGAGCGGCCAGTCAACCAACCTTTCAATTGAGTCAGTAGCGAAGGATCGACTTGCTCGATCAAACGCTCTCGCAGCCCGACTCCGCTGTTACTCCACCATTGCTTGCAGGTGGGGTAGCCCGCGCCATTCTCCAGCCGCGGTAAGGAAACATCGCGGCTGTCGTCATACGGCCAGCTGACTCGCGGTGTACGTGAGCGATCGGTGTCGTAGTAGCCCGGAGTGTCGAGAAAATAGCTTGAGCCGATCCAGGACGCATCATTACTTTGCGCTTTGTCCAGTTGCGGACGATTAGTGAACAGCCGAGAGCGGGAATAGCTGTAGCAGTCACGAGTGAAGTCGGCAATTTCCTGCAGCAGGACCTGACTGTCGATGCGCGAACTGTCGATCTCCATGCGCATCTGCCGGATATCCGGTGCGCAGGGGATGGAGGCGGTGGCCGCCGCGGTCACTCCTTTGCTCAAGGCATGAACCAGAAACCACCAGACCGGCACGTTGGCAGAGCGTTCTCCGATGGTGTTGAAAGTAGCGCCCCAGGCGGTTTCCGCTGGCTTGGCCACGCTGACACCGCATCGTTGGCTCGCTGCATCATCGAACGCCATTGAAGCGAGGTTTAGCGGAAAGACCGGCGCGCAACCGAACAATACGATGATGTAGGCCAACCACAGCCGGTTCTCGATTCGAGGTACCGAGAGCAATCCCTTGTTGCCTTCATCCGCGCCTTGCTGACGGGCCGACAACCACTCTTGCAAGATAATCACGCCGAAGGGCGCGGCGAACAGTCCAGTATCGGACAGAACGTTCCAGATACCGTTGTTGATGATCCAGGCCAGTATGGAGAGGTAAAACTCCAGGTAGCTGTTGGCGCTCATGAGCATAGTCGTGACCTCACAATCGAGTGAGCTCGACGCAGGTAAAGAGCAAGAGCCCTAATGTCCCGGCGCGCTTCACGCGCAGTCGGTCCTGTGGTCGATGTCGGTAGCGCCTCAGCAGGTCCCACCAGAGTGCAAAGAGGACGCCGTAGAGCAGGGCACGCCACCACCGCAGATAGGGCCGTACGGATTCGAGTGCCTGCTGCCAGACTTCGAAACTACCCAGTGCAGCACGGCCGATCCATGCGATCAGCGCGGCGCTCAGGATCATCGCCCCGGCAATCCCCAGACAAGAAAGCAAAGTGAATAGCGATGAGTGTTTCATGACTCACCTACGCCTGGCATCAGCGTCGTTGAGTCGGCCAGGTTCGGGGTCGCCTTGCTCGACGGTGCGCGACGCATCGGCACCTCCGACATGCCGATCGAGCACGAGGCTGGCGGTATTGGTAGCCAATATTTGCCGTACCTGCAGCTCGGTCTGCAGCATGCGTATTTCGCGCTCCAACGTGTCGATGTTTTTCGTCAAGGCCGTTTGAGCAGGTTCGGCCGAAGCGATGTTCGGTTCGTGGCTGCCCGCCAGCAGCGTGCGCAAGAGCAGGAGGGCTTTGTCGAGCACGCTGGACAGGGCCGTCTCACTGGCCAGGCGTCGTGCCAATAGATCCTGGTCGGGATCGTCGCGCAGAGCTTCAATCACGCCTCGGGTCACCGGCAGCATCGGGCTCGAGGCTTTAGTCAAGTTGTCTGGGGTAAGCGGCAGTGAACCCGACAGCAGCCGTTGCAGGGCCTGGAGGCGTTCGCTATAGGCTTCCTGGATCAGCGGCGTCAATCCACTGCCGGCCGTAGCACGCAGGGTTTCGCAGTTATCGCAGGTTGCGACTTCGCTTTCGCCCAGCACGCGAACGGCCCAGTCGGATTCTTCTTGGGGCGAAGTCCATGTCTGGCATATGGCCCCACCTAGGCAATCACTGCTACTGATTGAGGAGCTTTCATCCACCGATCGGTTATGCATCAGGTTGTAGCCCGCACGCACCACGTCGGAAGTCACCCGAATGGGCACTTGCCCGCTACCTCCGGCCTTTGAGCCGCCGACCCAGAACACCCCATTGTTGCCGTTATGGGTTTCGGTGTTTTTCACCGCGGCCACCGCATCACCGCCGGTTTGCTCCAGATTACCCTGCATCTCCTGGTTCTTGGCCAGTGCACCCCAACCGGCTTGACCGACCTTATCTGCCATCTTTTCAGCCATGGCCTGGCAGGTCAGTTTGGAGCGGTCGAAATCGATACGCCCCTGTAGCACTCCATTACTAAGTAACTCATAGAGACCGGGGTTGGCGCGCTGAATAATCAGTGCTGGCAGCGACATGACTGCCTGGGTCGCGTTCTGCACTATGCTGCCCATGATCTGCTGGAAACCCTCGGTGACGCCGTTCAATTGGTTTTGCAAGGTATTGGTGAGGCTCATGTTGCCGCACATCATGTTCGCTCGCCATGAAGCGCCGACACCGAGCCCGTTGGGACGATAGAGCGAACTCGGTGAACCCACTGCCGAGCCACCACCGATGGTGTACATCACCCGATCGTCGAGCACTTCGCCTTGGGTGCCTAAGCGGTAATCGTCACCGGCGGCGTGGGTATGTGTGGCCACGGCAAGCAGTCCACAGAGCAACAAACTCATCGGGCCCAACCATGGTCCTGCAAGAAGCTGACTCATGAAGCACCACCTTCGAAGCCGATGCTAAACAGGAAGGTCTGTCCCTCTCGCTTGCAGCAGCTATAGGGACGCCACAGCGACCATGCGTAGCCGCTATCCGCGCTCTGGACCGGATCGCTAGGGAAGATCGCGCACGTAGGCTGAACCTCGGGGTAGAGCAACTGCCATTTATGGGTTGAGGCGTCGTTTTCGACGATCGGGCCAGGCGGCCAGTAGCCGTCGCGTGGTATGGGTGTGAGCGGTACATACACGTGCGGCTGCCAGCTTCGGGTAATCACATCGCCGGCCCGTTGCGCCATGACTGCGGCGGCTTTGAAATCGTCAGGCTGCACCAGAAAGCCCTGACGAGGATAAACGTTGCCCCACATGTTTCCCGAGGCCTGACGACCAATCTCACGGATCCCCGGCACGAGCGACTCGGGGTAGAAACTTTCCGGTATGCCATGGCGCCAAGCCAGTGAGTCCAGGGTACTCAGGTAGTAGGGCATGAACGCAGTTGCACCGCTGGCGCAGGCGTAGCCGGACTGCGAAGCCAGTTGCGTTGCGATCCAGCCACCGGGGTGGCCGATGCCATCGACGTTCTTGAAGCGGGGCAAGTTGTCGCGGTGGGTGTTCGGGGTGATCAGGTTGCCGCCACCTTCCGCACCGCTGATGGGAGAGGAGAGAGTGTCCATCTCGGTCCAAGGGTTATTGCCGGTGGTGGCGTAGCTCGAGACCACCAGCTCAGGAATGAAATGACGAACCTTGGTCGAGGTTTTGATTGTGCAGCCGAATGGCGTGCAGAGCAGCCAGAAGCAAATTCCGACGACCCTGTATTCGAGACAGTCTGGCGAAAGCACGGAGGAGGTGATGCTTCCGGTGTCCAGTGCCACGCTTGGGCCGCATGCAAGCAGAATACTCAGCGCCAAGGGCCGTAACTTTGTGGGGGGGATTGACGAGCAGGCAACAGGCATTATCCAGGCTCTCAGTGTATGGCCTGGGCAGATTCGGTTAGGGACTGAAGACTGTCAGTGGAAATTATGAAGGCGGATCTATCGGGTTTGTGAGACGTGAGACTATTATTTGACGTGAAGGGAGCTTCGCAGGATATTGGGGTCGACAAGTCGCTGATTTACGGTGACTTCGAAAATAGTGGCGAATTTGAACAGGACCAACAGCGATGGGTTGCCGATCCCCTCGTTCGATTTGACTGACATAGGTACGATCCACCTCGGCCATGAGCGCCAATTGCTATTGTGTAAGGTTCTTCACGTGCCGTATCAAGCGGATGTTCTCCGCCAGTTGCATGCGGAACTGTACGTAGTCTTGAGTCATGCGCACAAACCGCGCCTAAAGAGACTCTTAATCCACGGGAGATAGTCTAAGTTTATAACGTTCTAGGCGATTTGATGCTCATGCCTGTTATCGAGCTTTCATTTGTTGCCTTTATGATTCTCGAGTATTGACTCCTCGTCGAACAATAAATCAGAAATCTAGGGTGTGTATGGACGAAAATTACATTTCAATTCCTGCGGCGTATGGTAGTCCAAGCCTTCTCACCCCTTGGGGCAAAGAATTTTCCCCAATGATCGAACGTGGCGTGCAATGCGCTCAGGCTTGGCTAGATGCGCCCGGCGACGTTCCACTGTGGTGGGAGCTAGCGCAAACACGCAAGACCTTTCCTGCAGGTTGCTGCCAAGACGCTTTTGAAGCTGGATTCTTATTGAGGATTCAGCAGCGGCTTGGAGGAACATCACGATAACCTGCCGTTGGCTTTAGGGCGCGCGCGATCAAAATAGACTCACCTATTCGGGTTTATCCCTCGTGCGCTATCGATCCGTTCAGCTACTCGATACGCTGCTTCCAGTTCTGAGCAGCCGAGGTCCTGCATCAGTGTCCAGCGCTCGGCCTTCTCTTCAGGTTCCGTCATCGCCAGGGCAAGATAAAGACTGGGTGGTACGGCCCGAAACAGCGTCTCAATTTTTTTTGATAGCACGACCCCTTCAGTGTATTTCCCCGGCTCCTTACCAGCGGAAAGCAGCAAGGCTTTCTGCGCCGGCGTGAGCTTTTTGAACCGTGCGATTTCCTCAATCTCCGCGGGCGGCATATTCAAGCAAATCCACCATTCGATCATGTTGAGCATGGTCTGCGCAGCCGTGGGAAAGTCCGCAAGGTTTTGCGTGGCGAGCCAGAACCAGGCGCCGAGCTTGCGCCACATCTTCGTGCCCTTGACCACGAAAGGCGCCAGCAGCGGATTCTTGGTGATGATATGTCCCTCGTCGGTGACCATGATGATCGGTCGGCCCAAGTACTGGTCGCGCTCGGCGAGGTTGTTTACGGTATTCATCAGGCTGATGTAGCTAATGGACATCTGAGCCTCATAGCCTTCGCGAGCGTAAGTGGCGAGATCAACGATGGTCACATCGCTCTCCGGCCACGGAGTGCCTTCACGGTCGAAGAGCTCACCCTCGAAGCCCTGGCAAAAGAGATCGATGGACTCGCCCATTTCCTGTGCACGTTCGCGACGCTTTCCCGGTAAGCGCGAGTCCTTGGCGGCGAGCAGTAAAGCGTTGCGCACATCGCGGGTCAGTACCTGACGGTTCGTTGCGACACAGGTTTGCGCCGCATCGAGAATACACTCACGAATCAAGCTACGATCAGCTCGACTCAGTCGCGCCTCTTCCTTGGCCTCGCCGCCGGTGATCATCAGGCGAGCGGTGATTTCCAACTCGCCGAGCACATCGCGCTGGTCCTCTCGACTGGCGACTGCTTCATCGTCCCACTCATCAATGGAAAGACTCGCCACTTGATCCGGTTGGTTGACCAGCCGCCAGGCATCGCCGAATGGGGCGAGACTGACCGGGGCACCAGGTTTCAATTGGACCTTGTTGATCGACAAGCCCTGGGTCGCGAAGTAGTCACCCTGTAGGCCGAACGAGTTGCCAGCCTCTACGATAAATAGGCGAGGGCGGTATATAGCCATGATCTGCATCAACAAGGTGACTAGGGTCGCTGACTTGCCGGCGCCGGTGGGGCCGAATAACAGCAGATGGCCGTTCATTGCCCTGTCTAAACGTGACAACGGATCAAAGCTCAAAGGCGACCCACCACGATTAAACAGCGTGATACCCGGGTGGCCGGTGCCAATGCCGCGTCCCCAGACTGGAACGAGGTTTGCCAGGTGTTGGACGAACATCAGGCGTGTGTACCAGCTACGTGTGTCGCGGGCTGGGTTGTAAGCCATCGGTAACCAACGCAGGTAGCTGTTGCAGGCTGCGACTTCATCGCCTTCGCGTACCGGCTGCAGGCCCGCACCCAGCAGCGCATTGGCTAGGCTGACCGAGCGCTGGTGCAGTTGCTGTTCATCGTAACCGCGCACGTAAAACGCCATCGTGCCGCGGTACAGCTTGTGCTGACGGCCGATGATCGCACGAGCCTCTTCAACATCCCGACGGGCTTGGGTCGAGGCAAGGTTTTCACCGATCGCTTTGCGGGCTAAACGGTTCAACTGATCCTCGAGTACATCCTGCGGTTTGACCACCAAGGTCAGACTCATCACCGTGCCTTCGGGTAGCTGGTCGAACAGGGCATTCACCGCGTCGCCCTTGCGGATTTCGCCAGTGAGTTGACCAATCAATGGCGCCCGGCGCAGCTTGTCCACGACCATTACCCGGTGGGGGTGATCATCAAAAAACCAGAGTCCATGCTGCACGTCCGAACGCGGTTCGTTAAAAAACAACCGTTCGGCAAAGTCATGATCGAAAGGTAGTTCCAGCGACTCGCTCTCGCCAGACTCCGGATAGGCCACGCGGCGGTAAAAATCTTCGGGCGATTCATCTGTGAGCTTGGGGGCTGGATTGAACCAGGGCAACAACCATGCATACAAACCTCGGCTATCGACTCGCGTCGATTGCACCCCGCACGCCTGCAACGAAACAGCGACACGTTCGCAAGTTTGTTGCAGCGATTGCACTGGGATGAGTCCCGCCTCCTCACCGTCAGACTCAAGCCAGCGATAGATCACCAATCGCACCCGACGGTTGTTTCCTCGCCAGGGCAAGCGCGTGATTGCCTTATCCTCGAACAGGCCGTCGGGCTTGGAGATGGCTTTCAGATGTCGGCGAATAAGTTCCAGGTATGCTTCGGTGAAAACTGTGCCTCGGGCGCTGTCCTGAATATAATCTGTTAGCCAGGTCAGATAGGGGGTGAAGTCGTTGTCGTCCTGGCAGAAAAATTGCGCCACCCAAGGCGCTTGATCCAGCTCATCAAAGCTATCCTGCAGGGCATCTTCGAGGGCATCGCGGGCGGCCATTAGCCAATCGGGTTCGCGCCCTTCGGTACCTATGGGCAGTAACTCGAATATCGCACCCACAGAGCGATTGTCATCCAGTAGAAAACACTGCTCGGTGTCGAGGTATTCGACCCACGGCAGATGATCGGTGAAGCTGGGGTTGTGTGCATAGAGCGCAGCTTCATCGGCCAATGTGGCGCGGGGGCGCAATGGGTTGCGCCAGGCTTTCCATGCAGACGTGCAGTTGCCCGTATCGTCGCTACACATTACAGATCTTCCTGACGTTCACCCGGCAGTGCGTACTGCACCCGTTGGTAGAATGGAAAGACGGTCGAGTACCCCGGCACGGGTGCCTGCTCGGTACCACTCAGATGCGGATACACGTACATCACCAAATCAGGATTGGGCAGGCGAGGGAACAGGTTGCGAATTTCATTCGCTGCTGTACGCGTGTACGGTTCTTGGAGCGAAGCGGAGAGATTTGTTTGAGCCAACGGGCGGCGCAACGGTTGCCGAGCATCCAACAGTTGCTGTTGTGTACCCTGTGAGCCGGCGCCGTTCCAGATATCCAGCATGGTTTGCTCGCCATGCGGCAAAAGTGTGTCCTTGTCGGTGGAACACCCCGTCAGGACCCAGCAGAGCAAGCTAATCCAGATCAGATAGGGAGGTAGGATCTTTTTCATGGCGAACGCTCCGGCCCTTAGGCTCGTAGTCGATGGTGATCTCATGGTCGAGGTGGAGTGCCACTTCTGCTGCCGGTGGCACGTACACGGCAGCAAAGGCTTCGCCATATAGTTTGTTGACCCACTCTCGGATGTCGCTGGCTCCACCACTGAGAATTGAGGTCAGTGCGCTATTACCACTGCTGTTAGTGACCCCGAAGGCACTGCCGCCCGAACTGATGACGCTGCTGTTGTTCTGTTCATTCCCGAGCAGGGCGGCGACTCCAGCACCGGCGGCAGTGATCAGAGTCTGACTGCCCAGGTACTGCTGGGCATTCGAGCGACGCTCGCCGGCAATGCAAGGAATGCCATACGGATCGGAGAGGTAACCGAGTCCACCGCGGATCTTGTCGGTGTTTGAGCTCTGGGTGGTGGAGACATTGCGGCTGGATACCGCTTTCGGCTGAGGCACCGTGCGGATGGTGCCATCGGTAAACACAAAAGTGATCGACTCGACCTGTCCGCGTACGCATGACAGGGTCCAGTCACCGGACGCCGTGCCGCTCATCACAGCACCCGCGACGTCTGGCAGGTCGATGCCGTTGGCCGTCAGGTTTTCCGGACCGACCAGCACCTTGAAGGGATAGGGATCATTCACGGTGCCATCCACCGGGACTCGGCCAATCAGCGCGGTCATGGCGACCGAGCCCATCAATGTCGCATTTTCGGGAATGGTGTAGACCGGCTTCGCACCTTCGGTACGATCACCGGATCGCGTCAGGTCACGCTCACCCTTGGTGACCTCGCGTAACTGCTTTTGGCTGCGGTCGATGGCATTGTCCTTCAAGCCCTCGAGCGAGTTGAAGGCATTAGGCAGACTCGGTGCGGAAGAGGTCTTGGTTTTGCCTCGGGCTTCGGTGGAGGGAGCATCCGAGGGTTCAATCCACTGCAGCGCATCGTTGGCAGAATGCCGCCCTTCGAACTGGTCCCCATCGCCCGGTTCAAGCCCCAGTCCGATCGGCATATCCTTGCTTTTGCCGGTCAGCCCCGACAACTGTTCTTGCAATTGCGTCAGCAGACCGCGAGCCTGACGACTGTCTTGTTCCGCTTTGAGGCGTGCTTCATTGGCTTGTCGGCGGCCTTCGTCTACCTGCTCGGTCACACTGCCAAGTGCCGTCTGAATACGCGAGTCGACGCTGTTTTCCCGCTCACGTAGACGGTTGTTTTCCGTTTGCAGTGAATCATTGTGTTTCTTCAAACCGAGCATGTCGCTGCGCATGGCCTTCACTTGGCCTACCAAGGTGGCGACCGTGTCGCGTGGGGTATCGCCCGCAATGCCGAGCGACTTGGCTTGCTCGGCAGATAATTGAATATCGCCCTGATCAACTGGGTGCTCTGGAGAAGGCGTACTGCCTCCCGCGACCCAGCTTTTCATGATGATCAGCACTACGCTCAGCAGCGCAGCTGGTACTAGCCATTTGAGCAAGGCGTTAGCCTTCATCGTCAGCACCTCGCGCAACGGGCGGAAGCATCAGGGCGTGTTCGAGGCCGGCACCGCGCGTGATGAGGTAGGCAATAGTGGTGTCTTCCGCACTGCCGACCGGCCCGAGGAAAGCATGCTGGAAGGTCGCGGCGAACAGCTTTGCCTGAAGCTGACGCGGATCTAGTTGCACCGTCGCTGTACCTCGATTGCGCAACTTCACGGCCGTCACCCAATAGTCACCGAGCCGCCAGGCTGCGATGGGTGTGCTGGAAACGTTTTCGCTCGGCAGCAGGGGCCGCAGTTCGGTGCGCAGCTTGAGCGGGACGCGGCGTACGCCGGGCAGGGACTCCACGGTGCGCAGCGGGCCGTACAGGCTTTGCGCGGCGTAGCGCGTCAAAGCGGCCGGGATGGGCGTACGTTCTGGAACAGGGACGGTGCTCGATTCAGACTCGATAGCTTGCACCGGAGCATTCTTGAGAATACGCACGGGCTCCAGCGGTTGATCGCCAGGCGTGGCTGCGATATCCAAGAGGATGATCTCGCCCGTCTTGACCGATTGCAGTTGCAGTCGTGTCGGTGCAATGGCTTCCGACGGGCGTAGATACAGCGTGCCTCCGGTTGATTGCACGCGCAGTTTATCCTTCAGAGTGGAAGGCACGCCGACACGAATAGCTTCATCGACAAAGACCACTCGTTCCTGATTGATCACCAGTGGGACCGCGAGCGGTAGGCGTTCCCAGTGCATCAGTTCGACGGCCTGCGCTGCTGCGCCCGATAGCATCAGTGTGAGGGTGACTCCCAGGGTAGAAATCCGCTTCATGGCTCACCTCCAGGCAGGGAGATTTTTTGCGGCGTACCCTGATAGCAATCCAGTGCAAGGCCCCACTTATTGCGTTCGGGGTCCAGATCGAACCGCACCACCCGCAACGGATAACGCACGACCACCCGTTTCACCGGTTCGGCGGCGTAATACTCATCAGCGTTGAGGTCGAGTGTGACCAACCAGCTGTCGCGATCAAGTTGCTTCACCCGCAGTTCCGGATCTTCACTGTAGCCTCGGCCTAGAATTTCGTAGACGCCACGCACCCGTTGACGCAGTTCGCCGGCGGCCTTGCGATACTCGTAGTCGCCGTCGAGGAAGGCTTTGCAGGCAGGTGTCAGATAGGACTGCAAGCCATAGATGGCGCGGCGATAATCCTGCTCGCCATCCGAGGGCCAGCGGTTGAGTTGGCCAAAAATGTACAGGGCAAAGGCATACACGTTCTCTGGGGGAACATCCCACCACTTGCGCGTGCTGCCCGAGCGCAGATCAGGGGGGACATGCACGGTCAGATCGGTCGGTACTGAGTGCCAGCCATACCACAGTCCGGCGCTGAGCAGGGCGAGCATCACTATCGCCAGACGCAGGCTGAAGATATGGGCCTGCTGGGCATCGACCTTGTTTCGAAATCGACTCATGGCTACCACCGGGACAGGGCAGTGCGCAGTCGACGCGAACGGCGAACTGTCCAGGCACCGGAGTGGAGAATCAAACTTCCACGCCCCAGGCGCCAATGGCTGGCGAGTATCCATTCGAGCTTGCGGTACAACCAGGTCTCGGGACGAGCACGTTTGGCCCGACGCAGTAACGTGCCCCCGATCAATAAGAACACTGTCATGCCTGCGATCATGGTGGTCGGCGCCATGGCAATCGAGGCGGTGACGATCGCCATAGGAATGCCCACCAGCAGGCCAATGACGGCGCCGGTACCGAGTGCTACCCACATCTCGTCATTGGTTAAACCGCGCAATACTGCTGGATCACGATTGAGTCGCTCTGGCAGAAAGGCCAAAGTGCCGTCGGCAAGACGTTCGATAGTGTCGTTCATACCAACCTCACAGAATCGCGGCAGCCTTGGTGAGGAACCAGATGATGATCACCACCAACAGGGCGCCGATACCGACTACCGCGCCGAGGTCTTTCCAGGTCTTGCGCTGGTTTTGGACGTCGGCAAATACGGTCAGGGAATGCCATGCCACGCCGAGAAACGCGAGCAGGGCAATCAGCAGGCCTAGTAAAATGCCGGCGTCGTAGGCGTAGTTTTTGATCGTCTCGATCAATCCGGAACCTTCGCCTCGGGAAGGCGCCTCCATGGTCGGTAGCTCGGCAAAAGCTAGGCCTGGACCAAGCACAAGCAGCAGACCGATCAAGCGTCGGCTTGCGCGATCACGCAGGTTGTTTTTCAGGGGGACAAGGCACTTGAGCATGATGGCGATCTCCGGTGTTAGGACAGGGTGAAGAACATCAAAATCAGCAAGGTGAGCAGTACACGCGCAGCGCTTCCGCCGAAGGCTCCAAAACGCACATTGCCGGTGGCCCAACCTCGGTAAGCGGTCCTCATCACCCAGGCACACCACAGCAAAGCCAGGACGAGAACCAAGGACAGCCACAGTGTCGAGCTGCTCTGTGCCGAGAAGCCGGAAGCGTTTTGAAAGGCGGCGGTCTGGGCGTCAGTCATGCTCATGGCGAGGACTCTGCGGATAGTGTGTCGAGACGGTATTCTCCGACCAACTCAGTGGAGTCGCGGGGTTGAGCGCGAGAGGGGGAGAGATAGTTCTTCACACCCTGGCGGATGCGCTGGATGTCTTGAGTTAGGCGGGGATAGTCAAAGCGGTAACGTGTATTTGACTCTGGTGCTTCGTCACGTGAGGCCCGTAGTACTAACGTGTCGAGAGTATCTAGCTGTCGGATGAGTAGACTGAATTGCTGCTCATGCTCGCCCGCAGCAAAGCAGTCGCTGTGAAATGCGATCACAGTGAGCATGAGTACACGAATAGGAAAAACGGACATTGTGGTGGTCCCGACGTTGGTCTGGAATTAAGATCTCCGAGGGAAGAGTGAACGTCAGCAAGTTAATCGAGCTGGCTACGATCGGTTTTTATTCAGTTGTCGTTAAGGATGAGTGGTGGAAGGAGTTAAAGAAAAATTGATAGTTGAGGTCACGGAGTGTCTGCATGGCCGCACTGATCACGAAATTCTTCAGTTTTATGTGTCGACTGAGAAGTTTGCAAGAAAATACGCTGTCAGTTACGAGCTAGAAGGGCCAATGCATTTGGTTCTTGATAACAGCATAATTCAGTCTTTTAAGCATAGAGCAACTAAGCCGAATCGTGATTTGCAGGCGTTATCATATACTGCGTTCACCAGATTTGTAACAGGTTGGAGTGACCGAAAAACCTACTTGGCTGTGACTCCTGCAGCCTTATATGAGCATATGGGGCGTCGTGGAAATATTAACTCTGCTGACGCATTAAGTGCCCTCGAAGAGCTTCGGTTGTTTTTCGCTGATACAGGTCTGCGTATGACTTGGATCGGTTTTAAGTCGATTGAGCATTTGGTGAGCGTTCTGGAGGCGGTACATGCTGACGATGTATACCTCACACAATATTTTAAAAGAATAGAAGAATTGAGTTGGAAAAAAGACCTTGAGGCTCCTTTTGGTGTGCTAATTCCTCTAGGTATTGCACATCGGGAAATACCTGATGACTTGCCATTGAAATATTTTGATCCCTGGTATGTTAAGTTTGTGCTCACTAGTCGAGTTGAGCGGGCAATAATTCAGCAGTCACAGCATAACCCTGATGCCCTTCCGATTGGGAGTGGTCCAATGGCGGATGCTCTAGCGGATCTTAATAACTTCAATAAGAAGGGAGCTTTATTAGGCCTAGGGGATATCGATATGTTGCAGGTATGTGACGGTTCCCGGCAATACAAGCAGAAAGCCGGTTATGTTTTGGTAGGGCAAACGCTGGACGATACTCTCTCTGATGTCCTGCGGCATCGACATTCATATGTCGAGAGTGCGGGGGTGGAATTTGGGACAGCTGATACGGAGCATCAAATCAAAAGCATGGTTAATTTCATGTTTTCGAAACCCTTCTCTGAACACCAGAAGCGTGGTGACTGGATCCAGCCTAAGTACCAGGACTTTATGAGTGCAATCGTCACAGCCTGCAAAAAAGCGAGTATGAACTCCAGTCATATCTAATGCTTTGAAAAAAAGGGGCGTCAAATTTTAAAGATATTTCTTGAATGTTGCGGCGATGATCGCCGTTGTTATCCCCAACATTGCGGCGCACGGTAAAAAAATAGCGAGTGGATTGAGCGAAAAGGGGAGAGACAGATAAATGATCCAGGGCACGAGCAGCACTGTTGTCACGGCTCGTTTAGCACGATGGTAGACAAAACTGCTTTCGCGACCTGCCCCAAACTTGCGCAGGTCGCGTCGCATCAACCCATCGACAAAACCAGTAAACGTGGTCATTAGAAACAGTGGGGCGGCCAGGACCAGAATGGTAAGGCGTACCACGAAGGTAAAGGTCACGTAAACTGCGGCCAGTACGAAATCCTCAATGCTCACGTAGAGCTGGTTGATCCAGCTCGAGAAGCCGTTGCTTTGGTTCGACACCCGCGCCTGCCTGGCAAAATCCGCAAAACCGGTCTTAACCAATAACAATTGATTGAGAAAGTCCAGCCACTGGACAATCGTCTGCCCAGGTTGTTGGAGGATGACAGAAGATTTGAAGTGCTCGCTGAGCCATCCCAATTCACTATTCAACATTTCCTGGCTGTGATGCCAACCCTCATCGCCCCAGACCAGTAGCAGGCCGGCGAACTCGATGAGGATCGAGAACAGCAACGAGGCCATCAGCGCACCTATGATGCGTAGGACCAGGCCAATCGCCGAGATGATCAGTCCTGGACGTTGGATCGGTTGTGGCCGCGTGTTCTGGGCGGCAGTCGCCATCGTTTACTCCATTGGGCACCGTTGAGTTGATGCAGCCACGGCTCCTGCCGAATACGTGTTTGCTGAATCGAAACCTGTGGCGGGGCCGGCTAACCCACCTGATCCAGATCGAAGTTTGTTGTTGGACCGCCACCGCTTGCGCTCCACCATTGCCCTGTCTGCGCGTTGTAGCTGGCCCGCATTCGTTGGGTAAGCTCCTGCAGGTCTTTAGGCATGGCATCGTCGTTGGAGGGTTTTGGCAGCGGCATGCGGACTTTCCAGAGCTGCCCCCCTGCCTGGAAGGAGAACATTTGCCCCTTGGGCAAGCTGACGATGTGAGCAGGCTCGATCAGCGGCACGCTGGTGCTGCTGACACGGTCCTGTGAGGACGAGGTGAAGTCCGTGTTGGCCTCCGGATCGGAGGTGTCGGTTGCACCCGAGACCAAGGTTTTGGTGAGCACATTAACCTTGGGCAACTGCTGGGTGAGCAGTTCCGCGGTTGCGGTTTCGCGCACCCGCAGCATCTGTAGGGTGTTGAAGTTGCCGACCACTTGGCCGGCCTTGGCCCGGTTGCCGATTCGTGCTTCGATATCGCTGAGGGTTTGGGTGTAGGCGGTTACCTGGATACCGGCACCGCCCCCCTTGTTGATCAGCGGAATGAACTCATCGCCCATCAACTCGTTGAACTCATCGGCATGCAGGTTGATTGGCAGTTTGTCACCAGCGTTGCCAGATTGCGGTAGTCCATGGTCAATGCCATGTTTGTAGATATGTCCCGCGACCGAGACCAAGTCGGCGAACATTGAATTGCCCACGGCGGCGGCCACTTCGGCATCAGTCAGCGCATCGAGGCCAACGTAGACGATGCCGCGTTTTCGGATGATCTGCATCCAATCGAAGATTGGCCGCGGGTCATCTAAATCGGTGTAGTTGGGCGCCAGTAGCTGGGCGGTCTTGCCGGTGGTAAGTTTCTCCAGCAGCGGCAGTAGCGAGGCAACGATTTTGTCGAAGTAAGTACGGTCATATCGCACCGCCGATCGCAGTCCGTCCATGACTGGATCAAATACCCGTTTGGCCGCCAGGTACTGCTCGATGGCCACCACACGCTTTTCGCGTCCCACCATATGCCGGGGAATGTTTTTCTCGTTGAGCTTGCCTTCAAGTTGGACAATCACCTCCCAGGCCTTCGGGTCGGTCTTGGCGAAAAACTGCTGAGCGTATTCGATGAACAGCGCATCGATATTGACCACATGTCGTTGGATCTGCAGGTAGTCCGGACGTCGACCCAACTCGATCAAAGCCCGGGCAATGATGTTGACGAAGCGCCAGGCGAACTCACGGAAGGCCGCCGAGTTACCTTCACCGCTGAGCTGCCCGGCGATACGCGACGCCACTTCCGAAATGCGCCCGAAACGTCCTACGGCGTTGTAACGCGCAGAGATCTCTGGCCAGCCTAGATGGAAAACATAGAATTCCTTTTCCCTACCGGCGCGTTTGGCTTCGACGTACATGCGCTTGAGCAGGTCGGCATCACCCTTCGGATCGAAGACAATCACTACCTCGTGTTCGACGCGGTGAATGTCCTGGGTGATGTACACCTCGGCGAGTCGCGTCTTGCCGACGCGTGTAGTGCCTAGCACCAGGGTGTGTCCGACCCGTTCGCCTAGTGGCAGACTGACCTCCTTTTCATTGGGCTCGACCCCATGCAACAGTGGCGAGCCACCTACCGGGGGCAAAGGGCGCAACGGATTGAAGGCACTGTCCCAGGCGGTGACACGGGCCAATGTCGAGAGCGGGAACGGTGCATGCTCCAGGCGCCATTCGAGTCCACGGGCCAGACGGTAACAGGTAGGTTGGTCGACATAGTGGGCGACCGCCGGATCCTGGGCCTCCACCAGGCGCTGGGTGTGCAGGCGGGTCCAGCGAAATCCGCGGCCCATGAACAGACGCTTGCGGCTGATCGGAATCTGTCGACTGGTCAGCTCGTAACGGGGCAGCCGACGGATATTGCGCCGATAGCGCAGCACCTCCCAGGCTTGTCGAAGCCTGATAAGGCCGAACAGGGCATAGGCCAGCGCCGCAACCAGCCCAATCTCGGGTGACAGGGCCACAGCCCAGGGCGAGTACACGCACAACACTGCGGCGGCGATGCAGATCGCTACGGTGTACAGCTCCACCGCTGGCCGGAGCTTGGACTCCATCGCATGCTCGGCCATGACCTGACTCACTGTTCCAATGAGCTGGCAGTGATCAAGACGGGGTAGTGCTCAATCTGCAGGCGGGCGGCGATGTCGTTGCCGTTGACCGGCAGGATGGTGATGTTCGGAGCGGCTGCTCGAATTCGGGCCAAAGCTTCGGTATCGGCCACCTCAACGGCCAGGCCTGCCGCACCCATTTCCTGCAGTTCAGTCGCGCGTTGACGCAACCAAGCCAGGGAGTGGGGATCCTCACCGACCAGGAAAAATGGCCGTAAGCCCGGCATGTTCAAGGCGCGAGGCGTGATTTGGCCGGGGCTCAAGTGAGAGCTGCGGACGGGTAGTATCCAGGTTTCATCGGCAAAAATGGACAAGTCCGCATGCATGGCCCGATCAGGCTGGATCTTGTTGTTTAAGGGCGGTCTGGCAACTTGAAAATGGGGGTGGGAGAAGTCGCTAGGCTGACCCCCGGCTACGGTCAGTCCCGGTTGTGCAAAAGGTGCGAAAAGTAGGATTAAATAACAGGCGATGGGGGTTCGCTTCATGGTGGTGTGCCCTGTTTGAAGGAAACCAGCAAGCGTTCAAGTTGCCGGGAAAAACCTTCGCGGTAACGTGCGGCCGGCGTTCCTCCTGCCGGGCGGTGATAACGTCCAGCAGCCAACACCCAATCGCCGGTGGCGGTATGATGCTCTTGTAGCAGCGCGGCGGTGACGGCGAGATTTCGGTAGGGGTCGAGGGCTCCACAGGGACTGGAAAAACGTTGTCCGTGGTAGCCCAGGTTGGTTTGCCCAAGTCCGGCGTCTACCCGCTTGGCGTCATACTGAGTGAGCGCCTGGAGCAAAGCGTGGCAGGCGGCATGGCGGGTGGCGAAGCGGTAGGGTATTCCGGCGATGTTCAGGGTCCAGGGCCAGGGCAGCAGTCGACCACGGACATGGATACCACTCTCCAGCAAGGTAATTGCGAACAGCACCGTAGACGGGATGTCGGCGTCATGCGCCGCCAGTTGGTAGGCAGGCGGCGGAAGTTCGTCAGCCTGGGCTGCGAGCATCATCAGTATGAGTGCAATACCACTTAGTCGAGGCGTTGCCATTGTCCATTCACCTGTTGAAATGTGGCGGGCAATGGCCCCGGCGCCCCCAGGCTGAACCAGCGACCACGGTCATGGTTCAGGGTGATCTGCCGGCGTTGTACCTTGGACGGATCGATGTCTGCTTGCCGAGCCCAGCGACGGACGCGTGCATCCTCGCCTTGGCTGTCCACCAGGTAGATATCGAACGCCGTGTCGCTGCTTTGCAGGCGTTGCGCTTCGGCGGTACACGCTGTGCAGTGGTCCTCCACAAACAAAGCAGGGCGCGGCACGACCGATGAGCTGGCAGGGGACGGGGATGCCATGCCCTGGATCGGCAGCAGCCCGGGAAACAGCTTGACCCAGGCCGCGGTGTAAGCATTTTGGTAGGCCAACTCGCGCTCGGCGCGTTTGGCTTCCAGCGCTACCTGTAATTCGGCATAGCGCTGGCGCTCTTGGTCGGTCTGGGCCTCAACCCCGAGGGCGGTCAACGGATCGAGGTTCGGGCTCCAGAATCCGCGTGGGCCGGCTTGGATCTGTTCGAAGTGTGTCCACTCCTGCTCCGTGAGCCCCCAGCTTGCGGCCTGTTCAGAGTGCGAGCGTCCCAGCGGAGTGGATTGTGTGTCCTGGATCCGTGACCGTGTCGTGGCAGGGGTGCCCATCGCAGCGCCTATGGCCAGTAGCGACGCGAGACAAACGACGGGGAGTAGTGGCACTCTGTTCATGATCGCTTCTCACGGGAGTTGCACGGTCTGGTCTGGCTGAGCGGCCACCGAGAAGATGGCTGAGTGCGGCTCAAGCACTTTCAGGTGCCAGGCTCCGAACTGCTCGCCGGCATGCAGCAGCCGAACATCTATGAGAGAGCTACTGTCATGAGGTGCGACTGCCAAAAAGCGCTCACCCCCGCGGGACTCGACACCCAACACTGAGAACGGTGGCGATAGCGGGACGGGTTTTGGGCGAGCCGTCTTTTTCGGCTTGTTGGCGGAAGAGGTTGGCGGTGGGAGGGTTAGCTGAGTCTTGAGCTCCAGTAGCTGCTGTTCGACGTGCTCAAAGCGTCCGCTTAGAGTTGTCAGGTCTTTCACGGTGGCGCGGTCTGCCAGACCGTCGCGCATCTCCTGTATCTCTTGCGCCCACTGATCTAGCATCGGATCGAGGGTGTTGGCCTGTTGCTCACCGGTATCGACCATCTGCTTCAAGTCTTTCAGCGCGTACTGCAGTTTCTCCTGTGCGTCCTTGAGCGCGCTTAAATCACGTTGCAAGGTGTCCAAAGTTTTTAGGCGCTGGGTGTTCGTACTCTGTAGCTCTGCCATGCGCTGATACTGGTTAAACAAGCCGCCGCTCAGCCCGGCGACTGCCAGGCAAAGTAAGCCAACAACGATGGTTTGAAACGTCGAGGCTTTCATGGACGTGCCTCCGCCTGATGGGACGAGTCTGGTGTAGCCCGCACGATGCCGACATCAGCTTTCTGCTGTTCGAAGCAGACCGAACGGCTGACCTCATCGGTCGTGAGTTGCCAGGCGGAGCCCGCCAGTACCTGTAGTGCGCTGCGTAACGCAATCGGGCCGAGCCGGTAATGGGCAGCAGGCAGAGGCCGAGTGAAAAGTGTCTTTACTGATTCGGTGGTAGGGCAGAGCGAATAACCCGAGCGCTGCAACACGTAGTGCATCGCCTCCTGTACCGAGGGATTAAGGTTGGACGGTATGCTCAGATCAATTATTTGAGCGAGAAGATCACGTTGCTTCGTAGTGGGCTCTGTACTCACCAGGGTATAGCGCCCATAACGGATCTCCGCCGGATGGTTTGCTTCGGCCGGGCTCCTTGATAATTGGGTCCAATTGGAGCCACTGTCGATCTTTGGATTAGTCGGCAATGGGGTGGGAATTTGCGCGCTGCAGGCACTCAAAAAAACCAGCAGGCAGACAGGCGTAAAAAAACGCTCCATGAAAAAAACCTCATGTCAGATTCAGTACAGAACCTGACATGAGGTGAAGGAGCGATTCAGTGAGAAATCCGATTTATGGCAGGTCGTGTTAACGCTAAATACTTTGCTCTGCATCATAGATAGCTAGTCCATCCAAGACAGCAGCGTCGGGGTCGAAGATCAACAATCGCACATCCGCCAATGCCGCCATATACAGTACGTTGACCAAGGCTGCCGGCGTACCAGCATCGAGTTGCTCTTGCCTCAGCGATGAGTAAGAACAGTCCTCGATTTTTACCAGGTTATCGTCTGTCCAGGGCGTGCCGATCAGCTTACACCCGATGCCATTGCAGTCCTTCAGGACAAAGGGTTCGAACAGCAGCCCGGTTGGGCTAGAGTCGAAATAGCCCGCCCGGTGTTTCAAGTAGCGCAATGCTTCTTCAGTGACGTGTGCGGTGCTGATCTCCCAGGTTCGACTGTAGTGTCCCGTCTCGAAGCTTACGCGACGGATCACGGCTTGGGCATCTTCCAGGGAGTACAGATCGCCGACATGATGCCGCTCGTTGAGCATTTCGCCCATCACGGCATAGATCACTTGGCGCACCAGTCCGGTGGACTGACAGCATTCATTCAACTCATCCGGAACGGATTGACCTTCGTTGATCAAGGCGAAATCGTCATTGAAGATGCAGGGGAACAGCTGCAGTTCATCGTCGGGCAGATGGACCTGTGAGTCGTGCAGGGGGCGAAAGCAGGGAGGGTAGTTGTTTTCGTAGGTGATCAGTAGCAGCCGTTCGATATGCAAGTTGTCATAACCGCGAGCAAATGGGTTTGAAGCTGGGAGCAGGGCTAGGGTTTGGTTCATAAGGGTTCTCCAGAATTGAAATAAACAAGGCGCCCGTAGGCGCCTGTGAGGGTTAAAGCCAGCCGTATTCGGCAAGGGAGAGCGGGCGACCTTCACCCACGATGAAGTGATCCAGTACGCACACGTCGATCAAGGCCAAGGCCTCTTTCAACCGAGCGGTCAAGACGCGATCCGCCTGGCTGGGTTCCGTACACCCTGAGGGGTGGTTGTGAACAAAAATGGCGGCCGCAGCGTTATGCGCGAGGGAACGCTTAACGACTTGGCGAGGGTAAACGCTGGCGCCATCAATGCTGCCGTGAAAGAGGATTTCGAACGCCAGCACCCGGTGCTGGGCGTCAAAAAAAATCACACCAAAGACTTCATGGTCTTGGTGCGCAAGACGCAGTTTTAGGTAAGCCGCTACGGTGTCCGGCGACGTCAGGATAGGCCCGCGGGCGAAAAGCCGACGATCCAGAATATGCAGTGCTTCGTCGATCAGCTGGTTTTCTTGGACAATGTGATCAGCCTCGAAATCCGAGGTCTCAATCAGTGTGAGTGGGGTGCTCATGGCGCTACCTCCGAAGGGAATAATCAGGGGGTACACGCCCGAGGGGAGTAGTATCCCCAGGGTGGATGTGGAGTTGCAGGCGTTTGCAGGTGATGTAGGGTTTACAGCCGAGTGTATCGGTGGCGTTGACCGTGCATAGGTGAACCACAACTGTCGCAAGGCAACGGAGAAAAGGCTCTTATGCCCCAGCCGGTTTCGGGATCGAAGTCGGCACTGATGGGCATTAGGCGAACCAGCCCACGATGTATCGCGGCGATGCGTTGTTCCATCTCATCCGGCGAGTGATACAGCGATAACGTGCTGTAGTCCTTGTAAGCCGCACCGAACAGGCAGTCGTCGCAAAGCCAGAAGCATTCCATATTGGTTCTCCTGTGCTAGTTGAAGAAAAGGCGCTCTATTGAGCGCCTTGATGTAAAACATCATGGATTGTTCAGGCGGACTGAACAGCACGTGTGGCGACACGGCGGGCCGTGCGGGGAGTGGTTGGAGATTCAGGTTCAATCCTGGCCTCTGTAGGGTTGTCGGTATCCTCCGCTTCGGCATCAGCCGACGTTGGAGAGGGTTCATTGATCGGCGCTGGCTCAGCAGGTGCTGTTGCTTCCTGCCTGGCGGGCGCTTTGTATTCGAACTTGCCATTGACCTTGATCCAGTCGATGAACAGCAAACGACCTTTCAGACTGGCGCCCGGTTGGCCTTGTTTATCGCCTTTCTCATAGAGAAATGGGTCGATCCACAGGTCACCAATACGGAACGACAGCAAGACCTTTTTCTCGGCTCTGACGGCGTCCATATAGAGACGAATCAAGCGGTCAGCTTCGCCACCAGCGACTTTGCAATCAAAGCGGGTGTACTCCACTGCATCAGTGGCACCATGCAAGGCTGCGATATCGCAGGCCATGAATGGCTGACCGCGGCGGACCTGTACTTCACGAACACGGTTGAGGTAGCCGATACCGACGGTGTGCAGGTTGAAGTAAGAGGTCGCTTCTTGGGATTGGTTGGCGTAGGCCATGGTGGTTCTCCTGTTTCAAGGGAAAACGGCGACGCACAGCCCCTGACGGGAAAGTGAGCCCCCGTCAGGGTGGGTAAGGTGAAGTCGAGCGATGAACGACTCGCCACCGGCAAGTCGATGACCATCAGAATGAAGCTTCTGGGTGAGTAGCTGTGCAGTAGAGGAGCGTCTGCAGTGGTAACCCGCAGGCACGGAGTAGTCGGCATCCATCACCGCTGAAGCGGCAACCGCGCGAGCTTCCGAACGCTGATCGCACTTGGGTAAACCACCACGAACGTGGCGTGCCTTGAAGGTTTTGGCTACCTGGGCTGTCAACGACAGCGAACCACGCCCTTTGTATAAGCCTGTCACAGGGGAGCGTCAAGACGCTACAACCCGATTTTTTAAGGCCGGAATACGGTGGTAGTCACTGGAATTAAGAAAATGAAAAAAAGAAGAGTGGGCCTGGCGATGTGCCAGGCGAGGTAGAGAAAAACCACCTTTGACGGTCTTACGCAGTCGACAAGCTCCTCGCAAAACTTGGTTTGACTGCGCCATGATTCGCCAACCGACCCTTGTCGTGGCCTGGGTCGGAATATGCTGGCACGCATCCGCGCACAAAGGGTGCCCTTTGTTTCCCCGGTGGGCTCCGGGACTGAATACGATCGCAGAAGCGGATGACCGCTATTGCCGGATAGAGGCAACAGTGGTCATCCGCCACCACAATCAGGTCGAGCAAAAAACGGGAATTAAATTCCGCAGAAGAGGAGGCTCCGAACTCGAAGAGTTCGACCGAACTGCCCGGAGCTAATCGGTCTTGGGTCGCCGTTGGCGGTTATCCAAAGCTACTACAGCAAAGAGGTCAACACGACGTCAAGCCTGCAGGCCCCCCTTCATAAGGCGCTACGTTGAGCACGATGAAAGAGGTTACTTGCTGCCGAGATGTGCGGCCAACTGTTCGACGGTTGCCAAGATAAAGGCACGGTCGCTTTCTTTCAGTCCACTCAGCAGGCCCGCGATCATCTGACCCTGGTCATTGGGGCGATTACTCGAGGCCGTCAGGAGTTCGTCCATCCGGCAATCGAAAATGTCCGCCAGTTGCATCAGCTTGATCACTGAAAGCTCCACTACACCCCGTTCCAGGCGCGAGATAGCTTCGCTACCGATCCCTAAACGTTCAGCCACCTCTTCCTGAGTCAAATTACGCTCGCTGCGGTGCTTCGCGATCATGCGCCCGATTTGGGCTTGGGTTGGATGTTTATGTGCCAAGTGATGAGTTCTCCAGTTCAACCCGAATGGTTGAGCAAAGACCCGTTGACATGAACATCCTTAAAGGTTGAGTATCGACTCATTGGGTTGATATAGCGACTGAAATAGCTGAGTATCGCGACGTGGTTTCTGTCCCTTCAGGGATCAGAGTCCAGATTGGTTGGTAAGAGCGACGGTCTGAAAGGACCATGTTGAGGGATGGTTGAACATGGAAGATGAGAGAAAGGACGTCATGGATCTGATTTGGGATCGAACACTGGAGTTGTTTATCAAGATTCATGATTGCCCGGATAACCCCGAACACTTCGAAAACCTTGTTCTTTGGCTCAACGAAGATCCTGCCCACCTAAAAGCCTTCAACGAACTGGGGCAGATATGGATTTCGACAGGCATCGCTTTGGCCCGTGAAGTCGGACAACCTTTGATCGATTTGGAGCGGGATCAGGCGCCACTGATGATGCACTGAGCTGTGTACCAACCCAACGTGCTGTTGATTTCAACCGAACTGTCATGGGCGTCACGTCTCTTATCTAATTGGCGTAGTACCCTTGCAGTTCGGATACTGTGAGCATGACCAGAACGGCCCAGATTTGCCCTTTCGCTTGATCATTGAGGCATTGCAAATGGGGCAGGCCGGTCCGGCTTTGACCGCTATCGACAAGGTGAGCGCACCACAATGTTCGACCAATTGCGCGATCCATTTCGCCTGCTTTGTGACAAACGCATCCAAGGTCAGGCGTCCCGCTTCTATTTCGTCAAGCGCCTGCTCCCAAATCGCAGTCATGCCAGGATCCGCGACTGCAGAGGGTACCGCCTCGATCAGGGTATGGGCCGCCGCCGTGGCCGTTAAGGCGCGTTTTTTCTTCATCAAATAACCGCGATCAATGAGCCCTTTGATAATGCCGGCTCGTGTGGCTTCGGTTCCGATACCGGTGGTGTCCCGAAGTTTCTGTTTCAGGCGTGGGTCGTTGACAAGCTTGGCGACGTTTTTCATCGCCTTGATCAGATCACCCTCGGTGAGAGGTTTAGGAGCGGCAGTTCGCATGGATTTGAGTTCGACATTGTCCACTGCGCACTGCGTGCCCTGTTGCAAGATGGGTAAGACTTGGGATTTGTGACTGGGCTCATCCTCCCCGGTGTTTTCGGAGAGCGAGCTTTTCCAGCCCTGGACCAAGATCAGTTTGCCCACAGCGGTCAATCGTTCTTCGCCACACGCCAGTTCGACCTGGGTCCGATCAAACTCATGATGCGGAAGAAACTGCGCTAGGTAGTGGCTACGGATCAGTTCGTAGACATGGCGTTCTTGCTCGGACATCCGCACCAGGTTTGCCGGTTCGATGGTGGGGATGATGCCGTGGTGCGCAGTGACCTTGGCATTGTTCCATGCGTGGGAGCGCAATGACTGATCGAGGTCCTCGAATGCAGGTCTGAGTGCAGGATCCGTTTTGAGCAGGGCGTCTAGTACCGCGGGAGCCTCGTTGAACATATTCTCTGGCAAATAGCGGCAATCGCTGCGCGGGTAGGTGGTGGCTTTGTGGGTTTCATACAGGGCTTGGGCGATGTTCAGGGTTTCCTGGACGCCGAGCCCCAGCTTACGCGAGCAGACTTCCTGCAATGTGCTCAGGTCGAAGGGCAGGGGCGGCGGTTCTCGGAAATGCTCAGTATGTAACGAGATTACCGTGGCGGACTTCTCGTCGGTGATTGTTTGGACCGCGTGATGGGCAAGCACTTGTTGTAGGCAACGCCCCGACTCGTCCCGTCCTGAGCATGGCGGTAACCACGACGCGATGAATCGCTGGCCCATCGACGATAGGTGTACCTCAATGTTCCAGTAAGGTACCGGGACGAAGCCGACAATCGCACGATCCCTATCGACCACCAGACGTAAGGTGGGTGTCTGGACGCGCCCCACTGACAAAACGCCGTCGTAGCCTGCCCGCCGACCAAGAAGGGTAAACAAACGACTGAGGTTCATGCCGATCAGCCAGTCGGCACGGCTGCGGGCGAGGGCCGAGTGATAGAGCGGGAAGGTCTCCTGACCAGACTTCAGCGAGGTCAGTGCCCTGCGAATCGATGCTTCGTTGAGTGCGGACAGCCAGAGGCGCTGAACAGTGCCTTGGTACTGGCAGAGCTCCAATAATTCGCGGGCAATCATCTCACCTTCGCGGTCGGCGTCGGTTGCGATGACAACGGTGGTGGCTTCGCTGAGCAGGCGTTTGATGATTTTGAACTGCGCGGCAGTCTTGGGTTTGACCTCCACTTGCCACTGCGCCGGAATGATCGGTAGATGATCCAACGACCAGTTCTTGTACTGAGTGCCGTAGGCTTCAGGCGGGGCCGTCTCCAGTAGGTGGCCGATACACCATGTGACAGTTGTCTCGGGGCCGATCAGGCAACCATCGCCACGCCGAGTGGCTCCGAGAACCTTGGCGATGTCACGACCCTGGGAAGGTTTTTCGCAGAGGAACAGGCGCATAAAACTACTCCGGATTGAGTTCGGAGCAGCGTTGTTCGAAGTAGCAGGGGCGAGATATGAGAAACCTGAATGGCAGGTTCCTCATATTAGTCGGTGAGGGCGGCCTTGAATGGGCTGAAGCTGCTACCTCATTGGAGCGTTCGTAACTGGGTGGGGGCTTCATGAGCAGCGAGCAATGACAGGCCAGGCACTTCGCGCAAAGGCGCAATTTTTATGCCTGAAGTCGTTCAGGCCTTAGGCGATTGCCCTCTGTGTTTCTTGGGTTTCGACGTCGGCGAGCTGACCTGTTCAGTATTTTGAGCGGCCGTCGGTTCACTGGAGCGTTCCCGCATGACCACGCTGTGCACCCTGTGAGGCAGGATGCCGACTCGACGGGCCTCGATCTTGAAGGTCACCCGTGCATTGTCTTCGCTGTCCTCCCACTCATCGCGCACCGTACGACCTTCGACCAGCACGCGCATGCCTTTCTGGTACAGCGTGCTCCAGTGTTCAGCCTCACGGTG
The DNA here is from genome assembly GCF_001655595.1 of Pseudomonas sp. DR 5-09. Taxonomy (NCBI): domain Bacteria; kingdom Pseudomonadati; phylum Pseudomonadota; class Gammaproteobacteria; order Pseudomonadales; family Pseudomonadaceae; genus Pseudomonas; species Pseudomonas sp. DR 5-09. The sequence continues at coordinate 2,250,134 of NZ_CP011566.1, forward strand.
CCAGAGCTCAACCGGCGCCCAATAGCCGCCCCGATCTTCATAGCTGCCCTCGCGTGGGATGTGGTTGTCGAAGTACACATTCAGCCGTAGCAAACGCCGTGGCTCGTCATTGCCTGAGGCGAACTCCTGGAACTCTGGCGCACTGCCGATATTGCCTTCGCCGACGAAAAAAGTACTCATCGTGTTGTCTCCACTGCGGGTGTGAACTGGCGCAGCAACTGTTCGGCACTGGCCATTTTGATCGCGCAGGTCGTAGCCTGGCGGTAGAGCGAATGCACCACACTCATCTGAAGGTTTAGTGCGATACGCGTGCATTCGAAACGGTGCAATTCCTCTCGTACGATCTGCGGCAATGCTTTGTTGGAGATCTGACGTTCCCAAACCGCCACACCCATGCGAGAAAAATCACGGGTGCGCCAACGCAAAAAGGTGCTGCCCGCACTGGTCTTCTGCAGCACCAATCGTATCTTCAATAGCGAGTACGGCGGATCCCCGGCTTGCTGCACGACAGCCTCCATCAGGCGACATAACTGCGCCTCGATTTCCCTCGCCACCTGCGCCAGGTGCTCCAACTCCCCCTTACCCTTAAAAGGTTTTAAAAGGCCTTTTAGAGAGGCAGCGTGTTCGAGCTGCCGATAGGCATCCGGTGTCAACGCTTCGAAGGGCATTGGTTGAATCGGGGTCATGGGATTCATGCATCAGCCTCCGGCTCATCTACGCTCGCAGACGGCCCGTCCACTACCTCTGCCAAAGCGTCAGCGTCATCCACTACTACAGCACCACGGCGAATGATCGGCGGCGCAAACTGAGAACGGCGATGACCCTCAAGGATGTCCATCGGGGGCAATCCATACTTCTCCACAGCCGCCAGGGCGCGGGCATTATTTGTGGCCATATCATCGCGTGTAACGCCGGCATGTCGATAACGTTGCGCCTGACCGAATAGGCTGCGTAACAGGTGGGCGCCGTCGTCGATCCAGGCTTCCATGACTCTTCGGCCGATCAAAGCCGTGTGATGGGCCAAGAGGGTATGGCGGACCAGCGTGTCGTAGTCGGTCAGCAGGTAAACCGCCAGAAAACCCAGCTGACTGCCGATGTACAATGGCAAGGTGACGGGGTGGATGTTGAGGTTGTCCCCCATATCGATCTGTGTCGGCAGATCCTGTCTTATTCGGTCTAACTGTTGAGTCAGTTCCAGCATCCCGGCCTTTGCTTGCATCAGTTTTTCTTCGAGCTGCACGATGGCCCAATCTGCATAGGGATCGTCCTGGGCCGCAGTTTGTTTGATCAGGTTGGTGACACTGATGTAACCGGCCATACCCATGATCGAGTGGACGCCTTCGCGTGCGGCTCGACCTTGCCAGATACGGGCTGCATGGTGGGTATGCAGGGTCAGGGTGATGCTGCTGCGCAATGAGCCCAGATTGAGTTGATAGTGATCGGCCATGGTGTTGTCCTCGCATAGGCTTGGACGGGACGTTGCGACAGATGAGGGGCAAGGACAGCCAAAAAGCTGAATGCGGTCTGTTCGGTTTGGTGAGAGAGGGCAAATGCCTGACGTCTACGTTTATTGGAAATACGCCCAGGCGTTTCCCTAAACGCTCCATGGTTCGGTCCGATATTTTCGTAGATTGGAACTCTATGGATTTGATGCCACTGGCATCAAATCTACTGACTTCCACTGCCTCCACGCAGTTGGCGCAGCTCATTTAGGCACGCTTGGGCGAGGGCTGATGCAGGTTCGCCCTTTTTTCGAGAAGGCCGCGAGGGGACGGTTGGGTGCGGCTCTGCGACGGGGGACGGTTCGACCTGACTTGCCCAAGGACGAAAGTCGCCTTTCAGCGCACGCTGGATCAGGCCCATCAGATATGCCGCCGGCTTGCGTATACCACCGGCCGCACAGCGTGCCCCCGCTTCGTTAAGCACCGCCTGCTGATCCGCTGGGTTGAGCTTGTTCAGCTCCACGGCGACGGCCTGACGTTCGCTTGGGGTCAGGCGCAGCGAAGTGGGCCAATGCAGGTTATCCACATTAGAGGTCGCGCGCGGTACTGTACATTTACTTTCTTTTACTACAGTACAGGCAGCGTTCGGATTCCGAACGGTGCTGGAAATGTTAGGGTTCGAGCCTGATTCGGAATCCGAACGAGGGCCTGCACGATTCCGAACGCGGTGATCTTCCCCATGTTCGGAATCGTTGAATGCATCACCGGGTGGCTGATCCAAGCCTTGCTGCGCCCACTGTTCGCCCCAACTGTCCAGCCGCGTTGGTAACCGACCCTGATCGATATTCGTGTCCTGTCGGACCTCCTCCACAATGTGCTGAGCGACAATACGCAAGGCCTTTGTCGCATGTCCGAGGGCATGTCCGACCAGTTCTAGGTAATCCTGATCGAGCTCCATGGCTTCGGCGGGGGTTAACGGTTCATCGTGCAGAACATACAAAGAACCTTGTAGCCGCCCGCTGATTTGATCGCGACCGCGGCTAACCAAGCTGAGCCAACGAGTGAGCCTGAGCATCGTCAACACGCGGGCAATGGTTTCACGCGAGGCTGACGCACCGTAGGGCACGCTCGAGAGGTAAGGCTGCAAATCCTCATAGCGCGGCGTGACCACGCCCTGGCCTTGCAGCATGAGTCGAAATACCTGCCAGGCATTTCGCTCCAATGGCGTCAGCCGATTGTCCAACAGCAGCCGACGTGGCACGATTTCGTGTGATTGGCCACTAAACAGAAAGCCAGCCTGTAGAGCCTGGTTGGAGGGCTGTTCAGTGGTAGGGCGTGCTGGCCAGCGCTCATGCAGCTGCTGTGTGCATTGCTGCAGGACACGTTGCCAGCGACTGGAAGGAACAGCGTTCATGTTTTGTTGCTGTAATGGTCGATTTGCTGCCAAACGATGGTCAAGCTGATCTGCTGTTCTTCGGCAAGCATCATCATGGCATCGAGTTTATCCTCGGTGCCGTCTTCTGTTCGTATTTGGCACCAACGTTGCCACAACGCATGTTCCTGCGCTTCGCTCAAATGTTGGGGGCGGCCTTTACGGGTTTCTATCTTGAGTAGACGCCGGCGCATGGCTGTTTCCGAATGCGCCAAGCCAAAGCATTGGTACATGATGGTGCTGCTGGCGCCGAGCTTGAGTGCTCGGTTGATCAACCGTTCGTTCTGTTCATCACGTTCAGCTTGTTCTATCAAACGATGCAGCACCGGCGAGTCAATCTTGACCTCAAGCCAAGGGACAGTGGCGTGGGCCAGGCGCGATAGCGTGGTCGGTGGTAAGGATTGCAGCACGAAGATGTCATCCTCACTCAGTCCAAGTGCCTTGCAGCGTTGCAGGTTGCCCAGGCGCAGTTCGTGCAGTACCTGGGTTAGCATGGCTTGATTGAGCATATTGAAGGACAAGTTCATCTCAGCTCCTCCGCTGAGTTTTTGTCTTCAGAGATGAGTGTTAAGTCGATTAAACGCCGGGCCAGGCGGATCAGACGAAACAGCTTGATTAGCAGACTGTCAGGCAGTCGCTCCAGCCCCACGTCCGTGACTGGTCTATCTGGTAGAGGGAGTTGATAGACCCCCAGCAACAACTGCCCGAACAGTGCGGAGGGGATTTGCTTGCGGTCCTCCCAGTTCACCTCGTCTTGAGCCCGCAACAGGGCCAGGAGCATTAGGTGAATGCCGGTCGAGCGAGGCGCTGAAAGATCAAGTCCCTTAATGTCTAGGGTGAAGCCCAAGCCAAGCTTTTGATCAATGATGCTCTTGGCATCTCCGGCATAGGCCGCCATTTCCCGAGCCAGTCCAGCAATGGCTAAACGCAGTTGTTCTGGGGTATCCAGCGGTGGTGTGATGATCCAGAGGTCGTCGATTGGGCAGGTTTCGAATGAAGACTCCGCTTCGGTAATGATCTCGCGATCGATTTGCTCACGAATCTGTTGAACGCGTGATAGGTGACTGACCGCAGGTAAAGTATTTGTTTCGGGTGCGTTGAGCCGTTCTTCTGAAACTGGCTCTATCTTGCTCTTGGCATCAGTTGATTCGGGTTTAGTGTTGGAGGAGGGCAACTCTGCCGCAGTTTCATGCACGCTTGGCCGATGGCTGCTTTCTGAGGGCGTGGTGGTGACAGCCCCAGGCGTGGAGACGACCCGTTGGGTATCGCTCAGCTCTAGGGCCAGCATACGGTAGGACTGTCCGAGCAAGTGGCTCATGCGTTCGAGCAATTCGTCCTGGATCTGCTCAAGATCAAAGGATTCAGGATCGCCATCGAAGTAGCCCATAGTCTCCAGCCAGAACTCTGCAAACGCGACTGTGGCAGTTGGATAGCGGTTCCAGGTTCGCTCAGCCTGACTACGTAGACCGATCAGTCGTTCTATCTGAGGCTTACCCAAGCCGGCATACAAAGTTTGTGGAATGGCGGGTAATAAGTGTTCGAGGGTGTCCAGCATCCGGCTGATATGCGACTGCGAAACCGGATAGCCTCCAGCGGCAAGACGTCGAGCCAGCTCCCGTTGTGAGAGCTCTGGGCCATCCGACTCAAGCATGGTTTTGAGTTTGGCTACTGCCAGGGCCCTTTCGATGAACGTGAGTTGGCCGTGCAGGTCGCTTTCCGCCAGATGGCCGAGTAGGGCGTTGGTTTCATTGCTCCAAGGTCGGAACAGGCAGTGAATCCGAAAGAAACGCTCGTCGCGAGTTTCCTGCCACAGCTCGCCGAGAATCGCCAAGCGCGTATTACCGCCGTTGCGGATGATGAAAGAGGTTTCACCCGGGCGGCGGGTAATTGGTGGCGGTTGATCTAGCCCGCGTTCACGGATCGACGCCTTAATATCGTCATAAAGCGGATTACGGATGAAGCGTGGGTTGTGCTCGTAGGGGCGTAACTGTTCCAGAGTGACTAGCATGGGAGTGTCGATGACTGGATCGGACAGTCGCTCCAGTCCAGGACCTTGAGTGAAGTGGTCCTGGTGCAGCTTGTCGGTGATTTCCTCCTGACTGAGCTTCTTCATCGCAACCGCCTCGGTTAACGTCGGCTACGTAAATGGTCACCGACCTCGAATTTCACGATTTCGGCAGTCCCTGAACCTTCGAAATGTTGGGAGAGTTCTGCGAGGAACCACACCATGGCCGAGCGCCCCCCTTGCAGACGAAAAACCACGGTGCAGTACTCCTCGCAAGCCGCGTCGCGTGCTCGAATGGAAGGCTGAACGACGATAGGAAACTGATCCAACATTAGAAAACTCCTTACCAAGCCCTGCTGGGCTCAAGGCTGATCAAACAAAAATAAATTGGTGAAATGCTGATTGGGCGATTTGTTTTATCGAGGCTCCGCACACCTCATTACCGATGAGATCGCTTCGCGCCATTCAGGAAATAATTCGATAGCCAGCGCTTGCATGATTTCTAACGCACACGGCGAGCGTCGGCGTTTACTCGACGGGCACTTATCTATTCGGTGGACCGGTAAGCCGAGGGAGGCGGCATTGAGATATGCCACGCGGTCCGGGATTACGGTGTCTAGCACCGAGATATTGGTAGCCTCTGCGAAAGTCTCGCGCAGGCTCCGGATGATCATCCGGGTGTCCACTCGATTGACGTTCACTTGGTTCAGTAAGAGCCGTAAGGGCGGCGGGTCAATGCCTAGGTGGCGAAACGGTTCGAGCTCACTCAGTAGCTTCAAGGTGCCACGGCGCATTTCGCGGGCAGCGAGCATTTCTGGTGTGATGGGAGATAGGGCGAGATCGGAGGCCAGGATGGCCATCTCCAGCAGTACACTGCGTGCTCCCTGAGTATCAATCAAAAGCAGGTCATAATTGAGATGCAAATCGTTGAGTAAATTGTGCAGGCGTAGTCGCCCATCAGGTGCATGCAGCAACAAGGTGCTCAGTCGATCTTGATCGTCGTTGGAGAAAATCAGGTCGAGACCGACGACTGCAGTCCTGGAAATTATTCGCTCAGATATTGTTAGATTGAGTGCAATGAGCTCGTACGCACCTGCCTGCGCTTTCTGGCTCAATGAATAATAACTGGAGAGGGTGGGCTGGCTATCCAGATCCAACAGCAGAACACGCAGGCCAGCATCTGCCAGCAGGCCGCCGAGGTTCGCTGCTACTGTGGTTTTGCCTACCCCACCCTTGGTGGAAACCACCGAGACCACGTGCATCACCCTCCCTCCTGTCGCGAAAGGCGTTCTGCAATCCAGTGCTCGATTTCCAGTGAGTCCCAGCCAACTGCGCGCAGTCCGATGCGCTTGGCCTGTGGAAACTTACCTTCCTTCATCAGGTTGTAAATGTGCGCACGCTTGAAACCGGTTTTTTGCTCAACCTCATCACGTCGCATGATGTGGCGTTGGAGTTGAGTGGCTTCAACTGAGGGGATAGATTGGCTGGACATGCTAGTCACTCCTGGCGCCAGTTGGCGCGTGCTGGTAAGTGACATGGATTGAATCGCACTAAGTCGGATGAGTCATTGCATTGCAATCAACCCTACTGCAACGCAATTGGCTCGATCAGGTATTTTTTTTGAGGCTACGATTGGCCACGGCAAACTTTTCATCCAGCGTGCGCTTGCTGAGGCCGGGAACATCCTTATGGCGGGCGACAATGGCATCAACGATGGCTGCTTGATTCGTGAATACGGAAAGAGGTTTTCCGGCGGGTGAATGGTCCAAGAGAAGGCTGACCAATGCGCCAATGATGTTGTGATAGGTGAGCTCGCTACGCTCGCTGAGCTGACCATTCGTTTTGGCCAAGGCTTTGAGGTCATCTCTTTCAAGTCCAATCGACTGGAGCTCTGCAAGTACTTCTTGAAAGCGCTGCTGTTGCGCTTTTAACTCCCTCGATAACTCATCTCGATCTGCTTTCACAGAGAGAAACGTTCCGAGACTGACTTTTGCAGGTGCATCCTCACCGGCCTCGAATAAAAAGCTAGGCTTATGGTCAGGGTAATGAGTTTCCATCCAACGGCGTAAGTCCGAATGGCGAACTGTTAACTGGTATGGCTCTACATAGCTTCCTAAAGGAACAGGAATGCCGAGGCAACCATACGGCAGCTCTCCGTTGCGCACCGCGTCTAAAATTCTTTCAGTAGCGACGTGAAGGGCGGGCCATTGGGGAAATAGGGTTTCAAGATTTCCGGGACGAGACCAGTCTGCCTGGACTATTTGGGCTTCATAGCGAATGAGATTACACCAGCGCAATGCTGCATCTATAGGACGATAGAAAGTTTTGGCATGCGGATTGAAAGCATGAGCGGGCATAATGTGGCGGACCTCCAGTCCCAATGGATAGGCCTCTCATCGACTATCCATAAATCAAAACTCGCTAATCACCCTAGCTGTTTCTTTGGTTCACCTACTAGTTACGCTAATTTCGTTTTCAGCTAAGCAAATAACTTTTTCGATGCATGAGCTATCTCGGGGAGTGTGAGCCAGGTTAAGAGTCTGATGATGACCGATCTTTCAACGCCATGCGCTTCACTACATCCAACTCAAAACAGACCTCTGATTGCCTGCACCAAAGTACGTGGGCCTACTACTTCGCAATGGCGCGGCGTTCGATTTTCTCTGTCATCGAATTTTGTTCGATACACGGTTTAGAGCAACGTACTACACAACGTCCTCTTATCGATGACTACATCGAAACTGCCAATCACGCCATTGAAAGACCGGATATTCCACTCAAGGTTTCGTGACGGAGCTGCACATCGGATTCTTCATGCTTGTTAAGCGGGGGCATTTGCGGCACGGAAGCGTATTCTTTTCACGATATGTTGCCCCTTGAATGATGGATCGATGGACACGTTATAAATCCTTGTGATGGAGCGGGCCCTCCTTCAAAGCGGTGCACTACTACCGCACCAAGAACACGCTCGCTTCTTAGAAACTCACTCATCGAAAGCAGTGTGTCGACATGGGCCGACCAGCAACTGTCATTACCCTATCTGAAAACGGATAGAGTGGAACTGCTTAGACGGATCAAGCTCCGGAAAGGCGTCCAGGATGCACGCCTGCGCGCCGAAATAATCCTCGCTTGTCCAGCCGGCGAGTCAGGCAAAGCCATCGCTTTGCGCTTGAAAACCAGCAAAGATGTGGTGTCTCGATGGTGCCAGCGTTTTTCTGTATTGGGATTGCTGGGCTTGAACGATGAGCCGCGCTCTGGTCGGCCCCGCACCTTTTCGGATGAGCAAGTTCAGCAAGTGGTCAATCATGTATTGCAAGGAAAACCTGACGATTCCAGTCATTGGAGTACGCGGCGCATGGCTCAAGATCTGGCTGCACCACCTCAACCCTCAGCGAACGACGTCAATTAATTTCGTTATCTGGATAGCGGCTACTGGACCTGGATAGCCATGTTTGAAGTCGAGCGGATAATTAGAGCTGTGGCCGATGCGCCGGTCACACCTCAACGGCTCCCAAGAGCCCCCAGCCCGGACAACAAAAAAAGAGGGTTTGCTTCATGCCTGGTACGATGTTGGCCGCTCGCCTCCACGAAGTTGGTGGCAAATTTACCGTGGACGAAATTCCGCTTCCTGATGTTGGAGAGCATGACGTCCTGATCAAAACTGCCACCTGTGCTGTTATCCCCAATTTGCGTAACGTCGTCACAAATTTCCCTGAGTGGTACCCGTTTCTACCACTGCCTGAGCTGCCTGCTGTGTTCGGCTTAGACGCCGCTGGCACCGTGATATCGGTAGGTCGCTCCGTGAAAGATTTCAAGGAAGGCGACCGGGTCTATGTCAATCCTGGACTGAGCTGCGGTACATGCAAACAGTGCCTGGCCGGCCTTCCGACGCGGTGCGCTAGCTACACCTTCATGGGCTATTTCGGATTCAGCCCGTCTTCGAAAGAGGTATTCCGCGAGTATCGCCATGCAGGGTACGCCCAATACCTCCGAGCTCCTGCGCGTAACCTGATCACTTTGGCTGACGACTTGTCATTCGAGCTAGCCACACGCCTTGGATACCTGGGCACTGCTTACTCTGCGTTGAAAAAGCTCGAACTCACGCCAGGTAAGAGCTTGCTGGTTCTGGGGGCTTCTGGAACCTTGGGTATCGGCGCGACGCTTGTCGCAGTAGCGATGGGCGTGACGGATATCATCGTGGCAGCACGAGATGGGATTGCACTCGAAAGGCTCCGCCAACTGGCCCCAAAGCGCATTCGTGCGCTGCAGATCACGAGTACCGACTTGCATTCAAGCATTCGTGAAATGGCTATGTGCGGAGTTGATGCAGTCGTTGATACGCTTGGCGCGAAGGCTCCGGCGGAGCTTTCTGTTTCGGCCATGAACGCCGTCACGTCAGGAGGAAAGATCGTACAGATCGGCGGTGTCAGCGGACCTATTCCGATCGATCCCCACCCGTTCATGTGTACCCAGCTTCAGTACATCGGCTCCCTGTGGTTCACCACCGCAGAAGCGCAGGAGCTGATGGCGTTGATCAGCGCGGGATTGCTCGACACCAATCAGTGGGCACCTCGGCCGTACACGTTGGACCAGCTCAACCAAGCCCTTGAAGACATCCAAACCGATGCCAGCGGCTTCTTGAACTACCATATCATGCACGACTAACGGCGAAGCATGGCGACGATACAGATCGTCGCCATGACGTTGTTCTCAACTCCCATTTGTTGCTAGGTTGCTCGTATAACTTATTGCCGTTCTTGAGGGCTTTCCATGACCTGGCCCAATGTCTTCCCATTTATACCATCTGATCAGGTCCTCGCGGATTTCAGTGTCTGCGAGTCGTCCAATCTTGAGGAGGCAGTACTGTGCGGTGAGCGGATGTTTTGCAAGAACCAGATTGAGAAAAAGGGAGCTGACTTCAAGGCTCAATTTTTTCATCGATCGGCTGGCGAGGCTGGGGTTGCCAGAATGTCCTTTGGGGGAGAGGTCGCTATCCACTCAGGGAAGCTGGATAATATCGTGCTGGTCCAGTCGGTCCTCACTGGACATGAGCACGTGATCAGTGATCAGTTACGCCTCAGCTGCAACCCGGGGCATGTCACAGTTTTCAACTACCATCGACACTCCTTCTTCAATCATTTCCCTGGCACTGACAAGCTGCTCGTCCGTATTGATCGAACGGCGCTGGAAACCATGCTTCAACGTCAGTTGGGGAGGAGTATCAAGCAAGACATTTTCTTTCAGCCTCAGTTGCCAGTGGATACCTTCGCTGGCCAGAATTGGCTGCAGACACTGGGGTGGGCTTACAGCCAGCTATCGTCCAAGTCATTACATTCATCGAATCTACAAAGCCTAATTGGTGAGGTGCTGGCCTCTTCTTTGCTCGAGTTTCATGAAAGTAATTACAGTCAGGCTCTGCGAGATTCGGCCGAAAAGAAGGTAGTCCCCGCGGTTGTACGGATGATTGAGGAGTTCATTGAAGAGCATGCTCAAGAGCCCCTCACGATCTCGCAGATTGCAAGGCACGCTGGCGTGACTGCTCGAACAGTTCAGCTGAGTTTTCAACGCTTCCGCGGACTGTCACCGATGCAATTCTTGAAAGAGATTCGCCTGCAGCGCGTTCGTGTAGATCTCGAAACCCAGCAGCATACTCACGTTCAGGTGTCGTCCACGGCGTTGAAGTGGGGCTTTACCCATATCGGTCGATTTTCCTCTGATTACAAGCAGCGATTCGGAGAATCACCTTCCATGACGATCAAGCGAAGAGGGGGATAAATGAGCTTGGCTCAACATCTGTTGATGGCAAACCCTTAACCTTCATTCGCATTGGCGCGCGTCAACTGGCGGCCTTGGAGCGGTTGTTGGATCAGATGGATGCATGTCCTGTTGCGCTTTCTTCTTCCGATATCAGGTCTGCTCAGCCAATGGATTTGACTGGAGTAGGTGAGGCGGGGGATGTTTGAGCAGATATAGTAAAGATTGGAGCGTGGAATGAATGATGTGGGTGTCTTGCTCAGGGCATTTCAGGCATTCATACAACAGGCCGGTTACAGACCCCTTCAAAATATCGGTCACGGTTCGAACATTGAGTTTGTCAGACAGCTCTCCACGTGCGATTGCGGTTCTCAAGAACCGAGCACAGGTGACGGATAAATTGCGCACGTGCTTTAACCAAGCGCAACTGGATCTCGCCGGTATCATCTAGGCCGTGATAAATCAGGATCTCTGAAAGCTGCTTTGACTGTTGCCTACTGACTGCATCGATCAGAGCAGTCTGTACCCGTGTCCAAGCGGTTTCTAGGCAGGCATCTGTGGATATCTCCAATTCAAGTGGGTGTGCTTGCTCTGTCAAAACGGAGTGGAGTAGATCCTGTTTATCTTTGAAGTGCCAATAGACCGCTCCCCGAGTCATACCCGCTCTTCGTGCAATTTGATCGAGTGTCGTGTCCGGGAATCCTTGGGTGGCAAAAATTTCTGCAGCTGCATCAAGGATGCGCTGGCGTGTCTTCGCGGTTTCTGCTGCGGTCTTTCTAGCCATTTATTCGCTTCAAGACGATTTCTTAGACGCACGTCCGATGGCGCGCTCAATTTTTTGCTTGCTGTCCCGCAATGCTGATTGAAGAACCTTTGTTCTTGAGGTCGCCCGGGAGCTTGGCAGTACGATCGCAATGGAAAAATACCCAAGGTAGGTATCCAATGGCACGGCGAACGAGCAAACCCCCTCGATATGTTCGTCGCGGTCTGTTGCTACAGCTCCCGCTTGCACCTGAGATAGCTGTTTGTCCAGTGCCTGTCGGTCCAGTGTGTTAGCGGTAAAAACTGGAAGGGGATCAAGCAGCAGCGCCCGCAACGCTTCTACTGGAAGTGTTGCCAACAATGCCTTGCCGGCGGCGGTGGATGTAGCAGGAACGTTGATGCCGATCGGAAACACAACGCGCAGTTCGCGCTCTGCCACGATTCGATCCAACACATAAATTTTATCGCCTGCCAACGACGCTAGGCATACCGACTCTTGCAGCTCATCCGCCAAGGACTGCAGGTAGGGCTTAATCAGCGAAATGATGTCCGTTTGCGCTTGGTTGATGAGTTGACCAAGTGCAGGACCTAGCTTGAATCCACCACTCGGACCTAACGCTTCAACCAAAAACTCCTCCTCCAGAGCGTTAATAATGCGCTGTACGGTTGATCGGGGCAGGCTAACGAGTTGTGCGATCGCGGCCAGACTCAACCCCTGAGGATGCTCGCCCAATGCCCGCATGATGGAGGCTGCCCGAGCAATAACCTGGATCCCCCCAGCTTTTTCAACACTCTCGTCTGCTTGATTCATATCTCTCCTCGGCGCAGCAAAACTGCCGCGTAATCATTGATTTAGCTGCCACTCTAGTGCTGTGCACCTTACTACGCCAGCACCCAATCACACGCAGTCCTTGCTCAAAGCACTTAGCCACAAGTCATGGATGCTTGCTTGCGCCATGAGTACCACTAGATGATACACTATCCCGCATAGTGATTCAGCGATCAAACGCCTCGATCCTGAGGCAGCGAGATGGAGCCCTGACGGTGAAACACCAAATTCCTTTACGTGCGATACACATAATTCCTTTAACAGCGATCATGCTGCTATCTGGCTGTGGGAAGAAGGAGGAGGGCATAACCACCTCCGCACCTCCTGAGGTAGGGGTGTATACAGTGCATGCACAAGCATTAACGCTTACGACTGATTTACCTGGACGGACCTCGGCTAATCGAGTTGCCGAGGTCCGTCCTCAGGTTTCGGGAATTATTCAAAAGCGATTGTTCAGGGAGGGAGCTGAGGTTAAACAAGGTCAGCAGCTCTACCAGATCGATCCCCGCACTTATCAAGCTCAGTTGCAACGTGCGGAGGCGAATCGCACTACCGCCGCAAATTTGGCTCGGCGTTACGAAACTCTTTTGAAAAGCAAAGCAGTTAGCCAACAGCAATTCGACGATGCGTTTGCTGCCTCTAAACAGGCCGAGGCCGACTATCAGGTCGCTTTGGTCAATGTGCAGTACACAAAAGTGCTGTCACCAATTTCGGGCCGTATCGGCCGTTCTATCGTGACAGAAGGGGCTCTCGCCACTAACGGGCAAGATCAGGCTCTGGCTACTGTCACTCAGCTTGATCCCATTTTTGTGGACGTTAGTCAGCCGATCACCAAGCTGCTGGGGCTTCAAAAAGCACTGGATTCGGGACGCCTCCAGAAGTCTGGGGATAATCAGGCGCAGGTTAGCCTGACGCTTGATGACGGTAGTGCTTACCCCATTCCAGGCGTACTCAGATTCTCCGAAGTCAGTGTCGATCCGACTACCGGATCCGTAACGCTGCGCGCTGAATTTCCTAACCCGGACCGCAAGCTATTGCCTGGCATGTTTGTGCATGCGCTGCTGAAAGAGGGAGTTCAAAAGTCTGCCATCTTAGTGCCGCAACAAGCCCTTACTCGTGATACCCGCGGAGTTGCAACCGTCTGGGTCGTGAAGACTGACAACAGCGTGCAGCTGCGCGAAGTAGAAACCCTACGTTCGGTTGGCAATGCCTGGCTGATCGGCGAAGGCCTGGAGGATGGTGAAAAAGTTATCACCGAGGGCGTCCAACGGGTCCGCAACGGAATCACCGTCAGCGCTGTTGAAGCCAGGAACGTCAATTTGGCTGCTGAATTCGCCATCAAATCCAATGCCTCGGCTAAATAAGGGGCCCGCTCATGTCTCGCTTTTTTATCGATAGGCCAATTTTTGCCTGGGTACTTGCGATAGTCGCGATGCTTGCCGGTACCCTGTCATTGGTGAAAATGCCAATCAGCCAATACCCCAACATTGCTGCTCCCGCGGTTTCTATTCAAGTCAGCTATCCTGGTGCCTCTGCTCAAACCGTGCAGGACACGGTGGTTCAGGTAATCGAGCAACAGCTCAGTGGCATGGATGGGTTTCGCTACATGTCTGCTGAAAGCGCTTCCGATGGCAGCATGACCATCATTGTCACTTTCGAACAGGGTACCGACCCGGATATCGCACAAGTTCAAGTGCAGAACAAGCTGCAGTTGGCGACGCCTCGTCTTCCTGAGGAGGTACAGCGTCAAGGGCTGCGCGTGGTTAAGTACCAGATGAACTTCTTCTTGGTGCTCAGCCTGGTGGATCGTTCGGGCAAGCTGGACAACTTTGACTTAGGCAACCTGATTGCCTCGCAACTGCAGGACCCCATCTCTCGGGTCCCTGGGGTTGGTGACTTCCAACTGTTCGGTTCCCCATATGCGATGCGTATCTGGCTCGATCCTGGAAAGCTCAATAGCTACCAGTTGACCCCGAGCGACGTAGCAGCCGCCATCCGTGAGCAGAACGTTCAGGTTTCGTCTGGTCAATTGGGGGGGCTACCCACGCGTTCTGGAGTCCAGCTAAACGCTACTGTTCTCGGTAAAACGCGCATGACAACACCAGCGCAATTTGAGGACGTGCTAGTCAAAGTGAATCCAGACGGTTCACAGGTCCGCTTGAAGGACGTTGGACGAGCCGAGTTGGGTGCGGACAGCTTTGCGATATCTGCCAAATACAAAGAACTGCCGACGGCGAGTCTGGCGTTGCGTTTGTCCACTGGCGGTAATTTGTTGGAGACTGTGGATGCTGTCAAAGCATTGATGGAAAAGCAGAAGGCCTATCTGCCAGACGGAGTTGAGGTTGTCTATCCGTATGATACGACGCCTGTTGTAAACGCCTCGATTGATTCAGTAGTACACACCATCATCGAAGCCGTCGTACTGGTCTTCCTAGTGATGTACCTGTTCTTGCAAAGTTTCCGAGCTACGTTGATTCCAACCCTGGCTGTTCCCGTTGTGCTGCTGGCGACGTTTGCATTGCTTCCGTATTTTGGGATCAGCATCAACGTGTTGACCATGTACGCGATGGTCCTTGCGATCGGCCTGCTCGTTGACGATGCCATCGTCGTTGTAGAGAACGTCGAGCGTCTTATGCACGAGGAAGGGTTATCTCCGCTGGAGGCTACTCGTAAATCCATGGACCAGATTTCTGGTGCTTTGGTCGGTATCGGGATGGTTCTGTCGGCTGTCTTCATTCCAATGGCGTTCTTTGGCGGCTCTGCGGGGATCATCTATAAGCAGTTCGCCGTCACCATCGTGGTGTGCATGGGCTTGTCGATTCTCGTTGCGATGATCTTCACACCAGCTTTGTGCGTCACCATTTTGAAAGCGCCTCACGGTGATGCCCATCATGAAAAAACAGGATTTTTTGGTTGGTTCAACCGAACGTTTGATCGCGGCACACGGCGCTTTGAACGCGGCATTGGCGCGATGCTCAAGCACCGTGGTCGATATCTCCTCGTTTTCGCATTGATTACTGCGGGTACAGGCTATTTGTTCACCCAGATCCCCAAGGCATTTCTGCCGAATGAGGACCAGGGGTTGATGATGGTCGAAGTTCGCATGCCTCCCAACTCCTCTGCAGAGCGAACAGAGGCCGTGCTTGACGAAGTGCGCAATTACCTGCTGAACGAGGAAGGCGCATCGGTCGAGCATGTACTCACCGTAAACGGCTTCAACTTTGCCGGTCGTGGTCAAAACTCCGGGTTGGCTTTGATCACTTTGAAAGATTGGTCCGTCCGTCACGACACAGGCCATGATGTGTTCAGCATCGCTCAAAGGGCCAACCAGCATTTTGCGGGCATCAAGGATGCGAGTGTCATGTCCTTTGTTCCTCCGGCCATTTTGGAGATGGGCAATGCGATGGGGTTTAACCTTTACCTTCAAGACAATTTAGGACTGGGCCATGAGGCGCTGATGGCTGCACGCGATCAATTCTTGCAGTTGGCCGGCCAACATCCGACGCTTCAGGCTGTTCGCCCAAACGGAAAGGATGATGAACCACAGTTTCAGGTGAAGATTGATGACGAGAAAGCTCGTGCCTTACAGGTGAGCATCGCAGCCATCAACGAGACGATGACCGCTGCGTGGGGGTCGATGTACGTCAACGATTTCATTGATCGTGGTCGCGTGAAACGCGTTTACATCCAAGGCGAGGATACTTCACGCATTTCTCCTGAAGATTTTGAAAAGTGGTACGTACGTAATAGCCGAAACCAGATGGTGCCGTTCTCGGCATTTGCCACGAGCGAGTGGGTTCAGGGATCACCAAAACTGGAGCGCTATGGTGGTATTTCTTCGGTGAACATTTTGGGTGAGCCTGCCCCTGGTTACAGCACCGGCGACGCAATGGTTGCCATCGCTGAGATCATGCAGCAACTGCCCAATGGCATTGGTGTGAACTACACAGGCCTGTCCTATGAAGAAATTCAAACTGGTGACCAGGCTCCGATGTTGTACGCGCTCACGGTGATGATTGTTTTCCTCTGCTTGGCCGCTCTGTATGAGAGCTGGTCAGTGCCAGTGTCCGTAATGCTGGTCGTTCCACTAGGCATCTTGGGCGCAGTGGTTGCAACGCTATTGCGAGATCTGACCGCAGATGTGTATTTCCAGATCGGCTTGATGACGACTGTAGGCTTGTCTGCCAAGAACGCGATTCTGATCGTCGAGTTTGCAAAAGAACTGTACGAGAAGCAGGGGTATCCATTGGTAAAAGCAGCTATCGAGGCATCGAAACTGCGACTGCGGCCGATTCTTATGACATCCATGGCGTTTACCTTTGGTGTACTTCCAATGGCGATTTCTTCAGGTGCAGGTTCGGGTAGTCAGCACTCCATCGCTACCGGTGTAGTCGGTGGCATGATTACCGCTACGGTCCTCGCTGTGTTCTTCGTGCCACTATTTTTCGTGGTGATCATCAAGTTGTTCGAGGGGTTCATAAAGCGCGATCCGCAAGCTGTTGAAGGAGAAAAGCATGAAGCTTAAAACGCTGCCGATAGCCGCCGTCCTTATGCTCAGTGGGTGCAGCTTGATCCCTGACTACCAACGGCCTGCACCTCCAATTGAAGCAAGTTGGCCGCAAGGACTAGCCTATGGCGAAAACAAGAACGCCCAGAGCCAGCCGTTCAACCTCCCGGCGGTGGATCAGTTCTTTAAAGACCCAGCACTGGTTCGCCTGCTCGGGACAGCACTGAAAAACAACCGCGACCTACGGATCGCGGCGAAGAATGTTGAAGCCTATCGCGCGTTGTATCGCGTTCAGCGAGCAGAACGATTCCCGACGCTAGATGGGTCGGCGTCTGGAGATCGTCGACGACTACCGGATGACCTTTCGTCTACCGGTGAGTCGGGTATACAGAGCCAGTATCAAGTCGGGTTCGTCACTTCATACGAGCTCGATCTTTTCGGCCGTATTCAAAGCCTGTCTAAGCAAGCGCTTGAACAGTACCTTGCAACTGAGGAGGCCCAACGCAGTGTTCATATTGCTTTGATCGGCGATGTGGCGACTACTTATTTCCTCTGGCGCACTGATTTGGCCTTATTGGAGTTAACTGAGGCGACCCTTGCAAGTCATGTTGAAAGTTTGGACATGATTGAAGCGACCGCCGGGGCAGGAACCGCCTCCGAACTGGATGTTCGGCAGGCGCGGACTTTGGTCAACCAAGCGACGGCCCAAAAGGCGTTATACACCCGTCGCATTGCTGAAGATGCCAACGCGCTGCAATTGCTTCTGGGTAGTCCGGTACCAGTGGAGCTTTCCCAGGGCACACCCTTGACCATCAATGCGTTAGCCGAGGTTCCAGGCGGGCTTCCCGCGGATCTTTTGCTCAATCGTCCTGATATCCGGGCGGCCGAACACCAGTTGTTAGCAGCAAATGCCAACATCGGTGCCGCACGCGCAGCCTTTTTTCCGCGAATTAGCCTGACGGCGTCGGCGGGGACTTCCAGCAATGACTTGGACGGTCTATTTAATAGTGGTTCCGAGAGCTGGAACTTTGTCCCCCTGATCAGTGTGCCTATCTTTAACGCTGGCCGGCTACGGGCAAACCTCGACTACTCCGAAATTCAAAAGGAAGTCAGTGTCGCAACTTACGAGAAAAGCATTCAAGTCGCTTTTCGTGAAGTTGCTGATGGCTTGGCCGCGCGGGGAACCTATGGTGAACAACTTTCCGCTCAGGCGCTACTGGTGGACAACTATAAGGCGTACTTCAAATTGGCGAAGCAGCGTTATGATCAAGGTGTTGACAGCTACTTAACCGTTCTCGACGCGCAAAGAGAATTGTTCGTTTCCCAGCAAAAACTACTCAATGATCAATTGGAACAGATTAGTAGTGAGGTGCAGCTGTATAAAGCACTCGGAGGAGGATGGAGTGCAGATCGTATTTAAAAGTACGACGGTTTTAAGTTAGAAGTGACTGAAGCTTGAAGCCGCGTTGGCTGAACAGCTCAAAGCCCATCCAGTGAAGAGGGTTTCCCGCGACTTGTCTACGGACTGAGTAGTAGGGACCCTATACCCTTATTTAGCGCGTGATTATCATGGAACTTGGCAATATCAACACCTTGGAAGTGTGTTTTTCTGCGCCCATTGAAGATGTATTCATTGATGGAGTGGAGATGATTCTTGATGTCTTAAAGACACATGAGGGGTGTTTAGGGTACGAAATGTCTTCAGTTCAGTATCTACCAGGCGCGATTCTTTTTACCGGATATTGGGAGGATGAGGCAAGTATGCTTGAGCACTGTTCCAGTGCGAGCTTTACCGCACTTTTTGACCACCTCATGCCGCGATGCTTCAGCCTGCGTTTCAAAACTTTTTTCATGCGAAGTGAGTCTGAGGGTGAATATGCCCTTTGATGAAAAAAAATTACTCGATGCCGATCTGCACAGTTTGATTACTTTTCTGGTGGTACACAGAGAGGGTGGAGTTACCCGTGCAGCTGCTTGCCTTGGCGTCAAGCAGCCTGCAGTCAGTAACACCCTTGCCAGGCTACGGGTTAGGTTCAAGGATGAGCTCTTTTATCGCAGGGGAGTTTGGCGCTCCACCGAAAAAGCCGATCAACTGGTAGTACTATTGACCCCTGGATTTAAGCAGTTGCAGGATGCGTTACAAAAAATGGACGATTCTGACTAGCTCCTGCCTTAGGTGCTTTTACCTCATAGTGACACGATCATTATCCCTACGGAATATGTGAGTGTTTGATAACATTAACGCCATATTTTTGAAAAGGCCGCGAACTCAGGCGGAAAACCAAAGGAGAATAACGTGTTACCACACATTCGGGAGTAGCGACTATGGGTGATTGTGCCACAGCTTGTAATTATAAAATAGTTGTTGGAGTTTAGATAATTAACTGTATCGGTTCTTAGTGTTGCAGGCGAGTGCTGTAGGCGGGCATGGCGACGCTAATCGAGAGGCCTTTTGCTTGGGGCTAGTAAAGCCTAAGTCCACACGTATGCCTGCTAAAATTCAGAGCGGTTGTGCGGGGTTATGCAGCGCTATCCGGCGATTGAAAGTGTGGTGTGCGGACGCATTCACCGCTCGTTGCAATTACGTTTTAGCGGAACATTATTGTGCGCCGCCTCCGGCACGACGTTGGCACTGGATGCAGAAGCTGAAGAGGCTTCGTACATGGAGTCACGCGCGTTACTCCTGCATCACTGGAAACCGGATACGGGTCTGATTACCTACTGGATTCACATCAGCACATTTATGTGGTGGAAACTTGGCCGACTGTGTTCAACAGAGCTAACCAAAAGCGGGCATATAACGGATGGAGCCATCCGTTTCTTTGTTATCGTCCAGGAGAGAAACCAAAGCGACTTTTAAAGCGCATTGAAAACCTCGAAACGGCACGGTAGCCACAAGCGTCGGCAATTTGCGAAATACTAAAGTGCGTCGTTTGTAAGAGCATCATCGCATGGTGCATCCTAATCTCGGTCAACATTGTGCTGAAGCTGATGCCTTCTTCTGCAAGGCGACGCCTGAAGGTGGCCTCGCTGACCGCCAATTCACGAGCTACTTCAGCCGCGGTCCAGTTTTTTTCCGGAGCCTTGACCAGCAACTGAGTTAGCCGCTCAACGATGCCAGGAGCTGAAGGGCGAGGAAATGCAATGCCCCGTTCCTGCAATGACAGCAGAAGTCCCAGCAAGCGGTTGGTCTGTTGCGCCCGTGAAATGGTTCGCGAGTTGATTCCGCGAATACAAAACTGCAATGCATCATTCAGATCTTCATCCAGTTCAGTCGTCTTGCATTCATTGATCGTGGATGCGTGCGTGAGGTGTTGGCCATAGCGTTGGTGAAACTCAGTGATGAGACCGGGTGCAAACGTCAAAAAAAGAGAGGTAAACACCGAACTATTTTTGTCGGGTTTTTTTTGAATATTAGTGATTGAGTTTTTGGCCACGACCATGAGGGTGTGAGAGTCAGCCAACTCCCAGATCCTTTCATCTTTTTCCAATGTTAAATGACCCGATGTCACGACCAGCACCGTAGCCTCAAAAAAGCGGAAGTTGGTCGCATGTTGAGCCTGTATCAGGCGTGGGCAGGCCAGCATGCACATCGTGTTTGCTTTCAGGCGCGCACCCGATGGCAGCAGCCATCGGGCGTCGTCGAGTTGCGGGCCAGTCACTAGGTTGGCTCGGTCCATGGAGAGAGTGGGGTTCCTGAAGTTGCCTGGAAAATCACAGGTTCATATTTAGGGTATAGGTACCTGTAAGGCTGGCCTTGGCCAGTACATGCCCTTGCAGCGCATCAAGGATATTGGCGCCTTGAAGCGGGCCTTGTACCTCAAGGCAGGGTACATCCAGAGCGTAGAAGGTGAATACGTAGCGATGCAGCCGCTCATCATTCCACGGCGGGCATGGACCATCGTAACCAAAATAGTCGCCGGACATTTGTGGGTCCGATGCAAACCAGGCCGTGTAATCATTGAGGCCATGGCGTTGGCCATCCGCGGCCTGCGGACCATTTTTGCCTTGGGGAGTGATTCCGCTGCTATGGCTCCCTTCGTTAATTTCCCTCTGGCTCGCAGGTATGTCGATCAATAACCAGTGGTAAAAATCTACACGCGGCAATGACGCGGCAATAGATTTACCCTCCTGATTGACATCATCGCCCACACTCGGGACATCTGGGTCGTGGCATATCAGAACGAACGATTGAGTGTGCTCCGGGACTTCCGTCCAGGCCAGATGTGGATTGCGGTTGGTCGAGAGGGTATAGCGGCTCTGCGCGTTGGGAACGGCAAAGGCGTATTTCCCCGGGATAGCTGCGTTGTCATCGAATGAGTTACTGCTCAGTTTCATGGTTGGGCCTGAATAAACGGTGAGGTACCGGACGCCTGACTCATTGAGAAATGGACTCTCTGAGCTCGGACATTTGCCAGCCTTCGAGAAGCAGCTGTGGGAGTGATTTTACAGTTGAGGGGAGTTCAGCCTTTGACTCAGCCAATCATAAACGGCACCCATCCAGTCAACTTGTTCAGGTCCCTGCATCGACCGCTATCGCCATCGGTGAGCGCATGCACGACAACGCCATATTTTCCTTCACTACTTTCGGCGGCTCACCAATCGTCACCTCGCCTCGCCGTTCGTGAGTGTCCAATAATAAGAGGCAAGAACCTATGTACCCTGCAAAAACTGCATTACATGTTATTAACGCCGCGTTCGCCAAGCTGCTTTCCACCCACAGCTAATCCAGGTGATTGTGATACCGGTCGATACCTTAAATGGCATCGGTCGGGCTGTTCGTGTGAATTACTCGCTGTGGTGCTGACGTATGTCATTGGCCTTCGAGCAAGTGATCCAGAAACAATTCTGCTGCGACGGATAGGGATTCCCGTGACCTCACGCACACACTGAGCTGGCGGGAGGTCCACGCTTCATCCAGTCTGACCATTTTCGCCCGGTCGATTTTATAGATGCTCATACTACCTTCGGGCAGGATCCCAATTCCTACACCCGCTTGAACCATCCCGCACAATGCATCGTAGCTAGACACTTCCATGCGGATTTTCAGTGAACGCCCCAAGTCGTTAGCCGCCTTGATCAGTTGAAAGTTGAGGTGGGTGCCACTACTCAACGCGACATAACCGTGATCGAGGGTTTCTTTGAAGCTAACGGAATCGTGCGCAGCCAACGGATGATCATTGGGTACCAGAAGCACCAGTTGATCGTGATGAAACGGGAATACATCGATGTCTGCACCGTGAGGCATGCTGGTGAATATACCGACGTCGGCACGGTTTTCCGCGACAGCCTTGGTAATGGCCAAACTTTGTCGTTCCTCCATACTCACGCTGATCAGCGGGTACAGATCCATGAATGACTTGATCTTGGCGGGCATGAATTGGGTGACGGCCGAGATGTTGGCCATCACCCTCACTGAGCCACGGCGACCGTGGGAGTAGTCGCGCATCTGTACGACGATTTCGTTCAGATTGTTCAGCGCGCTACGGGCCATGAACAACAACGAAAGGCCCGCATCGGTTGGGGTGATCCCTTTGTTTGACCGAACCAGCAACTTTGAATCGAGCAGTTCCTCGAGCTCGCTGAGACGCTTGCTCACCGCTGCCGCCGCGATATTTTCGCGTTTGGCAGCGGCAGCGATGGTGCCCTCTTCAACGACGCTGACGAACAGTCGCAATGAGACGGGATCAAGTTTCATGTGAGTACCGGGGGCATCCTGGCCTAAGGTGGTTATCCTACCTCACTCGAACTCGACTCAGAACGCTCCGGACAACAGGTGGCCTGCGTTCGGTACGTGAGCCGTCAGGCCGAGGGTCTTGAGCATCTGGTAAACGGTTGCGATCGACGCCGATAGCACGGGCTTGTCGAGACGGTTCTGTACCGCCTGGATTGCCGGCAGCGAAGGCATCTGCACGCAGCAAGACAGTACCACGCCGTCGGCCTGGCCAATGTTGAGCTTCTCGGCGTGGGCCACCAAGTTCATGGGGTCCAGGCGGCCGACCTCCAGGTTATCGGAGACCTCCAGGCTAATGGAATCGACCACTTCAATGCCTGCGGCCTCAATGTAGTCAATGACTTGTTGGGTCAGTGGCTTCATGTATGGGGTGATGATCGAGACTTTTTTGTACTCGAGCATAGTCAGGCTGTCGATCAATGCACCGGCAGAACTGAGTACAGGGGCATTCGATTGGTTGGACGCCACTGTCTTACCCAGACGCGCTTGCGATACTCTGTGATAACCGGCCCCTTGGCACATGATTGCCACCAGGCAGGCGTACGCCATCACATCGACCCGTGCGTCGCTGAGTTCCAGTGCGCAGCGATCGCTGTCGATGTCCATCTTTTTAAGTTCTTCGGGGCTGACATGCATCATTCGCATACGCGCCGAGTGAAAGGTGAAGCGCTCCTCTGGAAAGAGCCCGTAACGCGAGGTCAGCATCGCCGGGATTTCGGTTTCCATTGTGGTATTGGAACTCGGAACAATCTGCCCGATTCGAAAGTTTTTCATGTCTGTATTCTCTATGTAGTACAGGTCAATTACCGCTGGTGAGCTGGACGCCTTTGGTCTCTTGCAACGTGAACACCATGATGGCGGCGGTTACGTAAGCAACGGAGGCAAGGGAGATGGTTGCCGTAAAGCCGACCATCGGGATCAGGATCGGCACCAGCTTGATCCCGGCGATGGCGCCTATCCTTCCGAAGTTGAAGCAAAAGCCCGAGGCAGTGGCGCGGATACTGGTTGGGAACAATTCGGCATACCAGGCGCCGAAGCCGCTGAAATAACCGGTGAAAAAGCCTAGCAACGCCGCCAGTGAGCCCAGTGTTACGACGTTCTGCGTGGTGAAAATCAACTTTCCGTCCGTCAATGGCATCAACGTCGCCGAGTAGGCAAACACTGGGACCATGATCGCCATGCCGGTGAAGAACGTGGCGAACGCCAGGCGTCGTCCAATGCTCTCCGCCAGGTAGCCGTAAGCCAGGTAACCGATGGTGGCGCCGATGCCGATCCAGATAATGAATACCGGTGCTTGGTCGATGCGCACGTTCAATATGTTCTGCAGGTAGGCAGGCATGAAGGTTGTGATGATCCAGTAGCCGTACATGCCGAGTACCGAAATGCTGAGGCCCAGCAGGGTCGTTTTCAGGTACGTTGGGCTGAAAATTTCCGTGAGTCGGCCTTTGCCAGTGTTGTTGCGCATGAACTCGCGATTGGCCAGCCAGACGGGTGATTCTTTGACGAACAGCCAAATGAACAACAGGGTCAGAAACGAGGGGATAGACGCATAGATGAACAGCATCCGCCAGGATTCTGGATTACTACTGTCCAGAAAGCTCCAAGCGAAAATTGCAGCGAGAAGCCCTCCACCTGACCATCCGGTTTGCATCACCGCGAAGGCCTTGGCCCGGCCTGCTGGCGGCCAGATTTCGGAAACCAGTGCTGCTGCTGCGGACCACAATCCGCCGACGCCGATACCTACGCCAAAGCGAAAAAGATCGAGTTGCCACAGGGTCTCGGCAAAGCCGCACAAAAAGGTTCCGATGCCGTAGACAAACACCGACAGCATCATGGTTTTCTTGCGCCCGATCTTGTCGGAGAGATTACCCAGGAAAAAACCGCCAATTGCTGTGGCGAGCAGGAACCAAGCGACTGTAGAGACAATATCGCTCAACCCAACAGCGAAAGTCGTGGCAATAGCCAACAGCACGAAGCCAAAGATGGTTGCGTCCAGCGCATCAAACAGCCACGCCGCCCAAGAACCTCCCAAAGTGATATAGCGTTGGTTTGTAGTAAGAGGGTGGCTACCCTTGACGGTTGACGCACTGGTCAGAGACCCGGAAGCGGGGTTGTTCATGAAGAAACCTCACAGAGATGATTTTATTATTTTTGGGGCATGCCCCATGGCAGTTGAGGCTGCCGTGCGAATGCTCATGAAGGCCTGATGTTATGGGCAGGGGAGACGAGGCGCATAGAAGGCATTGATGAGGGTGCCGTCGCGCTTGGCGATGGCTGCTTGAGGGGCGGCGAACAGTTGTTCTTGTGAATCAACCGTCGGGCCGAATTTTGACGCCACCGGAAGCTTAAATATGCCATTCCCTTATCGAACGGGAAATCTTCCGGTAGCTGGTCAACGACGCATGTAAAAAATAGGGCGCGTTCAGCAGGGCGCACATGCGGGCATTAAACAGCTCTTCGGTTGTTTCCTTGATCAGTGTCGCCGAAGTAAAAATCTGCGTAATCGGTAAGGCAATCAAACGACTCGACAACCCATTTGCTATCGAACAAGTGGGGCAGTGATTTTACTCATCAAACACGACGAGGTTCGCCCTCGGCCATTTCGCGTATCAGACTCAGGTAGCGAAGCGCGCCCAGTCCCAGGGGCCTGTTTTTTACCCAGATGATATCGACCCATAACCGCATCTGACTCGGCATGTAGTCAAACACCACCTCCGTCAATGCGCCCGACGTGATGAGAGGGTGGACCAGGGGTTGTGGAAGATAAGCCCAACCCAATCCTTGCTGCACCAGGTCCAGTGTGGCCAGATAATTGTCGCTGTGCCAAATCCGCCGTGACAGCACAACACGTGGGTCAGAGTCTGCAGGCCCCCCAGTCGCAACGATGATCTGCCGAATGTTGACCAGTTGCTCCTCAGTTAAGGGGGTTTTCTTGCCGGCGGCCGCAGGATGATTTGGAGCGGTAACCGCTACTAACAACTGGCTCCCCGCTTCAAGAAACGTCTCGCGCTCGTCAAGCCCTGGTCGTTCGAATCCCAGTGCCAATTGCACACGCCCCTCATGAAGCATGCGCATCGCCTCTGGATGGGACGCGGAGCGGATCTCGATTTCCAGCGTAGGAAACTCCCTGGCGATAATGGACAGCGGACGATTCCATATGCCTGTTTGCAACTCTGGCGCCATCGCAAGGACCAGACGTTCCTCCAATCCCTGATGAAGCTGGAGCGCATGGGCGTCCAGCAGATTCAACTGGCTGGCGACCTGTCGTGCCTGGGGCTCCAGTGCTTTGGCGACTGCCGTAGGAATAGCCTTGCGGGTCGATCGGTCAAAAAGCAACAAATCCAGCTCTGCTTCAAGCTGTGACACCGCCATGTTGACCGCCGAGGGTACCCGGCCTAATTTTCGAGCGGCCGCCGAAAAGGATCCGCTGTCGATGACCGAGAGGAAAATTTTAAGTGAGTCACTGGTAAACGCCATAAGGGTCGTCAGTTTTTCTGATAATGGTCGTCTTTATGTATCAGGTTTGTTGGACTAGCTTCTACTCTCTTTTCAAATTAAATACGTGGGGAACGCCATGTTGGGTATGGACTTAAGGGGGCATGTGGCACTTGTCAGTGGTGCCGGGAGTGAGTCTGGGATTGGTATGGCTATCGCTCGCAGGCTCGGGGCATCCGGGGCGAAGTTAATCGTCACCGCCAGCAGCAACCGCATCGCAGATAGAGTTAACGAGCTGCGCGCCGAAGGATTTGAAGTTGAAGGCCGGCCAACTGACCTAACAGATGAAAAGAAAGTGCATGAATTCAGCCTATGGGCAGAGTCACTCTGGGGGCGGGTTGATATTCTGGTGAACAATGCCGGTATGGCCATGCAAGGGAGTCCGGAGGTTTTCTCGGAATTGGCAACGATGACACTGCATGACTGGAATCTTTCACTGGCAAGAAATATTACGACCGCTTTTCTTCTGACTCGGGCTGTTTTGCCCGGCATGAGGGCGCGAAATTACGGGCGCATTGTCAATATCAGTTCCACTACGGGCACTCGGGGGAGCAATCCGGGCGAAGCCGCTTATAGCGCGGCCAAGGCCGCGATGGTGGGCATGAACATGGGACTTGCACTTGAAGTCGCCAGTCAGGGGATTACCGTCAACAGCGTGGCTCCCGGTTGGATCACCACGGGCTCAACCACGCCCGTTGAAGCAGAGGCGGGGCGCTTTACCCCCATTGGGCGGGCAGGCAGTCCCCAGGAAGTGGCGGCGGCGGTTGCATTTTTGGCGTCTCCGGAATCCAGTTACATCACCGGTGAGGTTATCGTTGTAGATGGCGGCAACTGTCTGCTCGAGAACAAAGCCCCTCAACCCGGTTAATGACACTTCAGTTGGAACAATCCGCGTAGAGCAGTCTTCAACTGCGATCATCTGCGCGACATATCAAGGCTATATGTTGGCTGGCAATGTAAATAGTTAAAGCCAACACCCAGCTTGTAAGTTCATGGAACCATATTCACCCAGAATTCGGGAGCTGATGCCGCACCTGGAAAGTGATGGAGTGGGCTTGCATATACGGCAACGATTTATAACTAACGTGATACTTAACAAAAGGTTTTAATCATGTCGAAAAGTGGGGTTTGTGAATCAGCGATTGCTGCATTTACCGCAATCGAGCGCGCCCGTTTTATAGAAAACAACCCAACGTCAATGGCGCTGGCGAAGCGTGCCACGGCGGCTCTGTTCAATGGTGTTCCCATGCACTGGATGAGCGATTGGTCTATGCCTTCGCCGCTCTTCATCCTGCGTGCCAACGGGGCACGCTTCACCGATGTTGACGGTCATGAATACATAGACTTTTGCCTCGGCGACACCGGCACGATGTTTGGCCATTCACCTGATCCTATTGCCCGTGCTATCGCAGAGCAGGCGAATAACGGTTTAACGACGATGCTGCCTGGCGAAGATGCTGTGGTCTGCGGCGAGTTGCTGGCTCAGCGCTTTGGGTTGCCATATTGGCAGGTAACTGCCACGGCTACTGACGCCAATCGTTATGTGTTGCGCTGGGCGCGTGCTATCACCCAGCGCAAGGTTCTGCTGGTGTTCGACGGTTGTTATCACGGCACCGTGGATGACGTGATGGTCCGGTACCGAGAGGGCAAGACGGTGCACCGTTCGGGTCTGGTGGGTCAAGCCTACGACTTGACCCAATACAGTCGATCTATCCCCTTCAACGATGTCTCTGCACTGGAGGCTGCCTTAGTTTCGGGTGACGTGTGCGCGCTGATGTGCGAGCCGGCGATGACGAATATAGGTATGGTCTTGCCCGATCCGGGGTTCATGCAAAAGTGCCGCGAGCTGACGCGAAAATACGGCAGCCTGTTGGTCATTGATGAGACCCACACTATTTCTACCGGCATCGGCGGATGCACGCGTCAATGGGATTTGAAACCCGACTTTTTCGTGGTGGGCAAACCCATCGCCGGTGGCGTGCCTTGCGCAGTCTTTGGCATGACCGAGCAGGTTGCCCAGGCTATGCGCGACGTGCAGATGAGCGCAGAAGGGGGCAGTCATGGACACAGCGGTATGGGAACAACGCTGTCCGCCAATGCCCTGGCGATGCGTTGCATGCGCGCCAGTCTTGAAGAGGTCATGACCGAGGCTGCATACCAGCACATGCTGTCTATCGCCTCAAGACTGGCGCAGGGGTTTCGAGCGTTGTTCAAGCGCCACCAACTGAACTGGTCTGTCACCGAGTTGGGCGCCCGTTGTGAGTTTCAATTTTGTGCCACCTCGCCCAGAACCGGTGCGCAAGCCGAGGCGGCTTTTCATGACAGCCTTCAAATGGCGCTACACCTTTACTTGATCAATCGCGGCATCCTGATCACGCCTTTTCACAACATGACCCTGTGCTGTCCGCAAACAAGTGAGGCGGATATCGACAGGTTGATCGGTGAGTTGGATAGCGCGCTGACCACACTGCTTGCCCTGCCTGGCGCTCGGGTCATCCCTTCATGACTGGACGTTTGAAGCCCCACTTATCTCAACTACCGCCAGTTCGCTTGAATGAGCTCGAAGAGGTTTGACATGCAATTTGCTGATAAAAAAGAGGCTTTAGATTATCTGGTCGCCCACCCTGAAGTGCTGAGCATCGAGTTGTTCCTTATCGACGCCAATGGTGTTCCACGGGGCAAACTGTTGCATCGCGACGAACTGCTGGCGATCTACGACAATGGGCGGCCACTGCCAAGTTCCATTCTCGCCTTGACCGTGCAGGGTGAGGACGTAGACGACACAGGCCTGGTTTGGGATGTCGCTGACGCTGATTGCTGGACCTATCCCTTACCGGGAAGTCTGACCCTGCAACCCTGGCGCACTAACCCTACAGGCCAAGTGCAGGTCAGCATGCACCCGACCCAAGGTATTCCCGCTGCACCGGCCGACCCACGCCACGTACTGGTGCATACCATCGAGCGGCTTAAAGCCGATGGATTCCATCCGGTCATGGCCGTTGAGTTGGAGTTTTACCTGCTGGACCAGCAACGCGACGTCAACGGTCGGCCGCAGCCAGCGCAGCAAACCAATGGCGTACGTCCGGTGGCTCCGCAGGTGTATGGCGTATACGAACTTGAACAGGTTCAACCGTTTATTGATGACCTTTACGCGGCGTGTGCGCTACAGGGGTTACCGGTGCGTACGGCGATCTCCGAGTATGCGCCGGGCCAGCTCGAGTTGACGCTGGAACATCGTTTCGACGCACTCCAGGCCATTGACGAAGGCGTACGTTACAAACGCCTGGTCAAGGGGGTGGCCAACAAACACGGGCTGCAAGCGTGCTTCATGGCCAAGCCATTCAGCGACCAGGCCGGCAGCGGTCTGCACCTGCACGTCAGCTTGGCCGACGAGCAGGGCAACAACCTGTATGCGAGCGAAGATCCGCAGGGCACGGCGCTTTTGCGTCACTCCATCGGAGGGATGATGGCAACCTTGTTTGACTCGCTGGCGATATTTTGCCCCCATGCCAACTCATATCGCCGATTCCAGACCGGCAGTTACGCGCCGCTGGCCAAAAGTTGGGGCGTCAACAATCGTACGGTGTCATTCCGCGTGCCCGGCGGCCCCGCGATCAGTCGGCACATTGAACACCGCATTTGCGGTGCCGATGCCAACCCCTATCTCGCCGCTGCCGCAGTACTTGCGGGCATTCACCACGGCATCACGCATCAAAGCGATCCTGGCGCGGCTATTGTGGGCAATGGTTATGAACAGGCGACCGATTTTCTACCCACCGACTGGCTGACAGCGTTGCAGGCATTGCAACATTCAACTTGGGCACGTGAGGCGCTGGGTGCTGAATTCCTGAAGGTGTTCCTGGCGATCAAGTGGCGCGAGTTCCGTCAATTCAATGCTGAAGTCGGAGAGCAGGACTGGCGCTGGTACCTCACTCACGCATGAGTTTTGGCCTGTGGGCATGTCTTACAATGGACCGCTGGAGAGTAGCTGACGACTAAATGCGTACAGCGCATTTTGCGCCCTTGATAGCGGCTCATCCTTATGGGCCGCAGGTCGTATGCCCGTGGCTCAGGTCTGACCACGCGTACGATCGGCTGCAGAAATGGTTGAAATTGAACTTGCATGCTAGCATTCAAAGGTGCAGTATTTGGTCATAACAACAAATTGAAGATGCCTCTAATGAAAACGTATATCGACGTTCCATTGGCTTGCGCAGTAAACATCCCCAAGGCGCGAATGCGCCCCCCAGATCAACGGCCCTAGCGCTCTGGGCTTGTCTCCGACGATTTCTACCAGTCCCGTACCAACGAACGGCTCCTTCTGTGGCTAGCAGGAGTACATGTGTGTGCTCACCTAATAAGGATAAAATCATGGGCAAAATGCAAGCAGCTCGACTTCACAATGTCGGCCCGACCTTTGTGA
This sequence comes from Pseudomonas sp. DR 5-09, assembly GCF_001655595.1. Classification (NCBI taxonomy): domain Bacteria; kingdom Pseudomonadati; phylum Pseudomonadota; class Gammaproteobacteria; order Pseudomonadales; family Pseudomonadaceae; genus Pseudomonas; species Pseudomonas sp. DR 5-09. The sequence goes on from NZ_CP011566.1 coordinate 2,280,517, forward strand.
TCGACGAAATCGATATTCCTGCCATTGGGCCAACGGACGTGTTAGTGCACGTTAAGGCCTGCAACGTTGTCCCTAACCTGCGTAACGTTATCGAGCGTTATCCTGAGTGGTTCCCCTACCTACCCCTGCCTAAATTACCAGCCATCTATGGATTAGATGCCTCCGGGGTAGTCAAGGCAGTAGGTAGTCAAGTGCACTCGGTTAAGCCCGGCGATCGTGTATACGTAAACCCAGGTCGAAGCTGTGGGTCTTGCCACGCGTGCCTGCGAGGTCAGCACCTCAACTGCACCGCATTTACCTTCCAAGGATATTTTGGTTTCGGTGCTGGCTCGCAACGAGTGTTCGAAGATTACCCTTATGGCGGCTTCTGCGAGTTCATGACTGCGCCTGTCAGCGGGCTTGTTAAGCTCCCGGAATCCATCAGTTTTGAACAAGGCTGTCGTTTCGGTTATCTCGGCACTGCTTACTCTGCATTGCGCAAGGCTAATGTAGGTTCTGGGCAGACAGTCTTGATCAATGGCGCCTCAGGAACGTTGGGGGTTGGAGCAGTGATGCTCGCGTTGGCCATGGGAGCAACTAAAGTGCTCGGCATGGCCCGTAACCGCGAACTGCTTGAAAGAGTCCGTCAGCTGGATCCGTCTCGTGTGCACGTACTGTCTCTCGGTGAGCAGTCTGTTGATGAATGGGTTCGCGAGCATACCCAAGGCCTGGGCGCAGACGTCTTCATCGATGCAGTCGGTCCCGGAGCTCCCCATCAAATCACCATCGACGGGATCAAATCGCTCCGTAGGGGAGGGCGTATGGTCGACATTGGGGGCATGTCTGAGGACTTGCCAGTGCCAATGTTCCAACTGATGTGCTACCAGATCAGCATCATCGGTTCGCTATGGTTCACGGTTGCAGAAGGTCAGGACATGGCGGAGATGGCAGCTGCCGGCACGCTCGATTTGACAAAATTTGATCAGGAGATTTTTCCGCTATCTGAAGTCAATGACGCTCTGGACGCCTTGGAAAACCGTAAAGGTGGCTTCACGAACGTTGTTGTAACGCCAGGCCGTTAATCGAACTGGCGCAGCATTGAGCTGCGCCAGTCTTATTTCTGAGGTGATCTATGACAATCAGGCGTTTAGTGGTGGGAACGGTCGGTGGCCGTTCGGTTGTTCTGAACGATGGGCCGGTACCACGCTCTCATAACTACGAACATGTACCTGGATTTTCTACCTCCTTGGTTTGGGGGACGACAGCATCAGAGCAGCTCTCTACTGGTAAAGATGAAACAATCTCGCTGAGCAGTTCGTTTGTTCCCGGGCCTGGGGAAACGAGGCTTGAAATTGTCACCTTTCCTCCTGACTCGATTTTTGCTCATCCGGATTTCAGTCATCAGGCAGCTTTTGCTGAGCAACAAGAGCATCTGACGGGGATGGTGGATTATTTTGATCCCGATCGACCAGGTATGCACTCAACCCCATCAGTTGATTATGGCATCGTGCTTGAAGGTACCATTTGGCTGGAACTTGACGATGGCGTAACAGTGAAACTAGAAAAGCATAACGTCATCATTCAACAAGGGAACATTCACGCTTGGAGAAACCAAGGTGATGTCCCTGCGACGTTAGCGTTTGTGTTGGTAGGTACCAATAAGCAATAAACGCTCCTGTCTCGGAGCCCGAACAATCCACATCCAATAACAAAAAAGTGAGATTGCTAATGAAAGCGTATGCATGTCTGTGCGTATCTGTGGCTGCTATTTGCGCAGCGAATTTGGCCATGGCAACGGAGCGGGGTGATACAACCTGGCCGTTAGGTGTGCAAACAGTTGTACCAGCTTTGATGCCAGGCCCAGGCGAAACCGAGCTCTATAGTTATACTGTTTATTATCATGCTGGAGATTATAAAGATAACTCCGGGCGCTCCAGCGTTCCAGGGTTTAATTTGGAGAATTATATTCAGGCGATACGTCTCGTTCATACTTGGGATTATCAAACTGAATCAGGTGTTCGATTCACAAGCGGAATTATTGGGACTGGGGGGCACGTAAATATAAAGGCCGGAGGAGCGTCTGACTCTAAGACGGGAATGCGGCAGACCTACATCAGTCCTTTAAACGTGCTTTACTCTCCGGCCCCTAATCTACATCTGCTCGCAGGCGTCAGTGTCTTCAAACCCTTGGGAGGCTATGACAAGAATGATTTGGCCAACACTACGCCGAATTATACAACTTATATTTCAGAGTTTGCGCTGACCTGGTTCCCACATCCGGACTGGGAGGTTTCTCTGGCGCCCACTTACTCATTCAATGAGCGAAACAAGGATACCGACTACCGCTCCGGTAACGTGTTCAATGTCGACTATTTATTGGGGTATCGCTTTCCCTCTATGCCAAAACTTCAGTTTGGTCTGGCTGGGTACTACACCAAGCAGATGTCGGATGACAATGTCGGCGGCGACAACTTACCTGGGGGCAATCGGCTGAGAAAGGTGGGTGTGGGCCCTCAGCTGTTTTACTCATTCAACCAGAACACCGGCGTGGTGCTCAAATGGCTGCATGAAACAAATGTGAAAAATGGTCCTCAGGGGGACTCAGTCTGGCTGGAAGCTGCGTTTCCACTATAAGCACGCGTGGCTGCTACGGCTCAAACCGTGGCAGCCATCTCCTCGCTGTGCAGGCGTTGCATAGCCTCGATAACATGCCTTGATACGCTCTCAATGTGCGCCATTGCCGCTGCTTTACAGTGTTTGTGGTTGCGCGTACTCAATGCTGCAATTATCTCATCATGTTCGCCGGTTACGTCAGGCAGGTGCGCCTGAAAGCCACAACTTTGAACAATGAAAAAGTCTGAAAGCTCGAAATTGGCCATCTGCCGTGTCGACACGATAGGTGACCGTGCCATCGCATGGAGAAGCCGGTGGAAGTCAACGTTCAGGTTTCTATAGCTCTCCGAGGCATCACTGTGGGCTGGGTTGATCCGTGCGATTTGCTCATTCAGCTCTTGAAGCCTTGCGACCTCCATAGGTGTTCCGCGCTCTGCTGCAAGGCTTGCGATCAGGCCTTCGGTGTTGGCGAACATTCGATAGAAATCAGCAACCTCATCTGGGCTTGGTTGCACCACTTGGCAGCCAACCTGCGCAATGATTTGAACAAATCCCCGCTCTTGCAGGCTGTTCAGCGCCGTCATTATGGGCTGACGACTGACTCCCGTCGATTCGCCAATTTCCTTCACGAAAATTTTTTCACCAAAGCGATAACGGCGGGTTAGCAAGCGCTGCAAAATTTCTTGATAGATCGCGACTTTTTTGTTTGGCGTGTGCATAGGTCTTCGGTAGGTGAGGTGCAATCGAGGGGGAATGCTCATTCGCCCACTTTAGTGCGCAAAGTCTTGATCTACAAGGGACGCAGATCCAGAGCGGCTTTCGTGGCGAGCAACGGTCGCCTAACTGAACGTAAATCAGTTGACAGTGATATCTTGCATGCTAGCATGCTAATTAAGAAATATAAAAGCAGATGAACTGCCACGCGGAGTATTCAGGTATGAGAAATGCCTTGCGACTGCCCCATATAGCTGCCCTAGCTACGGCTCAATCGCCGCCCACCTTTGAGCATGAAGCTTACGTAAGGGGGCTTATCAAAATCCAAGATCCCTCAAGGCAGTCCCGAACGCCAAGTTAATTGCGCGCCAGTGTCTCTAAATAATGTGTGTGCACAAAAGCCGGCCTTTTTTGGCAGAGTTTCGTTCGACTTAATAAAAATAAGGAAAGTCCAATGGGTATTCGCTCAGGTAAAGATTTTATAGCTGGTCTTAGAGAGAATCGTCGCGATGTGTGGGTGAACGGGGTTCAAGTAAGTGATGTTACGACCCACCCTGCATTCAGCGGTGCAGTCAAGCAATTAGCCCAGCTTTACGACATTCAGCATGATCCCGAGCTTCAAGAAAAAGTGACTTATGTCGTCCCCTCCACCGGACAACGTGCAGGCATGGCCTTCCATCCTGCGCAAAACGTCGAGGATCTGACTAAGCGTCGTGAAGCATACAGAGTGTGGGCTGAAACGAATTTTGGGCTAATGGGCCGCTCTCCTGATTTTATGAACGTTACTCTCTTGGCGTTCTGGGAGGCACGCGATACTTTCGCTGAGGGTGGGCAGCAGTACGGTGAAAACATCGAGCGTTACTACGAATATATTCGTGACAATGATCTGTTCTTAAGCCATGCACTAATTACGCCTCAAAATGACCGTTCTAAACAGTCTTCGCAAATGGGCAACATGCACCTTAGGGTTGTACGCGAAAGTGCTGAAGGTATCTACGTAAGCGGAGCCCGGATGATCGCGACGCTGGGGCCGGTTTCAGACGAAATGGTCATGTACAACTTGCCATCGTTCAAAGCGGGTGACGAGGATCATGCCTTGGTATTTGCCGTACCGACCCACATTGAAGGCCTTCGACAAATCTGTCGCGACCCTTACTATGTTGAGGGGCGCACGAGCTTCGATCACCCGCTTTCAACGCGCTTTGAAGAAAACGATTCTCTGCTGGTATTCAACAATGTGTTTGTGCCTTGGGAGCGTGTTTTCTGCTACCGAAATGTTGAGCTCTCAAACCGCCTCTACGCCAGTACTGGCGTGCGTAATCACACGGCACATCAAACCAATACCCGTGCATTGGTGAAGATGCAGTTTTCCGTCGGGCTTGCCATGGCCGTAGCGCGCTCCATCAAAGCCGATCAATTCCTTCACGTACAACAGATGTTGGGCGAATGCCTTGGTTATATCGAGCAGGTCAAGAGTGCGTTAGTGCGTGCAGAGGTTGAGGCCCAGCGGACGTCTCGTGGAACGCTACAGCCGAATCTCGCACCGCTACAGGCCATTCGAACCATGTTGCCTACGGCCTACCCGAGGGTGATTGAAGTACTGCAAACGATCGGTGCGGGTGGTTTCATGTTGATGCCGAGCGCTGCGGACTTCCAAGCGCCGGAAATTGCAGATGATCTGCATGCTTACTACCAAGGCGCCGATGGCATGCCGTCCCTGGAGCGCGTGAAGCTCTTTAAATTGGCCTGGGATCTCGCAGGGGAGGCGTTCGGTCAGAGGCTTGTGCAGTACGAGCGTTATTATGCTGGCGATCCTGTACGAAACCTTGCCATGAACTACCTGAGTTCCAAGGATCCGAATCCTATTAGGCTGGTGAACCAAGCGTTGCAATTAGCAGGCAATCCAGAGCCAGCCTCGGATCTGTAATAACACTGTAAGCGGGCGCAGAAGCGTCCGCATCTACTTAATTAAAATCCAAGACTTTATTATTCGAGGTCGGATATGACGCAGCTCAATATTGGCGTGGCGCCTGGAGTTAGTACAACTGAATTCAGAGGGGCTGTGGGCCAATTTGTCACGGGAATAACTGTTGTTTCGGTTCTTGATGAGCATGGGCGGCCATACGGAATGACCGCTAGTTCTTTTTGCTCCCTTTCTCTTAATCCTCCGTTGATCCAATGGAGTGTTACGACCGAGTCTTTTTCATTTTCGAAGTTTCAGCGTTCGAAGTATTTTGCGATAAATATTCTAGCCTCTGATCAAGAGGATGTTTCGAGAGATTTCTGCAAGCCAATAGATCGTTTTGCGACAGTTTCATCCACATCTGGCCTACACGGTTTGCCGCTCATAGATAACTGTCTGGCGTGGCTAGAATGTGAAGTAGAAAAAACGGTTGTCGGCGGAGATCACACAATCTTCATTGGTCGGGTTATCAGAAGTCGCGTCTTCGACAAAACCCCTTTACTGCATTGGAGGGGTAAACACATTCCATTGGAGGCGTAGCCTAATAGTTGAAATCAGTATGGGTGCCAAAATTCTGAAACGATGACTAATATAAAAACAAGATAGGGCGTCAGATGAACGATTATAAAAATGTTATTGGGTGGGCATCATTGCCCATCGCATTTTCTATTTGCGGCATTGCCAGCGCTCAGGGATTTTTTGAAGATAGCAAGGCCACAGTTACGCTGCGCAACTACTATTTTGATCGTGATTACAAAGGAACAACCCCGCAGAGCGCCGCTCGGGAATGGGCGCAGGGAGGGATATTAAAATTTACCTCCGGATTCACACCTGGCGTCGTTGGCTTCGGGCTTGATGCAGTTGGAATGATGGGCATCAAGCTGGACTCGTCGCCTGATCGTTCTGGTACTGGGCTTTTACCTCGAGATGCACGCACACGCAGAGCGCCTGATGAGTATTCAGAGTTGGGCCTTACCGCTAAAGCAAAGGTGTCGAAGACCGAGCTGCAGGTAGGCTCAATCTCAACGTTTCTCCCCATTGCTTTCGCTAGCCCAACGAGACTTCTTCCCCAGACTTTCCGAGGGGCCTACATCCGCTCCACCGACATTGATAAATTTAGTCTGCATGCAGGGTATCTGGATCGCATCAACTATCGGGACTCAACTGACTACCAGAAAATGTCAGTGGCTTCGCCGAACCGCCGCTTCATACCCACCGCCGAGTCAGACAAGTTCATTTTCATGGGGGGGGACTACCAAATCACCCCTGCGCTGAACTTGAAGTATTTCTATGCCGAGCTGGAGGATATCTACCAGAAAAACTACCTAGGGTTTGAGCATTTTTGGCAAGTCGGTGGGGGCAAGCTGAAAACGGATTTTCGGTTTTACCAGACTGATGAAAGCGGCCAGGGGCGCGCAGGTAAGGTCGATAATACGAATACCGGGATCATGTTCACGTATACCTACGGTGCGCAAAGCTTCGGTGCTGGATACATGCAACTTAATGGTGATACCGCGATGCCCTATCTGGCGGGTACTGAGCCGCTGGTTGTAAGTGAGGGGTTTCTTAGCTCTGAGTTCCTCAACCCCAAAGAACGCTCTTGGCAGGCGCTTTACAGCTATGACTTCGCCTCATTCGGCATGCCGGGTCTCAAAGCAACCACTCGATACATCAAGGGCTCCAATATCGATCTGCCCACTCTCGGTGGTCAAGGTCTTACTGAAAGTGAGCGATACCTTGAACTCAGCTACGCGTTTCAAGGCAGCCTAAAAGGCGTAAGTGTGCGTGCAAGGCACTCTCTATACCGAAATGACTTCTCTAGCGCCGCCAGCGTGCGCGATGACAATGAGACGCGAATCAATATCGATTACACGAAGAGCCTTTGGTAGCAGGGTGACCTGTACCAGCCCAATTTAAAAATAATAAGTGGAGAAGGTTATGACCGAGTCAACTGAGCTGCAGCTTGACATAGCGATCAAGCGCAAAACCGCTTACCGCAAAATTTGGTGGCGCATAATACCTTTCTTGTTCATCTGCTACGGCGTGGCCTTCATTGATCGAATCAATCTAGGCTTCACCAAGCTGCAGATGAGTGAGGAGCTTGGCATCAATGCTACGTGGTTCGGGATTGCAGCCGGTGCTTTCTTCATTACCTATGCATTGTGTGAAATGCCAAGTAATGCACTTTTAGCGCGATGGGGCGCCAGACGAACTTTTTTGCGCATCATGTTCTTGTGGGGGCTAGCGACGGTCGCCACTGCATTCGTTACCAGCGTTTCTCACCTCATCACCCTGCGTCTGCTGCTGGGAGCCTTTGAGGCGGGCTTTCTACCCGGCATCATTCTCTATCTGACGTTCTGGTTTCCTTCTTCTATGAGGGCTCGTGTCACGGCAGTTATTTTTGTTGCCAACGCGGTAGCTGGCTCTGTTGCGTCTCCATTGAGCGGTTGGATCATCACTTATATGGATGGGGTGGGAGGGCTATCAGGATGGAAATGGGTGTTCGTCGTCGAAGGTGCGCCAGCTTGCTTGCTGGGTATCCTATGTTTTTTCGTACTGCGTGATCGCCCCGACGACGCGACCTGGTTGACGGATGACGAAAAACGACTGGTGAAGGAAGACCTGGCAAAGGACGAGATTCCTGAGGAGCAGCACTCCATGGGGGTTATGAGGAACATTCTTTGTAACCCGGTCAACTATTTAGTGGCTTACCTGTTTTTTACCGCAGCGTGCAGCAACTACCTGTTGTTTTTTTGGCTTCCCACGATCGTTAAGGACTCCGGTGTGAATTCCCTTGTGGATGTCGGTTTCCTGTCTGCGATTCCCCTGCTTTTCGGATTCGTGGGGGCTATCGCACTAAGCTGGAGTTCAGACGTGTTGAGTGAGCGACGGTGGCACCTCGTGTTGTGCTTTGGTTTGATCAGCTTTGGTTTGGTGGCAGGAACCATCGCTCAAACGCTTCCTTGGATGCTGTTCTTCTTCGCCGTGGCGAGCTTCGGTACGGGGGCAAGCGGACCTTTGATTTGGTCACTACCGCCTGGATATCTGGATCGTAAATCGGCCCCATTGGGGATCGCATTTATCAGCACGCTGGGTAACGTCGCAGGCTTCGTTAGTCCTCCGGTCCTGGGCTACATCAAGACGGCAACGGGGAGCTTGAACCTCGGAATTATCGGCATCGCGATGTTGGGTCTGACCGGCGCAGTGCTCACGCTATTTGCACTGTCCCCCGCAGTAGTAAGGGTCAAGAAATCTATCGACTCACCTTCTGCGGTTTGACGAGTACCCTCGGAATTTATATCTATAAGTTCGATAGATTTATTGACTACATATTCATTTATTAGCACGTACCAAGCATTGACTCGCTAACCGTATAAGCTTAGCTTGCATGCTAGCATTCCAATAAAAAGGTTCGTCTACGCGGACCGCACAAATGCCTTACGGCAATGCACTTAGGAGGTCGATGTGAAGCAATCCCAAGAAACGGTTAAGTCTCAGGCTGCTGCAACAGAATCCAACACCACTGCCGCCCACGTTCTGGCTGCTGCACTGCGCCGTCATGACGTCACTCATGTGTTCGGTCAATCCATTCCAGCCGCTTTTTTTGTTATCGCTCATGAATATGGTATTCGCCAGGTTGGCTACCGTACCGAAAACGCCGGCGGTGCAATGGCTGATGCCTATGCTCGTGTGAGTGGGAAAGTAGGTGTAGTGGCTGCGCAAAACGGCCCAGCAGCGACCCTATTGGTCGCCCCCCTGGCGGAAGCATTGAAAGCGTCAGTTCCAATGGTTGCGATCGTTCAAGATGTGCCTATGGGCATGACTGACCGCAATGCGTTTCAAGAGTTTGACCACCTCTCTCTTTTTCAGTCCTGTGCGAAATGGGTTAGGCGTCTGACAGAGGTTAGCCGACTGGATGATTACATTGACCAAGCCTTCACTGCTGCATCCAGCGGTCGGCCGGGCCCAGCCGTACTTATTCTGCCGATGGATCTGTTGCGCAAACCTGCTACATCCAGCCCGGCGCGCACCTCCAATCTTGGGCATTTCCCACTGGATCGCTTCGCTCCCTCGCAGGAGGCAGTGCAGAAAGTTGCCAGGCTGATCACGGCTGCTAACCGTCCGATTATCGTTGCAGGTGGTGGCGTCCATCTGTCTGGAGCGACGGCTAGCATAAATCGCTTGAGCGAGCTGTGCGGCATCCCTGTTGCCACAACCAATATGGGCAAAGGGGCAGTCGACGAAACCGGCCAGCTATCTCTGGGGGTCTTTGGCAACTGCATGGGGCCTGGCACACCCGGCCATGAGCTTGGCCATCATCTGACTGACGCCGACCTGGTTCTGTTGGTAGGTACTCGTACCAATCAGAATGGGACTGACACTTGGAAAGTTGTTCCAAGCGGTGCAACGATCGTCCATATCGATATCGACCCGATGGAAATCGGGCGCAACTATGATTCCGTGCGCTTACTGGGTGATGCGCGACTCACCGTTGACTCGCTCATCCAGGCATTGGCTTCACATGACTTTAGTCACGGTGCTCAACGTACTGCAGCAGTCAAAGCGGAGATTCAAGCTGCTCGACCGCGTGTGCAAGAAGCTCGCGTTGCAATAGGTAGTGGTCGCAGTGGGGCGCTTCGACCGGAGGCTCTGATGGCCGAGCTGGACAAAATTTTACGTCCAGATGACATCGTGGTGGCAGACGCAAGTTACTCCACCAACTGGGTTACCAGCTTCCTCACGTCACGCCGTGCCGGATCTCGCTTTTTGACTCCGCGAGGGCTGGCAGGCTTGGGCTGGGGTTATCCAATGGCGCTGGGTGCCAAGGTGGCACATCCAAATGCACGAGTGATTGCCCTTGAGGGTGATGGTGGATTCGGTCATTGCTGGTCCGAGCTTGAGACCGCGCGGCGCATGAATATTCCGGTTGTTCTCATTGTTCTTAACAATAGCATTCTGGGCTATGAACTTCATGCTGAGCATGTGCATTACGGTGTGCACAGTGATGCCTGCAGATTCCAAGCGGTAGATCATGCTGGCATTGCCCGGGCTGTCGGCTGCTGGGCGGAAACTGTCAGCGATCCTTCCGAAATGGCAGGTGCGTTGGAACGTGCACTCGCTGCCGGTGTACCTGCTCTGCTGGACGTCATGATTGATCCTCACGCGTTTCCACCGCTTTCACTTTTCTGCGGCGACGTGAATCCGGGAAGCGATGAGTTCCTGGAAGTCGGGGGTGTGTCATGAGTAGCACGAATCGAACTGTTTGCTGGGTAACGGGGGCGTCGAGCGGGATCGGGCTTGCAATAGCGGAAGCACTTGTACAAGACGGACATTTTGTTGTGATTTCTGCCAGGGGTGAAGCTGCACTTGCGCAAGCGCTAGAACGCTTGCACACCCTAAGTCCGAACGCTGCTGCTGTAAGCGTTGATGTGACATCTTTCGATGCGGTTCGTAGTGCTGTAGCCCAAATCGAATCTGACTACGGGCCGGTAGGTATCCTAGTGGCGAATGCTGGGATGAACGTGGCTGCTCGCGCTTGGGGAGAGCTCTCCAGTTCAGATTTCGATCAGGTTACACAGATCAATTTGAACGGCGTCTACTACACGATCGACGCGGTGCTCCCATCGATGCGAGAGCTTAAGAGCGGGTTGGTAATCAACATCGCCTCTTGGGCCGGTCGGTTTGTATCGGCTAAGCCAGGGCCGTCCTATAGCGCGGCCAAGGCAGCGGTGATCGCATTGACTACCAGCCTCAATGCTTCTGAATACCAACACGGTATCCGAGCCTGTGCGCTGTCTCCTGCGGAAGTTGCAACGCCTGCCATGTCACGTCGCAAAGTGCCACCCACCGAGGCGGCTTTGTCGAAGATGCTCAAACCTGAGGATATCGCCGCTGCTGTCAGGTTTGTCGCCAATATGCCCCGCCATGTCTGTGTTAACGAGTTGGTTATTTCACCGGTTTGGAACGGGGCATATGGCGCCCCGCAACTCTAAGTGAACTTGATGGATGGCGTTGCCAGTCGCTTCTGGAGAGGTATGTGATGGTTAGCCTAGTTGGCAGTATCGTCGCGGTTGTGACACCCATGTTCGAGGACGGAGGCGTCGACTATGACTCCTTCGCACAGCTTATCGAATGGCATATTGCCGAGGGGACGAATGGCATTTGCGTCGTAGGTACAACCGGAGAATCAGCCATGCTTTCCGTCGAGGAACACATTGACGTATGTGCCTTTGCGGTTCGCCAGGTGGCTCGCCGCGTGCCTGTTATCGCAGGGGCTGGTGCGAACTCAACTAGTGAAGCTATTGAGTTGACGGAACTCGCTAAGAAAATTGGCGCGGACGCTGCGCTACATGTTGCTCCTTACTACGTTCGTCCTACGCAGGAAGGTATGTTTCAACATTTTCGAGCCGTCGCTCAGGTGGTAGACCTTCCTATCGTGCTCTACAACGTCCCTGCGCGAACCGGCGTAGATATTGGGCTTGAGCTAACCCTGAAGCTTGCATGTGAGCCAGGCATTATTGGTATCAAGGATGCTACCGGCAGTATCGAGAGGGCTTCTGAAATTCTTCGCTATAGACCTAGCGGCTTTAGCTTGTATTCAGGTGATGACCTTACAGCTGCGGCGCTAATGCTGCTTGGAGGGGAGGGGACGATAAGCGTTACTGCGAACGTAGCCCCTCGTCTAATGGCTCAGCTGTGTGAGCGCGCATTGGCAGGAGAGGCTAAAGCAGCGTCGGCGCTGAACTTGCAACTGATGCCTCTTCACAAAGCCTTGTTTATTGAGAGCAGCCCTTCGCCGACGAAATGGGCCCTGGGGGAGCTAGGGCTAATCAAGCCCCACTGCCGACTACCGCTGGTTCCTCTTTCTGAAAAGGCAAGGCCGGTTCTCGCATCTGCGATGCGAGATGCCGGGATCGTGAAAGTTAATCACATCACCTAATTACAATAAGGATCTAACCAATGATTGTAGAAATGCGGACTTACACGCTTCTGCCAGGAAAACTTCGTGAATGGTTGCCGTTTTTTGAGAAAGAGCGCTTCCCGATTCAGAAAAAACATCTAGGCAATCTGGTTGGTTACTACACGACTGACACGGGTGAGCTCAATCAAATTGTTCAACTCTGGGCGTACGAAAATTACGCTGATCGTGAAGCCCGTCGTAAGGCGCTCTGGTCTGATCCTGAGTGGACAGATCCATCCAAATCGACCATTAGCGTGATGCAGAAGCAAGAAAGCAAAATCCTGCTGCCCACTGCATTTTCCCCATCTCATTTCTAAATGAGGCGACTCGCTATAGCGGTGAATACATCGGCGACGACAGAGGAAATGCAGTGATGATGCTTAAAGCTCTGGGTTATTTGGGAGTCGATACTACCGACTCCTCAGGTTGGAAGGATTACGGCTCTCGCTTTCTTGGACTCCAGCTCACCGAAACAATGAGTGATGGTATGTCCTTTAGGATGGATGACCGTAAGCAGCGTTTGACAGTCAACGAGGCGAACCGCAACGGCCTTGGTTTCATGGGATGGGAGGTTGCCGATGCTGCGGCTCTGGACCAATTCGCAATGCGTTTGGAACAGGCACAGGTGCGTGTCAATCGCGGTTCGCGCTCGCTTTGTGAGCAAAGGCAGGTCCGGGACCTGATTGTTTTTTCAGACCCCCTCGGCAATCGCATCGAGGTCTATCACGGATTGGCAGAGGCGGGAACGCCTTTCATTCCAGGACGTACGATGCAAGGTTTCCGGACTGGGGACATGGGCATTGGCCATGTGGTCCTCACCGTACCAAGCGCCAAGGATATCTTGCCGTTTTACCGTGACCTTTTGGGGTTTCGTCTGAGCGACTATTTCGAGCGTCCGTTCAAAGCAATCTTTATGCATCTCAACCAACGTCACCATAGCCTGGCAATTCTGGAAACGGGCAAGGTTGGTATCCACCACCTCATGTTCGAAACCTTAAGTCTTGATGATGTCGGGCAGGCCTACGACTTGGCTCTGGTGGATGAGGGGCGAATTGCAACCACCTTAGGAAGGCATACGAACGATCAGGTGGTTTCGTTCTATGCAAAAAGCCCATCCGGATTTCTGGTCGAGTGTGGTTGGGGAGGACTGGCTATCGATCCTGAAACCTGGGAACCCTACGAGGTCGTCCACGGGCCTAGTTTCTGGGGGCATGATCGAGACTGGCTGCCTCCAGAAGGCCAGAAAGAAGCTAGACGTATCAGGATGGCCGCTGCTCAAGATGGCGCCCGCGCCAACGTAAACGTAATTGAAGGGTTGTATAACGCGACGAGAAGGTGACCCGCGTCAGCGTGCAGCATGAGTAAACAATAACTCCGCAATCAATAACAAAATGGAGAATTCATATGACTAATAAAATGCGTGCCGCTCGTCTTCACGATATCGGCTCTCCGATGAGCGTGGACGAAATCGATATCCCTACTCCTGACAGCGATGAAGTGCTTGTACGAGTAGAATCCTGTGGTGTCGTGCCCAACCTTGGCAACGTGATCAAGAACTATCCAACCTGGTTTCCAGACCTGCCGCTGCCGAAGTTACCTGCCATTTTCGGTTTGGACCCAGCCGGTACCGTTGTCGGGGTCGGGAAGCGCGTTTTCAATTTTAAAGAGGGTGACAGGGTCTACGTAAATCCGGCCCGGTTCTGTGGCACTTGCCGCTGCTGCCGCAAGGGTGATCCACTGAGCTGCGAGCGCTTCGGCTACTCGGGTTATTTCGGTTTCTCGCCGGAAGCGAATGATCTTTTGAAGCATTATCCCTACGGTGGTTTCTCGCAGTTTATGACGGCTCCGCAATATAGTCTTGTGAAGCTGCCGGACAACGTAACGTTCGATCAGGCTGCGCGGTTCGGGTATCTGGGAACGGCATACGCTGCTCTCAAGCGTGGTAAAGCGGGCCCGGGAATGACTGTGTTGGTTAACGGTGCAAGCGGGACTCTTGGTCTTGGCGCTGTGCTATTGGCGCTAGCACTTGGCGTCACTCGTATCTTCGCAGTCGCCAGGGATAAAGAGCTTTTGGAGCAAGTTCGCCAGTTGGCCCCTCAGCGAATCGAAACATTCTCAACGTCTGACGGCAAGTCCTTGTCCGAGTGGGCGTTTTCTAATACCAACGGAGCAGGGGTTGATCTCGTTGTCGATACCTTGGGGCCAGGAGCGCCCGCAAGCGCCGTCACTGATGCGATCGATTGCCTGCATCGTGGTGCCCAGGCTGTGCATGTGGGTGGCGTGTCTGAGTTGGTTCCGATGAATCTGTTCAAGCTCATGGCTGCCCAGGTTCAGTGGCTGGGTTCCAATTGGTTCACAGCTGGCCAGGGACAGGATCTTGCTGACATGGCGGAGCGAGGCGTTCTCGATCTGTCGGTATTCGAGACGACCGGTTTTGGGCTGAGCCGCATCAACGAAGCCCTGGATTCCATCGCCGGGCGACATGGTGGATTCACTAACTTCGTTATAAACCCGCAAGCGTAAGCGCGCTCCCCGCGACCGATTCAGCACCGGCCGCGGGGATTTCGGAACAATCGTGGACGACGAAGTGCAAGTGTTGTGGGTCAACATTATGCTTGCATGCTAGCATGTGAGAGGGCATGATGATTACACCAACAACAAAAGCGTACGCATGACGACGAGCGCTACTCGCCCTTTTTAGGGTATCGATGCAGCCTTCACTGCATTCGACTTGGCCGTCGTTAGTGTGCCGAAAACCTTCGGGTTTTTTAGCGCATGACAAGGTGCATGGCTATGAGCGTTTTCCTCCACTGTCTGTCACATACACCTCTGGTCGGCTTAGTCGACCCTTCTCCCGATGTTCTGGCAGAAATTAATGCCGAGATTAATTCCGCCCGTCAGCAGATCGAAGCCTTCGATCCTGAACTTGTAATTCTGTTTGCCCCCGACCATTACAACGGTTTCTTTTACGACATCATGCCGTCCTTCTGCATCGGCACTGCCGCAGAAGCCATAGGCGATTTTGGATCAGCTGCGGGCATCATCTCAGTGCCAGCTAAGGAAGCTGAGGAACTCGCTTTTGCGGTATTAGCTTCGGGTGTAGATGCTGCAGTTTCTTATCGCATGCAGGTCGATCACGGTTTCGCCCAACCACTCGATTTTCTACTAGGTGGCCTGGATCGATATCCCACGATTCCGATTTTCATCAATTGCCTTGCACGCCCGATGCCGAGTTTTCAGCGGGTTCGAATGTTCGGTGAGGCGGTGGGCGCTTATGCCGCTAAAACCGACAAGCGTGTTCTGTTTCTAGGGTCCGGCGGTTTGTCTCATCAGCCCCCGGTACCCGAGCTGGCAACTGCAAACTCGCATCTACGAGAGCGTTTGTTAGGTGGAGGTAGGAACTTACCGCCAGATGAGCGGGAGGCTCGCACGCAGCGGGTTATCAACGCGGCTTTGCTGTTTATTGATGATCAGGATTCCCTTCATCCGCTAAACCCGACTTGGGATCGCTATTTTCTCGACATCCTTCAGGCCGGCGATTTGCGTGAGCTTGATGGTATCGGTGATGACGAACTCTCAGCCATAGCGGGCAAATCCACTCACGAGGTCAAAGCCTGGGTGGCTGCATTCGCCTCTATGACTGCTTATGGTTCTTATCAAACGAGTAATCGCTACTACCGCCCGATCCCAGAGTGGATTGCGGGCTTCGGTGCTTTGAGCGCTCGTCCAATTGCTGATTGAGCGAGTTTGAATTTTTTCCGCTCCTGCGTGTTATCGCAAGAGCCCATCTCCTAATCATATGAGGAAGAAGAGATGACATCTGCCAAGCAAACCTTCACCAATGAAAACACCAGCAAACTGGTTCGCGTTAAAGAAGGCGAACATGAGTTTCAACTGCACTACAACGATGCTGGTGACGGGGCTGAAACAATCATCATGCTCCACGGCTCGGGCCCTGGTGCGAGTGGTTGGGCAAACTTCAATCGCAACATCGATACGTTTGTAGACGCAGGTTTTCGCGTCATTTTGATGGATTGCCCGGGCTGGAGTAAAAGCGATCCGGTCGTCTGTACTGGCTCACGCTCCCATCTTAATGCTGCCGCGCTCAAAGGCTTCGTTAACGCACTTGGGCTTGACCGTGTCCACCTGGTAGGCAATTCGATGGGGGGCCACACAGCGGTCGCTTTTGCGTTGGATAACCCTGAGCGGGTGGGCAAGTTGGTCTTGATGGGCGGTGGTACTGGTGGAGCGAGCTCCTTCGTGCCAATGCCCACAGAGGGCATCAAGCTGATCCAGAGCGTCTATCGCGAGCCCAATATCGAGAATCTCAAAAAAATGATGAAGGTGTTCGTCTACGACAGCAGTGCGCTGACTGACGAACTATTCCAAGGCCGCTTGGATAATATGCTGAGCCAGCGGGAGCACTTGGATAACTTTGTCAAAAGTATCGATGCAAATCCTAAGCAGTTTCCAGACTTCGGCCATCGCCTTGGCGAAATCAAAGCAGAGACCTTCGTCATTTGGGGGCGCAACGATCGCTTCGTCCCGATGGATACCGGGCTGCGCTTGATTGCTGGTATTTCGAATTCGGAACTGCACGTTTTCAACAACTGCGGGCACTGGGCACAGTGGGAGCATGCTGACAAGTTCAACCGTATGGTTCTGGACTTCCTCACCCATTAATCGCTTACCTGGTGTCGGTGACTATGGCTCCTTCAGTCATGACACCAAATACCCCGATGTCCCACACGCACAGCATCGGGTGATTCGTACAGCATGCAATTACGAGGTGTCTTATGAATGTGACCCAGCAGACTCTAGAGCAATTAGCGGGAGCTTTGCGCCAGGCTGAAAGCAGTGGTGAGGCAATTGAGCCTCTACGTGATCAGATTGGTCTTGATAACCGGGAAGCGGCGTACGCCATTCAGCGATTGAACGTGGCCCACGCCAGTGCAGCTGGTCGGCGGGTCATCGGTCGCAAGATCGGCTTAACCAACAAACAGGTTCAGGCCCAGCTTGGGGTCGATCAACCCGACTTTGGCACGTTGTTCGCCGACATGTGTTATGGCGATAACGAAGTCGTTCCCTACGCAAGCCTACTGCAACCAAAAATTGAAGCTGAGATCGCTCTGGTTTTGGAGTCTGACTTGCCTCGAGTCGATACCACATTCGCGGATGTCCTGGCAGCTACCGGTTGGGTGCTCCCTGCGCTTGAAATCGTGGGTAGTCGTATTGAAGGCTGGAATATCCGTTTTGTCGACACGGTGGCTGACAATGCTTCAAGTGGATGTTTCGTATTGGGCGGCCCAGCACGGCGATTAGACGGTTTGGATTTGCGTGAAGCAGAAATGGAAATGACTCGAAATGGTGAGTCAGTTTCAGTAGGTAGCGGCGCGCAATGTCTCGGACATCCGTTGAATGCTGCGGTATGGCTAGCTCGCACTATGGCTCAACTTGGTGAGCCTTTGAAAGCAGGTGACATCATTCTTACGGGTGCCCTAGGGCCGATGGTGCAAGTGGCTTCCGGTGATCGGTTTCAAGCAACGATTAGCGGCGTCGGAAAAGTCGCGGTGGAATTCAGCGCTGGTTGATTGCGCACCTGAGAGATTGAGAGAGCAAAAATCATGAAAAAGCTCAAAGTAGCCATTGTCGGCTCCGGCAACATCGGCACGGATCTGATGATAAAGATCATGCGTAATGCGAAGTATCTGGAAATGGGCGCTATGGTAGGTATCGATCCTAATTCTGACGGCCTCGCTCGAGCGGCACGACTAGGCGTTGCCGTTACGCATGAGGGTGTAGAGGGGCTGACGAAGCTTCCGATATTTGCCGAGATCGACTTTGTCTTTGATGCGACAAGTGCCGGCGCCCACGTGAAGAACGATGCTTTCCTGCGTAGCATCAAGCCAGGTATCCGTTTGATTGACTTGACGCCTGCCGCCATCGGGCCCTATTGCATTCCCGTGGTGAACCTTGAGCAGAACCTCAGTGCGCTCAACGTCAACATGGTGACATGCGGTGGCCAGGCGACCATCCCGATGGTGGCGGCGGTATCGCGAGTGGCAAAGGTTCATTACGCCGAGATCGTCGCATCGATCTCTAGCAAGTCCGCTGGGCCGGGTACGCGTGCGAACATCGATGAGTTCACTGAAACCACCTCTCAGGCTATCGAGGCGGTCGGTGGGGCCGCTCGCGGTAAGGCCATCATCGTAATGAACCCGGCAGAGCCGCCTTTGATGATGCGAGATACAGTGTTCGTTCTTTCGGAAGCTGCGGATAAGGCCCAGATCGAAGCGTCGGTTGAGGAGATGGTCGCTGCGGTACAAGCATACGTTCCCGGCTATCGCTTGAAGCAGAAGGTTCAGTTCGATGAGATTTCGGAACAGGCGCCGTTGAACATTCCTGGGCTAGGAAAATTTCATGGCCTCAAGGTTTCCATTTTTCTGGAAGTCGAAGGCGCTGCGCATTACCTGCCGTCCTACGCGGGCAACCTCGACATCATGACATCCGCAGCGTTGGCAACTGCAGAGCGCATGGCCCAATCAATGACGAGCGTCTGAGGTATATTCAATGAGCATCGATCTGAATAAAAAACTCTACATATCTGACGTTACTCTGCGTGACGGCAGTCATGCGATTCGTCATCAGTACAGCATCCAGAATGTTCAGGACATTGCCCGGGCGCTGGATAAAGCCAAGGTCGACTCCATCGAGGTGGCGCACGGTGATGGTCTTCAGGGCTCAAGCTTTAACTATGGTTTTGCGGCGCACACCGATCTTGAGTGGATCGAGGCTGCAGCTGACGTCATCACCCACGCGAAGATCGCGACGCTGTTACTGCCAGGCATCGGGACTGTCCATGACCTCAAAGCAGCCTACAACGCTGGCGCTCGTGTCGTTCGCGTGGCGACCCATTGCACCGAAGCGGATGTATCCAAGCAGCATATCGAGTTTGCGCGTGAGCTAGGGATGGATACCGTTGGGTTCCTTATGATGAGCCACATGATCGAGCCGGAAAAATTGGCCGAGCAGGCAAAGCTGATGGAAAGCTACGGTGCGACATGCGTTTACATGGCTGACTCCGGCGGTGCCATGAATATGCAGGACATCCGCGATCGGTTCCGCGCTTTCAAAGCAGTGCTCAAACCTGAGACTCACACCGGGATGCATGCTCACCATAACCTCTCGCTGGGCGTAGCTAACTCCATTACCGCAGTGGAAGAGGGGTGTGACCGAGTCGACGCTAGTCTCGCTGGTATGGGTGCAGGCGCAGGCAACGCGCCGTTAGAGGTGTTTATCGCGGCGGCTGAGCGATTGGGCTGGAACCATGGCACTGATCTGTACACCTTGATGGATGCTGCAGACGATATCGTCCGCCCTCTACAAGACCGACCTGTACGTGTAGACCGTGAGACCTTGGCTCTGGGCTACGCCGGAGTCTATTCCAGCTTCCTGCGACACGCCGAGGTAGCAGCTGCAAAGTATGGTTTGAAGACCATCGACATTCTGGTCGAGCTTGGCAAGCGCCGTATGGTCGGTGGTCAAGAGGACATGATTGTCGATGTCGCTCTGGATCTCTTGAAACGTTAAGAATTGGCCGCTTTCAAAGCGGCCTTTTGCTCAATGACAACAATAACAATTGGGTTACTGATATGAACGCCTGCCAACCATTTCTTGTTGATAAAGACTGTCAATGTGTTTCCTTCCGACCGCATCTCTGCCTCTTAAAAACAGCTGTACTGGAGACGCCACACCGGGGAGCAGGTGATGTCTAATCTACCGAATAACACAGCCCGTGGCGGGCTCGTGATCACCATCGCACTGTGCTTCATGGTGGCTCTGATGGAGGGGTTGGATCTTCAGGCTCCGGGGATTGCAGCCCAGGGAATGATGTCTGCATTCGATATAGACAAACTCCATATGGGCTGGGTTTTCAGTGCGGGTGTGCTGGGAATGCTGCCAGGTGCTTTTCTGGGGGGAAGACTAGCTGATCGTTATGGGCGCAAGTATGTGCTCATGGCCTCTGTTGCCCTATTTGGCGTTTTTTCTCTGGTGACAGCGCAGGCGTGGGACTACAACTCGCTCCTTGCGGCGCGGTTCCTCACCGGTGCGGGTCTAGGGGCTTCTCTGCCCAACCTCATCGCGTTGACCTCAGAGGTCGCGGGCCCCAAGTTTCGTGGCACTGCAGTAAGCATGATGTATTGCGGCGTACCGTTGGGTGCAGCCGGAGCCGCGCTAATTGGTGTTAACGATTTCGGCCTGGGGTGGGAATTAGTCTTCTATGTCGGCGGTATCGTTCCTCTGCTGATCGTGCCCTTGCTAGGCGTTTTCCTTCCCGAATCGAAAGCATTTTCTGGGGCGATGCCGGACACGCTAGCGGTCTCGACGCTGCTGTTTGCAGAAGGCAATGCTAAGCCTACGTTACTGCTGTGGGCGAGCTTCTTCTTTACATTGATGGTGACTTACATCTTGATCAACTGGCTGCCGAGCCTTTTGGTCGCTCAGGGGTTTTCGGGCAAAAATGCGAGTTGGGTTGTCCTCACGATGCAGCTTGGGGCCACAATCGGCACGCTGATGCTCGGGGTGCTGATGGATAGAGTGCCGACCTGGATAATGTCACTCATTATCTACATAGGCATGCTCGTAGCGCTAATGGGTCTGTACGTATCGACTACATTGCTCGGAATGCTTGTTGCTGGTTTCCTTGCGGGTATTTTCACCACTGGGGGCCAAAGTGTGTTGTATGCCCTGGCACCCGTATTTTATCCCGTGCGGGGTAGGGCTACTGGAGTCGGCATTGCCGTGGCAATCGGCAGGCTAGGCGCAATGAGCGGGCCCTTGGTTGCAGGTAAAATGCTTGCTCTTGGTACTGGCACTGCCGGTGTGATGCTCTCCTGCGCACCTGGGATAGTGGTAGCGGCCATATCCCTTTGCTATCTGTCGGTGGCCAAGAACCGTAGGTCATACGTGACGCAGGGCTCGGACGTAGAGGTCGTTCACTCATCAAGAACTCAGGCGTCTGCCTAGTTAAATCAGATTTACGATCGATAATCTTGCATGCTAGCATGCAAGATATCAGGACTCAGATTGATCACTGCCAATCCTGAAGTCGATTCCAGGATTGGCCAGATGCTCTAGTCAGACAATAACTACAAGCCTGTCGTAATGGAGACAACAATAATGAACAATTCCCAGCACTTCGATACTGACGTTTTGGTTGTGGGAACAGGGCCTGCCGGCGCTACCACAGCACTCGCTCTGGCCACCTATGGAGTAAGAGTACGAGTTGTCACAATGTTCAATTACCTGGCCAACTCCCCTCGTGCGCACATTACAAATCAGCGCGCCATGGAGGTCTTCCGTGACCTGGGTGTTGAAGATGTAGTGAAGAAACACGCAACGCCATGGGAGCAAATGGGAGATTCCCTGATCACCACCAGCTTGGCTGGTGAGGAAATCGCTCGGATGAGATCCTGGGGGTCAGGCGATGCACGCAAAGGCGACTACATCAAAGGCAGCCCATGCCCAATGGCTGATATCGTTCAGCCGCTCATGGAGCCTATTCTGGTTCAACACGCTGCTGAGCGTGGTGCGCAATTTTCGTTCAACACTGAGTACCTCAATCACGTCCAGGATGAGGACGGCGTAACGGTCACCCTGAAAGATCTGCTCACAGAGCGCGAGTACACGATGCGTGTTCGCTACCTGGTGGGAGCGGACGGTGCGCGCTCGAAGATAGTCGAGCACATCGGTCTGCCTATCGAAGGGGAGATGGCTAGGGCAGGTACTGCCTATGTCGTTTTTAACGCTGATCTAAGTCGCTACGTTGCCCATCGCCCTAGCGTGCTGCAGTGGATTGCGAATCCTGTTGCTGGCTTTGGTGAGATTGGCATGGGCTTGCTTCGCGCGGTCAAGCCTTGGAATCAGTGGATCGCCGGTTGGGGCTTCGACATGGCGAAGGGCGAACCTGATTTCTCTCCAGAACATGTTTTGCAGCGTATTCGTACTCTTGTGGGCGATCCTGAACTCGAAGTAGAGATAGTCAGGAACAGTACCTGGTACGTTAATCAGGCATACGCCTCTTACTACTCCAACGGTCGAGTGCATTGCGGCGGTGATGCGGTGCATCGTCATCCGCCATCAAGCGGCTTGGGTTCGAATACTTCGGTACAGGACGGTTTCAACCTTGCTTGGAAGCTGGCTTACGTTATCAAGGGCTACGCGAACCAATCCCTGTTGGATTCCTACTCCCTCGAGCGTCAGCCCGTAGGAAAGCAAATCGTTATGCGGGCCAACCAATCACGAGTGGATTACGGACCTTTCAAAGAATGCTTCAAAATGAACCAAGGCGTGGACACAGTCGAAAAGTTGCTGAAGCGTATGCGCGAACCGACTGCAGAAGGCGCGAAAACACGCGAGCTTCTTCAGAAGGCTCTCGAACTCAAGGATTTCGAGTTCAACGCTCAGGGCGTAGAGCTCAATCAGCGCTATGAGTCCAATGCAGTTGTTGTTGACGAGGCCGCGGGCGAGGAAGTTTGGGCTCAAGATAAGCAACTCTTCCTACAGGCGACTACCCGACCTGGTGCGAAGATTCCCCATGCTTGGCTCGTCGACAAAAACGGACTGAGAACTTCAACGCTCGATGTCACAGGTAAAGGCAAATTCTCTCTGGTCACCGGCCTTTCAGGCCAGGCCTGGGTCTGCGCAGTGAAGGAGCTCAATCTTCCCTATCTACGCACAGTCGTGACAGGTGAAAAGGGTACTGCTGACGCCTATTTCGATTGGCAGCGCATACGTGAGATCAACGAGGCTGGAGCGATCCTGGTCCGCCCTGATGGCTACATTGCATGGCGCCAATCGGAGGCAGTTTGGAGCGTTCAGGACGCGATTACCCAACTTCAGGATGCTTTGGCGAAAGTCCTAGGTACAGTCTGATTTTGAAGGGGGTGTGATGCGCCCCCTTTATCGGCTTTTCGCGGACCTAATGCTTAAGAGCTATCGCTAGAGACAGTGAGGGAATCGATTGTATGCAGCATATCCTTGGTAAGAATTTCATCGCAGGAACTCGGAGTGGTAAAGGCCCTGCTTCATTACGCAGTATCGAAGCCGCTACCGGCCAGGAATTGGATTGCGTTTTCTTCCAGGCAACACCTCAAGAGGTGGACGAAGCGGCCCGCGCAGCACAGGATGCCTTTCCGATTTTTCGAAACCTTTTACCATCTCGAAGGGCCGAGTTTTTGGAAGCAATCGCACAAGAGCTCGATTTGCTGGGCGACGACTTCATCTCCCTCGTGAGCCGGGAAACAGCATTGCCAGCAGCACGAATCCAAGGCGAGCGAGCCCGTACGAGCAATCAAATGCGGATGTTCGCGAAGCTTTTAAGTAGAGGCGACTACCTCGGCGCTCGTATCGATCACGCCTTGCCAGAACGTAAGCCCGCCCCTCGAGTTGACCTTCGGCAGTACCGAATTGGGGTCGGGCCCGTTGCGGTATTTGGAGCAAGTAACTTTCCGCTGGCATTTTCAACCGCCGGTGGAGATACGGCCGCGGCGTTAGCAGCAGGTTGCCCGGTAATCGTAAAAGCTCACAGTGGACATATGGCCACCGCCGATCTTGTGGGTTGCGCGATTGACCGTGCTGCAAAGCGCACGGGAATGCCCCTGGGCGTTTTCAACATGATTTTCGGCTCAAGGGTCGGAGAAGCGCTGGTTAAGCACCCGGCTGTTCAAGCAGTGGGATTTACCGGTTCACTGTCAGGTGGTACCGCACTCTGCAAGATTGCCTCTGAACGTGCCCAGCCTATTCCGGTGTTCGCCGAGATGTCGAGCATCAACCCTGTGTTCGTACTTCCTGAGGCACTTAAGGTCCGTGGCGCAGCAATCGCCAATGAGCTTGGTGATTCAGTAACGTTGGGGGCAGGGCAGTTCTGTACTAATCCTGGTTTGGTCATCGGTTTGAAATCGCCAGAGTTCTCGCACTTTACTGAGTATTTGGTCCATCGGCTTAACCAAACTCCCGCCCAGACCATGCTTAACGCGGGAGGATTAAGCAGCTATAGCGCAGGCGTCCATAAGCTGCACGCCCACTCTGGGATCACGCATCTTGCTGGTAGACCTCAAACCGCCGGTCTGGCTGAAGCCCAACTTTTCAAGGCCGATGCGGCCCTGTTGATGGAGGGCGACTCCATACTTCAGGAAGAGGTATTTGGGCCGACCACCATATTGGTTGAAGCCGCAGATACTCATGAGTTGCGATCTGTCTTAAAAGCGATTCGGGGGCAGCTAACAGCCACCCTGATCGCCGAAGGTTCTGACCTGTCAGAGCATGAGTGGTTGGTGCCAATGCTCGAAGAGAAGGTGGGTCGTATCCTTGTTAATGGCTATCCTACGGGAGTCGAGGTGTGTGATGCGATGGTTCATGGGGGACCATTCCCTGCAACCTCGGATGCTCGGGGAACCTCAGTAGGGACTGCAGCCATAGATCGATTCCTGAGACCAGTGTGCTATCAGAATTATCCAGATGCTCTATTGCCCGACGCGCTAAAAAATGCGAATCCCTTGGGCATAAATCGTTTGGTCGATGGCGTGTGGTCATCTGCCACAAGCTAGGATTTTGACTCTATAGGCACGCCTGATTACACCCTTGGCGTGCCGCAATGGGATAAGTGTTTAGCCCAGTCACCTTGCGTGATTTCCCCAGATATCAACTGATATGCGGGCAGTTTGCTCGGTATCGTTTGACTGTCGTCTCCCCTTGTCCCGCCAGGCTAGAGCAGCCGTGCTTGCTTAGCAAATGGCTAGGCAGGAGTAGACTTCCGAACTCCAGTATTAAGGGAGGTTGCGTCCGCCTATTTTTAGCGGACGCGATCATCCTTTTATGCTTTTCTCGTGCCGGGCAGCATGCCTTTGAGCACGTCGTCTCGTTCTATGAAGTGATGCTTAAGTGCGATGAGGACATGTCCCCCCACCAAAGCTCCGCAAAACCAAGCGGTATAGGTGTGGATCGCTTTGGCCAAGTCATAAAGACCTTGGTCGGGAGCAACAAGTGCCGGCAGCGCAAAAAGACTGGCTACCATAATTGGTTTGCCGGCAACTGAGCTCCAGTACCAACCCGACAGTGGTAGGCCTATCAGAGCAATCACGTATAGCAAAACGTGGCCTATGAAGGCGCCACGTTTCATCAGCGGACTCATGGTTTCTGGTAATGCTGGGGTGGGGTTGGCAAAACGCCAACCAAGTCTCACGACAACCAGGATGATAATCGTACTGGCTACTGCTTTATGCAGGAAGGTCAACTCATGATGTGCGTTGAGTTCATCGCGCCATTGGGTTGCGAGAAACCCTACGCACCAAGCAAAAATCCAAATTAGCGCCATGCCCCAATGAAGCCACTTAGCTGTGCTTGTATAGCCTGGAAGTTTTGCCATACCCACTTACCTGATCCTAATATTTGTAGATGAAATTATCTTCATAAGACCCTATCTGGAAAAGCGGAATTTCTTGCTCAAATCGATCTAAAAAGTAGATTTCGATCCCGTGGGTCATTAGCTTAGGGACTGAGCCAGTCTTCGATTATCAGTAAGCGTCTGGCAGTTACACATTGTCAGTAATTGATGGCTGCTTGCCTCAGCTGTCGCCTAGCCGCATGACATGGGTAATGAACACTGATCCCGTGCACCAACTATCTAAAATACTGGACGCATTGGACAGTAATTTGCGCTTTTTTCGATGTGTTGTTGAAAGGATGATGTCTGGCAATTCCCACCTCAACCTGGAGAACAGACATGATCGAGCTGCGCCCATTTGAACAACTTGGCAGCGATCACCACGGTTGGCTGAACGCGAAACATCACTTTTCCTTCGCGAGCTACTACGATCCGGATCGTATGAACTGGGGGCGCCTGCTTGTCTGGAACGACAACATAATTGCTCCCAACTCAGGCTTTCCTCCTCACCCCCACAAAGACATGGAGATCATCACCTACGTTAGCCAAGGGGCCATTACCCATCAGGACAACCTGGGTAACAAAGGGCGAACAGTTGCTGGTGACGTTCAGGTCATGAGCGCCGGCACTGGTATCGCCCATAGCGAATACAACCTTGAGCCGGGCATCACCAAGACCTTCCAGATCTGGATCCAGCCAGACCAAACCGGTATGCCGCCATCCTGGGGTACCCGTCCATTTCCCAGCGGTGCTTCCGAAGGGCGTTTTGTCACCTTGGCCAGCGGAATGGAAGGAGATGAGGGTGCGTTGCCTATCCGCTGTAATGCACGTCTTGTGGCGGCAACACTGCAAGAAGGCCAGAGCACCCATTACGCAATCGAACACCATCGCAAAGCGTATCTGGTCGTAGCCCAAGGCAGCATCAAGTTGAATGGTAAAACCTTGAAGGTGGGTGATGGCGCGGCCGTAAGAGATGAAAATTTGCTGGAGTTCAACGCGCTTGAACTCAGTGAAATCGTGATGGTGGACGTCGCATAGGACGGGCCACCGTCGAAATCAGGTCATACACGATCAGTTCTATGACAGAGGTTCCAGCATGGGTTGGCTCAGCAATTTATTCGCCAAGACTGTTGGCGGCAATTCCCCCGTTCCAAACCAAGAGGAAGTAAAGATGGCAAAGGTACTGGTACTTTATTACTCCATGTACGGTCATATTGAGACCATGGCCCAACAAGTCGCCGAAGGAGCACGAGGAGTGCCGGGCGTGGAGGTCACCATCAAGCGTGTGCCGGAAACCATGGACCCGGAAGCGTTCAAAGCTGCTAACGGGAAAGTCGATCAGCAAGCCCAGGTGGCCAGCCCATCCGAGTTGGGCGACTATGATGCGATCATCTTCGGCACCCCGACTCGTTTTGGCAACATGTCCGGACAGATGCGCACTTTCCTGGATCAGACAGGCGGTCTGTGGGCCAAAGGTGCTCTGGTTGGCAAAATTGCCAGCGTCTTCACCTCCACCGGTACCGGTGGTGGCCAAGAAATGACCATCACGTCCACTTGGACGACTCTGGCTCACCACGGCATGATTATCGTTCCCTTGGGCTACAGCACGCCCGCGTTGTTCGATGTGTCGCAAGTTGGCGGTGGCACTCCTTACGGTGCTTCTACCATTGCCGGCGGCGACGGCTCGCGCCAGCCTGATACACGCGAGCTGGAAATCGCTCGTCATCAAGGCGAATACGTTGCCAAACTTGCTTCGAAACTTATTAACGCTTAAGGGTTCAATCGGAGCCTAGTCGTGCTGAATCAGCATGCGCCTTAACCTCAAGCGTGTTCGTAGGCGCAGGTTGCTAGCTTCAGTCAACTGCAGGTTTTACAAGAGCCATCAGAAGCATCCCGGCAACATATCACAATGCTACGACATACTTTGGTTTCAGAAGAACCGGAGTACTGGGGTTGTATGTTCGCTGAGAATGTCTGGCTGGATGCCTAATGTTCGCATGAGTTGTTTAATAAGCTGCGTAGTCGAGCTGCTTAGGCTCATGGAGTAGAAGGTGCTTCCTGATAGCAGGGGCACCTTCGAGCTTTTCTACTGTTAAATACCGTATTACCTGCTTCTCGGGGCAACAGCGCAATGGCTGCTCGTGGGGCTGTGATTGTTCTGTGCCGCGTGGGCTATTGCGTCGCGGCGATATACGCAAGCGTAAGCTCAGCAGCTTATGGTTCAGTTGCAGGAGCGCGCTTGGCCACGGTCTTTTATACCTAGCCGCCGTGAACGTACGGCTGATTGAGCTTGGTCGTTTTGCTGCGAAAATCGCAGGAAATGAGGGGTACAGATTTAATGTCGACCGGCTTCTCCGAGGGTAACCATCGGTGGAGGCTCGGTAGGGCAATGTAATCTGCCCTTTATGGCTTGACGTCGCGCGATCAAAATAGAGGTGGATGCCTTCGCCCTAATGGCTTGGATCAGATAGCTGAGGAGGACGGACGGCCGCAAATTTTTGTTAATGGCGTGCTTGCATGCTAGCATATTAGTGGTGCATCATCATGGCGTATAAAAATAATAGATCGTATGAGAGATGTGCCGTTTCTGATCCTCTTTAGCTAAAGATTGTCTCACTCGCGAGACAACGGACTCGGTTCAGCACTCCACACAACTCCTGTGAGTGGATCGTCTTTTCATACGTTTCAGAGAGAACCTAGAGCGCTCCAACTGCGCCGTACAAGGTGTCTACAGATGACGTCTCACAACGCTCGCTGCTTACTCACGACATTAGTAAAGTCCTCCACTGTGTATTGTGCTTTATGGAACGCTGAGCCAGCGTTGCATTACCTCAGCACTTCGCACGAAAGGTCGATCGAGCTGCCCCCGCAAGCCCTCGAAAATATTTGCCTAGCCAGGCCTCTGCTTCCTCTCTAGTCCCGTTCACCTAAACCAGAAGATATCTACGCGGTGGTTGCTCACCCAGTCGCATGGTGCGTTCTTATCTTGGTATGGAGATATACGTGAAAATCGGTATTCCTCTCGAAACTCTGACGGGTGAAACGCGGGTGGCTGCCACCCCGGAAACCATCAAGAAGCTGATCGGCCAAGGCCATAAAGTCACTGTTCAAAGCGGTGCCGGCATCAAGGCAAGCGTTGTTGACAGTGCCTATGAAGCTGCAGGTGCGATCATTGGCAGCGCCAATGACGCGTTTGGGGCCGAGCTGATCCTCAAGGTGGTCGCCCCCAGCGACAGCGAACTGGCGTTGATCAAGAGCGGCACCGTTCTGGTGGGCATGCTCAACCCGTTCAACAACGAAACCATCGCCAAGCTGGCCGAACGTGGCATAACCGCTTTCGCCCTTGAGGCCGCGCCCCGCACCTCCCGCGCCCAGAGCCTGGATGTGCTGTCTTCTCAAGCGAACATTGCCGGCTACAAAGCCGTGCTACTCGCCGCTCACTACTATCCACGCTTCATACCGATGCTGATGACCGCTGCGGGTACCGTGAAAGCGGCGCGGGTGCTGATTCTCGGTGCTGGTGTGGCCGGGCTGCAGGCGATTGCCACGGCCAAGCGCCTGGGTGCGGTGATCGAGGCTTCGGACGTGCGTCCGGCAGTGAAGGAACAAATCGAGTCCCTTGGCGCCAAGTTCGTCGACGTGCCTTACGAGACCGATGAAGAGCGCGAGTGCGCCGTCGGTGTCGGCGGATACGCCCGCCCGATGCCAGCCAGTTGGATGCAACGCCAGGCCCAGGCCGTGCACGAGCGCGCCAAACAGGCCGATATCGTCATCACCACCGCATTGATTCCGGGCCGCAAGGCACCGACCTTGCTGAGTGCCGAAACCGTCGCGCAGATGAAACCCGGCTCGGTGGTCATCGACCTTGCGGCAGCCCAGGGCGGTAACTGCCCGCTGACCGTGGCCGATCAGGTGGTGATCGAAAATGGCGTGACCATTTGCGGTCCGACCAACCTGGCCGGTGAAGTCGCGGCCGATGCTTCGGCGCTATACGCGCGCAACCTGCTGGACTTCCTGAAGCTGGTCTTCACCAAGGAAGGTCAGTTCGACGTGAACCTGGAAGACGACATCGTCGCCGCGTGCCTGATGTGCCGCGACGGCCATGTCATCCGCAAAAACGCCTAAGCAGGGATTCAGACAATGGAAGAGCTTATCTCCCCCGGTATCTACAACCTGATCATCTTCGTGCTGGCGATTTATGTCGGCTACCACGTGGTCTGGAACGTTACACCCGCACTGCACACGCCGTTGATGGCGGTGACCAACGCCATTTCGGCGATCGTGATCGTCGGCGCCATGCTCGCCGCCGCGCTGACCGTGACACCGCTGGGCAAGACCATGGGCACCCTCGCTGTGGCTCTGGCCGCGGTGAACGTGTTCGGTGGCTTCCTGGTGACGCGCCGCATGCTTGAGATGTTCAAGAAAAAAGCCCCGAAAGCCGTAAAAGAAGAGGCGCCCAAGTAATGAGCATGAACCTGGTAACGACGCTCTACCTGATCGCGTCGATCTGCTTCATCCAGGCCCTCAAAGGCCTGTCGCACCCCACCACCTCTCGCCGTGGCAACCTGTTCGGCATGCTCGGCATGGCGCTGGCGGTGCTCACCACCGTGGGCCTCATTTATAAGCTCGGTGCTGAGCTGGCGACTGCCGGCATCGGCTACGTCATCGTCGGCCTGCTGATCGGCGGCACCGCCGGCTCGATCATGGCCAAACGCGTCGAAATGACCAAGATGCCGGAGCTGGTGGCGTTCATGCACAGCATGATCGGCCTGGCGGCGGTGTTCATTGCCATCGCGGCGGTCGTCGAGCCGCAATCCTTGGGCATCGTCAAGCAATTGGGCGATGCGATTCCGGTGGGCAACCGCCTGGAGCTGTTCCTCGGCGCCGCCATTGGTGCAATCACCTTCTCCGGTTCGGTGATCGCGTTCGGCAAGCTGTCGGGCAAGTACAAGTTCCGCCTGTTCCAGGGCGCACCGGTACAGTTTGGCGGCCAGCACAAGCTCAACCTGATCCTGGGCCTTGCCACACTGGGCCTGGGCCTGGCCTTCATGTTCACCGGCAACCTCGGCGCGTTCGCCCTGATGCTGGCCCTGGCCTTTGTGTTGGGCGTGCTGATCATCATCCCGATCGGCGGCGCGGACATGCCGGTGGTGGTCTCGATGCTCAACAGTTATTCCGGTTGGGCCGCAGCGGGTATCGGCTTCTCGCTGAACAACTCGATGCTGATCATTGCCGGTTCGCTGGTGGGTTCGAGCGGTGCGATCCTTTCGTACATCATGTGCAAGGCGATGAACCGTTCGTTCTTCAACGTGCTGCTCGGTGGCTTCGGCAATACCGCAGACGCTGCTGGCCCCGCAGGCTCCAAAGAAGCCCGTCCGGTTAAATCCGGCTCGGCTGAAGACGCAACCTTCCTGCTGACCAACGCCGACACCGTGATCATCGTGCCGGGCTACGGCCTGGCGGTGGCACGGGCGCAGCATGCGCTCAAAGAGCTGACCGAGAAGCTGACCCACCACGGCGTGACCGTTAAATACGCGATCCATCCGGTGGCCGGTCGCATGCCCGGGCACATGAACGTATTGCTGGCCGAGGCCGAAGTGCCCTACGACCAGGTGTTCGAGATGGAAGACATCAACTCCGAGTTCGGCCAGGCCGACGTGGTGCTGGTGTTGGGCGCCAACGACGTGGTCAACCCGGCGGCGAAGAACGATCCGAAGTCGCCGATTGCCGGCATGCCGATCCTCGAAGCGTTCAAGGCCAAGACCATCATCGTCAACAAGCGCTCGATGGCCAGCGGCTATGCGGGCCTGGACAACGAGCTGTTCTATCTCGACAAAACCATGATGGTGTTCGGTGACGCCAAGAAGGTCATCGAAGATATGGTTAAGGCAGTCGATTGAAACTAATGGCCAAGGATGGCCATCATCCTAACGCCTGCGCACTGAAGAAGCGCGCGGCGTCAGAAAAAATTAATGTTCAGGTCATGTGCTCTAGTAATTGTGGAAAAAATAATAGCGCCTTTAGATTCGTAAGCAAGAGTGAGAAAATAATGAAAATAAAATCTCTTCAGTTGAGCATTATGTTTTACGCAGGGGCTGCCATTCTCTCCGTAGTGGCGGTATTAGTGCTATATGCGCTGATCTCTGGAGAGAAAACCCAGAACTGGATCGGTGATAAAACCCGAGAGGTTTTGGGGGGGGAGGTTAAAGAGCACTTGGTAGGCCTTTCAAAGTATCAGGTTAGCGAAATTCAGAGGCAGTTGGATCAGCCAATTGCGGTCGCAAAAAATCTTGCAAGAGCCAATGTTTTGGCTGCATCCAAGTCTGATGGTGATCGTGAGGCAGAAGGGAAATTGCTCAGTGATCTTGCTCTTGATGCGCTCGTTCAAAACCCACAACTAGTGACTACCTACATAGCCTGGGAACCAGAAGGTATTTTTAAAGAAAGTGCTAATAGCGGTTTGAGCGAGCAAGAGCGCTTCTTGCCTTTGTGGTTTCGCGCTGAAGGCGGTAAATACACTCTATCAAAGCTATATGCTATGGAAAGTGAGGCGCTGCTACCTACGGGTGTAAGAGAGGGCGAGTTTTATTTGTGTCCAAAGGAAAGTCGCTCTGCCTGTGCAACCGATCCTGTAATTTATACTATTAACGGGAAATCGGTACAGTTGACTGCGTTTACCGCTCCGATTCTCGTAAAGGATAAATTCAAAGGTATTGCTGGTGCATCGCTAGATTTGGAGTTCGTCCAAAAAATCCTCGAAAAAGCAAATCGTGAGTTGTATGGAGGGGTGGGTGACATGGCCCTGGTTTCCGGCAACGGCCGTTTCGTAGCGTACACTGGGGACGCTAGTAAAGTAGGGAAATCTGCTAGCGAAACGTTCGGAGCAGAATTGGTTAGCTCATTTTCAACGCTAAGCACTTCAGATGAGAGTTATAGTCTTGATCAGCGAGGTATGATTCAGCTGGCAATTCGTTTTGCCGTTGCCAATACAGCTACGAAGTGGACACTATTGGTGCGACTTCCAGAAAGTGTAGTTTTCAAGAGCGTTAGCGATCTGAAAAATCTCTTGGAACAACACTACATTTCCGAAGCACGCTCAATGGGATTAGTTGGTTTGCTGGTGAGTGGCTTTGGAATTCTGATTGTCGGATTCGTGGCGCGAGGAATCGTTCGTCCACTTCATAATATGCTGGCGATGATAAAAAATATCGCTAAAGGGGAGGGGGATTTAACTCAGCGACTGAGTAGTTCGCGGGCGGACGAGTTAGGGCTTATTGCTCAAGAGTTTAATGTATTTTTAGAGCAGTTACAGACGTTAATTATTAAGGTAGTAGACTCAACCAAAATGATTGCTGACTCAACGTCCGACGGCGCCGCTATGGCGGCGCAAACCCATAAAGGGATGCAGAGCCAGCAGAGTGACGTTGAGCAGATTGCAACAGCAATTAACGAGATGACTACATCCTCGCAGGATGTCGCAGCAAATGCCATGAATGCTGCAAAAGCAACAGGGCGTGCGGAACAAGCGGTAATTGACGGGAAAGTTGCGATGGAGGACGCCGTCGCCGCTATTCACGCGCTCGCTATTCGCATGGAGAACTCTGTCAAAACGGTGAAAGTACTCGAAGAAAGCAGCAACGATATAGGAGCTGTTGTAACTGCGATCCGTGCCATCGCTGAACAAACCAATTTGCTCGCACTCAATGCTGCTATTGAAGCCGCTCGAGCCGGAGATCATGGTCGGGGTTTCGCTGTTGTGGCTGATGAAGTTAGAAGCTTGGCGCAGAAAACCCAGCTTGCGACTGAAGAAGTTAGACTAATCATCGAGCGTTTGCAGGGGGGCAGTCAGTCGGTGACCCAATCAATGCTTGAAAGTCATACCCATACTCAATCATGTTTACAGCAAGCGCAGATGGCCGCGCATACTTTCTTGGGTATCACGGCTTCCGTAAACATCATCAATGAGATGAATAATCAGATTGCTGCTGCTGCAGAACAGCAAAGCCAGGTGGCTGAAGAAATCAATTTCACAATAACAGGAATGGGACAAATTACGGATCAAGTCGCCACAGCGGCCAAGAAAGCGTTGGAGTCAGGATCAACCCTTAATGCTCTATCGGCTGAGCAATGTAGGCTGGTCTCCCAATTCAAAATCTAATTCGCATTGCCTCGGTGACCAAAGTTTGGACTTTGCGGGTTTGATGCCACTTTCCAGTTGTCATCAGCATAGGTTTTTTTGCACTCGAATTTGAGGTTAGGGTTGGTAATTAGGCACGGGGTCTGGATCGTGAACGCTATAGCCTCTGACGGTGCTTCATCACAGGTGTTCTCGACCTCAGATTGTAGTGGTCTAATGAAACCGGACCCACATTTAGGCGAGAATGCTCGCCAGATAGAGGTGGCTGATGACCAAACAACGCCGTACCTTTTCCGCTGAATTCAAACGTGAATCCGCAGGCTTTGTGCTCGATCAAGGCTATAGCCATATCGAAGCCTGCCGTTCACTCGGGGTTGTCGAGTCTGTGCTGCGTCGCAGCGTCAACCAACTTGATGCTCGGGCCTTGGCTTCGCAATATCTGATAGATATGTTCCGCGTATGTCAGATACTCTTGTTTGCGCACGCGGTGGCTCGGTAGGCGGATGTTCGTAGGGCGAGGACAACAGTTCGCTGAGTCGATCACTTAACAAGTTCCAAGCGTGTTTTTTCTCTTCGGCATAATCATGATGCAGGTAGTGCCGCCTCACCCGTGAGCCAGCCAGTACGTGGTTTTGGCAGCGATCTATAACGTCTAGGCTGACACCTAGGGCCTGCATCATAGTCGCGCCTGTGCGGCGCAAGTCGTGAGGCGTCCAGTCACCGTTCTGGCCGTCGGCAAGCACCAGCGTATCGTCATTGCGACGTCGTGAAAGGGGTTTGCGGTTTTTGAATCGGGCCTGGCGGTCGCCGACTTGCTTACTCACCACTTTCACATCCACATGCCCATCCTTCTGCTTGTTCGGAAAGCACCATTGGCTATGTCCAGTCAAAATTTTCAGTTCCTGAAAGAAGTGCAGGGCAAAGGGTGAGAGGAACACATGATGATCTTGTTTTTTGCGTCGGCTGCCTTTGACGTTCCCGCTCGGGATGAACCAGGTATGGTTCTCCAGATCGACATTTTTCCATTCGGCCTGAAGTAGTTCACCGATTCGGCACAATGTTCCCAAACAGATCCAAAGCGCAAGTTGAGACTCTGGTTTCAGGGGACGAATTCCATGGTACTTCTCTCCGGCAGGTAGCGTTGCGTACTCGGCCGTCATTTTCTGAAAGCGTTGGCGTAATTCTTGAAGTTCGGAGGAGGAGAGGATCCGGGTACGTTCTTCCTGATACTCACTGGGTACAAGCTTGTCGATTTCGACCAAGTCTGCTGGATTTCCGTCGATTAGCAGTGCTCGCCATGGCTGGCGTTTCTGGGCCCATCCAAACATCTGGACGATATCCGAAAAAAGGCTGATTGCCTGACGGGTAGCGCCGCGAGCCATGACAGAGCGCACTAGAGCTCGCAGGTCATGTTCAGTGATTGTACTGATGACTTTTGAGCCCGCGGCAGGGTAAAGATCTTTCGCGAACTTTCTCCGGAGCTCTGCATTACCGTCCTTTCGTGCCACACCATCGCGAAGCCACTCATCTGCCAGGTCTAGCAGCGTCAATTCCATTGATTTCTGTTGATCGACTTCTGCGAGTTTTGCCGCCAGCTCCGCTTTTAGTCTCACCTTTTCTGCACGCTTGTGCTCATTAGGATTGATCCCTTTGGCTACAAGGTCTCGTGCTTCGTTGCGCTCCTTGCGGATTTCGGTTAACGACTTGTTTGGCCAAGTGCCGCACGAGAAGCGTGTGTAAATCCCTTCCCAGCGGAACTGGAAGTAAAAGGGGATGGCGATGCCTTTTTTGCGGAGTGATACTCTGCCCGCGAGGCTACCTTCGTCGCGTATGACTATTCCGGCATGTTGTTTAGTCAGTGCTTCCAGTTCCTTGGCAGTGAGCTTGGCCATAATCAACCTCCTGATAGGTTTACTCCCACATTTACTCCCACTGATTCGTCAGCTAAGGGTAGATCAGGATAGAGGTCATTAGAAGGTTTAGCCGCTGAAAGTCCCTATTTTATTGAGCTTTAGGATTCTATAGGAGATCAAGGTAGACCAAAGATGATTGTTGCACAACTGCATGGGGTGCTAGGGGTCGAGTGTTCGAATCACTCCGTCCCGACCATATAATTCAATGACTTAGCCCAACTTTAACGAGTTGGGCTTTTTCATGCGTAGGGACTTTTGCGGGGGGGGGCATCCCGTTTTTCTTCTCAACATATAATTCAAAGGGTTGCGAGACTTTAACTCGCGACCCTTTTTTATGTTTGGTCGTTTTTACCCTTAAAAAACGACTGGCTTTGGGTGGAATCTTCAGCGGGCACTAAGGTCAGAGTTCGTCCATGTTTCAAGCCGGTAAGGCGTCCGTTTTGTCATGCATGGCTGTCGGCGGTCATCTGGGAATGAGCGGGTAGCAGCTCAATAACGTCGCAGAAGAGTTTCCGCTGCTTCCAGTCATTGCGATCGCCAATCACATACAAACGGCGCTTGGCCCGGGTGGCGGCGACGTTGAGCAGGTTAGGCTTGGAAACTGCCCATTCGCGAGCGCCGCCGTTTTCACTGCTCCCACCCAGGACTAGGATGATCACTGCAGCCTCCTTACCTTGCATGGTGTGAATCGTACCGCGCACGATCTTGGCATCTAATCGATCCTTGAGCTGGTTGCGCACGTCCTGAAAGGGCGTGATTACTGCGATGCTATCAAGCGGAACACCGTAGCTATCAAGCAAGGCCAGCAGGCGTTCGAGCGCCTTGCCTTCATTGTCGACCCAATTGCCAGAGGAGCGGCCACTCGCGTGTACCCAGCCGGTGAGTAGGCGGGCAGGAGTTTCTTTGGCGGGTGAGGGCGCGATGGTGCCATAGACCATGGCTCCGTCATAGGCAATGCGATTAGCCAGGTCGAACATCGGTTTGTCACAGCGACGATGCACCACCAGCGGCAGGCCGACCCAGTGTTTCTTGTCCTTGGGACCCGCCATGCGACCCCAAGTGGTGGCCTGGTCGGCCAAGGTTTGGGCTGATTGGCGATTGGGTAGCCAGTGTGTGTCGACTTGATAGCGGGTACGCATGTGTTCGAGCACGGCATCAGATACGGTGACGATCGGCTCCAATTGCAGCGGATCACCGACCAGTACAGCCCGGCGTGCACGCCATAGGGCACCCACTGCAGCCTGGGGTGTAGCCTGACCGGCTTCGTCCACCAGCAGCCAGCCAATCTCTCCGCAGCCAAGGCTACCGAAGGAGCGGGCGAACGAGGCGAAGGTACTGCTGAGCACCGGCACTACCATGAATAGCGAGGCCCATGCTGAACGTGTCACGGCCTTGGATACCCCCCGATAACGACTGCCGGTGAGCGTGCTGGTGATGAAGTCCAGGTTGGCGCGTAAGCGCGAGGCTTCGATCTGGAAGAAGACGCGGTGTAACTTGAGCGCTTCGATGAATACCTTCGCCCGTGCCTGACGCCAGCCTTCGACTAACCATGGTTCGAGCAGCTCGATCTCGCTGCCTCTGCCGATCTGACCTTGTTCGAGCCAGACCTGCAGGTGCTTGGCCTTGCCAGCCTGGGCAATGCTGCGAGCCTTGTCGATCTGCAGGGCGGCGTGGAGCACGGCTTCATTGATCTCCTGTTCGTCCTTGGCCAATTGTTGATTGAGTTCAGTGAGCCGGCCAACTAGTCGCTGCACTTGGCGTTGGGCACTGTCGAAGGCGTCCTTGGCCAAGGTGCGAGTGCTATCAAGCACTCGTTGCCGAGTTGCCCACGTGCGATGAGTACCCCAGAGGCTCAATAGGTTGGCGAGAAAACCCGGCTTTTTTGCAAGGTGTGCTTCAAAAGCCTGGAGTTCGCGTTGCAGTTGCTCGCGAGCGGGCGTGAGCAGCAGCATTTCCAGCGTAGCTTGTTCGTCATCGAGACTGCTGCGCTGGGTCAGGCGGACTTGGCGCTCCTTTTCCTTTTGATGTACTCGGGCTTTGGCGCTGATCACCGCCTGAATCCGTTCCAGAATGTCGCTGACTTGAGCGTGTATCGCTTGTTCGGCGTTCTTGGCGTCCTGATATTGCTTTACGGCGGCGCGCCAGAAATTGGTTTTTTCGGCGGACGAGAGCAACTTCATTTGTGGGACTTGCTCGGACAACCATTCGCGCATGCCCTTGGGAGCTGGCTTGTCTTCCGCGTTGTCCGCTACGGACGCGTCGGGCGTTGGATTGCCGTTGGGGAGATCCTCGTCCAAGGTGTCGTAGTCGAGGGCATCTGGTTGGGAGAGTGTGGATTCGTCCTCGGTCTTCTTCGGTTTGGGTGGACGCTTGCCATAGAAGAAGCGATCGACGAACTGGGTGCGTTTGGTTTTGCTGCCCAATGCCGCGGAGATCATTGCCCAAGCTGGTTTGCCGCTGGTGAGTTCGCCCAGTTCGCTGAAGTATTCGGCATCGGGCAGCCAGGATGGGTCAACCTTATCCTGCTGGGGCAGCTCGAGAGTTACGTTCTCCACGGCACCATTGTTGGAGGAGGCTACCACCATCTCGAAGCCGAACAGGCGAGGGTTGAGTTGATAGGCAAAGCGCTCGCGTCCGCCATCGTTGGCGGATTCGCGACCATCCTGGATGAAGGCGTCCGAGGCCCTGCTCAACGAGGCCAATACGTCGGCTCGTTGTGTCACCACCGCCGCGATTAGGTCGCGGAGTAGGGTGGTCTTCCCGGTACCTGGCGGACCGTTGACGCCCATTATGCCGGTATTGTTGCTGAGGTTTTGGAGCAGACTGTTGACTGCCAATTGTTGGGAGTGCACCAACCCCAGATGCCTTTCGGCAGGCCAGCAGCCGGTCGCATAACGCGAGGGGGCGAGGCGATCAATCAGAGCCATATCTGCTTCGGGCTTGTCGAGGTGCAGGCGCTGGGTGGTGTCGTGATGACTCAGGTAGCGGGCCAACGGCTCGCTGGTTTCACCACGGGTCAGGGCATCAGCCGTGTCGGCCAAATCGCTTAGCAGGAAGCTGTTGAGTGGATCGTCTTCTTGTTCGGGTTTGTTCGGGTCGATCGGTGCTGAGCGGAAGCGATGTTTGCGCGGCTCGTCTGCGAAAAACTCGTCGAGTCCCAAAGTCTGACGAATATGGTTTGTCAGGTGCGACAGGTCTGCGGCGTTGACCACGCCACTGAGCAGGCTTTTAGCCTCTTCGCGGAGGGAGTCCTGGGTCTCTTCGAAGCCGCGTGTCCAGTCTTTCTTGTTGATGGCACAGCCGACGAACCATGCCTCGCTGGATAGCACCAAGCTATCGACCAGCATTATGCCTTGATCGTTGAACTTGAGCGCATACAAGGCGGCGAGCCTTTGTTGTGGCTCCTTGTAGCCTTGGTCGGCGCCGTAAAGAGTCTCTAGCTGACGAGAAACATTCAGGTTGTTGTAGAGGTGTGCGTAGAGCGTGTGACTCCATAAGCGTTTGTTCGGCAGGCGCTGCTGGCTCAGAGGATTGGCTGGCATCCACGGCAGGATTTGGGCCGAGGTGGGTATGTCTTGGAAAAACGGCTGGTAGTCGCTGTCGCGCTTCTTCAGCTTTGGGACTGCCTGAGGTTGCAGCAGTTCGACGGCATGCCAGTAACGCACGATATTTTGCGAATTCATTTACTACGTCCTTGAAAAGCGCGGGGGCTTGGATTCCTGACAGGGAAGGATATCAGGCATGTTGCTTCGCTTCCTGGCGCCGGGCGCGGTTGTCTTGACTCGGTTTGGCATCGTTCAAGTGCAGGCCAGCCGCATTAGTTTAATATTGATCCTCCCAATGCGGTCATCGCTTGACTTGGCCAGCAAAAGCATGACTTTCTCCACAGGCCTTTATCGGAAGCGCCGATACCTGCTTGCTTGGCTTTTACTGGCGAAAAAGGCGGGAGAAGCGTCATACGAAAAAGCCGATCGAAGAGATCGGCTTTTTTACGCCTGCGAAAACCGCTGAGTCGGCTAAATCGTTCAGGGCTTCTTTTCTTCCATCCTATCCTTTGAGCCGCTGGATGTTTGCGCATCCTTATCTGTCTCATGGGACTCTGCACCGGAGTTCGACCCCGACGCTTCTTCACCCTTTTTGTCGGCCTTGTCTTCCTTGGATTCGGTGCCTCCCTGATTGACCCCGGGAATACCCGTAGGCGGAACGGTGCTTCCCGCCATCGACAGCGGTGCGGTGGCAGATAAAAGACTTCCAAGCATGAGGGCTGCAATGGTTCTGTTCATCGTCGGGCTTCCGCGTCAGGTGGATAGACGTTGGAAGTTCTGACGCGGGGTAAAGTGCCGGTCAACTGACGGGCGGGAACTCATAGCTATTCGTTCACGGACGCCCGCTATAGATGTGGTTCAGCAAGAACAGCTCGATGATCGCCACAAAGACGCACGTTACGACAAATCCGCGGGTGAAGACTCTGCGAGGCTTTTGACCGGACGTCTCGAAGCTGCACAGTGATAGCAGGTCTGAGAAAAATTCCAGTAAGCTCATCCGTGTCTGTCCTTCGCTCGATGTTTGTATTGCGGTGTGGCGCAGTTTATCTCAACGGCGTAGTTGATTGCGGCCGCGCTTCACTGCTCTCGCAACTGGCTCCAGTCAATGCCGAACCGTCCGAGGTACTTCCTCAATCGGTCCGCATCGTTGGGCTGCGCCTTGGCCTGTCGCGACACACCGAACAGTCGCCTGCCGGCATCCGACAAGCTGTCTGCCTGTCTGCAAACCTCGAGCACCGCCTTCAATTGCAGCCGATCGAACAGGTCCAGCGTCTGCGCATCGCCCGGCAGATCATTCGTCATCCCGGCCGGTTGCGCCAGGCCCCACGCATACCGCAGCCGATCAATTTCCTCCTCGACCTGCGCTTCATCGATTCGCCCGCTGTCGGCAAGCGTCGCCATGCGCGTGATCGAGGCCGAAAGCTCGCGGAAATTGCCCAGCCACGCAGCTTCCCGTGAGCTGGCGAAACTCAAGTAGCGCCGTCGAGCTTCAAGGTTGAAGCGCACCAGTTGGCCGTGTTCGCGCGCGTGGCGTTCAAGCTCGAAATCGATGTTGGGTTCGATGTCTTCGCGGCGACCCGCCAGGCCCGGCAGGTCGAACGTCCAGAGGTTGATCC
This sequence comes from Pseudomonas sp. DR 5-09, assembly GCF_001655595.1. Taxonomy (NCBI): domain Bacteria; kingdom Pseudomonadati; phylum Pseudomonadota; class Gammaproteobacteria; order Pseudomonadales; family Pseudomonadaceae; genus Pseudomonas; species Pseudomonas sp. DR 5-09. The sequence continues at coordinate 2,321,402 of NZ_CP011566.1, forward strand.
GTGCGTAGAGATCTTCCCTGAACAGACCTTCGGCGACGCGACTGCGCAGGTCGCGGTGGGTGCCGGCGATGATCAGGAAGTCGCTGTCGACTTCCTTGTCCGAGCCCAGCGGGAAGAAGCGCTTCTCTTCGATGGCCTTGAGCAGCATCGCTTGTTCATCTGCCCCCAGTTCGCCGATCTCGTCGAGAAACAACATGCCGCCGTCAGCCGCTCGCAGCAGACCATCGCGGGCGTTTTGCGCGCCGGTAAAGGCGCCTTTGACGTGGCCGAACAGCGCGGACATTGCCCCATCGCCACGCAGGGTAGCGCAGTTCACTTCAACGAAACGCCCCTGCATTTGATGGCGACTGCGTTTGAGCTCGTAGATACGTCGGGCGAGAAAGGACTTGCCGGCGCCGGTCGGGCCGATCAGCAGCATCGGCGCTTTGGAGCGGACGGCCACGCGTTCGATCTGCTCGATGGAACGGTTGAACGCGGTGTTGCGGGTGGCGATGCCGGACTTGAGAAATTCCAGGCCTTCCAGACGTTTGTGAGTGAAGCGTGAGGCAATCCGGTCGTAGCGCGACAGATCCAGGTCGATCAGGGCGTGGGTGCCGGTGGCTGGTTCTTCTTCGCTCTGGCGGCGGGCGGGGGAGGTCTGGATCAGGCGCGCGGGCAGGTAGCGCGCCTCGGTCAGCAAGAACCAGCAGATCTGCGCGACGTGGGTCCCCGTGGTGATGTGCACCAGATAGTCCTCACGCTCGGTATCGAAGGTGTACTCGGAGGTGAAGTCGTGAAGTGCGGCGTAGACCTCCTCGAAATCCCAGGGGTTGCGCAACGCCATCGGGTGCAGGCGCACTTCCGTGCCCGGCGACACCTGACGGATGTCCTCGCGAATGCGTTCGGCCAGGCTCGCGTCCCGTGCATCTGTGCCGTGTATCAGTTCCAGGCGATGGATCAATACGTCCGGTTGCTGACACAGGCTCACGCTAGGTCGCCAATGGTTCCAGCGATTGGCGCCTTTGCCTACGCGATCGAGGGTGGCGCCGATGAAACCGATGGCGACGGTGCGCTTGCTGGACATGGATTATCCTGAAAGATAAATGACGATAGACAATGATAGTCTTCGAGGGCGTTATCTGTCGTGACGAAAATTCAGGAATGCTCGTTCTTAAAATAAAACTCTTTAAAATCAAATAGATAAAAATAATTCACGAACGTTTTCAAAAACTGGCACAGCGGCTGCAATACCTCTCGCAACGAACAGGACAACACAGCGAGACGCCACGATGGCCAACTTCAACCTCTTCAATACGCAATCGAAAACCCTGCCGGCGTGCGACACCTTGAATGCTTCCGGAGCCGCGGCTTATGCCTATACGCCCAAGCATCAACTGGCACAGTTGGCAGTCACCGGTTGCCTGAATTCCACCTTTTACGCATCCGCACAAAGTCAGTTGGATCAGGTGTTGAAGCTGGTGGCGGAACTGGACAGCCGCTTCGTGGCGAATGCGGCTCTCTACGCCCGTCAAAAGGGTCATATGAAAGACATGCCGGCGTTGTTGCTGGCGGCGCTGACGGCTCAGCGTTCGGCTTTGGTGCCAGAGGTGTTCGGGCAGGTCGTGGACAGCGGCAAGATGCTGCGCAACTTCGTGCAGATCCTGCGCAGTGGCGCCACCGGTCGCCGCTCCCTCGGCTCCCAACCCAAGCGTCTGGTGCAGAACTGGCTAAACAGTGCAACCGAGCGACAGTTGTTGCAGGCATCGATCGGCAATCAGCCTTCGCTGGCGGATGTGGTGAAGATGGTTCACCCAAAACCGTCCGAGGCCTGGCGCGAAGCGTTTTTTGCCTGGGTGATCGGTAAACCGGTGGATGCACAGGCGTTGCCCGCACTGACTCGCGATTTGCTGGCCTTTCGCAGCGGTGCGAGTGATCAAGTGCCTGAAGTGCCGTTTCAATTGCTCGGTAACGAAACCTTGAGCAAGGAACAATGGGCGGCTCAGGCGCGGAACATGGGCTGGCAGGGCCTGCGCATCAACCTCAATACGCTGGCGCGCCACGGCGCTTTTGAAGTACCGGGTTGCACCGAATATGTGGCCGCTCGGTTGGCGGATCCCGAAGCCGTTGCGAAGGCGCGGGTGTATCCGTACCAGTTGCTGGCGGCGTATCGGATGGTTGGCGATGACGTGCCGGCGCCGATTCGCGAGGCCTTGCAGGATGCGCTGGAGCTGTCGTTGACCAATGTGCCGAAGCTTCAGGGTGCGGTGGTAATTTGCCCGGATGTTTCCGGCTCGATGGGTAGCCCGCTGACCGGTTACCGTCAGGGCGCGACCACCGCGGTGCGCTGCATCGATGTGGCGGCGTTGATCACGGCGGCGGTGTTGCGTAAACAGCCGACGGCGCGGGTGATGCCGTTCGAATGGAAGGTGGTGGATATCACCCTCAACCCGCGCGACAGTGTGATCAGCAATGCTGAAAAGCTTGCGGGCATTTTCGGCGGCGGAACCTGCTGCTCGGCGCCGTTGAAGAAACTGGCGGACAGCAAGGCCAGGGTCGATACGCTGATCATGGTGTCGGACAACGAATCCTGGATCGATGCGCGACGCCAGGGCGCCAGCGAGACGATGCTGCAATGGGAACGGATAAAGCGGATCAACCCCCAGGCACGCCTGATTTGCATTGACCTGCAACCGGGTTGGGCGACACCAGCGGCGGATCGTGACGACATCCTGAATGTCGGCGGTTTCAGTGACGCGGTGTTCGATGTGATCGAGCAGTTCACTGCCGGCCTGTACGGACCGCAGCACTGGGTCGAAGCGATTGAAAGCATGGGATGAGGCGATGAGCCGCCCAATGAATTGATTTGTCACGGGCACTGAATGCCGGTGGGACTACATCCAAGACGTCTCACCAAACCCTTGTCAGTGCTCGTGACGGCACGAATGCCGATGGCTGTACATCTGAGGCCGGCTAACCCCGGTGCGCGGCAACGCGCAACAGTCATCAACCTTTGTCGTGCCACCTTTTTTGAATCTGCCGGCGAACGCCGGTGGAACTACCTGAAGAATCGAGATGATGAAAGAACACACTTACCAACTGCTGGAAGTCGCCAACGGCAAGCCGATCAAGCTCTGGACCGAAGGCGTCCCGGTGGAAAACGAAGCGCGCGAGCAGTTGATGAACACGGCGAAGATGCCCTTCATCTTCAAACATCTGGCGGTCATGCCGGACGTCCATCTGGGCAAGGGCTCGACCATCGGCAGCGTGATTCCCACGGTCGGCGCGATCATCCCGGCAGCGGTCGGGGTGGACATCGGTTGCGGCATGATTGCCGCGCGAACTTCGCTGACGGCGGCCGATCTGCCGGACAACCTGCACGGGCTGCGCAGTGCCATCGAACAAGCGGTGCCCCATGGCCGCAGTTCGACCCGGTCGCGCCGTGACAAAGGCGCCTGGGACGAGATTCCGCAACAGGCCGATCAGGCCTGGGCGGCGCTGAATCCACGGTTCAAGGCGATCACCGACAAGTACCCGAAACTGGCCAACACCAACAACCGCGGGCACCTCGGAACATTGGGCAGCGGTAACCACTTCATCGAAGTGTGCCTGGATGAGGCCAACCGGGTCTGGTTCATGTTGCACAGCGGCTCGCGCGGTGTCGGCAACGCCATCGGCAACCTATTCATTCAGATGGCCCAGGCGGATATGCGTCAGCACATCGCCAACCTGCCGGATCGTGACCTGGCGTACTTCGAAGAAGGCAGCCGGCATTTTGATGACTACGTGGAAGCCGTGGGCTGGGCCCAGGATTTCGCCAAGCAGAACCGTGCGCTGATGATGCAAGCGGTGATTCAGGCCACGCGGCAGATCATCCGCAAGCCATTCGACGTCGCGCTGGAAGCGGTGAACTGCCACCACAACTACGTGCAGAAAGAGCAGCATTTCGGTGAGGACATTCTGGTCACCCGCAAAGGCGCGGTGTCGGCGAAAAAGGGCGAGTTGGGGATCATTCCCGGTTCGATGGGCGCCAAGAGTTTCATCGTGCGCGGTCTGGGTAACGAGGAATCGTTTTGCTCCTGCAGCCACGGTGCCGGTCGGACCATGAGCCGTACCAAGGCCAAAAACATCTTCACCGTCGAAGACCAGATCCGCGCCACCGCGCACGTCGAATGTCGCAAGGACGCTGCGGTGATCGATGAAATTCCGATGGCCTACAAGGACATCGACAAAGTCATGCACGCCCAGCGTGAGCTGGTTGAAGTGCTGCACACCTTGCGTCAGGTGGTGTGCGTCAAGGGATAACGCGTGCCGCAAGGCACGCCGGAACAAGGATTAAAGGACATGAAATTCGAAGAACGTCACCCGCTGTGCAGCGCCATGCGCGCCCGGGTGCTGGAAGAACTGGCGCGCATAGAACGCGAACGCAATGTCACGGTGCTGTATGCCTGCGAATCGGGCAGCCGGGCCTGGGGTTTTGCCTCGCCGGACAGTGATTACGATGTGCGCTTCGTTTATGTAGAGAAACCAGAGTGGTTCGTCCAGGTCGATACGCCAAGTGATGTGATCGAGCGGCCGCTGGATGACGAGCTGGATGTCAGTGGCTGGGAGCTGCGCAAAACCCTCGGGCTGTTGCGCAAATCCAACCCGACCTTGCTCGAATGGCTCGACTCACCGCTGGTTTATCGCAGCGAGACTGCAGCGGTTTCTCAGCTGCGGGCACTGGCCGAGGCGTTCTACAGCCCGCCAGCCGCGCGCAATCATTACCTGTCGATGGCGAAGAAGACCTTCCGTGGTTATCTGCAAGGCGAAAGCGTGCGGTTCAAGAAGTACTTCTATGTACTGCGGCCCCTGCTGGCGGTGCGCTGGATCGATCAGGGACGGGGTCGGCCGCCGATGACGTTCAGCGATCTGCTGAGCACCGTCGATGACCGGGCCTTGCTCGATGAAGTCGATGAATTGCTCGCGCTCAAGCGCAATGCCGACGAGAGCGCCTACGGTCCTCGTCGTCCGGCGCTGCATGCATTCATCGAGGCGGAACTTGAGCGAGCGGTACCGGCACTGCCCCGAACCCGGGAGGATTCGCGCCAGCTCGATCAATACCTGCGGGAAACCGTTGGTTTGTACGCATAAGGAAAAAAATGAAACAGGACGTGATTGAACTGGACGGCGCCATCGGCGGTGGGCAGGTGTTGCGCAGTGCGTTGAGTCTGTCGATGGTGACGGGTCAGGCGTTTCGCATTGAGCGGATTCGGGCCCGGCGCAGTCGTCCGGGCCTGTTGCGCCAGCACCTGACCGCCGTGATGGCGGCAGCGCAGGTCTGCGGTGCAAAGATCCAGGGGGCTGAACTGGGCTCGCAGACATTGAGCTTCGAGCCGGGGCCGATTCGTGGCGGCGATTATCGCTTTGCCATTGGCACCGCCGGCAGTTGCACCCTGGTGTTGCAGACCTTGCTGCCCGCCTTGTTACTGGCGCCGCAAGCCAGCCGCGTGCGGATCAGCGGCGGCACGCATAATCCGCTGGCACCACCGACCGATTTTCTCAGCCGCAGCTGGTTGCCGTTGCTGCGACGCATGGGCGCGGAGGTGGAACTGACGTTGCTGCGCCACGGGTTCGTACCGGCAGGGGGCGGTGAAATCGACGTCAGGGTGCAACCATCGAAATTGTCAGCACTGCACTTGTGTGAGCGCGGTTTGCCGCTTTCGCAACAGGCGTTTGCGCTGACGGCGGGACTGGCGCCGAGTGTCGGTGTCCGCGAGCTCGAAAGGGTGGCCCAGCGATTGAACATGGTGTCAGCAGAATTGAACACCGTCATCCTTGATCCGGCATGTGGACCGGGCAATGTGCTGCTGCTGGAATATGCGTTTGAACACGTCACCGAGGTTTTCAGCGCTTTCGGTCAAGCCTCACTGCGTTCGGAGAAGGTGGCGGACGCCGCGATCGATCAAGCGACCGATTGGTTGCACAACGGTGCGGCGGTAGCGGAGCATCTGGCTGATCAACTGCTGTTGCCGATGGTGCTCGCCGGAGGTGGATCGTTTACCACGCCCAGGATGACCGAGCATTTGCACAGCAACATTTCGGTGATCAAGCGTTTTGTACCGATCCACATCCAGTGCCAGGAAGAAGGCGCAGACCGGTTAAAGGTTGAAGTTCGCGCTCGGGAGCAATAGGCGGCAAATTGCTGGCCCCCGAAAGCTTTCAGTCCCGGCAAACTCGCCTTTTTTCAAAAGGTTAGGTGGGCTATATGCGGACGATTGTCATCACCGTAGCAACGCTTTCCCTCGCTCTGTTCGCGTTGGAGGCCCAGGCCAGGGAGCTGAGCAAGAGCCATCGTTTTGCGTGTACCTGGGGTTCGGAAATTGCCGCCGGTGCGCAACAATCGAAGCTTTCGGGCATTTCTCTTTATGGTGCGCGCAAGCGCTTGCAGGCGCGCAAGTTCCAGCAACCGTGGATGCGCATGACCGCCATGGGCATTACCGAGCAGACCTACGACAGCGCGTCGCGACTCAAGCCGGCGGCCGTCAAGCAAACCTACTACGAGCAGTGCGTTCGCCATGAACTGGCCCAGCGTTGAATGAAAAAGCCCGACCTGAAGAGGTCGGGCTTTTTCATGTCCGCTGCAATGACAGCGTCACTTGTCAGTTTCGCAATTAACCATCCACGACACGCCAAAGCGATCCACCAGCATGCCAAAACGTGCGGCCCAAAAGGTGGCTTCCAATGGCATGTCGACGCGACCGTCCTTGGCCAAGGCGTTAAACACCCGTTCGGCCTCGGCGATGCTGTCGACATTCAGGGAAATCGAGCAACCGCTCATGCCTTGGGTCGGGCGATCGGGGGTGGTGTCCGAAGCCATGAGCATCTGATCGCCGACTTTCAGGCAGGTGTGGATGATCAGGTTGTGGTGCTCTTGCGGTACATGTGCGGCGGCTGGCGTTTCGCCGAAGGTCATCATCGCTTCGAGCTTGCCTTGCAGGCATTGCTCGTAAAAGGTGAAGGCAGCCCGGCAGTCGCCGTTGAAGATCAGGTACGGGTTGATTTTCATGTTGGTGCTCCCGAATAGGCAGTGGAACGCTGCGCGGCCGGGTGTGCCGAAGCAGCGTCATGGATTGACTCCCTCCAGCAAAGCGTTAGATCGCCGGATTTCCAGCCGATGCTGCAAGAATTTCCTTTCGGGGTGACCGATGGTCTGCGGGGGTGGGACGTCAGGAATCGCGCGGATTCTTTTGCACCGCAGCGCCTGCCACTCGGGCAGCAGGTCGGGTTTGCATCAGCGCATCGATCGCCTTGCGATAGTTCTGTCCGCCCAGCGCCATGCTGTTGTTGTGGGTTGCGCCGGGCACCAGCAGCAGGCGTTTCGGTTGCCGGGCGGCGGCGAACAGTTGCTCGCTGAAGCGTGACGGCACGAATGCGTCGGCCAGTCCGTGCACCACCAGCAACGGCATATGGATTTCGGCAATCTTGTCGATGGAGTCGAATTTCTGCGACAGCAACCAGCGCACCGGAAGAGAGGTGTTGGCCACGGCTGCCGCAACATCCGCCAGGGAGGTGAATGTGGATTCGATGACCAGCCCGCGCACCGGCAGTGGGGTGTGATTTCTGGCGGCATTGCGACCGAGTTCGGCAGCCAGGTCGATGGCGACCGCGCCCCCCAGCGAATGCCCGTAGATCAGGCGTTTGTTCGGATCGGGCTGCAGCAGTTGGAAGCGTTCCCAGGCCACCCGCGCATCTTCGTAAACCGTGCTTTCCGACGGCAGGTCGCCGTGGCTCTGGCCGAAGCCGCGATAGTCGATGGCCAGTACCGAATAACCTGCTGAGCGCAATTGTTCGATACGAAACAGCTGCCCGGTGAGGTTCCAGCGCACGCCGTGCAGATAGAGGATGGCCGGTGCATCGGCACGCTCCGCCGGCCACCACCAGGCGTGAATGTTCTGCCCGGCCTTGAAGCTTTTCGGTTGCAGGTCGAGTTCCTGCACGCTGCCGGGCAATCCGTGATACCAGCCGGCGGTGCCCGGTTCGATGCGAAACAGCAGCTTGCGCTCGGTGTGTTCCAGCACGGCACAACTCGCCGGCACGCCGATGATCAGGGCGGCCATGCAGGCGAACGCCAGACGGCGGCGTCGAAGTCGGGTCATGAAGGCAAGGAACATTAAACGTTTCACCAAGGCGCGGACAAAGAACGCTTTTTACCAGATGCCTTGACCCGCGCGTGACATTTTCGACCACCGCACGCCTGCAACGATTACAAAATGCTGCAACGGCTCAGTCGATCTTCAGCACGATCTTGCCGATGTGGTCGCCCGCTTCCATGTGCGCATGGGCCTTGGCTGCGCCGGCGAGCGGGTAGACCTTGTCGATGATCGGCAGGCAACGCCCGGCAGCCAGCGCCGGCCAGACGTGTTCGCGCAATTGATCGGCGATGGCGGCTTTTTCCGCCGAGGTACGGGCACGCAGGAGGGAACCGGTGACCACCGCACGCTTGCCGAGGATGGCCAGCAGATCGATGTCGTTGGCCCGCGCGCCACCTAGGAAGCCGATCATTACCAACCGCCCATCCATTCCCAAGGCGCTGATGTTCCCGTTGAGGTAAGAGCCGCCCATGATGTCGAGGATCACATTGACGCCCTGGCCGGCGGTTTTCTCGGCGATGACCGCGGCGAACTCCTGTTCCCGGTAGTTGATCGCGTCGCCGCCCAGATTGCGGATTGCTGCACATTTGTCGGCGCTGCCAGCGGTGGCGAAGGCTTCGATGCCAAACTCGCGACACAGCATCAATGCGGTGGTGCCGATGCCGCTGGTGCCGCCGTGGATCAAGGCGCGCTGACCTCGGCTGGCGCCGCCGAGGCCGAACAAGTTGGCCCATACGGTGAAAAAGGTTTCCGGAATGGCCGCTGCCTGGATCCAGTCCAGCCCATCGGGGATCGGCAAGACCTGGCCCCCCGGAACCGTGCAGTATTCGGCATAACCGCCGCCATTGGTCAGCGCACACACCCGGTCACCGACCGCGAATGTGCTGACACCGCCGCCGATCGCCACGACCTCGCCGGCCACTTCAAGGCCCGGAATCGGGTTCATGCCGGGCTTCATCGGGTATTTGCCGGCGCGTTGCAGGGCGTCCGGGCGATTGACGCCGGCGGCGTGCACGCGGATCAGCACTTCGCCTTCTGCGACGACCGGCAGCGGCACGCGTCGGGATTGCAGAACCTCGGGCCCACCCGGTTCGGTGATTTCGATTCGGGTCATTTCAGTGGGCAACGTCATTTTCGATTCCTCTTGAAAAAGTGATCAGTAGATGGGAACGCAGTCAGGGCGCAATGATTCCCGTCATTCGGCGCAGCAGCGTTGTTCGACGGAGGAGGGCAGCAATTTCATGGCGTGCTCAAGTATCAGCGCGATCACGATGGCACCGCCGGCAATCACGAAGAGCGGCGCATGTTGTCCGCCCGTGGCGTTGAACAGCGCCGAATAGGCGAAGCCCGCCAGCGCCTGAAACGTGGCGAACGACACCGTGGCCCGGCTCCACGCCACCTGTTGGCGATGGTGATCCGGCACCAGCTCATGCACCCGGGCCAATGCCAGCGGGACAATGCCCGGCGGAAATGAACCAAGGACCACCGCCAGCAGCGCCAACGCCAGGAACGAATGCGAAACCGCCAGCAAACCCAGGGTGATCGCCTGCACCACCAGCACCAGACGAATGCCGGTCCGCGCGCCAAGGTGATCGGCGAGGAAGCCATAACTCACCGGGCCGAAGATGGCACCCAGACCGTACATGACCCAGATCAGCGCGCCGACGTGCGACCCGGCGCCCAGGCCACGGGCGACGTAATCCACCAGAAAGACCATGGCCGGCACCAGCCCGGCGGCCATGAACGCGTACTGGGCAAACAGCAGATAAACAGCAGGCGGTGTCGGTTCGACCGGTTCCACCTGAGCCGTTGCGGTGGTTGCGTGGGGCAGCTCCGAAGGCCAGCCGAACCAACTCAATGCCGTCAGTGCCAGCGACAAAGCGCCCAATCCCAGCCAGGTCGCCTGCAGACCCAACCCCAACAGCAACGGAACAATCGTTCCCGAGCCGGCGATGCCCAGACCGATGCCGAGGAAAATCGCCCCACTGGCCAGGCCTTTGCGTGCGGCGGGTACATGGGGCAGTACGGTCGCGGCCACCAGCACCATGATCGCGCCGCCGGCGATTCCCGACAGCAGGCGCCAGCCGAAATACCAGCTCACCGACACGGGGTACGCACAGGCAAAAAACGCCACGGTCACCGCCAGCATCATCAGGCGCAGAGCGTTTCTCTGGGTGAGCCGGCGTGCCAGCGGTCGGCCGAGGAGGGCGCCGATCAGGTAACCGACCAGGTTGGCCGCGCCGAGATAGACCACATCATGGGCGGAAAACCATTGCGCCTGAATCAGCGAAGGGATCAGCGGTGTGTAGGCGAAACGCGCCAGACCGATGCTGACCAGGCTGGCGCAGAGGCCGGCGAAGATCGCCAGCCAGACACTTGTGTCCGGACGTTCGGGCGAAGCAGTTGAAGTGTGCATGACGGCAATCCTTTGAAAGGTTTATGGCGCCCAGCATATCGGCTATCGTTGCTGCGTTAATGCAGCGAGTTTGCGTGATAGTGATGCGTTTATGCATCAATGGAGAACGCTATGAACTGGGATGATGCAAGGGTGTTTCTAGCGGTCTGCCGCGAGTCGACATTGCGCGGCGCCGCGCGTGTACTGGGCGTGGATCAGGCGACGGTCGGGCGCCGCATCACGGCACTGGAAAAGTCGCTGGGCGCGACCTTGTTCCTGCGCACCTCCGAGGGCTATGCACTGACGGCCGTCGGCGAAGCGGCGCTCAAGTCGGTGGAAAAAATGGAGTATTCGGCGCTGGAGCTGGAACGGCGTATCCAGGGCCTGGACGATCGTCTGACCGGTAGCGTGCGGGTCAGCACCACCGATTCGCTGGCCATCGATTTTCTGATCCCGGCCATCGCGCAGTTGCACGAGCAGCATCCGGACGTGCGCGTGCAACTGGACGCCTCCACGCAAATCCTCAGCCTGGCCAAACGTGAGGCGGACATCGCTGTGCGCAACACCCGTCCGGACAATCCGGACCTGATCGCCCGGCGCATCGCGCGTTGGCCGGTGGGATTGTTTGCCTCGCAGGCCTATGTCGACAGCCATGGGGTGCCGGCGCCGGGCAGTGCGTTCGAGGGCCATGATCTGGTGGTGTACCAGCCGTATCTGCAGGGCAACAAGGATCTGACCCTCGTGTCGGAGCCCATGACTCGCGGGCGGATCGTCGCCGGTCTGAGTTCCAGCCTGCTGGTACGCCGCTCGATTGCCGCCGGTCTGGGGGTAGGAGAAATCCCGGTCTACATGGGCGAGCGCGATGGTCTGGTCAGGTTGTGGCCGGAGCGCACGCGTCCGTTGCCTTATGAAGTGTGGCTGGTGACCCATGCGGATTTACGCCACACCGCGCGGGTCAGAGCGGTGATCGAACACATTGTCGAAGCGTTTGTGCTGGAAAACGAATAGTTGTTCTGCGAAAAAAAAACGGCCTTCATTGAAGGCCGTTTTCTGTGAGCGTTGAAACCACTGCCTCATGGCATTTCCGGCAGTTCCTGCGGGCGCAGATCAAACACCAGGACTTCGGCATCCTGGCCATTGCTCAAGGTCAGCGCCTGTTCTTCACGAACCCGCACGCCGTCGCCTTCCTTCAACTGCACGCCGTTCAGTTCAACGCTGCCGCGAGCAACGTGCACATAGGCGTAGCGGTTGGCGGGCAGCTTGAGGGTGGCGCTTTCCTGGCCATCGAACAGCCCTGCATACACCCGCGCATCCTGGCGCACTTTCAGCGAGCCGTGGCTGCCTTCGGGCGAAATGATCAGTTGCAGGCGGCCGCGTTTTTTCTGTTCGCTGAAGTGCTCTTGCTGGTAGCGCGGTTTGGCGCCGCTGACGTCCGGCACGATCCAGATCTGCAGGAAGTGAACAGGCTTGCTCGCCGAGTGGTTGAACTCGCTGTGAGCCACGCCGCTGCCGGCGCTCATCAGTTGCACATCGCCTGGGCGGATCACCGAACCGGTGCCGAGGGTGTCCTTGTGTTCCAGAGCGCCTTCGAGCACATAGGAGAAAATCTCCATGTCACGGTGCGGGTGCTGGCCGAAGCCCTTGCCGGCGGCGACGCGGTCATCGTTGATCACCAGCAGGTCGGAGAAACCCTGTTCACGCGGGTCACGGTAGCTGGCGAAGGAAAAGGTGTGGAACGACTTCAACCAGCCATGATTGGCCAGACCACGGTCGGAAGCTTTACGAAGGGTCAGCATGATGAAATCTCCTTTCAGGACGTTGATTCGTCCGAGTGAGGAGAAGGTTACTGGTTACTCAGCGATGCAATAAGTAGATGAAAATTGAAATACTGTCCCGTTATGGTTGACAGTTGTGTGCACTGGATCACGCATTCTTTTCCAACGTTTTCACCGTATCTGGCCATAATGCGCAGACTTATGACTTTGCTTGGATTTTGGTGATGCCCACATGAAGACCGTGGCAATGGTGCTGTTTCCGGATTTTCTGCTGCTCGACATGGCCGGGCCGCTGGAAGTCTTTTCGGTTGCCAACCGCTACCTGAAACCGCAAGACCACTATCACCTGACCACCATGGGCACCGAGCGCGGGCCGTTGCGTGCGTCCAATGGCGTCCTCGTGCACACCGATCGGCATATGGACGAAGCCGATGAGCGATATGACTTGCTGCTGGTGCCGGGCGGCCCCGGCGCCTACAACGAAAAACACCCGCCGTTGCTCGCCTGGCTGCAAGGCGCGGTCACGCGCGCCGGGCAATATGGCTCGATCTGTACCGGCGCCTTCGTGCTGGGCCATGCCGGACTGCTCGACGGCTATCGTGTGACCACCCACTGGAATTACACCGAACGCTTGATCAAGGGCTTTCCGAAGGCAAACGTCGCGACCGATCAGATTTTTATTGAGGATCGCAACCTGATCACCTCCGGAGGTGTCACGGCCGGTATCGATATGGCATTGGCGGTGGTCGCTCGCGATCATGGCAAAAAGATTGCCCAGGACGTGGCCAAGGTGCTGCTGGTGGTCATGAAGCGCCAGGGCGGGCAAGCGCAGTTCAGCCCGTTGATGGCAGCGGTGGCGCCCCAGGAAACGCCGATTACCCGGGTGCAGAATCATGTGCTGGAACACCTGGAGGAAGCTTTCACCGTCGAGCGCATGGCAGGGCTTGCGAACATGAGTGCACGGCATTTTGCCCGGGTGTTCGCTCGCGAGGTCAACATGACGCCCATGGAATTCCTGCAAAGCGCGCGCATCGATTGCGCGCGTAACCTGCTGGAAACCAGCGATCTGCCGCTGAAGACCGTGGCCTACAAAAGCGGTTTCGGCAGCGTGCGGCACATGCGGTTTCTGTTCGGCGAAAAGCTCGGGCTGACCCCCACGCAGTATCGCGAACAGTTCAGCTAGAGCGGTTCTGTCCGTTCCGGGCATCCGGATGTCCGTGCTGGACCCCGCGTGGTGGTTGTACCGTCATCGAGGCCTGCGAAGATAACGGACATGAACAGCCTCGACGAATTGAACTCGGCGTCGGTCCTGCGTTTCGGGCCGTACGCGTTCCATTTGCGCCAGCGGCTGATCCTCGAAGGGGATCGGCAATTGCGCATGGGCGGGCGTGCGCTGGACATTCTGCAAGTGCTGGTCGAGCGCGCCGGCCAAGTGGTCAGCAAAGAGCAATTGATCGCGCTGGTGTGGCCGACCTCGGTGGTCGAGGAGATCAACCTGCGGGTGCACATCGCCGCGCTGCGCCGGGCCCTTGGCGACGGCGAAAAAGGCCAGCGCTACATCGTCAATGTGCCGCAACGCGGGTACAGCTTCGTGGCACCGGTGCAGGGCGACAGCGCCGCCCACGTGGTGTTCAAAAACCTGCAAGCGCCCCAACACAATTTGCCCGCACGACTGTCGCCGGTCACCGGGCGCGATTCACTGGTCGGCGGTCTGGTGCGGCAACTGCCGCTGTCCCGGCTCATGACGGTGACGGGGCCTGCCGGTGTCGGCAAAAGCACCGTGGCACTGCGCGCAGCGGAGCTGTTGCTGCAACATTTTCGCGACGGGGTGTGGCAGGTGGATCTGTCGCTGGTCGGCGATGACATCCCGCTCCTCGATCACCTGCTGAAAACCCTCGGCACTGATTTCCCCACATTGGCGGCGCGCCACGCCTTGCTGGTGCTGGACAATTGCGAACACTTGCATGCAGCCTGCCGGAACCTGTTGCAAACATTGCTCGACGCTGCGCCCCGTCTGTCGATTCTTGCCACCAGCCGAGAACCGTTGAACCTGGGTCTGGAAGTCCTCCAGCCACTGTCGCCCCTGACCCTTCCCAAAGCCTTGGCGCTCAACAGTGTCGATGAAGTCATGGGTTATTCGTCGGTGCAGCTGTTTGTCAGTCGCGCTCGCGCGCGTCAACACGGCTTCAGTCTGCGTGGACAGGATCTGGAAACGCTGCGCGATATCTGTCGGCGGCTCGATGGTCTGCCATTGGCGATCGAACTGGCAGCCGCGCAGATCGATGCCTTGGCGCTGGTCGGCCTTCAGACGCAACTGGATCAAGGCCTGCAAGTCCTGAGTCACGGTCGCCGCACCGCCGTGCCACGCCATCAGTCGATGAACGCCGCGCTGGACTGGAGCTATCAGCGCTTGAGCGAGCAGGAACAACGCGTGCTGCAACGCTTGTCGGTGTTCAAGATGGCATTCACTCTCGACGCCGCCATCGGCGTGATCAGTTGCGCGCGACTGCCACCCTCGACGCTGGTGGCAGTGGTTGAGCAATTGGCGGTCAAATCGTTACTGACATCGGACCGATCCAGCGGAACGCTGCGCTATCGAATGCTCAACACCACGCGCCGCTATGCCCGCGAACAGCTGGAGCAGGGCGGCGAACTGAGTGATGTCGAGCGTCGGCACGCGCGCTACCTGGGCCGCACCCGACCGGCCTCAAGCGGCCGACTGAGCGCGCAGTTCGTCGAGCAGTAGACGTACCTTGCGCAAGTCCGGGGTGGCATAACCTTCGGTAAAGCGCTGATAGATCGGTGTCAGCAATTGGAGCGCCTCGCGATAGCGCGACTGGTGCTGCCACAACCGAGCCAGCGACGTTGCGCTGCGCAATTCCCAGGCCAGCGCGCCTTGTGTCCGCGCAATCTCAAGCGATTGCTGCAAGGCGCTTTCGACCGTGTGATGGCAGGGCGATTCAGCCGCCAGCAATCGCTCGGCCCGGGCCCGTAAAATCTCCGCAGTACTCCAGCCCGCCGCACCACTTTGTGCTCGTTCGAGCAACGCGTCATCAACGAAACCCGGATCCAGCGTGACCATGATTTCCCTGACCAGACCGCTGTCGGCCGGCGGGATGGCAGGGGCCTTGTCGGCGTCGATCACCTGCGCGTAGTGCCGCGCCCAGGTGTAGAACAGCAGCACCGAATGCTTCTGCGCCTGTTCGAGCAGCAGTTGCAGCAACGCGCGTGCGTTCTGAACGTCGCCGTTGTAATGGGCGATCAGACACGAGGCGAGTGCCAGGGTGTAGCAGATCGAGGTGCCGTGGTTGATCTGCACCGCGATGTCCAGTGCCTGCCGCGCCGTGCGCCAGGCCTGCTCGGGAAAACCTTGCAGCCACAGCACTCGGGCGAGGACGGTCAGCGAGGCGACGCTCTGGTCGTATTGCACGCCGAAACCGTGAGTGAAACGGTTGAGGTGGCCACTGTGGGCCATGCGTTGAATGACCTGTTCGGCATGGATTCGCGCCTGATGCTGATCGCCGGCGTAATGCAGCGCGAGCACCCGCAAGCGGTGGGTACTCAGGGACAGCTGCGCCTCGCCGTGCACGCCGAGGCTTTCGAATTGCTCGCTCTGCTCCAGCGCCATCTGGTAATGCCCGCAACTGAGATTGACGGCCATGTGCCCCGACACGGCGCGCAACTGACCGGCCATGTCGTCGTGCTGTTGTGCCAGCAGCCGGGCGCTGACGAAGGCCTCGATGGTTTCCGGCGTGCCGCCCCAGGTGTGGTAACAGGCGCTGCCCAGGGCCAGTTTCAAGGCGATTTCCAGTCGCGGGCAGGGCTCGTCGGATGAAGCCAGCAGCGCCAGTGCCCGGCGCACATGAACGCCGTACTCCTTGAGCAAGGACAGTTCCTGCCACAACGGCGCCGAGGTCGCCGTCAGTCGAACGCCGAGCGCGCGCGAGCCTTCGTCATTCAGCGTCCACTCAAGGGCCGCCCGCAAGTCTTCAAGGCCACGGGCGTAACGCTCGATCCAGACTTCAGTCGCCGTGTTCTCCCAATCGGCCTGGGCCTGATGCATCAGCGCCAGACTGCGTTCGGCATGGCGCTCGCGGGTTTCGCCGAGTTCGGCGGCCTGGTCGAGTTTTTCCAGCGCATAGCGGCGAGTCGTATCGAGCAGGCGATAGAACACCTCTTCATCGCCGACTTCGACGTTGAGCAGCGACTTGGCGACCAGTTGCGTGATCGAGGCAAACACTTCGTTCGACTCGATGTGCTGACCGACGATAACCGCCGCCGCAGACTCCAGCGTGAACGCGCCACGGAATACACCCAGTCGGCGCAGGCCGGTCTGTTCGCAGGCATTGAGCAGATTGAAGCTCCAGTCCAGCGTAGCGCGCAGGGTTTCATGCCGGCCAAGATGAGTCTGATTGCCCACCGGCAAACGCCCCTGGAGCTGACTCAGCAAACCCTCCAGCCCAAGACCCGCGACCTGCGCAGCGGCCAGTTCCAGTGCCAGCGGGATGCCGTCCAGCCGCCGACAGATGTCGATGATCAAGGGCAGGTCGGCGTTGCCCGGCTCAAAGTGTTCGTGGGCCGCCATCGCCCGTTCGACGAACAGTTGCAGCGCAGAAAACCCCATCGCCTGATCGCGGTCGAGCACTGCAATCGGTGGCGGACAATCGAGGGATTCCAGACGTTGCACATACTCGCCTTCGGCACGCAGGCTTTCGCGGCTGGTGGCCAGAATGTGCACTTGCGGCGCACCGCGCAGAATGCTTTCACTGAGCAGCGCGACGGCGTCGATCAAGTGCTCGCAGTTATCGATCACCAGTAGCATCTGCCGCTCGCGCAGGCTGTTGATCAGGCAGGCCATCGGCTCGCTGTCATGCAGCGAAAGATCCAGCAGGGCGGCGAGGTGCGAGCAGATCGAGCGGGGATCGTTGAGCGGTGCCAGATCCAGCAGGCGAATGCCGTCGCGATAGCGGCCGATCAACTGTTCGGCGACACGCAGAGCCACGGTGGTCTTGCCGATGCCGCCGGGCCCGACCAGAGTGATGCAGCGCTGGCGCGGCAGTTGCGTCATCAGGCTGTCGACCACCGACTGGCGCCCGATCATCCGCGTGCGCCGCAATGGCAGGTTATGTCGACCGAGGTGGGCGGCGGGGCGTTGTTCGATGGATTGCAGCACGACCGGCGCGACGAAACTGTAACCACGCTGCGCCACGGTGACGATGTAGCGCTGCCCGGCCTGACCATCGCCGAGGGCCTTGCGCAGCGCGGCCATGTGCACCCGCAGGTTGATGTCCTCCACCACGCTGCCCGGCCAGACCCCGGCAATCAGCTGCTGCTTGCTCACCACCTCGCCGGCGTTGGCCAGCAGGATCAGCAGAATGTCCATCGCACGGCGGCCCAGGCGCAAAGGCTGGTCGCCTTCAAGCACCAGCCGCTGGCCGGGGTGGATCCGATAGGGGCCGAAACCGATGGCCTGATTCGGGGAAAAACTCAACCGCTCACTCCTTCGACGTTTTTTATGATCCTGGTCCGCCTCGGTGAAGAGTCCGTGACGGGCAGGGCGGATGGCGACTTGAGGGGCACGCAAGCCGTCTGATCCGCAGTATCCGGGCATATTCCTCAGGATTTGGCGCCAGCGCAATGTGCACGTTGGGCGCGCGTCCGGGAATCGCTCGGCCTCCAGTGCCGTCACCACTGTATTTAAAGGGTGGAAACCGTGCCCGCTGACCCGACAGCCGGGGAAAATTAACAACGATTAACTCGTCCGTGCGGGCTTCAGAGCCAAAACTGCGGGGCAAAGGAATGCATACGTCCGGAGGACGCTGCGATGAGCAAGGTAGTGGTGGTCTATCACAGTGGCTACGGGCACACCCGCGTCATTGCGCAGGCAGTGGCCCAAGGTGTGGAACGCCATTTGGGCAGCACCTGCCTGTTGCTGGCCGTGGAAGACGTGGAAGCCCACTGGGATGACCTGCACCGCGCCGACGCCATCATTTTCGGCGCGCCGACCTACATGGGCAGCGCGTCGGCTGCATTCAAGCAATTCATGGAGGCCACGGCCTCGTTCTACCTCGCCCGGCCATGGCGCGACAAGCTCGCGGCGGGCTTTACCAATTCCGGCAGCCTTTGCGGCGACAAGCTCAATACTTTGCTGCAAATGGCGGTGTTTGCGGCTCAGCATTCGATGATCTGGGTCGGGCTCGATCTGCTGCCGGCGCGTGCGTGCGAAGGTGTGTTCGACGGCCAACTGAATCGCCTCGGCAGCTCCCTCGGCGCCATGTCCCAATCCTGTGTCGAACAACCGCCCGAGCAGGTCCCCCCGCTGGAAGATCAACAAACCGCCGCGCACCTGGGCGAGCGGGTGGCGCGACTGGCGCAGCGGATGGCTCGCGGATGAAACCGCCTCAGCGGTTTTTCATGACCTGACAACGCCACGCAAACGGATTGATCCCTTCGCTGCGGGTGAAGATATGGCAGAAGTGCGCCTGATCGCAGAAGCCGCATTCCAGGCTGATCTGCGTGAGGCTGTGGTTGGTCTGCTGGATCAACAGCTTGGCACGGGCAATGCGCTGGGTACGGATCCAGTCTTGCGGCGAGTACCCGGTGCTGCACTTGAACGCCCGGGAAAAATGACTGCGTGACAGTG
The DNA here is from genome assembly GCF_001655595.1 of Pseudomonas sp. DR 5-09. Lineage (NCBI taxonomy): Bacteria > Pseudomonadati > Pseudomonadota > Gammaproteobacteria > Pseudomonadales > Pseudomonadaceae > Pseudomonas > Pseudomonas sp. DR 5-09. The sequence goes on from NZ_CP011566.1 coordinate 2,340,323, forward strand.
AGCAGGCGCTGGCCAGCTCGGTGACTTCAAGGCTGTCGCCGAGGCGTTCGAGGATCAGTTGTTTCACCAGCCGCTCGCGCTGCGGGCTGAGGCCGCCGGTGCTGGTCTTGCGGGGTTCGCTGGCAGGGGCGCGGGCGACGGTTTGCTGTAAGTGAGCCATGGCCTAGGTCCGTGTCGGGGGGGAACGCACGGTCAGCGCTTTCCCTCAGGTCAAAAAAACAACGCTGCGCAGAGGGATTCATTGTTTGGTGAAGGGCGAGTGCTGACGAGTTAAACGTTGTTAATTCCGCTGTCGGCTGCAACTCAGCACACCGTTGCAAGTCGCCATGACGGGAACCGGGCAGGATGGCGAAGATTGGGGGCGGGCCATAAGGGGCCGCAGAATCGGGCTCGGGCGAGAGGATGCATATGAAAGGTTTGTTCAACGGCGTAATCGGCATGGCGGTGGTCGGTGTGATGTCCAGCGCCATGGCGCAGGCACCGCAGGTCGGCACGCAGGCGCCGGGTTATTTCCGGCTGGCGCTGGGCGATTACGAGGTGACGGCGCTGTTCGACGGCTACAACGATTTGTCGCCGAAGCTGTTGCAGGGCATGAGTCAGAGCCAGATTCGCGCGCTGCTGGCCCGTCGCTCGATTGAAACGCCGGGCGTGCAGACTGCGTTCAATGCGTTCCTGGTCAATACCGGCAAACAACTGATTCTGGTGGATACCGGCGCGGGTCAGTGCATCGGCGCCACTGCCGGCCAGCTCTCGGCGAACATGCAGGCAGCGGGTTACAAGCCTGAGCAGGTCGACGCGATTCTGCTGACGCACCTGCACCTGGATCACGTCTGTGGGCTGGTCGACGGCCAGCAACAACCGATTTTCGCCAATGCCACGGTCTACGCCGCCAAGGCCGAAGCCGATTACTGGCTCGATCCGCAGGCCGAGGCCAAGGCGCCGGCCGGTGCCCGGGAGTTCTTCAAGATCGCCCAGGACTCCACTGCGCCTTACGTGGCGGCCGGGCGCTTCAAGACGTTCGCAGAGGGCCAGTCGCCTTTGCCGGGTGTGGTCGAAGCGACACTGGAAGCCGGGCACACGCCGGGCAGTACCACCTACCGTTTCACCTCACAGAACCAGAGCATCGTGTTCATGGGCGACCTGGTGCACAACCTGGCGGTGCAGTTCGATCATCCTGACGTGTCGATCCGCTTCGACGTCAACGGTCAGCAAGCGATCAAGAGTCGTAACGCCGTGTTCAGTGCAGCGGCGGCCAGCAAGACCTGGGTCACGGCTGCGCACTTGCCGTTCCCGGGCATCGGTCACATCACGGCAGTCGACAAGCACTTCCAGTGGGTACCGGTTGAATACGGTCCCTACAAACGCGCGGCCAAAGTGCCGCTGATCGAGTAAAGTGCGCAGCTCCCACGTCAGGCTCAAACAAGGAAAACGTGCCCCATGAACCGAAACGATCTGCGTCGCGTCGACATGAACCTGCTGGTGATTTTCGAAGCGCTGATGTTCGAAAAGAACCTGACCCGCGTCGCCGAAAAACTGTTCATGGGCCAACCTGCGGTGAGCGCGGCGCTGGGCCGCTTGCGCGATCTGTTCGATGATCCGCTGTTGCTGCGCAATGGCCGGGGCATGGAGCCGACGGCGCGGGCGCTGGCGATTCTCCAGGAACTGCAACCGGCGATGGACGTGATTTCCGGTGCGGTCAGCCGGGCCAAGGAATTCGATCCGGCGACCAGTTGTGACGTGTTTCGCATCGGCTTGTCGGACGATGCCGAATTCGGTCTGTTCCCGCCGCTGCTGCGCCAGTTGCAGGAAGAAGCGCCGGGGATTGTCGTGGTGGTTCGTCGCGCCAATTACCTGCTGATGCCGGGATTGCTGGCATCGGGAGAAATTTCTGTCGGCGTGAGCTACACCACCGATCTGCCGGCCAACGCCAAGCGCAAGAAACTGCGCGACATTCCCTGCAAGGTCTTGCGCGGTGACAACCGCCCGGGCCCGTTGACTCTCGACGAATACTGCGAGCGGCCTCATGCGATGGTGTCGTTCTCCGGAGACCTGAGCGGCAACATCGACATGGACCTGGCCAAGGTCGGTCGCAGCCGCCGGGTGGTGCTCGGTGTGCCGCAGTTCAGCGGCTTGCGCGCGCTGCTGGCCGGCACCGAGATGATCGCCACCGTGCCGGATTACGCGGCGTGTGCATTGGTCGAAGGGTGTGCGTTGCGGGCTGAAGATCCGCCGTTTCCGATTGATGCGGCGCAACTGTCGATGGCGTGGAGCGGGGTGCATGACAACGATCCGGCGGAGAAATGGCTGCGTTCGCGGATCAGTCAGTTCATGTCGGTGACGCTGGATATTCCGGCGGTTTAGCGCGGTGTTGAAAGGCGTTTAAGGTTACTTCCGGTAAGCCACAACGCCTTGCGCCTTTGCCTACGTGTACGCCAGAATCCGCCGGCTTGTGCGCCTCTGGGGCGGGTTCTATTGTTTGCCGGTCGCTGAAAAACAGCGATCGGGTTTAGCAGCCCGGATCTACTCTAGACGCACAATGCCGTTCGTTCGTGATCAGGCTCACGCCTGTCCGTTCACGTTATGGCGGCTTTGCGTGGGGCACTTCGGTGCGCCGGGTTCTAGAGTCCTGGTCTGCTAACCCGCGTACGGCCGCCACCTCTTTCGTTTAGCAGCGAAGCGTGGCGCCTCCACTACTCTAGAGGCTTTATCCATGATCAAACCAACACCAAACCCGCCGGAAGTCGATTCGACTTCCCCCTACGAAACCCTCGATTCCAAGAAATTCCACGAAGCCGCCGAACGCGCCCTCGATCACTACCTCAATCCGCTGCTCCCCCGCAAACCGCTGCTCAAACCCAACACCCGCTACCTCATCGCTCCCGGCATCGACAGCGAAGAACTGCTGGCCGACGCCTGCGAAACCCTGACCTCGGCCAAGGTCATGGCCAATGACTTCGCCGGGCTGGTGGACGGCTCGCATCGGCATGTGCTGCTGGGGATTGCGCAGTTGATCATGCTGGGGGAACTGGCCGTGAACCGGGCGCTGGATAATCTGGAAGTGAAGGCTGAGGCGCCCGCTGTAGCCTGATCGCCTGATCGCCTGCTCACCTGATCATTCCCACGCTCTGCGTGGGAATGCAGCCTGCGCCAACTTGCGGAGGTAGGGGCGGTCTGCCAACACCTATCGATTCCCTGTTTACCGCTCGTCTAAATCCCTCCTGTACCTGTCAGATCTGACAGTAGCCAAATTACCCGTTTGATCGCTCAATCACTCCACCGTCCATATCTTTCGGCAGGAGTTCCCGTCATGCTCGTCCAACCCAAAAAAGACACCGGCACCCTCGCCTTGCTCGACCCAGACATCCCCAGCGCCAAGCAGCTGCCGAGCGGAGAATGGGCCATCAACCGCGCCGCCGCACTGCTCAACTCTCCCACTCTGGGTCTCAAGGTGCAGATCCCGGTCTGGTCGAACAAAGATCTGGCCGACAAGGTCGAGCTGCTGCTCAACAACTTCCCGGTCGACCATCAAACCGTTACCCAGGATGCCGAAAAGACCCAGCGCACCACCCTGTTCGTCGCACCGGGTCGTTTTCAGAGCGGCACGTGGGATCTGGCCTATCGGGTGACGCGCTTCAACCAGGCGCCAGAACTTTTTACGCCACCGCTCAAACTCTTGGTCAAACTGGAAATCCCCGCCGGCCAGGACACCGATCCCGGGCAGGGTCACTCCAACCTGCACATGGAGTTCAGGCCGTCGGAAATTGTCCAGGACGGTGTCGACAAGGACACCGCCGAAAAAGGCGTGGACGTTCTGGTCGTGGCCAAACCCGGCAGCAGCTCGAACCTGCCTTACCCCGAAATCGCCGTGGGTGACGTGAGCTGGGTAAGCTGGGGCGGCAAAAGGGTGCCGTCGGATCCGGTCACCCAGGAGCAGATCGACGACCCGCTGAACAACCCTATCGAGGTCCACATCAGCGAGGACGTCATCCTTGAAGCCAGCGACTCAGGGAGCGAAGGGCTGGCGGTGTCGTTCTTCGTCAGAGACTTTGCAGACAACGACTCCGAGGACTGGTGCAAGGAAACGCGCATCGTCGTCGACACCGGCAACTCGCGGCTGGATGCGCCGATTCTTGAGCAGGCCGACGGGAACGAACTCGACGTCGATCAGTTGGATAAAGAGCCATTGTTGCTCCAGGTCTATGCAGCATCGTCCGTTGACTACAACCAGGGCGACACCATCATCATGCACATGCAGGGCACCACCCTCGACGGCGAAAGCATCCAGGTCGATGCCCGCCAGACCATCAACAAAACACCACCGCTGGTGGTCGAGGTGCTGATGGACAACGACGGTGCCCGGGCATTGGCAAAAACCCAGAGTGTGTTTTTCTTCGACCTGGAACGGGACGGCAGCATTATTCAGCGCTCCAGAGGCCGCTTCATCAATATCATCGGCGAGCCCAAACGCCTGGCAGCGCCCAAAGTCGAAAGTGAGGTGGGAGGAGCGCTGAATCCAGACTTGCCGAACGTGATCGTCCGCATCCCCTACGATCCGCTGATCACCCCGGACAACGCCATTGAAATTCACTGGAGCATTGCCCTTGCGGATGGCACCGTTTTCGAGCCCGAGCTGGACTGGATCTCTCCGACCCAACAGGAGGCCGATGACCCCGAGGGCTTCATCGTCCCCATTTCAGGCCCCAAGTACCTGAAACCCGGCGAAGGCGGCACCCTGGTGGTGTCGTACGACGTGCTCAGCGAAGGCGAGAACGACGAGATCGTTCGCAGGCCTTCCCCGCCAGCCTCGCAATTGAACATCGGCGAGCCGAGGCTTGAGCTGGTTCCGGCCATCCTGCTCGGTGAAAAGGACGGTACGTTTGAACCCGAGGATTTGCCCAACGGCATCAGCAAAGTCACCTGCCCCAACCCCGTGAACAATCCGACCCTGCCCAAGGATGTGGTGCACTGGCAATTGTATGATGCCCAGGACAAGTTGCTGTTCAAGGACGACAAGCCCCTCAACTCACTGAGTGCCGGCAAAGACGTGACATTCCTGCTCGATGCGGCGTTTGTACAGCAGCATTTTGAAGCCCATCGAGGTGAACAGTTGAGGGTCCGCTATCACATCGATCGGAATGCGACGGGCAAGCCCAGTTATTCGAATCCGTTGGAGTTCAGTGTTGGCGTGAAACTCGACCTGAAGCCCCCGAAGATCAAGGAGGCCCCCGATGACACTCGCCTGGACCCGATCGACGCCAAGGACGAGTTGACCGCCGTCGTGGACTACGTCGTCATGGCGCTCGATGATGAAATCATTGTCACCTGGAGCGGAGCTGCGGAGACGCCGCCAGGCGGTTCACACACCGCGCCGAAAAAAACCGTCACCGTGCTCGGTCCGCAGGAGATTCCACTGGCCAACAGCGTGGTGGCCTTCAACCTGAACAAGTCGGTGAACGTGAGCTATACGGTCAAGCGCGGCAGCCAGGACCCGCAACCGTCGGACATCAGGTCTCTGATGGTGCTGGCGCTGACGCTGAATCTGTCGCACACACCGAAAATCCTCCAGGCGGCCAACAACGGCGAAGGGCCGGAGCTGGATCTGAACGCCATCAGCACCAACGCGCGCCTGCACAGCCTGAAATGGCCACTGATTGCCCTAGGGCAGTATGTGTGGCTACGGTTCAAAGGCACCAACGCCAATGGCCCTTATGATCGGGTCGTCTGGACAGCGCCCCACTCCAGGGTTATCGATCCGGCATGGATCAGCAGCCATTACGAAGAGGATGTCCTTGCGCCGGTTCTGGCCGAGCTCAAGAACCTCAAGCATGGTACTCCGCTAACGATTGAGTTCAAGGTTGCGTTCGGCGGCAGCCAGGACGAAAACGAAGCAGTGACCTTCCCGGTGCGCACCTACACCATCAAAGCCATCGAGGACAGCAAACCCGCGATCACCTTGGTCAAGGGCTCACCCAGCGGGGACGAGATTCCGCCGGACGGACTCACCGTGGAAACGGCCGTGACCCTGACGGGCACGGCCAGCAAGGGTCAGAAAGTGCAGATTCTGGATGATGACGACGATAAAGGCGAAGCAACCGCAGACCCGGTCACCGGGGTCTGGAGCAAAACGGTCTCCGGGCTGGACATAACACCGCACAGCTTCACGGCCAAGGCGTTGTATGGTTCGGGGCAGGTCTCGGATCCGCGGACCTTCACCGTGACCGCTGCCACTGCGCCAACCATCACCTCGGCTAAAGGCTCACCCAGCGGGGACGAGATTCCGCCGGACGGATTCACCGTGGAAACGGCGGTCACCCTGTCGGGCGTCGCCGCCAAGGGCCAGAAGGTCGATGTGCTGCTGGGCAGCGTGTCCCAAGGTCAGCCCGTGGCCGATCCGGGCACCGGCATCTGGACCCTGCTGGTGACCGGCCTGTTGCCCGGGCCACACCGTTTTACCGCCAAGGCCCGGTACGGGAACAACCCGGTGTCCGACGAACGGGCCTTATACGTATATGGTTTGGTCGCAAGCATCCCTGTCGGCCCTCTTATGCGAGACTTCGCACTCAGTCCAGACGGCAGCTATGTGTACGCCTGTCATAGCAGTGAGGGTGCGATCTCGATCATCGATGCACTCAATCTGCGTGTCATCAAGAAAATTCAGGAGCCCAGAGCAAGTCCGTGGTCTATTGCTGTCAGCCGTGATGGCGCGCGCGTTGTGACCGTCAATCGAAACCCTACGTCTCTTTCGATAATCGATCCTAGGATTCAAGAGATCACCCGCTACATAACGCTTCAAGGGTTTGAGGGCAATGATATTGACCTCTCCTTGGACGGAAATCGCGCTTATGTAGCGCTTTCCGCGGTTACTTACGAAGGTGGCGTCGCGATCGTGGATCTAGTCAATCAGACAACCAACTACGTCAGACTCACGAGCGGACGGGCTGAAAGACTCGCACTGACTCCCGATGGGGCCCGTGCCTTTATCAATAACGCCGATGGCGGCGGTCATACTGTCTTCAACACCCAAAGCAACACAGTTATCAAAATACTGACACTTGAGCAGGGGGGCGGCAGAGGGAAGGTCGCCGTGACCCCCAACGGCGCTTATGCACTTGTGTGTACATTCGGCGGTGACGTGGCGCTCATTGACACTGTGAGTCTGACCGTGAGGGGAAGCATTCGTGTCGGAAAATTCGGGCTTGACTCGGGACACATCGCTGTTCGTTCGGACAGCACTCGTGCGTTCGTGACGCACGACCAAGCGGTCTCGATCATCGATATATCAGCTCTGAGAGTGCTGCACACTATCTACTTCGACGGCATGACCTCCGCCATTGCGCTCAGCAACGACGGGAATCGTCTTTACGTCGGCAACGACACCAAAAGAACGATCATGGTAGTGGACGTGGGATCGTACTAGTAAAGCAAAAATGGGCCTTTACCGCGCCGATGCATCGACTTCGCGACATGTAGCTATGAGTCCGAAGGCGAAGCCTTGCGTCCGATCATTACTCAAGTGTGCGCTTCGTGCCGATCACCGACCTGACTCATCCGATCCGCCTGTTCGTCGGCCCCGAACTGATCACCCAGCCCGGCGGCGGCCCGCTGGTGGTCCGCTACGAGATCCGCGACACGGTCAACAACTGGTCGCTGTATTCGCTCTCGGCGCAGACCGACCTGGAGGACGCGGACAACGCCTTCCTCGCCCCGCAGGTGCTCGATGCCCTGGGCGACGAAGACCTGGCCGAGAAAAGGGGACGCATTTATTTAACACCCCCCAACCCTGAAAACTCGCGCTTCCATTCAACCGGGAGCGCGGGTTTTGTCATTTCGATTCAAGCCAACGTGCTTGTTGAAGTGTGTTTAAGGTTATGTCCGCAAAGCCACGCAACCTTGCGCCTTTGCCTACGCATCCGCCAGAATCCGCCGGCTTGTGCGCCTTGGGGGCGGGTTCTATTGTTTGCCGGTCGCTGACGAATCAGCGATCGGGTTTCGCAGCCCGGATTAATCAAGGCGCCCATCGCGTCATTTCCGTTCAGCAGTGGTTGCTGGTCGCGTAATGGCGGTTGTGCGCGGGATACCTTCGGGTATGCCGGGTTCCTTGATTCCCGGTCTGCGAACCCGCGTACAGCTGCCACCTCCCTTCGTTTCGCAGCGAACCGTGGCAGCTCCATCAATCAGGGAGTTTTACCATGATCAAACCAACACCCAATCCACCCGAAACCGACCCCACCCGCCCTACGAAACCCTCGATTCCAAGAAATTCCACGAAGCCGCCGAGCGCGCCCTCGATCACTACCTCAATCCGCTGCTCCCCCGAAAACCGCTGCTCAAACCCAACACCCGCTACCTCATCGCCCCCGGTATCGACAGCGAAGAACTGCTGGCCGATGCCTGCGAAACCCTGACCTCGGCCAAGGTCATGGCCAATGACTTCGCCGGGCTGGTGGACGGCCCGCAGCGGCATGTGCTGTTGGGGATTGCGCAGTTGATCATGCTGGGTGAACTGGCGGTGAATCGGGTGCTGGATAATCTGGAGTTGAAGACTGAGGCGCCGCTGTAATCTGCTCAGTTCCACTGATCGTTCCCACGCAGAGCGTGGGAACGATCGACGATGCTCTCAAAAAGAGAGCACACCCATCCAATTTCCCCCCGGTCAATCGTTGCACCATGGCCTGCAATGATTGATCAAGGTGGGCTCATGAACGCTGTACAACGCAATGACCAGGCGCAAGATCTCGGCCTGCTGTTCCTGCGGGTCGCCGGCGGACTGTTTCTGCTGTTCGTCCACGGCTTGCCCAAGCTGCTGGACTTCAGCGCGCAGCTGCAACAAATCGAAGACCCGTTCCACCTCGGTGCCCACCTCACTTTGATTCTGGCGATCTTCGCCGAAGTCCTCTGTCCGCTGCTGATCGTCGCCGGGGTGCTGGCGCGTCTGGCGTGCTTGCCTATTCTCTTTGTGCTGCTGGTGGCGCTGCTGCTTGTGCATCCGCAATGGAGTGTGGCCGAAGGGCAGTTCGGCTGGTTGCTGTTGATCCTCTTCACCACTGTTCTGATCGCCGGGCCCGGACGGCTGGCGCTCAATGTTCGTTTGCCCGGAGTACTCCGTTATGCCTGATGCCCAGACCCTGAAAAAACCGGGACCCGAAGAAACCGTGACGCTGATCGTCAAGCACCGGGTCAAGGCCGGTTTTGAGCAGCCTTACGAAGCCTGGCTGCGCAACATTGTCAGCGTGGCGGGGCGCGAAGAAGGGCACTTGGGCGTGGACGTAATGCGCAGCCAGCAGGGCGGGCTCGCACTGTTCACCTGCGTGCTGCGTTATTGCTCGACCGAGGCGATGCAGCGCTGGCTCGATTCGCCGCAGCGTCAGAAGCTGATCGACGAAGCCGCGCCGATGCTCGCCGACGGCGACCAGACCGAAGTCAATGCGGCCAACGAATTCTGGTTCACGCCGCTGGCCGAGGCCGGCTCACCGCCACCGCGCTGGAAGCAGGCTGTAGTGACGCTGCTGGTGATCCTGCCGCACACCTTGCTGGTGCCGCTGATCTGGGGGCCGCTGCTGCAACTCAATGCCTTTCTCTCCAACTACGTGGTCGCCACGTTCCTGATCACCCTGACCATCGTGGTGTCGGTGGTCTACGTGTTCATGCCGCCGGTGACCCGTCTGTTCGCGCCGTGGCTGGAAGCCGGTCAGTCACACAAACACCTCGAATCCAATGCCAACCCGCTGCGCTGAAGCGCTGGGTCCGGGCTCCGTTTCACTTATCTCGAAGGAACTGCGATGAACGCCGATCTGATTCTGTTCAATGGCCAATTTCATACGGTAGACCGCGAAAAACCCCTCGCCAGTGCCGTGGCGATCAAGGACGGTCGTTTCGTCGCCGTCGGTAACGATGCCGAGGCGATGGCCCTCAAGGGCGCCGGCACTCAAGTGGTCGACCTCAAAGGCCGCTGCGTGATTCCCGGCCTCAACGACTCGCACTTGCACCTGATCCGTGGCGGCTTGAACTACAACCTCGAACTGCGTTGGGAAGGCGTGCCGTCGCTGGCCGATGCGCTGCGCATGCTCAAGGATCAGGCCGACCGCACACCGACCCCGCAATGGGTGCGCGTGGTCGGTGGCTGGAACGAATTCCAGTTCGCCGAAAAACGCATGCCGACCCTCGAAGAAATCAACCAGGCCGCACCGGACACCCCGGTGTTCATCCTGCACCTGTATGACCGTGCGTTGCTCAACCGCGCCGCTTTGCGCGTGGCCGGCTACACCCGCGACACGCCGAACCCGCCGGGTGGCGAGATCGTGCGCGATGCCAACGGCAACCCGACCGGCATGCTGGTGGCGCGGCCGAACGCGATGATCCTGTACTCGACGCTGGCCAAGGGGCCGAAGCTGCCGCTGGAATATCAGGTCAACTCGACCCGCCAGTTCATGCGCGAACTCAATCGCCTCGGCCTGACCAGCGCCATCGATGCCGGCGGCGGTTTCCAGAACTACCCGGACGATTATCAGGTGATCGAACAACTGGCCAAAGACGACCAGCTGACCGTGCGCATCGCCTACAACCTGTTCACCCAGAAGCCGAAAGAAGAGCTGACCGACTTCCAGAACTGGACCGGCAGCGTCAAGTTGCATCAGGGCGATGACTTCCTGCGCCACAACGGCGCCGGCGAGATGCTGGTGTTCTCGGCAGCGGACTTCGAAGACTTCCTCGAGCCGCGCCCGGACCTGCCGCAGACCATGGAACAGGAGCTGGAGCCGGTGGTGCGCCACCTGGTCGAACAGCGCTGGCCGTTCCGTCTGCACGCCACTTACAACGAATCGATCAGCCGCATGCTCGACGTGTTCGAGAAGGTCAACCGCGACATTCCGTTCAACGGTTTGCCGTGGTTCTTCGACCACGCCGAAACCATCACCCCGCAGAACATCGAGCGGGTGAGGGCACTGGGCGGCGGCATCGCGATTCAGGATCGCATGGCGTTCCAGGGCGAATACTTCGTTGACCGCTACGGCAAACAAGCCGCCGAAGCCACCCCACCGATCAAGCGCATGCTCGCCGAAGGCGTACCGGTCGGCGCGGGCACCGATGCCACCCGGGTGTCGAGCTACAACCCGTGGACTTCGCTGTACTGGATGGTCAGCGGTCGCACCGTTGGCGGTCTGGCGCTGTACGAAGAGGGTCTGCCACGCAGCACCGCGCTGGAACTCTTCACTCACGGCAGCGCCTGGTTCTCGTCCGAGCAGGGCAAAAAGGGCCAGATCAAGGTCGGGCAACTGGCGGACCTGGCAGCGCTGAGCGCGGACTTCTTCAGTGTCGAAGAAGAAGCGATCAAGTGGATCGAGTCGGTCATGACAGTGGTTGGCGGCAAGATCGTGTACGCCGCTGGCGACTTCGAAGACCTCGGCCCACGTTCGCTGCCGGTGCTGCCGGACTGGTCGCCGGTGGTGAAAGTCCCGGGCCACTGGCGCCCGAATTCGCCCTTGCAGGCCCAGGTTCACCAGTGCGGCGGCCCGTGCGCGGTGCATACCCACAGCCATGAAAAAGCACGGATGTCGAATGCTCCGGTCAGCGATTTCGCCGGTTTCTGGGGCGCGTTCGGTTGCTCCTGCTTCGCGTTCTGATCCTTTTGAAAAAAGCGTCGCTCTGTGTGAGCGGCGCTCCCCGCAATAACCATCCATCGAGGAGTTTCACATGAGCAACGTTCCTTACAGCCGCCTGAACAAAGACGATGCCGTTGTACTGTTGGTCGACCACCAGACCGGTCTGATCTCGCTGGTACAGGATTTCTCGCCGAACGAGTTCAAGAACAACGTGCTGGCACTGGGCGACATCGCCAAGTTCTTCAACCTGCCGACCATCCTCACCACCAGCTTCGATTCCGGCCCGAACGGCCCGATCGTGCCTGAGCTGAAAGAGCAATTCCCGGACGCGCCGTTCATTGCCCGTCCTGGCCAGATCAACGCCTGGGACAACGAAGATTTCGTCAAGGCCATCAAGGCTACCGGCCGCAAGCAACTGATCATCGCCGGTGTGGTGACTGACGTCTGCGTGGCGTTCCCGACCCTGTCGGCCATTGCCGAAGGCTTTGAAGTGTTTGTGGTGACTGACGCTTCCGGCACCTTCAACACCACCGTGCAACAAGCGGCGTGGGCGCGCATGTCGGCTGCCGGTGCACACCTGCTGAACTGGTTCGCTGTGGCCTGCGAGCTGCAGGGTGACTGGCGCAACGACATGGAAGGCCTGGCGAATCTGCTGTCCCAGCGTCTGCCTAACTATCGCAACCTGATCAACAGCTACACCAAGTTCACTGCCCAGTGATTGGTTAAAAAAAATGCCCGCTGAAGAGCGGGCATTTTTTTTGCGGTGTTGGTGAGTGTGTATTTTCACTTCGAAAACCAGCCCTCACCCCAGCCCTCTCCCGGAGGGAGAGGGGGCCAACCGAGGTGTTCTTTCGAGGTACATCGACCTGAAAAATCGAGTCGAACTCAGGACCTGAACTTCATGGAGATCGGCTCCCTTTCCCCCTTGCCCCCCTGGGGGAGAGGGCTGGGGTGAGGGGGTAGATCTTGAAGGTGGCAACGATTCTGAACCCGCAAACATCACCGCTTCTGCAACCACCCCAAAAACCCACCCTTGCGAACCGGCACAGGCTTGGCCATCAACGCCAGCCGACTGTTTTGCTGCCGCACCGCCTGCAACTTGTTCAACGCCCGACCCACTTCACTGCGCTGCTCCATGCACTGGCGGGTCAGGTTCTTGTCGAGGCGATAAATGATCGAAGAGGTCAGCGCGGTAAACGTCGCTTGCGAAGGCGTGTCGGCCAGAATGCTCTGCTCGCCCATGACCTCGCTCGGCCCCATGCGCCCGGCCTCGGTGAAGCCGTTGCCGTCCGGCACGCTGGCGCTGACCACGCCGGTGGCGATGACGAACAGGCTGTCCGGGACTTCCTCCAGATTGAGCACTACCTGCCCGGCGCTGTACTGCTGCGCGACCATCGATTCGGCGAGGCGATCGCGTTCCTCATGGCTCAGCGAGCGGAAGATTTTCACTTCATCGAGCAACGCGCGAGCGCGGGTCGAAGGTTCGATCACGCCATCCGGATGCCGCGAGATGCCGGCGGCTTCGAGGTGGCGGTGGGCGAGGTCGAACAATTGATTGCGCACGTCGCTTTTCTTGCCCAGTTCGGCGATGAAACCGCTGGCCACGTATTCCGACATTTCTTCGCCGGCCTCTTTCAGTACGGCTTTCGGCGCAGGCGACAGCAACAGGCTGCTGCTGCCTTGCAGCGTGCGGTCGAGGGCGTCGAGCACCCGGCGCGGGCGGATGTGGTTCGGCACCTTGATGCTGATCGACACGCCGTGCAGGTTGTTCGGCCGGCTGAGGTTGACGATCTTGGCCTTGGCCGCCACCGAGTTAGGCACCACGGCCAGAGTGCCGCTGCTGGACAGCAGGTGCGTGGCGCGCCAGTTGATGTCGAGCACCTTGCCCTCGACGCCGTCGATGACCACCAGATCATCCACCTGATATGGCTTGGTGGTGTTGAGCACGATGCCGGAAAACACGTCGGCCAAGGTGCTTTGCAGCGCCAGACCAATGACGATCGCCACCACCCCGGAAGTCGCCAGCAGGCCTTTGACCGGCAGATCCAGCACATAACCGGCCGCTGCGACGATGGCCGCCAGAAACACCAGCGCACCGATCACGTCCTGCAGCAGGCGGCCGCTGTGACCGATGCGGCGCATCAGGATCAGACCGATGACTTCGGTCAGCACCCGCGCGGCGTACAGCCACCAGAGAATGCCCAGTGCCGTCGCTCCGAGTTGCGCCACCGGGTCGTCGGCAAAAAGCGGCGCCTGCAATGGGCTGACGCCGGCGTTGATGGCCAGCGCGTTGAAGGCCAGGAACAGCACCAGTCGCACGGCGACCCGTTGCGCGCGATGCTTGAACGGTGCGAGGTGCCAGAGCAAGGTGTCGAGCACCAGCAGCAGAGCGCTCCAGGACAGCAGGTGGGCAGAAAAAAGGCTCATGAGGTGAACTCCGGCGGACACAAAAGAAAACGCCACACCCGAAGGTGTGGCGAGGGGTTGCACTCAGTTCAGGTGGGTCTTGAGTTCTGCCGCGGCCTGGCGCACGGCGGCTTTCACTTCAGGAATTCCGTTCAGCGGGTTGAGCAAACCGAAGTCGTGAATCATCCCGTTGTAGCGCACCGAGGTCACCGGCACACCGGCCGCGTCGAGGTGGCGGGCGTAGCCTTCGCCTTCGTCACGCAGCACGTCGAACTCGGCGGTCTGTACCAGTGCGGCGGGCAGGCCCTTGAGCTGTTCGGCGCTGGCGTTGAGCGGCGAGGCATGGATCTGCGCACGCTCGGCCGGGTTGGTGGTGTAGTTGTCCCAGAACCATTGCATCATGCCCTTGGTCAGGAAATGGCCCTCGGCGAACTGCTGGTACGAGCCGTTATCGAACCCGGCGTTGGTCACCGGCCACATCAGCAACTGGAAGCGCAGGGCCGGGGTTTTCTGCTCCTTGGCCATCAACGCCACGACCGCTGCCATGTTGCCACCGACGCTGTTACCGGCCACCGCCAGACGCTTGCCGTCGACACCGATGTCCTTGCCGTGCTCGGCCACCCATTTCGTCGCGGCGTAAGCCTGATTGATCGCGGTCGGGTACTGCGCTTCCGGCGACGGCGTGTAATCGACGTACACCGCGACCGCGCCAGAACCCACGACCAGATCACGAATCAAGCGTTGGTGGGTCGGGAAGTCGCCCAGCACCCAGCCGCCACCGTGGAAGAACATAAACACCGGCAGCTCGCCCTTGACCTTGGCCGGACGCACCACTTTCAGGTTGATTGTCTGGCCGTCGACCTTGATCGCCTTGTCGCTGACTTCAACACCGGACAGGTCAACCTTCACCGAAGCCTGGGCGCCGGTCAGCACCGCACGGGCGTCTTTCGGGCTCAGTTGCTCAAGGGGTTTGCCACCGCCAGCGGCGAGGGCGTCGAGGAAAGCCTGAGTGTTGTGTTCGACGCCAGTGCTTTCGGCGGCGAAGGCGTTGCCGATGGACAGGGCGAGGAGGGAAGCGACGAGGGTTTTCTTGATGTTCATGTGCAATTCCTTTTTAAGTCGTTTGAGTTTTTGTATGCCTTGGGATCGGGCTGCTGTGGCGCTGGGCTTCAGGCCTCAGCAACACCGTGAGCACAGATTAATGAGGTGCCGGAAAGTGAAAAAGCGGCTATAAAGCGTTTAACTGTCAACCAGAGAGTGACAATGAACCCGTTCGAAGACATGCGTATTTTTTGCCAGGTCATGGACTCCGGCAGCTTCACGGCGGCGGCCGATCAGTTGGGCCTGTCCAAGCAGTTCGTCAGCCGTCGCCTGATGCAACTGGAAGAGCGCCTCGGCGTACGATTGCTCAACCGTTCGACCCGGCGTCTGGACGTGACGCCGCTGGGTCAGAGCTATTACGAATCGGCGCTGCGCTTGCTCGGCGAAGTGGAATCGGTGGAGCAGGGCATTGCCGGGCAGACTGCCGAGCCGCGCGGGGCGATTCGCGTGAGTGCGCCGCTGTCGTTTGCGCTGGCGCATCTGGGCTGTTTGCTGCCGCCGTTTCTGCAGCGTTATCGCGAGGTCACGGTGGAAGTGGACCTGAGTGACCGGCCGGTGGATCTGCTGGGCGAAGGTTACGACCTGGCGCTGCGCATCGGTGTGCTGGAGGACTCGACCCTGATCGCCCGACGCATCGCGTCAATCGAGCGGGTGTACTGCGCCAGTCCTGGGTATCTGGCCGAGCGCGGTACGCCGGTCAAACCGGAAGATCTGCTTGGCCACGACTGCCTGCCTTACGGTCACGGGCGTTCGGTGCAGTGGCGGTTCAACGCGGGGCAGGGCAAGCCGCTGCTGGTGAATGTCACCGGGCGGATGCGCGTCAACAACGGTGAGTTGCTGCGGGATGCGGCGGTGGCGGGGATGGGGATTACTTATCTGCCGACGTTCATCGTTGGCGCGGCGTTGAAGGATGGGCGGCTGGTGCCGGTGCTGGACGAGTTTCGGCCGGAACCGCTGACTCTGTCGGCGGTGTACCCGCAGCATCGCCAGGCGTCGCGGCCGGTGCAGGCGTTGATCGAGTTTTTGCGCGAGCGGCTGGATCAGACAAAAGGCGTTTTGTAGGCGCTACAAAACATTGTGGGAGATTCTATGTTGCAGGGGAACCCTGCAACCTTAAATTCGGTTGGTATTCGCTCTGGTTTTTCATGAGGGCGAATGCCACCCGGCAAAGCTTGCGGGCGAGGATGACCAAGGCTTGGGTTCTGGCTAGACCTCTTGCCAGATAGGAATCATAGAACGGTTTCCAGACAGGGGACCGACAAGCTGCCATAGCTGCATTGTGTGCAAGACGCCGTAATTCCCCGTCACCTTTTTTGCTCAAGTGGCGAGGACTGTGTTTCTTGCCTGAGTCCTTTGCCTTCAAGTCCATTCCCAGAAAGGCGATGAACGCATCGGCGCTGGCGAACTCACCTCGCATATATGTAGTTGCCAGGCCCGTTGCCGTGAGTTCACCAACTCCTTCAATCGCTTTGCAGCGTCTGATGTTTTCACTAATTCCGGCTTCTTGGCTGACTTTACGAAGCAACTCCTGAATGGCCTGATCCAGCTGTTTGAAATGCTTCAACCCATCGGCCAAAAGATCTTCAAGAAGAGGTTCGGTTGACCAGCTCAGCTTGATACTGACTCGGACCTTCATCAGCTGTGCACGCTTGTTAAGCAGACTTTTCAACACTGTGTAGTGCCGCGGTGGTGGGTTCCAGACCCGCAGCCGATGCTGTTCACTGGTTAGATAACGTGCCAGAAGACGTGCGTCACAAGGGTCGGTTTTTGCACGCTGACCGATGCTTTCGCGGTAATGGCTCACCCGGTAAGGGTCCACGATGTAAACCCGATGCCCCATACCATGGGCCAGTTCGGCCGTGTCCAGGTGGTAGAGATTAGTGGCTTCCAGGGCGATTGAGCTTTGGGTGGGCAGGGTCTTCAGCCAATGACCTACAGATGTGCGGTCGTTGTTGATGGCCTGGATGATTTTCAGATCTTCGCGATAAACGACGATTTCGGCCTTGGCCACATCGACACCAATCACCGTTGGCGAGGTAAGGATTGTCATGACGAATCCTCGGAGCTAGGGTTTAAGAGCTTGTCGGGGTCTACCGTAGCGCTGGCTTGCCTCTATCGTCGGTTTTACCGATGAATTCCTTATCGGCGCTTTAGGTAGAAAGGGCGGGACGAGAAGTCTCCCACGGTCCGTACTGGCTAGAGTCGGAATCGAGCTTTTAGTCCCGCCCACCCCTTCAAGTCTAAACATACAAGCGGGCTTGCTCGCGAAAGCGGTGGGTCAGTCAATACAGGAGTGACGGACCTGACGTTTTCGCGAGCAAGCCCGCTCCCACAGGGGTAGGGCATTTCAAAGTGATTTAGTTGGCGCGCTTGTCATCGCCAGGCTCGCCGCCGACATGCACACCGCGATCATCGCCCGGTTGGCCGGCTGCATGCAGGCCATGGTCATCACCGATTTCACCGGCGCGATGTACGCCATGGTCGTCGCCGATTTCACCAGCGCGGTGTACGCCGTGGTCATCGCCGATTTCACCGGCGCGATGCACACCGTGGTCATCTCCGATCTCTCCGGACCGATGCACACCATGGTCGTCGCCGGGTTCAGAATGCGTGCCGCTGCGACCGGATGACGCCGTGTTGCCGGAATGGCCCGAGCCGTGGTCACTGCCGCTGTGGCCACTGTTGCCACCGCCGCCACTGCCACTGTTGCCGCCACTGCCGCTGCCGCCGTGACCCCCACCATTGCCTCCGTTGCCGCCTCCATTACCGCCACCACCGCCACCGCTGCCGCCGCCTCCTCCATTACCGCCACCACCGCCTCCGCTACCGCCCCCTCCATTACCGCCGCCACCCCCACCGTTTCCACCGCCGCCGCCCCCGCCGCTTCCTCCACCACCACTTCCCCCATCCTTGGCCTGAACACTCGACACCCCGGACAGGCTGTCCGGAATCAATACGGTAGACGCCGACAGGACTGCGCCGATGGCCATTGCGAGCACGAGCTTTTGAATGTGCATATCGTTCTCCGTCTTTGTTGTCTTGGTTGGGAACGTGGATGTGGCTTGTTGCGTGTGATCCGACCCGTTCCCGAGGTCAGTGGATACTCGAAGCCAGTTCGAAGATCGGGATGTACATCAGGATCACGATCACCCCGATCAACAGGCCGATGAAGGTCATGAGCAGTGGTTCAAACAGCCTCACGAACCACTCGATCCAGCGGCTGATTTCCTCGTCGTAGAAATCGGCGCTGCGTTCCATCATTTGCCCCAGGTTGCCGGACTGCTCGCCAGCGCGTAGCAGGCGCAGGGACACGGGCGTCACCAGATGATTGAGCTCCAGCGCAGTGGACAACGACTGCCCCTCGCGCACCCGCTCGCAGGCCTGATCCAGGCGTGCTCGCGAGGCCACGGTGAGCAGGCCGCGCACCATGCCCATGGCCGTCACCAGCGGAATCCCGCCTTGCAGCAGAATCCCCAGCGACCGGTAAAACCGCGCCAGCTCATACATGAAAATCCGCTGGTGCACGGCGGGCAGTTTCTCCACCAGCCGATCCAGCCCACGGCGAAACGCCGGTTGTTTCTGCAGCACGGCGAGGGCGATGACGATTGTCGCCAACAGGCCGAAAAACTCGCCCTGATGGGCGTGTAGAAACATGCCGCTGCTCATCAGGATCTGCGACAGCCACGGCAGGTTCGAGCCCAGCCCTTCGAACACCAGGCTGAAGCGCGGCACCACGTAGCCCATCAGAAACAGCACCACGCCACCGCCGACCACCAGCAACAGCAGCGGGTAGATCGAAGCGCTGACGATCTTCTGCCGCACCTCGTCCATGCGCTGGCGATAGCTCACGTAACGGCCCAGCGCATCGCCGACCGCGCCAGTTTTCTCGCTGGACTGTACCAGCGCCACGTACAAGGGCGGGAACACCGCTGACAACTGGCCCAACGCCTGAGAGAACGATTTGCCTTCGTACAGCAGCCGCACCAGCTCGCTCAAGGTTTTGCGGGCGGCGGGGGCGGTTTCTTTTTCGGCCAGGCTTTCCAGCGCATCGATCAGCGGCAGGCCGGCGTTGAGCAGGGTGGTCAGCTCCTGGCTGAACAGCACCAGGTTGAAGGTCTCACGCTTGCTCAGGCGCAACGAACGCCAGTGGCGCTCGGCGTGCAGGCTGACCACGCGCAAGCCCTGATCCTCGGCGATGCGCCGTGCTTCGCTCTGGCCGGGCGCCTCGACGCTCAGCGACACCACCCCGGCCTTGCCCACTGCTTTGAGTTGAAATCGCATGCCGTGTGCTCCGCTTATTGCCAGTTGGTGACTTCGGCATTTTCGCCTTCGCCGCCGGGCTGGCCGTCCTTGCCCATCGAGAGCAGGTCGTACTCGCTGTTTTCGCCGGGATAGCGGTAGGTGTAGTTACGGCCCCACGGATCCTGCGGCAGTTTTTTCTGCAAGTACGGGCCGGTCCATTTGGCTTCGTCGCTCGGTGCGGTCACCAGCGCCTGCAAGCCCTGTTCGGTGGACGGGTAATGGCCGACCTCCAGCCGGTACAGATCCAGCGCCTTGCTCAGGCCTTCGATCTGCGCCTTGGCGACCTTCACTTCGGAACGCCCCAGCTGGGCGAAATATTTGGGCGCGACGATCCCGGCCAACAGGCCGAGCACCACCAGCACCACGAGCAATTCGAGCAGGGTGAAACCGCGTTGGGCACGCGGACGAAAATGCAGCTTCATGATGACCTCCCGTGAGTGGCAGCCGTGTCGCCACAAGGGCTTATGCAATTGCCATGCTCAGCCACCGATAAATTCGGCGGTCGGGCTGAAGCCCTTGTATTACGGGCTTTTCAAGAGTCGGCACAGTGCTTGCGTACGGCTGGTCAACGACGGGTCAGTGGGGCATTTCCCCCAATTTTTCGGGGCCTGTCAGGGGAGGCCCAATGATCCATTCATTCACTGCAGGACTGCTCGGCTGCGTGCTGTCGGTCGGTGCCGCGCAAGCCGATGTCTTCGTTTCCATGGACGCCAAGGGCAGCTACGTGCTGTCGAACGTCCACCGTCCCGGACGCACTTACGAGCGGGTGATTCGCGAGTCCGATGCGCCACTGGTCAGCCTTGACCGGCAACCGCAATTGATCGCCAACCAGCCCTACGCGGAGCTGGTGTCAGCGGCGGCCAGCGCCAATCACCTGCCCGAAGCCTTGCTGCACGCGGTGATCAAGTCCGAATCCAACTACAACCCCGGCGCCACCTCGCCCAAGGGCGCCGGCGGACTGATGCAATTGATGCCCGACACCGCCCGCGAGCTGGGGGTGAAAGACGTCTACGACCCCAAGGCCAACATCCAGGGCGGGGCCAAATACCTCAAGCGCCTGATGACGATGTTCGACAACGACATCGCCTTGGCCGTGGCCGCTTACAACGCCGGGCCTGACGCGGTGCTCAGCCGCGGCCGGGTGATTCCGCCGTTCGCCGAAACCCAGCGCTATGTTCCGAGCGTTTTGCGTCAGTACCGGCGCTTGCAGGGGCTGGCGGTGGATGCGCCGTTGTAAAGCCTTTTTTTTGTAAATCCAGCCCCGGCTTTCCCCACTATCGGGGCAAACCCAAGGGGCCCGGAAAAGTGGGGAAACGGGTGGGGAATATCCCCCGCATTCTCAAGTGACCTGTGTAACTGATTGAGATGGAAGGCAATTTTTTGTGGCATGCGGATTGCTCTCAGGGCTTTAACGAGAATCGTTCCCTGTGAGCACCCACTACGAGGTTTCCGATCATGGTTGGCATTCACCACGCTCCGCCCCTGTTGAACTGGCTGCTGTTGCTGGTCTCGATGCTCAGCGTCGAACTGGCCAGCGCCGCCGTGCGCTGCGAGCGCAATCTGGTGGCCAATGTGGTCGCCTTCGATCAACCGCTGATGTTCAACCGCCTCGGCGCGCAGAATGCCAACGGCATGATGTACGCCCTGCGCCGCGATGTGGTCGATGAGCATGACGTTTCGCTGGCCTACGGCGGCAGCGCGGTGCCGGGCAAGGTCTCGCTGCGTGCCGACAAGCGTCCACGGCCGCTGGTGCTGCGGGTGGCCGCCGGTGATTGCCTGACGATCAACCTGCAGAACCTGCTCGACTACCAGGCCAACCCGAACAAGCATTTCGAAGGGCCTGAAGGCGAGGAGGGCACCGTGAATCCCGGTGGCGCCGATGCTTTCAAAGTCGACGAGCAGGTCGCCGACCGCCATGTCGGCTTCCAGGTCAACGGCCTGCAAGCGGTGAACAGCATCGACGACATTTCCTCCTACACCGGGCGTAACGCCAACACCCTGGTGCCGCCGGGCGCGAGCCGTTCGTACGTGCTGTACGCCGAGCGCGAAGGGGCGTTTGCCGTCAGCAGCCGTGGCGCGACATTCGGTGGGGAAGGCGCGGCCGGCAACACTGCCAATGGCCTGTTCGGCCAGGTCGTGGTGGTGCCGAAGTCGGGACGCACCTATCGCAACACCCTCACCGAAGAAGAAATGCGTCTGGCCACCACCGGCCGTACACCGGCCGGTCACCCCATCGTCGATTACCAGGCCCGCTACCCGCAGCGCGAACCGTGGTTGCGCGAAGGCAAGGCCGGCACGCCGATCATCAGCATGGTCGACGGCAACGAAATCATCTCCAGCGAAAGCGACGCGATCGTCATGGGCAGCAATGCCGATGGCAGTTTTGCCCCCAGCACCTATCCGCTGGAATCGGTGGGCAAACGCAACCCGGCGATCCCCAACCGCCTCGAGCCGTTTCGCGATTTCGCCTCGCAGTTCCAGGACGAAACCGCCGCCACCCAGGCATTCCCCGCCTACTGGGCCGACCCGGTCATGGCCCATGTGCTGGAGCCGACCCGCGACTCGTTCATGATCAACTACGGTTCTGGCGGTATGGGCGCCGAAGTGGTCGCCAACCGCCTAGGCGTGGGGCCGATGCACGATTGCCTGTCGTGCGCCTACGAAGAATTCTTCCTCAGCTCGCACACCGTCGGTGACGTGGCGATGCTGGTGGACGTGCCGGCCAATACCGGGCTTGAGAACATCGCCCCTGGCCAGACACCGAGCGCCGACCAGGTTGGCGTCAAGGCCACCATGGCCCTGTATCCGTCGGAGCCGTCGAACGTCAACCACAGCTACATCGGTGACTTCGTCAAATTCCGCAACACCCACAATGGTCACGAGCAGCACATTTTCCACCTGCACGGCCATCAGTGGCTGTTCAACCCCAATGACGACAACTCCGATTACGTCGACGCTCAAGGCATCGGTCCGGGCGCCGGCTATACCTACGAAATTGCCAACGGCGGCTCCGGCAACCGCAACCGGGTGGCCGGCGATGCGATCTATCACTGCCACTTCTACCCGCATTTCGCCCAGGGCATGTGGTCGATGTGGCGGGTGCACGATGTGTTCGAAGAAGGCACCCGGCTGGAAGTCTCGCAACAGGGCGCCGATGGTTATCACAGCGAACCTTACGCACTGCGCAGCGGTAAACCGGCCGCCGGTGCCCGCGCCTTGCCGGATGGCGAGATCATCGCCGGCACGCCGATTCCTGCCGTGGTGCCGCTGCCCGGCAAAGCCATGGCCCCGATGCCGGGCAAAGTGGTGGTGGTGCCGAAAATCGGCGAAACCCTGGTCGCCGGCCACGATGACGACGATGAGGAAGAAGAGGGCGATGACGACGGCGAACACCACGGCGGTAACGGTGGTTCGCAAGCCATCGGTTCCCTGGCACTGGTCGATCGCAGCGAAGCCAACCGCAACGCCGACGGCAGCCTGAAAAACCCAGGCTATCCGTTCTGGATCGGCGGCATGGAAAGTTCGGTAGGTCAGCGTCCGCCAACCCCACCGCTGGACATGCTCGACGCCGCCACCGCGCAATCGTTGAAAGCCAGCGGCAAAGCGCTGTGGGCCAACCTCGATCCGAATCAGTCCGGCGGCTGGGACGGCGGCTTGCAGCGTCACACCCTCGACGGGGTGTCGGCCGGAGGCGAGGCGCACACCGTGACCACCTCGCTGGACTTCTCCAAGGAAGTCACCCGCGCCAAACCGATTTACCTGCCCGAAGAGGGCACCGAAGTGGAACAGGCCGCGATGGCGTTCCACGCGAAAAAGGATCACCCAAGCTTTGCCTTGCTGCCCGGCAACCAGATCGTGGCCAAGGCTTTCCGCACCAACGGCGCCTTGCCGATGGCCGGCGCACCGTACTACGAACCGTGCATGGACGACCGGCAAAAACGCCTGACCAGCAGCGCCGGCACCGGTGAATTCGCCAGCGGCGATCGGCTGGACGGCATGTCCTTCGTCGGCGCCTCGACCTTCACCGCCGACCGGCCACGGATCTACAAGGCCGCCAACATTCAGTTCGACGCGGTGTACAACAAGGTCGGCTATCACTTCCCGCAAGCGCGGATTCTGGCGCTGTGGGAAGACGCCTGGCCGGTGATCACCAAGCAGCGTCCGCCAGAGCCGCTGGTGATGCGCATGAACACCTTCGACTGCGTGCAATACCAGCAAACCAACCTGGTGCCCGCCACCTACGAGATGGACGACTATCAGGTGCGCACGCCGACCGACGTGATCGGCCAGCACATTCACTTGCCGAAGTGGGACCTGACGGCTGCCGACGGCTCCTCCAACGGCTGGAACTACGAGGACGGCGTGCTCTCGCCGGGTGCGGTTCAGGAACGCATTCACGCGATCCGCGAATTCAATCAGTGCGAGGGCAGTGACCCGCGCGACGGCACCCAGGCGTGCCCGAAAGCCAAGGCGCATCCGTTCTTCGGCCAGTTCGGGCGCAGTGACTGGATGGGCGCACGCACGGCCATGCAGCGCTGGTTCGTCGACCCGGTGGTCAACGCCAAGGGCGTGGATCGCGGGCTGGGCACCATCTTCACCCACGACCACCTCGGCCCATCGACTCACCAGCAGATCGGGCTGTATGCCACGGTGCTGGCGGAACCGGCCGGTTCCACCTGGTTCCACGCCGAAACCGGCGAGCCTCTGTACAGCGGCGCGCGCCAGGACGGCGGGCCGACCTCGTGGCAGGCGGTGATCAATACCGGCGACCTCGACGGCGACGGCAAGAACGACAGCTTCCGTGAGTTCTTCCTCGAATACAGCGACTTCCAGCACGCCTATGAAGCCGGTGTGTACGTGGGCGCCGGCCCCAACGGCGTGCCTAATCCGCAAGCGTTCCCGGCGACCGCCGACAGCTTCCGCTACGCGATCAACCCGCCGGTGCGCAACAACGCCAGCACCCTGCTCGAAGGCGTGCTGGAAGTGCAGGGCGGTCAGGTGCCGGGTTGCCCGAGCCGGCCTTGCCCGCAAGCGATCTCCGTGGATGATCCGGGCATGTTCGTCGTCAACTATCGCAACGAGCCGCTGGCCCTGCGGGTCTACGATCCGAACAAGGTCGGCCCGGACGGCAAGCGCGGCATGCAGGCCGACGGCCTCGGCGGCGATCTGGCCTATGCCATGCAAAGCCGTACCGACCGGGCGATCCCGGCGATGAATCTGGCGCCGAACCTGGTGACGGCCGCCACCGGCCCGACTGGCGGCACCACCCTGTTCCCGCCGCACATCAACAAGGGCGGCAGCGAGCCGGGCGACCCGTTCACCCCGATGCTGCGTACCTACACCGGCGACAACGTGCGCCTGCGGGTGCATGCCGGAGGCCACGAGGAAGAGCACAACGTCACCCTGCACGGCGTGAAATGGCTGCAGAGCGGTTCCGGTTTCGGCAACAGCTCCAACTCTGGCTGGCGCGCCTCTCAGATGATCGGCATCTCCGAACAGATGGGCTTCATCGCACCTGTGTCGATGCTGTCCAGCTCTGCGGCGACCACCGGTGACTATCTGTACTCGATGGACGCTTCGATCGAAGGCTACTGGAGCGGGATCTGGGGCGTGATGCGCAACTACACGGCCAAACGCAATGACCTGTTCGCCATCCCCAACAACCCGAGTCCGGCGGGCATGCGCAACACCGTGGCGTTCGAAGGCAGCTGCCCACGGATCAGCGCCAACCCCAACGGCATCGGCACCCGGCCGACGGTGCAGCGCAACTATGAAGTGGTGGCGGCGCTGGCCAACGACATCCTCGGCAATTCGCTGGGCTTGAGCATCGGCGATTCGGCCGGGCTCGGTCAGCATGTCGGCGGGCCGCTGAATCCGGCGGGCGGCACCCTGGTGCTGAACTCGCGCACGGTGAGTATCCCGCAGGTCACGGTGACTGATCCGGAGGACGGCGAGACCATCACCATCGGTGGTCAGAGCGGGCCGCTGCATGATCCGACGGCGATCCTGTACGTGCGCAAATCCGACCTCGATCCGGTCAGCGGCAAGCTCAAACCCGGCATTCCGGTCGAACCGCTGGTGCTGCGCGCAGCGGCCGGGGACTGCATCAATATCACCCTGGAGAACCGTCTGCCGAGCGTGATGCCCGACCTGACCCAGACCGCGGTGATGCAGGGCATCGTCAAGCGCGATCGCAACAGCGGCCTGGGCTCGACCACTTTCAGCAACAACCTGATGCGGCCGTCCAGCCATGTGGGTCTGCACGCTCAACTGCTGGCCTATGACATCACCAAATCCGACGGTGCCAACGTCGGCGCCAACCCGGTCCAGACTGTGCCACCACGGGTTGGCAGCAGCGGCGCCTACCCGACCCGGACCTATCAGTACTACGCCGGGCACCTGGAGCGTGAAGGCAAACCAGTCACGCAACTGGGGCGCAGTGTCGACAACATCAACGCCACGGCCGTGGAGTTCGGTGGCCTGAACTTCACCCCGGCGGATGTGATCAAGCAACCGCAAAAAGGTCTGGGTGGGGCGATGAGCATCCTGCCGATCGGCGCGACCTGGGTCGACGATGCGCGCAAGGTCAACGCCACGGTCACCGCACCGGGGCAGACGACTTACCGCGACTTCGCGATGGTCTGGCACAAGGCGCTGAACACTCGCTGGGCCAATGGCCGGCCGGTCGAAGGCATCGCGGCCGAGGGCTTCGGTGTGCCGACCGATCCGCAGGACAACTCGAGCATGGCGATCAACTACAAGACCGAACCGCTGTGGTATCGCTTCGGTCTCGCCCCGGATGCGCCGTTCGGTCATGCCGATGGCGCGGGTTACGGCGACATGACCAACGCACACATGGCCTACAGCAATGCGCTGGTGGGGGGCGATCCGCAGACGCCGGTGCTGTACGCCAAACCGGGTCAGCCGTTGCGTACGCACATTCTGATGCCGAGCGGCGGCAGTCGCGGCACGACGTTCCAGCTCGACGGACACGTCTGGTCGCTCAACCCGTTCCAGGCCGAGAAGAGCGACACCGGCGGCTACCCAATGGGCACGCCGGGCGTGGGTTCGGTGCGCTTCGGTTACAACCCGATGTCGATGTACATCGGCGCTCACGAAAGCATCCTGCCGGCGGCGCACTTCAGCTTCATGATCCCGAGCGCCGGGGGCAGCAACGCGATACCGGGGGACTATCTGTTCCGCGATTACGCCGCCTATGGCAACACCTCGGGGCTGTGGGGATTGCTGCGGGTGACCAATGAGCCGGAGCCGGCGCCGCCTGCTCAGTAGGTGCCAATGCGCGACCTGTGGGAACCGGTGAACCCGCTCCCACAGGTGGGGAAAGGTTTGTAGGGGAGAGATGTATGAACAGGATCATCAACATCATCGGCGTCTGCCTGCTGGCGATGGCCGGCGCGCTGCTCACGCTGAGCGAGATTGCCCTGGCGCAAACCGGCGCCGGGCAGGTGCTGACCCGCGACGGCGTGTCGATCGCCTTCGATCTGAAGCCGCTGGCCAGCGACGGTCAGTTGCGTGAGGGCGAGTTCGCCGACGTGCAGTTTCGCGTCACCGACGGTGCGTCCGGCCAGCCGTTGTCCGGTGTGGCGCCGGGGGCGTGGATCGATCCGCAAGCCGTCGCCGCCGACCAGGCCCAGGGCCGTGACCAGAGCTGCAAGTCGCGGGTCGGTACGTTCCTCAAATCCAACATCGGCGCGCGGCCGCTGCTCGACCTCAACAGCTATTTCCTGCTGGTGATGAACCGCGATGCCAGCGTTTCGGTGGTCGATCCGTCAGTGTCGGTCGGCGGCATTACCAGTACTTTGGCGCGGATCGAACTCAAGCAATCGCCGATGGACTGGGTCACGCCCAAGGACAATAAAAAGGTCTTCGTGTCGATGCCGACGGCGGGGGAAGTGGCGGTGATCGACAGCGAGCAATTCAAGGTGATCGACTCGGTGGCCGCCGGCAGCCAACCGGTGCGGGTCGCCCTGCAACCGGACGAGCGCCTGCTGTGGGTCGGCAACAACGCGAGCAAGGCTGAAGAATCCGGCGTAACGGTGATCGACACCCAAAGCCTCAAACCGCTGAAACACCTGGCGACCGGTCGCGGCCACCACGAAATCACGTTCAGCAAGGACAGCCGTTTCGCCTTCGTCAGCAACCGCGACGACGGCACCCTCAGCGTTATCGACATCGCCAGCCTGAGCCTGGTGCAACAGGTCAAGACCGGCTCCAGCCCGTTGTCGGTGGCCTACTCGCCGCTGTCCGGCGCGGTGTACGTGGCCGATGGCAAGGACGGCACCGTCACGGTGATCGACAGCAACAGCCGCGCCGTCCGCCGGGTGATCAAGCTGCAACAGGGCCTCGGCCCGATGGGCTTCAGCGCCGACGGCCGGTTTGGCGTGGTGCTGAACACGGTGGAAAACCGCGCCACGGTGATCGACGCGGCCAACGATTCGGCGATCCATGATCTGGAAGTCTCGGCCGAACCCTATCAAGTGGTGTTCACTCAGGCCTACGCCTACGTGCGCGGACTGGCCTCGCCGAAAGTCACCATGATCAACCTGTCTTCGCTGGGCGAAGGGCGTCAGCCGATTACCCAGGGTTTCGAGGCCGGGCCGCAGCCGCCACGGCTGGCCGGGGACCTGCCGCTGGCGTCGAGCCTCGCGGTATCGCGCGATGACAACGCGGTGTTCGTGGTCAACCCGGTGGACAACACCACCTATTTCTACGCCGAAGGCATGAATGCGCCGATGTCCGGTTACCCCAATCGGGGGCAGATCGCGCGCGCTGCGCTGGTGATCGACCGCAGCCTGCGCGAAGTCTCGCCGGGGCTCTATAGCGCCCGGGTCAAGCTGCCGGCGGCGGGGCGCTTCGACGTGGCGTTCCTGCTCAATCAGCCGAACATCATTCATTGCTTCAGCGCCCAGGTGGCGTCCGACGGCGCGCCGGAAAAACACCTGGGCGCGGCAAAAGTCGAGTTCCTGCTGGACAAGACCGCCGTGGCCCTCAACGACCCGTACGTGGTGCGCTTTCGCATCGTCCAGGGCAAACAAAAAATCCAGCGCAGCGGCGTGACCGACGTGCAGTTGCGCTACTTCCTCGCCCCGACTTCCCGGCCCCGTGAAGTGGCCGCGCTGGAAGTCGCCGACGGCGTGTACGAAGCGCCGGTGACCCTCGACCGCAGCGGCGCCTGGTACCTGCATGTGCGCGCGGCCTCGCTGGGCGCCGGTTTCGACGACAAGACCTTTGGCAGTGTCCGGGTGCTGCCCGGCCAGACTCAGTGACGAGGAAACGACCATGAACCGATTTGCATCCCGTGGCCTGCTGACCCTGTGCCTGTTGGCCGTCGGTATCCAGCAGGCCAGCGCCCACTCGGCGGACGAGCATGCCGGGCACACGGCACCGGCCGCCAACAGCCAGGAGCACGCCCAGGTCAAATTCGCCGACGTGCCGCTGCTCGACCAGAACGGCAAAACCGTGCACCTGGAGCAGGATCTGGTGCACAACAAGATCGTGGTCATGAGTTTCATCTACACCAGTTGCACGACGGTGTGCCCGGTGGTCTCGTCGATCATGGGCAAGGTACAGAAACAGCTCGGTGCCCGGGTCGGCACCGAAGTGCAACTGGTGTCGATCAGCATCGACCCGCAGCGCGACGACCCGAAACGTCTGCAGGATTACGCCCGCACCTTCCAGAAAGGCCCGGGCTGGAGCTGGCTCACCGGTTCGCCGCAATCGATCACCGCCACCCTCAAGGGCCTCGGCAGTTTCAGCGGCGACTTCAAGAATCATCAGCCGCTGATCCTCGTCGGTGACGGCAACAGCCGCCACTGGACGCGCTATTACGGCTTCACCGACCCGGCATTGCTGGCCAAAGAAGTCGAGAAACTCAGCGGCCTGCGCACCCACGCCAAACACACCGCGATTGCCATGGAGCAACAACCATGAGAACCCTGGACTGGCTCACCCTGACGGTGTGTTTCTGGATTTTCAGCGCTATGGCCCTGGCTCACGAAGGCCACGAACAACCTGCACCGGCAACGACAACGACCAGCGCTGCGCCCGCACCGGCCAAAGGCACCCACGACGCGAAAACCTGGTTCACCGACACGCCGCTGCTGGATCAGAACGGCGACGTCCAGCGTTTCTACAGCGATGCGCTGCACAACCGCGTGGTGCTGCTCAACGTGATCTTCACCAGTTGCAATGACGCCTGCCCGCTGATCACCCGCAAGCTCAAGGAAGTCCGCGAGCTGCTGGGCGACAAGGCCGACGGCATCACCTTCATTTCCCTTACCAGTGATCCGCTGCGCGACACGCCGGCGGTGCTCAAGGCTTACACCTTGAAGCAGGGCGCCGATGACCCTCACTGGCTTTTCCTTACCGGCGACAAGGCGCAGATGGACCTGGTGCTGGGCCGCATCGGCCAGATCGTGCCGACGCCCGAGCAGCACTCGACCCAGTTGATCGTCGGCGATGTGGCCAACAAACGCTGGAGCAAAATCCGTCCCGACGCCCCGGCCGCCGCCATTGCCCAGCGCTTGCAACTGCTGACAATGCCTGTGGCCGGCCGCTGAGTCCGCGCCATGAACCTCGGCCGCGTCCTCGCCCTGATCCTGCTCGCTGGCGTCAGCCTCGGCGCGGCCGCGTTGCCGCTGACCGATGAAGAAAGCGCCGGCAAGCGCCTGTACCGCGAAGGCCTGTCCGCCAGCGGCGAGCCGATCATGGCGCGGGTCGGCGCGGCGGATGTGTTGCTGCCGGCCACCAGCCTGCCGTGTGCCAACTGCCACGGTGCCGACGGCCTCGGCCGGCCCGAGGGAGGGGTGCGTCCGCCGGAACTCAACTGGTCGCGGCTGACCAGCATTCATGGCCAGCAACAGATCAACGGCCGCAACTATCCGGCCTACACCGACAGCAGTCTGGCGCGGGTGATCCAGCAGGGCCGCGATCCCGGCAACAATCGCCTCGACCCGAGCATGCCGCGCTTCCTGCTGTCGATGAAGGATCAGCGCAACCTCACCGCTTACCTCAAGCGTCTGGCCGATGACCGCGATCCGGGGCTCGATGACCAGACCTTGCACCTGGGCACCTTGCTGCCCAGCCACGGGCCGCTGGCCGAGGAGGGCGCCACCATCGCGGCGGTGCTCAACGGCAGTGTGGCGCGGATCAATCAGGCCGGTGGCATTCACGGCCGGCAGTTGCGCCTGACCGTGGCCGATCCCGGCCCGGATCGCGCCAGTGCCGAACAGGCCCTGCAACGGCTGATCGAGGAAGAGCAAGTTTTCGCCCTGATCGCGCCGTTGGCCCCGGCGCTGGACAGCGAACTGGCGCCGCGCCTTGAGCAGTCCGGCGTGCCGCTGATCGGGGCCCTGTCGTTGCTCGGCCCGGTGCAGGCCAGCCCGCAGATTTTCGAACCGCTGCCGGGCCTGCGTGAGCAACTGATCGCACTGGCCGACTACGCCACCGCCAGTCTGCGAGTACTGCAAGGGCCGACGCTGATTGCCTATCCCGACGACCCGGCCCAGATGCTGGCGGCGCAGACCCTCGGTCGCTATCTGCAGGAGCACGGCTGGGAAAAAGTCCATCTGCAGGCCTACGACCCGGCGGCGGACAGCTTGCCGCTGGGCTCACGCTCGGTGTTCTACCTGGGCAACGGCGGTGGTTTCAGCCGGCTGGCGGCCGGGTTGCAGAATGCCGGGCAGGTGCCATACCTGTTTGCCGCATCCAGCCAGGTGGCGGGGGATCTGCTGCAAGTGCCGGAGGGTTTTTCCCGGCGGGTGTTTCTGGCGTATCCGTTCGTGCCCAGCGACTGGACCCAGGCCGGGCGCATGGCCCTGACGCTGTTGCGCGAGCATCAAGGCCTCGGCGCCCAGCACGCGGTGCTGCAAGTCGGCGCCTACGCCTCGATGCTGTTGTTTAGCGAAGGCATGAAGCAGGCCGGCCGCGACGCCAGCCGCGAAAAACTGGTGGCGGCGCTTGAAGGCCTGCACGACTTCGACACCGGCCTGACCCCGCGCCTGAGCTTCGGCCCCGGCCGACGATTGGGCCTGAGCGGGGCGCACGTGGTCACCGTTGACTTGCCCGACCAGCGTTTTTTTCTGGTCGCTCCCTACAAACCGATTATTGCCACGCCCTGACCGGAGGCCCTGATCATGAAGCTCAAAACCCTGTGTTGGCTGCTGACAGGCTGGTTGTCGGTGGGAATGGCGAACAATGAACCGGTGGCCGCCCGGGTCAACGGCGAGGCGATTTCCGAGTTTCGCCTGGAACGTTTTTTCGCCGAGTACCTGGAGGATCACGGCCGCGCCGTGGCGAGCATCCGCAACCCCAAGGCCTATAAACAACTGCGTCAGGCCGCGCTGGACACGCTGATCGACAAGGAATTGCTCTGGCAGGAATCGCGCAAGCGCGGGGTGAAGATCGATGAGCAAACGGTGCGCGATCAGGTCGAACGGACTCGTACCGCCATCGGTGGCACCGACAAATTCCTCCAGCGTTTGCAGGACGCCGGTTTCGACGAGGCTTCGTTCACCAAGTACACCCACCGTGAACTGGCGGCGCAGCGGATGTTTGCCGAGCTGACCAAAGTCCAGGCCCCGGACGAGCAAACGGTGCGGGCGTTTTTTGAGGAACACCGCGCTGAAATGGGCGCGCCGGAGCAGGTGCAGGCCCGGCACATTCTGATCAAGGTTGCCGGTGATGCCGATGCCGCCACGGTTGAAGCGGCGCGACTACGCTTGATGCAGATGCGTGCGGCTATCGCAGGGGGGCAAACCTTTGCTAGCGTCGCGCAATCGGGATCGGAAGATGTCACCGCCAGCCAGGGCGGGGACCTGGGATATTTCGCCCGTGGGCAGATGGTGCCGGCGTTTGAAACGGCGGCGTTTGCCCTCAAGCCTGGCGAACTCAGCGAAGCGGTGCGCACGCCGTTCGGCTGGCATTTGATTTTTGTCGAGAACCACAGGGAGGCGGCCGATGTCCCAGAGGAGCAAGGGCTGGAAACAGTCAGGGCGTACCTCGCCCGACAGCAACAGACCCAGGCTCGTCGTCAGGTGCTCGCGCAGTTACGGGCAAAGAACAGGATCGAACGAATTGACGACGACTGAAGGTTCCCCCCCAATAGTGGGGAATGGCTTCGATGCCCATTCAGGTGCTTCCCCGTTTCTGGGGAACGGGGTACCGGGACGAGCGGGCATTTCCATTCAATTCAAGGACATGAAGACAAAAAATTACCGGCATTCAGCCTGGCATGAAGTGTGCGTTACCTCTTGTGAGGCGCACTCCAGCAGGTTCGGGTCATTGAATTTCAATTGCCGGCACTTGAGGTTTCAGGGAGTCCACCTTGGTTAACAAAGTACTGGTTGTCGAAGACGAACAGCTGCTTGCACAGAACCTTCAGGATTATCTGTCGGCGCAAGGGCTGGAAGTCCGGATTGCACATGACGGCGCAGAGGGAATCGGCTTGGCCGAGACTTTCGCCCCCGACGTGCTGGTGTTCGATTACCGCTTGCCCGATATGGAAGGGTTCGAGGTGCTCGACGCGGTCCGCCAGAACAGGACGTGTCATTTCGTGCTGATAACGGGTCACCCGACCGCTGAAGTCTGTGAGCGGGCGCGGCAACTGGGGGTCAGTCACATCCTGTTCAAACCGTTTCCACTGGCGGAACTGGCCCGAGCTGTCTGCGACCTTCTGGGGATCCAGCGCGAAGCGAAACCCGGTGCGAGCCCATCCGAAGGCTTTGTCGAACGACGCCAGAGCAGGACCGAGAGCTTCCCGTTGCAGTTGTACGATGGCAGTTGGGTGCTGGCGGACCGCCGACGAAACCGGTCGGAGGTCATGGCACCGGACGACGATCAAATGCTCACCGGGGAGTAATGGCGCGATAGACGTTCCGGCACTCGCCGAATTCGCCTCCCGCGCCGTCAGGGCCTCAAGCCCCGGGTGTTGGAGAGCAAGCCATGGATCGTCTGTCCGTTGTCGTCGAACCGCTGTCGGTCAATCCTCCGCTGGAGGCCCAGACCCCGCCACGCTTTTCCAGTGAGCAACTGGCCCAGGCCCGGGCACGGGCCAGCACTTCCGGGGAACGGGTGCTCGATGCGCTGGCCGTGCTCTGTGAGCTGGCGCCGATGCCGTTCATTGCCAGCCTCGGCGCCACCCTGCATTACCCGGTGCTCGACACCGACACGCTGTTTCTGGCGACCCCGGTGTTCGACCGGGTCACCCTCGCGCAATGCCTCAAACGTGAATTCATCCTGCTGCGCCATAACGACGAAGTCATCGGCGTGTTCGCCGACCCCTTCGACACGTCGCGCCTGGCCTGGATCGACGAATGCCTGCACGGCGCGCCGCTGTACCTGGTGCACGCCGACGACCTCAAGGCCTATCTGGCCCGCCACGAAGAAAGCTTCCACGCCGTCGAATCGCTCAACGCCCAGGCCGACGCCGGCAGCGAGACCGACACCCTGCAAAGCCTGTCGCTGACCAGCATCAGCGAAGACTCGAGCGTGGTGGTGAAACTGGTCAACTCGACTCTCTACGACGCGCTGAAAATGCACGCCAGCGACATCCACCTCGGCACCACCGGCCAGGGCCTGGTGATCAAGTACCGGATCGACGGCGTGCTGAACAACATCGGCAAGATCCAGGGCAGCGAATTCGCCGAGCAGGTGATCTCGCGGGTCAAGGTCATGGCCGAACTGGACATCGGCGAAAAACGCGTTCCCCAGGACGGTCGCTTCAAGATCGGCATCAGCGGCCGGCAGATCGACTTCCGGGTGTCGATCATGCCGAGCATCTTCGGCGAAGACGCGGTGCTGCGGGTGCTGGACAAACAGGACCTGGCCGACAAGGTCTGCGGCGTGCAACTGCAAGCGCTGGGCTTTGAAGACGAAACCCTGCGCCAACTGCGTCGCCTCGCCGCCGAACCCTACGGCATGGTGCTGGTGACCGGCCCCACCGGCAGCGGCAAGACCACCACGCTGTACGCGATGATCACCGAGATCAACCACGGCGTGGACAAGATCATCACCATCGAAGACCCGGTGGAATATCAGCTGCCGGGCGTGCTGCAAATCCCGGTCAACGAGAAAAAAGGCCTGACCTTCGCCCGTGGCCTGCGCTCGATCCTGCGTCACGACCCGGACAAGATCATGGTCGGCGAGATCCGCGACCCGGACACCGCGCAGATCGCCGTGCAATCGGCGCTCACCGGTCACCTGGTGTTCACCACCATTCACGCCAACAACGTGTTTGATGTGATCGGCCGTTTTACCCAAATGGAAATCGACCCCTACAGCCTGGTCTCGGCGCTCAACGCGATTCTCGCCCAGCGCCTGATCCGGCTGGTGTGCAGCAGTTGCAGCACGCCGGTCAACCCGAGCGATGAAGAACTGCGCGCTTCGGGCCTCGATCCACAGAAAGTCGATCACTACCACTTCGTCCACGGCAAGGGCTGCGGCCACTGCCGGGGCAGCGGCTATCGCGGCCGCACGGCGATTGCCGAGCTGCTGCACCTGGACGACGAACTGCGGCAGATGATCGTCGAGCGCCAACCCATCACCCAGATCAAAGCCCTGGCCTGCGCCCGTGGTTTGCGCCTGTTGCGCGAATCGGCGCTGGAGCTGGTGGAGCACGGTCGGACCACGCTGGAGGAGATCAATCGTGTCACTTTTATCGCGTGATCAATTTATCGCCGTGCTCGGCGCCAGCGGTGTCGGCCTCGGCCAGCGCCGGGGCAGCGACACCCTGTGGCTGGGCAGCGTCGGCTACATCGACGAAGGCTTCCAGAGCTACGCGGTGGCGCTGGACACCCTCGACTGTCTGCTCGGCGAACACACCCGTGCCGGTGCCGAGCTGAGCGTGGTGATCTCCGGCCACTTCAGCCGCTTCTGCCTGGTGCCGTGGAGCGAGCAGATCAGCAGTCCTGACGAACTGCGCGGCTTCGCCCAACTGTGCTTCGAAGACCTGTTCGGCGCCCCGACCCAACCGTGGAGCCTGGTGCTGTCGGCTGAGCCTGCCGGGCATGACCGCATCGCCAGCGCCTTGCCGCAGGATTTGCTGGAACGCCTGCGCACGCTGGTCACGGGTCGCGGTCTGCGCCTGCGCTCGGTGCAGCCGTACCTGATGACCGCGTTCAACCGCTTCGACAAAAGCCTCGATGGCGGCGACTTCCTGTTCATCGTCGCCGAGCCGCAACGCAGCGTGTTGCTGCTGGCAAGGGAAGGGCGCTGGTCGTCGGTGCGTTCGGTGGGCGGCAGCGACAGCGACGCGGCACTCAGCGCGCTGATCGGTCGCGAACGGCAACTGCAAGCCTCCACCAGCGAACGCGCCTTCAACGTTTATCTGCACGCCCCGGCGCGCCTCGATGCGCAACCGGAGGTGGCGGGGGTGCAGTTGCGCACCCTCGAAGACAACTCGATGACCGTGCGTGACGCCTTGTACGTCATGTCCCGGGCGGTGGCCTGACATGCGCGCCTTGAACCTCGACTTCCAGCCTCGTCCGCGTTCCGGCCCGTTGGGCTGGAGCCTGCTCGGCGGCGGTGTGTTGCTCGCACTGGTGTGCTTCGGTGTGCAGCAGCACCTCGGCGAGCAGGCCGAGCAACAGCAGGGTCACTTGCAGCACACCCAGCGCCAGCTCACCGGCGACAGCGGCAGCAAGACAACGCTGAGCCCGGCGGAAACCCGCGAGCAGGCGCAGAACCTCGCCGAAATGCGCAAGGTCTCGCAGCAACTGCGCCGCCCCTGGGAACGCCTGTTCGCCATGCTCGAAGCCATGCCGCGCGACGACATCGCCTTGCTGACCCTGACCCCGGATGCCCGCAAGGGCCAGGTGCGGATCAGCGCCGAAGCGCGGGATCTGCAAGCGATGCTGGATTTCCACAAACGGCTGGAGGCCAGTGACGAGCTGTCCGACGTGTCGCTGCTGAGCCACGAAATCGTCGTCAAATCGCCGGAGCAACCGGTGCAATTCAACCTGTCGGCGACCTGGGAGATAGGCGATGCGAATCCCTAGACTGATCGTTCACGAATACCTGCAAGGCCTCGGCGTTCCGGGCCTGGCCGGTCTGGCGCTGCTGCTGGTCACGCTGGCCTGGGCACTCGGCGGTTTGCTGCCGAGCTGGCAATCGCTGCAACAGCTCAGCCAGCAAACCCGGGAAGCCACCGAATACCTGGCCAAGGTCGAGGACGGCAGCATCGCGCCGCCGGTGGTGCCGCAACGTCAGCTGGATGATTTTCGTAACAAGCTGCCGGCCCAGCCGCAAGCCACCGTCGCCATCGATCGCATTTACGCCTTGGCCGCGCAGGAGCACATCACCCTGGCGCGCGGCGAATACGCCCTCGGCGTCGATCCCAAGACCCATCTGGCGCGCTACCAGATCCTGTTGCCGGTGCGCGGCAGCTACCCGCAACTGCGCCGCTTCCTGCACGCCTTGCTCGGCCAGTTGCCGGCGGTGGTGGTGGAAGACGTCGAGTTTCAACGCAAGAAGATTGCCGACACCGACCTCAGCGGCCGGATCCGTATGACCCTCTACCTGTCGAGGTCGTGATGGACACCAAACGCATAACCGGCTGGGTGGCGTTCTTCGGCGTGGCGGCGGCGCTGGCCTGGTTGCCGGAATATTTCTCGCCGAGCGACGAAGCGGATTCGACCGAGGTCGCCGTGGCCAGCCCGGCCAAAGCCAGCGCCCGTGGCTCCTTGCCCGCCAGCAGCGCCAAGGCGAATGCGGCGCCGATCAAGGACCTGAGCCCGGCCGGCGACCTGTTTGCGAGCAAATCCTGGAAGGCCGCGCCAACCCTGGCGACGGTCACCGAACGAGCGATCAACCCGACCCCGGTGGTGCAAGCCCCGAGCCTGCCACCGGTGCCGTTTCAGTTCGTCGGCAGGCTGCATGACCGCAGCGACCTGCAGGTGTTCTTGCAGGACGGCGAGAAAATCTACGTCGTGCGCAGCGGGGATGTGATCGACGACACCTGGAAGATTGCGGCGATTTCCGATGTGGAACTGAGCCTGGTCTACCTGCCTTTGCATTTGTCGCAGACCTTGTCTGTGGGGAGTACGCAATGAACAGATCCCGTTTGCTGATGAGCCTCGGCCTGTGTGCCGGGCTGGCCGCGTGCAGTTCCGCGCAGGTCGCCAACCAGGAGGCTTCCGACCTGATCGAGCAGGGCCAGTACGAGGCGGGCCTGGCCCGGATCGAGGAAGGCTTGCGGGAAAATCCGCGCGACACCGAGCTGCACCTGCTGCTCAACAGCGGTCGGGCCAAGGCCATCACCGCGCTGCTGACCTCCGGCGACACCGACCGCGCCCGCCGCGATTTCGCCTCGGCCCGCACCGCCTACAGCCGGGTGCTGACCATCGAGCCGAACAACCGCCGCGCCCAGGATGCCCTGCGCCAGCTCGACTACCTGCGCAGCATGGACGAGAAACTCGAACTGGCCCGTGGCGACCTGCGCCGGGGCGACATCTACGGCGCCGACCGCCAGGTCAAACAGATCCTCGAACTCGACCCGAAAAACGACGGCGCGCTGGAGCTGCAAGGCAACATCCGTCTGGTGCAGAGCCGCAACGTGATCCAGTACCCGCAACTGCGCACCCGG
This sequence comes from Pseudomonas sp. DR 5-09, assembly GCF_001655595.1. Lineage (NCBI taxonomy): Bacteria > Pseudomonadati > Pseudomonadota > Gammaproteobacteria > Pseudomonadales > Pseudomonadaceae > Pseudomonas > Pseudomonas sp. DR 5-09. Next base: position 2,378,330 of record NZ_CP011566.1, read on the forward strand.
CTCGACCGCCCGGTGACCCTGGAATTTCGCGACGCCAACCTCAAGACCATTTTCGAAGTGCTGTCGCAGGTCGCCGGCCTCAATTTCATCTTCGACAAGGACCTGCGTCCGGACATGAAAGCTACGATCTTCGTGCGTGACGTGCGCATCGAAGACGCCGTGCAACTGCTGCTGCAACAGAACCAGCTGCACCAGAAAGTGGTGAACGAAAACACCTTGCTGATCTTTCCGGACTCGCCGCAGAAGCTGAAGGATTATCAAGAGCTGGTGATGCGCACCTTCTACCTGACCAGCATCGACGCCAACACCGCGCTGAACATGATCAAGACCATGCTCAAGACCCGCGACGTGTTCGTCGACGAACGCCTGAATACCCTGACCATGCGCGACACCGAAGACGCCGTGCGCATGGCCGAAAAACTCCTGCAATCACAAGACCAGTCCAACCCCGAAGTGGTGCTGGAAGTGGAAGTGATGGAAGTCGCCACCCAGCGCATTCTCGACCTGGGCCTGCAATGGCCGAACACTTTCGGTGTGATCAACAGCGACGGCACAGGGGTGTCCGTTCTCGATCAACTCAAGGGCATCAACTCCAGCCGGATTTCGATTTCGCCGTCGCCGCAAGCCAAGATCAATGCGCAGGACAACGACATCAACACCCTGGCCAGCCCGGTGATCCGCGTCAGCAACCGCGAACAGGCGCGCATCCACATCGGTCAACGGGTGCCGATCATCAGCGCCACCTCGGTGCCGTCGACTCAGGGCCCGGTGATCACCGAAAGCGTCACCTACCTCGACGTCGGTCTGAAGCTCGAAGTGCAGCCGACCGTGCACCTGAACAACGAAGTGGCGATCAAGATCGCTCTGGAAGTGAGTAACGCCACACCGCTGGAGCCGACCCGCCAAGGGACGATCCCGGTGCAGGTCGATACCCGCAACGCCCAGACTTCCCTGCGCCTGCATGACGGTGAAACCCAGATCCTCGCCGGCCTGATGCGCAACGACCACGGCGCCACCGGCAACAAGATTCCGGGCCTCGGCGACATTCCGGGTCTGGGCCGGTTGTTCGGCAGCAACAAGGACACCATCGGCAAATCGGAACTGGTGCTCTCGATCACCCCCCGGATCGTGCGCAACCTGCCGTACCAGAGCCCGTCGGACATGGAATTCCCCACCGGCACCGAAACCAGCATGCACATCCAGGCGCCGGATCGCTCGCAAAGCTACTCGATGCCAGCGCCTGCCGCGCAGCCTCGTGCAGTCGGTGAAGCGGCCGTGGCCACCACCCGTGTAACCGTCGAGAAGCCTTGATCATGAACGCCTCCCAACGCGGTTTTACCTTGATCGAAGTCGTGGTGACGCTGGCCCTGATCGGCCTGCTGGCCGGCATGGCCGCGCCGCTGACCGAGACCCTGGTACGGCGTGGCAAGGAGCAGGAACTGCGCACCGCGCTGTATCAGATTCGCGATGGCATCGACGCCTACAAGCGTGCCTTCGATGCCGGCTACATCGAGAAATCCCTGAACAGCAGCGGCTATCCGCCGAACCTGAAAGTGCTGGTCGAAGGCGTGCGCGACGTGCGCAGTGCCAAGGGGGCGAAGTTCTACTTTCTGCGCCGGATACCGCGGGATCCGCTGGTGCCGGCCAAACGTGACGACAACGGCGGTTGGGGCCTGCGGGCCTACAACAGTTCGGCCCAGAACCCGCGCGATGGCGAGGACGTGTTCGACGTCTACTCCCTCGCCCGGGGCCGTGGCCTCAACGGCATCGCTTACCGCGAGTGGTGATTCTCATGCGCCGGGAAAAGGGGTTTACCTTGCTCGAGCTGATGGTGGTGATGGCGATCATCGCGACCCTGATGACCATCGCCTTGCCGCGCTACTTCAACAGCCTCGAGGCCTCGAAAGAGACCACGTTGCACCAGAGCCTGTCGGCCATGCGCGAGGCGCTGGATCACTACTACGGCGACACCGGGCGCTATCCCGATTCCATCGAGCAACTGGTGGAGATGCGTTACCTGCGCAACGCGCCGCTGGACCCGATCACCGAACGCAATGACCAATGGGTGCTGATCGCACCGCCGGACGGTGTGGCGGGCGGCGTCGCCGACATCAAGAGCGGAGCTACCGGGAGGGCGCGTGATGGCAGCCAGTATTCCGAGTGGTAAGCACGTGGAGCAGGGTGGGTTCACCTACCTGGGCGTGCTGTTCCTGATCGTGATCATGGGCATGGGCCTGGCCAGTGCCGGCGAGTTGTGGTCGACCGCGTCGCGCCGCGATCGCGAGAAACAACTGCTGTGGGTCGGCACCCAGTACGCCCAGGCACTGCGCAGCTACTACCGCAGTTCGCCGGGCCTGGCGCAGTACCCGAAAGAGCTGGTCGACCTGCTGCAGGACGAACGTTTTCCGGACGCCCGCCACCACCTGCGTCAGCTCTATCCGGACCCGATCGGCGGCGGCGAATGGGCCCTGCAACGGGGTTTCGACGGGCGTATCACCGGCATCAACAGTGCCTCCACCGAGGTGCCGTTGAAGCAGGCGGACTTTCCGTCGCAGTGGTCGGATTTCGAAGGCATGCAGCGTTATTCGGACTGGCAGTTTGTGGCCGAGAAAGCTTTTCTCGACGGCACCAACGGCCCGGCGAAGGGCCAGTCGGCCCTGCCACAGGCGTTGCAGCCATGAGCCGCCACGTGTGGTGCGCGTTGATCCTCGCGGTCGTGGCGTCTTTCGCCAGCGCCAGCGAAGAAGACGAAATGATGGGCTTCATCGTCGACGACACGATCTCGCACATCGGCCACGACTTTTACTACTCGTTCAGCGAACGCCTGCGCGACACCAGCCGGATGGATTTCAACCTGGTGGTGCGCGAGCGCCCCGACGCACGCTGGGGCAGCCTGGTGACCGTCGAATATCAACAACGCCTGGTGTATCGGCGCTTCCTGCCGCCGAACACCGTGGAACTGAAGGACGAGGCCTACGCGGCCGCCGACTCGGTTCGACTGGAGGTCGTCCGGCGCAAGCTGGAAGCCTTGTTGCAGGACACCACCGACCTTGAGAAGGACGAACTATGAACACGACAACGTTCTCACGGCGCAGCGGATTCTGGATCTCGGGGTTGTTGATCGGGCTTGCCAGCGCCGCTGCCGTCCAGGCCACCGAACTGGTCTACACGCCGGTCAACCCGTCGTTCGGCGGCAACCCGCTCAACGGCACCTGGCTGCTCAACAACGCCCAGGCGCAAAACGACCACGACGATCCGGATCTCAAGAAACGCTCGACGGTGGCCGGCACTTCGGCACTTGAACGCTTCACCAGTCAATTGCAGTCGCGGCTGCTGGGGCAACTGCTGGACAACATCTCCACCGGCAACACGGGGAGCCTGTCCACCGACGCTTTTATCGTCAACGTCGTTGATGACTCGGGGGCACTGACGATTGAAGTGACCGACCGGGCGAGCGGCGAAGTTTCCGAAATTCAGGTGAACGGCCTCAACCCATGACGGGATGACGGTTCCGGGGAGCGATGGACATGAAAAAAATAATTGCGCTAGGGCTGATGTTGGCAGCATTACAAGGGTGCAGTCTGCGCGAGCCGATGCCGGCCGAGCAGGACACCGATACCCCGACCCTGACCCCCAGGGCCTCCACTTATTACGACTTGCTGAAAATGCCGCGACCCAAGGGCCGGCTGATGGCGGTGGTGTACGGCTTCCGTGACCAGACCGGGCAGTACAAACCGACGCCGGCCAGCTCCTTTTCCACCAGCGTCACCCAGGGCGCAGCGTCGATGTTGATGGACGCGATGCAGGCCAGCGGCTGGTTTGTGGTGCTTGAGCGTGAAGGGCTGCAGAACCTGCTGACTGAACGCAAGATCATTCGGGCTTCGCAGAAGAAGCCGAATACGCCGGTGAACATTCAGGGTGAGCTGCCACCGTTGCAGGCGGCGAACATGATGCTCGAGGGCGGGATCATCGCTTACGACACCAACGTGCGCAGCGGTGGGGAAGGGGCGCGGTATCTGGGGATCGATCTGTCCCGTGAGTACCGGGTGGATCAGGTGACGGTGAATTTGCGTGCGGTGGATGTGCGTAGTGGGCAGGTGCTGGCGAATGTGATGACCAGCAAGACGATTTATTCGGTGGCGCGCAGTGCGGGGATTTTCAAGTTTATCGAGTTCAAGAAGTTGCTTGAGGCTGAGGTCGGGTATACGACCAATGAGCCGGCGCAGTTGTGTGTGTTGTCGGCGATTGAGGCGGCGGTGGGGCATATGGTGGCGCAGGGGATTGAGCGGCGGTTGTGGCAGGTGGCGGGGGATGCTTCTACGCCTGGGCAGGATGATGTCTTGAATCGCTATTTGACTCAGAACAAGGTGGATCCGGAGGCTGAGTGAACTTGGCTGTTTTTCAGACGCGGGCGTTATTGCGAATGTACCCGGAACCCTGTGGGAGCTGGCTTGCCAGCGATGGCGTCCGGTCAGTCGATGGGGGGGCTTTCTGGCTGGGTACATATCCATTTCTGCGGTAACGGCTGCTTAGGGTTTCGCCCTGACGGCGAGTCACCTTTTCCAAACGCCGAAAAGGTAACCCAAAAGGCTTTACCCTGACGTACGGCCCTCGCTGTGGCTCGGGTTCCTTCGCTCCGGGATTGATCGGGGGCATCGCCTACGGTTTGCTTCGCTGCACCTCCTCTCGATGCATGCGGCTGCGCCGCACGGTCGCTGCGCTCCCACCCCCGGATCAATCCCTCCACTCAGCCTTCCGACGGGCCTTGCGATCAAAAGCGGTACTCGAGCTAACGCTCATCGTTTGGTTTGTTGAGGGCGCAAGGCTGTGTAGATGGGGTTGGTTTTGATTTTTTTGTTTTGAAAGCTTGAGTTCAGCTCGATGGTTCAGGTCGATGTAACTCGAATGAACAACTCGATCGGCGCCCTCTCCCTCCGGGAGAGGGCTGGGGTGAGGGCCAGCGTCCTAAAGTCTGTTTAAAAACGTGTCTGAATACACCGAACTTTCCCACAGGGTTTTCAGGTTGTCCGTCGGAAGCGCGGGCTCTAGCCTGTTTCGGTCGCTGCCAATTCAGCGATCGGGCCTGGAAACCCGCGGGAAAACAGAAACAAACGGCGGCATTCATGACGTATGCTGCGCACCTTCTCTGGTGTGCTCCTTGTTATGGCGGCTGTACGTGGGGACCTTCGGGTCGTCCGGGTTTCTCTGTTCCCCGGGTTTCCAGCCTGCGTACAGCTGCCACCCCTTCGTCCGGAAACCGAATGGGCCAGCTTCATTACTCAAACAGAGAAAAACATCATGTTCAAACCAACACCCAACCCACCCGAAACCCAAGCCAACCCCGAAACCGACCCAACCTCCCCATACACCTCCGCCCACTCCAGAAAACTCCACGAAGCCGCCGAACGCGCGCTCGATCATTACCTCTGCCCCGGCGCCCACATCATGGGCAGCGTCAACGAACCCGCCCCGATGTACCTCGCCAACCCGGCCTACAACACCGAATCCCTGCTCGCCAACGCCAGCGAATCCCTGGGCTCGGCCAGCGAAATGCTCAACAACTTCGCCGCCACCCTCGACCCCGCCCATCGCAAGACCGCGCTGGGCATCGCGCAGATCCTCATGCTGGGTGAACTGGCCGTGAATCAAGCCTTGGATCACGTCGAGTTGAAAGTCTAATCAGCTCAGTATTCATAAATTGGCTGGTAATATTTTGCCTCCGAAGAAAAATCGCGCCTTCGAAGGAGGGCGCGATCTAAAGTCGGGCAGATTTTTTATTTATACAAGAAAACGCCCTGTTGGCATGGTTTCTCATTTCGAGCCTTTGTTTGTCCGAGTCGGGATTGTTCAGACTTTGCTGGGGCTCAATTCGGGGTTGTCTAATACAATAGCTTGATATTGCTCGGATCCGGGGGCGTAGCGCTGATCATATCGATTTTATCGTATGTAATAACTTCGTTTGCACCGCTTTTGTCTGTTGGCCTTTTAATTGTTGCGGAGTTTTGGTCTACCGAGACTAACTCTTCGTATCGATTAGTAGAGCCTGTAGGGAAGTCAAATTTCCCTGCAAGGTACACCTTGTTCCCCACCCCAATGCCGTTCAGTTTTTTTTGTGCTGAAGTGCTATCCATGGCGTCGATTCCAATCTGGAGGATGAGGACATACGGTAAATTTTTTAATGTTCAATGGAACCTGTCATAAATGACAGTGCATTAGAACTCTTCGAAATAAAGAATTGCTATCTGTTATGGTTTCATCACCTACGGTGACTTCTCTTTGGAAAGCGACGGGATGCCGGGTCTTTGCAAGACTGCTCCCGGCATCGCGCAGATTGTCATATTGGGTGAGTCGGCAGTGAATCAGGCGCTGGATCACATCGAGACTGAAATCTAAGCGTCCTTGCCACAGTTGATTAGGGCTACATAGAAAGAGCCGCGACTCCTTGAAAGGATCGCGGTTTTTTTATGAGACAGACTTGGAGCTATTGATCAGCTTCGTGTTTTCGACGTTTGGTTTGAAGCAGCGCATGTATCTCCGCCATCACCTCTTCATGCGGAACACTCGGCCGTGGATCATCAATTGAAGCTTTTATCTTGGCGCGGAACCAGAGGTCGTAGCGTGCGGCCCCTGGGTTATTTGCAAACTCTGAAGTAGGTGGGTAGTAGTGAAAGTACAAGGGGCCTCCGATTAATCGCCTGATAGCCAAAACGGAAGGCACAATGCGCTCACCGCAGGCTGCGTTAATAGGTCCAAAGCCTAAACGTCACACGTCCGACGGCCAACCTGCAAAAGCAGTCAGACAATTCCGCTATTCTTTGCGAAATTTCGCAACTGTTTCACAACAAACTAAACGCACAAAAAGCCGCGATCCCCTTCTTCAAAGAACCGCGGTTTCTTAACACCCAACCCTTACTGCTGCAAGACCGTCGCCTGGTTAGCCGACCCAAACTGCTGAATGGTCGCGGTCTGTGTCATCCCGCTCTGGTCCACGTTGGCAATGTTCCCCGTCCCGCCCTGGGTCACGTACGCCACGTTCATGGTGTCCGCCTGTTTCACGGTGATCATGTTGTCGCTGCCGTACAGCTGCGCGGTGTAGGCCTGGTTGCCGGTGCCGGATTGATCGAATTCGGCGCTGTTGCCCGAGCCGTTCGACGAGCCTTGAACCAGGTTGGTGGTGCCGCGCTGGTCGGCGATGAGGATGTTGTCGCTGCCGTTCTGATCGAAGTACAGCTCGTTGTAGGAATCAGCCTGGCTGACCGTGGTCTTGTTGCCGGTGCCGGTCTGGTGGGTGGTCATGATCTGGCCGATGCCGTCCTGTTTGAAGCTGGCGATGTTGCCGTTACCCGCCTGGGTGACGGTGGCGCGCTGGCTGCTGCCGAACTGGCCGCCTAGTTGCGGGCCTTTCCAGTTGCTGGCGTAGACCTTGTTGTCGTTGCCTACCGAGGTGGCGTTGAGGGTGTGGCTGTCGCCGTTCTGGTAGGTGAAATGCACGTTGCCGTTGCCGACCTGGTAGAGCGCCAGGGTCGAGTTGACCGATTCGAACTGGTCGGCATAGATGGCGTTGGTGTTGCCGACCTGGGTGACGGCGGCGGTGTTGTTTTCGCCGAAGCTTTGGTCGACCACGGTTTCGTTGCTGTCGCCGTACTGGTTGACGGTGGCCTGGCTTGCCAGTTGCGAGTCTTGCCAGATTTCGGTGCCGTTGAGGTTGCCGAACTGGTTGATGGTGATGTTGCCGCCGGTGCCGTTGCGCTGGTCGCCATAGGCGTAGTTGTTTTCGCCGGCCTGGTTGATGCCGATCTGGCCGCCGTTATGCAGCACCTGTTCGGCGGTGCCGTAGTTGGCGGTGCCGTACTGGGTGATCACCGAGCTGTTGCCGGTGCCTTCGTACAGTTGCTCGATGTTGGCTTCGTTGCTGTCGCCGAACTGGAAGGTCTTGCCTTCGCTGCCGTTCTGCGAGTCCTGATAGACGAACGAGAAATTGCCGGTGCCTTGCTGTTGTTGCAGAGCCTGGTTGCCGGCGCCGAAGCCGAGGGACTGGCTGGCGTGGGCGGTGTTGAAGGCACCGGTCTGTTGTTGGGTGATGGTGCTGTTGTCTTCGAAAAGCTGTTCGGCGTAACCGGCGTTGTAGTCGCCGACCGCGTCCTGGGTGATGACGCTGGTGGCGGTGTCCTGCACGGCGGCGGCGTTGTTGCCCTGGCCCAGTTGGGTCTGGGTCGCGGTGCTGAACGGGGCCTGGGTCTGCTTCACATCAGCGATGTTGGCCGTACCGAACTGGCTCTGGGTGGAAAGGCTGTCGTCGGCCATGGCCTGGGCACTGATCATGACCAGGATGGCGGCGGTGAGGGGCGTCAGTTTGAACATGATGAACTCTCCGATGATTGCAGTGCTTAGCGATATTGCTTGACCGAAACGCTCATGCCGTTGCCCGACTGGGTCACGGCGCTTTGCAGCCCCGTGCCGGCCTGCTCGATGCTGGCGTCGTTGTTGTTGCCGTTTTGCGAAATCTGCGCACGGTTGTGGCTGCCGGTTTGCGTGATGGACGCGGCGTTGCCGGAACCGTTTTGCGTAATCAGGGCCATCAGGTCGCTGCCTTGTTGCAGGATGTACGCCTCCTGATTGCTGCCCGACTGCACGATCCTGCCCAGCAGCGACTGACCGTTCTGCGACAGCAGCGCCAGGTTGACCTGGCCGTTCTGGTCGATCAGTGCTTGCTGGCCCACGGGGGGCGGCAGTTCGCCGAGATCGGCGCTGTTGGGCGCCAGGTCATCGTTTTCCATCAGGTCGTCGGCGCGCACGCCCGCACTGACGCACAGGGCGAGCAGGCAAAGCAGGGCGGCGGTCGGCGTGTTCATGGCAAATATCCTGTGGGGCGTTAACCGTTGAGCGTTGCCCCGCCTGCCCGAAAGCAGGCGGGGCGTTGGTTTACAACGTGTTCACCGAGACGGTGCGAACGGTGCCCTGGGACGAGCGGATGGTGGCGGTCGGGTTGGCTGATGGCACGACCAGCGTGTTGTTCAGCGTCAGCCGCCAGCGTCCGGTTACCGGTACCGTGGTGGTGCCCAGCGTTACCAGCCCGGTCGGAGTGGTGACCTGCACGGTGATGGTGTTGCCGGTGGTCACCGACGAGGTGCCGGCGAAGTCCCAGTTGAAGCGGCCGCCGGAACGGGCCTGCACGGTCGAGGTGGTGATCGTGAAGGTTTCCGCTGCTGGCCGTGGTGACACTTGCACCGTGACCGTTGCCGGCGTCGACTGGGCGTTGAAGCTGTCCCGGGCGATGTAGGTGAAGGTCGTGGTGAAGGCCGTGGTCACGGTGGCCGGTGGGGTGTAGGTGATCACCGTGCCGTCAGTGCTGACCGTGCCGCGTCCTGCCGGCGGTTGGGTCAGGCTGGCGACGCCCAGCGGCGTGTTGCCTTCCGGATCGGTGTCGTTGGCCAGGACGTTGATCGGGATCGCGACACCCAGCGTGGCGACGCTGTCGGCGACGGCGGTCGGTGGCCGGTTAGGCGCGACGGTCACCGTCACGGTCGCCGGGTTGGCCGAGGCCAGACCTTTGCTGTCTTGCGCCTTGTAGGTGAAGGTCGTGGTCAACGGTGTCGCCACCACGGCTGGCGGGGTGTAGACCACCGAGGTGGTGCCGCTCAGCGCGACGGTGCCCTGGCCGGCGGCCGGTTGAGTCAGCGCGGTGATGGTCAGCGGCACGTTGTTGTCCGGGTCGCTGTCGTTGGTCAACAGGCTGAGGGTGATCGGCACGCCGAAGCTGGTGCTGCCGGTGTCGGCGTTGGCCAGCGGTGCCTGGTTTTCACCGGTGTCCGGTGCTGCACCGACCACCACCACCGGTTCGGTGTCGCTGCCGCCGGCGGCGGATTTGACCGTGACGGTGGCTGGAGGCTGAGTCAGGTCGGCCACGGTGATTTTTTGCAGGGTGCCGGTTTTCGACAGGCGTCCGTAACCCTGGGCAACCATGTCCGGCACCGCGACTTCATCGGTCGAAGTGGCTTCGATCAACAGGCTGTGGTTGGCCCAGCTGTAGCGGGCGGTCTGGATTTTCACCACGTCGGTGAGCTTGGCCGAGACGGCAGTCGGACGGGTCGTGCCGGCCGGGTTGGTCGCGGTCACGACCACCACCGACGGCAGGGTGCCGGTACCCAGACGCTGGCCGAAGAACAGTCCGTTGTTGTCACCCAGCAGACTGGTCTGGCAAGGCGTCGGTGGTGGGCCGGGCAGCAACGCCACGGTTTCGCGGAAGCACAGGGTCGAGCTGCTGTCAGCCTTGGCGAACACCTCGGCACGCACACCGGCCGAGGTCCGGCGATAGGTGGCGCGGTCGATGGCGACTTGGGTTTGCTGACGATTGTCGAGGACCTTGCCGGCAACGGTGAACAGGTTGGTCTGAATCGAGCCGGCGCCCGACGGACCATCGATCCGCAGGAAGTTGGTGTTGAACGGGCTGCCGGTGACCGCTTCGGTGAGGTTCGGGTCGCCGACGAAGGTTTCGACGCCGCCGGTGTCCGGGTTCACTTCGGTATACGGCCCGTTGATGCTGCGCAGGAATGGGCCGATGGCGCCGTTGAGCGCTCCGCTGAAGTTGCCCGGCGCGCCGATGCCGATGTCCTTGGTGATGTTGATTGCCCGCCGGCCCGGCGTGGTGACGTTGACGGTTTCAACGCCGTACGGGTGGGTGATGGTGTAGGTGCCGGCCACGGGTACGTTCACCCGGATGCGGATCCGCGCGAAGCTTTGCTGATCGCCATCGACCGGATTTTCCGAGGCGAACGCCGCTTCGATGCCTGCAACGTAGGCGTCCACACCGAAACCGGCACCGTTGTTGGGGATCGCGGTTTCAGCCAGGAACCAGAAAGCTTCCGGTGGCCAGTTGTCGGGGAACACCATCGGCAGGCTGTCATCGAACACGCCCGGTTCCGGCAGCAGGGTGCACATGTACGCCGGCGGGGTGCTGGCCGGCACCCGCGAACTGGCGGCGCGCGACTGGCAAAGCTCCATCGACAGTTGATTGTTGTCCTGGTACCACATCGGGAATTTCCCGGTGGCGAAGGTGTAGGGGCCGGGATCGACGGCGGCCAGTTGCGCGAACGCACTGCCGGTCAGCGAGATTGTCAGCCCGAGCGCGTTGAGCGCGAAGCGTGGCCACTTGTTCATGATGCCTCCTGATGCGGATCTGGGCATGTGAGCGTTCATTGCACGATGACCACTTCTTCGGTATCGCTGCCGCCGTTGGACGACGTCACCCGAACCTTGGCCGGTGGAATCGGCGTGATCCCGGTGGCCAGGGTTTTCACCGCGCCATCACCGCCCAGCGCACCGATGGTGGCGCCGGTACCGGAGGTGGCGGTGAGCACCGGTGGCGAGGTTTCGTCACTGGTCGAGGCCACCACGGTCAATTGCCCGGAAGTGAGGCTGTACTCGGCGCGCTGGATCACCACCAGGTCGGTCAGGTTCATGGGCAGGGTGGTCGGCGAACTGGTGGCGATCGCCAGGTGGTTGTCGGCGGTAACCTGCAGCACGGCCGGCAAGGTCGGGTTGACCGCCGATTGCGCGTACCAGCTGCCGGTGCTGTCGGCTTCTGTCATGTTCACCACGGGCGTGCTGCTGGTGATGGCGGCGGTGCCCGGCGCGGGCGGGGCTTTGACGAACACGTCTTGTTGGGCCACTGGTGCGCTTTCGCCGGGCTTGCGCGAGTACGTGCTGCGCTCGGTGATCAGGGGCGTTGGCCGCACCACTGTCGACAACTTGCCGGACACGGCGAAGGTTGTGCTGCGCAGGTCGATGCCGCCCGGGCCTTCGATGCGTACGTAGTTGGTGTTGAACGGGCTGCCGGTCACGGCTTCGTTGAGGTTCGGATCGCCAACAAACTGTTCGGCCGCGCCGGTCAGCGGATTGGTCTCGGTGTACGGCCCGTTGACGCTGCGCAGGAACGGCCCGATGTCACCCTTGAGCGCGCCGTCGTAGGTTTGCGGGGTACCGATGCCGATGTCGCGGGTCATGTTGATGGCGCGCCGGCCGGGGGTATCGACGGTGAACACATCGACGCCGTACGGGTGAGTGATGACGTAGGTGCCGGCGGTGGGCACGTCGACCCGGATGCGGATCCGCGCGAAGCTGACCTGATCGCCTTCCACCGGTTCTTCGGCGGCGAACGCGGCTTCGATGGCGCTGACGTAAGTCAGGTCGATTCCGCGTGCTGCATCGACGACGGTGGTTTCGCCGGTGAACCAGAACGCTTCATCGGGGAAGTTGGTGGGGAACACGATCGGCTGCGCGTCATCGAACACGCCGGGGGTCGGCAGCAGCGAGCACATGTACGACGGGGCGCCGGGTGTGCTCGGCACGCGGGAGCTGAGTGCTTTGGACAGGCACAGATCCAGGGTGCGACCGTGGCTGTCCTGATACCAGCTGGCGAAACCGCCATTGGCCGGTGTGTAGGGACCCGGATCGACGGCGAACAGAGCGGCCTGGGCAATGCCCTGGGCCAAGGCGCTCACGACCAGGACGGTCGCGGTTTTGGACAGTAAAGGGTGCATGAGTTAATCCCTCTATCGAAGTACCTGCCCCGTGGGGTTGGGTCAGTTGCTGAGGGCTGTACAACTTCCATACCAACGACCGGCCAACCGGCGGCAAACGCCCGTGGCGCAAGGGTTCGAGGCTGGGCGCGAGGGAAAGGACGAAGGTCCGGATAGGGCGACTGTCCCCAGCATTGGGGATTGTGGGGATCAATCCGCCAACCCGGATTGTGGGAGCGAGCCTGCTCGCGATGAGGCCGGCACATTTAACATCACCTGGGCAGACACACCGTCATCGCGAGCAGGCTCGCTCCCACAGGGCTTTGTGGATGTTCGGGGGCGGTTGGGGCCCCCGCATCCGGGCAAACACCCAACCGTGGGCTATAACCCTATAGGGACGTTTCGGGAAGTCGCCGCCATGAACATGCAGTCACAATCGCTACCGGTCGAGGAGGGCAGCCAGCGGCTGAACTCGCGCAAGCAGCCGTTCAACCTGTTGCGCTGGTTTTCATTGATCAGCATGGCGGTGATCGGCACCGTGGCGGTGGCGCTTGGGGCGGTGTCGACACGGTTCGTGATCGAAGAAAGCGTGCAGCGCGATGCCCTGCTGACCGCGCAGTTCATTCAGGCCATCGCGTCGGCGGAAGTGCGCCACGTCTCGATTCCCAATATCCGCACCATGGGCGAGTTGCTCGACCCGCGTCAGGACAACGATTTTCCCGATGTCGACCCGCAGGCCCGAGCCAGCGCCAGAGGTGAGTTTCTTGATCACATCGAGCATTTGCCGGATGTGATCCTCGCCAACATTTATGCGCCGGACCGTACCGTGATCTGGTCGACCAACCCGGCGCTGATCAACACCCGGATTCATGCCGACGAAGACCTCGACCGGGCCTTCGATGAAAAGATCCCGGTCTCGGCCAGCTATCACGACATCGACAAGGCCCGTGAAGAACAAAAGTTCGTGGTACCGCCGGAATACATCTTCATCGAAAACTACATCCCGCTGTTCGACGCCGAGGGCAAGAACGTCACGGCGATGGTTGAAATCTATAAAGAGCCCAAAGACCTGATCGCCCGCATGGAGCGTGGGCTGACGCTGATCTGGCTGGCCACCGCGCTGGGCGGCGGGCTGATTTACCTGGGGCTGTACTGGATCGTGCGGCGGGCGGCGATTCTGCTGGCGGCCCAGCAAAAACAACTGATCGCCAACGAAACCTTTGTCGCGCTGGGCGAGATGTCTTCGGCGGTAGCCCACAGTCTGCGCAATCCGCTGGCGACCATCCGCTCGAGCGCCGAACTGGCGCTGGAGTTCGACGCCGGCCCGGCGCAAAAGAACATCAACGACATCATCGGCCAGGTCGACCGCATGTCGAAGTGGGTGCGCGAACTGCTGCAATCGTTGCGACCGCTCAATGACGACCCGGAACCGGTGAACCTGGTGGCGGCGCTGCACGACAGCCTGACGGCGTTCGAGCAGCAGATCGCCAGGGCCGGCGTGCAGGTGGTGTTTCAACCTCAGCAGACGCCGATGGTGCTGAGCCAGCCGGTACAACTCACGCAAATCCTCAACAGCCTGCTGGCCAATGCGCTGGAGGCGATGGACAAGGGCGGCACGCTGACCATCACCCTCGAACCGAGCGACAGCCGTGGCGTGAGCGTCATGCTCAGCGACACCGGCAAAGGCATGAACGAGGAGCAGCGCAGCATGGCGTTCCGGCCGTTCTTCACCACCAAACAGGGCGGCCTCGGCGTGGGGCTGGTGCTGGTCAAACGGATCATGGAGCGCTTCGGCGGCGGGGTGAGCCTGGACAGCCGCGAAGGCGAGGGCACCACCGTTCGTCTGGCGTTTCAGCTCATTCAGTAAATTGGGGTGAACTTTCCCCCAGCAGTGGGTGTCAGGCCCCGGTCACCGGGGAGTGGGGAATGCAACAGCGCGTCCAAGTCCCTGTTACAACTGGAAATGATTTTTTGGCGAGGTAATTGCAAAACACCATCACCCCTTCCTTAGATGAGGCGGCTGATGATGGACAGAGCAATGCGTGACCCCAAAAAACTCTTCCTGTTGACGCCACTGAGCGTCTTCCTGATGTTGGCCCTCGGCCAGATGACCGGGGTTCGGGCGAGCCCGATCGACGACGAGAATCAGCCGGAAGCGTCCGACCCGTCGGCCTATTACGACGAGCCCGCAGACCGCGCCGGCGCCCTCAACGCCATCCTGACGATGCCCGAGGCTAACGAAGACTCCTTCGATCTGCCCGACGGGGTCAAAGGCACGCGGGACACGACGCGCACGGAAAACATCCTGCCGCCCACCGTCCAGACCAGTTTCAATTACCCCACCAACGGCAAGCCGAGCCCGCTGTACGGTGCCCAGCCATTCACTCAGCAACTGGTGCTGTTCGAAGAGTTCGGTCCGGAAAAGCTCGATCCGACCACGCCTGCCGCGCCGCTGGGATTCCCTCCGGCGGCCATCGGCCCGGCGCCGGCGCAAGACCCGAACAACATCGCCCGCAGCGCGCCTCCCGGCACGGCGCTGGATGCGTTTTTGCGTCAACCGGGGCTCACGCCATTTCCGAGTCAGTTCGCCAACACGGTTGACCGCAACCCGTGGCAGGCGCAGATCGAACTGTTTCTCAACCGTCACATCGGTTCCTCCGCCGAAGGCCGGCCACCGGGAAAAGGCTGGGCTCATCAGCGCTGGAACGAGTTCTACCCGCAAGTCGCCTACAAGACCGTGCAGACCGGTGCGCGGCTGAACGGCGGCCTGCGTGACAGTCGGCAGATGCACGGTTATGCGGTGGGCGAGTTCGGCCCCGGCGGTCTGTACCACAACGTCGCAGGCGTGCCGGCGACGGATGGCACAGCCAAGGGTGTCGACCCACGGTTCCACCCGGCGATGCCGGTGCAGGACCACAACTCGGTGTGGACTTTCGACGGCACGCTGCCGCCGAAACTGTTGATGGTGCGCTACGGCCAACCGGTGCTGATGCGGCACTACAACGGTTTGCCGATTGATCCTTCCGCCAACCGTGGTTTCGGTCTGCACACCATCACCACCCATGAGCACAACGGCCACGCGCCAGCGGAAAGCGACGGTTATGCCAACGCGTTCTTCTTCCCCGGCCAGTTTTACGACTATCGCTGGCCGATCCAGCTCGCCGGTTACGACAGCATCAACACCAAGGCTGAAGATCCACGCGCCGCATTCCCGTGCGCACCGGGGGAAACCCTGTGGGTCAACGACCTGCAGCCTGCGAAAAAGACCTGCGACCACGGCACCATCAAGATTCGTGGCGACTGGCGCGAAACCATGAGCACCCACTGGTTCCACGACCACATGCTCGATTTCACCGCGCAGAACGTCTACAAGGGCAACGCGGCGATGATGAACTACTACAGCGCCCTGGACCGTGGCAACGAATCGGTGAACGACGGCGTCAACCTGCGTTTCCCCAGCGGCAGCGCCTTGCCGTGGGGCAACCGCGACTACGACGTCAACCTGGTGTTCGCCGACAAGGCCTGGGATCAGCAAGGCCAGTTGTGGTTCAACCCGTTCAACACCGATGGCTTCATCGGCGATCAGGTGCTGGTCAACTGGCAGTGGAAACCGACCCTCGACGTGCGGGCGCGCAGTTATCGCTTCCGCCTCCTCAACGGTTCGGTGTCGCGCTACTTCAAGCTCGCGCTGGTGCGTGAAGTCAAAGGCACCAGTGGTGAGTTCCAGGGGCCGAGAAACTCCGGTGTGTCGTACAGCCGCGTGCCGTTCCACATGATCGCCAACGACGGCAACATCATGGAACACAGTGTGCCGTTCGACGGCTCGATGGACCTGGATGCCGACGGCGACAAGCAGAACCACAACGCGATCCTGCCGACCCAGGGCATCGCCGAGCGGTTCGACATCATCGTCAACTTCGCGAAAAACGGCATCAAGCCCGGTGACAAGCTGTTCTTCGTCAACCTGCAAGCCCAGGACGACGGCAAGGGCCCGAAAGAAGTAATCCCGCTGGCCGACGTGCTGTCGGAGAAATACCTGGCGGTCATCAAGCAGACCAGCAAAGGCCCGCAATGGGACCGGGGCGACCCGGTGGTCGGCAAGGTCCTGCAACTCAACGTCAAGGCTTATACCGGCCAGGATCTGTCGATGAACCCGGCCGCTTATGAGCCAGCCAAACCGGGCAAGGCCGAAGGCATGGTGATGATTCCGCTGAAGATCCACCGTGACAACGCTGCCGACAAGGCGCTGCTGGCCAAGGCCCTGCACCGGACCTTCATCTTCGGCCGCGCCGACGGCACCGACGAAGCACCGTGGACGATCAAGACCGATGGCGGTTTTGGCTTCCACATGGACCCGCGCCGCTTGAATGCCTCGACCAAACTGGCCAGCGGCCCGACCGACGCCGGGGTCAGCGGAATCGGCACCCTGGAGGTGTGGAACATCAAGGCCGGCGGCAAGGGCTGGAGTCACCCGGTGCACGTGCACTTCGAGGAGGGGATCATCCTCAGCCGTGGCGGCAAGGCCCCGCCTGAGTGGGAAAAATGGGCGCGCAAGGACGTCTATCGCATCGGCTCGGAAGCCGACGGGCTGGACAGCGTGGAAATGGCGATCAACTTCCGCGAGTTCGCCGGGACCTACATGGAGCACTGTCACAACACCCAGCATGAAGACAACTCGATGCTGCTGCGTTGGGACCTGGAAAAACCCGGGCAACTGCAGTTGATGCCGACACCGCTGCCGAGCTGGGATGGCGTGCGTTACGTCAACTCCGCCGCGCTGCCAACCTTCCGCACCGGCGACGGCTTCGGCCCGCAAGTGATCGTGAAACCATGAGCCGGGAGGGAGCCGACATGACCCAGCCAACGCCGCGCTCCCGCGCCCTGGGCATGCATTTGATGCTGGTGCTGGTCACCTGCCTGCTCGGCAGTCAGGTGCTCATCGCCCATCAGGCACAGCCCGACGGCGCCAGTGAATCCGCCACCCCGTGGGGTGGCGACTATTTCCCCAACACCCAGCTGACCGACCAGGACGGTCGGCAGGTGCGCTTTTTCGATGATCTGATCAAAGACA
Source organism: Pseudomonas sp. DR 5-09 (assembly GCF_001655595.1). Classification (NCBI taxonomy): domain Bacteria; kingdom Pseudomonadati; phylum Pseudomonadota; class Gammaproteobacteria; order Pseudomonadales; family Pseudomonadaceae; genus Pseudomonas; species Pseudomonas sp. DR 5-09. The sequence goes on from NZ_CP011566.1 coordinate 2,395,919, forward strand.
AGGTGGTGGTGATCAACTTCATCTTCACCTCGTGCAGCGACTCCTGCCCGCTGGAAACCGCGCGTCTGCGCCAGGTGCAGAAACTGCTGGGGGACCGGGTCGGGAAAGACATCTTTTTCTACTCGATCACCATCGACCCGTTGAGCGACACCCCCGAAGTGCTCAAGGCCTATGCGCAACGCTTCAAGGTCGGCCCTGGCTGGAAATTCCTCACCGGCGAGTTCGAAGACGTCACCGAGCTGCGCAAGAAACTCGGGCTGTTTATCGAAGGCGTCGACAACGGCCGGACCAAGGATCACAACCTGAGCCTGATCGTCGGTAACCAGAGCACCGGGCGCTGGATGAAAGCCTCGCCGTTCGAGAACCCTTGGATCCTCGCCGACCAACTCGCCAACACCTTGCAGAACTGGAAGCAGGCCAGCAGCGAAGAAAGCTATGCCGATGCCCCGCAGATTCGTCCGCCGAGCAATGGCGAAGAGCTGTTCCGCACCCGCTGCGCTTCGTGCCACAGCCTCGGCCCGCAGGACGGCGAAGGCATCGGCATGCGCAACATCGGCCCGGACCTGATCGGCGTGACCCGTCAGCGTGACCCGGCCTGGCTCAATCGCTGGATCCGCGAACCGGATCGCGTGCTGGCGGAGAAAGACCCGATCGCGCTGCAACTGTTCGAGCAATACGAGCGCATCCCGATGCCCAATCTGCGCCTGGACGAGGCCTCGGCGCAGTCGATCATCGACTTTCTGAGTGCCGAAACCGAGCGTCAGCATCCGTCGGTGCAGCCCTTGGCCGACGGGGCATTGACGCCAGTAAAACCGGGTTCTGCCAGCGAAACGGTGAGTCGTATGCAGTAGCGGCTAAATAGCATCATTGAACCGTGTGTCACGGTCATTGCCACCTACACTCATTCGAGAGGGCGGCTGTAACCGGCTCGATACCAGAACGCCAGGGCATCCCCATGCAACGACTGGAAGAACAGAAAACATCGGCACCGAACCTCGCGCTGGCGGCCATCAAGAGCTGGGGCGGGCAGTTCAATCTGCTGCGCTGGTTTTCGCTGGCGAGTTTTTTCATCATCGCGGCCGTGGCGCTGGGGCTGGGCTACATCTCCACGCGTTTCGTGGTCACCGAAAGCGTGGAGCGGGACGCGCTGCTCACCGCGCAATTCGTGCAGGCTATCGGCGATGCGGAAATGCGCCACGCCAACATCACGCCGCAGCGGACCATGGGCGAGATGCTCGACCCGCGCCAGGATCACAGCTACCCCGACGTTGATCTGCTGGCTCATGCAATGGCCCGTGCTGAGTTTCTCGATCATGTCGAACACCTGCCCGACGTTTTGCTGGCCACGGTGTATGCCCTGGACCGCACGATCATCTGGTCGACCAATCCTGAGCTGATCAACGTCAGGATCGAAGATGACGACGAACTGGACGAGTCGTTCGAAATGAAAGTCCCGGTGTCTTCCAGCTATCACAAGATCGACGATGAAAAACCCGAGCAGCGGCTGTCCCGCGAACCCAAATACCTGTTCATCGAAAACTACATCCCGATGTTCAACGCTGACAAAAGCAAAGTCATCGCCATGGTCGAGATCTACAAGGAACCGGCGGATCTGGTGGACCGCATCGACCGTGGATTCGCCTCGATCTGGGCCGCGACCATCCTCGGCGGTGCGGTGATTTACCTCGGGTTGTTCTGGATCGTGCGGCGCGCCTCGAGCCTGTTGCAGAGTCAGCAACAGCAACTGATCAGCAACGAGACCTTTGTCGCTTTGGGCGAGATGTCTTCGGCGGTGGCCCACAGCCTGCGCAACCCGCTGGCGACCATTCGCTCCAGCGCCGAACTGGCCCAGGAAATCGCCAGCCCCGGCGCGCAGCGCAATATCGGCGACATCATCAGCCAGGTCGACCGCATGTCGCGCTGGGTGCGCGAGCTGCTGGTGTCATTGCGCCCGATGAGTGATGACGGCGAGGCGGTGGACCTGCTGGCGGCGGTCGAGGACACCCTGGGAGCATTTGACGCGCTGATCCGGCGCAATGGCGTCGAAGTGCGATTCACGCCACAAAGTTGCCCGCCGGTCGTCAGTCAAAAGGTGCTGCTCACGCAAATACTCAATAGCCTGTTTGCCAACGCCCTGGAAGCGATGCCCAGAGGCGGCGTGCTCAGTGTCGAGATTGAAACGACGCAGTCCGGTCAGGTGCGCATGACCCTGAGCGACACCGGCAAAGGCATGAGCGCGCAGCAGCAACAACAGGTGTTCAAACCGTTTTTCACCACCAAACAGGGCGGCCTCGGGGTCGGCCTGGCGCTGGTCAAGCGAATCATGGAGCGGTTTCAGGGTTCGGTCGTGCTGACCAGCCGCGAGCAGGAAGGAACCCGCGTCAGTCTCAACTTTAGAGTGGCATCGGGAGGGGAATATGGAACACAGCATTCTGCTGGTCGAGGATGACGAACTGTTGGCCGAAAATATTCAGACCTACCTGGAGCGCAAAGACTTCGAGGTGACGGTCTGCCACTCGGCCGAGGACGCGCTGGGGCAACTGGAAAGCTTCATGCCGGACATCGTCCTGACCGACAACTCGCTGCCGGGCATGAGCGGTCACGATCTGATCCAGAAGCTGCGCATCAGCGCGCCGGACCTGAAAGTGATCATGATGACCGGCTACGGCAACGTCGAAGACGCGGTGGTCGCAATGAAGGAGGGCGCCTTTCATTACGTCACCAAACCGGTTGCGCTGCCGGAACTCAAACTGCTGCTGGACAAGGCCCTGGCCACCGAACGGATGGAGCGCACGCTGTCGTTCTACCAGGAGCGCGAGGCGCAGAAATCCGGGGTGCAGGCGCTGATCGGCGAGTCAGCGCCGATGCTGCATCTGAAGAACACCATCGCTCAGTTGCTCGACGCCGAGCGGCGCATGGCCAACGGCGATCTGCCGCCGGTGCTGGTGGAGGGCGAAACCGGTACCGGCAAGGAGCTGGTGGCCCGCGCGCTGCATTTCGACGGCGCGCGCAGCAAAGGCCCGTTCATTGAATTCAACTGCGCGTCGATTCCGGCCAACCTGGTGGAATCGGAGCTGTTCGGCCACGAAAAAGGTGCGTTCACCGATGCCAAGGACCGCCGGGTCGGGCTGGTGGAAGCCGCTGATGGCGGCACGCTGTTTCTCGATGAGATCGGTGAAATGGATCTGGTGCTCCAGGCCAAGCTGCTGAAGCTGCTGGAGGATCGCACCATTCGCCGGGTCGGCTCGGTGAAGGAGCGCAAGGTGAACCTGCGGGTGATCAGCGCCACCAATTGCAACCTTGAGCAGATGGTCCAGCAGGGCAAGTTCCGCCGTGATCTGTTTTTCCGGCTGCGGATCATTTCGATCAAGGTCCCGCGCCTGTACGCCCGGGGCGAAGACATCCTGCTGCTGGCCCGGCACTTCCTTGCCAGCCACGGCAAACGCTATGGCAAACCGAACCTGCACTTCAGCGACCAGGCCGAAGAGCTGCTGCTCAGTTACACCTGGCCGGGCAACGTGCGCGAACTGCGCAACATGCTCGAACAGACCGTGCTGCTGGCGCCAAACGACACCATCGCCGCGCATCAACTGAACGTGTGCATGAGCCTGTGCGATGAGCTGCCACCGCAACATCAGCATGAGGTGCAGCACCCGCACTTCGAGCCGCGTCCGGCGAGCAACACCGAATCGATGAACCTGCCGGAAGTCGAGCGCGACATGGTGCGCAAGATGCTCGACAAGACCGACTGGAACGTCACCAAATCGGCGCGCCTGTTGGGCCTGAGCCGCGACATGCTGCGCTACCGCATCGAAAAACTCGGCCTCGCGCGGCCGGACAAGCGTCAGTGGTAAACGGCGGTGCTGCTTGGATTCGGCGGGCTCAGGCATTCGAGCACGCACGTCGGGTCCAGCACTTCGTCGTTGACGTAAATGCCGCGTTCGGCATCGTAGGTGCGGATGAATACCCGCACCGTCGCATCGGCTACGGTCGGCAACTGCGAGTCATGGAACACATGGCGATCCGGGATGACGATGAAATCCTGTGGCGGCGTGTCATCGAACGGCCGGGGCGGCTGGGCCGACAGCGACGGTGGAGCAGGGTGGGCAAAGGGCTGGTCCGCCCCGTAGTAGTTGAAGTTGCTGTCCAGCGCCTGCGCCTGGGTGGCGGCGAGCAGACAGGCGGACAACAGCAGTCGATTGAACATTCCCATGGCAGCACCTGTGGAAGCGGATTTCCCCAAGGCTATTAACTATAGCTGCCCATCGAAGCAGGCGTTGTTGCAGGCGTCGGCGGCTTACAAGTTCGCAACAACCTGTTGCGTGCGGCTGAACTAGACTCGGGCCGCTCAATTGTGAGCATCCCCCGGAGTGCGCCATGGAAGTGCCAAACCATAAAAACGCCGTCGAGAGCAATCGTCAGGCGTGGAATGATTCCGCCCGTCATCATCAGGACTCGCCCGATTGGCAGGCCTTGCTGACCGAGGTTACGCAGGCGGATTTTTCCTGCCTCGACGACACCCTGCGCGGTTTGCTCGAGCAGGTCGGTGTCGATGGCAAAGACGTCGTGCAACCGGGTTGCAACAACGGCCGCGAAAGCCTGTCACTGTTCGCCCTCGGCGCACGGAGCGTGGTCGGTATCGATCAGTCGAGCGCGTTTCTCGAACAGGCCCGCGAACTGAACAAGCGTTCGCCGCACAACGCCGAATTCATCGAAGCCGATATTCATCATTTGCCTGAATCGCTGCGCGGCCGTTTTGACGTTGCGCTGATCACCATCGGCGTCCTCAACTGGATGCCCGACATCGGCGAATTCTTCCGCCACGTCGTCTCGACCCTCAAACCGGGCGGACAACTGGTGATCTACGAAACCCACCCGTTCCTGGAAATGGTCGACCCCGAGGCCGAAGACCCGTTTCGCCTCGCCAGCTCGTATTTCCGCGAAGAACCGTTCGTGCAGGAGGAGCCGATCGTCTACGTCGGCAAGGTCGAACAGCCGGCGGCCAAGTCCTACTGGTTTGTGCACACCCTCGGCGCAATCTTCACCGCCGCCCTCGAGGCCGGCCTGAACATCACGCACTTCAAGGAATACCCGCACTCGAACCGGGAAGAAGTGTATGACCAGTACCAGAACCGCGAGGCGCAGATGCCGATGTGTTTTACGTGGGTGGGGGTGAAGCGCTGAGGCAGCTACAAGAGGGGAAGGCGAGAGGCGCTGTCTCTTTTTCGGTGAGTCGGATACGGGCTTGCGTCACGTATCCGATTGCTCGAAACAACTCTTCGTCGTCACCTTCTGCCAGTACCTGAGAGAGGTACTCACGGATGGCATTCAGATCAACCAGCAGTGCCGTCATTTCAAAATCGGATGTGTTTTGTTCCATCGGTTTGTCTCTGCGTTTCTGCATGAATGTATTCATTCACATGATTGCGAGCAGCCAGATGGAGCCGAAACTGAATGTCGCTGGTTCCTGTACGAGCGTAGGAAGATTCTGCGGCGCCGTCCCGGCCGCCGCAGGTTAAACCCGTCAAGCCTGCGCAGCCGCCGTCACCACCGGCCGTCCCGGCTTGCGCAGCGGATCGAGGCGTGAGCCCTCATAGCGGGTTTCGCGGAAGAACCGCCATTTGCCGAACAGGCAATAGACGTGGGTGACGCGACCCTGTTCGTGGTAGCCCATGCGGATGTGCAGTTTCAGCGCGGGAATGTTGTGGGTTTCGCAGACGTCCACCACCTTGTTGCAACCCTGGGCGGCCATGGCTTCCCAGAGGGCGACCTGCACGTCCACCGACAGGCTGCTGCCGAAGTAGGCGCGAATCATTTCACCGCCGAACTCGAAGAACTCGCCGGGTTTGACCGGGAAGGTGCAGCCGTAATAGTGGCGGTCGTGGTAGTCACGAGTGCTGCCCCAGATAAATCCGACCGCATGGCCGTCGGCGTCCAGGTACATGTGCCCGGTGTGGCCCTCGTTGGCCAGCTCGGCCATGGTCTGCACGCGGTCACCGAAGTGTTTGGCGAACGCGCCGGCATTCTGTGCGGTGATGTCGACCTTGCGCAGGCCGTCGTAGGGGCGCAGCTTGTGCGGCGGTACCGGGCTGACCAGGTCGCGCTCCATCCACAACAGCTCCCAATGGAAGAACACGTAGCGTTTCCACAACGTGCCGAAAGTACGGCCCAGGCCTTTTTGCTTGATACGTTCACGCAGCTTTTCAATGACGCTCATGATGCCCTCCGAGGCCGGAGCCCGGGTGTTGTGGATGACGCTGTTGTGGGTATAGATCAAGCCGGCAAATGCATGTCAAAGCGCCGGCTTTGAAAATATTGCAAGTTGTGTAACGGTTCAGATCGCTTCGGCACCCCGCAAAAAATCCTTGTTCAGATCGGCATAGGAAACCCGTGGAACCCCCGTCAGCCGCTGCTCTAGCAAGCGGCTCAGGGACTCTTCGGGTGGCAGATAGGCGTCGCCGAAATCCGCCCCGAGCTGGTTCGGATGGGCGACGATTTCCAGCACGCCGTCGGTCGGCGCGGGGGCGTTGCGCAGGTCCACCGGGGTGCAGACGTAATCGGCCGTGACCCCGGCCAATCCCTGCAATCGGCGGTTGAGCAACCCCTTGAACAGGCGCTTGGGCAGACTGAGGTTTTGCCCCAGGTTGCGCGCCAGGCGCACGGGCACACCTTGATGGGCGGCGAAGCGCGCGACGATCTCGCCGATCGGCCAGATGTTGTGCACGTGCTGATGCGAATCGAGGTGGCTGGGACGCACGCCGTGATCGACGCAGCGCTGCCACTGCGCCTGCAATTCTTCCTGCACCGCCTCGCGGTCTTCGCGGCTCAGCCACAGGCTGTGGCGAGGCAGGTTGAGGTCGAACACGCCGTGGCTGTCGCAGAAGGTGCGGCGCTCGACAATGGCCCGGCTCAAGGGACGGCCGTAGGTCAGGTTGAAATGCAGGCCGATCCGGCCCTCCAGCAGCGGCAGCCGGGCCATGGCGCAGGCCGCTTCGAACGCCGGCATGTTGGCCATGGCGGTGGCGGAACTGATGACCCCGGCCTGGAACGCACCGAGGATCACCGCGTTTTCGTTCGGGCTCAGGCCGAAATCGTCAGCGTTGACTATGACTTGGCGAGGCATGTTCGCCCTCCTTGGTGGGGTTGATCACAGGTGTCGCAATGACCGCCGCTTTGGCCGCCGCACGCTTCGCCCGCCATTGTTGCAACGCAGGTTTGAGCCGGTGCCAGGCGCGCAGCCCCAGCCCCAGCAACAGACCGCTCGGGCGCCACGAGTAGAAGCTCCAGCGCCAGTGCTCCAGTTGTCCGGTCATGCGTTCGTGCAATTGATGGCTGGAGTTTTCCAGGCTGACCCGCGAGGCATCGATCCAGCGCCAGTTGTCGTCCAGCCCCCAGCGAATCCATTCCTCCAGCAACACCCGGCCGCTGCCCAGATCGGCGTATTGCGGCAGGAAGGCGAGGTTGTAATCGTAGAGCCGGCCTTGTTCGAACAGACCGAGCCGATAGCTGATGCAATGTCCGTCCAGTTCCAGCATCACCACGCGCACCCGATCCGAAGCGGCGAGGGCGGTGAAGGCGTTTTCCATGTAGCGGCGGCTGCGGTCGCTGGCAAAGATTCCGACGCCTTCGTCGCCTTTCCAACTGACCGCTTCGACTTCGCTGATGGCCTGCAACAACGGGCCCATGCTGGTCGCGTCGGGCGTGATCCGTCGGACTTCGGCGCCGCACGCGGCAATCCGCTTGCGCGCCCGGCGCAGTTTGTAGCGCGGATCGCCCGAGACTTCCTGGCGGTCAGCCTCGCTGATCAGGTGCACCGGCACCCGGCAGCTCAAGCGACGTTCGCCGGTGGAGCTGTGGGCCATCCATTCGGTGAGCACGCTTTCGGCGCCGACCGGCTCGGTGATTTCATTGAGTTGCAGCAGGGCGTGGGGCACGCGCTGGCGAATCAGTCGCAGGGCCTGGCGCATGTCTTCGGTGTCCAGCCGTGCTAACAACGCAAGGCGATCGGCCAGTGGATAACCCAGATGATGCACCACCCGAAACGGCACGCCGAACAACCGCTCACGGCTCGCCACCAGCGGCAGGCACAGGCGCAATTCGTCCGCTTCCCAACCCAGCAATACGTGCAGCCGCTCGTGCGTGTCGAGCGCCTGCTCTGCCGCACACAGCCAGTCGAGGCTGTTGAACGGTGTGTGATCCGTCACCCGCAAGCGCAGCGCTTCATAGGCCGCCGCCGGGAAGTCGGGTGCGCACAACGAAGTGCGCCATTCGAATCGCGCCATAGGTTCAGGTCACCGTTGCTGTGACAGGTGGACGGGAAGGTTTGCGCAGTGCCTCCAGGCGCGAGCCGCTGTAGCGGGTTTCGCGGTAGAAGCGCCAGCGGCCGAACAGTTTGTAGATGTTCATGATCCGGCCCTGTTCGGTATAGCCCATGCGCAGGTGCAGCTTGAGCGCCGGGATGTTGTGGAACTCGCAGACGTCGACCACCTTGTCGCAGCCCTGGGCGGCCATGGCTTTCCACAGTTCCAGTTGCAGGTCCACCGACAGTTCGGTGCCCCAATAAGCGCGGGTCAGTTCGCCGCCGAATTCGAAGAACTCGCCGGGTTTCACCGGGAACAGGCAGCCGTAGTAGTGCCGGTCGAAATAGTCTTGAGCGGTGCCCCAGATGAAGGCCACCGCATGGCCCTGATCGTCCAGGTGCATGTGCCCGGTGTGATGTTCCCGGGCCAGTTCGGCCATGGTGCCGACCCGGTCACCGAAGTGGCGGGCGAAGGCGCTGACGTTGCCCGGGGTGATCTTCACCACCCGCAACGGCGGGTAGGGTTTGAGGCTGTGGGGCGGCACTGGACTGACCAGGTCGCGCTCCATCCACAGCAGTTCCTGATGAGAAAAGACGTAGTGCTTCCACACCTTGGCCAAGGTGGCCCGCAGGCCTTTGTGTGTGATGTGATCGCGGATTTTTTGCAGAACATTCATGGTCGTGGCTCCTGATGACGTGTCATCGCGCGGCACAGGCCAGCGCGGCCGGACATCAACGGGGCGGTCATGAGGCGCTCCAGCTCAGGGCAAACAGGGTCTGTCCTGGCAGTTCGAAGCGCACGCGGCCGTCCTGGCAGCGAAATGGTGCGTCGCGGCTGCGGTTGTCGGCGCCGAAGTAGCGCAGCGCGCCGTTGTTCAACGGGCATTTCGCGCCCGCGAGGTCGACATGCTGCAAACGCGTGCCCTTGTTCACGCCGAGCAGCCCGCGCTGATCGTCGCCGGCCATCGCCAGCACATCGACTTCGAACGCATCGTTCTCCAGCCACAGCACGTTGTGCAGCCAGTGCTGCTGGATGAACTGCTGGGCCAGGCCCACCGGTTTCAACTCGAAGCGGTCATCGCCCAGCACCCGCAACATGCCTTTGGGGTATTGCGGCTCATCGGCGGCCTGAAACCAGTTGAGCATGGTCAGCAAACCGTCCTGGGAGGCGTTGATCACCACCGAGGCCCACCACAGCGAGGTGAAATGGGTTTCCTGATCGTAGGGGCTCAGGCTCGAGCCGCTGGACAGGTTGGTCTGATCCAGCAGCAAGGCCTTGCGCGGCTGGCCCTTGGCATCGAAGCCAACCAGATCCGCCGCGCGGCGCACGCTGTCGCGGTACACGCGGGTGGCGAGCAGGTCGCGAATCATCCATTCGTGCCAGGCCAGCGCATCGACCTGATCGGCGGATTCGCTCAGCAGGCGTCGCGCCCAGTCGATGCCACGCTTGTTCGCCGCGTTGTCGGCGAACGGGCCGTTGACCAATCGCGAGCTGGCCGGCATTGCAATGCGCACGCCGGCCTTGGCATTGGCCGGATCGCTGCGCACCTGCCGGGCCATGCTGGTGAAGATCGAACGGTATTGCTCGTAGCTCGAATAATTCAGGTTGGGCTCGTCGGCGAACCCGATGTAGTGCGTGCCTTTGCCGCCCAGCGCCCGGGTGCTGGCGAGCCAGGCGTCGAGGCCGTTGTTGCTTTGCACGTCGGCGCGCAGATCGGCCTGACGCTGACTGCCGGCAAGCAAGGTGATGTCCTGACGAATGCCGAACCGGTCCTGATAGACCTGACGAAACGCATCTTCGAAGTGCGGATTTTTTGCCGTCACGTCGACGAACGTGTAGTAACTGGCGGCCGTCGGTTTCAGTGCATCGAGCACCGGATGACTGGCGGGCGGCGGCATCACGTAGGGCAGGGCGATGCCCAGGTCCGGGGTGCGGCCGAGGACTTTGTCGTGCAGGGTCAGGCGCGTCTGGCCGTCGTCTTCACGCAGCGGTTTGAGCTGTTGCGGATTCTGCGCGAACAGATTGGCCGTGCCGTCGAGCCAGAACGCCGCTTTGCCGCTGCCTTGCAAACGCAGGCGCCAGACCTGCTCGCGCTGACTGACGGGCAGCGCGAGCTGATCGAACTGCCAATAGGCGCGATAGGGTTTGAGCGCCAATGTCAGAGGCTGTCCATCGCCGACCCGCTGCGCTTGCAGGGCGCTGACCCCGCCGTGAAACTTGCCCGCCAATATCGCGTGCTCACCGGCGGCGACCTTGAAATACAGTTCATCGCCATTACGGGTTTCTGCACTGAAATGCACCTTGGCCGGGGCAAACAGCGCCACGGTGGTTTCGTCGTGTTCGACCCGGTAACTGCGGAAGCTGTAGCCGGGGATCTCCAGCTGATAACTCGCGGCGCCCGGCGCCAACGGCCAGCTCTGGCTGCCACGGGTTTCACTGGCCTTGATGAAGCGCTCGCCCTGCAATTGGCCCCGGCCGTCGAGCAGGTAAATGTGCTCTTCGTTGGCCTCCGCCTGCCACGCCGGCGCCCAGCGCACGGTCACCGTGTCGGGGCGATCCGCTTGCAGGTACAGACTGCCGTCGCGAATGTCGCCCCAACGCATAGACGCCGCGAAGGCGTCCAGCGACAGGCCGAGACCGAGCAGCAGGGCCAGGCCTTTCATGCTGCCTTCCGACGCTGCAACATCAGCCACATCGGCGTGAGGTCGCTGGGCAGAATGATCAGGGTTTGCCAGAACGCCACGCCGCTCAGCCGGCAGTACAACACCAGCATCGCCACGGTCACCGCCAGATAGGCAATCGACGAAGCCGCCGCCGCGCCGACGATGCCGTAGGCCGGAATCAGCAGCAGATTCAGCGCAAGGTTGAGCAGCGCGCCAAGCCCCATCATCAACGACACCGTGCCGGGACGGTTCTTGCCGATCAGGTCGAGGCGCAGGATGCTCGCGTAACACAGGCCCAGCAGCCCCGGCAGTAACGCCAGCAGCGCCGGATACGCCGGTTGGTAGGCGACGCCGAACAGGGTGACGATCAGCCATTCGCCGATCACGGCCATGGTCAGGCAGGCGCCGAGCATCACCGTGGCGGTCAGGCGCAGCGCCAGCGGGGTGACCTTGTCCATGCCTTCGTCCTGTTGCAGCAGGCGTTTCATCAGCGGTGTGGTCACCGCTTCCGGAACGATCAGCAGCAATTCGGCGGCGGCGCTGGCCATCGCGTAATGCCCGAGGGCGGTGCTGCCGAGCAGGGCGCCGATGAACAGGTAATCGGAACGCAGGATCACTTGCTGGAACAGCAGGTCCGGGTGGCTGCGGGCACTGAAGCGCAGCAGTTCGTTCTGGCTGGCGCGATCCCATTGCAGTTGCAACGGCTGCGCGCGTTTGAGCCAGACCCAACCGGCCAGCACCACCAGACTGATGCCGGCCAGCCAACTGATCAGCGCCGCTTCCAGGGCCGCTTCTTTCCACATCCAGAACAGCGCGAGAAACAGCAACAGCGGCGCCAGGGATTCCACCAGTCGCAAGGCATTGAACGCGACCACGCCGCCGGACGCATTGTGTAAGGTCAGCAGGCCGCTTTTGAGCACGGTCAACGGCACCGCCAGCAGCAACAGCCACGCCAGCAGACCGAGCTGCATCGTCACGTCCAGTTCACTGCCGAACTCGCGCACCAGTGCCACAACCAACAAGGTCAGCAGACCCGCCAGCAGACAACCGAACACCAGCACCTGCGCGAGTAACAAACCCATCGGCCGTTGCTTGGCCGCCTGATAACCGACCGCCGAATTAAGGCCGCCGCTGGTGGCCGCGCTGATCAGGTCCGGCAGAGTGCTGAGCAGGGCGAACAGGCCCCGTTCGCTGGGGCCGAGAATCCGCGCCAGCAGCACATTCCTCAGCAGGCGCAGGGCGATCATCGCCAGTTTGGTGCCCATGCTCAGCGCCAGGTGTTTGAGGTAGTTGCCTCGGCTCATGGCCGCGCTCCACGGTAGATCCGCCACGACAGCAGTTGCGGATTGCGCGCGGTACGCTGACTGACTCCGAATCGCGGCAGGTTCAGCGGATCGCCGGTGCCGCGATAGATGCCGCTGCCGGTACCGAGGGCGAACGGGTAATCGTGATGGGCGATCTGTTCGCGCACCCGCTCGTCGTTGTCGCCGTTGGGGTAGCAATACACCGGCAGCGGCCGGTTGCAGCCATTGAGCAGGGCATCGCGGCTGCGGCTGATTTCTTCGCTCAGGCGCACATCGTCAAGGCCGGTGAGGATGGCGTGACTGGCGCCGTGGGGGCCGAAACGCACCAGCCCCGACGCTTCCATCGCCCGCACCTGATGCCAGTCCAGCGCTTGTGGCAACGACTCCTGCGGACACTCGTCGGTCAGGCGTTCGAGTCTCTTCGGATCGAGCGCCTTGAGGCTTTGCAGATAATGCAACAGGGTCAGACTGCGGCGATCCACATCAATGTCGTCCAGCAGCACTGGCAACGGCTGGCCGGCGGCACGCAGGCATTCGATCAGGTGCGTGCGGGATTTTTCACCATGACTGCCCCACAGGGTTTCGCCGATGCTTTCCCACCAGAAGCGCTGGCGGCTGCCGATGAAATCGGTGGAGAGAAAAATGCTCGCCGGCACCTGATGTTTCTGCAGCAGCGGGAAGGCGTTGGCGGCGTTGTCGCGCCAGCCGTCGTCGAAGGTCAATGCCACTTGCGGACGCTCGGTGCGCAAGGCATTGGGTTGCAGGATCTCCATCAGCGGCACGCAATCGAAATGCTTGCGCAACCACACCAGCAAGTGTTCGAAGGCCTTGGGCCCGACGCACAGTTCGTTGCGGTGCGGCAGGTCGGCGGCGCGGTCGTTGGACAGCACCCGGTGGAGCATCAGGATCACGCCGGCGCCGTGCAGCTGGTTGCGCCCCACGGACGAGTTGAGATAGAGCCAGCCGCTGGTGCGTTTAATCAGTTGCTTGATCGCCATGGCTCGATCCCTCTCAACGGTTTTGGTCAGGGTTCCACTGGGCATAACGCTGGCCGCGAAGAAACTGCCACAGGCCGATGCTCATGCCCGCCAGTGTCACCAGCAGGAACGCCGCAAGGCGGAACGGCTTGGGCAAGCGGTGTTGCGAATCCAGCAGGCCGGCAATCGCGATGGCATAGCCGACCACTTGCGCGATCAGGCTCAGGCGATAGAAACCGTGCTCTTGCCACAGCCAGAAATTGCTCAGCAGCAGCGGCAGCAACAGGATCGGCGCCAGGCGCCGGATCAACTTGTGGCTGATCAGCGCAATCGAATACAGCCCATGCTTGAACGGATTGAGCAGCTCGCTGCGTTGCGCCAGGCTTTGCAGGCCGCCGACGGTGACCCGCTGGCGCCGGCGGAATTGCTTGTCGGCTTCGTCCACGCCGTGGTCGATCACTTGCGCTTCGGGCACGTAGACGATGCGTTTGAATTTCACTGGCGCACAGGTGCTGATGAAGAAGTCGTCGTTGACCTCGGCCGGCACGTTCTCGAACAGTTCGCGGCGCAGGGCGAGCAGGGCGCCGTCGGCGGAGACCATGCAGCCGGTACGGTTCTCGACCCGACGCAACCAGCCTTCGTAGTGCCGATAAAGGCTGTCGCCGATGCTCAGTCCGCCACCGGTGACCGGAATCACCATGTGCCCGGCGCAGGCGCCGACCTGCGAATCGCTCAGGGGCGCCAGCAGGTAGCCGAGGGTTTCCCGCGACCATTGGTTGTCAGCGTCGGTGAACACCAGAATGTCGCCCGTAGCCAGCGCCGCGCCGGCATTCAGCGTGGCGGCCTTGCCCTGGCGGGGCAGGTCGAGCACGGTGATTCGCGGGTCGACAACCTTGTGCGCACAGGCCACGGTGTCGTCAGTGGAACCGTCGCTGGCCAGAATGATTTGCAGGGTCGCCGGCTGATAATCCTGGGACAGCAGCGAGCGCAGCTTGTGTTCGATGTGCCGCGCCTCGTTGTGGGCGGCGATGACGATGCTGACGTTCAGCGGCGGTGCCGGGCTATGGCGCCACGCCGGAAACAGCGGCGCGAGCAGCGTCAGCAGCAGCGGGTAGCCGACATAGGCGTAGGCCGGCAGCAGCAGGCACATCCAGAAAATGAATTCAGCCACGGGCAGGCCTCCTGGCGTTCCAATGACACAGACTGAGAATGAACGCGGCGCCCGCCAGGTGCAGGCGCAGCCAGTGCAGGCCCCACAGTTGCAGGGTCAGGCAGACGTTGTGGTGCTTGGCGCTCTGGCGCACGCTGAGCACCAGCCCCGGCACCAGCGTCAGCATCACCATGATCACGGCGTGATGGGGAAAGCCGTCGAGCAGCGCGGAGATCGCCAGGAAATCGAGAATCCAGACCAGGATCGACAGCATCGGAAACCGCAACAGGCGCAGGCTGAAACCGTGACTGCGCAGCAGTTGCAGGTGGCTGCCCTGACGCCACAGTTCCTTGCCCATCCACTCGCGCCAGTTCATTTCGTAACCCCAGTGCAGGGCCACGCTTTCATTGATCGAGAGCAGCCGCGCGCCGTGTTCGCGCAGGCGCAGGGTGAATTCCTTGTCTTCGCCGGTGCGCAGGGTTTCGTTGAAACCGCCGACCTTGTCGAACCAGCGCCGGCGCATCAGCAGGTTGGCACTGGGCAGCCAGTCGACGACATGGCTGGTGTGCGTGGTCGGGCGCAAGGTGCGGCGCTGCCATGCAGTGGCGTACCACGGTGCGGCGGCGGGAGTGTGCAGGTCGAGACCGAAGACATCGGCCTGGCCACTGGCTTCGATGTCGAACAATGGGCGTAGCCAGTCTTCCGGCATTTCGATGTCGGCATCGATGAACGCCAGCCATTCCCCGGTGGCGATGGCGGTGCCACGATTGCGCAACGCGCCGATCAGCAGGCCTGGCATCACCAGTACGTGGGCGCCGAACTGCCGGGCGATCTGCGGCCCTTCGTCACTCGATCCGTTGTCGACGACAATCAGTTCACACTCGACATCCGCCGCGTGCGCCGCTTTTTGCGCGGCCAGCAAGGTGCGGCCAATGTGCCGGGCCTCGTTGTACATCGGAATGACGATACTGATCCGGCTCATGTCCTGCTCTCCGTCAGCGGTGCCTGCTCGGCTTTGAGGCGCAAGACGCTGGTCATGGCGAGCATGATCCACACGTATTTCTGATTCGGCGCGCTGAGGAACATCAGGAACAGCGTCAGCGACAGAAAACTCACCCCCAGATGGGTCATCAGATCCGCCTGTTGCCAGTCACGCCGCAACATCCACGCCTTGCGCGCCCGCATCAGGTTGTACAGACCCAGCGCGAGCATGCCGACGAACATCAGGCCGGCAGGAACCCCCAGCTCACTGAAGATTTCCAGGTAGGTGTTATGCGCCCGGCGATACAGGTCGCCGATCTTGCGGTTGGCGGAAAACGCCTTGGCGTAGCCGGTGGTGGCGTAGTGCAGCGGAAAGGTGCCGGGGCCGGAACCGAGCAGCGGGTTCTCGCGGATCATCTGGCCACCGACCACGATGTACGAGGCACGGCGACCGAGGGATTCGTCGTTGTGGCCCTTGGCGCCGGCGCTCAACACGCTGAGGGACTGGATGCGCGCAATGTAACCGGCGGGCATCGCGTAGATCGCCAGCGGAATCACGATCGCCGCGCCGAGCATGGCAAACCCCAGATGACGCGGGCGAATCCGCGCCAGTTGCGCGCGGTAGTGCCAGCAACCGATCACCAGACTCAAGGCCAGCACCACCAGCCCGGAGCGCGATTCGGTCTTGGTCATGCCGCCGAGCAACAGCAGGCAGCAACCGCCCCAGAACAGGCGATGCAACAGGTTCGGGCTGCGGATCACCAGCAGCAGCCCCAGCGGAATGGCGAAGGCGATGAGCAGGGCGAAAGCGTTGGGGTCTTCGAGCAGGCCGGCGGCGCGGCCCTGATCCTGGAATTTGGTGGAGAACATGGCCATGGCGCAGGTCGTGCTGACGGCCAGGGTCACCAGCCGGGCGAACAGGTCGAGGTTCAACTCGCGGCCGATCAGCAGGGTGATGACAAACAGAATCAGGCCAACGCTGATTTCCCGCAGATGACCGAGCGACATGCCCATGTCATCGGTGTTGAGCAGGCTCAGAAAGTACAGAACCATGAAGGCGATCAGGAAGCGCCAGATATTGCTGCGCAGGCGATCCGAGGGAATCTGGTGCATCGCCAGTTGCAGCATCAGGATCACCGCCAGCGAAGCGCCGATCAGCTTGCTGCCCGACAGTGAACTGTCCTTGAAGAAACCCTCGAACGGCACCAGGGCGGCGATACCGAGCAGGCCCCAGGTCGGTTTGCGGTACAGCACTGCGAATCCGACCAGGCCGATGACTGCGCCTGGCGCCAGATAGGGCCAGGGACTGGCCAGCAGAGCGATGCAGGCCAGCCCCAGCAGACTGACGATCGAGAGCGGGAAAATCATGCGCGTGCCTCCCGTGCCGTGCGGATGTACAGCTGCGACCAGCGTTCGGCCAGGGCCTTGAGGTCGTAGCGGTCCTGTTGCGTGCGTTTTGCGTTGTCGCGCAGTTGCCGCGCGAGGCCAGGCTCGGACAGCAACGTGTCGAGCTGGCGGGCGAGGGCGGCGCTGTCGGTGGGGGCCGCAAGCAAACCGTTGTGGCGATGCTCCAGCACGTCGGGAATTCCGCCGACGCCGAACGCCACCACCGGCACCCCGGCTTGCATCGCTTCCAGCAGAATCATCGGCGTGCCTTCGGTGCGCGAGCTGATCACCAGCGCATCCAGTTGCTGCCACCAGGGGCGCATGTCGGTCTGGTAACCCGGCAGGCGGATGCGCTGCTGCAAACCGGCGGCGTCGATCCGCGATTGCAAGTCTTCGCGTTCCGGGCCGTCGCCGAGCATCACCGCGTCGAGTTGCGGGTGCTGGTGACATAGCGGGATCAGCGCGTCGAGAAACAGATCCGGGCCTTTCTCACTGCTCAAACGCCCGACGTAACCGGCGAGCCAGCGTGGTCCTGGGGCATCGCAAGGCAGGGCGGCCGCTGCCGGCAATCCGTTGGGGATCACCTGCAATTTTTCCGGGCGTACGCTGGCCTGACGGTGCAGCACCGCGATGCTTTCGGCGACACACACCACCCGATCCACCGACGCCGTGCGGCACAGTTGCAGGCTCAGCCAGGTGTAGAACTTCTGCTTGCGGCTGCGCGGGGTGAAGCCGTGTTGGGTGATGACCAGCGGCAGGCGCAACAGCGTGGCGCCGACCCAACCGAACAACAGCCCTTTGAAATTGTGCGTGTTGATCAACGGACGTTCGCTCCGGCGCTGACGCAGGTGCCGCAGCAGGGCAGCGAGCCCTGCGCAGCCTTGTGCGTCGACGCCAGCCTCGCGAAAGCGCGCGATCAGTTCCGGCGGCGCATCGAGGAACAGCACCTGGTGCTGCCCCGGTGTCGCCAGGCAATGATCGAGCAACATCCGCTCGGCCCCGTAGAAGCCGCCGCTGCTGAGCAAATGCATGATCGGCAGGGCGGCGTTCTGGGTAGGGGACGTGTTCAATTGCGCACCCAGTGCACAAAGCTCGGCACGGTCCAGTTCTTGTGCGGGTTGCTCGGCTGCGCGTTCTGGTCGTTGATCACCAGCAGCACCGGCAGGCCCAGCTCGTGGCTGATTTGCGCCGGGTGTTTGAAGCGGTGATCGAAGAACTCACGCACGTAGACCAGTGCAATCGCCAGCAACAGACCGGTGAACAGCCCGAACGGAATGATCAGCATCGGCTTGGGGAACGCCGGTTCGGTCGGTTCGAACGGCGGGCTCAACACCCGGGCGTTGGACAGGTCATCGCTCAGCGAACGGGTGGTGCTGCTTTCGGCAAAACGCTGGGCGTAGGTCGAGAACGCGGCGTGCAGGGCATCGATCTCGGTGTCCATCTGCCGCAGCTTGCTCTGGGTTTGCTGCAGCTCGTGGATACGGTTCTTGAACTCGGAGATGCGCGCGGTTTTCTGATCGATCACCTGCTGGACCACCGCCAGATCGTTGGTGCGTTCCTGGATACGGTTGCTCACCACCTTGAGAAACTGCTGGCGGGTGCGGGCAATCTGCTCGCGGGTCAGCAACATCGGTTCGCTGCCCGGCTGGAACACCGCCAGATCGTTCATGTAACGGCTGACCTGGGTGGTCAGTTGCTCGCCCATCTGTTTGATTTCCCGATCCTCGAACGCCACGTTGTCGACCGTGGTGGTGAAGGTGTAGGGGAAGGTGTAGTCGTTGAGTTTGCTGTTACTGGCGGCGGCCAGCGCGGTCTTCAGGTACTCGAGCCAGCGCTGGCTTTGCAGCAGGCGGTCGCGATACAGGTTCAGCGCCTGCTCTTCGGTGTTGATCGCGTTGAGGCGGAAGGTGATTTCCTCCTTCGGATCCGACGCGCCGACACTTTCCAGCAACGCCTGGCGATTGCCTTCCAATCCATCGAGACGCACCTGATACAGGTGTTTCTTGGTTTCGTAGAACGATTGCGGCAGGTCGATCGATTGCAGCGCCTGACGGCTCACCAGATAGTTTTGCAGCAGGGCAGAGACGAAGGTCGTGCCTTGATGCGGATCGGGGAAGCTGTAGATGATCGAGATCACGTTGGAACCAGGCAGGGTCTCGATTTTCAGGCTGTCTATCGCATCCTGGGTCAGCGCATCGAGCGCGGTGTCGCGCACCGGATCGGTCTCAAGCCCCAAGGTGTTGCGCACGGGGTTAATCACGTACTGGCGCAGCGGCGAACTGATGTAGCGCTTGAACGGCTCGCTCACCAGTTTGCTGAACATGCCCGGTGAAGGCGTGTATTCGCCCTTGTCACGCAACTCGCTGATGGTCTGACGGATCAGCGCCGGCGAACGCAGGATGTTGCTCTCGGTTTCCATGTCCGCCAGCGATGGCGGGATGAAGGTGGCGTTGTCCACGGTCAGCGACGTGGTGGCGTCGCCCTGCGACAGTTTTTTCGACTGCACGATCACCTGAGCGGTGATATCGAAGCTCTGTTTGAGCAGCAGCGGCAGCACCAGCGCGATCACTGCGAAGATCAGGAAGACCCGTTTCACCAGTTGCTTGTTGGCGAAGAAGATCCTGAAGAACTCATGCAGGTAGTTTTCCTTTGGGTTCATGTCGGTCACCTGAGCTTCAGTTGCTGTCACTGTCTTTGTTGTCGACGCGGTAGCCGAAGCTGAAGCCCACGCCCTGGAACAGCACCACGTCGGCCAGTTGCCGGGCGAGTTCGCCGGCGCTGGCCAGTTTGGTTTTCGGCACATACAGCATGTCGTCCGGTTGCAGGTAGGCGATTTGCGGCGCCTCGCCCGACAACGCTTTCTCGACGTCGTACCGCACCGCCTGCACCTGATTGCCGTTGCGCCGCATGATCATCACCGAATCGAGCCGCGCCTTGACGTTGGTGCCGCGGGCCAGGGTCAGCGCCTCAAGCACCGACACCGGCCGGCGGATCGGGTAGGAACCCGGCTGGCCGACTTCACCCAGCACATAGATTTCGTTGCCGGCGGTGGACTTGAGCAGCACGTCCACGGTCATGCGGCCCGGCAGTTGCGCGTACTTTTTGTTGAGGAAGGCTTCGAGCTGGTTCACGGTCATGCCTTGCAGCGGCACCGCGCCGATTTCCGGGAAGCTCGCGTAGCCGTCGGTGCCGACGGTGATCTCGCGGCTCATGCCGGTGGCCGGGTGGTTGAGGGCGCTTTTCAGGTTCTGCTCGTTGGTCAGCGGGCTGATGATCTGCACCGTCAACTGATTGCGGTTGGGCTGGAACAACTGTTTGCGTTGATAGGCGCGCTGGATTTCCTGGCGCGCTTCTTCGCTGGTCAGCCCGGCGATTTTCACCGAGGTGTTGGCGCCCGGCAGTTCGATGGTGCCGTCCGGCAGCACCAACTGGTTGCCATTGAGCTGGCTGGCAGCAGTGAAGTTAAGGCCGATCTGGTCCCCCGACTGCACGCGATAAGCGTCCGAGCCGCTGGTGCTGATGTGGAAGATCACGTCCAGCAC
Organism: Pseudomonas sp. DR 5-09; assembly: GCF_001655595.1. Taxonomy (NCBI): domain Bacteria; kingdom Pseudomonadati; phylum Pseudomonadota; class Gammaproteobacteria; order Pseudomonadales; family Pseudomonadaceae; genus Pseudomonas; species Pseudomonas sp. DR 5-09. Next base: position 2,416,222 of record NZ_CP011566.1, read on the forward strand.
ATCCTGCGGGCGCAGGGTCTGCTCGACCTTCGGCATGTCGGTGGCCTGGGCGTTGGCCGGGGTAGCGGTGAGAATATTCACCGGCATGTTCTGGGTTTCGGAGGTGCTCGAGCAGCCTGCAAGCGGCAGCATCAGCAGCACAAGAATCCTGGCGTTCATGGCGTCATCCTTTGCGGTTGCTTACAGGTTTTTGTAGAGCCATTTAGGCATGTAGTACTTGCGTCGGTTGAACACGCTGCCGACCACTTTCGCCCCGGCCTGGGTCAAGCGCTGCACCGCCGCCTGGGCAACTTCCCAGCGAGTGTCTTCGGCGCGTACCACGAACACCACGCCGTCGACCTGGGTGCTGATGACCAGCGTGTCGGCCGCCGAATACACCGCGTCGCCGTCGATCACTACAAAGCGGTACTGGCTGCCCAGTTGATCGAGCAACGGGCTCAGACGCTCGGCGGTCAGGTGCTCCAGGGTGCGGATCGGCCGGCCGTTGGGCAGCACATGGAATGGCAGGCTCGACACCTGCACCACGCAGTCCTGCAACAGCGGCGGGTTGTCCGGGTTGAACAACAGGTCGCGCAGGCCGCGCTCCTTGCTCAGGTTCAGTTGCTGGGTCAGGTTGCTCGCCGACTGGCTGGCGTCGACGTACAACACCTGGCCGCTGCTCATCTGCGCCAGTTGACTGGCCATGGCCAGGGCGCTGGTGGTGGTGCCGGCGCCGGGGTTGGCGGCGGTCAGGAACAGGATCCGCAGATCCAGGTCCAGCACGGTCGAGGTCAGGTTCGACTCGCTGGGGCTGGCGATGCTCAGGCTTTTGTTGGTTGAACCGTCCATTAGCTTGCTCCGTGGCCGCTGAATACTTTGAAGGGGGTTTTCAACAGAATCTTCAGATCAAGCAGTAGGCTCTGCTCGGCGATATAGCTGAGGTCCAACTCAACGCGCTGGTCGAAGTCGATATTGCTGCGTCCGGAGATCTGCCACAGGCCGGTCATGCCGGGGTAGATCGCCAGACGCGCGAGGTGACTGTCCTTGTAGCGGTAGGTGTTGAACGAGGTCGGGCGAGGGCCGACCAGGCGCATGTCGCCGGTCACTACGTTGATCAGGTTGGGCAGCTCGTCGAGGCTGGTGCGCCGCAGGAAGCCGCCAATCCCGGTGATGCGCGGGTCCTGGTCGATCTTGAAGTCGATGGCGTCGGCACCGTGCTTGTTCAGGTGGCGCAGCGACTCTTTGAGCTCTTCGGCATTGGCGACCATGGTCCGGAACTTGTACATGCCGAACTTGCGGCCGCGATAGCCGGTGCGTTTCTGCACGAACATTACCGGGCCTTTGCTGGTGAACTTGATGGCCAGCGCCAGACCGATCAGCAGCGGCGAAATCATCAGCAGAATCATCAGGGCGCCGAGACAGGCGACCACCCTATTGGTGCGCGATAGTTGCCACGGCCGGCCACCTTCTCGACCGGTCATCCAGCCCTGGCCCTGGCGGTGGATCGCCGCGTCGAGGCGCATTCGCTGTTCCGGATCCATGCGTTTGTCACGCACCAGTTGTTGGATCGGTATACCTTTCTCAAGTCCAGTCATGGAGTCCTCCGCTGATGTTCAGCCGCGAACGGCGCGTGGGCGATAGGCAGTGGGGTAGTAATCGCGGAACCAGGCGACAAACCGCCCCAGTCCCTCATCCAGCTCTATCCGGGGCTGAAACCCGGTGGCCTGGGCCAGGTCGCTGGCCTCGGCGCAGGTATTGAGTACGTCGCCCGGCTGCAGCGGCAGCAGCTCGACCACGGCTTTCTGGCCGAGGTGTTTTTCCAGCAGGGCGAGATAGGTTTTCAGCGCCACCGGGTGCTGGCCGCCGATGTTGAACAAGCGCCACGGGGCCATGCTGCTGGCCGGGTCGGGTTGTTCGCGGTTCCACTCGGGATTGGCCCGGGGTGCCCGCTCGATCAGGCGTGCGATGCTTTCGATGATGTCGTCGATGTAGGTGAAATCGCGCTGATGCTCGCCGTAGTTGAACAGCTTCAGTGGCGAGCCTTCGCTGATGGCCTTGGCGAACTGGATCGGCGACATGTCCGGCCGGCCCCACGGCCCGTAGACCGTGAAAAAGCGCAGCCCGGTGCAAGGGATGCCGAACAGATGGCTGTAGCTGTGGGCCATCAATTCATTGGCTTTCTTGGTCGCGGCGTACAGCGACAGCGGGTGATTGACGCCGTCCTGCACCGAATACGGTGTGCGCTGGTTGGCGCCGTACACCGAACTGGACGAGGCGTAGATAAGGTGCTCGACCGGGTACTGGCGGCAGCACTCCAGGATGTTGAGGAAACCATCGAGGTTGCTGTGCAGATAGGCCCGTGGATTTTCCAGCGAATAGCGCACTCCGGCCTGCGCCGCGAGGTGCACCACCACTTGTGGTCGTTCACTGCTGAACAGTGCTTGCAGCGCCGACGCGTCGGCCAGATCAATCGTGGCAAGTTGGAAATCTCCAGTCTGCTTGCGCACCCAGTCCACCCGATCGTGCTTGAGCTGCGGATCGTAGTAGCCGTTGAAATTGTCCAGGCCGATCACCTGATGCCCGTCGCGCACCAGCCGCAGCACGCAATGAGCACCAATGAACCCGGCCGCACCGGTGACGAGGATTTTCATGGCCGCAATCCGTCGGGCGCGATATGGCGCAGACCGATGCCGCTGTAGTGCAGGCCGGCGGCTGCGACTTGTTCCGGGTTGTAGAGGTTGCGGCCGTCGATGATGACTTTCGAGCGCAGCTTGCTGGCCAGCAGCTCGAAATCCACCACGCGGAAATTCTTCCACTCGGTGCAGATCACCAGTGCGTCGGCATCCTCGAGGGTGTCGTCGCGGGTGGCGCACAGGTGCAGGTCATTGCGGTAACCGTAAAGGCGCCGGCACTCGGACATCGCTTCCGGATCGTAGGCCTGCACGCTGGCGCCTTCGGCCCACAGCGCCTCCATCAGATAACGGCTCGGGGCTTCGCGCATGTCATCGGTGTTCGGCTTGAACGCCAGGCCCCAGATCGCGATCGACTTGCCAGCCAGGCCTTGAGGGAATTGCGCCCTGAGTTTGCTGAACAGAATGTGCCGTTGCGCGTCATTGACGTCGGTGACGCTGCGCAGCAGTTTCAATGGCATGCCGTTGTGTTCGGCGGTGTGCAGCAGGGCGCGCAGGTCCTTGGGAAAGCACGAGCCACCGAAGCCGCAGCCCGGGTAGATGAAGTGATAGCCGATGCGTGGGTCGGAGCCGATACCCTTGCGCACCGCTTCGATGTCGGCGCCGAGCAGTTCGGTGAGGTTGGCCAGCTCGTTCATGAAGCTGATGCGGGTGGCGAGCATCGCGTTGGCCGCGTACTTGGTCAGCTCGGCGCTGCGGTTGTCCATGAACATCAGTTTTTCGTGGTTGCGGCAGAACGGCGCGTACAGCTCGCTCATCTGCTCGCGGGCCTGTTCGTCGCGGGTGCCGACGATGATCCGGTCCGGCCGCATGCAGTCGGCGAGGGCGCTGCCTTCCTTGAGAAATTCCGGGTTGGACACCACCCGCACTGCCAGAGCGCTTTTGCCGCGCCGTTGCAGTTCTTCTTCGGCGGTGTGCAGCACCTGATCGGCCGTGCCGACCGGCACCGTGGATTTGATGATCAACGTGCGATCGTCTTCCATGAAGCTTGCGATCTGCCGCGCCACGTTGAGCACATGGCTGAGGTCGGCGGAGCCGTCTTCGTCGGCCGGCGTACCCACGGCGATGAAGATCAGTTCGGCGTGTTCCACCGCATCGCTGGCCTGGGTGCTGAACAATAAACGCCCGGCCTTGATGTTTTCTTCCAAAGTTGCCGAAAGACCCGGTTCGCTAATAGGCGGTACTGCCTGTTGCAGTTGTTTAATCTTGTTCGGGTCAATATCGACGCACAATACGCGATGTCCGACATCGGCAAGTGCGGCTGCTTGTATCAGGCCAACATAGCCCGTACCAAATACGCTCACGTCCATATTGGCGTGCCTCGTAAGACGGTGATGGAAGATTGAAAATGGAACTGTCAAAAGGGGTATAGCGCAGCGTGGGAAAAGCGTGTCAGCAAAATGACATGTTGCAAGGGTATAACACCCCCATTTTTGGGGGCGAAAGGCCATCAAGTGCTTGCTGTAGCTGGATTTGTCCCGTTCTTGACGTGTTCGAAGAAAACGATAAACGGTCGTAGGCCACGTATTTCAAGGGTTTTAACGACTTGGGTGTGTCAGATTTGAGTCAACGTTTTTTTGACGCTTTTTGATTATGACCGACATTTCTTGCGCTTTAATGGCCCGGTGCTAGTGTCAGATTTTGACCGACAAACCCTTGACAACCTCTCGTCGGACGCACTCCGGAATTGCCATGTTTCGATATCTGAAAGAACTGCTTTTAATTATTTATCTATTGCTTTATTCCGAATATTACCTTGACCGTTTAAATGCGATGGGTATTGGTCTGGCAGTCCTTCTTTTTGGCGCGATGTTTTTGACGCTGACTTTCGCATTAATACTGACAGCCTATATACGTCAGACTTTCATTCGGCATTTGTTCGCATTAACCCTGTTTGTTTCGGCGGTGTTCTTCGACGTTTACACGAGGGTCACCGCCGATTACCTGACCTATAGCAGTTTTGTCTCATTGGTGTACTCCGGCGGCTTCATCCAGGAAGCGGCGTATCAGTACCGGGGGGCGATCATCCACGGGCTGCTCAACGGGTTGCTGCTGTTGTTCGGGATCGGTCTCAAGCCCCGGCACACGATCCCGGTGCCCAACGCCTTGCGGATCGCTGCGCCGTTGTGCGGTGTGTTGCTGCTCAGCGCCGTACTGTTCGTGCGCGCCGGGGAGGGCGCGCGCGGGTTGCCGATCATGTACACGCCGCTGGCCTATCTGAACCTGTTCGGCTACGAAGCGCTGCACAACACCGTCGGTCCGCGTGAGCCGGTGACCCTGGCGCGCAATGGCCCGGCGGTCGGCCACGATATCGTGCTGATCATCGACGAGAGCATTTCCGGCAATTACCTGGACATCAACGCGCCGTTCGGCGTGCACAGCAACCTCAAGCAGGCCCGTCCGGGCGTCGAGATCTTCAATTACGGCTACGCGGCGTCCATCGCCAATTGCAGCGCCGACACCAACATCACCCTGCGCTACGGTGGCACCCGCGCCGACTACATGCGGATCAACAGCACGCTGCCGTCGATCTGGCAGTACGCGAAAAAGGCCGGCCTGCGCACGGTCTACATCGACGCTCAGCGCACCGGCGGCAACCTGCAGAACCTGATGAACGATGCCGAGAAAAAGGACATCGACGAATTCGTGCAATTCGACCAGACCAGCGTGCGCGACCGCGACATGGCTGCCGCCGCCAAGCTGATCGAACTGCTCAACGACGGTAAACCGCAGCTGGTGCTGATCAACAAGGTCGGCGCGCATTTTCCGGTACACGACAAATACCCGGACGCCTTCATGGCCTACCGCCCGACCTTGCCCCGCGGGCAGTTCACGGAAGTCGCCGACACCGGTGAACGCACCGGCTTCAACGGCCAGCCGGATGACTGGGTGCTGTATCGCAATGCCTACAAAAACACGGTGCTGTGGAATGTCGGCGAGTTTTTTTCGCGGGTGTTTGCCCAGGCCAATCTGAACAACGCGCTGCTGATCTACACGTCCGACCACGGGCAGGACTTGCACGAACGCGGCAATCCCGGGCTCAACACTCACTGCGGCGGCGACCCGGTGGAGGAAGAAGGGCTGGTGCCGCTGGTAGTGATTCAGGGCGATCAGTTGCAGACACTCGACTGGTCGGCGCAACTGGCGGCGAACAAGGATCGCTCCAGTCACTACAACATCTTCCCGACCCTGTTGCAGTTGATGGGCTACGACCTGCCGGGAATCGAAGCGGTGTACGGCAAACCGTTGAGCGTGGCGACGGCGGACGAATTCACCTTCAACTACCGCTTCAACGCGCGGCTGGGGGCCAAACCCGAGTGGAAGCACATCGATCTGAACAGCATCGTGACGCCGGGTGAAGCGCCGACGAGTGTGGCGGTGGGTCAGTAACGCGTCGGTATCCGCTATCCTTGGCCGACACGGATCGATCGGATGGCGGCATGCTCCAGGTTCAAAACGTCTTCAAAAGCTACCTCACCCCGCAAGGCCCGTTGCCGGTGCTGCAAGGCATCGACCTGACGCTCAGGCCCGGCAGCAGTCTGGCACTGATGGGCGAGTCGGGCAGCGGCAAGAGCACGCTGCTGCACCTGATCGCCGGGCTCGACAAGGTCGACAGCGGCAGCATCAGCAGCGGTGAACATCGGCTCGACCGGATGAACGAGGCGCAACTGGCCAACTGGCGGCGCACCGAAATCGGTCTGGTGTTCCAGCAGTACAACCTGATCGGCAGCCTGCGGATCGAGGACAACCTGGCGTTTCAGGCGCGGCTCGCCGGGCGGCATGACCCGCGCTGGCAGCATCATCTGGTGCAGCGCCTGGGGCTGGGCGAATTGCTCAAGCGCTATCCCGAACAACTCTCCGGCGGCCAGCAACAGCGGGTCGCGCTCGGCCGGGCGCTGGCCGCGCAACCGAAACTGCTGCTGGCCGACGAGCCCACCGGCAGCCTCGACGAAGCCACCAGCGACGAAGTGCTGCGACTGTTGCTGGAATTGCTCGACGACACACCCACCACCTTGCTGATGGTCACCCACAGTCAGCGCGTGGCGGCGCGGCTGGCGGAGCGCGTGGTGCTGTCCAGCGGTCGGTTGACATGAAGGTTTTCCGCCACGCGCTGATGGCGCTGCTCAGTCACTGGCGGCGCCATCCGGTGCAGTTTTTCAGCGTGCTGACCGGGTTGTGGCTGGCCACCAGCCTGTTGACCGGAGTCGAAGCCCTCAACAGTCAGGCGCGGGACAGTTACGCGCGGGCCAGCCAAATGATCGGCGGCGAACCTCAGGCCAGCCTCAGCACGCCGAACGGCGCGACCTTTCCGCAACAATGGTTCGTCGACCTGCGGCGCCTGGGCTGGCCGGTGTCGCCGGTGCTGCAAGGGCGCCTGATGCTCAAGGGCCACGAAAACCAGCGCCTGCAGTTGATGGGCATCGAACCGGTGTCTTTACCCGGTGACAGCGCGGTGGCCGGGCAGGCGATGCCGATTGAACGCGTCGTCGAATTCTTCACCCCCCCGGGCAGCACCTGGATTTCTCCCGAGACCTTGCGGGCGCTGAACCTCGCCGAGGGCGCGACCCCGGCCAGCGAAACCGGCCAGACGCTGCCGCCGCTGCGGGCGCAAACCGACATGGCCCCCGGCGTGCTGCTGGTGGACATTGGCGCCGCTCAGCGCGTGCTCGAACAACCCGAGCAACTGTCGCGTCTGCTGCTGCCGAAGGATTTTCACGCCGACGTCCCGGCCGCGTTCAAAGGCCAGTTGCAGCTCAAAAGCAGTGGCGAGGAAAACAACCTTGCGCGTCTGACCGAAAGCTTCCACCTCAACCTCAATGCGCTCGGGTTTCTCTCGTTCATTGTCGGTTTGTTCATCGTCCACGCGGCCATCGGTCTGGCGCTTGAACAACGCCGGGGATTGCTGCGCACCTTGAGGGCCTGCGGGGTCAGTGCGCGAATGTTGATCGCTTGCCTGATCGTCGAGCTCGGCGCACTGGCGTTGATCGGCGGGCTGTTCGGCGTGGTCAGCGGTTATTGGCTGGCGAGCGTGCTGTTGCCGGACGTCGCCGCCAGCCTGCGCGGTCTGTACGGCGCGGAAGTGGCGGGGCAGTTGCGTCTGAGTTCGTGGTGGTGGTTCAGCGGCATCGGTTTGAGCCTGCTCGGCGCGTTGCTGGCCGGGGCTAACAGTCTGCTGCGAGCGGCGCGTCTGCCGTTATTGGCGGTGGCGGATCCGCAGGCCTGGCATCAGCAACATGCGCGCTGGTTGCGGCGTCAGGGTTGGGTGGCCGGCGTGTGTGCGTCGATTGCCTTGGCGGCGCTGGTGTGGGGCAACAGTCTCGCCAGCGGTTTTGTGTTGATGGCGGGGCTGTTGCTCGGCGCCGCGCTGGCGTTGCCGGTGTTGCTCAGTGCGCTGCTCAACGGTTTGCTCGGGCGCAGCCGTTCGGTGCTTGGGCAGTGGTTTCTCGCCGACTGCCGCCAGCAATTGCCGGCGCTGAGCCTGGCGTTGATGGCGTTGCTGCTGGCGATGGCGGCGAACATCGGCGCCGGCAGCATGACCGCCGGTTTCCGCCAGACCTTCAACGACTGGCTCGAACAACGGCTCACCGCCGAGCTCTACCTGAACCCGAGCAACCCGGCGCAGGCGCGAGAGCTGTCCACCTGGCTCAAACAGCAACCGAGCGTCACCGCGATCATGCCCAACTGGCAGGTTTCGGTGACGCTGCAAGGCTGGCCGGCGGACGTGTTCGGCATCATTGATCATCCGCACTATCGCCAGCACTGGCCGCTGCTCGAATCTCGGGGTGATGACCCGTGGGCGGCGCTGGCCAAGGACGATGCGGTGATGCTCAGCGAACAACTGGCGCGTCGCTTGAAAGTGACGCCGGGCGATCACCTGACGATCCCCACGCCGGGCGGGTCATGGTCGCCGCGTATCGTCGGGATCTACGCCGATTACGGCAATCCCAAGGGCCATGTGCTGGTCAACAGCAATCACCTGTTGCGCGGTTGGCCGCAGCTGACGCCGAACCGCTTCAACCTGCGCATCGACCCGCCGAAGATCCCGGCGCTGCTCACGGCCTTGCAGGCGCACTTCCAGCTCGATGACAGCCGGATCGTCGATCAGGCGCGACTCAAGGGCTGGTCGGTGCAAGTCTTCGAACGCACCTTTGCCGCGACCGCCGCGCTGAATAGCCTGACGTTGGCCGTCGCCGGCGTGGCGCTGTTCATCAGCCTGCTGACCCAGAGCCAGAGCCGCCTCGGCCAGCTTGCACCGTTGTGGGCGCTGGGTGTGACGCGGCGGCAGCTGATGCTGCTCAATCTCGGGCAAACGTGGCTGTTGGCGCTGCTGACGCTGGTGCTGGCCTTGCCGTTGGGCATCGGTCTGGCGTGGTGTCTGGACGCGGTGATCAACGTGCAGGCCTTTGGCTGGCGTCTGCCGCTGCGGGTGTTTCCATGGCAGTTGCTGCAACTGATGGGGCTGGCGCTGCTGGCGACCTTGCTGGCCTCGGCGTGGCCGCTGTATTCGCTGTACCGCACGCAACCGGCGGACTTGCTGAGGACGTTTGCTCATGAGGACTAGGTTTGCGCTGGTGTTTTTGGCGTTGTTGCTCGGTGGTTGCGACAACCCCACAGCGGAGCAGAAGGGTTTCGCCGGCATGGGCGCTCAGGCGCAGGCGTTTACACCGGTGGTGCCGGGGCGGGTGTTCAGCTTCCCGGCGGATCACGGCGCCCATGACGGCTTTCGCATCGAATGGTGGTACGTGACGGCCAATCTCAAGGATGCGCAGGGCAACGATTTCGGCGTGCAGTGGACGTTATTCCGCAGCGCCCTGAACGCCTCGCCGCAGCAACCGGGCTGGGCCAACCAGACGATCTGGCTCGGGCACGCGGCAGTGACCTCGGCCAGCGTCCACCACGCCGCCGAGCGTTATGCCCGTGGCGGCGTCGGGCAGGCCGGGGTGCGTGCGGCGCCGTTCGAGGCGTGGATCGATGACTGGCGTTTCGTCAGTCAGGCGAGCGATCCGCTGGCCGACCTGCAACTCAGCGCCCGGGACAAGAACTTCAGCTACCAGCTGCGCCTGACCTCCAGCCGCCCGCTGGTGCTGCAGGGCGACAAGGGCTTCAGCCAGAAATCCGAACAGGGCCAGGCGTCGTATTACTACAGCCAGCCGTTTTTCCAGGCCAGCGGCACCCTGCAGATCGACGGTCAGACCTACACCGTCAACGGCCCGGCCTGGCTCGACCGCGAATGGAGCAGCCAGCCGCTGACCGCCAACCAGACAGGGTGGGACTGGTTCTCCCTGCATCTGGACGGTGGCGAACACGTCATGCTGTACCGCATGCGCCAGAAGAAAGGGGCGCCGTACCTGACCGGCACGTGGATTGCCGCCGATGGCCAGACCGAAACCCTGCACGCCGAGCAGATCAAGCTGACCCCGCAAGGCACTGCGAAGGTCGCCGGCCGTTCGATGCCGGTGCGTTGGTCGATCGAGATCCCGACGAGGAATCTGCAGATCACCCTTGATGCAATCAACCCCGACGCCTGGATGAACCTGCGCATTCCGTATTGGGAAGGGCCGGTGCGCCTGAGCGGCAATCGGGGCGGGCAGGGCTATCTGGAAATGACCGGGTACTGATTCCGCGCACCGTGCCTGCGAAGGAATCGATTGGAACTCTGTCCAGGATGCCCCCTCTACCGAGGAACATGGCCGAGGATCCGATCCATGAGCGAGGAACTGAAATCTCCAGACCTGACGACCTGGCAGCAAATGTTTGACGATCAGACGTACTGGCAACAATCCCCGGATGCCCATTACTTCGATCTGCAGCGCATTGCTGACGATTTGCTCGGCCAAGGTGCCATCGATCTTGAACAGTGGCAGATTCTCAGAGCCAAGGCCGATGACCTGCACAAGGACTCGCCCGCCATGAACGTCACGCGGGAACTCGACGACCCCGAAGCCTGAGGAGGCCTGGAATGAACACTGTCCCTGATAACGAGCACCCCGACGAACCTCGTCCGCCGGGTGAAACCGAGCGCGACAACGACGCACTGCGTCCCACCGATCCCAAACAGCGGCAGAGCTCCGGGAAAGGCACCGCCAGTGGCGAGTCCACCGCGCAGGACACCGCGCAACGATCGCGGAACAAACCCTGAAGGGCGTCTATGCTCAGTGGCACATCCGTCGCTGACCACGTTGGCGATGGATGCTGCCATCCATCACAGGGAATGTATCGCTTATGAAGCTCCAAGCACTGACGCACGCCATAGCACTTGCCACCGTCCTTTCTACGGCCAGCCTTTCGGCGATGGCTGCCGATATACCGCTGTCGGCCGCTGTCGAGGCCGACCGGGTCACCACCAAAGTGCTGGCGGTTGACCCGGCCAATCATCAAGTGGTCCTGGAAGGCGCGGAAGGTCGCCAGGTGCACATTCAGCTCAGCGACAAGGCGAAAAACCTCGGTAATTTGAGAGTGGGCGATCTGGTACAGATCGAAGTGACCCGCTCTGTGGCCGCTTATCTGGACACCGACGTGGATAAAGGTCTGCCTGGCTCCACCGAGCGCACCGGTGAACTGCGCAACGCCGTGGGCAGCAGCAACCCCGGTGGCGAGGCTTTCCGCCAGGTTCAGGTCCAGTTGAAAATCACCAAAATTGATTTGGCGACAAACCAGGTCACCCTGGAAAACCCTTCGGGCCAGTCGAAAACCCTCAACGTCGAAAAGCCTGAGATTCAGGCCAAACTGAAAGATTTGAAAGTCGGGCAAAGCGTCGTGGTCACTTACACCGATGTATTGAAAGTGACCAGTCAGCATGAAAGTTGAGTATTGACTCTACAGAATGGCTGTTCTTGTACAAGTAATTGTATGAGAACAGTCATATGAGGTATTCGAGGTGGTGATGTCAGAAAGTTTGTCGGGAAATATCGACGAATATTTTCTTTAACTTTTCAGTACATAAATTTCATGTTGAAGCAGGACGACATATCCGCCAATTTCCATTAAAATCCTTCGCGTTCGCCCAGTGTCAGGGCTCTTTACCGGTGCATGGATTGCCAGGCCATTACACTGGGCGAACACCTCCTCGGAGTGGAGGCCAAAGAATTCAGATGCAAAAAGGGCGACTTTGAAGTCGCCCTTTTTTATTGTCTTACGATTTGGCGGGTCGCATGCCCTGTTGTAACTGAAGGCGCTTGAGCGTTTCCTGATACATGGTGGTGCGGCGGTGCTGTTTGCCGTATCCACCGATAGCGGCCACGGTGCCGGCCTGGATGTGATCCAGGTAGCGGAAGATCGTCCGCGGCGAGAGGCATTTGATGCCGTAGCCAAGGCTGCTTAAACGATCCTGCAGCGTGTATCCCGGGACCCGGTCGTCCATCGAAAAATGCAGCCCGTGAGCCTTGATCAACCGAGCATTCCACAAGGTGCAGAAGCTTTTCAGGTGAGTTTCCCGGTAGGGTTTTGGATCTCGGGACGGCAACCCGAAATGCTGTTTTGCCCGGCGGAAATAGTGTTTGAAATAACGAGAAGACAAACGCCAGGTGTCTCTAAGGACGCCTCGATCCAATTGTTCGACGCAACCGACCGCCGCTGTATCCAAAGATTGCATGCACTCATTCATCATCATCGAAAAGACAGTACTGTCAAAAACGAAAGTATCGGTGTGCAGCAAAAACAGGTAATCGGTTTCAACTTTCGCAAGTGCCAGATCAAGTGCCTTGCCATGAGCAATATGCCCCGCTTCCTTGCCGGGAGAAGGGCGCTCGATCAAGTTGATCCAGTCCAGGGACCGCAAGTAAATCAGGCTTTCATCGGCGGAATCGTTGTCCACCACCCACACCGGAATTTGATGCTCCTTGACGTATTGCTGAAGAAACTCCAGGCACATCCGGGTTATTTCCGGCGTCTTGTAATTGACCAATACAAGACTGAAGGCGGGCAGTTGTTTAGAGGTGGAATCGATCGCACTCATGGTCCGGGCTCACTTCAAGTTGAAGGGTTCTGCTGACGGCAATCAGCACACAGAACCGCTGCTTTGTGGCCCGGGATGGTAGGGACGCAACCTTAGTTGAAGCTTAATTTCCGAGCGCCCGGGCCGGGCGACTTGTTACCGCTTGCGACACCGGCGAGGCGCTTGGCGATCAAGCGCGGTTCCACGGTAAGATGCGCCGCCCTTTCAAGTTCAAGGAAAACAACGGCCCGCGCCGTTCGCCAAGGATGAAACCACTTTCCCTCTACCACCCGGCCCTTTACTGGCTGCGCGTGTGGCAAAAAAGACTGTTCCGCCACATCGCCTGGCACTGCTCGAGCAAACGCTACGCGCGGCCTGCCACGACGTCCGGGCGACTGCCTTACCGCTACCTCAAACACACCTCAAAACTGATCCGCAAACTCGGCGACTCCGACCTCGCGCTGCAACACAACAAAGTCATCAACCTCAAACTCGCCGTCGCCGCCATCGACGGCGTCACCATCGCCCCCGGCGAATATTTCTCCTTCTGCCGCCTCGTCGGCCGACCGACCCGCCAACGCGGCTACGTCGAAGGCATGGAACTCTCATTCGGCGAAGCCCGCACCGGCATCGGCGGCGGCATCTGCCAGCTCAGCAACCTCATCCACTGGATGGCCATTCACTCACCTCTGGTCGTCACCGAACGCGCCAACCACAGCTTCGACCCCTTCCCGGACGACGGCCGCGTCCTGCCATTCGGCTCAGGCGCGGCAATCTTCTACAACTACATCGACCTGGTGCTGCACAACCCGACGGATCGCAGCTTTCAGCTGAAGCTGAAGGTCGGGGAGACGCAGTTGGAGGGGGAATTGTTGTGTGATCGGGAGCGGGCTTATCGGTATCACGTGTTTGAAGTGGGGCATCGGTTTGTGCGGGAGGGGGAGCGGGTGTATCGAGAGAATGAGATTTGGCGGGAGGTGAGGGAGAAGGGGCAGGTGGGGGCGTTGGTGGAGAGGGAGCGGTTGTATGGGAATCGGGTGGTGGTTAAGTATGAGGTGGGGGAGCAAGTCATCGAAATGCAGCAGTAGGTTGTGTTTTTTGCCTTAAGGTTTTGAGCCTGTGACGGAAAAACGCAATTACGGGTTTCGGTAGGGATACGTTTCGCCGCATAGGTGAAACGTATCGTCCAGATAATAAACTGTGGAAATCGAGTTTATTACTAGTTCGAGTTCTCCCTTTGATGGGAATAGCAAATAGAACAGTTCAAAGAATAAGTAGTCCTTGATGAGGATTACCGCTACATCTGGATGGTTTTTTATTAAGGTTGAAAATGGCGGGTAATTGCAGTCTCGTAATGCCGGGATGTCGGTGTAGCCTTGTTTGTTATCGTCTTGTATGCATTCGGCGATGAATGCATTTGTCAGCTCGTGGAATTGCTCGGGCAGTTCGTGAGTTTTTATTGATAAAGTATATTTTTTGGTATTTTTGGAGAGCGGTTCACCGAAGCCAAGGCTGCGGTAGGTTACAGAGGTTGGGTCAATAATTTTGTTTTCTGATTTGAAGATCATGATTTTTTAATCGCGGGAGGGAACGAAGGGGATGCTGTATGTACGCAATCGTGGTCGTCTACATAAGTTAAGAAGCTAAGGGCTGTATTGGTTATCCAGAATGGAAAGCCAGTCGTTTCTGAAAGCAATATTTTCAAATCAGATGATGACTGAAGCGTCCAAGCATGGATTTGGTTGTCGAGGACGATTAATGTTGGTTTTTCAGAAGGGTATAGAAGATCGACTTTTTTCCAGAAGTCTGGGTCGTGTTGTTTTGTTACGGATTTTAGATTGAGGGGGTCAAGGGTATTTGTGTTGGAGTAAAAGAAGCGGGTTTTTACGTCTGAGATTATTTTTTCTAATTCATTGTCTTTGAGTTGCTGGGTTTTTAGATGGTTTTTTTCAAGTGCTGATGTGATTTCTTTTTTTAAGTAACTCATTGAGGTGTTCCTGTTGTTTTTTGGAGCGTGAATAGAAGCGAGCCTATTCCTTTTTGTGGAAGTATTTTAATTATTGATTGTAGATTCGATAGCCAGCGCCAAAGTTGCTAGTGGTGTGAGTGTTGCTATATGTGGGGTCGAATAGGCCAGTGAGAGGTGGTTGAGTAGGTTTTTCTCTTGAATTTAGTTTTTCTAAAGATTTTTGAAGCTCGGGGTAGCTTTCTATGTATGTGCAGTCTGATGAGTTAAATTTAAGTGTTATATTGCTGGGTGAAATGAATGCGAAGTTAATTAAAAGCTCCGGGTTCGAAAAGAGTCTTCCGCTGATGTCGTAGATCTTGTCTCCGGTGTTCAATTTTTGGCCGTAGCGTTCGTGGGTCAAATATCCGTGGTCTTGGTTTAATAGTCGTAGTAATTTTTCGTATCCTTTTATTGAATAAAAGGAAATACTGGCTTGTCTTATTATAAGGAAGCCGTCTTCGGTCATGTTCTCCAAAATGGTTGAATTCTGCCTGTTGATCGAATCGATGACTGGCTCGTCGATTAAGTTAAGTACAAAGTTTGATAGCTTAAGGTGAAATTTTTCCCGAGGGCGTTCGATGGGGGGGATGTTGATATAGCTTATGATCCCGCCTGCGTTATCGGAGTCGATCGCGCCAAAGCACTCTGTGATATCAATTGAGAAAATCATTGCGCTCTCCAGCGAGAACTGAATACACCTATAAGATGTTGGATGTAGATGTTTTTAATCTTCTTCATTCCATTCCGCATGGGTCTCAATGGCTATTTTTAGCCATGCGCTAAAGTCAGGATGTTCTCCGTGAAGCTCCCATCCCTCTGAAGCATATGCATGTATTATTAGCACTTTTGGATTGCCGGATAAATCATCTCCGTCAAAGCAAGCAATATCATCATTCGCATTGAATTTAGCGAAAGGAACTAGCGTGCGGTTTGGGTAAAGGTTTTTTAGCGTGTTGTGCCAGTAATTTATTTTTCCCTCTTGATATATTAGTAACCACCAAGGCTCAATGTCCGGTTCAGGTTCCGTAGTCGCGAATTCTATGAATGCACTAGGGAAGTTGAAGTTTTTCAGGTGTTCAATGTTGAGAAAAATTTTCATTTTGCCTATTTGAAAAGGACTGAAAAGGGGAAGAAATTATTTTCTTCAACGAAAGCAAATTCGAACCCCTCCGATTGCAGTTTGGCACCTAGAGCGGGTATTCACAGCGCCATGGCGTGGTGAACAGTTCTGGGTCTATGTTGAGGTTTTCAAGAAGGGAGTTGATTTCCGCTTCAGAGTTCATGGTTTCTATTTTTGCGATAAAAATGTCTCGGTCGTCCACGCCATCGCTTGTTTCAAGTTTTGGTGGGGATTGTAAATATTACTAATGCATGTTGGAAGTTTTTTGATTGGTGGATGAAGTTGTAATATTGATGTGGGTCATTGGTAAGGGGGTATTTGTAGATGGAATATAATGAAATCCATTTTCTTAGTGAATGGTTTTCGGACTCTAGCTCTTGCGCAATGTTGTTATAGCCTGTTCCGTCGAACCCGTTCCATACACTTCTTGGGATACATTTAAGCGCTGTCATTTTTGCCCCTCGAACGGATTCTGAAAAGGGGTAGATTTATTTTCTTTAACGAATAAGAAATCTGCTCCCTTTGATTTAGTTCTATTTAAATTTGCGCGCTGCTGGCTTTTTTTAGAAGGTTTTCAAGTTCAGGATAGGATTCGAGTTCTTCGTGGTTTAGGGAGTTAATAATAGCTTGTATTTTCTTTGCGTATTTATTCTCGATTGGGACTTCACTCCAATCCAGTTCTGAGGCAGAGACTATTAATACTTCGGTAAATGGAGAGTCCAAAAGTTTCTTTAGAATTTCAATTGCCTGAGCCGAGCGATTCTCTCCAAGTGCCGCAGCACTTCGCTCCTGCCAATACTCTTCCCTTGATAGGATCGTGTCGTTAAGCCGGTTCCAGTCTTCAGCGCTGAAATTTCCTAGAACTCCTTTGGCTACCTGCTCTGTAATGTATTCATTCCAGTTGGAATCCTCGCTTTGTCCCAGCCAGTAGTTGTATTCATCGAAAGCCTTGCTATCCATGATTTGTCTCAATTCAAATAGGGCGCGACATAGGTGAGTCGCCAGCTGGGAAGGAGGATGTGATAACGCCGTCGTCTTTGAGTACTTGCCACTGCACGCCGTCAACTGTTTTTGAAAAGGAGACAGATTTATTTTCTTTAACGAAAAAATAAATCTGTCTCCTTTTGGTTCGGTCCCCTTTTGGGTTTGGTTTATATGTTGGTTAGGTAGAAGCTGAGGTCGTTGGTTGAGAGTTCTATAAAGGTCGGTAGCATTAAGTTTTGATTGTGTCCTTCTAGTGATAAGAATATGACGGAGTTTCCAAGCTTTAGCACACCGCATCCGTCGTCAGTAATGGAGGTTAATTCCGCGGTTATGTAAGTTGCATCGGGTTTCGAGCGGATTGATGGAGTGGTTTCCTCTGAAGTCATTATGTTTTTATTCCAAGAAAATTCATCGCCAATGTCCATTTCGATGTCATAGGACTGGTTTTCTTTTGCCTCCGGAGCTATGAGGTTTGAAAAGCCTTTTCCATAGGGGCTTGAAAATTCAATATATATACTCTCGGTGAGAATTTTAATTATGCGTATTATAGTGATTTTCATCTATTTGGTTCCTAGGGGGACGCGAATTACTGTGTTGTCAACGTTCATGACGTTGTTAACTACGTCAAGAGTCCACGTTTCTTCGTGGTAATGGTGCTTGTTTGGTTTGCTATTCATTTCATGAGCACCATAGCGAATACTTCGTTTGCCATCGGCAGATACAATCCTATCGTTATCAGGCAATCCTGTTCTTGGATGGGTATTTGTATAGGGGCCTTCACCTAGGAAATCCTCCCATCGCTTAACAGCATCCTGCGGTTTAACCGGTTTGTTTCCATAGACCTCATTATGGTAACCCTGACCAGGAGGTGATGCCGGTGCGGGTGGAGAAGTAGGTTCCGCACCATGAACGTTGCTTTTAGAAGCATTATCTGGTTTTTCGCTTGGTGGTGATTTTGACTCTGAGCCTGGGCAATTACTGCTTAATCCCAACGGATCCACCCACCCCGTAGGGTTAGGCACGTACTGGTAGCTATTCAACCCACCCGCAAGCTTGATCGGATCCTGCGTCAAAAAACGCCCAGTCCCCGGATTGTAGTAGCGATGCCGGTTGTAGTGTAGGCCTGTCTCTGCATCGAAATACTGACCTTGGAAGCGCAACGGGTTATCGATTTCACTGACGTCCAGCGCCGCGAGGTTGCCGTAGGCGCGGTACTTGGCGGACCACATGATCTCGCCACTGTAGTCGGTGAGTTCCTGCGGTGTGCCCAGATGATCGAGTTGGTAGTAAAACGGCGTTGCCTTGCGCGGGCCTTCGCCGTCGAACATGGCCAGCGGGCGGAAGCTGCCGGGTTCGTAGATGTAAGTGCGATAACGATTGTCGCCGCTTTCAGCGATCAGGCGTTCGCCTTGCCACAGGAACTCGGTAGTTTGGCCGTCGACGGTTTTTTCGATGCGGCGCCCGAAGGCGTCGTATTTGTAGGATGCGGTGCTGCCACCCGGCAGGCTGGCGCCAATCAAGCGGTGCTGACAGTCGTAGCGGTATTCGGTGACGAGTTTCTGGCCAGCGCCACGGCGTTCGCGAATCAGGTTGCCAAAGGCGTCGTAGTCGTAATGGCGATCACCCTGCATCAGCAGGCGGTTGCCTTTGACGTTTGCGAGATTTGCTGTGCCTTCATTGTTCTGACCGAGCAGGTTGCCGGCCGGATCATGAGCAAAGCTTTCCGGTGTCGCGCCACGTACGCTGGTCAAGCGGTCCAGCGGGTCGTAGTGGAAGCTGCGGTTGCCCTTGCGGCTGTCGTCGATACCGGCGAGGTTGCCGTTGGCGTCGTAGTTATAGCGACGCTGGAACAGGTTTTTTTCACGCTGGCTGACGCTGTGCGCTTGCAGGCGACCTTGTTCGTCGTACTGGTATTGGCTTAGCAACAGGCCTTGCTGGCGCTGCTGTTCGCGACCGGCGCTGAATTGGTGGCTGGTCAGGCGTGAGCCATTGAGGTCAATACTGCTAAGGCGTCCACCGGACAAATGGCGGTAGTCGAGTGTGCTGCCGTCGGGGAGGCGGCAGTGACTCAGTTGCCCGACGCTGTCGTATTCGTAACGTGTGGTGCCCCAACCCTGGTGTTCGGTGATCAGGCGATCCTGCACGTCATATTCGTAGGCAAGCGGCCAGTGACCGTCGTCGACATTCACCAAACGGCCAAGGGCATCGTAGCTGTAGTGAATTTCTTCGCCATCGGCGAGGGTTTTCACCAGCAGCCGCCCGGCAGCATCACGCTGATACTCGGTGATCAGTTCGCTGCCGTCGTCGCCGAATTCGGTCTTCTTCAGCAACTGGCCGTTGAGGTCGTATTCGTACGCGGTGCGGCGGCCGTCGAAACCGGTTTCCTGCTGGATCAGGCCGTTGGCGTAGTAGTCGAGCTTGTAGTGCTCGCCTCGTTCGTTTTCGATTTCAGTGAGCAGTAGGCCCGCGTTGTCGTAGCGATAGCGCAGCTGGCTGCCGTCCGGATTGATGCGGCGGCTGACCAGATGCAGGTTATCGGCGTATTCGTATCGGGTGATGCGGCCGAGCTCATCGCGTTCGGCGGTGACGCGTCCGTACGGGTTGTAGGTGAAGGTACGGCTGGCGCCGCCGGGGAGGGTGACCTGAGTCAGGCGGTCGACGGCGTCCCATTGGTAATGGGTGATGGCGCCGAATTCGTCCTGGCGGGTGATCTGCCGTCCAAGTGCATCGTAGCGATACTTGCGCTGACCACCGTCCGGAAGACGTTCCTCCAGCAATTGACCGAGATTGTTCCAGCCCAGTTGATGGCGACTGCCATCAGGGTGATGAATTTCCAGCAGCCGGCCCTGGCCGTCGTAGTTGTAGCGGGTTTTGTTGCCCTGCGGGTCGATTTGCTGGGTGATGTCGCCTTGTTGATTGCGGTCGTACTGCCAACGGGCCTTGCCACGTTTGACTTCAATCAGTTGCCCATCGAAGTAGTTGTAGAGGGTCGGTTCTTCTTCCGGTGGGATGACAGCCATCAATCGCCCGGCATCGCTGTATTGATACTCGGTGATGGCTCCCATTGGATCTTTTACAGCTACCAGACGTCCCTCATCGTCATAGGCATTTTGCGTTTCAGCACCATCGGCAGCGGTTTCACTGATCAGCCGTGCATTTTCGTCATGCACGTAAACCTGTTCACTGCCATCGGCGTTGTGAACCGTAACCGTGCCTTTGTCATCCCACTCGTAGCGAGCTTCCAGTTGCGAATAGTTGGCCCAATGACGTACGCAACGGGAAAGTTTGCCTTCACGCTCCCATTCCCAGAAAAAACTGGCGCCACCGGCCAGTTGTCGCTCGAGAATGACGTGCTGATCGTTGTAGCGGTAATGCTCGGTTTCCCCTGCGGCATTGGATGCCGAGACCAATTGGTTGCGAGCGTTATAGCGGTAGGTGACAAGGTTCTGAATGGTCAGCCAAGGATCCTGGCGCTCACCGCGCTCGTCATACTCAGAACGCTGCTGTTGCTGATCAACGGCAACGATATGGCGATCGTCGTAGCGCAACAGCAACGCGCGGCCCGCACCGTTATCGATGCGCTGGATCCGCCCCACCAGGTCATAGCTGATATGCACCTGATTTCCGTAGGAGTCACTGACCGTCGTCAGTCGGTTTGCGCGGAAGTGATAAAAGCGTGGTTTTGCTCCTGCTTGGGTGAGGATCAGTTCACCCGGCGCGCTGCCCAAATAAATCGCCGCCTGAGCCAGACTGTTGGTAATGGCTGGACGTTGTTCGGTCGGCATCGGGAAGCGGGTCTGACGGTTTTCGTTATCAGTCCACAACACGCCTTCATCGTTGATTTGCAGGCGATGGGATAGGGAGTGGCTCCAGCCATGGCCGAGACGCCCGTCGATTTCAACCGCGCTGCTGCGATAGAGACGTGTCCATTCAATGGGTAGCAGCCCACCCAATACGCCGTCAGTGAGCGTCAGCAATTCCTCGCCGGTAACCATCGATACCGGTTCACCGTTAGTGCAGGTCTTATCGGCGCACTGAGCAGGTTGATCCGCTGGGTTTTTGGACTGGTTGGGCGCGTTGTCTACATTTTCCTGTTGTTGAGCGCGGGTGCTGTTTTCCTTCTTGCCGCGTGCATGAATCTGCGCATCCGTCTCTACAGCACCTCCGGAAACGGGTGGTTTTTTCTTTGGTGGTGTGGCGGTCTCTGCGGGTTTTGGAGGCGCAATTTCTACGCTCGCCTTTCTCGCTTGGTTCAGTGGCGAATTGCCGTTGAGCATCAACGGTTTCGCCGTATCGGCGTGTGCTGTCGCATTCTTCTTGCTGATCTTCATCAGCATCGACGTGAAGTCTTCAATCAGTGTCATGACCTTGCCGCTGTTCCTTGCAGCATTGAGGCCCTTGGTGCCAATACGGACGGCCAAACCGATCCCGCCCGTCAAAACAATACCGATCAGGATGTTCAGCAGTACTTCCGTAGTCAGTTCTGCCAGCACTTCAGTGCAGGTCTGCGGAGGCAGCATTTTGACCCACGCTACGATAGCTGCGACGTAGATCCACATAAGTGGCTCGTCACTGGCGATCAGCAGGGCTGTTTGAATGGCTTCTTTTGAAGCGTTATAGATCTTCTTTATCTGTTCTTCGGTGAAGAATTTTTTGAGTTTTTCGTAGTTTTCCCGAGGGTGTGCAACCAGGTCGTAGAGACTTTTGATGTCCCCCCACAGCCCCATGATCGCCTTGAGGAACCCCTTCCACGCCGACTCCAATTGCTGCAATGCCCGTCCAGCCATGGATGAATTGGTATGCGCTTGCCAAAGTGGCAGAAAGTCGGTGGTCCACTCTGTTTGCAGCCAGCCGCTAAGGTCCCCGATTACGCCTTGATAGGAGTTGAACAGGCTATCGATCTGAGCCTTGGTGGGATTCGGGAAAAAAGTGATTTCATATTGCTGATGCGGTTTGAGGCCAGTGACCTCCAGAATCCCGCTTGGACCGATTTTGACGTTGATCGGTTGACCGACTTCGTTCTTTCCGTAGAGCTTGCCATTCTCCACCGGCACCAGTCGCACCGGCGTATTGCCGATAGGTACAAAACGCGCAGACTCAAAACTATGTACAAGTTTGAGTTTGCCGTTGGCAGGGCAGTTGGCATAAAGGGTATTTTCCTTTTTGCTGTCCTTGTCCGCCGTGCCGACTTCGTCACCGACCTTGAACTGCTGCTCTGCGTCCAGAATACCGCCGTACCAGGCTTCGGCATGCTCGCGATAATCCTTCAGGCACTTCTTGAAGTCGCTGATGATGGCCTGAGCATCAGGCTGTTTTGCATTGAGATTGACAACAATCTCACCCATCAAAATGCTCATACAGCCACCTCACTTTCCAGATGGGCCTTCAGCAGGCCGGTAAAATTTTCTTCCGTGAGTGGCGTGCGTTTTACGAAACGCGCCACTTTCTTTTGCAGGTTCGATTCCGGGAACGAGAAATACAGGTCGGCATGTTCGTCCAGCAGCCACTGCATCATGTTGCCGATCACGGTCGAGGGGTTTTCGGCCATCAGGCTGTCCAGCAGGTCTTTCGGCACCTCCCACCACGGCCAATCCTTCGCCTTCGGCACCACCCTCGGCCCGACTTCCAGGCTCCGTCCATTAATCAGATACCGCTCAAACACCGGCAACACTTCCCCAGCCGTCTCACCCAACCCTTCAAGAATCGGATAGATATGCCGTCCATCCCAAAACCGGAAAAACACTTCGGTCCCGTCCGGCATTTTCACCTGGGTCAAACTGCGCAGATGTTCGAAAACTTCGTTGGGTTCCGAGCGGGAGACCGCCAGCCAGCCCCAGTCGAGGGCGTCGGTTTCGGTGATCCAGGGCAGGAAGGCCGAGTTGGCCTTGAGTTCGGCGACGTATGGCATCACCGGTTGCCAGGTGGAGTAGGGCGTTCCACCCCAGATGGGAATGGCCTGTATGGACGGTTCGCTCTGATATAAGGCCTTGAGCGCTTCGGCATCGCTCGCGGCGCTTATGACCAGATACAAGCGTTCGTCTTTCTGCAGCGGCTGTTGCGCCAGCCAGTCTTTGGGTGTCAGTCGATTAGATGGCACAGGCACCTGCCTTGCATTTTTCGCACTCTTCGCAGAACGGCGCATTACGTTTGAGGGTGTTGATTTGCGCCGGGGTCAGTACGGCACCAGCCTTGTCGGCATCCGCCTGCTTCAACACGCCCGGCATCAGTGGGGCGGCGCCGGTGCCGCTGCCCGGTCCACCACCGGAGTTGATGTTGATCGCCGGCCCGCTCATGGTCACGCCGCCGCCATCGATCTTGATGAAGCTGCCACCGCCGACCAGCGTCAGTTCGGCCCCGGCTTCCAGCACCACCTTCATCCCGCTGCTGAGGTGAATTTCCTGGCCGGCGTCGATGAATTGCCCGGTGCCGATCTTGATGTGCTGGTTCACGCCCACGGTCAGGTGGTCGTTGGCGCGTGCTTCGACTTTGCGGTCTTCGTAAACCGTGTGGTGTTCTTCGGCCTTGAATTCCGTGTAGCTGTTCTTTTCCACGACGTCGTGGCGTTCGTTGCCGACGCGGATTTTCTGGTCGTGTTCGATGTTTTCGTCCCAGTCGCGCTGGGCATGGAGGAAGATCTGTTCCTGGCCTTTCTTGTCTTCGATGCGCAGTTCGTTGAAGCCGCCGCCACCCATCGAGCTCAGGGTCTTGAAGGTGGTGCGGGTCTTGTTCGCCGGCAGGGCGTAGGGGACGGTGTTTTCCTTGTGGTACAGGCAGCCGCTGATCAGCGGCTGGTCGGGGTCGCCCTCGAGGAATGTCACCAGCACTTCCATGCCGATGCGCGGGATGGCGATGCCGCCGTACTGGGCACCGGCCCAGGCGGAAGACACGCGCAGCCAGCAGCTGGTCTTGTCGTCGGCCTGGCCGTCGCGGTCCCAGTGGAACTGGACTTTCACCCGGCCGTATTCGTCGCAGTGGATTTCTTCCCTTTTCGGCCCGGTGACCACGGCGCTCTGGCTGCCGAGGATGCGCGGTTTCGGGTGGCGTAGGGGCGGGCGGTTCGGCACGTCCCACGGGGTGGCCTGAAAGCGGTTGCGGTAGCCCTGATGGAAATCGTCTTTCAGCGCGGTGGTGTCGCTGGTGACCGACTCTTCCAGCACTTGCGGCTGCTTGCCTTCGTGCAGGACTTCGGTGAGCAGCCACAGGTCATTCCACTTGGCCTTCGGGTGTTCTTTGAGTGCGAGGAAATGGCCGCTGACCAGCAACGGCTGGTCGCTCTTGCCTTCGGCGAGCTGGAAGTCGCTGCGGTGGCGTTCGAGGGCGCGTTTGGCCAGGTGCTTGCCGCGCTCGCGGTCGACGAAACGGCCCGGGTAATCGTAGTCCTCGAGGTCGGGCAGGGCGTCGCCGCGGTTTTCGCTTTCCAGCGTCAGGCGCGGTTTTTCGAAGTCGTAGTCGCGGCGGGTGGTGCGGCTGGTACGGGTTTCCAGGCGCAGGTCGAAGCGTTTGATCACCGGGTTGCTGGCGACCATGCCGGAGTCCTGCTGATAGGCCACCGGCGCCAGTTTCTTGAACACCGTCTGGTCATCGCCGAACACCAGTTTGTGGCCCGTGGCGCTGTGCTGGAAGTGGTAGTGAATGCCTTCTTCTTCGCACAGGCGCTGGATGAAATGCAGGTCCGATTCGTCGTACTGCACGCAGTAGATGCGATCGGGGTAGATCGAACCGGTCTGGAACGCGTAGGCGTTGCCCTGGATGCCGTGTTCTTCGAGGACCTTGCCGATGATTTTCGGCACGCTGAGGTTCTGGAAGATTCGCTGGTTGATCCGGTGCGCGAGGTACGCCAGTTGCGGGCGCAGGGTCACGGAGTAGCGCGTCAGGCGCTTGCCGGAATCGCCTTGCGCGGCGCGGTAGATCAGGCCGTGGATACCGCTGCCGTCGGGCGACAGCTGCAGGAAGGCCGGTTTGTGCAGCAGGGTTTCGAGGTCCAGCGACGGCTGCTCACTGACCAGCTCCACCTCGAACACAAAAGGCTGGCTGATGGCTTCCCGACCGGTGAGGGTAAACACCTGGAAATCGGCGGAAAGACCTTCGATGGTCAGGGCAAAGTGGGTTTCATTGGCCGGCGCGAACATCCCTTGTTCCTCGTGCTGTACAGCGGCGTTCGTCGATTACCGTCAAGCGGTTCAACGCACGCGAAATTCTGGAGGGGCGTAAACAACATCGACCAGCAGAGCTGGCCGATGCTTGTAACGATCAGCCGTAATTAAACGACTGGAGCACGCCAGTCATCGGAACCCGAAGTACCGGATACTTCGTGGGTCCAGGTGATTTTGCGGTAGGTGAACTGCACTTCTTCCAGGTGGGTGAAGTGGGCGTTCGATGGATCCTGGCAGTTGTGCATCTTGTTGTTGATGGCGACGATGATCGCGTCTTCCAGTTTGGTGGTGTAGTAGTGCTCTTGGGTGCCTTGAGCCGAAGTGCGGTACCACTGGATAACGATTTCGCTCATGCGCTCGCCGGAGGTCAGAGCGGCTTGCAGCAGTGGCGAAGCCTTGTCGTAGACCTTGGTGATGATCACTGGCTTGTGAACGCGCTGACCGGTTGGCTGACCGGATTGCGGGTCACGCGGGATGATCACGTCGTGGCTGAAAGCCTGAACCATAACCTGGTCTTCGTGGCCTTCCTGGTAGGTGTTGCCAACGGAGTCGGCGGTGAAGGCGCCGGCAGTGATCAGGCCTTGTTTTTCGCCGGTAACCGACATGTACGCTGGTGTTGCCATGGGAGGTGCTCCTTGCGGATAAAGTTAGGGTGCCCGGGAGGCGAAATCGCCCGGTGGGTGCCTGACTGTTATCAAGGAGCGTGCCAGCTTTTGCCACGCCCCCGGGAGCCGGGGACTTGACCGCTTTGTATCGCGGGTTTGAGCGTTTTTTGATCAGCCAGGTAGCTCGAAGTGCGCAAGAAGTTGCGCAGTACTGCGCAACTTCTTGCGCACTTGCCTGGAGCCCTTGAAACACATGGCCTCCAGCGGATTCGGTGAGCATTTTTACAAAACAAGTGCGCAACTTCTTGCGCAGTATGGCCAATCGCCGCTTTTCACGCGGATCGGGCAATTGCAGTGAGGCATTCCTCAATCGAACGTTGCTGGGTTTCGGCATACAGGCCCAACTCATCAATGGTCGAACGCCCCAGGGCCAACTCGAACGCCTGTCGATTGGAATGCTCGCCATAGTGTGTCTGCGCCGCGTCCCCCAGGTTCGACTGAAAAATCCCTGCCGCACTGACTGGCAGGAAATCTTCGTACACCAGCGGTTCGGCTTTCACATAGCCGTCGCGTAATAACCCTTGCAGCGAAGCATCAGCGGGACGACTCGCCGCCAGCCCTTTGTCTGTCAGGAAATACCGGAAATACGCCAATTCCTGCTCGCGCATGCCCTCGAGGCTGTCAGGGAATTCGCTGAAGTGCCGGGCCATCAGCGCGTTGTAGCGTGAGGCGTTGGCTTCGTTGGGGAAATCGCCCAGTTCATCGCGTGCCGCGTTCAGCAGGCGGTCGTACAACGCACGGCCCTTGGGAGTCAGCGCTGCGCCACGTTGTTCGATTTCGCCGAAGCGGGCGCTGTGGCTGCCGCGGGTTTGCGTCTGGTCGGTGAAGGCGATCGGCTCGTCCAGCGCCTTGAAACTGGTCTGACGCAACAGGATCGGATGCTGCCGACGCGGCGGGCCTTCGATCACCGCTTTGGGCGTGATGCCGTGCAGCGGCATCTGCGCCTGGACGATGTCGATGTCCAGCGTGCGCGGGGTCAGGTGGTTGATGTGCGGGCCCTTGAACGCGACGACATCGGCGATCAAGCGATGCTGGGCGCTGAGGGTCTGGTACTGCGCGGCAGTGACGGTGGCGCTGTGGTGCCAGCGAAAAGTCTCCAGCGCTTGCAGGACAAATTCCCCGGCCTCGGACTCATTCAGGCCGCCAGCAGATTCAGCCTGTTCGATCAGCCTTAGCGCCAATGGCGTAAAGATCGAACGCTTATCCAGCACCGATTGCGCGAAGGCCCGCAGCTCAGGATCTTCAATCAACTCCAGTCGCAGCAACGAAGTGAACACCCGGAACGGACTGACCTGCAGCGCATCTTCATGCACCGCCCGGAACGCCGTGGAATGCACCGGCACCCCGGCAGGGGTCAGGTCGTAATAGCCCACCGGTTGCATGCCCATCACTGCGAACAAACGGGCGAGGGTGGCGAGTTCGGTGGCGGTGCCGACGCGGATGGCGCCGTGGCGCTCCATGTCCAGCCGTTCGATTTCGCCGGTGCTGTGCAGTTGACTGGCGACTTGCGGCTCGCGTGCCAGCACGTCGCGGTTGGTCTGTTCCACCAATTCCATCAACGCGCCGTACAGCGGTACTTCTTGGCGGTACATGTCGGACATCGCTTTGGAGAAGCGTTGGCGGATCAGGTCGGGGCTGACGAAAGGCTGCACGGTCATGAAAAAAATTCCTGGCACGGTCACGTAAAGGATGTCGGAAAAGATCGCAGCCTTCGCCGACGCGGGCAAACGAAGAATCCTACGAACTTCATTCTGCCAACGACTGACCGTTTACCTGTCCTGGCGCGAGTTTTCCCCCAGAAACTCCCGATACAGACGTGCCGTGTTCGACGGCTGTTCGACCATCGGCATATGGCCGACGCCGTCCCAGACATCGACCCGCAAATTGCTGATGCCTTTGCTCCACACCGGTACGCTGCTGACGTCGATCAACCGGTCCTTGCGGCCCCAGAGCAACAGCGCCGGGCATTTGATGTCCGGCAGTTTCGGTTCCATCGGCGGGCTGGCGCGAAAATCCCGGAAGATCTCTTCCAGTTCGTCGCGGCATTGTTCGTAGCGCTGGGCGATCGCGTCGAGCACCAGGCCGGGCACCCACGGTGGCGAGGCCATGGTCATCGCATAGAAGCGTCGGAATTCTTCCCGGGAATTGATCAGAAACGGATTGTGCCCACGGGCGAGGTGGCGCTCCATGTCGCTGGGCTCGGGCGCAGTGACGCCCGCCGGGTCGATCAGCGCCACCGAAGCAATGCGATCCGGGTAGGTCGCTGCCAGCCACGCGGCGATGTAGCCGCCCATGGAGTTGCCGATCACATGGACTTTCTCGACGCCGCAAACGTCGAGCAACTGGATCATGCGCTTGGCCTGCACCGGAATATCGTAGCCACCGCCGGCCTTGAAGCCGGTTTCGCCGTGGCCGGCCAGGTCCGGGATGATTACCCGGTACTGCCCGACAAAATGCCGGGCGAAGCGCAGCCACAGGTTTTTTTCAGCGCTGTAGCCGTGCAGCATCAAAATGCTGCTCGACGCTTCATAAGGCCCGCCTTGCCAGGTCGACACGGTCATTTCGGCAATCGGCACTTCAATCTTGTGCAACCGGTACAGCCTGGCCTCCAGGGCCGCGCTCAGATCGTAGAGCCAGTGGCCGACCGCCGGGTAACTCAACCAGCTCCAGGCCACGAAAACCGCGAGGGCGACAAACAGCAAAAGCATCGTGGGTCTTCCTTGTTCAAGACAGAATGTGGTCGGCCGGTTTCAGCGCCCGGGTCAACCGGTGGTAGCTGAAACTGAAGCCGGGGAACATCGCGATCACATGACCGCTTTTGCTTTGATACCAACTGTGGCAGCCGCCGGTTTTCCAGACCGTGCGCTCCATCTCCCGGTGAATCATCTGAGTGTAGGTACGTTCTGCTTCGGGGCGAACCTCGATGCTGCGCAGACCATTGGCCTGCAAGGTGCGGATGCAGTCGAGGATGTAGTTCATCTGCGATTCGATGATGAACAGCGCCGAGGTGTGGCCGATGCCGGTGTTCGGCCCGGTGACGATAAACAGGTTGGGAAAGTCCGGCAGGCTGGTGCCGAGGTAGGCGCGCGGGTACTGCGCCCAGACATCGCGCAGTTGCACGGCGTTTTTTCCGCTGACCGGGTAGGAAATCACGCCGTCGGTGGCGTCGTAACCGGTCGACCAGACGATCAGATCGACGTCGATGTGCTGGCCGTCCGTGGTGACGATGCCGGTTTCGTCTAGGCTGGCGATGCCTTGCTCGCGGCTGTGCAACGTGACGTTGGGCCGGGTCAGTGCCGGGTAGTAGGTGCTGGAGAGCAGCACCCGTTTGCAGCCGATGGTGAAGTCCGGTGTCAGTTTTTTCCGCAACTCGGGGTCAGTCACCTGGCGCTTGAGAAACTTCAGGGCCTGGCTCTGCACCATGTGAATCGCCGGTTTCGAATATTTGAAGGCGATAACCCGGGTTTCGAACTGCCAGTAGATCATCCAGCGCAGCAGCTTGTAGGCCGGTTTCAGACCCAGCAGCCAGCGCTGGAATCGCCCGAACGTACGATCGGCACGGGGCAGCACCCAATGCGCTGTGCGCTGAAACACATGCAATTGGGCGACCTTCGGTGCAATGGCCGGAATCACCTGAGCCGCACTGGCACCGCTGCCGACAATCGCCACGTGTTTACCGTGATAGTCGTAGCTGTGATCCCAATTGTTTGTATGAAAGGTCTTGCCCTGAAAGCGATCCTGGCCGGGAAAGTGTGGGATAACCGGTTGGCTCAGCGGCCCGGTGGCATTGATCAGGAACTGCGCATAAAAAGTGCCTTTGGTGCCGGTGTGTACGGCCCAGCGTTTTTCTGCGTCGTCCCACTCGACGCGCTCGACGTTGGCCTGCAGTTCCACCCGGTCGCGCAGGCCGAAACGCTCGACCACATGGTCGGTGTAGCGGTGCAGTTCCGCCTGTTCAGCGAACATCTGCGTCCAGCGGTAAGGCGCAAACGATAGGGAATACAGCGGTGACGGCACATCCACCGCCGCGCCGGGGTAGGTGTTCTGGCACCAGGTGCCGCCGAAGAAGTCGCGGCGCTCCAGCAAGCGAAAGTCGTCGATACCGGCCTTGAGCAGGTTGACCGCCGCGCACTGGCCGCCAAAACCGCTGCCGATGATCAACACTTGATAGGTCTGCATGGGCCTCCTTCTTAGAGTCTTTTTTCCATTTTCTTCCTTTCATGTATAGCCAATCATTTGCTCGCCGTGTGGTGCTGATGACGGGGTATTCGGCCCGCTGGCCGGTGATGGCTATTTGACGTTGCCCTGATAGACTCCCAATACATCGGGTCTGCGGTCTGCGCAGTGCCGTCGAGTGGTCGAGGCCCCTATGGGAAGAACGGGAGGAAAGGGACTTTCACTGGCCAGGAGGCTCTATACATCGCGAATCCTCGGGCTGGTTCTGGGGCTTTTGTGCGTGAGCGTCGCGATGTATCCACTCGATCCGCCGGCCTGGGTCTGGGCGGTGATGCTGTTCAACGGCCTGGTCTGGCCGCACCTCGCGTATCAATGGGCGCGCCGGGCGAAGGTTCCGTACCACGCCGAACACCGTAATTTGTTGATCGACGCCTTTCTCGGTGGCTTCTGGGTCGCCGCCATGCACTTCAATCCCTTGCCCAGTGCCACGACCATTTCGATGATGGCGATGAACAACGTCGCCATCGGCGGCCTGCGTTTTCTGCTGGCCGGCGCGGCGGCGCAGTTGCTTGGCGTCGGCGTCGGGCTGGTGGTATTTGCCCCCGCGTTCGTCCCGATGACCACGTCGGCACAGCTCTATGCCTGTCTGCCGCTGTTGATGCTGTATCCGCTGGCGCTGGGCTGGATCTGCTTTCGCCAGGCCTACACTCTCGGCTTGCATAAACGCGAATTGCTGGCACTGAGCCGCACCGACAGCCTCACCGGTCTGCTCAATCACGGCGCCTGGAAGGATCAACTGGAAGTCGAGTTTCAACGCTGCAAACGCCAGCAGAGCGGTGCGGCGATTGCGCTGATCGACATCGACCATTTCAAGGCGATCAACGACACCTACGGCCATGTGGCCGGCGATATCGTCCTGCGCCAGCTGAGCAAGATGCTCAAGCAGAACCTGCGCATGGCCGATGTGGCGGGGCGCTACGGCGGTGACGAATTTTGCGTGATCCTGCCGGACTTGCCGCTGTTCAATGCGGTGCAGGCGATGGAAGCCTTGCGTGAGCGTTTTTCCTTTCTGGTGTACGAACAGAACCCGGCGCTGAAAGTCAGCCTGAGCATCGGTCTGGCGGCACTCGATCCGGCCCAAGGCGACGCGACACGCTGGCTCGATGACGCCGACCAGGCGCTGTACGAAGCCAAGGCCGGCGGGCGTAACCGGGTGATTTGCTGCAGCGACGACAAGCCGCGGCGCGAGGTATTCGATTCGGTTTGAACGGATCGGGTGTCGCATCCGGGATGGAGCCTTGGGGCGATGTCAGGTACGGTTCAGTACCCGACACGAAACAAGGATTGATTCATGACGTTCAAATTCCGTCGTTCTCTGCTGGCTGGCCTGTCCCTCACTTTTGCAGCCTCCGGTGTCTTTGCCGAACCGCACAAACAAGTGCTGGCCGATGCCGAGCAATACAAGCCCGAAGCCCTGAAGTTGCTCGAGCGCCTGGTCAATATCGACTCCGGTTCAGGGTATGAGCCGGGGCTCAAGCAAGTCAGCGACATCGCCATCGACGAGCTGAAAAAGCTCGGCGCCACCATCGAGCTGGTGCCCAATACGCCGGAAAAAACCAACCACGTGCTCGCCACGCTCAAAGGCACCGGCAAGGCGAAAATCCTGCTGATGGCGCACATGGACACGGTGTTCAAGGAAGGCTCCGCCGCCGAGCGACCGTTTCACATCAAGGACGGCCGCGCCTACGGGCCGGGGGTGATGGACGACAAGGGCGGGATCGTCGCCGGCATCTACGCGCTGAAAATTCTGAAGAACCTCGACTTCAAGGACTACGCGCAAATCACCTTCCTGCTCGATGCCAGCGAAGAAACCGGCTCGGACGTCGCCACCGACCTGATCAAGAAAACCGCCAAACTTCACGACGTCACCCTCAATCTCGAGCCGGGCCGTCCGGCCGATGGTCTGGTGGTGTGGCGCAAGGGCAGCGCCACCGCGCTGGTCGAGGTCAAGGGCAAGGCCGCCCACGCCGGCGTCGCGCCGGAACTGGGGCGCAACGCGGCGATGGAGGCGGCGCATCAGATCCTGCAACTGGGCAAGCTGGGCGACGAAGCCAGGAAAACCACCATCAACTTCACCGTGCTCAAGGCCGGCGACCGCACCAACGTAATCCCGGATCAGGCCACGGCCAAGGCTGACGTGCGGGCGGCGGTGCCGGAGGAGTTCGACCGGATCGAGAAGGATCTGGCGCGGGTGTCCCAGGACAAGCTGATCCCCGATACCGAAGTGAAGACCTCGCTGCAACGCGGCTTGCCACCGATGCCGCAGACGGCGGAGTCGGATCGTTTGATGGCGATGGCGCAAGGGATCTACGGCGAAATCGGCCGCAAGTTGACCGAAGAAGGCAGCGGCGGGGCGGCGGATGCGAGCCTGTCGGCCGGGGTAGGGACGCCGACGCTGGACGGGTTCGGGATTGTCGGCGGCAACATTCATACGCCGGAGGAATACGCGGAGGTGGAGAGTGTGGCGCCGCGGATTTATCTGTTGTCGCGGATGATTATGGAATTGGCTAAGGGGCGGTGAGCCGGTCGGTGGAGTAGCGGAGTTGGCGGGGTGTCAGGCAGATTTCTCCCTCACCCCAGCCCTCCCGAAACGTCGGACCGCCCGGAGGGAGAGGGAGCTGACCGAGGTGTCTTGCGCTATACATCGACCTGAAACACCGAGTCGATTATGGATTCAGCGCAAATCTTTCACGTCGGTGTATCTCACCAATATCCCCCAATCGGTCCCCTCTACCTCTGGGAGAGGGCTAGGGTGAGGGCCAGATATCAAGCCGAACACTGCCATCAAAACCAGCCCACATATTTCCAAGACCTTTCCTACAACGTACCCTGTTGCCGCGTTTCGGTGCCGACCCCTATAGTCTGGGCTCGCGGAAAAACTCCGCGAACGACCTTGGCCGGTCGCGCAGACAAAACGCAACAGCGTCATCGTCCAGACATTTTCGTGCCTGGATTCGCTTTATGGCAGCTGTGCGCGGGACACCTTCGGGTGTGCCGGATGTGGTCTGCCCGGTCGGCCAACCCGCACACAGCCGCCACCTTCTTCGTTTGGCCGCGAACGGTGGTTGCTCTATTGGAGTTACACCATGACCGATCAAGTAATCCCCCGTTACCTCCCCATCGACACCTACGACGCCGAATCCCCGGTGCTCTTCATCAATACCCAAAAAGAACTCAGCGACATGGCCGCGTGTGCGATGCACCGTTTTGTGGTCGTGCGCGATCTGGCGGACACCTTTTCCAGTCTCGACCTCAAGGGCATTTCCGATTGTGATCTGACGCGCATTACCAGCGCAGTGCATCTGTTGATGCGAGAGGGATGCGCCATTCTGAACGTGATTCAGACGCGGGCATTACAGCGGGAGGAAGGCTTCAAGGCAGCGGTCTAGCGGTATCGCGGCGGGCGCCATGCGAGTGGACTCGTGATGGCGTCGGGCCGCTCTGCCTCTTTGTAGCGTGGTGCGAGGTTACTCTTTGACGCTCATGTATTCCTTGGCCCAGAGGATGTATTCCTCAGGCTGGGTGTAGGTGTGGGTCAGTTCGGTGGCGCTCAGGTCGGAAGCCTGGGTGAAGATCTGGCGTTGTTCGCGCAGGCTGTCGTAGGTCGCCTTGATCGCTGCGAAGTAGGCACCGTGGCCGTCGATGGTCACGCGCACACCCAGTTCGGCCAGGCGTTTGTCGTCGCGCAGCGCCGGGTTGCCGTAGGTCACCAGCATCAGCGGGACGGTCAGGTGTTCGGCGATTTGCTCGAGCTGATCGAAGTCCTGAATACCCACCATGCAGATACCGTCGGCACCGGCAGCCTGGTACTGCTTGGTGCGGCTGATGATTTCCTGGTTCGGCAGGATGCCGGCGTTGGTCCGGGCGATGATTGCCATTTCCGAGTCGACCCGGGCTTCCAGTGCCGCGCGGATCTTGCCGACGCCTTCGGCGACGGTGATCAGGTCGGTGGATTTGCGGCCGAATTGTGCTGGCAGCAGGGTGTCTTCGATGGTCAGCGCGGCGACGCCGGCGCGTTCCAGTTCAACGATGGTGCGCATCACGTTGAGGGCGTTGCCGTAGCCGTGGTCGGCGTCGGCGATCACCGGTAATTGGGCGACGCGGCCGATGCGGGTGGCCTGTTCAGCGAATTCGCTGAGGGTGATCAGGGCAAAGTCCGGAGCGCCCAGCACCTGCAACGAGGCGACCGAGCCGCCGAGAATCCCTACTTCAAAACCCAGGTCAGCGGCGATGCGGGCGGACATCGGATCGAACACCGAGGCGGTGTGATAGCAGGTGTCGGAAGCCAGCAGCTGACGGAAGTTACGGCGCAAATCTTGATGAGAAAGCCTGGTCATACGAGTTCCACCAATACAAAGGAATGGAAAGGCTTGAGCAAAGGTGTCAACGCCGAAGGTGAAAAGGCTATCACGCCAATGGGTCAAGGATCATGACGAATTAACGAGGAAGTTAACCAGGAAAAACCTGTTCAGGCGCTTTCTCTACAGGAATCTGAGCTCAGGCCGCTACCGCCTGCTGCTGTCGATTGGGCAACGGCACTGCCCGCACCGAGTTGCCCGGCTGCAATTGCAGGCGTTTGGCGGTCAGGCGGTCGATCACCAGACTGCTGCCGACCCGGCGTCCCGCCGCCACGGTGATGCGGCAGTTTTCCAGGCGCCGGTTGTGGATCAGCCACAGGGGCGCCTGATCGTCCGGCGTGCCGATGCTCAGGGTCAGTTCCAGGCTGTCGCGCACCGTGCGGATGCTGCGGATCGGCGCCTCGATGACCGGGCCGCCGTCAAATATGTCGATATAACCTTTATGGGCAAAACCCTCGGCCTGGAGGATTTTCAGCGCCGGCTCGGTGTTGGGGTGGGCCTGGCCGATCACGGCCTGGGCCTGTTCGGTGAGCAGGCAGGTGTACAGCGGCTGGCGCGGCATCAGTTCGGCGATGAAGGCCTTGTTGCCGAGCCCGGACAAGTGGTCGGCGTGGCTGAAGTCCATCTGAAAGAAGTGCCGGCCCAGACTGTCCCAGAACGGCGAACAGCCTTGCTCGTCGGCACTGCCGCGCAGTTCGGCGATCATTTTTTCGCCGAACAGGTGCGGGAATTCGGCAACAAACAGCAAACGCCCCAGCGACAGCAGACGGCCATTGCTGCCGTGGCGCTGGTCGTGGCGCAGGAACAGCGAGCACAGTTCCGATTGGCCGGTCAGTTCGTTGTTGAGGAACAGCGTCGGGATCTGCCGCTGAATACCCAGGTCCGGCGCCGAGCTGACGGTCAGCCCGACCCGATAGTTGTACCACGGCTCGCGCAGGCCGACGGCCCCGGCCAGGGCGCTGACGCCGACCACGCGCTGTTCGTCGTCTTCAAGCACGAACAGGTAATCGGCATCGGCCCGCTCGACCTGCTCGGCGAACGCCCGTTGTGCCCAGCGCACCCGGTGGGCCAGGCGATCTTCGTTGGCGGGCAGGGTGGTGAACCCCGGGCCGGCCTGTTGCACCAGCGTCATCAACGCTGGCAGGTCGCTGACTTGAACCGGACGGACAATCATGCTGCAACTCCTTTTGCGCGCCTGCTCGGGCACTGTCGTTGGGTAGGGGCGCGGTTCACAGGGCGATCAACCGGATCGTGCCGCCAGCGCGGACGTTGAGCGCCGCGCACAGGGCCGGGTCAAGCGCCAAGGGCTGACCGGGCTGGAAATCCAGCTCGGCAACCACTGCCCGAAAGCCATGCAGAGCATCGTTGCTCACCAGATAGCGTCCGCGAGCATCGATCAGGGGTTCTTCCTCAACCGTAACTGTCTGGCTCTGCGCGATCGAACGGATGTTGGCGGTGCGTGCATACAAGGTCGGGCCGGCATCGAACAGGTCGATGTAGCTGTTGGTTTCAAAACCTTCGCGCTCGAGGATGTCGAAGGCTTCCTGGCCGTCCGGGTGAATGCGGCCGATGCAGTCCTGCGCCGCTTGCGGCAGCATTGGCACGTAGATCGGGTATTGCGGCATCAGCTCGGCGAGAAACGTACGGCTCTGCAAGCCGCACAGGCGTTCGGCCTCGACGTAGGGCAGGTCGAAGAAATGTTTGCCCAGCGCATCCCAGAACGGTGAATGCCCTTGCTCGTCGCTGTAACCGACGATTTCGGTGATCACCGCTTCGGCAAAACGTGGCGCGTGGGCGGCGATGAACAGCAGCCGTGCCCGCGACAGCAATTCGGAAAACGGCGTGCGCACCAGTGCCGCGTCGATGTGGAAACCGCGCAGCAGTGTGTGCCCGCTCAGGTCGTGACACAGCGACAGCGCCGGCACGCCGTGCTCGATATTCAGCTCCCGCGAGGCACTGGTGAAGTGGCGGTTGCGCAGGCTGTAGAACGGCTCGTTGAAACCTGCGGTGGCGAGAATTTCCGAACAGCCGACCAGTCGATGGCTGTCGATGTCTTCCAGCACGAAGAAGTAGTTCTCCGGGCCCTGAGCGGCCGCATCGCTGTCGAACGAGGCGCAGGACGCGGCGATTTTTTCGCCCAGGCGTTCGCTGTCGTCCGGCAGGGATGTGACGCCTACCAGGCTGTCGCGCGCCAATTGTTGCAATTGAGGCAGGTCGTTTGGCTCGACTGGACGTAAGACCAGCATGGATGCACTCCTGTATCAAAAGGTTCGGCCCATTCGCCGAACCTGACTATCACTGTCGGTTTCCACGCGTTAAAGCGGCGGTCGCCTGATTTGTTGTCAGACGCCGCTCTTTTTCTTGTCAGCCATTGCTCGGGTCAGGCAGCGCGGTACTGGCGCCGA
This sequence comes from Pseudomonas sp. DR 5-09, assembly GCF_001655595.1. Taxonomy (NCBI): domain Bacteria; kingdom Pseudomonadati; phylum Pseudomonadota; class Gammaproteobacteria; order Pseudomonadales; family Pseudomonadaceae; genus Pseudomonas; species Pseudomonas sp. DR 5-09. The sequence goes on from NZ_CP011566.1 coordinate 2,452,754, forward strand.
GCTTGTTCAGGAAGAACAGGTACACCAGACCCAGTGCAATCCAGATCAGGCCGAGTTTCTGGGCATCGACGCCCATGTTGTACATGATGGCCGCGACGATGATGAAGCCGATCACCGGGCAGATCAGGTGACGGATCACCTGTCCGGACTTCTGCCGGCGCCAGTAGTAGTTGATCACGGTCAGGTGCAGCAGCATGAAGCCGCTCAGGGCGCCGAAGTTGACCAGCGAAGTCAGGGTGTCCACCGAATTGATGAACAGGTAGCAGATCACCAGCGACAGCACGGCCACCAGATAAATGCTCAGGTACGGCGTGTTGTGTTTCGGATGCACCTTGGCCAGCACTTTCGGCAGCTTGCCGTCGCGGGCCATGCCGAACAGCAGGCGCGAGACCGCGGCTTGCGAAGTGATTGCCACCGCCACGCCCCAGGCCAGGGCCGTGGCCACGCCGGTCAAGGTCGCGAGCCAGCTGCCAGCGGCGATTTCGGCGATTTCATAGAACGCGGTGTCGGCGGATTTGAAGCCCATGCCCGCTGCCAGATCGGTAGCGATCCAGGTTTGTGCGACGAAAATCACCCCCATCACCAACAGAGTGATCAGCGCCGCTCTGCCGACGCTGCGACCCGGATCGCCCTTGATCTCTTCGGCAAGGGTGGAAATCGCATCGAAACCGAGGAACGACAGCACCGCAATCGACACCGCTTGCATCAGCAGGGCGAAGTTGAAGGTTTCCGGGTGATACAGCGGCGCGAGGGTCAACTGGCCGTTACCGCCACCGTTGTGCAGGGCATTCCAGGCGTAGAACAGGAAAATCCCCAGCACCACCAGTTGCGCGAGCAGGAACAGGATGTTCATGCGAGCGGTGAAGGTGATGCCACGCAGGTTGACGAAGGTTGCGCTGACCAGGAACGCCAGAATGAAACCGACTTTCGGGATGTCCGGGTAGAGGTGGTTGAGCGCCATCGCCGCGTAGACGTAAAGCAGCGGCGGAATCAGCAGGTAATCGAGCAGCATCAGCCAGCCGGCGATGAAACCTACGTGTTGATTCAGGCCCCGTTGCGCGTAGGAATACACCGATCCGGCAATCGGAAAGGCTCGGGCCATGCTGCCGTAGCTGAGCGCGGTGAAGACCATCGCCACCATGCCGATGATGTACGCCAGAGGCACCATCCCCGGTGCCTCGGCGTTGACGTAGCCATACACGCCGAACGGGGCGATGGGGATCATGAATATCATCCCGTACACCACCAGGTCGGTCAGTGTCAGGCTACGTTTCAACTCCTGTTTGTAGCCGAACTCTTCTATTTCCATGAAGCGCAACTCCTTGTCAGCCAATCGGTCGTTTTAGTTGTTATATCGGTCCGTCGTTTACAGCATCAGCAGTGGTTACAACATTTTTTACAGCAGTGGTGCCAGATAATTCGCCCAGCGAGAAACCGCTTCCGGGCTGCGCAGAAGGTCGTTGCGCACTTCGATCAACACCGAATCGAGGCCCCGGGCATCGCCATGCACCGGCACGGTCATGTCGCCCAGCGGGTCGATCCTGTACGGCTGGTTGCCGGCGACTTTCAGCGGATGTCGCTCCAGACCGTCGAGCATCCGTTGGGCATAGGCCCTGGCCTGACCGAACAGCACGCCGACTTCCAGCTCCCGCGGCTGGCCGTAATACACCGGGGTGAAACTGTGAATCCCTACCACCCGCACCGGTCGACCTTCGGCCAGACGTGCATCGATCAGTTGTTGCAGGCGCGTGTGAAACGGCTTGAACAGGCACTGGCGACGGTATTCGCGGGTGGCCTCGTCGAGCTCGCGGTTGCCCGGCACCTGGTAGATCTCGCTCTGCGCCGGGATGCTGTCAGGCGCATGCCGGGGGCGATTGAGGTCGATCAGCAGGCGCGAATAGTTGGCGCTCAACAGCGTGGCCCCCAATTGCTCCGACAGTTGCTCGGCCAGCGCCAGGGCGCCGATGTCCCAGGCAATGTGTTCGCGCGCCGCCGTATCAGCCAGGCCCAGATTGTTCAGGGCCTCGGGGATGTAGCGGCTGGCGTGTTCGCACACCAGAATCAGCGGGTGCGTCGAATCTTCACGGCTCAGGTTGTAGACCGGTCGGGTGTACAACCCAAGCTCAACGGATTCAGTACAGGCGTGCATAGTGCTCACAAAGATCAGCGGGCGAGAGCTGTTCCGTCAGCGCCAGTTCCTCGGTTTTAAGGGCGAAAAAAGTATCGAGCAACGCGCTTGGCAGCGCTTCGACCAGCGCTTCACTGCGACGCAGGCAATCCAGTGCCTGGGCCAGGGAGGCGGGCAGGGCAACGATGCCCCGGGCCTTGCGTTGTTCGTCGTTGAGTGAATCGGGGATTTCATCGGTGATCGCGTTCAGCGCCAGACGCTGCTCAATGCCCAGGCGTCCGGCGATCAGCAGCGCAGCCATTGCCAGATGCGGTGAGGCGGTGGCGTCCATGGCGCGGAATTCCAGGTTGTATTGCTTCGCCACGGGCTTGTTGCCCACGCTCACGGTCGGGCAGATGCGCAGCGCCGCTTCGCGATTCTGCTGGCCGAGGCAGGCGTAGGACGCGCTCCAGTGATGCGGTTGCAAACGCTCATACGACACCGGCGTCGGTGCAGTGAACGCACACAGCGCCGGCAAGTAATGCAGCACGCCCGCCGCCCAGTGCTGGCCGAGGGTCGACAGGCCATTGCTGGTGCCGGCGTCGTAGAGCATCGGCTGACCCGCCAGATCGAGCAGGCTGATGTGCAGGTGCACGCCGTTGCACACCGCGTCGGCAGCGGTTTTTGGCGCAAAGCTCAGATCCAGACCCATCTGCCGGGCGATTTCGCGGGTGATCTCGCGCACGTTGACCGCGCGATCCGCCGCCGCCACGCCAAGGGTCGGGCGGCAGGTGATTTCGTATTGGTGCTTGCCGTATTCGGGCAGGAACATTTCCGGCTCGACGCCACCGGCGCGCAACGCGCTGAGCAGCCAGCCGCCGAATTCGGCGCCCTGGCGCTGGGCTTCGAGCGAGAACGCCAGATGTTCGGCAAACCCGGCGTGCAGATTGAATTCGTGTTCGAACGCAGCGTTGACCTGCAAGCCGAGCTCGTCGCGATAGCGCTCGACCTCGTTGCGCATCAGGGTGCGCGGGCACGCCGCCCATGGCCGGCCATCGGTCTCGCGGATGTCGCCATGAATGAAATCCAGCGCCGGCGCTGCGGCGTCCGGGCCGTTGCCGACGGTGACGCGGCTGGCCAGATCGGGAATCAGCCGCAGATCGCCATAAGCGCCCCACGGGCTGGTCGAAGCGATGATGTCCTGCGGCGTCAACGCGCTGTTGGCCGGCACCCAGCCACAACCGGCGGCCTGATAGTGCTCCAGCTCATCGGTGGGAAACGAGCGGCCACGGGTGACGCCGATCAGGTCGGTGGTGACGATGGTGGTCATCGGCAACGGCGACAGGCGTTCGCTCATGGCTGCATCTCCTGCAACCGGCCGAGCACGGTGTCGGTGTCGGTGATCCAGCAGTAGCCCTTGATCGCGTTCAGGCAGGCGTCGTGGCGTGCTTCGGTCCAGGTTGCGCAGGCGTCCGCCACCAGTGTGACGAGGTAGCCACGGTCGGCGGCATCGCGCACGGCCATGTCCACGCACTGGTCGGTGACGATGCCGGCGATGATCAGGTGACGGGTTTCCAGATTGCGCAGCACGTAGTCGATGTTGGTCGAGTTAAAGACCCCGGACGAAGTCTTCGGCAGCACGATTTCGTTTTCCGCCGGGGTCAGTTCGGCGATGACCTGTGCCTGCGGGCTGCCCTTGGGCAGGTGCATGTCCGACAGTTTGTGATCCAGCGAGCGGTCACGGCCATCGGCGGTGAGGCTTTCGATCAGGGTGTGCAGCACGTTCTGCCGAGCGTCGCGGAACGCCTTGAGCAGGCGGACTTGATTGGGCACCACTTGCGAGCGCGTGCGGTTGAGGAAGTACGCGGCGTCCGGGCCTTCGAGGTGCGGGTCGAACTGCGGCTCGAGCCAGGCACGCTGCATGTCGACCAGCAACAGGGCGGTGTGGTCGGTGACAAACGGCAGGTCCCGTGGCGAGCGATGGGGAAGGCTGAACATCCTTATTTATCCTCCAGCAAGTGGGTGTCGAAGTCGTTGCGCAGGGCATCGATGCCTTCCAGGCGATCGGCCAGGTCCGGGCAGCGCAAGGTCAGGCAAGCGATCAGTGCTTCAACCTGAGCCAGCGCCGGGACCATGGTGTCGAACGGCGAGGCCGACTCTACCGGGGCGCTGATGATCATGTCGGCCAGTTCGCGCAGCGGCGAGGCATAGATGTCGGTGAACAGCACGACGCGAGCATTGTTGTTTTTCGCGGCGCTGGCCACGCGCAAGGCCTGGGTCTGGTAACGGCGATAGTCGAACACCAGCACCACGTCCTGACGTTGCAGGTCGAACAGGCGGTCCGGCAGTTGCGCGTTGTCTTCCAGTGCAAAGCAACCGGGGCGCAGCAAGCGCAAATGATTGAGCAGGTAAGTCGCCATCAGACTGCTGAAGCGTCCGCCGAAGCAGTACACCTGGTGCCGGGTGTCGAGCAGCCAGTCGGCGAGAATGCGCACATCTTCCGGTTGGGTCAGGGCCTGGGTTTCGGCCAGTAAATTGTGGCTGTGAGCCAGATAGTGACTCCAGGCGTCGTCCTTGTTCTGATGCGAGCGCGGCTGCAACAGGGTACGCGGCGAGCGCAGGCGATGGTCCATGTCGCTGAGCAGGGCGTCCTGGAATTCGGCATAACCGCCGAAGCCGAGTTTTTTCACCAGCCGCACGATGGTCGGATCGCTGACGCCGGCATGTTCGGCCAGGCGCGCCATCGGGCCAAGCCCGTTGCGTGGATACTGATCGAGCAAGGCGCGAACGACTTTGCGCTCCGACGGCGTCAGGTCAAGGCCGGGGTCGGTGATCAGGTCTCTTAAAGGGGGCATCCGGGCTCCTGCTGGATGGGGTGTTGAATTCGCTTCACAATCCGTTAAAACAGTATTTATGTAACTGACGCTACATGTCTAGCGAATTTTTCGGCGTTTAAATCAAGCCCCAAAATGGGGCGGGATGCCCGTAACGTAAGGGTTACACGGATGTCGATCAGTCTTGTAGTCCATTGCCCATGGTGGTGTCAGACATTGCCGCTTTCATACGCTCGAGTCGCCCAATCGACTTGCCCGAGGCCTCCCGGTTTACGGCACAATTGCCGCTCTATCCGCGATTGCGCCGATGACCGTCCTGTCTTCCAGCCGAGTGATTCCCCGTGCAGACCACCCGTTTGACATTGATCTGCCATGCCAGAACTGTCGCACAAAAATTGGCGTGTTTTCCTACGAACGAACCTGTTGAAGAAACGGCGCTGGCGTCCTGCTCGCTGGCTTCGCGCTTCGATTCAGCTTCGCGCCTGATTTGCGGCCCGGAACTGCGCACTCGCCAGACGGCGTCGTGGTTTGGTCGTGAAGCGCACATTGATCAGGCCCTGCGTGATTGCGATTGGGGACGCTGGCAAGGTCAGTCGATCAAGAATTTGCAGCGGAACGAACCCGAGGCCTTGCAAGCCTGGCTCGACGATCCGCACGCCGCCCCCCATGGTGGCGAGTCGGTGGCGCAACTGCGCGAGCGAGTGGCCGCGTGGCTGGTTTCACTGCAAGCCACCCCGGGGCACGTGGTGGCGGTTACCCATCCGTTCGTGATTCGTGCTGCATTGATGCAGGTCGTGCAGGGCGAGGCGTTTCACAGCCTCGATGTCGAGCCGCTGGCGGCGGTTGATCTGCGGTTTACCGGGCGCTGGCGGCTACGCTTGTCCGGCATGAATCTGGAAGGAGCAGAGCAATGAAGCGATTGCTGGTGATCGGCATCGGTGCCGGCAACCCGGACTACATCACGATGCAGGCGGTGAAGGCGCTGAATCGGGTGGACGTGTTTTTCCTGATGGACAAGGGCCAGAGCAAGGACAAGCTGATCGACCTGCGGCGAGAAATCTGCGAACGCTACATCACCGATCGTACGTACCGTTTCGCCGAAGCCCACAGCCCGGAACGCGAGCGCGGCGATGTGGACTACAACGTCAGCGTCGATGATCTGAACCGCGCCAAGCAACAAACCTTCGAGCGGCTGATCAATGACGAAATGTCTGACGGGCAGTGCGGCGGTTTTCTGGTGTGGGGCGATCCGGCGTTGTACGACAGCACGATTCGGATCCTGCAGGCGATTCTGGCCTCGGGGCGATGTGCGTTTGAATTCGAGGTCATTCCCGGCATCACCAGCGTTCAGGCCTTGGCGGCGCAACACAAGGTGCCGTTGAACACCATCGGCCGCTCGATTGAGATCACCACCGGTCGACGCCTGGCAGCGGGGCAGGTGAGTGACACCGACAGCCTGGTGGTGATGCTTGATGCTGAAGACTCCTACCACCAAGTGGCAGATCAGGAGACAGAGATTTACTGGGGCGCCTACCTCGGCACGCCGGACGAAATCCTCATCCATGGCAAGCTCAACGACGTTGCCGATGAAATCGAGCGGGTGCGCAAGGCCGCGCGGGCCGAGCATGGCTGGATCATGGACACTTATCTGTTGCGCAAGCCTTGATCTCTCGACCAAAGCGTTCGCGATACACCGACGGCGGCACCCCGACCACGCTGCGAAACGCCACACGAAAGCTTTCCACCGAGCGATAACCGCAGCGCAAGGCGATCTGCTCGGTGTTTTGCGGCGTGCTTTCCAGCAATTCCCGGGCTCGGGCCAGACGTTCGTGTTGCAACCAGGCCTTGGGTGACTGGCCGCTGGCTTCGCTGAATTTGCGCAGGAAGGTGCGTTCGCTCATCGCCGCTTCGCTGGCCAGATCGCGCACCTCCAGCGGTTCGTGCAGGCGCTCGCGGGCCCACTGCATCACACGCGACAGATCGCTGCGCGGGGTCGGGCTGACCGGCGTCGGAATGAATTGCGCCTGACCGCCGGTGCGTTGCGGCGACATCACCAGCCGTCGCGCCACCGAGTTGGCGATCTGGGTGCCGAAGTCTCGCGCCACCAGATGCAGGCAGGCGTCGATCCCCGCTGCACTGCCGGCCGAGGTAATCAATTGGCCGGAATCGACGTAAAGCACGTCCGGGTCGACATCGATGGCCGGGAAGCGCTCGGCCAGTTCTGTGGTGTATCGCCAGTGAGTGGTGGCGCCGTGCCCGTCGAGCAATCCGCTGGCGGCCAGCACAAACACGCCCGAGCAGATCGACAGCAACCGGGCGCCGCGTGAATGGGCATCACGCAATGCGTCGAGCAAGACTTCCGGCACCGGCGCATTTCGGTCGCGCCAGCCGGGAATGATGATGGTGCGCGCATTCTCCAACAGCTCAAGACCGCCATCGGCCAGCACCTGGATCCCGCCCATGGCGCGCATCGGGCCTTGATCGACCGCCGCAATGCAGTGCTCGTACCACGGAAAGTCGAACTCCGGCCGGGCCAGGCCGAAGATCTCCACGGCGATCCCGAACTCGAAGGTGCAGAGGCCGTCGTAGGCCAGGATCGCGACCAATCCAGGTGAATCAGGCATTTGGCGGAAAATTCCCGGTGAGTGTCTTGTGCGCCACTGTAGCGGCCAGCGGCGGCTCGATAAAGTCCGTTCATCCCCACAGACAAAGGAGTGATTCAACATGCCCAGCCTGGTTCGCGAAATTCCTGCAGCGCCTTCGGCCATTGCCCTGATGCATTTCAGCAACCGTCTGACCTTCGAAACCGATTGTTCCGACGTCTTCAGCAGCCAGCAGGCCGGCGAAGTCGACTTTGTGCTGGTGGACGTGCGCGGGCCGCTGGCCTTTGAGCGTGGGCATGTGCCGGGAGCGATCAATATTCCGGGGCGTTTGCTTACAGCGGAAGGGCTGGCGGACTACGCGAAAAACACACTGTTCGTGGTTTATTGCGCCGGCCCTCACTGCAATGGCGCCAACAAGGCCGCGGTGAAGCTGGCGGCGTTGGGTTATCCGGTCAAGGAGATGATCGGTGGAGTGACCGGGTGGCTGGATGAAGGCTTTCAGTTGAGTGTCGCGACACCGCGCGTCACCGCCGCACCGATCGCTTGCGATTGCTGATAGCCGGAGGGTTGCCGCTTCGGCGGCAGCTTTTGTCGGCTTTGTCCTACAACCCTTTGCACCGCTCTGGCGCACACTTTTCCCATGTGATGGCACTCGCCGATTTTCTGTAAGTATTTGTCGCTTAAAAACAATTTGCCCCGTGCGCGCCGCCATAGACTGCCGGCCACGTCGGTTTCTTTGTGCTGCACAGCCCAAGGCCGAACCTGACAATCGAAAGCTGCCAATAAAAGCCTCCGCACACGGGAGTAATAAATGAAAAAGCTGGTTATGTTCGGTGCCCTGGCACTGTCGATGTTGTCCCTGACCGCCGTGGCCGAAGACGCCAAGCCGATCCGTATCGGTATCGAAGCCGGTTACCCGCCATTCTCGATGAAAACCCCTGACGGCAAACTGGCCGGTTTCGACGTGGACATCGGCGATGCGCTGTGTGAGCAGATGAAAGTCAAATGCACCTGGGTCGAGCAAGAGTTCGACGGCCTGATCCCGGCGCTGAAAGTGAAGAAGATCGACGCGATCCTGTCCTCGATGACCATCACTGACGACCGCAAGAAAAACGTCGATTTCACCATCAAGTACTACCACACCCCGGCGCGCTTCGTGATGAAGGCCGGTTCCGGCGTGAAAGACCCGCTGGTCGAGCTCAAAGGCAAGAAAGTCGGCGTGTTGCGTGCCAGTACCCACGACCGCTACGCCACCGAAGTGCTGGTGCCGGCCGGTATCGAGCTGGTGCGTTACGGCTCGCAGCAGGAAGCCAACCTGGACATGGTCTCCGGTCGTATCGACGCAATGCTGGCCGACTCGGTCAACCTGAGCGACGGCTTCCTGAAAACCGACGCCGGCAAAGGCTTCGAATTCGTCGGCCCGACCTACGAAGACGCCAAGTACTTCGGCGGTGGCGCCGGTATTGCGGTGCGTAAAGGCGATACCGAGCTGGCGGAGAAATTCAACGCCGCCATCAACGAAATCCGCGCCAACGGCAAGTACAAGCAAGTGCAGGACAAGTACTTCGACTTTGACGTATACGGCCATTAATACGCAGTAAGAAGAAAGTGGCCCCGTTTGCGCGGTGGCCACTTTTTTTTCGCCCGTGATTTATCCTGTCAGCACATTTTCATTGCGGTCATTGCCCCGGCAGCGACCACAGAATTTCCGGAGTTTCCCATGCAACGCATCGATCATCTTCTGCCCTGGAACCACCTGGGCAGCGAACGTTCCCTGAGCGTGTTCCGTTACGGCGCCGGCCCGCGCAAGGTTTACATCCAGGCCAGCCTGCACGCCGATGAACTACCGGGCATGCGCACCGCATGGGAACTGAAAAAACGCCTGGCCGAGCTGGAGGGCAACGGCCAGTTGCGAGGTGTGATCGAACTGGTGCCGGTGGCCAACCCGATCGGTCTCGATCAGCACCTGCAAGGCAGCCACATGGGGCGTTTCGAGCTGGGCAGCGGCAAGAACTTCAACCGCTCCTTCGTTGAACTCAGCGCGCCGGTGGCCGAGCGGATCGGCGATCAGTTGGGCAGCGATGCCGAAGCCAACATCACGCTGATCCGCCAGACCATGGGTCAGGTACTCGACGAACTGCCGGCCCCGGCATCGCAACTGGAAGCGCTGCACCGACTGTTGCTGCGCCACGCCTGCGACGCCGACATCACCCTCGACCTGCATTGCGATTTCGACGCGGCGATTCATATTTACGCCTTGCCGCAACACTGGCCGCAGTGGCAATCCCTGGCCGCTCGACTGAAAGCTGGCGTGGCGCTGTTGTGTGAAGATTCCGGTGGCAACTCGTTCGATGAGTCCTGCTCCACACCGTGGCTGCGCCTCGCACGTATGTTCCCGGGCGCGGCGATTCCACCGGCCAACCTCGCCACCACCCTGGAACTGGGCAGTATGGGCGACACCCGCGTCGATCAGGCTCAGGCCAATTGCGAGGCGATCCTCGGCTTCTTGGCCGAGCAGGGCTTCATCAGCGGCGAATGGCCGAAAGCGCCGGACGAATGCTGCGAAGGCATGCCGTTCGAAGGAACCGAGTATCTGTTCGCCCCGCACCATGGCGTGGTGAGTTTCCTGCGCAATGCCGGGGAATGGGTCGAGCGCGGCGATGCGCTGTTTGAAGTGGTCGATCCGCTGAACGACCGCGTGACCACCGTGCGCGCCGGCACCAGCGGCTTGTTGTTCGCCATCGATCGCGGGCGCTACACCCAGCCGGGCATCTGGCAGGCGAAAGTGGCGGGGCGCGAGCCGATTCGGGTGGGCAAGCTGAGCAACGACTGATATCCCGTCCTCCCGATCACAGTGTTAGGCTCTGCCCCGAACCCTGCACTGTGTGAAGGAAGGCTTATGTTGAAGGTGTTTGCGCTGTTGACGCTGCTGGCGTCCACGGCCGTCCAGGCTCAGACCTCGCTGCAAAACGATCTGCCGCTCAACTACCTGGCCCAGGTGCACCCGGACGCCGAACAGCGTCCGCTGGTGATTTTCCTGCATGGCTATGGCAGCAACGAAGCAGACTTGATCGGTATGAAATTTCAACTGCCCCAGCAGTACAACTACCTGTCGGTGCAGGCACCGATGGCGTTGGGAGAAGGGCGTTTCCAGTGGTTTCGCAAGAAAGGCGAAGGCGCCTACAACGGCGAGACCGATGATCTGAAGGCCAGCAGCCAGAAACTGCGGGCCTTTATCGCCGCTGCGGCGCAGAAATATCACGCCCAACCGGAGAAGGTGTACCTGATCGGTTTCAGCCAGGGCGCGATGATGACCTATGAGGTCGGGCTGCGGCAGCCAGCGGCGGTGGGTGGTATTGCGGCGTTGAGCGGGCGATTGTTGCCGGTGCTCAAGAGCGAGCTGAAGTCAGAGCAACAGCATCCGCCGCTGGACATCTTCATCGGCCACGGCACGGCGGATGACCGTGTGCCTTACAGCGGTGCCACCGAGGCCGATGCGTTGTTGCAGAAGCTGTCGTACAAACCGCAATTTCATGCCTATCCCGGCGTCGGCCACAGCATCAGTGCGGCCGAGCTTCGGGATTTGAACGACTGGTTGCAGCAACTCAATCCCTGAGAATCACTTTTCCTTGAGGATGGTCTTCACCAGCGCTTCGTGACCGCTCTTGTCGCTGGCCCGGGAAATCACCTGGACCAGCGCCATACGCGTGCCGGAACCGGCCAGCAACGTGGTGTTGAGGGTCTGGCCGCCGCCCTGGGTGGCGGTGCTGTCGACTTGGCGCAGGCCCAAGCCGTTGCCTTTCTGGGTCAGGCTCTTTTCGCTGAGCTTGTTGAAGTCCGGCAGGGCCTTGCGCTGGGCGTCGATGAAGTCGGACACCGTGCCGTCGAGGAACGCACTGTCGTTGTCCTTGACGTTGTTGCCTTCGGGAATCTGGTTTTCGGCGGCGATGACCACGGTCTTTGTCGTCTGGTTGGTGTACATCGTGCCTTTGGCACCGGTCGGGCCGGCGGGCAGAGGGTCGGCGACAAAGCCCTTGGGAAGGACAAAACTGAATTTGCCGTCGAGCATCGAGACCTTCTCGGTGACAGCCTTCTCTTTGGCCTTGGCCGCTTGAGCATTGATGGCGCCGAAACCGGCCACCGCCGCCAACAACAGGACGGCGGCTTTCTTGCAAAGCAATGACATTCGAATCTCCGAGGGATGGGTCGCGCTTGGGCGGCGATCATCCCATGGAGGGTGCCTGGCACTCCAGCGCGGTTTGTCCGGTCGGGTTCAGTTCGGCGATGGCGCCGGCGCCGGTTTGGCCAACAGCTGCCGAGTGACGCCGAGCATCGCCACCGAAACGGCCACCGCCACCACGAAACCGCCGAAGCCCAGGTTCGGAACGGTCAGCGCCAACACCAGACAAAACGCCGAAAACGAATACATCCCCGTCGCCGTCGCGCGTAACAACGCGGCGGTAAACGCTGGGCCACGGGTCTGTTGGGAAAACACCGCCATCACGCTGCCGAGCACCGGAAACACGGCGAGCAAACCGCTCCAGCGTTCGCCGACGGTGCTGGCCAGCATGGTTACCACCAGCGTCAGCGCCGCGCCGGCAATCATCCGCCAGACCAGTTTGTCCGATTTCGGCGCCGGACCCCTGACCACCGGTTGCACCTTGGGAAACAGGTACGGCGCGGAAAGTAGGGCGGTCGCAGCAGCGGCGACCGAGAAGGGTAACGACGCCGGAGTCAGCGACAGAATCAGCGCCAGCACGGCCCAGACCGATAAAGAAACTATCAATGCCAGCGGCCAGTTCGCCCGCTGCGCCACCTGCGCATAAGTGACACAAAACGCGATCATCGCAAACATGGCCGACAGCGCCGCGACCGCCGATTGCGCGGCAAACGCCGGCCCTTGCTCGATGGCGAGGAAAAACAGAATCGGCCCGACCACCACCGGCAATCCCGACAGCCACCCGGCGACGCTGGGGCCCCAGCGCTTGCCCGCGAGGGAAATCAGCAGCAGGAAACCGGGAATCAGCAGCAGTTTGAGGATCAGCACGCAGGTGTCTCCGTCGGGTCAATGAGGGCCACGTTAGCATTGTCATTAGCGGATTGCTGCACATGCATGCAATAAATGTATACAAAATCATGGGTGTGATTGCCGACTATGCTCTGGGTATCAGGGTTTACCGGAGTCGATGCCGCGATGAGCAGTACACCGAAGGTGTTGCGTGGATGCTGCGGGATAGGCTTGTGGGCGTTGTTGCTGACCCCCACCTGGGCCAGTTGGCAAGACGTGGTGCCCGGTGCGCAAATCATTGGCACCGGCGATTTCAGCATTTTCGGTTTCGACGTTTACAACGCCCGGTTGTGGAGCGCCGCGCGTCCATTGGCCGATGGTCAGCCCTTCGCCCTGGAGCTGATCTACCGGCGCAGCGTGTCCCGCGAAGATTTGGTCAAAGCCAGCGTCGACGAGATCAAACGCCTGGCAGGCTCCTCCATCAGTTCTGCGCAACTGGCGGTGTGGCAGGCCCAGATGCAGCAATCGTTCGTCGACGTGCAGGCCGGCACGCGGATCACCGGGGTGTATCTGCCGGGGCAGGGCGCGCGGTTCTTTGTTGGCCAACAGTTGCAGCACGAAATCAACGACCCGTTGTTCGCCCAGGCTTTTTTCAACATCTGGCTGGATCCACGCACACGCAATCCCGAACTGCGCCGGCAATTGCTGGGTACTGCCCAACCCTGAACGCAGCACATCGGCGCTTGGGCCTGCCGACTGAAACGTCTAAGCTGCGCCTTTCGACTTGTTTCTGGATGTGTTTGTGAAGTTCAGCTTGCCCAAAATCGCCACGGCGCCGTTCTGCCCGCCGGAAGTGGCCGGAAGTGTCCCGGTCGATCCCAACGCCTCGTTCTTCAAACGCGTGCTGCGCTTTGCCGGCCCCGGTTTGCTGGTGTCGATCGGCTACATGGATCCGGGCAACTGGGCCACCGCCATCGAGGCCGGTTCGCGTTTCGGTTACAGCTTGCTGTTCGTGGTGTTGCTGGCGAGTCTGGCGGGCATGGTTGTGCAATGCCTGTGCTCGCGGCTGGGCATCGCCACCGGGCGCGATCTGGCGCAGCTTTCCCGCGAACGCTACAGCACTCCGACGGCGCGGCTGCAATGGGTGCTGGCGGAAATCTCGATCATCGCCACTGACCTTGCGGAAGTACTCGGCTGTGCGCTGGCATTTCACCTGTTGCTCGGCTGTTCGCTGACGTTCGGCATCGCCCTGACCGCATTCGATACGTTGCTGGTGTTGGCCCTGCAAAACCGCGGTTTCCGCCGGCTGGAAGCGATCATGCTGGTGCTGGTGGGCACTATCGGCGCGTGTTTCTTCGTTGAATTGCTGTTGATCAAACCGTACTGGCCGGACGTCGCCCAAGGCTTCAAACCCTCACTGTCGGCGATCAGCGATGCCGCGCCGTTGTACTTGGCCATCGGCATCCTTGGCGCCACGGTGATGCCGCACAACCTGTACCTGCACACCTCGATCGTGCAGACACGGCTGATCGGCAAGGATCTGGCCAGCAAGCAGGACGCGGTAAAACTGGCGCGTATCGACACCATCGGTTCGCTGGCGCTGGCGTTGTTGGTCAACGCGGCGATCCTGATTCTCGCGGCGGCCGCCTTTCATCAGTCCGGACACACCGACGTGGTCGACATCCAGGACGCCTATCACTTGCTCGATCCGCTGGTGGGCGGCGCGCTGGCCAGTGTGCTGTTCGGCGTGGCGCTGTTGGCATCGGGACAGAGTTCGACCTTCACCGGCACCATCGCCGGGCAAGTGATCATGGAAGGCTATCTGAACCTGCGGATCCCTTGCTGGCAGCGACGTCTGATCACCCGTGGGCTGGCGCTGATCCCAGCGTTCATTGGCGTGTGGCTGATGGGCGACGGCGCGGTGGGCAAGTTGCTGGTGTTGAGCCAAGTGGTGCTGAGCCTGCAATTGCCGTTTGCGCTGTATCCGCTGATTCGCATGACCAACGACAAACGGCTGATGGGGCCGTTTGTGAATCGGTTGCCAACCAAGGTTCTCGCGTGGGGATTGTTTGTGGTGATCAGCGGCGCGAATGCGTGGCTGATTCTGCAGCTAGCGGCCTAGCGGCCAAACGCTTCGACTACAAAATCAATGAACACCCGGGTCTTGGCCGGCAGCAAGGTACGGCTCGGGTAGTACAGCGAAATCGCGCCGGCATCGCATTGCCAGTCGGGCAACAGCCGCACCAGTTCACCGCGTTCGATCTGCGCGCTGACATCCGGCAGCACCAGCATCGTCACGCCCAAGCCCAGCAGCGCAGCCTTGCGCATGGCCATCGGATCATTCAGCACGATGTTCGGGTTGAGCAGGGCGCTGGCCTGTTCGCCGGCCTCGTTGTGCATCTGCCATTGGCGCAGGCGCCCGGTGCGCAGGCCGCGCATGACGATGCCGTGGTGATCGGCGAGATCGGCCGGATGCCGCGGCAGTGTGCGGCCCGCCAGATACGCCGGCGACGCCACCGCCAGCACTTCGGCGGACGACAATGGCCGGGCGACCACGCCGGGCGTCAGTTCGAAGCCGCCACCAATCGCCACGTCGTAGCCCTCGGCGATCAAGTCCACTTGGCGGTTCTCGAAATGCCATTCCGGGCGAATCAGCGGATAACGCGCCAGAAACTCCGGCAGCAGCGGCAGCATGTGATCGATGCCGAACGTCGGCGGCAGGCTGATCTTGAGCACACCCGCCGGTTCGCCGCGCTCGGTCGCCACCGTCGCGATCGCTGCCTGCAAGGCATCGAGGTTGCCCCCGATACTTGCCAGAAAACCTTCACCGGCCTCAGTCAGCGACAGCTTGCGGGTCGAGCGCTGAAACAGCCGCACGCCGAGGTTGCGCTCAAGGATCGCCACGTTGCGACTGACCGCCGCCGGAGTCAGCGCCAGTAACCGAGCGGCGGCGGAGAAGCTGCCGGTCTCGGCGCTGCGAACGAAGGATTCGAGATTGGCGAGGGTTTCCATGGATTTCGACCTGATAGTGATACTTGAAGATCATTCAAGGCATTACCGGCTAATCAAGTGGGAATGGCAAGCGCAAGATTCGTTTCGAGTCTTACCCCACTTTGAGGAGAACACCATGAGCACTATCGGAATCATCGGCGCTGGCGCCATCGGTTCAGCGTTTGCCAAAGCCTTGTCGCGTCAGGGCATCCCGTTGGTCATCGCCAACAGTCGCGGGCCGGAGACCCTGGCTGAACTGGTCGCAGAACTCGGCCCGACTGCCCGTGCCGTTAGTCGTGAAGAAGCCGCCGCCCAGGACATCGTGCTGGTCGCGGTGAACTGGTCGAAACTGCCGACGGCACTGGCCGGGCTGCCGGACTTCGGCGGGCGGATCGTCATCGACGCCAACAACTCGATTGAAGCGCCATCGTTCAAACCGGTGGATTTGCAGGGGCGGCCGTCCAGCGAAGTGTTCGCCGAATGGGTACCGGGTGCGCGGGTGGTCAAGGCGTTCAACCACTTGCTGGCGCGTTTGCTGGAAGCGGATCCGGCGTCGGAGGGTGGCAAGCGCGTGTTGTTCCTGTCCGGGGATGATGCACAGGCCAAGGCGGAAGTGGGTGCGCTGATCGATCAGCTCGGCTTCTTCGGTATCGATCTGGGTGAGTTGAGCGTGGGTGCACGACTGGCGCAGTTCCCGGGCGGGCCGTTGCCGGTGCTGAATCTGGTGAAGTTCGCCTGACGTCCGGGCAAAAAAATACCCGGTGCGACGTGAGTCGTACCGGGTTTGTTGCCAACGGGCAGTGGATGTCGTGGATCCGCCGCCCGCTGTTGAACCTCTTTTGCGTTTAAGTGCGTTCCAGCGCCAGGGCCACGCCTTGACCGCCGCCGATGCACAGGGTCGCCAGACCCTTTTTCGCATCACGCTTGATCATTTCGTGCAGCAGGGTCACCAGCACACGGCAGCCCGATGCACCGATCGGGTGACCGAGGGCGATGGCGCCGCCATTGACGTTGACCTTGTCCAGATCCCATTGCAGATCCTTGGCCACTGCCAGCGATTGCGCGGCGAAGGCTTCGTTGGCTTCGATCAGGTCGAGCTGGCCAATGCTCCAGCCGGCCTTGTCCAGGCAGCGGCGAGTGGCGGACACCGGGCCGATGCCCATGATCGCCGGGTCAACGCCGGCGTTGGCGTAGGCGGTGATTTTCGCCAGCACCGGCAGGCCCAGGGCCTTGGCTTTTTCGGCGCTCATCAGGATCACGGCAGCCGCGCCGTCGTTCAGCGACGAAGCGTTGCCGGCCGTGACGCTGCCGTCCTTCTTGAAGGCCGGACGCAGTTTGGCCAGGGATTCGGCGGTGGTGTCGCCGCGTGGCTGCTCGTCAATCTTGAACGCCACCGGATCGCCTTTGCGCTGCGGGATCAGGATCGGGGTGATTTCATCGACAAAACGACCGGCCTCGATGGCTGCGGCGGCTTTCTGTTGCGAAGCGGCGGCGAAGGCGTCTTGCTGTTCGCGGCTGATCTCGTATTTCTCGACCAGATTCTCGGCGGTGATGCCCATGTGGTAATCGTTGAACGCATCCCACAGGCCGTCGCTGATCATGGTGTCGACGATTTGCGCGTGACCCATGCGCAGACCGGTGCGCGCGCCCGGCATCACATAATTGGCCAGACTCATGTTTTCCTGGCCTCCGGCGATGATCACGTCCGCGTCGCCGCAACGGATCGCCTGGGCGCCGAGGTGCAGGGCCTTGAGGCCCGAGCCGCAGACCTTGTTCAGGGTCATGGCCGGTACGGCGTGGGGCAGGCCGGCCTTGATCGCCGACTGGCGCGCCGGGTTCTGGCCGGCACCGGCGGTCAGCACCTGGCCCATGATCACTTCATCGACCTGAGCACCGTCCAGGCCGGTCTGCTCAAGCAACCGGCGGATGACCGCTGCGCCCAGATCCACGGCGGAGACAGTGGCCAGCGAACCCTGGAAACTGCCGATCGCGGTACGCGTGGCGGCAACAATGACGACGTCTTGCATTTTCGAATTCCTCACTCGGCAGCGAACTGCATTTCTGGTACGTGATCCGGGACGATCAGCTTACCAGCGGTTTTGGCGACGATTTCCTCGACGCTGACGCCAGGTGCGCGTTCCTTGAGGACAAAAGCGCCATTTTCGATTTCCAGGTAGGCGAGGTCGGTCAGCACGCGCTTGATGCAACCGGCGCCGGTCAGCGGCAGGCTGCACTGGCTCAGCAACTTGGACTCACCGTCCTTGGACGCGTGGGTCATGATAACGATGATGTTGTCGGCGCCGGCCACCAGGTCCATCGCGCCGCCCATGCCCTTGACCAGTTTGCCGGGGATCATCCACGAGGCGATGTTGCCTCGCACGTCCACTTCGAAGGCGCCCAGCACGGTCAGGTCGACGTGGCCGCCGCGGATCATTGCGAAGGATTCGGCCGAGGAAAAGATCGAAGCGCCGATCCGTGCGGTCACGGTCTGTTTGCCGGCGTTGATCATGTCGGCGTCGATGGTGTCTTCAGTCGGGAAAGGGCCCATGCCGAGCAGGCCGTTTTCCGATTGCAGCATGACTTCCATGCCTTCGGGGATGTAGTTGGCGACCAGGGTCGGAATGCCGATGCCGAGGTTGACGTAGTAGCCGTCCTGCATTTCGCGGGCGACGCGTTGAGCCATTTGTTCGCGGGAAAGTGCCATGTTCTTGTTCTCCGTCAGCCTGGATTATTTGCGGATGGTGCGTTGTTCGATGCGTTTTTCGAACGTGCCGCAAATGACCCGGTCGACGTAGATGCCGGGCGTGTGGATGTGTGCCGGATCCAGCTCGCCGGGTTCGACGATTTCTTCGACTTCGACCACGGTGATCTTGCCGGCGGTGGCGGCCAGCGGGTTGAAGTTCTGCGCGGTGTGGCGGTAGATGACGTTGCCGAAGTGGTCGGCTTTCCAGCCTTTGACGATGGCGAAGTCGCCGGTGATGGATTCTTCCATCAGGTACTTGCGACCGTGGAATTCACGCACTTCCTTGCCTTCGGCGACCGGGGTGCCGACGCCAGTGGCGGTGAAGAACGCCGGAATGCCGGCACCGCCTGCGCGCATTTTCTCGGCGAGGGTGCCTTGCGGGGTCAGGACGACTTCGATGTCGCCTTTGAGCAGTTGCTCTTCGAACAGTTTGTTTTCGCCGACGTAGGAGGCGACCACCTTGCTGATCTGGCGGTCGGTCAGCAGCACGCCGAGGCCGAAGCCATCGACGCCGCAGTTGTTGGAGACGACGGTGAGGTCGCGGGTGCCCTTGCGCTTGATCTCGGCGATCAGGTTTTCCGGAATGCCGCACAGGCCGAAGCCGCCGGCGATCACGGTCATGCCGTCTTCAAGACCTGCCATGGCTTCCTCGTAGGAATACACGCGCTTGTCGAAACCTGCCATATGCACCTCTTTTATTGTTTGTCGGGCGGCTGGCTAGCCGAGTGACTGGAGTGTCGCGCTGGAGGATATATTTGTTAAGTTGATTTTTAAGGTTGATTGATTGATAAAGCTCATTAAATGTCCGCCTTGGTCGGCGGACGGATGTTCAGCTTAGTCCGTCGAGTAACACAACCATGACCATCAAGCAGATCCGCGCCTTTCTCGCCGTGGCCCAGAGCCTGAGCTTCGCCGTGGCCTGCGAGCGTCTGCACCTGTCGCAGTCGGCACTGAGCCTGACCATCAAGGCGCTGGAAGAAGGCCTGGGCGGGCGCCTGTTCAGTCGCAACACGCGCAACGTGGCGCTGACCCCGGAAGGCGAATCGCTGCTGCCGCTGGCCCGGCGCCTGATCGCCGATTGGGACAACGCCGAAGACGAAATGCGCCAGCGCTTCAGCCTGCAGCGTGGGCGGGTGACGTTGGCGGCGATGCCGTCGTTTGCCGGCAACCTGCTGCCGCCGATCCTCAAGACCTTCCGCGCGCGTTATCCGAACGTCAATGTCACGGTCAACGACGTGATCAACGAGCAAGTGCTGGAAATGGTCCGTGACCGCCAGGTCGAACTCGGCGTGGCCTTCGAGCCGATGCAGAACACCTCGCTGACGTTCACGCCGCTTTACCGTGATCGTTTCGTCGCCGTGGTGCCGCAGGATTCGCCGCTGGCTGATCGCAGTGACATTGATTGGCAGACCTTGCTGCAGGAGCCGTTCATCACCCTGCAACGACCGTCCACGGTGCGTGTGATGCTGGAAGAACACTTGCAGGCTCGAGGGATGAAACTGCCGGTGGAATTTGAAAGCCATCAACTGGCGACGGTCGGGCGGATGGTGGCGAGCGGGCTGGGCGTCAGTGCGGTGCCGGCCTTGTGTGCCGGGCAGATGCGCGAACTGGGCGCGCATTGCCTGACCTTGCACGAACCGGTGGTGGAGCGTGCGATTGGCGTGCTGACGGATCCGGGGAATGAATTGTCGGCGGCGGCGCAGGCGCTTTTTGACATTCTCAAGGCTGAACACTGACTTTGGGAGGTCGCTAAGTCAGACGTTCTGTCAGTAGCGGCAGCAACTGTTCGCACGACGCTTCAATCTTCAAATCCAGCAACTCATCCGCCCGCGTCTTCCCCAGGTTGATCGCAATCAGCGGCTTGCCCCGATCCGCAATCACCCGGCACAGGCGAAACGCCGAATACGCCATCAGCGACGAACCGACCACCAGCATCCCGGCGGCATTTTCCGCCAGCGCCATGGCCCGCGCCGCCGTCGGCTGTGCCACGTTCTCCCCAAAAAACACCACGTCCGGTTTCATCCGCTCGCCTGCGCAATGCGGGCAATGCGGCACCTGAAAGCGCGCCTCGAAAGCCGGGTCGAGCAGGGTGTCGCCGTCCGGTGCCTGCACGGCATCGACGCCCGCCAGATACGGGTTCTGCGTTTCCATCAATTGCTGAATCGAATCCCGCTCGCTTCGCTGCCCGCAATCCAGGCACAACACCCGGTGCAGGCTGCCGTGCAGTTCGATGACATCGTGGCTGCCGGCCTGATCGTGCAGGGTGTCGACATTCTGGGTAATCAGGCCGCCGATCCGGCCGTGGCTTTGCAGACTGGCCAGCGCCTCATGGGCAGCGTTCGGTCGCGCCTGACGTACACGCGGCCAGCCGAGCATGGCCCGGGCCCAATAGCGCCGACGCGACTCCGGGGCGGCGAGGAATTCCTGGTACATCATTGGCTGCCGGCCACGGCGCACACCGTCGCTGTCGCGGTAATCCGGAATGCCCGACGGCGTACTGATGCCGGCGCCGGTCAGCACAATAAAGTCGCCATCGGCCATGATTTGTTGCAGAGAGTCGAGCGGTTCGGGGAGGGGACGGTCGAGCATGATCAGCGCTCCGCAGGCGGTAAGTGCCTTGCAGGTTAGCACCGACAGACGCCTCTTTTCAGAGGCGTCCGCTGCCCGGCGGTTACTTGCGTGCCTCCAGGATCAGGTTGAACGGCGTCTGCGTCGCCCGTCGGAAGTGTTTGAAGCCCGCTTCGGTAAATACCTTGCGCAGGCGCAACTCGCCGGCCTGCGCACCGAGGCCGAGGCCCACTTCCTGGGACAGCGAATTTGGTGTGCAGATGAACGTTGACGCTGCATAAAACAAGCGCCCGACCGGTGTGATGTTTTCGTCCAGGGTGTCGTTGGCAAACGGCTCGACCAGCAGCACCGTGCCGTCGTCTTTCAGGGATTCAAAGGCGTGTTTGGCAGCGCCGACCGGATCGCCCATGTCGTGCAGGCAGTCGAAATAGCAGATCAGGTCATAGTCATCGCCGGGGTAGCTTTTCGCCGTGCCCTGGAAGAACCGCGCGCGACTGCTGACGCCGCCTTCTTCGGCCCGTTGGGTGGCGACGGTGATCGAAGGCGCGTGATAGTCGTAGCCGACGAATCGCGAGTTGGGATAGGCCTGGGCCATGATTACCGTGGATGCACCGTGACCGCAGCCGATGTCAGCGACCTTGGCGCCTTCTTCGAGTTTGGCCACCACGCCGTCCAGCGCCGGCAGCCACTCGGCGATCAAATGCCCCTTGTAACCGGGACGAAAGAAGCGCTCGGTACCGGTGAACATGCACGGATGGTGATCGCCCCAGGGCAGGGCGCCGTTGCCGCGCATGGCTTTGACCAGTTTGTCCTTGTCATGGAAAAACGACGCCACCACGCCAAGCCCGCCGGCCACGTACACCGGCGAGTCTTCCTTGGCCAGGGCCAGCGCCTGTTCTTCCGGCAGACGGAATTTGCCGTCGAGGTGTTCCATGTAGCCGGACGCCGCATGGGCGCTCAGCCATTCGCGCACCAGTCGCGGGTTGCAGGTGGTTTTTGCAGCGAGGGATTCAGGGCTGATCGGCTGACTGTCGGCCATTGCCCGATAGAGGCCGAGTTCTTCGCCGACAATGACATTGGCCAGCATCGCCGCGCCGCCCATGTCGTTGACCAGTTTGCCCATGAATTCGTTGAGTCTGGCCTCGTCCATTTCATGTGCTCCATTGACAGGATCACAGTCCGGTGGCGTTGGGGGTCGAGGCATTCACCACCGGGCGGTGGTCGTGGAAACGGGCAGGGCGACACTGCTGTCCTGCGTCCCCCTCGACTGGGTACTGATTGAGTCTAGCCGCTGTTGGCACCGGTGGGAGCGGGCTGCGTGGATTTCGAGGCTTGTATCGTTGTGTATCGCGACGGTGCGTGGATACACAGACCGACCATTGCAGCGTTGGCCGGACACAGCGCCGATACAAACCTGCGTTGAACTGAGCCGCCCAGCCTGCCAACGAGGTGATTTCCATGAGCGCTCCCATTCAGCTGTCCGTCGAACGGCTGCACGTCAACCAGTACACCAACGGCCTGATCGGCCCAGGCCAGACGATGCGCGGCCCGCTGGCCGACGGCGGCACGCTGGTCACGGG
Organism: Pseudomonas sp. DR 5-09; assembly: GCF_001655595.1. Classification (NCBI taxonomy): domain Bacteria; kingdom Pseudomonadati; phylum Pseudomonadota; class Gammaproteobacteria; order Pseudomonadales; family Pseudomonadaceae; genus Pseudomonas; species Pseudomonas sp. DR 5-09. Next base: position 2,475,188 of record NZ_CP011566.1, read on the forward strand.
GACGCCGCCGGGGTGCTGGGGGCCGATGATCACGCCGTCATTCGAGGGCGGCCACGAAGTGACGCAACCGGTGTACATCGAAGGTGCCGAGGTCGGCGATGCGGTGGCGATCAAGATCAAACGCATGCAGGTCACGTCCCACTCCACGTCGTCAGGAGTGATGAGTTTTGTTGAAGGGCGATATCACGGCGATCCGTTCGTCGCCAAATACTGCAGCCAGTGCGGCACCGAACACCCGGCGAGCCATGTGGAGGGGATCGGCGAGGAGGCGATTCGCTGCAACCATTGCGGCGTCGAAGTCAGTGCGTTTCGCTTCAGCCACGGTTACGTGATCGTGTTCGACGCCGAGCATCAGGTCAGCCTGACGGTCAATCAGGAGGTGGCGGATCGACTGGCCGGCAAGGCGTCGCAAATGTCCGCATTGCCGGAAATGGCGGCGCAGCACTCGATTCTGTCCCTGGCCCGCGCCGACATGCCCGGTGTGGCGGCGCACATGCGGCCGTTTCTCGGCAACATCGGCACCACGCCGTCGCGGGATCTGCCGGACTCGCACAACTGCGCCGATTTCGGCCAGTACCTGATCGGCGCCCCGCACCGCTTCGGCATGACCCGCGAAGAACTGCACGCGGCCAAGACCGACGGCCACATGGACACCAACTCGATCCGCGAGGGTTGCGTGCTGATCTGTCCGGTCAAGGTGCCGGGCGCCGGGGTGTACATGGGCGACATGCACGCGCAACAGGGCAACGGCGAAATCGCCGGCCACGCTACCGATTGCTCGGGGGAAACCGAGGTGCAGGTGCACGTGGTCAAGGGCTTGAGCCTGGAAGGGCCGATCCTGCTGCAGAACCTCGACGATCTGCCACCGATGGCCCGGCCCATGAGCGCCGAGCAGTTGCGCCATGTCCGCGAGCTCGGCGCCCGTTGGGGTCAGCACGACATTCAGGCCACCGGGCCGATCACCTTCATCGGCAGCGGTGAAAACCTCAACGTTGCGGTGGAAAACGGCCTGCATCGGGCCGCCGCCGTCACCGGCCTGCCATACGATGAAGTGCTCAACCGCGCGACCATCAACGGTTCGATCGACATCAGCCGTTTGCCTGGCACGGTGCGGGTAACGTTCCTGTGCCCGATGGACGTGCTCGATCGCCTCGGCATTGGCGACCTGGTCCGCGAGAAGTACGACCTCGCGTAACTCGCCGCTCACCAAGACGGCAGCGGGTCTGTATCCCACTGTGTACAGACCCGCCGCCGATACAAAACCCGCCACTTCCCGCGCATTGCCCACACAGCCGCGATACACCCTGCGGTTTAACTGAGCCTGTCAGTCGCCACGCCCGGCGACTCCTCAGCAGAGATCTTGCCCATGCAGATTCCCCACCCCACCTTGCAGGCCAGCGTCGGGCTTGGCCTGCGTCGCGGCTTGATGAAAGACCTGCAAGCCGCGCGCACCGGCGATTTCGACTTTCTCGAAGTGGCGCCGGAAAACTGGATCGGCGTCGGCGGTGCCCATGGCGCCGCGTTGCGCGAGCTGGCCGAGCGCTATCCGTTGTCCTGTCACGGGTTATCGTTGTCGCTCGGTGGTTCGGCGCCGCTGGACGTCGATTTTCTCCGGGAAGTGCGGACCTTTCTCGATCATCACAAAGTGCCGCTGTATAGCGAACACCTGAGCTATTGCAGCGACGACGGTCATCTCTATGACCTGCTGCCGTTGCCGTTCACCGAAGAGGCGGTGCACCACGTCGCCGCACGGATCCGTCAGGCCCAGGACATTCTCGGCCGGCGCCTGGCGGTGGAAAACGTTTCCTACTACGCCGCGCCCCGGCAGGACATGGACGAAGTGACCTTCACCAACGCCGTGCTGCGCGAGGCCGATTGCGACCTGTTGCTGGACGTCAACAACGTCTACGTCAACTCGATCAACCACGGTTTCGACCCGCAGACTTTCCTGGCCGCCATCGAGCCGGGCCGGGTAGTCGGGATGCACGTGGCTGGGCACTTTGACGAGTCCGACACGCTGAAGATCGACACCCATGGCGCCTCGGTCAAACCGGTGGTCTGGTCGTTGCTGGCCGACGCTTATGCCCGATTCGGCGCGCAGCCGACGTTGCTGGAGCGGGATTTCAATTTCCCGGCGTTTTCTGAATTGGTGGCCGAACTGCAAACCATTCGCCGTCTGCAAATCGAAGGAGGCCCGCGTGGATAATCTTTTGCGGCAACAACAGGCGTTGACCCGCTACCTGCGCGATCCAGAGCATGAAGCGCCGCCGGCCGACATGAACGCGGCGCGGGTCAATGTCTATCGCGATCTGGTGTTCAACAACGTCTCGCAACTGCTGGGCAGCACGTTTCCGGTACTGATCCGGATCATCGGCCAGGAACGCTGGCGCACATTGATTCGTGGCTTCCTGCGGGACTACCGCGCGCAGACGCCAAAATTCGGCGAGATCGCCGAGGAGTTTGTCGGTTACCTCGCCTCGGATCCGGCCGTGTTGAGCGAGGGTGACTGGCCGGCGTTCCTGGTGGAGCTGGCGCATTACGAATGGGTGGAAATGGTGTTGCAGCAGTCCGATGCCGAACCCTTGCCGGCGAGTGATCCGGCGCAATTGCTGGAGCGGCCACTGCAGGTTTCGGCGTTGGCCTGGCCGGTGGCGTACACCTGGCCGGTGCAAATCCTCAGCCCTGACCATCAACCGTCTACACCACCGGCCCAGCCAACGTTGTTGCTGGTAAGGCGTGCGGTAGATTTCAGTGTGAAGTTTTCCGAGCTGAGCCCATTGGCCTGGCGGTTGTTGCAGCGCATTGGCGAGTTCCCTGCGCTGAACGGTCGTGAACAACTGGAAGGGCTGGCGATGGAGGCGGGTTTGCCGGTAACGGCATCGTTCATGGACAGTGGTTTGGCGTTGTTGCAGCAACTGTATGAGGACGGGGTAATCGGCATCAACTGATCTCACAAACACGACAAATCACATGTGGGAGCGAGCCTGCTCGCGATGACGGTCTGCCAGCCAATGAAGAAGTTGTCTGGACTGACGCCATCGCGAGCAGGCTCGCTCCCACAGGAATTTATGTTTGCTTTAGGTGTGTAGCGGCAATTTCAGCTCCGCACACAACCCGCCACCGTCACGATTGCTCAGCGTCAGCGAACCGCCCAGCGCCAGCGCCAGTTGCTGGGCGATCGCCAGCCCCAGCCCGGTGCCGCCGGTGCTGCGGTTGCGTGAGTTTTCCACGCGGTAGAAGGGCTCCATCACCTGGGCCAGTTCTTCTTCAGCGATGCCCGGGCCGCGATCCATGACCTTGATCGAGAGGCTGCTCTTGTCGCGTTGAATCAGCAGCTCGGCAGCGCCGGCGAACTTCAGCGCGTTGTCGGTCAGGTTGACCAGCACCCGGCGCAAGGCGTGGGGGCGGGTGTCGATGACCGCCTCACTCTTGCCGCTCAATTGCACTTCCTTGCCCATGTCCTGATAGTCGAACACCAGGCTGTCGAGGAACGAATCCAGATTGGTGCGTCGGCTTTCCTCGGTCGAGCCGTGGATGCTGCGGGCATAGGCCACGCCTTCGCGCACCAGATGTTCCATCTCGCCGAGGTCGTTCCACAGTTTGTCTTTCTCGGCCGAATCGTCCATGAACTCCGCCCGCAGCTTCATGCGGGTGATCGGGGTTTGCAGGTCGTGGGAGATTGCCGCGAGCAGTTGCATGCGCTCTTTCAGGTACGCGGCGATGCGCGCCTGCATCGAGTTGAAGGCGCGGGCGGCGTAGGCCACTTCGTTCGGGCCTTTTTCGTCGAGGTTGATCGGGTGGGCGTTGGGGTCGAGGGTTTCCACGGCGTTGGCGAGGCGGGTGAGGGGGCGGATGGCGATGCGTACCGCCAGCCAGGTGCAGGCAAGCATCAGCGCCAGTTGCCCGAGCAATACCACCGGCAGCCATGGCGACAGCGGCACCATCGACGGGCGCACATCGATGGTCACCGGGCTGCCGTCGCTCAGGCGCAGGTGGCCCTGAAAGTGTTTTTTCGGGCCGGGAATATCGGTGAACGTCAGCGGATAGGCCTCGCCAATTGCATCGGTAATCGAGGTGACGGCAATCGGCACGTCCTGCGGATCCAGCGGTGTGCCCGGTTCGCCTTCGCTCAGCAGATAGCCGTAATTCTTGCGAGCCAGGCGTTTGAGCCACATCGGGCGTTCTTCGGCGGGCAGTCGGTCGAGGATGGCAATCGAGGTCGAAACGTCGGTTTCGAGGTTGCCGAGCATGGTGTTTTTCGCGCTTTCGTAGCGCTCGTAATACTGCGCGCCGAACGACAGCGCCTGAGCGAGGATCAACCCGATCAGGAAAATCAGCGACAAACGGGAGGCGAGGGTGCGCGGCCAGCGCAGGGCGACATTCATGCGGGGGCTCCGAGGACTTCGACCGGCAGCGAGAACACATAGCCTTCGCTGCGCACGGTCTTGATGTAGGCCGGTTCACGGGCGTCATCCAGCAGGCGCTGGCGCAGACGGCTGACCAGCAGATCGATGGATCGGTCGAACAGATCGGCGTCGCGACCCTGGGTCAGGTTGAGCAATTGGTCACGGCTCAGCACCCGTTGCGGATGGTCGAGGAAAACCCGCAACAAACGGTACTCCGCGCCACTGAGCGCGACCATAGTGCCGTCCTTGTCCAGCAGATGCCGGGCGGAGGTGTCGAGCTGCCAGCGACCGAACGCCAGCAGCCGGCCGCTTTCGGTCACCACCAGGTTCGGCGGCAGCATCCGGGTGCGGCGCAGCACGGCGTTGATCCGCGCCAGCAGCTCGCGGGCGGCGAATGGTTTGGTCAGGTAGTCGTCGGCGCCCATTTCCAGGCCGAGGATGCGGTCGGTTTCATCATTGCGCGCGGTGAGCATCAGGATCGGCGTGGCCTTGTGTTTGCCCGAGCGCAATTCGCGGCACAGCAGCAGGCCGTCGTCGCCGGGCATCATGATGTCGAGCACGATCAGGTCGACGGTGTTGGCTTCCAGAAAACTGCGCATCTGCCGGCCATCGGCAACCACCGTAGTGCGCAGGCCGTTTTTCTTCAGGTAATTGCCGACCAGTTCGCGAATCTCGCGGTCGTCGTCGACGATCAGGATGTGATCGACATGTTCCATGGGGCCAAACCTCAATCAAAGGGGATTGCCGGGCAGTCTATCGAGCCTGCGCGAGGCCGCCTGCCTGCCTTTGTATTGCAGTGTATCCAGCGCTGTGACGGATACACGCCGACGCAAAAAGCGGATTTTTACAGGGTTTTGTATCGCTGTGTATCTCGGGCGCGCGCGGATACGTAGCGATTTATACACGGCATTTGCCGACACATGCGCGATACCTCGCGAGCTTTAAATGAGCTCCATCGAGGCACACACAGAACGCCTCGGCCCAATCAACGATTCAACCATTGAAGCCCCGAGGAAAACGCCATGAACACCAAGACCAAATCGATTGCTGCCGCTTGCCTGTTTGCCGCTCTGAACATCTGCACCCTGTCGGCCCGCGCCGAAGCCGATGTCACTCCGCAAACCTACTCCTACGGCAGCCACCTGGACATCCAGAAAGTGGTGTCGCTGAAACAGGACAACTCGATGACCTGCGGCATCGTCGACGCCCGCCTGACCTACCTCGACTCGGCCGGCAAGACCCAGGTACTCGACTACCGCAAATTCGCCGACGGCTGCAACGAAGACAACTGATTACCCACCTCTATAAAAGGAACATCGCCATGAACAACGTATCGCGCTATCTGACCGCTGTTGCCTTCTCCCTCGCCGGTGTCGCGGCCCACGCCAACGCTGCCGTCGAACAGAACAGCTGTGGCAGCAGCACCTGCTTCCAACTGGCTCCGGTGGACAAGCCGGGCAGCGAAGGTTTGATCGCCGCCGACGGCGCCAGCCGCACGCCACAGGGCCAGACACTGGCCGCCGACGGCTCCAGCCGTACGCCGCAAGGCCAGACGCTGGCCGAGAACGGTGCCAGCCGTACGCCGCAAAGCCAATGGCTGGATAACCAGACGGCTTGAGGATTGAAGGGGGGCTGCCCGTAACGGTCAGCCCCCGATCCAGTCGACAGACCACCCCTCATTCAAAAGGTGAACCTCATGTTTCTCATCGCTTTCCTGGGCGGTCTGTTGACTGTCCTCAGTCCGTGCATTCTGCCGGTGGTGCCGTTTCTGTTCGCCGGAGCCGACCGCACCCGTTCTTCGATCCTGCTGACTCTCGGCGGCATGGCCCTGACCTTTGCCCTGATCTCCAGCCTGGCGGTGGTCAGCAGCGAGTGGGTGATCGAGGCCAGCAACACCGGTCGCCACATTGCGCTGGCGGTAATGGTGCTGTTTGCGCTGTCGTTGATTTCCGCGCGCATCGGTGACTGGCTGGCGCGGCCCTTTGTGCTGCTGGGCAATCGCCTCGACCCCGACGCCCGGAAAAAGACCGGGCCCATGGCGTCGATCATGATCGGTGTCGCCACCGGTCTGCTTTGGGCGCCGTGCGCCGGTCCGATCCTCGGCGTGATCCTCACCGGTGCCATGCTGCAAGGCGCCAACGCCCAAACCAGCCTGTTGCTGCTGGCCTACGGCGCGGGCAGCGCGCTGTCGCTGGGAACGCTGATCTTCGCCGGTCGCGGTCTGGTCAACCGACTGAAACCGTCGATTCCTTTCACTGGCTGGTTCCGCCGCGGCGCGGGTGTTGCGGTGCTGGCGACGGCGGCGGTGATCGCCACCGGTGCTGACAACGTGCTGCTGGCCAACACCTCGTCACAAGGCGTGGCATCGGTCGAGAAAAGCGTGCTGGAGAACGTGCCGAAAGTGGTGGACTACTTCGTCAGCAAAGTCCGTGCAGACTCGACTGAAGACGAGGCGAGCAAAGGCGCGATGCCGTCGCTGTCCGGTGCGGTGCAATGGCTGAACTCGCCGGAACTGACAGCCGAGTCCCTGCGCGGCAAAGTGGTGCTGGTGGACTTCTGGACGTATGACTGCATCAACTGCCAGCACACCCTGCCGTACGTCAAAGAGTGGGAGAAGAAGTACGGCAAGGACGGCCTGGTGGTGATCGGTGTGCACACCCCGGAATACGGCTATGAGCGGATCATCGACAACGTCAAGGATCAGGTGAAGAAGCTCGGCATCACCTACCCGGTAGCCATCGACAACAACTACGCGATCTGGCGCAACTTCGATAACCAGTACTGGCCGGCGCATTATCTGGTCGACGCCAAGGGGCAGGTGCGTTACACCCACTTTGGCGAAGGCAGTTACCAGGCGCAGGAGCAGATGATTCAGCAGCTGCTCAAAGAGGCCAAGGCGCCTGCTGCGTAAACCGCGAAACTCAATGGCTCACAGGTCGCGCACCATGAGCCATTGTTCGTTACCCCAGGCGTGAAAACGCTCCAGCACCGTCCAGCCGCGTTTGGCGTAATAGTCCTGTTTGCTCTGGGTGTGCAGATAGAAACGCGGCAGGCCCCGTTTTTTCGCCTCCTCAGCAATTCCCTCGATCAGCCTTTCTGCCAGACCCTGACCGCGTGATTCGGGGCTGACCAGCACACAGGCCAGCCACGGCCCCAGATCCGGTCGAAGGGCCAGATCCGCCCGGGCCAGTGCCGCACCGCCCAGCAGTCGATCCCCGTCCAGCGCAATCAGGCAACGCCAGTCGCCATTGGTCTGGCCCTCGGCAAATTCGCGCTGCCAATCGGCCAGAGGTTGCTCGGCATATTCGTAGTGAAACTGGCGGTGGATCCACGCCGCGTAAGTGTCGCTGTGCTGCAGGTGATCGGCGAGCCATTCGAAGCGCAAGGACATGATCGAATTCCGTTCCGGGAGATGGCCTGCATGAGAGCCGATCAGCCGGTGCGCTGGCAACCCCCCGACAGTGTTTCGGGGCCTTTACAAAATCCCGCCATTCATCGGCCAATGCCCGGTTTTACGGGCTCTCCGGACGATTGGCAGGGACGCCGGACAGCGCCCGCGCGATAGTGGGCGAGCAGGGCCGCCAACGGCTCTGCCATCCATAAAAAGAATGCGAGGTTGCCATGCCGAAGTTCGTGATTGAACGCGAGATTCCAGGAGCCGGAAAGCTATCGGAGCAAGAACTCAAGGCCGTATCGCAAACGTCCTGCAACGTGCTGCGTGAACTCGGGCCAGAGGTGCAGTGGCTGCAGAGTTATGTGACTGCCGACAAGATCTATTGCGTGTACATCGCACCCAACGAGGAACTGGTGCGCGAACACGCAAGGCAAGGGGGATTTCCGGCCAACAGCGTGTCCCGGGTGACGAGCATCATCGACCCGACGACCGCCGAGTGACGCTTGACCCTTCTGCCGTGGAGCACCCATTCATGAGTACCCCCATTGATCTCACTGCCCTGAAGGAACGCCAGAAAGTCGCCTGGGCCAGTGGCGACTACGCCGTGATCGGCACCACGCTGCAAATCGTCGGCGAAACCCTCGCCGAAGCCTGCGACCTGCGCTGCGATGAAGAAGTGCTGGATGTCGCCGCCGGCAACGGCAATGCCACGCTCGCGGCGGCACGCCGTGGTTGTCTGGTGACGTCCACCGACTATGTCGCGGCGTTGCTGGAACGCGGCCAGGACCGGGCGCGCGCCGAGCATCTGGAGGTGACCTTTCAGGTCGCCGATGCCGAAGCGCTGCCGTTTGCCGATTCCAGTTTCGATGTGGTGCTGTCGACCTTCGGCGTGATGTTCGCCCCGGATCAGGCGAAAGCGGCCAAGGAGCTGGCGCGGGTCTGTCGCCGGGGCGGACGGATCGGCCTGGCCAACTGGACGCCGGAAGGCTTCGTCGGCCAGATGTTCAAGACCCTCGGCCGCTACCTACCACCGCCACCCGTTGCGCAACCGCCCTCGAACTGGGGCGCGGAAGCCTGGCTGCATTCGCATTTCGACGATCGCCAGTTTCAGTTGCAGGTGACTCGGCGCCACTTCAACTTCCGCTATCGCTCGGCGGCGCATTTCATTGATGTGTTTCGCCACTGGTACGGCCCGGTACACAAGGCGTTCGCGGCGTTGCCGCCGGAGAGCGGTCAGGCGCTGGAGACGGATCTGACGCTACTGATCGATGGGCTGAATCGGGCGGGGTCGGAATCGATGGTGGTGCCGAGTGAGTATCTGGAGGTGGTCATCACTAAACGCTGAGCGTCATGCAAAACAACTGTGGGAGCGAGCAGGTTCGCTCCCACAGGGATCCCGACAGGGCTTCTATTTCAGATGCGCGCTGTCAAACCACTCCAGCGCGGTGCGCCAGATGCAGATGCCGAGAAAGTACGCCGACGCCAGCAGCCACAGGCCCATCACCAGCGGGTTGATCACCGGGTGGTTCAGCACCAGCGACAGGCTGCACAGCAACCAGATCGCCGTCACCGCAATGTTGATCGGCATGAACCGGCGTACCCGGAACGGGTGCAGGAACTTCATGCGGGTCACGGTCAGCAGCGCCAGGCCAATCACCGTCAGGAAGGTGAGCCACGGCCCCGGATCGATGATGTACAGACACAACGCAACCACGTTCCAGGCGGCGGGGAAACCGACGAAATAGTTGTCCTTGCTCTTCATGTTGACGTTGCAGAAGCAGAACAGCGACGACACCAGAATCAGCGACACGGTCAGCAGCAGGGTGTAGTCGGGCAGGGGAATGTAGCGATAGATGAACAGCGCCGGGATGAACACGTAGGTCAGGTAGTCGATCACCAGATCGAGGATCGATCCGTCGAAACTCGGCAGCACCGACTGCACGTTGACCTTGCGCGCCAGCGCTCCGTCGAGGCCGTCGACGATCAGCGCCACGCCCAGCCACATCAGGCAGTGGATCGGCTGGTTTTCTAACAGGGCAAGGGTGGCCAGGAAGGCGGTGACCACGCCGGTCGCGGTGAAACCATGGGCGCCCCAGGCCTTGAGCCTGGCGATGTGGACGGTCGATATCACGAAGGCGTTCTCCAGAAAGTGCAGCAAGCCGCGTAAACCCTTGGGCAGCAAGGGTGGCGACCAACCGGGTCGGGGTTGCAGCTATCGACCGGTCGGGCCGGGTCAAGGTTCACCCATTCTTGAAGATTAGCTGGCCCTGAAAAAAATACCCCGACAGGGCCGGGGCATTTTTATGTGACATCGGTAACCGTCAGAGCGCGGCTTCCGGGTTGCGGCCGAACACCCGGTTGTATTCAGCCTTGGCGGTCTGCTCGGTGAACTCGCCTGACCACTTCGACATCACCACTGTGGCCACGCTGTTGCCGATGGTGTTGCAGGTGGCGATGGCCATCGACATGAAGCGGTAGACGCCGAACAACAGCGCCAGACCTTCCACCGGCAGGACGCCAATCGCTGTGACGGTCGCGGCAAACACCACGAAGCTGCCACCGGATACCGCCGCCGCGCCTTTGGAGGTCACCAGCATGATCGCGATGGTTCCCAGTTGTTGCTCCCAGCTCATCGGCACACCGTAGGCATTGGCGATGAACAGCACGCACAACGACATGTAAATGGACGTGCCGTCGAGGTTGAAGGCATAACCGGTGGGCAGTACCAGGCCGACGCTCTGTTTCGAGCAGCCGAACTTCTCGAGTTTTTGCAGCAGACGCGGCAGGGCGCTTTCCGATGAAGCGGTGCCGAGTACGATGAAAATCTCATCCTTGATGTACTTGAGGAACCGCCACAGGCTGAACCCGGAAATACGGCAGACCGCACCCAGTACGACAAAGATGAAAAACGCCACGCCGACGTAAAACATCAGCACCAGATTGGCCAGTGACATCAGCACCGCCGAGCCGTTGCTGCCAACCGCGTACGCCACCGAACCGAACGCACCGAGCGGGGCGAACTTCATGATCAGGTTGATGAACTCGAAGAAGCACTCCGAGACCCGGCTCAGGCCATCCTCGATCACGCTGCGGCGTTCCGGTTTCAGCGCCAACAGGGCGAAGCCGAACAGCACCGAAATCACCAGCACTTGCAGCAATTGGCCGCCGGCAAAGGCGCCGACGAAGTTGTCCGGGAAAATCCCGTAGATGAAGTCCATGGTCGACGCCGGGGCATGGCCCTTGGCGACGGCGGCACTGGCGGCTGCGGCAGTGGCGCTGCTCGGGTGAGCGTCGTGCATGCCGGAGCCGATATTCAGCAGGTTGCCCCAGAGCAGGCCGATGGCCAGAGCGATGGTCGATACCACTTCAAAGTAGATCAACGCACGCAAGCCGACTTTGCCCACGCGTTTGATGTCGCCGGCCGAGGCGATGCCGTGGACCACGGTGAAAAACACCAGCGGGGCGACGGCGGTCTTGATCAGCTTGAGGAAGATGTCGCCGAGAATCTTGAAGCTGGCCGCCAGTTCCGGTGCGAGGAAGCCGAAGGCAATCCCCAGCAGCATGGCGGCGATCACCTGAAAGGTCAGGTCTTTGTACAGCGGTTTCTTGTCGGGGGTGGTCATGTCTGCGGTCTCGTTGTTGTTATTGGCGAGCGATGGGCAGAGGGCTCGCGCGCGGCGAGCCCGGTGAGGATCAGCGTTTGACCGAACCCTCACGCGCCAGGGCGATGTCGACCATCTGCGGCGCAAGGCCGATGTAGTTGGCCGGATCGGTCAGGCGCTTGAGTTCCTCGACATCCAGTTGCGCGGTGGCCTCACCCTGGGCCAGCAGCGCGTCGAGCAGGCTGGTGCCCTGATCGTTGGCCATGCGGCAGGCGGCGTAGACCACGTCATGCGCAACCTGACGACCGAGTGCCGGCGCCAGCCCCATCATTACGGCTTCGGCGACGATCAGGCCCTGGGTCATGTCGAGGTTTTTACGCATGCGCTCGGTGCGCACTTCGAGGCCAGCGAGCATGAATTTCGCCTGACCCAGCGAGGCAGCGCTGAGCGCGAAGGCTTCCGGGATGGCGATCCATTCGGCTTGCCATGGGCCGGTGGAGCGCTCGAAGTCCTGAATCATCGCGTCGAGCATCAGACCCGCCTGCTGGCGTACGCCTTTGGCAGCGGCATACATTAGCTCGCAGGAAATCGGATTGCGCTTTTGCGGCATGGTGCTGCTGGCGCCACGGCCCTTGACGAAGGGTTCGTACACTTCGCCCAGTTCGCTGGTCATCATCATCATGACGTCGAGGGCAATCTTGCCCAGCGAGCCGGTGACCAGACCGAGGAAGTTCAGGGTCTCCGCCAGACCATCGCGGGCGACGTGCCAGGTGGCTTGCGGCACGCCCAGACCCAGTTCGGCCATCAGCGCTTCCTGCACTTCCAGGCCTTTGTCGCCAAGGGAGGCGAGGGTGCCCGCCGCACCGGCGAACTGGCCGATTTCCACCCGTGGACGCAGCTCCACCAGACGTTCGGCGTGGCGGTCGAACATGCTCAGCCACACCGCGCACTTGTAGCCGAAGGTGATCGGCAGCGCGTGTTGCAAATGCGTGCGGCCGGCCATCGGCGTGTCGCGATAGCGCTTGGCAAGGTCGGCGAGCAAGCCGCGCACCGCTTGAATGTCGCGCTCGACGATGGCCAGCGCAGCGCGGACTTGCAGGACGACCGCAGTGTCCATGATGTCCTGGGTGGTCGCGCCCCAGTGCACGTAACGGCCGGCTTCACCGCAGGTTTTCGACAGCTGCTCCACCAGCGGCAGGATCGGGTAGCCGACGATTTCGGTCTCGTGCTGCATCAGTGCCAGATCGAGCGAGGCATAGGTTGCCAGCTCGGCAATCTGCTCGGCGGCAGCCGCCGGGATCACGCCGCAGCGCGCTTCGGCCCGGGCCAGGGCGACTTCCACTTCAATGTAGCGTTCGATCAGGGCTTGGTCGGAAAACACGCTGCGCATCTCGGCGGTGCCGAACATGTCGCGGAACAGGGCGGAGTCGAAGACAGTGCTGGACATGAGGGAATCCTGAATATGTTTGTTATTGATCGGACATATATATTATGTCCGTACATAATTCTTGCGCCCTCGCTGATACACTGTCAACTCGCTTAACCATCGGGACTGATGAAAGGTATGAACACGCGCTATGCGGTCGTTGCAAAAGATTTGATGGAGGGCATCTCCAGCGGTCGCTATCCGCTCGGATCGTTGCTGCCGACCGAGTTCGAACTGTGCGAGCTGTACGACGTGAGCCGGCACACTGTGCGGGCGGCCATTACGCAGTTGCAGAATCAGGGGCTGGTCTCGCGGCGCAAGCGGGTCGGCACCCGCGTCGAGTCGATCTCGCCCAAGGGCGGGTACTCGCAGTCGCTGGCTTCGGTGTCCGACCTGGTGCACCTGGCGGAAACCCAGATGCGCAGCATTCAGAACGTCTCCCGTTTTGTCGCCGACATTGCCCAGGCCCGACGCCTGGGCATGGAGCCGGGGGAGCATTATTTTTGCGTGTCGAGCATTCGCGTCGACGAGGAGAACCGGCGGGCGCCGCTGTGCTGGACCGACGTCTACGCGCAGGAAACCTATGCCGAAGTCATCGAGCTGGCTGAACAGCATCCGGACGAACTGATCGCCGCCCTGATCGAGCGCCATTTCGGCCGGCACATCGACGTAGTCGACCAGCAGGTGCGCGCGGTGTTGCTGAGTCCGGAGATCGCCAAAAGCCTCAACGCCGAAGCCGGGTCGCCGGGGCTGAACATCATTCGCCAGTACCGTGACGAGGACGGCGCCCTGATGGTGGTATCGGAAACCACGCACCCCGAAGACCGCTTCACGCTGGTGACACAGATGCGCCGGGAAAAGAGTCCGGGTTGATGCCCGGCGTCAGCCCAACGGTGCTGGCACATCGCATCAGGAGGACTATCGTTGCCTGACGCAGTCATACCCCTTTACCTGAGGACGACGTCATGAACACCAGCGATCTGCTCGAACAACTGCTGCGAGGCCAGGCCTCGGCGGGACAACAAGGTGGCGCGTCGGCCGGCGTGGGAGCGGGTGGGCTGGGCGGGTTGCTCGGCGGTCTGCTGGGCGGCGGCAGTGGCGGCGGTTCTGCTGCCGGAGGGCTGGGTGGCCTGGGCGGGTTGCTTGGCGGTGGCGGGGCGCTGGGTGGCGGCACGCAGCGTCGGTCCGGCGGCACCAATTACGCGGCGCTGGCTTCGCTGGGCATGATGGCTTTCCAGGCGTATCAAGCCTGGCAACGCAGCCAGGCGTCCGCCGCGCCGCAGCAAACGCCGCAAACCGCAGACCTGCTGTCCGGCCCGCAAGTCGAAGAGCACAGCCACGCCGTCCTGCGGGCGTTGATCGCGGCGGCCAAGGCTGACGGGCGGATCGACGAATCGGAAAAACACCTGATCAGCAGCGAAATCGGCAAGCACACCGATGACCTGAACCTGCAGCAATGGCTCGACGACGAGGTCGCCAAACCGCTGGATCCCACCGAAGTGGCGCAGGCGGCACAGAACGATCCGGCCATGGCCGCCGAGATGTACCTGGCCAGCGTGATGCTGGTGGACGATCAGCAGGACGCCGAGCGCAATTATCTGGATGAACTGGCAGCGGCGTTGCAGATCGACCCCGAGTTGCAGGTTCACCTCGAACAGCAGGCCAAGGGCACGGCCTGACCCTCTCCTCTCAAAGCCTTCGACCGTGCCGTTCAAGCAAGGAGCGAGCCGAAGGCTCCGTCCGTCAGGGCAATTTTCAAGCCGATTGAATTTTTGACGCGCCAAGCCTCTCTGCTTCATTAGAGGCGAGTGACTGAGCGTCCTGCCAATCGATCGAGAATATTGCCATGACTGTCCTGACTCACCTGCAAGCTGGCCCCGCCCCATCGCGTCCGCTCGACTCTCTGACTGAGTTGCGGCGTATCCATGAAGCACTTTTATCCGATGAACATCCTCAGCCGCTGGCGCGCGCCTTTCTGGAAGATCACCTGCTGCAAGCCGCGCAGTTGGAGGATGAGCTGCCATCGGACCCCGCGCAGTGGCATGCCTGGGTGGCCGAGCACTGTGCCGATGTCGCCCGGCAATACGCCGACTACCTGCAACAACGCAAGGCTGGAGGCGCGCGGCAGTTCTTCAGTTGCAAGGCTCATGCGCTGTATTTCCTGCAAGCGGTGGCGCCGACCAAACTGGTCGATGGCGCCTGGCTCTACGGCTTGCTCGGACAGTGGCGCGATCCGCGTTTCAGCAGCCTGATCAGCACTTATCTGGAAGAACTGGGCGAGGGCAATCCGGCGCAGAACCACGTCGTGATCTACCGCCAGCTGCTCGCCGAACAGGGCCTCGAGCCGAGCAGTCCACTGCCCGACGAACGCTATCTGCAAGGCGCGCTGCAATTGGCCCTGGGTGCCGGCGGCATGGATTTTTTGCCGGAGGTGATCGGTTACAACCTTGGCTACGAGCAACTGCCCCTGCACCTGTTGATCAGCAGTTACGAGCTCAGTGAACTGGGGATCGATCCGTACTATTTCACCCTGCACGTAACCATCGACAACGCCAGCACCGGCCATGCGCAAAAAGCCGTGCAGGCCGTTCTGGATCTGCTGCCTCTGGAGGCTGATCGCCGCGATTTCCTGCGCCGGGTATCGCTGGGCTATCGGCTCAATGACCTGGGACAGGGCAGCCGCGCAATCATCGAGGGGTTCGAGCTGGAGCGCGAACTGTTGGCGATGCTTGAACGCAAGTGTCCGTTCGCTCAACACATGCACTCCGACTATTGCCGCTTCGAAGGCAAGACCGTCAATCAGTGGCTGGCCGATCCGCAGCAGCTGTCCGGGTTCCTGCAGGCCATGCAGGACAAGGGCTGGATCAAGCGCCACGAAGATCCACAGAACAGCCGCTTCTGGCAATTGATCGATGGCGATGGCGCGGCGATGTTCGGCGTGTTCAGCGCCTATGAAAAACAACTGGTGCACGACTGGATAGCCGGTGACTGGATTTCTGCGGACAAAGCCGTCGCATTCCGCCGCCGCCCCTCAGTCCCTGCGCCGATCGAGGTGCCCGAACAGGACCCCGATGTGCAGCGCCTGAATGCGGCACTGCAAGGGCAGGATGCACACACTAGGTTCGCAACGTTGATCCCCTGGCTCGCGCCGGCCCGGCACGCGCATCCGGCCGGGCTGCTTGCCACTCGCCAATTCATCCAACTCAAATCCGGCCTGCGTTAAGGAAATCATCAATGAATCAGGAAGAACGACTGTCTGCCAACGATCTGGTGCTACTGCAACTGGGGCGGCGCCTGCAGGCCGACGGCTATCGTTTCATCACCCCGACGCCGCTGACCCATCAACGGGTCAACCAGCGCGACGAAGGGCAGGCCGCCGATTGCCTGCGGGATGTGTTCGGATGGTCGCGCCCGTTCGAACCGGGCCTGCTGTCTGCCGATGAACAGCGGCAATTGCAGGACGCCCAGGTGATTGATGCGTTCGACGGGCGCTTGAAGAGCCGGGTGCGCTGGTCGAGCCTGGATGACTTGCTGTTCGTGCATTCGGGGTTTCCCACGGATGCCGCCGATTCGGTGTTTTTCGGCCCGGATACCTATCGCTTTGCCCAACTGATCCACAGCCATTTGCAGCAGAACTTTGCGCCTATTCACCGGGCGGTGGACATCGGTTGTGGCGCCGGAGTCGGCGCGATCCTGATTGGCCGTGCCCGGCGCGAAGCGCAAGTGCTGGCGGTGGATATCAACCCCGCTGCGCTGCGCCTGACCACGATCAACGCGGCGCTGGCCGAAGTGGCCAACGTCGAGGTGCGCGCCAGTGATGTATTGCAAGGCGTGGACGGTGAATTCGACCTGATCGTCGCCAACCCGCCGTACATGGCCGATCCGGCCGGACGAGCTTACCGCCATGGCGGTGGGACGCTGGGGGCGGGGCTGTCGTTGCGCATCGTCGAACAGGCGCTCAATCACCTGACCCCCGGCGGTTCGCTGCTGCTGTACACCGGCGTTGCGATGGTCGACGGCCGCGATCCTTTCCTCGACACGGTATTGCCACGGCTGGATGAAAAACGCTTCGGCTGGACCTACCGTGAACTCGATCCCGATGTGTTCGGCGAAGAGTTGCTCAATCCCGGCTATCAGCGCGTCGACCGGATTGCCGTGGTCGCGCTGACGGTGACTCGAACAGGTTGAAACAAGGCAGGTGCAGGATGAGCAGGAATCTCGACGACTACAACCGGATGCGTGACTTCTCGGCGACATCCGAGCCGGCAGCCGACCACCGTCGGGGCAAGAAGCCCGGCGGTGAGCAGGCTTTGCAATTTTGCATCCAGAAGCATGACGCCTCGCACCTGCATTATGACTTTCGCCTGGAACTCGACGGCGCGCTCAAGAGCTGGGCGGTGCCCAAGGGCCCGTCGCTGGATCCCAAGGTCAAGCGGCTGGCGGTGCATGTCGAGGATCACCCGCTGGACTACGCGACGTTCGAGGGCAGCATTCCCGAAGGGCATTACGGTGCCGGCGATGTGATCGTCTGGGATCGCGGCGTGTGGATTCCGCTGGAAGACCCGGAGAAAGCCTACGCCAAGGGCAAGCTCAAATTCGAACTGCGCGGCGAGAAGCTCGCCGGGGTATGGAACCTGGTGCGCACCCACATGCCGGGCAAGAAAGAGCAGTGGTTTCTGATCAAGCATCAGGACAGCGCCGCACGCCCGCAAAGCGATTACGACGTGCTGGTCGCCGAGCCCGACAGCGTGCTCAGCGAGCGCACGATCGTCGACAAACCCCGGCTGAGTGCGAAGCAGGTCAAGCCACTGAAAGGCCCGGCGAAAGCACCGCGCAAGCCAGCTTCCGGCAAACTCACTGGCGCCCACAAGGCGAGTATCCCGGCGCAGTTGAAACCTCAACTGGCGACTCTGGTGGAGAGCGCGCCGGAAGGGGATTGGCAATACGAAATCAAGTTCGACGGCTATCGAATCATGGCGCGTATCGATCAGGACCAGGTGCAGTTGTTCACCCGCAATGGCCATGACTGGACGCACAAATTGCCGAAACAGGCGCAAGCCCTGGCGGCGCTGGGCCTGGAGTCGGCGTGGCTGGATGGTGAGATGGTGGTCGCCGACGCGGACGGCGTGCCGGACTTTCAGGCCCTGCAAAACGCGTTCGATTCGGGACGCAGCGAAAAAATCGTCTATTACCTGTTTGATCTGCCGTATCTGAACGGTGTCGACCTGCGCGAGGTGCCTGTGGAGGAACGGCGTGCTGCGCTGGCGACGGTGCTGAAAACGCATCGAGACCCGCTGCTGCGTTTTTCCGAAGCGTTCGACGAAACACCGCAGGCCTTGCTCAACAGCGCCTGCCAGATGCGCATGGAAGGCCTGATCGGTAAACGCCTCGGCTCGTCTTACGTGTCGCGCCGCAGTAGCGACTGGATCAAGCTCAAGTGCAAGCATCGCCAGGAATTCGTGATCGTCGGCTATACCGATCCGAAAGGCGCGCGCAGTTCGTTCGGCGCGTTGCTGCTGGGTCTGCATGATCGTGACAGCGGCGAGTTGCGGTACGCCGGCAAGGTCGGCACGGGATTCAATGAAACCACCCTCAAGAGCATCCTCGCGCAGTTGAAACCGTTGCGAGTGAAAAAACCGGCAGTGGCCAACCCGCCCACGGGGTTCGAGGCCAAGGGTGTGCACTGGCTCAAGCCGAGTCTGCTGGCGGAAGTCGCGTTTGCCGAAATGACCCAGGACGGCTCGGTGCGTCACGCCGTTTTTCATGGCTTGCGCGAGGACAAACCGGCCAAGGACATCACCGAGGAGCGCGCCAAACCCATGAAGACTTCAAAGACTGAATCTACCGCGCCGTCGCAATCCGGCCTGGCCGACGGCAAGGTGCGGATCACCCATCCCGACCGAGTGATCGACGCCAGCAGTGGCACCACCAAAATGCAGCTGGCCGAGTATTACGCCAGCGTCGCCGAATGGATTCTGCCGCAGCTCAAGGATCGCCCGGTGGCGCTGGTGCGCGCGCCGGACGGTATCGCCGGTGAGCTGTTCTTCCAGAAGAACGCCGAAAACCTGGCGATCCCCGGCATCCGCACGCTGGACAAGGAACTGACCGGCCAGCCGGTGATGCTGATCAACAACGCCGAAGCCTTGATCGGCGCGGTGCAGATGAGCACGGTCGAACTGCACACCTGGAACGCTACCACCACCGATCTGGACAAGCCCGACCGCTTTGTCCTCGACCTCGACCCGGACCCGGCGCTGCCGTGGAAAAGCATGGTCGAAGCCACAGCACTGACCCTGACCGTGCTGGATGAGCTGGGCCTCAAGGCGTTTCTCAAGACCAGCGGCGGCAAGGGCATTCATCTGGTGGTGCCGCTGACCCGCAAGCATGGCTGGGACGAGGTCAAGGATTTCAGCCACGCCATCGTCACGCACATGGCGAAATTGTTACCGGAGCGTTTTTCTGCGGTGTCCGGGCCGAAAAATCGCGTAGGGCGGATCTTCATCGATTACCTGCGCAACGGCTTGGGCGCCACCACCATTTGCGCCTACGCGGCGCGTACCCGTGAAGGGTTGCCGGTGTCGGTGCCGCTGTTTCGGGAGGAGGTCGGCGAGATCAAAGGTGCCGATCAATGGACCGTGCACAACGTTCACGAACGGCTGGCGGACGTGGGCGATGAACCTTGGGCGGATCTGAAGAAAACCCGGCAGAGCATCACGGCCGAGATGCGCAAGCGGGTGGGCATGAAGAAATGATCAGGTGCCGCGCAGCAAGTCGTGGGCGTTGAGCAGATCGAAGGCAACTTGCGGATTGTTTTCCAGGCCACGGCGGATGGCGGCCGGGATGGTTTTTCGGGTTTTGCGGCAGAGCCCCGGAAGCTCTTCGACCTCGATTTCGATGCCGCCTCGCACAGTCCGCACTTCACCGAACTTCGGCGCGATCAGCACACGAATCCCGAGCTGATCGAACATCCTGCCTTGCAACCGCTCGAGGTCGGCGAGGTCTTTGAGGTTTTCCAGACGCTCGAGCAGACGCTTTTCTTCCTCGCGGGTCAGCAACAGGATGCGCACATCCGCGCCGGGCGTATCCAGCAGCGGATCACGCCCGCAGATGCACAGACCCGGCGGGCAAGGGGAGCGGAGTGAGGCGGAAATCGTCATGGCCTCCATCATAGAGGCCGTTCGACGGTTTTGCCCATGGTCGTTCGCCAGCCGTCCATCGGCAGGGCGTAACGGTGGCAAGTCCGTCAGCCACCATCATCGAACGTGCCGTGGTTACTGCGACAGACCTTCGTACTGAACCAGTATGGCGTTGGCCAGCTCTTCATCGCTGGCGTTCAGGCCAGGATTGTCCTGACGCACCTGCTGCAGTACCGATTCGAGGTACACGCCACGGATCGTTCCGCCGCTGGCGACGAATGCCGACAAGTCGTCACGGGCCGGAATCACCATTTTGTGATCCTTGAACGTGGAATACAGCGAGGCGGAAACGCCGGCCGAAGTGGCGACATCCCCCGCATCCACGCGGGCGAAAGCCGAACCGAAAGGCAGGCACAGCATAAGAGACGAAACCAGTAGTAAACGACGCATGACGGTGTTCCTCCAGCAGCGTAAAGCGAAAAGGAAGTACCACATAATGTGAGAGGTGTCGGCGGGCACGGGAGTTCCGTAAGTCGGCTCAGGCCGTAGGGGGCGGAATGAGAACCGTCGCACAGTGCGGCATTTTTACTGGATGTAACGACACACGCTGAGACGCTCTAACGCAGCGGGTTCATGGAAATAGGCTTAACTGAAGCGTTGAACGGCGCCGCGTGGCGCGACCTGGGAGGAAATCACGGTGTCGATCAAACTGCGTTTGGTGTTGCTGATTGCGACCAGCCTGCTGACGGCGCTGATCGTGAGCCTGGTCAGTTATGTGGGCAACCAGCGGATGGCTTCGGCGGTCAGTGACAACGCGGTCAGCATGAGCGCGCTGCGCAACCACATGGAAGCCGACATGATGCACGACGCCCTGCGCGCGGACGTGTATTCGGCGATGCTGGTGGGGCTGGGCAAAAGCACCAGTTCGGCGGACGAGGTGCGCAGTTCGGTCGAAGAGCATGCGGCGCATTTTCGCGAAGTGCTGGGTGAAAACCTCAAGCTGCCGGTCAATCCGACGATCAAGTCCGCGCTCGAGCAGATCAAGCCAAGCCTCGACACCTACGTCAGCGCCGGCGAGCAGATCGTCGGTCTTGCACTGGAAAATCCGGACAGCGCCCAGCAGCAACTGGGGACCTTCAATACCGCGTTCAGCCAGCTCGAAGAACAGATGGCCGCTCTCAGCGAGCTGATCGAAACCAATACCCGACACACCAGCGAAGGCACCGAAGCGGCGATCCACAATGCCAATATCGCCCTCGGCATTGTCCTGGTCGCCAGTCTGTTGCTGCTGTTGGCCCAGGGCCGGTGGGTGATCCTGAGCATCATGGGTCCGCTGAAATCCGCCAGCCGCATCGCCGAAAGCATTGCTCACGGCAACCTCAGCGAGCCGATCGCCGAACCGTCCGGCAAGGACGAAGCCAGTGCGCTGATCCGCACGCTGGCCACGATGCAGCGCGACCTGCGGGACATGATCGACGTGGTGCGACGCAACGCCCACGGCGTCAGCGGCATGAGTGAGCAACTGAGCCACGGCTGCCATCAGGTGGCCGACAGCAGTCAGCAGCAAAGCACCGCCGCCGGGACCATGGCTGCCGCCGCGAGCCAGATGACCGCCAGCATCGAGGAAATCACCCGTCACGCCGAGCGTGCACTGGACATGGCTAGCCAGGCCGAGTCACTGGCGAAGAACGGCGGACAGGTGATCCATCAAGTGGTCAGCGACATGGACGACATCGCCCGTTCCGCCCAGCAATCGGCGCAGGTGATCCGCACCCTGGATCAGGAGTCCGAAGGCATTTTCAACATCATCCAGGTGATCAAGAGCATCGCCGACCAGACCAACCTGCTGGCGCTCAACGCAGCCATCGAGGCAGCCCGGGCGGGCGAGCAGGGCAGGGGCTTTGCGGTGGTGGCCGATGAGGTGCGCAGTCTGGCTGCGCGCACCAGTGCGTCAACTCAGGAAATCGCCGCGATGGTCGCGCGCATCCAGAACAGCACCCGCGAGGCCGTCAGCAGCATGGAGGCGGGCGTCGCCCAGGTCGACAAAGGCATGGCGGTCACCGCCGACGTCGAGCGCGCCATCCGCGAAATCCTCGACGCCACCCTGAGCACCACGCAACTGGTCAACGACATCACCCGCACCATCGGCGAACAGAGCCAGGCCAGCAACGAAATTGCCCATCAGGTGGAGATGATCGCGGGCATGTCGGAGGGCAACAGCAAGGTCATCGGCCAGACGGCCAATACCACGGACGAACTGTCGAGTCTGGCGGGGCGGCTGGCGCAGTCGGTGGATCGGTTTCGGTTGTGAGAGCAGGCTCTGCCGCCGCATTGGCGGCAGAGCTCATGTATCAGAACTTGTACGCCTGACGCCCCACCAGCAACCACTTGCCAGCCTGCTTCTGCCAGATCTGGAAGTTCTCGATTTCCGTCGGCACGACCTCGGTGCCTTTGAGGGCCTGTGCTGAAAAATGATGGCGCACCAGCGCGGTGTCCCCGGACAGGGTGATGGTCTGGTTTTGCATCTCCAGGGTCTTGAACGCGCTCTTGCCGGTTTCGATATCGGCGATGAAGGCTTTCTTGTCCTGGATCTTGCCGCTGGAGTGGCCGTAGGTGAGGTTGTCGGCGGTCAGGGCGTTCAGTTCGGCGACGTCCTTGTGCAGCATCGCCTGGGTCAGGTGGTCGACGGCCTGGGCGACATCCTGTTCCGCCGGGGCGGCGGCGACGTAGCCGCTGAAAACACAGAAAAGACCGAGCAGCACTTTGCTTTTGTTCATGAGGATTCCTTGTTGTTGTAGGTTTCGGAACGACTGGTTTATTTGTCAGTCGTCGTACAACTTAGCAGGAATTCATCGGCGTTAGAAAGCGCTTGAGGAACCAATCGAAAACTATCCGGTCGCGAACAGACGCGCGGGTTTGCCATGACGTGATATTCTTCGCGCCACTTGTTTTGACCCAATTCAGTCTGGTGCGCTTTTCGGCGGGCCAGGCAGAACCCCTGTCGCTCAAGTAGCTGAAGCCAATAATGATAAGAAGTCAGTTCAGAAGGGACATATAACTGAGGTCGACACTGCCTGTCGGCCTTGTGTGCCCACCCGTCAAAATTGAAGTGTGCCGGAACCCGCGACGCTGGCCTGAGTGTCGCGAAAGAGGGGACCTCATACATACAACAGCGGCGGGCGGAAGGCGTTTTATCATAGGTGCAACGGATGTTTAAAAAAGTGAACACAGCCTTGCTGGGGCTGGCTTTGGCGATGGGGATGTCTTCCGCCAATGCCGAGGAAGCAAAGAAAGTCGACGTCCTGCTGATCGGCGGCGGCATCATGAGCACCACCCTGGGTGTGTGGATCAATGAGCTGGAACCGACCTGGTCGATGGAAATGGTCGAGCGCCTCGATGGCGTCGCCCTGGAAAGCTCCAACGGCTGGAACAACGCCGGTACCGGTCACTCGGCGCTCGCCGAGCTGAACTACACCCCGGAAGACGACAAGGGCAATGTCACCATCCCGAAAGCCGTCGAGATCAACGAAGCGTTCCAGGTCTCCCGTCAGTTCTGGGCCTGGCAGGTTCGTCAAGGCGTCCTGAAGGACCCTCGTTCGTTCATCAACACCACTCCGCACATGAGCTTCGTGTGGGGCGATGACAACATCAAGTTCCTGAAAAAGCGCTATGAAGCCCTGCAAGCGAGCCCGCTGTTCGCCGGCATGCAGTACTCCGAAGACCCGGCTGTGATCAAGAAGTGGGTTCCGCTGATGATGGAAGGGCGTGACCCGAACCAGAAAATCGCGGCCACCTGGAGCCCGCTGGGTACCGACATGAACTTCGGCGAAATCACCCGCCAGTTCGCCGGTTACCTGCAGACCAAGCCCAACTTCAACTTGAAGCTGTCGAGCGAAGTGCAAGACATCACCAAGAATGCAGATGGCACCTGGCGCGTCAGCTACAAGAATCTGAAAGACGGCACCAAGACTGAAACCGACGCCAAGTTCGTGTTCATCGGCGCCGGCGGCGGTGCACTGCACCTGCTGCAGAAATCCGGTATCGAAGAAGCCAAGGAATACGCTGGCTTCCCGGTAGGCGGCTCGTTCCTGGTGACCGATAACCCGGCCATCGCCGAGCAGCACCTGGCCAAGGCCTACGGTAAAGCTTCGGTTGGCGCGCCTCCGATGTCCGTTCCGCACCTGGACACCCGTGTTCTGGACGGCAAGCGCGTCATCCTGTTTGGCCCGTTCGCGACCTTCAGCACCAAGTTCCTGAAGGAAGGTTCGTACCTGGACCTGCTGACCAGCACCACCACCCACAACATCTGGCCTATGACCCGGGTCGGCATCAAGGAATACCCGCTGGTCGAGTACCTGGCCGGTCAACTGATGCTGTCGGATGAAGACCGTCTGAACGCGCTGAAGGAATACTTCCCGAACGCCAAAGCCGAAGACTGGCGCCTGTGGCAAGCCGGCCAGCGCGTGCAAATCATCAAGCGTGATGAAGCCGCTGGCGGCGTGCTGAAACTGGGCACCGAAATCGTTGCTTCCAAAGACGGCTCCATCGCCGGTCTGCTGGGCGCATCCCCGGGCGCATCGACCGCTGCACCGATCATGCTGAGCGTGCTGCAGAAAGTCTTCAAGGACAAAGTCGCCAGCCCTGAGTGGCAAGCCAAGCTGCACCAGATCGTTCCAAGCTACGGCACCCAGCTGAACAACGATCCAGCCAAAGTGGCTGAGGAGTGGGCTTACACCGCCAAGATCCTGCAACTGCCAACCCCTCCGGTGATTGGCCAGGTTGCGGCCCCGGCGGCGGACGCCTCGGCTGAAAAAGCCCCGGCGCCAAAAGAAAGCGCTGCACGTGACATGGCTCTTTAATTAGACGCCTGACACACGAAGCCCACTGAACCGGTGACGGTCAGTGGGCTTTTTTGTGTCCGGATTTCAGGCCTTGGCGGCAGCCAGATAAGCCCCCAACCGCCGGCCCATTTCTTCGCCCAACGCCTGCAACCCGCTCAACGGCCGCACCATCACCTCGAACTCGACGATCTTGCCCTGTTCATCGAAACGGATCATGTCGATGCCCTTGAGCTCTTTTGCGCCGACTTTGGCGCTGAACTCCAGCACCACATTAAGGCCATCGGCTGTCGCCAGTTCACGGTGGTATTTGAAGTCTTCGAACACATTGAACACGGTATTGAGGATCATCGAGACCACCGGCGCACCCGGGTAAGGCGTGTGGGCCATCGGCGAGCGAAATACCGCTTTGGGATCGAGCAGCTCTGGCAGGGCCTCGAGGTTGCCGGTGCGGACCATCTCGTGCCAGCGGATCAGGGATTCGGCGGCGTTGGGGTGCAGGTTCAGTTCGGACATGGTTTCACTCCTGTATTTTTGTTGTTCTTGGCGCGGCGCCCATGACTCTAGATCAAAGCGGCGTAATGGAAACCTTCTGTACCGGTCTGAATGTCGACACATGAGTGGGCCAAATCCATCTGATCCGCTTTTTCCTGTTGAATCTGCATCTGTAACCGTCTCAGCCATAGGCCCAAAATACCCTTGCCGTTCAGCCACACGCGAAGAGCTTCATTCCGAAGCGTCCGGTGCGCCGGACATTCAGTATTCAGGAGGCCTTCATGGCTAAGATGGCGATTTTCCTCGGCGGCTTTCTTGTGTTGACCATCATGATTGGCGTTCTTGCCACGATTTCTCCGGTCTGACTATCCGACGTCGAGTTGCGGCATACAGCGCTTTTCGACGTTTTCGGGTGGAACCTGATCAAGGCGCCCCGAACAGCATCGTCCAATACACCCCTCCATCACTGCGCGCCTCACTGGCAAACCCGGCGCCGACCTGGGTGAACATCGGGTTCATCAGGTTGGCGCAGTGTCCGGGGCTGGCCAGCCAGCCGGCCATGGCCTTGCCCGGTGAGCTTTGTCCGGCGGCGATGTTTTCGCCGATCTGCCGGCCACGGTAGCCGGCCGCACGGGCGCGATCTGCCGGGCCGTCGCCGTCCGGGTCGCGGTGAGCGAAGTAGTTGCCGTAGGCCATGGCCTTGCTGTGCCCCTGGGCGGCGGCGCCGAGCGCCGGATTCCAGCTCAAGGGCCGGGCGGCGGCGAAGCGCTGGCGACCACACATTCGCGGTCGGGCGCGGGCGGCGTTGACCTCGGCCAGCAAGGCCTTGCCGACGCTGCGGTTGTCGCCGACACGACTGTCAAGCACCGGCCGGGCCAGCACCACTTGCCATTCGCTGCGGGCGCGGCTGATGCCGATGTCGGCGTATTGACCGTCCAGTAGTGCGCCGCAGTAATCGCTTTGCAGCAGATCGAACGCCTCTTCGGCGTCCTGCGCGCCGACGATCCGGATGCTGCGCACCGCCACGGCCGCATAACCGGAATCCTTCAATCGTTCGCGCAATCCACCGCCATAGCCATAACCGACCGGCAACGCCAGGTTCGACTTCAGCGTCAGCGGCGCCAGCCGTTGGGCCGGGCGTCGGTCACATCGTTGCGGATGGGCGCGGTAGTCATTGATGGCGGCCACCAGTTGCCGCTCGGCGCCGGCGTGGGCAGAGGGCGAAAGCAGGGGAGAAAGGATCAACAGGCACAGCGAAACGAAGCGAGACGAACGAACGGCGTGGCGCATGGGACGCAAAGCTCTGAACAAAGACAAGGCTGAAGGAAAGTGAACCGCAGAACGCGGCGCGGGTAGGACTGGCCTTTTTGCACTTGGTTCACGAGGCGACGCCGGGTTTCTACGGCTGCCGACGAAGTGCTCAGCGATTCAACGCATCCTCGATCCATTGCAGGTATTGCGGCCGTTCGGAAATCGAATTGTGCGCCGCGTCCGCCACCACTTTGAGCGTGGCCACACCGTCGGGAAAACTGTGCAGCAAGCGTTCGGTGCTGGCCCGTGGAATCACCTCGTCATCGCTCGCCGCCAGCAGCAGCGTCGGCACGCGGATGTGCGCCGCGTACTGGCCCGACCGGAAACGATCCTTGAGCAACCACTGCACCGGCACCCACGGGTATTGACGGGCGGCGATTTCCTCGAGGCTGTTGTAAGGCGTGACCAGAATCAACCGTTCCACCGGTCGCTGGCTGGCCAGCCGCACCGCGACGCCGGAACCGAGGCTGCGCCCCAGCAGCGCAATCTGCGGATGACTCGCATGCACCTGATCAAACAGCGCCAGCGCGTCCTCGGCAATCGCCGCTTCGGAGGGCGAACCGCCGCTGCCGCCAAATCCCCGGTAATGCAGCAAATACAACGAATAGTCAGGAAACGCCTCGGAAAACTCCGGCAGATTGCGCGAAACGTCCTCGGCATTGCCACCGAAATAGATCAGTGCTCTGGGGCCGGCACGCTCGCGCACCGTCACGCGGACGTCGGCGTCGTGCATGGCCA
This sequence comes from Pseudomonas sp. DR 5-09, assembly GCF_001655595.1. Classification (NCBI taxonomy): domain Bacteria; kingdom Pseudomonadati; phylum Pseudomonadota; class Gammaproteobacteria; order Pseudomonadales; family Pseudomonadaceae; genus Pseudomonas; species Pseudomonas sp. DR 5-09. The sequence goes on from NZ_CP011566.1 coordinate 2,502,534, forward strand.
GCGTCAACCGTGACTCCGGCGAATCGAGGCTGGCGGGCTGCGGAAAATAAATCAGCGCCCGCTGAAACACGAACAGCGCCGCGCACAGGATCAGGTACACGGCGAGGATCAATGCGACGAGTGACAACAGGGTTCTGGACATTCGACTAACGTTAACCGGGCGCGCAGGTTGGCTGTCGCAGTGTAGTCCAACGGTTTTGCGGGCTGCATCAAAACACAAGGTGCAACAGATCCACGGGGCAAGGGCGCCAGTATGAACCACACTGAGGGATATTCCCGCCGCCGGTTGCTGACGCTGGCAGCCGGGGTGTCAGCGGTTTTCACCTTTGACCGGGCGCTGGCCGCCATTACGTCGCCGAACGCCACAGGAGCCCAGACCATGCAGACCCGCGCCATCCCTTCGAGCTCCGAGCCACTGCCGCTGGTGGGGTTGGGCACTTATCGTGGTTTCGACGTCGCCCCTGGCGATCCGGTCTACAAGCAATTGCCGGCGGTGCTCGGCGAGCTGTTCAAAAAGGGCGGCACGGTGATCGACAGCTCGCCCATGTATGGCCGCGCCGAGGAAACCACCGGTGAATTACTGTCGATCCACGAACCGCGCTCGCCGGCATTTCTGGCGACCAAGGTCTGGACCCGTGGTCGCGAGGAGGGCATTGCGCAGATGGAGCAGTCGTTCAGCCTGCTGCGCACCGAGCGCATCGACCTGATGCAGATCCACAACCTGCTCGACTGGCAAACCCACCTGCCGACCCTGCGCGACTGGAAAGAGCAGGGCCGCATCCGCTACATCGGCATCACCCACTACACGCCGTCGGCGTATGAGGAGGTGGAAGCGGTGCTCAAGGCCGAGCCGCTGGACTTCCTGCAAATCAACTACGCGCTCGATGATCGCGGGGTCGAGAAGCGCATCCTGCCGCTGTGCCGCGAGCGTGGGGTGGCGGTGATCTGCAACCGGCCATTTGGCGGTGGCGACCTGCTCGCGCGGCTCAAAGGTAAACCGCTGCCGGGTTGGGCAGCTCAGGTGGGGGCGAAGAGCTGGCCGCAACTGGCACTGAAATTCCTGCTGGCGCATCCGGCGGTGACCTGCGTGATTCCCGGCACCAGCAACCCGCTGTACATGGCCGACAACGCCGGCGCCGGGTTCGGGCTGATGCTGACCGATGCGCAGCGTCAGCAGTTGATTGCGCTGGTGGACTAGACGGTTTCAGCCTTGATAGCGCAGCGCCGCCAGCAACAATGCAAAAGCCGGCGCTGTCTGGCGCCGGCTCGGGTAGTAGAGGTGATATCCGGAAAACACCGGGCACCAATCCTCCAGTACTTGTATCAGGCGACCTTCAGCCAGACAGGGGGCGACGATGTTCTCCGGGATGTAACTCAGGCCGAAACCGTCGAGTGCGGCGTCCAGTAATGGATAGACGCCGTTGAGGGTGACCTGTCCGCAGACTCGCACCTTCAGGCGTTCGCCATCCTTCTCGAACTCCCAGGCGTATAGACCGCCGTTGGTAGGCAGGCGCAAGTTATTGCAAGCGTGGTCGGTCAGATCACGCGGGGTTTTCGGTACGGTGCGTCTGGCGAAATAGGCGGGCGAGCCGACCACCGCCATGCGCATGTCCGGGCCGATACGAGTGGCGATCATGCCTTGTGCGACATCCTCGCCCAGCCGTACGCCGGCATCGAAACCCTGACCTGCGATGTCGACGAAACTGTAGTCGCAGCTGACTTCGACGGAGATGTCCGGGTATTGCATAAGAAATTCTTTGAGGACCGGTCGCAACAGCCAGTTCAGCGAGTGATCGGTGGCGCTGAGACGGATCTTGCCGGCGGGCGTTTCCCGCAGGTTGCTGAGGGCGGCCAGTTCCGATTCGATCTCTTCGAAGCGCGGGCCGATGGTTTGCAGCAAGTGCTCACCAGCCTCGGTGGGAGAGACACTACGGGTGGTGCGGATCAGCAGGCGCAGGCCCAGCCGGGTTTCAAGGCTGCGGATCGTATGACTGAGCGCCGACTGCGAAACGCCAAGTTTGGCAGCTGCTTTGGTGAAACTGCGCTCACGCGCCACGGCGAGGAAAGCGAGCAGATCACTGGCATTTTCCCGAAGCATTAATGAGTACCCTGCATAAGTTTTTTTGAATTCTAGTCGATTATCTGCAGAGTCGGGCTGGTTAAAGTGGAGGCTGTCCCTTTTCTGGAGAGCCTCAACATGAATCCGATCGCCGCTTCGGCGCTGACCCTTTCCCTGCTGGCGGGCGAAGTCCAGGCCAGCGAAACATCTCGCGTGACCGTTACCCCCAACGGCTCACAACCGTCGGCCAAAGGCCCGAGCGACTGGTTTACCGGGACGGTACGGGTCGATGCGCCGTTCAAGGGCAGCGATGCGGCGCGGATCAGCGGCGCCACCGTGACCTTTGAGCCGGGAGCGCGTACGGCGTGGCACACCCATCCGTTGGGGCAAACGCTGATTGTTACCGCTGGGTCAGGCTTCGTGCAGGAATGGGGGCAGCCGGTGCGGGTGATTCGGCCAGGCGACACCGTGTGGATCGCGCCCGACGTGAAGCATTGGCACGGTGCGGCGCCGACCACGGCCATGACGCATATCGCCATTGCTGAAATGCTGGATGGCAAAGTGGTGGACTGGATGGAGCAGGTGGGAGAGTCGGAGTATCCCGACGTCCGATAATCAACAAGTCGCCCACGGTGAGACCGAACGTCTTCACCGTGGGGCCAGTCCACAAATCAAATCATCTCCGGCAGTGACGCGAGAATCTTGTCCAAGGTAATCGGGTACTCCCGCACCCGTGCGCCCGTGGCGTTGTAGATCGCATTCGCCACCGCCGCACTCACGCCGCAAATCCCCAGTTCACCCACCCCCTTGGCTTTCATCGGCGATGAAATCGGGTCGGTTTCATCGAGGAAAATCACCTCCTGATGCGGGATGTCGGCGTGCACCGGCACTTCGTAGCCGGCCAGGTCATGGTTGACGAAAAAGCCGTGGCGCTGGTCCACCGCGAGTTCTTCCATTAACGCCGCGCCAACACCCATGGTCATGGCGCCGATTACCTGGCTGCGGGCCGATTTCGGATTGAGAATCCGCCCGGCGGCGCACACCGCGAGCATGCGCCGCACGCGCACTTCGCCGGTGGCGGCATCCACCGCGACTTCGACGAAGTGCGCGCCGAAGGTCGATTGCTGATATTGCTTGGCGAGGTCGGCGAATTCGATGCTGTCCTCGACTTCGATCGGGGCGTGTTGCGCGGCGTCACGTAACGGCACGTTCTGGTTGCTCAGCCGCACGTGGCCGTCGACAAACTGCGCTTCACCCGCGTTCATGCCCAGTTTGGTCGCGACCGCTTCGCGCAGCTTCATGCACGCCGCGTAAACCCCGGCGGTCGAGCAATTGGCGCCGAACTGGCCGCCGGAGCCCGCCGACACCGGGAAATTCGAATCGCCGAGTCGCACCACCACATCGTCCAGGCTGACTCCCATCATTTCCGCTGCAGTCTGACCAATGATCGTATAGCTGCCGGTGCCAATGTCGGTCATGTCGGTTTCAACGGTGATCTTGCCGTCGCGCTCCAGTCGTACCCGTGCGCCGGACTTCACCAGCAGGTTGTTGCGAATCGCCGCCGCAACGCCCATGCCGATCAGCCAGCGACCTTCGCGACGGGTGCCGGGCGCCGCATTGCGCTTATCCCAGCCAAAACGCTCGGCGCCGGTTTGCAGGCATTCGATCAGACGCCGCTGGGAGAACGGCCGCTCGGTTTTCACCGGATCGACCTGCGTGTCGTTGAGGATGCGGAACTGGATCGGATCGAGTTTGAGCTGTTCCGCCATCTCGTCCATGGCGATCTCCAGCGCCATCAGCCCCGGCGTTTCACCCGGTGCACGCATGGCGTTGCCTTCCGGCAGATCCAGCGGCGCCAGGCGCATGGTCACCAGGCGATTTTCTGCAGCGTAGAGCAACTGACTCGGCTGCGCCGCGACTTCGACCTTGCCGTCGGCGAGGTTGCCCGACCAGCCTTCATGGGCGATGGCGGTGAGTTTGCCGTCAGCCGTGGCGCCCATGCGAATCCGCTGAATGGTAGCCGGACGGTGGGTAGTGTTGTTGGCGATCTGCGGGCGGGCGAGGGCGACCTTCACGGGCCGGTTCGCCAGACGGGCGCCGAGGGCGGCGAGGATCGCGTCGGCGCGAATGAACAGCTTGCCGCCGAAACCGCCGCCAATGTACGGCGAGATCAGCCGCACGTTTTCCTTGGGCAGGCCGAGGGTGGTGGCGATGTCGCTGACGCTCCAGGCGATCATCTGGTTGGAGGTCCAGAGCGTCAGTTGATCGCCTTTCCAGGCGGCGAGTGTCGCGTGGGGCTCCATCATCGCGTGGGACTGATCCGGCGTGGTGTAGGTCTGATCGAACTGCACGGGTGCAGCGGCGAAGGCAGTCGCGAAATCGCCGTGCTTGACGTCCGGCAGATCGTCTTTCGGCTCCACGCCCTGATCGCGCACGCTGGCCAGATCAAATTGACCTTTGTCGGCGGCGTACTCGACGTTGACCAACTGCGCGGCAGCCCGCGCCTGTTCGAAGGTTTCGGCGACCACCAGCGCTACTGCCTGGTGATAGTGCTGCACTTGCGGCCCGGCCAGCAGGTGCGCGGCGTTGTATTGGCCTTTGCCGAGCTTGCCGGCATTGGCGGCGGTGACGATGGTCAGCACGCCCGGCGCGGCGCGGGCGGCCTCCAGATCGATGCGGGTGATGCGACCCTTGGCAATGGCCGAACCGACCATCACGCCATAGGCCTGATTCTTGACCGCCTCATGTTGCTCGTAGGCGTAAGGCGCCTGGCCGCTGGTTTTCAGCGGGCCTTCGATGCGGTCGGTGGGTTTGCCGATGACGTTCAACTGATCAATCGGGTTGGTCGTGGCGGGCGTGTCGAATTTCATGCTTCGTCCCTCGCTTGGGCCAGCACCGAGGCAATCGTGCGCTCGACCAATGTCACTTTGAACTGGTTATCAGAAGTAGGCGTGGCGCCGTCGAGCAGGCGCGCACTGACGGCTTTCGCGCCTTGCGGCAGCAGCGCTTCCGCCGCTTCGACTCGCCAGGGTTTCGGCGCGATGCCACCGACGGCGATGCGGCCGCTGCCATCCTTCTGCAGGATCAGGCCGACGGAAACCAGCGCGAAGGCGTACGACGAGCGGTCGCGCACCTTGTGATAGACATGGGTGCCGCCCACTGGCGCGGGCAGGGTGACGGCGGTGATCAGCTCGCCCGGCATCAGACTGGTTTCGACATTCGGTGTGGTGCCGGGCAGCTGGTGGAAGTCCGCGATGGCGATGCGCCGCGTGCTGCCGTCGGCCTTGAGCGTTTCGACCTGGGCATCCAGCGCCCGCATCGCAATCGCCATGTCACTCGGATGGGTCGCAATGCAGGCGTCGCTGACGCCGATAATGCCGAGTTGTCGACTGACCCCGCCAATCGCCGCGCAACCGCTGCCGGGATTGCGTTTATTGCAGGCTTGATTGGTGTCGTAGAAATACGGGCAGCGCGTGCGCTGGAGCAGATTGCCGGCGGTGGTCGCCATGTTGCGCAACTGGCCCGATGCACCGGCGAGCAAGGCGCGGGACAGCAGCGCATAGTCTTTCCGGACGCGGCTGTCGGCGGCCAGATCGGTGTTGCGCACCAGTGCGCCGATGCGCAAGCCGCCGTCTTCGGTGGCTTCTATCTGGTCGAGGCCCAGGTGATTGACGTCAATCAGCTGCTGCGGCGTTTCGATGTCGAGCTTCATCAAGTCCAGCAGGTTGGTGCCGCCGGCGATGAAACGCGCACCTTCGATTTGTGCCGCTTGAGCGGCGGCTGCGGCGGGAGAGTCGGCGCGACTGTAATTGAACGCTCTCATGCTGGCACCTCCGCGACTTCGCTGATGGCTTCGATGATGTTCGAGTAGGCGCCGCATCGACAGATGTTGCCGCTCATGCGTTCCTGCAGTTCGCTGGCGATCAGTTGCGGTGCTTCTGTGAGGCTGGCGCTGGCGTGGCTGGGGATGCCGTCACGGATTTCCTGAAGCACCGCCACCGCCGAACAGATCTGCCCCGGCGTGCAGTAGCCGCACTGGTAACCGTCATGCTTGATAAATGCCGCCTGCATCGGGTGCAGGTGGTCCGGCATGCCGAGGCCTTCGATGGTGGTGACTTTGGCGCCGTCCTGCATTACCGCCAGGGTCAGGCAGGAATTGATTCGCCGGCCATCGACGATCACCGTGCAGGCGCCGCACTGGCCGTGGTCGCAGCCTTTTTTGCTGCCAGTCAGCTGCAGGTGTTCGCGCAGGGCGTCGAGCAGGGTGGTGCGAGTATCAACCTCCAGCGCCTGCGGCTTGCCGTTGACTTCGATGGTTACTTTGGCCATGGCCGGTTGCTCCAGGCTGGCCGCGTAGGCCTTGAGGCTGATGAAAGGGGGCATCGCGAACGCGGTTGCGGTCACGGCACCGAGAATCAGGAAACGGCGTCGGGAGATCGCCATTGGCGGATGGTCGTTCATTGGCTTGGCTTCCTCTATCAGGTCGGCAGGGTGTGAAAGACCCGCACGGGTACGCTGGCGTGGTTGCCAGTCTCGCTCTGTTCTAGGAGTGACCACGCTGGAGAGGAAAAGGTTTTCTTTGATTTGCGCATGGCCTCATGCGCACGCTTCATGAATCGACGGAATGAAGGTGGGTGCCTTGGCTGTGAGTCAGATCGCTCTCACAACCGAGGCACCCGCGATCTCAATGCGCGCCGACCACCATGGACGTAAACGGCGCCACATATGCCTGCAACGTCACCAGGCCGCCGACCAGGATTGCCAGCACGATGGAATGGAAGAACACGTAACGCAGGATTTCCCCTTCATGCCCGTACCAGCGTGTCGCGGTCGAGGCGACCACGATCGACTGCGCGTCGACCATTTTGCCCATCACTCCGCCGGAGCTGTTGGCCGCCGCCATCAGGACCGGGCTGATGCCCAGCTGTTCCGACGTCACCCGTTGCAAGCCGCCAAACAGCACGTTGGACGCGGTATCCGACCCGGTCAGCGCTACGCCAAGCCAACCGAGCAAGGTGCCGAACATCGGATAGAAAATTCCCGTGGCAGCGAATGCCAGCCCCATGGTCGCGTCCAGCCCCGAGTAGCGGGTCAGGAATCCCAGCGCCAGCATCGCGGCAATCGTAATCAGCGAGAAGCGCACCACCCACAGTGTGCGAAGGTACTGTTTGATCAGTTGCGGGATCGAGTAGCCCATCAGCAACCCTCCGACAATCGCCGCGAGCAGGATGCCGCTGCCGGTGGCAGTGAACCAGGTGAACTTGTACACCGCCTCTTCAGCTTTCGGCGCGGCGACGACCGGAGGGACTTTTTCGATCTGCAGATGCAGGGAGCTGAAAGTCACGGCCGGGGCGAACACCGGATTGGCCTCGCGCAGCGGTTTGCCCTGCGGATCAAGCCTGGCCGATTGGCTGACGGGATCAATCGCCGGACGGGTGTCGAACATGTTCTTGAAACCCTGGGTGCCCCACGCAAACACGAACACCGTGAGGATGATCCACGGCATCCACGCGCGCATCACTGCCGGGCGCGCCTGATCGCTGAATGCGGCGCTGGCCGTGACCTTTTCTTCTTCGACCTTCGAGTCGTCATGCCGCCCCGACAGCGCGGCCGAGGTGTGGACGGTTGCCGGTTTCCAGACCTTGAGGAACAACGTCAGGCAGGCCATGGAAATCAGCGCGGCGATCACATCCACCAGCATCGGCCCGTGGTAGTTCGAAACCAGAAACTGCGGGATGGCGAAACTGACGCCCGCCACCAGAATCGCCGGCCATACCTCCAGCATCTTTCGCCACCCGGCGAAGGCCCAGATCAGCCAGAACGGCACCAGCACCGAAAAGAACGGCAGCTGCCGTCCCACCATCATCGAGAGCTCCATTTCATCCAGCCCGGTGACCTTGGCCAGCGTAATGATCGGTGTGCCCAGTGCGCCGAAGGCCACCGGCGCGGTGTTGGCGATCAGCGCCAGACCGGACGCTGCCAGTGGCGAAAAACCAAGACCGATCAGAATGGCGCCGGTGACCGCCACCGGCGTGCCGAATCCGGCGGCACCTTCAAAGAAGGCGCCAAAACAGAAGGCGATCAGCAGCAATTGCAGGCGCCGGTCGTCGGTGATGCGGGCTAGCGAATCCTGCAACACCTTGAACGAGCCGTTCTCGGTGGTCAGGCGATGCAGAAAAATGATGTTGAGCACGATCCAGCCAATCGGCAGCAGCCCGTTGGCCGCCCCGAACAGCGCCGCCGAACCGGCCATGTTGGCGGGCATGCCGAAGGCGAAGATCGAGATCAGCAGTGCCGAGGCCAGCGCCAGCAGTGCGGCCAGATGCGCCTTCACATGAAAGAAGGCCAGCGCCGCCAGCATCACCACCACTGGAACGGCGGCCATGATCGTGGAAATCACCGGATTGCCGAACGGGTCATAGACTTGTTGCCAGACCATGTCGCACCTCTACTTGTTGTTTTTGAGGGGCAGATCCTTTGCGCGTTGCAAGCAGTATAGGTGGCATTTGGCCGCCGCTCGGGCGAGGCGGGCGAGGCGATCAACGGTCATCGGCGGTCGGTGAATCATCGTCGTTTTCCCCGGTCGTATCTGCGGCAGCGCACACCGCGCCTCTTCGGTGCGGGCAGCGCTGCCGTTTCCGTCGTCAAGACCTTGGTTTTAGGGAAATTCTGAATGATGCGTGCAACAAGCCTGCTGCTGACCGTTTCCGCCGCTGTACTGCTGGGCGGCTGTGTGGCGGATTTCGATGATGACCATCGCCATGGCCGGCATTACGACCGCGATCATGGCCGTTATTACGATCACGACCGGCGCTGGGACGACCGCGATGACGACCGCCGCGACGGGCGTCGTTATCACCGCGACCGGGATGATGACTGACTGAAACGAAGAGGGCGTTCCCTTGCGGGAACGCCCTCTGGCATTAAAAATGAGCGCTCGCCCGGACGCTGGATCGCGCAGGCACGGAGGCCTCGATGTCCAGCAAATGGGTGGCGAGAATGTCGCTCAGAAAACGGAACTGATCGTTGAGGCCGACCACTTCATTGCTGAAATGATTGCTGGCGGCGGGCATCAACAGATCTTCGAAGGCTTCGTCGAACACCAGCGCTTGTGTCTTGCGCGACACGGCGTGCTGATCGTAGTAGTTGCTGCCGAAGACCGGGAAACTCACGGCGAGGGTGACGGTATTGATCATGATGTGAACTCCTCGTGCTGTGTGTTTCGGATGGGCTAATCGTGCCTTTGGCGAGCAACATGCGGAAGGCAATCGTCGCGATGGTGAATATCGACGGCATTGATGGTTGGACCGGCGCGGCCCTGACCAGCGGATAAACGGCGCACCGCACGCACCTATACTCATGTCATCTCTCTCCGGATTCTTCAGGTCTTGCGATCGAAGAACAGATAAGGACCGCCACCGTGAACCTGCGTGCGCTGCTCGTCGCCGCACTGGTGTTGCTGGCCGGCTGCGCCACCACGGCGCGGGCCCCGGTGACCGCGCCGGCGGTGGTGGTTTCACCGGCGACCTGGCAGCAGATCGACCGGGAAATCGTCAGCGCCTCGAAACAGGCCACCGAGCAGGTCAAGGTGTTCGCCCGTGGCTCGATGGAACATTGGCGCATTCGGGTCTATGAGCAAACTGAAGAAAATTTCATCCCGTGGTTCAGCAGCTACTGGACCCAGGAATGGCTATCGATGAAGGTCAGCTGGTACACGATCAGTGCCAGCGGCGAGCAGGATGCCTCGGCCAAGCGTCTGGCGGCCTATCTGCTGGAGCAATATCAGGAACGGGTGCTGGCGCCGGTGGCGGTGGAGATCGACCCGGACGCGATCCTCGGCCAGTCCACCGCGTTCTACGCGCAACTGATGGCGCAGCAGATGCCGGTCATCGCCCAGCGCCACGGCGTGCCCGTTGCCCAGCTCAACGGGCGGTTGCAGAAAATCCCTGCCATCGCCCTTGGCCCGCCGCCGGCGAGGGATGCTTCGCTGTATCAGGTTGTCAGCACTGAACCGTTGAACACGCTGCCGGCCTACGCGGCGCTGATCGACAAGATTCACACCGACGGCGGCTCCAAAGGCGTGACCTCGACTGAGTCGGCCATGGCGCCGGTGGCCAAGCGTGCCAGCCAGCGCATGGAGGCGGAAATGGCCCCGCGCGGCGCGGCCAGTGCGGTGGCGGCAGCGGCAGGCAAACTGGCCGGGGCGCTGATTTCGGTCGGCGTGGCGGGCGTGCGCGCAATCATTCAGGCCAACGACCGCCCGGACAGCGAAGCGCTGATCCGCAGCAGCCTGGGCAACACCTTCGACAAGGCCTGGCTGAAACTGGTGCAGAACCCGACCACCGGCGTGATGGCCGGCACGCTGCACATGGCGGCGCAGGTCGAGGGTAATCTGGGCGGGCGGGACGAGCCGTCGGTCGGGTTGGGCGTCAACCGTGTCGAATGGCGGCCGCCCGAGTCGACTACTCAGCAGATCGAACCCACCCTGCAAGGAGAATGATCATGGCTTACATCGATGTGTTCGTGGCGCCCGTGCCGAATGCCAATCGCGAGCAGTACAAGAAACACTGCGAAATCGCCGCGAAGCTGTTCAAGGAATACGGCGCGCTGGAGGTGATTCAGGGCTGGGGCGATGACGTGCCGGACGGCAAGGTCACCTCATTCCCGATGGCCGTAAAACTCAAGGAAGGCGAAGTCGTATCGGCCGGTTGGCTGGTCTGGCCGGACAAGGCCACCCGCGACGCCGGCATGGCGAAAATGATGGAAGACCCGCGCATGCAACCGGACGTCAACCCGATGCCGTTCGATGGGCAGCGGATGATCTTCGGTGGCTTCAAGGACATTCTCGAGCCTTGATGCCGCGCTGCCGGGTCACTCCGCCGACGGGGTGATCCGGCAACCTTTGCGGTTGCGGATCTGCTCATCCGTCGGCCGCTCGCGGACGAATTCGAAACGCGGCTCTCCTTCGCTGTAATGCACCAGCCAGCCCCATTCCAGTTCGCTCTCATCCTGCCCGGGATTCGGCGGTCGGGCCCACCAGGGTTCTTTGCTGAGGATCTCGCGCATGACGTCCTCCGGTTGATGGCAATCGTTGAACTATAAACCCCATGCCGAGAGTCGCCAGAAACGGGCGTGTAGAATCCAGGGATCTCGACGAACGAAGGAGCGGGGCCATGACGGACGAAACGCGCGGGGATCAACCGGTCAAGCGGCTGTTCTTCGCCCTGGACTGCCCGCCGGCACAGCGCAAGGCGATTGCCCAGTGGCGCAGCGAGCTGGGTTTGCGTACCGGCAAACCGGTGCCGGCCGACAACTTTCACCTGACCTTGCTGTTTCTCGGCGCGGTGCCGTTGGCGCAGATTGGCGAAGTCTGCGAGGCGGCGGCGAAGGTGCGAACACCGGGGGAGGCGCTGAGGATTTCGCTGGATCGGTTGCAGGTCTGGCGGCGTGCCGGGGTGTTGTCGCTGGCGCCGGAGCAGGCGCCGCAGGGATTGTTGCGGCTGGTTTACGCGCTGGAGCAGGCGATGTTGCCATTCGGGTTTGAAGAGGCGACGCGGGAGTATCGTCCGCACCTGACGCTGGCCCGCGACTATCGGGCGCCGGAACCGGAATCCGCCACTGCGCCAGAGTTTTTCCTGCGTGCTGAGCGTTTTGCGTTGTTCGAATCCCATAAGGGCCGTTATCGCTCGCTGGCCGACTGGCCACTGATCTGAGCCGACAAAAAAAGGCGCCCGAGGGCGCCTGAATTCACCTGAACCGAGGAAGCCAGGTGAGGCCGTTCAGAGCAGGGGGCAGCGGTGGTAAGGCGCTGCGTGAACGGAAATCGATGTGTGTTTATTTGCCGAGTTTCACGCGGGTCCAGCCCCGGGTCATGATCCGTTGCGTGGCAATCGGTTGATCCGGCACCGCATACAGCGTGGCCATCACCGCTTGCGGCGGGTACGAGCCCGGGTCGTTGCGGATCGCTTCGTCCACCAGCGGCGTCGCGGCTTCGTTGGCGTTGCTGTAACCGATGCTGTTGGTGACTTCGGCGATGATGTCCGGGCGCATCAGGAAGTTCATGAACAGGTAGGCGTTCTCGACGTTGGCGGCATCGCGCGGGATGGCGACCATGTCATAGAAACTGCCGGCGCCTTCCTTCGGAATGCTGTAGTCGATCTCTACCTTGTTGCCCGATTCCACCGCGCGGGCCTTGGCCTGCAGTACGTCACCCGAGTAGCCGACGGCCACGCAGATGTTGCCGTTGGCCAGATCGGAGATGTACTTCGACGAATGGAAATACGCCACTGACGGCCGGATTTTCATGAACAGCGCTTCGGCTTCGGCGATGTGCTTCACGTCCTTGTCGTTCACCGGATAACCCAGGTAGTGCAGGGCGGCCGGGAGCATTTCGGTTGGCGAGTCGAGGAAACTGATGCCGCAGGCCTTCAGCTTCTCGGCGTTCTCCGGTTTGAACAGCAGGTCCCAGGAGTTGGTCGGCGCGTTCTTGCCGAGCACTTCCTTGACCTTGTCCGGGTTGAAGCCGATGCCGATCGAGCCCCACATGTACGGGAACGCGTGGGCGTTGTCCGGATCACTGGCGGAGGCGTTTTTCAGCAGCACGGGGTTGAGGTTTTTCCAGTTTGGCAGCTTCGATTTGTCCAGAGTCTGGTAGACCCCGGCCTTGATCTGCTTGGCCAGGAAACTGTTGGACGGTACCACGATGTCGTAGCCGGATTTACCCGCGAGCAGGCGCGCCTCGAGGGTTTCATTGCTGTCGAACACGTCGTAGGTCACGCGGATGCCGGTCTCGTCCTCGAACTTCTTGACGGTGTCCGGGGCGATGTAATCCGACCAGTTGTAAACGCGCAGCACCTTGTCGTTGGCCTGGGCGCCCGTGGCGATTGCGCCCAATAAGGACAGTGTCAGCAGAGTCCTGCCAAACATTTTCATCGGTGAAACTCCATTCTTTTTATTCAAAAGCTTTTAAGCCAAAGCGCAAAGCCGTAAAACGCGACGGCCCTAGGCCGTCGCTGCCACTCGTTGAGGTTGCGGTTGCTGCCACGATTCGTTGGCGGTCTGATCCATCGCTTCCTGAATCGCCCGCTTGCGGTTGGCTTCTGCCTTGCGGCCGAAGTACCAGACCAGGAAGGTCACCAGCGACACTGCCAGCAGAATCAGGCTGGCCACGGCGTTGATCTCGGGCTTCACACCCAGACGCACGGCCGAGAACACTTCCATCGGCAGGGTCGTCGAACCCGGGCCCGACACGAAGCTCGCCAACACCAGATCGTCCAGCGACAGGGCGAACGACATCATGCCGCCCGCCGCCAGCGACGGCGCGATCATCGGGATGGTGATCAGGAAAAACACCTTGAACGGTTTCGCGCCCAGATCCATCGCCGCTTCTTCGATCGACAGGTCCAGCTCGCGCAAGCGGGCGGAGACTACCACCGCCACATAAGCGGCACAAAACGTGGTGTGGGCGATCCAGATGGTGACGATGCCGCGCTCTTGCGGCCAGCCGATCAGTTGCGCCATCGCGACGAACAGCAGCAACAGCGACAGACCGGTGATCACCTCAGGCATCACCAGCGGCGCGGTGACCAGACCACCGAACAGCGTGCGACCCTTAAAGCGCGTTACACGAGTCAGCACGAAGGCGGCGAGGGTGCCCAGCGCTACGGCGGCAATCGCGGTGTAGCAGGCGATTTCCAGCGAGCGCACCACCGAGCCCATCAGTTGAGTGTTGTCGAGCAGGCCGACATACCACTTCACCGACCAGCCGCCCCAGACCGTCACCAGTTTGGAGGCGTTGAACGAGTAGATCACCAGAATCAGCATCGGCAGATAAATGAACGTCAGGCCGAAGATCAACATGAACTTTGCAAAACCGAAGCGTTTCATCCCCGTGCCTCCATCTCTTTGGCCTGGCTGCGGTTGAACAGCAGAATCGGCACAATCAGGATCAACAGCATCACCACCGCCAGGGCGGACGCCACCGGCCAGTCGCGGTTATTGAAGAACTCTTGCCACAGCACGCGACCGATCATCAGGGTCTCCGGGCCGCCCAGCAGTTCCGGAATCACGAACTCGCCCACCACCGGAATGAACACCAGCATGCAACCGGCGATGATGCCGTTCTTGGCCAGCGGCACGGTGATTTTCCAGAAGTTGTTGAAGTTGCTCGAACCCAGATCCTGCGCGGCTTCCAGCAGGCTGCCGTCGTGCTTCACCAGGTTGGCGTAGAGCGGCAGAACCATGAACGGCAGATACGCATACACGACCCCAATGTAGACGGCGGTGTTGGTGTTGAGGATCTCGATCGGGTGATCGGTGAGCCCGGTCCACATCAGGAACGCGTTGAGCAGACCGTTGTTGCTGAGGATGCCCATCCACGCATACACGCGGATCAGGATCGCGGTCCAGGTCGGCATCATGATCAACAGCAGCAGGACGTTTTGCGTTTCCTTGCCGGTCTTGGTGATCGCGTAGGCCATCGGGAAACCGATCACCAGGCACATCAGCGTACTGAGCAACGCCACCTTCAGCGAACCGAGATACGCCGACAGGTACAGCTCGTCTTCGCCGAGCAGGGTGTAGTTGCCGATGTTCAGCAGCAGCTGGAATTTCTGTTCGGCGTAGGTGTAGATCTCCGAGTACGGCGGGATCGACAGCGCGGCTTCCGAGAAGCTGATCTTCATCACCAGGAAGAACGGCAGCATGAAGAACAGGAACAGCCAGATGAACGGGATGCCGATGACGAACTTTCGCCCGCTGGGCACCAGGCGCAGGAATTGCTGATTGAAGGTTCTCATGAGCGCAGTACCACGCCGCTGTCGTCTTCCCACCAGACGTAGACCTTGTCGTCCCAGGTCGGTCGCGCGCCACGGCGTTCGGCGTTGGCCATGAACGACTGGACGATCTTGCCGCTCGGCAATTCGACGTAGAACACCGAGTGGCCGCCGAGGTAGGCGATGTCATGCACCTTGCCTTCGGACCAGTTGTAGCGGGTCTCGGGCTTGATCGTGCTGACCAGCATTTTTTCCGGACGGATCGCGTAGGTGATCGACTTGTCCTGCACCGAAGTGCTGACGCCATGACCGACGTAGATCTTTTGCTGCAAGTCCGGGCTGTGAATGATCGCGTGACCTTCGAGGTCCTCGACCACGGTGCCGTCAAAGGCGTTCACGTTGCCGATGAATTCGCAGACCATGCGGCTGACCGGCGCTTCATAGATGTCGACCGGGCTGCCGATCTGGGCGATCCAGCCCAGGTGCATGATCGCGATGCGCTCGGCCATGGTCATGGCCTCTTCCTGGTCGTGGGTCACCATCACGCAGGTCACGCCGACGCGCTCGATGATTTCCACCAGTTCCAGCTGCATCTGCGAACGCAGTTTTTTATCCAGTGCGCCCATCGGTTCGTCGAGCAGCAACAGCTTCGGCCGCTTGGCCAGGGAGCGGGCGAGGGCCACGCGCTGACGCTGACCGCCGGACAGTTGATGCGGGCGACGCTTGGCGTATTGGGTCATGTGGACGAGGCGCAGCATTTCTTCGACGCGGGCGTCGATTTCGCTGGCTGGCAAACGGTCCTGCTTGAGGCCGAAGGCGATGTTCTGCGCCACGGTCATGTGCGGGAACAGGGCGTAGGACTGGAACATCATGTTGATCGGCCGCTCGTACGGCGGCATGTCGGTGATGTCGACACCGTCAAGCAGAATGCGTCCTTCAGTCGGCCGTTCGAAACCTGCGAGCATGCGCAGCAGGGTTGATTTGCCGGAGCCGGAGCCGCCGAGCAGGGCGAAGATTTCACCCTGATGGATCTCCAGGGACACATCGTCCACCGCCGTGGTTTCGTCGAACTTCTTGGTGACTCGATCGACTTTCACCAGAACCTTTTTCGGTTGCTGATGACCTTCAAGAGCCTTCCTGTAAGTGCTGGAGGCGTTTGCCATGTGAAACTCCCAACAGGTTTCAGTCGCCGGGCCAACGCGGCCTGGCTTAAGAGTGGATTGCAGACCCGCACCGTGCGGGTTGTTCGGCGCCGCCGTCCTGGCTGCCGGGTGATGCTTTTTGTTTTCGCGGTGTGTTGCTGATCGCGGATGACGGATGCGCAAGCGCGCAGCCGCCGACCCCGCGGGGGCAGTAAATGGTTTTGCAATCGTTGGGTGGCGTCAGCGCTGGTTGCGTCGCGCCGCACGCTGGCGGCAGGCATCGCCGAACGCCTGGAAAATCCGCAGGTAATTCGGGTTGTCCAGCACTTGCCATTCCGGGTGCCATTGCACGCCGAGGGCGAAGGTCGGGCTGTGCTCCACCGAGACCGCCTCGATCAGGCCATCCGGCGCCACGGCTTCGGCGCGCAGGCCGGGCGCGAGGCGGTCGATGCCCTGACTGTGAATCGAGTTGACCTGGAATTCACCCGGCAGCTCCAGCGCTTCGAACACGCCACCCGGCAATGCCTTCACGGCGTGGGCCGGGGCGTATTGCACGGCGACGTCCGGGCTGTCGGCTTCGCGGTGATCGAGCATGCCCGGCAGTTCATGCACCTTCTGGTGCAGGCTGCCGCCGAACGCCACGTTCATTTCCTGAAAGCCGCGGCAAATGCCGAGTACCGGAACGCCCGCCGCGATGGCTGCACGTAATAGAGGAAGGGTAGTGGCATCCCGCGCCGGATCGTGATCCGTGCCGGGAGCGCTGTCCGGGCCCTGATAGTGGAAGGGTTCCACATTGGACGGCGAGCCGGTCAGCAACAGACCGTCGAGCTGACCCAGCAGGTCTTCGATTTCAGTCAGTTTGCCAAGGGAAGGAATGACGACGGGCAACCCCAGCGCCGCAACGCTGACAGCGCGAACGTACTTGTCGCCGCTGATGTGATAGGGGTGCAGGCCAATCTGTTTGACGCACGCAGTAACGCCGATCAATGGCTTGAATGCCATTTTTATTCACCTCGAAGTTTGACACTTGAACGAGCTTTTCCGGAGCTTAGCGTCGTTGATTTTAATTAACAACTCCCATGTAAAAAATTCTAAACGCCGTTCATCAAATCTTCATGATTCACGGGCCTCTGGCGCCGTCATTGGCACGTGAGTGTTAAAAAAAGCCCGAAAAATAAACGCTGAGCGGCCCTGTGTTCGCTATTGACTTCACTTTGCCGTTCGGGTTGACTGGCTCCGCGAAACAGCAGTGAACATAATAATTAACAGCTAAATAGGTGCATCATGTCGGTCCCTCTGCGTGCCGTTCAACTCA
The DNA here is from genome assembly GCF_001655595.1 of Pseudomonas sp. DR 5-09. Classification (NCBI taxonomy): domain Bacteria; kingdom Pseudomonadati; phylum Pseudomonadota; class Gammaproteobacteria; order Pseudomonadales; family Pseudomonadaceae; genus Pseudomonas; species Pseudomonas sp. DR 5-09. The sequence goes on from NZ_CP011566.1 coordinate 2,519,823, forward strand.
ACGAAGCAAACGCATTCCTTAAGAAACATCCTGAGGTTTTGTACGTCGACCTTCTGATTGCAGACATGAACGGTGTGGTGCGCGGCAAGCGCATCGAGCGCACCAGTCTTCACAAGGTTTACGAGAAAGGCATCAACCTGCCGGCCTCGCTCTTTGCCCTCGACATCAATGGCTCCACGGTGGAAAGCACCGGCCTGGGCCTGGACATCGGCGACGCCGACCGCATCTGCTACCCGATCCCCGGCACCCTGAGCATCGAGCCCTGGCAGAAGCGTCCGACCGCGCAACTGCTGATGACCATGCACGAACTGGAAGGCGAGCCGTTCTTTGCCGACCCACGTGAAGTGCTGGCCAACGTGGTGCGCAAGTTCGACGCATTGGGCCTGACCATTTGCGCCGCGTTCGAACTCGAGTTCTACCTGATCGACCAGGACAACGTGAACGGCCGTCCGCAATCGCCGCGTTCGCCGGTTTCGGGCAAGCGTCCGGTGTCGACCCAGGTCTACCTGATCGACGACCTCGACGAATACGTCGACTGCCTGCAAGACATCCTCGAAGGCGCGAAAGAGCAGGGCATTCCTGCCGACGCCATCGTCAAGGAAAGCGCCCCGGCGCAATTCGAAGTCAACCTGCATCACGTGTCCGACCCGATCAAGGCGTGCGACTACGCCGTCCTGCTCAAGCGTCTGGTGAAGAACATCGCCTACGACCACGAGATGGACACCACCTTCATGGCCAAGCCGTATCCGGGCCAGGCGGGCAACGGTCTGCACGTGCACATTTCGATCCTGGACAAAGAAGGCAACAACATCTTCGCCAGCGAGGATCCCGAGCAGAACGCCGCGCTACGCCACGCGATCGGCGGTGTGCTGGAGACCCTGCCTGCGCAAATGGCTTTCCTCTGCCCGAACGTCAACTCGTACCGCCGCTTCGGCGCGCAGTTCTACGTGCCGAACTCGCCGAGCTGGGGCATCGACAACCGCACCGTGGCCGTCCGCGTGCCGACCGGTTCGCCGGATGCCGTGCGCATCGAGCACCGTGTCGCCGGTGCCGACGCCAACCCGTACCTGCTGATGGCTTCCGTTTTGGCCGGTATCCACCACGGCCTGACCAACGAAATCGAGCCGGGCGCTCCGGTCGAAGGCAACAGCTACGAGCAGAACGAACAGAGCCTGCCGAACAACTTGCGCGATGCCCTGCGTGAGCTGGACGACAGCGAAGTCATGGCCCGCTACATCGATCCGATGTACATCGACGTGTTCGTCGCGTGCAAGGAAAGCGAGCTGGCCGAGTTCGAGAACTCGATCTCTGACCTTGAGTACAACTGGTATCTGCATACGGTGTGAGGCCTTCAAAAGCCCCTCACCCTAACCCTCTCCCAAGGGGAGAGGGGACTGACCCGGGGATGCTCGAGAAATCCGTCGACCTGAACGATTTTTACCGAATCCATATTCGACTCGGTCGTTCACGTCGGTGCATCTCCCGAGACACTTCGGTCGGTCCCCTCTACCTCTGGGAGAGGGCTAGGGTGAGGGCAGCCATCTCAAGCCGAACACACACCCAGACACCCCCAAATTCCCCCGCGTCGAGCCACCACCATGACAACGACCCGCAACGACTGGGAACAACGCTTCCAGTCCCTGACCCTCGAATCCCGTGCCTTCATCAACGGCGAATACCGCCCGGCCATCAGCGGCGAAACCTTCGAATGCCTGAGCCCCGTCGACGGCCGTTTCCTGGCCTCCGTCGCCAGCACCGATGAAGCCGATGCCAACCTCGCCGTCGAAGCCGCGCGCCAATCCTTCAATTCCGGCGTGTGGGCAAACAAGGCCCCGGCCGAACGCAAGCGCATCCTGATCCGCTTCGCCGACCTGATCCTGCAACACCAGGAAGAACTGGCGCTGCTCGAAACCCTCGACATGGGCAAACCGATCAGCGACTCGATGAGCATCGACATCCCGGCGACCGCCAACGCGATCCGCTGGAGCGCCGAGGCCATCGACAAGATCTACGACGAAGTCGCTGCCACCCCGCACGACCAACTCGGTCTGGTCACCCGCGAGCCGTCCGGCGTGGTTGCGGCCATCGTGCCGTGGAACTTCCCGCTGATCATGGCCAGCTGGAAATTCGCCCCGGCGCTGGCGGCGGGTAACTCGTTCATCCTCAAACCTTCGGAAAAATCCCCGCTGACCGCGATCCGCATCGCGCAACTGGCGCTGGATGCGGGCATTCCGAAAGGCGTGTTCAACGTTCTGCCAGGCTTCGGCCACACCGTCGGCAAGGCGCTGGCGTTGCACATGGACGTCGACGTGCTGGCCTTCACCGGCTCCACCGCGATTGCCAAACAACTGATGATTTATGCAGGCCAAAGCAACATGAAACGCGTCTGGCTCGAAGCAGGGGGCAAGAGCCCGAACGTGGTGTTTGCCGACGCACCGGACTTGCGCGCGGCAGCACAAGCGGCGGCCGGCGCCATTGCGTTCAACCAAGGCGAAGTCTGCACCGCCGGCTCGCGCCTGCTGGTGGAGCGTTCGATCCGCGAGCAATTCATCCCGCTGCTGGTGGAAGCGCTGCAAGCGTGGAAACCAGGCCACGCCCTCGATCCTGCAACCACCGTCGGCGCCGTGGTCGATCAGCGTCAACTGGACAACGTGCTGCGCTACATCAGCATCGGCCGCGAGCAGGGCGCCGAACTGATCGCCGGCGGCCGACGCACCCTCGAGGAAACCGGCGGCACCTACATCGAGCCGACGATTTTTGACGGTGTGACCAACGCCATGACCATCGCCAAGGAAGAAATCTTCGGCCCGGTGCTGTCGCTGATCACCTTCGACACCGTTGAAGAAGCACTGCACATCGCCAACGATAGCATCTTCGGCCTCGCCGCCGGGGTCTGGACCAGCAACCTGAGCAAGGCCCACACCTTCGCCCGTGGCCTGCGCGCCGGCAGCGTGTGGGTCAACCAGTACGACGGCGGCGACATGACCGCACCGTTCGGTGGCTTCAAGCAGTCGGGCAACGGTCGCGACAAATCGCTGCACGCGTTCGACAAGTACACCGAGCTGAAAGCGACCTGGATCAAGCTCTAATTCTATTTACAACGGTGGACGCCGGTTTTTCCGGCGTCCCTCGGAGAACAATAATGAAACAACAACACGTCAACAGTTATTACGCCGCCACCCGCAACGAAGTCATCGACTTCCCGACGCTTGAAGAGTCGGTGGAGTGCGATGTCTGCATCATCGGCGCCGGCTATACCGGGCTGTCCTCGGCGCTGTTCCTGACCGAAGCCGGCTACAAGGTGACGGTGCTGGAAGCGGCGAAAGTCGGCTACGGCGCCAGCGGTCGCAACGGCGGCCAACTGGTCAACTCCTACAGCCGCGACGTCGACGTGATCGAAGAGCGTTATGGCGACAAGACCGCCGAAATCCTCGGTAGCATGATCTTCGAAGGCGCCGACATCATCCGTTCGCGCATCAAGGAATACGACATCAAGTGCGACTACCGCCCGGGCGGTATTTTCGCGGCGATGAACAGCAAGCAGCTCAAGGGCTTGGCCGAGCAAAAACGTAGCTGGGAACGTTACGGCAATAAAAACCTGAAGATGCTCGACGCTGCGGACATCCGCCGCGAAGTCGGTTCCGACGCCTACGTCGGCGGTCTGCTGGACATGCAGGGCGGTCACATCCACCCGCTGAACCTGGCTCTCGGTGAAGCCGCCGCCATCGTGCGTCTGGGCGGCAAGATCTACGAGCAGTCCGCTGCGGTGGAAATCAAGTACGGCGAACCCAACGTGGTGCGCACCGCCAAAGGCCAGGTCCGCGCCAAGTACCTGCTGATCGCCGGCAACGCCTACCTGCCGCAAGGCCTCGACAACCGTGTGACCGCCAAGAGCATGCCGTGCGGCTCGCAGATCTGCGTCACCGAACCGTTGACCGAGAAACAGGCACGCAGCCTGATCACCAACAACTACTGCGTCGAAGACTGCAACTACCTGCTCGACTACTACCGTCTGACCGCCGACAACCGTCTGCTCTACGGCGGCGGCGTGGTCTACGGCGCCCGTGAACCGGACGACATCGAAACCCTGATCCGCCCGAAGATCCTCAAGACCTTCCCGCAGCTCAAGGATGTGAAAATCGACTACCGCTGGACCGGCAACTTCCTGCTGACCATGTCACGCATGCCGCAATTCGGCCGCATCGAGAAAAACGCCTACTACATGCAGGGCTACAGCGGCCACGGCGTCACCTGCTCGCACCTGGCCGGCAAACTGATCTCGGAAATGATCCGCGGCGATGCCGAACGCTTCGACGCCTTTGCTTCCCTGCCACACATGCCGATGCTTGGCGGCCGCACCTTCTCCGCGCCGCTGACCGCTCTCGGCGCCGTGTACTACTCGCTGCGCGACCGTTTCGGCATCTGATTAACCTCGCCGGTGGCGCCCCCAAAAAGGGCGTCGCCGGCTTTTTCATGTGCCGTCCATCGAACCTGCTGAGCAACACCGACAAACGTGATTTAATAGCCGCCTTTCACGGTTCCGGGACACGGGAGCAACGTGATCCGCGCGCCTTGCGCGGCACCCGCCACCCACCCCCATCGCCCTTAAGTCGTTCTCACATAAGGCTGTCATGGATACGGGTTCTCGACTCAAACTAGTACGCGAAAGCTACAAACTCTCCCAGCGCGAGCTGGCCCGGCGTAGCGGCGTGACCAATGCCACCATCTCCCTGATCGAACAGAATCGCGTCAGTCCTTCCGTCAGCTCACTGAAAAAGCTGCTCGAAGGCATCCCGATGTCCCTGGCCGACTTCTTCACCTTCGACCAGCCCCCCCGCGAACACCAATACGTCTTCCGCGCCAACGAACAACCCGACCTCGGCCGCCACGGCTTGCGCCTGCTGCTGATCGGCGCCTCGGTCCCCAGCCGCCAGATGCGCTTGCTGCGCGAGCAATACGCGCCGGGCGCGAGTTCCGGGGAAGAGCCGATTGTTCACGCGGAAGGTGAGGAGTGTGGGTTGGTGACCCGTGGCACCGTGGAGTTGACGGTGGATGGGCAGGTGAGCGTGTTGAGTGCGGGGGATGGGTATTATTTTCCGACGACGTTGCCGCACAAGTTCCGGAACATCGGGGCGGATGAGGCAGAGATTATTAGTGCGAATACGCCGGCGAATTTTTGAGTTCGGATTTTATCAGTCCATAGTGCATCTAATAAGTTCTCAAGAGAAACCGCAAAAGTGCGGTTTCTCTTCTTCTGTCGTTATTTTCGAGGACAATAACCGTCGACTTTGTCCTTTTCTTGGCATTGCTCTGCATAAATCACTTTTTGCTCTTTCACAGACAACTCGGTGCTTGCAGGGCTAGCCAACGCTATGCCTGCGCACCCGATACTACTCATTGCGAAAAATAGTGAGGGAAGGATGATGGATTTTTTATTGATTTTCATGATTTTTCCTTTATTAAAATTATCTTGCATTTTTGCGAAGTAAACTTTTGTTATTCGCCAAGGCAGAGTCAATGAAATTCGCAGGAATGGCACCTGTAGGATCTGACAGGTTTCTAGAATTTTTTATAATTACAAATTAACTTTTAAGATGTTAATTAGACGTTGTGGCATACGTTGTGAGTTGAATATCAATTCCGCCGTCGCTCAATCATCCAAGAACATCCTTCACATCTTGCACAGCGAATCCAGCCCCCATCCCCGCCCCGGAACTTTCCTTAAAGCTGATGCCAATTTGATGGCGTGTCGCGACGCTCATTTCGAACGAGTCACCCAGTGCCAGGCTGTTTCCCGGCAAGCCCAAGGAAGTGTGAGATGAAACTGATTCTTGCGATGTTGTTGCTGTTCAGCGGTTACGTTTCCGCCAGTTGCTCCAGCATCAGTGATCACGACAAACGCAGTTATTGCCAGGCCAGGGAGGAAGGCAGCAGTTGTTCTTCCATCGGCGACCACGATTTGCGTTCGGCCTGCGAAGCGGAGAAAGGCAGTTCGTGCTCAAGCATTGGCGACCATGACCAGCGCGCTTATTGCGAAGCCAAAAAGGGCAGCAGTTGTTCCCCCATCGGCGATCACGACCTGCGCGCGGCCTGTGAAGCGGAAAAAGGCAGTTCATGTTCGAGCATCGGTGATCATGACCAACGTGCGTTTTGTGAAGCGAAGAAGGGCAGTAGTTGTTCGTCAATTGGCGATCATGATCTGCGCAGTCAGTGTGAAGCCATGAAACGCTGAATCCACCCGCCATTTAGAACCAAAAGGGACACCCATCGGTGTCCCTTTTTCATGCGCGCTTGAACGCCGTTATTTCGCCTTCCAATGTCCACCTCCGTTCTCGCAATCAATCCGCGCCTGCGGCAGATGCTCAACGTCGTAGTAAAACGTGGTCACTTGCGCGCTGTCCGGAATGTTCAGGGCCTTGGCGTTTTTGTCCTTGCTGGTGGAGTGCGGGTTGGCCAGGGATTCCTGGGTGAGGGTGGCAATGCACGAGGCCTGATTGCTTAAAAGGTGACAGATTTATTTTATTAATCTGTCATCATCAAGTGCTCTATCCAAAAATATCTAACCCTCGTTGCTCTATCACTCGAGATACATCACTCACGTCCTGAACCAGGATTCTGGCGATAGTGGTGACTGTGTTGATGTCCTGTTCGGCGTGGTCGGGGAGGTGGACGCAGGCCATAAGGTCAAGGTATTTGAGCACTGCGTTCAAGCGTTCGCTGGCGCAGGCATGTAGATCGCGCAGCGGAGCTTCGGCATCAATGAACAGGACGGGCTGCTCAGTGGCGGGGTGGGACATGTTCGCGTATTTGCGGAGCGGTTTATCCATCGGCATAAGTAAAGCTTCCTCGTATCCGTGAGAAGAGCTACTACCGCTCGCTGCGATTCGAAGGGTGGTAGCCATGTGCGGGTTCGCAGACCGAGGATACGAGGAACCCGGCAGACCCGAAGATCTCCCACACACAGCCACCATTGCGCGGTTGTCGGACGCTATTGCGACCGCCACCGTTTTTGGGGGCGTCAGGTTACTACACGTATCGTCAGGGCTGCGAAACCCTATCGCCAAATTCGTTCAGCGACAGACCCACTCTAGGCACCGATCCCCACCGTCGCAATCAGCCTGTAGGACGTGAAATCACCACGCGTGGCCAGCGATTTTGCTCACGGTCAGAGGCGCAACCGGCGTAAATCAAGGGCTGCGGAGTATCAGGGGAAAATGACTCGCCGGGTTTGTAACCACTTCGCAGCCCCGCAAGAACAAGCTCCCTCACCACGCGGAGCGATTTCCTACGGCGTTTTCAGATCAAAAAAACCACACATTCCAGTCCCGGAACTTTTCCCAAAACTGATGTCAATTTGATAGCGTGTCGCGACGCTCATTCATCGGCTCAAGCAGTGCCAGGCTGGTTCCTGGTCAACCAAGGAAGTGTGTGATGAGACTATTACTCGCAATGTTGTTGATGTTCAGCGGCTACAGCTTTGCCAGTTGCGGCAACATTGATGACCACGATCAGCGCGCCTATTGCAATGCAAGGGAGAGCGGCAGCAGTTGCGGCAACATCGATGATCACGATCTGCGGGCGGCGTGTAACGCGGAGCAGGGCGGCGGTTCCTGCGGCAACATTGACGATCATGACCAGCGCGCCTACTGCAACGCCAAACAGAGCGGCAGCAGTTGCGGCAACATCGATGATCATGACCTGCGTGCGCGGTGCAACGCGGAGCAGGGTGGCAGTTCCTGCGGCAACATCGATGACCACGACCAGCGTGCCTACTGCAATGCCACCACGGGCGGCAGCAGTTGCGGAAATATCGACAACCATGATTTGCGTACGCGGTGTGAGGCCATGAAGCGCTGATCTGGTTTTGATTGCTTCACTCAGTGCCAGGCTGTTTCCCGGCATGCTCAAGGAAGTGTGAGATGAAACTGATTCTTGCGATGTTGTTGCTGTTCAGCGGTTACGTTTCCGCCAGTTGCTCCAGCATCAGTGATCACGACAAACGCAGTTATTGCCAGGCCAGGGAGGAAGGCAGCAGCTGTTCTTCCATCGGCGACCACGATTTGCGTTCGGCCTGCGAAGCGGAAAAAGGCAGTTCGTGCTCAAGCATTGGCGACCATGACCAACGCGCTTATTGCGAAGCCAAAAAGGGCAGCAGTTGTTCCTCCATCGGCGATCACGACCTGCGCGCGGCCTGTGAGGCGGAAAAAGGCAGTTCATGTTCGAGCATTGGTGATCATGACCAACGTGCGTTTTGTGAAGCGAAGAAGGGCAGTAGTTGTTCTTCAATCGGCGATCATGATCTGCGCAGTCAGTGTGAAGCCATGAAACGCTGAATCCACCCGCCATCTAGAACCAAAAGGGACACCCATCGGTGTCCCTTTTTCATGCGCGCTTGAACGCTGTTATTTCGCCTTCCAATGCCCACCCCCGTTCTCGCAATCAATCCGCGCCTGCGCCAGATGCTCCACATCGTAGTAATACGTGGTCACTTGCGCACTGTCCGGAATGTTCAGGGCCTTGGCATTTTTGTCCTTGCTGGTGGAGTGCGGGTTGGCCAGGGATTCCTGAGTGAGTGTGGCAATACACGAGGCCTGATAGTGGTCGGCGCAGTGTTCGACTTTGGTTTTGCTGCTGTTGAGCATGTCCTTGCTTTCGTTGCTGCATGACCAGTCGATGGCGTTGACCGGCATGCCTTCGTATTCATAGCAGATGTGCGTCTCGACGGCGGGCACTGAGGGGCTGGAGGAGCGGGTCTTGACTTCGCAGCCCTCGGCCATGACGCAGGTTGGGACAACGCTGAAAGTGGCGATCAGGAGGAACAGTCGGATGTTCATCGTGGAACTCTCCCATGGCCCCGTGTTAGGTCGTGAGCGGGGCGCTTATGGTTTCGAGATGGGGCGGGCGCGGGAGGTTCCATCAGGATTTTGATTTGCGCCTGGCGCACAGAGTGAGAAACAATCGGACACACCTAGCACCCAAGGATTGGAGCAGTGCTCATGATTCACATCGGCAGCCGCAACAACGCCCCCACGCCGCAGCACAAAACCCAGGACATCTACATCTTCAGCATCGACCTGTCTCGCCCGGCGACGCCGTTCTGCTTCGAGCAATCGATTGGCGGCGGGCATATCGAGCAGGGCGGTGCGCGGTGGTTGGCGCTGGATGAGCTGGATGGCTGGCCCGGTGAATGGCGTGAGCATTTGAAGAAGGCCGGATGTGCCTGGGTGGTCGAGTTGCTGGACGCGCGTTCGGGGGAGAGTCAGGCTGATCTGGTCTCGCTGATCCTCCAGCGCTATGCCGAGCCGGCGCAGCCAACCGGGCGTTTGCAGGCGATTGGGCGCTGGTTCAAGCGTCACTTCTATATTGGCGGCCGGTACGGCGTCTGACCCGAGGAAACGCCTATGACTCAGACACTGGAACGCGCCATCGCGATTGCCGCCACGGCCCACGCGGGGCAGGTGGACAAGGGCGGTGCGCCGTACATTTTGCATCCGCTGAAAGTCATGTTGCGCATGAGCAGCCTGGAAGAGCGCATCGTCGCGGTGCTGCACGATGTGGTCGAGGACTGCGGCATCAGCCTTGAGGATTTGCGCAAGGAAGGTTTCAGCGAAGCAGTTTTGTCGGCCATCGAATCGGTGACCAAAGTGCCGGGCGAGTCCTACGAGGACTTCGTCGAGCGCGCGGCGCAGAACCCGATCGGGCGGGTGGTGAAGCTGGCGGATCTGGAAGAAAACAGCGACCTGTCGCGGATCGCCTCGCCGAGTTGGGAGGATCTGGAGCGGATCGAAAAATATCGGCGGGCGATTGGACGGTTGCGCGCGTAACTCAAAATGAATAGCCAGGAAGGCGACCATGAAATCCATTCTGTGTTTGTTGATTGCTGCCGGCTTCGGCGCACTGTTGCAGTTCGAAGGCGTGCCCCACGGGTTGCTGTTGGGTTCGATTCTTGTGACGGCACTGGTCGTCACCAAATTCAAATTCGCGCCAGCGACGCCCTATGGCTTGGGCTACATCCAGGTCACGCTGGGTATCGCCACCGGATTGATGTTCGAAGCGTGGGACAGTACGACGGTATCGACGATGTTGCCGAGCCTCGGCGTGTTGCTGCTGTGCCTGGCAGTGCAAGTGGCGTTGGCCGCTTGGTGGCTGTCACGCGGGGCGGGGTGGAATCGCACGGATGCCTTGTTGGCCGTGTATCCGGGTGCGCTGGCGGCGGTGTTCGATTTGCTGGAATCGCATCAGGCGTCGAGCAAGGTGATCATCGTGCACTTGATGCGCCTGCTGCTGATCACGGTGCTGGTGAGTTTGCTGATTCCGGGAACGGCACCGGTTGCCGTGGCCGAGGTCGATCCGCTGTCGACGGGCATGGCGCTGACCGTGCTGTCGGTGATCGGTTTGAGCGTGGTGGTCGGGCGTTTGCTGCTGGCCGTTGGCGTGCCGGCGCCGTTCATGCTGACAGCAATCATCATCACCGCCGTATTCGTGAAATCGGGATGGCTGCAGGGTTTTCACATGCCGGACTGGAGTTTGAATCTGGCGGCGCTGATTCTCGGAGTACGGATCGGCTCCCGATTCCAGGGATTGGGTCTCGCGGAACTGGGACGTCATGGCCGCACGGCGTTGGTGTCGGTGGGTTTGATGATTCTGGTCGCGGCGATTTTTGCATTGGCAGCGGCACGGTTGCTGGGCAGCGATGCGTTGTCGCTGTGGCTGGCCTACATGCCGGGGGCAATCGAAACCATCGCCATTGTCGCGTTCGCCGGCGGGCTGAATGTGGTGTTTATCCTCACCCACCATCTGGCGCGAATGGTGGTGCTGCACTTTGCGCCGGCGTTGTTGGTACAGGTTCGGCGGGTGCGGGAAGACGCCTGAACACGGGCATTGCGCCCCGTGAACTACACTCCCAGATTACCCCGCCCCACAGGCAACCCCGCCGCGTCGGAGGTCATCATGTTCCGCTTCTCACTCTTCATCGCAGCGTGCCTGTGCGCCACACAGGCCAGCGCTGAATCCGTCGTCCCGCTCAAGGGCCAGACTTCCCAGCAAACCCAGATCGACATCAACGATTGCCATTCCATCGCGTCCACCTCAACCACGTCGACACCCCAGGCCGGTGGTCGGCTGAAGGGCGCTGCCGTGGGTGCGGCGGCCGGCGCTACTGCCGCTGAAGTGCGCGGGCGTCAGCACGACGAGTTCTATGAAGCCGTGGACGATGACCGCAAGCAGGATTACCGCCAGAACCGCGCCAAAGAGACGGCTGCCGCCGGTGCGGTGGTCGGCGGTGCGCGGCAGCGGCAGGATCGGCGTGAGCAGCGGCGAACCGATGCTTCAGCCAGTTCAAGCGCCTACACCGGTTGCTTGCAAGGGCGGGGTTATCAGGTCACGCCCTGACGGCTTTCCCGGTGCGCGACGAGCAGGTGCATCATCACGCCGCTGTAGAGCGTCACCAGAATGAACAACCCCATGCGCACCGCGAAGGCGGTGTAGACGTCTTTGCCCGCTGCACTGTCCTCCACCGACTGGCCGAGCAGAATGATCATGGTGATCAGGGTGTTGAGCCAGAACCCCGGCGTGAGCTGCGTCGGGTGCAGCCGATAGAGTTTGCGCGCCACCAACAGCCCGAACAGCAGCATCCACAGGAAGAACATCCACAGGTGCACGAACAGGCTCAGCGCGCACCAGAACAGCACCGCCAGTAGTCCGCCGAGCAAGGTCGAGCCGAGCAGTTCGCGTCCGGCGTGGTGGGTGCGGGTGGTGGTGCTTTGCTGGCCGAGGCTGACGGCTTTGAGGATGATCGGCAGGTAGCTGGCCGGGTCGATCAGCACCAGCAGGAAGGCCGGCAACACAATCAGCGTTGCGCGCATCGCTACGCGGGGCACGTCTTCGGCGGGCAGGGCGGGAGCGGGTGGTGGCGCGGGGCTGTTGGCCGGTTCCGGGAACAGGACGTGGCTCAGGCCGACGATGACGACGGCCAGCAACAGGCCTTTGACCAGCGCGCCGATCACCGCCATGGCCAGTTCGAATGAGGCGAAACCGGCGGCGGAGATCATGGTCATGCCGATCACCAGAAACGTCATGATCAGCACATTGCCGCCGCGCAAGCCGTAGGTGAACACCAGAAACAGCCCTACACCAATCAGCAGCACGCCGCACGCCGGGTAATAACGCAGCAATGGCACCAGCAATAGCCCGAGACTGGTGGTGAATGCGGCGACCAACGTCAGCATCAGCGCAATTTTCACCGGCAACGGTCGGGGCATGCTGGCCAGCAGCAACACCGCGAGCACCGGCGACAGAAACGACAACGGCAAGGCGAGACCGTAACTGGCGGCGGTGCACAACGCCGTGCCGCAGGCCAGGCGCAAGGCACGTTGCGCCGGGACGCTGCGTTCAATAGGCCGCTCAGTAGGCATAGCTCAGCCAGCTCATCAACCAGACAAACACCCGCCCGAGCGGATTGAGCAGATTGCCTTCGTTGGGAAACGCCATGACTTCCGCCTGCCCGCCGGCGCGAATCGAACGGCTCTCGAACAGACGCTTTTTCGCCTCTTCGCTGAACTCGATGATCACCGGAAAACGCTGGGCCGGACGCAGCCAGTCGCGGCTGTTCTGGATTGTCGGCAGGGTGCCGGGCGGCGGCGTCTGGCCGACGCTGACGCCATAACCGACGCTGCGCACCCGGCCATCGAGCACTTCGCCGGGCAGGGCGTCGAGGATGATCGACACCGGCGTGCCGGGCTTGATCCGGCCGAGGTTGTTCTCGGTGAGGTCGGCGCTGACCCACACGTCCTGGATCGTGATCAGCGTCATCACCGGGCTGCCGGCAGCGGCGAACTGGCCGACATCGGTGCGCAGGTCGGTGATCAGGCCCGCCGAACGCGCACCAATGCGGGTGTTGGCCAGATCCAGTTCGGCCTTGGCCAGCGTGGCGGCGGCGCTGAGCAGTTTGGCGTTGGTATCGGTGTTGCCGCCTTCCTGCTCCTGCGCGCGCAGCACTTCGGCCCGAGCGGCGGCGACCTGGCTGACAGCGGCCTCGTGATTGGCCCGGGACACTTCCAGCAGCCGAACCGAAACCGTGCCCGGATCTTCTTTGTACAAGCCTTCCAGCCGTCGATTGTCCTGGCGCGTTTTGAGTTCATTGGCTTGCGCGGCCCGCAACGACGCCTGTGCCGAAGCGATGCCCGCGGTGCTGGCGCCGACCGTGCGCCGGGTGTTTTCCAGATCGGCGCGGGCCCGGTCGACAGCAATTTGCAGCGGCTGCGGATCGAGCTCGAAGAGGATGTCGCCGGCCTGCACGTCCTGATTGTTGCGCACGTTGACCTTGATCACCCGGCCCGCGACTTCCGCCGCCACCGGGATCACGAACGCGCCGACCCGTGCTTGCTGGGTGTAGGGCGTAAAACGGTCGGCCAGCAGATACCAGACCAGGCTCAGCACAATCACCAGCAGCACCCAGCGGATGCCTTTTTTCGCCGGATCCGGCGGCGCTTCATCACTCATGGCGGTCTACCTGCGAGGGAATCGGATAGGTCGGTTGCGGCGGCGGGGCGCTCAGCAGACCGCCCCAGTCGGTGCGTCGCTGCATCTGCTGCCGGGTCGCTGAATCAATCTGCGGCCCGGCGCTTTGCCAGCCACCGCCGACGGCACGGTACAGGGCGATCAGATTGCTCACGGCGTTACTGCGGCTGACCAGATAGTTGTCCTGTAGCTCCAGCAACGCACGTTGGGCATCGAGCACTCGCTGAAAGTCTGAATAACCTTCGCGATATTGAGTGTTGGCCAGCACCAGCGAACGTCGCGCCGCGCCTTCGGCCTCGCCGAGAATGCGTTCGCGCTCCAGCGCTTTGGTCAGGCCGCTGGCGGCGTCGTCGGCCTCGCGGGCAGCCTGGCGGACCTTGTCGCGATAGGCTTCGATCAGTTGCTGCAAGCGCGCATCCTGTACGCGGATGTTGTTGTGGATGCGACCGTAATCGAACAGGTTCCAGCGTAGGCTCGGGCCGCCGATCAGGTCGAGGCTGCGCGGGGTGCTGCCGAGGGTGTCGCTGGACCAGACGATGCTGCCGAGCAGGGTCAGCGAGGGATACAGTTCTGTTTCAGCCACGCCGACCAGCGCCGATTGCGCGGCCACGTTCAGCTCTGCCGCGCGCACATCGGGACGGCGCAGCAGCAGGTTGGCCGGGACGTCCTGCAACACGGCGCGATCCACCAGCGGAATCAGCCCTGGTTGTTCCGCCAGAAACGCCGCGCCACCGGGCGGCTGGCCGACCAGCACCGCCAGTGCATTGCGGGTGCGCAGCAACTGGTCTTCGAACGCCGGAATGCTGCTCAGGGTGCCGAGGTATTGGGTTCTGGCCTGTTGCAGGTCGAGTTCGGCGGTCTGGCCGCTGCGAAAGAGTTTTTCGGTGATCTCGAAATTGCGTTTTTGCTGGGCGGCATTTTCCCGTGCGACCCGCAGCCGGGCTTCGGTGGTGCGCAGGGCAAAGTAGGTATCGGCCACTTGAGCGCGCAGCAGCACGAGGGCGTCTTCGTAGTTGGCCTGGGCGGCGAAGTAGCTGGCGTCGGCGGATTCGATGGCGCGGCTGAAGCGGCCCCAGAAATCCAGTTCCCAGCCGACATCGAATGCGGCGCTGTGTTGCCAGAAGTGCAAGTCCTGCGGGTTGTTGCCGCCGGACTGACGGCGGTCGATGTACAGGCTGTCGGCGCTGGCCTGTTGCACCTGCGGGTAGCGACCGCTGTCGGCAATGCCCAGTTGCGCGCGGGCTTCGAGCACCCGCAGGCCGGCGATTTTCAGGCTGCTGTTGTGGGCTTCGGCGTCGCTGATCAAACGGTCGAGGATCGGATCGGCAAACACCTGCCACCACTGGCGCAGATCCGGCACGGTGCCGCGTTCGCTGGCCTGCTCGAGCGCCGGACTTTGCCACTGCTTGCTCCAGTCCTGCGCCGGCGGCTGGAAATCCGGGCCCAGCCGCAGGCAGCCGCCAAGGCTCAGCGCACCGAGCAGCAGCAGGTGGCCGGGACGGATCAGCAGGGCTGGCGTTGCAGGCATACCGGGAGGCCCCAGCGGGAAATGTCACTGGAGCATAGACCGCAGATTGCGGGTTGTTCGAAGCAATCAGCTGCTACGCTTTTTCAGGCGAACGCCACCGAACCCCGCCCCGGATAAAAAGGTAGGAAGCCATGGACACTGCTCAAGAACCGCTTGCCCCCACCAGCGCCAGTTGGCGTTTCAAGGTCGGCGTGGCAATCATCTGCCTGATGCTCGGTTCGTGGCTGATGGTGCCGATCGCCGCCGCCCTCGATGTGCCGGGCTCGAAAGTCGCGGCGCTGACCGGGGTGTTGTTCATCAGTAATAAAGTGCTGTTGCTGCTGGTGATCGCGGTCATGGGCAAGGCCGGGTTCGCCGAACTCAAGCGCACGATCGGCCACTACATTTCCGGCGTGATTCCGACCCCGGTGGCCGAAGTCAGCCCGATGCGCCACAAGATCGGCGTGGTGATGTTCTGCCTGCCGCTGCTGTCGTCCTTCCTGGAACCTTATTTCGACAACTTCTTCCCGGGCGTACGGCCCAATCTCTGGCAGTTGCAGGCGCTCGGCGACTTGATGTTCGTCGGCAGCTTTTTCGTGCTGGGCGGCAATTTCTGGGACAAGGTGCATGCGTTGTTCGTGCGCAAGGCGCGGGTGGTGGCGGAATGAAAACAGGGGGCATAAGCCCCCTGTGTCATTTGAGGTGGGCGGCGAAGCCCTCGCTGCCTGGCGCAATGTCGTCCTTTAAGGTCAGCGACGGAATCTCGTAATCACCGCCATTCTGCTGCCGATACGCGATCGGCCGCGTGCTCCACAGTTCATCGAGCCGCGTGCCCAGCGCCTCACAGGTCTGGGCAAACCGGGCTTCATCCATCCGGCTGGTGCGGTACACCACGAAGGGCGGCATCACGTCAAAGCCAGGGTAGTAGAGGATTCCGTGCTGGATGGGGAACAGCACGTCGTCGATCGGGCCGTTGATCCCGCGCGGGCTGTAGTGTGATTCCCAGCCTCCGGTGGTGACCATCAGCATGGCCCGCTTGCCTTTCAGGTGGCCTTCACCGTAGCGGTCGCCCCAGCGAGCATCGGAATGCTCGCCCACGCCGTAGGCAAATCCGTAGGCATACACGCGCTCGACCCAGCCCTTGAGAATCGCCGGCATGGAGAACCACCACAGCGGGAATTGCAGGATCAGTGCGTCGGCCCATTGCAGTTTTTCCTGCTCGCGGGCGATGTCGGCGGCTTGTCGGCCCTGCTCGAAAGCAAGTTTCGAATCGAGGGAGGCATGAAACGGCCGGCTCGTGTCGCGACCGGGACTGTCATCGGCGTCGAGGGTGGTTTTCCAGTTCATCGCATAGAGGTCGGAGACCTGCACGGTATGGCCGGCGGCTTGCAGGCGCTGGACGGTGAAGTCTTTGAGCGAGCCGTTGAGTGAGGTCGCTTCGGGATGGGCATAGACCAGAAGTACATTCATGTTGAAGCTCCGTTGCTGTGTGACAGCAGGATCGACGTTTGCCGGGTATATTGGAAATGAATGCCTGATATGTCTGGTATAGCCATGAATAATTTGAGACGGCTGGATATCAACCTGCTGCTGACCCTCGATGTGTTGCTCGCGGAGCACAACGTCACCCGTGCCGCCCAGCGGCTGAACCTGTCGCAGCCGTCGGTAAGCGTGCATCTGGCCAAGTTGCGGGACATCTTCGGCGATCCGCTGTTGCTGCCCGGCCCCCGAGGCATGCGTCCGACGGCGCGGGCGGATGAGCTGCGCGAGCCGTTGCGGGACGCACTGGAGGCGCTGGAACGAGCGGTGGCGCCGGCCAGGCCGTTCGACCCGGCGCAAGCGACGAATACCTGGAAAATCGCGGCAACGGACTACGGCGGGTCGACCATTGTCCTGCCGGGCCTGAACGGTTTGCGCAGGCAGGCACCGGGCACACGGCTGGCGGTGATCGACCTGATGCCCAGAGAAATGGTCAAGCAGGCGGAGCAGGGGGTGTTCGATCTGGCATTGCACATCACCGAAGACGCGCCACTGGAGTTGTATCAGCGCCGGCTGTTCACCGAGCGTTATGTGTTGGCCGGACGAGTCGGGCATCCGGGCCTGAACGCCAGACCGACTCGCGAACAGTTCTGCGCGCTGGAACACGTCATGGTGTCGCGCGAGGGCGGGGGCTTTTCCGGGGTGACGGACAAGGCGCTGGCCGAAGTGGGCCTGTCGAGAAAAGTCGTGCTGTCGGTGCCGCACTTTCTGTTGGTGATGTCGGTGCTCGCCAGCACTGATCTGGTGGCGATGCTGCCGTCACGCCTGGTGCGTGACAACCCTGCACTGCAAGTGGTCGCTGCGCCGCTGGAGGTGCCGGGCTACGAGATGGCGATGTTCTGGGGCGAACGATCCCATCGTGATCCAGCGCACAGATGGTTGCGCGAACACTTGGCGGCGTCGGTGTGAATCAAGCGTGGCCGAGGGCAATGGCAAACGACACGACGACCATGCAGGCGAAAGCGAAATTGAGGTTCATGGGGGTGTTCATCCTGGTCCTTTTGAAAGTGGGGCCATTCTGCCGGGGGCGGGTCAAAAGAAAAAATTCGGCTTCGTGATTCCAATGATCGAAGCCATTGATACCGGCGTTGTGTTTGCCGGTTTGCTTGGCTAAGCTCGCACAAACCTGCAATTAAAAGCACAAACAGGCAAAACCATGCACGATCATTCCGCTTCCGAGCTTCCCTCCCTGCGCCGGCAGAAAATCCTTCTGATCCTCGAACGTGACGGCAAGGTCATGGCGTCCGAGTTGAGCCAGCATTTTGCGGTGTCTGAAGACACCATCCGTCGCGATCTGGCCGAGCTGGACAACGCCGGACTGGTGCAGCGGGTACACGGCGGCGCGTTACCGAGGCCCAAGGACACCGGCAAGGATTACTTCACCCGACTGGACGAGATCGACGAGGTGAAGATTCGTCTGGCGCAATTGGCGGCGCAGCAGGTGCGGAACGGGCAGACGGTGATGTTCGACTCCGGTTCCACCTCGTTGCAGGTGGCGCGTTCGTTGCCCAGGGACATCAGCCTCATGGCAGTCACTGCCTCACCCATGACGGCGATCGCGTTGTCAGAATATCCGGGCATCAAAGTGATTCTGGCGGGCGGGCAGTTGAACCCCAAAACCATGTCGGCTGGCGGTCACGAGGCGTTGCGTCTGCTGTCGGGGATCAAGGCGGATCTGGCGATCACCGGGGTCTGCGCGATTCATCCGGAGGTGGGCATCACCTCGCTGCATTTCGATGAAGTGCCGGTCAAGCAGGCGCTGCTCGACTGCGCGGCGCGGGTGATTGCCGTGACCACGGCGGACAAGCTCGGGGCGGTGGAGCCGTTTGTGGTCGCGCCGTGCGAGCGCTTGCACACGCTGATCACCGAGCGGCATGTGGCGTCGGGGAATATTGAGGACTACCGGCGGTTGGGGATTGAGGTGGAGCAGTTGCCTGACTGAGGTTTTGCAGTGAGGCCGGTGGCCTCATCGCCAGCAGGCTGGCTCCCACAGTGAATGTGCGTCGTACACAAAATCTGTGGGAGCCAGCCTGCTGGCGATAGGGCCAGACCTATCAGCGCAGTTTTTCCAGCATCTGGTAGTACCACATGCCCGCCGCCAACATCGGATTTCCCAGCAGATCGCCCATCGGCACGCGAATGTGCGAGCACGCGGCAAACGTGTCGAACTGCTGCATCTGCCCGGTGATCGCCCGGCTCATGATTTCGCCCATGATGTGGGTCGTGGCGATGCCGTGGCCGGAGTAGCCCTGGCAATACCAGACGTTGTCCGAAAGCTTGCCCAGTTGCGGAATGCGGTTGATGACGATGCCCATCGCGCAGCTCCACTGGTAGTCGATCTTCACCCCTTTGAGCGCCGGGAAGGTCTGTTCGATGCACGGCCGCAGTTCGCCGGCGATGTCCCGTGAGTCCTTGCCGCTGTAGTTGGCGCCGCCGCCGAACAGCAGGCGCCCGTCGGCGGTGAGGCGGTAGTAGTCGAGCACGAAGCGGCAGTCGTAAACGGCGAGGTCTTCAGGGTTGATCTGTTTGGCCAGATCGCCCAATGGTTCGGTGGTGACAATGCCGCCCATGGCCGGGAAAATCTTGCCCTTGAGCTGGCCCGGTTCGAGTTTGTGGTAAACGTCGCCGGCCAGCAGCACCTGATTGGCGTCGATCCGGCCGTGGGCGGTGCGCACGGCAGGGCTGTCGCCGTGAATGATCTCCAGCACTTCGCTGTTTTCGAAGATCAGCGCGCCGAGGCTTTGCGCCGCTCGCGCCTCGCCGATGCACAGGTTGAGCGGGTGCAGGTGCATGTTGCGGGTGTTCTTGATGGCGCCGTGGTAGAGATCGCTTTGCAGCAGATCACGGACCTGGCTGCGGTCGAGCAGGCTGACCTCATCGCCCATGCCTCGGCGCACGGCTTCGTCGTAGTCGCTGCGCAAACCGGCCATATGGCTTGGCTTGTATGCCGCATGCAAATGGCCGTGCTTGAGGTCGCAATCGATCGCATATTTCTCGACCCGTTGCTTGATGATTTCGTGCCCACGCCAGCGCAGGTGCCAGATGAAATCGTCGACCTCATCGCCCAATGTATTGCGCATCTGTTTGCGCATCGCGCCGTCGCCGGACAGGCTGCCGGTGACCTGTCCACCGTTGCGCCCGGTGGCGCCCCAGCCGATCTTGTGGCTTTCGACGATGGCGACTTTCAGGCCTTTTTCGGCCAGTTCCACGGCCGTGGCAACGCCGGTGAAACCGCCGCCGATGATCACCACATCGACCTGGTGCCGGCCTTGCAGGGTCGGGTAGTCGGTGTCGCGGTTGAGGGTCGCGGTGTAGTAGGAATTGCTGCGTTCAGTCATTTTTAGTTCCACGCAAAATTCGGGAGGCAGAGTGCAATCCTTGTGGGAGCCAGCCTGCTGGCGATGAGGGCCTGTCAGACACATGGATGGTGAAGGACACACCGCTATCGCCAGCAGGCTGGCTCCCACAGGGTTCAGTGGGAGGCGTCAGGCCTCTGTGAGGTACCAGCGCCAGTCCTGCTCGCCCACTTCGGCCATGAACTGCCGGTATTCCGCGCGTTTCACTGCCAGATACACCCCGAGAAATTCCTGCCCCAAGGCATCCCGCGCCCACACCGAATTTTCCAGCGCCGTAAGCGAGGTCAGCCAGTCGGTCGGCAGCAACTCTTTCGCCTGCGCGTAACCGTTGCCTTCCACCGGTTCACCCGGATCGATGTCTTCTTTTATCCCGCGATGAATGCCCGCCAGGATCGCTGCCGCTGCCAGATAGGGGTTGGCATCGGCGCCGCAGATGCGGTGTTCGATGTGCCGGGTGTTGGCCGGGCCGCCCGGCACGCGCAGGCTGACGGTACGGTTGTCGACGCCCCAGGTCGGTGCCAGCGGTGCGTAGCTGTTGGCCTGGAAACGGCGGTAGGAGTTGGCGTTCGGGCAGAACAGCAGCAGCGAATCGAGCAGGGACGCGAGCATCCCGCCAATCGCCGTGCGCAACAGCGGGGTGCCCGCCGGGTCTTCGGAGGCAAACAGATTGCGCCCCTCGGCATCGGCGAGGCTCACGTGCATGTGCATGCCGGTGCCGGCCAGGTGATCGAACGGTTTGGCCATGAACGTCGCCTGCATCCCGTGCTTGTGCGCCACGGCTTTGACCAGCCGTTTGTAGCGCACGGCCTGGTCCATTGCTTCCAGCGCATCGCCGTGTTCGAGGGTGATTTCCACCTGGCCCGGCGCGTATTCCGAGATTGCCGTACGCGCCGGAATGCCGTGCAGTTTGCAGGCGCTGTAGAGGTCGGCAAGGAACGGTTCGATCTGCTCCAGCTCACGCAAACCGTAGACCTGCGTGTGTCGCGGTCGCCCACCGTCGGCATCCAGCGCCGGTTGCGGACGGCCGTTGTGATCGCGTTTGGCGTCGAGCAGATAGAACTCCAGCTCGCAGGCCATCACCGGGTGGTAGCCCTCGGCTTTCAGGCGGTCGATGACCTTGATCAACAGGTGACGCGGGTCGGCAATGCTCGCCGGCATGCCTTGTTCCGGGTGCATGCTGACCTGCACCGCAGCGGTCGGAATCTGCCGCCACGGCAGGCGCACCAGACTGCCTTCCAATGGGTAGGCGCGGCAGTCGATGTCGCCGACGTCCCACACCAGGCCTGAGTTTTCCACGTCTTCGCCATGCACGGTCAGGCCGAGAATGGTGCTCGGCAGCGGGCGGCCGCTTTCGTACACGGCGAGCAGTTCTTCGCGGTGCAACAGCTTGCCGCGCGGCACGCCGTTGGCGTCGAGGATGAACAGCTCGATCATGTCGATGTCGGGGTTCTGCTCGAGAAAGTGACGGGCGTCTTCAATGGCTGCGAACTTCATAATCAATCACTCACGATGGCGCCGCACAGGCGCGCAGATTCGGGCCGGACGCAGCTCGGCAAAAGGCGCGGGCGTCCTGGCAGGGATATCGAAAAAAGAGGGGGAGCTGTCGCGGTTTTTTATCGACGCGATCAGACAGGCAGGCAGATATCCGGCGGGCGTGCGGAGTGACGCAGCTTGGAACGGCTCAGGGCCATGGGGAGATTGACGATGCGATTCATGCGCGGCCCCTGTGAAGGAGGGCGCACAGTGCAGAGACGTTCAACGATTCTGATTGTTGTGGTGACGTGCTCATGACGCGTGTTTCCGTTGGCGGAAAACGTCGGCGGCGGGAGTGTCCCGCCAGGCCGGTGTGGCTGGATAGTAAGGGGGAATCCCCGGATAAGTAAACGCCTGTTTCCGCAGGCGTTGGCGTGCACCCCGGTTCAGCGCAGCAGGTAAAACCCCAGCCCGACGAGGGCGCAAACGATCAACACCTCGATCACCCCGCGCTTGAAAAAGAACAGGGCGATAGCGGCTGCCACGGCCAGCAGGATCGAGAAAACGTCCGGTTGCCCCGCGAATCCATTGGGCCAGAACACATGCCAGGCAAAGAAACACGCCAGATTGAGGATCACCCCGACCACCGCCGCCGTGATCGCGGTCAGCGGCGCGGTGAACTTCAGTTCATTGTGCGTCGACTCCACCAACGGCCCGCCGGCGAGGATGAACAGGAACGAGGGCAGAAAAGTGAACCAGGTCACCAGCGTCGCGGCCAAGGCTCCGGCGGCGAACGCGTGTTCCGGGCCGAACGTCGGTTGCACGTAAGCGCCGACGAACCCGACAAACGCCACGACCATGATCAGCGGCCCCGGCGTGGTTTCGCCCAGGGCCAGGCCGTCGATCATCTGCGTTGGCGTCAGCCAGCCGTAATGCCCGACCGCGCCCTGATACACGTAGGGCAGCACGGCGTAGGCGCCGCCGAACGTCAGCAGCGCCGCTTTGGTGAAGAACCAGCCCATCTGCGTGAAGGTGCCGTCCCAGCCGAACAACGCGGTCAGCAACGCCATGGGCAGACACCATAGCAACGCACCGATCAGCGCCAGACGCAGCAGCCTTGGCAAGTTGAACTGCGCATGTTCGGGCGGCGGTGTGTCGTCATCGATCAGCGCCGGGCCGAAGGATTTTTCGCCGCCGCGATGGCCGCCGTTGCTGAACCGCTGCGGCGCCCAGCGTCCGCCGAAATAACCGATCAATGCCGCGCCGAGCACGATCAGCGGGAACGGCACGTTGAAGGCAAAAATCGCCACGAACGCCGCTCCGGCGATCGCCCAGAGCCAGCTGTTCTTCAAGGCTCGGGAGCCGATGCGATGGGCCGCGTGCAGCACAATCGCGGTCACCGCCGGTTTGATTCCGTAAAACACCCCGGCCACCGTCGGTACGTCGCCGAACGCGATGTACACCCACGACAGGGCGATCAGGATCAGCAACGATGGCATTACAAACAACGCCCCGGCCAGCACGCCGCCACGGGTGCGATGCAGCAGCCAGCCGATGTAAGTCGCCAGTTGCTGGGCCTCCGGGCCGGGCAGCAACATGCAGTAGTTGAGCGCATGCAGGAAACGCCGCTCGGAAATCCAGCGCCGACGCTCCACCAGTTCCTGATGCATGATCGCGATCTGCCCGGCGGGGCCGCCGAAGCCGATGCAGCCGAGTTTGAGCCAGAACGGCCAGGCCTGGCGCAGGGTGATGGGTTGCGGACGGGGCAAGTCCTTTGGCGTTTCGCTCAAGTGCGGCTCCCGAGTTGAGTTGTGGTGGAGCGGCTATCTAATCAGGCTTTTGTTAAGGAGTGGTATCCGGATTGCAACCCTCACCCCAGCCCTCTCCCGGAGGGAGAGGGGGCCGACCGAGGTGTCTTGCGTCATACATCGACCTGAGCGTCCGAGTCGATTATGGATTCGGCACACTGCCTTCAGGCTGGCATCCGGATTCAGTGCTACGCGCTCATACCGGTATCCGGATTCAACGCTATACGTTCAGGTCGGCGTATTTCTGAAATATCCCCCAATCGGTTCCCTCTCCCTCTGGGAGAGGGCTAGGGTGAGGGCTTTTCGATCGTCAGGCATGCGCCAAACTCCAGCGAACCGCCGCATTCTGATCACTCTCCCGCGCCTCGACCCAATGCGAACCCTCCTGCGTGGTCTCACGTTTCCAGAACGGTGCACGCGTCTTCAGCACGTCCATTATGAACGCACAGGCCTCGAACGCCGCATGCCGATGCTTGCTGCTGACGCCAACGAACACGATCGGCTCGCTCACCGACAGGGCGCCGACCCGATGCACAATCTCCACCGCCAGCAACGGCCAGCGCTCGCGAGCTTGTTCGGCGATCTGCTCCAGAGCCTTCTCGGTCATGCCCGGATAGTGCTCCAGAAACAGCTCGTTCACCGACTGCCCGACGTTCAGATCCCGTACATAACCAATGAAATTCACCACCGCGCCCACCCGTGGATTGCGCGCATGCAGGTCGGAAATCAACTGACCGGCATCGAAGCCTTTACGCTGGACTCGAACACCCATGCCTCAACCTCCCGTGACTGGCGGGAAAAACGCGATCTCGTCGAAATCCTCGATCACCTGATCCGGCTGGCACAGCTCCTGATTCACCGCGCACATCAGGTTGCCGGCGCCAAGCACTTCACGCCATACATCGCCACGCTGCATCAGCATTTGCCGCACGTCTTCGACACAAGCGAGGGTGTCGCTGGCCGGAATCTTTTCACCGCCCAGATTGAGCCGGTCACGGTAGCTGGCGAAGTAGTTGATCAGAATCATTGCGGGTTCTCCCATTGAAAGTGGCCGGAGCGGCCGCCCTGTTTGCTCAGCAGGCGGATGTCGCCGATGACCATCGCCCGGTCCACCGCTTTGCACATGTCGTAGATCGTCAGCGCGGCGACGCTGGCGGCGGTCAGGGCCTCGAGTTCGACGCCGGTCTGGCCGGTGAGGCGGCAGGTGCTGGTGATCTGTACGCGGTCCGGTTCGCAGGCCTTGAGCTCGACGTGGATCGAGCTGAGCAGCAGCGCATGACACAGTGGAATCAACTCATGGGTGCGCTTGGCCGCCTGAATCCCGGCGATCCGCGCCACGGCGAACACATCGCCCTTGGGGTGGCCGTTGGACTGGATCATTTGCAGGGTTTCCGGGCGCATCTGCACCCAGGCTTGCGCGGTGGCTTCGCGGCGGGTGGCGGCTTTGTCGCTGACGTCGACCATGTTGGCGCGGCCCTGATCGTCGAGGTGGGTGAGGGTGTTGCTCATGCGGTGGGCTCCTGGATCGGGCTGTAGATTCGCGGGGCGTTGCGGTGCGGGACGTGGATCAGGTTCAAGCGGTGCTTTAGCGCCCAGCGCACGGTCAGCGCAGTCGGGGCGGACAGGCTCACGAGGGTGCCGAGGCGGGCGCGCACGGCTTTGTGGATCAGTTCGAGGCTGCAACGGCTGGTGACTACGACGAAGCCCTGACGCGCATCGAGACCTTCGAATTGCAAGGCGCCGATCAGCTTGTCGAGGGCGTTGTGGCGGCCGATGTCTTCGCGGCACAACAGCGCTTCGCCGTCGGCGTCGAAGTACAGCGCCGCGTGCAGGGCACCGCTGCTGCGGGCCAGTTGCTGGGCCTGCTCGATGCGCTGGCGGATGCCGTTGAAATGCGCGGCGGGTGGCAACGGTGTCGGGGTCAGGATCTCCAGTTGCGGCAGCGCCTGCTCAAGGGCTTCCACGCCGCAGAGGCCGCAACCGCTGGTGCCCGCCATCTGCCGGCGATGATCCTTCAGGGCCCAGAACGCGCGGCTGGAAATCTGCACGTCGGCCTGGCAGGCCTGGTCGAAATGGGTCAGGCGGATGTCGTGGATATCGTCGAGGCGGTCGACGATGGCATTGCTCAGGCTGAAGCCGCGAATGAAGTCTTCGATGTTGCCTGGCGAGACCATCATCACGGCCTGATTCAAACCGTTGTAGCTGATGGCCAAAGCGATTTCGGCCGCCAGCGCCGCGTGTGACACCGGCGCGTCGTCGAGGTATTCGCGGTAGGCCACTTGCGCCGGTTGTGGCGCGGGGGCGTTGGCGTCGCCCGGTTCGATGAGTTGTTCAACTTGGCACAGCATCCTGAAAATCCCCGAAGCGCTGAAGTGGGTTCAGGCTACGGGGCAGGGAAAAGTGCGTCCAATCGCTTGTTCCGATGCAGTGATTGGCTTGGTCGATGACCGCAGGCGAACGTGAAGACCCTGCACCGAAGTGCAGCGTTTCAGGCAACTTGGGGAGGGTTAAACGGCGGGCGCCTCGATCCCGAACATCTTGCGCGCCTCGGCAAAACACTTCTCGGCAATCGCCGAGCGCGGTTCGGTCTTGCGCATCACCAACCCCAGCGGCGCGAGCACGCTGGCATCCGGCAAATTGATGAAGGCCAGGTGCTCGATCGGTTCTTGCAGCCCGCTGTCCAGCGGCATGATCGAGCAGCAGAAGCCCTGGTGAATCGCCTGCAGCAGTTGATAGGTCGAATCGCTTTCCAGGATCGGCTGCGGATTGAGCCCGCGACTGCGGAAACTCAGGTCGATGGATTTTCGGTAGTGCATGCCGGTGGTGATCATCCCCAGCGGCAGTTCGGCGGCGTCTTCCCAGCTCATTTCCGGGCCTTCGAAATGGAAGTGGCGGGTGTCGTAGAGCAGGCCGACACGGGTTTCGCCAATCTCGAAGAACTCGAAATAGTTCGGGTTGACGTGGTCCAGATAACACACGCCTAGGTCCAGCTGATTGTTGCCCAGGCCCTCGATGATCTCGTCCGAACTCAGCGACGACAGGCTGTATTTCAGCTCCGGATAAGTCCCGGACAAACCCTGGATGTAATTGACCGGATTGAAGTTGCTCAGCGGCACCAGCCCCAGGCGCAGGCTACCCACCAGTTGCCCCCGGCAGGCAGCGGCTTCGGCAAACAACCCGTCGTGGGCCGCCAGCAGCGTGCGGGCCCAGGCCAGTACGCGCTCGCCGGCCTGGGTGAAACCTTCGAAGCGCTGGCCGCGATTGACCAGCACCAGATCCAGCTCGTCTTCCAGATTGCGCAGGCGCATCGACAGGGTCGGCTGGGTGATGTGGCAGCGCGCGGCGGCCTGGCCGAAGTGGCGGGTTTCGTCCAGCGCGATCAGGAACTTGAGTTGTTTGATGTCCACGACGGCACCTGCTCGATAAGGAATTTTGATTGAGTATTGACGCAGATGCGTACAGCGCACGGAAAGCGCAGGGAACGACGATCCCACTGATGGTTTTTTTCGTCCAATCGGCAGTGTCTAAGAGCCTATCGAGGGTTTCGATGACCCCCGGTTTTATTAGGCCGGACAGTGGTCGAGGGGCTGAAGAAAATCACCGATAGAGCAGGTCGATAGTGTGGTTGGCCAGAGTGATTAGACAGTCCTTACAGGCGGCACTTAGGCTCGTCATCCATTGAATTGACGACGGCCGGAGAGTGCCATGAGTGTGAAATCGGATGCCTTGTTCGTTCCCCTGAATATTGCCGTGCTGACGGTCAGCGATACCCGCGATTACGCCAGCGACACCTCCGGCCAGTTGCTGGTCAGCCGCCTGCTGGAGGCCGGCCACACCTTGAGCGAACGCAACCTGCTCAAGGACGACCTGTACAAGATCCGCGCCCAGGTCGCGCAGTGGATCGCCGACGACGGCATTCAAGTGGTGCTGATCACCGGCGGCACCGGGTTCACCGGGCGTGACAGCACACCGGAAGCCGTGGCTTGCCTGCTGGACAAGCAGATCGACGGTTTCGGCGAACTGTTCCGCGCCATCTCGATTCTCGATATCGGCACCTCGACCGTGCAAAGCCGCGCGCTGGCGGGGCTGTCCAACGGCACGCTGGTGTGCTGCCTGCCGGGTTCCACCGGCGCTTGCCGCACTGCGTGGGAAGGCATCCTCGCCGAACAACTGGATAACCGTCACCGCCCGTGCAACTTCGTTCCGCACCTCAAGCCGGTGCAAGCCTGCGGGCCGCGCGGATGAGCAAGCCGGGATTGATGCCGGTCGAGGACGCCCTCGACCAACTGCTGGCGATGGCTGATGAGCAACGCCTGCCGGACAGCGAATCGGTGCCGCTCAATGAAGCGCGCGGGCGCGTGCTGGCCAGCGATCTGGTCGCCACCCTCGACCTGCCGCCGTGGCCGAACAGCGCCATGGACGGTTATGCCTTGAACCTCGCCGATCTGCAACGCCAGCCGTTGAGCGTGTCGCAGCGGGTCTACGCCGGGATGGCGCCGGACGCCTTGCTATCAGGCACCTGCGCACGGATTTTCACCGGTGCGCCGTTGCCCATGGGCGCCAATTGCGTGGAGATGCAGGAAAACGTCGAAGTGCTGGAGGACGGTCGCGTACGTTTCCTGCAACCGCTGAAGGTCGGCCAGAACATCCGTTCCCAGGGCCAGGAAAACCGCGTCGGCGACACCTTGCTGCGCGCCGGCAAACGCCTCGGCCCGTTCGAACTGGCCGTTGCCGCAGGGCAGGGCATGACCCATTTGCCAGTGGTGCGTCGTCCGCGCGTGGCGTTGCTGTCGACCGGGGATGAACTGGTGGAACCGGGCCAGCCCTTGCGTCCCGGTAGCATCTACAACAGCAACCGCACCTTGCTCGACCACTGGTTGCGTGAACTGGGTTGCGAAGTGATCGACGCCGGGATTCTGCCCGATCGTCCGGCGCAGACCCGGCTCAAACTCGAGCAACTGCAAGTGGCAGCCGATCTGATTCTGACCACCGGCGGCGTGTCTGCCGGTGACGCCGACTGCCTCGGTCAGGTGCTGCGTGACAACGGCAAACCGCTGCTGTGGAAACTCGCGATCAAACCCGGCAAACCGCTGACGGTCGGCCATTTCGGCACAGTGCCGGTGATCGGTCTGCCCGGCAATCCGACCTCGGCGCTGGTGACCTTCGGTCTGCTGGCGCGCCCGTATCTGCTGCGCATTCAAGGCGTGGAAGAGGTGATGCCGCTGAGCTTCACGGTCAACGCCGGTTTCGACTGGCCGAAACCCGGCAGCCGTCGCGAATACCTGCGGGTGCGTCTGGAGGGCGGGCAGGCGGCGCCGTATCCGAACCAGAGTTCCGGGGTTCTGCTCGGTACGACTTGGGCCGATGGGTTGGTGGAAATCCCCGAGAACAGCACCTTGCAGATGGGTGATCCGCTGAGTTTCATTCCGTTCGGCGAGCTGTTCTGAGCGCGATCAGAAGCTGTAGACCACTTGTCCGGCCAGCGAGGTCTGCAACCGGCGTTCGACAATCGGGCTGTCGGCCGCTTCGTGGCTCAGGTACTGCACCGCCAGCACGGTCGACACGCTCCATTGTTCATCCAGCGGCAACGACCAGGTCAGATCCGCGCCGCGACTGACCAATCCGGCCCGGGCCTTGTACGCGCGGAACTGACTGCGCGAGGCCTGGGCATCGCTGACGCCGTACCAGGTGCGCATGTAATTGCTGTCGCCGAACTGGCTGTTGAGGCCGCCGGTGACTTTGCCGAAACGTCCTTCGTAGAGCGGCGCGCTGATGCTCAGCTTGAGGCGGTTCCACGATGAGCCGGTGTCATGGTCATCGTCATCCTTTTCCAGCGCATGCTCGAAACTCGCGCCGAGGATGATCGGGCCCATGTGATACGTGCCGTCGAGCCCGATCACCGGGCGAGACTTGATCGAACCCATGCCGTTGAGCTCGTCCGAGCCTTTGAATCCGGTCTTGCGATCCTTGCGCACGTCGCTGGCGCCGACGTAGACGCTGAGGCCGAAATCCTCTTCGTCGAAGCCCCAGCCGAGGCCTCGACTGCTGTCGAGAAACACGCCGTAAGGGCTGACGATTTCGACACCCACCAATGGCGCCACCACCCGCTCATCACTGCCGCTGTAACGCGGCGCACTGGCGGCACCGGCGCGCAGGGTGGCGTGCCAGTCTTCGGCGCGTAGCGAGTCGCCCGGCAGCAGCAGGCAGAGGGAGGTCAGGGACAACGAAAATGTGCGTAACGAAACCGGCATGGGGCACCCGAGGGGAGATTGGATGCGCCCATGCTAGTGAGGGGGCGGCCGGCAATCTTTGGCAGCTTTGTCGGGAAACTGTCAAAGACTGTGAAGGCGGTTATCGGGTCAATTTCAGTCGTTCGTGCCATTGGGCGATGGATTCTTCCGGGTAGACCTCGAATTGCTGGTCCCTGGCGCTCGCCTGCACTTCGACCCACGGGGCTTTCGAGCCGAGCATCAGATGAGTGTGTTCCGGCGGCACCGGCAGCGGTGTGTCGATGGCCGAAGCGAACGGGTGGATCAGCTCCGGCCATTCCGGGCTGAACAGCCACAGGCCGCTGCCGCACTGCGAGCAGAAGTGCCGCTCGGCGCTGCTGCGGTGGGCGCGGGCATCGCCTTCGTCTTTCATTTTCGCGTGGTAGATCGTGATGTGTTTACGCCCGCGCACCTTGAAACTGGCCGCATCGCCGCCGAGGTTGATCGCATAGCCGCCACCGCCCTGGGTCTTGCGGCAGATCGAGCAGTAGCAGCGCTGATAAGGGTAGGGGTGGGTGCTGTCGAGGGTGAATGAAACCGCGCCGCAGTGGCAGGAGCCTTCGAGGTGCATGAGTGGCCTCCGGTGTTTTTGGTCGGTGCGGTTCAGCCTAGAAGAGATGGGGGTGAGTGTGCTGCTCGCGATGAGCGATAACGCGTTCTACGGCTTGGCTACCCGCCACAAATACCATGCCGCCACGGTGCGAAACGGACTCCACGCCAATCCGATGTCAATCATCTGCTTGCGCGTCGGCTGCACCTCCAGCCCCTTTAACCGCCGATACCCCTCGCGAACCCCAAAGTCATCCGCCGGCAGAATATCCGGGCGTTCCAGGCTATAAATCAGCAACATCTCGACCGTCCAGCGCCCAACCCCGCGCAGGCTGACCAGACGCTCGATCAGCGCTTCGTCCTCCATCACCAGCGCGGTCGAGTAATCCGGCACCACACCGTCCAGGGTCGCCTGGGCAATCCCCTGAATCGTCGCAATCTTGCCCGCCGAAAACCCGCAACTGCGCAGTCGGTCGAAGTCCGTCGCCAGAATCTGCTCCGGACGCGGAAACGACTGCCCGGGAAACAACCCCACCAGCCGCCCGACAATTGCATCGCCAGCCCTGGCGTGCAGTTGCTGATAGGCAATCGCCCGCACCAGCGACTCATAAGGATCGCGCGCCGGGTGCGGCTGGTGCAGGCAGGGGCCGACCGCAGCGATGTGGCGCTGCCAGTCGGCGTCGAGGCTGGCCAGAAAATCACTGGCCGGTTGGTAGGAATCGGGCATGAGTTACTTCAGCAGACCGTTGACTTCGCCATAGGTGAAGGCCTTGAGGTCATGGGTGTCGAGCTTGCCGCTGGCGAGAAAACTCTTCACCAGTGAGCCCATTGCGCCGTACATGAACTCGGCGATGCCGGAGCCGGCGCTCAAGCGGCGCACGCCGAGGGTTTGCAGTTCTTCGGGAGAGGGCAGGCAAGCGAAGCCCAGGACGTTGACCGGCAGGGTCGTACCTTTGCAGATCGCTTCGATTTCGTAGGAGGACGTCACCCCGGCAGCGAACAACCCATCGGCCCCGGCTGCCTGATAAAGCGCGGAGCGGTGCAGAGTTTCGGCGACGCGATCCTCGGCAGGCACCAGGCTTTTCAGATAAACGTCGGTGCGGGCATTGATAAACAGCTTCACATTGCGCTTGTCGGCCACTTGTCGCGCGACTTCGATCTTGCGCACCAGCAGTTCCGGCGTGCCGCTGCCGTCTTCGATATTGATCCCGACCGCACCCGCAGCGATCACGGCATCGATCACTTCAGCGACCCGGTCGAGGTCATCGGAATAACCGGCCTCGATGTCCACGCTCAACGGCACTTTGATGACTCGCGCAATCGACTCCACGCTGCTGATCAACCGCTCGAGCGGCAGGGTGTTGCCGTCCGGGTATCCGTGGGCCCGGGCGACCGCGGCGCTGCTGGTGGCGACGGCTTTGCCACCCAGTTGCTCGACCAGTCGCGCGCCTGTGGCGTCGGCGACGTTGGTCAGGATCAGCAGGCCATCGTGGTGCAACTGGTGAAACTGAGTGTCGAGCGCGTTCATCGAGATCCCTTCTTGTCGTTTATTCAGAAAGCCAGTGGTTGCGTCAGCTGCACGGCGGCATTTTCCAGCCTGAGCAAAAACGCCTTGCGCGGTTGTCCACCACCATAGCCGGTCAGCGAGCCGTCCGCACCGATCACCCGATGGCATG
Source organism: Pseudomonas sp. DR 5-09 (assembly GCF_001655595.1). NCBI lineage: Bacteria > Pseudomonadati > Pseudomonadota > Gammaproteobacteria > Pseudomonadales > Pseudomonadaceae > Pseudomonas > Pseudomonas sp. DR 5-09. Next base: position 2,551,518 of record NZ_CP011566.1, read on the forward strand.
GCACCACGATCGACAGCCGATTTTGCCCGTTGGCCAGCCCCACCGCGCGACTGGCGCCGGGTTTGCCCAGCCGTGCGGCGATGGTGCCGTAAGTGCTGGTGTGGCCGTAGGGGATTTGCCGCAGTGCAGCCCAGACCTGGCGGGCAAACTCGCTGCCGGGCAGGTGCAGCGGCACGCTGAATTCGCTCAGTTTGCCGGCGAAATACAGCGCCAGTTCGTTTTCGATCTGCTGCAAATGCGCGTTGTGCCCCGGTGCGACCACGTAGCCGTAGCGGTTTTGCAGTTCCTCGACTTCCCGGGTCAGCGCCGGGCGGTCGAGAAACTCCAGCAGCACCAGTCCACGGCGTTCGGCCATGGCGATCATCGGCCCCAGCGGCGTGGTCAGGCGAGTGAACAGCAGCGGCTCGCTGGCTGCCGCGCGTCCCGGCGTGATGTGGAACGATTTCTGAAACGCATCGCGAAAACCGCTGAGGGATTCATAGCCGGAATCGAACGCGGCGTGGTCGATGGACGTGCCTTGCTTGATCCCGCCCAACGCCATGCCGAGCCGGCGGGTGCGCAGCCACGCGTGGAAGGTCATGCCGAAATGCTGCTTGAACCAGCGCCGCAATTTCAGCGGCTCGATGCCCTCGGCGAGCAATTGCGCATCGCTCCAGCGCAGTTCCGGATCGGCGTCGACGGCTTTGAGCAGCCGCTGCACCCAATCCGGAGCGATGGCGGCAGCATCCAGCGGTTTACAGCGCAAGCAGGCGCGGTAACCGGCGGACAGGCATTCGTCAGCGTGGGCGAAGAACTCGACATTTTCCGGTTTCGGCTTGCGCGCGGTGCAACTGGGGCGGCAAAAGATCCCGGTGGTTTTCACGGCCGTGAAGAACACGCCTTCATAGGCGGTGTCGCGTTCGAGCATGGCGCGAACCATTTCGGCGTGAGGGGGCAGGACAGCGGTCTGTATGTTCATGGGCCGAGGATAAAACCAGTTATTCGATGGCTCCACCGAAAAATCGACAGTGAATTTTCGGGCCGCTGCACTACAGTGATCGGGTCGCTACAACTCGGGAAATGAAGGTATGCCACCGTTCACGATTCAACACATCGATCACATCGTGCTGCGCGTTGCGGATCTGCAACGCAGCATTGATTTCTACGACCGGGTTTTCGGTGCCGAAGTGGTCAAGCGCAATGAAAAGTTCGGTCTGGTGCACCTGCGCGCCGGTACGTCGATGATCGATCTGGTCGACCTCGACGGGGAAATCGGCCGCAAGGGCGGCGCCGCTGCCGGCAGCGAACGGCGCAACGTCGATCACTTCTGCCTGCGCATCGAGCCGTTCGATGAAGCGGCGCTGGTCAGTCATTTGCAAGCCTGCGGCCTGACCGTCGAAAAAGCCGCCACCCGTTTTGGCGCCGAGGGCTACGGCCTGTCGCTGTACTGCTTCGATCCGGACGGCAATCAGGTCGAACTCAAAGGCCCTTCCGAAGCTTAGGCGCGCTTGGCCATTAACAATACCGAAGCCGCCGCCGACAGCAGCCCGGCGCAGCAACGGTTGAAGATCCGTTTGCCGCGCGGCTCGGCGAACCAGCGGCGCATGTGCAGGCCCATGTAGGCGTAAGCGCTGATGGCGATCCATTCCAGCAGCAGGAACAGCACGCCCAGCAGCATGAACTGCGGGGTGATGGCGCGGGTCGGGTCGACGAATTGCGGCAGAAAAGCAGTGAATATAAGAATTGCCTTGGGATTGCCTGCCGCCACTAAAAACTCCTGACGCGCCAGGGCCAGAAGCCCGTTTGCCGGCGCAGTAACCGCGTCTTCGGCGGCAGGATTGGCCCGCCACAGCTGCCAAGCCAGATACAGCAGATACCCCGCGCCGACAATCTTGATTCCATAGAACAACAGTTCCGACGTTTGCAGCACCACCGCCAGCCCCGCCGCCGCGAGGGCGATCATCCCGGCGAACGCCAGTAACCGCCCGATCCCGGCCACGCAGGCGCGACGATAGCCGTAGCGGGTGGCATTGCTGACCGACAGCAGGTTGTTCGGCCCCGGCGCCATGTTCAGGGCAAAACAGGCGGGCAGGAACAGGGAGAGGGTGGCAAGATCCATGGTGCGGGCTCCGGTGACGGGAGCGGTATTTTTATCACGCGGGCGTGGGGGCCTGAACCGTACAGTCAGGCGGCAGAGTCGCAGTACAGCGATGGACGGGCGTCAATCCGTTCGAACTTTCTGCGCTCTCGTCAACTCTGAAACCGTCACAGGGTGATGAATCCGCCAGAAAAAAATCATCTGGCGGGTCAGAAAGGCCAATTGCCGTGTAAGCTTTCGCGCCATGCTTCTCCATTCCCCCATGGCCCCAGGCGGCCCACTGTACGAGCGACTACATGCAAGCAAAGGCCCGCGAGGTTCATGTACCACCGGTGTTGCAGGATCTGCGCGCCGGCACGGCCGAACTGCACATTGCTCTGGAAAAACGCCTTCCTTTCTTCTCCGATACCCTTGATCTTCAGGCTTTCGAGCGACTGATGCGCGCCTATTACGGCTTCTATCAGCCACTGGAAAGCGTATTGCAGGACAGCGGCGAGATCCCCGCCGATTTCGATCTGGTTTCGCGCCTCAAGACCCCGACCCTGCAACGCGATCTGCAGGCGCTGGGCGCAAGCGGCGGAGAGTTTTCGCTCTGCCGCCAGTTGCCCGCCATCGACTCCGCCGCCGCCTGCCTTGGCGTGCTGTACGTGCTGGAAGGCGCAACCCTTGGCGGACAGATCCTGCGCCGGGAGATCGCCACGCGGTTGAATCTCGGCGCGGACAACGGCGCAGCGTTTCTGGACATCTACGGCGCTGCCACCGGCCGGCGCTGGCGCGATTTCATCGAATACCTGGGCAGTCGCCCGATGGACGCCGACGAGCGTGAAGTCGTCGTGGCGGCCGCCCACACTACATTCAGCTGTTTCGAGCAGTGGCTCGAAAGCCAGGAGGTTCTGGTATGAACCCGCAAGACAAAGAAGCTTTTGAAGAGTTGCTGGCCAACTGTGCCGACGAGCCGATCCGCTTTCCCGGCGCAATCCAGCCGCACGGTTTGCTGCTGACCCTGAGCGAGCCGGACCTTTCGATCATTCAGATCAGCGCCAACGTCGAGACCCTGCTCGCACGCCCGGCGCAAGAGCTGATCGGCCAGCCCCTGCAAAGCCTGATCGGCGATGCCCATGCCGCACAGGTTCGCCAGGCCTTGCAGCAACCGGCCCTGTCCGATGCGCCGCCGCTGCACTTTCGCCTCAACGGCACCGCGTTCGAAGGCTTGGTGCACCGGCATCAGGATGTGCTGATTCTGGAGCTGGAAATCCACGTCGAAAACTTCCAGCCGCGCAACGTCGCCGGCACCGAAACCCATCTGGGGCGGATGCTCGCGCGCCTGCAAAAGGCCCAGAGCCTGCAGGTGCTGTACGACATCAGCGTCAAGGAAATCCAGGCCATGACCGGTTACGACCGGGTGCTGATCTATCGCTTCGAAGAAGAGGGCCACGGTCAGGTCATCGCCGAAGCGTCCGATCCGTCGATGGAAGTCTTTAACGGTCTGTTTTTCCCGGCCTCCGACATCCCCGAGCAGGCCCGGGAGCTGTACCGCACCAACTGGCTACGGATCATCCCGAATGCCGACTACCAACCGGTGCCGCTGGTGCCCAAGTTGCGCCCGGACACCCAGACCCCGCTGGACCTGAGCTTTGCGACACTGCGCAGCGTGTCGCCGATCCACTGCCAGTACATGAAAAACATGGGTGTGCTGTCCTCGATGAGCATTTCCCTGCTCAAGGGCGACAAGCTCTGGGGCCTGATCAGTTGCGGCAATCGCCAGCCGCTGCATGTACCGCATGAATTGCGTACCGCGTGCCAGACCATCGGCCAGGTGCTGTCGTTGCAGATCAGCGCGATGGAAGCGCTGGAAGTCAGCCGTCAACGGGAAGAAAAAGTCGAAGCGTTGGCGTTGCTTAATCAGGCGATGATCGATTCGCCACAGAACGTATTCGATGGTTTGGCCAACCAGCCACAAGTCCTGATGGCGCTGGCCAATGCCGGCGGCATCGCGATTATCGAAGACAAGCAATTGCACCGTTACGGCAACTGCCCGGAGCCGGAAGAGATTCGCGCCCTGCACAAATGGTTGCAGGAGCGTGGCGAGCCGGTGTTTGCCAGTCATCACCTGGCCAGCGTCTATCCGCCGGCCGCGCACTATCAGCAGGTCGCCAGCGGTGTGCTCGCCATGAGCCTGCCCAAACCGGTGGACAACGGCGTGCTGTGGTTCCGGCCCGAAGTCAAAGAGAACATCAACTGGAGTGGTGATCCGCGCAAGCCGCTGGACCTGGAAAACTCTGACGCCGGCCTTCGTCTGCGGCCGCGTACTTCGTTCGAAATCTGGAAGGTCGAGATGGCCGGGATTTCCACCAAGTGGAGTCACGGCGATCTGTTCGCCGCCAACGACTTGCGTCGCTCGGCGCTGGAAAATGATCTGGCCCGTCAGGTGCGCCGCGAGCAGGAAGCGGTGCGTGCCCGTGATGAGCTGGTGGCGGTGGTGTCCCACGACCTGCGCAACCCGATGACCGTGATCTCGATGCTGTGCGGCATGATGCAGAAGGCTTTCAGCTCCGACGGGCCGCACACCTCGCGGCGCATCTCCACCGCCATCGACACCATGCAACAAGCCGCCGGACGCATGAACACGCTGCTGGAAGACTTGCTCGACACCTCGAAAATCGACGCCGGCCGCTACACCATCGCGCCGCAGAAACTCGATGTCGCGCAGATGTTCGAAGAGGCGCAATCGCTGCTCGCGCCGCTGGCGCTGGACAAGGACATCAGCATCTCGTTCGAGGCCGATCCCGACCTGAGCATCCATGCCGACCCCGAGCGGTTGTTTCAGGTGCTGTCGAATCTGGTCGGCAACGCGATCAAGTTCACTCCGCGCCTGGGCACGGTCGACGTGTATGCCAAATCGGTCGGTGATGACATCGTCTTCACGGTGCGCGACAGCGGCGAAGGCATTCCCAAGGATCACTTGCCGCACGTATTCGACCGTTACTGGACGGTGAAGGAAGGCAATCCGACCGGCACTGGGCTGGGTCTGTACATCACGCAGGGCATCGTCGAGGCCCATGGCGGGCAGATCGTTGCCGAGAGTGAGCCGGGGCAGGGCAGCGAATTCCGCTTCACCGTGCCACGTCTGGACTGAAACGCGGATCAGCGCTCGGGTGGCTGCAACATGGCCACCCACTCGGCGGCGAATCGATGGCAGTCGCCGGGCCAGCGCGCCGTCAGCAGTTGGCCGTCGCGCACCACAAATCCTGATTGCAGTTTCTGTGCACAATCGCGCTTGGCGATCAGCGGCCCGCGTTTGAAGTCGGCTTTGCTGGCCAGCGCGGTTTTCACTTCCGCCTCGACGGTCTGCTTGTAGGTGCGGTAGTAGCGCCCCAGCCAGGCAGCCGTCATCAGCCACGCCGGCAACTCCATGGTTGCCGCGAGCAATGCCGTCACTTTGCGCCCGAACAACACCGACCGCCCGGTATCGGGGTCGAGCGTCCGGGCCAGCAACAGCACGCCGTGGCACACCGCCGCCACGGGTTTTTCGGCCTTGAAAAATTGCAGGGCGATCTGCTGAGCCTGCGTCGATTCCAGCAGCGTGCGCATCCCTTTGGCGTGGCCGCCGGGAATCAGCAGGCCCTCAAATTGGCTCGTATCGACATCGGCATACGCCAGCGGCTGCTTGAACGCTTCGGACTCGATCATCTGCGTGTAACTGTCCAGATCGGCCTTGCGCGTCATCAGCATCGGGCTCAACAGGCCGAAGCCGATATTCACCAACCGTGGATCGGCGTGGGCAGGCAAGCCTTGCGGCGTGGCAAAACGTACTTCGATGCCCGCATTGCGCATCGCCTGCCACGGCACGCTGCTTTCGGTCGGGTCGTAATCGGCAGAGGGCAACAGAATCAGAATCATCGCGGGCAGACTTCCTTGTCAAAGTGGTCGCATAGCCAGAGCGTAGTGGTTCTGCGCGTGCGGGGGTAATTTCCTTCAATACCGCCTGCTGTGCGTCGGCTACCGTGAGCGCCTTGTTCCTCGATTTGAAGCAGGTGTGCGATGAGTCTGATTGTATCGATGGCGGCGTTTGCCCTGGCCGCGTCCATTACTCCGGGGCCGGTGAACATCGTGGCATTGAGTTCGGGGGCGCAATTCGGTTTCCGCGCCAGCCAACGGCATGTGGCCGGGGCGACGCTGGGGTTTGTGTTGCTGCTGGTGTTGATGGGGCTGGGATTGCATGAAGTGCTGGAACTGTGGCCGTCGTTGACCCGCGTGGTGCAACTGGCCGGGGTGGCGTTTCTGCTGTTCATGGCCTGGAAACTGGCCACCGATGACGGCCAGTTGAGTGCAGGCGAATCGAAACGTGCGCCATCAATGCTCTATGGCGCAGTGATGCAATGGCTCAACCCCAAGGCCTGGCTGGCCTGCGTGGCGGGGATGGGCGCGTTTGTCGCTGACGGCGAAGCGCGGCTGGTGTGGCAGTTTGCGGCGGTGTATCTGGTGATCTGTTATCTGTCGGTGGGGTGTTGGGCATATGCCGGGACTTTCTTGCGCGGTTATCTAGGGAATCCGGCGGGGATGCGCTTGTTCAACCGGGTGATGGCATCGCTGCTGGCGGTGAGTGCGATTTACCTGCTGGCGCCTCAAGCCCCGTGGGAATCACTCCCACGGGTATTTGCAGGTTGAATCAGTTCAGTCCGCTCAGGGCGTCTTCAGCCGCTTTACCTAAAGGATGAAAGCGATTTTTGCGCAGCTCCGCAATCGCATACACCGCTCGCGCCGTGCGCCCGTTGCCATCGACAAAGCTGTGATAACCGAGCATCGCTCCCAGCATCTGCCTGGAAAAATGTTCACCCGCAGGATCCAGAGCCTTGGCGTGTTGTTCCAGCAACGCTGCGCCTGAAACATTGGAAGGATAGCGTGCCTCCCCTGTTGGACTGCGCAAGCCGCCGGCATCCTTGGGAGCAATGCGTTTGTGCAGCTCGGCGTATACCGCCGGATCGTTCAGTGGCTTGTTGTTACGGCTGAATTCGAGCAGAAGGTCCTTCACACGATCGACGTCGTTACGAGAACTGGATGCGTGAACAATCCAGGCCGCGGCGCGATCTGTGTTATCGGTCAGTCCAGCGGGATTGAACTTCAGTTCATCCAGTAGGCTGTCGAATGGCGCCTTGCCCAAATCCGTGGTCAGCAGTGTGCGCTGGTGGTTGTGCATGAACTGCAGGTTTTTGTATTCAATGGTCAACGTCGTTTCGAACAACTCGGGCAGTGTCTTGTGATTGCTGAACTGGTGGAGATTAGCCAGCGTATATTTTTTCGCCTGTTGCCTGATCAGACTTTCGACCACTTGTGGATCCAGCACTTTCTTCAACGACTGGGCCGCGTCGGACTGGCGCGCAATGTCGCCCAATGTCTTTTCCAACAGGTGCGCGAGCTCCGACTCGGGAATCTTGCTCAATCGTTTTGCGTCGTTTGCATGCAGTTTCTGCAGAACCTGATGCGCATCCTCTATGAGATCATTTTTGAACAGTGCTCGAGCGTGAGCGACGGTATCCAGCGACGTTCGAAGTTGGGTAGCCGAGCCGGTGTGCTCAATGGCTTTGATCAGGTCGTAGCTGTTGGCACCGGTCAGAAACCTGAGTTGCTGCTTGGCTTGATGTGCCAGTGAGAGCGTATGGCCGCTCAGTTTCGTCAGCCCTCGTCCGATCAGTTTGCCACCCGCCTTGAGCAGTTGCGGCAAACCCGATAACGGATTGAACAGGCTGAGGGCCGTCTTTGCCAGAACCCGCGAAGCGGACAGCAGTTTGCCGGCGATGGCCGCAGCTTTGCTGGCGGCGGCAGCGATCGCCACAGGCGCAGTGAAAACGGTCATCGCCAGTACGGCGGCATCGACAATGCAGTCGAAAATTGCACCATTCTGTTTTTTTGGATCCCCTGAGCTCAGTCCTTCCACGCAGCCCTTGAAGGGAATGATCAGGTTGAGAATCACGTTGAAGATGGCATCGGTCTTTTCAATCGCCTTTTCCCGTACGGTTTGATTGAGACCCAGTTGGTGAATTTCGCTTTCGGTGATGTAAGGGTTCTTTTCGGCGATCAGGCGCGCAAGCGCCACAATGCGTTCAGAGCTGAAAGAGGGAATCGGATCGTAGTCATCGGTGTAGACACTGGCAGCAGCAAGCACACCGATCTTGCGTACGTTGATTCTCCTTTTAAGGCCGACCGAGGGGGCTACGTTCGTTAAGTAGGCCTTCAGATCGACAGGAACTTTTGTCATTTCTCGTTGATCGGCGAATCGGCTGTCGAGATTGAAGAAACCGCCGGAAACCAGCGGTGAAAAGAAACTTGTCAAATCCGGGTTGTAGCGACACTCCATGCGCAATGGAAACAACTCAAAGCATTTGATGGTGTGGTTGTGATGTGCGCACAAAATGACGCCGTAACGCCCAATTTCGCCAGGGGTGTAGGTGGCAGGTCTGACACCACCGCGTCCGTTGGTTCTTGCGGGTATGTAGTTGATTTTCTGAACGCAGTAAACGCCAATTGCAGCTTGTTTGAAAAATTCCGAATCCTGTAGAAACACATTGGAAATGGCGATCTGGGCGTTGCGTCTCAGGCCTTCGACAATGGCATTGAAGCTGCGGGATGTTTCTGTTTCATAAAGTTCGGCGACGGGAAACAGAAAGGGCAGGGACGGAAACGATTTGTAGATACTGGTGCCTTTGATTCGGTCCCAATCTTGAGTGTGAAGCTCATCTCCCATGTAAAGATCCAGCACCGATACTTTCCTGCCGGCACCACCGCCACTGCCGCGATGTTTCACCAGCAGTTCATTGGGGTCGCAATGTCGTTCCTGTGACTTCAATTCTTGCAGAGCCAGTTGTCTACGGTCGGGCAATGGCCTGGAAAATCGTTCGGCAGCTTCCAGCATCATGTCGACGTACTGATCGTATTCGCGTATGGCGTGCTCGATCTCTTTTGCGCTGACGTTGCCTTGCGCATCCCGCTTGATAAGTTCGTTCATCCAGGCCCAGGTCACCACCGGATCCACCGAGCCTTCGGCCTGCAAAGCCGCCAGTGGCGCGAGTGATTTCGTCGACTGGCTGAATCCCATCAGATGCTGATAGGTCAATTGGCGGCTGACACCGGGTGTCAGAGTTTCCACCAGATGCACAGCTTGCGTAGCGATCACCCAGGCCGGAGTTCCCATCTGCAGGCTGGACGGCCAGTCGGTAAAAAGATATTCCGGCGCCATGCCCGCCAGGATCATTTGCGATACCAGCGGGGCGAGCGCAGGCGCGACGTGCAGGTTCTTGATCAGATGCGCTTCCAGTTCCGTTCGAACCTGGGTCGGATGCTGTTTGAAGTAACGTTTGGAATACAGATCGAAACCGGCGAAGTGGGTATTGGTGCTATCGAGCGTCGGGTCGAGGTCGAACAGTATCGCGGCAACCATCAGTTGCTCTGAGAGTTCAGTCGACTGTTTTGTTACGGTCTCTTCAGTATCCCAACCGAGCCTGGAAAGGTACCGCTGGCCATGCCGGGAAGCTGCATTTTCGAGTAATTGTTGCAGGCGATAGTTGCTGCTTGTTGTCGCGCCATTGCCCGGCGTGCTGTCAATCAGCAAGTGTTCGCCCAGGCTATTTACGAGGGTTCCAACATTCAGAGTGTCACTCTGTATCAGATCAAGAATGATTGCCCGGTTGTCTCCTTCAAGCTGGTATGGCGAGTCCTCGGGAGCGTCCAGTAATGTCCAGTAGTTTCCATGTTTCGGAGGGGCGGGTAATGTCGAAAAATTCAACAGATCAAGCAAGTTGCGAGTGTCCTGTTCGTTATCCGGGACTTGCAATCCGTTGTAACGCAACCATTGACCGACGGTAACTTCATCTCCCGTAAGGATCCAGCCACCGCTTGCTGCGGCGACCTTGGCCAGAAGTTTGAGGTTGCCATCGAAGTCCCCCAGACCTGTGACATCAATGGTGATTTCTTTTGGAGAAACAAACGTGGTAGCGGGCCGGTCGTTACCGGAGACCAGGTTTCGGTAACTGAAATAGAGTCGCCCATTCTCATCCAGAAGAAAAATTGCGTTGTCCGGAATGCTGCGTCGAGCGCGGACAAACAGAAAATCGTCGTGGCGCAGAAGTATGGATAACGAAAGTTTTCCGCTGCGATGAGTTTGGTCAAGCGCGCTGTCTTCCACGCAGGGGACAAGAATTTCGTTCCAGGCCCAGGCGAGACGTTCAATAGCGTATTTGTCGTCGATAAAGTTTGTAATTATCCGGCTTACTGTCTTTTTCTGAAGTGTGTTAGTGGAGTCGTAAGCGTAGTTGTCTGTTGGCTTCATGATTTGGAATCCATTCTCTAACGGCGAAATAAATAGAATTATTCGTCGCTTGTTGAGTGTCGTGTTTATGAAGTGGCGAGTTTTTAGAGTAAGTAGTTAAGGGAAAAGTTTGCGTGGATTAATGTTCAAGGTGTTTCTTTACGGTGGCGGGAACGAGGGGAGAGGCTGTTTTTAAAGGTCTGGAGCGCTGTTAGCGATAAATATGTATATCTTTCCGGGTATGTAGATTTATGAGCGTGATTGGATAAAGTCAGTTGGTCGCTTTAAATACATACTTGAAGTGGCCTGAAAAACGGTGGGGGGAGCAATCGGCTGTGGTGCAACACCGGGGTTGCAGGGGGCGGTTTAAAGGTATTTAAGAATGCTTCCGGCAAGCCGCGACACCGCGCGCCATTATTACGCGATCGCCAGAATCCGCCGGCTTGTGCGCCTTGGGGGCGGGTTCTATGTTTGCCGGTCTGCAAACCCGCGTACAGCTGCCATCTCCCTTGGTTTCGCAGCGTTTGCGCGTCGAGCGTCGAACCGTCCGCGTGGGAACGATCCGATAAATGGCCATGCGGGCCGTTTTTGCGTTAACCCCGATACTGCCCCGGCGTAGCCGCCAAATGCTGTTTAAACGCCCGCTGAAAATGCGCTTGATCGGCAAACCCCGCCTCTAGCGCCACATCCGCAATCAACTGCCCGCGCCGCAGACGCTCGCGGGCGAACTGGATGCGCTGGTTGACCAAAAACGCATGGGGCGTCATGCCGAAGTGCTGTTTGAAAGCACGGATCAGGTACGACGGTGACAGTTCGGCAGCCGCGCAAATATCGTCGAGGCTGAGCAGCACGGTGCAGTGCTGGCGGATAAAGTCGGCGGCGCGTTCGAGTTTGAAGTTCGGTTCGCGCAACGGAGTTTCAATCGGGTTCAGGCGCAGTTGCAGGTCGCTGAAAAACTCCACCGCGGCACTCTGTTTACGCAGCACGTCTTGCTGCTCGTCGACCAGCACGCCGTACAACGCATTCAAGTCGTGAAACAGGCGGGCGTCATTCAAATGGGTATCGGCAAACCGCCGAAACTCAAGTTCCGCACTGAACCCCAGCTGATGCTGCAGATCCGTCAGCCACGGCGTTTCCACATACAACATCAAATACGACCACGGCTGGTCATCGATCGGGTTACACGCGTGCACGTCCCCCGGATTCATCAGCACCACGGTGCCGGCCGCCACTTCGAACGAGGATTGCTCATGCACATAGGTGCTGCGCCCGGCGGTGATCGCGCCGATGGAAAAGTGCGCGTGGGAGTGTCGTGAATAGCAGACCTCACGCCCGTCGGCGATCGCCCGCGCTTCGATGAAGGGCAGGGCGTCGTCGCGCCAGAAGCGCGGGGCTTGTTCGGAGTTTTTGGCGGCAGCGTGTTTCATTGTTGGGGTTCTCGGCAGGCCAGTGCCCGAGTGTATTAGCTCTGGCCGGCGAAGGCTCGCTCGAGTTCGGCGATGTCGAGTTTTTTCATCCCGAACATGGCCTGCATCGCCCGTTGGGCCTTGGTCTGGTCGGGGTCGGTCATCATGTGCATGAACGCCACCGGGACGATCTGCCACGACACGCCGAACTGGTCCTTGAGCCAGCCGCATTGCTGCGCTTGCACCGGCCCGCCGGCGCTGAGGTTGCCCCAGAAATGGTCGACTTCCTCCTGGTTCTGGCAATTGACCTGAAACGAAATCGCCTCGTTGAACGTGAACACCGGGCCGCCGTTGAGCCCGGTGAAGGTCTGGCCGTCGAGTTCGAAACTGACGGTCATCACCGAGCCTTCCGGGCGGCCGTGGAATTCCTGGCCGACCTTGCTGTAGTGGGTGAGGGCGGTGATTTTCGAGTGGTCGAAGATCGAGCAGTAGAACTTCGCCGCCGCTTCGGCCTGATCGTCGAACCACAGGCACGGCGTCAGCTTTTGAAAGCGTTGCATGGCAGTCATCCTCGGCAGGTTGGACACGCTGGATTAATAGCGTAGTCAGTCTGTGTTCGGCTGGCAGCGCAACGGGCCGAATGGTCGGTTGCTGCGAATCAAGCCGAGGCTCCAGGGGTTTACCTGCGACGCTCGGCAATCATCAACAACGACTGCGGCACCGGGCTTTGCGGATGCTGCGGCTCGCGCAGGCCGGTCAACTGCAGGCCGGCCATGTCCAGCGCATTGAGCCAGCTGGACAAGGTGCGGAAATACCACGGCATCGGCTGCCAATCGCCCTGGAGTCCGTCGAAGGTTTCTTCCCGCCAGCCGTCCTGATAATCACCGGCAGCCACCGACCACGGATGCAGCGTCTGGATCACCAACGCACCGCCCGGCACGAGCAGTGCATGCATCGCCGCGAGCAGCGGAATGATGTCCTGATGCAGCAGGGAAAAATTGGCGCAGATCAGGTCGTAATCGCGGCCAATGTCGACCTTCGCCTCAACCAAATCTTCGTAGCTGGCGACCTGCGCGGGCGATGATCCTGCCTCGCGCGCGGCCTCGATCAGCGTCGGATCACCGTCCACGCCTAACGCGTCGACCCCGCGCTCGGCCAGCGCCCGCAACAGCCAGCCCTCACCGCATCCCAGATCGAGAACCCGTTCGGGCTGGCGCCCCATCACCGCCAGCAGCATGGCCTGATCGGTCACCTGCCGGCGACTCTCGATGGCGCCGCTGCGCACGGCTTCGGTCCAGGCCCGGGCGTTGTGCTGCCAGCTCTGGAGGAGGGTGGATTCAGGCGAGGACATGACGGACTCCTTGATCGCGGGATGCAGGCAAGGATAGGTCAGGTGTAGTCGGCCAGTTGAATACGGTTGCGACCGCCGCGCTTGGATTCGTAGAGCGCGCTGTCACCCTGTTCGATCAACGCTGCGAGGCTGGCCGGCGGCTGATCGAACACCTTGGCGCCAATACTCAGAGTGACCGCTTGCGGAGTGGTGTAGGTCTGGGAAGTCATCTGCTGAAACTGCTCACGCAGCGCACTGCCCAGATCCATGATCTGGGCGTGGGACGCGTCGCCCAGCAGCATCACGAATTCGTCACCGCCCAACCGCGCCGCCAGTGCGCCTTTGGGCAGTACTGCGCGGATCATTTCGCTGAGGGCGATGAGCAACCGGTCGCCGGCGGTGTGGCCGTACAGATCGTTGATCAGTTTGAAGTTGTCAATGTCGATCAGCAGCAGCGCGCCGGGGCGGGTGCTGGAGACTTCGTCGAGCAGGCGCGGTGCACGGACTTCCAGGGCGCGGCGGTTGTACAGCGCGGTCAGCGGGTCCCGGGCGGCCAGTTCGGCGATCTGTTTTTCTCGCCGGTAGCGCTCGGTGCCGGTCATCGACAGCGCGATCAGCATGATCGCCATCGCGCCCTCGACCAGGGAAATCTGAATGATCTCGCCGCGCAGCGACGCCAGATCGATCAGCGTGCCGGGAATCACCGCGATGATCGCCTTGGTGAAATAGAACGCGCCGTGGATCAGCAACACATAACGCAACTGCACCGCGCCGACGCTCAACGACTTGCCATGCGGGCGCAGCAACAGGCTGGCCCGCAGCATCGATGCGGCCACCAGCAGCGAGTTGGCCATCAGCATGATCTTCGACCACGACGGATCTTCCGGTAACAGCAGCAACGACAGCCAGAGCAGGAACATCAAGTACCAGGCCCGCGACAACCGTCGCTGCGTAAACCGCGCGACCCCGAGCAGAAACAGCCAGTGCGCGACCACCAGCAGACCGTTGGCGAACCAGATGCCGATCAGCGGATAACCATTGGCGCGCAACAGGGCCAGGCTCGAGCCGACGGTGATGGTGGCGAAACCGGCGCTCCAGAACAGCAGGGAAGATTCGCGGATGCTGCGCCATTCGACCGCCAGATACAGGGCGGCCGCCGCGGCCAGGGCGGTGGAAATGGTGAGCATCGTGAGAGGATCGAGCGCCATGAAAGGACAGGTCTGCCTGGATAGTGTTAATGGGCCACGATTGTAAGCGTTCCCCCAATGGGCTGCTATTTTCACTCACCGGATATTCCATTTTCAGGCGGAGGTGTCCCATGGAACGATTGACCGGCGGTTGTCTGTGCGGCGAAGTGCGGATCGAGGCGTCAGGGCGACCCTACAGGGTTGGCGTTTGCCATTGTCTTGACTGCCGCAAACACCAGGGCGCGCTGTTTGCCGCGTCGGCAATCTTTCCCGAGGCGGCGGTGACGATCAGCGGCGAGACCCATGACTACGCGGGGCGACATTTCTGCCCGCGCTGTGGCTCGTCGGTGTTCGGCCGCAGTGGCGATGAAGTCGAGGTCAATCTCGGCGCGCTGGATGCACCGGATCAATTCCAGCCCACGTACGAGCTGTGGACGGTGCGTCGCGAGTCTTGGCTACCGGCCTTTCCATTGGCCAGACACTACGTGCGCGATCGCGAGAGAACGGGGCGAACCGAAGAATAGCCGGGGTCAGGCAGGGCGCCTGACCCCGGCGGGTATGATCAGCCGCGAATGAACGCCAGAAGATCCGCGTTGATCGTCGCAGCCTCGGTGGTCGGCATCCCGTGGGGGAAGCCCGGATAGATCTTCAGCGTGCTGTTTTTCAGCAGTTTCGCCGACAGCACGCCGGCGTTTTCATAGGGCACGATCTGGTCGTCGTCGCCGTGCATCACCAGCACCGGAATCGAGATGCTTTTGAGGTCAGCGGTGAAGTCGGTCTGGGAAAAGGCAACGATGCCGTCGTAGTGCGCCTTGGCGCTGCCGATCATGCCTTGGCGCCACCAGTTCGCAATGATCCCTTCCGATGGCTTGGCGCCGGGGCGGTTGTAGCCGTAGAACGGCCCACTGGGCACGTCGCGATAGAACTGCGCGCGATTGGCTGCCAGTTGCGCCTGAAGATCGTCGAACACCGACTTGGGCAAGCCGCCGGGGCTGCTTTCGGTTTTCACCA
Organism: Pseudomonas sp. DR 5-09; assembly: GCF_001655595.1. Classification (NCBI taxonomy): domain Bacteria; kingdom Pseudomonadati; phylum Pseudomonadota; class Gammaproteobacteria; order Pseudomonadales; family Pseudomonadaceae; genus Pseudomonas; species Pseudomonas sp. DR 5-09. Next base: position 2,566,831 of record NZ_CP011566.1, read on the forward strand.
TCAGCGGCGGCACGGCGCTGATGATCGCGGCTTTCGATACCCGATCCTCGCCATGCCGGGCGATGTAGTGAATCACTTCGCCGCCACCGGTGGAGTGGCCCACATGCACGGCTTTCTGCGTCCCCAGGTGATTGACCACCGCCGCCACATCATCGGCGTAGTGATCCATGTCGTGGCCGTCCCAGACCTGGCTCGAACGTCCGTGGCCCCGTCGATCATGGGCCACGACCCGGAATCCCTTCGCCAGGAAGAACAGCATCTGCGCATCCCAGTCGTCCGCGCTCAGCGGCCAGCCGTGGTGGAAGTGAATGACCGGGGCGTCCTTGGGTCCCCAGTCCTTGTAGAAGATTTCGACGCCGTCTTTCGTTGTGACAAATCCCATGTTCGCGACTCCTGGAAAGTGTGAAAGGGCAGTTCTTGCGGTGACAAGCGGTATCAACTGTAGGAGCAAAAACGACACCCTGATCGATGATTTTCCGAACGGTGCCGGATGACCGGTGGTCGCGGCGGCTGGTCGTCGGGTCAAAATGCGCTTAGCTGAAAGGGATAAGCCGAGGCGCGCACCGCCAACGATGGCCGTAGCAACGCCCTTCAGAACACCGTGAGTCTGAGGAAATCCCCCATGCTGACCTTGAACATCAATGGCAAGGATCAGGAGCTCGATGTCCCTGCGGACATGCCGTTGCTCTGGGTCCTGCGCGATGTTGCGCACCTGACCGGTACCAAATTCGGCTGCGGCATGGCCCAGTGCGGTGCCTGCACCGTGCACGTCGATGGCGCACCGCTGCGCTCGTGTATCACGCCGGCCACGGCTGTCGCCCATGGCCAGAAAATCCTCACCATCGAAGGCCTGTCCAGCGACGGTTCGCACCCGGTGCAGCAGGCCTGGGCCGAACTGGACGTGGTGCAATGCGGCTACTGCCAGTCCGGGCAGATCATGTCCGCCGCCGCATTGCTGGCGAAAATTCCCAAACCCACCGACAGCGATATCGATCAGGCGCTCTCCGGCAACATCTGCCGCTGCGGCACCTATCCAAGAATCCGCGCGGCGGTCAAACGTGCTGCCGACATCGGCTGAACGAAGGGAGGTGGGTGATGAACAGTCCAGTATCCCGTCGCGGATTTCTCAAGGGCAGCGCCGTGCTTGGCGGTGGTCTGGTGGTGGCGTTCGTGGTGCCTGGCGGCAACCGCTTTGCCATGGCGGCCGAGAATGAAGGCAAGGTGTTTGCGCCGAACGCGTTCCTGCGGATTGCGGCGGACAACAGCGTTACCGTGCTGCTTGGCCATTCGGAAATGGGTCAGGGCATCTGGACCGGCCTGACCATGTTGATCGCCGAAGAGCTGGACGCCGACTGGTCGAAGATTCGCGTTGAGCACTCGCCAGCCTCGGCGGCGGATTACGGCATGCCCGGTTTTGGCGGAATGCAGATTACCGGCGGCTCCACTTCAACCTGGATGGAGTTCGACCGCTATCGGCTCGCCGGCGCCACGGCACGGCAGATGCTGATCGAGGCCGCGGCCAAGCGCTTCAACGTGGCGCCGTCGACGATCCGCACCGAAGCCGGCGTGGTGATTGCCGGCGATAACCGCGCCACCTACGGCGAGCTGGCGGACGCCGCCGGTCAACTGCCGGTGCCGGATCCGAAGTCGATTACCTTTAAAGAAGCCAAGGACTGGAAAGTCATCGGCAAACCCACCAAACGCCTCGACACCCCGGAGAAAATCACCGGTCGCGCCAAGTTCGGCATGGACGTGCAGTTCGACGGACTGATGACCGCGATGGTCGCGCGGGCGCCGGCGTTCGGCGCCACGGTGAAATCCTTCGAAGGCGCAGAAGCCTTGGCGATTCCCGGCGTGCACAAAGTGGTGCAGGTGCCGACCGGTGTGGCGGTGGTCGCCGAGCACTACTGGGCGGCGAAACTCGGTCGCGATGCGCTGAAGGTCGATTGGGATCTGGGGCCGAACGCTGATCTGAGCAGTGAAAAGCTGTTGGCGAGTTTCCGCAAACTGGCGGCTACACCGGGCACCTCGGCGGCGCAGGCCGGCGATGCCAAGGGCAATTTCGGCAAGGCAGCGAAGAAAATCGACGTCGAATACAGCGTGCCGTATCTGGCCCACGCGCCGATGGAGCCGCTCAACTGCACGGTGAAGATCAGCGCCGACAAGTGCGAGATCTGGACCGGTACCCAGTTCCAGACGCTGGATCAGATGGTTGCCGGCAAGATCACCGGGCTCAAGCCGGAGCAGGTGGAGATTCACACCGAATTTCTCGGTGGTGGTTTTGGTCGCCGAGCCAACCCGACCTCGGACTTTGTCGCCGAAGCGGTGCAAGTGGCCAAAGCTGCTGCGATGCCGGTGAAAACCGTGTGGTCGCGTGAAGATGATATTCGCGGTGGTTACTACCGCTCGATGTTTCTGCATCAGGCGAAGATCGGCCTCGGCGCCGACGGCCTGCCGCTGGCCTGGCAGCATGTGCTGGTCGGGCAATCGATCATGGCCGGCACCATGCTCGAGAAAACCATGGTCAAGAACGGCGTCGACCAGACGTCGGTCGAGGGCGTTTCCGACAGCCCGTACATCAAGGGCCTGGCCCATCATCAGGTCGATCTGCACTCGCCGACCACCGGGATCAACGTGCTCTGGCTGCGTTCGGTGGGCCATAGCCACACCGCGTTTGTCATGGAATCGCTGATCGATGAAATGGCCACGGCGGCGGGCAAGGACCCGGTGGAGTACCGACGAACGCTGCTCAAGGATCATGCCCGGCATCTCGGCGTGTTGAACCTGGCGGTGGAGAAGGCCAACTGGAAAGCCCCGCTGCCGGACGGCCATGCGCTGGGCGTGGCGGTGCATGAGTCGTTCGGCAGCTATGTGGCGCAGGTGGCGGAAGTGTCCCAGGACAATCTGGCGATCCGCGTGCATCGGGTGGTCTGCGCGGTGGACTGCGGGATTGCGGTCAACCCGCAAAGCATCGCGGCGCAGATGGAGTCGTGCATCACCTTCGGTCTGGGCATGGCGCTGCACAGCAAACTGACCCTCAAGGACGGCCATGTCGTGCAGTCCAACTATCACGACTATCAGGTGTTGCGGCTCAATGAAATGCCGCTGGTCGAGGTGCACATCGTGCCGAGCAGCGAGAAGCCCGGCGGCATCGGCGAGGCGGGTGTGCCGCCCACGGCGCCGGCGGTGGCCAACGCGGTGTTCGCCCTGACCGGGCAGCGCCTGCGGGAACTGCCACTGCAAATGTCGGGGGTGTGAGATGAAACGACATCTGTTGTTGGGCACGGTGATTCTGCTTGGGCTGGGCGGTTACGCCTCGGATCTGTTTGCCGACGATCAGGACGCCTTGAAAGCTTTCGGCACGGTGCAGAAAGTCTTCCAGAGCCCGCGCTGTCAGAACTGCCACATTCCCGGTGATTCGCCGTTGCAGTTCGACGCCGGCATCCCCCACGCGATGAACGTGGTGCGCGGCATGGACGGCAAGGGCGCCGCCGGTTTGCCCTGCGCCACTTGCCACGCCGAAAGCAATCCGCCGGCCAGTTACGGCCCCCATGCGCCACCGGGCGCGCCGCACTGGAGCCTGCCGCCGGCCGCGCACAAAATGGCCTGGATCGGTCTGCCGCCGGATCGTTTGTGCGCAATGATCAAGGACCGCGCCAGCAACGGTGACCGCGATTTCGCCGCGCTGATCAAACACGTCAGCGAGGACAAACTGGTGCTCTGGGGCTGGAATCCCGGGGCAGGGCGCGCGCCGGTGCCGGTGCCGCACGATATCTTCGTGACCCAGTTCAAGCTTTGGGCCGATGCAGGCGGGCCGTGTCCGGTGGCCGGCGGATGAGAGGTTGAGTCATCGCTGATTCGGGCTACGCTCAACTGCATCGAAGACAAAGGAGTGTGTGATGCTGGTACCCGGCAAACCTGCCAATGAAGCTGTCCGAGTTCAAGTGCTGCATGATTTGAAATTGCTCGATTCCGCACCGGAAGAGCGCTTCGACCGGCTGACGCGACTGGCCAAGCGGCTGTTCAACGTGCCGATCGCGCTGGTCACGCTGGTGGACAAGGAGCGGCAATGGTTCAAGTCCTGCGTGGGTCTGGACACGACCGAAACGCCACGCTCTGTTTCATTCTGTGGCCATGCGATTCTCAGGGACGAGCTCATGCTGGTACCTGACGCCCGAGAGGACGAGCGTTTCCACGACAACCCTTTGGTTACCGGGGAGCCGAACATCCGGTTTTACGCCGGTTATCCGCTGACCGTACCCAGCGGCAACAAGATGGGCACCTTGTGCCTGATCGACACCAAACCCCGCGATCTCGACGAAGAGGAGCGCGCCCTGCTGCGCGATCTGGCGGGCATGGCCGAGCAGGAACTGATGGCCGTGCAGATGGCGAGCATGGACGAGCTGACGCTGCTGTCCAACCGTCGCGGCTTCAAGATGCTCGCCCAGCATGCGCTGGATGCCTGCGCACGCCTGGAAAAACCGGCAACGTTGCTGTTTTTCGACCTCAATGACTTCAAGCAGATCAACGACCTCTACGGCCATGCCGAGGGCGACAGCGCGCTCAAGACTTTCGCCGATGTGCTGCGCATCGCCTTTCGCGAGAGCGATGTGGTGGGACGGCTGGGCGGTGATGAGTTCGTGGCGTTGCTGACCGGCTCAAGCCATGTCGAAACGACGGCGATCATGGCACGGCTCAAGGAAATCCTCGAAGAGCGCAATGCCACGTTGCACCGCGGTTACGCGATTCGCTTCAGCGTCGGCCAGATCGAATACAACCCGCAGCGCCATGACACCGTGGATAAGTTGCTGGCGGATGCGGATGCAGCGATGTATGAGCACAAGCAGGCGTTGAAGCGTTGTTAGTCCTGACCTCATCGCGAGCAAGCTCGCTCCCACAGCAGGCGTATTTCAACGGGTGGGACCGAGCTTGCTCGCGAAGGCGTCTGTACAGGCGCTGCTACTTGGCAAACAACTGCCCGATATCCTTGAACGCCTTGAACTCCAGCGCATTGCCACACGGGTCAAACAGGAACATCGTCGCCTGTTCGCCCACCAGTCCCTGAAACCGAATCCCCGGCTCGATCACGAACCGTGTGCCCAGTGACTTTAAACGCTCGGCAAGGGCATGCCATTCCTCCATCCCCAACACCACGCCAAAATGCGGCACCGGCACGTCATGCCCGTCCACGGCGTTCGTGTGAGCGGCTTCCTGCGAGGCGTTCTTCGGTGCCAGATGAATCACCAGTTGATGGCCGAAAAAATTGAAGTCGACCCAGTGATCGCTGGAGCGGCCTTCCTCGAGGCCGAACACTTCACGGTAAAAATGCCGGGCAGCGGCGAGGTCGTACACGGGAATGGCCAAGTGAAAAGGGCTGAGTGACATAGGCGCGGTGTCTAATAACGGTTGGGGTGAACTGAGTCTAGCGCTGTGCTTTTCGATTGAAAGACGATAGTTTTTGCGCCGAGCACAAGTTATTTCGATCAATCGAGGCGGCCATGCTGCGTGAATTGAAAACCTTTCTGGCAGTGGCGCGGCATGGCACGTTTGCCGCGGCGGGCTTGCATATCGGCCTGACGCAATCGGCGGTCAGCGCGCAGATCCGCAATCTGGAGCAGGCCTTGGGCGTGCGTCTGTTCGATCGCACCGGGCGACAGGCAATTCTCAATCCGGCAGGGCTGCGGGCGGTGCCGATGGCGCAGGAAATGCTCGCTACCTTCAGCCGCATCGCGATCAGTGAGGATGTCAGCGAGTTTCGTGGCGAACTGAGAATCGGCGCCGTGGCGACCGCACAGACCGGGTTGTTGCCTCAGGCCTTGCTCCGTTTGCGGCAACAGGCACCGGGCGTGGAGCCGAAACTGGTGCCGGGTGTGTCGCTGAATCTGTTGAGCCAGGTGGATGCCGGGGAAGTCGATCTGGCGATCATGATCAAGCCACCGTTCGAATTGCCCAAGGAGCTGTCGGCGCAGGTGATTCGCCGCGAACCTTTCGTGCTGATCGTGCCGACAACGGTTGAGGGCGATGATCCGCTGCAACTGCTGGCGGAGCATCCTCACGTGCGTTATGACCGCAACTCCTTTGGTGGACGGCTGGTGACGCAGTTTCTGCGTGAGCAGCGGATAGACGTCAACGTAGCGTTGGAGCTGGATGAGCTGGAAGCGATCGTGAAGATGGTCGAATGCGGGCTCGGGGTTTCGTTGTTGCCCTGGGCCGGGCTATGGCTGGAGCATCCGCTGAAGGTGAGGGTGATCGCACTGGGAGAACTGACGTTTTATCGGGAGATGGTGGTTTTGCAGCGCTACAGCCAGCGCTCCCAACCGATTCAACAGTTGTTCGTCCGTTGCCTGGAATCGCAGGCATGAAAAAGCCCGCCTGAATAGGCGGGCTTTTTATCGGCAGCGCGAAGATTACTCTTCGATGTTGCCCATGGCGGTGGTGTTGAAGCCGCCGTCCACGTACATGATTTCACCGCTGATGCCCGACGCCAGGTCGGAGCACAGGAAGGCGCCGGCGTTGCCGACTTCTTCGATGGTGACGTTGCGGCGCAGCGGGGTTTGCGCTTCGTTGGCGGCCAGCATCTTGCGGAAGTTCTTGATGCCGGAAGCCGCCAGGGTGCGGATCGGGCCGGCCGATACGCAGTTGACGCGGGTGCCGTCCGGGCCCAGGGAGCCGGCCAGGTAACGTACGCCGGCTTCCAGCGAAGCCTTGGCCATGCCCATCACGTTGTAGTTCGGCATGGTGCGCTCGGCGCCCAGGTAGGAAAGGGTCAGCAGGCTGCCGTTGCGGCCTTTCATCATTTCGCGACCGGCTTTGGCCAGGGCCACGAAGCTGTAGGCGCTGATGTCGTGAGCGATGCGGAAGCCTTCACGGGTGGTGGCTTCGGTGAAGTCGCCGTCCAGTTGGTCGCCCGGGGCGAAGCCGACGGAGTGCACGATGCAGTCCAGGCCGTCCCACTTCTTGCTCAGTTCTTCGAAGACCTTGGCGATTTCTTCATCGCTGGCCACGTCGCACGGGAAGCACAGCTCAGGGCTCGAGCCCCAGCCCTGTGCGAACTCTTCTACGCGACCTTTCAGTTTGTCGTTCTGATAAGTGAAGGCAAGCTCAGCGCCCTCGCGATGCATGGCGGCAGCGATGCCGGATGCGATGGACAGCTTGCTGGCGACACCGACGATCAGTACGCGCTTACCGGCGAGAAAACCCATGTGTTGCTCCTCTTTCAGGTTATTGCGCAGTGGCTGGTGCCAGGAAAGCGGCCTCCAGCAACTGCTGTGTATACGGATGTTGGGGGGCGGCAAAGATACTTTGCGCGTCTCCCTGTTCGACCACTTGGCCATGCTTGACCACCATCAGCTGGTGGCTCAGCGCTTTCACAACAGCCAGGTCATGGCTGATGAACAAATACGTCAGGTTGTACTTGGCTTGCAGTGAACGCAACAGCTCCACCACTTGCCGCTGCACCGTCCGGTCGAGGGCCGAAGTCGGCTCGTCCAGCAGGATCAGCGCCGGTTTGAGCACCAGGGCCCGGGCAATGGCGATACGCTGCCGCTGCCCACCGGAAAATTCGTGGGGGTAGCGGTGCCGGGTTTCCGGATCCAGACCTACCTCCTTCAATGCCGCAATAATTGCCGCTTCCTGCTCGGCGGCAGTGCCCATCCTGTGGATCCGCAGGCCTTCGCCAACGATGTCATTCACGCACATTCGCGGGCTCAGGCTGCCAAACGGATCCTGAAACACCACCTGCATTTCCCGGCGCAGCGGCCGGACTTCGCTTTGCGTCAGGCAGTCTAGCTGCTTGCCTTCAAAACGGATCCCGCCCTGGCTGCCGATCAACCGCAGGATCGCCAGACCCAGGGTGGATTTGCCGGAACCGCTTTCCCCCACGATCCCCAGAGTCTGACCCTGGGGCAGGCTGAAATTGATGCCGTCCACTGCCTTGACGTGATCCACCGTGCGCTTGAGCAGGCCTTTCTTGATCGGGAACCAGACTTTCAGATCCTCGACTTCAAGCAGCGGCGCCCCGATTTTATTGCTCGCCGGGCCTCCGCTGGGCTCCGCGCCAAGCAGTTCCCGAGTGTACGGATGCTGCGGCGAACGGAACAGCTCTGCGCACGATGCCTGTTCGACGATGCAACCGCGCTGCATGACACATACACGATGCGCAATTCTTCGCACGAGGTTCAAATCGTGACTGATCAGTAACAGCGCCATGCCCAATCGGGCCTGCAATTCTTTGAGCAGGTCGAGGATTTTCAGCTGAACGGTCACGTCCAGCGCGGTGGTCGGCTCGTCGGCAATCAGCAGTTCCGGCTCGTTGGCCAGGGCCATGGCGATCATCACCCGCTGGCGCTGGCCGCCGGACAATTCGTGGGGCAGGGCCTTGAGGCGCTTGTGCGGCTCGGGGATGCCGACCATCTCCAGCAGCTCCAGCGTGCGCTTGGTCGCGACCTTGCCGGTCAGGCCCTTGTGGATGCCCAGCACCTCGTTGATCTGCTTCTCGATCGAGTGCAGCGGGTTGAGCGAGGTCATCGGCTCCTGAAAGATCATCGCGATCCGGTTGCCACGAATGTGACGGATGGTCTTTTCGCCCAGCTCCAGCAGGTTTTGCCCGGAATAGGTGATGCTGCCGGCCGGATGCCGCGCCAGCGGGTAGGGCAGCAGGCGCAGGATCGAGTGCGCCGTCACCGACTTGCCCGAGCCGCTTTCGCCGACCAGCGCCAGGGTTTCGCCGCGCTTGATATCGAAACTCACGCCTTCGACCACCCGTTGCACGCGATCACCGATGCCGAATTCGACGGCCAGGTCGCGGATTTCGATCAGATTGTCCTGATTCATGTCACTTCCTCGGGTCGAAGGCATCGCGAGCGGACTCGCCGATGAACACCAGCAAACTCAACATCAGCGCCAGCACCGCAAACGCGCTCATGCCCAGCCACGGCGCCTGCAGGTTGGATTTGCCCTGGGCCACCAGTTCACCCAGCGACGGACTGCCGGCGGGCAAGCCGAAACCGAGGAAGTCCAGGGCGGTGAGGGTGCCGATGGCGCCGGTCAGGATGAACGGCATGAAGGTCATGGTCGAAACCATCGCGTTGGGCAGGATGTGGCGGAACATGATCGCGCCGTTCTGCATGCCCAGCGCCCGGGCTGCGCGCACGTATTCGAGGTTGCGCCCGCGCAGGAACTCGGCGCGCACCACGTCCACCAGGCTCATCCACGAGAACAACAGCATGATGCCCAGCAGCCACCAGAAGTTCGGCTGGACGAAACTGGCGAGGATGATCAGCAAGTACAACACCGGCAACCCCGACCAGATCTCCAGAAAGCGCTGGCCGGCCAGATCGACCCAGCCGCCATAGAAGCCCTGCAAGGCGCCGGCGATCACGCCGATGATCGAGCTGAGCACGGTCAGGGTCAGGGCGAACAGCACCGACACCCGGAAACCGTAGATCACTCGCGCCAGCACATCGCGGCCCTGATCGTCGGTGCCCAGCAGGTTGTCCGCCGACGGCGGGGCGGGAGCCGGGACTTTCAGGTCGTAGTTGATGCTCTGGTAGCTGAACGGAATCGGTGCCCACAGCACCCACGCGTCCTTGGCCTTGAGCAGTTCGCGGATATACGGGCTCTTGTAGTTGGCTTCCAGCGGGAATTCGCCGCCGAAAGTGGTTTCCGGGTAGCGCTTGATCGCCGGGAAGTACCAGTTGTTGTCGTAGTGCACCACCAGCGGCTTGTCGTTGGCGATCAGCTCGGCACCGAGGCTCAGGCCGAACAGGATCAGAAACAGCCACAGCGACCACCAGCCACGCTTGTTGGCCTTGAACAGTTCGAAGCGCCGGCGGTTGAGAGGGGACAGGTTCATCTCAATGCTCCCGGCTGGCAAAGTCGATGCGCGGATCGACAAGGGTGTAGGTGAGGTCGCCGATCAGTTTCACCACCAGCCCAAGCAGGGTGAAGATGAACAGGGTGCCGAACACCACCGGGTAATCGCGGTTGATCGCCGCTTCAAAGCTCATCAGGCCGAGGCCGTCGAGGGAGAAGATCACTTCGACCAGCAACGAGCCGGTGAAGAAGATGCCGATAAACGCCGACGGGAACCCGGCGATCACCAGCAGCATCGCATTGCGGAACACATGGCCGTAGAGCACGCGGTGGCGCGTCAGGCCCTTGGCCTTGGCGGTGACCACGTACTGCTTGTTGATTTCGTCGAGGAAGCTGTTTTTGGTCAGCAGGGTCATGGTCGCGAAGTTGCCGATCACCAGCGCCGTCACCGGCAGCGCCAGGTGCCAGAAATAATCGAGGATCTTGCCGCCAAGGCTCAGCTCGTCGAAGTTGTTCGAGGTCAGGCCGCGTAAAGGAAACCAGTCCAGATAGCTGCCGCCGGCAAACACCACGATCAGCAAAATCGCAAACAGGAACGCCGGAATCGCATAGCCGACGATGATCGCCGAACTGGTCCAGACGTCGAAATGGCTGCCGTGCCGCGTGGCCTTGGCAATCCCCAGCGGGATCGACACCAGGTACATGATCAGCGTGCTCCACAGCCCGAGGGAGATCGACACCGGCATCTTTTCCTTGATCAGGTCGATGACCTTGGCGTCGCGGAAGAAACTGTCGCCGAAATCCAGCTTCGCGTAGTTCTTGACCATGATCCAAAGACGCTCCGGGGCCGACTTGTCGAACCCGTACATCTTCTCGATTTCCTTGATCAGCGCCGGGTCCAGGCCCTGCGCTCCGCGATAGGAGGAGCCGGCCACCGACACTTCGGCACCGCCGCCGGCGATGCGGCTGGTGGCGCCTTCGAAACCTTCGAGCTTGGCGATCATCTGCTCCACCGGCCCGCCGGGCGCGGCCTGGATGATCACGAAGTTGATCAGCAAAATGCCGAACAGGGTCGGGATGATCAGCAGCAGTCGCCGAAAAATGTAAGCCAGCATCTGATTACTCCGTGCCCACAGGGTCGGCTTGCAGTTGGGTTTCGACTTCTACCGCAGGTTTCGCATCGGGTTTGACCCACCAGGTGTTAATGCCGATGTCGTACTTGGGGGAGACTTTCGGGTGGCCGATGTGGTTCCAGTACGCCACGCGCCAGGTCTTGATGTGCCAGTTGGGGATCACGTAGTAGCCCCATTGCAGCACACGGTCCAGAGCGCGGGCGTGGGCCACCAGGCTTTTGCGCGAATCGGCGTTGATCAGGTTTTCCACCAGATGGTCGACCACCGGGTCCTTGAGGCCCATTGAATTGCGGCTGCTGGACTTGTCGGCGGCGGCGCTCATCCAGAACTCGCGCTGTTCGTTACCCGGCGAGTTGGACTGCGGGAAGCTGCCTACGATCATGTCGAAATCCCGCGAACGCACGCGATTGACGTATTGCGAGACGTCGACGCGGCGGATCACCAGATCGATGCCCAGATCGCTGAGATTGCGCTTGAACGGCAACAACACGCGCTCGAATTCGGTTTGCGCCAGCAGGAATTCGATGGCTACCGGTTTGCCAGTGGCGTCGACCATTTTGTCGTCGACGATTTTCCAGCCGGCCTCTTGCAGCAGCTGATACGCCTCGCGCTGTTGCGTGCGGATCATGCCGCTGGCGTCGGTTTTCGGATTCTCGAAGGCTTCGCTGAACACCTGCGCCGGCAGCTGGCTGCGGAACGGGTCGAGGATTGCCACCTGTTCTGCATCCGGCAGGCCGGTGGCGGCCATTTCCGAGTTTTCGAAATAACTGCGGGTGCGCGCGTAAGCGCCGTTGAACAATTGCTTGTTGGTCCATTCGAAGTCGAACAGCAGGCCGAGGGCCTGGCGTACCCGCACGTCCTGAAACACCGGACGGCGCAGATTGAAGACGAAGCCCTGCATGCCGGTCGGGTTGCTGTTGGCAATCTGTTCCTTGATCAGCCGCCCTTCGGTCACTGCTGGCACGTTGTAGGCATTGGCCCAGTTTTTCGCGGCCATTTCCAGCCAGTAATCGAACTGCCCGGCTTTCAACGCTTCCAGTGCGACGGTGTTGTCGCGGTAATAGTCGGTGGTCATTACGTCGAAGTTGTAGAAACCGCGATTGACCGGCAGGTCCTTGCCCCAGTAGTCCTTGACCCGCTCGTAACGCACCGAACGCCCGGCCTTCACTTGGGTGACCTTGTACGGGCCGCTGCCAAGAGGAATTTCCAGGTTGCCCTTGTTGAAATCACGCTCGGCCCACCAATGTTTGGGCAGCACCGGCAACTGGCCGAGGATCAGCGGCAGTTCGCGGTTGTTGGTGTGCTTGAACTTGAACAGCACCTTGAGCGGATCTTCGGCGATTACCTCCTCAACGTCGGCGTAGTAACCGCGATACATCGGCGCGCCTTCCTTGGTCAGGGTCTGGAAGCTGAACACCACGTCGTCGGCGCGTACCGGGTGGCCGTCGTGAAACTTCGCTTCGGGACGCAGGTAGAAGCGCACCCAGCTGTTGTCCGGGGCCTTTTCGATCTTGCTGGCAATCAGGCCGTATTCGGTGAATGGCTCGTCCAGGCCCTGTTTGGCCAGGGTGTCGTAGATCAGGCCGATATCGTCCGCCGGCACGCCTTTGCTGATGAACGGATTGAGGCTGTCGAAGCCGCCGAAGCCGGCCTGGCGGAAGATTCCGCCCTTGGGTGCGTCGGGGTTCACGTAATCGAAGTGTTTGAAGTCGGCGGGGTATTTCGGCGGCTCGTTGTACAGGGTCACGGCGTGTTGCGGGGCGGCACAAGCCAGCCCGGCGAACAGCAGACCGCTGGCCTGCACAAGCAGGGCGCGGATAGGCTTCATCGATCTTTCTCCGAAGATTTCAGCCACCACGCGCTCAGGCCCAGGGTGTAGGGCGGCGTGGTGACGAAGGCGAACCGATTGCGGTACGCCAGACGGTGATAATTGAGGTACCAGTTGGGAATGCTGTAGTGCTGCCAGAGCAGCACGCGGTCCAGCGCCTTGCCGGCGGCGACTTGTTCGTCGCGGGTTTGCGCGGCGAGCAAGTGTTCAAGCAGATGATCGACCACCGGATTGGCGATGCCCGCGTAATTCTTGCTGCCCTTGACGTTTACCTGGCTGGAGTGGAAGTACTGCCATTGTTCCAGGCCCGGGCTTAAGGTCTGGCCTAGCGTCATCGAGATCATGTCGAAATCAAATTGATCGAGGCGCTGTTTGTACTGCGCGCGATCGACGGTGCGCAGGCGCGCCTCGATGCCGATACTGTTGAGGTTCTCGATGTACGGCTGATAGAGACGCTCCAGGCTGGGATTGACCAGCATTAGCTCGAAGCGCAGCGGCTGGCCGGCGGCGTTCTGCAGGCGCTGGCCGTTGAGCTTCCAGCCGGCGTCAGCCAGCAACGCCAGGGCTTTACGCATGGTTTCCCGGGGGATGCCGCGCCCGTCGGTCTGCGGCAGCGTGAACGGTTCGGTGAACAGGCGCGCCGGCAGTTGATCCTTGTACGGCTTGAGCATCAGCCATTCATGGCCGACCGGCAGGCCGACGGCGCTGAACTCGCTGTTGGGGTAGTAGCTGGTGGTGCGCTTGTAGGCCTCGCTGAACAAGGCGCGGTTGGTCCACTCGAAGTCGAACATCAGGCCCAGCGCTTCACGCACCTTGATATCGGCAAAGGCCGGGCGCCGGGTGTTCATGAACAGGCCCTGGCTCTGGGTCGGGATCTGGTGCGGGATCTGCGCCTTGATCACGTCGCCACGGCGCACGGCCGGGAAGTTGTAGCCATTGGCCCAGTTCTTCGCCTGATGCTCGATATAGATGTCGAACTCGCCGGCCTTGAACGCTTCGAAGGCCACATCGCTGTCGCGGTAGAACTCGACTTCCATGCGATCGAAGTTGTATTTGCCGCGATTGACTGGCAGGTCCTTGCCCCAGTAGTCCTTGACCCGCTCGAAAATCAACTGCCGGCCCGGCGTGACCGAGGTGATGCGGTACGGCCCGCTGCCCAGTGGGGGCTCGAAGGTGGTGGCCTTGAAGTCGCGGCCCTTCCAGTAATGCTGGGGCAGCACCGGCAATTCGCCCAGACGCAGGATCAGCAACGGATTGCCGCTGCGCTTAAGCACAAACCGGATGCGCTGCGGGTTGAGGATGTCGACGCGCAGCACTTCCTGAAGGGCGGTGCGGTACAGGGGATGACCCTCCTTGAGCAGCAAACGGTAGGAGAACGCCACATCGTAAGCGGTGATCGGCGTGCCGTCGTGGAAGCGCGCTTGCGGGCGCAGGTTGAACACCACCCAGCTGCGATCTTCGCTGTACTCCACCGACTGGGCGATCAAACCGTAACTGGACGCCGGTTCGTCACCGGACGGCGCGTATTGCCCGGTGCCGACCATCAGCGGCTCGTTCAACTCGTTGATGCCGTATTGCAGGAAATTCGCCGTGGTGACCGGGCTGGTACCCTTGAACGTGTAGGGGTTGAGCGTATCGAAGGTGCCAAACGCCATCACCCGCAACGTACCGCCCTTGGGCGCTTGCGGGTTGACCCAGTCGAAGTGGGTAAATCTGGCCGGGTACTTGAGCGTGCCGAACTGCGCATAACCGTGGCTTTCGGTGATCGTCGCGCTGACGGGGGAGCTCAAGGCCAGGCTGATCAGGAGCAGGAGGAGGGGACGCTTCAAGTCAGATCCGATCCAGGCGGCTTGGGCTTTGTGGGCCGTACAGTAACAGCTTGTATGGACAGGAAAAAGACAGAGGTTAATGTGGGGTTAATCGGCAAAGGAAAGCGCTCCCTCATCGGAACGCCGCCCGCCTAACCCTCTCCCGGAGGGAGAGGGAACTGACGGCGATGTCTTGCGTGATACATCGACCTGAAAAACCGAGTCGATTATGGATTCAAAGCAAGTCGTTCAAGTCGGCGTAGATCTCCAATATCCCCGGATCGGTCCCCTCTCCCTCCGGGAGAGGGCTAGGGTGAGGGAAGGCTTTTGATCCAAGCGAAAAAAAGCCCCTGAAATTCAGGGGCTCCTGGTCAGTGCGGCTGGTAGACCGTGAGCATCTGCCCAGGCTTGAGCGCCTTGCCGGCGCCCGGATTCCAGCGCTTGAGGTGCTGCATCTCGACGTTGAAACGCTTGGCGACCACGTACAGCGTGTCGCCGCGTTTAACCTTGTACTGGGTCTGTTTACCGTCGTCCTTTTCTCTGGTCTTGCTGCTGGTCTTGCTGTTGGCTGCGATGACCGTGTTGATGCGCCCGCCACTGCTGCGCGCCGGTGTGCGCTTGCTGGTGTCCTGCATGACCAGGGTCTGGCCGACCTTGAG
Organism: Pseudomonas sp. DR 5-09; assembly: GCF_001655595.1. NCBI lineage: Bacteria > Pseudomonadati > Pseudomonadota > Gammaproteobacteria > Pseudomonadales > Pseudomonadaceae > Pseudomonas > Pseudomonas sp. DR 5-09. Next base: position 2,582,072 of record NZ_CP011566.1, read on the forward strand.
GTTCTTGCCGGTCAGCTTGTTCCAGCGTTGCAGGTCCTTGACCTCGACCTTGTTGGCCTTGGCGATGGAACCGAGGTTGTCGCCACGCTTGACCCGATAGGCACGCTTGGCCTGGGCGATCTCGCTCGGATCGGCGCCTTCGAACACCGGTTTAAGCGAGCGCGGGCTGATCAGTTCGTCAGGGCGCATGGTCTGCAGGCTGGCGGTCAGCAGCTGCGCCTTCGAGGTCGGCACCAGCAGGTGCTGCGGGCCGTCGATGGTGGTGCGCTGCTTGAAGGCGGGGTTGAGCTGGAACAGCTCGTCTTCGTCGATGTTGGCCACCGCCGCGACCTTGGACAGGTCCATGCGCTGATTGATTTCGACGACCTGGAAATACGGTTCGTTGGCGATCGGGTTGAGGTTCACGCCATAGGCTTCAGGCGTCAGGACCACTTGCGAGAGCGCCAGCAGTTTCGGCACGTAGGCTTGGGTTTCCGCTGGCAGCGGCAGGTTCCAGTAGTCGGTCGGCAGGCCGAGCTTTTCGTTGCGCTCGATGGCGCGGCTGACCGTGCCTTCGCCGGCGTTGTACGCGGCCAGTGCCAGCAACCAGTCACCGTTGAACATGTCGTGCAGGCGGGTCAGGTAGTCCATCGCTGCCGTGGTCGAGGCAGTAATGTCGCGACGGCCATCGTAGAAACGGGTCTGACGCAGGTTGAAGTAGCGCCCGGTGGACGGGATGAACTGCCAGAGGCCCACCGCGTCGGCCCGGGAATAGGCCATCGGGTTGTAGGCGCTTTCGATGACCGGCAGCAGCGCCAGTTCCAGCGGCATGTTGCGTTCTTCGAGGCGCTCGACGATGTAATGAATGTAGAGGCTGCCGCGTTCGCCGGCGTTCTCGAGGAAGGAAGGGTTACTGGCGAACCACAGGCGCTGTTGCTCGATGCGCGGGTTCACGCCCAGACCTTCCTGAAGCTGGAAGCCACCGCGCATGCGCTCCCAGATGTCCTGAGGCACCTGCGGGCTGGGCTTTTCCGACAACCAGATGGGCTTCTGCTTGGCTCGCGCAGCAATGTTCGGCGTATGTGTCGCTTCAGTCTGCGGAGCATGGCTGGAACAGCCCGCCAGTGTGGCGGACACAGCCACCGCAATGGCTTGCGCCAGGCGGGTCAATGCATCTGAATTGACGGACTTACGTATGGATGACGACATTGGCTGGAAGTAAGTTCCGGGCAAAAATGTCGGGCGATTCTAGAAAGCGCACCCCCTGCGGTCAACCATTCAGAATTTTTGTACCAGGCAGGGAGCCACTTAGAACGTATCTTTCCATGCCCGCAGAGCCGCAAAAACCTCACTCGGCGCCCGGTTTTGAGGGCCGTTCCGTTCGTCCACTTTTTGTGTAACCAATATTTCACCGGTTCGCAAAAAGGGGTTTGTGAGCTTTTCCAGCGCCAGGGTCGAGGGCAGTGTCATCACGCCATTCGCACGTTGCTGGCTGACTTTTTCCAGACGGGCGGCGATGTCCCGGTTGCCCGGCTCCACGGCAGCGGCGAATTTCAGGTTGCTCAGGGTGTATTCGTGGGTGCAGTAGACCAGGGTGTCTTCCGGCAGCGCCGCCAGACGGCTCAACGACTGGTGCATCTGTTGCGGCGTGCCTTCGAACAAACGGCCGCAGCCGGCAGCGAACAGGGTATCGCCACAGAACAGCAGGCCATGATGGTAGTAGGCGATGTGTCCCAGGGTGTGGCCGGGAACGGCATGGACGTCGAAGTCCCAGCCGAGCACGCGCACTGTGTCGTTGTCCTTGAGGGCCACGTCCCGCCCCGGAATACTTTCGCTGCCCGGTCCGTAGACCGTGGCACCGGTGGCCTTTTTCAGCGTCTCGACGCCGCCGACATGGTCGTGGTGATGGTGAGTGATGAGGATGTCGCCGAGCACCCAGCCCGGATGCGCGTCGAGCCACGCCTGCACGGGGGCGGCATCCCCCGGATCGACCACCGCGCAACGCTGGGTGGCATGATCCTGTAACAACCAGATGTAGTTGTCGGTGAAGGCGGGCAGGGCACTGATCTGTATCATCGTCGAATTCGCCAAGCGGGTAACATTGGCGCATCTTAGAGGTTCCTGGCGTGTTGGAGAATGCAATGATCGATAAAGCGTTCGCTCAGGCCGATCCTGACTGGCTCGCGCTGATCGGTGCAGCCCGTGAATGGCTGTCCGGCCCCCTCGGGCAATTTCTGCTGGACGAAGAACGGCGCATGCTCGAAGACGAGCTGGGCCGGTTCTTCGGCGGCTATCTGGTGCATTACGGCCCGTCCGCCGAAACGCCGCCGTCGGCGCCGCAGGTGCAGCGCAACGTGCGGCTGGGCGCGCCCTTGCCGGGCGTGGAGATCGTCTGCGAAGAACAGGCCTGGCCGTTGAGCGAGCACGCCGCCGATGTGGTGGTGTTGCAGCACGGCCTGGATTTCTGCCTGTCGCCCCACGGTCTTCTTCGCGAGGCGGCCAGCAGCGTGCGCCCCGGCGGGCATCTGTTGATTGTCGGCATCAACCCCTGGAGCACCTGGGGGCTGCGCCACGTGTTCGCCCATGACGCCTTGCATCAGGCGCGCTGTATCTCGCCGTCGCGGGTGGCGGACTGGCTTAACCTGCTGGGCTTTGCGCTGGAGAAACGCCGCTTCGGGTGCTATCGTCCGCCGCTCGCGTCACCCAAGTGGCAGGCCCGTCTGGCCGGCTGGGAACGCAAGGCCGGCGATTGGCAACTGTCGGGCGGCGGCTTCTATTTACTGGTCGCGCGCAAGATCGTGGTCGGCCTGCGTCCGGTGCGTCAGGAACGCCGCGAGCCGATGGGCAAGCTGATTCCGCTGCCGATGGCCAAGGTCAATCGCCGGCGCATCGAACCGTAAACCTTCTTTTATTTATGGCCGGGTATATCCCGGCCTTGGCCATCGTCGATCCGTGATCGGCGAGGCCACGCATTTTTTCTGGATAGACTGGCATGAGCGAAAGCGTCGATAGCGTAGAACTGTTCACTGACGGCGCCTGCAAAGGCAACCCCGGCCCCGGCGGCTGGGGCGCCTTGCTGGTGTGCAAGGGTGTTGAAAAGGAACTGTGGGGCGGCGAAGCCAACACCACCAACAACCGCATGGAGTTGCTCGGCGCGATTCGCGGCCTCGAAGCCCTCAAGCGTCCGTGCGAAGTGCTGCTGGTCACCGACTCCCAATATGTGATGAAAGGCATCAACGAGTGGATGGCCAACTGGAAGAAACGCGGCTGGAAAACCGCTGCCAAGGAGCCAGTCAAAAACGCTGACCTGTGGAAGGAGCTGGATGAGCAGGTCAACCGCCACAAGGTCACCTGGAAATGGGTCCGCGGCCACATCGGCCACCACGGCAACGAACGGGCTGACCAGTTGGCCAACCGTGGGGTGGATGAGGTTCGCGGTTACAAGCAGGATTGATCAAAGCATCAAAATGGCCGTGGCCAGTTGCAGGTCGGTATAGGGCTGACCTGGCAGCAGGCTGCGAATTCGCGTCAGCGCCGCTTCCATCTGTGCGCCGCGAATGTCCCCGTCGCTGGCAACGAACGCCGCGGCGTCATCCTTGGCCGCCAACACGATCTTGTCGTCCTTGAACGAACCGCTGGTGCCTTTGCTGGAGCTGAGCGTAAGGCTCATGGTGATGTCGGTGCTGATGACGAAACTGGTGGCGTGCGCTTCGGCCGCCAGCAGGCAGCCGCCGAGCATTAAAACGTATGCAGTCTTCATGACGCTCTCAATCCGCAGGAAACAAGGCGCGCACGCTAACAAGCCGGTTTGCCGTCGACTTTATGAACATTGCTAATGATTGTTAAAAACTGCATGAGCGCCGGTCACCTGACGGCGCGCGACGCGTACCGCGAGCGTGTTAACATCGCCGCTTTTGCACGATTGACCCCGTTGAGAGCTGAACACTGATGGCCACCAGATCCGTTGTACTCGATACCGAAACCACCGGCATGCCGGTGACCGACGGCCACCGGATTATCGAAATCGGTTGTGTCGAGCTGATCGGTCGACGTCTGACGGGCCGGCACTTTCACGTTTACCTGCAACCGGATCGCGAGAGTGATGAAGGCGCGATCGCCGTTCACGGCATCACCAACGAATTCCTGGTCGGCAAGCCGCGCTTCGCCGAAGTGGCCGACGAATTTTTCGAGTTCATCAACGGCGCGCAGCTGATCATCCATAACGCGGCGTTCGACGTTGGCTTCATCAACAATGAATTCGCCCTGATGGGCCAGCAGGATCGCGCGGACATCACGCAGCACTGCACGATCCTCGACACCCTGATGATGGCCCGGGAACGTCACCCGGGTCAGCGCAACAGCCTCGATGCCCTGTGCAAACGCTACGGCGTCGACAACTCCGGCCGTGAGCTGCACGGCGCATTGCTCGACTCGGAGATTCTCGCCGACGTCTACCTGACCATGACCGGTGGCCAGACCAGCCTGTCGCTGGCCGGCAACGCCTCCGACGGCAATGGCACGGGCGAGGGCGCGGACAACTCGGCCACCGAAATCCGCCGTCTGCCGGCAGATCGCAAACCGGGGCGGATCATTCGCGCTACCGAAGCCGAGCTGGCCGAACACCAGGTGCGCCTGGAAATCATCGCCAAATCGGCCGGTGCCCCGGCGTTGTGGACTCAACTGCTGGAAGCCGAAGCTCAGGCGTAAGGCAAAAAAGGATCGCCCGAACATCCAGGCCGTGTTCAGGCGATCCTTTGTTTTTGGCAGTACTGACAACTGGCCACCCTCGCCACATCCGCTCCGACCCTCTACCCTGAGGACATTGGCAGATCACTCTCCGCCGCCTCAGGACACTGAGCCTCATGTACAAAGATTTGAAGTTCCCGGTGTTGATCGTCCACCGCGACATCAAGGCCGACACGGTTGCCGGTGAACGCATTCGCGGCATCGCCCGAGAGCTGGAGCTGGAAGGTTTCAGTATCGTTTCGGCCACGGACTACACCGAAGGACGGCTGGTGGCGTCGACCCACCATGGTCTGGCGTGCATGCTGATCGCCGCCGAAGACGCCAGCACCAACTCCCACTTGTTGCAGAACATGGCCGAACTGATCGGTCTGGCCCGGGTGCGGGCGCCGGATCTGCCGATCTTTGCCCTCGGCGAGCAAGTCACCCTGGAAAACGCCCCGGCCGATGCCATGGCCGAGCTCAATCAGTTGCGCGGCATTCTCTACCTGTTCGAAGACACGGTGCCGTTTCTCGCCCGGCAAGTGGCGCGGGCGGCACGCAAGTACCTGGACGGCCTGCTGCCGCCATTCTTCAAGGCGCTGGTGCAGCACACCGCCGATTCCAATTATTCCTGGCATACCCCGGGCCATGGCGGCGGGGTGGCTTATCACAAGAGTCCGGTGGGGCAGGCGTTTCACCAGTTCTTCGGGGAAAACACCCTGCGCTCGGATTTGTCGGTGTCGGTGCCGGAGCTGGGTTCCTTGCTCGACCACACCGGGCCACTGGCCGAGGCGGAAGCACGCGCCGCGCGCAATTTCGGCGCCGATCACACGTTTTTCGTGATCAACGGCACCTCGACCGCCAACAAGATCGTCTGGCACTCGATGGTCGGGCGCGATGATCTGGTGCTGGTGGATCGCAACTGCCACAAGTCGGTGTTGCACGCGATCATCATGACCGGCGCGATTCCGCTGTACCTGTGCCCGGAGCGCAACGAGCTGGGCATCATCGGCCCGATTCCGCTCAGTGAATTCAGCCGCGAATCGATCCAGGCCAAGATCGATGCCAGCCCGTTGACCAAGGGCCGCGAACCGAAAGTCAAACTGGCGGTGATCACCAACTCCACCTACGACGGCCTCTGCTACAACGCCGAGCTGATCAAGCAGAGCCTGGGCAACAGTGTCGAAGTCCTGCATTTCGACGAGGCCTGGTACGCCTACGCCGCGTTTCACGAATTTTTCGCCGGTCGTTACGGCATGGCCACCTCGCGCAGCGAGGACAGTCCTCTGGTGTTCACCACCCATTCCACCCACAAACTGCTGGCGGCGTTCAGTCAGGCTTCGATGATTCATGTGCAGGACGGCGGGGCGCGGAAGCTGGATCGCGACCGGTTCAACGAAGCGTTCATGATGCACATCTCGACGTCGCCGCAGTACAGCATCATTGCTTCGCTGGACGTGGCGTCGGCGATGATGGAAGGGCCGGCCGGACGTTCACTGCTACAGGAAACCTTCGACGAAGCCCTGAGCTTTCGCCGGGCGCTGGCCAATCTGCGCCAGCACATTGCCGCCGACGACTGGTGGTTTTCGATCTGGCAGCCGCCGGGTGTCGAAGGCATCGACCGGGTGCAGACCGAGGACTGGCTGCTGAAGCCTGATGCGGACTGGCATGGTTTCGGCGAGGTCAGCGACGATTATGTGCTGCTCGACCCGATCAAGGTCACCCTGGTCATGCCGGGCCTGACCGCCGGCGGCGCTTTGAGCGACAAGGGCATTCCGGCGGCAGTGGTCAGCCGTTTCCTCTGGGAGCGCGGACTGGTGGTGGAGAAAACCGGCCTGTACTCATTTCTGGTGCTGTTCTCCATGGGCATCACCAAGGGCAAGTGGAGCACGCTGCTGACCGAACAGCTGGAGTTCAAGCGCAGCTACGACGCCAACGTCAGTCTCGACACCTGCCTGAAGTGTGTCGCCCAGGAAGATCCTGTGCGTTATCGCGGCATGGGCCTGCGCGATCTGTGCGATCAACTTCACGCCTGCTATCGCAGCAACGCCACCGCCAAACACCTCAAGCGCATGTACACGGTGCTGCCGGAAATCGCGATGAAACCGGCCCACGCCTACGACCAGTTGGTGCGCGGCGAAGTCGAGGCGGTGCCGATCGATGAGCTGGAAGGCCGGGTGGCAGCGGTGATGCTGGTGCCGTACCCGCCGGGCATTCCGCTGATCATGCCTGGCGAACGCTTTACCGAATCCACGCGCTCGATCATCGAATACCTCAGATTTGCCCGCACGTTCGACGCAACTTTTCCGGGGTTCGTGGTCGATGTGCACGGTCTGCAACACGAAGATGAGGGCAATGGACGGCAATACACCGTCGATTGCGTCAAGGAATGAGGGCTTTCCCGAGTATGCAACCGGTCATGAATCCGAAATACCCAGGGTTGTCGGTGCGAGTCGCCGACGACGGTTTTGCCGCTTACATCTGGGGCAGCGATTTCAGCTTCGAGGTGGCCGCCTACGGCACGGCCGAAATCGGCAAACCCGTGGCGCAATGGGCCGTGACGCCCATCGTGCCGTATCGCAAGTGCTACGGCATCGATCCGGAGGAGTTCAGCAGTTTTCGCGATGCCGCTGACAGTGCGATTTTCATGGCGTACCTGGAGGATGAGCCGGTCGGGCATCTGGTGATCAGCACCAACTGGAACGGCTTCGCCCATATCGATGAACTGGCGGTGCACGCCCCGGCGCGGCGCCATGGGGTGGCCAAGGCCCTGCTCGACGTGGCGCAGTTCTGGAGCCGCAAGAAGAAGCTGCCGGGAGTCATGCTGGAAACCCAGAACAACAACCTCGGCGCCTGCCGCCTGTATGAGCGTTGCGGGTATGTGATCGGCGGCATCGACCACTTGCGTTATCGCGGCATCGATCCGAACACCGCCGAAGTGGCGCTGTTCTGGTATCGATTGTTCGATAACCCGCTGGAGCATCCGATCAGTTCGCCAGCATCGCCACGGCTTGTTCCGTGACGATCCCGAGCAGCGTCTGAATCGCCGCTGACGGCGTGGCGTGTTTGAAGGTCAGGGCATAGAGGCTGATCGGCACCGCGGGCGACAACGGGCAGACATCGAGACCGCCCGCCCGCGCGCCAAGGGCAGTGAACGGGTCGACGATCGCCAGGCCTTCGCCGGCCTCGACCATGCTGCGCATCATCTGGTGGGTCTGCACCCGGGTCTGGATGGTCGGCGCCGGGCGCAGGGCCTGGAGCTTGTTTTCCAGGGCCGGGCTCAGCGGGTCCTGGCCCTCGAGGCCGACCATCGCCTGACCGGCCAGATCCTGCAGGGAAATGTATTTCTGCTTCGGTTGCAGCCAGCCGTGGGGCGCAAGCAATTGCAACTTGCCCTGGGCCAGCGGCTGGCAATCAATGTCAGGGTGTTGTGGATCGTGCAGGCTCAGGCCCAGATCGCTGTCGCGCAGCAGCAGGTGGCGGACGATGTCGCGGGTCGGCTCGCTGAGCAGGGTGCAGGGCACGTCGGGCAGGCGCCGGCGCAGGGCGGCGAGGCTTTGCGGCAGCAGTTGCTGGGCCAGCGGCGGGGTGCCGATGATCCGCAGGGGTGGGGCGAGATATTGCTTGAGGCTGCTGGCCAGCCGTTGCACCGGTTCCAGCGCTTCATAGATGTGGCCGATCTCGACTTGCAGCGCCCGGGCCTCCGGGGTTGGCTGAAGTCGTCCGCGTACGCTGGCGAACAGCATGAAACCAAGCTGACTCTCGGCTTCGCGCAAACGCTCCTCGACCTCGGGCGCCGCTAGTTGCAGCCATTCGGCGGCGGTGCCCACGTGACCGGTCTGCAAAAGCGCCTGAATCACTTCGATATGACGTAAACGCATGCGTGAAGTCCATGTCCGGCCGTTGGGGTCAGTGGCTGAATCCTACCCCAACTCGGCGCGGATGACTTCTGCTCATAACGATCGGTTATGAAGCGACCGATGGCTCGGGTTCGCGGATCAGGGTGATGCCCGACTGAACCAGCAGGAACTCGTTGTCGTCGATCTTGTTGACGCGGTCGCCAATCGCCAGCTTGTAGGTGGTAACGGGCTCCGTGCCGGTGAAACCGTCTGCCGACGGGTTGGATTCCTGGAACTCATGCACGGAATAAACGCGGCCTTCCGCATCTCTTGCATGGAACTGACCGACGAGTACTGCTGCCATCTGCTTAGAACCTCTGGAGATAAAACGCTTGATTTGCGGCTTGGTAGACCGTCATCGAGCTTGGTAAGTTTTCCTACATGAAAAAAATATTCCAGACGCGGGAAATAACCTTCGGCGTCTGGTGGAATCGTCATCGGATCATCTATAACTACTGGCTCCTCCCACGGACAGTCGAGAGTCTTCCAATGAGCAATGTCTATAACGTCGCAGTAGTCGTCGGCAGCCTGCGCAAGGCGTCCATCAACCGCAAGGTCGCCCTGGCGCTGGCGGAACTGGCACCGGCCAATCTCAAGCTGAACATTGTCGAAATTGGCGATCTGCCACTCTACAACGAAGACATCGACGGCGATTCACCGCCGGCAGCCTACAGCACTTTCCGGCAAAAAGTGGGCTCATCCGACGCTCTGCTGTTTGTCACCCCGGAATACAACCGCTCGGTGCCGGCGCCTTTGAAGAATGCCATTGACGTCGGTTCGCGGCCCTATGGCAAGAGTGTCTGGAGCGGCAAACCGGGAGCGGTGATCAGCGTTTCGCCGGGTGCCATCGGCGGTTTTGGCGCCAACCAGCATTTGCGTCAGTCCTTCGTTTTCCTCAACGTGCCGTGCATGCAGCAGCCGGAAGCCTACCTGGGCGGCGCGGGCACGGCGTTCGATGAGGCGGGGAAACTGAACGAGTCGGTGAAGCCGTTCCTGCAAAGTTTCATCAATGCTTTTGGCGAGTGGGTGGCGCAGCACAAGAAGTGATTCGCTGATTTTTCTGACAAGATATCGACCCTGTGGGAGTGAGCCTGCTCGCGATCTCGGTGTATCAGCTGGCACATCAGTTGAATGACACACCGCCATCGCGAGCAGGCTCGCTCCCACAGATATTTTGTTGTGGCTCGTTTTCTAACCTGATTGAAGGCTGTCGCGAATGCTCGCTGCGTCACTGATTTTCCTGCTGACCATTACCCTGGTGATCTGGCAACCCAAAGGCCTCGGGGTCGGCTGGAGTGCAACATTCGGCGCCATCGTTGCGCTGATTTTCGGCGTGGTACACCTGAGCGACATCCCGCTGGTATGGCAAATCATCTGGAACGCCACCGGCACGTTCGTAGCGCTGATCATCATCAGCCTGCTGCTCGACGAGGCGGGGTTCTTCGCCTGGGCGGCGTTACACGTAGCGCGGTGGGGACGGGGCAGCGGGCGCAAGCTGTTTGCCTTCATGGTGCTGCTGGGTGCGCTGGTCTCGGCATTGTTCGCCAATGACGGGGCGGCGCTGATCCTCACACCCATCGTGATTTCCATGCTGCTGGCCCTGCGTTTTTCTCCGGCGGCGACCCTGGCGTTCGTCATGGGCGCGGGGTTCATTGCCGACACCGCGAGCCTGCCGCTGGTGGTGTCGAACCTGGTGAATATCGTCTCGGCCGATTTCTTTCACATCGGATTCAACCGTTATGCGGCGGTGATGGTGCCGGTCAACTTCGTCAGCGTCGCTGCCACGCTGGGCATGTTGCTCTGGTTCTTCCGCCGCGACATTCCCAAGGCTTACGACCCGGAACAGCTCGAACATCCGCAAACCGCCATTCACGACAAAGCCACGTTCTACGCCGGTTGGGCGGTGCTGGTGATTCTGCTGATCGGCTGTTTCGCGCTGGAGCCGCTGGGCATTCCGATCAGTGCGATCTCGGCGGTGTGCGCGGCGCTGTTGCTGGCGATTGCCGCGCGCGGGCACAAGATCTCCACGCGCAAGGTGATGAAAGAGGCGCCGTGGCAGATCGTGATTTTCTCGCTGGGCATGTATTTGGTGGTCTACGGGCTGCGCAATGCCGGGCTCACCGATTATCTGGCCGGGTGGCTCAATGTATTCGGCGATTACGGTGTATGGGGCGCGGCGATGGGCACCGGGGTGCTGACGGCCTTGTTGTCGTCGATCATGAACAACCTGCCGACGGTGCTGGTCGGTCTGCTGTCGATCGATGCCAGCCAGGCCAGCGGTGTGGTGAAGGAGGCGATGATCTACGCCAACGTGATCGGCAGCGACCTGGGACCGAAAATCACCCCGATCGGCAGTCTGGCGACCTTGCTCTGGCTGCATGTGCTGGAGCGCAAGAACATCAAGATCGGCTGGGGGTATTACTTCAAGGTCGGGATCGTGCTGACGGTGCCGGTTCTGTTGGTGACCTTGGCGGCACTCGCCGTGAGACTTTCCATTTAGACCGAGTCGGCTCAATCGCTGCGGTGCGACGACTCGACTTGCCAGCGAAGGGGCCGGATCAGACGGCACAGAAATCAGGATTGGCCCGGCACATTCGGCCACAGATCCGACACCAGAAACAGCCGCTCGGCTTCTTCCCACTCGCCCCGGGCATTTTCGGTCAGGCGCACCATCAGTTGCGCCGGGGCCAGCGGTTCGAGTTCATCGAGCCAGGCCTGCAAGTGCCCGTTGCTCCAGGTCTGCTCCGCCGGGTAGTGCGCCGGCGCCAGCCAGGCGTGGCGGGGCAGGGGTTGCCAGCGTCCGGCCGGGCGCTGAGCGACAAACGCCGGCCAGTCTTTCTGATGCAGCCAACTGCCACGCAAATGCTGAGGATGGGCGCCGCTGGGTGGCACCGACTGGCCGGGCCACGGATACAGCAAGTATCCGCCCAGCCACAGTTGCGCACTGAACGACCTGACATCCAGCGCCGCCAGCACTTCGCGGCTTTCCGGGCGCGCGGAGATCGGCAGCTGATGTTCGCTCAAATGCGCCAGTTTGCGATCCAGTCGATCATGACAGCCCGGCCCCAGCCACGACGCCGGATCATGCCCGTCGCCGTTCTGTGGGCCGAGGTAGAGCTTGATCGCCAGTTCCAGGTGATGCACGCCGTCGCGGTCGCGCAGCAGCATGTCCAGCTCGCCGAGGGTGTGACCTTCGCGGCGGATCGGCAGGTTGGCGGCGATCAGTTCGATGCCTGGCGCGTGCTCCACCGCAAATTGCCACAACCGCTCGTAATACAGGCCCAGGCGCCGGGTGCGGGCCTGGGACAGCCAGTGCAGCAGGCCGTAACTGTCGCGGTCGAGCTGGCGCAACCAGTGTTCCAGCCGCTCGGGGTCGCTGACCCAGTCGCTGCCCGCCAGCGGATGGCGCTGCGGCCACGGGGTAGCGGCGAGCATCGGCGGGGCGAGGATCACCCACGCCAGATCACGCACCTCAGGGTGGCGTAACTGGTGGGGCAACTGCAGCAAATCGGGAAATAGGATCATCTTGCGAGCATAGCCTCAAACACCGGTGCAGCCTCGGGGCTGAAAGGATTTTGTCTATCCGGCGCTTTCGCCCATAATCGTGCTTTTCGCCGTCTCAGTCCCCCGCAGGAGTCCCATGGAGCAATTTCGTAATATCGGCATCATCGGTCGCCTGGGCAGCTCCCAGGTGCTGGATACCGTCCGCCGACTGAAACGCTTCCTGCTCGATCGTCACCTGCATGTGATTCTCGAAGACACCATCGCCGAAGTCCTGCCGGGCCATGGCCTGCAAACCTCGTCGCGCAAGATGCTCGGCGAAGTCTGCGACATGGTGATCGTGGTCGGCGGTGACGGCAGCCTGCTCGGCGCGGCGCGGGCACTGGCCAAACACAATATTCCGGTACTCGGGATCAACCGTGGCAGCCTCGGCTTTCTCACCGATATTCGCCCCGACGAGCTGGAAATCAAGGTCGCCGAAGTGCTCGACGGCCATTATCTGGTGGAAAACCGCTTCCTGCTGCAAGCCGAAGTCCGTCGCCACGCCGAAGCCATCGGCCAGGGCGATGCGCTGAACGACGTGGTGCTGCACCCGGGCAAATCGACGCGGATGATCGAGTTTGAGCTGTACATCGACGGCCAGTTCGTCTGCAGCCAGAAGGCCGACGGCCTGATCGTCGCCACTCCGACCGGTTCCACCGCGTACGCACTGTCCGCCGGTGGCCCGATCATGCATCCCAAGCTTGACGCTATTGTGATTGTGCCGATGTACCCCCATACCTTGTCGGGCAGACCGATCGTGGTCGATGGCAACAGTGAGCTGAAAATCGTCGTGTCCAAAGATATGCAGATCTACCCGCAGGTCTCCTGCGACGGGCAGAACCACTTCACCTGCGCGCCGGGTGACACCATCACCGTCAGCAAGAAAGCGCAGAAGCTGCGGCTGATTCATCCGCTCGACCACAACTACTACGAAGTCTGCCGGACCAAGCTCGGCTGGGGCAGCAAGTTGGGTGGTGGAGGCGACTGATGCTCGATCCCGCGCGCAGTTATGACCTGATTGGTGACGTGCACGGATGCGCCCTGACCCTGGAACACCTGCTGGACCGTCTCGGTTATCACAAGCAGGGCGGAGTCTGGAGGCATCCGTCGCGCATGGCCGTGTTTGTCGGCGACATCATCGACCGCGGCCCGCGGATTCGCGAGGCGCTGCACATCGTCCACGATATGGTCGAGGCCGGTCAGGCGTTGTGCATCATGGGCAACCACGAGTTCAACGCACTCGGCTGGAGCACCCCGGCGCCTCCGGGCAGCGGCAAGCAGTTCGTCCGTGAACACACGCCGCGCCATGCCCGCCTGCTGCATGAAACCCTGACCCAGTTCGAAAACCATCCGGGTGACTGGCACGACTTCCAGCAATGGTTCTACCAACTGCCGCTGTTCGTCGACGCCGGACGTTTCCGCGTGGTGCATGCCTGTTGGGATGCCGGCCTGATCGAGCCGCTGCGCGCGCTGTTCCCCGATGGCTGCATCGATGAACACTTCCTCCAGGCCTCGGCGGTGCCGGGCAGTTTCGCCTGCACCGTGTTCGATCGCCTGCTGCGCGGCACCGACATGCGCCTGCCGGATGGCCTGACCATGACCAGCGGCGATGGCCTGGTGCGTTCGTTCTTCCGCACCAAGTTCTGGGAAGACGACCCGCAGACCTACGGCGACATCGTGTTCCAGCCAGATGCCTTGCCGGAGCCGGTGGCGCAGAAGCCGCTGACCTCCAGCGAAAAGAATTCCCTGCTGCGCTACGGCGTCGATGAGCCGTTGCTGTTCGTCGGTCATTACTGGCGCAGCGGCAAACCGGCGCCGATCCGCCCGAACCTCGCGTGCCTGGATTACAGCGCGGTGCTCTACGGCAAATTGGTGGCCTATCGTCTGGATCAGGAAACTCGCCTCGATCCGCATAAATTTGTCTGGGTCGACGTCGAGCGGCCGGAGGTGCTGCGATGAGTGCCATAGCCGTCTTGCGTGTGCCGTTGGCGGCGGACCTGAGTGGCTTCGTCAAACTGCTGCAACGCATGCAAGTGCCCCATCGCGTCAGCGAAGAGGCGGGCGAGCAGGTGTTGTGGGTGCCCTCGGAAATCAGCGACGACGTGCGCTCGCTGTACGAGCGTTTCCCGGCGGGCGACCCGGATCAGCAGCTGGAAATTCCGGCGGCGCCGACGCTCAAGCGCCCGAGCTTTGCCGAGCAACTGAAACACGCCAAGGCCACCGGGTTCATTCTGCTGCTGAGCCTGATCGTCGGCGGGTTGACCTTCCTTGGCGATAACCTCGACACGATGCGTTGGCTGACCTTCCTCGATTTTCGCGTGGTCGGCGACTACATCCACTTCACACCACTGGCCGACAGCCTGGCAGCGGGGCAGTGGTGGCGCCTGTTTACGCCGATGCTGATCCACTTCGGCATCCTGCACCTGGCCATGAACGGCATGTGGTACTGGGAGCTGGGGCGGCGCATCGAGTCGCGCCAGGGCAGCGTCAACCTGATCGGTCTGACGCTGCTGTTCGGCCTGGTTTCCAACTATGCGCAGTTCGCATGGGGCGGCCCGAGCCTGTTCGGCGGCCTGTCCGGCGTACTTTACGGATTGCTCGGTCACTGCTGGATCTTCCAGTTGCTGGCGCCGAACCCGGCCTATCGCCTGCCGCGCGGCGTGCTGGCAATGATGCTGGTGTGGTTGCTGGTGTGCATGTCCGGGCTGATCTCGATGATCGGTTTCGGCGAAATCGCCAACGCTGCCCACGTGAGCGGGTTACTCATCGGATGCTTAACCGGTTTGTTGGGCGGTTTGTACAACCGCCGTAAACTGGCCGCCTGAATTTTTTGAATAAAGAGCACGGAGACCCTGATGTCCTCTTTTAACGATTTGATCAAGAACATCACCCCGGACATCTACCAGAGCCTGAAACTGGCGGTGGAGATCGGCAAATGGTCCGACGGCGGCAAACTCACCGCCGAGCAGCGCGAGCTGTCGTTGCAGGCAATGATCGCCTGGGAAATGCAGAACCTGCCCGAGGAAGAGCGCACCGGTTACATGGGCCCGCAGGAATGCGCCTCGAAGTCGATCGAAGTGCCGAACATTCTGTTCAAGTCGGACGCCCTCCATTGATCGAGATCGGCCGCGGTGCAATCAGCAAAATGTCGGCGCGCCTGGACGGGCCGAACGTGCAGTACGCGTTTCGTCTGGATGACGTCGAGGTGCCGGTCAACCCGTTGATCGGCAGCACGGTGCGTCTGGAATACCTGGGGGCGATTCACTGCACCCATTGCGGGCGCAGGACCAAGACCAGTTTCAGTCAAGGCTACTGCTATCCGTGCATGACCAAACTCGCCCAGTGCGACATTTGCATCATGAGCCCGGAGCGCTGCCACTTCGAGGCCGGCACCTGCCGTGAGCCGGAGTGGGGCGAGAAGTTCTGCATGACCGACCACATCGTCTACCTGGCCAATTCGTCGGGGATCAAGGTCGGCATCACTCGCGCCACCCAGTTGCCGACCCGCTGGCTCGACCAGGGCGCCAGTCAGGCGCTGCCGATCATGCGCGTTTCGACGCGGCAGCAGTCGGGCTTCGTCGAAGACCTGTTCCGCAGCCAGGTGGCGGACAAGACCAACTGGCGCGCCTTGCTCAAGGGCGACGCGGCGGCGGTGGATCTGGCGCAGGTGCGCGATCAACTGTTCGAAAGCTGCGCCCCGGGTCTGCAAGGTTTGCAGGAGCGATTCGGTCTCCAGGCCATTCAGACCATCGCCGATGTCGATCCGCTGGAAATCCGCTACCCGGTCGAGCAGTACCCGGCCAAGATCGTCAGCTTCAACCTGGACAAGAACCCGATTGCCGAAGGCACGCTGCTGGGGATCAAGGGCCAGTACCTGATCTTCGACACCGGCGTGATCAACATTCGTAAATACACGGCCTACCAGCTCGCCGTGCATCAATAAGGACTTCAGCATGCGCACCGAACAACCGAAGATGATTTACCTGAAGGACTATCAGGCGCCCGAGTACCTGATCGACGAAACACACCTGACCTTCGAGTTGTTCGAGGACCACAGTCTGGTCCACGCGCAACTGGTGATGCGCCGCAACCCGGCCCGTGGCCCGGGCCTGCCGCCGCTGGTGCTCGATGGCCAGCAACTGGAGTTGCTCTCGGTGACCCTGGCCGACCAGGAACTGAGCGCCGCCGACTACCTGCTGACGGAAAATCACCTGACCCTGCAACCGGCCAGCGAAACCTTCACGGTCGACACCAGCGTCAGGATCCACCCGGAAACCAACACTGCACTGGAAGGCCTGTACAAGTCCGGCACGATGTTCTGCACCCAGTGCGAGGCCGAAGGCTTCCGCAAGATCACCTATTACCTCGACCGTCCGGACGTGATGAGCAAGTTCACCACCACCGTAGTGGCCGAGCAGCACAGCTATCCGGTGTTGCTGTCCAACGGCAACCCGATCGCCAGCGGCCCTGGCGAAGATGGCCGGCACTGGGCGACCTGGGAAGACCCGTTCATGAAACCGGCGTACCTGTTCGCGCTGGTGGCCGGTGACCTGTGGTGCGTTGAAGACTCCTTCACCACCATGACCAACCGCAATGTGGCGCTGCGCATCTATGTCGAGCCGGAAAACATCGACAAGTGCCAGCACGCCATGAACAGCCTGAAGAAGTCGATGCGCTGGGACGAAGAGGTCTACGGTCGCGAGTACGATCTGGACATCTTCATGATCGTCGCCGTCAACGACTTCAACATGGGCGCCATGGAGAACAAGGGCCTCAACATCTTCAACTCCAGCGCCGTGCTGGCCCGCGCCGAAACCGCCACCGACGCCGCGCACCAGCGGGTAGAAGCGATCGTCGCCCACGAATACTTCCACAACTGGTCGGGCAACCGCGTGACCTGCCGCGACTGGTTCCAGCTGTCGCTGAAGGAAGGCTTCACGGTGTTCCGCGATGCCGGTTTCTCCTCTGACATGAACTCGGCCACGGTCAAGCGCATTCAGGACGTGGCGTACCTGCGTACCCACCAGTTCGCCGAAGATGCAGGTCCCATGGCCCACGCCGTGCGCCCGGACAGCTTCATCGAGATTTCCAACTTCTACACCCTGACCGTGTACGAAAAGGGCTCGGAAGTGGTCGGCATGATCCACACCCTGCTGGGCGCCGAAGGCTTCCGCAAGGGCAGCGATCTGTACTTCGAACGCCACGACGGCCAGGCCGTGACCTGCGATGACTTCATCAAGGCCATGGAAGATGCCAACGGCGTCGACCTGACTCAGTTCAAGCGCTGGTACAGCCAGGCCGGCACACCGCGTCTGGCGGTGAGCGAGTCTTACGACGCCGCCGCGAAAACCTACAGCCTGACCTTCCGCCAGAGCTGCCCGGAAACCCCGGACAAGGTTGAAAAACTGCCGTTCGTGATCCCGGTCGAACTGGGCCTGCTCGACAGCCAAGGCAACGAGATTGCCCTGCGTCTGGCCGGCGAAGCCTCGGCTCAAGGCACCACCCGGGTGATTTCGGTGACCGAAGCCGAGCAGACCTTCACCTTCGTCGACATCGCCGAACAACCGCTGCCGTCCTTGCTGCGTGGCTTCTCGGCGCCGGTGAAACTGAGCTTCCCGTACAACCGCGATCAGCTGATGTTCCTGATGCAGCACGACACCGATGGTTTCAATCGTTGGGATGCCGGCCAGCAACTGTCGGTGCAGGTGCTGCAAGAGTTGATCGGCCAGCAGCAGAAGGGCGAAAGCCTGGTGCTCGACCCGCGTCTGGTTTCCGCGCTGCGCACCGTGCTGTCGGACGAAACACTGGATCAGGCGATGGTCGCGGAAATGCTCTCGCTGCCAAGTGAGGCGTACCTGACCGAAATCAGCGAAATCGCCGACGTCGACGCGATCCACACCGCCCGCGAATTCGCCCGTCAGCAACTGGCGGACAACCTGTTCGAGGCCCTGTGGCTGCGTTATCAGGCCAACCGCGACCTGTCGAAGCAAACCCCGTACGTGGCCGAAGCCGAGCACTTCGCCCGTCGCGCGTTGCAGAACATCGCGCTGTCGTACCTGATGCTCAGCGGCAAGCCGGAAGTGCTGGCAGCAACCCTGGAACAGTTCGACAGCTGCGACAACATGACCGAACGCCTGACCGCGCTGGCGGTGCTGGTCAACTCGCCGTTCGACGAGCAGAAAGCCACCGCACTGGCCAGTTTCGCCGAGCACTTCAAGGACAATCCGCTGGTCATGGATCAGTGGTTCAGCGTGCAGGCCGGCAGCACCTTGCCGGGCGGTCTGGAGCGGGTGAAAGCGCTGATGCAGCACCCGGCGTTCAACATCAAGAACCCGAACAAGGTGCGTGCGCTGGTCGGTGCGTTCGCCGGGCAGAACCTGATCAACTTCCACGCGGCGGACGGCTCTGGTTATCGCTTCCTCGCCGATTTGGTGATTGAGCTGAACGGCTTCAACCCGCAAATCGCTTCGCGTCAACTGGCGCCGCTGACCCGCTGGCGCAAGTATGACGGCGCTCGTCAGGCGCTGATGAAGGCGGAACTGGAGCGGATTTTGGCTTCGGGGCAGCTGTCCAGTGATGTGTATGAGGTGGTGAGCAAGAGTTTGGCTTGAGGCTGGTCGTTTTGGGTTGGTCTTGAGATGGTGTTTCAACTTTAGATCCAGCCCTCACCCTAACCCTCTCCCGGAGGGAGAGGGGACTGATTGCGGGATGCTTCAGATTTACGCCGACCTGATCCTGCTTTACCGAATCCATAATCGACTCGATTCTTCAGGTCGATGTATCGCGCAATACACCTCGGTCGGCTCCCTCTCCCTCGGGGAGAGGGCTGGGGTGAGGGGGTTGGGTTTCAGCTACACCGCATTACTTCCGCAGAACCGGCTATAAAAAACGCCGCTCAATGAGCGGCGTTTTTTGTGGCCAGATGAAAAAGCCCTTATTGCCGCAAATCAAACCGATCCAGATCCATCACCTTCGCCCACGCAGCAACGAAATCGTTGACGAACTTTTCCTTCGCATCGGAGCTGGCATACACCTCGGCCAGCGCCCGCAGTACGGCGTTGGAACCGAATACCAGATCGACCCGGGTCGCCGTCCATTTCACGCTGCCGGTTTTACGGTCGCGGCCTTCGAACTCGGTTTTCGACGTCGGTTTCCATTCCACGCCCATGTCCAGCAGGTTGCGGAAGAAGTCGTTTGTGAGGGAGCCGGGTTTGTCGGTGAACACCCCGTGTTTCGTCTTGCCGACGTTGGTGTCCAGCACCCGCAGACCGCCGATCAGTACGGTCATTTCCGGGGCGGAAAGAGTCAGCAGTTGCGCCTTGTCGATCAGCAGCGCTTCAGCCGGCACGCGGTAGGTGTTGGCGGCGTAGTTGCGGAAGCCGTCGGTGTGCGGTTCGAGGAAGCCGAACGACTCGACGTCGGTTTGCTCCTGAGTCGCGTCGGTGCGCCCCGGATTGAACGGCACAGTCACCGTATGCCCGGCGTTTTGCGCCGCTTGCTCGACACCGGCGTTACCGGCCAGCACGATCAGGTCCGCCAGCGAGACTTGCTTGCCTGTCGCTCCAGTGTTGAACTCGTTTTGAATGCCCTCGAGGACTTTCAGCACCTTGTCCAGTTGCTCAGGCTGGTTGGCCTGCCAGAATTTCTGCGGTGCCAGACGCAGGCGCCCGCCATTGGCGCCGCCGCGTTTGTCCGAGCCCCGGAAGGTCGATGCGGCCGCCCAAGCGGTGGAAACCAGTTCCGAAATGGACAGCCCCGACGCCAGTATTTTGCCTTTCAGCGCCCTGATATCGCTGTCGTCCACCAGTGGATGCCTAGCCTCGGGAATCGGGTCTTGCCACAGCAGTTCTTCCTGGGGCAATTCCGGGCCGAGGTAGCGCGACAGCGGGCCCATGTCACGGTGAATCAGCTTGTACCAGGCGCGGGCGAAGGCATCGGCCAGTTGATCGGGATTGGCCAGGAAGCGCCGCGAAATCTTCTCGTAGGCCGGGTCGAAACGCAGGGCCAGGTCGGAGGTGAGCATGGTCGGGTCGATGCGTTTGTTCGGGTCGTGGGCGTGGGGGATGGTGCCGGCGCCGGCGCCGTTTTTCGGTTTCCACTGATGGGCGCCGGCGGGGCTCTTGGTCAGTTCCCACTCGAAGCCGAACAGGTTTTCCAGGTAGTTGTTGCTCCACTTGGTCGGGGTGGTGGTCCAGGTCACTTCCAGGCCGCTGGTAATGGTGTCGGCGCCCTTGCCGGTGCCGAAGCTGTTCTTCCAGCCCAGGCCTTGTTCTTCGAGGCCGGCGGCTTCCGGTTCCGGTCCGACGTTGTCGGCGGGGCCTGCGCCGTGGGTCTTGCCGAAGGCGTGACCACCGGCGATCAGGGCGACGGTTTCCTCGTCGTTCATGGCCATGCGGCCGAAGGTTTCGCGGATGTCCTTGGCCGAGGCCACCGGGTCGGGATTGCCTTCGGGGCCTTCCGGGTTCACGTAGATCAGGCCCATCTGCACCGCGGCCAGCGGGTTCTCGAGGTTGCGTTCGCCCTGATTGGTGCGGCTCTCTTCATTGCCGTGCTCGGCGGGTTCGGCCACCAGCGTGCCTTCGCCCGGCGGCTGCATGGATTCCGGATCCTTGCCGTAGCGGTTATCGCCGCCCAGCCATTTGTTTTCCGAGCCCCAGTACACGTCTTCGTCCGGTTCCCAGACATCCGCGCGGCCGCCGGAGAAACCGAAGGTCTTGAAGCCCATCGATTCCAGCGCGACGTTGCCGGTGAGCACGATCAGGTCGGCCCAGGAAATGTTGCGGCCATATTTCTGCTTGATCGGCCACAGCAGCCGTCGGGCCTTGTCGAGGCTGACGTTGTCCGGCCAGCTGTTGAGCGGGGCGAAGCGTTGCTGGCCGGAGCCGGCGCCGCCACGGCCGTCAGCGGTGCGATAGGTGCCGGCGCTGTGCCAGGCCATGCGGATGAAGAGCGGGCCGTAGTGGCCGAAGTCCGCTGGCCACCAATCCTGGGAGTCGGTCATCAGCGCCGTCAGATCGCGTTTGAGGGCCTGGAAATCCAGGCTCTTGAAAGCCTTGGCATAGTCGAAGTCCTTGCCCATCGGATCGGATGCGGGCGAGTGCTGACTCAGGATTTTCAGGTTCAGTTGATTCGGCCACCAATCGCGGTTCGTCGTGCCACCGCCGGCGGCGTGATTGAACGGGCATTTCGATTCATTTGCCATGTTCGGGATCCTTATCAGGTCTTCTGCGGCCGGCTCGTGCCGACTTCGGACTAGTAAGGCTAGACCCGACTTGGCAAGTCAGCTAATAGGCCGACTATTGGTGCCTGATAGGCGCAGTCTCTTATGCGAAGTGCAGGGAACCTGCAGGGCAGGGCGCTGAAATGCCCGTGCTTGAGCGCTGGTTTGCATGTGTCTGGGTGAAACGGGATGGTCATTGGAAATGTTATTGTATAACATAAAAATGATTTCATCTGATTGGCGTCGGTAATACACCCTGTGTAGCGCTGGCATCGATCCTTACTTTTCTGCCTGACGGATTCCTGAAATGCCTTCCCGCTTCCACGCCTTCCAACCCCGCCTGACGCTCATGGCCTCGGCGCTGCTGATCGCTTCGCCCGCATTTGCCGCCGACCCGCTGGAACTGCAACCGCAAGTCATCACCGGCAATCCGCTGGGCAGTCAGACCCTGGCCTCGCCCTCGACCGTGTTGAGCGGTGACAGCCTGACGCTGCAACAAAAGGGCAGCCTCGGCGAAACCCTGAACAAGCAGCCGGGCGTGTCGTCGTCCTACTTCGGCCCGGGTGCCAGTCGGCCGATCATTCGCGGGCAGGACGGCGATCGCATTCGCATCCTGCGCAACGGCGTCGGCGCGCTGGACGCCTCGTCGCTGTCCTACGATCACGCAGTGCCGCTGGATCCGGTCAACGTCGAACGCATCGAAATCGTCCGCGGCCCCGCAGCCTTGCTGTATGGCGGCAGCGCCATCGGCGGGGTGGTCAATACCTTCGACAACCGCATCCCGACCGAAGCCATCGACGGCATTCACGGTGCCGGCGAGTTGCGCTATGGCGGCGCCGACACCACCCGCAGCAGCGCCGGCAAGCTTGAAGCCGGTAACGGCCAGTTCGCCTTGCACCTGGACGCCAGCGCCCGCGAGTTCAATGACCTGAAGATTCCGGGCTACGCCAGAACCGGCCGTGAACGGGCGAACGACGATGGCGATTCGAAAAAGCATCGGCTGGCCAACAGCGACGGTCGTCAGGACGGCGGTGCGGTGGGCGGGTCGTACACCTGGGATGACGGTTACGCGGGGCTGTCGTACAGCAATTACGATTCGAACTACGGCTCGCCGGCCGAAGACGATGTGCGCATCCGCATGGAGCAGGAGCACTACGCGTTCGCCTCGGAAATCCGCAACCTCGACGGCCCGTTCAGTTCGTTGAAACTCGACGCTGGCTACACCGATTACCAGCACCGGGAAATCGAAGGCGGCGAAGTCGGCACCACGTTCAAGAACAAGGGCTACGAGGCGCGGGTCGAGGCCCGGCATCAGCCGCTGGGGCCGTTCAATGGGGTGATTGGCGCGCAAGTCAGTCGCAACGAATTCTCGGCGCTGGGCGAAGAAGCCTTCGTGCCGCACACCGATACCGATGCCGGTGCACTGTTCATTCTTGAAGAGCTGCAAGCCACGGATCGTCTGCTGTTCACCCTCGGCGGACGCCTTGAGCACACCACGGTCGATCCGGACGCCAAAGGCAACGAGCGTTTCGCCAATGCCGATCGCTCCAGCAGTTTCACCGCCGGCAGCCTGTCATCCGGTGCGGTGTACACGCTGACGCCGATCTGGTCGGTCGCCGCCACGCTGGGCTACACCGAGCGCGCGCCGACGTTCTATGAGCTTTACGCCAACGGCGCCCACGTCGCCACCGGCACTTATGAAGTCGGGGACGCGGGACTGTCGAAAGAAAAAGCCGTCTCCAGCGACCTCGCCCTGCGTTTCGACAACGGCACCCACAAGGGCAGCGTCGGCGTGTTCTATAGCCATTTCTCCAACTACATTGGTCTGCTCGGGACCGGGCGCACGCTCAACGACGAAGGCGAGGAAGACGCCGATGGCATTCCTGAATACACCTACTCCGGCGTACGGGCGCGCTTCAGCGGTATCGAAGCGCAGGATCGCTGGACCCTTGGCGAAAACGCCTACGGCAAGTTTGCGCTGGAGCTGTCGGGCGACTACACCCGCGCCAAGAACCTCGACAACGGCCAGGACCTGCCGCGCATCGCGCCGCTGCGGTTAAACACTGGGTTGTTGTGGGAGCTGGATCGCTGGCAGGCGCGGATCGATGTGGAACACGCCAGTTCCCAGCACCGGGTGCCGGACAACGAAAGTAGCACCGACGGCTACACCACGCTGGGGGCCAATGTGGGTTATCACTTTGATGTTGGTCAGAGCAAGTGGCTGGCCTTCGTCAATGCCGAGAACCTGACCAACCAGACCGTGCGTTACGCCAGCTCGATCCTGCGGGATATTGCGCCGGCAGAAGGGCGCAGCATTCAGGTCGGACTGCGCACCACGTTCTGATCGGTCACACCGGACAGGCGCCAGCGTCGTTGCGACGCTGGCGTCGACCTCAACTCGATTGAGCGGTGTCTTCCTCCGGGATCTCGTCCAGCAGATCCTGTTGCCCCGGCAGTTCGGTGATCACGCTGAAATCACTGACTTCCACGGCGCCCAGCCCATACCCCAGCAAGTGAAACGAGAACGCCTTGCGCGGTTGCGGGTTGTCGAAGCTGAAATCCATCTCCAGCGGCTGATCCGCCGTGGCGACCATCTCGGTCGGCAGGCCCAGTTGCACGTCCTGTTCGAACTCCTTGGCCTTGAGCTGAATGTACGCTGCCTGCTGCGGATCGACCGAACGTACGGTCAGGCGCACGCGGGTATGGGAGCCCTTGGGCATTTCCAGATACTGCGCGCCGATCAGGTTGTCGGCCCAGTCGTCCTTGATCTGCGCTTGCAGCGGGATGACGTTGGCGCTGCCGAACTGATAACGCTGGTTGAGCGGGGTGCGCAGCAGCGACAGATCCAGGGCCGAGGCGCGGGCGGCGATATCCCGGGCATTCTGGCTGCTGGCGTTGCCCTTGAACGTGGCGCTTTCGGCGATGAAACCTTGGCTTGCGTAATTGCGGCAACGGCGCGGCATGTCGCATTCGGTCAGGAGGCCGCGACCGTCGTGGTAACGCAGCTTGCCGTTGGTGAACGACATGATTTCGCGGCCCGAATCGTAATCGCGAAACAACGAGCGACCGCTGAGGGCGGAGGGCACCGGAAAGTCGAAGTAATCCAGAATCGACGCGCTCAGATCGACGTGACCATAGACCCCGGCGTTCAGGCGCGGCAGTTGCGCCTGTTCCGGCGCGAGGGTCAGGTTGAAGCCCCAGGACGACGCGAGGCGTACGCCGTCGATGCCGTGGGATTCGTCCGAGGTGATCACCACCAGCGTGTCTTTCAGCACGCCCTGGCGTTCGAGGCCGCTGAGAAACTGTTCCAGTGCATCGTCCAGATAACCGACGGCGGCCTGCTTCGGCGTGTCGTAGCGTTGCAGGTAGTCCTCGGGCGCGGAGTAGGGCTGGTGAGTGCCGACGGTCAGCAGCGTGAGCATCCACGGCTGTTTCTGCTTCTTCAGTTCGCCGACGTATTTCAGTGCGCCTTCGAAAAACGCCTTGTCATCCTTGCCCCACGGGAATTCCAGGTAGTTGGCGTTGGTGAACCATTCCAGGCCATGGGTCGCATCGAACCCGATGTGCGGCATGATCTTGTCTTTGGCCATGAACCGCAGCCCTGCGCCTTGCAGGTAGTGCGTGGCAAAACCGTGCTGACGCAACTGGGCCGGCAGGCACGCCTGATTGCGCTCGTGCTGGGTCAGCATTTCCACGCCCTTGGGCGTGCCGTTGTCGAGCTTGTCGTAATCGCCGCAGAGCATGGCGTACAGACCGCGAATGGTCTGGTGGGTGTGCAGCACGTAATCCGGGGTGTTCATGCCGCGCTCGGCCCAGCGGCTGAGGTTGGGCATCAGGTCTTCCTGATAATGGCTGCCGATGGCCTGGCGATTGGCGCCGATGTAAGCGCCGGGAATGCCTTCGAGGGCGACGATCAGCACATTGCGCGCCTGACCCTTGGCCGCCAGCAACGGGTGACCGTTCAGATCGACATCGGTGAGCCCGGCCATCGGTGGAGGCGCGACTTGAGTGTCGCCGTCCAGCCATTCTTCAGCCTGCATCTGCACGTCGGCGACCTGCGCGGCCAGCAGTTGGTGCGGCAGGTTGTACAGGCGCCACGGGTCGGCATCGCTCGGGTCCAGGTGTTGCGCGCCCCAGTACGCGCAGAACAGCAGCACCGGCGTCGCCCAGGTTGCACGGGGCAGAGCGCGAACCGGTGTCGCACGTCGAGTCCAATGACTGAGCAGCCACACGGCCAGGGCCACCAGCAGCGCAACCGCCACGCCGGGATGGGCGAAGCCGCC
Organism: Pseudomonas sp. DR 5-09; assembly: GCF_001655595.1. Lineage (NCBI taxonomy): Bacteria > Pseudomonadati > Pseudomonadota > Gammaproteobacteria > Pseudomonadales > Pseudomonadaceae > Pseudomonas > Pseudomonas sp. DR 5-09. Next base: position 2,607,721 of record NZ_CP011566.1, read on the forward strand.
GCCGGTGGAGTTTTCCACGAACTGCGGGTCGATCAGATAATGCAGATCCGCTACGGTCGGCAGGCGACCTACCGCGCTGACCAGTTCCGCGGTCGCCACCGCCAGCAATCCCCAGAACAGCAATACCGGCAGCACCAGCCACCAGGGACGGCGGTGCAACACCACCACCAGCAGACTGCCGATGGCCAGGTCCGACAGGTAACCGAACAGGCTCGACCAGCCGAGTGCCGCCCGCAGGCACACCGGCACGATCAGTACCAGAAAAAACAGAGAGAGAAGGCGGGCATCCAGGCACCGCAGCCGTTGAAAAAGAGCGCTCACAAAAAAAGACCTTCCAGCCATTAAACCGTCATAAAAGTGTGGGCGATGATACCAAGCGTCGGCAGTCTGATCGCCTTTTTAAACGGCAGGGTGATCTGCTCCCCGGAGGGTGCTGTTAGCCACCCGGATGAGCCGGGGCCTTGATCGGCGACCGTCCTGGCGGTTTTCCGGCCTGAGTGCGGCGGCGGTTTTATTGTTTCAGGCTGTTTAAGCGGCATTCACCTGCGTGTGACATTGGCCTTCCGAAGCGGTCAGCGTAAAGATGTCGCCGAGCAGCTGGCTGCAGCGGTGTCGATGGCTAGGGCGCGGACTTGCGAGCGTTTCTGCAAGTCTGACGTTCAGGTGATATCAATATGCGATAACGGTATTTAAATTTCGTTTTTTATAGCGATAGAGTCCGGCCTCACAGATTTCCCTGTAAATCACTGCGAGGTTGTCATGGCCTTACCGTTAAAACGTTCTGCACTGACGCTGCTGGCGGCCTCGCTGGCCGGCGCGTTGCTCGGCAACACTGCACAAGCCGAAGGCAAGATCAGCATCGCCCAGCAATTCGGCATCGGTTATCTGATTCTGGATGTGGTGCGCGATCAGCACTTGATCGAGAAACACGGCAAGGCCCAGGGGCTGGACATCAAGGTCGACTGGAACAGTATTTCCGGCGCCACCGCCATGAATGAAGCGCTGCTCACCGGATCGCTGGACGTGGTCTCGGCGGGCGTGCCGCCGATGCTTACCGTGTGGGATCGCACCAAGGGCAAGCAGAACGTCAAGGCCATCGCTTCACTGGGCTCGATGCCCAACTACCTGCTGACCAATAACCCGAACGTCAAAACCCTCAAGGACTTCAGCGACAAGGATCGCATCGCCGTGCCGGCATCGGGTGTGGGCTTCCAGTCGCGCACGCTGCAGATCGAAACGGCCAAGGAATTCGGCAATGACCAATACAAGAAATTCGACGACATCTCCGTCAGCCTGCCGCACCCTGATGCGACGGCTGCACTGATCGCTGGCGGCTCGGAAATCAACGCGCATTTCTCCAGCCCACCGTTCCAGTACCAGGCGTTGCAGAATCCCAACGTGCATAAAGTGCTGAGTTCCTACGACGTGCTCGGCGGCCAGGCCACGTTCAACGTGCTCTACACAACGGAAAAATTCCACGACGAAAACCCGAAAACCTACAAGGCGTTCTACGACGCCCTGGCCGAGGCCGAGAAGATCATCAAGGCCGACAAACCTGCGGCGGCTCAGGCCTACATTCGGGTGGAACAGTCAAAGCTGCCGCTGGCACTGGTCGAGAAAATCGTCACCGATCCGGAAATCGATTTCACCGTGGTGCCGCAGCGCACCTTTATCTATGCAGAGAAATTGCAGGAGCTGGGCGTGCTGAAAAACAAGGCGGACAGCTGGAAGGATTATTTCTTTGAAGAGGCGCATGGCGGGGCGGGGAGTTGAACGGCCGTCATTTCTGAACAACCCGCACGTCCGCCGGTCGGGTAAGCGGCAAACTCGCGTCTATAGTGAGAGGGCTGTGTGAAACGGGTGGCGCACCTCAAGGCTGCGACGGGAGGCGCCGAGTGAACAGTCTGCTGTTTTCCATTCAGGAGATCGCCATGAGTCAGATCGAAAAAGTCCTCTACACCGCGAAAACCCACACCACCGGCGGACGTGACGGCGCCTCGCGCAGTTCCGACGGGATCCTCGACGTAAAACTGTCGTCGCCCGGCTCCAGTGGCGGCGGGACCAATCCGGAGCAATTGTTTGCCGCAGGCTGGTCGGCATGTTTCATCGGCGCGATGAAAGCGGTGGCGGGGCAGCAGAAAATCAGCCTGCCAGCGGACCTGGCGGTGGATGCCGAAGTGGACTTGGGTACCAACTCGGGAGGGTATCTGTTGCAGGCGCGATTGAATGTAAGCCTGCCGGGCATGGAGCGCGGCGCGGCGCAGCAACTGGTGGATGCGGCGCATCAGGTGTGCCCGTACTCCAAGGCCACGCGCAACAATATCGAGGTCGAATTGAAACTGGTCTGATATCCAGATGCAAAAGGGGCGGCATGATCATCGATCATGCCGCCCCTGTTGTTTTTTTGAAGCCGTAGATCTGTCAGTCAGCGATCAATGCATCTTGCTGTGATCGTGGCCTTCCATGGTCAGCGCCTTGACCGGCGCTTTCACTTCCACGGTTTCCTTTTCGCCCTTGGCGTTTTCGATAGTCAGGGTCAGCGGCACGCTGTCGCCTTCCTTCAGTTGAGCGGTCAGGCCCATCAGCATCACGTGGTAGCCATTCGGATCGAAGTTGACGGCTTTGCCAGCTGGCAGGTCGACCGATTTCACCGGGCCCATGCTCATCACGTCGTTTTTCATGGTCATCTCATGAATCTGCACGTCCTTGGCCGCCGGCGAAGCAACGCTGAGCAGCTTGCTGTCGCTGTCGGCGGTGACGGTCATGAACGCGCCGCTGGCCGACTGGTTCGGCACGGTCGCGCGCACCCACGCGTCGTCGACCTTGGTCTGCGCCGATACCTGGAACGCCAGGCCCAGCAGGGACAGGCCCAGTGCGGCACGTTTGATGTGGTTCAGAAAGGGGTTCATCAGCAGACCTCCATGACGGTAAGCAAATCTTCCGTGCACTCTTGTGCAGAAAGCGATTGAGACAGGCCCACACGCAACGTGCCCCGGGTGTCGTAGACATAGCTGGTGGCGGTGTGGGAAAGGGTATAGGTGTCGCCGGCCGGGACTTTTTCGTAGAACACGTCGAATTCCTTGGCGGTGGCCTTGGTTTCTTCGAGGGTGCCGTACAGCGCGACGAAGCTTTGATCGAAGGTCTTGACGTAGGCGTCGAGGATTTCCGGGGTGTCGCGTTCCGGGTCGAGGGTGATGAACACCACTTGCAGGATGTCGCCGTCCTTGCCCATCAGCTTCTTGATTTTCGCGGCGCGGGCCAGCGTCGTCGGGCAGATCGCCGGGCACTGGGTGAAGCCGAAGAAGATCATCGGCATCAGGCCGCGAAAGCTCGACAGCGTCACGGTGTTGCCTTCGGTGTCCTTGAGCTTGAAGGTGCGTCCGAGGATCTTGTCGCTCAGATCCTTGCCGTACTTGTACGACAGTTCGCCGCGGGTGTCGCAGCCGGCGAGCAGGCCGAGACCGAGTACGCCCATTCCCGCAAGCACCTTGCGGCGAGTCAACAAAGCCGTCATTTCATACCGCCCTTTGGAGCCCGCCGGTCGGCAGGACAGGCGGGCGGGTTAACCGTAAAAGCGGCGCATGATACCAAAATGATCCAGCAGGTCGGTTTTTGATCACCTGTCAATGTCGGAACAGGCGACAAAAGGTGTAAGAAAACATGACTCAATGTGCTGGCGGTGGCGGCTCGACCGGGCTCCAGCCGCCGCCCAGCGCGGTGTACAGATTCACTTGCGCCACCAGTTGCGCCAACCGGTCGGTAATCAGCCCTTGCTGAGAACTGAACAACGAACGCTGAGCATCGAGGAACGTCAGGCTGCTGTCGACGCCGCTGCGATAGCGATGCTGCGCCATGTCGTAATAATCCTGGGTCGCCTGCACCAGATCGCGCTGGGCCTGGAGCTGTTGTTCGTAGGTCTGGCGCGCCGCGAGGCCGTCGGACACTTCCTGAAATGCCGTCTGAATGGTCTTTTCGTACTCGGCGACGCTGATGTCTTTTTGCAGCTTCGCGTAGTCCAGGCTGGCGCGCAGACTGCCGGCGTTGAAGATCGGCAGGTTGATCTGCGGCTGGAACGTCCAGGCCCCGGAGCCGCCCTTGAACAGCCCGGACAGGTCGCGGCTGGACGTCCCGGCATTGGCGGTCAGGCTGACACTCGGGAAAAACGCCGCCCGCGCCGCGCCGATGTTGGCATTGGCAGCGCGCAGCTTGTATTCGGCCTGGAGAATGTCCGGCCGACGTTGCAGCAGATCGGACGGCAACCCGGCCGGCACGGATGCCACCAGGTCGCTGTCCAGCGGACGCGCCGGAAGGTGCTCGGGCACCGGCGCACCCACCAACAACGTCAGGCTGTTAAAGTCCTGGGCGACCTGACGCTGATAACGAGCGAGGCTTGCGCGGGTGCTGTCGACGCTGGTCTGCGCCTGAATCTGGTCCAGCGCCGAGGATTTGCCGGCCTCGCGGTTGCGGGTGGTCAGGTGCAGGCTTCGTTCGTCGGCGGCCAGCGTTTCCCGGGCCAGCACTAGCAACTCCTGATCGGCGCGCCAGGTCAGGTAAGCGTTGGCGACGTTGGCCACCAGACTCAATTGCGCACTGCGCCGGGCCTCTTCGGTGGACAGCCAGGTCAGCAGCGCCTGCTCGCTGAGGCTGCGTACCCGGCCGAAGAAGTCCAGTTCATAGGCGCTGATGCCCAGATTCACCGAGTAGGTCGAGGTGATCGCCGCTTGGGTTCGGGTCACGCTGGACGGCACCCGCTGACGCAGTTGGTTGGCATTGGCCGAGACCGCCGGCAGTAGATCGGCGCGCTGGATGCGGTACTGCGCCTGGAACGCCTCGACGTTCAGCGCGGCCACCCGCAGATCACGGTTGTTGACCAGCGCGCTTTCAATCAGTTGCTGCAACGCCGGGTCATTGAACAGTGCGCGCCAGTCCTCGGCGCGGGGCGTGACCGGGGATTGCGCGGCATACGCGGGACCTTGCGGATACTGCGCGGCACTCGGCGATGCCGGTCGCTGGTAATCGGGAATCAACGAACAACCGCCCAGCAGCGCAGCGGACAGCAGGGAAATCGGCAACCTGAACATCAAACAGCCTCGTTCACGAATGAGGGCGGACGCCGGGCGCCCGGAATGAGAAAAATGCCGGATCAGGCCCCAGCCATCCATTTCGCCAGACCGTGTCGCCCGCTGACCCCAAGCTTGGCGGCCGCACGTTTGAGGTAGGTCTCGATCGAGCTGTTCTTGACCCGCAGCTTTTCTGCCATCTGCGGCACGGTGCCGCCGGTCAGCAGGCCCAGGCAGACCTCTTTCTCTCGCACCGACAAGGTGATGTCACCCAACGCCAGGCGTTCGTCGAACACCTGTTGCAATGGTGTCTGGGGTTGATCGGCTTGTGGCGCGCGGGGTTGCCTGGCGGTGATTTGGCGACTGATGTGCGCGTGGCGCTCGATCAATGGCAACAAGGTGTCGGACAGGCGCTTGAGGAACGACAGTTCCGGCAGGGAAAACACCCGATGCGTGTGGGGGCGGTAGAACGAGATGACGCAACGGCGGTTGGACGTGCGTGACACCAGATTGCATTGGTGGACGCTGTGGTGCGGGTGTCGATGCTGGAGCGAGGCTTTCAATTGAATCAGTAGCGAGTCGTTCATCTCGATCATCTGTTGCAGCAGCGGGTGGTCGTCCGGGTGCTGCAACGGGGCCGGGGGCGGGAAGGTGTCCGGCAAACCGGCGCTGCCCAACGCCTTGATCTCGACCACGCTGGATTCCCGTTCGTCCAGGGTCCACTCACTGAGATCGACGCGATTGACCGGAACGAGGTTGTCGACCAGCTGGAACATGTTGGTGGCAAAACGCTCGTTGCCGGTGCTGGCGATCAGTTCACCCAGTTGCCAGTAAAAGTGCGGATTTTCCATGTTGCGAAGACTGCCGGTCAGATTCATATCCTTGTCATCCTTGATTTAGAGCCATTGCCGAATCGTCTGCCGTGCATGCACCCGTGAAACGCCCACCCAGTTGTTTCTCCTGAAAATCGATCTGGAACGGGATTTAAGCCTATGCATTTGTCCTACGTCTGTAGGGGAAAACAGGGACACAAAGTGCCACCATTTCCGAAAAAATGGCGTCACGTTTCTGTCAGATCAATGTGTAAGGACTCGTAGGCTTTGACTGTACGATCTAGTACGAACCCCGGATTCCGGGGTTCGGATCGCGGTGCCGCGCCATTGCGGGACACTAACGGGTAGTCGAGTGTGGCAATTGTCCTACAGGATTTTCAGTCATTTCTTTCCGAACTTTTAGGGGATTAGCTGACTTCTCAGGCCCTGTTGGTTCGCACAACTGTACAAAGAGGGGAGTGTTGTCCGGGTTTTACGTGTCACGCGGGTTTCGGGGCCGATGCTTGAATACGCGCCAAATCACGTGAGATGGATCTTATGAACCAATTTGCTGCCGACGCGGCGGACGGTCTGTCCGCGATTTCCGAGGCCTTTCCGCTGACTGCCGCCCAGCGCGACATCTGGCTCGATCAATTGCGTCAGGGAAATTCGCCGATGTACAACATCGGTGGCTATGTCGAACTGACCGGGCCGCTGGATCCGGCCCTGATGCAGGCGGCGCTTGAAGGTCTCGTGGCCCGGCATGACGCGATGCGCACCAGCCTGCTGTCGGGGGCCGGCGAGGATGGGCTGCCGTTGCAACGTTTTGCCCGGTCCATGCCGGTGCCGATGCCGGTGCACGATTTACGCAGCCAACCCGATCCATACGCCGCAGCGCGCCAACTGACGCAGGAAAACATCGAGCAACTGTTTACGCTGGATGGCGGGCCGTTGTTCCGGTTTCGTCTGCTCTGGCTCGATGACAACTGCCATTGGCTGTCACTCCAGGCCCACCACCTGATCGTCGATGGCTGGGGTTTCGGCGAGATGCTCAAATCCCTCGACGAGATCTACAACGCGCTGGCGCTCGGGCAATTGCCGCCCGATTCGGCGCCGTCCTATGTCGATTTCATCCGTGACGATGCGCGGTATTTTCAGTCCGACCGCTACGCCCGCGACCGGGCGTATTGGCTGGACAAATACCAACATCGGCCCGAACCGCTGTTGCTGCCGCGTTATCAGGAACGCTTTGCCGGCGCTGCGGCACCGACGCGGATTTTCTCGCAGGTGTTTCCGGCTCGCTTGCACGAACGCATGAAACAGGTGGCCCGGGAGTACGGCGCATCGGCGTTTCATGTGCTGCTGGCAGCGATCCATGTGTACTTCAGCCGCAGCGCCCAGCGTGACGAATGGGTGGTGGGCGTGCCGCTGCTCAACCGCTCCGGCGCCCGGTTCAAATCGACCCTGGGGCTGTTCACCCAGGTCAGCGCGGTGCGCATGGGTTTTGGCCGCGAGTTGTCATTCAAGACGCTGGTCAAGGCGATTCACGACGAGTTGAAAAAAGACTTTCGCCATCAACGTTTTCCCTTGAGCGAAATGAACCGTACCCTCGGCTTGCTGCGCGAGGATCGCTCGCAGTTGTTCGAAGTGACCGTGTCCTATGAGCGCGATGCGCATGAATACCGCTACGGCGAGGCGCAGGGGCGGGTGGTCAAAGTGTCGAACCACGAAGAGGGCACGCCGTTGTCGGTGCACCTGCTGAGCAGCCGTGGTGACTACGAGGACAGTTTGTACATGGTGTACAACGAGGCCTACTTTGACGCCGATGAAATCGCGGCGCTGAGCGGGCGCTTGCTGTGGGTGCTGGAGCAGGGGCTTGAAGACCCGGCGCTGATGGTGGGTGATTTCAGCCTGAGCCTGCCGGCCGAATCGGCGCTCTTGCAGCAGTGGAACGACACACGCGCGCAATACCCTCAAAACCTGACCATCCACCAGCGCATCGAAGCGCAAGTGGCGACACGCCCGGATGCGGTAGCGGTCGAACTCCAGGGACAGCGGCTGACCTATGCCGAGCTGAACCGACAGGCCAACGCCCTGGCCCATCATTTGATCGGGCTCGGCGTACGACCCGACGCCCGCGTGTCGCTGGTCGCGCGCCGAGGGCTGGACACGCTGGTCGCGCTGCTGGCGATTCTCAAGTCCGGCGCCGGTTATGTGCCGGTCGATCCGGCTCATCCTGCGGAACGGCTGAGCTATTTATTGCGCGACAGTGCTCCGGCCGTGGTCCTGACCCAGCACGATCTGCGCGAACGTTTGCCGGTGTTCGACGTGCCGGTGATTGAAATCGACACGCGCGGCTGGCCGATCAACGATCTCAACCCTGATGTTTCGGGTCTGACCACTGCACATCTGGCCTACGTGATCTACACCTCCGGTTCTACCGGCCAGCCCAAGGGCGTGATGGTCGAGCATCACACGCTATCGAATCTGGTCGACTGGCATTGCACGGCCTTCGACCTGAGCGCCGGTTGCCACACGTCAAGCCTCGCCGGCTTCGGCTTCGACGCCATGGCCTGGGAAGTCTGGCCGGCGCTGTGTGCCGGCGCGACCCTGCACCTGGCGCCGTCCCGTAATGGCGGCGAAGACATCGACGGGCTGCTCGACTGGTGGCGTGCGCAGCCGCTGGACGTGAGTTTCCTGCCGACCCCGATTGCCGAGTACGCCTTCAGCCGCCACCTCGAACACCCGACCCTGCGCACACTGCTGATCGGCGGCGATCGCCTGCGCCAGTTCAATCGCCAGCAGACGTTCGCGGTGATCAACAACTATGGCCCGACCGAAGCGACAGTGGTCGCGACCTCGGGGCGAATCGAACCGGGCCGGACGCTGCACATCGGCAAACCCGTGAGCAATGCCACGGCCTATCTGTTGGATGACCGACAACGCCCGGTGCCGATTGGCGTGGCTGGTGAACTGTACGTCGGAGGCACCGGGGTGGCGCGGGGTTACTTCAACCGGCCGGAGCTGACTGCCGAACGTTTCCTCGACGATCCTTTCAGCCGCCAGCCCAACGCGCGGATGTACCGCACCGGCGACCTCGCACGCTGGCGCCCGGACGGCACCCTCGAGTACCTGGGCCGCAACGACGATCAGGTGAAAATCCGTGGCGTGCGCATCGAACCCGGTGAAATCGAAGCCGCGTTGAGCAGCCATGAATCGGTGCGCGATGCGGTGGTGCAGGTGCGCGACGGGCAATTGCTGGCCTGGTTCACCGAACGCCAACCGCTGGACATCACGCAACTGCATGCTCACCTCAAGACCCGTCTGCCCAGCGCGATGCTGCCATCGGCCTATGTGCGTTTGACGGCGCTGCCGCTGACGGCTAACGGCAAACTGGATCGCCAGGCGTTGCCGGCGCCGGGGCCGGAGGCGTTGATCCGCCGCGAATATGAAGCCCCGCAAGGCGACGTCGAAATTCTCCTGGCGCAGATCTGGGCCGAGGTGCTGCAAGTCGAGCGGGTGGGGCGTCACGATCACTTCTTCGAGCTGGGCGGGCATTCGTTGCTGGCGGTCAACCTGATCGAGCGCATGCGCCAGCTCGGCATGAGCAGCGATGTGCGCGTGCTGTTCGGCCAGCCGACATTGGCGGCACTGGCCGCGTCGGTGGGCAGTGGCCGCGAGGTCGAAGTGCCGGCCAACCGTATTCCGCCAGGTTGCACGCAGATCACCCCGGATCTGTTGCCGTTGGTAGAACTGGATCAGGCCACCCTCGACCGGATCATCGCCACGGTGCCGGGCGGGGCGGCCAACGTGCAGGACATTTATCCGCTGGCGCCGTTGCAGGAAGGCATCCTTTATCACCACATCACCGCTGCCCAGGGTGATCCGTATCTGCTGCAGTCGCAGTTGGCGTTCGACAGCGTCGAGCGGGTCGAGGCCTATGCGGCGGCCTTGCGTCAGGTCATGGCGCGCCACGATATTCTGCGCACCGCGGTGGTCTGGGAAGGTTTGACCACTCCGGTGCAGGTGGTCGGGCGCGAAGCCGAGTTGCCGGTGCAGGAAATCAATCTTGATCCGGCCGAGGGCGATGTCCTCGCGCAACTGCATGAGCGCTTCGATGCCCGGCGTTATCGCATCGACGTCAGTCAGGCGCCGCTAATCCGGCTGATGTATGCGCGCGACCCGGCCCACAGGCGGATCGTGGCGATTCTGTTGTTCCATCACCTGGCGCTGGATCACATCGCGCTGGAAGTCCTGCGCCATGAAATGCGCGCCAACCTGTTGGGGCTGAGTGAGCCGCTGCCTCCAGCGGTGCCGTATCGCAATTACGTGGCCCAGACCCGATTCGGTGTCAGCGAGCAGGAACACGAAGCGTTCTTCCGCGAAATGCTCGCCGATATCGACGAGCCGACTTTGCCGTTCGGCTTGCAGGACGTGCAGGGCGACGGTCGCGGCATCGATGAAGCCGTACGCACGCTTGCGCCGGAACTGGATCGGCGCTTGCGTCTTCAGGCGCGGCAGGCCGGCGTCAGCGTGGCCAGCCTGATTCACCTGGCTTGGGCCCAGGTGCTGGCGGCGACCTCGGGGCAGGAACATGTGGTGTTCGGCAGCGTTTTTATGGGCCGGATGCAAGGCGGCGAGGGCGCGGACCGGGCGCTGGGGGTGTTCATCAACACCTTGCCATTGCGGGTAGATATGGATCGAGGTGCGCGCGATGCGGTGCTGCTCACCCACGCCCGACTGACCGACTTGCTCGGGCACGAACATGCGTCGCTGGCGCTGGCCCAGCGTTGCAGCGGCGTTGCGTCACCGGCGCCGCTGTTCAGTGCGTTGCTCAACTATCGGCACACCGAACTTGAGGCGCAGGAATCGGCGTCGGACCAAGCCTGGCAAGGCATCCAGACCCTGGAGAACAAAGAACGCACCAACTACCCGATGACCCTGAGCGTCGATGATTTGGGCAGCGCTTTGCAGATCACCACGCGGACCCTGATGAGCATCGGTGCTCAGCGTATCGGCGACTACGTGCAAAGCGCGTTGCAGGCACTGGTCGATGCCCTTGAGCAAACCCCGCAACAGCCGCTGAATCGCTTGTCGATCCTGCCGACGGCGGAACTTGAGCAATTGCTGGTCGAGTTCAATGCCAGCGAAGTCGATTGTCCGCTCGATCAGCCGCTTCAGGTGTTGTTCGAGCAACAAGTGCAACGCAAGCCGGACGCAATCGCCTTGCAGGCCGGGGATCAACAGCTGACCTATCGACAACTGAACGAACAGGCCAACCGTCTGGCGCATCATCTACGTGAGCACGGTGTACAGCCCGATTCGCGGGTGGCGATCTGTGTCGAACGCAGCCTGGATCTGGTGATCGGCTTGCTCGGCATTCTCAAAGCGGGCGGTGCGTATGTGCCACTGGACCCGGACTACCCGCTGGAACGCCTGCATTACATGCTGCAGGACAGCGCCCCGGTGGCGGTGCTGGTGCATGACGCCACCCGCAATCTGTTGGGCGATCCGGGTGTGCCGGTCATCAATTTCGACCGCTGCACCTGGCAGGACGCATCGACTGAAAACCTGCAAGTACCGGGTTTGAGCGCTTCAAACCTGGCCTACATGATCTACACCTCGGGCTCCACCGGCACGCCAAAGGGCGTGATGATCGAACATCGGGGGTTATGCAATCTGGTGCATTGGGGGTCGCAGATCAGTCCCCCGAGGACGCATGGTGCGTTGTTGCAGAAAGCACCGTTCAGTTTCGATGGCTCAGTGTGGGAGTTTTTCTGGCCGCTGACAGTCGGTATGCGACTGGTTCTGGCACGTCCCGGCGGCCATCGTGAACCGGCCTATCTGGCGCAAGCGATCGGCGAGCAGCAGATCAGCGTGGTCAAATTCGTCCCGGCGCTGTTACAACAGTTTCTTGAGTTGGACGATGTCAGTCAGTGCACCACTCTCACTGATGTGTTTTGTGGGGGTGGCGAACTCACCGCTGCACTGGCCCAAGCGGTGCGCAAAAAACTGCCATGGGTGCGCTTGCACAATGTCTATGGTCCAACCGAAGCCACGGTCGACAGCTCCGCATGGACGCTGGAACCGTACATGCCTGTACCCGACTCCGTGCTACCGATTGGCAGGGCCATTTGCAACACCCGGCTCTACGTGCTGGACGCCCACGATCAACCGGTGCCATTCGGTGTCAGCGGTCACCTGCACATCGGCGGGGTCGGGGTCGCGCGGGGGTATCTGGGCTTGCCGGAGATGCAGGCCGAACGCTTCATCGACAGCCCGTTCGTGGCCGGTGATCGCCTGTACCGCACCGGCGATCTGGTGCGCTACCGTGCGGACGGCAACCTCGAATTCCTCGGCCGCAACGACTTCCAGATCAAGCTGCGCGGCTTGCGTCTGGAACCGGGGGAAATCGAAGCACGGCTGATCGAGCATCCCGCCGTGCGTGAAGCGGTGGTGCTGGTGCGGGACGAGCGGCTGGTGGCGTATTTCACCGTGCGCGAAGGCTTCGACGCGCCCCCCATCGAAACCTTGCGCGCCCATGTGCTCGAGCGTTTGCCGGAGTACATGGCACCGGGTGCTTACGTAAAACTCGACGCATTGCCCCTGACCCCGAACGGCAAGGTTGACCGCAAAGCCTTGCCGGCACCTGGGGCTGAGGCGGTGCTCAGTCGCCGCTACGAGGCGCCCGAGGGCGAAGTCGAAATCCGGCTGGCGCAGATCTGGGCCGAGGTGCTGCAACTGGAGCAGGTCGGACGCAACGACCAGTTCTTCGAACTCGGCGGGCATTCGTTGCTGGCGGTCAGTCTGGTGGCACGCATGCGTCAGGCCGGGCTACACGTCGATGCGCGAACGCTGTTCAGCCAGCCGACTCTGGCCGCGCTGGCGGCGCAAACCTCGGCGCAGGCAAAACAGGTGGAAGTCCCGCAAACCACCATTCCGACGCTCAACCGCAAACGCCGGCTCTGAGCCGACACCGGCGTCGATTCGCGGTTCCCGCGGATCGACGCCATGACTGGTTGGTCACGGGTCTTGTCCCCGCTTCCCATGTCAGACACCCAGGCCCCGATGTTTTAGCTTTTCTAGGCTGCGCGCGGCCGCACGGAGTCGCCGCTGCGCGCTCCTTTTTCCCGAATTTACAGCAGGTTACCCCCATGCAATTTCGCGAGCTGATGGCTGTTATTTCCACCCATGCGATCCGCCTTCAACAGGACGATGAAGACCTGGTCATTCTGGGCGATGACGACGCACTGGACGATGCGTTGTGGGACAGCCTCGCCAAACACAAGGCGCAGTTGCTGGAACTGGTGGCGAGCCACGGCGGCGACTGGTCGAGCCCGGCGCTGCGCATCACCCCGGACATGCTGCCGCTGGTGCAGCTGGATCAGTCGGCCATCGACCGGATCGTCGCCACCGTGCCGGGTGGCGTGGCGAATGTGCAGGACATCTATCCGCTGGCGCCGCTGCAGGAGGGGCTGCTTTATCACCATCTCTCCGCGCCTGAGGGTGATCCCTATGTGTCGCAGGCGCGGTTCACGTTCGACAGTCGCGAACGGCTGGAGGCATTCACCGAAGCGTTGCGTCGGGTGATCGAGCGCCATGACATTTTGCGCACCTCCATCCTCTGGGAGCATCTGGACGAGCCTGTGCAGGTGGTCTGGCGTGAAGCCCCGCTGGTCTGTGAGGAAGTCGATCTGAATGACCGTGAGGATGTACTCGCGCAATTGCTGGCACGCCACGACCCACAATACTTCCGCCTCGACCTGCAACAGGCCCCGTTGCTGCGGCTGGTGTTCGCCGAGGATCCGGCCAACGACCGGGTAGCTGCCTTGTTGCTGTTCCATCACATCATCATGGATCACCTCGCGCTCGATGTGGTGCGCCGGGAAATTCAGGCTTATCTGTCCGGCCGCGGCGCTGAAGTCGCGAGGGCGGTGCCATATCGTGACCATCTGGCGAGGGCACGCCTGGGGTCGGATGAGCAAGCGCACCAGGCATTTTTCCGCGAGATGCTCGGCGACATCGACGAGCCAACACTGCCCGGCGGCTTGCACGATGTACAAGGTGACGGGCAGGGCATCGAGGAAGTCTCGTGCATGCTCGACAGCGATCTGAGCCAGCGCCTGCGTACCCACGCGCGACAATCGGGGGTGAGCGTGGCGAGCCTGATGCACCTGGCCATGGCGCGGGTGCTGGGTCAGCTGTGCGGGCGCTCGGCGGTGGTGTTCGGCACCGTTTTGTTGGGACGGATGAACGCGGCTGACGGTGTCGAACAGGCCTTGGGGATGTTCATCAATACCTTGCCTTTGCGGGTGGATGTCGGCGCGTCGAGCGTTCATGACGGCGTGCTGACGACGCACCGGCGCCTGACCGCGCTGCTCGCCCATGAGCAGGCGTCCCTGGCACTGGCCCAGCGTTGCAGCGCCGTGGCGGTCCCGACGCCGCTGTTCAGCGCCATGCTCAACTACCGCCACAGCAGCGTGGAGGAAGTTGCCGAGGTGATCGAGCTGTCGCCGGGGGTGCAGGTGCTGGGCGCCCGCGAGCGCACCAATTACCCGCTGACCGTCAACATCGATGACCTCGGTCAGGACCTGCGCATCACGGTGCTGGCCGATGTGACGCTTGGCGCCTCACGCATCGCCGGTTACCTGCGCACGGCACTGGACAGTCTCGTCGATGCGTTGCAGAACAACCCGCAAGCCGCATTGCACAGCCTCAACATCCTGCCGCCCGCCGAGCGTGAGCACTGGCTGTATGGCGTCAATTCACCGAAGACGACGTTTCCCGATACGCCTTTGATCCATCAGCAGTTCGAAGCGCATGCGCACACTCGGCCCGAGGCGGTCGCGTTGCTGTTCGAGGGCCGTACTTACAGCTATGGAGCACTCAACCGACAGGCCAACCAGGTGGCCCATCGTTTGCTCGCCCTCGGCATTCGTCCGGATGACCGGGTAGCGATCTGCGTTGAGCGCGGCCCGCAAATGATCGTCGGCCTGCTCGGCGTGCTCAAGGCGGGTGCCGGATATGTGCCGATCGATCCGGCTTATCCGCTGGAGCGCATCACCTTCACCCTGCAAGACAGTGCGCCGGTGGCGGTGCTGATGCAGGCCGCGACTCTGGATCGGATTGCCGGGCTATCCGTGCCGCGGATCGACCTCGACGACCACGGATTGCACACCGAACCGGCGTTCAACCCGCAGATCCCGGACTTGAATCCGGCGCATCTGGCCTACGTGATCTACACCTCTGGCTCCACCGGGCTGCCCAAAGGCGTGATGGTCGAGCACCGCAACGTGGCACGCCTGTTTGGCGCGACCCACGATTGGTTCCGGTTCAACGGGCAAGACGTCTGGGCGTTGTTCCATTCGTTTGCCTTTGATTTCTCGGTCTGGGAAATCTGGGGTGCGCTGGCGTACGGCGGACAGTTGCTGGTGGTGCCGCAACACATCAGTCGCTCGCCGGACGAGTGTTACGCGTTGCTCTGCCGCTCGGGCGTCACTGTACTCAACCAGACGCCAAGCGCTTTCCGGCAGTTGGTCGCCGCTCAGGGCCGCAGCCCGTTGCAGCATTCGCTGCGCGAGGTGATTTTTGGCGGTGAGGCGCTGGAGCCAGGATCGCTCAAACCCTGGTACGCGCGGATCGGCAACGCTGGCACCCGGCTGGTGAACATGTACGGCATCACCGAAACCACGGTGCATGTGACCTACCGACCGCTGGCAGCGGCAGACGCGCAACTGACCGCCAGCAGCCCGATCGGCGTGCGCATTCCCGACCTGCAGCTATACGTCCTCGATGCCCGGCGGGAACCCGTACCGGCCGGGGTGACCGGTGAGTTGTATGTGGGTGGCGCCGGGGTTGCCCGTGGGTATCTGAATCGTGAGGCGTTGACCGCCGAGCGCTTCATCGCCGACCCGTTCAGTGGGCATGCCCAAGCGCGTTTGTACAAGACCGGCGATCTGGCACGCTGGACGGTGGACGGCGAACTTGAATACCTGGGCCGCAACGACGATCAGGTGAAAATCCGTGGTTTCCGTATCGAGCTTGGCGAGATCCAGGCACGTCTTGCCTCCTGCGACGGCGTGCGCGATGCGCTGGTGATCGCCCGCGAGGACAGCCCCGGCGATACGCGCCTGGTGGCCTACTGGCTGGCCGCCGAAGGTGTCGAACCGAGCGTTGCGCAATTGCGCGATCACCTGCTGGCATCGCTGGCCGAGCATATGGTGCCGGGTGCGTTCGTGCGCCTCGATGCCTTCCCGCTGACGGCCAACGGCAAACTCGATCGCCGGGCGTTGCCGCAGCCGGACAACGAAGCCTTCGCCCGGCGGGAGTTTGAAGCACCGCTTGGCGAAATCGAAACCCGCATCGCTGTGATCTGGCAGACCTTGCTCGGATTGGACCGGGTGGGCAGACATGACAATTTCTTCGAGCTGGGCGGGCATTCGTTGCTGGCGGTGAAGCTGATCGAACGCATGCGTCAGCAGGACATGCAGTGCGACGTCCGTGTGCTGTTCGGCCAGCCGAGCGTGGCGGCACTCGCGGCGACGCTCGGTAGGACCTCCACGTTCAGCGTCCCGGCCAATCGCATCGAACCCGGTTGCACCCGCATCACCCCGGACATGCTGCCGCTGGCCACGCTGGATCAAGCGGCCATCGACCGTATCGTCGAGACCGTCGAGGGCGGTATCGACAACGTGCAGGACATCTACGCCCTGGCACCGTTGCAGTCAGGAATCCTCTATCACCATCTGGCCATTGCCGACGGTGACCCGTACGTGTTGCAAGCGCAGTTCGCCTTCGACGGACTGGCGCAGATCAAGGCGTTCGTTCGCGCGTTGAACAGTGTCATCGCCCGGCACGACATCCTGCGTACCAGTGTGGTCAGGGAAAACCTCGACGAGCCGGTGCAAGTGGTGTGGCGTTCGGCGCCGCTGGCACTGGAGCGGGTGGATGCCGATCCGCAGGACGGTGATGTGTTGCAGCAAATGCAGGCGCGCTTCGATCCGCGACACTATCGCCTGGACTTGCAGCGTGCGCCGTTGATGCGCTTCGCCTACACCGAGGACCCTTTGCAAAACCGCTGGGTCGGGATCCTGCTGTTGCACCATATCGCGCTCGATCACACCGCGCTTGAGGTATTGGTGGCCGAGATGAGCGACGCCCTTGACGGGCAAGTCGGCGTGCTGCCGCCGCCCGTGCAATACCGCAACTATGTCGCTCAGGCCCGTCTCGGTTCGAATGCCGAGGCCCATGAAGCATTCTTTCGCGAGATGCTCGGCGACATCGCTGAACCGACCCTGGCGTTCGGCCTGCGGGACGTACTCGGCGATGGCACAAACATCGTGGACAGCGAGCTGGCACTGGATGAGCGTCTTGCCGCACGCCTGCGCCAACAGGCCCGCACGCTGGGCATCAGTGTTGCGAGTCTGGTGCATCAGGCCTGGGGCCAGGTACTTGCCCAGGTCTGCGGGCGCGAGGAAGTGGTATTCGGCACGGTGTTGCTGGGGCGCATGCAGGGGGGAGAGGGCGCCGATCGTTCGTTGGGCATGTTCATCAACACCTTGCCGCTGCGGGTCCATGTCGGGGCCACGGCGGTGGAGGCGGGTGTCAGGGCGACCCACGAGCGTCTGGCGCAACTGCTGGTGCATGAGCAGGCGCCGCTGATGCTCGCTCAACGTTGCAGTGGCGTGACGGGTTCGCAACCGCTGTTCAATACCTTGCTCAACTATCGCCACAGCGCGCAACAGACGGCGACGCCGGGCTGGGAAGGCATCCGGATTCTCGATTCTCGTGAGCGCAGCAACTATCCGCTGGTGGTCAGCGTCGACGACCTTGGACAGGGCTTTCGGCTTTCTGTGCAGGCATTGCCCGAAGTGGATGGCGCGCGGGTCTGCGATTACCTGCAAACGGCACTGCACAATTTGCTGAGCGCGCTGGAACAGGATCGCCATGCGCCATTGAATCAGGTGTCGATTCTGTCGGCGGCCGAACGCCAGCGCGTGCTGGTCGGTTTCAATGTCACCGGTCGCGACTTTGCCCACGGCCATGTTGTGCACCAATTGTTTGAAGCGCGAGCGGCGAGCCAACCCGACGCTGTGGCAGTGGTGCAGGGCGGGCAAAGCCTGAGCTACGACGGCTTGAACCGCCGCGCCAACCGCCTGGCCCATCACCTGATCGGTCTCGGTGTGCAACCGGACGACCGCGTCGCGCTCTGTGTGCAGCGTGGTGCGCAGATGCTGATCGGGCTGCTGGCGATCCTCAAGGCTGGCGCCGGCTATGTCCCGGTCGATCCGGCACATCCGGCAGAACGGATCGCTTACCTGTTGCAGGACAGCGATCCGGTGGCGGTGCTGGCACAGACGGCCACTCGCGACCTGCTGGGTGCCGTGCCGGTGATCAACCTTGACAGCGACGCCTGGCAGCATCTGCCGGACAGCAATCCACAGTTGCCGGACCTGACCCCCGAGCATCTGGCCTACGTGATCTACACCTCGGGCTCCACCGGCCAGCCGAAAGGCGTGATGGTCGAACACGCGACCCTGGAAAACCTTGTGCACTGGCACGCCGAAGCCTTCGACCTGCACGCCGGCAGCCACACCGCCAGCGTGGCCGGGTTCGGTTTCGATGCGATGGCCTGGGAAGTCTGGCCGGCGTTGTGCGTCGGCGCGACCCTGCACCTGCCGCCGGAAACGGTGAGCAACGAGCACCTGGACGAACTGCTCGACTGGTGGCGCGCGCAGCCGTTGCAGGTCAGCTTCCTGCCGACCCCGGTGGCCGAATATGCCTTCAGCCGCGGGCTGCAACACCCGACCTTGCGCACCTTGCTGATCGGCGGCGACAAGCTGCGGCAGTTCAACCGCGAACAGACCTTCGCGGTGATCAACAACTACGGCCCGACCGAGGCTACGGTGGTCGCGACGTCCGGCCGGGTCGAAATCGGCCAGCCGCTGCACATCGGCCGGCCGATTGCCAACGCCAAGGTCTATCTGCTGGATGAGCAGCAACGCCCCGTGCCAGTAGGTGTGACGGGGGAGTTGTACGTCGCCGGCGCCGGTGTCGCACGGGGTTACCTGAACCGTCCCGATCTGACTGCCGAACGCTTCCTGAATGATCCGTTCAACGAAGGACGCATGTACCGCACCGGCGACCTCGCACGTTGGCTGGCGGACGGCAATATCGAGTACCTGGGCCGCAACGACGATCAGGTGAAACTGCGCGGCGTACGGGTTGAACTGGGGGAAATCGAAGCCGCCCTGAGCAGCCATCCGGCAGTGCAGGACGCAGTAGCGCTGGTGCGCGACGGGCAATTGCTGGTGTGGTTCACCGAGCATGCGCCGACCGATATCGAAGCCCTGCGCAATCATCTGCAAACGCGTCTACCGCAAGCGCTGATCCCGGCGGCTTACGTGCGCCTCGACGCCTTGCCGCTGACCGCCAACGGCAAACTCGACCGCAAGGCCTTGCCGGAGCCGGATCAAAGCGCCTGGCTCAGCCGCGAATACGAAGCCCCGCAAGGCCCGGTGGAAACCGCGCTGGCGCAGATCTGGGCTGACGTGTTGAAACTGGAGCAGGTCGGACGCCACGACAACTTCTTCGAACTGGGTGGCCACTCGTTGCTTGCCGTCAGCCTGATCGAACGCCTGCGCCAGATCGGCCTGAACACCGACGTGCGTGTGCTGTTCAGCCAGCCGACCCTGGCCGCCCTGGCCGCAGCGGTGGGCAGCGGTCGCGAAATCGAAGTGCCGGCCAACCGCATTCCTGCTGATTGCACCCATATCACCCCGGACCTGCTGAGCCTGACCGAACTGGATCAGCCGAGCATCGACCGGATCGTCGCCAGCGTGCCGGGTGGTGCGGCCAACGTGCAGGACATTTATCCGCTGGCGCCGTTGCAGGAAGGCATCCTTTATCACCACTTGAGCGCGGAGCAGGGCGACCCGTACCTGCTGCAATCATGTCTGGCCTTTGCCAGCGTCGAGCGCTTGCACGCTTTTGCCAACGCCTTGCAAAAGGTGATTGCGCGCCACGACATCCTGCGCACCAGTCTGGTGTGGGAAGGATTGCCGAGCCCGCAGCAAGTGGTATGGCGAGAGGCCGAGTTGACGGTGCAATCGGTCGATTTGAGTCCGCTGGACGGCGATATCCTCCATCAGTTGCGTGCACGCTTCGATGCCCGGGATTTTCGTCTCGACCTCGGTCAGGCACCGCTGATCCGTCTGGTATATGCCGAAGATCCGCTGCATGACCGGGTGGCAGGCGTGCTGTTGTTCCATCACGTCGTGCTGGATCACACCGCACTGGAGGTGGTTCGCCGGGAAATGCAGTTGTATCTGCCGGGGCAGGTTGAGTCTTTGCCGCCCGCCGCCCCCTACCGCAACTACGTCCATCAGGCCCGCCAAGGCATCAGCGAGGACGAACACGAAACCTTCTTTCGCGAAATGCTCAGCGACATCGACGAACCGACCCTGCCATTCGGCTTGCAGGACGTACAGGGCGACGGCCGCAACATCGAGGAGCACTCGCTGGCGCTGCCGGTGGAATTGAATCGGCACCTGCGCCGCCAGGCGCGGCAATACGGGGTCAGCGTCGCGAGCCTGTTTCATCTCGCCTGGGCGCGGGTGCTGGCGGCGACCTCCGGACGCCGGGACGTGGTGTTCGGCACCGTGCTGCTGGGGCGCATGCAAGGCGGCGAGGGCGCGGATCGGGCTTTGGGGATGTTCATCAACACCTTGCCGCTGCGCGTGGAGGTTGACGGGCAGAGTGTGAGTGAAGCGGTTCGCACGGTTCATGAGCGGCTGGCGGCTTTACTGGGACACGAACATGCGTCGCTGGCACTGGCTCAGCGTTGCAGCGCCGTGGCCGCGCCTTTGCCGCTGTTCAGCGCGGTACTCAACTATCGACACAGCGGCCACGACGTTGCGCGAGAGCCTGTTGATCCGGTCTGGCAAGGCATCGAATTCCTGGCCCAGGACGGGCGCACGAATTATCCGCTGACCTTGAGCATCAACGACCGGGGCGATGGCTTCAATCTGTCGGTGCTGACCCCGGATCATGTGGGGGCGCAGCGGGTCTGCGAGCTGATGCACACCGCTCTGACGGAGCTGGCGACAGCGTTGGCTGACAACCCCGGACAGGCCTTTGAACGTCTCAACGTCCTGTCAGCGGTGGCGCGCGCGCAGCTGCTTGGCGACTTCAATGCGAGCTCCACCGGTTACCCGTCAGCGCAAGGTGTTCATCATCTGTTCGAAGCGCAGGTTGCGCGCACGCCGGAGGCCGTGGCGGTTCAGGCGGGCACGCAGCGCCTGACGTTCAGGCAATTGAACCAGCGCGCCAATCGCCTGGCCCATCATCTGCGGGGGCTGGGGGTCACTACCGAGACACGAGTGGCGATCTGTCTCAAACGCAGCCCGGACATGCTGGTCGGCTTGCTGGCGATCCTCAAGGCCGGCGCCGCTTATGTACCGGTCGACCCGGCTTATCCGCCCGAGCGAATCGCTTACATGCTGGCCGACAGTGCGCCGAGGGTGGTACTGGTTCGCGACGTAGCTTTGCCGAATCAGGCTGGCATACCGGTGATTGATCTTGCCCATGAGACCTGGCAAGACCTGTCGGTTGCTGATCCGCAGGTTGCCGAGTTTACGCCGGACGACCTGGCCTACGTGATCTACACCTCAGGCTCCACCGGCCAGCCGAAAGGCGTGATGGTCGAACACGCGACCCTGGAAAACCTTGTGCACTGGCACACCGAAGCCTTCGACCTGCACGCCGGCAGCCACACCGCCAGCGTGGCCGGTTTCGGTTTTGATGCGATGGCCTGGGAAGTCTGGCCGGCATTGTGCGTCGGCGCGACCCTGCACCTGCCGCCGGAATCGGTGAGCAACGAGCACCTGGACGAGTTGCTCGACTGGTGGCGCGCGCAGCCGTTGCAGGTCAGCTTCCTGCCGACCCCGGTGGCCGAATATGCCTTCAGCCGCGAGCTGCAACACCCGACCTTGCGTACCTTGCTGATCGGCGGCGACAAGCTGCGTCAGTTCAATCGTGAGCAGAGCTTTGCGGTGATCAACAACTATGGCCCGACCGAAGCCACAGTGGTCGCCACCTCGGGTTCGGTTGAAGTCGGGCAGCCGCTGCACATCGGCCGGCCGATGGCCAACGCCCGAATCTATCTGCTCGACGACCAGCAACGCCCCGTGCCGGTGGGCGTCACGGGCGAGTTGTATGTCGCAGGTGCGGGCGTGGCGCGGGGTTACCTCAACCGTCCCGATCTGACCGCCGAACGCTTCCTGAATGATCCGTTCAACGAAGGACGCATGTACCGCACCGGCGACCTCGCACGCTGGTTGGCAGACGGCAACATCGAATACCTGGGCCGCAATGACGATCAGGTGAAACTGCGCGGCGTGCGGGTTGAACTGGGGGAAATCGAATCGGCGCTGGCCAGCCATCCGGCGGTGCAGGACGCGGTGGCGCTGGTGCGCGACGGGCAATTGCTGGTGTGGTTCACCGAGCGTGCGCCGACCGATATCGAAGCCCTGCGCAATCATCTGCAAACCCGATTGCCGCAAGCGCTGATCCCGGCGGCTTACGTGCGACTCGATACTTTGCCGCTGACCGCCAACGGCAAGCTCGACCGCAAGGCCTTGCCGGAACCGGATCAGAACGCCTGGCTCAGCCGTGAATACGAAGCCCCGGAAGGCCTGGTGGAAACCGCGCTGGCGCAGATCTGGGCCGATGTCCTGAAGCTGGAAAAAGTCGGTCGCCACGACAACTTCTTCGAACTGGGCGGCCACTCGCTGCTGGCCGTGAGCCTGATCGAACGCCTGCGCCAGATCGGCCTGAACACCGACGTGCGTGTGCTGTTCAGCCAGCCGACTCTGGCTGCATTGGCTACGGCAGTAGGCAGCGGTCGCGAAATCGAAGTGCCGGACAATCGCATTCCTGCCGACTGCACCCGCATCACCCCGGAGCTGCTGAGCCTGACCGAACTGGATCAGTCGAGCATCGACCGGATCGTCGCCAGCGTGCCGGGTGGTGCGGCGAACGTGCAGGACATTTATCCGCTGGCGCCGTTGCAGGAGGGCATTCTTTATCACCACTTGAGCGCGGAGCAGGGCGACCCGTACCTGCTCCAATCGCGGCTGGCCTTCGACAGCCTCGAGCGAGTCGACAGCTTTGTCGCGGCGCTGCGCCAGGTCATTGCCCGTCACGACATCCTGCGCACGGCGGTGATCTGGCAGAAGCTGGCCGAGCCGATGCAAGTGGTCTGGCGTCACGCAGACTTGCCGGTGCAGGAAATAGTGCTCGATCCGGCGGATGGCGACATCCTTGACCAGTTGCACGAGCGTTTCGATGCCCGGCACTACCGCCTCGACATCAGCCAGGCGCCGTTGCTGCGTCTGGTGTATGCCCGTGATCCGGCCCACGACCGGGGGGGCGCGATGTTGCTGTTCCACCATCTCGTGCTCGATCACACCGCGCTGGACGTGGTGCAGCAAGAAATGCTCGCCTGCCTGCAAGGGCATGAAGCTTCGTTGGGCGCGGCCGTGCCTTACCGCAACTACGTGGCACAGGCGCGGCTGGGTGTCAGCGAGCAGGAGCACGAGGCGTTCTTCCGCGACATGCTCGGCGACATCGACGAGCCGACCCTGCCGTTCGGCTTGCAGGATGTGCAGGGAGACGGTCGCGACATCGAGGAAACGCAACAGGCCCTGACCGCCGCCACCGGCCAGCGTCTACGCAGCCTCGCGCGGCAACTGGGCATCAGCGTGGCCAGCCTGTTCCACCTCGCCTGGGCGCAGGTGCTGGCGGCGACATCCGGGCAGGAGCGGGTGGTGTTCGGCACGGTGCTGATGGGCCGGATGCAGGGCGGCGAGGGGGCCGACCGGGCGTTGGGGATGTTCATCAACACCTTGCCGCTGCGGGTCGACCTGGGGGCAACCCCGGTGCGTGATGGGGCTCGGGCGACGCATGCGCGGCTCAGTGCGCTGCTCGGTCATGAGCACGCCTCGCTGGCGCTGGCCCAGCGTTGCAGCGGCGTCGCCGCGCCGTCACCGCTGTTCAGTTCGATGCTCAACTACCGGCACAGCGCCGACGCGGCGCAACAGCAAAACCGGCGTCAGGCCTGGCAGGGCATCGAGACCCTGAGCAGCGAAGAGCGCACCAACTATCCGCTGAGTCTGGGCGTCGATGATCTGGGCAGCGGGTTCGTGCTCACCGCCATGACCCCGGCGAGCATCGGCTCGCAGCGGATCTGCGACTACATGCAGACCGCGCTGGAGCAACTGGCGGATGCTCTGGAGCAGGCTCCGGATCAGCCGCTGAACCGCTTGCCGATCCTTGACGGCGCAGAACGTCAGCGGGTGCTTTACGACCTTAACGTCACCGGCACCGCCGACGATCTGGAGCAAACCGTTCACGCTATGTTCGAGGCGCAAGTGCAACGCACGCCGCAAGCCATCGCGTTGCAGGCCGGTGAGCAGCGGCTGACCTACGCCGAACTCAACGCACAGGCCAATCGCCTGGCCCATTACCTGCGTGAGCTGGGCGTGGGGCCGGATTCGCGGGTGGCAATCTGCGTCGAGCGCGGGCTGGAGCTGATCGTCGGACTGCTCGGCATTCTCAAGGCGGGTGGTGCCTATGTGCCGCTGGACCCGGTGTACCCGGCGGAACGT
Organism: Pseudomonas sp. DR 5-09; assembly: GCF_001655595.1. Classification (NCBI taxonomy): domain Bacteria; kingdom Pseudomonadati; phylum Pseudomonadota; class Gammaproteobacteria; order Pseudomonadales; family Pseudomonadaceae; genus Pseudomonas; species Pseudomonas sp. DR 5-09. Next base: position 2,632,261 of record NZ_CP011566.1, read on the forward strand.
CTGGATTACATGCTCAAGGACAGCGCGCCGGTAGCGGTGCTGGTGCATGGGGCGACTCGCGCCTTGCTCGACGAGAGCACTGCGCGGGTGATCGATCTGGATCAGGCGCAATGGACATCCAACCCGGAGGACAACCCGCAAGTACCGGGCCTGAGCGCTTCGAACCTGGCTTACGTGATCTACACCTCCGGCTCTACCGGGGCGCCGAAAGGCGTGATGGTCGAGCATCGCGGCGTCGGCAATTTGCTGCACTGGAGTTCGCAGCTGTGTCCCGTCGTGACGGACGGCGCCCTGTTGCAGAAGACCCCGTTCAGTTTCGACGCCTCGGTCTGGGAGCTGTTCTGGCCGTTGAGTGCCGGGTTGCGTCTGGTGCTGGCGCGTCCCGACGGACACCGTGAACCGGCGTATCTGGCGCGGGTGATTCGCGAACAGCGGATCAGCGTGATCCAGTTTGTGCCGGTGCTGTTGCAACAGTTCCTCGAGCAGGACGATGTCAGCCAGTGCAGCAGCCTTACCGACGTGTTCTGTGGCGGCGGCGACCTGACACCGGCGCTGGCTCGCCGTGTGCGCGAGCGTTTGCCGCAAGTGCGCTTGCACAACGTTTACGGCCCGACCGAAGCCACGGTCGACAGCACGGCGTGGACGTTGGAACCGTCGATGTCGGTACCGGACAGCGCGTTGCCGATCGGACGGCCGATCAACAACACCCGTCTATATGTCCTCGATGCCGCTCAGCGGCCGGTGCCGATGGGCGTGATCGGTCAGTTGTTCATTGGTGGTGCCGGGGTTGCGCGGGGTTATCTGGGCCTGCCGCAATTGATGGCCGAACGGTTTATCCCGAGCCCGTTTGTGGCCGGCGACCGGTTGTACGCCACGGGCGACCTGGTGCGTTACCGCGCCGATGGCCAGCTCGAATTCATCGGGCGCAACGACTTCCAGGTCAAGCTGCGTGGCCTGCGTCTGGAACCGGGTGAGATCGAAGCGCAACTGCTCAGCCATCCAGCGCTGCGCGAAGCCGTGGTGCTGGTGCGTGAGGAGCGTCTGGTGGCGTACTTCACCCGGCATGCCGACGCCGGGCAACCGGGGATCGAGGCGTTGCGCGAACACTTGCTGGCACGCTTGCCCGATTACATGGTGCCGTCGGCATTCGTCGCGCTCGACAGCCTGCCGCTGAGCCCCAACGGCAAGGTTGATCGCAAGGCGCTGCCCGCACCGGATTCGGCTGCGGTCAGCCGCCGCGAATACGAAGCCCCTGTCGGCGAAATGGAAACCCTCCTCGCGGGACTGTGGTGCGAATTGCTCAAAGTCGAGCGCGTCGGGCGACAAGACCATTTCTTTGAACTGGGTGGGCATTCGTTGCTGGCGGTCAGTCTGATCGGGCGCCTGCAACAGGCAGGTATCGAAGCCGATGTCCGGACGTTGTTCGAGCAACCGACTCTGGCTGGTTACGCGGCTATCACGGAAAGAATGGAGATCGTCCTGTGAGCCTGAATGAACTGTTGGCGACGCTGAAGACAAAAGACATCCAGTTGGCAATCACGGACGGGCAATTACGGGTCAATGGCAACAAGCAGGCCCTGAGTGAACCGGCCTTGCTGGCCGCATTGCGCGAGCACAAACCAGCATTGATCGAGCTGATCGAGGCGGGCGGTTACTCGCCCGCACGGGAAGGGCAGGTTGCAGTGCCGGTCAATGGCATTTCACCGGGCACAACACGGGTCACCCCGGCGATGCTGACAATGGTTGACCTGAGCCAGGACACCCTCGATCAAATTGTCGCGCAGATCCCTGGCGGCGGCGCCAATGTCCAGGACATCTATCCACTGACGCCGTTGCAGGAGGGCATCCTCTACCACCACGCGAGCGCTGCACAGGGTGATCCGTATGTGATGCAGGCGAAATTCGCGTTCAGCGGACCCGAGCGGTTTGAGGCATTCGTTCAGGCTCTGCAGACTGTCATCGAGCGCCACGACATTCTGCGCACCGCCATCGTCTGGGAAGGACTGGACACGCCGGTGCAGGTCGTCCTGCGAAGTGTCGAGTTGCCTTTGGAGAACGTGCAGCTTGATGCGGCTGAGGGCGATGTCCTTGAGCAGTTGCATGCGCGATTCGACGCCCGGCATTTCCGTCTCGACGTGACACGTGCGCCGCTATTGCGCCTGGCTCATGCCTGGGATGCAAAGACCGGGCGTATCGTCGCGATATTGCTGTTTCACCACATGGCGATGGATCACTCGGCGCTCGCGGTGGTCAGCGAGGAAATGCAGGCGTGCCTGTCAGGACAGAGCACCAGACTGGGAGCGCCCGTACCGTTTCGCAATTATGTCGCCCAGGCGCGGCTAGGCATCAGCGAGTCCGAGCACGAGGCGTTTTTCCGCGAGATGCTCGGTGACATCGACGAGCCGACGTTGCCGTTCGGCCTGCAGGGCGTGCATGGCGACGGCAGCGACATCGAAGAGTGCGGTGTGCCACTTGACCCGTTGCTGGGGCAGCGCCTGCGAGCCAGTGCCCGCTCGCTCGGGGTGAGTGTCGCGAGTCTGTTCCATCTCGGCTGGGGGCAGGTCCTGAATGCACTCACCGGCAAGTCCGCCGTTGTGTTCGGTACCGTGCTGATGGGGCGGATGCAAGGGGCGGAGTCGACCGACCGCGCGCTGGGCATTTTCATCAACACCTTGCCGCTCCGGGTCGAGGTCAGCGCGCTGGCAGCGAGTGAGGCGGTGAAGGCCACCCAGGCACGTCTGACGAGCCTGATGCGCCATGAGCACGCCCCGCTGGTGCTGGCCCAGCGCTGCAGCGGGGTGGTCGGGTCATCGCCGCTGTTCAGTTCGCTGCTCAACTACCGGCACAGCACCTCGAGTGCCAATGCCAGTGCCGAAGCGCTCTCGGCCTGGGAGGGGATCAGCGTCCTGCATGCGGAGGAACGCACCAATTACCCGCTGACCTTGAGCATCGATGACTTTGGCGATCACTTCAGCCTGACGCTGCTGGCCACCCGTGAAGTCGAGGCGCAGCGCATCTGCGGCTATATGTTGTGTGCCATGGAAAACCTGTTGCAGGCGCTGGAGCACGCGGCGGATACGCCGCTGAGTCAACTGTCGGTGTTGCCCGCCCCGGAGCGCGAACAGCTGTTGACGGGGTTCAACGCCAGTGATGTCGAATACGTTCGCGGACAGACAATTCATCAACGCTTCGAGGCGCAGGTCGTCGCGCGACCGCAAGCGCTGGCGGCGGTGCATCTGGACAAGCAACTGACGTTCCACGAACTGAACCGCCAGGCCAACCTTCTGGCGCATCGCTTGATCGATCTGGGTGTGCAGCCGGATGACCGGGTAGCCATCGTCGCCCGGCGAGGGCTGGATACCCTGGCCGGATTGCTCGCAGTCCTCAAGGCAGGCGCCGGGTATGTGCCGATCGACCCCGCGCATCCGGCCGAACGCTTGAATTATCTGCTGAGCGATTGCGAGCCAGTGGCGATTCTGACCTCGAGTGACCTGCTCGCACGGCTGCCGGGACAGGAGTTGCCGGTGCTCGATCTTGATCCGCGCACCTGGTGCTCAGGCAATGACGCAAACCCGGTGGTATCAGGTCTGTCCGAGGCGAACCTGGCTTACGTGATCTATACCTCCGGCTCCACCGGTTTGCCCAAGGGCGTGATGGTCGAACACCAGACACTGGCCAATCTGGTCGACTGGCACTGCAACGCGTTTGACCTGTGTGCCGGCCGCCATACGTCGAGTCTGGCCGGGTTCGGCTTCGACGCGATGGCATGGGAAGTCTGGCCAGCTCTGTGCGTCGGCGCGACCCTGCACCTGGCGCCTGCGCAGGACGGCGGCGAAGACGTCGACGGGCTGCTGGCCTGGTGGTGCGCGCAACCGCTGGACGTGAGTTTCCTGCCGACGCCCGTCGCCGAATACGCCTTCAGCCGGCATCTCGAGCACCCGACATTGCGTACCCTGTTGATCGGCGGCGATCGCTTGCGTCAGTTTTCGCGCAATCAGCATTTCGATGTGATCAACAACTATGGCCCGACCGAAGCCACCGTAGTCGCTACGTCTGGACGGATCGAGGCGGGGGAGGCGCTGCACATCGGCAAACCGGTGAGCAATACCTCGGTGTATCTGCTCGACGAGCAACAGCGTCCGGTGCCGATCGGGGTGCCCGGCGAGCTGTATATCGGTGGCCGAGGCGTGGCGCGCGGTTACTTGAACCGCGCGCAGCTGACTGCCGAACGCTTTCTGCCGGACCCCTTCAGTGAACGACCGAATGCGCGTCTGTATCGCACCGGCGACCTTGCCCGCTGGCGCCGGGACGGGACGATCGAATATCTGGGGCGCAACGATGACCAGGTGAAAATCCGCGGCGTGCGTATAGAACTGGGGGAAATCGAAAGCCGTCTGCACCAGCTTCCCGGCATTCAGGAAGCGGTGCTGCTGGCCCGTGAAGACGAGCCCGGACAACCACGGCTGGTCGCCTATTTCACCGAGCAGGCGCAGGTGCAGCCACTGGCTGTGGCGCAACTGCGCGAGCATCTGCTGGGCCAGTTGCCCGAGTACATGGTGCCGGTCGCGTTCGTCAGACTCGACAGCCTGCCGCTGACCGCCAATGGCAAACTGGATCGCAAGGCCTTGCCGTTGCCGGAGCGCACGGCGCTGCTCACTCGTGAATACGAGGCGCCGCAAGGCGAGCTCGAATGCACGCTGGCGCAGATCTGGGCCGAGGTTCTGCAGGTCGAACGGATAGGGCGTCAGGATCATTTCTTTGAGTTGGGCGGCCATTCGTTGCTGGCCATGCGCATGGTCGCGCAAGTGCGTCAGCGGCTGGGCGTGGAGCTAGCGCTCGGCGAGTTGTTCGCCAATGCCGAGCTGGCGTCGGTGGCGCAGTCGCTTGCCCAGGCCGGACGCTCGACGCAGCCGCCGATCCTGCCGGTGCCACGGGAAGGCGCATTGCCGCTGTCGTTTTCCCAGCAGCGCTTCTGGTTTCTGGCGCAGATGGAAGGTGCCAACACCGCTTACAACATTCCGATCGGTCTGCGTCTGCGCGGTGTGCTCGACGCCGATGCGCTACAGCGGGCACTGGCCCGGATTGTCGCCCGCCACGAAAGCCTGCGCAGCCGTTTCACGCCGTACAACGGCGAAGCCCAGGTGCTGATTACTCCGCCCGACAGCGGTGTGCTGCTGCGGGTCGAGGACCTGCGCCAGCACCCGCAGGCCGATGAAGCCTTGCAGGCGCTGATTCAGGGGGAAGCTTCCGGCCCGTTCGACTTGCAGGATGATCCGTTGATTCGCGGACGGCTGGTGCGTATGGCCGACGATCACCATGTGTTGCTGATCACCTTGCATCACATCATCTCCGACGGTTGGTCGATGGAGGTGCTGACCCGCGAGCTGATGGCGTTGTATCAGGCTTTCAGTCAGGGGTTGGCGGACCCTTTGCCGCCGCTGGCGTTGCAATACACAGACTATGCCGTCTGGCAGCGACGCTGGCTGAGCGGGGAGGTTTTGCAGCGCCAGAGCGAATACTGGCAACGTACGCTGGCCGATGCGCCAGCCTTGCTGACGTTGCCTGCCGACCGACCGCGACCACCGCAACAGGATTACGCCGGCAGCAGCGTCGAAGTGTGCCTGGACGAGCGCTTGAGCGCCGGGCTCAAAGCCTTGAGCCAGCGCCATGGCGTGACGCTGTACATGACGATGCTGAGCGCGTGGGCGATGCTGCTCGGTCGTTTGGCCGGGCAATCGGACGTGGTGGTCGGCTCGCCGGTGGCCAACCGTTTCCGGGCCGAAATCGACGGACTGATCGGGTTGTTCGTCAATACCCTGGCGTTACGCATTGATACTTCCGGTGAGTTGAGCACCGAAGCGCTGCTGGCGCGGGTCAAGGCGCTGACCCTGCAAGCCCAGGCCCATCAGGACCTGCCCTTCGAGCAAGTGGTGGAAATCGCCCGACCGGCCCGCAGCCTGGCCCACAGCCCGCTGTTCCAGACCATGTTCAACTGGCGCAACAGCGACGGGCCGGTATTGGCGCTGGGGGATCTGACCCTGGAAGCGGTGGCGGAGCCGAGTCACTTCGCCAAGTTCGACCTGACCCTGACCCTGGGTGAATCGCCCAACGGGATAAATGGCTGGATGGAGTACGCCACAGCGCTCTTCGATGAGGCGACGGCACGGCGTTATGTCGGTTATTTCCAGCGCCTGTTGCAGGCCATGGTCAACAACGACCAGGCAGTGCTGGAGCACGCGCAGATAATCGAGGATCAGGAACGCACGCAGTTGCTCGACGAATTCAACGCCACCGCACGGGATTGTCCGCAAGTGCTTACCGTGCACCGGGTCTTCGAGATGCAGGCCGCCGAGCATCCGCAAGCCGTTGCCGCGGTGCACGGGACGCAGGTGTTGAGTTACGCAGAACTGAACCGCAGCGCCAACGGCCTGGCGCATCATCTCATCGCTCAAGGTGTGCAGCCCGGCGATCATGTGGCGATTCTGTTGCCACGCTCGCTGGAACTGTTGATCGCGCAGTTGGCGATCATCAAGTGTGCGGCGGCCTATGTGCCGCTGGACATCAACGCACCCGCCGAGCGTCAGGCATTCATGGTGCAGGATTGTCAGGCGGTCGCGCTGTTGACCGGCAGCGATCAGGCCATCGAGTACCCGGTGCGACGAATGGATCTGGATACCCTGGCGCTTGCCGGGAGCCCTTCGCACAACCCGGATCTGCCTCAGTCCTCGGAGGCGCTGGCGTACATCATGTACACCTCGGGCTCCACGGGCACGCCGAAGGGGGTCATGGTGCCGCATCGCGGCATTACCCGCCTTGTGATCGATTGCGGCTACGCCGATTTCAACCCGAGGGACCGGGTGGCATTCGCTTCGAACCCGGCGTTCGACGCGAGCACCATGGATATCTGGGGCGCCTTGCTCAACGGTGGCCAGGTGGCCGTGATCGATCATGGGATTTTGCTCGACCCACAGGCATTCGGCCGGGAGCTGAGCCGGTGCGGGGCGACGATCCTCTTCGTCACCACCGCGTTGTTCAATCAGTACGTGCAATTGATTCCCGAAGCGCTCAAAAGGCTGCGCATCCTGCTGTGCGGTGGGGAGCGTGGCGATCCGGCAGCGTTTCGAAAGCTGCTCGCCGAAGCGCCGGACCTGCGCCTGGTGCATTGTTATGGCCCGACCGAAACCACGACGTACGCCACCACCTTCGAAGTGCGTGAGGTGGCGCCGGAAGCGGATAGCGTTTCGATTGGCGGCCCCATCGGCAATACCCGCGTGTATGTGCTGGATAACCGGCAACAACCGGTGCCGTTCGGCGTCACCGGTGAGTTGTACATCGGTGGTCAGGGGGTTGCGCTGGGCTATCTGAATCGGCCTCAACTGAGTGCCGAGAAATTCCTCCGGGATCCGTTCAGCGACAACCCGCAAGCCTTGATGTATCGCACGGGCGACCTGGTGCGCTGGCAGGCGCCGGGGCGACTGGAATGTATCGGCCGCAATGATGACCAGGTGAAGATTCGCGGCTTCCGCATTGAGCTCGGAGAAATCGAAAACCGCCTCTTGAGCTGTCCGGGGGTCAAGGAAGCGGTGGTCCTGGCCCGACGCGACGGACAGGAGCCAACGCGGCTGGTGGCCTATTACACGGCGCACGATCCTGCATTGCAGAGCGCTACTCTGCGCGCACTGCTGCAAGCCAGGTTACCGGAGTACATGGTGCCGAGCGCCTGGGTGGCGATGGCGAGCCTGCCGCTGAACAACAACGGCAAGGTCGATCGCAAAGCCTTGCCGGCGCCGACACACCAAGCGCTGGTCATGCGTGACTATGAAGCGCCGGCCAATCCTCTTGAGGAATCACTGGCCGGGCTCTGGGCGCAAGTGTTGCAAGTCGACCGGCTAGGCCGCCATGACAACTTCTTCGAACTGGGCGGGCATTCGCTGCTGGCGGTGCGGCTCGTCGATCTGATGCAGAAGGCCAACAGGCCGATTTCGTTGGCCGAGCTGTTCCAGCATCCCTCTGTCGAGGGGGCTGCCACGCTGCTGTGCCAGCGCAGTGACGCTGTGCCGCTCCATGACGGCGTGGTCGTGGTGCGGGCAAGCGAGCGGGGCACGCCGTTGTTCCTGGTGCATGAGTTCAGTGGTCGGGACCTGTATTTCCCGGCGCTGGGCCTGCACATCGGCGGCGAGTTCCCGATTTACGGCTTGCCGGGTATCGATCCCGGTATGACGCAACTGCGCACCATGGAGTGCCTGGCGGCCCGGCTGGTCGAAGTGATCCGCGCCACACAACCCCACGGCCCCTATCGGCTTGCCGGCTGGTCGTTCGGTGGTGTGCTGGCTTATGAAATCGCGGCGCAACTGCTCGGGATGGACGAGTCAGTGGCGTTTGTCGGGCTGATCGACTCCTACGTGCCACGTCTGGCCGATCCAGACAAGGCGCTGTGGAACGATACACATGTGCACAAGCGGCAATTGCTTCTGCATTGCACGGCGCATTGGGCTGGACGCGAGACGCAGGGGCAGCAGGCACTGGCGCGTCTGGCCGTGTTGCAGACCGAACTTGAGCAGTGGGCGTTCGCCGATTTGTTCAACCATTGTCACGAACAGCAGTTGCTCAGACCCGAGCTGGCGGCTGTCTCGTCGGCGGATGCCTGGCATTACCTCGACCGGGAAGTGGCCCACGGGCATGCGTTGGCGCATTACCGGATCAACCCGATCGGCCTGCCGTTGCATCTGCTGCGTGCCACGGAGCGTTCGGCGCAAATGTCACGACTCAGCGCCACGCGCGGTTGGGCTGAAGAATTGCCAGGTGCGCAATTGCACTGCATCGACGTACCGGGCGATCACCAGAGCATGATGAAAGCACCGCACGTTCAGGCTCTGGGGCAGGCCCTGACTCAGGCGCTGGAAACGGCAACTGCGCCAGCGCCAGCGGCCTATCAGCCGATCCTGACCATTCAGACCGGTCACACCGGACATGCACCGATTTTCTGCGTGCCGGGTGCCGGCGACAGTGTTACCGGGTTCCTCCACCTGACCGAGGCGCTGGGGCCGGAGTGGCCGATTCATGGGCTGCAACCCCGAGGCCTCGACGGCGCGACGGTGCCGCACAGCCGGGTCGAAAGCGCCGCCACGTTCTACCTGCGGGCGCTTGAGCAGTTGTATCCGCAAGGGCCGGTGCATCTGATCGGGCATTCGTTCGGTGGTTGGGTGGCTTACGCCATGGCGGCGCAGTTGCAGGCGGCGGGGCGTGAAGTGGCATCCCTGACGCTGATCGACAGTGAATCGCCGGGCGGCAACAGTGTGGTGGGCAAGCCTTACACCACGACGGCGGCGCTGTTGCGGCTGATCGAGTCGCTGCAACTGTCCAGCGGCAAGTCCCTGGGCATCGATGCGCTGACCTTCGCCGAAGCCGACGACAGCACGCAAATGCGCCTGCTGCACGAGGGAATGGTGCGCGCGGGTATGCTGTCGGAGCGCGCGTCACTCGATGCGATGCAGGGCCCGGTGCGCACTTTCGCCACCGCACTGCGTACGGTCTATCGGCCGGCGCTGGCCTACACCGGTCCGGTGCGTCTGGCGCTGGTGGACGACCCGACGCTGGACGCCTCGGGCAACCAGCGCGAACAGGCGGCGATGCTCGAAGGCTGGCAGCGTGAGGCCAGGGATCTGGCGGTGTGGTACGGCCCGGGCAACCACTTCACGATCCTCAAGGCGCCCAACGTCTTCAGTCTTGCAGCGTGGTGGCATGACGGGCTGACGGTGGCGGCGGGGCAAGTGTTGTCCTGATTGAAGTTTTTATCCTGGAACCCGGCCGCTGGCCGGGCTCAACCCTGAACGGAATTGTGGTCATTTATGGAACAGTCGAAGGTGCGCAAAGTCGGTCTGGGAATCGCGTTGACGCTGGTGGCCGGGTTGGTGTTCTACACGGTGCAGGCGCCGGCCGAGGCACCGCAATACCTGACCGCCACGGTCGAACGCGCTGACATTGAAAACGCAGTGCTGGCCACCGGTTTGCTGGAGGGCATCAAGCAGGTGGACGTCGGTGCCCAGGTTTCGGGGCAGTTGAAGTCGCTGAAGGTCAAGGTCGGCGACAAGGTCAAGAAGGGCCAGTGGCTGGCGGAAATCGATCCGTTGGTGCTGCAGAACACCCTGCGTCAGGCACAGGTCGATGAGGAGAATCTGCAAGCCCAACGCCGGGCGACCCAGGCTCAACTGCGCCAGACCAAGGCCATCTACGAGCGCTATCAGAACCTGCAGGAGGACGCCTCGATCTCGCGGCAGGATTTCGAAACCGCGCAATCGAACTACGAAGTGCAGCAGGCCAATCTGTTGTCGCTGGACGCGCAGATCAAGAGTGCGCATATCCAGATCGACACGGCCAAGGTCAATCTGGCCTACACACGAATCGTCGCGCCCATCGACGGCGATGTGGTGGGCATCGTGACCCAGGAAGGCCAGACCGTGATCGCCAACCAGCTGGCGCCGATCCTGCTCAAACTGGCGGACCTGGACACCATGACCGTCAAGGCTCAGGTGTCGGAGGCCGATGTCATTCACATCGCACCGGGGCAGGAGGTGTACTTCACCATTCTTGGTGAGGACAAACGTTATTACGGCAAACTGCGCGGCACTGAGCCTACGCCGCAGAACTTCCTCGAAACCCCGCCCGCCGGCACGCCGAAGCAGAACACCGCGGTGTTCTATAACGCGCTGTTCGAGGTGCCGAACCCCGATCACCGTTTGCGTATTTCTATGACCGCTCAGGTGCGGGTGGTGCTCGACACCGCCAAATCGGTGCTGACGATTCCGGTCGCCGCGCTGGGCCCACGCAACAGCGATGGCAGCTTCCCGGTGCGGGTGCTGGACGCCAATGGCCAGGCGCAGTCGCGCAATGTGCAGACCGGGATCAACAACAACGTCAAGGTGCAGGTCAACGAAGGCCTGGCCGAAGGCGACCGGGTGGTGATCGGTGATCCGGTGACGAAAGTGGCAGGGGCATGAGCATGAGCGAACCTCTGCTGCAACTGACCGGCATCAGCCGCAGCTTCACGGCTGGCGATCGCGAATTCCTCGCGCTGAAGAACATCAACCTGACGATCCATGCCGGGGAAATGGTCGCGATCATCGGCGCCTCGGGTTCCGGCAAATCGACCCTGATGAACATCCTCGGCTGCCTCGATTACGCCACAGCCGGCAGCTACAGGATCAACGGCCGGGAAACCCGCGATCTGGACAGTCAGGCGCTGGCCGAACTGCGTCGCGACTATTTCGGCTTCATCTTCCAGCGCTACCACTTGCTGCCGCACTTGAGCGCGATGCACAACGTCGAGATGCCGGCAATCTACGCCGGCACGCCGGAGCCACAACGTCATGCGCGAGCCCGTGAATTGTTGGCGCGCCTTGGGCTGGAAGGGCACCTGACCCATCGCCCGAGCCAGCTGTCGGGCGGTCAGCAGCAGCGGGTCAGTATCGCTCGGGCGCTGATGAACGGCGGCGAAGTGATCCTCGCGGACGAGCCGACCGGCGCCCTCGACACCACCAGTGGCAAGGAGGTGATGCGCATCCTGCTGGAGCTGCACGCGGCCGGGCACACGGTGATTCTGGTGACCCATGACCCCAAGGTCGCGGCCAATGCCGAGCGCATCATTGAGGTCAGTGACGGCGAAATTCTCAGCGACCGCCGCAACGAGCGCGACGCCACAGCATTGAGCAATGAGGACGCGGTCCCCAAATCCACGGGGGCGCGGCGTCTGGTGGCCAGCCTCGGGTTGTTCAAGGAAGCCTTCAACATGGCCTGGGTCGCGCTGATTTCCCATCGGATGCGCACCCTGCTGACCATGCTCGGGATCGTCATCGGCATCACCTCGGTGGTGTCGATTTCGGCCATCGGCGAAGGGGCCAAGCGCTATGTGCTCAAGGACATTCAGGCCATCGGCAGCAACACCATCGATATCTATTCCGGCACCAGTTTCGGCGACAGCCGTTCGGCGGCCATCGAAACCCTGGTGCCGGCGGATGTGACGGCGCTCAACCAGCTGTATTACGTCGACAGCGCCACGCCGGTGGTCGGGCGCAATCTGTTGCTGCGCTATCACAACATCGATCTCGATGCCCAGGTCAACGGCGTCAGCGATCTGTACTTCCAGGTGCGCGGAATCAAGATGGAGTCGGGCATTGCGTTCAGTGAAAACGATGCCCGACGCCAGGCGCAGGTGGTGGTGATCGATTACAACACGCGCCAACGGTTGTTCGGCGAGGGGGTTGATCCGCTGGGACAGGTGATCCTGATCGGCAACCTGCCGTGCACCGTGATCGGTGTGGCGGCAGAAAAGAAGAACATCTTCTCGTCGAGCAAGTCGCTCAATGTCTGGGTGCCTTACGAAACCGCAGCCGGCCGGCTGTTGGGCCAGCGCTACCTGGACAGCATCAGCGTGCGGATCAAGGACGGCCAGCCGAGCAAGGTGGTGGAAGACAACGTCAACAAACTGATGCTGCAGCGCCACGGCACCAAGGATTTCTTCACCAACAACCTCGACAGCGTCATGCAGACGGTGCAGAAAACCAGCCGCTCTCTGGCGCTGTTGCTGTCGCTGATTGCAGTGATTTCGCTGGTGGTCGGCGGCATCGGGGTGATGAACATCATGCTGGTGTCGGTCACCGAACGGACCCGCGAGATCGGTATCCGAATGGCGGTCGGGGCGCGGCAGTCGGACATTCGTCAGCAGTTTCTGGTGGAGGCGGTGATGGTCTGTCTGCTGGGCGGGGCGATTGGAATCTCGTTGAGTTATGCCATCGGCCACCTGTTTTCGCTGTTCATCAAGGAATGGGAAATGGTGTTCTCGTTGAGCTCGGTGTTGACGGCGGTGATCTGCTCGACGCTGATCGGCATCGTGTTCGGCTTTGTGCCCGCGCGCAATGCATCGCGGCTCGACCCGATCGAGGCCTTGGCGCGGGACTGAGGGGCCGGACATGAAAAAAAACCGCCGTCCCTGGCAGGACAGCGGTTTTTTTACAGGCGCGTGATCGATCAGGCCGCGTTGGACGGGTCGCAGGCGGCCGGGCAGTCCTCAGGCGAATACATCCAGCGCATCAGCGAATGGCGGCCGCTGATTCCCAGTTTGATGGCAGCACGTTTGAGGTAGCTCTCGACGGTATTGACCTTCAGTTGTAATTGCTCGGCCAGTTCAGGCGCGGTGCGCCCGGCCAGCAGACCGACGCACACTTCCAGTTCACGGTTGGACAGGCTCAGGCCCAGTTGCTGCACGCGCTCGCAAAAACGCAGGCGCAGGGTTTCAAGGCCTTGAAGCGAAGCTTCGGTCGCTGCGGCCTGCGCCTCGGGATCCGCACTCGCCGGTTGCAGCGCGTGGATGTGCTTTTCCACCATCGGCAGCAACACCGGGGAGATGTCCTGCAACAGACTGCGCTCGCGCGCGGAGAAGCGCTTCGACGGGCCGCAGCGGTACACGGAAATCACATAACGGTAACCGTCCTTGCGCCGGGTCAGGTGCAACTGCGAAGCATCGGTGACCGTGGAGGGTTCGGGGGCGGGCACGTCACTGTTGCCGGGATCGGTGCTCAGTTCGGAATACACCGTCTCGGCCGTCAGTGCCGCCTCTTTGGGGCATTCCTGCTCGGTGCGCGGTTGCGTACGTGCGACCGGCTCCACGCGCATCTGCCGGATATGCGTGGCGTCCACGGCCAGTTGGGTGAGGATCAGGTCGTGCAGCATTCGCGGAAAATGCCGGCTGCCGGTGCTGGCGATCACTTTGCCGATGTGAGGGAACAGGTGTGAGTTCATGTGTTTCATCCATGAGTAGCAATGGGGGAATTGCGCTTTCCCGAGTCTCCGGCGGAAGTCCTTGGCCGGCGACCACAAATCGGGAAATTTGGATCCTATCCTAGTACAACGTTTGAGCGACCGTTTAATGAAGGGGTTATTAGCTCATAACCAACATTCAGTGGCCGCCACCCGGTCGGCTTCCATTCGTCGAATGCGTAGAACGACGCAGAAGCAGCACGGCTCTACCGCGTGTCATCTTAGCGAGACATTCGAAATGTACGATCAGCGCAAGAAAGAGTCACTGTCGGCATGGCGCAAGCTGGCGACACAATCGCAAGAGCCGTTCGATCCGCAGGACCAATATGACGACTTGCTCAAGGGGGCCGACGACATGCTGGAACAGGGGCTCATCAGCAACGCCGAATGGCGTCAGTTGGTGCGCGATGCGGGCAACGTGTTTACCCGCAACGAGGCGGGGGCAAGCGGATGAAGCGCAAACCAGGTGCCGGCCGACGAGTCAAAGACGCCCCGTGGCCTGCAAGAGACGCGCGAACGCCGTCTTGTCGATGGGCCGGCTCATGAAATAACCCTGCACTTCGTTGCATTGATCCTTGCCGAGAATGGCCAGTTGCTCTTCGGTCTCGACGCCTTCGGCCGTGACGTTCAGGCCCATGGCCTTGCCCAGCCCGATGATGGCTTGCACCACCGCACGATCATTGCTGCCGGTGCTGATGGACGCGATGAAGCGCTTGTCGATCTTGATGCCATCGAACGGATAGGCACGCAAGTAGCCCAGCGAGGAGTAGCCGGTGCCGAAATCATCCATGTTCAACCGCACGCCCAGTTCTTTGAGTGCGTTCATGGTCGTCAGCGCACCGTCGGTGTCGTTGAGCATGACGTTTTCGGTGATCTCCAGTTCCAGGCGGCTGGCTGGAAAACGGGTTTCGACCAGCACTTCGCGCACGTCCTGGACGACGTCGCTCAGTGCAAACTGGGCAGGGGAGAGGTTCACCGACAAGAGGATTTCTTCAGGCCATGTCAGGGCGGTCCGGCAGGCTTCGCGCAGTACCCAGCGACCGAGGGGGACGATCAGGTCTGTCTGCTCCGCCAAGGGAATGAACAGATCGGGACCGAGCAGCCCTTTCGTCGGATGCTGCCAGCGCACCAGGGCTTCAACCGAAACGATTTCCTTGCCGTCCACCTTGTAACGCGGCTGATAGTGCAGCACCAGCTCGTTGTCTTTCAGCGCCTTGCGCAAGTCGTCTTCCAGTTGCCGGCGCGTCTGGATCTGGTCGCTCATGTGCGCTTCGAAATAGCACCAGGTGTTCTTGCCTTCCGACTTGGCCTGGTAGAGCGCGATGTCGGCGCAGCGAATCAGCTCTGCGGCTTCGAAGCCGTGGCGCCGGCTCAGGGTGATGCCGATGCTGACACCGATGTGCAACGGATGATGCTCGAACATCACCGGCTCATGCAGACTGCCGATCAGGCGTGTGCAGAACCTGTCGATTTCCTGATGCGAGTCCATGCCACTGAGTACGACGACGAACTCGTCGCCTCCGAGCCGCGCAACAATGTCGTGATCCCGTGTGCATTCGCGCAGGCGTCTGGCGACTTCCTGCAGGACCGCATCACCGGCAGGATGGCCCAGTGAGTCATTGATCGGCTTGAAGTTGTCCAGATCGATCATCAGCAGTGACAGGGGCGCGCCATGCTCCTTGAGTTGCAGGGCTTCTTCCAGGTAGCGCGCCAGCTTGTTGCGGTTGGGCAACCCCGTCAGCGCGTCGTGCATGGACAGGTGCTGGATCTGTGCATGGGCGGCGACTTCATCGGTGATGTCGCTGGCGGTGCCGCGATAACCGACGATGCAATGGTTTTCGACGATCGGCCGGGCGGACAGCCGGCAATAGCGTTGCTGCCCCGTCTCATCGCGGTAGGTACAGCGCAGGTCACTGGCGTTGACCTCTTCGTTCAGTTTCTTGAGCCACAGCTGCAGCGGCGTGGTATCGCAAAACAGTAACTGCATGATGTCCTGTCCCAGCCACTGCTCACGTGAATAGCCGGTCACGGTACTGAAGCGCGCCGAGAGATACGTGAGAGACAGATGCCGGTCGACTTCCCAGATCCAGTCGGAGGCCGCTTCAGCCACGGCGCGAAAACGCTCTTCGCTGGCCTCGAGCGCCTGATTGGCCGCTTGCATTGCCCGGTGTGAGGTCTGCATCGCTTCGAAGCTGTTGTCCACGTACTTCGACGAACGCAAGGCATGCCGGAAAAAGTAACCGGTCAACAGCATGAGGATGAGCAAAATGCTGCCAAGCGTGGGCAGCAATGACCACAACAACCGTTGCCCCGGCCGTTCAAGGTCAGCGACCAGGCTGTAACCGGTACTGTCCAGCGGCACTCTGGGCTGGCCTGCTTCGATGGTTTCATCCAGGGCAAGAGTCAGGTTGTTCAGGCCGAAGCCGCTGCCGATCTTTCGCAGTTTGGCAGGCGTCAGCTTGTCGACGAATACCAGCACAGAGGTATTCCGGGGCTCTTCGGTGGGGCGCTCGTCATTGGGAATGATGGCCGCCGCCGTCACCAGCGCGGGCCAGTCTTCAAACAACGAATAGGTATTGACCGGCCTGGTGAGGTCGCTTTGCAGTTGTACCTGGTCGACCAGCGCAGTGGCGGACGCCTGGAGAAAACTGGAGATATTTGCTTCGACCAACTGGCCGCGCACCACCGCATATTTGGTCTGTTCCCGGTTCAGTACAAATACGCCGTCATAGCCATCGCTGGTGAACAGGGTTTTGCCCAGGTTCTGTTCAACGTAGGCCCAGTTTGTGTCGACCTGACCGCTCAGATGCTCATAGGCCGTCGTCCAGTAGGCGTAACTGGTGATGTAGTTTTTTGATGCGAGGATGCGGTTTTCCAGCGCTCGGGTCGAATAGAACAGGTTGTCGTTCACATCGTCGTCATCAAGCTGCGTCGCAATACTTAACAGGGCGCCGACGGCCGTGATGACACCGGCTATGAACAGCGCGCCTACGGCAAACGCCAGACGCCGGGTGGCGGTACGTTGAGGCGAGGGGAGCGGGGCCGCATGAGTTGAATAGTCCATTCGCTCATCCTTGATCCGTGATTACGGCATCTAGAACACGTGGATCGACGCAATGTTCAGTCTTGTCTGCGCCACCGCTTGAAGGTTAGCAGGCACCTCGGACTTTCATCGGCAATGCGCGTCCACCAGCTCGATCCAGTGCCTGACGGGCGTGCGGCCGGCGCCGTCGAGGTGTATCTGGCAGCCGATGTTGGCGGTGGCGATGATCTCGGGATGACCACTCTCCAGCGCAGCGAGTTTGTTGTCGCGCAGTGACCTGGCCAGCGCCGGTTGGGTGATCGAGTAAGTACCTGCCGAGCCGCAGCACAGATGGGCGTCGGGGACGGCAGTCAGGTCGAAGCCCAGTCGGACCAGCACCGACTCCACCGCACCGCCAAGTTTCTGCGCGTGCTGCAAGGTGCAGGGGCAATGGAAAGCCACACGTTGATTGGCGTGGATGCCTAAGGATTCGAGCGGCTCTTCGCGCAGCACCTCAACCAGATCTTTTGCCAGCGCGCTGACGGCTTTGGCCTTTTCGGCATAGGCCGGGTCGGCGCGAAGCAAATGCCCGTAATCCTTGATGAATGCACCGCAACCGCTGGCGGTCTGTACGATCGCCTCGGCACCCTGTTCGATGGCCGGCCACCACGCATCAATGTTGTGGCGGGCGCGCTCAAGGCCGGTGATCTGGGCGTCAAGGTGATAATCCACCGCGCCGCAGCAGCCAGCCTCGCGAGCAGGAATCACGCTGATGCCCAGACGATCCAGCACCCGCGCCGCTGCGGCATTGGTGTTGGGTGACAAACCTGGCTGCACGCAACCCTCGAGCATCAGCACTTGCCGCGCATGACGGATGGCGGGTCGTGGGGCAGGCAGCGCCACGTTGCGTGGCAGTTTGTCTTGCAGGGTATGGGGCAATAGCGCCCGAAACATCTGGCCGGCGTTGATCAGCCCTTTGAACAACCGTGGATCGGGCACGACGCGTCGAAGTCCTTCACGCAACAGACGCTGCCCGAGCGGCCGCGGGACGGCGGCGTCCACCACCGCCCGGCCGATGTCGAGCAGGTTGTGATAGTCCACGCCGGAAGGGCAGGTGGTTTCACAGTTGCGGCATGACAGGCAGCGATCCAGATGTTGCTGGGTTTTCGCCGTGACTTCGTTGCCCTCAAGCACTTGCTTGATCAAGTAAATGCGTCCGCGCGGGCCGTCCAGTTCATCGCCGAGCAATTGATAAGTCGGACAGGTCGCATTGCAGAATCCGCAATGAACGCACGTGCGCAGGATGCTTTCGGCCTCTTCGGCGCGGGGCAGTTGCCGGGCTTGCGGGCTGAGGGTGGTCTGCATGGCTCAAAGCTCCGCGTACAGACGCCCGGGATTGAAAATGCCCCGGGGGTCGAGTTGTCGTTTGAGTTGGCGGTGATAGTGCAGCAGGGCGGGCGCCAGAGGATGGAACGGCTCGTCGATCAGACCGTGGCTATAACACGTCGCATGCCCGCCGACTTGGTCGACCATTTTGCGAATGACCGCAGCTTCGGCCGTCGATTTGAGCCAGCGTTGCGCGCCGCCCCAGTCGAGCCACTGCTGGCCGGGCAGGTTCAGCGGCGGCGTGTTCAGCGGCACGGACAGGCGCCAGAGCGGTTGGTCTTCGTCGAAGAAGCCCAGGTGTTGTTCGTTGAGATCGGCCCAGAACGAACTGTCGATCAGCTCGCCACCCAGGCGATCATGGGCGGCCGCCACCGAACCTTCGCCACCCTCAAGACGCAAATGCAGTTGCCGGCCATCGTGACACGCGGCGCTGATCGGCAACGGTTGCTGGCCCCATTCGGCCAGACGCAGCAACGCCTGTTCGCTGGGCATTTCCAGACTGAGGCTCAGGCACGCTCGCGGTTTGGGCAGCACCTTGAGCGAGACTTCGGTGATCACCCCGAGCGAGCCGTAACTGCCGGCCATCAGGCGCGACAGATCATAACCGGCGACGTTCTTCATGACTTCGCCGCCGAAGCGCAGGTGTTTGCCATGACCGGTGATGATCCGTGTGCCGAGCACAAAGTCGCGCACCGATCCCGACCAGGGCCGACGCGGCCCGGACAGGCCACTGGCGACCATGCCGCCGACCGTGGCATCGTCGGCGAAGGCCGGTGGTTCGCACGCCAGCATCTGTTGCGAAGCGTCCAGCACGGCCAGCAGTTCCACTAGTGGAGTGCCGCAGCGTGCGGTGATCACCAGTTCGGTCGGGTCGTAGCTGACGATGCCGCGATGGGCGCGAGTGTCGAGAATCTCGCCACCGACGATGCGCCCGAGAAACGCCTTGCTGTTGGCGCCCTGGATGCGCAGCGGGGTAGCGTTTTCCAGTGCCCGATTGACCTGTTCGAGCAGCGCGGCGCTGTCATCGAAATCCATCGCGTCGCGCATCAGAACCGCTCCAGTTCGGGGAAGGGCAACTGCCCGTGATGCACGTGCAGGGCACCGAATTCGGCGCAGCGGTGCAGGGTCGGAATGTTTTTGCCGGGGTTGAGCAGGCCGCCGGGATCGAACGCGGCTTTGACGGCGTGGAACAGGGTCAGCTCATCGCTGTTGAACTGCGCGCACATCTGGTTGATTTTTTCCCGGCCCACGCCGTGTTCACCGGTGATGCTGCCGCCGACCTTGACGCACAGTTCGAGGATCTTGCCGCCCAGCGTTTCAGCACGCTCCAGCTCCCCGGGCTGGTTGGCGTCGAACAGAATCAGTGGATGCATGTTGCCGTCGCCGGCATGGAATACGTTGGCGACTCGCAGGCCGTATTCGGCTGAAAGCTGTGCAATCGCATGCAGTACGCCGGGCAACTCGCGGCGCGGGATGGTGCCATCCATGCAGTAATAGTCCGGCGACAACCGGCCCACGGCGGGGAAGGCGTTTTTGCGTCCGGCCCAGAATCGCACGCGTTCGGCTTCGTCCCGGGCCTGACGCAGTTCGGTGGCGCCGGCGTGCTCGAGCACTTGTCGGACCCGCGCGCAGTCATCGTGAACATCGGCCTCAACGCCATCGAGTTCGCAGAGCAGAATCGCCTCGGCATCCACCGGATAACCGGCGTGGATGAAGTCTTCGGCGGCGCGGATTGCCAGATTGTCCATCATCTCCAGGCCACCGGGAATGATGCCGGCCGCGATGATATCCGCCACGGCGCGGCCAGCCTTTTCCACGGAGTCGTACGCCGCCAGCAGCACTTTGGCCGTCTGCGGTTTGGGCAAGAGTTTGACCGTGACTTCGGTGATGACCCCGAGCAGGCCTTCGGAACCGGTGAACAGCGCCAACAGGTCGAAACCGGGGGAATCCAGTGCGTCCGAACCCAGCGTCAGGCGTTCGCCATCGACGGTGAGGATCTCGACCTTGAGCAGGTTGTGCACGGTCAAGCCGTACTTGAGGCAATGCACACCACCGGCGTTTTCCGCCACGTTGCCGCCGATCGAGCAGGCGATTTGCGAGGAAGGGTCAGGTGCGTAATACAGCCCGAACGGCGCGGCGGCCTGGGAAATCGCCAGGTTGCGCACGCCGGGTTGAACCCGCGCAGTGCGGGCCTTTGGGTCGATCTGCAGGATGTTGTTGAAGCGCGCCATCACCAGCAGCACGCCTTTTTCCAGCGGCAATGCACCGCCGGACAAACCGGTCCCCGCGCCCCGGGCCACCACCGGCACCCGCCGTTCATGGCAGATCTGCAACACGCCCTGAACTTCATCGATATGCCGTGGCAGTACCACCAGCAGCGGCGTGGTGCGGTAGGCCGAGAGGCCATCGCACTCGTACGGTTTCAGTTCCTCGCGCTGATGCAGCACGTCCAGGTCTGGCCATTGGTGCTGCAGGGCTTGCAGAAGCGCGGCTTTGTCGACGTCGGGCAAGGCGCCGTCGACCTGTTCGTCGTAGAGAATGTTCATGATCGGTGGGCGACCCTCCGTTGTCGTTATTCGAGGTCGGTGCCGGTTTCCATCATTGGGCCGCTGACACCGAGAAGTAAAGCGTAGCGTCCGGTAGTTCGTTGTCCCGCGTGCTCCTGTAATATGCCGCCACTTCACCCCAATGAGCATGGAATGGACTCTCACTCGATTCTGGCCTTTACCCAGGTTGCCGCGATTGCCATTGC
Organism: Pseudomonas sp. DR 5-09; assembly: GCF_001655595.1. Lineage (NCBI taxonomy): Bacteria > Pseudomonadati > Pseudomonadota > Gammaproteobacteria > Pseudomonadales > Pseudomonadaceae > Pseudomonas > Pseudomonas sp. DR 5-09. The sequence goes on from NZ_CP011566.1 coordinate 2,653,233, forward strand.
CAGCCCTGGACCCGAGCCGCTTAGCCTGCGCTGTCCCGTTGGGCCATCCGGGTGGTGAGACCGGTTCATCGGCTTCGGCTGCGATTCTGACGATGCGTCAGCAGGTGCGTTGCTCACAGAGGTACGACTGAAATCATTCAATTATTTCAAGGAAGCATTGCGTGGCACTCAGGGTTTTAGTGGTCGGCGGTTACGGGAATTTCGGCAGCATTGTCAGCCGGCATTTGATTGCGATGCCGGACATCACGCTGGTGATCTCCGGTCGCGACCCTCAGAAACTGATGCGCAAAGTCGACGAGCTGAAAACCCTGTCGGGCGTCGTCTGCGAGAGTTGGTGCGGCAATGCGATGGGGGAAGGGTTTGAAGCGGTTCTGAAAACGATGAACATCCAATTGGTCATCCACACCGGGGGCCCGTTTCAAGGGCAATCCTATGCGGTCGCCGAGCGCTGCATAGACGCGGGTGTGCATTATTGCGACTTGTCCGACTGCCGAACGTTCGTCAACGGCATCGGAGCCCTCGATGCCCGCGCGAAACAGGCTGGCGTGGCAATTCTCAGCGGTTGCAGTTCGGTGCCGACACTTTCATCGGCACTTATCGATGAGCATCAGTATCGCTTCTCTCGTATCGATTCGATCGAACATGGCATTTCCTCGTCGGCGAAAATGCCGGGCCTTTCGACGGTTGAAGGTGTTCTGGCCTACGCAGGCAAGCCGATCAGGCAGCTCAGGAATGGCCAGGTTCATGAGGTGGCAGGCTGGCTCGACCTGACGTGGCGCAAGATGCCTCACCTGGGCGTTCGGGTGCTGGCGAATGTCGACGTGCCGGACATGGACATTTTTGCCAGCCGCTATGGCGCCCGAACCCTGAGTTTCAAGGCGGGTCCGGGCCTCAAGCTGGGTGGAGTGGCGAACGGCCTGTTCGCACTGGCCCGCAGGTTTGGTGCGTTTCGTGATCATGTTCCCTGGGCGGCGCGGCTTCATCGTTGGGGCACCTGGTTCGAGCGATTCGGTGATGGCAAAAGCGCGATGTACATCGACGTGAAGGGGCTCGGCATCGACGGCAATCCGCTGGCCATGACGGTCCAGCTCACCGCCCGCAATGACAAGGGGCCGGAGATCCCGAGCTGCGCAGCCGTTGCCCTGGCAGCGAAAATCGCCCGGAAAAACCAGCCCGAGGCTGGCGCACGTCCCTGCGTGGGCGAGATAACCGTCGACGAATACATGGCGGCCATCAACGATCCGCAGAATCTGAGCCTATCGATGCATTTTTCTGGCGGGCAGAACTGACCGTGCTCTATCTCTGCCTCAAATACATTCACATCATCGCAGCGGTTTTTCTGTTCGGATTCGGCATGGGCTCCTACCTCTACCTGATCGCCGCGAGCCGGACAGCCAACCCTTTGGTGATCATGCACGTGGCGAGAATGGTGGTGCGGTTCGATACCTGGATCACCACGCCGGCGGGCTTTATTCAGATCGCGACGGGTTACGGGTTGACCCTGCTGGCCGGACTGCCCTTGACCACGGAATGGGTGCTGACCTCCTTGATCATTTTCCTGTGCGTCGGGTCGCTCTGGTTACCGGTATTGGTGCTTCAGAAGCGTTTGTACATGATGGCGTCGAGCGCAGTGGAAACGGGGGGCGGGCTTGCCGACGAGTACCGTTGCGTGTACCGAAAATGGTTCTGGATGGGGGTTGCCGGTTTTCTGGGGATGTTCGTGATCGTGCTGCTGATGGTGACGAAGATGACGCCGGGACAGTGGGCTGACTTGTTGGTGTAGCGAACGCAACGCCCGATACAGACTTCGCACCGGACGTTGCGTCGTATCAGGTGAAGTTCAATCGAGATCGCTTGCTTGATGCCGTTCTGGAACCTGGCTCGCTTCATCGCCCCACGTCCGGTTGACGCGCTGGCCGCGAATCACCGCAGGTCGTTCGGCAATCTCTTGCGCCCAGCGCTGCACGTGGGTGTATTCATGGGCGTTCAGAAACTCGGCGGCGGAGTACACATTGTTGCGCACCAGTTGTCCGTACCACGGCCAGACCGCGATGTCGGCGATGGTGTAGTCGTCGCCGGCAAGGTAAGGGCTTTCGCTCAGGCGGCGATCGAGTACATCCAGCTGACGCTTGGCTTCCATGGTGAATCGATTGATCGGGTATTCGAGTTTTTCCGGCGCATACGCATAGAAATGCCCGAAGCCACCGCCCAGATACGGCGCAGCACCCATTTGCCAGAACAGCCAGTTCAGGGTTTCGGTGCGACCCGCCGGATCGGAGGGCAGGAAGGCGCCGAATTTCTCCGCCAGATACAACAGGATCGAGCCGGATTCGAACACGCGGATGGCCGGCTCCACACTGCGGTCCAACAGAGCCGGAATTTTCGAGTTGGGGTTGATCTCGACAAAACCGCTGGTGAACTGGTCTCCTTCGTTGATGCGGATCAGCCAGGCATCGTATTCAGCGTCGGTGCAGCCGAGCGCCAGTAATTCTTCGAGCAGAATGGTCACCTTCACGCCATTGGGCGTGGCCAGCGAGTAGAGCTGCAGCGGGTGCTTGCCGATCGGCAGCGTTTTTTCATGCGTCGGCCCGGCAATCGGGCGATTGATATTGGCGAATTGGCCGCCGGAAGGCGCGCTGTGTTTCCAGACCTTGGGTGGCACGTAAGACGTCTTGCTCATGAAACGGACCTCATCGGTTAATGGCTGGAATGTTGTGAGCCCGTATGGGAACAGCGGGCTCATGACGGACAGGACACCACACAACGGCGTTTGAATGCCACCGGCGGGCGGATGAAAATTCGCGGGAATCGAGCGTGATATCAACCCAAAGAAAAGCCCGGCAGATGCCGGGCTTTCTGGGTTTCGGGAACATCACGCCGCCACGTTGCCGGCCATCATTTCCTTTTTGTAGCTGGCTTTCATCGCTTCCATTTGTTCGCCCAGTTCATCGAGCTTCGCTTTGCCGAGGAGTTTTTTTGCCTGCGGAAACATCTCGGTTTCTTCCTCTTCGATGTGATGCTCCAAAAGCTCCTTGACCACTTTGACCCGACCAGCGAACTCGGGCGTCCCCGGATCAGTCAGTTTGAGGTCTGGCAGCACCAGCGAATCCACGGTGCGGTGCTCTTCCTTGGCTTCGAAGTACATGATGTCCTGTTCCTTGGTGCCGGCTTCCTTGAAGGCCGGATAAAGGATTTCCTCTTCGAGTCGGGTGTGGATCGAGATCTCCATTTCCAGTTTGCCCAGCAGCTCGACACGTTTTTTCAGGGCCCGGTCCGTCGATTCGCTGAGTTGGCTCAGGATCCCTTTGACTTTCTCGTGGTCGGCTTTCAGAAGGTCGATCGCGTTCATGTTGGTTGCCTCTGCTATTCAGGGTTAGAACACAGTCCGATGTCTCTCGGCGCCGTGGATTCCCGAAGAACAACGCATTTGCCATGCCAGTCGCGCGTCTCGGCCAAAGGCGTCTGGATCAGGGGTTGTGCGATAGCAGGGCTGAGGGGGTTCGTGCAGCCTGCATGAACGACGTGCAATCGGCATTGCAGAACACGACCCGAAGGGTTGTGGGCGTGATTTTTCGGATCAGAAGACAGCGATCACGACGGATGTTGTTTACCGGTGCTGGCGCTGTGGCAAGTACTTTTGCGTAATTGTGCCGGACTCACGCCAAGTCGTTGTTTGAAGGCGCTTGCCAGGTGCGCCTGGGAATTTAATCCACAGGCCAGGGCGACCTGCGACAAGGCCGTTTTCCCGTCGCATATCATCGCCCGAGCCCTGGCCAGGCGCCGGTCGATCAAATAGCTATGGGGGCTTTTGCCCGTGGCTTGTTTGAAGGCGCGAGTGAAATAGCCTTCGGACAATTCGAGCAGGTGTGCCATCGACAGTACATCGAGCGGGCCATTGAGACCTGCGTCAATGAACTCATCCAGCCGTCGCATTCGGCTGTCGGTGATCGAGCCGCGGTGCACTGGCACGTCCTGAACTGCGGCGCGCTCAGCCAGCGCAAGCGCCCAGGTTTCCCAGTCATCGTCCCATTTGGGCTGCAACAGCGCGCTGCGCATTCGCTGGGCGAGGAGAATGGCCTGCGGGTCGATGCGGTTGTTGAATGGCCGATCTCCGGCCAACGCACCCCCTTTGGTGCGGATGACCCGCAGGTATTCACCGCCCGCGGGGGACTCGGACAACACATCACAGCCGACCGGGACAAACGCCAGGCCATTGGGCATCGCGTCGAAGGGACGTACCCGGTCAGTACCGATGGCATGCAGGCCGCGTTGGCTGTCGAAGGCAAAGCCAATCGCTGACTGGGTCGCCACGTAGCGTGCCGAGTAGGCTGCGGCGGGCAGCAATTCGATCGTCCACGAACCTGCCTCGATGCGACGGACCGGTTCTGCAATGGTTGGAGTGTTCTGACGGTTTCGATGACTCATGAGCGTCATAGTAGTGAAGGGATGGCATAAAAGTCAGGTTCGTTTTTTGAAAGCCGACGCGACGCCTGCGTGCCTAGACTGGGGCAAAGCCAAGGAGACGCTCATGCATACAATCACGCGCGATGACCTCGAACACGCTGCCCGCCAGGTTTACCAGGTGATGCCGGCTACCGCCCAGTATCGCTGGCCTTTGCTGGCCGAGCGGTTGGGATGCACGGTTTGGGTCAAACACGAAAATCACACACCGACCGGTGCCTTCAAGGTGCGCGGTGGCATTACCTTCATGAACTGGCTGCGCCGTGAGCACCCGAGCGTCAAAGGCATCGTTTCTGCGACGCGTGGCAATCATGGCCAAAGTCTTGCACTGGCAGCCAGTGCCGTGGGGCTGAGGGCATTGATCGTTGTGCCAAAGGGCAACTCAATGGAAAAGAACAACGCCATGCGCGGGTTCGGCGGTGAGGTGGTCGAGTACGGGCGTGACTTCGATGAAGCTCGCGAAGAGGCTGCTCGCCTGGCGCAGGAACATGACTTGTACCTGGTGCCGCCATTTCATGCCGAACTGGTCAAGGGCGTTGCGACGTATGCGCTTGAGCTGTTCAGTGCAGCGCCAGAGCTGGACACCGTCTATGTGCCCATCGGCTGTGGTTCGGGAATCTGCGGTGTGATTGCTGCCCGGGATGTGTTGGGCCTGAGTACCGAGGTAGTAGGGGTGGTGTCGACGGAAGCAATGGCCGCCAAACTGTCTTTCGAAGCGAAAACGATCTGTGAAACCGCGTCGGCCAACACCTTTGCCGACGGCCTTGCTGTGCGCAGGCCTATTGCCGAGGCGTTCGACATCTATAGGAAGGGGGCGGCGCGGATCGTCTCGGTGAACGAAGAGGAAATAGCCGAGGCCATGCGCGTGTATTACACCGATACCCATAACCTTGCTGAAGGGGCGGGCGCGTCCGCGTTGGCGGCCTTGATGCAGGAGCATGAAAGGCGGGAGGGGAAAACGGTCGGTGTCATTCTGTCCGGGGGGAATGTTGATCGAACGATCTATGCGGGGGTGATTGGATGATTGCTTCTTTATATAGTCGGTACGGAGCTTGGTAGTTTTCGCAGGTACGACCTGGCCTGTCGGGTATGGAAAGGAATTTTTACTCGGGGGGTTGACCATCTGTTTTGATCCTGTATTATTCGCCTCCCGCTAGCGAGCAACCTGAGTTGCTCCTAACGCAAGTGATTGAATTTAAATGAAAATAATCACTTGACAGCAAATGAGGCTGCTGTAGAATGCGCGCCTCGGTTGAGACGAAAGATCTTAACCAGCCGCTCTTTAACAACTGAATCAAGCAATTCGTGTGGGTGCTTGTGGAGTCAGACTGATAGTCAACAAGATTATCAGCATCACAAGTTACTCCGCGAGAAATCAAAGATGTAACCAACGATTGCTGAGCCAAGTTTAGGGTTTCTTAAAAACCCAAAGATGTTTGAACTGAAGAGTTTGATCATGGCTCAGATTGAACGCTGGCGGCAGGCCTAACACATGCAAGTCGAGCGGATGAAGGGAGCTTGCTCCTGAATTCAGCGGCGGACGGGTGAGTAATGCCTAGGAATCTGCCTGGTAGTGGGGGACAACGTTTCGAAAGGAACGCTAATACCGCATACGTCCTACGGGAGAAAGCAGGGGACCTTCGGGCCTTGCGCTATCAGATGAGCCTAGGTCGGATTAGCTAGTTGGTGAGGTAATGGCTCACCAAGGCGACGATCCGTAACTGGTCTGAGAGGATGATCAGTCACACTGGAACTGAGACACGGTCCAGACTCCTACGGGAGGCAGCAGTGGGGAATATTGGACAATGGGCGAAAGCCTGATCCAGCCATGCCGCGTGTGTGAAGAAGGTCTTCGGATTGTAAAGCACTTTAAGTTGGGAGGAAGGGTTGTAGATTAATACTCTGCAATTTTGACGTTACCGACAGAATAAGCACCGGCTAACTCTGTGCCAGCAGCCGCGGTAATACAGAGGGTGCAAGCGTTAATCGGAATTACTGGGCGTAAAGCGCGCGTAGGTGGTTCGTTAAGTTGGATGTGAAATCCCCGGGCTCAACCTGGGAACTGCATCCAAAACTGGCGAGCTAGAGTATGGTAGAGGGTGGTGGAATTTCCTGTGTAGCGGTGAAATGCGTAGATATAGGAAGGAACACCAGTGGCGAAGGCGACCACCTGGACTGATACTGACACTGAGGTGCGAAAGCGTGGGGAGCAAACAGGATTAGATACCCTGGTAGTCCACGCCGTAAACGATGTCAACTAGCCGTTGGGAGCCTTGAGCTCTTAGTGGCGCAGCTAACGCATTAAGTTGACCGCCTGGGGAGTACGGCCGCAAGGTTAAAACTCAAATGAATTGACGGGGGCCCGCACAAGCGGTGGAGCATGTGGTTTAATTCGAAGCAACGCGAAGAACCTTACCAGGCCTTGACATCCAATGAACTTTCCAGAGATGGATTGGTGCCTTCGGGAACATTGAGACAGGTGCTGCATGGCTGTCGTCAGCTCGTGTCGTGAGATGTTGGGTTAAGTCCCGTAACGAGCGCAACCCTTGTCCTTAGTTACCAGCACGTTATGGTGGGCACTCTAAGGAGACTGCCGGTGACAAACCGGAGGAAGGTGGGGATGACGTCAAGTCATCATGGCCCTTACGGCCTGGGCTACACACGTGCTACAATGGTCGGTACAAAGGGTTGCCAAGCCGCGAGGTGGAGCTAATCCCATAAAACCGATCGTAGTCCGGATCGCAGTCTGCAACTCGACTGCGTGAAGTCGGAATCGCTAGTAATCGCGAATCAGAATGTCGCGGTGAATACGTTCCCGGGCCTTGTACACACCGCCCGTCACACCATGGGAGTGGGTTGCACCAGAAGTAGCTAGTCTAACCTTCGGGAGGACGGTTACCACGGTGTGATTCATGACTGGGGTGAAGTCGTAACAAGGTAGCCGTAGGGGAACCTGCGGCTGGATCACCTCCTTAATCGACGACATCAGTTGCTCCATAAGTTCCCACACGAATTGCTTGATTCATTGAAGAAGACGATAGAAGCAGCTTTAAGCTCCAAGCTGATAGCTCACAGCTAGCAGTTACAAGCTCGAAATTGGGTCTGTAGCTCAGTTGGTTAGAGCGCACCCCTGATAAGGGTGAGGTCGGCAGTTCGAATCTGCCCAGACCCACCAATTTTGTTATGGGGCCATAGCTCAGCTGGGAGAGCGCCTGCCTTGCACGCAGGAGGTCAGCGGTTCGATCCCGCTTGGCTCCACCATAAACTGCTTCGAAAGTTTGAGAGTTTAGAAATGAATATTCGAGTTGAATATTGATTTCTAGTCTTTTGATTAGATCGTTCTTTAAAAATTTGGGTATGTGATAGAAAGATAGACTGATGGCCACTTTCACTGGTGGTGATCAGGCTAAGGTAAAATTTGTGAGTTCTCTTAGTTGAGAAATTCGAATTTTCGGCGAATGTCGTCTTCACAGTATAACCAGATTGCTTGGGGTTATATGGTCAAGTGAAGAAGCGCATACGGTGGATGCCTTGGCAGTCAGAGGCGATGAAAGACGTGGTAGCCTGCGAAAAGCTTCGGGGAGTCGGCAAACAGACTTTGATCCGGAGATGTCTGAATGGGGGAACCCAGCCATCACAAGATGGTTATCTTGTACTGAATACATAGGTGCAAGAGGCGAACCAGGGGAACTGAAACATCTAAGTACCCTGAGGAAAAGAAATCAACCGAGATTCCCTTAGTAGTGGCGAGCGAACGGGGACTAGCCCTTAAGTGGCTTTGAGATTAGCGGAACGCTCTGGAAAGTGCGGCCATAGTGGGTGATAGCCCTGTACGCGAAAGTCTCTTAGTCATGAAATCGAGTAGGACGGAGCACGAGAAACTTTGTCTGAATATGGGGGGACCATCCTCCAAGGCTAAATACTACTGACTGACCGATAGTGAACTAGTACCGTGAGGGAAAGGCGAAAAGAACCCCGGAGAGGGGAGTGAAATAGATCCTGAAACCGTATGCGTACAAGCAGTGGGAGCAGACTTTGTTCTGTGACTGCGTACCTTTTGTATAATGGGTCAGCGACTTATTTTCAGTGGCGAGCTTAACCGAATAGGGGAGGCGTAGCGAAAGCGAGTCTTAATAGGGCGTCTAGTCGCTGGGAATAGACCCGAAACCGGGCGATCTATCCATGGGCAGGTTGAAGGTTAGGTAACACTGACTGGAGGACCGAACCGACTACCGTTGAAAAGTTAGCGGATGACCTGTGGATCGGAGTGAAAGGCTAATCAAGCTCGGAGATAGCTGGTTCTCCTCGAAAGCTATTTAGGTAGCGCCTCATGTATCACTGTAGGGGGTAGAGCACTGTTTCGGCTAGGGGGTCATCCCGACTTACCAAACCGATGCAAACTCCGAATACCTACAAGTGCCGAGCATGGGAGACACACGGCGGGTGCTAACGTCCGTCGTGAAAAGGGAAACAACCCAGACCGTCAGCTAAGGTCCCAAAGTTATGGTTAAGTGGGAAACGATGTGGGAAGGCTTAGACAGCTAGGAGGTTGGCTTAGAAGCAGCCACCCTTTAAAGAAAGCGTAATAGCTCACTAGTCGAGTCGGCCTGCGCGGAAGATGTAACGGGGCTCAAACCATACACCGAAGCTACGGGTATCACGCAAGTGATGCGGTAGAGGAGCGTTCTGTAAGCCTGTGAAGGTGAGTTGAGAAGCTTGCTGGAGGTATCAGAAGTGCGAATGCTGACATGAGTAACGACAATGGGTGTGAAAAACACCCACGCCGAAAGACCAAGGTTTCCTGCGCAACGTTAATCGACGCAGGGTTAGTCGGTCCCTAAGGCGAGGCTGAAAAGCGTAGTCGATGGAAAACAGGTTAATATTCCTGTACTTCTGGTTATTGCGATGGAGGGACGGAGAAGGCTAGGCCAGCTTGGCGTTGGTTGTCCAAGTTTAAGGTGGTAGGCTGAAATCTTAGGTAAATCCGGGGTTTCAAGGCCGAGAGCTGATGACGAGTTGCCTTTAGGCGACGAAGTGGTTGATGCCATGCTTCCAAGAAAAGCTTCTAAGCTTCAGATAACCAGGAACCGTACCCCAAACCGACACAGGTGGTTGGGTAGAGAATACCAAGGCGCTTGAGAGAACTCGGGTGAAGGAACTAGGCAAAATGGCACCGTAACTTCGGGAGAAGGTGCGCCGGTGAGGGTGAAGCACTTGCTGCGTAAGCCCACGCCGGTCGAAGATACCAGGCCGCTGCGACTGTTTATTAAAAACACAGCACTCTGCAAACACGAAAGTGGACGTATAGGGTGTGACGCCTGCCCGGTGCCGGAAGGTTAATTGATGGGGTTAGCTAACGCGAAGCTCTTGATCGAAGCCCCGGTAAACGGCGGCCGTAACTATAACGGTCCTAAGGTAGCGAAATTCCTTGTCGGGTAAGTTCCGACCTGCACGAATGGCGTAACGATGGCGGCGCTGTCTCCACCCGAGACTCAGTGAAATTGAAATCGCTGTGAAGATGCAGTGTATCCGCGGCTAGACGGAAAGACCCCGTGAACCTTTACTATAGCTTTGCACTGGACTTTGAATTTGCTTGTGTAGGATAGGTGGGAGGCTTTGAAGCGTGGACGCCAGTTCGCGTGGAGCCATCCTTGAAATACCACCCTGGCAACTTTGAGGTTCTAACTCAGGTCCGTTATCCGGATCGAGGACAGTGTATGGTGGGTAGTTTGACTGGGGCGGTCTCCTCCTAAAGAGTAACGGAGGAGTACGAAGGTGCGCTCAGACCGGTCGGAAATCGGTCGTAGAGTATAAAGGCAAAAGCGCGCTTGACTGCGAGACAGACACGTCGAGCAGGTACGAAAGTAGGTCTTAGTGATCCGGTGGTTCTGTATGGAAGGGCCATCGCTCAACGGATAAAAGGTACTCCGGGGATAACAGGCTGATACCGCCCAAGAGTTCATATCGACGGCGGTGTTTGGCACCTCGATGTCGGCTCATCACATCCTGGGGCTGAAGCCGGTCCCAAGGGTATGGCTGTTCGCCATTTAAAGTGGTACGCGAGCTGGGTTTAGAACGTCGTGAGACAGTTCGGTCCCTATCTGCCGTGGACGTTTGAGATTTGAGAGGGGCTGCTCCTAGTACGAGAGGACCGGAGTGGACGAACCTCTGGTGTTCCGGTTGTCACGCCAGTGGCATTGCCGGGTAGCTATGTTCGGGAAAGATAACCGCTGAAAGCATCTAAGCGGGAAACTTGCCTCAAGATGAGATCTCACTGGAACCTTGAGTTCCCTGAAGGGCCGTCGAAGACTACGACGTTGATAGGTTGGGTGTGTAAGCGCTGTGAGGCGTTGAGCTAACCAATACTAATTGCCCGTGAGGCTTGACCATATAACACCCAAGCAATCTGTAGACTCGAAAGAGACCAGATTGCGGTGTGTGAAGACGCAATGAACCGAAAGTTCGATGCTCACAAAACACCTAGCTGTCACATACCCAATTTGCTGAAGCGAGGCCATTTGGTCACGAGTCAGTACCCGAATTTCTTGACGACCATAGAGCGTTGGAACCACCTGATCCCATCCCGAACTCAGAAGTGAAACGATGCATCGCCGATGGTAGTGTGGGGTTTCCCCATGTGAGAGTAGGTCATCGTCAAGATTAAATTCCGAAACCCCAATTGCGAAAGCAGTTGGGGTTTTGTTTTGCCCGCAGGAAAAGGCTCGGCCATTTCTCGATTTAGATTCTTGAGGAAGCGATGCTGCAGGCGTTTATCCAGGAGGCGTTTGCCTGATCACTTTCCTCTTGTGATACGCCATGGCTACCCCGTATAAGAGCGACTTTCACTTCCGATATAAGAAAAAGGATGCACGCATGAGCAATGCCTGGAACGAGGGATATTTCACGGACGAAGGCTATACCTACAGTTATAGCCGGGAAATCAATCCGGTTTTCCAGCGTTATTGTCTGCTGTTGCGCGGTTTCGCCACGCTGGAGAGTAGCGACGGCTACCACTGTGAGCTGGGTTTTGGTCAGGGTGTTTCGATCAACATCCATGCGGCGGGTAATCCGGGCTCTTATGTCGGCACCGACTTTCACCCAGGTCAGGCGTCCCATGCCATTGCTCTGGCCAGCGACTGGGGCAGCGATGCGCGACTGTATGACGACAGCTTCGAGCAGTTGCTGGCCCGTCATGATTTGCCTCAGTTCGACAGTATCAGCCTGCATGGCATCTGGACTTGGGTCAGCCGCGATAACCACAAGTTGATCGTCGAATTCGCCCGTCGTCATCTCAAGCCTGGTGGCCTGCTGTACGTCAGCTACAACTGCTTCCCGGGCTGGTCGCCCCAGGCACCCTTGCGCCAACTGTTCAGCCTGCACGACCGTTTCGCCAGCCAGGCCTCTGCACGTCCTGATCAACGTATCGACGCTGCGCTGCAGTTTTCCGAAGCGCTGCTGGCTGCAAATCCTAAATATGCCAACTCGGCGCCAGGGTTGGACGCCAAGCTGCAGAGCATCAAGGGCCAGGATCGCCAGTACGTCGCCCATGAGTACTTCAACCGCGATTGGAACTGCATGTATTTCACCGACGTGGTGGATGCCCTGGCGCCCGCCAAACTCGACTACGCCACGACAGCCGTGCCGCTGGACTCCGTCGATCCGCTCAACCTGACCGCCGAAGGCATGGACTTTCTGGAAGGCATTGAGCACCCGGTCATGCGTGAGCAGGCGCGCGACTATTTTGTGAACCAGAGTTTCCGCCGGGACCTTTATGTGCGCGGCGCCAACAGACTATCTGCTACCGAGCACCGCGAGCGTATGCTCAGCACGCGCTTCGTCCTGTTGCAGGCAGCCGACAGCGTGCCGGCCAACGTCACCGGTCCGGCAGGCGCAGCGACGCTGCAGGCAGAGATTTATGGCCCGGTACTCGCAGCACTGGCGGATGACGCCTATGTGCCGAAGACCTTGCGGCATTTGCTGGATCTTTTGCCCTCGCTGGCCTATGGCGATGTGGAACAAGCTCTCAACGTATTGATCGGCATGGGGGCCGTGGCGCCGTGTCAGAGCGAAGCAGCCGAAAAACTGGTGCAGGCCCGCTGCAATACCCTCAACCTGCAGCTGTGCAAGCGTTCGTTGTATGGCCACAAGATTCAGACCCTGGCGAGTCCGGTGACCGGAGGTGGGGTGACGGTCAGCCGCTTCCAGCAGTTGTTCCTGATATCGATCAAGCAAGGCAAAAAATACCCGGCTGAATGGGCACAACTGGCATGGGGCATCATCGGCGGCCAGGGCGAAGGTCTCCTCAAGGACGGCAAGGCCCTGACCACCGCGGAAGAAAACCTTGCCGAATTGACCGCGCAGGCTCAAGCGTTTGCCGAGAGTACGCTGGTGATTCTCAAGGCTTTGAAAATCGTCTAGTCGAGACGAGGGACGGCAAGACACCCTCGCGTTGCCTGCCGTCGTCCGGGGCATTTCGGATTCTTGCGCAAAACCAGAGCGACAGCACCGCGGCTGACGTGCTGACAAGGACGCGCGGTCGATGTAATGCCCCGATCAAATAATAGCGGTGACGGAAACCGGACTTTCCATAGGTACTGAAGTGAAGCGTGATACTCACCTTGTAATGCTCTTGCTGTTGGTAATCGGCTGTTCCCTGGCATCGCTGACCATCTGGAAGATACTGGGCTCTCGGGATCGAGCACTGGATGAAGTCAATGTCCACGGGTTGAACCTGACGCAGGCACTTGCGACGTATTCCGAGGGCATTGTCCGGCAGAGCTCGCTGCTTCTGCTCGGACTCGTCGAACGTCTGGAAACCGAAGGCAGTGGCCCAGCGCAAATCGAACGGCTCAAGACTTTGATCAACCGGCAGCGACCGCTGATGCCGCAGCTCAGTGGCATCACTATCTACGACAACAAAGGCCACTGGTTGATGTCATCCAACCGGCCGATTCCTGTCGGTGCCAACAGCAGTGACCGTGCTTACTTCATTCATCACCGTGACGATCCATCTCGCGAACCCTTCATCGGCCCGCCCATCCGCAGTCGTTCGAATCAGGAGTGGGTGATTACCATCAGCCGGCGTTTCAATGACGATCGCGGAGAGTTTGCCGGTGTGGTGTCGGTCACCCTGGGGGTGGAAAACTTTCTGCGTCTGTTCGGCCAGCTCGATATAGGGCAGGAGGGCGCCATTGGCTTGTCCTACACCGATGGCACACTGCTGGTCCGTTACCCTTTCCGTGAACAGGACATGGGGCGCAACTTCTCCAATTCGCCGATCTATGCGAAGTACCTGGTGGACAAATCGGTTGGCACTGCATCCTTCACGTCCAGTCTCGACGGTGTGGAACGGCTCTATGCCTTTCGCAAGAGTGAAACGCTGCCGCTGATCACTACGGTTGCGCTCGGTAAACGCGAAGCCCTGGCGGCGTGGCGATTTGAAGCGCTGTTGTCGATCGGTGTGGTTACCACATTGCTGGGCCTCACCGGTGTTATCGGCTGGTTTTTGATTCTGGATATTCGTCGCCGGACGCAGGTGGAAGGTGAGTTGCGCGATACTCAACAACAGCTGCTCGGCACGAACCGGCAACTTGAGCTGTTGGCAATGAAGGATGCGCTGACAGGCCTGGCCAATCGGCGATGTTTCGATCAGACCCTGGCGATGGAAGCGCGCCGGGCGAAGCGTGACGCAACTTCGTTGGCGTTGCTGATGATTGATCTCGACTATTTCAAACTGTTCAACGACGCCGAAGGGCACATTGCCGGCGATGCCTGTCTGCAGCAGGTGGCCAAGGTGCTTGAGACTTGCGTGCGCAGACCATCGGACCTGGTGGCGCGTTACGGGGGGGAAGAAATGGCGGTGATCATGCCCGATACCGACAGTGACGGCGCAGCGGTCGTGGCACAAATGATCCTGAAACGCTTGGCGCAAGAGCCTATCGCTCACCGGACCAGTCCATTCGGCCGAGTGAGTGTGAGTATCGGCATCGCGGCCGCCACCGGATCGCAACTGGACACGATACAAGGCCTGATCGCTGCGGCAGATCAGGCGCTGTATCAAGCCAAAGGGGCGGGCCGCAATCAGCTCGCCAAAAGTGTCGCCAGCGAGAGCTACTCTCCGTACACCGGGTAATCCACATAGCCTTCGGCATGGCCGCCATACACCGTGGCCGGGTTCAGCGAATTCAGCGGCCAGTCATTGGCGATACGCGCGGGCAGGTCCGGGTTGGCCATGAACGGGCGACCGAAAGCCACGAGGTCCGCCAGTCCGGATTCAAGCAACCGCGCACCGCTTTCGGCGTTGTAGCGACCCGCGTAAATGATCGCGCCGCTGAAGGTGTCGCGTACTGCTCGACGGAAGGTTTCCGGCATCACTGGCGCGTCGTCCCAGTCGGCTTCGGCGATGGACAGGTAGGCGATGCCGACGTCTTGCAGCACCTTGATCGCTTCGATATAGGTGGTGTGAGGGTCTTCCTCGACCATACCCAGATAAGTCCGCGCTTCATCGGTGGTGGTGAACAGCGGCGCGAAGCGCACGCCGACCTTTTCCTTGCCGATGCATTCGGCGACGCCACCCACCACTTCGCGCAGAAAGCGCAGACGGTTATGCAGCGAACCGCCGTATTGATCGGTGCGCAGGTTGCTGTGGGCGGAGATGAACTGGTTCACCAAGTAGCCATTGGCGCAGTGCAACTCGATACCGTCGAAACCGGCATCCATGGCATTGCGCGCTGCCCGGATGTACAGCTGAACCAGTTCCTGGACTTCATCGGTGGTCAGCGCTCGAGGCGCGGACGGCGGAACCAGAGCGCCCACACCGGGCGCGGTTTCGATGAACACACTGACCCGGTCGGTGGCGATGGCGGAGGCCGACACCGGGGCGTCACCATTGGGTTGCAGGGCAGTATGGGAGACGCGACCGACATGCCATAGCTGCGCGAAAATCACGCCGTCACTGGCGTGGACAGCCTCGGTGACCTTGCGCCACCCGGCGATTTGTTCGGGAGTATGAATGCCTGGAGTCCAGGCGTATCCCTGGCCACGGGGTTCGATCTGGGTGCCTTCAGTCACCAGCAAGCCCGCACCGGCTCGCTGCTGGTAATACTCGGCCATCAATTCATTGGCGACATTGCCCGGTTGAGTGCTGCGCTGACGAGTCAGGGGCGGCAGCACAATACGGTTTTTCAGAGTGTGGTGGCCGAGGGTGACCGGGGTGAAAAAACGGCTGTTGTTCATGGATGCATCCTGTCCAAGGGTTTATTAGACCAGTCGACTATTTGGTGGGCGAAAAAAAGAACACCGTGCAACACGCACACGGTGTTCGGATCAAGTTGAAGGTGCGGAGTGACGCCTCAGCTGAGCAGTTTCAACAGTTGTTCGGCGACAGCTGCCGAGCTGGCAGGATTCTGGCCGGTGACCAGTTTTCCATCAGTCACCACATGAACCTGCCAATCCGCAACTTTGGAATAGCGACCGCCAAGACGCTGGAACTCGTCTTCGATCAGGAACGGCACTACGTCCGTCAAACCGACGGCTGCTTCTTCGGAATTGGTGAAACCGGTCACTTCACGCTGCTGGATCAGCGGTTTACCGTCTGCGTCGACGACATGACGCAGCACCCCCGGCGCATGGCAGACGAAGCCATGGGGCTTGTTGCTGCGCGCGAAGGCTTCGATCAGGGCAATCGAATGCTTGTCTTCGGCCAGGTCCCAGAGTGGGCCATGGCCACCTGGATAAAACACCGCATCGAAATCTTCGGCGCGGACGTCGGCCAGGCGGCCGGTGTTCGCCAGTGCCTGCTGCGCGGTGGGGTCCTGGCGGAAACGGTCGGTTTCAGCCGTCTGAGCATCGGGCTCGTCGCTCTTCGGATCCAGCGGTGGCTGACCGCCGGCGGGCGAAACCAGGGTGACGTCGGCGCCGGCGTCCTTGAAGGCGTAGTAGGGGGCGGCGAACTCTTCGAGCCAGAAGCCGGTTTTCTTGCCGGTGTTGCCGAGTTGATCGTGGGAAGTCAAAACCATCAAGATTTTCATAGAGCACCCTGGGTTGGTCTGGCAGCGTTCATGAGCAAGGGATTCGCACAGGATCGACACCGGGAAAAGTTTGTAGGGGCGCAGCATAGTTTCCAATTAGACCAGTCGTCTAGTAATTTTTTCTTCGAAGGTTTTTCATGGACAGGTGTGGCAAACTCGCGTTCCTTTGAGATAAACGACTGGTCTATTGCCTGGTAATTCGTGCCCCATGAAACCGACCTACGACGACACCCGCCAACATTTGCTCGACACCGGCCACCGGATGATGGCCGAGAAAGGCTTCACCAGTGTCGGCCTGAACGAGATCCTGCAGACCGCCGGCGTGCCCAAGGGTTCGTTCTATCACTACTTCAAATCCAAGGAACTGTACGGCCAGGCCTTACTCGAGGATTACTTCGTCGACTATCTGGCGGACATGGAGCGACGCCTGACGCTGCCCGGCCTGAGCGCCCACGAACGGCTGATGGATTACTGGCAGGGCTGGCAGGATCGCTGCACCCTGGAAGGCCATGGCGACGAATGCTTGGTGGTGAAACTCAGTGCCGAGGTGGCTGACCTTTCCGAAACCATGCGCCTGACCTTGCGTGATGGCGCCGAGCGAGTGGTGGCGCGCATCACCGAGTGCATCGAACAGGGCCAGGTCGAAAAAAGCTTGCCTGAGGGCGATGCTCGGCAACTGGCTGAAACCCTGTATCAGCTGTGGCTGGGGGCCAGTCTGCTGAACAAACTGCAACGCACGGGGCAATCGTTGAGTACGTCTATGGCGACCACGAAGCGCCTTCTGAGCGTGTGAGAAAGCAGTAGACGCAAGCGGTCGAGAGTCAGTCGCACAAACGAATGGGAATGCCTATCAATTGCGCGGCGGGTGGTATACCATCCGCCGCGTTTTGCTGGCAGTTATCCCCTTCGTTCTGGCCTATCTGTAAGGTTCTCCCTCCATGCGTCGAACTCTGCTGTCCATCTGTGTGTTGCAAACGTTGTCTCCCTTTGCGTGGGCCGAGCCCTCCGGTTCAACAGCGTCAGCTCTGGAGCTGGAGGCAACCGATGTGGTCGGTACCGCGGATTACGAAAGAGCGGACGGCCCGGTACACGGATATCGCGCGACCCGTTCGGCCAGTGCCACGCGGACCGACACCTCGATCCATGAAACCCCGCAGTCGATCAGTGTCGTCACCAAAGACGCGGTCGAAGACATCGATGCTACCCGGCTGCAGGACGCACTGGATTACGCGGGCGGCGTAGGGCGAGCCAACAATTTCGGCGGCCAGGGACTGACCACGTTCACCGTGCGCGGATTTACCACCGGCGAGTTTTACCGCAATGGTTTCCCGATCAACCGCGGTTATCCGAACATGCCGGATGCCAACACCATCGAGCGTCTTGAGGTCCTGCGCGGGCCGGCGACCATGCTCTACGGCCGTGGTGATCCGGGCGGGACTTTCAATGTCGTTTCCAAACAACCGTTGCCCGAGCGCACGGTCACACTCGGCAGCCAGTTGAATGACCAAGGCATGCGCCGCGGTACCCTGGATGCTTCCGGCCCGCTTGATGAAGAGGGGCGTCTGGCCTATCGCCTGAACGTGGTGGGCGAGGGCGGCGATACCTTCCGCGATCACGTCGAAACCGAACGCTACGGCGTGACCCCGGTGCTGACCTGGCAAGCCAGCGATGACACCCGAGTGATCTTCGAGGGTGACTTCATGCGTAACAATCATCCGCTGGACCGGGGCGCGACGCGTTATCCCCGGCAGAT
Source organism: Pseudomonas sp. DR 5-09 (assembly GCF_001655595.1). Lineage (NCBI taxonomy): Bacteria > Pseudomonadati > Pseudomonadota > Gammaproteobacteria > Pseudomonadales > Pseudomonadaceae > Pseudomonas > Pseudomonas sp. DR 5-09. Next base: position 2,671,476 of record NZ_CP011566.1, read on the forward strand.
CGGCACTGCCTCCCGTGACACCTTCTTCGGTGAACCGGACGCTGGCAAATTGCACAACGACAACAACATGGCGCAATTGCGCTTCGAGCATGTGCTCAATGAGGACTGGACGCTCGGCGGTGGCTTCCAGTGGCTCGACGGTACCTTGCAGGGCAATGCCATTGAAGCCAACGGCATTGCCGCCGACGGCCGGACCCTGGGACGAAATTTCAACTACCGCAAGCTGGAGTGGACCGACAAGGACACTCAGCTCAACCTGACCGGTCACTTCTCCACCGGCGGCCTGCAGCACACATTGCTCACCGGTATCGAATACGAGGACTACGACTACCAGTCGATCATCCAGCGCTCCAGCGGCGCGGTCAGTGCCTATCCGATCAATATCTTCAATCCGGTGTATGGGCAGCCCCGTCCGGCACTGACGCGCACCCCGACCCACGACAAGGAAAACCTCAAGACCTACGCCGCGTTCGTACAGGACCAGGTGGCCCTGACCGATCGGCTGAAAGTCCTGGCCGGCGCACGTTTCGAGCGCTTTGAGCACGACTATGAAACCTACGTGCCCGGCGGCAAAAACTGGCAGGCCAGCGACAATGCCGTCACGCCCCGCGTCGGTGTGACCTACGACCTGACCGACACCCTCGCGGTCTACGCGGACACCGCGCGTTCCTTCAAGCCCAATACCGGCGCAAGCCGACAGGGCGGCGGCTTCGAACCGGAGAAAGGCAAGTCCTGGGAGATGGGCGTCAAATGGGAAGCGCTGGATCATCAGTTGAGCGTTGACGCGGCGATCTATCAGATTGAAAAGCGCAATGTCCTGACCACTGACCCGGTGGACTCGACTTTCAGCGTGGCTGCCGGGGAAGTGCGCAGCCGAGGGTTTGACCTCAATGTCGCCGGCAACCTGACCCCCGAGTGGCGTGTCATCGGGGGGTACGCCTACGTCGATGCCGAGGTGACCAAGGACAACGTGATCCGCTCCGGCACGCGACTGATGAACATCCCGAAAAACAGCTTCAGCCTGCTCAATGTCTATGAGTTCCAGGACGGTGCCCTCAGTGGTCTGGGTCTGGGAACAGGCCTCAAATATGTCGATGAGCGCGCGGGGCAAACGGCGAACACCGCGTTCTCGATGGGGAGCTACACCGTTGTCGACCTGCTCAGCTACTACAAGGTCAATGACAAGGTGCGCCTCAACCTCGACCTGAAGAACCTGTTTGACCGTGACTACGACGAGGGCGCATTCGGTAACGTCTACGCCTATCCGGGGGCACCGAGAACGGTGCAGGTCGGCATTTCCTACACGTTGTAGTCCGATCGGGTCTGAAATCCATCATCGGGGGCAGCGGCCCCCGATAACTGTGAGGCTCAGCCGGTCACGCACCCTGGCGGAGTTCTTCCGGCAAAACTGTCCACCAGGCTCGCCACGACCATCTCGCCCATGCGGGTGCGGGTCTGCAGGGTCGCGCTGGCGCGGTGTGGTTGCAGCACCACCTGTTCCTGGGCAAACAAGGCTTCAGGCACGTTGGGCTCATCGACGAAAACATCCAGCGCCGCACCTGCGATCTCGCCAGCCGTCAGGGCCGCCACCAGATCGGTTTCGTTGACCAGTTTTCCTCGGGCGACGTTGATCAGGTAGCCGCCCTTGCCCAGAGCCTGCAGCACGGAGGCATCGATGATGGCCTCGGCCTTGTCGGCGGCCGCCGCGAGAATCAGCGCATCACTGTCGCGGGCCAGTTGCTTGAGGTCGGCGATGAAGGTGTGGCTGACATCGCTCATCGGTTGCAGATCGGTGTAGCTGATCGGACAGCCAAACGCGGCCGCCCGGGTGGCGACCGCTCGGCCGACCCGGCCCATGCCCACGATGCCGATCCGCATGCCGGACACCTGCCGCGCCAAAGGCAGCGGGGCCAGTGGCGTCGGGCTCTGCGGCCATTGGCCCGAGCGCACGTAACGGTCACTGGTACACAGCCCACGGCACACAGCGATCAGCAAGCCGATGGCCAGGTCGGCCACGTCTTCGGTCAGAGCCCCGATGGTCGCGGTCACGCGGATCCCGCGATCCCGGGCGTAGGCCAGGTCGACCGCATCGGTGCCGACACCGTTGACCGCCACCACTTCCAGTTTGGGCAGTTGCGCCATCAGCGCCTGGCTGATGCCCGTGTGACCACCGGTGATCACGCCGCGAATGTTGGCGCCGTGTTCCTGCAAATATGCCGCTTTGTCGGCCTGCTCGAAATAACGCCTGATCGTGAACAGTTCGCCGAGACGGGCATTGATTTCCGGAATCAGGATCGGGCTCAACTGCAAGACTTCTGGCTTCATGTAAACCTCACTTACGCAATAAAAAAGCCGGCTCAACCGCGGCCGGCAAACGGCATGGCGGTGGCCATGACGGTCATGTTCAGGACGTTGGCCGACAGGGGCAGACCGGCGATGTAGCGCACGGCGTCGGCGACATGTTTGACGTCGACCATCGGCTCCACGGCGATGCTGCCGTTGGCCTGGCGCACGCCTTTGGTCATGCGCACCGACATTTCGGTCAAGGCATTGCCGATGTCGATCTGGCTGCAGGCGATATTGAATTCCCGACCATCCAGCGCCAGTGACTTGGTCAGCCCCAGCACCGCGTGTTTGCTGGCGGTGTACGCGCTGCTGAAAGGACGCGGGGTGTGCGCCGAAATCGAACCGTTGTTGATAATGCGGCCACCCTGTGGCTCTTGCCGGCGCATGAGCCCGAACGCGCCACGGGCACAGAGGAAAACGCCATTGAGGTTGGTGTCGATCACGTTTCGCCACTGCTCGAACGTCAGCTCATCCAGCGGCACGGCGGGGGCATTGACCCCGGCGTTGTTGAAGACCACGTCCAGGCGTCCGTAGACTTCGGCAATGGTTGCAAACAGCTGATCGACACTGGCGGGGTCGCGTACATCGGTAGGCACCGCCAGGGCTTCGCGGCCTTCGCCGGCCGCCAGATCGACCAACGCCTGCAAGGGTTCGGGCCGGCGCCCGGCCAGCACCAGGGTGTATCCGTCGGCCAGCAGGCCCAGTGCAACCGAACGGCCGATCCCGCTGCCGGCGCCGGTCACCAGGGCAACTTTCAAGGATTGAGTGTCAGACATCTTGTTGTTCTCCTTTTTTCCAATCACTTAAGGACAGACTCAAGGCCGTGGGCCGACGCGCATTTCGAGTTGGCCAATGCCGTCGATCCCGGCGCTGATGACGTCGCCGGGTTGCAAGACATCGACGCCGGCGGGGCTGCCGGTCATGATCAGGTCGCCGGCCTTGAGTGTTACGGATTGCGAGATACGGCTGATGACTTCACTCACCGACCAGATCTGGCTGTCGAGACGATCGCGCTGGCGTTCTTCACCGTTCACGCTCAACCATAATTCCCCTTCGAGCCGACCGGTCCGAGTGACCGGCATAATGGCGGTCATCGGTGCGGCGCCGTCAAACACCTTGGCACCTTCCCATGGCAAACCGTCGCGCTTGGCCAGGCGCTGTACGTCACGACGAGTCAGATCCAGGCCGGCGGCGTAGCCCCAGACATAGGCCAGCGCCTGGCTCTCTGGGATCTGCGCGCCGCCTTCGCCGATGGCCACGACCAGCTCGATTTCATGGGCAAACTCTTCGGTCAGTGACGGGAAGATCACTTCGCCGGCAGCGTCCACCACGCTGCTTGCCGGTTTCATGAAGAACACCGGTGGCTGGCGCGGCTGGCCCAGGGTGTCCGGCCATGGGTAGTTGCGGCCGACGCAGAACACGCGTCCGACGGGAAAGCGTTGCTCGCTGCCGACAATCGGCAAGGTCACTGGCAGATCCGGGGTAAAGACGTATTCGGTCATGTTCATCCTGCTGAAAGTCCTGTGTGAGAGTGCAGCGTACGGCGGCAATCGCTGGCGAAGTTGGACGAAAGCCGCCTCCAATTGGAGAAAACAGTTGTTCTGGCTTCAGCGCGTTTTCAACTCGATGCGGTACAGGCGACCGAGCAGCAATGAGTAGGAGAGAGTGCCGATCAGCGCCACGGCACCGATGAACCAGAACGCCCAGGCGAACGAGCCGGTGGCGTGGACGATGGCGCCAATCACGATCGGGGTGACGATCCCGCCGATGTTGGCGGCCAGGCTGGTGATCCCGCCGGTTAGTCCGATCAGTTCCTTGGGCGCCACCTCCGACACCGCCGCCCACGAAGACGACGCGATTCCCTGAGCGAAAAAGGCAATGGTCAGCACGGCGATGCAGATGACGTTCGAGTCGGTGAAGTTCACCAGCACGATCGACATGCCCAGCATCGACCCGACTACCAGCGGCAGTTTCCGAGCGAAGGACATTGAATAGCCACGACGGATCAACAGGTCGGACACGATGCCGGCGAGCAGGATGCCGACCGTTGCGCCCACGAAAGGCATCACGGCAAAGATCCCGGCCTTGATCGTGGTCAGATGGCGTTCTTCAATCAGATAGGTCGGGAACCAGGTGAGGAAGAAGTACAGCGCCGAGGTGCTGGCGAACTTGCCGATGCAAATGGCCCAGACCTGGCGATAGCTGAACAGCTCGGCGATCTGCCGCCAGTTGAAACGGGTGCGTTCCTGGCTGCTCTTGACCAGGCCGCCGCCGGCCTCGATGTATTTCAACTCTTCCTTGCTGACTTTCTTGCAGTTCAGCGGATCGCGATACAGATACAGCCACAGCACCCCGAAAACGATACCGAGCGCGCCGGTGCTGTAGAAGACATGGCGCCAGTCAAAGGTTGTGGCCAGCCACAGCAGGGCGCCGGTAAACAGTGCCGTTCCCAGGTACTGCCCGCAGACGTAAATACTGCTGGCCAGGCCCCGTTCCCGCGCCGGGAACCACACGGTCACCGCACGGCTGTTGGCCGGAAATGCCGGCGCTTCCATCGCCCCGACGGCCAGACGCAAGCCGAACAGCGAAGCGAATCCCGTGGCGAAGCCTTGAAACACCGTGACGGTCGACCAACTGATCAGTGAAACCCCATAGGTGAAGCGTGAGCCGAAGCGGTCGGCGATAAATCCGGCCGGCACCAGAGCGAGTGCGTAGGTCCAGGCAAAGGCAGAGAAGATCAGCCCCATTTCAATCTTGTCCAGGCCCAGGTCCTTGGCCATGAACGGGGCGGCGATCGAGATGTTCACCCGGTCGATGTAATTGATGATCGTCGCAATCAGCAGCAGCGAGAGCATGAACCAGCGTCGCCGCGTCGGCAGTCGCCGGGATGACACGGCGTCCCTGTCGGCGGCAATCAAGGGGGGCGCGGTGGTTTGAGAGGTGTGCGAATTCGACATGAGTGGACCTCGTTATTGTTAGAAGTGTCGAGTTGTTTGCGGACAGCCGACGCCGTTGCCCGCTGTCCGCAGGCAAGGCAATCGAAAGTTGAAACGAATGGCACAAACGGCCAGGGTCAGACGTTCTGGGACGTCTTCCGGCTGGCATCGTCGGTAAAGGCTGGGGAGGGGCGGCGGGGAGCAATAGCGGATTCATGACGTGCGCACCTTCTGTTGTTTTTGAAAGAGGTTGGGCGTGAGAAATACAGTGGTCGTACAACCTCTCGAAATCAATCAGGGTGTTAGACCATTTTTTCCGGAGAAGGGCGCGTCGGATAAACCTGTCCAAAAAAATCCACACAGTGAATTTTCCGGATGCTCTCTGGTTTGTTTTCTATCCGACTGTTTTTAAACGGAAAAAACAATGACTTTGCGGTCGCGTTTTTTGGACAGTGATCATTGGCAGTGGCGGTGTAGAAAAAACACTGAGTCTGGTGTCATCGTATGACTGCTTGAAGGGGCGGCGACGAACCTTCAAGATGAACCACGCCGATTACTCGGCAACGCCAGGAAAACCTGCCCAAGTACCTGTCGAGGATGCTCAACAAATGACGTCACAATGCCGTGTGCCCACCTACGTCATGCAGCAACGCAGCGAGATGATGGATTTCTACATTCGTGACAAAAAAGGTCGCCGCGCCGAGACTGGCCCGCACCGACACGAATACTTCCAGATCCAGATCAACCTCGGCGGCGACACGGTGCAGCACATTGGCAACGCGGTTCGTCCGTTTCCGCGTAACGCACTGGCATTCATCCTGCCGCACCGTGTGCACGTGATCCCGCATCCGGCGGACAGCAATTTCATGGTGATCAACTTTTCCCAGACCTTTCTGTTGCCGCATTTGCAGTGCGACCCGATGGATCTGGAGGAGGTATCGATTCTCCTGGCGCCCGAACTGTCGCCGTTCCGCTTTCAGGAACATCTGGATTTCATTCTGGGGAATGAGGATTTCAACGAGGTCTGTGGCCTGATCGAACAGATGCGCAGGCTGGACGAGAATCGTCAGTTCGGTACGCGCGAAGTGCTCAAGGGATTGCTGCTGCAACTGGTGGGCAAGGTGTGCGTCCTGTATGCCGAACCGCTCAAGCGCCTGGCGGAAGAAAACGCAGCACAGGCCAGTCGGCGGGATGCACTGAGCCGGATGTTCGAATATTTGCGCAAGAACATTGCCGACCCCGATCTCAATCTGATCAAGGTCGCGGCGGCGACCTATCTGTCACCGACCTATCTCACGCACTGGCTGCGCAAGGAAATCGGCAAGACCTTCACCGAGCTGGTGCTGGAGCGCAGAATGCACGCGGCGCGCAATTACCTGCTCAATGGAACCCGGCCAGTGGGCGAGGTGGCGAGGCTGTGTGGTTTTGCGGATGAAGCTTATTTCTCCCGACGTTTTCGCCAGATCCACGGCCAGCCACCTGGACAGTTCCGCCGTCGGCAACTGGACCCCGACACCCCGCAGTCACCTGTGGAGGCCTGATCGGCTAATGCGACGAAACATAATCCGAGGACGACGTCGGCGCAGGCAACGCGTACGTTGCCTTCATCCACTCAATCTCCGCTTGCGGCGTTCGGCCGAAGAACCGTTTGAACTCGCGACTGAACTGCGAAGCGCTTTCATAGCCGACGCTGAATGCCGCCGCTGAGGCAGTCATGGCATGGCGCAACATCAAAAGTCGCGCCTGATGCAGGCGCGTCGATTTCAGGTATTGCATGGGCGAGGCGTCCGTCACGCTGCGAAAATGCAGGTGAAAACTGGGCACGCTCATGCTCGCTTCGCGGGCCAGTTGCTCGACGTCAAGACGCTCCTGATAGCTGCTGTGGATCTTGCGGATCGCCCGCGTCACCTTGCCGAAGTGCCCTTGCCGATTGAGTGCGGCGCGCATCGAGCCGCCTTGTTCGCCGGTCAGGATGCGGTAGTAGATTTCCCGCAACAGCGACGGCCCCAATATCTGCGCTTCACCCGCAATACTCATGGCTTCGAGAAAGCGCAGTGTCGATGCGCGCAGGCGGTCGTCCATCGGCGAGGCGAACATGCCCTTGGGTGGCGCATCACTCGGGCCGTGAACCTCATCCACTTGCTGCATCAACTCGCTGGCCACCTGGAAATCGAGCTGCATGTAGATCGCGAGCATTGGCTCGTCTTCAGAGGCGTCGGTCTCCATGGTGAAGGGGATCGGAACCGATACCACCAGGTAATGCTGGGCGTCATAGACGTAAACGTCATCGCCCAGATACCCGCGTTTCTGTCCCTGACAGAGAATCACGATGCCGGGGTCGTACAGCACCGGCGAGCGGGTCAGTGGTCGGTTCGAGCGCAGGAAGCGCACGCCCTCCAACGCACTGAGGTTATAGCCCTCGACCGGAGCCAGCGTCTCCATGAGCTGCACCATGCGCGAAGTGCTCGGGTCGACCTGTTTCATCGGGTTCTCTCTGTGGGCCGTTCAATGATCGGTGGAACGGGTCAGCGCTTCCCATTGATCGATCTCGCTGGCGGCGCGTTTCAGCTTGTCGCGCACCAGGTTCAATGCATCGCTGCCCAGCAACAAATGCGCTGGCGGAGCAGGGCTGGCGATGATCTGCAACATTGCCTGCGCCGCTTTGCGCGGATCGCCGAGCTGCTTGCCGCTTTTGTCTTCGCGGGCCTTGCGCACCGGATCGAAACTGGCGTCATAGTCGGCGATGCTGCGCGGTGTGCGCTGCATCGAACGACCGGCCCAGTCGGTTCGAAATGAACCCGGTGCGACGGCGGTCACGAAGATATTGAACGGCGCCAGTTCCTTGCTCAGGGTATCGGAGATGCCTTCGAGCGCAAACTTGCTGCCGCAGTAGTACGCGATACCCGGCATGGTGATTGTGCCGCCCATCGACGTGATATTGAGAATATGGCCGGCCCGCCGCTGGCGAAAGAACGGCACAAACGCCTTGGTCACGGCGACCGCGCCGAACACATTCACGTCGAACTGGCGGCGCATGTCCTCCAGCGGCGACTCCTCGAAAATGCCTTCGTGGCCGTAGCCGGCGTTGTTGACCAGCACATCGACCGGACCGTGGGTCGCTTCGACGGTTGCCACGACGCCTTCGATGCGGTCGAAGTCTGTGACGTCCAACAGCACGCCGTACGCGTTGTCGATGGACAGCGCCTGAAAGGCTTGCAGGTCGGCTTCGTTGCGGACGGTACCGATGACGCGGTGGCCGGCAGCCAGCGCTTCCTTGGCCAGCGCGTGGCCGAAGCCGCTGCTGACGCCGGTGATGAAGAGGGTTTTGGTGGTGGTCATGACGGGCTCCCGTGAATGCGGTTTCAGCTCATGGTATCCATCGAAGGAACACTCACCTATGTCGGTTTGTCTTTGATCATTGCCTATTCCTATCAACGGGGCGACAAACGGCCAATGAGCTTTTTGCGTTGCTCCGGGTATCAAGGCAGCCACAGACCCAATGCGCTGATATTTTTCCATTCTGCGCAACGCCCGAATAAAGAGGACGAAATGAAGAAATCAATGGACTGGCCCGCAGACGATAACGAGTTGGCGCAATTGCGCGCGTTCAACCGCAAGCTTGCCCGGCTGCCGCGCTTTCGTATCCGCAATCGCATCACGCCACGGGCGATTCAGTTGCTGTTGCGACTAAGCCAATTGGGCGGCGCAAGAAAGTTGCTCAAGCACGGGCTCGAGGCCGAACGAAAAGTGGTGGGTGTCGACGGCGCATCAGTGCCGGTGCGGATTATTCGGCCAAAGACAAAGGCCAAAGGCGTGGTGCTGGATTTTCATGGCGGCGGCTGGGTCATCGGCAACGCGCAGATGAACGACCCCCTCAATATCGCCATGGTGAAATCCTGCGACGTAGCAGTGATCTCGGTCGACTATCGGCTTGTGGTCTCGACTCCGATCGAGGGCACCATGCAGGACTGCCTCACGGCGGCCCGCTGGCTGCTGAGCGATGACTGCCGGGAGTTTGCGAACCTGCCCGTCATCGTCGTGGGCGAGTCGGCAGGCGGCCACCTCGCCGCCGCGACCCTGCTGCAACTCAAACAGTGGCCGGACCTGCTCGAACGGGTGAGCGGGGCGCTGCTGTATTACGGCGTCTACGACCTGACCGGAACCCCCAGCGTACGCAACGCCGGGCCCGATACCTTGCTGCTGGACGGGCCGGGGATGGTTGAAGCGCTGCAAATGCTCACTCCGGGATTGAACGATGAAGAACGCCGGCAGGCGCCGTTGTCACCGCTGTACGGTGACTTCACCGGTTTTCCGCCAGCGTTGATGTTCGCTGCGCAACTGGATCCGCTCAGGGATGACACGCTTGAGTTGGCTGAGCGTTGGGGTAGGGCAGCGGAAGTGGAGGTACATCTGTTGCCGGAAACCGCACATGGGGTGATTCATTTTCCGCTGGGGTTGGCGGGGAGGGTGCTTGGGTATAGTCGTGCGTGGGTTGCGGGGCGGCTTGTTGAGGGGTGAGCCATCGACCCTCACTCAGCCGCCACCTTGAATTGCTCGAGAATAAGTTCAGCCAAAGTCCGTACAGGTTCGGTGAAACTTCGCCGAGGCCTGTGCACCAGTCCGATATCACGATGGAAAGTATGCTGGCCCAGATCGAGCGCCCGCACCCCTGACGGCCATTGCTGATGGGTGGCCGTCTGCGGCACGAGCGCGACCCCTACGCCATTCTCCACCAGCCTGATGATGGCCTCCAGCTCATCCAGCTCAGAGACTTCACGCAAAGTGAAATGCATCTGTCGCAGGAAACGATCGACCTGCCTGCCGCCGAATGAAGAGCGGTCATAGCGAATGAACGGCAGGCTTGAGAGCAGTTCGATCCAGTCTTCTCCCGGTACGTCCTTGGGCACGATCAGACGGTAGGGTTCAAGCGCCAGTGTGGTCCAGCGCAGATCGCTTTGAAGCGAGAAGGGCGGCCGAATGATCGCCGCCATGTCGATTTCGCCAGTATCCACCAGGTTCACCAGCTCCATGGAAAGACCGGGCACGACACGCGTTCGGCATTCCGGGCACTGCTGGTGGAACCTGGCGAGTGCGTCCGGGAGAAACGATCGCTGGACTGAGGCGATTGCGCCTACGTTGACCAGAATGCTGGTGGAAAGACCGACGGTGGTCGATCCCAGGTTGTCGTAAAGACGAAGCAGCTCCTGCGCCTGAAGCAGGACTTGCTGGCCCATCCTGTTGAGGTGGGCCGAGCGTCCTTTTCTGTCGAATATTTCAAAGCCGAGCTCGGCTTCCAGACGTTGAATCTGGGCGCTCACTGCTGCCTGGGTGAGGCCGATCCGGTTGCCGGCAGCCGCGAAAGTGCCTTCCCGGGCGACGGCAATGAGGGTCTTGAGTTCTTTTATCATTCACAAATATTAGTTGTGTTTCTGAGAAATATATATTGATTTTTTTGCTGTCAGTGTCGCCCTACGATGTGCTCATCAACCACAAAAAACGTATCGGAGTCCTGATGAGCCTTTCACCCTTTCACCTCGCCATCCCCGTTTACAACCTGGCCGCAGCCCGCACTTTTTACGGTGAAGTCTTCGGCCTGGAAGAGGGGCGTTCCAGCAACCAGTGGGTCGACTTCAACTTTTACGGGCACCAACTGGTGATTCACGAGCACCCGAAAACCGCTTCTCAGGAAAGCGTTCACAGCAACCCGGTCGACGGGCACGACGTTCCTGTTCCTCACTTCGGCATCATCCTGGGATGGGAAGAGTGGGAAGCGCTGGCAGAGCGCCTCAAGTCTTTCGGTACCGAATTTGTGATCAAACCTTACATTCGATTCAAAGGACAGGTTGGCGAGCAAGCCACCATGTTCCTGTTCGACCCTTGCGGCAATGCCCTCGAATTCAAGGCCTTCAAGGATATGAGTCAGCTCTTCGCCAAGTAAGAAACGCAATGGCACAACGGCGTTGTGCCATTTGATCTCAAGTGAGCTGGAAGCTCATGACTCTAGCAACTGCCGATTGATGCAGTCCTTTCATTCCAACAAGAAGGCTAGACATGAAACGTATTCCCCTGGTGTGGCAAATCGTTGCCGGGCTGTTGCTTGGCGTGCTCGTTGGTTGGTACTTCAATACCCATCCGCAGTATCAGTCGTGGGTCAGCACGGAGATCCTGAAACCGCTTGGCGATATCTTCATCAAGATGATGAAGATGGTGGTCGTGCCTATCGTGTTCTGTTGCATGATCCTGGGTATCGCCGGAGGCGGGGATAACAAGTCGTTCGGCCGGATGGGCATCAAGTCGCTGGGCTATTTCTTTGCGATCACCGGTCTGGCCATCGTGATCGGCCTGTGTTTCGCGAACCTTTTCGAACCCGGTACGGGCACCGATATTTCGGGCATCGCACACGGTGCTGCCGCCATCACGATGGAGCCTTCGAAGGGCGCGCTCGTGATTATGCAAAACATCGTTCCGGATAACGTTCTGGTGGCGATGTCCGAGGCGAAGTTGCTTTCTGTGCTGTTCTTCGCGGTGTTGTTCGGTGTCGCGCTCAACGCATTGCCCAGGGAGAAAAGTGCACCTGTGGTTGCGCTGGTCCAAGGCATTTCAGATGCGATGTTCAGGATCGTCTCGATCGTCATGGCCTATGCCCCGATAGGGGTGTTCGGCATGATCGGTGCGACCGTCGCGACCTTCGGTTTTGCCTCATTGTTGCCCCTGCTCAAGTTGATTGGAGTGGTTTATCTGGCGCTCATCGTCTTCGCATTGGTAGTGCTCGGAGGAATCAGTTACCTGATCGGCGAGAACATCTTCAAGTTGATCAGGTATTTCCGCGACGAGTTGATTCTTGCTTTCTCCAGTGCTGCCTCCGCAGCGGTCATGCCGCAGTTGATGAGCAAGCTGGAGAACTATGGCGTGCCACGGCGAATTGTCAGTTTTGTGGTGCCAGTGGGGTACGCGTTCAACCTCGATGGCGCGTCGATCTTCCTCGGCGTGGCGACAATTTTCATCGCCCAGCTTTATGGAATCGATCTGTCGCTTTCTCAGGAAATTCTGCTGGTGGTGACCATGGTGCTGACCTCCAAAGGCGCTGCCGGGGTGCCTGGATTCGCCATCGTCATCCTGTCGGCCACGTTGGCGTCTGCCGGTCTCCCGCTGGAGGGCGTGGCACTGATCGCCGGTATCTTCAGGATTATCGACAGCGGCACCACCACCCTGAATGTTTTGGGCAATGCGATTGCGCCCCTGGTGATCGCCAAGTGGGAGAGGGTGACTCTTGAGTCTTCGCGTACCCGCCCGGACGTACAAAAGGCCTGACGATCACAAGGAGCACTGACGGCGCTGCACGAGTAAACGCCTGCTGATGTACAGGCGATTTTTTTCATCAAGTTACTAGACGACCGGTCTGATATTGAAGGTATGCAACATGATTGATAACAGTCGCAACACGGATCTTTTTTCTCCCATGCAAATGGGCGCCCTGCAATTGGCCAACCGGATTGTCATGGCGCCCGTGACTCGCAGCCGGATGGCTGAAGACGGTGTTCCGAACGAACTGCACGCTACTTACTACGCACAGCGCGCGAGTGCCGGCTTGATCATTGCCGAAGCTACAAACATTTCGGCGCAGGGGCGCGGCTACGCCATGACGCCGGGGATCTGGTCGGACGCGCAGGTGGCGGGCTGGAGAAAAGTCACGGACGCCGTCCATGCCGCAGGTGGCAGGATTGTCAGCCAGTTGTGGCACGTGGGGCGTTTTTCCAGCGTCGAGTTACAGCCCGACGGTGCTGCTCCCGTTGCCCCCTCGGCGATCAAGGCAGAAGGCAGCACCTACACCGAGAACGGCTTTGTCGAAGTGTCGACGCCCCGGGCGCTGGAGACTTCGGAGATTCCCGGCATCATTGAGCAATACAAGCGCGCCGCTGAAAATGCCAGGCGTGCCGGTTTTGATGGCGTGGAGGTTCATTCGGCGAACAGCTATCTGCTCGACCAGTTTCTGCGTGACTCGACCAATCAGCGCACTGACCGGTACGGCGGCACCATTGAGAACCGCGCCCGACTGACCCTTGAAGTCACTGAAGCGGTGATTTCGATCTGGGGCAGCGACCGCGTCGGCATTCGTCTTTCGCCGGTAACGCCCGATGCCGGAAACACGCCTCCCGACAGCAATGTCATGGCGACTTACGGATATCTGATTCAGCAGTTCAACCGACTCAATCTGGCCTATCTGCACTTCGTCGAAGGCGCCACCGCGACCTCGCGTACGGTTCCTGATGGCGTTGATCTGGATGCATTGAGCGCGCAGTTCGAAGGCCCCTTCATAGGCAATAACAACTACGACCTAGAGATGGCACTGAAGCGCCGGGCGCAGGGCCGGATTGACGCGGTGGCGTTCGGGCGCCTGTTCATTTCCAACCCCGACCTCGTGGAGCGCCTGCGTCGGGGCACCGAACTGACCATCGCGCCACGCGAGAGCTACTACGGCGGCGGCGCCAAGGGCTACACCGACTGGCCAACGGCTGACCATTGATTTGTGCGCCCTGAACCGGATCGGCGCAGGGCGGATTGATTGAAAAAAACATTCACAGCAAACAGGAGTTCATCATGAGTCATCCAACTTACGTGCAGGAATACAACGCAATCGTCGAAGTGCTCAGCCAGTACAACGAAGGTGGAGCAAAGGCTGACAGCGCCTTGATGAAGCCCGCGTTCAATGCGCAGGCGACCATGTTCGGGGTTGACGACGGCAAGCTCGTCGGCGGCGCGATCCAGAATCTGTATGACGTCATCGACAGCGCGTTTCGTCCATCCCCCGAAGCCGAAGCCGCCATCGTTCGCATCGACATCGTCGGCACGGCCGCGAGTGCCCGGGTCGATACCGACAACGTGTCGGGGTTCCGTTTCACCGACTTCTTCAACCTGCTGAAGGTAGACGGCAAGTGGACGATCGTCAGCAAGATCTACCACACCCACCCGAGCGCCTGAGCCTTCGTCTTCTGCCCCGGCAGTACCGGGGCAGCACCGTTTACGCCTGATCCATCGCCTCGGCCACGCCCTGATCCTCACCCAGAAACCCGCCACTCTGATGCTGCCAAAGCCGCGCATAGGTGCCGTTCTTGGCCAGCAGTTCGGTGTGGGTGCCTTGCTCGATGATGCGCCCCTCATCCATGACGATCAGTCGATCCATCGCCGCAATCGTCGACAGTCGATGGGCGATGGCGATGACAGTCTTGCCCTGCATCATTTCATCGAGGCTTTCCTGAATGGCGACTTCGACTTCGGAATCCAGGGCGCTTGTCGCTTCGTCCAGTAGAAGGATCGGCGCGTTCTTGAGCATTACCCGGGCGATGGCGATGCGTTGGCGCTGGCCACCGGAAAGCTTGATGCCGCGCTCGCCCACCAGCGTGTCATAGCCGGTGTGGCCCTGACGGTCGCTGAGCTGGTTGATGAAGCCGTCGGCCTGGGCATTGGCCGCCGCGCGCTGGATCTGTTCGTCGGTGGCGTCCGGTCGGCCGTAGGCAATGTTGTCGCGAATGGAGCGGTGCAGCAGGGAGGTGTCCTGAGTGACCATGCCGATCGCGCTGCGCAGACTGTCCTGCGTTACTTGCGCGATGTTCTGGCCGTCGATGCGAATCTCGCCGCGATCCACGTCATAGAAGCGCAGCAGCAGGTTGATCAGTGTGGATTTGCCGGCGCCGGAGCGGCCCACCAGACCGATTTTTTCCCCCGGTCGGATGCTCAGGCTCAAGCCGTCGAGCACCTGGCGTTCGCCGTTGTAGTTGAAGCTCACGTTGTCGAATTCCACGGCACCGCCGGAAGGTACCAGCACCCCGGCGTCCGGCGCATCCTGCACCTTGGGGCCACGGGTCAGGGTGCCCATGCCGTCCTGCACCGTGCCGATGTTTTCGAACAGCGACGTCATCTGCCACATGATCCAGTGCGACATGCCGTTGATGCGCAGCGCCATGGCCGTGATCGCCGCCACGGCCCCGGTGCCGACTTCGCCCTGATGCCACAGCCACAAGGCGTAGCCGCCGGCGCCCATGATCAGCCCGACCACCAGCGCCTGATTGACGATCTCGAACTGGCTGACCAGACGCATCTGGCGGAAACCGGTCTGCTTGAAGTCCTCCATTGCCGCCCGCGCAAAGTGCGCTTCACGTTTGGAGTGGGAGAATAGTTTCACGGTGGTGATGTTGGTGTAGGCGTCCGACACCCGCCCCGTCATTGATGACCGCGCGTGGGCCTGTTCCTGGCCGACCTGGCCCAGACGGGGCACGAAATACAGCATCGCCAGCCCGAACAGCGCGACCCAGGCAATGAACGGCAGCATGAGTTTCAGGGCGAAACCGCCGGCCAGGGCGATGATCGCAATGAAATAGACGCCAATGCCCGGTGCGATCTCGATGACGGTGAACAGCACTTCGCGCACGGCCAGTGCGGTCTGCATCACCTTGGTCGTGACCCGGCCGGAAAACTCGTCGGAAAAGAATGAAAGGCTCTGCCGCAGCATCAGCCGATGAAAATCCCAGCGCAGACGCAACGGCAAATTGATCGCCAAGACCTGATGCTGAACCATGGTGCGCAGCGCCACCAGCCCGACACTGGTCAGCAGCACGAGGCCGATGCCCCACAGCACGCGGCTCTCCTGGCCATTTGCATCACCGCCGGCCTGCCAGGTCGAGAGCAGATCCACGACCTGACCCAGAAAGGAAAACAACCAGGCTTCGTAGATCGACACACCGGCACTGAGCAGCGCCAGCGCGAGGATATAACCGCGAGCGCCGCGGGTGCAGGCCCACAGGAACCGCGCCAGACCGACCGGCGGTGGCGGCGCTTCGTCGGGCGGGAAGGGGTCGAGCCGTTGTTCAAACAGGCGAAGCATTGGGGGTCTCCGAATTCATCAGTTGCGGGATTCTGCCACTTATCGATCACATTGAGGGGCTGCAGGTTCAGTGCATGATCTTTTGAGGGAAAACCCTCATTGTTGTAACGCTGACGCCTTACTAGCATGAACTCCGACGTTGACCCACTCGATGGAGAGCACCATGGCTACCACGCAGACTGACGACAAGCGCCCAACCCCCGATCCGGCCGAGGACAACGCGTTTTTCCCCTCGCCGTACTCCCTCAGCCAGTTCACTTCGCCCAAATCCGATCTCAGTGATGCCGAGTACCCCAACCGTTACGAGGGCGGGCGCTGGAAGGTTCTGATGATCGGTGCGGACGAGCGCTATCTGTTGACCGACAACGGCACCATGTTTTCCACGGGCAATCACCCGGTTGAAACCCTGCTGCCGATGTATCACCTGGACAAGGCCGGTTTCGGCTTCGACGTCGCGACGCTGTCGGGCAATCCGGTCAAGTTCGAATTCTGGGCCATGCCCTCCGAAGACGCCGAAGTGAAGGGCTTCTACGAGCAATACCGCGATCAGTTCAAGCGTCCACTCAAGCTGTCCCACGTGATCGAAGAAGCGCTGGGCGAGGACTCGGACTACATCGGTGTGTTCATTCCCGGCGGCCACGGTGCGCTGATCGGCCTGCCGGAAAGCGAGGACGTGAAAAAGATCCTGCAATGGGCCGTCGCCAAGGACAAATTCGTCATCACTCTGTGCCACGGCCCGGCGGCGCTGCTGGCGGCCGGCCTCGGTGAAACAAAAGAGTCGTGCATCTTCAACGGTTACCGGATCTGCGCCTTTCCCGATGCCCTGGACGCGACAACCCCCGACATCGGTTACATGCCCGGCCACCTGACCTGGAAGTTCGGCGAGCAGTTGCAGGCACTCGGTGTGGAAATCACTAACCAGGACATTTCCGGGGCCACTCTCCAGGATCGCAAACTGCTGACCGGTGACAGTCCGCTGGCGGGCAACGCACTGGGCAAACTGGCGGCGGCCGCGCTCCTCAAAGAGGTGACGTCGGGGTGAGCTCCGGACCTGCCGAGGCACTCTTGCGCGCCGCCCTCGACATCGAGGCGGCGCCCACGCTAGTGGCGATCCAGAAGGCCGTTCGCGGTTTCGCCGGGGCCTATGGTTACGATCGGTTCGTCCTGTTCTCCGCCACCTCGGCGTCGGAGGACGTGGTCGAGCGCATTTACTGGGTGGAAGGCGACTGGTTTGGTGAGGGTACTGGCGTCGACGCCGAGACCTACGTTCAGCGCTGCCCCGTGACTCGCCACCTGTTGGACGCCCGCGAATCCTTCTTCTGGAGCAAGGTGCAGGAGGAGAGCGGCGAACTTTATCGGCTGGTTCGAGTGCCCAGTGGCCCGGGCGTGCATGGCTTGCAGATTCCGGTCTTCGGCCCGCAGGGGCTTGAAGGCGCCATGAGCCTGGGCGGCGAACAGATCGATGCCTCGGCGCGGGTTCGTCTGGCACTGGGCATGCTCGCCTCGGTGGCGTTTTACTCCGCCCGGCGATTGCTTGAGGCGCCGCTGGACGAGGCGTCCGGCAAACTGTCGAACCGTGAGCGCGAAGTGCTGGCGTGGGTCGCCGCCGGTCGGCGGCAGGCCGACATTGCCGCCACGCTCGGCTTGTCCGGCCGTACAGTGGAAAATCACCTGCGTTCGGCCCGTCGGCATCTGGGCGTGGCAACCACCGCCCAGGCCATCAAGATTGCCATTCGCAAAGGGGAAATAAAGGGGTGAGGTTCTCACTCTGCCGGTGCCGTGCTTGAACGACCGTGCAAAACTCCTATGATGCAAAGGGCCTGCGCCGGCTGTTTGTAACCGGCGCCGCCCCCTACGTTTTTTAGAGAGATCGATCCTCGTGGAGTCTTTCCCGGACGCATTGCACGAATCCCTCACGACCCAATTCATTTTCGGTCCGTTCTGTGTCGTTCCAGGTAAACGGCTGCTGACCCGCAACGGGGTGGCGGTCGAGATCGGCGGGCGGGCGCTGGATCTGTTGATCGCCTTGCTCGAGCAACCGGGGCGGGTGCTGTCCAAGTACGACCTGATCGACAAGGTATGGCCCGACAGCGTGGTGGCCGAAGGCAGCCTGCGTTTTCACATGACCGGCCTGCGGCGGATTCTCGGGGATGGCGAGGAACAGGCCCGTTACATCGCGACCCAGGTGGGCGTGGGTTATGCCTTCGTCGCGCCGCTGGAAAGAAAACAGGCCGCTGTGCAACCGGCGCCCATCGCGACCCGAACTGCCGAGGGCGTCTGCAGTCTGCCGCCCCGGGCCAAACTGATCGGCCGCGAGACCGACCTGCAACTGGTCATCGACCATATGCAGCAACCGAGGCTGTTCACCATCGTCGGCCCCGGCGGCGTCGGCAAGACCAGCCTGGCCATCGAAGTGGCGCACCGCATCGCCGCCCAGGGCTATGAGCGCGTCAGCTTCGTCGATTTGGCGCAAGTGGAAGACTGCGCGCTGGTGCCGTCGGCACTGGCCCGATCGCTGGACATACCGGTGCAGGCGGAAGACCCGCTGTTTGTCCTGCTCGCGCATTTGCGCGAGCAGCGGCTGATGCTGGTGATCGACAACTGCGAACACCTGATCGACGCGGTGTCGACCCTGCTGGAACAGATCAGCGACACCGCGCCGGAGGTCGGGGTTCTGGCCACCAGTCGCGAGCCGCTGCGGGTGCGTGGCGAATACGTGCACTGGCTCAATCCGCTGGAGTTTCCCCGTGAGCCGCAACACCTCTGCGTTGAGGAATTGCTGGCATTTCCGGCCATCAAGCTGTTTGTCGAACGTGCATCGTCCAGCAACGCCGCGCTGTTGCTGGAAGCGGGCGGAGGGCAAATGATTGCGGACATTTGCCAGCGGCTGGAGGGCATGGCACTGCCGATCGAACTGGCGGCGATGCGGGTCGCGAGCCACGGATTGAAGGCCACCCACGCGCTGCTCGGCGAGCGCTTCTCCCTGGGCTGGTCGGGGCGCAGGACCGCCGTTCCCCGCCATCAGACTCTGCGCGCCATGCTCGACTGGAGTTATGACCTGCTGTCGCCGCAGGAGCGTCTGGCGCTGGAGCGGTTTTCGGTCTTCGTCGGGCCGTTTTCCCAGGAAGCTGCCGCTCAGGTGGTGGCCGAATCACAACACGAAAGCGCCACGGCGGCTGCGATCCTCGATGATCTGGTGTGCAAAGGGCTGGTCACGGTCGATCACAGCGACTCGACGGATTCGTATCGCTTGCTGGAGATGACGCGTGCCTACGCACGGGAAAAACTGGCGGCGCGGGGAGAGGCCGAGGTCAATGCGCTGGCGTTCCGGCATGCGGCGTTTTACATGGATTTGCTCGGCCATCTGGGGACTGCGCCCGACGAAATTTTCCGTCATTCGGCGCGTCTGGCCAGCCAGTTGGGCAACGTTCGCGGTGCGCTGGAATGGAGCTTCGGGCCCCACGGCGATCCGGGACTGGCGTTGCCGCTGGCGGCCGCGAGTGCGCCGTTGTTCCTGCATTTCTCCTTGCTGGTCGAGTGCCGCACCTGGTGCTCCCGGGCGGTGGAGCTGCTGGAACTGGGGTACTACGGCACGCCCACCGAAATGGAACTGCAAGCCGCGCTCGGTCTGGTGCTGATGTTCACCCGAGGCAACAGTGAAGCCGCGGAAAAAGCCTTGCTCCGGGCGCAGGACATTGCAGTCGCGTTGAACGACTACGGCTCACAATTGCGGCTGCTGGGCCGCTTGCAGATTTTCTACGAACGCATCGGTGATTTCCCGTCGTCGCTGGCCTGGGCGGAGCAGGCCGCGGTGGTCGGCAACATCCTCAACGAGCCCGCCGCCATCGCGATTGCCGCATCGCTGACCGGCATCTCCCATCATCTGCTCGGCAATCAGCGTCTGGCTCGCCAGGAACTGGAAAGTTCGCTGCGCAACAGTTTGCCGTCGCATCCCAGCAACACGATTTACTACGGCTTCGATCACCGCAATCGCACGGGCCTGGCGCTGGCGCGGTCACTCTGGCTGCAGGGCTATCCCGATCAGGCCCGGCGCTTGGCCGAGCAGATCGAGGCCGAAGCCTCGGCGCTGCAGCATCCGGTCACTTACTGCATCGCCATGGTCTGGATCTTGTGCATCTATATCTGGACCGGTGATCTGGCGAAGGCAACTGCCAGTCTCGAACGGTTCAGTGCTGTCGCCGAAACCAACGCACTGGGCCCCTACATTGCCGCTTGCCACGGGTTGCGCGCGGCGATCGCCATCCGCGCCGAGGCGCCGGGGGATGCAGTTGCCATGCTGGAGGAAAGTCTGGCGCGGTTGCGTGGCATGCGTTACGAACTGCTGACGACCTCATTCGAAATCGCACTGGCCGAAGGCCTGATGCTGGTGGGCCAACACCCAAAGGCACTGACCCTGGTCGACGGCACCATCGATCACTGCCGCCGAAGCGGTGATGCCTTTGCGCTGCCGGAGTTGTTGCGCATCAAGGCCGGTATTCTCAAGGTCATCCAGGCCGATGATGTTCAGGCCATGCTGGCGGTTCTTGAGGATTCCATTGCGCTGAGTCGCGAGCAGGGCGCGTGGGCGTGGGAGTTGCGGTCATCGATGGATCTGGCGCGGTTCTGGCTTGAACAGGGTCAACCGGATCAGGCCCAGGCGTTGCTCGGTGCCTGCCGCGAGCGGGCGTCGGAAGGCTTCGACAGTCTTGATCTGCGTCGGCTGGAAAGCTTCTGGCAGAGCCTGCCTGCTACTCCGGCGTAATCAGGGCGGCCATTTTCACCAGGTCCGCCAGCGAGCGGGCCTTCATCTTGCGCATGACCTTGCCGCGATGGGCCTTGACGGTGATTTCGCTGATGTTGAGGTCGGCGGCTATCAGTTTGTTCAGCCGCCCGCTGACCACCGAAGCCATGATCTCCTGCTCGCGCGGCGTCAGGGTCTTGTAGGCCTCGAGCAGTGCGCGCAGATTCTTTTCCCCCTCAAGCGCCACGCGACTGCTTTGCAGCGCATCGGCCATGGCGCTGAGGATCACCTCGTCATTGAACGGCTTGGTCAGAAACTCCACCGCACCGGCCTTCAGGGCCCGCACCGTGCGCGGAATATCGCCGTAGCCGGTGATGAAGATGATCGGCATGTTGTGGCGCTCATCGGCCAGCGCGGTCTGCAGATCCAGGCCGTTCAGGTCGGGCAGGTTGATGTCCAGCACCAGACAACTGGGCACCAGCGCCCGGGGCGCGTCGAGAAAATCCTGCGCGGACTCGAACAGCCGTGGCTGCCATCCGGCGAAGCGGATCATCAGCTCCAGCGACTCGCGCACGGAGATGTCGTCATCGACAACGAATACGACGGGCGTGACATCACTCATCGGTAATGCTCCACGGGAAGGGGCGATTGCGTTGTTCGCGTTCAACATGTCGATTCCTTGTTCTGTTCGGCTTCACGCTCAGTCGAGGGGCAGGGCGGCGCTCAGGGCCTTGAGCAATTGGGCTTCGCTGAACGGTTTGAACAGGCACTCCACGGCGCCACTGTTCAGCAGCTTCGCCTGTTCGCTGGCGTCGCCGTGCGCGGTGATGAAAATCACCGGAATGCGATAGTCACGGCGCAGCAGCTCCCGTTGCAGATCAGGTCCCGACATGCCGGGCATGGCCACGTCGAGAATCAGGCAATGGGTCAGGTCCAGATAGGGCGATGCCAGAAACGCCTGCGCCGAGGCAAACGCCTGGACGGCGAAGCCGAACTCCTTGATCAGGTCAGGCAGTGATTCACGAACCGATTCGTCGTCATCGACCACCGATACGAGCAAATGCGTACCCATCAATCATTCTCCACGGTGCGATCGGCGAGGTCGCGGTTATCGGTTTGCGGCAAGTCCGTCGAATGCGGGATGGCAAAAGTAAACGTCGTACCCGGGCCGTCATTGGCGCTGGCCCACAGCTTCCCATCGTGGCGCTCGATGATCGAGCGACTGATGGACAGACCGACCCCCATGCCCGAACTTTTGGTGGTGTAGAACGCATTGAAAATGCGCTCGATGTCCTGCGGATCGACGCCGTTGCCGCTGTCCTTCACCGCCAGGTAAACGCTCTCGTCCGAGCCCAGACCGGTGCTGACGATCAATTGCCGGGGCCGGCCGTGGATCGCACTCATGGCCTCGGCGGCATTCATGATCAGGTTAAGGATCACCTGTTGAAGCTGAACCCGATCACCTCTGACCAGCGGCAGGGACTCGGCAAATTGCGGATGCAGCACCACGCCGTTGCGTTGCAGCTCGCCCAGCAGCATGGCGATGACTTCCCGTGCCGCGTCATTCAGATTGACGTCTTCAAGGGTGATGCTTTTCTTCGAGAACAACGCCCGCAGTCGATTGATCACATCGGCCGCGCGGTTGCCGTCGCGAATGGTGCGGCGCGCGGTTTCCCTGGCGCCATCGACATTCGGCGGGTCGGCGCCGAGCATGCGCAGGCAGGTGCTGGCGTTGGTGATGATGCCGGCCAGCGGCTGATTGACCTCGTGGGCAATCGACGCCGTGACCGCGCCAAGGCTGGCGACCCTGGCCAGGTGCGTCAGTTCCGAGCGCGCCTTGCTCAAGACCTCTTCGGCGAGCCGGCGCTGGGTGATGTCCTGCAGGGCGGCGATGTATTCGAAGCCGTCCGGCGCATGGGCGATCGAGTGCGCCACCAGCCGCACGTATTTCACCGTGCCGTCGGGCATCAGCAGCCGATGTTCGTGTTCGAAGTCACGCCCCTTGCGGCGTTGGCGCTTGATCATTTCCCGATGGCTGGAGATGTCGTCCGGATGCACGCGGCGATAGATCGCCTCGAAGCCGGGCGGCGTGTCTGGGTCCAGTTCGAGGATGCGGTAGACCTCGTCCGACCAGGTGATCTCGTCGGTGCTCACCCGCCAGGAAAACGTACCGGTGGCGCTCAGGCGTTGGGCCTTGGCCAGAAAGACTTCCGCCCGTTTGCGGTCTTCGATGTCGGTGTTTTCGCCATACCAGCGCACGACGCGCCCCGTGTCATCGCGCTGGGGTACGGCACGGATCAGGAACCAGCGGTAAACGCCATCGAAGCGCTTCAGTCGGGCCTCGTACTCGCCAGCGCTGCCCGATTGCAGAATCCCTTGCCAATAAACCGCCAGGCCCGGCGCGTCGTCGGGGTGGATGGACGCCGTCCAGCCGTCACCGCAAGCTTGTTCGACGGACATGCCGGTGTAGTCGCACCAGCGCTGATTGACGAAGCCGACGTTGCCTTCCGGCGAAGCGCTCCAGACAAAACCGGGGACGGCGTCGATGATCCCGCGCAGACGTTCTTCCGACGCGCTGACTTCAGCCAGGGCACTGGCGATCAAGGCCTTGTCCCGGCGGCGCTCATCGATATCGACCTGCAGCACGCACCAGCGGGTGATGGTGCCTTCGCTGTCTCTGATCGGCAGGCCGCGCACATGGAACCAGCGATAGACACCGTCGGCGCGGCGAATCCGGTGCTCGTTCTCATAGGGCGTGCCGGTACTGACCGAGTGCATCCAGGCAGCGATGACCGAGGGCAGGTCGTCCGGGTGCACGGTCTCGCTGGCCTGCCAGTTTTTCAGTTCATGCAGCGGGGCGCCGATGTACTCCATGATTTGCCGGTTGACCTGTTCCAGCTCACCGGACGGCGTCATGAAAGCGACCATGGCCGGGATGCTGTCGATGATCGAGTCGATCCCCGGCGCCGGCATGACCGCGTCACCCGCGCGGCCTGGACCGTCCTCGATGACGCGCTCCTGCTCGTTCGTCATACCGATTCTCATTGTGTGCAGTCACCGTTGAACAAAGATGCGCCTTCGGATGGCACTCGCCCATCATACTTTGGTGTCACCCGTGGCGAATATCGGCCGACATTGCACACTGCGATGGGCATCACAGTGGCGCTTTTGTAAGCCACTGTATCTACGGCCCCTCAAGCCATACAAGCATGCACAGCGCCGGGTTGGCGAAACCGCCGGGATACATCCGCCGCGCAGCCTTGGCCCTGGTTTCAACGTCCTTCGACGTTGAGTGAAAGCAACGTGACGTCCGCGCTCCTGCCACCCGAAAGGCAGCAGGACCGGTCGTCCCGATGACAGGGCAGAACATTATGAAAGCAGTGGTTATCCAGGCCTTTGGCGGGCCCGAAGTGTTGACGGTGCAGGACATTCAACTGGCAGAACCGGGGCCCGGACAAGTCCTGGTCAAGGTCATGGCGGCGGGTATCAATTTCATGGACACCGGTGCCCGACGCGGGCTCGGCGCTGCCTGGGAGCTACCGCTGACGCTGGGTGCAGAAGGCGCCGGCGTCGTCCTGGCCAGTGGCCCGCAGGTGACGGAGTTCGCTGTCGGTGACCGCGTGGCCTGGCATTACGTGCCGGGCAGCTACGCCGAACAGGTGATCGCCCCGGTCAGCCAGTTGGTGCCGCTGCCGGACGATATCGACTTCGCCACCGCCGCCAGCTTGATGATGCAGGGCCTGACCGCCAGCAATCTGGTGGACAAGGTGCATGCGATCCAGCCGGGCGACGTAGCCTTGGTGCATGCGGCGGCCGGGGGCGTGGGGCTGATGCTGACCCAGTTGATCAAGCTGCTGGGCGGCAAGGTCATAGGCCGGGTTTCTCATGCCGACAAGGTCGAGGCGGTGCTCGCGGCGGGGGCGGACTATGTGGTGATCGGGCGAGCGCAAAACATTGCCGCCCAGGTCATGCGCCTGACCGACGGGCAGCGGGTGAATGTGGTGTACGACGGCACGGGCGCGGAGGGGTTTGCCGACTCGCTGGAGCTGCTGGATTATTTCGGCACCCTGGCCTTGTACGGACCGTTCATGAACCCGACCCCGCCGATCGATATCTTCAGCATGCCGCGCAGCATCAAGCTGACGTATCCCTCGGTCATGCACTACGTGCGCAACCGCGAGGTGCTGCTGGAAAAATCCCGGCAACTGTTCGCGTGGGTCAGTGCCGGCAAACTGAAAGCCGTGATCGGCAAGCGTTATTCACTGGATGATGCGCAACAGGCCCATCGCGATATCGAGTCGCGCAACACGACGGGCAAGCTGATCATCGTCCCTTGACGCCACGCCAGATCAGCAGGGCCGCCAACACCTGGCTACCGGCGAAAAACGTGAACAGGTGTTGTGCGGTCCATCCGGCATCCAGCAGAAACCCGGCGACCACCGGCGAAATGATCGCCCCCAGACGCCCCGTCGCCAGCACCACGCCGACGCCGGTCGTGCGGACCGACGTGCAGAACGCTTGAGGGGCCAGGACATACAGAGCCGCGACTGCACCATTGAGCATCAGCCCCAGCGTGACCGCCACGAGTGTCGCCAGACCGGGGACGCGCGTGGCCGGCAGCATCAGTGGCAGCAGGGCGGCATTGAGCAGCAGAAAGCCCGACAACAAACGTCGGCAGCCGTAACGATTGGCCGCCAGACCCAGAAGCAGGGCGCCGAGCATGCCACCCAGCGCCAACAGCATCCCGATCCGGGCGCCTTGTTGGTCGGTAAAGCCATTGTCGACCAACAGGGCCGGCGTCCAGCTCATCACGAAGTAAAAGCAGAACATCAACAGAAAGAGTGCCAGTGCCAGCGATAGAGTCTGTTGCCATTGACCGGGCGAAAACGGCCGGTTAGCGATGTCCGGCGACAGTGGAGGAGCAGGCGCGCGCTGTTCAAGTGCCAGAAATGACGGCGATTCTCGCAGCCAGAAGACACCGACCAATGCCGCCGCCAGTGTGATGCAACCCCCGGCCAGAAAGACATACCGCCAGCCCATCAAATCATTGAGTACATGCGCCAGCACACCGCCCAGACTGGCGCCCATGGCGAAGGCGAGGGATTGCAGTGCGATCGCCAGATTGCGTCGCTGCGGGCTGGCGTGTTCGAACGTCAGCACGTTCGCCCCCACCAGCACCGCCCCCGTGCCGATACCGGTCAGCAGTCGCAAAAGCATCAACACGTGATGATCCGGGCTCCAGAACGACAGCAACATGCTCAGGCCGCTGAGCAGCAGGCCGGCGAGCAATAAAGGTCTGCGCCCGAAGCGGTCGGCCCTGGGCGCGGCCAGCAGCGAACCGAGCGCCATCCCGACCAGGCTTGCGCTCAACAACAGGCCCAGTTGCGCGCCGCTCAACGCCCATTCGGCCGCAACCCGGCTGGCGGTGAAGGCCATGGCCATCACGTCGAGTCCGTCGATCACGTTGAACAGCATGCACAGCCCGATCACCCACCACGGCGAAGTGGTCGATGGCGTACTGCTCAGGCGTTCGAGCGCTGTTTCCCCACGCATCCGCAATCCTTGATCCGATCTGTCATTCAAATGAGCCGTTTCCCCGCCGCATTCTGCCCGTTAACCGCTGCTGAATTCGAGCGCGATTTTGTGCGCCAGGCCTGCGCGTCATACCAAGGTATCGACCGACACCATCGTGTAATCGCCCCGGTGCCAACGCAGTGGTCTGATCCGATTGGCGATGCCTTTCGAATAATGACTACAAGGAGATCCATCATGGTTGCGCTTTCGTCCGGTCTTACCTGGCGCCATTGCCTGGCGTCATCCATCAGGGGCGGCGTGCTCGGCCTTGCCGTACTCGCGGGCAGCAGCGGCGTCTGGGCCGCGACCCCGGCAGCGGATCCGGCGCAAGCCATTCGCCCGTACACCATTCATGTGGACGAAGCGAAATTGAGCGACCTGCGCAAACGCATCGCCGACACTCGCTGGCCGGACAAGGAAACGGTCGGCGACGTGTCCCAGGGAGTGCAACTGGCGCAGGTCCAGGCGTTGGTGAAGTATTGGGGCGACGGCTATGACTGGCGCAAGGCCGAAGCCAAGCTCAACGCCTTGCCGGAGTTCGTGACCACCATCGACGGCGTCGACATTCAGTTCATCCATGTGCGTTCGCGCAACCCCAATGCGATGCCATTGATCCTCACCCACGGCTGGCCGGGTTCGCAGTTCGAATTCCTCAAGACCATCGGCCCGCTGACCGATCCCGTGGCCTATGGCGGCAAGGTCGAGGACTCGTTCGACGTGGTGATCCCGTCGATTCCCGGCCATGGTTTCTCCGGCAAACCGACCGAGCTCGGCTGGGGCCCTGACCGGGTGGCGAAGGCCTGGGATGTGTTGATGAAACGTCTGGGCTACAGCCATTACGTGTCCCAGGGCGGCGATCACGGCTCGGTGATTTCCGATGCGCTGGGTCGCCTGGCGCCGCCCGGTTTGTTGGGCATCCACCTGAACATGCCGGCCACCGTGCCGCCGGAACTGGTCAAGCCGATCAACAGCGGCGACCCGGCCCCGGCCGGAATGACCGCGCCGGAGGTGACGGCCTTCAACTCGCTCAGCCAGTTCTTCGGTCGCAACGCCGCGTATGGCGCGATGATGGTGACCCGACCGCAGACCATCGGTTATCTGCTGGCCGACTCGCCCGCCGGCACGGCCGCGTGGATGTATGAAAAATTCGCCGCGTGGACCGACAGCGACGGTCAGCCCGAGAAGGTCCTGAGCCGCGATGAAATGCTCGACGACATCAGCCTGTACTGGCTGACCGACAGCGGGGCGTCGTCCTCCCGTTTCTACTGGGAGAACAACAACAATAACTTCAGCGCCGCCGCGCAGAAGACTGCCGACATCAAGGTGCCGGTGGCGATCACCGTGTTCCCCCACGAAATCTACCGGGCGCCGAAAGTCTGGTCGCAGCGCGCCTACCCGTCGCTGGCCTACTTCAGCGAAGTCAGCAAGGGCGGTCACTTCGCGGCATGGGAGCAACCGCAACTGTTCAGCGAAGAACTGCGCGAAGCCTTCCGGCCACTGCGCGCGGCCGCGCAGAAAACCGCTGCGCAGGCAGCCCGCTAACCCTGCAATCCGCAAGCACTTCAACCCTAAGCCCTTGACCACAAAGCCCGGAACCGCCGCCCGGCGGTTCACGAGGGAGACTCGGCATGACTGACTTTAACGCTGTAACCCCATCCCGGCGCGTGCTCGCCGGTTCGATCCTGGCGCTTGCGCTGGGCATCGCTTCGGCATACGCCAGCGCCGCCGAAGTGCCCGCCGGCAAGATTGACGCCATTACCGCCGGCACCCACGTTTCGTTCGGCGCGCTGAAACACGTCAAGGCCGGACTGCTGGACGTGTCCTACGCCGAAGTCGGTCCGGCCGACGGTCCGGTGGTCATCCTGCTGCACGGCTGGCCCTACGATATTCACAGCTACACCGATGTCGCCCCGGCGCTGGCGCAGAAGGGCTATCGGGTGCTGATCCCATACGCGCGCGGCTATGGCGACACGCGTTTCCTGTCTGCCAAAACCGTGCGCAACGGCCAGCCGGCGGCGCTGGCCAAAGATCTGATCGACTTCATGGACGCCCTGAAGATCAAGCAGGCCGTGCTTGGCGGCTATGACTGGGGCGCGCGTACTGCCGACATCGTCGCCGCGCTCTGGCCCGAGCGGGTGAAAGCGCTGGTGGCGGTGAGCGGTTACCTGATCGGCAGCCAGGAGGCGGGCAAGACGCCGCTGCCGCCGGCGGCGGAGTTGCAGTGGTGGTATCAGTTCTACTTCGCGACCGAGCGCGGCCGTCTGGGTTACGAAAAGAACACCCACGACTTCGCCAAACTGATCTGGCAGCTGGCCTCGCCGAAGTGGACCTTCGACGACGCGACTTACGAGCGCAGCGCCGCCGCGTTGCAGAATCCGGATCACGTCGCGGTGTCGATCTTCAACTACCGCTGGCGCCTGGGACTGATCAAAGGGGAAGCGCAATACGATTCGCTGGAGAAAAAACTCGCGGCATTCCCCTCGATCAGCGTGCCGACCATCACCCTGGAGGGCGACGCCAACGGTGCGCCGCACCCACCGGCCGAGGCCTACGCCAAACGCTTTACCGGCAAGTACGAGTACCGGCTGATCAGCGGCGGCATCGGCCACAACCTGCCGCAGGAAGCGCCGCAAGCGTTCGCCCAGGCGGTGATCGATGCCGATCATCTCTGATTGCCGGCCGAAGGGGATCCGACCATGAAATTCAACCATTGGGCCGTGTTGCCAGCGGCCATTGCGCTCGCGGCACTGGCGGCCACCGGTGTCGCGTTGGGCGAGGCCGATGACGGCGATGCCTCGCCGATCTACGGCGTGAAGCTGCCGAAAAACTATCGGCAGTGGGCGCTGATTGCCCCGGCCCAGGAAGCCGCGCCGCTGGATGAACTGCGCGCGGTGTTGGGCAATGACCGGGCGATCAAGGCTTACCAGAACGCGACGCTGCCTTTTCCCGACGGCACGGTGCTGGTGAAGCTGGCGTGGAAACACGTGCAGTCGCCGGAGTTCGAGCCAGCCTCGATTCCGGGAGCGGCCACCACCGTTCAGGTGATGGTCAAGGACTCGCGCAAATACGCCTCGACCGGTGGCTGGGGATTCGGCCGTTTCATTAACGGCAAACCCGCCGACGAAGCCCAGCACCAGACCTGCTTTGCGTGCCATCAGGCGCGGGTGCAGAACCACGATTTTGTCTTCACTCGATACGCTCCCTGAATCCGTCATACGAGGAACATCCAGATGAAAAAAACACTGATTGCACTGAGCATCGCTGCGGGCCTGTGCCTGGGTGCCAATGCCTTCGCCCAAACCGCCAAACCCACGGTGGTGCTGGTGCACGGCGCGTTTGCCGACGCGTCGAGCTGGAACGGCGTGGCGAAGATTCTCGAGAAGGATGGCTACACGGTGATCGCCGCCGCCAATCCGCTGCGCGGCGTCAAGAGCGATGGCGCAGCGGTATCGGCGTTGCTCAGCAGCATCCAGTCGCCAGTGGTGCTGGTCGGTCACTCCTATGGCGGCAACGTCATCAGTGATGCGGCCAACGATCATGCCAATGTCAAAGCGCTGGTCTACGTCAGCGCCTTTGCCCCCGAGGCCGGTGAAACCGTTGCCGGGCTGGCCGGCAAGTTTCCCGGCAGCACCCTCGGACCAACGCTGGCACCACCCGTTGCGCTGGCCGACGGCGGCAAGGACCTGTACATCCAGCAGAGCAAGTTCCACGACCAGTTCGCTGCCGATGTCCCGGCTGCACAAGCGGCGCTGATGGCGGCTACTCAACGTCCGGTCACCGAAGCGGCGCTGAACGAGCAGGCCGGAACGCCGGCCTGGAAGCACATTCCGTCGTGGTACATCTACGGCGACAAGGACAAGAACATCCCGCCCCAGGCGATGGCGTTCATGGCCAAGCGTGCAGATGCCAGGGCGGTTGAGGTGGTCAAGGGCGCGTCGCACGTGGTGATGGTGTCGAATCCGGCACCGGTGGCGCGGCTGATTGAAAAAGCCGCGGCGGCCAACTGAAACCCTGCGACGTGCCGAGGCGCGTCGCAGGTCTGTCACCCCCCGCTCAGGCAACGGACACCTGCGGCGAAGTTGCCGGTGCCAGTCTGAGCAGGGGCGTGATGCCGAGCATCAACAGCAGTACCGCGAACAGCAAGGTGTACGCCGGGCCATAGTGTCCGGCGTATTCGCGCAGGGCACCGAACAGCAGCGGCCCGAGCGCGGCGATCAGGTAACCGATGAACAACATGAACACCGTCCACAATCCGGCCTGTTCGCTGGTGCGGGCGTGATCCAGCGGCAAGGTCATGGCCACGGTGAAGCCCATGCCCAGGCCGATGGCCGCGAGTACCACATACAGCATCGGCCAGTACGCCGGCAGGAACGCCATGCCGCCCACCCCGAGCAGGGCCAGCAACGCCGACAACCCGAGCAAACCGCGCCGGTCGTGGGCCTTGCCCGGAATCAGGCCCGCACCCACGCTGGCCACGGCGAACACTGCAGTAAAAATGCCCAGCAGGACGCCCGGGGAAACACTCGACGTGGCCGCTTCCACCGAGGCGGGCGCCATCCAGGCGAAGAGGGCGTAGACCACGAATTGCCCGGCCCCGAAATTCAACGCGATCAGCCAGGCCTGCGGATTGCGCCAGGGCAGGCGTTTGCTCGGGCTCGATGGCGATTTCACGGTGGGCGCCGGTGTCGCAAAACGGCGTGCCATCCACACCCAACTGGCGATGGCGGTGAGGCACAGCACGCTCCAGACTCCGGCGCTGACTCGCCAGTCTTGCGCCAGCTCGGCAATCGGTGCGCTGAGCACCGCCGCGAGGGTCGCGCCCAGACTCAAGCCGCCGGCATAGATGCCCATGAACAGCGCCGGGCGTTGCGCAAAGTGAGTCTTGATCCACGCGCCGGTCATCGCGCCGGCAACCGCAATGCCGATGCTGGCAAAGAACGTACTGCCGAGCAGGAAGAATGCATTCGGCGAGATCGCCCGCAACAAGGTCGAGGCGCCCAACAACGTCAGGGCGACCACCACACTGCGATCGATCCCGAAGCGCCTGGCCAGGCTCGGAACCACCAGCGCGAACACACCCATGCACACGTCAGGAATCGAGGTCAGCAGCGCGGCCTGGGTGTAGCTCAACTGGAAGTGCTGCTGGATCAGCAACAGAACCGGCCCCACCGAAATGATCGGCGGACGCAGGGCGATGGACAGGATCAGCAGGCCGATCACCGCCGTGACGCTCTGCTGGTGGCCGGAGAGATTGCGGGTGATTGCCATGGGAAAGGCCTCATTGATGAACAATGAGCGCAAGGCTAACAATGGGCCGGCCATGGCAAATGCCAGGGTTTGTCGCCAAAGTGACAATCGCCGCTTTAACACGATCAAGGTCTGTTTTCAGGAGACTCCAGCGATGAAACAGGAGGTGCGCAAGATCATCGCCCAGCGTGATTCCGCGCCGCGCAGCGAACGTTATCCCGATTATCAGGACGTGCCGCGGGTAATGACCGTGCTGGTGCGTGATCAGGCCACCGGCGAATACAACGAACCGCACGTGCATCGGCACGGGCAGTTGCTGTATGCCTCGAACGGCGTGATGCGGGTGGCCACCGAGCGCGGGTTGTGGATCCTGCCGCCGAAACGGGCGCTGTGGATTCCGCCCGGAATGATCCACGACCAGTTGATGCTCAGCGCGGTCAAGATGCGCTCGATCTACATCGAGCCGCAGGTCTGCGCAGGGCTGGGCCATCACTGCAAAGTACTGGAGATCCCCGGACTGCTGCGCGAGTTGATTCTGGCCCTGGCCGAGCAGCCGATCGAATACCCGCAGGAAGGCCGCAACGCGCACATCGTGGCGTTGATACTCAGTGAATTGCAGGCGGCGCGGACGTTGCCGATCGAAGTGCCATGGCCGGTCGACCGGCGACTGGTCACGGTGTGCGAGGCGATTCTGCAGGATCCCGGACAAGACCATTCCATCGGCTATTGGGCAGACCGGGTCGGTGCCAGTTCGCGCACGCTGATACGGCTGTTCGTCAATGAAACCGGCCTGAATTTCCGCCACTGGCTGCAGCAGGTGCGGCTGGCGACCGCCATCGACCGGCTCGACAAGGGGCAATCCGTCGGGGTGATTGCCCGGGATCTGGGCTACGCCAGCCAGAGTGCCTTCAGTGCCATGTTCAGACGGGTGATGGGTGAATCGCCCCGTGAATTTCTCGTTCGCGATTAGCGCGTTTTCGCGATTCCGATACCTTCGTATTCTGTCGTCGAAGGGAGGCGGGTGGTATCAATGACACTGCTGTTGCAGGTGCACTGAACACCCAGCCTCGTTCCGCGAGGAACCTTCGAAGAGTGAGAAATCCTGATGCTTTTATACCTATCGACCTGGTCCGAAATCGCCCAATTCCTCGAACGCAGCCGCACCATCGTCATCCCGATCGGTTCCAACGAACAGCACGGGCCGACCGGCCTGCTGGGCACCGACTGGATGTGCCCGGAAATCATCGCCCATGAAGCGCAGAAAAACGCCGATATCCTGATTGCCCCGACCTTCAACATCGGCATGGCGCAACATCACCTCGGCTTCCCCGGCACCATCTCGCTCAGGCCCTCGACGTTCATCGCCGCCATCGCCGACTGGACCCGTTCGCTGGCCGCCCATGGCTTTGAAAAGATCTTTTTCCTCAATGGCCACGGCGGCAACATCGCGTCAATCGAAGCGGCGTTTTCGGAGCTGTACGCCGAAGCGAGTTTTGCCCGACGCAAAGCCGGGTTCGCCCTGAAGCTGTGCAACTGGTGGGATCTGGAGGGGGTCAACGAGCTGGCGCGCGAGCAGTTCCCGACCGGCCACGGCATTCACGCGACCCCTTCGGAAATCGCCGTGACCCAATGGGCCTACCCCGATTCCATCAAGTCGGCCGACTACTCGCCGCAGATCGCCAACTGGGGGCCGATCCGGGAAGCGGCGGATTTCCGTGCCCGTCACCCGGACGGCCGCATGGGCTCGGACCCGGCCCAGGCTTCGCCGGAAAAAGGCCGGCAACTGGTGGAAATGGCCGCTCGGGGTCTGGTGCAGGAGGTGCAGGCCTTCAGCCGCGAGTCATTACCCGACTGAACCGTCGCCCTGATCAACGCCCGGATGTTCCGGGCGTTGCTGTTTCAACCCTTGGGAAAATCGCCATGTGGACTATCAAGCACAGCTACATCGATGGTGCGTTCGTGCCCGTTCAGGGCCGCGAAACGATCGAATGCATCAACCCGGCGACGGAGTCCGTCATCGGAACGGTCACCCTGGCCAATCGCGAGGATGCCAGGCAAGCCATCGCCGCCGCCCAGCGTGCGCAAGTCACGATGGGCCGCACCTCGAAAGCCGAGCGCATCGACATGCTCAAGCGCCTGCAGGCGGCGGTGCTGGAGAGCACCGAGGAGATACGCGACACCGCCATCGAGGAATACGGCGCACCGTTGGCCCGTGCGCAATGGGTCAGCCAGTACGCCTCGCAATCCTTCGTCAACGCGGCGCAGATTCTCGAAAACTACGAGCTGGTGCGGCCTGTGGGCCGTGCAAGCGTCGTGATGGAACCGGTTGGGGTATCGGCATTGTTCGCGCCCTGGAACAGCACCGCCGGTACGGTGTGCAGCAAACTGGCGGCGGCGATTGCCGGCGGCTGCGCCTCGGTCATCAAGCCGAGCGAACTCAGCCCGTTGCAGACCCAGGTGCTCGCGCTCGCCTTGCACCGTGCGGAACTGCCAAACGGGGTGATCAATATTGTCTCGGGCCGTGGCGGCGAAGTGGGCGACGAGATCAGCACCAGCCCGCACATCGCGAAGATTTCGTTCACCGGTTCCACCGCCACCGGAAAACTCATTGCCCGCGCGGGTATCGAGACCATGAAGCGGGTGAGTCTGTCGCTCACCGGCAAGTCGGCGTCCATCGTGCTCGACGACGCGGATCTCGAAGCGGCCATCCCCATGGCGCTGAATGCCGCCTTCATGAACAACGGTCAGGCCTGCGTTGCCGGCACACGGCTGTTGGTGCCGCGCGCGTTCCTGCCGCAGGTGATCGAGCGGGTAAGAGCCTTGGTCGACGCCCTAGTGGTCGGTAATCCCCATGATCCGGCGACGGCCATCGGCCCGTTGGTCAACCAGGCGCAGTTTGATCGCGTGCAGGGTTTTATCCGGCGCGGGCTGGAGCAGGGCGCGCGATTGATCGTCGGCGGGGAGGGCCGGCCTGCCGGGCTGAGCCAGGGCTATTTCGTCAAGCCCACGGTGTTTGCCGAAGTCAGCAATGACATGGACATTGCCCGGGAAGAGATCTTCGGCCCGGTGCTGTCGATCATCGCCTATGACGATGAAGAACACGCCATCCGCATCGCTAATGCCAGCGTCTACGGATTGCAGGCGTATGTGTTCACCCGCGAGGCGGAACGGGGCCGACGTATCGCTGCGCGCCTGGAGGCCGGTTCGGTGTTGATCAACCGGATCGCGCCGGAGTTGCTGGCACCGTTTGGCGGGGTCAAGCAGTCGGGGATCGGCAGGGAATTCGGGGTGTCGGGGCTGGAAGCGTTTCTTGAAGCGAAAAGCATCGTAGAGGACTGACCACGGCAGCAGGGCAAACAGGATCAATCCTGCTTGTCCTGCTTGCCTTGCTTACGCCATTGCGGATCAGCCCAGCGCTTCGATGGCCTGCGCAACACCCGCACCGTACGCTGGATCGGCCTGGGTGCAGTTATCGATGTGGCGTTGCCGGGTCTGAGCGCTGGCGCCATGGATCGAGCGCGCGGTGTTCTCGAACAAAACCTGTTGCTGGGCGGGCGACATGGCCCGGAATAGCGCGCCTGGTTGCGAGAAGTAGTCGTCGTCCTCGCGGTGGTTCCAGTGCCCGGCGCTGCCTTTCAGGGCCAGCGGCGGTTCGCTGAAATCCGGTTGCTCGGCCCACTGGCCATAGCTGTTGGGCTCGTAGCCGATTGTGCTGCCCGCGTTCGCATCGGTGCGCATCTGGCCGTCACGGTGATAGCTGTTGACCGGGCAGCGCGGCGCGTTCACCGGGATCTGATGATGGTTGACGCCGACGCGATAGCGCTGGGCATCGCCATAGGAGAACAGCCGGGCCTGGAGCATTTTGTCCGGTGAGAAGCTGATGCCGGGCACCACGTTGGCCGGGTTGAAGGCCGCCTGTTCGACGTCGGCGAAGTAGTTGTCCGGGTTGCGGTTGAGCTCGAGCACGCCGACTTCGATCAGCGGGTAATCCGCGTGAGGCCAGACTTTGGTCAGGTCGAATGGATTGATCGGGTAGGTCTCGGCGTCCAGCTCCGGCATCACTTGTACGTAGAGCTTCCATTGCGGGAAGTGGCCTTCTTCGATGGCGTTGTACAGGTCGCGCTGGGCGCTTTCGCGGTCATCGCCGATCAGTGTTGCGGCTTGTTGATCGGTCAGGTTCTCGATGCCTTGTTGGGTTTTCCAGGTGAACTTCACCCAGAAACGTTCGTTCGCCGGGCTGATGAAACTGAAGGTGTGGCTGCCGAAACCGTGCATGTGGCGGTAGGTGCGCGGCAGGCCACGATCGCTCATGACAATCGTGACCTGATGCAGTGCTTCCGGCAGTAACGTCCAGAAATCCCAGTTGTTGCGCGCGCTGCGCATATTGGTGCGCGGGTCGCGTTTGACCGCATGGTTGAGGTCGGGGAATTTCAACGGATCGCGCAGAAAGAACACCGGCGTGTTGTTGCCCACCAGATCCCAGTTGCCTTGCTCGGTGTAGAACTTGATGGCGAATCCACGGATATCGCGCTCGGCATCCGCCGCGCCACGCTCACCGGCCACGGTCGAGAAACGGACGAACACATCGGTGGTCTTGCCCACGCTGGAAAACAGTCTGGCCTTGGTGAAGCGGCTGATGTCGTGGGTGACGGTGAAGGTGCCAAACGCACCGGAACCCTTGGCGTGCATGCGCCGCTCGGGGATGACTTCCCGATCGAAATGCGCCAGTTTTTCCAGCAACCATACGTCCTGCAACAGCATCGGGCCTCTGGGGCCGGCGGTCTGTACGTTGTTGTTATCAACCACGGGCGCGCCCGCGGCAGTCGTCAGCTTGTTCATGCGCAACTCCTGGCTTTTGTCGGTTTCCCGCCATCACATCAAAAGCCCCGGGCGCGATCTATTGCACCATGGTGTCGCCGGATAGTACGAAGGTGTGGTTGGAAGACGGTGCGTTCTGGTGTCGGCGGGGGACAGATCAGGCGAGGGTGATGCTGACCTTGATGTTGTTGCGCGTGGCCTTGGAGTAGGGGCAGTTCTGGTGCGCGGCGTCGATCAGTTGTTGCGCCACTTGCGGCTCGATCTCCGGCAGTGACACCGCCAGTTTCGCTTGCAGGAAGAACCCTTGCTCGCCGTGGACCAGGTCGATTTGAGCATCCACCCCGGCCATGGCCGGAAAAACGATCTTGCGCGCGTTGCAGGCGTGGCGCAGTGAGCCGAGGAAACAGGCCGACCAGCACACGGCGAACAATTGCTCGGGGTTGGTTCCGGAGCCGGGCGCACCCGGGGGCGACAGCTTGAGATCCAGTCGGCCATCGTCACTGCGTCCTGTGCCCTCGCGGCCGCCTGTGGTGCAGGTATGCGCGGAGTAGAGGGTTTTTTCGATATCGATCATGGGCATTCCCTGAAAAGCATTTCACAGCGTGGAGGGCGGTTCATGTGGCCCGCGTGGGTTCATGACATTCGCGTGCAGATGCACCCGCCAGCGCGTCGGCCGTGGCCACGGCATCAGCGCCGCGATGGCCAAGATTGTCGAGCAGGGTCGAGCGGGCGATCTCGATCAGCCAGGCGCGAAACGGAAAGCTCGGGTCATGGGCGGCCTGTTCCTGATAGAGCGCCCTGAAGGCTTGCTGAACGAGGCTGCCGGTGTCTTCGCGACGGATCCGCCCGGCCTGCACCTGACCTTCGTAGAAGGCGATAAGCAACGGTGTCACCGTCGCGAACAGCTGTTGCGCCTCACCCCGGCCATGCCGGACGGCGCCCGCGACCAAGGCATACAATTCGTCGTTGCCGAGCCGGTCTGACTCGCACAGGCAAGTGTGGCGATAACCTTCAGCCATGGTCGAATCCCTCGCAAAACCATCGTTCGACTGAGCGCGGCTGCCGGAAAGATTTGCGGGTGGGCCGGCGTTCAGCGGTGAGGTTCAAGCCTGCCTTCACAGCCGAATGACTGCCAGTTATGCGTTGTTAGCGCTTGTTAGCGCCCGGCTGTCGAGGTAGGTCGCGTGGTGACTTTTTCGCTGGCCACTCAAGACGCTGCAGCGGTTTTCGATGCCCGTGGCCTGCACGAAACGGCGGTACGGTGTACGAGCATTTTTGACATCCCTGTCCCTTTGCCATCGTCACAACCATGTAGGAAACGTCCGATATTTATTTAGCAAATTTCCTACATTTTGTTTGCCTCCCTAACAAAAAACGTGGTTATTATCCGCCGGCGCTTCGGGTCACAAACCCGGCGCCAGAAGATTGCCGTGTGTCTACAGACCCGGCAGTCGCAGCCGATCGGGACCACCCTGGCGCTGTCATCCCCGCGCAGGTTGTTCCTCGTCGTTGACCCTCAAATGGAAGTCGAGGTTTCAATTGGTCACGCGGTTTGCAATCGTCGATGCAATGAACGGGGCGACGTCTGTCGCCAATGATCCGGCCCACTTTTCAGTTGCCTGCGCCGACCGCGCGGCGGCGTTTTTCTCCAGCCTGTCTCCCCCCGAATTTCTCCGTGTGCCCGCGTTCAACGCGAGTCTGCACGCGCGCGCCGCGCCATCCTCCTGAATTCGAATGACCGTGCCGGCATCTGATGCCGGGGCCTGACTGGCGGGGCATTTCTGTCCCGGCCTGATCACAAAAATAAAGTAGTCATGGACGGTAGCCTCCGATGCTCGATAACACTTCCTTGCGTGGGACGAATTCCGCGCAGCCCGACGTTTGCTCCTTGAAACCGTTCGATGCAGACCTGTGCGTGCACGGCCTGTTTGAGGCGCAGGTGCTGCGCAGCCCCGAGGCGATTGCCGCGCGCTGGCAGCAGGAGGCGCTCAGTTATCGTGAACTGAACACCCGCGCCAATCGGTTGGCCCATCAGCTGCGCAAACTCGGGGTCGGGCCAGACGTGCGGGTCGGGCTGTGTCTGGAGCGTTCGCTGGAGATGCTCATCGGCGTACTCGCGGTGCTCAAGGCCGGCGGCGCCTATGTGCCGCTGGACCCGGCATACCCGCAGGCTCGGCTGGCGCACATGCTGGCCGACAGCGCACCGCCGGTGGTGCTGACCCACGGCCAGGCGCGCGGTGTTTTGCGGGCGGCGCTCGAACAGTCGGCGATCACCCCGACGCTGCTGGATCTGGCCGACGCCCGGGATTGGGCTGCGCTCCCGGCTGACAACCCTGACCCTCAGGCGATTGGCCTGACACCCCGTCACCTGGCTTACGTGATCTACACCTCCGGCTCCACCGGCATCCCGAAAGGCGTGATGGTCGAGCATCGCGGGCTGGTCGCCGTGAGCGCTGACTGGGCGCAACTCTATGAGTTGGGCGAGCCGATCAACCACCTGCAAATGGCCGGTTTTTCCTTCGACGTGTTCAGCGCCGACCTGATCCGTGCACTGGGTTTTGGCGGCACGCTGGTGCTCTGCCCACGGGACACCCTGATGGACCCGCCGGCCCTGTATCGCCTGATGCATGACGCGCGCATCGGCTTTGCCGACTTCGTCCCGGCGCTGCTCAATCCACTGTTGGCGTGGGTCGAAGAGACCGGCCACGACCTGTCGTTCCTGCGCACCATGGTCTGCGGCTCCGACATCTGGACCGCCCACAGCGCGCGGCAATTGCGCAGGCTTTGCGGTGATCGCGTGCAGATCGTCCAGGCCTACGGCGTGACCGAAGCGAGCATCGACAGCACCTGTTTCGAGCTCACCGAAAACAGCCAGATCGACCCAGTGCTGCCCATCGGCCGGGCACTGCCCAACACCCGGATTTACCTGCTCGACGTTGACGGCGCACCGGTTGCCGAGGGCGTCCCAGGCGAGTTGTACATCGGCGGCGTCGGCGTGGCGCGCGGTTATTTGAACCTGCCGCAACTGACCGCCGAGCGTTTCATCGACAGCCCGTTCGTGGCGGGCGAGCGTCTGTATCGCACCGGCGATCTGGCGCGTTACCGGGCCGACGGCCAACTGGAATTCCTTGGCCGCAACGATTCCCAGGCCAAGTTGCGCGGCCTGCGTCTGGAACTGGGGGAAATCGAAACCCGGTTGGCGGACATTCCGGGCGTGCGCGAAAGCGTGGTGTTGCTGCGCCAGGACAGTCCTGGTGAACCACGTCTGGTCGCCTACTACTGCGAAAAACCAGACACCACTTTGAGCCCGCGTTTACTGCGCGAACAGCTGCAAATCAGCCTGCCGGACTACATGGTGCCGACCGCTTTCGTGCGTCTCGATGCACTGCCGCTGATCGCCAACGGCAAGGTCGATCGCCCAAATCTGCCGGCGCCGGACGTCGAGGCGTTCGATCAGCAGGAGTACCAGGCACCACAAGGCCCGCTGGAAACAGCGCTCGCCGCGATCTGGTCCGACGTGCTCGGCGTCGAGCGGGTAGGGCGTGAGGATCAGTTCTTCGCCCTCGGCGGTCACTCGCTGCTGGTGATGCGCGTGCTGGCGCAGGTTCGTCATGCGCTGGGGCTGGAAGTGGCGCCCTCGGCGCTGTTTGCCGCACCGGTTCTGGCGGCGTTCGCCGAACGGCTGCAAGCCAGTCAGGCGGCGGCTCGCCCGGCCATCACGGCCCTTGAACGCTCGGGCGCGCAAACGTTGTCGTCTGCTCAGCAGCGCCTGTGGTTTCTGGCACAAATGGAGGGTGGCAACGCTGCCTATCACATGCCGTTGAACCTGCGTTTGCGCGGTTCGCTGGACGTGCCGGCACTGGAACGCAGCTTCAATCAACTGGTGGCGCGTCATGCGGCGCTACGCACGACGTTCATTGCCGTTGAAGGGGAAGGGCGGCAATGGGTTGCGCCGCCTGCGCACAGTGTCCGGCTGACGGTGACTGACGTGCAGGGGCTCGATGCGCAAGGACGCCTGACCCGCTTGATCGACGAGGAGGGCGCACGACCGTTCGACCTGAGCCGGGGCCCGCTGATGCGGGTCAGCCTGCTGCGGCTGGCGGCGGATGACCATGTCTTGCTGCTGACCCAGCATCACATCATCTCTGACGGCTGGTCGATGGGTGTGCTCACCCGCGAGCTCGGTCAGCTGTACGCAGCGGCGTTGCAGGATCGCGACGATCCGCTGCCGCCCTTGCCGGTGCAGTACGTGGATTACGCGTTGTGGCAAAAGCAATGGCTGTCCGGCGACGTGCTGGAGCAGCAAAGCCGCTACTGGCGCGAAACCCTCAGCGGCGCGCCGGTGCTGCTGGAGTTGCCGACCGATCACAAGCGCCCGCCCGTGCAGGATTACCTCGGTGGTTTTGTCCCGCTGGTCTTCGACGCCGCCCTGACCGCACGCCTGAAAGCCCTGGGCATGCAGCAAGGCACCACGTTGTTCATGACTCTGCTGGCCGGTTTTTCACTGCTGCTGTCGCGTCTTTCCGGGCAAAGCGACGTGGTGATCGGCGTGCCATCGGCCAACCGTCCGCAGCAGGAACTGGAAGGGCTGATCGGTTTCTTCGTCAACACCCTCGCGCTGCGCATGACTCAGTCCGGGACGCCGTCGGTGGCGCAATGGCTGCAACAGGCACGGCGAGTGGCGCTGGAGGCTCAGGAACATCAGGACCTGCCGTTCGAGCAAGTGGTGGAATTGCTCAACCCGCCGCGCAGTCTGGCCCACAGTCCTTTGTTCCAGGTGCTGTTTGCCTGGGAGCAGGATCAGGATTCCGACCTGCTGCTGTCCGGGCTCGACGTTACGCCGGTCGAGAGCAGCCACCACGTGGCCAAGTTCGATCTGCAACTGGCGCTCAGTGAGCGCGACGGGCAGATCGTCGGTGGCCTGGAATATGCCTCGGGGCTGTTCGAACGCGGCACCGTCGAGCAGTTCGGCGAGTACCTGCGCCGGGTGCTGACGCAGATGGTCGAGGACAGCGAGCAGTCGCTGGCCGCGATCAAGCTGCTGAACGCCGAGCAGCACCAGCAAATCGTTCATGACTGGAACCGCACCGCGCGGGATACCGCGTCACTGCCCGGTTGCGTGGCGCGTTTTGAAACCCTTGCCCGGCAAACGCCCCACGCCGTGGCGCTGCTCGCCGACCGTGAGCAAATGAGTTACGGCGAACTGAATCGCGCGGCCAACCGCCTAGCGCATTACCTGATCGAACAAGGTGTCGGCCCCGAACATCGCGTCGGCCTGTGCCTGGAACGCTCGCCACAAATGGTCATCGGCCTGCTGGCGATCCTCAAGGCCGGCGCGGCGTACGTGCCGTTCGACCCGGCTTACCCGAGCGAACGTTTGGCGTTCATGTTCAGCGATGCCGCGCCGACCTTGCTGCTGACGCAATCGAGCCTGATGACCGGGCTACCGGCTAACGAGGCGAAAATCTGCTGCCTGGACACTGACGCAGCGCAATGGGCGCAACACCCGACTGATGATCCGCAAATCAATGTGAGCCCGGAAAACCTCGGCTACGTGCTCTACACCTCCGGCTCCACCGGGCGCCCGAAAGGCGTGGCCCACAGCCGTCGCGCGCTGGACAACCTGATTGGCTGGCAACTCGATCAAGCCACGGCACCGCAACGCGTCCTGCAATTCGCCTCGCTGAACTTCGACGTCTCCTTCCAGGAAATCTGCAGCACGCTCTGCCAGGGCGGCAGCCTGCTGCTGATGACCGAAGACAGCCGTAAGGACCTGGCCGCGCTGCGCCCGACTCTGGTGGCCGAAGGCGTGCAGCGGGCGTTCCTGCCGTTCGCCGTGTTGCAGCAACTCGCCGGCCTGACCGAGGCCGATGCCCCGATGCCGTCCGGTGGTTGCGAGATCATCACCGCCGGTGAAGCCCTGCAAATCAATGACGAGCTGCGTGGCTTTGTCCTTGGGCTTGGCGGTGTGCAACTGCACAACCAGTACGGGCCGACCGAAACCCATGTGGTCAGCCAGTTCAGCCTCGATTGCAACGAGGTCGAGTCCTGGCCGGACGCACCGCCCATCGGCCGTCCCATTGCCAATGCGCGGCTGTACGTGCTGGACGAATATCTGAATCCGGTGCCGGTCGGCGTGGCGGGTGAGTTGTACATCGCCGGCGCCTGCCTGGCCCGGGGCTACCTGAACCGCCCGGACCTGACCGCCGAACGCTTCCTGCCGGACCCGTTCAGCGCCGAGCCGGGCGCGCGGATGTACCGCAGCGGCGATCTCGCGACATTCCTGGCCGACGGCAACGTGCAGTACCTGGGACGCATCGACCAACAGGTGAAATTACGCGGCTTCCGCATCGAACTCGGCGAGATCGACAGCCTGTTGCATCAACAACCCGGTGTGCAGGAAGCCGCCGTGTTGCTGCGCGAAGACTTGGCTGGGGACAAGCGTCTGGTGGCCTACGTGGTCGGCACCGCGACCAGCGAATTCCTGCGAGCCGAATTGCAACGCCAGTTGCCCGAACACATGATCCCGAGTGCCTGGGTTCGCCTGTCGCAATTGCCGCTGACCCGCAACGGCAAGCTCGACCGCCAGGCGCTGCCGGCACCGGAACGCAGCGCCGGGGCGACCTACGAGGCGCCGCGCAATGACACCGAACGGCAAATGGCCGAGATCTGGGCCGAAGTGCTCAAGTGCGAACGGGTTGGTATTCACGACAACTTCTTCGACCTCGGCGGCCACTCGCTGCTGGCGACGCGGATGATCTATGCGATCAACCAGCGCATGGGCGCGCAACTGTCCCTGAGCAGTCTGTTCCAGACTCCGGTGTTGCTGGATCTGGCGACGCAGGTGTCGCGTGAAGAGCAAAGCGTTGAACCGGCGTTCATTCAGATCGAACCGGATCGCGCTAATCGACATGAACCATTCCCCCTGACCGATATCCAGCAAGCCTACTGGTTCGGTCGCGAGGCCACGGTCAGCCTCGGCGGCGTCAGCGCTCACGGCTACGAAGAACTGCGCATTCCCGAGTTCGACGCCGAACGTTTCGAACAGGCCTTGAATCGCATGATCCAGCGCCACGACATGCTGCGCGTGGTGTTCCTCAGCGACGGCACGCAACAGGTGCTGACGCAGGTGCCGACCTACCATATGCCGCGCAGCGACCTGCGCGGGTTGCCCGCCGATGTGGCGCAGCGCACGCTGGAAGCGACCCGCGAACGCCAGTCCCATCAGGTGCTGGACGCCAGTCGCTGGCCGCTGTTCGAGTTCAGCCTGTCGCTACTCGATGACGGCATCACTCATCTGCACATCAGCCTCGATGCGCTGATCGTCGACGCCGCGAGCACGCAGATTCTCGCCCGCGAACTGATGGCGTTCTACGTCGATCCGAACCTGGAACTGGCGGAACCCGGCCTGACTTTCCGCGACTATGTGCTGGCTGAACAGCAACTGCGTAATGGCCGCCGCTACGAGCAAGCGCTGGGCTATTGGCGTGAACGGGTGACCACACTGGCCCCGGCGCCGGACCTGCCGCTGGTACGCCAGCCGGAAAGCATCGCCAACCCGCACTTCACCCGCCGCGACCGCGACATGTCGGCGGCGCAGTGGACGCAGCTCAAAGCCGTGGCGAAACAGTTTGCCGTGACGCCATCGGTGATGCTGCTGACCGCGTTCAGCGAAGTGCTGGCGCTGTGGAGCCGCACCCCACGTTTCACCCTGAGCCTGCCGCTGTTCAACCGCATGCCGCTGCACAGCGATGTCGACGAAATCATTGGCGACTTCACCTCGCTGGTGCTGCTGGAAGTCGGTATCGACGGTTCGCAGAGCTTCACCGACAAGGCTCGCGCGGTGCAGGCGCAACTGTGGCGCGACATCGACCATTCGGTGGTCAGCGGTGTGCGGGTACTGCGCGAATTGTCCCAGGCCCGGGGCGTGCAGCAGACGGCGATGCCGATCGTGTTCAACAGCACGCTGTCGGAAGCGGCGCCGGAGCTGGCCGAATTCAACCTGGCCGACGCATTGAATGCCAAGCACATGCACAGCATCACCCAGACCCCGCAGGTA
The DNA here is from genome assembly GCF_001655595.1 of Pseudomonas sp. DR 5-09. NCBI lineage: Bacteria > Pseudomonadati > Pseudomonadota > Gammaproteobacteria > Pseudomonadales > Pseudomonadaceae > Pseudomonas > Pseudomonas sp. DR 5-09. The sequence goes on from NZ_CP011566.1 coordinate 2,716,076, forward strand.
TGGCTCGACCACACCTTGCTGGAGCTGGAAGGGCGCCTGCTGTTCAACTGGGACAGCATCGACGAACTGTTCCCGCAAGGCATGATCGAGCAGATGTTCGTCGCCTATAACACCCTGCTCGACAGCCTGTGCGAGCCGGCAGCCTGGGGCGCGAATACGCCACAACTTCTGCCACAGGCGCGGTTGCCAGCGCCGGTCGATAATCAACAAACATTGCCGTTGATGCACGAACTGTTCGAACGTCAGGCCCTCGCTACACCGGATGCCCTGGCGGTGATCGGTACGCGGCAACTGACGTACGCCCAGCTTCGTTTTGAGGCCCGGCAACTCGGCGCCCGACTGCAAGCGCAGGGTGTGCTGCCGAACCGCTTGGTCGCCGTGGTGATGGAGCGCGGTTGGGAACAAGTGGTCGCTACCCTGGCGATCCTGTATGCCGGCGGCGCTTACCTGCCAATCGAACCGACCCAGCCAGCGGAGCGATTGCGGCATATTCTGGAGCGGGCCGAGGCGAGTCTGGCCCTGACCCAACCGTCGCTGCTCGACAAGATCGAATGGCCGGCGCAAGTCACGACCATTGCCGTGACCGATGAAGTTTCAAACGATGGACTCCTGCAACCGGTGCAGGTGAGCGAAAGCGACCTCGCTTACGTGATCTACACCTCGGGCTCCACCGGCCAGCCGAAAGGCGTGGTGATCGACCATCGCGGTGCGGTCAACACTTTGCTCGACATCAATCGGCGCTTTGCCGTAGGCCCGACTGACCGGGTATTGGCGATCTCGTCGCTGAGCTTCGACCTGTCGGTCTATGACTTCTTCGGCACCCTCGCCGTGGGCGCGGCGGTGGTCATCCTCGAACCGCAACTGTCACTCGATCCGGCGCACTGGCTGGCGTTGATCGAACGTCATCGGGTCAGCCTGTGGAACTCGGTGCCGGCGCTGCTCGGCATGCTGGTCGAGTACGTAGAGGGCGGCACGTTGCCCGCCAGCCTGCGGGTGGCGATGCTGTCCGGTGACTGGATTCCATTGACTCTGCCCGAGCGGGCCTGGGCCTTGCAGCCGGATTTGCAACTGATCAGCTTGGGCGGTGCCACCGAAGCGTCGATCTGGTCGATCTGTTACCCGGTACAGCACGTCGACCCGGCGTGGCGCAGCATTCCCTACGGCAAGGCCCTCGATCATCAGCGTTTCTACGTGCTGGATGAAGCGCTGCAAGTGCGCCCGACCTGGGTCGCGGGGCAGCTGTACATCGGCGGTATCGGCCTGGCGAAAGGTTACTGGCGCGATGAAAAACTCAGCGCCGGCAGTTTCTTCGATCATCCACTGACCGGCGAGCGGCTGTATCGCACGGGCGACCTGGGACGCTTGCTGCCGGACGGCAACATCGAATTCCTCGGTCGCGAAGACAATCAGGTCAAGGTCCAGGGCTATCGCATCGAGCTGGGCGAGATCGAAGCCGCGCTCAATCGCCATCCCGGCGTGCAGAGCGCGGTGGTGCGGATTCTGGGCAGCACGCTGGGCGAGAAGCGCCTGGCGGGTTATGTGCTCAAGGCTGATCCGGCGTTGCAGGCCAGCGATTTCAGCGCGTACCTGAGCGACAAACTGCCGGCCTACATGATTCCGCCGTCGTTCACCTTTGTTGAAGCGTGGCCGTTGTCGTCCAACGGCAAGGTCGACAAGAAACGCCTGCCGGAACCGGAGCAGATCGAGGAACAAGGGCCGGCGCTCGAAGTCGAGGGCCCGCAGGAACAGCGGCTGGTGGAGATCGTGCAGGACGTGCTCAAGCGCGAATCCATTGCCGCCAACGCCAACCTGCTGAACCTCGGCGCAACGTCGATCGATATCGTCAGGATCAGCAACGCCTTGTCCGGCGCCTTGCAGTTCCGCCCGCACGTGGCGCAACTGCTGGCTCAGCCAACGTTGCTGCATCTGCTTGGCATGTACCGCCAGAACCGGGCGCGTCAGGATCTGCTCGGCAACGTGCAGCAGGCCCCGGAGCCCGCGCAGGACATCATCGAAGATCCCCAGCAGCGCGCGCAGTTCAAGGCCGAACAACGCGGACGCCGCGACTTCGCTCAGACCCTGCCGGCGCTGGCGCTGGACCTGCCGCAAGACCCGGCCTTCGCCCGACGTTTGAGCGATTACCGCTCGGTGCGTCAATACGATCGGCAACCGATCGCCACCCAGGCCTTCGCGCACGTACTGGCAGCGCTGGCCCAGGGGCAACTCGACGGCGAAGTGAAATACCAGTTCCCGTCGGCGGGCGGGCTGTACCCGATTCAGGCCTACCTCTACATCAAAGCGGATCGCGTGCTCGGCGTGCCCGGCGGCGCGTATTACTACGATCCCCGCCAGCATCGTCTGCTGGCGCTCCAGAGCGGAGCGCTCGACCCGGACACCTACGACTATTTCGTCAACCGTCCGGTGTATGAGAACGCCGCGTTCTCGCTGTTTTTCATCGCCGACATGGCGGCGATTCGTCCGTTGTACGGCGAGCGCAGCCGCGACTTCTGCCACATCGAAAGCGGCGCCATGGCCCAGTTGCTGAGCATGACCGCCGTCGAGCACGGCCTGGGCCTTTGCGGTATCGGCTCGGTCGAGGAGCAGCAACTGACGACGCTGTTCGATCTCGGGCCGAGCCATGAATTGATCTACTCGATGATCGGCGGTCTGCGCACGGCCGATGAACAACACCGCGCGTCGGTCGAGGCATTTGCCATCGAGGCTGTGACCGCCAGCCTGGACGACGAAGACATGGAGGAGTTCGAAGTATGAATGCCGATCAATTGCTGGCGTTGTTCGCTCGCCATGGTGTGGTGCTCGAAGTGGACGGTGACAGGCTGCGCTGCAAGGCGCCGCGCGGGTTTCTCACCGAAGAACTGACCCAGGCGCTCAAACGTCACAAACAGGAACTGATCGCCTTGCTCGGCGGGCACGATGACGCGGCGATTCCACGCCGCGCCGGCGCACACGTGTCCTGGCCGCTGTCGTTCTCGCAGCGGCAATTGTGGTTTCTCGATCAACTGGAACCTGGCAACCCGTTCTACAACGTGCCCACGGCGGTGACGCTCAAGGGCCGGCTGGACGTCGCGCAACTGGAGCGGGCGCTGAACCAACTGATGGCCCGCCACGAAATCCTGCGCACGACGTTTCGCAGCGTCGACGGCGAACCGCGTCAGGTGGTGCACCCGTCGATGCCGCTGTCGTTGTCGGTGACGGATCTGCGCCAATTGCCTGCCGACGAGCGTGAGCAACAGGTGCGATTCGCCGTCGAACAGGATGCCCGGGCGCCGTTCGACCTGGCCAGCGGGCCGCTGCTGCGGGCGTCGTTACTGCGCGTGGCCGACGATGAATACCTGTGGCTTTACAGCGTGCATCACATCATCGCCGACGGCTGGTCGATGGGCGTGATCCTGCATGAGGTCGCCACGCTGTACGGCAATTATCTGCGTGGCGAAACCCCGACGCTTGCGCCGTTGCCGGTGCAATACGCTGACTACGCCTGTTGGCAGCAACAGCGCGTCGGCGGTGCGGCGCTGGACGCTCAGCTCGATTACTGGCGCCGCACCCTGGACGACGCGCCGCTGTTGTCGACTTTGCCCGCCGACCGGCCACGACCGCTGGTGCAGCGTTATGTCGGCGCCACTTTCAGTTCCTCGGTCGATGGCGGCACCTTGCGTGAACTCACGGCGCTGGCCCGGCAGACCCAAGGCACGCTGTTCAACGTGCTGCTGGGCGCATTGGCGGTGCTGCTGTGGCGCCACAGCGGTCAGCAGGATCTGTGCATCGGCACGCCGTTCGCCAACCGCAATCGCCCGGAAGTCGAGCCGCTGATCGGCCATTTCGTCAACACCCTGGTGCTGCGTCAGCGCCTGAATCCACAGCAGACCTTCGCCGAACTGCTGCGCGACGTGCGTGGGCAAATGCTCGACGTCCACGCTCATCAGGATGTGCCGTTCGACCGCGTGGTCGAGGCTGTCAACCCGCCGCGCGATCCCGGTCATTCGCCGTTGTTCCAGGTGATGCTGGTGCTGCAGAACACCCCGGGCAACGCAGTGCAGATGCCTGGCCTGGAACTGGCGCCGTACGGCACCAGCAGTGCCACGGCCAAGTTCGATCTGGCGTTCGAATGGGTCGAGCGGGCAGGGCGGCTGGACTTGCTGGTGGAATACAACACCGACCTCTACGACATCGCAACCATCGAGCGCCTGAGCGGGCACTACCGTCACTTGCTCGAACAGATCGCCGCCGACGCCAAGCAACCGATCAATGCCTTGCCATTGATGAACGAGGCTGAGCGTCAGCAGGTGCTGGTCGATTTCAACCGCGCCACACCACTGACGCAAGCGGCGCCCTGCGTGCATCAACTGGTCGAAGCGCAGGCCGCGAGCAACCCTCAGGCCTGCGCAGTATTGTTTGAGGGCGAATCCCTGAGCTACGCCGAACTCAATGCCCGGGCCAACCGCCTGGCACGGCACTTGCGCACCTTGGGCGTCGGCCCGGACGTGCGCGTGGCGGTGTGCATCGAGCGCTCGCTGGAGTTGCCGGTGGCGCTGCTGGCGGTGCTCAAGGCCGGCGGCGCTTACGTGCCGCTGGATCCGGATTATCCGCTGGGGCGCCTGAGTCATATGCTCGGCGACAGCACGCCGGCGGTGTTGCTGACCCTCGGCCCGGCGCACGGGATTTTGCGCCAAGCCGTGCAAGGCTCGACTTGGGAAGCGCCAATCCTCGACCTCGAACAAGATGCCGCGAGCTGGGCGTCGTTGCCGGCCGACAATCTTGATCCGCGCCATGTCGGCGTCACCCCGGACCATCTCGCCTACGTGATCTACACCTCCGGCACCACCGGGTTGCCCAAGGGCGCGATGGTCGCCCACTGTGGCTTGAGCAACCTGCTGCTGTGGTGTTTGCAGGTCTGCGGCGAAGCAGGGGCGATGCTGCACAAGATCCCGTTCGGTTTCGATGCTTCGGCCTGGGAGACCTTCTGGCCGTTGGCAACCGGCGGGCGATTGGTTATTGCGCGACCCGGCGGGCATTACGAACCGGCCTATCTGGCGCGCGAGGTGCGCGAACGGAAGGTCACGGCGCTGGTGTTCGTGCCGGCGATGTTGCAGTTGTTTCTGGAGGTCGACGAGGTCAGCCAGTGTACGTCGCTGACCGATGTGTTCAGCGGCGGCGGTGAGCTGCCGCCAGCCCTGGCCCGGCGCTTTCAGGAGCGACTGCCCCATGCGCGGCTGCACAACGTCTACGGCCCGACCGAAACCACGGTGATCAACAGCATCTGGACCCTGGAGCCCGGCGCCGAGGTGCCGGCCCGGCAACTGCCGATCGGTCGGCCGATTGCCAACAACCGTTTTTACGTACTCGATGACCGCGACCAGCCGGTGCCGGTGGGCGTGACCGGGCATCTGCACATTGGCGGCGTCGGCGTGGCCCGTGGTTATCTGGGGCTGGCGCAACTGAGTGCCGAGCGCTTTATCGACAACCCCTTTGTCGCAGGCGATCGGCTCTATCGCAGCGGCGATCTGGCGCGTTATCGCCCGGACGGTCAGCTGGAATTTCTGGGTCGCAACGACTTTCAGGTCAAGTTGCGCGGTGTGCGCCTGGAACTGGGCGAGATCGAGGCCCGGCTCGAAGCGTTTCCCGGTATCCGCAGCGCCGTGGTGTTAATGGTCGGCGAAGTAGCGCAGGACCAGCGGCTGGTGGCCTGTTGCGTAGTGGCCGAGACCGTGGACGAAGCCGCAGTGCACGCCCATTTGGCGACGACCCTGCCCAGAGCGGTGATCCCCGGCAGCTATCTGTGGCTCGACGCCTTGCCGCTGACCGCCAACGGCAAAGTCGACCGTGCCGCGCTGACAGCATTGGCGGATGAAGAGATGACCAACCGCCAGGTCAACCTGAGCAGCCCGCGCGACCACATCGAACTGGCGCTGTACCAGATCTGGAAAAGCCTGTTGCTGGCGCCGCAGATCGGCATTCGTGACAACTTCTTCAACGTCGGCGGCACCTCGATCGCCGCGATCAAGATGGCTCATGAAATCAGCCAGCAGTTCGCGGTCGAAGTGCCGGTGCGCGTGGTGCTCAGCTACCCGACCATCGAGGCGCTGGGCGGCTGGCTGCGAGTCGGGGCCAACCCGGCGCTGGCCCAGAGCAACCTGATCGAGTTCCGTCGCGGCAGCGGCCAGCACAACGTGGTGTGCATTCACCCGGCGGGCGGTACGGCGTTCTGTTACCTGTCGCTGGCCAAGGTGCTGCCGGATGAAACCGGCGTGTACGGCGTGCAATCGCCGGGACTCAATCCGGGGGAGAGTACCGAACCGACGGTCGAAGCGATGGCCGAGGCTTACTTGCGCCAGATCGAACCGCTGACACAGCAACCGCTGATCCTTACCGGGTTGTCGTTCGGCGGCCTGGTGGCCTATGAAATGGCGCGGCGGTTGACGGCGGCGGGACATCGTCAGGTAACGGTGGTGCTGCTCGACACCCAAGGCAGTGACGACCCCGGTTTCCGCGAGCAGATCGGCACCGTGGACATGGCCGAGTTCCGCGACAAACTGGTGCGTTTCAACGGCATGTACCCCGGCATCGAAGACGCCCAGGTCGAACGCTACTTCAACATCTACAACCACAACCGCCTGGCCATGGCTGCCTATGAATGCGCGCCGCGCGCCGGTCGCGTGGTGCTGATCCAGGCGCGGGAAGATTTCAGTCGCCATCAACTGCATGAGCTGCGTGGCTTCTGGCGTCGCCGCGCGGGCAGCGGCTATCTGGCGAAACTGGTCAGCGGCGGGCACTGGGACATGCTCGAAAGCGCGGAAATCCACCGGGTCTCGCAAATCATCCGTCGGGAGCTGCAACGCTTCGACGCGCAGGAGGCGAAATGATGAGTGCGTCCACAGACATGCCGTTGCTAGCGCGTTTCGCCGAGCAAGTGCGGCGTAATCCGCAAGCTACGGCGGTGATCGATCAGTCGCTCACGCTGACTTACGCGGAACTGGCGAGCGCCAGCGAACGCATCGCCCGAGGATTGCTGGCGCGCGGCGTCGAGCCCGCCCAGTCGCTGGCGTTGTGCATGCCGCGTTCATGGCAATGGCTGGCGGCGATTATCGGTGCGTTGAAGGTCGGTGCGGTGGTGGTGCCGCTGGATCGGGCGAGCCCGCGCAAACGTCGGGAGTTGATGCTGGCGGATGCGGCGTGTGTCGGCCTGATTACCCTGGGCGAAGAATCGGCGTGGTCGCCTTCACTGTGGCAAACCAGTGTCGAGGCCTTGCTCGATCAGCCGGACGCTCCGCCGCAAACACTGGCCGAAGACTTCGCCGAGGTGATGTTCCTGTTCTACACCTCGGGCACCACCGGCACGCCAAAAGCGGTTGAGGTCGGCGAACGCGGCCTGCTGCGGCTGGCGCACACCGACGGCTATATCGAGATTCGCCCGACGGACCGCTTCGCCTGCCTGTCCAACCCGGCGTTCGATGCGTGCAGTTTCGAACTGTGGGCAGCGCTGCTCAACGGCGGTTGCTGCGTGATGATCGCCGACGAGGACGTGCTGGATGCGCGTCGACTGGCCGAGGTGTTGGAGCGCACCCAGGTCGACAATCTGTTCATGACCGTGTCGCTGTTCAACACGTTGATTGCCGAGTGGCCGTCGTGCTTTTCCAGCATGCGTCAGGTACTGATCGGCGGTGAGCAGATCAGCGCTGCCGCCGTGCGCGGCTGGTATCAGGCCAATCCTGAGAGCCGCTGCCGGATCTTCAACGTCTACGGCCCCACCGAATGCACCACGTTTGCCCTGTGCTGGCCGATCAGCCGCGATTTTGCCGGTGACTCGGCGCCCATTGGCCGACCGTTGCCGGATACCGGCGTGCAGGTGCTGGATGAGCAGCAACGCCCGGTGCCGGCGGGCGAGGTCGGCGAGCTGTATTTGAGTGGCAGCGGTGTCGCCCGTGGCTACCGCAACCGGCGCGAAGAAACCGCTCGCCAGTTCGTCCGTTTGCCCGACCTCGACGGTGGCGCTCAGGTGCATTACCGCACCGGCGATCTGGTGCGGCGCAATGCCGAGGGCTTGATCGAGTACCTGGGGCGGGTCGACCGGCAGGTGAAGATTCGCGGCTTCCGGATCGAACCGGGGGAGGTGGAGCAACGGATCCTGGAGCATCCGGGCGTGGCGCAGGTGTACGTCTGCACCCGGCGTCAGGCGGCTGAAGATCATCAGTTGCTGGCGTTCATCGTGCCGCGCGGGGATCTGGACTATCACGCCTTCGAAAACCATCTGCGGGCACAACTGGCGCCGTATATGCGGCCGCACCAGTTGTTTCTGCTGGAGCGCCTGCCGCTGACGGCCAATGGCAAGATCGATCGTGATGGCTTGCTGGCCCAAGGGTTGAGTCCGTGGCATCCAGTCCTGGCGGCTACGGATAACGAAAACGCTTCACCGGCGCTGGACTGGTTGCTGAGTCAGGCCCGCTCGCTGCTCGGCCAACCGGCCTTGAGCGCGCAGGACGACTGGCTGGGCAGTGGCGGCGATTCGCTCAAGGCCCTGCGCCTGCGTTCGGCAATTCGTGTCCACTGGCAGCGCGAGATCGCCATCGATACGTTGCTCAACGAGCCTTTCTCGTCATTGGCCGCACAACTGAGCGGTGAAACGAACGGCGAGTCGATCTACCCACCCGCGCCTCCGATCAGCAGCGCCAAACGCCTGCCGGCGACCGCCGAACAGCGCCGGCTGTGGCTGTTGCAACAACGCTCGCCGACCTCGACCGCCTACAGCGTGCCGCTGATTCTGCATCTGGCGGCAGGTGTCGAAGTTGCGGCACTGGCCGAGGCTTTGGGGCGTCTGGTGCAGCGTCATCCGGGATTGCGTACGGCATTCGCGGCGGGTGCCGATGGACTGGATCAGGTAATCGCCGAGCAGGGGTCGACCTGTCGCACCTTCGCGGTCGGGCATTTCACCGAGAACAACTGGCAGGCCTTCGCCGAGCTGGTGTTCGCCGCGCCGTTCGACCTGACCACCCCGAATCTGTTTCAAGCCTGGCTGCTGCCGTTCGCCGATGGCAGCTGCCGGCTGTTGCTGAACCTGCATCACATCATCGTCGATGGCTGGTCGGTGAACCTGTTGTTCGATGACCTGACGCAGCTTTACGCTGATGCCCTGCAAGGCCGCGACAGCCTGCAACCGGCCGCCCGATTGACGACGCTGGAGTTTGGCCAGTGGCAGCGTCAGTGGAGCGTCGATCCGCATTATCGCGACCAGCGCCGCGCCCTGGCCGAGTTGCATCGCCGTCAGGAAGAACCGTCGCCTGCATTGATGCCAATGCGCGAAATCAGCCCCGACGCCCGGCTGCACCGCGAACCCTTGGGCACCCTGCGCAGCGCCGCCCTCGAGCGCTTTTGCACCCAACAACGGCTGACCCGTTTCGAAGTGCTGTTCAGCGTCTTCGCCTGGAGCCTGTACGCCCTGACCGGGTGCGAGCGGCCACGGATCGCCAGCCCGGTGGCCAACCGGCCACTGGCGGAGTTCGAAGACACCGTCGGCATGTTTGCCAACACCGTGCTGATCCCGACCGCCGTTGAAAACGCATTGCCCCTGAGCGAGCAGTTGCGCAAACAGACCGCCACCGTGCGCGAGGTGCTGGCGTTGCAGGACGTGGCGCTGGCGGATCTGGTGGAAGACCTGCGGCTGTCGTCGAGCCCCTCGCTGTTCGATTTCATGTTCGTGCTGGAAAACACCGACTACGCCGCACTGGCCGACTCAAACCTGCGCGCCACGCTGGCATTCAACGAGCAGTTACACGCCAAGTGCCCGCTGACCTTGTTGATGGTGGGCAGCGGTTCGCAGCTGGAGTGCTGGTGGGAATATCAGTGCAGCTATTTTGATGCCGAACAGATGCGGGCGGTGAACGCGTTGTTCCGCCGAGGGCTGGACCTGTTGCTGGAAAGCCCGGCGGCCAACCTCGATGATTTGCTCGGTCCGTATCGACGCAGCCTGCCACCCGCCAGCGAAGGTCCGCAGATTGCGCTGCCGTTCAACACACTGGCGGACGGGTTCGAGCATCAAGTGCTTTGCATGCCGGAGGCGGTCGCGCTGGTTCAAGGCCAGCAGCGCCTCAACTACAGCGAGCTGAATGCGCTGGCCGATGCTCTGGCGGCAAACCTGATCGAGCGCCATCCGTTGCCGGCCGGGAACGCGCCGTTGCATGTCGTGCTGTTCCTCGATGCCTCGGTGGAGCACATTGTCGCCTTGCTGGCGCTGGCCAAACTCAACCTGACCGCCGTGCCGCTGGATCCCGCCTATCCGGTGGCGATCCAGCGTCAGGTGCTGGAGCAGGCGCAGCCGCATTGCGTGCTGTTCAGCGACGCGACCAAGGCTGCACTGGATGACCTGAACGCCGGACGATTCGCCACCCATCGGGTTGATCTGCGCGCCGATGCCGGAACATTCGAGCGTCCACGCCACGCTGGCGAACGGCCGTTGTACACGCTGTTCACTTCCGGATCGACGGGCACGCCCAAAGGGGTGCAAGTGTCGGAACGCACCCTGTGCAACCTGCTGCAATGGCAGCGCACCGAAGGGCAGTTGCCGGCGAAAGCGGTAACGCTGCAGTTCTCGATGCTGTCGTTCGATGTGTCGTTTCAGGAGATTTTCAGCACCCTGTGCGGCGGCGGTTGTTATCACCTGATCACGCCGCGCTGGCGTCAGGATGCCGAGGCGTTGCTGGATTACATGGTCGAGGCGCGAATCGAGCGCCTGTTCCTGCCGTACGTGGCCTTGCAGCATCTGGCACAAACCGCCGTGACTCGGGGCATCTACCCGCCGGCGTTGCGTGAGGTGATCACGGCCGGCGAGCAACTGCTTTGCACGGAGGCGCTGCGCAACTGGTTCGGCGGCATGCCGCAGGCCTCGCTGTTTAACCACTACGGCCCGACTGAAACCCACGTGGTCAGCGCCTTGCGCCTGCCGCCCGTGGCGCGGGACTGGCCGTTGCGCGCGCCGATCGGTCATGCCGTCGGCAATGCGCGGTTGCTGCTGGTGGATGAACACGACCGCCCGGTGCCCAACGGCTCTCGCGGCTATCTGCTGGTGGCCGGGCCGATGGTTGCCCGCTGTTATCTGGCCGATCCTGCCCTGAACGCCGCGCGATTTGTCGAGCTGGCAGACGGCTGTTTGTACTACCGCACCGGCGATCTGGCGTGGTCCGATGCCCAGGGCTGCCTGCATTACCTGGGGCGTGACGATCAGCAGATCAAACTCAGCGGCCATCGTCTGGAGCTGGGGCAGATCGAGGCGGCACTGATGCAGATGCCGGAAGTGGTCAACGCGGTGGTCGCGGTGCAGGCCGATCCGCCACGGCTGATCGCCTGGCTGCAACTCGAAGGCGAACCTCCAACGTCGCAAGCGCTGGATCGTCAGGTCGCGCAGCTGCTGCCGGCCCATGTGCGAATCGATGAATACCGGCGGATCGACCTCTGGCCACGCACCCCCAGCGGCAAGATCGACCGCAAGGCTTTGCCGAATCTGGGCGAGGCTTTGGAGCGGCGCAGTGCGCCACAACCGAGTGTTCAATTGAGCGCACTGGAACGGCAACTGAGTGAGTTGTTCCAGGCCGTGATCGGCCGGGATATCGAACCGGAGCAGACCTTCTTCGAGGCCGGCGCCACCAGCCTCGGCCTCATGCGTTTGCATGGCCGTTACGCCGAAGAGCTGCCGCACAAGGTGACAATGGCCGACCTGTTCGAACACGTCACGGTGCGGCGTCTGGCGGCGCACCTGTCGACCGCGCCGGTGGCAGCGGCGCAGCGGACACGGCAAACCGATGCAGGTCACCAGCCGATGGCGATCATCGGCATGGCGATCAATGTGGCCGGGGCACAGAACCTGTCGGAGTTCTGGGCCATGGTGCAACGCAATGGGCTGGGCATCGAGCACTTTGCTGCCGAAGAAGGCCTGGTCGGTGCCCGCAGCCAACTGGCGGGCATGCTCGATTTCGATCCCGAGTACTTCGGCATCAGCCGCCAGGAAGCACGGCTGATGGACCCGCAACAGCGGCATCTGCTGATGGCCTGCGTACAGGCCCTGCAACACGCGGCCATCGTCCCGTCGGCGGACGGTCCGCGCATCGGTCTGATCGCCAGTTGCGGCGAAACCACGTACTTCCAGCAGATGCTGCGCGAAACTGCCGAAGGCGATCTGCCGGACGGTTTTCAACTGGCGCTGCACCACGACAAGGATTTTCTGGCGACCAAAGCCGCGTATCACCTGGACCTCAACGGCCCGGCCCTGAGCGTGCAGGCCGCTTGCGGCAGTTCGCTCATCGCCGTGCACTTGGCCAGTTCGATGCTGCGTCAGGGCGACAGCGACGTGATGCTCGCGGCCGGGGTGCTGATCGACCCGACCCTGACCGAGGGCTATCGGCATCGCTCGCAGCACATCTTTTCCGCCGATGGTCTGTGTCGTCCATTCAGCGATGACGCCAGCGGCACCCTCGGCGCCAGTGGCTACGGCGTGGTGGTGCTCAAGCCGCTGGCCAGGGCGCGGGCCGATGGTGACCGGATCTATGCGTTGGTCGAGGGCTCGGCGTTGAACAACGATGGCCGGGCCAAGATGAGTTACACCGCGCCGTCGGTGGCGGGGCAGAGCGCGGTCATCCGCGATGCCTTGAACCGGGCCGGATTGACCGGTGCCGACATCGGCTACATCGAGGCCCACGGCACCGGCACCTTGCTGGGCGATCCGATCGAAGTCGCGGCGTTGACCAAGGCTTTCGGCGATGCGCCGGCCGGCCAATGCGCGCTGGCTTCGGTAAAAAGCCAGATCGGTCATCTGGGCGCGGCGGCGGGGGTAGTCGGGCTGATTCGCGCCAGCCTCGCGGTGTTCCATGGCGTGCTGCCGCCGAACCTTGGTTTTGGCCGGATCAACCCGCAGATCGATCTGGAACATTCGCCGTTCTATGTGCCGACCACGTCTCGGCCATGGCCGCAAGGGCGGCGGCGACTGGCCGGTGTCAGCAGTTTCGGGATTGGCGGGACCAACGCGCATGTCATCGTTGGTGCTGCGCCCACGGCGCAGGAAGGGGACGAGGAAACGTTGCCGCTGCTGATGATCTCGGCCCATAGCCGGGCGGAGTTGCTGCGCGATATCGCGGCGATTCGCGAATACCTGCACGCGAACCCGGAACAGCAGACTGCGTTGCTGCGGCACTTGCAGTCAGGTCGCCGGCAGTTGCGCTGGCGCTTCGCAATGGTTTGTGGGACGGGTGAGGCCATTCCATTGCAGCCGACAGCGATCAAGGAAGTCACGCTCTCAAGCGCGCAGGTGATCGCCCGTGATCAATCGGCGCAGGAGCTGCTGGACGCCTGGTACGAAGGCGCGAATATCCAGTGGCCGCAGCGCTCGGCACCGCCGCCCTGGGATTTGCCGCCGTCATCGTTCGATCTTCAGCCGTATCGTTTCCAGACTCCCGTGGCTAACCAACCTGCTGCGCCAGCCCTTGAGCGGCAACCGCTGGCGGACTGGTTCCACCAGCGCCAGTGGGTGCGCACCCGGCGATTGAGCGCGACAGCCACGACCCGATCCCGTGAGGTGCTGATCCTGTGTAGCCATGACGCGCCCGAATCGACCTTGCTGGCGAGCCTGAACACTGTCTATCGACGCGTGATTCAAGTGCGCACCGGCAATGGCTTCAAGCGCTTGAGCGCGGACCGTTTCGAACTTGATCCGCTGGACATCGAAGCCCTGAACCGCTTGCTCGCCGAGGTCGCAGAACCTGAACTCGGCGAACTCGACTGGCTGCATGCCTTGCCGCTGGCGGTGTCGGGCGCGGTCAACGAGCAATCGCTGGATCTGGCGCAGTGGGCCTGTCTGGACACGGTCAGTGCGCTGATGCAGGCCTGGGGGCAAACCCCGCGCACGACACGGCTGCGGTTGTGGTTGATGTCATGGCAGGCTTGCCCGGTAGACGGCGAGGTTCAGCGCCCCGAACTGGCAGCGCTGGCCGGCATCACCGAAGTGGTGCCGCAGGAATACCCGGTGCGTTGCCACTGGCTGGACTGGCCTTCGTCACGCCTCGAAACGCAGGCCGGCGAGTTGGCAGCGTTGCTTGCCGATCCGGTTTCATTGCCTCGGCGAATGGCGGTGCGAGATGGTTATCTGTGGCAGCCACGCTTGATGCCTCAGCCATTGATCGGCCCAGCAACGACATCAGGGCTTCTGCCGGAAGACGGTACATTCCTGGTGCTGGGCGGCAGCGGCGGCATCGGCCGGACCTTGTGCGAACACCTGCTGCAGGCGCCTGCACGCCGAGTGGTGCTGCTCTCGCGTCAGGGGCAACTGCCGGCGTCACTGGCGGCTTACGCTTCGCGGATCGACTGCATCAAAGCGGACATCGCCGACCTATCGCGCTGGCCGCAGGTCCTCGATCAACTGGCCGTTCGTTACGGTCGCCTGAGCGGGGTGATTCATGCGGCGGGCGTCGGTGCAGGCAGTCTGATTCGCCACCGTGATGCCCGGCAAATGGCCGAGGCCATGGCCGCCAAGACTCGCGGCATGCTGGCGGTCGAGGCGTTGATCGAGCACCTGACACCGGGTTTTGTCCTGTACTGCTCGTCGATGTCGGCACTGTTCGGCGGCGCGGGGCATCTGGACTACGCGGCGGCCAGCGGGGTGCTCGACGGCTTCACTCACTATCGCCCGAACCCGGCCGACGCTTGCCTGCGTCTGGGGATCAACTGGGACATCTGGCGCGACGTCGGCATGGCCACCACCAGCAACGGTGGGGACGCCGCGCACCTGGAGCATCTGACGGTTGGCCTGTCGGCGGAAGAGGGCTGTCGGGTGTTCGATCTGGCGATGGCGACGCAGTTGCCGCAGCTGCTGATCTCCACCACCGGCATCGACACGGCGCGGCGGTTTTATCCGGTTCGCCATGGTGCCGTGGCCGCAGCGGTCGAAGCGCCGAAGGGCGTGGATCTGTCGGCGCGCCTGCGTGAGTGCCTGTGCAAGTGGCTCGGTGTGGCCGAGCTGGAAGATGACGATTCGCTGTACGACCTGGGCGCGGACTCGCTGACGCTGCTCGACCTGATCGACGAGCTGCAAGCGGCCACGGGTGAGGTATTCCAGCTGTCGCAATTCAGCCACAAGGTCAGCCTGAGCGAGGTGCTGGGGCTGGTCTCGACCGCCACGGTTGAAGAGGCGCCCCCTGCTGCACCGCACGGCTGGCACGACGCGGTGCGGATCGATCAATGGCATGCCGGAGCCGGGCGTGACTGGCTGTACCTGATCCACCCGGTGGGTGGCGATGTTCAGGCCTATCGGGAACTGGTGTCGGCACTGCCGGCGGAACTGGGCGTGTGCGTGATCGCCGACCCGGCGCTGCGTCTGCCGCAGTTGCCGAACATCAGCGTGGAAGAACGTGCACGCTGGTATCTGGCGGCGATCAAGGAGCATCTTCCGCACGGCAGCACTTGGCGCCTTGCAGGGTGGTCCTTCGGAGCATGGGTGGCGCAAGCACTGTGTCATCAGGCCCAGGCTGAGGGCTTCAGGCAACCGTTGTTGTACCTGATCGACCCGCCCGCGCCGGATGCCGGTGCGCAACTGGCCGGCATCGACGAGCAGACCATCGAGCAGGTGTTCCAGCGCGAGTTCGCCCAGCGCTGGCCGGCGGTCGAAGGGCAGGGCATGGCCGAAGAACGTCAGGCGTATCTGCAACGGCTGACCGTGTGCTGCCGCAATAACATGGCCAGCATGGTCGTCTTCCGACCGCCAGAGCTGGCGACCACAGCGGTGCGGTTGTTCATCGCCGGGCACGCCAATCCTTACGGGCTGGGCAATGCCTGGAACCCGGATGACCTGCAACGCAACTGGCAAGCCTTGCTGCCGCAGTTGCGCAGCTGGCAAACCCTGGACACCGATCACTACGGCATCGTGGCGGGCCGCTGGGCGCGGTTGCTGGCCGAGGTGATCGGTACGGATGAGCCGGCGCCATGAATGAACCGATCTCGATGCCGCGATGGCTGCTGAATTTAGTGCAAGTGCTGTGCGAAACCGGACAGGCCGACGACCTGCGCAAGCGGATAGACAATGGCGAGGGTCCCGTGCCGTTGCGGCTGTTTCATCTCTGGCAGGCCGACGTGGTTCTGCCGATGCTCGGCGAAGCCTTGCCGGAACATCGACAGGCGCTGCTCGCGTTGCAAAGCCTGCATCAGCGGGCGGCGCTGGGTGTGATCGGGCGTCAGGGCGAATGGCGGGCCGCGCTCAAACCGGTGTTGCTGGCGCTGTATAGCAAGGCCTACGCCTACGACGCGGCGTACGCCAAGGCCCACGCCAGTGCAATGACCTACGGCCTCGCACCGGCCAACCGCGCCATGATTGCCGAGCACTTCGGCGATGCCGAGGCGTTCGCCGAGTACTACGCGCAACTCAATACCGAGGCCGCCGCCACCGCGTTTGCCCAGGCTCATGCCAGCGCCAACGCCGAGGTGTCGGCCCGGGCTTTCGCGGACGACGATGCAGACACCTGCGCTCAGGTCTGCGGGGCGTCCGTGCGGGTTTACGTCGGGGCCTGCGCTTCGAGCGACGAACAGCGGCAGGCCGCACTCAACCATCTCGCCGCCGGGCTCGACCGGAGTCTGGCCACGCTGCAATCCCGTTCAACAGGAGAACGACATGAATGACGCACACCTGCAATTCGATGTGGTGATCAACGCTCAGGGCCAGTATTCCCTGTGGCCGGCGGGCAAGCCGATGGCCAGCGGCTGGAGCGAGGCGGGGATGCGTGGCGAACGCCAGGTCTGCCTGGATTACATCAACGAGCACTGGATCGACATGCGCCCGCGTTCGCTGCGCGAGCAGTCGTCGGTGTCGTTCCAATAAAAAAGGTGAGGGAACATGGATCAGTTGGCACTCAAGGCAATCGAGCGCATCGCCGCCGAACGGCGTGCGCCGTATCAGCACATCACGGTCGAGCGGATCACGCCGATCATCGGCGCCGAGATCGGTGGCGTCGATCTTTCACAGCCGCTGAGCGACGAGCAGCTCGCGGAAATCCGCCGGGCCTTTCTGGAGAACCACGTGGTGGTGTTCCGCGATCAGCACCTGACGGTGGACGAACACAAGGCGTTTGGCCGGCTGTTCGGTGAGCTGCGGGCGCTGCCGGTGGAGGACATCGACGGCGATGACCCGGAGCTGGTGGTGATCCGCGCCAATGCGCAATCGCGCTACGTGGCCGGCGAAACCTGGCACACCGACGGTACCGCCGACCTGGCGCCGTCCATGGGCTCGATGCTGTACGTCAAGGAAACCCCGGCCATCGGCACCGGCGGCGACACGTTGTTCGCCAACATGCACCTGGCGCTGGAAATGCTGTCGCCGACGATGCAGCAGTTTCTCGGCGAACTGACGGCGATCCACGACGGCGCGATTCCGTGGAAGGGTTATGAGGCACCGGCCAACCTGCCGAAAACCGAACACCCGGTGGTGGTTCGCCACCCGGAAACCGGGCGTAAAACACTGTTCGTCAATTCCGGGTTCACCTCGCACATCGTCCAGTTGTCCGGCGGTGAAAGTCAGGTGCTGTTGAACATGTTGTTCGATCTGGTGGCGCGGGAGCCGGTCCTCAGCTGTCGCGTGCGTTGGGCGCCGAACAGCCTGGTGTTCTGGGATAACCGCTGCACCCAGCACCATGCGGTCTGGGATTATTTCCCGCACTCGCGGTATGGCGAGCGGGTGACGATTCTGGGGACGCAGCCCAAGGCTTGAGTCTAAAAAAACGGTGGGAGCGGGGGCCGTTCCCACCGCTCATTTACAGACCTTGTTTGAGCAACTGCTCGACGATCAACTCGCCAAACGCCAGATTCCCGTGCAGCGGGTCATCCACTTCGCAGTAAGCCGGAAGCTGAAAACCCAGCTCATCATTCGCTGCCGCGCGCACATCGATCAGCTCGATGCCGAGCCCTTGCAGGCGCTCGATCAGCAGCGCCTGCGCGGCCATGAACACCCGCGGATCGGACAACTCTGGCACCCGTTGCGGCGGCAGCACGGCGAACACCTTGAGCTTCATCGCCCGTGCTTGCTCATAGAACGCCAGCGCAGGCCGGGACAAGGTATCGACGATGGATTCGAACAGGGGACCTGCGAGAAAACCTTCGTCGAATTCGCCGTCCAGGGTCTGGTAGCACGTCCAGTTCGGCGCGGTGGCGAGGTAGTGCAGGCTCAGGCCAATGGTACTCACCAGCGGCACGCCGACCTTCGCCAGTTGCGGCACCTCGAACGGCTCAAGTGCCTGGCGATACAGGCGCTCCATCTCGGCTTCCCGAAACACCACGTCATGGCGGGTCAGGCTGAAAAAGTCGACCGCGAAATCCCGGCCGGTGCCCAGCGGGCCGCCGCTGAACGGCAACCCGCGGGCCTGCGCCGCCTTGCCGATGACCCCGGCATGGGAGTCGCCCAGCAGCAGAAACCTAGGCGTAGTAATCGAGCACGGCGTCTTCACAGACAAGCTCCTCGCTGGACACGCAGGTGGAGGGCACGCTGACCGGCGTCTGCACCGGTTGAACCGCGTCGAGCCCGGCAAAAAACTGCTGCATGACGAACGCCACGCCTTCGGGCGTGACCTCGCGCTGGTTGGGCTGGTAGAAGACGCCCTTGAACGGTGTGCCGGTGATGATTTCGTAAGAGGGGAAATAGTCGACGTCGTGCAGGTCTTCGCACAGCTGCCCGGCGACGGCGCGCAGGACCGATTTGGAATAGGTGGTGGCGCTCAGCACATGCTCGCCCGTGGCCGTCGCCGTCAGGGGCACCGGTGACACGGTGAGCAGAACACGCAGTTGTGGGTTGATCGAACGCATCAACTCCAGCGCCCGCACCATGTCGCCATAGGTGTCCATGAAGCCGAAATTGCAGAAACGGTGCAGCTGCGGATCGAAGGTGCCGCGCACGGTGCCGGGGCACACGGGATACACCAGACCGGTCTGACGGTTTTGCCAGGCTTCGGTCAGGCCGAGGGTGAACACGAACACTTTGGCCCGGCGCAGGGCGCTGCGGATGGCGTCGAGGGTGGCTTCGCGCGAGGCGAACAGCGCGTCCTCGCTGGCAAAGCCGTCGGGTTCCACGGCGGGGCGGAACGGGTCGAAGAATCGCCCGTCATGGGCCCAGGTTTCGTCGGGTGGCAGGCTCACGCCCAGCGCCCATTCCAGCCATTGGCACAGCATCGCCGGGGTGTACAGATTGCCGGTGCGGAACGAGAACACCCCATAGTTGTGGGCCTTCCAGTCAGCTTCGGGCAATTCGGCCGGGGCCGGTTCCGCATCCAGCCAGTTCATGCCGCGTTCGTTCAGCGCCCGGCCGATGTGCTGGGCGAAACAGGAGCCAGCGGTGACGATGGCGTCCTTGTTGCCGATCTCGAATTGTGGCGTCCACAGTTGATCGATGTTCAGCGCGGGCTTGTCAGCCACGGCGGTGCGCCAGAAAGCGCGGGGTGGCAGGCATTGATAAGGATTCACGACGAGGGCCTCCTTGGCGGTCGCTGATAAAACGGGGTCAACTGATTTGATAGCGGTAGATCAGGTCGTCAAACCACCGATCTCCAATCTGATAGGCCTGCGGCACGCGGCGCTCGAATACAAAACCGCATTTTTCCAACACCTTGCAGGACGCGATATTACCGTCGGTCACGGTCGACTCCAATGAGTCCAGGCCGATGGCGGCGGCATAGTCGATGATCGCCTGCCGCGACTCGGTGCCAAAGCCTTTGCCCTGATGCTCGGGCAACAGCAGGCAACCCACCTCGGCATGCCCTGGCGACAGGATACGAAAACCGGTCACGCCCAGTTCCTGCCCGCTGGCCCTGTCGGTCACCACCAGACACAACCAGTGATCCGACTGCGGCCCCCAGGCCGGAAGCCGGTGCTCGAAGCCTTTGCGTACCTGTTCTTCGGCAATTTCACCGAACACGTACTGCATGGTTTGCGGCTCGGAATGCAGCCTGAGGAACAGCGGCCAGTCGGATTCGACCATCGTGCGCAGGTCGAGGCGTTGCGTGGCGAGTTCGAGCATCCGCTGCTCCTTGCAAGGGCGGAAAGGGAAGACGGTTTTTTACTGGGTGTGGGGCGAAAGATCAATGCTTTGATCGGGCATGGTTTACAACGCCGACCTTGAACGCGCCCCGTAGCGGTGCTCTCCGGCAGCCGCGCTGCCGGAGGTGGATCGGCGAATGGATCGGTTACGGCTTGACCGGTTTGACCAGGTCGGTCTCGTTGCTGTCGAGCACGAACACTGCCAGCAGACGTGACGGTTCGGTGGTGCTGGCATTGGCGCTCACCGCGTGGAAGTCGCCCGGTTGTTCGACGAAGTTTTCCCCCGCCTTGTAAACCTTCTCCGGCCCGTCGCCGACCTTGCTGCGTACGGCGCCCTCAAGCACCGTGGCGTAGATGAACGCGGACTTCGGATGAAAGTGCGCCGGCGAAGAACCACCGGGTGCGTATTCCACCAGCACGCCCCGCATGGATTTGCCCGGAACGTTGGGCAGGGCGCGGTCGAACACCACGGTGACCTTGCCCCCCTGCGGCTCGGCGGCCGAGACGGATGAGATTGAAAGGGCCGCAAACGTGGCGGCCAACAGAATTCGGCTGAACATGGCGAGACTCCTTCTAAGCGGATGGGGGGGGTTAGCGCTGGATCGATTGCGCCAGCCACTCTTCAAAGCGCGTCGAGCCCAGGCGCGGGTTGCTGCTGCCGGGGGTGAGCGACTGGTCGTCGAGCACGTCGCCGAAGTAGCGGGCGTGGACGTCCGGGATCACTTTGCGGGTATCGTGGGTGGCGCGGAAAAAACGCCGGACCAACTCGTCGAGCGGCATGGCTTCGGGGCCGGCAATTTCCTGTATGCCGTTGATCGGCGCTGCCAGTGCCACATCCGTCAGCGCAGCAGCGACGTCGTCAGAAGCCATGGGCTGGATCAGCGCCGGCGACAGGCGCACTTCCTCGCCGACGGTGGCGGACTGAGCAATGCCGCCGACAAATTCGAAGAACTGCGTGGCCCGTAACAGGCTGTACGGAATGCCGGACGCCTTGATCAGATTCTCCTGCGCGACCTTGGCGCGGAAGTAACCGTTGGCGGGCAGGCGCTCACTGCCGACAATCGACAGCGCCACGTGATGGCGAACTCCGGCGGCGGCTTCGGCGGCGAGCAGGTTGCGGGTGGAGGTCTCGAAGAAGTCGAGTACGGCCTGGTCTTCCCACGACGGCGCGTTGGACACGTCGACCACCACCTGGGCACCGTCCATTGCTTCGGCCAGGCCTTCGCGGGTGATGCTGTTGACGCCGGTGTTAGGCGAGGCGGCGCGGGCATCGTGGCCGCGTTCGCGCAGATTGTTCACAAGTTTCGATCCGATGAGGCCGGTGCCTCCGATAACGACTATCTTCATGACATCTCTCCACTTGCCGACCGCAACCGTTGCTGTCGATGTGGGTTGAGCATGCTTGCGGCGCTCGGGCAAATCCTTGTGGTGACCTTGGATTTGCCTTGGTTTTTTGTCCAGACAGGCCAATCCGTCGGCAGATCCGTAGACCAATGCCCAGACCGGTGCGACGGCCCAGGGTCTGCCGTATCATTGGGCGCACGACAATCGCCCGCTCGGACACGGAGTCGGGCGCGCCAGACCAGAGAACAGCCACCGTGCAATTTGTGTTTGAAGACTACCTGCTCGACCAGCAGCGCCGGGAACTGACCTGGCGCGGGCAAGTCGTGACGGTCGGGCCGCAGGTCTTCGATCTGCTGTTGCTGCTGGTCAGCAACCGCGAGCGGGTGGTGAGCAAGGACGAATTGTTGAGCGCCGTGTGGAGTGGCCGGATCGTTTCCGAGTCGACCATCACCAGTCACATCAACGCCGTGCGCAAGGCCATCGGCGACACCGGTGAGCAGCAGCGCCTGGTGCGTACGGTGCCGCGCAAGGGCTATCGCTTCGTCGGCGAAATCACCTTGAGCGACCGCCCCGTCAATGCGCCCGAAGCGCCTGCGATACCCGAAGTGGCCACCACACTTGTCCTGCCGGAAAAGCCGTCGATCACCGTCCTGCCGTTCCAGAATCTCAGCGGCGACCCCGCGCAGGACTACTTCGCCGACGGCATCGTCGAAGACATCATCACCGCGCTGTCGCGCCTGCGTTGGCTGTTCGTCATCGCCCGCAACTCCAGCTTCACCTACAAGGGCAGGGCGGTCGACGCGCGGGGCGTCGGGCTGGAACTGGGCGTGCGTTACGTGCTGGAAGGCAGCGTGCGCAAGAGCGGCAACAAGATCCGCATCACCGGCCAGTTGATTGATGCGTGCAGCAGCACGCATCTGTGGGCCGAGCGCTTCGAAGGCCTGCTCGACGATATTTTCGAACTCCAGGATCAAGTGGCCGAGAGCGTTGTGGGCGCCATTGCGCCGCAGCTTGAACGAGCGGAAATCGAGCGGGCCAAGCGCAAGCCCACCGACAGCCTCGATGCCTACGATTACTACCTGCGCGGGACGGCCAAGTTGCACATCGGCACCCGTGAGGCGATCGAGCAATCGCTGGCGCTGTTCTACCGGGCAATCGAACTGGATCCGGAATTTGCCTCGGCATACGGCATGGCCGCGTGGTGCCATTTCTGGCGCAAGCTCAACGGCTGGATGACCGACCGGCCCCGGGAAATCGCCGAAGGTGCGCGGCTGGCGCGCATGGGCGTGGAGCTGGGGCGTGACGACGCGGTGGCGCTGACCCGTTGCGGTCATGCCCTGGCCCATCTGACCGGGGATGTCGACTGCGGCATCGCCCTGCTTGATCGAGCTCGATTGCTCAACCCCAATCTGGCGCCGGCCTGGTATCTGGGTGGCATCCTGCGCGCCTTGGGTGGCGAAACCGAAGCCGCCATTGCCAACCTTGAACATGCCGTGCGACTGAGCCCGCTGGATCCGGAAATGTTCCGCATGCAGGTCGGGATGGCGCTGGCGCACTTCTTTGCCGGTCGCTTCGAATGTTCGGTTTCCTGGGCCGAGAAAGCGCAGGGAAATCTGCCCAGTCTGCTGGTAGCGGCGGCCCTGATCGCCGCCAGCCACGCGCTCAATGGACGAGCCGACAAAGCCGGGCAGGCCATGGAACGGGTGCGCCGGCTGGACCCGACATTGCGGGTGTCCAGCCTGCGCGCGTGGCTGCCCATTCAACGGCCTGAAGACGTTGCCCGGTTTGCCGAAGGTTTGCGGTTGGCGGGGTTGCCGGAGTAAGGGCTCAGCCGGCCAATCAATCCATCGAAAAATGCATTTGCATGTTCATCGCGGCATCGTACTGATTGCTGGCTACCCGGCGTTCGATCAGGCGATCAGAGCCGCCTTCGGCAACACGGCGTTCGATCAGGCGATCGGAGCCGCCTTCGGCCACGCGGCGTTCGAGCAGGCGATCAGAGCCGCCTTCGGCCACGCGGCGTTCGAGCAGGCGATCAGAGCCGCCTTCGGCCACGCGGCGTTCGTTCAAGCGATCCGATCCACCCTCGGCAACACGACGCTCCATCAGCCGATCCGAACCCCCTTCGGCAATCTGGGTCGGCGCCTTTCTGGCTCGGTGCTGTTGCACTGATGAAGTTTCTGAATCCGGAGCACTGGTTTCCTGTCTGTTGGCCACCGGCATATCGGGCAGGCAACTTGCGCCGAATGCATGAGTAGCAACTATCCAAGTGGCTGAAACAATGGCGACGGGTAATACCAATCCAATAGTTTTCATCGTGATCATCCTGAGTCGTGGTGGGATTTCGTTAATGAACTTCCGGTTGCAACCAGACAGGTTTGAATTCAATCGAATACTTCTAATGGGAAACTCCATGTTCCTGTGCTGCCAGGCTAATACGGTTGTACGCAATCAAGCGCATGACGTAGCCCAGCTTGATCGCGGTCGGCCCGAGGATCGTCATCCCGTGCGCGCCGACCAGCGTGGGCAAGTTCAAGTGAGCGTCAAACACATAAGCCAGGAAAATCCCCACCATCAACATGCCCAGGCCACCGACCAGCAACACGTGGGACAACTTCAGCACGCGGTACGAGTCTTCAAAAAAGTCATACATGTTGATCAGTCATCCCTGAGTCAATGAGTGGATCGACAAGTGTCGGCGCGTGAGGAAACCGCGAAATCAATAACTTTGCCGGCCGTCGCATTTGATGGAGGGATTTTACTGTTGGCGGTAGGGATCAACCATGTTGCATAAGTTTGGTTTTATCCTGCCAGCGTATGGAGAAGTCATACCAACGTATATAAACAACTCTATGCGCGCCGCATAAGGGCGATACATCTAATGGTTAATGCCCAGACTTTCGGCCATTCGAACCAGATCGGCAAACGACTGCGCGCGCATCTTGCGCATAGCCTGGCTGCGGTGAATCTTCACGGTGATCTCGCTCAGGCCGATGGCACTGGCGATCTGCTTGTTTATCAGACCCGAGACGGCCAGCGCCATCACCGCTTGCTCTCTGACCGTGAGTGTCCCATGGCGTGTGCGCAATTCATTTTGGCGGCGTTCGCACTCGCGGCGTGACCTGTCCCGCGTATGCGCGGCGACCACGGCGTCGATCATGGCCTGCTCGCGAAACGGTTTTTCCAGGAAGTCGACGGCACCGGCTTTCATGGCGCGAACGGTCATGGCGATGTCGCCATAGCCGGTCATGAAAATGATTGGCAAATGGATGTTGGCGTCGGCGAGCGCCTGCTGAAAGACCAGCCCGCTGGTGCCTTGCAATCGCACATCCAGCACCAGGCAACTGGGCAGGTCAGGTCGCTGGTATTGCATGAAGTCGGCGACCGATCCGAACAGCTCGACGC
The DNA here is from genome assembly GCF_001655595.1 of Pseudomonas sp. DR 5-09. Taxonomy (NCBI): domain Bacteria; kingdom Pseudomonadati; phylum Pseudomonadota; class Gammaproteobacteria; order Pseudomonadales; family Pseudomonadaceae; genus Pseudomonas; species Pseudomonas sp. DR 5-09. The sequence goes on from NZ_CP011566.1 coordinate 2,740,886, forward strand.
GCAGGCCGATGGAGCGCAGCAGGCTGCCAAGCGACTCGCGCAGAGAGGCGTCATCATCGATGATGAAAACGATGGATTCGGGGTTTCGCTCGGGTGCAGGTTCTACGTCCATACGCTGGATGGCTTCGCGGCGATCGGGTTGCGCAGGATGCTGAACAATCCAATGGAAAGCTTTGCCCGAGCCTCCGGTTTTCATTGGATTTTGCTTGGGTAAGCGTCCAGAGGCCATCGACCGGGAGTTTGATCAATCGATGGCCTCGGTGGGTCAGTTTCCTGCCCGGGCGACTATCGCAAAATTCCCCGGCGCCTTTTCCAGCAGCCCCAGAAACCTCACGAGATCGACCTTGCTGCCATCCACCTTCAGATCATCGGAAGTGAGCGTTTCCTTCAGCCCGGCGGTGCCGCCCAGCAGCTGGACGAACAGGTCCTTGGTGACGGTCAGCGTTGCGTTGGCGTTCGCCGCCGTCGGGCCTTTTCGGTAGTGCAGCACGGCGTTCTCGATCCACAGCACGAACGATTCGTCGGTATCGGTCAGCACCAGATTGAAGGTCCAGTTCTTGCCATTCGCCGCCGGCCCGTCGAGGCTCGCGGCCATGGCTTCGAGGAAACGTTCGGTGGGCGTCTGCTTCATCAGTTCGATCAGGTCGGAGCGTTTGACACCCTTGGCCGGCGGGCCGTTGCGCAGCTCCATGGCAGCGGTCAGGTAGCTGTTGCGCCAGGTTGCCGATTCCGCCTGATAGCCCATCTGTTCGTACGCGCGGACCAGCAGTTCCTTGGCGGCGGTGTCGTCGGGTTTGACGAGCACGGCCTGATCCAGCAGCTCGGCGACCCAGCGGTATTCGCCCTTGTCATAGGCCACGCGCGCGGCCTCGACCACCTTGGCGTTACCTCCCATCAATTCGACGTAGCGCTTTGCCGATTCCTTGGGCACCAGCGGATTCAAGTGGGCGGGGTTGCCGTCGTAGGCGCCCAGGTACAGCTGGTAGATCGCCTTGACGTTGTGGCGCAGGTCGCCGTAATAGCCACGGGTGCCGAAGTACGAGGCCAGCGAGTCCGGCAGCTGGATCTTGTCGGCGATCTCGTTGGGGGTGTAGCCGGCGTTCATCAGGCGCACGGTCTGGTCGTGCAGGTATTTGTAGACGTCGCGGTGTTTGGTGATGAATTCGCGGATCCGCTCGTTGCCCCAGATCGGCCAGTTGTGCTGACCGAAATAGACCTCGGTGTCACCCAGTTCGTCGAGGGCGATTTGCATGTAGTCGGACCAGCGCAGCGCATCGCGGACCTTGGCGCCACGGATCGGCAGCAGGTTGTGCATGGTCTGCGTCAGCAGCTCCGCACCGCCGTATGCCTTGAGCGCGGGGATCGAAAAGGTCAGCTCGGCCGGGGCTTCCGCGCCGGGCATGTTGTGGAATACGAAGCTGACGCCGTCGAGTTCCAGCGGCTGGATCGGCTGGTCGATGATCTGCGTTGGCGGCAGGATGCCCATGCTGCCGTAGGCGACGTTCTTGCCCAGCCCGGTGTCGACAATGCCGGTGGCGCCCGGCGTCAGGTTCTTGCCGAACTGATACATCGACCGCCGTGCCATCGCCGGGCCTGCCAGAATGTTTTCGCTGGTGGCTTCCTCCATGAACCCGGCGGGCGCAACGATGGGAATATTGCGCTGGGCCACTTCGCTGCTCGAGGTAATGCCCAGTACACCGCCGAAATGGTCGGCATGGTCGTGGGTGAAAATGATCGCGGTGACGGGCTTGTTGCCCAGATGCTCGCGGGCAAATGCCAGCGCTGCGGCGGCGGATTCCCGGGAGGTCAGCGGGTCGACCACGATCCAGCCGGTCTGCCCGTCGATCAGCGTCATGTTGGCGATGTCGAAACCGCGCAACTGGTAAATCCCCTCGCGGACCTTGAACAGACCGATCTGCGCGTTGAGCATCGCGTGCCGCCACAGGCTCGGGTTGACGGTGGCCGGCGCCTGGCCTTCGACGAAGCGGTACGCATCGAAATCGATCAGGACATTGCCGTCGGAGCCGAGGATCTTGCCGGTGGGGCGGGCGATGAAACCGCGTTGGGCATCTTCCATGTCGCGGTTGTCGCTGAGGTCCAGGCCCTTGATCGACGCCTGGATCAGCGCTGCCGTGGCGGGCGTGGCGTCGCCGGCTGCGACGCTGGGCTTGTTGTCGCAGCCGCCGAGGGACACCAGCGTCAGGGCGAGGATCGTGTAGAGGGTCGGTTTCATTCTTGTTGTTCTCTGAGGGTCGAATGCGCTCCAGCCTAGGGGCAGGGCGGCGATGTATCCAATGCATTGTTTACATCCGGATAATGCGTCGCTAGCATCGCGGGAATGGACCTCAAACGACTGTCACACCTTCTCGCGCTGGCCGATGAACGCCATTTCGGCCGCGCGGCCGAGCGCGTGCACCTCAGCCAGCCGGCCCTGAGCCGCAGCATTCAGGCGCTGGAGAGCGAAACCGGGCAGCGCCTGTTCGATCGCGACACCGGCGACGTCCGCCCGACGCCGGCGGGGGCGTTTCTGATCGAGCGGGCGCGGCGGTTGCTGTTCGATGCCCGGTCGCTGGAGCGGGACATGGCGCTCTACAGCGATCGCCAACTGGGCAGCCTCGCTTTTGGCGTCGGGCCGTTCCCGGCGGCCATGTTGATGCATCAAGTGGTGCCGCGACTGCGCCTGGATCACCCGGCAGTCACCCTGCGTGTCGAGGTGAACAACTGGCAGATTCTCGAAGCGCGGCTGCGCGCTGAAGCGATCGAATTCTTTGTTGCCGACATCCGCAACTTCACGGCGGAATCCGATCTGCTGATCCGTTCGCTGGGCCAGGTCTCGGCAGGCTTCTTCGTACGACCGGAGCACCCATTGGCCGGGCGTAAAGTGGTGATGGGCGAACTGGAAGGCTACGGCATCGCCACAACGCGCCTGCCGGAAGTGGTGAAACGCGAGACCGCCCGAACCCTCGGCATCTCCACCCGCCAGGCGCTGCCCATCGTGCTGGAGTGTGATGACGTGGCGTTGCTCAAGACCGTGGCCGGCTCAACCGACACCATCCTCGGCGTCATCCATGGCGCCGTGGCTGGAGATATTCGGGTGGGGCGTTTGATCGAGCTTCATGTTGTCGACAGGCCGGGATTTCATTCTGAAATCGGGGTGGTGAGTTTGCAGGGCAGGAGCCTGTCGCCGACGGCTTTGTGTGTGATCGAGGCGGTTGTTGCCGAGATGCAATCCGTTCACGTCGAACAATCCCCACGTCTTTAAAGACGCGTCCTACAGCCACGATTTTCCTGCTTCGTTAACGTCGTGCAGCCCTTTGCGAGGGGTTGTCGATGCATGAACGAAAGGACAATCAGTGGCTGGTCAAAAGGACATTCCGCGGGTTCCCAACCCACCGGCAGGCGACGGGCATCACGTCACCTACCGCTATATGACGGCCACTGAACTGGCCGATCAGCAAGACCGACAAGACAAGTACGACGCCATGCTGGCGAGACAGGACGCCTTCGAGCGCAGCCGTGAGGTGGCGGCGAACAAGCCTGATGCGGTGCGTGCCGGCTGCGTGTTTGCCAAGTCCTGCAGGTTGCCGGACGCGATCATCGATTACTCGAATCCTTCGGGGATGGTGCCGACTGACAGCCTGAAGGATTACGGCGAGCTGATTTTGCTCGGTGGCCGTGAAGCCAATGACAGCGGTGGGATTGCACTCAAGAAAATCAGCGGCACGGCCATTCCTGCGGGGCTGGGCACTTTCGCCCTTGCCGGTGAGGCGTTCAAGGCATTGCCCGCGATGGCGTCTGCTGCCGTCATCAGCCCGTTGCTCGGTTTGGTGGCGATGTTCATGCCATCGAACCTGGGCGACAGCGCGCTCTATACCGAAGACCAGTTGCTCGCCCTCAAACAGGCCCGAACTCGCGTTCGCCTGCAAGTCGAACAGCAGGCGGATGGCAGCCTCAAGGGTTACGGCTTCTACACCGGCAAGAACCGCGATTGGGAGATGGTCGATGTCGTGCAGTTCGCTGCACGCGGTAACCGGTTTATTGCAGATCTTGGCGAAGGTGTTGAGCTGGTTTGGACGCCAGCTGTAGACGGGGCCGACATCCTCGGTATTCCGGCGCTGGAGGCTGCTCCGCAAGCGCCGCATATTTGGGTGTACCCGCCGACGAAAGCGGCGGACGGGATTCTGGTGAGTCCGGTTTATCCGCCGGAGTATCGGGATTTCATTTTGGTGTTTCCGGTGGGGTCGGGGGTAAAACCGTTATACGTTGTATTGAGCACAGCACGTAAAGGTTTGGCACCTGCAGGCCATAGCTACCATAAGCCGCCGACTACAGAGCAAATCACCGCATTTCCAGACCTGAAAAAAGCTAAAGACAAAAATCCGGTTCAGGGTGGAGGAGGACTTCGCAAGCGTTGGACAGATGCCAAAGGAAAGAAAATTTACGAATGGGACTCAAGGCATGGAGAGCTAGAAATGTACCGAAGCGATGGAACTCACCTGGGAGCCTTCGATCCCTTCACAGGTGAGCAACGCGAAGGGCCTATAAAAGAAAGAAGCATCAAAAAAAGATATCTGTGAGGAAGAGATGGGACTGGAACTGAGACTGGAGTGGTACGACACAGCAACCCTGGAATTCCAGGGCGAGGAGACGTCAGAAGATCTGGGGGATGATGAATCAGTATTGAATGCCTTAGGCATTCCAGTAGAGGGCAACATCAATAATGGCAGCTTCAACGTCGTCGAGAAGTGGGTCGTGACTATTCAGCCGTACTTTCAGCATCGGATCGCTCTGAGTACCAACGACTATCAAATTTCGTTTGATTACAGTTAGTACCGACAGACGGCTGATTGACAGTAAATGGGACACCCATTAGCTCGCTTCCCGCATTTTTGCCTGGGCGCGGCGTTCAACGGATTGTTTTCCATCGCCTGATCCGCTTCACTGTGGCTCTTTTGTCTGAGCGGAAATCAATCATGGAACGATGCGAAGCACTGGTCATCGGCCTCGGCGCCATGGGCGCGGCCACGGTGTATCAACTGGCGAAAGCCGGGGTCAACGTGGTCGGCATCGACCGCCACCATCCGCCGCACACGTTCGGCTCCAGCCATGGCGACACCCGCATCACCCGGCTGTCGGTGGGCGAGGGCGCGCAATACGTGCCCATCGTGCGCAACTCCCACCGCATCTGGCGCGAACTGGAAGCGCTGTCAGGCGAGTCGCTGTTCGAACAGTCCGGCCTGCTGGTGCTGACCTCCAGCCCCGACTTCGATCCCGCCGACGAAACCGACTTCACCCTGCGCACCATCGCCCTGGCACAGACCTACGGCATCGAACACGAAGTCCTCGACGCCGGCCAGATCCGCCAACGCTTTCCGCAGTTTGCCCAGGTGCGCGACGACGCCATTGGTTACTTCGAACCCGAAGGCGGTTTTGTGCGGCCCGAACGCTGCATCGACGTGCAACTCAGATTGGCCGAACAACACGGCGCCACGCTGTACAAGGGCGAGACCGTGACCCACATCAGCTCGGACGAACAGGGCGTCACCGTCACCACCGACCAGCGCACCGTGCGAGCGGAAAAACTGGTGGTCACCGCCGGCAACTGGGCGGGCGGCTTGCTCGGCGCACCGTTCGACAAACTGCTCAGCGTCTATCGGCAAAAACTGTTCTGGTTCGAAACCGAGCCCGACGCGGAACTGGTCGGCCACTCACCCACGTTCATCTTTACTCACGGCCCGGACGACGATTTCTATGGCTTTCCCTCGTTGCCGGGGGAGGGCAGTTTGAAGGTGGCGACGGCGCAGTATCACAGCACGTCCACGCCTGAGACTCTGGATCGCACAGTCTCGGCCGAGGAAGAACGCGAGATGTACGAGCAGCAGGTGAAGGGGCGCATTGCCGGGCTGACGGATCGGGTGGTGAAGTCAGCGGTTTGCGCCTACACCGTTACGCCGGATCGGCATTTCATTATTGATGAGCATCCACGGTTGCAGCACACGTTGGTGGTGTCGGCATGCTCCGGGCATGGGTTCAAACACTCGGCGGCGCTGGGGGAGGCGTTTGCGCAGTGGTGTTTGCGGGGGGAGAGTGAGCTGGATCTTTCGTTGTTTTCGGTGGGGCGGTTTGAGGCATAGTGCCAACATTCAAAAACAGATCCATTTCACGAAAACAGATTCGCTCCTCTCATGGAGAGCGAACCGAAACCCCGCAAGGAACGCACATGAATTTCTTCAAGAAGCTTCTCGTTTCATTGAAACGTCCTAAAACCGAAGACGTCCAGCCCACATCACAACCCCTTGAAGTCCATGAGCCGGATATCTACGACAGCATGACCGAGGCGGAAGCGGCAAATCTGGCTGCCCGAGAGGCCAGCGCAGCGTGCCTGGATCGTCATTGGGCATCAGTCGGCACAATCGAGCGCGATGTCCTTGCCTACATGATCAGTCCGAGCTTTTCGGGTGGCCCTTACTGGCCATCGACCCGTCAGGCCTACCGGGTAGTTCGCCGTAACGACACAATCATCATCGCCACGGAAGGTCTGTCAGACCCGTTCGATGACGCGGAAGAAACGGGCAATGGATTCGAGATGGAGTTGTTCGTAGAAACCGCCGATATACCCGAACACGCCCGTGGCCCGGTGGGTGACGTCGATCCTTTTCAGCGCAGCTGGGCATTCGAGCTGGTGGAGCACGTTGCCAAAACGGTTGCGGACGCTGGAGGCTACACTCGCGGACTCGACAAATACGGTGCGATGTCCATTGAAATTCCCGGGTTCAGCCTCTCGAACCACATGTGTGATCAATTCCCCAAACACTTCGTGACCGAAGATGACTCGACCGGCGTCCTGCTGGGCGCCCCGGAACCGGATTTCCCTACCCGGCTGGATGACATGCCCTTATCCCCGGTGAGATTGGTTCCGGTGGTACTGATCACCGCGTCGGAGCTTGAGTACATTCGTGCTGGCGGGCGGGCAGCACGCGATGACCTGTTGGTCCGATTGAAGGCTGCGGGTGTCGGGCATGTAAGCAGTTTGCAACGTGAAAGCGTTGTTTGACGCCGCAGGGTTCTCAGTCAATTTCGTTCATGATGACGGTGCAGCAATGCAAGCAGAATTAAAGCAACAAGATGGGCTGACCCTGACCGTCATGCCGTGCCCAAGTGGCCGGGCTGACTGTATCCGGGTTCGACTCACGGGTACTGACCTGCACGCAGAAATCACGTCGGAAAGTATCTCTTCTTCGGATAACCGGCATCGATTGGACGCGTTCTTCACCTCTATAGCGCCGAGTGAAGACGATTCGAAATACTGGCGTTCCGAAACCGAAGACCTGGCTTTCTCTGCCTGCCTGGATCCGTCCTTTTCGGGTTTCGTTTTTCTGCGTGTCTACTTGGGCTCTACTTCAGATGACGACTGCGATTGGCAGATAAATGGTTCGTTGCTGGTCACGCCTGCCCAAATCGAGATTTTCGCCAAAGACTTGTCCGCCTTTTAATGACGAGGGCAACCTCAAAGGTTTGAGCAGCAAATGAGCAAATTAGGTTGCAGATGTGGGCATGTGATTGTCGATCAGACTGACAGCTTGCCCTATAAGGCGAGCCTGCTTCGCGACGAAGTAGAAGATGCATTCTGGGAAGAGGTAAACCAAGAACTCAAGCCCGTGATGACTGCTGCCGAATCGGGAGACAAGGCCGTGATCGCGGAGGCGTTCGGTGAGTTTGCACCTTGGGTCAACGCGACCGACGAGTTGGTAAGCCGATTATCGAGCCTCCACATCCACCGGACGTTAGATGTTTATGAATGCACGAATTGTGGGCGTCTTTGGATGCAAAAGGGTGCGGGTAATCAGTTCGTTTCATATGTTCCGGAAGAGGGTGGATATCAGGCGATCTTGTCGGAGAAGTCGGGCGATTCCGAGAGCCGGGATTGAACGGGGCGTTGCAGAAAACTTCGTCTTTCCCCCACAGATCTTTAAGGTCATGCGATGAAGAGAAAAGAATTAATGGCGGCCCTTCTGGCCAGCGCGGCCGCCGAACCCCCTCGCGTGTTTGACCCTGATTGCATGACCCGGATACCCGATTGTCATTCGATCATAGAGGTCCTTCGCCTTATCAAGCATGGCGGACCGGAGTGGGCGAGTCGTTATGTCTCGATGTGGTTTGACGGTGCATCGAATGGCTGGGTTCTGGTGTATCCGCTGCAAGATACGGGCGAGCCATACTTCGACTTCATGTACACAGGTGAATTGGCGCCTCAGAAGGTTTTTGCCGCGCTGCTTGCGAAGTATCCGCAGTGCAGGGTCATGGATTGGGCTGTTGGGCGTATTGCTTGTGTCATTGTCGAGTGTGGGGAGGTTGAGATGCTGGGGGAGATTATTCGGTCGTTTACTGAAGCAGCCTGGGGGGAGGGCGTGGCGGTTGTTGATGTTTCGTATGAGGAGATGGGGAGGGCGTGATCAGAGTTTCAAAGGAGGCGCATGGAGGGCTGTGTATTTTCTGAAGAGCACAGTTCTTTCCTCGGATCGACATTTCCAGGTAGAGAATCACATGAGCACATTGTCGACATTGATCACGCAGGCGCGTGAAGGGTTATGCATCCAGCAGGGGATTCCTCAAGAAAAATGGGAGGCGATCGCCGCTCACTGCGGACCTGCAGAGATCGAAGACCGAATAGCCGCATTGAGGGCAGAGTTGAAAACCATCGAGGAGTGGGATGGTGAAACCATGGTCGATATAAACATCGCCATTTCCCGATTAACTCAGTTGTTGAAACTATCCAATGGCTCATCGTGAGCAGTTGACTTGTTCACCTATGGTCGAGAACCGCCGTTCGTGAGCGGCTGCTTTCGGCCAGAAGCAGACGCTTGATGTCTCCGCGATCAAAAGGGCGATTCATATTCTTCAATAGGTCGATAGCACATGAGCTTTAATGAATGCTGATGGATACTAAAAGCAGAGTTCTTAGGGATTTTTTTAAAGTTTTCGCAGTTAGGAGGCGTAGTGGACGAAGTAGTCAAATTCTCACTCCCTGTAGTACTGGCTATCCTTGCGTGGTGGCTGAAGCTAGCTCGGGAGCACAGTACTGTTGGTAGAGCCATTTACTCTGAGATCATGGCGCTCACGGAGATAACTAGGCATCGTCACTTCTTGCAGGATTTAAGACTGCGAGCCCACCTTTATCGCAATGACCCGTCGAAGCCGGCCGAGGAATACAGGATATCGGTGGCAGACCATTACTGTAGGGTTTATGCGGGAAACATTCAGAACATCGGTTGCCTAGACGCTGAGCAAGCGGCCCTCATTGTTAGGTTCTACCAGCTTGCGGATAGCGTGGTGAGAGATGTTTCGGAGGGCGGGCAATTATACCAAGGCACCAATGACCCATGTGCTTATGAAGAGAACGCATTGCTTCTTGAGCAAGCCATGCAGGTCGCAGAAGACCTTAAAAAACTGCGAGAGAGGCAGTCAAACGAGCGCTGGTATCGACGCTGTTGGAGAGCGATCACATGATCGTACGTTGCCTAGCTACGGCCAACCTTTCACTTGTTTTGCCGAAAGCGTCGGTGTTATCTGGATTGGATAGAAGTTTGTGGATCTGCGACGGACGCTTAACTGACCCTACTCAAGCACTTTGGTAAAGTGGAGATCATGTATGAGTGGGATTGTTTCCAGAATCAACCAAGGAAGATATGACTCCGAGCAGAGTCTGCTGAATCTTCGAGATAATGCTATTAGTAAAGATCGAATTGATGTTTTGGACTCGGTAAATCAACGTCTTAAAAAGTGCCATCCAAAAATTTATGAGCGACTCGTAGGGCCACTTCATGAGCGTAAAAGAGACAAAAAATTCAAATGTTATTGTAATAATCCTAAGAGTTTGCATGCGATCTATCAAGACATCATGAGTGACAACGTTCATTTTCATTCATTAATGTGTGATGCCTGTTGGCAGCAGGATATCGCCAAAACGTGGGGGTACTACGGGTGGACAAGCAAATTGATTCCAAAGAAAACATGGGATGTCTTGTGTGAAATACGTGCATATGAAAAATTCGTTGAGTAATTCACCTCCAGTTTATTAGATATTCTCTACGACAGCTAATCGCCGATCACTGCCTGTAATGAACGCTGAAATGATCCGAGAGCGAACGTTCGCGAGTTACCGTTAACGGTCAAAAGCGCACGTTTGAGATCGGCACCTTCCGGCCAGTAGCGGACGCTTACGAGCAACCGCTACTGGCTAGGCGACGACCTTTATGCGAACTATTTTCGACCTGCAACTCTAAACTTATTAATTAAAATATCTCAGTTCAGGAAGAGGGTCAGAAATTGCCTGGCCGATCCACATTCTAGCTACGGTTTTTATTTCGTTGCTATCGATGTGCTGTAGAGCCTTTGCCAATCTTAAGCATCCAAGTCTGAGCTCAGGAACGACCTCATCAGGTATCCCCGTACCATTTGGTCGATTGTCATATCTCAACTCCTCAAGCAACATATTTAAACCACTTGCAAGCATTATGTATGAGCTAATGTTTAGCCAGCGCGGGTGACGCACCACTAGGTCCGCCATTAGGTTCAAAACGCTGAAAAGAACAGGCATTCGCCGTGTTGAAATGATTGCAGTGATAGTTTCAACCAGTGCAGCGGGAGGGGAAAAATTTGAGGATTTAGGATGCTTTAGCCAATACCAAAGTACTGATAGAGACTTATTGGCACGAGAAACATAAGAGCAGAGTATACCCGATGTTAACTTCTTCTCCACTTCGAGCAACTCGTCATTTTTTTTCTGGCTAAAAACCTCGGCGATTCTAGTGCGCAAAAACTCGGCACCAACTAACGAAGACTCCTTACGTACATTGGACACCCATGAAAAAACTTCGGAATTGCAAAAAGCCTCATATCCATGCTCATCAATTAACCGAGCCACAATTATATCTAAATCATCAAGTCTCTCAAGCGTCATTTCTACGAGCTCATTAATTCGCTCTATATTCTGTCGAATCAAATTCCACTCATCATCCCACCATTCCTTAACGATAAGAATGCTCTTTATAAAATCTTTTCTAGACCACTTTGACCTTTCCAGTGAAGCTGCCATATTCACGAAAAAATCATCATTTACGCCTAGTCGCCATGAAATACGTTTGTCAGTGTGGCTTCTCTCATTATCTGAAAGTACTCGAAAAGGCTTGAGCTTTTGATTAAACAACCATTTTTTAAAGGTGCTATTCTGCGCTCTTATAGAGCCAGTCATCCAAAGCAAAGGCGCCCAATAATGGTGGCCCGGTATGATAGACTAACTTTCCTTGCTAACTAAAAGCGCATATATTTCTTGCGCCTGCAGCTCATTTATAAAGCCCCACTCCCTCATCCAAAACAGGCGCTGCCATATCCCAGCTAAATTTGAACGCGGACCAGTGTTGTTTTCTTCAGAATCTTTCAAAATAAAAATCAGTTCATCAATATCTTTTCTAATTTCGGCTGAGACAAAATCAACAGCAAGATCATCGGGCCGCTTTTCGATCTTATGAAACATCACCCAGCTATTCTGATAAAAGCTTCTAATTGATGCATCATGTGTCAAGGAAGGGATTGTTGCTATTGATCTTGCTAGTCTACCCCTATCAATTAAGTTTAGGTTTTCAAAACATCTAGCCAGGCAAACTGCCAAAGTTTTCCATATCTCACTATGACGACCGATAACCTTTCCATGATGCAATGCCACAATCCGTTCACCAAACGAATAAACCACTTCTGAGTCAGTTAGCCGAACAACAAGTCGCCCCACCAACTCAAGGTGAAACTCGGCAATCCTAGCAAGCTCATCATCGTCATGAGAACTTTCAAAAAAACGTTCAACCACACTCAAGGATCGGGTACAAATCGAGCTCGCAAGATTCTCTTTAACCCGAGCAACTTGATAGCGAGATAACCAGCCTGCTGAATGCATCAGTTGATTATTAGTTCTTGGTTCGAGCATTTTTTGTTCAAAGTGCGGATCATCACACTTAGCACTCGCTCCATTGAATCAACATACTGTACCCACCAAGCAGCTTGACTGAAAGTACTTATGTCGAAGGTCGTATTACCAACGCGCGGAACAAGGGAAACACGATCACTTAATGAAAGCCACGCGAATGCTGCATCAGTCTTTTTATCGAATGTGCTGGAATTTCCGATATGTCGCGTCGTTGAGTAGTTTCCCAATTCGAACAAAGGAATACGGCTTACAGGCTGTGACGGAGTGGCGTCTCCGCGTTGAGATCAGCCATTAGCAACTGAAGCTCCTGCATAACATCATGGTCAATAGCCGCCAAATCCGCTAATCGCTGGTTTAGTTCATCAGGGTGAAACTCATACTCCAAACCCCCTTCTTCTTCATGGAAACTCACTGACCACGCTAGGGATTTCTGTAAATAGCTTATTGTTAAACAAGCCCAGGCCTCTTGGGAGAGATAATATACCGAACTGGTTTTGGATCGTTGATTCTTTCTTATCTTCTTCAGCCCAACCAAACTGATTGCTAGCCCAAGCGAAACATCTCCAACCTCACCAAGCAACATCCCTTTTCGAACGTACATATATCCATCGGGAGATCGAATTTCCCAGTTCATCAGCATTGTTTTTGCCACATCACGATCGCCTTTATAAAGGGCCAAAAGCACATTTTCGTAAATAAGCTCATCCTTTATGTGCAAATCGTTGGCGAATTTGTTTACAATTTTCGCATGCAGACTTTCGTATTCGTCCGACCTTAACTCCTGCCTAGCCCAGCGAACTAAACTAATTGCCACCTCTTTCCACTTCTCATTGAAAGAGGATTGCGACTGTATGGAAAATTCACTTAGATATTCGTGCTCCGTTATTGCATCTTTAAATTTCAAATCCTCTGTTTCTGATAAAAGCCTGATGGAAAATTCAGCCAATCCATCATCAAAACATTGAAGTAAAATTTCATTGTGCCATGCATAATCCGCCATTATGGCCACGCCTACATGCGGCATAATTTGGATTATGTGATCTTGGAGTTCTGCAGAGTATAAATATGTGGAAATTCGCCTAACACTTGATGAGAATCTTTGCCGAACATCTCTCGGAGCAACCAACCATCCGGGATAACTTGCTCTTGCTTGCTGAAGATCTAGATAGCTCCTCAATACATAGTCTAGCTTTTCATCATTAGAGACTGTAGAGGTGTTAGGTAGCGCTATGTTGTTGGAAAATATCCCCCAAGAATTTTTATCCGCACATAATGGCTCCTTCAGTATTCTGAATAACTCGCTATATCTAGCAGCGTAATCTGACTCTTCTATTCCTTCCGCCATAGGCAGCACCACAGGTGTAACGCGGCGCGCTTCTAGCAATCGTTGCTGCCCAAGAGTCGGAGCGCTTCCTAAAAATAAATAAATAGGCAGAGCGTGTTGATCGAGCACATCTCTGACCCACCCAATCCAATGTAAAAAATTCGGATCATCGCCCGAGAAACCTATCAAACAAAAAATATTTTCTAGTATAGATTGTCGCACTAAATTAACGAACGGAGCAGATTGATCCGGGTAACGTCGATAATCCTCTTCGGTGAAGATAAAAGGACGCTGAGATGGAAATGAACCATGAAGCTTTACAATTCTTCTACGGTTCAACATTTTTGACTGAGGGATATCTTCCCTGCACGTGACTACATAATGGGCATGATCGACAATATTTTCGGACGCACGCTCAAGCAAGGTGTCATAATTAGTTGTAAATACTTCGCACCATTGAAGTGCCAGGAGTTTTTTGTGCAAAACTCCGGGACTTACTTTGTCATCTGGGATGAGTCGCTTTAGCAAATCCTCTAATGCTGGTTTAGAGAACACTCTCGCATATTGTTCACCCAGCTGGGTGACCATACTGGTGGAGAATTCTTTCAGCTCACCTTTATCGGGATTAAGCTCCCGCCATAGTTCTTGGGCTACTTCGTACCATGTTGCCAGATGATCACCATTCTCAGCATTCCTGCTGAATCCAGCTCCGACCATGATAGCCGCATTTCCGTTTTCCAACGCTCGCCGCACTGCGTCGTAATGCACTCTGCTTTCATCCATGCCGTTTACCCCTGACCAAACTGGTTATTTCGCAACCACAGTGATTTTTTTGCAGGGTATAACTTGCGTAGATTAGGAGCAAATGGTGCGTTACGTCTTTACCTACTGCACAAACGTAGATTTGAAGAACGCTTTGGCCAACGACTCAACTTGTCCGCTCGATGGGTTTGAATGGCCGCCTTTGGCCGATAGCTGCCATTTAATGTGGCAGCTTCGGCTAGCATCGTTTTCTCAAGCCCCCTACTAATCAGTCATGACAGAGGGGGTGGCTTTCAGGTCTTAACCTCAACATGATCCAACGCCTGATTCATCGCCAACTCACTCAACATCACCAACTGCGCAATTCCGATCGCAGTCTTGCGATGAGCCGGTTCCAGCGTGGCCGCGAAGTTGTTGAGCATCTCGCTGGCGGATCCCAATGATTCGCTGGCGTTGGCCAGGAGTGATTCGGTGTTGTAGGCCGGGTTGGCCATGTACATGGGGTCGTTTTTGTGATGGCTGCCCATGATCCGTTGCTGCGGAGTGAGGTAATGGTCGAGCGCGCGTTCGGCCGCTTCGTTGAGGGTTCGGGAATCGGGAAATTTGTAAGGAGAAACCGGATCGGTCTCCGGTGGGTTCGGTGTTGGCTTGAACATAGATGTAACTCCAGGGTGAGAAAGTGGAGCCATCAGCCTCGCTACCAAACGAGGGTGGTGGCCATACGGAGGTTGGTAGACCGGTCACCTGGATACCCGGCGCGTCCGAAGACGCCCTACGCATGGCCACCATAAAACAGAGGGCGAAAGAGTCCCTGCAATCTGGTGTTGCGATGCGACAGGTAATCCGGGCTACCAAACCCGATCACTGTTTTTCAGTGACCCGGAAACGATAAAACCCGCACCCCAGACGCACAAGCCGGCGGATTCTGGCGTAGTCGTAGGCAATGACGCAAGACGCTGTAGCCGTGGGGAAGTAATGCCGGGAGTTTCTAAACACCATTCATAAAACGCTTAAACACGCTGCCTTCGCCATGTCGAAATCAGACGCCCATGCCGCTCCTGAAAAAAGCGGACTCCAGTCTGCGGGCTAACACGTTCATATCGATTTCAATTTTCCTGTCCGTACCCATTCTTTCCTGGCACCTGCCAGCGGGCGTCACTTTTTAAGCTTGATGAAACGTTTCAGCAGGTTTATAAAAACCGCACAACTCCAAGAAAGGCCACTCCCATGACCCCGCTCAAACTCGTTGTTGCCCTCAGCGCACTGTCTGCTGCCTCCCACGCCATGGCCTGGGATTACGTTCTGCTCGACACCGACAAAGCCGCTCAGAACTTGCAGATCACCAGCCAGCAACTCGGCGTGAAAACCGACAAACCTTTCAGCGTCAGCCTGCGCACCTTGCATGGTGGTCGGCAGGAGGGCGTCAGCATTGTCGACATCGATAACGGCACGATGAAACTCTCGGTGGTGCCGACACGGGGAATGAACGTCTTGCAGGCCTCGGTCGGCGATGTGCGCATGGGCTGGGATTCGCCGGTCAAGGAAGTGGTCAATCCGTCCTTCATCGAACTCAATGGTCGCGGTGGTCTGGGCTGGCTCGAAGGTTTCAATGAACTGGTGACCCGCTGCGGATACGAATGGGTCGGCCACCCCGGCGTCGACAACGGCGAACTGCTGACCCTGCATGGTCGGGCCGCCAACATTCCGGCGAACAAAGTCACCCTGCACATCGATGAAACGCCACCGTACGCCATCACCCTGCGCGGTGAGCTGAAAGAGCAGGCGTTCAAGAAAGTCGACTTCTCAGTCGCCACCGAACTGGTCACCGAACCCGGCAGCGTAGTGTTCGCGCTCAACGACACCCTGACCAACAACGGCGACTATCCGAAGGAATATCAGGCGCTGTACCACAGCAACTTCAGCACCCCGTTCCTCGAGCAAGGCGCTCGTTTCGCTGCGCCGGTGAAACAGGTTTCGCCGTTCAACGACAAAGCCAAGGGCGATTTGGCTGAATGGCAAACCTACCGCGCTCCGACCAAGGACTACGACGAAACGGTCTACAACGTCGTGCCGTATGCCGATGTCAAGGGCGATACGTTGACCGTGTTGCATAACCAGGCCGGCAGCCTGGGCGTTTCGGTTGGCTTCAATACGCAGACATTGCCGGTGTTTTCCCTGTGGAAGAACACCGATACCCAAGGCCAGGGTTATGTCACCGGGCTGGAGCCGGGGACGAGTTTTTCCTACAACCGCCGTTATCAGCGGCCACTGAACCTGGTACCGACAATCGGGCCGAAGGAACACAAAAACTTCCGCATCAGCTACAGCTTGTTGGCGGATAAGGCGGCCGTGGACAAGGCCTTGAAGCAGGTGAGCGACATTCAGGGCGGGCGGGAGACCGAGGTGCGGCAGACACCGTTGGTTGATCTGACCAAGGGGTGAAAGCGGCGGTCGCTCAACTGTTCAGCGACATCGGCTTGTCGCCACCCGGAGGCAAGCCGAATACCTTGCGCACCCTGTTGAGAAATGCGCCGTAGGGTCGCCCCAGCGCCAGCATCATCAATGCCGCACCGAGCGTTCCGCGAATCAACTCACCTCCCGATGCCCCACTGGAGGCAATGATCGCTGCATAGAGGGGGACCTGGAAACTGACGAGGGCGAAGCTGTCCCACAGCAACCTGGAAACCCGACGCGGACTGGCTCGCTTCATCACCCAGTCCCGCCACAGGCCGTAAGGCCTTGCGACTGGCACCATCAATACGGCGCCCACAAGGCGCGCATGAAGAACCTGATCCCACGTCATGCCGGCAATGAATCGTTCATTGATGATGCCGGTGGTTGTGAAAAACAGGATCAGCGCCGTTGTGTCTGCGAGAAACGCAGTTCGACGCATTGACTGTTGCGGGCGTTGCAGCAAATCACATCTCCTGTGTGGGTTCAGGTAGGCGTCAGCGCATCCTCCTGATGTGACAGCGGCTGCACCGCCAGGTGCGGAGATTCGCCGAAGAACTCGATCAGCAGCTCGGTGAGCACGCGTATTTTCCGGGCAGGATGCGGACCCGGCGGGCGGAGAATGTAGGCGCCGGCCTGGGGTGGGGGATGGTTTGTCATGATCTGCATCAGTGCGCCCGATGCCAAGTGCTCGTGGGTGAGGCAGTCGGGCAGGTAGGCGACGCCGAGGCCTGCGATGGCAGCGGCGACGAGGGCGGTGCCGTTGTCGGCCTTGAAGCGTCCTTGTGGACGAACCGTGATGGTCTTGTCGCCGTCCATGAATTGCCAGGCTTCGGTGCCCTGCATGAGCGCCTGATGGTTGACCAGGTCGTCCGGTTTCTCAGGGGCGCCGTGGGCCTTGATGTAGTCCGCGCTCGCGACGAGCTTGGTGAAGACCGGGCCAATACGCCTTGCGATCAGATTGGAGTCCTTCAGATAACCCACTCGAATGGCGCAATCGTAGCCCTCGGTGATGAGGTCAACGAAGCGATCACTGTAGCAAGTCTGCATATGCAGCTGAGGGTGACGGCGCGCCATTTCCGCCAGCACCGGCGCGAAGTGAGTCGGGCCGAACGACAGCGGGACGGCCACGCGCAGTCGGCCGCGAAGCGCGCCGGCGGGCAGGATGGTTTCCTTGGCGACGTTGATTTCGGTGCAAACCCTGGCGGCGTAGTCCCGGAATATCGCACCGGCCTCCGTGAGTGCCGATCCGCGCGTTGAGCGTGCCAGCAGTTGCACACCCAGTTCGGTTTCAAGGCGGGCCAGGCGGCGACTGACGATCGACTTCGATACGCCAAGACGCAGTGCAGCCTGCGAAATGCCCTCGGCGTCAGCCACTTCCACGAAGGTCTGTAGTTCTTCGATATCCATGCTTGCGTTCCCCGTTGTGCGACACAGCACATCGCGTGATGCTACTACTGCCTCGAACATGGGAACAGCACAATGGATTTTCCAGGCACCTCAGGCTTTCGCCTTTCCTGGAATTGATTTTCCGCACGGGCTTCGGCCCTTTCACCAACGTGCGTCACCCATAAAAAGGATTTGCCCATGGCAAGCGAAACGCTCCGCAACGCCCAGACCGATCAGTTGCTGACCCCGGAAAACTCGGCGTTGATCATCATCGATTATCAGCCTGTTCAGGTTTCCTCGATCCGCTCGATGCCGCGTGACGAACTCGTCTTCAACATCACCAGCGTCGCCAGGGCGGCGGTCAACTACGACCTTCCGATCATCCACTCGACTGTCAATGTCGCGACCGGCCGCAACAAGCCGCCGATTCAGGAGCTGCAACAGGTGCTCGGTCACCTGCCGACCTATGACCGCACCTCGATCAACAGTTGGGAGGACACGGAATTCAAACAGGCGGTCAAGGCGCTTGGCCGCAAGAAACTCATCACGACTGCACTCTGGACCGAAGCCTGTCTGACTTTCCCGGTGCTCGACGCCATTCAGGAAGGTTATGAGGTGTATGTGCCGGTCGATGCGGTTGGCGGCACATCGCTCGCCGCACACGAGGCGGCGTTGCGCAGAATGGAGCAGGCGGGCGCAAGGCTCATCAGCCGCGTGCAGATGTACTGCGAACTGCAGCGCGACTGGGCGCGAGCAGTGACCGTGCCGGGCTTTATGGGCGTGTTCGAGAACTTCGACGGGTTCAATGCTGAAAAGGCTCTGGAAGAAGCAGGCAACAAGGCCTGATGAGCGGCAATTGATGAAGGTGGCACCTCGCGAAAGCGGGTGCTGCCTTTGTTTTTTGCGCGAGGTCGACTCATGTCGAAATCGGACTCGTCCATGCCGCTCCCAGGCTATTTGCGATCAACGCCGGGCACGTAAGGTGACGCATCATTTCATCGCCCTGCGTCGTCGTCCGACCGATTTGTAACGCTGCAGCGCTTGAGGTGCGTCGCTCTGGAGCAGGGCAAGAGGAAGAAATGATGATCGCCTGACACGTCGTCAGTACGCCCAAACGTCGATCACCAGAGAACAACAAAAACAATGAATAGCCTGAACTCGAAGGACTCGAACGGTCAGTTGGCGCAGGGCTTCAAGCCGCGTCACGTCACCATGCTTTCCATTGCCGGCATCATCGGTGCGGGGCTGTTTGTCGGCTCCGGCCACGCCATTGCCGCCGCCGGCCCGGCCGTCTTGCTCGCTTATCTCTTCTCCGGTCTGCTGGTCGTGCTGGTCATGCGCATGCTCGGTGAAATGGCTGTGGCCCACCCGGACACGGGATCGTTTTCCACCTACGCCGATCAGGCCATCGGCCGTTGGGCGGGGTTCACCATCGGGTGGTTGTATTGGTGGTTCTGGGTGCTGGTCATTCCGATTGAAGCGCTGGCCGCCGGGCATGTCTTGAATCAGTGGTTTCCCCAGGTCGATGCGTGGTTGTTCGCGTTGCTGTCGATCATTTTGCTGGTGGTGACCAACCTGTTCAGCGTGTCCAAGTACGGCGAGTTCGAGTTCTGGTTTGCGATGGCCAAAGTGGTGGCGATCATCGGGTTCATCGGGCTGGGTTTTGCGGTGTTGATGGGCTGGATTCCGGAGCGTGAGGCCAGCGGTTTGAGCCGCTTGATGGAAGAGCATGGCGGGTTTGCGCCCAATGGCTTGTCGGCGGTGGTCGGGGCCTTCATCACCATCATGTTCAGTTTTATCGGGACGGAGGCGGTAACCATCGCGGCAGCCGAATCGAGCAACCCGGCGCAAAACATCGCCAAGGCCACGCGTTCGGTGATCTGGCGCATCGGTGTGTTTTATCTGCTGTCGATATTCGTGGTGATTTCCGTGGTGCCGTGGAACGATCCGCTGCTGGCGTCCGTCGGCTCTTACCAGCGCGCGCTGGAGCTGATGAACATTCCCCACGCCAAATTCCTGGTCGATGTGGTCGTGCTGATCGCGGTGGCCAGTTGCATGAATTCCTCGATCTACATTTCTTCGCGGATGCTGTTCTCGCTGGGCCGACGCGGCGATGCTCCGCAACCGCTGAAAGTGACCTCCGCTGCGGGCGTGCCGAGGGCGGCGGTGATCGCCAGCACCGTGATCGGTGCCGGGGTGACGCTGTTCAGCTATTTCATGCCGGCCGGATTGTTCCAGTTTCTGCTCGCCAGCTCCGGCGCGATTGCGCTGTTGGTGTATCTGGTGATCGCGGTCTCGCAATTGCGCATGCGCCGGATGCTGCGTCGGCAGAACGTCGAGCTGACGTTTCGCATGTGGCTGTTTCCGTGGCTGACGTGGCTGGTCATCGCATTCATCTGCGCCGCGCTCGCGGTGATGATGGTGACGCCCGAGCATCGTCTGGAAGTGACGTCGACCATCGGCCTGGCGCTGGCGATTTCCTTTATCGGTCTGGTGACCACGCGCCAGCATGGACAGGCGAGGGTGGCGGTTTCAGCGGGCAAGGCCTAGGTGTTTCTGGTGCTTGAAAGGTGGGGCTGGCCGCGGCATGGACGCAGGGGATGTCCGATCACCGGGCTTCGGCTCGCAGCCAACGTCTGACTTCGCCCTGTATCGCGTAGGCCGGAGCCTCGACCGCATTGAAATCCTGCGTATACCGCTGAGCAAACCCTTCGATTCCCCATTGCTGAAACTGCTGCACGTGCTTCAGTTCGTGCGCCCAGAGCGCGACGTTGTGTTCTGCGGTTTCAGCATCGCGGAACAGGATGATGTCGATCAGCGTAACCGCTCCGACATCCGGGTTTTGCAGGATGGCCGTGGCGGCGTTGTATTGGCCGTCATCGGTGACTTTGTAGTGCACGGCATCGAGCACGCCGGGGTCATACCAGCGCAGCAGTTGCTCCCGGATGTGCGGGGGAATCGGTTTGATGTCGGTGCTGGCGGCTTCGGCGCGGGCCTGAGTCAATCCCAGCGCCAGAGCCGGTACCGCGATCCGGAACAGGTCTTCAGACAGACGCCCCGGGTCCGGCAGGCAAATGCAGCTGTCGAGACACACTTGTTTTTCGCCGGCAGGGCAGGTGTCAGCCTGGGCAGGCGTTACAAGGGCAAGCCAGGTGACAAAGCTGATGAGCGTGGATGGCATGGGCGCTATTTGATCGTAAGGCCGCACCAGAGAAAGGGTTCAGGCGCAACGCAACGAAAACTGCGTTGCACACCGACCCCGCTGCACCTCAACCGCGTTTCGGCAGCTTCCAGTTCGGACGAATGAAGTGGCAGGTGTAGCCATTCGGAATGCGCTCGAGGTAATCCTGATGCTCCGGTTCCGCTTCCCAGAACGGCCCCGCCGGTTCAATTTCGGTAACCACACCACCTGGCCACAGGCCTGACGCGTCGACATCGGCCGCAGTGTCTTCGGCGATATCGCGTTGCTGCTCGTTCAGGTAGTAGATCGCCGAACGATAGCTCGGACCGAGGTCGTTGCCCTGACGGTTGGGCGTGCTGGGGTCGTGGATCTGGAAGAAGAACTCGAGGATCTGCCGATAGCTGATCACGGCGGGGTCGAAGACGATTTCGATGGCTTCGGCGTGGTTGCCATGATTGCGGTAAGTGGCGTTCGGCACATCGCCACCGGTGTAACCGACCCGCGTCTGCAGCACGCCGGGGTAGCGGCGCAACAGATCCTGCATGCCCCAGAAGCAGCCGCCGGCGAGAATCGCAGTTTCGGTTTGAGTGGTCATGGCATGTCCTTCCTCTCGAATGGGTCGCAGATGTTCCTTGATATGAGGGAGTGTGGGCCGATTCCAAGGTTGAGTCGGTAAATAAATCATGAAGCGCGGGCTCGCTCAGCGATCCGTGCGCGGCATCGCCGCAATCGGCTGTATTTGCCGGGATGCCTGCGCCGAACACCAGCGATTCCGGCCCTGTTGCTTGGCCTGATAGAGGCAAGTGTCCGCCGACTTGAGCAAAGTGGCCGGGGTCACCGCATCGTCAACCGGATGACGCGTGGTGATTCCCGCACTCGCAGTGACATACCCCAGTGGATGCCCCGCATGTTCAAGCTCCAGTGAACGAATGGTCTGCAGAATGTCTTCAGCCACCTGAATCGCCCCGGCGTTGTCGGTGTTGGGCAACAGCACGGTGAACTCTTCGCCGCCGTAGCGCACGGCCAGATCCGAGGGGCGTTTGACCGCTTTGCGGATACCGTCGCCGACCGCGATCAGGCAGTCGTCGCCGGCAGCGTGACCGTACTGGTCGTTGTAGCGCTTGAAGTAGTCGACATCGAGCATGATCAACGACAGCGGCGAACCCTGACGCCTGGCCAGGCGAATCTCGTCCGTCAGCGCCGCGTCCAGCCGCCGACGGTTGCCGAGGCCTGTGAGGCTGTCGGTCAGCGCCATGTCGCGCATCGTTTTGTGCGCCGAGCGAATCTCCCGTTCCATCGCCATCCGCTGACGCAACTGGCTCAGAACGATGAGCCCGAAACAGGCCAGGACCAGAATCAGGAACACCAGCACGAAGCCATTTTTCAGCAGGTCCTGGCGCCACGGCGCGATGATGGAGTCACGGGACAAACCGGCTTCGACCACCAGCGGGTAGGTGGTCAGCGCGCGATAGCCATAAAGGCGCTCGGTGTCGTCGACCACCGCCCTGATCTGGACAATGCCCTGGTTGGCGTTGGGCAGGTAGGTCTTGAAGATCTCGCTGTTCGCCAGGCTTTTGCCGACTACGGAAGCAATGAACGGCCGGCGCACGAGGATCGTGCCGTCGCGCATCGCCAGCACCAGCGCGCCTTTGTCATCGATGCGGAAGTCACCGTAGTAATCGACAAAATAGCTGACCTTGACCGTCCCCAATAGCACACCGGCGAACGAGCCGTCGGGGTTGTTCAAACGCCGCGAGATCGGAATGATCAGGTCATGGGTGGAACGGCTTTCCACCACCTGACCGATGCGCACGTGCCGGTCTTCATGGGTGCGGTGGTACTGGAAATAATCGCGGTCGGCGTTGTTGGCGGTTTCGGGTGTGACCTCCTTGTCGGTCACGATCCATTGGCCGTCCGGGCCGTAGATGAACAGGCCATGCAGCTGCGGCATGATTTTCGACTGCTGGATGAGCAGCTTGTGAATCCGTGCCACATCCAGGTTCTGCAGACCGTCGCCTTCGACCCGCTCGGCCAGCCCGGCGGTCAGCACATCGACCTGGCGGATGGTGTCCTCGGCGTGTTGCGCCGTGGCGCGGGCGAGGTTGGTCACCGAATCGCGTGCGGAAGCAAACACCGAACGGTAATCGCGCCACGTCCTCCAGCTCTCGACGGTCAAAAAAGCCACGACCACCATCAGCATGAAACTGACGGTCAGGCGAAAGGTCGAGCCGGCCTTCACGCCTTGGCGAGGCGCGCGCGGTGTTTCATCTGGGGTGGGCGCTTGCGTGTTGCGTCCGGGCATCAACATTCCCTGGCTGTCGTTGTGAGCGAGTGAACAGTATGACAAGGATCGGGGGGAAGGTCGGGCTGGCTGTGTGATCTGCTCAGCAGTTTGAGCGAATTGTCCGTTTTGAGTTGACGGTGAAACGCTTTTCAGACGATTTATCGCTTTCAGGCGAGTCAGTAATCTATGCCCATCTTGAACGCAAACGCACTTCCACAACTAAAAAGGGATTCACACATGAGCACTCCAACCTACAACCGCCTGAACAAAGACGACGCCGTAGTACTGCTGGTTGACCACCAGACCGGCCTGATTTCTCTGGTTCAGGACTTCTCGCCAAACGAGTTCAAGAACAACGTGCTGGCGCTGGCCGATCTGGCCAAATTCTTCGAATTGCCGACCATCCTCACCACCAGTTTTGAACAAGGCCCGAACGGCCCGCTGGTGCCGGAACTCAAGGAAATGTTCCCGGACGCGCCATACATCGCCCGTCCAGGCCAGATCAACGCCTGGGACAACGAAGACTTCGTCAAGGCGATCAAGGCCACCGGCCGCAAGCAGATCATCATTGCCGGTGTCGTGACCGATGTGTGCGTAGCGTTCCCGACCCTGTCGGCGCTGGCGGAAGGGTTTGACGTGTTCGTGGTGACTGACGCCTCCGGCACCTTCAACACCACCGTGCAACAAGCCGCATGGAATCGCATGACCCAGGCCGGCGCGCAGATGATGAACTGGTTCTCCGTCGCCTGCGAACTGCACCGCGACTGGCGCAACGACATCGAAGGCCTGGGCAACCTGCTGTCCCAGCGCATTCCGAACTACCGCAACTTGATGAACGGCTATGCCGCACTGACGGCGCATCCGAAATAACCGGACGCCGGATAGACGAAAGCCTGCTTTTTTCAAAGCAGGCTTTCGTCGTTTCTACCGCAAACAGCAGAGCAGGGGGCTCGTCACCTCAAACCGTGACGACAATCTTCCCGACCTGTTGATTGGCCTCAAGAAAGCGATGCGCTTGCTGAATGTCATCCAGGACGAATGTCCTGGCAATGATCGGTTGCAGCGCACCTGACGCCAGCCCATCGCCGATGAAAGTCTTGGCGCGTGACAGGGTGGCCGGGTCGGAGACAATCTCCGAGTAGAGGTAACCCTTGAGGGTCAGGCATTTTCCCAGCACGGTGAACAGCGGGAACGGCGTCGGCTCAGGGCTCAATGCGCCGTACTCCAGCAGGATGCCGCCGCGCGCCATGCTTTGGGTCAGCGGTTCGAACGATGGGCCGCCCACCGGATCGAACACCACCCGCGCGCCTTTGCCGTCGGTCAGCGCCATGACCGCTGCAACCATGTCTTCTTCGTCGCTGACGATCACGTGCGCGGCGCCGGCGTCGAGCAGGGCCTGTTTCTTGGCGCGGGTGCGGGTGACGGCAATCGAAATGGCGCCGACCATTTTCGCGATCTGGAAGGCTGCCAGGCCGACGCTGCTGGAGGCGGCGGTGACGATCACGAAATCGTCCTTTTGCAATCTGGCCTGTTCGACTAGCGCACCCCACGCGGTGACGTATTGCATCCAGGACGCCGCCGCTTGTTCAAACGACAGGTTCTGCGGGTGTTTGACGGTGAGGTGGGCGGGCACGTTGGCCAGCTCGCCGTACGTACCCCAGCGCGCGATGTCCAGCGGCGGAATCACGCTGACGGCATCGCCGATCTTGAATTCGCTGACGTTGGCGCCAACCGCCACCACCACTCCGGCAGCCTCGTAGCCGAGTCGACTGGGAAACTCCGCTTCCTGCAGATAAGCGTGGTTGCGGAACATCACTTCGGCGCGATTCAGGCCAAAGGCTTTGACCTCGATCTGCACTTCGTCCGCAGCGGGCGCCGGGACGTCGACGTTTTCCAGTTTCAGGACGCTCGCGTCACCGTATTCATGAATCCTGACAATGCGTGCCATCTGTACTTCCTCGGTTATCCATGAAATTGCACCGACTTGATCCGGTGCCATGGACGCCAATTTAGGCTTTGGCCCGCTCCGGATAAAGGCCTAGGATGGCGCAACACTAGAAACAATGAGTTTCCAATGGATCGCCTCACACTCATGGCCACTTTCGTCAAAGCGGTGGAGCTGGGTTCCTTCAGCGCGGTGGCGGACGAACTCAACCTGTCCCCGCAAATGGTCGGCAAGCAAGTGAAAATGCTCGAGCAGCATCTGGGCGTTTCGCTGCTCAACCGCACCACCCGCAAGCAGAGCCTCACGGATTTCGGCCGCACGTTCTATCAGCGGGCGAAACTGATTCTGGCCGACATGGACGCCGCTGAAGAAATGGCCGCCGTGACCCGGGGCGTGCCCAGTGGCCGGTTGCGGATCAATGCGCCCGTCACGTTCGGCGTCAGTTCGCTGTCGCCGAAGCTGCTTGAGTACATGGTTCGTTATCCGCAAGTGTCGGTGGACCTGACGCTGTCGAATGAACTGGTCGATCTGGTGGACGGCGGATACGACGCGGTGTTCCGCATCGGCGAACTCGCCGACTGTGGCCTGAAGGCACTGCCCCTGATGCCCTATCAAATGGTGCTGTGCGCAGCGCCGTCCTACCTTGCACGCCGCCCACCCATCACCACGCCTTGGGATCTTCAGGAACATGAATGCCTGGCGTTCGCCTATTCCGACGGCCGCTCACACCTGCGATTCGAAGGTCCGGAAGGCTGTATCGACGTGCCGATTAAAAGCCGATTGACGATTAATCAGGGCGATCCGTTGCTGTCCGGGGCGGTGGCGGGGCTGGGGGTGGTGATGCTGCCGCTGGAACTGGTCAAGGATTCGCTGCGAAGCGGCACGCTGGTGAGTCTGCTGCCGCAGTACAAGGTGCCGGTTTCGCCGATGAATCTGTTGTATGCGCCGGATCGGCGGCTGACACCCAAACTGAGGAGCTTTATCGATTTTGTGCGCGTAGCGTTTGGATAAGCGCTGCATTGAGGGATGAAGGCTTAACGATCAGAGATTTGTCGCAACAAAATCCCTGAATCCGTGCTTCACATACTTTCGCGACTCATCGACAATGCGCGCTCTGTTCCGGGGTAGTTCAGCGGTAGAACACTCGGCTCCTAACCGGGTGGGCGCTGGTTCGAATCCAGCCCCCGGACCCACTACATAGTAGGTCACAAGGAAGTATGTCCAGGCCTGAGGATGAATCGGGTGCGCTCGGCGGAATAAACGCCGGTTATGCGCACTTTCAACTGTCTCGCGCGCTCACTGCACGTGACAACGACGCCAGTCCGAAAGCACTTGCCCGGATCGAACGCTGGCAAAAGGTTCTCGAAAACCTGATGCATGGCCGTGCACTGTATGGCTCGCGAACACCGTTTGCCGACCTGCCAGAATGGATCACGCTGGAAGTGGCCACTGGCGGCTTTGCAACGGGTAACCTTCTGGCCGGTGGCGAGCTGACCGCTCATGAGCGCCTGTTGGCGTCATCGATTCCCGGCATTCGAGCGGGTTACGAACGGCTCGATTTCAATAGGTGGCATCTTTCAGACGAAGGCGTCAGAACGCTGCAAGAGCGATTGACGAACGAAGACTATCGGATCGATGTACCGGAAGAGGCCGCGTTGCTGACAGTGGCCTGGTTTCTGGGGCAGCAACGCGTCGAAGAAGCCAGGACGTTGATCGAGCAGATCGCGCCTTTCTTCGAACGAGTGCGTTTCTTTCCCGCGGCAGCCAACGAGCGCCCGCTCTCGATGGCTGAAGTTGAAGTTTTCAATGCTGGCCAAATCAGCCTGCGCCTGTCCGTTCTCTCACCCCAGCCTCGTCTTGCCGTTCAAAAGCATGTTGTTGAACGCAGGTTGCCTCTCTACGACGCGGCGGTCTCGCTATTCCTGCTGACGTACAACGATGGTTGGCCTTGCCGGCATTACCCTGAAGGGTGGTTCGAGCGTGCTTCGGTGCTTGGTAAAGAGTTTGATAACGCCACTGAAGCTGATCCCCGTCGTACGGATAATTCCAGTGATCGAGTGACGGAGTTGCTGGCATTGCTCAAGCAATGCTCTATCGATCCTGCATCGCTAACGGGGCGCCAGGTTGGGCGAATTCGCAGAATCGTCGATGACTTTGTAGCCAAGCATGGACACCCTGAGTCCGAAGATCATTCCAGCAAGCGCGCACAGCAGCGTCATCACGTATCAGCTTCGGCACACCATCTGATTGCCAAGGCTGCTTCCGTGCGACTGGCGAGATATCCAGTCTCGGAAGGCATCTCTGATTTCGCCCCGTTACTGACGCCCATCACCGACGAAGAGGCTAAGGCTTACTCGTTGAAGGTGGGAGAGACCATTCCTCCTTCGATTCGTCAACGCCTCGAACGTTGCCGAAAGGGAACGGTTGCAGAGTTGATTGAACATAGGGTCATTACATCCGCAGATACAGTGGCGAAAGTGCTGCCGGCGATGACGGCGCAAATCTGTAGCGCCGGATATCGAGACGTAGCATTGCGGGCATTGTCTGTCGCTACCTATCGTGCGTTCAGGCGTCGACGCTCTCTATTGCTGCTGAACATGCAGCGTCAGGTGAAAATCGATGACTTGCCTTGGGTGAATGCCTTGGAGACCGAATACGAGGCGGGTGCTCTTGCGGTTGAAGGTGCCACGCAGACTTTGGTCGAAGCGTCCGCGTTGACCCTTACCGCATTTCCTCACGCCATTCTGCCTAACAAGTTGCTTCAGGAATTTTCTTCGCTTGCCGAATCGGCCAAGCTGGATCTTCCCTTCGTAGAGGAAATCGCGGCTGACATTTTCATGGGCGCTTTTTCCGGCAAGTTCGTGAAGGCTGCCAAGCGTTCAGTCCAGTTGATGGACGGGTCTCTTTACGCACGCTATTACGATATCGATATGGATCAGTTGGCTGCACTACCCAAGCAACGGAATTCACGAAGCAATAATGGTGTGCTGGCTGGTTTGTGCGCGCGGCGGGCGAATGCCGACATCGGTAGATGGAGTCCAGCGAACAACGGCACGATCATCGAACAGCAACAAATATTGACCACGCAAAATCTGGCAATCCTGTTTGATGATCTGGACCTGAAGACGCTGTTACATGATCGTTTGGGCTCAATGGCCGAAGCATGTTTCAAATGGATATGCAGTCGGCAGCAGATGCAGATCAAGCTCTACCACGCACGTCTGGTCATGTTGAAGAACACAGCGTATGCGTGGCGCCAGATGATGTTTTACCTGTCGATGCTGGATCAGTCTCGATTGGAGAGTGTGCTTGGAAACATTGAAGTGCACTTTGCCGCTCAACCCAGTGCATTTCAGGGGCGATTTCTTCCCGCCATGATCGGGTTGCGCATGGCGGTATCTGGATGTCGGTTGACTTTGGCTCACCAAGAGCGGGAGGGTTGTAAGGTTTTTCTCGGGTGGACCACTGAACGGCACTGGCTGATGCCTTCCTAGATATCGAAAAGCTCCAGGCGTAACGAAAAGCCTGCCTTCAAAAGCAGGCTTTTTGCATTCTCAGAGATGACTTCATTTCAACGCCGCCCAGTCCGCGTACTCACATCCACCCAGACAGCCAACACCAGAATGCTGCCCTTGACGATCATCTGCCAGTAACTGTCGACGTCGAGCATGGACATGCCGTTGTCCAGGCTGGTGATGACCAGGGCGCCGAGGAGGGCGCCGTAGACTGTGCCGGAACCGCCGCGCATCGAGGTGCCGCCGATGAAGCAGGCGGCGATGGCGTCGAGTTCGCCCATGCTGCCGGCCGAGGGTGAGCCGGCGGCCAGGCGCGCGGTATTGACCACGCCGGCGAGGGCGCACATCACGCCCATGATTCCGAAGATCCACAGCTTCACGGCCTGCACATTGATACCGGACAGGCGCGTCGCTTCCATGTTGCTGCCCACGGAATAGACGCGTCGGCCGAACACGGTCTGGCTGGTCACGTAACTGAATCCGCCCAGCAGGATCAGCAGAAGCAGGACCGGCACGGGAATGCCGTCATAGCTGTTGAGGGTCTGGACGAAACCGGCCAGCACCGCGCCGATCAGCAACACGCGTGCCACGTCACGCACCAATGAATGCGCTGCCAGACCGTGAAGGGCGCGATTGCGCCGTTGTTTCCAGGTCAGGAACAACGTCAGTGCGAACAGCAGGACGCCCAGACTTGCGCCAACCGCATGTGGCAGATAACCCTGGCCGATGTAGACGAGTTCCGGCGACACCGGCGCAATGGTCGTGCCGCCGGTTATTCCCAGCAAAATCCCCCGAAAAGCCAGCATGCCCCCCAGCCCCACGATGAACGACGGAATACGCAGGTAGGCCGCCATGTAGCCGTTGGCGAGGCCGATCAGCAATCCGCACACCACCACAAGACTGAGATTCGCCAGCAGCGGTATGTGATAGACAACATCGAGAATGGCTGCCACGCCACCGAGCAGGCCCAGCAATGAGCCGACCGACAGATCGATCTCGCCGCTGATGATCACCAGCACCATGCCGCAAGCGAGAATTCCGGTAATCGACATCTGGCGCAGCAAGTTGGAGAGGTTACGTGGTGTCAGGAATCCGCCCTCGGTCTGCCAGCTGAAGAACAGCCAGATCAACGCCACGGCAAACACCAGTGCGAGCATCTTGTAACGGGTGAAAAGTTGTTTGACCTGATTCATTTACGCGGATTTCCGATCTTTATTGTTATGGCTGTCAGGCTGGCTGAGTGCGGCGGCGAGCACCTGTTCCTGGGTGAGTTCATGGTTGATGAAGTCACCCCGCAGTTGACCTTCGCCGATTACCAGTACACGGTCGGAAACGCCGAGCACTTCGGCCAGTTCCGAAGACACCATGATGATCGACACGCCTTCGGCGGCCAGCATCCCCATCAATTTGTAGATCTCGTACTTGGCGCCGACGTCCACCCCTCGGGTCGGCTCGTCGAGAATCAGCACCCGGGGCCGGGTCAGCAGCATCTTCGCCAACACGGCTTTTTGTTGATTGCCCCCGGACAGGCTGGTGATCGGCAGGAACGGGCTCGCGGTTTTGAGGTGCAGGCGGGAAATTTCCCGATCGATGCTGCCCAGTTCGGCTTCGGCGTCGATGCGGGTCAGTTTCGAGAAACTGTCCAGCACGGCCAGGGTGATGTTCTGGCCGACACCCAGGTCGGGAATGATACCCTGACGCTTGCGGTCCTCGGGCACCAGGCACACGCCGGCGCGGATTGATTTGAGCGGCGTGCAGGTGTCGATGAGTTGGCCGTCCAGCCAGACTTCGCCTTCGTGGCGACCGGGGTAGGCGCCGAACAGCGCGGTCACCAGCTCCGTGCGGCCGGCACCGACCAGCCCGGCGATGCCGAGGATTTCCCCGCGTTTGAGGCTGAAGGAAACGTCGTCGACCCGTTTGCGTTTGGGGTTGTCGACGTCGTAGCAGGTGATGTGGCGCGCCTCGAAAATCACCTCGCCGATGTCGTGGGGGTCGGTGGGGTAGAGGTTGCTCATTTCCCGGCCGACCATCTGGGTGATGATCTGTGGAATATCCATGTTCTCCATGGCGGTCGTGGCGATGTGTTGACCGTCGCGGATCACCGAAATGGTGTCACACACGGCGGCCACTTCATCGAGCTTGTGCGAGATGTAAACGCAGGCGACGCCCTTGGCCTTGAGGTCGCGGATGATGTCCAGCAACACCTCGATTTCCGAACGTGTCAGGGCCGACGAAGGTTCATCGAGGATCAGCAGGCGCGCCTGTTTGTTCAGGGCCTTGGCGATTTCCACCAGTTGCTGATAACCGCCACCGTACTGCGAAACCGGCAGCGAAACGTTCATGTCCGGCACTTTCAGTTCACGCATCAGGGCTTCGGCGCGGTGGATCATCGCCGGGTAATTCATCCGCCCACCCGGCAGCGTCAGCTCATGGCCCATGAAAATGTTTTCGGCCACCGAGAGGTCGGGAACCAGCGTCAGCTCCTGGTGAATGATGACGATGCCGGCGGCTTCCGTTTCGCTGATCGATTGCGCCTTGAGCGGTTGACCGTCCCACAGGATTTCACCGTCCCAGGTGCCATGGGGATAAACCGCAGACAGGATTTTCATCAGCGTGGACTTGCCGGCGCCATTCTCGCCGCAAAGCCCGACGCACTCACCCGGCCGGACCTTGAGGTCGATGCCATTGAGCGCTTTGACACCGCCGAAGGTTTTGACGATGCCGTTCATTTGCAGCAGGTAGTCGGACATGGCAGAGGCTCATAAGCGGCAGATACGGGGCTCAACCCGCAGGAGCGGAACGCCTGCGGGGGCATCACTCAGTGAATGTTACTGTCCAGCGATCTGCGCCTTGGTGTAGAAGCCGTCCTGTTCCAGCAGGTCGATGTTGTCCTTGGTCAACGGGGTCGGGGTGAGCAGGATGGTGTCGACTTTTTTGCTGCCATTGTCGTACTGCGAGCTGTAGACAGGTTTCTCGTTACGCGCCAGTTGCACCGAGAGTTTGGCGGCTTCGGAGGCAATCAGTTTCAGCGGCTTGTACACCGTCATGGTTTGCGTGCCGGCGATGACCCGCTTGACCGCTGCCAGGTCCGCGTCCTGTCCGGAGATCGGCACCTTGCCGGCCAGTTGCTGAGCGGCCAGGGCCTGAATGGCGCCGCCCGCCGTGGCGTCGTTGGAGGCGACGATGCCGTCGATTTTGTTGTCGTTGCGGGTCAAGGCGTTTTCAACAATGCTCAGCGCCTCGGTCGGGTTCCATTCCTTCACCCATTGCTGGCCGACGATCTTGATATCGCCTTTGTCGATGGCCGGTTGCAGCACCTTCATCTGACCTTCGCGCAACACTTTCGCGTTGTTGTCGGTGGGCGCGCCACCCAGCAGGAAGTAATTGCCCTTGGGCGCTGCATGCAGCACGCCGCTGGCCTGCATCTCGCCGACCTTTTCGTTATCGAAGGAAATGTAGGCGTCGATATCGGCGTTGAGTATCAGACGGTCATAGGACACGACCTTGATCCCGGCTTTCTTCGCCTCGGCCACCGCATTGGTCAGCACGGTGGCGTTGAACGGCACGATGACGATGACATCGACACCACGGGAAATCAGGTTTTCGATTTGCGAAATCTGCTTCTGCTCGTTGGCATCGGCCGACTGCACGAAGACCTTGGCGTCCATTTTTTCTGCCGCAGCAACGAAGTAATCCCGATCGCGGGACCAGCGCTCCAGCCGCAGGTCATCGATGGAGAAGCCGATTTTCGGGTGGGCAGCATCGGCCATAACCGGTAGCGACAAAAGGGCCAGGGCGCTGGCCAGCAGCGTGCGTTTTACATTCTTCATGGTGGTGCGTCCTTTTATTTTTGTTTGAAAGACACGGCCTGACGATGAATATCGGGCTGGTGGAACTGTAGAGAATCAGCAGGCGAAACGGACTACAGATTTGTCGCGCAAATGTCACAGCGTCCGCAGTCCTCATTGGCGATCAGCGATAGATAAACCGGTTGACGACGTTCTCGAGCATTTCCTGCCGGCCGCTGACGGCCTGCGGGTTCAGTTCGTTGGCGAAGGCGTGCTCGGCCAGGGATTGAAGATTGAACTCACCCGCCAGCACCGACTGGCCGAAGGGCTGCTGCCAGCCGGCATAGCGTTGGTCCTTGAGCCGTTGCAGCTGGTCGTTCTGAACCATGGCGGCGGCCCGCTCGAGCGACAGGGCGAGGACGTCCATGGCGCCGACGTGACCGTGAAACAGATCGACCTCGTCGAGGCTCTGGCGGCGTACCTTGGAGTCGAAGTTGAACCCGCCATTGCCGAAGCCGCCGGCCTTGAGGATTTCATAGATGACCAGGGTCATCTCCTCGACGCTATTGGGGAATTGATCGGTGTCCCAGCCGTTTTGCGGATCGCCCCGGTTGGCGTCGATGCTGCCGAAAATCCCCAGCGAGACGGCCGTCGCCACCTCGTGATGAAAACTATGACCGGCCAGGGTCGCGTGGTTGGCTTCGATGTTGACCTTGATTTCCTTTTCCAGACCGAACTGCTGGAGAAAACCGAACACCGTGGCGCTGTCGTAATCGTACTGGTGCTTGGTCGGTTCCTGCGGTTTGGGCTCGATCAGCAGGTCACCTTTGAAGCCGATCTTGTACTTGTGCTCGACCACCATGCGCATGAAGCGGCCCAGTTGTTCGCGTTCGCGTTTCAAGTCGGTGTTGAGCAGGGTTTCGTAGCCTTCGCGACCGCCCCACAACACATAGTTGGAGCCCTTGAGGCGTTGAGTCGCGTTCATGGCGCTGAAGACCTGGGCCGCGGCGCAGGCGAACACTTCAGGATCCGGGTTGCTGGCGGCGCCGGCGGCGAAGCGCGGATTGCTGAAGCAGTTGGCGGTGCCCCACAGCAGCTTGATTCCGCTTTCTTCCTGATGGCGTTCCAGGTGATCGACCATTTGGGCGAAGTGGTTGCGGTACTCCTTCAGCGAGTGGCCTTCGGGGGCGACATCCGTGTCGTGAAAGCAGTAGTAGTCGATACCCAGCTTGGAGAAAAATTCGAACGCGGCCTGCGCCTTGCCAATGGCCAGCTCCATCGGGTCACCGGCGTGTTGCCACGGGCGTTTGAACGTCCCTGCGCCGAACACGTCGGAGCCCGGCCAGACAAAGGTGTGCCAATAACAGGCGGCCATGCGCAGGTGTTCGCGCATGGGCTTGCCGAGGATGATTTTGTCGGCGTCGTAGTGACGGAAGGCAAGGGGAGAATCGCTGGCAGGACCTTCGTAGCGAATCCGGTCGACATCGGGGAAGTACGGCATTGGCAATGTCCTTGTTGTTCTTGGTTGTTGTTCTTGGGCGTGTCCCGATACTAGCAACGGCCCTGTGCCTGCCGATTGCGAAAATCACCAACACGCAGTGCGATTTTGCGTATTGAGATTCGCCCTCTGCGCGCCTAGTCTGTGCAGACCGCCTCTACGGCAAGGGGCCCGGAACAAGCCTGAAAACAATGAAAACCGTACCGCCTGTTCACCGTATCGCCCTGTTGTTCAACGGGAGCAAGATCTATGACCGCGGCATCATCAGCGGCATCGGCAACTACCTGAGCAGCACGCGCGCGTCTTGGGATCTGTTCCTGGAGGAGGATTTTCTCTGCCGCTTGAAGGGCATCGAGCGCTGGCAGGGCGACGGCATCATTGCCGACTTCGACGACCCGTTGATCGGCGAGGCGCTGGCCGATATCAAGCTGCCCGTGGTGGCGGTGGGTGGTTCTTATCAGGATGAGCGGGCTTATCCGAAAGGAATCCCGTACGTCGCCACCGACAACAACGCACTGATCACACTGGCTTACGAACACTTGGTCGAGGCCGGGCTGCAACGGTTCGCCTGCTTCAGCCTGCCTGAGGCGCAGGCCAATCGTTGGGCTCAGGAGCGCGAAAAAGCCTTTCTACGATTGATGCAACGGGACGGCTTGCACGCCGAGGTCTATCGCGGCATGGGCACCAGTGCACCGCTGTGGGACAGCGCCGTCGAACAGTTGATCGCCTGGCTGCAAAGCCTGCCCAAACCCATTGGCATCATCGCGGTCAGTGACGCCCGCGCCCGGCAGTTGCTGCAAGCCTGCCTGACCGCCGGCATCGCCGTTCCGGAGCAGGTGGCGCTGATCGGCATCGACAATGACCCGCTGACCCGCAGCCTGACCCGGGTTCCCCTGAGTTCGGTGATCCAGGGCACCGAAACCATGGGCCGCACCGCCGCGCAACTGCTGCACCAGATGTTGCACGGCAAGCCGTCAACGGGCGCGCATGTCCTGATCCCGCCTGAAGCGATCAACGTCCAGGTGTCGAGCTTGCATCAACCGTTGGGCAACCCCTACGTGATGCAGGCGCTGCTGTTCATCCGCCAATATGCCTGCCAGGGCATCAAGACCGCGCAAGTGGCGGCTTATGTCGGCGTGTCGCGTTCCTCGCTGGAGTCGCATTTTCGTGCGGTGCGTGGTTGCAGCGTGCATGACGAGATTCTGCGTTTCAAACTGGCGGCGGCCACCCGCGGGCTGGAAAAAACCGACACGGCGATTGCGGACGTTGCCCGCACGTGCGGTTTCAAATCCGCTCAGTACCTGCACACGGTGTTTCGCCGAGAGTTCGGGTGTACGCCCCGTGAATACCAGCAGGGCGCCCGATAGACGGCCACTCAAAAGCGATCCAGTCTATAGGGCTCGCGCACCGGCAGAATGCGCGCCGTGTCCTGCGCCGATGGTGAAACCATCTCTTCAACCATCTCCGCCGTCACCGCCGCCTGCGTCAGCCCCAGATGCTGATGCCCGAACGCAAGCAATACCTTGCCGTCACACACCCGATCGATCACCGGCAGCGAATCCGGCAGCGACGGCCGAAACCCCATCCACGGTGTGGCTGCCTCGACACTCAAATCATCACGAAACAACCCCTTGCTCAACCGATGTAACTGCCAGGCGCGGGCCATGGTCGGTGGGGCTTCGAGGCCGGCGAATTCGACGGTGCCGGCCAGGCGCAGGCCGTCGGACATCGGGGTCATGATGAATTTGCGTTCCAGCGAGGTGACGGGGAAAGGCAGCCGGTTGTGTTCGTGGGGCAGCATCAGGTGATAGCCGCGCTCGGTGTCCAGCGGGACTTTTTTGCCAGTCAGTGCAGCGGTGAGTTTTGCCGAGTGGGCGCCACAGGCGATCAGTACCTGGCGAGCGGACAGGGCGCCGGTTCCGGTTATCAGATTGACGCCATGCTCATGCAGTTGCCCGCCCTGAACCGCCTGTTTCACAAACTGCACGCCGCTGGCTTTCGCCGCTTCCACCAACTCACGCACGACGCGGTAGGGGTCGATGAAATGCCCGGTGTTCGGGAAAAACAGTCCGCCCTGAATCTGTTCGCTGAGTTGCGGCACGGTCTCGCGTACCGCTCCGGCCTGCCACCAATCGACTGGCACTTGTTGCTGTTGCATGCGTCGCTGCAGTGCTTCGAGTGCCGGGCGTGAGCCGGGTCGTTCGAACACCAGCAGCGAGCCTTCCATCTTCAGCAGCTCGGGACGCTGAATGTCGTTGAGCAAGCGGTGCCAGGCGTCGAGCGAGCTTTCATTCAGCGCCCGCAACCCGGCAACGGTGCGCTGGAACGGTGCCGAGCGCAGGTTCAGCAACAACCGCGCAAACCAGGGCAGGGCGCGGGGCAGGTATTTCCAGTCCAGGCGCAGCGGCCCCATCGGGTCCATGAGCATGGCCGGCAGGCGTTTGAGGATCGAGCTGTCGGCAATCGGAAACACCTGCTCGGTCGCCAGGTGCCCGGCGTTGCCGAACGAGGCGCCGTGGCCCGGTTCCTGCGGGTCGATCACCACCACCCGCAAACCCTGACGGGCAAGGCGCAGGGCGCTCGCGACGCCGATGATACCGGCGCCGACCACGGCGATGTCGTGCGGGTTATTCGGCATTTTTCGCGGTTTCCCTTTGGCCATCGAGCAAGCGACGCAGCGACAGTGGATTGGCGTGTTTGAGCGCGATCGGCAGCAAGCTGTCGGGAAAATCCTGATAGCAGACCGGGCGCAGGAAACGCAGGATCGCCGCGGTGCCTACCGAGGTGGTGCGTGAATCGGAAGTCGCCGGGAACGGCCCGCCGTGCACCATCGCGTCGCAGACTTCAACGCCGGTCGGCCAGCCGTTGACCAGCAGGCGTCCGGCCTTGCGTTCGAGGGTCGGCAGCAAGGCGCGGGCCTGTTGCAGATCCTCGTCATCGAGATGCAACGTGGCGGTCAGTTGGCCTTCCAGCTGTTCGAGCACCTGACGGATTTCAGCGTCGCTGGCGCATTGCACGATCAAGGACGCGGCGCCGAAGGCTTCGGCCTGCAACGAATGATCGGCGAGGAAGTCGGCGGCATCGGTGATGAACACATGAGCCTGGCCCTGATTCGGTTCCGTCGCGCGCTGGCCGACGGCGGCAATACGCGCCTGGGCATTTTCCGCGAGGGCATTCACGCTGGATTCGTAGGCGTTGAAAATTCCCGGCGTCAGCATAGTCTGCGCGGGGCTGCGCTGGATCAGTTCGCTGGTGGCGCCAATGAAGGCGTCCAGCGCCGGCCCCTTGTGGGCGATCACCAAGCCGGGATTGGTGCAGAACTGACCGGCGCCCAGCGTCAGCGAAGCCACAAACCCTTGGGCCAACGCCTCGGCGCGATTCTGCAATGCTGCCGGAAACAGCAACACCGGGTTGATCGAACTCATTTCCGCGTACACCGGAATCGGCTCTGGCCGGGCTTGTGCCGCTTTAATCAGCGCGAGCCCGCCACTGCGCGAACCGGTGAAGCCGACCGCCTTGATCCGTGGATCGCTGAGCAGCGCAATCCCCACTTCACGGCCGGAGCCGTACAACAACGAGAACACACCTTCCGGCAAACCACAGGCCTTGACCGCCCGCGCAACGGCGCGGCCAACCAGTTCGCTGGTGCCGGGATGGGCGCCGTGAGCCTTGACGATCACCGGGCAACCGGCGGCCAGGGCCGAAGCGGTATCGCCACCCGCCACCGAGAACGCCAGTGGAAAGTTGCTCGCGCCAAACACCGCTACCGGACCCAATGGAATCTGCCGCTGACGCAGATCCGAACGCGGCATCGGCTGGCGCTGCGGTTGCGCGCTGTCGACTCGCACATCCAGCCATTCACCGGCCCGTACGGTGCGGGCAAACAAGCGCAGTTGCTGACAGGTGCGGCCCCGTTCACCCACAAGGCGCGGGCGCGGCAGGCCGGTTTCGGCCAGGGCGCGGTCGATCAGTTCGTCGCCCAGCGCTTCGATTTCGCTCGCAATGGTGTCAATGAATTCGGCCCGTGCCTCGAGCGATGTCTCGCGATAACGGTCGAGCGCCGCCCAGGCCAGTGCGCAGGCCTGCTCGACATGCTCGGCAGAGCCGCCGGCGTAGGCCGGTTGCAAAGGCGCGTTGGTGGCGGGGTTGATCCCGTGGATGACGTCGCGGTCGCCGGTGAGGGTTTGCTGACCGATCAGCAGTTGGCCCGTCAGGGGCATGGCGCATTCCTTATCAATAAAGCAGGTCACGAATAAGGCCCGCCGCCGTGGGTGGCGGCGGGCTTGAGCGCAGCGGCAGGTCAGGCGAAGTTCTGTTCCGCCGACCAGTTTTCGTACCAGTGACGGAACAGCGTGTACTGGGCTTCCGCGTAACGGCGTTGCGAGTCGCTCAAGGCATCGGTTTCATTGAAATGCAGGGTGTATTCCTTGTCGCCGTTGAGCACCATCAGGTGTTTGTAATACAGCACCAGATCCGTGCCTTCGTCGAAGGACGACAGCACCGCCAGTGCCGACTCCAGCTCGCGGGCCTGACGCCGGGCCTTGGCATCACCCTTGGCCGCCTGCTTGCTCAGGGCCACCAGTTGCAGCACTTCGCGGGGCAGGGCGTTGCCGATCCCGGTGATGGCGCCGGTGGCGTTGCAGTTGACGAAACCGTGCACGACTTGGGTGTCGACACCGACCATCAGGGTTACGTCATCGTCCTTGGAGGTGATGTTTTCAGCGGCGTAGCGCAGATCGGCGCCACCGCCGAATTCCTTGAAACCGATCAGGTTCGGGTATTCACGGCGCAGTTCGAAGAACAGATCGGCGCGGGTGGCGAAGCCGTAGTAAGGGCTGTTGTAGATCACCGCCGGCAGGTTCGGCGCGGCTTGCAGAATCGCCGCGAAATGGGCTTTTTGCGCCGCCGCCGAAGCGCCACGGGACAGCACCCGAGGAATCACCATCAAGCCCTGCGCGCCGACTTTCGCCGCGTGTGCAGCGTGGGACACTGCTTCACGGGTGTTGACCGCGCCGGTGCCGACGATGGTCGGAATCCCGGCGGCCACCAGCCGCGCCACGCCTTCCTGACGCTCGGCTTCGGTGAGCAGCGGCCAGTCGCCCATGGAGCCGCAGTACACGACCGCGCTCATGCCGATGTCGATCAGCTCGCGACCCTTGGCCACCAAGGCGTCGAAGTCTGGTTTGCGCGCGGCGGTGCACGGGGTCATCAGGGCGGGCATGCAGCCTGTGAAGATGTTGTCGCTCATTATTGTTCTCCTTGGAACGGTCATTCAGAGGGGTTTGAAGTGCAGCGCAGCGGCTCAGATGCCCCACGCGAACGGATCGGTTTCGTCGATCAGCAGCGTGCTGTCGGCGGTCATGTGGGCGCGGCCGGTGATGTAGGGGCGGATGCGATCGCCTTCCCATTCAAAGCGGCCTTCGAACTGGCTGCCGGTGATGCTCGCCTGCACCCAGCGCTCGCCGGGCGCGAGTTTTTCGTCGGCGGCCAGGCATGCCAGTTTGGCGCTGGTGCCGGTGCCGCAAGGGGAGCGGTCGTAGGCTTTGCCGGGGCACATGACGAAGTTGCGGCTGTCGGCTTCGGCGTCATCGGCGAACAGTTCGATGTGGTCGATGAGCGCGCCGTCCTCGCCATGGATGCCCTGGTCTTCGAGGGCCTTGAGCATTTTCCAGGTGAGGTCGGTCAGGGTGTCGACGTTGTCCATCGTCAGGGTCTGGCCGTGTTCGGAGACCAGGAAAAACCAGTTGCCGCCGTAGGCGACGTCACCGAGGAAGCGGCCGTATCCCGGCACTTCCACCGCCACCTGTTTGCGTGAGCGATAGGCGGGCACGTTGCCCAGGGTCACGGCGCCGTCTTCATGCAGCGTGGCGCTGACCGGGCCGACCGGCGTGTCGATCTTGTGCACCCCCGGTGCGATCAGCCCCAGGTGCTGCAACGATGCAACGAGGCCGATGGTGCCGTGGCCGCACATGCCGAGGTAACCGGCGTTGTTGAAGAAAATCACCCCGCAGGTGGCGTCCGGCGACACCGGCTCGCAATACAGCGCGCCCACCAGCACATCGTTGCCACGCGGTTCCAGTAGGCAGGCGCGGCGCCATTGATCATGCTGATTGCGCAGGGCGTCGCGTTTCTCGGCCATGGTGCGCCCGGGCAGATCGGGAAAACCTTTCATCACCAGACGCGTGGGTTCGCCGCCGGTGTGGGAATCAATGACGTGTACTCGTTTCATGGACAGATCCCATTAAGTGATTTCAGTAAGCGCCGGCAGCGCGAGGATTGGCGGCGGAGGCGGGTGACGGCGAAGCGACTTCGCTCTCATCCTCTTCGGACTCCAGGCGCAGCAGGTGTGCCGGTACGCCGGTGGCGGCGCCCCAGTAATAGATGCCCATCGCACAGGCTGCGACGACCAGGGTGTCGAACGGATGGGTGAGGATGCCCAGACCGCCGAAGGTGCCGAGTTTCGACAGGACGATGGTCACCGCGTAGAAAGCGATCAGCCACGCCGACGAGCGCACTTGCCGGGACAGACTGAGGTGGGCGGTCGGCACGAAGCGGCCGCAGAGCAGGTAGACGACGAACATCAGAATTTGCAGGCCGAGCAGCCAGGACACGGTGTTCCAGCCCGACCAGTAAACGATCAGCGCAGCGATGATGAACGACACCGGCCCCAGCACGCCCATGCACTTGACCCGGAACGGGCGCGGCATGTCGGGGGCATTGCGACGCAGCGCGGCGACGGTCACCGGGGCGACGGCATAGCTCAGCACCAGTGCGGCGGACACCACGTTGATCAGTGCTTCCCACGATGGGAACGGCAGGGTCCAGAACACCGACAGGGCGAAGGTCAGCCACAGCGCCGGACGCGGGATGCCGGACTTCGCGTCGATGTGGGTGAAGACCTTGAAGAACGTGCCGGTCTGCGCCCAGCCGTAGATCACCCGAGGGGTGGCGTTCATGTAAATGTTGCCGCAGCCGCTGGGGGAGATCACCGCGTCCGCGACGACCAGATACGCCAGCCAGCCCACGCCCAGTGCCAGGGCGATGTCGCGATACGGCAGGGCGAACTCCTTGGAAACCCCCGCCCAGCCATTGGCGAGCAGTTCGGTCGGGATGCCGCCGAGGAAGGCCGTTTGCAGTAATACGTAGATCGCGGTGGAAAGTAGCACCGACAGGATCAGCGCAATCGGGATGGTGCGTTGCGGGTTCTTCACTTCGCTGGCCACCGAAATGATCGGGGTCAGTCCCAGATAGGCGAAGATCACACCGCCGGCGGAGACGGCCATCTCGATACCCGAGAGTCCGAATGGGGCGAAGCCCTGAACCTGAAAGTTTTCCGGTTTGAAGAAGGTGAACAGCACGCCGATCACCAGCAGCGGCACGATGAACTTGAACACGCTGACCAGATTGTTGGCCTTGGCGAAGGTCTTCACGCTGCGGTAGTTGAGCAGGAAGAACACGCACAGCAGGCCGAACTGCACCAGCCAGCCGAGCAGGGTCGGATCACCGCTGCCGGCCTTGGTCAGGCTCGGAAACCAGGCCGCCGCGTATTGGCGCGAGGCAACCACTTCGATCGCCACCAGACTGGAAAACGCGATCAACGTGATGAAACCCATCAGGTAACCGAGCAGCGGCCCGTGGCTGTAAACCGGGTAGCGCACCACACCGCCAGCGCGGGGCAATGCCGCGCCCAGTTCGCAGTAGACGATGCCCAGCAGCAACACCGCGAACCCGCCCAGCAACCAGGAAAAAATCCCCGCCGGCCCGGC
The DNA here is from genome assembly GCF_001655595.1 of Pseudomonas sp. DR 5-09. Taxonomy (NCBI): domain Bacteria; kingdom Pseudomonadati; phylum Pseudomonadota; class Gammaproteobacteria; order Pseudomonadales; family Pseudomonadaceae; genus Pseudomonas; species Pseudomonas sp. DR 5-09. Next base: position 2,782,766 of record NZ_CP011566.1, read on the forward strand.
AATCGCCGACACGTGACTGGCCGCGAACAACCAGCCGGAACCGAAGATCGCCCCCAGCCCGATAAAGGTGAGGTCGATCAATGAAAGTTGTTTTTTGAACTTGCCTTGGCCTGACATGGCATCGCCTTCTTGTGAGTTATTGGATAGGCAGGTGTGAGTCACTGGAACGGCTAAACAGTGAACTCATCGGGCGTCGGGCGATTGATGTTTTGCGCAGCTCCGGATGACGAATTCGGCACAGTTGCGAAGAAAGCCAGCGGCGCTCGACACGCTTCGAACGTTGCTGCAATCTGCACGCGAACGCCTCAGCCCGATCCACTCACCGGGGAAAACCGTCACCATGCAGAACGCATTTGCGATCCTGAGCCAGGGCGATGCGCACAATCGTCCCTACACCCTCGAGGCGCTGCTGGCGGGGGTGGCGCCGCTGTTGCCGATGCTCGACGTGATTCCGAACGCGGCGATCTTCATCAAGGACATGCAGGCGCGGTACGTCCTGGCCAATCGCACGCTGGTGCAGCGCTGCGGCTTGAAAGACCTGAAACCGCTGCTCGGCAAAACCAGTGCGCAGGTGTTTCCGGCGCAACTGGGACCGGGTTATACCGAGCAGGACCGGCGGGTGCTGGAAGAGGGATTGGTGCTGGAGGATCAGCTGGAGTTGCATCTGTACGGCAGTCGCGAACCGGGCTGGTGCCTGACGCACAAGCGTCCGCTGTACAACCGCGACGGCGAGATCATCGGCCTCGCGGGGATTTCGGTAGACCTGCAATCGGCGAGCGAAACCCACCCGGCGTTTCAGCGCCTGGCGGCGGTCGACGAACACATCCGCGCGCATTTCAATCGGCGTGTCACCTTGGGCGAACTGACCCGGATCGCCGGTATTTCGGTGGCGCAACTGGAGCGCTACTGCAAACGGGTCTTTCACCTAACGCCGAGGCAGATGATTCAGAAAGTGCGGCTGGAACATGCCCATCGCTTGTTGCATACCGAACTGCCGATCACCGAGGTGGCGCTGCAATGCGGCTACACCGATCACAGCGCGTTCACCCGGCAGTTCAAGGCGTCAACCGGGTTCACCCCGCGGCAGTACCGGCAGGCGACAGAGCAATGAGCGGGTTTCGGTGGGCGATCAGCCCGCTCGTTTCAGCGTGTGTGCGACGTACAGTTTTGTGATCAGCCCGGCCATTGCCTTCGCTCCGAAACAACGGAAGTAAACGTAACCGTTGTCGGTCTCCAGACTGACGATCCGGGTAATAAATCCCCCCTCCAGAGTGACCTTGCGAATCGTGGCTATCGGGACTTCAACGTCCAGAACTCCGCCGGGCACCGCGCGGTTCATGGCATTGGCACTCATACGAATCCCGGACGGCGTGATCACCACTTTCCCACCCACCCAGAGTCCGCCGGGCACGAGAAAATTGGCCAGCCTGGACTTCAGCACTTCTTCAGCCACCTCAGACGCTCCCTTGTTTGATTGCTGTTGGAAAACCACAGGCCTGTTTACCTGACAAAAAACCAAATCGCCATGTGTTTCCTTCGTTCTTTCATGCGTCGCAGTTGTCACTGCCCGTTCCCGCCTGTCTGGAGTTCACCCGATGCCTTCGCTCAAAACCCTGCCCGCTGCCTTGCTGGGGCTGGCCCTTGTCTGTCCGGTCAAGGCGCAATCCCAGTGGCTGGAACTGGGGCAAGTGCTGATCGGGGCCGAGGATCAGAGCGGTGACGATCTGTCGGTGGAAGAGGCGAAGGCTCGTCTGGCCCAGGTGCCGGGTGGCAGCAACGTGGTCGATATGCGCCAGCCATTGCAGGGCCGGGTCGCGAGCAATCAGGATGTGTTGGCGTATCAGCCCGGTGTCTATGCCCAGTCCGCGGGCAACGAAGGGACGAAAATCTCGATCCGTGGCTCGGGCATCAATCGCGCTCCCGGCGCCCACGCCTCGGGGCTGTACACGATGCTCGACGGTTTGCCGCTGACCGGCCCGGGCGGCACGCCTTATGAACTGCTGGAGCCGCTGTGGCTGGATCATGTGGAAGTGCTACGCGGCGCCAACGGTTTTGATCGCGGTGCGCTGGCCCTCGGTGGCGCCGTCGATTACGTCAGCCACACAGGCTATAACGCGCCACTGCTGAATGTGCGTTACGTCATGGGCAGCCACGGTTACGCTCAGCGACAAGTCAGCTCCGGCCAGGTGCTGGGCGATTTCGATTACTACCTGTCGATGACCAACGCGCATTCCGACGGTTATCAGGATCACACCGCGAGCAAGAGCCAGGGTGTGATCGCCAACTTCGGCTATCGCTTCAATCCGAATCTGGAAACCCGCTTCTACATCCGTCACCGCGAGACCGACAACGACCTCGCCGGGCGGGTGACCAAACACTCCATCGAGCACGATCCACGCGCGGCCAACCCGGCCTACGTGACGCGCAACGACAGCCGCGATCAGCCCGGCAGCACCTTCATCGGCAACAAAACCACGTACTACATCGATGACGATTCGAGCATCCAGACCGGTCTGGTTTATCACGATTACCCGATGGACCTGCGCGAAGGCCCCAACCGCCTGAAGGTCGCTTACACCGATGTCAGCGGCACGTTTGACTACAAGCGCCGCGACACGCTCTGGGGGATGGAGAGCAACAGCACCGTGGGCCTGCGAGTCACCAAGCACCTGCCCAACGACGGTGCCAGCGAACGGGTGCGGATTCCCACCGGCAACACCGCCCGCTATGCGCCGGGCACGCACATGCGCAACTTCACTTATCAGGGGTCGGATTCTGTCCTGCACGTGGGCAACGACCTGGAAATCGCCGATGACCTGTGGCTGACCACCGGCCTCGCCGCGATCTACACCCGTCGCGAAAGCGCGGTGACCTACCCTGAGGGTGGCGGCAAGACCAGCCTCGGCGACTGGGATTACGCACCACGTCTGGGCCTGCGCTATCAGGTGACGCCGGACCTGCAACTGTTCGGCAACCTCAGCCGCTCGGTCGAAGCGCCGCATCCGTGGTCGCTGATCTATAGCTCCAACATACGCTTCCCGACCGGCAACGGCGCCGCCACCGGCACCCAGCGCGATCCGGTCAAACTGCAGAACCAGACCGCGACCACCCTGGAACTCGGCGGCCGCGGCGACAGCGCGCTCGGCGAGTGGAGTCTGGCCTGGTACTACGCTCAGGTGCGCCACGAATTGCTTTCGGTGTTGCCGGACGCCAACGCGACCACGCCATACGAACTCAACGCCAGCCCGACCGTGCACCAAGGCGTGGAAGCCAGTCTGCTCAGCAACCTGTGGTCAGCGAACGATGGCGGCAAGTTGAGCCTGCGTCAGGCCTACACCTTCAGCGACTTCCACTACCGCGACGACGACCGCTTCGGCGACAACCGCTTGCCGGGCCTGCCGATGCATTACTACCAGGGCGAACTGCGCTACGACTTTCCACAAGGTTTCTTCGCAGCGGTCAACACGCAACTGGTCTCGAAAACCGCAGTGGATTACGCCAACAGCTATTACGCCGATCCTTACGCCACCTTCGGCGCGACCCTCGGTTACAACGCCCCCAAGGGCGACTGGCAGACCTGGCTGGACATGCGCAACCTGACCGACAAGCACTACGCCGCTACCGTTACGCCGGGCTATGACGATAAAGGACTGGACGCCGCACGCTCCACACCGGGTGAGGGCATGGCGATGTATGTCGGGGTGTCGTGGAGCTTGCTCTGAGGATCCCCCCTCAAACAATGTCATCGATCAGAATATGGTGCTGCCCGCGACTGCATTGTTCGATCCGCGCCTCGACCTTGTAGACCGCGCGCAGCATCGGTTCGGTGATGACTTCATGGCTGGGCCCGCTGCCATGGGCCGTGCCACCCGCGATGACCAGCACCTGATCGGCAAAACGCAGCGCCTGATTCAGGTCGTGGATGGCGATGAACACGATCACTTCGCGACGGCGCGCGAGGGCTTTCATGAAGTTCAAAACCTGAACCTGCCGGTGCATGTCGAGTGCGCTGGTGGGTTCGTCCATCAGCAGGATTTCCGGTTCGCGCACCAGCGTCTGGGCGATTGACACCAATTGCTGCTGGCCGCCGCTCAGCTCACCGAGGTTGCGAAACGACAGTTCGGTGATCCCGAGCGCTTCGAGAATCTCGTCCACCAGTTTCAGTTCATCATCGTGAACCGCCCAGTTGGGCGTCAGTTGCTTGCGCGCCAGCAGCACCGATTCGTACACCGTGAGCCGGGCGCTGGCGTTCAGGCCCTGGGGCATGTAGCTGATGCCTTGAGTGCCTTTTTTCGAGCCTTCCAGAATCACTTCGCCCGGCCCGTCGATCAGCCCGGCCATGCGCTTGAACAGCGTCGATTTGCCTGCCGCGTTGGGGCCGACGACGGCCACGACCTGGCCGCCGGTAAACGTTGCGGTACTGACGCCGGAAATGATCTCGCGCTGACCGTAGCGGGCGCCGAGGTTGTCGAGCCGGATCTTCACCATGAGTTTTTCTTACCGTTGAGAATCAGAGAAATGAAGAACGGCACGCCAATCAGTGACGTGACCACACCGATGGGGAATATCGCACCCGGGATCAGGGTCTTGCTGACCACCGAACTGGCGGACAGGATCAGCGCACCGGTCAGCAACGAGGCCGGCAGGAAAAACCGCTGATCCTCGCCGATCAGCATCCGCGCGATGTGCGGCCCAACCAGCCCGATGAAGCCGATCGTGCCAACGAACGCCACCGGAAACGAAGCGAGCAGGCTGACCATGATCAGCGTCTGGAAACGCAGGCTGCGCACGTTGATGCCGAAACTCGCAGCCTTGTCGTCGCCCAGGCGCAGGGCCGTCATCGCCCACGCACGTTTGGCGAAGATCGGCAGGGTGATGAGGATCACCACGCAGATCACCCCGAGTTTCGGCCACGTGGCCTTGGTCAGGCTGCCCATGGTCCAGAACACCACGGCTGCCACGGCTTGTTCGGTGGCGAAAAACTGCACCAGCGCCAGTAACGCATTGAAGGTAAACACCAGCGCGATGCCGAGCAGCACGATGGTTTCGGCGGTCACGCCACGACGCATGCTCATGAAGTGAATCAACAGCGCCGAGAGCATCGCCATGATGAACGCGTTAAGCGGCACCATGTATTGCGCCGCCAGCGGAAACAGCGCCACGCCGAAGGCCAGCCCCAGCGCCGCGCCGAAACCGGCCGCCGCCGAAATACCGAGGGTGAACGGGCTGGCGAGCGGGTTGTTGAGGATGGTCTGCATCTGCGCCCCGGCGAGCGAAAGCGCCGCGCCGACAGCGACCGCCATCAACGCCACCGGCAGGCGGATGTCCCACATGACCACCCGCACTTGTGCCGATGCGGTTTCCGGCGAGAACAAAGCACCGAGCACTTCGCTGAGGCTGTAACGGGCCGGGCCCAGTGCCAGATCGAGCAACACGCTGAAGATCAGCAGCACGGCCAGCCCTAGCAGAATCAGCCGTTTACGCAGCACCAGCCGCCGGTAGGTGACGCTCTGCACAATCGGTGCTTCGCCCAGCGAACTCATGGCTTGTCCTCGGTTTTTTGCAGGCTGACGAAATAGCCCGGTTCATACGGCACCGGCAGGAAGCGCTCGTGCATCTCGCGAAATTCCGCATCGGGATCAAGATCGGCGAACAGTTCCGGGTGGAACCATTTGGCCAATTGCTGAATGGCCACGAACTGGTAAGGGCTGTTGTAAAACTGGTGCCAGATCGCATGAAACGCCTGAGTGTTCTGCGCCTTGATGCCGGCGTAGGCCGGGCGCTGGGTGTACCAGGCCAGTTTGCGTCGGGCTTCGGTGAGATCCGCGCCCGGGCCGACACCGACCCAATGGCCCCCCGGCGCAAAGGCTTCCCAGTCGGCGCTGGTAACCACCACATGGTCGGGATTGGCGACGATCACTTGCTCAGGGTTCAGTTGCCCAAAGGTGCTCGGAATGATCCGACGGGCGATGTTATTGCCACCGGCCATGTCGACGAACTGACCAAAGTTCTCGTTGCCGAAACTCAGGCAGCAATCATCGGTATAGCCACCGATGCGCTCGATGAACACGTTGGGACGGGCAGGATGGTATTTCTCGATCACGTCGGTGACGCGGTGGATCTGCTGGTTACGAAAATCGATGAACGCTTCGGCGCGCTCTTCCTTGCCGAACAACTTGCCGAACAGACGCATGGTCGGCTCGGTGTTCTGCATGGGGTTGTTGCGAAAGTCGACGTACACCACCGGGATGCCCAGGGCATCGAGTTTCTCGATGTAGCGGGCATCCTCGGTTGCGTGCTGCGCTTCGATGTTGAGGATGATCACGTCAGGCTTCTGCGAGATCGCCTGCTCGATGTCGAAGGTGCCGCTCTCGAAACCGCCGAAGGTCGGGATTTTCGCGATGTCGGGGAATTTGCGCAGGTAGGCGTTATAGGTGTCCGGGTCGGACTGGATCAGGTCCTTGCGCCAGCCGACGATGCGTTCGATAGGGTTCTGCGTATCCAGCGCGGCCACCAGATACAACTGGCGACCTTCACCCAGAATGACCCGGCGCACCGGCAGGTGAACCTTGACCGTGCGGCCCTGCAAGTCAGTCACGGTGCCCAGTGCCGGATCCGCTTCGCCAGCCTGTACGCGGCTTGGCATCAAGGAAGAAATCGACAAACCCAGCAGCCCGGCGAACAGCAGGGCGGCGAAGGTCTGGCGGCGGCGAAAAACATTAACCATGGTGTATGCCTTTGCAAAAGCCGGATCGGACCACGACGCCAGGCGCCGCTCCGGGCCGGACGTTTCAGAAATCGACAGTGGCCGAGAGCAATAAGGTTCGAGGCGCGCCCTGGGAGAACGCGCCATAGGAGGCGACGCCCGACCAGTATTTACGGTCAAACACGTTCTGCACGGTGGCCCGCAAAGTGGTCGGCCGTTCGGCGATGCGAGTGGCGTAGCGCGCGCCGACATCGAAGCGGGTCCAGGCGTCCAGTTGTTGGGTGTTGGCCTGATTGACGTACTGGCTGCCGGTGTAGATCGCGCCGCTGGTCAATGTCAGGCCTTCGACTTGCGGCACGTCCCATTCGGCCCAGAGGTTGGCTTGCACTTCGGGAACCCCGACCGGTTTGTTGCCACGGTTGGCAGCGACACCGGTTCGGGTCAGTTCGCCGTCGAGCAGCGTCACGCCCCCGATCAGGCGTGTGCCTGTTGCAATCTCGCCCGCCATGTTCAGTTCGACGCCCCGGTTGCGCTGTTCGCCATTGACCGAGAACACCCCGGATGCCAGTTCACCGCTGGGCTTTTCAAGCTGGAACAGGGCGATGGTGGACATGAAACGGCCGTAGTCGAGCTTGACCCCGACTTCCTGCTGGCGCGACACATAAGGGGAAAAGATCTCGCCCGCGTTGGCAGCGGCGGACGGCGCGATGTCACCCTTGCTCAGGCCTTCGACGTAGTTGTAGTAGAACGAGACATGGTCCCAGGGCTTGGCGACGATCCCGAACAGCGGCGTGGATTTGCTTTTGTCGTAGGACGTGGTGATTGAGCCGGCCGTGTTGTAGTTATCCGACTTGATGTTCTGCTGGCGCACGCCGAGCGTGACCTGGAGGCGTTCATCGAGCACCGACAGGGTGTCGGCGAGGGCCACGCCCGACAGCTCGCTTTCGGAAACCTTCGGGGTATCCGGCTTGGCGATCGCGGGTTTCGGGCGATCGAGCGGGTGATAGATGTTCGACAGGATCGCCGGGCCGGAAATAATCCCCCGGGACAGGTTATCGCGGTAGCGGGTGACTTGTAGCGCCGTGCTATGACTGATCGGCCCGGTGTCGAACCGCAGCCGCGCACCGGCATCGACGGTGTAGCGCTGGACTTCGAATTTGTAATAGCCGGGGATCGACGAGGTGTCGCCCGCTTCGTTGATGATGGTCGGCGTCTGGTCGGACATGCGCGCGACATCCGATCGGCCACCGCCGGCGTGGGCGAACACTGTCAGGTTGTCGTTGAGGTCGTATTCGCCGCCGAGCAACGCCGATTTGTCGCGGGTTTCCGACCAGCCCCATTCCTGGCTGACGCTGGTGCGGCCGTTGGCTGCGGACGGAATCTCCACGCCGGAGGCAATCAGGAAGGGGCGGGATGCGGCGTCGAAACTCTCTTTCTGATTGATCAGGTCCAGGGTGGTACGCAGGCGTTCGCCCTGGTAGTCGAGGGACATCGCGCCGATACCGACCTCTCGGGATTGCTTGTCGATAGCCGTATCGCCTTGCTGGACGCTGCTGTTGATCCGCACGCCGAAGCGGCGTTCTTCACCGAAGCGTCGGCTGACATCGAGGTGGCCGCCGAGCTGGGTATTCAAGGCGTAACTGGTGGTGAAACGAGTCAGGTCTTCGTCCAGTGAACGCTTGGGTACCACGTTGATCACGCCGCCGACACCGCTGTTGGGCGACATGCCGTAGAGCAGGGCGCCGGGGCCTTTGACCAGTTCGATCCGTTCGGCGTACTCGGTGAACACCCGGTAGTTGGAGGCCACGCCGTACACGCCGTCGAACGCCAGTTCACCGAGGTTGCCTTCGCCGACCGGAAAACCACGGATGAAGAACGAGTCGACAATCCCCCCTGTCTGCCCTGTGGAACGCACCGATGAGTCGCGCTCCAGCAAGTCGCCGACGGTGACAGCCTGCTGGTCCTTGATCAGTGTCGAGGTGTAGCTGCTGACACTGAACGGAGCGTCCATCGCATCGCGGTTGCCCAGAATGCCAAGGCGTCCGCCGCGGGCGACCTGACCGCCCGCAAGCACCGGCGGCAAGCTGTCGGTGCGCGTGTCGATGCCTTCGACCGTGGTGTCCGCCAACGTGACCCGGCGCACTACCAGCGTCCAGGTCCCGTCGCTGCGAGCGACCATCTCCAGGCCACTGCCTTCGAGCAGTCGAGACACCGCTTCCTGCACCGAGTAGCTGCCGGACAATCCAGGGCTGACGAGGCCTTCGGTGATCGACGGCTGAAACGACAAGGCGATACCGGCGTCCACGGCAAAGCTCGAGAGGGTCACGCCAAGCGGGCCGGGCCCGATGTTGTAGGCTCGCACAGTGACCGCGTCCAGCTGCTCCGGCCTGGCTGCCTCGGCGAGGGCGCTGCTGGCCAGGCCCAGCACAACGCTGAGCAACACGCCGCGCATAACGGGCTTTAGCAGACGATCCGCAAGCAAGGGTCGTGCAACGAGCATGAAGGGATGACCCTATGGACGAGGTGGAATGGTTGTTCCTTTCATAGCCAGCCGAGATCAAAAAAAGTATCACCCGTGCGGTGATTTTTTTGCTCAGGCGGGTGAGAGCGTCACCCAGTAACCACTCAAGTGCCCGGAGACGCGCACGGGATAGGTCTGCGCCAGCATGTTCAGCGAGCGTTGGGTATCACTGATGGGAAAGGCCCCGGAAATGCGCAGGTCGGCAATGGCTGGATCGCACCGCACAAAGCCTCGGCGATAGCGCGCCAGTTCGACAACGAAATCCGCCAGCCGCATCTTGTCGGCCATCAGCATGCCCTCGGTCCAGGCGCCAACGTTGCGGTCGGTCGGGTTCAGCGAGCCAAAGGCCTGTGATGAAAAGTCGGTACGTTGCCCGGCGTTGACGATGATCGGCGCGCTCTGTGGGCTGTCGGCCAGCTCGACTTGCACAGCGCCTTCGAGCACTGCGAGTTGGGTGTGCGGCTGCCATTCACGAACGGTGAAGCGCGTGCCCAGCGCCTGCATCCGGCCCTGACGGGTGCTGACCAGAAAAGGTCGAGGCTGCGCGGCGTTGTCCGGCGCAGTCTGCACCAGGATTTCGCCTTCGCGTAAATGGATCAGCCGCTGTCGGGTGTCGAACAGAACGTCGATGGCCGTGTCGGTGTTCAGGGTGAGTTGCGAGCCGTCGGCCAGGGTCAGTTCGCGGCGCTGCCCGACGGCGGTGTGGTAATCGGCGGACCATTGCTGCGACTGCGCCAGTTTCCAGCTGCCCCAACCGGCGGGTATCGCCGCCAGCAGCAAGGCCAGTTTGCCCAGGGCTGCGCGGCGTTCCGGGTTACTCGGGCGATCCAGCGCCGACATCGCCAGCGACGGCGGCAGGCCGCCGAACTTGCTTTGCAGCAACTGCGCGCGGGCCCACGCCCGGTTGCGCTCGGGGCTGCTGACTTTCCAGTACTCCCACTCCGCACGCTCGGTTTCGCTGAGGTCGTTTTCGCTCAGACGCATCAGCCACTCGGCGGCTTCTTCGAGTATTTTCGGATCGAGCGGCGGTTCACTGCGGCGCGTAAGCATTCATTCCACCAGCATCAGGCACTGCACGAAAGCCTGTTTCATGTAGCGCTTGACGGTGATCAGCGAGACGTCCAGCTGCTCGGCAATGTCGGCGTATTTCAAGCCGCCGATCTGCGACAGCAGGAACGCGCGTTTGACCAGTGGCGGCAGGGTGTCGAGCATCGCGTCGATTTCGTGCAGGGTTTCCAGCACCACGAAGCGCAACTCGGGGGAGGGCACTTCCGGTGCGGGCAAATGCGCAAGGGCATCAAGGTAGGCGCGTTCCAGAGCCTTGCGCTGATACCAGTTGATGAGGATGCCTTTCGCCACGCAACTCAGGTAGGCCCGGGGCTGCTCGATGGTCGTGACCTGAGAAGCGAGGATCCGAGTGAAAGTATCCTGCGCCAGATCTGCCGCATCCATGGCGTTACCCAGTTTTTTCTTCAGCGTGGCGTACAGCCAGCCGTGATGGCCGCTGTACAGCGCTTCGATCACGCGCAGATGATTGTCGTTGTTCGCGGGAAGGGTTTCGCTCATGGCTGCAGTGTTTTGCAATTGAGAAGTATTCCCAATGCTAGTTTACAAAGAGCCTGCGACGCAAGCGCGATTCGTATCCGTTTTCAGGCGCGTGGCATTCTCATCAACGCGTCCGCCATGGCATCGATTTCCGCCTCGCTGTTGTAGGCGTGCAGTGATGCCCGGCTGACTTCCAGCAGGTCCCGCTGCTGCATGTCGAGCAGCGTCGAGCGGAAAGTCGAGGTGGTGACATTGACGCGTTTTTCCTGCTGCGCCAGCCATGTCTGGACTTGCGCCGCGCTGGTGCCCTGGCAGGTGAAGGTGACGATGCCTGACTTGACCGCCCCTCGATCCTGCGGTGTCACCCCGGGCAGGTCGGTCAGGCGATTGCGCAAGTGTGCCGACAATCGTTGAATGCGCTGCCACATCGGTTCGATGCCTTGCGCCAGGGCGTAACGGGCCGCCGCCCCCATGCCCAGTTTCGCGGCAACGTTGCATTCCCAGTTTTCAAATCGTCGGGCATCGCCTCGGATCTTGAAGGTATCCGGGGTCAGCAATGAGGCCGCGTGCAGGTCGAGAAACGTCGGTTCGAGGTTTTCGCACAAGGTTTTTTCGACGTAGAGAAACCCCATGCCCCGAGGGCCACGAAGGTATTTGCGGCTGGTGGCCGCCAGCATATGACAGCCGATTTTCTGCACATCGATCGGCATCTGCCCGACGCCCTGGCAGGCATCCAGCAGAAACAGAACCCCGGCCGCGCGGGCGAGGGCGCCGATCTGCTCGATAGGCTGCACGGGGCCGCCGTTGGTGGCGATCACCGGCAGCGACACCAGGGCGACCCGATCATCGCCGAGCATGTCCCGCAGCGCCGGCACTGACACCTGACCCTGTTCGTCGTTAGGAATCACCCTGATCTCGATGCCGCGCTGCTGCTTGAGTTGCAGGTAGGGAATGTAGTTGCCGGCGTATTCGGTGGTCGATGTCAGCACCACATCGCCAGGCCGCAGCGGCAATGAATAGAAGGCCATGTCCCAGGCGCGGGTCGCGTTTTCAATTACCGCGATTTCTTCGGGACGCGCGTTGATCAGTTGGCCGATGGCGTCGTAAACGTCTTCCACTTCCCGGGCCTGTTGCCCGGCGGCTTCGTAACCGCCGATCCGGGTTTCAAGTTGCAAGTGACGGGTCACCGCTTCGATGACTGGATTGGGCATCAGCGCCGCGCCCGCATTGTTGAAGTGAATCAGTTGCTCGACACCAGGGGTGTCGGCGCGCAGTTGTTCAATGTTCAACGAAAACTCCTTGGTCAGTCGCCCGGCGGCATCTGGCTCGGTTGCATGACCATCGGCCGGTAGCGCAAGGCAACGATGGGCATCAGCGCGAGCATGTAGGCGAGGCAGACAAACAGGTAGGTGTACTGCAAACCATAGACCTGGCTGAGTAACCCACCGGCCGAAATGCCGGCGATGGACGCGAATTGCGCAGTGCTTTGGGCAATGCCCAGCACGTAGCCCTGGCGCGAGCTGTCGGCGGTTTTGGAAATCAGGGCCATCAGCACCGGCGTGGTGGCCCCCAGCAATACGCCCCAGATGAAATAGGTACCGACGAACACGATCGGGTTGCGCGTGTAGCCGGCAAGGGCCGTCAGCGCAATACAGCCGAGGACGACATAAGTGATGCGTTGCAGGGTGTCCTGCTGGGTACGGTGCTCGAAGTAACGCGACCACGCGGTTGCCGACAGAATGAAACCCAGCGCCAGCAAGCCATAACACAGCCCGACCACCGAGTTGCTGACCTCGAACACCGAGCTGACGTACAGCGAGAACGACGTCTGCGGCAGCATCCGCGCCAGCAGCAGGATGCCCATGACACCCAGCAGCGACAGCAGGGGCGTGCCTTGCCAGACGCTGGTGTTATGGCTGGCAGGCGCCGCTTTATCAGCGATCGGCGCTTTCTTCACTGGCGGTACATCCGGCAACGTCACGGCTGCGACCACGGTGCAGATGGCGCATAACACAGCGGCGATCATGTTGATCCAGAAGAATGTCGCGTAATCGAGGATCAGTCCGCCGACCACTGCGCCGAGCAACGAGCCGACGTTGGTGGAGATCTGCAGGATCGCGAACAGCCGTGCCCGCCGCGAAGGTGCTTCAATGCTCACGCCGTACGCCTGGGCCGGGGCGATGTAGCCGGCGAAGGCGCCTTGCAGGAAGCGCAGGATCAGGATCACCCAGATGTCACTGCACAGGGCCAGCCCAAGCTGGGTCAATGACAGGCCGGCGAGGGCGCGGATCATCATCAACTTGTGGCCGTAGCGGTCGCCGATACGGCCCCAGAATGCACTGGTCAGAATAATGCCCAGCATCGGCCCGACGTACACGGCGATGCTGGCGAAGCTGAAAAGCGAGTCTGACGAGGTCAGCCCGCGCAGGTGGACAGGCCAGAACGGCCCGCTCATTTCCATCGCGCCCATCGAAATGAGCTGGATCGCGAACAGAAGATAAATCAGGACTCTTACGCGCGAACCCGCGATGGCACCTGCTTGGGTCATGAGTCAGCCTCGGTTATTGAACGACATTGAGCGGGTTGGTCAGCGTGTGCTGAATCCGGTAGTTGGAGTACTGCATCATGTGCATGCGCAGCAACGAACGGGTCGGCCATGGATCATTGAGGAAGGCCTTGCGTTCGACTTCCCATAGATCCGGCGCGACACGCTCGCGCACCGCTGCGAACGCCTGCTCGGTTTCTTCACGCAGAATGTCCCACATCCGGTTGTTGTCCAGCGCGTACTCCTTGGTCAGCCACAGGGCCATTTCATGCAGGTGCGTGAGGAACGCTGCGTCGAGCACGAACATGCGTACCGGCTCGATATCGCCCTCGAACACTGTCGGCAGAATGCCTGGCTGCACGTGCGGTTGCAGGGTGTAGCCACGTCCCTCCAGCAATGGGGCGTAGGTCCTGCCATCGCCGAAATCGCGGATCAGCAGACTACGTGCTTTGCCATCCGGGGAAAACAGCACCATCGTGTTCTGCTGATGCGCCTCAAGCCCGATCCCGTACATCAGGTAGATCGCCACTACCGGATGAGTGACCACTTTGGCGTACTGACGGAACCAGTCTTCCACCTGAGCGGCATTGGCCCGAACGCCGTCGCGCTCGATCAGCTCGGTGAACAGTGGTCGACCGTTGCCCGGCAAGCGAGTGAACAGAGAAGCCACGGTGATCGGCAGACAATCGTCGTTACGCTCAAACGCTTGCTGGCTGGCACGGAACACCACCGACAGATGCCGGCCGGGATGGTCGTCCTGCGTGATCGCGTTCTTGTAGCGCACACCGATCTCTTCCGGGAAGATTTCCAGGCGCTGCCCGAAACCGTTTTCGACCTGGAGGATTTTGCTGATGACGGTGCTGATGCGCGGCCCCATGTGGATCGACTTGGCTTGCAGGCTGCGCAGCTCGCTGGTCATCCACACGGCAATCGGTAACTTGATCAGCGGCGCGCTCTCCTTGAGCACCGGCATCATCGTGCGGTAGGACATGGTCGGCAGGGTCTGGATGTCCGGACCGTCGATGATGAGAATGCCTTCTGCAATTTCCGCCGCAAAGTTTTTCAGCACGTAAGCCTGCAAATGCCATGAGTGAATCGGTAGCGGCAACCACTGGGATTCGTCCAGGCCCTTGTCGTTCAGCGACGCCTTCCATTGCGCCCATTGCGTTGGGAAGTTACTGGCGAACCAGCTGTGGTAATCGCTGACGTGAGGCATGCTTTCGCTTTTCGCCATGTCGGCCCGCAGCGCGGCAATGCGCAGCGGCACCTGGGCGTTGAACTCCGGTGACAGTTGCTCGACTTCCTCATCGCTGAGGCCCGGGCGGGCTTTCCAGGTTGGATAGTAGGGGTGACCTTCCAGCGAGCCCCACTGGTCGAGAAGGATCGCGGCGTCCTTGGTGCTGGCGTGCTGGCGCAGGTAATCGGTCAGGCTGTCGAGGCCCTGTTCCCGGGCGGCGGCGGCCAGTCGAGCGTTCCATTGCTGGCGATGCTGACGCGCGTGGGCGTCGTTCATCAGGCTGTTTTCCATGTCCGACTTGAGCCCGGCGATGCCTTCATCGGTGGGTTCGAAATCGAAGCTGTCGCGCAGCACATCCAGCAGGTCATGATGGGTGTAGATCACCTGGCGTACGCCTTCATCGGTCATCAGGATCACGTCGCCGTCATTGACTACGGTATCGGCCGGGCCCTTGGCGATGTTGGAAAAGAACACATGGGAACGACCGTCTTTCAGCGCGTACGTGGCCTCGTTACCGGCCTCAGAGAAGCGCAGGCCCGCGCGATCCAGAATGTTTTCGGCAAACAGGCAACGGATCATCCGTCGCAGGGCGTTCTTGCGGGAGTAGGCGATGAGTGTTTTGAAGTCATCCATATCAGCTATCTGCTCGTCGAGAAATTAATGAAAAGTTGAACCCGCTCACGCCGTGCGCGGCCAATGGCGGGGGAAGTAGTCGAGCGCCGAGTCGCGCAGGCCCTGCATATAGGAAACGCTCCATTGCAGGACTTCTTCGATGTAGGGGACTTTCAGTTCGAAGCGCCGGGCCATTTCCACCAGCAGCACGAGGCCGTAGGCAACGTCTTCGTTGAAGGCGCGGCTTTCGCGCTCGATCACGTAGCCGGCGCGGTTGTCGTCGGCCGGAATCATTGGCGCGAGGATGTCGTTGTAGGCCTGGTTGGTGCGCAGGATCGACAGCATGCTGCTCTGATCGCGGATCTGCTCGCCATAGGCCTCGACGATTTCCTGCTTGAGGGATTTGACCGATGACAGGTCGATGCCCATGCGCTGGCTGATCACGCTGCACAGTTCCTGACTTTCCTGATCCATGCGCTCCAGAAAATAGGCGCCCAGCTCGGGGCATTCGGTCCACCAGCACATTCGTTGCGGGAAGATCTTGCGATGCCATTGGCCGTAAGGACCGATCAAACCGTAGATCACCGAGCTGTGCATGATCGGGTTGCCCGGTGTCAGGGTGATTTCCAGGTAGTGGTCGAGCATCGTCACGCAGGGGCCATAAAGCGTGATGAGGATTTTTTCCAGGTGCAGCCGTGATTGCGCTGATTCCCGGTCGTGCAACGCGACATACAACTGGCTCTTGCCGCCGCCCATCTTGACCGACACGCCCGGCTTCAGATCGAACGCGGTATGCGGCACATCCTTCATGCCCCAGATCACCACGTTCGAGTGTTCGCCCAGCGAAGCTTCCGCCAGCCAGTCGAAGCCGCAGAAACCCGGGATTGCGCCGACGTACACCGGTTTGCCTGAACTCAAATGCGGTGCGATGGCTTGCAGGGTTTGCGGTCGTGCGTGGGCCGGAACCGTAATGATCACGATGTCAGCGTCGGCAACTACAACACTCGCATCGCTGCTGACCTGGTCCGGTCGCGCGCTCAGCGTCGAGCCGTCCGGCATCAGCGCCAGCATCGGCAGATTGGCGAGGTGACGATCAACCACCTCTTGATTATTGGTGAGTATCGAAACGTGAACATTGGGCAACTGTTTAAACAGGATGGCATTCAGATGCCCGGTCCGGCCTGCGCCGCAAATGGTGACTTTCAGCGGTTTCATACAGAGACTTTCCTGTGTGGGAGACGCGTCAGGCGACGCTCAATTGCAAGGGAGTAGCGTCGGATTCCAGCCAGCGGGTCTTGCCCAGCCAGCGATCCAGTTGCGGTGCGACGTCCGGGTCCAGCAGATCCCGCTCTTGCAGCCATTTGTCGTCGAACACGGTGTGCAAGTACTTCTCGCCGCCGTCGGCAATCGGCACCACAACGTTGCCGGTCAACGTGCCTTTGTGAATCAGCTCCAGCGCCTTGAAGATCGCTCCGCCGGTCGAACCGCCGACCAGCAGGGCCAGATTGCGTGCGATGTAGCGGGCGGTTTCGAAGGCCTGGGAATCGGTGACCTGCAAGCCCAGGTCGATGCAGCTGTAGTCGAGCACCAGGCCAACGGTGTCGCCGGCAGGCGTGCCGGTTCCCGATTGGTAATAGGGATAGCCGGGATGGCCGAAGACGATGGAACCGGCCGGTTCGACGGCGACGGTAACGATGTCCGGGTTGTGCAGTTTCAGGCCACGGGCAATGCCGGTCATCGAGCCGCCGGTGCCGACGCAACCGACGTAGGCGCCAATGTGGCCACCGGCCTGGGCGATGGTTTCACGCACGAAGTCGCTGTAGCCGCCAGCGTTGGCCGCGTTGTCGGACTGGTTCATGAACACCGCGCCGGGGATCTGCGAAGCCAGTTCGGCCGCCAACCGTTGACGCTCGACCACGGCCACTTCGTCTTCGCGGTAAGTGCCGGCGACAAAACGGATTTCGGCGCCCAGAGCCTTCATCACCGCGATCTTGTCCTGCGCCGCATGGTGATCGACCACCGCAATGAAATGCAGGTCGAACTCCACGGCTGCCATCGCCAGGCCGATGCCGGTATTGCCGGAGGACGATTCCACGACCACACCACCGGGTTTCAACTTTCCGGACTTGAGCGCCGCCAATACCATGTTGCGCGCCATACGGTCTTTAATGCTGCCGCCGGGGTTGTTCTTCTCTATCTTGAGCAAAAGTCGAGCGTTGCTATCCGGAACATCAATGCCCAACATTGGTGTATTGCCAATAAGATCCGAAACTTTATTCAGTATCATCTGGACGTCTTCCCTTAATAGTCAGGTGTGAATGCGTAGTTACCTTCCGTACAACAAGTCGCCATCAGTCGCCGTGGCAACGGGTGGCGATGAAATTCGTTTTCCAGCAAGTCCATCTGATAACCGGCGGTATTGGCGTAGATCAATAAATCGCCGGTTTGCGGTGTTGTTTCGAAGTTGATCAATCGATGAGTAATCACATCATCGTCCAGGCAACTATGCCCGGCGATGTAGGCTTGCATCGGAACGTGTCTCGATTCTTTCGAAGTGATCAGGATTGGA
This sequence comes from Pseudomonas sp. DR 5-09, assembly GCF_001655595.1. NCBI lineage: Bacteria > Pseudomonadati > Pseudomonadota > Gammaproteobacteria > Pseudomonadales > Pseudomonadaceae > Pseudomonas > Pseudomonas sp. DR 5-09. The sequence goes on from NZ_CP011566.1 coordinate 2,800,501, forward strand.
TCGACAAGGTATTCAGATGAAAACCAGGTTTCGCACGCGCTGAAACTGCTGCCTTCGGCGAATATCACAACTTTGTTGTCGGCCAATTGTTTGGTGCGCGTTACGCGAAAGACGGTGACCGCTGCTTGATCCACCAGACTTCGGCCGGGCTCCAGTGCCAGTTTTATATTCTGACTCTTCAAGTAACCGGCAATTGTTTTTTCCGGGGAATGCTCCGACGCCAGGAATAAGTCCAACCACTGGCAAGCCGTCAGACTGCTGCCATAAGGATAAAAAGAGTTGGGTACTCGACGATTCTGATAATGACCAGGGTTGTTGTCGTTCTGCAAAAAACTGTCGTACTCCTGCGGGTCGACATAGCGCATCGGCAGGCCACCACCGATGTCGATCATGACCGGGTCGAGGCCCATTTCCCTGGCGGCATCGAAAAAACCGGTCACTTCACGGAAAGCCTGCACCCGGGTTTCGTAGCCGTATCCGCCGAGGTGGAAATGGAACCCTTCGAAGTGCAACGACTCACGATGTTCCGTCAGCCATTGCAGGCACTGAAACACGTCATCGGCGCCCATGCCGAAGCGGCTCGCCGGGCAACTTGTCGGCCTGTAACGCAGTAGAACTCGGGCTTTGGCCGGTGCCGGCGTAGTGTCAAGCAGCGCTTTTAGCTGGCTGAACTCTTCCCGTGAGTCCACACAAATCAGCGAACCGCCTTGCACCAGCGCTTGATGAAACGCGGTCGTCTTCGCCGGCCCGGTTGCGCACAGATGTTCCGCTTCGGTCCCGGCGCGCAGCGCAGCTTGCAGTTCAAACAGGCTCGATACGTCAGTGCCGATGCCTGACGACGCAGCCGCAGCCAGCAGGCACTGGGACTTGTTGGCTTTGGCGCCGTAGAAAATCGCGTAGTCGACGTCATGCTTTTTCAGCACCGATTGCAGCGCCTGGGCATTGGCCTCAAAGGCATGTGGCCACACGAGATTCAGCGGCGATCCGTGTTGTTTAACAAGCTCAACAAGTTTCCCAGGTGAATGTTGAAGAAAGTTTTCGATAACAGGATCAAGTAACGGTTTCAGCACTTTTGTGTACTGAGCTACAGTTGTTTCTTTAATGGGCGGCGCAATTAATTCAGGCATAGAAAACCTCTGGCGTAAATAATCGCCATATGTATGTTGCGTGTTCTTGCTGCTCGTCAGATACGAATGTTTAAAAAGGTGGAGGCGGATGACAGATCCGCTCTGGAATTAAACAAGGGGCATGTTCTTTCATAAAATTTTCACAAATCTGTTTCATGAGAACCCCACTCCTTAAGGCTCAGGCAGGCAAGGAGAAGGCCAATAAAATATGGCCTTGTCGCTTTTGAAGTGCCATTGCCTGACATGTAAGTGACATCATTGCGCCGAACTTTCCGTGAACAAAATCGCAGGTCTTGATTTGAGTCTCGACCCTGTCAGCGGCTCGAACAATATTGCGAACGGGAACGATTATCAAGTAAGGTTTTCAAATATTTTTGAATGAACACACACAACAGGGGAGTGCGAAGCCGCTTATTCGCATGCTCAAGTAAGCGCTCGCGTATTGATTAAAAATTCTCTTAACGCCTTGTTATTCAAGGTGTTGACGATTGATTCAATGCGCCTGAAATCAACCCGGTTTTTCCCCTGTAACAGGTGTTCGAATTTTTTTTAAACCCACGACTGAAGCACGCTCAGGAGAGTCCCGATGACTGTTCGTCACAGCACCAACGCTACGCTTCCCATCAGCTACCTGTTCGTTCCCGGCAACCGCCCGGAGCGTTTTTCCAAAGCGGTCGAAGCCGGGCCGGACGCGATCATTCTCGACCTCGAAGATGCCGTTCATCCGAACAGCAAAGCCGTGGCCCGGGCGGCGATCTGGGCCTGGCAACAGAGCACGCCTGAAACCGCCTGCCGGCGTTACATCCGGCTGAACAGCGTCGGCAGTTCGCTGTTTCGCCAGGACATGACGTGGCTGGGCGATATGCGCTACCCCGAGCGCTGCGCGGGGATTTTCCTGCCCAAGGCCGAATGCCCGCAGAGCCTGTCCCATGTCGTCGGGCGCCTGCTGGAATGGAACCCAGAGCTGCAGATCGTCGCCATCATCGAGACCGCCAAGGGCTTGCATCAGGTCGAGGCGATTGCGGCGATTCCCGGGTTGGCGCGGCTGGCATTCGGTTCGCTGGATTTTTCCCTGGACATCGATTGCAGCCAGATTCCCGAAGCGTTTCTGTTCGCCCGCAATCGCATCGTGCTGGCTTCGCGGGTGGCCGGGTTACCGGCGCCGATCGATGGCGTGACCCCGGCCATCAGCGACATGGAGGTGGTCGAGCGCGACTCGCGTTACGCCCGGTCGCTGGGGTTCGGCGCCAAGCTGTGTATCCATCCTTCGCAAATCACCACGGTGCAGAAAGCCTTCCTGCCCAACGCCCGCCAACTGGCGTGGGCGGATCGGGTCCTGAGCGCGGTGGCCGGGGGCAGTCACGCGGTGCAGGTCGACGGCGAAATGGTCGATCTGCCGCTCATCGAACAGGCCCAGCGCCTGCGGGACATGGCCAGCCAGTACGCGCTGCTCGCCAACGCGGATGCCTGCTGAAACCGGGGGTGAAGCATGGGACATGGTTACCAGATTGCCTTGCGTGCGCTGTGCGACGTGCGGCAATCCGAGCAGGTCGATCCGCTCAACGTGCAACGTCTGCGCGAGGCGATCATCCAGGCCGGGCATTGGCTGGAACCGATCATCGTCGAGCGTTCCCGGGGCATCGTGATGGACGGCAACCACCGGTTCAACGCAGCGCGGGCACTGGGGTTGAAACGCGTGCCGTGCATCCAGCTCGACTACGCCGACCCACGGGTTTGTGTGCGCCACTGGCAAACCGGACAAGCGTTCGAAGTTGCGCAGATTTTCACCACCATCGAGCGTGGCGAATTGTTCCCGTACAAGACCACCCGCCACGCGTTCGACCCCGCGCTGCCGTTGGTCTCCATCCCGCTGCACTGCCTGTATGACTGACCGGCGTCGGAGGGTGGGTTTCACTGTCCCATCCTCCGGCGTTTTCCCCTGCGGGCGATCCGCGCAAAAAAATATTCGGCCACGCTGATACTTTTTCGATTGTCGACTGGCAAATAGGAGTCATTACCATTTTCAGCCATTCGAGAAGGACCCAATCGTCATGTCTGTTGCACGCCGACCCTGCAGTGAACGCGCCCTCACACTGGCCATTCGCACCGCGATGCTGAGTTCTATCCTGGCCGCAGGAAGCGCCACTGCCTGGGCAGCAGACCCCAAGCAACCCGAGCAACAGGACGCCGCCGCCACCGAAGGGCTGACGCTGGACACCACCAACGTCAACGCCCGTTACAACGGCGCAACCGCATTGCCGGAAGTCCTCGCCGGCGGGCAGGTCGCCCGAGGCGCAAGGCTGGGGATGATGGGCAACAAAGACGTGATGGACACGCCGTTCAGCGTGACCAGCTACACCGCCAAAACCCTCGCGGATCTGCAAACGGTCACCGTGGCTGATGCACTGGAGCGCGACCCATCGGTGCGCTCGACCGGGCAGACCGGTGGGATCGTCGATTCGTTTTTCATCCGGGGATTTGCGATAGGCGAGGGCAACCTCGGCGAGCTGGCCTATGACGGTGTGTACGGCGTTGCGCCCAACTATCGCGTGTTCACCGAATACGCCGAGCGCGTCGAAGTGCTCAAGGGTCCAGGCGCGCTGATGTACGGGATTTCGCCCAACAGTGGCGTCGGCGGCGTGATCAACATCGTACCCAAACGGCCGCTGGCCGAAGACCTGACCCGCTTCACCGGCAGTTACGCGTCGGACTCGCAAGTGGGCGGGCACCTGGACATCAGTCGGCGTTTCGGTGACGAAAACCAGTTCGGCGTACGTTTCAATGGCAGCCTCCAGGGCGGCGACACTGCGGTGGATGATCAGGAGAGGGACCTCAACATCGGTGCCATCGCCCTCGACTACCAGGGCGAGCGCTTGCGTCTGAACCTGGATTTCATCAGCCAGAAAGAGAGCTTCGAGGCGGCGTCGCGCCCGTTCACCATCGCACCGGGCGTCGAGATTCCATCGGCGCCCAACGGCCGCACCAACCTGCCGCAGGACTGGGGCTGGTCGGACACCAAGGAGCAGTCGGCCTTGCTCGGCGGCGAGTACGACCTCAACGATAATCTGACGGTATTCGCCCACGCCGGCGGTGGCCGCTCCGACGTCAAGCGCATGTCCGACCAGGTGCCGCGAATCCTCAACGACGCCGGCGACACCAGCAACATCCCCGGCTACTACAAATTCAACGTCGACCGTTCGACGGCCGATGTGGGCATGCGTGCGCTGTTCGCCACCGGCCCGGTCACCCACACGACCACGATCATGGCGACCCGTTATCAGGACGAGTTGTCCCGTGGCATCAACAACGGCACAGAGATCCGCTCGAACATCTACCACCCGGTGGATGTGCCGAAGCAGTACATCAATTCGCCGAAAGTGCTGCGCGTTTCCGAATCGGAACTGTCCGGCATCGCGTTGACCGACACCCTGGGCTTTCTCGATGACCGGATCCAGTTGACCCTCGGCGTGCGCCGTCAGGACATCGAATCGCGTAACTACAACGCTTCGGGTGCGGTCAGCTCCCGTTACGACGACAACGCGACGACGCCGTTGGCAGGCGTGGTGGTCAAACCGTGGGAAGACGTTTCGCTGTACTACAACTACGTCGAAGGCCTGAGCAAAGGTGATATCGCTCCGGGCACTGCAGCAAACTCCGGCGAAACCTTCGCACCCTACAAGTCCAAGCAGCACGAAATCGGCGTGAAGTACGAACACGGCACGTTCATGACCACCCTGGCGCTGTTCCAGATCGAGAAGCCGAGCGGCGAAATCGGCGCCGGCAACGTGTTCTCGGTGCAAGCCGAACAACGTAACCGTGGTGTCGAGCTGAGCATGTTCGGTGAAGTCGCGCCGGGCACCCGCCTGATGGGCGGCGTGACCTTGCTCGATGGCGAACTGACGGATTCGGCCACCGCCGCCAACCGTGGCAACAAACCGGTGGGCGTGCCGGATGTCCAGGCCAACCTCTGGGCCGAGTGGGATACACCGTGGGTCGAAGGTTTCACCCTGACCGGCGGCGCGATCTACACCGACAGCCAATACGTCAATCAGGCCAACACCCAGGAACTGCCTTCCTGGACCCGCATCGACGCCGGCGCTCGCTACGCCACCAAGATCGAAGGTCGGCCAACGACATTCCGCGCCACGGTGCAGAACGTGTTTGATCGCGAGTACTGGTCGGGTGTGGCGTCCTATGGCGCGTTCTCCCCGGGCTACCCACGCACGTTGCAGTTGTCGGCGACCGTCGACTTCTGATCCGGGGGCGCACTGTCGGGTGCGCCTTCTTCTATATAGAGCTACGCACAGCGGTTGATCATAGAGCCTTCAAGGAAAGGAGTATTCGAATGTTAACCAGCCCGGCATCGACTTCCTCTGGTACGCCATTGCCGATCCCGAAAGTCCAGCGAGCCTTCGATTTTGAGCGCAGCACCAACGAGCATATCCGTGAGCTGCTGCATTATTACGGGCTGCGCACCAGCCTGATCCGGATCAAGGTGATCGATGCCTTGCTGGTTGCCACACGGGAAGGACGCGCCGTTGGCGGGCGCGGGGTGCATGGGTATCTGCAGGCATTTGTCAGGGGCATTCAGTTCATCAGCGTCAGGGAAGTGCTCAAGCGTTTGTGCGAGGAGGGCGTCATCGTGTTTCAGCCCGACAAAAGCTACCGTTTCACCGGCGAGGCCTATGCGATGCTGGAGCAGCATGCCGATCGCTGAGTGATCGGGTGTGCCGGCCAGATCAAACCACCTGTTCGCAGGTGGTTTTTTCGTTGGGGGCCGTCAATTCTGATTCGCGCAAACACGGTCAGCGCCCGGCTCATATTCACTTCTTCATTTCCGCACCGGGGCAGCAGCACCTATACCACCTATACCGTCGATGGCACGCCCATTGCGCTGGGTGGGATGAAAACTGCGTGTGGGGCGGCGCTTATCGCCAGCGGCCCGAAAGGCGTGGTGGTCAGCTGAGTCCCGTAGTCAGACAGACCTAAGCTAATGCAAAAAAGATATTTGTTCGGTTTTTTTAATATCGTTTAGTTTTGTTTCATAGACGAACCAAAAGCATCAAACCGACAGACCCCCGATTGCCATGACGGCACACGCTGAATCGATCACGGACTCTTCAGGTTTGATTCACACGGGAGTGAATCATGCCGCACACCTCAGACATCACCGCATTACCCATCCTCGACCTGTCCCAGCTCGACGGTACGCCGTCGCAACGCCAGGCATTTCTTGATGACTTGCGCCATGCCGCCCGCGATGTGGGTTTTTTCTACCTGACCGGCCATGGCATCGACGCCGGCCTGCTCGATCAAGTGCAGGACCACGCGCGCCAGTTCTTCGCCTTGCCTGACAGCGAGAAAACCGCTGTCGGCATGATCAATTCGCCGCACTTTCGCGGCTACAACCGCGCCGCTTCCGAGATCACCCGTGGCCAGCCCGATCAGCGTGAGCAATTCGATCTGGGCGCCGAGCGTGAGGTCTTGCCGTTGAACGCCGACAGTCCGTTGTGGGCGCGGCTGCAAGGGCCGAATCAATGGCCTAAGGCGTTGCCGCAACTCAAGCCGCTGTTGCTCGACTGGCAGCAGGCGATGACCCAAATGTCGCTGCGCCTGCTGCGCGCATTCGCTCAGGCGCTGTCCTTGCCGGAAGACGCTTTTGACCGGTTGTACGGCGACAAACCCAACGAACACATCAAGCTGATGCGCTATCCGGGGCAAGCCTCGACGGCGAGCAATCAGGGCGTCGGCGCGCACAAGGATTCGGGTTTTCTCAGCTTCCTGCTGCAAGACCAGCAGGCCGGTCTGCAAGTGGAAATCGAAGAGGGGCGCTGGATCGATGCGCTGCCTCGGGACAACACCTTGGTGGTGAACATCGGCGAATTGCTGGAGCTGGCCACCAACGGTTATCTGCGCGCCACGGTGCATCGTGTGGTGTCGCCGCCGGTGGGCAGCGAGCGCTTGTCCATCGCGTTTTTCCTCGGCGCGCAACTGGATGCAGTGGTGCCGCTTTATCCCTTGCCGACGGCGCTGTTGCGTGAGGCGCGCGGCCCGGCGAGTGATCCGCTCAATCCGTTGTTCCGTGATGTCGGCTGGAATTACCTGAAGGGCCGACTGCGCTCCCATCCCGATGTCGCGCAGCGCTTTTACGCCGACGCGTCGAACACCCAGACACCGCTGCGCAAGACCGCCAACGCCTGATCCATCACTCGTAAAAGGATTTTTCCCATGTTGAAAACAGCAGTGTTGAAAAAAGCAGGCCTGACCCTGGCCGTCCTCGGCGCGCTGGTGACTTCGTTCAGTGCTCAAGCGCTGGAGCCATTGCGCGTTGCCGCCGACCCGGTGCCCCACGCGCAGATTCTGGCGTACATCCAGAAACTCGATCCGCAGCTCAACCTCAAGGTGATCGAAATCCCGCAGGGCGTGAACTCCAACGAACTGCTGGTGCACGGCGATGTGGACGCCAACTACTTCCAGCATCTGCCGTACCTGCAATCCCAGGAAAAGGCTCTCGGCGAAAAACTCGCGGTGGCCGCCACGGTGCACATCGAGCCGTTGGGGATTTACTCCCATCGCCACAAAACCTTCGCCCAGGTGCCGGACAAAGGCACGGTCGCGGTGCCGAACAATGTCACCAACCTGAGCCGCGCGCTGTACCTGTTGCAGGACAACGGCCTGATCAAGCTCAAGCCTGGTTTCAATGACCCGGCGGCCGATCAGGCAACGCCCAAGGACATCGCCGAAAACCCGAAACAGCTGAAGATCCTCGAAATCGAATCGCCGCAATTGCCTCGTGCGCTGGATGACGTGGACCTGGCAGTAATCAACGGCAACTACGCGCTGGAAGCGGGGCTGGTGCCGGCCAGGGATGCGCTGGGGCTGGAGAAGGCCGAACATAACCCGTACGCCAACATTCTGGTGACCACGCCGAAACTGGAAAACGATCCGCGCATTCAGCAGCTGGCCAAGGACCTGACTTCGCCGCAAGTCGCCAAATACATCGCCGAGAACTTCAAGGGCTCGGTGATCCCGGTGGCGGATGCCAAGCCATGATCGTCGTCGAGCAGTTGAGCAAGACCTATCCGTCAGCGTCGGCTCCGGCGCTGGATCAGGTGTCGCTGAGCATTCCCGATGGCGCGATCTACGGGATTCTCGGGCGCAGCGGCGCGGGTAAATCGACGCTGCTGCGTTGCCTCAATCTGCTCGAACGCCCGGATGCCGGGCGGATTCTGCTGGACGGCGAAGACCTCACGGCGCTGTCCGACCGTGAGTTGCGCCGCCAGCGTCAGCGCATCGGCATGATCTTTCAGGGCTTCAACCTGCTGCATTCGCGCAACGTGTTCGACAACGTCGCGGTGCCGCTGGAAATCGCCAGGGTTGCCAAGCCACAGCGTCATGAACGGGTTCGCGAGCTGCTGAATCTGGTGGGGCTGGGCGACAAGGCCGAAGCCTTTCCATCGCAACTGTCCGGCGGGCAGAAACAGCGGGTGGGCATTGCGCGGGCCCTGGCGGCACGGCCGGCGTACCTGCTGTCGGACGAAGCCACCAGCGCCCTCGACCCGGAAACCACCGCGTCGATTCTGGAGCTGTTGCGCGACATCAACCGCCAGCTCGGTTTGACCATCGTCCTGATCACCCACGAGCTGGACGTGGTCAAGTCGATCTGCGATCACGCCGCGTCCATGGCCAACGGAAAACTGGTGGAGGCGGGGCCAGTCGCTCGATTGCTGGCCGATCCACAGTCCGCCCTCGGCGCTTCCCTGCGGCCTAGTTGCGGCTTGCCGCTGGGGCATGACGCGCCCGGTTTGAGTTTTCTGCGGCAATACGGCGTACGGGCGGCCCACTCATGAACCGCGTAATCGACTGGAATGAAATCCTGCAACTGGTGCTCAACGCTACCGGCGAAACCCTGTACATGGTGCTGCTCGCTGGGCTGTTCACCTTGCTGATCGGTTTGCCGCTGGGGGTGTTGCTGTTCATCAGCCGTCGTCAGGGTCTTTACCCGTTGCCGAGGCTCAATCAGGCCTTGGGCGCGTTGATCAACCTCGGTCGTTCGCTGCCGTTCGTGGTGATGCTGATTGCCCTGATCCCGCTGACCCGGCTGGTGGTCGGCACTACGTTGGGCAGCACTGCCGCCGTGGTGCCGATCACCATCGGCGCCTTTCCGTTTTTTGCGCGGATCGTCGAGAACGCTTTGGACGAAGTCGAAAAGGGCCGGATCGAAGCGATCCTCGCCATGGGCGGTGACATCCGCCACGTGATTTTCAAAGTGCTGTTGCCCGAAGCGCTGCCGGCCTTGCTGGCGGGCGTCACCCTGACGCTGGTGATGCTGATCGGTTTTTCTTCCATGGCCGGGGTGATCGGGGGCGGTGGACTGGGCGATCTGGCGATCCGCTACGGCTATCAACGATTCAACAATGAAGTGATGGTTGCCACCGTCGTGGTGTTGGTCATCCTCGTCCAGGGTGTGCAAAGCCTGGGCGATCGACTGGTGCGTTCGCTGGCTCATCGACGTTAAGGAATTTTATGGGTGCGCCTGTCGCCGTGGTCTCCGAGCCACTGATTCGTGTACGTGAACTGAGCAAGACCTTTGACTCGAACCGGGCGCTGGACCGGGTCAGCCTGGATATTTTTCCCGCCGAAGTGGTGGCGCTGCTCGGCGCCAACGGTGCGGGCAAATCGACGCTGGTGAAAATCCTCGCCGGCAGCCAGACCCATGATGGCGGCGAGATCTGGATCGATGGCCAGCCCCGGCATTTCAGTTCGCCGCTGTCGGCGCGCCGTTTCGGCATCGTCGCGGTTCATCAGCAGATCAATGAAGGCATCGCGCCCGGCTTGAGCGTGGCGGAAAACCTGCTGCTCGATGAACTGTGCCGCCCAGACGCCGACTTCTGGCTCAATCGCAGACGCCTGCTGGAGCGCGCCGCGAGCATCGCCGCTGGCCTCGGGCTGGTGCTGCCGCTGGAGCAGCCGATCGAACACCTCGGCCAGGCCGAGCGGCAATTGGTGGTGCTGGCCCGCGCCTTTGCCCTGCAACCGCGCCTGCTGATTCTCGACGAGCCCACGGCGGCCCTGTCGGATGCCGAGGCGCAGCGTCTGTTCGGGCTGATCGACAGCTTGCGCAGCCGTGGCGTGGCGATTCTGTACATCTCTCATCGGCTGTCCGATCTGCAACGGGTGGCCGACCGCGCCGTGGTCTTGCGTGACGGGCAACTGGCGGGTGAGTTCAGTGCCCGGCAATTGCCCGAGGCGTTGGAGGCGATGCTTGGTCAGGCGCTGGAGGCTCACGTCTACACACCGCGAGCGGCGGGGCGCGAAGTGCTGAAACTGCGCGGCGTAAAAGTACTGCCGCGCACCCGTGCCTTTGATTTGTCCTTGCACGAAAACGAAGTGGTGGTGCTAACCGGATTGCTCGGCGCCGGTAAAAGCGAAATCGCCGAAGTGCTGTTCGGGCTGCGCAAACCGTTGTCCGGCTCTCTGCAACTGGATGGCATCGAGTGGCAACCGGGCTCCCCACGCCAGGCAATCCAGAATGGCGTGTTCTTCGCCGCCGAAGATCGCGCGAGCCAATCGCTGGTGGCGGATTTTTCATTGCGCCGAACCCTGACCTTGCCGTTCCTCGAACGCTTCACCCGTGGCGGTTTCATCCGCAACCGTGCCGAAGCGGCGGCGGTGGAGGCGCAAGTCTCGGCGCTGGGAATCAAGACCGCCGGCATCGATGTGCCGATGAGCGCGTTGTCCGGCGGCAATCAGCAGAAAGTCGTGCTCGGTCGCTGGCTGCTCGGCGAGGGCAGGGTGCTGATCCTCGACGAGCCGTTTCAGGGCGTCGATGTGCGTGCCCGGCGCGAGATCGGCCAACTGCTGCGCGACAGCGCCGCTGGCCGCGCCACGCTGGTGATCTGCTCGGATGTCGATGAAGCGCTGGAGATCGCCGACCGGATTCTGCTGGTGCGCGATCACGCGGTGGTGGCCGAGTACCCGCGTGCCGGGCTGGATCGCGCCACTCTGGTCGCAGGGCTGGCCGGCAGCGATCCGCAAAATTCTGTTGTTCACGCCGCGCCAAGGAGTAGAGCGAGTGCCTGATTCGAGTTCCCTGTTGTCATCCGCCCTGGCGCCGTCCGAGCGATTCGTGCAAGCGCTGATCCGCTATGGTCTGCTGTGGGTGCTGGCGTTGATCGTGGTGTTTTTCAGTGTGGCGGAACCGGCATTCCTGCGGGTCGGCAATTTGTTCAGCATCTTGCAGTCAGTGTCGATTGTCGCGCTGCTGGCGTTGGGCGTGACGCTGACCATGGCCGTGGGCGGGCTGGATTTGTCGATCGGCGCGGTGGCGGCCATGAGCCTGATGATCGCCAGTTACGTGATGGTGGTGCTCGGCTGGGGCGCGGTGCCGGCGGTGTTGATCAGCCTCGCGGGTGGTGCGCTGGTCGGGCTGCTCAACGGCTGGCTGATCGTGAAGATGCGCGTGCCGGACATTCTCGCCACGCTCGGCAGCATGTTCCTGGTGATCGGCGTGCAACTGATCCCCACGGGTGGACGCTCGATTGCGGTGGGCATGACCCTGCCCAACGGCGACGAAGCCGAAGGATCGTTCAGTGCGTTGTTTCTGGCGCTGGGCCGTGGACGGCTGTGGGACATCGTGCCGATTCCGGTGTTGATCACGGCGGTGGTCGCGGTGGCGGTGTGGCTGTTTCTCGAACGCACGCGCATCGGCCGGTTGTTCTATGCGATTGGCGGCAACGAGCAGGCGGCGCGTCTGGCCGGTGCGCCGGTGCAGCGCTTCAAGTTGCTGGCTTATGTGCTTTCGGCGCTGCTCGCATCGCTGGGCGGCTTGCTGCTGGCGGCGCGATTGGGGCGCGGCGATGTCAGCTCCGGCAACGGTCTGGTGCTCGATGCGCTGGGCGCTGCGCTGATCGGTTTTGCCGTGCTCGGGGCGAAGAAGCCCAATGCGTTCGGCACGCTGGTCGGCGCGCTGCTGGTGGCCTCGTTGCTCAACGGCCTGACCATGCTCAACGCGCCGTATTACGCGCAGGATTTCGTCAAGGGACTGGTGCTGGTGCTGGCCCTGATGTTCACCTTCGGCCTCGCGCATCGGGCGCGCTGAGCCGGTTCATTGAAGCTTCAAGGAAAGATCCATGCACGGTTCAATCAAACAGTTCGCACGTCATTGCCTCGCCGGGGCGCTGCTCTCGGCGCTGGCCTTCAATGCCCAGGCCAAGGCCTTGCCCGGTGCGCCGGCGCCGTTCGATAAAGGTCAGGTACAAATCGCGCTGGTGGGCTATCTGTTCTCCGGGGATTTCCCTGAAGCCTATCTGCGCGGCGTGGAGAAACAGACCGAAGCGCTGGGCGCCAACCTGCGGGTGTTCGACGCGCGGCAACAGGCGGCGAGCCAGGGCGAGATGATCGATCAGGCCGCCGATCTCGGTGTCGACGGGATCATCGTGCAACTGGGGCTGGCGGAAACCCTCAAAGGGCCGATTGAGCGGGCGCTGGCCAAAGGCATCAAGGTCGTCGCATTCGACGTCGACCTGAACACGCCACAGGTGACCCAGGTCGAGCAGGATCACCACGCACTGGCGCGGCTGGCACTCGATCAAGCGCTCAAGGACAACGGCACCCGCTTCGACGCCGGGTATGTCTACATCAGCGGCTTCACGCCGATGGAGCGCCGCGACGAGATCTGGAGCCAGGTCAAGGCGAGCAATCCGGGGATCATCGAGAAGGCGCGCTTCGGCACGCTCAATCCGCCGATTGCCAACTCGGTGGCCGATCAGGCCAGCGCCGTGCTGCGGGCCAATCCGGGGATCAGCGTGATTTTTGCGCCGTTCGACGAGTTTGCCAAAGGCGCGAAGATCGCCGTCGATGAGGCCGGTCTGAGCCGCAAGGTGAAGATCTACAGCGCCGACATCTCCACCGCCGACATCCAGATCATGAAAGAACCGGACAGCGCCTGGGCCGCCACCGCTGCGGTCAACCCGCAAGTGGCCGGGGCGATCAGCGTGCGCAGTCTGGCGATGCTGATTGCCGGGGAAAATCCGGGGCACAAGGTGCTGGTGCCGCCGACTCTCATTACCCGTCAGCAACTGCTGGATCTGGACGTGAAAAACGTGCGCGACCTCGGGCAAAAACTGCCGGCCTTCGGTGACACCGCCAATGTCGCGCGGGCACCGTGGATTCCCGTGGCGAACTGAGGAACCGACATGCACGACAAGGCTGCGCGTCTGCGCAAGAGCCGTTCGCCGAAAGCCGATGTGGCGCTGGGCGAACGGCTGCCGCCGGGGCAGGTGCTCACGGAGCGTTTCCCGATCCTGCACGAAGGCGAGGTGCCGGCGTATGACCTGGCGACGTGGTCGCTACGCCTGTTCGGCACTTTGGCCAACCCGGTCGAGCTGACCTACGCCGATCTGCAAGCGCTGCCACAACGCTCGTTGCAATGCGACATTCATTGCGTGACACGCTGGTCGAAGTTCGACACCCGCTGGAGCGGCGTGCACCTGCAAGACCTGTTGCAGGCCCTGGACATCCGGCCGACATCGTCCTTCGTCATGGCTCACGCCGATCACGATTACCAGACCAACCTTCGTCTCGATGACCTGCTGCACCCGCGCAGCCTGCTGGCCACCCATTACGACGGTCAGCCGCTGACCGCGCAGCATGGCTGGCCGCTGCGGCTGGTGGTGGCGGGGCGATACTTCTGGAAAAGCGCGAAATGGCTGCGCGGGCTCGAGTTCACCGATCAGGAACAACCGGGCTTCTGGGAGCGCAACGGTTTTCACTTGCACGCCGATCCGTTCATTGAACAGCGTTTCAGCGGCGATGCGCTGGACATTGCCGAAGATGCCTGGCGGGAAAAGGACTTCGACTGACGGCCTCTAACTTCGCACCGAAAAAACACAGATTAATAATGCTCTCTACAACAACGTGGAGTGTGTTTTTGTGCGTGATTAGTTATTGGTTAGTTGGGTATTCATGTTGTTGCGCAAACACAAGTGTTGCTCAGGCAACACTCCGTTCGTCGGGCATAACCTAAGCGTTATTGGTTCTTTTGCGGCAGAGGACCGCTCGTCTAGCATCGGTAAACAGGGGGTTCTACTAACTTTGGGGTTCTTGCGCTCTAACAGTCGATAGTTGTTCAACACACTTCGCTGCCTTTCTGAATATCAAAACTACAGCAGAAATTGCCGTGCACCGATTGCCGACACTTCATGATTCGGCGGCGGCCGGTTATTAACTGCGATTCAAGGAGCTGTCGCATGATTCACCGTTCGCGTTCATTACTCGCCATCGCTGTTGTCAGTGCAATCTGGCAACTTCCTGCGCAAGCCGAAGAGTCTTCCGCGCGCGTCGACGATGACACACGGCTGGGTACCGTGCTGGTCACCGGCACCCGGGGCACTGCTCGTACAGTGCTGGATTCGCCGGTGCCGGTGGATGTGCTGACCGCCGAGGACCTGAAGACCGCCGGCGCCAGTGGCGGCGAGCTGGGCCAGGCGTTGCAGACGCTGTTGCCGTCGTTCAGTTTTCCGCGCCAGTCCAACTCCGGCGGCGCCGACCACGTGCGCGCCGCGCAGCTGCGCGGGATGAGCCCGGATCAGGTGCTGGTGCTGGTCAACGGCAAGCGCCGGCACACCTCGGCGGTGGTCAACGACTCATCGAAAATCGGGCGCGGCACGGCGCCGGTGGACTTCAACTCGATCCCGATCAGCGCGATCAAACGCATTGAAGTGCTGCGCGACGGCGCCGGCGCGCAGTATGGCTCGGACGCGATTGCCGGGGTGATTAACATCATCCTCGACGACGCCCCCGAAGGCGGCGAAGTCTCCACCAGCTACGGCGCCTACCACACCCACCAGGACGCCATCGGCAAAACCACCACCGACGGCCAGAACAGCGTGACCACCGCCAAGATCGGTACGCGGCTGGGCGAGGAGGGCGGTTTCATTCGTGGCGGCACCGAGTACAAGGATCGCAATCCGACCAACCGCGCCGGCTACGACGGTTTTGCCGACACCCCGGGCCAGCGCAACTACGTGATGGGTGACGGCGTGGCGCGGGACGTCAACGCCTGGTTCAACGGTGAATTGCCGTTGGCTGGCGGCAAGGCCTACAGCTTCGGCACCTACAACGAACGCCACACCACCGGCGCCGAGTTCTATCGCTACCCGTCCGAGCAGCCGCAGTTCTATCCCAACGGCTACTTGCCGCAATCGCTGGGCGACAATACCGACATCTCCGCCACCGCCGGCTACAAAGGCCTGATCGGCGACGACTGGGATTTCGACAGCAGCGTCACCCACGGGCGCAACCGCTTCGAGTCGGCGACCCGTCGCACCCTTAACGTCAGCCTCGGCGCGGACTCGCCGACCCGTTTCGACACCGGCGATTACGAGCTGCGCCAGACCACCACCAACCTGGATTTCAGCCGCGAATTGCGCCTCGGCGGCCGCTCGTTCGTGCTGGCGCTGGGCGGCGAATATCGCTACGAAAACTACCTGACCTTCGCCGGGGACGAGGCCTCCTGGATTGGCTCCGGGGCCGATGGCGCCAACGGCTTGCGCCCGAGTGAAGAGTCGGATCTGGATCGCAACGTGTTCGGCACCTACGCCGAATTGTCCGGTGATCTCACCGAGCGTTTCTTCGTCGATGCCGCCACGCGCTGGGAACATTACGACGATGCGGGCAGCAAACTCACCGGCAAGCTCAGCGGTCGCTACAAACTGACCGATCAATGGGCGTTGCGCGGTGCGGTGTCGAACAACTTCCGCGCGCCGTCGCTGGCCCAGAGCGGCTTCCAGAACACCACCAGCAACTTCGGCGATGGCGGCACGCTCACCGACATCCGCGTGCTGTCGGTGAACGATCCGATTGCCCGTGCCCTGGGCGCGGAAAAACTCGACCCGGAAACCTCGAAGAACTTCAGCCTTGGCCTGACGTTCCAGTTGAACGAACGCTTCGATGCGTCGCTCGACGTGTTCCGCATCGACGTCAAAGACCGCATCACCCTGTCGCAGCGAATCGGCAGCGACGCGCTGGAAAGCTACATCAACGATAACTTCGGCGTGCCGGGCGTACACGATGTCAACTTCTTCACCAACGCCGCCGACACCCGCACTGACGGCGCCGAACTGGTGCTCAACTACCATCAGCCGTTCTACGACGGGCAACTGGCCCTGACCACCGCGTACACCTACAACCACACCAAGGTCACCAGCACCAAGGGCACGCCGTCGCAGCTGACCGCCTTAGGGATCGGCAATGACGCGCTGGTCGGCGTCGAGGAACGCAACACCCTGACCGACGCCGCACCCAAGGATCGCTTCGTGTTTTCCGCCAACTGGACCAGCGAACACTGGGGCCTGCTCGGGCGTCTGACCCGTCAGGGCGAGACCACCCGGGTGTTCGATTTCGGCGACTCGCAGCCTGAGCAAACCTACGGCGCGGTATGGCAACTGGACGCCGAGGTAACCTATAAATTCACCCCGAAATTCAGCATCGCTCTGGGCGGCAACAACCTGACCGACAACTACCCGGAACGCTCCGGCTCGGCCATCAACTACGGCGGCAACCTGCCGTACGACGTGCTGTCGCCGATCGGCACCAACGGCGCGTATTACTACGCCACCGCCACCTACGGCTTCTGAGTCTTTTCCGCCATGGATGGCGGATCATCAGCGGGAACCTTCATGACTCAAACCAATGGCCCCAAGCGGCACCTGCCGGTGTTCCAGGCATTGCTGATCACGCTGGGCATGGTCATCACTACCGACATTCTCAAAACCGCGCCGACCGTTGCCTTGAACGTCGGGCCGGAACATTTCTATTGGGTCTGGGTGCTCGGCGGATTGGCGTCAATGGCCGGGGCCTTGTGCTTTGCCGAGATGGCCACCGCGTTCCCGCATCCGGGCGGTGACTATCATTTCCTGCGCACCGCTTATGGCGAGCGCATGGGGTTCCTGTTTGCCTGGTCGCGATTCTCGGTGATGCACACCGGGTGGATCGCGTTGTCGGCGTTCATGTTTGCCGACTACTTCAATGCGGTCGTGCCGTTGGGGCATTACGGATCGGGGCTGTTTGCCGGTGCGATCATTGCCGCGTTGGTGCTGTTGAATCTGACGGGCAAGCACGTTGGTTTCATCACCCAGACGGTGTTGGTCGGGTTGCTTGCCGTGGGCTTTTTGAGCATTGCCAGCGCCGGTGTGTGGCTGGTGTGGCAGGGCGTTGAGCCGCTTGCACCGAGTGCGCCGGCCACGCCTGAGCACACCGGCGCGGCGGGGTTTTCTGCGGCGATGATTTTTGTGTTCCTGGCCTTCGGCGGCTGGAGTGATGCGGCGACGTTATCGGCCGAAGTGCGCGACGGTCGACGCGGCATTTTCATTGCCATGCTCGGTGCGCTGGCGGTGCTGATGGCGATCTATCTGGCGCTGAACTGGGCGTTCGTCCAAGGGCTGGGATTCGAAGGCCTGGCGGCGAGCAACGCGCCGGCGGTGGAACTGTTGAACCGCGCTTTCGGTGCCCCCGGTGTTTTGCTGATCCTGCTGATGGTCGGCATCGCGGCCATCGCCACCATCAACTCGACCTTGCTGGTCGGCGCCCGCACCACCTACGCCGCCGCCCGCGATGTGCCGCAACTGCGCCGCTTCGGTGAATGGGACGAGCGTGACGGTGTACCGCGCAAGGCGTTGCTGGCGGAGGGGGCGGTCGCGTTGTTGCTGGTGTTGTTTGGCAGTTTTACCCAGAGCGGTTTCAACACCATGGTCGAGTACCTGACACCGGTGTACTGGTTGTTTTTGAGCTTGAGCAGCCTGGCGTTGATCATTCTGCGGCGGCGTTTCCCCGAGATCCCCCGGCCGGTCAGGGTGCCGTTTTATCCGGTTTTGCCGCTGCTGTTTTTTGGCTTGTGCGTTTACATGTTGTATTCCAGCGTTACGGTGGTTGGTTTTGGCGCTTTTCTGGGGATTGGGGTGTTGCTGGTGGGGGCTGTGCTTTTGGCAGTGGTGGGGCGACTGACGCCAGGCCCTCATCGGAACGCCGCCCGCCCATCCCTCTCCCGGAGGGAGAGGGGGCCGACCGAGGTGACTTGCGAGATACATCGACCTGAGAGAACGAGTCGATTACGGATTCAGAAGGGCAGGTTCAGGTCGACGTAGTACTGAAGCATCCCGCGTCCGGTTCCCTCTCCCCCCGGGAGAGGGCTAGGGTGAGGGCAGGCGATCAGAAGGACACCGCCGCCGGCTGAGATAACCGTAGCACCGACAAATCCCCGGTAATCCGCTTGTAAGCCAAACGAATCGCCTCAATGTCACTCTCACGTTTCGCGCTGCTCTCGTGCAGGATCACAATCACCTTGGTCGCCAGCCGCTCGGGCACTTTCGCGTCGTGGTCCTTCCACTGCCCATACGCATCGAACACGCTGAACCCGTCCGGGAACCGCGTCGTCACTTCCTGATCGAGAAACTCGCGCCAGCGCGCCGGGCTCACCACACCTTTCTTGCCTTCCAGCGGCCCCACCGAGAAGTACAACTCGGTGCGCACCCACTGCGCCTGCGCCGGTCGCGTGGCATCGCCTTGCAGGGTCGAACTGACGGGATCCTTGGTATGCACGGAAACCGGAGGAGGGCTGGCACACCCGGCGACCGCCAGGAACAGTGCTGCCAGTACTAAACGTTGCGGCATGGAACTTCCTTATTGTTAAGAACTGTCCCGAATTATAGAAGGGACGGTTAATAGCAATAAAAGATTAAAAAGTGGATCGCTCCTGAACTAATGGAATAAGCAAGCAAAGTGAAAATAATGCCCGTTGGTTAGAACGATTATTTCTTTAAGTTATTTGCTTGGTGTTGGATCGAATATCCATGACATTCAAAAACCTGCTCCCGCATTTGCCGGATCTGTCATGGCGTCTACTCTGCTGCTGCAACGGTTCAAGTCGCACGGAACGCTGCACTTGAAGCGTTTGAACAGCACTTTTTGCTGCTCGATGGACAGCTTGTTGCGGATTTTTCAATCCTTAGAATCCGCTCCATCAACTTCTCATCCAGTTCTTAATCCTCTGGGAGCTACACCATGATGAACGCCATGCAGATGCAAATGCCGATGAACGCCAACATGCCGATGATGCCGATGACGGGCATGCCGATGATGATGGCGACCATGAGCTGCGACATGATGGACGACGGCATGATGTGCAAGATGATGCCGGCCGCTGGCATGGACATGGCCATGTTCAAGAACAGCGCGCAAATGATGCAGATGATGATGGACTGCGGCATGCCGATGATGATGCATTGCGGCAACATGAGCATGATGTGCATGTCCCCGGCGGCCATGGCCATGCCGATGATGAACATGATGATGCCGATGCCGATGATGGGCATGCCGATGCCATCGATGAAGTGCGTGATGGAATGCACCCTGATGGCCGACTGCATGATGTGCAAAATCATGCCGATGCCGGGCATGAACATGGACATGATGAAAAACTGCTGCGCCCTGATGATGAAGATGATGAACGACTGCAGCATGCCAATGATGATGAGCTGCAACGGCATGCCGATGATGTGCTGCACCTGCTGACTTTCGCCAGCGCATGAAAAAGCCCGACCGGGGAATTCCCGGTCGGGCTTTTTCATGTCTGTCTGTTTTTCAGTCCAGGCGTTCGGGGTAGGTCACCACCAGGTACGCCACCGCTTCACTGTCGGCGGGATTGCGGTAGCGGTGGGGCTGGTCGGCGTAAAACAGGATCGAGTCGCCTGTCGACAGCAGATAGCGCTCGTCGTTGACGCTGATCTCCAGCACGCCCTGGGCCACCACCAGGTTTTCCTGCACGCCCGGGCCATGGCCTTCGGATTGATCCTCGCCCAGCGGGCTCAGGCGCAGTTCATAGAATTCCGACTGGCGCGCCACATCAAAGGGAAACAGCGCACGGCTGACAAAGGCACCGCTGGCGCTGACCAGCCGCTTGCTCTGGCTCGCCGACAACACGGCTACGCCTTCAAACGCGCGATGTTCGAGAAACGCCGCCACCGACACCTTCAAACCCTTGGCGATTTTGCACAGCACCTTGATCGACGGCACGCTGCGCCCGGATTCGATTTGCGCCAGCATTGCCCGGCTCACGCCGCACTGGCGGGCGAGGGCATCGAGCGACAGATGCCGCTTGCCGCGCAGCCGTTGCAGGTTCTGCGCGACGCGTTCACAGATCGGGTCTTCTTCCAGGGATTCGAGATTGTTCATGTCCAGCACAGGTTCATCGGCGCTCGCCAGAAAGCGCGAGGGTTCACGCGCGTTCACGCTTGACGCGTCTCGCTGGAACGAGCGGCCTGCACCCACTGCCAAGCCTGATAACCGGCATTGCGCGCATACATTTCCCACATCAGCCGGGCCTGTTGCTGGGCGTGGCGGCGTTTGCGGTAGACGGCGAAGTCGATCAGGTTGTCAGTTGGTTTCATGGCGCACTTCACTGTGTTCAATGACGGGATGAGGTGAGAGTACGCCGAGATTTTTATAACGATAAATACTGATTGTTTATTTATTAATGCTTTCTGGTTATTTGATCGGTTCGCCGATTTTTCTTTGTCATCGGCGGTAAGGGGGCGATACATACTCGGCTTCTTTTCTGCGAATTTGGCAAATCGAATTTTAGGTTGGTCTTCGCGCAGGTGACGGATAGCGTCTGTGTTTTGAAATTCAGAGATGGTCTTGATGCCCCCCTTACTTCGTCGAGCCTGGCGCTTTCTGCGCGGAGCCAAAGCCACTGCCTACGTTTTGCTGATGCTGGGCCCAATGTTTATCAAACCCTTGGCATTTGTGAGAGTGCCTCATGAGGCTCAGCCGATCTATGCAAAACTGCCAGGCCTTTGGGGAACGCCCCTGTTGGTGGCCGGCGTGGCTGCGGCGACTATCCGGTCGTTTTACCAGTGGGTGTTCTGGCGTGAAATGAACAAGTCCGATCCTTCCAGTCCAGCGGCCGACTTGCTGCTCATGCTGCACAATACCGAGGGACGCTATTTCTGGTTTGCGTTCGTTTTTTCCGCAGTATTGGTTTATGCCCTGGCCGGCCTGCGCTGGAGCTATCACTTCGGGGCTATCTCGTTCATACGCAGATGGCGTCCCAATCTGAGCAATCCACCGCTGAAATACTTCGTCGTCACCACTGCAGCGTGGGGGCTGTGGCTGAGTCTCTACAGTGCTGTCGTTGTGTATGGCTTGTGGCAGTGGAAGGCTCAAGTTGACCTTGCGATGCTCTTGAATCAATACGTTGAACAGCATCAAACCGGAGTGCTCGTGACATTGCTCGGTATAGGCGTAGCCATGAGGCTCGCCGGGCGCAATGGCGAGCTCGGCATGAAGGCTCTGTATGGCGGATCCAAGTGGCTGAGCATGGCCGTGAGTCTGGTCGCTATCTGTGCGTTGTTGCTATTGGCATTCCTATTGTCGAGCATCTGACGTTCCCTTGGGGTGCATCAGCGAACCTCAGGCCAGGATATTTACGAAAGCGGGGACTGTGGAGCCTGCGCAAAACAAAGGGCCGGCGAGGACCGGGTCGAGGTTGTCCGCGTGTCATCGAGCGGGCGCTAGCCAGGTGTTAAGCACACGTCGATCCAGTTCTTCCCAGTCCGCCATGCCCAAAACGCGCGTGGTGTTCAGGCCGCGTAAATAGCCGCGCAGTTGATAGGCGACGGCCCGCACTGATTCGGAATCGGCAACGTTCTGGCCCAGGACCGTTTCGTATTCGACAAGGTATTCCGCCACGCGGTCGCGGAATTC
Source organism: Pseudomonas sp. DR 5-09 (assembly GCF_001655595.1). NCBI lineage: Bacteria > Pseudomonadati > Pseudomonadota > Gammaproteobacteria > Pseudomonadales > Pseudomonadaceae > Pseudomonas > Pseudomonas sp. DR 5-09. The sequence continues at coordinate 2,822,391 of NZ_CP011566.1, forward strand.
GGGCACGACGGCATCGCGGATCAGATCAAAGGTTCGCACGGGTAATCCTCATCTGTTTTCGTTGTGATTGAGTGTGCCGCAGTCTGCACGCCGCGCAACTATCGGTTCAAGTAATAGTGACCATCAAGAAACGCAAGTTCTGCTTTGACGCCGATGGGCGGAAAATCGCCTCCATCGAACACGCCGCTGAAGGAATTGCGCGATGAAGACTTTGAACCGACTGGCTGTAGTCGCCCTGCTGATGGGCGGGGTGGCCGCTACCGTAGCCCCGGCTTACGCCGACGACGCCAAGTCGTGCCATTTTCTGCCCGTCGCCGCCAGCAGCGCCGCGCTGCAGCACTCGCAAACCGTCGGTGTGCTGTACAGCGAAAACACTCTGGACAACCTGCAATACCTCGAGCGTTACCACGACGTGGCGGTGAACGGAGCCAAGAATGCGCTCGATGCGCGGATCCGTGACGCCTTCGTCGACAGCTCCGACCCGGAACTGGCCATCGACTGGCTGATGAGTTCGCTGCAACAACAGTTTCTCTCGGTGACCGTCTACGACAGCCTCGATGCGCTGGTGCAGGCTCATCCGGACGTGGTGGTGATGCTCGACACCCACAACCGTCTGCTGACCCAACGCAACAGCCAGGTCGAAGCGCGGTTCGCCGCACGCTTCTACGACGCCAACCTGCAATACATCGGCAAGGCCGAGGGCGCGGTGGAGAAGCAACTGCCGTCAGTGTGGGTACACAACAAGGCAGCGCCCGAAATCGCTGCCGGGATCGAACAGCAACGCGATCTGCAATTGAGTGCCTTGAAGCAGTTCGATGACTCGCTCAAAGCCCTGGTGAGTGCAGGCTGAACACCTAAAGCAAAAACGGCAACGGCAGTGCCCGTGACACTGAACGTTGCCGAAGAACCGAACCTATTATTTTCAGGATTTTATCCATGCGTGCCTTATTTATCCCTGCCATGGCTTCTGCCAGTTTGTTGCTGACCGCTTGCGCCTCTGCGCCGAACGATCCGACGCTGACCTTGCAGACGCACAAGACGCCCGCCCAGTACGCCGAATGCGTGGTGCCGAAACTGCAGGGCAGTGCGCTGAAGCCGACCGTGTCGCAGACCCAGCGCAGCTACCGGATCGTGGTGCCAAGCAAAGTCGCAGCGGACAACGTGCTGGAGGCTTACAAGGCACAGGACGGTGGGAAGGTCTTTTTGTATGAGCGCCACTTGCTGGCGTCGAGTTTCATGCCGTCGAGTTTTGAACGGGCTGCCCAGGAGTGCCTGTAACGCCTGACGGTTAACGCTTTTGACGATGCTCCTTTGGTTGGCCGCAACCAACCAATTCCTTTGCCCCGCACCTTGCGGGGCTTTTTTTGCCCGGCGTTTGGCGCAGTCGGCGCTACGCTGGATAGCGGAAAAGGTTTTCGGGAGTACAAGAACATGAAGAAGGACAGCAGCGGCGCGGCGACCGAGAATCCCTCTGTGCTGATCGACGCAAGAATCAAGGAACTAAACGACTGGCGCGGCCAGAAGCTGGCCGAGATCCGCGCGATCATTCATGAAGCGGACCCGGAGGTCGTCGAAGAGTGGAAGTGGCGCGGCGTTCCGGTCTGGTCGCACAACGGCATCATCTGCACCGGGGAAACCTACAAGGCCGTGGTGAAAATGACCTTCGCCAAAGGCGCGGCGCTGGAGGATCCGTCGGGACTGTTCAACGCCAGCCTGGAGGGCAATACCCGGCGGGCGATCGATGTTCACGAAGACGACAAAATAGATGCAAAGGCTCTGAAAACGCTGGTGCGTTCGGCGATTACGTTGAATTCAAAGAAGTGATTTGCCGTTGAGGCGGAGGTGAAGCGAAGGAGGGTGAAACGAGGAAAAAAATGGCAGGGGCGGCTGGATTCGAACCAACGCATGGCAGGATCAAAACCTGCTGCCTTACCGCTTGGCGACGCCCCTGTAGCTATTGGTTTCAGTCCCGGGAGGACCTCTGCAATAGTGGGCGGCACTTTACCAGCGCTCTTGCGTTCTGTGAACCCCTGAAACAAATAAATTTCAGGGAAAACAGCTACTTATTTCCCGGACGGTATCGCCGATCAGGTTTTTCGGGCTTTTCAGCGATTGCCATGAAAACCGGCGCGACCGCTGTAGCCCGAAAACCTGGCCAAGACCTGCCTCGATGAACCGATCAGTTGCCGTCTGCAACCTTGCGTTCGATTTCGTCGACCTTGCGTTGCAACTCTTCAGCGTCCTGCTCCTTGGTGCGGGTCGACGAGGGCGTTATGACCTCATCCACGCCGCGGGTCTTGTCGTCCGGGTCCTCAAGATCGCGTTTCACCACATCGACCGGTTTGCCGGACGTATCCGTGGGTGGGGCTTTGCTGTTGTTGTTCATGGCGTTGACCTCCGTTGGGTTAAACGTTGGATGCAGCGCTCTGGCGCGAGTTCGAGTTTTTTAGCGGCAACCGTGCGGAAAACTGCGCAGCCGGGTTGATGAACCGCCGGTAGCTCACCGGCAACAAGCCGATATTTGTTCAGGCGACAAAACCCAGCAACAGCGTCGCCAGAATCACCGTCGAGGCGCCGCCGATCCGGGTGGAGATCTGCGCAAAGGGCATCAGTGACATCCGGTTCGAGGCCGACAGGATCGCGACGTCGCCGGTGCCGCCCAGACCGCTGTGGCAGCAGGTCACGATGGCCGATTCGATGGGGTACATCTTCATCAGGTTGCCGATGAAAAAACCGGCGACGGTCATCGACACCACGACGCTGAGGCACACCAGCACATAGCCGATCGAGAACACCTTCACCACGCTGTCGAGCGGTACATACAGCATGCCCAGGCCAATCATTACCGGCCAGATGAAAGCGGCGGAAACCAGTTTGTAGAAAGACTGCGCGCCTTTTTCCAGTTTCTCCGGCAACACGCGCACGTATTTGAACAGCACCGCCGCGAGAATCATCATCACCGGCCCCGGAATCCCGACGACCTTTTCCAGCAGGCCACCGAGGACGAAGAAAGTGCAGATCACCAGCACCCCGGCGCCCATGACCCGCAGGTCGATGCTGGTGCCGGTTTCTTCCTTGACCTTGAATTTGTCGTTCTCGGCCCGGGCCCGGATCAGCGCCCCTTCACCGTTGATGGCCGGGCGTTTCAGCGCCAGCCGTGCCAGGTAACCGGCGCAGATGATCGCTGCAATGTTGCCGACCACGGCCGCCGGGACCAGTTGCGCGACGTAGATGTCCGGCGTGCCGCCGAGGATCGCCGAGTAGGCCAGGGACAGCGGCAGGATGCCTTCGCCGATGCCGCCGCCAATGATCGGTACGATGATGAAAAAGAACGTGTGGTAGACGCTGTAGCCGGCAAGCTTGCCGACAATCAGCCCGCTCGCGACGGCGGCCAGGGTGCCGGCCAGCAAGGGGATGAACATGCGGATCATGCCCTGGACCAGAATGAAGCGGCTCATGCCCAGGATGCTGCCGACCACCAGGCTGGCGATCACGAAGTACAGGAAGTTGGCTTCCTTCATCAGCATTTTGGTGGCGTCGATCGTCGGTGCGCCGAAGAAGCCGTAGAACACCAGCACCGACGGCAACATCAGGCACAGGATCGCGCCGCCACCGATTTCCCGCAGGATCGGCAGACGCGAGCCCATCTGGCCGAAGAACACGCCCATGGTCATGATCACGGCCAGTCCGCCGATCATGTTCTTCGGCAGAAAGCCGAGGTGGGCCGACAGAAACACGATCACGGCGATGCCGAGGAAGATCGGCAGCGGGATCACGCCGATCTCATAGCTGCGCAGGCGCTGGATGAAGCCGCCGGCGCGCGGGCCGTCGACATTCAGGGATTGCTCAAGGGAGTCGCTCATGACGCATGTCCTCATGTTTGTTTTTATCGAGGATTGACGGGAAACCACGGTGCACCGGGCTCGGGTGGCTAGGCGGTGATTCGATGGTATCCTTCGCAAAATGCGTGATAAACAGCGGAAGCATGCGGCCTATGAACACGAATCGTGACCAATTTCCCTTGCCCGAAGACCTCAAGGTGTTCCTCACCGTCATCCGCAAGAACAGCTTTGCCAGCGCCGCCGATGAGCTGGGCTTTTCACCGGCCTACGTCAGCAAACGCATCTCGGTGCTGGAAACCACGCTAGCGACCAAGCTGTTGCACCGCACCACCCGGCGCATCGCGCTGACCGACGATGGCGAGCGGGTGCGGATCTGGGCGGAGAAACTGCTGGGGGATTTCGATCAGTTTCTCGGCGAGATTTCCCAGGCCCGGCACCAGCCGGCGGGGTCGCTGCACATTTGCAGCAGCTTCGGTTTCGGCCGCAATCATGTGGCGCCGGCGATCAGTCAGTTATCCCGGGCTTGCCCGAAACTCGACATTCGGCTGGACGTGTTCGACCGGGTGGTCGATCTGGTAGGCGAGGGCTTCGATCTGGAAATCCTCGTCGGCGATGACCTGCCGGGCCAGCATCTGGCGCGCAAACTGGTGAGCAACCGGCGCGTGCTGTGCGCCACGCCGGAATACCTCGAACGCCGGGGCACGCCGCAGTCCCTCGAAGACCTGAAAGACCACGATTGTCTGGTGCTCAAGGAGCGCAACAACGCGTTCGGTATCTGGACCCTGAGCAAGGACGGACAGGAAGAAACGGTGCGAGTGAATGGTCCGTTGTCCTCCAACAGTGGCGAGATCGTGCTGGAGTGGGCCTTGAGCGGCGGCGGGATTCTGTTGCGCTCGATGTGGGACGTCAAACCGATGCTCGAGCAGGGCAGGCTGGTGCAGGTACTGGACGGCTACACCCAGAGCGCCAACGTCTGGGCGGTCTATCCGACCCGGCTCAGCGAGTCGGCGAAATTGCGGGTGTGCGTGGAGTTTCTGGAAGAGTACTTCCGCGATTTGTCCGTGGAATGAAAACGGGTGGTTCAATGAACCGCCCGTTTTTTTGCCATCAACCCAGCCAGGGATTGTCCGCCAGATGCCGTGTCTCGAAGGCGCGGATCTGCTCGGTGCGTTGCAGCGTGGTGCCGATGGCGTCCAGTCCCAGCAGCAGCGATTGTTTGCGCAACTGATCGATCTCGAAGCCGATCAGCGTGCCGTCCGCCAGCTCGATGGTTTGCTGCGCCAGGTTGACGCTGATTCGCGCGGTCGCCGGGACATTGATCGCTTCTGCCACCTGCCTGAACTGCGCGTCGTCCAGCTGAATCGCCAACACGCCATTACGCTGGCAGTTGTCGTAGAAAATCCCGGCGAACGTGGTGCCGATCAAGGCCCGGATCCCCACTTGCTTCAAGCCCCACACCGCGTGTTCGCGGCTGGAACCGCATCCGAAATTGGGGCCGGTCACCAGAAACGCCGCGTCCTGCCAGGCCGGCTGGTTGAGCACGAATTCCGGGTTGGGTTCGCCGGAGGCGAGAAAGCGCAGATCGAAGAACAGCCCGCGATCCAGCCCCTGACGATCGATGCCCTTGAGAAACTGCTTGGGCATGATCACGTCGGTGTCGATGTTGGACGCAAGAAACGGTGCGGCGCTGCCGCTGACGGTGTCGAAAGGTTGCATGGTTCAAGCCTCCAGCGCGACGTTGCGCACGTCAGTCAAATGGCCGGTGATGGCGGCGGCGGCGACCATCGCCGGGCTCATCAGGTGGGTGCGCGCACCGGCGCCCTGACGGCCTTCGAAGTTGCGATTGGTGCTGGACGCACAGCGATCCCCCGGCGCGAGCACGTCGTCGTTCATCGCCAGGCACATCGAGCAGCCTGATTGCCGCCATTCGAAACCGGCGTCGAGAAAAATCTGCGCCAGGCCTTCGTCCTCGGCCTGATTGCGCACCAGGGTCGAGCCGGGAACGATCATCGCCCGCACGTGGGGCGCCACACGCTTGCCGCGCACCACCCGGGCGACGTCACGCAAATCTTCGATCCGCGCATTGGTGCAGGAGCCGATGAAGGCATGGCTGATCGTCACTTCGTTCAGGGGCATGCCGGGTGTCAGGCCCATGTAGTCGAGGGCGCGCTGCAGGCCCTGACGCAGGATCGGATCGGGCTGGGTGGCCGGGTCCGGCACGTGCCCTTTGATCGGCGCGGCCTGATCAGGGCTGGTGCCCCAGGTCACCATCGGCTCCAGCGCGGCGACATCGAGGATGACTTCGCGATCGAACACCGCGCCCTCGTCGCTGTGCAGGGTTTTCCAGCGCTCGACAGCTTCTTCCCAGAGCTTGCCCTTAGGCGCACGCGGTTTGCCTTGCAGGTAGGCGAACACCTTGTCGTCCGGCGCCATGAACGCGCCCCGGGCACCGGCCTCGACGGCCATGTTGCAGATAGTCATGCGCGCCTCGACGCTGAGGGCGCTGATGGCCGGGCCGGTGAATTCGATGGCGTAACCGGTGGCACCAGACGCACCGATCTTCTCGATCAGCACCATGATGATGTCCTTGGACGTGACACCTGCGCCCAGCTCACCGTTGACCGTCACCCGCAGGGTTTTCAGGCGTTTGTAGACCAAGGTCTGCGTCGCCAGCAGGTGTTCGATTTCCGAAGTGCCGATGCCGAAACCGAAGGCGCCCAGTGCGCCGTAAGTGGTGGTGTGGCTGTCACCGGCCGCGACCACCATGCCCGGCAGAATGAAACCCTGTTCCGGCGCCACGACGTGCTCGATGCCCTGGCGCTTGTCCAGCACATCGAACAGCTCGATGCCGAAGTCGCGGCAGTTTTCTTCGAAGTACGACACCTGCCGCGCGCCCCCGGCGTCGGGCATGGTCGCGATGCGTTTCGGTGCGGTGGGGTTCACATGATCGACCACCGCCAGCGTCGCCCCGGGCCGCCACACCGTGCGCCCGGCCTCGCGCAGGCCGCTGAAGGCCTGCGGGCTGGTGTACTCGTTGGCGACCTGGCGGTCGATGTAAAGCAGCACATGGCCCTGATCGTCGAGGGTACAGACGGTGTGACTGTCGATGTGCTTCTGGTACAGCGTTCTCGGGCTGGGCATGGCTTGCGCTCTTTTCTGTCCGGGGCAAAAACAACATGAGGACAGCATATTGATCGCGGAAATGGCATCAAGAGCGCTTCAGTGAAGCTGTTGAACACGAATTGTGAGCAATTGCCGCAAGCCTACGCCCGTGTCTCCTCCGGCAACCTGGCAATCACCTTGATCTCGAACTGAAACCCGTACAGCCACGTCACGCCGACCGCCGTAATGGTCGGGTGCGGCGCCTCGCCCCAGAACTCGGGCACCACTTCCCAGATGGTTTCGAAGGTCGATTGCGGGTCGACCATGAACACCGTCACGTCCACCACGTCGTCGAAGCTGCCACCGGCCGCGCCGAGAATGGCGTTGAGGTTGGTGAAGGCCAGTCGCACCTGTTGTTGCAGATCCGGCTCCGGCGAGCCGTCCTCAAGGCTGCCTACCTGGCCTGAGACAAACAGAAAACCGTTGGAACGAACCGCCGGGGAATAACGGTTGCGCTCGTAAAGCGCATGGCGTCCGGGCGGGAAAACCACGTCGCGTTTTGGCTGGGCGTTAGTCATGGGGAGTCTCCTTCAATGGGTTGAAAACCTGCGATGGAGAAACTGTAGGGTCTTGCCTCGGCGCGATAAACGCGCAATCTTGGCGTTCACTGTTTGCAAATCCCAAACAATCGAGCCGCTATCAGAGGTGGGATATGGACCGTTTTGACGCGATGCAAGCCTTCGCCAGGGTGGTGGAGGCGGGCAGTTTCACCAAGGCCGCCGAAACCCTGCACATGAGCAAGACCACAGTGACCCAGCTCATTCAGCAACTGGAGGCGCGGCTGCGGGTCAAGTTGCTCAACCGCACCACGCGCAAGGTCAACGCCACGGCGGACGGCTCGGCCTATTACGAGCGGGTGATCAAGCTGCTGGCGGACATGGACGACGCCGAAACCAGCCTGCCTGGCGCGGCGGCGCAGCCCAAGGGGCGCTTGCGGGTCGATGTGCCCAGCCCCTTGGCCAATCTGATTCTGGTGCCGGCGCTGCCCGAGTTTTACGCGCGTTACCCGGAGATCCAGATCGACATGGGCGTCAGCGACCGGATCGTCGACATCATCGATGAAAACGTCGATTGCGTTATCCGTGGCGGCGAGCTGCGGGATCAGTCGCTGATGGCCCGGAAGGTGGCGGATCTTCAACTTGGCGTGTACGCCGCTCCGAGTTATCTGGCCCGCTCCGGCACCCCGATGCATCCCCGGGAACTGGAAGACAGCCATCACCGCGTAGTCGGTTTCCTCTGGGCGCGTACCGGCAAGCCGGTGCCGTACGCCCTGCACAACGAGCACGAAGACTTGCAGATCAAGGGGCGTCACGTGCTGGCGGTCGATGATGGCAACGCCTATCTGTCGGCGGGCCTCGCAGGGCTGGGCGTGTTGTGGTTGCCCAGGTACATGTCCAGAGCACACGAGGCGAGCGGTGATCTGGTGCCGCTGTTTGAAGACTGGCGCCTCGATCCGATGCCGCTCTACGTCGCGTACCCGCCAAACCGCCACATCAGCCGCAAGTTGCGGGTGTTCATCGACTGGATCGCCGAAGTGATGGCCCGCCACGCACCGGTCATGGATCGCTCAGGTTGGCCAGCAGAAGGTCGGGTTCATCGTTCAACAACAGGGTGAGCGGGAATGGCGTTACCCAGAGGTAGCGCGCCTGCGCACCGCCACGCATTTGATTTCCACCAGCAGCCCCGGATGGGCCAGTTCGCTGACGCCGATGCAGGTCCAGGCGCAGAAGCCTCTGGGGAATACGCGGTTTTTCACATCGCGAAACACCGGCATGTGTTGGCTCATGTCGACGTGATAGGTAGTCATCTCCACCACATCGTCGAAGCTGCAGCCACCGGCCTTCAGCACTTCGGCGAGGTTTTCCCAGGCGCGGATGAATTGTTGCTCGGGGTGTTCGATGACCTTCAAGTCAGCCGTCCGGCCCACCTGACCTGCGCAGTAAAGCGTGTCGCCGACCAGAACCGCCGGGGCGTAACCGGCGCGTTCGACGATGGTTTTCATGGAGTCGGGGATGATGATTTTGCGATCGGGCATGGCCGGGGCTCCAGGTAAACGGTAAGTCGGGTCACTTCGCGCGAAAGTACCGGATCAGGTTGATCGATTGCGTGAATACCGCATATACCACTGCTGCGATCATTAGCCCGGCGATGACCAGGGCAATAGTATTGACACCTGTGATGAGCAGAATGTAGATCGACAACGCGAGTATCAACACGACAAAACTGGCAAGCGTCTGTTTGAAGTACGCCAGCAGCAGCGGCACGACGATCACTGCCAGAGAGTGAAAGGCCACCCCAAACCAGATGTCGATAATCATCTGATCAAAATCACCGCCCGCTTGTGCCAGGGCCAGCAAATACGAATTCGTCAGCCACTCCAGCTTGCCAACCACCATCACGCTGATCGCGATAATCACCACAATGTTTATTGCTCGGTTACTCATTGATCTTCATTCCGTCCATGCGCCGCCGCTGCCAACTGCTCGGTATCCACCCGCACGAATACCGAATCACCCACCGCCGTCAGCACTTCCCCGGCGTAGACCTCGCAGATCACCCGGGTCTTGCGCCCGACTTCACCTTCGACTTTTGCCTTCAATGTCAGCGGCACGCCCATTGGCGTTGGTTTGATGAACTTGATGCCGAGGTTGCCGGTGACGCAGTTGATGCGCGGCAGGCTTTCGGGTTCGCGTTGCTCGGTTCGATAGTGGTAGGCCATCGCGGTCCAGTTGGAATGGCAGTCCACCAGCATCGCGATCAAACCGCCGTAGACCAGTTCCGGCCAGCCGCAGTATTTGGCCTCGGGCACATGCTCGGCCATGACGTGTACGCCGTCTTCGTGCCAGAAGCTTTTGATGTGCAGCCCGTGGGGGTTGTGGCTGCCGCAGCCGAAGCAGACGCCCTCGGGGGCGGCGGTGTCTTGCAGGGAAATGTCGGGGGTGGCCATGCCGGAATCATCCTTAAACTGTAAGCCGAACCCCGCGGATTCTAACCCCGAATGCTCAACGTGAGGATTGCTCCTTTTGCGTGGGCCGTTGTGGATCGGTCAGCAGTTTTTTGCGAGTCGTCGGGTGGTTCGGCAATTGCTCACTGATGTCCCAGATTTCCAGCATTTTCGCGTATTCAAAGGCGTGGCGCGGGCTTTGCTGAATCCACTGCTGGAACGCGTGGCGTTCGTCAGGTGTGCAATCGTCCTCCTGCAGGCGCAGGCACCAGTGCGCTGCCTGGTTCAGGATTTCTTCGTCTGCGTCGGTCATTGACGGCTTCCACGATGGCTGGGGAGGGCATTTTACGTTGCCGCTTGCAAAAAAAACGTCAAAGCACCTTGAGTATTTAAACGGTCAGTGAACGTTCAACGGACAAAAAACGCTGCCGATGTACAGATCGCGCCGTGATTTCCGGGCTTCGTCGCTTTGTCATATTCCCTCACATTTCAATGCAGATAGTGGGCAGCCCAACCTGTTTCCAGTGAGGCTGCCCCGTGTTTCAACGTCTTGTTTGTTCGCTGTCCGTGCTGAGTCTGTCCATTGCTGCCGCCCAGGCGGCTGACCTCGATACCCCGCGCCTGGCAGGCATCGACAACTTCCGGGATATCGCCGGCACCACCACCGCCTATTCCACGGCCCATGACGGCACAATGCGCGCCGGTGTGTTCTACCGCTCCAATGCCCTGACGCCGACGGCGGCGGACCTGGCGACCCTCAACGGTCTGGGGATCAAGTCGGTGTACGACCTGCGCACGCCCAGCGAAATTGCCAGCACGCCGGACACGATGCCAAGCGGTGCGACCTACCAGAATATCGACATCATCGGCAGCACCACCTCCGGCGCGAACATCACCACGGTCTCGTTCAAAAGCGCGGCCGATGCGATTGCGATGATGCAGGAAACCAACCGCGCGTTTGTCAGCGATGCCGGCATGCGTGGTCAGTTCGGTGTGCTGTTCAATGAACTGGCCGGTGTCGACGGCGCCGCGCTGTTCCATTGCACCGCCGGCAAGGACCGCACCGGCTGGACCGCTGCCGTTCTGTTGAGCATCGCCGGCGTCGATAACGCCACGATCATGAGCAATTACCTGGCGACCAACGACTACACCGCCGAACGGGTCGCCAAGACCCTGGCGATGATGCCGCCGAGCATGGCCGCGATCTACGCGCCGCTGCTGGGCGTCGAAGCCAGTTACCTGCAAGCGGGGCTGGATCAGGTGACCGCGCAATACGGCAGCATGGACAACTACCTCAAGCAGGGGCTGGGTCTGTCCCAGGAAACCATTTATGTACTGCGCGGCAAAATGGTCGAGTACAACAGCCTGCCCGGCCAGGCAGGGCTGATCGGCAACGCCGCGGCCGGTGCGCAACTGTTGCAGGAGTTACAGAACAGCAGCCTGTCGGGCACCTACAGCGCTTACAACTACTACCTGCAATCGGCCATCGACGCCGGCACCCTCGGCGGTGTCGAGTCCACGGTCGGCGGCCAGGTGCACGCCGATGCGGCCAGTTACCTGCTGCGTCAGAACGCAATGATCGAGCAAGCCGCCGCGCCGTTCGCCAGCGGCACCGACCTCAAGGTCGGCCAGTACCAGTTGTGGAGCACCGCGCTCGTCGGTTATCTGGGCACCGACGGTTCGGCCCATGCGCAAAGCAGCAATGAACACAGCCAGGGCCTGATGGTCGGCGTCACCCAGCGCTTCTCCGAACAGCTCAGCGCCCGTGGCGGGATCGGTTACAGCAAAGGCTCGGTGGGTGGCGCGGGCGGCGAGGTCGATACCGATTTCACGTTCTTCAACCTTGGCGCCCGTTATGGCTTCACCAACCTGGAACGTGGCCTGTTTGTCGATGCCAACATCAGCGCCGGTTATATCGACTACGACAGCAAACGCGACCTCGGTGGCGGCCTCGGTTCGGCGAAGGGCGATACTCACGGCAATCTCAGCGGCGCCACATTGGCGCTGGGGTATCGCGTGCCGCTGAACACTGTGATTCTGGAGCCAAGCCTTGGCGTGCGCGTCAGCCGTCTGGACCTGTCAGGCTTCCAGGAGAAGGGCAGCGAACTGGCCCTCAATGTCGATGACATTCAGGAAACCCGCCGCAGTGCGGTGGCCAATCTCGACGTCTCGTTTGCCCCGATGCCCATGGGCGCGTGGCAACTGGTGCCAGGCGTTCGGGTTGGTTACGAGCGTGTGCTGGGCGATCATCAGGTCGACAGCGAAGGGCATCTACTGGGGCTGGATATCGAGCAGCGCGCGGCGTTCGACAACCGCGATCAGTTCAGTGGCGGCGCCAACCTGATGGCCAACCTCGGTGCCCTGAGTCTGGGTGCCGAAGTCGGTGCCAGCGGTGGCGGCGACAGCCACGGTTTCAGCGGCGGGCTCAAGGCCAGTTATCAGTTCTAAAAACTGTGGGGGCGAGCCTGCTCGCTCCCACAATGGTCTGCTGTGCTAACGCAGTCCCTTTCGCACATCAGCCGGGCTCACGCCGTAGGCACTCTGGAAGTACTGGCTGAACCGGCCGACATTGCTGAAGCCCAATCGCAGCGCCACTTCGGTCACCGAGGCAGGAGTGCCCTGGCGCAATGTTTCGTAAGCACGCTCCAGCCGCACCTGCCGCTGATACCCGACAATCGACGTCCCGGCAAACCGCCGAAAACCCTCTTGCAGCGCGCGCAGGCTGACGTTGGCCAGCCGCGCCAGATCCGTGCCACTGACCTGAATCTCGGGATGCGCCTGAATGTAATCGATCGCCTGCCGCACATGCCTCGGCGCAATCAACGCCTCTGGACGACGCAGGGCCTGGCTGAAGTTGTGCGGCCAGGCCTCCAATACCGCGTCCACCAGCATCTCCCGCAGCCGTGACGGCATCAGCGAACCGGCGTTCAGCAGCCGATCGAACTCGGTGCCGGTGGCCAGATCAATCAGCGCGCGAATGCCCTGAAACGCCGGGCTGTTCAGATCCACCCTCGGCTCGAAATGCAGCTTGTGCACGATCGGTTTGCCCAGCAGGGTCGACAGCCGTTCGGTGAGCGCCGCACGGCTGATCGACATGCCGTGCTGGGCATGATTGTCGATAAAACGCATCGAACGCAGCTCAGCCTTGTCGATGGCCAGCCCCACATCGCACAGCCCGACAGATTCATGGTTGAAAACGATCTTGCCGGCGGTGGGAATGACGAAGGTGATTTCATCGAACGGCTCGGGGAAGGCGACCGTGAAATCGCCCCGGTAATGCATGCGCCGGAAACTCACGCCTTCGTACCGCCCGTAAACGCCGCCAATGATGATGTCTTTGGGCGGCGGTGGTGTGTCGCCATAACGGTTGCCGAACATTCGCGAGAACAGGGCGCCGAAGTCGTCACTGGCCATGTTGTCGGATCGCAGGATGAGGGTCTGGCGTGTCGGGCTTGAGTACACCGGGAGGGTCACCTTGGTGGTCGGGGCATCGGGGCGCGACGACGTTACCAAGGGAGAATGACGCCGATGTGACAACGCTCGATGCTGTGCGTGAAAGTCACGCACAGCATCGAGCGAAGCGGGGTCAGGTGTGATGGATGTCCCGATCCTTGGTTTCAGGCATGAAGAAGATCCCGAGAATCGCCGTCATCACCGCAATCACGATCGGATACCACAAGCCGTAGTAGATGTCCCCGGTGGCCGCGACCATCGCAAACGCCACGGTCGGCAGGAACCCGCCGAACCAGCCGTTGCCGATGTGATACGGCAGCGACATCGAGGTGTAGCGGATGCGCGCCGGGAACAGCTCGACCAGCCACGCGGCAATCGGACCGTAGACCATGGTCACGTAGATCACCAGAACGGTCAGCAGGAGCAGCACCATCGGGTAATTGGTCTTGGCCGGGTCGGCTTTTTCCGGGTAACCGGCTTCTTTCAGCGCGGCGCCGAGGCTGGCGGTGAAGGCGTCGTTACGGGTCTTGAAGTCAGCGGCCGGCAGGGTCGTGCCTTCGAAGCTTTCGATGACTTTGTCGCCGATACGCACCTGGGCCACGGTGCCCGGTTCCGCCAGCACGTTTTCGTACGGGATCGCGCGTTTGGCCAGGATGGTTTTCGCCAGATCGCACGAGCTGGTGAATTTGGCCTTGCCCACCGGATCGAACTGGAACGAGCACTGGTCGGGGTTGGCGATCACCTTGACCGGGTTTTTCTCCTGGGCCACGAACACGTCGGGGTTACCGTACTGGGTTAGCGCATGGAAGATCGGGAAGTAGGTCACCGCCGCCAGAATGCACCCGGCCATGATGATGCCCTTGCGCCCGATGCGGTCGGACAGGCTGCCGAAAATCACGAAGAACGGCGTACCGATCAGCAGCGAACCGGCGATCAGCAGGTTCGCGGTCTGCGGGTCGATCTTCAGGGTTTGCAGCAGGAAAAACAGCGCGTAGAACTGCCCGGTGTACCAGACCACCGCTTGGCCGGCGGTGCCGCCGAGCAGGGCCATGATCACGATTTTCAGGTTGTCCCAGCGGGCGAAGGATTCAGTCAGCGGGGCTTTCGACGACTTGCCTTCTTCTTTCATTTTCTTGAACACCGGCGACTCGTTCAGTTGCAGCCGGATGTACACCGAGACCGCCAGCAGCAGGATCGACAGCAGAAACGGAATCCGCCAGCCCCAGGCCTCGAACGCTTCGGTGCCCAGCGCGGTACGGCAAGCGAGGATCACCAGCAACGACATAAACAGGCCCAGGGTCGCGGTGGTCTGAATCCATGACGTGAAATAACCGCGTTTGCCCTTCGGCGCATGCTCGGCCACATACGTCGCCGCACCGCCGTACTCACCGCCCAGCGCCAGGCCTTGCAGCAAGCGCAGGGTAATCAGAATGATCGGCGCCGCGACCCCGATGGTCGCGTAACCGGGCAGGAACCCCACAATCGCCGTCGACACACCCATGATCACAATGGTGATCAGAAACGTGTGCTTGCGCCCGATCATGTCGCCCAGCCGCCCGAACACAATCGCCCCGAACGGCCGGACCGCAAAGCCTGCGGCGAAGGCGAGCAGGGCGAAGATGAACGCCGTGGTCTCGTTCACCCCGGCAAAGAAGTGCTTGGCGATGATCGCCGCCAGGGAGCCGTAGAGGTAAAAGTCGTACCACTCGAACACCGTGCCGAGCGACGACGCAAAGATGACCTTGCGTTCCTCCCGGCTGACGCTGTGGTGCGGGGCACTGCCTGTGGACATGCTGTCGAGTACTGCCATGGGTGTTCTCCGTCGTGCTTGTTTTTGTAGGCCGGAGCACTTCATCAACGTCGCGTACCCAAGGCCTGTGGCGGATGCCGGTTCAGGTATTTCGTGGAGCGTGCACAGAATCACCGCCCCGCGCGGGAGGGCGGGGTTTCATTGAGCATAATTGGGTTCTGTTGGATGTCCACCCGACGAGATTTGGGGGGCCGGATACTCACCGGCGCATGACCTGTGGGAGCTGGCCTGCCAGCGATGAGGCCGATCTATTCAACACGGATGTTGTCTGATCGCACGTCATCGCTGGCAGGCCAGCTCCCACAGGATTTGGCGATGCTCGGCGGATTATTCCGTTGGCACGACGTTATCCAGCACTTGATTCACCGCCAGTTCCGCCAGCATCACGATCTGTGCGATGCCTTGTGCGGTTTTGCGGTGGGGGCCTTCGAGGGCGTCGACGAGGTTGTTGAGCATGACGTTGGCCGAGCCGAGAGTTTCGACGGCGTCGGCGAGCAGGGATTCGGTGTTGCTGGCCGGGTTGGCCTGGTAGAGGCGGTTGGGGACGTAGGGCGCGGCCATGATGTAGGGGGCGGGCGGGCCGAGGTAGTAGTTGAGGGCGCGTTCGGCGGCTTCGTTGAATTTTTTGGAGTCAGGGCATTCGTAGGGGGATGTTGGATTGGTGATGCTGTCCGGTGCGGTAACCGGGGGATTTGGCGTTATTTTGAACATGGGATGTCATCCTTCTATAAGGCCGCATCCATTTCGCTGCTAAACGAAGGGGGTGGCGGCTGTGTGCGAGTTAGCAGACCGGTAGACATCCCCAAAACCCGGCGCACCCGAAGGTGCCAAGCACACAGCCACCATCAAGTGCAGGCGACCGCCTGACTGATGAGACTCGTACAACCGGGGAATATCTGCCGGGCTGCTAAACCCGATCACTGGAAATCAGTGACCCGATCCAAGTTACCGGCCGACCCCAAGGCGCACAAGCCGGCGGATTCTGGCGTAGCGGTAGGCTCTGGCGCAAGGATTTGTAGGCATCCGGAAGCATTCCGACATGTCTTTAAACGGCGTGATTCAAACCTGTTTATCAATCATCGCCCGACGAGGAGAAACCTGACGCGTTAAGCCCCAAAACCATTCGTCGCCAGCCCCGCACTCATCACGCCGCCCCTCGCTCAAAAGCTGCATGACCAAAACCATCAACGCCGAAGACTTGCACATCGACCTGCATCCGCTGAACGAATCAGCGCTGTTCAAATGGCTGCTCGCCAGTTTCCTGATGGGCAAACGCATCCAGGCCGACATCGCCGCCGAAGCCTACCGAGTGATCGTTGAACGACACCAGCGCGATACGCCGCGCAAACTCGGCCATTGCACCCACCGCGAACTGGTGCGGATGCTCGGCCAGGCGCATTACGTGCGTTACGACGAAACCACCGCCGAACGCTTGCTGGCCCTGGCCGCCAGACTGAATGACGAATATGCCGGGCGGGTAATGAACATGGTCGAGGCGAGCGCCGACCGCCAGGACTTCGAAAAGCGTTTGCAAGCCTTCGACGGCATTGGCCCGAAAACCGTGGAAATCTTCATGCGTGAAGCGGGCAAGGTGCTGTTTTGAGTGCGTGGTCTATCTTCATCGGTTGCGCCGGCTGGAGCCTGCCCCGGCAGCATTGGCCAGCCTTCCCGGAGCAGGGCACTCATCTGCAACGTTACGCCGCGCTGCTCAATGGCGTGGAAATCAACAGCTCCTTCTACCGTCCGCACAAACTGCAAACCTATGCCCGTTGGGCCGAGTCGGTGGCGGACGGATTTCGCTTCTGCGTGAAGATACCGAAATCGATCAGCCATGAGCGACGCCTGCGGGACTGTGAACCTGAGCTCGACGCCTTTCTCGAGCAGTGTTCGGGACTGGGTGATCGCCTGGGTTGCCTGCTGCTGCAGTTGCCACCGTCGCTGGTGTTTGACGAAGCGGTTGCCGAGGCGTTTTTTATCGGCTTGCGCCAGCGTTATTCCGGAGCCGTGGTGTTGGAGCCGCGCCACGAATCCTGGGCCGCCGCCGAACTGTTGTTGATGGCGTATCGCATCGCGCAAGCGGTGGTCGATCCCTCGCGAATCAGCACCGACACGGCTCCGTGCGGCTGGCCGGGCGTGCGCTACTGGCGGCTGCACGGTTCGCCACGGATTTATCACAGCCCCTACGACTCGGCGTATCTGGAAACGCTCGCCGGCGATTTGCAGGTGGCGGCTGTCGACGGCGTCGACACCTGGTGCATTTTCGACAACACCGCCAGCGGCGCGGCACTCGGCAATGCGCTGGAACTGCGGCGGATACTGGCGCAGGGCTGACACACCGCGTCGGGACTTCCCACCGCCGATCGGGTCTGTAAACTGGCCGCCCGAAACGGCGCGCGATGGCGCCGTCCTCACTGCCAGCGAAGGACTTTCCCATGGCCAACCAAGACATCACTTACACCCCGGACCCGGATGCAGACTCGATCTCTTCGGACGTGACCGAATTCAACGGCATCCTGATGTCGACCCAGATTCCGACCCGTGCCGACGGCAGCCTGGAACTGGGCGACATCATCGCGCAAAGCGAATGCACGTTGCAGGCGCTGAAAGTGGCGCTGGAAAAGGCCGGCAGCTCAATGGATCGCGTGTTGCACCTGACCATTTATCTGACCGATATGGCTGATCGCGCTGCGTTCAACGAGGTGTACAAGCGCTACTTCGCCAAGTCATGGCCGGTGCGTGCGGCGGTGGGCGTGGCGGCGCTGGCGGTTGAGGGGATGAAGGTGGAAGTGACTGCGATGGCCGCCAAGGCCTGACTTCAGCACAGCTGCTCCCCGCAGGAGCAGGTGTTCCAAGTCAGTCATTCATTGCTGCTGTATTGTGCCGGCGTTTTTACGGGCAAACTTCCCTACAGACCAGCGCAGCCAATACGGCCGCTCCGAGCCTGGCTGCGCTTCGAACTTTCTATTAAGGCTATTTATCGTCCAGTGGGCCGGTGGCATTTAGAAAAAGTTGTGCGTTTTTCACATGGTATTCGACGCCTTCATAAATAACATACATTTCAAAATTCGCTTCAATAGTGTTGCTGATCCTGTCTCTTTTGAACGTAACCTTACCCTTAAAACCCGACACATTATAAAAGCCTGCTGTTAGGTGGCCCGATACAACGCCAGTACCTTCGCGCTCTATTCTGTATGTACCGTCTTCCAGCGTTTTGGGGATTATGAGCCCGAGCTGTACGTGTTCCTCAGTTGGCAGGCTACGACCCAGGACACTTAAAAATTCTGGAACTAACGAAGCATAGATGAATGTGCCAGCTGAAAACTTTTCCCCTACGCCCGGAATGGGTGGACTGAACGTTGCCTCGCAATAATTGTTCATTACTGAATGTGCATCACCGGCCGTCATGTCTTTTTCATTAATATTTAATGCTTTGTAAATTTCAGTGTTCATTATCGAAATCCTTTTTGATGAATCGAAAATGGAAAAGGCACTGCAATACGCTGGAATACCTGGCGAAAAGAGTGCTTCATATAAGCCGACCCAACAACTGACAGAACTTACAGTTATGCCATTGCCGAAACTGTGCTAGTGACTTTATGCATCACATCGCCCCATGGGTGCCGGTCAGGCCGTTCGCAGGTACAATGCGCGCCTCGACCGTGACAGCCTGACTAAAAAAACATATGTCCTTGCCCAAACATCACCTGGAACTGCTCAGCCCCGCCCGTGACGTGGCCATCGCCCGCGAGGCCATCCTGCATGGCGCCGACGCGGTCTACATCGGCGGCCCGAGCTTCGGCGCGCGCCACAACGCGTGCAACGAGGTGAGCGAAATCGCCGAACTGGTGGAATTTGCCCGTCGCTATCACGCGCGCATCTTCACCACCATCAACACCATCCTGCACGACAACGAACTGGAGCCGGCGCGCAAGCTGATCCATCAGTTGTACGACGCCGGCGTCGATGCGCTGATCGTTCAGGACCTGGGCGTGATGGAGCTGGACATTCCACCCATCGAGCTGCACGCCAGCACCCAGACCGACATCCGTACCCTCGAGCGGGCCAAGTTCCTCGATCAGGCCGGTTTCTCGCAACTGGTTCTGGCCCGTGAACTGAACCTCAAGGAAATCCGCGCGATCGCCGATGAAACCGATGCCGCCATCGAGTTCTTCATTCACGGCGCGTTGTGTGTGGCGTTCTCCGGTCAGTGCAACATTTCCCACGCGCAGACCGGGCGCAGTGCCAACCGTGGCGACTGCTCCCAGGCCTGCCGTCTGCCGTACACCCTCAAAGACGAGAAGGGTGGCGTGATCGCCTACGAAAAACACCTGTTGTCGATGAAAGACAACAACCAGAGCGCCAACATCCGCGCACTGGTCGAGGCCGGTGTGCGTTCGTTCAAGATCGAAGGTCGCTACAAGGACATGGGTTATGTGAAGAACATCACCGCCTATTACCGCCAGCGCCTCGACGACGTGCTCAACGACCGCCCGGACCTGGCTCGCGCTTCCAGCGGCCGCACCGCGCATTTCTTCATGCCGGACCCGGAAAAGACCTTCCACCGGGGCAGCACCGACTACTTCGTCAGCGAGCGCAAGATCGACATCGGTGCGTTCGATTCGCCGACCTTCACCGGTCTGGCGGTGGGCGTGGTCGAGAAAGTCGGCAAGCGTGACATGCAGGTCATCACCCACGAGCCGCTGTCCAACGGCGACGGCCTCAACGTGCTGGTCAAGCGCGAAGTGGTGGGGTTCCGCGCCAACATCGCCGAAGCCAGGGGCGAGTTCGAGGAAGAAGGCGAGAAGCGCTACCGCTACCGCGTCGAGCCGAACGAAATGCCGGAAGGCCTGTACAAGCTGCGCCCGAACCACCCACTGAACCGCAACCTCGACCACAACTGGCAGCAGGCCTTGCTCAAGACCTCTGCAGAGCGTCGTATTGGCGTGAGCTGGCTGGCGAAGTTGCGTGAAGAGCGTCTGGAACTGACCGTGACCAGCGAAGAGGGCATCAGCGCCAGCGTCGCGCTGGAAGGCCCATTCGGCGTCGCCAACAAACCGGAACAGGCGCTGGAGACCTTGCACGACCTGCTTGGCCAGCTCGGCACCACCGAGTACCACGCGACCTCGATCAAACTGGATGCGCCGCAAGCGTTCTTCATCCCGAACTCGCAGCTCAAGTCGTTGCGCCGTGAAGTGATTGAAGCGCTGACCGCCGCCCGCGTTGCCGCCCACCCGCGCGGTTCGCGCAAGGCCGAGACCACGCCACCGCCGGTGTATCCGGAGGCGCATCTGTCGTTCCTGGCCAACGTCTACAACCAGAAGGCTCGCGACTTCTACCACCGTCACGGCGTGAAGCTGATCGACGCCGCGTACGAGGCCCACGAAGAGGCGGGCGAAGTGCCGGTGATGATCACCAAGCACTGCCTGCGGTTCTCCTTCAACCTGTGCCCGAAACAGGCCAAAGGCGTGACCGGCGTGAAGACCAAAGTCGCGCCGATGCAGCTGATTCACGGCGACGAAGTGCTGACCCTGAAGTTCGACTGCAAACCGTGCGAGATGCACGTGATCGGCAAGATGAAGGGCCACATCCTGAACCTGCCGCAGCCGGGCAGTGTGGTGGGGCATATCAGCCCTGAGGATCTGATGAAAACGATCCCGCGCGCGCCGCACTGATTAGCAGGCAATAAAAAACCGGTGACGAAAGTCACCGGTTTTTTTATGCCTGCCAGAAACTCAACTGGCTTCGTAGCGCGATCCTGTCTGCGGCGCCGCTTCGCCGCTCAACGCATCGACCATCGGCGGATGGTCCTGCGCCGCCTGACGCAGATCCTCGGTCACCCGCAGCTCTGCACCGGTCGGCGAGAAGGTCGCTGCCGCCGCAAACGGCGCCGGATTGGCCGGCACCGGACGCTTGCCGCGACGCCAGAAGAAGAACGTCACCATGCTCAGATTGACCAGCGCGAAGGCCCAGAACAAGCCGGTTTCGCCGTGAGCGTTCATCGCTGGCGAGATCAGCAGCGGGCTCATCGCCGAGCCCAGCGAATTGATCAGCAGCATGCCCTGAATCATCGGCACTAGGGTTGCCACCGGCGCCCGGTCGGCAGCGTGGCTGACCGCAACCGGGTACAACGCGAACACGCCGCCGCCCAGCAGGAACAGCATCGCCGCGAGCATGGCCGAGGACAGCGGCACCAGTACAATCACCAACGACAGCACCGTGCACGCGGCGCAGAGCACGGTCAGCACCTGCAGGCGATCCTTGCGGTCGGACCAGCGCCCGACAGGGTATTGCAGCAGCATCGCGCCGAGGATCGTCCAGGCCATCATGCTGCCGACTTCGCCGACGTTCAGACCGATGCGTTGCAGGTACAGCGGCAGCAGGGTGTAGATCGCCGCGATGGTGACGCCGGAGCCGAAGCACCCGACCAGTCCGGTGGGCGACACACCCAGCAGCGCCCGTGGCTTGAGCGGTTCGACCTGTTCAAGCAGCGGTGAAACCCGCGGCAGGATCACGATCGGCAGCACCGACAGGGTCGCGAGCATGCCGGCGACCATGA
Organism: Pseudomonas sp. DR 5-09; assembly: GCF_001655595.1. Classification (NCBI taxonomy): domain Bacteria; kingdom Pseudomonadati; phylum Pseudomonadota; class Gammaproteobacteria; order Pseudomonadales; family Pseudomonadaceae; genus Pseudomonas; species Pseudomonas sp. DR 5-09. Next base: position 2,844,158 of record NZ_CP011566.1, read on the forward strand.
ACGGCGCGGTGTCGCCCAGCCCGGTGATTTTTCCCAAAAACGCCTGACCCAGCACGCCGGCGCCGTAGAGAACGATCATGTACAACGCGAGCAGACGGCCGCGAATCTTCGCGTCACCGGCCAGCAGGAGCCAGCTCTCGATCACCAGAAACACGCCGACCGTGGCCCAGCCGTTGATCAGGCGCAGGACGACCCAGCCCCAGGTGTCATAAAACAGCCCTTGCAGCAGGATGGTCGCGGCGATGAGCGAGGCGAAGCTGCTGTAGGCGCGGATATGGCCGATGCGCAGGATCAGCCGATCGTTGAAGATCGCGCCCAGGGTCAGGCCGATGAAATAGGCCGAGGACACGATGCCGATCATCGTCGCCGATTCGCCGGCAGCGCCCAGGCGCAGGGTGGTCAAAGAAGACAGAAAGCCGTTGCCCAGGGCAACAATGAATAGCCCGAGCAGGGGCGCCAGCGCCATGGCCAGCAAACGCGGTGTCATAAAAACCTCAAGTGATCGAACAGCGGAACGTGCGCCTCTGCGCATGCGAGTGCCAAGCCGAAGTGTGTTGAAGACAAACGACCGCCGAACGGGCAGGACGATTGAGCCTGGCGCACTGGGTGAAAGTGGCCGGCTGTTCAAACCTGAGGGTTGTCATGGCTGCGGGCAGGCGCCGTTCGGGCGACTGCAAGAGGAGGCGCGATTTTAAGCCTTGTGTGGCGTTTGCCAAGGTGCCGGGCCTGCGACGTTGGGACGCAGGCTCGCTGGTATCAGCAGCGATCGCACTGACGTGCTTGCGTCGTTCGCGAGTAATTTGCTGCGGCGCCAGTTAGCATGGCGGCATAACAACGAAACGATGGGCCCCACCTTGATCGAACGACGCCAATTCAGCGGTGGCATGAAGGGCAAGAACCTTCGCTACCTGAACGAGCCCGCCAGCGGGCCGGGACGCATGACCCGCACCGGGTTTGTGCTGCTGGAGCATTTTTCCCTGCCGGCCTTCACCCAGGCGCTGGACACCCTTGTCACCGCCAATCTGCTGCGCCCCGGTCTGTTTTCCACGCGCACCTTCGGCCTCAGCGACGGTGAAGTGATCAGCGACCTGGGGCTGGTGATTCGCCCGGACTCGCGCCTGGAAACCAGTGTGTTGCAGGAACTGGATCTGCTGGTGATCTGCGGCGGTTACCGCACGGAATTGAAGGCGAGCGATGAGCTCATCAACCTGCTGAAAATGGCCGCCGAGGCTGGCGTGATACTGGCCGGGTTGTGGAACGGCGCGTGGTTCCTGGGCCGGGCAGGGGTGCTGGAAGGCTATCGCTGTGCGATTCACCCGGAGCATCGGCCGGCGCTGGCGGAGATTTCCAAGGCGACCCAGGTCAGCAGCGAACCCTACGTAATCGACCGCGACCGGTTGACCGCGTCCAGTCCGTCTGGCGCGTTCCACATGGCCCTGGATTGGATCAAGGGCCTGCACGACAAGGCGCTGGTCGAAGGCATCGAAGACATTCTGGCGTTCGAGGAATCGCGTTACCGGCGGATCAAACCGACCGAGAACCTCTGCGTCAGCGCGCCGTTGCGTGAAGTGGTGAAGCTGATGGACGCCAATCTGGAGGAACCGCTGGAGCTGGAACAACTGGCGGTGTATGCCGGGCGTTCCCGGCGTCAACTGGAGCGGCTGTTCAAGGAACAACTGGGCACCACGCCGCAGCGTTATTACATGGAACTGCGCATCACCGAGGCTCGGCGCCTGCTGCAACACACCGAGCTGTCCCAAGTGGACGTGCTGGTGGCCTGCGGATTCGTTTCGCCGAGTCATTTCAGCAAGTGCTACAGCGCCTATTTCGGTTATCGCCCGTCCAAAGAAAAACGGCTCGTCAAATGACGAGCCGTTTGGCGTGCCGCTTCAGAGGTGATCGGCGTCGATGATCGCCTGAGCGAAGGCTTTCGGGTCTTCCTGCGGCAGGTTGTGACCGACGCCGCCGTCGATCAGGCGGAACTGGTATTTGCCGGTGAAGCGCTTGGCGTAGTCCTCGGGGGCCGGGTGCGGGGCGCCGTTGGCATCGCCTTCCAAGGTAATGGTCGGCACGCTGATCGAAGGCGCGGTGGCGAGTTTCTGTTCCAGCGCATCGTACTGTTTTTCACCCTGCACCAGGCCCAGACGCCAGCGGTAGTTGAACACGGTGATCGCGACGTGATCCGGGTTCTGCAACGCCTTGGCGCTGCGGTCGAAGGTGGCGTCGTCGAACGCCCATTTCGGTGACGCCAGTTGCCAGATCAGCTTGGCGAAATCATGGGTGTTCTTGGTGTAACCCGCCTCACCACGGTCAGTGGCGAAGTAGAACTGATACCACCATTGCAGTTCGGCCTTGGGCGGCAGCGGATTCTTGCCGGCGGCCTGATTGCCGATCAGGTAACCGCTGACCGAGACCAGCGCCTTGACCCGCTCCGGCCACAGCGCCGAAACGATGTCTGCCGATCGCGCGCCCCAGTCGTAGCCGCCGAGCACGGCTTGCTTGATCTTCAGCGCATCCATGAAATCGATCACGTCACTGGCCAGCGCCGCCGGCTGACCGTTGCGCACGGTCTTGTCGGACAGGAAATGCGTGTCGCCATAACCCCGGGCGTACGGCATCAGCACCCGATAACCCTTGGCCGCCAGCAGCGGCGCGACGTCGTCGTAGCTGTGAATGTCATACGGCCAGCCGTGCAGCAGAATCACCACCGGGCCATTGGCCGGGCCGGTTTCGGCGTAGGCCACGTCCAATACGCCGGCCTTCACGTGCTTGAGCGGGCCGAATGGCAGGTCAGCCGTGACGCTGGCGGCTGCGGTCTTGATCGGCTCGGGGGCTGCGGTTTGCGCTTGAGCGAAGGCGCCAAACTGCAGCAGCGCAGTGGCGAGAAGCGACAGGCCCAGCAGACGGCGACGGTTTTTCCCGGTGGTGACGGTAGCGTGTGGTGCGTGCTTCATGGCAAGTCTCCTTATGATCGGCGAGGGCCGGGTTCTGGCTGAACCCTTCGAATCTGGAGCCCATTAAAGACTGGCCACGTATCTGCGCTGTTTCCGTTTTCGTCATCTGATGCCCAGGCATGTATCCGGGCGGCATTCGTACACACTGGGATACAAACCAGCGGCCAACAAAAAGCCCCGAATGTTCGGGGCTCTTGCTTGCCTTGGGCTTCAGGCCTGCGTGACGTGCTTGGGCCCGGCCAGCGCCCAGGCGATCAGCCCGAACAGCGGCACAAACACGATCAATACGATCCAGACACCTTTGTTGCTGGCTTTCCCCTCACTCTTGCGCACCCGGTTGATCGCCCACAATTCGATGAGCAAAAGCACGACGGCCAGTACGATCCACGTGGTTTCAATTTGCATGAGCTACCTCCTGATGGTCTTTGGCTTAGGCGGGCCGTGACACTCAGGGTTCATTAAATTTGCTGAATGGCCTGCCTGGCTCACGTGCACAAATGTTCTAAACCCATCGGCAAAGTCGCGGTAACGTAGACGTCCTTGACGAACAACCACTGCCTTCGGAGCCTTGCGTGGACAAACGCAACTGGATCGACTTGTCTCAGGATGCCGACACCGGGATCGAGTCGATTCGTGCCCATTTCCAGGGGCATGCCTACGATCCGCACTGGCATGACAGCTTTCTGGTGGGCGTCACCGAGCAGGGCGTGCAGCAGTTTCATTGCCGGCGCGTGCGCCATCTGAGTACGCCGGGCAAGATTTTCATGCTGGAACCGGGTGAGATCCACGACGGGCACGCGCCGACGGAGGAGGGTTTCACCTATTCCATGCTCTACCTCGACCCGCACTGGCTGGAGCGCGAATTGCGCGTGCTGTTCGAGCATGCGCCGGACAACAGCCAGCTCGGGTTCACCGATACCCTGAGCCAGGATTCGCGCCTGTCCACGGCCATCAATCAGGCCTTCAACGCCCTGCATCAAGGCGACTTGCGCATCGTGCGCCAGACCGCCATCGACACCTTGCTCGGTGCGCTGACGTCCCACCTCGACTGGCGCAAGCGCCAGCCGTTCGATCCGCGCCTGCCATGGGTGGCCCAGGTGGCGCGGGATTATCTGCATGGGCACGCCTTCGAGGACATCGGACTGGACGACCTGGCCCAGGCATGCGGGGTCGATCGCTTTCGTCTGACCCGTGCATTCAAGGCCGCTTTCGGACTGGCGCCGCATGCGTATCTGATTCAGTTGCGCCTGGCCCGCGCCCGCCAGTTGCTGGCGCGCGGCGAAACACCCGCCACCGTCGCCAGCGCCCTCGGTTTCGCCGATCAAAGCCATCTCGGGCGCTGGTTTCGCCGTGCCTATCACCTGACGCCGGCGGACTACCGCAAGCGCTGCTCAAACCTTCCAGACTGAACCCCCGCGCAACCGCGACCATGGCCTCCTGTTTTGATTCGGGAGTCCTGTCATGGAATCGTTGCTGCCTTTTCTGCTGTTTTCCTTCGTCGCCTCGATCACCCCGGGGCCGACCAATATTCTGGTGATGAGCCACAGTTCGCGGCGCGGTCTGACGGCCACCGTGCCGATCATTTTCGGCGCGTGTGTGTCGGCGGCGCTGGTGGTGTTGGTGGTCGGACTCGGCGTGGGGGAAACCTTGCTCCGTTATCCGCGAGTACAGCAGGCCATGGCTTGGGCCGGGGTGTTGTGGCTGAGCTGGCTGGCGTGGCAGATCTTTCGCAGCACACCGCCATCGTTGGAGTCTTCAACGTCGAGTGACGAAGGCTTCAACGTATTCGGCGCCGCCGGCCTGCAATTGATCAATCCCAAGGTGTGGATGATGGCCGTGGCGGTGGTGAGTGTGTTTGGCGGCAACGGCGACGACAGCGCGCGGATGCTGCTGTTGTCGGCGGTTTTTCTAATGGTCTGCCTGCCGTGCATGACGGCGTGGGCACTGCTGGGCGTGGGCAGTGCGCGGTTCTTTGGATCGCCACGGGCATTGCGGCGCATGAATGCCGGGCTGGCGTTTTTGTTGTTGCTGTCGGCCTGGTTGGCGGTGTTGGTGTAGATCGGTTCAGATATCAGTCGGTAAAGAGCGCAACCCTGTCACTCTGGATAAGGCCGCTGGCGGCCAGCGCTCTGAGCCGTTGCACCAACGCGTTGCGCTGGTCTTTTGAGGTGACCGGGTCGACCGCCTGATACTGACGATCGCACCAGAGATCCACCTGCCGCAGCCAGAATGTCTCGATCACGGGTTCTGCTTCCAGCCGTTTCAACAGATAGGCGACCTGCTGCCAACTCGACATCAAGTGCAAGATCGCCCGGCTGCGTTGCGGGGGCAGGTCATGCCATTCGCAATCCAGTTTCGCGGCGACCCCGGCATTCAGCGCGGCCCAGGGCTGCTTGTCTGTTAGCGCGTAGGCGGCGAGGTACACTTTTTCCGAAGAATCACCCAACGCCCCGAGCATCAGCGGCAGATCTTCGTCGCCCAGCAGGCGAACCGCAGCCTGCCGCACAGAGGGATAGATCGAGCTCAGCGCTTCAGTAAGCCAGTGCTTCTGGAGTCTGATTTCCAGCTCGGCAGCCAGGCCCAGTACGCCAAGCCATTCGCGTTTGCGGGTGGGGAAATCCTGACTGAGTCGCTGCGCCAGTACCTCAGGTGCATCGACGCCGTGACGAGGTGCAGCCCAACGCGCCAGGCTGCGGATCGAGGGCGAAGGATCGAGTAAAGCCATCCGCAACAGTTGGCCTGGATCATCAGACAAGGGAAGGAGCGCGCGGAGTATGTTGACACGCACCTTGGCACCCGGCCGCGACAGGGCCTCAATCAGCAAAGGCGAGGCCTGCGCTGGCGATAGATCCTGACAGACCGACACCGCAGCTAGCCTTACAGTCAGCTCCCGATGGGCCAGGGCGCTACGCAGGAGTCTCTCCGGGTCGAAATCCGTTTCCAGCAGCAAACTGAACAGGTAGCGCGCGGCTTTGCCTTGCCGCGTGAGAAAGTTTGCGAAAACCTCATCGCGGATTTCCGGTGATTGAAGAACAGTGCGTGCGGCGGTGTAGGTGGGAGCATGGTCAACCCGCTGCCGCGCCGCCAGCGCCATGATCGAGTCCAGCGCATACAGCAAGGCAGGCGCCTGAGCGGGGTTCAGGTAGTTGTTCAGCCCGGACAGCGCCAGATCGCGAATCTGCGGCACCCAATCGTTGAGTCGTTCTATCAGGGCTACAAGCGCTTCTGGAGAACAGTCGCGAATGAGTTCTCTCACGGCGACTTCGCGAACGAAGCCATTGGAGTGGTTGCTCAGCTCTATCCATGTACCGCTGCCATTGGCACTTGCTAGCAGTTCCAATGCTTCGTTGCGCCGATACTCCGCCCATGTGTACTCGGTCACGGGTTTGTTCCTGAGCCGGTCCCACCAGTCCTTTGGAGATGTCACGCATTGATCCTTTCTGTAGTCGCCCGGGTGCAGGGTTGCCACTTTACTGATTTTGCGGTCGCAGGCGTAACTGTCATTTCGTTCCTGCACGGCACAGGATGCCTTCCGCATTCCCGACAGGAATGCACCGCATAAAATCAATGAATTTCTATTATCAATTCTCGTGACGTAGGGTGCTTCAAGGACACGGAGAAACTACCTTGAACGCTTCCTCTACTGAAAAATTCGACACCTCCCGCGCCAATGAATATGGCAAGCAGAGCCGCATTGCGCTGGCGGGCTATGACGCTTGCCATGACCTTGCCGCGTGCATGCTGGCGGCTAGCCTGGGTAATGCCGGTTCGGCGCGGATTCTGGCAGTTGGAGCAGGCGGGACAGCTCAGGAAATAGTCGCGATGGGAAATCTAGAGCCAGGTTGGCGATTCATGGCGGTTGACCCTTCCGAGCCGATGCTGGCGGCGGCGACCGAGCAGTTGCGGTCGCATGACTTGCTGGCGCGAACGGATCTGCATCTCGGGCCGGTCGATGATTTGCCTGCCGATGAGTCATACGACGCCGCTACGGTGATCGGGGTTCTGCATCATCTGGAAGGCGATGAGGCCAAGCGAGTGCTTCTGCAATCCATTCGGGCACGTTTAAAACCGGGTGCTCCGCTGATCGTGGCCGGCAATCACTACGCCTATGCGAGCCAACCGTTGCTACTGGAAGCGTGGGGACAGCGCTGGCGCCAGAACGGGGCCAGCGCCGATGAGGTGAAGGCCAAACTGGGGAAAATTCTTCAGGGCGCCGATCCTCCGCATTCCGAAGCGGCGGTTCAAAAGCTCTTGCATGAAGCCGGGTTCGGCGAGGCCACCCGGTTTTTCAGCAGTCTGTTCTGGGGCGCGTGGTTGACGCGTCGAGTGCGTTGATCCGGGGCCAGCGACGAATCCGACCACACGCATTTGAAATCCCAGCCGTTGCCCCCCAGAATCGCGCCCCGATCCGGCCACCAGCGCCGGGCGTTCAGAGTGAAAGGGGTTGCGGTTGAACGAACAGACATTGTCCATGCGCCTGGAGCGGGTGGCGGCGCAGGTGCCCGCCGGTGCGCGGCTGGCCGATATCGGCTCGGATCACGGTTACCTGCCAGTGGCCCTGATGCGCCGTGGCGCGATCGCGGCGGCGGTGGCGGGCGAGATGGCCGAGACGCCGTTCCGTTCGGCGCAACGCACCGTGCGCGACAACGATCTTGAGCAGCAGATCACCGTGCGCCTGGCCAATGGCTTGATGGCCGTCGAACCGGAAGACGGGATCACGGCAATTACCGTGTGTGGCATGGGCGGTGAAACCATCCGCGACATCCTCGAAGCCGGCAAGGCGCGCCTGAGCGGTCGCGAACGCCTGATCCTGCAACCCAACGGCGGCGAGCAACCGCTGCGCCAATGGCTGATGGACAACGACTATCGAATCCTCTGTGAGGAAATCCTTCGGGAGAACCGCTTCGACTACGAAATCATCGTGGCCGAGTGGGGCGGGCCGGTTTCCTATACCGCCGAGGAGTTGTACTTCGGGCCGCTGCAGTTGCAGGCGCGCAGTCCGGCGTTTGTCAGTAAGTGGCAGCACCGGCTGCGGCACAAGCAGCAGACGCTGGCGCACTTTGGACGGGCTCGGCATGCCGTTTGTGAACACAAGGTGCAGGAGCTGACGCAGCAGGTGCGCTGGATTACTGACGTGCTGGGGTGAAGCAGGCCCAACGCTGATATCATCCAACAACTTTCAAGCAGGCCAAAAAACACCATGAACCGTCAGAAAAAACTGCAACAGCTCTTCAAGGAAAAATCCAGAAAGGCCAACGCCAAACTGGCACCCAAGAGCAACAAACCGAAGTACATCAGCAAGGCTGATCGCCTGAAGCTCGAGGCGCAAGCGGCTCCAGAGTCGATTGAAACCCCTGAGGCCTGATCAGGCAGGCGCGCAGCAGGTTTTACCTCAGGTACTCGACGGCTTCGCCAGCTCGATTCCCGCCGCCCCCAGCCGCTTGAGAATCTCGAACAGCAAATCACTCTTGGTCGTCCCGACAATCCTCGGGCTCGCCACATACCCGGTCACCGTCAACGTAATCCCGTCCGGCGTCAGCTTGCTGAAGCGCACGAATGGTGCCGGTTTTTCGAGGATGGTTTCGTGTTCCTTGTAGGTGTCGAAGAGCAGGTTCTGCACCTGTTCGGGGTCGATATCCAGCGGGAACATCAGCTCCAGCGTCGCCACGCCCTGGGCGCTGCCGCCGAGGGTGACGTTGCGCAGGTTCTGCGAGATCAGTTGCGAGTTGGGCACGATCACGATCGAGCGGTCGCTGAGCTGGATCTCGGTGGCGCGCACGTTGATCCGGCGGATGTCGCCCTCGACGCCGCTGATGCTGATCAGGTCGCCGACCTTGACCGGGCGCTCGGTGAGCAGGATCAGCCCGGAGACGAAGTTCTTCACGATCTCCTGCAAACCGAAGCCGATGCCCACCGACAGGGCGCTGACGATCCACGCCAGGTTGGTCCATTGCACACCCAGCGATGACAACGTCAGCAGAATCACCACCGCATAACCGATGTTGGAAAACAGCGTGCTGAGCGAGGCGCACATGCCCGGGTCCATGTCGGTCTTGGGCAGGAACTCGTTGTCGAGCCAGCGGCGCAGGGCGCGGATCAGGTAGATGCCGATCAGCAGCGCCAGCACCGCGTTGAGCAAATGGCCGGGGACGATGTTCAGTTTGCGCAGACCGGCGCCGCCGAGGATCGTGCCGATGTTGGTCGCCAGCTGGCCAAGGGTGGTGCCGATCCCGCCGACGAACAGAGTGATGACCGCCAGCAGCAACAGCGCGGCTCGACCGAAACCGGCCAGCAGCGTTGAGGCCTGCTCAAGGCGTCGGTCGCCGACCCCCAGCAGCTGTTTCAGCGCCTTGCCGCTGGAATGGCGGGGTGAGAAGAAATACTCGCAGCTGTCCTTGAGCAACTGCATCAGCAGGTAAAACCCGGAAAACACGATAAACGCCCACACCAGTTCATAGGTGATGAACCGCGCCAGCGATACGTAACCCGTGAGCAGGGCGCCGAACGACAGCACCATCGCCAGGGTGGCAACGGTGTAAACCACCCCGGCGAAGGTGTTGCCCGCCACTTGGCTGTCTCCGGCTGCGGCCAGTGTTTTGCGCACCCTGCCGACGCGCATCAGCAGCGTGGTGACGATACCGAGCACCGCCAGCGCAATGATGCCCCGGCCTGCGAGCACAATCTGACTGCTCATGCCGGCGGCATTGCTGACTTGCACCGCCGTCACCAGCACCAGCAGCGTCGCGGCGAGAATCCGCGCGTAGGGACGCAGCGCGAGCGCCACCGGGTCAGCCACCGCCGGCAGTCGCCAGGACGGGTGCTCGGTCGAGAGCAACGCGCGGCTGAGCCCTGTGATCAGCACGCAGGCATAAACCACTTTCCCGAACTCATCGGAAAATGTCGCCAGCATCGGCGGCAACGGCACGTGACGGGTGCAGGCGTAATAGAGCAGTTGCAGGGCGATGGCGGTGGTCGCGAGAGTCGCCAGCGCCGAGGCGAACGCCAGCGAACTGCGGCGCAGTCGACCCTCCGGCATGCGGTGAATGCACACCCACGCCAGCCAGCGGTCGGCCAGCCGCCGGCCCAGCGTCCAGACGACGAAGGCCAGCACCACCAAGAGGGCGGTGTAAAAGCGCTGACCCGGTTGCCAGGCTTCGGCGCCGGTCTGTTGCACCTGTTCGACGAAAGAGCGCAGACGCTGGCGGTCATCCGCCGACGGATTGACAAGGGGAGCCCAGAAGCCAGGATTCAGAATGCTGTGGGTGCTGAGCGTCAATTCGCTTTCGAGCAACGTGCGGCGGATACCGGCGATCTGGGTGATCAGCTCCGTGGCGTTTTGCTTGAGGGTGGCAAGGTTCTTCAGCGCCGTATCGACTTTGGTTTTCTGCTCGATCAACGTCGCCCGCTGCGCCGCGATATCGGCTTGTTCGGCAGCGACCGCTTCGGCCGGCGCGGCCCCCAGTACGCCCAGTTGCACGGTCAGTTGCGCCTGCTGCGGCAACAGCGAGGCCGACAGCCGATCGATGTCCAGAATGAACGTCTGCACCCGGTCCTGGGGGCCTTCGAGCTGGTTGTAATTGTTGGCGGACGAGATCTGCTGCTTGAGGCCGTCGAGGCGCAGTTGAAGGGCTTGCAGATCGCTTTGCGTGACGCCGGGGAGCGGGGCGCCGACATCGGGCGTGCCGGGCAGGTCGGCGGCCGACACCATCGAGACACCCGGACAGAGCAGCGTCAGGGTGATGAACATCAATGACTTCAATGCATTACGCATGGGAATGGGCGGTTCCGGTTGATCACACAAACATTGAGGTTAGGTGATGGGGCCGGAGGGCGCGGAAAAGTTTCGGTGACCCGGGCGACGGGCCACCGTTCGCGGCGTTGCGGTTATTCAGATCGAGCGCTGATTGACCCGCTGCATCAATTCCTCCGCCGATTCCTTGCGCTCGGAATAACGATCCACCAGATCCGGCCGATCACGCAGCAACAGCGTGAACTTCACCAACTCTTCCATCACGTCCACCACCCGGTCGTACAGCGCCGAGGGTTTCATGCGGTTGCCTTCGTCGAATTCCAGATAAGCCTTGGGCACCGACGACTGATTGGGGATGGTGAACATGCGCATCCAGCGGCCCAGCACGCGCAGTTGATTGACCACGTTAAAGGACTGCGAACCGCCGCAGACCTGCATTACCGCCAGGGTCTTGCCCTGGGTCGGACGCACCGCGCCGAGGGCCAGCGGCACCCAGTCGATCTGCGCCTTGAACACCGCCGACATCGCGCCGTGGCGTTCCGGTGAGCACCAGACCTGGCCTTCCGACCATTGCATCAGCTCAAGCAGTTCCTGGACTTTCGGGTGATCGCCCGGCGCATCGTCCGGCAGCGGCAGGCCGGAAGGATTGAAGATCCGCGTCTCGGCACCGAAGTGCTCCAGCAGGCGGGCGGCTTCTTCGACCAGCAAACGGCTGAAGGAGCGCGGGCGGGTCGAACCGTACAGCAGCAGGATGCGCGGCTTGTGCGCGCCTTCGTCACGCGTGGTTGTTTGAACCAGTGAAGGATCGAGGTTGGGCAAATCGGTCATGTCGGCTCCGGTTACAGCGTGCTGATGCGGTCGAGCTCGCGCTTGAGGGCATCACGGTCAAGTTGGGCGAAGGGCAGGGCGAGGAAGGCCCGGCAGCGGGTTTCGATTCGGGCGAGGGTGGCGCGGAAGGCGGCATCGATGGTCCGTTCATCGCCGACCACATCCGATGGATCTTCCAGCCCCCAATGAGTTTTAAGGGCCGGGCCGAAGTACACCGGGCAGGCCTCACCGGCGGCCTTGTCGCAGACGGTGATGACGATATCCGGCGGGTTGTCCTCGAAGGCCTCGTTGCCCTTGCTGCTCAACCCGGCGATGGAAATGCCGGCCGCCTGCAACGTGGTCAGGCTGCGCGGCAGCACCTGGCCCTTGGGGAAGCTGCCGGCGCTGACTGCTTCGAAACCGGCCGGCGCCAGATGGTTGAACATCGCCTCCGACAGGATGCTGCGGCAGCTGTTGGCGGTGCACATGAATAGAACTCGCATTTTCGATCCTCAGCAGCAGGCAGACGTATTGAGCGGGCGATCGCCCATGGCCGCCAGCCGTGCGCTGTTTTCTTCCAGCCAGGCGGTGTTGGCGGCCAATGTGGTTTCAAGCAGCGTGCGAATCCATGTCGGCAAATCAGGGTTTAGCCGGTAATAAACCCACTGGCCCTGACGGCGATCCAGCAATAGACCGCAGGTGCGCAATTGCGCGAGATGGCGGGAGATTTTCGGTTGACTGTCGTCCAGCGCGCAGACCAGTTCGCAGACACACAACTCACCTTCACGGGTGATCAGCAGCGTGGCCCGGGCGCGGGTTTCGTCGGCAAGGCATTTGAAAACGGAGGCGGGGGTGAGCATGACGATGCCTTCAGTACATATGGTTGTCCGAATATACGGATATCCATATGTAATGGGCAAGCCTCGAGTTTGATGGAGGTGGCAGCTCTCGACCGAAGATTTGTTTAGCGCAGGCGCTTCAACGCTTGCTGAACGCCAACCGCGCAGCAAACAACACGAAAATCATCCCGGTGGTGCGATCCATCCAGCGAATCACCTTTTCCCGCCGCAGAAAACCGGACAGTGGCTGCGTCGCACCAATCAACACCAGCGACCAGATCAGCCCGAGCACCACATGAATGCTCACCAGCCCGAATGTCCACGGCACCAGCGGCTGACCTTGCGGAATGAACTGCGGCAGAAACGACACGTAGAAAATCCCGATCTTCGGATTCAGCACGTTCCCCAGCATGCCCTTGAAAAACCAGTTCGCCCCCGGCTTGCCGTCGGCTTCGGCCGGTGCCAGCGAGCGGCGAGGGCGCAGCAGCATGTTCAACCCCAGCCACGCCAGATACGCCGCGCCGCAATACTTCAACAGGTTGTAGGCCAGCTCCGACACCGCAATCAACGCCCCCAACCCAAACGCCACCGCTGCGCCCCACAACAGACAACCGGCATTGATCCCCAACGCTGCACGCAACGCCTGCTGCTTGCCTTCGACGGTGGCGGTGCGCAGCACCAGCGCGGTGTCGAGACCGGGCGTCAGGGTCAACAGCGTGGCGGCGAGGGTGAAGGCGAGGAGGTTGTCGGCGATGGACATGGCGCGTGGGTTCCCGGTTCTGGATGCGGGAACGGTAGCGGTTTCAGGCGGGGGTATCCAGCAGGGAAATCAGGCGCGGTTCGATGCGGTCGGGTTGTATCTCGAGGATCGCCAGCGTCACCGGCAATTTGAAACGCCGAGGGCCGGCGCTGCCGGGGTTCACGTAAAGACGGTCATCGCGCCATTCGATGCGGGGTTTGTGGGAGTGGCCGGTGATGATGAGCTTGATGCCCGGATCGAGATCGGCTGGGACATCGGCGATGTCGTGGACGAGGAGGGTTGGCCAACCGTTGAGGGTGAAGGTCAGGAGGTCGGGGAGGTTTTCGGCCCACGGGCTGTTGAGATCGTTGTTGCCGCGCACGGCGTGGACCGGGGCGATTTTGGCCAGTTGGGCGAGGATGTCCGGGTTGCCGATGTCGCCGGCGTGGATGATCTGGTCACAGCCCTGGAGCGCGGCGAGGGCTTCGGGGCGGAGGAGGTTGTGGGTGTCGGAGATTAGGGCGGTTTTCATGGGAGGCTCTCCGTTGAAGGCTTGGGTCTGAATGGCTGGTTTCGGTCATAGTCGGTCATTTAGGAGAGCCATGAAACGACCCAAATGGGTCAACGAAGCTGGCCAATATCGCCTAGAGTCAACTTTTTAGATAACAGTACAATATTTATAGGATCCGAAATTATCAGATGGAGCAGCACGTATGCCAACGATCGACTTCACCAACATTCGCAGCGCTCCAAAAAGCAAAAATGACAGCTTTGAAGCTTTGGCTGTGCAGCTTTTCCGCTTCAGTTGCGATGCTCCCGAGGGCTCAAGCTTCTACAGCCTCCGGGGTGATGGTGGAGACGGTGGTGTTGAGGCGTATTTCCGCTCACCAAATGGAGACGTGTTGGGAGTACAGGCAAAGTATTTTTTCCAGCTTGGTGCCAAAGAACTTGGGCAAATAACAAAGTCGGTCACAGCGGCCCGCCTGAACCATCCAACCCTTTCAGAATACTGGATCTATATTCCGTTCGATCTAACTGGAAGAGTCGCGGGAGGCGCGCGCGGGCAGGGTGAGGTCGAGCGATTTGAGAGTTGGAAGGAGGAGCTAGAGCAGCGAACCGAAGCTGAAGGTCAGCGCGTCAATGTCACTTTGTGTAGCGCTACAGTGATGCGTGAACAGCTCCAGCGCTTGGATACGCATGGAGGCATCCGTCGTTACTGGTTTGACGATTCTGTACTTACACCGATTCAGGTTCAGCAATGCCTTGACCAGGCTCGTGAGTTTGCTGGTCCGCGGTACATGGGCCAATTAGACGTGGTGACCGATGCCCATGACATCCTGGATTTCTTCGGTAGCACTGCTGATTTTTCAAACTGGCGACGCCAGACATTTTCCCCAATCCTAAGCGAGCTAAGATCACTGCGCGGGCGCACGGATGACGTTTTCGATCACTTCGGCAAGGACAAAAAAGCAGAAGCAGAGAAATTGCTTGAACAACTGTCGTCACAGTTAGCTGAGGTTCGGCAGGTCGAGAAGCCGGAGCAGTCAGTCACCCAAGCTTTGAAAACGGTTATTCAGCTACAACCCATTTTGCTCCTAGCAAAGGAGAGTCAAGAGGCGGCGTTTGCTCAGCAACATGGTGCCGAAAGTGATACCCCTAGTTTTCGGCAATTCAATGCTGAGTACATGTGCGCTTTTCCCGCCGGGGCTATGGACGCGGCAAGAAAGCTTTTTCAGCTCAATCAATCCGTGGAAAAGACTCTAACCTGCCCCCAAATGAGCGTTTCAGAGGGCAACTCGTTGCTTCTCGTCGGACCGGCAGGTGTCGGAAAAACCCACGCAATAGTCAGCGCGGCCTATCGGCGTTTCGCAGAAGGTGCTCTGTCCCTCGTGGTGTTTGGAGACGATTTTGATGGTGGCGAGCCTTGGGAGACCATTCGAAGCAAGCTTGGTTTTGGTGCTCAAATTGGACGTGATGATCTGTTCCAGTGTTTGAGCACGTCCGCCGAGCACTCAGGCCTACCGTTCGTTATCTTTATTGATGCGCTGAATGAAAGTCGTGCTGCTGCCCGTTGGAAGGCAAAGCTACCCGAACTGATCCAGCAGTGTAAGCCATACCCTGGCGTAAAAATTTGCGTATCTGCTCGTGATACTTATAAAGACCTGGTTACTGATTCCAGATTTCCAGGCTATGCATTTGAGCACCGAGGGTTTAACGGGCAAGGAGTCGAAGCACTCCAAGCGTTCGCTGATTTTTATGGGCTTAATTCAGAAATCACTCCTCTTTTCTCGGAGGAGTTGAGCAATCCGTTATTCCTCCATTTGGCATGCAAAACCTTGCAGGAGGAGGGTTGCGATACGCTCGATGTATCTTTGCCAGGTTTTTCTGCCTTGCTCGAACGGCACCTCAAACATAGCAACGTCGCGGTCAAAGAGCGACTAGGCTATTCAAGTCCGAAAAATTTGGTCCGCCAATCGATGCTGAGTCTGGCGCAAAGGCTCACGAGTGCATCAGCAAGTGATCGGCTTTGGGAATCCTGCGCTGCCGGCCTCCGTGACGTAGTGGGTCCGGAACTCACACCTGAAGTATTCATTCGAGAGCTTCAGCGTGAAGGTCTAGTCATACTCACTGAAGGAACCGATGACACTTGGACGGTTAGGCTTGGATACGAACGATATGGCGACGTCCTTCGAGCCATTGCGCTGGTAGATGGTCACACACATGAGTCTGGTGAACTCGATGTGAAAAAGTTCGGCGCCAGCTTGGCCTCGCTTCCGTCTGGGGACAGAGGCTTGTTGGAAGTGCTCGCGGCGGTACTTCCCGAGAAAACGGGAATTGAAATCGTAAATCCCGATATTGGATTGAACGCGGAGCTAGCCAACCGACTGTTCGTGCACGGATTAGCGTGGCGCTCTAGCAAAAGTTTCGAAAATAACGGACTGGAAGACGAAATCTTTGCTGCACTGAAGCTGCCGGGACTTTGGGAGGACTTATACGAAGTCTTTGTAAAAGTCAGTTTGGTGCCTAACCATCGTCTTAACGCAGAGCTATGGCTGGATAACTTCTTGACACGTCAGCCGTTGGTAAATAGGGATGTTTACCTATCACGTGCAGCGTTCAAGTCATACGATAATAATGGCGCGGTCAAGTCCCTGCTGAATGCTTCTCTGACCGCTGACATTATGCGATGGCCAAGTGAAAGCCGACGATTAGCTACCATTGTTCTTGGGTGGCTGACGTCTTGCGCGGACCGTCGCGTTCGCGATCAAGCATCGAAAGGGCTGGTGCGTTTGATAGTGGCTGACCCTCCGCTTGCATCTGGATTTGCGAGAAATTTCCTGGCGTCCGATGATGATTACATTCTTGAGAGTGTGACTGAGGCCATATATAGCGCATGTTTGATCGCGCGCGCGGAGCGTCCCGCATTCATTCCAGCCCTTCGTGTACTGGTCTCTTACGGATACGACCGAGCAAATGTGATCATTCGGGATTCGATTCGGATGCTCGCGGAGTTACTCAAAGATCACGGTATCGATGAGCCGTTGAGAGAGCGGTTGGGGTGTTTTCCGAGTAAAAGTCCGGTCATACAAGCATGGCCGACGCTCGTGGATGCCAAGCCACTTCTCGATCTGAAGCATCTTCCCTCAGATATGAAGCTTTGGGGCTCAAACATTGGGCCTGATTTTTGGCGGTATCAGGTGGAGGGGAAGGTCTCAGAGTTTGATCTAAAGGCTGCTTCGGTAACGAAGGAAAACATTGCCTGCTGGATTATGGTCGAGACCTTGAGACTCGGGTTTCCTGGCTACAAGGAAGGAGCACTGAATTATGACAGAGCCTTAAATAGTGAGTTTGGCTCTGGCCGTGCCCGAGCGGGCTATGCCGAACGGCTGGGCAAAAAATACTACTGGATCTCACTCCATCGATTGCTCGGGGTCCTTTCAGATCACATTCAGCCATGTGCGTCATATCAGGGCACTGTGCCTGGACCAGATCATTACTGGTCAGTAGATGTGCGAAAGCGTGATTTAACCGACATGAGAGATGTGATCTCCGAGAGGATCTATCCCGACAGCATCCTGCGCCGGCGCGAGTACACTTTTCCTTCTCATGAAAGCGATGTAAAAAAATGGGTAAAGACAGATGATTTCGCGAAAAACGAGACCCGCTTATCTTGCACAGATTCCAACGCTGTAGTGTGGATCGCACTACAGCGTAATGAAGCCGCCAACGATTTGGGTGAAGATGATGCGTGGACAACGCCGTATCTCTCATTTGATGTTTTCTACACGTCGGTATTAGCTGATGAAGAGGTTTTTGGTGCGACATCCTACGATCGCATCGACCGAGCTTTCTCTGATCATGCGAGCTGTTACAGAAGCTTTTTAGGGGAGTACCCGAACGGCACCGCTTTCAATCAGTTTGTGGAGGAAGGAACGACCAACACCCACTGTGATGGGATGGCACGCACAATGGTGACACTGAGCAGGGGCCGCGAATGGGAGTATGAGTTTACATCTGAGACTGATCTGCCAAGTCTAGATGTGCCGTGCCAAGATATTGTTAAGACATTGGGGCTCAAATGGGACCAGCAACGTGGATGGCTCGATGAGTCTGGTTCCCTCATTGCTTTCACCTCAGGTCCCTACCGCAACAATGCGTTGTTCATACGCAAATCGGCACTGGATTCATTCTTGGAAGAAACAGGGAAGAGCCTGCTTTATAGGCGATTCGCGAATCGTGGTTATATTGATCATCGAGGGCACACTGGCTCACAAGTCGACCTTCGTACCTACCTTAAATACATTCCAAAAGATGGCTTTGTGGTGGTGCATGAGGAGTCGGAGTTGTTCGAGTAATGGCTCATTTGTTGGCGTTGTCCTACGGCGAAGGCCAGAGTTTGAAGGACAATTTGAATGGACTCTGATTTCTAGACGCTTTTGACAGGCTGCTTTTGGCCGAAAGCTGCCCATTCCCCATGGCAGCTTTGGCCAGTGCTCATTCCCTCTGCCGTTGCGTTTTATCCGCCCGCAGATGGCAGCGTTTAGCTCTTCAACTCAACATGATCCAATGCCTGATTCACCGCCAACTCACTCAACATCACCAAATGCGCAATCCCGACTGCGGTCTTGCGACGGGAAAGAAAAGGGGATGTCCGGGTTGCCGATGTCGCCGGCGTGGATGATCTGGTCACAGCCCTGAAGCGCAGCGAGGGCTTCGGGGCGGAGGAGATTGTAGGTGTCGGAGATCAGGGCGGTTTTCTTGGGGGGCTCACCGTTGGTGGTTCGGGTGGGATCGGCTACTTTTGGCCAAAAGTGGCTGTTGCAGATGTCTCCAGATTGCTCTTCCGTGCTCAGTAGCCAGCTCACTGGCATCCACTGTCACGGGGCATGCTTAGAGCGACTTTAGTCGCTGTCGAAAACGAAAATTAATGCAGGTAGTATACAGTGGCCTTGTGCCATTTTTTTACCAAGGCTGCGCTATACCTCTACTTCTCCCCGCTACCCTGGAACGGTGACACGCAATGGATGCCAGCATTCAGAAGATTGAACTCTACGGCCATGCCCTCGAAACACCACAGAGCAAGCTTGATACAAATCTGATCAGGCAAGCATTCTTGAAGATTGCCTCGACGTGGTCGCGGAAAATCAATGCCGGCTTCTACGACCTGTTTTCCAACCTGGATAGCCTCTATGAAGACGGCGACGATCTGGCACATGAGATCCGCTCCCAGGCGATAGGTCAAAGTATCAAACTCACCGTGGCCCACGGAATCTACGATATCGACGAAGAACGCTTCTATGACGCGTTCATGCAGCGCTACGATTCATGGGATGAAGACTTCGGCGTATTGGCCGAGCAATACGAGGCCATCGTCGAGCGCTCTGCCGAGCTGGATGCGCATCGCACCAATCGACGCCGTGGGCGCCGCCAATGGGTCGGCTACGGTACAGAGAAGGCGGTGTACGATGCCGACGCGAAAAACCTGATGTCCAACATTGGTCATGGTGTATTCAACCTGATGGCCAAAGGGGTCAGCGCACTCGGCGACTCGTTCAAGAAAGATGAGATTTTCAAGAGTCCGGCAACGGTCAAAGCTTTCGCGGACGGTGCCAGCAATATCGTCAATGCAGCCTATTTGGCGACGCTCGATGCAATCAATGCCGATTCTCCCGGAAAGCTGCATGCTTACTCGAAGGACGAAATCAGAAAATCCCAGGCGATCACCGAAAATATTGAAAAAGGCCTGATACCCGACGATGCCTTGCTTCCGTCGGCGATCAAGGCGATCAGTGCTTATCCCTACAACGAACGGATCTACCCGATCCTGCTGCGCAAGTTCGGCGGTGATCAAGGGCGGCTGGACGGTGTCGTGGAGTACTTCGGTATGGGCGGGCTGCTCAAGGAAAAACAAGCGCTGATCCAGGAACAATTGCGCCAGAGTGACCTCAGCACAGTAGAAAGTTTCAATGCCAGTCGCCACGATATCGAGCGCTATGCGCAATTCATCTGTTATGAACGTTTCGACGAAGACTGTGAGCGAGTGATCGAGAAAATCGTGGCGCGCGAAACGCAGGCAAACTCGCCGTCTGGTGTTACACCCGCACTACCAGACGCAGCAACGCACAGTATCAGCGGGTTGAACGTGGCGACCGCCACCCAAGGTTTCAGGTCCAATGCCGACCACAAATTCTACGTGGCGCCGGACTTGCCGGCGAAGAAGATTTTGACATTTGAATCCAAAAACGCGTTGAACATTGCCAAGGACAAAGTGGCTTTCTACTTTGACGAAACCGTGT
Source organism: Pseudomonas sp. DR 5-09 (assembly GCF_001655595.1). Taxonomy (NCBI): domain Bacteria; kingdom Pseudomonadati; phylum Pseudomonadota; class Gammaproteobacteria; order Pseudomonadales; family Pseudomonadaceae; genus Pseudomonas; species Pseudomonas sp. DR 5-09. Next base: position 2,864,044 of record NZ_CP011566.1, read on the forward strand.
TCGGCTCTGGCGACAAGGGCGTATTGGTTGATCTTGAATACGTCTATGTGCACCTGCAATTCAAGGAGTCTCATCGCGTGGCACTTGCTGATATCGCCGACGTTAGCATCAGCGGTCTGATGAATAAAAAGCTGACAATAGCCAAACGTGACGGAACGAGGGTGGATGTGGTCCTGACCCAAAGCAACAAGGGCGCGACCAGTCTGAGCGAGGCAATTTTGGAGATGGTGCGGTTAAAAGGGGCGACGGGGAACTGATTTATCAGGTCGATAAACTTGTTGGCATGATGTTTTTGACACTATGAGGTAGCGGCTGTATGCGGCACCTCGTAAAACAGTTTATAGGACCAGAAAGGGAACCAGAAATGGCCTCGGAAAAGAGGACTGATTGATTTTCTAAGAAAAAATAAGTCCCGTTTTTTCGTTCTCTGAACAGGAACGCAGAAAAGGCTTTTCCTCGCCAAAGAGCTGGACATCCTACCCGCACGATGGATATCGCGCCTCTTTGAATGAGCAGTTGTGAAAAAAGTCGCCCAGTTGCACCGAAAGACTCGCCGTAAACGCGCGCCGGGAAGTAAACGTCACTGATTTTAACGTCAACACAACGAGGGAACGAAGATGGTCCAGCCTTGGCTTCACAACGCAGAGCAAGCATCCACATTATTGCCTAACGGCAAACGCCTTTTCCAAGCTTACGCCGTGTTGCTCAACTTCGCGTGGCAGAACGACTGGACTGGAGCCTGCCATGACAGCTCTGCGATCTTGTTCATGGTGCTCAGTGAAATGGGTTTTTCGCCAAAAATCGTTACTGGTGAGGTCAAGGCATCAGCAGGCACCTTTGACCATTCGTGGGTTGAATTGGATGGGAAAATTTATGACGTGGCCGTTGGTTTCCCTGGCGAGGAAGGGCATCACGTTGGGCCATCAGTATTTGCATCATTGAATCTGGATACGGGCGCGCCTACGGAGCTGCTGTATGGCGTCCGCTCCCCCAACGGCCTAGACGATGTTGGTCTGTTCGTGGCCGCGTCCAACCTGGAGCAATATTCCGCTGCGCAGCCAGGTGGCTCAACGATTTGGGATATCACGCCCCATGTTGGTGCCGCGTGTGGTGTGAAATTGCGCAAGTCAGACTTGCGTAGGAAGTACGGAAAAGTGACTCGCTTGGTGCGAGGTCAAGAAACTTCGATTTGATCACGGAAAAAGGGCGCATACGGGCGCCCTTTGTACCCGATGCCGGTGACTGGAACTCCCTGTTTTCGCGGGGGAGACGGAGTGACCGCTTACGGCCAATATTCGCCCTTCGTGAAGAGCTGAGTTAGACTGCGGATCCAATCGGTATATGCCGCATAACTAAATTTTGAATATTGTTGTGCTATTCATTCGCAATACAGTCTTTTTGACAGGAAAATATTTCTCATGCACGCAATGATTTCCTCTGATGAAAAATTAGCCAAGAGTTAAAACCACAAGCGGTTTGAACGTAGTCTGAATTCAGATGCGGTTTCTGGCGCGTTCGATGTAAGTTTAAAACGCAATTTTTGACATAAAATCAGCAGTATCTCAAGGAAGTGACATGATTGATTTCGAACATATGCGCGGATCAGGTGAATTTAAAAAGCATGCATTGCCTTACCTGCTTGGTGCCACTAAGCGCTTCTTTGGTGGGTCGGTAAAATTTGACCACAACCCTATCAATACAATAAAGCATCAATACGGCATCGATATACTCGAAAACAAAAAAAGAGGGGTCTATATCGTTAACAGTACCTGCGCAATCGTACTGGGACGAGTACTTGATGGAAAAACCGTAGTGGCTGCCTTCTCACTACAAATTACTAACACCATCTTTACCGGGCTTGAAAGATTGCTTAACGTGTTTGAAGGTGTCCTCGCTATTACGCTCAGCCATAGCGTGAAAGAGAAATTCTCCCTAAAGCCCCATCAATTTGGCGACGAATTACTAGAATTGACAATATCTAAGTTTTTTAGCAGGGGGCACTACGACTACCGGAAATTCAAACAATTAGTTGAACTCTTTCATAAGCTTGCAAACTCACGATTCGAGGGTCGCAATTTTACTACTGGACTTGTTTTAACACGATCATTTTACGCATATGCCAACAAGCGAGAGCATACTAGGGCCGGAACCCTGCTACCCCTTAGAGAGGTGCGAAAGCTTTCCCCAATCGACCCTATAGATAAACGCTTCTGGTACCTAGCAGACGGTCAAACGTCCTATTTTCTCGCTAACTCATCATTAGAGGTTGCAAACGCGTTCCTCGCAAACTCTAGCAGACAAGCGCTGGCATCATTTGTAGATGACTACACGTTGAGCAAAACTATCAAGGGTGGAGACGCGCTATTCCGAGTCACTAGTCAATCCGAATACTCCATTACCGGTTCCGAAGGTATTGAATTTAATTTCAAAGAGGGGCAGTGGCGAATCCGGAGTCTCACACAAATAGCGAACCTAATAAGGTCAACGCTTAAAGTTAAGGAGGAGTTTGTCCAAAGTCTTCTTTATTATGTGTTTTACTTGGCTCGCCGTAGACTGAGCTCAATCATATGGGTTCCCTTGGATGCCACCAAATTTGACGATTTATTATTGTCACAGAACTCGCTCACTACTGCTCCTTTTTCCTTGCTTGATGAAAAGCACACTCAAACACTTATTAGACTTCTTTCCAGTGACGGAGCGTCTATTTTTCATACGGATGGTACCCTTCTATCCTATGGTTCCGTTATTGATATTTCGAAGGTCGCCATAAACGGTGTAAAAGGGACTGGTGAATCAGTAGCATCTATACTTGCAAAAAATGGACTATCTATAAAGGTATCTCAAGATGGCACAGTTAAAATGTACTCTGCAAACAACACCAATCCCCTTATAATTTAATATTATTTAGATTTGAGGCTTCCAGGCTGCATGCTAGATCGCTTGAGCTCATAGAGTGCTCTTGGCAACTTAGAATTGGTGGATTTCGCTAGTACCTGAAGCCAATTTTGCTGAAAGCATCCAAAACCAAGTGATTTTGCTAAACAGAAGAAGTGGCTGCCACCCCCCATGAGGGTGGCAGCATTAAGTGCTAAGCAGCCAGCAGCGAGCGTCCACTACTTGTCGAGAGCTGCCATTTCCCATGGCAGCTTTGATCAACGCTCACTACCTCTGTCGTTGCGTTCTATCCGCCCACAGAGGGCAAACGCTTAGCTCCTCACCTCAACATGATCCAACGCCTGATTCACCGCCAACTCACTCAACATCACCAACTGCGCAATCCCGATCGCGGTCTTGCGATGAGCAGGCTCCAGCGTGGCCGCAAAGTTGTTGAGCATCTCGCTGGCCGATCCCAATGACTCACTGGCATTGGCCAGCAGGGATTCGGTGTCGTAGGCCGGGTTGGCCAAGTACATGGGGTCGTGTTTGTGGTGGCTGCCCATGATCCGTTGCTGCGGAGTGAGGTAGTGATCGAGGGCGCGTTCGGCGGCTTCGTTGAGGGTTCGGGAGTCGGGGAATTTGTAGGGCGAAACCGGATCGGTTTCTGGTGGGTTGGGTGTTGGTTTGAACATGGATGAATCCTCTAGCGCGATTACCAAAAGGAACCATCACCCTTCGCTACCAAACGTTGGGTGGCGGCCATACGCGGGTTGGTAGACCGGTCGCACTAGAACCCGGCGCCCACGAATGAGCCCCACGCATGACCACCATGAAATCCGAGCCCCGAGAAAGGGCTGCACACGGTGACGCCATGAGTCTAGAACGAAGCGGGCTACCAAACCCGATCACTGTTTTTCAGTGACCCGGAAACGATAAAACCCGCGTCCCAGACGCACAAGCCGGCGGATTCTGGCGTAGTCGTAGGTAATGACGCAAGGCGTTGTAGCCTTGAGGAAGTAACGCTGAGTGTCTTTAAACAGCAAAGGCCAAAGCCCTTAAACAACCTCCGATGGTTCCTTCAATAACCGGTGTATTGGATCTTTCCCCGGCGCTCTGCTGCCCTGGACTGGCTCCGGCTAGGAATTCAAGCAGGATTCCGAACCCGGCTGGCATCTCTGGAGGGCGGGCACCCGAACTGGCGACTGTATTCCCGGCTGAATTGCGACGGGCTTTCGTAGCCCACTCGATAACAGGCGCTCGCCACATCCAGACCTTCGCCGAGCAACAGCCGGCGGGCTTCCTGCAGGCGCAGTTGTTTCTGATACTGCAGCGGACTCATGGCTGTCACCGCCTTGAAGCGATGATGCAATGTGGAGTTGCCCAAGTTGGCGACCCGGGCGAGTTCTTCGATGCGCAAGGGTTGGGTGTAGTGGTTGTTCAACCAGTCGATTGCCCGTGTTACTCGCCGTGTTTGCGAGTCGCCGAGGGCAAGCTCATACAGACGACGGCCGTGCACACCCCGCAGGAGGCGGTAATACAACTCGCGAAGGGCGAGCGGTGCCAGCATGCCGATGTCTTTCGGTGTTTCCAGCAGCCGGACCAGCCGCAGCATTGTTTCCAGCAGGGGTACATCGACTTTCTCGAGGAAAAGGCCAAGCTCCGGCTCGTCCGGGACGCCCGCCGGCGGAGCGTCGGCGATGACCTGAGCGATTTCCGTGGGCTCGAAATCAAACCGGATACACAGGTAGGGCGCCTCCGGGCTGGCTATCAGCACGCGACCGGACACCGGAAGGGTGACCGAAACCACCAGGTAGCTGAGCGGGTCGTACAGGTAGTGGTCGTCACTCAGGCCGATTTCCTTTTGTCCTTGCACGATCAGGCAAAGTGCCGGTTTGTGCACGGTATGGATCAGCTCCGAAGGTGAATCGAAACGGATGACATGCAGGGGAGCTATGGCGGTCTCATAGATCCCGGGTGTGGTAAAGCGTTGCGTCAGCAGGCGAACCAGTTCGTCACGGTAGACCGCTGTGTTTTGAAGGATGAAAGCATCGCTCTGTTCCATTTCAAGGCTCTCACAAGTGTTCATGAGCGTCTGCCTGAAGGTTTTCAGGCAGACGATATTCACCCGACATCATCAAAGTACTCATTGCCGATAGAGGATCATTCCGGCGTGATACAGCACGTCGTCATGAAAGTGGCCATCAGCGGTGAAGCCGGTGTCGTCCCAGTACTGGATGTAATCACCGACCAGTTCGTAGCGGCCCTGATAGGCGCTCTTGTTTTTACCACGGGCCTCGTCGTAACGACCAGTCGTCAGAAGCTCATGACGGATGAATCCATCCGCGGTGACCCACATGCCTGCGTAACGATGGTCCTGAGTGGTTTTTTTGGCATCTTTCATCACTTTTCCCCTCGGATGTTCAGACTGAGCCGATACGGCCCAAAGCCGTGCGATCAGAGCCGTTTTCGGCAACGCGAAAACCCGGAGTGCGATCACTGCCACCTTCAGTTACGCGCATGCCGGGTGTACGGTCCGAACCATCTGCGGCAACGCGGAACCCAGGAGTGCGATCACTGCCACCTTCAGTTACGCGCATGCCGGGCGTACGGTCCGAACCATCTGCGGCAACGCGGAACCCGGGAGTGCGATCACTGCCGCCTTCAGTTACGCGCATGCCTGGAGTTCGATCAGCACCGTCAGCGGCCAGGTACAGGCTGGTCGAGGAAAGGTTGATCGCGCAGGCCACCATCGCGCCGATCACCAGTGAAAGGGAAAGCCGTTTTGCGTTTTTCATTGTTCAGTCCTCATTGACGTTGTTCATCTGAGCGGCCTGCCGTGGCCTGTGTCTGCATCCGTTGCGTGCTTTCAGATTACGTAGCCGGGCGCAGCGGTGTTAGGACGAAACTGCCGCAGATTTGCCTGATCCTCTCGGGCTGGTCGGGCATGTCGTGCGGCGCGTTTGTGCTGCGGCTCAGCCGGCCGTGACAGTCATGCCGCCGTCGGCCATGACCACCGAACCGACCATGAAGCTGGCCCGGTCCGAGGCGATGAACGCGACCACTTCGGCGATTTCTTCCGGTTGGGCGGCGCGGCCGATCGGCGCCGCTTCGCCATGTTGGGCGAGAAAGGCAGGGCCATCGTCGACCACATTGTTGAGGATATTGGTCACCACATCGCCGACACCGACAGCATTGACGCGGATGCCGTGGCCAATGACTTCAAGCGCCAGGGTGCGCGTCAGTTGGGCCAGCGCGCCTTTGGAGGCGGTGTAGGCGGCAATGGTGGGGAAGGCGAAATAGGAAGCGTAGGACGCGATGTTGACGATCGATCCGGACTTGTTGGGCATCATCGCTTTGACCGCCTCCCGGCTATGCAAAAAGGCCGCCGTGGCGTTGACCGCCTGAATGCGTTCCCAGTCTTCGCGGGTCATGTCGATGACCAGTTTGTTAATGATGATGCCGGCGTTGTTGACCAGAATGTCCAGCCGTCCGAATTGCTCGACGGCCAGGGCGACCGCGCGTTCGGCTGCCCCGTCCTGAGTGATGTCGGCCACCAGGGGGATCAGGCCGGGGCGGGCCAGTGCTTCCACCTCAGGGTTTATATCTTCAGCAATGACCTGGGCGCCGCGGGCATGCAGCAGCAGTGCGATGGCCTTGCCGATGCCACTGGCCGCGCCAGTGACCAGAGCGACTTTACCGGCCACTTCGTTTGGGGTGCTGTTCTTGAAGTCGGTCATGATGTTCTCCAGCGTTTTTGATCGAGTAGGGATAAGCCGTGTTGGCGCCGGCGAGGCGCTTTCATCGGCGACGGGCCTACTGTCTCGCAGCGAGGCAAAGTCGGCTTTCGTGAGATTGCCCATGCTGTCGGGGTTTTGCGCTGAATGTCAGTGAGGGAGGTTCGGCGCTCGATTCAACCCACGGGAAAAGCCCGATATCATCGAGCCGGTCTCCGTGACACGGCGTGCGGGCAAGCATCGGAGACCTGTCTGGCTTCGCACAGCCGAATCTGAAAAGGACGAGTTCATGGCAAATACCGGGCGTACCTCCCAGGACGCGTTGTCGACAACCTCTCGAGACTTGCGCATCAACGGCGAGTCGATGGGTGAGTTCCTGCCAGGCGAACCCCAGGCGTTACCCTCGCGTCCGGAAATCACGGACGTGGTGATTCAGCTGTTTACCCATCGCAGCGTTACTGAGCCCATTCTCGTGCCTGCAGTGGTGGAACCGCTGCTCGTTCTGGTTCTGGCCGGGGCGGCGACGGTAGAGGAGCGTGCATTGGGGGGCGAGTGGGAAGCTGCCGAGGTCAGTGCCGGCGATTTTTTCCTCACCAGTTCCGATGAGCCGTATGAAATGCGCTGGCAGACACACGGAGGCGATACCTTCGAAGTCATGCATCTTTATCTGGGGCTGCCGCTGATCGAGCAAGCGTCTCGAGAGCTGTCGGGCCAGCAAGCCGGGCCTGTGCGTTTGCGTGATGTTTCAGGGGCACGGGACGGGCGCGTCGCGTTTGTCATGGAGCAGTTGCGCACCGAATTGCTTCTGGAACGCTCGCCCAGCGCGCTTTTCGCCCGCTCTCTGGCGCAGGCGCTGGCCGTGCATCTGGTGCGCAGCTATCTTGCTGAAAGCCAGCCCGGGCGTCGGGTCAACGCCTTGCAAGCCTACAAGTTGCGCAAAGTCACCGACGCCATGCGCGCGCATCTGAGCGCTGAATTCAGCCTGGCAACACTGGCCAACCTTGCCGAGCTGAGCGATTACCACTTCAGTCGCCTGTTCAAGCGGGCGACGGGACTTTCGCCATCGCAGTACTTCATTCGCTTGCGCATGGCTCGCGCGCGGCACCTGTTGTTGGAAACCCGCCTTAGCATCATCGACGTCGGGCTGGAGGTCGGCTACTCAAGCCCCAGTCACTTCTCGCAGGTCTTTCGTCGTGAAGTGGGCGTGACGCCCAGCGAGTTCCGTGGAGCGTGAGCGGCGCTTCATTACAAAATTTGCAGGCGATGCACACAGACACGAATAGGCAAAAGTTGCGCAGGTTTCGGCACGCGCCGACCAGGCCCGTGCCCTTAATCTTTTCGACGTACCCCGCAGCAACGAACGCGTCTTCAGCGGTCGGTGCTGAACCTCAATGCAGACAGCAGGAGCTACGGATATGTCGAACATTCAAAACAAAGTCGTCCTGATTACCGGTGCAAGCAGCGGTATTGGCGAAGCGGCCGCCAGGTTGATCGCCGCCAAAGGTGCGCATGTGGTCCTCGGTGCCCGCCGTACCGAGCGTCTGGACAAACTGGTCAGCGAGATCCAGGCCGAAGGTGGTTCAGCAAGTGCCTGTGCACTGGACGTTACGGATCTGCAATCGATGCACGCCTTCGTGGCGTTCGCCAAGACGCAACATGGCAAGGTCGACGTGATCATCAACAACGCGGGCGTGATGCCGTTGTCTCCCTTGGCCTCGTTGAAGGTCAACGAATGGAACCAGATGCTCGATGTCAACGTTCGCGGCGTATTGCACGGTATTGCCGCTGTCCTGCCGGACATGCAGGCGCAGGGGTTCGGTCAGGTCATCAATATCTCGTCGATCGGTGGCCTCGCGGTTTCTCCGACCGCTGCGGTGTACTGCGCGACCAAATTCGCGGTCAGGGCTATCTCGGATGGTCTGCGCCAGGAAACGGACAAGATCCGCGTCACCGTGGTGTGCCCGGGTGTGGTCGAGTCCGAACTGGCCGATACGATTTCCGATGATGTGGCCCGCGAGGAAATGAAAGCCTTCCGCCGTGTGGCGCTCAATGCAGACGCCATTGCGCGAGCGCTCGCCTATGCCATCGAACAGCCCGACGATGTCGATGTGAGTGAGATCGTGGTTCGTCCGACCGCCAGTCCGCACTGAGCCGTTCCGGGCGCAATCACCCGTGGTTTGTGCCCCGTTCTGCCTGGCTATAAAGACTAGAAAAAGGGGACTGATTTATTTTCTACTTTCTGAAAAAAACAGTCCCCCTCGGTTTTATGTCAGAGCGTTACGCATTGACTTTTTTGAAGGAAGTCTTTTAGAGCAGCCTGGTAAATAGCTAACGGTCGTTTGTCAGCCTCAAACAAGGCAAATGGAATCAAGACCAGATGTGAGAATGTCGTGGCGTTTATTGAGTAGGTTTTTTGCCTGCAAAAGCCATGTTCATTGTTTAGCGTGAAATCAAACTTGAACAGATTTTCCCTTGTGCACCAGCTAGGAATCAAACCAAGACTCAAACCGGTTAAATACTCTTGTCCGCAAGCACCACCAAACGTGAACTCTGAGACTTTTATCTCTAACGTAGGGAGAGGCGAATTTGTCGGCTTGGAGCTGACGTCTTTTGCATCTGGAATGGTTTTTTGTGTCGCTGCGTATGTGTCCTTGCCAAAGCGACTAACTTTCAATGGAGAGTCCATTTCGTAACTGTAGCTGGAGATGATTTCTGCGTTGTCGGCTCCAACGTGTTGGTTGATTGTGGGCTGCGACGAATATGAAGTGCAGCCAGAGAACAGCATTGCAATGCTAATAACAGTAAATCCATTCGCTATTAATCGATGCATGCTCGGTTTTCATCCCGGTTATTCATTGTCTAGGGTTCTGTCGTTCGACACCTTGGCTAAATTCAAGCGCCTCGTCTATCGTCATTTTGCTTGATGCAGTGCTTCGGTTGGCCACTGCGCTGGGGCTCAAAAGACTATTCGGCAATTCCTTCCGCCGAAAGCCGACGCCATTGTCCTGCCTGACTACAACGACTCACAGCGGGTGTAGACCTTACAACTCAATCGCCCACGTCTGACTCACCAGCTCCTTGCCGAAGCTGTGAATCGGCTCTTCCTCGACCAACTCAAACCCCGCCCGCTGGTATAACCGGCGGGCATCCACCAGATTGCTGGTGGTCCACAGGATCATCTTTTTGTAGCCGACATCCCGGGCAAAACGCAGGCATTCCTCGATCAGCCGATTACCGATCCCCAAACCCCGCGCACTGGCATCCACGTAGAGCATGCGCAGTTTCGCGGTGGTTTCGTCGTGACGGATGACGAACACCGAACCCACCACCTTGCCGTCCTTCTCCGCAATCCAGCAGCGCTCGCCGGTTGGGTCGAATTCGCGCAGGTATTTGGCGACGACCTCTGACACCAGCGCTTCGAACTCTGAATTCCAGCCGTATTCACGGCTGTAGATCGCGGTCTGCTGATGCACCACCAGACCCATGTCACCGGGCTGCGGATCGCGCAGCAGGTAGGTCGTCGACTGGCCGCCCTCGAGCAGCGTCTGGATCTGCTTCATGGAGGCGATCAGTTGCAGTTGCTGCGGTTCGGACAGGCGTTCGAGCAGGGTGATGACTTCTTGCCGAGAGGCTTGTTCCAGCGGCGCGAGGATCTCGCGGCCGAGGTCGGTGATGTGCAACTGACTGGCGCGGGCGTCGGTGGTGGAGGGGGCTTTCTGGATCAGACCCTTTTTGTCGAAACCGCTGATGAGCCGGCTCATGTAGCCCGCGTCGAGGCCGAGCATCTGGCGCAGGTCGGTGCTGGTCAGATCGCCCTGGGACGCGAGTTCGTAGAGGATGCGCAGCTCGGTCAGCGAGTAGTCGCTTTGCAGCAAGTGTTCCTGCAACACGCCGATCTGATGGGTGTAGAAACGGTTGAACTGCCGGACGATGTCGGCGCGGTCGGTGATCGTGGACATGGCGTGATGCTCATATGTTTGCTTTAGGCAACTATATAGTTGCCTTAGGCAAGCAAGTCAAATGAATTGCTTGGTTCCATCGGCGCCTCGTATTCTCCCCGGCAAGGAACGTACCTCTCACAAGGAAAGCCCAATGGAATCGCCTGAAATCGTGGAAATTGCTTTTTCGCAAGTCGCTGCACGTTTGCACAAGCGCCGTTTCGCGGTCGCCAACAACGCTCAAGGGCTTTCAGGTGCAGGCACGATTTTTTATTACGAAGTTGACGGCAACGCCATTTCCAGCACCTACCAGGGCGGCCGGATTCGCATCGGCAATCAAGTCGGGCGCGTGACCGGACCGGATACTTTCGAGCTGCTTTTTCAGTGCCTGACGCAGGATGGCGAGCTGCTTGCCGGTTGGTCCCGTGGCACGGTCGGCGTCGATCACGCCGGGCGCACCACGCTGGCCTTTGTGTGGGGCTGGCTGTCGGGGGCCACGGGAGGAGGGGAATCGAGTTACGTAGAGCTTACGGCTTAGCCGTCATACCGAGCAAACGCATGCCCATATCGATGGTGCGGCTCTCGAACCCGAACTCCACGTACATTCGTGCCGCGCGTTCGTTGAATGACCAGACCGACAATCTCAGTTCCTGAGCGTCGTGTTCGACGGCCCAATCTTTGGCCAATTGCATCAGTTGGCGGCCGATACCTTCGCCCCAGAAGCTTTCTGCGACGCACACCGAACCGATACGCACGATGTTCATGGGTTGCATCAGCGGACTGGAGCTGGCCGAGAGGCTCGCAGCAATGAAGCCTGCGGCCTGCTGACCGACGTGTGCAATGAAGACAACCTGACCTGGCTGGTCGAGGTAGTTCATCCAGTGCGGCAAATCACGGGCGAAGTCCTCGGTGGAGGCGGTGTAGATGTCGGGGCGGGCTGCGTGGTGGACGGCGTTGAGCACCTGGCCCAGTTCGCAGATGGTCAATGCATCTTCAAGGGTGGCGATTCTGTACTGCGTGGTTTCGTCCATGGGGTGTCACATTCCTTAAGTGTCGGGTGGCTGCTTCAGTTCAGGGGCTTGAAGACGAAGTCTGCCGGATCGAACCGCTCAGTCGTGTCCATTCGTATGTTTCTGAGGTTCACCGTTTCCAGGTGTTTTGCAAAGAGCGAGTCGGAAAAAAGGTGATCAACAGCGTGCGACGGCGTGCGCCGCTGGCGTTCAGGCTGCCGGCGTGGATCACGTCGGCATCGAAGATCAGGATGTCGGCCACGTTGCCCGTCAGTTGCACGGATCGGGACTCGTCAGTGAAATCGAACGGGGGCTCGTCCAGGGCAGGGCGATGACTGCCGGTGACAATGCGGGTTGCACCGTTTTCCAGGCCGTAGTCGTCGAGGTATACCAGCGCGTTAACGGTGTCGCCGGGGCGTTGCGCGGACAAGTCGCGGTGCAACTGTTGGTGGCCGCCATTGGCGAGCGGTTCGCGACTCTCGACCTGAGAGAGGAAGAAGCGCTCGCCGATTAACTCGCCCACCACGGTCAGCCACGTGTGCGGAACCGCTCCAAAGAGCATTTCGTAGCCTTTGCTATGGAGTGGTTCGCGGCTCGTCATGGCTTCATCAGTCTCCCTTTTTACAATCAGAGCGAGTATTGCCGATCGTGATCAAGCCGACGCGGACCTCGGTATCGCTGCCGTAACCCCAAGACAATCGGTTCCCGTAACTCACCAGATCGTAGATTTCGCTTTCGCCAAGTAGCTGATCATCGCGATTGTCGTACAAACGGAAAAACGCGGGAGATTCCCAGCGGACGAACCATTGAGTTTCGAAGGGGGCGTCTGGAGGCGCCTGCGGGTGAAGGAAGTTGGGTAGTAACCAGAAAGGTCTGAAAGTTTGCACCCTGAAGCAGCCATCGGGGCTGATATGAGCTGCGTAGTCAGGCTTCGCCAACGCCTTCTCCCACCACTCGGAAGCACCCCATAGCCCAAAACAAAACACTAGGCCGGCCAGGAAGATTTTCATCCGCCGAGAAAAGGCCGAAGGCCGACTATTTGAGCGCGTAGACATAGGCATCCATTGCCGTCCCGTCATCCAGCTTCACCTTGGTCAACACCCGCTGATACTCAGCCCCTTCAAACTCATCCAGCGCCGCCCAGTGTTCGTGGAAATTCTCGGAAGCGAACACATAGCCTTCGATCACATCGCCATCCTCGGCAATCACCAGACCGGGAAAACCCATCGCCGCGCCCCAGCCGGCCTGCGACAGACGTCCCTTCAGCGAAGCGGCCTGCCACGTGCCGCCGATGTTCAGCATCACATGCTCATTCGGCCGACCAGGGCCCAGGGTTCCATAAACGAAGAGACGTTCCACGATTGCTCCTGCCAGTCAAAAAAGGGAGGGATCCTGACGTATCAACGATGTGCAGGCAACACCGCGATCAGTTCTGCGTCGAGCGGGTTAGAAACCCGTCGATCAACGCCACCACCTGTTGCTGGATCACCTCACGGGAACGAGCGCCGCTGTCCGCACAGATGATGCCGTCGCCGGACGAATCCTCTTCGAGCAGGGGGAATGGCCGGCGACTGCAATTCGCCCCTTCGAGGCCGTGCCAAATTGCCGGTTTTCATTTTTTTATCGTCCTTGATCAAATCGGGCAAACGGGACGTTCGCCCAGACGTTCTACCAGTCTTACGAGATAGCCGTCCGGATCCTGAACCAGAAATTCACGCTGGCCGACTTCGACGTCGTCAGCGCGATACCAGGTGTCTTTGCGGGTTTTATAAAGTGGAATCTGGGCGGCGCCCAGTCTTTCGATGATGGGAGCAACCGCCTCAACGTCGATCTGCAGATTGACGCCTCTTCCGAAGGGCTTGCTCAGTTCCGCCGTCAGCCACTGGCCTGCATTCGGATCTACCTGCTCAAGCATGACTTGAGCGCCATTCAGGTCGAGGTAGGCGAAGCCATCTTCAGGGCGTTGATAAGCGATGGTGAAGCCGAGGCAGGAGACCCAGAAAGCGAGGCTGGCCTGCAGATCCGTGACCATCAATTCTGGAACCAGTTTGTTCCGCTCAAACATGGGGTGAACTCCTTTTCATTCGGTACGTTGCCAGGAGGTACATAGGGTCAAGTTGCCAGGTAGGGTTTCACCGACTCTTGAAGAAGGTCTACCAGCTCGGGATCCATGTACTGATAGTCATCCGGAATATCCAGCGAGTGAATCCGCTTGTGCTCAAGCAGCCGGGCGTACTCGGCCCGCAGACGGTTCAGGTGTTTGGTTTCCATCACAAAAATGAAATCGGCCCAGCGTATATCCGCTGGGCCGACGGTTTTGCGTGCATTGGGGCTGGTGCCCGCGGAGCGGACATTGAAGACGGGGCGGCGACGCCAGACTTCTTCGGCCGTCGGGCTGCGCCATTGGTTGCGACTGCAAATGAACAGAAGGTTCGTCACGCTTCATCCAACAATTGGCGGGTTGAGCGAACGGGATAGCTCATGCCGAGTTGGCGAGCCCTAACCAGTTTGGTGGACCGGATGTACATCAGCTTCCAGTTTTTTTCCGGCTTGAACGTCTGCGGGCGAACCGCTTTGTCACTGCCGTGTTTACGGGCCTGGGTACGTCTCCAGGCGCGAGTTCTTTTCATGGTCTGTCCTCGTGAATACCGGGTTCAGCAGCCGCGGTAATACGAGTCGGACGTATGGTAAGCGCGAATCGGGGAGCACCGAAAGCTGCACGCATCGAAAATCGTCACAAACCGCGATGACAGGGCCATCTCTCCATGCCTGTAAAAAAAACTGACTAGAATCCAAACACACCCATTCATTCAAGGAACGACCCATGTCCGGTTTACGCACGTTGATTGCGACCACGACCTGTATTGCGCTGCTGTGCAGTTCGGTGACCGCGCTGGCCGATCCTGGTAACGGAAAGGGGCAGGGCAAAGGCAATCCGCATAACAGCCAGGATCATGGCAATCAGGGGAAAAAAGGCGGGGGCGGTTATCAGGGGCATGGCCCGAGTATCGATCGCGGCGGGGTGATCGGGATTGTGGACGGCTATCGTGGCTACTGGACCCCGGGCCCGGCGTTGCCGCCCGGCATTCAGAAGAACCTGGCGCGGGGCAAACCGCTGCCGCCCGGGATTGCGAAGAAGCTCGATGGTCGACTGGTCGGCAGGCTGCCGCACTACGACGGCTACGAATGGCAGCAGGTCGGCACCGATCTGATCCTGGTCGCGCTGGCTACAGGGCTGATTTATGAAGTGCTGAATGGCGCCTTTGATTGAAAAATAGATCTGTCCCCATATGAAAAAGCCCGGCGGATAAGGCCGGGCTTTCGTCGGGTACTGCGGTAAAACCCAGCATTCAGACGTTACGACTTTCGATCAGACGGTCAGAACCACCTTCGGCAACTGCATCACTGAACAGCGGGTCGGTTTCAGTCGCGGCAACGGCATCACTGAACAGCGGGTCGGTTTCGGTTGCGGCTACGGCATCGCTGAAAAGCGGATCGGTTTCGGTCGCAGCTACAGCATCGCTGAACAGTGGGTCGGTTTGAGTCGCAGCGGCAACCGCATCGCTGAACAGTGGATCGGTTTCAGTCGCCGCAAAAGCGTTCAAGGCGAAGAGCGAGAAGGCGATGCCGAGGATAGTTTGGCGTTTCATGGTTCTGTACTCCGTGTGCAGTGGGTTGGTATGGAGCAGATCCTACGCTTTGGATTTGATATGAGAACTTCATTGAATTAATGGTTGTTATTGATGCGGTCAATGGGAGTGCTCGGCCCGGCCACCGCGGGCTTGTTCTTACGTCTTGAAAAAACGGTCAGGCCGGCATGGCGCCAGGGCAGGTGAAACCTGATCGTCGATCAGCTCGTCACTGACCAGGCGGCCTGCGACTGCCGCGAGTGTGACACCAGGGTGCATCGTACAAACGTACATTGCGCCGATCCCGGGCAGATAACCGATGATGGGCACGCCGTCCGCAGGCATGGGCCTGAGCCCGATACACGCCAATTCCGGCTCAATGGAAATGATGCCCGCCAACTCGTTGCGGATGGCCGCCGCGGTTCGTTGCGCTATGGCTTGCGAGTGGTTCTCCAGGGAGTTGTCCAGATAGTCTTCCGCCGCCAGCAAGATCCCTTGCGAATCCTGTCTGACTTCCATCTCAGGACTGGAGATCAGGGTATTCACCCGATCGGGTTGCATCCTGTAGCGGATGAAAACAGCGGGCGAGGCCTCGATCGGAAGGGATAGGTTCAGAGTTTCAGTCAGTTGCCTGATGGCCGTTCCTGCGGCCAATACGACCAAGTCAGCTTCGATGGCACCCGTTGCGGTTTCGACGCCAGTCACCGTTGCATCGCGGAGGGTAAAACCCTGCACTCGGGTATGCACCAGTACCGTCGCTCCAAGAGCCTGAGCACCGGCGATCAACGCATGGGTGGCTTGCACGGCGTCCAATGCGCCTTCCTGTGGATTGTAAAAGGCTTGTCGAGGGGGATTTTTGAGGTTCGGCTCAAGGTCGAGAATTTGTGCTTGAGTGAGCAGGTTGGCTGACGCTTCCAGGTCTGTGCCGGGCGGATAACTCAGGGCGCCCGTCCAATGAATCTTCAGGTCCGGCAGTTCCGCTTCGAGCCGGTGATACTCCTGGATTGCCGCAGCGCGCAGTTGCGCAATGGGATCGGGCCCACTGTGCGACGTGTTGATCCACGCAAACGAGCGCCCGGTCACGCCGCTCGCGACCTCACCGGCCTCGATCACAGTGACCTGCGCACCTTTGCAAGCCAGGTGATAAGCGACGGACGCACCCACGATGCCGGCACCGATGACAATCACACGCCTTGCACTCTCTGTTTTCAAATCAACCTCCAGGTTGTCGATTCGCAATGGTATGAAGCCTATTTCATCCGTCCAGCATTCGGATCAATCGGTTGCCGTGCCGGCGTTCAAATAACCCCGGCCCGGCCTGAACTTCGTTCAGGCCATGTATCCCCCGACTCCATCCCACAACAACTTCAATGCCGTGACCACCAGCAAGCCATAACAGGCGCGGTACATCTGGCGTTGATCAAGTCGGGCGTGCAATCGCCAACCCAGCCAGACGCCGCAGGGTACAGCGAGCAAGCTGACGAGCATCAGTGTCAGCACGTTGCCGGTAGGTTTAGCCAGCAGCAGCCATGGCACTGCCTTGAGGAGATTGCCCACGGTGAAAAACAGGCTGGTCGTTCCGGCATACATCTGCTTGCTCAGCCCCAGCGGCAGCAGATAGATCGCCAGTGGCGGCCCGCCGGAATGCGCCACCATCGTCGTGATACCCGAAGTAATGCCGGCAGCCACGGCTTTGGGTGAGGAGCGCGGCCGCACTCGCACTTCTCCGCCCGCCTTGAACCACAAACCGACAAACAACAGCGTGATCGCCGCCATGACGATGGCGATGGCGCGGTGGTCCAGCACCCGGAAAAGCAAATAGCCGGCGCCGATGCCGACGATCAAACCTGGTACCAACAACTTCAGGTCGGGTTTTGACCAAGTGGAAGGCTTCCAGTAGCGCAGGCTGAACAGATCCATGGCGACGAACAATGGCGCCAGCAGCCCGCCAGCCGTGATCGGGTCCATCACCAGCGACAACAGCGGAATCCCGACAATCGCAAAGCCGCCGCCGAACGCGCCCTTCATGAAGCAGATCAGGAACACGCCGGCGAAGGTGACGAGGAGGGTGGTGACGGTCAGATCCACGGCGTGTGCTCACTTCATTTCGGGCGGGGAGTGGCCTTAATTTCGCTCACGGTCTGCAGGATGAACAGTTACAGTTTCGAGGCCGATCCACGGACCAGTTGCCAACTGGATCGAATGGGGGCCTTGGGCAAAGTTCGGTTTGGGGAGATAGGGGCATATGCGGCTTGAAGACATCCTGACCGAAGACCTTTACGTGGTGTTCTGCGGAATCAATCCGGGTTTATTGGCGGCAGCGGGTATCCGGCATCCATCACTTTGCAACCGAAACCATGATCGACTCCAGTCCGGGATGGTTATTTTTATAAAAAAGTTCGGAGTCTGCCGCATCTTCAAGGAAAAACCAGATGGACTTCGAAAGTGCTGCATGAAACAAGACAAACAGGAAAATTGCGCAGTAAACCAATAGCAAACCATGGGTGCCGAACTGCGTCATCGTTGTTCCCATCATCATATAAGAGGCCGAATTTGCGAGTTGGCCGACAATAAGTGTGGCGGCCATTAATCTGATACGAACTCCAGACGGCACCGAGACAGTTCTCTTATCCATCCCAATCAGTGAAAGCGAGGCACTGGAAGCTCCTGCAATAAAGAGGCATGGAGCCAGTTGCCAGACTTCGACAGAGAGAGCCGCTGTGACGAGGGAGGCGGTTAATAAAGTCCAGAGTCCAATATATTTGTTTCGCTGGTTGTGTCTTCTGGCAACAAGCGGGCTCAAAAATAACAGGCCACCGATTGCGCCTCCCGCAAATATGGCGTTGAACAGGCCGACACTGCTTTCAGCGAGATTATGGGTGTGAATTTGAATTGGAACCAGCATGGGTACTGTGGCAGTAACAGCCAGGCTCAACATGAAACCAGCAACAGTCAGGAATCTTTCAGGTGGAAGAATTAATTTAAGTCTAATTCCCAAAAACATTTCCCGAACTCGTTGTGCCGGCGATTTTATCTGTGTCGAGTCGGATTTGACGCTGTGCGGTAATACGAACGCTAACCCCATTGCGAACACACCCACAATGGCTGCAAAGAGAAGTGAGGCTTGTGGGGAAGACAATCCAATGACAACGCCCGCCAGGAGCGGGCCAATAACGCGACTTATGGTTACGATGATGCGCCGGATGCGAAAGGCATGTTCTATTCGAACTTTTTCTACGGTTTCAGCCGGATAAACACCGAAAAGAGATTGAACGACGCCGAAAGCCGCGACCGCAAGGATGTCAATTATCAGCAGAGCCTCTATCGAATACGAAGCGGAAACAGACACGTAGCGCAGGATGCCGGTCAACGCAATGGCGATACAGCCTATCCTTAGAGCGGTGCTGCGTCGCATGACTTCGACGCGGGAAGCCAAAAACAGTATGGAAATGACGGCGGCAAGGGCCAGCCCCGTTTCATAGGTTGCCAGCTCCAACAAGCTTCCACGCTGAACGATAATAAGGGGCACGGTTGCATTCCAACAGCTGAGATATATCCATATTAAAGCTTCAAGGCAAAGATACTTTCTAAATATGCTCAAGCCATATGTCCTTTGATTGCACGCAGAAATGGGGACGGATCTATTTTTTCACCACCGGATAATAGATTCGTCGCCATTTTTATCTGTTCGTATGGGAAATCACACCGCTCATATATTGGTGCAAGTCGCGAAAATCGTTAACGCTCCAGGCGTGCGGCGGGATCTTCACGCCATTCTCCCGCAAGGTCTTTGGAATCAAATCCCCGTTGGGGCGAAGTATCACCGAGGACACAATAACGCCCGGATAATCACTCAGTCGCTTCTTGAAAGCTGTGGTTGTCAGGTCAGGCGTTGGCGGATTGCTTTTCCTGGCCAACGGCCCGGTGCCCTTGATGTCGGCTCCGTGGCACACGGCGCATCGCTGGGAGTAGAGGGCTTTTCCATTGGCAGTATCGGCGAGCGATAGCGCCGTTTGGGTGAGGGCAAAGAAGCCTGACATGGCGATGAGGAATGTTTTGAATCTCAGGCGTCCCGGTGTGGACACGCCTGCACAAAAAGCCCTAGTCATGTAAATCCGCACTTTTTCCTCCATGAATGCACGTCGATTCCGAGGCCGGCACGATATCCCATCGCGGCTGGTAAATCAGCGGGGCAGAGTCATCCAAGGCGCACCCTCGGCAAAAGCTCCCTCGATCCAGTCCTTGAACGCCGTAGTCGTCGCCGTGTTCAACCGCGCCGACGGCCGCACCAGATAAACCCCCGTGTCGGCATCCAGTTGCCACTCGGGAAGCACCCGCACCAGGCGCCCCTCGCGCAGGTCTTTGGTCACCAGCCAGTCGCCGCCGGCCAGAATCCCCACGCCCATGCGCGCGGCACACAGCTGCGCTTCGTTGTCGTTGCTGACCAGTCGGCTGCGGATTTTCAGAGTGTGTTTCTCGTCGCCACGGGTCAGTCGCCATTCGGGATACGAATGCAACCCGGTAAACCCCAGGCAATGATGATCGGCGAGATCCACCGGCGTTTTCGGCTCGCCGTGCTGTTGAAGATAGGAGGGCGCGGCACACAGGATTCGGCGGTGATCGCAAAGCTTTTTCGCCACCAGCCGATTGTCTGCCAGCTCGCCGATGCGGATCGCCGCGTCGAAACCCTCGGCGACGATATCGACAAAGCGCTCGGCATATTCAACTTCCAGCGCCACGTTCGGATGGGCCAGGGCGAACGCCGAAACGATATCGCCCAGCCACAGCCGCCCCATGGCGGCCGGCAGGGCGATGCGCAAACGCCCGCGAACCTCGGCGGCGCCCTCGCGCGCATCCTGCTCCGCTTCGGCGATCAGGCTGACCGCATGCCCGAACCGCGCCACCAGCCGTTGTCCCTCATCGGTGAAACGCAATTGCCGGGTGGTGCGCTCGATCAGCCGCACCCCCAGCCGCGACTCCAGCGCGCTGAGTCGTTTCGACAGCACCGAGGGATGGCGCTGCAAGGTCCGGCTCGCCGCCGCAAACGAGCCGTGCTCGGCCAGGGCCAGCAGGGTGGCGACTTCATCGGCCTGACGGCTATCGAACAGATCCATGCAACGACAACCCTCGTGGATGACCCGAAAAAAGACTCAAGGCACCAGCACAACCGCCCCCGGCAAACCGCCCCGGTGCAGATCGGCATGAGCCCGGGCGGCGTCCGCCAGCGGATAACGACGCCCGACATTGGGCTGGATGATACCGGCGTCAATCGCTTGCAACACGTCCTTTGCGCGCTGCTGGTATTCCTCCGGCGTGGCGGTGTGAGCGGCGAGGGACGGTCGGGTCAGGAACAACGAACCCTTGGCATTCAAGGTGCTGATCTCGACCGGCGCCGGCGCCCCCGACGCCATGCCGAACGACACCAGCAACCCGCGCGGACGCAGGCAATTCAACGACGCCTCGAAAGACACCCGGCCAATCGGGTCGTACACCACATCCACTTTCTTGCCCTGGGTGAGGTCGACCACCGCGTCGGCCAGCGTCGCCGCCTCGAACACCAACACCTCATCACAACCCGCCAACCGGGCCCGCTCGACACTCTCGGCGCTGGACACCACACCAATCACCAACGCCCCCAAATGCTTCGCCCACGGCACCATGATCTGCCCCAACGCACCGGCCGCGCCGTAGATCAGCACCGCCGAACCCGGCCCGACCGGGTAAGTGGACTTGAGCAAATACTGCGCGGTAATACCCTTGAACAGCACCGCCGCCGCGTCCTCGAAACTCAGGCTGTCGGGGATTTTCACCAGCCGATTGGCCGGGTAGAGACGGGCGCTGGCATAGGCGCCGATGGGGCCCGTGGCATAGGCGACCCGGTCGCCGACGGCCACGTTCGTCACATCGGCACCTACCGCCACAACTCGCCCGGCACCCTCAAGCCCCAACCCGGAAGGCAACGCCAACGGCGCGGCACCGGAACGTTGGCTCAAGTCGAGCGGGTTGACGCCAATGGCGAACTGCTCAAGCCAGACCTCGCCGGGGCCGGGTGTTTGCGCGGTGGATTGCTCCAGCTGAATGGCTTGAGGCTCACCGGTTTGACGGATGACGGCGCTGGTGACCATGTTGAATGCTCCCTTACGTTGATCGTGGGGAGAGTCTAAAGGCCTGCGTTTGGGGCACTAGTTGGGTTTATTGCAGTTCATATGTGCATTCAATGCAGCAATTGGATCAAGGCCTCGCGGTTCGAATTCAACGCCCTTTACTGAAACGCAAACAGCCCGGGCCGACGCCCTTCGTCGTTAACGAGGGTGTCGGCCCGGGCTGTTTTGCATTCCATAACCTCTTGAGCCGCGCTTTTCCTGCAGCAGCGGGAGACTCAACAAATCGCGTTATGGAAGCCGCCACGAACGGCTACTACAGCCATCGCCGGGTTACGCGACCTCGACGTGATCCAGCGCCTGATTCACCGCCAACTCCGCAATCATCACGATCTGCGCAATACCGATCGCCGTCTTGCGATGAGACGGATCGAGCGTGGCCGCGAAATTACTCAGCATCTCACTGGCTGCACCGAGGTTTTCGCTGGCATTGGCCAGCAGGCATTCGGTGTTGAATTTCGGATTGGCCAGGTACATCCGCTCGAGCTCGTTCAAGGACGACATGATCCCGGCGGCGGGGAAGAGGTAGTGATCCAACGCGCGCTCGGCGGCGTCGTGGAGTTTTTTGGAGTTGGGGGATTCGTAGGGAGAAGTGGGGTCGGTTTCGGGTGGGTTGGGTGTTGGTTTGATCATGATGTATCTCCTGGAAAGCAATCTAGGAGCCATCACCCTTCGCTACCAAACGTAAGGTGGTGGCCATGCTCAGGTTGGTAGACCGGTCCAGGAACCCGGCGCTTCCGAAGAAGCCCTGCGCACGGCCACCATAAAAAAGCAGAGACGAGAACGATCCCTGCAAAGAGGTGGCGCTATGCGCCTGGAAATACCGGGCTACCAAACCCGATCACTGATTTTCAGTGACCCCAGAACGATAAAAGCCGCATGCCAGGCGCACAAGCCGGCGGATTCTGGCGTAGTCGTAGGCAATGACGCAAGGCGTTGTAGCCTTGGGGAAGTTACGGCGGGTTGCTTTAAACGAGCCTGTTTAAGCGCTCATAGCCTGGAGGAAATCTCCTTCCAGATGTAGCCGTAGTTGTATTGCAGCCAGCGAACCAACGCCTTATCAAACTGCCTGCGAAACCAGCTGTTCTCCCTCGCTGCCAACCTTTCCTCGATCATTACCCTGAGCGAGTCCGGATCAAAGCCAGTCCATACCGGAGGCACAGCGGCCACAAGGTTGGTGAAGCACACCGGCGCGACCTCTGAATAAAGGATTTCGTAGAGCACGTCAGGATCGATGCCTCTGACCTCCGCCGCTAGATAATCGTACTCGACCGGTAAATCGTTGAAAGGCCAGGAGAGTGCAGCTCTGACGTCGGTCAGTTGAGGCTCAGTCAGAAGATGTCCCAAAACCAAAACTCCTTTAGTTCGCCACTGAGTGGATGAGGACAAGGGACGGGGATATTTCTGAAAAATAGTACTGGGCTTTATTGGCAAAAAGGGAATGGGGGGATTTTCAGGGTTTCGGAAAATGCGGGATTTATGCGAGCCATTAGCAGTGGACGAGAGCGCTTGGCACGGAACCAAGCGCTCAGGGTAGGGCGGGGCACTTGCGGCTCCACCCTCATGTTTCAGTTTTTGCTGGCGTTCAGCTTGCGCAGTTCTTCGTAGGTCGCCGACTGGACGAACCAGAAGCCGGAAATGATGCACCAGCACAGGGTGCCGGCCACGAAGATACCCAGCGCCGGCAAGAACCCACTGGTGAAAATCGCGACGATAGCGACCAGCCAAATGAATGCCAGAGAGAGATAGAGGACGGTGTTGTTGACGCTGATGACGAAGTCTTTCACGGGGCATATTCCTTGCGGGATGTAGAAAAATTCCCCCTCTCCGGGGGGAGGCGCAAGCATGCTATCACAGTGCCTTCATTGGCCAAGAGAAGGGGTTCATCTTGTGAAAATAAATTCGTCCCCTATTTTCTCGTGTTGTTGCGACTGAAACGCTTCTGCTGAATGGCCCGAAAACCGTTCCCCCGTTCATACATGTCACTGACATGGCATTTCGCTATAAAAGCGCTAGTATCAATGCAAGCTAGCCTGCAAGGTTCAGTCACTGCACGCAGGGAAACATCAGGCGGGATGCCATGTTAAGCCCCTCTGATTTGGGAATAATTGAAGTATTTATATCAGAGAGGTAATGGTTGGATGGAAGGAGTTCATGATCCTGTTAGGCACTTAAAATATCTTCGTCAATCCTTGTCGCAAGATAATGAGTCCATTGGCTTCTTTCTATCAGCAGGCTGTCCTCTATCAGTTAGTATGCCGACTGATGAATGGCCATTAATTCCTGATGTGGCGAATCTTACAAGATTTATTAATGACCATCTTACTGGTGACGCTCATTATCAAGTTCTTTTGGCCGAATTGGTTAAGGCAGAAAGAAACTCCGAAAATATAGAGGATATTTTAAGCTTTTTAAGAAGCCTTTCGGCTGTGTCAAAGGGCGGAGATGTCAGAGGCTTGAGCGAGGAGTCGTTATTAGAGCTAGAGAGGAAAATTTGCAAAATTATTGTTAAAAAAATTGATGTGTTACTTCCAAATCAAGATACGCCATATCATCAATTGTGTAAGTGGATTCGCTCCATTGATAGAAAAACTCCCGTCGAGATTTTTACCACAAATTACGATTTGTTGATGGAGCAGTCTCTGGAAGATCTGGAGATTGAGTATTTTGACGGATTCGTGGGTGCCCGGAGATCTTTTTTTGATTTGAGGGCGTTGGAGGATAATCTAATACCAATTCACTGGACTAGACTTTGGAAGATTCACGGGTCAATTAATTGGTATAAAGTGGATGCGGCTAATCAAAAAAAGGTCTATCGATCTTCTGAGATAAAAGAGGATGCATCTCACCTGATATATCCTTCGCATCTGAAGTATGAAGAAAGTCGGAAGATGCCCTATCTTGCGCTAATTGATCAGCTAAATCGTTTTATTCGGAAAAAATCGTCATTGCTAATTATGTCTGGCTATTCATTTAATGACGGTCATTTAAATGACGCCATAGTAAATGCTCTAAAAGCTAATCCTACTGCGATGGTCCTTGCTCTGATGTATGGGGATTTTGAGGAGTCGCTTTCTGCCACGGAGCAGAAAGAACGATATCCAGAAGCGTATCGCCTAGCAAAAAATCAGCATAATCTAAATGTCTGGACCTTCAATAAAGCGATCATAGGCACTAACATAGGTCGGTGGGCTTTGTTTCCAGAAAGTGATGATTCTGATGTTGACATAAAAGCGTTTGTTACGTCTTCTACATCTGGTGACGAATCAGGTCGAACAGTTAGCTCTGTCAAGCTGGGTGATTTTTCTGTATTTACAAGTTTCCTTAAAAGAATAATTGGTTCGGCTCAAGGAGGCAGTTAATGGCTAGTAAGGAAACATATCTGGGTGACGTTCAAGATGTGAATGGGACGGCGGTTAGTATTTCCTTATCCAAACAGTCTCTTACAGGTTTTATATACATAGATGGCCAAGGATATAGAGTAGGGCAAATCGGAAGCTTTGTGAGGATACCTATAGGGTTTTCCGATTTGTTCGGAATTGTTAGCCAGGTTGGCGCTAGTGCTATTCCGGAGAACAAGACGAATAGCGACGCTCAAAGTAATCGTTGGATGAGAATTCAACTTGTCGGAGAGGGGCAGCGCAACGGATCATTCCAAAGAGGTTTGTCGCAATACCCTACTATTGGAGATGAGGTTCATTTAGTTTCGGAAAAGGAACTAAAGGCAATTTATGGTCGGCCTGAAAAGCCTTATTTTGTAAAGCTTGGACATGTTTCAAATGCAGAGTCAATTCCTGCTCTTGTAGATATAAATAAGCTTATTACCCGGCATTCTGCTGTCGTGGGCACTACAGGGTCAGGAAAATCAACAACCATAGCAAGCATTATGAATGCCTTGTCCGATAATTCAAGATATCCGTCCGCCCGAATTATTATGCTCGATTTGCATGGAGAATATGGGTCAGCTCTAAGTGATAAGGCTGACATTTTTAAGATAAGCTCAATCAAATCATCTAAAGCTAAAGAGAACGAACTGCAAATTCCCTTTTGGGCATTGAATTTTGACGAGCTCTGCGAGATAAGTTTTGGTGAGTTTAGCAACGAAAAAGAAAAAAATATTGTTATGGAGAGAGTCCATAAATTGAAGGTGGATTCGGTTGCGAAGCACCCTAAGGCTGGTGCTTCTTTGGACTCAATAAGTGTGGATTCCCCCATACCTTTTAGTATTCATCATCTTTGGTATGAGCTTTTTGTCGAAACATTTGCAACGTACTACAAAGGGCGTCCAGGTAAACCGATGGATAATCTCGCCTACGAGCTTGATGCTAAAGGGAACGAATTAAAGGGGAATCCTTCAATAGGTATTCCACCAATATTCAAAAATGTTGTTAACGAGGCTGGCGAGGAAAAAATAAATTATCTGCCGAGTTCGCTGAATATCGGTAAAAACGTTTTGCTACTTGGCACAAAACTTCGAATCCCTAGGTATGATTTTATATTTCGCCCGGGTGATTGGATGCCTGAGGAGGATGGTCGTGTGACGAGCGACTTGGATAAGCTCCTTGAAAGTTGGATTGGTGGAAAGGCTGTTTCAATTTTGGATTTGTCTGGTGTTCCTCCAGATATTTTGCAAACTACTATAGGTGCCGTGCTTAGGATATTATATGAAGCTCTTTTCTGGGCGAGAAACTTATCTCAGGGTGGCAGGCATCGCCCGTTGTTAATTGTGATGGAAGAGGCTCATATATATCTAAATGATAGCGCCAAAGGTATGGCTTCGAAAATTGTACAACGAATTGTAAAGGAAGGGCGAAAGTATGGCATTGGGGCAATGATCGTAAGCCAACGCCCATCAGAAATTGATCCTACAGTTCTTTCTCAATGTGGAACTTTTTTTGCCCTCCGGCTAGCCAATTCAACAGATCGCGCGCACATCACCTCGGCGCTGTCTGATAATTTAGATGGATTAACTAGCATGCTTCCAATTTTGAGGACCGGAGAAGCTATCATTTTAGGTGAGGCGGTAAAGCTTCCTATGAGAACGTCTATTCAAGCACCTCCAAAGAATCGAAGACCTGATAGTCAAGATCCTGTTGTATATGATGAGTTGCCAATGGATGAATCGCTTGCTCCGGGTGGCTGGGGTATAAAGATGGAGGATAGTCCTAACTATGAAGAATTGGTAGAGACATGGCGTGCTCAAAACCCAAGAATTGAAAAAGTAAAACCATAGGGGAAAGTTATGGAACGAGTTTCTGTGTCATCTTCGAACGTAGAATCAGTGGGCTATGATGAAGATAGTGAGACTTTAGAGGTAGAGTTTAAGAATGGTACGCTCTATCAGTATTTTGATGTGCCGAAAAGTATCTTCATTGGCTTGATAGGTGCCGATTCAGTTGGGGGGTATCTTGCCGAAAATGTTAAAGGCGTTTTCAGATATTCCCGAGCCTGAAGAGAACCCGAAAATAAAAGAAAGAGGGGCGGATTTACTATTCTAAGTAAGATAAGTTAGCCCCTCTGCCTATATTTCGGTTCGGTTGAGAATCCAGTAATTTTATAGTCATGTGGCTTGAAATCTCGAATAATTGGAGGGTTGCAGAGTTATAAATAAGTGTAAGTGCTTGGTAGGTTGCTAAGTTTTTATCAAGTAAAGGTGCAATGTTCTGGAGTGTGGATTTGTTTTGTTGTTCTAATTAATTCTACAGTCGAAAAATATGAGTATATGTAGTCGATGTGGTAATTCAATAGACTTTCGATATGTAAACGGTAGATGCGTACCGATACATTCACAGGGCGGATGTATCCATCCAGGTAATTCGAAGGTTTTTGACTATTCAGGTTATACGATTAGTTCAGAAAGTAATTGCTTTTGTACGAGCTGTCCAGTATGTAAAGGGGAAGTTTACTTCATTCGGCACAATGGTGGTTCAGTCTGGATTGATCCTCCACTAGGACCTCCATGGTTTAAGCATGCATGTTTCGAGCCTGATGCAAGCGTGCAGAACGCTCTGTTCTCCATTGGTGAAGGTCAGTTCAGTCCTGTTGGTGATGAGATTATAGGTGTCGTCAAAGCTTGCAATGTTGATGGGTTAAAAATTTATACCAATATAACAATTGAGACGGGGAGGTCGAAGTCTATCAATTTGAGAATAAAAAATAATGCGGGTTTTCTCTTGGGTAAGTTATGTGTTTATGAGCCTGCTTTTGGTCGCATATGGCCACTGGATGAGCCATCGTACGTGTTTGGTACTGATAAGTGGGTTAATAGAAAGATGAAAGTTCTGGCGAAGAAGGATTTGGTTATCTGTTTGAAGTGTAAGAAAAAAGTGAAGGAGCAAGATTTGAAGCGGCATATGATAAAGGTGCATGGGTTCTTTTGATGATTTTTTATTCGTATGTTTTTTTGGATTTTTCGTCACCTATTGCTTCATTTTCAATAGGCAAAACCTCTTTTGCTATGTAGGGGCAGTTCAAAGGGAAATGGAAATATTTAGGCCTTAACCCACCGCCCCCGACCCCAACCACTCAACCAATCCACCCCCCACACCAAAATCAGCATAGCCAAAATCACCGTCCCCGCCTGCGCCTCCTGAAACAAACTCAAGCTCACATACAACATCTGCCCCAACCCCCCAGCCCCGACAAACCCCAGCACGCTGGCCATCCGGATATTGTTCTCCCACCGATACAAACAATACGCCAGCAACTGCGGCGCCAGGTTCGGCAGCGTGCCGTAGCAGAACGCCAAAACCGGATTCCCTCCCTGCAACCGAATCGCATCCGCCGGTTCCGGCGGTGTGTTCTCCAGCGCCTCAGCAAACAACCGCCCCAACACGCCCGTGGTGTGCAGGGCCAGGGCCAGTGTCCCGGCATTCGGCCCAAGCCCAGCCGCCAGCACCATCAACGCAGCCCACACCAATTCAGGAATCGCGCGCAGTGCATTGAGCACCAGACGCGCGGCACTCTGAAAAAACCAGCCAAATCGGCCGGCGGCGGGAAGGGCCAATAACAGGCCCAGCACAGCGGCGAGCAGGGTGCCGAGGGCCGACATCGCGAGGGTTTCCATCGATCCGCGCAGGATGGCTGTCAGGTAGTCAGCGCTAAGGTCCGGGCTGAGAAAGCGCGCCACATACAGGCCCATCTGTTTCAGGCTGTTAGGGCTGCCGAGTTCTTCAAGATCAAGGCCTAGATAGGCAAATGAGGCAATGACGGCCGCAACAATGGCGAGTATCAGCAACGGATTGATCAGGCGTTTCATGCCAACCTCCAGCGCAGCAGGCGGCTGAGTTGGTCGGCGGCGAGGACGAGGAGGAGGAAGGTGAGGAGCATGCTGGCGACTTCGCCGCCGGCGAACATGCGGATCGACAGGTCGATCTGTTGGCCGAGGCCGCCGGCGCCGACGAAGCCCATGACCACCGAGGCGCGGATGGCGCATTCCCAGCGGTAGACGGTGTAGGAGAGCAGTTCCGCCGCGACGTTGGGCAGTACGCCGTAGGCGAAACTGGCGAGGCGGCCGCTGCCGGCCTGGAGCAGGGCGTGGGCCGGGCGTTGGTCGGTGGATTCGTAGATTTCGGCGTAGACCTTGCCGAGCATGCCGCTGTAGGTGATGGCGATGGCCAGCACGCCCGCCGCCGGGCCGAGGCCGACGGCGCGCACGAACAGCAGGGCCCAGACGATTTCCGGCACGCTGCGCAGGAAGATCAGCAGCCCGCGCACCGGCCAGCGCAGCAGTCGGCCCAACAGGCTCGGGCGGCCGCTGCGGGAGGCAGCGGTCAGCGACAGGGCGCGGCTGGCGAGCAGGCTGGCCGGCACCGCCAACAACAGCGCCAGGGCCATGCCGGCGGTGGCGATGGCCAGGGTTTGCAGGGTGGCTTTGAGCAGTAATTGCAAAAACTCGTGGTCATGGGCCGGAGGCCAGAACATCGACACGAAGCGGCCCATTTCACTCTGGCTGTCGGCGTGAAACAGCACGCCCAGATCGAGTTCGCTGAGCTGGATGCCGGGCCAGAGCAAGGCAATCGCCAGTACGGTCAGCAGCAACCGGGGCAAAGCGGCGGGGTCGCGGGTGTCGGCGCTCAGCATCGCGGAATCTGCACAACCAGCGGCGCCACGGCGGGCGCCGGGGATTGCAGTTGTTCGTTGGCGTAGAGGGTGTCGAGCATGTCGCGGCTGACTTGCGCGGACGGGCAGTCGAACAGGATTTGCCCTTCGCGCAAACCGATGATCCGGGGGAAGTGCGCCAGCGCCAGTTCCACCGCGTGCAGGCTCGCCACCAGCGTGACGTTGTGCTCGCGAGCATGGCGCGACAGGATCGACAGCGTGTGCCCGGCCAGCACCGGGTCCATCGCCGAGACCGGTTCGTCGGCCAGCAACACCTCCGGCGCCTGATACAGCACGCGGGCAATGCCGACCCGCTGCAATTGCCCGCCGGACAGTTGCTGGCATTGGCTGAAAAGTTTGTCGGCCAGATCCAGTTTTGCCAGGGCTGCGCGGGCGCCGGGCACGTCGAGCGGGTGCAGCAGGTTGATCAGGCTTTTGCCCAAGCTCCATTGGCCGAGTTTGCCAGCCAGCACCGCCGTCACCACCCGTTGCCGTGGCGGCAGGGGCGGCGCCTGATGCACCAGGCCGATGCGCGCACGCAGGCGTTGCCGTTGGCGGGCGGACAAGTGCCAGGCGCGCTCGCCCAGCACTTCGATGTCGCCGCTGCTGGGGCGAATGGCGGTCGCCAGCAGGTTCAGCAGGCTGGATTTGCCGGCGCCGGACGGGCCGATGATCGCCACCTGCTCGCCGGCCTCGATCTGCAAATCCACGCCGCGCAAGGCCTCCACGCCATTGGTGTGGTGCAGAAAAGCCTGTTTGAGGCGCAGCGTCATTTCAGCAAGTCGGCGGCGCGGGCGGCTTCCTCGATGCCTTTGTAATTGTCCGGGCTGGTTTCGATGAAGCGACTGGCGGCCTGCAGGTCGAGGATTTTCTTGTGCTCGGGGTTGGCCGGGTCGAGGTCGAGGAAGGCTTTTTTGATCTTCGCCGCCAGCGCCGGGTCGAGGGTGCCGCGCACGGTCCAGTTGTAATCGAAGTAGGCCGGGGTGGTGGCGAAAACCTTGACCTTGTTGGTGTCGACCTTGCCGGCGTCCACCAATTTCTGCCAGACGCTGGCGTTCAGCACGCCGGCGTCGACCTTGCCGGCCTGCACCCAGGCGACGGTGGCGTCGTGGGCGCCGGAGTAGCCGACGCGGCTGAAATAGCTTTCCGGTTTGATGCCGTCCTTGAGCATGAAATAGCGTGGCATCAGGCTGCCGGAGGTCGACGACACGGAGCCGAAGGCGAAGGTCTTGCCCTTGAGGTCGGCGAGGCTTTTCACATTCGGGTCGGCGGTGATGAATTTGCTGGTGAACTGCGCATCTTGCTCACGCTGCACCAGCGGAATGGCGTTGCCGGTTTTCAGCCGCGCCTGAACGAAGGTGAAACCGCCGAGCCACGCCAGGTCGAGGCGGTCAGTGGCCAACGCTTCGACCACCGCCGGGTAATCCGCCACGGGGACGAACTGCACGTCCATGCCCAATTGCTGTTGCAGGTACTTGCCCAGCGGCTCGAACTTGCGCAGCAACTCGGTCGGGGCTTCATCGGGAATCGCGCTGACCTTCAACACCTCCGCGGCTTGCGCCAGCACGGCGGACAGGGACAGGGCCAAACCAGCGGTCAGTGCCAGGGTTCGCTTGAGCATGGAATTCTCCGTTTCGTGGGCATCAAGGTCGATGCACCCGTCGATGGGCAATCATCGTCGGGTGCAACGTCAGGTTAGACGAAACGGTGAAAGTGCGAGGGCGCCGAGATCACTTCAAGCGGTCAACGAGGGTCTTGCCCACGGCCAGGGCCGACGCCGGGTTCTGTCCGGTGACCAGTTCGCGATCAACCACTACGTGGCTGGCCCACGGCGCCGTGTTACTGCTGAAAACACCGCCAGCCTTTTCCAGTGCCGTCTGCGGATAGAACTTCATCGCGCCGCCGTTCAACAGGCCTTTGGCGATTTCTTCTTCCTGATTGCTGATGACCGTGAACTTATAGCCGGCATACGTCCAGTTGTTTGTCGTGGTGGCTTTGCCGGTTTCCAGTTGGCGGGTGAATGCGGTCGGATCCGTCAGGGTCGACAGCAGTGCAATCGGGCCGTGGCACACCAGCGCTGTGGTTTTGCCTGTTTGATGGAAGTTGTTCAGCAGTTTGCCCAGCGCCTGGCTGTGCAGCAGATCCTGCATCGGTGCGTGGCCACCCGGAATGTAGACGGCATCGAAATGCTCGTAACCGACTTGCTCGACCCGCGACAGGCTGATGACCGGCGATTCACCGGGCGAGGTGATCTTCAGTTTTTCCAGCAGCGCCTTGTGGGTCTGCAAGGCTGCCACGTCATTGTTGAAATACATCTTGTCGTCGGAGGAGCGATCCAGCGTTGGCGCCTTGCCGGTCGGGGTGGCGAAGGTCACGGTGTGGCCGGCATCGAGCAGCAGCTTGACCGGTTGCATCAGTTCGTTGAGGTAGAAACCGGTGCTGAAGACCTTGCCGTCCTTCAGATCGAGATGGTCGGAGTCCGACAGCACCACCAGCACATTGGCCGCCTGGGCGTTCAACGCGGCAACGGAGAGAGACAAGGCGAGAGCAAGACGTGTGATTGAGCGCATGGCGATTCCTGAACGTGGAAGAAAGTGCGGCTCACTGTATTGATGCTCATGGCGGCGATAAACTCGCGCCACAGCAAAGCATTTGTTCTCTGGAGATCAAGATGAGTCGCCGATTCGATTATCTGGCCGACGTCGAAGTGTTCGTCACGGTGGTGGAGAAGGGGTCGCTGAGCGCCGGTGCAGTGTTTCTCGCAACCACGCCGTCGGTGGTCAGCCGGGCGATTTCGCGGCTGGAGGCGCGCCTGGGTGTGCAGTTGCTGCGGCGCACCACGCGGCGCCTGAGTCTGACCGATGCCGGGGTGTTGTATCTGGAGCAGTCGCGGGCGGCATTCGGCCTGATCGACGACGCCGAGCGCACGATTCAGGGACAGGACGGCGAACTCAGCGGCCGCGTGCGCCTCAGCGTGCCGACCACTTACGGCCACTATCGTTTGCCGGCCATGCTCGCCCGTTTCACCCGGCAGCATCCGCAAGTGCGCGTTGAGTTGAGCATCAGCAATCGTAATGTCGATCTGGTGGCCGAAGGCTTCGACCTGGCTATTCGGCTGGGCGCGTTGCCGGACAGCGGGCTGATCGGTCGCAAGCTGGAAGACGCGGGTTTATGTGTGGTGGCCGCGCCGGATTATCTGCGACGGGCCGGAACACCGCAGCGCGTCGACGATTTGCAACGGCATGCGTGCCTGCCGTTCGTGATGCCCAGCACCGGGCGCGTCGGGCCGTGGCTGTTCCGTGAGCAGGGCAAAGACCGCGAATGGTTGCCCAGCGCCAATATTCAGGTGTCCGACGATGTGCTGGGGATTGTGTCGCTGGCGGAGCAGGGGCTGGGCATCTGCCAGACCTATGACTTCATTGTCCGCGAACGGATCGAAAGCGGGCGACTGGTGCGCCTGCTTGAACAGTCGGGCGGGCGCTCCCGACCGTTCTCGGTGATCTATCCGCCGCACCGGCAGCTGTCGGCTTCGGCGCGGGCACTGATTGATTGTCTGACCCGGGAGGTCAGTCAAGGCGCTGGGGAAGGCCTCGACTGACGCGATTCAAACGACGGGCAGACGCGTCACCCATTTCCCGCCACCCGCGCCGTCCTTCAGGGCGCGCAAGGCCTGGGGCAATTCATCGAAGTTGAACATCTGCAGCGCCGGGCCGATCAGGCTGCCGTCGAGCAGCGCTTGCAGCAACTGCTCGCCGTTGCGGCGCAAGGTCTGGCGATCGTGCAGGCTGGCGTGGACGTGGAAGCTGTTCAATGCCACTTCATGCAGCGAAATCGCGGTGGTGAACGCCGGCAGCGGCGCGCTTTCCTGACGATCCTGAATGCACACCAGATGGCCGTTGTAGCCCAGCAGGTCGGCCATTTTCGCCGCGTGAGCGCCGCTGACCGTGTCGAATACGGCGTGCAAACGACGTTCGCCGAGGCTGGCTGCGAGTGCGGTTTGCCAGTCCGGTTCGCGGTAATCGAATACGCCGACTACGCCCAGGGCCTTGAGCTTTTCATGATGCGCGCCGGACGCGGTCGCCCAGACCCGCCATCCGCGTTGTACCGCCAGTTGCACCAGCAGCAGGCCGACCGCGCCGCCGGCGCCGATCACCAGCACATCGGCCGCGCCATTCGCGGGGACTTTTTCCACGGCTTGCCACGCGGTCAGTCCGGGGCAGGGCAGTGACGCCGCCGCGGCATCATCGAGCGCGGCGGGCACCGACAGCACGGTGGCGGCGTCGAGCAGGCAGTACTCGGCGAAGCTGCCATCGTTCGCCAGTGATTGGTGATACGCCACGCGACTGCCGGGTTGCAGTGTCACGCCGGCGCCGGCCGCGACCACCACACCCATGCCGTCGACACCCGGCACACGGCCGGTGCTCCAGGCGGGATGGCCCCACTCGATGATCTTCCAGTCCACCGGGTTCAAGGCGATGGCGCGGTTGGCCACCAGCACTTGCCCGGGGCCGGGTTGCCGGAGAGGTTTGCGGGTCAGTGTCAGGCCATCCAGCCCTTGGCCGGACGTCCAGGCCCAGGCAGCGTAGTCGGTTTGCATTGTGCGGTTTCCCATGACTGTCAATGGCCGCCAGTATCGGTGGCAACGTGCATTAGAAGAACAGGCCCTGGGTCAAAGGTGTTTTGCGTAAAAGTCAGCAATGCTCCCGCAGCACCTCAATCGACCTGCGCAAACCGCTCCACCAGCCAATCAATGAACACCCGCACCCGATTGCTCAAATGCCGGTTCGGCGGGTACAGCACATGAAACGGATACGCTGGCGGACGCCAGTCCTCGAGGATCGGCACCAGTTCGCCGCGCTCGATGGCGGTCCTGACCGTGTAGCTGAAGGTGTGGATGATCCCCAGTCCGGCGAGCCCGGCCGCCAGGTGCGCGTTGCTCTCGTTGACACTGATCAGGCCTTTGCCTTCGATCTGATGGCGTTCGCCGTTGCGCTGGAAGTTCGACGGCAGGATGCGCCCGGTGGAGGCCGAGCGGTAGGCGATCAGCTGATGGCTGGCCAGTTCAAGCGGGTGGTTCGGGGTGCCGTGGCGTTGCAGAT
Source organism: Pseudomonas sp. DR 5-09 (assembly GCF_001655595.1). Taxonomy (NCBI): domain Bacteria; kingdom Pseudomonadati; phylum Pseudomonadota; class Gammaproteobacteria; order Pseudomonadales; family Pseudomonadaceae; genus Pseudomonas; species Pseudomonas sp. DR 5-09. The sequence continues at coordinate 2,898,592 of NZ_CP011566.1, forward strand.
AGTCGGGCGTGGCGCAGGTGGTCCAGGACACTTCGCCGAGGCGGCGTACGGCCAGGGTTTGTTCGGTCAGCGGGCCGCCGCGAATCACGCAGTCCACCCGTTCGCTGATCAGGTCCACCGGGCGGTCGCTGACGCCCAGATCAACCTGGATGTCCGGATAGCGTTCGAAGAACTTCGGCAGTTCGGGGATCACCAGCATCGTCGCGGTCGAGCCGCCGATGTCCACGCGAATCTTGCCGCGCGGCAGGCCTTGCGCCTGGCTGAAGCCTTGGTCGATGTCGTCCAGTTGATGCAGCAGTTGTTGGGTCAATTGGTAGTAGGAGGCGCCGTCAGCGGTGACGGTGAGGCGGCGGGTGGTGCGTTGCAGCAGGCGCACGCCGAGGTGGTTTTCCAGTTGGCCGATCAGTTTGCTGACCGTGGTTTTCGGCAGGTTCAGCGAATCGGCGGCTTTGGTGAAAGAACCGCTTTCCACGACGCGGGCGAAGGTGCGGATCGCCATTAACTGGTTCATTGATTCGGGCTCAGTGGATTGGACACGGCTGAGTATTGTGCATGTCTGTGCACAAACAAAACCGATTTTGCGGGTTTTTCAATTCAATCGATCGGCCTAAAGTCGCTTCCAACGGCTCACCTACGACCCGTCACCTACCTCGAAACGGTTACTGGAGATTCATCATGAGCAACAGACTTGAAGGCAAAATCGCACTGATCACTGGCGGCACTACCGGCATCGGCCTGGCCTCGGCGCAGGAATTCGTCGCCCAGGGCGCCACGGTATTCATCACCGGCCGCCGTCAGGCCGAACTGGACAAAGCGGTCGCCGCCATCGGCCCACGGGCCATCGGCATCCAGGGCGATGTGGCGAAGCTGGAGGATCTGGATCGCATCTACAGCGAGATTTCCGCCAAGGCCGGGCACCTCGACATCCTGTTCGCCAACGCCGGCGGCGGGGACATGCTGCCGCTGGGCTCGATCACCGAAGAGCACTTCGACCGGATTTTCGACGCCAACGTGAAGGGCACGCTGTTTACCGTGCAGAAGGCCTTGCCGCTGCTGCGCGATGGCGCCTCGATTCTGCTGACCTCGTCGACCACGTCGGTGCAGGGCACGGAGAACTTCAGCGTCTACAGCGCGAGTAAAGCGGCGGTGCGCAACTTCGCCCGCTCATGGTTGCTGGACCTGAAACCACGGCGCATCCGCGTCAACGCCATCAGCCCTGGCCCGGTGCGCACGCCAGGTCTGGCAGGGCTGGTGCCGGCGGAACACACCCAGGGGCTGTTCGATCAACTGGCGTCTATCGTGCCGATCGGGCGTCTCGGCGAGCCGAGCGAGATTGCCAAGGCCGCGCTGTTCCTGGCCTCGGATGACAGCAGCTTCGTCAACGGCATCGAGTTGTTCGTCGACGGTGGCACCGCGCAGATCTGATCCGATCTGATTTAAACCGCTTGATGCCCCGGCACTTGTTCAGTCGAGTGCCGGGGTTTTTCCGTTTCTTCGTCCGGCGCGTTATCCCAGATTAGGCGCGGGTCGAAACTCATGGCGGAGAGCATGGTGAACACGACCACCAGGCCGAAGAACAGAATCCCTACGCGCGGCTCAATATCCCCCAGCGCCTGGAATTTCACCAGCGCCGCCACCAGCGCGACCACCAGCACATCGAGCATCGACCAATAGCCGATCAGCTCGACGAAGCGGTACAGCTTCGAACGCTCCTTGCGCGCCCAATGGCTGTCCCGTTGCACGGTGACCAGCAGCAAGGTCAGCGCCACGAATTTCACCCCCGGCACGGCGATGCTGGCGACGAAGATGATGACGGCGATGTCCCACGCACCGTGTTCCCAGAACTCCAGCACGCCGCTCATGATGGTGCTGTCGGCGCCGCTGCCGAGCAGGGTGGTGTTCATCACCGGCAGCAGATTGGCCGGCACGTAAAACGCCAGCGCGGCGAACATGTAGGCCCAGGTGCGGGTCAGCGAGTTGGTCTTGCGCCGGTGCAGCGGCGCATCGCAGCGCGGGCATTGGTGCGGTTCGCCGGTCATGTCGCAGGCCAGTCCGCAGCTGTGGCACAGGCAGAGGTTAAGTTCGCTGGCAGTCGGTGGCCGTTTCATAGGATGTCCCACAGTTCACGCACGTCGCGCCCGGCGATGCGGATCAGCAACAGGCTGAGCACGGCCAGGGCAAACAGGCCGATGCCGGGAATGACGTCGAGCATGCCCGCCAGTTTGAACACCGCCACCATCGCGCCGAGCAGGCAGACTTCGAGCATGCTCCACGGCCGCAGTGTTTCCAGCCAGCGCATGCACAGCTTGAACCCCGGCGAACGGCGCGAGGCGAGGGCGAAGCTCAAGACCCAGATCAACAGAACCAACTGGAAGGCCGGGGCGATGATGATCGAGATCGCCGCGACCATTGCCATGAAGGTGATCGGCCCCTGACTCAGGGCCAGCACCGAGTCCCACAGGGTCGCGCTGTTTTTCAGGCCCTTCATGCTGATGCTCATCACCGGGTAGAAATTGGCGAACAGCCACAGCATCGCCGCGGTGAAACTCAGGGCCAGCCGTTGCTCCACGCTTAGGTTGTTGTAGCGCTGGAGCACGGCGCCGCAGCGCACGCAGAGGGTCTTCTGGTGTTTGGCCAGCACGACTTTTTCGTACACGCAGTCGCAATGCTCGCAGATGATCAGTTGATCGGTGCTGGCCATGGGGCGCTCGACGGGAGGAGGGCTTGAACCCTCTTCACTATAGAAGCGCTGGGGCATTCGGCAACCGGGGTGCCATTCGTCCAGCAGGGGGCACTAACCCGCACGCGCTTGTTTCACACGTTCAGGTACCCCTATCCCGCAGCAGAACGGAGAACCCCATGGATATTGATGAAAATGCACCCGGTAACCAGTCACAGCAGGCTGTGACCCGCACGACCGACAACGAAACCGGCCATGATCCGCGCAAAGACGAGTCGCCAGTCCCCTTGCCGCCGGACGATGAAGCGCCACTGGAAGAAGACATGAGCGATGTGGCGGCCAACAATTCGGTGGGTTCTGAGCATCCGCAGGACGGCAACGGCTCGGGAAGCGCCGACGCCAACCCGCAGAGCACCGCCAAGGATGATGAGGACCGAGAAGCGCGGGGCCTGCCGGCGAGCGATCCGGAGTCGGGTGCCTGACTGCGCGCCGGCTCATTTAAGGGCGTTCAGCGCAATCGGTCGTGTCAGAGCAGCGGTTGCGTGGCTTCCTCTGCCGCGATGGCAGCCCGCACACTGGGCCGCTCGGCGATGCGCGACATGTAGCTCGCCAGCGCTGGCCAGTCTTCGATAGCGATACTGAATGTCGGCAACCACTTCAGCACGGTGAACAGATAGGCATCCGCTACGCTGAAGGCCTGCATCAGAAACGGCTGGGTGGCGAGGAGGCGGTTCAGGTAATTCAGACGCTTGAACAGCTTGTGTTTGAAGATCGTTTTGGTGGTTTCCGGGATTTCGCTGCTGAACAACGGTGCGCTGCCCCCATGAATTTCCGAGCTGATGAAGTTCAGATATTCCTGCAGGCGCGAGCGTTCCCAGCTGCCATTGGCCGGGGCCAGTGCATGGCCGGGCACGAGGTCGGCGAGGTATTGCAGAATGGCCGGGCCTTCGGTCAGCACTTCACCGTTGTCCAGCATCAGTGCGGCCACATAACCCTTAGGGTTGATCTGGCGAAAGTCCCGGCCGTCGGCGGTTTGCTTGGTCTGGTTGTTGACCCGGATCAGTTCGAACGGCAGGTTCAGTTCGCGCAATACGATGTGCGGCGCCAGTGAACAGGTCATGGGGGCGAAGTACAGTTTCATGAGAGCTCCTTGCAAATGGAGCCTCAGAATCCGCCATCGCCGCTCGACTTCGCAAAGGACAAATCCGGTGCTAGCGTATGACAAATTCTCATGGACTGAAGAGGTCATATGCTGCCCCGACTGCCATCGCTCAATGGATTGCGCGCCTTCGAATGTGCCGCCCGGCACATGAGCTTCACCCGCGCCGCCGAAGAACTGAACGTCACGCAAACTGCGATCAGCCATCAGATCCGTCGCCTCGAGGATGAACTCGGCGTGCGTCTGTTCATGCGTTTGAAAGACGGTTTGGCATTGACCGATGAGGGCAATGCTTACTTGCCCGGCATCCGCTCGGCGTTTCTTGAATTGCGTTACTCGACTGAAAAGCTGCTGGAATCCAGCAACAACAGCGTCCTGACCATCAGCACGCTGGTGTCGGTGGCGTCGAAATGGTTGTTGCCGCGCCTGCCATCGTTTCGCGAGGCGCATCCGCAGATTGATGTGCGGATCAGCGCCTCCACCGAGCGGGTGGACTTTCGCAAGGGTGGCATCGATGCGGCGATCCGCTACGGCGACGGGAACTGGCCGGGGCTGCGGGCCGACTGGTTGATGGCCGACGAGATCTTTCCGGTGTGCAGCCCGCGCTTGCTGACCGGCGACAAGCCGTTGAATACGCCGGTGGACCTGGCCCATCACCCTTTGCTGCAAGTCAGCGGCGTGACCGCCAATGACTGGAGCGACTGGCTGCATGCGGCAGGCCAGCCACCGCTGACGGCCAATGGCCCGCGATTGACCTTCGACCTGGCGATGATGGCGGTGCAGGCGGCGATTGACGGGCAGGGCGTGAGCATCGGTCGCTCGACCTATGTCGATGACGATCTGCGCGCGGGCAGGCTGGTGGCGCCGTTTGATTTGCGCTTGAAATCCGCTTCCGGCTTCTACCTCGTCACGCCCCACGATCAGGCCGAATCGAAAAAGATCGTGGCGTTCAAAGGCTGGCTATCGCAGGTGCTGGCCAAACCCTTTGTATAAGCGTGTATCCATCGCGCCGCCGTACACAAACGGGTAACAAACCCCGTCATCAGGACACATCCCGCATACAGGCCTCGCCCAAAGTAGGTGCCAACACACCACGACTGCCAAGAGGACAACACCATGCGCCGCACACTTCTGATGACCGCTGCCGCCGTACTCGTTTCGCTGACCGGCCTCGCCCACGCGGCGGAAACCCCATCCGCCGCCCCGGCGAAGAACTGGCAACAAGGCCTGAGCCGTACCGATCTGGTCCGTCAGGATCTGGGTACTGCAGATCGCGAGGTGATCCAGGCTCGCGTCGATTTCGAACCGGGCGTCACGTCGCCCAACCATGCGCATCCGGGTGTGGAAGTGGCTTACGTGATCAGCGGCACCTTCGAGTATCGGCTCGAAGGCCAGGCGCCGGTGACGCTCAAGGCGGGTGATTCGCTGTTCATTCCGGCGGGCGTGGCGCATATCGCGAAGAACGTCGGCAACGAGAAGGGCTCGGAACTGGCGACCTACATCGTCAAGAAGGGCGAGCCGCTGCTGATTCTCAAGCAATAACGAACAGCGCCGACAAAAAAAGGCCTGCCGATGTGGCAGGCCTTCTTGCGTCTGGCGTGCAGCCAAAGTCGTGGGTCGCGGCGAACGACCGTTTCAACTGTCGTTTTCGAGTGCCGACTCCACGGCCCTGAGCAGCACATCACCGGAGAACGGCTTGCCCAGGCAGGCGAAGGCGTTGTAGCGACGGGTCTCGGCCAGGGCGGCGTCGTCCCAATGGGCGGACATGCAAATGACCGGGAATTTCCTGTCTCGGGACGCCAGCGCCTGCATCACCTCGATCCCTGACAAACCGTGCATTTTCAGGTCCAGCAGCAGGCACGCAATGTCCTCGAAATGTTCCAGCGCCAGGAAATCCTCGCCACCGCTGTATAACCGAGCGTGGTAACCGGCGGAGCGCAGCAGGTTGGCGAGGCTTTTACGTACGGAAGCATCGTCGTCGACGATGCAGACGATAACCGCGCTGACAGTGAGCGCGGGCGACTCGGTGTCCTGACTCATGAAGGGTTCTGCACGCCGGACGGTGGCGGCGCGCTGATCAGGCCATACAGCTCGACGAGCCCGACCAGCGAGCGCGTCTGCATTTTCACCATGATGTGTTTGCGATGAACCTTGGCCGTCACTTCACTGGTGCCCAGCCTGTTGGCGATGTGCTTGTTGGACAGACCCGCAACGATCAACGGCAATACTTCACGCTCCCGTGGCGTCAGCAGGGCGGCTCGCTGGCGCACGCTCTGGACCCGCTGCCACTGCTGGAAATCAACCGCTGCGCGCTGGCGGGTCGCTTGCAGGATGGCCAGCAACTGGTCGTCGTCGAACGGCTTGGTCAGAAACTCGACGGCGCCCGCTTTCATCGCTTGTACCGACATCGGGATGGTGCCGTAACCGGTCATGAAAATGACCGGCCATGGATGTCCTCGCTCGCCGAGTGTCGACTGCAGCTGCAGACCGGTGGCCTCCGGCAGGCTGACGTCGAGCAACAGGCAGGCGGGTCCGGCCTCGAGATCAGCGCCAAGCAGTTCTTCAGCCGAATTGAAGATCCGGTGGGGCACGCCTTCGGCCCGCAGCAGGCGGCTGAGTGACGTGCGCACGGAAGCCTCGTCGTCCACGATGAACACCGGCACGCTGTCCGGATCAATCGCAGGCTGAACCTCTGTTGCAGGGACGCTCGCAGCGACCGGGTGGAACGGGGGCAGGGAAGGGGCACTGTCTTTCAATAATCGGTAACCTCGGCGCGGGACCGTCTGGATGATCTCATTCTCTCCAAATAACTTGCGCAGCGATGAGATCTGCACTTGAAGATTGTTTTCCTCGACGACGGTATCGGGCCAGACCTGGGTGAGCAATTCATCTTTGCTGACGATCCGGCCATCGGCCTGCATCAACACCGACAGCAGTTCGAACGCCCGTCCTCCCACGCGCAGCGGCCGCCCGTCAAGAAAGGCTTCACGCCGCTCCAGGGAAATAGTCGCTTGGCCGAGTCGGATCATACGGTTCTCTGCGTGGTGTCGAGGGAGTGGCACAGGGCGCCGGTTCATCAGGACGACACGCTAGGCGACGACCTCGCACAATGCAATTATCCCGAGGGATAAGGCCGGTGGTTTTTCAATCTCTGCAACCGGTCGGGACAGGCGCTCGACGGCCATGATGGTGCCGGATGCGGACATGGGCGTCACGACGAAACCTCGGCGCCAGAGCCTTGCGTATACTCCTGCGCCAGGCCTGAAACGAATAATGAGCGGTGACAGCGAATGCCCGGCAGACTTTCCTCCTCTCCAGCCCTCTGCAACCCGGATGTCGTGCCGGATGACGCCTGGCTGGAGGGCTGTGCATTCGAGCTGCTGCGCCGGGAAAACGACCTGACCTGGTTCACCATCCACGATCCTCGGTCGGACTCCCGCTGGCTGGCCGCTCGCGCACCGATCCAGCGTCCTGACGTGGGCAAGCGTCTGGAACGGGACTTTCATCTGCGTCCTGATTCAGCCTGGGCCATCCGTCCCGTCGCCTTCATCCGTTCGGCAGAAGGGCCGTTGCTGGTCTACCCCGAGACGGGCGTGGCCCTGTCTGATCTGCTCGGTCAGCCTGGCCTGCCGCCGGGCCGCTTGCTTGCCATCGCGGTCGCGGCGGCCCATGCGCTGGTCAATGCCGGGAAGGCCGGCGCACGACAGTCCAATCTGTTGCCCTGGCACTTGCGGGTGGGCGCCGATGATTCGGTGAGCCTTCTGGGTTATCACACCGACGAGCAGGCGGGCGCCGTCGCCGAGCTTCCTGCGCTGGAGCACTGGCCCTACCTGGCCCCCGAGCAGGTTCGGCGCGATGGCGCCGGTTTCGATGAGCGCAGCAATGTCTACGCGCTGTCGAGCATTCTTTATCACGCCTTGACCGGCCAGCCGCCCCTGACGGCGCGCGACCCTTCGCACTGGCGGCATGTGCATGCCGCGGTCCAGCCGGCATCGCCGGCCGTGCACGTCGCCGACCTGCCGGAAGGCCTCTGTCGCGTGTTGCTCAAAGGCCTGGCCAAGGAGCCGGGCGCTCGCTATCAGAGCATGGAGTCGATGGCCACTGACCTTGTCTGGTGCCATCAGCAATGGCTGGAGCATGGCCATGTGAAGGCTTTCAGGCTGGGCACCTTCGATGCACTGCCATCCGTTGCTGACGACCCGGTGCTGTTTGGTCGGGAGGCGGAGCGCGCACAACTGCTCGAGCAGATCAGTCAGGTGCGCAGCGACGGTATCGCCCGCGTGCTGTGGGTGGGCGGTACACCGGGGGCGGGCAAGTCAACCCTGATCCATCAGGGCGTGCGGCCGTTGGTTCCCGGCTATTGGGCCAGCGGCAAGATCAACCTGTTGCAGCAGGAAATCCCCAATGCGCCGCTGGCGGAAATCTTTCGCTCGCTGATGACTCAGTTGCTGGGCAAACCCGCACTGGAACTGCAAACCCTCGGCGCGCAACTGATTGAACGGCTCAAGGGGCGCGGCAAGATCCTGGTGGATCTGGCCCCCGAGGCCGAACTGGTGATCGGTGCCACGCCGGAACTACCCAACATGCCCGCCCGGCATGCGCTTGAACGGGTCAATCGCACGCTGCTCGATGCGCTGGACGTGTTTGCTCAGCCCGGGCGACCGCTGGTGCTTTTCGTGGATGACGTGCAGTGGGCGGACGATTCGACGCTTGCGTTTCTGCGCGCTTTCTTCGCCCGGCCACCGCGGCATCTGGTACTGATCCTGGCGTACCGGGACAGTGGGTCGAAGGCCTTTGCGCGGGAGGACGCCATACTCGACGTGCTGCGCGGCGAACAGGCATTGCCCGGTATTCACATCACGCTGGGCGCCTTGTCGGTGTCCGCCGTCGCGCAACTGCTGGCCGCAGAACTGGACACCGATCCCGCCAGCATTGAAGTGCTCGCCCAGGTCGTGCATTTGAAAACGGCCGGCAATCCGCTGTTCGTCAGTCAGGTGTTGCGGGCGCTGATCGATGAGCGTCTGGTGCGTTTCGACGCGGCGGCGGATCGCTGGGTCTGGAACCAGAGCGATGTGGACAGCTATCGCTATGCCGACAACGTCGCGGAGTTGATGGTACAGCGACTGGACCGGCTGACACTGACCGAACGAGACGTCCTGCGCACGGCGGGTTACATCGGCGGTCGCTGTGACGAGTCGCTGCTGGGCCAGTTGTTGCCGTTTGATTCGGTGCAACTGGCGCGCGATGTACAAAGTCTGGTCGATGGGGGATTACTGCTGCGCGCCGGCACGCAACTGGTGTTCGGCCACGACCGGGTGCTTGAGGCGGCCTGTCAGCTGCCTTCGCCGGTGGGGCGTGGCAGTGAGCATGCGCGCATCGCCGCTGCCATGCTGGACCTGTGGGGCGAACAGGCCCATGAGCGCGTATTCGAGATTGCCGGTCAGATTCAGCGTGTCGACGATGCAGCACTGACGGAGCCGCAGCGCGCCGCGTTTATTGATGTCCTGGTCGAGGCTGCCGAGCGCGCGAGGGATTCGGCCGCCGTGCAACTGGCGGCGGATTATCTGCAGACGGCCGGACGCCTGCTCGGTCAGAGCGGCTGGACCCACCTCTATCCGCAAGCGTTCGCCAGCACGTGGCTGGCTGCCGAGTGCGCGATGCTGCTGGCGGATCTGGCGGGGGCCCGGGGACGTCTCGATGATTGCCTGAACCACGCGCTCACGGACGCGGACCGCGCGAAAACCTATCGCTTGCGTGCCACGTTGCGCACGCTGCACTCCGACTATGAAGGGGCGATCACCGAGGCTTTGACCGGCCTGGCGCTGCTGGGCATCACCTTGCAACGCAAACCTCCCGAGGACCATCTGACCCGGGCCTTTGCGCAGGTGCGCGACCTGATCGGCACGCGAGCGATCGCCGATCTGGTTCATTTGCCCAAGGCTGAGGATGCGCAGATCGAGGCGGCCATGGAGCTGCTCGGCACATTGATTCCTTCGTTCTTCGTCGATGACGATCTCCGCTTGCTGCACCTGGCGAAAATGGTCGAACTCACGCTCGAGCACGGCACTACGCCAAGCAGTGGCTACGGATTTGCGTGGTTTGGCGTGATGATCGCCGAGCGTTTCGGCGAATACGTGGACGGACTGGCATTTGCGCAAGTCGCCCTGAAACTGACTGACCTGCATGGCTATGAGGCCGGCCGCACAGGCACCCTGGTGGCGCTCGATCAGGTCAGCCCATGGACCCGGCCGATGGCGTATGCCCGGCAGACAGCGCTCGCGGCGTTCGAGTGCGGTCAGGCCGGGGGTGACCTGGGCATGTCCTGCTATGCCTGCAATCACATTGTTTCCGACTTGCTGTTCATGGGCGAACCCTTGCAAAAGGTGCTGGACGAACTGGAGCACGGTCTGGCCTGGGTGAGGCAGTTCAATTACGTCGATATCGAACGCATTCTGCTGGCGCAGCAGGCGTTCGCCATCGACCTGCGTGACGGTCGCCCCGTGCGGGCACTGTCTGAACTGGAGGGCGTGGAACACGACCGTTTCGGCCCCATCGATCGCGCCTGCGTTTCGCAGTCGACGTTGTTCCTGTCGTGGCTGTATTCCGGCATGTCGGCCTATTATGCAGGCGATGCGCTGTATGCCTGGCGGCGTTTCGAAGACGCCGCGACGGTGGCCTGGTCCATTCCGGCGCATATCAATCTTGCCGATTACCATCTCTTTCGCAGCCTCGCACTGGCCAGTGCGCAAGTGCCGGGTGACGTTGAGCGAAAGCTGCAAGTGCTTGAGCAGCAACGCCAGCGATTTCTTGCATGGGCCGCGCTCAATCCGGCGACGTTCCGCAACAAACTGCTGTTGATCGAGGGCGTGATCGCGCGCTTGCGCGGTCAGGACCTGATTGCCATCCGTTGCTTCGATCAATCGCAGATCGCAGCGGCCGCCGCCGGTTTCGTTCACGAACAGGCACTGGCGCACGAGCAACTGGCCGACGTCTGCATGTCCAATGAGCTGGTTTCGGGGGCTCATCACCACCTGCGTTTTGCCCGGGATTGCTACGACCTCTGGGGGGCGAGCGCCAAGGCGCGGCAACTGGAAAAACGCCATCCGTTTCTGCGCACGGAACCCGCTTCGCAACCTTCACAACCGATCAACCGGGGCCGGCTGGACCTGGAGGCGGGTATCGAGGCCGCGCGGGCACTGTCCCAGGAGGTCTTGCTGGATCGGCTGGTCGAGACCTTGATGAACCACCTGATGGTTCAGGCCGGGGCTGACCAAGGTGTGCTGATGATGGTCGCTGAAGGCGACCTGCGCCTGGCGGCCGCCGCGTCGATGGAAGCCGGCAATCTGCTGATTGCGCTGGACAGCGATCAGGCGCTCGAGGCGCTGGCGCCTGCGTCGGTGCTCAATGCAACGATGCGTACCCGTGCGCCCCTGATGCTCGACGATGTGCGGGTCGATTGCCCGGAAGCCTATGGCGCCGATCTGCGTCGGCGGCAGACCCGCTCGATGTTGTGCCTGCCGCTGCTCAGACAAGGCACGTTGATTGGTCTGGTCTATCTGGAAAACAGCCTGGTGCCCGGCCTGTTCAGTGCCGAACGGCTGACCATGCTGGAAATTCTTGCCTCCCAGGCAGCGGTGTCGCTGGAGACCGCCCGGCTGTATGCGCAATTGGTGGAAGACAACCGCCTGCGGGCGCAGATGGAAGCGGATCTGCGCAGCTCTCGCGCCGAACTGGCGCGCAACTCGCACCTCAAGGTCATGGGCGAACTTTCAGCCTCTATCGCTCACGAGATCAGTCAGCCGCTGCTTGGCATTCAGTCCAATGCCTCGGCCAGCCTGCGCTGGCTCAAGCGTGAAAAACCCGATCTGGACGAGGCGATTCAGGGCCTGGAAGACATTCGCTCGGACAGCACGCGGGCCGCCGACATTGTCCAGGCCTTGCGCGCACTGGCCAGGCAGGCGCCGCTCAAGCGCTTGCCGGTGCAGATCGACGAGTTGGTGAGTGGCGTCGTGCAACTGACGGCGACCGAACTGGCCAACCGCAACGTTGCCCTGCACACCCGACTCGAAGCGCAATGTCAGGTGTGGGTCGACTCGGTGCAGATCCAGCAGGTGGTGTACAACCTGATCACCAATGCGATGGAGGCGATCGCCGGCGCCGGGGTGCCGGATGGGCGCATCGTCATCAGCTCCACCGTCAGGGGAGGTCATGTGCGGGTGACGTTCCAGGACAACGGGCCGGGGATTGGCGTGCCTCAGCGCGAGCAGGTATTCGATGCCTTTTACACCACCAAGGGCAGCGGCATGGGAATGGGCCTGGCCATCTGCAGATCAGTGATCGGCGCACATGGCGGAACGTTGCTGATCGAGGACAGCGAGCAGGGTGCCCGACTCAGTTTCGACCTGCCGCTGGAACCGGCTGGCGCCGAATAAAAAAAGGCCGCATCAGCGGCCAAAGGGGAGGAGCGGGTAACGTCAGGTTCGGTCAGGTCAAGCGTGCGAGGGGTGGGCGCGCCCAGCGTTGTGCACGCTCCAGAGTGCAGCGTCGAGTTCGATGGCAGGCAACTGAAGCGCGATGGGCGCGCGGGCGGCGACGAAGGCACGGCGCCATTCTCGGGGCGGCATGCCTTCGAGGCGGTTGAAGGTGCGGGTGAAGTGCGAATGGTCCGAAAACCCGCATTCGTAGACGACCTCGGTGATCGGCATCGAAGTGATCAGCAGGCTTTTGGCTTTCTCGATCTTCATCCTCAGCCACCACTCCTGCGGTGAGTACCCGGTGTTCTTTTTGAACGCACGGGAAAAATGACTGCGCGAAAGATTGCAGAGGCCGGCGATCTCGCTGATGCGCGCGCTGCGGCTCAGGTCCCTGAGCATCAGTTCCTTGGCGCGACGTTCCTGCCAACTGGTCAACGATCCCAGCGGGCGCATCAGGGGGCGTGGATGGTCGGAAATCAGCGATTGCGGGCTCATGTTTGCTCTCCTTATCGTTGTGCAAAGTCTCTGCGTCGACGCCCTTTAAAGTCCTTAAACAATCCTGAAGAGTTATTAAATTCCCTCGGTCAGCCCCCTGCGGTCAGCGGGTCAGGCGTGGGTCGGGTAGTCAACGTAACCACGCTGATCGCCGCCAAAGAACGTGCTCGGGTCCGGTACGTTGAGCGTCAGGCCTTCGCGGATTCGCCGAGGCAGATCGGGGTTGGCGAGGAACGGTCGGCCAAACGCGATAATGTCGGCGCGACCGTCGGCCAGGGCCTGTTCCGCCGACTCGGGGTCGTAGCCGCCGGCGATCATCAGCACGCCATCCCAGGCATCACGCAACTGGCCGATGATCACGTCCCAGCGCGGGTCGAAATTCTCGTCCTTGACGGTGCCGACCACGGCCGGCTCGACCAGATGCAGATACGCCAGTTTCCAGCGGTTCAGCGAGCGCACGATGTAGCCGAATGTGGCTTCCGGCGATTCATCGCCCATGCCCATGAAGCGTCCCATGGGCGTCAGGCGCACGCCGACACGGTGGGCACCGACTTCGTCGACCACGGCCGCCACCACTTCCAGTAACAGGCGCGCGCGATTTTCCAGGGTGCCGCCATAACCGTCGGTGCGCTGGTTGCTGTTGCTGTTGATGAACTGGTCCAGCAGATAGCCGTTGCCGGCGTGAATTTCCACGCCATCCATCCCGGCCTTCAGCGCATTGCGTGCGGCGCGGCGGTAGTCGTTGATGATGTCGGCGATTTCCGAAGCCTGCAGTGCACGCGGCACTGGCACGTCGCCCCAGACACCGTTGCCCTCGGCATCGACGATGAAGGTCTTGCCCGGTACAGGCAATGCGCTCGGCGCCACCGGCAGTGCGTTGTCCGGTTGAAAGCTTGGGTGCGATACGCGGCCCACATGCCACAGCTGCATGAAGATCAAGCCGCCAGCCTCGTGTACCTGGCGGCTGACTTCGCGCCAGGCTTGCACCTGTTCGTCGTTGTAGATGCCAGGCGTCCACGCATAACCCTGGCCCTGACGGGAAATCTGCGTCGCCTCGGTGATGATCAGCGCGGCGCTCGCACGCTGGCGGTAGTACTCGGCGTTCATGGATGTCGGGATGTCGCCCGGTTGCCCGGCACGGGAGCGAGTCAACGGCGCCATCGCCACCCGGTGGGGAAGTGTGTAGGGGCCGAGGGCGATGGGACGGAACAGTTGTTGTGTCATGGGGGTTCTCCAGTCTTCGGAAAAGGTAGGTGGACGGTGTCGGACATTGGGTCCGACACCGGATGGCCCTACGTTAAGCGGCTGTCCGGTGCTTGATAATCCACACGCGACGCCACGCTGCATTGCGTGAAATGCAACGTGGCGCGGTTCAGGAAGGCTGTTGCGAGCGGGTCAGGGGAAGGTTGAGCCAGCGCCGTCCGGTGGCATTCGCCACGGCGTTGCCGATGGCGGCCGCCATGGGACCCTGGACGATTTCGGCGGCCCCCAGAAACGGTTGCCCCGGCTGGTCGAGCAGGTGAACGTCGACCTTTTTGGGGACTTGCGAGAAGCGCAGGATCGGGTAGCCGCTCCAGTCGTAGCTGCGGATGCCGCCGGCGTCATAGGCGACCTTTTCATACAGCGTCCAGCTGGTGGACTGCACGATCCCGCCCTCGACCTGGTTGCGCAGGCCATCGGGACTGACGATCTGCCCCACGTCCACTGCGGTGACGACGTGGTCAATCTGCACTTCGCCGGTCTGCGGATGCACCCGCAGACGCACGGCGATGGCGCAGTAGCCCATGATGTTTTTGTAGCGCGCGAAGGCGAAGCCAAGGCCTGCGCCGGGTTCGCTGCTTTTTTGCGGCCAGCCGACGGCATCGCGAACCTTTTCCACCACCGCCCGTGCCCGAGGATCGGTCAGGTGTGCCAGGCGCAGGGCAACCGGATCGACTGCGGCCTTGGCGGCCAGCTCGTCGATACAGGCTTCGATGGCGAAGACGTTAATGTGCGCCCCCAGCGAGCGCATGGCTGAAGTGCGAAACGGCATCTCGGTGACGAAGTTCATGTCGATCCGCGAGGAGGCCACGGTGTACAGCGGCACCGCGTTGCGATCGCCGTCGCCTTCGGGCTGAGCGATCGGCACCGAGGGTGCGGAAGCGAACGGCCGGGCCAGCAGGCGTGCGGGCAGCAAGCGCCCGGCGTTGACGATGCGTTCGTTGTGCGGCGTGGTCCACAGCTCATAGTTCCAGTCCTGCAGCCGACCCTGTGGGTCAAGGTTGGCTTGCACCTCGCTGATCATCGCCGAGCTGTAGGGCTCCCAGAGGTTTTCCTGCTCGCGCATCCATTGCACCCGCACCGGCGTGCCCGGCACGCGCATGGCAATCAGCGCCGCATCGGCCGCGGCATCGTCTGCGCCGTTGTGGCCGTAACAGCCGGAGCCTTCGGTGTGGATGCAGCGCACGCGCTCGGGTGGCAGCCGCAGCATCTCGGCGATTCCGGCACGCAACGGGTACACGCCCTGGGTGTGGGTCCAGACGGTGAGGGTGCCGTCCTTGAACCAGGCCACGGCGCAGGACGGACCGATCGAGCCATGCATCAGGTATTGCTTGGTCACCCGGGCGCGATATTCGTTGTCGGTCGCGCCTTGGGGCGTGCCTTCATGGCTGATCGGATAACGACGCGACGGCAGGCGTTTAAGCAAGGTGTGGATGTCGCGCGATTCGGGAATCGCCTGTCCGCCGCTCCAGCGCGCGGAGGCGTATCCGTGACGCATGGCTTTGATCGCCTGCCATTCGTCCCGCGCTACCACGGCTAGATAATTGCCGTCGCGAATCACCTGCACCACCCCGGACAGCGTCTTGATCGATTCAATATCGATGGCTTCCAGCGTGCAGCCGGGACGCGGCGGGCGGATGACCCGGGCGTGGAGCATGCCCGGCAGGCGAATGTCCTGCACGAACGCGGCGCCGCCGCTGACTTTGCCCGGGATATCCAGACGTGGCAGCGAATGGCCGATGAGCTTGAACGACGCCGGCGGCATCGAGGGCGATGCGGATTTTGCGTAGCGGTGCAGATCGACCTGCTGCACGGCGTCGGCGTAGGACATGCGTTGCCCGGTCGGGCCGAGAATGATGCCGTCGCGAGTCGTCAGCAGCGCCGGCGCAACGTTCCAGCTGCGCCCGGCCGATTCCAGCAGCATCTCGCGCACTTGCGCCGCCGCGTTGAACAGCGCGGTGCCGCTGTCGAAAATCGTGTGGCTGCCGGCGGTGTAGCCTTCGTTCGGCGTGAGTGCGGTGTCGGCGGTGAGCAGGTTGATCGCTGTGGGGGCGACCTCCAGCCGTTCAGCGGCAATTTGCAGTAACGCGGTTTTGACCCCGGTGCCCAGTTCGACCTTGCCGGTGTAGACGGTGATGCCGTCGTGGCCGACGCGGATCCAGGCATCGAGCCAGGGGTTGGTGCGCAGGCTGCCGGGCAGGTCCGGCGCCAGGACGACCGTGCCGAGGGTATCGACTTCGGTGTCAGCCAGGGCGCGGCGCGAGACCGGCACCAAAGCAAACGCCACCAGCAACGCGCCCCCGCGCAGGAACGCACGGCGACTCTGATCGACCTCATTGATCGTGGTCATTGCGCACTCCCGTTTTGCCGGGCGACCAGGCTGATCGCCTCGATGATGCGCAAGTGCGTGCCACAGCGGCACAGGTTGCCTGCCATGTGTTCGCGAATGGTCTGCTCGTCGGGATGCGGATTGCTTTCGAGCAGTGACTGCGCACGCATCAACATGCCGGCGATGCAGTAACCGCATTGAGCGGCCTGTTTGTCGATGAATGCTTGCTGCAGAGTGCCGGGGCGTTCGGCCGTGCCCAGACTCTCGACCGTCCGCACCTTTTTGCCTTCAAGGCCGGCGCAGGGTGTCAGGCAGGAAAACACCGGTTGGTCATCGACGATGACGGTGCAGGCGCCGCATTGGCCCAGGCCACACCCGTACTTGGCGCCGTTCAGGCCTAGGTGATTGCGCAGCGCATAGAGCAGCGGCATGTCCGGTTCCAGCTCGAGAGCCCGGGAAGATCCGTTGACGTTGAGGGTGATCTGAGTCATTTCGTCTCCTGACGTAGCGCTTGGAGGGTGGCAGGAAGGTCGGTCCACGGTTGATCGGGGCTGGCCTGATGGCGCAGGTAGACGGCCAGGGCGTTGAGTTGGGTGTTATCGAGACTGGCGGCGAACGAGGGCATCACCGGACCGGGCTGGCCGGGTTCTGCCGGGATGCCTTCGAGTACGGTTTTCACAAAATTGCGCGGGCTGGCGGCCTGCAGAGCCGAGGTGCGATCCAGTGCCGGGCGGCCGTCGATGTCACGCATCGGCGCGCCTTGGGCATGGCAGCCGGCGCAGGCACTGGCGAACAGCAGCGCGCCAGAGGATCGATCCGCAGGTTCAGCGCTGGCGCTCGGAATTTCGTTGATCGCGGTTTTCGCCGGCAGACTCAGCAGGTATTCGGCAATCGCCTGGGCATCTTCCACGGGCAAGCGCGCCAGACCGAGACTGACCGGGCGCATCGGGCCCGCTGCCGTGCCGTGTCCGTCGACCACTTCGGCTCGCAGGTAACTCACCAGTTGCTCGCTGCTCCACGGGTTTGCCCGGTGCGCCATGCCCAGCAGTGACGGCGCGTCCCAGCCATCCACGCTGCCGCCGGCCAGGTTTTCGCCGGATTTCTCGGCGCCGATCAGGTTCAACGGCGAATGACAGCCCGCGCAGTGACCGGGCCCCTCGACCAGGTAACGTCCGCGATTCCACGCCTGCGATTGCTGCGCCAGTGGCGTCAGCGGCTTCCCATGCAGAAACAGCAGGTTCCAGAACGACACCAGAGGCCGGATGCTCATCGGGAAGTTCATGCGGTTCTGTTGTGGCGGCGAGCTCACGGCCGGGCCGCTCATCAGGTACGCATAGGCGTCGGTTATGTCGTCTTGGCTCATGCGCCGGTAATGAACGTAAGGGAAGGCCGGGTACAGGAAGTGCCCGTCGCGGGAGATCCCTTCACGCATCGCCCGCTCGAAGGCCGGCAGCGACCATTGGCCGATGCCGGTCTGTGGATCCGGGGTGATGTTGGTGCTGTAGAGGGTGCCGAACGGCGTCACCAGCGGCAATCCACCGGCCAGGTATTGGCCGCCGGGACGCGTATGACACACCGCACAGTCGCCCGCCTCGACGACGCGCGCGCCGCGTTGCAGTTGTGCGGAGTCGAAGGTTTGCGGGCGTTCGACCGGCGCAATTGCCGGCCGCCACATCAGCGCCAAGGCAGCGATTGCACCGATCGACGCGAGGGCTGCCGCGCTGACCCACAGCGCTCTGGATCTCATGAAATGGCCGTTCATGAGCGGTTGCCCAAGAGGCACGCGGTGGGCGTGAGGGACGGATTCGGCATCTTCGACAACTCCTTGAACGACCGGGGAAGGGCGCCGATGCAAAGCCCTGCGCCAGGTGCCCAAGGGTAGAGAAGGTGCATACGTCCGAGTATTGCCGGACCGCGCAATAGCACGTTGCGCCAAGTGCAACGCCGAGGGTCGTTGCATTTGGCGCATCACTCAATTGCCTTTGGGATGGATACTCGAAGGCCTGTGCGCCCCTTAGCCTTGGCGTCACTTTTCCAAACTCATCGAGGTGTCATCATGCTTACGGGCAATCCGGCAGCGGCGGCCAAGGCCGAAACATCCGCTTCTCTTTCCGGCCTGATGGTCGCGTTCCTGGCATTCTGCTGCGGCGCGGTCGTGGCCAACCTTTATTACGCTCAGCCGATCGTCGAACTGATCGCGCCGCAGATCGGCCTGTCCAGTGCCAATGCCAGTCTGATCGTTTCACTCACGCAGTTCGGTTATGCATTGGGCCTGCTGTTGCTGGTGCCGCTGGCCGACCTGATGGAAAACCGTCGGCTGGTGGTGGGCTTTACCCTGGCGGCAAGCGTGACGCTGTTGTGCGCCGGCCTGACGCATTCGCCGTCGATGTTCCTTGTCCTGTCGTTGCTGATCGGCCTGACTTCGGTGGCGGTGCAGATCCTGGTGCCGTTGGCCGCGCACCTGGCGCCCGAGGCGAGCCGTGGCCGGGTGGTGGGCAACATCATGAGTGGCCTGTTGCTGGGCATTCTGCTGTCGCGGCCACTGTCGAGTCTGCTGGTGGAGGTGTTCGGCTGGCGCGGGGTGTTTTTCAGCGCAGCGGCACTGATGGCCGTCATCGCCCTTATCACGGCGATTGCCTTGCCGCGCCGCGTCCCGAGCCATCAGGCGACGTACGTGGCGCTGATCGGCTCGGTGTTTGCGCTGGCCCGTCGGCACGCGGTTCTGCGCCAGCGTTCGCTGTATCAGGGCTTGCTGTTCGCCAGCTTCAGCCTGTTCTGGACCCTCGCACCGATTGAGCTGATGCGGCACCACGGTTTCAGTCAGGCACAGGTGGCGATATTTGCCCTGGTCGGCGCTGTCGGCGCGGTCGCAGCGCCGATCGCCGGGCGACTGGCCGATGCCGGGCACGGTCGGCGCGGGACGCTCGTGGCACTGTTGCTGGCGCCAGCCTCGTTGCTGATCGCCGCGCTGCCGGGCAGCAGCTATGTCTGGCTGGTGGTTTGCGCGGTGCTGCTGGATTTCGCCGTGCAACTGAACATGGTGCTCGGCCAGCGCGAGGTGTACGCCCTCGATCCGCACAGCCGGGCCCGGCTGAATGCCGTGTACATGACCAGCATCTTCGGCGGCGGTGCTCTGGGATCGCTGGTCGCCAGTCCGCTCTACGAACATTTTGGCTGGAACCTGTCCGCCGTGACCGTGGCGTTGCTGCCGGCGCTGGCCCTGGCGCTGTTCCTGAGCCGCAAGGCCGATGCGTGAACCGCAGGCACCGCTGAGTCCGATGAAGCACGGTCCTACAAGACGATTGGCGAACGGTGATGCACAATCATCACCGTTTCCTTTCGATCGGGCTCCACTTATGGACAAGTTGCTGGCACTGAAGATGTTCGTTGAAACCGTCCGTTGCGGTGGTTATTCCTCGGCGGCGCGCAAACTCGGCATCTCCACCTCTTCAGTGACGCGCCAGGTGGCGGGGCTGGAAAACGAATTGGGCGCCAGCCTGCTCAACCGCACGACACGCAACACCAGCGTGACGGTCGCCGGCCAAACCTATTTCGAGAAAGCGCTGGCCATTCTCGATGCCATCGATGAGGCCGACGCGGTTGTCGCCGACCGTGGCAGCGAGGCGCAGGGACGCTTGCGCATCAGCGTGCCGGTGGAGTTCGGCCGGCAGATCATTGCACCGCAACTGGGGGAATTGCTCGACCGCCATCCGGGGCTTGAAATCAGTGTGTCGTTGAGCGATCAGGTCAGCGATCTGCTGAGCGAGCAGATCGATGTCTCGGTGCGACTGGGATCATCTGTGGTCAGTGACGATATCGTCAGCAAGCGCGTGGGCGGCTTCCAGCGCTGGATTGTGGCGAGTCCGGATTACCTCAGCCTTCACGCTGTGCCGGCGCATCCGCGAGACTTGCTCGAGCATCAATGCCTGCGCTTCGACTACGCGGGTTCGCACCAGCACTGGACGTTCCAGGGCGACGAGGAAACCATCCAGCTCAATGTCCATGGCCGCCTGCAAAGCAACAACGCCGACATCCTGCGCGAAGCGGCGGTGGCGGGGCGCGGGGTGGCCCTGCTGGCCGACTGGCTGGTGCGCGCCGATGTCGAGGCCGGTCGGTTGACGCGGCTGCTGGAGGGTTATGAAGTCAACCCCGGTAATGCGAGCTGCTGCATCAATGCGTTGTACCTGCCCAATCACCGGGGCTCCAGTCGTATCAATGTGTTCATCGACTTTCTGGAAGACATTCTGGCAGCGGAGCCATCGACTCAACGCTAGAGTGCCGTTTATTGCCGCCCGACGCTTTGTAAGTTCTGCATAAAAAAAGCGCCCGCCAAAAAAACCGTGGCGGGCGCCTGGGAATGCGCAGCGATAGGGAAGTGTGAACCGTCGGGTGATCAGGCCACCGGAATCAACGGGTCGGCCGCGGCCAGTGCGGTTGCACGATCGGCGGCCGGCGGGTAAATCCACACGGTGTTGATCTGAGTCTTGAGGTCTTTGGCCTCTTGCCCGACCAGTTTCAATTGACGGTCCCAGCCCTCGGTGAACACCGCGCCCCAGGCACCGAGGTCAAGGCAGGTCACGTACTTGGGCTGGCGGTAGGTGACCGGTGCGACACCGATCAGGTCAGCGGCCACATTGTTGCCGGCATAACGGCCCAGGCTGATCGCATGCTGGCAGGACATCGCGGCGTAGTTTCCGAGATCATCCGTAGCGGCATAAGCGACGTCGCCGGCAGCGAAGACATCCACGTGCCCCAGCACTTTCAAGTGGCCGTCGACGTGCAGGCGACCTTGCGGATCACGGCTGCCCGGAATCTGTTCAGTGAGCGGGCTGGCGCGAAAGCCAACAGTCCAGATGACGGTGTTGGACTCGATCCGTTTGCCGTCAGCCAAAGTCACGCCGCTGGCATCCACCGAGGCGACCGAGGCATCGACTACCCATTCAATGCCCAGCTCTCGGGACGCTTCGACAATGGACGGGCGAATACCGTCACCCAGCGTCGCGGCGATTTGCGGCGCACGGTCCACCACGATGACCCTGATCGGCGCATCGTCACCCAGTGCGGCACGTAGGCGGGCCGGCATTTCGGTGGCGGTTTCGATCCCGGTAAAACCACCACCGGCGACCACCACGGTATTACGCGCAGCGCTCGACGGCTGGTCCTTCAACGATTTGATATGGGCTTCGAGGCGTGCTGCTTCTTCGATCTGATCGACATCGAAGGCGTGTTCGATCATGCCTTTGAGCGGTGGGCGAATCACGCGACTGCCGGCGGCCAACACCAGTCGGTCATAGCTCAGCGTGCTTTGTGTGCCGAAGGCATCGCTGTAGGTCACTTGCTTGCTGGCGGTGTCGATGCTGTCGGCGATGCCTTTGACAAATTTCACGCCGACCGCATCGAACAGCTCACCCAGCGGCGCTTTCATGTTGTGGACATCCGGCTCGTAGAAGCGCGGACGGATGCGCAGTTCTGCCTGGGGCGCGAGGACGGTGATCTGCACGTCGTTACGATCATGCTGGTCCAGCAGACGTGCGGCGCTCAAGGCGCTCCAGACTCCACCAAACCCTGCGCCTATCACTAAAATGTGCTGTTTCATCGGATGACTCCTGTGGAAAATCTGGTCGTTGAACGGCTTGTCCGTTCATGCGTGACCGTCTGCCGCTCTGCACGAAGCAGGTGGTTGTGAACAACCGCAGAGCCGGTTCGATTCGCTGGGGAAGATGCTATCGGGGAAGGTGCGGCGAGACACTTCTACATAGGGTCAGTGCCGATATGCTTAGGTATGGGGTGGGGTATACACAGGTATAGAAAGAGGGCAGTCAAACGGCGCGATTGAATGCGCTTTCGATGCAGGTGATGAGTTCGCCGCACGGGAAGGGTTTAGGGAAATAGGCGAGGGGCTCGGGGAATGCGGCGTTGACCCGTGGTGGACGCCCCTGGTAGCCCGTGATGAAAATGATCGGGATGCGCACGCCTCGGGCGCACAGCTCATCATACATCTCGATACCGGACAGACCGGGCATCTGGATGTCCGAGATGATGCAGCCAGGGCGGGGCGGCGCCTTCATCGCCAGAAAAGCCTCCGCGTTCGGGTACAACTGCACGGTGTAGCCGTGAGAGCGCAACAGGCTGTCCAGCGCCATGCGCACGGACTCATCATCATCGACAACCGATATAACAGCGGTGTGGGACATTGCTTTACCAGGGCTGATCTCGGGTAGCCCGTCGAGGACGCCCGCCATTGCCGCACGATACGCCGCTCGGTTCGGCGGCGTACTTATACGTGTGTATAGCGACCGTATTTGAAAGTCTGCGAGCCCGGCGCCATTGCGCTGTGTGGCGTCAGCGCGAGAACCGGCTGCGGTATTCCCGGGGCGAGACCGAGAGGTGACGGTAGAAGGTGTCGCGCATGCGTTCTTCGTCGCCAAACCCGCACAACTGTGCGATCTGGTCGATGTTGCGCTGAGAGTCTTCGAGCATTCGTCGCGCCGCTTCCAGGCGAAACAGCTCGAGTGCCTTGGCCGGCGTGCGGCCGATCTTGCGTTTGTAGACCCGCGCGAAATTGCGCGGGCTCATCTGCGTCTGTCGGGCCAGCGATTCGACGCTCAATTGCGGGTCGCCGAGGTTTTCGCTGATCCACAGGTGCAATTCTTCGAAGCAGCCTCTGTCGTCGATCTGCGCTTGCAGCAACTGGCTGAACTGCGCCTGACCGCCAGGGCGTTTGAGAAAAACCACCAGCTCCCGCGCCACCTTCAACGCCACGGCGCGGCCGCAATCGGCCTCGACCAGCGCCAGCGCCATGTCGATCCCGGTCGTGACCCCGGCGGAAGTCCAGACGTTGCCTTGCTGGATGTAGATCGCATCAAGGTCGACATCGACACTCGGAAAACCACCCTTGAGCATGTCGCACATGCCCCAGTGGGTGGTTGCGCGCAAGCCTTCCAGCAGCCCGGCCTGGGCCAGCAGAAAGGTGCCGCTGCACACCGAGGCGGTGCGTCTGGCCTTGGCCGACGCCGCGCGCAGCCAGTCGACCAACGCAACATTGTCGAGCATGGCCTGACGGATGTTCGGCGCACCGGGCACGATCAGCGTATCGATGGTTGTCTCGTCAAAGGTGCGCAGGGCCAAGGTGTTGACCGACAGCCCTTCGGCGGTGGCGATCAATCCGCCGTCCAGGCTTGCGGTGTGCAACGCGTAGCCAGGCAAGCCGCGTTCGGCCATGGCCTTGGACGCGGCCCAGAACACGGTTTGTGCGCCGGTCAGGTCCAGCAAGCCCATCTGCGGATACGCCAGGAACACCAGCGTGCGCGGTTGCGCGAGCAAGCAGGTGAGAGGGTCGGGTTGGTGAAAAATAGAGTTCATGACTGCTCAGGGACCTGATGATCGCCCGCTTTTCGGCGATCCGGTGCGCCGTAGTTTCGGTGTTTGCGGGCAGGAGCGCGAATATACATTGGTATGGGCCACAGCCACCTCAACAGCGGCGTTACTCGGTCGATGTGGTTCAAGCCCTATACCCGCGTATGGTGTTGGACGTCGTGGTCGCGATGCACACTCGATTTCAAGGCGCGCCATTCAGCGCTTGCGCCAGCAAGGGCATTCGTCCGGGAAATTTTGACTCAGCCAAGAGGAAAGCGACCATGTCAACGTATCTGAATCACTCCAATCAAACCAACGCAACCGATGACCGGCAGGCGTCCGTCACCCGCCAGCCATTCGCTCCGGCGCAGGAGCTGGTGCCATCGCGCTACGCACTGCAGGTCGGCGACATCGACGTGGTGGTGATCAGCGACGGCGTGCTGCCGCTGCCGACTTCGACCATGTCCACAAATGCCGACCCGCAGGCTCGCGCCGCCTGGTTCAAGGACATGTTCCTGGGGCCGGACGCGTTTGACTGGGCACTCAACGTGCTGGTGGTGCGCAGCGGCGAGCAGATCATTCTGGTCGACGCCGGACTGGGCGGGCAGTTTCCCGGTTTCCCCCGGGCCGGCCAGTTGCCGAAACGGCTGGAAGCGGCGGGCATCGATCTGGCCAGCGTGACTGACATTGTGATCACGCACATGCACATGGACCATGTCGGCGGTCTGCTGGTCGACGAGGTGAAGAGCCGGTTGCGTGCGGACGTGCGCATTCACGTCTCGGCAAAAGAGGTCGAGTTCTGGGAGACGCCGGACTTCACCCAGACCGTCATGCCGGCGCCAGTGCCTGACGTTCTGCGCGCGACGGCCAATCAGTTCATCAACGATTACCGCCGCCAGGTGCGCACCTTCGAGGATGAATACGAAGTGGCGCCGGGGGTGGTGGTGAAACTCACCGGCGGTCACACGCCGGGGCACAGCATTGTCTACGTCAACTCGGGCGGCGAACGCCTGACCTTTGCCGGCGACGCCCTGTTTCCGGTGGCCTTCGAGCATCCGGAATGGCACAACGGTTTCGAGCATGATCCTGAAGAGTCGGTGCGTGTCCGCGTACGCCTGATGCGTGAGGCGGCGGCAAGCGGCGAGTGGTTTGTCGCCACCCACCTGCCGTTCCCGTCGGTGGGCCGCGTGGCGGTCGATGGCGATGCGTTCCGCTGGATTGCAGCGTTCTGGGATTACTGATCGGCTGTCGGCGGCCTGGCTGCATTCGGCCGGGCTCGATAAAAATCAGTCCCCGAAGTGATGAACTTGCGGGGCCTTTTTTTGCTTTGAGGTTTGTCGGTCGGGCAGCGGCGGCTCTGCATCGAGTTGTTCGAGAGGACCGCTCAACGACGGCGCATCAGCGCCTGCTCGATGCAAGCCAGCAGAGCCTCGGTATGGAACGGTTTGGAGAAATAACCTTCCGGCGTCTTCACCCGGGCACTGAACTCGGGGGGCAGGCCCGGTTTGCCAGTGATGAAAATCGTCGGAATGTGGATCTTCCTGACCGCCAGCGCCTCGTACATTTCGACCCCGCACATGCCGGGCATCTGAATGTCCGAGATCAGGCACCCGGTCTGCTCTGGCGCGCTCGATTCAAGAAATGCAAAAGCGCTGTTGAATGTCTTGACCGTATAACCGCAAGACCGCAACAAACTGTCCATTGAAACCAGAACAAGTTCGTCATCATCGACAACTGAAACAATAGCTGAGTTGAACATGGGAAACCTTGCGTTCTTTGCGGGTGTCTGTCGCGCCCGCCATACTTGCAAGATACGCTTTCAAAAATTGTGGAATAGTATACGTGGGTATGTTTGGTTGGCTTTTTTGTTAGTTGCGAAAGTTAATCAATGTTCAGCAAATAAATGGTTGTTGATTAACGAAAGAAAGTAACTGTTATGTCGAGTGCAGGCTTCAAAGAGTTGTCGGCTGGCGTAGTCGTTGTTGGCAATTGCGCTGGCGCGACAGTCGCGGAACAAGGCATCGGCGGCCCGCAGTCGGCGCAGGGCGCGGTCAATGCCTTTAAGGCAGTCGGCAAAGCATAAAGGTTCGGGAGCTTCATTGAGGTGGTAGAGCGCGTCGCGCTGGGCATGGCCGCCCAGGTCGGTGATGCCGGTGACGAGAAAGTCGGCGTAACGGGTATTGGCATTCAACAGCCTGCGAAACAGCGTCTGCACCGGTAAAAAGCTGACAGCGTGCAGTGTCTGCTGGCTGTGCCTGAGCCGCGCCAGAATGCTCAGCGTCGCGCTCAGGGTCTGCGTCAATGCGTCGATGATCTCCACGCGCTCAGCGGTGGACAACGATGTGTGCGTGCCATAGCGGGTGACGCAGGGCGGGTGACTGACCAAATACAGTTTGTGCGGTGCGTTCATGACCACCGTCTCCGGCTAGCGCTCGTGCGCGATTGAATGTTGTGATTGCAGCAGCGGACTCCACTGTTTCTGGTTGTCCGGGCGTCGGTAGTAAACCACCATGCGCCGGGCGACCTGCATGGCCAGCTCGCGACCGTGATCGGCCTCAACCAGCGCCAGCGCCAGATCGATCCCTGCGCTGACGCCGGCGGAGGTCCACACCGATGCCTGGTGAACGAAGATGGCCTCGCGATCCAGCTCGACCCTGGGGAACAGCCGCTCGAACATGTCAGCCATCAACCAGTGTGTCGCCACGCGCAGGCCGTCGAGCAGTCCGGCCTGAGCCAGGAAAAAAGCACCGCTGCATACCGACGTCGTACGGTTGGCCGTGGCTGACGTGACGCGCAACCAATCGACCAGCGGCGCGTTGTCTCGCAACGCCTGGCTGATGAACGCCGAGCCCGGAACGATCAACGTATTGATCGGCTCGTCGCCGAGCTCATCCAGCCGCCGGGTTTGAACCACCAGGCCTTCGCCGGTCTGCACCGGCCCGCCTTGCAGGCTCGCGGTGTGCAAGGCATAACCGGGCAAACCGAGTTGCGCCAGTCTGCAGGTCGCTGCCCAGAACACGGTCTGCGCACCGGTCAGGTCCAGCAGGCCCATTTGCGGGTATGCGACGAAAACGACGGTACGGCTTGATTGCGGGGTTTCGGGTCCAGCGCCAGGGTTTGTACTTTCGATAGGCAATGCTGATCTCCATATCGCCACGGGGCGACATCAGGGGTGGATGACGGTCATTGATCGTGTTCGAGCGCAGCCAATGGAATCGCAAACACAAACTGCGTGCCGACGCCTTCGGTGCTGTTGACCCAGATGCGCCCGCCGTGGAACTCAATGATCGAGCGGCAGATCGAGAGCCCCATGCCCAGGCCCGTTGGCTTGGTCGTGA
This sequence comes from Pseudomonas sp. DR 5-09, assembly GCF_001655595.1. Taxonomy (NCBI): domain Bacteria; kingdom Pseudomonadati; phylum Pseudomonadota; class Gammaproteobacteria; order Pseudomonadales; family Pseudomonadaceae; genus Pseudomonas; species Pseudomonas sp. DR 5-09. Next base: position 2,925,683 of record NZ_CP011566.1, read on the forward strand.
AGAACGGATCGAACAGTGAAGGCAGGATGTCTTCGGCAATGCCGACGCCGGAGTCGGCGATTTCAAGCACGGCCTCGTTGTGCAGGATCGAGGTGGTGATCCGCAGTGTCCGGGCCCGGTCATGCACGTTGGCCATGGCCTGGCAGGCATTGATGATCAGATTGATGATGACTTGCTGCAGCTGCACCCGGTCGCCTTTGATCAGCGCGCCGCGAGTGCCCAGTTGCGCGTGCGGGCGAACCTCATGGAAGCAGATGTCGTGTTGCATGAGCGTCAGCGAGTCACTGACGATGTCGTCGAACACTTCGACATTGCGCTGCACCTCGCTGTGTCGCGACAAGGCCCGGATACAGGCGATGACGTCGGAAACCCTGACGGAGTTTTGAATGATCCGGTCCAGCGAACGGCGCGCTTCTTCCAGGTTCGGCTCGGGACGATTGATCCAGCGTTTGCAGGATTCGCCGCTGGTGATGACCGCTGCCAGCGGCTGATTGATTTCGTGGGCAATCGACGCGGCCAGTTCGCCCATCGACGTCAGGCGCGTGACGTGGGCGAGGGTGGCTTGCGAGTGGAACAGCGCCTCTTCGGACTGTTTGCTGGCGGTCACGTCCATCAGAGCCCCGGCGTATTCCGTGCGCCCGCGGTGCCTGGGCATGGGGCTGGCGATCATCTGCACATGCTTGATCCGGCCATCGGGCATGACCAGCCGATGCTCTGCTTCGATCAGCTCCTGCCGGCGCGCGAACTGGTCCAGCACCTGGTCGATCACCGGCAGATCATCGGGATGGGTGCGTGACTTGACCAGGGCGAGTGTCGGGGTGACGCTCGGCGGATACTCGAAAATGCGCGAGGACTCTTCCGACCAGGACAAGGACACGCTGACTTTCTTGTCGATGATGAAACCGATACTGCCGGTGTGACTGAGCTTCTGTGCGCCGAGAAAGAACGCTTCCTTGCGCCGCAGCGTTTCAGTGGCGCGTTTGCTGCGCAGTGCCAGCAGGGAAATGGTCGTCAGCGCGATCAGGCACCTGACGAATCCGGCGATGCTGCGGTGATCGCGATAACCTTCATCGACCAGGAAGTCGGCCGTCAGCAGCGTGAGGCAACCCAACGCGACGGCAAGAAATACCGGTACCGGGAAGATGTTCGCTGACATGAATACCAGCGTGATGTAGAACAACGTCGGCGCAACGTCCAGATCAAGGTACGCATTGGTGATATAGATCATGCTGCCGACCGCTATGGCGCAAAGCCAGGCGAAGGCGTCTGAACAAAGAAGTTGTGCGCGACGTTTGATGATAGACATTTATTCTTCCAGATTTTTGCTATCGGACGGCAGGGCGTGTTCTTTCGATGAAGCAGGCAAACGCTATGAAAGGCGTATTGATGAAGAGGTTAAAAAGTCTGAAGTTGTTTTTCAGGCATGACGGTTGTTGGCGACTGTCTGTCATTCACCAATCGTTGTATTGAGTAATGGTTATTTGAATAAAGATCTTATTCGAAGACTTCTACGCTGGCACTGCTGCATTGGGTCATTTGCAGTATGACTGCGTATGAACCGGCTATACCCAAGTGTTAGTTGTTCGGAACTTGAGTGTTGATTGTGCCGGCCAGCCACGGCGGCTTGAGCCATACCGTATCGTTTCATTCGGTCACCGATGTGCAGGTAGCGCCGCGATGACTTCGGCCATGCGCACCAGGTCGGCAAATGAGCGCGCGCCCATTTTGCGCATGGCCTGGCCCCGGTGGATCTTCACAGTGATTTCACTGAGGCCGATTTCCCCGGCGATCTGCTTGTTCATCAAGCCTGAGGCCGCCAGCGCCATGACCGTCTGCTCCCTGGGTGTCAACGTCCCATGACGGGCGCGCAGTTCATCGGCATGCCGCCCTGACTCGCGACGCTGCTTGTCCCGCGAGTGTGCGGCGCAGACGGCATCGATCAGGTCCTGCTCGCGAAACGGTTTGGTCAGGAAGTCCACCGCGCCGGCTTTCATCGCGCGCACGGTCATGGCGATATCGCCGTGTCCGGTGATGAACACGATTGGCACATTGATTCCGGCGGTGGCCAGTTCATTCTGGAAATCCAGCCCGCTGCTGCCTTGCAGACGCACGTCGAGTACCAGGCAACTCAGCGTGTCCGGACGTTGATACGTCATGAACTCGGCGACCGACCCGAACAGCTCCACCCGCAGACCAATGGAGCGCAACAGGCTGCCGAGGGATTCGCGCAACGCGGCATCGTCGTCGACGATGAATACCACCGGCTCGCTGGGGTTGTTGCTGATGGGATTGTTGTTCATTGCTCTTTTCCCAAAAGGTTGTGACGTTGTGGCGAATCCCTTGGCCCGGCGGCCGGTGTTTGCTCGTGCGGGTTGATGCCCGACCAGAGACACGGTCCCGCTGGCGATAGCGCCGTGCGACACGTTGCGCAGGTGTGGGCGTAAGTAGATAGACGGTTAAGCATCGTAGTGGCGCAGCACGCCGCCAGCTAGGACAAAAAACCCGAAAAAACGGCCATTGCACCGGTCTTTGCGCGGCCCGATGCAGCTATCGGTTTCAAACGGTTCATACACAAGTATCAAAACACTCACCTAACGCATGATCCCGCTGTCCCCAAGTACCACAGACGTCCGGCAGCCGCGCCCTTAACCTTTAACAGCTCTCCGTCGATCTCAATGGCCGCGTGCCGGGTGGTGAACTTCATGAACAGAAATGAACTCCGTCGTGTCGACATCAATCTGCTGGTGGTCTTCGAGACGCTGATGCATGAGCGCAACGTCAGCCGGGTCGGCGAGAAGCTGTTTCTCGGTCAACCGACCATCAGTGCCGCGCTGGGGCGTTTGCGTGTGCTTTTTGACGATCCGTTGTTCGTTCGTGCGGGGAGGGTGATGGAGCCGACAAGGCGGGCCGAGGAAATTTTCGCCAACCTGACGCCGGCGCTGGATGGCGTTGTCGCGGCGTTGAGCCGTTGCCAGCCCTTCGACCCAGCTACCAGCGAGGTGACCTTTCAGGTCGGCCTGTCCGACGATGTCGAATACGCGTTGCTCCCGCGACTGCTGCGCCAGCTTCGTAGCGAGGCGCCGAATATTGCCTTGGTGGTGCTGCGCGTCGATCAGCAGCAGATGTCGCAGCGGCTGTTCAATGGCGAGATTTCTTTGGGCATCAGCCCTACGCTCGATCTGCCGGCCAACGCTCGACGCAAGAGTCTGCGGTCGATCCGGCCAATGCTCCTGCGCTCGGATACCCGCCCGGGCCTGCTGGCGCTCGATGAGTTCTGCGAGCGACCGCACGCCATCGTGTCATCCATGGGCAAAGCCAAAGACGACACCGACCACGCGCTGGACCTGCTCGGACGTCGGCGCAAAGTGGTGCTGGCGGTGCCGCAGTTCAGTGCCTTGCCAAGGTTGTTGGCGCAGAGCGACATGCTGGTCATCGTTCCGGATTACGTGGCCAGGGCCATGGCCTCGGTGAATGGCATCAGGGCCGAGCCGGCCCCTCTGTTGCTGCCATCGCGGGAGCTTTCCATGGTCTGGCGTGCCGCTGCGCACAACGATTGCGCTCAGCGTTGGCTGCGTTCGCGCTGCCAGGCGTTTTTCGGTACGCCGATTGAATTGCAGGTAGTGCCAAAATTACGCCCGGCGTTGCCCGTCGATCAGACGTTGATGATGGCCCGGTAGATAACTGCAACGGCTGTGTGATTCGCCCAATAAAAAAGCTCCGACTCGATCGGAGCTTTTCTTTTCAGGGGGCTGTACGTGGCTTGTCGTGAGGGCGCGGCCCTGGAACCTCATGCATTGATAAACGCCAGCAGGTCCGCGTTGATGGTGTCGCCGTTTGTGGTGCACATGCCATGGGGCTGGCCGGGGTAGGTTTTCAGCGTACCGTGCTTGAGCAATTTGATTGAGAGGTGAGCCGAATTGGTGATCGGCACGATCTGGTCATCTTCACCGTGCAGCACCAGGGTCGGCACATCGATGTTTTTCAGGTCATCGGTGAAGTCGGTTTCGGAGAACGCGCTGATGCAGTCGTATTGCGCCTTGATCCCGCCGTTCATGCCCTGACGCCACCAGTTTTCGACGATCGCTTCAGACACTTTCGCACCTGGGCGATTGAAGCCGTAAAACGGGCCGCTCGGGAAGTCACGATAAAACTGGCTGCGATTCTGCGCGAGTGCCTTGCGCAACCCGTCAAACACCTCCATCGGCAGGCCGCCGGGATTTTTTGCGGTGCGCAGCATGATGGGCGGCACGGCGCCGATCAGCACGGCCTTGGCCACCCGGCCGCGACCATGCCGCGCCACGTAGCGCGCCACTTCACCGCCGCCGGTGGAGTGGCCGATGTGCACGGCGTTGCGGATGTTCAGGTGCGCCATCAACTCGGCAACGTCGGCGGCGTAGGTGTCCATTTCGTTGCCCGTGGCGGTCTGCGAAGAGCGACCATGGCCACGTCGATCATGGGCGATGACGCGAAAGCCCTTGTTGAGGAAGAACAGCATTTGCGTGTCCCAGTCATCACTCGAAAGGGGCCAGCCGTGGTGGAAAACGATCGGCTGGCCGTGGCCCCAGTCCTTGTAGAAAATCTGCGTGCCATCCTTGACGGTGAACATTCCCGTACCGCTGCCGTTACCGGCGCTTTTGCTGCCCCCTGACGCGGATGCCGGTGTCTGCTGCGTCGCCAGCGCCGGCAATGCCACCGCCAGGGTAGCGGCCATGGCCCCCGTCGTGATCAAGCCACGACGGGTGGTTCCGTTTTTCTCGTCAGTCATTTTGAACACCCATTGAGTTAAAGAAGTTGCACAGGCGGCGCAAGGCTGCAGTCCTGGCCGAAGGCAATCTTTGGGCAAAGGGGTACGACTGACCACCAGACATGGGTTTTTGAAATTAACGCTTTGGTATGTAGGGCGTGGCGGGATGAGTGCTGCGGGGTTGGCGCGTCCCTGCGCCTGGACAACTCAGAAGGTGTACTTGGCCGTCAGCATCATGTTGCGCGGCGTGCCATAGCTGTCGCCGCCGTAGCTGACGGAGTTGGCGATGGTGGAGTAGTACTTGCGGTCGAAGATGTTGTTGGCGTTGAGTTGCAGATCGAGGTTTTCATTGACCCGGTAGCCGGCCATCAGGTCGGTCACGGCGTACGCGCCTTGCTTGAGGCGGTAGTTGCCGCCATCAAGAAGTTCGATGTCGTTGTACATGCGGCTCTGCCAGGAGATGTTGCCGCCCACGCGCAGTTTTTCCAGCGGGCCCTGGAAGTTGTAGCGGGTGGTCAGTTTGAACAGGTGTTCCGGGGTGTCGGTGTCGAACTGCTTGTTGACGTTCTGCGGGTTCGCCTCGTCCTTGATGGTGTGCGTACGGGCGTAGGTGTAGCCGCCGCCGATCTGCCAGTTGTCGGTGAGCGCGCCTTGCAGCTCGAGGTCGATACCCTGGCTGCGGATCTCGCCGGAGGCTTCATAGCAGGACGACTGCGGGCAGTTCGGGACGAACACTTGCACCGCGCGGTTTTCCTGATCGACGCGGAACACGGCGAGGCTGGCGTTCAGCGCGCCGCCCAGGTATTCGCCCTTGATGCCGACCTCGTAGTTCTTGCCCACGATCGGCTTGACCGGGTTACCGGAGGTGCCCTTGTTGCTCTGCGGGGTGAAGATGTCGCTGTAGCTGGCGTACACCGAATGATGGTCGTCCAGCTCGTAGATCAGGCCGGCATAGCGGGTGACGTTGCGGGTGACTTTGTAGTCGCCGTCGCCATCGCGGTTGTCGTAGTCGTACCAGTCCAGGCGTCCGCCGAGGATCAGCTTAAGCGGGTCGGCCAGGCTCAGGCGAGTCGTCAGGTACACGCCGTCCTGAGTGGTGACTTCACGCGTGTTGTTGGTGTGGACGAAGTCCGGTTTGCTGGCGTTGATCGGCCAGTTGGTGTCGTAGGGTGAGTAGTTGTGAGTGGTCAGGTCGTAGATGCGTTTGCTGGCGCCGACCACCAGTTCATGGCTGCGCCCGAAGGCTTCGAACGGACCGCTGAAGAAGGCGTCGAGACCTGCCTGGTTTTCATCGGCCTTGGACTGGTAAACCGTGCGGGCCAGGGTGTCGTTGACCCAGCGCGACTGGTACGAGCCGGAGAACAGCGCGTTCTGTTCGGAATAGTTGGCGTTGACCTGCAGCTTCCAGTCGTTGGCCAGTTGCTGACGGATCTCGGCGAAGACGGTGTTGATCTCCTGATCCTTGTCTTCCCAGGAAGTGCCGGGGTTATACGAGCGCGGCAGATCAAGGTGATGGCCGTCGAGGCCGATCATCGACGAGCCCCAGAAGTAGTTGGTTCTGTCCTTCTGGTGCGAGAAGCCGAGGGTCAGTGTGGTGTCATCGCTCAGGTCGGCTTCGGTGACGGCGTAGAACAGGTTGTGTTGCTCGTCTACGTCATCGATGAAACTGTTGGAATCGCGATAGGACGTGACGACCCGGCCGCGCAGGGTGCCGCTGTCGTTGAGCGGGCTTGAAGCATCGACCTCGCCGCGATAGTTGTCCCAGGTTCCGGCGGCGCCGGTCAGGGTCACGCGCTGCTCGGCCAATGGCCGTTTGCGCACCAGGTTGATCGCCGCCGAAGGGTTGCCGGCACCGGTGACCAGACCGGTCGCACCCCGAACGACTTCAACCCGATCGAACATCGCCAGATTCGGCTGGGATCCGACGTTCACGCCGTTGTAGCCGCTCGGAATGCCGTCGTACATCAGGTTATCAATGTCGAAACCCCGGGCTTTGTAGGACTGCCGACCTGGGCCGTTGGAGTAGTCGAGGAACAGCCCTGGCGTGGCGTTGACCACATCATTGATGCTGGTCATCGCCTGATCGTCCATGCGCTGGCGGGTGATGACGGTGACGGCTTGCGGTGTTTCGCGCAGGGTCAACGGCAGTTTAGTGGCGGTGGCCATGGTGCCGGTGGTGTAGGACTCCGAGCCTTCGGTGGTGCTGCCCAGTTCGGTGGAAGTGATGGCGGTCGCGCCGAGCTCGAGGGTGGCGGGCGGGGCGGTGTCCTGCGCCTCGCGGGTTTCATCGGCCAGCGCCGGGGCCATGACGGCCATGCAGATGGCCATGGACAGGAGGTTGCGTGACGGGTTGAAACGATGCGGCGAGGTAGGGCGCGACATGAAGGCTTCCTGATTTTTAAATAGCAAACAAAGAGCTGTTGAGAATCATTGCTAATAATTGTGTCAGGGTTTTTTACAGCAACAAAGCGCTTCGTGAAAAAAATGTGAAATTGCGCAGGAGGAGAGGGAGTGGACAAACGTGATCAAGGAACCGCTTAAGCGCGGCACTTGCAGCGCAGGAGCCGGTTACACCGTTGGTCAGCTTGCCATGCAAACCAACAGGTTGGTGTCTACTTTTGTGGCCGGGTCAGCCAAATGACAGGAGACATTCTGAAGTCATTAAGCGCTTTCGAGCTGACCCCGTGACGTTGATTTCAGGATGGATCTTGAATGAGGCGCGGAGCATCGCCCAGGCGATGCGTAACGGAGAACCCGCGCCTTTGAGCTCGTTAAGGAGAACGCAGATGGCAATCAGCCGAGTCACCGAAACAACCGATAAAACAGCGCTGGTCCAAGCCGAGGTGTACCGCTGGTACAACCTCTTTTTCCCGTGGTCGCGCGGTGTGGCTTCCCAGTCGGAAGACGCGATCAAGCCTTTGTACGATGCCCTGGCGAATGATTTCCGGGTGGTGCTCACGGACGGTCAGATCATGGACCGCGAGAACTACTGGGAACGTCTTTGGGGCCTGCACGGCAAACGTGCCGGAAGCCCCGAGTCGCACATCATCAATCTCTCGATCACGCCGCTTCCCGGTGACTTCTTCCTGACGGTTTTCGACCTGGTCAAGAACGGGATCACCAAGAAGAAAGTCGACTCGGCGCTCATGCGCCTCGACCCGGATTCGCCATCGGGTATTTCGTGGATTTACGTCCACGAAAGCGAGCACGAGACATCGTTCGCGTAAATCCTTCAATGACCGTTCGCGACTCTGGTTGTTTGAACCGGAGGATCGGCATTGCTCAACCCTGTAAAAAAAACCGCCCGAAGCCGTGCATCGGGCGGTTTGCAGGATCAAACAGGGCTGATTCAGATCAGCCGCAGGGTGACGTCGATGTTGCCGCGAGTGGCCTTTGAGTAAGGGCAGGTCTGGTGCGCAGCGTCTACCAGCGCCTGGGCAATCGAAGGCTCCAGCCCCGGCAGGCTGACACTCAAGCGCGCCTGAAGAAAGAATGCGTCGCCGGCCTTGCCCAGATCGATTTCGGTTTCGACCGCCACATCCGCCGGAAGCCTGATCTTCTGTGCCGCGGCTGCCTTGCCCATGGCGCCGATGAAGCAGGCCGACCAACCGGCTGCCAATAGCTGTTCGGGATTGGTGCCGCTGCCATTCGAACCCGGTGGCGAGAGCTTGATGTCCAGGTTGCCGTCCGAACTGCGCGATGCGCCATCGCGCCCGCCAGTGGTGCGGGTCTTGCCGGTGTACAGCACGGTGTCGAGTTGATTGATCATGGAAATACCTGCCTGAGTGATGGGGGATGTCGGACAGCGAAGGTTCCGATGGCCCACACTTTTGCATTGGCGTGTACCCGGGATGTGTCGTGCAGTGGCGCTTTTGTATCGCTCTGTAGCCTTATCGGTGTGGAAGGGGTCAAGGGCGCAACCAGGCTGGATGTAAGTGGGAGAGGACTTGCAGGTGGCGTTAGTCCAGAGTGAAACGGATAGAGCTGACTGGCGGTTGATCTCGTATTCACACCTGGCCGTTTTTAACCGGGTGCAGCGCAGGGGGGAGCCGAAAGCCCGGACCTTGCCGGGCGGGTGATGGACGTATTCAGCGCGAATCGGCGTTTCGCGTACGTTGCGTTGCAGATGCTTCGCGGCGTCTGCGAAGCCATGTGATGACCGCATGTACCGGGTGGAGGACGGCGACGAGAACGCCAAGCAGCATGATGGTGAAGATGATGATCAGCGGGATGCTTTCATGCGAGAACATGGTGGGTAACTCCTGTAGTCACTATGTCGGAACCCGCAGACTAGACGCTTGGTGCAATGTTTTAGATGAATGTATGTTCATTCGACGAGGTGTGGAATGTGCTACGGCGCAAGGGCGTTTCCACACGCAAGTCGATGGCTCCCGTCGGGTTTTCCTCTTAACGCATCTGCAGGATGATCGGACTGCTGCTGGCCGGATCGGTGTGCTCACGTAGCTTGCCAACCGTCTGCGCATCAACGGGGCTGCCGTGATTGCCCCAGGTGCTGCGCATGAAGGTCAGCACTTCGGCGATCTGCTGATCCGACAGCTGCTCACGGAAGGCCGGCATGCGATAGGCATCCGGCACGCCGGCAGCCACCACTCGTTGCGATCCATTCAGAGTGATGTTGATTGCCGAGGCACTTTCCTTGGCCAATGCCGAGGTGGCGCCCGCCAGTGGCGGCATCCACTGCGATTGACCCTTGCCGTCCAGACCGTGGCACGACGCACAACGCGTCACGTAGGTATGCGCACCGGGCGAGTCCAGATGTTGCGCTGCCGAAACCGCTTGATACTGCCAAGGCGCGCCATCCCGTTCGCGATCCCCGGGTAGCGACTTCAGGTAGTGGGCAATTGCGGTCAGATCGTCATCGCTCATGAACTGTGTGGAGTTGTTGAACGCCTCGGTCATCGAGCCGTAGACCACCGCGTGCTGGTTGCGACCGGTCTTGAGGAACTGCACGATCTCTTGCTCGCTCCAGCGGCCCAGCCCGGTGTTGTGGTCATCGCGCAGGCTCGGTGCGTACCAGCCATCGAGCAGGGCACCGGCCAGGTATGGCTTGCCGGACTCGTCCAGTGCCTTCTCGTTGAACGCCAGGCCGCGCGGCGTGTGGCAACTGCCACAGTGTCCGGCACCCTGCACGAGATAAGCGCCGCGGTTCCATCGTTCATCCTGCGACGGTTTGGTCACATAAGGTTCGGCGTCGACAAACACACCGTTCCACAGCGCAATTGGCCAACGCAGGTTCAGCGGAAATGGAATCGCACTGGGGATGTTCGCCTGTTTGACCGGCGCCACGCCTTTCATGAAGAACGCATACAGCGCTCGCACGTCGTCATCACTGAGCTTGGCGTAGGACGGGTAGGGCATGGCCGGGTATAAACGGCGACTGCCGGGCGCCACGCCGTGGCGCACGGCACGGTCGAAGTCCGCCAGGCTGTAGTGACCGATGCCGGTTTCCGTGTCCGGGGTGATATTGGTCGCATGGATCGCGCCCAGCGGCGTGGCCATTTCCAGGCCGCCGGCGAATGGCGCGCCACCCGGCACGCTGTGACAGGCCACGCAATCGCTGAGCCTGGCGACGTATTCGCCACGGGCGACCAGCGCCGGGTCGATGTCGGCCACGGCGATCTGATGGTTTTCCAGACGCGAGACAGGCTCGCGGGTGACATACCAGGCCAGCAGGCCTGCCGCGACCAGGCACGGCACCGCCAGCCAGCCAGCGGTTCTTGCGAATCGGCTGTTATTCATGGACGCTCCGGCGCTGATCAACTGAAGGTGTGTCGGCTCATGGGCAGGCTGCGCACCCGCTGACCGGTCAGCGCTGCCACCGCGTTAGCGACAGCGGGCGCGACCGCAGGCAACGGCGGTTCACCGATGCCACCCATTTTTTCCCCGCTCTCGACCACGCGCACATGAACCCGTGCCATTCGCGCAGGCGGCAGGATCGGATACAAGTCATAGTTGCGCGCCCGCGGCTTGCCATCGATCCACACGGCTTCTTCCACCAACGTCTGCGACAGACCCAGCGCCACGGCGCCATTGACCTGAGCCTCGACAATCGCCGGATTGACGATGCTGCCCGGGTCAATCGCCTGCCAGATGTCATGCACCTTGACCTGGCCGTTCTCGATGGACACCTCGGCGATCACCGCCGTCTCCGTACCAAACGGCGAAGCCATGGCCACCCCGCGCGCGCGCCGGCTGCCATCCTCGGCGGTAAACGGCCCACGCTTCCAGCCGCCCGACAGTTCACCCACCGCTTGTAGCAGTGTGGTCAGCCGTTGGTTGCCGCGCAGTAAATGCAGGCGCAGCTCGAATGGGTCTTTGCCCCCCTTGTCGGCCAGTTCATCGAGGAACGATTCATAGAAGAAGTCGTTGAGGGAATTACCCACCGAGCGCCAGTAGCCAAGCATCGCCGGACCTTTGACGTAGATCTGTGCGATGCGCTTGTTGGGGATCGCATAGGACTTGCCTGACAACCCTTCAAGCGCCGTCGGGTCGAGCTTTTCACCTTGCTTGCCGGCGAGGGCTTCGGTCGGGCCTTCGGTGGCACTGATCGCTTCGATTGCCAGCGGCCAGCCGTCGTTGTCCAGCGCGGCACGGAAATTCACCGCCGCCACCGGTCGGAGCACGTCACGCAGGAATTCTTCCTCGCGGCTCCAGATCAATTTGACCGGGCGCCCAACCGCTTTGGCCAGCGCGATGGCCTGAGGGTAGGGGCTGGCCGAGTCGTAGAGGAAATGCCGACCGAAGAACCCGCCCAGCAGCGGCGAATGCAAGGTGATGCGCGACGGATCCAGTCCTGTGCGCTTGGCGATGTCGGCGCGGAACATGTCCGGCGCCTGATTCGGCAACCAGACTTCCAGCGAACCGTCCGGATTGAACCGGGCCAGCGCTGAAGGCGGTTCCAGTTGGCCGTGGTTCAGGTATTGGTTGTGGTAAGTGGCGTCGATCCGGGTCTTGGTCTCCTTGAGAATCGAAGCCACATCGCCTTCGTGTTCATCATCTTTGGCAGGGCTTTTATCTTCAGCGAGGCGCTTGAACCAGGCATCGCTGGAAAAGTCGGCGGGCATCGGCCGCACTTGGCTGTCGGCCGTCGGCTCTTGCCAGTCGACCTGGATCGCCTCGACGGCACGTTTGGCGTGCCACCAGCGCTCGGCGACCACCGCCACAGCGCCCGGCAGACGATGCACGGAATGCACGCCTTTCATCGCCTTGACCTGGTCTTCATTGCGCAGATTTCCCACGGTCATCCCCAGGCGCGGGGCATGTTGAACGGCGGCATGCAGCATGTCGTCGACCTTCAGATCGATGCTGTACAGCGCCTTGCCCGTGGACTTGTCGTAGGCATCGAGGCGCTTCACCGGTTTGCCGATCCAGCGGAACTGACTCGGATCGCGCAGCTTTACAGAGGCCGGATCGGGAACCGGCAAATCCATTGCGCGCTCGGCCAGTTCACCGTAGGCCAGCGAGCGGCCCGATCTGGCGTGCACCACTTTGCCAGGCTCGGTGCTCAACTCGCTCACCGGCACGCCAAGTTGCTGCGCGCCCGCCTGCAACAGCATGGCGCGGGCAAGGGCACCGAGGCGGCGCATGACCGGGTAACTCATGCGCACCGACATACTGCCGCCGGTGATGCGCATGCCGTTTTCCATCACCACATAGGCTTCGCCGGGTGGCGCGGCTTCGACCAGGAAGGTCGCCGGATCGGCATCCAGTTCTTCACCGACGATCTGCGCCATCGCAGTGAACGTGCCTTGTCCGCCTTCCATGAAAGGGCAGAGCAGGCGCACCCGATTGTCCGGGCGGATCTCGAGGAACGCCGGGACCTGTGTGCCGCGCTCGGCCGTCGCAGAAGCGGCAGCTTGTACGCGCGTCGTACCCAGTGGCAGACCGAAGCCGAGCACCAGTGCGCCGACGGCGGTACCGGTCAGAAAACGTCTGCGCGACACATTGATCGGTTCATGCAGATCCAGTACTGAAGCGTGCTGTGAAGGGTCGATACGAACGTTCATCACGCGTCCCCCTTGCCGGCAAGCTCATGCACGGCGGCATGAATGGCGTTGTAAGTACCGCAGCGGCACAGATTGACCATCGCCGCCTCGATCTGCGCATCACTCGGTTTGGGGTTCTGCTTGAGCAGCGCGGTGGCGGCCATTACCTGCCCGGACTGGCAGTAGCCGCACTGGGCGACCTGCAGATCGACCCAGGTCGAGACCACCCGCTTGCCCACGTCATCGGCCTCGATGGCCTCAATGGTGGTGACCTCGCGGCCAACCACACCGGCCACTGGCGTGACGCACGAGCGCACGACGTTGCCGTCCACCAGCACCGAGCAGGCGCCGCATTGCGCAAGTCCGCAGCCGTACTTGGTGCCGGTCATGCCCAGATCATCGCGGATCACCCACAGCAAGGGCGTATCGGCGTCGGCATCGACCTGATAGGTCTTCTGGTTGATTCGTAGTTCCATGATTCACCCGCTGATCATCGGTTGACGTGCATTGTTATAAGCAGTGACACGCAGCGAGGCGCATCACCGGTTTTCGTTCAATTCGCGACTGTGCCGAACGCTTCTGCCTCGAATGGCTGCGCGCGCAAAAGGGCCATGTCACGACTCGGTGCGGTGCCGAACAGCCGGCCATATTCGCGGCTGAATTGCGAAGGGCTTTCATAGCCGACCGCAAACGCCGCCCGCGACACGTCCAGGCGCTCGACCAACATCAGCCGCCGGGCTTCGTTGAGCCGCAGCCATTTCTGGTACTGCAGCGGACTCATGCCGGTGAGCTGGCGGAAATGATGGTGAAAGGTCGGCGCGCTCATCTGCACTCGCGCGGCCAGATCGTCGATGCGCAGGGCATCGGTGTAGTTGACCTTCAGCCAGTCAATGGCCTTGGCGATGCGATAACCCTGACCGTCGACGGCAGTGATCTGCCGCAGCCGTGGGCCTTGGTCGGTATGGAGCAGCCGATAGTGGATTTCTCGCAGGATCAGCGGCGCCAGGACCGGGATCGCCTCGGGTTCATCGAGCAACGCCAGCAAGCGATCGAGCGCGTCCTCCAAAGCTGACGACAGGCTGCCGATCGCAGCGCCCGTACCCGTTGATGGCTGGCGTTTCGAGGGCAAGCCGCTCTTGGTAATGACCTCGGCAAGCATGCTGACATCCAGTTTCAGCACAAGGCCGACACAGGGCCATTCGGGAGTGGCGAGCATCACTTCGGAGTTGGCGGGCAGGTCCAGCGACGTGACCAGAAACCGGGACGGGTCATAGCTGTAGCCCTCACCGCCGACCCACAAGCGCTTTTCGCCGCGACCCACGAGAATCAGGCTGGGTTCGATCATGCACACAACGGGGGGCGCCGGCTGGTCGCGACGAAACAGCGACAGCCCGGGTATCGACGTGGCGAAGTCACCCGGTGCGTTCACACGCGGGTCGATGTGCCGTGCCAAAGGTGATTCCTGGGGCAGAGGGGTCGGGATCATGTGGGCTCACTCCTTTGACTGAACTCTAATGCGCGCGCGAGACGTTTCCTATCTATCACCCTGCATCCCCAGAGGATCAGGCAAGCATTCAAGAGGAATGCACTAGGGAAGCACCGGATTGACCGGGAGAATGTGTCCATCTGTTACAGGGACAGTGCCCGGACGGGCGACAAACTGCTTGCCCCTGCGCATCACCCCCTACGTTTTTCGCATCACAGGTAGTTTCCATGACGTTTCCTTCTACAGATCCTTCTAAAAGAACAGGCGGCTGGAGCGCCGTGCTGGCGATGTCGCTGGCCGCATTCGCTTTGGTCGCTTCAGAGTTCATGCCCGTCAGCCTGCTGACGCCGATTGCGGCAGACCTGCACATCACCGAAGGCCAGGCTGGGCAGGGGATTTCCGTGTCCGGTGGCTTTGCCTTGATCACCAGTTTGTTGATCGCCTCGGTCGCCGCTCGCATCGAACGCAAGCAGCTTCTGCTGGGCCTGACCTTGCTGATGATCGTCTCCGGAACGGTCGTCGCGCTCGCCCCGGGCTACCCGTCATTCATGTTTGGACGTGCGCTGATCGGGATTGCGATCGGTGGTTTCTGGTCGTTGTCGGCGGCGACTGCCATGCGCCTGGTGAAGCCTGAACAGGTTTCCCGCGCGCTGGCCATCGTCAATGGCGGCAACGCTTTGGCCACGGTCATCGCCGCTCCGGCGGGCAGCTTCCTTGGCTCGTTGATCGGCTGGCGCGGCGCATTCTTCTGTGTGGTTCCGGTCGCGGTGCTTGCCGCCGTGTGGCTGCTGATCAGCCTTCCGTCTTTCAAGGCCGAGCGCCAGGTCGGTAGCGGCAACGTTCTGCGGCTGATGAAGCAATTGCCAGTGGCCTTGGGCATGGTCGCCGTCAGCGTCTTTTTCATGGGCCAGTTCATGCTGTTCACCTACCTGCGACCATTTCTTGAAGGCGTGACGGGCGTCGGTGTCTCAACCTTGTCCTTCATGCTGCTAGGGCTGGGACTGGCCGGGTTTATCGGCACCTTTCTGATCGAACGGTTTATGGGGCGCGGCCTCTACCGCACGTTGACAGCTATTCCGCTGATCATGGCGGTGATCGCGCTGGCGTTGGTCAGCTTCGGCAAATCACCGCTGCTGACCGCCGTGCTGCTCGGACTCTGGGGGCTGGTCGCCACGGCCGCGCCGGTCGGCTGGTGGACATGGCTGGCGCAAACGCTCCCGGATGATGCTGAGGCGGGAGGCGGCTTGCTGGTAGCCATCGTCCAACTGGCAATTGCCGGCGGCGCAATCATTGGCGGTCTGGCCTTTGATTTGAGCGGCTACAAAGCCACCTTCGAGCTTAGCGCCGCTGTCTTGGTCGCCGCTTCCGTGCTGGCCTGGCTGGCCGGACGCAATGCCACGCAAATTCATCTTGTCGAGTCGAGCGCGACAGCCTGACGAGATCACCTGCAACCTTCCTTATGGCTCAAGCATCAAACTGCGCCAAACGATAACGGGCGCTTGAACCTGCACATCATCCGGTTGAAGCACTTGCTGCTCCTCTGGCGAAATCACTTCGGCTGAGGGCCGCTCCAGCAGTAAAGGCTGTGCAGTGTCTACGTTCAATTCAGGAACAGGCGGCGTGGTCATTTGAGCGCAACAACGACCTTGCCCTTGGCGCGTCCCTGCTCAACGTACTTCAATGCTTCAGCCGTTGATTCAAAGGGGAATGAACGATCAACCACTGGTTTGATGATTCCGTCCTCAACGAGCGCAGTGATGCGTTGCAGTTGAGCGCCATTGGCCCGCATGAACACAAACGCATAGCTGACGTCCTGCTTGCGCGCTTTGCGACGAATGCCAAGGCTCAGCAGGCGCATGACTTGCTGCAATGGCCAGGCTAACCCTTGCTCCCGCGCGAACTGCACAGTGGGTGGGCCCGAGATGGAAATGAGCTGGCCACCGGGTTTCAGGACCTTGAGTGACTTCTCCAGCACGTCGGCGCCGAGGCTGTTCAGCACCACGTCGTAGTCTTGCAGCACTTTTTCGAAGTCCTGCTGTGTGTAGTCGATCACCAGATCGGCCCCCAGCGCCTTGACCCATTCGACATTGGCGGTGCTGGTGGTTGTGGCGACAAACGCACCGAGGTGTTTGGCAAGCTGAATGGCAATGGTGCCGACGCCGCCTGAGCCTGCGTGAATCAGCACTTTCTGGCCCTTTTGCAGCCGGGCGGTTTCAACCAGTACTTGCCAGGCAGTCAGTGCAACAAGGGGCAAGGACGCGGCTTGTACCATGTCGGTATTGGCAGGTTTCAGGGCCACGGCGTTTTCGTTCACGGCGATCAATTGGGCGAACGTCCCGATCCGCGCTTCGGGCGGGCGAGCATATACCGCGTCTCCCGGTTTGAAGCGTGTCACCTTCGAACCGACTTCAATCACGACTCCCGCCAGGTCATTGCCCAGGATCAACGGAAAGGCGTAGGGCAGGATCAGTTTGAACTCGCCTTTGCTGATCTTCGAATCCAGCACGTTGACGCTGCTCGCATGGACCTCGATCAAGACGTCGTGGGCACCGACTGCGGGGGCGGGCGCTTCGCCAATGCGTCCGGGGTTCTTGCCATAGCCATCAATCAGAAATGCTTTCATCGTGGTGCGGCTCTTGCTGGTTGTACGGAGGGTAGTCGGTGGGTTGCGGTGTTGCTGCGTGACGTGATCAAGCATCGAGAAACGCCTGCGCCTTGGTCACAAAGTCGGCGTGATGCTGGAAAATCCCGCCGTGCCCGGCATCCTCATAAATCACCAACTGTGCGTCGGGGATAAGCCTGGCCAGTTCAAACGAGTTAACGCTGGGCACCATGATGTCGTTGTCGCCGTTGACGACCAGCGTCGGTGTGCGCAAGCGTTCGAGCGCTTGCCGCGGTTGTCTGCCCCACGCCGTGATGGCTTTCAATTGCCGCAGGAAGGCGCGGGGCGTCGGGCCCTTGTCGCGATTGTTCTTGCGTGCCTTGAGGCGCCCTAAATACTGCGAGGCAGACTGTCGCCCATTGGCCGACGAGGTGAAGAAAAGGTAGAACTTGGGATCGCGCAGGGTCAGCAAGCCTTTGAGGATCAATGGCCATGACACTGTGCCGACCTTGTCGATGCCGGTGCCGCCCGCCGGTCCAGTACCGGTCAGAATCAACCGGCGTACCAAGTCAGGCGCCTTGAGGGCAATGTCCTGAGCGACGAAACCTCCGAGGGAAAATCCGAGCACATCCACGGTTTTCAGCCCCAGCGCCCTGATCAGCTGGATGGCATCGTCGGCCATTTCACCCACCGTCAGTGGCGCGGTACCACCCGAGTTGCCGATACCGCGATAGTCGGTGGTGATGACGCGTCTGGTTTGCGCCAGGCCATCGATGATCGCGGGGTCGAAGTTGTCCAGCACCGCGCCCCAATGATTGAACAGCACGAGGGGCACGCCGGTTGTGGGCCCGGTGTCGCGGTAGGCGAAGGGAATGCCGTTGACCGTGATCGACTGGTTCGCTGCGTCGATGAATAACGTCGGCGAACCCGAGCGGGAATTTGTCTGTAATGAACTCATTGTCACTCCGGCCAGCGGGCAGGATTCGATGCAATGCCATGTGCCTGCATCGAATCTGCCGCGAATGCTCGCTAGCAAAAAATCACTGTGGCGTCTGGTAGCGCTGGGCGACCGCAGACTGGCGGATTTGCCCCAGCAGGCCCTGGCGTGCGCCCTGCAGGTCATCCCAGCGCTCGGCTTCGTGCAGCGGCGGGATGGTCACAGGTTCGCGACGATCAAAACCGACCAGTGCGGCATCCACCAGATCACCCACTTCCATGATTTCGCTCAGGGTGTTGATGTCGACGCCGGAGCGATCCCAGATTTCCGTGCGGGTGGCGGCGGGCAGCACGGCTTGCACATAGACACCTTGCGGCGACAGTTCCAGGCTCAGTCCCTGGGACAGGAATAGCACGAAGGCCTTGGTCGCACCGTAGACGCTCATGCCGAACTCCGGCGCCAGGCCTACCACCGAACCGATGTTGATGATTGCGCCGTCGCCGGCCTTGGCCAGGCGTGGGGCGATGGCGCTGGCGAGCCGCACCAGCGCCGTGGTGTTCAGGGCAACCAGTTGCGCAACGCTGTCGGTGCTTTGGTCGACGAAGTGGCCGGACAGCGCAGCGCCGGCGTTATTGACGAGAATGCCGATACGGGCGTCGTCGCGCAGGCGGCTTTCAACAGTGGTCAGATCGCCGAGTTGGGTCAGGTCTGCCGGGATGACATCGACGGCGACGTCGTGCTCGCTGCGCAAGCGCGCTGCCAGTGTGTCCAGGCGAGCCTGATCGCGGGCGACCAGTACCAGATCGTGACCACGTTTGGCGAAGCGGTCGGCATAGACGGCGCCAATGCCGGTGGAGGCGCCGGTGATGAGAACAGTAGGGCGAGTGCTCATGGGGTATCTCTCTTTCAGAAGGTGAGAAACGGAACGCGCTCAGCTTGCGCTGACGCTCGATTCAGCGAGAGTCGGATAGTCGATGTAGCCCGCCGCGCCGCCGCCGTAGAGGGTGGCGGGATTGAACGCGGACAGCGGCGCGCCCTGCTTGAGGCGCTCCACCAGATCCGGGTTGCCAATGAACGGTCGACCGAAGGCGATCAGGTCGGCCTGGTCTTCGGCGAGCCGCGCGTTCGCCAGGTCCAGGTCATAGCCGTTGTTGGCGATATAGGTGTTTTTGAAGCGCTGGCGCAGGGCGCCAAAATCGAAAGGCGCCACGTCGCGCGGGCCGCCGGTCGCGCCTTCGACCACGTGCAGATAAACCACACCGAGGGCGTCGAGTTGCTCGACGACGTAATTGAATTGCACCTGCGGATCGCTGCTGGATACGCCGTTGGCCGGCGACACTGGAGACAGACGCACACCGGTGCGATCCGCGCCGATCTCATTGACGACCGCCGCCGTCACTTCGAGCAACAGACGCGCACGATTTTCAATCGAACCGCCGTAAGCGTCGGTGCGCAGATTGGCGTTGTCCTTGAGAAACTGATCCAGCAAATAGCCGTTTGCACCGTGAATCTCCACGCCGTCGAACCCGGAAGCGACCGCGTTGGCCGCGGCCTGGCGGAAATCGGAGACGATCCCCGGCAGCTCGCTGAGTTCCAGCGCGCGGGGTTCGGAAACGTCTTCAAAGCGGTTGTTGACGAACACTTTGGTCGCGGCACGCAGCGCAGAAGGAGCCACCGGTGCTGCGCCGTTTTCTTGCAAGTCAACGTGCGACACGCGGCCGACATGCCACAGCTGCAGGAAGATTTTTCCGCCCTTGGCGTGGACGGCATCGGTGACTGTGCGCCAACCGTCTATCTGCGCCTGCGTGTAGATCCCGGGGGTGTCCTGATAACCCTGACCCTGTCGGGAAATCTGCGTCGCTTCGCTGATCAGCAAACCGGCGCTGGCGCGCTGGCTGTAATAGACAGCCGCAAATTCGCTGGGGACAAAGCCCTGGCCTGCGCGGTTGCGTGTCAGCGGCGCGAGAACAACGCGGTTCGACAGCGTGAGACTGCCCAGGGTGTAAGGGGTGAACAGAGTCTGTTTGGTCATCTGATGAATCTTCCGTGCCCGTTGATGGAGATCGGTGGGGTGTGAAATTAGGATGATGATCGAAATCTAAACTGTCAACGGTTTTGATTATGGGCGACATCTATGTATCATCGGAGGCAGGAATTCCCGCTAAACACGAGGTATTGCACGTGAGAGTGACCAAGGCCCAGGCGCAGGCCAATCGAGAACACATCGTTGAGACGGCCTCAGAGCTGTTCCGTGAGCGTGGCTTTGACGGCGTCGGTGTGGCGGATCTCATGGCGGCTGCCGGTTTCACCCATGGAGGCTTCTACAAGCATTTCGGGTCGAAGGCCGACCTGATGGCCGAAGCTTCGGCCTGCAGTCTCGGCAAATCGTTGACCGGTGCCCAGGCGCTCGATGTCCCCGGTTTCATCAACGTTTATGTGAACAGAGAACATCGCGACGGACGCGGCAGCGGTTGCACGATGGCCGCACTGTGTGGCGACGCGGCGCGTCAATCGGACGATGTGAAAGCAACGTTTGCCGAAGGTATTGAGCGCACCCTGCAAACTCTGGGGGAAAAATATCCGACAGGGCCGGATGCCGCGGAGGGCGAGGGGAGGAAGAAAATGATCGACTTGCTGTCGCGTGCGGTCGGCGCAATTGTCTTGTCACGCGCCTGTCCGGATGATTCCGCCTTGGCGGATGAAATCCTTGAGGTATGCCGCGCCGAAATGTTTGCTTCATTGCCGGTGTTGCCGGTCGATGAAGTGGAAACGCCGTAAAAGGGCCGATCCGCCCTGTTCGACGGCTTGAACGTCAGCCCGTTTCAGACAGCCGTTTTTCGTGAACATGTACTCTATTGGTCACGATTTGTAAGACCTCGACAGGCTGAGTAAGCTACGCCCATGAATCAGCCATCGATATCTTCGCCCTGCCCACGTGGCCCAGTCGATCACGACATTCGTGATCAGATTGTCGCGGCAGCCAATGAACACTTCAGCCAATACGGCTATGGCAAAACCACGGTTTCCGATCTGGCCAGGGCCATCGGTTTTTCCAAGGCGTACATCTATAAATTCTTTGATTCCAAGCAGGCGATCGGCGAAGCGATCTGCTCAAATTGTCTGGGGCAAATGGTTGCAGCGGTCGAACAGGCTGTTAACGCAGAGGGGATTTCGCCGACCGAGCGTTTCCGCCGGCTGGTGAAGACCGTGATTGCCACGGGTGTGGACCTGTTCTTCAATGATCGCAAGCTTTACGACATCGCGGCATTCTCCGCAGCGGAGCGTTGGCCAAGTGCTCAGGTGTATGAGGAGCAGATCAAGCGCTTTATCTTCGACATCGTGCGTGAAGGGCGAGAGCTCGGAGAGTTCGAGCGCAAGACTCCGCTGGATGAGACCGTCGAGGCGATTCATCTGGCCCTGCGTCCCTTCGTCAACCCGTTGTTGCTGCAGCACAATCTCGATTTTATCGAGGTAGCGCCCACGCTGACCTCCAACCTCATTCTGCGTAGCCTGATGCCCTGACCTGAAAGCGATCTGGTGGTGCTGCTCAGCGTGCCGCTACAGGTTGTGATTCAGTGGGTTGCCAGCCCCCGCCCAGCGACTTGAATACCGCCACCGCCGCACGGGCCGATTCCGTCCGCGCCTGCGCTCTGGCGTCGGAGGCCTGCAGCAATGTTTCGTCGGCGTGCAGGACATCGATCAGGCTGGCTGTGCCTTTTTCATAGGCGGTGAACGAGGACTGGCGAGCTTGAGTCAGCGCCGCTTCGCCGCCCGTAAGGGTGGTGGTCTGAGTTTGCCGATTCACCAGTGAGGACAGCGCGTTCTCTACATCTTCGGTGGCGCGCAGTACCGACTGGCGATAGGCGGCCAATGCTTCAGATTCCTGGCCTTTGGCCTGATCGATCCGGGCGTTGATGCGTCCGAAGTCGAATAGCCGCCAGCGCAAACCCAAGACACCGGCAGACTGGCTTGCGCCGCCGGTGAAAAGATTGCCGCCGGATACGGCTGTCGCGCTGCCGAGCAAGGCGCTGAGGGAAAATTTCGGGTAGTACTCGGCAATCGCTTCACCGATACGCGCGTTGGAGGCCGCAAGACGGCGTTCGGCGACGATCAGATCCGGTCTGCGCCGCAGCAGATCTGCCGGTGTGCCCAGCGCAGTCAGCGACGGCACATCGGGAATCTCGCCCTCACGTGCCAGTTGCGTGCGGTGAGTGCCGGGAGGCGTGCCGAGCAGCACGTCCATCGCATTCATGGCTGCCTCCAGACCGCTTTGCAGCACCGGAACGGTCGCCTCGACTTGCGACAACTCACCCTCGGCCTGGCGCACCTGATACTCCGCGGCCAGACCCTTGCCGTAAAGCAGCCGGACCTTTTCCAGCAACGCGCGCCGGGTATCGACTTGCCGGTTGGCGATGTCCAGCCGCGCCTGTAATCCGCGCAGAGTGATGTAGATATCGGCCGTTTGCGCAGCGATCGCCAACCTCGTCGCCGTGACACCCGCTGCTGAGGCCTGATACTCAGCCAGTGCCGCCTCACGCTCGCGGCGCAGTCCGCCAAAGACATCGACTTCCCAGCCCGCCTCGAGATTGGCCTCGTAGGCATTGCCGTAACGGTCATAGCCGGGTGTTGAATTCAACACCTGGCCCAGTGGCGTCTCGACGGACTGATAAGCGCGTGCCGCCTGTGCGCTGATGTTCGCCGAGGGCAGCAGTGCTGCATTTGCGGCGCCCAGGCCGGCCTTGGCCTGGGTGACGCGCGCCGAAGCCTGTGCCAGATCCAGATTCTGCTGCAAGGCCTGGTCGATGAGGTCGGTCAGCAGCGGATCATTGAAGCTTTCCCACCAGGCGGCAAGGCTGTCCGGTGTCGATCCGGATCGCGGTTCGACAGCAGACTGCCCCAGGTAATGATCTGAAAGCGGGGCGCCTGGACGATGGTAATCCGGACCCACCGCACAACCTGCCATGAGGCTGGCGGTAACCAAAAGAGCAATCGGGCGCAGGGGAGGCATCGGCGTTCCTTAACGAGATTTTCGTGACCATATTACGTAATGGTCACAACGTGTCAATTAAGGCTTAAAAAGGAAATCACGGCATTAATGATAAAAATGGAGCGTCGAATACCTCATGGAAAGTGACTGTTGACGATATTGGTCATAAGGATGAGAATATGATGGTCATCCTATTTCAGTAAGTGAACCTATGCGCCGGCTTCGAATTTCCCCTATTGCCGCATGCCTGTTGCCACTCGCCCTGGCGGCGTGCGGTGATTCCTCATCCGTTGCAGACCCGCGCACACAGGCGCCTTTGGTCAGGTTTACCGCCGTTCAGGCTGCGGTTGACGGTTCCCGCACCTTCACGGGGGTGGTGACGGCGCGCATTCAGGGCGACCTGGGGTTCCGCGTTTCGGGCAAGGTGCTCGAGCGTCTGGTTGACACGGGGCAGAGCGTCAAACGCGGTCAGCCGCTGATGCGGCTCGACCCCATCGACTTGGGGCTGCAGGCACGCGCGCAGCAGGAGTCGGTCATCGCCGCACGGGCCCGCGCCAGGCAGACAGCCGATGACGAAGCCCGCTATCGCACTCTGGTCAGCGCCGGCGCCATTTCCGCATCGGCCTACGATCAGATCAAAGCCGCCGCAGACACGGCCAAGGCCCAACTCAGCGCCGCTGAAGCGCAAGCGGACGTAGCTCGCAACGCTTCCGGTTATGCGGTGCTGGTTGCCGATGCCGACGGCGTTGTGGTGGAAACTCTCGCCGAACCCGGACAAGTCGTCAGCCCTGGACAACCGGTGGTTCGACTGGCGCGGGCAGGGCAGCGCGAGGCCATCGTGCACTTGCCCGAGACGTTGCGCCCCGCAGCAGGATCCACCGCGCAAGCCACGCTCTATGGCGATGCCTCGGGTGCTGTGACCGCGAAACTGAGGTTGCTTTCGGATTCGGCGGACCGCACGACGCGTACGTTCGAGGCGCGCTATGTACTGGAAGGCGCGCTGGCCAATGCGCCGATAGGTTCGACAGTCACCCTCAGAATCGCCGAGGGTTCGACACCTGCCGCATCGTTGCAAGTGCCTGTTGCCGCGCTTTACGACGCGGGTCAGGGTCCTGGCGTGTGGATCATCGCCGGCACCCCGCCAACCGTGACCTGGCGAGCGGTTCGGGTGCTGGGGTTGAGCGACGATTCGGCACGAGTCGCTGGCGATCTCCGGGTTGGCGAACAGATTGTGGCGCTGGGCGCTCACCTGTTGCGCGAAGGTGAAGCAGTAAGAATGCCCGTGCCTGATGCGGCGACCGTTGCCGGGAGTCGTCCATGAGCGAGGGCCGATTCAACCTTTCTGCCATCGCCGTTCGCGAGCGTTCGATCACGGTCTTTCTGATTTTCCTGATCGCCGTTGCCGGCACCCTGGCGTTCTTCCAGCTGGGGCGTGCCGAAGATCCTCCGTTTACGGTCAAGCAGTTGACCGTCATCACGGCGTGGCCGGGGGCGACCGCACAGGAGATGCAGGATCAGGTCGCGGAGCCACTGGAAAAACGCCTGCAAGAACTCAAATGGTACGACCGCTCGGAAACCTATACGCGACCAGGGCTCGCTTTCACGATGGTCTCGTTGCTCGATAGCACGCCGCCCTCGCAAGTGCAGGAAGAGTTCTATCAGGCGCGTAAAAAACTCGACGATGAAGCGATCAAGTTGCCGGCGGGCGTCATTGGGCCGATGGTCAACGACGAGTATTCGGACGTGACCTTTGCGCTGTTTGCCCTGAAAGCCAAGGGCGAGCCGCAGCGTCTGCTGGTCCGCGATGCGGAGTCCATGCGCCAGCGCCTGTTGCATGTGCCGGGGGTGAAGAAGGTCAACATCATCGGCGAACAAGCCGAACGGATATTTGTTTCCTTTTCGCATGACCGGTTGGCGACCCTGGGCTTGTCACCGCAGGACATCTTCGCCGCGCTGAACAGTCAGAACGCACTGACCCCGGCCGGATCAATCGACACCAGCGGGCCGCAGGTTTTTCTGCGTCTCGACGGTGCGTTCGACAAGCTGCAAAAAATCCGCGACACCCCTGTGATCGTGCAGGGGCGGACACTCAAGTTGTCTGATGTGGCGACGGTCGAACGCAGTTACGAAGACCCGGCCACCTTCCTGGTGCGCAATAACGGCGAAGAGGCGCTGTTGCTCGGTGTGGTGATGCGTGAGGGCTGGAACGGTCTTGATCTGGGCAAGGCGCTGGATGCCGAGACCATCAGGATCAATGAGGAAATGCCCTTGGGCATGAGCCTCTCCAAAGTCACCGACCAGGCGGTGAATATCGACTCCGCCGTTGGCGAGTTCATGGTCAAGTTCTTTGTCGCGCTGCTGGTGGTCATGCTCGTCTGCTTTCTGAGCATGGGCTGGCGTGTCGGCGTGGTGGTCGCCGCTGCGGTGCCGTTGACCCTGGCGATCGTGTTTGTGGTGATGGCGGCCACCGGCAAAAACTTTGACCGTATTACCCTGGGGTCGTTGATTCTGGCGCTCGGGCTGTTGGTCGATGACGCGATCATTGCCATTGAAATGATGGTGGTGAAAATGGAGGAGGGCTACGATCGCATCAAGGCGTCTGCCTATGCGTGGAGCCACACGGCGGCGCCGATGTTGTCCGGAACCCTGGTGACGGCGATCGGTTTTTTGCCCAACGGTTTCGCTCAGTCCACGGCCGGCGAATACACCAGCAACATGTTCTGGATTGTGGGCATCGCTCTCATCGCTTCGTGGGTCGTGGCGGTGGCGTTTACTCCTTATCTGGGAGTGAAACTGTTGCCGGACATCAAGGCAGTCGAGGGTGGACATGCGGCGATCTACAACACGCCGCGATACAACCGCTTCCGTCGGATTCTGACCCGGGTCATTGCGCGCAAATGGCTGGTCGCGGGCATGGTTATTACGCTGTTCTTCGTGGCGGCGGCGGGCATGGGCCTGGTGAAGAAACAGTTCTTCCCGACCTCTGACCGTCCCGAAGTCATGATCGAGGTGCAAATGCCCTACGGCACCTCCATCGAGCAGACCAGCGCCACGGCCGCCAAGGTCGAAGCCTGGCTGCGCCAGCAGGATGAGGCGAAAATCGTCACGGCCTATATCGGCCAGGGTGCGCCGCGTTTCTTTCTGGCGATGGCGCCGGAACTGCCCGATCCATCGTTCGCCAAGATCGTGGTGCTGACCGACAGTCAGGAAGCGCGGGAAACCCTCAAGTTGCGTTTTCGTGACGCGGTCGCTCAAGGGCTCGCCCCGGAGGCGCGTCTCAGGGCAACGCAAATCGTGTTTGGTCCTTACTCGCCGTTTCCGGTGGCCTACCGGGTGATGGGGCCTGATCCGGCCAAGTTGCGCGTCATCGCCGAGCAGGTGCGGGGCGTGATGCAGGACAGCCCGATGATGAGAACCGTGAACACTGATTGGGGGCCGCTGACGCCGTCGTTGCATTTCAATTTGGATCAGGACCGTCTGCAGGCAGTGGGGCTGACATCGACTGCGGTTGCACAGCAGTTGCAGTTCCTGCTCAGCGGAGTACCAATCACGGCGGTGCGTGAGGATATTCGTTCAGTGCAGGTCATGGGGCGGGCAGCGGGCGATATCCGCCTCGATCCACAGCAAATCGAAGGCTTCACCCTGGTCGGTGCGTCGGGGCAGCGGGTCCCGTTGTCGCAGATAGGCGAGGTCGATGTGCGCATGGAGGATCCGATCCTGCGCCGGCGTGATCGCACCCCGACCATCACCGTGCGCGGCGACATTGCCGAAGACTTGCAGCCACCGGACGTTTCCAGTGCGCTGCTGAAGCAATTGCAGCCGATCATCGAGAAACTGCCTTCCGGTTACCGGATCGAGCAGGCGGGTGCGATCGAAGAGTCCGGCAAGGCCGGCAAGGCGATCCTGCCGTTGTTGCCGATCATGATCGCCATGACCCTGGTCATCATCATTGTGCAGGTTCGTTCGATCTCGGCGATGATCATGGTGTTCCTGACCTCGCCGTTGGGCTTGATTGGCGTGGTGCCGACACTGCTGATCTTCAATCAGCCGTTTGGCATCAATGCGTTGGTCGGGTTGATTGCACTGTCGGGGATCCTGATGCGCAATACGCTGATTCTGATCGGTCAGATTCATCACAACGCGCAAGAAGGGCTGGATCCGTTTCACGCTGTCGTCGAAGCCACGGTGCAACGTGCGCGACCGGTGCTGTTGACGGCCCTGGCGGCGATCCTGGCGTTCATTCCCCTGACACACTCGGTGTTCTGGGGGACGCTGGCCTATACCCTGATTGGCGGTACGCTCGTCGGCACCGTCATGACGCTGGTGTTCCTGCCCGCGATGTACTCGATCTGGTTCAAGATCCGTCCCGACGCCAGGGCGCCGACTGCAACAGTCAAACCGGTGTAGCGATAAATGCAGGAAATCGAGGCCCGTTCTGGCGGGCCTCTTTGTCCGCGCACGTGAACAGCCTGGCGCTATTGGCTCGTCATTTCCAAACCCCGGAAACGTCCGCGTCAGCCCTTGGTGCCAGAGCTTATGAAATCGTGTACCAGTGGAAATGGATGTACTCGTCTTCATACTCCGCGAACAGTGAAACGATGAAATCCGTCTTCATTGAGTACATCAGCAACGCTCCGACAAAACCTGTCGGCTCATGCAGCGGTTGCTTGAGCGGAGCAATCAAATCAATCGTCCGATCCACAATCATCTGATTGAAAACAGCTTCCGGGATTTTCTCAAACTTGGCGTCGGATACGTGTTGCGGGAAACGGCTGTCACTTTCAGGTCGCCAATCCAGGTACTCCGCCTGGAGCCAGAATTTCAGTCCGTCTTCACCATGTCGTTTGGGTGCGCGAGTTATTCTGATGGTCTCCTGCGACTCAGAATATCGAAAGGCGTCGTTTGGATAGGTGACGTAGTAGAGACCGCGACATTCACTTCGTGCAGCACTACAAATCTGCTGGTCACTCGATAGTTGATCGAAATCGCTTCTGTCGAACATGTAAATACCTGCGTTTACTTCGTGCAATTGGGCTGGAGCGCGCGATGTTAGCAAGATAGTCTTGCCGATTTCTCCGGGAGGCGTCTTCATCCCGTTTTGGCCAGACTCAAAGCAAGTCTTCAGGCTGCATCGTCAAAATGATTTTCCCGACGTTCTCGGAAGACTCCATTCGGCGGTGAGCATCGGCAGCCCGTGATAACGCAAAGGTGCTATCGACGACAGGCTCAAGACTTGCGGCCCCCTCAAAGCGATCAAGCCAGTGCTCGCGGAAGCGCTTGATCATGTCGTGCTTCTCCGGCTGCGTACGCGACTTCATCACCGTGCCGATGATTTGCAAATGGCGGTAAAGAATGTCCTCCAGCGCTACGGTCACGTTGCCGCCTGCGCCGAGGATGCCCACCTGAACCAGGCGACCGCCCTTTGCAAGGGACGCGATGTTGCGTGCGAAGTAGGGCGCCCCGATAAAGTCGATGATGACATCGACGCCGCGCCCCTGGGTTTTGGCGGCGATTACGTCAGCGAAATCCTGCGTCTTGTAGTCGATCGCCACGTCAGCGCCCAAATGCTCGACACGCGCCAACTTGCTGCCGTCGGTCGTCGCATACACCGTGGCACCCGTGGCGTAAGCCAGCTGCACCGCGGCAGACCCGACGCCGCCGGCGGCCGCATGAATCAACACTGAATCGCCGGCCTTGAGCCGAGCCAGATGCATCATCGCTTCATGGGCCGTGACGAAGACCTCGGGAATGGCCGCTGCGTGTACATAGTCAAGCTGCGCCGGGATGTGCATGGCCATGCGGTAATCGATGCGTGCCAGTTCGGCGTAGGCACCGCCTCCGACCACGCCCATGATTCGATCTCCTGCTTCGAACCCCGTCACCGCGCTACCTTTCCCGATCACTTCGCCGGCGATTTCCAGACCGATGATCATTGAGTCGCCGAAATTCGGACGGCCGTACCCACCGGTCCGGTGAGTCAGGTCCGCACGATTCACCCCGGCGGCATAGACACGTACCAGCAGGTCGTCAGGCCGCACTTCAGGATTGGCGACTTCGACGAGTTCAAGGACGTCTGGCGCACCGAATTCTCTGATGTTGATGGCTTTCATTCAGTTGTTCTCCGTTTCGCTGAACGTGGCGTTGGCAATAGCAGAAGCAGTGATGGCGCCAGGGAAGCCCACATAGAAAGCCAGGTGCGTGATCGCTGCCGCCATTTCGTCCTGGGTTACACCGTTGCCAGCCGCGCGGCGTAAGTGGGCAGGCAACTCTTCCGAGTGACCAGCGGCAATCAATGCCGCCACGGTGATCAGGCTACGGTCGCGCGGGGACAGCGCCGGATCGCTCCAGATTTGCGGATAAAGTGTCGAGTCCACGAATTGCGCCAGCTTTGGCGTGAACGCGCGCGCGGCTTCGCGAGGACTGTTGAAGTTGATCCTGGACATGGGCGAGCTCCTTAAACCTGGCTGATGAATTTGTGGGTGAGATAGTGCTCGATACCTTCAATGCCACCTTCGGAGCCGTGACCGCTTTCTTTCATCCCGCCGAAGGGGAGCTCGGTAGCGACGATGCGGTATTGGTTGATCCCGATCATCCCGGCCTCCAATCCGTCCGCGACGTCAATGGCAGTGCGAGCGCTGGAGGTGAACGCGTAGGCAGAGAGGCCGTAGGGCAGGCGGTTGGCTTCTTTCAAACCATCAGCCAGTTCATCGAACGGCATCAGTACGGCGATGGGGCCGAAAGGCTCTTCGTGCATCACGCGGGCATCCATCGGCACATCCGCCAGAACCGTGGGTTGGAAGAAGTAGCCTTCGCCTGACAAGGCTTCACCACCGACCAATACCCGTGCACCTTTTTCGACGGCGTCGGCGACCAGTTCTTCCATCTTTGCCAATTGCCTTGGGTTGGCCAACGGTCCGACCTGGGTGTCAGGATGCAAGCCGTCGCCGATCCGCAGGGCCTGGGTCGCAGCGACAAAGTGATCAACGAAGGCTTGATAGGCACCACGCTGGATCAGAAACCGAGTGGATGAAATGCACACTTGCCCGGTCCCGCGAAACCGATTGGCGACACCTTCAATGGCGGCTTTTTCAATGTCGGCATCTTCGAATACCAGAACCGGTCCGTGCCCACCCAGTTCGAGGGTGATGGGCTTCACGCCTTCAGCCGCTCGTGCAGAGAGCAGGCGCCCGATGGGCACCGAACCGGTGAACGTCACTTTGCGGATGATCGGCGAGGCGATCAGATGGCTGGACACTTGATCCGGTACGCCAAAGACCACTTGCAGCACACCCTTGGGCAATCCTGCATCGTCGAGTGCACGCGCTAGGGCCAGCGCTGTGGAGGGGCTTTCTTCACCTGGCTTGAGAATGACGCTGCAACCCGCAGCCAGCGCTGCCGCGAGTTTGCGTGCCGGGGTGATGGCCGGGAAGTTCCACGGCGTGAATGCGGCCACCGGGCCGATGGCTTGGCGTTTGACCAGTTGCAGCACGCCTGGTCGATTGGCCGGGACCACACGGCCGTCGATGCGCCGGGCACTTTCGGCGAACCATTCGAAATACTCCGCCGCGCGGGTCACTTCATCCAGGCTTTCACCCAGCGGTTTGCCTTCCTCCAGGGTCATCTGCGCAGCAATCTGCGGTGCACGTTCGAGGATCAGGTCGGCGGCACGTTTGAGAATTTTTGCGCGTTTGTCGGGCACGGTTTGGCGCCATTGCTCGAAGCTCAGGCGAGTCACTGCCAGAGCATGATCAAGGTCGTCTGCGGTGGAGAGTGGGACGCGTCCGATTTCCCGGCCGGTTGCCGGGTTAACAACGGCGGCAGTCTCGCGCCCTTCGGCGTTGAGCCATTCACCACCGATGAAAAGATAAAGCGGATCGTAGGAAGTCTTCATGATGTGGCCTTCAGTTGGTTGTGAGATTCGTATGAAGCTCGGTGCCTGATGGGCTGTACTGCAAAGCCTGATCAGGAAGCTTGTGCAACCAAGTCTATGGAAGGAGGGCCCGTTGATTTAGTCGGGCCAAAGGGAATCATTGTTGTCTGCAGAGGTAATATCGGGCTGCGGGCCGACCGTGTAGCATCCTGAAAAAAGCGGTTATCACGGGTGTGCGCCAGATCCACAGGAAGGTCGCGATGGATAAGCTTTCGAACATGTCGGTGTACATAAAGGTTGTCGAGATGGGCAGTTTCACGGCCGTGGCCAATCATCTGGACTCCACGGTCGGTAACGTATCGCGTGCTGTATCTGCGCTTGAAAACGTGCTCGACGCACGTCTGTTGCAGCGCTCGACGCGGCGCCTGTCGGTCACCGATGCGGGGCGACGGTTCTATGAGCGCTGCACGAAAATTCTGGCTGATCTGGAAAGTGCCGAAGCCGAAGCCAGCAATGCGGCGCTGGAGCCTCGGGGAACACTGCGGGTGCATTGCGTCCCCGGGTTGGCTCGGCATCTGGTCACGCGGGCCGTGCTGGATTACCGCCAGCAATTCCCGGATGTGTCCGTGGATTTACTGCTTTCGCAACGCATGCCTAACCTGCTGGAAGACCAATTGGATGTCTCGATTCTGATCGCCCGAGCGCTACCCGATTCCGCATACGTCAGCCAAAAGATCGGTGTCAGCCATTGTGTTCTGGTGGCGTCGCCAGACTACTTGGCCCGGCATGCGCCTCTTGAGACGCCTGAAGATCTGCGTGATCACCAGTGTTTGCTGCTGGGTACGGTGGACTATGCGCGGGATGAGTGGCAGCTCAAAAGCAAGGCGGGGGACGCGACATTTATCCCGACAGGGCCGAGTTTCAGCGTCAACGATATGGATGCGATGGCGCTTGCCATTCGAGAGGGTGCCGGGATTGGCTTGCTGGCCGGTTTCACGGCCATCGACGATCTGCGCTCCGGCAAGCTGGTGCGGGTTTTGCCTGACTACCATACCTACGAGCGTAACGTGTATGCCGTCTATACCTCGCGACAGTTCGTCGATGCAAAAATCACGCGTTTCATCGAAACGTTGAAAGATCAGGTTGGCAGTCAGCTGGCAGCCACGGCCAAAGCACTTATCGGTTGAAACGCTGCGGGGCAGAAAGGTATTTGCGCCTCGATGAAGCAACTTCCCGAGGCGCAATGATCGGCGAACAGGTTACTTAGCCCTGGCTGCACCGGCCCATGACCTTATAGGCCAGTACGTGTTGTTTGCCTTGCGAATCCTGGTAGGTCATGTGTGTCGGTACGACTGCACAAATATCCGGCACCGGGTCTTCAGAGATGACCTTGGCGACATCAAGGTGGGTGCCGTAGCCATATTGCTCGACCTGTTGATTCTTGGCATTACCGTCCTGTGCCGCTACCACAGAGCTGAAGCCCAAGAGTGCGACGATGATCATTGCAGTTTTCATGATGAGATTCCCTGAAGTAAGTGTGATCTTGCTGGCAGGACGAACTTTAGGCTCGAGGGGTTTGTGGAAACAGGAGCGAATCAGGGAAAGACTTTTCTACATTCCAAACACAATCGTCAGGTTTCGGACGTCAGAACGCTTGATTTTGGGACTGTCGGCTTTTGACTGAAAACCGCATGTTGAAGACAGCTGCCTCCCTCAGTTGCGAGGTGGAGGAACTAAATTTTTTTGGGGGCGCGCGCAGCCGTGTCGGAAGAGCAGGGGGGCGGAAATGACCGAAAAGATGCGCAAACCATCCTGAGGGAGAGGAGTAAAATTCCCGGATGCCAGAAACGACAAAGCCCTGAATAATCAGGGCTTTGTCGTACATAAGATGGCGGAGGCGATGGGATTCGAACTCATGGACCTGTTACAGTCGACGGTTTTCAAGACCGTTACATTGACGCAATCAGGCTGCGGCTTGTAGCGATTTTTCGTCCCATTACTTTCATTTTTCAGCACCTCTACAGACCGCATTCTACAAGGGGCCTGCTTCGAGTTATGGAACGAATTTTCGGGCTATTTCGATGGTTTGGCTATGGCACCGATCCGATGGTAAGCCAGATCGGTGATGTCGCCTTCGGCGTGAACCAGCAGCCTTGCCTCACCGGGCAATCGGGATTATCTGAAGAGTGATTAAGCCTTGGCAGCTGGCTTCAGCCTGAAAGTGACACCCATACGGTTGAATGCATTCATGGCGGCGATTGTCGCGGTCAAATCGACTAGATCTTTAGCTGTAAATACGGCGGAGGCAGCCGCATATGCGTCGTCGGATACGTGGGTTTCTCCAACCCGAGTCACTTCTTCAGCCCAAGCCAGCGCAGCACGTTCCTGATCGGAAAATAGATATGCTGCTTCGTGCCAGACCGGCACCATAAGGACTTTATCCACCGACATGTATTCTTTGATGAGATCGCGAGAATGCAAATCTATGCAATAAGCGCATCCGTTGATCTGCGATACCCGAAGAAACACCAGGTGGATTATTGAAGGCGGTAGGTCCGTACCCGTGGTGACGTAATGATGCAAACCGGTCATGGCTTTTGCTGCACCAGGAGATACTTCGAACCAATTTTCGCGAGACATTAGAACTCCTCCAGATTGAGTAGATAGACAAGCTAAGCTTTTGAAAGTGCTTATTTTGTTGACTCTAAAGGCTATGTTTGGTGGGGTGTAGATCCAATTTTATTATTTTTTATTAGTCCATTTTTGGAAGGACGGGGATTCCTGAGAGTTGTGAAAACGCTACCAATACTTATCAGAGATGCAGATCACACTCAAAAGGGGCCAGCTTCGAGTGATCCAACCGATATTCGGGCTATTTTGATGGTTTGGCGATGGCGCCGACACGGCGGTAAACCCGCTCCGTGATGTCGCCTTTGGTGTGCCCCAGCAGCAGACTCGCCTCGCCGACGTCGGTGATTTCCGATGCAGCTTTTGGCCGAATATCTCGGAATTGAAAGCCGCCGATCTTGGCTGCAAACAACTCGTCGCCGACTTCAAGCGCTGCCGCTTTCGCCTTTTCTCGAGCAGCATCCCAGCGCTTTCTCAGCATTGTGGCTGTCATCCGTTTACCGCTCCGGTTGATGATCAGGTAACTCGAAAGGTGCTGGGCATTTCGCTCTGTGATTGCCGCGATCAGCTTGCCCAGGCTGTTTAATTCCCCGCCGGCCGTGATCTGGATTCGAAGCTTCTTTTGAGTCTTGTTTTGCTGAACGGTCAGATACCCGCCTTCAACATCATCCTTCCTCATGACCAGCACGTCTGCCGGCCGCTGGCCGGTCAGATATGCCAGGTCCATCGCTTCTTTCAGCTCTTGAGCTGCCTTCTTGTACACCGCCTCCCAAACCACGTCATTCGCGTAATAATCCCTCGGCGTTTCCTTATTCTTGCGCACACCCTGGCAGGGGTTTTCCTTTGTCGTCAGGCCCCACTCCCGGGCAATGTTGAAAATATGGGAGAGGGTAGCGATTTCGCGGTTCGCCCGAACCTTTGCCGATCGTGCATCTCGATATCCGGCAATCGTCGCCGGAGTGATCGAGTCAATCGGAGCGCTGTCGAACATCGGCCGCAACTGCTTGATCTCTGCCAGGTTGTCCTTTTGTGTGCGGGGCGCCTTCTTCGGCACCACGTCGCGGATGTACCGATCGAAGATGCCTTTCATGGTGCGCAGGTCGAGCGGCTTTTCCTTGGCTTCCAGCTCGGCCCACTTCAACCGGGCTTTGTCGAGATCCTTGCCCAGCGGTATGTCTTTGCCGAGCAGGTCACGGTAGTAGTAGGCTGTCCAGGTGGTGCCGTTCTTGCGTTTTCGGGATCGTTTGTACATCCGAGGTGGCAGGTGATGATGCTCGGTCTTGCGGGGGCGCATATCAGTTCACTCGCGAAAAGTCTGGCGTCCATGCCGGCGCGGCCGGCGGTGGGTTCGGGTCGGCAATGGTAGGGCTGATCATGCCCAGCTTCATGCGGGCGTACATGCGGCCCACCAGCGGGCGCTTGCCCCGGCTTTCGACAAACACCCACTGGCGATCAATCAGCCAGCGGCGTTGGTAGGCCCTGGCCTTGTAGCCGGTGAGTTCGGCCAGTTCCTCGTCAGAGAGGATTTCGGTTTCCATGGGATTCTCCACGCCGCCGGCGGCGGCAGAAGGTTTTAATGAAGGGTCACGCTGTCCTGCCCTGGGGCGATGGCGCGAGCCTGTTGTTCGGTGCGGAAGGACATGTGCTGTTTGGTGCCGTTGCAGTCAGCGATGACCCACCAGAAGCCGCCGAAGTGGTGCGGGCCCTTGATGATCTTCGTGATGGTCATGGCGCACTTCCTTGCCCGGGTGGGCGGTGCCGCGCTGGGCAGCAGAAGGTGGTTGCTGGGCTACTCGTCTTCGTCCTGATCGAATTCGTCATCGTCGTCATGGCTGACGCTGATCGGGAGTTTGCCGAGGCGCTCGAGGGCCAGCACGAGACCGATCCGCAATCCCTTGGCCATGTCTTTTGTCAAAGCGATCTCGACGGGATCGTCGATGCCCAGCTGAAGCGTCACGCCTTCCTTCGCGTTGTCGATGATCATCTGCACCTGCTCGGCCTGCCGCTTGTGCCAAGCCAGTAACGACTGGATCATTTCGCCCACGTCCTGCGGGGCATTCAGCGACCCCTCCAGCGCGCCGGTGACGAGTTTCTTCAGTTCCGCTTTCTCTTCTTCAGCGCGCTCGAGCTGGTCGTCTGCGGCGAATGGGCCGTCAATCAGTGACCAGCTGCTAGCGAACACTTGAGCCTGTTCCATGATGGCTTTGATATTTTTCTCAGACATACGAATTCCTCGCCCGCCGTACACCGGCAGGCTGTTGAGTAGGGGGAGGGGTTACTGCTGGATGAGTTCGGCGGGGACCTTCACCGTGGCGCCGCGGATGGCGAAGACCACGGCGCGGAACACGGCGATTGCTCAGGTTTCGCCGATCTGGCGGTTGAATGGGTCGTTTGTCGCGTCGGCCAGCCACGGTTGCCGGTGACCGACATCGACCCAGACGCCGTACTTCGTGATCAGCTGCTCGACGTTGGGCAGGGCGAATAGATCCAGCTGGCCAGCCACGGGCTGCTGGTCAGACTCGATCGCGCTGATTGCCCAGTCCAGCGCCGGGCCGGCCAGCTCCTCGGTGCGGACGCTGAACACGCGGTTCACTGCCGATTGCCGATTTCTGCTGCGGCCCGGACGATTGCTCGGCGGGTTCCGTAACTGTCCATCGCCTCGATGATCATCACTCCATGTGCTGACTGCTCGGCTCCAACCGAATCGCAGTCCTCCATAAACACGATGCAGATCCCGAGCTGAACAGCTAAGCGAAGAGCATGGCCATCGTCGGTCAGAGGATCCCAACCCGTTGTCACGACATCCCCATCCTTTCGAACGAGAAGCGCGGCAACAGGCGGTTCCATCTTCAAGCGCTTGGCGTTCATCGGGTGAGATGTATCGTATCCAGCGGCTTTTGCAGCCAGTTCCAGCATTTCACGTTCGTTCATCGCCACGGCCCCTTGTAGATGAGGTAGGTCATGTAGATCGGGGCGAAGATCATGGCGTCACCTCCCGACGTGCCCACCAGCAGACTGGGCCGTCGTCGGTGTCGTGCATGGCCAAGCAGAACCAGCCTTCGCCGTCAGGGCGGGCCGGGTCCCAGTAGCTGAAGTCCGGGTCGCCGGATTCGAAGTAGCGATCGGCAACAGCTTCGTCGGCGTACTCGAGGCGGGCCTGCGAAACTGTCAGCCCCTGTTCCGCTACCCATGCTTTGCACTTTTCACCGTCGCCCTCATCGAAGTCGGGCATGTCTGGATGTTGGAACCAGCCGTTTGCGTCGCGCACGACAGGGGCTGGCTGAATCAGTTTTATCAATTCCATGGGCGAGCTCGTCCTTGCCGCTATAGCGGCTAACTTTGAAGGGGGGAGGCTAAAAGAGTATTCTGATGTAGGGCCAAAAATCATTAGGAGCAGTTAAACATGGAACGAAAGATCATCAAGGATAAAACTGCTGGTGAGAAACTTAAGATCATCTGCGGTGAGTGTCGAATTGCGCAGAAGCACGTGGTATTAACCTCTCTGGAAGACTGCATTGATGAGGATAATTTTGGGTCGGTGAAATCTTATCAAATAGTTCAATGTCAGAATTGCGACTCTCTTTGTTTTCGTAGTGAATACGCCGATTCCGAATCTCACGCATATGATCCAGAAACTGGGGAAGATTTCGAGTGGACTCAGGTAGACATATTCCCCCATCGCACCGCTGGCAGGTTTAAGATCAAAGATTCATTCTTGCTACCTATCGGTGTTCGTCAAGCGTATGACGAGCTTATTGACGCGATGAACGCCGGGCAAAGAATTCTCGCAGGTCTTGGTATTAGAGTCGTTGTCGAGTCTATATGCGTTGACCTCAATGCAGAGGGTGATAGTTTGTATAAAAAAATTAATGATCTTTCACTAAAGAAAGCAATTACTCAAGTTGACGCTTCCATCCTTCATAAGTTGAGATCTCTCGGCAACGCTTCCGCCCATGAGGCAAAGCCAAGTAGTGCGGAGCAATTAGATCTCGCGATGAACGTTGTTGAACATTTATTGCTTGGCACTTACATACACCCAAGACTCGCTCAAAGTGTCTTCAAGGATTCAAAGTAATTGGTATCAGATAGTAAGCATTTTCTATTACTTCGGCGTGTAGGCCAGCGCGCCGTCGCGGATGGCAGCCTTGATCGCTTAGAATTCCCAGGCATAGTAATGAAGGCTGTTCACGATCTCCCAGCGCTTGTTCCATTCGGTGACGGTGCGGTTATCGAACTCGGCGAGATATTACCCTGGCCGTCATCGTCCAGATCCATAAAGCCGCATTCCCGATCAGCCATCAGAGCCTGATCGATTTCTGCGCCTTCCTCTTCGTCGAGGTCGACCCAGTATTCCTTGGGGCTGAACCACGACCGACCCTCCTGGCACACGACTCGACCTTCGGCGTAGTCGATTCGTTTGGTCTGCACGGTGAAAATCACGGCCGCGGAGTGGTGCCACTTAACGCCGGCGCCGTTGCAGTGATAAAGGAGGCGTTCGACGAAATCGTACCAGGTCGACGCATCAAGTGCGTCGCCGGTCGCCAATGTCAGAAGCGGCTCAACCGTTTATTTTCTGTGGGCATGGAGGATACCTCGGCGCTACTATCGCTATGATTGAATGGAGGCTAGCTATGTCGATCTGTTTGGTGATTTCCGATGTGGATTGGGCGCTGACAAAGGACGTTTTTGCGGTAATAGGAACGGTGATATCCGGTGTGGGTGTGATAACTGCCGCGATCATCGGATTTATTGGCCTTGCAACTTGGAGGCGGCAAATCAGAGGGCAAAACGACCACGAGTTGGCTCGTCGATTGCTGGTTGATCTATATCGTACGGTAGAGCATTTTAAAAAGTATCGAGCAAGAGCCATTTACTCGCATGAGGTAAGGCGAGAGGGTGATCCGGTTTTTTCAGGCAGCCCTCAAGATCGACACGCCCGTCAGGAGTTGGGCTTCAGTCGCCGAATAGAGATTCTTCAGGAGTCTTATGCACAGATGGCAGCATCGTTGTTCGAGGCCCAAGCTCTCTGGGGTGAGGAGGTCGTTTCCAGAGCTACGCAGATTAAGCGTCTAATCGATGAGTATGCCGATTATGTAAACTTGTTGTTGCTGTCAAGAGATCCCTCAGAGCCCGAGGATGAGCGCGAGGACCACTTGGAGTTTTTGAACTCCCGCCGGATCGTTTTCAGAAATAGACTGCGCGAGCAAGATGAATTTGGAGATGAGCTAGATCGAGCGGTTCGTAGTTTTGAAGGTGTACTGAAACTGAAGCTGGCGCGGTAGATGCAAAATACCGGTGAGCAGCGATCGCAAGGTATATAGATGCATCACCGGAACCCGCGAATAAATCGATTCCAGTGGTCATAGGCGATCCTCGCCGGCTGGTGTGGTTCGTTTTCAAGGGGGTGTCAAGGCTACTTCGGATGAATACCAAAGAAAACCACAATATGCATGGGTGCCAGGATGGTTATGAAGCGGATGTATCATTTCTGTAATGCGGAACACGGTCTTCAAAATATAGAGCATAACCGTCTTAAGATTGCGACAATTCAAGATCTAAACGACCCCTTCGAAATGCTTTGCCATGATTTAACTGAACCAAAAGCCCGAAAAGCAGTTTTGGCTTTAAAACGCCATTTTTCAGAAAATGTAGGACTTTTTTGCTTTAGTTCTTCTTACGCAAATCCTGTGCAATGGGCGCACTATGCAGACAAACATAAAGGAGTT
The DNA here is from genome assembly GCF_001655595.1 of Pseudomonas sp. DR 5-09. Lineage (NCBI taxonomy): Bacteria > Pseudomonadati > Pseudomonadota > Gammaproteobacteria > Pseudomonadales > Pseudomonadaceae > Pseudomonas > Pseudomonas sp. DR 5-09. The sequence continues at coordinate 2,964,669 of NZ_CP011566.1, forward strand.
TGCTTGGGGTTTGATATAGACGAAGATGATCTTGTAAAAGTTAAGTATTCACCATCTAGGCTTGCGATGGATGCCGGAGATATTCTCTCGAAGTCAAGGTATAGACAATGGTTGGAGGAGTTTGTCTCGACAAAGTATTCGCATTGGAAATATGAAAGGGAGTACAGGGTTTTTGTAGATATCTCAAAAAAAGATCGAGCGCAAAATGTTCTCCTTCAATCTTTGAGTGATAGGATAAAGCTGCGACAAGTTATCGTTGGTTGTAATAGCGGTCTGTCAAGAGGCGATGTCTCCAGCGTACTGGGTGGTTACGAAAACTCTATTGAGGTATTTAAAGTTAGGGGTGCATTTAAGAAGTTTAAGATGGTGAAAAATAGAAATCCAGATTTGTGGATTTGAATTTATTTCTAAGCTAACTGCAATGACATAACTACTTAGTGGAGAGGTGGCGGTGGAATCGTTGTTGCGGGGTTTCTGACTTTCAGAGCATCTTTGAATTCTGACGCGATGGTTTCTCGCGGAGTATCTCGTTCACGCAAGGGTGCCTTCGACTGATTGCCAATCCTGCTCGTTCGCGCGAGCAGCTTGCCGCGCTGGTTACAAGAGTTTATCGCAGTAGGTGAGGGCGGATAAGGCGCGCCGGACCTTGAAGTCTGCATCGCCTTGATGCTGTGGCAGTAATCCTGAAGTCGCTCATAGGCTTTGTACTTGGCCTGACTTCGTGTAGCTGCCCACACCCTGACCAGATCTTCGCGGGCTTCTCGATTCCAGTCGAGATCATCCCAGTCATGCTTGAACGGTAGGACGAGCCACTCTTTGAGCGGTAGCGTCTCGGCCATTTCGCCGTACTGCATTTCGTGCGTTGGGTGGTAGTTGCCGATTCGCTTCTTCGGGTCTTCGTCCAGCACCACGCCGATGTAGTGGCCGCGATCGGCCAGGATCACACCGGGCTTTCCGTAGGCGATGACGCGGCGGCCGATTTCGGCGGGCACCTGATAGTGCTGCCGCAGGTATGCGCAGTTGTGGTTCATGGAATGTCTCCAGTCAGGCGCCGCCCCCCGTGACTGGTGGCGGCATGGTGGCAATTTCATGTTAATTGGGGTTTGATAGCACACCGACCGCGAGGGGCGGCGGCCAGATAACGCATTGCAAAACAAGGAATGGAAGATGTTCGAGCAGCAAGAGCTGATGCAGCACCTCGGGGATCCCTACACGAACAAGGTGGTTGAGCGATTCAACAAGTTCGCGTTTATTCCGAAAGATCTGATCGACAGCCTCGGCGTCGAGGCGCTCTCTCAAAAGTGGGGCGCAAATAATCACGTGCTGAAAAAGTACTTGGCCGTTCACGTCGCATGGAGCATCGAGCAGGGGAGGTATACGGAGAGCTCAAACCAGTTCTACGTCACTGCTGGACACCTCCAGACGCGCTACGGAACCCCGCTGTACCTTGCTTTTGCGAAAAACAAGAATCCAGGGCGTGAGCCTTACTACTTAGTGGCGGCTGGATCGAAGATCTCAGCTCCTCAGTTGCCGATTCCCCCAGATATTCCGCGCGAGCCTGAGCTGCCTGCGCGCGCTGAGATCGTCATGATGCACGATCACATCTTGGGCGATAACGCAGGCCGCTTCCCGTGGCTTGCTCAAACGCCTAGGGTTGCGCAAATGTGCGCAATTTCAGGCGCAATCCAGTGGTCGATCAACCGAGGGCTCCATCTACCGCAGTGGTACTTCGGCAGAATGACGTACGTGGTACCCCTTTATTTGCAGTCGCGTGAGGACATCACTGCAGCACCTGACCTCATCGCGCCTGTACAGGTTAACCCCGACAGCCTTCTCGTCAGGACAGTGCTTCTGCCTCATATGTCCTACGGGAATTCGCGCGTTGCTGTAAAGCGGCACGATCAGCTACCACACTGGCTGATTTCCGCTTGGGATGTACATGCGGATGAACTGACTGAGGCAGAGATCGACAACCCTGAGCCAGAGAATCAGGAGTAGATTCAAGTAAGGTTGGTTGGGTGGATAATTTCTACTCCAGGATCCTGCTGAATCATGAGCATGCTTTCGTCGTGAAAAGCTCGCGACACCTTTTCACTAACTACAAAAGGTGTCGTGACACACTGGAGCATCTTGGCTTGGGTATCGAAGTCCGTCGCGATTAGGTTCATCAGCAGCCTCTGGTGAACGTCCTGCTGGTTGTCGATGCCGTGGGCTTTCATGACCCGCCTGAGGTCAGGCTTGAACACGCCGGCCACCTCAACCGTAAACTTCTCGACGCCCAATGCAGCGTCCTTTGCTGCTGCCTTCTCGCGCTTTTTCTTCTGCTTGATGGCTTCCTTCGTTGGCTCCTGTACTTCGGCCATGGCCTACCTCTTCAATTCCGCTGGCCGGCAAGTCCAGCCAGGTCTGTCGGCGGCGCGTGGCCGCCCGGTTGGAGGATCGTTTCATCAGTCTTTGAATTTGACGTTGTTTTCTTTGGCGATGAGCAGGGCCCGTTTGTGGCCGATGTCCAACGCTTTGCAGGCTTGGTAGAGGTTGGCGCCGCTGTCTGCCAGCCGCTTGAGATCGGGCGCGATCTTGTCGCGTTTGGCGCGGAGCTTGTCGCCGTAGGCGGTGCCGAAGGTGAGCTCGCGCTCTCCGGACACGCCAAGGTCGACGTGTTGAACCTGTTTCCCGGCGCCGAAGAAATCGTCCAGCGCACGGTTTAGGTGGTCGGTGATCTGCTCGCGCGGATCTGGCATCGGCACACCAATCACTGCTCACCAACCTTTGACCGGTTGGCTTTCTCTTCGAACTGGATCGCCATGTCGAGCGCTGCTTTGTAGGTCCAGCGAAACGCCTTGGTCTTGCCGGTGGACAGATCCACGACATGGAAAGCCTTGCCGACTGTCTTCACCTGGAAGCGCACCTTCTTTTCCGGGATCACCAGGCCGGCGAGCCGTGCGAACGTCTCGCGCGCTGCTTGGGTGCGAATCATCAGGACGCGCAGAACATCGACGCGCTGTTCCATCAGTGGGTGCATTTCGACCTGAGCAATTTCTGTTGCGTGCTTCATGGTTGATTACCTGTCGGTTGTCATCCCAAGCAGCCCTCGCGAGAAGGCTGCTCAGTGATGCTTTCCGTCCAATTGCCGCCGGAAGGGGCGGGGCGCATAGCTTGCCGGGTCATTCACTCGGTTCTGGCGTTTCACCATCGGGCAGCCGTACAAGGTTTTCCCTGTCGTTGGCAGGCTTTCGGGCCTGTCCGCTCGCCGGTCGCCGGTAGAGGCAATGCGGTCTGTTGGTTTGTTTTTGCACTGATTGTTAAAGAGCGGCGGGTCTCTTGAAGACCCTTCGCAGTGGCTGTGTGTCGCTGCGTCGAATTAAATATCTCCCATGGAAATATTTATGTCAACTCCAGTGGAGATATTAATTTCTCCGGGCGATAAAAAACCCGCTCATTGGCGGGCTTGGGGAAGGGCTATCTGTTGGCTAAGCGGCTGACTTTTCGAGTCTTTGTATTTGCTTTGCACCTTCGAATGCACTGCGAACCATGACGAGATCAAAGTCTTTTTTGTCTGCCATGTCTTCCAACATTAGAATTCGGTCTTTGTAGGTTCTCATCGCTACAGGCTTCAGCTGTTCGATTACGGCGTCCTGCGGTACCACAAGCATCATTGCCGCTTTGTGATCGTGTCGAATGAGGGCGTCATGGTCTTTGAGCTGCTCCAGCCTGAATACCTTAGAAGTGGCCGCGTCAAAAAGTTGAGCCAAGCGATAGTTGCCCGAAAAAGCACAGACGTTAACTGCGATTCGAGAAGAAAAATAGTCGCACTGCAAGGCCAGTCTAGAGCCGCGAATTGTGACATCAACAGGTACGTTAAAGTGCGGCACAAGAGTCTTATCTACTCGCTCCATAGCCTTCTGAACACGCTTCCAATAGGAGGACCTATCATGGCTGGACTTAATGTCCTCGTTGTGAATTAAGCTGAGGCTTGAGCAGAGATCTATTCCCTGGGAGATGATGTCCTCGAGGTCGTAACCGATCCCTTCGCGGGCTTTCCCTAGAACGACACCATGGATTCCAGATGAATAGCCTTGGACGAATCCTTTTTTGGCGTAAACCAACGCCTTCTTGAGAGCAATCTCCATCATTGCCTTCATTCCTGGCGCGGACTCACCATACAAGCATTGAAGAGCCTTATCGGTAATTGTAAGGCTGCCAGAAACTTGCCCTTCAACCCCTGCAACTACGCCAATGGTTAAGCGCTCTCCAGACTCGACTATAGGCTCCAAATAGATCGGCGCCCACTGTGCTTCGAAGGTGGGGAAATCTGGAATTCCTTCAATGTTAGGCGCGTGGACGGTCATAATTCAGATCTAAATGTGTTTGACTGAGGCCTAGGCCGCTCTCGAGAAGCTTCGGCATGTGCTGAATTCGGTCGGTGAGAAACTGTACCACGGCATCCATGTGTGCGCCTGTAACCTGACACGCCGTCGGCATGCCGTTCAGCGCTTCAGCAGAGATATCGATATCCACAAACCCAAGCGACTCTTCCTTCAACCTCTGCGCTGTACGTCGAAGTTCGAATTGGCTCAAGTCTTCAGATAGCCGCTTTAGTAGATAGTTCTGTATCTGCCTGTGAGCCGCAGTCAGAGGGTCTCTTAAAGCCTCTTCATGATCGATAAGCCATATCTTGCCGTCGGCTCCTAGCAAGATGTTCTTAAGATTCCTATCGGCGTTGGCTATCAGCTCATCAAACACGATTGCCGTACGGATATGCGTCCACTTAGTGAGCAGATCGTTGACGTCGTCAAGCCTTGCGATTCTTCCAATTGGAGCTGCGCCGCAGTCAAGGCTTGCTACGCAGAGGACATGAGCGGCCGTAATGCCGACAGTTTGACCTTTTGCATAAACCGGAATGGTGAGCGGGACCGGCAAACCGAGAGCGCGACCAAGAAGAGAGGCTAGTACCTCCGCATATACCAGCCTGGCGGGAATCATTTTTACGTACGCGTTGTAGCGCATCTGCCCCTTAAGTTGGACGATGCCGTAAAAAAGAGGATGCTGCCCACAAACGGCCGGATCCTCTACGTGTTTTCCCGTCAAAAACAGGCCGAGCTCAATTTCGCTCGGTACGAGACTTTTTTGGGCGGACATTCTCTTTTGCCTGTTCCTTGTGGCTGTGTTTGCTTAACCCGTGCTCAAGCATTGAGAAGAGATCATTGGAAAAGCCGCCTTCCTCGGAAACTTTAAAGGCTGCTGCGGCAATTCCATCAAGACCTTTTGGCAGGGTGCTATATGGTTCGCTTCTTGGATGGACCATTTCGTCCCTTATGCCAAGTATCTGCTTTGCGTGAGTCTCACTGAGGCCGGTGATTGACGCCTTCGTGGCGATTAGAAATAGCGCCATGATCACTTCACGCGGATCTTTGTGTCTGTCGTTAATCGCGACTTTGGTAAGAGCTTGCGAGCTCTCCACGTCGGTTTTTTCGCCGACATTAGTTGAGTCAGGATTAGAGGTATCGCCAACTACAGCGGCCATGTCCGCAATCTGATCGGCAAGCCTCGTACTGAATTTTGAAATAGGAATATCAAGCAGTTTTGCCATTGCCACAGCCAGCTTTTGAGTCACCGGCCTATGACCATTCAGGTGGCTACCAAGCGTGCCTTGGCTCATCCCGACTTGGTGAGCAATTTCTTCCTGCGTCAGCTTTCTGCCTTTAGGCAGCTTCGCATTATGTTCGGCAAGGGCGGATTTGAGCGCTGCGCACTCCTGCTTTTCCCAACTCTCTAGATCGCGTCGTTCTGTGCTCATCTTTCAAGAATATTCCCAATGGCAATACCTCGCCATCTCCTGTGGAGTTGCTTAATATCTCCGATGGAGATAGCCTGCCCTTAAGTGAACCAATGGAGTTCTGGCGATGGGCCGAATCCCGCTATCTGAATTTGCAGAAACCAACGGACAGACCAAAGCAGCGGTGCTGCTTGGTATGACTCAGGGAGCCCTTAACAAGGCAATCCGCGTGGGCCGGGAGGTGTACGTGATTGAACATGAGGATGGTAAGTACACCGCCGAAGAGTTGCGCCCTTTTCCAGTCCAGTCCGCAAAGCGCACTGCCGCCTGACCGCGGTTCGCACTGAGCGAAACCGTTGAGTGCGCAAAACCGCGCAGCACATCAGCCACGAGACGATTCCGCAAGAGGGCCGGCATCGCGCTCAAACGCACGCCATAGCTTGAGCTGAGCAGGTGAGGGAAGGGTGGAAGCCAAGGCGACCACCAAGCAGCAAAGGGCGGTATCTCGCCATGCAGTTCTGAAGAGTCGGTCATGGGGCGCCCCGGATCATTTGATGAACAAATGATCGCGTCACTGATGGCGCAAAGCCACGTAACAATTTTTGAGGTGTGACATGCAGGAATTGATGAGCGCGATCTACGACGTAGTCGACACCCACGGCGCGAGCAAGATTGCCGAAGGCGCTGACTTCACCAGTCGCACACTACTGTCGCAGAAGGCCAATCCGAATTACGACAGCCACAAGATGAACGTGGAAGAACTGCATCGAGTGATGAAGTTCACCCAAGACTTCCGTCCGCTCAAAGCGTGGGCTGAGGTGTTCGGTTTCGACCTGGTTCCGAAGGAAAAGCCGGAAGGAATCAACCTCAATGCCGCACTTCTGCGGCTGCACGCTGATCTTGCCGACGTAACCCGGCTTGCGTTCGACGCACAGGCTGACGGGCGAGTCTGCTCGGTCGAGAAAACGAGCCTGCTTAAGGAAGCTGAGGAGGTGATCGTAAGCCTGGAGGTGTTCAAGCAGTCCGTGAAGGCAGCCTGAATAGCAGACACAAAAAAGCCGACGGTGAAGGTCGGCTGATTCGCAAAACTAGAGAGGGCCGATTATGCAGAGCCAGCCAAATTCTAGCAATACCCAGAAAAATGTTGCGACACGTTTTCAGAGTCCCCGAAGCGTGTCGCGACGCATGTCATCAAGTCTGGCCGAATTGAATATCGGAGCTTCTTTGTGAGTGTTCAAGCAATGTCATGGGCGCTGTCTTTGCCCACGCAAGTTCTCAAGGATGCCAGTGCGCGCCACGTTCTCCTGTGCCTGGCCAACTACGCCGGATCGAATGGCGCAGGCGCTTTCCCATCTGCGACGACTCTGGCCCAAGACACCGGGCTGTCCGAGCGCACCGTGCGTTACAAGCTTGATGACCTAGAGAAGTCCGGGCTGATCATGAAGGGCAATCAGGCGATCGCCGCCGTTCACATCGACCGTCATGACCGCCGCCCAGTCGTTTATGACCTTCAGCTATTGCGGGGTGCAAATGCTGCACCCCGTTCTGATCGGGGTGCAAATGACGGCACGGGGTGCAGTTCAAAACAGAACGGGGTGCAACCTACGACAGAACGGGGTGCAGCGGCTGCACCCAATCCGTCACTTAACCATCAATTAACCGAAGAGCAGCAGCAGCGCGAGATTGATGCCGCTCTCGCCGAACAGAACAGCGCTGCCATCGAGTCGCATGATGATCGCCAGCGCTTCGCCATGTTCGCCACTTGGGTACCGAACGAGAAGGCGCTGTCGGATCAAATCGCAATCGCTCGCCTTCCCGCTGATGCGATACCTGACGCAGCGGTGCGGGCTTTCATGGGGTTCTTCGTCGCCAAACCGGCCACGGTCGATACCTCGGCTGGCTGGTGCCACCGGCTGGTGCAGTGGGTAAAGCGTGAACGTGTGCAGGCCGCGGGCCGTGGTCAAGAGCCTGATTTCAACGACACCAGCTGGGGCGATGACCTGGGAGGTCTGTGATGAAGTCCGTTTCGAATGTGCTGCAAATGTTGCCCAGCGTAGCGTCGGCCGAGGTCGCGCCAGTGAAGGCTGACCCGGGGACTGTCCAGGTCATCAACGCCTTGTTTCGCGAGCTGATGGCAATTTTTCCGGCGTGGAAGCAGGCATGGCCTGACAAAGAGGCCACCAGCGCAGCGAAAGCTACGTGGACCAAGGCGTTCATGGCCGAGAAAATCACGACGATCGAGCAGATTCGCTTCGGCATCGAACGCTGCCGGAAGCTTGGCTCTGACTTCGCGCCGAGCGTCGGCAAGTTCATCTATCTGTGCCAGCCTACCCCGGAAATGCTCGGCCTCCCGCCGCTCGAAACGGCATTTCGCGAAGCGTGCCGAAATGTTCATCCATCGATGGCCGGCCAGGCGAACTGGTCGCACGACGCGATCTGGCACACGGCCAAGGAGTCCGGCTTCGAAAGCCTGAACCGTTTGGATACCTCGCTGGCGCGCAAGCTGTTCGAGCGTAACTACGTGATCACTGTGCGGCGCTTGATCGATGGCCTGCCGCTGCAAAAGATGCCACTGGCATTGCCAGCCCGTGTCGATGGTCGCCGGACGCCTGAAGTAGGAAACAAGGCGTTGGCAGAGCTGCGCGCCATGCGTTCAGGGGGTGTCCGTCATGCCTAATCGTCGCCTCGCTGTCCCTGAGATCGAGACCTACCGTTGGGCAGTGTTCTGCTGTTCGTTCAAGGTCGATCTGAGCTCGCCACCTGATCACGCGTTGGCGCTGTTCGCCGATCAGGCCATGGCCAAACGCTACGGATCGTGGATGTGGCCGGGCACGTTCGAAGTGATCGATGTCGTCACGGGGAAGCCGGTATGCGAGTGAGTTCTAAGAAGCTGCGCAACTCAGCCCGAGGCCAGGACTGCACCGTCCGTATGCCGGGTACCTGCAATCACAACCTGGAAACCACGGTCCTCGCGCATCTGCCATGCGGGCAAAAAGGCATGCGCATGAAGGGCTTCGACACTGTCGCGGTGTACGCCTGCAGTGCCTGCCACGACGTGATCGATGGCCGTGCCGCCGGCGAAGTCGATTGGTCGGATATGCCGCGCGCCATTGCCGAAACCCACGAAGCCCTGATCCGGGCGGGAATTCTTACCGTGAAGGGGGCTGCATGAGCACCGCAGCGGTGAAGATCACCGAAGCCGAGATCAAGCGCCAAGCAGCCGGCACTGTGCAGGACGTGCGAGATCTCGAAAACAAAGGCCTGTACTTGCGCTTCAACAAGGCCCGCTCCGGTGGGTCGTGGTACCTGGTGCTGAAAGGGGAGTGGAATCACATTGGCACCTTTCCCGAGCTGAACCACAAGCAGATCGTCGCGGCACTGCCGTCGGTTCGCCTGCGTCTCGCCGCCGGCGAAGGGGCCGCCTTGTCGAAGTGGGATACCGTAGGCGAGCTGCTCGACTGGTTTGCCGATCGGATGTCGCGAGACCGAAACCTGTCGACCAAGCGAAAGGGCACCGGTGCCTCGATCATCAAGTGCCACCTGAAACCGCGCCTCGGCGAACTGCCGCTGATCAGCCTCGACAAGGCCACGCTCGACACTTTGTTGATGTGGCCCCTGCAAGAGACGGTTTCCATCGACTACGTGCGATCGGCGTTCCAGCTGCTGGCCCTGGCATTCCGGCAGGCTGCCAAGCTGGGAATGATCATGTCCAACCCGATGGCGACGATCCGGTTCAACGACTTTTCCAAGGCGAAGGTCGGCGTCAAGCCGTCCCGTCTTCGCGGCGTTCAGTTGGAAGGCCTGTTGAAGCGTCTGGCAGACGCCTTCGTTTCGGCACCCGCTGACGCAATGTTGGCTTTGCTCCAGCTTTGCCACGGTACGCGCATTGGCGAGAGTCGTCTCACCGAGTGGCCGCACATCAGCTTGGCCGAGCGCGAATGGTTCATTCCCGGCAATCACACGAAGACCGGCGTCGAGCATCACCTACCCCTGACCGAGCAGGTGTGCGCGATCCTGATCCGTTACCGCGAATGGCAGTACGCCAACGGCTATACCGGTCAATACGTTTTCCCGGCCCGCCACGGCAAGCCGATCAGCGAAGGGCAGGCCTGCGCCGTGTACACGCGGCTGGGGCAGGGCGATTGGACTAGTCACGACCTGCGCAAGGTGGCCCGCACCGGCTGGGCGGACCTTGGTGTTGACCACCTGATCGGCGAGCTGCTGATCAATCACGCGATGGGCCACAACGTGAAGGTGTACATCCAGTCGGACGTGATGAGCCGCAAACGTGATGCCCTCGAGCAGTGGCACGCACATCTAGATCAGAAAGGCTTTGCAGCGATTCACGGATTGACCGGCTTTAGATTTGAAGATTCTGGTAATTCGCTGCGAGCCACAGACCATAAGGCCTGCAAGGCCATTGAAGAAACAACCATAGGCGAGGTTTCAAATCATGCAGAAAGGGCTGGGGCTTGGCTTTAGGCGAGAGCGGATCGAGTTGGAGCCGTGCTCGATTTGCAATGGGAACGCTGTAGTGAAGGGGCTGTTTTATGAGTTGGTTTGCACTGATTGCAATGGTTCAGGTTGGGTGGTGCGTGGGAGCAAGTTGGTGCTTTCGTCGGATGAGTTAGTCACCCAGCTAAATTTCAAATTGCAGCAGGTTCAGCGTGAAATTTTGGCACTGAAAGGTACGCCAATCATGGCCGGGCCGCAGAGTCAGTATGAACAATCGAACCGCCTGGGAGCGGGCGGAACAAATTACACAGGGGATTGAAAGCATGATGATTCGTAAGCCAGCAGGCCGACCATTGGGGGACACCGAATACCTACTTGAGCAGTGGGGCTGGTGGAGGATGGATGGAATGGGAATTCCTGGTTACACGTCACCGACTTTAGCGCTGATGCGCCAAGCAGTAGCCCAGCCGTCTTCGAGCAAGAACTACTGCATCACGGATGACTGGGCGATTGCTATCGACAATGCAGTTGCCAGGCTCGCACATCGGGATCAGCAAATGGGCGATGTTCTCTGGCTGTACTTCGGCGAAAAATGGGCCATGGTGCGTGTGGGAAAACACTTTGGGATCAGTGAGGGAAAGGCGAGGGAGTTGGCTCGGGCCGGTTCTGCCTGGGTTGATTGTGCGGTGAGCTATATGAGGGATGCTGCATAGGTCGGTGATAGAACAGGTCTTCAAAGTGAGCCAAGCCGGGCAGGATCGCCCGGCAGGTATAGGCAATGATCCGGTCTCATTTGAATTATGTTTCGTCCGATGGGATGCCTAGGTCTTTCCGGACTGTATTGAAGTAATCTTGAAGGGAGTTTCTGCAGGATTCGTTCTTGTCGAGAATGATTTCGCGATACTTACGCTGTAAAACCAGTTTTCTGGATAACTGATACCCAAGGGTCATACTTTCAATGTCCGCATCTCGTACAAGTAGCTTGCTTCCTTGTTTTTCTGCAGCTTTGCTCTGACGGTCTATTTCAGTGAGCGCATCATTTTTGGCGGCAGAGTCTATTGTTTTTAGTTCTTTTAAATACCCTTCTGCCAGCGCGTCAAAGTCTGGCTTTGGGCAAGCTAGTTCGTTTGCATGCCCTTCAATGTGGGTCTTTATTCTTTCGTAATAAATTGCGGGAATTTCTTTTGAGCTACTACTAGCTACTTCTATACCGTATCTGAGTGGCTCCAAGTTGTCCGGCCAAGGCTCTTTCGCTTTCAAGATAAATTCTGCACCATCACCTTTTTCGCCGTATAGAGCGTTTGAAAGCTTTTCGTACCCTGTGAGAGTGCCTATGTAACTGAATTGGACAAAGTTCATCATAACTATCTTCCAGCGTGCAAGATCGAGGGATGAAAGCTCTTTTTTAAGTCTTTCATTTGCCTTGCTAACAGAAAGCTTTGCTTGTTTTTCCCTCCGTTCTGCGTGTTCTAACTTTACTGACGTTTCTGCTAGTTTATTTTTTTCTTTTAGTAGAAGTGCTTGAAGTGTCTGTAGGTTTTCGCTTTGAAGTTTGTAGTCTGTTGTAAGTTTTTCTAGCTTTTCTTCCTCGCGCTTAGTGTCTGCTTGGAGTTTTGTGTTGTTCATCTGAAGTTGGGCGTTATCTTCTTGTAGTTTTTGGTTTTGGAAAACTGGCAGGACGGTGTAAAAATAGCCGAATCCGGCAAGTAGTACTGCGCCGATTTGAGCTGCGCTTGATGCTCTAGTGAGAAAGGTGTCTATGCCACTTTTTGGTGGCACTGGGACAACATTAGGATTAGATCGTAGTACACGCCTAGTAGGTATCTTCATTTTTTTTGATTCATGAATTTATTAGAGTTGATCAGGTCGGTAGATCGTCGGGGGATTTTTAGCGGAAGTTTTTGGACAACTGCCTAGGATAGGGCGAATGGCATCAAAATGCCATTCGACGGTTCGACCACGCTCAGAAAAAAAGATACGGTTAGGTAAAAGAAGCTTTTCCGCACGGAATAGATTTGTTTTTATAGCAGCGTAAATTGCTGTGAACGCAGCGCGACGCTTTCAAGAACCCGGCCATCGAGCCGCTTTTTGTACCACTTACAAGCCCTGCCATTGAGCGGGGCTTTTTCGTTTTCGCCCTCATGCCTGGCTCTTTGCTCCCAAGCGGATGACAGTGATATGGAGGTCGAATCTATTTGAGGGAAAAAAATGAGCACGGAGCAACAAGCTCTTGCGGATGTACCGCTTTGGCTTTTGATATTGCTGAGCATGGCCGGCCTGTCGGGTGAGATGTTGAGGGCCTCCGGCAGCGATCTCGGGTTACGGCAGATCTTGCAGCGAGTAGCTTTACGTTTTCTTGCTTCAGGTCTGCTGGGCATGGCAACGCTACTGCTAGCGATGGCGCTCTGGAACAACCTCTACGTCGCTGCCGGATTGGGCATCGTCATTGCGGTGATTGGTGCCGATGTTGCCGGTGGTTTGTACACCCAGTTCTTAGCAAAGAAGGCAGGCGTTCAAGTCGATGAGTAAGCCACTGACAATCAAACGTTCCAAGGAGACTAGCCGATACGGGGCCGAGTGATGGCGAGGGTCATAGGTGAGACCTGACCCGACCTGGAGCTGACATCGCCGGGGACCCTGGGATTATCGGAAGGGTACGGGGTCGGAAACCCGCGGGAAAGCGTTAGCCACAGGGCTGGAAAGTTAGTTGACAGCGGTTGACAGGTTGACAAGGAATTCTGTGTTTTCAGCGACAGCGTTCGCATGACCCAAACAGTGTTTTTTAGTGGAGTCCCCCCGGTTCTATTGGGCTGTAGGCGTTTTCATGCCTGTTCATTTTCTTAAACAGCAGCCCCGGCGCAATGGTCGGAAGGCCTGTCAACTAAGCCGGGTTAGTTGACAGGCTTAACAAGCCACGACGATGGAGGCCGCATGGCTTTTGTAACTCGCAAGGAGTACTGCGAGCTGAAGGGGTGGTCTCGGCAGTACGTTGGCAAGCTGGTCAAGAGTCAACGACTGGTTCTAAATGCTGCCGGGAAGATTGATGTAGAGGCCAGCGAGCGGCTTCTGGCCATGACGAGCGACCCGAGCAAGGCCGGCGTCGCCGCTCGACATGAACGCAATCGTCCGAAACGGGATGATCAGCCACCTCTGGAAATAGTCATCGCAGACTTTGTAGATGACCCCTCTGGTGAGGTACCCGACTTTCAAAAGTCACGCGCGCTTCGTGAGCACTACCTGTCGCTTCAGGAAAAAAACAACTTCCTTAAAGCCCAAGGCACCTTGGTAGAGCGCAAAGCGGTCGAAGATGCGGCCTATAACGCCGGTCGCTTACTGCGCGATCTTTTGCTTGGAATGGCTCCGCAGCTCGCGCCTGAGCTGGCCTCGCTGTCTGATCCATGGCAAATCGAAAAGCGTCTGACGTCGGCTTTACGACAAACACTGGAAGATGCTGAGCGGCTGTCAGCAGCAGATCTACAACAAGCCATTACCCCGAGCTAAACCTATGTCCTTAGAAATGTCGAACGGTGCGACGGTGTACCGCGAAGCGTATTTCCGTGGGCAGCGACCAGAGCCAGATGTCTGGATTGATCAGTGGGCCGACGAGTACATGCGCATTCCGCGCGACACGGGTGCGGCCGAGCCTGGTCAATACCACACTTCGCGCACCCCTTATGCGCGTGAGCCGATGCGCTGTCTGTCACCTGCCCACCCGTGCAAGCGCGTGGTGACCATGGTGGCCTCGCAGTTGATGAAAACGCAGATCGCCTTGAACTGGATCGGCGGGCTGATCCATATGGCACCGTCCAACATCCTCACGTTGTTGCCCAGTCTGGGGTTGGCCAAGCGGGTATCGTCGCGGATTGGTAAAACCATCAAGGCGACGCCGGTGCTGCGTGAGCGCGTGGCGTCCAACCGCTCGCGAGATGCGCGCAACACCATGGACACGAAGGAGTTCGAGGGTGGTTCGCTGTACATCACCACGGCCGGTTCTGCGGCCAACCTGGCGGAGCTTTCCGCACGCTACATCTACGGCGACGAGGTTGATCGCTGGAGTGTCGACGTGGGCGAAGAGGGCGACCCGGTCGAACTGGCCGAGACTCGCGGCAGTACGTTCGGCCGTAACGCAAAATTTTACTTTTCCAGTTCGCCGACGGTCAGGGGGGCGTCCCGGATCGCTGATCTGTTTGAGGTCAGCGATCAGCGTTACTACTACGTACCGTGCCCAACCTGTGAACACATGCAGGTTCTGGAGTGGGAGCGTTTGCATTACTCGGCGGATTTTCAGGTTGTGCATTACCAGTGTGCCGGCCCCGACTGCGACGTACTGATCGAGGAGCGCTATAAGGGCGAAATGCTGGCGAAAGGGGAGTGGCGAGCACACACCCAGGGCGATGGCGAAACTATTGGTTTTAACTTGAATGCGTTGTACTCGCCGCCCGGCTGGACCGGTTGGGCCTCGTTGGCCAAGCAATTCGAGAAGGCTAAAAAGGCTCAGGCCAAAGGTGATCTGGAGCCGATGCAGGTGTTTTACAACACCCGTCTGGCCAAGGTCTGGGATAGCGCTCAGGAGCAAACCTCAGCCGGTGTGCTGATGGATCGGGCGCGACTGGAAAGCTACGGGCTTGGCTCAATGCCCGACGGCGTATTGATGCTGACCGCTTCTGTTGACACCCAAGCCAACCGCCTGGAACTGATGGTGATGGGTTGGGGTGCTGGCATGGAGCGCTGGGTGGTCGACTTTCAAGTGATCTCCGGCGACCCTGCCGATGAGCGCACTTGGGTGGCGCTGGATGAGTTACTCAAGGCCCGTTACCGACACCCTTGTGGTGCTGAGCTGATGATCATGGCGACTGCGGTCGACTCCGGTGGTAACCATACGGATGAGGTCTATCAGTTCTGTCGTATGCGCCGCTGGCGCAGCGTGTTCGCCATCAAGGGGGGGAGCAAGCGGGGCCGGCCGGTGATCGCGCAGCGACCTTCGATGGTCGACGTGACATGGAAGGGACTGACTGAACGGCATGGCGCCGAGCTATGGATTGTCGGTACCGACACGGCGAAGGACTGGATCTACAACCGCTATGCATTCGACACCGGCCCGGGAGCGCTGCACTTTGCCAACGACCTGCCGGATGACTTTTTCGCCCAGTGTGTGGCTGAGCGCAAAGTTACCCGTTACGTCAGGGGGCATAAACGCATTGAATGGACCAAGGGCAAGTCCGAGCGCAACGAAGCGCTCGACCTGTTGGTTTACAACCTGGCCATGGCCCATTACCTCGGCATCAATCGCTACCAAGATCACGATTGGGCGCGGATTCGGCAGGCGGTCATCCAGTCGGCTTCGGGCGATAGTGGCCAACCCGTTCAGAGCGAGCGGCTCAGCCGGCCAGTCGAAACACCGGCAGGACCACAGGCGCCGCAACCCGCCGTGAAACCACGTCCGACAACGGCCCACCCACAACGCCGCAGCTCCACCAGTGGCTACCTGAAGAGACGCTGATATGTCATTTACGAAAAAGCACCTCGACGCGGTTGAGGCGGCCATTGCTCGCGGTGAGAAAACTGTGCGCTACACCGACCGTACCGTGGAATACCGCACGGTCGATGAACTGCTCGCGGCGCGCGCGGAAATACGCTCATCGCTGGCACGCGACGCCGGGCCACGTTCGCGCGTGGTCCGCCTTTATCACGGGGGCAAGGGACTTTAATGGCCCGACATTTTCCGACGTTGACCCGTAACGGCTTTGTGCTGCCGTCCAACATCAAGGCCAGTTACGAAGGCGCTGGTGAAGGCCGCCGATCCGCTAACTGGGACGCTCCCGACAACGGGATCAACAGCATCAACACCCCGGCACTGCGCAATTTGCGGTCGCGCTCCCGGGCAGCGGTTCGCAATGACCCGTATGCCTTCAACGTCATCGACAAGCGCGTCAGCAACCTGATCGGCACCGGCATCACCCCTCGGCCAGCGACCGATGATGATGCCCTGCGCAAGCTGCTGCAGGAGTTGTGGAGCGATTGGGTTGATGAATCTGATGCGGATGACCGTACCGACTTTTACGGCCAGCAGGCGCTGGTGGCGCGCACGGTGGAAACATCGGGTGAATGCTTTGTTCGCTTGCGTCCTCGCAGTCGGGACGAAGGCTTGGCGGTTCCGCTGCAGTTGCAGATTCTGGCGCCGGAGTTCGTGCCGCACGACAAATTCGAGAGCACCAAGAACGGCAACGTCATCCGAGCCGGCATCGAGTTCACGCCCGGCGGCAAGCGGGTAGCGTATTGGATGTACCTGTCGCACCCGCGTGATGCGGCTTCATTGAACGCCGGCTACAACCAGCTAGTGCGCGTCCCGGCCGCGCAGGTGCTGCACATCTTCGAACCGGTCGAACCTGGCCAGTTGCGCGGTGTGCCGCGATTGTCGCCGGTTCTGAAACGTCTACGCAGTCTGGACAACTACGACGACGCGGTGCTGTTCCGTCAGGAGGTGGCCAACCTGTTCGCCGGTTTCATCACGCGCCCGCCGCCGGACGCGGGTCCGGCTCCACGCGATCCGGTCACTGGCGCGTTATTGGATCTGGACCGCGACGGCTTCACGCCCATGGTTGCGCTCGAACCTGGCACCATGCAGGAACTCGGTCCGGGCGAAGAGGTGGAATTTTCCAAACCGCCGGATGCGGGCAACAACTACCCGGACTTCATGCGTCAGCAGTTGATGGCTGCAGCGGCGGGTAGCGGTACGCCTTACGAGATCCTCACCGGCGACATGCGCGGAATCAACGACCGAGCGCTGCGGGTTGTACTCAACGAGTTTCGGCGCCGCCTGGAACAACTCCAATTCAGCGTGTACGTCCATCAACTTTGCCGTCCGGTGCGGGCCGCGTGGATGGACATGGCGGTGCTGTCGGGTGTTCTGGTGCTGGACGATTACGCACAGAAGCGCCGCCAGTACCTGCGCACTCGCTGGGTACCGCAAGGCTGGGCCTACATCCAGCCGGTGCAGGACGTGCAAGCGCGAGCGATGGAGGTGAGAGCCGGTTTTTCGTCGCGCAGCGAGATGGTCTTGCGTACCGGCTACGACGCCGAAACGGTCGATCTGGAAAACGCCGCCGATCTGGCGCGGGCCACCGCATTGGGCATCAACTACAACACCCTGGATGCCGTCGAAGACACCGACGACAAGGAGCAACCATGAGCAAGAGCGCGAAACCGCGTATTTACAACCGCGCCGGCAAACGCGTCGAGGTAAAGGACAAGACCTGGTATGCCGTTAATGCCAGCGGCGAAGCGGCCGATCGAGTGATCGAAGTCTTCGTTTATGGCGAGATCGGCGCGTGGGGTATCACTGCCAATCAGTTCGTGCAGGATCTGCGCGCCCTGGATGACGGTGTGTCGCCGGTAGTCGCCGCGTTCAACAGCATCGGTGGCGATCTGTTCGATGGTCTGGCCATGCACAACGCGCTGTCGCGGCTGGGCGAGCGCTGCACCGGCCGGATCGATGCACTGGCCGCCAGTGCGGCCAGTGTGGCCGTGTGCGGTGCACACCGCGTAGTCATCGCGGCGAACGCCATGCTGATGATTCATAACCCCTACACCTATACAGGCGGGGACGCTGAGGACTTTCGCCGGGTCGCTGATGTGCTGGATCAAACCTTGGAGGCGATCATTGCAGCCTATAAGGCCAAGGCGCCCAACATCGACGACGCGGAACTGCGGCGAATGGTTAATGCAGAAACCTGGCTGACTGCCAATGAAGCATTGGCCCTCGGTCTGGCTGATGAAGTCGGCGACGGCATCAAAGTCAAAGCGTGCCTCGGTCAAGGCGCGGTGCTGCAACGATTCCAGAACGCACCGGCTGATTTGCTGGCCCAGCTCGACGAGGCACCCGAGCCGGATCCGGATCTTGATCCTGTCGATCCGCCGCCGGTGCCGCCCGTTGTGGCCTCGGCCAAGTTGGCATTGATGGTCACTCAGCGCTGCACGGCGGCGGGCATCAGCAACCTGATCGAACCGCTGCTCAAGTCCACCCAGCTTGAAAGTGAAGAGATCGTTTTGGCGGGTCTGGAACGCGCCAAGGCGATTAACGACCTCTGCGTGGCCGCGCGGCTGCCGGAATTCAGCACCGAGTATGTCGCGGCAGGTCTGGATGCGCCGGCGGTGCGGGCGCGTCTGTTCGACAAGATTGTCACCAGCGGTAAGGGCTTTGAAATCGACAACAGTCTGCCGCTGGCGTACGACCTGGCGCCCAAGGTGCTGGCCAAACAACCTGACCCCAACTCGATTTGGGCTGCTCGCCAAGCGGCTCAAACTGGAACCGCGCGCGGCGCGAAAGGAGCATGAGCATGAACATCAAACGGGAACCGATTCACGCAGGTGAATTCCTGCTGTCCGAAGGCGCCGGAAACATTTCGCGGGAAACGATCAATGTCGCCGCTGGCCCGGCACTGAATTCGGGCCAAGTCCTCGGGCTGGTGACGGCCACGGGCGAGTTTGCGCCGTATGATCCGGCCGCCGAAGACGGCACCCAATCTGCTGTCGCGATCCTTTACGGGCCGTTGGGTGAGTCGGACATCGTGCGCCGTGGTCGCGCGGTGGCACGCATGGCTGAGGTCAGCGAAGCGCACCTGACAGGGCTGGATCCTGAAGCCGAAAAAGATCTGGCGGCTCATTTCCTGATCGTCCGCTAAGACGTTTCCTTCTTTATATGCATCCCGCCGCGTGCGGGATTTTTCGTTTCTGGAGAGTACCCATGGCCGATATCGCCATTTTTGAAGACGAAGCGTTTACCGTTACCTCGCTGACCGCTGCACTCAATGATCAACCCTACCTGCCGGGCCGCATCAGCGCCCTGGGCCTGTTCCGCGAGGAAGGCATTACCACCCTGACCGTGCAGATTGAAAAGGACGGTGACACCCTGGCACTGGTGCCGGCCGGTGAGCGCGGTGGTTCTGGCCTGGTGGTTGCTGCGAGCAAGCGCAACCTGATCCCGTTCAACACCGTGCACCTGCCGGAGCGTTTCACCATCAAGGCGGATGAGATCCAAGGCATCCGCGCCTTCGGCACTCGCACTGAGCTGCAGGCGGTGCAGGACGTGGTCAATGCGCGGCTGGCTAAGGCGCGTCGTCAGTTGGACGCCACCCACGAATTCCAGCGCATGGGCGCACTCAACGGTCAGATCCTCGACGCTGATGGTTCGACGGTGCTGCTGGACTTGTATGAGCGCTTCGGTGTGCAACGTCAGAAGATGTCCATGGGGCTGACTGAAGCCGGTACCGAGCTGCGGGTCAAGTGCGGTGAGGCGCTGGACATGCAGGAGGATGCGCTGGGCAGCGTGACCAGTACCGGTTCGCGCGCTTTCTGCGGCAAGAACTTCTGGAACAAGCTGATTGTTCACAAGTCGGTCAAAGAGACCTACCTCAACAGTCAGCAAGCGGCAGCGCTGCGTGGCGACGCCCGGGAAAGCTTCGAGTTCGGCGGCATCATCTGGGAGCGCTACCGTGGCAAGGTGGCCGGCGTGTCTTTCGTCCACGACGATAAGGCGCTGCTGGTTCCCGAAGGCGTGCCCGATCTGTACATCTCGGTGTTTGCACCGGCCGACTACATGGAAACGGTCAACACTCAGGGCATTCCGTACTACAGCATGATCGAGCCGCTGCCCTTCAACAAAGGCATGGCCGGTGAAGCGCAGTCCAACCCACTGCACCTGTGCACTCGACCGCGTGCCCAGATCCTGCTGGAACTCTGACCGTGGGCTTTCGCGATCTGATCGCCGAGGTCGACGCGGTGGTGTTCGAAACGCTGGGCGATACCGCGCGGATCGAGGGTCGCGACGAACCAGTGTTCGGCATGTTCGCCGCGCCCTGGCTGCAACCCAAGTTCGGCAAGCTCAACACCGGGTTGCGTGAGCCTCGCTTCGAGATCCGCGTCAGCGATTCGCATGGTCTGGAACAGGGAATGCGGGTCAGCGTTGACCTGCCTGCCTTGGACGGCGGCGGTGACTACGACCTGATCCAGCTCGAACCGAGCGGTGACGGGCTGGTCGCCCTGATTCTGAGGTTACGGCCATGAGCGTCGGCAGCTATTTCAAACCCTCGGCCGGGGGCGGGATGATCTCCATCCAGTCCTCGGCCGCAGACTTTCAGGCGTTTCAGGACTTTGCCAAGGTGGTGCCGAAAGCGGCTGCGGCGGCGCATCGGCGCGCGATCAACAAGACGTTGGGTAGGTTGCGCACGCACATCGCCCGAGCCGTCAGCCGGTCAGAGCGCATTGCCGTAGCGGCGGTGCGTCAGCGGTTGCGCAGCTATCCAGTTTCCGGGGCGGCCGCGAGCGGCAAACTGTGGTTCGGGTTGAACACCATCGAATCCAGCCGGATCGGCCGGGCGCGGCAGACCGGCAGTGGTGTGTCGGTGGCGGGGCGGCGTTACGAAGGTGCCTTTCTCAAGAAGGTCTACGGCAACAAGCCCGACATCTGGATCCGCACGGCCAGCAAGCATTTCAACGCGGACGACTACCCGGACAGCACGGTGTCACCCGGTCGCGGGCCGAGTTCGGGTTGGGTCGCTGAAAACGGTAGTCGTTTCCCGCTGTCCAAAGCCAAGGTGTCGCTTGAGCAAGCCCGGCCGCATTTCGACAGCTGGGTCAAAAAGGCAGACGAGATCCTGTTGGCGATTCTCAAACAAGAACTCAACTTTGAGCTGCAGAAATACCTCAAGAGGATCGGCAATGTCTGACGAACCGTTCAGCCTGGACCAGCTTTATCTGGCGGTAGAACAGCATCTGCGTACCCACTTGCCGGGCGTGCAGACCGTCACCGCTTGGCCAGACATTAAGGATCGCGTGTCGCTGCCGGCGGTGTTTCTGGAAGTGGCCGAGATTGAGCCGGGTACCGATATCGGTACCGGCGAAACCTCGCTGGTCTGCAAGTTCGAGGCGCGAATCATCGTTGACCCGATCAAGCCGCACCATCATCAACAGGCCGTGCAGTTGGCGACCCAGTTGGCGGTGCTGCTGCGTGCGCAGACGTGGGGGTTGCCAGTTGAACCCGCCGAGTTTGTGCAATCGTTGCAGGACTGGACGCAGCCGCACCTGGATGGATACACCGTGTGGCTGGTGGAGTGGACGCAGCAGGTTTATCTCGGCCTTGAAGAATGGCCGTGGCCAGACGAACCGCCGGGCATGTTGCTCATTGGATTCAACCACGACGCCAAAGAGGACTTTGTCCCTGCGGAGGATGTGTGAGTGGCTATGCGAGTGCCCAGCACGACCGCATGCTCGCCGGGGTGGTCAAGGCTTGCTATGTGGTCGCGGTGGATCTGACGGCATCGCCGCCGGTGTGTCGCGTGTCGGATGGCAGTGATTGGGTCAGCGCTTGGGTGCGCTGGCACAGCATCGCCGCCGGCAAGGCCAGGCACTGGCGGGCGCCGTCTTTGGGCGAGCAGGGCAGTTTGATCAGTCCCAGCGGTGACGTGTCACAAGGCACGTTTGTGCCGGGCCTGTATGGCAATGCCGGACCCCCGCCAGACAACCGCGACCATGTCGAGGTCTGGCGTTTTGATGATGGCGGCTCGTTGATCTACGACTGGCAGGCCAAGAGCTACGCCATCACCCTGCCGAGCGGTACGGTCAGCATCAAAGTGGCCAGCACGGAAGCGGTTGTAACCGATGCCGCCGTGAGCGTGACCACCGGCAACATCAACCTGAAGGCGGCGGTGATGATCGACGGCGCGTTGCATGTCACCAAGGGCATCACCAGCGCCGGAGCAATCATCGACGCCACCGGCAACAGCAACCACCACACGCATTAATTCAATCACCACAGCCCGCCCAGTGCGGGCTTTTTCATGCCTGGAGAAATACATGGCCAAGATCGATACGACCCTCACTGAGGTGCAAGCGTCCTCGGAACCGGCAATTGCATCCTTAACGTTCTCATCGCCCGAGTTCTTGAAATTCCGCGACAAGCTCTACACGTCGCGACTATTGATCGTCCCCGCCACTGGCCGTTCCTATCCCGTCGACAAGGCGACGGTCGTGGTGCCGGCCTCCGACATTGAAGCGGTCAAGTTCCTGAAAGCCAGCGACGAATACGAGCCGTTCAAGGAGTGACATCGATGATCGGAATGGATCGCCACACCGGCCTACCCATATCCGGCATCGAGCACCTGCGCCAATCCATTGCCGATATCTTGAGCACGCCGCTGGGTAGTCGCCGGCACCGTATGGAATACGGCAGCAAGCTACGGCGGTTTGTCGATTTGCCCATCAACGAAGGCTGGAAAAGCGCTGTACAGGCTGAGGTTGCCCGCGCTCTGGAGCGCTGGGAGCCGCGTTTGAAGTTGGATCAGGTGCGGGTCATTTCCGTCATTGGTGGGCAAATCAATTTGCAAATCGTCGGGAAGTTCATAGGCGACAGCGTCACGTTGGAGGTGGCCGCATGAGTACCGTAGATCTGTCGTCGCTTCCGGCGCCGACCGTGCTGGAGCCTCTGGACTTTGAAGAGGTTTACCAGGACGGGCTGAGCGTGTTTCGCGGGTACATGGGCGGGAACTGGACGGCCGCGCTGGAAAGCGATCCAGTGGTCAAAGTGCTTGAGGTCGGGGCTTACAACAAGGTCGGTAACCGCGCCCGGGTCAATGACGCCGGCAAGGCGCTGTTACTGGCGCATGCCATTCGCGGCGACCTCGATCACTTGGGGGCCAACGTCAATCTGACGCGCCTGGTCATTCAGGCCGAGGATCTGCTGGCGGTGCCGTCGTTACCCACGGTCATGGAAGACGACGACCCGTTTCGCGAACGCATCCAGTTGGCCTATGAGGGTTTGACCACGGCCGGCCCGCGTAACAGCTACATCCTGCATGCGCGTAACGCCTCTGGACTGGTAGCAGACGCCACGGCCGAAAGCCCGAAGCCCTGTTACGTCACGGTCACAGTGCTGGGATTGGACGGGGAAGGCGAAGCACCGCCGGAACTGCTGGCGACGGTGGCGGCTGCGCTGAATGACGAGGACGTGCGGCCGGTTGGTGATCGGGTGACGGTGCAGAGCGCGCAGGTGATCCGTTACGAGATCGACGCCATTTTGCACATGGCCAGCGCCGGCCCCGAAGCGGATGCCAGTCTGGCCGAGGCCAAAAGCCGCTTGGCAGCTTGGATCAATCCACGCAAGCGGCTGGGCGTCGAGGTCGCCCGCTCCGCTGTTGACGCCCAGTTGCACGTTGCCGGCGTTGCCCGGGTTGAGTTGGTCGGATGGCAGGATCTGGCCCCAACCAAGGCGCAAGCGGCGTTCTGTACACGCTACAACGTGAGGCTGGCGAGCTGATATGAAAAGCCTTCTGCCGCTCAACAGCACACAACTGGAACGGGCCATGGAGGCTGCGTTCTTCGAAAAGACGATTGTTCCACTGCGCGACCTCTACAACGCCGATACCTGCCCGGTTCATCTGCTACCGCACCTGGCATGGGCGTGGTCGGTGGATCGCTGGGATTACCGTTGGAGCGAAGCTACCAAGCGCGCGGCCATCAAGGCGTCGTACTACATCCACAAGCACAAGGGCACCATCGGCGCTCTGCGTCGCGTGGTTGAGCCACTGGGCTACTTGATCGAGATCGTCGAGTGGTTCCAGACGGTGCCCGAGGGTGTGCCGGGTACCTTCGCGCTGAAGGTTGGCGTTCTCGACACGGGTATCACCGAGGAGATGTACCAGGAGCTGGAACGTCTGATTGACGATGCCAAACCCGTCACCCGGCAACTGACCCGGCTTGCGATTAGCCTCGAAACCCAAGGCAATTTAGACATTGCCGTGTCCCTCTACGACGGCGACGAAATCGATGTTTACCCGCCCGTCATGCGTGACATTGAGGTCACCGGCAGCATTGGCGTGGTCGGCCGCGAACACACCATAGACACCCTGGACGTTTATTATGATTGATGCGAATTCGCAGTTTTTCGCGATCCTCACGAACGTGGGGATGGCCAAACAGGCGAACGCCGACGCGCTCGGCATTGCCTGGAAGATCACGGAAATGGGGGTTGGCGATGCGAACCCGGGAGGGTTGGCCGACCCGCCCAATCCAGTGCCGGCGGCCACTCAGACCAAGCTGCTTAACGAATGGCGCCGCAAGCCGCTGAATCAGCTTCGCGTTGACCCGGTCAACCCGGCGGTGATCATCGCCGAGCAAATCATTCCGGCCGACGAGGGCGGTAAGTGGATCCGCGAAATCGGCCTCTACGACGCTGACGGGGATCTAGTGGCGGTGGCCAACTGTGCGCCGAGCTTCAAGCCGCTGCTGTCGCAAGGCTCCGGCCGCACGCAAGTGGTGCGGATGAACTTCGTGGTCAGCAGTACGGGCAACATCACGCTCAAGATTGACCCGGCGGTGGTGCTGGCGACCCGTGAGTGGGTGCTTGCGCAGATTCTCGAGGAATTGAGCAAGCTCGACATCAAGCAGTCGGTGCGCGCTGCCACCACGGCCAATATCAATTTGGTCGGTTTGCAGGTGGTGGACGGGGTTTCGCTGAACGCCGGCGACCGGGTGCTGGTGAAAGACCAAATAGCGGCCAAGGACAACGGCCCGTATGTGGTGGCGGTGGGTGCGTGGGTGCGGGCCAAGGATGCGGATAACAGCACCAAGGTGACGCCGAACCTGACGGTAGCGGTCGAGGTCGGCGCTACTCAGGCCGACACGATCTGGCAACTGGTGACGGATGGCCCGATTGTCGTGGGCACCACCGCGCTGACGTTCAAGAACATCACGGACGGTTTCGCCCGGCTGTTCTCGCCGACGTTTATCGGCAATCCCACGGCCCCCACGCCGGCGCAGTTCGATAGCAGCAAGTCGTTGGCGACGACTGAGTTTCTAAAGCGGCGCGGTATCGAGTATTCGGGGTTCACAACCAACGACGCGAGCTTGGTGCTTTCGGCGGCGCACGTCGGCGGCCTGCACAGTTTCTCCGCCGCTGCGCAGCTCACGGCGACCTTGCCGCCAACGGCGGGCGTGGCGCAGGGGGCCACGATCACGCTGGCCAGCGCCGGCTCGGGCGGGCTGAAAGTCGTGGGTTCGGGAACTGACGTGGTGTACACCTCGACCGGTGTTGCCGGGCCTCTCGTGTTGGCCCTGGGCGACACGGCCGGATTCATCCGCCTGCAGGACCAGTGGCGGCTGATCGGCGGCACTGCGGCGCTACCTTTTGCGGGGGTCATGGCCGGGCCAAGCTTTTCGACTCGGCCGCAATTTGATGATTCCAAGGCTCTGGCTACCACGGAGTTTGTGAAGCGGGCGCTTGGTAATTGCAAGGGTTTCGTTTACGTGTCTGCCAATACAGTGCTAACGGCGGCTCAGGTCGGCAGTTATGTCTCGTCGAACGTCGGTTCAGGGGCCGTCAATGTCGGATTGCCTTTGCTCAGCTCGGTAGCTCCGGGATCGATGTTCGTTATCTCCCACTCATCGACAGCGATGGCGTCGTTTGCAGTAACGACATCGGGTAGCGATGCGCTTGTATTTGAAGGGCTGGCCGACACTGCGGCGCCTTACGTCATGGCGGTGGGTGAAACGCTGACTGTTGTCTCCACTGGAGTGGTCTGGAAAGTCGTGGCCAGTAACGGCGCAAGGTTTCTGAAGCATGGCGGCGGGTTCGCTGCTGGCGTGGGCGTTCAGGGCTATCAGAAGCTGCCGAGTGGGACAGTGATTCAAAGGGGCACGGGGACGACGGTTAACGGAACTGGCACAGTGTCATTTCCTGTCGCATTCCCTACGGCTTGCCATCAGATTCTGGTTACGGAATCCGCCGGGGGTGGCTGGAGCCCGTCGAACTTCACGGTTTACGGCGCGGGCGCTAAAACCCTATTGGGCGCCACAATTCGATCAATGAACTGGAGCGGGTCTTCTTGGACAGGGACGACCGGCAACTTCCACTACATCGCCATAGGAGAATGATCATGTTGTTTAGTCCAACCACATGCGGTTTCTATGATCCTGACATCAATCTCGTTATTCCTGATGATGCAGTGGTAATTAATGATGATCTTTATGCCGAGCTTTTGCTTGGCAACTCGCGTGGAATGATCATTTCGTCAGATAAACATGGTTATCCATGCCTAGTTTCTCCGGAACCGCCATCGGTGGAATACCTCGCTGAGGTCGAGCGAGCTTGGCGCGATGTCCAGTTGTCAGTGACCGATGCTTTGGTGGCTCGGCATCGCGACGAGCTGGAAGAGGGCGGCTCCACCTATCTCACTGCCGAGCAGTACGCGGAGTTGCAGGCCTACCGCCGGCAGTTGCGCGACTGGCCGCAAGGCTCGCAATTCCCGCTCGCCGAGCATCGGCCGATCGCGCCGCCCTGGTTGATCGAGCAAGTCCAATAGACGCCCCGCACTGACGGGGCGTTTTCTTTTCCGTTACGCGTAACACGCACACCCTCACAGCCTCGCTTATGCGGGGCTTTTTCGTTTCTGGAGACTGACCCTTATGAGTGGTTTATTTCACGGCATCACGACTACGGTGGTGGAGACCGGCGCGCGCACCATCTCGCTGCCGTCGTCGTCGATTATCGGCCTGTGCGACACCTTTACCCCGGGCCAACTCGGCGGCGGTACGGCCAAGGCCGGCGAACTGAAGTTGATCACCACCGAGCGCGAAGCCATTGCCGCGTTCGGTGCCGACTCGGCCATCACCAAGGCCTGTCAGGCGATCTACGTCAAAGCCAAGGCCGTGATCGTCGCTATCGGCGTGCCCAAACTGGAAGACGCCGCGCTGCAAACCTCGGCGATCATCGGCGGCGTGCTGGCCTCGGGTCAGCGTACCGGCCTACAGGCGTTGCTCGACGGCAAAAGCCTGTTCAACGCCCAACCGCGATTGCTGATCGCACCGGGCCACACGGCGACTCAGGCGGTGGCCACGGCCATCGACAGCGTGGCGCAGAAACTGCGTGCCATCGGCATCATCGACGGGCCGGGTACTACAGACGAGGCTGCCATGGCCTACGCCGATAACTTCGGCAGTCGCAACCTGTTCATGGTCGACCCGGGCGTCAAGTATTGGGACACCGTCACCAGCGCTACGGTCGACGCGCCCGGCTCGGCTTGGGCTGCAGGCCTGTTTGCGTGGACGGATGCTGAATACGGTTTCTGGGCCTCGCCATCGAACAAGGAGCTGACCGGCATCACCGGCACCGGCCGCGCGGTCGAGTACCTGGACGGCGACGAGACCTGCCGGGCCAACCTGCTCAACAACGCCAATATCACCACGATCATTCGAGATGACGGTTATCGCCTGTGGGGTAACCGCACGCTGTCGAGCGATCCGAAGTGGGCCTTTGTTACTCGCGTTCGCACGCTGTTCATCCTCATGGACGCTGTGCAGGCCGGGCACAAATGGGCGGTCGACCGCTCGATCACCAAGACCTATGTGGCCGATGTCACCAACGGTCTGGATGCATTCCTGCGCGACCTGAAAGCCCAGGGCGCGATCATCAACTTTGAAGTGTTCGCCGACACCGAACTGAACACGGCCAGCCAGATCGCCCAGGGCAAGGTGTATTGGCGCATCCGTTTCACCGATGTGCCGCCAGCAGAGAACCCGAATTTCCTTTTCGAAGTCACCGATCAGTGGATGACCGAAGTGCTTGAAGCAGCCTAAGGGGGCGTAGCAAATGATTCCTCAGACTTTGTACAACACCAACCTGTTCGTCGACGGCGTGAACTTCTCCGGCGATGTGCCTAGCCTCACGCTGCCCAAGCTGACCACCAAGACTGACGAATATCGTGGCGGCGGCATGGCCGGCCCCATCGATATGGATCAGGGGCTTGAGAAAATGGAAGCCTCGTTTGTCACCAAGGGCGTGCGCCGCGAGTCGCTGAAGTACTTCGGCCTGGCCGACGGCACGGCGTTCAACGCCACGTTTCGAGGTGCCTTCAAGGGCCAGAAGGGTGCGGTAACAGCGGTCGTTGCCACTCTGCGCGGTCGCCTCAAAGAGGTCGACATGGGCGACTGGAAAGCCGGTGATGCGGCCGAGATCAAACACGCCGTTTCGGTCACGTACTACAAGCTCGAAATTGACGGGCGCCTGATGTACGAAATCGACATGGTCGCCGGCATTCAGGTGATCGACGGCAAAGACCAACTGCTCGAAGTGCGCAACGCGCTCGGCATGTAAGGAATAGATCCAGATGACTCAAGTAATCGCTAAAACCCTGCCTGCCTGGCTGTCGCTCAGTGCAATCGGTGCCGTCGTAACCCTGACCCGCCCAAGCCAAGCCAATAGCGTCGACGTCGAGGCGTTGACCCTGCGTGCCCCGACCGTGCGTGCGGTACGCGCGGCCGATCGCGCCGCCAATGGTGACGACGAACAGCGCGAGCTGATGTTGTTCGCCGGTCTGGCTGAAGTCGGGCTGAAGGATCTGGAAGGCCTCAAGCTGACGGATTATCGCCGCGTGCAAACGGCGTATTCGCACCTGGTACCGAAAACCGATTATTCGGACTCGATGCCGGCGTGGTTGTCGCTAACCACCGATCAGGTGCTGGTGACGCTGTCGTGTCCGAGTGAAATCAATGGCGTGACCGTCGACAAGCTGGCCTTGCGTTCGCCGACTGTGGGCGACGTGCGAGCGGCCAACCGTGAGGTGGGTGGCGACGATGAGCAGCGCGAGCTGGTGTTGTTTGCGGCGCTGTCCGGCGCTTCGGTGGCGGATCTGGAGGGGCTGAAGCTGGTGGATTTTAACCGCTTGCAGGCCGGCTATTTTCGCATGGACAACGACGACGGGCTTTAACCCCAGCGTGATCAAGTCGGCGGCGAAACGTCTGGCGGCGGAAACCGGATTTTCCGCCGCTGAGATCCAGTCGATGCCGTTCGCGGATATGGTGTGGTGGCTCACGGATTGAGCCGCCATCGGTAGTGCTGGGCACATGAGGGCCACGACATGGCAAACAAACTCGCCCTCGGGCTGGTGATCGGCGGTGCCGTCAGTTCCACGGTCGGCGCCGCGTTCAAGGATGTGACCGGGCGCATCAAGCGCCTTGAGGCTGAAGGCAACAAAGCGCGCGTGCTGCAGCGCACGATTGGCGACACCATCCGCCTGCGCGAAGAATGGAAGAAGGCTCACGACACCGGTGCGTCCGGTGCGTCCAAATTACTCAACCGCTTGAACTCGAACCTGGACAGTTTGAAAAAGCAGGGGATCGAGGTCGGCAAGCTGGAAAAAGCCTATCGCTCGATGGGGCAAACGGCCAACAAAGCCGAGCTGAAAGCCAAGGGGCATCAGCAGATCGATTCTGGCGTAAAGGGCATGAAGGGCGCTGTCGGTGCTGCGGTTGTGGGTGTCGGTGCCATGGCGGTGCCGGCCAAGGTCAGCGCTGATTTTGGCGCCATTGTGCGAGACATCGCGATCAAGGCCGGCATTGCCAACAAGCCGCAAGAGCAGGAGATGTCGCGCAAGATTATCGACACGTCACGCGATATCGGCATGGCGCGCAACGATGTGGCTGACGTGGTCAATCAGTTGGTCGGCGCCGGTATGGACTTGAGCAAGGCGCTGGAATACGCGCCTGTCGCGGCCAAGTTTGTCGTGGGGCAGGGATCCAGCGGCGTCGACACGGCGAAGATGATCAACGCCCTGGGGCAGAACGCCAAGATCACCGACCCCAAGCAAATGCAGCAGGCGCTGGAGGCGATTGCCTACCAAGGGCAGGCGGGCAGCTTTGAAGCGGCCGACATGGCCAAGTGGTTCCCGGAACTGCTGGCCAACATGGCCAGCAACGGCATTACCGGCTTGGATGCGGTGACGCAACTGGGCGCCATGTTGCAGGTGCAGATGAAGCAGGCCGGCAGTTCGGACGAAGCGGCCAACAACCTGAAAAACTGGATGGGCAAAATCGGTTCGACCGATACGGTCAAGGCTTATGAAAAAGCCGGGATCGACTACAAAGGATCGATGCAGACCGGTTTGCAAAACGGCATGTCGACGCTTGAGACCAGTATGGCGCTGGCTCAGAAATACATTCAGGCGACCGATCCGAAGCGTGCGGCGGCCATGGCCGAAGCGACGTCAAAGATCAGCAAGGAAGCCGATCCGGACAAGGCGAAGGCCATGATGGCTTCGCTGGAAGAATCGTTGCGCACCGGTGACCTGTTCGCCGACATGCAGGTCAAGGCCGCACTGTCGGCCTACATGCAGAACAAGGCGCTGTACAGCCAGCTCAAAAACGATTCGCGTGAGGCGACCGGGATCCTCGACAAGAACCTCGCCGAGCGGCGTGAGTCGTCATCGCAGAAATGGGCGGAAATGGCCCAGTCGATGGATGACGCCATGCGTAGCATCGGTGATGCGCTGCGGCCGGTGACGGACACTGTGGCCGAGTCGTTGACCAAGGTTACTAAAGGCATTACGTCGCTGACGGATAGCGCGCCAGGGGTAGTTGCCGGTATCGCCACGGTCGGGGCGGGGCTGATCGCCTTAAAAGGTATCTTCAGCACGATCAAAATCAGCAAGGGGCTACTTAACCTTGCACGTGGTTCGCGCGGTGGCAGTAGAGAAAGAGACGCCGGCAATCAAAAGCCCGGAGAACTTGATCTGGTAGCGACTGGCCTGGATGTTGTTTCGCGGGTGAAGGAAGCGGCAACGGGCGGCGGCCTTGGCACTGAAACTGGCGCAGGTAACGACGGCGTCAAAAAGGTTTTCGTCGTCAATGCCGGTGCTATGGGTGGCGGTGTGGATGCGTCGGGCGAATCGCGCCGACGTGGACGTGGGTCAAGGCGCAGCGCTCGGCGTCGGTCGTTGCCGAGTTCGAGAGGGCCTCGCCCGTCTGTGCCTCGTCCACCTGTTCCGGTTTCACGCCCATCTGTTCCGGCTCCGCGTCCACCTGTTTCGATCCCGACGCCATCAGCCCCTGCCGTTCCAAGTGGGGCGCTGTCAAAGCTCGGCGTCGTTGCAGAGTCCGTCGGTAAGGTCGGCAAGGCGGCTAAGGTCATTCCTGGCGGCACGCTGCTGGAGTCCGGTGCGATGGCTTTTGAAACCTTTCAAAACGCCAAGACCAAGGACGAAAAAGCCGAAGGCTACGGTGCGGCCGCCGGCAATCTGGCCGGCACCATGGCCGGTGCAGCAGCTGGTGCCGCCATTGGTTCGGTGGTGCCCATCATCGGCACGGCTATTGGTGGCCTGATTGGTGCTTACCTCGGCAGTCAGGGCGGCGCGGCGCTGGGCGGATCCTTGGGTAAATCGCTGTTCGGTGGCGAGGATGAAAAGCCCGAACAGACTGCAAAGGCACCGGTGCCAACCACGCCGCTCATGATGGCGTCAGCGGGCCAGCAAGGACCGGCGCTGGGGGATGTCGCGCGCTCTATGGCGGTGACGGTGCCGCTCAAATCGGCGGCGACGGCGATCCAGCTCAAGGAGCCAGAAAAACCGGTGCCGGCCAAGGTGGACCAGCAGTTTCAGTACTCGCTGAACATGCCGGTCACGGTGCAGGGCGACGTCAAGGACCCGCAAGCTCTGGCGCAGGATCTGATGCCGCACATGCAGCGAATGATGGCGGATGCGGCGAAGAGTAACGCTGCCAAGCTGTACGACGAACCCCATGTCTAAGGAGGTTTCATGGCTTACATGGAGCAAATGCAATCGAGCCTGAAGTATTTGGTCGAGGCAGCGGAAACCGGGCGGCGCAGTGCTGACGGCATGCTGACCCCGGTCAACGGCGCGATCCGCGAACTGACCGGCGCCGCGTCCGAGCTGGAAAACATCCCGTTTGTTGGGCCGGCGATCGGGGCCAAGCTTCAGCGGGTCATGCGCGGCGTCGACGCAGCTCAAGCCAAGGTCGGTCAGGTGGTGGCGGTGTACGGCCGCGCCACTCGGGCGGCGGCTGAAGTGCAGGATCGGCTGGGCACGTTGAAGGAACAGGCGGGTAAGGCGGCCACGGCAATCAACAATGTCGCCGGCAAGGTCAGCCCGTCGCTGGCCAACATCGTGCCCACCAGTTCTTTTGCCGGGGAGGCCACGCCGGCGCCGGAGGCGGTGAAGCCGTTCCCGCACCTGATGATCATTCAGCCGCGCGATCCGAAGATTGAGCCGTACTACTTCAACCTCGATACGGCGGCCTTTGATGAGCTCAGTCGTTCGACCGAGTTCCGTTGGGCTTCGCAGGAGCGGTTGACGCGCCGGCCGGCGAAGCAGGCCATCGGTATGGGCGATGAAAAGTTAACGCTCAAGGGCACGATCTACCCAGGCTTCAAGGGTGGATTGAAGCAGCTCGACACCCTGCGTTCCATCGGGGCCAGGCTTCAACCGCTGACTCTGACCACCGGCTATGGCGAAGTGATCGGAACGTGGTGCCTGAAAAACATCAACGAGGAACAGTCCGCGCTGCTGCACGGCGGGATTGCTCGCAAACAGGGCTTCACTCTGGAGTTTGAGCGCTATGGCGACGACATGCAGGACGTCTGATGGCGACATGCTCGATGTCATTTGCAACAACGTTTACGGCCATCTGAATGGCAGCGTCGAGGCGGTGCTCGATGCCAATCAGGGGCTGGCCGATGAGCCTCAGCCGTTCCGGTCGGGCGTGATTATCGTCCTGCCGGATCTGCCCAGCCCGACCAGTGAGGGCGTCAGCTTGTGGGATTGACCCGGCGCTATGCCTTCGCCGGCGCCGCGTCGCGTTACGCGTAACGACACCTTGTTTTCTGGCCCGCCTTGTGCGGGCTTTTTATTGGAAAAAACCATGACTCCGATGTTTCGAATCGTCGCCGATGGGGCTGATGTCACGGCCAAGATCAATGATCGGCTGTTGTTGCTGCGTACTTCTGACAAGCCAGGCATGGAGTCCGACGAGTTTGAGCTGCGTATCGACGACCGTGACGGGCAAGTGCAATTGCCTCGTCGCGGCAGCTCAATCGAGATCTACCTGGGTTATGCCGAAACGACCTTGGCGCGCATGGGCAGTTACACCGTGGACACGGTCGAGGTATCAGGCCCACCGGATACCATCGTGATCAAGGGCAAGGCCAGCGACATGCGTGGCAGTGGCAAGACTATCCGTAGCGGAAGCTGGGAAGACGTGCCGCTGTCAAAGATCGTGGCTGACGTCGCCGCGCGCAATGGCTGGCAGCCGGTTTGCCCGGTGTCGACCAAGGTCGCCCGGGTCGACCAGCTCAACGAGTCCGATTTTAATTTCATCACCCGGTTGGCCAAGCAATACGACTGCACGGCCAAGGTGGCCGACGGCAAGTTGTTGGTGATGCCGCGCCAAGGTGGCCAGACAGCCAGCGGCAAGACGTTCGGCGCCATTACCCTGACTCGACGCGACCTCAGCCGTTGGCAGTTCAGTCTCGGTGATCGCAACTCACACAAGGCGGTCTCGACCAAGCATCAGGACAAGAAGAACGGTAAGCTCGCGGTGGTCACCATCGACAATGATGACGCTCCGGATGGCCTGCCGGCAGTGCATACCGACCGCCATATCTACCCAAACAAGACCGCTGCTGAAGCGGCAGCCAAGGCCCGTCTGTCAGCGTTCAACCGCTCGACCGCCGATGTGCGGCTTGAAATGCCCGGCCGAACGGACATCTTCGCCGAGCGGCCCATCATCGCTCAGGGTTTCAAGGTGGGGCTTGATGGCGAATACCTGGCGGATTCGGTCGAGCAGGTGTTCACCCAGTCCGGCTGGTCGACCACGGTCGAATGCAATGCCGGCAAAGCAGGTAAATCCAAGGGCAATAAAAAGAAAGGGCCGAAACCACCCCTCAAGGTGGTGAACATCGAGAAGCAGTAGCCGCATCCTATCGCCGCCTGAGTGCGGTTTTTTTACGTCTGGAGTTTGTATGTCCATCACTGAACAACAGCTGCAAAGCATCATGCCCAACGCCCGCCGCCAAGCGGGCGTTTTTGTTTCCGCCCTGAGCACCGCCATGCAGCATTACCAGATCGTCGGCCCCAAGCGCGCGGCCGCGTTCATTGCGCAGATTGGCCATGAGTCTGGCCAGCTGCACTATGTCCGTGAAATCTGGGGGCCTACCGCTGCGCAGCGCGGATACGAGGGACGCGAAGACTTGGGCAATGCCTTGCCCGGCGATGGCCGCAAGTATTGCGGTCGCGGCCTGATCCAAATCACCGGCCGGGCGAACTACGCCAAGTGCGGCGAGGCGCTGGGGCTCGACCTGATCAGCCATCCCGAACTGCTCGAGCTGCCGCAGCATGCCGCGATGTCGGCGGCGTGGTTCTGGAAACAGAAGGGACTGAATGATTTGGCCGATCGGGAAGAGTTCAACACCATTACTCGGCGAATCAACGGCGGACTGAACGGCTTGGCGGAACGCCTGGCGCTCTGGAAGAAGGCACGGGAGGTGCTGGCGTGACCGTGCCGTGGCGGCTGATCGGCTTGCTGGCGCTGGCGCTCGCCGGCGCCGGTAGCGCTTGGCAGGTCCAGGACTGGCGCTACGGTAATCAGTTGGCAGAGCAATCCCGGTTGCACACCGAAACCCTGAATCGACTGACCCAGGCTGCCGCCACCGCGCAGCAGGCCGAGCAGGACAAGAGGCTGGCGCTCGAGCAACGGCTCAAGGCCAGTGAACAAACCCGTTACCGAGCACTGAACGATGCCCAACGTGATCAGGATCGCCTGCGCGATCGTCTTGCCACTGCTGATCTGCGCCTGTCAGTCCTCATCGACGCAGGCGACGCTGCCCAAGGCTGCTGTGTGCCAGCCACCTCCGGCGCCGGCGGCGTGGATCATGCAGCCGTACGCGCCCGACTTGACCCAGCGCATGCTCAACGAATTGTCGCCATCACCGATGAAGGCGACCGGGGACTGATCGCGCTGCAGGCTTGCCAGGCGTACGTGAAGGCGATCAGCTCTCGCGCTCCTGCGCCTCCCTGAGAAGGCGCTGGTTTTCGTGGAAGAGGTGCGTGTTCTGATGCTTGATATCGTTGA
This sequence comes from Pseudomonas sp. DR 5-09, assembly GCF_001655595.1. Classification (NCBI taxonomy): domain Bacteria; kingdom Pseudomonadati; phylum Pseudomonadota; class Gammaproteobacteria; order Pseudomonadales; family Pseudomonadaceae; genus Pseudomonas; species Pseudomonas sp. DR 5-09. The sequence continues at coordinate 2,999,806 of NZ_CP011566.1, forward strand.
ACACGCGAAGCCGGCTCGAAAGCTCGGTAGTTTGAGACTGAAGGCGATTCACATCGGCCTGGGCTGCCAGCAACTGTTTCCGCAAAGAGTCACGGTCTTTGCTGGTCTCGGTGTTCATTTCCACCAGCTTGAATATCCGCTCCCGCTCTTCGCGAAGTTGCCGATTCAATTCCTCGAATTCATTTTCGTAGAGCCTGAGCTGCTGCCGGCAGGTTTCGAGTGGCGTCGGGCAGCCGAGCCAGTCGTCTGTGTCTTCTATATATAGGGGATCCACGGAGGTGCCTTGCTTAATACTGTTTTTATATACAGTAATCGAGGCGCGGACGGTCGGCGAGGGTGAGGCGACGAGCTGTAGGAGGGGCGGGGTAAAGGCCAGGATGGCCGTTCGGCCATCCTGGTGTGGAGCGCATCAGACTCGGCTGATGTAGATCTTAAAAGGCTTGCCGACCGCGCGAAGGATCTGGCCGCTTTTCAAGCGGCGCGTCCAACGCAGGATAAACGTGCCCCGTTCGTCGGTATAGGTCATGACCTAATCTCCGTGGGATTGTGGCCACTACTCATTAGGTGGACAGAACAGCCGAACGGGACTAGCATATGCACCTGCTACGGAATGCCTCTGCAAGCTGTTCGTATCTGCGGAAAGCGAGTGGAGTACTTTCCTGGCAGGCCGCAAGCCTGCCACCATCTAGCTGGCCACGGTGAGACGTGGTCAGCTAGATTATTTAGTTATTCCATCATTACGCACATTTTTTTTCAGGCTCCCAGCCGCTTCCACCATCCTTGAAGAACAATTCAGTGTCCTTTTTTTCTAGGTGGTTGATCTTTTCAAGAAGTTCTCGAACAGTGCTGGCCTTGTTCTGGCTTTCCAGATAAAGGCTTCTCAACGTCATGTCCGCGATTTTTTGGATAGGGTTTTCGCCAGACTCCCACTTTTTAACTGTCTCTTCTGAGTAACCGATGATACCGGCCAGAGATTTTCTGGTCAGCTTCACTTCGCTTCTCAGAAAGCGAAACTCATCGCCATTCAAGAGCGTGTTTTTTTCTACCAGCGAAAAAGCGATAGCTTTGTGCAAGCCTTTGACGTCTTCGATGTGAAAAACAGGCTTGCCATCACTGGAGACACCTACGGTGTAGCCATTCGCGAGCCACACGTTGGAGAGACCACAAGCTACATAATGGAACTGGTCCATTTCATTTCACCTCAATTGATGCAGACAGAACCTCAATCCAAGAGTCATCTTGGGTTAAGGCAAAAACGACCTTTACAAGCCCTTCATGGGAGTGAAAGGAAATTACTCCACGAGCTTCGTCATCACTGATCTCCAGCCCATGGTGCATTACCTGCCCCTCCGTTAAGCAATCCCAAATCTGTGGCATTGACAAGATTCGTGCGCTTGCAAGGTCATTTATATCTTGCGAGTAAGCAACCCTTTCTAGATCACTTGCGACCTCGTTGACGCGTCTTGTCAGCATCCTCGGGTGGTCTACTAATTTAGCGACATTTTTGCTGCTGCTCTGCATAGGGAACCACCCGCTTTTTTCAGAAGTATAGGTATTTAATACCTGTAAGGCAAGCGGCTTTGAATAACTAGCATCGACGAAGTGGTCGCATGGTTTACACAAGCTGGTGAGTTACTCTGGACTCATCATCAGCGCCAAGGTCATCTTGATGAACTCCTCATTTCGATCGATTGCACCCAGTGACACGCGAACGTTTTCCCCGACTTCGGCGAATCCGCGCTGCTCAACCCAAAGGGTGAGCTCCATGATGGCGGCTTCGAGGGCCAGTTGGTTCTCGTTGATTTTGTAGAGCAGGGAAGGGAGCAGATCAGAGTTAGACATCGCGGGTTCCTCCGTGAAAGAGCCCAGCGTAGCACCGTGTTACATGAAGAGTGTTTTATGTTCGGCAGGACGCCGGAGAAGGGAGTGAAAAGCTGCTAGTTATGGAACACGTCCAGAATAGTTATGGAACACATCTCGATGACCGCATATTTTTCAGAACGCCAGAAACGACAAAGCCCTGAATAATCAGGGCTTTGTCGTATCAAATATGGCGGAGGCGATGGGATTCGAACTCATGGACCTGTTACAGTCGACGGTTTTCAAGACCGTTGCCTTAAACCACTCGGCCACACCTCCGTTGCGTTGCGGGCGCCATAATACCTGAATGAAACACACTGTCAAACTCTGTGCATGGCTTGTTACAGAGCGTCTGTTATGATCTTTGCGACTGAACGTTTCAAACCAACAGGAGTGTCGCCATGCGCGAACAGGATTACGCAGTTCACAACAGCGTGCAGGCTGAGCAGCTAGAGGTTAGCCGCGTCCTGCGCAACACTTACGGTCTACTGGCGCTCACCCTCGCATTCAGCGGTGTGATGGCGTTCGTGGCCCAGCAGATGCGGGTCGGCTATCCGAATATTTTCGTGGTGCTGATCGGTTTCTACGGGCTGTTCTTCCTCACCAACAAGCTTCGTGATTCCGCCTGGGGCCTGGTGTCGGCGTTTGCCCTGACCGGTTTCATGGGGTTCCTGCTCGGCCCGATCCTCAACCGTTACCTGGGCATGCAGGGCGGCGCTGAAGTGGTCAGCTCCGCGTTCGCGATGACCGCACTGGTGTTCGGTGGTCTGTCGGCCTACGTGCTGATCACCCGCAAGGACATGAGCTTCCTCGGTGGGTTCATCACCGCCGGTTTCTTCGTTCTGCTGGGTGCGACGCTGGCAAGCATGTTCTTCCAGATCAGCGGCCTGCAACTGGCGATCAGCGCAGGTTTCGTGCTGTTCTCCTCGGTTTGCATCCTGTTCCAGACCAGCGCCATCATCCACGGCGGCGAGCGCAACTACATCATGGCGACCATCAGCCTGTATGTATCGATCTACAACCTGTTCGTCAGCCTGTTGCAGATCTTCGGCATCATGAGCCGCGACGACTGATCGCTGCACCGCTATAAACAGAAAACCCGCGAAAGCGGGTTTTTTGTTGCCTGCGAAAATACGAGCAGGCGCTCAATTGATCTCGATGCTGCCGTCTGCCTGTTGCTTGTAAATCGTGTAGGGCAACAGCAACGTATCGAGCACTCCCGACACGGCTGCATCGACCAGCAGACCCGGCGTCGCGTTCTTGTAGTTGAACGCATCGACGTCATCCGGCTTTTCGGCGTGCAGCATGCAGAAATCGTACGTCACGCCACTGTAGATGCGCGGTACAGCGCCGCAGTAGGATTTTTTAGTCTTCAACTGGTCGGTGGAAGACTTATCGCTGAACGCCACGGTCTGCACCGTCCCGCACCCGGCCAGCATCAACATCGCCAGCATCATTGCCTGAATTTTCATACCGCCAATCCTTCGCCGGAAAAAACACAATCTACGCCGCTCACGCCATCGGCGGCAATCGTCGTTTCACCGGGGTCTTCTTGACGATCGCGGTATTGGTTTCCGCCAGCGTGTTCAGCCGGTCAAGCAGGGTGTCCAACTGCTCCATCGAGCGCACATGCAGGCGCGCGATAAAACAATCTTCTCCGGTGACCTTGTCACACTCGGTGAACTCGGGAATCGAAAGGATCTGCCGCTCCACTTCCTGCAACTGCCCCGGCAATGGCCGCACCCGGACAATCGCCTGCAACTGATAACCGAAGCATTTCGGGTCAATCTCTACGGTGTAACCCTTAAGCACACCGCGCTCCTCCAGACGCCGCAGGCGCTCGGCCACGCTGGGCGAGGACAACCCGCTGATTTGCGAAAGGGCCTTGAGCGAGCGGCGCGAATCCTCCATCAGAGCTCCGATCAGGATCTGGTCGATATCGTCGGTCATACAAGAAACTCCCGCATTAGGCGAATGGCACAAACCACCCATGATAAAAAAGGCAGAAACCGAGTTTAGCCTGCTTTTTGCGCTGGAGAAGTTTCGGTCTCGCTTGGCATACTTTTGCCACACATTAAGGAGATTGATGATGGACAAAACAATCCGTCGCGGCTCATTCGAAATGACCGCCGCCATGCTGATATCCGGGACAATCGGCTGGTTCGTGCTGGTGTCGGGGCAACCGGTGCTGGACGTGGTGTTCTGGCGCTGCGTGTTCGGCTCCGGGACTTTGCTGCTGATCTGCGCCGCATTCGGCTTTCTGCGCCCAGGCATCCTGACCCGCACCACCTTCCTGCTGGCGGTGCTCAGCGGGGTGGCAATTGTCGGCAACTGGGTGCTGTTGTTCGCCTCGTATTCACGGGCCTCGATTGCCATCGGCACGGCGGTGTACAACGTGCAGCCGTTCATGCTGGTGGGTTTGGCGGCATTGTTTCTGGGCGAGAAGATCACCCTTCAGAAGCTGTTCTGGCTGGCGATTTCTTTCATGGGGATGCTGGCCATTGTCAGTGCCCATGGGGGGCAGGGCGAGGGTGGCAATGATTACCTGATGGGGATCGCGCTGGCATTGGGGGCGGCGTTTCTGTACGCCATCGCCGCGTTGATCATCAAGCGCCTGACCGGCACACCGCCGCATCTGATTGCGTTGATCCAGGTCTGCACAGGGGTGTTACTGCTCGCGCCATTCGCGCATTTTTCAGCGATGCCCGAGGCACCGAGTGCCTGGGCCAGTCTGGTTACGCTGGGCATTGTCCACACCGGTCTGATGTATGTGCTGCTTTACGGCGCGATTCAGAAACTGCCGACCGCATTGACCGGCGCGCTGTCGTTCATATACCCGATCGCGGCGATTTTCGTCGACTGGTTTGCCTTCGGCCACCAACTGCAAACTCTGCAATGGGTCGGCGTGGCGGCAATCCTGCTGGCAGCAGCCGGCATGCAACAGGGTTGGGGATTGAAGTCACGTCGTCTGCTCGCTCAGTGAATTCAGATCTCCTTGACCGCGGCTTTGAACAGTCCTCTTAGTTGTTGATTGCCGGCATCGACCAGATGGTTATCGTCGAAATACAACGGCACACCTTGCTTTGACCCCATGCAGTTACCGTCCGGACAAAGCAGCGGGGTCGGGTCCAGCACCTGTGCATTGCACCGTTTCGCCACAGTTTCAATGGCATCGTTGGCGATTCGGTTGCGTTGCTCGTAATCCTGCAACGGGATGGAAATATCGGCTTTATCACCAAAGATGCGTTGATGCAGATTCAGGCCTTTATAGACGCTGAACGGCATCTCCGGGATTGGTTTGACGATGTAAACCGGATGGTTTTCGGCGATGGCGCACACGGTGTTCGCGTATTCAGCGACGTAGGCCTCGCTGAAAGACATTGGCTGCTGATCGGGAAAGCGAATCCGATAGCTGTTGTTACGACTCGGATCGGCATACAGCGCCGCTCTGCTGAACAGCACCACTGGAATTCCCGTGTATGAATTCTTCAATATTTGCAGTTTTTCGTGATTGAACGCCTGACATTGACGCTCGAGTGTTTTGTCGTGCATCTGGAAGTTCTGCAATGTCGGACAACCGCCCAGGGACCACGACAAAGCTGCTTGCGGATTATCCATCTGCACGGCAGCGGCGGTGGATTGCGCATGACTGTCGCCAAACAGAATGACTGACACCTCGCCGTTGCCCAGTTTGCAATCGGCTGCGCCATGAGCATTCGGGTGGCATTCCTGGGTATAGAGTTTGCTGGTGTACTCGGGTTGCCCGAGGTCGACAAAGGCAAAGCGCAGTGATGGGTGATTCTTGACCAGCGACGCCGTCGCGGCAGACACGACAACCATTCCGGTCACCCACGATGCATACCTGAAGAGCGTACCGCGTACCGACTTTATCGGCTTGATCCTGGATTCCACCAGGTAATACGACCCGGCACCCAGAACAAATGACAGCGACACTGCGCCCCAGACGTGTGGCCAGCTATTGAGCAGGCCACAGGTGTAGAGAAGAACCACCAGTGGCCAGTGCCACAGATAAACCGAGTAGGAAATGGTGCCGGTCAATTGCAGTGGCTTGAACGTGCTGAAAACCGATCGGGTATTACCGTAGATCACCAGTACCGTGCCCAGAACCGGCAAGAGTGCCAGGTAACCCGGCCAAAGGTCCTGTTCCGAAAAACACAACACGCTACCCAAAATTGCCAGAAGCCCAAGGCCTTCACAGATGGAGCCGTTGCGCTTGCTCAGTTGCAAGGGAAAGAGAAATACGAGGCCACCGGCAATCAATTCCCAGGCTCGGGTCGGCAGCATGTAGAAGGCAAACACCGGATCCGAGCGTGTGATGACAGTCGAGGCGGCAAAAGACGCAGCAGCCAGTATCAACAAGCTGTAGCGGGTCTTTTGTGCGCACAGGCACTTGTAAAGCGCCATCAGCAGCAAGGGATACAGCATGTAGAACTGCCATTCGACTGACAGCGACCAGGTGTGCAGCAACCAGTTCTCGTGCAGCGGTGCGTCGAAGTAGCTGCCACCCTTGGCGAACATGAAGTTGGAACTGAACAGCAGGCTGCTTTTGATCGTTCTGATGACGTCGCGAAAGTCATCCAGCGGCAGAAAGACGAAACCGAACAGCAGCAGGGCGAGACACACCACTAGCAACGCCGGGATGATGCGTCGGGCTCTCGAGGCGTAAAACCCCAGTAACGAAAAGCGCTGCTGTTCCAGGCCCGTGAAGATGATGCCGGTCATCAGGAAGCCGGAAATGACGAAGAACACGTCTACGCCTGAAAATCCGCCGCCGAACCCTGGAACAGCAAAGTGATAGAGCACCACCGATAGCACGGCAAGCGCCCGCAAGGCATTGATATTCGTCCTGAATTGCATTGAAGCGTCCGTCCACGTCCATTGTGGAGGCGCATTGTAGAGAGTATGTCGAGTTTGTTACATCGGAAAAGTCTCAGATATTCCAGCGCGGCTCAGTCTTCGCCAGACGCTGGCGCATCTCGCCGATGTTGGCTGCCAGTTGTCGGGTCAGCAGACGGTAGCCATCCAGCGGGCTGTAAATCGGCGTGTCGAGGCTGGCGTCCGGCAATTCCACCGGACGTCCCAGTCGCTGGACCGCACCGGATTTCAACGCTCGGGCCATGCCGATCAATTGCACGCGAATGTGCCGGTGTTCGGCCTTGAGCGCCGCTTGCAGGTGCGTCATGGCGTCGGGGTCGTTGGCGTCCGGGCGGATGTTGCCGAGGATTTCCAGAGTGCTGATGCACATGCGCAGGTTGCGCTGGATAGCGTCCAGCTCGGTCATCGACACTTTGACTTCCTTGGACACAGAAGGCATCAGCGAACGCAGTTGCACCATCACCGCGTTCAGCCGGTTCATCAACTTCAAGTGTTCGTCGGCGGTCACCGGTTGGCCGCCGATGATCCGTCCGTACACCGTCGCGCAATCGCGCAGCGCGTCGGCCAGGTTGTAGCGCCACGAGTACACCGCGTACAGCGGCAGTGCGAACGAGAAGGCCAGGGCCAGGGCGATACCGATCAGGATATCGACCCCGCGCCACAGCCCGTCGGTGATCGGGTTGTCGCCATGCCCGGCGACGATGAACACGGTGATGGCCGAGAGCAGGGCGGTGTAGCCGCCCTTGCCGATGGCGTGATACGAGAAGAATCCGCACACCACCGCCATCGCAAAATAGGTCAGCCACGGCATGCCCAGCCACGCCTGCTGCGCCACTATCAACAAACCGACGCCGGCACCGATCAAGGTCCCGGTGGCGCGTTCGGCGGCTTTCTTGCCGATGTTGCCGTGGTGCTGCAAGCCGCCGATCACCACCAGCATGGTCACCGACGCCCACTCGCCGTGGGGCAGGTTGATGCCGGTGGTCAGCAGGATCGTCGCCAGCAATCCCAGCGCGACCCGCACCGCGTGAATCGTTCGTGCATGGCGATAACGTCGATACGGGTCGAGCAATGGCCGCAGGATCCGCCGCAACAGCGGCGGCCAACGGTGGGGGCTGAAAGTGCTCAGCGGTGTTTCCTCCTCAGAAGATGTAGTCGGTGGCGATGAAGTTCGAATCTCGTCCGCGAATGATTTCGCTGATCAGATCTTTATTGGGTTCCTGGAACTTGGTGGCCACCAGCGTACGGATCGAAAACACCCGCAGCGCATCGTGTACCGACAGCGTGCCTTCGGCGGAGTTCTTGCGCCCGTTGAACGGGTAGGTGTCCGGGCCGCGCTGGCATTGGGCGTTGAGGTTGATCCGCCCGACCTGGTTGGCGAAGGTGTCGACCAGTCGGCCAACCGCCACCGGGTTGGTGCCGAAGATGCTCAGTTGCTGGCCGAAGTCCGATTCCAGCACGTAGTCGATCACGGTATCGAGGTGACGGTACGGCACGATCGGCACCACCGGGCCGAACTGCTCTTCCTGATAGACACGCATCTGCGGCGTCACCGGGTACAGGACCGCCGGGTAGAAGAAAGAGGCCCGCGCTTCGCCGCCATTCGGGTTGACCACCTGGGCGCCTTTGCTCTGCGCATCAGCCACCAGCCCATGCAGGTAATCGACCTTGCCTGACTCTGGCAGCGGCGTCAGCGAAACCCCGCTGTCCCATGGCATGCCTGGTTTGAGGCTGGCCAGTTTGGCGTTGAATTTCTCGATGAAGCTGTCGACCACATCCTCATGCACAAACAGGATTTTCAGCGCGGTGCAGCGCTGGCCGTTGAAAGACAGGGAACCTGTGACCGCTTCGCTGACCGCGTTGTCCAGATCCACCTCGGGCAGGACGATCCCGGGGTTCTTCGCATCCAGGCCCAGCGCGGCACGCAAACGGTGTGGTTTCGGGTGCAGCTTTTTCAGGTCGCTGGCGGCCTTGTTGGTGCCGATGAAGGCGAAGATGTCGATCTTGCCGCTGGCCATCAGCGCGCTGACGGTCTCGCGGCCGCTGCCGTAGATCACGTTGATCACGCCGGTCGGGAAGCTGTCGCGGAAGGCTTCAAGCAACGGGCGGATCAGCAGCACGCCGAGCTTGGCCGGTTTGAACACCACGGTGTTACCCATGATCAGCGCCGGAATCAACGTGGTGAACGTCTCGTTCAGGGGATAGTTGTAAGGGCCCATGCACAGCGCCACGCCGAGCGGGACGCGGCGGATCTGGCCGAGGGTATCCTGCTCCAGCTCAAAACGGCTTGACCGGCGGTCGAGTTCTTTCAGCGCATTGATGGTGTCGACGATGTAGTCGCAGGTGCGATCGAACTCTTTTTCCGAGTCGTTGAGGTTCTTGCCGATTTCCCACATCAGCAGTTTCACCACGGCGTCGCGCTGTTGGCGCATGCGCCCGAGGAAAGCTTCGACGTGCTGGATGCGCTCGGCCACACGCAGGGTCGGCCACAGGCCCTGGCCCCGGTCGTAGGCGCGGACGGCGGCGTCGAGGGCGGTGAGGGCGGTGTCGGCGTCCAGCAGCGGTGTGCTGCCGAGGATCACTTGTTCGTCGCCGTTGTCGCCGTGCAGATAGACCGGGCTGCGCACGGTGGCGAGCGGGCCGTCCCAGCGGCGCAACTGGCCATCGACCAGGTATTCGCGTTGCTCGACCTGACCGTCGAGGCGGTATTTTTCCGGGATGTCGCTGACAGAAGGGAACAGGTTGCCAAGGATGTTTGCTGTGGTCATGTCGCTACCCCGTAGAAGATGTCGGCGGGCCGATTGGAAAAGGCTTTACAGGTTATACGCCTGAATTCACTGAAATTTAAACCCGCAAATGTCACGGGAATGTCACGCACGGCATAAGCCCTGACTGGCCCCGTATGCCCCCCTCGCTGTCCCGCAATGCCCTCAACCCGCCGCCGTCGCTGCCTTAAGGTGGGATCACAACAATAAGCGGCACCTCACGCGAGGATCTTTATGCGGGCATCCCGATTCACCTGGCTGCTGATGCTGGCCGTTGCACTGGCCGGTTGCGGCGAAGACGCCAACTCCCCGACCTCATCCGGCATCGCCCGTAGCGCCATGCCCTCCGACCCGGCGCTGGCGCAGATCTACGCCAACAGCTGCCAGCTCTGCCACGCCAACCCCGCCGCCAATGCGCCGCTGACCGGTGACCGCAAGGCCTGGGAACCGCGCATCCAGCAGGGCGCCGACACGCTGCTCGACCACGCCATCAACGGCTACAACGGTATGCCGCCGATGGGCCAGTGCGTCGAGTGCTCGGAAGACCAATTCCTTCAGTTGATCGGCTTCATGGCCGACCAGCCGCTCCCACAATAAGGACCCTGGCATGCCGATAGATCTGACACGCCGGCAGTTGTTGCAACGGGCAAGCATCGTCGGCGCGTTCAGCGCGCTGGCTTCCAATCCGGCGCTGGGCCAGTTGATGCGCGCGCCGCGGCTGATTCCCTGGCGCAACTGGTCGGGCGGGCAGAGTTGCCTGCCGGCGGCGCGGGTGGCGCCGAAGAATCTCGATGAGCTGACGACGGTCATTCAGCAGACACCGGGCAAGATTCGTCCGGTCGGTTCGGCGCATTCCTTCAGTGCGCTGGTGCCCACTGATGGCACGTTGCTGTCGTTGAGCTATTTCAATGGTCTGCTCGATCACGACCCGAAAACCCTGCAAGCCGAATTCGCCGCGGGCACTCCGATGTCGCGCATGGGCGTGCCGCTCAAGGACATCGGCCAGGCCCTGCAAAACATGGCCGACATCGATTACCAGACCCTCGCCGGGGCGATTTCCACCTCGACCCACGGCACCGGCAAAACCTTCCAGTCCTACTCGGCCCACGTCTGCGGACTGCAACTGGTGACCGCCAGTGGCGAGGTGCTGGACTGCGACAGCCAGCGTCATCCCGACGTGTTCAACGCCGCGCGGGTATCCCTCGGCGCGTTGGGCGTGGCGACCAAAATCCGCCTGCAAAACCGCCCGGCCTATCGCCTGCGGGAAACCCAGTGGATCGCCAAGACCGAAGAACTGCTCGAAGACCTGGACAAGAACACCCGCGAAAACCAGCACTGGGAAATGCTCGTCGTCACCCATTCCGATTACGCCTTGTCGATCGCCCTCAACGAAACCACCGACCCGCCCACGCCGCCGATTCCGCCCGAAGAGGAGGGCGGCAACGAGTTCGTGACGTTGATCGAGAAGATCGACAAGTACGGCAGCGATTTCCCGAACCTGCGCAGTTCGCTGCTCAACAGCCTGCGGCATCTGGCGAGTTTCGACGACCGGGTCGGCGACTCGTTCGACATCTACGCCAACGTGCGCACCGTGCGTTTCAACGAGATGGAATATTCGGTGCCCGCCGAACACGGCCCGGCCTGCCTGCGCGAGATTCTCAAGCTGATCCGCGACAAGGACCTGCGCACCTGGTTTCCCATCGAGTACCGCTACGTGAAGGCTGACGACATTCCGCTGAGCATGTTCGAAGGCCGCGACAGCTGTTCGATCTCGGTCCACCAGCATTACCAGATGGACCATCACAACTTTTTCGCCGCCGTCGAGCCGATCTTCTGGAAGTACAACGGCCGCCCGCACTGGGGCAAGTTGCACACGCTCAATGCCCGCACGCTGCAGACGCTCTATCCGCGCTGGCAGGAATTCATTCAGGTACGCCAGGCGCTGGACCCGAACGGCAAGTTTCTCAACGGGCATCTTTCGTCGATTCTGGGGGTGAGCTGATGGCGGTCAATCGACGTGATTTCGTGCTGGGTACGTTGGGTGTCGGTGCGTTGCTGGTGGGCGTGGGTGCGTGGCTGCGGCCGGGGGATCGCGGCGGGCCTTACAGCGACTATTTCCGAGCGCTGAACAACGAACTCAAGGCCAACGGCCCGATGCGCCCGGTGTTGCTGATCGATCTGGATCGCCTCGATCACAACATCGACGTGGTGATGCGCTCGGTCAAACGCACGGGCAAGCAGTTGCGGCTGGTGGAGAAATCCCTGCCGTCACCGGGGTTGCTCAGCTACATCGGCCAACGGGCGGGGACGCAGCGGCTGATGTCGTTTCATCAGCCATTTCTCAATCACGATGCGGTGACGTTCCCGCAGTCGGACATCCTGCTCGGCAAGCCCTTACCGGTACGCTCGGCTGAGCTGTTCTATCAAACCCACAAAGGTCCGTTCGACCCGACGAAGCAACTGCAATGGCTGATCGACAACCCCGAACGCTTGCAGCAATACCTCGCGCTGGCCCAGGGATTGGGCACGCGGATGCGGATCAATATCGAGCTCGACGTCGGCCTGCACCGGGGCGGCGTCAGTGACGTGAACGTGCTCGGGCAGATGCTCACGCTGATCGCCGCCAACCCGCAGCACCTGGAGTTCGCCGGGTTCATGGGCTACGACCCGTTCGTGGGCATGGGCGTGCCGGGGATTCTCGGTTCGCCCGAGGAACTGTTCGCCAAGGTGATGGTGATTTATCAGCGCTGCGTCGACTTCACCCGGCAGCAATATCCGGCGCTGTGGCATGACAGTTTGTGCCTGAACACCGCCGGCAGCCCGAGTTATCGCATGCATGAAAACGAACACCTGAGCAGTGAAGTGTCGGTGGGGACGGCGATGCTCAAGCCGACGCATTACGATCTGCCGTCGCTGGTTGAACATGAACCTGCCGCGTACATCGCCACGCCGGTGCTGAAAAGCACGGGGGCGGTGAATATTCCGGCGCTGGATGACAAGTCGAGGCTGTTTTCGTGGTGGGACACCAACCAGCGGCAGACTTTCTTCATCTACGGCGGCAACTGGATGGCCGAATTCGAATCACCGCCCGGATTGCAGAGCAATGGTGTTTACGGCCGTAGCTCGAATCAGGAGATGGTCAATGGTTCGAATGCCGTGGGGCTGACGGTGGAGGATCAGGTTTTTCTACGGCCGACTCAGACTGAGGCGGTGTTGCTGCAGTTTGGTGATTTACTGGCGGTGCGCGGCGGCAAGATTGTCGATACCTGGCCTGTGTATACCTGAAGGTTATTCGGGTTTGAACCCTGGCAAGCCTTGCGATGAACGCCATTCTTTTATGGTTCGGGTTATTCCTTCCGCTGAGTCATCGGCCTCGGGCAACGGACGATAGATCAGGTTCATCTTCTCCGGATGCCCGACGATCTTGTTGAAGTGGCGAACCAGCAAGTCGGCGCGGGTATCAGAAGGCGCCTGGTCCTCTTTGAATATTTCTTCCAGAAAACTAACGAACTCGCGCTCCGTGTATTCAGAAATGTTGTTTTTGATAAAGGGATCCTTCATTTTCTTTCCTTAATTCTGATGTACGTCAATGTGGTTTCGAGGTGTGTTAACTCGCATGTTATCGACGTCGTAAACCGGACCACCCTCTGAAATCAGCTCCACGTGATGTATCTCATGCGAGATCCTTGAGCCTGCCACATCCAAAATATCGACACGCGGTGCTTTTCCTGCTCGCATACGATCCAGATCCCTGCGCGAAAACTGGGAACTCAATTCCGGCCTTTTCGATACGGCGGTCCAGAACGCTCGTCGGAATGCATCGAAGCTGGAGAAACGACGTCCTCTTAATTGACTGGCCATATTGGTTGGAATTGGCGCTCCGAGTCCGGAACGGGCAGTGTCGAGCCATCGTCCCTCCACATCCTCACCCACCCCCGTCACAATCCCCGGCTCATACCGCGTGCTGAGCACCACATAAATCGGTGCCAGCCCCGCATCCGCCGGAAACCAGACGATTGCGTCGTGATAATCCGGCGGATGCTGCGGATTGACAAGGATGCGGTCAGTCTTCTCGCCCGGCGGATACACCCAGATCGTCGGCAGCGGCGGGGCGCCTTCGAGGGCCGGGATGGAGGGGGCGTCATCGGGGTTGGCGGCGGGTGTCCAGGTCAGCCCGATGCCGTGGCCGAGGTCGGCGACGAAGTGTTCGCCTTCTTGCCGGGCTTTGATGACCGGGACGAACTCCCAGTCCTTCTTGCCACCCGTGTAGAAGCCGTAGGCACTGATGGAGCCGTCGGGCAGTGTCTTGGCATTGAAGCGCACGCGGGTACGGCCGCTGGTGAGCTGCGCGTATTGTTCGTTGGTGTAGAAAGCGCTGTCGGACGAGATATCGGTGTTGGGGATCAACAATGCCAAGGTGCCGGCGGCACTGGCGCCGCTCAGCAGGCTGAGCCCGAGCGAACCACCGAGCCTTTGCCCCAGCGCCCGACCGGTGCCGGAGCCCGCCACCCACTTCAACGGAACGCCTTCAGCGCTGATTGGCACCTGGCTGCCGAGGACGGCCCACTGACCATACTCGGCCAACCGTTCGGTCGGGATGAAACCGGCCGGATTGTTGTGATCGATCACGCCGTCCGAAAGGTTGCAGCTTTTGGCGAACACACAACCCCGACCGGGCGCTTGCGGACGCTGCACGATCTGGCGCAAGTACCGCTCTTCATGTGCCTGTTGGCGGGCGATGATTGCGTCGTAGGTCGCTTCGCGGGCTTTGAATTCGGCGAACTCGGTCGACGTCATGTCCCGTGGGACAAGCCTGCCGTGTCCGGCGCCGCCATTGCCGCCCCGGTATTCCCAGACCTGGGGAATGTCCTTGTCCCGCGCCATGGTTGTTTATCTGTAGGTAACGGAAGAAGCCCGCAACCTAACTGGGACGCCCCCTACCTGGCGTTAGGACCTTTCCTAAAAGATGCGCGGAAATATCCTGTTTCGGAGTGTTGCGGCCATGATCCGAAGACCCACTCGATTTTCGTAATGAAGCTTTTATGACAAAAGTTCGGTAGCACATCGCCAGTCCGGTCATGCCTATGTAACGCGCTTGAGGGGCCCTGAGGGGCGCTTTTCACAAGCCGAGGCGGGACGCCGGGAGTGAGGCAATGGGGACTATGGAACGCTACTCGAAAGTGGGCATGCAGGAACTCGATCAACGCCTGTCGAAGATCGTCGAGGCCGCGCGCAAGAAGCCGGTTTCGGTGTATCGCTACGGCGCGCCGTGGGTCTGGATCGTGTCGCAGGATGACTGGCAGGGCGCCTTGAAAGAGGTCTCCAGCTACATTCCGCCGGGGCATTCGCTGGTGCTGCTGCGCCCGCAGATCGACGACCTGCTCGACGCTCACCGCGACCTCCTGCACGACCTCAATGCCCAACCCGGCATGCTGATCGCCCCGCAGACGGTCATGCACATCCTGCTCCTGCAACTGCTGTATTCGGTGCCCAGCGAGCAGCAGCTCTACGAACAGCTCAATTACAACCTGCTGTTCCGCTGGTTCGTCGGCCTGGGCCTGAACCAGAAAGTCTGGAGCTTCAACGTCCTCAGTCGCGACATCGCCACGCTGCTCAACGAGCCGCGTGCGGTGCAGCTCATCCAGAAAATCATCGGTGAAGTGTTCTGCGGCGCGCTGCTGCAAATGCCCGAGTTCTCGCTGAACTTCGCGCTGCTGCACACCTGGCTGGGCAAGCACGCCGCGGTCCCGCACGTCAGCAATTAACAACGCCAGTCATTGACGCACACGCAAGGCGCAAAAGCGCCAACAGGTCATCGCGAATTTCAGGGGGTAGTGTGGAGCAGATTTTCACGTCACGGCTGGCGCTGTGGGGCTGGCTGCTGGTGACGGCCGGCGCGCAGCCGGCGTTCGCCGAGGAGGCCGAAAGCGCAGCGGCGCAGCGTCTGGTGGACGTCAACGAATACTTCGTGCGCGGCAACACCGTGCTCGATGCGCGGGCGATCGAAGAAGCGGTGTACCCGTTCCTCGGCCCGCAAAAAGCCTTGAGCGACATCGAAGGCGCGCGGGATGCCCTGCAAAAGGCCTATCAGGAGCGCGGTTATCAATCGGTGTTCGTCGAACTGCCGGAGCAGGCGGTGGCCGACGGCATCGTCTACCTGCAAGTCAGCGAAACCAAGGTCGGCCGGGTGCGGGTGGTCGGCGCCAAACACTATTCGCCGCTGGATATTCGCGACAATGTCCCGGCGCTGAAGGAAGGCGAGGTGCCGGACTTCGCCAAGGTTCAGGGCGAACTGGCGCAACTCAACAAGACTCCGGGCCGCCAGGTGATGCCGCTGGTGCGCGAAGGCCAGCGCCCCGGCACCATGGACGTGGACTTGCAGGTCGAAGATCAGAACCCGTGGACCGCCAGCGTGGGGCTGAACAACGACTACAGCGCCGACACCGAAAAACTGCGCACTGTCACCAGTCTCGGTTACAACAACCTTTGGCAGTTGGGGCACAGCGTCAACCTGACGTTCTTCACCGCGCCGCAGGAGACTGACAACGCCAAGGTCTGGTCCGGCTCTTACACCGCGCCGCTGACCGAGCGCTGGAGCGTGCAGTTCTCCGGTTACCAGTCCGACAGCAACGTCGCCACCATCGGCGGCAGCAACGTGCTCGGCAAGGGCCATTCCTACGGCGTAGCGGCGATCTACACGATCCCGTCCAGCGGCAACTGGTCGAACTCGCTGTCGGCCGGCATCGACTTCAAGGACTTCGACGAACGCCTGACCCTGTCCGGCGAGAGCGACAAGGTGCCGCTCAAATACGCACCGTTCACCTTCGCCTACAACGGCTATCGCTACAGCGAAAAGAGCCAGCTCGGCCTTGGCTTGAGCCTGGTCGCGGCCACCCGCAGCATCTTCGGCTACGGCAGCTCCGACGAAGACTTCGACTACAAACGCTACCGCGCCAACCCGAGTTTCGCCGTGCTCAAGGGCGATACCAACTTTACCTGGACCTTCGACAGCGACTGGCAGAGCGCAAGCAAAGCCGCGTTCCAATTGGCGTCGGGGCCGCTGGTTTCCAACGAACAATTCTCCGCCGGTGGCGCCACTTCGGTACGCGGTTATCTGGCCGCCGAACGCACCGCCGATGACGGTTTCCTGCTCAGCGAAGAGCTGCGCACGCCGTCGCTGGCCAAGTACGTCGGCGGCTGGATGCAGGACTGGCGCTTCTACGCCTTCGCCGAGGGCGCGCAACTCTACCTGCGCGACGAACTGCCGGACCAGGACGCCAATTACGCCCTGGCCAGTGTCGGCCTCGGCACCCGCGCCAGCCTGAGCAAATGGCTGTCCGGCAGCCTCGACTGGGGCTACCCGCTACTCGAAGGGCCGAACACCTCGAAACAGGAATCGCGCCTGCACTTCAACCTTCAGGCCACTTTCTAACAAGGAGCACCTCCATGCAGCGCCTTTTCCTTTCGTTGTTGATCTGCCTGGGCTTCGTGCTCCCGGCCACGGCTCAGGCCTGGTGGCAAGACGACTGGCATTACCGCAAACAGATCGCCGTCGACACCACGCCGCAAGGTGCCGCGATCAATCAGGCCCTGGGCCGCACCGCGCTGTTGGTGCGCCTGCACACCGGCAATTTCACCTTCGACGGCGTGAAGGAGGACGGCTCGGACCTGCGCTTCGTTGCCGCCGATGACAAGACCGTGCTCAACCACCAGATCGAAAGTTTCGACGCGCTGATGGGCATGGCGCTGATCTGGGTCGATGTGCCGAATGTCGAGGGCGGTCAGCGTCAGGACATCTGGA
Source organism: Pseudomonas sp. DR 5-09 (assembly GCF_001655595.1). Taxonomy (NCBI): domain Bacteria; kingdom Pseudomonadati; phylum Pseudomonadota; class Gammaproteobacteria; order Pseudomonadales; family Pseudomonadaceae; genus Pseudomonas; species Pseudomonas sp. DR 5-09. Next base: position 3,017,128 of record NZ_CP011566.1, read on the forward strand.
TGTATTACGGCAATCAGAAAGCCCCGGCGACCGGCAACGGCCAACTGACGTTCGATCCGAATTACACCGCGCTCTATCACTTCGACGGCGCCACCGGCACTCCGGCGAAAGACACCACTGCTTACGGCAACACCGCGCAGAGCGCGACCGGCGCAAGCATTGACGGCGTAGTAGGGCGGGCCTTGCAGTTCAGCGGCCAGCCGTTGCTGTTGCCGGCCAGTCCGTCGTTGCAGCACAACGCCGGCAGCGCGTTCACCTTCAGTGCCTGGCTGCGACTGGATCAGGCCAATGGCGAGCAACTGATCCTGGCCCGCCGCGAAGGCGCCAACAGCCTGCTGGTCGGTGTGAATCAGGGCGTGCCGTTCGTGGAAATCGATGGCCAGCGCGCCGTGGCCACGCAGCCGCTGAATCCGGGTCAATGGCAGCACGTCGCGCTGACCGCCGAAGGGGCGAAAGTGACGCTGTACATCAACGGTCGCGAAGGCGCGGCATTGGCTCAGGCGATGCCGGCGTTCAACTCGGTCATGGCCATTGGTGCTGATCTTTCCCCGAGCGCGTTTCAGCCGTTCGTGGGTGCCATCGATGAATTGCGCCTGTCGAAAGTCGCCCGTCCGGCGCCGCTGTTGCTGGCCGACGCCACTTCCCAGGGCGCCGAGTCGAAACTGGTGGCTTACGGCGTCGATGAAGAACAGTCCGGTTTCGGTTTCGGCAGCCTCGGCTTCCTGCTCAACGCGGTGCCGGTGGATGCCTGGGTGATCATCGCGGTGCTGGTGCTGATGATGTTCCAGTCGTGGATCATCATGCTGCGCAAGAACCGCACCCTGAGCCGCGTCACTGCTGCCAACGAAGACTTCCGCGTGCAATTCGCCAAGGTCGGCACCCGCCTGGAAATGTTCGCCGACGACACTCAACTCGCCCAGCGCCTGCAGCACTCGCCGCTGTGGCGTCTGTATCAAGTAGCGGTAAAAGAGATCCGCACCCGCCGCGAGCAGGGCGCCGATACCTCGTCGGTTTCCGCTGCAACCATCGAAGCCATCCGCTGCTCGATGGACGGCGTGCGCACCCGTGAAAACCAGCAGCTCAGCTCTAAACTGTCGACCCTGTCCAACGCCATCGCCGGTGGCCCGTACATCGGCCTGCTCGGCACCGTGCTGGGGATCATGGTGGTGTTCCTCGGCACGGCCATGGCCGGCGACGTCAACATCAACGCCATCGCGCCGGGTATGGCCGCCGCCTTGCTGGCGACCGCCATGGGCCTGTTCGTCGCGATCCCGGCGCTGTTTGGCTACAACCGCCTGATTACCCGCAACAAGGAAGTCAGCGCCGACATGCGCGTGTTCGTCGACGAGTTCATTACCCGGCTGGCGGAGATGCACGGCGAAGGCCAGTCCAGTGAAGCGGCGCATCAGCGCGGTCATCACGCCAACCACTCCGTACCGGCCTGAGGAGCAAAGACATGGCGTCCGTAAATGCCTCCCACGACGATGACGAAGATGCCGCAGTGGACAGCATCAACATCACGCCTCTGGTGGACGTGCTGATGGTGGTGCTGGTGATGTTCATCCTCACCGCCACCGCGCAGGTCTCCGGGATCCAGATCAACCTGCCCAAGGCCAGCGCCGCCGTGTCGCTGTCCGAGGCCAAGACCAAGGCGATTTCGGTCAACGACGGCGGCCAGGTGTTCCTTGACGCCTACCCGGTGACCTTGCCGGAGCTGGAAGAACGCCTGCGCATCGAGAAGGCGCAGAACCCGGACTTCCCGGTGATTGTGCGCGGCGACGCCACGGTGCAGTACCAGAAGGTCATCGAAGTGCTGGACCTGCTGCGCCGGCTCGAACTGTCCCAGGTCGGTCTCGTTACCGGCAAACCGACGCAGGGCTGAGTGATGACTGCACAACTGCCAATCGAGCCTTTGCCGGTGAAGAAGTCGCCACTGCGTTACGTGAAGTGGGGCGCCGGGCTGCTGCTGGGTGCCGTCGCGGCATTCCTGTTGTGGCAGTGGGCCAACGACATGAGCGGCATCCGCCGGGAAGCGCCGAATGTGCCGACGATCATTCCGTTGCCGCCACCGCCACCACCGCCGCCGGAAAAACCGCCGGAGCCGGAAACCCCGGTGGAAGAAAAAATCGTCGAGCCCGAGCCAACGCCCGAACCGCAAGAGGTCAAGCCCGAGGAAGAGGCACCGCCATCGCCGGCGGACGACCTGGCCAACCCGATGCAAATGGACGGCGACGCCCAGAGCGGCAGCGACGCGTTCAACATCGGCGCGGGCAAGGGCGGCGGCATGGCCGGTTCCGGCGGCGGGCGACTGGGTAATGGCACCTACAGCCAGTTCCTGGCGTTCACTTTCCAGAAGCTGCTGCGCGAGAACCCCGACCTGCGCAACCTCGCGTTTTCGCTGCAGGCCGATGTGTGGCTGAGCAGCGTCGGCGAGATCACCCGGGTCGAGCTGATCAAGTCCAGCGGCAACCCCGAGATTGACAGTCAGGTGCTGGCCGCCTTGCGTAACGCGCCCCACCTGAGCGAACGGCCACCGGCCTCCATCACCTTGCCTGTGCGCATGTCCCTGCAAGGGCGGCGTCCGGGTTAACCGAATTCATAAAGCTGTATGAAAAGGAGTTGTGTGCAGATGATTTCCAACGTGAATCGATTGTCCCTGGCGGTCGGCATGGTCATCGCGACCCTGGTCGGTCAGGCCGCGGCAGCGCCTGCGCCCTCGGAGAACGCCACGATCAATCTGATCCGCTTGCTGGTCGAGCAGGGCATTCTGAAACAGGACAAGGCCGACGCGCTGATTGCCCAGGCCCAGAACGAAGCGGCCCAGGCCAAGCAGGCTGCGGCGTCTACTGCCGTGGCAGCCGGGCCGGTCGCAGCGCCTGGCGATGTGCGGGTGCAATACGTGCCGGCCGCAGTGCGCGACCAGATCCGCGATCAGGTCAAGGCCGAGGTCATGGCCACCGCCAAGCAGGAAAACTGGGCCGCGCCCAATACGTTCCCGGACTGGGCGTCGCGCATCAGCTTCGACGGCGACATTCGCCTGCGTGACGAATCGCGCTATTACTCGGGCAGCAACAGCAACGAAATCGTCGACTTCGCCAAGCTCAACAACAATGGCCCGTACGACGTGAACCCCAACAGCAGCACCGCGCTGCCGCCGTTGCTCAACACCCGCGAAGACCGCGAAAACCTGTTCCGCCTGCGCGCCCGGCTGGGCATGAAAGCGGTGATCTCGCCGGAATGGACCGCCGGCATCCGCATCGGCACCGGCTCGGACAACAATCCGGTGTCGACCACCCAGAACCTCGGCGGCGGCTTCTCGAAAAAGGACATCTGGCTCGATCAGGGTTACCTGACCTGGAAGCCGTCGGATGAACTGACGCTGACCGGTGGCCGGTTCGCCAACCCGTTCATGTCCACCGACATGCTGTATTCCAACGACCTGAACTTCGACGGTGTGGCGGCGATTTTCGACCACAAGCTCAGCCGCGACTGGGGCGTGTTCGGCACCGTCGGCGCGTTCCCGGTGGACTACACCAACGACACCACCACCAGCAACGGCTTCGACAAGGAAGAAAGCGACAACAAATGGCTGTACGGCGCGCAGATCGGCGCCAAATGGGCGATCAACAGCAACAACCGCTTGAAAGGCGCGCTGGCCTACTACCGCTTCGACGACATCGAAGGCCAGCGCTCCAGTCCTTGCGAACCCTGGGCCGGCGCACCGGGCTGCGACAGCGACGGCACCCGCGCAGCATTCATGCAGAAGGGCAACAGCGTGTTCCTGCTGCGTGACATCACGCCGAACCCGCTCAACCCGACCACCACGCCGCAACCGCAGTTCGTTGGTCTCGCTTCCGAGTTCAACCTGCTCGACCTCAACGTGGTGTGGGACGCCGACCTGCCGGAAGACTTCAAACTGCGCAGCCAGGGCAACTACATCCACAACCTCGGCTACGACGAAGGCGACATGCGCAAGCGTTCGGCGGGGCAGATCGTCAACAACCTCGACAGCAACGGCAACATCGAAAGCGGCGCCAATGCGTGGATGGTCCAGTTCACCCTCGGCAACGCACTGGAGCTGAAGAAGCAGGGCGACTGGAACCTGTTCGCCGGCTACAAGTACATCCAGCCGGATGCCTTGCCGGACGGCTTCAACGATTCGTCGTTCCACCTCGGCGGCACCAACGCCAAGGGCTACTTCCTGGGCGGCAATTACGGTCTGGCGAAGAACGTCTACGCCACCGGCCGCTGGCTGAGTTCGGAGGCGGTGTATGGCGCGCCGTTCGACATCGACGTCATGCAGCTCGAGATCAATACGCGCTTCTAAGCGCCGGGAGAGGGTTATGAAAATCCGCTGTTTATGGCTTGGGCTCGGGATGTTGATCGCCACCGGGGCGAGCGCCGAAGGCATGGAGGAACGCCTGCGCACCCAGTTGCGCAGCACCACCCAGCAACTGCAAACCCTGCAAAGCCAGCAGGCCCAGGCCAGCGCCGCGCAACTGGCGGCGCAGAACGAAGCCAAGGCTGCGCAGGCGCAAATCAAGCAATTGACCGCCGAACTGGCCAAGGCCAAAGGCCTCGCCGAGCAACTGGCCGGGCAACAGCAAGCCTTGCACAGCCAGGCCCAGGCGCAAGTCGCGGCGAGTAACGAGCAGACCGGCAAGTTCAAGAAAGCCTACGACGAGCTGTTGGTCATGGCCCGTGCCAAAGAGGCAGAACGGTCTAAGCTTCAAGCGCAATTGACTGAACGTGACACACAAGTGCAGCAATGTTCGGTCAAGAATCAGCAGATGTATGGCGTGGCCAAGCAGATTCTCACCGCCTACGAAAACATCGATGTGGCCGAGGTGATGAAGATCCGCCAGCCCTTCGCCGGCAGCGCCCGGGTCAAGTTCGATGAACTGGCTCAGGGCTTTGGCGATGAACTGTACAAGACTCAATTCGATGCGCCGCAAGCCGCGATCGCGCACTGATTAAAAGACTCATGGACAAGGAAGAAGTAATGACTCAATTGATCTCCCACGTATCCCCGCAATCCCTGACCGACGTGCTGCAAGCCGCCGGTTACCGCGTCAACCAGACCGAACAGAACGGCATCGTCCAGTTGCTCAGCGCCAGCCAGGGCATCGGTTACGCCGTGCGTTTCGGCAACCCTGCGGTGGTGGAGCAGGGCAGCTACGTCGACTTCACCTTCAGCTGCGCCTTGCGCGTGCAGGGTGAGTTGCCGGCGGGTGTGGCCGAGCAGTGGAACGCAACACGCCGGTTTGCCCGATTGTCGTTGCAGGGCGAGTTTCTGGTGATGGAAATGGACGTGGTGGTGGCCGCTGGCGTCAGCAACGATTACCTGCGCGGCAACCTGGAACTGTGGGATCGCCTGTTGCAGGAGTTCATCGTGTATCTGCGTGATTTCACCCAGAACGCTGCTGCCGCCCAGGCTCCAAAGGTTGAGCAAGAGGAAGTCGCGCTGTGACGAAACCTGCCATGGTAATCAGCGCCGCTGCGGTGGCGCTGTTGGTGGTCGCCGTGGCGCTGGTGGTGCGGCCGGGCAATGACCCGGTCGCCGCCCAGCAACCGGCGCCGGTGATTGCGGCGAACAGTGGGCCTGCGGTGGCACGGTTGGGTAATCAGCAGGTTTCGCCGGAGGAATTGCAGGCGCTGCTGGCGGCCGTACCACCGCAAACTCGCGAGCAACTGCGCGGTAATCGTGAGGCGCTGGAGCGCTGGATTCGTTCACGCCTGGCCGAAAAAGCCGTGCTGGAACAGGCCGACGCCCAAGGCTGGGCGCAGCGTCCGGAGGTAGTTCGGCAAACCCGTGCAGCCACCGAACAGATCGTGTTCCGCGACTATTTGCAGTCGGTGAGCCAAGTGCCGGCGGATTACCCGAGCGCTGCCGAATTGCAGCAGGCATATGACGCGGGCAAGGCCAACTGGCAGACGCCGGCGCTGTATCGGGTCAGCCAGATTTTCCTTGGGGTGAATGAGCCACAGAATCTTGAGGTGGTGCGCAAACAGGCGACGGAGTTGAGCAAGAAAGCCCAGGCAACTTCGGCGGACTTTGCAGCACTGGCGAAGGAGTTTTCTCAGGATCGCCTCACCGCTGAACGTGGTGGAGATACCGGCCTGCAACCCTTGCAGCAACTGGTGCCGGAAGTGCGCGGTGCGGTGGCGCGACTCAAGGTTGGCGCGGTTTCCGATCCCGTTCAAAGCAGCGCCGGTTTCCACGTGATCAAACTCACCGAACAACAACCGGCCCGCACCGCGACCCTCGACGAATTGCGTGATCAACTGACCCAGGCCTTGCGGGCACAGCGTCAGGAACAGATCGCCCAGGCCTATCTGGACGGCATGCTCAACACCGCAACGCTGAGCATCGACGGGGCCGAGCTGAACAAGGTGCTGGAGACCAAACCCTAAGCGCGGCACACCAAAACAAAGATCGACAGGGAGTCATCGATGTCATTCACCGAACCCGCAGCACGACCGAGCAGCGCCGATTTCCGCTGGCCCCGGGACAAGGACGAACCCTGGCTGGCGCAAGCCGCAACCCTGGACGGCGACGTCGCGCAATACTTTCTGGTCAGCGCCCGTTGCGGCTGCTTCATGCAGGCCGCCCGCAGCCTCAACGTGCGCTCGACTCTGCTGCGCAAGCAACTGGCGCAACTTGAACAGCAACTGCAATGCGCGCTGTTCAGCTTTCAGGGCAGCGCGCTCAGCCTGACCCGCGAAGGCCAGCAATTGCAGGCGCAACTGATCGCTTTGGCCCACGAACGCAAGCTGCCGGTGATCGAGCAACCGCTGATAAGGCTGGCCGTCGCCGAGTCGATCCTGCATGACATCCTTGGCCGCGACCTCATCGCACTGCTGCGCCGCAACGCCAGCGTGCGCCTGGAAATCATCGCCCTCGACAGCGAACTGGCCCTGCGCGCGGTCAGCGCCGACATCGTGCTGTGGCTCGCCCACGGCGAAGCTCCGCACCCCGGCCCGACCTTCGCCACCAGCGAACCGCAACGCCTCGCGCAACTGGAATATCAGCCGCACATCGCCAAACGCTACTCCCGCGTGACCGCGCGCCCGGAAAGCCCGGACGACCTCGCCGATTTCATGCTGGTGCAATGGCAGCACGATCGGCAGATCGACAGCTTTCGGCCGTGGAATGAACTGGTTGAACAGCGTCTGGCGGGCGTGGTGCAGATGCAGTCTTATGAGCTGATGCTGGAGATGATCCGGTGCAGCGCGTGCATCGGGTTGCTGCCGATGTACATGAGCCGGTTTGATCGCGGGTTGGTGGCGTTGCCGGGGTTGTTTGAAGAGGCGATGCGGTTGCAGGCGTGGCTGGCGGTGAACAGTGAATCGCAGGCGGTTGAAGAGGTGCAGGTACTAGTGGAGTTGATACGGCGGACGTTCAATGAGCGACAGGAGTGGTTTGAATAGCTGCATAAATTTTGTTCTGGTTTTTTAAACAGACTCAAAAAACGGCCCATGCAGGGCCGTTTTTGGTTTCAGCACTCAGGGCCGTGGCTCAGCCGCCAACTCCAGATTATCCAGCGCCCGATTCACCGCCAGTTCGCCCAGCATGATCAACTGCGCAATCCCCAGCAGCACAGCAATGGCGCAAGGCGTTGTGGCTTGCTGGACGTTTCGGTCAACGGCTTTAAACAGTCGTGGCGAATCCGTGAAGAAGCGGTTTACAGTGACCGGCCACGCACTGATCCAGGAGGGATCTTTCATGCCTGAGCACAACCCCGCCATTCACCTCGAACGCTTCAGCGAGTCCCACGTCGAAGGCGTCACCGCGCTTTACAACGACCCTGCCGTGACCCGGCAGGTGCTGCAGATGCCGTTTCAGTCTGTCGAAATCTGGCGCCAGCGGCTGATGCCGGAAAACGAACGGATGGTGAAACTGGTGGCGCTGCATCAAGGTGCGGTGATCGGGCATCTCGGGCTGGAGGCTTTTTCGCGAATTCGCCGCAGCCACGCCGGCAGTCTCGGCATGAGCGTCGCGGTGGCGTGGCAGGGCAAGGGTGTGGGCTCGAAGCTGTTGGCGGCAGCGCTGGACGTCGCCGACAACTGGATGAACCTGCACCGGGTCGAGCTTTCGGTGTACGCCGACAACGAGGCGGCCATCGGCCTCTATCGCAAGTTCGGCTTCGAAACCGAAGGCCTGTTCCGCGATTACGCGGTGCGTGACGGGCAATGGGTCGACACTTTGAGCATGGCGCGTCTGCGCAAACGCTGACCTTCTGTCCGTCAATGGCCGACGAGGCGACCGTGCAGGCAAATGACTTGCACGGTCGTCACTGGCATCTGCCATGCTCGAAGTCCGCAGCATCGCTCCTTGAAGGAACACCGCAATGGACGACGTACAGCAACTGGGCGAAATGCTTCGCCACTATGCCGACAGCGAAGCGCACAAGAAGCAACTGTTCGAGACGCAATCGGCGACCTGGGCCACACGGATTACTGAACTGTTCGGGCAGATTCAGCAATGGCTGGAGCCGGTGCAGACGCCGGGGTTGCTGGAGGTCAGTCGCGAGGCTTATGTGGCGTTCGGGCCCAGCACTCCGGTTGAGACGTCAACCTTCAAGACTGAAAAACTGAGCATCGTGATTGCCGGCAAACCGGTGGAGTTCGTGCCGGATGTGATGGGCAGTGGCGGGCAGATTTCGCTGGCGGTGATGGGGCTGACGGCGGCGCGTTACGGGAGTATTTCGTTGGTGGGACTGCCGGGCGGGGAGTGGCAGTGGCGTAAGACCAATGGGTTGAAGGATCCGGACACTTTTGCCTTCGATGCGAATTTTCTCGCGCAGCAACTGCAGAGCCTCATCCCTCGCGACCGCACCTAAGATCAAAAGCCTACCCCCTCATCGGAACGCCGCCCGCCCAACCCTCTCCCCCAAGGGGGCGAGGGGGAAAGGGAGCAGATCTTCGTGGTTGTTAAAAACTCAGTTCACGGGGAAAGGGCAGTTCTTCGTTGTTGATATTGCATTCACCTTCGATTTTTCAGGTCGGCGTAACTCGAAAGTACAACCCGGTCAGTTCCCTCTCCCTCTGGGAGAGGGCTAGGGTGAGGGCCGCGCGGCTGACACACCTCACATCTCAAGATTCACCCACCCCGGCTTCGCCACCTCCGGCGCCACCGCTTTCACGGTTTTACCGGTAGCCAACTCAACCCGCCGAGCCACCTCCGGATCATCCGCAAACGGCGTCAGACTCGCCTCATCCAGACTCTCGGCCGTCTCGTGCCGCAGGCAGTACTCAACCGCCAGCCACAGAAACACCACGCCCAACACATTCAATAAAACATCGAACATGACCAGCTCCCTTGATCAGGCGATCTGCGCTTCACGATGGGCGAGTGCAACGTCGGCAACCCGCACCGTGCGCCACACGTTATAGGCCATCAGCAACATGCCGCTGAGGAAGACCACCCCGCCGGCAAAGCGCACGATGAACCCCGGATGACTGGCCTGCAGCGCTTCGACGAACGAATAGGTCAGCGTGCCGTCCTCGTTGATCGCCCGCCACATCAGACCTTGAGTAATGCCATTGACCCACATCGAAGCGATGTACAACACCGTGCCAATGGTCGCCAGCCAGAAGTGCAGGTTGATCAGCGGCGTACTGTGCATGCGCTCGCGGCCAAACACCTTGGGCACCATGTGATAGGTTGCGCCGAAGGTGATCATCGCCACCCAGCCCAGCGCCCCGGCGTGGACGTGGCCGATGGTCCAGTCGGTGTAGTGGGAGAGGGCATTGACGGTCTTGATCGCCATCATCGGCCCTTCGAAGGTCGACATGCCGTAGAACGCCAGCGACAAAACCAGGAAGCGCAGGATCGGGTCGGTGCGCAATTTATGCCACGCGCCGGAGAGGGTCATCATCCCGTTGATCATCCCGCCCCAGCTCGGCGCCAACAGGATCAGCGACATCGCCATGCCCAGCGACTGCGCCCAGTCCGGCAGCGCGGTGTAATGCAAATGGTGCGGGCCGGCCCAGATGTACAGGGTGATCAGTGCCCAGAAGTGCACGATCGACAACCGGTACGAATACACCGGCCGATTCACTTGCTTGGGCACGAAGTAATACATCATCCCGAGGAACCCGGTGGTCAGGAAGAAGCCCACCGCGTTGTGGCCGTACCACCACTGCACCATGGCGTCGGTGGCGCCGGAGTACACCGGATAGGACTTGAACCAGTCCACCGGAATCGACAGGTGATTGACCACATGGAGCATGGCGATCACCAGAATGAACGCGCCGAAGAACCAGTTGCCGACGTAGATGTGCTTGGTTTTGCGCTGCACCACGGTGGTGAAGAACACGATGGCGTACGCGACCCAGACCACCGCCATCCAAACGGCGCCGGAGAATTCGATCTCGGCGTATTCCTTGGTGGTGGTGTAGCCCATCGGCAGGGTGACCAGCATGATCACGATCACCGATTGCCAGCCCCAGAAGGTGAAGGCGGCGAGCTTGTCCGAGTACAGCCGCACCTGGCAGGTACGCTGCACGGCGTAGTAACTGGCGGCGAATTGCGCGCTGCCGGCGAAGCCGAAAATCACCAGGCTGGTGTGCAACGGTCGCAAGCGGCCGAAGGTGGTCCACGGCAAGTCCAGATTCATGTCCGGCCATACCAGTTGCGAGGCGATCCATACCCCCATCGCCATGCCCACGACACCCCAGAAAACAGTCGCGATGACGAATTGGCGGACGACCTTGTAGTTATAAGCCTGTCCGATTGTTGCTGTGCTCATGGTCAGTTCATCCACGGTTGCAAAGTCTTGCCAGGCCACCCGGTCTGGCACGAACTGCACTGTAGAAACCCCACCGGAAACAAAACAGGCTCAGGAATTGATCATTTATGCGGATCAGATCCAGGCGCTGCCTGCGGCCATCTGCCGCGTCCTGATACGGTTTTTATGCGTTCAGGTGAATCTGTTGTGCACTGCGCCGTTCGTCCATAGTCGTAAAAAATCCTGTGGGAGCGGGCTTGCTCGCGAATGCGGAGTGTCAGCCAACAAGTCAGTTGCCTGACACTCCGCATTCGCGAGCAAGCCCGCTCCCACAGTTCTTGACCGCGATCAAAACTGATGAGGTAGCCGCTGCATGTACCAGTACGATGATTACGACCGGGCGCTGGTGTTCGAGCGCGTTGCGCAATTTCGCGATCAGGTCGAGCGCTTCATGGCCGGGGAGTTGAGCGACGAGGAATTCCTGCCGCTGCGCCTGCAGAACGGTCTGTACCTGCAAAAGCACGCCTACATGCTGCGGGTGGCGATTCCCTACGGCACTTTGAGCGCCGAGCAGATGCGCACACTGGCAAGCATCGCCCGGGACTACGACCGTGGTTACGGCCACTTCACCACCCGGCAGAACATGCAGTTCAACTGGATCGAACTGCACGAGGTGCCGGACATTCTCGAGCGTCTGGCGCAGGTCAACATGCATGCGATCCAGACCTCGGGCAATTGCGTGCGCAACATCACCACCGAAGCCTTCGCCGGGGTCGCGGCGGACGAGTTGATCGACCCGCGTCCGCTGGCGGAAATCCTGCGGCAATGGTCGACGATCAACCCGGAGTTCCTGTTCCTGCCGCGCAAGTTCAAGATCGCCATCTGCTCGGCGAAGCAGGATCGCGCGGCAATCATGATGCACGACATCGGCCTCTACCTTTACCCCGGCCGTGACGGTCAGATGCTGCTGCGGGTGATCGTCGGCGGCGGTCTGGGGCGCACGCCTATCCTTGGATTGCAGATCCGCGACGGCCTGCCGTGGCAACACTTGCTGTCTTACGTCGAGGCGGTTTTACGGGTCTACAACCGCCACGGCCGGCGCGACAACAAGTACAAGGCGCGGATCAAGATTCTGGTCAAGGCGCTGGGCATCGAGGCGTTCGCCAAGGAAGTCGAAGAGGAATGGCAACACCTCAAAGACGGCCCGGCGCAATTGACCGAGGATGAATACCAGCGCGTCGCCAGTGCCTTCGTGCCGCCGAGCTATCGCACGCTGGCGGACACCGATCTGGATTACGGCACGCACCTGGCCGACAACCCGGCGTTCGCCCGTTGGGTCGCGCGCAACGTTCAGCCGCACAAAGTGCCGGGCTACACCAGCGTGGTGCTGTCGACCAAACCGGGCCTGGCTTCACCGCCGGGGGACGTCACCGATGCGCAGATGCAGGCCGTGGCCGAGTGGTCCGAGCGCTTCGGTTTCGGCGAAATCCGCATCGCCCACGAGCAGAACATCGTCCTGCCGGATGTGCCCAAGTCCGAGCTGTATGCGTTGTGGCAACTGGCGAAAGAGCACGGGCTGGGCGCCGCCAACGTCGGTCTGCTGACCGACATCATTGCCTGCCCCGGCGGTGATTTCTGCGCGCTGGCCAACGCCAAGTCGATCCCGATTGCCCAGGCGATTCAGGCGCGTTTCGACAACCTCGATTACCTGCACGACCTCGGTGACATCAGCCTGAACATCTCCGGCTGCATGAACGCCTGCGGCCATCACCACATCGGCAACATCGGGATTCTCGGCGTCGATAAGAACGGCAGCGAGTGGTACCAGATCACCCTCGGCGGGGCGCAGGGCAAGAACAGCGCACTGGGTAAAGTCATCGGCCCGTCGTTCAGCGCCGCCGAAGTGCCGCAGGTGATCGAGCGGATCATCGGCACCTTCGTCCGTTATCGCGAGGCCGAAGAACTGTTCGTCGATACCGTGGCGCGCATCGGGTTGGAGCCGTTCAAGGAGCGGGTCTACCCGAAAGCGCTGGAGGTGTCGGCATGAACAATCTGTTGCGCATGGAGGAGAGTGGGGCGCGGATCGTGCTCGATGATCCATGGACGCTGATCCGCTCGCCTGAAACAGAGCCCAGCGCCGGGATGTTGATTCTGCCGCTGGCCCACTGGCTCGAATCGCCTTCGACCCATGCGGTCTGGCTCGGCCCGGACGACGGCGTCGAAAACCTGCTGCCATGGCTGAGCTCGCTGCCACTGATCGCCCTCGACTTCCCGAGCTTTCGCGACGGCCGCGCCTACAGCCAGGCCTATCTGCTGCGCAGCCGTTTCGGCTGGAAAGGCGAGTTGCGGGCGATTGGCGACGTGCTGCGCGACCAGCTCAGCCACATGCGTCAGTGCGGTTTCGACAGCTTCGCCGTGCGCGAGGACAAGTCCGCCGAAGATGCGCTCAAGGGCCTGGCCGGAATGAGCGTGTTGTACGGGCGCTCGGTGATCGAGCCGCGACCGTTGTTCCGGCGCCGGTGATGCAGGGGAAACCCTTAGAACCCTGAGGAATCGGGGATTTTTCCTTGGGTCGATGGTGGCCTTTTGGTAGAGTCCCCGTCGCCAGCGGGTTTTCGGCTGGACGACGGAACGAAGAAGGGAGTCTGATCAGTGAGTCCGGGCAAAAAAATTCTGGGCATCACCGCGTTGCTGCTGATGGTGACGCTGTGGGCCGGTTACATCTATGTGTTCAACGAAAACCGCGGCGGTCAGCTCGGTGGCGTCGGCGAAAGTACCGCGTGGTGCGGCACGCCGCCGAACACCGAAGCGGCGCTGCTGGGCAAGGATCAACTGACCCTGCGCATCACCAACAACCTGCGCGGCGAGTTCATGCTCAGCGGCGCGGTGGTGGTGTCCGAACGTACCTTCAACCGCTATGACCTGGGCCGAAACGAACTGCGTCTGCGCCTGGAACCGTTGCAATGGTCGTTTGGCGTCACGCCGATCTTCCTCGAACAGGTGAAAGTCCTGCCCCTGAGCCGCAACCTCGCCTCGACCGACAAGAGCGCGTTCGCCGAACTCGAATCGCGGCCGATCAGCGTTCAGGGCAGGGTCACCGAGTTTCCCTTCGACACCTATCGCTACGGCTACAAACCGGTGCTGTATTACCTCAAGGGTAGCGAGCGCATCGACCTGCGCTTCAAGAACATCACCACGCTGATGGAGATGTCCAACACCTTCACGCCGATCCAGAAGTACAACCGCGCCGACTACATCAACGAGAAAAACTCGATGATCCGCGACGAGGACTACAAGGCCTACGGCCCCCACGAATGCGCGTTCAGCGTCGAGCGCAAAGGCTCGTTCAAGGTCGTGGTGCTGTTGATGCTGCTGGTGCTGTGCCTGCCGTTGCTGCTGGTGTTCTACCGCGATGAGCCGGGGATCGACTTCCTTGCCACGCTGGTGGGGATTGGCGTAGTGCGCACGGTGCTGGTGGGGCCGGTGCAGGATTTCCAGCTGTACAACATTGATTTTCTGTTCGGTGCGGCGATTTTGCTGGTGGGGACGGTGTCGCTGATCAAGGCGATGCGGGCCAACAGTCGGCGGGAGATGGCGTTGAGGAGTGGGGAGACTTCGAGCTGGTAGAAGAAAGCCTTGAGCGCCTGTGATGGTACGGACCTTTCAAAGGTCCGGACCCGACGTTGCGCAATGTTGGGGTTTCTGATCGCAAACGGCGCGAATTTAGCTATACCTGTAACTCCCCCGACGCAATAAATTCGGCCTTCCGACAGGAGTTACAGCATGAAGCTAGCCGTAATGATGAGCACCCTGTGCATTGCCACGCTGGGCGTGGTGGGTTGCTCCAGCAAAACCGTCGCACCCGACGAGTACTCAGGCTTCCTCAAGGACTACAGCCAGCTGAGGGAGGCCAAATCCCCGTCGGGGGCCGAAGTGATGCGCTGGATCGACCCGAAAGTCGACATCGGCAAATTCACCAGCTTCTACGTCGAACCGACCCAGCTCTATCCCAAACCGCAACCTACCGTGAAGATTCCGCAGCAGACCCTCAACGGCATCACCAGCTATTACGATCAGGCGCTCAAGCGTGAACTGGGTAAATCCCTGCCACTGGCCTCAGGCCCCGGGCCTGGTGTGATCGTGGTACGCGCGGCGATCACCGCCGTGAGCAGCAAGACCGAAGGCCTGCATGCCTATGAAGTGATTCCGGTGGCGTTGGTGGCGGCAGCGGTCAGTACCGCCAGCGGCATTCGCGATCAGGAAACCACGTTGGCGACCGAAGCGGTGTTCCTCGATGGCGGCACCAACAAGGTGGCGGCGCAGGTGGTGCGCAAAGGCACCGGCAAACCGCTGGAAAACGATTCGCAGGTGATGAAGGCCGATGACGTGAAAAGCGTGATCGATGGCTGGGCGGCGGATCTGCATCAGTCCTACCTCAAGCTCAAGGCCAAGTAAGACCGGCACGCCGGGTCGCCACGGAGGGCGATCCGGCGTGTGCACTGCGTCAGAAGCTGGCGCGGGCCAGGCGGTTGTAATGGCTGAGCAAGCCGTCGTAACGGCGGGTCACGGCGTAGTAGTCCTCGCTCAAACGCTCGGGCTTGGCGTGGTTCTGCCAGTCGGCTTGCAGGGTGTTCAATGCTTCGAGATAGTTTTGCCCCGGCTCGCCGATGCGCAGCCACAGGTCCCGTGCGGCATCGGTCTTGTTCTGGAATCCACCCGTGCGCGGCGCGAGGTAGGGTTCGCGACGGTTCCACGCCTGTTGCAGCTTTGCGGTGGTGTCGGCCAGCAACTTAGGGGTCAGGGTGCGGTTTTTCATCGCTTCGTCGAGCACATCCACGGTCTCCCGCGCCTGAATCATGTACGCCAGCAAGTCCCAGTGAATGTCCCTGCCCAGACGCGCCTCGATCAGCTTGAGCTGTTCGGGACGTTGCGCGGCGTCGAGCGGCAGCAGGTTTTGCCGCAGAGCGGTCGAGGCGCCGATGTACTCCTGTGACACACGCTCGATGGCAGCGAGTTCTCCAGAGGAGGGCTGTTGTGATCCGGAGATGAAGCTCGCCTCTCGGTAAAAACGCGTGGGGGCAATGGTGGTCGTGACGTGACTCAGCGCCCGGACGTACTCGTTCGCCTGTCGCGCCAGTTCAGGCTGCCAGGCCAACAGTTCGAGTTTTTCCGTGAGGTCCTGACCGCAGACATCGCGCTGAATGTCTCGCACATTGAACGCGTCGCTGTCGTCGAAATCATTGAGGCTCTTCAACCAGCGCTGGTCGCGGGGCAAGGGCGGTTGAGGGTTCTTGTAGCGGTCGTAGGCCACTCGCCATTGCACGTCGATCCGGTTGACGCAGGCAATCACCGGGCTCAGGGCATTGGCCTGGGCGGTGATCGGTGCATCGCGCTCGTCCAGCCAGAGGTCCAGCTGAAGGAACGGGCGGGTCGCGCCCGTCAGCCCCATGATCACCAGCGCGAAGAAGATCCCGACGCAAAACATCACTCTGGTGGTCATGGGCGCGCCTCCTTGCCGTACCACTGTTCAACGGTGGCTGGTGCGCTGCATTCGGCGGTGGTGGCCGGCAAGCGGCTGCACAAACGTTCGGTCCAGGGTTGCAGGCCCTGATTGCGATTGACCGTGCCTTGGCTGGCGACCACTTTGAATACGCCGAGCACGATGGCTAAAACCAAGATTCCGAGGATCGTCACGCCGACTTTCACGGCAGGTTGGTTCTCTTCCCAGGACCCCCGTGGCCTGGACTGCCAGCGGCGCACCAGTCCGAAGGTCGCCAGGGTCAAGGCATACACCCCGCCGGCAATCGGGCCGAAAAACCAGCTGAGCCCGGCCACCATCAACGCGCCGGGCACCAGGTCGCGCAACACGCCGAACGGCGGCGAGTCTTTGAGGGATCCGGGGGCAAAGAACAGCGCTGAGCCGGTCATCCAGCCGCCATACGCGATGGGCGACGTTGTGCACCAGCCAATTGAGCCCGGCCACGATCACGCCGAACACCACGGTCGAGATCAAGACGATATTGATCAGTCCACTGAGGCGCACACCCAACGGAATGTAATGGGTGAACGCGCCAATCAGGCAGGCCAGCACCACGCCCACATACGTCGGCCAGTCATTGAAGCTCAGTTCCCAGCTTTGCCAGAAAAACGCCGTGCCGCCGGGCATCTGCGCGCAGACCTTGGGGTGATTGGCGTACAGCTCCGAACTCAACTTGCGGCATTGCGCCCAGTCGTCCTCGCGCAGGCGTCGGGCCAGTGCGCGACGGGCGCTGAACGAGCCGGTGCCCAGCAGCAGGCGGGCGGCGCGGTGTTCGGGGGTGGCGGCGGGCTCCGTGGCCAGTTGTTGCTGGTGAGCCAGGAAAAGCGGCGCATTTTGTCGAGCCAGCAGGCGTTGCCATTCGCCGTCAGGGCAGGGATTTCCCGTGCAGCCGTGCCAGCCTTGACCGGCGCGCACCCGTTCGAAAATCTCGCCAGACCAAAAAGACGAATCCAGCAGCAAATGGCTCAGAGCATGGTTGAACCATTTCTGATGTTGTTCAGTTGTCAGCCAGTGGAAATCTGCGCAGCGGGCGTAGGCCTGGAGGAATCCGTCGACGTCTTCGCGTTTGAGGGCATCACGCATCGGCTGCGCAATACGATCGCGCTGCCAGGTGAGCACTAGTTCGATCGATTCCTCATCCAGCTCAAGACGTTGCCAGGCGCTGAACCACTGAAAGGCCTGCACCGCCCAGTCCACCAGCGAATCGGAGCAATCGGGGTGCTCGATGCAGTGATGCAGCACTGTGTCTTCGAAGATGTGCGCACAGCCTTGTTCGCGGGCGACGGTGTGGCGATGGTTCAGTTCTTCGACACTGAGTCCGTGCAGCGAACGGGTCGCGAGTTGCAGGGCATCGACCTCGACCACGGTCAGGCCGCTCAGGTCCCAGGATTCTTCAATGCGCTGATCCTGCGCTTGTTCTTGCTCTTCGTCCTGATTCTGCTCGTGATACTGCTGCCATTCCTTGTACGCCAGCGCCTGCTCATAGGCATCGCGCAGCCGCTGGAAACCCTCGGGGTCGTCGTCGGGGCGGGTCTGCTTGAGCAGGACGGCATATTGGCGTTTGATCGTGCGCACATCGGCGTCAGCCGACAGGCCAAGGACGGTCCAGCAACTCATTGCGATGACAACTCCATAAAAAACTACGACGCGATCCAGTGGTGGCATTGTGATGTTGCGCACCCTACCTGTTTCGCGTCGAAAAGTCCTCGTGTCTCGCTCAGTCGTCACCGGCCTTACGGAAAATGCTGACGTGCTCGATTCGGGGCTTCAGTGTTTTTTGGCTTGCTCGCGTATGCGTTCTTCCTGCTCGCGCAGTTCCGGGGTGAACTCGGCGCCGAAATCTTCCGCGCTGAACACCTGGCGAATCTCGATTTCCGATTCAGTGCCCGGCATGGGATTCGGGCAACGCTTGACCCACTCGATAGCTTCCTCTTTGGACTTGACGTCCCAGATCCAGTAACCGGCGATCAGCTCTTTGGTCTCGGCGAACGGGCCGTCGATCACGCTACGTTTTTCGCCACTGAAACGTACGCGGGCGCCTTTGCTGCTGGGGTGCAAACCGTCGGCTGAAACCAGGATGCCGGCCTTGGCCAATTCTTCGTTGTAGTTGCCCATGTCGGTCAGCAACTGTTCGCTGGGCATCACGCCGGCTTCGGAATCGTGGCTGGCTTTGACAATGATCATGAAGCGCATGGTGTTTCTCCGCAGGTGAGTGGGGGATTCATGGCTTAGTCGAACGGGCCGGGCTTGAATCGACAGATAGATCAAAACGTCAGCACTGTCATTCACCGGCTATGCCCCTCAAAAATGGCTTCCTCGGCGCTGGTTTTTAATGGTTATTGAAACGCTACTTAATATGCTTGGATGATATAAAAAACTGTCATTTATAACAGTTGGATAAACGCGTTGCTGGATATAGGTTGAACTTTTAACAGGCGAGTTTCAGTTTGCCGAAAATTTCCTGATGGTACATGTTGAAAACATCTACGCAAATGGAGAAAGTCATGAGCACGGACAGACCGAAAGATGATACTGCGCAAACCAGAAATGTACTGGTTCCTTTATTAAAGGAGGCTATCGCAGCCTCCCGGTACCAGGCTGTCGATATCACATTAACTCCGGCAACGGGAAAGGAAGGTCCCGGCGAACGGGAGCCGCTTCAAACCGGAGAGAGAATGCTTACGGCACAAACCGGCGGCATTCACCCATTTCGCGGAGAAATGTATTTCAAATGGCGATCCTTGGATGCAGGGGTTCGATTTGAAACAATTGAATACAGGATTGATAAGGGAAATAACAGCGGAGGAAACAGTGCCAATGTTGGAGCTATTCTCGCTGGCGGGTCTCTAGCCATTGCGGAAATAGACAACGGTATTCAAGACAGGGAATGGCATACCTTGGCCACCAATCTCGATGTCATCCGGTCCAGCACGATCCTGCTCGCAGCCACTTTCGTATTTGATAAAAGCTGGGCTGATGATCCCGAGGCTAGTGCAATCGATACTATTACCCCCTGACTTGGTGATGGCTTGAGTGGATGGGGAGCCGCCGATACTGATCACAGCATGCCACTGTTGGTTCAGTATCGGCATAGGCTGCAGACGTCATTTCGTGGTTAACTTCGGCCTCGAGATTCTCACCCATAACATTCAGAAGGACTCCGTTCATGGCTCAAGTCACGCTCAAAGGCAACCCGGTTCAAGTCAACGGCCAACTGCCACAAGCCGGTTCCAAGGCGCCAGCCTTTTCCCTGGTAGCCGGCAATCTGTCCGACGTCACCCTGAAAGACTTCGCCGGCAAGCGCAAAGTGCTGAACATCTTCCCAAGCGTCGACACCCCGACCTGCGCCACCTCCGTGCGCAAGTTCAACGCTCAGGCCAACGACATCAGCAACACCGTGGTGCTGTGCATCTCGGCTGACCTGCCGTTCGCCCAGGCTCGCTTCTGCGGCGCCGAAGGCCTGGAAAACGTACAAAACCTGTCGACCCTGCGCGGCACCGAGTTCCTCGAGAACTACGGCGTGGCCATCGCTGACGGTCCGCTGAAAGGCCTGACCGCCCGTGCGGTGGTTGTACTGGACGAAAACGACAACGTCCTGCACAGCGAACTGGTCAAGGAAATTGCCGAAGAGCCTAACTACGAAGCGGCGCTGTCCGTTCTCAAGTAAGCGCTTTTACAATTGTTAACGGCCTGGCTCTGTCCAGGCCGTTTTCATTTGTGTATCAGTGTTTTGCCTCACACCTTGAAACGTAAGTGGAAGGTAAATTGCCGGTAAAGCTGCTTTGCTAAATCCCCACCAGTGCTTATCGTTCAGCCTCCCGTAAAAGAAGCCCACGCGCCCAATGGTTAATCACTCCATGCAATCGTCTTCCCGAAACTCCCGTCGCTGGCTGCTGAGCCTGCTTGTCCTGCTGGTCATTGCCGGTCTGTGCTGGAAATTCTGGCCCGCTGGTTCGGCCCACAAGGAGGGCGGCGAGAAGGCGCAGGCCGGCCATACCGGTCGTTCGGGGATGATGCGTCCGGGCTTCGGCGGGGCGGCCGGGCCGATTCCGGTGCGCGTGGCGCCGGCAGTCACCGGGGACTTCCCGCTGTACTACAAGGCCCTCGGTACGGTCACGGCGCTCAACACCATCAATGTGCGCAGCCGGGTCGGCGGCGAACTGGTGAAGATTTATTTCGAGGAAGGGCAAATGGTCAAGGCCGGCGACCTGCTGGCGGAGATCGACCCGCGTCCGTACCAGAACGCCTTGCTCCAGGCTGAAGGCACCTTGCTGCAGAATCAGGCGCAGTTGAAAAACGCTCAGGTCGATGTCGAGCGCTATCGCGGCCTGTACAAGGAAGACAGCATCGCCAAGCAGACGCTGGACACCGCCGAAGCCCTGGTCGGCCAGTATCTCGGCACCGTGAAAACCAATCAGGCGGCGGTCAACGACGCCAAGCTCAATCTCGAATTCACCAAGATCCGTGCACCGATTGCCGGTCGCGTCGGCCTGCGTCAGCTCGACGTCGGCAATCTCGTGGCGGCTAACGACACGACCTCCCTGGCTGTGATCACCCAGACCCAACCGATCAGCGTCGCCTTCACCCTGCCGGAAAACAGCCTGGAAACCGTGCTCGCCCGCTACCGCAGCGGCGCCAAACTGCCGGCCGAGGCCTGGGATCGTGGCGATACCAAACTGCAGGCCACCGGTGTGCTGCAAAGTCTCGACAACCAGATCGACGTGACCACCGGCACCCTTAAATTCAAGGCGCGCTACGAGAACCGCGATCAGTCGCTGTTCCCCAACCAGTTCGTCAACGTTCACCTGCTGGCCGACACGTTGAAAGGTGTGGTGCTGGCTCCGTCGGCTGCCATCCAGTTCGGCACCAACGGCACCTTCGTTTACGCGCTGGACGGCGACAAGAAAGTCACCATCCGCCAATTGAAGATCGGTGCCAGCGACGGCGAAAACACGGTAGTCACCGAAGGTCTGGCCGCCGGCGACCGGGTGGTGCTGGAAGGCACCGACCGTCTGAAGGAAGGCAGCGAAGTGGAAGTGGTCAACGACAGCAAGGATGTGCCGACCACTCCGACCGAGCACCTGCAAGGCAAGTCAGCCGCCACCGCGCCTGACGCCGCCGTCACTGACAAGGCCAAGAAGGGCGCATGAACATTTCGCGTCTGTTCATCCTTCGCCCGGTCGCCACCACGCTGAGCATGCTGGCCATCGTGCTGGCCGGTCTGATCGCCTATCGCCTGCTGCCGGTTTCGGCTCTGCCGCAGGTGGATTACCCGACCATCCGCGTCATGACCCTGTATCCGGGCGCCAGTCCGGACGTGATGACCAGCGCCGTCACCGCGCCGCTTGAGCGCCAGTTCGGGCAGATGCCTGGCCTGACGCAAATGGCCTCGACCAGTTCCGGCGGTGCCTCGGTGCTGACCCTGCGTTTCAGCCTCGACATCAACATGGACGTCGCCGAACAGCAGGTGCAGGCCGCGATCAACGCCGCGACCAACCTGTTGCCGACCGACTTGCCGGCGCCGCCGGTGTACAACAAGGTCAACCCGGCGGACACCCCGGTGCTGACCCTGGCCATCACCTCGAAAACCATGCTGCTGCCCAAACTCAATGACCTGGTCGACACGCGCATGGCGCAGAAAATCGCCCAGATCAGCGGCGTCGGCATGGTCAGTATTGCCGGCGGCCAGCGTCAGGCGGTGCGGATCAAGGTCAATCCCGAGGCCCTCGCGGCCAATGGCCTGAATCTGTCGGACGTGCGCACGCTGATCAGTGCGTCCAACGTCAACCAGCCCAAGGGCAACTTCGACGGTCCGACCCGGGTGTCGATGCTCGATGCCAACGACCAACTGACTTCGCCCAAGGATTACGCCAACCTTATCCTGGCCTATGCCAACGGCGCACCGCTGCGGCTCAAGGATGTCGCGCAGATTGTCGACGGCGCCGAGAACGAGCGTCTGGCGGCGTGGGCCAACCAGAATCAGGCCGTTCTGCTGAACATCCAGCGTCAGCCGGGGGCCAACGTGATCGAGGTGGTCGACCGGATCAAGGCGCTGCTGCCGAGCATCACCGACAACCTGCCGGCCGGTCTCGACGTGGTCGTGCTGACCGACCGCACCCAGACCATCCGCGCTTCCGTCACCGACGTGCAACATGAACTGCTGATCGCCATCGCGCTGGTGGTGATGGTGACGTTCCTGTTCCTGCGGCGCGCCAGTGCCACCATCATCCCGTCGGTGGCCGTGCCGCTGTCGCTGATCGGTACGTTCGGCGTGATGTACCTCGCCGGCTTCTCGGTC
The DNA here is from genome assembly GCF_001655595.1 of Pseudomonas sp. DR 5-09. Lineage (NCBI taxonomy): Bacteria > Pseudomonadati > Pseudomonadota > Gammaproteobacteria > Pseudomonadales > Pseudomonadaceae > Pseudomonas > Pseudomonas sp. DR 5-09. Next base: position 3,039,698 of record NZ_CP011566.1, read on the forward strand.
AACAACCTGACGCTGATGGCACTGACCATCGCCACCGGTTTCGTGGTCGACGATGCGATCGTGATGCTGGAGAACATCGCGCGTTTCATCGAGGAGGGTGACAGCCCGATGCAGGCGGCGCTCAAGGGCGCGAAGCAGATCGGTTTCACCCTGATTTCCCTGACCCTGTCGCTGATCGCGGTGCTGATTCCGCTGCTGTTCATGGCCGACGTAGTGGGGCGGTTGTTCCGCGAATTCGCCATCACCCTGGCGGTGGCGATCCTGATTTCCCTGGTGGTCTCGCTGACCCTGACGCCGATGATGTGCGCGCGTCTGCTCAAGCGTGAGCCGGAAGCACATGAGCAGGGCCGTTTCTACCGCGCCAGTGGTGCGTTCATTGACTGGATGATTGCCGCTTACGGGCGCAAGTTGCAGTGGGTGCTCAAGCACCAGCCGCTGACCCTGCTGGTGGCCATCGGCACGCTGGCCCTCACCGTGTTCCTTTATATGGTGGTGCCCAAGGGCTTCTTCCCGGTGCAGGACACCGGGGTGATCCAGGGCATTTCCGAAGCGCCGCAGTCGATTTCCTTCGCAGCGATGGGCGAGCGTCAGCAGGCGCTGGCCAAGGTGATTCTGGAAGATCCGGCGGTGGAAAGCCTGTCGTCCTACATCGGCGTCGACGGTGACAACGCCACGCTCAACAGCGGCCGGCTGCTGATCAACCTCAAACCCCATGGCCAGCGTGATCTGACCGCTACCGAAGTGATTGCCCGCCTGCAACCGCAGCTGGACAAGCTTGTCGGCATCCGCCTGTTCATGCAGCCGGTGCAGGACCTGACCATCGAAGACCGCGTCAGCCGCACCCAGTATCAGTTCAGCATGTCGTCGCCGGATTCCGAATTGCTCAGTCAGTGGAGCGGCCGTCTGGTCGAAGCACTGGCCCAGCGCCCGGAGCTGACCGACGTCGCCAGTGACTTGCAGGACAAAGGCTTGCAGGTGTTCCTGGTGATCGATCGCGACGCCGCTTCACGGCTGGGCGTGTCGGTCTCGAACATCACCGATGCGCTGTATGACGCGTTCGGCCAGCGGCAGATCTCGACCATCTACACCCAGGCCAGCCAGTACCGCGTGGTGCTGCAGGCTCAGGCCGGAGAGAAGATCGGCCCGCAGGCGCTGGATCAGATTCACGTCAAGACCACCGATGGTGGTCAGGTTCGGTTGTCGAGCCTGGCCCATGTCGAGGAGCGGCAGGCGCAACTGGCGATTACCCACATCGGCCAGTTCCCGGCAGTGATGATGTCATTCAACCTCGCACCGGGCGTGGCGCTGGGGCATGCGGTGGACATCATCGAACAGGTGCAGAAGGACATCGGCATGCCGATCGGCGTGCAGACCCAGTTCCAGGGCGCCGCCGAAGCGTTCCAGGCGTCGTTGTCGAGCACCTTGCTGCTGATTCTGGCGGCGGTAGTGACCATGTACATCGTGCTCGGCGTGCTCTACGAGAGCTACATTCACCCGATCACCATTCTGTCGACCTTGCCGTCGGCGGCGGTTGGGGCGTTGCTGGCGTTGCTGCTCAGCGGCAATGATCTGGGGATGATCGCGATCATCGGCATCATTCTGCTGATCGGTATCGTGAAGAAGAACGCGATCATGATGATCGACTTTGCCCTCGACGCCGAACGCACCCAGGGCATGGCGCCTGAGCAGGCGATCTATCAGGCGGCGCTGTTACGCTTCCGGCCGATCCTGATGACAACGCTGGCTGCGCTGTTCGGCGCGGTGCCGCTGATGCTGGCCACCGGTTCCGGTGCTGAGTTGCGTCAACCGTTGGGTCTGGTGATGGTCGGCGGATTGCTGGTGAGTCAGGTGCTGACGCTGTTCACCACCCCGGTGATCTACCTGTACTTCGATCGTCTCGGCCGGCGCTGGGGCCGTGCTCCTTCGGCCGTGGAGCCGGTGGAACAGCCATGAACCTGTCCGGTCCTTTCATCAAGCGCCCGGTGGCGACCATGCTCCTGAGCCTGGCGATCATGCTGCTGGGCGGTGTGAGCTTCGGTCTGCTGCCGGTGTCGCCGCTGCCGCAAATGGACTTCCCGGTGATCGTGGTCCAGGCCAGCCTGCCCGGCGCCAGTCCGGAAGTCATGGCGTCTACCGTGGCCACGCCGCTGGAGCGCTCGTTCGGCGCCATCGCCGGCGTCAACACCATGAGCAGCCGTTCCAGCCAGGGCTCGACCCGGGTGATTCTGCAGTTCGACCTCGACCGCGACATCAACGGCGCGGCGCGGGAAGTGCAAGCGGCGATCAACGCCTCGCGCAACCTGCTGCCGAGCGGGATGCGCAGCATGCCGACCTACAAAAAGGTCAACCCGTCGCAGGCTCCGATCATGGTGCTGTCGCTGACCTCGGACGTGCTGGAAAAAGGCCAGCTCTATGACCTGGCGTCGACCATCCTGTCCCAGAGCCTGTCCCAGGTGCAGGGCGTCGGTGAAGTGCAGATCGGCGGCAGCTCGTTGCCAGCGGTGCGCATTGAACTCGAACCCCAGGCGCTGAACCAGTACGGCGTGGCGCTGGACGATGTACGCAAGACTATCGCCGAAGCCAACGTGCGCCGGCCCAAGGGCTCGGTCGAGGACGACCAGCGTCTGTGGCAGATCCAGGCCAACGACCAGTTGGAAAAAGCCAAGGATTACGAATCGCTGATCATCCACTACAACGGCGGGGCGGCCCTGCGTCTGAAGGACGTGGCCAAGGTCAGCGACGGCGTGGAAGACCGCTACAACAGCGGTTTCTTCAACGATGACGCGGCGGTGTTGCTGGTGATCAACCGCCAGGCCGGCGCCAACATCATCGAGACGGTCAACGAGATCAAGGCGCAGCTGCCGGCGTTGCAGGCGGTGCTGCCGGCCAGTGTCAAACTGAACCTGGCGATGGACCGTTCGCCGGTGATCAAGGCCACCCTGCACGAAGCGGAAATGACCCTGCTGATCGCCGTGGCGCTGGTGATTCTGGTGGTGTTCCTGTTTCTCGGCAATTTCCGTGCGTCCCTGATTCCGACGTTGGCGGTGCCGGTGTCGCTGGTCGGCACCTTTGCGGTGATGTACCTCTACGGATTCTCGCTGAACAACCTGTCGCTGATGGCGCTGATTCTCGCCACCGGGCTGGTGGTGGACGACGCCATCGTGGTGCTGGAGAACATTTCCCGGCACATCGACGAAGGCGTCAAACCGATGAAGGCCGCGTACCTCGGGGCCAAGGAAGTCGGGTTTACCTTGCTGTCGATGAACGTCTCGCTGGTGGCGGTGTTCCTGTCGATCCTGTTCATGGGCGGGATCATCGAAAGCCTGTTCCGCGAGTTTTCCATCACCCTGGCCGCGTCCATTGTGGTGTCGCTGGTGGTTTCTCTGACGCTGACCCCGATGCTCTGCGCCCGCTGGCTCAAACCCCATACGCCGGGCGAGGAAAACCGCCTGCAACGCTGGAGCCGCCGCACCAACGACTGGATGGTCGGCAAATACGCCACCAGCCTCGATTGGGTGTTGCGTCATCGGCGCCTGACGTTGCTGAGCCTGATCATCACCGTCGGGGTGAACGTTGCCCTGTACGTGGTCGTGCCGAAAACCTTCATGCCGCAGCAGGACACCGGCCAGTTGATCGGTTTCGTGCGCGGTGACGACGGCCTGTCGTTCAGCGTGATGCAGCCGAAAATGGAGACCTTCCGCCGCGCGGTGCTCAAGGACGAAGCGGTCGAGAGTGTGGCCGGGTTCATTGGTGGCACCAACGGCACCAACAACGCCTTCATGCTGGTGCGCCTGAAACCGATCAAGGAGCGCAATATCTCGGCGCAGAAGGTCATTGAGCGCCTGCGCAAGGAAATGCCCAAGGTAGCCGGTGCGCAGTTGATGCTGATGGCCGACCAGGACCTGCAATTTGGCGGCGGCCGCGAGCAGACCACTTCGCAGTACAGCTACATTCTGCAAAGCGGTGATCTGGGTGAGTTGCGCGAGTGGTACCCGAAAGTGGTCACCGCGCTGCGGGCCTTGCCCGAGCTGACCGCCATCGACGCCCGCGAAGGCGCGGGTGCGCAGCAGGTGACATTGATCGTCGACCGCGATCAGGCCAAACGCCTGGGCGTGGACATGGAAATGGTCACGGCCGTCCTTAACAACGCCTACAGCCAGCGACAGATTTCCACGATCTACGACAGCCTCAACCAGTATCAGGTGGTGATGGAGGTCAATCCGAAATACGCTCAGGACCCGGTGACGCTCAAGCAGGTCCAGGTGATCACCGCCGACGGTGCACGAATTCCGCTGTCGACCTTCGCTCACTATGAAAACAGCCTGGAAGACGACCGGGTCAGCCACGAAGGCCAGTTTGCTTCCGAGAGCATTTCCTTCGACATGGCCGAAGGCGTGACGGTGGAGCAGGGCAGTGCCGCCATCGAACGGGCGATTGCCAAGCTCGGTCTGCCGGAAGACGTGATCGTGAAAATGGCCGGCACCGCCGATGCCTTCGCCGCTACCCAGAAGAGCCAGCCGTTCATGATCCTCGGTGCGCTGCTGGCGGTGTATCTGGTGCTGGGCGTGCTGTATGAAAGCTACATTCACCCGCTGACGATTCTGTCGACGCTGCCTTCGGCCGGGGTCGGTGCCTTGCTGTCGATCTATGTGCTGGGCGGCGAGTTCAGCCTGATCTCGCTGCTCGGATTGTTCCTGCTGATCGGCGTGGTGAAGAAGAACGCGATCCTGATGATCGACCTGGCGCTGCAACTGGAGCGTCATCACGGCATGGCGCCGCTGGAGTCGATCCGCAGCGCCTGTCTGCAACGTTTGCGGCCGATCCTGATGACCACGCTGGCGGCGATCCTCGGCGCCTTGCCGTTGCTGCTGAGCCGGGCCGAAGGCGCGGAAATGCGCCAGCCGCTGGGCCTGACCATCATCGGCGGGCTAATTTTCAGCCAGGTGCTGACCCTTTACACCACGCCTGTGGTTTACCTCTATCTCGACAAGTTGCGCCATCGTTTCAACAAATGGCGTGGCGTGCGCACCGATGCCGCTCTGGAAACTCCGCTATGACTGACCGTTCGCTTATCAATCTGGCCACTGTCCGCGGCTCGCGCCTGCTGAGCCTGTCTCTGTGCGTGGCGATGCTCAGTGCCTGCGCCGTCGGCCCGGACTACCAGCGCCCGCAGACCGCCGAAATCGCCCAGTACAAGGAAGCCGAAGGCTGGCGTCAGGCCAACCCGAGCGATTCCCTGGCGCGCGGCGCGTGGTGGGAGCTGTATGGCGACCGCCAGCTCAACCAGCTGATCGAGAAACTCAACAGCTCCAACCAGACCGTCGCCCAGTCCGAGGCCCAGTACCGTCAGGCCCAGGCCTTGGTGCGCAGCGCGCGCGGCGCGTTTTATCCGAGTATTGATCTGAGTGCCGGCAAGACCCGTTCCAGCCAGGGCACCGGCAGCAGCAGTTCAAGCCTGAGCAGTTCCTCCAGCGGTATTCGTGACACTTACAGTGCGCAACTGGGCGTGAGTTGGGAAGCCGATGTCTGGGGCAAATTGCGCCGTGGCCTGGAAGCCAATGAGGCCAGCGCTCAGGCGAGCTATGCCGATCTGGCGGCGATGCGTTTGAGCCAGCAATCCGAGCTGGTGCAGAACTACCTGCAATTGCGGGTGATCGATCAGCAGAAACGCCTGCTCGAATCGACAGTGGCCGCTTACGAGCGCTCGCTGAAAATGACCATGAACCAGTACAACGCCGGGGTTTCCGGGCGGGACGCGGTGGCGCAGGCGCAGACCCAGCTGAAAACCACTCAGGGTGATCTGGTGGACCTGATCTGGCAACGGGCGCAGTTCGAAAACGCCATCGCGGTACTGACCGGCCAGCCCCCCGCCGAATTCAATATTGCCGAGACCCAGGACATTCCCAAGCTGCCGCAAATTCCGCTGAGCCTGCCGTCGCAGTTGCTCGAGCGCCGTCCGGACATCGCCTCGGCGGAGCGCTCGGTGATCGCCGCCAACGCCAACATCGGCGTGGCCAAGGCTGCGTACTACCCGGATTTCAGCCTGAGCATGAGCGGTGGCTACAGCAGCAGTACCTCGCAGAACCTGATCAGCCTGCCGAACCGCTTCTGGTCGGTAGGGCCGAAAATGACCCTGCCGCTATTCGACGGCGGCATCCGTTCGGCCGAAGTCGACCGCACCGAAGCGGTGTACGACCAGACCGTGGCCAAATACCGCCAGACCGTGCTCGACGGTTTCCGCGAGGTGGAAAACTATCTGGTGCAGCTGAAGGTGTACGAAGACGAAGCGGTCGTGCGCCAGGAAGCCCTCGATGCGGCACGGGATTCCCTGCGTCTGACCGAAAACCAGTACAAGGCCGGGGTGATTGCTTATCTCGATGTGGTGACGGTGCAGGCGACGGCGTTGAGCAACGAGCGCAGTGTGTTGAACGTGCTGCAGAGCCGTTTGATCGCCAGCGTGCAGTTGATTGCGGCGCTGGGCGGTGGTTGGGATGGGCAGTTGGAAACCACTGATAACCGCTAGCCTGTTGATCGTTCCCACGTCGAGGCGTCGAGGCGTCGAGGCGTCGAACCGTCCGCGCGGGAATCCCTCAACGGACGCTCCGCGTTCGGCTTTGGAAGGGACGCGGAGCGTCCCGGGCTGCATTCCCACGCAGAGCGTGGGAACGATCTGCGGGCGAGGGCGGACGCTCTGTCAAAGCAGCACTCCAGAGCCTTGTCCGACGATCAAACAAGCGTTTCATCGGGTTGATGGCCATTTGATTACTTTGTCAGTGCGTTCTTCTGCGCAATCAGTACAATCGGCGCATTTGGCCCCGCGGAGAACGGACGCAGTACGGCGGGGTGGTCACGAGAATTCCCATGCTCATCGGTAGCTACTCCTTCACGCTGGTTTTCATTTCGCTGTGTGTGGCGATCCTTGCTTCCTACACCGCGCTCGATCTCACCGGGCGCATTGCCACTGCCAAGGGCCGCGCCGTGCATTTATGGACGGCCGGCGGGGCGTTTGCCATGGGCATCGGCGTCTGGTCGATGCACTTCATTGGCATGCTGGCGTTCAAGCTGCCGATCAACCTCGGTTACGACATTTCGATCACGGCGCTTTCATTGCTGATCGCCGTGCTGTCCTGCGGTTTTGCCCTGTGGCTGGTCAGTCAGCCGAAACTGCCGGCCTGGCAACTGGCCTTTGGCGCGTTGATCATGGGCGCCGGCATCAGCGCCATGCATTACACCGGCATGGCCGCGATGCGCATGCAGCCGGGCATCGACTACGATCCGACACTGTTCGGCGCCTCGTTGTTGATCGCTGTCGGCGCTTCGGCGGAAGCGCTGTGGATCGCCTTTCGCCTGCGTCAGCATTCGCCTTACGTGCGGCTGTTTCGGGCCGGGGCGGCGATTGTCATGGGCGTGGCGATTGTCGGCATGCACTACACCGGCATGGCGGCGGCGAGGTTTCCCGACGGCAGTTTCTGCGGCGCGGCACTCAGCGGCCTGAACGGCAATGGGCTCGACAATCTGGTACTGATCACCACGCTGGCGGTGCTGGCCATCGCGCTGCTGACCTCGATTCTCGACGCGCGCCTCGAAGCCCGCACCGCTGATCTGGCCCATTCGTTGACCGTGGCCAACCGTGAGCTCACCCAGCTGGCGTTGCACGACACCCTGACCGGCCTGCCCAACCGCATGCTGCTGGATGACCGGATCAATCAGGCGATGAAAAAGGTCAACGAGCAGGGCGGCTGTTTTGCGCTGATGTTCATCGATCTGGACGGCTTCAAACCGGTCAACGACGCTTTTGGTCACCACATGGGCGATCAGTTGCTGCGCGAAGTGGCGGTGCGTCTGCGCGAAGATTTGCGCAGCCTCGACACGCTGGCGCGGATCGGTGGCGATGAGTTTGTCCTGCTGGTGCGCCTGACCGAACCCAACGATGCGCTGGGTCTGGCGGCGCGTCAGGTCGGCTTGATCGCCCGGTCGTTCCGGGTCGCCGAGCATGAGTTGCAGATTTCCGCCAGCGTCGGCATTGCCCTGTACCCCGGCAACGGGGAGAGCGCCCAGGAACTGCTGATGAACGCTGACGCCGCGATGTACCACGCCAAGGGCGGCGGCAAGAACGGTTACAGCTTCTTCGACGTTTCGATGAACAGCAACGCGCGCAAGCAACTGCAATTGCTGCAGGACTTGCGGGCGGCGCTGGAGCATGGCGAGTTCAGCCTGCATTACCAACCCAAATTCCATGCGGCCGACGGTCGTCCGGTCGGTGCCGAGGCCTTGTTGCGCTGGGAGCACCCGACCCAGGGCATGCTGATGCCGGACAAGTTCATCGATCTGGCGGAGAAGACCGGGCTGATCATTCCGATTGGCGAGTGGGTGCTCAATGAGGCCTGCCGGCAGATGCGCGAGTGGTACGTGCTGGGCTACACCGACTGGCGAATTGCGGTGAACCTGTCGGCGTTGCAGTTCTGTCATGCAGGGCTGGTAAGCAGCGTGGCCAAGGCCTTGGCCACCCACCATTTACCGGCCAACAGCCTGACCCTGGAAATCACCGAAACCACCGCCATGAGCGACGCCGACGCGAGCATGACGGTGTTGCAGGAACTGTCCGACATGGGCGTCGACCTGTCCATCGACGACTTCGGCACCGGTTATTCGAGCCTGATGTACCTCAAGCGTCTGCCGGCCAACGAGTTGAAAATCGATCGCGGTTTCGTCCGCGATCTGGAACACGACAGCGATGATGCGGCCATTGTCTCGGCGATCGTCGCCCTCGGTCAGGCGCTGGGGCTGCGCATCGTGGCTGAAGGCGTGGAAACCGATTCGCAGCAGGACTTCCTGACGCAACTGGGCTGCGATTCACTGCAAGGTTATCTGCTCGGTCACCCGATGCCGGCGGATCGCTTCCTGCAGGACATCGTGCGCGGCAAACCATTGGCGGTGAGCTGAGCCGCTAATCGCAGGTCATGCAAAACCCTGCAATGACGGTTATTCTTGCCCCGACTGTTACGTGTGCATCGGGGGAAAGGCCAGCATGGATAAAGTCATTGTGATCACCGGCGGCGGTCGTGGAATCGGCGCCGCCACTGCGCTGTTGGCTGCCGAGCAAGGCTATCGGATCTGCATCAATTACCAGACCGACGAACAGGCCGCTCACCACGTGCTGGACCAGGTGCGTGAGCGCGGCGCCACGGCCATCGCCGTGCGTGCCGATGTCAGTATCGAAGACGAAGTGATCGCGCTGTTCAACCGGGTCGACAGCGAACTGGGCCGCGTCACCGCCCTGGTCAACAACGCCGGCACCGTGGGGCAAAAATCCCGGGTCGACGAAATGTCCGAATTCCGCATTCTCAAGATCATGAAAACCAATGTGCTGGCGCCGATCCTCTGCGCCAAGCACGCGATCCTGCGCATGTCGCCCAAACACGGCGGGCAGGGTGGCAGCATCGTCAACGTCTCCTCGGTCGCCGCGCGGCTGGGCTCGCCGAATGAGTATGTCGATTACGCGGCGTCCAAAGGCGCGCTCGACACGTTCACCATCGGGCTGTCCAAGGAAGTGGCAGGCGAGGGGATTCGGGTGAATGCGGTGCGTCCGGGTTACATCTATACCGACTTCCACGCCTTGAGCGGCGACCCGGATCGGGTCAGCAAGCTGGAGTCGGCCATTCCGATGGCCCGGGGCGGGCGGCCGGATGAAGTGGCGGAGGCGATTGTCTGGTTGCTGTCGGACAAGGCTTCGTATGCCACCGGGACTTTTGTCGATCTCGGCGGCGGGCGCTAAGCCTCCAATGATCGTTTCCACTCTGCGTGGGAACGATCAACGATCAGCGGCCACTCAAAACGACCGCACAATCCGCCCCAGCGTCTCCATCGCCTTCTCTGCATCCTCGGTCCACGGGCTGCCGTAGTTCAATCGAATGCAATTCCTGAAGCGCTGGGTCGGCGAAAAAATCGGCCCCGGCGCAATGCTGATCCCCTGCGCCAACGCCATCTGAAACAACTTCAACGAATCCATCTGCGGTGGCAGTTCCAGCCACAGAAAATAACCGCCGGCGGGTTGGCTCACGCGTGTCTGCGCCGGGAAGTAGCGGGCGATGGCCGCGAGCATGGCGCTTTGCTGTTCTTCCAGGGCATAGCGCAGTTTGCGCAGGTGACGGTCGTAGCCGCCGTGTTGCAGGTAGTCGGCGATGGCTGCTTGTGCGGGCATCGAGGCGCACAGCGAGGTCATCAGTTTCAGTCGTTCGATTTTCTGTGCGTAGCGGCCGGCGGCGACCCAGCCGATGCGGTAGCCGGGGGCCAGGCTCTTGGCGAACGAGCCGCAGTGCATCACCAGCCCTTCGGTGTCGAAGGCCTTGGCCGGTTTCGGCGCCTGCTGGCCGTAATAGAGTTCGGCGTAGACGTCGTCTTCGATCAGCGGCACCTGATGCTGTTTCAGCAGTTCCACCAGTTCCTGTTTCTTGGCCTCGGGCATGGTCGCGCCCATCGGGTTCTGGAAACTGGTCATGCACCAGCAGGCCTTGATCGGGTGTCGTTCCAGTGTCTGGGCGAGCACGCCGAGGTCGATGCCGTCGCGCGGGTGCACGGGGATTTCCACGGCTTTGAGCTTCAGGCGTTCCAGCACTTGCAGGCTGGCGTAAAACGCCGGGGCTTCGATGGCCACCAGATCACCGGGCTCGGTCACGGCTTGCAGGCACAGGTTCAGCGCTTCGAGTGCGCCGTTGGTGATCAGCAGTTCTTCCATCGGCAGCATCAGGCCGCCGACCATGTAGCGCAGGGCGATCTGCCGGCGCAGTTGCGGGTTGCCCGGCGACATGTCGGTGACCACCATGCGCGGGTCCATCTCCCGGGCGGCGCTGGCCAGCGAGCGGGACAGGCGTTGCAGCGGGAACAGGGTCGGGCTGGGGAACGCCGAGCCGAACGGCACGGTGCTCGGGTCCTTGATCGATTCCAGTACCGAGAACACCAGCTCGCTGACGTCGACCTTGGTGGACTCGTTGACCTGGCTGCTGATCACCGGCTCCGAGAACGGGCTCGGGGCGTGGGTATTGACGAAGTAGCCGGAGCGCGGGCGGGCGCGGATCAGGCCGCGACGTTCCAGCAGGTAATAGGCCTGGAACACCGTGGACGGGCTGACGCCGTAGGTCTGGCTCGCGTAGCGCACCGACGGCACCCGCTGACCGGGGCCGAGGACGCCGGAGCGGATCAGTTCAGCGATGTCGTCGGCGAATTTTTCGTAGCGTTTCATCGGGGGCCTTGGTACGTGGTGTTTGGTGTTTTTGTGGTGGGTCAGTGGCATCAGCCCTCACCCTAGCCCTCTCCCAGAGGGAAAGGGGGACTGATCGTGGGATGCTTAAGAATTACGCCGACATGAACGTGCTGCAGTGAATCCATAATCGACTCGATTTTTCAGGTCGATGTACAACTCCTTACACCTCGGTCGGCTCCCTCTCCCTTTGGGAGAGGGCTGGGGTGAGGGGGGAGATTCTAACGGCTCACCGATTCATCGGCGCAACAAACCGGCTCTTCGCCACGCTATAAATCCCCGGCTCATCACTGTCGGCAATCTTGAAGCTCAAGGTCTGCGAGCTGCTGGCCGGGCGTTCGGAGGTCATCGCCACCGACACCGGCACATCGACGATCTCGCCCGGCGCCAGGCTCAGTTCGGTCTTGCCTTGCAACTGGAAGCCGTCGCCGTCCACCAGCGTCAGGTTGTAATCCTGGCGCTGCTGGGTTTTGTTGATGACCTTGAGGGTGTAGATGTTCTCGATCTGGCCCAGACCGTTTTCACGGAACAGACCACGGTCCTTGGTCACGTCCAGCGACACCATCGGCCGTTCGACCAGCGCCAGGGCGAGGGCACCGATCATCACCACCAGCACCGCGACGTAGCCGATCAGCCTTGGACGCAGCAGATGGGTCTTGCCACCCTGCAACTCACGCTCGGAGGTATAGCGAATCAGGCCGCGAGCGTAATTCATCTTGTCCATGATCGAGTCGCAGGCGTCGATGCATGCCGCGCAGCCGATGCATTCCATTTGCAGGCCGTCGCGGATGTCGATACCGGTCGGGCAGACCTGCACGCACAACTGGCAGTCGATGCAATCACCGAGGCCGGCCTCGGCCGGTTTGATCTCGCGTTTGCGCGGGCCCCGGTTTTCGCCACGGGCGGCGTCGTAGGATATTGCCAGGGTGTCCTTGTCGAACATCACGCTCTGGAATCGCGCATACGGGCACATGTGCATGCACACCGCTTCACGCAGCCAGCCGGCATTGATGTAGGTGGCGGCGGTGAAGAACAGCACCCAGAACAGACTGACGCCGCCGATCTGCAAGGTCAGCAGTTCTTCGGCCAGTGGCCGGATCGGGGTGAAGTAGCCGACGAAGGTCAGGCCGGTCAGCACGCTGATTGCCAGCCACAGCGTGTGCTTGGCCGCACGCCGCGCCAGTTTGTTCAGGCTCCACGGCGCCGCCTGCAATTTGATCCGCTGGTTGCGCTCGCCTTCGGTGATCTTCTCGCACCACATGAAGATCCACGTCCACGAACTCTGCGGGCAGGTGTAGCCACACCAGACCCGGCCGGCGAACACGGTAATCGCGAACAGGCCGAACGCGGCGATGATCAGCAGCGCCGAGAGCAGAATGAAATCCTGCGGCCAGAAGGTCGCGCCAAAGATGTGGAACTTGCTTTCGGAAAGGTCCCAGAGCACCGCCTGACGTCCGCCCCAGTTAAGCCATACCGTGCCGAAGAACAGCAGAAACAGAAACCCCGCGCCGCTCATGCGCAAGGTGCGGAACAGGCCGGTGAAGCTGCGGGTGAAGATCTGGTTGTCGCTGGTGGCGTGTTTCGCCTTCATTGGGCGCGCCGGTACTTTTTTTATCCGGGGAGATGCTTCTACGGTTCGGACGGGGATTCGTTCGCTCATGGTCGTTCGCTCATCAGCCTCCATCAGGCCAGGGAACTATGAGCGTCGATCTGTTTGCATAACAGACTCAGGTATTCCAATAAAAAGCGGATCAGATGGGTTCCGGATCAACTCCTGCGACAACTTGAAGCAGCCCGCAGGCCAAAGCGCAGAGGCCTATCCCAGAGCTCTGCGCCGGTTGTTGATCGAGGTCAGTCAAATCACCGAATCACTGTCGTCGGCCTTCAGGTGTTTGCGCCCATCCCGGGCGCCTGCGACGGTCAATGCGTCCGCTTCGGCTTCAGTGACGTAGATGCGCCGTCCTTCCACCTCGACGAACGACATGGCTTTTTCCCTATCTGTCCTGACTTCCAGCGTGTCGCAGATCCGGATTTCCTCACCATTCTCAACGGTGAAAAAACAGACTTTCGATTCCGGATTGCTTTCATCGATACGAAGGGGCATGGGGTTGTCCTTTTTTTCACGGGAGTCTGAGACGTTAGGGTGCGCGGTTCTGCAGATCGTTCTACGCAACCGATTAATGGTCGGCGCTGTCCATCCTTTATCAACTCATAACAAGGACTGGACGATGAACGCCTGGTGGCATGAAGTGTGGGAAACACTGCAAGCGGAATTCGCCGACATCGGCGATGCGTCGCAGCTGACCCGGATCACCGTGCGCCTGTTGATGGCGGCCATATTGGGCGGGATTCTCGGGTTTGAGCGCGAGCACAAGGGCAAGGCCGCCGGGGTGCGAACGCACATGCTGGTAGCCCTTGGCGCGGCGTTGTTCGTGCTGGTACCGCAATTGTCCGGTTCCCAGGCCGACGCGATGAGCCGGGTGGTGCAGGGCGTGATTGCCGGGATCGGCTTTCTCGGCGCCGGCACCATCCTCAAGAACCATGAAGGCGACGAAGGCCACGTCAAGGGCCTGACCACCGCCGCCGGTTTGTGGATGACCGCCGCCATCGGCGTCGCGGCCGGTCTGGGCCGCGAGGCGACGGCGGTGCTCAGTACGTTGCTCGCGTTGGGAATATTCAGTGTCATGCCGCGGATCGTCAGGGTCTTTGAAAAGGATCACATCGAGAAGGACCGCATCGAGAAAGACCACAACGACCTACGCTGATCAGACGATTACCGGCGGCATGGTCGTCGGCGGTTCTTCCTTGGGCGGTGGCGTGGTGCCAGGCGGCTCCTGTTCAGGGATCGGTTGCGGTTCGGTTTCGGGCAGGGTCGGTTTGTCGATGTTCGGATCGGGTGTTTCAGCGGGAATTGGAATAGTCATCGGGTGAACCTCCGTGTGGCACTTGGCGTGGGACGTGCTTAAGTGGATTGACCACTTCACTGCGAAATCGATCCGATTTTGTAGCGCGGCAAATCCCTGTGAACTTTTCCCGGCGACGGCCGCTCGGAACCTGAGAGAGTTCATCCGGGCCCAGGCCCGACCGTGACCGCCAAACAGGCAAACGAGCGTCCTTGGGGCGTTAAGGAGAGATGCTCAATGACTGCTGAAAAACCTTCCGAACAGAGCTACAACCCGCACATGCCGCTGTCGCAGGCCTTGCTGTTGCCGCGCATCGTCATTGAAAACACCATGCCGACCCTCGACGGCGGGCAGTTTGCCGTCAAGGCGATCGCAGGTCGGGAGATCGTGGTCACCAGCAAGGTGTTCGCTGACGGTCACGACAAACTGGCGGTGCGCATCCGCTGGCGCGAAGAGGGTGACGAGGCCTGGCAGACCGAAGTCATGAGCGATCAGGGCAACAATGGCTGGCGCGGTGTGTTTCAGCCGCAGCGCATGGGCCGTTATCTGCTCCTGATCGAAGCCTGGATCGACCAGTTCGCCAGTTTTCAGTACGAACTGGAGAAAAAGCACACCGCCGGCGTCCCGGTCAGCCTCGAGCTGCAAGAGGGACGCACCATGGTGCAGCAGGCCGCCGAGCGCAGCGAAGGTCAGCTCAGCGAACAACTGGCCGGCTTGCACCACGAATTGTCCGGCCTGCTCGAAACCGAGCAGGTCGCGTTGTTTCTGCACTCGCGCAGTGCGCAACTGATGGCCGAGGCCGATCACCGCGCCTACCTGAGCCTCAGCCCGGAATTCCCGGTGGACGTCGAGCGCGAATTGGCGGAATTCGCCAGTTGGTACGAACTGTTTCCCCGCTCGATCACCGACGATCCCACCCGCCACGGCACCTTCAATGACGTGCACTCGCGCCTGCCGATGATTCAGGACATGGGCTTCGACGTGTTGTATTTCACGCCGATCCACCCGATTGGCCGCAGCCACCGCAAGGGTCGCAACAATTCCCTGACCGCCGGCCCGGACGATCCCGGCAGTCCGTATGCGATCGGCAGCGAGGAGGGCGGCCACGAAGCGATTCACTCGCAACTCGGCACCCGTGAGGACTTCCGTCGGCTGGTGGCCGCTGCCGCTGACCATGGTCTGGAAATCGCCCTCGATTTCGCCATTCAGTGTTCCCAGGATCACCCGTGGCTCAAGCAGCATCCGGGCTGGTTCAACTGGCGGCCGGACGGCACGATCAAATACGCGGAGAACCCGCCGAAGAAATACCAGGACATCGTCAACGTCGACTTCTATGCGCCGGAAGCGATTCCGAGCCTGTGGGTCGAGTTGCGCGACATTGTGGTCGGCTGGGTGCAGGAGGGCGTGAAGATCTTTCGCGTCGATAACCCGCACACCAAGCCGCTGCCGTTCTGGCAATGGTTGATCGCCGATGTCCGTACGCTGTACCCGGAAGTGATTTTCCTCGCCGAGGCTTTCACCACCCCGGCGATGATGGCGCGGCTGGGCAAGGTCGGTTACACCCAGAGCTACACCTATTTCACCTGGCGCAACACCAAGACCGAACTGGCGACCTATTTCAGCGAGCTGAATGAGTCGCCGTGGCGCGAGTGCTACCGGCCCAACTTCTTCGTCAACACCCCGGACATTAATCCGGCGTTCCTGCATGAGTCGGGACGTCCCGGATTCCTCATTCGCGCCGCGCTGGCGACCATGGGCTCGGGCCTGTGGGGCATGTACTCGGGGTTTGAACTGTGCGAATCGGCGCCAGTGCCGGGCAAGGAGGAATACCTCGATTCCGAGAAGTACGAGATCCGCGTCCGCGACTTCAACCAGCCCGGCAACATCATTGCCGAGATCGCCCAGCTCAACCGCATCCGCCGCCAGAACCCGGCGCTGCACAGCCATCTGGGCCTGAAGATCTACAACGCCTGGAACGACAACATTCTGTATTTCGGCAAGCGCAGTGCGGACGGCAGCAACTTCATTCTGGTTGCCGTCAGCCTCGATCCACATAACGTACAGGAGGCGAATTTCGAGCTGCCGCTGTGGGAAATGGGCCTGCCGGACGATGCCACCACCCACGGCGAAGACCTGATGAACGGCCATCGCTGGGACTGGCACGGCAAGTACCAGTTCATGCGGATCGATCCGGCGTATCAGCCGTTCGGAATCTGGCGGATCACTGCCTGAACACAGATCCCCTGTGGGAGCGAGCCTGCTCGCGAATGCGGGCCAACATTCAATACATAGCTTGCCTGCCAACTCGAATTCGCGAGCAGGCTCGCTCCCACAGGGTGCTCATCGTTTGCGAGCCAAGTGATCGGCTCACCGTGTTTATAGAATTGAACAGGAGTTTCACATGGCGAAGAAACCCAAGGCTGCCACCTTCATCAAAGACCCGCTCTGGTACAAGGACGCGGTTATCTATCAGGTTCACGTCAAATCCTTTTTCGACTCGAATAACGACGGGATTGGCGACTTTCCCGGCTTGATCGCCAAACTCGATTACATCGCCGATCTTGGCGTCAACACCATCTGGCTGTTGCCGTTCTACCCCTCGCCACGCCGCGACGATGGTTACGACATCGCCGAATACCGGGGCGTCCACAGCGATTACGGGACGATGGCCGACGCCAAACGGTTCATTGCCGAAGCACACAAGCGTGGCCTGCGGGTGATCACCGAGCTGGTCATCAACCACACCTCCGATCAGCACCCGTGGTTCCAGCGAGCGCGCAAGGCCAAGCCAGGCTCGGCGGCGCGGGACTTCTACGTGTGGTCGGATGACGACCAGAAATACGACGGCACCCGGATCATTTTCCTCGACACCGAAAAGTCCAACTGGACCTGGGACCCGGTGGCGGGCCAATACTTCTGGCACCGCTTCTATTCGCACCAGCCGGACCTTAATTTCGATAACCCGCAAGTCATGAAAGCCGTGCTGTCGGTCATGCGCTACTGGCTGGACATGGGCATCGACGGCCTGCGCCTGGATGCGATTCCGTACCTGATCGAGCGCGATGGCACCAACAACGAAAACCTCCCGGAAACCCACGACGTCCTCAAGCAGATCCGCGCCGAGATTGACGCCAACTATCCGGATCGCATGCTGCTGGCCGAAGCCAACCAATGGCCGGAAGACACCCAGCTGTATTTTGGTGACACCGACGCCGAGGGCGTGAATGGCGACGAATGCCACATGGCGTTCCACTTTCCGCTGATGCCGCGCATGTACATGGCCCTGGCCCAGGAAGATCGCTTTCCGATCACCGACATCCTGCGCCAGACCCCGGAGATCCCGGCCAACTGCCAATGGGCGATCTTCCTGCGCAACCACGATGAACTGACGCTGGAGATGGTCACCGACAAGGAACGCGACTACCTGTGGAATTACTACGCGGCCGACCGTCGCGCACGGATCAACCTCGGCATCCGCCGGCGTCTGGCGCCGTTGATGGAACGTGACCGCCGCCGCATCGAACTGCTCAACAGCCTGCTGCTGTCGATGCCCGGCACGCCGACCCTGTATTACGGCGATGAGATCGGCATGGGCGACAACATCTACCTCGGCGACCGCGACGGTGTGCGTACGCCGATGCAATGGTCGATCGACCGCAACGGCGGCTTCTCTCGCGCCGACCCGGCCAGTCTGGTACTGCCGCCGATCATGGACCCGCAATACGGCTATCAATCGGTCAACGTCGAAACCCAGGCCGGCGATCCGCATTCGCTGCTGAACTGGACCCGACGCCTGCTGACCGTGCGCAAGCAATCCAAGGCGTTCGGTCGTGGCACCTTGAAGATGTTGTCGCCGGCCAACCGTCGCGTTCTGGCCTACACCCGCGAATACACCGGGCCGGACGGCAAGCACGAAATCATTCTGTGCGTGGCCAACGTGTCACGCAGTGCACAAGCGGTGGAACTCGACCTGTCGGCTTACGTCGGCATGGTGCCGGTGGAAATGCTCGGTGGTAACGCGTTCCCGCCCATCGGCCAGTTGAGTTTCCTGCTGACCCTGCCGCCCTACGGTTTCTACTGGTTCGGTCTGGCGGCGGAAAACCAGATGCCGAGCTGGCACGTGGAACCTGCGCAGAGCCTGCCGGACTTCACCACGCTGGTGCTGAAAAAGCGCATGGAGGAACTGCTCGAAGCACCGTCCCGGGCCACCCTCGAACAGGCGATTCTGCCGAGCTGGCTGCAGAACCGCCGCTGGTTTGCCGGCAAGGACGCTGCCATCGAACAGGTGAAACTGGCCTACGGCGTGCGCTTCGGCGATGCGCAGCATCCGGTGTTGTTCAGCGAAATCGAAGTGCAGAGCGGCGGGCAGACCAGCCGGTATCAACTGCCGTTCGGGTTCATTGCCGAAGATCAGGTCGGGCCGGCATTGCCGCAACAACTGGCCCTGGCCCGAGTGCGCCGGGTTCGCCAGGTCGGCTTGATTACTGATGCCTTCAGCCTTGAAGCATTTGTTCGCGCGGTGCTGCAAGGTATGCAGGGCGGTACGGTGCTGGAGTCCAGTGATGGCGAGATCCGTTTCGAGGCGACGCCGCAACTGGAAAAACTCGGCCTCGGCGCGGAATCCGAAGTGCGCTATCTGTCCGCCGAGCAATCCAACAGCTCGGTGGTGATCGGCAACAGTCTGGTGCTCAAGCTGATCCGCAAAGTCGCTTCCGGCGTACACCCGGAGCTGGAGATGAGCGCTTACCTGACCGCGGCCGGATTTGCCAATATCTCACCGCTGCTGGGTTCGGTAATTCGCCGCGGCGCCGATGGTGAAGACAATCTGTTGATGATTGCACAGGGCTATCTGAGCAATCAGGGCGACGCCTGGGAATGGACGCAGAACAACCTCGAACGTGCACTGCGCGACGAACTGGCCGACGCCGTGTCCGAGCAGGCGCAGCACTACAACGCCTTGGGTGAGCTGAAGGATTTCGCCGGGATGCTCGGCCAGCGTCTGGGGGAAATGCATCAGGTATTGGCAGCGCCGAGCGACAACAAGGACTTCGCGCCGCAAGTCAGTTCGGCCAAGGATGCCCAGGCGACCGGCAAGGATGTCGCGGCGCAGGTCGAACATGCCCTGAAGCTCCTGAAGCAACATCAGGGCGAACTAGACGCGGCGGATCAGAAGCTGGTCGCTCGTTTGCTCGACAACAAGAAAACCATCCTTGCCCACGTGCAGGAACTGGCCAAGCAATCCGCCGGCGGTCTGCGGATCCGTGTCCACGGCGACCTGCATTTGGGGCAGGTGCTGGTAATCAAGGGCGATGCTTACCTGATCGACTTCGAAGGTGAACCGGCGCGGCCACTGGCCGAACGCCGAGGCAAGCACAGTCCGTACAAGGACGTCAGCGGGGTGCTGCGCTCCTTCGACTATGCCGCGGCCATGGCGCTGAATGTGCACAACGTCGACAACAGCCCGGAGGCCGAAGCCGCGCGTCGGCGGGTCACGGAGCGGTATCTGCGTGAAGCCCGGGAAGCCTTTCTCCAGGCATATCGTCAGGCAGCAGCTAGTCTTGATCATGCCTGGCAAGATCCTGAAGGTGCCGACGCCGCACTGGCGTTGTTCGGTCTGGAGAAAGCGGCCTACGAAGTGGCCTATGAAGCCGAAAATCGCCCCACCTGGCTGCCCGTGCCGCTGCACGGTCTGTATGGGTTATTGACGGGGCTCAAACCCTTTTCCGATCTTGGTGGAGAGTAGTCATGAGTTTCTCGAACAGGGAACAGGGTCACGCTAAAGAAAGATTGCTGCCCACTGCAAAAGACATTGATGCTTTAGTGCGCGCAGAACACCACGACCCGTTTTCCATTCTTGGCCCCCACGGTGATGGCGCCGGCGGGCAGTTTATCCGGGCGTATCTGCCCGGCGCGTTGAGTGTTTCTGTTGTCGATAAAAACAGTGGCGAAGAACTCGGTCCGCTGGAGGCTACCGAGACGCCGGGGCTGTTTGTCGGGCATTTCGAGGGCGCGCGGCCGTACCTGTTGCGCACCCGCTGGGCCGGTGGTGAACAGGTCGCGGAAGATCCCTACAGCTTTGGTCAGTTGCTCGGTGAAATGGACTTGTATCTGTTCGCCGAAGGCAATCACCGCGACCTCAGCAGCTGCCTCGGCGCGCAGCTGAAAACCGTCGATGGCGTCGACGGTGTGCGCTTTGCCGTGTGGGCGCCGAATGCCCGGCGGGTGTCGGTGGTCGGCGATTTCAACGTCTGGGACGGCCGGCGGCATCCGATGCGCCTGCGACATCCGTCTGGCGTGTGGGAATTGTTCATTCCGCGCCTGCAGGCGGGCGAGCTGTACAAATACGAAATCCTCGGTGCTCACGGCATCCTGCCGCTCAAGGCCGACCCGATGGCGCTGGCCACCAGCCTGCCGCCGGACACTGCGTCAAAAGTCGCCGCACCGTTGCAGATCGACTGGCAGGATCAGGACTGGATGAACGGCCGCCACGAGCGTCAGCAGCACAGCGCGCCGCTGTCGATCTATGAATTGCACGCGGGATCCTGGCAGTGTGAACTCGATGATCTGGGCGAAGTGGCGCGTCAGTACACCTGGCCGGAACTGGCCGAGCGTTTGATTCCGTATGTGAAGGAGCTGGGTTTCACCCACATCGAACTGATGCCGATCATGGAGCACCCGTTCGGTGGTTCCTGGGGTTATCAGTTGCTGTCGCAATTCGCTCCGAGCGCGCGTTACGGCACACCGGAACAGTTCGGTGACTTCATCAATGCCTGCCACCAGGCCGGCATTGGTGTGATTCTCGACTGGGTGCCGGCGCATTTCCCCACCGATACCCACGGTCTGGCGCAATTCGATGGCACGGCGTTGTATGAGTACGGCAACCCGCAAGAAGGTTTTCATCAGGACTGGGACACGCTGATCTACAACCTGGGCCGCACCGAAGTGCACGGCTACATGCTGGCGTCGGCGCTGCACTGGTTGAAGCATTTCCACGTTGATGGGCTGCGGGTCGATGCGGTGGCGTCGATGCTCTATCGCGATTATTCGCGCAAGGCCGGCGAGTGGGTGCCGAACCGTCATGGCGGTCGCGAGAACCTGGAAGCCATCGATTTCCTGCGGCACTTGAACGACGTGGTGGCACTGGAAGCACCGGGCGCGCTGGTGATCGCCGAGGAGTCCACGGCGTGGCCGGGCGTCAGCCAGAGCACCCAGCAGGGCGGGCTCGGTTTCGCTTACAAATGGAACATGGGCTGGATGCACGATTCGCTGCATTACATCCAGCAGGATCCGGTGTACCGCGCCCATCACCACAACGAGTTGAGTTTCGGTCTGGTCTACGCCTGGTCCGAGCGGTTCATCCTGCCGATTTCCCACGACGAGGTGGTGCACGGCAAGCATTCGCTGATCGACAAGATGCCCGGTGATCGCTGGCAGAAATTCGCCAATTTGCGCGCCTACCTGAGCTTCATGTGGACCCATCCGGGCAAGAAGCTGCTGTTCATGGGCTGCGAGTTCGGCCAGTGGCGCGAGTGGAATCACGATCAGCAGCTGGATTGGTATCTGCTGCAGTACTCGGAACACCAAGGCGTGCAGAAACTGGTCGGCGATCTCAACCGGCTCTACCGCGAAGAACCGGCGCTGCACGAGCAGGACGATGCGCCGCAAGGCTTTCAGTGGTTGATCGGTGACGATGCGATCAACAGCGTTTTCGCATGGCTGCGCTGGAGCAAGGACGGCACGCCGGTGCTGGTGGTGGCCAACTTCACTCCGGTGCCGCGCCAGTCGTACCGGGTCGGTGTGCCCTTTGCCGGGCGCTGGAAGGAATTGCTCAACAGTGATGCCGACACCTACGCCGGTTCCAACTATGGCAATGGTGGCGGGGCGTTCACCGAAGAGGTGGCCAGCCATGGGCAGGCGTTGTCGCTGGAGCTGAATTTGCCGCCGCTGGCAGTTTTGATCCTCAAGCCTGAGGGCTGACCTCACGCGAGATCGTTCCCACGCTCCGCGTGGGAATGGCTTTGGGGACGCTCCGCGTTCCAGCTCTCGAAGGGACGCGGAGCGTCACGGGCTGCATTCCCACGCAGAGCGTGGGAACGATCATGCAGAAGAAGTTACCAGCGCATCCGGATCCCCAGGCTGCCAATCAACCCGTTCAGGTCGTTGTCGTCCACGTCGCTACTGTAATCGGCGCTGACGTACAGGCTCACCGTCGGTGTCATTCTCGCCACCAGCCCCAGGCCGACTTCCACGGTCGAGGACTTGCGGCTGCTGCTGATCTTGTCCACCTGATCCAGCGTCACCGTGTTGCCGGTATACACCGTGTGCCACAGGTTCGTGCGCACGTAGGGTTCGACCGGCAAGCCGTTCAGGTCATAGCTACCTTTCAAGCGCGCACCGACTCGGCCGCTCCACGATGAAATGTCGCTGGAAGACGCATTGCCCGAGCCCGCATAGGGTGTGTCCAGGGTGATGCGCTGGTTGATCAATTGCGCCTGCGGTTCAACCACCCAGTTTTCACCCAGACCGATCGGGAATCCGCCTTCCACCGACAGCGTCATCGCGCTGCCTTCGGTGGCCAGGCGTGCGCCTTGCTCGTTACGGCTGAAACCGCTGACCCGGCCGCCACTGGCCGACAAGTCGACGTGCCAGCCTTGTGGGCCGATCAGGCTGTAGTAAGCGCCCAGGCTCTGGCCTTGCAGGTTGAGAGTGTCGGTGGTCGGGTCGGCGAGGGCGCGGCTGGTGATCAGGCCGTTGCCATTGCCCCGGATCTGATTCACACCGCCGATCAGGCCGACTTGCTGGGTGTGCCCACTGCTGCTTTTCAAGGTCAGCACGGCGGGCCCCTTGAAGTCGCCGGTGCCGGGTGTGGCGAAGCCCGGGCTGAGGACGTCGGTTTGCGCCTGACGGGACGTCGGACCGTAAAGCTGCTCCCAGGCCGAGGGGGCGAGGTCTTCGGTAATCAGGTTCGTCCCGCGTAGATCCGGCTGTGGGCTGAGCCGTTGCGGGCCTGGTGTCACGACCGTGGCGGGGAGGGTCATGACGGGAATGTCCTGGCGATACCAGGGTGTTGCTTCGTCCGCCACAGGACCCGCCTGCGCCTCCATGGACGAGCACAGCAAGATAGAACTTGAAACGGTGCAAAAGGTAACTTTGATCTCTTGTGGGGTGAGTGAGGTTTTCATGGAGGTCTACCTTGCTAGCGCATGCAGTATCTCGCCTTGGCGTCTCTCCTACCCCGAACGAGGGGCGACCGAATGGAGCGTGGCGAATCCGTGGCCGCCCGTTTTTGACGAGTGACCTGGGGTTCGCCCCGAGTAGTGTTTCCGGGGGTAGTAAGGTAGAGCTAAGAAGACCCGAGCCGCTGCGTCAAGAAATTGAACGATGAGCGGTCGATTCAAAACAGGTGATGCAAGTTTTTGTTTTTGCGTATTTATCTAAGTTCTTGTTTGTAGGGCTAATCGCTGTGGAAGCCGCGAGGCAGAGACTTTTTGCAACCGACAGTCGGTCTGCGGAACCGGGCCTGGCGACCAATTTCGCATCGTTGCGTATGTAAGGACAGCTGTCAGTATCGCGCTATAAATGCACTTCAACCGCCAGCGGCAAATGATCCGAAAGATGCGTCCACGGTTTGTTGCCGAGGATCTGCGGGTCGTGGCTGCTGGCATTGCGCAGGTAGATCCGATCCAGGCGCAGCAACGGGAAGCGCGCGGGATAGGTCTTGGCCGGGCGGCCGTGGTGGCGTTCGAAGGCTTCGTGCAGGTAGTCGCGGCGGGCGAGGGCGACGTTACCCTGCAACTGCCAGTCATTGAAGTCGCCGGCGATGATCACTGGCGCATCGTCGGGCAGGGATTCGAGCAACTGGCAGAGCAGCTGCAACTGCAATTGCCGATGGCTTTCGAGCAGGCTCAGGTGTACGCAGATGGCATGCACTTCGGCATGTCCCGGCACATCCAATATGCAGTGCAACAGCCCGCGCCGTTCCGGGCCGGTGATCGAGACGTCGAGATTGCGATATTCGCGGATCGGGTACTTCGACAACAGGGCGTTCCCGTGATGGCCATCGGGATAGACCGCATTGCGGCCGTAGGCAAAGTCACTCCACATACTGTCGGCAAGGAATTCGTACTGCGAGGTTTGCGGCCATTCGTGGTAGCGGCTGGAATGCCGCTCGTGTTCGCCCACCACTTCCTGCAGAAACACCAGATCGGCCGAGGTGCTGCGCACCGCTTCACGCAGTTCCGGAAGGATGAAACGTCGATTGAGCGCGGTGAAACCCTTGTGCGTGTTGACCGTCAGCACCCGCAGGCGATGGATGGAGGACGGGGTGGAAGTCTGCGCGTCGACGACATGACGCTTGGGATCGCTGGACACGTTCACTCCTCTGAATCATGACTGCCTGTTCATGCGACTGATCCGGGCGCGGGCAGTTCACTTTGACTGGCTGCCCGCGCCCGATGGACAGTCAATCGACGAAGACGATCTCGTAGGGCAGGCGCATGCGTTCCAGTATCGACTTGGGCAACAGTGGCGCGATTCCGATCGCCGGTTCGCCATTGAGCTGGCTGGCGTAGGCATGGGTGGCGTGGCTCTTGCGCGCGACGGTCCAGGTGTCGAGGCGCAGCTTGCGCGCGCGATGCCACGGAATCTGTCCCTGATCGCGTTCCGGCCAGTGCCAGGCCCAGACCGGCACGTCGTGGTAAGTGGCGCCGACCTGTTGCGCCGCTTTGGCACTGGCCCGGCCGACCACTTCATGATCGGCGGTGCCATCTTCGCACCAGGTGCTGAAGACCACATCACCGGGGCGCAGGTAGCGGGCGATGAAATCGGTCAGTTGGGTTTCCTGGTCGAGCAGGGCCTTGTCGGTAAAACCGCCGCGCACCCATTTCAGGCTGTGCATCGGCAAACCGAGGCGGCGCAGGGCTTCGACGCTTTCCTGCGGGCGGAAAACGCTCAGGCGTTTTTCCGACCACTGGCGCGAGCCCGGATGACTGGCGCTGCCATCGGTGATCGACAGCAGTTGCAAGGGATGTCCGAGGCTGGAAAGCAGTTGCAGCAAACCGCCGCAGGTCACCACTTCATCGCCGGGGTGCGGGGCGATGACCACGGCACGGGCGCCGGGTGGCACCAAGGTGTGGGTATTGATGACGGGAATGTTGTCGAGCTGCGGGGCGCTGTTCCAGATCTGCGCCGGCAGGCCGTTTTCGCTGAGGGATAACGGTTTCATGAGTGATACGTCCTTGTTGTGTCTCGCCCTCAGTCGCACAAGCGCCGGTCTCCAGGCGTGTTCGACCCGTGAAGGCTGGTGGATAGCCCTGCAGCGCTCCGAACCCTGGATTGCTGCGCAGCAGAGTATTGCTCAAGACGGGCGGTTCGTCGCGTCACAGATCAATCTGATCCGCTTTTTTTTATTCAGTCTGTGCCAACTGTCGCAGATAGTCGCCAAAACCACCGCGTGCGCGGCTGTCCAGACGGGCGCTGGTAATGACCTGCGGCCGATGACTCCAGGCGATGCTGGCC
Organism: Pseudomonas sp. DR 5-09; assembly: GCF_001655595.1. NCBI lineage: Bacteria > Pseudomonadati > Pseudomonadota > Gammaproteobacteria > Pseudomonadales > Pseudomonadaceae > Pseudomonas > Pseudomonas sp. DR 5-09. Next base: position 3,065,375 of record NZ_CP011566.1, read on the forward strand.
CCTGAACGTTCGAGCTGACGCACCAGCTGCACGTCTTCATCGCAGGACAACGGCTCGAAGCCGCCGGCGCGGACGTAGGCTTGTGCGCTGACACCCAGATTGGCGCCATGGATGTGCCGGTGACCCTCACAGGGCTGGTAATGACCGTGATAACGAATCTGCGCTGCTTCATCGAACCCGTCATGCCAACGCTCGACCGTCACCGTGCCGCACACGGCATCGGTGCCCAGCCCCAGTTGCGCCACCAGCCAATCCTCCGCGACGCGGCTGTCGGCGTCGGAGCAGGAAATCCAGCGCGCACCGCGCTCAAGCAATTGCTGCGCACCGATGGCCCGCGCCTGGCCGACATTGCGCGCTTCGATGCTCAAAGCTTGCACCGGGTATTGGCTGACGATGTGCGCCGAACGATCGGTGCAACTGTCCAGAACCACCAGAATTTCCACCGGCTCACCCGCCAGCATGGGATGTCCGCCAGCCCGCAGTGCGGCGTGCAGGCATTCATCGAGCCACTCTTCTTCGTTGTGTGCCGGGATCAGGATGCCAATCATCGCAACCCCTCCAGCGCGGCCACCGAACGCGGTTCGCGGCTCCAGACTTCCAGCAGGAAATCTGCCTCCTGATGCAGGACCAATCGTGACAGGTGCAACTGTTCATGAATCAGGTCATGGACCTGGCGAGCATTGAGCGGGCAGCCATCGATGGGCGGGCGCCAGTGACAGGCCAGCAATTGACCGTCTGCCGTCAACGAATCGCTGATGCGACGGATGACCTCTGTCAGATCCTGTCGATCAAGGTAGTAGCCGATTTCGCTGAATACGATCAGGTCGAATTTTTCCTCAGGCCAGTCAACAGGGAGGCGACCCTGCCGCACCTCGGCGTGGTCGAACAGGCTCAGCCGGGTACGCGCCAGATTCACCGCGGCGGCGCTTGTATCGCAGCACAACAGTCGATCACAGCGTTCGGCCAGCGCGGCACTCAGTTCACCGTTGGCGCAACCCGGTTCGAAGATCGCGCGGTAATGCGGGCGGGGCAGTGCCGCCAGGGTCACCAGGCGTTTACGCTGCTCGTACCAGCGCTGGCGAAATCCCCAAGGGTCGTTATTGCCGGCGAACAGGCCTTCGAAGTAACGATCCTCGACGCTCATAGAAAGACCACCTCGAACGGTTGCAGCAAACGGTCGATGACATAGGGCGCGAGCACCGGTGCCAGGCCTGCGTCGGGATCGCCTTCCAGCTGACTTGCGAACGCATGCACTGCGTGACGCTTGCGCGCGACCTGCGCCGGGTTCAGCAGAATCTTGCGCGCCCGCTCCCAGGGCACGATGGCGTCTTCCGGCGTCGCCCAGTGCCAGGTCCAGACCGGCAGCTCGTGGCAAATCGCACCCACGCGGTACGCTGCTTCGACGCTGGCGCGGCCGACGGCCTCATGGTCGCTGTGGCCGTCTTCGCGCCAGGTGGTGAAGATCACGTCGTCGGGTTGCAGGTAGCGGGTCAAGTAGTCACACAGCATCGACTCGCGCGCGGCGACCTGAGTGTCGGGGAATCCGCCGCGCAGCCATTGCACCTGATGCATGGGCAGGCCAAGGCGACGCAGGGCCTCGGCGGACTCCTGCGGGCGCACCACGCTCAGGCGCTCCACCGGCCAGCGCTCCGAGCCAGGGTGACTGGCACTGCCATCGGTGACCGAAATCAGTTGCAGGGTGCGGCCCGCCGCTGCGAGCTGTTGCAACAGCCCGCCGCAACCGAGCACTTCATCATCCGGATGCGGCGCGATTACCACGGCCCGCGACCCCGGCGGAACCAGGTCGAGAATGTCGATGCTCTCCACCGCTGCCAGATGACGCGAGCCCTGCCACTCATGCAAGGAGGTTCCTTCACCGATGATCGGATTGCGCTTCATAGGGCCCAACCCTCGCGCGGTTGCTGCGCAGCCAGTTGGCCCAGTACAGCCAGATCCCGTTCGGCATGGCTCTGGCGCAGATACACCGGCAGGTCGGCCGCCAGGCGGGCAAAGTGCAGGTCCTTGCAGAACGGCCCGGCGCCAAGTGCCCGGCCAGTCTCGCGCATGACCTGTGCAGCGGCGTCCTCGACCACGGCACGCACACGCCGGGCCAACAACTCGGCGTCGGCTCCGGGATTGCTGTCGATGTTCAGGGCACTGACGCGCAGCACCTGTGCGGCGCCGTGCAGCGCGCTGTCGACGGCGCCGAGACTGGCCAGTGCGTGCGGGTCCTCACGCCGCGCACAGTGCTGGCGCAAGCGTTCGCCGATCGCCCTCGCGGCGCCGTACCAGCACGCGGCGATCCCGATCCCGCCGTGCCAGAAACCCGGACGTTGCAGGTAGTCGCCAGGATCGCCGATCGCCTGCGCCTCGACCTCATCGAACAGCACCTCGACGCTGCCGGTGGCGGCCATGCCGACCGCTTGCCAGCCTTGATCGGTGACGGTCACGCCCGGTTGGTCGAGGGCCACGGCCACCAGTTGCTGATGATCGTCCTCATCCCACGCCGTCAGCAGGGCATGACTGAGCACTGCCGCCCCGGAGCACCAGGCCTTGCGTCCATTCAACCGCACCATTTGCCCCGAACGGCTGACCCGAACCCGCGCCTGCGGTGGTTCAGCCGCCCACATGCCCCACGTGCTGCCGGGCGTCGGTGAGCCACCGAGTTGTTCGATGATTGCCAACGCATCGGTATGGCCTTCGTAGAGTTTGCACAGCCCCAGATCGTGCCCACCGACCTCGGACAGCCTCTGCCAGCGCTCCAGCGTACGACCGCTACCGGGTAACGGCAGGCGATCGAGGCCGGCCTCGACCAGTTGCCGCAGACACAGGCCGAGGGCGGCAGTGTCGCGGTAGTCCGGCGCGTGCCGTGAGAGATAGACGGGCAAGTCCATGTCAGTCCTCTTCTTCGCGTTGCAGTTCAAACAGCAACAGCGAGCGTCCGGTGACCGAGTACTCATGACCGAACTCAAAACGCTCCTGGCCACGGATCGATGGCTGGTTGGTATCGATCATGCACGTCCAGAAACTGCCTTCAGGCACTTCCGGCAAGGTGAAGTTGACGATGTCGTGATGGGCGTTGACCACCAGCAGCAACGTGGCGTCGCCACCCTTGCGGCGGATCCCGGTTTCCTGGGCACGACCGTCAAGCAACATGCCCATGCAGCGATTCTGCGCGTCATGCCAGTGTTCGGTGGTCATTTCCGTGGCGTCCGGCGCAAGCCAGGTCACGTCCTTGACGCCGATGTCCTCGTTGTATTCGCCGACCAGGAACCGCCCGCGTCGCAGGATCGGATACGCCAGGCGCAACTTGATCAGGCGTTTGACGAATTTCAGCAGCGCCTTGCCGTCCTCGCTCAGGTCCCAGTTGACCCAGCCGATTTCGCTGTCCTGGCAATACGCATTGTTGTTGCCGTCCTGGGTACGAGCGAATTCGTCGCCGGCCACCAGCATCGGTGTGCCCTGTGACAACAGCAGGGTGGCGAAGAAATTGCGCATCTGCCGGTGGCGCAGCGCATTGATTTCCGGATCGTCGGTAGGGCCTTCGACGCCGTGGTTCCAGGACAGGTTGTTGTTGCTGCCGTCCTGATTGTTTTCGTCGTTGGCCTCATTGTGCTTGTCGTTGTACGACACCAGATCGTTGAGGGTGAAACCGTCGTGGGCGGTGACGAAGTTGACCGACGAATAAGGCCGCCGACCCCGCTGGTTGAACATTTCCCCGGAGGCGGTCATGCGGCTGGCGAAGTCGGCGAGCTGGCCGTCGTCGCCTTTCCAGAAGGCACGCACGGTGTCGCGGAACTTGTCGTTCCACTCGACCCAGCCCGGCGGGAAATTGCCGACCTGATAACCGCCGGGGCCACAGTCCCAGGGCTCGGCGATCATTTTCACTTGGCGCAGCACCGGATCCTGGCGGCAGGCCACGAGGAAACTGTGCCGTTCATCAAAGCCGTCGTGATAGCGACCGAGGATGGTCGCCAGGTCGAAGCGGAAGCCATCGACATGCATTTCACTGGCCCAGTAGCGCAGCGAGTCGGTGACCATTTGCAGCACGCACGGGTGGCTCAGGTCGAGGGTGTTACCGGTGCCGGAATCGTTGATGTAGAAGCGCTTGTCGTCCGGCATCAAGCGGTAGTACGAGGCGTTGTCGATCCCGCGCATCGACAGGGTCGGGCCTTGCTCGTTGCCTTCGGCGGTGTGGTTGTAGACCACGTCGAGAATCACTTCGAGATTGGCGTCGTGCAGGTGCGCGACCATTTCCTTGAACTCGGCAATCTTGCCGCTGGCCAGGTAGCGCGGATCCGGGGCGAAGAACGCGATGCTGTTGTAGCCCCAGTAATTGGTCATGCCCTTGTGCAGCAAGTGCTGGTCATTGACGAAGGCATGGATCGGCAACAGTTCGACGGTCGACACGCCCAACTTGCGGATGTGTTCGAGCACATCGTCGACCATCAACCCGGCAAACGTGCCGCGCACATTCTCCGGCACCGAAGGGTGGCGCATGCTGATGCCGCGCACGTGGGTCTCGTAAATGATGGTCTTGTCCCACGGCACGCTGACGCGATGGTCGTGGCCCCAGGTGTGCGCCGGGTCGATGACCTTGCACTTGGGGACGAAGGGCGCGCTGTCGCGCTCGTCGAAACTGAGGTCGGCGTCCGGGTGGCCGATGGTGTAGCCGAACAGCGCTTCGGACCATTTCAATTCGCCCACCAATTGCTTGGCATAGGGGTCGATCAGCAACTTGTTGTGGTTGAAGCGGTGGCCGTTGGCCGGGTCATAGGGTCCGTAGACCCGGTAGCCGTAGATCAGTCCCGGATGCGCATCGGGCAGATAGCCGTGGTAGATCTCGTCGGTGTATTCCGGCAGTTCGATGCGTTCGAGTTCGACTTCGCCGGCATCGTCGAAAATGCACAGCTCGACCCGGGTGGCGTTGGCGGAGAACAGCGCGAAGTTCACCCCCAGACCATCCCAGGTCGCGCCGAGCGGGAAGGGCAGGCCTTCACGGATGCGCGAGGGTTCGGCGTGCGCGGCGGGCTCGGCTTTCTTTGGACGGGTCATAGGTGCTCCTGCAAAAAATCGGGGGGTAGGTGTTTTTCGAGGACGAGCGAGCCCTCGGTGGCGAGCGAACCCGCCACACGGTTATTCAAATCAATGGTTCGGGGAGCGTCAGACCGCAGGCGGCTTGCGCGGCGCGCGGGGCTTTTTCTCGGCGGCTTTTTCGCCCGGGGGAATCACTTTGGCGGCACCGGCAGGCTTGGCCTTGGCCGTCGCGGCCTTGGGCTTGGCAGCGGGCGCCTTGCCATCGACGGCTTTGCTGGTGGTGGTCTTGCCGGCGGTTTTACTGCCGGCGGCTTTTGGCGATTTTTTCGGCGCCAATGCTTCGGCTTCGGCCAGTTTGCGCGCCATCTCCCAGTGGCGGGCGTCCTGGCCCTCGGGTTTACCTTCGGATTCCCAGATCTGATAGGCGAATTCGCGGATGCGTTTATCGTCGGTACTCATCGCAATGCTCCTGAACTGAACTCATGCTGCTAGACGTGTTGGATAAGCAGATTGACCGGGAAATCCCCCAGCGCGGCGCTGACCTGCAGCTCCCTGTTTTTTGTGACTGCGGTGCTCGAAAAAAGTCCCTTCGGATTTTCGTCAGAGGCGTCGAACGGTAAAACCACCCGTGTATCGCCCCAGCGCAGCGCGTCAACCATCGGCACAGCACTGTTTTCCAGCAAGGTTGCGCAACGGATCGGCACGATCACGATGATCCGTCGCTCCCCATGCTCGCGGGCAAACGCGAGCACGTTGTGCGCCTGGCTGCCCAGCACCTCGAGGGCCTGGTACGAACCCTGGCGAAACAACTCGGTGTGGTCGGCGCGCAGGCGCAGCACCTCGGCGATCAAAGCTTGCTTGATTCGCCCGTCGCGCCAGTTCGCCAACAGTTCCTGAACCGGCCCGGGTGCCTCCAGCGCCTGCTGCCTGGCGGCGTAGTCCACTGGCCGGCGGTTGTCCGGGTCGACCATGCTGAAGTCCCAGAACTCGTTGCCTTGATACAGATCCGGCACTCCCGGCACGGTCATGCGCAGCAAGGTTTGCGCCAGACCGTTGAGGGCGCCGGCGGCGGCGATGCTGTTGACGGTCTTGGCCAGCGCCCCGCGCAGCAGTTCGCCTTCAGGAGCCAGCAGTAATTGTTCGGTGAACGCCTGGGCTGCGTTTTCGTAGGCTTCGTTCGGCGCGCTCCAGCTGCTTTGCAGCTTGGCTTCGCGCAGGGCTTTCTGCTGCCACTGCCAGACACGTTTGGCGTAATCGGCGAAGCCCGCCTGATCGTCGTCACGCAACTCCAGCGGCCAACTGCCGAGCAGCGCCTGATAGAGGATCAGTTCGTCCGCAGACGACGGCAACTGATCGTCATTGCGCAGCGGTCGGGCGAGGGCGCGCCACAGCTCGATCTGTTCGGCGTACCAATGGCTGCGCTCGCTGAGCACGGCCAGCCGCGCGCGGGTGTCTTCCCCGCGTTTGTGGTCGTGGGTGGCGGTGGCCAACAGATTGTCGGGAAAGCTCTCCAGACGTTGCAGGTTCACCGCGTGAAAGTCGCTGACCGGCGCACTGAACTGCTCGGTGTTGTAGCCGACGTCATTGCGCGACAGCAGCACCGCCGAACGATACAGCGCGGTGTCTTCCACCGCTTTGGCGGCGGCCGGCGAAGTGAGCTGTTGAAAGCGCACGCAGGCATGGCGCAGGATTTTGCGCGAGCGCCCACGGGGTTTGCGCCGCCATGGCTGACCACCGAGCCAACCGGCTACGGAGTCCAGCACTGGCCAATCGGCTTCGCTCAATGTCTGCCGTGCACCGTCCATGGCCTGCTGGAAAAACACCTCGTCCCGGGCCGAGCGGCCCATCGGGGTGATGTAGGTGCGATAGACCGGGAAGTGCACGATCAGCGCCTGCAACACCCGGCGGATCGAGCCGAGCGTGAGGTCGCGGGTCATCAGGTCGTCGCGTGCCACTTGCAGCAGGGCCTGGGCGACGCTTTCGCAATCGCTGGCCAGCGAGCCGTTGAGGATCTGCTGGCGCGCCAATTGGGCTTCTTCGATGAACGCGGCGGGGCGCTCGGTGCGGCGTTGCCACAAGTCACCGAGCACGTGTTCGCCGTCCGGGTCGTGCTGCAGCAGTGATAGCTGGTTCATGAATTCGTAACCGGTGCTGCCGTCCACGGCCCAGTCGGTGGGCAGGGTTTCGCCGTCGCCGAGAATCTTCTCGACGTAGATCGGCAAGTGCCGGCCCGGCGCCAGGTGATCGAGGCGGCGGCGCAGCTTGCGGCAGTAACCGCGTGGGTCGGCGAGGCCGTCGATGTGGTCGATGCGCAAGCCGTCGATCAAGCCCTCGCCGATCAACTGGAAAATCTTGCCGTGGGTGGCCTCGAACACTGCCGGACGCTCGACCCGCAAACCGCCGAGTTCGTTGATGTCGAAGAAGCGCCGCCAGTTGATGTCATCCGCTGCCGTGCGCCAGCTCGCCAGACGATAACTTTGCCGCTCCAGTAATTGGTGCAGGCGCTGAAAACCGTCTTCGGTCTTCGAATCGTAGTGCGTCAGGTTGCGCTCAATGGCCTGCAGAATCTGCGGGTCGCTGGCCAGTTGCTGAAGTTCTTCCTTGAGCGGAATCGCCAGCGCGCGAGCGTCGGTCTGATAACTGAGCGCGCTGAAACGTTCAGCGAGGGCCCTGAGGGCTTCGTTCGGTGTGTCAGCGGACCTGAGCAGTTCGCCGTAGTCGCCGGGGCAGATGGGGAAGTGATGCTCGTAATGCTCGACATGGAAGGTGCCACTTTCGGCGTTGAACACCAGCGGCAGAGTCGCGTCCTGCAACGCGACGCCATAGTCACTGCCGAGAAACGGCAACAGCAACTGGCCTTCCATCAATGGGTCGGGCGAGTGCCACTGAATGTCGAAGAACTCGCCGTAGGGGCTGAGCCGTCCCCATTCCAGCAGATCGAGCCACCACGGGTTGTCCCCGCCACCGACTGCCATGTGATTGGAGACGATGTCGAGGATCAGCCCCATACCGTGCTCGCGCAGGCTGGCGACCAGACGACGCAAGGCTGGCTCGCCGCCAAGCTCCGGATTGACCCGGGTCGGGTCGACCACGTCGTAGCCATGGATCGAGCCCGCACGGGCGGCGAGCAACGGCGAGGCATAAATGTGGCTGATGCCGAGTCGGGAGAAATAAGGCACCAGCGGCACCGCCTGATCAAGGGTGAAACCGCGATGAAATTGCAGGCGAACCGTGGCGCGCAGTGTCGGGATAGGCAATGCACTCATTGGTCACGCTCGGCTGCTTGAAGGCGGGCACACGCCAATAGTTCCAGGCGTCTTGCGGCGTCTACACCGTCGAGCAGTGTCTCACTGGTGGCCGGCAAGCGGCGCGACCAGTTCGGGTGGGTGTCGATGGTGCCGGGCAGGTTGGCCTGTTCGTCGAGCCCCAGCGCATCTTCCAGCGGCAGCAATACCAGCGGCGCGCGGGTGTGGCCGAGGAAACGCACAGCGGCGTCGACCACCTGATCGGCCTCGTGGGATTCCTCGCGAAAGTTCTGCGGGTCCTGGCTCAAGGCACTGCGCAGGCCTTCACGCTCGCGTTCGCGGTAACGGCGCCAGTCGATTTCGCCGTTGGCATCGACCAGCCCGAGCCGCGCGTTCCAATCGATGTCGCGGCCATGCCACCAGCCGTTGAGCGTCGGCAGATCGTGGGTGCTGGTAGTGGCCAGTGCGTTGTCCGGCCAGTCGAGGATCGGTTTGAAATGGGTGTTGTCCTGTTCGAACAACAGCACGCGCATGCCGAGCATGGCGCGGGCGATCAGTTTCTCCCGCAGGCCGTCGGGTACGGTGCCGAGGTCTTCACCGAGCACGATCGCTTGATGACGATGGGATTCGAGGGTCAGCAGACGCAGCAAGTCGTCCACCGGGTAATACAGGTACGCACCGTCTGCCGGGGCGGAACCGTTGGGGATGACCCATAACCGTTGCAGGCCCATGACGTGGTCGATGCGCAGCCCGCCCGCGTGGGCGAAGTTGGCGCGCAGCATCTCGATAAACGCGCGAAAACCGTTGCGCACCAGGCCTTCCGGGGAAAACGCGGAAATACCCCAGCCCTGTCCGGAGCGATTGAGAATGTCCGGAGGCGCACCGACGGTCAGCGAGGCGAGCAGTTCGTCCTGAAAACTCCAGGCCTGGCTGCCAGCGCCGTCGGCACCCACCGCCAGGTCAGCGATCAGGCCGATGCCCATGCCGGCGCTGCGAGCGGCGCTCTGGGCACGTTCCAGGCAGCGGTGAATCAACCATTGGCAGAACGCGAAGTAACTGATGCGCTCGGCGTATTCCTCGGCAAATGCGCCGAGCGCTGCGCCGCGCGGGTCGTGCCATTGTTCCGGCCATTCGCGCCAGTCGAGGCTCTCGCCACGGGCGGCGCGCATTTCCTGGATGGCTTCGAAGCGGCAGTGGTTTTCCAGCGCTTCACCGCCGGCATCGCGGAAACTGGAGAAGTCGGCGTGCAACGGGTGTTCGCCGCTGATGAAGCCGTCGTACAAGGCTTGCAGCAGTTTCAGTTTGGCCTCGGCCGCTTTCGGCCAGTCGACCAGTTTCAGGTCTTCCAGTTGCTTGAACTGGTCGGTCAGGCCGGCGGCGTCAATCGCATCACGCAGCGCGCGCTCGCCGAGGATGGTCCCCGGTGCGGCATACAGCGGATTGAGAAACAGCCGACTGGACGGCGAGTAAGGGCTGTAGCGCCCGGTGTCGGCGCTGAACATCGCGTGCAATGGGCTGATCGCCAGTGCATCGGCACCCCGTTCGCCGGCCACCCGGGCCAGTTCTTCCAAGGCCTGGGTATCGCCGAAACCGCCATCGCCAGGGCGACGCAAACCATAAAGCTGCACGCTCAGGCCCCAAGCGCGCGGGATCGGACTGTCCACCGCGTCACCCACGCTGAAGCAGCGTTCCGGCGCCACGGCCAGGGTGAATTGCTGATCGGCGATGTGCACTTGCTGATAGCCGACCGGAATCTCTCCGGGCAGTATCGACTCCGCATCAAGCCGCAGGCTCAAGCGCGAGCCATCTTCAAGGTGAACCTCACAAGGGGTTTCTGGTTCGAAATAGCGGGCCAGATCCAGGCCCTTGCCGAGATCGGCAGTAAGCAGTGGCGGCAGTTGGCGATTTTCCTGTACCTGTTGCAGTTCAAGCAGGCTGGCGTCGATTTCCTGGGCAGTGCTGGCCGGGTGGCCGAGACCGATCAGCACATTGCGAAGCACGGCCGGGGCGACTTTTTGGGCTCGCCCGTTGGCGTCGATCCAGTCGACGGCAAGGCCGGCTCGGCTGGCGAGAATTTCCAGTTGCGCATCGCTCATAGGCGCTCTCCATCCAAGGGGGGCAAAGGGGTTGCGGCCGTGAGGCTGACGAGCGCGCAATACGGGGGCAGAAGGCCCTTATCCGACATCTCGGCAGCGGGGGGCTGTTGAAACAGCCACACCGCGCCGGTCCGTGGAGGGTTGACCACTGCCGTCTCGCTGAGGTTCAGGTCAATTCGCAACTCACTGCCATCGCCCAGACGCCAGCGTGCGCTGACCGCACCACGGCCCAGCATTTGCGCGCCAAGGGCCTGGGTGCCGGACAGGTTCGGGATGATGTAGCGGTGACGCAATTGCAGCAGGTGACGATAGAGCTCATTCGTTGCCTGCTGGCGCGGTGTGCCATTACCGGACCGCGTTGGCCGCGAGGCGTGGAAGGTCGATTCGGCGTTGGGGTCGGGTATCCGTTCGCGCTTATGCGGGTCGGTGAACGCACTGAATGCAGCGAACTCGTTGCGACGGCCTTCTCGTACCTGTTTCGCCAGTTCGCCGTGGTGGCTGGTGAAGAACAGAAACGGTTGCTCGGCGGCATATTCATCGCCCATGAACATCAGCGGAATCATCGGCGACAGCAACAGCAGCACCGTCGCCGCCTCGAGCGCGCGCGGATCGGCCAACTGATGCAGGCGCTCGCCGAAGGCACGGTTGCCGATCTGGTCATGGTTTTGCAGAAACAGTACGAAGGCAGTGGACGGCAGATGCTCGCTGGGTTCGCCCCGTGGTTCGCCGTGGCGGGTGATATGCCCCTGAAACACGAAGCCCTGGCTCAGGCAGCGGGCCAGTTGTTCGGTCGGTTGCAGAGCGTAGTCGGCGTAGTAGGCATCGGTTTCGCCCGTCAATAACACATGCAAAGCGTTATGGCCGTCGTCATTCCATTGGGCGTCGTAATTTTCTTCCAGCAGGCTCGATTGGTTGAGTTCGTTCTCGACGGTCAACCATACATGACGGGCAGGGTCGACCTGCTGGCGGACACGCTGCGCCAGTTCGGGCAGGAAGTCCTGACTTTCTATTGCATGGACGGCATCCAGGCGCAAACCGTCGAAACGGTATTCCAGCAGCCACATCAGTGCGTTTTCGACGAAGAAGTCCCGCACCTCACGACGGCGAAAGTCGATGGCCGCGCCCCACGGGGTGTGTTTGTCTTCGCGGAAAAAGCCCTTGGCGTAGCGATGCAGGTAGTTGCCGTCCGGACCGAAATGGTTGTAGACCACGTCGAGAATCACCGCCAGACCGTGGCCATGGGCGCTGTCGATCAGATGCTTGAGCTGTTCCGGAGTGCCATAGGAGGCTTGTGGCGCAAAATGCAGTACGCCGTCATACCCCCAGTTGCGATAGCCGGGGAATTGTGCGATCGGCATCAGTTCGATAGCGGTGATGCCCAGGGCGGCCAGTCGGGCCAGATCCTTTTCGACCTCATCGAATCCGCCTAGCGCACCCACATGCAACTCGTAGATCACCGCTTCATTCCACGGCCGACCTCGCCACGTTACGTGTTGCCATGGATAGGCGTGGGGATCGACCACCACGCTGTGACGGTCGATATCACCGTCCTGCGCCCTGGAGGCCGGGTCGGGCACCTCCAGTTCACCGTCGATGTTGAAGCGGTAGCGGCTGCCGGCAGGGCAGCGGGTCTTGATGACAAACCAGCCATCGCCCTGAGGCAGCATAGGCAGCGACTGGCCGTTGCCCAGCTCGACGCTGACGTAAAACGCATCCGGCGCCCACAGCGCAAATTGTGTGTGGTCGGCATCCAGCATGATCGCGCCGTGGGGCCAGCTTTCAGGTGTCCGTGACGGCATTGTTGTAAAGCTCCCTGGTTATTTGTGGTGCGTTTTTCCCAGCGACTTGGCCACCAGTTGTTCGTAGAGTTCGGCGTAGGGTTCGACCGCCTTGGACCAGTTGAATGGCGCGGCCATTGCCCGGCAGCGCATGGCGTTGAGCAGTTCGGGAAAGGCAAATACCTTGAACGCGCGGCTCAGGGCTTCGCGGTAGCTGTCGGCGGTCGATTCGTTGAACAGGAAACCGGTAACACCGTTTTCGATGGTGTCGGCCAGCCCGCCAGTGTTGCGCGCGACCGGCAACGAGCCGAAACGCTGGGCGTACATCTGGCTCAGACCGCACGGTTCATAACGCGACGGCATCAGCAGGAAATCGCTGCCGGCGAACATCCGCCGGGCGTCGGTTTCGTTGAAGCCGATGCGCACGCCGATCTGGCCGGGGAAGCGCAGCGCCAGTTCGCGCATGGCTTGTTCTTCTTCCGGCTCGCCACGGCCGATGATTGCGATCTGGCCACCGTTCTGCACGATGTATTCCGACACCGCCTCGGTCAGGTCGAGGCCTTTTTGATAGACCAGCCGCGAGACCACGGCAAACAGCGGACCTTCCGATTGTTCCAGGCCGAACAGTTCGCGAACGTGGGCGGCATTGACCGCTTTGCCTTCCCAGTCGCCGATGGCGAACGGTGCGAACAGGTGCGGGTCGGTGGCGGCGTCCCAGCTTTCATCGATGCCGTTGGGGATGCCGCTGAGCAAACCTTGCTGGGTCTTGGCGGCGAGAAAACCGTCGAGACCGCAGCCGAAATCCGGTGTGGTGATTTCCTGCGCGTAGGTAGCGCTGACCGTGGTGATATGGCTCGAATAGGCCATGCCGGCCTTGAGGAACGACATTTTGCCGTAGAACTCCATGCCTTCCTGTTGCAGGGCGTGGGCGGGAATCCCGAGTTCCGGGCACGAGCCCAGGCTGGTCACGCCTTGATAAGCGAGGTTGTGAATGGTGAACAGGGTCGGCGTGCGTTGCCCGCGCCAGTGCATATAGGCAGGCGCGAGACCGGCCGGCCAGTCGTTGGCGTGCACCAGATCCGGGCACCAGTGGATTTGCGCGAGGTTGGCGGCGATATCGGCTGCGGCCAGACCCAGACGAGCGAAGCGAATGTGGTTGTCCGGCCAGTCGCGACCATTGTTGGCGCCATACGGGCCACCGTCACGGGCGTAGAGTTCAGGGCAGATCAAGACATAAATGACCAGACCGTCGGGCATGTCCATGCGCCCGATCTTGCAAGGTGGCAGCGCGGCGTGGCCACCCAGTTCACCGATGATGTGAATCGGGTTTTCGCTGTTCATGACCTGCGGGTAACCCGGGATCAACACCCGCACGTCATGCAGATGTGCCATCGCGCGGGGCAGGGCGGCAGAAACGTCTCCCAGACCGCCGGTTTTCACCAGATCGGCGATTTCCGAGGTCACGAACAACACTTTTTTCTTGTTGGGGTTCTGACTGGCTATCGGCGTCAGTGTCTTGGTGATCGGGACGCTGATCGATCGGCTGCCGGGAACGCTTAAAGTGCTCGATTCACCCATCGGCTGATGAGCCCGTTCTCCCTGAATTTCCAATGCCGCACTGATCATATGAATCTCCCGTCTTTTTGATCTGATTCTTGTCTTGAACATGCGATGTCCATGGCCAGGTCCTGTGGCCGGGCGCAAACACGCCACGCATGAGTGAGCAAATCGCTACCCAACACGTGCAAGCAGAATGGGTGAGGGGGCCATTGCAAGACTTGAACCAGTCGCTTTGGCCCTGCCTATCAGATGACCCGCCGCGATCTGCAAAAGTTTCGACGAATTTTTGACTTTGTGACCGGCCGGTTTTACCCCGCGAAAACCAGTCTAGGCCAGATCCTAGAGCGGGCCAGGGCAATTGGATGAATTGTTCGACAATCTGTTGCAGGCTCACGAAATCCGTGGCTTCGGAAGGGGGTGCGCCCCGACGAAGTGCATGTCTGGCGGGTTCGGTGACGCAAAATGGTGACCGGCCAGTCACGATTTCGGGCGCCGGGAAAGTGCGGGCGCACTGTTGCGGTGCGGACAGTTGTGTTGGCGGGCAGACAGTGGGTGCTGCCTCGCGGGCAGGGATTGCCCGCGAAGGCGAGATGACTCAGTTGAGCAGGCGGATAGGTTCCCCGGCTGACCACCCTTGAATGTCTTCGATCATCTGCGAAAAGAACAACTCATAGTTCTGGCGGCTGACGTAGCCGACATGAGGCGTGGCCAGCACATTGTCGAGGGTGCGAAACGGGTGCAGGGTCGGCAAAGGCTCCTGATCGAACACGTCAAGGGCCGCACCGCCGATACGCTGTTTCTGCAAGGCCTTGATCAGCGCCGCTTCGTCGACAATCGGCCCGCGCGCCGTGTTGACCAGCAGGGCGGTCGGCTTCATCCAGTCCAGCGCCTGGGCATCGACCAGGCCCCGGCTGCGATCGCTGAGCACCAGGTGCACCGACAGCACGTCAGCCTGTTCGAACAATTGCTGCTTGCTGACATAGGTGACGCCAGCCTGTTCGGCGCGTTCGGCGGTGAGGTTTTCGCTCCAGGCGATGACGCGCATGCCGAACGCCTGACCGAACTGCGCCACCCGCTGGCCGATGCTGCCGAGCCCGAGGATGCCCAAGGTCTTGCCGTGCAGATCGCCGCCCAGACCTTGCTGCCACTGGCCGGCGCGCAGGGCGTTGGCCTCGTTCAGCAGATTGCGGCTGGCGGCCATGATCAGCGCCCAGGTCAGTTCCGGCGCTGCGTGTTTGTAGCTGTCGGTGCCGCAGACCTTGATCCCGAGGCGGGCCGCGGCCGGCATATCCAGCGCCGCGTTACGCATGCCGCCGGTGACCAGCAGCTTCAGGTTCGGCAAGCGTTTGAGCAGGTCTTCGTCGAAGCGCGTGCGTTCGCGCATCACGCAGATCACTTCGAACCGGCCCAGACGTTCGGCCAGCGTGGCGTTGTCCGCCGGGTACTCATGGACGAAGGTGACTTCGCCGAGACTGTCGAGCACCGACCAGTCGACTGCGCCCCGCGCGACGTCCTGCCAGTCATCGATCACCGCAATCTGCACCGCCATCAGCGTTACCTCTTCAACGAACGGGATTGGTTTTGTCCAGCCAGCCGAGCAGCGCCTCGTGGAATTTCGCCGGCTCTTCCATCTGCGGGGCGTGGCCCATGCCGGGGAATTCCACCAGCGTGGACTGAGGAATCAGTTTCGCCACCTGCTTGCCCAGCACCTCGTAGTGACCGATTTTCGCCTTCACTTCGGGCGGCGCGATGTCCTTGCCGATGGCGGTGGTGTCGGAGGTGCCGATCAGCAGCAGGGTCGGCATCGTCAAATCCTTGAACTCGTAGTACACCGGCTGGGTGAAGATCATGTCGTAGATCAGCGCCGAGTTCCATGCGACCTGAGTCTTGCCCGGACCGTTGCTCAGGCCGGCGAGCATGTCCACCCAGCGGTCGAATTCGGGTTTCCAGCGGCCGTCGTAATAGGTCGTGCGTTCGTAGTCGCGAATGCCCTGAGCAGTGACTTTCAATTCGCGCTGATACCACTGATCGACGCTGCGGTAAGGCACGCCAAGGGCTTTCCAGTCTTCCAGGCCGATCGGGTTGACCAATGCCAATTGCTCGACCTGATCCGGGTATTGCAGCGCGTAACGGGTGGCGAGCATGCCGCCGGTGGAGTGGCCGAGCAGGGTGGCCTTCTGGATGCCCAGCGCCTTGAGCAATTGCTGGGTGTTGGCCGCCAGTTGCTGGAAGGTGTACTGATAATGATCGGGTTTGCTGGAGGTGCAGAAACCGATCTGATCCGGGGCGACCACCCGGTAACCGGCTTCGCTGAGGGCCTTGATCGAATTGTCCCAGGTCGCGCCGCAGAAATTCTTGCCGTGCATCAGCACCACGGTGCGCCCGTTGGCCTTGCCGTGGGCGGCGACGTCCATGTAACCCATCTGCAGCGACTTGCCCTGAGACTGAAAGGCAAAGTGCTTGAGGGTGTAGGGATACTCGAAACCCTGCAATTGCGGGCCGTATTGCGGGCCTTCGGCGTGAGCGAGCAGGGGCAGGGCGGCGGTCAGCAGCAGGCCGGGCAGCCAGCGGGTCAGCGATACGGACATAGGACAACTCCACAAGAAATCGGCCGATGCTGGAACGGCCGGATTAGGGCGACGTTAAACACAGGCAATCCCCGGGCCCGATCGTTCAACCGAGCCAGCCGAGGGTGAGCATCGCCAGCACCCCGTAGCGGGCGCCTTTGGCGAGAGTGACGATCAACAGAAAACGCCCGAGAGGTTCGCGCATGACCCCGGCGATCAGCGTCAGCGGATCGCCGATGACCGGCAACCAGCTGAGCAGCAACGACCAGTGACCGTAACGCTGATAGTGAACGCGGGCTCGCTCCATATGCCTGGGGCTGATCGGAAACCAGCGCCGGTCCTGAAAGCGTTCCAGCCTGCGCCCCAGCCACCAGTTCACCAGCGAACCGAGGACGTTGCCCAGCGTCGCCACGGCCAACAGCCCCCAAAGCCAATAGCGCTCGCTGACCAGCAGCCCGACCAGCACGGCTTCCGATTGCAGCGGCAACAGCGTCGCCGCACCGAACGCGGCCAGGAACAGCCCGAGATAACCCGCCGTCATCAATGGGCCGGGTAATCCGCCACCACCACATCGGCACCGTCTTTCTTCAGGCCGATCACTTGATACGCATCACTCATGCCGTCCATTTCCATGCCCGGCGAGCCCATCGGCATGCCCGGTGCGGCAACGCCCAGCAGGTCGTCACGCTTGCTCAGGGCCAGCACCTGTTCCGCCGGAACATGGCCTTCGACGAATTTGCCGTTGATGATTGCCGTGTGGCAGGACGCCAGACGTGGCGGTACGCCGTGTTGCTGCTTGAAGCTGCTCATGTCGCTTTCGACGTGGTCTTCGACCTTGAAGCCATTGGCTTCCAGATGACTGATCCATTTTTTGCAGCAGCCGCAGTTGGCGTCGCGGTGGACTTCGATCGGAATAAGGTCGGCTGCTTGCGCCAGGGAGGAGATGAACAGGGCGCTCAGGGCGGCCAGACGCAGATGGTTTCGCATGGAGGGCTCTCGGCTTAGAGGAGAAACGGTCAAAAAAGGAAGGCATTTTGACCGGTTTTTCCTGCCGGGCATCAACGGAGTGTTTCCAAGTGATACGAGGCAGGCCTGCCAACATGATCGTAGATCAAAGCTGACAGGCCACTGAGCGCAAGATGACAAAACGGTCAGCGAACCTTGAACCGCCCCATGATCGCGCTGACCCGGCTGTTGGCTTCCAGCAACTGGCGGGTGTTGAGTTCGCTGGCCTGACCGCTTTCCACCAGCTCATCAACCATGTGGCGGATCTGCACCATGCTGCGGTTGATCTCTTCGGTGACCGCGCTCTGCTGTTCGGCGGCGGTGGCGATCTGGGTGCTGAGGCTGTTGATGTGGCTGACCGAACCGGCCATCTCGTCGAGGCCACTGTTGACTCGCGCCGTGGCATCGGCGGCCGACTGGCAGCTGGCCTGGGTGTTTTCCATGGCGCTGACCGACGAGCTCACGCCCTGGGTCAGACGGCTCAACATCTCGTTGATTTCCGAGGTGCTGGCCTGGGTGCGGGCGGCGAGGGCACGCACTTCGTCCGCCACCACTGCAAAACCGCGACCCTGTTCACCGGCCCGCGCTGCTTCGATGGCGGCGTTGAGCGCCAGCAGGTTGGTCTGGCCGGCAATGGCGCCGATCACGCCGAGGATTTCGGTGATGCGCTGGGCGTCCTGCTGCATGCTTTCGACCTTGTGGGTGGCGCTGGCCACTTCGTCGATCAACGCCACCACGCTGCCAGACGCTTCACCGACCACGACGCGCGAACGGTCGGCGTTTTCGTTGGCGCGCTGGGTGAAGGCGGCGGTTTCAGCGGCATTTTGCGCGACGCTTTCGGCGGTCGAGCTCATTTCGTTGATCGCGGTAACCGTCTGGTCGGTTTCCGAAGCGTGGCGCAGCAGAATCTGGCTGGTGTGCGCCGAGGTGCGTTGCAGGTTGTCGAGGCTTGAGGCCATGGCGCCGGTGGCCTGGGTGACCTCGCCGATCATGTTCTGCAGGTAGGCGATGAAGGTATTGACCGAGTGCCCGATGGCGCCGAGCTCATCTTCAGCGCGGATGGTGATGCGCCGGGTCAGGTCGGCATCGCCGCTGGACAGCGAATCGATGTTGGCTTTCAGCGCTTTCATGCGCGAAACCAGTTGGCGGATCGCGTAGACCTGCAACAGCACCAGCAGGATCACCAGCGGAATCTGCAACAGGCTCAGGCTGCTGAGCACGTCGTCACGCTGGGCGGTGAGCATTTTGGTCGGCAGCGCGGTGGCGAGGAACCACGGGGTGCCTTCGATCGGACGCATGAAGAACGTGCTGGCTTCACCGTTGTTGTCGAATTCGACGCGCTGCGCTTGCTCGCGGTTTTGCAGCCCGGCCTTGACCTGGCTGGCGAAGGTCGAACCGCCGGCCAGTTCACTGATGTTCTTCAGCACGATCGGGCCACTGATGCGCGAGCTGTTGCTGATGATCTTGCCGTCGGCCTCGACGATCAGCATTTCGGCGTTGAGGTCTTTTTCCTTGCGCGCCACCAGATCGTTGAAGAAGCCCAATGTCACGTCGATGGTCGAGACGCCCCAGGCGCTGCCGTTTTTCTGAATGGCCATGGCGCAGTTGGTGCGAGGTTCGGCGCTGGCGTCATCTTTATAGGCAGCAGCCCAGGCGCATTGGCCGCGCGGGGTCTGCATGCCGCCCTTGTACCAGCTCTGATCGTAATAGTTGGGCGCCGCGTCGCTGTTCCAGAAGGTGTTCACCGCCAGTTTGCCGGAGGCGTCGCGGTGCCAGAACGTACTGAACTTGTTGCGTCCGGCCTCACGCTGGCCGGGCAACGGCCAAATGCCGCCGCCGAACACTTTGAGCTCGCCGTATTGATCCACCAGCCCCGGCAACACGGTGTCGATGGCCGCGCTGTCGAGCAGCGGGATGGTCTGGGTGATGCTGCGCTGTTGCGCCTGGACCTTGTTCAGTTCGCCCTGGATCTGCTCGGCCACTTCAGCAATGCGATTGAGCACCACCTGTTCTTCGGTATGACGCAGCTTGGGCGCGACCAGCTGGCTGATGCCAACCACGGTCAGCACCGACAACAACAGAATGAACAGAACTAGAAACAGCGTGTAGCGAGCCTGAATGGTGCGGAATGCGGGCATGGAAACCGGTCCTTGAGCAGGGATTCTTATTGTGGGCAGGGGGAAAACAGCGCAGGTTTCCAAACGTATCGTCGCGACTTCGGGAAGCTTTAGGTACTTGCGTCCTAAAAGATGCAATCCCGACCGATGGAACGTATCCGGCCTGATACACAAGAACTAACTGTCCCGAACATTAGAGCGATAAACCCACTTTCATCACATTGTCATGAACGCTCTGGTCCCGTATTTCCGAGCTGTTATCGGTTTGTATCGTGAATGTACGAAAATTGTAAAAAAGTGCAGAAAGGAGTTGGTGCCATTAGTTTGCCGGCCGATACTCCGGGCAACTCAAAAGTCGTCCAACAAGGAATTTTTCATGTTTTCCTCGCAAGGAGCCTGCACATGACTATCGGCTATACCGGTGCCTGGCAACCCAAGGCGGGTTTGCTGGTTCGAGACACAGGAAGCTCGAGCAAACCGGTTTCCCAAAGCGTGAAGGTCAAGCAGATGCTGGCTCTGGTCGGCAACGACCCCAATGCAATCAGCATCGCCGAGATGGACAAGCAGGGTCTGCACAAGAACATCAAGGGTTTCGATCCCACCAATGTTTCGGCCAAACAATTGGGCAGCCTCAGTGCAATGCTGCGCAGCCGTGGCCTGATTTCCGAAGTCACGTCCATTACGCTGCTCAACGCCGGCGACAAGTTTGATCGCTTCGGCATTCAGAAGGATCCGGACGCCAAGTTCAATGCGCTGGAGTACTTCGCGACGCAACTGGATACCATCCAGAACAACAATCTCAAGGGCAACAAGTACGCCAATACGTTGATCCCCGAGTACAAGAAAGCCATCTATGTGCTGCAGAATCTGCAGACCTACGGTCAGGGTGGGGAGCGCAAGCCTCCTACCGACAAGGGTGTCAGCGCCAAGGCGTGATCAGGCAGGCCCGCCCCGGCAACGGAGCGGGCCTCGTCGTTTACGCAGCCTTGAGTTTGCGCTGTCGCGTGTCGTCCTGCAGAACCTGCATGCGCGGGCAGTGCAATGTCAGCGGTCCTGGTTGAAATCCGCGATGAAACAACGCCAGCCATCCGGACCCTTTTTCATCGGGTGCCAGCCCGGTGAAGGTGAAGTCCATGGTCGACAACTGGCGCCAGGCACTATCGAAACCCTGCGCGAGTCTGAGCCTGATCGAAATCAGCCAATGGTCCGGCAACTGCTGCAATTGCTTGAGCAATCCGTCGTCAAGCGCCTCCAATACGCAGTCATAGCGCCCCCAACGCTGATCCAGTTGGATGGGGTCGCCGACCCAGGGTGATGGGTTGTCCCGTGTCCCGAACATGTCGACCATCTGCTGCATGAACTCGCGGCAGCCATCCGGCCATGCGAGGCTTGGCAACGGTCGCTGGTATCCGTCGATCTGGAGATAGCCGAGCACCAACGACTCCGGCACCGGTTCGCCAAAGGGCGAAGGGGCATGATCGGGTAGCAGCCCAGTGTTGTGAAACCCCAGACGGGCGGCCATCCGTTGCGTGTAGAGATGATGGGTCATCTGCTTGATCGTCACGCCGTGGCATCCGAGCGCCTGGGCATGAATCAGCAATTGCCGGCTCAGTCGGGTGGCCACGTTCTGGCCCCGGCTCTGCGGATCAACCACGCTCAATGCGAGTTCGGCAATGCGCGACCCCTTGTCGCGAATCAATGCCGCGTGTCCCAGAATCTGCCCCTCCGACACCGCCACCAATGAATGCCAGCGACCGCCGACATGGTTCTGCGTAATCATGCGCGGCAGGTAAACATGGGGCTGAGCGTATTGGTTGCCGTAGACCTTTCTGAACAGTTGGCTGACGGCACGGGCGTCGCTGTTACGGTAACTGCGCAGGATCAGGGTTTCCATCAACGGTCCTCCCGGTGCAGATTGTCGTATACCCGCAGATCGACTACACGCTGCTGTTTACCTGACCGAGGATGGCGTGACAGTGACTGAATCGTGCAGCGCCGGATCTGCAATTCGAGCAAATGCCCGGTGCTCAATTCTTCGATCAATGGATAGGCTTCGATCAACGCACGGTGCAGTAACCGGTCTGCCTGCTCAGCCATCGCAGACAGGGCATCCGGTACCCAGCGCAGGCACAGAATATCCCTTGTGCCTTCCTGTTCGATCACCAGTTGCCAGTCTTCACTGCCGGTAATCCGCTGTACGGTTTGGCCGATGGCCTGAGGCAGGAGGGTCAGTATGCCGACACGAACCCGCTGACTGTCGGCACAGCGTCCCATCAAGGCGAATTTGCGCCGGGGAACATCACCGGGCTCTCGCCAACAGGCGCGATCGCCGACCGGATAGCGAATCAACGGCATCAAGCGACGGGTCATGTTGGTCACCACCAGTCGTCCCACCCGGTTGCACCCGTCAATCACCTCTCCGGTTTCTTCGTCGAGAATTTCCAGCACGCTATGGTTGTCCGCCGCATGATGTTCGCCCAACGCGCAATCCCGTTGACTGGCGCCGATGAAACCGGCGTCGACACTGGCATAGCCGAGAGACGCAATGCGCGCACCGGGAAAGACACGCCCCAATCGTCGCAGTTGTGCCGGAAAGAGACTTTCCCCGGCGTAGAGCAGGGTTTTCACGCCCTCGAGTACCCGCCCGTGCTGTTCCAGCCAGGCCGCGAAGGTCAGCAAATGGGCGGGCAGTCCGGCCAGCACATTGATCCGGTGTCGGGCGATGGCATCGGCGAGGATGAGCGAGTCGACATGACCGGTGAACGGAAATTCGACAATGTCCGTTTCCACCTGTGCCAGCGCATCGTGGGTGAAGATGAAACTGGCGTAGAGGTCGCCGGCGAAAAACAGGTTGGCGATACGGTCGCCCGCGCTCAACTGTCCGCCGAGACTGCGACCGAAGTCCGTTACCAGTGTTTGCCATTCCTTGCGCTGAAAAACCGAAAATTTGCCGGTGCTGGTGGTTCCTCCTGTCTTGAATACCAGTGCGTTTTCCAGAGAATCGGTCAGTACAGGCCAGTGGTCGAGATCCTGGCTGCCTACCCAGTAGGCAGCGGGATCGATCACCGGCAATTCAGCCAGCGAAGTGACGTGCTCGGGCACATCAGCGAAGTGGCCTGCGTAAAAGCTTGAATGGCGACGGGCAAACGCCACGAGCTCGTTCAACTCAATCCTTGTGTTCATGTTGCATTCCTTGCAAGTCAGTGGGCGGGACCACGCTGCGGTTGTCGATCACCTGCGGCGTCTTTCCGCTGTGTTTGTTTCGGGCGAACTGATCGATCGCACAGTGTTCTGCGTCCACCGTCAGCAGTCCCGTGCGGATGAGGGTCGCCAGCGTCGGGTAATCCAGCAGGCGGTCATGAACTTCGCGGGCGGGCAGCGAACTGCGAAACCGCATCCGCTCCAGCCCGTCGGGTGCGTGTTCCAGGATCAACTGGAATTCGACCTGCAGATGCCGAGCCAGTGTTTCCAGACAGATAAAGTCCGTGCCGATGCGCAGCAGCCGGCCGTGACGTTGCAGCAGCTCGAAGCGTGGAGCCGGCAGCCCGCATGGACACCGGCCGGGTATCCAGCGGCCGCTGTCGCCAAGGTCGTATCGCTGAACGTCCTGGCCTTGTCGTTCTATCGAGGTGAACACCAGACGGCCGATTTCATCGCCATTCACCGGCTGATCGGCTTCAAACGCGACGATTTCCAGGTGTTGAATAGCGCTCATCAGATGGAATACGCCATCAGACGTTGCCGGGCAGGCATGGCCGAGTGGTCCGGCGTCGACGCTGCCGTAAATGGCCGAACGGATCAGCCTGACGCCGCAGCTGCGCATCAACGCACGGCTCTGTTCGCCGGGATGCTCACCGCCGAGAAAGACCTTTTCGATGCCGCCATAGTCACGCAATCGCGACTGCTCGTTTAGAAACAGGCGATGCAGGGTGCTCGGCATGCCGACCAGTGTGGTGACGCGTTGTTCGATGATCAAACGGGCGATTTCGCGGTAATCGTCATCGGCTGGCGCCCCCATCGGCAGATGAGCGACACCCAGTAGCTCCAGCACTTTGGAAAAGCTGAAAAAACCACCATACAGCCCACCGCTGAAGAACAGGTTCATCACCCGATCCCGGGCCGGGTCAAGGCCTGCCGCAAAGAGCCCATCGGCGGCTGCGCGCATCTGCCGTTCAAAATCACGGTAACTGAAACCCGACAACACCGGAACGCCGCTGCTGCCCCCGGAGCGGAAGTACAGGCGGGCCGCCGGATTGATCGGTCGGGTGACAAACGTTTCCTTGTTCATGATCGGGCGAGCTGCGATGCACGGCGGTGCCGGTAGCGGATCAAGCGTGGCACAGGTAGACAGCGTCGCAACCGGCAGGCTGACCGACACCCGCCGACTCAGGCGCTGCAAGGCATAGACACCGTCGTGAGGTTCGCCCTCGTAACCTTCGTGAATCGATTCAACGGGGGCGATTCGCGTGACGCCTGCTGCGATCAGCATCTGCGAAAGTTCTGCTGTCTCGTGTTCGGAGCAGATCAGGGCGCAGCTTTGCAGCATGTTTCGCCAAGGCACGAGCGCCTCGATGACTTGCGTTCGTGGCAGTGGTTTGAGCAGCACACTGCGAAACAGCGGCGAGGGCGCGAGTTGCTGGTCATGCGTCCAGATCACCCGCCAGCCCGGTGCTTTCCAGACATGTCCGGGGTGCCCGACAAAACTCTGGGTCAACTGCGCGATCGCCGTGTCTGTGGTGATTTGCGACGCCTCTTGAAGTGACGGCATCAAGGCTGGCCAGTGCTGGGCCCGACGTTCCAACGCCTTTGCCAGGCCCGCGCCGATGATGCGCAGAACAGCTTCGTCATCGCTGTCCACCAGCAGCCATTGCGGGCTGGAACAGGCCTGTTGGTCGAGACGACAGACTTCATCCGCCACCGCGTCCAGCGCCTCTGGCGAGGCGGTCTCGGGAGTCAGGTAAACAAAACTGATCCGATGACCCCAGTCGATCCAGCGACAGCCGGCCGGGATCTGTCGGCGGATGGATTGAAGCGCCGATTCGCCGCCCCAGGCTGAAATGCCGTTGGCGCGTTCGCAGAGTTGGCCGATTTGCTCGGTCGTTGCTGGTATGACCGCGACGTGTCCTGCGATCTGGCCGGTGGCGTCGCACTGAGTCAGCGCATGGAGCAAGCGAGCGGTCAGGCCCTGGTCACTGCTGCTGGGACGCAGCCAGTTGACGTTGCCGGCCAGCAGGCTTTCGATCACGGCGCAGAAGGCCAGCAGCGGCGCATTGCCAGGGGTGATGTGCACCACCAGACCCAGCGAGCTCCAGCGTTCGAAGTGCGACTCGCGATAGTCGATGCGGCGCAAGGCATCCGGTTGCTCCCCCAGCTCACGTTGCAGTTTGTGCTGCAGGGCATCAGGCTGGCAGAACTCAATCAGGGATTGACGGTGTTCAGGTTCAAGAGGCAGATCCGGATCGTGCAGTCGGGTGGAGAAAACCGCGACCGCATCGAGGACTGTCCCACGCTGGAGTGCCGTGCCCAGTCGCTGTGGCAGGTCCAGATGAAGTTGCTCCAGTGCGGCGTCGAGCCGGTAGTCGGGGTGAAGCTGTCCATTGATCAGATACATGTCAATGCCTCCCCAGCAGTTCAGCGGCGGCCAGGGCGCAGCTTCTGCCGGCCGTGGTCGCGGCGCGGCCATGCAGTTCGAACCAGTCTGCAGATAGACCGCAGCCACAGCTGGCGCCTGGATGCAGGGTGGCCAGATCGCTCATGACCACGGCGTGGGCCGGACTCGATGAAATGTAGGGCGAGACGAAACTCAGCAAGCCTTGACGGCCATACGGCAGAACCGTGAAGTCGGACGGATTGCGCACGAAGACCTGCGAATAGATGGGCACATGGAAATGATGATGAGCACATTCAAGGTAAGGCACCGGATGCTCGACCGCGCCGTAACCGTCACGGCAGCGAGAGACCTCAAGGCCCAGTTGTCGGTGCATGCGCTCGTACAGTTGCTGACGGGGAATCTCCTGCGCGGCATCGGTTTTCCAGCCACCCCCGAAGAGAGCCAGCGAGTCCGGTGCCAGTTGCAGTTCGCGAACGCCGGTGGCCCGCATGCGTTCAAGGGTCTGCCAGAGAAAGGCGGGAAAGCCGAGAATCCGTACGGGCAAGCCTTCTTCGGCGAAGGATTGCAGGGCAACAATGACGCCGAAACTGTCGAACTCGTGGCCGCCGCCGGTACGGCGCAGGGCATAGGCCACTCGATTGACGGGCGCGAACCGGCACAGGAACTGGTCGGTAAAGGAGGTTCCCAGGCTGATCGTCTCTTCCGGCTCATAGCTCAAAAGCAAGTAGTTGCACGGGGTTTGCGGGTTGCTCCAGCCATAATGGTGAAAGATGCGTTCGACCATGTACTGAGCGGCGCCCAGGCTGCGTTCGTCGTAACGCATGCGACTTTTCTGACCGCTGGTGCCTGAGGATGTCAGCTCCAACGCGTGGGTACCGGTGGGGCTGAGCAATAGGTGCTGCTTGAAAAAACTGGCGAAAATCGGCGGTAGACGCGACCAGTCGTCGAGTCTGTCCAGATTGTCCACGGTCAGCCCGTTGGCGTTCAGCCAGCGTTCGTAGCCCGGGGTATGCAGGCTGTGGAAACGGCTGATCTCGACCATGGCCTGATCGAACAGCCCGTCCGGCACGGCGTCCGGGCAATAGGGTTGCGTCAACGCGCAGAGCTTGTCGCTGTGGGGGAAATGGAACATCAGACGTCCTTATCGTTATGGTGAACGGTCGGCCTTGCCGCAGCAGGCAAAAACCGGTTGAGCAGGGGCAGGCACAGCAGGCCGCCGACCGCGGCCCACAGCGCAAAGAAATCGAGGCGAAGACCGCCGCCGATGGCGGCAATCAACGCTCCACCGGCACCCATTACGGCAATCGAAATCATGCCGATCGCGGCCGAGACCAGTCCTTTGCTGTCATCGCTGCAAAACAGCGCCAGCCGATACAGGGCTGCGTTGCTCATGCCCAGCCCTACGGCGTACAGCGCGAGGCCGGCAATCAGTGCGGTGAGGGAGAGGCCTGTCATGGCCACGGCCACCAGGGTCAGCAGACCCAGGCAGTACGGCCACAGTGCCAGGCGAATCAATTGCGGCAATTCACGTGTGGGCAGCAACCGGTCGAGAATCAGATTGCCGAGAATGACCGCCGAGAAAACCGGAATCTGCCACAGGGCATATTCCCGCGTTGTCAGCCCCAGTGACTGGATCAGCAACAGCGGTGCAAGACCGATCCAGGCGATCAGCGGCAGGCTCATCAGGCCAAGTGCAACGCAGGTCCCGAGAAAGTTCTTGTTGCGCGACAACGCAAGGTATCGAGCACCGATCTGGCGAAGGGAAAAGGCTATAGGCGCTTGCTGAGTGCCATCACGACGGACCACTCCGATGGTTTCGGGCATGCAGGCGTACAGTCCGGTCCATGCAAGTACGGCAACCAGGGCCAGGCCGAGAAACAGTTCGCGCCAGCTGAGCCATTCCAACAACAGACTGCCCAGCAGGGGACCGATCAGCGGCGAAAGCAGCGCCACATTGCCGAGCAGCGCCATCAGGCGCACCGCATCGGCTTCGCAGAATACTTCCTGAAGCGCGGGATAGCTGACAGCCACCACAAACCCCAGCCCCATGCCCTGGATCAGCCTTAATGCGTTGAAAACTTCAATACCGGGCGTAAAGACTGTCGCTGCACACGTTGCACCGAACAGTGCGCAACCGGCCAGCAACAACGGGCGTCGACCGAACCGGTCGGCAAGCGGTCCGATCAGCCATTGCAGGCACACTCCGCCGATCAGGTAGAGATTGAAGGCGTTGGGGATATGACGGGCATCGGCTTCAAGATCCCGAGTGACGGTGAGCATCGCCGGCATGACCATGTCGCTGGCCATGTAGATCAGCCATTCGAACAGCATGATGGCGAGGCAGAAACCGAGCGCCTGCCGCGGCGAGAGATTGATGAGAGTCCTTTGCATACGCTTCCACGAGATTCGAGAGAGAGCGCAAAGGGTAGAGGCGGGGTAGGACTGTTCCTACGTCATTGCTGTGACGCTCTATGACGGGGGGTTGCGTGATGTTGCAGAAGTCGGGATGCCTACTCGCAAGAGCGAATTGCCTGACAAGATAATGGGGAGAGTCTTAAGAAAAATGCCCACATTCCTGTGGGCATTTCGGCTGACACTAAATCAGTTGTTGCATTTGAATGAATGGACGCTGGCATCCTTCTCGCGGCATGACTTAACGATGGTCGTAGTAGCCCGGACCTTGCGGCGTGTAGTGGCGATGATCGCCATGCCAGCCGCCGTGGGGGAAAATGATGCAGCCGCTCAGGGTGAGCAGTGCAAGGACAGGAATCAGCCAGGTGATTCGACGCAGCATTTCAAAGATCCTCATGGTTAAAGCCGCCTGAAGCCAAAGCTCTTCATCGGCTGTAACATGAGACCCCGTTTGCAGCGGCATATCCCCGTGAAAGGGTATGTGCATGGCATCGACGCCGATACAAACCCGATACATTCCAACGGTTCAGGAACCTGTAATGACCCAGAAGCAACGCTTGAAATATTCGATTCTGATCGCCCTCGCCGTACTGCTGATCATGCTTGGCCTGTCCTGGCTGCAAAACGCCGGCAAGCTCAGCGAGCAAACATTTCAGTACATAGCCATCGGTGTGGCGGTGGTGGTTGTGGTGATCAACGGCGTGATGCGCCGCAAGGTCAAGCCCTGACGGCATCTGCCGGGCGCTTCAATCGTGGTTGAGCACGGCGGCAGCCTGGGGATGGAGGCTGTAGCTCTTGTCGTCGTTGAACGTGATGACACCTTCGGCGCACAGGCGTTTGAGGACTTCGCGCACGCTGAGAAAGGACAAGGGAATGTCCAGATCCAGCAACTGGCTGTGAACACCACGCACACCCAGACGACGGTCGTCCTCGGCGGCGACCAGCAGGGTGTCGATGACTTTGAGGCGAATCAGGCTGGTGCGCAGGCCGAAGCTTTTAAGCAGCATACGGATGCGATCATTGCCGTGACGCTCGACCCGTTGCCCGAATACGTCGGCGTGTGAACCCATGGGCGCTCCTTGTGGGGTCTGGCTACCTTCCGATGGTAGTAGTGGGTTGTACATGCGATTACTCCTTTCAGAGCCTGATCAGGAAAGGTTTTTCGTGCTCTCTCTAAACAAGACGTTTCAGCCCGACAAATCATGAAGCGGAAAATGTAGAAAATTTGTCGTGGTTTTGTCTTTTCCCCGTGATTGCGGCACGAAACGGGTGTGTGACCGACTAAATTTTTTTCCCACGGCTTCGTTTTCTGGACAGGCTCATTGCGCGTGACGCGTGGGTGATTTCAGAGCGAGCCGGGTCCGACGTGTTCACGGAGGCGGGCGGTTCGCTCTTCGGCATTTCGATCAGGAGCGAGCGTGACTATTTCCAGGCAATTCACCGGACTGACCCTTGCCGGCCTGTTTCTCGGGCTGAGTCTGTCGGCGCAGGCGTTCAGCCCTTCCGGCCAGACCGGCGCCGATATCCGCCGCACCGGTTTTGGCGTACCGCACATCCGCGCGGAAAACGAACGTGGTCTCGGGTTCGGCATCGGTTATGCCTATGCGCAGGACAACCTGTGCCTGCTGGCCAACGAAGTCGTGACGGTCAATGGCGAGCGGTCGCGGTACTTCGGGCCGGAGCAACTGACAGTCGAAGAGCGCGAGAACCGCATCAGTGACGTGTTCTTCCAGTGGCTCAACACGCCGCAGGCAGTGAACGCTTTCTGGCAGGCCCAGCCGGTCGAAGTGCGTGATCTGGTGGAAGGTTATGCCGCCGGCTACAACCGTTATCTGGCCGAACGCCGTCAGCAGGGCTTGCCACAACAGTGCCAGGGTGAATGGGTGCGCGATATCGCCGCCGAGGACCTGGTGAAGCTGACCCGTCGTCTGCTGGTCGAGGGCGGGGTGGGCCAGTTCGCCGAAGCGCTGGCGGGTGCTACTCCGCCGCAGGCCACTGCGAAGATTGAAAACGATGCGCGGGCCTATCAACTGGCGGACACGCGCCTGCAACGCTTCGCACTGGACCGTGGCAGCAACGCGGTGGCGGTGGGCAGCGAGCGTTCGTTCAATGGCCGTGGGATGCTGTTGGCCAACCCGCATTTCCCGTGGGTCGGCGGCATGCGCTTCTATCAGATGCACCTGACCATTCCTGGCAAACTCGACGTGATGGGCGCGGCGCTGCCGGGCCTGCCGATGATCAACATCGGCTTCAATCAGCATCTGGCCTGGACCCACACCGTCGATTCGTCAAAGCATTTCACCCTGTATCGCCTGCAACTCGATCCGAAGGATCCGACCCGTTACCTGCTCGACGGCCAGTCCTTGCCGATGAACAAGCAGACGGTCACGGTGCAGGTCAAACAGGCGGACGGTCAGGTGGTGCCGGTCTCGCGGGATGTCTACAGTTCGCAGTTCGGCCCGATTGTGCAATGGCCCGGCAAGCTCGATTGGGACAATCAGTTCGCCTATAGCCTTCGCGATGCGAACCTCGACAACGATCGGGTGTTGAAGCAGTGGTACGCCATGAACCGCGCCGGCAATCTCAAGGATCTGCAGGATTCGGTGCACACGATTCAGGGCATCCCGTGGGTCAACACCCTGGCCGTGGATGACAAGGGCCAGACGCTGTACATGAACCTGTCGGTGGTGCCGAACGTCAGCGCCGACAAACTGGCCAGGTGCAGCGACCCGCGCGCCGGTCTGAAAATGATCGTGCTCGACGGCTCCAACAGCGCCTGCGCCTGGGACATCGACCCGCAAGCCGCACAGAAGGGCATTTACGCCTCCAGCCAGTTGCCGCAGCTGCTGCGCAAGGACTTTGTCCAGCACTCCAACGACTCGGCGTGGCTGGCCAACCCGGCGCAACCGCTGACCGGCTTCTCGCCGCTGATCAGTCAGGACGGCCAGCAATTGGGCCTGCGCTCGCGCTTTGCGCTGGCTCGTCTGGCGACGCTGAGCAAGAAAGGCTCGGTGTCGGTGCAGGATCTGCAACACATGGTGATGGACGATCAGGTATTCCTGGCGACTCAGGTGGTGCCGGACCTGCGAAAGTTCTGTGCTTCGCAGTCTGAGGCCGCGTTGAAATCGGTATGCAGCAGCCTGAAGGCGTGGGATGGTCGGGCGAATCTGGAGTCGGGCGTCGGCCTGGTGCATTTCCAGAACATCATGCAAGCGATGCAGGAATCGCCGCAGGCCTGGCGCGTGGCGTTCGATCCCAAGGATGCTCAGCACACCCCGCGCGGGCTGGCCGTTGAAAAACCGGAAGTGGCCAAGGCACTGCGCGAGGCCATGCTGGCGTCGGCCGAATCGGCGGTAAAAATGGGCCTGAACGCCAGCACCCGCTGGGGGGATGTGCAGGTGGTCAGCAGTGGTGGCCAGCAAACGCCGATTCACGGTGGCCCGGGCACGCTCGGCATCTACAACGCCATCCAGAGCGTGCCCCGTGAAGACGGCAAGCTGGAAGTGGTCAGCGGCACCAGTTACCTGCAAGTCGTGACGTTCGATGACAAGGGACCGCATGCCCAGGGCCTGCTGGCATTCTCGTTATCCAGTGATCCGGCGTCGAAGTATTCCCGGGATCAGACCGAGGCCTTCTCGAAGAAACAGTGGAGTGTGTTGCCGTTCACCGAACAGCAGATCGAGGCCGATCCGCAATATCAGGTGCAGACCGTGCGCGATGACCTGGAAAAAACGGGGAAAGTCGCGGCGCAGTAATCAGCTGTTCAACCTGCGGACAACCGCAAAAGCACAAGGCCGCTCCCTCACGGGAACGGCCTTCAGTTTTTTGGCGGTTGCTGCGGCATCGGGTTGATCACCGGGTTGCCGTCCTTGTTGCGGGTCAGGAAGACCGGCAACACTTTCGGCAAAGAACTGGCGAAGCTGTTCAGCTCCTTGATGTTGTAAATGCCGCCGACCCGGATCGAACCGGTGGCGTTGTCGGCCAGCATCAGGGGCTTGTCCAGGTAACGGTTGATCTGCGGCAACGCTTCGTTCAGCGGCAGGTTGTCGAGCACCAGTTTGCCGCTGCGCCAGGCCAGTGCGTTGTCGTTGGCATAGGTCTGGCTGATCTGCGGAGTGAAATCGCCATGCCTGTAGCGTGCCTGCATCGAAGGCCCCAGGCGCAGACCATCGCCGGGCAATTGAGTGTTGCTGGTGACCAGCACGGAACCCTCGATCAGGTTGACCTTTACCTGATCCTCATACATCCAGACGTTGAAGCGTGTGCCGGTGACGCGAATCCTGCCTTCGGCGGCCCTGACGACGAACGGGTGGCTCAGGTCGTGGCTGACTTCAAAGAACGCCTCGCCCTTTTTCAGGGTGACGCGACGCTCGTCCTTGTAATTGCTGTAGGTCAGTTCGGTGTTGAGATTCAGCTCGACCTGGCTGCCATCGCCCAGGGTGACATGGCGGACATTGTCGGTGGCCGCGAAATGCTGATAGCTGTCAGGCAGCCAGCCGAGGTTCCATCCGGTCCAGGCCGCCAGCGGCAAAGCCAGTGCGCAGACGCACGCCGCTACGGCGTACTGGCGCCATGACCGGGTCGCCGTCGGGTGAATCGGCAGGGCCGGTGCCGTTGCCGGCCGGGGCAGGTGTTCAGCGACGTCCCAGATTTCCAGCATCGCCTCATACTCGAACGCGTGAAGCGGGTGCGCATCGCGCCATTGTTCGAACGCCATGCGCTCTTCAGCGGTGCAGTCAACGGCGTGCAGGCGCATGCACCAATGCGCGGCGGCATCGGTGATTGCATCGTATTCGGCTTCCGAGAGAGGGTTCTGGGTCATTGACTCATCCTGATTTCGCGCATTCTAACCTTGGGCGGAAGGCGCCGAGAACAGCCGTCATGGCATTTACCCATCAAACGTGGAACTTTTTTTCGCTGCAGCGCCCCAAAAAACAGGACATCCCGCGAACATTAACCATAAATGGAGTGAAAACATGATCAAAAGAACCTTGGCCGCTGTGATTGCAACCGCCAGTCTTCTGAGCGCAGGCGCGGCACTGGCCGACCGCCCGGGCGCGGGCTGGATCACCATCGAGAAGGCCATCGAGATCGTGAAAACCAAGGCCGGTTATGTCGAGGTCTACGAGATCGAGGCCGTCAACAATGGTTATTGGAAAGGCGAAGGACGCAAGGCCGACGGGGTGGTGTACGAATTCCGTATCGACGGCGCCTCCGGCAATGTCCTTCGCGATCAGAAAGACTGACCCCCACGGTTGTGGAGCGATGCGCAGGTGTCGAGCCTGCGCATTTTTTATGCGTGAATCAAACGCTCGGATCGGCTCCAACTGGCCGACCCTTTCTACCCGGTGCTCTGGGCGACATTGATGTGATCGAGGGCAAATTCGACGAGGTTTCTGGCGGGGCCCGCCAGTGTCAGATTGGGATTGATCTGAATGTGAAGGGTATTGAGCCCGCTGTCTGGAAATCGGCTGTCCATTGCGGGGTTGACAGGCCACCGGCCAGCCGTGGTTAATCCTCTGGCGGGTTGTCCGTTCGCTGTTGTTCCCTCCAATAATTACTCTGGAGCTTCAGATGTCTGCGCCACACGATCATTCGCTCTCGTCCACGGTGTCCCTGGACGAGCTGACTCAACTGCTGGAAACGATTTTCACCCGTCACGGCACCTCGGCCGAAGTCGCCAGAACCCTGGCCGCCAATTGCGCCAGTGCCGAGCGGGACGGTGCTCACAGTCACGGCGTATTCCGGATTCCCGGTTATGTCTCGACGCTCAACAGCGGCTGGGTCAACGGCAAGGCCGTGCCGAAAGTCGAGGACGTGGCTTCAGGGTTTGTCAGCGTCGATGCCGGCAACGGTTTTGCCCAGCCTGCGCTGGCGGCGGCACGTCCACTGCTGATGGAAAAGGCCCGCAGTGCCGGGATTGCGGTGTTGGCGATCCGCAACTCCCACCACTTTGCCGCGCTGTGGCCGGACGTCGAGCCTTTTGCCGACGAAGGCCTGGTGGCGCTGAGCGTGGTCAACAGCATGACTTGCGTGGTGCCGCACGGCGCCGACCGGCCATTGTTCGGCACCAACCCGATCGCTTTCGCCGCACCCCGGGCCGATGGCGCGCCAATCGTGTTTGATCTGGCCACCAGCGCCATTGCCCATGGCGACGTACAGATCGCCGCGCGCAAGTTCGAGAAACTGCCGGCGGGCATGGGTGTCGACAGCCTCGGCCAGCCGACCTGCGATCCGAAAGCGATTCTGGAAGGCGGCGCGTTGCTGCCGTTTGGCGGGCACAAAGGTTCGGCGCTGTCGATGATGGTCGAGCTGCTCGCCGCTGCGCTGACCGGCGGCAACTTTTCGTTCGAATTCGACTGGAAGAATCACCCCGGTGCCAAGACCCCGTGGACCGGCCAGTTACTGATAGTGATCGACCCGAGCAAGACCGCCGGGCAAAGCTTTGCCGAGCGCAGTCAGGAACTGGTGCGGCAGATGCACGGGGTAGGGCTCAAGCGCTTGCCGGGGGATCGGCGGCATTTGCAGCGGGCCAAGTCACTGGCCAAAGGGATCGAACTGGATCAGCAGACCCTGGCGCAGTTGCGTGAACTGGCCGGCGAATGAGTTTTTGCCGGGCATGAAAAAGGCGAGCCCGAGGGCTCGCCTTTTTTGTTCGCGCTCAGCGGCGACCGAGCAACAATCCGACTACCAGGCCGAACCCGGCGGAAATCGCCACGGTCTGCCACGGGTGCCCGCCGATGTAGCTCTCGGTGGCGTCCACCGCCGGTTTGGTGCGGTCACGCACGCTGGTAACCGAATCCAGCGCCTGCTGCAATTTCTGGGCGATTTGCCCGCGCAGGGTCTCCGCTTCCTCGCCGACCAGGGATGCACTGCTCTTGAGCAGTTTTTCCGACTCTTCGATCAGCGCCTGAAGTTCGCTGAAGGCCTGGTCCTTGATTTGGTCTTCGGCGGCTTGAACGGCGGTTTTCCGGGCCATTGGGTGACTCCTTGCAGGTGAATGGACAGTGAACAATGGAGTGTGGCGCGCCTTGAAAAGTTGCAGCGATTTTCCATCCGGAACAAAAACCAGCGTCAGAGGTTTCCGTCCAGCGTGTAAGATGTCGCCATTTCATGCAGCAGGTAATTCCCGATGAGTTTCAATCTGGCCGACAAATCCCTCGCAGAGCGCGCCGCGCTGGAAGATGAGAAATCCCGACTGTTCGAACTCTGGCAGAACAATCTGGGCAAAGCCAAGGGCGAGGCCGCGCGGTTGTTCGGCGAGCGCTCCAAGCGCAAGGGCAAATGGGCCGAGTTCGTGCGCGCGGAACTGGACGGCATGTCGCCGCCGGAATTCGCCAACATGGTGCGCAGTGAAGTCAATCGCCTGATGGCGGCCAACAAGTAATCACTCGGTTCTGAAGCTGGCGCCAATCGCTTCGCGCACCGTCAGCACCACCGGATCGATCTGGGTGCTGGTGCGCCAGCCCAGTTCGATCGGGTAGCGCGGCAGCGCCAGCGGGCAGGGCAGCAGCACCAGCCCGCTCAGTGAGGCAATGGCCTGCGCCGCGTGGGTGGGAATGGTCGCCACCGCCTCGCTGCCCTTGAGCAGATGCGGCAACGCGGCGAAATGCGTGGTCGAGGCGCAGACCCGGCGAGTCCGGCCCAGCGCCGCCAGCCCTTCATCGGTGATCCCGATAAAGCCGCCCGACGACACCAGAAGGTGCTCGCGGGTGACGAATTCCTCCAGATCGATCTGTTGCTGGCCGGGCGCAAGGCTCGCCGGATCCACCAGACACGCGTAACCCCCTTCACCCAACACCTGACGACTGAGCAGCCGCTCTGCAAATCCGCCGGCGGTGATCGCCAGATCGATGCTGCGCTCCATCAGCGCCCGGGCGACGATCTGGCTGTGGGTCTGGCGGAAGATCAGCCGCAGTTTCGGCGCGCGGCGGGCGATTTCCTCGATCAGCCGCCGGCCGTAAGCGATCTCGAAGTCATCCGAAAGGCCCAAGGTGACGGAGCGTCCTTCGTAATGATTGGCGTTCGGGTCGACCATCGCCAGGCTTTGCCGGCATTTGTTCAGGGCATCGCTGACCACCGGTTTCAATTGGTTGGCCTTGAGCGTCGGCGCCAGGCCGCGGCCGGTGCGCACGAACAGTTGATCGCCATACACTTCGCGCAACCGGCGCAAGGCCGCGCTGACCGCCGATTGGGTCACGCCCAGGCGCAACGCCGCGCGGCTGGCGCTGGACTCTTCATGCAGGGCTTCGAAGACTTTCAGCAGGTTGAGGTCGACGGTCGCGATATTCATCTGGCTCATATCATTCAGCAGTGGATCGGTCTTTATTCATGATCCCGTGGCGCCGGAGAATGAGCAACACCTGAACTTAACGGAGTGACCACCATGCCCAAATCAATCGTTGCCGCCCTGCAGATCGGCGCCTTGCCCGGCGGCAAGACTGAAACCCTGGAACAGATCCTGAGCTGGGAAACCGCGATCATCGAATCCGGCGCCGCGCTGGTGGTGATGCCCGAAGCTTTGCTCGGCGGTTACCCGAAAGGCGAGGGGTTCGGCACGCAGCTGGGTTATCGCTTGCCGGAAGGCCGGGAGGCCTACGCCCGTTACTTCGCCAACGCTATCGATGTGCCGGGGGCGGAAACCGAAGCGCTGGCCGGGCTGTCGGCACGTACCGGGGCCAACCTGGTGATCGGCGTGATCGAGCGGGCCGGCAGCACCTTGCATTGCACGGCGCTGTATTTCGACCCTCAGGCAGGCCTTGTAGCCAAGCACCGCAAACTGATGCCCACCGGCACCGAACGGCTGATCTGGGGCAAGGGCGACGGCTCGACGCTGCCGGTGCTCGACACTCAGGTCGGCAAGCTCGGCGCAGTGATCTGCTGGGAAAACATGATGCCGCTGATGCGCACGGCGATGTACGCCAAGGGCATTGAGGTCTGGTGTGCGCCGACCGTGGATGAGCGCGAGATGTGGCAGGTCAGCATGCGCCACATCGCTCATGAAGGGCGCTGTTTTGTGGTCAGCGCCTGTCAAGTCCAGGCCTCGCCGAATGAGCTGGGCGTGGAAGTTGCCAACTGGCCGGGGGATCGACCGCTGATCGCCGGCGGCAGCGTGATCGTCGGGCCGATGGGCGATGTGCTGGCCGGGCCGTTGCGCGGCGAGGCCGGCTTGCTCACCGCCGAGATCGACACCGCCGAACTGGTGCGCGCCCGCTACGACTACGACGTGGTTGGCCACTATGCGCGGCCGGATGTGTTCGAGTTGAGCGTCGATGAGCGGGCTAAACCGGGCGTGCGTTTCACGGTTTGACGGTTTGTCGGCGCCGCCATTCTTCGCGGGTGATTTCCCAGATTTCCCGTGGGAAGCGGCCGCCGACAAAGTCATCCTCGTCCGTGCGAATCAAGCGCATGCCGCTACGCTCCGATAGCTTTCGCGAACCGAGGTT
This sequence comes from Pseudomonas sp. DR 5-09, assembly GCF_001655595.1. NCBI lineage: Bacteria > Pseudomonadati > Pseudomonadota > Gammaproteobacteria > Pseudomonadales > Pseudomonadaceae > Pseudomonas > Pseudomonas sp. DR 5-09. The sequence continues at coordinate 3,102,249 of NZ_CP011566.1, forward strand.
CGGTGCGGCTTTCGGTACGCGCATCAACGGTTGATCGAGGGTTTCGAACCAATACCGGGTCACGGCTTCGCTGGCTTCGGTCATCAGGCCCTGACCCTGCCACGCCGGGGCGAGCCAGAACCCACGGTGGTTGTCCGGCTCGTCCATCAGGCTGATGTTGCCGATCAATTGCTCTGGCGCCGATCTGAGGCGAATCGTCCAGTGCCACTCTTTGCCGGCTGCAACGGCAGGCAGCGCAATGTCGCGCAGATAGGTGAGGGCGCCGTCGTCCGGATACGGCCAGGGCACGAAGACATTCAGATAACGCACCACTTCCCAGTGGGGAAATTGCTGCTGGATGGCCTCGGCATCCGCGAGTTCAAGCGGACGCAAAATCAGCCGTTCGGTGTACAGCGTGGGCGTGTCTTGCATAAACCACAACTTCCATGTTCTGACAGTGGGCCGTGCAGACTACCGCATCTTTACCAGGTTGCGGCACTGGCCCTGGGCAGACTGAGCTTGCCGGTATCGACAAAGCGCATCGTGCCAAACAGCCCGCCCGCCAGTTTGCCGCGCAGCACATAGGGCAGGTTGTCGAGGGTTTGCGTCTGGCTCAGGCCGAGGGTCTGGCGCAGCACCGAGAACGCGGAAATGCTCACCGGGACGCTGACAATGGTTTCGGAAAACCGTGGAATCGAGCCGCTCTGATCGCTCACACCCGACGCCAGCGAGTGGCCGTTGACCTCCAGATCCAGCGCGATGCCGTTGTAGTCGATGGGCGTTTCGTTCGGGTTCTGCACGCGCAGCTTGATCGCGAAGCGCACTTCCAGATCCTGGCTCGGCAGCGGTTCGAGGCCGACCACGTTGATGTTCACCGGGTCGCGGTTGGGGAACAGCGCGCAGGCGCTGAGGGAGAGCAGAAGCAGGGACAGGATGACGGCTTGGAGGCGGCGCATTGATGCTCTCTCATTGAAAAAGGGCTGAACCGTTGCCGGTATCAGCCCTTTTTGATGGAGCGGACAGGATCAACGGTTCAACTGTGCGACAGCGGCGTTTGTTGCGGGTTCAGCTTTGGCCGGCAGGTCGGGGTTTTCCATGACCTGAAGGATAGAGGCTTCCGGATCGAAGTCATCTTCTTCCAGTTCGATGAATTCTTCCGGCAGGAAGATATTCAGCACGATGGCACACAGCGCGCCGACGGTGATCGGCGACTCGAAAATATTGCGCAGCGCCTGCGGCAGTTCGCGCAGCACTTCCGGCACGGCGGCGATGCCCAGGCCCATGCCTACGGAAATCGCCACAATCAGCATGTTGCGCCGATGCAGACCGGCCTCGGCGAGGATCTTGATCCCGGCCACCGCCACAGTGCCGAACATCACCAGTTCTGCGCCGCCGAGCACCGGTTTCGGCATCAGTTGCAGCACCGCGCCGATCATCGGGAACAGTCCCAGCAGCACCAACAGCCCGGCAATGAAGAACGCCACGTAGCGGCTGGCCACACCAGTCAGCTGAATCACCCCGTTGTTCTGGGCGAAGGTCACCATCGGCATGCTGTTGAACACCGCCGCCATGGCCGAGTTGAGGCCGTCGGCGAGCAGGCCGGACTTGATCCGGCGGATGTACAGCGGGCCTTTGACCGGTTGCCGCGAGATCATCGAGTTGGCAGTCAGGTCACCGGCGGCTTCCAGCGGCGACACCAGGAAAATCACCGCCACCGGCACGAACGCCACCCAATCAAAGTTGAAACCATACTTGAACGGCACCGGCACGCTGACCACCGGCACTTCGGGCAGGTTGGCGAAATCCACGGTGCCCATCAGCCACGCCACCACGTAGCCGAGGGTCAGGCCGATGACGATTGCGCCCAACCGCAGGAACGGCACGTCGACCCGGTTCAACACCACGATGGTGCCCAGTACCAGCGCTGCCAGGAACACGTGACTGGCCGCGCCCATATCAGCCGCGCCGAAGCCGCCGGCAATGTCGGTCATCGCCACTTTGATCAGCGACAGGCCCATCAGCGTGATGATGGTGCCGGTCACCACCGGGGTGATCAGCATGCGCAACTTGCCGATGAACTGGCTCAGCACCACTTCGATGAACGCGGCAAAGAAGCACACGCCGAAGATCGTCGACAGGATTTCATCGGTGCCGCCGCCCCGGGCCTTGACCATGAAGCCGGCACTGAGAATCACGCTGATAAAGGAAAAACTGGTGCCTTGCAGGCACAGCAGCCCCGAACCGACCGGGCCGAAGCGCTTGGCCTGAACGAAGGTGCCGAGGCCGGAAACGAACAGCGCCATGCTGATCAGGTACGGGATTTCGCTCTGCAGACCAAGAGCGCCGCCCATGATCAGGGTCGGGGTAATGATGCCGACGAAGCTGGCCAGCACGTGTTGCAGGGCGGCAAACACCGTTGCGGTGAAGTGCGGACGGTCGTTGAGGCCGTAGATCAGATCGTTGTTGCGCGGGGCTTTTTCAGAGACGGTCATGGTGGTTTGCGTGCCGCAATGCGGGGCCGGGTCGGAAAATGGGTGCGCAGGATGCCGTAAGCGGGAGACGAGGGCAACGCATTAAAACTGCCCAAAAGGTCAGGTTCGACCAAAGGCGCAGAGCAGATCCTGCTCAAAGGCTTTCTGCGCATCGCCGGGTACTTGCGCCCGATGCCGGGCCAGATGGAACGCCACGTCAAAGCTCAACTCGCCTTCGCGCACTGGCCGCAACAGGCCCTTGTCCTGCCATTGGCGGGCGTAATGGTTGGGCAGATAACCGACGTGTTTGCCGGACAGAATGAAGGCGAGGGTGCCTTCGACCTGTTCCGAGCGTGCCGAGCAGACCTTGCCCTGAAATGGCTCGTCACTGCGCAAAAACCGATACGGGTGATCGACCCGGTCGCAGGCATGCAACGCCGCGTCATCAGGGGCCTCGTCGGTAAACAGCGGATGGCCGGGCGCGCAATACAGATGCTGGGTTTCGCTGAACAGCTCGCGGTAGTCGAACGCGCTCTGCACCTGGGAGAAGTAACCGATGGCCAGGTCCAGCCGCTGTTGCAGCAGCAGGCGCTCCATTTCGCCGGGCATGGCGCTGATCAACTCGATGCGCACCGATTCGTCCCGCTCGCGAAACCGGCGGATCGCATCCGCCACCCGTTGCAGCACCGATTGATCGACCGCTTCCGACAGGCCCAGGCGCACTTCACCAATCAAGCGCCCGGCGACGCCGTTGGATTGATGGCGGAAGGTTTCAATCGAGTCGAACAGCGCCCGCGCCGCAATCAACAGTTGCTCGCCCTTGGGCGTCAGGCTGAAACCGCCCTTGCCCCGGTTGCACACCCGATAGCCGAGACGGGTTTCAAGCTTGGCCATTTGCTGGCTGATGCTCGACTGGCTCAGCCCCAGTTCACCCTGGGCTGCGCTGAAACCATTGGATTCGACCACGCCGAGAAACAGCCGTAGAAGCTGAAGATCGACATCGTGGAGCTGACCGAGCATCACATTACTCCTGGATAAAGTCAGGTTAACAAACTTGATATTTTTCGAATGTATCCGACGGCGCATCCTGCCACCACTTCCTTCGGTCAGGTGTTCGTCATGGCTCCCGTCTTCAAGCTGTGTTTGCCCGCGTTGTTGCTTACCGTCTCCATCGCCGCCCAGGCCGAAGAGAAGACGCTCAATCTCTACAGCTGGGCCGATTACGTGGCGCCGGAAACCTTGCAGCGCTTCGAAAAGGAAACCGGCATTCACGTGCGCTACGACACCTTCGATACCTCAGAGGTGTTGGAAACCAAATTGCTCACCGGTGGCAGCGGTTACGACGTGGTGGTGCCTTCGTCCAGCGTGCTGGCCCGTGGGTTGGCCGCCGGCGCGTTGAAGGAGATCCCCCACGAAGGGCTCAAGGGTTACCCCAATCTCGATCCGGATCTGCTGGAAAAACTGGCGGCGGTCGATCCCGGTAACCGTTACGGCGTGCCTTACACTTGGGGCACGCTCGGCCTGGGCATGAACGTCGAAGCCGTGAAGCAGCGGCTGCCCGACGTGCCGCTCAACAGCCTCGATCTGCTGTTCAAGCCCGAATACGCCAGCAAGCTCAAGGATTGCGGGATCGCGATTCTCGATTCGCCACAGGAAGTGATCGGCCTGGCGCTGCACTATCTCGGGAAAGATCCCTACAGCACCGACAAGAAAGATCTGGCCGCCGCCGAAGCCTTGTTACAGCAGTTGCAGCCCTCGGTGCTGTACGTCGCCACCGGTCGGCAGATCAATGATCTGGCCAACGGCAGCGTCTGCCTGGCGCTGACCTACAACGGTGACGCGAGCATGGCCGCCGATCAGGCGCGCAAGGCCAACAAGCCGTTCGAAGTCGCTTACCGGATTCCCAAGGAAGGCACACTGGTGTGGCAGGACAACCTCGCCATCCCGAAAGACGCGCCCCACCCCGAAGCCGCAAGGACTTTCATCGAGTTCATGTTGCGCCCCGAATCCGTGGCGGCGCTGACCAATACGCTGTTCTTCGCCACCGCCAACCAGGCCGCCACGCCGCTGGTGGATGAGGCGGTGCGCAGCGATCCGGACATTTTCCCAAAACCCGAAGTGCGCGAGCGGCTGTACGCCGACCACAGCATGAGCCTCAAGGACATGCGCCAACGCACACGCCTGTGGACCACTTTCCGTAGCCGCCAATAGCCTTTCATAACAACAGGAGCACACCGATGGACGTGCCAGTGCAAAACGATCAGGCCCTGACCCGTGACAGCCTTTACGGCACTGCTGCCGAAAGCACTTACGCCGGGATCACCAGTTTCATGCGCCGACGCTACAGCCGCGACCTGCGCGGCGTGGACGTGGCGGTCAGCGGTGTGCCGTTCGACACCGCCACCAGCAACCGTCCTGGCGCTCGTTTCGGGCCGCGCGGGATTCGCGCAGCGTCCACCGGAATTGCCTGGGAACGGCACTGGCCATGGACGTTCGACCCGTTCGATCATCTGGCGGTGATCGATTACGGCGATTGCGACTTCGATTACGGCTCGCCGCACACCATCCCGGAAAGCATCGAAGCCCACGCCGAGCACATCCTCAGCTCCGGCAGCGCCATGCTCACCTTCGGCGGCGATCATTTCATCAGCTATCCGCTGCTCAAGGCCCATGCGCGCAAGCACGGCACGTTGTCGCTGATCCACTTCGATGCCCACAGCGACACCTGGCCGGACGAGGGAGGCAAACGGGTCGATCACGGCACCATGTTCTGGCACGCAGCGCGGGAAGGGTTGGTGGATCCGGCGCGTTCGGTGCAGATCGGTTTGCGCACCACCAACGACGATCATCAGGGCTTTCAGGTGCTCGATGCGCGGCAGGTGCATCGCCGTGGTTGCGAAGCCATTGTCGAAGTGATCCGCGCGCGGGTCGGCGATCACCCGGTGTACCTGACGTTCGACATCGATTGTCTGGATCCGGCCTTTGCGCCGGGCACCGGTACGCCGGTGTGCGGCGGGTTGAGCACGGTACAGGCGCTGGAGATCCTCGGCGGCCTGCGCGGGATCAATCTGGTGGGCATGGACGTGGTGGAAGTGGCGCCGGCCTATGACCATGCGGATGTGACGTCGCTGGCGGCGGCAACCCTGGCCATGGAGATGCTTTGCCTGTACGCGGCCCGGCACAAAGTCGACGCGTGATCCCCTCCGAGCCTGGTGAAAGCTCCTGACAATTTCTGACACCAGGCTCTGCTAAGCTCCGGCAAATTTCTGCCCAGAGCCTCACACCGTGTCGCGAACCACTCGACTGTTGACCCTGTTGCAAGTGCTGCGTGGCAAGAAACGCCCGGTCACCGCAGCAACGCTGGCGTCCGAACTGGAAATCTCCGAACGCACCCTCTATCGCGATATCGCCGAACTGACCGCCCTCGGCGCGCCGATCCATGGCGAGGCGGGCATCGGGTATGTGCTGCGCAGCGGTCTGTTTCTGCCGCCGCTGATGCTCAACGCCGACGAGACCGAAGCCATCGTGCTGGGCCTGCGTTATGTCGATCAGCGCGGCGACGAAGTGCTGAGCAAGGCTGCGGCGGATGCACTGGCGAAAATCGCTGCGGTGCTGGACCCGCAGGCCCAGGAGGCGCTGCGCAATCCGACTGTCATGCCCGGGCCGCCGGGTTACGGTTTTCCGCAAAACGCCGTGCCGTTGAACGTGTTCCGCCACGCCATCCGCGATCAGGCCAAGCTGCACATCGATTACGCCGATGCGCAGCAGGTGCAGAGCCAGCGGTTGATCTGGCCGCTGGCGCTGGGTTTTCTCAACGAGGTGCGGATCATCGTCGCGTGGTGCGAATTGCGCGGCGCCTATCGTACGTTTCGCACCGACCGGATTGCCGCCGCCAGCCTGCAGGGCGAGCGCTATCCGGGGCGTCGCAGCGACCTGCTGCGCACCTGGCAGCGGCTGATGCAACTGGACGAAAACGGCCGTTTCACTCCTGACAGGAATTGACGCAGGGCTGTTCTAGGATGGCGACAGAACCCGAAAAAAGGAGCTGCACTCATGTTCCATCCCACCTCGATACTCGCCCCGGCCATCGTTGAGTACATCAATGCTGCCAATGCTCGCGATACCTCCCGGGTCGGCAGTTTTTTTGCCGAGGATGCCCATGTGTTCGATGAGGGCCATCATCAGGTCGGCCCGCAGGCCATCGCCGACTGGATGCAAGACACTGCCCAGCGCTATCAGCCACGGGTCGAAGTGCTCGGCGTCCAGCAGCGCACCGGCAAAGTACTGGTGCAAGGGCTGATCTCCGGAACGTTTCCCGGCAGCCCGCTGGAGCTGCGCTACACGTTCCGCCTCAACGAACAGGGCAAAATCGCTCGGCTGGATATTTCCTTGTAGCCGTCGTGGCATACTGCCGCGCATGACTTTCGACTCCCCCCTGAGCGCCTGGCAATATGCCGTCGACCACAAGGGCTTCATCCAGGATGAAGCCCAGGAACACGCGGTCTGGGCCTTGCAAAAATGCCATGAAGCCTTGCACGCCGGTGCCCGTTCGGTTACCGGCGTTTACCTGTGGGGCCCGGTCGGGCGCGGCAAGACCTGGCTGATGGATCAGTTTCATCAGAGCTTGCGGGTGCCGGCGCGGCGGCAGCACTTTCACCACTTCATGGGCTGGGTGCACCAGCGTTCCTTTCAGTTGACCGGGATCGCCGATCCATTGCGGGCCCTGGCCCGTGAGCTGGCGGCTGAAGTGCGAGTGCTGTGTTTCGACGAGCTGTTCGTCAATGACATCGGCGACGCAATCATTCTCGGGCGCTTGTTTCAAGTGATGTTCGACGAGGGCGTGGTGGTGGTCTGCACTTCCAACCTGCCACCGGATCAGCTGTATGCCGACGGCTTCAACCGCGACCGCTTCCTGCCGGCGATCACCGCGATCAAGCAGCACATGCAAGTGGTCGCGGTAAACGGCGCCGAAGATCATCGATTGCATCCCGGCGCCATCGAGCAGCGCTACTGGGTCACTCAGCCGGGGCAGGGTAGCGCGCTAAGCCAGGTGTTCGACGCCTTGGCGGCCGGGCAAACCGTCAGTGGCGAACCGGTGCCGGTCGGTTACCGTGCCCTGAACGTGGTGCAGGCCAGCGATTCGGTGCTGTGGTGCCGTTACGCCGACCTGTGCGAGCAACCGTTCGCCGCCATGGATTTCATCGCGCTGTGCGACACCTACCGGGCTATCCTGTTGAGCGAGGTGCCGAACCTCAGCGCGAAAAAACGCGAAGGGCGGATCGCCCGTGGCACCGAGGATGGCGCGGAGCGGGTGGTGGCCGGCGATCGCGAATTGCCGCAACTGTCGGTGCACGACGACGGCGTGCGCCGCTTTATCGCGCTGGTCGACGAGTGCTACGACCGCAAGGTGCCGCTGTTCATCGAGGCTGAAGTGCCGATGGACGCGCTGTATACCGAGGGCTATCTGGAATTCCCGTTCCGCCGGACCCTCAGCCGCTTGCAGGAGATGCAGCTGCAACGCTTCGCCGAGACCTGAAACACGGAGGCGCCACATGACTCAGCCCCTGTCCCATCATTTGCTGACCATGGCTTATCAGAATGCCTGGGCCAACCATCGACTGGCCAAGGCCTGGAGCCAGCTCGACGACACGGAGCTGGCGGCGCCACGGGCCAGTTTCTTCCCGAGCATCCGCCTGACCCTCAACCATATCCTCACCTGCGACTGGTTCTACGTCGACGCGCTGGAGCGGGAGTTGCGCGGTGACGAACCGCATCCCGATTGCTACGTGTTCTTCAACGCTGACGAACCCTTCACCGAGTCACAGGCCTTGCGCCGGGAACAGGCCCATGTCGACCGCAGGCTGATCGCCTATTGCGAGCAACTGCGCGATGCCGATCTGGGGCGCATTGTCACCATCGCCCGCGACACGCCACAGCACGACAGCCGTCTGCGGATGATCTCGCACCTGTTCGAACATCAGATCCACCATCGCGGCCAGGTTCACGCCATGCTCAGCGGCACCTCGGTAAAACCGCCGCAACTGGACGAGTTTTTCTGTGCCGGCGAATCCGGTATGCGAGCCGAGGATTTTGCCGAGCTGGGCTGGACCGAAGGGCTTATCTGGGGGCACTGATGTCTTGGATTCTGCCGACCCAGGATCAGCAGGCATAAAAAAAGGCGCCCGGAAAGGGCGCCCAACTGTCATCTGCGAGGCCAGAGCCGGGCCAGCGCAGGTCCATCGATAAAGCGTTCGCTCAAGGGCGATAGGACTCGGTGACCTGGGCGGTCTGGTCGTCCGGAACCTTGAGTTCATTGGTCTTCGCGTCAGCCTGCTGGCTCTGTGCGGAATGAACCGGGAAGTTTGCCCAGTAATGTCTCATGCGCTCGGCGCCGCCTTCGGCGAATGCGCTGGCGGATGCCAGGGTGAGTAGACCGGCAAGGATTGCAGTCGTGGTTTTCATGGTGCCTCCTACGAAAAATGTCGGAGCCGTTCATCCATGAATCTAAGCCTCGGGGCGCAGTGTCCGTCGAGGGCATTAACAAGAGGTTAACGCTCGTTCAGTCTAGGTTTTACAGCGTATTTCCACGGCGTATCGGACGAACGCTGCACGCGTGAATGACGCGTGCAGGTTGCAAGGGAAGGGGGCGGTACGATTGTAAATGTTGAAAAGGGCCGGTTCCGGCCCTTTCTGTTACTCCTGCAACACCACTTCCGTGGTCGTGGCCGCGGGTTTTTTCGGCTTCATCAGGCTGAAGTCGATCAGGGCCCGCTGCTCGCGTTCGTAAGGGTTGCCGATCAACAGTGGACGTGGCTTGAAGCTGTCGCTGACCAGGCTCTTGCTGCGATCCAGTTCATCGAAACTCAAACCGGCCAGGTCCGCCCAGGTGTGGATCAGGTGCGAGCTGCTGTAAGGGCGGCTCAGATCCCCGGCGAAACTCCAGTCGTGGTTTTCACGCCACTTCGGCGACGCCCAGGCCATGAACGGAATGGTGTACATCGGCGCCGTCGGCTTGTTTTCGTTGCGACCCAGCGTGCTGTGGCCCACCGAGTCGAACACGTCTTCACCGTGGTCGGAGAGGTAGAGCAGGAAGCCGTTCGGATCGGACTTGGCGTAGTCCTTGATCAGGCTCGAGACCACGAAGTCGTTGTACAGCACCGCGTTGTCGTAGCTGTTATAGGTCGGCACCTGATCGTCACGCACACCGGCCGGAACGCCGTTGCGATCCTGGAACTTGTCGAAGCTCGGCGGATAACGGTACTGGTAGCTCATGTGCGTACCGAGCAGGTGCACGACGATCAACTTGCGCGGCGCCGCGTCGGCCAGGGCCTTGTTGAACGGCTCGATCACGTCGCCGTCGTACTGCGCGGCGTTCTGGTTGCGGTTGTTGTTCAGGTACACCTGCTCATCGGCCTGTTCGGAGAAGGTCGTGAGCATGGTATTGCGTTTGGTCATGGTCTGCTGGTTGGTGATCCAGAACGTCTTGTAGCCGGCCTGTTTCATCATGCTGACCAGCGACGGCGTGGACAGGTACAGGTCCGGGTTTTCTTCGTCGGCGAAGGTCAGCACCTGTTGCAGCGCTTCAATGGTGTAAGGACGCGGGGTAATGACGTTGTCGAAAACCGTCAGCTGATCCTTGAGCTTGTCCAGTTCCGGCGTGGTTTTGCGCGGGTAACCGTAGAGGCTCATGCGCTGGCGATTGGTGGACTCGCCGATGACCAGCACCAGAGTCGCCGGCTGATTGGCGCCCGAGTCCTTGAGGTTTTTCAGCGGCGGGATCTTGCTCGCGCTGTGCAGCATGCCCTGCATGTCGGCCAGGGTTTCCTGATAACGGTGATAAGCCACGGCCATCTGCCACGGCACGGCGGGTTCGATGCGGGTTTCGAATTTCTCGAAGCCTTGCTCGAAGCTGCCGGTACGCATTGTCTGCTTGACCAGCGGATAACCGATCACGGCCACCAGGATTGCCATGGCGGCGACGAATGCCCGGCCACGGGGCAGGTACACCGGACGCAAGCGGGTCCACAGGAAATAGGCGAACGCGGTGTGCGCGAGGAACGCCGGGACCATCCACCAGGCGAAGTACTGGGTCATGTACTCGCCAGCTTCGGACACGTTCGACTCGAACATGATGAAGATCACGCTCTGGGAGAATTCCTGCTGGTAGATGAAGAAGTAACCCAGGCTGGCCATCGAGCAGGCCCACAACACCACGCCGATCAGCGCGGCGAGCAGACGGGTGCGTTTGGGGAACAGCAGCATCGGCGCGAGCCACACGGCGCTCATCACGAAGGCCTGGCGGAACCCGGTGAACCCTGAGGTGCCCGTCAACTGGATCAGCAGTTGGGTGATACCGGAGAAGTACCAGAAGAACACGAACAGCCAGATAAAACCGGCCCAGTCGAAACCTGTCGCAGTCGTATTGCTGCGTTTGAACACCGCCATTCAGCACTCCAGCTCAGTCGTTACATCCACCACCGGGCGTTTCATGCAAAGGACGCATGAGCCCGACGAACGGAGGCCATGCGCACAGACGCACGGCCAGAATGCGCGGGAGTATCAACAAGCGAATGTGAAAACTTTGTTAGTTGCCGAAAAGGGCAGGAGGTGCAGCATGTCGGGAACAGCAATGGCTGCTCCCGAAGCGGGCGGGGATCAGGCGTGGGGCGAGCGCTGTACGCGTGGCAAGGGCTGCGGCTCGGCGCCTTGGGTCAGCAGGCGCAATTGCGCGAGTTCCTGCTTGAGCTGGTCGCGTTCATCTTTCAACTGACGCAATTCATCACGACGGATGGTGACGTACAGGGTTTGTGGCGGCATTGCTGTGTGTACTGTGCCCATTGCTCACCTCGCAAATGGCGTGTCTCAACTGTAGTTCAGCCCCGAATTCGGTTGCTGACATACTATCGGCGCCGATTTTGATTTCTTTTGCTCGTGAATGGAACTTTTTTATTTTTCATGGTCGTTGTGTCTTCGGCACGTTTCCCGACGTTATCAGTCTGGATCGGGCACAATGCCCGGAAACTTCACACCGACGCTCTGGACTAAGCTCCATGATTCACGTTGGGCTATAACCTTTGACACACTTTTATTTGTAGTAAGGAGCATCAGCACATGCAACTCGGGATTATTGGACTGGGCCGCATGGGCGGCAATATTGCGCGACGTCTGATGCTCAACGGTCACACCACCGTTGTTTACGACCGCAATACCGCCTTTGTCGACACCCTGGCCGCCGAGGGCTCTACCGGCGTCGCCGATCTGCCTGCACTGGTCGCAGGCCTGGCCAAGCCGCGTGCCGTGTGGGTCATGCTGCCGGCCGGCGCACCGACTGAAGACACCATCGAAACCCTGAGCACGCTGCTCGAAGCGGGCGACACCATCATCGATGGCGGCAACACCAACTACAAGGACGACATCCGCCGGGCCAAAACCCTGGCCGAGAAGGGCCTGCACTACATCGACGTCGGCACCTCCGGCGGCGTCTGGGGCCTGGAGCGCGGCTACTGCATGATGATCGGCGGCGATGCCGAGACCGTTAAGCGTCTGGATCCGCTGTTCGCCGCGCTGGCGCCGGGCATGGGCGACATCCCGCGCACCAGGGACCGCAAGTCCGATGACCACCGTGCCGAGCACGGCTACATCCACGCCGGTCCCGCCGGTGCCGGTCACTTCGTCAAGATGATCCACAACGGGATTGAGTACGGGATGATGGCGGCTTTCGCCGAAGGCTTCGACATCCTCAAGACCAAATCCAGCGAGCTCCTGCCGGAAGATCAGCGTTTCGACCTGAACGTGGCCGACATCGCCGAAGTCTGGCGTCGCGGCAGCGTGGTGTCGTCGTGGCTGCTCGACCTGACCGCCGATGCCCTGGCGGTCGATCCGAAACTCGACGGTTTCTCCGGTTCCGTGGCCGACAGCGGCGAAGGTCAATGGACCATCGAAGCGGCCATGGAACAAAAGGTGCCGGTACCGGTGCTGTCCAACTCGCTGTTCTCGCGCTACCGCTCCCGCGGCCAGGGCACTTTCGGCGACAAGATTCTTTCGGCCCAGCGCTTCGGCTTCGGCGGCCATGTGGAGACTCCGAAGAAATGACCCATACGATCCGCAGGAAATCCAAGGCAGAACCCGCGCCACCGACCACGCTGTTTCTGTTCGGCGCCCACGGTGATCTGGTCAAGCGCCTGCTCATGCCGGCGCTGTACAACCTGAGTCGCGACGGCCTGCTGGATGATGGCCTGCGGATCGTTGGCGTTGACCATAACGCCATTACCGATGAAGCCTTCGCGCAGAAGCTCGAAGATTTCATCCGCACCGAAGTGGCAGCCAAGGTCGGCAAGGGCGATCAGATGCTTGATCCGGCCTTGTGGGCCAAACTCGCCAAAGGCATCAGCTACGTCCAGGGCGACTTCCTGGACGACAGCACCTATTCAGCTCTGGCGGCAAAAATCGCCGACAGCGGCACTGGCAATGCGGTGTTCTACCTGGCCACCGCGCCACGTTTCTTCAGCGAAGTGGTGCGCCGTCTCGGCAGCGCCGGGTTGCTCGAAGAAACCCCGGAAGCCTTCAGAAGGGTGGTGATCGAGAAACCGTTCGGCTCCGACCTGCAAACCGCCGAGGCGTTGAACGCCTGCCTGCTCAAGGTCATGTCGGAAAAGCAGATCTACCGGATCGATCACTATCTGGGCAAGGAAACCGTGCAGAACATTCTGGTCAGCCGGTTCTCCAACAGCCTGTTCGAAGCGTTCTGGAACAACCACTACATCGACCACGTGCAAATCACCGCCGCCGAAACCGTCGGCGTCGAAACCCGTGGCAGTTTTTACGAACACACCGGCGCCCTGCGGGACATGGTGCCCAACCACCTGTTCCAGTTGCTGGCCATGGTTGCGATGGAGCCGCCGGCCGCGTTCGGCGCCGATGCGGTGCGGGGCGAGAAGGCCAAGGTGGTCGGCGCGATCCGCCCCTGGACTATCGAAGAAGCACGGGAAAACTCGGTACGCGGCCAATACAGCGCCGGTGAAGTCGCTGGCAAACCGGTGGCCGGTTATCGCGATGAAAACAACGTCTCGCCCGAAAGCACCACGGAAACCTACGTGGCGCTGAAAGTGATGATCGACAACTGGCGCTGGGTCGGCGTGCCGTTCTACCTGCGCACCGGCAAACGCATGAGCGTGCGTGACACCGAGATCGTCATCTGCTTCAAACCGGCGCCGTATGCGCAGTTCCGGGATACCGAGGTCGACGAATTGCAGCCGACCTACCTGCGTATCCAGATCCAGCCCAACGAAGGCATGTGGTTCGACCTGCTGGCCAAACGGCCGGGGCCGGCGCTGAACATGGCCAACATCGAGCTGGGTTTCGCCTACAAGGACTTCTTCGAAATGCAGCCGTCCACCGGCTACGAAACCCTGATCTACGACTGCCTGACCGGCGATCAGACGCTGTTCCAGCGCGCCGACAACATCGAGAACGGCTGGCGAGCGGTACAGCCGTTCCTCGACGCCTGGCAACAGGACGCCAGCGTACAAACCTACGCCGCCGGCGAAGACGGGCCGAAAGCCGCCGATGACCTGCTGACTCGCGATGGTCGCGTCTGGCATGGTCTCGGATGAGCGAGCCGATCCGTTTTCTGTTGAGTGACATGGACGGCACGCTGTTGCTGCCCGACCACAGCCTGAGTCAGCGCACGATTGACGCGGTTCGTTCGCTGCGCGAAGCGGGCGTGCTGTTCAGTCTCGCCACGGGGCGGCCGCCCAAAGCCATGCTGCAGCAGATCGAAGCGCTGGGTGTCGATCTGCCGACCGCCGCGTTCAACGGCGGCACGATCGTCAACCCGGATGGCAGCATTCTGGTCGCGCATTACCTGCCGGCCACGGCCGCGCTGACGGCGCTGGCGCTGTTTGCCGATCAGCCGGATGTCGAAATCTGGGTGTTCAGCGGTGGTGACTGGCTGCTCAAGGATCCGCACGGGCCGATGGTGCCGCGCGAGCAGCACGGGCTGGGTTATCCGCCGGTGGTGGTGGAGAGTTTCGAGCCGTATCTGGAGCGCATCGACAAGATCGTGGCCACCAGCAACAACACCGAACTGCTGATCGAGCTGGAGGCGCGTTTGCTGCCGAAGGTCGAGGGCCTCGCGCAGGTGTCGCGCTCGCAACCGGTGTACCTGGACGTGACGGCAGTCGAGGCGAACAAGGGCTCGGCGCTGGTCACGCTGGCTGAACACCTCGGTGTGCCGCTGGCGCAGACGGCTGCGATTGGCGATGGCGGCAATGATCCGGCGATGTTCCATGTTGCCGGGTTGTCGATAGCCATGGGGCAGGCAGAAGACGCGGTGAAGCGTCAGGCCGACGTGGTGACGGGGCCGAACACCGAGGATGGTGTGGCGCAAGCCATCGAAAAGTACATCTTGCCGCATTGATCGAGGCATAAAAAAACGGGAGCCTTTTCGGCTCCCGTTGTTGTTTTTACAGCCAGTAACTCACGGCATACCAGCCAAGCAATCCCATCACCACGGTGTAAGGCAACGCCATCCACACCATCCGCCCGTAAGACAACCGCACCAGCGGCGCAATCGCCGACGTCAGCAGAAACAGAAACGCCGCCTGACCATTGGGCGTCGCCACGCTGGGCAGGTTGGTGCCGGTGTTGATCGCAATCGCCAGCGTCTCGAAATGTTCGCGGCTCATGTGTCCGGACAGGAACGCCTGTTTCACTTCGGTGATGTAGATCGTGGCGACGAACACGTTGTCGCTGATTGCAGACAGCAGACCGTTGGCGATGAACAGCATCCCCGGTTGCTGCTCCGCCGGCAGTGCCAGCACCCATTGAATCAGTGGCGCAAACAGTTGCTGGTCGTGAATCACCGCCACCACGGCGAAGAACACCACCAGCAGCGCGGTGAACGGCATGGCGTCCTTGAATGCGCTGCCCAGTCGGTGCTCGTCGGTGATCCCGGTGAATGCAGTGATCAACACAATCACCATCAGGCCGATCAACCCGACTTCCGCAATATGGAACGCCAGCCCGGCAATCAGGATCAGCGCAGCGCAGCCTTGTACCAGCAGGGCGGCGCGTTGGCGTGGCGTGCGTTCGGCGTTGTCTTCGGCGGCGTAGTTGGCGAGCACTGCACGTACGTTGTCCGGCAGCAGCGTGCCGTAGCCGAACCAGCGCAGTTTCTCCAGCAACAGGCAGGTCACCAGTCCCGCGACCAGCACCGGCAGCGACACCGGCGCGACCTTCTGGAAAAACTCGGCGAAGTGCCAACCCATTTCGTGGCCGATCAACAGATTCTGCGGTTCGCCGACCAACGTGCAGACACCGCCCAGTGCGGTGCCGACCGCGCCGTGCATCAGCAGGCTGCGCAGAAAGGCGCGAAACTGTTCCAGATCCTCGTGATGCAGTTGGGGCAGATGCCGGTCATCGCTGAATTCGCTGTCCTCGCGCGGGTCGTTGCCGGAGGCCACCCGGTGATAAACCGAATAGAAGCCGACGGCGGCGCTGATGATCACTGCGGTGACGGTCAGCGCGTCGAGAAACGCCGAAAGAAATGCCGACAGAAAACAGAACATCAGGGCCAGCAGTGCCTTTGAACGCACGCCCAGCAGCAGGCGCGAGAACAGGAACAGCAGCAGGTCTTTCATGAAGTAGATGCCGGCGACCATGAACATCAGCAGCAGAATCACCGGGAAATTGTGCTGCAGCTCTTCGTACAGCGCCTGGGGCGTGGTCATCTTCAGCAGCAGCGCTTCGATCAGCAACAAGCCGCCGGGCATCAGCGGGTAGCACTTGAGCGCCATGGCCAAGGTGAAAATGAACTCGATCACCAGCAACCAGCCGGCGGCGACCGGACCTGCGGCCCACAGCACCAGCGCATTGAGCAGCAGAAACCCGACGATACACGCCTTGTACCAGCGGGGTGAATGCCCGAGAAAGTTGTGCGCGAACGCCTGGGCCATCGAACCGGACATTGGTTGCTCCTTGTATTAAGAAGCGCGCAAGTTGCCGTAAGCGATGGGCAAGATCAAGTGCAGTCGGATTCGCATCAGTGATTCAGATACCGCGCCACCATCGCACGGTAGTTGCCATCCAGCGAATAGCCGCCCACCAGAATTCCCCCGTCAGGCTGTATCGCCACCGAGGTGGCCGTATCGAGGCTGCGCCCCAGTCGCGTGCGCAACCAGCCATTACCGGAACCGAAGCTTCGATCAAGGCTGCCGTTGGCCAGATAGCGGGCGACGATGAAATCGGCTTCAACACCGCCGATCGTCGCGCCAACCGCGATCATGCGTCCGTCCGGCATTACCTGCGCCGCGCTCCACTGGCAGCCGCTGGAGCCGATTGCCAGCAAATGCGGTTGACCACCGTTGCAGTGCAGGTCAGGGCGGCCGTTGCCATGGACAGACTGCGCCATGCATCGAATCGGATCGCGGCTGCTGCCAAAACAATGCAAATGCTCCGCCGACTGGATGACCTGATTGACCAGGGCACTGTGCCCTTGGACTTTGAAGGCCATGAAGCCGTCCACCGCAAAACGTTCATCGAGCTGGCCGTCCGGCAGGTAGCGGGCGAGCAGACCTTCCTGTGGGAAATCGATGGAGCCGGCCACCACAATTCTTCCGTCTCCTTGCAGCAGCACGCTGCCGAGCCAGGTATTGAGCAGCAAGTGGCGAACCATGACGAAGCCGCGACCGTTGAACGACGGGTCGAGTCTGCCATCGGGTGTGAGGCGGATCAGCATGCCGACGTGATCGGCCAGTTCGAAGTGATGGTTGGCGATCAACAGGATACGTCCGTCCGGTTGCACCGCAAAATCGCAGGCTTCGGCGCCCGGAACGCCCGGCGGGAGCCAGGCGTCGCGGGTGCCCATGGACAGGTCGCCGGGCAAGCGAACGATTTGTCGGCCGTTGTCGCCGAAGTCCGGGTCAGGCCGGCCTTGGGCGTCGAACAGGGCCAGGGCGGGAAGGGTGCAGTGTTCCGATTCATAGTGCAGGCCTGCCAGCAGAATCCGCCCGTCGGGCAAGACCTGAACCTTGCTGCCCGTCGCTTCGAATCCGCTGGCGAACCGGCCGATCACGCTGCCTTGATTGCCGAAACCAAGGTCCGCCGATCCGTCCCCGAGCAAGCGGGCCAGACCGAAGCAGTTGCCCTGAGCCGTGCCGACTTTGGCGGCGACCAGAATCCGACCTTGCGCATCAAGTGCCACGCTCTGGGTCAGGCTGGACGTGCTGCCGGCGAAGTAAACCTGCGCCACGCCATTACTGGAAAAAGTTTTGTCGAGTTGTCCGGCGTTTTTCGCTAGCGTCGGCAACGCGATGGCGGTCTGGGTTGACATGCATGCTTCTCCTTGCGAGTCGACCGATTTCCGGGAGGCGGAACGGGTAACTGCATGAGCGAGACATTCAATCCCTGAATACGCGCAAGTACAACTGACAGAACTAACAGGTGGAGAGTCGCACTGTGCCAGAACAGTGTCTTTTTGAACCAGTCGCAAGCCTGCCAAGTATTCAGGCGCGAAAGTATTGAGGAAAGTTGTACAAAAAGACTGAAGTTGGAAAAAGATTGGCAACTAACAGAAGAGGGCGGATGACTTGAGCGTCATCCGCATTACCCGCAACTATCAGTGTGGCATCGACCAGGACTGCAATGCATAGCCTTCTTCGCTCAGTTCGGCGCGGGCTTGTTGCAACAGGTGTTCAAGTTGCGCTGGATCAGAGTAGGCACTGCTTGGGATCTGGGTGCGACCGATGTGGGAGTTGGTGCGGTCGATCACGGTGAGGCAAAGTTCGCCATTGCCATCTTGTGGGGCCCAGGCGACGCATTGAAACGGTTCAAATGCGCGGTTGGCAATCAAAAGAGCTTCGTTGATACGGAGCGGGGCGGTCATGGGGTCTTCTCTCTTTAAGTGCCCAGTCAAGTGATGTGCCGTCGGTTGGGCTTACCGTTCGGCGAGTTACTTGTACTGATGCACGCAACCCGTTGGCAGGTCACACCGGATTTGAAGAAATTTCGAATTTCTTTCATACCTTCAATATTTCGACCTGTTTTTGAAAGCTTGGCGAAAGAATCAAGTCGATAGCTAACTAATAAAGCGCTTTCTTATAACTGCTTCACTTGTACACCTATAAGCAATCGATACAAGGCCCCGTCAAATTCTTGCTAATGTAACAGTCAGGTTCGCCAAATGACTGTTTTTACGATCATTTCCTAAAATTTGGCGCCAAGGAACAGTCATGAACGAAGCGCCTGCATTACGACGTTTACTGGTCGTCGACCCGTGCGACGACTGTCACCGATTGTTGCCGGGTTTGCGTGCCGTGGGTTGGGACGTCGACAGTTGCAGCCTGGAAAATGCCGCCGATCGAAGTTGCGATGTCGGCTTGCTGCGTTTACAGCCCTTCCACCTGGAACGTCCCGAAGCCGTCAAAGAACTGATCAGCCGCAGCGGCACCGAATGGATCGCCGTGCTGAATCAGGAGGTGCTGCGCTTGCAGAACGTCGGCGACTTCGTCTGCGAATGGTTTTTCGATTTCCATACCTTGCCGTTCGACGTCTCCCGGGTGCAGGTCACCCTCGGCCGGGCGTTCGGCATGGCGCGCCTGCGTGGCCAGGGCACGATTCATGTCGATCAGCCGGAGCACGAGCTGCTGGGCGACAGCAAACCGATCCGCGAGCTGCGCAAACTGTTGAGTAAACTGGCTCCCACCGAGTCGCCAGTGCTTATTCGCGGAGAAAGCGGGACCGGTAAAGAACTCGTCGCCCGGACCCTGCACCGGCAGTCGCAGCGCCACAGCAAACCTTTCGTGGCGATCAACTGTGGGGCAATTCCCGAACATTTGATCCAGTCCGAGCTGTTCGGCCACGAGAAAGGCGCGTTCACCGGCGCCCATCAGCGCAAGGTCGGACGTATCGAAGCAGCCAACGGCGGCACCTTGTTTCTCGATGAAATCGGCGATCTGCCACTGGAACTGCAAGCCAATCTGTTGCGCTTTCTTCAGGAAAAACACATTGAACGGGTCGGCGGCAGTCAACCGATCCCGGTTGATGTGCGGGTGTTGGCAGCGACTCACGTCGACCTTGAGGCCGCCATCGAGAAGAAGCGCTTTCGTGAGGATTTGTACTACCGGCTCAATGTGCTGCAAGTAGTGACCGCGCCGTTACGCGAGCGCCACGGCGATCTGTCGATGCTGGCCAACCATTTTTCCCATTTCTACAGTCACGAAACCGGCCGTCGTCCGCGCAGCTTCAGTGAAGATGCGCTGATTGCCATGGGCAAGCACGACTGGCCGGGCAATGTCCGCGAACTGGCCAACCGCGTGCGTCGGGGGCTGGTGCTGGCCGAAGGACGGCAGATCGAGGCCCGTGACCTGGGGCTGATCAGCCAGCAGTCGATCGCGGCACCCATGGGCACCCTTGAAGACTACAAGACCCGCGCCGAACGCCAGGCCCTTTGCGATGTATTGAACCGCCACAGTGACAACCTCAGTGTTGCCGCCAAAGTGCTGGGGGTTTCCCGGCCGACTTTCTACCGTTTGCTGCACAAGCACCAGATCCGCTAGGGCGCGGCGCTTCCCTGGCCCGGGAAGCTGAAAAGGCCCGCTGCGATGCAAGTCGCAGCGGGCCTTTTCATGATGTTGCGGTTTAGAAGTAGTACGGGAATTTCAGGCTGAAGGAGAAGTCCGGGGCATCGTCCGTCATGCCGATGGACAGGTTGGGCACGATGGTCAGGTTGTCGGTGGCCGCGATGGTCATGCCGACGTTGAAGTAACCGGCGTTGGCGTCGCTGGACACCACCGATTCCCAATCTCCGCCATCCTGTTTCAGCTTGCTCTTGCGTTGCACCAGGTCCGAGACAGAGAACGACATACTCATCTTCTCGTTCAGTGCGAAGGCAACACCCGCGCCGATCTGGAAGCTGTCGCCGATGCGGACCTTGCCCGGGTTTTTCTGGTTGACGGTCGAACTGATGTCGTCGAACGATTCCTCGAAGTTATGGGTGTAGGACAGGCTGCCGAACAGCACGGCCGGGTCAAACGTCTTGACCAGCGAGATGCCCGGGGTGATCGACCAGACGCCGTTGCCGGTGGGCAGGGTGTCAGGCACAAACAGGTTCGAGTTGGCATCGGTCTGGCGCAGCTTGATCCCGAACGGGTCCTTGCCGGTAGGCGCCTTGACCCGCAAGGAAACCACGGCGTCCGGGGTATTGACCGACTCGTCCAGGAACTTGTACGCAATGCCGAAGTTGACGTCGCCCAGAGTCGGGTCGCGGCTGACGTCCTGTTCGGTGGTGACGTTGGAGGCGCCGCCGTTGCCGCCGCCGGACTGATAGGTCGATTCACGGTAGACCACCGGCACGTTCAGGTCGAACTGCCAGCGATTGTCGAAGTTGTAGCGCCCCGTCAGGTCCAGCGTCCAGGTATCGGCCTTGATCCGGTCGAGGTTGATGTTGCCGAGAAAAATCGAGTCCAGGGCGAGGAAGCCGTTGAGAATCAGCTGGCGGGTGTCATATCGCGAATAGGTCACGCCGGTTTCAAAGCTGAATTTGCCGCCGCCGAAGAAACCGCTGGCTTCGTCGTACAGGTTGGACACACTCTGTGCCGGTTGCGAATCGTCGGCCAGCGACTGGCCGTAGGATGCGCCACTGCCCCCGGCGGCGCCCCCCGACGCTGCTGCAGCCCCGGTCCCCGCAGCCACCCGGTTGCCTTTCATGTCCGAAGGCGATTTGGCCAAGCGTTTTGGGGGTGGAGAAGCGGGTTGCTCTTCGACCTGGCGGACTCGCTGTTCGAGCACCGCCAGGGCTTTCTGTTGTACTTCGTATCGTTGCTTAAGCTCCAGAAGTTCCTGTTTCAGGGCTTCTACATCGGCGTCGGGTGCAGCTTGCAACATTGCCGCGGGTAGAAGAGTACTCAAACATACAGCAGCACGCAGTGATACTGATCGATACATGAATAAGCCGTCCCTTTAAGCCCAATGATCGAGACTCAGCGTAGTTCAATATCCGATATTGCGTAGCGCCCCGAGTTGAGTCAGGTTGCAGTCCAGTGCGCCGGCACTTCTGCCGTTATTGTTCAGGACAACGTTGAGTTGTGTCAGGTTGTTGACTACGTTTGCATTGCCCAGCAAACGGGTGTTTTGCAGCAGCCCGCTCTGAGCGACCTGTTGCAGTGCTGTGCCCTGGTTGCCGCTGGCCTGAATGGCCATTTGAACGCCGCCGCCGGTGGCAGAGACTGCAACACTCCCGGCGGCGTTGCTGCCGGTGATGGTCTGACCGGCTGTAAGAGCTTGCCCTTGGGCAGGCACCAGGGCGGGGGCCTGACTGGCCTCTTTGACGTTGATCGCAACGTTGTTGTAAGCGGTATTGCTGTCGCCCGCCGCGCGTACGCTTTGCGTGACGCCTTGCGAGGTGTTCAGGGCTGCGCCACCAATGACATTGCCAGTCCCCAGTTCCGGGGTACTGCCATTGCCGTGTTCCTTGATGGTCGAGACGTAGAATTCAGGTTTGACCGAAGCGGCCTGCAATTGCATCGAGGCCGATGCCCCGATCAGATCTCCACTGGCGTTGCGCCAGGTACTGCTCATGACGACACCGAAGCTGATGATCCGCCCCGGCATGACATAACGACCGCGCAGCTCTGCGAGCTCCTGGTCCTTGATTTCGATGGGTTTGAATCCTGCATTGGCATAGCCTGACGCGCTTGCTGCCAGGCAGGCGGCGGCCAGCCAGTATGAGGTTTTCATCTGCTGCTCCCGGGACATCCAGCCCCACTCTTGTAATCGGCGATTAAAAGAAGTCGCTCTGTATGAACCCGAAGTCCATCAATTCAGCATCTTTGACCGGGTTGAAGGCATCCAGCTTGTTTTTGGCCGTCACCGGTACCGGAGGGCTGCGCAAGGCATTGGCCTTGTCATATCCGGGGCCGACGATGGCAAAGACAATGCCGTTCCAACCTTTGACAAAGTCATCATGGGAGTAGCGTTTGTGTCCTAAAACCGGGTCTCCGATGTAAACCCAATCCTTGTCCGCCCGCTGCATCACCACGAAATGCTTGTAGCCGCGAATTTCCATCAGTACCACCACCGGGATCGTGACTGCGTCGAGTTTTTCCGGTGGAATCTTGTAGCCCCTGGCGCGCATGCCGATGCTTTCTATGTAGCGCTTCATGTCGAGCATGGAGAAACCTTGAGTACGGACAAGGTCCTGGTCAGCGTTGACCAGCATGCCTTTGATGATGTGCTCTTCATCGACGTCGAGCCAATAGGCCTGGCGCAATACCGTCGCCAGAGCGGCGGCGCCGCAACTGAAGTCGGTTTTCTGTTCGACGATGTCGGCAAACTTGCGCTCACGAATGCTTTGCACGTTCTTGTAGACGAGTGTGCCGCCAGGCAGGGCGGCAACGGGCATCTGGGCAGCCTGGGTCAGGCCGCAGAAGCAAAGCAGAGCGAGGAGGGCAGTCTTACGCATGATCGATACGCCTTTGGGACTGAGGAAAAGCCCCGTTTCCGGGGCTTTCGTTTCGATCGCGATTACATGCAGGCTTTGCAACCTGCAGCGATGGACAGCGAGTTGCTTTGTTGGTTGCCCACACCCGCCGAGACGTTGGCTCCGCCGTTGCCGGAGAAGTTGTTCATCGAATTGGTCATGTTGGCATTGTTCACAACAGGTGCTTTCCAGCCATCTTTGGTCAGCACTTGCTGAGTGGTGACGCCAGCGAGGCCAAAGGTACCCACGGCTTCGAACTTGGCTTTCTGGTCATCGTTGCCGCCGTGGCCGCCGCCACGATTGCCATAACCACCGTGGTGGTCATCGTCTTCGATGGTCGCAGTGCCTTTGGCCTTGAACACGCCAGCGGCTGCGAAGGTACCGGTAAGGGTGTCTTTTTTGTAGGTCTGCACGCCTTTGTTGTCGACGACCAGG
The DNA here is from genome assembly GCF_001655595.1 of Pseudomonas sp. DR 5-09. NCBI lineage: Bacteria > Pseudomonadati > Pseudomonadota > Gammaproteobacteria > Pseudomonadales > Pseudomonadaceae > Pseudomonas > Pseudomonas sp. DR 5-09. Next base: position 3,125,610 of record NZ_CP011566.1, read on the forward strand.
CCAGTGGAGGACTGGTTGGCAGCAGCAGCGGCAGTGGCTACACGACCACCCGATACGGCGATTGCCAGATTGTTTTTCTGTTGGTTGAAGTTGCCGGAAGTCACGTTGATACCGATGTTGCCGGAACCATTGTTGCCTGCATTGTTGAGCGTGGCGTTATTGAAGGTGGACGAGTTTTTCACATAGTTGTTGTTGTTGACTTGAGTGGCACTCGAGGCAGCAACAGCGGTGCCGAAGATGAAGCTTTCGTCGGCGGTAGCCAGGGCCGCGGCGTTGTCTTGCTGGTTGCCGTCACCGGCTGCAACGTTGGCGCCCATGTTGCCGTTGGAGCCATTGAGCGAGTCACTGGCGTTGGCATTGTTGACGGTGCCCTGGTTTTTCACCACGTTGCCATCGCTGTTTTGTGCATCGAGCACTGCAGCGCCGGCGCCGGCGGTAATTTGCAGCAGTTGTTCCAGGGTTGGGCCTTTCGGACCATGGTTGCCATGACCGTTGCCGTGCCCGTTACCATGACCGTGATCATCATCACGACCGCCTGCCTGTGCTGCGATTGCCATCACTGCTGCAAGTGCGAAAACCAGTGGTTTGAGGGCCATTGTAGGTTTCATGGTGTTTCTCCGTGCTTATTAGTTGGTTAAGTGTTGGTACTTTCTAATTGCACTGCTTTTGTTGTTTGGGTCAGTCAGCGACCCGGATGCTCAGGGTGTTAGCCATTCGGTTCCCCACCCCGGCACTCTGGTTCACCTGGATTACCCCTCGGCTGCCGGTGAAGGCCTGATCACTTGTCGTGACCTGGCGACTGCCGGGTGAGGTGCCAGTTGCTCCTGAGCTCGGTAACAACGCCACGTTCTGTTGGGAAAGGGCGCTATCGTCAACGGCCTGCGGGCCAGCACTGATGCTGACGCGCGTGACGTTGGCCATCTGGTTGTTGGCCCCGGCGCCTTGGTTCACGCCAAGGATCCCGTTGCCGTTACTGAAAGAGGTGCCGCCGATGTTGGCGCTCGCGTTGATCGAGCGGTCGGCGGGGGTGTCGATTTTCTGCTGCACGCTGGTCCTGGCGTGGGACTCGGTGCCAATGGCAATCGCCTTGACGTTGGCCTGCTGCATCTGATCGCCAGCGGCCTGGTTGACGTTGAAGTTGCCGCGGTACTGAGCACCGGAGTCTTGAATGTTCGCGTTGTTCACAGCGCTGGGATCGGCCATCACACTGGAGCAGCCGAGCAGGGCAAGCAGGAGCAGGGAACGATTCATGTCACTGGCCTCCAGCCATGCGGGTCAACGGAGCGAGACCGGAACTCATCGCGCGGTTTACGGTATTGGAAATCGAGCTGCCGGCACCGCCGCCATGACCGCCGCTCATGCCGGGCAGGCCGTTCTGGTTGGTCAGGTTGTTCATGCCGGGCAGGTTTGAGCTGGGGGTGTTGATGTTGCCGCGGATGGAAGAGCCGCTGGCTACACGGGCAAAGTCACCATCACTGAGTTCGGTATTGCTGAGCGTCGAATTGATGCGGGCAGACGGGTTGGCATTGACGGTGGTGGGATAGGGGTCTTTGCCACCGCTGCGACCGATCGGGATCGGCTGGACATCACGATTGAGCACGATCACGCCATTGCCTTCGGCCTGAACGTTGAAACTGAGAAAGGGGCTGGCGGCTGATCCGATCAGCAGAAGGCAGGTAAAGGCTTTTTTGATATTCCCCACGGCGGCAATTCCTTCTTCAGTGGGCTGGGCCTGGTCAGCGTTGTGAAGGAGAGAGCGAAAGCTGTGCCGCTTTTAAAATGTCTTTGAGTTTCAATGTGTTGAGTGGATTGAGCGTCGGGCTGATACAACAGCTGTTTCATCGATGAAACAAAACACTGCCTGCGCAACCCGTTAAAGACAGTGCAAAGCTCTGGACCAAGGGTTTGCGCGCAGGTGTTTCAGTGGCGTAACAAGTCGGATGACAAAGGGATGAAGGGCCTTGAGACGGGCACTTTGCACCTGAAGGAGTGTTTCAGGAATGGACACTTTTCCCCCAAAGCAGGGGGATACTGCGGGTCAAACGCCCCGCAAATCGGGTCAGTCCGCGAGCAGGGTGTGCACCGCATCGAAGGCCCGCTGCTGGCGTTCGGCCCAGTCGCCCTTGATGATCTGCAAGGGTTGGTGATGGTTTTCCAGCCATGTCCGGGTCACCTGATAGAACGCGAGCCGTTCGCTCAAGTCGGGCTGGCAGCGCTGGCCATCGTCCGTCCACTCGATCTGCTCCGGGGACAGGAGCAGGTGCAGGTCGTAATGCCGCGCCAGCAACTCGGTTTCCAGCCAGGGCGGGCAGTCGCTGAACAAGGTCTGGCTCCACAGCATGTTGCTCAGCAGATGCGTGTCGAGAATCAACAGGCGCGGCTGCTGCGCGCGCGCTGCGTCTTCCCATTGCAACTGGCCGCGCGCGATCTCGGGGATGTCGGCCAGGCAGGTGTCCCGTGGATTCTGTTCGATGAACCAGCGCACGTATTCGTCCACCCGCAGGCCGCCGAACCGTTGCTGAAGCCCGGCCGCCAGCCAGCTCTTGCCCGTAGACTCGGGACCGGTCAGGACAATCACTTTCATCGTTGCAACGCCGGATCGGCACGCCATTCGCGCCAGCCTTGCACCGCGATCAGGGTGAACAGGGCATACAGCGCCGCCGTGAGGTACAGCCCTTTATAGAGGAAGAGGCCAACGAAGATCACATCCAGCACACACCACAGCGCCCAGCATTGCAGGCGTTTGTGGGCCATCCAGAATTGCGCGACCAGGCTGAAACCGGTCAGCGCTGCGTCGAGCCACGGTTGCGCCGCGTCGGTCCAATGGGCCATGGCCGCGCCCAGCAGCAGACTGCCCACCGCACCGATGGCCAGGCCCTGCGCAATCGAGCGATTGTCGAGCCGGCTGACTTCACGCCCGTCATGCATCGTCCCGGCGCGCGTCCATTGCCACCAGCCATAGATTTGCAGCCCGGCATACACGACCTGCAGCAGCATGTCCGAATACAGTTTCACCTCGAGGAAAACCCAGGTGTAGAGCGACACCATGACCAGTCCGATCGGCCAGCACCACGGATTCTGTTTGACCGTGAGCCACACGGCGATCACGCCGAGGGCGGCGGCAAACAGTTCTAGCCCGGACATGCAGGATCCTTGGGGGAGTTGGGAAGGGAGCGGATTGTACCGAAAAACAGGTGGGAAACGAGTTCCCACCTGTTGCAGGGATCAGACGCGGAACTGGCGCAGCAGCCCGTTCAGTTGTTCGCTGAGCTGGCCGAGTTTCACACTCGCCACGCTCGACTGCTCGGCCGCCAGTGCCGTGCTGTGAGACAAACCCGCCGCCTGGGTAACGTTCTGGTTGATGTCTTCGACCACGTGCGCCTGCTGCAGCGTTGCGCTGGCAATCGAGGCGTTCAAGCCGTTGAGGTTACGCAGGGCCTGGCCGATCGCGTTCAGGCTGGCGCTGGCCAGACCGGCCTGTTCGATGGTCAGTTGCGAAGCTTTGCTGCTGTCACCGATCACCTTCACGGCGGCTTCGGAATGATTTTGCAGACGTTCGATCATGGTCTGGATTTCTGCCGTGGACTTCTGCGTGCGCTGCGCCAGCAAACGCACTTCGTCGGCCACCACTGCAAACCCGCGACCCTGTTCGCCGGCCCGAGCCGCTTCAATGGCGGCGTTGAGGGCGAGCAGGTTGGTCTGCTCGGCGATCGAGCGGATCACCTCCAGCACGCTGCCGATCTGCGTGCTTTCAGTCGCCAGCGTGCGGATGACTTCCACCGCTTGATCGATGGTGCCGGAGAGCTTGTCGATCTGTTGCAGGCTGCCGTCGATGTTGATCTGGCCCTGCTGGGCCTGGGCTTCGGCGTCACGCATTTCGCTGGCGGCGTGTTCGGCGTTCTTCGCCACGTCCTGTACGCCGTAGGTCACTTCGTTGACGGCAGTGGCTACCAGCTCCATCTGCTGCGACTGCTGCTGGCTGCGTTGCTGGGCCTGCGCAGCATCGTTGCCCAGCTCGCTGGACGATTGGCCCAATGCACTGGCGGATAGCTGCAAGTCCCCGATCACCCGGCGCAGTTTGGCGGTGAAGGCATTGAAGTGATGCGCCAACTGAGTGACTTCGTCCTGGCCGTGGGTGTCGAGGCTGCGGGTCAGATCGCTTTCGCCGCTGGCGATGTTGGCCATGGCGTTCACGGTTTCCTGCAACGGACGAACGATGCTGCGGGCAATCAGAATCACCAGCAGCGCCATGATCACCGCGATGACCAGTCCGACCACGGATGCCTTGATCACCTGGTCCTGGAACTCGGCCTGCACGTCGTCGACGTACACGCCCGAACCGATGACCCAGCCCCATGGCTCGAACAATTTCACGTAAGAGGTCTTGGCCACCGGTTCACTGGCACCGGGCTTGGGCCAGCGATAGTCGACCATGCCGGCGCCCTTGGCCTTGGCGATGGCGACCATTTCATTGAACACCGCAAAGCCGTCCGGGTCGCGGATCGCCGAGAGGTTCTGGCCTTCGAGCTTGGGATTGGTCGGGTGCATGACCATCACGGGCGTGAGGTCGTTGATCCAGAAATAGTCGTTCTGGTCATAGCGCAGGCCACGGATCGCGGTCAGCGCCTGTTTCTGTGCCACATCGCGGGTCAGGGTTCCTGCGGCTTCGAGGCCTTGGTAGTAAGTCAGCAAACCGCTGGCGGTCTGCACCACATGCTGGGTTTTCTGGGCCTTGGCGTGGTAGAGGTCATCATGGATCTGCTTGAGCATCAACACGCCCAACGTCAACAGCATGACCACGGCCACAATCAAGATGAGCCACAAGCGTCGGCTGATCGACACACTGCGCAAGCTGTTCATAACGCTGTCACTCCGGATTCTTTTTCTTGTAATAAACCACCGCCAGCATCCAACCACGTTTCGGTGACCGGGCATACGCGACCCAAGTCGTAGAACGCGGCAGCGCTATTACGGCTTGTCTGTTAGGATTTCGGCCCCGCGCGTGAAAACCTGAATCGAAAATGATTTTTCACGGAATTTTGACTGTTTCGTGTGGATCCTGTGCGCGCGGAATCGGTACAGCTTTAACCAGCTACGCTGAACGCAGTGAACGTAAAAAATACTATCGGGGCATGCCTCTGTGCATCGCTCTCTGGGGGATTGATGGATCTTTGGACGGCCTTGCAGGCACTGATTCTAGGAGTTGTAGAGGGGCTGACGGAGTTTTTGCCCATTTCCAGTACCGGACACCAGATCATTGTTGCCGACTTGCTCGATTTCGGAGGCGAGCGGGCCATGGCGTTCAACATCATCATCCAGCTTGGTGCGATTCTCGCGGTGGTCTGGGAATTCCGACGCAAGATTCTCGACGTGGTCATTGGCCTGCCGACCCAGCCGAGTGCGCGGCGCTTCACCGCCAACCTGCTGATCGCCTTCCTGCCCGCCGTGGTGCTGGGAGTGGTCTTCGCCGACTTGATTCACCACTACCTGTTCAATCCGATCACCGTGGCCGCCGCGCTGGTGGTGGGCGGCATCGTGATGTTGTGGGCCGAGCAGCGTCAGCATGAAGTGCACGCCGAAACGGTCGACGAGATTCGCTGGACGGATGCGCTGAAGATCGGCTTCGCCCAGTGCCTGGCGATGATCCCCGGCACTTCGCGCTCCGGCTCGACCATCATCGGCGGCCTGTTGTTCGGCCTGTCGCGCAAGACCGCCACCGAGTTCTCGTTCTTCCTGGCGATGCCGACCATGGTCGGTGCGGCGGTGTATTCGGGCTACAAGTATCGCGACCTGTTCGTACCGGCGGACTTCCCGGTATTCGCCATCGGTTTCGTCACCGCGTTTATCTTCGCCATGATCGCGGTGCGCGGCCTGCTCAAGTTCATCGGCAGCCATAGCTACGCGGCGTTTGCCTGGTACCGGATCGTCTTCGGTCTGGTGATTCTGGCAACGTGGCAGTTCGGCTGGGTCGACTGGACGGCAGCCAAGCCATGAGCGACTCCCGCGCACGCCGCCCGGATCGCGGTCCTTCCGGTGGCAATATCCAGCACTTGAAATTGAAACTGGTGGTGCTGCTGATCGTCTGCGCGTTGCCACTGTTCGGCTCATTGTCGATGTGGCTGCGCGGGATTTCCCTGGTACCGCTGACGGCCTACGGGCTGGTCAGCGTGCTGGCGTTTTTCCTGTACTGGGCGGACAAGCGCAAGGCCCGCGCCGACGCCTGGCGCACACCGGAAAACATCCTGCACGCGGTGGAACTGGCCGGTGGCTGGCCGGGCGCATTGATCGCCCAGCAGGTCTTCCGACACAAGACGCGCAAGGTGTCGTTTCAGGTGTTGTTCTGGATGATTGTGGCTTTACATCAGGTGTTCTGGATCGATCAGTTGTTTCTCGGTTCGAACCTCCTGGCGTTGTTCTAAAGCAGCAGCCCGACCTGCACGCGCTTGGGCAGCTTGCTGACCACCAGTTGGTGGGAACGCTGCAGCAAGCCTTGCAGTTCCTCGGCGCCCAGCGGGTAGGGCGGGTGCATGATGATCCATTGCGCCCGGGCAAGGTACGGCGCCGGGTGAATGCCCGGCCGGTCGCAATGACCGAGAAACAGGTCCTTGTCGACCTTGAACGCCAGCGAATCACCGCGCAGTCCCTGCAAGGCGAACATCTTGTTGCCGGCAATCGAAAACACTCGCACGCCACCCCATTTGTAGTCTTCCCTGGCACCGGGCAGGGCCAGGCAGAAGTCCGCGACCTCCTGTTCGCTCATCTTTCCTTGTTTCATAACAGCCGTTCTCCACAGGCATTGAACGATTCGACCAGATGATCGATCCACGCGCGCACCGCCGGCATCACCCCGCGCCGATGCGGATACACCGCTTGCAGCCAGCCGCCGGGCAGTGACCAATCAGGCAACAACTGCACCAGCGTGCCGTTGTTCAGTTCCGTTTCGCAATACATCATCGGCAGCAGGGTGAAACCCTGGCCGGCCAGCACACAGGCCTTGCGCACGATGAAATCGTCGATGCCCAGCCGGGCTTCCAGCGCCAGATCGCAACTCTTGCCGTGCTGATCGAGCAGGCGCACATGCACCATGCGATCGGCTTCCAGAGCGCCCAGCACCGGCAGGTTCTTCAGGTCCTGCGGATGATTGATTTCCACGCCCTGCATAAAGGAAGGGCTTGCGACCACCACCATCTGCGCCTGACGCAGGCGGCGGGTCACCAGCATCGGTTCTTCATCGCCGTGTTCGCGCACGCGCAGGGCCACGTCGATGCCTTCGGTGATCAGGTCGACCCGTCGATTGATCAGGGTGACTTCCAGCTGCACCTGAGGGTATTTGCCAAGGAAATTGCTGATCACCACCGGGAGCATTTCATGGGCCAGCCCCGTGGGACTGGAAACCCGCAAGCGTCCGCGAGGCTCGCTGGACATGCTGGCCACTGTTTCATCGGCCATTTCCGCTTCCAGCAGCATGGCCTGACAGTGACGCAGATAGCGTTCGCCGACCGCCGTCAGCTTCAATTGGCGGGTGGTGCGTTGCAGCAAACGTGCGCCAAGGCGTTCTTCCAGCTCGGCGATGCGCCGCGACAGGCGTGACTTGGGAATGCCGAGCAAGCGGCCGGCGGCGGCGAAACCGCCAGCCTCGACCACTTTGGCGAAATAGTAGAGATCGTTGAGGTCTTGCATGGGGAAACCCGACTGTTCTATCAGTGGGACAAACTATCGCATTGTTGCCGTCTAATCAGCTATTGGTTTCGTCGGTAGGATTGTCTCCATTCCGTCGCCACCGGCGATTCATTCCAGGAGATTCCACATGAAACTGCTGCACATCGATTCGAGCATTCTGGGCGACAACTCCGCTTCCCGTCAGCTGAGCAGTCAAGTCACTAAAGCCTGGCAAGCCGCCGAGCCAAGCGCTGTTGTGACCTACCGCGATCTGGCCGCTGATGCCATCAGCCACTTCTCGTCGACCACCCTGGTTGCCGCCGGCACCACCGCTGAACTGCGCAACGCCGCACAACAGCACGAAGCCGAACTGAGCGCCACCACCCTGGCCGAATTCATCGCCGCTGACGCCATCGTCGTCGCTGCACCGATGTACAACTTCACCGTGCCGACCCAGCTCAAAGCCTGGATCGACCGCATCGCCGTCGCCGGCCAGACCTTCCGTTACACCGAAGCCGGCCCTGAAGGCCTGTGCGGCGGCAAGAAAGTAGTGATCGTTTCCACCGCTGGCGGCATCCACGCCGGTCAAGCTTCGGGCGTGGCACACGAAGACTACCTGAAACTGGTCTTTGGCTTCCTCGGCATCACCGACATCGAAGTCGTGCGTGCCGAAGGCCTGGCCTACGGTGAAGAAGTGCGCAACAACGCCATGAGCGCCGCTCAGGCGAAGATCAGCGAGCAGCTGTTCGCCGCCGCGTAAGGCTTGCGTAAAGAACAGCTCCTGTTCAGGCAAATCTCCAAAAACTCTGTATTCTGGTTCCGCAAGGGCCAGATACGGAGTTTTTTGTTTCTGACTGTTACATAATCTGGCCCGGGTTATGCAGTCTGATGATCAACGTCTGAGTGCAACGCCGCACCGGGTTACCGAATTTCGGAATTTCGGGCGTCGAACACAACGGATCTTTCGATTGAGTAACAACAGGGTGGGGCATCCCATGATGCGTCTTTGTGCAGCGTTACTGATTTGCCTGCTCGGCAGCCTGAATTCAGTGCACGCTGCGCCCGGGCAGCACCCGCGCTGGAGCGTCGGCTATCACGAGATGACGTTCCTCGACCCGCTCGACCTGCAACCGATGCGCGCCATCGCGTTCTATCCCTCCAGCGACCGCGAACACCTGAGCCTGCTCGAAGGTTATTCGGTCGAGGCCGGCGAAGACACCAAAGTCGCCATCGGCCGTTTCCCGATGCTTATGCTCTCTCACGGCAACACCGGCACGCCGCTGGCGCTGCACGACCTGGCTACGTCACTGGCACGCAAGGGGTTCGTGGTGGTGGCGGTGATTCACCCCGGCGATAACTCCAAGGATCACAGCCGCCTCGGTACGTTGAGCAATCTCTATGGCCGGCCGATCCAGATTTCCGAAGCCATTACCGCGACGTTGGGCGATCGCATGCTCGCGCCGTACGTGAACGCCGAGCAGGTCGGCGTGATCGGCTATTCGGCGGGCGGCGAAACAGCGTTGATTCTGTCCGGCGCGCAGCCGGATCTGGATCGCCTGCGCCGTTACTGCCAGGAGCGCCCGGACGACCGCGACGCCTGCAACACCCAGGGCGAATTGATTGTCGACCGCGACGATCTGCAACCGGTGGCCGATCCGCGCGTGCATGCGTTGCTGCTGATGGCGCCGCTGAGCCTGAAGTTTGGTCGTCACACTTTGGCTGATGTGCATGTGCCGGTTCTGCTCTACAGCGGCGACGGCGACAAGCTGGTGGCCTTCGATAAAAACGCTGCGGCCCTGGCGCGCAAGCTGCCGACCGCACCCGACTTCAAATTGCTGGCCGGGGCAGGGCACTTCGTGTTCATGGCGCCATGCAATGATGAGCAGATCCGGGCGATGCCGGCGCTGTGCACCGACGCGGACGGGGTCGATCGAGAAGACATCCACCGCAACCTGATTTCCGAGGCCGGACGGTTCTTCTCCCATGCCTTGGGCAGGCCGACCCGCGCGGGGATGCAGACGGCGGATCAGTGAGCGTTTACGCCATGGCCCGGCGCTTGAGCAGCAAGGTCAACGCCAGTCCGGTCACGGACAGCACGGCCGCACTGAAGAAAATCCACGAATAGCCCAGGTTCAACGCCACCGCGCCCATCAACGGGCCGGCAATCGCCAGCGCCAGATCGAAAAACACCGCATAAGCACTCAACCCGGCACCACGACTGGAGTTGGGCACCTGCTTGATCGCCTCGACGCCCAGCGCGGGGTATACCAGCGACAGGCCGAACCCGGCCAGACCGGCGCCGACCAAGGCATACGCGGTCGAGGGCGCCAGCCACAGCATGACCAGGCCGACAGTTTCGATGGTCATGCAGGCAATCGCCGAGGTGAATCCGCCAAAACGGCCGATGGCGGAAATGAACAGCAGCCGCGAAAGGATGAAACACACACCGAACACCGTCAGGCAATACGCAGCGCCGCTCCAGCCGCGATTGAGGTAATACAGGGTGATGAAGGTGGTCAGCGTGCCATAGCCAATCGACGCCAGGCTCAGACTGGCGCCGAACGGCGCAATCCGTCCGAACACCGCCCAGAACGGCAGGCGTTCACCGCGTACCACCGGCACCGAGGGCTTATTGCGGATCAGCAGCAAGGCGCCGGCCGCGAGTAGCGACAGCGCAATGCCAAGGCTTTCGAAGCCATAGTCGGCGACCATCACCACGCCCAACGGCGCGCCAATGGCAATCGCGCCATAGGACGCGATGCCGTTCCACGAAATCGAGCGCGCGGTGTGTTCGGCACCGACCTGGCCCATGCACCAACTGATGGTGCCGACGCCGATCAAACCCTGGGCGATCCCCAGCAGCAGGCGACCGACGATCAGGATCGACAGGCTCAACAACGGCAAGCTCTGCAGCAGCGTCGAAACCAGCGTCAGCACACCGCTGAGCACAATCCCCGACAAACCATAAACAATCGCCCGTTTGGTGCCGATGGTGTCCGACATGCGCCCGGCCATTGGCCGGCTGAGCAGGGTGGCCAGGTATTGCGAACCGATCACCAGCCCCGCGATCACGGCACTGAAACCCAGCTGTTCATGCACATAGCCGGGCAGCACCGCAATCGGCAGGCCGATGCAGAGGAAGGCAATAAAGGTATAGAAAACGATGGAGACGATCTGCAGGGTGATCGCCATGGAGCTTTGCGGTGGCTGTTGCTGCGCAGACATGAGGACTCGTTCGCGGGCGGCGGTGGGAGAGTCCGCATCATGGCGTGACGTTGGATTAAAAGGAAGCAGGCTAACGATCTTTTCCTCGACGAAAAAAAAGCCCTGTCACAAGGACAGGGCTTTCTGTTTACCGCTCGATTCGACTTAGAACACCACGCCTTGGCTGCGCAGGTAGTCGTCGTAGGTGCCGCTGAAGTCGGTCACACCGTTCGGGCTCAGCTCGATGATGCGGGTGGCCAGGGACGATACGAACTCACGGTCGTGGCTGACGAAAATCAACGTGCCCGGGTAGTTTTCCAGCGCCAGGTTCAGCGCCTCGATCGATTCCATGTCCAGGTGGTTGGTCGGTTCGTCCATTACCAGCACGTTCGGCTTTTGCAGGATCAGCTTGCCGAACAGCATGCGACCTTGCTCACCACCGGAAATCACCTTCACCGACTTGAGGATCTCGTCGTTGGAGAACAGCATGCGACCCAGGGTGCCACGGATCACTTGCTCGCCCTGAGTCCACTGACCCATCCAGTCGAACAGGCTGACGTCGTCTTCGAAATCGTGGGCGTGGTCCTGAGCGTAGTAGCCCAGCTCCGCGCTTTCGGTCCACTTCACGGAACCTGCGTCCGGGGTCAGTTCGCCCATCAGCGTGCGCAGCAGGGTGGTCTTGCCGATACCGTTCGGGCCGATGATGGCTACGCGCTCGCCGGCTTCAACGGTGAAACTGAAGTTCTTGAACAGGGTCTTGCCGTCGAAGCCCTTGGACATCTGCTCGATGGTCACGGCCTGGCGGTGCAGCTTCTTGGTCTGTTCGAAACGGATGAACGGGCTCACGCGGCTCGATGGCTTGACTTCGGCCAGCTGGATCTTGTCGATCTGCTTGGCGCGGGAAGTGGCCTGCTTGGCTTTCGAGGCGTTGGCCGAGAAGCGGCTGACGAACGTTTGCAGTTCGGCAATCTGGGCTTTCTTCTTGGCGTTGTCCGACAGCAGTTGCTCGCGGGACTGAGTCGCCGCGGTCATGTACTCGTCGTAGTTGCCCGGGAACAGACGCAGCTCGCCGTAGTCCAGGTCGGCCATGTGGGTGCAGACGCTGTTCAGGAAGTGACGGTCGTGGGAAATGATGATCATGGTGCTGTTACGCGCCGTCAAAATCGTTTCCAGCCAGCGGATGGTGTTGATGTCCAGGTGGTTGGTCGGTTCGTCGAGCAGCAGCACTTCCGGATCGGAGAACAGTGCCTGAGCCAACAGAACACGCAGCTTCCAGCCCGGCGCGACTTCGGTCATCGGGCCGAAGTGCTGTTCCAGCGGAATGCCCAGACCCAGCAGCAGTTCACCGGCGCGGGATTCGGCCGTATAGCCGTCCATCTCGGCGAACTCGGTTTCCAGCTCGGCCACGGCCATGCCGTCTTCTTCGCTCATTTCCGGCAGCGAGTAGATGCGATCGCGCTCGGCCTTGACCTTCCACAGCTCTTCGTGACCCATGATCACCGTGTCGATCACGGTGAATTCTTCGTAGGCGAACTGATCCTGGCGCAATTTACCCAGGCGTACATTCGGCTCCAGCATGACCTGGCCGCCGGACGGCTCGAGGTCGCCGCCGAGGATCTTCATGAAGGTCGACTTGCCGCAACCGTTGGCGCCGATCAGGCCGTAGCGGTTGCCGCCGTTGAATTTGACCGAAACGTTTTCAAACAGCGGCTTGGCGCCGAACTGCATGGTGATGTTAGCTGTAGAAATCAAAGGTTTTTCCTGCGAAGCGTGCTGAGTAGCGAGGGTGCAGCCGGAGCGCTTGGCCCGAGTCGAAGTGCGCTGAGGCGGGGCAATCCCGTCATCAACCAAGGGGGGCGCGTAAAGTTTGGCGGCGATTGTACTGGTCTGGCTCTTTAAACGATAGGGCGGTGACATTCCGATTGCCGTTTGGCGCAATCGCGAGACAGTTTTTCACAGATGAAGGTTCACTATTGGTTACAAACTGTGGCTAAAATGCCATCCATTCACCCAATGCCTTGTCCGGCATGGGCTCAAGGATGCGCCACCGGGACGTTTTTTTTGATTTCAGACCACTGCCACAGACCTTGGGCCACAGCCCGAAAGGCGCGCAGTTTGTTCACTTCTGACGTGTGACGATTTCCGTGAAACTCATCATTGCCGCTGTATATGTCATTTCCATTGCGTACGTTCACCTGCGCGGTCGCGTACGCCACAAACTCGGTCGTCAACTGAGCGATCACTCTTCGTTCCTGGCACCGATCAACTGCTTCCTTTATCTGTTCTCGAAAAAGCCCAACACGCCTTACCTTGATCCAAAGGACTTTCCCGATCTGACTCCGTTGCAGACCCACTGGGAAGAAATTCGTGAAGAAGGTCGTAACCTGCTGCGTGCCGGCGAGATCAAGCGCTCGAACCAGTACGACGACGTCGGTTTCAACTCGTTCTTCAAGACTGGCTGGAAGCGTTTCTACCTGAAGTGGTACGGCGACAGCCACCCGTCGGCGCTGCAACTGTGCCCGCGCACCACCGAACTGGTGCAGAGCATCGGCTCGATCAAGGCTGCGATGTTCGCCGAGCTGCCGCCGGGCTCGAAACTGGTGCGTCACCGCGATCCGTACGCCGGTTCGTACCGCTATCACCTTGGCCTGGAAACGCCGAACGACGCCGGTTGCTACATCAACGTCGATGGCGAGAATTATCACTGGCGTGATGGCGAAGCGGTGATGTTCGACGAGACGTTCATTCATTACGCGGAAAACACCACCGACCAGAACCGCATCATCCTGTTCTGTGACATCGAGCGCCCGATGAAGTATCGCTGGGCGGCGGCGTTCAACCGTTGGTTCAGCCGCACCGTGATGTCGGCGGCCGGTGCGCCGAACGATGCGGGTGACCGCACCGGTGGCATCAACCGGTTATTTACCAAAATCTACAAGATTCGCCTGCGCGGAAAAGAGCTGAAAAAGCGCAATCGCAAACTCTACTACATGGAAAAGTGGGCGATCTTCGGCGGTCTGCTGGCGATCTTCATCCTGATCTGACGAATCGGGCGACTGTTGAAAGACAGTCGCCCGATTTCATTTTCATGAGGCCTTTTTGGTTTTCTTCGCCGCTGTTGTCTTGCTGGCGGTCTTCTTCGCCGGTTTGGCCGGAGCTTTTCCGCCCAAGCTGCGCTTGAGCAGTTCGGTCAGGTCGATAACATCTGCGGTTTTGCGCTCTTCTTCTCCAGAGACGGTCTCAACGTCTTCGATCTTGCCTTCATGGGCCTTCTTGTCCACCAGCGCCATGATCTTGTCTTCGAACTCGTCGTTGTAATCCTCGGGCGTCCAGTCCGCTGTCATGTCTTCCACCAGCCGTTTGGCCATGTCCAGCTCGCCCTTGGCCAGTTGCGGCTTGGTCACTTCGCTGCCCAGCTCAAGTTCGTCCAGGCTGCGCACTTCCTGCGGCCAGCGCAACTTCACCAGCACCAGCGCCGACTCCAGAGGCATCAGCGCCGCCAGGTATTGGCGCGTATGTAAAACCACTCGGGCGAGGGCGACCTTCCGGGTTTTGCTCAGGGTTTCACGCAGCAAGGCGTAGACCTTGCCGCCGCGCTTGTCCGGAGCCAGGTAATAGGGCGTGTCGATGTTCTGCAGCGGGATCTGTTCACTGTCGACAAAGGCGAAGATATCGATGGTCTGGGTCGAAACCGGGTGCGCCGAGCGGATCTCTTCTTCGCTGAGCACCACATAGCGGCCTTTTTCGAACTGCACACCTTTGACGATGTGCTCCTTGGTGACTTCCTTGCCGGTGACCTTGTTGACCCGTTTATAGCCGACCGGGTCCATGCTGCGGCTGTCGAGCCAGTCGAAGTCGACGCCTTGGGATGACGTCGCCGAGACCAGCGCCACAGGGATGTGGACCAGACCGAAACTGATTGCGCCTTTCCAGATTGCCCGAGCCATGTGCTGTTCTCCGAGTGATGTTCGGGTGACCCGTGGCCCGGCGTGAAAGTTTCCGTTGTTTACTGGGTGCCGCTAAACGTCAGGTCAAGCCGTGTTACATCTTGTTTAGCGGTGACGGGTTAACAAATGCGAACCCACGGCGTAGCGTGGACTCGAAGGCTCTAGTCCCTGCGCACCGAAAGAGGCCGTTCATGAACCGTTTCCTGCTTGGCATTGCGTTGCTCGCCCTCAGTGGCGGGCTGGTTCACGCCGATGGCGCAATAAGCCATACATCGCTGTTGCTGGCACAAAGTCCGACTGGCAACAGCAACAACCCCTACAACAGCCCGATCCGCCGGGCGAACCCCAACAGCATGCAGGGCACCCAGCCCAGCACTCCGCCCATTCGCGGGCCGAACACCGTTCCCGTGCCGCGTCCGCCGACCCTGGAAAACCGCGGTATCGGCAATGGCCAGCCGCTGCGCTCCGTGCCGAGCACGCCACCCACCTTCATCCCCAACCCTCCAGCCCGTGACAGCGGGAGCAACCGTTGAATGGCAGAACCGCTTCTGTCAGCCCTTCAAACGAACAAAAGGAATCGTGCATGTTGCGTAAAACCCTTCTGGCCGGCCTGTGTGCCAGTGCACTTATCGCCGCTCCGGCGTTCGCCGCCGCTTCCAAAGAGCTGCAAAGCGAGCAGGGCACCCTTGAAGTCACAACGATTACCCAGGGCCTCGAGCACCCATGGGCTCTGGCCTTCCTTCCTGATCGCCAGGGCATGCTGGTGACCGAACGTCCCGGCAACCTGCGCGTGGTGGATGCCGACGGCAAGCTGTCTGCGCCGATCACCGGTGTGCCGGACGTCTGGGCCAAGGGGCAGGGCGGATTGCTCGATGTGGTGCTGTCACCGGATTTCAAACAGGATCGCCTCGTTTACCTGTCGTACGCCGAGGGTGGCGGTGCGGGTGACAAGGCCGGAACGGCGGTGGGGCGCGGGCGCCTGTCGGACGACCTGAAAACCCTGAAGGACTTCAACGTGATTTTCCGTCAGGAACCGAAACTGTCGGTCGGCAATCACTTCGGCTCGCGGCTGGTGTTTGACCGGGACGGTTATCTGTTCATCACTCTGGGCGAAAACAACGACCGCCCGACCGCGCAGGACCTGGACAAGCTGCAAGGCAAGGTCGTGCGGATCTACCCCGACGGCAAGGTGCCCGATGACAATCCCTTTGTCGGCCAGTCCGGCGTGCGTCCGGAGATCTGGTCCTACGGCCACCGCAATCCCCAGGGCGCCGCACTCAATCCATGGACCGGCACCTTATGGGAAAACGAGCACGGCCCGCGCGGCGGCGATGAAGTGAACATCATCGAGCGCGGCAAGAACTACGGCTGGCCGCTGGCAACCCACGGCATCAACTACTCCATGCAACCGATCCCGGAAGCCGAGGGCAAGACAGCCGAAGGCACGGTCGGGCCGCACCATGTCTGGGAAAAATCCCCGGGCGTCACCGGCATGGCTTTTTACGATGCCGATCGCTTCAAGCCGTGGCAGCACAATCTGTTCATCGGTGCGCTGGTGACGCAGGAGCTGATCCGCTTGCAGTTCGACGGCGACAAGGTGGTGCATGAAGAACGCTTGCTGGGCGAACTGAAGCAACGGATTCGTGATGTACGCCAGGGGCCGGATGGTTACCTGTATGTGCTGACCGATGAGTCCGACGGTTCGCTGTACAAGATCGGACTCAAATGAACCCTTCACGCGGGTGAGCGAGCGTAGAGCACCACCGCCGCCCGCAACTTGCCACGACCAAAGCGGCACATTTTCTCGAACTCCCCATGGCTGACCGGCACGTGCTGGCAGTCCATGGGCTGGCGATGCTGGCTGTGGTCGACATCCGGGTCGTGCAGGTAGACGAAGTCTTCGTCGCAGTCGGTGACGATCACCCAGTGCGGCGACTTGGAGCGGGTGAGGCGATAGCTGCTGATCAGCACCAGGGGCTGACCTCCGTTGGCCAGCAGTGCGGGTAAATCCAGCGTTACGCCGATGACCTGATCGACATCGGTGTCGTTCAGTTGCGCCATGAACTCGTCATGGACCAGGCGCATGACGTCTTTTTTATGCGCATCGCGCACGCCGTCGAGAAACAGGGGCCCGGTCATGCTCAGTTGCAATCGCACTCTGAAACCCCGGCGCCAGGCCGCCAGAGCCAGGCCTTGCGGGCTGCAACCGCCATGGCCGGCCGTCATGAACACCGTGGTTGCTTCGCGCCACAACTGCAATTCCTCGCGCCGCTCCAGCAAACGATCGGCCTGCAACGCGCCCATGGCCATCAGCAAGCAGGCCGGGCCGCAGGTGAAATCGGTGGTTTGTCGGTAATAGGGGACTTTGATGTTGCGCGAATCGTGGTGCTGGAGAATGCGTTTCTCCAGACGCAGCGCGTCGGCGTGATCCTCGTAGTAGTCATGGATCAGTGCAAAGCGCCGGTAGCCGTTACGCTCGTACAGGGCGATGGCGGCGGGGTTGTCGGTGCGCACTTCCAGCCGCAGATAGGCGCAGTCGTGCTCGAGCGCGCAGGCCTCGATCCGATGCAGCAATTGCTTGCCCAGACCACCGCCGCGCGCCTCGGGGGTAATCGCAATGGAATACAGACGGGCCAGCGAGGTGCCGCGATGAAACAGCACCAGCGCATAACCGGCCAGTTGACCCTCGCGTTCGGCCACCCACAATTGCCCGTGGGCCCGGGTGATCATCCATTGGAAACTGCGGCGTGTGAGCCGGTCCGTGGTGAAACAGTGCATCTCCAGCGTGAGCAACGCTGGCAAATCATCAACGACCGCCAGGCGAAAAACAGCATTCATATGACCACCGTAAAAGTTGCGTAACGAAACGGGACTTTCGAAAAACTTCGTGCTTAATAGAAAAGGTCTTGTTCTCCAACGGATCAATTTCTATGTCAGCGGTACAGGGTCATTGGCGCGAAGTATCCAGTCAAAGTTTGCCACCGGCAACTTATTTAAAACCGCAGATCAGAACGTCCAGTCAAGTGTTGATCATCGTCGAACGCAAGGAAGACTGGGCCTCGTACTTTCCCAGCGAAGACATCCTGACGGCCCAGGAATATCTCGAACAACCGCCCGACAGCGAGCCGGGAAAACGGGTGCAGGTGATCAATCTGTGCCGCAGCTACAAGTACCTGGGCCACGGCTACTATTGCTCTCTGCTGGCGGAGGCTCGAGGGCACAAGGTGATTCCGTCGGTACGCACCATCAGCGAACTGACGCGAAAATCCCTTTACGGTCTGGCGCTGGATGACCTGGATAAAACCCTGGAAAAAGCCCTCAGCCATCATCTCTACAGCGACACTGAAGGTTTTACGCTGACACTTTATTTCGGCAGAACGCATATAGAGCCGTTGCAGGATCTGGCCCGGCAATTGTTTGAAGTATTCCCGTGTCCGATTCTGTTAGTTGAGTTTCGTCGAACTAACGGCTGGCACATCGAAGGTATAAAGTCTGGCGCCTTGCACAAGTTGCGCGACGATCAGGAAGATCAGTTCGCCAATGCGCTGGACGGCTTCAGTCGCAAGATCTGGCGTGTACCGCGTTCGCCGCAAGTGGCGCGATATGACCTGGCGATCCTGCATGATCCGCAGGAAGCCTTGCCGCCATCCAACGCCCGCGCACTGGAAAACTTCGTGCGGGTCGGCAAAAGCATGGGCATCGATGTCGAGCTGATCGAACGCAAGGACTACGCAAGGCTGGCCGAGTACGACGGCTTGCTGATCCGCGAGACCACCAGCGTCGACAACCACACTTATCGCTTCGCCAAGAAAGCCGAAAGTGAAGGGCTGGTGGTGATGGACGACCCGACGTCGATCCTGCGCTGCACCAACAAGGTCTACCTAACCGACTTGCTCAACAGCCATCAACTGGGCATGCCCGCCACGGAAATTCTCTACAAGGAGCGACCCGAAGACTTCGAACGGGTCGGCGAACGCCTCGGTTTTCCGTTGGTGCTGAAGATCCCGGATGGCTGTTTCTCCCGTGGCGTGATCAAGGTCGAGAGCCAGCAGGCTTTGCTGGAAGCCACCGCCGAGCTATTCGAACACTCGGTGCTGTTGCTGGCCCAGGAATTTTTCTACACCGAGTACGACTGGCGCATCGGCGTGCTCAACCGCAAACCGATCTTTGCCTGCCAGTACTTCATGTCCAAGGGCCATTGGCAGATCTACAACCACAAGGCCAAGGGTCAGGACGTCAACGGTGAATGTCGCACGCTGGCGATCCACGAGGCGCCGCGCGCGGTGGTGGAACTGGCGGTGAAGACCGCCAACCTGATCGGCGACGGCTTGTATGGCGTCGATCTGAAACAGGCCGGCGACAAAGTCGTGGTGATCGAGGTCAACGACAACCCGAACCTCGACGCGGGCATCGAAGACGCCTACCTGCAAGACGATCTGTATTCGCTGGTGCTGGAAGAATTCGTGCGCCGTCTTGAGCTCAAACGCCGCGGCCAGGCTTGGTGACCGGCCGATGATCAACAGCTTTGCACTCAATCACGGCGCCTTGCAGCGGGTCGAGCGGCTGGACGCCGAGGTGATGCTGTTCAGCGACCCGGACGCCGCCGAGCGCGACCTGCTCCACAGTCACTTCAAACTCGATGAACACGCGCTGGCCTCGGCGCTCGACCCGGACGAGGTGTCACGGATCGAGTTTCACCCCGATCACTTGTTCCTGATCTGGAAACGCCCCGAGAACTATTCCGGAGGCGGCAGCCTGGCATTCGAGGTGTCGTCCTGCGGCTTGCTGTTCTCGCCGGGCCAGTTGTTGGTCATCGCAACCGACGACACGCCGCTGCACGGTGTCGGCACCCGCCAGCCATTGAACACGCCGCTGGATGTGTTGCTGGATTTGCTGTTCAACAACATCCATCACTACCTCGGGCATCTGAAGGTGATCAAACTGGTCGCCCGGGAGTTGCAGCAGAAATTCAACGCCTCGATGCAGAACCAGCATCTGGTGCAAATGTTCAACCTCAGCGAAAGCCTGATCTATTACATCAACGCCCTGCACAGCAACGGCGCGGTGCTCACGCGGTTGCGCAATCACGCGGAAAAACAGCACTTCGGCAGCGAAGCCATCGGCCTGATCGACGACCTGATCATCGAAAACAACCAGTGCTACAAGCAGGCGGAAATCTATTCGACGGTGTTCTCCGGGCTGATCGACGCCCGGGGCAACCTGATGAACAACAGCATGAACAACCTGCTGCGCAAACTGACGCTGATCAACGTGGTATTCCTGCCGCTCAACCTGATCGCGAGCATTGGCGGCATGTCGGAATTCAGCATGATGACCGCCGGCACGCCGTGGTGGGTGTCGTACCCGTTGTTTCTGGCAGCGATGCTGTTGGGGGCCGGCGGGATGCTGTTCGGGCTCAGGCGTCTGGCGAAATGACGGCGGCCGGACGTTTGCGATCCTGCAGGCCCCGTACCACCAGGTACAACAACGGCCCGACTGAAATAAACACCGCCGTCAGCAACAGATACGGCACCACCGACCAGCCCGACTGCCCACGCTTGCGCGCGTCCTTGTACATCCAGACGCCCGCCAGGGTTGCCAGCAGATAGAGATCGATCACCACTTGTGCGGTGTCGGGCCGCGACATCAGGCTGATGCCGAAGTCGATCAGCGACTGTTCGGCCTGAAGCATCACGGAAACGGTATAGCCGCCAAAGGCGATTAAAGCGGTGAGGGGCAGGGCGATGGACATCAGGTATTCCTTCCTTGGGCAGATGAGCGAAAGGCCAGCCTACAGACCCGCCACAAAATTCGCCATTGACTTGCCAGCAGCGCCCGGGCTAATTTCGGGGCCATGACTTCCACCGTATTGCGCTGCCAGCCAAGCATTATTACCGCCATTCCTCATTTGGCGGGCTAGCTCACGACTGCAGCACCCAACCCGCCCTAGAGGCGGGTTTTTACTTTCTGTCTCCGGGGTTACGAATCAAACGTCAGGAGACGACCATGCGCTACAGCCCCGCCCAGCAAGCCCTGCTTGAGCAGTACGTGAAAAAGATCCTCGCCGCGCCGGTGTACGAACTGGCGGTGCGCACGCCGCTGCAACCGGCGTCGGCGCTGTCCGAAGCGCTGGGCAGCCGGATCCTGCTCAAGCGCGAAGACCTGCAACCGACGTTCTCCTTCAAGATCCGTGGTGCCTACAACAAACTGGTGCAATTGAGTGATGAGCAGAAGGCGCGCGGGGTGATCACGGCTTCGGCGGGCAATCATGCGCAAGGCGTAGCGCTGGCGGCGCGGGAACTGGGCATTGCCGCGAGCATTGTCATGCCGGCAACCACCCCGGAGCTGAAAGTGCTGGGCGTCAGCAGTCGTGGGGCCGAGGCGCTATTGCATGGCGAAAGCTTTCCGTTTGCCCTGGCTCACGCGCTGCAACTGGCTGAGCAGACTGGGCGAACGTTCGTTTCGCCTTTCGACGATCCAGATGTGATCGCTGGCCAGGGCACGGTTGCGATGGAAATCCTGCGCGAGCATCAGGGCGCACTGGATGCGATCTTCGTCCCGGTGGGCGGTGGCGGGTTGATCGCGGGCATCGCGGCGTATGTGAAATACCTGCGACCTGAAGTACGGATCATCGGCGTCGAGTCGGAGCACTCGGCCTGCCTGAATGCTGCCATGCTAGCGGATGAGCGAGTGGTGCTGCCCAACGTGGGCACATTCGCCGATGGCGTGGCGGTGGCGCAGATCGGCGCCTACGGGTTCGAGGTTTGCCGCTTCTGCGTGGATGAGGTCATCACCGTCAGCAACGACGAACTCTGCGCGGCGATCAAGAATATCTACGACGACACCCGCTCGATCACCGAGCCTTCCGGCGCTTTGGCGGTCGCGGGCATTAAACAGTATGTGGCGCAAACCGGCGCACGGAATCAGACGTTCATCGCCATCGATTCCGGTGCCAATATAAACTTCGACAGCCTGCGTCATGTCGCGGAGCGAGCGGCGGCGTGCGGTGTTTCAGCGTGAAAGGACTCAGGGCAACAACGGGCGCAGAAAGCTGCGCTCGTAGCTGATGATGAACTTCTTTTCGACCAGATCGGCCACCAGCGCCGTGCTTTCGGGGTCGGTCAGTGCGATGTGGCGATAGCTTTCGTAATCCGCCAGCGACGGGAAACTGAACAGGCAATACGCGATATTGCTCGCGCCTTCCGAGGGCAGGAAGTAACCATGATGCGTTCCTCCCAGCCGTTCGACGATGCCGAGCCAGGTCTTGGCGTAGGCTTCGAATGCGTCCAACTGATAGGGATCAATCACGTATCTGACGTGGCAGGTAATCAAGGCTGCGGCTCCTTTGCAGATTATTCGGGTATTGCCACGCCAATCTTGTCCGAAGCCGACCAGATACGGAAACGCACTTCAACGTCCTGCGGTGCGTAAACCACGATCGGCAGCTTGCTGTTGTAGCGCACGGTGAAACCGTCACCGATCACCGGCACGAATACGCGTTTTTTCTGGGTGCCGGGCGGGCAGGCCATCAGCGTGCTCATCGGGCCGCTGACTTTTTCCAGGCGGTAGAACGGATAGCCCCAGCCTTCGAGGTTTTTCTCTTCGAGGGTGCCGCCCAGACGCTGGCGGTTGCAGTCGACTTCGAGGGTCTTGCCGGCGAGGATTTCGACTTTGAAGTTTTCTTCCTGGGCCTGTTGCGGCAGGTGGATCACTTGGCGCGTAAAGCCCGCTTCGGCCTTCGGATAAGGCGCGGTGTCCTCAAGTTTGGCGGCGTGGGTGAGGGTGGACAGGCTGGCGAGCATCAGGCCGGCCGTCGCGCGGACGGTGAAATTTCCCATTGAAGCCTCCTGGCGGGTGTACGTTGGTAGACGGGCATTCTCACTGTCACGGTCGATGAATGCAAACCGCCGACCGCTTGCAAATTGCAGTGCCTGCACGAGCGAATCTTGCATTTTGCAACTGGCCAGTGGCCTGCCTTTTTTCCAAGCCTTTGATTTGCAAGGAGGTGAATGCAACCTGATGAAAGGCACGCTTTATGCGTTGATTTGGTGCAGCGCACCGAGTTCGGGCGCCTACACTCCAATGGGCATTTCGCAGTACAGCCGCTTGTCACAACCCAAGGATTCAGCGGGGACACACCCGTGGGAACCGTGGCAACGGTCGACGTGAATACTTGATTGGCAGTCTCACAGTAAGGAGAGGTTTCGCCATGTTTCTGTCTGCCTTGGAACTCCGCAACATCATTGAAAGCAGCTTTCTACCGAAACGCTGCCAGTGCACGCTGTCCCCGGATCTGTCGATGACCGTCAAAGTGTATGGCGATCACCAGACCGATCAGGTTGAGCTGCAGGTGAGTGGCATCGATGCCAGTCATTTGAACAGCTGTCGCGAAATCAACGGCCTGATCGCCGGGTTGCGCTCGGATCTTGCGCTACAAACGGCAACCCAACATTCAGTGCCGCGATCCCGAGTCGTCTAACCGACTGTTTCACCCAGTTCGACCGTCACGCGCCGGGCCTGCAAGAAGCCAAGGCCCAGCGCGAACTCGACCAGCACCGCGAGCAGAATCCCGGGGCCGGCGTGGCCGTTGAGCCATTCAGCAAACCCCAGCACCGCCAGGCCAAAACAGCCGACGATAAAGCCGTTGCTCAGCGCATTGCGCGCGATCGACACCGGCGCGTTGCGCACCAGATAAAACATCACTCCCAACGCTGCAAACAGCACCGCGCTGCGCCGTGCGACGAATCCGGCTGCCTCCGAATACTCGATGCTCCAGATCGCCAGCAACATCTGTGGAGCCAGACCCCAGGCCAGAGAAAGCAGAAAACACAGACAGAAGGTGAGGGTCGACAACGTGCGAAACGACAACTGCATGGCGAATCCTTGCGGCAGTGAGGAGGGCCCCGAGCATACTCTTCGAGACCTGTGCTCGCCTACCGCAAAGCCGCAAATCAGAGCTTTCTGTCAGTTCTGGAAGCTGCAGGCGTCAGATAATTTCCGGTAACTGATTTCTTCCGGTTTCCCGGTGTTGTCGAGGTACTTCATGTCGGCGGTGATGACCTTGCACTCCTGCGTCTGCGGCTCGGTCAGGGAAACCACTTTGGCGACATGCAGCGGCATGCCGTATTCATAAGGAACAGCCTTGGAGGTGTCATTGGCCTGGGCCAGCCCGGCAAACGCGGTGCAGGCGAGGGCGGTGGTGAGCAGGAACGGACGAATGTTCATGATGGACTCCGGTGCGACGGAAATGGAGTTTGGCGGATTGCCAGCCAAACCTGCCGCACTCGGCGTCAGCCAGGGGCTGAGGGTGTGCGGTTCAGTAGAGTTTTTGACCGCGGCGTTAAGCGATGGTTAACCGGGCTGAACACCGGCTGTCTGGGCGGGGATTGTTTCGCGGGGGAGTCTCGGCGGATTCCTACAAGGGTGGATGCCTTGTCTGCTTTCGGGGGCTGGAGTGGGGCGGTTATGGTTTGGCGTCGCTGCAAAATCAGCGGCTTAGGTTTGGTCACCTGAAAAACTCGACACATCTGTGCCATGATTCGCGCCGCGGACACTCATGTCTTCGGAGTACATTGCTGTGGCGGCTGTGTGCAGGGGCGCCTTCGGGCGAGCTGATCGGGTTTCTCAGTTGACCAAGCCTTGCATACAGTCCGCCTCCCATCGTTTGGTCACGGTGTCGGCGGGTCATTGAAGCCTATCGAGTAATGACAATGCCAATCCTGAAACCAAGCTCCGCTCGCTACCTCCCGCTCAACAGCGGCGTCACCGACAGCGCACCACTGGTCATCGACACCCACGCCAACCCGAAAGACCTCTTCGAAGCCGCCGTGCAACGCATCCGCGCCGCAACCGACCTGCTCGAAACCCTGCACTGTCTGTGCTTCAAACACGCCGACGTCCAAGACATTCCCCACATCACCCATGCGCTGTACCTGCTGACGCAGGATGGCAGTGATTTACTTCAGGTTGCCCAGCAGAAAATGTTGAACTGGCAGGCGCCGGTTTGATGGTTTGAAAAGCGGCCTGGTATTCACGGGCAGAAGCATTATCTGCCCGTAATGCTGTTGGAGGCTTTTGGCTCTTCATCCGGAACTGGATCAAACGGGCTGATCAAGTTGGGGCTCCATTTCAACTCGACAATATTTCCGGGCAAAAATCGAACATGTAGAAAGTCATCACCACGCTCTCGGCGAGGGAGCGGCAAAATCGCCTCATGATTTTCTTTCTGCACTCCATTCCTGAGCTGCTCGCCTGTCCGGCCGAGAATCCACGAGACACGCACCGTCTCTCCCTCAATTCTCTGGCAGCAGATAACACCGCCGCTCCCCATTGCGAACAGATTTCCACCACCCAAATCATTCACCCAAAAAAATGTAATCGGGCGATCGGTGTGATTCTCCGAAGTCAACATCGCGCCGGGCGTGCGGAGCAGACTATAGATTTTCGGGGCAGCGTATGAAAGCACCAAAGCCAACACACCCAGCGCTATTTGTCTCCGCCGCCAGGTCCGTCGGCGGCGCGCATCTGCAGAAACATCTATCAAATCAATGAAATCCATTTCGTATATTGAGATTGTCGGAGTGAGCCCCGCAGTAGATTTATCCTTGCTTCAGGTCGATGCGCCTGACGATTGTGTCGATGGCTTACGCATCGTCTGCTCCAGATAATCCGGTGCCATACCTTTTGTCTTATTCAGACTCGGTATGTCGAAGTCTCGCACGCGAAAATATTTGGGTAGCGGAGGATTCTGGGTCGGTGGCATCTGCTGGATCATGTATCGATCATTAACATAAAACTCAAGCAAGTCCTCGATATCAAAGTTCAAACTTTTTACTTCAGGATTGAACCAATCCTTCAATAAAGTTTTAACGGGCGCTGAAGCAAAAGCGGTGTTCAGTCGCCATGCCTCACGGTCTACATCTTCAAGCCAACCTAGATCATTGCGTAAGGCAGCCTTGTCTTGTTGGTTCTGCTTGATCGCCTGATCTCGCTTGGCGGCCTGGGCGCTTGTTTCATTTCCCATGCCAAAAAATTTAGCCATTGACCCTTGCTTACCAAGGATTGGACGTGCGAGACGGTCTTCCTGTTCGTCATACGCCTTATGCTGTTCGCGATAGATCTCCCACAATCCGCGCAGCCTCTGAATATACAAACGTCGGTGAGCAAGGAATGCTTCGGGGGATACCTTCTGATTGCCTGCAAGACTTAGGTATTTTTTACTAACTTCAATGGCGCTTGCACCGTTGATGTGGTCATTCAATTGGAAGTATTTCGATACCAAGACCGCTTTGTCAGGAAGTGTTTGCATGGGGTAAAGCGGAACGCCTGCACGATAAGCAGCGTTATACATTTCATGCAGACTGACCATGTGGAGTTCACGACTATGAGGAGCATCAGTTTTAGCCAAGCCTCCTCCTACGTCGTAGCTGGTTCCAGGTACGAGGCGCTCTTCCCAGCGAGGTGTCGATGGACCGGTACCAATCAATCGAGATCGGCGAGATTCCTGGCACTCATGTGCTGCAATTAAATGCAATGCGTTTTTTACAGGACCAGGAAGGCATTCACCGTCATCGACTTTGTTCTCGAAAGGCAGCAGATATTCAAAAATAATTGAATCCTCGCCACTACGATCTACCGCATCAAAAAGGCCCATGAACGTAATTTCAAGATTTGTTTTCTTAAATATGGTGGTGGCCGGGTCGCACTCTTCAAAGATTTTATGAGCAAATGCTCTTGCAAGGCTTGCGCCGAAATCGAAGCCAAATATTGACACGGATATTTTTTTAACCGGAGCTTTGCTGTTCTTGTTAGCGTCTTCTAAAGCCTTCTCCAAGGCGCTAACCGCCGCCTCCAATCGCGTATCTACACCTGTTTTGAAAAAGTTCGTTATCAGTTCGTTGTCACGAGTAAAGTCAAACATGTCCAGAGATGCTGGCGCTGCTGCTTTGATTGCTGAGGTAATAATGTTTCCAGGCTTTATATTGTTATAGATGCTTTCCCACCATTTTTTACCGGTAATGACGTCCTTTGCGGAATCAAGTGGGCTATTCGAAATAGTGTCTTCAGGAGACTTTACTATGCTGTCTTTCGCCCTGCTTGCGGCGCCATCAATGCCTGCGCCGCTTACGGTCTCTCCACCTCCGAGTGTTTTATCAAACTCAGTGGCCAAACCCGACAAGTAAAATCGTTTATTTCCCGCAAATGAATCTGATGCATCGGATAGGTCAGCATCCGGGTACGCCATGAAAAGTCTGGCAACATTACTGAGTCGGTCCTCTTGCAAGTCGCTCTTCATG
Source organism: Pseudomonas sp. DR 5-09 (assembly GCF_001655595.1). Lineage (NCBI taxonomy): Bacteria > Pseudomonadati > Pseudomonadota > Gammaproteobacteria > Pseudomonadales > Pseudomonadaceae > Pseudomonas > Pseudomonas sp. DR 5-09. Next base: position 3,152,716 of record NZ_CP011566.1, read on the forward strand.
TTTCGGCCAAAACCATCGAAGAAGAATCCAACTCGCAGCGTCGCCTCACAAGGCAGAACAGGATTTTTCTCAGCAGAGGTGCAAGAGTTCGTTTTTGTGCTGATAGCTTCTGCACGATCTAGATGCTGAGGTGTGCTCATGGGATACGTCCTTGTTCAATAGATTTTTGCTTGGCAAAGGGAGATGGGAAAGGTCTTGTGAGGTCGGGACTCCATCCCAGCCTAACCTTGTTGCCCGGTTCGAATTGAACGTGAAGATATTGATCAGTTGGCCCACGCTCGGGCAGTGGAAGTTCAATTTCGTGATGCTCTTCTACCGCTCCACTCAATTGCTGCTGACGGGTCATGTCCAGAATCCATTTTATTTTAATGGTTTTTCCTTCAAATCGGGTGCAGCACATAATCCCGCCGCCTCCCATTGCCATCAAGTTTCCACCCCAAAAGTCATTCGCCCAGAAACTAAATATCGGGCGATCCATATAGTTTGCAGATGTCAACATCGCCCCAGGCGTACGAAACTGGTTGTAAAGGTACGAACCCAGGAAAGGCAGCAGTAAAACAAGCACCCCAATGACCAGGTTGCGGCGACGCCAGATTTTTTGCCGCTTCATGTTCATAGCCACAGTCATACTGCTAGATTCCTTCCTGATGTTGGATATTGCTCAGTCGGAAGTCGCTTTGAGGAACTTCCTTTTTCGTCTTTTACTTGAGAAGAGGCTGCTTCGTTCGGTGCGTGTTTTGTGTCCAGTGTTGTTGAGGACCAAACAAGTTCGATGCTGTTTTCAGGGAGAAAGTAGACGTGCAATGTATCGTCTCCTGCTTTTCGCTCGGGCATGGGCAATAACGCTTCGTGCCGCTCTATCGTCATGCCCTGTTCCTCCTGAGATTTTGACAGGCTCAGGATCCAGACTATTTTTGCCTGGTCACCGGACAGGTCCCAGCAACAAGTCACACCGCCATTTCCGCCCCAGTGATCATTGACCCAGTAGCTGCCGACGGGCCTGTTCATGTAGTTATGGGACGTCAACGCCGCACCTGGCGTTCGGGTGCTGTTGTAAACGAACAAGGCCAGAACAAGGAAGGAAAGAGTCAGGATGCCGATTGCTGAACTTCGATATTTCCCTTTGTGGTTATTAATTTGTCGACTCACTCCGACAACTCCCTCATCACAACCCCAAGCGGCAACTTCTCCCCAACAGCCCGCTCTTTGGCTGTGTTCCACATCGGCCAATTCGCCGGAAACTCGGGATCCATCAATTGCAGGCTGGCAAACAGGCTGACGTCTTCCGGGTCCGACAAGCCTTCTGCGCGACCTGCGTCCAGCGCCTGCTTGACCTGGTTCAACCGGTCGCCATGGCAGCTACTGGTGAATACCTCTGGCGCGTCTTTCTCCAGTTCGGTGGTCAGGTTGTAGGGCAGGGGATCGACCTCCATGTCCTTCCATAACTTTGCGTCCAGGAAAATCGGCTGATACTTGCCCGGCTTTTCCAGGTTAAGCCCTTTGAAGCATTGCCACTCATCATCCGCCGCTGGCACCCACCACTCCTGCAACGGGCCGAAAAGCCAGGCATGCCAGGACAGATCGTCGCGGGCGTGGAGCATCGGCAGTACTTCAGGGGCGTAGCTGCGGATCATCAGGACTTCGCCGGCTTCATTTTTTGCCAGCAAGGCATCGCTCAGGTGCGCCGCGAGTTTGTCGCCGGGGCAGTCGGTGCGGATCCAGCTGGCCATGGCGGTGCAGCCGGTGAAGTATTCGTGGGCGAGAAAGGCCTCGAATTCCATGTCGCTGACGTCCACGAGCCATGGGCCGTAGTTGCGCAATTCGGCGAACTCAGGTTGAAGCATCAAGGGGCGGCGTGACGGATCGGATTTGAGGAATTGCTGTCGAGCCGGCTCGGAGAGCAGGCCCGCTTCAACGATTGCGAATCTCGACTGTGCGTTTTTATGCGCCTCTGCCCAGGCTTTCGCTGCGTCGTCCTTCGTCATCAATTGGCTCCCGATTGCAGGGCCAGTTTTTCCCGCATGGCTTTCTTCAGGCACTCAACGCAGATGCCTTTCGGCGCCTTCAGCTTTGGCACTACGACCAGCGATTCAGCCTCGATCTTTTGATTCAGCCGGGTTTGCATCAAGCGTCCGGCATTGTCGAGGGCTGCCAGGCCAGGAATGAAAGGCACGAGGATCTGAATACCGGAACCCACCCCCGGCGCTCCGCCGGTGTTGGCCTTCACCTCCGCACCGCTGATGGTCACGCCACCCGCATCGACCTTGATGAAACTGCCGCCAGCCTTCGCCGTCAGTTCCATCCCGCCTTCGATCACGACTTTTTCACCAGCGTGGTAGTGAATCTCCGTGCCCGCTTCCACGAACTGCCCGGTGCCGACCTTCACATGCTGTGTCACGCCCACGGTCAGGTGATCGTTGGCGCGCATTTCGCTCTTGCGATCCAGATGGGTGATGCGGTGTTCCTCGACTTTGAATTCACTTAAAACATTGGCCTCGACCGTGTCATGCCGTTCGTTGCCAACCCGAATCTTCTGGTCGTGCTCAATGTTCTCGTCCCAGTCGCGCTGGGCGTGGATGTAGATCTGTTCCGCGCCTTTCTTGTCTTCGATGCGGAATTCGTTGTAGCCCTTGCCGCCCGGTGAACTCAGGGTCTTGAAGGTGCTGCGGGTCTTGTTCGCCGGCAGGTCGTAAGGGACGACGTTTTCCTTGTGGTACAGGCAGCCGGTCACCAGCGGCTGGTCGGGGTCGCCTTCGAGGAAGGTCACCAGCACTTCCATGCCGATGCGTGGGATGGCGATGCCGCCGTACGCTGCGCCGGCCCAGCCGCTGGCGACGCGCAGCCAGCAGGTGGTCTTGTCGTCGGCCTGGCCGTCGCGGTCCCAGTGGAATTGCACTTTCACGCGGCCGTACTGGTCGCAGTGAATTTCTTCGCCAGCGGGGCCGGTGACGATGGCGGTCTGGCTGCCGAGGACTTTCGGTTTCGGGTGTTCGAGGGCAGGGCGGTAGTGGGCGTCCCACGGGGTGGCCACGAAGCTGTTGCGGTAGCCCTGGTGGAAATCGCTCTTGTTGTCGGTGACGTCGCTGGTGACGTTTTCGCCCAGCACTTGCGGCTGTTTGCCTTCGTGAAAGACTTCCAGCAACAGCCACAAATCGTTCCATTCGGCGCGCGGGTGTTCGGCGAGGGTCATGAAGTGGCCGCTGGTCAGGGTCGGTTCGTCACCTTTGCCTTCGGCGAGTTTGTAGTCGCTGCGATGGCGTTCCAGCGCGCGGGTCGAGAGGAACTTGCCGCGCTCGCGCGTGGTGAAGCGGCCGGGGTAGTCGTAGTCTTCCAAGTCCGGCATGAACGCGGACTTGACGGCACTTTCGGGCAGGATCTTCGGTTTCTCGAAATCGTAATCGCGGCGGCTGACGCGGCTGGTACGGGTTTCCAGGCGCAGGTTGAAACGCTTGATCACCGGTTTGTCGGCGGTCATGCCGGAGTCTTGCTGGTAGTTGACCGGTTTCAGTTTGCGGAACACGGTCTGGTCGTCGCCGAACACCAGTTTGTGGCCGCTGCTGCTGTGCTGGAAGTGGAAGTGAATGCCTTCCTCTTCGCACAAGCGCTGGATGAAATGCAGGTCGGATTCGTCGTACTGCACGCAGTAGTCGCGTTCAGGGTATTCCGCGCCAAGCTGGAAGCTGTAGGCGTTGGCCAGGATGCCGCGATCTTCCAGAACGCGGGCGATGATTTTCGGCACCGTCAGTTGCTGGAAGATCTGCTGGTCATGGTTGTGCCGCAGGTAGGCCAGTTGCGGCACCAGGCTCAGGCTGTAACGGGTCAGGGTCTTGCCGGAATCGCCTTGCTCGATGCGATACACCAGACCATGAATCTTGCCCTCGCCAGTGGCGCCGAAGGTCAGGCAGCCAGGCTTGTGCAGGAGTTCTTCAAGGTTGAGGTCGGGACGGGCACTGACCAGTTCGAGGTCGAAACGGAACGGCTCGTTGAGGGCTTCGCGACCGGTGAAGCTGAGGACTTGCAGGTCGGCCGAAGCGCCTTCGAGCGTGAGGGTAATGTGGGTAGCGTTGGCGTCCAGCATGCCTTTATTTCCGTCCATTGAATAAGCAAGGGACGGATGGTGCAGGATTAGCCGGGCTCGTACAACCCGCAAATGCCCTTCAGGGGCGTAGGGTATTCCCTTAGAGCGGGCATTTGACTCAGTGAAATCGGGGCCGTCAGAGTCGACTCACCCATCGGATGAGTCCAGACAGCCCGACTTGTACCGAAGCATCAGGGCTCAAGTTCTGTCAGCGTTTCTCCCTTGGCAGGGTCGGGCACCGGAAGCTCGTCGATTTCCAGAAAAGCGTCATTTCTACCGTAGCTCAAGAACTTGTGAGAGCTTTCGTTCCCCTTGTTCTCGAAAATGACCTGAGGCCCTTGCTGAGTCAGCAGGATCCAGCCGGGCCGATTTCTCTCGGCAAAGTTCAGGCGTTCTACCTGCGCGCTGTCTCCATCGAAGTAAAACAGCGCACCTTGCAGGTAGTTCGAGGTGAACTCTCCCGAAATCAGGAGTGCGTTCACATCTTTTGTCAGATTGACGCATTGCCAATGAACGTTGCTGCCTCTGGAAGCGTCCGAGTCTTCGTACAGATAGTTCGTTTTCTGTGACTGGCGGATCTTGTAAACATGCGAGTCGAGAATGGGATGGCCACTGAGTAGCGAAACCGCACTTTCAGCACTGGAGAGATCGCAGCGGGTTACGGTGGAAAATTTGAGCTCGGCAGCCGACACCTGCAGACTCACCAGTCCGATAATCAAGCCTGTAAGAAGACCCTTCACTTGGCCATATCTCTCAATACCTGCATTGAATTGGGCGCTGCACGCAGCTTGTCTGCACAGGCCTTGATTTTGGTGTAGTACCGGCCGTCAGTCCTGCCGCGATACTTTTTGTACGCTTCAGCAATCGGATCGGCTGCGCCGTTTTTTTTCTGGCGTTGAATCAGCAATTCCAGATATCGGGTGCCAGCACGAATGTTGGTGGCTTCATCCAGAAAACCGGGGCTGTCATGGAATTTGTCGGCCTCAAGATACAGTTTTGTTTCCGGCGAACGCTCTGCTCTGGGCTTGCTCAGATCTTCTATTCTGTACAACTCCCGAACAGCCCCCTTCAATAACTGCATCAGTCCCCGCGCCGTGCTTTCGCTTGATTCGGCTTTGGCATCAAAACGAGACTCCATGTAAATCTGGCAAATGATGGTGTCGTCATCGATCGACGATTGATTGTTCTTGGCGACCAGTGCCCGGATCTCTTTCAGGCGTGCACTGTCGTCCACCGGCAGCGCAGCAGACTTTTGCACGGTCGTGGGCGTCAGCACGGCTTTGCTGGTGGCCAGCGGTTGGTTCTTTGCCACGTCAGGCATCCCAATGTGGATTGAGGGGAGGTACGTCATCGTAGACTTCGATTGTCGCGGTCTCGGCTTCGAGGCTGCTGATCTTGCGCGTCTTGCCATGCTCATCCGTTCGCCCGACGAGGTTCTGACCCGAAGTGGTTTTGATCACATAGGGAAAGTTGCGCAAGGGCAGACCGCTGTTCTGATCCGTGATGATGAAATCCATGTCGTATTCGATGGCTTCCAATACTTCCTTGCGGGCGAGCAGGTTTCCGCTTTTATCGCTGGAGGCCGGTAAAGGAATCAATGGCGCCAGAATCGCAACTCCGGAACCCACACCCGGCGCACCGCCGGTATTGGCCTTCACCTCGGCACCACTGATGGTCACACCACCCGCGTCGACCTTGACGAAACTGCCGCCAGCCTTGGCCGTGAGTTCCATGCCACCCTCGATCACGACTTTTTCACCAGCGTGGTAGTGAATCTCCGTGCCCGCTTCTACGAACTGACCGGTGCCGACCTTCACATGCTGTGTCACGCCCACGGTCAGGTGATCGTTGGCGCGCATTTCGCTCTTGCGGTCCAGGTGGGTGATGCGGTGTTCCTCGACTTTGAATTCACTTAAAACATTGGCTTCAACGGTGTCATGCCGCTCGTTGCCAACCCGAATCTTCTGGTCGTGCTCGATGTTCTCGTCCCAGTCGCGCTGGGCGTGGATATAGATCTGTTCCGCGCCTTTCTTGTCTTCGATGCGAAATTCGTTGTAGCCCTTGCCACCCGGTGAACTCAGGGTCTTGAAGGTGCTGCGGGTCTTGTTCGCCGGCAAGTCGTAAGGGACGACGTTTTCCTTGTGGTACAGGCAACCGGTCACCAGCGGTTGGTCGGGGTCGCCTTCGAGGAAGGTCACCAGTACTTCCATGCCGATGCGCGGGATCGCGATGCCGCCGTAGGCAGCGCCGGCCCAGCCGCTGGCGACGCGCAGCCAGCAGGTGGTCTTGTCGTCGGCCTGGCCGTCGCGGTCCCAGTGGAATTGCACTTTCACGCGGCCGTACTGGTCGCAGTGAATTTCTTCGCCAGCGGGGCCGGTGACAATGGCGGTCTGGCTGCCGAGGACTTTCGGTTTCGGGTGTTCGAGGGCAGGGCGGTAGTGGGCGTCCCATGGGGTGGCCACGAAGCTGTTGCGGTAGCCCTGGTGGAAATCGCTCTTGTTGTCGGTGACGTCGCTGGTGACGTTTTCGCCCAGCACTTGCGGCTGTTTGCCTTCGTGGAAGACTTCCAGCAGCAGCCACAAATCGTTCCACTCGGCGCGCGGGTGTTCGGCCAGGGTCATGAAGTGGCCGCTGGTCAGGGTCGGTTCGTCCCCTTTGCCTTCGGCGAGTTTGTAGTCGCTGCGATGGCGTTCCAGCGCCCGGGTCGAGAGGAACTTGCCGCGCTCACGCGTGGTGAAGCGGCCCGGGTAGTCGTAGTCTTCCAGGTCCGGCATGAACGCGGACTTGACGGCACTTTCGGGCAGGATCTTCGGCTTTTCGAAATCGTAATCGCGGCGGCTGACGCGGCTGGTACGGGTTTCCAGGCGCAGGTTGAAACGCTTGATCACCGGTTTGTCGGCGGTCATGCCGGAGTCTTGCTGGTAGTTGACCGGTTTCAGTTTGCGGAACACGGTCTGGTCGTCGCCGAACACCAGTTTGTGGCCGCTGCTGCTGTGCTGGAAGTGAAAGTGAATGCCTTCCTCTTCGCACAAGCGCTGGATGAAATGCAGGTCGGATTCGTCGTACTGCACGCAGTAGTCGCGTTCCGGGTATTCGGCGCCGAGCTGGAAGCTGTAGGCGTTGGCCAGGATGCCTCGATCTTCCAGAACGCGGGCGATGATCTTCGGCACCGTCAGTTGCTGGAAGATCTGCTGGTCATGGTTGTGCCGCAGGTAGGCCAGTTGCGGCACCAGGCTGAGGCTGTAACGGGTCAGGGTCTTGCCGGAATCGCCTTGCTCGATGCGATACACCAGACCGTGAATCTTGCCCTCGCCAGTAACGCCGAAGGTCAGGCAGCCAGGCTTGTGCAGGAGTTCTTCAAGGTTGAGGTCGGGACGGGCGCTGACCAGTTCGAGGTCGAAACGGAACGGCTCGTTGAGGGCTTCGCGACCGGTGAAGCTGAGGACTTGCAGGTCGGCGGAAGCGCCATCAATGGCAAACCTGATGTGAGTGGCATTGGCGTCCAGCATGCTTTGAATTCCATCCTTGAATAAGCAAGAAACAAATGTAGCGGGATTCACGCATTTCGCACAATCGGAAAATCCTGCGCACGGATGTCAGCGGAACAACCAGTCAGTTTCAGACTAAAGTCGCCTGTAGCACGTCAAAGCCATCTGCCATCATTGCCGTTCACCCCCGCGTGTTCACTGCCTCCCGGTTCTTCACTGGTCCGGGACGGGAGCTATTTCTGGTTGTTTGCGCCTTTGCGCAATCGTTGTTCTGTTGGAGTTTTCAATGCGTCCCCCATTTCCCCTCATCACCCCGCGCCAGTCGCTTGGCTTCGGAGCCTTTGTGCTGTGCGCCGGTTTTACCGCGCAAGTCCAGGCCAGCGGTTTTTTCGAAGACACCACGGCGAAGATCGAATCGCGCACGGTGTACTTCAACCGCGATTTCCGTGACGGGCACACCTCCAGTGATCAGGGCGCGTCCAAGCGCGAAGAGTCGGCGCAGGGCTTTATTCTCAATCTGCAATCGGGCTACACCGAAGGCACCGTCGGTTTTGGTATCGATGCGCTGGGCATGGCGGGTTTCCAGCTCGATTCCAGTCCAGACCGCAGCAACAGCGGCCTGTTGCCGTCCAGCGGCGATAACCCGCGCGGTTCAAAAGGTCAGTACGCAAAAATGGGCCTGACCGCCAAGGTCAAAGTCTCGGATACGGTGCTGAAATACGGCGCACTGCTGCCGGATCTGCCACTGCTCAAATACAACGACGGTCGCCTGCTGCCAACCATGTTCAACGGTGCGATGCTGACCTCCAAAGAGGTGAAGGACCTGACCTTCATGGCCGCGCGGCTGGACAAGTACACCGCCCGGGATTCGACCGATTCGCAAGACATCCGCGTGCATTGCAAGAACAAGCGTTATGCCTGCAACACCACCGCCGATCATTTCGACATGTACGGCTTCGACTACAAGATCAACGATCGCCTGACTGCGCAGTACCACTACGCCGAGCTGGAAGACATCTATCGCCAGCATTTCGTGGGGCTGCTGGCGAATCAGCCGCTGGGTGACGGCGTGCTGAAAGCTGATCTGCGTTTGCTGAAAAGCGCCGACAGCGGCGATGCCAAAGCCGGTTCCATCGATAACCGGGCGCTGAGCGGCATGCTGTCCTACGGCATCAGCGGCCACACCTTCAGCGCCGGTTGGCAACGTATGAACGGTGACAACTCGATGCCGTATCTGGATGGCAGCAACCCGTATCTGGTGAACTACGTGCAGGTCAACGACTTCGCCGCCGCTCAGGAACGCTCCTGGCAGCTGCGTTACGACTATGACTTCAAGGCGATCGGCATCAACGGCTTGAGCTTCCTGACCCGTTACGTGAACGGCGATCACATCAAGGTCCCGGGCAGCGATCAGGAAGGCAAAGAGTGGGAGCGCGACAGCGAGTTGAAATACGTGATTCAGACCGGGACGTTCAAGGATGTCAGCCTGCGTTTGCGTAATGCGACTTATCGCGCCAACTACGAGAAGTTTGCTCGGGATGTGGATGAGACCCGGTTGATTGTGAGTTACAACTTTTCGGTGTTGTAACCCTTGGGCCAGTGGTGTCTGAACTGACGCCTTCGCGGGCAAGCCCGCTCCCACAGGTTTCCCGGGTGCTCACTTAATTGTGGTCACCCTAAATCCCTGTGGGAGCGGGCTTGCCCGCGATGGCGTCCTAAAGGGCACCGAAGGTCAGAGCCAATGCCAGAACCGGCTCCAGAATCCGCGATTCAAATCATCCTTGCACGCCGCGTATTGCTGGCCGTACATGTCCGAGCGGTTCTGCACCTTGCGCGCCACCGGCATCAGCCACGCCTTGCTGGCATAGGTCTTCTGGCGAAAACCGCCCCAGCCTTCGTGGTAGTTGAGGTACTGATTGTAGGCGTCGTACTTGTACACGCCGTTGATCGAGGTGGTTTTGTCCATGTACCAGCCGACGAAGTCGATGGCGTCGTCGAAGTCTTCGCGATCGGCGCCATATCGGCCGGTGCTTTTCTGGTAGTCGGACCAGACTTCATCCTTGGCCTGGGCATAGCCGGAAGCCGTCGAAACCCGGCCCCATGGAATCACCCAAAGCAAGTATTTGCGCGGCGTCTTGGCGTCGTAGCGGTAGCCGGACTCCTGATACATGATCGCGAACGGCACCTGGATCGGTACGCCCCAGCGCTTTTGCGTGACTTGCGCCGCGTCGTACCAATCACTTTTTTCGCGGAAAATCTCGCAGAGGTTTTCCGGCGAACGCGGCGGCGATGTCCCGCAACCGGTCAACATTGCCGCCAATACCAACAGTCCAACCGTGTGCCGCGAATTCAAAAGCCGTCATCCCGTCGTGCAAAAAAGGGCGCCAGTCTACGCGGTCAGGTCAACTGGTGGCGATAAGGCAAATCCGGACCTGTTTTACTGCATGTAAGGGCGGCGGCCTGTACGGCAAACCTGAGCATGCCGTCGATCTGCTCGCGGTTAAGGTGCTGAACACCTTCCACCGAGTCCAGTTCATGTTCGGTCAGCCAGGTGATCAAAGCGGCCTGGAAGGTATCGCCGGCACCGACGGTGTCAGCGATCTTCACCGAAGAGGCCGGCACCGACCATGAGCCGTGAGCGCGGCTGAAGACTGTTGCACCTTCACCGCCACGGGTCAGAAACACCACTTGGCAGCGATGCTGCAGCCAACCTTCGATGACCCGCTGTGGATCCTGCTCGGGGTACAGCAGGTTCAAATCCTCGTCGCTGACTTTGATCAGGTCCACCAACGGCACCAGCGTGGCGATCCGCTCGCGCCACAGGTCGATGTTCGGCTCGGGGTTGAGGCGCACGTTCGGGTCGAGGCTGATCAGGCGTTTACTGCTTTCGCGTTTCACCAGCGCAAGCAAGGTATCGGCAATCGGTTGCACCACCAGCGAGAAGGAACCGAAGTGCAAGCCGCGCACTTCAGGCCCCAACGTTGGCAGGTGCGCCAGGCTCAACTGGCGGTCAGCGCAACCTTCGCCACGGAAGCTGTAGTGCGGCGAGCCATTGGCGCCCACCGCGACCATCGCCAGCGTGGTTGGCGCGGCGAAATCCACCAGATAGTCCGGGCGTACGCCTTCATCCTGCAACACTTGCTGCAAACGCCGGCCGAGGTAATCGGTGGACAGCCCGCCAAACAGCGCCGAATCCACACCCAAACGGCGCAAACCCACCGCCACGTTGAACGGCGAGCCACCGGCAATCGCCTTGAAATTGACTTTCGATGCCTGTCCGCCGGCATCGTCTTCGCTGAAGAAATCGAACAGTGCTTCGCCACACACCAGGTACATAGTTGTTTGCTCTTTATAAGGTTGCGACATGCAGTCGATAGCGTTCATAGGCCTGCTGGAAGGCCGCGACATTCGCGGCAACCGGCAGGGTTTCACTGTTCAGGTCGAGCTTCACGCAGCGCTGGCACAGATCGGCCAGAGTGTCCTCGTGGCCGTTCGACCACGATTTGCACCACGCCGCCTGAATCGCCGCGCCGAGGGCTGCGGCTTCGCTCTGCTCGGTGCAGATCACCGGGGTGTTCATGATGTCGGCGACGATCTGCCGCCACACCGCGCTTTTCGAGCCGCCGCCGATCAGGCAAATGCTGCGGCTTTGTAAACCATTCTGGCGCAACAGATCCAGTCCATAACGCAGGCCGAAGGTGGTGCCTTCGACAGCGGCGCGGCACAGATTGGCCTGGGTCAGGTTATCGATGGTCAGGCCATGCAGGCTGCCGGTGACGTGGGGCAGGGGCGGCACGCGTTCGCCGTTGAGGAAGGGCAACATGCTCACGCCCTCGGCGCCGATCGGAGCCTGGGCCACCAAGGCATTGAACGCGTCGAGATCGAGGTTGAACAGTTCGCGGATCGCACCGGTGGCGTTGGTCAGGTTCATGGTGCAGATCAATGGCAGCCAGCCGCCGCTCGAGGAACAGAAGGTTGCGACCGACGCATCCGGGCTGACCTTCGGTGCCTCGGCGTAGGCGTACACCGTGCCGGAAGAACCGAGGCTCATGGTGATCGCCCCCGGCTGAATATTGCCGGTGCCGATAGCGCCCATCATGTTGTCGCCGCCACCGCTGGACACCACCGCGTTGGGGTTGATGCCCAGCTGTTCGGCAATGGCGGGAAGGATCGTGTCGACCGCTTGATGGGCGTCGATCAGTTCCGGCAGCGCGGCTTGCAGACGACCGCTGGCGTCGATGTCGCGCAGCAGCTGCAAATCCCATTGGCGGGTGCGCACGTTGAAGTAACCGGTGCCGGATGCATCGCCGTATTCGCTGCACGCACGGCCGGTGAGCCAGAAATTCAGGTAGTCATGGGGCAGCAGGATCCGTGCGATGTGGGAGAACACATCCGGATGTTGCTCCTTGGTCCACAACAATTTGGAGACGGTGTAACCCGGCGCGATGACCACGCCGAGGCGTTCCAGCGAACCTTGTTCACCGCCCAGATGATTCAGCAGGCGATCGTTTTCAGGCGTGGTTTCGGTGTCGCACCAGAGCTTGGCCGGGCGCAGGACCTGGCCTTGATCGTCGAGCAACACCAGGCCGTGTTGCTGGCCGGAAACGCCGATGCCCTGGATTGACTGACCGTCGACATTTGCCGCCAACAAAGCGCGACGGGTGGCGAGGGCGAAGGCTTCCAGCCATTGCGCGGTGTCTTGCTCGCGACGGCCGTTGGCGCCGCTGATCATCGTGTGCGCGGCGGCGCCCTGGCCGAGAACCTGACCGCTGACAGCGTCGAGGATGATCGCTTTGGTGCCTTGGGTGCCGCAGTCGATGCCGAGGAATAGTTGTTGTTTGTGCATGGTGTGAACCTGTTGGTTTTTTGGCGACTTCTAAAGCCACCCCTCACCCCAACCCTCCCGAAACGTCGGACCGCCCCAAAGGGGAGAGGGGGAAAGGGAGCAGATTTGTGTAGGTTTCAATTCCTGAGTTCGGCTCCGGACTTTCAGGTCGATGTACCTCGGATAAACACCTCGGTCGGCTCCCTCTCCCTCCGGGAGAGGGCTAGGGTGAGGGGCTTTTCAGGCTAGAACCCGTTCCAAAGTCCGCGTCACGCCTTCTTCTCGCAAGCTGTTCAGGCACCACTCAAACGCTGCCACAAACTCCTTCGAACGCGGTATCGCCGTACCGAAGATTTCTTCAACCCCCAACAACCGCTCAGTGATCAAAGCATCCTCCGCCACCAACCCCTGACAGAACGCCGCCCGAGGATCCGGAATCGAGTAAGTGTCGCCATTCTCGTCCACGCCCTTCAAGTAAAGTGCCCAAGCCGCCACCACCAAAGCCGCGCGTTTGGTCTCGCGTCCATCGGCAATCAACCGATTGATCGTCGGAATGGTGAACTTGGGAAACTTCGACGAACCATCCGAGCAAACCCGCTCCAACTGATCGGCAATCGCCTGATTGGAAAACCGCGCCACCAGCGTGTCCTTGTACTCGGTCAGGTCGATGCCCGGCACCGGCGCCAGTTGCGGGGTTACGTCCAGGTCCATGTAGGCGCGCATGTAGCGCACGAACAACGGGTCGTTCATGGTTTCGTGAACGAAGCGGTAGCCCTTCAAAAAACCCAGGTAAGTCAGCGCCAGATGGCTACCGTTGAGCAGTTTGATCTTCATCTCTTCGTAGGGGGAAACATCGTCGGTGAACTGCACGCCGACCTTTTCCCACGCCGGGCGGCCGTTGACGAACTTGTCCTCCAGCACCCATTGCACGAAGGGTTCGCAGACCACCGGACAGGCGTCGTCGACGGCGTGTTTGTCCGCCAGTTGCAGGCGATGCGCGGTGCTGGTCATCGGCGTGATGCGGTCGACCATGGCATTGGGGAAACTGACGTTGGCGTCGATCCAGCCACGCAGGTCCGGATCGAGCAGCGCGGCGAAGGCCAGCAGCGCCTTGCGGGTCACCGCGCCGTTGTGCGGCAGGTTATCGCAGGACATCACGGTGAATGCCGGAATGCCCGCCGCACGGCGTCTGGCGAGCGCCGCACAGAGGAAACCGAACACGGTTTTCGGCTGTTGCGGGTTCGTCAGATCGTGCTGAATCTGCGGCAGGTGCGCCATGAATTCGCCGTTGCTGTCGTCGATGCAGTAACCGCCCTCGGTGATGGTCAGCGAGACGATGCGGATCTGCGGATCGGCGAGTTTGTCGATCAGCGCCTGGGCGCTGTCCTCGGCCAGCAGCATGTCGCGGATCGCGCCGATGACCCGGACTTCGGTGTCGTCGCTGTCGCCCAGTTCGAACAGGGTGAACAGGTAGTCCTGTTCCTTGAGGTCATCGCGGGCGCGGCGGTCTTCGGCGCGCAGGCCGACGCCGCAGATCGCCCAGTCCAGCGCTTCGCCGGTGTTCATCAGCGCGTCGGTGTAATACGCCTGATGCGCGCGATGGAAACCGCCGACGCCAATGTGGGCGATGCCTTGGCGGGTGTCGCTGAGGCTGTAGGCCGGCAGTTTCACTTCGGCGGCCAGGCGGTTGAGGTTTTGCTTGTTCAGTTTCATCGGGTCAGTCTCGAAATCAGGCGGCCGCGCGCAACGGGCGGGTCAGCGCCACGCCGTCGGCATCGAACAGATGGCAGTGGGAAGCGTCCAGGTGCAGGTTCAGTTGTTCGCCGTAACGGCTCGCCAGATCACCGCGCACACGCATGGTCAGGGCTTCGCCGGCGTTGGTCTTGACGTGGCAGAAGGTGTCGCTGCCCAGCCGCTCGCTGACGTCGGCGATGACTTGCAGGGTGCAGTCGCCCGCTTGTGCCAGCTCCAGATGTTCCGGGCGGATGCCCAGGGTCACGGGGCTGCCGACACTCAGGTTCGCCGCGTTGAACGGCAGGGTGATGCGGGTGCCGGCGTCCAGCGACACTTCGCAGCTCGCGCCGTCGATACGCGCTATCTGGCCTTTGAGAAAGCCCATTTTCGGTGTGCCGAGGAAACCGGCGACGAACAGGTTGGCGGGGTTGTGATACAGCTCCAGCGGCGAGCCGACCTGTTCGATTTTGCCGCCATTGAGCACCACGACCTTGTCGGCCATGGTCATGGCTTCGACCTGATCGTGGGTCACGTAGATCATCGTGGCTTTGAGGTCCTTGTGCAGGCGCAGCAGTTCCAGGCGCATCTGCACCCGCAGGGCGGCGTCGAGGTTGGACAGCGGCTCGTCGAACAGGAAGATTTTCGGGTTGCGCACGATCGCCCGGCCGATGGCCACGCGCTGACGCTGGCCGCCGGACAGTTGTTTCGGCTTGCGTTCCAGCATCGGGCCCAGTTCCAGAATGCGCGCCGCTTCTCCGACTTTCTTCTCGACTTCGGCTTTCGGTACGCCGGCCAGGTCGAGGGCGAACGACATGTTCTTTTTCACGGTCATGTGCGGGTACAGCGCATAGGTCTGAAACACCATCGCCAGATCGCGCTTGGCCGGGCTGACTTCGGTGATGTCGCGCCCATCCAGTTCGATGGTGCCGCCACTGACTTCTTCAAGGCCGGCGATCAGGCGCAGCAGGGTGGATTTGCCGCAGCCCGACGGGCCGACGAACACCACGAATTCCTTGTCGTTCACCTCAAGGTCGATGCCCTTGATGATGGAAAAACCTTCGAAGCCTTTTTGCAGATTCTTGATTTTCAGGTTGGCCATTGTGGCGCTCCTCATGCGAATTCTTATTTCACGGCACCGAACGACAGGCCGCGCACCAGTTGTTTCTGGCTGATCCAGCCGAAGATCAGGATCGGCGCGCAGGCCAGCGTCGAGACGGCCGACAACTTGGCCCAGAACAAGCCTTCGGGGCTTGAGTAGGAAGCGATCAACGCGGTCAGCGGCGCGGCTTTGGACGAGGTCAGGTTCAGCGACCAGAACGCCTCGTTCCAGCACAGGATCAGCGACAGCAGCACGGTCGACGCGAGGCCGCCCTTGGCGATCGGCAGCAGCACGCGGAGCATTTCCTGAGCCAGGGTGGCACCGTCGAGGCGGGCGGCTTCGAGGATGTCTTTGGGGATGTCCTTGAAGTAGGTGTAAACCATCCACACCACGATCGGCAGGTTGATCAGCGTGTAGATCACGATCAGCGCGATGCGCGTGTCGAGCAGGCCGAAACTCTTGGCCAGCAGGTAGATCGGCATCAGCACGCCCACCGGCGGCAGCATCTTGGTGGAGAGCATCCACAGCAGCGTGCCCTTGGTGCGCTGGGTTTCGTAGAACGCCATCGAGTAGGCCGCCGGCACCGCGATCAACAGGCACAGGGCGGTGGCGCTGAAGGAAATCACCACCGAGTTCCAGGCGAAACTGAAGTAGTCGCTGCGCTCGTTGATGTGCAGGTAGTTCTCCAGCGTCGGCGTGAAGATGAACTGCGGCGGCGTGGCGAAAGCGTCGATTTCGGTCTTGAAACTGGTCAGCACCATCCAGAAGATCGGGAAGAAAATGATGATCGCGATGGCCCAGGCCAGCGTGCCGAGCAGCAGGCTTTGCAGCCGGCGGGATTGTTGAAGAGTCATGGCAGGCCTCAGGCTTTGTCAGTCAGGTTTTTGCCGATCATCCGCACCAGAATGATCGCGGCGATGTTGGCGATGACCACGGCGATCAGGCCGCCGGCCGAGGCCATGCCGACGTCGAACTGCACCAGCGCCTGGTTGTAGATCAGGTAGGCGAGGTTGGTCGACGCGTAGCCGGGGCCGCCGTTGGTGGTGGTGAAGATTTCGGCGAACACTGACAGCAGAAAGATGGTTTCAATCATCACGACTACCGCAATCGGCCGTGCCAGGTGCGGCAAAGTCAGGTGCCAGAAAATCGCGATCGGGCCGGCGCCGTCGAGGCGGGCGGCTTCCTTCTGTTCCTGGTCGAGGGACTGCATGGCGGTCATCAGGATCAGGATCGCGAAGGGCAGCCATTGCCACGACACAATGATGATGATCGACAGCAGCGGGTAGTGGGCGAGCCAGTCCACCGGTTGCGCGCCGAACAACTTCCAGATGTAGGCGAGGATCCCGGACACCGGATGGAAAATCAGGTTCTTCCAGATCAGCGCACCGACCGTGGGCATGATGAAGAACGGCGAAATCAACATCACCCGCACGATGCCGCGGCCGAAGAACTCGCTGGCCTCCAGCAGCGCACTGATCAACACGCCGAACACTACGCTGATCAGCAGCACGCTGCCCACCAGCAGCAACGTGTTGGTGGCGCCAGGCATGAAGCCGGAGTCGGTCAGGAAGTAGGTGAAGTTTTCCAGCCCGACGAATTCGTTGGTGCCCGGATCGAGCAGGTTGTAGCGGATCATCGAGAAATAGACGGTCATGCCCAGCGGCACGATCATCCACAGCAGCAACAGGGCCACCGAAGGGCTGACCAGAAACCAGCCGGGATTGGCCACGCGGCTTTTGCGCCGGGGCTGCGACAGGTCGATGTGGGCTTTGGCAGTTGAAGTATTCATGGCGTTTACAACCGAGTCATACAGACCTATGGAGATCCCATGTGGGAGCGACGGTGCGATGATTCGACTTGCTCGCGAAGGCGTGGTGTCAGACAACAAATGTTTCACTGATACACCGCTTTCGCGAGCAAGCCCGCTCCCACAGAAGGCAGGAGAGGCTTTCGCAGGATTACTTCGGATAACCCGCGCGCTTCATCTCGCGTTCGGTGGTTTGCTGCGCGGCGGTCAGTGCCTGGTCGACCGTGGTCTGGCCGATCAGCGCCGCCGAGAACAGCTTGCCGACCTGGGTGCCTACACCCTGGAATTCAGGAATGGTCACCAGCTGGATGCCGATGTACGGCACAGGCTTGAGGGTCGGTTTGCTCGGGTCGGCCGCTTTCAGCGATTCCAGCGTGACCTTGGCAAACGGCGCGGCGCTCATGTAAGCGTCACTGTAGGTCGAGGCGCGAGTGCCCGGCGGGACGTTGGCGATGCCGTCGGTCTTGGCGACCAGTGCGCCGTACTCTTTTGAGGTGGCCCAGGCGCTGAATTCCTTGGCGGCATCCTTGGCCTTGGAGCTGGTAGGGATCGCCAGCGCCCACGAGTACAGCCACGCCGAGCCTTTGTCGGTGGCCTGATGCGGCGCGTAGGTAAAGCCGACGTGATCGGCGACCTTGCTTTGAGTCTTGTCGGTAACGAACGAACCGGCGACGCTGGCATCGACCCACATCGCGCATTTGCCGCTGTTGAACAGGGCGAGGTTCTCGTTGAAGCCGTTGCTGGAGGCGCCCGGCGGGCCGGACTTCTTCATGGTGTCGACGTAGAAGTTCAGCGCGTTTTTCCACTCCGGACCGCTGAATTCGGGTTTCCACTGCTCATCGAACCAGCGTGCGCCGTAGGCGTTGGCGACGGTGGTGATCAACGCGATGTTTTCACCCCAGCCGGCCTTGCCGCGCAGGCAGATGCCGTACTGTTCCTTGTCCTTGTGGGTGAGTTTTTCGGCGAAGCCGGCGATCTGTTCCCAGGTCGGACGCTCGGGCATGGTCAGGCCGGCGTCCTTGAACAGGTCGGTGCGGTAGTAGGTGATCGAGCTTTCGGCGTAGAACGGCAGGGCGTACAGCGAACCTTTGACTGACAGGCCTTCGCGCACCGACGGGAACACATCGTCGAGGGCGTAGCTGGCCGGCAGATCCTTCATCGGTTCAAGCCAACCCTTGGCGCCCCAGAGTGCAGCTTCGTACATACCGATGGTCAATACGTCGAACTGCCCGCCCTGAGTGGCGATGTCGGTGGTCAGGCGCTGACGCAGGACGTTTTCTTCCAGCACCACCCAATTGAGCTTGATGTCCGGATGCTCGGTCTCGAAGGTTTTCGAGAGCTTTTGCATGCGGATCATGTCGCTGTTATTGACGGTGGCGATGGTCAGGGTCTGGGCGCCAAGGCTGACGCTGCTGAGGGTCATGCAGGTGAGGGCCAGCAGAGCTTTTGCAGTGGGTTGCATCGTGCACTCCTTTTCTGCACCCGGCGGGGGCAGAAGGACAGTTATTGTTTTTGTGTTCTTCCAGCGGGGGAAGAATGTGCACTGATTACAGCCTTCTGACGCAGGGCTGACAAATCATCCCTAGCACTTGAATCGATACTTTTTTGCACTCGGGATTGGTGCGGCAAACGCAGGGAAGGGCGTTTCAGAACGGCGGCAGGCATGAAACCGTACAGGTTTTGCGCGCTCAACTGTGATTTTGCTCGGTCAGGCGCTGCACCACCAGCCGCCGATAATGCGAAGGCGTCATGCCTTTGAGCTGCTGAAAGCGCCGATTGAAATTGGAAATGTTGTTGAAACCCGACTCGAAACACACCTCGGTCACCGGTTTGTCGCCGTCTGCCAGCAGTTCGCAGGACTTGCTGATGCGCAGGCGATTGACGAATTCGATGAAGTTGCGCCCGGTGGCCTGCTTGAACACCCGGCTGAAATAGGTGGGTTTCATGCCCAGGTGCTCGGCGACTACCTCCAGCGGCAACTCGCGGGCGTAGTGGGCGAAGATGTAATCCACTGCGCGGTTGGTGCGGTCGATGTTGTGCTCGTCGGCCAGTTGCGGGGTGGTCGCGCCGGACAGCAACTGGTAGTCGTCGCAGGCCGCCAACAACTCCATCAGGATGAAAAAGTGCCCGAGACGGGTGATGCCGTTCGAATCGGCGATACGTTGCATCAGGGTCATGGCCTGACGGATTGTCTGCGGGGAGCGGAATTCGATGCCGTATTGCGCACGCTCGAGCAGCGGCGCCAGGGTCTTGAGTTCGGCGAACACCTGATGACCGCTTTCGAACAACTCATCGGTGAAGTTGACCAGCATGTCACGTTTCTCGACCACTTCGTCTTCGGCCACCTGGCTGATCCAGTTGTGCGGCAGATTGGGGCCGGTGAGAAACAGGGTCTGCGGGTAGAAGTTGCCGATGTAATCGCCGATGAAGACCTTGCCCGAACTGGCGACGATCAGGTGCAGCTCGTATTCCTTGTGGAAATGCCAGCGCACCAGCGGGCAGGGGAAGCCGTGCTGACGATAGATGATGGACAACCCGTTATGGTCATCCATCAGTTCGTAGGAGGGGTCGGTTACGCGGGCGCTTCGGTTCATGGTGGCTGCACTTTTTCATTATTGCCGCTCAATCATGCCTCTTTCCGGGCATACTCGACCAGAGTGCAATGACGGCGGCGTGGCAAGGCCGTGATTCGCCGCGCCGCAGCGCTCCCTTATTGTCGTATTTTTTTCAAGTTGGCCGCCCGACAGTAAGCCACGATTTTTGAATCTTCAATAAAGTCGACATTGATGATATTCGACTTCTCGGCCCAGTCACTTTTCTCTGGGTCAAACCACTCATCAAGTTCCTTGTGCAGGCGAACAGGACCCAATAGCAAAGTCCAGGTGGCAGCGGATAAAGACCAGGGTGCCCAACTGCCCGGAGGCGTTCTCATTACCCGGGTGATATAACCTTTCAAATCATCTGCTCTGGTGGAAGACTTCTCTTCCCACTGGTGTTCGATTTTTCTGTTGAATAGATTTTTATCGAGATCATCGTGCCCGGGCGCACAGACCAAAATACGTTGGATCGGACTGATGCGTTTTAATTGCGCAAGACTGAGGTCAGTGTTGTAGGTCGGAATGATTCGCGGCCCCAGATATTCGATCAAATAGTCGTTGAATCCTTTGAAGTCGAATTTTCCTTCACTGTCCGCCAGTTCGTGGAAGTCCAGAATAATGAACTCGTCTGGATTGAGGTGAAGAAAGTTTTTAACTTCAAACAACAAGTCAAACAAAGTGCGCGATGAGAGAAAATTATTGTGTCGGAATCGGTATTTCAGAATGCCTTTCTCCTTGGCCAGGCTCGCCAGGCGCAGGTCAAGAGCTCGTGACCCATTGCTCAGTTGTGAATAAAAGGAATCATTTTGGCAAGCGAGATGGTGAGGGCCTGGAACCAATGCATAGGAAGCCTTGCGATCACAACCTGCGTTATGAGTGCCGGGCAGACTGAGTTCGGCCAATGACAAAACATCTATGTCGGGCGTCGATGACATCCAGTTGTTTTTAGAGAAGTTGCTGTTCATAAAAATCCTTGTTTGGTCAGGTGTCACTTGAAGTTGTTCGAGTGGCAGCAAGGATATTTATATTGGCTTGTTTTTTATTCAAGTGATTGTTTAATGCCGGATGTATATTAGTGGTTCTGTTTGTTTTTTGCCTCTATCCATTGCGACATATACTGCGTGCTTTTGTGTGCATGATGGCGAAGCATACTTCCGATGAAGTTGGTGTTTCTTGAAAGTTGCAGATTTTTCTGGCAGCTCAGCAGTCTTTCGATCAGCGCTGGACCATGTACCCGTTTTGAATATCGATCACTGAGTAGAGTGCGTCCCTGGACTTGGGCCTGTTTCCACAAAGATTCGTCCTGGTAAAGAGCCACCGCCGCATTGGCGAGACTTTCGGCGGTTGCATCGATGGTCCCAGGCCAGGCCTGTTCGCCGTGCATCCCCTCGGCGCCAATCGGTGTCGTGACGCTGGGCGTGCCACACAGCATGGCGTCAACCAGTTTGCCTTTGATGCCGGCACCAAAGCGTAGCGGCGCCAGACACACGCGGGCCTGAGACATCACCTGTAACGCATCTTCCGCCCAGTTCATGACATGGAAACCTTGGGCCGCGTTGTGCAGCGCCGTGGCTTTGGGCGGTGTGTAAGCACCGTAGACATGCAATTGGGCTTCTGGCAATCGAGCGCGAATCAGCGGCCAGACCGTGGTCTTCATCCACAGCACCGCGTCCCAGTTGGGAGCGTGACGGAAGTTGCCGATGCTGAGGAAATGCGCGCGCTCATCAAACGGACGGAAGACCGCGTCTGGAATCTCGACCATCAACGGGCACCAGTGCAGCAATTGTCGCGGCAGCCCGAACTGAGACACCAGCAACTCGATCTCGACTTCGGAAATCATCAGATTCAAATCACAGCGGTACAGGGATGCGATCTCCCGTTTCGCCAGATCAGAACACGCCATCAATTCAAACTCTTCACGCAACGCCGGAACATACAACTGGCGGAAGTCGTTCTGATCAGCGTCGGCTTTCAGGCGCTCCTTAAGGCGGTGATGCCGCGCATGCCGCAGGCTTTGCAAGTCTGAGGTTTCCAGCACGCGCAGGGCGTTCGGGCAGTGCTTTTCAACGCGCCAACCGAACTGTTCTTCCATCATGAACTGGTCGAACAAGACAATGTCCGGTGCAAGTTCGCTGATAAACACATCGAAACTGCTGTTGTTCAGTTCGATAGGGACTTCGCGGACGCCCATTGAAGTCAGATCGGCGCGGTGTTCACCGGGGCCTGCTGGACTGGCGAAGGTAATCTGCCAGCCCTGTTCAAGAAACGTCTCGAGAATCTGCATCACGTGTCCGCTTGCCGCCGAAGAGCGAGGTTCCGGCCAGACATAGCCTATGACCAGGACGTTGGTTTCGGGCTGGGACATGAGGGCGATTCCTTGAAACATGAAAAAAACAGGGCGCGCATTAAAGCACAAACCGGGCAGTGCCCGGTTTGTCGTTCTTAGGGTTTGGGTCTGGCGAGTTGAATCGGCAGTGTTCCCTGAATGAACTTGTATTTCGTTTTATCGGCTGCCTCCAGTGAGCCCTTTATATAGGCCAGATTGAACATCAGCTCGCGGGGGTTGCTTCGACTCTGATCCAGCAGGGACACCGCCAACGAATAGGAGTCGGCATTGCGAAGCGCCGGATGCTGGCGAACGATATCGGGCTGACTGTTGATACTTGCCTGGAACTCGGTAAATGAAGCTGGCTGAGCTGAGCTGAAGTGCGGATTGACGAGATTATCGGGATGGGCGCTTTTGGCGTCCTTCGCAAAGTCGATCAGGCCCGCCGCATCGATGGGGGCGGCTCCGGAGCCCGAAGTTATTGGATAGCCATAGTAGAAATCCAGGGTCTGCGGCGCACCGTGGGACATTTCATGGATCAGCGCATCGGCAATCCGTGCTTCGTCGTAGCGGGAGATTCTGTAGAGATCGTCCAGGCCATCCTTGTAAATCACCAGAAAGTGCTCGGTGCTGTCCTGGACGGTGCCGCCGGCCAGCACACTGGTTTTCCATCGTTTATAGGCATTGGTACGTAATGCCGCTGCCGCTTCCGAACCGCGCTTGAAGGACATATTGGCCAGGGTGACCGAGTCCAGATCCTTGCGCATGACTTTCAGATTCGCGAGCAAGTAATTCAGGGCCTCATCGGAATCACTGCCGAAGACATACTTCAGAATCGATCGAACGTCATCGTCGGGAGCCTTCGACAGCAGCGCGATAGCGTTGTCGAGCTTGGTTCTGGCAAGTGGAATGGCTTTACTCACATAAGTGCGGGTATAGCTGAACGGATTGATCAGGTTGAATAGCTTGCGCAAAGGGGAGGTTGCCGCCACTTTGAAATTTTTCAGGGCAGGCCCCCATGGGCCACCTGTTCTGAGGTTCAGTGCACGCCAGTCGCTGTTTCTCTCAAGGGCGATCAGGCTCTTCGACTCACCCAGGTCACCGACGGCTTTCCAGGTGCCTTGCAGCAGATCGGATTTTTGCGCGGCCTTGATCAAGTCATAGGATTGCGCGCTACCTGCCAGTCGGCGCAATTGACCGGTGGCCGTTTCCACCGCTTCAATGGCGTGACCGGTCAGCAACAGGACGCCGCGTCTGGTCAGACGGGCACCCTTCAACACCAGCGTGGGCAAACCGTCCAATGGATTGACCAGTGACAAGGCAAAATGGGCGCTGGCCTTGGCAATCTTCAGCACCTTGCTGGTCATCGAGGCCGTTCTGGCAACGATGCCGGCCACCGAGGCGCCGAAGCCGATAATCAATCCCAGTAGCGCCAGGCCATCCAGGACACAGCCACCGACGCCCTCGGTGACGCGCTCGGCATCGCCGGAGTTGATGTCTTCGATGCACTTCTTGAAAGGCACGAGAACATTAACGAGGGATGTATCCAATGCATTGTTGTAGTCACGCAACTGTTGCAGCTCGGTCCGGGTGTTCAGCAGCGTGTACAGTTCCTCGCGGGTGGCCATTGGATGACAGCTCAAAACGCTTTCTGCCAAGGCATCGAGTGCAACGGAGAAGAATAAAGGCACGGGACGCGCATCATTCGATTGGCAAGTGAAGTGCCAGAGCTTTTCCACCACGACTCTGGAACTGACGTCTGACCTGGGCTCGCTGCCGTCAAGATAGGCTGCAAAGTCGAGCGGCCATGGCTGCTCGAACCGTTTGTCCTGAAAGTCCGTCTCAGCACCGACGTAAGATAATTCCGGGGTGTCGTCGATCACCCCGCGCGATTGAATCAAGGTAGCCAGATCCGGTCGTGCGCGGCACAGTCCTTTAAGTGGGAACAACTCATAACAACGGAATTCACCAGCGCTGCGACTGCCCAGAATAATCCCGTAGCGTCCCTTGGCGGCATTGCGCTGGCGCTGAGTCTCCTGAAATGCATTCAGCGGATTCACTTCATTGCGCACGGTATAGAGAGTGGTGGAACCATTGATCAGGAACTTTCTGTCTTCCTCGGGCAACTGGGTGATTGCCACTTTTATGACAGAGGCGAGGCCGTTCTGTAGCGTCGGATAGTACTGTTCAAATGCCGCATCGAACAATTCATCCACGGACTCAAGTTTGCTCAATCTTGAAAAAGCCCCCTTCGGAAGTTTGAGATTGGTAGTGGCCACAAAGCTATTATTGAATTGCCCGCCAACTTCGAGATCGTCAGACATGTATAGATCGAGAATCGAAGCGCGAAGGTTCAATACTCTAGAGAAAACAAGACTGTCCACTCCAGTTTCATGAGCCAGTGACTCCACAATATTGGGAATATTTAACGGGATCTGCGTGAGCACCAGATCCAGAAAGTTTCGCTCTTTTAAAGATGCAACGTATCTGATCTTGTAAACACGCTGTTCGAGATAGTCTCCTCCCGGCATGACGCGCTTCAAGGCCTCCAGCGCCAACTTGCGTCTATTGGGTGGAGTGACCGATAGACCGGATTCCATTTGGTTCAACGCTTCGGCGTATTGGGTGAAGTAAGAGGCAGCGGTATTGAAAGTCGCGACGTCGTAGTCCGTATCGGCAATATAAGGAATCAGTTCATTGAGCATGGCCCAGTGGATGACCGGTCGTATGGCCGTCACCTCATGGAGAAGGCGCTGCGCGTTGTTGACAGGCGCCAGATCGGAGAATGCCATGATGTCGCTGTACTTCATCAACCGGGATGTACCCGGTGCAGCCGCTTCGATCAGCGCTACAGCCTGGGTGAGCACCACCCAGCCCGGTTTGTCGATGGTCAGTTCATCAGGCACGCCTTGCACGAGAAATTCGGGAGCCACCCCCGACAGCAGCAGATGCGCTGCCAACGAAGCATTGTGCGGTTCCAGTAACGTGTTGGCGACGAGGTGGTGTTCCACCTCCAGCACAATGTCGGATGCGGTGCGCGAGGCATTGGCAGGCTGGTACAGCGCGAGACCGGCAACGGCTTTGCTGTGTCTGTCGACATCCGATACCAGATCCAGAATCAAGGCAGTGACCACCAGGTAATCGAGCTGGCGCGTGGCGACGTCAGGATGGTCGGTATCCAAGTGCCATTCCAAACGTTTGTGCAAACTTTCGCCCAGTGTCCTGACTTTCGGCCTTTTCAGAAAATCTTTCAAATAGCCACCAGCACGCTCACGTCTGACGGCGTCGGGGAATGCACTGAAGTTCTTCAGGGCGATGTACTGCAGCAGGCTTGTCTGTCCGTGGGTTGTTTCGCCAATCACGTCACGGATGGTTTGCCGGTCTGCAGTCGACAGATGAAAGGCAGACTCCGGGGGTTCCATCAATAATTCGTGATAGTCCCCGGTCGCAGGGGCGGAAGGCATTTCGAACTCCAGGAAATCGATCAGGCTTTGCGTCTCATCATCGGTGACTGGTATATCGAACTGGTGATAGCGCAGCCATTGTTCAACACCGATGACCGCCCCCGAAAAAACACAGCCGCCTGTCTGTAGCGTGCATTCGGCGAGCATTTGCAGTTCATCTTGCAGAGCAGATGATTCGCCGTCGTGAGTCAGGTCAATCCAGATTCCGTCCTTCAGTACCCAGAGAACAGCGTGTTCATCGACACTGACAAGAGCGTCGGAGGGTAAGTGATACTTGGTTTTCAAACTGGAAAAGGCATCGCTTGCGATCAACTTCGACAATGCAACGCGAACGAATTCCTCGGCGGTGTCAAAAGTGGAGCCTGCCGTTCGTGGAAAAGTGGCAGGGTGAAAAGTACCGGATACCTTGACAGGGCGATTACTTTTCAAGTCTTTAAGAGCCTCAATAACCGTGGTTTTTTCCTTTTTGTCGAGTTCTGGTTGTTGGGTAAACGTAAATAAACTTATCGAATTGATGTCCGGTATCAAGGTCGGAGCAGGTTGCATAAGTAAAAAATCCTTATTGTTTTAAAGATATGACTTCCTCGCTGGTCGTGCGGGGGGCTTTATTGATGGTGCATGCGCCATGAGTCGCCGCAGAGTAATAGTGCTCCGCGCTGACTTGGTAGTTGAATTTGATTTCGGGGTTGTTCGCTAAGTTTTAAATTTTTGCGCTGAAACTTGCGCCGCCGATAACAGTGTGGCTCTGAAGCCAGTGTCCGGAAGTGACGAGGATTTCAATATAACCAGCGCGTCGAGTGGTTTTTTCAGAGCTCTGGCTTGGTCGTATCAAAGGTGAAAATGCAAAAAAAACCACAACTGCCGGCGGCCTGAGAATAACTGAGTTTTTCGACGCAGGTGCAGTTGTGGCTGGTTTCAAAGTGGGTCAGGGCAGATCGAATGTCTGCCCTTGAAAGTTTGCGAAAATGAACGTTCCGACTTCAGGGTTGAGCAATAACGGCTTTGACTTTGTCGCGCAGTTGATCAATCGAGAAGGGTTTGCCGATTACATGCATACCCGCCGGTACATCGATAGTTTCGGCGTAACCGCTGGCAAACAGGATTGGCAGGGTCGGGCGCAGCTTGCGGGCTTCGGTGGCCAACTCACGCCCATCCATACCCGGCAAGCCGACATCGGTCATCATCAGGTCGATGTGCTTGTCATCCTTGAGGATTTCCAGTGCCTGTTCACCGCCATCTGCTTCCAGGACCTTGAAGTCCAGTTCCTCCAGCACATCGATGATCAGCATGCGCACGATGGCGTCGTCTTCGACTACAAGGATGGTGGGCGCGGGGGTGGACATAGTGGCGGCTCTCAAGAATGGGGGACGGGGCGCCGGTCGATCAAAAATGCCGGGCTCTTGCATGAGTAAGTGGCGCATAGCCACAAGTTCCCGAATGGATACAAAAAAAGGATAGGCGCAAACGGGCGGGCAAGGATAACTGTTGGGCCGCGATTCGGCGTAGGCAAATGTAGGAAAACAGTATTAAAGCTGTGAGAAAAATGGATCCATGGTGCCGTTTTGGGGCAAACTCCCTGGTTTTCAACAGTTCGACAAGGCTGCCACATGTCCTCTCCGTCTTCGGTTGATGAGCAACGGTTTCGCAAACTCCTGAGTCGCAACGTCAGTTTGCCGTTGGGCGTCGGCGTCATCAGTGCCGTGTTCTTCATTTCATTGATCACCTATTTGTTGTCTGTGATCCAGTGGGTGGAGCACACCGACCGGGTGATCAATAACGCCAACGAAGCGGTGAAACTCACCGTGGATCTGGAAACCGGCATGCGCGGGTATCTGCTCAGCGGCGACGAGCATTTCCTCGATCCGTACGAAACGGCCAAGCCACGCATCGCCGTGGCACTGAATACCTTGCTTGAGCTGACTGCCGACAATCCGGCGCAGACCGATCGCCTGCGTCGACTTCAGGCGCTGCAGACCGAGTGGGCGACCTATGCGCAGTCGATGATCGATCTGCAACGCGCCAGCGGTGATTACAAGTCGGCGGTCAAAGCGGGGAAGGGCAAGCGCCTGACCGATGAAATACGTAAACAGTTCGAAGATGTGATTGAGACCGAACAGTTGCTGCGCGCCTCCCGCAACGAAGACGTTCGCCGCACCACGGTCTGGAGCATCAGCCTTTATCTGCTGTTCGTGGCGGGCATCAGCGGTCTGTTGGCCTATGTCGGTCGCCGCGATCTGCTC
Organism: Pseudomonas sp. DR 5-09; assembly: GCF_001655595.1. Lineage (NCBI taxonomy): Bacteria > Pseudomonadati > Pseudomonadota > Gammaproteobacteria > Pseudomonadales > Pseudomonadaceae > Pseudomonas > Pseudomonas sp. DR 5-09. The sequence continues at coordinate 3,180,374 of NZ_CP011566.1, forward strand.
AACCTGTCGCAAAGCTATGGCGCGACCCTGGCGGCGCAAGAGGCCAGTGCAAAGCGTCTGGAACAGCAAGCCTGGTTGCGCAACGGCCAGACTCAGCTCGCCGAGCAAGTGCTGGGGCAACTGACGGTCAATCTGCTGGGGCGCAATATCCTGCAATTCTGCGCTCAGTACCTCGGCACCGCCGTGGCCGCGCTGTATGTGCGCGAGGAGCATGGCGGCCTCAAACGCGTGGCGACTTACGGTTTCTCCCGCGAACAGGAACAACAGGATCAGTTGATTTACAGCGATGAAGGCCTCGTCGGGCAGGTCGCCCAGCAGGCTCGGCTGATCCGTCTCGACTCGGTGCCATCCGATTACTTCAAGGTCAGCTCCGGTCTGGGCGAAGGCCTGCCGCACAGTGTGCTGGTGGTGCCGACCAGTGATGACGACCGGGTCAACGGCGTGATCGAACTCGGGTTCCTGCGTCCGCTCACCGACCGTGATGTGGCGCTGCTGGAACTGATCGCCGGCAATATCGGCACCTCCATCGAAGCCGCGCGCTATCGCCAGCGCTTGCAGGAAGTGCTGGCCGAAACCCAGCAACTCAACGAAGAGTTGCAGGTGCAGCAGGAAGAGCTGAAAACCGCCAACGAAGAGTTGGAGGAGCAATCGCGGATTCTCAAGGAATCCCAGGCGCATCTGGAAACCCAGCAAGTCGAGCTGGAACAGACCAACGAGCAACTGGCCGAACAGGCCCAGACCCTGGCCGAGCAGCGCGACGCCATGGACCAGAAGAACACCGAGCTCAATCTGGCCCAGGTGCAGCTCGAAGAGCGCGCCGAAGAGTTGCAGCGCTCGAGCAAGTACAAGTCTGAATTCCTCGCCAACATGTCCCACGAGCTGCGCACGCCGCTGAACAGTTCGCTGATTCTGGCCAAGCTGCTGGCAGAAAACCCGCAGGACAATCTCAGCGCCGAGCAGGTCAAGTTTGCCGAGTCGATCTACTCTGCCGGCAACGATCTGCTCAACCTGATCAACGACATTCTCGACATCTCCAAGGTGGAAGCCGGCAAACTCGAGGTGATGCCGGAAAACACCAGCGTGGCGCGCCTGGCCGACGGCCTGCGCAGCGTGTTCGAACCGCTGGCCGCGGACAAGAAACTGACGTTCACCGTCGAGTTGCAGCCCGATGCGCCCATCACCTTGTTTACCGACCGCCAGCGTCTGGAGCAGGTGATCAAGAACCTGCTGTCCAACGCCGTGAAATTCACCGAACAGGGCACGGTCAGCCTGACCATCGCCGGCCAGCCGGACGATCACATTGCCTTTATCGTGCGCGATTCGGGGATCGGGATCGCAGCGGATCAACAGGAAAGCATTTTCGAGGCCTTCCGTCAGGCTGACGGCACCACCAACCGCAAATACGGCGGCACCGGATTGGGTCTGTCGATTTCCAGGGATCTGGCGACGCTGCTGGGTGGTTCGATCAGCGTCACCAGTGCGCCGGGGCAGGGCAGTGTCTTCACCCTGGTGTTGCCGCAACAATACCGCGAGCCGGGCGACGCGCCGGTCGCGCCGCTGACGTTCAGCCCGCCCGCTGCCGCTCCGGTCACTGCACCCGCCGTGACGGTTTCGCCGCTGGCCTCTGTCGACATTCCACGTTTCAACGATGACCGCAATAAAGCGCCGTTTGATACCCGCTGCATTCTGGTGGTGGAAGACGAGCCGAATTTCGCCCACATCCTCTATGACCTGGCCCATGAACTGGGCTATCAATGCCTGGTTGCCCACGGTGCCGACGAAGGTTATGACCTGGCCAAAGAGTTCGTGCCGGACGCGATCCTGCTGGACATGCGCCTGCCGGATCACTCGGGCCTGACCGTCCTGCAGCGTCTGAAAGAACACGCCGAGACCCGGCACATCCCGGTGCACGTAATTTCCGTGGAAGACCGCGTCGAAGCGGCCATGCACATGGGCGCCATCGGTTACGCGGTCAAGCCGACCACTCGCGAAGAGCTCAAGGACGTGTTTGCCCGTCTCGAAGCCAAGCTCACGCAGAAGGTCAAACGTGTGCTGCTGGTGGAGGACGACGATCTGCAGCGGGAAAGCATTGCCCGCCTGATCGGCGACGATGACATCGAAATCACCGCCGTCGGCCTGGCGCAGGACGCGCTGGAACTGCTGCGCACGACGATCTTCGATTGCATGGTCATCGATCTGAAGCTGCCGGACATGCTTGGCAACGATCTGCTCAAGCGCATGTCCACCGAGGACATCTGCTCGTTCCCGCCGGTCATTGTCTACACAGGGCGCAATCTGACCCGCGACGAAGAAGCCGAACTACGCAAGTATTCGCGTTCGATCATCATCAAGGGCGCACGCTCGCCGGAACGTCTGCTGGACGAGGTCACACTCTTTCTGCACAAAGTCGAATCACAGTTGTCCCATGAACGGCAGAAGATGCTCAAGACCGCCCGCAGCCGCGACAAGGTCTTCGAAGGACGCAAGGTGCTGCTGGTGGACGACGATGTACGCAACATATTCGCCCTGACCAGCGCGCTGGAAACCAAGGGTGCCGTTGTGGTGATCGGCCGTAACGGCCGCGAAGCGATTGAAAAACTGAATGAAGTCGAGGACATCGACCTGGTGCTGATGGACGTGATGATGCCGGAGATGGATGGTTTTGAAGCCACTATCGAAATCCGCAAGGATCCGCGCTGGCGCAAGCTGCCGATCATCGCGGTGACGGCCAAGGCCATGAAGGACGATCAGGAGCGCTGCCTGCAGGCGGGCGCCAATGATTACCTGGCCAAGCCTATCGACCTGGATCGTCTGTTCTCGCTGATTCGCGTGTGGTTACCCAAGATGGAACGCATTTAGTGGAACGTAGTAATTCCGTTGAGCGGAACAGTGAAATCGAACTGCGGTTGCTGATCGAAGCGATTTATCTCAAGTACAGCTACGATTTTCGCGATTACTCCGGCGCCTCGATCAAGCGCCGTGTGCAACATGCGTTGAGCCAGTTCGAGTGCGCGACCATCTCGGCCTTGCAGGAGAAAGTCCTGCATGACCCGACGGCGTTCATGCAGTTGCTGCAATTGCTGACGATCCCGGTCAGCGAGATGTTCCGCGATCCATCGCACTTCCTGGCAATCCGTCAGGAAGTGGTGCCGCTGCTCAAGACTTATCCGTCGATCAAGATCTGGATCGCCGGTTGCAGTACCGGCGAGGAGGTCTACTCGATGGCGATTCTGCTGCGCGAGGAGGGGCTGCTCGATCGCACGATCATTTACGCCACCGACATCAACCCGCGCTCGCTGGACAAGGCCAAGCAAGGGATCTTTTCGATGGAAAACGTGCGCGCCTACACCGCCAACTATCAGCAGGCAGGCGGCCAGCGTTCGTTCGCCGACTACTACACTGCGGCCTATGGCTACGCGATTTTCGACAAGAGCCTGTGTGAGAACGTAACGTTCGCCGATCACAGCCTGGCGACCGATAGCGTATTCTCCGAAACTCAATTAATTTCATGTCGTAACGTATTGATTTACTTCAATAAAAAGCTTCAGGATCGAGCTTTCGGGTTGTTCCATGAATCGTTGTGTCACCGTGGATTCCTGGTGCTGGGCAGCAAGGAAACCCTCGACTTCTCAGGCTATGCCAACCAGTTCGAACCCCTGGTGAAACAAGAACGGATCTACCGCAAATCATGAACAGTGCCGCGGATTTGCCTCGGGTCGAGGCGATTGTGGTCGGAGCTTCCGCCGGTGGCGTCGAGGCGTTGCTGACCTTGCTTGGTTCGCTGCGGGCCGGGTTCGGGCTGCCGATCATCATTGTGCTGCATCTGCCGGAAGAGCGTCGCAGCCAGCTCGTCGAGGTATTCGCCCGGCGGCTGGCGCTGCCGGTCGCTGAAGCCATCGACAAACAGGACATCATGCCCGGCACCGTGTATTTCGCCACGCCGGGTTATCACCTGTCGGTGGAGCAGGATCGCAGCCTGTCGCTGAGCCTTGAAGACCGTTTGCATCATTCGCGGCCTTCGATCGATTTCCTGTTCGAATCCGCCGCTGATGCCTACGGGCCGGCGCTGGCCGCCGTGCTGCTGACCGGCGCTAACCACGATGGCGCGCGAGGCCTGGCCCAGGTCAAACGCCGGGGCGGCCTGACCGTCGTGCAGGATCCGGATGACGCACAGGTCGATACCATGCCTCGCGCGGCACTGAAAACGCATCAACCGGATTACATACTTCCCATACACGGCATCGGCCGTCTGCTTGTCGAGCTGGAACGAATCGCATGCTGAGTAATATCCAGGCAAAACTGCTGATCGTCGACGATCTGCCCGAGAACCTGCTGGCCCTCGAAGCGCTGATCAAACGTGAGGATCGCACCGTCTACAAAGCTTTGTCGGCGGACGAAGCACTGTCGCTGCTGCTGCAACACGAATTCGCCATGGCCATTCTTGACGTGCAAATGCCCGGCATGAACGGCTTTGAACTGGCCGAATTGATGCGCGGTACCGAGAAAACCAAGAACATTCCAATCATCTTCGTCAGCGCCGCTGGCCGCGAACTCAATTACGCGTTCAAAGGCTACGAAAGCGGGGCAGTGGACTTCCTGCACAAGCCGCTGGACATCCATGCGGTAAAAAGCAAGGTGAACGTGTTTGTCGATCTGTACCGCCAGAGCAAGGCGATGAAGCAACAGGTCGAAGCGCTGGAGCAGAGCCGTCGCGAACAGGAAGCGCTGTTGCAGCAACTGCAAAGCACCCAGGGCGAACTGGAGCAGGCGGTACGCATGCGTGACGATTTCATGTCGATCGTCGCCCACGAAGTGCGCACGCCGCTCAACGGTCTTATCCTCGAAACCCAACTGCGCAAGATGCACTTGGCCCGGGACAACGCTGCCGCGTTCACCCTCGACAAGATGCACGCGATGGTTGACCGCGACGAGCGCCAGATCAAAAGCCTGATCCGCCTGATCGAGGACATGCTCGACGTGTCGCGGATCCGCACCGGCAAGCTGTCGATCCGACCGACTCGTTTCGATCTCGCGCAGCTGGTGAGCAACTTGCTGCAAAACTTTGCGCAACAGATCGAGGCGGCGGAAACCACCGTTTCCTTCGAAGCGGAGAGTCCGGTCGAAGGCTGCTGGGACGAGTTTCGCATCGAACAGGTGATTTCCAACCTGCTGACCAATGCCTTGCGTTATGGCGCTAGAAGCCCGATTCAGGTGCGCGTCTATCGCCAAGGCAACCACGCACGGGTCGAGGTTCAGGATCACGGAATCGGCATCAGCGAGGAAAATCAGAAACGCATTTTTCAACAGTTCGAACGGGTTTCCGCCAAGACAGTGGTGGCCGGCCTCGGACTGGGTCTGTTCATCTCCGAACAGATCGTCGCCGCCCATGGCGGCTTCATCGTCGTCGAAAGCAAGATCAACGAGGGCGCCCTGTTTCGCGTTTGTCTGCCGCTCCAGGAAAACGGCGAAACAAACGCAACCTCTGAGTGACCGCACGGTCGTATCAGCAGCTATTGACCGAACAAAGGCTTCCCATGAGCGTAGATGCACAAGATGTAGTACTCGTCGTCGAGGACGAACCGGTGATCCTGATGGTGCTGACAGACTATCTGTCAGGGCAGGGCTATCGCGTATTGCAGGCCGAGAACGGCGAGCAGGCGTTCGAGATTCTGGCGAGCAAGCCGCATCTGGACATGTTGATTACTGATTTCCGCTTGCCTGGCGGAATCTCCGGCGTGCAGATCGCCGAGCCCGCCGTCAAATTGCGTCCTGATCTGAAGGTGATCTTCATCAGCGGCTATCCGCAGGAAATCCGCGAGACCGGCAGCCCTATCACACGCCGGGCGCCGATCCTGGAAAAACCGTTCGATCTGGATGTGTTGCAAGAGAAGATTCAGGAACTGCTGGCCTGAGTCGTGAACCGCCTCAGCTCTTGATCATTTCCCGCACCTTCGCCGTCAACAGATCGAAGGTGAACGGCTTGGTGATCATCTGCATCCCGGAGTCGAGGAACCCGCCGCGTACAGCGGCGTGTTCGGCGTAACCGGTAATGAATAGAACCTTCAGGTCGGGCCGGTATTGCCGGCCGATTTCCGCCAGTTGCCGGCCGTTCATGCCTGGCAGGCCAACGTCGCTGATCAGCAGATCGATGCGCTGCGGCGAGTCAAGAATGGGAACTGCGACGTCAGCATCGCTGGCTTCGAAAAACCGGTAACCCAGCTCACTCAAGACCGCACTGACCAGCACCCGCACCGCCGGGTCGTCTTCAACGATCAATACGGTTTCGCCTTCCACGGCGTCGGGGGCCTGTTCAATGTCCAGCGGCTCATGCGGCAATGTCTCGCCTTTGAACCGTGGCAGATAAAGTTTGACCGTGGTGCCCTTATCAATCTCGCTCTCGATCGAGACATGACCACCGGATTGTTTGCTGAAGCCATAGATCATCGATAAGCCGAGCCCCGTGCCCTGGCCGATCGGCTTGGTGGTGAAAAACGGATCGAACGCCCGGTTGATGACGTTTTCCGGCATGCCGCAGCCGTTATCGCTCACGCTCAATACGACGTAATCGCCGGGCTCCAGATTAGTGTAAGCGGCAGTAAAGTCGCGCCCCAGCACCTGATTACCGGTCTCGACCACCAGATGGCCGCCGTTGGGCATCGCGTCGCGGGCGTTGATTACCAGATTGAGCAGGGCGCTTTCCAGTTGATTGGGGTCAGCCTCGGCTACCCATAGCTCCTGGTGCAGGCGCATTTCCAGATGAATGCTTTCGTTGAGGCTGCGTTGCAGCAACTCGCCCATCGATTGCACCAGATCGTTCATTTTTACGGCTTTGGAGTCCAGCGACTGGCGTCGGGAGAAAGCCAGCAGGCGATGAGTCAGGCCGGCGGCACGGTTGGCCGAGGTCACGCCGAGATCGATCAGGCTGTCGAGATCCTCCGTCCGGCCACGCGCCAGTCGACGGCGGATCAACTCGAGGCTGCCGATGATGCCGGTCAGCATGTTATTGAAGTCATGGGCGATACCGCCGGTCAATTGCCCGACCGCTTCCATTTTCTGCGACTGGCGCAGCGCTTCCTCGTTGTGCCGCAGCTGGGCGGTGCGTTCTTCGACTTGTTGCTCAAGGGTTTCCAGGGTCGATTGCAGGCGTCGTTCGCTTTCGCTCAGATCGATCAGGCGGTCGCGGGCTTCGTACTGTCGTCGTCGACCGCGAAGGGCGGTGGAGATCAGGCTGACCAGGGTCACCGGATGGAAAGGACGTTCAAGAAACGTCACGTTGCCCAGCAATTTGCTCAACTGCGACGAGGGTCCCTGTTGGGATCCTCCGTGGTGGGTCAACAACACAATCGGCAGATCCGACCAGGCGGGCTGTTGATCCAGATACGCCAGCAGGGTTTCCAGATCCGGGCCCAGCAAGGCTTCGGACGCAATCAACAGCAACCCGGCACCGGGTTCGAGTTCGGTGCAAAGCGTTCTGAGGTCGGGAGTGATCAGGCCACCGTAGCCCGCTTCGTTGAGGATCATCAGCGCAACCTGACTGTCGCGCCCGAGGGGGGCGAGGATCAACGCCCGTTCCGACAGTGGTACGGTGACTGTCACAAGAAATCGTCCTTAAGCAGCGGATTGCTCGCGCCGAGGTAGGTCGGTACGCCGCGCAGCACCCCCTGAAAGGCTTCCAGTGGTTCGCCGATGGTCATGCCTTTCGTGGAAATGCGGTATTCGCGAATGGTCGATTCATGGCTGCCGGTACGTTTCTTGATGATCGAGATGGCTCGGCGCACCTTGCCGATCGCTTCGAAGTAGCGCAGCAGAATTACGGTGTCGGCCAAATAGGTGATGTCCACCGGCGCCTGCATGTCGCCGACCAGACCGTGTTGGGCGACGGTCATGAAGGTCGCGGCGCCCTTGCGGTTCAAGTACAGCAATAGTTCGTGCATGTGCAGCACCAAGGCGTTTTCTTCCGGCATCGCGGCCTGATAACCGTTGATGCTGTCGATCACCACGGTCTTGATGTCTCTTTCATCGACGCAGCGCCGCACACGGTGGGAGAACTCGCCGGGGGACAGTTCGGCGGCGTCGACCTGTTCGATCAGCAGATTACCGGTGGCTCGCAGAGCCTTGAGGTCGATGCCGATGTTTTTCATGCGCTCGAACAACTGCTCCAGCTCTTCATCAAAGATGAACAGCGCGGCTTTTTCCCCGCGTGACACCGCTGCGGCCGCGAAGATCATCGAGATCAACGACTTGCCGGTGCCTGCCGGGCCCAGAATCAATGTGCTGGAGCCGGTTTCGATGCCGCCGCCCAAGAGCGCGTCCATCTCTTTTATGCCGCTGGACAGCTGCAGACGCGGGTAATCGCCCCGGTGCTCGGCCGCCACCAGACGCGGGAAAACATGCACGCCATCGCCCATGATGGTGAAGTCATGGTAGCCACCACGATATTTCTGGCCGCGATACTTGACCACCCTGACGCGTCGGCGTTCGGCGCCGTAGTTGGGTGTTAATTCCTCGAGCCGGATCACGCCGTGGGCAACGCTGTGCACGGTCTTGTCGAGGGATTCGGTGGTCAGGTCATCCAGTAGCAGCACCGTGGCGTCATAGCGCACGAAGTAATGCTTGATTGCCAGAATCTGTCGACGGTAGCGCAGGGAGCTTTGCGCGAGCAGGCGAATCTCTGAAAGGCTGTCGAGTACCACCCTGGTCGGCTTGAAGCGTTCGACCACCTCGAAAATCTGTTTGGTCGCCTCGCCCAGCTCCAGATCCGATGAATACAGGAGACTCTGCTGATGCTCGGCGTTGAGCAGGTTTTCCGGGGGAGTCAGCTCGAAAATTTCGATATTTTCGCCCAGCTCCCATCCGTGGGAGGCCGCGCCCTGACGCAGCTCATGCTCGGTTTCGGAGAGCGTAATGTACAAAGAGCGCTCACCGGCACGGGCGCCGGCCAGTAAAAAATGCAACGCGACCGTGGTTTTACCGGTTCCAGGCTCACCCTCCAGCAAGAAAACGTGACTGCGGGACAGGCCACCGGCGAGGATATCGTCCAGCCCTTCGATGCCGGTGGCGGCTTTTGCACTGATCAACGCGTTCGATGTAGACAAAAAATGCCCTCTCATGACTAGGGGAAACGAGGCAGCGGGCGCCGGACGCCGATTGGTACTGCTTGATTACTTGACCCTTTGCGGAGACTGCGGTTCCGAGTTTCTTGCCGGATGTGTCTGGAAGGCGGCTAGAGGCCTTGCTGCAACGAGGGATCGTCAGGGTTCATCTGCTCAAGCTGAGCCAACAGGATCTGCACATTCTGCAACTGACCGCTTTCTTTCCAGTAGTTGATCAGCAGCACCCGCGCCTTGCGGTCGGCAGGGTGACGCTGGACGATTTCCTGTAACTGCTTTTGCGCCGCTTCGAGTTCTTCGGCGCTATGCAGAGTGGTGGCGAGGTCGTAGCGGTAGTCCTTGTTGTCGGGCTCGAGCTCCACGGCTTTGGACAAACCGAGCAGGGCGTACTCGCGTTGATCGTGATGCAGCAGCCAGAGGCCCAGGGCATGTTGCAGATAAGCCGAATCGGGTTGGGCCTTCAATTGTCGGGCGAGCAACTGACGCGCGGCGTCGCTCTGGCCCTGGCGATCGAGTACTTCGATCTGCATCACCAACGCCGGCAGATTGCCGGGATCCAGGCGCAGGGTCTGCTCCAACGCTTGCTGCGCCTGTTTGAGCTCCGCATTGTGCAGATACAGGCGCGCCAGTTGGGCATAGTTGGCGGCGCTTTCCGGCTGGCTCTTGAGCGCCTCTTCCCACATGTCGATGCCTTGCTGCAACGGCGCGAAATACAGGCCCAGTTGATCCGGAGACAAACCGAGCAGGGCGTTGATTGCAGCAAAGCGTACGGTTTGATCCTCATCATCGAGCAACGGGCCCAACAGCAAACTGCGCTGACCGCCAGGCACCAGGCCCATCACGCTTTTGATTGCGGCCAGTCGAACGTCCGGCGATTCGTTTTGCAGATCGGCGTCCGCCAGTTTCAAGGCTTGCGGGCTCGGGTAGTTGGGCAGCTCGGCGTGCAGCCAGACACGCCGTTTGACCGACAGATCCGGGCGCCCCAGCTGTTGGTATAAAACCCGCGCAGCCCCCGGTTGACCGGCACGCGCGGCGGCCAGCGCTTCGCTGTAACCGTGTTTGATCGCTTCCGGCACAACGGGCGCAGTGCTGCGCAAAGACAGCCAGGCGACGATCAGGACCAGCGCAAGGCCGAGGCTGATGAGCAAATAGCGGCGAGACTGAGGCATGCGAATTTCCGAAACTTTCGTTTTGCAGCGGAGGTCGCAAGCTTCTGTCAGCTCGCGCCGTGAGTCAAACACTGTGCCTGATATGACCTACTACAAGTGCTGAAACGCCCTACGAGCTTTGTGGCTCCCGTAAACCATCAAATCCTTAATACAGTGACTACGCTTGCAGAAGTTGTTTCGACGAGGCTATCCATGCAGTCCCTGCTCATTTATTTCAAGGCGCTGATCCACCCCGGTCAGGCAGTGCTGCTGTTTGGTTTGCGTACCATCGTCGCCGGATTGCTGACCTTGTACCTGGCGTTTCTGTTCGATCTGGATCAACCGAAGTGGTCGATCATGGCCGTCGTTATCATCAGCCAGCCACTGGCCGGGATGGCGCTGGCACGCAGCTTCGGGCAAATCATCGGGACGACCCTTGGCGCGGTGGTGGCGGTGGTGCTGATGGCAATTTTTCCCCAGGCGCCGTTGCCGTTCATCACGACCCTGGCCTTATGGCTGGCGCTGTGCACGGCGGGCGGCACGCTACTGCGCTACACCAGTTCTCAGGCGTTCGTGCTTAGCGGATATACCGCTGTGGTAGTGGCGCTGCTGGCGATTCCGGATCAGGACGGCACCTTTTTGCTGGCGGTGACCCGGGTCACCGAAACCTTGTTGGCGGTAGCGTGCGTGTGCGTTGTCAGTCTGTTGACGGCGCGGCCCGAGGCGGTGTCGCGCAACTATTTTGCAAAGGTCGATCAGGTGATCAGGCTGGTTGCCAGCCATGCCGCCGCTGTACTTCGCACCGAAGAAAGCGAAGCGGACTTTCAGCGCCGGCAAATGCAGTTGTTGGGGGAAATCAGCGCCCTTGAAGGCCTGCGTCGGCATTTGTATTTCGACGCCCCGCGCTTGCGCAGTGCCAACAATCTGGTGCTGTTGCTGGGCAATCAACTGATGCTGCTGACCTCGCGCCTGACCGCGCTGCGTCATCAGCGGGAACTGCTCACCGAGCGTTGGGAGGGCGATCTGCCGCTGGAGATCCAGCAATTGCGTGCAGAAGAACTGGCACTGCTCGACCAGCTCGCACTGCAAGGGCGCTCATTGCCGGCAGAGGCGCGGCACCAGTTCGTCGCGCTGCAACAGCAGTTCGAAGGGCTCGCCTACAGGGCCGAACAACTGACTGAAGACATGAGTGCAACCCTGCGTTCGCTGGCGTGGGCACTGCGCTGGGAGCAGGCGCGGCTGTTGCAGCAGTTGGAGCAGATTCTCGAACTGAGCGACGCGATACAGGAAGGACGCGAAGCCAGTTGCATGTTTCGTGGCCAGTCCAGCCCCTTGCACCTGGATTTCACCCTCGCGACGATGAATGCCATTCGCGCCTTCAGCGCGTTGCTGGTGGCTGGGCTGATCTGGATCGAGACCGCTTGGGACGGCGCGCGGGGCGGGATGATTCTGGTGGGGATTCTGTGTTCGTTGATGGCGACATTTCCGCGTCCCTTGATCGCTGCACAGAGTTACGCCCGAGGATTGGGACTGGCCTTGGTCGTCTCGGCGTTCTATCAATTCATGCTGGTCCCGGCTATCAGTGATTTCGAAATGCTGGCCTTGCTGCTCGCGCCTCTGCTGTATGTGATCGCGGTCGGACTGGCCAACCCGGCCACCACCGGTATCGGCATGGGCCTGGGGCTGTCGAGTTTCCTGATGCTCGGGCCGCAGAACGTCGGCACCGGGCAGAACACCGCCATTCAATGGTTCGAATTTGCCGGAGCCTACGTGAGTGCGGCGATGCTGGCTCTGATTGTTTATGCCTGGATTTTCCCGTTCCGCCCGGCTCTGCGCATCCGGCGCTTTTACAACGAAGCGCGGGAGCAGGTCTACCAACTGACCAAGAGCCCGGCCACCGACGAACAACAATTCGCCTTCGAAAGCCGCATGGTTGATCGCCTGACCTCGATGCTGGGCGTGTTGCCGGCCGTCAACGAACGGGACATGCAGCGCCTGTATGAAATCAGCCTCGCCTGTGTAGCGCTGGGCGTGGCCATGCACCAGCTCAGGCAACAGGCGCAAAACAATGCTCTGCTTACGGACGATTTGCATAGGCAGCTGTCGACGGCATTGCGTCAGACCGGCCGTTTCGTCGCCGGCCGACCGGATGTACGCCTGACACCTTTACTGGCTACGCTGCATGCGCTCGGCGATGAACTGGATGCCTTGCATGTCGCCACCCATGAGCACTTGTGGTCGGTATTTCGCATGCGCGTGGCCCTGTTGATCGTGGTGTCGTTTCTGGAACGACATGGCGAGCATTTGCAGCCCGACCGATCTGAAGGAGAGCCCATCCTTGCCCATTGATTTCGAGATCGGCGGCGTTTACCTGCCGCCAATCGCTCAGGCCTTGTTGCTGGCCATACCGGTTTTTCTGCTGCTCGACTGGGGTTTGCGCCGGCTCGGCGTCCTGCGTTTTATCTGGCATGAGGCGCTGTTCGAAGGCGCCCTTTATGCCTGTGTGTGCGCCGCACTGATTCTGCTGATGGGAGCCTGAAACCTTGAAGACGTTGCTCACTCGATTGACGACATTGGCGGTGGTGCTGCTGGCCATCGTGCTCGGCTGGTTTGCCTGGGAACATTACACCCGGGCCCCGTGGACTCGGGATGCGCGGGTGAGGGCAGATGTGGTGACACTCTCGGCGGATGTCTCGGGCCGCATCGTCACGCTGGCGGTGCAGGACAACCAGTATGTCGTCAAGGGCCAGTTGCTGCTGGAAATCGATCCGGCTCGCTACAGTCTGGCCGTCGAGCATGCGAAACGCTCGGTGGAGGTCTCCAAGGCTACGCTTGGGCAGTCGCAAGCGGCCATTGTCGCCAGCGAGGCATTGCTCAAACAACGCCAGAGTGAAGAGCGCCGGCGACGTACGCTCAAGCAAGGGTTCGCGATTTCCGGGGAAGAGTGGGAGAAGTCCAGCACCGATGTGGCGGTGGCCCAGGCCGATCTGTTGCGCAATCAGGCCAATCTCGGTCTCGCCGAAGCCAACGTGCAACTGGCGATTGCTGCATTGACCCAGGCTGAACTGGATCTGCAACGCACCCGCGTCGAAGCACCGGTCAGTGGTTATGTCACCAATCTGCTGACCCGGCAGGGGGATTACGCGGTAGCCGGCAATGCCTTGCTGGCGCTGGTGGATAGCGACTCCTTTTACGTCAGTGGCTATTTCGAGGAAACCAAGCTGCCACGGATCGAGGAGGGCGACCGGGTGCGGATCGAATTGATGAGCGGGGAAAAATTCGGCGGCACCGTGCAAAGCATCGCCTTCGCCATTGCTGATCGGGAAAACGCGCCGGGCAGCCGATTGCTGGCCAACATCAACCCCAGCTACACCTGGGTGAAACTGGCGCAACGGGTGCCGGTGCGGATTGGCATCGATCCCGATTACGCGGGCAAGGACCGACTCAGAGCCGGTACCACCGCGACGGTCACGGTGCTGGAAAACCATGAAAGACAGAGACAAAAAAGCCCCGCGACCGAATGATACGCGGGGCAAAAAATTTGGTTGGTTGCGGCCAACCAAAGGAGCTCTTTAAAAAACGATTACTTGCTGGCCACCGTTTCTGGCTGCCAACCGCCACCGAGGGCCTTGTAGATCGCGACGATGCCGCGATACAGATCCACTTCGGCCTGAGCCTGGCTGTCCTCGGCGTTCAAGCGTTCACGCTGGGCGTCGAGCAGCACCAGGAAATCGGTGGTGCCTTCGCGGTAGCGGATTTCGGCGAGGTCGGCAGCCTTGCGGCTCGATTCGCTCTGACGGATCAGTGAGATCAGGCGCTGTTGACGCTTGCCGTAATCGCTGAAGGCGTTTTCCGACTCTTCCAGCGCCAGCAATACTTGCTGCTCGTAAGTCGCCAGTGCGCCTTCGGCATCGGCATCGGCGCCGCGCAAACGGGCTCGCACGCTGCCAAGGTCGAACGCTGCCCAGGTGATGCTCGGGCCCAGTGCCCAGGCGTTGGCCGCCGAGGAACCGATCTGCGAACCACGTCCGGCCGTCCAGCCGAGGAAACCGCTGAGACTGACCCGTGGGAACAGGTCGGCCTTGGCTACACCGATACGCGCCGTGGCCGAAGCCAGTCTGCGCTCGGCGCTGAGGATGTCCGGACGACGCTGCAGCAGTTCGCCCGGATCACCGATCGGCAAGGCCTTGGCAATCGCCGGCAGGTCTTTCGGACTCAGGTCGACGGTCAGCTTGTCCGGACGTTCACCCAGCAGGGTGGCGATGCGGTTTTTCTGCCGGGCCTGTTCTGCCTGCAGCTGCGGCACGCTGGCTTCGACCGATGCCAGACGTGCATCGGCACGTTCGACATCGAGCTGATCGCCAACGCCGGCGTCACGCAGGCTGATGGTGATCTTGCGCGATTCCTGCTGGTTGTTCAGGTTGGCCAGCGCGATCTTTTCCCGCAGTTGAGCACCGCGCAGTTGACCGTAAGCGTCCACCAGTTCGGCAATCATGGTGACTTGCAGTTGGTACAGATCGGCTTCGGCCGCTTGCTGGTCGGCGTCGCTGGCTTCCAGATTGCGCTGGATACGTCCGAACAGGTCCAGTTCCCAAGCCATGTCCAGGCCCAGGTCATAGCGTTCACTATTGACCCGATTGGTGGTCTGGCCCGGGATCTGACCTTTGGCCAGATCGCTGCTGGCGCGGCTGGTGATGGTCGGCATTGCATCGTTGCTGGCGTCGTCGCGGATCGCCCGGGCGGCTTTCCAGCGGGCGAATGCCACGCGCAGTTCACGGTTGCCTTGCAGCGATTGAGTCACCAACTGGTTAAGGGTCGGATCGTCGAACTGCTGCCACCAGATGCCTTCGAATTTCGAACGGTCGAAGTTCTTCTGGCCGGCGGCGCCGTCGGTGGCGGACGTAATGTTCGCCGCCTCCGTCGTCGGGGTCTTGTAGTCAGGGCCGACGGCGCAGGCACTCAGGGCCAGCACCAGCAGGCTCGGCAGGAAGACTTTCAGACTCATTGGTGCGCCTCCAGTGGCTTTTGAAGATTTTGCGCCTTGGCCGCTTTGCGAGCTTCGCTTCGCTCCACGAAGTTGCGGATCAGCACATAGAACACGGGGGTCAGCAGCAGACCGAAGAAGGTCACACCGAGCATCCCGGAGAACACCGCCACACCCATGGCATGACGCATCTCGGCACCGGCACCGCTGGAGAAAACCAGTGGCACCACACCCATGATGAACGCGAACGAGGTCATCAGGATCGGCCGCAGACGCAGACGGCAGGCTTCCAGTACGGCGGCCAGCGGATCGAGGCCTTCTTCCTGCTTATCCTTGGCGAACTCGACGATCAGAATCGCGTTCTTGCACGCCAGGCCCACCAATACGATCAGGCCGATCTGGGTGAAGATGTTGTTGTCGCCGCCAGAGATGATCACACCGGTGATGGCCGACAGCAGGGTCATCGGTACGATCAGGATCACCGCCAGTGGCAGGCTCCAGCTTTCGTATTGAGCCGCGAGCACCAGGAACGCCAGCAATACGCAGAGCGGGAACACGAACAGCGCTGTGTTACCGGACAGAATCTGCTGGTAGGTCAGGTCGGTCCACTCGTAGGTCATGCCGTTCGGAAGTTCATCCTTGAGCAGTTTCTCGATGGCTTTTTCGGCCTGGCCGGAGCTGTAGCCCGGGGCTGCTGCACCGTTGATTTCAGCGGTGATGAAGCCGTTGTAGTGCATCACACGATCCGGGCCCGAGGTGTCGCTGACCTTGATGAAGGTCGCCAGCGGGATCATCTCGCCTTTGTTGTTGCGTACTTTCAGCTGTCCGATCTGATCGGACTCAAGGCGGAACTGCTGCTCGGCCTGAACGTTGACCTGATAGGTACGACCGAAGCGGTTGAAGTCGTTGGCATACAGCGAACCCAGGTAGATCTGCAGGGTGTCGAAGATGTCGCTGACGGCCACGCCGTGGGTCTTGGCTTTTTCCCGGTCGATGGCGGCATCGACCTGCGGCACGTTCACGGTGTAGCTGGTGAACAGGTTGGCCAGTTCCGGAACGTTATGGCTCTTGGCAATAATGTTCATGGTTTCCTTGTACAGCTCTTCGTAGCCCAGGTTGCCCCGGTCTTCGATTTGCAGGCGGAAACCACCGATGGTGCCCAGCCCCTGTACCGGCGGCGGCGGGAAGATCGCCATATAGGCTTCCTGAATCCCGGCGTACTGGCCGTTCAATGCACCGGCAATCGCACCGGCGGACATGCTCGGGTCTTTACGCTCGTCGAACGGTTTCAGGGTCACGAACACGATGCCGGCGTTCGGGCTGTTGGTGAAGCCGTTGATCGACAGACCCGGGAACGCTACGGCGCTTTCCACGCCTGGCTGTTTCAGTGCCAGGTCGGACATGCGCTTGATGACGTCTTCGGTGCGGTCCAGGCTCGCGGCGTCCGGCAGTTGCGCGAAGGCCACCAGATATTGCTTGTCCTGGCCGGGTACGAAGCCGGTCGGGGTGCTGGAGAAACCGAAGAAGGTCAGCACCATCAAGCCTGCGTACAGGAAGAGGGCGATGCCGCTGCCACGGATGACCCGGCGCACGGTACCGACGTAACCGTGACTGGCGCGGTCGAAGAAACGGTTGAACGGACGGAACAGCCAGCCACCGAAGATCTTGTCCAGCACTCGCGAGAACCGATCTTTCGGCGCGTCGTGGCCCTTGAGCAAGACGGCGGCCAGTGCTGGCGACAGGGTCAGCGAGTTGAAGGCCGAGATCACCGTAGAGATCGCGATGGTCAAAGCAAACTGCTTGTAGAACTGACCGGTCAGGCCCGAGATGAACGCGGCGGGTACGAACACCGCACACAGCACGAGCGCTGTCGCAATGATCGGGCCGGTCACTTCCCCCATGGCCTTTTTGGTCGCATCGAAGGGGTTGAGCCCCAGTTCAATGTTCCGCTCGACGTTCTCCACCACCACGATGGCGTCGTCCACCACGATACCGATTGCCAATACCAGGCCGAACAGCGACAGGGCGTTGAGCGAGAAGCCGAACAGGTGCATCACCGCGAACGTACCGATCAACGATACCGGCACCGCCACCAGCGGAATGATCGAGGCGCGCCAGGTCTGCAGGAACAGGATCACCACCAGAACCACGAGAATCAGTGCTTCGAAGAGGGTGTGAACCACCGCCTCGATGGAGCCGCGCACAAAGATCGTCGGGTCATAGACGATGCTGTAGTCCATGCCTTGCGGGAAGCTTTTCTTCAGCTCTTCCATCTTGCCGCGAACTTCGTTCGAGATTTCGATGGCGTTGGAGCCCGGACGCTGGAAGATCGGGATCGCTACGGCTGGCTGGTTGTTCAGCAACGAACGCAGGGCGTACTGACTGGAGCCCAGTTCGACGCGGGCGATGTCCTTCAGGCGAGTGATTTCACCGTTGTCGCCGGCGCGAATGACGATGTTCTCGAACTCTTCCTCGGAGACCAGACGGCCTTGAGTGTTGATCGACAGCTGGAAGCTTTGCGCAGTCGGAGCAGGGGGCGCGCCCAACTGGCCGGCGGCCACCTGACGGTTCTGTTCGCGAATGGCGGTCACCACATCAGTCGCGGTCAGATTGCGCGAAGCGGTCTTGTTCGGGTCGAGCCATACCCGCAGCGAGTAGTCGCCCATACCGAACAACTGCACGTCACCGACACCACCGAGGCGAGCGAGCTCATCCTTGATGTTGAGAATCGCGTAGTTGGACAGGTACAGCATGTCGTAGCGTTTGTCCGGCGAGGTCAAGTGCACAACCATGGTCAGGTCGGGCGAAGCCTTGTCGACGGTGATACCGATGCGCGTCACTTCTTCCGGAAGCTTCGGCTCGGTCCGGGTCACGCGGTTCTGCACCTGCACCTGCGCGTTGTCCAGGTCAGTACCCAGGGCGAAGGTGATGGTCAGGGTGATCTTGCCGTCAGCGGTGGATTGCGAGGACATGTACAGCATGTTCTCGACGCCGGTGATGGCCTGCTCCAAAGGAGCGGCCACGGTTTCACCGATGACTTTTGGGTTGGCGCCCGGGAAGTTGGCACGCACCACCACGGTCGGTGGCACGACTTCCGGGTATTCGCTGATCGGCAACTGGAACAGCGAAATCGCACCGGCGATCAGGATCAACAGCGACAGCACCGCTGCGAAGATCGGCCGTGAAATGAAGAATTGGGAAAAATTCATCGGAGTTGTCGTCCCTTAACCGCGTGGGGTCGCAGCAGCCAGTTTTACAACCGAACCCGGCGCGCCTTTGGCAGGTGCGACTTTGGGCAGGTTGCTGGCTTCCAGCGCTTGTCGTTGTTGAGCGAGAGCGGCAATGGTTTGCTCGCTGGCCATCGGGATCACTTCAGGCGTAACCGGGGAGCCAGGGCGAACCCGTTGCAGACCCTTGACGATGATCGTGTCGTCCTTGTTCAGGCCGCTGCGCACGATACGCAGGCCTTCGATCTTCGGACCGAGTTCAACGGCGCGGTAGACGGTCTTGTTGTCGCCATCCATCACCAGCACGAACTTCTTGCCGAGGTCGGTACCGACCGCTTCATCGTTGATCAACATGGCGTTGTAGGTGCCGCTGCCGACCAGTTTCAGACGTGCATACAGGCCCGGGGTGTAAGTGCCGTCGCTGTTGTCGAACACGGCGCGACCACGGATGGTGCCGGTTTTCGGGTTGACCTGGTTGTCGACGAAGTTCATTTGGCCCAGGTGCGGGTTGCCGTCTTCATTGGACAGGCCCATGTACACCGGGGTAGTGGCGCCGCGCTGACCCTGACGGGCGAGCTGGGTGTATTTGAGGAACACACGCTCGTCGGCGTCGAAGTAGGCGTAGACCTTGTCGGTGGACACAACGCTGGTCAGCGGGGTGGTGTCGGCGGTCACCAGGTTACCGGCGGTAATCTCGGCACGGCTGACGCGGCCACTGATTGGCGCAGTGACGCGGGTGAAGCTCAGGTTCAGCTTGGCCAGGTCCAGTTGCGCTTGCAGCGCGCCAACAGCCGCACGGGCTTCTTGTGCAGCGCTGGTACGCGAGTCGGCCAGTTCGGCGGAGATGGCGTTGCTGGCGCGCAGGCGTTCGCCACGGCCGGCTTCGTTTTCACTGCGAGTGGCGTTGGCACGGGCCTGGGCAACCAGCGCTTCGAGGCGGCGGACCTCGGCCTGGAACGGACGCGGGTCGATCTGGAACAGCAGGTCGCCTTTCTTGACCAGAGCACCTTCGGTGAAGGCGACTTCGTCGATCTGGCCGGAGA
Organism: Pseudomonas sp. DR 5-09; assembly: GCF_001655595.1. NCBI lineage: Bacteria > Pseudomonadati > Pseudomonadota > Gammaproteobacteria > Pseudomonadales > Pseudomonadaceae > Pseudomonas > Pseudomonas sp. DR 5-09. The sequence continues at coordinate 3,199,886 of NZ_CP011566.1, forward strand.
CCCGCGGACGGATTTCAACGGTTTCCGGCGCTTCGAGGCGCCCGGTGAATTCGTCCCACTCGTTGACCGGTTGTTCCAGCACCTTGGCCACGCTGACCTTGGCAGCAGGCATGGTGGCGGCGGTTTCCGGAGTCTTGCCGCAGGCGCTCATCACCAGCACGGCCAACAGAGCCAACGGGAAGCGCAAATGTTTGAGTGATTGTTCCATGGATGCATCCGCCAATGTATTGAAGATGGGCGGATGATGCTCGGCGGGTCGATAGCAAAACGAATCGAATGACACGAAGGTAACTATCATTCGGAATGATATAAGCCCGAGAGAAGCCCTCTAGCATGCGCCTTTCGTTAGGGGGCTATCAATTGGCCTGATGACAATTCTGTGTTGCGCGATCGGCAACTGTCGCAGGCGAAATTGCTGGGTGAGGATTATGCGGCGATTAAATGCTGCGCTGAAGTTACCGAGCCTCGACATCCTTGCGGAGCATATGGTGCTTGTTTACAAAGACCTCGCCTGGCTGCTGGATCAATACGCCAACATCAAGAGTCCTGTTACCCGGAACAGGCAACCCACAACATTTCGCTCTAACATGACCTGATACTCATACCTCGATGTTTTGCCAATCCCGGACCCTTTGTTTATGAGAGATCTGCCCCCGACCGCAACCTTGCGGGCTTTCGAAGTATCCACCCGGCACCCGACTTTCACCGCCGCCGCGCAGGAACTGCATGTAACCCAGAGCGCGGTCAGCCATCAGCTTCGGCATCTGGAAGAGCTTTGGGGCTTGCAGCTGTTTGAACGGGGCAAGTCGTTAAGCCTTACGCCTGCGGGCGCTACCCTGGCGCCGATTGTGCGTGAGTTCTTCATGAGCCTTGAGGCAACGCTGGCTGATCTGCGTGAGCAAAAGGGCAGGGTCCGGCTCAGCGTCAGCACAACCTATTCCTTTGCGTTGAAATGGTTGCTGCCACGCTTGCCGAGCCTGGCCCGCCAGCACCCGGAACTGTTGGTGTCGCTGGACACCACGGACAAGGTCATCCATTTCGCCAGCAGCGAAGCCGATGTCGCGATCCGCTTGGGCAAGGGCAACTATCCCGGTCTGTATTCACAGTTTTTGTTCGGTGAGCAGGTTTTCCCGGTGGCCAGTCCCGAACTGCTGCAACGCGTCGGAATGCCGAGCAGTCCCGCCGATTTGTTGCAGTTGCCGCTGCTGGCACGTGACGGCGCTGAACTGGCACCGAAATGGGAAGCGTGGTTCCAGTCCGTCGGGCTGGCATTTTTGCCGCTGCGGGAAAGCGTCAGGTTTGGCGATACCAATATGACGGTCGAGGCGGCTTTGCTCGGCCATGGCATTGCTCTGGTGCGCAGCGGGCATGTCGAGAAGGAAATCGGCGATGGCCGGCTGGTGCGGCTGTTCGATGTGCCGTTTCAGTCACCGCTCGCTTATTACTTCGTTTGCCCCAAGGGCGTTGAGACGCAGCCGCACATTGAGAGTTTTCGCGAGTGGTTGCTCGGTGAGGCGCTCAAAGTGCGAGGCGGGCAGGTTTGAGGCATGAAGAGTCGCTCATGGTGCAATGAGGAGCCTTCTCTGTAATCCGGCCGTTCGGGCTGCCTAAAATGGCCAATGCCTACTCATCTCGTCCTCCTTGTCCTGTTCGCCGCGCTGCTGCACGCCGGCTGGAATGCATTGCTGCGCGGCGGTGCCGATCGGCTCTGGTCGATGACGGTGATGTGCGTTGCAATCGCCATAGTCTGTGCAGTTGCCGCGATGTTCATGGTGGCGCCTGCGCCTCAGAGCTGGGGGTATGCGCTGCTGTCGGCATTGCTGCACGTTGGCTACAACCTGTTTCTGGTGCGCAGTTACCGGGTCGGCGATCTGGGACAGATTTATCCGATTTCGCGCGGTTCATCACCCGCGTTGATTACGCTCGGCGCCGCGTTGTTTGCCGGCGAAACCATCACCCCGGGCGAAATGCTCGGCATTGCGCTGGTGTCAGGCGGCATCATTTCGCTGGCTTTCCGGGGACGCAGCCTGTCGGTGCCCAGCCTGCCTTACGCATTGGGAACCGGTTGCTTTATCGCGGCTTATAGCGTGGTCGACGGCATTGGCGCGCGGCTTTCCGGTGCGCCGCTGGCCTACACAGTGTGGATGAGTGCCTTGTGGGGCGTGCTGATGCCGGTGGTCTACATCGGTCTGCGCGATGCCCGCAGCCTGTTTTCGATTCGGCCCGGTATGTTCGCTGCGGCAATGGGCGGGCTGGTTTCTCTGCTTGCCTACGCAATCGTTATCTACGCGATGAACGAAGCCCCGCTGGGCGCGGTGTCAGCCTTGCGTGAAACCAGCGTGCTGTTCGCGGCGTTGCTTGGCTACCTGTTCCTCGGTGAAACACTTACCGTCCGCCGGATGCTGGCCTGTGTGGTGATCGCCAGCGGCGCGATCATCATCGGCTGACTCGGCATCATCTGCTAAGGAGTAGTTTCATGGTTAACGTCTCGCAGGCTCCGCTGATTCTGATTACCGGTGGCAGTCGTGGAGTAGGCGCCGCCACCGCCCGACTCGCTGCTGCCCAAGGCTACGATGTTGCGATCAGTTACGTTGCCAATGAGTCCGCCGCGCTGGCGGTGGCGGCGGATATCGAAGCGATGGGGCGCAAGGCGTTGGCGATGCGCGCCGACAGTGCCGATCCCGAGCAGGTCGCGAGTCTTTTTACCGCGATCGACCGCACGTTCGGGCGCATCGATGTCCTGGTCAATAATGCTGGCGTGCTGGCGCAACAGTCACGCCTGGAAGACCTGGGCTTCGCGCGCATGCAACGCATCTTCGCGGTCAATGCTCTCGGGCCGATACTGTGCGCCCAACAGGCCGTGAAGCGCATGTCCCTGCGGCACGGCGGTGCGGGCGGCGTGGTGATCAATGTGTCGTCGGCCTCGGCGCGTCTGGGCAGTCCGAATGAATATGTCGACTACGCAGCATCGAAAGGCGCACTGGAAACGTTCACCATCGGGTTCGCCAAAGAGGTGGCCCGTGAGGGCATTCGCGTCAACTGTATCCGACCGGGGCACATCTATACCGACATGCACGCCAGCGGCGGCGAGCCGGGGCGGGTCGATCGGGTCAAGGACTCGATCCCGATGGGGCGTGGCGGGCAGCCGGAAGAAGTGGCGCGGGCCATTTTGTGGCTGGCTGGTGCAGAGGCATCATTTGTTACCGGTACATTCCTCGACGTAACGGGTGGTAAATGAGTCAGAGGCACGGATCGTCAACTCCTTGCGCTCGACTTCAAGTAACCGCGGGCCGCCTCACCTTGCGACTCAAGCCCGGTGTCCTGCCCGTAATGCGCTTGAATGCACGACTGAAAGCAGCCTGGGATGTATAACCCAAACGCTGCGCCACCTCTTCGATCGGCAGCCTCTCGAGCGTCAGCCACTGGCTTGCAAGCCGCATTCGCAGTTCGGTCACGTAGCGCAGCGGAGTCATGCCAATCGTGACCTGGAAGCGCTCCGCGAATACCGAGCGCGAGGTATTGCTGTGCTCTGCCAACTGCGCAACGGTCCAGTCGCGGCCCGGTTGTTGATGGAGCGCAAGCAGTGCACCGGCCAGGCGTGGATCGCGCAAGGCGGCGATCAGCCCCGAAGCATTGCCGCAGGCGCACTCCACCCAGCCGCGAACAACCATCGCGGCCACCACGTCGGCCAACCGCGCGAGGATGCCGGCAAAGCCCACGCGGGCGGCGCTGACCTCGCGCTCCATGGTGGTCAGGATCGGTACCAGCCCGGGATAACGCTGGCCACCGGCATCAATCAGCATCAGGCCCGGCATCAGCCGGCCAAGGCCATGGATACTGCCCAGTTCAAACTCCATGCAACCGCTGAACAAAATAGTGCTTGGCGTGGGGCTGGCATCGGCTCCGGTATCCACCGCGCTGACGGTGTCACCCAAGGTTTCGCCGTCTAGACCGTCGATGTCTTGAACAGGCGCGTCCGGATGGGAAAACAGTTGATGAGCCGCGCCATGGGAGATGAACACGGCGTTGCCGGCAGACAGCGCGTACCTGTTGCCGTCCTCCATTCGCAATTCCGCATTGCCGACGGCCATGAAGTGGAACCAGGCGTGCCCAGGTTTTTCCGCGAAGCTCAATCCGAACGTTGGACCCGCCTGGATACGCCGGTATTCAACGCCTCGCAGGCGCATGCCACGCAACAGCTCGTTGATGAGGTCCGAGGAAAGAGCAAACTGGTCTGCAGACATCGTTCAGGGGTTTTGATCAAAAAGTAGAGACTTTGGATCATAGATCATCCAGTTTTCAGCGCCTAGACTCGGCTCGCAATGAACATTGGGAGATCCGTGCGATGAATGACTGTGTATGTAACGCCGTATCCGACCGCCATTGCGGCGTCGGCGCGGATGTAGAGCCTGCGACGCCCGCGTGGATGGCCGTCTTCTCTTTGGCAATGGGTGTGTTCGGGTTACTCACCGCTGAGTACCTTCCGGCGAGTTTGTTGACGCTGATGGCTGCCGACCTGGGAGTGTCCGAAGCGCTGGCTGGCCAGGCGGTGACGGTAACAGCCGTGGTGGCGCTGTTCGCTGGCTTGTTGGTGCCAGGTCTGACCCGCAGCATCGACCGACGTTGGGTGTTGCTGGGCTTTTCCACGTTGATGGTCGCCTCGAATCTGTTGGTCGCAGTTTCTTCCAGCTTCGTGGTGCTGTTGTTGATGCGCATCTTGCTGGGTATTGCCCTTGGCGGGTTCTGGAGCATGGCGGCAGCGGTAGCGATGCGCCTGGTGCCGAATGCTCTGTTGCCTCGGGCGTTGTCGATCATTTTCAGCGGCATAGCCATAGGGACGGTCGTGGCAGTGCCGCTGGGCAGTTATCTGGGCGGATTATATGGCTGGCGCAGCGCGTTCTTTGCAGCGGCGGCGGTAGGCACGGTGACTCTGGCTTTCCAGTCTCTCACTCTGCCGCGCCTCGCGCCGCGCCGGCCGGCAAGACTGCGCACCGTTCTGGAGGTATTGCTGCGCCCGGGCATCGCCATGGGCATGTTCGGTTGTGTACTGGTGCACAGCGGGCACTTTGCGATGTTCACTTATGTTCGGCCATTCCTTGAAGGGACTACCGGCATCGGCCCGCAAGGGTTGTCGCTGATGCTGCTGGGGTTCGGTGTGGCGAACTTCGTCGGCACGTTGTTAGCCGGGAGGCTGCTGGAGCGCTACCCGCTGGCCACTCTGGTGTTGATGCCCACGCTGGTCGGCGTCGCAGCACTGTCGTTGGTGCTGTTGCCGGCGTCGGTGCCGGGGCAGGCGGTATTGCTGGCGATCTGGGGTCTGGCCTTTGGTGGTGTGCCGGTGGCGTGGTCGAACTGGGTCGCCAATGCGGTACCTGATCAGGCGGAAAGCGCCGGAGGCATGGTGGTGGCCTCTGTGCAGTCCGCTATCGCAACAGGCGCGGCCGCTGGCGGTGCGGTATTCAGCCTCGGTGGCAGCGCAAGCGTATTCGTCGCAGCGGCCGCGCTGATGCTACTGGCCGCGTTGCTGATTGCGCTGCGGGTCCGCGTCCCTTCTGGCCATGACGTTCGCCAGACCAAACCCGCGTTGCACCTTTGATCCGGTTTGCGCGCTACAGCCTTGGGTACTGGTAGCGGGTGGGCTGTAATCGCGAGGTGCACTGGAAGTGACTGGATTTCCAGGGTCCATGAAAAAGCCAGAAATGATCAGATGAACAGCCCGCCCGGCGAAACCTAGAGACTGTCAGGGGCGCCAAAAAACATTCTGACTGGGCTCTAGGGCGGTGGTTTCAGGTTTTAAAAAACTAGTGATGCCCCCATTTTTGCCCCCAATGAAACGGAAGGCCTGCGCGGCCTCGGGAAGCAGCTCGGCCCTTGGCCTGATTACCCTGGCCTGCTGATCGGTTTCTGGGTCGCGGGCCATGTCTCTGATTACTACGCCACCCCTGCGGGGCACCAGTGGCAGAGCATCTGGTTGTTCCCGGCGTTCTTTTCCCAGGGTACGGACTCCCCTCTGTAAACGACCGCGCGGTCCGCTGACTGTCTGAAATGCTCAGAAGAATCCTTGGAATAGGCAGTGATGCCGACAAAACGGGCAAATGATCCCGGCAGGTGCGCCGCATACTGAAACCAGGATTCACCCGGGGTATCGACGGGTTTAACCAACGTCTATCCCATGGCAGCAATTTACAGACAGGACCCGATCATGCAGCAGGACAATAGAGGCACATCAGAAAACGCATTCCAGGATCATCCAGGCTTCAGTCGCCGTGACGTTTTGATTGGCGGGGCGGTCGTTGGGGCCGGTTTGAGTGTTGCTCCGCTGTCCTGGGCAGCCTCGCCGGATAGCGCAAAAGTGAGCGGGGCGCGCGTCACAAAAACGCGCAAGCTGGGTTTGCTGGAAGTCTCGGAACTCGGTGTCGGGTGCATGAACATCAGCGCCAATTACGGCGCACCTGCAGGCAAGGAGCAGGGCATCAAGGTCATCCGCACGGCTCATGAACAGGGCGTCACTTTTTTTGATACGGCCGAAGTGTATGGACCGTACACCAATGAAGAATTGGTAGGTGAAGCGCTTTCCCCATTTCGCAACGAGGTTGTCGTCGCGTCAAAATTCGGTTTCGACATGGATGCCGGCGGCGCCCTCAATAGCCGCCCGGAACATATCAGGAAGGTGCTTGAGGGCTCGCTGAAGCGGCTGCGTACCGACCGTATCGATCTCTACTATCAACACCGAGTCGATCCAAACGTACCGATAGAGGATGTTGCGGGTACGGTCCAGGACCTTATAAAAGAGGGCAAGGTGTTGCACTTTGGTCTCTCGGAGGCAAGTGCAAGCACCATTCGCCGAGCGCATGCCGTTCAGCGTGTGACTGCGGTCCAAACCGAATACTCCGTCATGGAGAGAAGCGTCGAGCACAACGGAGTCCTTGATACCTGTGAACAACTGGGTATCGGTTTCGTGTGCTGGGGCCCGCTGGGTATGGGCTATTTACCCGGTACGCTGAATGGCAGTACGCGGTTCGACGCCGACACCGATCTGCGTTCAGGGTTTGACCGATTCACGCCCGAGAACCTGGAAGCAAACGAGCCAATCGTTGCTTTGCTCAGGCTGTTCGCAATGGAAAAGCATGCCACTCCCGCTCAGATAGCGTTGGCATGGTTGCTTGCGCAGAAACCCTGGATCGTCCCGATTCCAGGCACACGCAAGCTTAATCACCTCCAGGAGAACCTGGCATCCGTCAACGTGAGGCTGACGGCCGCCGAACTGGTGGAAATGGATGCTGCTCTGGCAAAGCTGACGGTGCACGGTGGTCGAATGAGCCCAATGCATATGCGTGCCGTCGACGTCACCCAGTGACCTTCAGAAGGTGAAAGCCGCTGAAGGCGTCCATTAGCGATTTTCCTCCAGCCGGAGCGTTTTGGTGCGGTGTGGAGAAGGGCGTCATTGATCACCCCGTTTTTTATCAGGTACTCAAATGAATCAGGTTACGCGTAAGGTGTTCGAGCCGTTTGTGTTCGACAACGGAATCAAGTTGCGCAATCGCGTGGCGATGGCCCCCATGACAACGTGGGCCGGCAACACGGACGGTACTGTTTCCGACGAGGAAATTGCTTACTACCAGCGTCGGGTAAACGGTGTCGGTCTGGTGATCACCGGTTGCACGCACGTGCTCGCCAACGGTATTGGATTCACTGACGAATTTGCAGCGTTCGACGATGCATTCGTTCCCAGTCTCAAGCGATTGGCAAAGGCCGCGAAGAGCGGTGGTGCAACGGCAGTGCTGCAGTTGTTCCACGCGGGTAACAAGGCCGTTATGGAGTTGGTGCCGGACGTTGTCAGCGCCAGTGCAGTGAGTATTGACGCAGGACCGTTCAGCGTTCCCGCTACCCCGCGCGCAATGACCCGGGAAGAAATTCACGACGTTATCCTGGCGTTTGGTGAGGCGACGCGTCGTGCCATCGAGGCAGGATTTGATGGTATAGAACTGCATGGCGCCCATGGATTTCTGATCCAGAATTTTTTCTCTCCGAAGTTCAACCAGCGCGATGACGAGTGGGGCGGCTCACTCGAGAACCGTCTGCGTTTTCCATTGGCGGTTGTGCATGAGGTTCATCGAGTCATCAAGGCACACGCTGATCGACCGTTCCTGTTCGGCTATCGCATTTCGCCAGATGAATCTGGCGAAAATGGATTGCGCATCGACGACACCTGCGTGCTTGTCGATGGACTGATCGAAAGCGATATCGACTATCTCCACGTCTCCCTGGGAAGCGTGCTGGAAACGGTACCTGTCGACGGACAGGGTGATCAGACCACGGCGAAGGTGATACTGGATCATGTCGACGGACGCATCCCGGTGATTGCCGCCGGGCAGATCAAGACGCCCCGCCAAGCCGAGGAAGCGCTTGAGCTCGGCCTGTCGCTCGTCGCGGTTGGACAGGGCCTTGTCATAAATCCTGACTGGGTGGAACTGGCAGAAAAAGGCCACGACGATCAGATTCAAACGGCGCTTAACCCGGCACGTGTTTCGCAGATCGCAATTCCGCCAAAACTGTGGAGTGTAATCGAGGCCACCACGGGCTGGTTCAAACTCCAGGGCACACCGTAACGTAGATTTGGCCGTGGTGCGCAACTGCGAACCTCGGTCAGCGTGCCTCAGCCACATCAATATCAGTGGGGAGGCCCAGACCACTCGACGAGTAGCTCCCGCCGCTCCTCAATCTCCCGCATTTGAGATCGCTTGAATCGAGCAAAGATGCCACTCGATCGAGCAAACGCAACCGCGCTGCATTTCACATACTCCCAAGGTGCCTCAAGACCTGCCTGTGCTGTGGGCAGGTGGCGGGTGTTTCTGTGGAAAGTCGAACTTACAGGCGAGTAGGGATATGCAAAACAACAGCATCCGGTTTGCGTGCAATGGCTGCGGGATCTGCTGCAAGGGGCGGTTGGTTCCACTGACTTTGAACGAGACAAGGCAGTGGCTGGAAAGAGGTCATGAGGTCGCGATCATACTGGAGGCATTTGAACAGTCCTTCTGGACTGCTGGGCCGCAACAGTTTGCCCACGCCGCAGGACGCGCAGTCGAGGTGCCTTGCGGTAATTCTCATGTGCGGGCCATTGCAGTGTTTGCGGGTAATGCGCTGGTGCAATGCCCAAGCCTCGGCGATGACGGTCGTTGCGGCATCTATGAAGAGCGGCCGCTGGTGTGTCGTATATATCCGGCGGAGATCAATCCGTTCATTGCGCTTGATCCGGAACACAAGATTTGCCCGCCCGAAGTCTGGGAGGAGGGTGAAGTGTTGTTTACAGATCGGATCGTTGATCCGGTTCTTGCTGATCAGATTGAACGCTCCCGCCAGGCTGACAGAGAGGATGCGCAGGCAAAAATTGCGCTTTGTGAAACCTTGGGGCTGAACGTGGCTGCATGGAAAGGAAATGCGCTGGCGGTGTACTTGCCAGATCGCCCTAAGCTCGCCGAGGCGATTGCCCGCTACGATGCTGGAAAAGTGGGGCATGCTCGTTCCAACTGGAAAGTCCGCGTCGATGCTCCGGCGTTGCGCGAGCAGCTTCACCAGGTGGGCTTGGCGTTTGATGACCAACTGCCCACTGACTACATTTTTCATGCGCTGTAGGTGTCAGGCGTTCTGATTGATTCGGGCAGCTTTCATTTCTGAAATATATTGAAATAACTAGGTCTGCGGGGTTGATGTTGCTTGATAAGCGTTGAATCAGGCAATCAATCGCCTTGATCGGGCAAGAAGCGAGGTTCGTTGGCGCAGCATACTGAGGCCATGCTGATCAACGATGAAGGACCTCAAATGGCCTCTCTTCTGGCTCCCTGCGTATTAAAGGACGCCTGGACCTGGTTGGTTTCGCTCGAACCTTGCCGGCAAATCCTCGCTGGTCATTCCAGGCAGTACTCGATCCGGACATTGCGGGCCCCCGCGCGGCGTATTCAACCGCTTGTTCACATGGGCATGAAAACTGGAAGTGCACGTCGGCCGTACGATAACTTTTTTGGAGAGCCTTCATGAACTGGTCAAGACGAAACTGCGGCTTCAGTCACTTCGTTGAGTTTACCGTCGACCCTATCCACATGCCGGAACTGGTGGCGTCGTTGATGAGCCGTATTGAACGCTTTACCTGCTCATGTCCAGGGTTCATCAGAGCGTGCGTGCAAGTGAGTGACGAAGGCGATCACGCGCTCATGCAGCTTCTCTGGTCCTCCAGGGAACACGCGGAGCAAGCGCTGGAGAGGGCGCAGTGCCTGGAGCTCGATCTGTTTCACATGGCGGGCCAACCTTCGGCTAAAGCACTGCTCTTCAGCTCCTTCAATGTCGTCGCGCAGATGCAAGCGCAGCACTTGTCGACGTGAGGATGAGTAATGGCTTGAATCGTGCCCATCTCTAAGTCTGGTTTTTTTGGAGTTGAATGTGAATAGCGATGTGTCTAACGACCAAATCATGACTGATATCACGCGTCTCGCTAAATCGGTCAGTCAGTTGGTTCCTGGCGATGGTGACCGCATTACCGACATTCCCGGTCTGAGCCTGCATCGGCGTAAAGCCGTTACGGCGCCCATGCACTGTATCTACGGCCTGGGAATTGGCGTGACCTTGCAAGGCGGCAAGCAGGTGATCGTCGGCAGTGAGGTGCTCCCCTATACGCCCGGCGAGTCGATGGTGACCAGTGTCGATCTCCCGGTCACTTCCCATGTCACTCAAGCCAGCGCGCTCAAGCCATTCCTCGGCATGATGCTGGCTCTCGACAGTACCACCGTGACGCAGGTCGCCGAGCGCATGCGGTTATCGCAACGTATGCGAGATGACGCGTTTCGTCCCGTGACCGTACAGCCTTTGGATGTGGGGGTGCTGGATGCGCTGAGGCGCTTGGTGGACCTGCTCAAAGAACCCCACTGGATTGAGACCCTCGCGCCGCTGATCAAGGAAGAGATCATTGCCCGGCTGTTAAACGGAACCCATGGGCCGCAGTTGCTGCATGTCATTGCCGCCGGTTCACCCAGCCAGCAAATTGCCAAGACATTAGCCTGGCTCAAAGTTAATTTTCGTCAGGCGTTGCGCATGGATGATCTAGCGGTACAAGCGCATATGAGCCCTTCCACGTTTCGCCAACACTTTCGGGCCGTGACCGGGATGAGCCCGCTGCAATATCAGAAGCAGTTGCGGCTACAGGCAGCTCGACAGTTGATGCTCAGCCAGAATATCGATGCAAGCAGTGCGGGCGGGCTGGTGGGGTATGAAAGCTCATCGCAGTTCAGCCGCGAATACAGTCGTCTGTTCGGAGAGCCACCTCAGCGCGATATCAAACGGATTCGCATGTGACGTTAATGGTTGGTTGTGGGATGAGCCTGCAACAGAGACCTTTGTGTTGTCCTGTTCCGATCTCCCATAAGAGGCCACCGATAGGTGCGTAACCCCTAGTTTTTCTAGGCCTCTCCAGCCTCGAACCGGTGGATAGAGTTGACGGGGGCCTGCGCGGTAGAAGCCAGCTCCTCAGGTTTGTTTTCCTCCTCGCTCATGGCTCTGCGAAAGCCTTTGATTGTCTCCCCCATATCCGTGCCCAGGGTTTTCAGTTTTTTCGTGCCGAAGACCAAGACCACCACGACCAAAATGACGGCCCAGTGTTTCCAATCAAAAAATAGCCACATTTATTTCCTGGCGAGATTTAACGCTGATTGCGGGTAGTCAGCGCCTGGCGATCATGGTGTAACAGCACACCATCATAGCCAGGCACTTGCTTCGTCGATTTATGCGAGTTTGAAGGGCAACTGACGTATTGGCTTACCCGTCAAACTGGCTATGGCGTTTGCAAAAGCGGGGGCCAGCGCTGGCAGGCCGGGCTCACCCATCCCGGTGGGGGGCTCTGCGCTTGGCACTACATGAACCGCGAACTCGGGCATGTCGGTGATGCGCGGGACGCTGAAGTCAGCAAAGTTGCTTTGTTGCACTACGCCTTCTTTCAGGGTGATGGCACCACCCGGCAGGCACATCGACAACCCCATAAGCGCAGCGCCTTGCACCTGGGCTTCAACGCTGCGTGGGTTGACGACCAAATTGCAGTGGACGCCAGCAGTCACATGGTGCAGCACCGGGCGACCGTCTTGCACTGAGGCTTCGACGACGTAAGCGACTACCGAACTGAACGATTCGTGTACGGCCACCCCCCAGGCACGGCCGGCAGGCAGCTGGCGTTTGCCATATTCGCTTTTGTCCACCGCCAGTTGCAGTGCGGCCCGATGGCGCGGACTTTGGTCGGCAAATAGCTTCATCCTGTAATCAACTGGATCCTGCTTAGTTTTTCGGGCGATCTCGTCGATCAGCGTCTCCATCACAAAGGCCGTATGGGTCGACCCCACGCTGCGCCACCACAACACCGGTACGTTGAGTTCCGGGTGATGAACCGTCAGGCGCATTGGCAGCGGATAAGGGGCACGCATCCCCTCTGTCGCGGTGGGATCGATACCGTTCTTCACTTGCCCGCCGAACACGGTACCAACGAGGATGGATTGCCCGATCAGGGCGTGATCCCAGGCCAACACCTTACCGCTGTCGTCAAAACCGATACGCGCCTGGTGCAGATACATGGGGCGGTAGTAGCCACCTTTGATGTCGTCTTCACGGCTCCAGAGGGTGCGGATAGGAACGGTCAGTCCGGCGACACGCGCAGCTTTGGCCACCTCGCAAGCCAGCACAATGAAATCACTGCTCGGCACGCCGCGGCGGCCAAAGCCACCGCCAGCCGTTTGCACGTTGATCTGTATTTGTTCTGGCTTAAGATTCAGCACCTTTGCGGCAGCTGTACTGTCGCCGCCAGGGAACTGAGTGCCAACCCATAGCTGTGCGCGCCCCTCAGAAATCTGGACGGTGCAATTCAACGGCTCCATGGGGGCGTGGGCGAGGTAGGGGAATACGAACTCTGCATCCAATTGATGCGGCGCCGAAGCAAGTGGCGTCATGTCGGCATCAAATTGGCGTGGACCAGGTTGGTTGACCAACTTCCGGTACTGCGCCAATTGTTTTTCGCTGTCCACTTTTTCAACGCTGGTCGAGTTCCATTCCACCTTCAGCGCATCACGAGCCAGCTTTGCCTGCCAGTAACCGTCCGCAACCACCGCAACACCTTCGGCGCCGCGGTCCAGCGGCACGCGCAATACCGCTTTTACGCCTTTAATGGCACGGGCTGCGCTGTCATCCAGGGACGCGATTTTTGCACCGAACACCGGTGGGCGGGCAACGACGGCAGTGAGCTGTCCGGGCAAGTGCATATCTATGCCGAAATCCTGCTGCCCACTGCTCTTGGCCTTGGCATCGATGCGCGTAGTGGCCTGGCCAATGATGCGGAAATCCCCGGGATCCTTGAGCGTGACCTTGTCGGGCACGGGCAACGCCATCGCAGCCTCTGCAAGTTCCCCATAGCTCGCTTTATGGCCGGCAGGGCCGAACACCATGCCCGCTTTCGTGGTCAGGCTCGCCACGTCCACGTTCCAACGCGCTGCCGCCGCCGAGAGCAGCATGGCCCGAGCGCGGGCACCCAGCTCGCGGTACTGTGTAAAGCTGTTCTTGATCGAATTGGAGCCGCCAGTAAGGTGTATGCCGAAGAGCGGGTCCTGGTAGGCATTGTTGTTACTGCCGTTGCGGCTGCGCACAAGGCTCCAGTCGGCATCGAGCTCCTCAGCGAGAATCATCGGCAGTCCGGTCTGAACACCCTGACCGAACTCCAGCCGGTTGATCGTCACCGTGACTTCTCCGTTGGACGCGATCTGCACGAATGCAGAGGGCTGCTGACTCGGTTTGAGCGGCGCAACGTCACCGCCGTTGGCCTCCTGCGCCAGCGCCAGGTGAGGAAATGCACCCAGAGCCAGCCCGCCAATGCCGACGATCTTGAGGAAGTCGCGGCGTGGGAGTGTGAAGGAGCCGCGGGCTTGATCGCGTTCGAGCAGATGTTGCAGGGCACGGGGGAGCTCTGTAGTAAAGATGTCGTTCAGCATGGTGAGCTCCGGTCAGGCAAGGACTTTGGCGGCGTCCGCCACCGCCGCGCGAATACGGGCGTAGGTACCGCAGCGGCAAATATTGCCCGCCATGGCTGAATCGATCTCGGCAGCGGTGGGTTGCTTGCCTTTGGGTTGGGCCTTTAGAAAAGCCGTCGCGCTCATGATTTGACCGCTCTGGCAGTAGCCACATTGCGCCACGTCATGCTTGACCCAAGCCTCATGCACGGCAGTACCGATCGGGTCGCTGCCATTTGTCGCGGCTTCGATGGTGGTGATCTTGCGACCTTCGGCCGCGGCTATTGGCGTCACACATGATCGAATGGTCTGACCATCCAGGTGAACAGTGCAGGCGCCGCACAGCGCCGCGCCGCAGCCAAACTTAGTGCCGGTCATCCCCAGGGTGTCACGCAGGGTCCAGAGAATGGGGGTGCTGGGATCTACGTCAACCGTGTATTCACGGCCATTGATGGTGAGGACGCTCATGATAGCTCTCCGGAATGTGTGAGCAGCAATTTGCTCTCAATAACGGCTGACTATAGAGCTGTGCCTTCGGGCCTGATTGCACAATCCGAGCAAATAATTGCCCAATCATTGACCTTGCTGAGCGCTGAGTTGCACCGGGTCGGTTTCTATAAGCGTTCTGGAAACGATCATCGACTTTGTCGTATTCACGTATTTCTGAAAATGGGCAGAGGCGATGTGGCTTTTGTAGGCGGCTTCGTTTGCATAGATTTCGAAGAAGTGAAGGCGGTTCGGGTGGTCCTTTTCCGCCACCGAATAAATCGCGAGCACGCCTGGCTCAAGGCGAACAGAGTCAGCCATTTCCTCCTTGACCGCCGTTTGGTAAGCCGCCAATTGAGCAGGGTCTATCACCAGTTGTGCAATCCGCACGACTTTTGCGGTCGGTTCCGCGGCCAACACCGAACCTACCCAAATGCATCCAAATACACCAGCTATACGCAAGACCGACATGTGCAGTTATTCCAGATAGTGGGGCATCCTTTTCGCACCATCCAATGCATGCCCTCAGATGTGTCCCCAATGTAGCAATCCACTGGAAGTGAACGGATCTACATGGCCTAGGAAAAGCGAGAAATGATCAGATGAACAGCCCGCCCGGCGAAACCTAGAGACTGTCAGGGTCGCCAAAAAACATCTGAATCCGCGACCGTAACCAACGCTCACCCGGATCGTTGTCCTGCGACCCACGCCAGGCCATGTGCAGTTCAAACGTGCGCGTCGGCAACGGTGGATCTTCCGCGCGAAGACCACCAGCCGCCGTCAGTGCTTCCGCCGTGTAATCGGGGACGGTCGCGACGATGTCGGTGCCCGCCAGCAGCGTACCCAGTCCATTGAACTGCGGCACCGCCAGGACCACATGCCGTTTACGCCCGAGTTTTTCCAGCTCTTCATCGACGAAACCACTGAGGTCGCCGGCAAACGACACCAGCGCATGCGGGCGGGCGCAGTAATCGTCCAGACTCAGCGGCCCCGGCACGGTATCGGCGCGCAGCAATTTGGGGGCGCTGCGGCGTAGCACCTTGCGTTTGGCGTTGGCTGGCAGGTCGGTGGTGTAGCTGACGCCGATGGAGATTTCGCCGGAGGCGAGCAGACCGGGCATCAGGATGTAGTTGACGCGACGCACCACCAGCACAATGCCGGGCGCCTCGGCGCGCAGGCGCTTGAGCAGCATCGGCAGCAGCGCGAATTCGACATCGTCCGACAGGCCTATGCGAAATACCGAAGTGCTGGTGGCCGGGTCGAATTCCGCTGCACGGCTGACGGCGGTGGAAATCGAGTCCAGGGCCGGGGAGAGCAGGGCGAAGATTTCCACCGCACGGGCGGAAGGTTCCATGCTGCGTCCGGTGCGCACGAACAAAGGATCGTCGAACAGGCCGCGCAGGCGCGACAGCGCCGCGCTGATCGCCGGCTGTCCGAGGAACAGCTTTTCCGCCGCACGGGTCACGCTGCGCTCATGCATCAGCGTTTCGAACACGATCAACAGGTTGAGGTCGACACGACGCAGGTCATTACGATTCATCTGGAGTCCTGGCAGAGTCATCAAGCTTGACGAGAGCGACCATATGAGAACAATGGCCGGCATGAATCTTACGGGGAAAGGCTGGTACTCTGCACCGGGTAATTCAGCTTTACTGAGAAGGCGGCAGCAGATTTTTCATGGATTTTTTCAATGCTGGCCATGCTGCGGAATCAATGACAGGCATGTCGACTATTAATAGCCACTGATAGTCTTGGCTGGAAAGCCCAGATAGAGTTCAGGGCATTAGAGGTTACTTTGACGAGGTTTGCGATGTCCCGCACGATCCGTTTTCACAAGTTTGGTCCGGCCGAGGTGCTCAAATGCGAAGAGCATGCGGCTGCTCAGCCAGGTCCTGGCGAAGTGCAGGTGCGTGTCGAGGCAATCGGCATCAGCTGGTATGACACGCTGTGGCGCCAGAATCTGGCGTCGTCCCAGGCGCGTCTGCCTTCAGGCCTGGGTCATGAAATGGCTGGCGTGGTCACGGCCATCGGCGACGGCGTCGAAGATCTGGCCGTGGGCGACAAGGTGGCCAGCTTCCCGGCCGAGAGCCCCAATGATTATCCGGTCTACGGCGAACTGATCGTTCTGCCGCGCACCGCGCTGACCCGTTATCCGGACGTGCTCAGCCCGATTGAAGCCAGCGTGCATTACACGCCGCTGTTGATCGCCTATTTCGGTTACGTCGATCTGGCACGGGTCAAACCCGGACAGTTCGCCCTGGTGACCGACGCCAGCCACTGTGCCGGGCCGTCCTTCGTCCAGTTGGGCAAGGCGCTGGGTGTGCGGGTGATTGCCGCTACCAAAACGGCGGAAGAGCGCGAGTACCTGCTGTCGCTCGGTGCCGAGAAAGTGATCGTCACCGAAGAAGAAGACCTGTTGATGCGAATCAACAAGATCACCGACAACCGGGGTGTCGACGTGGTGTTCGACGGGCTCGGCGGGCCACAGATGTCGCTGCTCGGTGATGTGCTGGCGCCCCGTGGAAGCCTGGTGCTGTACGGCTTGCAGGGCGGCAACCAGACGCCGTTCCCGGCCTGTGCGGCGTTCCAGAAGAACATTCAGTTCTTCGTGCACTGCATCGGCAACTTCACCGGCAAGCCAGAGCTGGGCATCATCCAGGACCACGTCGCCTTGCAACGTGCCTTGCGTGATATCAACCAGCTCACCGCCGACCGTGTGCTGCTTCCGCTCAAGACCCGGGTGTTTCCGTTCAACGAGTTTGTCGAAGCTCACCGCTACATGGACGAGTGCCCATGCCGCGAGCGGGTTGCCCTGCAAATCGAAACTGCCTGACCTTCCAATTAGAGTCCGTGGCCCCACGGACTCTTGTGCGTTTTTTCCTTCAGACATCGAGAAACCCTGGGCCAGACGCCTGGGGCTGTTCAGCAACTGAACTGGTTTTTGCTCTCGATCTGTATCTTCTAATTGCCCTTAAGACCCTGATAATTGAATGACTACTTTCATCTCAAGGAATGAGCTATGTCTGTGCATTCTATTTGCTCCGTGCAATATCAATCAGCTGTTTATCATCGCGCCTCAAACTTTTGTTTAATGTTTGTAGGGGCGCTATGTAATCCCTTCTTTTTTTCTTGTGCTCATCGTGCGCAGGGGCTTGTAAGAAGTTTCCTAGGAAAACTCACTTTCTCGAAGAGCCCAGCTACGACGGGGCTTTCGGTCATGCTGCTCGCAAATCCGAGACGCCGCGCGCTCAACTGTTTCAAATAACTACGAAAACTTAAGTGTTAGCATTTCAGCGTCTATTAATTAATGAAGAATGATTGTGCGTTCGCCATTCGTGGCCGCGCGATATAAACCTTTGATACCGGGTGAAGTACTGATGAGCACGATCCATGATCAGGCAATGAATTATGTCTACCAGCAAGTATTGCAACGCCTGCTGAGTTTCTTTTCACGTGCCGAACGCACGGCATTGCAGCTGTTGATCCAGCGCCTGGCGGTTGCTGCGGGGGGGATGGAGCGCATCGGTGAATTCAAGGTATTGGTGACTCAATCCGGTACCCGTGATTGCTGTTACAGCCTGGCCCTGTTACGCGCCGCCCAGTTGAGCATCGCCGGCCGTGCGCCCGCCACATTTCAGTTGCGGGTCGCCACCGTGCGTTGCAATGGCGTACCGGATTCCGCACTGCACAACATGCATCGCAGCTTCAGTGCTCTGTTCCTGCATGACGACCCAAGGGTCGAGCTTCTGATGGTGGATCATCGCGAGATCCTGCCTTTCAACCATCTGGCGCCTGTCAGCGATGAGGGGCGAGAGGCCGGCAGACTCAATCTGCTGATGGTGGGTCATCGTCGTGGACGGGATGAGGAGCTGACACTGTGGGACGACCTGTATCTGACCACTGCCGAGTTCTATGGCCAGGTTGCCCGCTGGAACAACGGTGTCGACGCCTTGATCAGCAGCGACAACGCGCGCCGTCAGGAGCAGTTTATCGACGGTCTCGACCGGGCGGTGCGCAAGGCCGGCATTGGCGAGCTGGTGCGAAGGGGAGTGGGGTTCGATGAACTGTTCGGATTGCTCGACAGCATCGGTGGCGATTGTTATCGCGAGCTCTATTCCGAGGAAGACCGGGTGCCATGGCGGCCGCTGGGTGAGTTCGAGGCCTGTCGCCGCACCAGCTATATCGGCATCGACGATATGGTGGTCGGCAAGATGGAGGAGCGCTGGCCTTTGCTCAGCGATTTTCTTGGGTTCCAAGCCGATGAACTGATGTTTGAAGCGCGTGCCGGTGAATGTAACGACCCCTTGCTCGGTGCCTACCTGAAGGGGCTGCAAGCCAGTTACTTGGAAGGCCGCAGTTACGAGGCCGGTGTATCGGACTATCTGCAGCAATGCCTGGCGATGATGCGCCGCCGGAACACGCCTGAACAGGTTTGCGAACGCTTCATATCCCGGTTCGGCAATCTCTCCGATCTGGACGGCCAGCGGTCGCTGGCTGCGGCGGCGCTGCAAAAGAATTTCGGCCTCAACGAGGCGCAGGTGGTTTGTCTGTTGTTCGCGCCCTTTATCGATGCCGGCGCCGGCCTTGAACGATTCTTGCGCACTTGCCATCCGGGCATGCTGGTCGCCATGCCCGATCTGCACCGTGCCATGCAGGGCCTGCACGCGCCAGAGCAGGTTCTGCAATGGATGACCGATGTCAGCGGTTTACCCCTGCGACTGATCTGTCGGTTGTATGCAATGGATGCAATCCGGATGGGTGAGCCTTTCGCCAAAACGCAGGAATTGCCCGAGCACGAGGTCACAGCGAGTGATCGTTCGGCGGAAGGTTGAATGTGATCTTGCTGCCCGGCCACGGGGAAGTATCTACGGGCACCGGCTCATGAATGAGTCGCAAACCTCCGATTTTGCCTATCAGGCGGTCTACCGCTACCTGACCCAACTGATCAGCGAACCGGGCAATCAGGGAGCCATTCGATTGCCATCGTTGAGGCAATTGGCCGAACGGTTGAACGTATCGATCTCGACCGTTCAGTACGCCTACGCGCTGCTGGAGAGAGAAGGCCGGGTCTACTCCGTGGCCAAGTCCGGATACTTTGCACAGGCGACATCGACGGTCATGCCCCCAGGACGCGGCAGTGATTTGCTGGAAACGGTCTACGTCAATGCCAGATGCGCTGGCATGCAGGTACTGAGTGCCGATGAGCCGGCGTTGGTTCAGCCCCTGGATCGTCCCTTGCTGACGCTCGAGCGAGAGCTGCTGCGTCAGTATCCCCAGCACTTGCAGACGCCCGCCCAGCCTTGCGGTGAATTGGAGCTGCGCACGTTGCTGGCGGCCCGCTACACCTCGTCGGCGACACATTGCTGGCACGCCGAAGATGTCTATATCGGTGCCGATCTGAGAGGGGTGCTGGAAATCCTGATCGCAGTTCTCGGGCTGCGCCACTCAACCGTAGTCGTCGAGTCGCCGTGTGACTGGATGATCCTGCGCTTGCTTGAGTCTGCCGAAGTCCGGGTCATTGAACTCCCGATTCAGCCAGACGGGGCGCTCGATCTGCAGACACTGCAGAGGCTGCTCGAAACCGAGCGGGTGCGGCTGATCCTGTTGTCCTCGAAACTGAACATGCCCCACGGCAGTCGTCACCCTCCGGACAGTCGCCAGGCCGTCGCACAACTTCTCGCGAGTCATGGCACCTGGGTTTTGGAGAACGATTGTCATGGCGAGTTGCTGGACGACGATGACGGTGAGCCACTGCGCGAGCTGGTGGATCCCGACCGGCTGTTGATCTTTTCCATGTTCGAAAAAATCATCGGGGTTGAAGCCCCCTATGGGTTTGTCCTGTCGCGACAATGGCGCGCCGATTTGCAGCGTCACTTCCTGTTGCGTTCGTTTCGCCTTTCACCGATCCGGCAAAAGGCCATCGCCCGACTCTATGGAAGCGGGCGGGTCGACCAGCACTTGCCGGTGCTCAAGCGCATACTCAGGGAGCGTCGGACGCGATGGATCGAGCTGATACACGAACGCCTCGGCGACGTTGTGCAGATCATCGAACCCCGGGGCGGTGCAACGATCTGGCTGCATTCTGCGCGCCCGATCACCATGGATGCCGTGTTTCAGCGGTTACTTAAACAACACGTGCTGATTGCACCCGGAGAGCTGTTCAGCCTCCAGGGGCTGCACGCGCAGAACCTGCGTCTGAGTGTGACCGGCAGCGCCGAACTCGAGTTGTTAAGACTTGTCGGATTGCTTGGGGATGCGTTACGACTGGCTCCGCGGGCGGATGTTCGAAAACACCCGGCCTGTGTGCAATAGACCCCATCGCACTCCGGACAAACTGCCAGTAAACTCCCTTGTAATTTCTTGAACCACTCTATTTCAGAGGTTTTGCATGACACTCAGTCCTTTTGCGGGCAAACCGGCACCGGCAGAACTGTTGGTCGACATCCCGCGACTGGTTACGGCGTATTACACCGGTCAACCCGACGCCTCGGTTTCCACCCAGCGCGTGGCGTTCGGCACCTCTGGGCACCGGGGCAGTTCCTTTGATTTGAGTTTCAACGAGTGGCACGTTCTGGCCATCAGCCAGGCGATCTGCCTGTATCGCGAAGCCCAGGGCATCACCGGGCCGCTGTTCGTCGGCATCGACACGCATGCGCTGTCGACTCCGGCAGGGGCCAGCGCCCTGGAAGTACTGGCGGCCAATGGCGTGACCGTGATGATCGCCGAAGGGGATGAGTACACCCCGACGCCGGCTGTCTCTCACGCCATTCTTTGCTACAACCGTGGTCGCACCACCGGCCTGGCCGACGGCATCGTCATCACCCCGTCGCACAATCCGCCTCAAAGCGGTGGCTACAAGTACAACCCAACCAACGGCGGCCCGGCCGATACCCACATTACCAAGTGGATCGAAGCCAAGGCCAACGAACTGCTGGCCAATAAACTGGCAGGCGTCAAACGCATCAGCTACGAGCAGGCGCTCAAAGCCAGCACCACCCATCGCCACGACTACGTGAACACCTACGTGGCCGATCTGATCAACGTCATCGACTTTGATGCCATTCGCGGCGCCAAACTGCGCTTGGGCGTCGATCCGCTGGGCGGAGCAGGGGTGCGCTACTGGTCGGCGATTGCCGAGCACTATCGTCTGGACCTGGATGTGGTGAACAAGGAAGTCGATTCGACGTTCCGTTTCATGACCGTCGACTGGGACGGGCAGATCCGCATGGACCCATCGTCCAGCCATGCCATGCAAGGTCTGATCGGTCTGAAAGAGCGCTTTGACGTGGCCTTCGCCTGCGACCCGGATCACGACCGTCACGGCATCGTCACACCGTCCGGCGGCCTGCTGGCACCGAACAATTATCTGGCGGTTTCGATCGACTACCTGTTCCAGAACCGTCCGCAATGGCGTGCCGACGCGGCCGTGGGTAAAACCGTGGTCAGCAGCGGCCTGATCGATCGCGTGACCAAGCGTCTGGGCCGTCGCCTGTACGAAGTGCCGGTCGGTTTCAAATGGTTCGCTGACGGTCTGTTCGACGGTTCGCTGGGGTTTGGCGGCGAAGAAAGCGCCGGAGCCTCGTTCCTGCGCAAGGACGGCGGTGTCTGGAGCACCGACAAGGACGGCCTGATTCCAGCCCTGCTGGCCGCTGAAATGACTGCCCGCACCGGCCGCGACCCAAGCCAGGCCTACCGTGCGCTGACCGACGAGCTGGGCGAACCGTTCTCGGTACGTGTCGACGCCAAGGCCAATCCGGAACAGAAAGCGCTGCTGAGCAAACTGTCGCCGGAGCAGGTCACCTCGACCGAACTGGCGGGCGAGAAGATCCAGAGCATTCTCAGCAAGGCTCCGGGTAACGATCAGGCCATCGGAGGCCTGAAAGTGATGACCGAAAACGGCTGGTTTGCCGCACGTCCGTCGGGCACTGAAGATATCTACAAGATCTACGCCGAAAGCTTCATCGGCGACGACCACCTCAAGCAGTTGGTGGCTGAAGCGCAAACCCTGGTAGACGGTGCGATCAGCACCCAGTAAATCCAGACAACGGAAAAGGGCGACCCTGAGGTCGCCCTTTTTTGTGCCCGCGATTCGCCGTTCAGGCCAGATCCACCAACACGATCTCGCTGTCTTCCAGCGCCGTGACGGTCAGCACTTGTTCATCAGCCACCGCCACACCGTCTCGAGCTTGTGCGCGCAAGCCGTTGACTTCAATGACGCCCGTCGCCGGAACCAGATACGCGCGACGTCCTGCATCGAGGCGATATTCAGCAGTCTCCCCGGCCTTGATATTGGCCGCCACCAGGCGTGCGTCGGCGCGGATGCGCAGGCTCTGATCGTCGCCAGTCTTGCCGCTGGCGAGGGTTACGAAACCTTCGCGGTCGCCTTTCGGGAACGGTTTGGCGCCCCAGGACGGTGGTGCGCCGGTTTCGATCGGCAGAATCCAGATCTGGAAAATCTTGGTGTCCGTGGCTTCCAGGTTGTATTCGCTGTGGGCGATCCCGGTGCCGGCGCTCATCACTTGGACGTCGCCAGCCTCGGTGCGGCCCTTGTTGCCCAGGTTGTCCTGGTGGCTGATCGCACCTTCACGCACATAAGTGATGATTTCCATGTCACGGTGCGGGTGGGTAGGGAAGCCCGTGCCGGCGGCAATGATGTCGTCGTTCCATACACGCAGGTTGCCCCAGCTCATGCGTTGTGGATCGTAGTACTCGGCGAACGAAAAATGGTGATGGGCATCCAACCAGCCGTGATGGGCGCCGCCCAGCGAGCTGAAAGGTCTGAGTTCAAGCATGATCGTCTCCTCAAAAGGTTCGTCATGGGGCGTGATGCCTGAGCCACGAAGCGAGACCGGTGATTGATGGCAGCCATCATCTATCAGTCAACCATCGAGAAAAAGCGTAAAAACTGCGGCATTCCAATCGAATCGGTTGATATGAAAAAAGCTCGAAACCGTCTCATCCCACCTTCAATTCATCGCCTAAACCAATGACCTGTAAGCATTTCGCTAGAACAAAAAAGCAAATGCAGACACCATAGCCCTCAACAGCCTCACATCCGGAGTCCGTCAGCGTGGCGCAACACACCCCCGATCTTCCCCCCGAACTTCGTCCCTTGGCTGAAATGCCCTGGTTCAAACGCCTGGCGGCGCGTTTCCTTGGCCACGGTCTGACGCAGCTGCGTGCTCAGCACCGTGCCTCGTGGCTGCACGGCCAGGCTGACGGTTTTCGCAGCGGGCATACCGCCGGCGTGGATTACGGGTACAAGGAAGGCAAGGCTGACGGGCTGGAAGAGGGTCGCCAGGTCTTGTTGATTCGCGACAGCCGCAATACCGAGCATCGGCCACCGGGTATCGACAACCACCTGTTCGACGACTGGCGCCTGCCGCTCAGCGCAGAACTGAAGAAGCGCATGAAAGCCGACGTCGCACGCCTGCTGCCTGCGCACGCCCAGCCAAGCGTGGCGCAATGGAAGATGATTTTCAGCGATACCCCGTCAACCTCGGTGATCGCCGGCGCCGGAGCCGGCAAGTCGACCACGCTGGTGCTGCGGATCCTGCTGCTGACTCACTACTTGGGATTTGAGCTGGATTCGATGACCGTGGTGACCTTCACCCGCGAGTCGCGCAAGGATTTCATCAGCAAACTGATCGAACTGTTCGCATTGTGGGGTCGGGCACTCAGTCAGAAAGACGCGCGGGATCTAGTGCGCACCTTCCACTCGCGGATCTTGCCGATGGTTCGTAGCCTGCCGGGGTTCGAGCGCTTGCAGGCATTCGAAAACCTCAGCCACCGCGCGCAGGGTGCAGATGAAGACGTCGACAGCAATCCGTTCGATCTGCGCATCAACGACGCGCAGCGCCAGCAGCTCAACGCCTGTTACCACCGTCTCTACAAAGAAGATCCGCGCTTTGCGCAACTGATCCAGCCGCTGTCCCGGCACGCCTTGCAGCTTAAAGAGCTGGAACGCGATCACCCGGACGTGCAAAAACGCGTCGCTGTGACAGAACTGGCGGCCCGTCGCGATGAAGAGCTGTGCGACATGATCGAAGACATGTGGCTGCGCGCGGGCGCCTGGCCGATCAAGGGCATCGAGCCGAGCCGCCAGACATTCGAAATCAACGGCGCATCGTTCCATTGCCATGGTTACATTCCGAGCCTGGATGCCTGGGTCGTGTTGGGTTTCGATCCTCGGGAAAACTCGCAGGTTTGCCGTCCCAACGCCAAGCTGACGGTTCGTGCAGAGTGGGCAGTCAAACGCACCCTGTTTCAAGCTTTCTGCCGTAAGCCGTTGATATGGCTTGATAGTTACGAATCATCCAGACGTGTATTGGCCACGCTGGCGGGCGATGCCAGCGCCGGCCCGGGCTTCGATTACAAGGTCAAAGGCGAGCTGGCATCCGCGCCGTTGCTCGATTGTTTTGTCGCTGCCGCAGGCTTCATCGAGAACCTGGGCCTGGATGTTCCGGACGCCGTTGGCCGCATGAATTTCGCCAAGGACGATCCGGACCGGTTTTTCTTCGAAGCTTTAAGCCTGTTCTGGCGAGCGCTGGAAGATCACTTGCTGGATCAAAAGCCGCCGGTCATGACCTACAACCGGATGTTTGCCCTGTTCAGCGAGCACTCACCGGAAAACTTCAAATTGCTCAGCGATGAACTGCTGCGGCCAATGTCGCACCTGATGATCGATGAGTTTCAGGACGTTTCACCGCAGATCGTCTCGTGGATCCGCGCCAGCCTCTCGGAAATACGCAGTCGCGGCCCGGCCATGCACGTCGGACGAGGTGCGCAGCGATCGTCGCTGCTTTGCGTGGGCGATGACTGGCAATCGATCTACGGCTGGCGCGGCAGTTCGCCGAGCTACTTCATGGAATTCAACAAGGAGTTCCCGTCGCCGAGCACGACCCGGGTGATGCTCAGCGACAACTATCGCAGCCATCAGCACATCATCGACGCGGCAGAACACATCGTTCGGGCAGCGCCGGCGATCCCGGGCAAGAAGGCCAAGGCCAGCGGCGAGGAGAGGCCGTTGCAGCCAGTCAACGTGCTGGAACGCGACGATCAGGCACTCGGCCAGCGCCTGGCGGAACACTACCAAAAGGGCGATTCAATCCTGATGCTCTATCGAAAAAGTAGCGATAAGTTACTGATAGAGCAGCATATTCAGTCTGTAGTTAATGTGGATTCGAGCTTACCGTACGAGTCCCGGCGTCTGAAGCAACTGACGTATCACAGCGCAAAAGGTCTGCAGGCCGACGCGGTTTTCCTGCTGGGTGACTGCCAGCATCTGACAAGCTCACCGTACAAGAATCAGGTGTACCGCATGGCCGGACTGGGCAAGGCCGGCGACAGCGAACCGTACGACAGCGCGCAGAAAGACGAAATTCTGCGTCTGGCTTACGTTGGCATCACTCGGGCGGTCAGCCATTGCTATTGGTATGTCGAGCCTCAAGACACTCAGGCGGCAAACATGCCTCGAGCTTCGGATCGGGTGGCCAAGGGTAAACCGTTCTTCGTCGATCATCGGCCAGACAAGAAAACAGCCTGACTCCAGCGACTATAAAAAAGCCCGCGTAAAGCGGGCTTTTTGTTTTAAATCATAAACTTATGCATAACTCTTGAGAGATTGCGGAGGAATGAAAGCCTCGAGCTCATCCTCGACCGCTTCGATTATTCGCTCCACATCCGCCGCGTTCATCACCGTGGCACAGGGGATGCCGGCGATGGCAATCAAGGTTTCGCCGCTGGCCCGATCGAACAGGCGAGCGACCAGACTGCCAGGCGCATCCATGGTCGCCTCGAAACCCATGGGATGAAAATGCCAGCGCATCAGCTGGCAGGCAT
Source organism: Pseudomonas sp. DR 5-09 (assembly GCF_001655595.1). Lineage (NCBI taxonomy): Bacteria > Pseudomonadati > Pseudomonadota > Gammaproteobacteria > Pseudomonadales > Pseudomonadaceae > Pseudomonas > Pseudomonas sp. DR 5-09. The sequence goes on from NZ_CP011566.1 coordinate 3,226,240, forward strand.
TGGGGAACGTGACTTTGCTTGACCCTTTGATCATGTGTTGCCCGCCTTCTTCATCGAGCGCTTCCGTTTGCTCATGGTAGGTGGGAAGAGCCTTCATTGGCTCAACCGGTGACTGCCTTTAAAAGTAGCATCTGAATGTGAAATTCCTGTGAGAATTTTCAGTTCATTTAGCGATTGCGAGGATTCTTTTGATGTAAGTCACGGTCCACCCCAATCGTCGCCAAAATGCCATCACCACCGGTTGTTGAAGCAGCGCCGGAAGTTGGGCAAGCTCGGTTCTTTTTCCAAGAGTCTCTTATGCACGCCGATGATGACGGCCCGGATCAGAGCCAGGCTACGGCCGAGACGGTCATGCGCTATCACCTGTGCTGGAAACACCGGGACCTGGATGGCGTGATGGCGCTGTACCACCCGGACATCCAGTACAACGATTTCTTCCAGAACCGCGTGCTCGGCCTCGACGAGTTGCGCGAGTACGTTCGGGTCAGCATGCCGCGCGAGTCCGACGAAGCACTGGAGCATTGCGACCGCATCCGTATCGACGGCAACACCGCCTTCATTCAATACGAAGTGACGTTGCGCGGTGGTAACGGGCTGGTGTCGTTTCGCTCCAGTGAAGCGATCGCGGTCAAGGACGGGCGGATCTGGCGGGTCAACGAATATGCCTCGCTGGTGCGCGAACAGGCTGAAAGTCCGACGACAACCCGCCAGCGTCCGGCGGTGAGTCGCCTGGGCCTGTCGCCGCGCCAGTTGAGCTTCATGGCCGATGACTTGCAGCAGTATTTCCAGCGCCAGCAACCGTATCTCGATCCGGAGCTCGACCTGCAACGGGTGGCGAAGGAGTGCGGGTACAGCCGCAACCAGATTTCCTATTTGCTGAATCAGGTGCTGGGGCAAAGCTTCTACCGCTACGTCAATCAGGCGCGTCTGCAACATCTATTGCAGTCGCTGGACAACGCTACGCCGCCGCTGCGCATCGATGAGCTGGCCTTCGCCGCCGGGTTCAATTCACTGTCGGCTTTCTATAGCTGCTTTCGCCAGCACACCGGGCAGTCGCCGAAAGCTTATGCGAAGCAAATTTCTTTGCGGACACGCGCGCAAGACAATCCCTGAGTCCAGCCACTAGGATCGACGCCATCGAAACCTGGATTGGCGGAGTCTTGCATGCCGGCGTGGCGCACTATCAGTTTGTGGATGGACCAACTCGACGAGCCGCTGACCGCGCGCCCGTCGCTTGCGCAGGACCTGGATGTCGACGTGGCGATCATCGGCGCCGGTTACACCGGACTGTGGACGGCGTACTACCTGAAACAACAGGCGCCGAGCCTGAACATTGCCATCATCGAAGCGCAAACCGCCGGGTTCGGCGCGTCCGGTCGCAACGGCGGCTGGTTGATGGGCAATCTGCTGGGCGAGGATCGTTTGCTGGCGGGCCTGTCACCGCAACAACGCCGCGCTTCGTTCGACCTGTTGCACAGCATTCCCGATGAAGTAGAAATCGTCCTGGAACGCGAAGGCATCGACTGCGACTACCGTAAGGGCGGAGTGCTGTATTGCGCCGCGCGCTATCCCGAGCAGGAAGCCAATCTTCGCGACTACCTGAAAAAGCTCCACGCCCAGGGCCTGACCGACGACGATTACCGTTGGCTCAGCCCCGAACAACTGGCGCAGCAGCTGCGCATCGCCAAACCCTACGGCGCCATCTTCGCCCCGCATGTGGCGACCATTCACCCGGCGAAACTGGTGCGCGGTCTGGCGCGAGCCGTCGAAGGCCTGGGGGTGAAGATTTACGAAAACAGCCCGGTGACCCATTGGCAGTCCGGCAGCCTTCGGACCGACAACGCCAGCGTGCGCAGTCGCTGGATCGTTCCGGCCATCGAAGGCTATTCCGTCACGCTGCCACCGCTGGGTCGTTATCAATTACCGGTGCAAAGCCTGATCGTCGCCACCGAGCCGTTGCCCGCTGCGACCTGGGATGCAATCGGCCTCAGTCGGGGCCAGGCTTTCAGCGAGTTCAGCCGTCAGGTCACTTACGGCCAGCGTAGCGCCGACAACCGCCTGATCTTTGGCGCCCGTGGCGGTTATCAATTCGCCGGCCAACTGCGGCATAACTTCGACCTGACCCGCGATGAAGTCGAACTGCGGCGCTACCTGTTCGGCGAACTGTTCCCACAACTGAAAAACGTACAGATCACCCACGCCTGGGGCGGCAACCTCGGCATGTCCCGGCATTTCAAACCGCACATGCTCTGCGAACGGGCCAACGGCATCGCGCTGTCCGGCGGCTATGGCGGGGAGGGTGTCGGCGCTTCCAACCTGGGCGGGCGGACGCTGGCGGATCTGATTCTCGAGCGCGACACCGAGCTGACGCATCAACCGTGGGTGCTGCCCGACGGCGGGATCCACGCACTGCGGGCCTGGGAGCCAGAGCCATGCCGCTGGCTTGGATACAACGCGATCATCAAAAGCTTCGTCCACGAAGACCAGACCCTGGCCAACCCGGCGACTGCGCCCTGGCGGCGCAAGCTTGCCAGCCAGGTGGCCGGGTTCATGGAAGGTTTCATGCACTAAACGTTGTTTACTATCAGACAGGTAACGCCATGAGCATCACCCAATTCAAGAACACCGCCACGTTGCAACTGGATGAGTCCAACCCGGTGGCCGTGCCGCTCGGCACGCCAGTGGCGATTGCCTCGACCACCAGCGTCGAGCGCGACGACGGCGTCGAAACCGGCGTCTGGGAATGCACCCCAGGTCGCTGGCGCCGGCAGATCACTGCTCAAGAGTTCTGCCATTTCATTTCCGGTCGCTGCACGTTCACCCCGGACGACGGCGGCGAAACCCTGCACATACAAGGTGGCGACGCACTGATGTTGCCGGCCAATACGCTCGGGATCTGGGACATCCAGGAAACCGTACGCAAGACCTATGTCCTGATTTTCTGACGTTTTGATCCTTTTGATTGCCTGCCAACAACAATAGCCAATACAGGAATCGATCCATGATCCGAAAGACCCTCGCGCTCGCACCCTTGATGCTCGCCGTTTCCCTCGCTCAGGCGGCGGATACGGTCAAGGTTTACAACTGGTCCGACTACATCGCGCCGGACACCACCAAGAACTTCGAAAAGGCCAGCGGCATCGGCGTCACCTATGACGTCTACGACAGCAACGAAACCCTCGACGGCAAGTTGATGACCGGCAAATCCGGTTACGACGTGGTGTTTCCGTCCAACCACTTCATGGCGCGGCAGATCGAAGGCGGGGCGCTGAAGAAACTCGACAAGAGCCAGTTGCCGAACTGGAAGAACCTCAACCCGGTGTTGCTCAAGGCCTTGCAGACCAACGATCCGGGCAACGAACACGGCTTTCCGTACCTGTGGGGCAGCACCGGCATCGGCTACAACATCGCCAAGGTCAAGGCTGCGCTGGGTGACAACGCGCCGGTGGATTCCTGGGATCTGATCTTCAAACCCGAATACATGGAAAAACTGCAGAAATGCGGTGTGGCAATCCTCGACAACGGCCCGGAACTGTTGCCGGCGGCGCTCAATTACCTGGGGCTGCCGCACCACAGCAAGAATCCCGAGGACTACAAGAAAGCTGAAGCGCTGCTGATGAAAGTGCGGCCGTATGTCAGCTATTTCCATTCCTCGAAATACACCAGCGATCTGGCCAATGGCGAAATCTGCGTAGCTGTCGGTTTCTCCGGCGACATCCTGCAAGCGGAAAACCGCGCCAAAGAGGCGAAGAACGGCATCGACATCGGCTACGAAATTCCCAAGGAAGGCGCTGCCATCTGGTTCGACATGGTCGCCATGCCCGCCGACGCACCGGACGAGAAGGCCGGCTATGCGTTCATGAACTACCTGATGCGCCCGGACGTGATGGCCGGCATCAGCAACTACGTGCACTACGCCAATGGCAACGAACAGGCCGACAGCCTGATCGACCCGGCGATCAAGAACGACACCAAGGTTTATCCGAGCCCGGAAATGATGGGCAAGCTGTTCGCGCTGGAAGCGATGCCGCTGAACATAGACCGGATCCGGACACGGGTGTGGAACAAGATTCGAACCGGCAGCTGAAGGAACAAAGGCGAGGGCGGCACAGCCCTCGCCTGACTATGTTCTGTTGGATCAACTTGATATCAAACCACTGGCATTGCATCGGTAAAGTGCAGCAAAGTGAGACGCTGCTAACAAAAAACAACTTACCGATATTTAATATTTAAATAAGAAATCGTCAGACAATTAGGCAGCCTCACCACACTTTCAAACTTCTTTCGGCGGCACGTGCTTTGTTTACGGGAGTTTCCCGGAACAGTTCAATTTGATCTCGAAAAAATGCTAGACGACAGATTTCAAATTGTGTCAGGTTTCTTACGCCTTCATTGGGCGAGTGATAGGACAATCTCGCCAGAGGTTGTCGCTATCGGACAAAAACTGTTCCATTGCTAAACAAGGAAGTGTGTTTATGTCGAAAGTAAAAGCTAACGCTATTGATACCGCCGAACAGGCTTTTGAGCTGAACGCGGCGCCGCAACCTCTGGCAGCGACCAGCACGGCGTATAACCAGATCAATAGCTTCAGCCATCAGTACGATCGTGGCGGTAACCTCACGGTCAATGGCAAACCCTCCTTTTCCGTCGACCAGGCCGCAACCCAGTTGCTGCGCGACGGCGCTGCCTACCAGGACAAGGATGGCAGCGGCAAGATCGAACTTACCTACACGTTCCTGACTTCGGTATCGTCCAGCACGATGAACAAGCACGGGATCACCGGGTTCAGTCAGTTCAGTGCTCAACAGAAAGCCCAGGCCGTGCTCGCCATGCAATCCTGGGCCGATGTGGCCAACGTGACCTTCACCGAGAAAGCGTCGGGCGGTGATGGCCACATGACCTTCGCCAACTACAGCGGTGGCGTGGACGGCGCAGCAGCGTTCGCCTACCTGCCGGGCACCGGTCCGGGTTACGACGGCACTTCGTGGTACTTGATCAACAGCGGTTACACGCAGAACAAGACCCCGGACCTGAACAACTACGGCCGTCAGACCCTGACCCACGAAATCGGCCACACGCTTGGCCTGGCGCACCCGGGCGACTACAACGCCGGCAACGGCAACCCGACCTACAACGACGCGACCTACGGGCAAGACACCCGCGGCTACAGCGTCATGAGCTACTGGAGCGAAAGCAACACCAGCCAGAACTTCAGCAAGGGCGGCGTGGAAGCCTATTCCTCCGGTCCGCTGATGGATGACATCGCCGCGATCCAGAAGCTCTACGGCGCCAACATGACCACCCGAACCGGTGATACCACCTACGGCTTCAACTCCAACGCCGGTCGCGATTTCCTCAGCGCCTCGTCGTCGGCCGACAAGCTGGTGTTTTCGGTGTGGGATGCGGGCGGCAAGGACACCTTCGACTTCTCGGGCTTCACTCAGAACCAGAAGATCAACCTCAATGAAGCCTCGTTCTCCGACGTTGGCGGCCTGGTGGGCAACGTGTCCATCGCCAAGGGCGTCACCATCGAGAACGCGATCGGCGGTTCGGGCAACGACCTGCTGATCGGCAACAGCGCGGCCAACGAGCTCAAGGGCGGTGCCGGTAACGACATCATCTGGGGTGGCGGTGGCGCCGACAAGCTGTGGGGCGGCGCGGGTTCGGACACCTTTGTGTTCGCAGCCAGCTCCGACTCCAAGCCGGGTGCGATCGATCAGATCCTCGATTTCGTCAGCGGTCTCGACAAAATCGACCTGACCGGTATCACCAAGGGCGCCGGCCTGCACTTCGTCAGCGCCTTCACCGGCGCGGCGGGTGATGCGGTTCTGACGTCCTCGGGCGGCAACAGCCTGCTGTCAGTGGACTTCTCCGGTCACGGCGTGGCTGATTTCCAGGTCAGCACCGTTGGCCAGGCAGCCACCAGCGACATCGTGGCGTGATGTAACACGGGAAAGCGGCGCGTCATGCGCCGCTTTCTTCACTTGCATCGCCGTGACCGGTAAGCAAGGCTACGTGCCGGAGTGAAATTTCCTATGATCCAATTCGCTTTTACCCGCAAAGCGGCGGCGTATCTGTTGCCGATGCTGATGATTTCCGGAGAAACAACCATGGCAAGCAGCCTGAGACTCGAAGACCCATCGGTATTTGCCGGGCAGTGGCAAGCGACCCTGAGCGACCGCAACGACGCTCCAGAGGCACAGGCTTTGCAGGACAAACCGTCGAACACTTGCCTGATCGACCTTGAAGCCAACCAGACGCTGGGCAACGGTGCCGATTGCCTGAGCGCGTGGTTGCAGGACGCGGCCATCGGCTGGTTCCCCGATCCTGACGGTCTGTCGATCACTGGCAAGGAAGGCTCAAGAATCCAGTTTTTCAGCCGACAACGTGATGGGCTTTATCTGAGCACTTTGAAGTCGGGCCTGGTGATTACACTCAAGCGTGCTGTACAGCAACCTTGATGACCAAAACCGACTGACAGTTTAAATATAAAGCACCCCGTTACAGTTATAAGCCGCAGTGCAATAACACGGAGGCCGGTTTTAATCGGGGAAGTTGTTATTGAAGTGTAAGCAAATGCTGGCGGTGTATGTCTCGCTTTCATGGCGAGCAATTAATTTGAAGTCTCGCCAAGCAGGGCGGGAAATACCATTTCAGGAATAATCAATGAAGATGGCGAAGGCCCAAGCCACCGCTCCCTTATTCAAGGCATTGGGTGACTATAAAAGCATTCTGATCAGCGTCGGATGCTTTACCGCACTGATAAACGTGCTGATGCTGGTGCCTTCCATATATATGCTCCAGGTCTACGACCGGGTGCTGTCTTCGCAGAACGAAACTACCCTGGCGATGCTGTCGCTGATGGTCGTCGGTTTCTTCGCGTTTATCGGCCTGCTGGAAGTGGTGCGCAGCTTTATCGTGATCCGCATCGGCAGCCAGCTCGAGCGCCGTTTCAATCTGCGGGTCTATCAGGCAGCTTTCGAACGCAACCTGTTCAAGGGCGAGGGTAACGCCGGGCAGTCCCTGGGCGACTTGACCCACATTCGCCAATTCGTCACCGGGCCTGCGCTGTTCGCGTTCTTCGATGCGCCGTGGTTCCCGGTTTATCTGTTTGTGATTTACCTGTTCAACGTCTGGCTCGGCGTGCTGGCCACAGCGGGAGCGCTGCTGCTGATCGCGCTGGCGTGCCTGAACGAATACATGACCAAGAAGCCGCTGGGCGAAGCCGCCGGTTATTCGCAGAAATCCAGCCAGTTGGCCACCAGCCACTTGCACAACGCCGAAACCATTCAAGCCATGGGCATGCTGGGCGCCTTGCGCAAGCGCTGGTTCCAGGTGCACTCGCGCTTCCTCGGCCTGCAGAATCAGGCCAGCGACACTGGCGCGGTGATCAGCTCGCTGAGCAAAACCTTGCGTCTGTGCCTGCAATCGCTGGTGCTGGGCCTCGGCGCACTGCTGGTGATCAAGGGTGACATGACCGCCGGGATGATGATCGCCGGCTCCATTCTGATGGGCCGGGTACTGAGCCCGATCGACCAGTTGATCGCCGTGTGGAAGCAGTGGAGCGGGGCGAAGCTGGCTTACCGTCGCCTCGATGCGTTGCTGCAAGCTTTCCCGCCGAGCGATGACGCCATGGCGCTGCCGGCGCCGAAAGGCCAGATCACCTTTGAACAAGTCAGCGCCGGCCCTCCGGGTCAACGCTCCGCGACCCTGCACATGGTCAACTTCAACCTGGCGGCCGGTGAAGTGCTGGGCGTGCTCGGTGCCTCCGGTTCCGGCAAATCGACCCTGGCGCGTGTGCTGGTCGGCGTATGGCCGGCCCTTGGTGGCACGGTGCGTCTGGACGGCGCCGACATCCACCGTTGGAACCGCGATCAGCTCGGCCCGTATATCGGCTATCTGCCGCAGGACATCGAGCTGTTCAGCGGCAGCATCGCCGAGAACATTGCCCGCTTCAGTGAAGCTGACCCGCAAAAGGTCGTGGCTGCCGCGCAACAGGCCGGCGTGCACGAACTGATCCTGCGCATGCCACAAGGCTACGACACGCAATTGGGCGAGGACGGCAGCGGTTTGTCCGGCGGCCAGAAACAGCGTGTGGCACTGGCCCGTGCGCTGTACGGCAACCCGAGCCTGGTAGTGCTGGATGAGCCGAATTCCAACCTCGACACCGTCGGCGAAGCCGCGTTGTCCAGCGCGATCGTGCAGCTCAAGGCCCAGGGCACCACCGTGGTACTGGTCACCCACCGTTCTTCGGTACTGGCTCAGGCCGACAAGCTGCTGGTACTCAACGACGGCCGTCTGCAGGCCTTCGGCCCGAGCCATGATGTGCTCAAGGCACTGTCCGGTAACCAGCCCGGCAACCCGCCACAACCAAACGAAAAACCTGCGCAAGCACCGGCCGGGCTCAGCATGAGCCGCCAGTATCAGCCGACTACAAGGAATTCGGGTGTATGAGCAGCGCGAGCATGAACACGCAAAACGAAGCCACGATGGAACACGACTACATCACCGAGCGCCCGGAACGCGACGCCAGATTTTTCGCCCGCATGGGCTGGATTCTGGCGCTGGTCGGCGCCGGCAGCTTCTTCACCTGGGCGGCATTGGCGCCGCTGGACCAGGGCATTCCGGTGCAGGGCACCGTGGTGGTGTCGGGCAAGCGCAAGGCCGTGCAGTCGATGAGCAGCGGCGTGGTCAGCCGGATTCTGGTGCGTGAAGGCGAAATCGTGAAGCAGGGCCAGCCACTGTTCCGCCTCGACCAGACCCAGGTTGCCGCCGACGTGCAGTCACTTCAGGCGCAATACCGCATGGCCTGGGCCAGCCTGGCGCGCTGGCAGGCCGAGCGTGACAACCTCAAACAAGTGACGTTTCCGGCAGAACTGAGCGACAACGCCGATCCGCGCCTGGCGCTGGTGCTGGAAGGTCAGCGGCAATTGTTCAGCAGCCGTCGCGAAGCGTTTGCCCGCGAACAGGCCGCCCTGCGCGCGAGCATCGAGGGCGCCACCGCGCAGCTGGCGGGCATGCGCCGCGCCCGAACTGACCTGAACGCGCAAGCTGATTCGCTGCAACAGCAGTTGAGCAACCTGCAACCGCTGGCCGACAACGGCTACATACCGCGCAACCGCTTGATGGAATACCAGCGTCAGCTGTCCCAGGTTCAGCAGCAATTGGCCGAGAACACCGGTGAAAGCGGCCGGGTGGAGCAGGGCATTCTTGAATCCCGGCTGAAACTGCAACAGCACGGCGAGGAATACCAGAAGGAGGTCCGCACCCAGCTGGCCGACGCACAACTGAAAAGCGTCACCCTGTCCGAGCAACTGACCTCCGCCGGTTTCGACCTGCAACACAGCGAAATCCTCGCCACCGCTGATGGCGTGGCCGTCAACCTCGGTGTGCACACCGAAGGCGCCGTGGTGCGTCAGGGCGAAACCCTGCTGGAAATCGTCCCGCAAGGCACGCGCCTGGAAGTCGAAGGGCACCTGCCGATCAACCTGATCGACAAGGTCGGCACGCACTTGCCGGTCGACATCCTGTTCACCGCGTTCAACCAGAGCAAAACCCCACGGGTGCCCGGCGAAGTCAGCCTGATTTCTGCCGACCAGATGGTCGACGAGAAAACCGGCGTGCCGTACTACGTGTTGCGCAGCAGCGTCAGCGATCAGGCCATGGAAAAACTCAACGGCCTGGTGATCAAACCCGGCATGCCGGCGGAAATGTTCGTGCGCACTGGCGAACGTTCGCTCCTCAACTACCTGTTCAAGCCGCTGCTCGACCGCGCCGGTTCCGCGTTGACCGAAGAATAAGGATGTTCGGCTGTATGAATAAGCTTTCCATGCTGGCGGCAGCGTTCGCGCTGCTCGCGGGCAACAGTGCAGTGGCGGCCATGGGGCCGTTCGAGATCTACGAACAGGCGTTGCGCAATGACCCGGTGTTCCTCGGCGCGATCAAGGAGCGCGATGCAGGCCTCGAAAACCGCGCCATCGGCCGCGCCGGCCTGTTGCCGAAACTGGGTTACAACTACAACAAGGGTCGCAACTCGTCGAAGGCCACGTCCCTCGACGAACGCGCGCGCAATCGCACCGACGAGCGTAATTACAACAGCTACGGCTCGAGCCTGACTTTGCAACAACCGTTGCTCGACTACGAAGCCTACGCGGCGTATCGCAAGGGCGTGGCCCAGTCGCTGTTTGCCGACGAGAACTTCCGCGGCAAGAGCCAGGAACTGCTGGTTCGCGTACTGGATAACTACACCAAGGCTTTGTTTGCCCAGGACCAGATCGACATCGCGCTGGCCAAGAAGAAGGCGTACGAGCAGCAGTTCCAGCAGAACGAGCACATGTTCAAGCAGGGCGAGGGTACCCGTACGGACATCCTCGAAGCCGAGTCGCGTTATGAACTGGCAACCGCCGAGGAAATCGAGGCCCGCAACGAGCAGGACGCCGCGCTACGGGAACTGGGCGCATTGGTAGGGGTGCCGGCGGTGGACATCAGTGATCTGGCGCCACTGGATCAGAACTTCCAGACATTCGCCCTGATGCCGGCCAACTACGACACTTGGCACGAACTGGCGATCAGCAACAACCCGAACCTGGCGTCCCAGCGTCAGGCGGTGGAAGTGGCGCGTTACGAAGTCGAGCGCAACCGCGCCGGGCACCTGCCGAAAGTCAGCGCTTACGCCACGATGCGCCAGAACGAATCGGAAAGCGGCAACACCTACAACCAGCGTTACGAAACCAACACCATCGGTTTCGAAGTCAGCGTGCCGTTGTACGCCGGTGGTGGTGTGTCGGCCTCGACCCGCCAGGCCAGCCGCACCATGGAACAGGCTGAATACGAACTGGACGGCAAGACCCGCGAGACGCTGATCGAATTGCGTCGTCAGTTCAGCGCCTGCCTGTCCGGGGTCAACAAGCTGCGCGCCTATCAAAAGGCCCTGGCCTCGGCCGAAGCGCTGGTGGTATCGACCAAACAAAGCATTCTCGGTGGCGAGCGCACCAATCTCGATGCGCTGAACGCCGAGCAACAACTATTTACCACCCGCCGCGACCTGGCCCAGGCACGCTATGACTACCTCATGGCCTGGACCAAATTGCATTACTACGCGGGCACCTTGAGCGAACAGGATCTGGCGCGGGTGGATGAGGCGTTTGGGGTGGCTCGACGTTGATGTGCATGGCTTCAGACCGGCCCTCACCCTAACCCTCTCCCGGAGGGAGAGGGGACTGATCGGGGGATATTTTGGAGGTACACCGACCTGATCGGGCGTCACCGAATCCAGCATCGACCCGGTTTTTCAGGTCGATGTATGACGCAAGACACCTCGATCAGCTCCCTCTCCTTGGGGAGAGGGCTGGGGTGAGGGGAATGGGCAACACCGCAGAATCAACCTGCATAAAACAATAAAAGTGAGTGGTGAACATGGACGTATGCATCAAGCCGATCACGGTCGGCACCCTGCTGCTTGTGATGTCTGCAACCCAGGCTCAGGCCCAATACCTCGAAGCCGGCAAACCCGGCGATCCCGCCAGTTGGCGCAGCGCCGAATTCCTGCGTGACTGGGGCCTGGGCCGGATGCAGGCCGATCAGGCCTACGCCGCCGGCATCACCGGCAAGGGCGTGAAGGTCGGCGCGCTGGACTCCGGTTTCGACGCCACCCATCCCGAGTTCGCCAGCGACCGTTATCACCCGGTACTGGCCAGCGGCAGTTACATCGACGGCTCGCTGTTCAACGTCAACGGCACCCTCAACCCGAACAACGACTCCCACGGCACCCACGTGGTCGGCACCATGGGCGCGTCCCGCGATGGCACCGGCATGCATGGCGTGGCGTACAACGCGCAGATCTACGTCGGCAACACCAACAAAAACGATAGCTTCCTGTTCGGCCCCAACCCCGATCCGCGCTACTTCAAAGCGGTGTACGACGCCCTGGCCGACGCTGGCGTGCGGGCGATCAACAACAGTTGGGGCAGCCAGCCGCCGGATGTCAGCTATCGAACCCTCGCGGATCTGCACGCCGCTTACGCCCAGCACTGGAACAAAGGCACCTGGCTGGATGCGGCGGCGGATGTTTCCCGTCGCGGCGTGATCAATGTGTTCAGCGCCGGCAACAGCGGCTACTCGAATGCCAGCGTGCGTTCGGCGCTGCCGTATTTTCAACCGGATCTGGAAGGCCACTGGCTGGCGGTTTCCGGGCTCGATCAAAGCAATCAGCAGAAGTACAACCAGTGTGGCATCGCCAAATACTGGTGCATCACCACGCCGGGGGCGAAGATCGACAGCACCATTCCCGACGGCGGTTATGCGATCAAGTCCGGCACCTCGATGGCCGCGCCGCACGCCACCGGCGCACTGGCGCTGGTGATGGAGCGCTATCCGTACATGAACAATCAGCAGGCGCTCGAAGTGTTGCTGACCACCGCCACCCAGCTCGACGGTTCTGTGACCGACGCACCGACCGAGCGAGTCGGCTGGGGCGTGGCCAACCTGTACCGGGCGATGCGCGGGCCGGGGCAGTTGCTCGGGGCGTTCGACGCCCATCTGGCAGTCGGGCAGAGCGATGTCTGGAGCAATGACATCAGCGACAAAGCCCTGATCCAGCGCCAGAGCGAAGACCTCGCCGAACACAGCGCCTGGCAGCAAACCCTGCAAAGCAAGGGCTGGCAGAACGGCGTGCCGGCCGGTGCCAGCCAGCAGGATCAGACCGACTACGCCGTGGGCATGGCCCGTGACGCAGCGGCGGCCGGTCGGGTATATCAGGGCAGCCTGATCAAATCCGGCGACGGGCGACTGATTCTGACCGGTGACAACACGTATCGTGGGCCGACCACGGTCAATGGTGGTCTGCTGACAGTGAACGGCTCGCTGACATCGGCCGTGACCGTCAATGACGGCGGCACCCTCGGCGGCACCGGGCGGATCGGTGCACTGACCGCTAACAGCGGTGGCCGTGTCGCACCGGGCAATTCCATCGGCACCTTGAATGTGGCCGGTGACGTGAACTTCGCGCCAGGCTCGACCTACGCCGTGGAGTTGTCTCCTACCAGCAGCGACCGCATCGTCGCCGGCGGCATCGCCTCCATCAACGGCGCCACCGTGAGCCTGTCGCTGGAAAACAGCCCGACATTGCTCAGCACCAGCGAGGCCAGAAGCCTGCTTGGCCGGCAATACGACATTCTGCAAGCAGCGGGCGGCATTCAGGGTCGGTTCGGTGCAGTGCTGCCGGATTATCTGTTCATCGGTGGCAGCCTGGCCTACAGCGGCAACGGCATCGGCTTGAATGTCGAGCGCAACGCGACGTCGTTTGCCAGCGTCGGCCAGACACCGAATCAGCGCTCCGTGGCCACTGCCGTCGAAGGTCTGGGCGCGGGCAATACCGTGTACGAAAGTCTGCTGTTGTCGGCCACCGCCGGTGATGCGCAACAAGCCTTTCAACAATTGAGCGGTGAAATCTACCCGGCCCTCGGCGCGGTGCTGATCAACGACAGCCGCCAACTGCGCGATGCCATCGGCGAACGCCTGCATGATGCGCAAACTATGCAAAGCAATGGCTGGATCAAGGCCCTCGGCGCCTGGGGCACAACCGACTCTCGCCACGACACCGCCGGTTACAGCACCTCCATCGGCGGCCTGCTGGCCGGTGTCGACGGTGCCGTCGACGAGCAGACCCGCATCGGTCTGGTCACCGGTTACAGCGACAGTTCGCTGAGCATGGGGTCAGGCACGCATTCTTCAGCCAAGGTCGACAGCTATCACCTCGGCGCCTACGCCGGTCACGACATCGGCGCCTGGCGCCTGAGCACCGGCGCCGCTTACAGCTCGCATCGCGCCGATGTGAAGCGCGACTTGCAGTACGGCAACGTCAGCGCCAAGCAGAAAGCCAAGGTCGATGCCGCCACCACTCAGGTATTCGGCGAAGCGGCTTATCGATTGAATCTGCAACCGCTGGCCCTGGAGCCGTTCGCCAACCTGGTCTACGTGCATCTCGACACCGACGGCTTCACCGAGAAGGGCGACGCCGCCGCGCTGAAAAGCGGCGACGACCAGCGCGACGCGGTGTTGAGCACCCTCGGCGTGCGGGCGCTCAAGACCTTTGACCTGCCGTCCGCGCAGAAACTGCAAGTGAGCGGTCATCTGGGCTGGCAGCACAGCCTGACCGACATCAAATCCGAACAGCATTTGCGTTTCGCCAGCGGCAGCGCGCCGTACACGGTCGAAAGCTCGCCACTGGTGCGCGACGCCGCCCTGGTCGGCGTGCAGGCCAGCCTGGCGCTGACCCGCGACGTGCGGGTCAACCTCGATTACACCGGACAACTGGCCAGCCGCGAGAAACAACACGGCGTGGGCCTGAGCCTGAACTGGCAGTTCTAAACACACGGATGATCGTTCCCACGTCGAGGCGTCGAACCGTCTGCGTGGGAATGCCTCTAGGGACGCTCCGCGTCCAGTGACGCGGAGCGTCACGGGCTGCATTCCCACGCGGGAGCGTGGGAACGATCAACGATCACTTCAATAGACGGATTTTTCGCAACATCACTAAGGAAGGTCGCTGGATGAAAAACAACAACACCCCCGCGCAATCGGGTGGCTGCTTTCGCCTGAAAACTCTCAACGTCGCCTTGCTCTGCGCACTGGCCACCTGGGGCAACGCACACGCGGCGCCCTACGTGGAAAGCGGCCGGGCAGGGGATCCGGGCAGTTGGCGCAGCGCCGAATTCCAGGCCGACTGGGGCCTGGGCGCCATCGGTGCGGATCACGCGTACGCCGCCGGTTACACCGGTAAGGGCGTGAAACTGGGGATCTTCGACCAGCCGGTCTACGCCGCGCACCCGGAGTTTTCCGGCAGTAACAAAGTCATCACCCTGGTGACCTCGGGGATCCGCGAATACACCGACCCGTACATTCCGGTCAAAGCCGGGGACGCGTTTCGCTATGACGGTTCGCCCTCGGTCGGCTCCGACGGCAAGCTCGGCGCCCACGGTACTCACGTCGGCGGTATCGCCGCCGGCAGCCGTGACGGCGGGCCGATGCACGGTGTCGCATTCGGTGCACAGATCATCAGCGCCGACAACGGCGACCCGGGCCCGGAAGACGGCATCGTGCGCGGCAACGACGGCGCGGTATACAAGGCCGGCTGGGATGCGCTGATCGCCAGCGGCGCGCGGATCATCAACAACAGCTGGGGGATCGGCATCACCGACCGTTTCGACCTCGGTGGCCGTGATCCGGCGTATCCGCATTTCACCGTCAACGACGCGCAACTGCAGTTCAACGAGATCCGCACACTGCTGGGCACCAAACCCGGCGGCGCCTACGACGGCGCAATCGCCGCCGCACGCAGCGGGATCGTGACGATTTTCGCAGCGGGCAACGACTACAACCTGAACAACCCGGACGCCATCGCCGGGCTCGGTTACTTCGTGCCGGACATCGCGCCGAACTGGATCACCGTCGCCGCCTTGCAGAAGAACCCGGATCTGGCCAGCGCCAACCCGTACATCATGAGTACGTTCTCTTCGCGCTGCGGCTACACCGCGAGTTTCTGCGTGTCGGCACCGGGTACGAAAATCTTCAGTTCGATCATCGAAGGCACCAACGCCGACAACCTGACCACGGGTTACAAGAACTACAACGGCACCTCGATGGCCGCGCCCCACGTGGCCGGTTCCATCGCAGTGCTGATGGAGCGCTTCCCGTACATGACCGGCGATCAGGTCGCCAGCGTGTTGCGCACCACGGCCACCGACCTCGGCGCACCGGGCATCGACGCCCTGTACGGCTGGGGCATGATCAACCTGCGCAAGGGCATCGACGGCCCGGCGATGTTCGTCACCGAGCAGGACATTCCCGAAGAATTCCGCATTCAGGGCGCCTACGGTTCCGGTCAGTTCGTGGCCGATCTGCCGGGCATTGGCGCGATCATCGATGCGGGTAAGCCCACCGAGCGCGTGTGCAACGACATCACCTGCGGGCTCGACACTTGGCGCAACGACATTTCCGGCCATGGCGGTTTGACCAAGCAGGGCATCGGCACCCTGGTGCTGACCGGCAACAACACCTACAGCGGCCCGACCCTGGTCAATCAGGGGCGATTGGCAATCAATGGCTCGCTGCAATCGGCGGTGACGGTCAATGACGGCGGCATCCTCGGCGGTAACGGCCGGATCGCTGCGCTGACCGCCAACAGCGGCGGTACCGTGGCGCCGGGCAATTCCATCGGCACCTTGAATGTGGCCGGTGACGTGACCTTCGCACCGGGTTCGACCTATGCGGTGGAAGTGTCCCCGACCAGCAGCGACCGGATTGTCGCCGGCGGCAAAGCGCTGATCGAAGGCGCAACCGTGACTATGTCGCTGGAAAACAGCCCGACGCTGCTGACCACGGGCGAAGTGAAAAGCCTGCTCGGCACCCAGTTCAACATCTTGCAGGCAGCGGGCGGCATTGAAGGGCAGTTCGGACAAGTGTTGCCTGACTACGCGTTCCTTGGCGGCACCCTGGCTTACTCGGCAAACGGTGTGCAACTGGACGTCGGCCGTAATGGCGCCTCGTTCGCCAGCGTCGGCCTGACCCCGAACCAGCGCGCGGTGGGCGCTGCCGCCGAACGCCTCGGCGCCGGCAATGCGTTGTTCGAAACCCTGTTGCTGTCGCCGTCGGCGGTCGCTGCGCAGGATGCCTTCCAGCAACTGTCCGGCGAGATTCACCCGGCCATCGGCACGCTGCTGATCAACGACAGCCGCTACCTGCGCGATGCGGTGGGAGAACGTCTGCGTGAGCGCGATCTGTTCGATGCCGGCGCGCCGACCGATGACCGCAGCAACGCCTGGCTCAAAGTGCTGGGCGCCTGGGGCAAGAGCGATGGCGGGTCGAAATACGCCGATTCCACCAGCTCCATCGGCGGCCTGCTGGCCGGTGTCGACGGCTTGATCGCTGAAGATACCCGTCTGGGTTTCGTGACCGGTTATAGCGACAGCTCGTTGAGCATGGGCGAGGGTACACATTCGTCCGCCTCGGTCGATAGCTATCACCTGGGCGCGTACCTGGGGCATCAGATCGATGCGCTGCGTCTGACCGCCGGTGCGGCTTACAGCTGGCATCGCATCGACGTCAAACGCGACCTGCAATTCGCTGGCGTCAGCGGCAAACAGAAAACCAAGCGCGATGCGACCACCGCGCAACTGTTCACTGAAGCGGCCTACGACCTGGGCCTGCAACCGATGAACCTGGAGCCGTTCGCCAATCTGGCCTACGTGCACCTCAACAGCGACAGCTTCACCGAGAAGGGTGATGCCGCCGCACTGAAGGGCGGCGAAGACAACCGCGATGTGGTGTTGTCGACCCTCGGTGTGCGGGCCAAGCGCACGTTTGCCCTGTCGGAGAAACATCAGCTGGAACTGGGCGCAAGCCTGGGCTGGCAGCACAACTTGAGCCGCGTGGATGCTGACAGTCACCTGGCGTTCGCCAATGGCAACAGTGCATTCACCGTGCAAAGTGTGTCGATGGATCGAGATGCCGCGGTGGTCGGCGTGCGCGCCGGGCTGGCGCTCAATCGCGATGTCCGGGTCAACCTGGACTACAACGGGCTGATCGGCTCCAACGAAAAGGACCACGGTGTGGGCCTGACGCTGGACTGGCAGTTCTAAGGGGTAGCGGCAGTTCTTTCGAGAACTGCCGTTTTTGAAAGGAAGAGAGAGCACAACATGGGATTGTTCGATTACAAAAACGCCGACGGCAAAGCGCTGTACAGCGACGCCATCGCCCTGACGCTGTATGCCTACACGCCGACCGGGCAGGCCTTGCCCGGCACTGGCTGGAAGCCGATCGGCGCCACGGCGCTGGGCTATCAGGGCAAGGTCGGGGCGCAGGGCACGTTTTTCGGCGAGAAGGACGGCTTCACCAGCGCCGAAGCCGAAGTGCTCGGCAAATACGACGCCGCGGGCAAGCTGATCGGCATCGGCGTGGCCTTCCGGGGCACCGGTGGATTGGGTTACAGCGATACCTTCGGCGACATGAAAAACAACCTGCTGGCTGCCATCGGCCCGTCGGATTACGCCACCCAGTACGCGAAAAACGCGTTCGACAACCTGCTCAAATCGGTGGCCGCGTTCGCCGTCGCCCATGGCATCGCGTCCAAGGACGTATTGATCAGCGGCCACAGCCTCGGCGGCCTCGGGGTCAACAGCGTGGCGGAGTTGAGTGCCAGCAACTGGGGCGGGTTCTTCAAGGACGCCAACTACATTTCGTTCGCCTCGCCGACCCAGAGCAGCACCGGCAACAACGTGCTGAACATCGGCTACGAGAACGACCCGGTGTTCCGCGTGCTCGACGGCACCACGTTCAGTACCGCGTCGATGGGCAAACACGACAAGCCGCACGATTCGACCACCGACAACATCGTCAACTTCAACGACAACTACGCCTCCACTGCGCAGAACCTCGTGCCGTTCAGCATCGCCAATCCGCTGAACTGGTCGGCCCACAGCTCGCTGGGGTATGCAGACGGTCTGAATCGGGTGATCGCGTCGAAGTTCTACGGCCTGACGCATAAGGACTCGACGATCATCGTCTCCAACCTTGAGGAAGTATCGCGGGGCAAGACCTGGGTCGAGGATCTGGGCCGCAGCGGCGAGCCGCACACCGGCAGCACGTTCATCATCGGCACCGACAGCGGTGACTGGCTCAAGGGCGGGGCGGGCAACGACTTCCTCGAAGGTCTGGGCGGCGATGACCGTTTCCGTGACGACGGCGGTTTCAACATCCTGCTCGGTGGCCAGGGCCACAACACCTTCGAACTGCAAAAGCCGCTGCAGAACTTCAGCTTCGCCAACGACGGCGACGGCACGCTGTACGTGCGTGACGCCTACGGCGGCATCAGCATGACCCGCGACATCGGCGCGCTGGTGAGCAAGGAGTCGGGTTCGTGGTGGGGCAGCAAGGAAATTACCTGGACCGTCACCGCCAAAGGCCTGGCCAACGGTGCCGAACTGACCCAGTACAACCACTCGCTCAGCGGCGGCGCCATGGGCGACACCCTCAAAGCCACCGCCGACGGCGACTGGCTGTTTGGTCTCGGCGGTAACGATCACCTGCAAAGCGACAAGGCCCACGTGACCTTCGTCGGCGGCGCCGGCAATGACGTGATGAGCGCGGTGGGTGGCAACAACACCTTCCTGTTCAGCGGCGCCTTCGGCTTTGACGCGATCAATGGCTACCAGGGCAGCGACAAACTGGTGTTCATGGGCGTCGAGGGTGCAGGGCAGGGCTACGACTACAAACAACACGCGTCGCAGTCCGGGAGCGATACCGTGCTGAAGATTGGCGATTTTGCCGTGACGCTGATCGGGGTCGGTGTGGCTAACCTGTCGGATTCGAGTTTCGTCTTCGCCTGACAAACGAAAGTTGTACTGAAATGCTCCGGGGCGCCTCGGGAGGGGCGTTCTGGTTGTGAGCTATCTCTGAACAATTCCAACAAAGAGAGAGGCAACAGCAATGGGTGTGTATGACTACAAGAATTTCGGTACGGCGGAATCCAAGGCGCTGTTCAGCGACGCCATGGCCATTACGCTGTATTCCTACCACAACCTCGATAACGGCTTTGCCGTCGGTTATCAGCACAACGGCTTCGGCCTCGGCTTGCCGGCCACGCTGGTGACCGCGCTGATCGGCGGAACGGACTCCCAGGGAGTGATCCCCGGCATTCCGTGGAACCCCGATTCGGAAAAAGCCGCACTCGACGCGGTGAAAAAAGCCGGCTGGACCCCGATCACCGCCGCGCAACTGGGTTACGAGGGCAAGACCGACGCGCGCGGCACCTTTTTCGGTGAAAAGGCCGGCTACACCAGCGCCCAGGTGGAAATCCTCGGCAAATACGACGCTCAGGGCCATCTGACGGAAATCGGCATCGCTTTTCGCGGCACCAGCGGCCCGCGGGAAATCCTGATCGGTGACTCCATCGGCGACGTGATCAGCGACCTGCTCGCCGCGTTCGGCCCCAAGGATTACGCCAGGAACTACGTCGGCGAAGCCTTCGGCAATCTGATGAACGATGTGGTGGCGTTCGCCAAAGCCAACGGCCTGACCGGCAAGGACGTGCTGGTCAGCGGCCACAGCCTGGGCGGGCTGGCGGTCAACAGCATGGCGGACTTGAGCACCAGCAAATGGGGCGGGTTCTTCCAGGACTCCAACTACATCGCCTACGCCTCGCCGACCCAGAGCAGCACTGACAAGGTGCTCAACGTCGGCTACGAAAACGACCCGGTGTTCCGCGCCCTCGACGGCTCGACCTTCACCGGTGCATCCCTCGGCGTGCACGACGCGCCCAAGGAGTCGGCGACCGACAACATCGTCAGCTTCAACGACCACTACGCCTCGGCGGCGTGGAACGTGCTGCCGTTCTCGATCGTCAACATTCCGACCTGGATCTCGCACCTGCCGACCGCCTATGGCGACGGCATGAACCGGGTGATCGAGTCGAAGTTTTACGACCTGACCAGCAAGGACTCGACGATCATCGTCGCCAACCTGTCGGATCCGGCGCGGGCCAACACCTGGGTGCAGGACCTGAACCGCAACGCCGAAACCCACAAGGGCAGCACCTTCATCATCGGCAGCGACGGCAATGACCTGATCCAGGGCGGCAACGGCAACGATTATCTGGAAGGCCGCGCCGGCAACGATACGTTCCGCGATGGTGGGGGTTACAACATCCTGCTCGGCGGCTCGGGCAACAACACCCTGGAGTTGCAGAAGTCGGTCAATACCTTCGACTTCGCCAACGACGGCGCCGGCAACCTGTACATCCGCGATGCCAACGGCGGGATCAGCATCACCCGCGACATCGGCAGCATCGTCACCAAGGAGCCGGGCTTTCTCTGGGGCCTGTTCAAGGACGACGTGACCCACAGCGTCACGGCGGCCGGTCTTAAGGTCGGCAACAACGTCACCCAGTACGAATCGAGCGTGAAGGGCACCGGCGGTGCCGACACCCTCAAGGCCAAGGCCAGCGGAGACTGGCTGTTCGGCCTGGACGGCAACGACCACCTGATCGGCGGGGCGGGCAATGACGTGTTCGTCGGCGGCGCCGGCAATGATCTGCTGGAGTCGGGCGGCGGGGCGGATACCTTCCTGTTCAGCGGCGCATTCGGCCAGGATCGCGTGGTGGGTTACACCGCCAACGACAAGCTGGTGTTCCTCGGCGTGCAGGGCGTATTGCCGGGCGACGACTTCCGCGCCCATGCCACGGCGGTGGGGCAGGACACGGTGCTGAAATTCGGCGCTGATTCGGTGACGCTGGTCGGGGTTGCGTTGAACAGCCTGAGTGCCGACGGGATTGTGATCGCCTGACGGCAAGGGTGGGGAGGGAGCGCATTCCCTCCCCATATCAAAAGTGACTCACCAACCACTCCCTGACTCCAATCCCTGCACCAACAGGAAATGCGGCCTAAAGCCATGACGTCGACGTTCGTCATTCAAGGGCTGCCAACGAGTACAGGAGATTCACACGTGAAAGGTTTCAAGGGGTATATCGGTGTTGCGGGGCTTGTGCTGCTGTCGGCCAATGCCTGGGCCGATCTGCCTCACAGCTCGATTCTGAGCCGCTATGGCGTGACACCCGATCAACTGCCAGAGCCGGCCAAAAGCGAAGACGCCAAACCCGTCGAAGAAAAAAGCCGCTTTCATATCCAGCCTGAACAACCGTTCGTGACGATTCGCATCGGCGAAGACCATGAGCCGGAAATGACCGGAAATCTGAGCATCGACCGCATGGCGCAACAGGAGCGTCAGCGCTGCCAGCGTTTACAGGAAGAACTGGTTCGCCGTGGCGAGCGTCCCTTCAGTTGCGACGGCTCTCTCCCGGGCATGGCGTTACCACGCTGATGAATACAAAAAAGGCTGCGATTCCATAGGGTTCGCAGCCTTTTTTGATGTTTTATCCGTCAGTCTTCTTTGCGCACCGTGGCCACTTCGTCGGCACGTACGCGGACTTTGGCGCCTGAAATATCCTTGAACTCGTAGAAGCCATCCTCGGTTTTGGTATCGGGCATGTCTTCGGTCAGGTACTGGGTGCCGTTCTGCAGGGTAACCACCGTTGGCGTCGAGCAACCGGCCAGCGTCAACAGCGCAGCGACTGCCAGCGGGATACCCAAGGTTTTGATTTTCATAGGACGGCTTCCTCATTCATTTCGACCATTGTCGGTCCTCTAACGCGGTTGGTGCCGTGACACCCGGAAAAGTTCGATGGCCAAGTGAAAAAAACTGCTTTGCCGATGCCACTGATCCTTTTCCGTTTGCGCCCGCCGGGACAGGCTGGTATCTGTACGCATAACCAGTACTCGCTTGCCATGGCCCCGAATCTACCGTGACTGCCAATCCCCTCGACGACCCGTTCTATTACCTCAACAACTTCCGCCAGGTGCTTGATTGGCTTGAGCTTCGCTACGCCGATGTCATGAGCGAAACGGAACATGCCTTCATTCGCGACTTCAAGGCGCTGCCGCGTCCGTCCCAGGGTTTGCTGGTGCGTATGGTGATGCGCAAGGGTGTACATTTCCGGGCCAGCAAGCTGAATTACACGGAAATCGGCGACATCGCCGAAGCGGCGCAACCACTGCTGGAGCATGGCTGGCTCGATGAACAGGCAGCGTTGACGATGGCGGAGCTGTTCGAGGTGTTGCTGAAGGCGGAGCTTCTGCAAGCCTTCGGCCCGGCCATCGACCAGCCTAAAAGCAAGAAAGTCGACTGGCTGCCGCTGCTGCACGAACAATTCCCCGAGCCCCGCACTTTTCAGCAATGGTGCCCGGCGTTGGCGGATCGGCTGTTCAGCCTGACGCTGATGGACCTGTGTGATCGTTTTCGCCTGATGTTCTTCGGCAACCTCTATCAGGACTGGTCGGAGTTCGTGCTCGCCGACCTTGGCATTTTTACCTACGAAAAAGTCGAATTCAGTGCTGATTCCCTTGGCTTGCGCAGCCGTGCCGACGTCGATGCGTGCCTTTTTCTGCACAACTGCCAGCTGTATTTCGAAGCGGGCGAACCACTGGAACCGATCGTCGAACAGATCGCCGCTTTGCATTTCGACAACCCGTGGCTGCAGCGCCGGCGCGGCAAGCTGTTGTTCCAGATCGGCCAATACTGCGAGCGCCTCGGCGAATTCGCCCTGGCCCTGGAGATCTATCGCGATTGCGCCTACTCCGGCGCCCGATTGCGGATGATCCGTGTGCTGGAACGCAGCGCCGAGTATGCGCTGGCCCTGGAACTGGCGGTCATTGCCGAGCAGGCACCTGAAACCGCCACCGAACAACAGGGCCTGCAACGGCTGGTGCCGCGTTTGCGGCGCAAGCTCGGCGGCCCACCGATCAAGCGCACGGCGCCCGGCCTGGTGGAGCGGCTGGATCTGCACCTGCCGCGTCTCGATCCGGCGTTGTCGGTGGAATATCACGTTCAGGCGCACCTGCACGAAGAAACGGGCCCGGTGCATTACGTGGAAAACAGCCTGATCAATTCATTGTTCGGCCTGTTGTGCTGGCCGGCGATCTTCGCGCCATTGCCGGGCGCATTCTTTCACCCGTTCCAGCGCGGGCCGGTGGATTTGCTCAATGAAGACTTCCAGCTCCGACGCGCCGAGCTGTTCCAGGCCTGTCTGGCCGAACTCGACGATGGCCGTTATGCCGACACCATCCGCGCGCGGTTCACCACCAAATGGGGTGTGCAGTCGCCGTTCGTGTTCTGGGGCGCGCTCAATGAAGAACTGCTGGAGCAAGCTTTGGCCTGTCTGCCGGCCGAACACCTCAAGCACTGGTTCAGCCGTCTGCTGCTGGACATCAAGGCCAATCGCGCCGGCATGCCCGACCTGATCCAGTTCTGGCCGCAGCACAAGACCTACCGGATGATCGAAGTCAAAGGGCCCGGCGATCGTTTGCAGGACAACCAGCTGCGCTGGCTGGAGTTCTGCAACACGCATCGGATGCCGGTCGCCGTGTGTTACGTGCAATGGGCGGAGCAGGGCGCTTGAGCTACAGCATCGCGGTGCGGGCGTTGTGCGAGTTCACCGCGAAAACCGGTGACCTCGACTTGCGCTTCACGCCGTCGCCGACCGCGCTGGAGGGCATCGCCGGACATCGCACCGTGGCGTCCCGGCGCAGCGACGCCTACCAGAGCGAAGTGGCGCTGGAGGGCGCATTCGGGCCGTTGAAGGTCAAGGGCAGGGCGGACGGCTACGACCCGACGCAGAACTGCCTGGAAGAGGTCAAAACCTACCGTGGCGACCTGAGCAAGCAGCCGGCCAATCACCGTTCGTTGCATTGGGCCCAGGCGAAGGTCTACGGCTGGTTGATGTGCTGTCGATTGCAGCTTGAGCAAATCAACCTGGCGCTGGTGTACTTCGACATCGTCACGGAAAAGGAAACCTGCCTAGTCGAGGTTTTCAGTGCCGAAGCGCTGCGGCAGTTCTTCGAACAACAGTGCGGTTTGTTCCTGAAGTGGGCCGAACAGGAAATGGCCCACCGCGAAGCGCGCAACCGCGCGGCGCAGCAGTTGGGTTTTCCTCATGCTGCCTTTCGTCCCGGTCAGCGTCACCTCGCCGAATCGGTGTTCAAGGCCGTCAGCACCGGCCGCTGCCTGATGGCCCAGGCCCCGACCGGGATCGGCAAGACCCTCGGTACTCTGTTTCCGATGCTCAAGGCCCTGACGCCGCAGAAACTGGACAAGGTCTACTTCCTCACCGCCAAGACGCCCGGACGCAAACTGGCGCTGGATGCAGCGCAAGTGCTGTTCGATCACAGCGAAACCTTGCCCCTGCGGGTGCTGGAAATGGTCGCCCGTGACAAGGCCTGCGAACACCCGGACAAGGCCTGTCACGGCGAATCCTGTCCGTTGGCCCAAGGCTTTTACGACCGTTTACCCGCCGCCCGTGAGGCTGCCAGTCAATTGCGCCTGCTGGATCAGACCGCGCTGCGAGACGTCGCGGCGCAACACGCGGTGTGTCCGTATTACCTGAGCCAGGAAATGGCCCGCTGGGCCGACGTGGTGGTGGCGGACTATAACTATTACTTCGATTTCAGCGCGCTGCTGTTCGGTCTGGCCCAGTTCAATCAATGGAACGTTGCGGTGCTGGTGGACGAGTCGCACAACCTGGTCGAGCGCGGGCGGCAGATGTACAGCGCCACCCTCGATCA
This sequence comes from Pseudomonas sp. DR 5-09, assembly GCF_001655595.1. NCBI lineage: Bacteria > Pseudomonadati > Pseudomonadota > Gammaproteobacteria > Pseudomonadales > Pseudomonadaceae > Pseudomonas > Pseudomonas sp. DR 5-09. The sequence continues at coordinate 3,251,406 of NZ_CP011566.1, forward strand.
GGCGACATTGGGCAGCGTGCGCAAAACCGCGCCCGAGGTCCTGAAAAAGTCGTTGCAACGGGTCAATCGTGAATGGAACGCGCTGCACAATGACCAGTTGGCGCCGTATCAGGCCTACGACAAGGCGCCGGAAAAACTGCTGCAGGCGCTCTCATCCTGCACGGCGAGCATCGGCGACTACCTCAACGATCACCCGCAAGGGCTCGACAGCGGATTGCAGAACTTTTACTTCGAGATGCTGCAGTTCGGTCGGGTGGCGGAACTGTTCGACGCGCATTACCTGTTCGACATCAGCAAACGCGATCTCGAACGCAAACGCCCGTTATCGCAACTGTGCCTGCGCAACGTGGTGCCGGCGGCATTTATCGGCCCGCGCCTGAGCGCGGCACGCAGCAGCGTGCTGTTTTCCGCCACCCTCAGCCCGCGCCACTATTACGCGGATTTACTCGGCACGCCGGCTGACACAGTCTGGATCGACGTCGAGTCGCCGTTCAGCGCCGAACAATTGCAGGTGCAGATCGTCAGCCGGATTTCCACGCGCTTCACGCATCGGCAAGCGTCGCTGGAACCGATTGTCGAGCTGATCGCCCGCCAGTTCAGTGAACGTCCGGGCAACTACCTGGCGTTCTTCAGCAGCTTCGATTACCTGCAACAGGTCGCGCAGTTGCTCGCCGAGCGGCACCCACACATCACCCGCTGGCAGCAATCCCGCGGCATGACCGAAGGCGCGCGGCAGGATTTTCTCGACCAATTCACCGCCGACAGCCAAGGCGTGGGCTTCGCTGTGCTCGGCGGCGCCTTCGGTGAAGGCATCGATCTGCCCGGCGCACGGCTGATCGGCGCGTTCATCGCCACCCTCGGACTGGCCCAGCTCAACCCGGTCAATGAACAGATGAAGCGCCGTATGGCGGCGATCTTCGGTGCCGGTTACGACTACACCTATCTTTTCCCAGGCGTGCAGAAAGTGGTGCAGGCTGCCGGGCGGGTAATCCGCACCCAGCAGGATCGCGGCGTGGTGATGCTGATCGATGATCGCTTTGCCGAGAGCCGGATTCGGCAGTTGCTGCCGCGCTGGTGGCACCTCGATCACACAGAAGACGCTGTCCATTCCCCCGGTTTGACGCATACTCCTGTCACTGAGAATTTGCTTTGAGCCAAGCCTGATGAGCGAGAACAAGAAGTCCGCTGCAATCGAAGACATGCGTTTTCGTTTGCTGATCGATGCGGTGGTCGATTACGCGATCTATATGATCGACCCCGAGGGCATCATCACCAGCTGGAACTCCGGCGCCAAACGCTTCAAGGGTTACGAAGAAGCCGAGATCCTTGGCGAGCACTTTTCAAGGTTCTACACCGACGAAGATCGCGCCAACGGTTTGCCGCAGCGGGCGCTGGACACGGCGATCCGCGAAGGTCGGTTCGAGGGTGAGGGCTGGCGGGTACGCAAGGACGGCACGCATTTCTGGTGCCACGTGGTGATCGATCCGATTTTCAGCCCGAGCGGGCAACTGCTCGGGTTTGCCAAGATCACCCGCGACCTGACCGACCGCAAGATGGCCGAAGAAACCCTCAAGCAGAGCGAACAGCAGTTTCGCCTGCTGGTGCAGGGCGTCACCGACTATGCGATCTACATGCTCAGCCCCGAAGGCCGGGTGACCAACTGGAACCCCGGCGCGCAGCGGATCAAGGGTTACAAGCCGGATGAAGTCATCGGCAAGCATTTCTCGATGTTCTACACCCCGGAAGACCGTGAGGCCGGTGAACCCCAGCGCGCCTTGGAAACTGCGGTGCGCGAGGGCCGTTTCGAGAACAAGAGCTGGCGCCTGCGCAAGGACGGCACGCGGTTCCTGGCGCATGTGGTGGTCGATGCGATTCGTGGCGACACCGGCACCTTGCTCGGTTTTGCCAAGATTACCCGCGACGTCACCGAGGCTACCCAGGCGCAACAGGCCCTGGAGAAAACCCGTGAGGCGCTGTTCCAGGCGCAGAAGATGCAGGCTATCGGCCAACTCAGCGGCGGCATTGCCCACGACTTCAACAACCTGCTGACAGTGATTCTGGGCAACCTGGAAATCGTGCGCAAACGCGTAGGCGACGACCCGAAAGTCAGCCGTCTGCTGGAGAACGCCACGCAGGGCGCATTGCGCGGCGTGTCGCTCACCCAACGCATGCTGGCCTTCGCCCGGCGTCAGGAGCTCAAGACCGAACCGATCGAAATCCCGAAACTGGTGCAGGGCATCACCGGGCTGTTGCGCAGCTCACTGGGGCCGGGGATCCGCATCGAAACGCAGTTTCCCGAAGACCTGCAAGCGGTGCTGGCCGACAGCAACCAACTGGAGCTTGCGGTACTCAATCTGGCGACCAACGCCCGCGACGCCATGCCCGAAGGCGGCAGCGTCACCATCAGTGCCGAACCCGAAGTGGTGCTCGAACAGAACGATTCAACCCTGGCGGCAGGGCGCTATGTCTGCCTGAGGGTGACCGATACCGGTGAGGGCATGGACGCTGAAACGCTGGCGTCGGCAACCGATCCGTTTTTCACCACCAAAGGCTTGGGCAAGGGCACGGGTCTGGGGTTGTCGATGGTCCATGGCTTCATCGAACAACTGGGTGGCCGCTTCATTCTGAAAAGTACCCAGGGGCAGGGCACCACCGCTGAACTGTGGTTGCCGGTGGCCATCGACGGTGTTGTCGCCAAACCGCTTGGCCCGATGGTGTCCACCGACACGGTGCCGCGCCTCAGCGTGCTGGTGGTGGATGATGACAGTCTGGTGCTCACCAGCACGGTTCTGCTGCTGGAAGACCTCGGCCATCGCGTGATCAGCGCCACCTCCGGTGCCCAGGCGCTGGAGCTGTTCGATCAGGGTGAGGTCATCGATTTGATGATCACCGACATGGCCATGCCACAGATGAGTGGCGCGCAACTGGCGCATGCCGTGCGCCTGCTCAAGCCGGATCTGCCGATCATCCTCGCCACCGGCTATGCCGAACGCCTCGAAGGCTTTGCCGCAGGGTTGCCGCGACTGTCCAAACCGTTCAATCAATTGAATCTGGTGGAGATCATTGCCCAGTCGATGAAGTGAACCGAGGGCGCGCAGGATCCATCTGAACTTGTCCGAGTCCGTAGGCCTCCAAACGCTTTGTTTCCGGAGCGCTCCCCGTGCCACGCATACTGACCCAACCGACCGCCGAAGAAACCCTGACTGAACACAACGCGAAGATGTTCGGTTCACCCAAGGAGCGACTGGATTTCTACCGCCGGGAAATCCAGTACGAAACCAGCATTCTGGCCAACCGAACCGACGCCTATCTGGCGGCGCAATCGTTTCTGGTGATTGCCTTTGCGTCCTGCATGGCCAACCTCAACCCCGAGTGGGGCAAGTTGTTCACCCTGGTGGTGCCACCGTTCCTGGCCTTGCTCGGCCTGCTCAGTTCGCTCAATGCCTGGCCGGGGATTCGCGCCGCCTACGACATCATCGATCATTGGCACTACAAGCAAAGTGAATTGCTGCGCAGCGAACCCCTGATGGGCCTGGCTTATGACGAATCGCCGTTATTCAGCGAAATGGAGTCGAGCCACAAGGGGTATCGCAAGTCATTGCTGTTTTCAATTCGTACGCCGTGGATTTTCGCCACATTCTGGATGTTGCTCGGCAGCTATGCCTTCTATATTCAGGTGACCAATCCGGGAGGATGAATGACACCCCGCTATCAAGCCCGGTCATCATGGCCGGGCTTTTTTCGCCCGTTTCGGTTCTTGCGCCGCTCATAGCTGGCGAGGATAGGCTGGGTGCTGACGCCGTGCAGCAGAATGCTCAGCGCCACCACCGACAGGGTCAGGTCGGTACACAGCGCGCCCACGCTGTCGCCTAGTCCATGGTTCAGTGCATAGAAGAGGTAGAACAGACTGCCGATACCGCGAATACCGAACCAGCCGATCAATAACCGTTGGCGCCCCGCGAGCAGCGATCCCCACGGCATCAACCCCACGCAGACCGGGCGGATGACACAGAACAGCACGCCGCCGACCAACAGCGCCCGCCAATCCCAGTGACTGACCAGCACCACGCCCAGCAGGGTAACCAGAAACACTTCCATCGCCCGCTCCACCAAACCGCCGAACGCGAGCATGTCGCCCATCATGATGCCGGCTGCCACCTGACTGTCTTCCAGCCGCTCGGTATCGCCGTGCACCGCCTGCTGCGGCTCGACGTTCTGATGACCGACCACCGGTTGCACCATGTGTTCGGCGGGCGGTTGGTGGGCGCCGGTGGATTTGACTTCCTCCTGACGCAAGCCAAGGCCGGCGGCGAATACCGACAGAAAGCCGTAGCCACCAATGGATTCAGCCACGACATACGCCAGCGCAATCAACGCCAGGGCCAGATAGTCGTTCGGGCTCAGGGTGCTGTCATCGTTGCGGATACGCAGCGAGAGGGTCAGTCGACCAATGCCACGGCCCATCCAGTAGCCGCAAAGCAACCCGGCCGGAACCGCCCACAAAAGGCTGCGCAGTACCCAGTCGGGCCACTCGGCGGCAAACCCTTCACCGTGCAGCAGCAACAGCCCGAGGATCACGAAGGGAAATGCAACGCCGTCGTTGAGCCCGGCCTCGCCGGACAGGCCGAAACGCACGCTGTCGACGTCCCGCGCATCGTTGACCTGCACCAGCGCCGCGAGCACCGGGTCGGTCGGAGCCAGAATCGCTCCGATCAACAGCGAAGGGCCCCAATTCAGATCCAGGCCAAAATGCAGCAACAGGCAGACGCCAATGATCGTCAGCACCATCACCGGGCCCGCCAGACCGAATGCAATCCGCCAGCGTTTGTCGCGCAACGGCAACCGCAACTTCAAACCGCAGACGAACAGGGAAAACAGCACCGCGACTTCAGTCAGGTGTTCCATCCACAAAGAGGCTTCGTCCAGCGGCAGTTTCAGCAGATCAAGCCCTGCCGGCCCGATGCCGACGCCCAGCAGCAGGCAAACAGCCGAGGTCGTGACTGGCATCCAGCGCAGGTACGACGATGTCAGCGCCAGGGTCAGCAGCACGGCACCGAGCACCGCCACCCAGATGATGAAGCTCATGACGCGCGGCCCGTAAGGTCAGTTCGATGCCGCCCCGACATGATCGGCCTAACCTGCAGTCGTGCGCAGGTATTCCGGCGTCAGCACGTTGAACCACAGCAGGATCATCGACACCAACAACGTCACCAGCACCAGCAGCGCCACACCCCAGACACTGGCCGAGTACAACAGGCCCTGTTCCTTGCGCTCGTGCATGAAGGTCGGCAGGCCGACGAACAACAGGAATGTCGAATAGATCGATGCAGCGCCGAGCACCAGCACCGCCAGCCAGCGGCTGGGATACAGGCCGGCGAGACCGGCGATGAAAAACGGGGTGACGGTGTACGCCGCGAAACCGATGCACTGGTTGAGTGTCGGCCGGGCATCGAAGGTACGCGACATCCAGCGGATGAAACCGCCAATGATCGCCACGCCGACCACGATGGTGATATAGAGCAGGACACTCAGCTGCAAGGCGCTGGCACTGCTGAGCCTCACGGTTTCACCCACTGCCAGGCTCCAGCCGACATACGTGGTGCCAATGAACAGGCACACCGCCGGGACGAGGGCCAGCAACAGCAGGTGAGCAAGGTAATGACGCGGGTGGGCCTCTTCTTCGCGGCGGATGTCGTTCCAGGCAAAGTTCGGCTGGGTGAAGAGTTTGATAATAGGCGCAGACATGACGACCTCCTGATCTCTTGCAACCCGAACGGGCCATGAAGGTATGGAGAGGTCGCCGTGTCCAGCGGTTCACTTTTTCTGGCAAGCGGTTCAGAGCATCGGTTTGCCGCCGGTCACGCCGTAGCGCTGGCCGGTGATGTAGCTGGCTTCATCCGATGCCAGCAGCACGTAGATCGGCGCAACCTCCACTGGCTGGCCGGGACGCCCGAGTGGTGTTTGCTCGCCAAAATGCTGCACTTCCTCATCGGGCATGGTCGAGACGATCAGCGGCGTCCAGATCGGCCCCGGTGCCACGCAATTCACGCGAATTTCCCGCGGACCGAGCATTTGCGCCAGTCCGCCAGTGAAATTGGCGATCGCGCCTTTGGTGGTGGCGTAGGCGAGCAGGGTGGGCTTGGGCATGTCCGAGTTGATCGAACTGGTGTTGATGATGGAGGAGCCAGGTCCCATGTGTTTGATGGCGGCCTGACACAGGCGGAAGATCGCGGTGATGTTGACGTCGAAGGTCATCACCCATTCGTCGTCGGGAATCTCCTCGAAGGTTTCGTGGGTCATCTGGAAGGCGGCGTTGTTGACCAGCACGTCGATGCGGCCGAAGCGCTCGACGGTTTGGTCCACCAACGCCTGGCACTGGGCTTTCTGCGCAATGTCACCGGGCAGCAACAGGCACTGGCGACCGGCCTGTTCGACCCAGCGCGCGGTTTCCTTGGCGTCTTCGTGTTCATTTAAATAGGCGACCGCTACATCGGCACCTTCGCGAGCAAAGGCGATCGCCACCGCCCGACCGATGCCACTGTCGGCACCGGTGATCAAGGCAATCTTGCCGGCCAGCCGACCGGAGCCGGTGTAGCTCTGTTCGCCGCAATCAGGATACGGCTCCATCTTGCGCTGTGAACCGGGAACCGGCTGCGCCTGTTTCGGGAACGGGGGTTTTGGATAGTCGGTCATCGTCAATCTCCGGGTCTCATGGCAAGTAGGCCGGTTGACCCGACCCGCTTGCGCTGAGTTCGATCGGATTGACGCTTGGATTTACCCTGACTTGATTACCGGGACTTGAGGGCTCGCTCCATCCGGGCAATGCCTTCTTCCAGCATCGAACGCGGGCAACCGAAGTTCAGGCGCACGAATTGCTGGCTGTGGTCGCCAAAGTCCAGCCCCGGGCTGAGGCCGACCCGGGCGTGGTCCAGGAAGAACTTCTGCGGGTCGTCCAGATCCAGCGCCGAGCAGTCGAGCCAGGCCAGGTACGTGCCTTGCGGCACATTGAGGGTCACCCCGGGCAAGCGGTTGCGCACGGCGTCCACCAGCCAGTCACGGTTGGCTTGCAGGTACTGCTTCAGCGCCTCAAGCCACGGACCGGCTTCGCTGTAGGCCACGCGGGTGGCTTCCATGCCCAGCGGGTTGACGCTGTCGACCATGCCGCAGCGGGCATGGTTGACGCGCTCGCGCAGGGCCGCGTCCTGGATGATCATGAACGACGTCTTGAGGCCGGCGATGTTGTAGGCCTTGCTCGCCGACATCAGGGTGATGGTGCGGCGGGATATTTCCGGGCTCAGGGACGCGGTCGGAATGTGCACGCGGCCGTCGTAGCACAGCTCGGCGTGGATCTCGTCGGAGATGATCCAGGCGTCCTGCGCCACGCAGATGTCTGCCACGGCTTGCAGTTCTTCACGGCCAAAGACCTTGCCGATCGGGTTGTGCGGGTTGCTCAGAAGCAGGGCGCCGCCACCGTTCAGGGATTCACGCAGTGCGTCCAGTGGAGTGGCGTAGCTGCCGTCGGCCTGGACGTTGAATTCCAGTTCGACTTTGTTCAGGCCCCAATGGCCCGGTGCATGGCGCAGTGGCGGGTAGTTCGGGGTTTGCACCACGACGTTCTGCTGCGGTTGCACCAGCGCCTTGAGCGCCATGTTGAAACCCGACTCCACGCCCGGCAGGAAGATCAGCTCCTGCGGTTTGACCCGCCAGGCGAACTTGTTCCAGAGGTCGGCGACGATGGCCTCGCGCAGGTTGTCCTGGGCCACGCTGTAGCCCACCAACGGGTGCAGCAGACGTTGTTGCAGCGCCTCGATGACCACCGGCGGGGCGGCGAAATCCATGTCAGCGACCCACATCGGCAACACGTCGGCCGGATAGCGGCTCCACTTGGTGCTGCCGGTGTCGTGGCGGTCGAATACCTGATCAAAATCGAAAGTCATGCGCGGTCTCTGAAGGCGGAGATGGGTCGTGCCGGCGATGATAAACCCCAAGTACTGCGGGAGCCACATTACCTGTGGGAGCTGGCAAGCCAGCTCCCACAAGTATTCATATATTTGCCCGACGGTCGGTTTTCACACAGGCAGCGGGAGCGTTGTCTACAGTGAAAAAGTCGGCACTCGTGTGCCGCAACCGTGATTGTCCAGAACAAACCCGGCACCAGTACCGGGTTCCACCTGATCAGGAGTGCACGATGGATCTCAGCCGTCGTCAGTTCTTCAAGGTCGCCGGTATCGGCCTTGCAGGCTCTAGCCTGGGCGCGTTGGGCATGGCCCCGACGCAGGCCTTCGCCGAGCAGGTGCGCCACTTCAAGCTTGCCCACACCCATGAAACCCGCAACACCTGCCCGTATTGCTCGGTCGGTTGCGGCTTGATCATGTACAGCCAGGGCGATGCGGCGAAGAACGTTGCGCAAAACATCATCCATATCGAGGGCGACGCCGACCACCCGGTCAACCGCGGCACTTTGTGCCCGAAAGGCGCCGGTCTGCTGGATTTCATTCACAGCCCCGGCCGCTTGCAGTACCCGCAGGTGCGCAAGCCCGGCAGCAGCGAATGGACCCGGATCACCTGGGACGAAGCCCTCGACCGCGTCGCCGACCTGATGAAGGCCGACCGCGATGCCAATTTCGTCGAGCAGAACGCCCAGGGCCAAACGGTCAATCGCTGGCTGACCACCGGATTCCTCGCGGCGTCGGCGGCGTCCAACGAAGCGGGTTACATCACCCACAAGGTGGTTCGCAGTCTCGGCATGCTGGGGTTCGATAACCAGGCGCGTGTCTGACACGGCCCGACGGTGGCAAGTCTTGCCCCGACGTACGGCCGTGGAGCCATGACCAACACCTGGACCGATATCGCCAACGCGAATCTGATCCTGGTGATGGGCGGCAACGCAGCAGAAGCCCACCCTTGTGGCTTCAAATGGGTGACCGAAGCCAAGGCGCATAACGCCGCGCGGCTGATTGTGGTCGATCCGAGGTTTACCCGGACCGCATCCGTGGCCGACTACTACGCGCCGATTCGCACCGGCAGCGACATCGCGTTCATGGGCGGGCTGATCAATTACCTGCTGACCGAGGACAAGATCCAGCACGAATACGTGCGCAACTACACCGACGTATCGTTCATCGTCAGAGCCGGATTCGGCTTCGAGGACGGGCTGTTCACCGGTTACGACGCGGCCAAGCGCAGCTACACCGACAAATCCACCTGGGGTTACGAGCTGGGTGACGACGGCTTCGTCAGAGTCGATCCGACCCTGCAGGACCCGCGCTGCGTCTACCAATTGATGAAGCAGCATTACAGCCGCTACAACATCGACCTGGCGAGCCAAATCTGCGGCATGCCGGTCGATGCAATGAAAAAGATCTGGGAGGAAATCGCCACTTGCTCGGCACCGGGCAAGACCATGACGATTCTTTATGCACTGGGCTGGACCCAGCACTCGATCGGCTCGCAGATCATCCGCAGCGCGGCGATGGTACAACTGTTGCTGGGCAACGTCGGCATGCCCGGCGGCGGGGTCAACGCTTTGCGCGGGCACTCGAACATCCAGGGCCTGACCGACCTTGGTCTGCTGTCCAACGCGCTGCCGGGTTACCTGACCTTGCCGACCGACGCCGAGCAGGATTACGCGGCCTTCATCCATAAACGCACGCAAGTCCCGCTGCGGCCGGGGCAATTGTCCTACTGGCAGAACTACAGCAAATTCCACGTCAGCCTGATGAAAGCCTGGTACGGCGCCAATGCCACTGCCGAGAACCAGTGGGCCTACCACTACCTGCCGAAACTCGACATCCCCAACTACGACATCCTCAAGGTGTTCGACCTGATGGGGCAGGGCAAGGTCAACGGCTACATGTGCCAGGGCTTCAACCCGATCGCCGCGTTGCCGGACAAGAACCGAGTGATGGCGGCGCTGGCCAAACTGAAATGGCTGGTGGTGATGGACCCGCTGGCCACCGAAACCTCGCAGTTCTGGGAACACGTCGGGCCATTCAACGATGTGAAGAGCGCCGACATCCAGACCGAAGTGATCCGCCTGCCAACGACGTGCTTTGCCGAAGAGGACGGCTCGCTGGTCAACAGCAGCCGCTGGCTGCAATGGCACTGGAAAGGTGCCGACGGCCCGGGCGAGGCGCGCACCGACGTGCAGATCATGAGCGCGCTGTTCCTGCGCCTGCGTGAGCGTTATCAGGCGGAGGGCGGCAAATTCGCCGATCCACTGCTGAAACTATCGTGGCCGTACAAGATCGCCGAAGAACCCTCGCCGGAAGAGATCGCCAAAGAGGTCAACGGCTACGCCACCACCGATTTCACCGACGCCACGGGTGCGGCAATCAAGGGCAATTCGCAACTGGCCGGGTTCGCCCAGCTCAAGGATGACGGCAGCACCGCGTCCGGCTGCTGGATTTTCTGCGGCAGCTGGACCGAAGCCGGCAACCAGATGGCCCGCCGCGACAACAATGACCCTTACGGCATGCATCAGCATCAAGGCTGGGCGTGGGCCTGGCCGGCCAACCGGCGGATTCTCTATAACCGCGCTTCGGCGGACGTCGCCGGCAAGCCGTGGGATCCGAAAAAGCGCCTGGTCTGGTGGAACGGCAAGGCCTGGGGCGGCACCGATGTGCCGGATTACAAGGCCGACGTGCCGCCGGAAGCCGGGATGAACCCGTTCATCATGAACCCCGAAGGCGTGGCGCGGTTCTTCGCCGTCGACAAGATGAACGAAGGGCCATTTCCCGAGCATTACGAGCCGTTCGAAACGCCGATCGGCATCAACCCGCTGCACCCGGACAACAAGAAAGCCACCAGCAACCCGGCGGCACGGATCTTCGATTCGGTGTGGGACAGCCTCGGCGTGGCCAAGGATTACCCGTATGCAGCGACCAGCTACCGGCTGACCGAGCATTTCCACTTCTGGAGCAAGCACTGCAAGTTGAACGCGATTGCTCAACCCGAGCAATTCGTGGAAATCGGCGAGGTGTTGGCCAAAGAGAAAGGCATCGTCGCCGGGGATCGGGTTCGCGTGAGCAGCAAGCGCGGGTTCATTGAAGCGGTGGCGGTGGTGACCAAAAGGATCCGGCCGTTGCAGGTCAACAACCAGGTGGTGCACCAGATCGGCATTCCGCTGCACTGGGGCTTCACCGGCCTGACACGCCACGGTTACCTGACCAACACCCTCGTGCCGTTTCTCGGCGATGGCAATACACAGACCCCGGAATCCAAGTCATTCCTGGTCAACGTGGAGAAGCTCTGATGGAGAATCTTTAGATGGCCAGCCAAGACATCATTGCCCGCTCGGCCACCACCACGCCGGCGCCTTCGATACGCGGCCAGGAACAGGTGGCCAAGCTGATCGACACCACCAAATGCATCGGCTGCAAGGCCTGTCAGGTCGCGTGCTCGGAATGGAACGAGCTGCGCGACGAGGTCGGCCACAACCACGGCACCTACGACAACCCGCAGGATTTGAGCGCCGATTCATGGACGCTGATGCGCTTCACCGAGCATGAAACCGACGCCGGTAACCTCGAGTGGCTGATCCGCAAGGACGGCTGCATGCACTGCGCCGAACCCGGTTGCCTGGCAGCGTGCCCCAGCCCCGGCGCGATCATCAAGCACGCCAACGGCATCGTCGATTTCGATCAGGATCACTGCATCGGCTGCGGTTATTGCATCACCGGTTGCCCGTTCAACATCCCGCGCATTTCGCAGAAGGATCACAAGGCCTACAAATGCACGCTGTGTTCGGACCGTGTGGCGGTGGGGCTGGAGCCGGCCTGCGTGAAAACCTGCCCGACCGGGGCCATCGTGTTCGGCACCAAGGACGACATGAAAACCCATGCCGCCGAACGCATCGTCGACCTGAAAAGCCGTGGCTTCGACAACGCCGGCCTGTATGACCCGCAAGGCGTCGGCGGCACCCACGTCATGTACGTGCTGCACCACGCCGACACCCCGAAAATCTACGCCGGCCTGCCGGACAACCCCGAGATCAGTCCGCTGGTGGGTTTGTGGAAAGGCATCAGCAAGCCGTTGGGTCTGCTGGCCATGGGCGCGGCGGTGCTGGCCGGGTTCTTCCATTACGTGCGGATCGGCCCGAACCGGGTCGAGGAAGATGAACATCCCGATCCGCCCGACACCTCGGTGCACGTCGTCGATCCGGCGGTGCACACCTTCGACCCACGTGGGGAGGGCCGGCCATGAGCAACAAGACGATCCTGCGCTACACCGCCAACCAGCGCACCAATCACTGGCTGGTGGCGATTCTGTTCTTCATGGCCGGGCTGTCGGGGCTCGCGCTGTTTCATCCGTCGATGTTCTGGCTGACAAACCTGTTCGGCGGCGGGCCGTGGACGCGAATCCTGCACCCCTTCATGGGCGTGCTGATGTTCGTGTTCTTCCTGGGCCTGGTGTTTCGCTTTTGGCGCTCGAACTTCTTCATCGACAACGACTGGAAATGGCTACGGCGCATCGACCGGGTGATGGTCAACGATGAAGAAACCGTGCCGGCGGTGGGCAAGTACAACGCCGGGCAAAAGCTGCTGTTCTGGACTTTACTGCTGTGCATGCTCGGATTGCTGTTCACCGGGCTGGTGATCTGGCGCGCGTATTTCAGTCACTACTTCGGCATCACCACGATTCGCTGGGCCATGCTGCTGCACGCACTGGCGGGGTTTGTGCTGATCCTGAGCATCATCGTTCACATCTATGCCGGGATCTGGATCAAGGGCTCGGTGGACGCAATGATGCACGGCTGGGTCAGCCGCGCCTGGGCCAGGAAACACCATGCACTCTGGTATCGCGAGGTGGAAAGCCAGGATCCGCCGGAGCGACCGGTCACGAAAAAGGGCTGACAGTTGCCAACCATCCTCGAACCCGGAGAAATCGAAGCGGCGGCCAGTTCGCCGCCGTTTCTGCATTTGCCGCCACCCAACCTGTTCATGCTGCGAGCCCAGCGTCTGGAACGTTTGGCCGAAGGACATCCGCTGGCCGATTACCTGCATTTGATCGCCGGTTTGTGCCGTGTCCAACAGCAAATCCTCGATGATCCGCCCTCGACCGCGCCGCTTGATGAACAGCGGCTGGAAGTCTGCCGGCAACACGGCATGCCGCCGTTTGCCGCCGACACCTTGATTCGCGAGGACACTTGGCAGCTGTATCTCGAGGCCTTGCTTCAGCGTTATGTCGCCCCCGAGCAACCGGCCGTGATCGAGGCCGTGACCACGCTGCGCATCGCCAGCCCCGGCCAGTTGCGCGCCTGGGCCGTGGCGCTGGTCAGCGGCCAGTATTCGCTGGTGCCGGCGGCGCTGGTGCCGTTTCTCGGGGCGGCGCTGCAAGCGGCGTGGAGTCACTGGCTGCTCAGCGCACCGAACCTGCAACTGACACCCGGCGACAGCCTCAGCCAGTGCCCGGCCTGTGGCTCGCCGGCCATGGCCGGGGTGATCCGCCATCGCGGCAAGCACAACGGCCTGCGTTATCTGGTGTGTTCGCTGTGCGCCTGCGAATGGCATGTGGTACGGGTCAAGTGCGTGTATTGCGAACAGAGCAAAGGCTTGGAATACCTGAGCCTTGAGGATGACCGTCACGCCGCCAATCAGGCGCCGCTGCGCGCCGAAGTCTGTCCGGGCTGCAACAGCTATCTGAAGTTGCTGTATCTGGAAAACGATGGCGAGGGCGAGGCACTGTCGGCGGATCTGGGCAGTCTGTTGCTCGACATGCGCCTGGCTCAGGATGGCTATCAGCGGCTGGCGCCGAATCTGCTGTTGGCGCCAGGAGACGAATGAGGCAAGGGTCTACACTCAGGCGCATCGGCTTTTTTCCGGAGTGCCTGATGTCCGTCAGTGTCTGTGCCTTGCGTTTGCCTTCCCTCGACAGCCTGTTACGCCACCCCGCGTGCCAGCCCTTGGCCGAGCGTTACGGACGCGAGGCCCTGGTGACGGGGTTTCGCCAGTTACTGGATGACTTGCGCGACGCCGTGGTGGCAGGGCAACTGACCGCCGTAGAAATCAGCCCTGAAGCGCTGGCCGGAAGGGTTTCTGAACGCCTGGCCCTGAAGCAGCGCAGCCAGGTGCGCCGTGTGTTCAACCTGACAGGCACGGTGCTGCACACCAACCTCGGGCGCGCTTTGTTGCCCGAAGAAGCCATTGAAGCGGTGCAACTCGCGGCGCGCTATCCGTTGAATCTGGAATTCGATCTGGCCAGCGGCAAGCGCGGTGACCGCGACGACCTGATCGAAGGCCTGATCCGCGAACTGACTGGCGCCGAAGCCGTGACCGTGGTCAACAACAATGCCGCCGCCGTGCTGCTGACCCTCAACAGCCTCGGCGCGCGCAAGGAAGGCATCATTTCCCGGGGCGAGCTGATCGAGATCGGCGGTGCGTTCCGCATCCCCGACATCATGAGCCGCGCCGGCGTGCGCCTGCACGAGGTCGGCACCACCAATCGCACCCATGCCCGCGATTACGAAGCGGCGATCGGCCCACGCAGCGGCCTGATCATGCGCGTGCACGCGAGCAATTACAGCATCGAAGGCTTCACTGCCCGGGTGCCAACCTCCGAACTGGCCGTGTTGGCCCATCGGCATGACCTGCCGCTGCTGGAAGATCTTGGCAGCGGCAGTCTGCTGGACCTGACCCGCTGGGGGTTGCCGGCGGAACCGACGGTGCGTCAAGCGTTGCTTGATGGCGCCGACATCGTCACCTTTAGCGGCGACAAACTGCTCGGCGGCCCGCAGGCGGGGGTGATCGTCGGGCGCAAGGACCTGATCGCGAAGATCAAGAAGAACCCGCTGAAACGCGCGTTGCGGGTCGACAAACTGACCCTGGCCGCACTCGAAGCAGTACTCGGGCTCTATCGCGACCCGGATCGGCTGGCCGAGCGCTTGCCGAGCCTGCGCCTGCTGACCCGCCCGCAAGCCGAGATTCTGGCCCAGGCCGCACGCTTGCAACCGGCCTTGTCCCAACTGCTGGGCGAGGGCTGGACCGTCACGGCGCAACCCGCTTTGGGCATGATCGGCAGCGGCAGCCAACCGGTGGCGCGCCTGCCAAGCGCGGCGCTGTGCCTGCGACCGCTGGTGTCGAAGCGCCTGCGCGGACGTTACCTGCTGAATCTGGAAGCCGCGTTGCGCGCCTTGCCGATCCCGGTGCTCGGGCGCATCGATGACGACGCGTTGTGGCTGGATCTGCGGCAACTCGACGATGAACCGGCGTGGCAGGCACAACTCGGGCAGTTGCAAACGTGATCGTCGGCACGGCGGGGCACATCGACCACGGCAAGACGTCACTGCTCGAAGCGCTGACCGGGCAAACCGGCGACCGCCGCCCGCAGGAGCGCGAACGCGGGATGACCATCGACCTCGGTTATCTGTACGCAGAACTGGCGCCCGGCGCCGGGCTGACCGGTTTCATCGACGTGCCGGGCCACGAGAAATTCACCCACAACATGCTGGCCGGAGCCCAAGGCATCGATCTGGTGTTGCTGGTGGTGGCGGCGGATGACGGCGTGATGCCGCAGACCCGCGAGCATCTGGCGATTGTCGAGCTGCTGGGCATTCCACGGGCGCTGGTGGCGATCACCAAGTGTGATCGGGTCGAGGCGGGCCGGGTGGAAGAGGTTCGCCGACAGGTTGAAAGCCTGCTGACGCCCGGGCCCTATGCCGAAGCACCGTTGCTGACGGTTTCCAGCGTGACGGGCGAGGGCGTCGACGCGCTGCGCGAGGCGTTGCTGGAGATAGACGCAGAGGAGCGCAGTCGCGAAGGCGGGTTTCGCCTGGCCATCGACCGGGCGTTCAGTGTCGCCGGCGCCGGTATTGTGGTGACGGGGACGGCGCTTTCGGGCTCGGTCGCCGTGGGTGACAAACTCAGCCTCGGCCCGGCAGGCAAAACCGTGCGGGTCAGGGGCCTGCACGCGCAGAATCAGGCCGCCGAACAAGCCTTCGCCGGCCAGCGCGTGGCCCTGAACATCAGCGCGGATCGCTTGGAACTCGGGCAGATCCATCGCGGCCAATGGTTGCTCGCTGAATGGCTGCACGCACCGACCCAGCGGCTGGACATCGAATTCCGGTTATTGCCGGGCGAGCGGGTTTTCGAGCATTTCCAGCCGGTGCACTTGCATCTCGGCACTCAGGACGTGATCGCCCGAGTCGCCTTGCTGGAAGGTTCGAGCCTGGCGCCCGGCGAGCGCATGTTTGCGCAAGTGCTGACGAACGTCCCGGTGCACGGCGTCCACGGTGATCCGCTGATCCTGCGTGATGCCAGCGCCCAGCGAACCCTTGGCGGCGGGCGCGTCCTTGATCCCTTCGCCCCGGCCCGCCAGCGGCGCAGCCCGGAACGGCTGGCACAACTGCGGGCACTGGCGATCAGCTCCGAACTGGAACAGGCCTTGCCGACGTTACTGGAATACAGCGCAAGCGGCCTCGACCCGCAACGCCTGGAGCGACAGTTCAATCGTCCGCGTGACGGCTGGACGCTGCCGGACAACATCCGCCTGATCGAAACCCGTCAGGGCCCGGTGCTGTTCAATGCGCAGCGCTGGGGCATGCTCAAGTTCAGGCTGCTGGAGCAACTGGCGCGTTTTCATGAGCTGGAGCCCGATCAGATGGGTCCGGACCGCGACCGTCTGCGGCGTTTCAGCAGTTTGAGCCTCGAACGCGCGACCTTCATCAGCCTGCTGGAAGAGTTGCTCGGCGCCGGCTCACTGGTCGCCAGCGGCCCGTGGCTGCATTTGCCCGACCATCAGGTGCGCCTGAGCGCCGACGACGAAACCCTGTGGCAGGCGTTGCAGCCGTTGTTTGAACAGGCCGGCTTCGATCCACCGTGGGTACGTGACGTGGCGAAAGTCGTCGGTCAGGACGACGCGATCGTGCGTTTGCTGCTGCGCAAACTGGCGCGCCTTGGCGTGATGCATCAAGTGGTGCGCGACCTGTTTGTCACCGACATCACCCTGCGGCAAATGGTGGCGGTGCTGTTGCGCCTGGCCGAAGAAAATCCGCAGATCGAAGTCACGGCCTTCCGCGATGCGCTAGGCTTGGGACGCAAGCGCAGTATTCAGATCCTCGAATACTTCGATCGGCTGGGCCTGACCCGGCGCGTCGGCGAAGGCCGGCAAATCCGCTGCGACAGTGCGCTGGCCAACCCCGGCGCGGACTGAGTTCAAGGAAGGCAATCGCGCCCGGTGGCGCGGCCGGGCTTCAAACCCGGTTGGGGACGGCATCCGTTCCCGGGCAGGTTCGACTCCGGCTGCCTTCCGCCAATTCCCTCAAAACCCCAACGGGTACTGAATCACCACGTAGATGCGGTCGATGTCATCGCCCGCCTGAGCGCTGTTGGCCCGGTGCGACACGTGGGACAGCTGCACCGACAGATCCTTGGCCGCGCCGGACTGGACGATGTAACGCAGATCGATGTCGCGTTCCCAGTGTTTGCCGCCGTCCCCTTGCTGAGGCTGATATTCACCGGAATCCGCGTCGAACGGGTTATAGGCGCCGCCCTTGGGCGCGTGGGTGCCGTCGATGTGGCTGCCGGAAACGTAGCGGGTCATGAAATTCAGCCCCGGAATGCCGAAGGCGCCGAGATCGAGGTCGTAACGCGCTTGCCAGGAGCGCTCGTGGGCACCGTTGAAGTCGGCGTACTTGATCGAGTTGGCCAGGTAGATCGAGTCGCCACCAACGAAATCGAAGGGCGTGTCGCCATTGATGCGTTGCCAGCCGAGCATGACCGCGTGGGCGCCAACGGTGTATTTGCCCGAAAGGCTGAACGCGGTGTTGTCGATGTCGCCGGCCAGTGCCTGCCCGGTGTCGCGGGTGTGATAGACGTTGGCATCGAGCAGCAGACCGGACTGCTTGAAATGCAGGTTGGCGTAGTACTGGCGCCAGGTGTCGCTCAGGTCGGACGCATACAGCGCGCCGCCCACCGGGCTGTCGCTGAACAGCTCGGTGCCGACAAAACTGATGCTTTCGCCTTGGGTGCTGGCGCCATAGCCCTGAAAGTCGCCTTTGCCGGAAGAACTGTCCTGGTTCTTGAACGCCGTGAAGCGCCCGGCGACAAGGCGCGCGTTATCGATCTCATGGCTGTCGAGCAGAAAACCCGTGGCGTATTCCGGTTGCAAGCGTTTGTCCGAGGTATCGAACACCGGCGTTTCCACGGTCATTTCACCGAAGGCGAGGGTGGTTTTCGAAGTCTTCAACTTCAGCGCACCACCGGCGCTGGAGTATTCGCTTTCGCTACGGCCATCACTGTCCACCGGCAAAAGTCCGGTGCCGGAATGCCCCTTGCCGCCATCGAGTTTCAGCCCATAAAAGGCGTGGGCATCGAGACCAACCCCGACGGTTCCCTCAGTGAAACCGGATGCGAAAGTGCCGATAAACCCTTGAGCCCATTCCTGTTTGTAGTTTTTTCCGGCAGGCGAGGGCGAGCGGTAATCGTTGCTCAAGTAGAAATTGCGACTGAGCACTTCGGTCTTGGCGTCGTCGAGAAATCCGCTGGCGCACGCGGTGTCGGCGAGCCCGCCAATCATTAAGGCGAGCGCGAGGCGCGGCTTGGATAAAACCATCATGTGTCAGCAACCAGGATTGGCGGAAGGTGACGCCATGGTCACGCGGATCGGCTGCCGGCGATTGAGCGCATGTGCTGAGTTGAATGTGTGAACAAGCGTCATGTTCCGCCGGCCGGCTCAGGATTGATTGCTCAAAGCACAAGACTTCACGCTCAAAAGCCGGATAATGGCGGCCAATTTGTTTAGCTCGCTATTCTGGTAATCCGCATGGAAATCAAGGTCAATTTTCTCGACAACCTCCGACTCGAAGCCAAGTTCGATGACTTCACGGTGGTGGCCGACCAACCGATCCGTTATAAGGGCGATGGCTCTGCACCGGGTCCGTTCGACTATTTCCTGGCGTCGTCGGCCTTGTGCGCGGCTTACTTCGTAAAGTTGTACTGCAGCACCCGCAACATCCCGACCGAAAACATTCGTCTGTCGCAGAACAACATCGTCGATCCGGAAAACCGCTACAACCAGATCTTCAAGATCCAGGTCGAGCTGCCGGCAGACATCTCGGAGAAGGATCGCCAGGGCATCCTGCGCTCCATCGACCGCTGCACGGTGAAGAAGGTGGTGCAGGCCGGGCCGGAGTTCGTAATCGAGGAAGTCGAGAACCTCGACGCCGATGCCCAAGCCCTGCTGATGCCGGCGTCCACCTCAGGCGCGGGCACCTGCATTGCCGGCAAGGACCTGCCGCTGGAACAGACCATCGCCAACATGTCGGGGATTCTGGCCGACCTGGGCATGAAGATCGAAATCGCTTCGTGGCGCAACATCGTGCCCAACGTCTGGTCGCTGCACATCCGCGATGCGCAGTCGCCAATGTGCTTCACCAATGGCAAGGGCGCGACCAAAGAAGGCGCGCTGGCCTCGGCGCTGGGCGAGTTCATCGAGCGGCTCAACTGCAACTTCTTCTACAACGATCAGTTCTGGGGCGAAGACATCGCCAATGCCGAGTTCGTGCATTACCCGGACGAGCGCTGGTTCAAGCCCGGCGCCAAGGATGAGTTGCCTGCGGAAATCCTCGATGAATATTGCCTGGGCATCTACAACCGCGACGGCGAACTGCGCGGCTCGCACCTGTACGACACCAACTCCGGCAACACCCAGCGCGGCATCTGCTCGTTGCCGTTCGTGCGTCAGTCTGACGGCGAAGTGGTGTACTTCCCCTCCAACCTGATCGAAAACCTGTTTCTCAGCAACGGCATGAGCGCCGGCAACACCCTGGCTGAAGCGCAGGTGCAGTGCCTGTCGGAAATTTTCGAACGGGCGGTCAAGCGCGAAATCCTTGAGGGCGAAATGGCCCTGCCGGATGTACCGCAAGAGGTGCTGGCGAAATA
The DNA here is from genome assembly GCF_001655595.1 of Pseudomonas sp. DR 5-09. Classification (NCBI taxonomy): domain Bacteria; kingdom Pseudomonadati; phylum Pseudomonadota; class Gammaproteobacteria; order Pseudomonadales; family Pseudomonadaceae; genus Pseudomonas; species Pseudomonas sp. DR 5-09. The sequence goes on from NZ_CP011566.1 coordinate 3,271,283, forward strand.
CCCGGGCATCCTCGCCGGCATCCAGGCGCTGGAAGAGCAGGGCTTCCCGGTGCTGGTCAAGGACGCGTCGCTGGGCGGTGAGTTTCCGGTGATGTGCGTGACACTGATGAACCCGCGCACCGGCGGCGTATTCGCCTCGTTCGGCGCGCACCCGAGCTTTGAAGTGGCGCTGGAGCGCAGCCTCACCGAGTTGCTGCAGGGCCGCAGCTTTGAAGGCCTCAACGATCTGCCGCAGCCGACCTTCTCGGGCCAGGCCGTGACTGAGCCGAACAACTTTGTGGAGCACTTCATCGATTCCAGCGGCGTAGTGTCGTGGCGTTTCTTCAGCGCCAAGGCCGACTTCGAATTCGTCGAGTGGGACTTCTCCGGCAACGGCGAAAACTCCAACGCCGAAGAGGCCGCAACGCTGTTCGGCATCCTCGAAGACATGGGCAAGGAAGTCTACATGGCGGTCTACGAGCACATCGGCGCCAAGGCCTGCCGCATTCTGGTGCCGGACTATTCGGAGATCTATCCGGTAGAAGACCTGATCTGGGACAACACCAACAAAGCGCTGCAATTCCGTGCGGACATCCTCAACCTGCACAACCTCAGCAAAGTCGGCCTGCGCAACCTCGCCAAAGGTCTGGAACACAGCGAGCTGGACGATTACACCGACATCACCACGCTGATCGGCATTGAGTTCGACGACAACACGCCATGGGGCAAGTTGACCATTCTCGAACTGCGCCTGCTGATCTACCTCGCCTTGCAGAAGTTCGAGCAGGCTAAGGATCTGGTCGAGGCCTTCCTGCAATACAACGACAACACCGTCGAGCGTGGCTTGTTCTATCAAGCGGTCAACGTCGTGCTGGAAATGGAGCTGGATGAGGATCTGCAGCTGGAAGACTACGAAGCCAACTTCCGCCGCATGTTCGGCGACGAGCGCATGGATGCGGCGATCGGCTCGGTCAACGGCACTGTGCGCTTCTACGGCCTGACGCCGACCAGCATGAAGCTGGAAGGGCTGGATCGGCACCTGCGCCTGATCGAGAGCTACAAGAAACTGCACGCAGCGCGGGCCAACTTCGCGGGTTGATTCGGTTGGCGGCACGCACAAAAAAAGCACCTTCGAGTGCTTTTTTTGTGGTCGGCAAATGATGGTGTCAGAGCGCGGCTTTCACCTGCAATCCAAACACCAACGCATTGTCGATGTCCTGGCCGGAAAACGCGCCCGGCTCGATGATGTATTGCACATTCGGGCGCAGCGTCAGCCATGGAGTGGCTTGGTAGCCGTAGCCGAGTTCGATCAATTGTTCGGCGCTGTCCAGATTGGGGAACGCAGCGCCATTGGCCATGGCGGTGTCCTGCAGCACATCGCGGCTGCGCGGGTTCGGCACTGCGCGGCCGTAGCCCAGCGCCACGGTGTCACGCGGGCGGCCTTCGAAAGGCTTGTACAGAACCAGACCGGTGCCGTACCACTTGCTGAACGGCGAAGCTGCCTCGCTGGCCGCCGAGTATTGGCCGAAAGCGTGCAGGCTGCGACCTTCAGAGACGTCCGAAGCCCAAACGGCCTGGTCGATCAGGACGTAATGGCCGCCGCGCCCGGACACTTCCTTGTCACTGCCGATGCGTTTGACGTCGGAGCTGTCGTAATAATACCCGAGCTTGTACTCGCCGGGCAGTTTGCCGGCCTGCTTGTAGACCAGTTCGATCGGCACCACGGTGCCGGTGGTGTGTTTCGGGCCCAGGTGCCAGGCACGGCTGGAATTGCCGTTGCTTTCCGGATCGACATTGAACGCGGCTACGCGCAGTTGCCAGGCCGGGGAGAGGTCATATTTCACCCGCACACCCAGGTGGGCGTTGGGGTAGTTGGTCCAGCCACTGCCACCGGACATGTTCAGCGGATGGCCGCAGAAACCGGCGTTCATGAAGTTGCAGAGAATGCCGCTGTCCAGCCCACCGAGGTCGTTGCCCATCGCCATGTAGCCGATTTTGACGTTCAGCGCCGGGCTAAACAGGCTGTGCTCGTAGCTCAGCTCGGTCAGGCGGGTGTAGAGGCCGCCGTAGTTTTCCTGAATAGGCAGACGGTTGCCGACCAGGTCTTCGGAGGCACTGTTGCCGCGTCGATCGTTGATGGTCAGCTGAATCTTGCCCGCGTTGTCCACGCCGTACAGTTTGCTCAGGTCGAACTGCGCGCCGAGCTTGATGTTCTGCGAGTAACGCGCCGAGCGATGCAGGCCGCCGTCGGCGTTGTAGGCGGTTTCGCCGGTGTAATCACCGGTGAACTTGATGCCGTCTTCGTCGAACTGGTGGCGCAGGCCGCCCCAGTCGCCGGTCAGGGTGCTGCGGGTAAATACGTTCGAATCGGTATCGGCAAGGGCGGGCAGGGCAGCGCCGCAGGTGAGACCGAACAGCATGCCGGTGAAAACCCCGGCGTGAGAAAAGCGAACAGCCAATGACATTGCGCAAATCCAGAGCGAAGGACATGAAACAACGCGGCACCCGAAGGTGCCGCGCACAAGTGAAACGAAGGCGAACGCGACGGTTTACGGCAGGGCGTAAGCCATTACGTAGTCACCGCGATCAGTCGACTGGCGAGCGCCACCGGCGGTGATGACCACGTATTGCTTGCCGGTTTTCGGCGACACATAGGTCATCGGGCCACCCTGGCTGCCGACCGGCAGACGCGCTTTCCAGATTTCTTCACCATTGGCGCTGTTGAAGGCGCGCAGGTAGAAGTCCTGGGTGCCGGCGATGAAGATCAGGCCGCCCTGGGTCGACAGCGTGCCGCCGAGGGTTGGCAGACCGATCTTGATTGGCAGGTGCATGCGGATGCCCAGCGGGCCCGTGTCTTCAACGGTGCCGACTGGCACTTGCCAGGCGACTTTCTGGGTTTTCATGTCGATGGCGGTCAACGTACCGAACGGCGGGGCCTGGCACGGAATGCCGGCAACCGACAGGAAGCGGTTTTTATTCACGGCGTAAGGCGTGCCCTTGAGCGGCACGGCCCCCATGCCGGTGTTCAGCGCTTCGCCACCGGAAGAGGCCTGAGCCTTGTTCTGCGACGGAATCATCTGAATCCACAGGCCCAGGCGCATGTCGTTGACGAAGATGAAACCGTGCACCGGGTCAGTGGAGATGCTGCCCCAGTTCATGCCGCCCAGCGAACCCGGGAAGCTCAGGGATTTGTCAGTGCCAGGCGCGGTGTACAAGCCGTCGTAACGCATCGACTTGAAATCGATCCGGCACAGCAGTTGGTCGTACGGGGTGGCGCCCCACATGTCCGATTCAGTCAAGTGCTGGGCACCGATCTGCGGCATGCCCACCGATTTCGGCTGGGTCGGCGAGTACGGCTCGTTGGGGATATTGGCGGCCTTGACCGGCACTTCTTTAACGTCGGTCAACGGTTTGCCAGTGGCGCGGTCGAGCACGTAAATCTGCCCGGCCTTGGTGCCGATGACCACCGCCGGTACGGTTTTACCGTCCTTGGTGAAGTCGATCAGGCTTGGCTGCATCGGCAGGTCGAAGTCCCAGAGGTCGTTGTGGACGGTCTGGAATACCCACTTTTCTTCGCCGCTGTTGGCGTCCAGCGCCAGGACGGAGGCACCGTAGGTGTGATCGAGTTTGCTGCGCTCGACACCATAGATGTCGGTGGAAGAACTGCCCATCGGCAGGAATACGGTGTTGGTCGCCGGGTCATAGGACATCGGCGCCCAGCTGTTCGGCGTGCTGCGCACATAGGTTTGGCCATCGGCCGGTGCCTTTTTATCCTGCGGGTTGCCCGGGTCGAACGCCCAGCGCATGGCACCGGTCATGACGTCGAAACCACGGATCACGCCGCCCGGCATGTCGGTCTGCACGTTGTCAGCCACACGACCGCCAACCACCACGGTGGTGCCGGCCATCAGCGGCGCGGAGGACAGTTGATAGTAGCTGTCCGGCACATCACCCAGACCGGCCTTCAGATCCACCTGGCCATTGTTGCCGAAACCCCGGCAGAACTCGCCGGTGTCGGCATCGACCGCGATCAGGCGAGCGTCGATGGTGTTGGTCAGCAAGCGACGCGTGCAGTTGGCGACCGGAGCGGTCGGAGTTTCAGTCACTGGCGAGCTGGCCGGTTTGGCGACGGCGGCGCTGGCGTCGAAATACGCCATGCCACGGCAACGCTGCCAGACTTTGGACTGAGCGTTGATCGCGTTTTTCCAGAGTTCTTTACCGGTGTCGGCATCCAGTGCGATCAGGTTGTTGTGCGGGGTGCAGATGAAGACTTTATTGCCGATCTGCAGCGGAGTCAGCTGGTCTTCGGCACCGTTGCCATCGCTCTCGGCGATGTCGCCGGTGTGGTAGGTCCACGCGACTTTCAGCTTGTCGACGTTGCTGCGATTGATCTGGTCAAGCGCGGCGAAGCGGCTGCCGCCTTCGGTATTACCGTAGTGCGCCCAGTCTTTCTGCGCCTTTTCCGGCTCGACCGGCGTCAGGCCCGGACCGGTGCCGGTAGGGGCGACGGTCGGGTGCGCAACGAACATGTTGCCGGCAGCCACGGCCAGTCCAACCGCCAGAACAGCCGCAACGGCGTAAGCACCGCGACCCGCAACGTCACCATTGGCGCGTTTGAGCAGCGGATAGACCAGTGCGACCACCAGACCCACGGCGCTGAACATGAACAGGCGCGAGAACACTGGCCAGAACACCAGCCCTGCGTCGATCACGGCCCAGATGGCGGTCCCAACCAGAAACGCCGCGAACAGCCAGGCCCCGGCAGGCTTGCGCCGCGCGATCAGCAGACCGGAAACGGCCATTACCAGACCACCCACCAGGAAGTACCAGGAGCCTCCCAGGCTGACCAATTTCACACCGCCAGCAGCCAGTGCCAGGCCGAGCAGGGCGATGATCACGCCCAGCCCGACCAGAATGAATGTTGATATGCCCGAGAGGCGTTGACTCTGCTTCACGTTGAATGTCCCGTTGAAATGAGGCGAGCATTATATAGTTAGGTAACTACCTAGTTAAATCACTAAATCAGCATGAAGTGTAGTTTGCTGCTCAGCGAAGCGTCGGATCGGGGGACGGTTTGCGCCTGTCAGGCTGCAAGCGATATTGAAATGCGGTTGAAAGTCGCTTTTCTGTCAGGGGAAGTGGGATTTGTGACAGGCATGGCTCGCGCAGTGATTACGTCGGTGCCTGGGCTGATTAGACTAATGGCTAACAGCGCCGGCGCCTGAGCCGCGGCTGGGCAATGATCATTTTTCCCATTACGCTGAAAAACTTCGTCCGCACCCTACAGAATTTCGTGATTGTGAAGAAAATAGTCCGCGTAGATGACCTTCAGGTATTCGTCACCACGGCTGCGGCCGGCAGTTTCTCCGCCGCCGCCCGACTGCTGGACATTTCTCCAGCCTTGGCCAGCGGAGCGGTTCAGCGTCTTGAAGGCAGTCTTGGAGCACGGTTGTTCGTTCGCTCGACCCGGCGCTTGAGATTATCGGACGATGGCGAACGCTATCTTTCCCATGCCCGGCAGGCACTCGAAGCGCTCGAAAATGGCGAGATCGCGCTGAGTGAAGGTCGCGATGAAATCGCCGGCACGATTCGATTGTCGATACCGTCGGATATCGGCCGAAACGTGCTGTTGCGATGGCTCGACGAGTTTCAGCAACTGCATCCGAAGGTGCTGCTGCAGTTACGGGTCAGCGATCAGATTGCCGACCTGGTTGGCGAACAACTGGATGCCAGTATCCGCTATGGTTTGCTGGCCGATTCCAGCCTCGTCTCTCTGGCCCTGGCGCCCTCAAACAGAAGAACGGTCTGCGCCTCGCCGGACTATCTGGCTCGCCATGGCAGGCCAGCCACACCTGAAGAATTGGGCAACCATAACTGCCTTCGGTTTGTGATGGGGGAGCAGACCTACGAACGCTGGAGCTTTCATTCGGCGGACGGTGTCAGGACCGTTCAGGTGACGGGCGACCGGGTCAGTGATGATGCCGATATCGTCCGGCGCTGGGCGGTTGCCGGTTTCGGAATCGTCTACAGGTCGAAAATCGATGTGCTGGATGACTTGCGCAGCGGTCGACTGGTGGAGCTTTTCCCGGCAGACGTCGGACAGCCGGCACCGCTCCAGCTCGTGTGCCCCCATCGCACCTCGCTCACACCTGCCGTGCAGGCATTGAGGGCTTTCCTGGCGCAACGCTTCGAACGTTACGTAGCTCATTGAGAACCTGACGAGGCTGCAGGTGCCGCGTCAGGTTCAGGCCTTTGAGCCATACCTCATTGCTCTGACGTTTCTTTAGTACGTCGCTGCAGGCCTGGCGCCGATCTTGACGCGCATCAGGCTGTACGGTTTGACGCGTTTGTCCTGTCCGTCATTAAAACCTGCCGAGCGATGAAGCTGGTTGGCGGTGAAATACAGATAGCCGTCCGGGCCGATCGACAACGTATCGGGCCAAAGCACTCGTGAGTCTTCGACCAGCGTTTGCCAGCGACCGTCCGGCAGGCGTTTGCGAATCGCGTTGTGCTCGTAGTCACCGGCGTACACGGCACCGTCGGCATCGGCTTCAAGACCGTCGGAAGCACCTTTTTCACCGAGGTCGACGACGGCTTTTTCCAGTTCGGCATCGCTCACCCCCGGATCACGCAGCAGGGCAGTCGGCACGGCGTACAGATGCCTGCTCGATAACGGGCAGAAGTAAAGCGTCTTGCCGTCACTGGACAGGGCAATACCGTCAGACGCCACCGTCAACAGGCCGGTTTTGCCTTGAGCGTCGCGCGTCACCAGTGCGGGCTTGCCTTCAACCTTCGGGATAAAGGACGGGTCGGCCGAGGTGGATTGGGCGCCAGTCAGTTTGCGGCTTGCCTGGCCACTCGCCAGATCGACCACGATGATGCCGCCAGGACCACTGACCGAAGAGTCGGTAATGTAGGCGGTCCCTTCCTTGCCTGTACGGAAGTCAAAGCGCACGTCATTGACATAGGTGGTCGGCAGGATGACGTCGTCAGGGAACACAATCGTTTTTGTGATCTTGTTGGAGGTCAGGTCGATCGCCACCAGCTTGGCTCCGCCCGCCTGAGGCGCGGAAAACTTCGGCGCTGCCGTGTCGAGCACCCAGACGCGGCCTTTGCCGTCGGCAACCACACTTTGCACGCTGATGAATCCCTTGGCCGGGTTCTGCGGATCCGCGACATTGGTTTTCAGATCAGGGTAGGGCACAAGCTGACCGTTGGAAATTTCCGCAACGGTGTAAGGCACGTCATCGCCCCAGCGGGGGAAGTTCACGAAGATCCGGCCGGTTTCGGTTACCGTCACGCCTGTCGGCATGGCCCCGTTGAACGCGTAAACACGTTCGATGCCGGCGCCTTTGCCCGTATCACTTTGCGCTACGGCCAGGCCGCTTACGGATACCGCAAAGGCCAGGCCTGCGATTTTAAATAATCTGTTCATGTTCAAGTCCTTGAGCGCCAGTGATATGAGGAGCCTTCCAGCACGAGTCGCGATAAATCAGTGAGCGCGAGAAGGCAGTGACAGGCTATGCGCGACGACCTTCTTCAGACAGAAGCAGATCGCAGGAAGACTTTCCGCATTTTGCGGAAAATACAAAACTGCCAGCCTTCCATCAGGGAGGGCTGGCAGCCTTGACGACAGATGGCTTCAACTCAGGCGACCGGAATCGGGTTCTCCTCCAGTGCCTGGTTGAACTGATTGATCAGAGCGTGCTCATTAATGCCTTGGTTGGCTCGCAACGGGACGACCCGATCCACCAACACTTCCGTGGTCGCCGTTTCGAGTTTTTCCAGGGTTTCCCGAATGAATTCGTCGAGCGGCATGGCGCGTTCATCGCCGCTTTTGTGAATCAGGTCGGTGTCGACCCATGGCGGCGCGATCTCCAGCACTTTTACGCGGGTGTCGCGCAGGGTGAAGCGTTGCGACAGCGAGTAGGAGTGAATGGCCGCCTTCGTCGCCGAGTACAACGCTGTCGCAGCCAGTGGCAGATAGGCCAGCACGGAGCTGTTGTTGATGATGAAGGCTTCGGGTTGACGCTTGAGGTGCTCGACGAATGCGGCGCTGACACGCACCGGGCCGAGCAGGTTGGTTTGCAAAAGACTCACCGCCTGTTCGTCGTCGTAATCACCCGAGGCTGGATTATCGAACGGCATGATCCCGGCGTTATTGATGATCACGTTCAGCGAGGGGTGGCGGCGTATGACTTCCTGGGCGACGTCCTTGATTTGCTGCGGGTCATTGATGTCCAGCTGGACCGTGTCGATACCGGGATTGGCCCGGGCGATCTCATCCAGCAGGGCCTGGCGACGGCCCGCGATGATGACCTGATTGCCGCGCTGGTGAAATGCCTCGGCCAAAGCGCGGCCAATGCCGGAGGTGCCACCGGTGATGAAGATCGTGTTAGCGCTGAGTTTCATGATTCATATCCTTTTGATAGCGATCAGTTGGCGTTGTAGCGCGGCGCGAGCCGGTTGCTCGAAAGCTCGGAGAACAAGGCCTGGCGGCTGGCTTCGTAACGCTCGTAACCTTGCAGGTCGTGCATCGAGGGGATGGAGATCAGTACGCCGTTGTCGAAATCCTGCAGAGCTCCGGCGACCAGGTCCTGGGCCGACATCACGATGCCCGGATCCAGATGCTCGACAGGCAATCCACCGATTTGCCAGAAGTCCGTCGCGGTTGCGCCGGGCAGGACAGCCTGAATCCGGATGCCTTTATCCGAGAGTTCCTTATGCAGGGACTGGGTGAACGCGGTGACGTAGGCCTTACTGCCGCCGTACACGCCGTTGAGCAGCTCCGGCGCCAAGCTGACGATCGAGGAGATATTGATCACGGCGCCTTGTTCACGGGCGACAAAACCTGGAATCGCGGCGTAGGTCAGGCGGGTGAGGGCGGTGACGTTCAGCGTGATCATCTCGGCCATCCGCTCGACATCACTCTCCAGCAGGCCGGTATGGGTGCCGATGCCGGCGTTGTTGACCAGCAAAGTGATGCTGGCGTCCTCACGCAACTTGCGTTCTACCTTGGCGAGGTCCTCGGGGCGGCCAAGATCGGCCTGCAACACTTCGATGTTCTGCCGGGTTTCGCTGGTCAGGCGGCTGGCCAGTGCGTTCAGACGTTCGCGGTTGCGCGCCACCAGCACCAGGTCGTAACCCCGGCGGGCAAGGTGTTCGGCGTAAATCGAGCCGATGCCGGTGGACGCGCCGGTGATGAGCGCAGTGCCTTTGTATTGTTGCGTCATGATCAAGCTCCGTGGGTTGTGTGTGGAGCCATGATGAAGGAGGGGACTGATGTCTTAAACGACGTATATGGTAGTGTTTAAGGACATTCAAAAAGGAGTTCAGTCATGCATCGCGTCGGCTATCTGATTACCGAGGGTTTTCAGGTGATGTCCCTGGCAACCCAAGCTGTATTCGAGTTCGCCAACATCGTTGCGGGGGAAGAGATCTACAAGGTCCAGAACTTCTCGATCGGCGGCGGAACCGTGCGTTCTTCATTGGGCATGTACATCGACACGCTCCCTCTGGGCGCCCCGGGATTGGCCGACACCTGGATGATTACCGGTACGCTGACCCCCTTGAACCCGCCAGGCGAAGAGGTGCTGGCCAGCGTGCGCGCCTTCGTCGATGGAGCCCGACGCACAGCAGGTCTGTGCACCGGCTCGTTCGTTCTGGCGCAGGCAGGGGTTCTGGACGATCGGAGGGCGACCACCCACTGGGCCTATGCGAACAAGCTCCGTGAGCTGCATCCAAGAATCGAGGTCGAGGAAGACCGGATCTTCATCGTCGACGGTCCCGTCTGGACGTCGGCAGGAATGACAGCCGCGCTGGACATGGCGCTGGGCATGGTGGAAAAGGATCTGGGCACGGACATGGCCCGGTCGGTGGCGCACAAACTGGTCATGCATCAACGGCGTTCGGGTGGGCAATCCCAGCATTCGGAACTGCTTACGCTTGCTCCAAAGTCGGACCGTATTCAAAGTGCGCTGGAGTATGCGCGCACGCACCTGGACCGCCCGCTAAGCGTGGAGGAACTTGCCGACGTCGTGCACTTGAGCCCAAGACAATTCACCCGGGTATTTACTGCCGAGACAGGCCAGTCACCGGCCAAGGCTGTTGAAAGCCTGCGTCTGGAGGCCGCTCGCGTGATGATCGAGCAAAGTCGTCACAGCCTGGATCGCGTGGCGAAGGAAACGGGGTTTCGAGACCGTCGCCACATGCGCGAAGTGTTCATGCGAGGGTTTGGCGTTCCGCCGCAGGCGGTTCGACGAGATGCCAGGCGGATCGGCCAGGGGGAATACACCTCATCGGGGCGCTAATCCGTAAGCGCCCCGATCAGTCAACGGTCAAAGCCAGGACTTGATTTGCGCACGGACGGCTTCGGTGGAGATGCCGTAGCGATCATGCAGTGTCGGCAGTGCACCGGCGTCGAGGAAGGCGTCGGGCAATGCGATCTGCCTGAATGTCGGCGTCACTCCGTTGCGCAGCAGTACCCCGGCAACCGCTTCACCGAGCCCGCCAATAATCGAGCTGTTTTCTGCGGTAACCACCAGCCGGCCAGACTTGCGAGCCTCGGCGAGAATGGTCTGTTCATCCAGCGGTTTGATCGTCGGCACATGCAGCACCGCAACATCGACGCCATCGGTCTGCAGCGCCTTGGCGGCCTCCAATGCGCGCATGGTCATCAAACCGGTCGAGATGATCAGGACATCGTTACCGGTGCGCAGGGTCTTGGCCTTGCCGATCTCGAATTGATACCCGTATTCATCCAGCACCAGCGGCACGTTGCCGCGCAGCAGCCGCATGTAGACCGGCCCCTGATGCGCGGCAATGGCGGGCACGGCCTGTTCAATTTCCAGTGCATCACAAGGGTCGACGATCATCAGGTTGGGCATCGCCCGGAAGATCGCCAGGTCATCGGTGGCCTGGTGGCTGGGGCCGTAGCCGGTGGTGAGGCCGGGCAATCCGCAAACGATTTTGACGTTGAGGTTTTCCTCGGCAATGGCCATGCAGATGAAGTCATAGGCGCGACGCGAGGCGAACACCGCATACGTGGTCGCGAACGGCACGAAGCCTTCGCGGGCCATGCCTGCGGCAGCGCTCATCAACAGTTGTTCGGCCATGCCCATCTGATAGAAGCGATCCGGGTGGGCCTTGGCGAAAATGTGCAGGTCGGTGTACTTGGACAGGTCAGCGGAGAGGCCGACGATGTCCGGACGCTGATCCGCCAGTGCAGCCAATGCATGTCCGAAAGGTGCTGAGCGGGTGGCTTGGCCTTCAGAGGCAATCGAGGCAATCATCGCCGAGGTGGTCAGACGCTTCTTGATAGGTACGCCAGTCGAGGTCGGTGTGTTGGCGGCGTTGCTCATTGGTTTTTTCCTTCTTCAAGCGTGGTCAGTGCCAGATCCCATTCGTGTTCGTCCACGCGGATGAAATGGGTCTTTTCGCGGTTTTCGAGGAAGGGCACACCTTTGCCCATGGTGGTGTCGCAGATGATCACCCGTGGCTGAGTGCCGGGGTGGTGGCGGGCGGCATCGAAGGCTTCGACCAGTGCGTCCAGGTCGTTGCCGTCGACGCGCTGGGTGAACCAGCCAAACGCTTTCCAGCGATCCACGATGGGTTCGAACGACAGGATCTCGCTGGAATGGCCGTCTGCTTGCTGGTTGTTGACGTCGACGATGGCGATCAGGTTGTCGAGCTTCCAGTGCGAGGCCGACATTACGGCTTCCCAGGTCGAGCCTTCGTTCAACTCGCCGTCCGACAGCAGGTTGTAGACGAACGATGTCGAGCCCTTGCGCTTGAGGCCCAGGCAAGCGCCGACCGCGATGCCCAGCCCCTGACCCAGCGAGCCACCGGTGATTTCCATGCCCGGCGTGTAGGCGGCCATGCCCGACATCGGCAATCGGCTGTCATCCGAGCCGTAGGTTTCAAGCTCATCGAGCGGGATGATCTCGGCTTCGATCAGCGCCGCGTACAGCGCAATCGCATAGTGACCGATCGACAGATAGAAACGATCACGCGGCTCCCACGCCGGGTCTTCGGGGCGATAGCTCAGCGCATGGAAGTAGGCGACCGCGAGCAGGTCCGCCGCACCGAGGGCCTGGCCGACGTAGCCCTGGCCTTGCACCTGGCCCATGCGCAAGGCATGGCGGCGAATGTTATGGGCGCGCTCGGCCAGCGTCTGGGGTGTTGTGAATGAAAGGTTGGCAGTCATGGTGAATTCTCCTGTGAATCAACGATTGACCAAGGCAGCGGGAATGCGCAGGACCAGCGAGGCGCCGATCAGCAGCACGCCGGTGATCAGATACATGCCGATAGCGCTGGAGCCTGTGAGTGTGGTTATCCAGCCAATCAGGTAGGGCGAGCAGAAGCCGGCAAGGTTGGCGAAGCTGTTGACGGCGGCGATGCCTGCCGCAGCAGAGACACCACCGAGCAGCGTGGTGGGGAGCATCCAGAACAGCGAGGTCGCGGACAGGATGCCGGAAGCCGCCAGGCACAGACTGAGAATGGACAGCATCACATTGCCTCCCATCAGCGCCGCGAGGGTCAGGCCGATGGCCCCGGCGATCATCGGCACGATCAGGTGCCAGCGGCGTTCGCGATGTTTGTCGCCACTGCGTCCGACCAGCAACATGGCGGCGATGGCACAGAGGTAAGGCAGGCTGGTCAGCAAGCCGATCTTCATCGGATCGGAGACCCCGGCATTACGCACAAGGGTCGGCAGCCAGAAGGTAATTGCGTACTGCCCCATCACCACACAGAAATAGATCCCCGCGAGCAGCCAGAGGCGACGGTCACGAATGAATTCGCCCACGGACGCATGCGTCACTTTCTGCTGGTCGTCCTCCGCCAGCTCACGAGCGATCAGGGCTTTTTCGTCGTCGTTGAGCCAACTGGCCTGATGCACGCCATCCTTGAGATAGCTGAGCACCAACAGTCCGACAACCACCGTAGGCACAGCCTCCAGCACAAACATCCATTGCCAGCCGGCCCAGCCGTGCATACCGGCGAAGTGGTTCATGATCCAGCCGGAGAGCGGACCGCCGACCATGCCCGACAACGGGATAGCGATGAACCACAACACCGTCATGCGTGCACGCCGGTAGGACGGAAACCAGTAGGTGAGGTACAGCAGCAGACCCGGCGCCAGGCCGGCTTCGGCAATGCCCAGCAGAAAGCGCAGGGCGTAGAACTGCCAGGCGGTTTCGACGAAGGCGAAGAGGGCGGAAACAATGCCCCAGGTGATCATGATGCGCGCGATCCAGACTCGCGCGCCGACCTTGTGCAGGATGATGTTGCTGGGCACTTCGCAGAGAAAGTAGCCGATGAAGAACATGCCCGCGCCCAGCCCGTAGACTGTTTCGCTGAGCGCCAGATCGTTCATCATTTGCAGTTTGGCAAAGCCGACGTTGACGCGATCGAGGTAGGCGCACAGGTAGCACAGCATCAGGAACGGCATCAGGCGCCAGGCGGTTTTACGGTAGGCGTTGGAACGCACCGCCGAAACGGCTTCGAGCGACAGGGTAGTCATGATGGTCTGATCTCTTGTTTTTATTGACCGCCGGGCAAGTCTGCCCGGCCGTATCATCGATCCAGAACCGCACGGGCCGCGAGGCCCGCCACGTGTGTCAGTGAATCAGCATGCCGCCGTTCACATCCAGGGTGATGCCGGTCAGATAGGAGGACAGGTCGCTGGCCAGGAAAAGCGCCGCATTGGCCACGTCCTGGGCCTCGCCCAGGCGACCCAACGGAATGCCGTCGATGATCGCGTGGCGGCGCTCGTCCTGCATCAGGCCGCCAGTAATGTCGGTGTGAATCAGGCCGGGAGCGATGGAGTTGACGCGCACGTTGTCCGGCCCCAGTTCACGCGCCATGGCCTTGGCCAGGCCCAGCACACCGGCCTTGGCGGCGCTGTAATGAGGCCCGCCAAAAATGCCGCCGCCGCGCTGCGCGGAAACCGAAGACATGCACACAATGCTGCCGCTGGCTTGCTGGCGCATGAGCGGAATCACCGCCTGGGACATCAGCAACGTACCGCGCAGGCTCACGTCCAGCACCTTGTCGTAATCACCGGGGCGGATATCGAGGGTCTTGAGGGGTTGGGTGATGCCGGCATTGTTGACCAGTATGTCGATCCGCCCAAAGTGTTCGATGACGGTCGCGACAGCCTGCTGCACCTGGGACTCGTCGGCGACGTTGGCAGCCAGGCCGAGATGACCCTCGCCCAAAGAGGCAGCGGCATCGCGGGCAGCGGATGCGTCCAGATCCAGAATCACCACCCGGGCGCCATGTTGAGCGAAGGTCGTAGCTGTCGCGCGGCCGATACCACGTGCGGAGGCAGCACCTGTGATGATCGCGACTTTGCCTTGAAGAAGCATGGGAGAAACCTCTGATTGTTGTTATTGAGTCGGTCCGTGCAGAACCGATGACTCAGCTTGTCTCCCGCAACGACCCTGAGCAATAACGCAAACTTCACTGGATGCTGAAAAAAATTCAGCACTCGCCAACATGCGGTTGTGGTGTTTGAATAGCCGAACGCCCGGCCTCAGCCACTTGCAGCGGAATAACCCTCATCATGAGTTCATCTGGCGAAGCACCGCCGATCCTGCCACCCCTGAAAGCCATTCAGGCCTTTGAGCAAACTGCGCGCTTTGGCAACGTCGCGCGTGCGGCCGAAGTGCTGGACCTGACACCCTCGGCAGTCAGTCACCAACTGGCCAAACTCGAGGCGATGATCGGGCGGCAGTTGTTCCTCAGAACGGCCAGGGGAGTGACGTTGACGCCCGTGGGCGAGCAATACCTGTCCGAGATATCCGGCATCCTGCACAGCCTGGCGGTGGCAACAGAGCGCGCGACCAGTGATGTCAGCCTCGACTGCCTGCGATTGCATTCATCACCCAGCTTCGGCCTGTTGTGGCTGATGCCGCGCCTGGAACAGTTTCGCGAGAGCCATCCCGACATTCAGCTCAACCTCTCATGCTCTTATGAATCGCTGCACTTCAGTCGGGACAAGATCGACGTGGACATCCGCCACGGCATGCCGAACTGGCCAAGTTTCGAAGTGCGTACGCTGCGCAACGAAAAAATCGCAGTCCTCGCATCACCCAAGCTTCTGGAAAAACGCCCCATCCGCGCCGTCGCCGACTTGCTGGACTGCAACCTGATACTGTCGGAAGCGACGCTGATCAAGTGGCCGCAACTGTTTGCTCAACACGGGCTGTCGCGCCCTGAAAGCCCCTATACCTTGAGCTTTGACCGCTCCTACATGACCCTCGAAGCCGCCAGCCACGGGCTTGGATTTGCATTGGAAAGCACGCTGCTGGCGCAGGACTACCTGGCGCGCGGCGAGTTGGTCGAAGTCATTCCTGGGTTGAGCGCCCCGATCACCGCACACCACCTGGTTTTCCCGAAGGCGCATGCGGGTTTTCCACGGGTGAGGCGTTTTCTGGAATGGATGCAGCGTGAGTTGGGGCATGACTTCAGTTACTGAAGCACATCCATATTGATCTTGCGCCAACACGCTTCCGAGAAACTGTAAACCGAGAACGCAATCAGCCCCAGGGCCATCACCATCAGGACAAGCCATCCAGCGGGTAGATTCTGCAGCGCGTCCAGCGCTTCCTTCATGCCAGGCGGGTCCATGGCTTGATAAGCGGAACCGCTGACGGCCAGCAGCAAAGCAATCTCCATAAACACGACGCCGCGTGCGATCAGACCGAAGCGAGACACCGGACGGACATAGCGCATGACCTCTTCGTCGGCCTCAAAATACTTCTCGAACGAGGCCTTCCAGCCCTTGATGATGTGCGCAACGCCAACCCCCAGCGGAATGAGCGCAATCAGGTACAACAATAGATTCGAGTGTTCCCACGACAAAAGATGCGCCAGCCAGTCTTTGGTCTGCTCTGCGGAATGGTTCGAACTGCGGCTACCACTCACAAGCAGGCCCAACGCAAAAAACGCCAGAGCACCGTTGACCAGACCTCCTGCAAACAGGCCTGCACGAATCACCAGCCCTTTGAGCTGCGTGCCGTGATGATCGACATCGCGTATCGCTTGCAGGACGCGCCAGGCGGCAAACGCAAGCAGACCCGCCACCACAAGGCCCACCAGAAAATAGCCGAACGGCTGGCTCAGCAAGGCTTCCAGACTCTTGTGACTGTCCTTGGGTTTTGTCGAATCATGGGCCGCCAATAACGCGAATATGCCGATGATCAAATAAAGCACTCCGCGAGCGGCGTATCCGCCCCGAGCGAGTATGACGAGACTGCGTTGCGCGGACATTGGATAGATTTCCGAGGTGTATTAAGAGAGCAGACCCTTGTCGCTGAAAGGGGTTCTGTTACAAATCGGAGTCCGGACATTTACCCGAAGTGCGATGGATGAAGGGGACGAGCTGACGTTGCGAGCCGGACGATCCTGACCCATCATTCAGATTCATATTGATGCCGTGGTGAAAATGGACAAACAACTGGCTGGTTACTCGATTGTATTGACCATCATCTGGGTTTCAGCGGTTATCGCGGTCATGTACTGGATGTCTAATTGAACGTATTGGGTGGCGATGTGGAAGGCGTGGTGTTGGGCGACAAGATTCAGCGAGAAGCGGATCGACTGCTGGCGCAGATTGTCCGGGCAGACTCGATGATCATTGCTGTCAAGGCAGGGGCGCGGGCGGATGGTTTCGTGCTGGGACTGGAAACCGGCGGGGCCTTGCGTGCTGGTGATGCCGAGAGGCTGTACATCATTTTCGAAGCCGCGCTGGTGGAGCGTTTGAAGTCATTGTCGCGAGGCTGATCAGATCGGCTGATTGAATCGATATTCATGAACAGCCATCTACTTGAACTATAAGCTGACCACTCAATGTTCATTTTTGTACGGGGCGAGGGCATGGACTGGAGTGACATGCGGATCTTCCTGGCGATTGCCCGCAACGGCTCGCTGGGCGGAGCCGCCAGGGAGTTGGGGGTCAGTCATCCGACGGTCGGACGGCGCTTGCAGGTGCTTGAACAAACCAGTGGGCAAGCCTTTTTCCTGCGGACCGCCCAGGGGCTGGTGCTCACGGACAGTGGCGAGAGGATTCTCGGTCTGGCGCAGGACATGGAGCACAGCGCGTTGGCCATCGAGCGGCGTCTGGCGGGGCATGGTGATCAGCCTGAAGGCCTGTTGCGGATATCCTCAGCCGACTGGTTCGCCTGTCATGTTTTGTCGCCGGTTCTCAGCGAACTGGTGCACCGCTACCCGTTGATCGTTCCCGAAGTCATCGCCGGGCATCGACTGTTCGACCTTGCCCGCCGGGATGCCGACATCGCTTTCCGGATCGTGCCTTTCACCGAACCCGACATAGTGCACCGCAAGCTGACAACTCTGTCGTACGGCCTATACGCGGCTTTGCATGTCCCGGCGCCGCAGCCGGACGGCAAGGGGCTTGGCCTGATCCTGATGAACATCGCCCAGGCCCATTACCCGGACGTGCAATGGCTGCAGCAACGCTATCCGCTGGCCCGCACCGTGTTCACCAGCAGCAGCCGTACGGTTCAGGCACAGATGTGCGCGAAGGGGCTGGGTGTTGCGGTGTTGCCCCGCGTCCTCGGCGATTCCGTGCCGGGACTGCGACTGCTGGATGAGGACGAGCCACCGCCAGGGCGGGATATCTGGATGGGGTATCACCAGGACATGCGCCAGATGGACCGGCTGCGCGCACTGGCTGACCTTGCCTCCAACATGATCGGTGCGGGGTAGCGCGCCTCAGGTCGGGCGAACAGCCGAGGCTTGCGCTACCGTCGCTGGCTCGCGCGCTAACGTCAGGCTTATCGTTGCCCCTACGGCCAGGCAAACGGCGATGCACAGAACAGCGATCGTGAACGCATGAGTGATGCTGACCGCCGTCGCCGGTTCTCCGAGGAAGGTATAAAACACACCGCCAATCAGTGCGACGCTCAGCGATGTGCTGATCTGCAGCGTTGCGCTGGTAATGCCTGCGATCATCCCGGCATACGCCGGCGCTACCCGGCCCGTGACCATGCGCATCAACGTCGGCAGGCCAAGCCCTTGTCCCAGACCGATGAGGAACAGGATGACCGTCATGGAAGTGAAGGGCGGGGCGAGGGTAGTCGGTGTCACTGACACGAGCCAGCCCAGCCATAGTAATCCGACTACTTCCAGCCCCATTCCTACCGGATTCACGTAGCCCCCGAGGACGCGCCTGAGGAGCGGAACCGACAGGGGACCGAGCAGAAATCCCGCGCCAAACGGCAGAAAGATCAGGCCGGCATGCAGTGCGCTCATATGCAATGCGCTTTGCATGTACATCGAAAACATCAGAAAAAACACACCGATTGAATAGAAGCAAAGCGCGACCAGAAGCGCTCGCCCCAGGCCCGGTGCATTCAGTACGGCCGGGGCGAGGATGGGAGTTCCTCCGGCCCGGTGCAAACAGCTCTCGTAGCGCCAGAACACTACCGCCAGCACAGGACTGGCGGCCAGCGACAGCCAGGCCCACCACGGCCATCCCGCCTCGCGGCCTTCAATCAACGGCACCACAAGGGTGGTCAGGGTCAGCATCGACAACGCGGTGCCCACCAGATCCAGCTTGCTCGCGTGTTGCGCACGGGTTTCTTTGAGCACACGGATGCCGAACGCAATCACCAGCAACGCGATCGGCAGGTTGACCAGGAAGATCGCGCGCCATCCCATGCCCAACACGTCGACCTCAATCAAAAAGCCGCCCAGTGCCTGACCGATCACAGACGCCAGTCCAAATACGGCCCCGTAAATGCTCAATGCCAATGGTCTTTCCGACACTGGGAAAATCGCCTGCACCGATGCAAGTGCCTGAGGGGCCATTACCGCGGCGGTCACACCCTGCAAGGCGCGTCCGAGGATGAGCATCCACGGCGAAACCGCCACGCCGCACATCAGCGACGCGGCGGCGAAGCCCAGCAGGCCAAGGAAGAACATCCGCCCGCGGCCGTACAGATCGCCGAGTCGTCCGCCGGTAATCAGCGTCACTGCATAGAGCGTTGCATAGGAAGAAATCACCAGCTGCTCGGCAGAGGAGCCTGTCCCCAGATCCTCCTGTATCGAGGGCAGGGCGACGTTGACGATAAAAAAATCCAGGGGCGGCAGAAACGCACCGACGAGCAAGATGGCAAACATCAACCAGCGCCGGAGTTCGGGCACTTCGATTTCGATTCGAGACATGACAGGCATCCTGTAGGGAAACTCAGGTTTGACGACGACTGAAGGGCAAGGCTTCGCGCCTGCCCGGGTCAGGTCGCCGCGTCCCAATTTAGGCAATCGCTACTGCGTTTTCGCCTCACAAAACTGCACGGCCAACGTTCATTCCTGTCAGTGCCGTTCTGCGCCGTTGACGCTCACCATGGGCCAGGTCGTTTCAGACATTCCCTTCATCAGCGACCGAGGAGTCAGACATGTCAGGTAAATTCAGCGATCAGGTTGCCGTCGTGACCGGCGGTTCCACAGGGATCGGGTTTTCCATCGCGCAAGCCTTGATCGCCGAGGGCGCCAAACGCGTTTACATCACTGGACGGGCAGCAGACAGGCTGGAGGCGGCAGTTGCCAGACTCGGCGACAAAGCTGTCGCGGTGGTTTCCGATGTCTCGCTTCAGGCCGATCTCGACACGCTCAAAGCGACAATCCAAACGCGCGACGATCGGCTGGACGCAGTGTTCGCAAATGCCGGGATCTGTGAGAAAAATCCGCTCGGAGAGACCAGCGAGGCTGCTTACTACGCCATGTTCGACGTGAACGTGAAAGGCGTTTTCTTCAGCGTTCAAACGCTTCTTCCGTTGATGAAAGACGCTTCGTCCATCGTTTTGACCGCCTCGATCTGTTCGAGCAACGGCATGGAAGGATTGAGTCTGTACAACGCGTCGAAGGCGGCGGTGCGATCGTTTGCACGCACGTGGGCCAATGAGCTCAAGGACCGCAAAATCCGCGCAAACGTGTTGAGCCCTGGCTTCACCCGCACACCGCTGATGGACAACGGGCTGAAAATGAGCGAGAGCGACATTGCCGCGCTGCGCCAGCACGTCGAGCAAATCACGCCATTGGGCTACATGGCGCAACCCGAAGAAATTGCCAGCGCGGCACTGTTTCTCGCCTCGGACGACGCCAGATACGTGAACGGCGTGGAGCTGATGGTCGATGGTGGTTTATCGCAAATCTGAAGCAGGGGATTGGTAAAGCATCGGGCAGGCGTAAGGCGACTTGTTCCATCTGCATTGATCTCAAAGCGTGGTGGTCTGCCCGTTGCGATCCAGTTCATACACCTTGTTGCCCTGCAACTTCTCCTTCAGCCATCGCTCTGCCTTACCTAACGGACGCTGCCGCGCCCAGAGCAAATCCACACCAATCTGCCAGTCGGTATGCGGATACGCCGAGAGCTGCAGTTCCACCAGCTCACCCTTGGCCAGTTCACGCTGAATGAGTTGGCGGGGCAGGGTGGCCCAGCCGAGTCCGGCGCGGACCATTTCCAATAACGCCAGATAACTTTCCGCCTGCCACAACTGGGTCGAACGTAGATATTCGCTGCTCGGCAGTTTGCTCGCGTGGGCGCTGAAGGCCAGGCGGCGATGGACGTGCAGGTCCTCGAACGTGACGTTTTCGAGTTGCGCCAATGGGTGCCGGGGATGGCAGACGTGCAGCATGATCAGTTTGCCCAGTTGCTGGAACGCCAGCTCCTTGGGGTAACCAGGCTGTGAGAACGCCACACCGAGCACCGCTTCGCCGCTGCTGACCAGTTCACTGACGTCTCCATGGACCGGATGACGAATGATCAGGTCGACAAAGGGGAAGGCTGCTTCGAAGGCTTTGAGCACCGGCATGATCGGGCCGTACGGCGTTTCAATGGCCAGTGTCAGGCTGGGCTCTACGTTTTCCGACAGACAATCGGCGTGGGCTTCGAAGGTCATGCAGCGTTCAAGCACGGCTTCGGCCTGCACCAGCAATTTGTGGCCGCTGGCGGTGAGGGCAGGGCTGCGGTTGCTGCGGTCGAACAGGTCGACGCCAAGGTCGGTTTCGAGGTTGGCAATCGCTGCGCTGATGGTCGATTGGGTCTTGCCCAGTTTGCGCCCGGCGGCGGAAAACGATCCGCTTTTGACTACTTGGACGAACATCAACAGTTGATCGAGTGAGAAGCGCAAGCATTGAACTCCCGGTTCGAAAATGAAGGTTTGGAGCGGCTAGCGGATGCCAGATTCGTGCCATCGGAAAAAGCGATGGTTGCTAATTTGTTTCATCGCAATAAACGTTCAACTATGGCCCCGCGTCAAACGATCTCCGGGGCGGATCCACCTTCAAACGCCCTGGGCATGCCCGCAATCTCAACAGATGCCGCACCTTCAGGAGCGTGTGAAATGACCACACAACGCATTCATCCGGTGGACGAGGTTTTGCCACTGCGACAGTTGTTCACGTTTGGCTTGCAGCATGTTCTGGTGATGTACGCGGGAGCGGTGGCGGTGCCGCTGATTCTTGGCAGCGCGATGGGGCTGACCTCGGCGCAAGTCGTGTTGCTGATCAACGCCAACCTGTTGACCTCTGGTGTGGCGACGCTGATTCAAACCCTCGGTTTCTGGAAGTTCGGCGCCCGCCTGCCGCTGATTCAGGGCTGCTCGTTCATTGCCCTGGCGCCGATGATCATGATCGGCAAAGAGTTCGGCCTCAGTCAGATTTTCGGCGCGGTGATCGCGGCGGGATTTATCACCGTCGCGCTGGCACCGGTGTTCAGCCGCTTGTTGCGGTTTTTTCCGCCGGTGGTGATTGGCAGCCTGATCACCATTATCGGCATCTCGCTGATGCCGGCGGCGGCGATATGGCTGGGGGGTGGCAATCCCGATGCGGCAGATTTTGGCAATCCCGCCAACCTGTTGCTCGGTTTGGCCACGGTCAGTGTGACGCTGGTGATCTACGCCAGATTCAGGGGGTTCATCGGCAACCTCAGCGTGCTGATTGGCCTCTTTGTCGGCAGCCTGATCGCAGCGGCTTGCGGCATGACTCACTTCAATCGGGTCAGCGAAGCGGCGTGGTTTGAGCTGAGTGCGCCGATGGCATTCGGCGCGCCGGAATTCGCGCCGGTGCCGATTCTGATCATGACCCTGGCGATGCTGGTCATCATGGCCGAGACCACCGGCAACTGTCTGGCGATCGGCAAATTGACCGGCAAACCGACCACGCAACAGACCCTCGGCAATGCATTCCGCGCCGATGGCTTGTCGACCATGCTCGGTGGCTTGTTCAACAGCTTTCCTTACAACGCCTTTACTCAGAACACCGGCTTGATTGCGCTCTCCAACGTTAAAAGCCGCTTCGTTGTGGCCGCTGCCGGGGCAATCATGGTGCTGATGGGCCTGTTCCCGAAACTCGGCGCGTTGATCGCCGCGGTGCCGACGCCGGTGCTCGGTGGCTGCGCGATTGTGATGTTCGGCATGACCACGGTGGCGGGGATTCAGGAACTGTCACGGGTGCAATTCGAGGGCACGCGCAACGGCATTATCGTCGCCGTGTCAGTGAGTGTCGGGGTGCTGCCGATGTCCTTTCCGGCGCTGTTCGAACACGTCGGCCCGACCCTGAAACTGGTGCTCGACAGCGGGATTTTTCTCGGAGCGATCACCGCCATCGTCCTCAACATCCTGCTCAACGATGAAAAAAAAACGACCGAAACCATCGGCGCTACATCGGCTGAACTGGCCGACTGACTTTTGTTTTCCACTGCCCTGGAGTTACCCATGAATCAATTGACTGAACTCATCCCGGCTGGCATCAGCGCGCTTGATCTGACGTTACTGCGCCAGACCATTGCCTTGTCCGAGGCATCGAAGCAACGCGGTCGCCATCCGTTCGCGGCATTGGTGGCCGACCGCAACGGCAAGGTGATTGTCGAAGCGGGGAACAACTCGATGCCCCCGGAAGGTGATCCAACCCAGCATGCCGAGTTGGTGGCAGCGGCGGCAGCGGCAAAACTGCTGTCGCCGCAGGAGTTGGAACTGTGCACGCTGTACACCAGCGCCGAGCCATGCTGCATGTGCGCCGGCGCGGTGTATTGGACGGGGATCGGACGTGTGGTCTATGCCTTGTCGGAGCATGCCTTGCTGGGACTGACGGGGGACCATCCGGAGAATCCGACGTTCTCGCTGCCGTGCCGCGAGGTGTTCGCCAAGGGGCAACGCAAGGTCAGTGTGTTGGGGCCGATGCTGGAGGTGGAGGCGGCTGAACCGCACAGGGGGTTTTGGTCCTAACAGGTTTGAAACGAAGCTTGAGCGGTGTGAGGCCGCGCACTCGCATGCGACGTCTGCAATAATGACGCCCCACTGAGGCGCGAAGGCATCGAGTGCTCGTCTCGGCATCCGGAATCAGGCTTTGGAGGACTTTATGCGTGACATTATTGATGGCTTTCTGCGGTTTCAGCGCGAGGTGTATCCACAACGCGTCGAGCTTTTCAGGCAGCTCGCGACAGAGCAAAACCCAAAGGCGTTGTTTGTCACGTGCTCGGATAGTCGTGTAGTGCCTGAACTGCTCACACAGCGTGAGCCGGGTGAGCTGTTCGTGATCCGCAACGCCGGCAACATTGTGCCGTCATATGGTCCTGAACCGGGTGGTGTTTCGGCCACCGTCGAATATGCAGTTGCAGTGCTCGGCGTACGGGACATCGTGATCTGCGGCCACTCGGATTGCGGAGCGATGGGCGCGATTTCACGCTGCACGTGTCTGGATCATCTTCCGGCAGTCGCCAACTGGCTTCGTCACTCGGACGCCGCGAAAGCGATCAACGCGGCGCATGAGTTCGATACGCCACGCGACAAGCTCGATGGCCTCGTTCGTGAAAACGTGATCGCACAACTGGCGAACCTGCGGACTCATCCATCGGTGGCGCTTGCGCTTGAGCAAGGACGCTTGAATTTGCATGGCTGGGTCTATGACATCGAGGCAGGTTGCATCGATGCGCTGGATGGAGCCACTCGACGCTTCGTTCCACTGTCCGATTCACCGACCACCGTTGCCGTCGCTGCGCGCAACGGTGGTCAGATATAACGCCGACAGACAGGTCGGGACGGGGAAAATTTCGTCCCGGCCGGTCGGTCCCTGGCCCGAATCAAAGACCCACCGATGACTCACAATCTTTTGATATTTCACGTCCTTTCTTTTATTCACACATTTACGTGGCCAACGCCGTGGTGTTGACATCGTGTTCCGGTAGAGCCACATCGCTATCGCCCGGCGTCAGAATGACCTTGCGGCAATCCTCTTCCTTTTTATCAAAAATTTTATAGCCCTCTGGAGCCTGTTCCAGCGACATACGATGGCTGATGATGACCTCCGGTGAGAGGCGGCCTGCCTCGATGTGATGGAGCAGTTCCGGCAGGAAGCGATGCACGTGGGTTTGACCCATTTTGAAAGTCAGACCCTTGTCAAACGCGTCCCCGAAAAGGAATCCATGTATGAATCCAGAATAGACTCCAGGGACACTCACAATGCCACCACGTCTGACAGCTGCAATACACTGGCGCAGAGCTTTGCCGCTACTTCCCTCGAGCTTGAGTGTCGCGAGAACCGTTTCCGTCGTACTACCTTTTGCTTCAAACCCGACCGCGTCCACGACGCCGTCGACGCCCCGCATTCCTTTGGTTTGCCGAATGATCGTATCTGCAGGGTCGTCGTCTTCATCGAAGTTGATGGGAATTACGCCGTATGTTTTCTGCGCGTAAGCCAAGCGGTAAGGATGGTGATCGACCATGAAAATCTGGTCGGCCCCGAGCATTCTTGCGCAGGCTGCACTTAATAAACCGACAGGGCCCGCACCATAAATGGCGATGCTGGAGCCGTTGCCAATCCCCGCGTTCGTTACAGCCTGATACGCAGTCGGGAGGATGTCGGAGAGGAAAAGAACTTTCTCATCCGGCAGTGTCCCTGGCACTTTGAACGGCCCGGTGTTGGCTTTCGGTACACGCACGTATTCGGCCTGTCCGCCAGGCACTCCGCCGTACATATGGCTGAATCCGAACAGCGCGGCTCCCGGGGGGATCGCCTTTTTATTCAAGATCGCTCCACGCCCCGTATTTGTAGTTTCGCAGGCCGCGAACAGATCCATTGCGCAGAAGAAACAGCTGCCGCAGGCAATAACGAAGGGAATGACAACCCGATCGCCCGGCTGCACGGCGGTCACCGCTGAACCTGCCTCCTCGACGATCCCCATGAACTCATGACCGAAAATATCGCCATGCTCGACGGTTGGAATCTTTCCTCGATAAAGGTGAAGGTCAGATCCGCAAATCGCGGTTGCCGTCACTCGAAGAATGATGTCATCGCTGTCCTGGATGACTGGATCCGCAACGTTGTCGACTTTGACGCTGTGCGCGCCGTGATACGTAAGTGCTCTCATGGCGTCCTACCTCTGACTTTCACTGGATGTAAGTGGGAGAGGGCACACGGAGAGCGTAAGTTCATAATGAAAGGCGGGGGAAGTGACTGGCGGTGGTCCTCACAATGAAGAGCGCCTTATCACCCTGTCTTGCATCTCCGTCGTGATCCGCAATTAATCGAAACTTCGCCGTCCGCCGGGCGGTCCAGACCTTTACATCTCCCGAGCGTGTCGTGGATGTCGGCGCACCGGGATGTCATACGCAATGAAAAGATGAGGTCGGACATGACGGTGACAGTGGGTGATTTTCTGGTCGAACGCCTGAGCCAATGGGGTGTGACGCGAATTTTTGGTTATCCCGGCGACGGTATCAACGGCGTCTTCGGTGCGTTGAGCCGGGCGGGCGGCAAGATCGAATTCGTCCAGGCGCGTCACGAGGAAATGGCGGCGTTCATGGCGTCCGCCCATGCCAAATTCACCGGTGAACTGGGTGTGTGCATCGCGACATCCGGCCCCGGCGCCTCGCACCTGATCACCGGACTGTACGACGCTCGGCTGGACCACATGCCGGTACTGGCGATTGTCGGGCAGCAGGCGCGCACGGCACTGGGCAGCCATTATCAGCAGGAGCTGGATCTGGTCTCGATGTTCAAGGATGTGGCCGGAGCATTTGTGCAACAGGCCTCGGCGCCGTCCCAGGTCCGGCACTTGCTGGATCGTGCGGTGCGCACGGCGATTGGCGAACGCCGGGTGACTGCGTTGATCCTGCCGAACGACCTGCAGGACTTAGAGTACAAGGCGCCGGCGAGGGCCCACGGCACTGCGCATTCGGGGGTTGGTTACAGCAAGCCGAAAGTGCTGCCTTATGACGCGGATCTGCAACGTGCGGCCGATGTGCTGAATGCGGGAGAGAAGGTTGCGATTCTGGTGGGTGCCGGAGCGCTGCACGCCAGCGAGCAAGTGTTTGCGATTGCCGAGAAACTGGGCGCCGGAGTGGCAAAGGCACTGCTCGGCAAAGCTGTATTACCGGACGAATTACCTTGGGTCACAGGTTGTATCGGTCTGCTCGGCACCGAACCGAGCTACAAATTGATGACGGAGTGCGACACCCTGCTGATGATCGGATCGGGGTTTCCTTATGCCGAGTTCTTGCCGAAAGAAGGGCAGGCGCGCGGGGTTCAGATCGACCTGCAACCGGACATGCTCAGTCTGCGCTACCCGATGGAGGTGAACCTTGCCGGCGATGCGGCTGAGACCCTGGCGGCACTGGCACCGTTGCTCGAACACAAGCCACTGCGCAAGTGGCGTAAAAAGATCGAAGGCTGGCGGGCGAGCTGGGATAAAACCCTCGAGAAGCGCGCGATGGCCAAGGCCGACCCGGTTAACCCGCAACGGGTGGTGTATGAGTTGTCCCCGCGTCTGCCCGAGCAGGCCATCATCACCAGCGACTCCGGTTCTTGCGCCAACTGGTTCGCCCGTGACTTGAAAATCCGCAAGGGCATGAAGTGCTCGCTCTCCGGTGGCCTGGCCTCGATGGGCGCCGCTGTGCCATACGCGATAGCGGCGAAGTTCGCTTTCCCGCAACGGCCGGTGATCGCCCTGGTGGGCGATGGCGCCATGCAGATGAACAACATGGCCGAACTGATAACGGTCGCCAAATACTGGCGACAGTGGGACAGCCCGAAGTGGATCTGCGCCGTGTTCAACAATGAGGATCTGAATCAGGTCACCTGGGAACAGCGCGTGATGGAGGGCGATCCGAAATTCGTTGCCTCGCAGAGTATTCCGGATGTGCCTTACCATTTGTTCGCCATCTCCATCGGCCTCAAAGGCATTTTTGTCGATCGGGAGGAAGACGTGGCCGCAGCCTGGGAGCAGGCGTTAGCTTCCGAAGTACCGGTCGTCATTGAATTCAAGACCGACCCGAATGTGCCGCCGTTGCCGCCGCATATCAAGCTGGAACAGGCAAAGAAATTCGCCAGAACGTTGCTCAAGGGTGATCCGGACGAAGCGGGCGTCATCGTGCAAACGGCTAAACAGGTATTGGGGACGGTATTGCCCGGGAAGCGCAAGTAGTGACGGTAAGACCCGCGAAGAGTTTCGTGACGATGGCTTGGTTTTCAACCTGCATATCACCAGGACGCCGGGGAGTCAGGGCGTCCTGGCGTCAAAGGTGAACCGAGGAAGTTCCGATCAGAAACACTATTTAACATAATATACATTACACGTAACAAAGTATTACGGAGTCAGCCCGGTTGCGCACGCCATTTCGATCTCCAGCATCGCTTTCAAACGACCTGATCTTTGTTGGCTGTAGGTCCCTCTATTTAAAACGTGCCGCTCTCAATCCTCGGCACGCGTCAGCTTTTCAATCAGCGCTCGATGCTGCGGATACCGCGCTGTGAGTTTCTGCCGACTTCCTATTTCCATATCGGCGAAATCAAAGCCTGGTGAAACTGCTTCGCTGATCAAACCAAATCCGTTCGAACCATTCAGCAATCTGGAGGCTTTCCAGATTCCGCCCGGTACGTGCAATTGTAAATGTTGTCCGGCTAGAACATCGCTGCCCATCACCAACGTCTGCAGTGAACCGTCTTCAAGGATCAAGCTGTACTCAATGGCATCGCCCAGATGGAAATAATGCAGGATGTCCGAATGGTTGAAATGAAACTGGCCGACCGGCGAATCTTCGGTAAGCAGGTAGTAAATCGACGTCATCAGAAAGCGTGAGCCGCTCGTGGTTTCAAGCATGTCCCGGTGATCAGCCTGGTATGTCCTGCGGAAATAGCCGCCCTCAACATGAGGTTCAAGGTCTAGTGATGCAATCAAGTTCGACGCACTGATCTGACTCGGATTCATGGCCTGCTCCATTGATTTTCAATACATTATGTAATAACTCGACTAAACGACCATTTAGTGTAGTTAAGCGAAAACTCAAGACGAACGACGAATTTAACAGCTAAATCTCGGTCTTCCGCTGATTCATTCCTCACTCGGGTCGTAGCTGTTCACATTGGGCACTTGCAGATGCAGGCGCCCAAGCAAGTCAACCAATGTATCAACCTCAGCCGGAGTCAAGCCGCTGAGCAGACGCGACTCTCGCTCAAGTGCAACTTTGAGCACGCGGTCATGCAGTTCTTTACCGCTGGCCGTCAATCGCACGGTGTAACGCCGTGCATCCTTGGGATCCAGTTGACTGGTGATCCGCCCCGCCGCTTCCAATGTCTGCAATGAACGACTGACAGCGCTCTTGTCGAGGCCGATGGCTTGGCAGATTCGATTGGCGGTGATGTCGGATTCAACGGCCAGCATTGAAAGCATCCGCCATTCAACCACGCCGATTCCGAAGTGTTTGCGATAGCACTGGGAGGCCCCGGTGGCGAGTTTGTTCGCCAGGAACGTCACCAGGCCAGGTACATAACGCGACAGGTTCAGTTGTGTATCAGTAGCCATCGAGGAAACACCATAGATCAAAGACCTTGCATATTGGTTGACACCGCAACCAATTTATCTGAGGATTCACTCAGCCAAGCATTGCGGACAATGCGCCGCATGATACGCCGTAGCACAACCTCAAAAAAATAATTAACAGGTCTTGCTTATGAACGCTCCCCACCCGTGCCCTTTATTGGCGCCCATGATTAGCCACCCTTTCTACTTCTTCTTGCCCGGCTGATTCGTCACCCGCTCGCACCCCTTTCTTTTTTCAGCAGCCACTTCAATGTGGAGGGAGAAGTCATGCTTCAAGTCAACGTCACCCGCAAAGTCGACGAGGCCGAGGATATCTGCAGTTTCGAGCTGTGCTCAGCAGACGGTCGCCCCCTACCGCCGTTCAACGCCGGGGCACACATCGACATCCACATTGCCGAAGGTCTGACCCGGCAGTACTCGCTGTGCAATGACTCCAAAGAGCGTCATCGCTACGTCATCAGTGTGCTGAAAGATCCCGCCTCGCGCGGCGGTTCCGCTGCGATGCACGACACCATCAGTCAGGGACAGACGCTCAGCATCAGCGAACCACGCAACCTCTTTCCACTCGCAGGCTCAGCCAGGCGCCACCTGCTGTTTGGCGCAGGCATTGGCATCACGCCGATGGTGGCAATGGCCCATGAACTTTACCACCAAGGAGCAGATTTCGAGCTGCATTACAGCTTTCGATCCCGTGAGCGTGCCGCGTTTATCCAATGGCTCGCCCAAGCGCCCTTCGCCAGCCGCGTGCATTTGCATGACGACAGCGGATCGCCTGCACAGAAACTCGATGCGACCGCCCTCCTCGCCACCCCAGATACCACAAACCACCTCTACGTATGCGGCCCGGTCGGCTTCATGAATTTCATCTTCGACACCGCGCACGCCGCTGGCTGGCCCGAAGATCGCGTGCACAGAGAGTTCTTCGCCGCTGCACCGGTCGATGCTAGCGCTGATTCGCCCTTCGAAGTTCAGTTGGCGAGCACAGGGCGGATTTTTTACATCCCCGCCGATCGCACTGTATTCGAAGTGCTCGATGAGGCCGGGATTGCCATCGAGTCATCGTGCGAGCAAGGCGTCTGCGGCACCTGCGTCACGGGCTTGCTCGAAGGTATTGCCGATCACCGTGACCAGTTCATGACCGCCGCCGAACACGCTGCCAATGACCGTTTCACCCCATGCTGCTCACGTGCCAAATCGCCCCGCCTGGTATTGGACCTTTGACCTGAACCGAGCCTTGACCGCTCGCCGGAGAACATCATGACCACCGCTGCCCTGCCCCTTGCACACGAAATTCTCCCGGCCACTGCGTCGAGCTTCCCGCTCGATCAATGGTACGTCGCGGCTTTGAGCCGGGAACTGAAAAACCAGCCGCTTGGCCGCACGTTACTGAACAAACCGGTAGTGCTTTTTCGCACGGCGGATAACCAGGTCGCCGCACTGGAAGACCGCTGCTGCCATCGTGCACTGCCCCTGTCCGGTGGCACGGTAGAGGAGCGCGGTTTGCGCTGCGGTTACCATGGACTGCTATTCAATGAAGGCGGTAAATGCATCGAAATTCCGGGCCAGGACAAGATTCCGAGCAAAGCCAAAGTGCCTGCCTACCCTGTTCGGGAGCAGGATCAGATCATCTGGATCTGGTTCGGCAGCGCTGAGCATCCGCAGCCGACATTCTCGCCACCGGTCTACGACGTGCACAGCAGCGGCAAATACCTGTTCGACGGTGATGTCTACCACTACGACGCGCCTTATCAACTCATCCACGACAACCTCATGGATCTGAGTCACCTGGGCTATGTCCATCTGCACACCATTGGTGGCAACGCCAGCATTCACATGAACGCGCAGATGAGTGTGGACAGCGACGACTCGATGGTTCGCGTGGTTCGCCACATGCCCGATTCCGTTCCGCCGCCGACCTACACCGCCGCCTATCCGTTCAAAGGCAACATCGACCGCTGGCAGGAGATCGAGTTTCACGTCAATCACCTGCGCATCTGGACCGGCGCGATCGACGCAGGCACTGACGATTTGAATAACCCGGATCGAGGCGGTTTCCACATGCGTGGTTTTCACGGCGTAACGCCAGAAACAGACACTTCAAGCCACTACTTCTGGACCATGGCCACCAACCCTGAACATGATCCCGAGGCCGTCACAGCCAAAGTCCTGCATCAGACGCGATTGACGTTCGACGAAGACAAAGTGGTGATCGAGGCGCAGTACCAGAACATGTGCCGGTTCGGTACGCGCCCGATGATTGATATTCATGTCGACGTCGGTGCCAATCGTGCCCGTAGAATCATTGAGCGACTGCGCAATCCGACGGGTTGATGGCCGCAAAACAGTGGCGGCGGCAAACGCCGTCCACTGTGTTCAAAGCCTGCCGTTCTCTTGCTGTCGTTAAAGGAATGTCTCAAACAGCCCGATCACTCTTCGAAAATAGCCACCGCACGCACAAAACCTGCAGACGCATGCCGGATTTTGTAGGGAAAGCACGACACCGTGAAGCCGCTCGCTGGCAGGGATGCGAGGTTGGCCAGTTTTTCCATTTGCCCGTAGCCAATATCGCGCCCGGCCTTATGCCCTTCCCAGATGATCGAGGCATCGCCGCTGGCGGCAAAACGTTCACGGGTGTACTTGAACGGCGCGTCCCAGCTCCACGCATCAGTGCCGACCACGCGCACGCCGCGTTCCAGCAGATACATCGTCGCTTCGCGTCCCATGCCAATGCCGGCATCGAGATAACCCGGCTGGCCAAACAACGCCCCGGCGCGTGTATTAACCAGGACGATATCCAGCGGTTGCAACGTGCGCTCGATACGTGCCAGCTCCGCTTCGACCTCTTCTGCCGTCACCACGTGACCGTCAGGCAAATGGCGAAAATCCAGTTTGACCCCCGGCTGCAAACACCAGTCCAGCGGCAACTCGTCAATGCCAAACGCCGGCTCGCCGCCATCGGTGGTCGAGGCGTAATGCCAGGGCGCGTCCATGTGGGTGCCGCTGTGGGTGGTGATCTGCAAGCGCTCGGCGGCCCACGATTCATTGCCGGGCATCTGCTCTAGCTGCAAACCCGGAAACATCGCCGCCATCTCCGGCCAGCCTTGCTGGTGATCCATGTAATCGATTTTCGGCAACAGCGGCGGCGGGTCTGTATACGGGTTGTTATCGAGGGTCACCGAAAGGTCGACCAGACGACGTTTACGCTGGATGGGCTGTGACATGAGGCGTATCTCCGTTCAACGGCAGAGGCCGATAAAGGGCTGGATTGAGGGCGTTGCGAATAAGCGTGGCGACGTTGCCGTCATGGCAGAAACCGGCAGCGCGGGCCTGCGGGGTTTTCAAGGGAGGCATGCGCCCGAACAGGGTTTCGAGGTCAAGGTCAGCGGCGAAACTGATCAGCGCACGGCGTTGCTCGCCGTAAGTTGCCGCCAGTGCATCGATGACCTGGGCGATGGACAACTGCAGCACCGGCAGTTGCCAGACCCGCTGTTGCGCGGCGACGTCATCCAGTTCAGCGGCGTGGATCAAGTTGTTCACGCAACAGCGCGCCGACATCCACCACGCCGTCGCTTGCGGCGACACCGGGCAGCAATAGTCAGCGCCCTCGGCAAAGGCACGCATCAAGTCGCTCATGAAGGCCGAGCGCAACCCGTTGGGTTCGCGTGGGCGCGCGACAATGCCCGGCAGGCGCACCGCGCGACTGTCGACTTCACCGCGCCGACCCAGATCGATCAGCGCGCGCTCGACCATCACCTTGTGTGTGCCGTACGACAGTTGCGGGTGCAGTTCAGCCTGCTCGTTCATCTTCGCCGGCAGATCAGCGCCGTACACCGCGACGCTGCTGGCATACACCAACACCGGAGGTCGCGCCTTGTTGCGCAGTTGATCAAGCAGTTCGAGGCTGGCCAGCAGGTTGACCTGATAACCTAATTCGTAATGCGCCTCCGCTGCTCCGCCGGGAATGCTGACCAGGTGAAACACCACATCAATGCCATCGGCCAAGACACGGCGCATCAACGCCGCATCCGTCACGCTGCCGCTGTGCCGACGCAGGCGCGGATCGACTGGCAGGCCTTGGACATCGGTGTCCAGCACCAGCAACGAACGAATGACTTGCCCGCGCAAACTGCCGCGCGCGAGCAGACAACGCAGCAGTTCGCGACCGACAAAGCCATTGGCTCCGGTAATCAGTACACGCATGGGCGTTCCTTAGCCGTGGGCCTTGACGACGCGTTGATCGATCGCACCGAACAGTGACCGGCCATCGCTGCCGGTGACGTCCATGCGCACGCGATCACCGAAACGCATAAAGCCTGTCACCGGCGCGCCGTGCTCGATCATCTCAATGGCCCGACGTTCGGCGATGCACGCCGAGCCGACGTTGCGCTCGGCATTCGACACCGTGCCGGAACCGATCAGGGTGCCGGCGCGCAAGCGCCGGGTTAACGCGGCGTGGGCGATCAGTTGGCCAAAATGAAAGTTCATCTGCGCGCCGTGCGGCTGGCCAAACCACTCGCCGTTCCATTGCACTTGCAGGGGCAAATTGACGCGCCCATCACGCCAGGCTTCGCCGAGTTCATCCGGGGTAATCGCCAGCGGGGCAAAACTGGAGGACGGTTTTGCTTGCAGAAATCCAAAACCGGTGCGCATTTCACGCGGTGCCAGCGCACGCAGGCTGACATCATTGATCTGCAGAATCAGCTTGATGTGCTGCAACGCGTTTTCCGCCGAACAGCCCATCGGCACATCATCGACCAGCACGACAAATTCGCCTTCGAAATCGATGCCCTGGCTTTCGCTCGGCAGTTCGATGTCATCGTGTGCGCCGATGAAGTCATCACCGGCGCCCTGATACATCAACGGCGTACGGTCAGCGCCTTCGATCGGGTCGAGGTTGAACGCCTTCTGCATCAGTGCACCGTGACTGAGAAACGCCGAACCATCGCACCATTGATAAGCACGCGGCAACGGGGCCATCGCCTGCGCGGGGTCGAAGGCAAAGGCCTCGCGGCAATCGTGGTTTTCAAGCTCACGCGCCAGGGCTTGCAAACGCGGCTCGGCTTCAGCCCAGTTTTCGATGGCTTGCTGCAAGGTCAGCGCTACCGAACGGGCGTCCAGCGCCCGGGCCATGTCACGCGAAACCACCACCAATTGGCCGTCACGGCTACCGTTTTTCAAGGTTGCGAGCTTCATGATTTTTCTCCCGGGCAGTCTTGCAATTCAGCGGCGAAACGCCCGTCCAGCAGAATAAACACCATGCGCGCCATGGCCTCGGTACGGTTGCTCCACGCGTGATGGGTGCCGCGCTGAACCACCACGTCGCCGCGTTTGAGGTGGACTTCTGTCTCGTCGAGCACCAGCCACACTTCGCCTTCGGTGACGATGCCGTAATCGAGGGTTTCGGTGCGGTGCATCAGTTTGTGTCGCGCGTTGGCGTGACCGGTGCCGGCGTGCGCCTGGCCAATCTCGGCAAATGCAGCCGCAGCAGAGGCATCGCTGACCTGGTTCTGCACGCTGTCCGGCGGAATGTCGACGACACGAATCACACTGCCTAGCGGGCCGGGGCTCAGCTGTAAGGGTTTGCTAGTTGGATCATCGGCATTGTCGAGCAGTGCCGGACTGCCGCTGCTGTTCCATATTTCATGAAACACCGTGCCTGGCACCGCTTGCAGTGCGAAGACGTTGGCGGTTGCTCCGAGACTGGAGACGACCGCGCGGCCATGGGCATCATGCCCGGTGACCACGCGTTTGAATTGGGGAAGCGCTTGCATGGAAAATCCTCGTTCAATGGCCGTTGCTGATGGAGTCGTGCCCGCCAACATTCGTGCGGATCAATAGACCACCGAGCCTCGGCACGGACAGACAAAACAGCGCCACGACCAGTTGCAGCCAACCGATCATGGCCAACGCTTGCGGCAACGCCGTGGAAGCCCCGGAAGTGATGGCGAGTACCACCAGCGGGCTGATGAACTCGCCGGCAAAAATCGCGGCGGTGAAGCACCCCGCCGCTCGTCCACGCTGATCAAAGCCGACTTGCGCCATGATCCAGGTGATCAACGTCGGCAACATCAGGCCGATGCCCAGACCGTTGACCAGAACCGCGACCACCACCTGCGCGTGGCTGCCGGCGGCGGCCATCAACAGGCCGCCGATGCCGGCCAGGCCATAGGCAATCAGCAACAGATGCTGGCTGCGCAGGCCGCTCAACAGGCGAAAACTCAAGGCCCCGACGAGCACGCCGAGTTGATTGGCGCCCATGGTCATACCGATCTGCTGCGGCGCATCCACGTGCAGCAGGTTGAGCAAGTAGCCGGCCTGCACCGGCACGATGAACAGGCTCAGGCCCGCGAGCAGCGACAACGCATACAGGGGCGTCAGTGCGCGCCACGGAAACAGGCGTGGGACTGGCACCGGCAATGTTGCTGCCGGTTGCACACGGGGTTGTGGTTCCCAGAGTTTCCACGCCATCAGCGGCAGGAAGATCAGCCCGACCGCGTACAGCGCAAACGGCGTGCGCCAGTCGTCCTGACCGAGAAAACCACCCAAGGCGATAAAAACCGCAGCAGACAGCGACGTCGCGACCATTTGCAGTGCAAACAGGCGTTCACGGCGTGCGCCGCTGTAGTAGTCGCCCATCAGCGTCGTGCAGCAGGTCATGATCCCCGCCTCCGCCAGACCGATCCCGGCGCGGCTGGCGACAATCGCCGGCAGCGAATCCAGCCACAGCGGCAACACACCGCAGAGCGTGTACAGGGCCATGCTCGCCAACAACAGCGGTTTGCGCCCGAGCCGATCGGCGATGACCCCGGCAAACGGTGCCAGTAATGCAATCATCAATGCCGGTAAGGTCAGCACGATCGGCACCAGCACCGTGCTGCCCGCGACCTCGGCAAAATGTGCCTGCATGCGCGGTAATACCGGTGCGAGCAATACCGCGCCGAGCACGGGCAGGCAGCTGCCGAGCAGCAACAGCAACGATTGCGACAAACCGGCACGGCGGCCGCTGCTTTCCAATGAGGATTCAACGGCCATGACAGGTCTCCCGATGACGCGATTGAACAATATCTACCGCCACAGCTCGTGACGGCACGGCCACATCGACTGCCTCCGCTGGCGTTTCTGCGTCGGTGTTCGTGCGCCGTGCAGGCAGCAGGAAGTACGCCAGCGCTGGCAACAACACCAGTGCGCCGACCATGTTCCAGACGAACATGAACGCCAGCAGCACGCCCATGTCAGCCTGGAATTTGATCGGCGAGAAGATCCACGTGGCCACGCCAATGGCGAGCGTGATCCCGGTGAGCATCACCACTTTGCCGGTGGACACCAGTGCGCGGTAATAGGCTTCTGACAGGCTCGCGCCCTGGCGCAGATGACCTAGCAGGATGCTCATCACATACAGCGCATAGTCGACGCCAATGCCGACACCCAACGCGATGACGGGCAACGTCGCGACTTTCACGCCGATGTTCAGCCAGACCATCAACGCTTCGCAGAGGATCGAGGTGACCATCAGTGGAATCACCGCGCACAGCGTGGCGCGCCACGAACGGAAGGTGATCAGGCACAGCACGATCACCGCCCCGTAGACCCAAAAGAGCATCTCGCGATTGGCTTGCTTGACCACGATATTGGTCGCCGCTTCGATGCCGGCATTGCCCGCTGCCAGCAGGAACTGCACATCATCGTTGTTATTGGCGGCGGCGAATTGCTCGACATGATCGACCAGCCGCGTCAGCGTTTCAGCCTTGTGGTCGGTGAGATAGGCGTACAGCGTCAGCAGGCTACAGTCCTCGTTGTACAAGCCGCGTGGCGCACTGGCGGTGATCATGTTGAGCATCGCCTGATTGTTCTGCAGCTCGTACCACTTGGCGCTGCCTTCGCTGAGGCCAACCAGCATGCGCCGGTTGAGCAAGGCCAGCGAGTTGGTCGAATCCACCCCCGGCAGCGCGCGCAGTTGCCAGTCCAGCGCATCGACCTTGGCAAGGATGTCGTAACGCGCACATTGCCCGGCCGGGGTCTTGACCATCACCGCGAACAAATCACTGCTGGCACCGTAATGCCGGGTCAGAAACGCATCGTCCTGGTTGTAGCGCGAGTCAGCACGCAGCTCCGGTGCACCGGCATCCAGATCACCGATCTTCAATTGCAGGCTGACCACAAAACCCAATGCAGCCAACGCCAGGCTGATGGCAATGCACAGGCTGGCCCAGCGACGTCGGGTAAACAGATCGAGAAAGCGCCAGAAGCCATGACGCCGCGCGCCGGCCTGATCGTTCTGCTCGCTTTTGAGGCTCAGTTGCGCCGCGCGCGGCGTTACGCCGACATAGGACAGCAACACCGGCAGCAGAATCAGGTTGGTGAAAATCAACACCGCTACACCGATGCTGGCGATCACAGCCAGATCCTGAATCACCTGGATCTTGATCAGCATCAGCACGGCAAAACCCACTGCGTCGCACAACAATGCCGTCAGCCCGGCCAGGAACAGCCGGCGAAAGGTGAAACGTGCGGCAACGACCCGGTGCATGCCGCGACCGATGTCCTGCATGATGCCGTTCATTTTCTGCGCGCCGTGGCTCATGCCGATGGCGAACACCAGAAACGGCACCAGTACCGAATACGGATCCAGCTGATAGTCGAGCAACGGCAACAGACCCAGTTGCCAGACCACCGCCACCAGCGAGCAGAACACCACCAGCACGGTGCTGCGCAGGCAGCGTGTGTACCAGAACAGCACGGCGGTGGTGATCAGGATCGCGACGGCGAAGAACAACAGGATCTGCTTGAGCCCGGCAATCAGGTCGCCGACCTTTTTCGCGAAGCCGGTGATGTGGATGTCGATCCTGTCGTTCTGGTACTCGCTGCGCAACGCCTCCAGTTGCTCGGACAGCACCGAATAACTCAGCGCCTGGCCGTCAGCAGTGGTCGCCAGCAACGGTACGTAAATGATGCTCGAGGTTTGATCGAACGCGACCAGTTGACCGAGCTCGTTGGAGCGCTGCACGTTGCGACGCAAGGCCTCAAGACTGGCCGGTGTGCCAGCGTAATCATCCGGAATCACCGGGCCGCCATCCAGGCCGTCTTCAGTCACTGCGACCCAACGTGTTGCGGGCGTCCACAGCGACTTCATGTAGGCACGGTCGACGCCGGGCAGCAGGTAAAGCTTGTCGCTCAACGCCTGCAAGGTTTTCAGATAATCAGCGTCATAGATATCGCCCTGGCGATTGGCGACGACAATGCGCAAGGAGTTGCCCAGACCGCTGAGCTGCTTTTGATGTTGCAGATAATTGGCGATGTAGGGTTGTTGCGTGGGAATCATCTTTTCGAAACTGGCGTTCAGCTCGACGCGCGTGGCCTGATAGCCCAAGAAGAGCGTGGTCACCAGGCACACCAGCAGCACCCACAACCGGTGATTGAACAAAGTGCGTTCCACGACCGAGCCGGAGCGCGGGTCGAAACTCGCCAGGCTGGCCGTGGCGTTGTCGAATGGTTTCATGACCTCACTCCGAAGCTGTAGCAGTGGGCGATGCAAGCCGCGTCAACCCGGTGAAACCGGCCAGCACCAGGCTGCCATCAGCGGCCTGCACGACACTGGAAATCGATTTGCCCAGCGGTTTGCCGAAAGGCTGAAGGGTGGGTGCATCACCCGAGGTGCGAAACATTGCGCCCGCCTGATTGATCAACAACAGCTGGCCGTCGGCGGTGCGAATCGCTTCACTGAAGGACACCGGCATCGGTACGGGCGCGGGCAGAAAGCTGTTGCCGTCGTCGGTGGAAATGAACGCGTTGCCTTTCAGTCCTGCCGCCAGCAGCGTGCCGTCATCGCGCACTTGCAGGGCGAAGAGGCTGCCGCTGTACGGGCTGTCGAGCGCGACGAAAGATTGTCCACCGTCCTCGGAACGCGCCACATAACCTTGCTCGCCGGAGATGAACCAACGCTCGCCGTGTTGCGCGATGGCATACAGATGCGCGCCCATCGGATTGTCGATCTGGCCCATCAGCGAGTGCCAGCTCACGCCGCCGTCTTCGGTGGTAAACGCGAGGCCGTAGGCGCCGACGATCACGCCGTGACGCGCATCGGTGAACTTGAGGCTGAGAAACGGTTTGTCCGCGCCTTCGCTGACCATCCGTTCGGCGGTTTGCACGCGCGCCGCCGCTGCGTCGGGGTCAGTCGCTGTCGGCAGTTGCTCGCGTGCGGCGTGCAACTCCAGTTGCGCAGCGCGGTTGCCGTCCAGCTGCAACGCCCAGTTTTCGCCGCCGTCGTGGGAGACCAGCACCGCACCGGCATGACCGACCGCCCAGCCCGTGTTGGCATCGACAAACTGCACCGCCGTAAGGCTGACGGAGACCGGCACCTGCGCCTGCCGCCAATTTATACCGTTGTCATCGGAGAGCAAGACGATGCCGCGTTCGCCGACCGCCACCAACCGCGCACCTGCCCGCGCCAGATCAAGCAACACGGCTTGCCGGGCCTGCGGCGCGCGCATCGCCGGGGTGTGCAATACATCCCCAACGACAGCAGCCTGAGCCTGGCTCACGGGTAATACGCAAGGCAGCGCCAGTAACGCTAACAACCGCCCGAGCACCTGACAGATTCTGTTCATACCGACCTCGAAACCACCTGTGAAACCGGATCGCCACACCGTGTGGCGATCCGGCCCGATTCAACGAACCCCGGCACCCGCCATCGCCGCCGGCGAGAATTCAGACGCCTTGTAGCGATCGACCACGCCGTATTGCTCAGGCAGACCGGTGTAGACGTTCTGGATAAACCAGGCGCCGGAGGTCAGGTCGTAGAACCCCGAAGACAGCTGCGCTTGCGCTGGCAGATCCGGCAGCACGGCGGGCAGCGACCACAAGGTTTTGGCGAGTTGGCCGTTGGCGTCCCAGCGATCGCCGAGCATGGCTTGCCAGGTATCTTCGTCGAGGTAGTAGCGGCCTTTCGGCAATTGGTGACGCTTGCCCGGCGCGAGTTCGGCGTCCACCACCCACACGCGGTGCAGCTCCCAACGCACGTAATCGGGGTTCATGTGATGGGCCAGAAACAGGTCTTCCGGTTTGCCGGCGGTCAGGACTTTGTTGGTGTTGTAAGGGATGTACATTTCCTGCTTGCCGACCAGTTTCCAGTCGAAGCGATCGATGCGCCCCTGAAACACGCTCAACTCATCGAACGACATCACCCCGGCGGTGGCCGGCGTCGGTGTGTCGCAGCAGGCATTCGGCAATTTGCGCACGCGGCGCTGGCCGGTCAGATAAACGTGGGCCTGGGACTTGTCGCCGTTGATATTGGTGCGCCCCATGATTTGCTCACCGGCACGCAATGGCGGGCCGACGTTAAGCAGGCGGAACAACCAGTAATCACCGGCGAAACTTTCCGGCGTGCCGTCTTGGTAGTAATAGGGCATATCCTGGATCGCCTGGCCGTCGGTGGTCATCACCTGTTTGCCGTCTGCGGTCATCAGGTAATGACGAAAGTGCATGGCCAGGGACGTGCCGCGCCAATTGAGGATGTGGTTCCACATGGCTTCGGCGCCGTTATGCGGAATCGGGAATGGAATACCGCCAAACGCACCTTCGGGCACCGGTCCGGCGCTGCTGTCGACCAGTTTGGCGCGGGTCGCGTTTTTCAGGGTGTTGTCATACACCCATTGCGGCGCGGCGGCCGTGCGACGGGTCGGATAGACATCGATGCGATAGGTCTCGGGAAAACGCTTGAACATTTCCTTGGTGCCATCGCTGAGCTTGGCGGCGTATTGCGCCAGGTTTTTCGAGGTGATGCTGAACAGCGGCTTGTCGGCCGCAAACGGATCGCTGCGTCTGCCGCCCGGTTTATACGCCGGGTCGACCTTGGTGTAACCGCCCTGCCAGGCCGGAATGCTGCCGTCGGCATTGCCTGCGCGTTCGGCACCCATTGGCGTGAGACTGCTCGACAGTTTGGCCGCCTCTTCTGCGGTGGCTGCAGTTGCAACCTGACTCAGGACGGTCAGCGTTCCGAGCAAGGCAAAGCACAGGGCCTTCAGCCGTGGGAAGCGATTGTGGTGGTGAGAAGTCATGCGCAAGTCCTCTTAAAACGTGGTCTTGACGGAGAAGGCGAGGTAATCCCGATCCTTCAGCGATTGCTTGTAATTGAACTGGCTGAGGCCGTTGAGGTTGGTGTCCTCGGCGCCGTAGTAATGCGTGTAGGTCAGGCCGGCCGTGACGCGATCGAGGTATGTGGCGGTGATGCCGATGTTGATGTCGCCACCGTTGTCCGGGCCGAACGAACTGACCACCGCTGATTTGCCCAGCGGGAAGTAACTGACGCCAACGGGAATGCTGATATCGATGCCGGAGAAGAACTGGCGGTACGTCGGCGTGTAGACGACTTTAAAACCGAGGCCATCATCAGTGGCGTTCGGGTCCAGCGCGGCGCGATTTTTAGTGACGCTGAGCAGGCGGTTCCACGCCACTTCGCCAACCAGTCCGGACTCTCGGGCGAGGAAGTTCGGGCCAAACGAAGCCAACACGTTCAGGTTGACGTGAGCAGTGCGACCGACCGCGTAGAGCGCGTCATCATCGTTGTCTGCGATGACGCCGGGCAGCACGGTCTGACCGTTCGAAACCAGCGGCATGTTCCAGCGCATCGACGCTTCACCGGCGAAGCTGTACTCGTCCACGGTGGTGGAAAAACTCGCACCCAGCGCGCGAATATCTTCGGGGTAAACCCAGTAGTACTCGCCGATCTGTCCGGTGCTGAAGTTCGGCGCCGCCGTTGACGGTTTCAGATACAGCTTGGGTGTCTTGTCGTGGTACTGAATGGCGTAGAGGCCGTATTCGACGGTCTCAGCGCTGTATTTCAGTTGCAGACCGCCCTGCCCCGAACTGCGCGCTTCCTTGTCATTACCGTGGAAAAACGCGGCGGGACTGGCCGGGTTGCCGCCGAGGAATGCCGGAAACGGTGCACCGACGATCAGACGCTCATTGCCTTCGCCAATGGTGTCGCTGGTGGAGAAATAGCTGCCGGCGGCGGGCAGTCGGGTTTCTTCCCATTCAAGTTGGTAATACGCCCCGAGCGAGACGTCGTCAGTCAGTTGGAAGGTGCCAGACAGTTGATTGACCGGACGGGTGATTTCCTTGAACTGCGTATTGGGCACCGACTGCGCCTTGACCACATCAACCGGGGCCATGCCACCGGCAATGCCGTTGGCGCCGAAGAACAGGCTTTCCCCCCAGATCAGGCCATGACGGCCGGCACGCACTGACGTTGCACGGTCGGCCAGTTCACCGTTCCAGTAGACAAAGGCGTCGAGGATTTCGCCGTCACCACCGTGCAAATGACGGGTGTCATCGGTGAACTCGTCGTAGCCCACCGAACGCGCGTTGGCGCGGCTCGGATCGTTATTGTCGTTGTTGCCCTGGTACTCGCTGTCGTACCACGCTGCGCCGCTCAAACGTGCGCCGAAGTCCTGAAACGACAAATCCAGCTCCGAGAGGATGTCGGTGCGATTGGAGATCAGGCCTTTTTTGAACGCACGATCGCCATCGTCCTGATTGAGTGCCACCTGCCCCTTGGTCAACTTGCTGCTCGGATTCTGCGTGCGCCAGGCAGCGCTGTACTTGACCGTGTTGTCCCAACGCAGCTTGAAATCCGGGTTGCCGGTATCGATGTCGAAAGCGTGAGCGGCCTGGCTGCACAGCACCAGCAGCGCAGCGACGCTCAAACCAAAGGGTGCAGACGAGCAGACCGGGCGACGCGCGAGCGCCGCAGTCGTAGAACTAACCATCGCGTTAACCTCTTGTTTTTATAGTGGTAACTGCTGTGGATGCGTCGCAGGTGGGACTTAGATCGGCTCGGCGGTGCGCGCGAGCATTTGCTTGACCAGACCGATGCGATCGAAGTCGCGGTCGTGTTGCATTTCCTTGTCGCCGGCCAGCACCGAGCTTTCGCTGATGTATTTGCAACGCTCGAAACGCCGCGCCATGAAGCGCTGCAGCTGCTGTTCGACGCTGCTGGAGGCGGACTGCTCGCGAGTGAGTTCTTCGCTGAGCACAATCGCGTCTTCGATGGCCATGCCGGCGCCTTGGCCGAGGTGCGGCGTGGTGGCGTGGGCCGCATCGCCGATCAGCAGGACGCGTCCGCGATGCCACGGCTCATCGACGAACACCACTTCCATCGGCTTGTAGACGACCAGGCTGTTGTCGGTGATTTGCTCGCGCAGCTCGCCGATCAGCCCGGTAAAACCCTGCAGGCGCTGGCGCATTTGCGCAGCCAGATCAGCAGGATCCATCCACGGATTGGACGGTTCGTGGGACGTCAGAAACAGGTACATCAAATCGCCGGCCAGCGGCACCAGCCCGGCGTTGCCGTCAGCGCTTTGATAGTTGGCCAGATGATCGATCTGCTGCGCGCGGGGAAAGTTGTAGCGCCACACC
Organism: Pseudomonas sp. DR 5-09; assembly: GCF_001655595.1. Taxonomy (NCBI): domain Bacteria; kingdom Pseudomonadati; phylum Pseudomonadota; class Gammaproteobacteria; order Pseudomonadales; family Pseudomonadaceae; genus Pseudomonas; species Pseudomonas sp. DR 5-09. Next base: position 3,314,517 of record NZ_CP011566.1, read on the forward strand.
GACTGACCAGTGAAACGCGGGGTGTAGGCATCGCCAAAGACCAGGCTACGCACTTTCGAGAACAGACCGTCGGCACCGACCACCAGGTCGTAGCGGCCGCGACTGCCGTCGGTGAACAACACGTCGACCTCTGTGCCATCGTCGTTCAGCGTTTCCACGCTCAAGCCCAAACGCACGTTGGCGCCGAGTTGCAGGGCGGTTTCGCTGAGGACTTTGTGCAGCGCCAGGCGGGAAATGCCGACGTTGGCAGGGTATTGCGGGCCGGCCAGTCGCTGACCCGGAATGCGCGCCAGTTGTTGCCCGCCCGGGCCATAGATAGCGACGTCTTCGAAGGCATAAGCGGCATCGAGATAACCGTCGAGAACGCCCAGCTTGGCCATCTCACGGACGACGTTGCTCTGTTGAATAATCCCGACGCCATAGACTGTCCATTCGGACTTGAGCTCGATCAGGTCGACCTCGATACCTTTACGCCGCAAGGCGATGGCCGCACACAAGCCGCCGATACCACCGCCCACGATCAGAACATTGTTCACTGTACTCATGGTGTTCTCTCTTTTTATTCTTGTGATCGATGCTGCGTCGGGCACGGCATCGTTGGATGAAGCTTCCCGGCAAAGCAGGGATTTGACTAATCGCGAGTAAGGATGCGATGTATCGCCATACGCGATACCTCGACTTATCCCGGCTGCGGCAACTCTTCAGGCATTCGTAACAGCAGCCAGCCATCCTTCTCGCAGAACGGCAGCGCCTCCAGCCTCTGGCCCAGGCACGGGCCGTAGATGCACTTGCCCGTCGCCGGCAGAAATCGCGCGCCGTGGGCGTAACAGACGATCAACTGGCCATCGGCGGACAGGAAGCTGTCCTTGCGATACTCCAGACGCACGTCCAGATGCGGACAACGGTTGCGATAGACCCGCACCTGATTGTCGTGACGCAGAACGAACACGCTGTCGCGGCCCTGCGCCAACGGATCGAATCCGCGCGCCCGGCCCTCCTCCAGTTCGTCCAGCCGACACAATGGCTGCGCAATACCGCTCATGATCAGCGCGGCCCTCAGCCGAGTTTTGGCGGCGGGCCACCGGGGGCCCATTTTTCTTTGGCGCTGAACAGGAACAGCTGCGAGTTATCCGCCGACAGCGGCGCGCGACGGGCCTCCCAGGCGTCATCGTGCTTGTCCATGTCGGCGTCGTATTCGATGTGGCAACCCAGCGGACTGTTGAAGTACCAGAACCAGTTGGAGCCAAACAGGTGACGGCCCGGGCCCCAGAAACTGGTCCAACCCTTTTGCTCGAATCGCGTCCCGGCCAGCAGCACTTCGGTGCCACTGCCCATATGGAAGGTGAAGTGTTCGCAGCCCTTCATGTGCGGTGGGGTCTGGATCATGAACAGGCAATGGTGATCGTCAGAACCGGCCGGGCGCATGAACGGCCCGGCGCCAATGAAGGTGTCGGTGGTGCGAAAACCCAGACGCTCGGCGTAGAACGCTTCTGCTTTCGCTGCATCGGGTACGAAATACACCACGTGCGACAAAGTGCGCGGAACAGCGCCCATATCGAGGGTAATGCCAGGCTGGTTAAGCGGCCGCTGTGGCGCATGGCCGGCGGCGTTGGTCAGGTCATTCGGAGCGCTGTAAGGCTTGCGTACGCTGACTTGAAAAGCGATGGCGAAACCCATGTCGTCAACGCTGTGCAGCACGCCGTGCTGATCACGACGGACGATGCGATCACGGGCCAGCTCATCTTCGATGGCATCCAGATCGCTGATCGCAGCGACCCCGTAGACCGTCTCGCGAATGGACGGCGCCGGACCGATCGCCGCCGGCAGATCAGGATCGTCGGCTCGGCGGATAATCACGGCGGTGCCGTCCAGCGCTTCGAAACGCCCGCCCTCGCCGTCAACGCCAACCGGCGCGAGGCCGTAATCGCGCAGGCAATCGGTGCAGGCTTGAATGTCATCGACGCCAAAAATCAGGGCATCAAGGCCAATGATGTTCATGGCTTACCACTCCATTGAAATTATGATCCGGAGACTGTCGCCATGGACGCCTTGCAGCGCGCCAGGCCTGACTGGAAACCGGTGGTGGTGTCGGCAGCAGGGCCGACTGCGGCGAAGATTGGCGCAAGGGCTGACAGCTGACTAATCGCAAGTCGGGATGCGACCTATCGGCAAACGCGATACCTGCGACGAAGGTTGACGTGTCGATGGATTCGTTCGAATGTATTGCGAAAATAAATACAAGAACGGACCTGCCCATGCGTTTCAACCATCTGGATCTGAACCTGCTGGTCGCGCTCGATGTGTTGCTCGAAGAGCAGAACATCACCCGCGCTGCCGAACGCCTGCACATGACCCAATCCGCCACCAGCGGCGTGCTCGCGCGTTTGCGCACCTACTTCGAGGATGAGCTGCTGGTCCAGGTGGGACGCCGGATGCAGCCCACACCCTATGCCACGGAACTGGCGAAACCGGTGCGTGAAGTACTGCTAACGATTCAGTCCTCGATTACCGCCAAACCGGTGTTCGATCCGGCGACCAGCAAGCGACATTTTCGTTTGGTGACCTCGGATTATCTGATCAGCGTGCTGTTCGCCCAGGTGATCCAGAACATTCATCAGGAAGCGCCCAATATCACGTTCGAAATGCTTGGCCCCAGCGACAACTCCGGCGAGTTGCTGGTACGTGGCGAGGTCGACCTGATGATTGTCCCCGAGCGCTACATCATTGATGGCCACCCTTCGCACCTGCTGTTCGAAGAAGAGCACGTGTGCGTGGTGTGGCAAGGCAATACGCAGGTTGGCGACAGCCTGACCCTTGAGCAGTACATGGAGATGGGCCATGTCTCGGTAGGCTTCGGCCGTACTCGGCACATGAGCATTGAAGAATGGTTCATGAATCAATACGGCTTCAATCGGCGCATTGAAGTGATCACCAGCGACTTCAATACCTTGCCGCAATTGATCGTCGGCACGCAGCGCATCGCCACGATGCACCAACGTCTGGCGAACCTCTACGCGCACTATCTGCCACTGCGCATCCTGCCGCCGCCGGTGAAAATCCCGGTCATGCGCGAGTACATGTTGTGGCACCGCAGCGTCGACGGCGACCCGATGCACCGCTGGCTGCGCGAACGCATCAGCGAATCCATCCAGCAGCTGCAACACGTGCCTATCGTATCGCGCGATACCTCGTATCCGCCGTCACGATTGGCCAATTAACCGGGTGATCCTTAACGTGCCTTGGGAATGCCACGGCAACCATAAGGACAACAATAATCATGTTTCGCTATTTCCCGACCAACTACGTTTGGAATCTCTCTGTCGACCTGGCCATTGAAATGGGCGCCCGCATGGGTGAAATCGAAGCGATGTGCGCCCCGCTGCAAGAGGCTGCGAAACAGCCAGACGCGGCCGGCACCCGCGCCTTTCGCGAAACCTGGGCGAAAATGGCCGACAAGCTCTGCGGTCTGGCCGAGGAAGACGAAGGCAATGGCCGGATGCTCTCGGCTGGCGAAAAATACAACCGCGCCGCCACCTATTATTTGACCTGCGAGCGCCTGCAAGCCCACGGCGCGCCGGGCCGTACCGAGCTCTATCAACGCTTCCTGCAAACCTTCAAGCGCGGCATCGAACTGTCGCGTGAAAACTGTGAACGGGTGGAAATCCCGTATGAGGGCAAACACCTTTCCGGCTTGCTGGTGCGCGCCGAAGGCATCGATGGGCCGGCGCCGATTCTGGTGCAGGTCAACGGTCTGGACTCGACCAAAGAAATGAAATACCGCGTGGGCCTGCCAGCCTGGCTGGCGAAACGCGGCATCTCTTCGCTGATCATCGACCAGCCCGGCACCGGCGAAGCGCTGCGCCTGCACGGCCTGACCGCACGATTTGACAGTGAGCACTGGGCCAGTCGCGTGGTGGATTGGCTGGAAACCCGAAGCGACATCGATGCCAAACGTATCGGGCTCGAAGGTGTATCCCTTGGAGGGTATTACTGCCCGCGCGCGGTCGCATTCGAACCGCGCTTCGCCTGTGGCGTCGTATGGGGCGCCAACCACGACTGGCGTGATGTGCAAAAGCGTCGACTGGAAAAGGAAGGCAGCTTCCCGGTGCCGCACTACTGGGCGCATGTCTGCTGGGTGTGGGGGGCCAAGAACGTCGAAGAGTTCATGACCATCGCCGAAAACGTCCACCTTGACGGCGTGCTCGACCGGATCAAGGTGCCGTTCCTCGTGACCCACGGCGAGCAGGATTCGCAGATTCCGTTGAAGTGGGCGCATCGCACCTACGAACAACTGGTCAACAGTCCAAAATGTGAACTGAAAATCTTCACCGAACGTGAAGGTGGCGTGCAGCATTCGAGCTTCGACAACAGCATCAATGCCGGGCATTACATTGCCGACTGGATCGCCGAAACCCTGGGCGGTCGCACCGCTTGATCCACTGAAAAAAAACGCAAAAAAAAACGCCGGATAATCTTTCGATTTTCCGGCGTTTTGCATTAACGGATTCAAGCGCTGGCGCACCTATTGACGCCGTCAATACGCAGCCATCGATGCAATCTGCTGGTCGTCCCCTCGCCTGCTCTCTAGCCTCTCTTTGCAGAACAATCACAAAGCGAAGACGCCATGACTGCCCTGCACCTGAAATGCCAGACCCTGTTCGACGGCACTGGACTGGAGACCCGCCAACAACAGACATTGATCGTCGAAAACGGCCTGCTCAGTTACGTCGGCGCTACCGCGTTGGCACCCGCTCCCCAGCCAGGCGATACACAGGTGGATGCGGGGGATGATTTCGTGATGCCGGGGCTGGTGGATGTGCACACGCATCTGGCCTTCGGCAACGCGCAAAGCGAAGAAGACATTGATCTATGGACCAGCGACGAATTTCGCGCGTTGCGCGGGATGTTCTTCGCGCAACACGTGCTGGCCGCCGGCGTCACCAGCATGGTCTGCCCCGGCGACAGCGGCCAGCTCAGCATCGCCGTGCGCAATGCGGTGACCGCTGGTTTGTTCGAAGGCCCGAGGATCGCGGCCAGCAGCCGCGTCATCACCAATCGGCAGAGTCTGAATGACTGGTTCCCGAGTCGGGTCGGCGCTCCGGAGTACTTCACCGCGCAGTTGGTCACCAGCCGAAGCGACGCCCTCGCGGAGATCCGCAAGCAGGCCAAGGATGGCGTTGACCTGATCAAGATCGCCATGGACGGCACGCACCGCCGCCCCAACGGCGAAATCATTGCGGCCTTCACTGCCGACGAAACCTTCGAAATGGTCGAGGAAGCACATCGTCTCGGCTGCAAGGTCGCCACGCATGCCTACGGTCGCGAAGCCGTGATGTACGCGGCGCGCGCGGGCGTTGATCTGGTCTTTCATGCCTTTTACATGGACGACGCGTGCATCGAAGCGCTGCTTGAGGCCGGCAGCATCCTTGCCCCGACCATGACGTTCCCGCAAAACACCGTGGATTTCTGCCAGCCCCATGATCCGGCCATCAGCACCGGTTATGCCGGTTATTGTGCTCGCACACTGGAGGTCGGTTCTGCGGTACTCAAACGCGCCAAAGCGGCTGGCGTACCGTTTGCCTGCGGCAGTGATAGCGGTTTTGCGGTGACGCCCTATGGCGAATGGCATGCCCGTGAGCTGGAACTGCTGGTGACACGCCTCGGCTTCACAACAGCAGAAGCTCTATACGCCGCGACGGCTGTCGGTGCGCGCTGCATGCCGCGCGATGAAACCCTCGGCACCCTGCAAGTGGGCAAGCAGGCAGACTTCCTCGTGCTCGACGGTTCACCGCTGGATGACATCCGCATCCTTCAAGATCGTTCGCGCCTGAAGGCCGTTTACAAGGCCGGCCAACCGGTACGTATGGATCGCAGCCCCTACAACCCCAAGCAGGTGTCCGATTTCAACTCACTGAAATGGACGGATCTTTACACCCGCGACCGCGTTGCTCAATTGGGTAAATGGGCCGTATGAGGACACAAACCATGCAACGACTGGATCTGCTTACCGCCACGAACATAGCGAGCGCCGCCATCCACTTTGCTCGGGAAACCGGGATCAAACCTCTGGGCGTCGCGGTACTGGATGCCGCCGGCCATCCATTGGCGGTTCTGCGCGACGAACACGCCACTTTCCTGCGCACGAAAATCGCAAACGGCAAGGCGCGTGGCTGCTTGGGTATGGGTTTTGGAGGCCGTGAACTGGCGCGACGCGCGCAGGCAATGCCGGCGTTTTTCGACGCGATCAACAGTTTGACCGGCGGCGAGGTGATTCCCGTGGCGGGCGGGGTGTTGATCCGGAATGCCGAGGGCGTGGTGCTCGGGGCCATCGGCATCAGTGGCGATACCTCGGACAACGACGAGCGCTGCGCATTGCTGGCCATCGCCAAGGCCGGATTGGTCGCCGACAACGGCGATCAGGCAGAGGGTTGATCGAGTAACGCGGCCTGTTCCAGAAGCAGGCCGCGAAACCATTGCATGGCCGGGTCATGCTCTTGATAGGGATGCCATTGCAAGACTTGAACAGCCTCGGGGAACGCCAGCGGTGCTGGATGGACGCGCAATGGATATCGCTGGGCGAAGCGCTGAGCCTGTCGCTGAAACACCGTGGCAATACGCGCAGTGCCAACGATGTACTCCGGCATCAGCACAAAGCTTTCAACGGTCACCGCCACTTGCCGTTCAATGCCGAGTTCATGCAGGTGCATGGCATCCATCGCCAAGTTGTGCCCGTCGGCAAACTCGCGCACCACATGCGCTGCCGCGCGATAGTCAGCCATGCTCAGTTGCTCGGCAAACTGTGGCTGTTGGGCGCAGACAATACAACAGAGCTGGTCAGTCATGAGCGGCATATGGGGATAGGCCGGATTCAGCGTTCGTTGCGGCACGACCACACAATCGCTGCGCCGATAATCCAGCGCTTCGCTGACGACATCACCGTCGCGTGGCACCGGCATGTCGCGCAGGCTCAAGCGAATATTCGGAGCGACACGCGCCAAAACACGGCTGACCGCCGGAAGCAGCACGTCGGCGACGTAATCGGATGCTACGAGGGTGATGTGCCGGTCACAGTTCGCCGGATCAAAACTTAGTGGCGCGTCGACGACTTCCCGTGTCAGCGCCAACGCTGCACGCACTTTTGGCAGCAACTCCAGGCCCAGCGCCGTAGGTTCCAGGCGGCGCCCCACTTGCACCAGCAACGGGTCATTGAAATGTTCACGTAAGCGGCCCAATGCCGAGCTGGCAGCTGACTGCCCCAGGCACAAACGCTCGGCCGCTCTGCTGACGCTGCATTCGCTCAGTAAGGCGTCCAGCGCAACCAAGAGATTAAGGTCGAGGCGTCGATATCGCATGTGGGTTCCGTTGGCGCTGGTAGCGGCTTGTCTGCTCCGAGTTACGGGCATGATCAAAAACGAACCATGACCTTATCGAGCTGTGTACCCATGCGCCAATCGCATGCGTCGTTGGGAGGTATCGCTAACGAAGATACCAAGCGCCAATGCGCGCTATATCAGGTAAGCAAAAGCCCTGCGACCACTTTTGATCGAGAGCAACTTATAAGTTGCTCGAAAATCGATGCTCGTGGATGACGGCAATCGGCCAAAAGCCGCCAGTGGCGAACAGCAGCAATCGACCCAAAGCGGACGGCGGTCACAGTTAAACATCGGCCCGAAGCGGACTCCCCCGAGTGTCTATTTAATCTGCGGCGATCTACCCCTCCTATTCGCCTGAACTGTCAGCTAAGGGATGGCTGGAATTGTCCATTTGAGCCCTGATCCTGCTTGGCGTACTTCCTGTCCACGATTGAAATGCGCGAGCGAAAGAGTTGGAGTCTTCGAACCCCAAAAGAAACGATATCTCCGAGCTCGACATAGCGGTATTGCGTAGGTAATGGCGTGCCAAAGAGTCGCGCAAAGTATCTAGCGTCTGCTGGAACGTAGTCCCTTCGTCTTGCAGTCTGCGCTGAAGTGTGCGGGTGCTGACCCCTAGCTTTCGACTGATTTCCTGCATCGATACCGCGCCCGCCGGTAAAGACTCAAGCAGCGTACTGCGTACCCGTTCGACCATTCCTGATGTCCTGTCCAGGTCGGACAAACGCTGTCGCAGACTGGGCTCAAAGAACAACCACATCTTATGGTTTTCTGTCAGAAAAGGGCGCTCGACGTCCGCTGCTGCAAATACCACGCTGGCCTGTGGCGCATCAGTCACGGGAACGCCGAAGTAGGCTTGGTACGCATTCAAGTCCGGGCCAAGGGTTGACGGCGATGGCCAGTTCACCTGCAACGGCTGCACAGCGCTACGTGTCGCCAACCTTGCCAGTTGAACAAAGAAGACGAGCTTGAATGCTAAAAAAACAGTAGGTGGCTCGGAGGCGTCTAAAAAATCCATAGTGACGGTGGTATGCGAATTAGTACGCACAACCCGAATCATCATGGGCGCGATTAGCCTCACATACTTGGCGATCCGGTCGAGGGCACTGCCCATATTGGCACTGCACAGCGCGGCAAAAAGCTCCGGGTCAAACCAGTCTGACGACATGACCTGAGCAATTTGCAAGGGAGCGGGCAATTCGGCGTTTACAGATTTGGCTTCAGCTTCAATAGCCTCCCAAAGCTTGAAGAAGTTTGCCGAGTCCAGGCGAACGTTCTGTCGCGTAAACAAATCGCCTGGTAATTGTGCGCGACGCAAAACGGGAGCAGTTGCCAGTCCCGCATCTTGCATCAATACCCGCCATCCTGGCCAAACTGAATAGTCCAAAGCTGAGCTGCGCTTACCGATCATGGGAAATGTACTGCATTCATGGGGAGATTTATTTTCAACTTTAGGGTTCAGTTTAGGTCGCCAATCACGCCACGACAACGGCGGATTGCGCCAGAAATACCAGAAAAAAACTGGCGCCTTTCGAGGTCAAGTTGGCGCGTTAGGCGAGTGCCAACCGCTCATTAGGCGAGCAATGTATGCCTATCTGAGATGTTGAACTGCCCGATCTCGATGATCGCATCGTTATCGAGAAAATACAGAACAAAGCATCTTCTAGATCAAGACGTGTTTTGGGCTTTTCCTCCACTAATGGTAGTCATATGAAAAAGACAGTTTTAATTACCGGTGCCTCATCGGGATTCGGCTTGATGCTTGCCACCAGTCTTCACCAGCAAGGCTTTAACGTCGTTGGCACGAGTCGCAATCCGGAAAAATATGCCAGCACAGTTCCATTCAAATTACTGCGTCTGGATATTGACGACGATATTTCCATTCAGTCATTTATCGATGAGCTTTTTAAAAATATCAAAGCTTTGGATGTGTTGGTAAACAACGCCGGATATATGGTGACCGGCATTGCAGAAGAAACACCTGTAGAAGTAGGTCGTCAGCAATTTGAGACAAATTTCTGGGGCACTGTCAAGATTACAAACGCGGTGTTGCCGCAATTGCGTAAACAGAAAAGTGGCCAGATCATCACTATCAGTTCAATGGTGGGGTTAATAGGCCCACCTAATCTTTCTTACTATTCGGCATCAAAGCACGCCGTGGAAGGTTACTTCAAGTCTCTGCGCTTTGAGTTGAATCAATTCAATATCAACGTCAGCGTGGTTGAACCTGGTTGGTTTAAAACAAATCTGGGGCTGAATGCTCTCTCGATAACGGATAACAAGATCTCTGACTACGACCTTTACCGTAAAAAAGTGAACCTGGTTACCCAAAAGGGGATAGATGAAGCAGAATCTCCGCACGCCGTTGTGAACACTATCACCAAGCTTATTGATACGAAAGAGCCGAAGTTCAGTAATCCTGTGGCGAAGATGGCTGGCATGATTTTGTTCCTTCAGAGCTACCTGCCAAAAATATTTGAAAATGCAATATTCAAAAGCATTGCATCAGGTAAGAAGTTATAGAAGGCATATGCAGCTCTGATTTTGTCGATGCGCTCAGCTAGAGAGAACTAACTTATGAAATATTATCTTTGTAAGTACATCCCGCCACGTGCGGACTTCCTGGCAACAATGACTGTCGAGGAGCGTCAGTGGATGACTCAACATGGCAGCTATCTGAACGAGCTTCTTGAGCAGGGGGTGGTCGTAGCCCACGGCCCGGTAATTGATCCTGATGGCAGCTACGGTGTTTCGCTGTATCAAATTGAGGATGATCGGGATATTGCAGCAATCACATCGCAAGATCCTTTCGTAAAGAACGGATGTGGGCACTACGAACATTACGCAATGCTTCATTTGAAAGCGCGCGGGTGATTTGTGAATTACCACATCACTGAACTGTTTTATCGAAGTCATTAACTTTGCACTCAGCTGTGCTATCACCAGTTGATTTACAAATGCCGACAACAGGAAATACAGACATGACAACTGCACTTATCACTGGCGCATCGAGTGGCATTGGTTCTGTTTATGCCCGCAGGTTTGCCGCTCGTGGTCATGACCTTGTTCTCGTCGCTCGCGCGACCGACAAGCTCAACATTCTTGCCACTGAGTTACGTGACCAACATGGTGTTTCCATCGAAGTCATTACTGCTGATTTGACTGACAGCGTTCAGATCGAGCCCGTACTTCAACGGCTGCGCTCAGAACCGCCGATTGATATTCTCGTCAATAATGCAGGGGCCGCATTAATGGGGGATTTCGCCACGGCCGACTCCGTCGACATGTACAAGTTACTGCGACTGAACGTCCTTGCCCCAACCTTACTAACGTCAGCCGTCATTGGAGGGATGGTGCAACGTGGCAGCGGTTCGATCATCAATATCGCGTCAGTGTTGGCGCTTCTGCCTGAATACTCCCACGGCATCTACGCGGCCACAAAGTCCTATGTACTGACGCTCTCGCAGAGCCTCGCGGCAGAAGTCACGTCGAAGGGAGTGTACGTTCAAGCCGTACTGCCTGCAGCTACGCGTACAGAAATTTACGAACGTGCGGGTGGCGACATCAGCAAGGTGCCCGACGTCATGGAAGTTGATGAGCTTGTGGATGCGGCACTGGTAGGCTTTGATCGTAAGGAGTTGGTTACCATTCCACCTGTGCCTGACGTTGCGGCATGGGAAGCTTTCGAACGCGAACGCGTGCTCTTGGCACAGGGTTTTAGCAACGCCCAACCCGCGGCACGCTACCGCTCTTAAAAAGTGTGGTGACGCCGGGCGCAGGCGTTGCCATTACCCCGGCCTCGAAGGTCACTCCATAGCCTTCGAGGTGGCTGAAAGTAAAGTTATAGCTCTCCCGATCAGCGTCCAGAGCTGATCGGCTATCGTCGAAAAGTTCGCCCTTAGACGCGCAGACATCGTAGCCCGCCAGGACACGGTCGGCCCCTAGCCAATAGATACCTCACACCAGTCCTAGTGGATCGCCAAGAGCTGTTCCGTTGATTGGACGAATGTCCGCTTTTGGCCGATAGCGGTCGCTTTTGAGGGTTCTCTAATGGCCGCTAGCCGACACCTGCGGTTAGTCTTTAGGGTTGCTTGATGTCGGTTTTTTCTGACTCGCGGCTTGCGCTTGATCTCTGACAGCTGGCGTATCTGAATCAACTGTTGTTCTAAAGTTTCTGCGCGGGCCAACTGCGCCGCAGTACGTTGCTCCGCTTGGCTGAGCTCGCTCTGGGCCGACTCCAACCTACGTCGCAAGTCGTCGCACCTGCGGCTGGCTACTTTTGATTGGCTTACTGCGGCTTTCCCCTCCTCCCGGGCCCGATCAACCTCGCGGTGAGCCCGATCCTCAACGCCACGCAAATAGTTCTCCTGTGTGATTCGCTCCTGTTCGGCCTTGAGTCGTAGCAAGTGGAGTTCCTGTTGGAGAATTTGATTTTGCCCCTGGGCATCGTGCCGTTCACGCTTAAAGACATCACGCTGTTGCCGGAGCTCCTCAATCTGGGCCTGCCGCTGCACCAACAGAAGGTCCAGGTCAGCCAAGCGAGATTCGGCCGCCTGACGCCCGGCCATTGCTTCTGAAACCTGTTGGCGCCCTTTTGCCAGATCCTGATGCGCTCTATCTTCAATTTCTGCGAGTCGCTCACGTTCGGCGTCCAGCACTTGGCGCTGCTCCGCTAAACCCTGTTCGGCGACGTCCTGCGCCAAGTGGATCGCCTGCTGCCACACAGCGATAAACGCCTGCGACACCTCACTAGGTAACGCCGGCAAACGGGTCTCCCCGCTCAGGCGTTCGGCCAAACGTGCCCACCAAATATCGAGGAGCCCACCGACTCTAACCGGACTTCCCCTACCCAGTTCCAGGCGCACGCGCTCGACCCCATCTCGTCGAACTGAAATTTTAGTATCCGCGTCCCCGCGACCAGTACCTCGCCGAGCAATTGCAACGCCCCGGCCCAGACGGCAAAAGCGTTGCCTATGCATCAAATGGAACAGGCGCTGCCACCGTGTTTTTCAAGGTAGCGCTGATGTTCTTCATCTGCCTTTTGAAACTCACCCAGTGGCAGGATCACCGTAGCCACTGGCTTGCCCAACTGGCCACTGGCGTCCAGCTGCTGCCTGGCGACAAGCGCCAGTCGGGCCTGCTCGGCACTGTTGAAAAACAGCGCGGAACGGTATTTCGTCCCGATGTCCGTACCCTGCCGGTCGACTGACGTGGGATCGTGCAGTGTCCAGAAGTGCTCGACGAGACGGCTATAGGAAATGAGTCGGGGGGCGAAGTCGACTTGCACGACTTCGATCAGGGTGGCGTCGCCCAAGTCTGACCGCGCGAATCCGACGCGGGTGTCGAGCACACCCAGCAATGCCCGGAATGAGGCTTCCGCCCCCCAGAAGCAGCCGGCACCGAATGTCGCCTGCTCTGACAGAACGTCGCCTGAAAAATCACTCATGCGCGACCTCCTCACCCTTTAGATAGTGCAGGTGCAAATGCAACTGGGCGATATGCTCCGGGCCGATTCCACAGCATCCGCCGACAATGCTGGCCCCTGCGGCAACCCATGATTTCGACCAGTCCAGGTAGGACTCGGGGCCCAGATCGCGCCGAATGTCCAACAAATCGCTATTGGCCTCGGCTTTGGCACTGACAGGGGGGAAAGCATTGGCATAAACCCCCAGTTCGACAGGATGATCCAGGTTTTCAATCACAGCGCGTGCCTCAATCAAGGCCGCGGCCATCACTTCCGGCTGGCTGCAATTGAAGAGCACCGCCTTGGCCCCCAGCTCAGCCGCCACGCGAACCGCATCGGCAACAGCCTCGTTTGAGCGTAATCGCGGTTCCCGGCCCTCTTCGTCCAACAGCGTGAATGACACCCAGAGTGGCGCGGGATCCGTTCCAAGGGCTTCGACCACAGCCCGCACTTCAGCAATGGAGCTTTGCGTTTCGGCCAGCCACACATCGACGTGCGCCTGCAATCCGGCAATGAGTTCGCGGTGGATCGCTACTGAACGCTGATGATCGAACAGATCCGGCCGGTACGACCCCAACGCCGGCGGCAACGACCCGGCCACGGTGACCGCATCGGTACTTTCGCCGGCGGCCTGCCGCGCCAGGCGTCCGGCGCGCTCAGCCAGCGCTCTTCCCTGCTCGGCAAATCGCTCGTCGCCAATATGAAAAGGCACCACCGCATAGCTGTTGGTGGTGATGATCCGGGCGCCCGCTGTCACGAACGCCTGATGCGCCTGCAGTACATACTCGGGCGCTTCGATCAGCGCGAGGGCCGACCATTCCGGTTGACGGAACGGCGCGCCGATTCGCTTCAACTCCCGCCCCATGCCGCCATCGAGTACACGTACGTTCGCTCTGGTCATTGGGCTGAACTCACTTGCTGCGCCTGCCCTGCAAACCACTGGTCAACAGTAGAAGGATTGGCTTGAACCCAGGCCTTGGCGGCGACGTCTGCTGGCTGTTTCTCCTTTTCGATTTTCTGGATCAGTCCGTTCAACTGTGCCGGGTCGATGGAGAAGTTGTGCAGGAACTCGGCAATTTTCGGCGCGCGCTTTTGCAGTGCTGTGGAAGCCAGGACGTACACCTTGGCATCCGGGAAGGCGCAGGTGATGTGGCTCTTGTTCAGCCAGTCGGGATCGACGGTCGGGCTGACGAATTTCCAGCAGCCATCCGCCTTGTAGAGAGGATCTTCTTTTTTGTTGTCCTGGGCGTAGCCATCGAACGCGGGCTCTTCCAGGCGACGCAGATCATAGGCCGAGAAAATCCAGTCAGGGGTGTAGGCGTAGAACACCACGCCGCGTTGCGCTTTGTAAGCCGAGGCCAGTTTGGCGTAAGTCACCGAGGCTTCCGTCGACACGGACTCGAATTTATCGGCGAAGCCGTAATCCTTGGCCTTGATCTGGCCGATATAGGTCGACTCCCAGCCCGCCGGCCCCACCAGCAGTTCGGCCTTGCCGCCGCCCACTGGCTCGAAGAGCTTGGCCACTTCCGGTTTTTTCAGGTCGTAGATCGATTTGACGCCGTACTTGTCTTGCAGATAACCGGGAATGTAGAAGCCTTGTTCGCCGGCATAAGGGTGAGCATTGGGCACCAGTGAGCGGGTGCCGCCGGTGACGTACTTGGCCCACGCCGCCGACTGATTGGGCAGCCAGATGTCCGTCAGCACATCCACAGACCCGTCGCCCTTGGCCGCCGCACTGAACAGCACCGGCACGTCCCCGGCGAGATACGACACATCACCGTCCAGACGACTTTTGATCACCTCACCCAAAATGTGTTGAATGGCGATGGCCCCCGTCCAGTTCTGCTCGCCAATGACAATTTTGTCCTTGGCCATCACGCTGGCCGGTACGATCAGGGAAGCCAGCAATGCGGCCGCACTCAGGTTACGCAATAGATGTTTTGCCACGATAAATCTCACTGTTCAGATATGCAGATGGTCTTGCTTGCGCAAGCTCGATTGAATGATTCGATCGGGGATCAATGCACACAGCACGATCGCCACGCCGGCCAGCACGCCCTCGCCGCCCTTGATATTGCGCAACGCCGTCATGACGTCGTAACCCAACCCTCCAGCGCCGATCAGGGCAGCAACCACCACCATCGACAGGCTCATGACAATGGTCTGATTGATCCCCAGCAACAGGGATCGTCGCGCCAGCGGCAGTTGCACCTTCACCAGGGTTTGCCAAGGGGTTGCTCCATGGGCGATTGCCGCTTCCACGGCATCCTTCGGGACTTCCTGAATGCCCAGGGACGTCAGACGAATCATCGGTGCCAGGGCAAAAATCACCGTCGCAATGACCGCCGGGGTCTTGCCCACCGAAAAGAACGCCACAGCGGGAATCAGATAGACAAAGGTCGGCAGGGTCTGCATGACATCCAGCAAAGGCGTGAGCAGCCTGCGGGCAAATGGCCGCTTCGCCAGCAGAATGCCGGTGGGTACGCCGATCACCAGTGCGATCAGCACCGACGAACCAACCAGCGCCAGCGTGGCAATTGTCCGCTCCCAAAACCCGAACAGGCCGATATACAACAACGCTGCGCTGCTGGTGAGCGCCAGGGCCAAGCCAGCCGAGCGCCAGGCCAGCAATACCAGCGCCAGCGCGCAAACCGGCCAGGGCAGCCAACCGAGCAGGGTTTCGATCCCTTCAATGACCGTGCGAACCGCAACGATCACGCCGACAAAAGCGCTCTCGAATGTCACCTGTGACCAACCGATAAAATCATCCAGGCTCTGTGCAGTCAGTAACAGCGCCTGGCGGCTGGCCGGGAACTGCAAGAACGCCTGGGTGGTATCGGGCGTCAACACGCGCCAGATCACCAATGCCTGACTGACCAGCAGCACCGCCAGCGGCAACGCCCAACTCGAAACGGCGCGCCGCACCGGTTGACGGCCCAGCGAATACGCGATGAAACGACTGGCCGCCAGCACGGCCAATCCCACCACGACCGATATCCAGGATGTGCTCGCAATGCCTTGCACCGCAGTGGCCAGGGCTGCGAGTTCTGCGGCGAACCCGAGCCAGAACAACCCGCCTCGGCCCCGCGCCGCCAGCGCTGCCGGCCCGAGCAACAGGGCTTGCCAGCCGCGCAAGCCCGGCTGAACCGGTTGCTCCTTCGGGGCCGTTTCGGGAGCCTGACGTACCGCGCCACCGGCATCGTGCAATACCGGTGCGGCTGGAAGGCAATCGCGGAAAAAATCCGCGACCTCAGCATCGGCCGGCGTCTCGAGCAGCTGTTTCGGGGTGCCCGACTGCACCAGACGTCCCTGGCGCAATACCGCTATCCGGTCAGCGAGACGGACCGCTTCGGCAGGATCGTGGGTGACCAGCAACGTGGTGATCCCGCGCTCGCGTACCAAGGCCAGAAAGTGGCTTTGCAGGTCTCGCCGGATGGTCGGATCCAGTGCGCTGAAAGGCTCGTCCATCAGGAGAATATCCGGATCAGTCACCAATGCCCGCGCAAGACCGACCCGTTGCTGCATACCGCCGGACAACTCGTGGGGATAATGCTCGCCCCATCCCTCCAGGCCCATCGCCTGTAACTGTCGGGTGGCCGCTGCGTGCCGGACGGCCTCGGATTCGCCGCGCAACTCCAGAGGCAGCGCAACGTTGTCCAGCACCGTGCGATGGGGCAAAAGACCAAAATGCTGGAAGACCATGCCGATTCGCCGCGAGCGCAAATCCCGCAACGCTTTGTGGCTCAGGCCGCTGATAGCCTGACCTTCAATCAAGACCTCACCGCTGGTGGGTTCGATCAAACGATTGATATGGCGAAGCAAGGTCGATTTGCCGCTGCCGGAGGTGCCCATCAGGCACAGCACTTCGCCGCGCCGGACCTTCAAGCTGACATGGTTGACAGCCGGCAACGGCGACCCGCCTTTGCGCAGATAAGCTTTAGTGACGCCTCGCAGTTCGAGGACAACATCGCCCTCCTCGGCGCTATCGTCGAGGGGTGGGGCCAATCGTTCAGGCAAGTCGACCTGTACCGTTGCCAAAGAGGTTTGAATAAGTGTCACGAGGGCTCCGGGCAACAAACCGCTGACGGCCTGATGTGTGGCCGTACCAGGGTAGAAAAAATGGACAGGAGCCTCAGACAAAGACCGCGAACGGGGTCGGCCTGAGGCAAAACAAACACCGCAAGCGAGGCGCTGCACGTTTCCTTTGCTAAAAGCTAAACGATCTTAAAAAGATTAAATAAATATCTTTTTGGAATGAGCTTAGGCCTTCCCGCCCGGTTTTCCGGAGGTGCTTTTCAAAGCGATGTGGGTTTGCTGCGTGCCGACGGCTGGACGTGCTGCACACCGACAACGATCCTGTATCGCGGGCCCAAAGCCGTGCCGGTAAACGCTTGATCGACTCATCGACGGGCTGACGTCCAGCAGTAGACTCGGCCCGGTTTTGATGGAGTGTTCCGCGCCTGTGCAGACGCTACCTCAGAGCCCCCTCACTGAGTGAGCGAACATCAAACGGCACGACCTTGTTCCCTCTCCAAAGCCGCAAACCCGCGCTGCAGATCTTCAATCAAGTCGGCGACATCCTCCAGGCCGACGTGCAAGCGCAACACCGGATTCAATAAGCGATCCGCCGCACTGTCGCGATCGCCGGTATCGGCCACGGTGATCAGACTTTCAAAACCGCCCCAGGAAGCCCCCAATCCGAACAGTTGCAGCGCATCGATGAAGCGTTCCACGTACGCGGCGTCCGTTTCACGCAATTCAAAGGACAGCAGGCCATTACTGCCAGTGAAGTCCCGGCGCCACAAGCCATGGCCGGGATGATCGTGCAAGGCCGGATGGAACACCTGCTTCACCTGCGGGTGCGCCTGTAACCAGTGGGCGACTTCCAGAGCCTGACGCTCGTGCACTTGCAGTCGTGACGCGAGCGTTCGAGCGCCACGCAGCACCAGATACGCATCGTCAGGGCTGACGGTCGCTCCAAAGCTGTCGCTCATGGCCGCCAGTGCGGGCCATGCGACTTCGGTCGTGCAGACGCTGCCCATGACCACGTCACTGTGGCCGCTCAGGTATTTGGTCAGTGCCATGATCGAGATATCTGCACCGAGCGCCAAGGGACGGTACAGGTAACCGGAGCCCCAGGTATTGTCGACAGCCAGCAGGATACTTCGCGGTTTGCACAGGGCAGCCATGGCCGGCAAGTCGCACAGTTCATACAACAACGAGCCAGGCACTTCGGTGTAGACCATTCGGGTGTTGGCTTGCAGCCGGGCCTCCAGGTCACGGCCGTCGGCCGCGAAATAGCTGACTTCAATGCCGAAGGGCTGAAGAAACTCCCGTGCCAGGCGCCGCACCGGCGCGTATACCGCGTCGGTGATCAGCACATGGTCACCGGGTCGCAGATAAGCAAGAAACGTCTGTGCGATCGCTGCCAGCCCGGTACCGTACAAGCGCGTGCGATACCCACCTTCCAGCTCGGTGACCAGGTCTTCGAGGGCGAACGCCGTCGGATTGCCGCGCGCGCCATAACTCAGCACCCGCTCGCTATCACGACGAGCACGGGCGTCACGCATTTGCGCCAGGTTGTCGAACAACACCGTGCTCAAGCGAGTCACCGGCACATTGACTGCGCGGCCACCGGCCCCCTGGGCCAGTGCCGAATGCACCAGCCGCGTATGCACGTGCGACCCCGGACGTGCCTGCACCTGCAACGGTTTGAGACTGGCGATTTCGTCGGCGTTCATCTGCGCCAGCAAACCGATTTCCCACGTCAGGTATTGACGCGCTGCGTCCTTGTTGCCGGAGTGGCGGTCATGGGTAAAGAACAGAAAATCGATGCATTGCTCATCAGAGAGCGCGTCCGGACTTTCCTGCACGGCAAAACCGGCCGCACGCCAGGCATCAAGGCCGCCGTCCAGAAGCCGTACCTGCGCGCGCTGAGCTTGTGGCAGTTCCTGTGAGGCGAGCGCAGCCAGTTGGGCAACCTCGGCCAACAGCACCAGCGGCCGCTGCTCGCCCGCCACGTGTTGTGCGAGCAAGGAGCGAATCGACCAGCGCGCCCCGGCAATGTGGCCCTTGCGATAAGTCATGCTCGGCCGCAGATCAATCAGCGCGACGGCGTCATCCTTCAGTGCATCGGAAAGCGCCTGCGCCGTGATCAGGGGCAATGCCTCGTGGGCGACCCCATCGCTTTCCGGCAGCGACAGCGTGCTGCTCACACCCCCCGCCAGCACATAGGCTTCATGCCCCGCCTGACGCAGCCAGCTCGCGACAATCCGGGCGCGGACACCATCGCTGTCGATCAGCACCAGTCGCGCCTGGCGCACGCCGATATACAGATCGGTCGATTGAACCAACTGACCGCCTGGCGTGTGTTGCGCGCCCGGCAGACTGCCGGAGGCAAACTCTTCGGCGGTGCGCACATCACACAAAAACAGACTGCGATCAGCATCGCCGGCCCATTGCTCGACCTGTGCAGCCGTCACTGTCTCTGCGCCGGCTCTTTCGGCCAGTCGGGCAGCCGCCAGGCGCTGTGTGGTCAATGGCGCTGCGGTCACCGACTCGGCATAACGCCGGGTGCTGCCGTGCTCAAGCTCGAAGTCCTCCAGATACCAGCCTTGTGTGCCGTTTTCCAAGGCATACACCGGGTTCTTCAATCCGAGGTTGATCAGGGTCTGCGCACCGATAATGCTGCGGGTACGACCGGCGCAATTGATCACGATCGGCGTGTCTTCGTCAGGCACCAAATCATGGATGCGATACCCCAGTTCGCCATTGGGGCAGCACACGGAACCAGGAATGGTCATTTTGGAGTATTCATCGAACGGCCTGCCGTCGAGCAGCACCAGAGGCTCGCCTCGGGTTTGCCATTCGGCCAGTTGTCGCGCGGTGACATGGGGCGTTTGATTGACCTCCTCGACCAATTCGCCAAATGCCTTGGATGGCACATGCACGCCGGCAAACAACTGATGACCGGCTGCCTGCCAGCCATCGGCACCGCCCTCAAGAATATGCACGCGGTCATACCCCAACGCCTGAAGGCGCCGCGCGGCACGCGTGGCAACATCGCCGCCGTTCTGGTCATGAATCACCAGTCGCACTTGAGAGTTGGGCGCCAGTCGCCGAACCTCCAGTTCCAGCCGGCTATAGGGCAGATTGACGGCAAAGAACGGATGGGCTTCGCCATACTGGCCATGTTCACGCACATCGAACAGGGCAATTTCCTGCCCGTCGAACAGCCACTGCTGCAATTGCGCTGGGGTTACGATCTGACTCATGGGGTTGCGCTCGAAAGAAAATTATTGAAGCGCCAGAGCGCGTTCACTGGCCGCCACGTCGCGGCCCTTGGCATACGCACGTTGAATGGCCGGGCGCGCCTTGAGGCGTTCGCGCCAGGCCCGAATGTGCGGAAAATCCTGCAGTTCCTGCCCCTGTCGCTGCGGCTGAATCCACGGGAATATCGCCATGTCGGCGATGGAATAATCACCGGCCACGCAGGGCACTTCGGACAACCGTCGCTCCAGCACGCCGTACAAGCGCGCCGCCTCGCCCGCCAGCAGTTCCAGGGCAAACGCCTGCGGTTGCGGCGCCTTCTCCTTGAACAGCTGCAACTGACTCAGGTATGGCGTGACGTGCCCCACTTGCCAGAACAGCCATTCCTGCACCTTCTGACGTTCGGCAGTGCCCGCCGCGGGCAGGAATCGCCCGGCCTTGTCGGCCAGATAATTGAGGATGGCACCGGATTCGAACAGGCTCAGCGGTTCAATCAAGCCGTGAGGCGCATGATCGACAATCGCCGGAATCCGCCCGTTGGCGCTGATGCGCTGGAATGCCGCCTGCTTCTGTTCACCCTCACGGATGTTGACTGGCAGCACGCGGTACTCCAGCCCCAGTTCTTCCAGGAGAATGCCGATTTTCAAACCGTTGCCGGTCGGCCAGTAATACAGATCGATCATGCGTAGGCCTTGATCGACGGCGCCATTTGCGAGGCGTTGTAGTTGAGAATGCGCCCGTCGGCCTCAACGCCGTAACGCCCGTTGAGGGATTCCAGCGGCAAGCCGTACAGATGGAAATGCAGGGTCGGCTGTTCGCCATCGACACGAATCCCGTGCAAGTCTTCACCCAAAAACGAGATCGAGGTGCCGGGCTGCACGATGACTTCCTTTTGCAGGTGCAATGTGGTGAAACCAGGCTCGCGACCCTCATCGCTGCGGGTATAGACGTAGTTGATTTCCTGGCCTTCGATGGCACTGATGATTGCCCAGGTCTCGTGGTTGTGGGGGATGGTGCTTTTGCCCGGCAGCAGCGAGTTCAGGTACAGCGTCGGGGTGTCGCCGTCATCGTTGAGACGGTAGCGGAACGCGGTGCTGCCCTGCCCCGGCACCGGCGCCGGGAATTCATCAAAGTTGAACAGGTCGCGGCGTTCGGCGAGCGTTTCCAGCAGGCTGACGATTTCGTCCAGCGCAGCGCGGTCGACGCCCCGTTGATGGATGACGCGGACTTTCTTCAGGAAGTCCTCGATGACATCGGCACGGTTCACGGTACTCATTAATATCTCCTCGGGGTCAGACGGACAGGCTGTAACGGCTGAGGTTGGTCAACAGATAAGGATCATTGGCAAGCGCCGCGCGCCGCCCCGGATCGCCCAGGGCATGACGCAAAAAGGTCTGGGTCCGCTCACTTGCGGGGTGCTGGAAAATCTGCGCGGCGCTGCCGTGCTCGACGATGACCCCGTTTTCGGTGAAATAGACGACATCGCTGATTTCCTCGGCAAACCGCATCTCGTGGGTCACCAGCACACAGGTCATGCCTTCCTCGGTCAGTTCGCGAATCACCGTCAGCACTTCGCCGACCGTTTCCGGATCGAGGGCCGAGGTCACTTCATCGAACAGGATCAATTCCGGGCGCATCGCCAGGGCACGGGCAATCGCCACGCGCTGTTGCTGACCGCCGGACAGTTGGCCGGGATAGGCATCGGCCTTGTGTTCCAGACGCACTTTGGCCAACAAGGCGCGCGCGTCTTTCTCGGCGTCGACCCGATTGCGCCCCAATACCTTGCGTGGCGCCACCACCAGGTTTTCCAGCACCGAGAGGTGGGGGAACAGGTTGTACTGCTGGAACACGAACCCCACGCGCTTGCGCAATTCGATGCGCTGCGCTTCCTGCGTCAGGGTGTGGACGTCGGTGGCGCCGACCCGGATGCTGCCTCGCTGGTGCTGCAACAACCCGGTGATGCAGCGCAGAATCGTCGACTTGCCGGAACCCGACGGGCCGATAATCGACACCGCCTGGCCGCGATGCACCTCCAGATCGATGCCCTTGAGTACCGGGTTGCCACTGAACGACAGGTGCAAATCCCGCAGGCGGACCAGCGGTTCGCCGCCGGTTTCAATAGAAGGCATAACGTCGCTCCAGGCGTCGGGTGAGTCGGGATATCGGGTAGCAGTAGGCGAAGAACAGCGCGAGCAGGCTGAAGTAGATCACCACGGTAAAACCGGTCATGTTCACGGTATTGCTGGCGATCTGTGCGGTATCGATCACGTCATGCACGCCCACCAGCGAAGCCAGCGCCGTGCCCATGGTGATCACCGCGTACAGGTTCATCCACGGCGGCAGCATGCGTTTGAAACACTGCGGCAGGATGATCGAGCGGAAGATCTGCCCCCGCGTGAAAGCCAGCGAACGGGCGGCTTCCCATTGCGTGGCCGGGATCGACGCCACGGCACCACGAAAGATCTCCGCGACGTTGGCGCTGGCCGGCAGCGCGAGGCCGAGGGTGACCTTGACCCAGTCCGGAAACGCCACGTAAGTGCCGGCAATACGGATCTCGAACGGAAACACGTAGGTGGTGAAATAGATCAGTACCAGCCAAGGAGCATTGCGAAACACCTGCACCCAGATTTGCGCCGGCAGACGCATCAGGCGCAACGGCGACAAGGCCAGAGCCCCTACCAGCAACCCCAGCAGCGAACCCAGCCCGATGGCCACCAGGCTGATCAGAATGTTCTGCGCGAAGCCCGCCGCCAGTGCCGGCGACCATTGCAGCAAGGCCTTGAGCACCGGGCTCTGCGCGCTGAAATACAGCAGCGCCAGTGCGATGCCCGCCACTATCAACAGCTTGCCGAGGTGTCGGCGCGGCAGGGCCGTCATTGCAGTGACGGTCGATTCAGTGGCCATAACCGGGCATCCTCAGGCGCGCTTCGAGGTAGCGCCCCACGCAATTGACGATAAAGCTCAGCAGACCGAAAAAACTCAGGATCAGGATCATCAGTTCCAGCACGTTGTCACTCTGGGTCCAGATCATGATCGCCGCGTACGTGATGTCGCCCACGGCAATGGCCGACGCCACAGCGGTCATCTTCACCAGGTCGATCAGGTTGTTGATCAGCGAGGGCAGCGCAAAACGCAGGGCCAGCGGGAGCTGCACATTCCACAACAACTGCCGGCTGCTGAAAGCCAGCGAACTGGCCGCTTCCAGTGTCACCGCAGGCACCGCCTCGATGCCGGCGCGCAAGGCTTCGGCATGGAACGCGCCTTTGTGCAAAGAGATCACGATCACCACCCAGGCAAACGGTGTCAGCGGATTGGCCGCACCCACCGCCTGGGTCAGCAGCATGTTCAACACCAGGAAGGCGCAGTACAGCTGCACCAGCGTCGGCGTGTTGCGCGTGACTTCGACAAAGATTCGGGCCGGTGTCGCCAGCCACGACTTGCCCGATGTCAGCATCGCCGCCAGTGCGACACCGGCCAACAAACTGCCGACGATGGTGAACGCACACAGCAATGCGGTGGTGAGTGCGCCTTGCCCGAGTGTGCCGCGCTGGTACGCGTCCAGGAGAAAGCTGTAGTTCAGACCCAGCCCCGCCGTCCAGTGAACGAAAAGCTCCAGCCAGTGAGTCATGGCTCGCTCCGTAGCTGCGCGCAGGCTCGTGCGATTCGGCGTCCCGCTTCAACGACATTGTCAGTGGCCGTGGCGATGGACAGGCGGAACCACGGCGACAGACCATAAGCACTGCCCGCTACACCGGCAACGCCCTCCTCCAGCAGATAGTCGACGACATCGGCGTCGCTGCTCAGCCGTTGCCCGTCAGGGCGATATCGGCCGATCAAGCCGGCGCAGCGGACAAACACAAAGAAGCCGCCCTGTGGCTCAAGCACCTGCAGACCCTCCACCGGGCGCAGCGCATCGAGCAGCAAATCCCGTCGCAACTGATAGGCCTCGACCTGCGGCGGCAGAAACCCCAGGCCACCCTCCAGCGCCGCCAGCGCAGCAGCCTGGCCAACGGACGATGCGCCGGATGTGGATTGCGATTGCACCACGGTCATGGCCGTTGTCAGCGCCTGCTGCCCGGCGCCGAAGCCGACGCGCCAGCCGGTCATGGCATAGGTTTTCGAAACACCGCCGACCAGCAGGCAACGCTCTTGCAGATCTGGCGCAACGTTCAGCAGATTCAGCGCCGGACGGTCGTCGAAACGAATGTGTTCGTAGAGTTCATCCAGCAGGATCAGCAATTGCGGATGCCGCCTCAGTACGGTGGCAATCGCTCGCAATTCTGCCTCGGTATAAACCGCGCCGCTGGGATTGCCCGGCCCGTTGAGAATCAGCCAGCGGGTACGCTCGCCAATGCGCTGCTCCAGCTGCGCAGCCGTGAGTTTGCAGCCTTGCTCCAGCGGGCATTCGATGAACACCGGCTCGCCACCGTTGAACCGCACGCTGTCCGGAAACGACGGCCAGCACGGAACCGGCACCAGCACTTGATCGCCGTCGTCGAGGGTGGCAGCAAAGGCATTGAAGATGATCTGCTTGGCACCGTTGGCAATCACAATCGAGGGCAGCGGATAGCTCAGGTGGTTTTCCCGCTCGAGCTTGCGTTGCACCGCCAGGCGCAAGCCTTTGACGCCGGGCGTCGGGGTGTATTTGGTGGCGCCGGCGGCAATCGCTGCGCAAGCGGCCTGCTTGATGTGTTCGGGCGTGTCGAAATCCGGCTCGCCGGTGGTCAGGTCGAGAATGTCGCGACCGCCGTCACGCAGTTCGGTCGCGCGGGATTTGGCTGCCGCGTTGGCGGACAGCGAGACGCGTTGCACGCGTCTGGAGAGACGGAGCGTCATGAGCGGGACACCTCAATGACCTTGCCGGGATTGAGCAGGTTGTTCGGATCCAACGCCTGTTTGATACGGCGCATCAGATCCAGCTCCACCGGACTTTTGTAACGCGTCAGCATGTCGCGCTTGCGCTGGCCGATTCCGTGTTCCGCGCTGATGGAGCCGCCATGGGCGTGGGCGCTGTCGTGCACCAGCAGACTCAGCGCGGCGTAATGGGCCATGTGTTCATCGACAGTCGAATGCAGCGGATGGGCGACGTTGTAATGCAGGTTGCCATCGCCCAGATGGCCGAAGGTGAAGTGCCGCACGCCCGGAAAGTGCACCTGCAACAGGGCATCGGTGTGGGCGACGAAATCCACGACCCTGGAAATGGGTACCGAGATGTCGTGCTTCATATTGCGCCCGGCGCGCTTCTGCGCCTCGCTCATGTTCTCCCGCAGCAACCACAGGGCCTGACTTTGGGCCAGGCTTTCGGCAATCAGTGCATTGGCCAGCAAGCCTTGCTCGAAGGCTTCGCCCAGCACGCTTTCAAAGGCCTCGCGGGCTTGTGCTTCACCGCGATTGTCGGAGAGTTCGAGCAGCGCAAACCACGGCTGTACAGCGCCGAGAAAAGGTTGCGGGGCTTCAGGAAACTGCTCGCGCAGCAACGCCAGGCAATCGGCGTTGAGCAACTCGAATGCGGTAAGCCCGGCGCCGAAACCGGAGCGGGCATGGGAAAGAAATCCTACCGCTTGCGCCAGCGAATCGAACGCGAGGAAGGCCGTGGATTGCGCCATGGGCAGCGGGAACAGTTTCAGGGTTGCGGCAGTGATGATGCCCAGGGTGCCTTCGCTGCCGATGTACAAGTCGCGCAAGTCGTAGCCGGTATTGTCCTTGCGCAACCCACGCAGGCCATGCCAGATCTCGCCCTCGGCCGTCACCACTTCCAGCCCGAGGGTCAGCTCACGGCTGTTGCCATAACGCAGGACAGCCGTGCCGCCGGCGTTGGTGCCCAGATTGCCGCCGATCGTGCAACTGCCTTCGGCCCCCAGACTCAGGGGAAACAGCCGCCCTGCTTCCTCGGCGACCTGTTGCACGTGTTGAAGAATGCAGCCGGCCTCGACGGTCAGCGTGTCGTTGTCGGTGTCCACTGCGCGCACTCGATTCAAGCGATCGAGCAACAGCAACACCGAACGCCCGCTGGCATCCGGCGTCGCCGCGCCCATCAGGCCTGTGTTGCCGCCCTGAACCACGATTGGAGCGCGGGCAGCGACGCAAACCCGCACCACTGCCGCGACTTCTTCGGTATTACCGGGGTGCACGGCTGCGATCACCGCGCCCACGTAGCGCCCCTGCTTGTCGGTCAGAAAAGCGCTCGCCTCTTCGCTGCGCTGCACATGACGCTCGCCCAGCAGTTGTTGCAACTGCGCAAACAAAACCTCACTCATGGCTGCGACGCCAGCGGTTGAGCGTTGCGATACTGCTCGTGCAGATCACGCAGGGCCTGGGACGGCGCCATGCCGGTGCGCTCGCCCAATGCAATCAGCCAGCCGCTGCGGTGCCAATCGCGCACGATGGCGTCGAGTTTCGCCTGAGTGTCGTGCTCGCCCTTGCGCAGCCAGATCACCGAGTTGGAGGGAATCAGATCATTGGGCAGCGGAATTTCATAACCGGCCCATTCGGCATCGCCGAGCAAGGCGTGCATGGTCGGGCTGACGTGCACCGCCGCCACGCAGCCGTTGCCGCGCAGCGACAGCAACGATTCGGACTGGCTGCGGAACGCCTTGATCTGCGCACCGTAGGTTTCCTGCAACGGTTTGATGAAGTTGCTGCCCTGGGACACGCACACCGGCTTGTCCTTCAGATCTGCCCACCGAGTGATGCCCGCGCCCTTGCGGATCAGCGCCGCCCCGCCCACTTCCTCGTAGGGCGTCGGCACATAGTCGAGAATCTGCGCACGCTCATCGGTGAACTGCATGTTGGCGATCAGGATGTCGACCTTGCCTTGCTGCAGAAACTGCACCCGGTTAGGCGCCAGCACCGACACCGTTTTCGCCTCCACACCCAGAGCCTTGGCTACGCCCTTGGCGAGTTCGACGTTGTAACCCAGATGCTCGCCGGTCTTGGGATCTATGGTGCCGAACGGCGGGCCGCTGAGGATCACCCCGACGCTGATTTCGTGGCGTTGGCGAATCTTGTCCAGCGTGGCATCGGCCCGGACGGCACTGGTGCCGATGGCAACCAGGGCGCCGAGGCAAAACGTGGTCAGGGCTTTAGCGGAAAAATGACGTTTCATGCAGGGCTACCTTGAACGACCGTCGAGTGACACGACGGTCGGATGAAAACTCTGAGGGAGGGATTTCAGGCCCCGTTGGCTTGAAACTGTTTTTGCAGTTCGACCAGCGCCGGTGACGCGGGGGTGATGTGGTTGCGAGTCTGGGCTTCGATCAACCAGCCGCTGCGGTGCAGTTCCTTCACAATCGGGTCGAGCCTGGCCTGAGTGTCGTTTTCACCACGGCGTGTCCAGATCACCGATGGCGCCGGATTGAGCTCCGGGGTGATGGCGCGGTAGCCTCGCCACTCGGCGCTGTCGGCGATTAACGGATTGATCAGGGTGGCGTCATGAACCGCCGCAACGCAGTTGTTGCCACGCAGTGCCAGCAAGGACTCCGATGAACTTTTGAAAGCTTTCAACTCGACGCCCAGTTCAGTGAGCGGCTTGATGTAGCTGCTGCCCTGGGAAGTGCAGACCGGTTGCCCTTTCAAATCCTCCCAACGAGCGATCTTGCTGTCCTTCAGCACGGCGGCAGTACCGCCAACCCGATAAAACGGTGTGGGTACAAAACCGAGGATCTCACCGCGCTCCGCCGTCCATTCCATGTTGGCGATCAGCAAATCCACTTTGCCCTGTTGCAGGAATTGCACGCGGTTGGCTGGCAATACCGGCACCAGTTGCACCTCGGCGCTTAGGCGCCGCCCCAGTTCTTCGGCCAGTTCGACGTTCAAACCACGCGGTTTCTGTGTGGCAGGATCAATCCCGCCAAAGGGGCCGCCTGACAACAGCACGCCGACCACCAGCACATGACGTTGCTCGATCTTGTCCAGCGTCGCATCAGCCAGGGCAGCGGTGCTGGCGGCCAGCGATATGAAGGCGCCCAGCATCAGGGGCAAAAAACGTTTTGAAGGCGCGCGATCGGACAACATGGTTTTCCCCTCATGATTGATCGGCAAACCCCGATCCAGTGAGTGGGCATCCTGCTGACAGCACCGGCATAACGGAAATACAAATATCTAATATCGTTATAACTCAGGCGCCGTCACTTTTTTACCAAACGCATATAAGCGTGAGTTTATTGACTCAAGAGAACTTCAAGAGAAAAAACTTCCTTCCAATGCATAAAGATATGTAATGTTTAAGTTCGTCCCTTTGATATAAAACCTGTCTATGACGATCCTCGATCTCGAATTGCTGCGCACGTTCATTGCCGTGGTCGATCACCACAGCTTTGCCGAGGCCGGCGTGCAACTGGCCCGCACCCAGTCGTCGGTCACTCAGCACATGCAGCGCCTGGAGCAACAGGTCGGGGTCAACCTGTTCGAAAAGCGCGGGCGGCAAAAGCAGCTGACGGAAGCCGGACAGCAGTTGCTGCGCCATGCCCGGCAGATGCTTTCACTCAACGATGATGCGCTGAACTCCCTGCGCGAAAGCAGCTTGAGCGGCGTGCTGCGTATCGGCTCGCCCCATGACATCGCCGACACCATCCTGCCCCCGATCCTCAGCCACATCGCGCGTTCGGCTCCGCGCTTGCGCCTGGAGATCGATGTCGGCCGCAGCCCGTTTCTCATGGACGATCTGCAACGGGGCAAAATCGACATGGTGATCTCCACCCGCGAAGCGCCCAATCTGGAAGGTTTTGCGTTGCGCACCTCGCCGGTATGGTGGATTTGCTCTGCGCAGTTCATTCATAACCCCGGCGAAACGTTGCCGCTGATTCTGGTCGACGAACCGAGTATCTATCGACGGTATGCCCTGGAGGCCCTGGAGCGCGCCAACATTCCCTGGCGTCAGGCTTATCTCGCATCGAACCTGATTGGCATCAAAGCGGCGACGCGCGCAGGTCTTGGCGTCACCGCCAGAAGCATGGAAATGTTGGGCCCGGATATGCGGGTACTGGGGGAAAGCGATGGCTTGCCCCGCTTGCCGGACGTCACCTACTACCTGTGGATCCGTTCGAATACGATCAATCCGCTGGTGCGCCGGGCCTATGAGTTGATTCGCAGCAGCCGCGGGCATTGAATACCGACGATGCACGGGGTGCTCGCGGCGATTCTTCCCGTCCCCGTCAAACAACGTTGCCGAAACGGAACGAGGCGCCATGGGCCGATGCCGGCATCCAGACAGCAAAACGCTTGGTGACCCGATTTCCGGACGCCCATGGCTCACTCCGAGGTACGGCCTTGGGTTGCTGCAGTGTTCGTTGGAGGGCGGATTGACCCTGAGCGGACACGCAGGTTGCGGTTGATGCAGGCCTTACGACACGGCGCTGAAGACGCTTGAGCTCTCTGCAAGCTGCCGCTCGGCCCGCAGAAAATCTACGAACGCCCTGAGCGGCGAAGGCATGTGACGGCGCCCGTGGTAGTAAAGAAACGGACCGTCGAAGGCCTGCCACCAGTCCTCGAGAATCGGCACCAGTCGACCATCGGACAGCGGCTCGCGCAGAAAATCCTCGAAGGTATACACGATGCCCAGCCCGTTGATGGCCGATTGGATTTTCAAATCGTGCGATGACGTCAGCAATTGTCCTTGAGGCGGGATACGCACCACACGGCCGTCTCGGTGGAACTCAAACACGCCCACTTTTCCACTCTCGAATCGATGCCCGAGCAGGTCATGGCCCGGCAGTTCTTCGGGCTGAGTAGGCGTCCCACGTTCAGCCAGATAGCGCGGGGCGGCCGCTGCAACGAAGCGCTGGCGACGTGGGCCGATGGGAACGGCGATCATGTCCCTGGCCAGGCTCTCTTCATAGCGCACGCCGGCGTCATACCCGCCAGCGTTGACGTCGACAAATGCATTGTCCATGACGACTTCGACGTTGATCCCTGGATAAAGACGCAGAAAACGCGCCAGCAGGTCGGGCAACAAAAAGCGGGCCACCGGCACTGGCACATTGAGCTTCAGCGTGCCGACCGGACGCTGAGCGTCGTCGTCCAGATCGTTGAAAGCAGCGTCGATTTCTTGCAAGGCCGGGCGCAGGCGCTCGAGCAATCGCTCGCCGGCCGCCGTTGGCGTGACGCTGCGCGTGGTTCGATTGAGCAGGCGCAAGCCCAGGTCGCCCTCCAACCGACGTATGCAGTCGCTCAGCGACGAGGCGGACAAACCCCGCTTCTGCGCCGCAGCTCGAAATCCCCTTGCCTCGACCACCGCAGCAAATATCGACACATCGGTAAGGTTTGGTTTACGCATGGATTATTCCTCCGCAGGCGGTTGACTGTACGCCATGCCGTACGGGCCATCCACCAATGCCCGACTTATCCTCGCGCACTCGTACACCGATACTGCTCACTCGCCCCGCAAACCGGGAACCTACAACGCGAATGAGAATTCCCAAATGGTTCATTCACCCGTTACGCCGAGCATTACCGCAACCCAACGCATCCTCAAGGCCGTCCGGACGCTGTTCGCCATTTCCGCGCTGGCCAGCACACTGGCTGCGCAAGCCACTTCCCGAACAGAGCCGAAGCCGGACTGGTCAACCCAGGACATGCCCAGCCAGAATGGCCGCATCGTGCTGGTGACCGGAGGGACCAGTGGCATGGGCTATGAAGACGCGCTGGCCCTGACGCGAGCCGGTGCCGAGGTGATCATCGCCGCACGGAACGCCGAGCGCGGTCGCGAAGTGATCGCAAACATCAAGCAAGCCGTGCCCGAGGCGCGCGTGCAATTCGAAACGCTGGATCTTGCCAATCTGCAATCCGTGCGCGACCTCGCCAACCGTCTGCAAGGGCGTCTGCCAAGGCTCGACGTGCTCATCAACAACGCCGCCATCATGTCGCCGCCTGTTCGAAGCGTTTCGGCCGACGGCTACGAGATGCAGCTGGCGACCAATTACCTGGGGCATTTCGCCTTGACCGGCCTGCTGATGCCTCTGCTACGCAAAAGCGACGATGGTCGGGTAGTCAGTCTGTCGAGCATCGCCGCAGGGCGCGCCGTCCTGAACTTCGATGACCCGCAGGCTGAGCGCGCTTACGACCCGTTCACCACCTACAGCCAATCGAAACTGGCGGTACTCAAGTGGAGTATTGAGCTGCAGCAGCGCAGCGATGCCGCCGGTTGGGGGATACGCAGCATCGCCGCTCACCCCGGCGTTGCCGTGACCGAGCTGATCGCCCGAGGGCCTGGCCTGGACAGTGAATTCGGCAAACAATGGGCTGTAGAGCGGGACATGTACCATTCCGCAGCGCAGGGCGCACTGCCCACACTGTATGCGGCGACGGCGCCGGAGGCCGTCGGCGGAGCCTACTACGGGCCCACCGGTGATAACGAGAAGCGCGGGCCGCTGGGCTTCGCCAAGATGCCTCCGGCCGCTGCCGATCGCTCGAATTCCGACGCGCTGTGGCAACTTTCCGAGCGTCTGACCGGCGTGACTTACCGCTGACCAACCCGGCACGGGCAAGCCGCGTGCCATTGCCTCGACACTCCTACAGGAGCGCAACATGGATATGTCCCTTCTCGCCCAACGCACGAGCGCCATCATCAATGCCGAGGCTCACGAGCTGCGCCCCGCGCTCAATGGCTTTGTGCTATTCGTTTGCCTGTTCGCCGGCTATTTCATGCTTCGTCCGATCCGTGAATCGATGGGCATCACTGCCGGCGTCGAGAACCTGCAGTGGCTGTTCACCGCAACCTTCTTCGTCATGCTGGCGGCCGTTCCGCTGTTCGCCTGGCTCAGCACACGCGTGCCGCGCCTGCATTTCGTAGACTGGGTGTACGGATTTTTCTGCGCCAACCTGCTGTTGTTCGCCGCCTTGTTCCTGGGCGAGGAAAGCCCGTGGCTGGCGCGAGTGTTTTACGTCTGGATATCGGTCTACAACCTGTTTGTCGTATCGGTCGCCTGGAGCCTGATGGCCGATGTATTCGACAGTGCCCAGGCCAAACGCCTGTTCGCTTTCATCGCGGCGGGCGCCAGCGTGGGTGGCCTGAGTGGCCCTGCTCTGAGCGCCTTGCTGATCGGTCCGCTGGGCGAGTCCGGCCTGATGCTGCTGGCCGCTGTTCTGCTGGGCGCTGCGATGTTGTTCAAGCGCCAGTTGATGCGCTGGCGTAATCGGGGTGGCGCAGGACGCCCAGGTGCAGCGCCGAGCGAAAGCCCCCGCAGGCCGTTGCCGGGCAATCCCTTCAGCGGGATGACGGCCATTTTGAAATCACCTTATCTGTTCGGCATCTGTGGCTTTGTGGTGCTGCTGGCCACGGTCACCACTTTCCTCTACTTCGAGCAGGCACGTGTCGTCGCCGACCACTTCCCGGACCGCGAGTCGCAGGTGCGCGTGTTCGGCATCATCGACTTTGTCGTGCAGGCGGGCGCCTTGCTCTGTCAGTTGTTCATCACTGGACGCGTCGCCCAAAAGCTAGGTGTCGGCGTGTTGCTGGCAATGGTGCCGCTGGTCATGTGCGCGGGGTTTGTCGGGCTGATCTTCGCGCCCGGCTTTGGCCTGATCGCCGCGCTGATGATCGTGCGCCGCATCGGTGAGTACGCCCTCGTTCGCCCAGGCCGGGAGATGCTGTTTGCCCCGCTCGATGCCGAAAGCAAGTACAAGGCAAAGAACGTCATCGACACCGTGGTCTACCGCGCCGGCGATGCCATCAGTGCCTGGGCGAAAAGCGCGCTGGACGCGCTCGGCCAAGGTGCAGGCATGGCCGCGCTGGTCGGCGCGTTGTGTGCATTGCTATGGGGGCTGCTGGGATGGCGGCTCGGCGAGCGGGCGGACCGACGATCCAGTGTGTCGGCAGCGCGGCAAACCCCCGCCTAGCGTTCAAGAGTCTTTGAGAGAGCGGACGAACACCTTTTTGCTCGGTCGCTCTGTCTGTTCCCTCCTGCGTTCGCAGATTGACTGACGGTTGGCTGCTTCACCAGGGAACTGCCGGTGCCAGGCATCGTCCGAGCTTAAGCGTTTAAGCAAACTGCTCGCCACGAGGTTTCCGTTTGAAAGCTGCCATCGTCAAAAAATACCGCCTGATCATCAAGACCCTGGGCTACGTGGGTTGGTCTCTGTTCTGGTTGCTGCTGTGGGACATCGCCGTCACCGTCGACTTCATGCTGTTTCTCAACGCCAAGCTGAACCTGCCGCTGATGCCGCTGACCTTGCTGGGTTCGGCGTTGATCGTATTGATCAGTTTTCGCAACAGCAGCGCCTACAACCGCTGGTGGGAAGCGCGGACGTTGTGGGGGGCGATGATCAACAACTCCCGCAGCTTCGCCCGGCAGGTGCTGACGCTGCTGGACGATGCCGGCGGCGAGGTGAATCCGGTCAAATCCACTCTGCTGCGCCGCCACGTCGCGTATGTGAACTGCCTCGCCGCGCATCTGCAAGGCCAGCCTTGTCCCGACGAGGTGCGGGCGTTTATTCCCGCCGAAGAGTTCGCCCGCAGTGGCACGACCAATAACTTTGCCAACGATATCCTCACTGGCTCCG
Organism: Pseudomonas sp. DR 5-09; assembly: GCF_001655595.1. NCBI lineage: Bacteria > Pseudomonadati > Pseudomonadota > Gammaproteobacteria > Pseudomonadales > Pseudomonadaceae > Pseudomonas > Pseudomonas sp. DR 5-09. The sequence continues at coordinate 3,348,117 of NZ_CP011566.1, forward strand.
CGACTTTGCTCGCCAAGGAATACAAGGCCGGGCATCTGGACAGTATTCGCCTGGCGCGGCTTGAGTCGACGCTGGTCGACCTGTCCAACAGTCAGGGCGGCATGGAGCGGATCGCCAATACCCCGCTGCCCTACCCTTACGTCTATTTTCCGCGGCTGTTTATTTCGCTGTTCTGTTTGATCGTACCGGTGGGACTGGTCGAATCCCTGGGCTGGTTCACGCCGCTGGCGTCGACCGTGGTGGGATTCATGCTGCTGGCCATCGAACGCATCGGCACCGATCTGCAAAGCCCGTTTCGCCACAGCGAACACCAGATTCAAATGGAAGCACTGTGCGAAACCATTGAAAAGAACTTGCAGTCGATGCAACGTGATTCGTTGGGTGATGTGCGCAGGCTTGAAGAGCACGCGTGAGGCGCTGCCTTGGCAGCAGTGTGATAGCGGGTCTCCCCTTTTCTTTATCAGGTGCAGAGCGACTATTGATGAGACGAGCGTGTGCGCTCTAGGCCAGCCTTGGTGTTTCAGTTTGTGATCTTCGGCGCCTTCTCTTCATCGTCGTAATGGCGACAAAGAAATTCGCGGACCAGGACGGCAGTTCGTCTAGCGCTGGTCACCACAAAAAAATGCCCCTCGCCCTCCAGAAGGCGAAGTTCTGAACGTCCAATTGTGCGGCGCAGGATATGGCCGTTGTACGCCTGTATTAACGGATCGCGGTCGCCGGCAAGAATCAGCGTGCGTTGAAGCAGTCGGGACAAGCGAAGCAGGCTTGTCCATCCGATCAAGGCTGCGAGCTGGAAATAGTAGGTTCGCGGATTAACAGAGAGCATGCCCTTCATCACACCGAACCGCAGCAGCGTCTGAACTTAATGGCCGGATCGTTCTTGCTTGTGCATGTTGGTGTTTTTGCTCTTGCGGAAAAAATCCATAACGTCTGCAGGCTTCATCAACAGCAATGGGCCGGGAGAGGTCGCCGCGAGGATCAGCCTGCGTACCCTGCTCGGGTAACGAAGAGCGAATTCCTGAGCCAATGCACCTCCCCAACTCACGCCGAACACATCGACCTGGTCGATCCCCAATTGCTCAAGCATCCCGGCAATCACGTCGGCATGGCGTGGCAGGCGAAAGGGCCAACGGGGCATTTGCGACTTGCCGACTCCGGGCACGTCCAGCGTGATGGTCATGAAGTCGTCAAGTTCATTGCGCAGCGGATCGAAGGTACGAATCAAACCATCCAAACCATTGAGCAAAAGCAGCGGAGAGCCTTGACCGCAGATCGAAACGTTCAACTGCAAGCCCTTCGTTGTCAGCCTGTGCGTTGTCATGATTTCTCCTTGCTGCACGTGTTGGTCAGGAGTCATGGCCTTGGACTTCTCATCAAGCACGGCGCCTTTGTCAATTTCCTCCAGCGGCTTCTTTGACTCTTCAACCAAGCCTTTCAATGATGAATGGGAGGTAAAGGGTCAACCCAAAGCCGTATCGAGGAACATCATGACCCCGAAACCGAGCATCAACCCCAAGGTTGCAGGTGTCTCATGACCATTGCGATGGGTCTCGGGAATGACCTCATGGGACACCACAAAAATCATCGCGCCCGCCGCCAAACCGAGCGCTATGGGATATCCCAATGCGAAGCTGCTCGATATCCCCAAGCCGACGATCGCGCCAATGGGTTCCATCAACCCTGAGCCCACCGCAATAAGCGCAGCGCGAAGCGCTGAAATCCCGGTCACGCGTAACGCAAGCGCCACAGCCAGGCCTTCGGGAATGTCTTGAATGGCGATGGCAGTGGTTAGCGGCAATCCCACCTTCATATCGCCATTGGCAAAGCTCACTCCAATGGCCATCCCCTCCGGCAAGTTATGCAGCGTGATTGCCAGGACAAACAGCCATACACGATTGATGCGCTGCGCCTCGGGCCCACGGCGACCGCTTTTCTCATGTTCGTGAGGCACGAAGCGATCCAGACCGATCATCAGCGCTACCCCCAATCCCAATCCTGCAACGACGACACAGGCTGCGAGCAGCTGGTTACCGCAGAGCTCCTGGGCGGCTTCGATACCCGGAAGAATGAGCGAAAACGAACTGGCGGCCAGCATCATCCCGGCAGCGAAGCCGAGCATGATGTCCTGCGTTCTGGCGGCGATATCGCGTAACGCAATCGCTGCCAACGCACCTATGGCCGTCGCAGCGAAGCCTGACATGCCGCCGAGAAATGCAAAGTGCAGATTTTGTTTGTTGGCGCCGACGAAGGCGCCGTACCCGCTGATCAGCAAGCAAAGCGTCACGCCAATCAGAATTGACCAGAAGGCTAGCCCGCCCCATCCGGATTTTGAGAGCCGAACAAACCGTGAGCGAAGTGTTGCGCCAGATGAGGTCAACGGCTCGGACATCGCACCCTCCTGTTTTCTTGAGTTGGAAAAACCGCACGCCTTTTGGCGTGCGGTCGCGTCGTTAAGGTTGTGGTTCGCCTTGCACGCCCGCCCCCAGGTCCGCACCCGTGATCGGATTGCTGTCTGGGTCGGACATCGTCCTGGCTTTCATGTCCATGAGCAGCGCTTCATCCTCGGCGCTCAATTGCACAGTCGCGGTGCCCTCGCCTCCATCCACCGCCGGCGCTGGATTCTCTACGAACTCCCAGTCCTCCCCTTCGTTCCACGGCCCGCGGGTGCTGCCTTCGCCCTGAGACATGTTGAAGTAAACGTTGGTGAATTCAGGCATACCCGGCAGTTTGCCCTGAGGGAAATTAGGCTGGATGGCGTGCAGTGCTTTTTCGAAAGACAGTTGATGGGCGATTTCACGGGTCATCAGAAATCCGAGGGCTTCCTTTACACCCGGATCATCTGTGACATTCATCAAACGCTCGTAGACGATCTTCGCCCTGGCCTCAGCGGCGATATTGGAACGCATGTCTGCAGTAGGTTCGCCGATGGTATCGACGTAAGCCGCTGACCAGGGAACGCCTGCCGAGTTGGTCAAAGGAGCACCCGCTCCGTACAACAGACTTGTGATGTGGGAATCGTTGCCGGCCCCGTTGATGGCGCGATACAACTCGCCCTCTTCCTCGACACCTTCGGCCATTTGCCCTTTGGCGCCCTTGTTCAACATCACGATAATCGACCCGACGATCTCAAGGTGGCTGAGCTCCTCGGTGGCAATATCCATAAGGAGATCCTTTCGGCCTGGATCATCTTCGGCCAACGCCTGTGTGAAGTAGCGTGAAGCTGCAGCGAGTTCCCCTTGGGCGCCCCCGAATTGTTCCAGTAGTAGATTGGCCAACCCCGGATTGGGCTGAGCAACGCGCACGGTGTATTGAAGTCGTTTGTTATGTAGGAACATGACATTCTCCTCAGGTGCATCAGGGCTGCCGTTCACTCGGCGATAGACCGAATGCCAACCCACATTCATCTGAAGCAAATGCGCCGGGGTTAATTTCAAAAACCTTCTGCCCTGTCGACCAACGGGTGCTGATTTCCCTTTGCTGTTGGAAACCTGCGAGTCAGTCTTCCTGGACAATAACGGAGATCCAGACTTTCAACTGATAGGCCATGTCCTCGCGTATTGGATAATTCCGGCTACGCAATTGCGAGTGTCGTCGGCAATAGACATGAGCTGAATGACCTCAGTGATAATCCTCACCAGCGACCGCACGCAGATAGGCCGCATCTGCCTCCCTTCTCAGGTCACGCCATTCGGAATCGGTCAACCTACCCAACCGATGCATCTCATCAGACTGGCGTAATAGCTCCTCGTGATAGGCATCGGGACACTCCATGCGTAACGCTCGATTCTCCAACGCACGATGCCAGGCATCCAGGGCTTTCAATTTGGATTCCTGCTCAAGCGTCAGTTGATTCTTGAAAGCATTCATTTCACCCACCCCGAACATTTCCCGGTTGAGCAACAGTTTTCGAATTAGGTTCAAAAGGTCTGACGAAGAACAGCCTTTCGGTAATCTCGATGGAACGTTGCGCCAGGCCCCGTCCTCTATCGCAACACCAGCGAATCTGAGGATTTCATCATGATCGACCCAGCAACCGGTATGAAGGCAGGCGAGCGCTACACCATAGACAGTCTCGAACGCACGCGACATTTCCCGGGTTTCTTCCTCGACGGAAAATATTACCTTGGCCCGGAATTGATGACGGCCATCGGTTGGCTGGAAGGAAAGCAGTTTTATTACGATGAGCTTGATCCCACGGGTGAGCCGGTGTTTCCCGATCGACTCGCCGGGACTGTCGAAGACCTCACCCTGACTCTCGCGGACGGTGCGCGATTGCCCTTGAACGAAATGCCGTACAGGGCAGATGCCGACCCCGCTGCCAGTCCAAGCCGTCTTACTCCATCGTCATCACGACATCGACCTGCTCCGGCAAGCGATAAACACGGAGTCGAGGGTGTGCGGATGTCAGGTAAACATCCATATCCAATACTCCTGGCGGCAGGCGCCGCGCTAGTACTGGGAATACTGCTTGGAGTCAAACAAGCCAATCGCCTTCCTGCCCGAAAACCGAGATAGCCGTCCTTGCTGATTTTTTGGATAAGTGCTCTTTGAACGATCGGAGACAGGAATGTATCCAGTGACACCAGACGGTCGCTACTTTGTTGTCAAAGGCCAGCTATGGCGATGTTCCAACCCATCATTGGATGAAGATGTGCGCCAGCGTCTTGTCGATACGCTTATGGCCGCTCGACGAGAGGTCAAGAACGCAAAGGGTTCGCAAAACGCGTCGCAACTGAAGCGCGCTCGGGAAAAGGTACAAATGGCCAAAGTGGCCCTCGGGGAACGGGGGCCTGTCTGGTGGGCTGATGGAAGCCCGGACTTCAACCGGCGGCTGGTCATCAATTCCCCTTATGCCGAATGGTTCAGCTCGCTCCAAGAGTCTGATTAACTCTCGGCGTAAGGCGGGATTCGGATGATGTTCCAGTGTTGCTCACAACCGCCGATCCAAGGCATTGAATGCACCCATACAACCGCTCGCCCTGGCACTTGTATGACGTAGCCAAGTTAACGCTGCGGTAGACAGGGAAAGCTCTCACAAGCCTAGCCAGGCTCCACTGGCGCCGGCAGTGCCACTCTTGCACAGGCGAAAAGCAGCATGCCTGTCAGGATCAATACGCCTCCACGCATCCAGGTCTCCAGACTTTGCTGACCAAGCAGTATCAGGCACGAGACGATAGCCAGTACCGGAACCCACGTAGGTACTCGAAAGTGATCTTCCGCAACCTCGTCACGGCGCAGGATCAACACGGACAAATTGGTGCTGAGAAATACGAACAGCAGGAGCAGGACGACCGTTTCAGCGAGCGTGGCTAGCGTCCCCGTCAGCGTGAGCCCGATTGCCACGAGGGTGGTAGCGATCACTGCTATCCACGGGGTGCGTCGTTGAGGCAGCACCTTGCTCAAGGCACTCGGCAAAAGTCCAAGGCAAGCCATGCCATAAGTAAGGCGGCTGGCCATTATCATGGTTAGAAGTGCGCCGTTGGCGACTGCGACCAATGCAATAAAGGCAAAGACGCGAGGCGGGATGTTCAAACCTGACGCCCGAACCACCTCAAGAAGAGGAGCAGAGGTTGCAACCAGTTTTTCCATGGGCAGTACGGAAGATGCAGCTACACCGACCGCCATGTAGAGGACTCCGGCGGTCAGCAATGCGCCAAACAATGCGCGGGGGTAAACCTTTCGAACGTCTCGAATTTCTTCTGCAAGATTGGCGGATGTTTCGAATCCTACAAAAGAATAGAAGGCGATCAGTGCCGCACCCAAAACGGCTAACACCGGGCTGACTCCCGGCTTGAACTCCAGGCTGCGCCCCAGATCTGCATCGCCTGTACGCAAATACCAAGCGGCGGCAACAACGACCAAAAGAAGGCCTGACAGCTCAATGACTGTCATCACCAGGTTGACTCCCAAGGATTCTTTAATTCCCCTCGCATTTAGTAGCGCGATCAAGAGAAGGAACAGTAAGGCTGAAATGTGGGGTGGTACATGGATGAACGCCGCCAGGTAATCACCCGCAAACGCCAGCGATAAACCCGCAGCGCTCGTGACAGCTGCAGATAGCATGCAAAAGCCCACAAGAAAAGAAATGAGCGGTGACCCGAACGCTTTCTCGGCGAAAACCGAAGCGGCGCCCGCGTGGGGATATTTTGTCACCAACTCGGCATAGGAACCTGCAGTAAGCATCGCGAAAAAAAGAGCAATCAGCAGCGGCATCCATATTGCGCCACCCACCTCCCCTGCAATTGTCCCGGCAAGAGCATAAACGCCCGCCCCGAGCACATCGCCGAGAATAAATAGAAAAAGCATCGGGCCGGTAACGGCCCGGCGCAGGGAGGTCTTGGAGGGCAAGGTCATCACGATCTACTTCCTGACTTGAGGTTCGGAGGGCCGATTACCGGGCTGGAAGCCAGGCGGCTTCACTCTCAATGAATGGAAATTCGCGTATCACTAAAGTTCACATATCTTGCCAAGGTGACAAGTAAAAGGTGCCTCACGTACACCCTGATTAGAGCTGTGGAAATCCTCTCAAGTAGCTAAAAATCGAAAACAAAAAAGGGCCGTAATCAGGCCCTTTTGTGTTCAAACCAAAATCATTTGGTCAGCCAGGACTCCACAGTGTCGGAGCCGTGCTCTGCTTTCCAATCCTTCAGCGTTTTATGATTGCCGCCTTTGGTTTCAACAACTTCCCCAGTGTGCGGATTTTTATAGACCTTCAACTGGCGAGGCTTGCGACTGCCGGCTTTGGACACGGCGGCTGGAGCGCGACGACCTGCTTGCGGATCAAGCAGGTTGATCACGTCCTTAAGGCTGTAGCCGTATTTTGCGAGCAAGTCGCGCAGCTTCGTTTCGAACTCGATTTCTTTCTTGAGGCCAGCATCACCCTTGAGGGTTTCGAGGGCCTGGAGCTGTTCGGCGAGGTGTTTTTCGAGCTGGCGGAATTCGGCAAGTTTAGACATGAAAAAATCTCGATGTGAGTAATACCTGAAGGTTACACCATAAATCACGGACCGCACTTACAAGGACTGGCGCTGGGTCTTTAACTGGACAGCCTCAACAGGCCTTGAATTGATTCCCTGTGAATGTCTTATCGATGAGTATCCGCCTCCTCAGCCGGATAAAACTCACCTTCCTTCCCTATCCTTTTGAGCTGTTCGCGCACCATCAACTCAACGCTGGCAACTGCGGCTTGATCGTCAGGGTCGACCAGCTGTAGGCACAGGCGCTGGATATTCTGATCGTAGGTGCCCTCACTCATCATCTCGTGCGTAAAGACTTGTTCACCTCGCCATAGGCAAAGTTGAGTATGAGTTTCGCCGAGCCATATTTCGTTGATTGATCTGAGGTCGGTGGAAGCCAGTTGATCGACAGTGATTGTCTTATCCATTGCGCTGTACCTTACCAATGAGTAGATACAGATAGACTTACGGGCCCAGGGGTCGTTCCAAGTGAAGGCAGTTCACTGCGATTTCCGATGATGACGACACCATCCCGTTCGTCCGCTTCCAGCCCTTCCTGCACCTCAGCCAAACCCGCAAAGAACATCGACTTCATGATCAGAAATACCGCCGGTGGTAAATCACCCACTCATCAGCAATTGAGGCTATGGAATCACCAGAGTGATCGAGCAACGCTTTGATCTGCGAATTCGCAGAGGCGAATCGATCAGTAATGAGATGACCGGGCGTTTACGGCGAAGGTGTATGGCAACAGAGCGAGAGCGCGAAGCCCTGCCAAGGAAACCGAAAACGCGTTTAGCGACTACGACAAGCGACAACAGCGACTATAGTCATTGCTGAGCCAGAGCGAATCCTGTCGCTGCTCTCCCCACCTGGCCCTCAATTCAATACCGCGAAAGCACGGCGGGCATCGTCGTGCTTCTGGACGCGGAATGTGAACGTCTTACTGCCGAAAACACTCAGGCTCAGGCTGAGATCGTGGCAGCGTAGCCTGTTATAAATCCCTTGATGGTGGATGGAGTTATCCCCGCCGGACAAGTCGCATCCCCCCTGAGTAGACCCCAAACTCCTATCTATCAGGGCTCAAGCAATGAACACTTCAGAATTTGGTGATGCAGAGGAAACGAAAGACGACCTGATTCAGGAGCCGCTGCCAGCCGGCACCGCAGCGCCCGACTTCCTACTGTATGCGACTCCCGATCAGCAATTGTCGCTACGCGAGCTGAAGGGAAATCCCGTGATACTGACGTTTTATCCCGCCGATTGGAGTTCGGTTTGTGGCGATCAACTGACCTTGTACAACCAGTTGCTACCCACATTCAGAGAATACGGTGCGACGCTCCTGGGTATCTCAGTCGACAGCGCCTGGTGTCATCAGGCCTTTGCCAAAGATCGGAATTTCCACTTCAGCCTGCTGGCCGATTTTGAGCCCAAAGGAGCTGTGGCGCGACGATATGGAGCGTACGACTCTCACCTGGGAGTTTGTAAGCGGGCACTGTTCGTGATTGACAAGGAGGGAGTGATCACCTGGAGCTACATCTCACCAATGGCAATCAACCCAGGGGCGGACGGCATTCTGGATGCGCTGGATGCGCTGGCGAATGCACCACAAAGCACGCCAACCAAAAATTAACAGGTGATCACATGGCCACTCTCAAAGTGCCGGTAAGTGCCAACGACCATCGCCAGGGAAGCGCGCATGCCAAAGTCACCTTGGTGGAATTTGGCGATTATGAATGTCCCTATTGCGGTTTAGCGTATTGGGTCGTCAAAAATCTCCAACAGCGTTTTCGCAACGATTTGCTCTTCGTGTTCCGTAACTTTCCCCTGACCACCGCCCATCCGCACGCAATGGGTGCAGCCGTCACCGCTGAATATGCAGGGAGTCGAGGACTCTTCTGGGAGGCTCACGACGAACTCTATGAAAATCAGGATCGATTGGGCATGCCGCTGTTTCGGGCCATCGCTCTAAAACACGGTCTCTCCAGTGAAGAACTTTATGTTGCGCTGCAGGAAGGCACTTACCTGGCCAAAATAAAATCCGACTTTAATGGCGGCGTACGGAGCGGCGTTAATGGCACCCCCGCGTTTTACATTGACGGGCTTCGCTATGACGGGGTTCCAGAGTTCGCCGAAATGAGTCAGATGATTGAGCTTTCGTTGGTGAGTTGACGAAATTGCCGGATAGTCAATTCACTCGATAGTTCCCCACCGTAATCGAGGCGGCATGTACGGCTGTTGAACGGCAACGTCTGCCCGATCCAATTGGCTCGCTGCTGCGCACTCGCCATTTGGCCATATACAGATCGCCGACACGGAGCCAGCAGCGAATGAAATCCTTGAAGTATTATGAAAAAAACCGACACGCCACATGGTTAGAGTTGTTTTTTGACCTGATTTTCGTTGTTGCAATTGGCAAGGTTACGCATACTCTCGGACATCTTCATCACGGCCATTTTGAACAGGAGCAATTATGGACATTTTTACTGCTTTTTGTTCCATTATGGTGGATCTGGTCCAGTCACACGATTTACTCAAATAGGTTTGATACAGACAGTAACCTTCACCGCTTGGCAACATTATTTATAATGTTGCTGCTCATTGTGCTGTCTGCACGGATTGGGGAAGAATTGGAAGTCAACTATGCGCTTGTTATTGCCTGCTATTTTGGCATACGTGCCATTATCAGTATCATGTACATTTCGTCCATAAATAAATTCGATCATCATAGCGAATTCTCCTCCAGGCTTGGCGTTGCCCTGTTAGTTAGTGCAGCTGTTAGTCTTTCATCCATTCTTTTTGAACCACCCATGCGTTACCTTGTCGCTTACATTGGGATTTTTCTTGATATTCTGCTCCCTTTATTTTCTTGGGGTAAGCTAAAGCCATTGCCCGCACATACAGAACACTTGGTTGAACGAATAGGTTTACTCACCCTCATCTTATTGGGCGAGTCAGTAATTAGCCTTTCTGGAGGGTTATCTGACATTCAATGGGATCGTTATAATGTGATGGCGGCAGTCACCGGATTCATCATGATCTGCAGTATATGGTGGATATATTTCGATAGCTTTTACTTGTTGAGCAAAAATGAAAGCAGCATGAGTGGACACTCCTTAATCTACTCGCACCTTTTTCTATTTGTGGGGCTGGCACTTCTCGCAAATTTGATCAGGCATGCGATCTTGAATGACATTGCGATGCGCGATTTCCAGATTGCGTCAATCATCGGCATGGCCTTGTTTTTCTTAGGCAAGCAATATGGCTACTTCATAGCGGTACCTAAAATAAGGAAATACATACTACAAAATACCTTGATCGTGTTTTCTCTAGGTGGGTTGGTTATATTCCTACCGCGTATTGAGTACATATTGGTCGGCCTGACAGCAACCATGATCTGTTATGTTTTACTAAACTTCAGGTATCGTTGAATCTTTAAAGTTTGGCCATATCACGGGTGGATCAGCTATCCGCGCACATCAACACATCCCTACCAACCAAAGCGGGTGCTCGCCTGGAAAGCATGGGGGCAAACACCGCGCGGCGTGAGGCCCGCGGCAAGCGGCAAAACCCTAATCAAAGAAGGCCAGGGTGCGAACTTCGATACTCTCGCGCGGCGGGGCTCCCGGCGGCGTGTTGGGATCTTTGAAGGCGGTATGGGGCGTGAATCGGGCACGGCCGTCGTGACGTGAGTCATACCCCTTGATCAGCAAGACTTCGTCACGGCGCATGTCCGGAAAATAGTACCAGCGCTGTTGCGGATTGTAGGCCAGGTGGTAGATCTCACCGATACGATCCGGATAGACCAGGTCGGTGGCCAGCAGGTCATTGGGGTCGAGCGTCGAGGCGTCCAGCACGGCCAGCGGTGAGCGCTTGACGGGCCCGCTCATCGGGCGCCAGAGGTTAATCTGGGCCACCGACACCTGTGCGCCGGCCTGATCCTGGCCCAGCATGTCGCGAATACGCTCAGGCCCCGAGCGGTCGGTGTAGTCATTATGCACACGGCTGGCTGGCCCGCGAATATCCCGCCGCTCGGCGTCGCTGCGCCTGGTGTGGTCGAAGATGACGACCCGGCTCGCGCCCGTCAACTCCTTGATCAAGGCCTTGACCTCGTCAAAGTAGACGCTTTCCACTGAGGTATCGTCGTAGAGATCGTCGACCACCGTAGCCCGCCGATGGAGTTCAAACCCCTGCTTGTCCAGGGAAAGGCTGTCTGCCAACGGACGACCGTTGTGTATCGTGACCTCGCGCTCCTCCTGCTCAGCAAAGTAGTGCGGTTCACTGTCACCGGTCAGAGCCTCGGTATGCACATAGGGCTTCGCATCGTGCTTGACCAGGTAGGTGAGTTTTGTGATGACGCTGGCGGGCATATCAGTTGTGCACTTCAAGTAACACCTCCCGGTCTGCTGAGCGCATCCGGCTTAGTGTCACCGTGGTGGCGCTGTAACTTGCATGTAGACACCTTCAATCTCGATCGTATGCCTTCGAACGGACACTATCAAATGCAGCCCGAGGTGCATGGCACCCGACCGGTAGAAAAGGACCTCTCTAACCTCGGCATCGACGACCAGCTTGACCATGACTGACTTGTCGCACTGCAGGTCTGCGCCGATCATGAGCATCCGATATCCCTAAACTTCCCGCACCGCTATCTAGAGAAGCGGAATGCTATAGGTCACAAAAATACGATTCTGATCTACGTTACGAGATGCTTCGCTGTTGGACTTGCCGTTACGCCAGCCGAACCCGACGCCTTTTAGCGCTCCCGACTGCAGGACGTAGTCCAGGCTAATGTCTCTTTCCCATTCCTTTTGGTTGGCGCCTGACGTCGTTTTAATGTTATCGCCAGAGAGGTACATGACCGAGCCTTTTAGGCCAGGGACGCCCAGAGCGGCGAAGTCGTAAACATACTGACCGAAAGCTGTGCGCTCGCCTGCGCGGGTGAAAGTTTGGATAAAGCGGTCTGTATACAGATACAGACTTGCTCCACCGGCGCCCTTGTTTGGCAGGCTACCTTGACTGAGTTGAGTGAAGTTGCTGCCATCCGACACACTTTGGTACCCCGCAGTAATTGCGTGGCCACCCAGTGTGTAAATCAACGCCGCACTCCAGGTACGGTTATCGATTTCTCCATCACCGTTTTTGGTGTAGCCACTCATTCTGTAGCCTGACGTACCGGAGCTATTTGCACCTGACGAGTCAGTTTTGAAGTAGCGCAGGTCGGTTTTGAGGGACTGATTGTCCGAGATGGCAAGGGTGTGAATCAATCCCAAAAAATGCTGCGTATAGTAGTTATCGAGGCCGGCGTAGTAGTACTGAGCTGTCAGATCCTTGGTGACTTTCCAATCGCCCCCGGCGAAGTCAAACTGATTGCTTTCACGCGTACCACCAGTAACGGCCAGCCCCGTCTGATCGCTCGAACCACGTCCTGTTGCATGTTCAATCCGACCTCCAGTCAAGGTCAGGCGATTGAGCTCGCTCGAGGTGATTTGAACGCCCTCGAAGGTTTGCGGAAGCACGCGCCCATCGTTGGCGACCAGAATGGGGAGTTTCGGAATCAAGGTGCCGTAGCGAAGTTCAGTTTTCGACATTTTGACTTTTCCGGTCAGCCCCAGCCTGCTCCACTCGTCGACGGCACGGTTGTCACTGTCAGAAGGCATCATGCTGCTGCCGACATGCCGTCCTTTGCCGCTGTCCAGGTTAACCCCCAGCAACCCCAGGCCATCGACACCAAAGCCATCCATGCCGTCGGTATAGCCCGATTTGAAGTCCAGCATGAAACCCTGCGCCCATTCTTCGGTTTTAGAAGGGGCGGCAACGCCATCGCGGTTGTCGTTATTGAAGTAGAAATTTCTCATTCCCAAGGTGGCTTTGCTATCACTCAGGAAGTCAGCATGCGCCTGGATACTCAGGGTGATACTAAGAAACACCGAACTTGCAGTTATTGTTTTTCCACTCATTTATATAGCGCTCCATTTGTTATTTTGAAGTAATAGAAGCAACGCAAAATTTTCCAGGTGCGCGTTTTTATTATTCTTAATATCCTGCTAAAGACGAGAAATCGACGATGCCTAGCCCCTCCTGCATCAAGCTAATATCGTTAATGCAAGTTCCAAAGTCGCTCATCGCACCTGTTTCTGTTATGCAGCGCGATAGCGTTAGAGCCGATTGTGTGAGAAAGGCGCAGGGAGTGCCTTGCCTGGGGAAATGGAGTTCTGCGTTGGGGTCTGAAAATTTATCTTATCGTCTGAATTTCAGGACTGGGGCCGGACACAATTGTCGGTCGAGTATCTAAAGGCTCAGCGGGCTGACCTGACGACTGTCCTCAATAGCAACCCGCGGCGCGCCGATCACGACGCCCAAGGCCCAGACTGCGGTGTAATCATCTGCGACAGGTACCGAGACGGACGACGAACATGGCGGTTCCCCGCAATGCCGCCTACGCTTGTTGGATGGTCCCCATGCTTTTGCTCAGGCGATGTATCGGGTTGGAACGATCTGATTTATTTTGACCGTCCGCTCAATGCCAATCCGGACCTGCCCGCGCGTATTGCCAGCAACTGGCCCCTCACTCCGGTCGACCCGACCAGCATGTACGGCGCAACGGGCGAAGACTACACCATTACCCCACCTGTCGTTCCCAAGCGACCGATGCCTCAGCACCTCTTAAACAGGGGCGCTGTTCACGTTTCTCCCATTGAGGAAGATGAGTATGTATCGGCCGAGTACGATTCCTTATCAGCAGCACCGAGGGTTCAGCCGAACCTTCACTCAGGGGCATTTGAGCCTTGGATTGTTCTTTCCTTTGGAGGCCTTCGATGGGGACACTCCGAGCATGCTCAACCAGGTCGAATTGGCCAAACGAGCGGAGGCCCTGGGCTTCTGCGCACTCTGGTTTCGCGACGTGCCTCTTCGGGACCCTGGCTTCGGCGATGTTGGCCAACTGTTCGACCCTTGGGTTTACCTGGGCTACATGGCTGCTCATACGTCGGAGATAGCGCTTGGCACCGCATCCATTGCCATCCCTGTACACCATCCTCTGCACACGGCCAAGGCATCAGCTAGCGTTGATCAGTTGAGCGCAGGTCGCTTGATACTGGGGGTAGCTTCCGGCGATCGCCCAGTGGAGTTTTCTGCTTTTGGCGTCGATCCCGAAAGGCGCGGAGAAATCTTTCGGGAGCACTACGAGGTGATTCGCAGAGCCCACAGCACCAGCTTTGAGCCCATTCGCTGGAGCGGTGGAGAGATGCGGGGCGCAGACCTCATTCCGAAACCCACAACCCAAGTCATTCCAATGTTCGTGACCGGCAATAGCCGCCAGTCACTGGATTGGATCGCGCGCGAAAGCGTCGGATGGATCAACTATCCACGCATTCCGAACATGCAGCGAATGATCGTGGAAGATTGGCGGCAGGAGGTCATGAAGCAATGTGGCCCCGTCTATAAGCCCTTCACTCAGTCGCTTTACATCGACCTCGATGAGAACCCGTCCACGCCGCCCACTCGTATTCATTTGGGGTTCAAACTTGGACGCTACCATCTCCGGTTTTTGCTTGAGTCGCTTGAGGAAATCGGAGTGGACCACGTTATCCTCAATCTCAAATACGGAAAGCGCCCTGCTGCGGACGTCATTGAGGAACTGGGCACTCACATCGTTCCGCAATTCGGAGTCAAGCCGCCTCCTGAAGCGAATTGATACGCCGGCCGAGGTGATGCGGTTCAACAGGTTGGGTCATCAGGCCGATACCTGCTCAAGGAATATCAGTTGCAACGGCTCTTCGAGCAGGTCATCTGTCGTGGCGGTGAAACGCTGAAACCAACGCATCGAAATACGCGCAACCTCACCCGATGAGTGAAATCAGAACCCTTCGAGAACGATCTTGCCCCGGGCTTTGCCGCTTTCGACCAGCGCATGGGCACGACGCATGTTTGCCGCATTGATCGCACCAAAGTGCTCGCCCACGGTGGTTTGCAGAACGCCTTGGTCAATAAGAGCGCTGACCCGATTGAGCAGATGATGCTGATTGATCATGTCCGGGGTTTCGTACAGCGAGCGGGTGAACATCAGCTCCCAATGCAACGACAGCGACTTGCGCTTGAGCGGCATCACGTCGAGGCTGTCTGGATCGTCTATCACACCCAGACGCCCTTGCGGCTTGAGCACGTCGATCAGTTGTGCAAAGTGCTGTTCGGTGTGAGTCAGGCTGGCGACATAGTCGATCTCCGGCACGTCGAGCGCTTGCAACTGTGCGAGCAGTGGTTGGCTGTGATCGATCACGTGATGCGCGCCCAACTGCCGCACCCAATCAGCGGTTTCCTGGCGTGAGGCAGTTCCGATGACGGTAAGACGGGTCAACTGTCGGGCCAGCTGCACCAGCATCGATCCGACGCCCCCAGCCGCTCCAGTGATCAACAGGTACTTGCCCTCCCCTGCACCCTCGGCGACACCGAGCCGGTCAAACAACAATTCCCAGGCAGTGATCGAGGTCAACGGCAACGCGGCCGCATCGGCTGCACTCAATGTACGAGGCTTGTGCCCGACGATCCGTTCATCGACCAAATGGAATTCGCTGTAGCTGCCGGTGCGGGCAATCGAGCCGGCATAGAACACTTCATCGCCCGGCTGAAACAACGTCACTTCAGAGCCGACCTCACGGACAATGCCTGTGGCATCCCAGCCAAGGATTTTCGGCTCTTTTGTGAAAGTTCCGGCGCGCACCTTCGTATCGACGGGATTCACTGACACCGCGCGAACTTCGACCAGAAGGTCCCGTGGGCCAGGTTTGGGCACCGAGAGACTGATGTCGATCAACGCTTGTGGATGGTCGATGGGCAAGGCGTGCTGGGTAAAGGTGATGGCTTTCATGGACACTCGCTGTCTGAAGGGTGATGCACTCGTTTGCAGCCATCTTCGACTTCCCAAGAACAAAGAAAAACAAGCAAAATGCGCCAACACTTTCACTGCAGGAGTGAAAATGATCCGCATCGATGATCTTGGTTTATACATCCGCAGCGCCGCGCTGGGCAGTTTCACCGCAGCGGCGCTGGAGGCTGATCTACTGCCTGGTCAGGTCGCCGCCGCCATCAAACGTCTGGAACGCGAGCTGGATGTGCGCCTGTTCGCCCGCACCACTCGCAGCCTGCGATTGACTGCCGAGGGCGAGCAATATCTGCCCACTGCCCACGCAGTGCTTGAGACCCTGAGGCAAGGCAAGGAAAACCTGCGTGGTGAGAACGCCACGCTGCGGGGCGTACTGCAAGTGACAGCGCCGTCCGATCTGGGGCGCAACATACTGCTGCCGTGGTTGACGCTGTTCCGCCGTCAGCATCCAGAACTGACGTTGCGTTTTTTCCTGTCGGACCAGATGGCCAATCTGTTTCGCGACCCGGTGGACGTGGCGATTCGATACGGCCCGAACGAAGACGCCAACTACGTGGCACTGCCGCTTGCACCGTGGAACCAGCGGGTGCTGGTTGCCTCGCCGGAGTATGTGCAACGCTACGGTTCTCCCCAAACGCCGGATGACTTGAGCAAGCATCACTGCCTGCTCTATCTGCAAAATGGCCGGGTCTACGACAAGTGGAACCTGGGCGGGCAAACCGTGCAGGTTTCGGGGCCACTGTTCAGCGATGACGCCGATGTCGTGCGGCGCTGGTCATTGGAGGGTGAAGGTATCGCCAACAAATCGTGGCTGGATGTCAGTGCCGATATCGCCGCTGGGCGCCTGCTTGTGCTGCTGCCGGATTACCCCGGGGAAGCTTCTCCATTGAGCCTGGTGTGCCCACATCGCAAGCAGATCAGCCCTGCGGTTTCTCAGCTTTATACGTGGTTGAGTGGTCAGTTTTCTGCGCTGGAGTCGAAACCAAGGAAGAACTTGAGTTGATGCGAGAAGAACGCATGAAAGAGATTTATGACTTTCTGGATAATTAATAGACCTTACAATTTTCGCAGCCTATAAAAGTCGCCAGCTTCAAAATAAAAGACTAACTTCATTGACGGGAGTATTGCCCAATCCCCCCGCCCTCCTCTCGGTTCAAATCGCCGCGTAACTATCCACTACACGCCGATACTGGCTGGGCGAAGCTCCGATGTGCTGACGGAAAAACCGTGTGAAATGACCTTGCTCGGAGAACCCGAGGTTCTCCGACAAAAGACCCAGCGTTCCACTGCGCTCACGCTCAAGCCAGGCAAAAGCGCGGCGCATGCGCGCGTCGTTAAGCAACAGGGTCGGCGTCATGCCGGTGTCTTTCTTGAACAGCGCAAAGAAGTGTGCCCGAGACAGACCACAGGCCCGCGCGGCGTTGTCGATCGGGTTCGGATCATCGAGGTGTTCAAGCAACCAGGCCGTGCCACGGCGCACGCGCGCGTCCCGGAACTCACCTGTGTTGGGCGCACCCAGTAGAGACAAATGCCGCCAGCTGGAAAAGGCCTCGATCAGTTCGATCAGGAAGTCGAACAGCATGAACTCCAAGCGCTCTTTCGGTACGATCCCACAACCATGCGCTTCGGCGACCAGGATGTCGGCCAGGGTGCGATTTCGACTCGACAGCTCGATGCATGATTGGGCGAAAAAGTCCGGCCGACCGCTGAGCGCCAGCGACTGCTGGGCAGTGGCCAGCCAGGCGGGCTCGATGTAAAGCGCCAGGATAAGGGTGGCACCGGCGCCCGGTTGCGGATCATAGAAATGCGGCTCCCAGGCGTTGACCAGCACCGCAGTGCGATCACTGAGCGGAACCCGCCGACCGTTAACGTTGAAGTAAGTGTCCTCGCCGGACACTTTGACCAGCACATGGCATTCGGAATGGGTATGGGTGACCAGCGAATGATCCATATTCAGCAAGGCGACCCGGCCAAACCTGCCGTGGAAAACCCGTTGGGCAATCGACATCAGATTCCTCCGCTCGCTTGAAGCGATATTGTTATCGGCCTCAATGCCTATCATCGGGGCGTTTATCTATTACTCAAGCCCGTCGATCGGTCCATGGTTCAGCAACACTTGGCTGACCACTATCGCGCGCGACTGACCGAGCGTCTACCTCGACTTTCGCAGCCCCCACGTTCGTCGGAAAAACCGCCTACAAGGCATGGCGTTCTTTGCCGTGATAAACACGCAGGATATCGGCCACCACCGCTAGAGCGATTTCCGCCGGGGCCTTGCTGCCCAGATCGAGGCCGATGGGCATGTGTAAACGGGCGATCTGTTCATCCGTCAGACCACCGATGCGCTTCAGCCGCTCGGCGCGTTTGGCCGAGGTTGCCTGAGAGCCCATGGCGCCGATGTAAAACGCCGGGGTGTGGACCGCTTCCATAAGCGCCAGATCATCGATTCGCGGATCGTGGGTCAGCGCCACCACCGCGGTCGCCGCGTGGCAGCCTCCGGCGGCAATGAACATCGAAGGCAGCACACGTTGCATCTCCACGCCTTCGAGATGTACATGCAGCATCTCTTCCCGGGGGTCGCAGGCGATGACTTCGCATCCGATGGCTCGGGCGAAACTGGCGCAAACTTCAGCGACCGGCGAGAGCCCGGCCAGAATCAGTCGTAACGCCGGGCCGACGCTGATGCGCACCCTTTCGTCGTCGACTTGCACCCGTTCGCTGCCGTGTCCGGCGTCCGGGTCCAGGCGCAAGGCACCGCTGCTCAGCTCGATATGACGCTGCAGACGTCGCTGACCGAGTAACGCCGCTTGCAGACTCTCCAGGTGTGCGATCCATTCAAGGCTGGCATCGCGGTGTTCGACCAGCACGATCAGCACACCACCACAGGGCAAACGCAGACGGTGGCGTTGCTCGACGCTGTCGCCATAACTGACGATCTGCGCCGGTTCGCGTAATTCACCGCACGTCAGGCTTTCGAGAAACTCCTCTTCGACGCAGCCACCCGACAGCGAGCCGACGTGTTCGCCCGCGCCATTGGTCACCAGCATCGCACCCGGCGCACGCGGCGCCGAGCCATAGGTGGAGAGCACTGTGCACAGCCATTGGGCCTGCCCGGCGCGAGCCCATTGCAGTGCCTGGTCGATCACCTGAACATCGAGATGACGCATGTTTTCAATACCTCAAGCAAAAGCGTGGTGCTGCATGCGGGGTTACGTTTACGGTAACCTGCGAGCAATCTTGTTCAATTGTTGATTCAACATGTCGCCACAACAGTTTTTGCAACTTGGGTCGCTGCGCCTGGAATATCGCCAAATCCCTGCGGCTGAGCCTTCGCGACCGACGCTTGTGCTGCTGCACGAAGGCCTCGGCAGCAGCGACCAATGGAAAGACTTCCCCCAGCGCCTGGCCCAGGCCAGCGGTTGCGGTGTGGTCACTTTCAGCCGTCAGGGTTATGGGCAATCGAGCCCGGTAACCCTGCCGCGTCCGCTGGACTACCTGAGCACCGACGGCCCTCGTGAACTGCGGCGATTGCTCGATGCCTTGCAACTGCCGCAAGTGGTATTGCTCGGTCACAGTGACGGCGCATCCATCGTCCTTGCCTATGCCGCCGCCAACGATCCACGCGTGTTGGGCAGCATTGCACTGGCGCCTCATGTGATTGTCGAGGCCGAGAGCCTCGATGGCATTCGCCATACCACCGAGGTGTGGCATCAGGGCGAATTGCGCGAGCGCCTGGCACGCCACCACGGGACCAATGTCGACGGCGCTTTTCACGGCTGGAGCGACAGTTGGTTGCACCCGGACTTTTCCCTGGACAATCTCGAAGCGCAGTTGGCGAATATAGAAAAGCCGCTGCTGGTCATTCAGGGTCGCGAAGACCACTACGCCACGCCCGAGCAACTGGCAGTCATCCAGCGACAGGTCCCTGGACCGTGTCGCTGTGTGTTGCTGGATGACTGTCGGCACTTTCCCCAAACCGAAGCTCCCGAGCGGACCTTGCAACTGATCTGCGAATTCCTGGAGCACCTTCCCGCCTTTATTTGAAATTGCCTTGGGTTTCTGGAATCACCACGCTGCCGATCAGGTAGATCACCGACAGACCGGCAGCGAAAATCGCCAGTACCATGGGGATCTCCGCCGGGCTACTGCTGACCAGGGAAACAAAGGTCGGCATGGTTCCGCCGAGGGCGAAACCGATGTTCCAGGACAACCCGGTGCCGCTGGCTCGCAGCTCGGTGGCAAAGCGTTCGTTAAGGAAGATCAGAATCGGCGCGATGATCGCCCCGCCCATGAAACCTATCCCCACGCAATACAGCGCAGTGCGGGTCAGCGAACCCGGGTCGGCGACCCCAAGGAACATCATGGGCAGGCCCACCAGGTTGATCACACCCAGCAGCATGAAGGTCTTCTTGCGACCGATCAGGTCACTCAGGTAACCGAAGGCCAGTGCTCCGACAATGGTTGCCACCGACCCATACATGAGCAGCTGCGAAGTCTGCGTATGAGGCACTTTGGCGACCACATTGAGCAATGTCGGCAGATACCCGCAGGCCAGGTAATACGTGGCACCGCCGCCGAATGTAATCAGCAGATTGACCAGCATCACGGCGCGGTACTCGCGACCGAACAGACGCTTGAGTGGCGACACGACCACTACCGCCGGCCCCTTGGTTTTGCGGGCTTGTTGCAGTTGCCGCCAGACCGGACTTTCATCCAGGTAACGGAACATCACCAGTCCGAAAAATGTGCTGAGCAGGCCGCAGAAGAACATGAAGCGCCAGCCCCAGACGTCAAATTCCTCCCCGGGAAAGATCTCCGACAACACCAGATAAGTGAATGACGCCAACAGCGCGCCCATGCCGGCACCGGCGCCACCGATCAACCCGGACATCAAGCCGCGATAGCGCGGCGAGATGGATTCGGTGCCGATGGTGTGAGTGGAGGCAACGATGCCGCCCACGAAAATGCCCTGAATTACACGTAATAACAGGAACAGTATCGGGGCCAATATGCCGACTTGGTGAATGGTCGGCAACGCACCAAACAGTGCCGTGGAAATACCGACGCCGACCATCGATACCATCAGCGCACGCTTGCGACCGTGTTTGTCGGCATACGCGCCGAAGATCGCCGAGCCCAGCGGACGTACCAGCAAGGCCACGGCGAACGAGGCATACACGGCGGCCAGCGACAGTGTCGGGGTGTCCGAGGGGAAGAACAGGCGGCCGATGATCGGCGCCACGTAGAGCAGAATGAACAGGTCAAACAAATCCAGCGCCCAACCAAACGTCGAGGCAAATGCCGCCAGCAAAGCCTTGCCCGGTGGAATCTGCGGTGTATCGGTAGTGGCGCTGGTGGGTGATGCAGTTATTGTTGTTGTCGTGGTCATGGTTGCCTCACACAAGCGGTGAATCAAAAGGGGCGGCAGGCCCTGCTCCGTAAGGTGTACGCCGTTACCAACATACTCCCGGGCCTGCTCGCCGGTACGATTTACTCGCCGATAAACACGGCCGCACGCTTGCTGTGGAACGCCTCGACGCCTTCCTTGAAGTCCTTGGAGCTACGCAGACGGCTGTAGCAGTGACCTTCCATCTCGATCGCGACGGTCAGCGGCGCATCTTCGTTGTCGTTGATCAATTTTTTCGCCGTGCGCTGAGCCAGCGGCGAGAAGCGCCGCAGTTCATCGACCAGTGCATCGACGGTGCTTTCCAGTTCGGTGTCCGGCACGACCTCGGTCGCGATACCCCAGGCGTAGGCCTGGTCGCCGGTGATGCGCTTGGCGCGCATCACCATGTGCTTGGTGCGAGTGATGCCGATGATTTTCTGCAGGCGCGCGGAGCCACCCGAGCCCGGGATCTGACCCAGGTTCTGCTCAGGCAAGGCGTAGCGAGTGGTTTGCGAAGCAATGCGGAAATCGCAGGCCAGGGACAGCTCGAAACCGACGCCGAAGGTGTAGCCACGGTTGGCAACGATCACCGGTTTTTCGCAACGTGCCGGTGCCGCAACGTTCCAGGCCAGCTTCGAAACGTGCTCTGGCGAGGCTTCGAGGAAGCCCTTGATGTCGCCACCGCTGGAGAAGTGTTCACCCACCGAGCGCAGCACGATGACGCGCACGCCTTTGTGTGCATCGAGGGCTTCGAAGACCTGGCGCAGTTCATCACGCTGCCCCATGGAAATGACGTTCAACGGCGCGCGGTTGAGGATGATGTCGGCGCGCTCGCGGGACACATCGACTTCAACCTGGAAGCCATCGAACTGAGTGTCGAGAAATTGCTGGATCGCTTGTTGTTGCATGAGAGTGTCCTCTGGATGATTAGCTGATGGCCTTCAAAGCCTGTTCCTGAAATTCGGCCAGCAGCACGCGCCGCAGCACCTTGCCCACTGGAGATTTGGGAATCTGATCGATGAACTGGTACCGCCGTGGCCGCTTGAACTTGGCCAGGCCCGAAGCGATGCAATGGGCATCGAGGTCGCCTTCCGAGACCTCGGCGCGCAGCTTGATAAACGCAGCAATGATCTTGCCCCACTGCTCGTCGGGCAGACCGACCACCACCACTTCTTCCACGGCCGGGTGCAGGGAAAGCATGTTTTCGATTTCTGCCGGGCTGACGTTTTCGCCGCCGGTGATGATCAAGTCATCGACACGGCCCGTGACGAACAGATCGCCCTCCAGGTCGAAGTAGCCGATGTCACCGGTGAAATACCATCCGTCACGCAACGCCTTGGCGGTCGCTTCGGGGCGGTTCAGGTAGCCTTCGAACGCCTCGTCACTCGCCAGGTCGGCGATGATCTGGCCCTCCTCCAACGGGTTGACCTGCACGTCCGCCGTTTCAGCATCGATCGGTACCACGCGCACGCGCTGGTTCATTGCACTGCGCCCTGACGAACCGGGTTTGCGGCTGGCTTGCTGGTCGATGGTGAAGGTGTAGATCTCCGAGCTGCCGTAATGATTGACGAACAATTGCGGCTGGAACGCCTGCTCGACGCGACGCATCAAACCGTCGCTCATCGGCGCACCGGCAAAGCCGATTTTCTCCACACTGGCGACTCGCTCGCGGGCAAAGGCCGGGTGTTCGATGAGCATGTGGTAGAGCGTCGGCACCAGGTACAGGTTGCTGACCTTTTCCCGCTCGATGGCCTGCAGCGTGGCTTCCACATCGAACTTCGGCACGCAGACAAAATGTCCGTCGATCAGCGCCATGGACAGCAACGAACGCACGCCCATGGTGTGGTAAAGCGGCATGACACCCAGCGTGCACTCGCCCTGGCGATAAAGGTTTTGCGCTACGTGGGCAACCGCGGCGGCGCGTTCGCAACGGTGCCGACGGGGCACGCCCTTAGGCTTGCTGGTGGTTCCGGAGGTGTACAACAGCAGTGAAAAGTCGTCGGCGTCGGCCTCCAGAATGATGCCGGAGGGGCTCTGCGAACACAGTTCCTCGAAACTCAGGTCGGTGTTGGCGGCACAGAGTCCGGTGGCGATCCGTGGCAGCCTCGTGGCGGCGCTGCAACCCGCCACGGCGGTCACTGTAGCGTCGTCGTAAGCCACTGCACGGATTTGCGCATCTTCGATGCAGTAACCCAGCTCAGCGGCAGTCGAACGCCAGTTCAACGGGGTCATGACGATGCCCGCAAATTGACAGGCCCAATGCAGGGTCGCCATCTGCCAGCGGTTCTGCATCACAACCAGCAGTCGATCACCGCGTTGCAGTCCAAGGCGTTGCAAGCCCCGAGCGGCACTCTGGATATCGACGAACCAGTCTTCATAAGTTTTCTTCAACGCACCGTCACTGACCGCCACAGCGTGCGGCCGGCGTTCAACGGCTGCGAGGAAACTGCGTCCGAGATCGAACATTATTGTTATACCCCTTCGTTCGTTTGGCGCTGGGCAGCGACTTCGAGCACGGCCTGGACGATGCCGGTGTAGCCCGTGCAGCGACATAGATGCCCGGAAAGCATGTCGCGTACCTGGGTCTCGTCCGGGTTGGGTACCCGTTCCAGGAAATCCACGCAGGACATGAGAATGCCCGCTGTGCAAAAGCCGCACTGCAAGGCGTGATGACGGCGAAAGGCTTGTTGCAGATCGCTCAGTGTGTCGTCGTCAGCCAGCGACTCGACAGTCTCGATACGCCGCTCGTGCCCCTGCACCGCGAGCATCAGGCAGGAACGCATGGCGACTCCGTCCACCAGCACCGTGCAGGCACCGCAGACACCGTGTTCGCATCCGACATGGACACCGGTGGCACCGAGGTCGTGGCGCAGGAAGTCGCAGAGTTGGGTCCGCGGTTCGGCCAGGGCTTCACGGGAACGGCCATTGAGTTCCAGGCGAATCGGAAAGGTTTGGTCGGCAGTTACACGCATGTTCAGACTCCTTCGATCAGCTGATGACCCAGTTCGCGAATCAGTTGGCGGCGATAGGCAGCGCTGGCCTGAACGTCGTCTTGTGCATCGAGCGACCAGGCGGTTTGATTGAGCGCGTCCGGCAGCCCTGCACCACGAGGCAGACTGCGACTTTGCGGACGGTCAGCGACCCCGCCGATGCCGAGTTCAACCTGGTCCGCGCCGATGGCCGCAGCCAGGGAGACAATTGCAAAGTCGCCGTGGCGCATGGCGATTTCGCGGAAGCGATAGGTGATGCCTTCACGCTTGAGCGGAAAACGCACCTCGACGACCAGTTCGTCTGCACGCTTGTCGGTGGTGAGAATGCCTTGAAAGAAATCCGCAGCCTTGACGACGCGCTTGCCTTTTTTCGACTCGAGAACGATCTCGCCGCCCAGCGTCACCAGGCACAGCGGCAATTCGGCGCTCGGGTCGGCATGAGCCACCGAACCGCAGACCGTGCCGCGATTACGCGTCTGGAAGTGACCGATCCATGGCATTGCCAGTGCCAGCAAGGGCACCTCGTCCATCAGGGTCGAACGCGCCAGCAACTGCGCCTGTCGTACCCCGGCTCCTACCGCCAGGCAATCCTTGCGCAGTTCGATATAGGCCAGTTCAGCCACATGATTGATATCGATCAGTAACTTGGGTTGAGCCAGGCGCATGTTCAGCACCGCCATCAGCGATTGGCCACCGGCGATGATGCGAGCTTCCTGGCCGTACTCGGCGAGCAACTCAACCACCTGACGACGGGTGTCAGCCCGAACGTAATCGAAAGCTGCTGGTTTCATTGCGCACCTCCCTTGCCAAACAGCGCGCCAAGCGAGGCTCGCAAACGCGCCCACCAGCCGGTGGAGATGGCTTGGCCGCTGACCCGTTGCGACAGGCGAGTAAAGATTTGTCCGATGATCACTTTCGAGGCCCCTTGCAACATACGGCCGCCGACCGCGGCGACTTTGCCGCTGACCGCCACCTGGTATTGGTATTCCAGACGTGTGTGGCCATTTTCCAGTTCGACGAAACGAACCTTGGCCTGGCCTTGAGCAGAGCCCATCGAACTGCTGCCGGAACCGGACAGACGCAACGAATGCGGAGGGTCCAGATCACTCAGGGCAACCTTGGCCTCGAAGCGCGCACGGATCATGCCGACGCCGACGGTGACGTCTGCGCGGTAACGGTTTTCACCTTCAAGCACGAGGTCGTGACAACCGGGAATGATCGCCGCCAGCGTCTGCGGGTCGAGCAAGGTGTCGAAGACCTGTTGCGGCGAAGCCGGAATCACCACCGAGTCGTTGGCCCGCAATGCCGGCCCACCGGCCGCTGCTGCGTCGAGGTTGTCATCGGCCTCCATACCGGCAGGCCGTGGCGGCTCATCGATGCCGATGAGCGTGCGTACTTTCGATGGCGTCAGTGGCAGGCGGATGTCCGAGCGACCCAGGGCGTCGGCCACCGCGTTGGCGATGCACACCGGCGTGCTCATGTTGTTGCCCTCGCCCACACCCTTGGCGCCCAATGGAGTGAATGGCGATGGCGTTTCCATGTGCAGGATCATCGGTTCGATCACTTCCGGTGCGGTCGGCACCAGATAATCGGCGAAGGTCCCGGAGAGGAAGCTGCCGTCCTCGCCATAGGCGAATTCTTCCATCAGCGCCGCACCGAGGCCTTGGGTGAAGCCACCACGAATCTGGCCATCGACCAGTGCCGGGTTGAGCAGGCGGCCGGCGTCATGGCAGGTGACGTAGCGATCGATGTGGATCTCGCCGGTCATGCGGTCGATTTCCAGACCACAGATGTCGAAGACAAAGCCGTAGCACAGCGAGCTATTGACCTGATCCTGGTCGTCCGGTGCGACCAATTGCGGCGGGCTCCAGAAGGCGGTTTCGCGCAGGCCGCCACTTTCACCTTCCGGCAGCAGGCCCGGCGACCAGTGGGTCGCACCGGCAATCCGATGGAATGGCGCCACCGCCCCGCCATTGACGACAAAAATTTTGCCGCCCGCGAAACGAATATCTTCTGGACTGGCCTGCAATTGCTCGGCGGCAATCGCGGCAAGGCGATCACGGATTTTCAGTGCCGCCTTGTAGACGGCACCGGCCACAGCACCGGCGAAGCGGCTGGAATAGTTGCCCGAGGCAATCGACCAGGCGTCCTTCTGGGTATCCAGTTCGACATTGACCACGATTGATTCCAATGCAACCCCAAGCACTTCGGCGACCACCTGAGCCACAGTGGTTTGATGACCCTGCCCTTGCGGTGCCGAAGAGACGTGCACACTGACGTCACCCAACGGGCCAACGTTGATGGTGGCGGTGGCGACAGCGCCGTTTTTCGGACCGGCCTTGCGCCGCTCTTCGGGTGTCATCGCGGTGGTGATGTATCCCATGTTGGAAATCGATGGTTCGATGACGGCGGCATAACCAATGCCATAGATTCGGCCTTCGGCACGCGCCTGATCACGACGTTTGAGCAACTCGTCGAGACCACCCTCAGCCGCCGCCAAGGCAATGCCTGCCTGGTAATTGCCGGAGTCGAGCAAGGCTCCGGCGGCTGCGCGATAAGGGAAGGCATCGGCCGGCACCAGGTTGCGGCGGATCACATCTAACGGATCAAGCTTCAACTGCACGGCGATGTGTTGCAGCAACCGTTCAAGGGCGAAATACACCTGTGGGCCACCGAAACCACGGTTCAGGCCGGAAGGGGTTTTGTTGGTCAGCACCACTCGGTTGCGCACTTGCAAATTACGGATCGCGTAGGCGCCTGTCAGGTTGCCGTGCATGCGGTAGAAAGTCGCCGGTTCAGGCGCTCTCAGGTAGGCACCACAATCGTCGATCTGGTCATAATGTAAAGCAGTGATGCGGCCATCGGCTTCTACCGCCGCTTCAATTTCGGTCACCCGATTGGTCGCCGAAGAAGCCCCCTGAAGATGTTCCAGACGGTCCTCGACCCACTTCACCGGTGCTCCGACCTTGCGTGACGCCAGCCCCATCATCACCACGTAAGGGAAAACCCCTTGCTTGATGCCAAAGCTGCCGCCGGAATCTTTCGGTGTGCGCAAACGCAAGCGGTTGCCGGGCACATTCAGCGCCCGGGCCATAACCGTGTGCAACGCATAGGGGCCCTGGAAGTTGGCCAGCACGTCATAAATGCCGGTGGCGCGCTCGTACTGAGCCAGCACCACATAGCATTCAATGGGTGTGCAGGAACTGCGCGGAAACTTCACTTTGAGCGAAACCTTGTGCGGCGCCTGCTCGAAGGCCTGCTCCGGCTCGCCATACCGAAAGCGCCGCTCGTTAACCACGTTGCTGCCGACCGCTTCGTGCAGGATCGGCGCCTGTTCGGCGGTGGCCAGTTCGGGATCGATGATCGGGGGCAGCGGTTCGTATTCAACACGCACACCTTCGATGGCGTCCTCGGCCAGGTAGCGGCTCTCCGCGATCACCACGGCCACTGGCTCTCCGACGTAACGCACCTTGTCCACAGCGACGCACCAGTGCTCCATCGGCTGACGCACACCCACCGGAAACGGCAGCGCCCAGCGTTTTACGTCTTCGCCGACCATCACGCCGTGCACGCCTTTCATCTGCAGCGCACTGGAAAAGTCCACCGAGATGATCCGCGCATGAGCGTGGGGTGAACGGATGATCGCCGCATGTAGCGTACCCGGAGGGATCGCCGCGTCGTCGGCATAGCAACCGAGGCCGCGCAACAATGCGGCGTCCTCGACACGGGGCTGGCGGGCTCCGATGTGGCCGGTCTGGCTTTCGGTAGCAGATTGGAAACTAGTCATTTTTTCGCGGCTCTTGTTGTTGTGCAGCGCGATAGCGTTAGAGCCGAGTGTGTGAGAAAGGCGCCGGGAGCGCCTTGCCTGGGGAGAGGGAGTTCCGCGCTGGAGTCTGAAAATTTGCCTTATCGTCTGATTTTCAGGTCTGGGACTGGACCGAATTGGCGGTCAGGGATGCGACACGGGATGACTCAGGAACGCTTCGATTTCTGCATAGGGCATTGGTTTGGCGAAGTAATAACCTTGAAAGACATCGCAGCGACTGCCCTTCAGGAAATCCACCTGAGACGCCGTTTCCACGCCTTCAGCGACCACCGTAAGGCTGAGGTGATGGGCCATGGAAATAATGCCTTGGGTAATCGCTGCATCGTGATGGTCGGTGGCGATTTCCTGGATGAACGAGCGGTCGATCTTGATCTTGTCGATGGGCAAACGTTTGAGGTAGCTGAGGCTGGAAAAACCGGTGCCGAAATCATCGAGCGCAATGCGTACACCCAACACCTTAAGCCGGCACAACGTGTCGATCGCCTGTTCAGCGTTATGCAACAGCAGCGATTCGGTGATCTCCAGCTCCAGTTGCTCACCACTCAGGCCATGTTTCTCCAGGGTAGCCTGGACACACTGGACGAAATGGCCACGCTGAAAATGCATCGGCGAAATATTCACGGCCATCGAGATACCGGTGATGCCCTGCTCGCCTAGCTCGCGCAGGTGCGCACAGGCCGTATCGAGTACCCAAAGGCTCAGCGGGATGATCTGACCACTGTCCTCTGCCACCGGCACAAACACCGCGGGTGAAATAAATCCTTTTTCCGGATGCTCCCAGCGCAGCAACGCTTCGATCCCGACCACCCGCCCCGTGCGCGCGTCTACCTGCGGTTGATAATGCAGTTGCAACGACTGAGTCTCGATAGCCTTTTGCAGGTCATTGCGCAGGCTCGCGTGTTCGCAAACGCGCTGATTGAGATCGCTGGTGTACCACTGAAAGTTGTTGCGCCCTTGCTGCTTGGCTTTGTACATGGCCATGTCAGCCTGCTGGATCAGTTGCATTGGCTGCTCGAGGTGACCATCGCTCAAGGTGATGCCGACACTTGCACTCACGTGCAGGTCAATGCCCTGGATGCAGTAGGGTCTGGCAATGCTGGCCATCAATCGCTCGGCTATTGGAACAACGTCCTCATCGTGAAGCAGGTCCGGCAGCAGCACGATAAATTCGTCACCGCCCATGCGTACGACGGTATCACCGGGACGAACCTGCTGAGTCATTCGCTGCGCCACTTCAATCAGTACCTGATCGCCGAAGAAGTGTCCGATCGAGTCGTTGATGGATTTGAACCCATCCAGATCAATACACATCACCGCCAGACGACGCTTGTGCCGACGACTGAGGTGACAATCCAGAACAAGCCGCTCTTCAAGTGAAACACGGTTAAGCAAGCCAGTCAGACGATCATGGCAGGCGTTGAAGCTCAATTGGCGCTCGAAATGTTTCTGCTCGCTGATGTCCCGGGCAATGCCAAATACCCCGACGATCTCTCCGTTGACCATGATCGGCAGATTGGAGATGTCCATGGTCAACAGTTTTTCACGCTCGTCGAGAACCCGCGCCTCGAAGCGTTGAGGCTCTCCGGCGCGGGCAGCGGAAAAATGCTGACTGACCCGTTCCAGGTCCTCTTCGAGTACCAGATGGGAAAAGTGCTGACCGATGAAATCGGTTGCCGTATGCGGTTTCAGCTTCAGGCCTGCCGGATTCACACTCTGGATGTTGCCGGCCAGATCGAGGGCGAACACCGGGTTGGGGTTGTAGGTGAACAACGAACGAAATTGTTGTTCGCTTTTCTCCAGACGTTGACCATCACGCTCATGGCGGATCGCAATGACCGCCAGTTGGGCTGCGCACGACAGTCGTTGAACTTGTGCCTCATCCGGGGCATGGGCACGGTTCTGGTACAGGGCGAATGTACCCAACACACTTCCTTGATGGGAGAGCAAAGGCACCGACCAGCAGGAGCGCAGGTTATGCCCCAGCGCCAGGCTGCGAAAACGCTCCCAATTCGGGTCACAGGCGATGTCTTCGGTAATTACAAGCTCGCGCCGGAACGCTGCGGCGCCGCAGGTGCCTTCCTGAGGGCCAATGGCCATTCCATGAATCGCGTCACTGTATTCGACCGGAAGGCTGGGCGCTGCGCCGTTCAGCAAGCGTTTGCCCTCGGCGTCGGTGAGCAATATCGAGCAGAAGGTCTCGGGGGCCTGTGCGTCGTGCATCTGGCAGATGGCGCAGAGTATGTCGTCCAGATGATGATCGGTCGCGATCATACCGAGGATGTCACGTTGCGATTCGGGGAGTGTCTTGTGGTGAAAGCCTGGACGAGTATTCATGGCGGTTCCTGAAGACTCTCGAGGTCGTCCGGTCTTCAGAGAGCCAGAAATAGTGGCGGCCGATCACTGTCCACTAGTGCGTCGGACGCGCACTCTATAGAGCACCAGCCAATGAATAAAAGGCTCAGATCCAATTTTAAAAACCGTATCAGGCTGCCAACGTTTGCAGGAATGGTCGGGGTGTTCGGCATTTGAAAGGCTCGATCGCACAGACACAACGTCAGCCCCTGAGATACAGCAGATTATCCCTTGCCGACTTCAAGAACGGCATATTTCGACTGAGCCCTTTTGCTAGCTTATTCAAACCACAGGGCACCCCATATACCGGTGCCCCGGCGTTGCTCTGACCTCCCTCCGTCCCTGCGGTTAACAGCCCCCATCAGTCCTCTAAGGAGCTAGTTGGATGACAACACAATCTTCGAATACCTACCCCGTGGATTCGCATACGTCTGAACAGTTTTATATCAATGGTGGCTGGTGTTCGCCGGCAACGCCTGCCATCAGCCGTAAAGCGCCTTGTCGAAGCGGAACGAAGCCCCATAGGCCGAGGCTGGCAGGTGGCTGGAGTGATCTGCCCGTAACCGCGAACGGAAAGTGCCGCTTTGCGGTTGAGTCCGGTACAGCCCTCGCTTTTGCAATTCGGGAATAACCAGTTCGACAAAGTCCTCAAGGCTGCCTGGGCTGATCAACGGGTTGAGCATGTAGCCGCTGGTGCCGGAAATTCGCGCGTGCTCTTCGATGCGCTCGGCGACTTGCTGCGGTGTACCGACGAGAATCAGGTCGCTGCCACGGGTAACGCTGGCGAAGCGCTTTTTCACATCACCCGCCGTCAGCGGCTTGCCACTGCCATCGGGGCGCATCACGTAAGAGGTCAGGCCTTCGGTGTGCGTCGAGAGTGCATCGCTGTCGGCGTAGCGGCTGATGTCGATGCCGGTGTCGCCGGCGTAACTGACCAGTTGTGCCTGCAAGTGATAGTTGCTTTGCAACTCGTCGTATTTGCGCTGGGCTTCGATTTCGGTTTTGGCCGTGACGATGCGCAATACCGTCAACGATTTCACGTCTTCACGTTGACGCCCTCGCGCCTGAGCCTTGGCCCAGATGTCTTCCAGGCCCTGACGGATGTCCTGCGGGTTGGATTTCGCGATGAAGATCAGTTCCGCATGCTTGGCGGCGAATTCTCGACCGCGTCCCGACCAGCCCGCCTGGATCAGCAACGGTGTGCGCTGCGGGGACGGAGCGGTCAGGTGCGGCCCGGCCACGCGATAGTGCGCCCCCTCGTGATTGATCGGTCGCACCCGCTCGCCTCTGGCATACAGCTGGCGGGCCTTGTCGGCAACCACGGCGTCATCGGCCCAACTGCCTTCCCAGAGTTTGTACACCACATCGAGAAACTCCTCGGCGCGCTCATAGCGATCGTCATGCTTGATCATTTGCTCCAGCCCGAAATTGCGGGCGGCACTGGACAGGTAAGAGGTGACGATGTTCCAGCCAACTCGCCCATTGGTGAGGTGATCAAGCGTGCTGAAGCGCCGGGCGTGGGTGAACGGGTGCTCATAACTGGTGGTCACCGTGACACCAAACGCCAGGTTTTCCGTCACGGCCGCCAATGCCGGAATGATCATCAACGGATCGTTGGCCGGTGCTTCCACCGCCCATTTCATGGCCGCATCGGCATTGCCGCCGAACACATCGTAGAAACCCAGCACATCACCAAAGAACAACATATCGAGGTGCGCCTGATCGGCAATCCGCGCCAGGTTTGACCAGTAGCCCAGCGAGTTGATCGCCAGGCGTTCGTCAGCCGGGTGCGTCCAGAGGCTCGGCGCACCGCCGCACCCGACACTGGCTTGTTCATAGAGTGCAAAAAGCAGAGGTTTAGGATCGGACATCTTGGTTCCTGCAAGAAATCATTCAACGGAGTGGCTCAGCGCTGATGCTTGAAGCCTCTGCCGTAATGGCGTTCGAGGCGATGCTGGATCAGTTCGAGACCGATGGATAACAGCCAATAGATGGCGGCTGCGGTGGTCAGCATTTCAATGTAGCGGTAGGACGAACGCCCGTACGACTGCGCCAGAAACATCACTTCCCAAACCCCCATGACCGAAATCAGGGACGAGTCCTTGAGCATCGAAATGAACTGGCTGGTGGTCGGCGGAATGATCGTGCGCATGGCTTGCGGCAGGATGATATGGATGAACGTCGCGGCCGGCCTCAGGCCCAGTGCGGCTGCCGCTTCGCGCTGACCTGGGGCAACAGCGAGGATGCCGGCACGGAAAATCTCACTGAGATAAGCCCCGTAGTTGAGCGACAGCGCGATGATCCCGGCGCTGATTGCGCCTGGCACCACGCCCAACTGCGGCAGCCCCAGATAGATCAACAGGATCTGGATCAACAGCGGCGTGCCGCGAAAGAACGAGGCGTAGAAGCTGGCGATACCAAATGCCACGGCGCTGCTCGACAGCCTGGCCAACGCGGTGACAAAGCCCAGTAATAACGAAAACCAGATCGAGCAGAAACACAGGAATATCGTCAGCGCCGCGCCCTGCAAGAACCCGTTCGGCCCCAGATGCAGGCCGACCAGGTTCGGCAACTTTTCCACAATGATCGAAAATTTCAGATCGAAGCGCATGAAAAACCACACGCCCAGACCCGACAGCGCCGCCCACGTCAGATACAGGCGCGTGCGAAAGCCGAACAGCTGACGTGTCAGTGGCGGCTGCTTTTGCGGCCTGACGGCCGCTTTGGCCGGATGCGGATTGATGGCTGTCATTGGCTGATATCAGAACCGATCCACTTGCGGGATATTTTGCTCAGCGTGCCGTCAGTCTTGAGTTGCGCAATGACCTCGGTGACTTTCGCATTCCATTGCGGATCGCCCTTCTCGACCGCCACGACGTTCGGCTCGGCATACAGTGGATCTCCGGCAATCTTGAAACGCGGATCCTGAGCGATGCGTTCACGCGCCGTGATGAGGTTGGTGACCATGGCATCCAGGCGCACGCCAGTACCCAGTGCGAGATCCTGGAAGGCAACGGTTTCATTGTCGTAAGGGGCGATCTGGACATTGTCGAACGGATAGCTCAACGGTTTGTCCTCGGCGCCTTCAATGACCAGATCCTTGTTCAGATAGGCCTCATAGGTCGACGCACTGATCACACCGACTTTTTTGCCGGACAAGTCCTTGCCGGTGACTATCTCCTTGTCCTTCGCATTGACCACGATCACCGCCGGTGACTGGTAATACTCCACGGGGAAGTCGAACACTTCGGCCCGCGCCTTGCTCGGTGTCATCGAGCACACGCAGATGTCGTATCGACCGTTCCAGTGCCCCGCGGCAATCACGTCCCAGGAAGGTGTTTCAAGTTTCAGCTTGACCCCAAGGCGCTCGGCCACAGCTTTAGCGACATCCACATCGAAGCCGTCGAGCTGGTTCTGGTCATTGAGAAAAGAGAACGGCGGGTAACTCTCCATCAGGACACCGGTGAGCTCACCTTTTTGCGTCACGCGATCGAGGGTGGGCCCGGCGAAGGCTGCCGCGCAACTGACGGCGAGCGCCAGGCCAAGTGTCAAATGTGTGGGGATCTTCAAGTGCGAATGCTCCAATCAGGAAATTTCTGGTTAGATTAAAACGCACTATAAAATTAATATTAACTTCGTTTTAGGAATAAAAAGCTACACTTGGGCTATATGAAATCCAGCCGCCAGCATCAGGCAAAGCCTTCATCTCCAAGGCCCGTTAATGAAGTTGCCGTTGCCTGTCGAGCTCCCTCTTCAACCAGGTGCTGGCGGGTTCTGTGCGTTCTGCACAACGCACCTCATAGGCGCGCCCACTGATGCTGCTTTGAGTGGCAGCAAGATCGATGAAATCTTCTGCGCTGTTCACCCTGTTCCTGGCTTCAAGATAATTCAGCTTTTTCTCCAGATGCGCTCGAGCACGGGGACCTGGGTATTCGCTGCCATTGCGCACAAACTGACACTCACTGTGTTCGACAAAGTCCAGCAAGGCTTTTATCTCTTCAATGGTTTGAGGTCTGGTTTGAACCTGCGCATCTGCGACGATTGCGATGAGGCTGATCCCTGCAATCATGACCCATTGGCTGATATGCCTCGCCGTTTCCCCTGCTCTCATTCGCATGATTCATCCTGCTCTTGAAAAAGGAATGGAACGAGCTCTGGCAGTATCGCCCGTCGTTGTCCGGTCGGTGCTGACCCAGGCTCGATGCGGTCTCTATAGCATCCTCTCCAGCCCGATCGCGCTGCTCAGCCACGAATTGAAGTGTCGCCACCAACTCCCCGGCTCCCTGGTCAACGTATGCTTTTTGCCGTCATCCTCGGTGACCCAGACCAGTTGATCCTTTTCCAGCACGGTGTGATAACTCAGAGCAGGCGCCATACCTTCCAGGGCCAGTTCACGCACCCGCCCCGCGAGTTCGGGATCATCAACCAACACCCCGACTTCGGTGTTCCACAATAAGGATCGCGAGTCAAAATTGAACGACCCGATAAAAGCTTTCTGCTGGTCAAAAATCATCGCCTTGCTATGCAGGCTGGAGTCGGAACTGCTGGAGGACCCGCTGTAAAACAGGCGCGGTCCGCTGCGGCTGTCGGCATTGTCGCCGGACTGGCGGCGTAATTCGAACAACTGCACACCATGCTTGAGCAAGGTTTTTCGATAAGGCGCGTAAGCGCCGTGCGCGGCGGGTACATCGGTAGCTTCCAGAGAGTTGGTCAGTAAGGTGATCGACACGCCGGCGTCGGCACGACCGGTCAAGTACAACAATCCCGGTTGACCAGGCACCATGTAGGCCGAAACCATGATCAACTCCTTGCTGACGCCGTCAAGTTCAGGCGCCAACTGGGTGGCCAACAGCAAGTGCGGAGCGGGTTCGCCCTTGGACACTACCTTGCTCGGGGCATCCCACATCGCTTTGTTCCAGGCCCAGATCAGCTCCCGGCGCCAGACATTCAGGCGTGGGTGAGTGGTGTAAGTCATCAATTGCTGATAGAGCGCGTGATCCTGCTTGCGTGTTTCCTCCAGGGATTCATCCAGCCGGGTCCGGGTATTTTGCAGGTCCCTGGTCGTCGGCCTGATCGAGAGAAACTGCTCGATCGACTTGCTCAGCGCACTGTTCCAATACTGATCAAAACTTTGCTCCAACTGCTCCGCAACCGGGCCGACACTCAACATATCGATGTCTTTAAAATTCTTGTCAGGCTGCGCATCGAAATACTCATCGCCCAAATTGCGGCCTCCGACGATTGCCACACAATTGTCTGCCACCCACAATTTATTGTGCATCCGTCGGTGTTGCTGCGACAGATTGAACAGCCGGCCCATCGTTCGCGTTACGACGGTGCTGCGCCCCAGGTGCAGCGGATTGAACACGCGCACTTGAATCAGCGGGTGCGCCGCCAGTGTCGCGATAATCCAGTCCAGGTCATCGCTGGTGGTGTCATCGAGCAGAATCCTCACGCGGACGCCGCGGTCGGCGGCGTCGAGCAACTCACTCACCAGTATTCTGGTACTGATGCCGTCGTGGACGATGTAGTACTGCAGGTCCAGGCTGCTTTGGGCATTACGAATCAGCTCGGCGCGGGCACTGAACGCTTCGGCACTTTCGGATAACAAACGAAACCCCGATTGGCCCTGATGCGGGGCAGCCTGGGCCTTGATTGAACGCCCGAACGCCGAATCGCTTGCCGGCAAAGCCTGGCTGGGTTCGTGGAGTGCATTGGGGGTCTTACACCCACCAAAGAGTACGGCGAGCAACAGAAGTACAAACAAGCGCTGCTGGTTTCTCACGGAGCGTACTCCGGGCAATGAACATCAGGGAAACCGGATCCTGAAGAATGGCCTGTTGGTTCCCTCCAGCCTTGTGGTCATATCGACCCTTTGCACTGTTTTCTTCAATCTGCGGGGGTTGTTTCAGGAGCGTAGTTCATCCGCTGACACTTGCTGGAGCCGCCCAGGGTGGAGAAGAGTGTGTGGACAGCAATCGGCAAGAAAAAAAGCAATTGCTACCGCTGATTAAAATGGCAGCGCGAAGCATTTCCGCTGCGCTCCCGCAGTCAGAGGCCTTGGTATAACGGTGGACGACTTGTAGATGGCGTCAATGATCAGCCAAGGGCAGTTTAATGACGAACTCGCTACCCTTCCCTTCTCCCGAACTGGTCCCCGTCACAGTACCGCCGTGGGCTTCGATCAATTCCCGCACGACCGTAAGTCCAATGCCCAGGCCTGCCCCATTGAAACCGACCGCGTGAACATCCTGTACGAACGGCTCAAAAATGAACGGCAGTGCCTTGGGCGTTATTCCAATACCGGTATCGCGAATGCATATCGTCAGGTGATCGACTTCAATCGTCGCAGTCAGTGAGACCGTGCCATTGGCGGGCGTATATTTGGCGGCGTTACCCAGTAGATTGCCGAGGATTTGAGTGAGGCGCGCTGGATCACCATTAACCATCAAGGCGCATTCCGGCAGATTCGAGCTGAAACTCAAACTGTTAGCGATCATGAGCGGGCTGCAGGCATCTATCGCCTCATGAATGATTCGAGCCATATCGACACGCTGGCAATCAAGTCGAAACTTGCCGGTACTGGCGCGAGCGATATCGAGCAGGTCTTCGACCAAGCGGGACATCTGCTTCACTTGCCCCTCTATCAACACCTGCATGCGCGGCAGTTCTTCACTCGGCACACGTACCAGCCGGCCGGCAATCATGCTGATGGGTGTCAGAGGATTGCGAAGTTCGTGTGCAACCAGGTTGAGGAAGTTGCGTTGCTGTTCCAGCGCATGTTCAGCGGCCGCCTGCAAATCCTGGGCACTCAGCGCGGCTATCACCAGCTTCTCGTTTGCCTCGCGCAATTCGAGATACATTTGCTGCTCTGCCTGGGCGACTGTCGGATTTTCTGCATCCGACTGCGCCGACAGGATTGACAGCACCAGTTGCTGGTTGGCTTCAATCAATTGTTCGACATGGTGGCTATCGACGAGCTGGGCATTGGCCTGGTTGAGTTCTTTATGAACCGCTGCCAGCACCGCACGCGCCGCCACCGTTTTCTGGCCGAGTACGAACAGTTCGCGTGCAGCGCCAGCGATGGCTTGCTCATTCTTGCCGTGACCCTCGCTCATGATATTTCGCTCATCCTTCGATGGTGACCGCGCGCTGCTGGGTAGGACGCCCCCCTAACAACCCTTCCCTTTCCGGCAACATTTCGCCGATCTGCAAGCCATCATCATCTATCCGGTACAACCTCAACTCGTCGGAATGCGCGCTGGCCCGCACCTTGACCACGGCCATGATGCGCAACAAGCGGCTCTGCACTTCTATGTAGCGCTGGACGATGATGGCATCGGTGAGAAACGCCGTGCCGTAAGGACTGAAACGCAGGTCGGTGTAGCGATCCTCCAGCTCGGAGGTCATCAATACACTGACACCTGCACTGGTGAGAGCGGTCACCATGCGTGACAGCGACTCACGAAAGTCTTCGCGGAATGTCGGAGCCAACGCCAGCTCAAAGCCTGACAGGGAGTCAATCACCAAACGAGTAGCGTTCAGGCGGTTGATCTCGCTCAACAGTAACTGGACGATTTCGTCGATTGACAAGTCTGGCGCGCGACTATCGACCAAACCCACCTTCCCGCCCTGAATCAACCCGGCGAGGGTGGCGTTCTGGGAGCGATTGGGACGCTGCTCGAATACCGCGATCACGCCGGTCTCACCATTGCGCACGCCTTCGGCGAGGAAGGTCGCAGCCAGAATGCTTTTGCCCGAACCTGATGGACCTGCCACCAGCAGGGAGTATCCACGGGGCAAGCCACCGCCCAGCATTTCGTCGAGTTGGGGCACACCCATTTTCAGGCGCTGCATCGGAAACGTCAGCGTGGGTTCAACGTGGTTGAGGGGGGCCGGTGCGAAAACCTTTATGCCTGATGTAGCGATGCGGAAGGTGTGCAGCCCCGGCAGCGTCGGCTGGCCGCGCATCTTCATGATTTCCATCTTGCGCACCATGGAGTTACGTTGAACGCTCTGACGCAGCCAGATCAGACCATCGGCCACCGTGAAAATAGGGTTGGTGTCAGTTTCAGTGAAATATTCACCGATCAGGAAAGTGGTGGCCTGCCAAGTGGTCATCAACATGCCTAACTGCTGAATGAACTGCGGCAAGTTGTTGTTGGGATTGTCCTGGGTCTGGCTCGCGAGCACCACTGAACGAAACGAATCGACGAACACCAGCGCCGGAGAGTACGCCTCAACCTCAGCGACGATTCGGCGTAGCACTTCGTCCAGATCCCCCGCCAGGGTGTCACTGGCCAGGTTGATATAACGGATTGACTGATTGACGGCTTCCTCGTCGAAAAAGTCGAATTGCTGTTGGTAACGCAACATCTTCAACGGAGGCTCGCCGAGCACGGTGAAGAACAGTGCCGGACGCTCGGGCGTCGCCAGGGCAAACATCATCTGATGCGCCAGGGTAGTTTTGCCACAGCCAGGCGGGCCGGCGATCAGGTTGAACGAGAACTCCGGCAATCCCCCGCCCAGCACCTCGTCCA
This sequence comes from Pseudomonas sp. DR 5-09, assembly GCF_001655595.1. Classification (NCBI taxonomy): domain Bacteria; kingdom Pseudomonadati; phylum Pseudomonadota; class Gammaproteobacteria; order Pseudomonadales; family Pseudomonadaceae; genus Pseudomonas; species Pseudomonas sp. DR 5-09. Next base: position 3,387,048 of record NZ_CP011566.1, read on the forward strand.
GTCCTGGCACTCCGGTGGACAGACGCTTGATAGTCACTTTGGTGTTCATGGCGAGTTTTCCTGCGCAGATGTGTCGCTCAAAGAAGGTTTCCACACGTCACGAAGCAAGCGTGCGGTGAGCGAGGGCCCGATCAGCGTAGTGAGCAGTTCGTAGAAGGTGGTCAGCATCACTTCACCAAACAACAAGGCGTCTGCTTCGCTTTCGGTAACGAGTTCAGAATGAAGAGCGTTCAGACCCGGCGCGGTTTGTACACGATCAGACAGGGGGGCCAGGTGTGGTTGGCGGGAGGCGCAGAGATGAAGGCTGCGTCGGTAAAGCGCAGCGACTCCCTGCTGACCAATGATGGGGGTAAGCGCTGTGTGCATAGCCTCCAAAATCGAGACAGTCGCTTGCGCGATACTTGCAGTATCAGCATTGGGGCCAACCCGGTGCGCCAGAGCAGCTACGATCTGGCGGCTCTCTTCGTTTAGCGCGGACATGGCTAGCTGATTTCTGATGGGCAGGTCTTGATAGTACACCCTGCAAGGCGTTGCAGAGACTCAATTGGCCCGAGAACCTTCTTTACTTTCGATTCCCCCGATTTATCGCCCACATTGAGGCTTCGCAACTCCAGATTTAAGCGAATGAATAACTTTACCGGCACTGCTGCCTGAAACGTCAGTGAAGTGCAGATAGCCCCGGCACACAAATGGCGTTAGCATCCCGTACATTCGGTTTAACAGCATGATTTCAAGATCAGGGTCGCATAGTGGAAAAGTTAAATCGCCTTCAGAGTGGAATCGAAGGCCTGGATGCTCTGCTCAAGGGCGGATTGGTCTCAGGCGCTTCCTACATTATTCAGGGGCGTCCAGGGTCGGGCAAAACGATCCTCGCCAACCAACTTGGATTCCATCATGCGCGCAACGGCGGCCGTGTACTGGTAGCGACACTGCTTGCCGAATCCCATGACCGGCTTTTTCAGTTTCTGTCCACCTTGAGCTTTTACGACGCTTCCAAAGTTGGCGCTGAAATCCAGTTCGTCAGTGCATTCGATACGCTGGAAAATGAAGGTCTGGATGAAGTCGTAAAACTGCTGAGGCGTGAGATCAGCCGCCAGAAGGCGACAGTCATGGTTGTCGACGGATTGCTGAACGCACGCTCTAAAGCCGACTCGCCAATCGACACCAAGAAGTTCATCTCTGAATTGCAAGGGCACGCTGCATTTGCTGGATGCACCGTGTTGTTTCTCACCAGTTCCCGACTGGATGACGGCAGCCCCGAGCACACCATGGTGGATGGCGTGATCGAAATGGGAGAGGAGCTTTATGGCACCCGCTCGGTGCGTCGTATTCAACTGCGTAAAACCCGGGGTAGCGCGGCACTGACCGGACTTCACGAGTGCGAAATCACCGAGAACGGTCTGGTGGTTTATCCGCGCCTGGAAAGCCTCTACAGCCACCCCTCTTCGCCCGACAGCGCCAACATGACGCGCATCCCCAGCGGTATACATTCTCTGGACACGATACTGGGTGGCGGGCTGCACAGTTCCAGCGTGACGCTGGTCATGGGCCCATCAGGAATAGGCAAGACAACCCTAGGTCTTAAATTCCTGGGTGAGTCGACAGTGAAGGCACCGGGCCTGCATTTTGGCTTTTATGAAAGCCCGGAGCGGTTACGCCTGAAGGGCCAGTCACTAGGAATCGACATCAAAGGCATGGAAGAAAGCGGTGCGTTGAGCATCGCGTGGCAACCGACCACCGAAGGTCTCCTGGACGGCCTGGGCTCAAGGTTGCTGAGCATCGTCGAAGAAAAAGGCATCAAGCGTTTATTCATCGACAGCCTTAGCGGCATGACGCGGGTGTCGACGAATCCAGCCCGAATTACTGACTTTTACAGTGCCCTCATGAACGAATTACGCTCCAGGGGCGTGACAGTGTTTGCCTCTTGGGAGATGCGAGATCTGTTCGGCTCCGAGATCAGTTCACCAAACTCTGACCTGTCCAGCATCGTCGACAATCTGATGCTGATGCGGTTCTTCGAGAATGACTCTGAACTAAGCAGAACCATTTCCATTCTTAAAGTCAGAGATAGCTCTTATGACCCTTCGCGATTTGAAGTGGTCATCCGTGACCAGGACGTTGATCTGAAAAAGGCTTCAAGAAATGAACCGCCAGTTCCTAATCCTGCAGCCCTGCCAGGTTCATTTTCCTAGGTCTTCTATTCAGGTTGCATTCTCATGACCACCATCCTGGTTGTCGACGACGAATATTTGATCGCTGACATTCTCGGCTTTGCGCTGGAGGATGAAGGCTTCATGGTCGTGAAAGCCAGCAATGGCAAAAAAGGGCTTGAGGTACTTGAGCGAGAGCGCCCTGACCTGATCATTACCGACTTCATGATGCCGGTAATGGACGGACTCGAATTCGCCACGGCCGTCCGCGCCCTGCCCTCAGCGCATCTCTTGCCCATCATTCTGATCAGCGGCGCGCAAGCCCACCTCGGCATGGAGAGATCGGACTTGTTCAATGCTGTCCTGGAAAAGCCTTTCAATATCGATTCAATCCTTGCTACCGCCAGGCGACTGCTGGCTGCAAATTGAAACGGATTGAATCCATCTCCAAGACTGAACCTACCCGCTCGGCCCTGCATGCCTGATGGCATGCAGCTTTCACCCTTTGCTGGAACCGCTCGAGATTCATCGATGATTCGCTCAATGACCGAAGACATGTCGAGTGGGACTCGATGGATCATGATCCTGCCACCTGCTTGTGATCGGGTGAAGTCGCAAAGGTCTCCCACGATGTGCGAGGCACAATGGCGCAACACGGCAATACCGCCTACGCTGATGAGGTAACCTCTGGGCCCGTTTCCGAGTTGACGGTATCGAGCCGGGAGATGATTACTTTTACCGTCCGCTTATCACCCATCCGGACCTGCCCGCGCATATCGCCAGCAACTGGCTCCTCAATCCGGTCCAGCCGACCGGCAGTACGGCGCAATGGGCAAAGCTGCACTCAGCCCCCCCACCTGTCGTTCCCAAGCGACCGATGCCGCAGCACCTCTGGCAACGGGGCGCTGTTCACGTTCTGCCACTGAGGAAAATCAGTATGTATCGGCCGAGCACGATTCCTTATCAGCAGCATCGAGGGTTCAGCCGAACCTTCACGCCGGGGCATTTGAGCCTTGGATTGTTCTTTCCCATGGAGGCCTTCGACGGCGACACGCCGAGCATGCTCAACCAGGTCGCATTGGCGAAACAGGCCGAGGCACTGGGCTTCAGCGCGCTCTGGTTTCGTGACGTGCCGCTTCGCGATCCCGGATTCGGCGATGTCGGCCAAGTCTTCGGCCCCTGGGTCTACCTGGGTTATATGGCCGCCCATACATCGGAAATTGCGCTTGGCACCGCCTCCATCGCCATCCCTTTGCACCATCCCCTGCACACGGCCAAGGCGTCAGCCAGCGTCGATCAGTTGAGCGCAGGTCGCTTGATTCTTGGGGTGGCGTCCGGCGACCGTCCGGTGGAGTTCTCGGCTTTTGGCGTCGATCCCGAAAGGCGCGGGGATATCTTTCGCGAGCACTACGCGGTGATTCGCCGAGCCCACAGCACCAGTTTCGAACCCATCCACTGGAGCGCCGGGGAAATGCGCGGCGCGGATCTGATTCCGAAACCGACCACCCAATTCATTCCAATGCTCGTGACCGGCAATAGCCGTCAGTCACTGGATTGGATCGCGCGCGAAAGCAACGGATGGATCAACTATCCACGCATACCGAACATGCAGAGACTGGTCGTGGAAGATTGGCGGCTGGAGGTCACGAAGCAATGTGGTTCCGTCTATAAGCCCTTCACTCAGTCGCTTTACATCGACCTCGATGAAAACCCGTCCACGCCACCCGCTCGCATTCATTTGGGGTTCAAACTCGGACGCTACCATTTGCGGTTTTTGCTGGAGTCGCTTGAGGAAATCGGCGTCGATCACGTCATCCTGAATCTCAAATACGGAAAGCGCCCGGCAGCGGAGGTTATTGAGGAACTGGGTACTCACATCATTGCGCAATTCGGTGCACAGCCAAGTCCGACAGCGCATTGATCTGTCGGCCACTCCTATCCCCGCAGGATGCTCACTGAGCATCCTGCGCCTCACGGTCCGGCGTTCACTGCGCTGGATATTCCCCAGTACCAGCGCTCGCTCGGCAGACAGACCAACCGCTGTTTCCAAGGCAAAACGTTCGGCATCGCGTTAAGGCGCAGCAAGCGCCCTGCGTGAGGGAAGAAGTATTGTCAGATGGTTTTTTTCAGCCTATCTTGATTTATACCTATACAGACCATCCAATCACGTACAACTATTTCGCGATGGCTTGCCCTCACGTACAGCGCTGCCGCGAGAAAAACAAAGCCGGCCATCGCCGTAAGACTCTCGTTGACGTCGTCAAAAGTCGAGCGTCAAGACCAGCCGGGGAAAACGATAAACCTGTACATGTCCAGCCCACCGTACAAGCAAATGGTTCGAACCTGGCCTTCGACACCTTTGCAATCAGGGAGTAAGGCAATGACGCGATTCCTGCTGTTACTGACACTGATATTCAGCATCGCAAGCTGCACCAGCGTGGACGTCGCCCGTTATGCCGACCAACAACCAGCACTGGATCTGCATCGGTTTTTCAGCCAGCCCGTCAAGGCCTGGGGAATGTTTCAGAAGCGCAGCGGCGAAGTGACCAAGCGTTTCGAAGTGAATATCGTCAGTCGTCGCGAAGGCAACAACCTGATTCTCGACGAGCGCTTTCTGTACAGCGATGGCACCCGCCAGCACCGCGTATGGACATTGACGCCCGAGGGCCAGGGACGCTGGAGCGGTCGCGCCGGCGATGTAGTCGGCGTTGCCCAAGGCCAGGTGGCGGGCAACACATTTCACTGGCGCTATCGGCTGAACGTACCGGTCGACGATTCGACCTATGAAATGAGCATGGACGACTGGATGTTCCTGATGGATGAGGACACGTTGATCAACCGCACCCGCATGTCCAAGTTCGGCGTGGAGGTCGGCCAGGTGACCTTGTTCTTCCGTCGCCAGGGCACCGAAGCAAGCCAATGAACCGCAAAATGAACACTACCCGCCGCTTGTGCCTGGTCCTGGGCGACCAGTTGTCCTTCGACCTGGCTTCCTTACAGGCACTCGATGCGGAGCGTGATACGGTGCTGCTGGTCGAGGTCATGGAAGAAGCCAGCCATGTGCCCCACCATCCACAGAAGATTGCCCTGATCTTCAGTGCCATGCGCCACTTCGCTCAGGCGTTGCGAGACCAAGGCATACGTGTCGAATACGTGACCCTGGATGACCCGGAAAACAGCGGCTCGGTGCCGGGTGAGCTGCATCGTTGGAAAAAGCTGTCGCAGGCCGACGAAGTGCACGTGACTGAGTGTGGCGACTGGCGGCTGGAGCATTCGATCAAGGAATGCCGTTTGCCCGTCCAGTGGCACGCCGATACGCGTTTTCTGTGCGGTCGCGAAGAATTTGCCGCATGGGCCGAGGGCAAAAAACAGCTGCGCATGGAGTTTTTCTACCGTGAGATGCGGCGCAAGAGCCGCTTGCTGCTCAATGGCGACGGTTCACCAGTGGGCGGCGCGTGGAATTTCGATGCCGAGAATCGCAAGGCCCTGCCCAAAGGCGTCAAAGCCCCCTACCCGGTACGCTTCAATAACGACCCCATCACCCGCGATGTGCTGGCACTGGTCAAGGCGCGCTTCAGCCAGCACTACGGCGCGCTCGATGACTTCAACTACCCCGTCACCCATGCCGATGCACAGGCTCTTTGGGCGTACTTTCTCGATTATGGCCTGGCGGGGTTTGGCGATTACCAGGACGCCATGGCCAGTGACGAGCCGTTCCTGTTTCATGCGCGCATCAGCGCAGCGCTCAACATTGGCCTGCTGGATTTGCGGCAAATTTGCAGTGATGTGGAGTCGGCGTACTGGGCCGGCAGCGTTGCGCTCAATGCCGCCGAAGGCTTCATTCGGCAACTGATTGGCTGGCGTGAATATGTGCGCGGCGTGTACTGGCTGAAGATGCCGGATTACGCGCATGGCAACTCGTTCGGCAACACCCGGGCATTGCCCGAGTTCTACTGGACCGGCGACACGCAAATGAACTGCATGCGCCACGCCATCGGGCAAAGCTTGCAACACGCCTACGCGCATCACATCCAGCGACTGATGGTCACCGGTAACTTCGCCCTGCTCGCCGGTATCGCGCCGAGCCAGATCTGCGAGTGGTATCTGGCGATCTACATGGATGCTTTTGACTGGGTCGAGCTGCCCAACACGCTGGGCATGGTCATGCACGCCGATGGCGGTTATCTCGGTTCCAAACCCTATTGCGCCAGCGGCCAGTACATCAATCGCATGTCGGATTACTGCCGCGGTTGCGCGTACAAGGTCCGCGAAAGCACGGCGGACAATGCCTGCCCGTTCAACGCGCTGTATTGGCATTTCCTGATGCGCCACGGTGAGCTGCTGCGCGGCAATCAGCGCATGGCCATGATGTACAAGAACCTCGACCGCATGCCGCAAACCAGGCAACAGGCACTCTGGCAACGCGGCCAGGCACTGTTGGCGCGCCTGGATAACGGCGATTCGATTTGAAATCAGCGTTCACCCGAAGCGACCTTGCTTCATCAGTGAAACTTAACGACGACGCAACCTGTCAACGGATGAGCAACCACAGAGCCACACCGCTTCGCGCTGATGGTTGCACCTGACGGGCTTACCCGCCCCATGAAAAACATGACCAAGAAGGTGAGATGGACACCCTCAAACACCTTAGTCGCGAAGCGCTCGAGTCCGAGGTCAAGCGATTACGCGCCGCGCTCAAGAGCACTGAAGTCGACAATGAGCGCGACATCACGGCGCGACTGCACGCCAGTCAGGCCGCGCTCGCTCGTAGTGAGGCGCGGCAGCGCGCGGTTTTCGAGAGTGCAGTGGATTTCGCGATGGTCGTCACTGACCTCGGCGGATACATCACGGAATGGAACTGCGGCGCAACCAACGTGCTGGGCTGGTCCGCCGAAGAGGTTCGCGGCCAGAGCGCGGCCTGCTTTTTCACACCTGAAGATCGCGCTGCCGGCCGTGTAGAAGAGGAAATGCAGCGCGCCCTTTGTGCCGGCCGTGCCTACGATGAGCGCTGGCATTTGCGCAAGAACGGCGAGCGATTCTGGGCCTCGGGCGAGCTGATGCCGCTTTACGATGAAGACCAGACTCACCTGGGTTTCGTGAAAATTCTCCGCGACCGGACTCAGGAGCATCTGTTCGGACGCGCCATGACCGAAACCCAGGAGCGCTATCGACTGGCGGTCAAGGCGACCAGCGATGCGGTGTGGGATTGGGACCTGCAAACCAACCAGATCATCTGGAACCAGGCGTTGCAACAGGCGTACGGTTTCCCGCTGGAGAATGTTGATCCCAGTGGCGACTGGCGATTCGCGCGGATCCATCCGCAGGATCAGGCGCGGGTGCAGGCATCGATCCGCGCCGCCATCGAAGGCGACGGCACGACATGGAGCGCGGAGTATCGGTTCTGCTGTCAGGACGGCTCCTACGCCGAGGTGCTCGATCGCGGCCACTTGATCCGCAATCCCGCCGGTCAGGCCGAACGCATGATCGGCGCGATGCTTGACCTGACGCGCTCGCGCAGTGCCGAAACGGCGCTGCGCCAGAGTGAGGAACGCTTCAGTACCATTCTGGAAACCATCGAGTCGGCGTTCGCTATCGTCAAAGTCAAATTCGACGCCAACGACGAGCCTGTCGACTACTACTTCGTCGAGGCCAACCCGGCGTTCGAGCGCCAGTGCGGGGTCAACCTGCGCGGTAAATGGGTCACCGAGTTCGCGCCCAATCTTGAACGCTTCTGGTTCGAAACCTACGGCCACGTGGCCAAGACCGGGGAACCGGCGAACTTCGAAAATTACGCCAATACCTTTGAACGCTGGTTCGATGTACGCGCGGTGCGGGTCGGCGATCCGGCCGACCGGCAGATCGCGATCCTGTTCAACGACGTCACCGAGCGGCGCGCCGCCGAGGAACGCTTGCGCGCCAGCGAGGCAATTGCCCGGGAAAACGTCGAACGAGTGCAACTGGCCCTTGCCGCGGGCGCCATCATCGGCACCTGGCACTGGGACCTGCTGACCGACCGCTTTGCCATCGACGAAGGCTTCGCCCAGGTGTTCAACCTTGACCCGGCACTGGGGCGCGAAGGCCTCAGCCTCGAACAAGTGATACCCAGCGTGCACCCCGACGACCGCGATAGCCTGACCATGGCAATCGACGAAGCCATTGGCCGCGGTGGCGCCTATTCCCATCAGTACCGTGTACGGCGCGAGGACGGCAGATTCCAGTGGATCGAAGCCAACGGACGCGTTGAGTGTGCAGATGACGGAGTTCCCCTGCGTTTTCCCGGCGTGCTGATCGACGTCGAGGAGCGGCGCACCGTCGAGGCAGAGCGCGACCGGGCTCTTGCCGCGTTGCGTTCGCTCAACGACACCCTCGAGCAGCGGGTTTCATCGCGCACCGCCGAGTTGATGCAGGCAGAGGAAAAACTGCGTCAGTCGCAGAAGATGGAAGCGGTCGGCCAACTGACGGGAGGCCTCGCTCACGATTTCAACAACTTGTTGGCCGGCATTTCCGGCGCACTGGAGTTGATGGGCGCGCGAATCAATCAGGGCCGTTTGAACGAAGTCGACAAGTACATGGTGACCGCACAGGGCGCGGTCAAGCGAGCCGCGGCCCTTACCCACCGCCTGCTGGCATTCTCCAGACGCCAGACCCTCGATCCACGACCGACCGACGTCAACACACTGATGACCGGCATGACCGAGCTGATCCAGCGCACCGTGGGCCCGAGCATTCTCCTGGAAACCATCGGTTCGCCCGTGCTCTGGCCAACGCTGGTCGATGCCAGTCAGCTGGAAAACGCATTGCTCAACCTGTGCATCAATGCCCGCGATGCGATGCCCGACGGTGGACGCATTACCATCGAAACGGCCAATCGCATCATGGACGCCGAGACCGCCGGCGCGCTGGATATGCCCGAGGGTGAATATGTGTGCCTGTGCGTCAGCGATACCGGCACCGGCATGTCGGCGGATGTGATCGCCAAGGCCTTTGACCCGTTCTTTACCACCAAACCGCTGGGCCAGGGCACAGGGCTGGGCTTGTCGATGATCTACGGGTTCGCCAAACAGTCCGGCGGCCAGGTGCGCGTGCACTCCCAGGTCGACCGGGGCACCACGATGTGCATCTACCTGCCTCGTCACCGTGGCGATCCCGTGCAGGGCCACGATGACAAGCACATCGCACCGGCGGTGGTGCCCAAGGCCAGCGAGACCATTCTGGTGGTGGACGACGAACCCACGGTGCGCGCGCTGCTGACCGAAGTGCTTGGCGATCTCGGCTACAACTTGCTTGAGGCGGGCGACAGCGTTGCCGGGCTGAAAGTGTTGCAATCAAACGTGCATATCGACCTGCTGATCACCGATGTCGGCCTGCCGGGTGGCATGAACGGTCGGCAGCTGGCCGACGCCGGCCGGGAGATCCGCCCGAACCTGACGACCCTCTTCATTACCGGTTACGCGGAGAACGCAGTAATCGGCGCCGCCCAACTGGGCCCGGGCATGCAGGTGCTGACCAAGCCCTTCGCGGTCGACACGCTGGTGGCGCGGGTCAGTGAACTGATGTGCTCAAGATCCGAATGAACGACCGCTGCGGCGGAACAAACCAGGCAAACGGGCTGCGGCCAAGGAGTGTGAAATGGTGACTTTCCTGATTTTTCTGATCGCGTGCGGTGCGGCGGCAACCACCGGCATGGTTTTCAAGCCCGGCCAATGGTACGCGCAGCTCAACAAACCGAAGTTCACGCCACCCAACTGGGTGTTTCCGGTGGCCTGGACGACGATCTACCTGCTGCTGGCCTGGGTCGGCTATCGCTTGACCATGATTCCCGGCAGCGAACAGGTGCTGGCATTGTGGGCGGCGCAGATTGCGCTGAACACACTGTGGACGCCTGTGTTCTTCGGCGCGCAGCGGATCGTTGCCGCGATGATTATTCTCGTACTGTTGTGGCTGGTCGTCGCCGTGATGGTGGTCCTGGCCCTGCGCCTGGATGTGATCACCGGGTTGATCCTGTTTCCTTATCTGGCCTGGCTGTGTGTCGCTGCGGCGCTTAATTTTTCGATCATGCGCAACAACCGGGTGGGTCTCGGCTCATGACCGTACTACAGGCGCATGAAGCGCCGCTCAAATCCGATAGTACTGGCGATACCAACTCACAAACTGCGCCACACCCTCTGCAACTTCCACTCGCGGAGAAAACCCGATCCATTGTTCCAATGCCGAAACATCAGCCCAGGTCTTGATGACATCGCCGGCCTGCATCGGCAATGGATTGCGCTGGGCTTTTATGCCCAGTGCCTGTTCGAGGCAGTCGACGAAATCCAGTAACGCGACCGGTTTGCCGCGCCCCAGGTTGAAAATCCGGTTGACGCCACTCGCCTCCTTCTCCGGCGCTGGCGGTTTCGGACACAGGCGGACGATGCTTTCGACAACGTCATCGACGTAAGTAAAGTCCCGCGCCATCTGACCCTGGTTGTAGATGTCGATCGGTCGTCCCTGAAGAATGGCTTCGGTAAATTTGAACAGCGCCATATCCGGCCTGCCCCAGGGCCCGTAAACCGTGAAAAAGCGCAGGCCGCTGGCCTTCAAGCCGTAGAGATGGCAATAGCTGTCGGCGAGAAGCTCATTGGCGCGCTTGGTGGCGGCATACAGCGAGACAGGGTGCTCGACCGCATCATCGACGCTGTAGGGCAACTTGCTGTTGGCCCCGTATACCGAGCTGCTCGACGCGTAGATCAGATGCGCGGGCGGATAATGTCGGCAGGCTTCCAGCACATTCAGAAACCCCACCAGGTTCGATTGCGCATAGGCATCCGGGTTGTCGAGCGAATAGCGCACACCCGCCTGAGCGGCCAGATGCACCACCTCGGTGAAATCGTGCGCTTTGAATAACGCCATCAAGGCAGGCTTGTCGACAATATCCAGTGTTTCAAAACTGAAACTCTGCAGACTGCTCAACTGTTCAAGCCGCGCCTGTTTGAGATCCACACTGTAGTAATCGTTAAGGTTGTCGATACCGACAACTTCCTGGCCTTGCTGCGCCAATCGTTTGACCGCGTGATAGCCGATAAAGCCCGCAGCGCCTGTAACAAGAACGGTCATAATCCCTGCTCCACACAAGCCGACAGGCGATAAGTTATAGCGCTGGATGACTTATTCAGTCCAGGTTTTATAACAGCACCCAATAGTGGGGAAAGCTTTCGATCTAAATAATAGTCGCGACCATAACAGGCAGAAAAAGTTTCTACCGTTCAGCCAAAAGAATAAGTCATTAAAAAACAGTTAGTTATCCATCGGCAAAAGCATTACTGGATGGATGGCGTGTTTTTTGACTGCTAACGTTTGACAGACCAGAAAGACTGGCCGATAACTACCAAGGTTGATTTTTTGCAGGGCGCGAGCAGTCACTTACTCGCGCCCTGTCGCTTCAGGGACAACTACTTAGTTACCTAACCTTAAGCCTGAATGAACAGACCGTGCGGTAGCTTTGCCTTCTAAAAAGTTGAACCGATAATTCCTCCAGAGGTGGCGCATAACAGAGCGAAACTTCACTGCTCGATGCACACCAATGAAACACTTTGTGATTCATGTTTGAAACACTTCAATAACCCATAATAAAAAAGCACTTTCGCTGACAGCCCTTACTTAGCCCTCAATAGAGCTTCTGCCTGCCATAAACTTTCGATCATCAAAGAGTTTACAAGCATGCCAGTCATCAGCTCGGACCACCCAAATTGGTACCTTTTGCAATGCAAGCCACGTCAGGATGAGCGTGCTCATCTCAATCTGCTTCAACAGAATTACGTGGTCTTTCATCCCCAACTCGTCAGCGAGCGCATTATTCGCGGAAAACGCCAGCGAGTGCACGAATCCCTCTTTCCTGGATATTTGTTCATCCAACTCAGTCGTGAAGACAACTGGGCACCCTTGCGTTCCACCCGAGGGGTCAGTCGTTTTGTCGAATTCAATCATGGTCCCGCGACAGTGCCTGAGCACGTCATCGAGCATCTGCGTACGCGTTGCATCGAATCAATGACGTCGGGGCCGGATGAAGCGCTGAAACCCGGAGAGAATCTACAGATTGTCAGCGGCCCGCTCGCGCCACTGGAGGGCGTGTTCCTCGGATTGCACGGAACCGACCGCGTGATGATCCTCCTGCAGTTTCTCAACCGTGAGCAGCCTGTCTGCCTGCCATTGAGCGTGATTGAACGACAACAAGCCGGTTTTCACCCCTACAACTAACGACTTGCCTTATATGCCCTTGCTCAGGAGCTATAACATGGCTTTGAAGTCACGATGCCCCGTCGCACTGATGATGGCCTGTCTCTATCCCGAAATGGCCTGGAGCATCAATCCGCAAGCCATTGATGTGTATGGATTCGACTTCACGCCATCGTTCCTGTTTTCGGAAAGTTATGACGACAACTTTCGCGAACTGGAAAACAGCAAACAGTCCTCCATGGTCACCAAGCTGGCGCCTTCTTTCGAGCTCAAGGCCGAGGATCGCAACAGTGCCACGCGACTGATCTGGCAACCCACTCGCTACATTTATCACGACGAGTCGGATGCCTCGAACACGGCACAACGCGTGCGTGCCGACAGCATCATGGAGTTTACTGACCGGCATCGTCTGAAGCTCGACGCCGAGTACCGCAAATGGGAGCGCACGGAATCGACGGCGGTCGAAGGCATCAACGACAAGCTCAACAACAAACGGGTGGGCGGTCTCTACACCTTCGGGGCGAAAAGCGCTGACAACCAAATCGATCTCGGGGCCAGTTACGCACAACTGCGCTACGACAACGCCGATGGCATCAACGACGACAAGGAACGCAATACCACTGCCCTGACGAGCACCTGGTATCACCGCATCAGCAGCAACACCCGGGGTCTTGTCGAATATAACCACACCGACTTTGATTACCAGCAGGCCAACAGCCCGCGCAGCAGTAAATCCGACGCCGTCATGGCCGGTGCCGTATGGGATTTCACGGCACGCACGACGGGTAAAGTCCGCGTCGGTTACGAGAAAAAGAACTTCGACAACAGCGAATCCAAAGACCTCGACAACCCGACCTGGCAAGTCGATCTGCAATGGAAACCGCGGACCTATTCGACATTCACCTTCGTCGCTCGCCAGGCCCTCGCCGAGGGTGATGACGGCGCTGATGCTGTGAAGTCGACCTTCACCCAGGTCGGCTGGCGTCACGGCTGGACTGAGCGGATTACTACCGTGGCCCAGGCCGGTTATGGGCGTTATGTCTACGAAGGCCAAAGCCGTACCGACAATCTTCAGGACTACAACCTGGCCGTGGTGTACGCCATGCGCCGTTGGCTGGATATCGAACTGGGTTATCGATACCGCGACAACGATTCCGATGCCGACAATGAAAGCTTCACCCGCAACGTGTTTCAGATCAGCTTCAACGTCAGCCTTTAAGAGGGTCTCGACATGAACACTCGCACACTTGTCCTTTTGTTCGCGTTGTGTCTCTTGCCCCACACCTATGCGGCAGATCCCGATACGCAATACAAACTCGCTGCCGGCGACGTGTTGCGAATCATCGTTTTCGGTGAGCCGGAATTGAGCATGAAAAAGATCCGGCTCAGTGATGCCGGCACCTTTTCCTACCCGTTTCTCGGCGAAATATCCGCCAAGGGACTGACCCCCGGCCAGGTCGAGAAAATCATCGTCGACGGGCTCAAGCAGGGTTATCTGATCGACCCGAAAGTCAGTCTCAGCCAGATTGAATACCGCTCGTTCTACATCAATGGCGAAGTGAAAAAGCCCGGCAGCTATCCGTTCGTGCCCGGACTGACACTGGAAAAAGCCATTGCACTGGGCGGTGGCTTGACCGAGCGGGCCTCGATGAAGCGAGTGACCATCTTGCGCGGTGATGGTGGCGCGACCGTGACCGATAACGTCACGCGCAACACCACGATTGCCCCCGGCGATACCATTTCCATTGCACAAGGCTTTTTCTGATCATGGACAACAGCCCAAGCAACTACGTCGAACGTCCTCTTCAAGCGCATCTGCATCCGCAGCACGCCGACGACAAGGACACCCTGGATCTGCTCAATCTGTGGAGGATCATCTGGCGCGCCAAGTGGCGCATCGGCTGGCTTGTGCTGCTGAGTTGCGTATTGGCGGCCGTGGTGGTCTCCAATATCACGCCGCAATACATTGGCAGCACCACCCTGCTGTTCAACGACAAAACGCCTCCGCTGATGTCGTTCCAGCAAGTCAAGGACTCAGGCGGCAACGCCACAGATTACTTGCAGACTCAGCAGGCGCTCCTGCAATCGCGAGACCTCGCCGAACGCGCGGTGAAAAAACTCGGGCTGACGACTCATCCGGTCACCGATCCGCGCCAGCAGCCAAAGTCCTGGTTTGCGCCGCGCCAATGGCTGGCCGATCTGGACCTTGATCAATGGATCCCGGGGTTAGGTCGATATCTACCGCAAAAGAAAGAGCCACTCACTGAAGCAGACGTCTTCAATCAAGTCACGCAGAACCTCATGCTGCACACCAGCGTCAAGTTCGTTGGCAAAAGCCAGTTGCTCGAAATCGAAGTCGAGTTGCCAGACCCTGTTCTGGCAGCGGCGGCGGCCAACGCACTGGCTCAGGGCTTTACCGACAGCCAGCTCGATACCAGCGAGAAATCGTCGCAAACCACCACGGCCTGGATGAACACACGTCTGATCAAGCTGCGCGACAACCTGCGGGCGGCCGAGAAAAAACTCCAGGGTTACCGCGAAGAACAAGGTCTGGTGGATGTTGGCGGCGTTGCCACCATCAGCGCCAACGAACTGGAAATGACCGGCAATCGCATGGTCGACGCCCGACGCAACCGCGCTGAAGCCGAGAGCGAGTACCGGCAGGCGAAAGCCCTGGGCAACGGCGATCTGAGCCGACTGTCCAGCGTGCCGGCGGTCTTGAGCAACCCTCTGGTGCAGAAATTCCAGGCCGATCGCGCGGTGGCCCAGGCCAAGGTTGATGAACTGGCCGGGCGCTATGGTCCGAAGCACCCCAGCCTGATCTCCGCACAAACCGAGTTGCGCACCGCCACCACCAGTCTGCAATTGCAGGTGCAGCAAGTGGTGGCCGGTATCGAGCGGCAATACCAGCTCGCCACGGCGAGTGAAGCGTCGCTGCGTCAATCCTTCAACAGCAACAAGGCGCAGATCCAGGACATCGCGCGCAAAGAGTTCCAGTTGCGCGAATTCCAGCGTGAAGTCGACAGCACGCGCGCGCTGTATGAAACCTTCGTCACCCGCCTGAAAGAAACCACGGCCACCGCCGACATGGACTCGACGAAAGTGCGCATCGTCGACCCGGCCATCGTTCCCGTCGACGCGAGCAAACCGCGCAAGACATTGATTGTCGCGATCGTCGGGTTGATTGCTGCAGTCATCGGCGTCGGGCTGGCACTGCTCTTCGAGAGTCTGAGCAATACCTTCAAAACCGATGAATCGATCGAGAGCGTGTTGAATGTTCCACTGCTCAGCGTCGTGCCGCTGGTGATAAAGAAAAGTCGCCGGCAACTGGCACGCCTGTTCGAGGACAACGACAACCCGCGCTTTTCCGAGACCATTCGCAACCTGCGCACCTGGTTGATGTTGCAAAGCAGCGAAAAACCGTCACAAGTGGTGCTCGTGACCTCCACGGTTGCCGGCGAGGGTAAAAGCACCATCGCCACCAACCTCGCCAGTTCGCTGACACCGCTGGAACGCGTGCTGCTGATCGATGCCGACATGCGTCAGCCAACCCTGTCGCTGAACTTCGATTTTCCGCCGGACAGCCCCGGACTGGCGAATGTCATTGCCGGAACGGCCAGACTTGAAGACTGCATTGTTTCAGTGGGCAATCTGGACATGCTGCCGGCCGGGAAGGTCTTGCCGCCGTCGCTGGATATGTTCGTTGCGCCACGCCTGCCGTCCCCTGGCGATCCGCTCAACCCGGTTCAGCCACCGCCACAGGATTTGCTCAGCTCGCCGCGCATGGCGCGCATGCTCGAAGCGCTCAGGTCACGTTATCGCCACATCATCATCGATTCTCCCCCAGCGGAGATGATCAGTGACGCGCTGCTGCTGGCAAAACATTCGGACGCGGTGATCTATGTCGTGAAGGCTGACAGCACGTCGATCAGCCAGGTTCAGCGAGGGATTGCCATGTTGCAACAAAGCCATGTGCCGGTCTTTGGCACGGTGCTCAACCAGGTCGACCTGCGCAAGGCGCGCAAGTACGGCTACCACCACTCCCGGGCGTTCTATAACTACGATTTCGCGCCCAGGTAACCATCGGGCGCGCACGCCCGCCGCTACGCCCTCCTCTGCCAACGCACCACTCGCTTCACCTCCGCCGAGCTACGGAAAAGCCATCGGGAGGCACGCCGTGCCTGCTCGATTCGCGCTGATGCATGAATGCTGTCTCGAGGTTAAGCCCATGACATCGCTCTATACCGCTCACATGACACACCGCCGAGGCCTGACGTTCTGGGGCCAGTGGCTTTGCGCGCTGTCGCTGGTGACGGCGCTGTTGATATTGCTCGTGCATTGGCGCGTCGGCAGTCTGACCAGTGAATACCGCATCCTGATCATTCTGACGGTGCTCGGCTCGGTGCCGATCTACAGCGTGATGCAGGTCTACCACAAGCGCCATGGCCTGCTGGTCGGGCTCGGCAGATTGCTGGCCGGGTGGTTGACCCTGCTGGCCGTACTGGCGGCGATTGCGTTCTTCACCCAGACCAGCGCCATTTATTCACGCCAGGTGATCATGGTCTGGGCGGTGCTGGGTTTCGTGGTTCAGGCCTTGAGCTTTCTGCCCCTGCATTACCTGGCCCGCCTGTATTCGCGCAAGGTCTGCAACGGACGCCGTTCGGTGATCATCGGTACCTGTCCGACGGCCCATGAACTGGCGAAAAAACTGTCCCGACCGAACCGCGCGCTGGTGCTGGGCTTCATTGCCGCCGAGGACAGCTGTGGCCCTGCCCCCAGCATTCTGCCGTTGCTCGGCCACGTTTCCGCCATCCGCGAGATCATCACGGGCCAGGAAGTGCGCCGCGTCTATATCGTGCTGCCGATGGCCCATGCCGCCACCATCGAAGCCCTCTACATCGACCTGCTGGACATGAACGTCGACGTGGTGTGGATCCCGGATTTCGGCAGCATGGTGTTGCTCAACCATTCGATCTCGGAAATCGAGCGAATGCCGGCCATCTACCTCAACGAGAGCCTGATCAGCTCGCACCCTGCCAGCCTGTTTTGCAAGGATCTGTTTGAACGCAGCCTTGCCGCCCTGGCGATTATTCTGCTCAGCCCGGTGCTGCTGGTGGTGGCCATAGCCGTCAAGCTGACCTCCGCCGGCCCGGTGCTGTTCAAGCAGAACCGTCACGGTTGCAACGGCGAAGTGATCAAGGTCTGGAAGTTTCGCTCGATGCACGTCCACGACGACCAGCAGGTTCGGCAGGCCACCCGCAACGATGATCGCCTGACGCCGATCGGTGGTTTTCTGCGCCGCAGTTCCATCGACGAATTGCCACAGCTGTTCAACGTGCTGTCCGGCCGCATGGCCCTGGTCGGCCCGCGTCCGCATGCCGTCACCCACAACCTTTATTACACCGGCAAGGTGCGCGCCTACATGGCCCGGCATCGCCTCAAGCCGGGGATCACCGGGCTGGCCCAGATCACCGGCCATCGTGGCGAAACCGAGACCGTGGAAAAGATGCAGCTGCGCGTCGCCCAGGACCTCAACTACATCAACCAGTGGTCGCTGTGGCTCGACATCAAAATCCTCATCAAGACCCCCTTCACCCTGTTCTCGAAAAACATCTACTAAGCCCGCCCCAACTCTGCCGTCCCCTGCCCGACCGTTGATAACCGTCACCACGATCTGAGGTTCGACCATGAATGTGAGCGTATTCGGTATTGGTTACGTAGGCCTTGTCCAGGGTGCTGCATTGGCCGAGGTCGGGCACAACGTGCTCTGCGTCGACGTCGACGCCGGCAGGGTCGAGGCATTGAAAGAGGGCACGCTGCCGCTCTACGAACCGGGCCTGAAAAGCCTGGTGCGCGACAACTACCAAAGCGGCCGGCTGCGGTTCGGCACAGACCTGGTGGACGCCGTTCACCATGGCGATGTGCTGTTGATCGCCGTCGGCACACCGCCCGACGAAGACGGTTCGGCGGATCTCCAATACGTGCTGAGCGTGGCGCAGACCATCGCGCTGAACATGGATCGGCACCAGATCATCGTCGACAAATCCACCGTGCCCGTCGGTACGGGGGACCGAGTTCGCGCGTGTATCGAGCAGGTGCTGGCCGACAACGGTCGCGGCGATCTGACGTTCGACGTGGTTTCAAACCCGGAATTTCTCAAGGAAGGCTGCGCGGTCGAAGACTGCATGCGCCCGGACCGGATCATCATCGGCACCGACAGTCCGCGTGCCGAAGAGGTCATGCGCGAACTGTATGAACCGTTCAATCGCAGCCGCGAAAAAATCATTGTCATGGACGTTCGCAGCGCCGAGCTGACCAAGTACGCCGCCAACTGCATGCTGGCGACCAAGATCAGCTTCATGAACGAAATGGCCTGCCTCGCCGAAAGGCTCGGCGCCGACATTGAAAAAGTGCGCCACGGCATCGGCGCCGACCCGCGCATCGGTTACCAGTTCATCTACCCAGGTCTGGGCTACGGCGGCTCGTGTTTTCCCAAAGACGTGAAAGCGCTGATACAGGCGGCCGACGGTGTCGACATCGACGCCCGGGTGCTCAAGGCCGTGGAGGCGCGCAACCAGGAACAGAAAGCCAGCCTCTATCGCAAGGTATTCGATCACTTCGACGGCCACCTTCGCGGCAAGACGTTTGCCCTGTGGGGGCTGAGTTTCAAACCCAATACCGACGACATGCGCGAAGCCCCCAGCCGGGTACTGATGGAGGCTTTGTGGCAAGCCGGCGCCAGCGTGCAGGCGTTTGATCCCAAAGCCATGGAAGAGGCCCAGCGCCTTTACGGCTCGCGCGATGACCTGACCCTGACAGGCACCAAGGAAGCGGCGCTGAAAAATGCCGACGCCCTGATCATCGTCACCGAGTGGCAATCGTTTCGGGCACCGGACTTCGACCAGCTCAGCCGGTTGCTCAAACAGCCCTTGATTTTCGACGGGCGCAATCTGTTCGATCCGCAGCGTTTGAGCAAACGTGGGTTCACCTACGTCTCCGTGGGTCGGCAGACCCCTTCAGTTCTCTGAGAGGAGCCGCGCCATGTTCAAACTGGAGATAGTCGGCCACTACTCGGCGAAATTGCTGGAGGCCAACCAGGCCTATTCCTTCATCAACTTTGCCTCGATCGGCAGTTTTTTCGAGCAAAACCCGAGCAGCGTTGCCTATTTTTGCGACGGCATGCTGATGTCGACCTTCATGTCTCGCATCACCGGCAGACCGATTGGCCGGGTCAGCTTCGACTTCACCTCGATAGCCGACGTTGTGCTGCGCAGCGCCGAGCAACAGGGCAAACGGGTTTATTTCGTCGGCGCCCGACAAGCCGAACTCGACCTGTTCATCAGCAAGATCAAGAGCCTTTATCCGCAACTGAGCATCGCCGGCTATCACAACGGCTATTTCGACGCTGCCCAGGCCGAAGACATTCGGTACGACATCTGTCGCAGCGCAGCGGACATTCTGATCGTCGGCCTGGGCGCCGGACGGCAAGAGCAGTTCGAGCAGGATGCCCTGCGCGCAGGCTTTCGCGGGGTCGCCTTCAGCTGTGGCGGGTTCATCCGCCAGGAAGCTCTGGCCACGCGGCAGTACTACCCGGCGCTGATCAATCGCCTGCACTTGCGCGCGTTCTATCGCATGTACCGCGAGCCCCACACGATCAAACGCTACCTCATCGATTACCCGAGCAACTTCCTGCACCTGCTGAACATGATCGTTCGACACAAAGTCGCCATCAAGGTTGAGGAATGACCATGCACATCCTGTTTATCCTCAAGGATTTCAAGCCCGGCGGTGGCGTCGAGCGCGTTCAGCAGCGGCTGTCCGAGCAGTTTCTCAAGGACGGCCGGCGCGTGAGCTTTTTCGTCATGAACGCAGACATGCCCGACGCCCGGGACATTCAATCCTACAGCGGTGGCGGCAACGGCCTCGTCGGCCTGTTCAAGTCCATCGTTTTGCTGCGCCGGCTCATACGGCACGAAGGTGTCACCCATCTCATTTCCGCCAAGGAGCAGGCCAACCTCTGCACGTGGTTCGCCACCCTGGGCAGTGCCTGCAAGGTCATCTACAGCCGCCATGCGACACTCGATTGCAGCGAACAGAAAACCGGCCCCTCAAGCCTGCGTCTGCTCTACGCCTTGTACCTGTGTGGCAGCGGCAAAGTAGTGACGGTCTCCTCGGCTCTGCGTCAGACCCTCGCCGACACCGTGCCATGGGGCCGGCAGCGCATCCGCTATTGCCCCAACGCCGTCGTCACCGACCAACTGTTTCAAGCCGCCCAGGCGCCCAGGCCGGCCGGATTGCCCCGCAACTACTGGCTGAGCCTGGGGCGTCTGGTCGAACCCAAAGGGTTTCATCTGCTGCTCGATGCCTACGCCTTGGCGCTGCGCAGCGCAGCGCTGCCGGATCTGGTGATCGTCGGTGATGGCCCGTTGCGCGAAGCCTTGGTCACCCAGGCCAGGCAATTGGGTATCGCACAACGGGTGCATTTCAGCGGGTTTATGAGCAATCCCTATCCCGTGCTCAGGCACGCCCGACTGTTCATTCTGAGTTCGCTGCAAGAAGGCATGCCGACCGTGCTGATCGAGGCGTTGGCGCTGGGCACGCCGGTGCTGGCCTGCGATTGCGAGACCGGGCCCAGAGAACTGCTGGACCACGGCCGACTCGGTCAACTGGTGATCGTCAACGACGTACAGGCACTGGCCGAGGGAATGCTGCGCAACCTGACCTCAGGTCATGCCATCGCCCCCGGCGAAGAGACGCTCACTGCCACCCTGCGACCGTACACCAGTCAGTACGCGGCGCAGGCGTACTATCAGGTCTGGAATCAATGAAAAAGTTACTGATCATCCTCCATGACCTCAGCGCCGGCGGTGCTGAAAAAATGATGGCGCGCCTGGCCAAAGCGCTGGTGGATGCAGGCAACGACGTGACATTGCTGATGCTCACCGGCGGTGGCCTTCACGCAGCGCATCTCGACCCACGTGTGAAAAAAGTCGAATTGCACAGCCCGCGCAGCGTCCGTGCAGTGCCGGCACTGACGCGATTCCTGCGTGACAATCGCTTTGACGCCCAACTGGCAGCCCTCACCCACGTCAACGTGGTGGCGATCATCGCGGCGGCACTGTCCGGCACGCTGGCCCGGCTACACGTCAGCGAGCGCAATGCCTTTTCCCATGACCGGCACGTGAACCCCGATTTCATGGTGCGCATGGCATATCGGGTGGCGCCGCTGCTGTATCGGCTGATTCCCAATCCGGTGATCTGCGTTTCGCGCGGTGTCGCCCAGGACCTGGTCGACACCACACTCGCCCGACGCCGGGATGTAACCATTGCCGACAACCCGGTGCTCGACAACGATTTTCGCGAGAAGACACCGGGACCGCCCCGCCACCGCTGGCTGCTGGAAAAGTCCGGCACGGTGATAGTCGCCGTGGGGCGTCTGGCGCCACAAAAAGGTTTCGACACGCTGATCACAGCGTTCGCCGCACTGCCGGATCGCGATGCCCGCCTGATCATTTTTGGCGAAGGCGCACTCCGGGCCGAACTGCTGGAACAGGCGAAACAGCTGGGGGTGGCGGAGCGCTTCGATCTGCCGGGCTATGCCGATGATCCCCTGGCAGAAGTGGCCGCAGCCGATTGTTTCGTGCTGTCTTCACGTTTCGAGGGCAGCCCCAACGCGCTGGTCGAGGCGTTATCCACCGGCACGCCGGTCGTGGCGACCCGCTGCCCCCATGGTCCTCAGGAGATTCTCGGCGGCGGCGTGGTTGCCCCGCTGGTCGCAGTGGAAGATCCGATCGCCCTGGCACAGGCCATCGTCGAGCAACTGTCCATACCGCGCGATCTGCAGCGTCAATCACGCCTTGATGCGGCCGCACGATTCATGAGTGCCAGTGCAGTGCAGACCTACCTCAAAGCACTGGTTGGAGACCCGTCATCATGAGCCCCCTGACGATCCGCTATTCGACACTGCGCGACGCCTTCACGCTGTTCGGCATCCTGTTCTACATCCAGGTGATTACCTTTGTCCTCGGTCTGGGCAGTGCCGCGAGCTTCGGCGATATCAACAAAGACCTCGAAGGCAATGTCGCCAATCAGGTCTGCGGCCTCATCACGCTGCTGGTGCCGTTGTTCTTTTTCATCCGCAACAAGGTGTTCCTCAGCAAAACCTTTTATCGCAGCAACTTCTTCCTGCTGGTGTTCCTGCTCTGTGTCATCGCATCGATCGGCTGGTCCCACGACCCGATGCTCAGTCTCAAGCGGTTTATCGCCCTGCTCGGCGTGGTGTTTTTTGCAGGCTTCATTGCCTATAACTACTCCCTTGAAAAAATCGCCTTCATGCTCGGCTGCGCCATTGGCATCGCGGCGTTGATCGGGTTGTTGCTCGCCGTTGTCATGCCTGAAGTGGCGTTTCTCTCCGGGGGCATTCGCGACGGCGCGTTCAAAGGCGTTTTCGCCGAAAAGAATGCCGGCGCCCGACTCAATGCGATCGCCATCATGCTGTTGCTGCCGATGATCCGGCAGCGCAATCGCTGGGCGCTCTTGTGCTCATTCTTTTCGCTGGTCGCGATCCTGCTTGCCCAGTCAGCCACCGGTGTAGCGCTGATTATTTCCGGCACGATCAGCTACTGGTACTTCCTCACGATGATCCGCCTGGGCATCAATCGCTCACAGTTGCTGTTCCTGGGGTGCACCCTCCTTTACCTGCTGGTTTGCCTGTTTCTGTACAGCAACTTTGCGGTGCTGCTGGAAATGGCCGGGCGCGATCCGTCACTGACCGATCGGACCCTGATCTGGGAACTGCTCGCGCCTTTCATCGACAGCCAGTTGCTCAAGGGCTACGGCTTCGGCGCCTTCTGGGCAAGTCCCGATGCCGATGCGTTCATCACCCGCTGGGGTTACATCGGCAACGCCCACAGCGGCTACATGGAGACCCTGCTCAATGGTGGCCTCATTCAGCTGACGGCGCTGGCGTTGATGTTCGGTGAAGCACTGTTCAAGCAATACCGCGCCGTGACGGCGAATCAGGCAGCCCGGTTTCGTGCCAGTGCGCTGGTCATCATCGGTCTGTTCGCCGTCACCAATTATGTGGCGTACGTGATCCCCAACTACCGCTCCGCCGAGTTTCTGGTGTTCTGCACCCTGGCTCTGACTTTCCGGCACCACCACGCGACCTACCCCGAATCCTCACCGGCAGCGCTGCGTCAGCGTTCGTCGGGCCGCGCACTACCGCGCGATTCCGCCCGCGCGTAACCCAAGGAGAATCACCGTGCCCAACCAAGCTCCCCGTTCAGCAGATTCAGTGTGCGTCATCATTCCGATGTACAACGGCGCCGACAGCATCGAGCAGACACTGACCTCCCTGGCCCGGCAAACCCGACTGCCCGATCACGTGATCGTCATCGACGACGGGTCCACCGATGACGGACCACAACGGGTCCGAGACTTCACCGCGCCGTTTCGCCTGACCCTGTTGCAGCAAGCCAACGAAGGTCAGGCCAGTGCCCGTAACCATGGGATGCGCCACTCTAAAGAGACGTTTGTGGCGATGCTCGATGCCGATGACCAATGGCATCCGCGAAAGCTGGAGTTACAGCTGGCACTGTATGACGAGCTCACGCAACAGGGTCGACCGGTGGGGCTGATCGACTGCTACGCGCAAGTCAACTACAGCGATGGCAGGCGCCAACTGGACGACCGGTTGAAGAACGGCCGGCATTTCTACGATTTCATCCACGCCAACGTCGTCAATGGCGTCTCCACCGCATTGGTCAAACGTGACGTGATCATGCAGCTCGGCGGCTTCGACGCCAGCCTGCGTTATTCCGAAGACCGCTTCATGTGGACGCGGATCGCCGAACACTGGGAGATCCACACGGTGCCGGAGGTGCTGCTGGAGCGCACGGTCAATGGCGGCAACATGACCGCGAATCCGAAAAAGTACTACCAGAACAAAATCCGCTTCATCGAGGTGTACCTCGCCCGTTACGGCGCGCAACTGACGCGGCAGCAGCGGATCGATTTCGTGCTGGGCAACCACACCGATTTTCTCGAGGCGTTTTCCCGACGCGGCGAGCATGACCAGGTCCTCGGCGTATACCGGCGAATGCTGGATTGCTCCTGGCAGGCCCTGATCTTCGCCAGCGGCAAACCGACCTTGCGCTACCTGTATGCCCGCGCCAGAACCTTGCGCAAGGCAACGGCTTCAACCACGGCTCATTGATCCGGTATCCGCCATGGCCAACCACCGTCTGACGACATTGACCTGGATCTTCACCGAGAAATTCGGCCTGATCCTGTTGTCGATGATTACCTTTGTCGCCTACGCCAGGCTGCTGTCGCCTGCCGAGCTGGGTGTGGGCACGGTAATCATCGCCATCGTCGAGTTGATCGGTCTGGTGTACTCCTCGGTGCTCGAAGACCCGCTGGTTCGGCTTGAGCGACTGGAAGACGAGCACATCAGCACCGCCTACTGGGCGGCGGTGCTGGTCAGTCTGGCGAGCATTGGCGTCATTTCGGGCGCGGTCATGCTGTACACCCCCGACCCGGTGCTGCAATGGATGACGGCGATAGCCTCGATAAAGATCCTGTTCACCATGATGGCGCGGGTCTATGTGGCGCAGATGCGCCGCAGCGGTAACTTCAAGATGCTGGCTTCGCGCACATTGCTGGGCAAAGTGGCGGGTGGAGTCGGTGGCATTGCCGTTGCGCTTTGGGGACTGGGTGCGTGGGCGGTCATTGCCCAGGCGCTGATCATGGAACTGGTGTCGATCATTGTGTTGATGCGCGCCGACCCGCGACGTATCCCTTTTTACATCGACGGTCCGATCCTGCGCGAATTGTTGAAGTCCGGCGCACCGGTGGCCGTCAACGCGCTGAGCTCGCAAACCCTGCAGCGCGGGGTCAACGTGGTGCTGGGCATCACCGCCGGGGCGAACGCTGTCGGCATGTTCAACATGGCGATGCGCATCATTGAACTGCCACGCACCGCAATCTACAACGGCCTGCTGAGCTACGCGCTGCCGGCGTTCTCCCGGCGCAGCGCAGAACCCAAGCGATTGATCGGGATCGTTGGCGATTCAACCGCCGTCAGCGGTTTTCTGTTGACGCCCCTGTTCGTCGGACTCGCACTTACGGCAAGCGACCTGATCCTGTTGATCTTCGGCGCCAAATGGGCAGAGGCCATCCCGCTGCTGCAAGTGCTGGCCTGCACCGCCGCCATCGGCAACAGCGCCATGTACGCCACCACCGCACTGGTGGCGGTCAACCGCAGCCACCTCACGATCAAGGCTGAAGTGCTGACCACCGCGCTGGCCCTGGCGCTGGTCTACGCCCTCGGCAACCTGTACGGCGGCATGGCTGCAGCCGTCGCTCTGCTGGCGCGCATGCTGGTCATCACGCCGTTGCAAATCCGCGGCCTGAACACGGCGATCGGCTACAGCTGGCGCGGCTTTTTCGAAGCCAGTTACCGCAGCGTGATCGCCTCCCTGGTCATGGCTGCAACCGTGCTGCTGGTGCTACCGCAGCTGGGTCTTCAGGGTTACCTGCATTTGATCGGCAGCGTCGTGCTCGGCGCACTGAGTTATGCCGTGGGTTACAGCGCCCTGCACCCGCACTGGCCACAGGAATTCAAATCGGTTTTCACCTCCCGCTGAGTTCAGCCCTGAGACAGGAAGGCCTCACCATGCGCAAAACCACGTTGATTACTGGCGGAGCCGGCTACATCGGCTCGCATACGGCTCTGGCCCTCATTAACGCCGGCCACAAGGTGCTGGTGCTCGACAACCTGTGCAACAGCTGTCGAGAGTGCATCCGGCGCCTTGAGCAACTGACCCTGACCCGCGTCGACTTCATCAAGGGCGATATTCGCGACCCGGCCCTGCTCGACGATATCTTCAGCCGGTACGACATCGACGCCGTCGTGCACTTTGCCAGTCTCAAATCCGTCGAGGAAAGCGTGCGCAAGCCGCTGGACTACTACGTCAACAACGTTGCCGGCACGCTTGGCCTGTGTCAGGCGATGGCCCGCAATAACGTATTCCGGCTGGTGTTCAGCTCGTCAGCCACGGTGTACGGGGAGCCGACGCGCACGCCGATTGCCGAAGATTTCGGCACCGGCAAACCGGTCAATCCCTATGGCCGCACCAAGCTCATGATCGAGGAGTTGCTGACGGATCTGTGCAACTCCGATCCGCGCTGGAGCGTTGGATTGTTGCGTTACTTCAACCCGATCGGCGCCCACGAAAGCGGAATGATCGGCGAAGACCCGAGCGGCCGCCCCAACAACCTGTTGCCGTGCCTGACCCAGGTCGCCATAGGCCGGATACCCGAACTCACGGTGTACGGCAGCGACTATCCCACCGTGGACGGGACCTGCGTGCGCGACTACATCCATGTGGTCGACCTGGCCATCGGTCACCTCAAGGCCCTGCAAGTGCTGCAGCACGACAATGGCATTCACTTCTGGAACCTCGGCACGGGCGTCGGCTACAGCGTGCTGCAGATCATCCACAGTTTCGAGGACATCACCGGCATCAGCATTCCCTACCGCTTCGCCCCTCGACGTCTCGGCGATATCGCCAAGTGCTGGGCCGATCCGGCCAAGGCGGGACGCGAACTGGGCTGGAGCGCGCAACGCGGCCTGGAACAGATGATCACCGATAGCTGGCGCTGGCAGTCGTGCAATCCGCAGGGGTATCAATCGTCATTCAAGATTCCGGCACCCGTTGCGGTGAAGTGATGCCGATGCTCAAGGAATGTCTGCTGGCCGTGCTGTTTTCGGTTGCGCTGGCAAGCAACGCCGCGCAGGCGCCTACGCCCGTACCGACCACCGGCCTCGTGTTGTGGCTGGACGCGGCCGACTCATCCGCGATGACACTGGATGCGCAGAACCGGCTCCAGCGCTGGAGCGACAAATCCGGCAAGGCCAATGACGCGACGGTCGCTGACACCACCTCACCGCCAAAGTGGATAGGAAACAGCCTCAATGGCCATGGGGTGGTGCGCTTCGACGGCAACTCGGGATTACTCGGCCAGGCCCTGCGCACGGCTAAAGGATCTGTGACCGTACTGATCGTGTCCCGGCGGTTGCCGGACCAGGCCGGAGTCGATCCCTGGCAACGCTTGTTCAGTTCACGCCCGCAGGCCGCCAGCAACGACAACGTGCTGCCGAATTTCGCGGTCAGCCTGGCGCAAACCGGGGAGTACGAGCCGACGGTTTCCGTGCTGGAACTGCACGACGTGCCGATCGGCCCCTACGGGGTCGGGCGCAATGCCGTCGGTCACTCGGAAAACTTTCGCGGCGACATCGCCGAAGTGCTGGTGTATGACCGTCCATTCGCCTCGCTCGCCGAGCGCCAGCGCGCCTTTCAATACCTGGCAGACAAATGGTCCGTGGCCATCCCCACGCATGCCGACACCTGGACCCGCGTCGGCCCATTAGGGACATTGCCGACGCGCATCAACGCCCAACTGCCCTTGTCCGATCAGGCCAATGCCGGGCAATGGGTGCTCAACACGACGCTGTCCGACGAGTTCGATGGCACCACCCTCGACCGCACACGCTGGCACGTCAACAATGCCGTCGGGAATGAGTCGCTGGGCCGCAAGCCGGCGTTGTTCACCGAGCGCAACGCCAGCGTCGGCAATGGCAACCTGAACATTGTCTTTCGCAAGGAAACCTTGCCACAAAAGTACGTCGAGCTCGGCTTCAAGGACTACACCTCAGCCATGGTGCGTACCCTTGAACGCGGCTTCTACGGGTACTACGAAGCGCGGGCCAAACCCATGAATTCCGCAGCGTCCAGCGCCTTCTGGCTGGCCTGGACGGGCATGACTGACAACGCCACCGAAATCGACATCTTTGAAATCGGCGGCAAGACCAAAAATGCGCTTTCAGACCGCGCCTACAACATGAACGCCCACCTCTGGGCCACGCCGCACAGCACCGAACATATCGCCAACGGCAGCACCTGGACCAGTCCCTGGCGGCTGGCCGGCGACTTTCATGTCTACGGCTTCGACTGGCAGCCCGATACCCTGCGCTGGTACGTCGATGGTGTGCTGGTCAGAGAATCGAAGAACCATTATTTCTTTTTCCCCATGCAGATCGTCTTCGACAGCGAGGCCATGTGGAAATGGTTCGGCGTGGTCGACGATGCTGACCTGCCCTCCACTTTTGAAGTCGATTACATCCGCATGTGGCAACGCAATCCTTGACCCTCACACCAGGCCTGGGGCCAGACGATGAGCCGCCCCAACCGTCATAGCTTTCGCCTTGAGTCGATTTTCACTCGGCACAGTCGTCAGTTTTCAATCCGCGCTAACACCCCCGGAGCGCATGCACATGAACAACAGACGGCTGACAGAACTGGATTTGCTGCGCTTTCTTGCGGCGTTCGCGGTGGTGATCTTTCACTATGCGTTTCGCGGTTATGCGAGGGGTGAGATGTCGGTCATGCCCTATCCACTTTTGGCTGACGTTGCCAAATACGGTTATCTGGGCGTTGAACTGTTTTTCATGATCAGCGGATTCGTGATCCTGATGACGGCTTCGAGCAACAACCTCAAGGTGTTCTTCATTTCCCGCGTCATTCGTCTCTGCCCGGCGTTCTGGGTGTGTTGCACGATCACCTTTCTCATCACGCTGGCGATCGGGCAGCCACGCTTTTCGGCTGATTTTTATCAGTACGTGATCAACCTGACCTTTCTGGGCGACCTGCTCGGTGTGCCCCCCATAGACGGGGTCTACTGGTCTCTGTTCGTCGAAATAAAGTTCTACCTGATGATCGCCGTCCTGCTGGCTTTCAAGAAGATAGAGAAAATAGAAACCTTCCTCGTACTCTGGCTGCTGATCTCGGCCGCAGCGGAAGTCTTTGCTTTCGAAAAGCTGCGCTCGGTCCTGATCACCGACTACGCGGCCTATTTCATCGCTGGCGCGACGTTCTACATCATCTGGGACAAGGGGTTTACCAAATCCCGTATTTCCTTGCTGGCAGCCGCGCAGGCATTGGCCAGCTTCAACGCGATCAAGTGGGCCGAGTCGATTGAACTGAAATATTCGACTGACTACGACTCCTTGATCATCTGCGGCGTCATTGCCCTGTTTTTCATGACCTTCCTTTTTATCGCGACGCATAAGACGTCAGCCGTTGGGAAGTTCGACTGGACAGCATTGGGCGCACTGACTTACCCGCTTTACCTGCTGCATCAAATGATCGGCTTCATGATCTTCAACATCGCTTATCCGACCATCAATCCACACGTGCTGCTCTGGGGCACCATCGCTTTGATGATAGGTGCGTCCCATGTCATCCATAAGGAAATAGAAACCCCGATGGCCAGACTGATGAAAAGATCCCTTTCGTCCTCCTTCAAACGTCTCAGAGTTGGTTAGTCGGTAACGCAACAGGCTTGGCAATATCGGCAGATGAAAAAGGCGGGAGAGGCTTCGGTGAATACCGAAACCTCTCCCGCCTTTTTTTGTTTGTGGCGCAGAGCGCCCGTCACAAGGACGATGAACGCTTCAACGTCTCGCTCGGTAACTCCTTGAACAATGCTCGATAACTGCTTGAAAAACGGCCTAAATGCCAGAACGACCAATTCATCGCCACTTCCGCCACGGTGGTCTCCGCGGGCGAACGCTTGAGCAATTCGCGCCGCGCACTGTTGAGCCTGCGCAAACGCAGCCATTGGCTTGGCGACATCCCCGTATAGGCCTTGAAGGTCTGCTGCAACTGGCGCAGGGAAACCCCGGCGACCCGCGATAATTCCAGCAGATTGAGGGTTTCTTCCGGCGAATCCGCCGCCCACTCGCCCACGCGTTTGAGGGTCATTCGCTCCTGGGCGCGACGCTGCAAACCGCCGCCATCCAGACACACGCTCGCGTTGTCGAGGATGAACAGGCAATCCTCCAATAGCTGCTGAGTCAGTGCCTCTTTACTCGGCAGATCAAGGGCTTGCGACAACTTCGTGAGAGTCGAGCTTAACCAGCGGCTGAACAATCCATTCTGCGCGCCATTGAGCGGCGCCATGAACATACCTTCCAGCCTGGCCACGTCCAGTCCGTTGCGCTGGACGAATTCCGGGCCGAACACCACGGCGATTTCCTGGTAGTTCTCCGGGGTGATCCAGATGTTGCGGCTCTCTTCATTGAGCAGATACAGCGCGTTGTCGCTGCGATCGAAACAGAACGCCAGCGACCCTTGCGGCGCACTGAAATTCTGCTCGACCCGGGTGTTCATCTGTTCTTCGTAAACCTCCACTCCCTGCAAATCCAGATAGCGGATCTGCCCGGCGAAATGCCCTGGCGACATCTGCTGGTAATGCTGCACCCAACCCGGCGTGGCGCGGATCTGTTCGGTGACATCGGCGGTGTTGAACGCTTGGACCTGAAGCGGATTGCACGTCGTCATGGGGAACCTTGCGCACTCTTTTGGTGCGCTTTGGTGCTGCTGAAAGTGGATAGATGGAACGGCGAGGCCCGCCCAAGATAGTCGTCAACGCGCCACAGGGGAAGCCTGCGAAAGATGAAATCGCGTTCCCCCGCGTCAACAAAACCAACGACGAGGTCTTTATGAATGCCCCTTTCGATCAGCTGTTCACATGGCTGAAAGATCACAAGATTACCGAAGTGGAATGCGTGGTCAGCGACCTGACCGGCATCGCCCGCGGCAAGATCGCACCGACCAACAAGTTCCTGCATGAGCGAGGCATGCGCCTGCCGGAAAGTGTGCTGCTGCAAACGGTAACCGGGGATTTTGTCGACGACGACATCTACTACGACCTGCTCGACCCGGCCGACATCGACATGGTCTGCAAGCCGGTGAGCGACGCGGTGTACGTGATTCCGTGGGCCATCGAGCCGACCGCCATCGTCATCCACGACACCTTCGACAAGTTCGGCAACCCGATCGAACTATCGCCGCGCAACGTGCTGAAGAAAGTCCTGCAGCTGTACACCGACAAAGGCTGGAAGCCGATCGTGGCCCCGGAAATGGAGTTCTACCTGACCCAGCGCTGCGAAGACCCGGACTTGCCATTGAAAGCACCGCTGGGCCGTTCCGGTCGCGCCGAAAGCGGTCGTCAGTCGTTCTCCATCGACGCCGCCAACGAATTCGATCCGCTGTTCGAAGACGTCTACGACTGGTGCGAACTGCAAGGCCTGGACCTGGACACGCTGATCCACGAAGACGGCCCGGCGCAGATGGAAATCAACTTCCGCCACGGCGACGCGCTGGATCTGGCCGACCAGATCACCGTGTTCAAACGCACCCTGCGTGAAGCCGCGCTCAAGCACAACGTGACCGCGACCTTCATGGCCAAGCCGATCGGCGATGAGCCCGGCAGCGCCATGCACCTGCACCAGAGCGTGGTCGAGATCGCCAGCGGCCAGCCGATTTTCGCCAATGCCGACGGCAGCATGAGCGACCTGTTCCGCCATCACATCGGCGGTCTGCAGAAGTACATCCCGAAGGTGCTGCCGATGTTCGCGCCGAACGTAAACTCGTTCCGCCGCTTCCTGCCGGACACCTCGGCACCGGTCAACGTCGAATGGGGTGAAGAAAACCGCACCGTCGGCCTGCGTGTACCAACCTCCGGGCCCGAGGCGATGCGGGTCGAAAACCGTCTGCCGGGCGCCGACGCCAACCCGTACCTGGCCATCGCCGCGAGCCTGCTGTGCGGTTACATCGGCATGGTCGAAGGCATCGAACCGAGCGCTGCCGTCGAAGGTCGGGCCTACGAGCGCCGCAACCTGCGCCTGCCGATCACCATCGAAGAAGCCCTGACCCAGATGGAAGAGTGCGACACCGTCGCGCAATACCTGGGCAACAAGTTCGTGCGCGGCTACGTCGCGGTGAAACGCGCCGAGCATGAAAATTTCAAGCGCGTGATCAGCTCCTGGGAGCGGGAGTTCCTGTTGCTGAGCGTGTAACCAACACCCGCCCTTGTGGGACCTGGCTTGCCAGCTCCCACAAGGGAACGTGCTCACCTGAAAAACCCAATAATTCGAAGAGGTGTCGATATGCGTCTGTTGAAATCCATGATCCCCGCCGCGCTGGCCCTGGCGTGCAGTGCCGGTGCCTTCGCCCAACCCCAGGTCAGCGTCTACAACTGGACCGATTACATTGGCGAAACCACCCTCGCCGACTTCCAGTCCAGCAGCGGGATCAAGGTGATTTATGACGTCTTCGACTCCAATGAAACCCTCGAAGGCAAACTGCTCGCCGGGCGCACCGGCTATGACGTGGTGGTGCCGTCCAACCACTTCCTCGCGCGTCAGGTAAAGGCCGGCGCGTTCCTCAAACTGGATCGCTCGCAACTGCCGAACTGGAAAAACCTCGACCCGAAACTGCTGGCCCTGCTTGAGAAAAACGATCCGGGCAACGAGCACTCGGTGCCGTATCTGTGGGGCACTAATGGCATCGGCTACAACGTCGACAAGGTCAAGCAAGTGCTGGGCATCGATCACATCGACTCCTGGGCCGTGCTGTTCGAACCGGAAAACCTGAAGAAACTCACCCAGTGCGGTGTGTCGATGATGGACTCGGCCGATGAAGTGTTCCCGGCGATCCTCAACTACATGGGCATGGATCCGCGCAGCGAGAAACCCGAGGACTACAAGAAGGCCGAAGAGAAACTGCTGAGCATCCGGCCGTACATCACCTATTTCCATTCCTCGAAGTACGTGTCCGACCTGGCCAACGGCGACATCTGCGTGGCCTTCGGTTATTCCGGCGACGTGTTCCAGGCCGCCAACCGCGCCAAGGAAGCCAAAAACGGCGTGAACATCGCGTATTCGATTCCCAAGGAAGGCGCGAACCTGTGGTTCGACCTGCTGGCGATTCCCGCCGACGCCGGCAACACCAGGGAAGCTCACGCGTTCATCAATTACCTGCTCGATCCGCAAGTGATCGCCAAGGTCAGCGCCTCGGTCGGCTACGCCAACCCGAACCCGGCGGCCAAGCAATACATGGATCCGGAGCTGGTCAACAATCCCGAGGTCTATCCGTCTCAGAAAGTCCTCGACAAGCTCTACATCTCCTCTACCCCGCCCCAGTCGATCATGCGTCTGATGACCCGGTCCTGGAGCAAAGTGAAGTCGAACAAATGAATCAGTACACCCAGGAACACGCCCGCTCCTATTACGCCGCGTCGGCCCGGGCCAGCACACCCTATCCGGAACTGATGGGTGACTTGATTGCCGATGTCTGCGTGATCGGTGGCGGGTTCACCGGCGTCAATACGGCGATTGAACTGGCGCAGCGCGGGCTTTCGGTGATTCTGCTCGAAGCCCGGCGCATCGGCTGGGGCGCCAGCGGGCGCAATGGCGGGCAGTTGATTCGCGGGATCGGTCATGACGTAGAAGGCTTCGCCCGGCATGTCGGCAGCGAAGGCGTGCGCTACCTGCACCGAGCCGGGATCGACTCGGTGGAGCTGGTGCGCCAGCGCATCACCGACAACGCCATCGAGTGCGACCTGCGCTGGGGCTTCTGCGAACTGGCCAACACGCCAGCGCAGTTCGACGCCTTCAAGGCCGAGCAGGACAGCCTGGCGCAGTTGGGCTACCGCCATGAAACGCGGCTGGTTGCACCTGAGCTGATTCGTCAGCAAGTGGTGAACGCGGGGGTCTACAAGGGCGGCCTGATCGACATGGGCTCAGGCCATCTACATCCGCTGGATCTGGTGCAGGGTGAAGCGCGGCTGGCGGCATCCCTCGGGGTGAGGATTTTCGAGCAGAGCCCGGTGCTGGAAATTCTCCACGGCCCGACCGTTCAAGTCCGCACCCAGAGCGGCAGCGTGCGCGCCGGCAGTCTGGTACTCGGCTGCAACGCGCATCTGGACGAACTCGAACAGCAACTCAGCGGCAAGGTCCTGCCCGCCGGCAGCTACATCATCGCCACTGAACCGCTGCCGGCGGAACGCGCCGCCGAGCTGATTCCGCAGAACCTGGCGCTGTGCGACCAGAAAGTCGGCCTCGATTACTACCGGCTCTCGGCGGACCGACGCTTGCTGTTCGGTGGCGCCTGCCATTATTCGGGGCGGGACCCGGCCGACATCGCCGCCTACATGCGACCAAAGATGCTCAAGGTGTTCCCGCAACTGGCGGATGTGCGCATCGACTATCAGTGGGGCGGCAAGATCGGCATCACCGCCAACCGCTTCCCGCAGGTCGGTCGATTGAAACAGCACCCGAATGTGTTCTACGCCCAGGGCTATTCCGGCCATGGCCTGAACGTCACCCACTGGTGCGCCAAACTGCTGGGCGAGGCGATTCACGCCGGCCACAGTCAGGGCATGGACGTGTTCAGCAGCGTGCCGCACATGACCTTCCCCGGCGGCCCGGCGCTGCGTTCGCCACTGCTGGCACTGGGCATGTTCTGGTATCGCCTGAGGGAACTGCTGGGATGACGCTTCCCGGTTAAAGCGGCCTGCGCATTTGCTCTATCGCGAAGCACTTCTATATTGATGAAGTGCTTTTGCGTTCCTGACGCTCAGTGCCCAACACACCCTGGAGGTCATGGATGGAGTCGTCAGCCGCCGATCAACCGCGAGCGCCCGGCCAGGCGCCGGTCAAGACCCGGCGTTTCAGCATTTCGCTGGTGTGGATCGTGCCGATCGTCGCGGTGCTGGTGGGCTTGTCGCTGGTGGTGCACAACCTGATGCAGGAAGGCCCCACCATCACCGTCACCTTCAAGACCGGCAGCGGCCTGACCGCCAACAAGACCGAAGTCAAATACCGCAACGTGGTGATCGGCCAGGTCACGGACGTCGAGCTGAGCGACGACCAGAAAAGCGTCAACGCCACCATCAAACTGGCCAAGCAGGCCGAAACCTTTACCCGCGAAGATTCGCAGTTCTGGGTCGTCCGGCCGCGCATCGGTGCGGGCGGTGTCTCGGGCATCGACACGTTGCTTTCCGGTGACTACATCGGCGCCGACATCGGTCAGTCCAATTCGCGCGCCAAGCACTTCAAAGGCCTGGAAAACCCGCCGCCGATCACCTACGGCGAGCCGGGTAAACGCTTCAACCTGCACGCCTCGGACCTCGGCTCGCTGGACATCGGCTCGCCGGTCTATTACCGCAAGATCCCGGTGGGCCAGGTGGTGGCCTATGCGCTGGACGCCGATGGCAAAGGGGTCAACATCGAGGTGTTCATCCATGCGCCGAACGACGCCTACGTCACCGAAAACACCCGGTTCTGGAACGCCAGCGGCATTGACGTCAACGTCGGCGCCAACGGGTTTGCGGTGAAAACCGAATCGTTGTCGACCTTGCTGGTGGGCGGCATCGCCTTCCGCGCGCCGGAGTACAGCCCCAACGACGTTGCCGCCGCCGAAGAAAGAACTTACGACCTGTTCGACGACCAGCAAACCGCCCTCGCCCCGCCCAACGGCAAGGCGCAATACCTGACCCTGCGTTTCGATCAAGCCCTGCGCGGGCTGAAAGTCGGCGCACCGGTGGAGTTTCTCGGCATCGAAATCGGCCGGGTAGTGAGCGTCAATCTGGACTTCGATCCGAAAAAACGCAGCTTCCCGCTCAACGTCGGCATCGTGATCTACCCGCAACGCCTCGGCCAGGCACACGTGAAGATGCTCAAGGTACTCGAGCACAATCCGGACGACGAAGCCGCCGCCGTGCGCCTGATCGGCACCTTTATCGACAACGGTCTGCGCGCCCAGGCCCGCAGCGGCAATCTGCTGACCGGCCAGTTGTACATTGCTCTTGACTTCTTCCCCAAAGCCGAAAAAGTCGCGTTCGACCCGACCGCCCGCCCGATCAGCGTTCCGACCGTCCCCGGCAGCCTCGAACAGTTGCAGGAAAAACTCGAAGCGATGATCGACAAGCTCAACAAGCTGCCGGTGGAACGGATTGCCGGCAACCTCGACAGCAACCTCGTGGAATTGCGCAAAGGCCTGACCCAGTTCAATGCCAGGACCCTGCCAGGCGTGCAGAACACCCTCGCCGACCTGAGCAAGACCCTGCAGTCGGCCAGCTCGACCCTGGCCGAAGATTCGCCGCAACGCGAACAACTGACCGAGACCCTCGACGAGCTTGGGCGCATGTCGCGTTCGCTGCGTGAGCTGTCCGATTACCTGGGCCGTCATCCGGAATCGTTGATTCGCGGCCGCCCCGACAACGCCCCGCCGCTGGACCTCAAAGGGCCGCCGCGTAATTGAGCACAGGAGCTGTCCCATGGCTTTAAAGCTGAAGTTCACCGTGCTCGCCATCGGCCTGCTGCTGGGCGCCTGCAAAAGCGCCCCGATCAGCTTTCACACCCTGACGCCGACGCAACCGATGACCGGCCGCGCCGGCTCGGAAATCACCATCGAAGGCATCAGCGTGCCGCCGCAGGTCGACCGGCCGCAGATCGTCATCCGCCAGGGCAGCAGCGGCCTGGCGATCCTTGAGACCGAATGGTGGGGCGCCAGCCTCAGCGATGAATTGCGCAGCGCACTGGTGGATCAGCTCAGTAATGCCGGCGGCCCGCGCAAAACCTCCGTGCGCATTGATGTGCAACGCTTCGATTCGATTCCCGGGCAATACGGGCTGATCGATGTCAAATGGCGCCTGCGCCAGGCCAACACCGGTGACGACGCCCTGCTCGCCTGCCGCTCGCTGCTGCAAACCCCGTCCGGGCCGACCATTGATGATCTGGTGGTGGCCCAGCAGAACAACGTCAAGCGTCTGGCTGCATTGATCAGCCAGGCGTCTGCCGGCTCACGCGGCTGCCCGCCCGCCTCCTGATCGAAACGCACTGCCTACAAGTCGAAACGATCCACCGCGCGGCGCCGCTCGTTGTCGTCGCGCACGTCGTAGTTGGCGGTTGTCTGGATGTTGCTGTGATGCGCCAGTTTCTGGGCAATCGACAGGTCATGCTCTTCGATCACCCGGGTGATGAACGAACGGCGGAAGTCATGGGGCATGATCTTCACCCCGACCTGGGTGCCGCGCTGGCGGGCGATGTAATAGATCGCGTGCTTGGTGATGCGCTCGCGTGTGATGTGACTACCACGGCGGATGCGGTTGAACAGAAACGCATCGTCGCTCTCGCCCTCCTTGAGTTCCGAACGACGAAACTCCAGCCACGCATTCAATTTGGCGAACGCCCAGGCCGGCGCGTACTTGATCAGCTGTTTGTTGCCCTTGGCGGTGACACAGAGACTGCGTTCGCTGAAATCCACCTGATTCAAGTCCAGATCCACCGACTCCGACTTGCGCATGCCGGTGCCGTACAACAGCGCAATCACTGCCGCATCGCGCAAACCTTGCGGTCGCGGATCGGCCGCGCAGACTTCCATCAATTCATGAATCAGCGTGCGCTTCAGATTGCGCCCCTGGGACAGTCGCGTGCCGGCAATGCCTTTGACCGAGCGCATCTTCAATAGATGGTCCTGGCTGATCAGGCTCATGCGCCAGGCTTCATTCATTACACCGCGAATGGCGTTTACATACAGCGAAGAAGTGTTCGGTGCGTAGTTGTCCGCGCGCAATGCAGCGACTAGCGCAACGACGTCCTCCGGTTGCAGCCCGTGCCAGGGAATGTCCTCAAGGTTCACGTCTTCGAACCCGAGGCGGTCGGCAGCGTCCTGCAACACGTAACGCATGGTCAGTTGGCTGGAGGGCGCCAGGCGCGCCAGATAAACAGTCAGCGGATTGCTGTTGGAGGGTGAGGATTCAGTACTCGACAAGTCAATCAAACGAAACGGCCTTGAATAAGAAACAGTTCAACAAAACAACTAAAAACGGCAACAAAACTTAAATAAGACGGGGCACTTCTGTAGGACTTTTCTACTAAAAACGCCGATGAACGGAAGAAGTCTGAACGGTGGCTGTATAAGTTTCAGATAGACGATTCGCCAACCGCTTTTTCATGTTCCTTTCACAAAAACGCGCATAACCTTAATTGCATCCAGTGGGCCCCGAATGGCTCACAACGTGCCGTCCGGGGACGCAAAAGTCAATCAGGCATTCCCCGGGTGGTACTTCAAACCCTTGAAAACACGTGTTTTTCAGACAATTGGCTGAAGGATGGCTGTCGCCCCCGAGGTTCTTATGAGTCAAGCGTTTCTCCCGTTTTCCCGTCCCAGTATCGGCGAAGAAGAAATTGCCGCCGTCGAACAAGTATTGCGTTCGGGCTGGATCACCACCGGGCCGAAGAATCAGGCATTGGAAGAACACTTCGGCAACTATGTCGGTAGTCGGCACGCCGTGGCACTTTCCTCGGCCACCGGGGCCATGCATGTAACTTTGCTGGCGCTGGGAGTCGGCCCCGGCGATGAAGTCATCACTCCGTCGCAGACCTGGGTGTCCACCGCCAACATGATTTCCCTGCTCGGCGCCACGCCGGTGTTCGTCGATGTCGACCGCGACACCCTGATGACCGACGCCGCGCGCATCGAAGCCGCCATCACCCCGCGCACCAAAGCGATCATTCCCGTGCATTACGCCGGCGCAGCGTTCGATCTCGATCCGCTCTACGCCTTGGCCGACAAACACGGCATCGCCGTGATCGAAGACGCCGCCCACGCCGCCGGCACCCGCTACAAGGGCCGCCACGTGGGCTCCCAGGGCACCGCGATCTTTTCGTTCCACGCGATCAAGAACATGACCTGCGCCGAAGGCGCGATGTTCGTCACCGACGACGAGGCGCTGGCCAGCCGTGTACGCATGCTGAAATTCCACGGTCTGGGCGTCGATGCCTACGATCGTCTGACCGGTGGCCGCAAGCCTCAGGCCCAGGTCATGGAGCCAGGCTTCAAGTACAACCTGGCCGACATCAACGCCGCGATTGCGCTGGTGCAGCTCGAGCGTCTGGACGCGATCAACGCCCGTCGCACCGAACTGGCCACGCAATACCTGCAAAAACTCGAAGGCCTACCGGTGCAACCGCTGGCCGTGCCGCAATACGCCCAGCAGCACGCCTGGCACCTGTTCATCCTGCGCATCGACAGCGAACGCTGCGGCATGGACCGCGAGGCCTTCATGAAGGGTTTGCAGGATCAGGGCATCGGCACCGGCATCCACTTCATCGCCACCCACCTGCACACCTGGTATCGCCAGCGTGATCCGCACCTGTCCCTGCCCGACACCGAGTGGAACTCGGCGCGGCTGTGCTCGATTCCCTTGTTTCCCGACATGACCGACCAGGATCTGGACCGGGTCGTCGGAGCCATTGAACACCTGATGAGGAAACGCCCGTGAGACCTTATCCGATTCATTGTGTGTCGATCGTCATCCCGGTCTACAACGAAGAAGACAGCCTGCCGGAACTGCTGCGCCGCACCCAGGCCGCCTGCCAGCAATTGCGCCATGACTACGAAATCGTGCTGGTCGACGACGGCAGTCGTGACGCCTCCGCGCAATTGCTCGAAGACGCCGCGTCAGTCGAAGACAGCCCGTTTGTGGCCGTCATCCTCAACCGCAACTACGGCCAGCACGCGGCGATCATGGCCGGTTTCGAGCAGTGCAAGGGCGACGTGGTGATCACTCTCGACGCCGACCTGCAGAACCCGCCGGAAGAAATCCCGCGCCTGGTGGCCGAGGCCGAAAAGGGCTTTGACGTGGTCGGCACCGTGCGCGGCAATCGCCAGGATTCGGCGCTGCGTCGCTACCCCTCGAAACTGATCAACCTCGCCGTGCAGCGCTCCACCGGCGTTGCCATGAGCGACTACGGCTGCATGCTCCGCGCTTACCGCCGCACGATCATCGACGCGATGCTCGCCTGCCGCGAACGCAGCACGTTCATTCCGATCCTCGCCAACAGCTTCGCCCGCCACACCACGGAAATCACCGTGGCCCACGCCGAGCGCGACCACGGCGACTCGAAGTACAGCCCGATGCGCCTGATCAACCTGATGTTCGACTTGATCACCTGCATGACCACCACGCCGTTGCGCCTGTTGAGCATCGTCGGCTTCGCCATGGCCGGGCTCGGCGTGCTGTTCGCGGCGGCGCTGATCTTCATGCGCCTCGCCTTTGGCGCCGGATGGGCTGGCGACGGCCTGTTCGTACTGTTCGCCGTGCTGTTCGTGTTCACCGGCGGTCAGTTCATCGGCATGGGCCTGCTCGGCGAATACCTGGGCCGCATGTACAGCGACGTGCGCGCTCGTCCACGTTTCTTCATTGAAAAAGTCCTGCGCGGCCATCCCGCCACGCCGGCCCCTGCCATCACCGTTGACGGCCTCACTTCCAACTCCACGTCCGATCAGGTTCTCTCATGAGCGCAAAAACCGTTGTCTTCGCTTACCACGATATTGGCTGCGCCGGCATTCAAGCCCTGCTCGACAGTGGCTATGACATTGCGGCGGTATTTACCCATGCCGATGACCCGAAGGAGAACACCTTCTACGCCTCTGTTGCACAACTGTGCGCCAACAAAGGCATCGCGGTTCATGCACCGGAAGACGCCAACCATCCGCTGTGGATCGAGCGGATCGCCAAGCTCGACCCGGATTACATCTTCTCGTTCTACTACCGCAACCTGCTGAGCGAGCCGCTGCTGGCGCTGGCCAAAAAAGGCGCGTTCAACCTGCACGGCTCCTTGTTGCCGCGCTACCGTGGCCGCGCGCCGGCCAACTGGGTGCTGGTCAACGGCGAAACCGAAACCGGTGTCACCCTGCACCGCATGGTCAAGCGCGCCGACGCCGGTGCCATCCTCGCCCAGCAACGCGTGGCCATCGAACGCAGCGACACCGCGTTGAGCCTGCACGGCAAACTGCGGATCGCCGCCAGCGACCTGCTGCGCGACGCCCTGCCGGCGATGTTGTACGGCAAGCTG
This sequence comes from Pseudomonas sp. DR 5-09, assembly GCF_001655595.1. Lineage (NCBI taxonomy): Bacteria > Pseudomonadati > Pseudomonadota > Gammaproteobacteria > Pseudomonadales > Pseudomonadaceae > Pseudomonas > Pseudomonas sp. DR 5-09. Next base: position 3,428,184 of record NZ_CP011566.1, read on the forward strand.
CGGGAAACCCCGCAGGACGAATCCCAGGCCACGGTATTCGGCCGTCGCACCCCGGCGGACGGCAAACTGGTCTGGGCGCAACCGGCGGAGCAACTGTTCAACCTCGTGCGGGCCGTGACTCAGCCCTACCCCGGCGCCTTCTGCGCCGTGGGCGAGCACAAGCTGATCGTCTGGAGCGCCGAAGTAGTCAAGGGCAACGAAGGCCAGGCGCCGGGCCGGGTCATCAGCGTCGATCCGCTGCGCATCGCCTGCGGTGAAGATTCGCTGGTGATCAACGCCGGCCAGCGCAACGACAACGGCCTGTACCTGAGCGGCCCGCAACTGGCCAATGAACTGGGTCTGGTGGACGGCTCGCTGCTGCGCGGTGCCGAATCCGGCCGTGGCCCGCGCCGTACACGGGTGCTGATCCTCGGCGTCAACGGCTTCATCGGCAACCATTTGTCCGAGCGCCTGCTGCGTGACGAGCGCTATGAAGTCTATGGCCTGGACATCGGCTCCGACGCCATCGACCGCCTGCGCAGCCATCCGCGTTTTCACTTCGTCGAAGGCGACATCAGCATTCACTCGGAGTGGATCGAGTACCACATCAAGAAATGCGACGTGGTGCTGCCGCTGGTGGCCATCGCCACGCCGATCGAATACACGCGCAACCCGCTGCGGGTGTTCGAACTCGACTTCGAAGAAAACCTGAAACTGGTGCGCTACTGCGTCAAGTACAACAAGCGCGTGATTTTCCCGTCGACCTCGGAAGTCTATGGCATGTGCCAGGACAAGCACTTTGACGAGGACAGCTCGAACCTGATCGTCGGCCCGATCAACAAGCAGCGCTGGATCTACTCGGTGTCCAAGCAACTGCTGGACCGGGTGATCTGGGCCTACGGCGCCAAAGGCCTGAACTTCACCCTGTTCCGCCCCTTCAACTGGATGGGCCCACGGCTTGATCGCCTCGACTCGGCGCGCATCGGCAGCTCCCGGGCCATCACCCAATTGATCCTCAATCTGGTGGAAGGCACGCCGATCCGCCTGTTCGACGGCGGCGAACAGAAACGCTGCTTCACCGACATCGCCGACGGCGTCGAGGCGCTGGCGCGGATCATCGATAACGACAACGACGTCTGCAACGGCCAGATCATCAACATCGGCAACCCGGACAACGAGGCCAGCATCCGCCAGTTGGGCGAAGAACTGCTGCGCCAGTTCGAGGCTCACCCGTTGCGCAGCAACTTCCCGCCGTTCGCCGGTTTCCGCGACGTGGAAAGCAAGGCGTTCTACGGCGCCGGTTATCAGGATGTCGAGCACCGCAAACCAAGCATTGCCAACGCCAAGCGCCTGCTGGACTGGACGCCGACCGTGGAAATGCGCGAGACCATCGGCAACACGCTGGATTTCTTCCTGCGTGAGGCCATGGCCGAAATCGAGAGCAAGCGTTGATGCAGGCCGGTTTGCGCATCGACGTCGACACCTTTCGCGGCACCCGTGAAGGTGTGCCGCGTCTGCTCGACATGCTCGACGAGGCGCAGATCAATGCGACGTTTTTTTTCAGTGTCGGCCCGGACAACATGGGCCGGCATCTGTGGCGCCTGATCCGTCCGCAGTTCCTGTGGAAGATGCTGCGTTCCAACGCCGCTGGCCTGTACGGCTGGGACATCCTGCTGGCCGGCACCGCCTGGCCGGGCAAGCCGATCGGCCGCGACCTCGGGCACCTGATGCGTCAGGCCCGGGCCGCCGGCCACGAAGTCGGCCTGCACGCCTGGGACCACCATGGCTGGCAGGCCAATGCCGGGCGCTGGAGCGATGCGCAACTGGTCGAGCAGATCCGTCAGGGCGTCGACACCTTGGGCGACATCCTTGGCGAAAAGGTCACCTGTTCGGCCGCCGCCGGTTGGCGCGCGGACGAGCGTGTGATCGAAGCCAAGCAGGCCTTCGGCTTTCGCTACAACAGCGATTGCCGTGGGCAGCGGCTGTTTCGCCCATTGCTGTCTGACGGCTCGGTCGGTGCGCCGCAGATTCCGGTGGACCTGCCGACCTTCGATGAGGTGGTCGGGCCGAGTGTGGCGGCGAAGGATTTCAACGCCTTCATCCTCGACCGGTTCCGCCCGGACAACCTCAACGTCTACACCATTCACGCCGAAGTAGAAGGGATTCTGATGGCCGATGATTTTCGTCGACTGCTGGCCGAGGCACGCCAGCAAAACATTCACTTCCAACCGTTGGGCGATTTGCTGCCCGAGTTTCTCAACACCCTGCCCGTCGGCCGTGTGCAACGCGGCACTCTCCAAGGCCGTGAAGGCTGGCTGGGAGTGCAAGGCGCATGAGCAAACGCTGGGCATTGCCGCTGTTGCTGGGGATTTTCCTGCTGGCCTATCTGTTGCCGTTGGGCAGCCACGGTTTGTGGATTCCCGATGAAACCCGTTATGCGCAAATCAGCCAGGAAATGCTGCTGAGCGGCAACTGGGTGTCGCCGCATTTCATGAGCCTGCGTTACTTCGAAAAACCGGCAGCCGGTTACTGGATGATCGCCCTCGGGCAGGCCGTGTTCGGGCAAAACCTGTTCGGCGTGCGGTTTGCCTCGGCCCTGAGCACCGGGTTGAGCGTGCTGCTGTGCTTCCTCATCGCCCGCCGTTTGTGGAACGACCCGCGCAAAAGCTTCGTCTGCGCCCTGCTCTACATGAGTTTCGTCATCGTCGCCGGCCAGGCCGGTTACGCCAACCTCGATCCGCAATTCACTTTCTGGGTCAACCTGAGTTTGGTGGCGCTGTGGTTTGCCCTCGACAGCCGTTCCAATGGTCAGCGGATCGCCGGCTGGGCGGTGCTGGGTCTGGCCTGCGGCATGGGGTTCATGACCAAGGGTTTTCTCGCCTGGTTGCTGCCGGTGCTGATCGCGTTGCCGTGGATGCTCTGGCAAAAACGCTGGAAGGAACTGCTGTTGTACGGTCCAGTGGCCATCGCGGTGGCGATCATCGTCAGCCTGCCGTGGGTGTTGGCGGTTCATGGTCAGGAACCGGATTACTGGCGGTTCTTCTTCTGGCATGAGCACATTCGTCGGTTTGCCGGTGACGACGCCCAGCATGACGCGCCGTGGTGGTTCTATCTGCCGCTGCTGGTGGCCTTCAGTCTGCCGTGGGTGGGGATGCTGCCGGTGGCGCTGAAGCAGGCGTGGCAGACCCGCCGCGACACCGGCATCGCGTTTCTCGGCCTGTGGCTGCTGATGCCGCTGCTGTTCTTCAGCCTGAGCAACGGCAAGCTGCCGACCTACATCCTGCCGTGCCTGCTGCCGCTGGCGTTGCTGTTGGGCCACGCGCTGGCCGATCGCTTGCGCCTGGAGCACGGCCGGGCGCTGGGCCTCAATGGTCTACTGAATCTGTTGCTGGGCATCGTCACGCTGATCGGGCTGGTTTACGTGCAGCTCAAGCGTCCGTTGTACGACCACGAATTGCACAGTCTGGTGCTGGTGTTCATCGCCCTGACCGGCTGGATCATCAGCAACCTGCTGCAAGCCTTCCGCCCATTGCAATGCTGGGCGGCGCCGGCAGTGGGCAGCCTGCTGCTGATCGCATTGCTGCCGGCGGCACTGCCCAAATCGGTGGTAACGAACAAGATGCCTGACCAATTCGTCCTCGCCCACCAGACGGAACTGGCGACCACTACGCACCTGTTGAGCAACGACCTGGGCGCCGCGTCGGCCCTGTCCTGGCGCCTCAAACGCCCGCAGGTGGCGCTGTACAACACGATAGGCGAATTGAAATATGGCCTTGCCTATCCTGACGGCATTCACCAACGGGTCGACCCCGATCAGGTGCAACAGTGGATGCGCGAAGCCCGCAGGACCGGTTCGGTCGGCGTGGTGATGCGGGTCAAGGGGCAAGACGAACTGGACGAACTCGACAGACTGCCCAAGGACGGCGTTCGTTATGAGCAAGGCAACCTCGTGATCATGATTCTTCCGCAGGAGGCGTCATGAGCCTGTGGCTGCTGCTGCTCGCCTGCCTGCTGACCTGCCTGGGCCAGGTCGCGCAGAAATACGCCGTCGAGAGCTGGCGCGGCGCGAGCCTGTCGTGGTCGCGCAAAGTGCGCTCGCCGTGGCTGTGGCTGGCGCTGTTTGCCCTCGGTGCCGGTCTGCTGGTGTGGCTGCTGGTGTTGCAGCGCCTGCCCGTTGGCATCGCCTACCCGATGCTCAGCCTCAATTTCGTGATCATCACCCTGATCGCCCGCTTCGCATTCAAGGAGCCCGTCGACGTTCAGCACTGGTTCGGCGTGTTGCTGGTGATTGGTGGCGTGGCGCTGTTGGGGCAACAGTCATGAACTCACGTCGTGGAATCGTCTTCGCCCTTGCCAGTGTGCTGCTGGTCAGCGTGGCGCAATTGAGCATGCGCTGGAGCATGACGCGCCTGCCCCGACCGGATCAGTGGCTGTCCGTGCCCAGCGTCGATTCAACCGCGCTGGCCGTGGTGCTCGCGGCGATCTTCGCCTATGCGCTGTCGATGCTCTGCTGGCTCGCCGCCCTGCGCGATCTGCCGCTGGGCCGGGCCTATTCGCTGCTGAGCATCAGCTATGCGCTGGTGTACCTGCTGGCGGCCAGCCTGCCGCTGTTCAACGAATCCTTCAGTTTCTCTAAATCACTGGGTGTGGCGCTGGTCATGCTCGGGGTCATCACCATCAACACTCGTCCGGCCCGTGCGCCCGAATTGAGGAGTTCGCCATGAAAATCACAGTGTTTGGTAGCGGTTATGTCGGTCTGGTGCAGGCCGCCGTGCTGGCCGAAGTCGGCCATGACGTGGTGTGCATGGACATCGATGAGAAAAAAGTCGAGCTGCTGCGCCAGGGCCACGTCAGCATCTTCGAGCCGGGGCTGGCCAGTCTGGTCCGCGAAGGCCTGGATGCCGGACGCCTGCAATTCACCTGCGATGAAAAACTCGCGGTGCAGCACGGCAAGGTCGCGTTCATTGCCGTTGGCACTCCGTCGAAAGAAGACGGTTCGGCCGACCTGCGTTACGTGCTGTCGGTGGGCGACGCCGTGGCCCGGCACCGTGAACAGCCACTGATTCTGGTGGAAAAATCCACCGTACCCGTCGGCACCGGTGACACCCTGCGCACGCACCTGGACAAAGCCCTGGTCAAGGCCGGACGCCTGCTGCAGTTCGATATCGTCTCCAACCCGGAATTTCTCAAGGAAGGCTCGGCAGTCGCCGATTGCCGCCGGCCCGACCGGATCGTCATCGGCTGCGAACGCGAAGAAGTGCGCGACGTGATGCGCGACCTGTACTCGCCGTTCAACCGCAACCACGACCGCATCATGTTCATGGACCTGCGCAGCGCCGAGCTGACCAAGTACGCCGCCAACTGCATGCTGGCGACCAAGATCAGCTTCATCAACCAGATCGCCGAACTGGCCGAACACCTTGGTGCGGACATCGAGTCGGTGCGCCAGGGCATCGGCGCCGACAGCCGTATCGGCTATCACTTCATCTACCCTGGTTGCGGTTACGGCGGTTCATGCTTCCCGAAAGACATGCGCGCCCTGATCCACAGCGCCGAAGAGGCGCACTGCTCCAGCGACTTGCTGCAAGCGGTGGAAGCAATCAACCAGCGGCAAAAACACAAACTGTTCGAGCGCATCAACGCGTTCTACAAGGGCGAATTGCGCGGCAAGACCTTCGCCGTCTGGGGCCTGGCCTTCAAACCCAACACCGACGACATGCGCGACGCGCCGAGCCGGGTCCTGCTCGAATCGCTGTGGGCCGCCGGCGCCAATGTGCGCGCGTTCGATCCGGAAGCGATGCAGGAAACCCAGCATCTGTACCCGGACGAATCAAAACTGATGCTGATGGGCACCCCGGAATCGGTACTCGCCGGTTCCGATGCGCTGATCATCTGCACCGAATGGCAGCAGTTCAAGGCGCCGGATTTCGACCTGATCCAACAACGTCTCAAGGCCCCGGTGATCTTCGACGGACGCAACCTGTACGACGCCGAACGCCTGGCCCGCAACGGCTTCCATTACTTCCCGATGGGCCGTGGCGAATCGCGCTCCCTGCCGATTCCTTTGCAGCAGTGGCCGCACGCCTCGGACGTGGCTTGATGGGGTTAACCCCCGCCCTGCGCCGGCAGTCCCTGATCGCAGGGCTGCTGGCGTTTCTGCTGTTCATCGCCGGTGTGTACGGGCAGGCGCCCATCGGTTTTGACTCGCGCTTCGTGTTGTTCGCCCAGGAAATGCTCCGGCACGGGCCCAGTGTATTTCCCACCACTTACGGTGAGCCGTACGCCGATTATTCGGCGCTCTCGACCTTGTTCATCTGGCTGTTGTCGTTGCCGTTCGGGACGGTCAACAGCCTGACAGCGTGGCTGCCGAGCGCTTTCGCCGGCGCGGTGATCGTGACATTGATCTATCGCTTGCTCGCGCCTTCGTCCGTGCGTTGGGCGGTGGTCAGCATCGCGCTGCTGATGCTCACCAGCACCTTCATCACCGAGACCCGCGCGGTGTCGCAGGACCTGATGCTCGCCGCCGTGGCGTTTTCGGTGTTCTACCTCGGCTATGCCCACGACCATTTCGCTGCCGGTCGGCGCTGGCCGCTGGTGTTCCTTCTGTTGCTGCTGGGGTTCGGTATTCGCGGGCCGATCGGGCTGGTGGTGCCGAGCGGCATGCTCTGCAGTTACTACCTGCTGGATCGCCAGTGGTCGCGTCTGTTGACCTTCGGCGTGCTGGCTTCGCTGCTACTGGCGGCCTGCGTGGGGCTGCTGTTGTGGCTGGCGGAGGTCAGCGGCGGGCCGGCGTTTCGGCAGGACGTGATCCGCATGCAGTTCATGGGGCGCATGGACGGCAGCGAAGGCGTCAGCGGTTCGCTGTATTACTTCACCAGTTCTCTGGGCAACTATGCGCTGGCGTATCCGCTGGCCTTGCTCGCGCTGGCGGCGGCATGGCTGAGCAAGCCCCGGCAACGCGGCCCGGCCCTGCGACTGGTGCAGTACTGCGCCGCTGCGGGTTTGATCGTCATGGTCGGGCTGTCGATTCCCCAGGCGAAAAAGGCCCGTTACCTGCTGCCGATGTTGCCCATGGCGGCGATCATTGCGGCGTATCCGTTTCAGGTGCTGCATGGCCGGGTGTTTGCCTGGCTGCGCGTCGGCATGCAAGGGCTGTGGTTGTTGATTCCCGCATTGTTGATCGCTTTGTTGTGGGTCGCGAAGCGGCGGTTTCCCGAGTCGTTGACCGATCTGACGCTGGTAATGATCGTGCTGGGATTGCTGCAACTGGCCGCTTTGTCACGGTTGTGGCGACCGCGCTGGCGAACCGAAGTCCTCGCGTTCAGCGCTGTGCTGGCGGTCTGGTCGGCCTACGTTCTGGTGTTCGAGCCGGTGGAACGGCTGCTCTACGACACGCGAAGCTTCAGCCAGTCGGCGCTTGCGCGAATCCACGCGCAACCCGCGCCGCTGGTGTTGCACGGCATGGGCAAGGACGCCAAGGCCATCAAGTTCATGGTCAACGTCGATCAGGATCTGCAACCGCAGTTCAGCGAAACCACGCAAGCGCTCGAAGCACTCAAGGGGCCGGCATGGTTGATGATGGATCGCAGCGACTATCGAGCGCTGCAAGGCACGCCGCTCGGGGCGTTGCAGCCTGCGTTGAGCGGCCGTTTCGATAAAAACGATTATGTGTTGCTGTGGCTGGCGCCTTAACCTGCGCGACGTGATTTCCACAGGGACCGCTGACTGATGACCTTTACCGTGCGACAGGCCCTTGCAGCTGATGCCATCGCCCTCCCCGCCATCGAGCGTTCGGCCGCCGCGCTGTTTCGACTCGACCCTTCACTGGCCTGGCTGGCGGATGCCGCTGTGCCGCAGGCTTCGGCGCATTTGCCGGCCATTGAACGGGGTGAACTGTGGGTGGCGCAAAACAACGACGGGCAACTTGCAGGTTTTTTAAGGGCGGTGACGGTCGACCAACAGTTGCACATTGAGGAACTGTCCGTCAGCCAACACTTTCAGGGCCGGGGTGTCGGTCGCAAGTTGCTGTTGGCGGCGATTGAACAGGCACGTCTGTGGCAACTTCGGGCGGTGACGCTGACGACCTTTCGCGATCTGCCGTGGAATGCGCCGTTCTATCAACGCATGGGTTTTGCGCTATTGAACGCCGAGGAAAAGGACGCGCGTCTGAACCATGTATTGCGCGATGAAATCGCTCACGGATTGCCCGGCGAGCGACGTTGCGCCATGCGCCTGATCCTCACGCCGTCGCCTTGAGATCAACCCCCAGCGCCTGGGCGAACGCCTTGACCAACGGACTGCGCACGGTGTTGTGGCGCAGGATCAAATTGAACGGCGTGACGAAGTGGATCAGTTCCGGGCACACAGCGCGAAACTGCCCGGCGGCCACCAGCGTGGCGGCGTAGTGCTGGGGCAGAAAGCCCACGAAACGCCCGGTCTTGATCAACAATGCCACCGCTTCGACCTGGGTCGCCGAGGCGGAAAAACTGTCGTAGCGGGCGAAGTTGAGCTTGTCGCGATGGATCGCGTAGCGGTGGTTGATGCACTCGTAATCCTGCAGCACGTTGCCGCCCATCTGCTCCGTCGGCATCTCGAACAACGGATGGCCGACGGCGCAGTAAGCCTGCGAGCGTTCTTCATAGAGCGGGTAATAATCGAACTCTTCGCGCTTTTGATAAACCGGGACTATTCCGGCAACTAAGCGACCTTCCACCACGCCTCTTTCCACTTCATCCAACTGGGTCGCCTGAAGTTGAAACCTTACTTTCGGGGAATGTTCATTTATCTTTCTAAGCGCGGCAACTAACGGTGAATTATCGTCGCTAATCGTATTGTCGATCACCCCCACTCCAAGATCGCCGATAAGTTCGTTCTGCGCTGAACTAAGCCGGTCACGAAAGTTGTCGACCGAAGCAAACAGATCGATCGACGCCTGATACACCAGACGCCCTTCTTCGGTCAGGTGAAACCCTTCGCGCCCCCGGGTACACAGGCGCATGCCGATGCGGATTTCCAGGTCGGAGATCTGTTTGCTGATCGCGGCCAGGCCCACATTCAGCTCGTTTTGCGCCGCGCTGAAGCCGCCGGCCTCGACCACCGCCTTGAACACCTTGAGCAGTTTGAAATCCAGTCCGCTGAGGGCCAAAGGTGCCCGGTGAGCGGTTTTGACCGGTGGGTTTCCGGAATTGGAAAGTGGGGTTTCCATAATGCTGATTTACCTCTGGCGCAATGTTCAACAATCTGTGTCCAACAACAAAAACATCGCCGGCTAATAATAATGATCACAGAAAACCAGCCTTGGCAACCGCCAGAAAATCCCGAACATCAGTGCCAACTCACTGATCGCCAAACATTAAAAGCTGACACTTCGATCAGCTCTTGTCTCTTGCAACTGCCCTCTTGAAAACTGCTTTGGCCTGATTCTGTCTGCCGCTTCTGTCCACTAATTGGCCGGCACGATTTTTCAGGGCCCAGCACACCGATTTCAGTTCGCGTTACCGACGAGGAAAACAACAAATGTCTCAAACCACCGACCGTCTCTGGGGTGCCCGTTTCAAAAGCGGCCCGTCCGCAGCCCTGGCGGCCCTGTCCCGTTGCCCCGAGCGCTATTTCCGCCTGACGCCGTACGATCTGGCCGGCTCCAAGGCCCACGCCGGGGAACTGCAACGTGCCGGCCTGCTCGACGAGCAGGAAACCCGCACGATGATCGAAGCCCTGGACGGCATCGGTGCCGATTTTGCTGCCGGGCGCACCGCCCCGACCCTGGACGACGAAGACGTTCACACCTTCATCGAGCGCCTGCTGACCGAACGCCTCGGCGCGCTGGGCGGCAAGCTGCGCGCCGGCCGTTCGCGCAACGACCAGACCGCCAACGACCTGCGCCTGTTCCTGCGTGATCACGTCCGCACCCTGGCCGTGGAAGTGCTGGCCCTGCAAACGGCGCTGGTGGATCAGGCCGAGCAGCACGTCGAAAGCATCTGCCCGGGCTTCACCCACTTGCAGCAGGCGCAACCGATCGTGTTCGCCCATCACCTGCTGGCCCACGCGCAATCGATGCTGCGCGATGTGCAACGGCTGGTGGACTGGGACGCCCGCACTTCGCTGTCGCCCCTCGGTGCTGCGGCCATGGCCGGTTCCGCGATCGCTCGCCAGCCGCAGCAGTCGGCCAAGGAAATGGGCTATGCCGGGGTCTGCGAAAACTCCATCGACGCCGTGGCCAGCCGCGATCACGTCGCCGAATTCCTGTTCATCGCCAGCATGCTCGGGATCAACATCTCGCGTCTGGCCGAAGAGTTCTGCCTGTGGTCGTCGCGCCAGTTCCGTTGGGTCGATCTGGACGACGCCTACGCCACCGGCAGCTCGATCATGCCGCAGAAGAAAAATCCCGACATCGCCGAACTGGCGCGGGGCAAGGCTGGCCGTCTGATCGGCAACCTGACCGGCCTGCTGTCGACGCTCAAATCCCTGCCGCTGTCCTACAACCGCGACCTGAGCGAAGACAAGAACGGCGTGCTCGACAGCGTCGACACCCTGCTGCTGGTGCTGCCGGCCATGGCCGGGATGGTCGCGACCATGACCGTCAACGTCGAGGAACTGCGGCGTCAGGCACCGCTGGGTTTCACCCTCGCCACCGAAGTTGCCGACTGGCTGGCGGTGCGCGGCGTGCCGTTCAAGGAAGCCCACGAAATCACCGGCGCGCTGGTGCAGGCCTGCGAGAAACACGGCATCGAACTGTGGGAAGCCTCGCCGGCGCTGCTGGCCGAGATCGACCCGCGCCTCACGGCAGACGTGCGTGACAGCCTGACCCTGGAGGCCGCCATCGCTGCCCGCAGCGGCTGGGGCGGCACCGCGCCGCAACAGGTGCGCGAGCAGATCGGCCGCCTGAAAACCGCCCTCGCCACGCAACAACAGTGGACCGAAAACTACCAGGGCTTCCGCCTCTAAGCCGAGTCCCCCTCCCACCGGGAGGGGGTTGATCGAAAAGTACAGTTCGGAGAAACACCATGAGCCAGACTCAGGCAGAACGACTCCAGGCGGAGCGCAAACTGGCGGAAAACCAGTTCGACATTACCCAGTACCAGCACGTGCCACGGCGTTATTACGGGCGGATCTTCTTCGCCACCGTGATCGTCATCGCCATCATCGGCCTGGTGCGCGCCTTCGCCGAAGGCAAGATCGAATGGTCGTACATCGGCCAGTTCCTCACCTCCGAAGCGATCATGTGGGGCCTGTTCAACACGATCATCATGGCCGTGCTGGCCATGGCGCTGGGCATCGTCTTCGGGGTGATCACCGCGATCATGCGCATGTCGGCCAACCCGATCCTGCGCTACGTGGCCGTGACCTACACCTGGCTGTTTCGCGGTACGCCGCTGATTCTGCAACTGCTGTTGTGGTTCAACCTGGCGCTGATCTTCCCCACCATCGGCATTCCCGGTCTGTTCGAACTCGACACCGTGAGCCTGATGACCCCGTTCGTGGCCGCCCTGCTCGGCTTGAGCATCAACCAGGGCGCCTACACCGCTGAAGTGGTGCGCGCCGGCCTGCTGTCCGTGGACACCGGCCAGTACGAAGCAGCCAAGTCCATCGGCATGCCGCGCTTGCAGGCACTGCGCCGGATCATCCTGCCCCAGGCCATGCGGATCATCATTCCGCCGGTCGGCAACGAATTCATCGGCATGGTGAAAATGACCTCGCTGGCGAGCGTCATCCAGTACTCGGAACTGCTCTACAACGCCCAGAACATCTACTACGCCAACGCCCGGGTCATGGAGCTGCTGATCGTCGCCGGTATCTGGTACCTGGCCACCGTCACCGTCCTGTCCTTCGGTCAAAGCCGTCTGGAGCGTCGTTTCGCTCGCGGCGCCGGCAAGCGTTCTTGAGGAGTCGAACATGAGAAACATCGTCAAGGCCGTGAGCCTGAACAAATATTACGACCAGTACCACGCGCTCAAGGACATCAACATCGAGGTCGAGCAAGGCGAAGTGCTGTGCATCATCGGCCCTTCCGGCTCGGGCAAGAGCACCCTGCTGCGCTGCGTCAACCAGTTGGAAAAGATCGACAAGGGCGGCCTGTGGGTCGACGGCGAACTGGTCGGCTACCGCGTGGTCGGGCACAAGCTGCACGAACTCAACGAGTCGCAGATCGCCCGTCAGCGCCTGGCCACCGGCATGGTGTTCCAGCGCTTCAACCTGTTTCCGCACATGACTGTGCTGCAAAACATCATCGAAGGCCCGTGCCAGGTGCTCAAGCGTTCGCCCAAGGAGGCGCACGAAGAAGCCCTGGAACTGCTGGCCCGGGTCGGCCTGGCCGACAAACGCAACAGCTACCCGATCGAACTGTCGGGCGGTCAGCAGCAAAGGGTGGCGATTGCCCGCGCGCTGGCCATGCGACCCAAGCTGATGCTGTTCGATGAACCCACTTCGGCACTCGACCCGGAACTGGTCGGTGAGGTGCTGTCGGTGATGCGCGATCTGGCGCAGACCGGCATGACCATGATCGTCGTCACCCATGAACTGGGCTTCGCCCGGGAGGTTTCCAACCGCATGGTGTTCATGGACGGCGGGCAGATCGTGGAGGCTGGAAGCCCCGAAGAAATACTAATAAGTCCGCAAAACCCGCGCACCCAAAGCTTCATTTCTGCCGTTCGAACCTGAGGCCCCTTTGGCCTTCACAACATTCATAAGAGAACGTCCATGAAGAACTTCGTCATTCCAGCAGTACTCACCTCCCTCATGTCTTGCGGTATCGCCGTGGCCGCCGAGTTGCCGGCCAGCATCAAGGAAAAAGGCGAGATCGTCGTCGCGATCATGCCCAACTATCCGCCGATGGATTTCAAGGACCCGGCCACCAACAAGCTCACCGGCCTTGACTACGACCTGGGCAACGCCCTGGCCGAACGTCTCGGGGTGAAGATCAAGTGGCAGGAAACCGGCTTCGAGCAAATGATCAACGCCCTGACCACCGACCGCGTGGACATGGTCCTGTCGGGCATGACCGACACCGCCGAGCGCCAGGCCAGCGTGACTTTCGTCGACTACTTCACCAGCGGCCCACAGTTCTACACCCTGCAGAAGAACGCGGCGACCAACGAGATCATCGACCTGTGCGGCAAGAAAGTCGGCACCAGCCGCCGCACCACGTTCCCGGCGGAAATCGCCGAGTGGAGCAAGGCCAACTGTGAAGCCGCCGGGAAACCTGCGATCAACGTGATCGGTACCGAAGGCTCGGCCGACGCCCGCGCCCAACTGCGCCAGAGCCGTATCGACGCGGCGATGCAGGGCAGCGAAACCCTGTCGTACCTCAAGACCCAGGAAAAGGACATGTACAAGACGGTCGGCCAGCCGATCTCCGTGCAGTTCACCGGGCTGGGCGTGAGCAAGAAAAAGCCTGAGCTGAGTGAAGCGGTGAAAGTGGCGCTGCAGAGCATGGTGGATGACGGCAGCTATGGCGCGATCCTGAAGAAGTGGGATCTGGAGTTGGGTGCCATTAAGACGGTGACCGTCAACGCCGGCAAGTAACGGTCAAGATCGCCTCCCCCTCACCCCAGCCCTCTCCCCCAAGGGGGCGAGGGGGAAAGGGAGCCGATTTGCGTGCTGTTCAGAACCTGAGTTCGACTCGATTTTTCAGGTCGATGCAACCCTCCAAAACACCTCAATCGGCTCCCTCTCCCTCCGGGAGAGGGCTGGGGTGAGGGAAAGCTTGTAAATACCATCGGAGCGTCACCCCCATGTCCGCCCCTCAACAACCCACCTGGCCCGACCAGCACAAAGCCTGCCTCGCCCTGGCCTTCGACCTCGACGGCCCGACCGGCGATGCCATGCTCAACAACTCGATCTGGCACAAACCCGAATACTTCGGCTTTGGCGGCTACGGCCCCTACCGCGCCCTGCCGCGCCTGCTGGATCTGCTCGACACCTTCAAGATCCCGACCACCTTCTTCGTCCCCGCCTGGGTCGTGGAAAACTGGCCGAAACAATGCCAGGCCATCGTCGAGCGCGGTCATGAAGTCGCCTACCACGGCTACAAACACGAATCCTTCTACGCCCTGACGCTGGACCAGCAGCAGGCCGTGATGAACAAGTCCCGCGACGTGTTCTGGCAATACCTGCACATCCGCGCCGAAGGTTTTCGCACCCCATCCGGCGACTGGCGCGCCGAAACCCCGGCGATGCTGGCCGACAACGGCGTCATCTATTCCAGCAGCATGCGCGGCGATGACCGCCCGTATCTGGTCAACGTCCCCGGCCATGACACGCCGCTGGTGGAAATCCCCGGCCGCTGGGAAATGGACGACTACGCCTCCCTCGCCTACACCCGCGCACCGAACTTCCCGTCCGGGCTCGACCGCACCGCCAGCTACGAACTGACCCTCGACAACTGGCAACGCGAGTACGACGGCGCGATGGACGAAGGCCTGTGCCTGACCACCCTGTTCCACCCGAAAATCACCGGCAAACCGGGGCGCATCCTGTTGCTGGAGAAACTCTTCGACCACATGCGCCAGCGCGATGACGTGTGGTTCGCCACTTGCCGCGACATCGCCCGCTGGTGGCTGAAGGAGCATCACCATGGCTGACGCTGACAACCTCTGGCCCGCCGGCAAACGCTGCGCGGTGGTGCTGACCGTCGATTACAACGACATCCACGGCATTCTCACCCAGGCCCCGGAAGTCGCCGGGCGCGACAAGACGCTGTCGGTGTGGCGCTACGGCACGCAACGCGGCGTCGAGCGTTTGCTCGGCCTGTTCAGGGAACTCGGGGTGCGCAGCAGCTGGTTCGTGCCCGGCATCGTCGCCGAGGAAAACCCGCAGCACATCGCCGCGATTCTGGCTGACGGCCATGAAATCGCCTGCGCCGGTTACCGCCATCAGAATTACGACACGCTGGATCTGGCGGCGCAGAGTGCGGAAGTCGCCAAAGGCTGCGCAGCGCTGCAAGCCTTGACCGGCGTGCGTCCGACCGGTTTCCGGATTCCCGCCGGCAACGGCGCGCCGGGATTCATTGAAGCCTTGAGAGACCACGGCATTCACTGGTCTTCCTCATGGCGCGGCGATGACCTGCCGTTCTTGCACCCGACCGCGCCCGAAGTGGTCGAGCTGCCGCTGCATTACGAACTGGAAGACGAACCTTATTTCGCCTTCAACCTGAGCCCGGCCGTGCCGCCGGCACAATCGCGGATCGCTTCCTACAGCCACACCCTGGGCAACCTGCAAATGGACTTCGCCGGATTCCACCGCTTCGGCTTGTGCTACGTGCTGCGCCTGCACCCGGAAATCATCGCCACACCGGGGCGCATCGGCGTGCTGCGCGAATTGCTGCAAGGCATTCAGCAGCATGACGACGTGTGGATCGCCACCGGCGCCGAAGTCGCGCAGTGGTGGGCGCAAACGGCGGCGCCGGTCACGCAGGATCATCCGGCGTCGGTGTATGAGCGCCATTATCGGGACTACCTCGTATGACCGAACGCATGCAGCGGCTGGCGCAGTTTTGCGTCGAGACCCGCTTTGAAGACCTGCCGCCAGCGTTGGTGGAACAGGCCAAGCGGCACATTCTCGACACCTTCGGCGCAGCGCTGGCCGGGGCTGACAGTGCGGTGGCGCTTCAGGCACGGCAGGTGTTCGGCGCCGAGCCGGGCACCGCGTTGGTCTGGGGTTCATCGTTGCGGGTCGGCGCAGGGCATGCGGCCTTGCTCAACGGCATCGCCGCCCATGCGCTGGAGCTGGACGACACCGGCGGTTGTGATCATTCCGGCGCGGTGGTGTTGCCGGCGGTGATGGCGGCTTTGTCATTGGTGGATCGGCCGGTGGACGGTCGTGAGTTCATCACCGCCGTGGTCATCGGCTACGAGATCGGCCGGCGGGTGCTGGAAGCCTGCGGCAGTTATTCGGCGCACAACGGCGCCGGCTGGCATTCAACCGCCACCTGCGGCGTGTTCGGCGCGGCGGCAGCCTGTGCGCGGGTCTTTGCGCTGGATTCGGCGCATACCGTATCGGCGCTGGGCATCGCCGGCAGTTTCAGCGGCGGGTTGTGGGCGTTCATCCATGACGGTTCGCAGAGCAAAAAACTGCACAGTGGCCGGGCGGCCGAGGGTGGTTTGCTCGCAGCGCGTTTTGCCCGTGAAGGCGTCAGTGGGCCGTCGGTGTTGTTCGAGAATGTCTGGGGTGGATTTCTCAAGACCCTGGCGCCGGGCAGCGCGCAACCGGATGCGCTGGATGCCGAATTGGGGCGTGTGTGGAAACTCGCGCGCTGTTCGATCAAACCCTATGCCGCGTGTCGTGGCACCCATTCGGCCATCGATGCACTCGGCTTGTTGCTGGAGCAATTGCAGGTCGGCGCCGATCAGGTGGAAGACATCCAGGTGAACCTGTGCGGGTTTCTGCTCGACATGTGCGGCGGCCGCGACACCCGCAGTCTGGCCGCCGCGCAAATGAGTCTGCCCTACGCCCTCGCCGCGCGAATGGTGCACGGTCATTGCCGATTGGAGGCTTACGACGAACAGCCGCGCAACGATCCGCAAATCACCCACTGGCTGACGCGCATTCGCCTTGAAGTGGATGAGCGACTGTCGGAGGATGGCGAGCCGCTGGTCATTGTTCGAACCCGCGACGGGCGTCAGGCGAGTCTGTGTGTCGAGGTTCCGCTGGGCGCGCCGGGCAATCCGTTGAGCGAGGCGGCGCTGGACGAGAAGTTTTTCAGTCTGGCGTTGCGGGTGTTGCCACGGGAAAAGGCTGACGCTCTGCTCGCTCAACTGCGGCGGCTCGAGAGGCTGGATTCGGTGGCTGGTCTGGAACGGTGGCTGATGGAATGAATGTGTCGTTTGAACTGGCCTCATCGCGAGCAGGGTCGCTCCCACATTGGTTCGAGGTGTTCACAAAAACGTTTTCCACCACGATACCTGTGGGAGCGAGCCTGCTCGCGATGCAGTCAACCCGGTCTGAAGCCAGGCACAAAAATAACTGAAATAAGGACATTTGATTTTCCGTGGCCACCTACTCGCTCGTTATTCGCCGCCTGATGATCGTCTCGCTGACCATCGTCGTCAGCCGCGCTATCACCAGTCCGTTGCTCACGCTGTTTTTGAGCAACAAGCTCGGCCTCAACCAACAGGATGTCGGGCTGTTGCTGGGCATCGCGGTGTTCATCGCTACCCTGCTTGCGCTGTACGGCGGCTACATCATCGACCGGCTCGAGAAGCGCCGGTTGCTGATTCTGGCGATGCTCTCCAGCGCCATCGGCTTCGTGCTGCTGACCTTCGCCAAAGACCTGTACCTGACGACCGCCACCCTGGTCATCACCGAAACCGCCTCTGCGCTGTTCCTGATCGGCTCCAAGGCGATCCTCAGTGAAAACCTGCCCATGGGCCAGCGGGCCAAGGCGTTTTCCCTGCGCTATACGCTGACCAACATCGGCTACGCCACCGGCCCGATGCTCGGCGTGGTAATCGCCGGGGTCTACCCGATTGCGCCGTTCCTGATTGCCGCCGGTATCGCTTTCGGCAGCATCTTCCTGATGATCGGGATTCCCAAGGATGCCAGCCCGGTCGCCGCCATCGGCCAGCCGCAAAGTTTCCTGAAAACCCTGATCACCCTGAAAAACGACCGCACGCTGATCATGTTCACCTGCGGCTGTCTGCTCAGCACCGTGGTTCACGGCCGCTTCACCCTGTACCTGTCGCAATACCTGCTGGTGGTCGAGGATTCGCAGCGGGCGTTGCAAACCATGGCCGCCCTGCTCGCCTGCAACGCCATCGCGGTGATCCTGCTGCAATACCAGATCGGTCGCTTCCTCAACCGGGAAAAACTGCGCTACTGGATCGCCGCCGGCACCAGCCTGTTCATCCTCGGCCTGATCGGCTTCAGCCTGGCCGACAGCCTGGTGACCTGGTGCATCGCGATGTTCATCTTCACCCTCGGCGAGATGATCATTTACCCGTCGGAATTCCTGTTCGTCGACACCCTGGCGCCCGAAGAACTGCGCGGCAGCTATTACGGCGCGCAGAACCTGGCGGCCCTCGGTGGTGCGCTGAGCCCGGTGATTTGCGGCTTTCTGCTGATGCATACGCCGGCGCCGACCATGTTCTACGCCCTCAGTGCACTGACGGCGATGGGCGGGTTCCTGTGTTTTATGAGTGGGCGGCGCGTGGCTTTACTTCATAAATAATGCACTGAAACTGCATTTATATGAATTTGTCAGCATCGTGATTGCTTGGCACACTGTGCGCGTTCCTCCCCCAATAGTTGGAACACTTCGAAGGACTTTCCGCGTTTACGGACAAGTCCTTTTTTTTGCCCTGAATTTCGTAAAGGATCGATTCTGCATGCTCGCTCGCTGGTTGCCCGCCGCCATCAACACCCGCCCCACCGAATGGAGCCGCGCCGCCATCGGCATGGCGCTGGGCACGTTGTTCAGCGTGTGGGCGTGCAGTCAGGTATTCGGCATTGAAGTGGCCTACCACCTGATCGGCCCGCTGGGCGCCTCGGCGGTGCTGCTGTTCGCGGTGTCCTCCGGCGCCCTCGCCCAGCCATGGTCGATCATCGGCGGCTACCTGTGCGCCGGTGTCGTCGCGTTGCTGGTGGCCCACGTGCTCGGCCGAACCCTGGGCAGTGCGTGCCTAGCGGCGGGCATGGCGCTGATCCTGATGTGCTGGCTGCGCTGCCTGCACCCGCCGGCCGGCGCCGTGGCGCTGACGATGGTGCTGGCCGACCCGCTGACCATCGCCATGGACTGGAAAGCCCTGGAACCGGTGATGCTCAGCGCCGCCTGCCTGCTGCTCGCCGCACTGGCCTACAACAACCTGACTCGCATCCGCTACCCGAAACGCCCCGCCGAACCGGCGCCGGCCATGGCACCGGTGGATATTCAGGCCATCACGGCCGAGGATCTGAAACGGGCAATGGCCGATATGGAGGCATTCATCGATGTCACGCCGGAGGATCTGGAACGGTTGATTCATGCCAGTGAGCTGCATGCCAAGCGGCGCAGCATTGGTCAGGTATTCAGCTGACCGAATCGCTCCCCGCCTCGACGATTGAAGAGACTGTGCGCGTGCGCTTGTGCGTGCTTCCGACAAAAGGCCCTTCGCCAACCTTGCCAAATGATCGGGAGTCACTAGATTTCATCTCTGTACCGCACAGAGTTGTCTGCCTTTCACTAAGAAGTCTGGCTCGCTGTAACGCCCAGTAGCGATGACATCGGAAGTCTGGCCATGGAGAAACGCTCAACGTCGTTGAGAAGCGAGCTGGCTTTGCGCTTTGATTGAACCGTTCACTTCAGAAAACACCGCATTGCCTGCGTAACCTGTTGTCCGCTCGATGCCCCGCCTGTTGCACACAGGTACATGTGTTCTTCGCCAGCTCCGTAAATCTGGTGGTTTTCGAATCCCTGATTTCGAGATCTGCGAGAGGAACGTTTCATGAGCGACCCACTGCTGCAATTGCTGCGCACGCCCCTGTTCGACCCCGGCAAGCGCCATCGTCTTTCCTTACGCGAATACATGGATCTGAACATCGATCGTATGCGCGCCATTTTAGGCGGCGGCCACATGACCAACGGCATGTGGCTGGGCCAACCCTGTCAGTCCGGTTTCCGACTGCTGCTTCAACGCGCCGCCTACCTGGGCGCTTATGACTATTCCCTGATTGCCAGCATCGTCGATCACATGATTGCCGGCGATGCCTTGCTTGCTCATGGCGATGATCGTCAGGTGCGTGACTACCGTGAAGAAATCAACCGACTGGGTGCCGTCTATGCATTTGGTTGCACGGAAATCGCCAGGGGTTCGGAAGTCGGCAATCTGCAGACCACGGTCATCCACGACTCGCAAAACCATTGCCTGATCCTTGACTCACCGTCTGCGCAAGCCTGCAAGTTCTGGATCGGCAACGCCCTGCACGCGGCCCAGGTGGTCATGGTACTGGGACGTCTGATCGTCAATGGCGTGGATGAGGGACTTCACTGGTTCCGAGTGCGCATTCGCGAGAACGAGAACGGCCCATTGCTGCCGGGTGTGCGCATTACCACCTGCGATCCGAAGGGCGGCATTCATGCCAATCAGGTTGCCGGCATCCGCTTTCGTGCAATGAAACTACCGCTGGAAGCGATGATGCAACGCTATGCCCGATTCTCGCCAGACGGCGTCTTCAGCAGCGACATCATGCGCAAGGAGCGCCTGACGTGCGCGATGCAGACATTCATTCAGGAACGCCTGTTCCTTATTGCGGCCGCTTGCGGGGCCGCCAGCCTGTGTGTCCACCTGGGGTATCGTTTCGCTTGCCATCGACTGGTCAAGAATGCCGATAACAACCAGCCACTGCTGAGCCGGGCCTTGTTTCGACAACGGTTGTATCTCGAGCAACTCAAGGTCCTGGCCCTGAAGCTGCTGGAACAGGCGGTCCTGGCCCGGTTCGAGGGAATGTGGAGCCAGCCGAAAAAGCGCACCGAGCTGCATATTCTCGCCGCCATCGCCAAAAGCGTCGGCACCTGGCTGGGGCTGGACGTCATCCGGGCAACCCGGCAGCTCTGTGGGTCCCAGGGGTTTCACCATGACAATCAGATCGTCACCTTGTGCATGGATCACGAGATCAGCACCACGTTCGCCGGTGATAACAGCATCCTGTGTGCTCAGGTCGCCAGGGACGCCATTACCCGACCACGGTTTGCCTCCCATAACATCGCCCAGCGCATCGAGTCGCTCATCGTTGATCAATGCCGCACCAGTGCTGACTTTTCCCACCGCCAGGCTGTGGCACTCACCTACGCCCGCGCGCTGGACCTGATACTGGTCGAAGGCGAACGCGACCGGCTCGTTTCGCCCGCAACGCTTCAGGACATGCTCCATGTCTTTTCCCCGGTGTTGCACCCTTGGGGGCTGTCGGTCGCTGGCGACGAACTGGAACTGCACGCGACGCAAGCCCGGCTCGGCGAGATCGACGATCTGCTCAAGCCACCGCCGGAGCTGGTCAGCGCCCCAATCGACAAACCCGATTACGCGGAGCGTTTCACGGCTGCACTCTATGAGGACGCGTGAGCATGGCCATTCATTCCTTTCCGGACTTCTCTGACCGCTACACCATCCAGAACCCCTATCCGGCGTATGCGTACCTGAGAAATCATCAACCGGTCTATTGGTGCGATCACTTGCATGCCTGGTTTCTGACCCGCTATGGCGATGTCCATGCCGCCCAGGCCGATACCCGCCGTTACTCCTCGAACCGTATGCGGCAACTGGTGGACACCCGCGTATCGAAAGAACAACGCGAGCAGTTGAACGTCTTCGTCCGCCTGGCCTCGCAATGGATGTATTCCCAGGATGGAGACGCGCACAAGGCCAGTCGTCAGTTGCTGGGCAAGGCATTCACACCTCGCGCCATTGAGTCGTTGCGCCAGATCATTCAGGACATCACCGATCGAGAACTGTCCGGCCTGCAAGGCCAGGTCGACCTCAAGGCCAGCCTTTTCGACCGGATTCCCGCGCTGATCCTCGCCGAGCTATACGGCATCGATCGCGAAGATGCCCTGAAACTGCGGCGCTGGACGAGGGACATCGTGATGTTTGTGGGCGGCAGCCACGATCCCGACTATGGGCCTGAACAGGCGCTGGCAGGGATTGAAGAAATGTACGCCTACTTTGCCGACCTCATTGAAAAGCGCCGCCGCCAGCCCCGGGACGATCTGGTCAGTCGGGTGCTTGAGTCGAGTCTGGAAAGTGCGGCAAGCGATGACGAGGTACTGGCGCAGATTGTCTTCATTCTGGTTGCCGGTTACACCACCAGCGCTGACCAACTCTGTATCGGCCTGCTGCACTTGCTCGAACACCCTGCGCAGCATGCGGCCCTCAAAGACGATCCGGCCCTGGTAAACCTGGCCGTGGAGGAAATGCTGCGTTTCGATGCCGCCGGTTCCTTGAGCCATCGAGTGCTGACCGAAGACGTCACGATCGAAGGCGTCACGATGAAGGCAGGAGACCTGGTCTATCTGATACGAGCCTCCGCCAACCGCGATCCTGCGAAATTCACTGACCCTGACACCTTCGATATCCGTCGAGCTGACCATGACCATCTGGCATTTGGCCGTGGACAGCACTTCTGCATGGGCACGGCGCTGTTCCGCCTGGAGGCCGAGATCGTTTTTACGTCCCTGCTCAAGCGCTTTCCCGATTTGGGTCTTGTCGTGGACAGCCCTGCGACCTGGCGCAACAGCAACCTTCAATTCCGGGGTTTGAAGGCACTTCCGATCAATCTTGGCAAAGGAGTCTGAACCATGGAGTTTCAACGTGTGTTTTCTGCCGCCCCCTGGGAATCCATCGCCGGCTACTGCAGAGCCTTGAAGGCTGGCGATACCCTTCTGGTAGGCGGCACGGTGGCGTTCGATGATGACGGCAAACCCTTCAAGCCCGGCGACGCCTATGCCCAGACGCTGCGGTGCCTGGAGATCATCGAACAGGCACTAAAACAACTGGGCGCGGATCGCACGCGCATCATTGCAACCAGCATGTACACCAGCAATATGGATCTCTGGCCGAAAATCGCCCAGGCCCACAAGGAATTCTTTGATCAACATCCACCCACCACCAAGCTGCTGGAAGTCGCACGATTGATCGGCCCTGAATTCGTTATAGAGATTGAGGCAGAGGCGCGCTCGACCGGGGATCGCGGTCATGAATGAGGCCTCTTTGACCGTAGAGGACGCCAGAGCAGCGTTGCGTCAGGCACAAGTGACCCGTGTTCACGACATGGCGATTGAAAGTCACGGTCGCCGGTTGCCGCTGCGCCTTTACTGGCCTGCGGGCAAGGGGCCTTTTGCCGTGCTGGTGTTCTTCCATGGTGGCGGCTGGGTCACGGGTGACCTGGATACCCATGATGGTTTCTGCCGACTGATGTGTGACTGGGCTGGCTGTGCGGTGATCGCCGTTGATTACGCCCGCCCTCCGGAACACCTGTTTCCGGCAGCCCTGGATGATTGCTGGACAGCTTTGCAGTGGGTCGTACGGCAGGGTCGCGAGCATGGCCTTGATACTTCGAGAATCGCGGTCGCCGGCGGTGGCTCCGGAGGGGCAATGGCCGCGGTCATCTGTCAGCGCGACTCGGCGCAGCAAAGACCGTGTCTCGGCTTTCAGCTGCTGCTTTACCCTTTGCTCGATTGTCACACCCGATACCCGTCCCACGAGCAGTTCGCGCAAGGACATGGCCTTACCACACAGATGCTCGAATGGTATCTCGGACACTATCTGCCGCCCGGCACATCGCGCGCCGATCCGCGGTTGTCCCCCCTGCTCGACGACGCGTTGCACGGACCGCCGCGGACGCTGATCATCACCAGCGAACTCGACATTCTGCGGGATGAAGGCCGTGCCTATGCAGCGAGATTGCGTGCAGCAGGTGTGAGCGTCGAATACCTGGAATTTAAAGGCATGCGCCATGGTTTCATGAACCATCCCGCGGCGCATGATGAGGCTCGGCAGGCACTGCTGTCATGCGTCCGCTCGCTGCAGGCACAGTTTCGCGGGGAGTGACAGCCAGTGCTTCTCTGCGCGGGAGTTCCCCCGGTCAAGATCAGGCAAAAATGCAGATAGCCCATGCACATATCCCCGTTGTACACGGCAAATTTGCACTGTTACGATCCGCTAACGCTCGCGCGCGAGTTTCTCGAATAAAGACAATAAAAGCAGGGAGTTAGTGATGACTGCTCAGGTTTCATCCCCGCGGACTTCGTCCATGGACGCCACGCCACACGAAGTGCTGGCCGAGGTTCGCAACCACATCGGTCATCTGACCCTCAATCGCCCCGCCGGCCTCAATGCCCTGACCCTCGACATGGTGCGCCAGCTCCAGCAACACCTGGACGTCTGGGCCGCCGATGCCGATATCCACGCGGTGGTACTGCGCGGTGCCGGCGAGAAAGCCTTCTGTGCCGGTGGCGACATTCGCTCGCTGTACGACAGCTTCAAAAGCGGCGACACGCTGCACGAAGATTTCTTCGTCGAGGAATACGCCCTCGACCTGACGATCCACCACTACCGCAAACCGGTGCTGGCGCTGATGGACGGTTTCGTTCTCGGCGGCGGCATGGGTCTGGTGCAAGGCGCGGATCTGCGGGTGGTCACCGAGAAGAGCCGTCTGGCGATGCCTGAAGTGGCGATCGGCTATTTCCCGGATGTCGGCGGCAGTTATTTCCTGCCACGGGTTCCCGGCGAGCTGGGGATTTACCTGGGTGTCAGCGGCGTGCAGATCCGTGCAGCGGATGCGCTGTATTGCGGCCTCGCCGACTGGTATCTGGAGAGCAGCAAACTCGGCATCCTCGACGAACAGCTTGATCATCTGGAGTGGCACGACACGCCGCTCAAAGACCTGCAAAGCCTGCTGGCCCGCCACGCCGTGCAAACCCTGCCGGATGCGCCGCTCGAAGCCTTGCGCCCGGCCATCGACCACTTCTTTGCGTTGCCGGATGTGCCGAGCATCGTCGAGCAACTGCGCGCCGTAACCGTCGCCGACAGCCACGAATGGGCGACCACCACCGCCGACCTGCTGGAAACCCGCTCGCCGCTGGCCATGGGTGTGACCCTGGAAATGCTCCGTCGCGGCCGTCATCTGAGCCTGGAACACTGCTTCGCCCTCGAACTGCATCTGGATCGCCAGTGGTTCGAACGTGGCGACCTGATCGAAGGCGTGCGCGCCCTGCTGATCGACAAAGACAAATCACCACGCTGGAATCCGCCGACCCTGGCCGCGCTGCACGCCGAACAGGTCGCGAGTTTCTTCCACGGTTTCGCAGAGAGCGGGAGCTGAGCCATGCACGATCTCGAATTGACTGAAGACCAGGTCATGATCCGCGACATGGCCCGGGACTTTGCCCGTGGCGAAATCGCGCCCAACGCACAAGCCTGGGAAAAGGCCGGCTGGATCGATGACGCCCTGGTGGCAAAGATGGGCGAACTCGGCTTGCTGGGCATGGTAGTGCCGGAAGAATGGGGCGGCACTTACGTCGACTACGTGGCTTATGCGCTGGCGGTGGAAGAGATTTCCGCCGGTGACGGCGCCACTGGCGCGTTCATGAGCATCCACAACTCGGTGGGCTGCGGGCCGGTGCTCAACTATGGCAGCGAAGAACAGAAACAGACCTGGCTGGCGGATCTGGCCAGCGGCGCGGTGATCGGCTGCTTCTGCCTGACTGAGCCCCAGGCCGGCTCCGAAGCCCACAACCTGCGCACCCGCGCCGAACTGCGCGACGGGCAATGGGTGATCAACGGCGCCAAGCAATTTGTCAGCAACGGCAAGCGGGCGAAGCTGGCGATCGTGTTTGCGGTGACCGATCCGGATCTGGGCAAGCGTGGCATCTCGGCGCTTCTGGTGCCAACCGATACGCCGGGGTTCATCGTTGATCGCACCGAACACAAGATGGGCATCCGCGCTTCCGATACCTGCGCCGTGACGCTGAACAATTGCAGCATTCCTGAAGCCAATCTGCTGGGTGAACGCGGTAAAGGTTTGGCGATTGCCCTTTCCAACCTGGAAGGCGGACGCATCGGTATTGCCGCGCAAGCATTGGGCATCGCCCGTGCGGCGTTCGAAGCCGCGCTGGGTTATGCCCGTGATCGAGTGCAGTTCGGCAAGGCCATCGTCGAGCACCAGAGCATCGCCAACCTGTTGGCGGACATGCAGATGCAGATCAACGCGGCCCGCTTGATGATCCTGCACGCGGCGCGGCTGCGCACGGCGGGCAAGCCGTGTCTGTCGGAGGCTTCGCAGGCCAAGCTGTTTGCGTCGGAGATGGCTGAAAAGGTGTGTTCGTCAGCGATTCAGATTCATGGCGGGTATGGGTATCTGGAGGATTACCCGGTTGAGAAGTACTACCGGGATGCGCGGATCACCCAGATTTATGAGGGGTCGAGCGAGATACAGCGAATGGTGATTGCTCGGGAGTTGAAGAACTATCAGTTGTGACCGTGTCGGCCCCTTTCCCTCACCCCAGCCCTCTCCCGGAGGGAGAGGGAGCTGACCGAGGTGTCTGGCGTCATACATCGACCTGAAAGATCGCGTCGATTATGGATAGCGGACTACATGCTTTTTACAGCCTGAGTTCGACTCGGTAATTCAGGTCGGCGTAACTCCCGAGTACAACCCGGTCAGTCCCCTCTCCCTCCGGGCGGTCCGACGTTTCGGGAGGGTTAGGGTGAGGGGGCTCTTGAGGGCGCCGCGTTATTTGCCCTGGAACTCGGCAGGCCGCTTGGCCACAAACGCCGCCATCCCTTCCTTCTGATCCTGCGTCGCAAACGCCGCATGGAACACCCGACGCTCGAAGCGCACGCCTTCAGTCAGGTTCACTTCGAATGCACGATTCACGCTTTCCTTGACCATCATGGTAATCGGCAGCGATTTGCTGGCAATCACTGCAGCGACTTTCAGCGCCTCATCCAGCAACTCGGCACTCGGCACGATCCGCGCGACGATGCCGCAGCGCTCGGCTTCCACCGCGTCGATCATGCGGCCGCTCAGGCACATTTCCATGGCCTTGGCCTTGCCCACTGCCCGCGTCAGACGCTGGGTGCCGCCCATGCCCGGCAGCACGCCGAGGTTGATCTCCGGCTGGCCGAATTTGGCGTTGTCGCCGGCCAGAATGAAGTCGCACATCAGCGCCAGTTCACAGCCACCGCCGAGGGCAAAACCATTGACGGCGGCGATGATCGGCTTGCGCCGGTTGGCCACGCGGTCGCTGTCGCTGAACAGGTCGTCCATGTAGATCTGCGGGTAGGTCAGATCGGCCATTTCCTTGATGTCGGCGCCGGCAGCAAAGGCTTTGGTCGAGCCGGTGATGACGATGCAGCCAATGTTCGCGTCGGCTTCAAAACCATCGAGCGCGCGGTTCACTTCGCTGACCAGTTGCGCGTTGAGGGCATTCAGCGCCTGGGGGCGATTGAGGGTGATCAGGCCGACGCGGCCATGGGTTTCCAGCAAAATCGTTTCGTAACTCATGTGCAGATTCCTTCTCAAAGATTGCGCGAAATGACCATGCGCTGAATGTCGCTGGTGCCTTCGTAGATCTGGCAGACCCGCACGTCGCGGTAGATGCGCTCCAGCGGGAAGTCGCTGAGGTAACCGTAACCGCCCAGGGTTTGCAATGCCATGGAGCAGACCTTCTCGGCCATTTCCGAGGCGAACAGCTTGGCCATCGACGCTTCCACCAGCGCCGGCTGACCGCTGTCGCGCAGGGCGGCGGCGTAGTGCACCATCTGCCGCGCCACGGCGATCTGGGTCGCCATGTCCGCCAGGCGGAATGCGACAGCCTGATGTTCGATGATCGGCTTGCCGAAGGTGTCACGTTCACGGGCGTAATCGCGTGCCGCTTCGAACGCGGCGCGGGCCATGCCCACCGATTGCGAAGCGATGCCGACGCGGCCGCCTTCGAGGTTGGCCAGGGCGATCTTGTAGCCCTCGCCCTCCTCGCCCAACCGGTTGGCCACCGGTACTTTCACATCTTCGAACAGAATCTGGCAGGTGTCCGAGGCGTGCTGGCCGAGCTTGTCTTCGACGCGGGCGACTTTGTAGCCCGGCGAGTCGGTCGGCACGATGAAGGCGCTGATCCCGCGCTTGCCGGCACTCGGGTCGGTGACCGCAAACACGATCACGACCCCGGCGTTCTGCCCGGAAGTGATGAACTGTTTGCAGCCGTTGAGCACGTAGTGATCGCCTTCCAGCCGGGCACGGGTTTTCAGGCTGCTGGCGTCGGAACCGGCCTGGGGCTCGGTCAACGCGAACGCACCGAGCATCTCGCCGCTGGCCAGCGGTTTGAGAAAGCGCTCGCGCTGGTCGTCGTTGCCGAACTTGAGGATCGGCACGCAACCCACCGAATTGTGCACGCTCATGATGGTCGAGCAGGCGCCGTCGCCGGCGGCGATTTCTTCCAGGGCCATGGCGTAGGCCAGATAACCGGTGTCGCAACCACCCCACTGCTCCGGCACCAGCATGCCGAAGAAGCCCAGCCCGGCCATTTCGCCGATGGCTTCTTTCGGGAAGCGGTGTTCGCGATCCCACTCGGCGGCAAACGGTTTGAGCCGTTCCTCGGCAAACTGCCGGGCCATGTCGCGGATTTGTTGTTGGTCGTCATTGGGAATCATGGCAAATCCTTAAAACATAAAACCTGTGGGAGCCAGCCTGCTGGCGATTGAAGTCTGTCAGTCAATATTGGCTTGTATGACACACCGCTATCGCCAGCAGGCTGGCTCCCACAAGGGATTTGGTGTTTACCTCAGTTGAGGCACTCGACCGCCATCGCCGTGGCTTCGCCGCCGCCAATGCAGATCGCCGCAACGCCGCGTTTCAGGCCTTTCTGGCGCAGGGCCGAGAGCAAGGTCACCAGAATCCGCGCGCCGGACGCACCGATCGGGTGGCCGAGGGCGCAGGCGCCGCCGTGGATGTTGAGCTTGTCGTGAGGAATTTCCAGGTGGGTCATCGCCGCCATGCCGACCACGGCGAAGGCTTCGTTGACCTCGAACAGATCGACCTGATCCAGCGACCAGCCGGTTTTCTTCATCAGCTTCTTGATCGCCCCAATCGGCGCCACCGGGAACAGGCCCGGGGTGTCGGCAAACGCGGCGTGGCCGTGAATCACCGCCAGCGGTTTCAGACCTTGTTGCTGCGCTTGCGACTGACGCATCAGCACCAGCGCAGCGGCGCCGTCGGAAATCGAGCTGGAGTTGGCCGCAGTTACCGTACCGCCCTCGCGGAACGCCGGTTTCAGCGAAGCGATCTTGTCCAGTTTGGCCTTCGGTGGCTGCTCGTCGTTGCTGATCACAACCTGTTCTTTGCCGACGGTCACGGTCAGCGGCACGATCTCGGCCTTGAAGCTGCCGTCCTTGATCGCCTGCTGGGCGCGGGTGGTCGAGGCAATGGCGAAAGCGTCCTGAGCCTCGCGGCTGAAGCCGTTGGTTTCAGCGCAATCCTCGGCGAAGGTGCCCATCAGGCGGCCCTTGTCGTAGGCGTCTTCGAGGCCGTCGAGGAACATCGAATCCAGCACCCGGCCGTGGCCCATGCGATAGCCGGCGCGAGCGCGGTCCAGCAGGTACGGCGCGTTGGACATGCTTTCCATGCCGCCGGCGATCACCACATCGGCACTGCCAGCCAGCAGCATGTCGTGAGCCAGAATGGTGGTCTCCATGCCCGAGCCGCACATCTTGTTGACCGTGGTGCAGCGGGTGGATTTGTCCAGCCCGGCGCCCAGCGCAGCCTGACGCGCAGGCGCCTGACCGAGACCGGCCGGCAGCACACAGCCGAACAGCACTTCATCGACCGCATCGGCGGCGACACCGGCGCGTTCAACCGCAGCCTTGATTGCTGCTGCGCCGAGTTGCGGCGCAGTCAGGCTTTTCAGTTCGCCCTGGAAACCGCCCATCGGGGTGCGGACGGCGCTGACGATGACAATCGGATCATTGGAGATAGTCATGGGAAATCCTCCTTACTTGGCGGCCATGCGCAAGGCACCGTCGAGACGGATCACCTCACCGTTGAGCATGCTGTTTTCAATGATATGCCGCACCAGCGCGGCGTATTCGGCAGGTTTGCCCAGACGCGGCGGGAACGGCACGCCGGCGGCCAGCGAGTCGCGCACTTCCGGGGTCATGCCGGCCATCATCGGGGTTTCGAAAATGCCCGGAGCGATGGTCATCACGCGAATGCCGAAGCGCGCCAGCTCACGGGCCGCAGGCAGGGTCAGGCTGGCGATGGCGCCTTTGGATGCAGAGTACGCCGCCTGGCCAATCTGGCCGTCGAACGCCGCAACCGACGCGGTGTTGATGATCACACCACGCTCGCCGTCGGCGTTGGCTTCGCTTTCGGCAATCGCTGCCGCTGCCAGACGCAGCATGTTGAAGCTGCCGATCAGGTTGACGTTGATCACCTGAGCGAAGCTGGACAAAGCGTGCGGGCCGTTCTTGCCGAGGATCTTCTCGCCGCGAACGATGCCGGCGCAATTCACCAGACCATTCAGGCTGCCGAAGGCTTTTACCGTTGCCTGAACAGCGGCCTCGGCAGCGGCTTCGTTGCTGATGTCGGCCACCACGCTTTGCGCGCCGAGGCGCTGAGCCTGGGCAAAGACGGCATCGGCGTTCATGTCCACCAGCATCACTTTGCCGCCGGCGTTCACCAGCAATTCAGCGGTAGCGGCACCCAGGCCGGACGCGCCGCCGGTGACGATAAAAACCTTGTTCTCGATCTGCATGACTGACTTCCTGATTCAAGCTGAAACGTTGTGCGCCGCGGCCTCTTGAGCCTTGGCGATTTCCTGGTTGCGCAAGATAAAGCGCTGCAATTTGCCGCTCGGGGTTTTCGGCAACTCGCTGACAAATTCGATTTCACGGGGGTACGAATGCGCGGCCAGACGCTTGCGCACGTGTAGGCGCAGTTCTTCGGCAAGCGCCGGTTCCGCGCGGTATTGCGGGTTGAGCACGACGAAGGCTTTGACCAGCTCGGTGCGCTCTGGGTCGGGCTTGCCGACCACTGCGGCTTCAACCACGGCAGGGTGTTCGATCAATGCGCTTTCCACGTCGAATGGGCCGACCCGGTAGCCGGAAGTGGTGATCACGTCATCGCTGCGGCCGACGAAGCTGATGCTGCCGTCCGGGTTCCACTCGACGGTGTCGCCGCTCAGGTAGTAATCGCCGACGAAGGCTTTGGTCGGCGCGCCTTCGTAGCCGGCGAACCAGCACATCGGCGACTGTGTGCGGTCGATGGCGAGGATGCCGGGCTGGCCGACGCCGAGTTCATTGTTCTGCTCGTCGAGCACCACGATGCGATGGCCCGGCGAAGCGAAACCGGCGGCACCGAGGTGGATCGGGTGTTCGAGGCCGTGGTGATTGCACAGGACCATGCCCAGTTCGGTCTGGCCGTAGTGGTCGTGAATGACCACGCCGAGGTTGTCGGCAAACCAGCGGATAACTTCCGGATTCAACGGCTCGCCGGCGCTGCTGACGATGCGCAGCTTGCCCTTGATCGACTTGGCGAACTCGTCGCCGCCGGCAATCAGCAGACGATACGCCGTCGGCGAACCGGTGAGGTTGGTGATGCCGTACTTGTTGATCACCCGGCAGGTACTTTCGAGGGTGAACGGGCCATCGTAGAACGTGATCGGGTGGCCCATCGACAACGGGCCGGTGACACCGAAATAAATGCCGTAGGCCCAGCCTGGATCGGCGACGTTCCAGAACGCATCTTCCGGGCGCAGGTCGACGGCATCGCGGGTGTAACTCTGGAACGCGACGATGGCTTTGAGCGGCACCGACAGTGCTTTCGACGGGCCGGTGGTGCCCGAGGTGAACATCAGCAGGAACGGGTCTTCGCCGGTCAGCATCACCGGTTCACAAACATTGGAATGGTTGGGCAACTCGGCCCAGAAACTGAAATCGCCACGGACGATGCCCTGGCCTCTCGGGCCGCCGACAGTGACCAGTGTTGGGCAATCGGCGACTTCGCTGAGTTTCGGCCGGTTGGCGGCGTCGGTGACCACCACTTTGGCGCCGGAGCTGTTCAGGCGATGTTCGAGGGCTTTGGGGCCAAACGCGGTGAACAGCGGTTGATACACCGCGCCGATGCGCCAGGTGGCGAACACGGTGATCAGCAATTCGATATTGCGCGGCAGCAGGCCGGCGACCTTGTCGCCCTTCTGCACGCCCTGGGCGAGAAGGAAATTGGCGAAACGCGCGGCTTTGTCCTGCAGGTCGCTGAAGGTGTACGTCGCACTGGTGCCATCGCGGCCTTCCCAGAACAGGGCGATGCGCCCCGGCAAGGCGTGGCGGTCACAACATTCGACGCAAGCGTTGAGCGCCTCGAGCGTACCGCTGAGCGCGGCATCCACGGTGTGCTGATAATCAAACTGTGCGGTGGCAGACAAGTAATCGCGCATTGCCAGAATCCCTCTGTTCTTATTAGGTTGGGGAACCGTAAACAACAGAGGAATACTCGCGCCGCACGCCGGTTGCGGCAATGGTCAAAGCCCTCAAAGTGGATGACTGGTTTGGCCAAACATGACTTTCGCACAACCGATTCCTTACATATAGATAACTATAACCATTAGTCGCAAGTTGGTTTTCTTGATAGCGTCCAATGACAAACAACCACGGTTTTGTTTCATGCAAGGAGCGCATCATGCCGTCCCAAAAAAAGTCGTTCAATCATAATAATTTCATCTTCAAACAATCGGTAATTACTAAATTCCAAGACCGCCCTACATTGCGCAGTGTTGCCCGATCGCAATTGGAGAATTATTTACAGCACTGTCTTGGATCGCAGCCACTGCTGCTTGAGACGATACTCTATCTTGATACCCGGTTTGGCCCGAGCTCTGAGCCGGCACCTTTACTGGATACGTTTATCCAGGCTTTCTGTGAAGGGCGCTGTATTGTTGTAAACGAGGATAACCTGATCACTCCGTTGGATATCCCTGGCGGCGTTCGTTTCGATCTTGCCGCTTTCCAATTGAGCCTGGAAGAACTCTGTCAAACACTGATCACCACATTGCAGCAGCAGTTGCTGGACTACTGGCAGCAACCCACCGATAACGGCATGAGCCGTTGGCAGTGGTTGTCGGAGGCATTGAAAGATGCCTGTGCATCGAATATCAACGAGTCGCTTCACCAGACAGATCAAGACTTGTATTTCGCTTTAACTGGCTTGGTCATAAAACCCCAAAAACAACATCGACAACTATTCAATGAGCATTTGCGACCCCCGACCTATCTATTGAAGTTCACTTTGAATAACGGGACGGATAGTCTTTCGCTGGTTTATCCTGCCTTGCTCGTCACGGATAAGTCAGGAACAGTATTGATTCAACCCTCGGGAGCCTGGGAGCGATTCAACTCCGAGTCAGACTGCATACAGAATATCTCCCGACACTTGGAGTGTCGCTGGGATGTCACGTCTCTGAGTGTTGAACGTTATGAACCTGATGCGGATATTTTTGATGAATTGGTGCGGGTCTTGATCGATCAGCAACTGTTGGAACTTGAACGCATACAGATTCCGGTCGACGAAATGTTCGAGAGCGCTGAGCAGCAGTTCGACCAGGCCACCGATCCACTACTCCTGTTGGCCGGGAAACAGTCGCCTGTTTCCCAAGCGGAAAATGTCGACAAGCATTTGCCACGATGGCTGAAGAATGCGGATCCCGGCGAAAGATGCACCTATCGGCGCTATGTGTTGGCCATGGCGGCAACTCACTTGGAGCATGATGGCGCGACGTTTTTCACTCATCTCGATTCCATTCGCGATTTTGCCTATCAAGCGCTCATCAATCAGATGAGCCTTGACGGGCATGAGCCGGTCGATCCTGATGACATTGAACTCAACATCAAGGTTGCTCGAGGTGTACCTGGTGGGTGGGGAAGCCTGGAAACGATTCGCCTGGGCATTATCGATTTTGCACTGGAAAATCTCGCTGGCCTGCCATGGGGCACGATAACCGTCAAAAGCCTGAACCAGCGCGAAATACCTGCATGGATGACAAACGATTATGTCAAGGCACTCATCCAGTCGGTGGACATTGGCCGTACCTTCCCGGCGTATCTGCAACAGCATCTGTTCGATAATCCTACCGAGGCGTCGTTCCGCCAAAATCTGTTTACGGCTCACCTGCGCAATCAACTGCCGCTCCAGGCACTGGAAGCCAAACTGACAGGCGCCCATGGTTTTGACGAGGAAGGTGTGCGTCTGATCGTCGCATTGGCTGACGGCGGCGAGGCCACTCAAGACATCGTTGTCAGCCCCCTGCTCCTGCGGCTCGGGCCGGTTCTGAATATGTTCGTCATTACTGCCGGCGACCGGAGCGATGCTCCCGTCATCCTCTATCAACCCTTCTATTCACCTTCATTGATCCAATACCCTTCGCGCAGCCATCTGCAACAGGCAATTCAATCCGACTCTACACTGCAAAAAAACATCCATGCCTGGTACAAAGCCGTGGTCAGGCGCCCCGGGCTACTGGGCGCCAACGAAATACGTCTGCGCTGGGAACTGGAGAACGCATCCCCACTGCAGGGTGATGTTTTTCAGAACTGGTATGAGGCGAACGGTCGGGCGCTCGTTGAGTTGGCAGACCGGCAATCGGTGTCCAACGCTGAAAATCGCTGGGCCCACTTCAAGACGCTCGGCTGGTTGATATTCGAGTCGTTGTTGCCGCTCGTGACCGGGCCGGCAGCCACTGCCGGCTGGTTGGTGCAACTGGCAGTTAGTCTCAAGGCCGACCTTGCAGCATTGGCGCAATCGGACGGTCAGGACAAATCCTTTGCCGTGGCTGACATGCTGCTAAACCTGGCGGCAGTGCTCATGCACGCCGGACGCATCACGACGGGCTTACAAAACGCCGAACCTGTTGCGCAGCTGTCTATCGAAACGGAAGGATTCGAATATTCCGTCGAAAGGCCCGCCTCCCCTACGCCCGATTTACCGATTGTCGAAAACCATGGCTTACCGAGTGAACAGCATCCGCAGGTAGACCTATCAGTCACCACAAACACCTGGGCTACGCCACGCTCACCCTATTCCCGGGCGCAAAAAGCGATACTCGACAGCTTCGCGCTGGAAAAGCCGGCAGATCTCGGAGAACCAGTAGCGCAAGGACGCAACAAAGGACTTTATCGATACAACGACAAATGGCATGCCTTGGTTGAAGGGCAGTTTTTTCGGGTTTCGATTGAAGAGGGGGTGGTGCTGATCATTGATCCGGTGGATAACCCGCGGCCCGGCCCCTTCCTGATGTCGGACGGTCGGGGACGATGGACATTCGATAAGGGGTTGTATCTGAAAGGAGGCGCGCCAAGCAAGCGCGGCCACGACGGTTCCAACGCGGATGCACCCGCGCCGTCACGCCGGTTGATCGCTGACAGTAGCGGGTTTCCGACGGTTGTCGAAACCGAAATCAAGTCCCTGCCCAAGCGTCTGTATCACTACGTGAACAGGGATAAACTGGCGACAATCAGAGCCACAAAAAGCGCGTTTATCGACAACTCATCCAACGATGCTTACGGCAGACCGCAACGCAATATCGTTGGACTGTATGTGACGGATCTCGCTCCAGACTCGATGCCGCTGCAACAGCTTTCGGAAACCCTGTTCGGTAAAAACCGTTACAACGTCTCATCCCGTGCCAACAAGATCCACGCGGTTCTGGAGCTTGATCCCACGCTTTATCCAGAGGGCACTGTAAAGCTGTTCAAGCTCGAAAGCCCGAAACTGTCGGATCATATCTACGTCTTGCGCGGGTCCAAGAATGACTTGCAATTGCGCATCAAGGCCTCGGCGTTCGGTACCGGCACCACCTCGTTAGTCAACGTGAAAGAATTGTGACTCACGCCTCAGTCGAGCCAGCTTCGGCTGGCTGGCTGAGGATCAGATTACGGTAATGCCCTGGATTGGAACCCGCCCATTTGCGGAACGCTTTATAAAAGGAGCTGACATCGGCAAAGCCCAAGCGCGCGGCGATTTCGACGAAACTGATCGAAGGCTCCGCCAGCCAGGTAATCGCCAGCTCCTTGCGCACGCTGTCCTTCAAACCCTGATAGGTGTGCCCTTCTTCCGCCAGACGTCGGCGCAGGGTCGAGGCCGACATGCACAGTTGCTGGGCCAGTGCGTCGGTTTCCGGCCAGTGTTCGGCGGGCAGCTGCCGCAGATCCTGCTTGATCCGGCTGGCGAGGCTTTCCGGGTCGCGGTACTTCACCAGAATGTTGGCTGGGGCATGGGCCAGGAAGCGTTTCAATTCCTCGGCGCTGCGCTTGATCGGCAGATCCAGCACGTCGGCGGCGAAAATCATCCGCGTGCGTGGCCGGTCGAAGCGCAGGTTTTCCGAGAACATCACCCGATAGTCATCACAGAAATCCGGCGCCGGGCAGCGCAGCTCGATGGCCAGGATCGGAATCCGCCGCCCCGCCAGCCAGCACGCCACGCCGTGGACGATCATCCAGTAAGTGAAATAGGTGAAGGCGCGACGCGGTTCCGGATCGTCTTCCAGCAGCACGATTTCCGCCAGACTCTGCTGGTGCACCAGTTGCGCCGGCAGGCGTTCAAGCATCAACGACAGGAAATTCAAACCGCTGCTCAGCCCGGCCGCCAGGTTCGGCTGGGCCATTGCGCTGCGGCAGAGGAATTCGAGGCTGCCGGATTTCAGCTTGCGCGGGTCCATGCCGAAGAACTCGTCATCGCCGCGCCGCGCCAACAGGCGCCACAACCGCGCGTACTGGCTGGCCGGCACACGGGCGTCATCGGTGGGCAGCAACGCCGGATCGATCCCGACCTTGCTCAAGACTTCTTCCGTGGCCACGCCCGGGGCACAACTTTGCAGCAGTGCTTCGCGCACCAGTTGAATGGCGATGGTGTCTTTTTCCGACATGGAACGCGCGCAATCCTGTTGTTGTTCGAGTGGCGGGCATCTTAGCGCAGCTGGCTGCGCGGCGTGGATGTTCAGACTCGTTCAGCTGAGGTTCAGCTTAATGTCAATGAATACCATGTGAGAATGACTTTCATTATGTTACAACTTGTAACCTCATTTCGTTACACAGTGACCGCCGAATGCTCGTTCCCTTTTTGATCATGTTGCGCGAAGGCATCGAAGCCGCGCTGATCGTTGGCATCATCGCCAGCTACCTGCAACAGACCGGCCGTGGCCAGTGGATGCCGGCGGTGTGGATCGGCGTGTTTCTCGCTGCTGCGCTGGCGTTGCTGGTCGGCGGTGGCCTGGAGCTGGTCAGTGCCGAATTCCCGCAAAAGCAGCAGGAACTGTTCGAAGGCGTGGTCGGGCTGGTGGCCGTGGGCATTCTCAGTTCGATGGTGTTCTGGATGCGCAAGGTGGCGCGTTCGATCAAGCATTCACTGCAAGCCTCTCTCGACCAAGCGCTGACCGCGTCGAAGCATCAGGTCATCGCGCTGATCGCCATGGTGTTTTTCGCCGTGGCCCGGGAAGGCCTGGAAACCGTGTTCTTCCTGCTCGCCGTGTTCCAGCAGAGCGAAGGCTCGGCCGCGCCGATCGGCGCCCTGCTCGGCCTGATCCTGGCGATCGTCGTCGGCTTCCTGATCTACAGCGGCAGCATGCGCCTGAACCTGTCAGCGTTCTTCCGCTGGACCGGGCTGTTCATCCTCGTAGTCGCCGCCGGGATTCTCGCCAACTCGGTGCAGGCCCTGCATGAAGCCGGGGTGTGGAACCACCTGCAAACCGTGCTCTTCGACTTCAGCGCGACGCTGCCGATGGACGGCCCGCTGGGCTCGGTGCTGGCCGGCATGTTCGGTTATCAGGATGCACCGACCGTCAGCACCCTCGGCGCGTACCTGATTTATCTGCTGGTGGCTCTGGTCATGTTCTTCATGCCGGCGCCCAAGCCTGCTGCCCAATCGTCTTCCGTTTCCAGCCAATAAGGGCCGTCATGTCAAAGCCTAATACTCCTCAGGCCTCGCCTCCCCGCGCCTTGCGCTGGGCGGTGGCCGGTTCGGTGGTCGTGATGATCGCCGCCGGTGGCCTGTTCTACTACGCCTCGAAACTGGCCGCCGCCAAACGTCAGCACAACCGTGACGAAGTGGTGGTCAACATCCATCCGCACAGTTGCGAACCGAACGCCCTGACGGTGCCGGCCGGCCGCGCCAGTTTCCGCATCGTCAATCGCTCCGACCGGGCGGTGGAGTGGGAAATTCTCGACGGCGTGCTGGTGATCGAAGAGCGCGAGAACATCGCGCCGGGCCTGAGCCAGGTGATCAACGCCAACCTGCAACCCGGCGACTACGCCATCACCTGCGGCCTGCTGAGCAACCCGCGCGGCACCCTGCACGTGACGCCGACCGCCGCTTCGGATGCCGCCGCCAAGGCCAAACCGTCGATGGTTGCCTTCGTCGGGCCGCTGTCTGAGTTCCGCGTCTATCTGGCCAGCCAGGGCAGCGCGCTGATCAAAGCCGTGACGGCGCTGAATCAAGCCATCGACAGCGGCGATCTGGCCCAGGCCCAGGCGTCGTATTTGCCGGCCCGCGCCGCGTACCAGGGTCTGGCCCCCGCCGCACAACGCCTGGCCGAGCTGGACAACAGCATCAACGCCCGCGCCGATTACTTCGAAAAACGCGAGCAGGATCCGGCCTTCGTCGGCTTCCACCGCCTCGAATACGCGCTGTTCCAGCAACGCAAACTCGATGGGCTGACACCGATTGCCCAAGGCTTGCTCGACAACGTCACCACGCTGAAACAGCAACTGCTGGCCCAGTCGCTGCCACCGGAGCAACTGGTGGAAATCGTCGTGCGCAACCTCAACACCCTCGCCGACGTGCGCGCCGCCAGCGGCGAAGAGGAACGCTACAGCCACAGCGATCTCAACGGCTTCGCGGCCAATCAGGAAACCGCGCACAAAGTCGTCGAACTGCTGCGACCGCTGCTGAGCAAATCTGCCGCTGACCTGCTGCCGAAAATCGACGGCGCACTGGCTGATTTCGATACCACGCTGAACGGCTTCAAGGTCAAGGACGGCTACGCCAGTTACGACACCGTCAACGGTGAGCAACGCAAGCAGATCGCCGACAAGGCCAAGGCCCTGGCCGACGCCCTCGACGCCATTGATCCCGCCCTCGGCCTCTCCGGCCTGTAAGCAGAAGACGAATACCGATGAACGATTCCGAACACTTCAACCTGCAACGTCGCCGCGTACTGATGGGCATGGGCGCCGCCGGTGTCGCACTGGCCGGCACTGCCCTGAGCTGCCCGGCGATGGCCGCCGCCCCTGCGCAAGTCACCGAAGCGCCGAGCAGCGACAAGACCCAGGATCACCACGATTTCCATGGCGTGCACCAGACTGGCATCGTCACCCCGCGTCCGGCGGCCGGCATGCTGGTGTCGTTCGATGTGCTGGCCAGCGACCGTGAAGACCTGGAGCGGCTGTTCCGCACCCTCAACGAGCGCATCGCGTTCCTGATGAAGGGCGGCCCGGTGGCGCAGATCGATCCGAAGTTGCCGCCGCCGGATTCCGGAATCCTCGGCCCGGTGGTGACGCCGGACAACCTGACCATCACCGTGTCCGTCGGCGAATCGTTGTTCGATGAGCGCTTCGGCCTCGCGTCCGCCAAACCCAAGCGTCTGGTGCGCATGGTCGGTTTCCCCAACGATGCGCTGGAAGCCGATTGCTGCCACGGCGACCTGAGCCTGCAGTTCTGCTCCAACACCGCCGACACCAACATCCACGCCCTGCGCGACATCATGAAGAACCTGCCGGACCTGCTGCTGGTGCGCTGGAAACAGGAAGGCAGCGTGCCGCCACAAGCCCCGGCCAAACCGGGTGTGCCGGCGCAATCGGCGCGTAACTTCCTGGGTTTCCGCGACGGTTCGGCCAACCCGGACTCCAACGACGGCAAGGCCATGGACCGCATCGTCTGGGTGCAACCGGGCAGTGATGAACCGGCCTGGGCCACCCACGGCAGTTATCAGGCGGTGCGGATCATCCGCAACTTTGTCGAACGCTGGGACCGCACGCCGTTGCAGGAACAGGAAAGCATCATCGGCCGAGTCAAAACCACCGGTGCGCCGATGGGCGCCAGCCATGAGACCGAAGTCCCGGATTACAGCAAGGATCCGGAAGGCAAGCTGACCAAGCTCGACGCGCACATTCGCCTGGCCAATCCGCGCACCGCCGCGAGTCAGGCCAATCTGATCCTGCGCCGGCCGTTCAACTACTCCAACGGCGTGAACAAGAACGGCCAGCTCGACATGGGCCTGTTGTTCATTTGCTATCAGGCGGATCTGGAAAAAGGCTTCATCACCGTGCAGACCCGTCTCAACGGCGAACCGCTGGAGGAATACCTCAAGCCGGTCGGCGGCGGTTACTTCTTCACCCTGCCGGGTGTCACGGGCGACAAGGACTTCATCGGTCGCTCGCTGCTCAACGCTACTCAACCAAAAACAACTGCATAGCATTCAACAGGAGCCGCCCCCATGAAAAAGACGCCACTCGCGTTATTGCTGACCCTTGGTTTGCTCAACACCCCGCTGTCGGCGTTCGCCGCGACCGCGCCGCTGGATTTGGTGGGGCCGGTGTCGGACTACAAGATCTACGTCACCGAACAATTGGATGAACTGGCCAGCCACACTCAGCAGTTCACCGACGCGGTGAAAAAAGGCGACCTGGCCACCGCGCAGAAGCTCTACGCACCGACCCGCGTTTATTACGAGTCGATCGAGCCGATCGCCGAGCTGTTCAGTGACCTCGACGCCTCCATCGACTCCCGCGTCGACGACCACGAGCAAGGCGTAAAAGCCGAAGACTTCACCGGTTTCCACCGCATCGAGTACTCGCTGTTCTCGGAAAAGAGCACCAAGGATCTGGACGCCCTGGCGGATGGCCTGAACAAGGACGTGAAGGACCTGCAAACCCGCGTCGCCGGCCTGACCTTCCCGCCGGAAAAAGTCGTTGGCGGCGCCGCTGCACTGCTCGAAGAAGTCGCCGCCACCAAGATCTCCGGTGAAGAAGACCGTTACAGCCACACCGACCTGTACGACTTCCAGGGGAACATCGACGGCGCGAAGAAAATCGTCGACCTGTTCCGTCCGCAGATTGAGAAACAGGACAAAGCCTTCGTCGCCAAAGTCGACAAGAACTTCGCCACCGTGGACAAGATCCTGGCCAAGTACAAGACCAGGGACGGTGGTTTCGAGACTTACGATAAGGTGAAGGACAACGACCGCAAGGCGTTGGTCGGCCCGGTCAATACCCTGGCTGAAGACCTTTCCACATTGCGTGGGAAACTGGGTTTGAACTGAGACGTGTAGCGCCTGTTCTACCCCTTTCGCGAGCAAGCCCGCTCCCACACTGGATCTTCGCTGAGCACAATTTTGTGTTCAACAAAGACCCTGTGTGGGAGCGGGCTTGCTCGCGAAGGTATTTTTAGCAGCGCCGAAAATTTCGGATCCTAGAGAATGCGATACAGCAACCGCTCGACCCGCACCCGGCTCACGCGCTTGAGGAACTTGGCCACCCCGGCCGGGTAATCCGGCAGGGCTTCCAGATCCTGGAAGCGTGCGATCCGCGTGGTGTGTTCGAAGATGTTCTCCAGCTCCAGGCGGCGCGGCTCCAGCCACTC
Source organism: Pseudomonas sp. DR 5-09 (assembly GCF_001655595.1). Classification (NCBI taxonomy): domain Bacteria; kingdom Pseudomonadati; phylum Pseudomonadota; class Gammaproteobacteria; order Pseudomonadales; family Pseudomonadaceae; genus Pseudomonas; species Pseudomonas sp. DR 5-09. Next base: position 3,469,242 of record NZ_CP011566.1, read on the forward strand.
GCCTTTCGGGTCATCGATCAGCAAGGCGTTTTCCAGATCGAGCCGAAACGCCCGCGGGTTCAGGTTATTGCCGGTCAGCAACGTGTAGCGCTGGTCGATCCACATGCCCTTGAGGTGATAGCTGTTGTCGCCTTCACGCCACAGGTGCAGGTTCAACTGGCCGCTGTCGATGTTGCGCTGATGCCGCTTGGCGAAGCGGCGCAGGCTGATCTCGTAGAGATACGGCAGCGCGGCGATCACCTTGAACGGCTCGCTCGGCGGAATGTAGAAGTCGTTGGCGGTCTTGTCGCCGACCACGATGTCGATCTTCACGCCCCGCGCCAGTGCGCGGTTGATCTCGCGGATCACCCCCAGCGGCAGGTTGAAGTACGGCGTGCAGATGGTCAGTTGCTTCTGGGCGCTGGCGATCAGCTCGAGAATCACCCGGTTCAGCGGATTGTTCTTGCCCACACCCAGCAACGGGCTGACCGACAGGCCAGTGTGCGCCGTGCTGCCGGCACTGGTGTCGTACGCCGCGTATTTCAGGCGGCTGCGCAGGTCGCCGATGTCGTTGCGCAGGCTGCGGGTGGTCGGCAGGTTCGGCAGGTCGAGGCGATGCACCGCTTTCGATTCGATCAGGCCGTGCTTGACCAGATGGTGCATCGAGTCCGCCAGTTCGCGGCTTTGCAACACGTGATAACGGTCGAAACGGTACTTGTCGAACTTGTGCAGGTAGACGTTGTTCAGGCTCGCACCGCTGTAGACCACGCAATCGTCGATCACGAAGCCTTTGAGGTGCAGCACGCCGAACAGCTCGCGGGTCTGCACCGGCACGCCGTAGACCGGCACCACGCTCTGGTGGGTGCGGGTCATTTCCTGATACCACGCCGAATTGCCCGGCTGCTTGCCGGCACCAATCAAGCCGCGCTGGGCCCGCAGCCAGTCGACGACCACCGCGATTTCAAGCTCGGGACGCTTGAGTTTGGCGGCGTGCAAGGCATCGAGGATTTCCTGGCCGGCTTCATCGTTTTGCAGATAAAGCGCGACGAGGTAAATGCGCCGGGTCGCCTGGGCGATTTTCTCCAGCAGGCAACGACGGAAATCGGCGGCGCCGGGCAGGATCGTCACGGCCTCGGCGGTCAGCGGAAAGCTGCGCAGTTTGGGCAGCAGAGAGCGTTTGAAAAGCAACGGCATAGGGCTCGCAATGGGTCGAATCCGAAGAACCCGAGAGCTTACACCATCAACTCCTTCGGGTCTTGTGAGTGTCTGTAATGACTTCATCACCAGCCGCCAGGTTCCCTCGGCTGAAATGCATTTTTTCTGTGGGAGCCGGCCTGCTGGCGATCGCTATCTTCCAGATGAAAGAAATATCCGCTTGACCAAGAAGAACGATCGTTCTACTGTTCACCACATGAACGAAATCACACGCAACGACACAACCCGAGACATCATTCTGGATGTCACCGAAAAGTTGATCTACAAAAGTGGCATCGCCGCCACCGGCATGGATCTTCTGGTGAAAACCGCCGGCGTTTCCAGAAAGAGTATCTACCGCTACTTCGCCAACAAGGAGGAGCTGACCGTCGCCGCCCTGCAAAGCCGCGACGTGCGCTGGATGCACTGGTACAGAAGCGCCGTCGATCAGGCCGAGACCCCGGCCGACCGCCTGCTCAACCTGTTCACCGTGCTCAAGGGCTGGTTCGCCTCGGAAGGCTTCCGGGGCTGTGCCTTCATCAATACCAGTGGCGAGACCGGCGATCCCGAGGATCCGGTTCGCCTGGTCGCCAAAGACCACAAACAGAAACTGCTCGACTACTTGTGCGAGCTGTGTACCGAACATGGGGCCGTGGACCCGCAACTGCTGGCCAAACAGTTGCTGATCCTGATTGACGGCGCCATTACCGTAGCGCTTGTGATGGGTGATCACAGTGCCGCCGATAATGCGCAATGCATGGCGCGAAAGTTATTGGACATGTAACGCCTTAATAAGCCTGACAAGTTGTTTAACTGTTAACAGATCGGGAGACAAACATGTCTACTGCAGCCGAAGTTCGTCCGCCATTGCCACCGTTCAACCGTGAATCGGCCATTGAAAAAGTTCGTCTGGCCGAGGATGGCTGGAACTCCCGCGACCCGGAGCGCGTGTCGCTGGCCTACACCCTGGACACCAAATGGCGCAACCGCGCCGAATTCGCCAACAACCGCGAAGAAGCCAAGGGTTTCCTGACCCGCAAATGGGCCAAGGAACTGGATTACCGCCTGATCAAGGAGCTCTGGGCTTACTCCGACACCCGCATCGCCGTGCGCTACGCCTACGAGTGGCACGACGACTCGGGCAACTGGTTCCGTTCCTACGGCAACGAGAACTGGGAATTCGACGAGCACGGCCTGATGTTCCAGCGTTACGCCTGCATCAACGACATGCCGATCAAGGAAAGCGAACGCAAGTTCCACTGGCCGCTGGGCCGGCGTCCGGATGATCATCCGGGGTTGTCCGAACTGGGTCTGTAATTAAGTAGCCGATCCCTCCTGCATAGTGTGCAGGAGGGATTTTCAAGCAACTTCAGCGGTCTGGATCGATTGCGCTTTGGCTTCCAGTTCCCGCACCAACGGCAACACCCGTTGGCCGAAATACTCCACCTCTTCCTGAAAATGCAGGAATCCCGCCAATACCAGGTCGACACCCACCGCTTTCAGCGCCACGATCCTCTCGGCAATCTGCAGTGGCGTACCGATCAGGTTGGTCTTGAAGCCGTCGTTGTACTGCACCAGATCTTCAAAGGTCGATTTGGCCCAGTTACCCTCACCTTCCGGCGACGCCCTGCCCGCCTGTTTCGCCGCATCCCCAAAGGCATTCACCGCTTCCGGGTCCGCCTGATCGATGATCTGCGCCAGCACTGCTTTGGCTTCTTCCTCGGTATCCCGAGCGATGACAAACGCGTTTACCCCGATTTTCACCGAGTGTTGGTTCGCTGCCGCTTTGGCGCGAATGTCATCGACCTGCGCCTTGATACCCTCGACGCTGTTGCCATTGGTGAAATACCAGTCCGACACCCGTGCCGCCATGTCCCGCGCGGCACGAGAACTGCCGCCCTGAAAAATTTCCGGCCGGCCCAGCGGTTTCGGCTTGAGGCTGTAGTTGTCGAAGCGATAGAAATCGCCACGGAAGGTGAAATTGTCCTGACTCCAGATCCCTCGCAGCGAACGGATAAACTCTTCCGAGCGACGGTAGCGCTCGTCGTGCTCCAGCCAATGCTCGCCAATCGCCTGGAACTCGCCTTTGAACCAGCCGCTGACGATGTTCACCGCGATCCGGCCGTTGGTGAGTTGATCGATGGTCGCCAACTGTTTCGCCGCCAGCGCCGGTTGCCACGGCCCGGGCAGAATGGCGGCGATGACTTTGAGTTTGCTGGTGGCCGCGAGCAGCGCATGGCTGAAGGCAACCGATTCATGCTGGAACTCGGCGCCGTAGCCCGCAGTGAAGCGGATTTGCGTCAGGGCGTATTCGAAACCCGCCGCCTCGGCCAGTTGCGCCAGCTTGCGGTTGTAGTCGATGCCCCAATCAGTGCGTTGCTCGATCTTGCTGACCACCAGCCCACCGCTGACGTTCGGCACCCAGTAGGCAAATTTAACGGCTTGCTGACTCATTGGCGTGTCCTCGGGACAGTTGATGAAGGTGAGTGAGCTAGAGCAGCAAGCGTGCCAGCCTCGATAGCCCGGTTTTATTGGGCTTGCAGATAATCAGGATGCGTTGTGTGAGGGTGATTTGTTGACTGGCTGTTCTAGGGGCAACAGTTGAGATATGTGCGGATTGGACTGACCTCTTCGTCGGATCGCCGCCCGGAGCAAGCTCGCTTGTATGTTTAGACTTGAAGGGGTGGGCGGGACTAAAAGCTCGATTCCGACTCTAGCCAGTACGGACCGTGGGAGACTTCTCGTCCCGCCCTTTCTACCTAAAGCGCCGATAAGGAATTCATCGGTAAAACCGACGATAGAGGCAAGCCAGCGCTACGGTAGACCCCGACAAGCTCTTAAACCCTAGCTCCGAGGATTCGTCATGACAATCCTTACCTCGCCAACGGTGATTGGTGTCGATGTGGCCAAAGCCGAAATCGTCGCTTATCGCGAAGATCTGAAAAACATTCAGGTCATCAACAACGACCGTACGTCTATAGGTCGTTGGCTGAAGACCCTGCCCGCACAAAGCTCGATTTCCCTGGAAGCCACTAATCTCTACCACCTGGATACGGCCGAACTGGCCCATGGTATGGGGCATCGGGTTTACGTCGTGGACCCTTACCGGGTGAGCCATTACCGCGAAAGCATCGGTCAGCGTGCAAAAACCGACCCTTGTGATGCACGTCTTCTGGCGCGTTATCTAACCAGTGAACAGCACCGGCTGCGGGTCTGGAGCCCACCACCACGGCACTACACGGTGTTGAAAAGTCTGCTTAACAAGCGTGCGCAGCTGATGAAGGCCCGAGTCAGTATCATGCTGAGCTGGTCAAACGAACCTCTCCTTGAAGATCTTTTGGCCCATGGGTTGGAGCATTTCAAACAGCTTGATCAGGCCATTCAGGAATTACTTCGCAAAGTCAGCCAAGAGGCCGGCATTAGCGAAAACATCAGACGCTGCAAAGCGATTGAAGGGATTGGTGAACTCACGGCAACGGGACTGGCAACTACGTACATGCGAGGTGAGTTCGCCAGCGCCGATGCGTTCATCGCCTTTCTGGGAATGGATTTGAAGGCAAAGGACTCAGGCAAGAAACACAGTCCTCGCCACTTGAGCAAAAAAGGTGACGGGGAATTACGGCGTCTTGCACACAATGCAGCTATGGCAGCTTGTCGGTCCCCTGTTTGGAAACCGTTCTATGAATCCTATCTGGCAAGAGGTCTAGCCAGAACCCAGGCCTTGGTCATCCTCGCCCGTAAGCTTTGCCGGGTGGCATTCGCCCTCATGAAAAATCAGAGCGAATACCAACCCAATTTAAGGTTGCAGGGTTCCCCTGCAACATAGAATCTCCCACAGGGGAACGCATTCCAGAATGTGGGGCGGGCTTGCTCGCGAAGGCGTCCGACAGGTCGCCGCAAAAGCTGGATACAGGTAACATGGCTGCCCTCCCCGCAGCCCAGCTCTGCGCCCTGCCGAATAAGCCGATTCCATGCCTTTCGAACTCAGCGTTGACCTCACCACCCTGGCCGTTCTGGCCCTTGTCGCTTTCATTGCCGGATTCATCGACGCCATCGCCGGCGGTGGCGGTCTGTTGACCACGCCTGCGTTGCTCACCGCCGGCCTGCCGCCGCACCTGGTGCTGGGCACCAACAAGTTGAGTTCGACCTTCGGTTCGGCCACCGCCAGTTTCACTTTCTACCGACGCAAGCTGTTTCACCCACGGCAGTGGATGCACGCTATCGTCGGCACGCTGGTCGGTGCGCTGACCGGCGCCATCGTCGCCCATTACCTGCCCGCCGAATGGCTGAACAAAATGCTGCCGGTGATCGTCTTCGCCTGTGGCCTGTACCTGTTGTTTGGCGGCACGCCGAAAGCGCCGCTGGACAGCGACGCACCGATCAAGAAAAAGTGGCAATCGACCCAGGGCTTCAGCCTCGGTTTCTACGACGGCGTGGCCGGCCCCGGCACTGGCGCGTTCTGGACCGTCAGCAGTCTGCTGCTGTACCCGATCGATCTGGTCAAGGCCAGCGGCGTGGCGCGCAGCATGAACTTCGTCAGCAACATTGCCGCGCTGTCGGTGTTCGTGTTTTCCGGGCAGGTGGACTGGATCATCGGCCTGAGCATGGGCCTGTCGGTGATGGTCGGCGCCTTCTTCGGGGCGCGCACCGCGATCAGCGGCGGCGCCAAGTTCATTCGTCCGGTGTTCATCACCGTGGTGCTGGGGTTGACCGTGCGTCTAGCCTGGCAGCACTGGTTCAGCGTGGCCTAAGCGCCGCGCCACGTAGACGTCGATCAGGTATCGGGCAATCGATTTGGACGCCGGCAACGGCGGCAGAGCGTGCACGTTGAACCACTGGGCGTCTTCGATCTCGTCTTCCTGACAGACAATCTCGCCACCGGCATATTCGGCATGGAAGCCGAGCATCATCGAGTGCGGGAACGGCCAGCACTGGCTGCCCATGTACTGAATGTTCTTCACCTCGATCTGCACTTCCTCGCGCACTTCGCGGATCAGGCAATCCTCGGCCGACTCCCCAGGTTCGGCAAACCCGGCCAGCGTGCTGTAGACCCCGGTGACAAAACGCGGTGAACGCGCCAGCAAGATCTCATCGCCACGGGTCACCAGCACGATCATGCTCGGCGAAATCCGCGGATAACTGCGCAGATCGCAGGGCTGGCAATACATCGCCCGCTCCCGCGGCACCTGGGTCATGGCCTGACCACAATTGCCGCAGAACCGGTGCTCACGGGCCCAGGTCCCGATTTGCGCCGCGTAACCCAGCACTTTGTAGATCGTGTGATCGCCGTCGAGCATGAACGCCCGCAGGCCTTTCCAGTTGCACCCCGGCACCTCGCTGGTGCTGTGCAGTTCCAGCAGGTACACCGGCTCGCCATCAAGGTGGCCGATACCGTGCTCGGCCAGGATCGACAAGTCCTGGCGCTTGAGCCATTCCCGGGGGAACAGCGCGCCGTTGTCATCGAACAGGAAACCCTCGGGGCTGCGCGCCACGGCCCAGCCGCCGGGTTGATCGGTGTCCAGTACTGCAGTGGTCCAGCGAGATGTCATGGTTTCTCAATCCAGAAATTCGGGTTTCTGTTTGCTCATATGGGCGGCCATGGCCACGCGCAAATCGTTGGATTGCAGCATGGCGGCGTTCCAGGTGGCAACGTACTCGAGACCGTCGTCGATGCGATGGTCGCGCATGTAGCTGATCATTTCCTTGGTGCCGGTGACCGCGATCGGCGACTTGCCGGCGATGTTCCGAGCGATGTCCATCACGCCTTCGATCAGGCTGTCCTTGTCGCTGTAGACGCGATTGACCAGGCCGATGCTGCGCGCTTCTTCGGCGCCAAAGGTGCGACCGGTGTAAGCCAGCTCACGCAGCATGCCGTCACCGATGATCCGTGGCAACCGTTGCAGGGTGCCGACGTCGGCCGCCATGCCGATGTCGATTTCCTTGATCGAGAATTGCGCGTCTTCGGCGGCGTAGCGCATGTCGCAGGCGGCGATCAGGTCGATGGCGCCGCCCAGGCAATAACCCTGGATCGCCGCGAGTACCGGTTTGCGGCAATTGTCGACCGCATTGAAGGACGCTTGCAGGCTCAGGATCTTCTTGCGCAGCAGGCGCGCATTGCGGCCGACGTCCTTGCCCAACTCATTGGCCACACCGGCCAGCATCATCAGGTCGATGCCCGAGGAGAAGTGTTTACCGGCACCGCTGAGCACCACCACCCGCACTTCGTCGGTGTCGTCGATCCACTGGAACACCTCGACGATTTCACTCCAGAACGCGGCGTTCATCGAGTTGATCTTTTCCGGACGATTGATCTGCACATGGGCGATGTTGTCGGCCAGTTCGACGCTGAAGGCGGTGTATTGAGTCATGGCAGAAATCCTTTACCGGGCTGAAAATGAGGCCCGAACTATAACAAGGCATCAGCACGGCGGTTCGGCCAAATGCGGGACTCTAGCCGTTCTTCACCGCCACGAAGGCGGCGGTCTCGTAAGGCACCGTCACTATCTCCCTGCCCCGCAGCTGCGGCTCGCCGGCAATCAGTTGAGCAATTTGCTCGTCGATCTTCGCGCGCTGCTGATCGCTCAGCGCGGCAATGAAACTGGTGGAGCGCACCCGGTTGAAAATCACATCTTCCGGCGCGCCGGTATGCCCGTGCTGGAAATGCTGCGCCTGCAACGGCCCGAACGCCGGATGGGGAAAGGCCTTGCGCCATTCGCCGGTGTAGAAGCGCGGCGTGTCGCCTTCCAGCGCATTGACGATGGCGTCCAGCTTGGGCACCCAGTCGATCCGGGTGTCGCGCAGGTTCCAAATCAGGCCCAGCTTGCCACCCGGCTTGAGGACCCGGGCGATTTCATCCAGGGCTTCGGTACGGGCAAACCAGTGAAAGGCTTGCGCGCACACCACGGCATCCACCGAGGCGTCGGGCAGCGGCAAATCCGTTGCTGTGCCGCTGACGGCCAATACCTGCGGCCAGGCCAGCGACAGTTTTTCCAGCATCTGCGCCACCGGCTCTACGGCAATCACCTGGGCGCCGGTCGCCACCAGCCGTCCGGTGAACTTGCCGGTGCCGGCGCCGAGGTCGATAACAGTCTTGTGGGCATCGAGGCCCAGTGTGCCGGTCAGCCATTCGCTGACGGCCGGCGGGTAGTCGGGCCGGCCTTTGACGTAGGTGTCGGCGGCGGTTTTGTAGCCGCTGGCGGCCGAGTGGTGAACCTGATCTTTCATGGCCAAACTCCCATGTTAGAACTGCAGATCGACGACGAACGCTGACCAGCATAGCGCCGGAAAAACGGCTTTCCTTTAACAAAGCCTGACAAAGCAATGAATAAATGTTCACCCTGCGGTGTTCAAAGTGAAACATGACCCCTTGTGGAGCCTTGCCCATGACTATCCGTTCCGTTATGTTCGCCGCCCCGTTGCTGGTAGCCGCCGCTTTCGCGAGCCCCCTCGCCTTCGCCAATGGCGATGAAGAGGCGCCGGTGCAGAAACCCAACTGCCCCAAAGGCCAGGTATTCGACACCAAAACGCAGAAGTGCGTGATGCAGACCAGCCATCTGGTGCCCGACGCCGACCGGACCGATTACGCCTACCGCCTGGCCAAGGCCGGCCGCTATGAAGAAGCCCTGGCCCTGCTCGATACGCTGGAACAACCGAACACCGCCAAGGCTCTCAACTATCGCGGTTACGCGACGCGCAAACTGGGGCGCACCGACGAAGGCATCGGTTATTACCTGCAATCGGTGAAGCTTGATCCGCAGTACGCGCAGGTCCGCGAATACTTGGGCGAGGCTTACGTCATCAAGGGCCGCGTCGATCTGGCGCAGGAGCAGTTGCAGCACATCCAGAAGATCTGCGGCACGACCTGCGAGGAATACCGGGACCTGGCCGAAGCCATCAACGATTCATCGAAAACCTGACACGACACGCGGAGGCGAACATTTTCAGCGATCAGGCCTTCAGAGCCGAACTCGGGCAACACCTGGCGCGCCTGTGGCGTTACGGCTTGCTGCTGTCGCGCAATCGGCACGTGGCCGAGGATCTGGTGCAAGCCACCTGCGTGCGGGCGCTGGAGCGTTCGGGCCAGTACGTGGCCGGCACGCGCATGGATCGCTGGCTGCTGAGCATCCTGCATTCGATCTGGCTCAACGAAGTGCGCGCCCGCCGGGTGCGCCAGGGCCAAGGCGTGACGGAAGCCGACAGGCAGCTGACCTTCGATGGCGAATACGCCGCGCAGACTCATGTGATGGCCGCGCAGGTGATCCGCCGCGTCGATGCGCTGCCGGAAACTCAACGTGAAACGGTTTATCTGGCCTACGTTGAAGGCCTGTCCTACCGCGAAGTCGCCGAGATCCTGCAAGTGCCGATCGGCACGGTCATGAGCCGCCTGGCCACCGCGCGCCTGAAGCTGGCCGAATACCCGCCGCTGCAAGCGGTACCGAACACCCCCGCAGGAGACCGGCAATGAATACGCCTTCCGACGAGCAACTGGTGGCGTATCTGGACGATGAACTGGACCGCGAACAGCGCAGCCAACTCGACGGCCTCATCGCCGACGATCCACTGCTGAATTTGCGGGTGCAATGGCTGAGCCGCAGCACCCTGCCGTTCAAGGCCGCCTATGACGAACAGGCGCAACAGGCGCCGCTCGACCGTTTGCAGGCCCGGCTCGATGCCGCGCCGTCACCGCAGAAACCCGGTTTCAGCCGACGCTGGTTCATCGGCGCGGCGGCAGCGGGCGTGGCGCTCGCGGCTGTCGCGGCGGACCGCTTGTTCCTGGCATGGCAAACGCAGCAATCGCACAACTGGCGCGAACTGGTGGGCGATTACATGGCGCTGTATGTGCCGCAGACCCTCGAACATCTGCCCACCGATGAAGCCTCGCAACTGGCGCAGTTGCGAACCGTCGATGCGCGGCTGGGTGTAAGCCTGTCGCCGGCGAAACTCAAACTGCCCGGCGCGCAGTTCAAACGCGCGCAATTGCTCGAGTATGACGGCGTGCCCATCGCCCAGATGACCTGGCTCGACGCCACCCACGGCCCGCTGGCGCTGTGCGTCACGCGCACCAACAGCGGCAGCCAGCCGCTGGCCCATGAGCGCCGTCACGGGATGAACGTGGTGTACTGGACCGAACGCGAGCACGCCTGGATGCTGATCGGCCATCACCCGGCTTCCGAGCTGGAAGACATGGCGAAAATGTTTAAGACCAGGCTGAACGTTTAAAGAATTTTGTCACTATGCTGCTCGGGTGATTTTCCAAGAAGGATGGATTTATGCCGATTTCGCCACGCACAGCCCTGCTGGTCATCGACGTGCAGAACGACTTCATTCCCGGCGGCCAACTGGCCGTGCCGGAAGGTGATTTGATTGTTCCGCTGATCAACCGGCTCGCCGGGCAGTTCACGCAAGTGGTCATTGCCCAGGACTGGCACCCGGCCGGACATGCTTCGTTTGCGACCAGCCATCCCGGCCGTCAGCCCTATGACGTGATTCAACTGCCGTATGGCGAGCAGACGCTTTGGCCGGATCACTGCATTCAGGGCTCACACGGTGCCGAGTTTCATTCGGGACTTGATCTTCCCCATGCGCAATTGATCATCCGCAAGGGCTGCAACCCGGACATCGACAGCTATTCGGCGTTTCTGGAAGCGGACCGCGTCACGACTACGGGTCTGGCCGGTTATCTGAAGGAACGCGGGATCGACACGGTGTATATGGTCGGTCTCGCGCTGGATTTCTGTGTAATGTTCTCCGCGCTGGATGCGCGGGCGGCTGGGTTCAATGCGTTTGTGGTGCTGGATGCGTGCCGGGCGATTGATTTGAATGGATCACTGGCGGCGGCGATCGAGCGGATGCAAGTGGCCGGAGTTGGATTGATCCAGTCGACTGAGATCCTCTAATCCAGAACACTGATCATTCCCACGCAGAGCGTGGGAACGATCGTCACGAGTGCTAAACGGGGGTTGGCAGCCAGAGCCTGAACCGCGCCCCGCCCAACGGCGAACCTTCCACCGTCAACGTCCCGCCCTGGGCCTCCAGCGCCCGACGGCTGATCGCCAACCCCAGTCCAAACCCGCCAGTGGCCCGATCCCGGCTGCGATCCAGTCGATAAAACGGCTCGAAAATCCGCTCCCGCTCGTCTTCCGGAATGCCGATCCCGTCATCATCCACCCAGATCTCACAGCCCTTCGGGCAGACCTGCACGCCAATCTGAATGCGTTTTTCGCAATAGCGCATGGCGTTGCGCAGCAGGTTCTGAATCGCACGGGCCGTCAGGCGTGGGTCGAGGGTGAAACGTTCCAGCTGATTGTGCAGCAGCACATCGATGACGATTTCCGGGGATTCCAGCTCTTCGTCGACGCTGCCCAGAATGCTGTCGATGAACTCGTCCAGCGACACCTCGACCTGCTCGGGCAACTTCGCCGGATTCTGCAAACGGCTGTAAGACAGCAACTCCAACACCAGCTCATCCAGTTCGCGGATGTGCGCGACCAGCCCTTGCAGGCGTTCGCGGCTGGCTTGCGGCAAGTCGTCGGACAGCGCCAGCGCCAGGCCGAAGTCCAGACGGGTCAGCGGCGTGCGCAGCTCGTGGGACACGGCGTTGAGCAGGTCCCGCTGCTGGTTGAGCAGGTTTTCGATGTCGCCGGCCATGGTGTCGAACACGTTGGCCAGGCTGCCGATGTTCGAGCTTGCGCCAATCTGCGTACGCTCGCTCAAATGGCCCTTGCCGAAACGTTCGGCGGTGCCCTTGAGGCGTTCCAGATCGCGCCAGTGCGGACGAAACCAGAGCAACAGGCACGCCAGCAGACTCGCGCCGATGAGCACGTTGATGCTCCAGTACAACAGATTCACGTCCATCGGATCCGGCGGCACCACCATCTGCACTGCCATTTCGTCATTCAGCGGCGTGACCGCCAGCGTGCGCCAGCCCCAGTCGCCCACCCGCACCATGTTCTCGCCGCGCCGCAGACGCTCTTGCTCGATGGCGGTGAAGCCAGGGTCATCGATACGGGCGAGCACGATGTGCAGCGGCTGGAAATCCTTGTCCATCGACGCTGCCAGCGCCGGCCACTGACCCTGCGGCACCGCGCGAAACTGCTTGGTGATCAACGATTGCAGGCCACGGGAATAGTCGAGGTTGTAGGTGACGAATCGCTGCTTGAACGCCATCACCACCAGATCCGGCACCAGATAGATCGCCGCACTGTAGGAGACGATCGTCACCAGATAGAGGCGAAACAGGATTCTGAACATCGAATCAGCATTCCCACTCGGAACGGCTGAACAGATACCCCTTGCCCCACACAGTCTTGATCTTCCGCGCCTCGCCGGCGTGGTCGTCGAACTTGCGCCGCAGTTTGGAAATCGCTACGTCTACCGAGCGGTCGGTGCCGTTGAATTCGATGCCGCGCAGACGTTGCAGAATCTGGTCGCGGCTCAGCACTTCACCGGCGTGGCGGGCCAGCACCACCAGCAGGTTGTATTCGCCGCTGGACAGCTCGACCGGTTGTTCGCGCCAGGTCACCGTGCGCTCCGACAGATCGATGCACAGATTGCCCATCAGGATCCGGTCGTTGGCGGTCATCGGCTCGCCGAGGCTGCTGCGCCGCAGCAATGTGCGCACCCGAGCCAGCAGGACGCGCGGCTCGCAGGGTTTGGTGACGTAATCGTCGGCGCCCATTTCCAGGCCCAGCACCTGATCGTGGCTGTCGTCACGGGCGGTGAGCATCAGGATCGGCAGCGTTGCCGAGTCGGCGCGCAACAGGCGACAGACCTGCAAACCGTCGAGCCCCGGCAGCATCAGGTCGAGAATCACCAGGTCCGGCGGATTGAGCCGTGCCCGCTCGCGCACATGGTCGCCACGACCGATCACGCTGACGGAGTAACCGTTGCGTTCCAGATAGCTGGAAATCAGTTCGGCGAGGGCGGTGTCGTCTTCGACCAGGAGGATGTTGGGCATTGAGGTGATCCAGAAATACAGTGGCGACCCATCGTCCGCTATCGCGAGCAGGCTCGCTCCCACATTTGGAATGCAATCCCTTGTGGGAGCGAGCCTGCTCGCGATGCTTTATCTGTCGCAATAAATATCAAGGCGTAAAGGATATACGCCCTCACCCGTCCCTGAGCAAAACCCTTACACAATTTCACACAGCGCCTACAAAGCTTCACCGCTACCCTCGGCGACTGTCCGTAGGATGCGCAGATCAATATTGGGGGTTGTACATGTCGAAGAATCTGCTGGCCGGTCTCGGCCTGATCGCATTGGCGCTGACGCTGAGTGCCTGTGATAAATCCTCGAACGCCGAGGAACAGGCGCCGCCGGCCACCGTGCGGATCGAAACCCTTGAGGCGCGCCCCCTGTCGATCAGCAGCGAACTGAGCGGGCGGATTGCCGCGCCGCGCATTGCCGAAGTCCGCGCCCGGGTCGCCGGCGTGGTACTGCAACGTACCTACCGCGAAGGCAGCGACGTGAAAAAGGGCGACGTACTGTTCCGCATTGATCCGGCGCCGTTCAAGGCCGACCTCGATAGCGCCGAAGCCGCGCTGCGCAAGGCCGAGGCCAACGCGTTCCAGGCAAAACTGCAGGAGCAGCGCTACGCCCAGTTGATCGAAGACAAGGCCATCAGCGCTCAGGATTACGACAACGCCCGCGCCAACGCCCGGCAGACCGCCGCTGACGTTGCCGCCAACAAGGCAGCCGTCGAGCGCGCGAAGCTGAACCTCGGTTACGCCACCGTCACCGCGCCGATTTCCGGCCGCGTCGGTCGTGCCCTGGTGACCGAAGGCGCGCTGGTCGGCCAGAACGAAACCACGCCCATGGCGCTGATCCAGCAACTGAACCCGATCCACGCCGACCTCACCCAGTCGACCCGCGAATTGAATGAACTGCGCCGGGCATTTCGTTCCGGCCAGTTGCAGCAGGTCGGCCAGGATCAGGTCAAGGCCACGCTGATCCAGGACGACGGCAGCCTCTATCCGTTGCCGGGCAAGTTGCTGTTCAGCGACATCACGGTCGATCCGGGCACCGGGCAGATCATCCTGCGCAGCGAGTTCCCCAACCCGGATCTCGATCTGTTGCCCGGCAGCTACGTTCGCGTGCGCCTGGAACAAGGCGTGATCCAGCACGGTCTCACCGTGCCGCAACGCGCGGTACAGCGTGACAGCGCCGGTGTAGCGCAAGTCCTGACTGTCGACGATCAGATGCGTGTTGCCCAGCAGCCGGTGCAGCTTGGCGCTGTGCAGAACGACCGCTGGATCGTCACCGGTGGCCTGAAGGCCGGCGACCGCATTGTCATCGAAGGCCTGCAACATGCCCGTCCGGGCGAAGTGGTGCAGATCGACGACACCCCTCTTCCACTTGCCCAGACCTCTGGTCAGTAAGCAGGACGCTCTTCTATGCCGCAGTTCTTTATCGACCGCCCGGTGTTCGCCTGGGTCGTCGCGTTGTTCATCCTGTTGGCCGGTGCGCTGGCCATCCCGCAATTGCCGGTGGCGCAATACCCCGACGTCGCGCCGCCGCAGATCGAAATCTACGCCGTGTACCCGGGCGCCTCGGCGCAGACCGTCGATGAAAGCGTGGTCAGCCTGATCGAGGAAGAGCTCAACGGCGCCGATCACCTGCTGTACTTCGCATCGCAAAGCAGCCTCGGCAGCGCCACGATCAAGGCCACGTTCCAGCCGGGCACCAACCCGGAGCTGGCGCAGGTTGATGTGCAGAATCGCCTGAAGGTAGTCGAGTCACGCCTGCCGCAAGCGGTCAATCAGCAAGGTTTGCAGGTGGAGAAAGTCTCCGCCGGCTTCCTGTTGCTGATCACTTTGACCTCCAGCGACGGCAAGCTCGACGACGTGGCGCTCAGCGATTACCTGGCGCGCAACGTGATGAACGAGATCAAGCGCATCGACGGTGTCGGCAAGGCCCAACTGTATGGCGCCGAGCGGGCGATGCGGATCTGGGTCGATCCGCAGAAGCTGATCGGTTTCAACCTGACACCCGCTGATGTCAACGCCGCCATCGTTGCGCAGAATGCCCAGGTCTCGGCGGGCAGCATCGGCGATCTGCCGAACCCGAGCACCCAGGAAATCACCGCGACGATTCTGGTCAAGGGCCAATTGTCGACGCCGGAAGAGTTCGCCGACATCGTGCTCAAGGCCAACCCGGACGGCTCCACCGTGCGCATCAAGGATGTGGCGCGGGTCGAGATCGGCAGCCAGGAATACCAGTTCGGCACCCGTCTTAACGGCAAGCCGTCCACCGCCGTCGGTGTGCAACTGTCGCCAGGCGCCAACGCCCTCAGCACCGCGACCTTGATCCGGGCGAAGATGGATGAACTGTCGCGCTACTTCCCGGCGGGCGTGGAATACAAGATTCCTTACGACACGTCGCCATTCGTGAAGGTCTCGATCACCAAAGTGGTCTACACCCTCGGCGAAGCGATGCTGCTGGTGTTTGCGGTGATGTTCCTGTTCCTGCAGAACATCCGCTACACCCTGATCCCGACGCTGGTGGTGCCGGTGGCGCTGATGGGTACCTTCGCCACCATGCTGGCGCTGGGGTTCTCGATCAACGTGCTGACCATGTTCGGCATGGTGCTGGCCATCGGCATTCTGGTGGACGACGCCATCGTGGTGGTGGAGAACGTCGAACGGATCATGGCCACCGAAGGCCTGTCACCGAAAGAGGCAACGCGCAAGGCGATGACCCAGATCACCGGCGCTATCATCGGCATTACCCTGGTGCTGGTGGCGGTGTTCATTCCGATGGCGTTCATGCAGGGCTCGGTGGGCGTCATCTATCGCCAGTTCTCGTTGTCGATGGCCACCTCGATCCTGTTTTCGGCCTTCCTCGCCCTGACCTTGACCCCGGCACTGTGCGCCACCTTGCTCAAGCCGATTGCCAAGGGCGAACACCACGAAAAAACCGGGTTCTTCGGCTGGTTCAACCGCCGTTTCGAGCAACTGACCGATCGCTATCAGGCCTGGGTCGGTTACGCGCTGAAACGCACCGGTCGTTACCTGCTGATCTACGTTGTGTTGCTGGTCGGCCTGGGCCTGTGCTTCGCGCGCCTGCCCTCCTCGTTCCTGCCGGTCGAGGATCAGGGTTACACCATCACCGACATTCAACTGCCACCCGGTGCAAGCAAGAACCGCACGGTGCAGGTGGTCGAGCAGATCGAAGCGCACAACGCCGGCGAACCGGGTGTGGGCGACAGCACCGTGATTCTCGGTTTCAGTTTTTCCGGTAGCGGGCAGAACGCCGCGCTGGCGTTCACCACGCTCAAGGACTGGTCACAGCGCGGCAGCGACGACTCGGCAAGTTCGATTGCCGACCGCGCCAACATCGCCCTGAGCCAGATCAAGGACGCCGTGGCGTTCGCCGTGCTGCCGCCGCCGGTGGATGGTTTGGGTACGTCCAGCGGCTTCGAGTTCCGCCTGCAGGATCGCGGCGGCCTCGGTCATGCGACCTTGATGGAGGCTCGCACCCAGTTGCTCGCGGCCGCCGAGAAAAGCCCGATCCTGATGAACGTGCGTGAAAGTGCGCTGGCCGAAGCGCCGCAAGTGCAGCTGGAAGTGGATCGCAAGCAGGCCAATGCACTTGGGATTTCCTTCGCCGACGTCGGCAACGTGCTGTCCACCGCCATCGGCTCCTCGTACGTCAATGACTTCCCCAATCAGGGGCGGATGCAACGGGTTGTCGTGCAGGCCGAAGGCGACCGTCGCAGTCAGGTCGATGACCTGCTGAAGATGCACGTGCGCAACGACGCCGGGAAAATGGTGCCGCTGTCGGCATTCGTGCGAGCCACATGGACTCAAGGCCCGGCGCAACTGACCCGTTACAACGGCTACCCGGCAATCTCGATTTCCGGTGAGCCGAAACCCGGCCACAGTACCGGCGAAGCCATGGCGGAAATCGAACGGCTGGTGGCGCAAGGGCCGAAAGGTCTGGGTCAGGAATGGACCGGTCTGTCGCTGCAGGAACGTTTGTCCGGCAGCCAGGCGCCGATCCTGCTCGGGCTGTCGCTGCTGATCGTGTTCCTGTGTCTGGCGGCGTTGTACGAGAGCTGGTCGATTCCGACTTCCGTGCTGCTCGTTGTACCGCTCGGCGTGCTCGGTGCGGTGCTGGCAGTGACTTTGCGCGGGATGCCCAACGACGTGTTCTTCAAGGTCGGGCTGATCACCATCATCGGTCTGTCGGCGAAGAACGCGATCCTGATCATCGAGTTTGCCAAGAGCCTGTATGACGAAGGTCACGATCTGATTGATGCCACGCTGCAAGCGGCGCGTCTGCGGTTGCGGCCGATTGTCATGACTTCGCTCGCGTTTATTCTGGGTGTGGTGCCGCTGGCGATTGCCACCGGCGCGAGTTCGGCGAGCCAGCAGGCGATTGGTACCGGGGTGATTGGCGGGATGATTACCGCAACATTGGCGGTGATTTTCGTGCCGGTGTTTTTCGTTGTCGTAATCAAGCTTGTACGCCGGTTCACCAAGCCTGATTGATAGAGCGCTCCCGGCGCGGTGGCCAGAGGTCGCCGCGCTGGGCTAAGGTGTCTGAACCGCCCTGGCCCATCGAGTCCCCATGCGCTTCCTCGCCCGTACCCACCCTCGCCTGTCTGCCGCTGCTTTGTTTGGGCTTGCCGTCGGCCTGCTCACACCCGCCGACTCCGTCATCAGCAAAATCCTCATCGGCTGGAATGCCGGGATCTGGACGTACCTGATCCTGATGCTTTGGCTGACCATCCGCGCCAAAGCGCCGGACGTCAAACGCATCGCCGAAGTCGAGGATGAAAATGCCGGGCTGGTGCTGTTCGTCGTCTGTATCGCCGCTTTGGCCAGCCTGGCGACCATTACTGTCGAACTGGCTGGCAGCAAGGACCTGGAAACCACCCGAAAACTCCTGCACTACGGTTTTACCGCATTGACCGTGATTGGCTCATGGCTGCTGATCGGGGTGATCTTCTGCGTCCACTACGCCCGTCTGTTTTACACCTGGGACGGCAAGGAGCCGGCGCTACGCTTTTCCGAAGGCCTGACGACACCCGATTACTGGGACTTTCTGTACTTCTCGTTCACCATCGGCGTCGCTGTGCAGACGGCAGATGTCGGCGTGGCCACGCGAGAGATCCGCAAGATCGTGCTGGCACAGTCGTTGATCGGGTTTGTGTTCAACACGGCGATTCTCGGGTTCTCGATCAACATTGCGGCAGGGTTGTTTGGTTGACAAAAAATACTCCATGAACAGCACTCATGCTTCACCTTTTTCTCGGTTTGTAAACTGTCAGGTATGACAGTTTACAAACGCCGGTCTTAAGCGCTCTGATAGGGAATCCGGGAAGTTCCATTACCTGGATATCCAAAATGTCATCAATGCAGAGACAACTTTTATGAAAAATATCAAAAGCATGGCCAAGGCCGGTAATTGCTCTGGAACCGTTGGCGTTGACAAGCCATTCAATGCTCAACTGGTAGAGCTGACATCGAAAGTATTTCCCCCTCCATTTGGTTCAGCTTTGGTCATGTTTGCCAGGCATCGCGAACCACACCCGAGCTACAAAACAAAAGAAATCTATATTTCGTTCGGTAGAAGTTTGGCGAATGATGAATACATTGTCACACCAGAGTCCAATCAGGTCCGTATCACCTTTGTCGATAACACTGTATCGACGGAGCCTTTGATTTATTCGCAGAAAAGCGGAGTCGCAACGTTGGCATTTGACAGTGAAGAAAGCATTTTTTCGGGAGAATTGACAAATGTCGTATTGCTGAATCAGGACGAAGAAGACGTGGAGCTGCTGGTCAACCTAAAATTCAGTGCACGCGGTGATGTCTATAACGCAGGATTCAATAAGAATTCGAAGGTTGCTTGAGACGCATGAATATTGGCACGCAATAAAAAAGGAAGCATTGCTTCCTTTTTTATTGATCTCTTATTACAGAGTCGTCTAAAAGTTATAACGGGCACCAATATTCAAGCCTATTGGCCGCTCTATATTTTTCCCGTTGCTGTAGTCCGCATCAAAGTGCACCTGCAGGCGGTCGGTCATGGCAATTGCCACGCCAACGGCCAGTTCACCTCGACTGCCCGACAAGTCATTGTTGAATACATTGTTGTTGACCTTGACCTCATTGTTTTTCGCGAACTCGTGTGCCATCGCGACACGGGCGTAGGGTTGAACTTTCAAATCGCGTTCGAGCACAAATGTGCGTCCCACGGTCATGCCGGCCTCACCCAGGAGTGATCGAGTACGGTCGCCATCGGCTTGCATGTCGTTTTCCAGGGAGAAATGCTTGCCCTCAATGACCACGCCGGACCACTTGGTGTAGGGCTCAATGAAAACACCATCATCCAGTTTGATGTGCCGCCCCAGCTCGACTGAACCACCCAGTCCCGTGTTGTCGTAATCGCCCTTGGCCCTGCCACCGTCACTCAAGCCGACTTTTGCGTCGTTGCGAAAGCGGTTCACCTTGAGCACAGCATCAACGTAATAACCGCTGAGCGGGTCAATCCAAGTGAGGTAGGTTCCCAGATAATTGCTTGTAACCGTGCCGGAAGTGCCGCCATCCAGGTTCAGATCCGACTTGCTGTGCCCTGCCATCACGCCGATCAGCCATTGTCCGTCTCCAAATGGCAGTGGAGTATCAGCGCCTAACGTAAAACCCTGCTGGGTTTGTTGGTAGCCGACACCTGAGGCATCGGCGACATTGTATTTGTTGCCATAGGTACGCCCCCAGGCACCACCTTGCCCACCGTTGAAACGCAACTCGCCCATGCGCGAACGAAGTGAGGCAAGTTCGCCATACCACACGGTCGGCGCAGTGTTGAATAGCGCCAACACCGAACGCGCTCCAGGGCTGACCGTTTTGGTTGTGGGGTCAAGAATCCAGTCATTGCCGTTTTTTTCCAGACCGTATGAGTAGGTGCCAAGGTCGACAGGACGATTCATGAAGAACTCCGCATCGCCCCCGGCAGTCTGAACCACCCGGATCGGTTGACCGGCCGCCGGATCAACACCGGAACTGCTGATTGCGAGCTCATGGCGACCCGTCGCTGTCCCCGTCACATTCAGCAAGTCTGTCTGACCCGTGGTGAAGTCAGTGCCCAACTCGAAACGGCCAGCTCCCGCCAGTTGCCCGACGTTCAATTGATAAAAAGCATTGTCAGCGCCGAAGCGCACGGTGCCACCGTTCAAAGTAAGGTTTTCAATCTGGCCATCGCCCACCAGAACCCAACGAGATGTGTCGTTGATGGTTGCATGAGAAACGTTTTCCAAACGCCCGGTCAGCGCCGAGTTGTTTTGCAATACCAATTCAGCCGTGCTGCCAGCTTCATTGATGACATTGCCATTCAAGGTACTGTTATTCACCGTCATCGAGGCCGTTGCACCGCCCCGTACATCCAGTATCGTGCCGTTGCCTGCCACCAGATTCGCATTGTCCAGAGTGATGGTCGCTCTGGACGATCCAGCGTTGGCAAAGTCGACCAGAATGGCGGAGCCCGTTACGCCTTCAACGGTTGTATTGGCAAGGCTCAGTGTCGCAGGCTGGATGGAGTTACCGTCCAGCCCAACGATTACACCGGTTTGTCCTCCTTTGATTGTGCTGTCCGTTGCCGTTGCCTGACCGCTGGCCTGGCGCAACCCATAACTGCTGGCACCCGTTGCTTGAAGGGTTGAGTCGACAATATCCAGACGACTGAACGCGCTAACCAATGCGCCGCCCGTCACGCCGGTTATGACGCTTTTGCCGCTTACGGTGGCAGTCGATCCGGTCAGGGTACTTGCGTCACGCACAACCTGGAGCCCGATCCGATTGCCATTGATCGTGCTGTTTTTAATGCTGCCATCGCTGTTGACAAGTGTCACCGCTGCCAAACCACTTACACCTGAAACGTTCGCGCCGCTCAGATTAACTTGTGAACCATTGCGGGCAGCAATTTGTTGGGTATTACCCGCGTTGACATTGAGTACTGAAGCATCCGTGTTGATAAACAAGGTGTCAGCACCATTGACATTCAAGGTTGCATTGGAAGTGAGCGTCCAGTCCTCGGGAGTGCCTCCAGTAATCGTTGTGGTCCCTCCGATCAGAGTTCCTGCGATGGCCATTTGCGAAAACGGAGCCAGAACCGATGAAAGCACTAGCCCCCAACGGATATCGTGTAGAAGTAAATTCAATACTGTTCTTTGCATAGTGAACACCTGTTATTTAAGGCAGGCCACGGAGAAAGGGCCATGAAAACGAGGCTCGCTAAGCTAGCTTGAAATAGCGCCAATTTATGTAGGATTAATCTCTTTTTTTCTTCGGAAAGGTCCACCATAAAACTTTTATACGGTGAACAAAGTAACAGCAGACAGCACGCCCGACTCACCGGTCGCACTGTCTGCCGCCCGCTTCAAGGTGCGGGGTAAACCTCGTCACAGAACTGCGCCTCACTGTTTGTCAGCAGGATGAAATGCTGCGCCTTTGCTGAATCGGGAGTCGGTGTTGTACCCGAACGAGTAATGGTATAAGACAGCACTCCGTTTGCCCGGTTGGCTGGTTTGAAGTGTGTTGCATATGTACCAATGTCAATGGGTGCGCCTGCATCCGGATAAGGATCAGGTACGTCTAGCTCTGCTTCAGTATCCGTCCCTGGAACCAGTACTGGAGGAGTGGTATCAGTATACGCTGCGAAACTCAACGTAATTTTTTTGCCAGGAACGGTGTAGGCACTTTTCGGAATGATGACACGCAAGTTCCGCCGAGAAGTTCCGTCACCGGCTCCCCAGTTCAATGTCGCACAACCGATTCTTTTCAGTGGACCAGCAAGATTTTGCACTTCAGGTGCCGGTGTCTGGATTGGAAACGCAGCAACAGGAATATCTTTTGGAGTACAGGAAATCGGGTTGGGATTGCTATCACTATGAAGTATCCAGTGGACAGGTTTGGTGCCTGGACCTTGAGTGAATATAGTGCTCCAGGGTAAAGGCGCCGGTAGTATTGTGCCCTCATCACCGTCCTTCAGTTCGAAAGTTCTCACCAACTCACCGTCATAGTAGATCGAAGCTTTCCAACCTTCTTCGGTAGGAGGGGCGGCGAACAGTTCGACAGAAAGCGTCGCATCATTCCCGTAGTCCGATTCCTCTACCTTGTCTGTACTACCGCCCGCAAACTGCAATACAGGTTGCTTAAGATCAGGGTTGTCCGGATCGGGCTCATTGGGATTGACAGGGCCGATGTAGAAGATATTGACAAGGGTCGTGTCCTTGTTGCCACCAATACGTCGATTGCCTCTGAACATGGCATAACTGAATTCGGTTGTTTCATCACCGTCGGTATTGCCGTATACCTTCTTGATCGTGGCATAGGGTACATCCCAGATCAGCTTTCCACCAACGGCGCCACTGACGGGTTTCTCACCCAACTCCTCACTACCCCAATAAGCCGCCAAGGTGTCTGTTGGCGCATTCGGAACAGGCACTTCGGCCTCAAGAGTAACGCCCTGATTGCAGTCAGCCAGATCAATCAGATCGTCTGCAGCCAGTGGTACTACCGGAATTTCAAACACCGTCGGATCGGCAATCCGTCTGATTTCGCGGGTGACGGGACTCGATTTTTTTCCCACGTTACCGGCAAGATCCCTTACTTGATAGATAACCGAGTTATTACCCTCTTCAGCGTCAACGTAGGCTTGGATGGGTATCGTAAATTCACGGGAAGCAGGCAAGGTGACTTTAAGTACCGGCTCGTCAATCTCCGGAACCGGAGCCTTGCCAAACCAGGCCCACAATTCGTCCGTGGCGTGATAATTGCCGTAAGCCGCAGCAGTCAAATTGATACCGTTCGGATTATTCGCGATGACGGCTTCGTCGATGACGCTGCCAGGCGGGATGGAGGCCGGGTAATTGGCCGCCTTGGGAGAAAGATTGGAAGCCGGCTCTTTGACTCTGTAAGGCGCCGTCCGGTCAATGATGTATGTCTTAATATCCGAATGGCCTTCATTGACTGCACCGTACCAGTAGATATATTGAACTTCGTATTCTGTTGGAGTCTCCGGTGTCGTTTTCTCGCTCATCCATTCCCCTAACGGAATGTTTTTTTGCAAAGGCCATTGGCGAGCGGCAATCGGCCCCAGTATTTGCATGGGTTCGATGTCGAGCCAGGGGGTTGTGCCTTTTACACGAATTTTGAACTCGATCAGATCATCTTCATCTTCTGGTTCAGTTGGCTTTGGGATGGTGTACACAAGTGGCGCGGCAAGCGCTGCCACCGGAATACGCAAGTCGCCGCCAGGCAGCGTTTGTGCAGGAATGGTAACGGCTGGAGGATCTGCGAACGCTCCAGATGCGCCATAACTTTTCTGAAGTAAAACCCTCCTGGACAATATAGCTTTTTCAACCCGACTGTTCATTTTAAAACTCCCGCTATTAAATTTATCAAGACGTTATATTTTCGATTACCGCTTTCCCAACAGTACTGCTCAAAACTCACTCACCGTCGAACTTCAAGGGCCGCAGGGCAGTTCTTGACCCGGCAGAATTCTGTCAATTTTTGCCAGTGCGACCTCGGACGTTCCTACTAGTCTTCTTCCACGATACATTCGATAAATAACAGTGACCGAGGACTCCCTCTCCATGGGTTTTATATGTACATCGTAGGGCTCCACCAAGAGCGAATATCCTTCACGAATGTCCTTGTCAGTCAGACTAGTCCGTACATTTCTCCATCTCGCGCGAACGATCTCCAGGCCGCTGCCATTTGGCGAAGAATAGCCTCGCCAGGTCACTTCACATCGATCGCCTGTTCTAAATAAAGTTAATGGAGGAACACGAATATGTATGCCTTCCCAAATCGGCGGAGTTGTTTGGCAGTTGTAGTAACCCCAGATATCGGTATTCAAAAATTCGACACCTTCCAGATCGACCGGTACAGGCGTGCGATCAATCGTCAGGTTCCGCCGCTGTGATTTGGATGGATTATCGGCCGTGTCTAAAAGGTCATACCAGAGTTCTCCGACGCCATCATTCAACAAGTGCTCGGGGCCGATATGTATCCTGAACTCAGGCCGCATATCTTCGGGGCGGTAGATGTTCTGGATTTTTACCGGGGTTTGGCCGGGCTGCTCAAAGTTCACAGTCAGAATATCCCGCTCCCCGGGATCGGTGGCCGGCTCTTTCCAGAGGGGGACGACAACGTCAATCCCCGTGAGGAGTAACTCGAGCGGAATCCATCCCTCCGGATCGATTACCGGATCGTCTACGCCGTCGACCTGCGGCGGATCGAAATCCAACGGATCACTTGAGATCATGAGCAAAACCCTTCTTGAACATGGCTGAATGTCAGAT
Organism: Pseudomonas sp. DR 5-09; assembly: GCF_001655595.1. Lineage (NCBI taxonomy): Bacteria > Pseudomonadati > Pseudomonadota > Gammaproteobacteria > Pseudomonadales > Pseudomonadaceae > Pseudomonas > Pseudomonas sp. DR 5-09. The sequence goes on from NZ_CP011566.1 coordinate 3,493,727, forward strand.
ATTGCATTGACTGGGCGCTGACCAGATTAAGCGCCGTGTCGAAGCGATCGCCAACTGTCAGATCTGACAGGTCTTTCTACCGTCGGTCGGTTTTTCTTGTGAGGAAGCGGTTTTTCTGACTTGACGAGGAGCCGAGAAACGGCTTTCCTGAAACCGGTTTCATGGCATAACAACAAGGTCCACCCCCTATGAATGACTTCTCCAGCGCCCAGCGCAGCCGCGTCACCATGCTCGACGTCGCCGAACACGCTGGCGTGTCCAAGGCCAGCGTCTCGCGCTTCATCGGCGATGACCGAGCCCTGCTCTCCGATGCCATTGCCCGGCGCATCGAGCAGTCGATTGCCGAACTCGGCTACCGTCCCAATCAAATGGCTCGAGGCTTGAAGCGCGGCCGCACCCGCCTGATCGGCATGCTGGTGGCCGATATCCGCAACCCCTATTCGATTGCCGTGATGCACGGGGTGGAAACCGCCTGCCGCCAACACGGTTACAGCCTGGTGGTGTGCAACACCGACCGCGATGACGAACAGGAACGCCAGCACTTGGCGCTGTTGCGCTCGTACAACATCGAAGGGCTGATCGTGAACACCCTGGGCCATCACCGGGATGAGCTGGATGAGTTGAAGCGGGAAATGCCGCTGGTACTGGTGGATCGCAAAGTCGATGGGCTGGAAAGCGACATGGTCGGGCTGAACAACCCGCAAGCCATCGAGATGGCGCTCGAACATCTTCAGCAACGTGGCTATCGCGATGTACTGCTGGTGACCGAACCCTATGACGGCACCAGTTCGCGGATCGAGCGGGTCAGCAGCTTTCAGCAGCAGATTGGCCAGCGCGAAGACATGCGTGGTGCAGTGCTGGAAACCGGCTCCAGTCTGGTTAAAGACCTTCAAACCTTTTTGAACACACCTGATTCAGGCCTGAAGGCCCTGTTCTGCGCCAATGGCGTGGCGGCGCTGGCCTGCACCCTTGCCTTGCGCGAGATCGGCTGCCGGTTATTCGAGGATGTCGGGCTGATCGCGCTGGATGATCTGGATTGGTATCCGTTGGTGGGCAGCGGGATTACTGCCCTTGCCCAGCCAACTGCCGAGATTGGGGCGCAGGCATTTGAGTGTTTGCTCAAACGGTTGCGTGGTAATGATGAAGCGGCGCGGACACTGGATTTTGCGCCGGTGCTTATTGAGCGCGGTTCGACCCGTGGACTTTGTGGTGACTGACACGGCCTCTTCGCGGGCAAGCCCGCTCCCACAGGTATTGGGGTGTACCTGAGAATTGTGAGCGACCCGCTATCTGTGGGAGCTGCGGTGCGACGATTCGACTTGCCAGCGATGAGGCCAAAAAGAACAACACAGCCTTGGCTGATTTTTTTTGAACAAAAATGAAACCGGTTTCAGAGGTAAATAACAATGAATAAACCCGCCGTTTCCAGCAATTTCCCCAACCAAGGCTCGACCCATGTGTCATGCACAGATCATGACTCTTTTGCCCAAGTGATTAAACCCGCCGTTTCCAGCAGTTTCCCCAACCAAGGCTCGACCCATGTGTCATGCACGGATCATGACTCTTTTGCCCAAGTGACTAAACCCGCCGTTTCCATCAGCCTGTCCAGCTACGGCGCTGACCTCGTTCGCCGCAATGGTCAGGCTTCGTTCATCGAGGTGCTGGCCGCTGCCGGGGCCAATCGCATCGAGTGGCGCGAAGAACTGCTGACCAACGAAGTCCCCGATCTACTCGCCACCGCCACACACGCTCAAGGCCTGCAGAGCATCTATTCCTCACCCACCGAACTGTGGCTGGCCGGTCAGTCGCGACCCAATCCCGAACTCATCACCGCGCTGCAAAATGCCGAGGTTTTCGGTTCCAAGTGGCTAAAGGTTTCCCTGGGCTTCTTCACCGACAACAACGATTTGCAGACCCTCGCGCAAATTCTTGCGCAGAGCCCTGTGCAACTGCTGGTAGAGAACGACCAGACCCTGCACGGCGGGCGGATCGAACCGTTCCAGCGTTTCTTCGCTGCCGTCGAGCAACACAACCTGCCGATCAAGATGACCTTCGACATCGGCAACTGGCAGTGGCAAGACCAGTCCGCCACCAGCGCTGCACGACTGCTTGGCCGCCACGTCGGCTACGTGCATTGCAAAGCCGTGGCTCGCCGTGCCGACGGCAAACTGGTGGCAGTACCGCCCGCCGCCACCGACCTGCATCTGTGGGAACAACTGCTGCGGCACATGGCCCAAGGCGTTATGCGCGCCGCCGAATACCCGTTGCAGGGCGATGACCTGGTGCAGCTCACCACCGAACACGTCGCCGCCCTCGCCCGCCTCGGCCAATCCCGTCTGGAGCCTGCTCATGTCTGAGATCGATATTCTGTCGTTCGGCGAAACCATGGCCATGTTTGTCGCCGAACAGAGCGGCGATCTGGCAGCGGTTGAGCAGTTCCACAAACGGATTGCCGGGGCGGACAGCAACGTCGCCATCGGCTTGTCGCGGCTGGGCTTCAGGGTCGCGTGGCTGAGCCGGGTCGGTGCTGATTCGCTGGGACGATTTGTCGTCGAAACCCTGGCCCGTGAGGGACTGGATTGCAGCCATGTCGAAGTCGACAAGGCTCATCCGACCGGTTTCCAGCTTAAGTCGCGCAACGATGACGGCAGCGATCCGACGGTCGAGTACTTTCGTCGTGGCTCGGCAGCCAGCCATCTGTCACCGCAGTCGATCAACCCAACGTTATTAAGCGCCCGGCACCTGCACGCCACCGGTATTCCTCCGGCGCTGTCCGCGTCGGCGCGGGAAATGTCCCATGCACTGATGACGCGCATGCGCGACGCCGGGCGCAGCGTGTCGTTCGACCCGAACCTGCGCCCGAGCCTGTGGGCCAGCGAACGGGAGATGATCAGCGAGATCAACCGTCTCGCCGCCCTCGCCCACTGGGTGCTGCCGGGGTTGAGCGAAGGTCGCTTGCTGACCGGGTTTGAGGACCCGGCGGATATCGCGGCGTTTTATCTCGATCAAGGTGCGGAAGCCGTAGCGATCAAGCTCGGGCCGCAGGGTGCGTATTACCGCACCCATCTGGATCAGGGGTTTGTCGCCGGCGTGCCGGTCCAGACCGTGGTCGATACGGTGGGGGCCGGGGACGGATTTGCGGTGGGGATGATCAGCGCCCTGCTGGAGCACCAGAGTTTTCCCGAGGCGGTCAGACGCGCCAACTGGATTGGCAGTCGAGCGGTGCAGAGCCGTGGTGATATGGAAGGTTTGCCGACCCGATCCGAACTGTCTGCTGAATTCGAGGCCACCAATCGCGAGCAGGCTCGCTCCCACACAGGATCGGGTTCCAACTCAGACCCCTTGTGGGAGCGAGCCTGCTCGCGATAGGGCCAGTACAAACAACCAATCAATTGAACCTGCTGCGACAAAAACAACAAGCTCAGGAGCAAGACCATGAAAACCGCAACCCTCGCCACCCGCCGCTGGTGGTACATCATGCCGATCGTGTTCATCACCTACAGCCTGGCGTACCTGGACCGGGCCAATTACGGGTTCGCCGCCGCCTCCGGGATGGCCGCCGACCTGATGATCACCCCGGGCCTGTCCTCGCTGCTCGGCGCGCTGTTCTTCCTCGGTTACTTTTTCTTCCAGGTGCCCGGCGCGATCTACGCGCAAAAGCACAGCGTGAAGAAGCTGATTTTCGTCAGCCTGATCCTCTGGGGTGGGCTCGCCACGCTGACCGGCGTGGTCTCCAACGCCTATTGGCTGATCGTCATCCGCTTCATGCTCGGCGTGGTCGAAGCGGCGGTGATGCCGGCGATGCTGGTCTATCTCTGCCACTGGTTCACCCGCGCCGAACGCTCGCGGGCCAACACCTTCCTGATCCTCGGCAACCCGGTGACGATGCTGTGGATGTCGGTGGTGTCGGGCTATCTGGTGCAGCATTTCAGCTGGCGCTGGATGTTCATCATCGAAGGTCTGCCGGCAGTCCTTTGGGCCTTTATCTGGTGGAAGCTGGCCGATGATCGTCCGGCCCAGGCCAAGTGGCTCAACGACCAGGAGAAGCACGATCTGGAAAGCGCCCTGGCTGCCGAACAGGTCGGGATCAAAGCGGTGAAGAACTACGCCGAAGCCTTCCGTTCGCCGAAGGTGATCATTCTGGCGCTGCAATTTTTTTGCTGGAGCATCGGCGTCTACGGCTTCGTGTTGTGGCTGCCGTCGATCCTCAAGGCCGGCGCGCAGATGGACATGATCGAGGCCGGCTGGCTCTCGGCCCTGCCTTATCTGGCGGCAGTGATCGGCATGCTGCTGGTGTCCTGGGGCTCGGACAAACTGCAAAAGCGCAAACGCTTCGTCTGGCCGCCGCTGTTGATTGCCTCGGTGGCGTTCTACGGTTCCTACGCCTTGGGCGCGGAGCATTTCTGGTGGTCGTACACGCTGCTGGTGATCGCTGGCGCCTGCATGTACGCGCCTTACGGGCCGTTCTTCGCCATCGTCCCCGAGATCCTGCCGGCCAATGTCGCCGGCGGTGCGATGGCGCTGATCAACAGCATGGGCGCCCTCGGTTCGTTCGGCGGATCGTATCTGGTCGGCTACCTGAACAGCTCCACCGGTTCGCCCGGTGCTTCGTACCTGTTGATGAGCGGCGCGCTGATGCTCTCGGTGGTGCTGACGATTTTTCTCAAGCCCGGCGCCAGCGACCGGGTGACGGCCAAGCGCGTCGCACCGTGTCCGCAGCCGGCCCATTCCTGAATTGATAGAGAGATGACTGCGATGAAAAAGCAGGTTGTGCTGTACAAAAAACTGTCGCCGGCGCTGATGGCGCGCCTTGAGGAACAGGTCGATGTGACGCTTATCGACAGCCTCGACGCCGATGGCCTGATGAAACTGCGCGACGCCCTGCCCGGTGCCCACGGCTTGCTCGGCGCGAGCCTGAAACTGGACGCGGCGCTGCTCGATCTGGCACCGCAGCTGGAAGCGATTTCCAGCGTCTCGGTGGGCGTCGACAACTACGACATCGACTACCTGACCCGGCGCAAAATCCTGCTGACCAACACCCCGGACGTGCTCACCGAAACCACCGCCGACACCGGTTTCGCCCTGATCCTGGCCAGCGCCCGGCGCGTGGTGGAACTGGCGAACATGGTGCGCGGCGGTCACTGGCATCGCAGCATCGGCCCGGCGCATTTCGGCACCGATGTGCACGGCAAGACGCTGGGCATCATCGGTATGGGGCGGATCGGTGAGGCGCTGGCGCAGCGGGGGCATTTCGGCTTCGGGATGCCGGTGATCTATCACAGCCAGTCGCGCAAACCGGCGGTTGAAGAACGTTTCGATGCGCAGTACCGCAGCCTGGAGGACCTGTTGCAGCAGGCGGATTTCATCTGCCTGACCTTGCCGCTGACAGCGCAGACTGAAGGTTTGATTGGCGCCGAGCAGTTTGCGTTGATGCGCCCGGAGAGCATCTTCATCAATATTTCCCGGGGCAAGGTGGTGGACGAGGCGGCGCTGATCGACACCTTGCGCCATAACCGGATTCGCGCGGCGGGGCTGGATGTATTTGAGCGTGAACCGTTGAATCATGACTCGCCGTTGTTGCAGCTGAACAACGTGGTGGCGACGCCGCACATGGGCTCGGCGACCCATGAGACGCGCGAGGCGATGGCGCGGTGTGCGGTGGAGAATCTGTTGGCGGCGTTGGCTGGGAAGAAGCCGATGAATCTGGTGAACTCATCAGCTTGGCAGAGCTGAAGCTTTCAGCGCTTGTACCGGCCCTTTCGCGAGCAGGCTCGCTCCCACAGTGTTCTGCGGTGTACACAATACCTGTGGGAGCGAGCCTGCTCGCGAAGGGGCCAGTAAAGACAACACAGAACCTTCAGGCACTGCGCACTTGCAGAAGCTGCGCAGCACAAAAGGCAATCCGCGAACACGCATCCGCCAGTTTCACTCTATCCACCACCAGCCCGATGCGAATATGCCCCGCCGCACTGGGCCCGAACGCTTCCCCTGCCAGCACCGAAACCCCATACCCCTCCAGCAGGCGCTCGGCAAAGTCCTGCGCGCCGAGCCCGGTCTGGCGCACATCGACCATCACGAACATCCCGCCATCCGGCTTGATCGGGTACAACCCCGGACACCCACGTAACCGCTCGCACACCAGATCCCGACGCAAGCGGTATTCCTCGCGCATCTGCGTCACTTCCGGCAGATCTTTCTCCAGCGCGATCTGCGCCGCTTTCTGCACAAAGTCCGGCAGCCCGAACAGCATGCTCAGCGACAGATTCACCAGATGTTCCGCCAAGGGTGTCGGCCCGATCATCCAGCCGATCCGCCACCCGGTCATGGCATGGGATTTGGATAGGCTGTTAATGGTCGCCGTGCGCTCGGCCATGCCCGGCAGGCTCGCCGGGCTGACGTGCTCGCCTTCGTATAACAATTCGCTGTAGACCTCATCGCTGATCAGCCACAAGTCATGACGAATGCACAGCGCTGCCAGCTCCTGCCAGATCAACAGCGACAGACTGGCGCCGGAAGGATTGTTGGGGCTGTTGAGCAGCATGGCGCGGGTTCGGGGCGTGATTAGTGCCGCGACATCCGCCGGATCGACGCGAAAACCATTCTCCGGACGAACCGGCACAGGCACCACGGTTGCGCCGCAGGCACCGAACACGCCTTCGTAGGTCACGTACATCGGTTCGGCAACGATCACTTCATCGCCCGGATCCAGCAGACATTGCGCCACCGAATACACCGCGCATTGCGCGCCGGGCAGCACGATCACCTGCTCGGCATCCACATCCTGGCCGCTGTTGCGTCGATGGCGCTCGGCGATCTGCTTGCGCAGCTCCAGCCGGCCGCGCACGTCGGAATAATGGGTATCGCCCGCCAGCAGGCTGTCGATGGCGCCGTGGATGATCGGCAGCGGCGTATCGAAATCCGGATCACCCACGGACAGCAGCAAGACATCAATGCCCTCGGCGCGCAGCTCCAGCGCTCGGTCGTGAATCCGCCAGGCCGCTGCTCCCTCCCCGGCGATTCGTTGGGTCAAGGCTGAATAGCGCATGTACGTCTCCTGATTGCGCGGTCTCCAGCCTTCACCCTAGGTCAAATCACAAAGCGCGCCACCATCGCATTCAAATCCACCGCCAGGCGCGACAGTTCGTGGGTCGCGGCGCTGGTTTGATTCGCGCCGGCGGCCGATTGGGTGGCCAGGTCGCGGATGTTGACCAGGTTGCGGTCGACCTCGCGGGACACCTGCGCCTGCTCTTCCGAGGCGCTGGCGATCACCAGGTTGCGCTCGTTGATCTGGTGAATCGATTGGGTGATCTGCTCCAGTGCAACACCGGCGGCGCGGGCCATTTCCAGGGTGGTCTGGGTGCGCTGGTTGCTTTGCTGCATCGACTCGACCGCTTCACCGGTTCCGTTCTGGATGCCGGCGACCATTTTTTCGATTTCCTGGGTCGATTGCGCAGTGCGATGGGCCAGGGCGCGAACTTCGTCCGCTACCACCGCGAATCCGCGCCCGGCTTCACCGGCACGGGCCGCTTCGATGGCGGCGTTGAGCGCCAGCAGGTTGGTCTGTTCGGCGATGGCGCGGATCACGTCCAGCACCTTGCCGATGTCGCGGCCCTGAGCGGCCAGGCCTTCGATCATTTGCGCGGTGTTCTGCACGTCGTGGGTCATGGTCTGGATCGCGTCGACGGTTTTCACCACCTGATCGCGACCTTCACGGGCGGCGTGGGTCGACTGGTTCGAGGCTTCGGAGGTCGACACCGCGTTGCGCGCAACTTCTTCCACCGCTGCGGTCATTTCGTTGACGGCAGTGGCGGCCTGTTCGATTTCGTCGTTCTGCTGTTGCAAGCCACGGGACGCTTCTTCGGTCACGGCGCTCAGTTCTTCGGCGGCGGCGCCCAGTTGCGTGGCGGAGCCGGCGATCTGCTCGATGGTTTTGCGCAGGTTGGTCTGCATCGCCGCCAGCGCTTCAAGCAGGCGCGCCGGTTCGTCCTTGCCGTCGATTTCGATGGCTTTGGTCAGGTTGCCGCCAGCGATGGTTTGCGCGGCAGCGACGGCGCGGTTCAACGGGGTGACGATGCTGCGGGTCAGCAGCCAGGCCAGCAATACGGTCAACAACGCGGCAATCACAGACACCGCGATGATGCCGGTAATGGCACTGTTGTAATACTCACCCGCCTGAGTGGAAGCGGTCTTCGCGTCGGCGGCGTTGATCGCGATCAGCTTGTTGAGTTGTTCGCCCATCTTGTCGGTGCCGTCCTTGATCTTCGTGTTGATCAGGGCGCGCATCTCGTCGAGCTTGTCCTGGCGCGACAGCTCCATCATCTGATTCTGCGCTTGCACATAGTTGTCGAGAGTCGTCGAAAACTCCTGATATAACGCGCGTTCCTCCGGGCCGGCCGGCAGTACCGCGTAACTGGCCTGGGCAGCGCGCACCTTGTCCACCAGCACACCGATGCGGGTCTGGGCTTCCTGCAAACCGGCCGGTTCGCGGTTGACCAGAATGCGGAACGAGAGAATCCGCAGGCGCAACACGTTCTCCGTAACCACCGCGAGTTGGGTGACGCTTGGTAACTGCGTCGAGTCCATCTCCAGGGAAGCCTGACGGATGATCGACATGCGATTGACGGCGAACACGCCGAGCACGATCACCAACAAGGCAATGAAGGCAAAACCGAGGAAGGCACGGGGCGCGATATTCAGATTACGCAGGGACATAGGAGGACTCTCGGATAGTTGAAACTACGAGCGTCCATGCCGTTATCACGGGCCCGTGGGCGGGCTTCGTTCCGGCGTCACTGTTCTGGAAATTTTCGTGTGCGCCTGATTTCTGTATCGGCCAGGCTTGAGGAAGTTTGCGGGGAAAGATGAAATATTTTTCACGGCGCTGCGGGTGTTTCAGCGCTGAAACACCCGTCGTTTCAGATGATGACTGACAGGTCAGGCCGGAGTTGCAATACGCCATACGCGAGCAATATCTGTTGCACGTTCACGCAACAGGCGCGGGGCTTCGGCGCAGGCCTGTTCAAGGGTCATCGGGCCGCTGGTGACCGCGAATGCAGCGTCGATGCCGTGATCGTAGAGCGCTTGATAGCCCTCGCCGAGGGTCCCGGCGATGACGATCACGGGGACGCCGTGTTGCTTGGCGATCCGCGCCACGCCAAACGGGGTTTTGCCGCGCAGGGTCTGGGCATCGAAGCGCCCTTCGCCGGTAATCAGCAGATCCGCGCCCTTCACAGCGTCGGCCAGGCCAACCAGTTCCGCGACCACTTCAACACCGGCCTGAAACCGTGCGCCGAGAAACGCCTTGGCGGCAAAGCCCAATCCACCTGCGGCACCGCTGCCCGGTTCATCCCGTACATCCTTGCCCAGCGCTTGCGCGCAGAGTTCGGCGAAGTGACCGAGGGCCTGATCCAGTTGTTGCACTTGCGCCGGGGATGCACCCTTCTGCGGGCCGAAAATCGCCGACGCGCCGTGGGGGCCGCACAGCGGATTGTTGACATCGGCGGCGATGTCGAAACGCACTTGCGTCAGACGCGGGTCGAGCTCGCTCAGGTCCAGACGCGCAAGTTGCGCCAACGCCAAACCTCCCGGCACCAGCGATTGCCCTTGAGCATCCAGCAGTTTCACGCCCAACGCTTGCATGGCGCCGGCGCCACCGTCGTTGGTGGCACTGCCGCCGATGGCCAGAATGACTCGCTGCGCGCCGGCATCCAGCGCGGCGCGGATCAGCTCACCGGTGCCGAAGGTGCTGCTGATGCACGCGTCACGCTGCCCCGGCGGCACCAATTGCAGACCGCTGGCCTCGGCCATTTCGATGATTGCGGTGTGGTTGTGTGGCAACCAGCCCCACGCGGCTTCGACCGCTGCGCCCAACGGGCCGCGCACGCGGGTCCGGCGCAGTTCGCCTTCGCACGCGGCGAGAATCGACTCCACCGTGCCTTCGCCACCGTCGGCCATCGGGCACTTGACCAGCGTCGCCTGCGGCCAGACCTGCGCCAGTCCCAGCGCAATGGCCTCTGCAACGCCTTGGGCACTCAGGCTGTCCTTGAACGAATCGGGGGCGATGACGATTTTCATGCGAATTCTCCAGTTCCAATGCCCCTCATGCTGCCAGTCGCCTTGCCGGTTGACGCCTGTCCGCTGCACAAGTCGTGCAGGCGTTTATTGTTCATTTCGACAAATCGTCGGTCTGCGGCAGCAATTGCACACCCAGATACAACGCCAGCATCCCGTCGAGCTTCAACGGATCGACCCCGCTCAACTCGGCAATCCGCTCCATCCGGTAACGCAGGCTGTTGCGGTGGATACCCAAGGCATCGGCGCAAGCCTGGCTCTGCCCGTCGTGATCGCACCAACTGCGCAGGGTCGCGAGCAACTGGCCGTTGCTGTCCTTGGCGATCACTTTGCGCAACGGTTTGAGCAGTTCATCCAGCGCATCGTCGTTGCGATGGCGCCAGAGCATCACCGGCAAGCGGTAGCGATTGAGAGTCAGGAGCCGTGAACGCGGCAGCACTTCGCGACCATAGGCGAGCAGATCGCCGACCCGCCGATAGCAACGGCGCAACCCGGCCAGCCCGTCGGCCTGCCCGCCAACCGCGATACGCAGAATGTTCCAGCCCAGACCATCGAGTTTTTCCAGCAGGCGATCATGCTCGACGTTCTGACTCGCCGGCCGGCACCACAACAGTGACGACTTGGCCGAGCTCACGCACCAACTGTCGGGATAGCGCGACACCAGCCAGGCACTCAGCGCCTCGACGGTTTGCCCCGGCCCGTGCTCCAGCCCCAACTCGAACAGATACGGCACCCGCGTCAGTTGCGGTTTGAGCCCTAGCTGCTGGGCTTCATCCACCAAACGCGGCGAATCCCCTGCTTCACTCAACAGCAGTGCCAGCAAATCATCGCAACGCTGCCGCCGCCATTGCTGTTCGGATTGCTGGTTGCGCTGGCCGACCAGCATTTCAGCCGTCATGCGCACCAGCTCGGCGTAAGTGCGCAATTGCTCCGGCTCGCCGGTGATACCGAGCACACCGATCAAACGCTGATCGAGCAATAGCGGCAGGTTGATCCCCGGTTGCACGCCTTTCAAATGCACGGCGGTCTGCGCGTCTATCTCCACCACCCGCCCGTTGGCCAGCACCAGTTGCGCGCCTTCGTGGCGGGTGTTGATGCGCTCCGGCTCGCCACTGCCGAGGATCAGCCCCTGGCTGTCCATGACGTTGACGTTGTACGGCAAAATGGCCATGGCCCGGTCGACGATGTCCTGGGCGAGGTCGTGATCGAGTTCGAACATAGGGGCTGGAATCCTTGAAAACAGGCGCGGACGGTTGTTCACCCGCACAGGGTCTGGCGGCAAACCCTGTGCTCAGGCACAAAGACAATCCGGCCAAAGGTGGCCGAGACTCTCAGGGCGATCAACGTTACCCTTTGCATCGCAAAAAATCATAATAAAGAGAGAGCCGCCATGTCGCAGAGCGCCGCTGCCGCCCAGACCATCGTTGACGATAAAAATGCCGTCTACAAACGCATCACCCTGCGTTTGATCCCCTTCATCTTCATCTGCTACCTGTTCAACTACCTCGACCGGGTCAACGTTGGATTCGCCAAACTGCAGATGCTCGACGCGCTGAAATTCAGCGAAACCGTCTACGGCCTCGGTGCCGGTATCTTCTTCATCGGCTACGTGCTGTGCGGCGTGCCGAGCAACCTGGCGCTGACCAAATTCGGGCCACGGCGCTGGATCGCGCTGATGATGATCACCTGGGGCACGCTGTCGACCTGCCTGCTGTTCGTCACCACGCCGACCGAGTTCTACACCCTGCGCCTGTTCACCGGCGCGGCCGAAGCCGGGTTCTTCCCGGGCGTTGTGCTCTACCTTTCGCAGTGGTTCCCGACCTTCCGCCGTGGCAGGATCATGGCGCTGTTCATGTCGGCGATCCCGGTGTCCGGCCTGCTCGGCAGCCCGTTTTCCGGCTGGATCCTCAATCACTTCGCCGCCGGCCAGGGCGGTTTGGCCGGTTGGCAGTGGATGTTCCTGCTGCAAGGCATTCCAACTGTAATCCTCGGCGCGCTGGCGTATTTCCTGCTCAGCGACAACTTCGCCAACGCCAAGTGGCTGACCCCGCATGAGCGCTCGGTGCTGGAAGCGGATCAGGCAGAAGACCTGGCGAACAAGCCGAAAACCACCTCCGATTCGCTGATCGCCGTGTTCAAGAACCCGGCGATCTGGGCTTTCGGTCTGATCTACTTCTGCATCCAGAGCGGCGTGTACGCAATCAACTTCTGGTTGCCGTCGATCATCAAGAACCTCGGCTTCAGCGACAACCTGGTGATCGGCTGGTTGAGTGCGATTCCGTATCTGCTGGCGGCGGTATTCATGCTGGTGGTCGGGCGTTCGGCGGACTTGCGTAAAGAACGCCGCTGGCACTTGGTGGTGCCGATGTTGATGGGCGCTGTCGGCCTGCTGATCGCGGTGAACTTCGCGGCGAATCCGGCGATTGCGATTCTCGGTCTGACCATTGCGACTATGGGTGCGTTGACTGGGTTGCCGATGTTCTGGCCGGTGCCGACGGCCATGCTGAGCGCGGGTGCTGCGGCGGGTGGGTTGGCGTTGATCAACTCCATGGGGCAGATGGCGGGGTTCTTGAGCCCTTACCTTGTGGGTTGGGTCAAAGACAGCACCGGGTCGACGGATGCGGCGTTGTACCTGCTGGCGGGTGTGATTGTTGGCGGGAGTTTGCTGGCATTGCGGATGACGCGGACGTTGCGGGCTTAAGCCTTAGTCGAAATACAGAAACGGCCCTTTTCGGGCCGTTTTTCTTTTGGATCTAGCTACAGCGGTGCTTCAGTCTTGAGTTCCAGATTATCCAGCGCCCGGTTCACCGCCAGTTCACTCAGCATGATCAGTTGCGCAATGCCCAGCAGCACATGCCTCTGCGAGCCGTCCACCAGTCCGGCGAAGTCGGTCGCCATGACTTTGGCAGAGGTCAGCGTCTCGCAGGCATCGGCCAGCAGTTCTTCGCCGTCGATGCCGGGGGCGATGAGGTAGCGGGCGTTGGGTTTGAGCAGCGGTTTTCTGGGAAGCAGCGGATTGAGGTAGTGATCGAGGGCGCGTTCGGCGGCTTCGTGGAATTTCTTCGAATCGAGGGTTTCGTAGGGGGACGTTGAATCGGCTTCGGGTGGGTTGGGTGTTGGTTTGATCACGTTTGAATCTCCAAATCAGAAAAGTGGAGCCTTCAAACTTCGCTACCAAACGAAGAGGTGGTGGCCATACACGGGTTGGTAGACCGGTGACTTGGAGAACCGGCGCGCCCGAAAGCGCCCCGCGCATGGCCACCATAAAAACACGGACGGATAAGCGTCCGAATACGGTGAGTTGCGCAACAAGTCAGAACCGGGCTACCAAACCCCATCGCTGTTTTTCAGCGACGGGACAACGATAAAACCCGGCCCCTAAGCGCACAAGCCGGCGGATTCTGGCTTAGTCGTAGGCAACGGCGCAAGGTTGTGTAGCCTGCGGTGCGTGTCTGGACGTGTCCTTTAAACGCCACGATTAAACGCTCACAAGATCCCCGTTTTCGCATCCAGTTCCAGCACCAACCCGCCCGGCATCTGCACAAAAATCTGCCAGCCCCCACCCTCCGGCACCTGCGCCACCTGATACGGCAACCCACTGCCTTGCACCCGCTTCAAAATCACCGCTGCATCTTCATCGGTACGAAACGCAATATGACTCAAAGCAGTCTCGCCCGGCGCAGGCTGCTCAATCACATGCACCAACGCCTGCTCATCCTGATACAACCACCGCCCGGGAAACGGAAACGGCGGCCGACGCCCCGGCGTCAATCCCAATAACCTGCCGAAAGCGTCCTGCAGCGTCTGCCCATCAGCGGTGTTGAAGGCGAGATGATCGAATGTCCACGTCATGTCTGTCTCCTGCGGTTATTCAGGATTCCAGTATCTGTGCTTGCCAATCCCGGAAAAATCCCGCAAAACGCCAAGGATCTTCAACGGATTTTTACTAATGAGCTCAATCCTCGATCTGGAAATCTTCGTCCGCACCGCCGACTCCGGCAGCATTTCCGCCGCCGCCCGGGCGCTTGAGCTGACGCCGGCCGCCGCCAGCATCGCGTTGAAACGCCTGGAAACCCGCCTCCGCATCCGCCTCTTCGCCCGCTCGACCCGCAGCATGCGCCTGACCGAAGAAGGCCGGCGCTATCTGGAAAGCGTGCGTCTTGCATTGGCGACACTGGCCGAGGGCGAGCAGGCCCTGAAGCAGCAGACCGAAGGCCTGAGCGGCGTGCTGCAACTGGCAGCGCCGTCGGATTTCGGGCGCAATGTGTTGCTGCCGTGGCTGGATGATTTCAAGCGCGAGCACCCGCACATTCAACTGCAATTGCTGCTCAACGACCGGCATGCGGACCTGTTTCGCGAAACAGTGGATGTGGCGCTGCGCTTTGGCGTACCGATTGATTCGACGCTGGTGGCGCTGCCGATTCTGCCGGAGCATCGCCGCGTGGCCTGCGCCAGTCCTGCGTATCTGGAACGTCACGGCACGCCGCAAAACCCTGCCGAATTGAGCAAGCACAGCGCCCTGCTCTACCTGCGCAATGGCCGGCCTTACAACACCTGGCGCTTCCATCGCGAGGACGAAACAGTCGAAGTTGAAGTACGCGGTGACTACCTCAGCGACGACGGCGAAGTCGCCCGTCGCTGGGCGCTCGCCGGGCACGGCATCGCTTACAAGGCCTGGCTCGACGTGGCCGAAGACGTGCGCGCCGGGCGGCTGGTGACCCTGTTCGATGATTGGCACGGCGAGAGCGTGCCATTCAATCTGCTGTGCCCGCACCGGGTGCAGGTCTCGGAGCGGGTGAAGGTGTTGCAGGCATTTTTGCGCGAGCGTTGCCTGTCATTCAATCTATGAACTCGCAGTTATTCCCATGGCGAGCGTCACACCGGCCATGGAAAACGACGCTTCAATCAGGTAGCGGTCAAGCACCAGGAAGTCCACTGGGCAGTTGAGTGTGTAGTGCTATTAAATCTATTACTAGGTGCGATGTACCCTCCCCAATGCCCGAAAGTCCCACACGTCCATACATTGATCTCACGAGGCGGGACTACATAAACTCGCAGGAGGTCCTGCATGATTGCACCGTCGTAGGTGTGACGCCCTCCCAGCGTATGCATCCATTTTTCAGCGTTCAGAAAGGTATATAACTGATCACTGATCTGCAGTTTCCAGACGTTGGTGACAACTGCCAGATAAGTCAGGGTAGTCCCCTCCTGATCAGTGACATAGATGGTTGCCACGCCATTCTTCAATCCGCTGACTTTCCCTTGCTCCGTCACCGAAACGGTCGTCGGATCAGACGATGCATAGTCATACGGCTTAACCCCTCCGGTTGGAACCCGAACGCCGATATTGCCAATTGAGTCCTGGCCGGTCTTTATCCACTGTGGAACTCTGATCGACAGTCCCGCAAGCCTTAGTTGCGTCCTATCCATGCTGAACGCCAACCGCTCAATCGCCCAAGGTTCCGAAACCAACTGATTCCCTGCCTTTTCCCGGGCAGTAAAAACATGCCGCCCAACAGCAATCGATATCGCCGTGCTTTTCCATTTGTAATCAGCGCCCGTACGCACCTCCTCGACAACCGCCGCACCATCAAGAATTTCCAATACCGCGCCCGCCAGCGCCGACCCTTCCAGGATTATCTTGTTGTGGGAAACGGAACCGCCGTTTTCCAACACAACGCCGGCCAGGTCTTTGGCTGCGGTAATGACCGGCGCCAGAATGACCCGCGCCATCGCCACTCGAGAGCGCGCAATGACCGCCCCGCCCCTGACTTGCTCGTAACTGACCCTGACCACGCTGTCGACAATGACCTTGGTGTTGGGAATCAGCAATTTCTGCACGAACGGGATGCGCGCCACGGGAGCTTCAACACTGTGCTCCACCGGCGTACCGCCGGAGTTCGGTGTTGCCACGTACTTCACGCGAATGACGTCATTCGCCGTCCATGGCGGGCTCAGTACGTGTACCTGGATGGTCAGGTCGTTGGTGCCGAGCTTGTTCAGGTCGATGGTGTCCGGCGCATCATTGGGATCATCCGGGTCTTCGGTGATATCAGGTGCAGTCAAACGCGCGCCCTGCATATCAACAGTCACCAACAGGGATGCCGACCAAGGGGAATCCGGGTCAGCTCCATTGCCGACTTGGTCATTAACCGTGAAGTTGAAAACAGCCTGCGGATGGTCTTTGACCTGTTCCAGATCAGCTTTTGTCAATGTAAGGCAAATTCGTGTCGGTACGGCTGTCGGCGTCAAGGGTGCCTCATCTGCGGTAACCTCGCGGAATACGTCATGGCCGTTGCAGTTCAGGCGAATTGTGTTGAACGCCCCACAATAGGGGTATTCGAAACTAACGTGTACACCCTGCTCGGCGCGATCCGCATCGATTCCGTAGTCCAGCACATCCTGCGGCAAGATCAGTTTGAGCTCAGAATGGCCTGGCCTACCGGGAATGCGATTCTCCTTGCCGGGTCGAATGCCGTAATAAAGGACTCGCAGCGGTGGTTCGGAGGTGCCTTGGTTCTGGCTGCGTCTGGTCACGGTGTAAGTCAGCTCATTGATGATATCTGCACCGGATAACAGCTTGTTTTTCGGGATGTACAGAATGACTGCATCATCCGTGGACTGAGTTTGAGTGTTGGCGATATTCAGTTCGCCATTCAAATTCAGAGAGACAGTGTCTCCCGGAGCTTGATCGACATAAGGATCGACCCTGACTTTCGCCCCCATAGGGGTCAGGTCGTAGTAATTGATGGCAATGCCACAATCTGCCCCCACGACCGACTTGTTGCTGTCGACCAGATCGGGTGGATACAACGCAAGCACAGCGTTATCGCTATCTGGTTGTTCCAGTGTTTCAGTGTTCATGGCAACGCTCCTGAGTCATCGGAAATTTCACCCGGATACTCTCCGGTCTCAGATGAAATAAGATCTGATCCTGAAGTCCGTTCGCTACTGTCAGATCTGACAGTGGCGACAAGTGGTTGTCTGTTGTCGTTTTATATCTGTGGATCGAGCGTTTACTTCGATCGGACTTCCGTAGCCTGCGATAAATCGGATTGCCCCCAGCAAAGTTTCTGGTATTTGATGGAAGCTTTCCCACCGACAAAAGGATTTCGGCATGAGCTATCGCACACTGGGTCACTCGGGGTTGCAGGTGTCCACCCTCACTCTCGGCACGATGATGTTCGGCGAGCAGACCAGCGCAGAGGATTCGCTGCGCATCATCGACAAGGCCTGGGATCAGGGCATCAATTTCATCGACACGGCTGACGTCTACACCAATGGCCGCTCGGAAGAGATCGTCGGCGAGGCCATTGCCCGTCATCGTCATGAATGGGTGCTGGCGACCAAGGTCGGTTTCGGCCCGGTGGACGGCGTGCCGAACCGCAGCGGTCTGAGCCGCAAGCACATTTTCAATGGTCTGGAGGCCAGCCTGACCCGGCTCGGCACCGACTACCTCGACATCTATTACCTGCATCGCGAGGACCACAACACCCCGCTGGAAGTGACGATCTCGGCCATAGGCGATCTGATTCGCCAGGGCAAGATCCGTTATTGGGGCCTGTCGAACTATCGCGGCTGGCGGATTGCCGAGGTGATTCGAGTGGCGGACAAATTGGGAGTCGATCGCCCGGTGATCAGCCAGCCGCTGTACAACATCGTCAACCGCCAGGCCGAAACCGAGCAGATTACCGCCGCCCAGAGCTACGGCCTCGGCGTGGTGCCTTACAGCCCGCTGGCCCGTGGCGTGCTCAGCGGCAAGTACGCGCCGGACGTGACTCCGGATGCCAACAGCCGTGCCGGACGCCAGGACAAACGGATTCTGGAAACCGAATGGCGGGTGGAATCGTTGCGCATTGCCCAGCAGATTCAGCAATACACCCAGGAGCGTGGGGTCGGGATCGTCGAGTTTGCGATTGCCTGGGTGCTGAACAACGGCGCGGTGACATCGGCGATCGTCGGGCCGCGCACTGAGGAGCAGTGGGATGCGTACACCAAAGCGCAGTCGGTGAAGATTACAGCCGAGGATGAGGCGTTTATCGACTCGCTGGTGACGCCGGGGCATGCGTCTACGCCGGGGTTTAATGATGTGAGCCATTTTGTTTCAGGCCGCAAACCCCATCAGGCGTAGGATTTTCCTTAACCTTGAACAGCCGATACAATCGGCTGTTTTTTATCGAATCAAGCGCGATCAAACGGAAGCTGATTGATCGTTCGGAATTTGCCAGGGATCAGCACATGTCCAATCGCTCCGCCGAGCTCTTCAGAAAGCCACTGCGCGGGCTGCTGTTCAAATTAACGGGCGATAAAGATCTGCGCCCCCTCACTTGCGCTATAGAGCCCGCAACTTTCGGCGATCGCCGCCCTTCCCTCGCGTACCGGGCCGACATTGACGGACTTCGCGCCATCGCTGTTCTACTGGTGTTGATCTTCCACGGCGGACTGGCGCTTTTCCCGTCCGGTTTCATCGGCGTCGATATCTTCTTCGTGATTTCGGGTTATTTGACCACCGCTATCATCATGAAGTCGCTGCACAACGGTACGTTCACTTTCTCCGGGTTCTACACGCGCCGGATCTGGCGACTGCAACCGGCCGTTATCGCTTTATTGATCGTCACATTGATGCTCACGACGCTGCTGTACTTGCCCGATGATTACGTCGATTTTTTAAAAAGCGAAAAGTACACCTCGTTAATCATCTCCAACCAGTACTTTTCCAAAGTGACCACGGGTTACGCCACACCGGATGCAGCAAGCCTGCCGCTGTTGCACACCTGGTCTCTGGCCATCGAATGGCAGTGGTATCTGATACTCCCCCTGGGCATCTGGCTGCTCAACCGCTATCTGCCGAACGTTATTTTCAAAGCGGCGGTGCTCGGCCTGACCGTGGCAGCAATGGTGCTCGCGCTGTACCTGTCTTACGCCACTCCTGAGAAAAACTACTACTTCTTCGCTGCGCGGATTTTCGAATTGATGATCGGTTCTTGTGCGGTCATCTTCAGTACGGGCAAGTTCCGGCTCAATCGCCTGAGCGCCTCTGTGGTCTGTGCACTTTCGCTGGTCACGATCATCTATTGCGCCACCCGGGACGATATCTTGCCGGGATTCCCGCAATACCATGCCATTGCCGTGTGTCTCGCCACTGCAGCGTTGCTGTATCAGGGGATTGGTGATGCAAGCATTTTCGCCAAGCTGCTCGCGTTCAGACCCTTGGTGTTTATCGGCACGCTCTCGTACTCCTTGTATCTATGGCACTGGCCGATCCTGGCGGTGATGAATTACATGGGAATCGCGCTAACCCCGTCGATGACAATCATTTACTTCGTTTGCACTTTCGTCACGGCCTGGCTCTCTTATGTGCTGATTGAAAACAAGTTCCGCAAGGCACGATTCGGTTTTGCCAAAACGCTCGTGGTACTGATGATTTTGCCCGCTATCGGCCTGTCGCTGCTGCACTCGGCCAGTGTCAGGCACGAAGGCTGGCCGGGCCGCTTCAATCAGGGCTACAGCAACATGCTCAACGATTTGAAAGCATCCGTGCCAGTTGCTCGGGAAGGATGTCTTGGTGTCAGCGATGGTGCCGATTCTGGCTGCATATCGGGCGCCGATCACGCGGCGCCACAAATATTTCTGATGGGCGATTCGTTTTCGAATCACTACTGGGGTTTCGTTGAAACGCTGGCCAGGGATGCCAATCTTGCTGTACTCGCACAGGCTTACCCGGCGTGCCTGGCCTTGCCCGGGATCTACCAGTACGACGCGAAAAAATACAAGAACGCGTTGTTTCAAAAATGCCACGACGCCGCTCAACGCTATTACGAGATGATTGCGAACAAGCACTTCAAGTATGTGATTGTGGGCCAGTTCTGGGAGGCTTATCTGAACGGTGACATCGTCACTAAACGCGATGATCCTCACAGCCTGGAACTGTCTCGACAACGCTTTGGCGTAGCAATCCGGCAAGCCCTGGATATTATCGTCGCATCAGGCGCTATCCCGGTGTTTCTGGAGAACACGCTGCCCATGCCACCTGGGATCAACGCGTGCCTGTTGCGCCAGGTCAAGTTGCGTGGGTTGATGGGCAGTGTCGAGCAAGGCAACCTCTGCGCTACTACGCCATGGTCCGGCAGCAAAGAACCAGCGCTGGAAACACTCTTTAATGACCTGAAGACTGAGTACCCCGGATTAATTGTCATTGACCCGAAAACCGTGCAATGCACAGGTGATGCGTGCATGAACACGGTCGACGGTTTTCCGGTCTATCGTGACATAGGGCACATCACCGATTACGCCTCTTACAAGTTTGGCGAGATGTACCTCATGAACTTTGGCAATCCCTTGCAAGGTGCGCAGTGATGATTCGTGCCTCCGGACGGGCTCCGCAGCAAGGCTGAACGCTTCGCGAGCAGGCGAAGGTCTACAGGCTGTTTGATGTGTGGTAAATATTGAGCATCTGCCCAATATTCAGCACAAAAACCACGTATCCTTCGCTCCCCGTTTGACCATCACCCCCGCGAGGACAGTTTGTCTAAAGGTATCGCTCTCTCGGTAACAGCCTCGACGCTGTTTGCCGTCATGTATTACTACACCTCGCTGCTCACCCCGTTGAGCGGCGTGGAAATCTTCGGTTGGCGGATGCTGCTGACCGTGCCCTGCATGACCGTGTTCATGCTGGTGTCCGGCGAATGGCGGCGGGTGCTCGAGCTACTGCGCCGGATCCCTGCGCTGCCCAAATTGATCGCAGGCCTGTTCCTCTCGTCCGCGTTGTTGGGTGTGCAGTTGTGGCTGTTCATGTGGGCGCCGCTCAATGGCTACAGCCTCGATGTGTCGCTGGGCTACTTCCTGTTGCCGCTGGCCATGGTGCTGACCGGGCGCATCGCTTATGGCGAAAGCCTGTCGTACCTGCAAAAAGTCGCGGTGTTCTTTGCCAGCCTCGGCGTGTTGAACGAGTTGTATCAGGTCGGCGGATTTTCCTGGGCGACGCTGGTCGTGGTCGTCGGTTACCCGCTGTACTTTGTGCTGCGCAAATACCTGAAGTCGGACAACCTCGGCGGTTTGTGGGTCGACATGACCCTGATGCTGCCGGTGGCGTACTGGTTTGTGCGCGGCGGTGAACAGGGTTTCGGCGTGTTCGATCAGTACCCGGCGCTGACGTGGCTGATTCCGCTGCTCGGCCTGATCAGTGCGTCGGCACTGGTGGTGTACATCATTGCCAGCCGCTTGTTGCCGTTCAGTCTGTTTGGCTTGTTGAGTTACGTTGAGCCAGTATTGCTGCTCGGAGTGGCGCTGCTGCTCGGCGAGAGCATCAAGCCCGGTGAATGGCTGACCTACATCCCGATCTGGCTCGCGGTGGTGGTGCTGGTGTTTGAAGGGTTCAAGCATCTGATGCGCCAACGGCGCCCGTAAGACGCGCAATAAAAAGCCCGGCCTGCATTTCTGCAGGCCGGGCTTTTTTACATCTGATGCGGATTACTCGGTGGCAAGCACGCCACGACGCACCTGGTCACGCTCGATCGATTCGAACAGTGCCTTGAAGTTGCCCTCACCAAAACCATCGTCGCCCTTGCGCTGGATGAATTCGAAGAACACCGGGCCCATCAGGGTTTCCGAGAAGATCTGCAGCAGCAGACGCTTGTCTTCTTTATCCGAAGCGCCGTCGAGCAGAATGCCGCGCGATTGCAGCTGATCGACCGGCTCGCCGTGGTTCGGCAGGCGGCCTTCGAGCATTTCGTAGTAGGTGTCCGGCGGCGCGGTCATGAAGCGCATGCCGATCTTCTTCAACTGATCCCAGGTCTTGACCAGGTCGTCGGTGAGGAACGCCACGTGCTGGATGCCCTCGCCGTTGAACTGCATCAGGAACTCTTCGATCTGCCCGGCACCCTTCGACGACTCTTCGTTGAGCGGGATGCGGATCATGCCGTCCGGCGCGGTCATCGCCTTCGAGGTCAGGCCGGTGTATTCGCCCTTGATATCGAAGTAGCGGATTTCGCGGAAGTTGAACAGCTTCTCGTAGAAGTTCGCCCAGTAGGCCATGCGACCGCGATACACGTTGTGAGTCAGATGATCGATGATCTTCAGGCCGGCACCGACCGGGTTGCGGTCAACGCCTTCAAGGAATACGAAGTCGATGTCATAGATCGAGCTGCCTTCGCCGAAACGGTCGATCAGGTACAGCGGCGCGCCGCCAATGCCTTTGATCGCCGGCAGGTTCAGCTCCATCGGGCCGGTTTCGATGTGGATCGGCTGGGCGCCGAGTTCCAGTGCGCGGTTGTAAGCCTTCTGCGAATCCTTGACCCGGAACGCCATGCCGCAAACCGACGGGCCGTGCTCGGCCGCGAAGTACGAAGCAACGCTGTGGGGTTCGTTGTTGAGGATCAGGTTGATCGCGCCCTGGCGATACAGGTGCACGTTCTTGGAGCGGTGGGTCGCGACCTTGGTGAAGCCCATGATCTCGAAGATCGGCTCCAGGGTGCCAGGTGTCGGCGATGCGAACTCGATGAACTCGAAGCCCATCAGGCCCATTGGGTTTTCGTATAAATCTGCCATGGTTGGCGCCTCATCATTCTTATCAATTAACCAGAGTTATTTGTCAGTAATGCTGAGACCGGTGGGTGGCGCACAGGAGATGCCACGCACACTGCGGGCGAGGAAATCACCGTAGATCAGTTGAAACCCGAATATCTTCATTGTCGACCCAAGGCTCTTGCGGGCGAGGCTTCTGCTGCCAGAAGACGATTATTATTGTATGCGTAACCCGATTCTACACAGCGTAAATAGGGTTGTCTGCCCTCTCTATAAAATCCGCTTTTTTCCGGCTGGTGCAAGGGGTTTGTATACAGCCAGATGCCCGCCAGTAAGTTCCGCGCCTATTCAACGTCGCCCGGCTGAGCCCGAACATTCGCTATCGCTACGCGCAGTTGCTCAGCACCCTCGATGCCACTGGTCGGGCCGATGCGATGACCGTGGTAGCCGAAGGTTCGTTGCCTTCCGACCCAGCCCCGCGTTACGTCAAGCGAACGCTGTCCCCCACAGTCACCCGGCAAGTCGGCCTGGCGGTGCTGGATCAGCGTCAGGCTTCGCCCGCCACGCTGGCGTTTATTCAACTGGCAACACGACTGGATTACCGTTGAGCGGCGCAGGTGCCATTGGCCATCTATCATGGGCTCAGACCTTGGGCTTTGCGCGCACGCTTCGCCTGCAATCAAGAGCCCCACTCCATTCGCGACAGGATGCGCCCATGCCACTGACCGTCAGGCCCCGCCGCAAGCGCAGCACCAGGATTATCGTGACATTGCTGTGTGGCCTGCTGCCGATCGTGCTCGGCAGCGTCATCCTCTATATGCAGGCTGAACGCGCCCTCCAGCAGAGCTCACAACACACCGCCGATGAAGCCCTGCGCCAGTTCGAACTGATGCTCGACAACACTGCCCAGGCCGCCCGCGAACTGTTGCCCTTGGCCGGCCAGACCTGCGAGACCGTCAAGCTGGCCTTGCGCGAGCAAGTCACCCGCCGCCCGTTCGTGCGCTCGACCAACCTGGTGTGGGACGACAATCTCTATTGCAGTTCGCTGTTCGGCGACTTCAAGGAAGCCGTGAATCCGGGCGATTACGCCGAAGGCAAGCTGTGGCTCATGAACGGCAACCCGGTGACACCCAATACCGCGCTGCTGGTGTATCGCCTGAGTGAAGGGCGCGGTGGCGCGCTGACCACGCTGGACGGCTACCACCTGAGCAACATCCTGCGCCTGATCGGCCGGCATACATTGTTGTTGCTGCAAGTCGGCGACAACTGGCTCTCCGCCGACGGCAAAGTACATCAGGGCGCCCTGCCCGCGTTGCCGGTGGCGCAAAGTACCTTGCACTCGTCGCACTATGCATTTTCGGTCAGCGCCGCATTTGCGGAAGGCGAAACCTGGCGCTACATGAAAGATGAATACCCGCCGCTGTTCAGCCTGCTGATGTTCTTCGGTGCGGTATCGGCAGCGATCGGCTACATCGTGCAGAAGCGCTCCACCTCGCCCAGCCATGAAATGCTTCGGGCATTGGAAGCAGGTGAATTCATTCCCTATTTTCAACCGGTGGTGCACGGCGACAGCAAACGCTGGTCGGGCGCGGAAGTGCTGATGCGCTGGAACCATCCCAAGGAGGGACTGGTGCGTCCGGACCTGTTCATACCCTTTGCCGAACACTCCGGGCTGATCGTGCCGATGACTCGCGCCTTGATGCAGCAAACCGCTGTCATACTGGGGCCGTTGTCACCAACCTTCGATTCGCCGTTCCACATCGGCATCAACATCACCGCCAGCCACTGCCGCGATCTTGAGCTGGTTGAGGATTGCCGTGAATTTTTGTCAGCTTTCCAGCCCGGCAGCATCACGCTGGTCCTGGAACTGACCGAACGCGAGCTGATCGAGCCGTCCGACATCACCCATCAACTGTTCGCGCAGTTGCGTGCGATGGGGGTGAAGATAGCGATTGACGACTTTGGCACCGGCCATTCAAGCCTCGGCTACTTGAGGACATTCAATGTCGACTTCCTCAAGATCGACCAGACATTCGTCGCCATGATCGATAAGGATGCGCTGTCCCGGCACATTCTGGACAGCATCATCGAGCTCTCCACCAAACTGGATCTGGGCATTGTGGCCGAAGGTGTCGAGACGCAAGCTCAGTGTGATTATCTGGCAGCCCACCATGTCAACTTTCTGCAAGGCTACCTTTTCGGCAAGCCGATGCCGGCCGCAGATTTCATCGAAGCATTAACTCATCATTAACTTGGCGGGATAAATCCTGATTTGCCGACAGCCCGCACCAAATTGATACAAAACAACGTTGTTGTTACATGAAGAAAAAGTCAGGATTTACTCTTGCCACATTAACTACTACAATTTTTCTTACCTGTTGCAAGATGGGCAGGTGAGCCATTATCACCGAGTCGCTTCAAGGCTCTTGGCTTATAGCTTTGTTTGCGGTTGGTATCAGCCAAACACACTATTGGAGTAAAGATATTGTCCAGACTCGCTGAATTTCGTGCAGCTGAAAAGGCCCTTCAGGAACAGCTCAAGCAGCTGGAATCGCTGAAGAACGATGCCGGGCTCAAGAAAGAAATCGAATTCGAAGAAAAGCTCCAGGGGCTGATGAAAACCTACGGCAAAGGCCTGAAAGACATCATCGCCATTCTCGATCCGAACCCGGCGAAATCCGGTCTGCAATCGACCGCCGCACCTAAAACCCGCCGAGCTCGCGTGGTCAAGGTCTATCAGAACCCGCACACTGGAGAGCTGATCGAGACCAAGGGTGGCAACCACCGTGGCCTGAAAGCCTGGAAGGAACAATACGGTGTAGCCACCGTCGACTCCTGGTTGCGCGGTTAATCCCTCGCAAACATGAAAGCCCTGCATATGCAGGGCTTTTTCTGGACAATATTTAACAAATGCAACGATTTTTCTGGTGGGAAAGTTGAGTATCAAACCGCTCTTGCGCTGAAACTATGCTTCCGAATGTTGCCCCGTTAGCCGGAGATTAACTTTATGTTTAATCAGTTCCGGTATCTAACATCAGGCTGACCACGAACAGACGACTAGAATTTCAAGCTGTTTCGCGCAGCCACTATGTCGTCACCGCTCGCCTTATAAATCTCTGCCTGCCCAGCATACGAAAGTACGTAAGCCTTATCCGCCTCGACCGCTGCAACCAATGTTTGCGACAACACATGACGGCCGTTTTCAGTCACCGTACAAGTGGTCTCAAGCGCTGCGAGCGAACCCAGCGTACTCGGATGAACCCTGTTGCAGACACTCTGATAACCGCTCTGGAAAAAGTCTTTTTGCACCGACTTGCGCATCTCCAGCAACACGCCCTGCAAGTTGACCTGATGACCACTTTCCACACGGGTCATCGTCAACTCCATCACCATCACCTGATTGCCATCGGCGTCAGTCTTCACTGCCCGCTGACGGGAGACTTCAGGGGAGGTTTCGGGCAGCGCCTCGACCTCCCAGCCGGCGGGCCAGGTGATGCTCGGCGCCTCGGCACAGGCTGGCAGAGCAAGCAGGGAAAAACCCAGGAAAACGAACAGCGATTTGAACGGTCGGATCATTACCAGAGGCACTCGCGGATTGAGCCGTAAAGTCTGAGGCCCGCCCGCTCACAGGGCAAGCCCGCGCTTTCGGTTTGGCGATGCTGCCTGGCATGCGTATCATTGCGCCCATTCACTCGCCCCAATTTGTTACGGAGGGCTCATGAGCCTGCAAGAACTGAACACCTTCCCCGGCGTCACCGCCACCCCGGACAGCGCAACCCGCAACTTCGTGTTCAACCACACCATGCTGCGCGTCAAAGACATCACCAAGTCGCTGGACTTCTACACCCGCGTACTGGGTTTCTCGCTGGTAGAGAAGCGTGACTTCCCGGAAGCGGAATTCAGCCTGTACTTCCTCGCCCTGGTCGACAAATCGCAGATCCCGGCCGACGCCGCTGCCCGCACCGAGTGGATGAAGTCGATTCCCGGCATTCTGGAACTGACCCATAACCATGGCACCGAGAACGACGCAGACTTCGCCTACCACAACGGCAACACCGACCCGCGCGGTTTCGGTCACATCTGCATTTCGGTACCGGACATCGTTACGGCTTGCGCACGCTTTGAAGAGCTGGGCTGCGACTTCCAGAAGCGCCTGACCGATGGCCGCATGAAGAGCCTGGCGTTCATCAAGGATCCGGATGGCTACTGGGTCGAGATCATCCAACCGGCGCCGCTGTAAAGCTGAACTTGGGTAGAAAGCGCCCCGCAAAGAAAAACCCCCATCATCACTGATGGGGGTTTTCTTTTTTCAGGCCCGGGATTTACGCCGGAGCCGAAGTGCGGATCAGGTGATCGAAAGCGCTGAGGGAAGCCTTGGCGCCCTCGCCCACCGCAATCACGATCTGCTTGTACGGCACGGTGGTCACGTCACCGGCGGCGAAGATGCCGGAGATCGAGGTTTCACCGCGATTGTCGACGATGATCTCACCGCGCGGCGACAGCTCGATGGTGCCTTTGAGCCAGTCGGTGTTGGGCAGCAGACCGATCTGCACGAAGATCCCTTCCAGCTCGACCGTGCGCAACTCGTCAGTATTGCGATCCTTGTAGCGCAGGCCGTTGACCTTCTGCCCGTCACCGGTGACTTCAGTGGTCAGCGCACTGGTGATCACGGTGACGTTCGGCAGGCTGTGCAGCTTGCGTTGCAATACGGCGTCGGCGCGCAGCTGTACGTCGAACTCCAGCAAGGTGACGTGAGACACGATACCGGCCAGGTCAATGGCCGCTTCGACGCCGGAGTTACCGCCGCCAATCACCGCCACACGCTTGCCTTTGAACAGCGGACCGTCACAGTGCGGGCAGTACGCCACGCCTTTGTTGCGGTATTCCTGCTCGCCCGGCACGTTCATTTCACGCCACCGCGCGCCGGTCGCCAAAATCACGCTCTTGGCCTTGAGGGTCGCGCCGCTCGCGAAGTGAACTTCATGCAGCTCGCCGTTTTTTCCCGGGATCAGCTTGTCGGCACGTTGCAGGTTCATGATGTCGACGTCGTACTGCTTGACGTGTTCTTCCAGCGCGGTCGCCAGTTTCGGGCCTTCGGTTTCCTGCACGGAAATGAAGTTTTCGATGGCCATGGTGTCCAGCACCTGACCGCCGAAACGTTCTGCCGCTACACCGGTGCGAATGC
This sequence comes from Pseudomonas sp. DR 5-09, assembly GCF_001655595.1. Classification (NCBI taxonomy): domain Bacteria; kingdom Pseudomonadati; phylum Pseudomonadota; class Gammaproteobacteria; order Pseudomonadales; family Pseudomonadaceae; genus Pseudomonas; species Pseudomonas sp. DR 5-09. Next base: position 3,521,505 of record NZ_CP011566.1, read on the forward strand.
CTTTACGTGCGGCGTAGATCGCCGCCGAAGCACCGGCCGGGCCACCGCCGACTACGAGCACATCAAAGGCTTGCTTGGCGCTGATTTTCTCGGCCTGACGCTCGATGGCGCCGGTGTCGAGTTTGGCGAGGATTTCTTCCAGGCCCATGCGGCCCTGGCCGAAGTTTTCGCCGTTCAGGTAAATGCTCGGCACAGCCATGATCTTGCGATCGTTGACTTCGTCCTGGAACAGCGCGCCGTCGATGGCGACGTGGCGGATGTTCGGGTTCAGCACAGCCATCAGGTTCAGCGCCTGAACAACGTCCGGGCAGTTCTGGCAAGACAGCGAGAAATAAGTCTCGAAGTTGAACTCGCCCTTGAGCGAGCGGATCTGTTCGATCACTTCGACACTGGCCTTCGAAGGGTGGCCGCCGACTTGCAGCAGGGCCAGCACCAGCGAAGTGAATTCATGGCCCATCGGGATGCCGGCGAAACGCAGGCTGATGTCGGCACCGGGGCGGTTGATCGAGAACGACGGTTTGCGTGCATCGTCGCCGCTGTCGATCAAGGTAATCTGGTGCGAAAGACTGGCAACGTCTTTCAGCAGGTCGAGCATTTCACGGGATTTCGCACCGTCGTCGAGTGATGCAACGATCTCGATCGGCTGGGTGACCCGTTCCAGGTACGATTTCAACTGGGCTTTAAGATTGGCGTCCAACATACGGGCGATCTCCTGACTTTATTTGAGGCGAAAAAAAGCCCGAGCGAATCTCGCCCGGGCTTTTCTATTGGGCGGTGCAGCTTACTTAAGTAGGTGCGGAGTCCCGCCCTGCATTGCGTTTGTCACAGACTTAGATCTTGCCGACCAGGTCCAGGGACGGAGCCAGAGTGGCCTCGCCTTCTTTCCACTTGGCCGGGCAAACTTCGCCTGGGTGAGCAGCGACGTACTGAGCAGCCTTGATTTTGCGCAGCAGCTCGGAAGCGTCACGGCCAACGCCGCCATCGTTCAGTTCAACGATTTTGATCTGGCCTTCAGGGTTGATCACGAAGGTGCCACGATCCGCCAGGCCAGCTTCTTCGATCAGCACGTCGAAGTTGCGGGAGATGACCTGAGTCGGGTCGCCGATCATGGTGTACTGGATTTTGCCGATGGCTGGCGAAGTGTTGTGCCAGGCAGCGTGAGCAAAGTGGGTGTCGGTCGAAACGCTGTAGATCTCTACGCCCAGTTTCTGGAAGGCGGCATAGTTGTCAGCCAGGTCTTCGAGCTCGGTTGGGCAAACGAAAGTGAAGTCGGCCGGGTAGAAGAACACTACGGACCATTTGCCTTTCAGGTCAGCGTCCGAGACTTGTACGAAGTCGCCGTTTTTGAACGCGGTAGCTTTGAACGGTTTTACTTGGCTGTTGATGATAGGCATTGATGACTCTCCGTCAGGGTTGTGAATTCGATGGGTGAATCCTACCCAGTCACTCGACGGATGGCTCATTGGCAAACCTGATGCTGCTGATTTGTTTTCGCTATTAGCTGAGGATATCAATAGAAGAAAACGATATCTACGGCGACAGCGGCTTATCCGTAATCCGGGCCATCCCGTGAAAGGGGCTCGCTTCAACATAGCGCATGGCGGACTTCATATCCTTCCAGCCCACGTAACTCATCAACGATTTGAGATCCCAGCCGCTTTGATGGGCCCATGTTGCGAAGCCGCGTCGCAGGGAGTGGCTGGTGTAGCGCTCGGCAGAGATTCCCGCGCGCTCCAGAGCCTGGCGCAACAAAGGGATCACACTGTTTGCGTGCAAGCCCTCTCCGCTCAGATTGCCCCAGCGGTCGACGGCGCGAAACACCGGGCCCCGTACCAGAGCCGCTTCGGTGACCCACTCGATATAAGCCTGCACCGGGCACAACTTCAGCAGCGCCGGGGCCTGATAGTTCTGCCCGAGGTTTTCCCGATCACCCTTGCTACGCGGCAGGTACAGGGTGATGCCGCTGCCGGCGTGCGCCTGCACGTGCTCGATCTGCACCCGACACAGCTCATCGCTGCGAAAGCCACGCCAGAAGCCCAGCAGGATCAACGCGCGGTCGCGGCAGGCTCGTAGCAGCAGCGGCCGGTCCTGTTTTTCCCGGGCGTCTTTCATTTCCTGCTCAAGCCAGGTGACGGTCTGCTCAAGATCGCGCAGTTGCAATGGCTCGGCCTGTTTTTCCTGCGCGGGATGCAGGGCGCGAATGCCCTTGAACACTTTGCGCACCACCGGCGACTTGGTGGGATCGGCGAAGCCCTGACTGTTGTGCCACTGCGCCAGCGCCGACAGGCGCAACTTCAGCGTGTTGACCGAAAGCACGCCGGCATGCGCCACCAGATACCGCGCGACGCTGTCCGCTGTCGCGGGCAGGAATCCGCCCCATACCGTTTCGAAATGCTCGACGGCCGCACGATAACTGCGGCGAGTGTTGTCACGGGTGGCGGCTTGCAGATAGCGATCGATATCGCTCATGGGCTGATTTTCTCGTGGCGTACTGAAGGTTTGTGCGGAAACCGATTTTATGGGTTTCACATGGGGTAATACCAGTATATCCCGTCCGTTTATCAGCGCTTGTTTCACTTTATTTTCAACATGGTACACTGCGCACTTTAGTGGCATGTACCACAGTACGAAATGGTAGGAGCAGATATGGCCCGTGGCGGCGTTAACAAAGCAGTGGTCCAGATCGCGCGCGCAGCGATCCTCGCCCGTGGCGAACACCCCAGCATCGACGCAGTACGTATCGAATTGGGCAATACAGGATCGAAAACCACGATTCATCGGTATTTAAAAGAACTGGATGACGGCAGCGAACCGGCCGATCCTTCGGCGGAACCCATCGATGACGAGCTGCTGGCACTCGTTACGCGCCTTGCACAACGCCTGAAAGAACAGGCGCAGGAACCGATTGACCAGGCGCGCGAGCAGTACGAGCAACAGCGTCAGGCACTGGAGGACGAACTGAATCAGCTTCGTCAGGATCATGTGCAACTGGAGAAGAAGCACGACATTCAGGCTGCCGCGCTGGCCAAGGAATCCGAAGCGCTGAGCGATACCCGCTCGATGTTGCAGACCGAGCAGACCCGCAACGCCGGGCTGAATCAGGCACTGTCAGACTTTGAATTACGCCTGCAGGACAAGGACGAGCAGATCCGCTCGCTGGAAGAGAAGCACCTGCATGCCCGCGATGCGCTTGAGCACTACCGCAACGCCATCAAGGAACAGCGCGAGCAGGAGCAAAGCCGTCACGAAACTCAGGTTCAGCAGTTGCAGATGGAGTTGCGCCAGGCGCAGCAAAGCGCACTGGTACGTCAGGACGAGATCACTCAGTTGCACCGCGACAACGAACGTCTGCTGACCGAGAATCGCGGCACCGTGCGCGAATTGAGCCTGATGCAGGATCAGCTCAAACAAAGCAATCAGCGTCAGGATCAACTGCTGGAGCAAGCGTCTCGCGTCGACAGCGAACGCACCCTCCTCCAGGAACGTTTGCGTGTGGCACTGCTGGAAAGCCAGACGCTCAAGCAGAACGTCGACGAGCAGTCACAGCTCAATCAGTCACTGGAAAAGGAATTGGCCACGGCACAAGCCAGCCTGCGCCTGGCCACCACCGTTGCGGCAGCACCAGACGCAGTAGAACCGAAAAAGACTTAAGCGCCGACCGGCGTACGCATGGTGACAAACTCTTCGGCCGCCGTCGGGTGCACCCCGATGGTGTCGTCGAAGTCACGCTTGGTGGCGCCAGCCTTCAATGCGATTGCCAAACCCTGCACAATCTCGCCGGCATCCGGCCCTACCATGTGACAGCCCAGCACCTTGTCAGATTTGCCATCGACCACCAGCTTCATCAGCGTGCGCTCCTGGCAGTCCGTCAGGGTCAGCTTCATCGGCCGGAAGCGGCTTTCGTAGATCACCACGTCGTGACCCGCTTCCCGCGCCTCTTCTTCGGTCAGGCCGACGGTGCCGATATTCGGCAGGCTGAACACCGCCGTCGGGATCATCTTGTAATCCACCGGACGGTATTGCTCAGGCTTGAACAGGCGTCGCGCCACTGCCATGCCTTCGGCCAGCGCCACCGGCGTCAACTGCACACGACCGATGACATCACCCAGTGCCAGAATTGACGGCTCGGTGGTCTGGTATTGCTCATCGACCTTGATGAAGCCCTTGTCGTCGAGCTGCACATCAGTGTTTTCCAGCCCCAGATTGTCCAGCATCGGACGCCGACCGGTGGCGTAGAACACACAATCCGCTTCCAGTACGCGACCATCCTTGAGAGTCGCTTTCAGGCTGCCATCCGACTGCTTGTCGATGCGCGCAATGTCGGCATTGAATTGCAGATCCATACCGCGCTTGGTCAGTTCCTCCTTCAAATGGTTACGCACCGAACCGTCGAAACCGCGCAAGAACAGATCCCCGCGATACAGCAACGTCGTGTTGGCGCCCAGCCCATGGAAAATCCCGGCAAATTCGACGGCGATATAACCGCCGCCGACGACCAGCACGCGCTTGGGCAGCTCTTTCAGGAAGAACGCCTGGTTCGAGCTGATCGCATGCTCATGCCCCGGAATCTCCGGGATCTGCGGCCAGCCACCAGTGGCGATCAGAATATTCTTCGCAGTGTATCGCTCACCGTTGACCTCGACTTCGTGCGGACCAACGATTTTCGCGTGCGCTTCATGCAGGGTCACGCCACTGTTGACCAGCAGATTGCGATAAATGCCGTTCAGGCGATTGATCTCGCGATCCTTGTTGGCAATCAGCGTGGCCCAATCGAAATTCGCCTCGCCCAGGCTCCAGCCAAAACCCGAGGACTGTTCGAAGTCTTCGGCGAAATGCGCGCCATACACCAACAGTTTTTTCGGTACGCAACCGACGTTGACGCAAGTACCGCCCAAATAACGGCTCTCGGCCACCGCCACTTTCGCACCGAACCCGGCAGCAAAACGCGCAGCCCGCACACCGCCGGAACCGGCACCAATCACATAAAGGTCAAAATCGTAGGCCATTTCTATCTCCTCGGCAGGCGATCAGCATACCCGCCGTCGTCCGTTGGGCAAGCACTCCTGCCGATATAGGGGCGGAAAATGAAAAAGCCACCCGAAGGTGGCTTTTTCGTACAGGCAGATCAGGCGCTATCAGTAAGCCTTGCCAGTCTTGTAGAAGTTTTCGAAGCAGAAGTTGGTGGCTTCGATATAGCCTTCAGCACCACCGCAGTCGAAACGCTTGCCCTTGAACTTGTAAGCCATCACGCAGCCGTTCTGGGCTTGTTTCATCAGGGCGTCGGTGATCTGGATTTCACCGCCCTTGCCTGGCTCGGTCTGCTCGATCAGGTCGAAGATGTCCGGAGTCAGGATGTAGCGGCCGATGATCGCCAGGTTCGACGGCGCGTCTTCCGGCTTTGGCTTCTCGACCATGCTGTGTACGCGGTAGATATCGTCGCGGATCATTTCGCCAGCGATCACGCCGTACTTGCTGGTTTCCTGCGGATCGACTTCCTGAATCGCGATGATCGAGCAGCGGAACTGCTTGTACAGCTTGACCATTTGGGTCAGTACGCCGTCACCGTCGAGGTTAACGCACAGGTCGTCCGCCAGCACCACGGCGAACGGTTCGTCGCCGATCAATGGGCGACCGGTCAGGATCGCGTGACCCAGGCCTTTCATTTCGGTCTGGCGGGTGTAGGAGAACGAGCACTCGTCCAGCAGCTTGCGGATACCGACCAGGTATTTTTCCTTGTCGGTGCCCTTGATCTGGTTTTCCAGCTCGTAGCTGATGTCGAAGTGGTCTTCCAGGGCGCGCTTGCCACGGCCGGTCACGATGGAAATTTCGTTCAGGCCAGCATCCAGAGCTTCTTCGACGCCGTACTGGATCAGTGGCTTGTTTACCACCGGCAGCATTTCTTTGGGCATGGCCTTCGTCGCTGGGAGGAAGCGAGTACCGTAACCGGCTGCTGGGAACAAGCATTTCTTGATCATATAAGTCCTTGAAAGGGCTGTGTGTACGAGTTTCGGCGCAGTCTAATCAGGCGGCGTGCACCTTACAATGCCCCGCACTGGCTAACCGATGTCAACATAGAGAAATAATCTGGCGGATAGTTCAATCCGCTCACAGAGGCTGCGCATTCAGCTTAGCCCAAAGATCTCGGAACGCCGCATCGAGCTGCGCCCGCTCGCCCATTTACCGTTATCATGGCGCCTTTGAACCAGCCAACGAGGCCGCTAGATGTCCGCAGCAAAAATCATCAACGGGTACACCGTCGCCAAGGCTAAAGATGGCCAGTGGCATATCACTGCCGCCAACGGCGAAGACGTGTCCGGCCCGTTGCCCACAGAGGCGATGGCGATTGAAGTCGCCGCGGTGCTCGATTACACGCCCGCAGCCCCGAAACGTCGCGGCAAGGAACAAGACTGATCGGTAATGATGAAGGCCGGCCCTGCCATTGCGCAGGGCTTTTTTTGGCTGCGCGAAAAGAAGTGGCCAATCGCTATAACCTTTTCCTGCCGGCGCTGTCATAGCGTCTAGCCCCCTCCTCCTCGAAGATGACATTGCCATGACCAACCGTTCCCTCATCAGTTTCCTGCCGCTGATTGCACTCGCCGCCCTGACCGGCTGTGCCACTTCGCAGACCACTTACCTGAACAATGGTGAACAAGGGTTGAGCATTGATTGCTCCGGCGAGGCCAATTCCTGGGCCACCTGCTATGAAAAGGCTGACGCGTCCTGCGCCGGAACCGGTTATCGCATCGTCGGAACTGACGGCACACCGGCGCCCAAGGAAGACGACAAGACGCTGGGCGTCGACGTCGGCAACTACAAAAACCGCAGCGTGGTAGTGGTCTGCAAGTAGCCTTACATGTGAATTTCGGCGAACTTGATCCCCAGCCCGCGCACGACCTCGATCAGGTCGTCGAGCCGGTTGAAGGACTCGACTTCGTCGTTATCGTCGACTAGGAAGTAACTGCGCCCGGCGCTTTTCTTGAAAAACACGATCCACTCCCCCGGATTCGCCGGGTTCTGGATCACATGGGTAGCCGCAATAAGCCCTTCCTTGTGTCGCTCCCGCACCTGCTCTCTCTTCATTCACCGCTCCGGAAATGACAATGCCGCCACAGCAACGCTGTGACGGCATCAATGCTGACTGCTGACAGTCTATCAGCCGGAAATACAGGCCGTGGCGGCTTTGCGTACATCCCATGGACGCAGCGGCACGTTGGACATCCGCTCGTGCAGCTTGATGCTGCTGCCACCGGAGCGATCCTCGATGTCAAACACCGCCGCCGGACCCGATCCCAGCTTGCCCGGCACAATGACCCGAACCTCGTCCTTGTGCCGCTCTACCTGCAGGGCACCGCGGCTGCTGGACAGCTTTTCGGCCAGGCATTCAGCATATTCATGGGGCTTCTTGCCGGAAATGACGTTCATGGTCGGCAGTGTTTCATTGATTTCCGAAACACTTGCGCAACCACCCATTGCCAATGCCAACGGCAGAATCACCACACCCCACTTCATACAAAACCTCCAATAAAGACCCTCCGACAGCATGAATGCCGTTTTTCTCCGAGGCACACTGCATTTAACCCACATCGAATCGTGAATTCTGTTTTTAATTGTCAAAGCGCTGCCCGACGGCCGGATAATAACCCGTCCGGGCTGATAAACTGCGCCAATCGACAATGCTATCGTTTTGATTTTTTAGAAAAAGCCCTTCTGGAGGCGCCCATGAAATTCATTCACCAGCGCGAGCACCTCAACGAAGACGACATCGTCGTCATTCAATGCTCGCAAACCTGCAACATCCGCTTGATGAACGACGCCAACTTCCGCAGCTTCAAAAATGGCGGCCGTCACACCTATCACGGCGGTGCTTTCGACACATTCCCGGCCCGCATTACCGCCCCGAGCACCGGTTTCTGGAACATCACCATCGACACCGTCAACCGCCGCGCGATCAGCGTGACCCGCAAGCCAACCCTGACGCACTCGATCAAAATCATCCGCCGCTCCAGCTCCAAACTCAGCTGAGCGGTTCCGCCAACGCAGACAGGTAAGCATCAACGTGGCCCAAACAACCAAATACGTGATCAAGTACAAACTCAACGGTGAGCGCCGCTTCGAGTTCGCCCAGCTGGAAAACGGCACGCCGGAAGAAGCCAAGGCCGCACTGGATGCCCTGCACGGCCAGAGCGCTGATGAGATAAGCGACATCAGCGTCAGCAAGGCCCTGTAAGACCCGGGTGACAATTCGACCGCAAGCGGCGGAGTGTTCCGGCCGGGTGGACGGCCCAGACTGATACCTGAATGCAAGCCAAGGAATCAGCATGTCATCCTCACCCGCCTCCCCGCTCGTTGCGCTCGACTGGATCGCCCTGGAGCGGCAACTGGATCAGGACGGTTGTGCCGTCATCCGCACGCTGCTGCGCCCGGAGACCTGCGATCGATTGAGTGCGCTTTACCCACAAAGCGAACCGTTCCGGTCCCAGGTGATCATGGCCCGCCATGGTTTCGGACGCGGGGAATACAAATACCTGCGCTATCCGCTTCCATCCGTGGTGGAACGCCTGCGCAGCGCGCTCTACCCGCGACTCGTGCCTCTGGCCAACCGCTGGCATGAACGAATGGGACTACCGGAGCGTTTTCCAGCGCAACACAGCGAATTTCTCGAGCGCTGCCACGCCGCCGGTCAACTGCGGCCTACCCCGCTCTTGCTGCAATACGACCCGCAGGACTACAACTGTCTGCATCAGGATCTGTACGGCGAACATGTGTTTCCGCTGCAAGTGGCGATTCTTCTGTCAGAACCTGGCGAAGATTTCACCGGTGGCGAGTTCGTCATGACCGAACAACGTCCGAGAATGCAGTCGCGCCCGCTGGTGATGGACCTGAGAAAAGGCGACGCGCTGATCTTTGCCGTCAGCCAGCGCCCGGTCAAAGGCGTGCGCGGTGACTACCGGGTGACCATGCGCCACGGTGTCAGCCGACTGCACAGCGGAAAACGGCATACTCTGGGCATCATCTTCCACGACGCGACCTGACGATCATGCAAACCACCTTCGACCTGTTCGCCGACACAGAATCCGAGCAACCACGGCGCGCCGAACAGATCGGCGAGCAATCCTGGGTGTTGCGCGGCTTTGCATTGGCGCGAATCGAGCAGTTGTTGCCGGCCCTGGAATCGATCATAGCCTGCGCTCCGTTGCGCCACATGATGACGCCCGGGGGGTTCAGCATGTCGGTGGCTACCAGCAGTTGCGGTGCACTGGGCTGGATCACCGATCGCAGCGGTTACCGCTATTCATCCGAAGATCCCGTGAGCCATCGACCCTGGCCGGCGATGCCCGAGGTATTTCGCGAACTGGCCCAGGCAGCAGCGAAACGCGCCGGATTTGCCGACTTCACGCCGGATTCCTGCCTGATCAATCGTTATATTCCGGGCGCGAAGATGTCGTTGCATCAGGACAAAGACGAAAACGCCTACGAAGCGCCGATCGTTTCGCTGTCATTGGGCCTGCCCGCGACGTTCCTGTTCGGCGGTTTCGCGCGCGGCGACAGGAGCCAGAAAATCCCGTTGCTGCACGGCGACATGGTGATCTGGGGCGGCGCCGACCGGTTGCGCTACCACGGCATCCTGCCGATCAAACCTGGCCGGCACCCGCGCCTGGGCGAACAACGCTTCAATCTCACGTTTCGCACCGCCGGATAATTCTGCAAAGTTTGACCGCAAGGCTCGGAGTGTTCCGGCCGGTGGCACTGGTTAACCTGAAATTCAACAGGTCAACGGACTCTCCATCATGAAAACGCTTACCACCTCGCTGAACACTGAAGACGATCCACGCTGGGCCGCTGTCGTGGCGCGCGACCCTCGGGCGGACAGCCAGTTTGTCTATGCCGTGAAAACCACCGGCATCTATTGCCGCCCCAGCAGCCTGGCTCGCTTGCCGAAACCACAGAACGTCGAGTTCTTCGATACCGCCGAAGAAGCCGAAGCCGCAGGCTATCGCCCAAGCAGACGAGTGAGCAAGGATCAGACCGAGGTCGCCGCGCAGCATGCCGCCACCGTTGCGGCAGCCTGTCGCCAGATCGAAGCGTCGGACAGCCTGCCCGCACTCAATGATCTCGCCGAGACCGCTGGCCTGAGCGCCTTTCATTTTCATCGCGTGTTCAAAGCAGCGACGGGCCTGACGCCCAAAGGCTATGCAGCCGCGCATCGCTCGCGCCGGGTTCGTCAGCGTCTGGCAGACGGCGGCTCGGTGACCGAAGCGCTGTATGACGCCGGTTTCAATTCCAACAGCCGTTTCTACGAGGCGGCCGATCAGGTGCTGGGCATGAAACCGGGCGACTTCCGGGCTGCCGGGCAGAACAACGACATCCGCTTCGCTGTCGGCCAGTGCTCGCTCGGCGCCATTCTGGTGGCACAGAGCGAGCGTGGGATCTGCGCGATTCTGCTGGGCGACGATCCACACCAATTGGTGTGCGACCTGCAGGACCAGTTTCGCCGGGCCAACCTGATTGGCGCCGATGCCGAGTTCGAACAACTGATCGCCCACGTCGTAGGCTTCATCGAAGCGCCTGCCATCGGACTGGATTTGCCGCTGGATGTGCGCGGCACAGCATTTCAGGAGCGGGTGTGGCAGGCGCTGCGCGAAATACCGGTCGGCAGCACCGCCAGCTACGCGGACATCGCCCTGCAAATCGGCTCACCAAAAGCCGTACGTGCAGTGGCCCAGGCTTGCGGCGCCAACAGCCTGGCGGTAGCGATCCCCTGTCATCGCGTTGTGCGCAGTGACGGCAATTTGTCGGGCTACCGCTGGGGCGTGGAGCGCAAGCGCGAATTGCTCGAGCGTGAAGGCAAAACCCGACAGTAATCAGCGATTCACATCAACGACAACTCGCCCCCGGAGTTGCCCCGCCAGCAACTTCGGTGCCGCGTCGATAGCTTCGCCGAGGCCGATTTCATGGCTGATCAGCGGCAACAGGGAAAAATCCAGATCCTTCGCCAAGCGATCCCAAGCCTCGATGCGCCGCGCCTTGGGCTGAGTCACGCTGTTGATCCCGGCCAGCGTCACGCCACGCAGAATGAACGGCGCCACGGACGCCGGAAAATCCATGCCCTGAGCCAGACCGCACGCAGCCACGGTACCTTCGGCCCGGGTGCTGGCACAGGCATTGGCGAGCGTGTGGCTGCCGACCGAATCGATGACGCCCGCCCAGCGCTCCTTGGCCAGCGGCTTGCCGGGTTCGGACAGGGTGGCGCGATCAATGATTTCGCTGGCACCCAGTTGTGTCAGGTATTCGTGTTCCGACACTCGACCGGTAGAAGCGACCACGCGGTAGCCCAGCTTGCTCAACAACGCGATGGCAAAACTGCCGACGCCACCGTTGGCGCCGGTCACCAGCACTTCGCCCTGTTGTGGTGTCACGCCGTTGCGTTCCAGCGCCATGATGCACAGCATCGCCGTATAACCCGCCGTGCCGATGGCCATGGCTTGCGCAGCGGTGAATGCCTTGGGCAGCGGAATCAGCCAGTCACCGTTCAGTCGCGCCTTCTGCGCCAGGCCACCCCAGTGGCTTTCGCCGACGCCCCAGCCATTGAGCAGCACCGCGTCGCCAACCTTGTAGTCCGGGTGTGAGCTGACTTCGACGGTGCCCGCCAGATCGATCCCCGGCACCATCGGAAACTTGCGCACCACCGGGCTGCTGCCGGTGATCGCCAGGCCGTCCTTGAAGTTCAGCGTGCTGTAAGCGACATCCACTGTCACATCGCCCTCCGGCAACTGCTCGTCGCTGATTTCCTGCAGGTTGGCGCGATAACCGCTGTCGTCTTTATCGATCAGAATGCCTTTGAACATGACTGCCTCTTATCGGTGAAATTAAGGATGTCGAGGCATTGGAATAGCACATTGCAACATTTTGCCCCACTCGACTTTTAGCCAATCGGGCGTGAACACCGAGCCAGCGCCCGCTGCTCAAGCTACAAATCTGTGCTGGTCATGGGGGTGGCTTTGCGTTAAAAAACCGGCTGCTACCGTCCCTGCCCTGTTTTGTCGTCGGAGAAGCTATTCCATGAGCCAATGGCCTGATACCCGCATTCTTGACCTGTTCGGCGTCGAACTGCCGATCATCCAGGGCCCCATGGCCGGAGCCACTAATTCATCCATGGTCATCGCAACTTGCAACGCCGGTGGCCTCGGTTCGATGCCGGCCGCGATGCTGACCATCGAGCAACTGCGCGAAGAACTGAAGACCATTCGCCAAGGCACGAGCAAGCCATTCAACGTCAATTTTTTCTGCCATCAAGCTCCGGGCGCGGATGAGCAAAAAGCCCGTGAATGGAAAAACCTGCTGGAACCCTACTATCGCGAACTGGGTGTCGATTTCGATGCGCCGACGCCGGTGTCAAACCGTGCGCCCTTCGATGCGACCGCCTGTGAAGTGCTGGAAGAATTTCGCCCTGAAGTGGTGAGCTTTCACTTTGGCCTGCCGGAAAAATCCTTGCTGGATCGAGTCAAGGCCACTGGTGCGAAAATCATCTCGTCGGCAACCACCGTCGACGAAGCGATCTGGCTCGAGCAGAACGGTTGCGACGCGATCATCGCCATGGGTTACGAGGCCGGCGGCCATCGCGGGATGTTCCTCAGCGCTGACCTGAGCAGTCAGGTCGGTACGTTTGCCCTGGTGCCGCAAGTGGTCGACGCGGTGAGCGTCCCGGTGATTGCGGCCGGTGCGATTGCCGATGCGCGCGGCGTCGCGGCAGCGTTCATGCTCGGCGCTTCGGCGGTTCAAGTCGGGACGGCGTATCTGTTTACCCCGGAAGCGAAAGTCAGTGCGTCGCATCACAAGGCCTTACGCACCGCCAAGGAAAGCGAGACGGCGGTGACCAACCTGTTTACCGGACGCCCGGCGCGGGGGATTCTCAATCGGGTGATGCGCGAACTGGGCCCGATGTCGGACAAGGCCCCCGCTTTTCCGCTGGCTGGCGGTGCCTTGATGCCGCTGCGTGCAAAGGGCGAAGCAGATTTCAGCAACCTCTGGGCCGGCCAGGCCTTCACACTCGGCAAAGACCTCGGCAGCGCTGAATTGACCCGGCAACTGGCTGAGGGCGCACTGGCAAGACTGACGCGGTGATGAACCCGAACGGGTGAGGGGCGTGGCGCCCTCGCCCGATTTAAAAGCAGTGCTTCCTGTTTGGCGGCATTTCGCTATATATTTCGCTATATAGCGTTTCACCCCTTCGCATCGGCGCAGTCTACCTTCCAATAACAACTGCCCACTGCACTTGCCACCCACGGAGCCGTTACATGATCAATCGTGCCTCACGTTTTGCCCCTGCCCTGCTCGCGGTATTCGCCATCGGCGCTGCTCAGGCCGATGAAGTGCAAGTCGCGGTCGCGGCCAATTTCACCGCACCGATCCAGGCGATTGCCGCTGACTTTGAAAAAGACACCGGGCACAAACTGGTCGCAGCCTATGGCGCCACCGGCCAGTTCTACACCCAGATCAAAAACGGCGCGCCGTTCGAAGTTTTCCTGTCGGCCGATGACACCACCCCGGAAAAACTCGAAAAAGAAGGCGACACCGTCAAGGGGTCGCGCTTCACCTATGCCATCGGCACCCTGGCGCTGTGGTCGGCCAAGGAAGGTTACGTCGACGCCAACGGCGATGTCCTGAAGAAAAACCAATACCAGCACCTGTCCATCGCCAACCCGAAAGCAGCGCCTTACGGTCTGGCCGCCACTCAGGTGCTGGAAAAACTGAAACTGACGGACGCCACCAAAGCCAAGATCGTTGAAGGCCAGAACATCACCCAGGCCTACCAGTTCGTGTCCACCGGCAACGCCGAGCTGGGCTTTGTCGCCCTGTCGCAGATCTACAAAGACGGCAAGGTCAGCAGCGGCTCCGCGTGGATCGTTCCGGCGAACATGCACGACCCGATCAAACAAGACGCCGTGATCCTCAACAAAGGCAAGGACAATGCCGCTGCCAAGGCGCTGGTTGATTACCTCAAAGGCCCGAAAGCCGCTGCGGTCATCAAGTCCTACGGTTATCAACTGTAAATGGCGCTGACGAGTGCCGATTTCGCGGCGATCTGGCTGACCCTGAAACTGGCGTCCCTGACCACCGCGATCCTGCTGGTCGTCGGTACGCCGATTGCCCTGTGGTTGTCGCGCAGCCGTTCCTGGCTGCGCGGTCCCATCGGCGCGATTGTCGCGCTGCCGCTGGTGCTGCCACCGACGGTCATCGGTTTTTATCTGCTGCTGGCCCTTGGCCCCAATGGCTTCATCGGGCATTTCACTCAGTGGCTGGGGCTTGGCACCTTGACCTTCAGCTTCACCGGCCTTGTCATCGGTTCGGTGCTCTATTCCATGCCATTCGTGGTGCAGCCGTTGCAAAACGCCTTCTCCGCAATCGGTATTCGTCCTCTGGAAGTGGCGGCGACCTTGCGCGCCAATCCCTGGGACACTTTTTTCAGCGTGATTCTGCCCCTGGCTCGCCCCGGCTTCATCACCGCGGCAATCCTCGGCTTCGCCCACACCGTCGGCGAATTCGGCGTAGTGCTGATGATCGGCGGGAATATTCCCGACAAGACCCGGGTGGTTTCCGTACAAATCTACGACCACGTCGAAGCCATGGAGTACGCACAGGCGCACTGGCTGGCCGGGGCGATGCTGGTGTTTTCGTTTCTGGTGTTGCTGGCGCTGTATTCCAGCCGCAAGACCCGCACGGGCTGGAGCTGATCGATGATTGATGCACGCCTGAAACTGGCCTGGTCGGGCTTCAGCCTCGACGTTGATCTGCAGCTGCCCGGTCGCGGCGTGACGGCGCTGTTCGGTCAGTCCGGCTCGGGCAAGACCACGTGCCTGCGCTGCATCGCAGGGCTCGAGCGCGCGCCGCAAGCCTTTATCCGCATCAATGACCAGGTCTGGCAGGACAGCGAAAAAGGCATCTTCGTGCCGCCACACAAACGTGCGGTCGGCTATGTGTTTCAAGAAGCCAGCCTGTTTGCGCATCTGTCGGTGCTGGCCAATCTGCAGTTCGGCCTCAAACGCATTCCCAAGGCGCAGCGCCGGGTCGACATGACCCAAGCCACCGAACTGCTGGGCATCGGCCATTTGCTGGATCGTCACCCTCAGCATCTGTCCGGCGGCGAGCGTCAGCGTGTCGGCATCGCCAGGGCGCTGCTGACCAGCCCTGAATTGCTACTGATGGATGAGCCTCTGGCAGCCTTGGACAGTCAGCGCAAAAGCGAAATCCTGCCCTACCTGCAACGCCTGCATGACGAACTGGAAATCCCGGTGCTGTATGTCAGCCACGCCCAGGACGAAGTGGCCAGGCTCGCCGACCACCTGGTGCTGCTCAGCGACGGCAAAGCGCTGGCCAGCGGCCCGATTGGTGAAACCCTGGCGCGGCTCGATCTGCCGCTGGCCATGGACAATGACGCCGGGGTGATCATCGAAGGCCAGGTCAGCGGCTACGATGCCGACTATCAATTGCTCACCCTGCAACTGCCGGACTCGCCACTGAGCATTCGCGTGACCCACGCGCCGATGACGACGGGCCAAAGTCTTCGCTGCAAGGTACACGCGCGAGACATCAGCCTGACTCTGCAAAACAGTGAGTTCAGCAGCATCCTCAATCGACTGCCGGTTACGGTCGTCAGCGAGCAGCCGGCGGATAACGCCGCGCATGTGCTTATCCGCCTCGATGTTGGGGGCACACCACTGCTGGCGCGCATCACTCGCTACTCGCGGGACCAACTCGGCGTGCATCCGGGCCAGTCATTGTGGGCCCAGATCAAGGCCGTCGCGGTGCTGGCGTAAACCCGCGGGCACGTCCGTCATGGCGTGCGGTCAATGGTTTTAACAGCCTGATTGCCGCGAAGGAAAATCCGCCATGCCCGATACTGCGCTCACCGAGGTATTGCCTTCGGATCTGCATTACGTCGATGACACCCAGCCGGGTATTAGCCGAAGAAAACTGCGCGGAAAATTCGCCTATTTCAATCCCGAAGGCCAGCGCATCACCGACCCTGACGAGATCAAGCGCATCAACTCGCTGGCCGTTCCGCCGGCCTACACCAACGTGTGGATCTGCGCCGACCCGTGCGGCCATCTGCAAGCCACCGGTCGCGATGCCCGTGGACGCAAGCAATATCGCTATCACGCTCGCTGGCGCGAAGTGCGCGACGCGGACAAGTATTCGCGCCTGCGCGAATTCGGGCTGGCGCTGCCCAAGTTACGCAAACAGCTGGAAGCGCTGCTGGCATCGCCCGGGTTCAGCCGCGACAAAGTCATGGCCACGGTCATCACGTTGCTCGACGCCACCCTGATTCGCGTCGGCAATACGCAATACGCGCGGGACAATCGCTCTTACGGCCTGACCACCCTGCGCAGCCGGCATGTCGAGGTCAACGGCAGCGCGATCCTGTTCCAGTTTCGCGGCAAGAGCGGCATCGAGCATCAGATCACAGTGAAGGACCGGCGATTGGCGCGGATCATCAAGCGCTGCCTGGAAATACCAGGGCAGAACCTGTTTCAGTATCTGGATGAAAACGGCGAGCGACACAGCGTCAGCTCTTCCGACGTCAACACCTACCTGCAAACCCTGACCGGCGCGGATTTCACCGCCAAGGATTACCGGACCTGGGCCGGCAGCGCATTGGCGTTGGCGGTCCTGCGAGAGCTGCAATGGGAGTCCGAGGCCGAAGCCAAGCGACATGTGGTGGAGATGGTGAAAGGTGTCGCCCGCCAACTGGGCAACACGCCGGCGGTCTGTCGCAAATGCTACATCCACCCGGCGGTGGTGGAGCACTTCATGCTCGGCGCCTTGGCCGAATTGCCGAAGCCGCGCGTCCGCAAGGGGCTGCGCAAGGAAGAAGTCGCGCTGGCCCTGTTTCTCGAACGCATGGTAGAGAAGGCAACAGCGCCTTGAAGCCTTCGCCCATCTCGAATAGGCTACGCCCTCCTACCTCCTCAGGACGACCGCAGAAGTGAACAACTAAGCCTTCAAAAATGTAATCGCGACACGCCGCTCAAGGCGCCTGTCAATGCTCACAACATTTTTTGGAGGTGCCGATGACTCACGTCTCGCGTACGCCCGCTCTCGTCTCCCTGAACCAGCTGGGTTTTCAGTTCGCCAATGGCGAGACGATTTTCACTGCACTCAACCTGAAATTCGATCACACCCCGACCGCCATCGTCGGGCGCAATGGCGTTGGCAAAAGCGTACTGGCGCGCCTGATCGCCGGACAATGGCAACCCACCACCGGTAGCGTGACGCGTTCCGTAACGACGACCTACGTGGCGCAAACCTTTATTGCCGCACCCGGCGAAACGGTCGCCGAGGCCACCGGCAGCGCCGCAATTCTTCAGGCTCTGGATCGAATGAACAGGGGCTGCGGATCAGTCGAGGATTTCGACCTGATTGGCGAACAATGGGATCTGGCAGACCGTCTGCGTCGTTTGCTCGATGACGCCGGGCTGACCGAAGTCGCCTTCACCGACGAGACCGGAAACCTCAGTGGCGGCCAGCAAGCGCGCATCGCCCTGATTGGCGCGTTTTTGAGTCAGGCTCCGCTGCTGATCCTCGATGAGCCGACCAACCATCTGGATGCATCGGGACGGCAATGGCTGATGAATTCACTGGAGCGCTGGCACACCGGGTTGATCGTTGTCAGCCATGATCGGCAACTGCTCGACCGGATGCAGCGCATCTTCGAGTTGAGCGCGTCGGGGGCTGTCGAATTCGGTGGCAATTACTCGGCGTTTCGTGAGCATCAGCGAATTCATCAAGCAGCGGCGCAAGCACGTCTCGACCGCGCCAGAAGCGAACGCCAGCGCGAGCGGATTCGATTACGACGCGAGCACGACACGATACAGCGCCACGCTGCCAACTCCCGACGCAACGCCGAAACCGCCAATATTGCCAGTTTCGAATACGTCGCGATCAAGGGCGCCGCACGGGAAATCATGGGGCATGTCCGTCAGGGACATCAGGCCCGCAAGTCCGAGCTCGATGCCCAGGTACGCGAGGCTTATGCCAGGGTACAGCCCGAGGACAGCGTGCTGATCAACCTGCCCGGGAGCGCCGTGCCCAACAACCGTCAGATCTGCACGCTGAGTGAAGCCCGATTGCCGTGGCTGCCGGGCGATGCACTGAATCTCACGATCCATGGCCCGATGCGGATCGCTGTCAGCGGTCCCAACGGCTGCGGCAAATCAACCTTGCTGAAGGTGCTCGCCGGGGAACTCGCACCCATCAACGGAACCGCCACAACACACGTGCCCTTAGCATTCCTGGATCAGCAGTTGGCCCAACTGAGCGATCAGCGCTCCATCACCGAACAGCTGATGATGCAGGGAACTGCGCTGACCGAGGGCACTCTGCGCAGCTATCTCGCTCACTTGCAACTGGATGCGAGCCGCGCCACGAGCCCCTGCGCGTCGCTGAGCGGTGGCGAACGCCTGAAAGCGGCGTTGGCACTGGCCTTGTGGCGATCGGATCCTGCGCAGCTATTGTTGCTGGATGAGCCGACCAATCACCTGGATCTGCCTTCCGTGGAAGCATTCGAGCGGGCATTGCAGACATTTCCGGGCGCCATTGTCGCCGTTTCCCACGATCAGGATTTCCTTGAGGCGTTGAATCCGACCCACCACCTGCGCTGGCGGCAGTCAGGCTGGCAACTGCAACCGACGAACTGACTTGCCTATTTTTTGCACGATTGGTCAGGGCTTCTATAGTTGATCTGGTAGGAATCAGCTGCGGTGACGCCATGGAAGACATATTTGTCGTGAAACGCTGCAACAAGATTGTCATCCACGGCCGGCGCGCCGGAGAAACGCTCCATGAGCCCGCCGAAGCCTTGGGCTGGTATCGCATCTGCGACACGCGAACCGGTGGTTTCATCGGCGATGGTTACGACCGGGAAGAAGACGCCCGCAAGGAATGTCATCGGCTCAACGCCGCCAGCTCGCAAGTGACCGCCCCCGAGTCGTCGGGCTGATAGCTGTCATTTACGGGTCTATACTCAAACCAGCTGAAGGAGCAGCGCCCCAACGGCAGAGAGCTCGCGCTTGGCGAGCTTTTTGCTGCTACCGAACGGATTAATGAACGGAGGTGCTCCATGTCCGAAAAAGAGTCCATCACCACTCTGCTTACCTTGCTCGAGGCTCGGGAGGCGCGTCTCGCGGCAGCTTGCAAAGAGATCGCCGACTGGGTCGATCATCAAGGCGGACACCCGACCGCTCTGCGCATCCGCGACCGGCTGAACGATATCGACAAGGACACTCCCCTCATTCGCAGTACCTTGTCGTCGCTCAAACCCAATGATCGGCCACTACCACGCTTCAGATAGCTCGTCGATTCGCCTGGGGCATGAAAGAACGCCCTTGGTCGTGAGAGGTCAAAACCTTTACACGTCACCAAGGAGACGTCCCATGGTCATTCATTTCAAAGTCGACGGGCATCTGGCCTGTGGGCACAAGGGCAACAACCTCTCCTCCAGCAGCGAACTCAATCGAGTGAAGTGCCGTAGTTGCCGCAATACCGATGCGTACAAGGATGCGCGCAAAAATCAGCGCAATGAGGCGCGGCGCGCGGCTCGCCAATCCTGGGCTGCACGCTCGGCGTCCGACTGGCGTTCCGAGTGGATCGAGCGGTTGACGGCTATGGCCGGGCTTCAGCGTTTGCCTAGAGGATTTAACGGGCAGGCGTTTGTATGAGCACGAAAAAGGGCTTGCATGAGGTATGTCATGCAAGCCCTTGATATTCATGGTGCCCGAAGCCGGAATCGAACCGGCACGCCCTTACGAGCGGGGGATTTTAAGTCCCATGCGTCTACCAGTTTCGCCATTCGGGCGGTAGCGCGATGTTGCACTGTGCTGACGACGATTCACAATCCTGACAGGACTGCACATTGGCAGCAGAGGGGGAAATATATACATCACTTCCCGGTGAAGCAAGTTTGCAGTTGCCGTTTCAAAGACAAAATCTTTCACTGCAACGCAAATAAAAAAGCTCCGTAAATCATGGATCTACGGAGCTTGTTTATAGTGGAGGCCGAGGTCGGAATCGAACCGGCGTAGGCGGATTTGCAATCCGCTGCATAACCATTTTGCTACTCGGCCTCAAAACATTTGCTGTCAGTAGCGCAACAACAAACGTTGTACAAATTGGAGCGGGAAACGAGACTCGAACTCGCGACCCCGACCTTGGCAAGGTCGTGCTCTACCAACTGAGCTATTCCCGCTTGGTGTGGCGCATTCTATAGATTCCAGATGCCCCGTCAACCCTTTGATTCAAAAAAGTTTTATTTCTTTTCTACATCGGTCTTCAGATGTGGCCAGGCTGCGCGAAGGTATTGAACCATCGACCACAGGGTCAGACCTGCAGAGATCATCAGCAACGCATAACCCATGAGAACCCAGAAACTGAAAGCCTTGGGGTTGGCCAGGAGAATCACCAGTGCCAGCATCTGCGCAGCAGTTTTCCATTTACCCAGATTGGATACGGCCACATGAGCCCGGGCACCGAGTTCGGCCATCCATTCACGCAACGCCGAGACCACGATCTCGCGACCGATAATGACAGCTGCCGGCAGTGTGAGCCAAAGGTTGCCATGCTCTTGCACCAGCAAGACCAGTGCGACGGCGACCATGAGCTTATCGGCTACCGGATCGAGAAACGCACCAAAAGGCGTGCTTTGTTCCAGGCGTCGCGCGAGGTAGCCGTCCAGCCAGTCCGTCGCTGCCGCAAAGGCGAATACCGAACTTGAGGCCAGATAGCTCCATTGGTAGGGCAGATAGAACAGCAGAATGAAGATCGGAATGAGCAGGACGCGGAGAACGGTAATCAGATTAGGGATATTCATCGGCACAACTGGCTACGAGGTGAATGGGCATTCTACTCACTATGCAGGTTTGCATAAATCGACTCTGCTAGCTTTTTGCTGATCCCCGGTGCTTTGGCGATCTCTTCGATGCTTGCACGAGACAGCTCCTGCAATCCACCAAAATGTTTCAACAAGTCCCGCCGCCGGGTCGGCCCTACACCCGCAACGCCTTCCAGCGTTGACGTGCGGCGGGTCTTGCCGCGCCGAGCACGGTGGCCGGTGATTGCAAAGCGGTGGGCTTCGTCCCGAATCTGCTGGATCAGATGCAGCGCCGGAGAATCACCCCGCAAGGTGAATTCATGCGCCGCATCATTCAGATACAAAGTCTCGAATCCGGCCTTGCGCGTGGCGCCCTTCGCGACCCCCAGCAGGATCAGATCAGGAACAGCCAATTCGTTGAGCACATCACGCGCCATCGACAACTGCCCCTTGCCGCCGTCCACCAACAGGATATCCGGCAACTTGCCCTCGCCTTCCTTCAGCTTGCTGAAGCGTCGGGTCAGGGCCTGATGCATGGCGGCGTAATCGTCGCCAGCGGTCACACCTTCGATGTTGTAGCGGCGATAATCCGACTTGATTGCCCCTTCCGGCCCGAACACCACGCAGGAAGCAACCGTGGCTTCACCGCTGGAGTGGCTGATGTCATAGCATTCCAGCCGTTGCGGCGGCTCGTCGAGGTTCAACACTTCTGCCAACGCTTCGAAACGTGCGGCAACGTGCTGACGATTGGCCAGCCGCGCACCCAGTGCCTGTTCGGCATTGGTCACGGCCAGTTGTTGCCAGCGCGCACGCGTACCGCGCACCCGATGGCTGATGGTCAGCTCGCGTCCGCGGAGCGTGTGAATAGCCTCGATCAACGCAGGAAAGTCTTCGTGAACGACATTGACGATCAACTCGCTCGGCAAGTCGCGCTCCGGGCTGCTGATGAAGTATTGCCCCAGAAACGCAGCCATGACTTCGGCTACGTCTTCTTCGATCCCGACCTGGGGGAAGAAATTCTTGCTGCCAAGCACCCGCCCTCCCCGCACGCTGATCAGGTGGACACAAGCACCGCCCGGATTGACGAATGCGGCGATCACATCGATATCACCCGTTCCGCCTTCCATGCTCTGCTGATCCTGCACTCGACGCAGCAAGGCAATCTGGTCGCGCAGTTCGGCGGCGCGCTCGAATTCGAGGTTAACCGCAGCCTCTTCCATCGCCGTCGACAGCTCATTGGTCAACGCATGGCTTCGCCCTTCGAGGAACATCACCGAGTGACGTACGTCCTCGGCGTAAACCTCAGGCTTGACCAGCCCGACGCAGGGTGCCTTGCAACGTTTGATCTGATACTGCAGGCACGGTCGGGTCCGGTTCTTGTAGTAGCTGTCCTCGCACTGACGCACGAAGAACGTCTTCTGCAGAAGACTGAGGCTTTCGCGGATAGCCCCGGCACTCGGATAGGGACCGAAATACTTACCCTTGGCCTTCTTGGCCCCGCGATGAATGCTCAGGCGCGGGAATTGCCCGTCCGACAAAAAGACATAGGGATAGGATTTGTCATCGCGCAACAGGATGTTGTACGGCGGCCGCCACTCCTTGATCAGAGTCTGCTCAAGCAGCAACGCCTCTGTCTCGTTGGACGTAATGGTGGTTTCGACCTGGGCGATACGCCCGACCAGTGCCGCCGTTTTCGGCGCCAGGCCCGTCTTGCGAAAGTAACTGGCCAGGCGTTTCTTCAGGTTCTTGGCTTTGCCTACGTACAACAGACGCGCGTCGCTGTCGAACATGCGATACACGCCGGGGCGCCCGCTGACGGTCGATAAAAAAGCGCCCGAATCGAATATTTCAGTCATGGTCAGAGGCTGGCATCAACCATGCCGTGACGAACCGCCAACAGCGTCAGTTCGACATCGCTGCTGATCGAGAGCTTTTCGAAAATGCGGTAGCGATAGGTATTCACGGTTTTCGGCGACAAACACAGTTTGTCGGAAATGATCTGAACCTTCTGGCAGCCGACAATCATCAGCGCAATCTGGATTTCCCGTTCCGACAACGCATCGAACGGTGAATCATTGGTCGGCTGAAAGGATTTGATTGCCAGTTGCTGGGCAATCTGCGGGCTGATATAGCGCTGGCCGGCGAACACCAGGCGAATGGCCTGAACCATTTCCGGCAACCCGGCGCCCTTGGTCAGATACCCCGCCGCACCGGCCTGCAACAAACGTGTAGGAAACGGATCTTCCTCACACACGGTGACTGCAACCACTTTGATGTCGGGATGGCTGCGCAACAGTTTGCGCGTAGCTTCGAGGCCGCCGATGCCCGGCATCTTGACGTCCATCAGCACCACGTCGGGCTTTAACTCACGAGCCTTGATGAGGGATTCTTCCCCGGACTCGGCCTGGCCCACCACCTGCAGGCCATCGATGTCGGCCAGCATACGTGTAATGCCTGTACGAACGAGATCATGGTCGTCGACCACTAGCACCCTAATCAAGCAGACACCTCGCGATATGGTCTTATTGGGATGCCGGACACCTTAGCAAAAAGTGCGGGGCAGACCTAGCGGCAAGCGACATATAAAAAGTTTCAATTCTTCATCGAGGGCTTGCCGGACGTGCGTTTCAGAGCACAGGTGTACTCACGTCAAGCTGCATTCGAAGGAAACACTCGTCCTCACCTTGCACCAACATTCCTTTTCTTCGATACAGGTTTTGCGCCGGATTGTTTTTGAACACCGTCAGGCGCAACGCCGGGCGACGCTCCAGCCGCGCCATCGCAACAACCTGATCGATCGCCCAGGATCCTGCGCCCCGGCCTTGAGCGCTCTCGACGATGTGCAATTCGCGGATGTACAGGGCCCGAGCATCACGGCTCAGACTGAAATACCCCGTCAACTCGCCTTCCTGAAGGATCAACCAGTTGTCGCGCCCGGCCCAGGCGACATCGAACGCCTTGTCCTGCCACAGCAAGTCATAGTGAATGTAGTAGCGGAGCATGTTTCGGCAAGTCAGCTCTCGCACAAACGACAGGTCGGCGGCCGTTGCCTGGCGCAGTTCAAAACTCATTCCTGCCTCGATACGCGTCAAAAGCAGAGTGTGGCACACCCAGGCGAGCGCTCAACCCATAAAGTCCTTCTTGCTACTCCAATAGCATTTTCTGATTGCTGATGCGCAGCAGCCTCTAGTAAGCTCGGCGCATTCATCGGAGACAGCTCATGTTCAACGCCCTTTCACAGTTTCATACCACCAGCGCCTCGCGCTCGGTTGCGGCTGCCCGGGTGAACGGTGCCTCGGCTCCAGCAAGCTTTTATTTTGGGTATTGGTTTAGCCACTGGCGCGCCTGATACCCAACCGGCGCCCATTTGAACGGGTCGCCTACCAGAGATTTCTCAACCCCCGGTCGGCCTCCCGACCGGGGGTTTTGTTTTTTCAGGCCCGAACTTTTTTCAGCAACACACCAGACACTTTGAGGATTCAACCAATGAACTACGCCACTTATTACCGTTACGACAGTTTTTCCGCCTGGCGATTTACCAGCCTCCGCTCGGGACAACCTGCCGCCTCCGATCGGTCACCCACAGGTGGCAAGCCAACACATGTAGCCAATCCGGCCAATTGTCGAACACCCCAGTAGGGCCGATTAAGCGGGAAGCCCCCGCACTCCGCCCAGGAATTACCGAATATGAACTCGTCCGTTTCTGCTCTGCCACTGTCCACGCTGAACTCTGCCAACGAAGCACTGACCCTGCGTCTGCCAAGTTCGCTGCAACTCAAGCAGCAATTGCCGCTCAGCAATGCCCTGAACAATCAAGTCGTTGCCCACCGCCAGGCGGTCCGAGCGATTCTCAATGGTGAAGACCAACGCCTTTTGGTGATCGTTGGCCCTTGCTCGATACACGACCCCGAATCCGCACTTGAATACGCCGAAAAGCTCGCACAACTGGCCAGCGAAGTCCGTCAGGACATGTTGCTTGTCATGCGCGCCTACGTTGAAAAGCCTCGCACCACCGTTGGCTGGAAAGGCCTGGCATACGATCCTCATCTCGACGGTAGCGACGACATGGCTGCGGGCCTGACGCTATCGCGCGAACTGATGCTGGAAATGATCCGCCTCGGACTGCCGGTCGCCACTGAACTGCTGCAACCCATGGCCGCCGGGTACTTTGACGACTTGCTGAGCTGGGTCGCCATTGGCGCCCGCACCACTGAATCACAGATCCATCGTGAAATGGCCAGCGGGCTCGGCATGCCGGTCGGCTTCAAGAATGGAACCGATGGAGGTGTCGCCATTGCCGTCGATGCGATGCGTTCGGCAGCTCATCCCCATCGCCATTTCGGCGTGGACAGCCAGGGCCATCCGGCTATCGTCCCGACGCTCGGCAACCCGGATACGCATCTGGTGTTGCGGGGCGGACATCAGGGGCCGAACTACGACCGTGAAAGCGTTTCCAGGATCAACAGCGAATTGAACCGACTGAAAATCCCGAGCCGAATAATGGTCGACTGCAGTCATGCCAACAGCGGCAAAGACCCCCTTCGCCAGCCTGACGTGTTCAATCATGTACTGGAGCAGCGTTTGCAGGGCGAACGCTCGCTGATCGGCATGATGCTTGAATCGCACCTGTTCGAAGGATGCCAGCCCTTGAGCGAGTCGCTTCGCTACGGGGTTTCGGTAACCGATGGCTGCCTCGGGTTCGATGCTACGAGACAATTGCTGCTGGACGCCGCCCATCGTATGCGCAAACAGACTTCGGTCTGATGATGAGCACCGCCCTCCGCCGAATTTCAAGCGGAGGGCGGGCTACGTTCGCAACGCTAGATCAAGCCTGTACGCGAACCAGTGTCACCGCGGACTCCTGACTGACATCATCCAGCCGTTCGACCGAGTAGGACAGTCGCACAACAGTGTTCACATGCTCTCGCCAGAACCGGTAAGGCACGATGAAAACCAACGGCTGCATGGCCATCCCCCCGATGATTTCGCGGTCGTCCCGGTGGAAGAACGACTCGCCGTCACACTTGAGATAAACCAGCTCACCCTCCTCCACCTGCGCATCACTTATCATCACGCTGATGCCATCGGTGGCGTCATGCATATCAAGCACGCCGTCTTCCGCTTCAAGCACTCGGGGTGCCGGTAGCTCATCTCGTGCCAATGGGCCAATGCTGATCCGCGTAGCGCCTGACTCGCGAATGGCTCCGCTTTTCTGCTCTACACGGTAGTGAACCAACACCTCGCCCCCCCAAATGCGGAGCGATGAATTCGGGCGCGACTCCGAACACCAAGGGCTGACCGACAGCAAAGAACTCAACGATAAGAATGTCTCGAAATGATGCCTCCGGCGAAGGCCCCTGCCAGATCAACTCTACCCGGTCGCCTGCACTCATTCCGGCATAGGGTTGAAGGATGGCAGTCGTTCCGTCGGGTACGCGAGCCGGATCGAGACTGCCCCCGACGGCATCCTCCACGAGGACCGGTAACAGACTGTAGCGGACGTCTCCGACGTCCAGCAGCGTACGCATTGAAGAACCAGGCGCCGTTCTCGTGACGCTGTTCAATGTCCAGAACACCTCCAGCGTGCCCCCGTCCAATGCTGCGATGTGAACGTCCCGCACGATCAGAACGACATCCTTGCCCAGCTGACTTTCACTGACGGATCTCGCAATGTCGTGCCGATACGGCAGGCCTTCTGTATCGAAACCATGCCAGCTCAACACGACCCTGTCACCGCATGCCATTCCAGACCAGGGCGCAATCCGCACCACAACCTTGCTCAATGACGGATCAACGACAGCGCCGACAATCGAATCCAGTGTGGGCGCCGGCAACGGCAAAGCCCCTGCGCCCTCCCGACAGGGTCCGAACGACTGAACGCTGCCACCCTCCATCCCTGTGTCCTTTTCTTGCAAGACCGCTGCTTGTAAATCATTCATCAGTTGCCTCTCCATTCCCTGGAAATGACACGTCGCCTGAGCTCTGCGTCGAAGAGCCTCCATTTAAACCGCTTCACCACCGATCGGATGTCAGCTCCTTACTGTTCGAGCCATGACCAAACGCACTAAAGGAAGTAGGCAAAAAAGGGAAAAGTACTTTCGACGAGGCGGGAGCTGTCTGAATGTTCCGAAGCGGAGTTCATGCAGCAGTGAAAATTCATACACGCATTGATCCAGTTTCCAACGCATGACGGCGATTCTTCAGGCATCCCCAGCCTCACGACTGTTTTAGAGTGGCAAGCAGAAAACATCGACGATCATCTGCGATCAAGGACGAAAAATGCTACTAAATGCGACAACCAATCATCCTATTCTTTTGGTGCATGGCCTGTTCGGATTCGAGCGCATTGGCCCGTTCGAACTGTTCCACGACGTAAAACAGGCGCTCAAGGCTGCTGGCGCGCAGGTGTTTGTGCCCCATCTGTCGGTCATCCATGACAATGAAATACGGGGGGAGCAACTGCTCTCGCAAATCAACGCCGTGTTAAGGGGCACAGGCGCGGCCAAAGTCAACCTGATCGGCCACAGTCAAGGCGCACTCACGGCACGCTATGCTGCAGCGCTAGCCCCACACAACGTTGCGTCTGTTACATCAGTCAGCGGGCCAAACCATGGCTCGGAACTGGCGGACTTCCTGCGCAAGGCGTTGATACCTGGAAGACTTCCGGAGGTCGTGGCACAGAATGTAGCTACCCGGTTTGCCGATTTTCTGTCACTGCTCAGCGGGCAAAAGGCATTGCCGCACAGCGCACTGGCTGCGCTGGGTGCCTTGACAACGGAGGGGGTCGGCAACTTCAACGACAAATACCCGCAGGGTCTGCCCGAGGTCTGGGGCGGTCACGGTGCAGAATGGGTGAATGGCGTTCGCTATTTTTCATGGAGCGGCGTCGTACCCGAACCCGAAGAGCCGTCGCTCGACCCTGTCCAGGGCATCTGCTGCGCCCTCTCGGAATACTTCATTACAGAACTCGCCCAGAACGACGGACTTGTCGGTCGCTTCAGCTCTCACCTGGGCACCGTGATCCGCTCCGACTACTCCCTCGATCACCTGCATACTCTGCGGCGGGCAAGCGGACACCACGCCATGGCTAACGACTCGATACGTCTCTATGTCGAGCACGCCTTGCGCCTTCAAGCCGCTGATCTATAGATGTCTCATCAGACCAGCGAACGGAACTTTGCCGAGAAATCGACCACTGAATCCGGTAGGCTCCACCCTTTATCGATTTGATTGGAGAATTTCCCCATGGCTAAAGCCACTGCCCGCCACATCCTGGTTTCCAGCGAAGCCAAGTGCAACGAACTCAAGGCCCAGATCGAAGGTGGCGCTGATTTCGCCGAAGTGGCCAAGGCCAACTCCACCTGCCCGTCCAGCCGTCAGGGCGGCGACCTGGGTTCGTTCGGTCCTGGCCAGATGGTCAAGGAATTCGACACCGTGGTATTCAGCGCACCGATCAACGTCGTGCAAGGCCCGGTGAAGACCCAGTTTGGCTATCACCTGCTGGAAGTCACCAGCCGTCAGGACTGATTTCAGCCCGACCTGCTGTGCAACGGCCCGCCTGATGGCGGGCCGTTTTGTTTTGGTTGCACCGCACCGCTGGCGAACGGCGCGCCGCTCGCGTACAAATTGCGCTTATCGATTACCCGGCTTTAAGGCTGACAATGCGACTGGCTTTCCCGACATTGATGTTCACTGCCCTAACCCTGCTGCTTGGGATCACTGGTGTGGACGCCGCACCGCTACATGCGATGACCGTCTATGGCGAACCGGCAAAGTACCCGCCCGGCTTCAGTCACTTCGATTACACCAACGCCCAGGCGCCAAAAGGCGGGACGATGCGCCGCTCGGCCATCGAGATAGGCCACTTCGATCATGTGCTGCCGTATATCGACAAAGGCATCGGCGTCAGCCAGATAGACGGCCTGCTGTATTCCCCGCTGGCCCAGCGCTCGCTCGACGAGCCCTACACCGTATACGGCCTCGTGGCGCAGAAAATGGAACGCTCGGATGACGGCCTGTCCCTGCGCTTCTTTATCAATCCAAAAGCCCGCTTCGCCGATGGCAAGCCGATCACCGCCGAAGACGTGCGCTACACCTATGATTTGCTGATGACCCAGGGCAGCCTGCGTTATCGCACCCAGTTCGCCGACGTCAAAGGCGTCGAAGTCGAAGCCCCGCTGACCGTGCGCTTCGATTTCAAGAGCAACGAAAACCGTACCCTGCCGCTGGACATCGCGACCCTGCCGGTATTTCCAGAACATTGGTGGAAGACCCGTGATTTCGCTGGCGGTGGCGGCTATGAACCGCCGCTGGGCAGCGGCCCGTATCGGGTCGGCAAAGTCGACTCCGGGCGCAGCATCACCTTTGAACGCAATCCCGACTGGTGGGGCAAGGACCTGCCGGTCAGCCGTGGCCTGTACAACTTCGATCATTTCAGCATCGAGTACTTCGGCGACACCGACGTCGCCCGCCAGGTCTTGCGCGGTGGCGCCTATGACTACAACCGTGAATTCTCCGCCACCGGCTACTCCATTGGTTACGACAGTCCGGCCCTGAGCGACGGTCGCCTGCAAAAGGCTCATCTGGCCACCGAGGCACCGCAGTCGGCCCAGGGTTTCGTGTTCAACCTGCAAAAGCCGATGTTCCAGGATCGCCGCGTTCGACAGGCCTTGGCCATGCTCTGGGATTTCGAATGGAGCAACCGGCAGATGATGCGCAACATGTACATTCGCCAGCAGAGTTACTTCTCCAACACCGACCTGGCCGCGCGCCAGCTGCCGGATGCCGCCGAGCTGAAGATTCTGGAACCCTTGCGCGGACAGATTCCCGACGAAGTGTTTACCCAGGTTTTCGAAGCGCCGAAAACCGATGGCAGCGGCCTTATCCGCGACAAACAACTGCAAGCGTTGGAGCTGCTGGAACAGGCCGGCTGGAAACCCGATGGCGACCAGTTGATCAACGACCGGGGCGAGCCGTTGAGTTTTACGTTCCTGGTCAGCCAGAACGGCATGGACCGTCTGCTGCTGCCGTACAAGCGCACACTTAAACAGATCGGCATCAACCTCGACATCCGTCGCATCGACTCCTCGCAATACGTCAACCGTCTGATGAGCCGCGACTACGACATGATTGTCACTGGTTACCCGGTCACCACCTCCCCCGGCGGCGAACTGTTGAACTACTTCGGTTCGGCATCGGCCAACGACCCCGGTGCCAACAATTACATGGTGCTGAAGAACCCGGCGGTCGACACCTTGATCAACGGCCTGATCCGCGCTTCGACCCAGGCCGATATGCTGCGTTACGCCCATGCACTGGATCGGGTTCTGCAATGGAACTACTACTGGATTCCCAACTACTACCCGCCGGGCACGTCCACCGTGTGGTGGAACCGTTTCGGCATTCCCACCGTGCAGGCGAGCAATGACGAAGCGATCGAGAGCTGGTGGGAAATCAGCAGCACGCCGCTGACAAACCAGCAGATGACGGCCGAGAAAATCAGCCGTGGCAGACCCGGAGGGCCGCACTGATGTGGGCTTACATACTGCGGCGCCTGCTGCTGATCATTCCGACGCTGGTGATTATTCTGCTGGTCAATTTCGTGATCATCCAGGCCGCGCCAGGTGGTCCGGTTGAACAAGCCATCGCCCACTTGCAAGGCATTGGCGGCGCCAGCGTCGGCGGCGGGGCGAGCGAGACCATGAGCGGCACGTCCCGCGCCAGTCGCGGCCTCGATCCGCAACTGATCAAGGACATCGAAAAACAGTACGGCTTCGACAAACCGGCCCATGAACGCCTGTGGCTGATGCTCAAGAACTACGCGCAGCTGGATTTCGGCAAGAGCTTCTTCCGTGGCGCCACGGTCACCGACCTGATCCTGCAGAAAATGCCGGTGACCATTTCCCTCGGCCTGTGGGCGACGCTGATCACTTATCTGGTGTCGATCCCGCTGGGCATCCGCAAAGCCGTGCACCACGGCAGCCATTTCGATATCTGGAGCAGCACGGCGATCATCATCGGCTACGCCATGCCGGCATTCCTGTTCGCGATGTTCCTGATCGTGGTGTTCGCCGGCGGCACCTCACTGAACTGGTTCCCGGTGCGCGGCTTGGTGTCCGACAACTTCGAATCCCTGTCAACGCTGGGCAAGATCACCGACTACTTCTGGCACCTGGTATTGCCCGTCACGGCACTGGTGATCGGCGGTTTCGCCACCCTCACCATCCTCACCAAGAACTCGTTCCTCAATGAAATCACCCGCCAATACGTGGTGACCGCGCGCGCCAAAGGCCTGAGCGAAAACCGGGTGCTCTATGGGCATGTGTTTCGCAACGCGATGCTGCTGGTGGTGTCGGGTATTCCCCAGGCGTTCATCAGCGTGTTCTTCGCCGGTTCGTTGCTGATCGAAGTGATCTTCTCCCTCGACGGTCTGGGGCGCATGAGTTACGAAGCGGCCGTGTCCCGTGATTATCCGGTGGTGTTCGGCTCGCTGTTCATCTTCACCCTGTTCGGCCTGCTGATAAAACTGATCGGCGACCTGTGCTACACGCTGGTCGACCCGCGCATCGACTTCGCCGCGAGGAATGCCTGATGTTCAAGCTCTCGCCTCTGGGCCGTCGCCGCTTCGAACGCTTCAAGAAAAACCGCCGGGGCTGGTGGTCGCTGTGGCTGTTTATCGGCCTGTTTCTGCTTAGTCTCGGCGGCGAACTGATCGCCAACGACAAGCCATTGGTCGTCAGTTATCAGGGCCAGTGGTACTTCCCGGTGTTCAAACGCCACACCGAACAGGAGTTCGGCGGACAACTGCCGTTCCAGGCCGACTACCGCAGCGATTACGTGCAGAAGCTGATCCGCAAGGACGGTGGCTGGCTGCTGTTTCCGCCAATTCCGTTCAGTGACGACACCCCGAACTAC
This sequence comes from Pseudomonas sp. DR 5-09, assembly GCF_001655595.1. Lineage (NCBI taxonomy): Bacteria > Pseudomonadati > Pseudomonadota > Gammaproteobacteria > Pseudomonadales > Pseudomonadaceae > Pseudomonas > Pseudomonas sp. DR 5-09. Next base: position 3,553,282 of record NZ_CP011566.1, read on the forward strand.
GACCTCAACAAACCGGCGCCGAGCCCGCCGACTTCGGTCAACTGGCTGGGCACCGACGATCAGGCGCGCGACGTCCTGGCGCGGGTGATCTTCGGCGCGCGGGTGTCGATCCTGTTCGCCCTGATGCTGACCTTCGTCAGCGCCCTGATCGGCATCGCGGCCGGCGCCCTGCAGGGCTATTACGGCGGCTGGGTCGATCTGCTCGGCCAGCGATTGCTGGAGGTCTGGTCGGGGTTGCCGGTGCTGTACCTGCTGATCATCCTCTCGGGATTCGTCGAGCCGAACTTCTGGTGGCTGCTGGGGATCATGGCGCTGTTTTCCTGGCTGGCGCTGGTGGACGTGGTCCGCGCCGAGTTTCTGCGCGGACGCAACCTTGAGTACGTCAAGGCTGCCCGGGCCCTGGGCTTGAGCGATCGCAAAGTGATTGTCCGGCACATCCTGCCCAACGCAATGAACGCGACCCTGAGCTACCTGCCGTTCATTCTGACCGGGGCGATTTCGACCCTGACCGCGCTGGACTTCCTCGGCTTCGGCATGCCTGCCGGCAGCGCGTCTCTGGGTGAGTTGATCGGTCAGGGCAAGCAGAACCTGCAGGCGCCGTGGCTCGGGTTGACCGCGTTTTTCACCCTGGCGCTGATTCTTTCCCTGTTGGTATTCATCGGCGAAGCGTTGCGCGATGCCTTTGACCCGCGCTCATGAACGGATCCTTGATATGACTGACAACCTGATCGAAATCCGTGACCTCAGCGTCGCCTTCCACGGCCAGACCGTGGTGCGGAACCTGTGCCTGGACATCCGCCCCGGCGAGTGCCTGGCACTGGTCGGCGAGTCGGGCTCGGGGAAATCTGTGACGGCCCATTCGATCCTGCAACTGCTCCCCGAATGCGATGCTCGGACCACCGGCAGCATCCGTTATCGTGGCCAGGAACTGGTCGGCGCTGATCCCAAGACCCTGCGCGACCTGCGGGGCAACCGCATCGCCATGATTTTCCAGGAGCCGATGACCTCGCTCAATCCGTTGCACACGATTGAAAAGCAGATTGGCGAGACCCTGTTGCTGCACCGTGGCCTCGGCGGCAAAGAGGCTCAGGCACGGATCCTCGAACTGCTGGAACTGGTGGGCATCCAGAAGCCGAAAGAACGGCTGAAGGCTTATCCGCATCAACTGTCCGGCGGCCAGCGCCAACGGGTGATGATCGCGATGGCCCTGGCCTGCGAACCCGAACTGCTGATCGCCGACGAACCGACCACAGCCCTCGATGTGACCGTGCAACGCAAGATCCTGGTGCTGCTCAAGTCCCTGCAACGGCGCCTTGGCATGTCGCTGCTGCTGATCAGCCACGACCTCAATCTGGTGCGCAGCATCGCCCAACGGGTGTGCGTGATGAAGGCCGGGGAAATCGTCGAGCAGGCGCCGTGCGAAACCCTGTTCACCGAACCGAAACACCCTTACAGCTGCGTGTTGCTCAACGCCGAACCGGAAGGCGAAGCGCTCCCGCGGGACGAACGCGAAAACGTGCTCGAAGTCGATAACCTGAGGGTGGATTTCACGGTCGGCGGCGGGTTGTTCCAGCGCAAGCAATACCTGCGCGCGGTGGACGGCATCAGCCTGAACATCCAGCGTGGCAAGACGCTGGGCATCGTCGGCGAGTCCGGTTCGGGCAAGTCGACCCTCGGTCAGGCGATCCTGCGGCTGCTCGACTCCAAGGGCAGCATTCGCTTCCAGGGCACGGCACTCGACGGTCTCGACCAGAAGCAGATGCGACCGTGGCGCCGGCAGATGCAGGTGGTGTTTCAGGATCCGTTCGGCAGCCTCAGCCCGCGCATGTCGGTGGCACAGATCATCAGCGAAGGGCTGGAAGTGCATTGCCAGTCCACCGCCGACGAGTGCGACGATCAGGTGATCCGCGTGCTCAAGGAAGTCGGGCTCGACCCTGAAAGCCGCCATCGCTATCCCCATGAGTTCTCCGGTGGCCAGCGTCAGCGCATTGCCATCGCCCGGGCGCTGGTGCTCAAACCAGCGCTGATCCTGCTCGACGAGCCGACGTCGGCACTGGATCGTACCGTGCAGAAACAGGTGGTCGCCCTGCTCCGCCAGCTTCAGGAAAAACACGGCCTGACCTATTTGTTCATCAGTCATGACCTGGCTGTGGTGCGGGCGCTGGCCCACGACATGATCGTGATCAAGGACGGCAAAGTGGTCGAAAGCGGCGCCAGCCATGACGTGTTCGACTCACCGCAGCATCCCTATACCAAAGAGCTGTTGGCGGCGGCGCATCCGGGATAGGCATAATCGCGCCACCTGACTTCCGCCAATGGACGCCGCCATGAACACCACCGAAAGCCTCAAGGATTACCAACGGGTCCGCACGCTGGCGATCCGTTCGTTGTTCGAGATCATCGAGCAATCCAGTGAAGGCACGGTGATTGTCGACCGTGATGCGAACATCGTCTGGATGAACGAGCGCTACGCCCGGCGCTTCGGTCTCGACTCCGCCGCCGGGGCCATCGGTAAACCCTGCGAAAGCGTGATCCCCGGCAGCCTGCTGCGCGAGGTGGTACGCACCGGGCGGCCGATTCTGCTGGACATGCAGGACACCCCGAAAGAACCGCTGGTGGTGATGCGCCTGCCGATCCATGACGACGCCGGCGCGGTGATCGGCGCCATCGGTTTTGCCCTGTTCGACGAACTGCGCACGCTGTCGCCGATGCTCAAGCGCTACCTGAGCATGCAGGAAGAACTGGCCTCGACCCGCTCGCTGCTGCGCGCCCGGCAGACCAAATACAACTTCGCACACTTCATCGGCACCAGCGCTGCCAGTCTGGAAGTCAAGCGCCGTGCCCGTCGCAGCGCCAGTGCCGAGTCGCCGGTTCTGTTGCTGGGCGAGACGGGCAGCGGCAAGGAGTTGCTGGCACAGGCCATCCACGGTGCTTCGCCACGGGCGCACAAGGCGTTCGTCAGCATCAACAGCGCGGCGATTCCCGAAGCGCTGCTCGAGGCCGAGTTCTTCGGCACCGCGCCCGGCGCCTTCACCGGCGCCGACCGCAAGGGCCGCACCGGCAAGTTGCAGATTGCCCAGGGCGGGACGCTGTTTCTCGACGAGATCGGCGACATGCCGCTGCCGCTGCAAAGCAAATTATTGCGGGTGTTGCAGGAAAAGGAATTCGAGCCTGTAGGCTCCAACGACGTGATCCAGAGCGATGTTCGGGTGATCGCCGCGACCTCGACGGATCTGGAAGCGGCAATCAAGCGTGGCGATTTCCGCGCGGATTTGTATTACCGGCTCAACGTGCTTCCGATTCAGGTACCGCCGCTGAGGGAGCGGCTGGATGATCTGCCGGCGCTCAGTGAGGCGATTCTTGAAGAGCTGCGCAGTCAGCACGAACTCAACCGTGAAGCGCTTGAGCTACTGGGTCAGCACGCCTGGCCGGGGAATATCCGCGAATTGCGCAACGTGCTGGAGCGAGCGGCGCTGCTCAGTGATGACCTGATGCTGACGGCGGATGACATTCGGGCGGCGATTGGCACGTTTACACCGGTTGAGCGAACACTGGCGCCTGTGTCAGAGCCAACAATAAACGAGACCTACAGTCAGGCCCGCGAGCGGTTTGACCGGCAGTTGATTCAATCCACCCTCGCGCAATGCGGGGGCAAGGTGATTGAGGCGGCTGAGCGGTTGGGACTGGGCCGTTCGACGCTTTACAAGAAAATGATTGCGCTGGGGATCGCCGAGTCTCAGTAAAGAGACTCAAATCCCAATAAAGAGACAAAATCAAAAGCTTCGCGGGCAAGCCCGCTCACACAGGGGAATGCGCTCAACTGTGGGAGCGGGCTTGCCCGCGAAAGCGTCCTCACAGCCATAGAAGTCTCAAAACAGAGACAAAATCTAGAAGGCCACCACCAAAAATCAAATTAATTCCTTTTATTTCAACAACTTAACCATCTGGCACAGATCTCGCTACAGCCCTCCCCACACCCGTTCCACCCACAAAAATAACAATCGAAGGAGCACACCATGAGTGTGATCATCGCCTTGGCAGCCCTCGCGCTGCTGATGCTCGCGGCCTACCGTGGCTACAGCGTTATCCTTTTTGCCCCGATCGCCGCCCTCGGCGCCGTCCTGCTCACCGACCCGTCTGCCGTCGCCCCTGCTTTCACCGGGGTGTTCATGGAGAAGATGGTCGGCTTCATCAAACTCTACTTTCCCGTGTTCCTGCTCGGCGCGGTGTTCGGCAAGCTGATCGAACTGTCGGGGTTTTCCCGCTCGATTGTTGCCGCAGCGATTCGTCTGCTCGGCACACGCCAGGCGATGCTGGTGATCGTGCTGGTCTGCGCCCTGCTCACCTACGGCGGCGTTTCGCTGTTCGTCGTGGTGTTCGCGGTCTACCCGTTCGCAGCGGAAATGTTCCGCCAGAGCAACATCCCCAAGCGCCTGATCCCGGCAACCATCGCCCTCGGCGCGTTCTCCTTCACCATGGACGCCCTGCCCGGCACGCCGCAGATCCAGAACATCATCCCCAGCACCTTCTTCAACACCACCGCGTGGGCGGCGCCGTGGCTGGGTGTGATCGGCACGATTTTCGTGTTCTGCGCCGGCATGCTGTTCCTGCAACGTCAACGCAACAAGGCGCAGCGTGCCGGTGAAGGCTACGGCACCGAACTGCGCAACGAACCGGAAACCGCCGAAGACCTGAAACTGCCAAACCCGTGGATCGCTCTTTCGCCACTGCTGGCGGTGGGCATCATGAACCTGCTGTTCACCCAATGGATTCCGCAGTGGTACGGCAAGACCCACAGCCTCGCGCTGCCTGGCATGACCGCGCCGGTCACCACCGAGATCGCCAAACTCACGGCGATCTGGGCGGTGCAGGCAGCCCTGTTGGTCGGCATCCTGATGGTGCTGGCGTTCGGCTTTCAGGCGATTCGCAGCAAACTCGCCGAAGGCAGCAAAAGTGCAGTCAGCGGTGCGTTGCTGGCGGCAATGAACACCGCCTCTGAATACGGTTTCGGCGCCGTCATCGCCTCGTTGCCGGGTTTTCTGGTGCTGGCCGACTGGCTCAAGAGCATTCCCAATCCGCTGGTCAACGAAGCGATCACCGTGACCCTGCTGGCCGGTATCACCGGTTCCGCTTCGGGCGGCATGAGCATCGCGCTGGCAGCGATGTCCGAACAATTCATCAGCGCTGCCCACGCCGCCAACATTCCGCTGGAAGTGCTGCACCGGGTGGCCGCGATGGCCAGCGGCGGCATGGACACCCTGCCGCACAACGGCGCCGTGATCACCCTGCTCGCCGTCACCGGCCTGACTCACCGTGAGGCCTACAAGGACATTTTCTGTATTACGCTGATCAAGACCCTGGCGGTTTTCGTGGTGATCGGCACTTTCTACGCCACTGGCATTGTGTGAGGTATTGATGACGACTCTTTCTGGCAAGACCGCACTGGTTACCGGCTCCACCAGCGGCATCGGGCTGGGCATTGCCCTGACGCTGGCCAAGGCTGGCGCCAATCTGATCCTCAACGGTTTTGGCGACGCGTCGAAGGTGATCGCCGAAGTCGAACAGTTCGGCGGCAAGGTCGGCCATCACCCGGCAGACGTCAGCGACCCTGCGCAGATCGCCGACATGATCGCCTACGCCGAGCGCGAATTCGGCGGCGTGGACATTCTGGTCAATAACGCCGGTATCCAGCACGTCGCGGCGGTGGAAGAGTTTCCGGTGGAGCGCTGGGATTCGATCATCGCCATCAACCTGTCGTCGGTGTTTCACAGCACCCGCCTCAGTCTGCCGGGCATGCGCGCCAAGGGTTGGGGACGGATCGTCAACATCGCCTCGGTGCACGGTCTGGTCGGGTCCACCGGCAAGGCCGCGTATGTAGCGGCCAAGCATGGCGTGATCGGCCTGACCAAGGTGGTCGGCCTGGAAACCGCCGCCAGCAACGTCACTTGCAACGCCATCTGCCCGGGTTGGGTGCTGACGCCGCTGGTGCAGAAGCAGATCGACGATCGCGCGGCCAAAGGTGTCGACCCGCAGCAGGCGCAGCACGATCTGCTGGCCGAAAAGCAGCCGTCGCTGGAGTTCGTCACCCCGGCGCATCTGGGCGAACTGGTGCTGTTCCTGTGCAGCGAGGCCGGCAGCCAGGTGCGTGGCGCAGCGTGGAACATCGATGGCGGGTGGCTGGCGCAGTAAGCCCTGCCCTTGTGGGAGCCAGCCTGCTGGCGATAGCGGATCATCATTTGACTGACCGATCTCAATCGCCAGCAGGCTGGCTCCCACAGGTCATGTGAACAACAAAAAAAAGAGGCAAACCATGTCCGACATTCTCTGGCAGCCCGATGCCAAACGCATTGCCCGGTCCCGCATGGACGGCTTTCGGCGCTTCATCAATCAGCGCCACCACCTGAAGCTCGACGACTACCCGGCCCTGCACCAATGGTCCATCGACCAGCGCGAAGCGTTCTGGCAGGCGATCGTGGATTTCTCCGACATCAGTTTTCACACCCAGCCCGACGCTGTTCTGCGTGGAGGCATGAAAATGCCGGGGGCCGAATGGTTTCCCGGCGCCACGTTGAATTTCGCCGAGCATCTGCTGAGTCGGCGCGACGATGCCATCGCTGTGATCGCTATCGGGGAAAACGGCCAGCGAGAACTGCTGACCTGGACCGAACTGGCCCAGCAAGTCGCCGGGTTCCAGGCCAGTCTGCAAGCGGCCGGCGTCGTGCTCGGCGACCGTGTTGCAGCCTGCATGCCCAACACCTGGCAAACCCTGGTGGCGATGCTCGCGACCACCAGCCTGGGGGCGATCTGGTCTTGCTCGTCGCCGGACTTCGGCACCCACGGCGTGATCGACCGGTTTGGCCAGATCGAACCGAAAGTACTCATCACCTGTGCCGGTTACCGTTACGCCGGCAAAGAGATCGACCAGACCGTCAAGATCAACGAAATCCTCGAACAGCTGCCATCCCTGCAACAGCTGATCATCGTGCCCTACGCACGACCTCACGCCCATGCCACGGATTACCGCACGCCCGCCAACGTCACGCTGTGGGACGACTTCTATGACCCCGGCGATGAGCCGCACTTCGTCCCGGTGACGTTCGACCATCCGCTGTACGTGCTGTATTCCAGCGGCACCACCGGCGTGCCGAAATGCATCGTGCACAGCACCGGCGGCGTGCTGCTGCAACACGTCAAGGAGCACGGGCTGCATGTCGACCTGGGCCCAGGCGACCGTTTGTTCTACTACACCACCTGCGGCTGGATGATGTGGAACTGGCTGGTCTCGGCACTGGCGGTCGGCAGCGCGGTGGTGCTTTATGACGGTTCACCGTTTTATCCGGACAACGAGCGATTGCTGGAGTTGCTGGACGACGAGCAGGTCAGCGTGTTCGGCACCAGCCCGAAATTCCTCGCCACACTGGAAAGCAGCGGCATCAAACCGCGTGAAAGCCATGACTTCAGCCGCATGAAAACCCTGCTCTGCACCGGCTCCGCACTGTCGCCGCAGAGTTATGACTTCGTCTATCGCGACTTCAAATCAGACGTTTGCCTGTCCTCGATGTCCGGCGGTACGGACATCGTGTCCTGCTTCGTCAACGGTAACCCGATGTCAGCGGTCCGCCGGGGCGAGATCATGGGCAAGAGTCTGGCCATGGCGGTGGAAGTGTGGAACGACGCCGGGCAACCGGTGATTGGCGAAAAGGGTGAGCTGGTGTGCACGCGACCATTCCCGGCGATGCCCATCGGACTCTGGAACGACCCCGATGGCGAGAAGCTGCGCAAATCCTATTTCAGTCAGTTCCCCGGCGTCTGGGCCCAGGGTGACTACGCCGAACAACTGCCTCACGGCGGGATGCTGATTCACGGCCGCTCCGACGCCGTGCTCAACCCTGGTGGCGTGCGTATCGGCACGGCAGAAATCTACCGCCAGGTGGAGAAAGTCCCGCAAGTGCTGGACAGCGTCGCCATCGGCCAGCAGTGGCAGGACGACGTGCGCGTGGTGCTGTTCGTGCGTCTCAAGGAAGGCGTAGCGCTGGATGAGGCGCTGCAACAGCAGATCCGCCAGGTGATCCGCGCCAACACCACGCCGCGGCATGTGCCGGCAAAGATCGTTGCAGTCACCGACATTCCACGCACGATCAGCGGCAAAGTGGTTGAACTGGCAGTTCGCAATGTCGTGCACGGTGAGCCCGTGAAAAACACCGATGCCCTGGCCAACCCCGAAGCATTGGAGCAGTTTCGGGATCGACCAGAACTGACTGGTCAGTGAAATGGGGCATCCTCTGAGTGGATGCCCCAGCGATCAAAGGTCGAACGCCAGCAGGACTTCTCCTTCAATCTGCTCGCCGTTGCTGGCCGTCACGGCGCTCTGCAGGGTTTCAAGGTTGCGACGGAATCGCCAGTTGTACTCACCCGACGCCTGATCCAACAACAGGGTCATCACGGCGTAGGTATCGGCATTCTCCAGGGCGCGACTCTTGTCGTATTTTCCCGACGCGCCTTCGCCGGTCGATGCTTTGAAACTGCCCCGGCTCGCATCCACACCGGCATCGGCCTGGATACTCGTCGGGACGCGCGCGTGACCCCGCGCCAGATTAATCAACGGTGCGACGTCCAACTTATAATGCTCGGCCTCGATTGCCGGCTTCATGGGGGCAATTGCAAGCTGTCGGAATTTCGGATCGACTTTAAAGACTTCATGAATCAGGTCATCGGCAATGACGTTGGTACTCAGATGTGCATTGTGGAAATGATCCTGCAGATTTTCTCCGTACACCTTCATAAACCGATGCGTCTCGGAGGCTGGCTTGCCCGCTCGCCTCCACGCAAGGTAAAGCGCGGAGTCGATAAGCATCGTTCGGCCATCCTCCTGAACCGCTTCCAGAAGGCAGTTGCCGAACGAAAAGCCGTCGAAGTCGGTTTTGATTAACTTGAGATACGTCAGCATGTTGTCTCGCCCCCTGGCACTGCTGCCAAACAGCAAACCGGCTACCAGGTCAGTCTTGAGCTGATCGACATTATTGACTAGAGACCTCAAGGCTCCATCGACCTTGCTGGACGCCCTGGGCAAGGCTCTGCCGATGATTTGGCCGATATAGACATCCGGCAGTTTTCGGAAAGACTGATAGGGTCGCAACGCATGAGCAAAGGTGAAATCACTCAGCTTCGGCCCCCATGCACGTCCTGATTGGCTGATTGCGTACCAGTGAGCACCTTGGTTGAGCGACCGGACAGTCAGTGCTTGAGCCGTCTTAGCCGATGGCCGCCAGCTACCCTGGCACAGTCTTGCGAAATCATTCACCTGCGACAGATCGACAGACGCTGCATGGCCCACAATTCGACGCAACTGGAACCTGGCGGACGAGAGAGTCTTCACACCATTTCGAACAAGCCGCGCACCGCCTCGTGCCAGTAGTTTGCCGCCGGTTCTGGCCATCGCGCCAAAGCCATCGAGTGGATTGAAGACCGAAATCGTCGTGCTCAAGGCGAACCTGGCCAGACTGGCAACCTTAGCCGTAGTCGACACCGAACGCGCGATCACGCTCATCACTTTGCTGGCGACGCCAACAGCGGTTCCGAGCAGTCCGATAGCATCCATGACGCAACCAAACACACCACTGCCAATACGATCCTTGTCACCGGAGGTCAGATCGGCGATACAGCTTCTGAAAGGCACTACCAGATTCAGAACGTACTCCCCGAGTTTCTCCAGACGTTGCCTTTCTTCTTCCAGCGGCGTCGGCAGCAATGCGACGGATTCGACATCCTTGTAGGTCGCTGGCGGATGATGATCGACGATAAAGGCTGCCAGCGCCGTTAATTGAACGTCGTCAAAACTTTGATAGGCAGTACCGTTGTATTCGGCCGAACGATTTATTTTGCGCAGCGTTCCCAGTTTGTCGATGACACCGCGACTGTCGTTGGCACTGGCGCTTCTGCGCCCTTCGGTGAAACACCCCAGGTCCGTCGGCAACGTCAGTACCGCTGCTGCCGGCACGTACGCTTTCAGATTCCCGTCATAGTCCAGACGCGAAGCCTTGTTCATGGCACCGCAAAGGCGGACCAGTTCAGCCAGTCGTTCATTTTTGCGACACACACCCTGCAAGGTGAATACTTCATAGCAGAGCAGTTCATTGCCACCCTTCAAGGCACACATGACAAAGCCATAACGGCCGGTCGCTTCATCTCGAGCCTGCTGAGTCTCCGACAGCACCGTCCTGGAAACTGACGCGGCGCCCGTCAAGCCATTCTGTGTGGACACCGGCGGCGTGTGATAAACACCTACGGACGGTCGCAGGGTGAAGAAACTGACATCACCGTTCAGAAATACCCGACGATCCGCCGAAGGCATTCTGGAAATGGCCAGCTTCAACGTGGTGGTCATTGCACCTTTCAGGTTGTCATACCACCGCGAAACTTCCTTGATTACAAAGGGCTTGATCGGCGCCAACGCGTATATCGGCGCGCCGAACTGTCTGAAGATGCTGGGTTGATTCATCAGGTCCCACTGCCGGCTCGTAAGTTCTCCCGAGGCATGAATTTCGACCATTGATCTGGCTTTCGGATCGGGTTTGGTCACTTTATCCAGTACAGGCCGTATGTCCAACGCGAACGATGGTGCAGGCACCTCGCCCGCATCACGCACTCGCTGTTCAAAAAGAACGTCCTTCTCCAGGAAATCGCATCCCGGAAGGGCTCTTTTCAACTCTTGCAATGCGCAGGTCATTTTGTCAGGCAATGGTCTGGCCAGCACCTCGGCTGTCCGGGCTAACAGTTTCATATGCGTTTCATAATGGCCAAACACCACATTCGATGCGCTCTGAGGGTCCGCAGCCAAGGCGTCATGAGTGATGATGCCGTTGATAAGCCCCCAATCGAGCACCGGGTCAATGACCGCAATGGCTCGTAGATCACGCAAGGATTTGCTCGGCGGTTCCATATTGCCAAACACTTGGATTTTGCTGGCATTCATTACACGGGCCAGCCCTTTGGTTTTCAGCTCGAGGGTCGCCACCGCACTGCAAAAGCTGATCCAGCCAACAGAACCGACCAGCATATCTTCACTGATGCCTTGCACCAGAAATTCCGGTGCCTGTTCACCGAGCATGATATGGGCGGCCAGAGCGCCGGCTTCCCGGGACACTTTTTTTGTAGCAATCAAATGATTTTCGAAGTGTTTGAAGACTGCATAAGGATGCAAATCGCAATTAGCTGGCTGATAAAGATCATACCCACAAATAACGTTTCTGTTGGCAGAGCCTTCTGTTGAGTCTAGATCGATAATAATGGCGCTCAACATCAATTGACCCAGTTCTTCCGGCGCCATGGAGTCGGTGTCATCGGCGCCATACCAATCCAGTGCCTGGATATATTTTTTCGCCAGAAGTTGAGTGTCCTCGTGAAACAAAATCCCCTCTATCAACCATCCATTATCGGCATTGGCTCCTGCCAACGCGCTTGCGGCGCCCTTGTATACCTTGTCCAGCAATCGGACATCATGGGTTAATAAAGTAGCTGTAAAAGCCTTGATACGACTTTTTTCTGCATCTGTCAGAACGACGGACATCTCATCTTCGCCACTGATCTGCCCCCAATAATTCCCAAACCAAGGATCAAATGCTTCAAGGCTTAGATGCTCGATAAGCTTTTTGCAATCGCCCACAGTGGCAGGAATATCGAACTCATAGAATCTCAGCCATTGTTCCAGCGACCCTTCATTGGTGTCCCAGATCACTCCACCTGTCTGCGCCGCGCACCGCGCCAACAAGTCCAAGTCACTGCGGTCTTGGTCGAGGGTGGCGTACAGCGGCAACGGGGGCAGCACCTTACCTTTGGAAAAAATCAGCAGTTCACCCTCTTCCGTCAAGGCGGCGTGGCTATAGGTTTCGATAGCAAGTGCATTGATAACGTCCTGTATGAATGCACGCTCCTGCAGTTCCTCGATGCGGCCAGCCAGCGGTGCATGCAGATTGTAAATTGACGAGCCCTTGACCATGTTAAAAAAACTGCCTGACAGATCCAGCTGAACATCATCGGTCTCGCCATACTTGCCGACATTCTTATTCAGTCGTTCTACAACCAATAGTGTTTCTTCACGATCAGCTGCCAAACGTTTTACATCCGCCTCTGTCGTCGAGACAGCAGACGCATTCGATTGAATTCTCACAAATAATCCTCAAAAAATATCTGACAAAAGAACAGGCAAATAACCTTTAAACAGACTCAAGCAAATACTGTTTAAAATCGATCCTTACGATGTCAGCTAATTTTTCAGAACCATTCAAAAGTATGCAAACTTCAAAAAAACAATAACAAAACCAGCACAACGCCTTTTACTCTTCAAAATTGCCAGGCCTTGCGGAAAAACATTTTTTACAGTTGCTTACTATTCATCAAGCAGCCCCCAACTTTCCGAAGAAGTTTTGTCGGCACGTACATTTTGCTCATTTAACTTCAGTGAAAGACGCAAGTTATTGACTGAGTCAGCATTTCTCAATGCTTCGTCTTCACTGATTGCACCTTCAATCACTAGTTGATGCAGGGCGCTGTCAAAGGTGCGCATACCAAGTTCCCCGGACTTTTCCATGATGACTTTCAGATCGTCCAACTGGTTGTTCTTGATCAGGTCGGCAATCGTCGGCGATCCCAGCATCACTTCCACGGCCGCGCGCCGCTGCCCATCGACGGTTCGTACCAGACGCTGGGACACGAGAGCCTTGAGGTTGTTGCCCAAGGCGTGCATCAGTTGAGGACGCCGCTCCTCGGGAAATAAATTGACGGCTCGATCCAGCGCCTGACTGGCGTTGACAGCATGCAATGTGGAGAGAACCAGATGCCCGGTTTCGGCGAACGCCAATGCATGCTCCATGGTCTCGCGGTCGCGGATCTCGCCGATCAGCACCACGTCCGGAGCCTGGCGCAAGGTGTTCTTGAGCGCCGCATGAAAGCTACGTGTGTCGACCCCGACTTCGCGCTGATTGATGATCGACTTCTTGTGTCGATGGATATACTCCACCGGATCCTCAATGGTGATGATGTGCCCGCTGCTGTGGCGATTGCGATGATCGATCAGCGCCGCCAGGGAGGTAGACTTGCCGGAGTCGGTAGCGCCCACGAACAGAATCAACCCCTGCTTGAGCATCACCGTTTCGAGCAGCACTGGCGGTAATTTGAGGTCTTCGAATCGCGGAATGTCGAGTTTGACGTTACGGATAACAATCGACACGTCGTTGCGTTGTTTGAAAATATTGACCCGGAAGCGGCCGATACCCGTTCGAGAAATCGCCAGGTTCATTTCCAGATCCCGGTCGAACTCACGGCGCTGCTCGGCGTCCATCAGGGAGGCGGCGACACTGCTCACCTCGCCGGGTTTGAAGGGCTGGTCGCTCAAGGGCGTCAGTACCCCGTCGAACCGCGCACTGGGTGGTGCACCGGTGGAAAGAAACAGATCCGAACCGTGACGGCTCGCCAGCAGTTTGAGCAGTGCGTCGATTTCCATGGCAAGAAACACCCGTGAAGCTTTCAATGAATCGCAAGGCCCGTCGTCGTGACGCAACGGGCCTTACAGCGTCTACCGCACTAGGATAGTAGACGCCGCCTCACCGACCGATGCTCAGGATTGATGTGATGAACGCTGTACCGAACACCAACGACGCCCAGGCATTGATTGCCCGCACCAACTGGAGCCGCAGCCCGCTGGGCGCTTCCGGCACCTGGCCACAGAGCTTGCGCACCGCGGTGGACATCGTGATTCACTCGCCGATGCCGATGCTGCTGTTGTGGGGTCCGCAGTTGACCCAGATCTACAACAACGGCTTTGCGCTGCTGGCCGGCAGCAAGCATCCGCACGCTTTCGGACAGCCGGCACACCAGATATGGCCGGAACTTCGAGACTTTACCGACCCGATTTACAGCGCAGTCCTACAAGGCCAGGTGCGAACCTACAGCGAACGGCGCTTCACCTTGCAACGGGACGGCAAGGATTCCGACTTCTGGCTGGATTTGACCTACAGCCCGATCCGCGATGAAAGCGCGCAAGTGGCTGGCATTCTGGTCACCGCCATTGAAACCAACGAACGCCGGCGCATCGCCCTGGAACTGCAGCAACGCTCGGAAGACAGTCTCAAGGCCCAGCGCGAAAGCGAAGAGCGCCTGCAACTGGCGCTGGCAGCCACCGATGCGGTCGGCACCTGGGATTGGGACATCGGCGAAGACCGCTTCATCGCCGACGCGCATTTCGCCCAGTTGCACGGTGTCGATCCGGCGCTGGCCGGTCAGTTGCCGATCAGCGAATACCTGCAAGGCGTGCACCCCGAAGACCGCGCGATGATTGCCCGCAGCATCAAGCACTGCATCACCCACGGCACCGAATACGCCGAGGAATACCGGTTACTGCAAGCCAATGGCGAGCTGCGCTGGGTGTTCGCCCGCGGGCGCTGCTACAAGGATCATCATGGCCGGCCGATGCGTTTTCTCGGCGCCGCGCTGGATCTGACCGAGCGCAAGCACACCGAACAGGCATTGCGCCAAAGCCAGACCGAGCTGCAACTGATCATCAACGCCATGCCGATCCTGATCAGCTATGTCGACCACGAAGAACGCTTTCGCCTGAACAACGCCGCGTACCTCGACTGGTACGGGCTCACGCCTCAAGAGCTGTACGGTCGCACGATCCGTGAGGTGATCGGCGAAGAGGCCTATTTCCTGCGGGCGCCGTACATCGCCGAAGCCCTCGCCGGCCGCCCTTGCTCGTTCAGCCTGTACACGCCGCACCGCGACGGCAGCCAGCGGCATGCCTTGATGAACTACCTGCCGCGCCACGGCGCGGACGGTGCGGTGAACGGTTTCTACATCTTCGTGATCGACGAGACCGAACGTAAAAAGACCGAAGAAGCCCTGCGCAACCTCAATGAAACCCTTGAGGAACGCGTGAGTGCGCGCACCGAACAACTGGCCCAGGCCAACCAGCGTTTGCAGAACGAGATGTTCGAACGCGAACGCGCCGAAGACGCTCTGCGCCATGCGCAGAAAATGGAAGCGGTCGGCCAGCTCACCGGCGGCATCGCCCACGACTTCAACAACATGCTGACCGGCATCATCGGCAGCCTCGACCTGATGCAGCGCTACATCGCCAATGGCCGCGCCGATGAGATCGGCCGTTTCACCGACGCGGCGGTGTCCTCGGCCAACCGCGCGGCGGCACTGACCCACCGTCTGCTGGCGTTCTCCCGGCGCCAGTCGCTGGATCGCAAGACCATCGACGTCAACGAACTGATCCGTTCGCTGGAAGACCTGATCCGCCGCACCAAGGGTGATCCGATCGAGCTCAAGTTGCGCCTCGCCGACAATGTCTGGTCCGTCAGTACGGATGTCAGCCAACTGGAAAACGCCCTGCTCAACCTGGTGATCAACGCCCGCGACGCTATGCCCGACGGCGGCGAGCTGTTGATCGAAACCGCCAACGTCTACCTCGACGGCAACGACATCACCACCCTCGAACCGGTCAAGGCCGGTGACTACTTGATGCTCGCGGTGAGCGACAACGGCACCGGCATGACGCCTTCGGTGCGCTCCAAGGCGTTCGATCCGTTCTTTACGACCAAACCCATCGGGCAAGGCACCGGGCTCGGGTTATCGATGATTTATGGCTTTGCCCAGCAATCGGGTGGACACGTCAGCCTCGACAGCCTGCCTGGCCAGGGCACCTGCGTGCGGCTGTACTTGCCGCGCCTCCACGCGCCGGAACCTGAGCAGCCATTGGCGGAAACGGTCAGCGAGACACCCACCCCCGCGACCGGCGAAACCGTGGTGGTGGTCGAGGACGATCCGGCGGTGCGCATGCTGGTGATGGACCTGCTCAAGGAGCTGGGTTATCGCGCCCATGAGGCCGAAGACGCCAAGGGTGCCTTGCCATTGCTCGAATCCGACTTGCGGGTTGACCTGCTGGTGACCGACGTCGGCCTGCCAGGCATGAACGGCCGGCAACTGGCTGAGATCGCCCGCCAGCATCGTCCCGGGCTCAAAGTGTTGTTCATGACCGGTTACGCGCAGAAAGCCGCCGAACGCCAGGGCTTCCTCGAAGACGGTATGGACATGGTCGCCAAACCGTTTTCCATCGAACAGCTGGCCGGCAAGATCCGCACGATGACCAGCCAAACCCCGTGACTTGAGGCATAATCCGCGCCCCGCCGTCACCCCGCTACAGGTATTGCACGATGAAAGCCCAAGCCCGCCATATTCTGGTGAAGACCGCCGAAGAGGCTGAAAAACTCAAACAACGCATCGCCAATGGTGAAGCGTTCGATGTGCTGGCGAAGAAGTTTTCGACCTGTCCGTCCGGCAAGCGCGGCGGCGATCTGGGTGAAGTGCGGCCGGGACAGATGGTCGGCGCGATCGATGCGGTGATCTTCAAAAAGCCGCTGCGCACGGTGCACGGGCCGATCAAGAGCAAGTTCGGTTATCACCTGGTGCAGGTGTTTTACCGCGATTAAGTGTTTGGCTTCAGGGCCAATCGCGAGCAGGCCCGCTCCCACAAAAAAATCGTGAACGACACACAATCACTGTGGGAGCGAGCCTGCTCACGATCCGATTGCCCGGCAATCGGTCACCGATTACTTCGGAATCAGAGCTCCGGGTACTTGAATAACCTGGCTCGCTAGCAGATGGCCGGCCTGCGCCGCTTCCGCCGGGCTACCCCCAAGCAAACGACTCGCCAGATACGCCGCACTGAACGAATCCCCCGCCGCCGTGGTGTCCACCACCTTCTCGACCTTCTGCGCCGGGATTTCGAAAGCCTCCCCGTCGCAACGGATCAGACAGGCTTCGGCGCCGCGTTTGAGCACCACTTCCGGCGTGCCGATCTGCGCGTATGCTTCAAACACCGCGTCACAGTCCTCGAAATGGAACAGCGCCTGCTCGTCGTCCACCGTCAGCAACGCCAGATCGACATGGGGCAACACGCTGCGATACGCCGCCCGCGCCTCCTCCACTGAAGCCCACAGGCGTGGGCGGTAGTTGTTGTCAAACACGATTCGCGCATCACGCTGACGGGCTTCGATCAAGGTTTGAATCAGTTTTTCACGGCCCTGTGTGCCGAGTACCGCCAACGTGATACCGCTGAAATACAACACGTCATAATCCGGCAGCGCCGCCAGAATCGGTGCGGCCGCCGGCGTGGTGAAGCAGTCGCGCACGGCGGCTTCGTTGCGCCAGTAAAGGAAGCGACGCTCCCCGGCGGCATCGGTCTGGATGCAATACAGGCCAGGCAGACGACCGGGCAAGCGCTGAACCAGATCCAGACCAATGCCTTCGTCGGCCCAACTGCGGCACATCGCGTCACTGAAGCTGTCGTCACCCAGCGCCGTGACGTAATCGACGTTCGCCTTGTCGCCCATGGCGCGGGACAGATAGACCGCCGTGTTCAGCGTGTCACCGCCAAAGCTCTGTTGCAGACTGCCATCGGCACGTTGCTGGAGTTCGATCATGCATTCGCCGATCAGGGCGATGCGCGGGGTGTTCGGACCCAATGCACTGAGCATGTTCATCAGAAGCAGGTTTCCATGGTTTCGATCACCGACAACTGCTCGTCCACCAGCAGCCCTACGCGCCACTTGTCGAAGGTCAGGCACGGGTGGGAAGTGCCAAAGGAAATGATGTCGCCGACGCGCAATTCCACGCCCGGCGCCACGGTCATGAACGCGTGCTGGTCCATCACCGCCGTCACCTTGCAGGCACCGACATCGTCGCCCACCGCCGGCAGCACACCGGCCTTGTAACGCAGCAACGGCACCGGCATCCCGGCATCGAACGCCACGTCACGCTTGCCCAGGGCAATCACGGCAAAGCCAGGCTCCGGCATCGACTGCACGTGGGCCCAGACTTCCAGCGCCGGACGCAGCCCTTCGTGCAGGTCACTGCGACGATCGAGCACGCAGCACTGCGCCTCTTTATAAATGCCATGGTCGTGCGCCACGTAACTGCCGGGACGCAACACGCTGAGGAAACGCCCGCCAGCGTTCTGCGCTTCGAACGATTCGGCAATCAGGTCGTACCAGGCCGAACCCGACGCGGTGATGATCGGCTTGGCGATGGCGAACGCGCCGCTGTCCTGCAACTGCACCGCCAGACGCACCAGCGAGGCGGCGAATTCACGGATGCCGGTGACGGCGTGATCGCCATGGATCACGCCTTCGTAACCTTCGATGCCGGTCAAGGCCAGTGCCGGCTGCGCGCCGATGGCCTTGGCCAGTTCGATGACTTCCTGCTCGCTGCGGCAACCGCAACGGCCACCGACCACCCCGTACTCGATCATCACGTTCAACCGCACGCCACGCGACGCGAAGTAAGCGCCCAGATCGGCGACGTTGTCCGGGTGATCGACCATGCAATAGAAATCGAAGCCCGAATCCGCCGCCAGCAGGTCGGCAATCAACGCCATGTTCGGCGTGCCGACCAATTGGTTGGCCATCAACACCCGGCGCACGCCGTGGGCGTAAGCGGCGCGGGTCTGGGTGGCGCTGGCCAGGGTGATGCCCCACGCGCCGGCGTCGAGCTGACGACGAAACAGCGCCGGGGTCATGCTGGTCTTGCCATGGGGCGCGAGTTCGGCGCCGCTGTCGCTGACGAATTTCTGCATCCAGCGGATGTTGTGTTCCAGCGCTTCACGGTGCAGCACCAGCGCCGGCAGGCTGATGTCACGCACCAGTTGCGCGCCGACGGCGGCATCGCCCTTTTCCACGGCAGCAGTGTTGTTGGCAGTCGTCATGGTCGAACTCCTCACAGTCGCGCCCGCAGGCAGGCGCGGTTATTCGTTGATTCGCCGGGCGAGGCTGTTGGCGCTCTCGATCAAGACCCGGCGATAGTCGTTGTAATGGGTCTTGGCATCGGCGCGCGGGGCGACGATGCACAGGGTGCAGATGGCCACGCCTTGAGGGTCTTTGACCGGGGCGGCGAAGCAATGGGTGAAGGTGTCGGCGACACTGTCGAAGGAGAAGAAACCGTCGATGCCAGCCTGACGGATTTCCGCCAGAAACGTCTCCATCGGCAGGCGTTCGCCATCCGGCAGGATGAAGTCCTCGGGGTCGATCAAATCGCTGATCTGCTGGTCACTCAAGTGCGCCAGCAGCAGGCGTCCCGAGGCGGTCCACGGGATCGGCGCGTTTTCGCCGATATCGGAAGAAATGCGGAAATGCCGCTCGCCCTCCTTCATCAGGGCCACCGTGTATTTGCGCCCGTTAAGCAGGCACATCTGCGCGGTTTCCCGGGTCTGGCTGACGATCTCCTGCAACGCGTGATCGGCCTCGCGACTGAGGTCGAAGTGTCGCAAATGCGCCTGCCCGAGGAAGTACAGCTGACGACCGAGATAGACGTGACCATCCTTGCCCACCGGCTCCAGGATCCGCCGCTCGAGCAATGACGCCACCAGTTCGTAGACCGTGGATTTCGGACTGCCGATGCCGTTGGCGATGTCGTTCGGGCGCAGTGGCTGGCCGATTTCCTTGAGAAAATCGAGGATATCGAACGCCCGGTCCAGACCGCGTGCCCGGCGCTTGATGGTGTCTTCGGTCATTTCAGTGGTTCCCATAAAAGATGCCGGGGATGGTAACTGGCCCTTGGCGTTGTGTCAGTTGGATCGCAGCCCTCACCCCCCGCCCTCCCGAAACGTCGGACCGCCCGGAGGGAGAGGGAGCCTGACCGTATCGATGCAAATGCCATCGTCTGGCACAACAATCTGCATCGATAGAGATCAGTCCCCTCTCCTGGGGGAGAGGGCTAGGGTGAGGGGGCTACGGCCTCAGCGACGCCACATCACTCAAGCCTTCTTCTTGTACGCAATGCAGTCGATCTCGACCTTGCAGTCGACCATCATGCTTGCCTGCACACAGGCCCGGGCCGGTGCGTGTTCGGGCTTGAAGTACTCGCCGAAGACCTTGTTGAAACTGGTGAAATCCCGCGGATCGTCCAGCCACACGCCAGCGCGTACCACGTCTTCCAGGCCATAACCGGCCTCTTCGAGAATCGCGATCAGGTTCTTCATGGTCTGGTGCGTCTGCTCGACGATGCCGCCCACAATGATCTCGCCATCCACCGCCGGCACCTGCCCGGAAACATGCAGCCAGCCATCGGCTTCAACGGCGCGGGCGAATGGGCGCGGCTGGCCGCCAGCGGCGGTGCTGCCGGTGCCGTAACGAGTAATGCTCATGGGTGTTTCTCCTGATTGAAAAAGTGAAAAGTCAGAACCGCGTGCTTTTGAGAAATTCCGCCAGCCGCGGCGATTGAGGACGCTCGAACAGTTCCTTGGGAGGCCCCTGCTCTTCGATGCGCCCCTGATTCATGAAAACGATCTTGTCCGATACCTCGAAGGCAAAACGCATTTCGTGGGTCACCAGCAACATGGTCATGCCGTCCTCGGCCAGGCCTTTGATCACGTTCAGCACTTCGCCGACCAGTTCCGGATCTAGGGCCGAGGTGACTTCGTCGAACAGCATCAGGCTCGGGTTCATCGCAATCGCCCGGGCAATCGCCACGCGCTGCTGCTGACCGCCGGACAACTGGCCGGGAAAGTGATTGCGCCGTTCCAGCAGACCGACCCGCTCCAGCCATTTTTCGGCCAGGGCCACGGCTTCGTCCTTGTGCATCTTTTTTACTTTCAGCAGGCCGAGCGTGACGTTCTGCAACGCGGTCAGATGCGGGAACAGGTTGAATTGCTGGAACGCCATGCCGGTCATCGCCCGATGACGGGCAATGACTTTTTCCGGGTGGCGCACGCGTTTGCCGTTGAGTTCGTCATAGCCGATGGATTCGCCGTCGAGCAGGATCTGCCCGCCCTGAAATTCCTCGAGCATGTTCACGCACCGCAGCAGCGTGGTCTTGCCCGAGCCACTGGAGCCGATCAGCGTCACCACGTTGCCGCGCTGCATGCTCAGGTCGACACCCTTGAGCACTTCGACCGCGCCGTATTGCTTGTGCAGGCCACGGATGTCCAGCAGCGGCTGAGCGTTCTGGAGGTTGGAAACTTGAGCTTGAGTCATGGCAGGGCCACCCGCTTTTCAATGTGCCGGCCGAGTAATTCGATGCCGTAGTTGATGACGAAGAACAGAAAACCGGCGAACAGATAAAACTCCAGGGTCATGAACGTCCGGGCAATGATCTGCTGGGTGCTGAGCAACAGCTCGGCCACGCCGATCACCGACAGCAAAGTCGAAGCCTTGACGATTTCCGTGGACGAGTTGACCCAGGTCGGCAGGATCTGCCGCAGCGCCTGCGGCAACAGCACATAACCGAGGGATTGATAGAACGTCAGGCCGATGGCCTTGCCGGCTTCCATCTGCCCGCGTGGCAATGCCTGCAACGCACCGCGCACGATCTCGGCGACGTGGGAGCCGCAAAACAGCGTCAGCCCGAGTGCACCGGCCTGAAACGCGCTGATCTGCCAACCGAGCGCCGGTGCCATGTAAAAGCACGCCAGCACCAGCACGAACACCGGCGTGCCGCGAATCAGATCGACATAAAAGCGGAACGGCGCGCGCATCCAGAACTTGCCGTAAGTCAGAACCAGCCCGGCAAACACACCGATGACCGTGCCGAACAAAATCGCCAGCGCCGACACCTGCACGCTGGTCAGAAAGCCTTGCCACAAGGCTTCACGGGCAATCCACAACTCATGCAACCAACTGGGGGATTCGTACATCGCAGCCTCCTATCGGCGGATTGCCAGACGCTGCTCGAGGTAACGCAGCAGCATGGCAATGAGGTAACAGGCCGCGACATACAACGCCGTGGTCACCAGCCAGGTTTCGATCACCCGGTAGCTTTCGACGTTGATCTTGCGCGCGTAATAGGTCAGCTCCGGCACCGCGATCGCGGCGGCCAGCGAGGTGTCCTTGAACAGCGAAATGAAGTTGTTCGAAAGCGCCGGCAGCACGTTGCGCAACATCACCGGCACGGTGACGTAGGCCTTCACCTGCCACTCGCCCAGACCAATCGCCAGCCCCGCTTCGCGCTGGCCCTTGGGGATGCTCAACAAACCGCCGCGGAACACTTCGGTCAAGTACGCCCCGGCATACAGCGACAGGGTGATGATGAACGACGGGATCTTGTCCAGCCGGATCCCCAGGCTTGGCAACGCAAAGTAGATCAACAGAATCAACACCAGAATCGGCGTGTTACGGATCACCGTCACATACACCGATGCCAGCACCCGCAAGGCGCGATGCTTCGACAGCAAGGCAAACGCCATCAGCAGGCCGATCACGCAGCCGATGGCGATCGACACCAGCGCCAGTTCGAGGCCCAGACCGAGCCCCGCCAGCAAGGTGTCGAAATCGCGCCACACGGCGGCAAAGTTCAACTGATAGTTCATGGTCGGCAGTACCTTGAGCGGGGCGCATCAGGGCGCCCCACTCTCACGGGATCATTTGAATTCGACAGGGAAACCGATGGCAGGCGATGGCAAATCGACGCCGAACCATTGCTTGAACGAGGCGGCATAAGTCGGGAACTCGACGCCGGTCATGGCTTCATGCAGCGCGGTGTTGACGAAGTTCAGCCAGTCCTGATCGCCACGTTTGACGGCGCAGGCGTAGGTCTGCGGGCTCCAGGCGTACGTCGGGCTGCGGTAGCGGCCAGGGTTCTGCACCATCAGGTATTTGACCGAAGACTGGTCGGTGGCGGCGGCATCGGCGCGGCCGGAGTTCACCGCCTGATACATCAGATCGACGCTGTCGTACTGATCGACCTTGGCCTTGGGCAGCGCCTGATGCACCAGCTCCTCGGCGTACACGTTCTGCAGCACGGCCACGGTCACGCCGTCGCCCCCGGCCTGCAGGTCTTCGATTTCCTTGTACTTGCTGTTGTTCGGCAGCAGCAGGCCAACGCCTTCGCGGTAATACGGGAGGGTGAACGCCACTTGCTGCGCACGGCTGGCGGTGACGGTGATGAACTGGCAGCTCATGTCGACTTTGTCGGTCAGCAGGTTGGGAATCCGCGCATCGGACGACTGCACCACGAACTCGACCTTGCTCGGGTCATTGAACAGACCTTTGGCCACCATCCGGGCGATGTCGATATCAAAACCCTGCAACTTGCCGTCCGCACCCTGGAAGTGCCACGGCGCATTGGTGCTGCCGGTGCCCACAATCAGTTTTCCACGGGCCAGGACGCTGTCGAGCTTGCTGTCGGCCGCCTGGGCCATACCCATGACAGCGGACGAAGCCGCGAGAACAAAAACACATGCTTTGAACAAGGAAGGTCGGCGATGCATGGCAAGCACTCCAGAGGATTGTTTATTCCGCTATACCGGAACACGGTTTGTTACTACGGAATAGACAGCAGAAAGTGTGCCACAGGATTCGTGGGGAATCTGCACCCGTTTGAAAATTCACAGGAATCAAAGAGATACGTAAAACGGAAAAATAGAGAAACAGCGAGAGAGCGGAGCGTGCGCTACCGTTGGCTACAACAATGCGGGTAACAGGTTCCCAGTCGGTGCACGGGTGATCGATTCAGGGGCAGCGTTTATCTCCGAGAACCAAGCTCAAAGGTCGTCTATCGAAACTTTTATGGTCGGATCATTTTCCCGCTCCTTGCAGAGAGCTATCAGCTCGAGATCCTCAAGGCGATTCATAAGTGCCTCATCGATTCGTACTACGGAAACTGCTTTCAAACCTGCATCGCTGCCCATCAGGAGCTCCTTTGATAAATGTCTGAAAAACGATACCAGCTGCCTGGCCTCCGCGGATCTGAGTCTTCTGAGGGAATGCTCTTGCATCAAAGTAGGACGAAATCATCCTTTGCAGGACCTACCTGTAATTTCTGACAGTAGACCGCCGTTTTGCCCTGCTTTAACTTCAAAGGCCTTCCAGACTCATTGATCAGGAGGCTCCAATGACGACACCGACTCGATATTCAGCGTTGCCCCCGACGTACCGGAAAGTCTTGAAAGCCAGGCGTCTTGTCGTCCTGTATTTCTTCAATGAGCATTGCGCTGCCTGCGTGTTTTCCAGCCCCGTTTTTCTCGAGATCGCCAAGCCTTTCCGGCCCTGGATGGATATCTTCATGCTCGATACCGCAAAGTCGATTCGACATCCGGATGTCACGGGCACACCGACCGTGTTGTTCTACAAGGAAGGCGTTCTGGTCAAAAAACTGAAAGGCATCGGTACAGAGGAATCACTGCGTCACAACTTCACCCAACACCTCGGCAAAACCAGGCACTGCGCTGCAACACGCAAACCGAGCCATGACCTGAACTGGCTGCGTCACACCCTCCGCACCCTCTGCACCGTCCACCGCGCAAAACGGTTGAACCTTTCCTGAAAGTGCCATCCAAGCGCCATCAGGCAGTTGCACCTTCGCTGCTATTGATCTGTAAGAACTAGCCTCGAGACTGGATTGGACAAGCTCCCATCCGGCTGCTTTTCTTTATTTCTCAGAAAGAGAAGAGTGCTGCCGGCCCCTCGGGTCGCAGCCATGCTACGTCCAGGAAGGGTCAATGTCCTTTGAAGTCATGATGGTTTTCGGCACTCGCCCGGAGGCCATCAAAATGGCTCCGCTGGCCCGGATACTGCGTCAGTGGCCCGACATCACACTCAACATCTGCTCCACCGGTCAGCATCGCGAGATGCTGACTCAGGTACTGGAGGCCTTCGAACTGACATCAGTGAGGCCATCAGGCCTCACGCACCAGCAACACCCGTGTCACGCGACGTTCTTCGACTGCCATTACGGTCATGCCCCAGCCTTCATGTTCCAGTCGATCGCCCTTCATCGGCAGGCGATCCAGCAGGCTCATCACCAGCCCGGCGAGGGTCTGGTAATCCTCGGTCGGCTCAGCGCGAAAACCGGTGTGCTCGCGGATGCGGGTCAGGTTCAGCGCACCGTTGACGATAAACCCGCCCTGCTCCTCGACTACATCGGGGCCGGCGATTTCACTGGCATCGGGCAGTTCACCGGCAATCGATTCGAGAATGTCGGTCATGGTCAACACACCCACAAAGTCACCGAACTCGTTCACCACAAAGGCAATGTGGGTCGAGGCTGCACGCATTTGTTCCAGTGCGTTGAGGATCGAATAGCTGTCCAGCAGGTTCACGGTCTTGCGCGCCAGGTGTTCAAGGTTCGGCTCGTTGCCGGCCAGATATTCCTTGAGCAATTCCTTCTTGTGCACGAAGCCCAGCGGCTCATCCACTGCGCCGTTACGAATCAGCGGCAAGCGCGAGTAGGACGAATGCATCAGTCGCGTGCGAATAGCCTCGGCGTCGTCCGCCAGATCAATGTGATCGACATCGGCGCGCACTGTCATCAAGGCGCGAATCGGTCGCTCGGCCAATTGCAGCACACCGCTGATCATCACCCGCTCGCGACGGTCGAACAGCTCCGCGCTCGGCGCTTCACCGTTGTCCAGCAAGTCGGAAATCTCCTCGCCGACTTCTTCCGCCGCCAGTTTGCGACCACCCAACAGACGCATCACCGCATGGGCCGTGCGCTCGCGCATCGGGCGCAAGCCCTGCATCGAGCGCTTGCGACGAGCGCGGGCGATTTGGTTGAAGATCTCGATCAGGATCGAGAAACCAATGGCCGCGTACAGATAACCTTTCGGGATGTGGAAACCCAGGCCTTCAGCGGTCAGGGCAAAACCGATCATCATCAGGAAGCCCAGACACAGCATGATCACCGTCGGGTGGGCGTTGACGAAGCGGGTCAGCGGCTTGCTGGCAACGATCATCACACCAATGGACACGACCACCGCGATCATCATCACCGCCAGTTCATCGACCATGCCCACGGCAGTAATCACCGCGTCCAGGGAGAACACCGCGTCGAGCACGACGATCTGAGCCACGATCGGCCAGAACAGCGCATAAGCGGTGTTGGTCGAACGCTCGCCGATATGGCCTTCCAGCCGCTCGTGCAATTCCATGGTCGCCTTGAACAACAGGAACACACCACCGAACAGCATGATCAGGTCACGGCCGGAGAAGCTCTTGCCAAACACTTCGAACAACGGTGCCGTGAGGGTGACCAACCAGGAAATACTCGCCAACAGGCCCAGGCGCATGATCAGCGCCAGGCTCAAGCCGATGATGCGTGCGCGGTCGCGCTGATGCGGCGGCAGTTTGTCCGCCAGGATGGCGATGAACACCAGGTTGTCGATGCCCAATACCAGTTCCAGCACGATCAGTGTCAACAAGCCCAGCCATGCCGTGGGATCCGCTAACCATTCCATAATCTGTCTCTGTCTCTCTTCAGTGAATTCAGGCTGCCGGACACGGCAAAGCGCGGCGCGAAAGCTCGAAGGCTGCGCCATCAACGATAGTCGGGAGTCGGAAGACCGGATGCTGCGAGTGCGTCAAGACCGCGCAATGGCGCGAAGGGAACGTTGTTTTTTTAGAAGAACTGGGAGGCTCCGAGAGGGTGTTCATGCAAATCCTGAATGAAAAAAGGCCTTGAAGCGTACAGGCTCTGATGACTTTTCCTACAGATGGAAATCATTTCAAAATCTGTACGCCGCCTGACTATCGCCGCTCTTGTCAGCATCGGCAGCCAACGGATATGTAAGGGCTAACGCCCGGAAAACCGCAGGCGAGACAACTGGCGCAGATCGTCCTCGACGTAGTAGTCGTTGGTCCAGCTGTCATCCGCCGCCAACGGCTGCACCTGCTTCAACGCCAGTTTTTTCGCGAAGTAGCGAAAACGGTAATGCTCGTAGAACCGCAGCAGTTCCAGGCCATAGCGATCCGCCAGATCGGTGTCGCCGCGAATGATCAGATAGTTCTCATCATTGCCGTTGCTGGCGGAGGTGCTGAGGTTATGGCTGCCGCTGATGAGGGTCGGGCTGTCGCTGGTGAAGTCGGTGACCACCGCTTTGGTGTGCACCAGCAGATTGCCTTTCTGGCCTTTCATGTTCTCCCGAAGCCAGCCTTCCAGCCCGGTGTTGAGCAACGCGGTGGCAGCGAATTCGGCGGTTCGGTCGGCGTGAAACCCGGTGATGCGGCTGACAGTGTTTTGCAGGCCGTAACGCAGGATGTCGTCATGGGGCTGGCCGAGCAATGCGTTGAGAATCGCGTCCGGCAAGGCGAATGCGGTGACGAACAGCAGGTCTTTCTTCGCCCCCTCGATGATATCGACAAACTCCCGCAAGTCGGCGCCGCCGGTGCGCGGGGAGAACCCGGCGAACAGGGGTTGCGCCGGGTTCATCGGGTTGTGTTGGGTAATCCAGTCGCGGGTGGCGCCGACGTCCGCCGGCTCAGCCCAGATCTGCTCGAAGGTTTTCAGGTAACTCGTACTGATCGCCTCATCGTCCAGCACATGCACCACGTTGGCCTGGCGGTACACGCCGTTGGCGGTAAAGTTGGTGCTGCCGCACAGCACCGCTTGCGGCTGACGCTCGCCGCCTCCGTCGAGGCGGCTGAGCACGATGAACTTGTTATGGAAAATATTGTGGGTGACCCGCCCGCGCTTGCTGGTCGCCGGCAGTTTCGCAAGGCTTGCTTCGTTGATCGTGGTGTCTTCGTCGTCGGGCCGGGCGTGATACAGCACGCGCACCTGAACACCTCGATCAAACGCCGCGTTTACCGTGTCGACGATGGCTTGCAACTGGTATTCGTAGATCGCGATGTCCAGCGCCCACTGAGCGTCCACCGCTCGTTCGATAAAGCCTTGCAGGCGCCCGAGCAGACCGTTCTCCAGCCACTGACGCGCCGCATCGGGCCAGGCTTCGATGGGCAGGTTTTTGTTGGCACTGATCTGTGCGTCGAGATCGGGGAATTTGCGCTGAAACGCCTGGCTCGCTGCCACGGCACGATTGAAGATCACGCCCTGATTGGCGGGATGACCGTCGTCGGAGCGGATCGTCAGCTCCAGCGCCTCACCGAGTTGCAGCGCATCCGGCGTGCCATACGCCAGGTGCACGCGATAGTGAATCGTCATCCCCGGATTGACCGCGTAATCGGCCCAGCGAAATTTCTGCAACGGCGCCTTGTCGCTCGGCGTGGCGTGAAACTGCGCGAACGTATGGGCCTTGCCGGGAAAGGTCAGGCTGTTAAACAGGAACAACCACGGTTTGTCGCCCTGCTGTTTCTCGATGGCAAACCCCAGCAGGCCTTTGCGCCGGGGTTCGGCGAGGTCCATGGCGAGCAGCACGCCGTTGGTGCCGGCGTAGGCCTTGACGCGAAAATCATCCTGCGAATTGGCGACCAGCACGCGCATGACTCACTCCTTGTGAATTGGCCTGAATGCAGCATAGCCCTCAGACCGACAATAACTCGTCGATATGCCGGTAATCCGCGTCCAGTGCGGTCGCCAATTGCCTTGCGCGCTTCAGGCGGATCGGCCCGCGCTCGATGTCGATCAACAGGCCCGGACACGCGAGCGCTGGCAGTTGCGGCCAGTCTTTCAAACGGCCATCGGTGATCACCAGCAACCGTTGCTGTTCAGCGGGGAAACGCTTGCGCCGCACCGTCAGCCAATGCTCGGCTTCCGTCAACGCCGCCAACAATGGCGTGCCGCCTCCCGCACCCAATCCATCGAGCCACGCACGCAACCCGCTGGAAGCCTTCAGCCCTTGCACCTGCCATTTCGGCGCGGCGCCGCTTGCGGTCAGCAACGCAAGGCGCGCGCGCTGCCGATAAGCGTCGTCGAACAGTTGCGCGAGCACGCCCTTGGCATCGCTCAAGGCTTGATGGCGACGGGTCGAGGCCGAGGCATCGACGATCACCAGCCACAGTTCATGGGGCGTGCGGGTGCGCAGTTGAAACAGCAGATCCGCCCGGGTTTTCGGGCGGCCATTGAGCAAGGTACCGGGCCAGTTCACCGAGCCATTGCGAGCCGCGTGACGCTTGCCCTGGCGGCCGTTATCGAGGCGTCCGGCGCGGGGTCTGGCATTCGCCCCCGCGTCGGATCGGGGGCGAATGCCTAAAGCTTTTTTGGCCAGGCCGGGACTTCGCGGCGTGCGCCGGTAGCCAGTGCCGGCGCCGGCGCCGGCGCCGGCATTTCACCCCACTGCCCCTGCCCTTCGCTTGGATCAGTCTGGGAGCCGGACGGTGATTGCGCCGGTGGCTGCGCACTGGATGAGGACTGTTCGCGACGACGATGACGCAATGCGAACTCAGCCACCGCATCAA
The DNA here is from genome assembly GCF_001655595.1 of Pseudomonas sp. DR 5-09. Lineage (NCBI taxonomy): Bacteria > Pseudomonadati > Pseudomonadota > Gammaproteobacteria > Pseudomonadales > Pseudomonadaceae > Pseudomonas > Pseudomonas sp. DR 5-09. The sequence goes on from NZ_CP011566.1 coordinate 3,582,402, forward strand.
TATCCTGCTCGGCGATGGCGTCCGCACCGCGCCACGCCGCATGCGCCCGCGCGGCACGCAGCCAGACCAGATCGGCGCGCAAACCGTCGACGCCCGCCGCGAAGCAGCGCTCGGTGATCTGGGCCAGCGCCGCGTCATCCAGCGGGATGCCCGGTAAAACCTTGCGGGCGTTATCGCAGCGCTGACGCAGAGCTTGCTGTTCAGCCTGCCACTGCGCACAGAACGCCTGCGGATCGCTGTCGAAATCCAGTCGACGACGAATGATCTGACCGCGCTCGGCCGGCGCCGTGTGACCGCTCAGGGCGACGTTCAAACCAAAGCGATCCAGCAATTGCGGACGCAATTCACCCTCTTCCGGGTTCATCGTGCCGATCAAAACGAACTTCGCCGAATGCCGATGGGAAATCCCGTCACGCTCGATCAGGTTGGTGCCGCTGGCGGCCACATCAAGCAGCAAGTCCACCAGATGATCCGGCAGCAGATTCACTTCATCGACGTACAACACGCCGCCGTCAGCCTTCGCCAGAACGCCGGGAGAAAACTGCGCACGACCGTCGCTCAACACCGCGTCCAGATCCAGCGTGCCGACCAGTCGCTCTTCGGTGGCGCCCAACGGTAAGGTGACGAACTGACCGCTGGCCAGCAGATCCGCCAGACCCCGGGCCAGTGTCGACTTGGCCATGCCGCGCGGGCCTTCGATCAGCACGCCGCCGATCTTCGGATCGATGGCCGTCAGGTACAGCGCCAGTTTCAGGTCATCGGCGCCGACCACGGCGGAGAGCGGGAAATGCGGGGTGTCGGTCATGTTCAGTCTCAGCTCTCTTCTTCTATGTCCAGCAGCAGGCTTTCCAGCGCCTCTTTGTAGACGCCCGGTGCCTGCCACATCCCGCGCTGCTGCGCTTCGAGCATGCGTTCGGTCATGTCGCGCAGTGCGTGGGGATTATGCTCGCGCACGAACTCGCGGGTCGCCGGGTCCAGCAGATACGCATCGGCCAGCAAGGCGTACTGATGGTCGTCGATCAGTTGCGTGGTGGCATCGAAGGCAAACAGGTTGTCGACCGTCGCCGCCAGTTCGAACGCGCCTTTATAGCCGTGGCGCTTGACCCCGTCGATCCATTTCGGGTTCGCCGCCCGGGAGCGGATGACCCGGTTCAGTTCCTCTTTCAAGGTGCGGATCTTTGGCAGGTCCGGCTGACTGTGATCGCCGTGATAACTGGCTGCCGCCTCACCGCGCAGGCTTTCCACGGCGGCGAGCATGCCGCCCTGGAACTGGTAATAGTCGTTGGAATCGAGCAGGTCATGCTCGCGATTGTCCTGGTTTTGCAGCACGGCCTGCACCTGGCTCAGGCGCTGGACGAATTGCTCGCGGGCGGCGGTGCCTTCGTCGGAGCCACCGTAAGCGTACGCGCCCCAGTTCAGGTAAACCTCGGCCAGATCCTCGCGGGTTTGCCACAGCCGACCATCGATGGCGCCCTGCACACCCGCCCCATAAGCACCGGGTTTGGCGCCGAAGATCCGCCAGCCGGCCTGACGCTGCGCGGCCTCGTCATCCAGCCCGGATTGGCGCAGCGTCTCGCGTTCGGCACGTACTTTGGCGGCCAGTGGGTTCAGATCGTCCGGCTCGTCCAGTTCCGCCACGGCTTGCACGGCAGCATCGAACAGACGAATAAGATTGGCGAACGCATCGCGGAAAAATCCTGAGACCCGCAGCGTGACATCGACCCGAGGTCGGTCGAGCAGGCTCAGCGGCAGAATCTCGAAATCATCGACCCGCTGACTACCGGTGGCCCATACCGGGCGCACGCCCATCAGCGCCATGGCCTGGGCAATGTCATCGCCGCCGGTGCGCATGGTCGCGGTGCCCCACACAGAGAGGCCGAGTTGGCGCAGGTGATCGCCGTGATCCTGCAGGTGTCGCTCGAGAATCAGGGTCGCGGACTGGAAGCCGATTCGCCAGGCCGTGGTGGTCGGCAGGTTACGCACGTCCACGGAGTAGAAATTGCGCCCGGTGGGCAGCACATCGAGGCGGCCGCGACTGGGTGCGCCGCTCGGGCCGGCCGGGACGAAGCGGCCGCTCAGGGCATCAAGCAGGCCACGCATTTCGGCCGGGCCGCAGGCATCGAGGCGTGGGGCGATCACTTCGCGGAGGTTGTCGAGGATTGCACCGACTTCAACCCAGCGCGGCTCGCTCCCACAGGGAGATGGCAGTGACTGGGAGATCAGTTGGGTGGCGAACAGCTCCAGACGTTCGCGAGTATCCCCCGCCGTGCGCCAGGCTTCATCGCTCAGCGATTGCAGTTCCATTGGGCGCGGGCCGGTCCAGGAATCAGCCAGTGCACAATCCAGCGGATCGAACCCCAACTGAAACGCCTTGGCCAGCGCACGCAACAGACTCGATTGCGCCCCTTTGCCATCGCCACGCGGAATCCGCAGCAACGCCAGCAATGTGTCGATGCGCAGCCGTCCGGTCGGAGACTCTCCAAAGATGTGCAGACCATCGCGGATCTGCGACTCCTTCAGATCACACAGATAGGTATCCAGACGCGGCAGCCAGATCGCCGCATCGGCATCGCTGTCGAGGGCTTCGTCGAGTTGCAGCTCGCGATCGATCTGCGTGTCACGCACCAGTTGCAGAATGTCGCGCTGCAATTCACGGGCGCGGCGCGGATCGAGTAACTGAGCTTCGTAATACTCGTCAGCCAACAGTTCCAGATTACGCAACGGGCCATAGGTTTCGGCGCGAGTCAGCGGCGGCATCAGGTGGTCGATGATCACCGCCTGAGTGCGACGTTTGGCTTGGGCGCCCTCGCCCGGATCGTTGACGATAAACGGATAGATGTTCGGCAGCGGCCCGAGCAGTGCGTCCGGCCAGCAGTTCTCCGACAGGCCCACACCTTTGCCGGGCAGCCATTCGAGGTTGCCGTGCTTGCCGACGTGGATCACGCCGTGGGCGCCGTAGGTCTGGCGCAGCCAGAAATAGAACGCGAGGTAAGCGTGCGGCGGCACCAGATCCGGGTCGTGATACACCGCGCTCGGATCGACCTGATAACCCCGCGCCGGCTGAATGCCGACGAAAGTCAGGCCAAAACGCAGGCCGGCGATCATCATCCGCCCGTCCCGGCACATCGGATCATTTTGCGGCGAGCCCCAGCGCTCCAGCACCGCCGTGCGGTTGGCTTCGGGCAGCGCGTTGAACATCGACAGGTAATCATTCATCGCCAGGCTTTGCTGGCATGGGCGCTGATCGAGGGTGTCGAGATCATTGCTGACACCACCCAGCAGTTGCCGGATCAGTTCGGTGCCGCTGTCCGGCAGTTCGGCGGGCAGCGGATAACCTTGGGCCTGCAATGCCCGCAGGATATTCAGCGCAGCGGCCGGCGTGTCGAGGCCCACGCCGTTGCCGATGCGCCCATCCCGGGTCGGGTAATTGGCGAGGATCAGCGCGATGCGCTTTTCAGCGTTCGGCACCCGCGCCAGATCGACCCAGCGCCGCGCCAGTTCGGCGACGAAATCCATGCGCTCGGGTTGGGCCCGATAACACACCACGTCGGACTGACTGCGCTCGCTGCGCCAGGCCAGATCCTTGAAGCTGATCGGCCGACTGATAATCCGGCCGTCCAGTTCCGGCAAGGCGATGTGCATCGCCAGATCCCGCGGACCGAGGCCCTGCTCGCTGTCGCGCCAGCCGGGCTCGTTGTCCTGGGCACAGATCGCCTGAATCACCGGAATGTTGCGACGGAATGGCCGCAGATGCGGCGCTTCCGGGCTGGACTGAGCGAAACCGGTGGTGTTCAGAATCACCGAGGCTTCGACCTCATCCAGCCAGTCCTCGAGCATCGACAGGCAGCCGGGCTCTTTCAAACTGGCCACGGCAACCGGCAGCGGATTGAGTCCGGCCGCCTGCAACCGTTGGCAGAACACGTCGATAAATGCCGTGTTGGCCGCTTGCAAATGCGAGCGATAAAACAACACCGCCGACACCGGTTGACCGGGCAGCCAATCGGCTTGCCAGTCACTCAGTGCGGCGGTGTTTTTGTTCGGGTGATAAATCGCCGTGCGCGGCAGCGTTTGCGGCTCGCCCCACATGTAATCCCGCGCCAGCCAGCGACTGGCCAGGCAACGGAAAAAGTCCAGCGCATTGTCCATGCCGCCCTGACGCAGAAACTGCCAGAGCCGGTCGCGATCCTCGGCGCCCACGGTACTCAAGTCGCTGAGCTCCGGGTCGGGACGGTCATCGCCCGGCACCAGAATCACCTGCACGCCACGCTCGGACAATTCGACCAGCCGCTCGACGCCATAACGCCAATAGGCGATGCCGCCGTGCAGCGAGATCAGAATCACCTTGGCGTGGCGCAGCACCTCATCGACGTAAAGGTCGACCGACGCATGGTTCTGCACCTGCATCGGGTTGGCCAGGCGCACGCTCGGGTAATCCTCGGGCAGTTGCTGCGCGGCTTCGGCGAGCAGCGCGAGGCTGGAATCGCCGCTGCACAGGATCACCAGCTCGGCGGGGGTTTGTCCGAGGTCGGCAATGTTGTCGTCCGACACGAAACCGCCGGGCTGGGTCCTGAGCAGGTGCATGGCTTAAACGCTGAGCGCGGCGCGCAGTTGCGCTTCGAGTTGAGCGGCATCCAGTTCCTGACCGATCAACACCAGACGCGTCACGCGCGCCTCATCGGCGCCCCATTGACGGTCGAAGTGCTTGTCGAAACGCGTGCCCACGCCCTGGATCAGCAGGCGCATCGGCTTGTTCGGGATCGCCGCGAAGCCTTTGACCCGCAGGATGCCGTGTTGAACCACCAGTTGCGTCAATGCGTCGAGCAGCAGGCTTTCGTCGGCTTGCGGCAGCTCGATGGAAATCGAATCGAAGGCGTCGTGATCGTGGTCGTCGTGATCGTCATCGCCTTCACCGTGGTGGTGATCGTGATGGCTGTGGCGGCTGTCGATGTGTTCTTCGGAACCGGCACCGAGGCCAATCAGCACGTCCAGCGGCAGGCGGCCGTTGCTGGCTTCGATGATTTTTACGGCCGGCGGCAGTTCTTCGGCGACTTCCAGACGGACGCGCGCGAGGTCTTCAGGGCTGGTCTGGTCGGCCTTGTTGAGGATCACCAGGTCGGCGCTGGCCAGTTGGTCGGCGAACAGCTCGTGCAGCGGCGATTCGTGGTCCAGGTTCGGATCGAGTTTGCGCTGGGCGTCGACCTGATCCGGGAACGCGGCGAAGGTGCCAGCGGCCACGGCCGGGCTGTCGACCACGGTGATCACCGCGTCAACGGTGCAGGCGCTGCGGATTTCCGGCCATTGGAAGGCTTGTACCAGCGGTTTTGGCAGGGCCAGGCCCGAGGTTTCGATCAGGATGTGGTCAAGGTCGCCGCGACGCGCGACCAGTTCGCGCATCACCGGGAAGAATTCTTCCTGCACCGTGCAGCAGAGGCACCCGTTGGCCAGTTCGTAGACGCGGCCGGTGGCTTCTTCTTCGGTGCAGCCGATGGTGCATTGTTTGAGGATTTCACCGTCGATACCCAGCTCGCCGAACTCGTTGACGATCACCGCGATGCGGCGGCCCTGGGCGTTGTCGAGCATGTGCCGCAGCAAGGTGGTTTTGCCCGAGCCGAGGAAGCCGGTGACGATGGTGACGGGGAGTTTGGCCAGTGTTTTCATCGGATGCCCTTTGGCAAGGTGGCGGGCATACGGGACGAGACCGGTAACGCGAGTGCGTGCCTGGAGAGTTCGCCACCGGATCACCCCGCCCGGTTGAAAGTGAGAATCTGTGACGAGGCAGGTCTCCTGGCTGACGGTGTTCGGGCCTTGGCCCGGTATTCGCTGCGCCTTCCCGCTGGCTCTGGATGGAGTTGGCAGTGGCGTGGCAGCGAACAGCACCGTTCACAGTTGCGGGGGCAGCCGCGGCTTGGACCGCGTTCCCTTCTTAGCTTCGACGTGGGCCGAAGAACCTCGAAAGCGCAAGGCTACGCATGGGTTCGTGATGGGTCAATGGGAGGTTGGTTTTGGGAGCATATCCGTTGCTGCGGTTATGGCCACCTAGGGTTCCGCCCTTACGGCGGGTCACTTTTTCCAAACGCCGAAAAAGTAACCAAAAAGGCTGAGCCCCGGCGTACGGCACTTCGCCTAGGCTCAGTGTTCCCTCGCTACGGTGTCCACCAGGGGGCATCGCCTACGGTTTGCTTCGCTGCACCTCCTCTCGATGTATGCGGCTTCGCCGCACGGCGCTGCGCGCCTACCCCCTGATGGACACCTTCGCTCGGCCTGCCGAAGGGACTAAAGATCAAAAGCTAGAGCCAGAGCCAGAGCTAGAGCAAAGGCCAGATCAAGAGCCCCCTCACCCTAGCCCTCTCCCGGAGGGAGAGGGAACTGATCGGGGTGTTTGGAAGAGATACGCCGACGTGCGATACCGCGTTGAACTCAGGCTTTGAAAAGCACAAAAATCGGCCCCCTCTCCCTCTGGGAGAGGGTTGGGGTGGGTAAAGACCGGGTACATCCTTTACGTTTGAGACCGGGGACATGGTTTACAGGTATCAATCATGGTCAGGAGGTGCTGACCATGCCCTGGAATCAAGAGTCCCCGATGGATCAACGAGTGAAATTAGTCAGTGACTGGCTCAGTGGCAGCTACACCAAGAGCCAATTGAGCCGGCGTTATGGGGTCAGCCGGCCAACCGTCGATAAATGGCTGGATCGGTATGCAGCGCTCGGTGTGGATGGCTTGAAAGAGCAATCCCGCAAGCCTTTGAACTGCCCTCATCAAACCCCGGATGAAATCATCGCCACATTGCTGGCCAGGAAAAACGAGCATCCCGATCGAGGCCCCAAACAGATCATTGATCGCCTGCGAAAGTCCGATCCACAGATCCCATGGCCGGCCGCGAGCACTGCTGGTGAGTGGTTGAAGAAGGCTGGCTTGGTCATTGCGCGGCGCCCTTATCCTTTGCGCCCGCGTGCTCCGACGCATTTACGCCCGGCCGATGAACCCAACCAGACCTGGTGTGCCGACTTCAAAGGGCAGTTCAGGATGCAGGACGGCAATTGGTGCTATCCGCTGACCATTACCGATCAGATGAGTCGCTATCTGCTGCTCTGCCGGGCGCTGCCCGGCACGCACAGCGAGCCGACGCGACAGGGATTCGAATGGGCTTTCCGGGAGTTTGGATTGCCGGACGTAATCCGCACAGATAACGGGGCGCCTTTCGCATCGACCGGTTTGTCGCGGCTGTCGAAGCTGTCCGTCTGGTTCATCAGGCATGGCATCCATATCGAGACAATCACACCAGGGCGTCCTGACCAGAACGGTCGACACGAACGGATGCACCGCACCCTCAAAGCAGCGGTACTGCGAACACCGGCGGAAAATCTCGTACGCCAACAGCTGGCCTTTGAAGAGTTCGTTCAGGACTTCAACCATGATCGACCACACACCGCACTGGGCATGAAACCGCCGGCTTCCGTCTACAGACCTTCGTTGCGCCCGTATCCGGGCTACTTGCCCGCGGTCGAATATGGCCCTGAGGTTGAGGTACGCAAGGTTCGCTCGAACGGCGAGTTCAAGTGGAAGGGGCAACGAATGTTTTTGGGCGAGGCGCTGATCGGCGAGGACATCGCGCTGAAGGAAGTGGCTGATGACGTGTGGGAGCTGTACCTTTGCAACTTCTGTTTAGGCAGGCTTGAGCGCGGTGCCAACCGCGTATCAAGCCTGTAAAAGGTGTAAACGATGTCCCCGGTCTAATGTGTAAAGGATGTACCGGTCTCTACAGTGAGGGCCCGCCCCACCACAAAACCAAAGCCAAACACCCCAAGCTCCCCACCACTCAAAACGATGAGCGTTAGCTCAAGTACCGCTTTTGATCGCAGGGCCCGTCGGCAGGCTGAGTGGAGGGATTGATCCGGGGGTGGGAGCGCAGCGACCGTGCGGCGCAGCCGCATGCATCGAGAGGAGGTGCAGCGAAGCAAACCGTAGGCGATGCCCCCGGATCGATCCCGGAGCGAAGGAACCCCGAGCCTCAGCGAGGGGCCGTACGTCAGGGTTAGAGACCTTTTGGTTACTTTTGGGGCGTTTGCCAAAAGTGACCCGCCGTAAGGGCGGAACCCTAAGCAGCCATAACCGCAGCAACGGATCTGCTCCCAATCCCAATCCCAATTGACTCAAATCCCCCCCTCATGGTCTCCTACACAACTTGTTACGGGTGCCCCTCACAGGGTGAAACGGGAAACCGGTGAATCATGTGCTTTACTCTAAAGCCATGTCAGTCCGGTGCTGCCCCCGCAACGGTAAACGAGCGAAGCGTCAGATCCACTGTGCCCACGGGCATGGGAAGGTGACGCTTGCAGGTCGGCTAGACGCCAACCCCTCGTGAGCCCGGAGACCGGCCCGCAACACACAGTGCGCGATATCGCCACTGAACCTGACAAACCCGCGGTGGGCGGGCGCTGTTCGAGCCTCTGCGTGCGCGGCCGCAGGGGTTTTCATGCGCTCTATTCACCCGCTGACACTCCAGAGGGAAGCGCCATGTCGATCATCAGCAGCACCGGCAGCAATTCGGACAAGATCTCCAGCACCACCACCCTGAGCCAACGCCTGACCGCCGCCGTCTGCGCGTCGATCCTCGGTGCGTGCCTGGTGTATTTCGCCGGTTTCTCGCACATCGAAGCGGTGCACAACGCTGCTCACGATACCCGCCACAGCGCTGCGTTTCCGTGCCACTGAGACCTGACGACATGATCAAGCGTATTGCGCAGACCGCAGGTTTCACCGGCCTTCTGGCTGCCCTGCTCCTGACCTTGCTGCAAAGCTTCTGGGTATCACCGCTGATTCTGCAGGCCGAAACCTTCGAGAAAGCCGAACCGGTTGCCGAAGTTCACGAACACGCTGCCGGCACCGCCGCCCACACCCACGATGCCGAAGCCTGGGAGCCGGAAGACGGCTGGCAGCGCGTGGTGTCCACCACCGGTAGCAATCTGGTGGTTGCCGTGGGTTTTGCCCTGATGCTCGCGGGCCTGTATACCCTGCGTGCGCCGACCAAAACCTCGCAAGGCCTGCTCTGGGGCCTGGCCGGTTATGCGACTTTCGTGCTTGCACCGACCCTAGGCCTGCCACCTGAGCTGCCGGGCACCGCCGCCGCGGATCTGGCCTCGCGTCAGATGTGGTGGATCGGCACCGCCGCTTCCACCGCTGTCGGTCTGGCCCTGATTGCGTTCAGCCGTCACTGGCTGATGAAGATCCTCGGCGTGGCGATCCTTGCCGTGCCGCACGTGATCGGCGCGCCGCAACCGGAAGTGCACTCGATGCTCGCCCCGGAAGCCCTCGAAGCTCAGTTCAAAATCGCTTCGCAGTTGACCAACGTCGCGTTCTGGCTGGCCCTGGGCCTGATCAGCGCGTGGTTGTTCCGCCGCAAAAGCGAAGGTCAGTACCAGGCATGACCGATGACAGCGCAGCGCCGACCTTCGTGGTCGGCCTGGGCTGCCAGCGCGGCTGCCCGGCCAGCACGCTGCGCGCCTTGCTTGATCAGGCATTACAGGCACATCGAATTGATCTGGAGAAGGTCAAGGCGCTGGCCAGCATCGACCTCAAGCGCGACGAACCTGGCCTGCAGGAACTCGCCGCCCAACTGGCGCTGCCGTTGCTGTATTTCAGCAGCGAAGAACTGGCCAGTTATCAGCAACGATTGAGTCACCATTCACAGATCGCCTTCGAACGCACCGGTTGCTACGGCGTAGCGGAAAGTGCAGCGCTGGCGCTCGCCGAACAGTTGATAAGCGGCCCGGCAAAACTGCTGATACCCCGGCAAAAATACGCCCAGGCAACTCTGGCATTGGCCGGCGCGGCGTAAATTCCCGATAATCCATGCTTTCGATCATGAGCATTCTTCATCTGAAGCGCTTGTTAAGCACCGCCCTGCCCCTTTTTTACAGGATCCAACGATGACCGTTTACTTCATCGGCGCCGGCCCCGGCGACCCAGAATTGATCACTGTCAAAGGCCAGCGCCTGATCCGCAGTTGCCCGGTGATCATCTACGCAGGTTCGCTGGTGCCGACGGCGGTGCTGGAAGGTCATTGCGCGGAAACCGTGGTCAACAGCGCCGAACTGCACCTGGAACAGATCATCGACCTGATCAAGACCGCCCATGCCAAGGGCCAGGACGTGGCGCGGGTGCATTCGGGCGATCCGAGCCTGTATGGCGCGATTGGCGAGCAGATTCGTTATTTGCGCGAGCTGGATATTCCGTTCCAGATCATTCCCGGCGTGACCGCCACCGCCGCGTGCGCCGCGCTGTTGGGCGCTGAACTGACCCTGCCGGACATCTCGCAAAGCGTGATTTTGACCCGATATGCGGACAAGACCGCAATGCCGGTTGGCGAAGAGCTCGGCAGTCTGGCGCAGCACGGAGCGACCATGGCGATTCATCTGGGGGTCAATCATCTGGAGAAAATCCTGGCTGAGCTGCTGCCGCATTACGGCGCGGATTGCCCGATTGCGGTGATTCACCGGGCGACGTGGCCGGATCAGGACTGGGCGGTCGGGACGCTGGAGGATATTGCCGCGAAGGTTGCCGCCAAGGGGTTTCGGCGTACGGCGTTGATTCTGGTTGGGCGGGTGTTGGGTAGCGATCACTTTAGCGAGTCGTCGCTGTATCGCGCGGGGCATGCACATCTTTACCGCCCATGACGGCCCCATCGCGAGCAGGCTCGCTCCCACAATAGACCGCATTTCCCTGTGGGAGCGAGCCTGCTCGCGATTTGGGACGCTGAATTTCTGGCATAAAAAAACGGCGCTCACGGGGCGCCGTTTTTTCATGCCGCAGCGAACACCTTAGTAGTAGGCGTTTTCTTTCTGCGTGTGGTCGGTCACGTCGCGAACGCCCTTGAGCTCCGGAATGCGCTCGAGCAAGGTGCGCTCGATGCCTTCCTTCAGGGTCACGTCCGCCTGGCCGCAGCCCTGGCAACCGCCGCCGAACTGCAACACGGCAATGCCGTCTTCAACCACATCGATCAGGCTGACCTGACCGCCGTGGCTGGCCAGCCCCGGGTTGATTTCGGTTTGCAGGTAATAGTTGATGCGCTCGTTGATCGGGCTGTCGGCGTTGACCATCGGGACTTTGGCGTTTGGCGCCTTGATGGTCAGCTGGCCGCCCATGCGGTCGGTGGCGTAGTCGACGACGGCATCATCGAGGAACGCTTCGCTGAACGAGTCGATGTAAGCGGTGAAGCTTTTCAGCCCAAGCGCCGTATCTTCAGGTTTCTCTTCGCCCGGCTTGCAGTAGGCAATGCAGGTTTCGGCGTACTGGGTGCCAGGCTGGGTGATGAAAACGCGGATGCCGATGCCCGGGGTGTTCTGCTTGGAGAGCAGATCGGCCAGGTAATCATGGGCGGCGTCGGTAATGGTAATAGCGGTCATGGAAACTCCTCGCAGGCTTGGGGCGGAGTTTACGCCAATCGGCGCGCGGCACAAAGTCCTAGTATTTACGTAGGAATAGTTCGCAAATCGGCTAAGCGCCACGTTCGCCGTCAATCCGTGCTTTAAGCCACTGATAACTGCGCTTTTCCACCCATTCGTAGCTCAGCCAAGAACCGATACCGATGGCCAGCGCACAGACAACAAACATCAAATACGGGTTGATCCCATAGCGTCGGGCCAGATAACCGCCAGCCGACAGCACCAGCACGTGCATCAGATACACCGAGTACGAACAGTCGCCCAGCAGCTTGAGCAGCCTGTTGCGCTCGACATGGCGCTCCAGCGCCATGCTGGCCATGACCAGCACCGCACTGGGCACGCCCCAATTCAGCAAACGGGGTTCCGGCGGCAGGTGATAGATCGCCAGCAACGCCGCACCGATCCCCAGCAACGGCAGCCAGAGCGCCGGTCCGATCCAGCCGCGGCGATAGAACATGCCGATACTGATCCCGAGCAGGAACTCATAAACGATGTCCGAGCGATAAAACTCGCTGACCCAGCCAAATCCGGTCCAGGCCTGGCACACCGCGAACAGCAGCGCCGCGACCACCAGCAAGCGCACCTGCAACCGAAACAACAGCGCCCAGGCGAACAACACGTAAAACAGCATCTCGTAATTCAGGGTCCAGCCGACATTCAGGGTCGGGTAGATCCCGTAGCCGCCGGGGTTTTCGGTCGGGATAAACAGCAACGACAGCAGCAAATGACTCCAGTCCACCGTCTGATCCGGCAGCAACGGCCGGGCGAATACCACCAACAAAGCCATCAGCACGGTGTAGAGCCAATACGCCGGGACAATCCGGAACAGTCGATACAGCAGAAACCGCGCGGGCGGCAGCGCCTTGCCTTCGGTGGACAGGAAAATCACCAGCCCGCTGATCACGAAAAAGATATCGACGCCCACCGCGCCCTTGTCGATGAACAGCTGCCCGATCGGCCCCCGCGCCTCGAAGTCGAAGAAAATCTGCATGAAGTGATGGCAGACCACCGCCCACGCGGCGAGCGCTCGCAGGGCCTGCACTGAAATCAACATCAATGGCGCTCCCGTCCAGGATTTGCGGAGCACCACTGCACTTGTGGGAGCGGCGGTGTCCCTGAGAATTGGGACAACCGCTCAACCACAAACGATCAAAGATTCTCGTACCGGTTCATGTCCAGCACGCCCTCTTCCACCGGCTCGGTTTCGTGGATGTACTGGCTCAAATCGTGGAAATAGAACCAGAACTGCGGATGACTGCGGCGAATCCCCCAGCGCTCGACGACTTTCTCGAACTGCGCCGCGTCCTTTGCCCCTTCCATCGCATCGACAAACGCCGGCACCTGGTCTGCCGGGACGTTGAACATGAAATTCGGGTAGCTGCTGAGCACGCCCGGGTAGATCGTCAGCGTGTCCAGCCCCGGTTGATAGCGCAGCGATTCGCCGAGCAGGAACGCCACGTTGCTGTGGGCGCGGTTGCGCAGCAGGCTGTAGACCTCGCGCTTGCCGCTGCGGGTTTCAACCCGGAGCATGGTGGCTTCCGGCAATTGATCGATCACTTTCAGGCCCGCCGCCGGGCGCGAAGTCAGGCGACTCAGCGCCTGTTCGGCGTTTTGCAGCGCCGGGTCGATGTTCGGGCGCGAGCAGTAGGCGTCTTCGCAACGATTGATCGGATCCGGACGCGCGTTGAGATCGCCGTAGCGCGTCAGCAATTGCATGGCGAAATCGCGTTTCGGGTCTTTCTCGTCGAGTTTCAGCGCGGTCGGCTTGTCATCGTCTATGGCTTCGTAATCGAGCCACATCTTGAACTGGCCGCTGCTCTGGTACCAATCGTCGAGGTAGCCCTCACGGGAATCGGCGGGCATCAGGCGCAGGAAGTTCTGTTCGGCGCCGTTGCGGATCAGGTCGAAATACAAGCGCGTTTGCGCCTGATGGGAGACGTTGCCGAACACATCGAAATTTACCGCCAACTGGTAATAGGTGCGCTCCAGCAACGGGTAGTCGAACAGCCACATAGTCTGCGGCACTTCGCCGATCAGGCCTTTGGTCACCGAAGCGCTGTCGAAGTGGCGGAAGATGCTGAGCAAGGCGTTGTCGTTGCCGGCCCACAGGGTCGACCAGCTCGGCGCCGGCAGATCCGCATAGCTGTCACGGCGCAGGGCTTCGTATTGGTTTCGCTTGTTGCGGTAGTTGTGCCACAGGCTCAGGACACTGCCGACATCGTCGTTCTGCCCCGGCATGGCCAGCAACGGCGTGGCCTGGCCGCGATAGTTCGGGTCGGTGATGTACAGGTCGTGTTCCGGGGCCTGGAACAGCGCCCAGAAGTTGTCGCGGATCACGTCGGTTGCGATCTGCCCACGGCACACCGGGCCACGAATGAAGGTGCGCACGAAGTATTCGGCATTATCGAGCATGAACTGATAACGCGCCTGCGCCGGAATCGCCTCGAAAGTCGCAAAAGGGTTGGCCCGGCTCTGCGGCCCGTAGCCCGGCAAGGCATTGACCTGCCAGTTGCCGTTGTAGAACAGGCTTTTGACCCGCGCCATCTTCGCCGCGCTCAGCGGATAAGTGATGTGGGTCTTGTGCACGATCACACCCTGCACCGGCCACAGGCGGTAATACACCTGAGTACCCGGATCGTCGTTCGGGCGACGGGTGGCGATCAGATCGATTGGTTGCCCGGTCGGCGTGCGCGAGCGCACCCACTGGAAGTAATGCCCCGGCTCGCCGTCCTTGAAATAGATATGCGCCAGGAACCAGTGCTCGAACAGCCAGCGCCCGACCAGACTTTCCCGCGCGCCAGGCTGGTTGAGCAGATTTTCCCACTGGACGATCTGCATCGCTTCCTTGGCGCTTGGCGCCAGGCCTTGCTCATCGATCGGTGCGCCGGAAGCGAGCCAACGTTGCAGTGTCTGATATTGCTGATCGGTCAGCCCGGTCACCGCCAGCGGCATGCCCTCTTTCGGATGGGCGCCGGCATAGCCTTCGAACTCGGCGGGCATCGCGCACAGGTTTTCGCGGTTGAGACCCAGCACAATGTCTTGCGGCAGTTTGGCGTTGGGGGTCAGCGGCGTTTTGTGTCCCAGCTCCAACATGCGCGCCATCAGTGCGGCCTGGCTGCCCTGGGCGTCGAGCACCGAGTAGAAGTCTTTCTGCTGCCAGGCCCGTTTGCCGAAGGCGTCATAGAACAGCCGCGTGGTCGGCGCCGCCTGGGTGCGTTCGCCATCGTAGACCGGCATCTTGCTCGCGCCCCGCGCTGCGCCTTCACCACTGCCCAGGTTGAGCTGACAGGCAGAGTCGTAGCACGCATGGCAGGCCACGCACTTTTCGGTGAAGATCGGCTGGATGTCTCGGGTGTAGGAAATAGAAGAAGAAATAGCGGGACTTTGCGCCACCGCGCCAAAGCTTAAAAACAGCAATGCAATGCTGATGACGCGGTACGACATGTCCCTGACCCTGATCCTGAAGAAAAACGCCGCGATTCTACCGTTATGACGCCCGTACCAACATGAGCGATATTCATGCAAAAGCGTCACATGCTCTAAAACCGCACAGGTTTGTTATGATCCCGGCCCTTCGTCATGGTCTTTTTCGAGTAGCCCCAATGTCCGATCGCAGCGTCCGCCTTCAAGCTCTCAAGCAAGCTCTCAAAGAGCGCATCCTGATTCTCGACGGCGGCATGGGCACGATGATCCAGAGCTACAAGCTCGAAGAGCAGGATTATCGCGGCAAACGCTTTGCCGACTGGCCGAGCGACGTCAAGGGCAACAACGATCTGTTGGTGCTGACCCGCCCGGACGTGATCGGCGGCATCGAGAAAGCCTACCTGGACGCCGGCGCCGACATCCTCGAGACCAACACCTTCAACGCCACGCAGATTTCCATGGCCGACTACGGCATGGAAGAACTGGTCTACGAACTCAACGTAGAAGGCGCCCGCCTGGCACGCAAGGTCGCCGACGCGAAAACCCTCGAGACCCCGGACAAGCCGCGTTTCGTTGCCGGCGTTCTGGGCCCGACCAGCCGCACCTGCTCGCTGTCGCCGGACGTCAACAACCCAGGCTATCGCAACGTCACCTTCGATGAGCTGGTGGAAAACTACACCGAGGCCACCAAAGGCCTGATCGAAGGCGGCGCCGACCTGATCCTGATCGAAACCATCTTCGACACTCTCAACGCCAAAGCCGCGATCTTTGCCGTGCAAGGCGTATTCGAAGAACTGGGCTTCGAGTTGCCGATCATGATTTCCGGCACCATCACCGACGCCTCCGGCCGTACCCTGTCGGGCCAGACCACCGAAGCGTTCTGGAACTCCGTGGCCCACGCCAAACCGATTTCGGTCGGCCTGAACTGCGCCCTCGGTGCCCGCGAACTGCGTCCGTACCTGGAAGAGCTGTCGGACAAGGCCAGCACCCACGTTTCGGCGCACCCGAACGCCGGCCTGCCGAACGAATTCGGCGAGTACGACGAACTGCCGGTGGACACCGCCAAGGTCATCGAAGAATTCGCCCAGAGCGGTTTCCTCAACATCGTCGGCGGTTGCTGCGGCACCACGCCGGGCCACATCGAAGCCATCGCCAAAGCCGTTGCCGGCTATGCGCCGCGGCAGATTCCGGACATTCCCAAGGCTTGCCGTCTGTCGGGCCTGGAGCCGTTCACCATCGATCGCAGCTCGCTGTTCGTCAACGTCGGCGAGCGGACCAACATCACCGGTTCCGCGAAATTCGCCCGCCTGATCCGTGAAGACAACTACACCGAAGCCCTGGAAGTCGCCCTGCAGCAAGTCGAGGCCGGCGCCCAGGTGATCGACATCAACATGGACGAAGGGATGCTCGATTCGAAGAAGGCCATGGTGACCTTCCTCAATCTGATTGCCGGCGAACCGGACATCTCCCGCGTACCGATCATGATCGACTCCTCGAAATGGGACGTGATCGAAGCCGGCCTCAAATGCATCCAGGGCAAGGGCATCGTCAACTCGATCAGCATGAAAGAAGGCGTCGAGCAGTTCATCCATCACGCCAAACTGTGCAAGCGCTACGGCGCCGCCGTGGTGGTGATGGCGTTCGACGAAGCCGGCCAGGCCGACACCGAAGCGCGCAAGAAAGAGATCTGCAAACGCTCCTACGACATTCTGGTCAATGAAGTCGGCTTCCCGCCAGAAGACATCATCTTCGACCCGAACATCTTCGCCGTGGCAACCGGCATCGAAGAACACAACAACTACGCTGTGGACTTCATCAACGCCTGTGCCTACATCCGTGACGAGCTGCCGTACGCCCTGAGCTCCGGCGGCGTGTCCAACGTGTCGTTCTCGTTCCGCGGCAACAACCCGGTGCGCGAGGCGATCCACTCGGTGTTCCTGCTGTACGCGATCCGCGCTGGCCTGACCATGGGCATCGTCAACGCCGGTCAGTTGGAGATCTACGACCAGATCCCGCAGGAACTGCGCGACGCCGTTGAAGACGTGATCCTCAACCGCACCCCGGAAGGCACCGACGCCCTCCTCGCCATCGCCGACAAGTACAAGGGCGATGGCAGCGTCAAGGAAGCCGAGACCGAAGAATGGCGCAGCTGGGACGTCAACAAGCGTCTGGAGCACGCGCTGGTCAAGGGCATCACCACCCACATCGTCGAAGACACCGAAGAATCCCGTCAGTCCTTCGCTCGCCCGATCGAAGTGATCGAAGGCCCGCTGATGTCCGGCATGAACATCGTCGGTGACCTGTTCGGCGCCGGCAAAATGTTCCTGCCGCAGGTGGTGAAATCCGCCCGCGTGATGAAACAGGCTGTGGCGCACCTGATTCCGTTCATCGAACTGGAAAAGGGCGACAAGCCGGAAGCCAAGGGCAAGATCCTGATGGCCACGGTGAAGGGCGACGTGCACGACATCGGCAAGAACATCGTCGGCGTGGTACTGGGTTGCAACGGCTATGACATCGTCGACCTGGGCGTGATGGTGCCGGCCGAGAAGATCCTGCAGGTGGCCAAGGAGCAGAAGTGCGACATCATCGGCCTGTCCGGCCTGATCACCCCGTCGCTGGATGAAATGGTCCATGTGGCCCGCGAGATGCAGCGCCAGGACTTCCACCTGCCGCTGATGATCGGCGGCGCGACCACCTCCAAGGCGCACACGGCGGTGAAGATCGAGCCCAAGTACAGCAACGACGCGGTGGTCTACGTGACCGACGCCTCCCGCGCCGTGGGCGTGGCGACGCAGTTGCTGTCCAAGGAACTGAAGGCCGGCTTCGTCCAGAAGACCCGCGAAGAGTACATCGACGTCCGCGAGCGCACCGCCAACCGCAGCGCCCGCACCGAGCGCCTGAGCTACGCCGCCGCGATCGCCAAGAAGCCGCAGTTCGACTGGGCCACTTACACCCCGGTCAAACCGACCTTCACCGGCACCCGCGTGCTGGACAATATCGACCTCAACGTCCTGGCCGAGTACATCGACTGGACGCCGTTCTTCATCTCCTGGGATCTGGCCGGCAAGTTCCCGCGCATCCTCGAAGACGAAGTGGTCGGTGAAGCGGCGACCTCGCTGTACAAGGACGCCCGCGAGATGCTGACCAAGCTGATCGACGAGAAACTGATCAGCGCCCGTGCGGTGTTCGGCTTCTGGCCGGCCAATCAGGTGCACGATGACGATATCGAGTTGTACGGCGATGACGGCAAGCCGATGGCGCGCCTGCATCACCTGCGTCAGCAGATCATCAAGACCGACGGCAAGCCGAACTTCTCCCTGGCCGACTTCGTCGCGCCGAAGGACAGCGAAGTGACCGACTATGTCGGTGGTTTCATCACCACCGCCGGGATCGGTGCCGAAGAAGTGGCCAAGGCTTATCAGGACGCTGGCGACGATTACAACTCGATCATGGTCAAGGCCCTCGCCGACCGTCTGGCCGAGGCCTGCGCCGAGTGGCTGCACCAGCAGGTGCGCAAGGAGCACTGGGGTTACGCCAAGGATGAAGCTCTCGACAACGAGGCGCTGATCAAAGAGCAGTACTCCGGCATCCGCCCTGCTCCCGGCTACCCCGCGTGCCCGGATCACACCGAGAAGGCCACGCTGTTCGCCCTGCTCGACCCTGAGGCCCAGGAAATGCGCGCCGGTCGCAGCGGCGTGTTCCTCACCGAGCACTACGCGATGTTCCCGGCGGCAGCGGTCAGCGGCTGGTACTTCGCCCATCCGCAGGCGCAGTACTTCGCCGTGGGCAAGGTCGACAAGGATCAGGTGCAGAGCTACACCTCGCGCAAAGGCCAGGAACTGAGCCTGACCGAACGCTGGCTGGCGCCGAATCTGGGTTACGACAACTAATCCCGCTTCACGCGACGACACCCTGTGGGAGCCTGTTGGCTCCCACAGTTATTTCTGCGGCCTGAAAACGGTTGGCTATGCTTGTCTGACACACACGGCAGACGGGGGATTTATGGACGATCCAGTCGACAACAAGCCACCGACGTTCTGGCAGATGCTGCATAGCGTCATGGCGGCGGCGTTCGGGGTGCAGAGCGGCAAGAACCGGGCGAGGGACTTCACCCACGGCAAGCCCAGCCATTTCATCTTCTTGGGTATCGCGTTCACGGCGGTGTTCGCTCTGACGCTGTTCGGCATTGTGCAACTGGTGGTGCATCTGGCGGGCGTCTGACGGCCCTAGTGCATCAGGGTCTGCAGATTGAACGGGTAGCGATACGAAACCGGGCGCCCTTTCGCCGAGAGCTTGCGAAACTGCACGCCGTAGTCCGGTGAGGCGCCCATTGCAAGGATTCGGCGGGCATGATCCCTGTCGATCAGTTGCAGCAACGGAATCTGCCGATCCCTGCCGCCATACTGATTCAGATCGACGCCTTGCGCGTGATCATGCAGCTCGACCAGTGCCCAGCCACCCAGGGTGAAATGCCCGCCGAGCAACGCGCTCAGGCGTCCGTCGACCACCGCCTGCAAAGCTTCGGGCGAGGTGTTGACCGCGCTGAACAGCACGTCCTTGCCCGGCACCTTGCCGGCCTCGGACGCAGCACGCATCGCGCCGAAGGCCATTTCATCATTGGCTGCCCATACCAATGAAACGTTGGGATAGCGGACCAGCAACTGCTTCGCCTGCTCGTAAGCCCGTTGCTGGGTCCAGCCGCCATAGACCAGTTGCCGCAAACGTACCTGCGGATTCTCCGCCAGGGCCCGCTGCATGCCCTTTTCGCGCAATTGCGCCGATGGCGTGATCTTGAGGCCGGAGAACGCCAGCAGATCGATGCTTTCACCGGGCGCCACGGGCGGATGCAGGCGGATCAGTTCTTTCATCATCAGATAGCCGCCCTCCTCGTCGTTAGGCACCAGACTGCCGACGCGGTCCGCGCGCTCAGTCACCAACGCCTGCTGATTGGGCGTCAGTGCCGAATTGACGATAAAGAGCTTCACGCCGCTGCCGTTGGCCATGCGCAGAATCTGCGGCGCCACGTACTGTTCGTTGACGAACACCAGATAATCCGGGCGCTCAGGCCCCTGCAGGGCCAATCGCGCCTGCGCCAGGGTCAGTTCCGGCTGGCGCTGGGCATAAAGGATGCGCAGGTCGATCCCCAGATCCCGGGCGGCAGCCTGCATGAATTGCGAATAGCTGACCCAGAATGCTTCCTGCGTCGAGCCCGGATTCAGGAACAGCACCGACTCCGCACGCGCGCAGGTACCGAAAACCGCGCCGAACAGCAGCAGGCTGAGGTGGAAAAACTTGAACATGAATCATCCGGGCCCAAGGAAAAATGGCCGCGCATTATAGCCATTGATCACCTGGCCTTTGGCGCTTGATCCCGCCTTTTGTCCGACAATCGTCGCAAGCGGGGCCCGGACGAGTCGTTTTACTGATGGCTGACCCAGAATACTGCCGTTCCAACGACCAGAATGATCAGGAACAGAATCGCCCAGGCATCGACGCTGCTATCGCTTTTCCTTGCTTTGGTTGGGTTGCTCATTGCATCGCCTCTTGTCGGTTTTATCGGTGATTGCAGAAAGACTCGACCACAGTAAAGACGATGATTGTCCGCACGACAAATGTGGTTTAGTTGACAGTGATTCTTGTTAGGCGATTTGGTTCTTTACATATACTCAAACATCACTTTTGCGCATAACTGCAAACGGGTATATTGCCCCGGCTCCGTCAGGGAGTGCGCGGCCGTGCGCGCAGAATTGCAGAGGAACCATCGGACTCCAGCAAGCGAAAACGCAGCGTTTTCCGAGTGGCCAAAGCCTGAGAACAGGACTTATATGTACGTATACGACGAGTACGATCAGCGGATCATCGAGGACCGCGTCAAGCAGTTCCGTGATCAGACCCGACGCTATCTGGCAGGTGAGCTGAGCGAAGAAGAATTCCGCCCCCTGCGCCTGCAGAATGGCCTGTACATCCAGCGTTTCGCGCCGATGTTGCGAGTGGCGGTGCCTTACGGCCAACTGACCTCGCGTCAGGTGCGCATGATGGCCAAGATCGCCCGCGACTATGACAAGGGCTACGCCCACATCAGTACGCGGCAGAACGTGCAGTTCAACTGGCCGGCGGTCGAAGACATCCCGGACATCCTCGCCGAACTGGCCACTGTGCAGATGCACGCCATCCAGACCAGCGGCAACTGCCTGCGCAACGTCACTACCGACCAGTTCGCCGGTGTTGCAGCCGACGAGTTGATCGACCCGCGTCCGTGGTGCGAAATCGTTCGTCAGTGGACCACGTTCCACCCGGAATTCGCTTACCTGCCACGCAAGTTCAAGATCGCCGTCAACGGTTCGACCTCCGACCGTGCGGCCATCGAAGTCCACGACATCGGCCTTGAGCCGGTACACAACGCTGCCGGTGAACTCGGTTTCCGTGTGCTGGTCGGCGGTGGTCTGGGTCGTACCCCGGTGGTCGGTGCGTTCATCAACGAGTTCCTGCCATGGCAGGACCTGTTGAGCTACCTCGACGCAATCCTGCGGGTGTACAACCGCTACGGCCGTCGTGACAACAAATACAAGGCGCGGATCAAGATCCTCGTCAAGGCGCTGACGCCGGAAGTCTTCGCTCAGAAAGTCGATGCAGAGATGGAACACCTGCGCGGCGGCCAGACCACGCTGACCGAAGCCGAAGTGCATCGTGTGGCCAAACACTTCGTCGACCCGGACTACAAGGCGCTGGAAAACCAGACCGCCGAACTGGCCGCCCTCGACAAAGAGCATCCGGGTTTCGCCCGCTGGCGCACCCGCAACACCCTGGCGCACAAGAAGCCGGGCTATGTGGCCGTGACCCTGTCCCTGAAGCCGACCGGCGTTGCACCGGGTGACATCACCGACAAGCAGCTCGACGCCGTTGCCGACCTGGCCGACCGCTACAGCTTCGGTCAACTGCGCACTTCCCACGAGCAGAACATCATTCTGGCCGACGTCGAGCAGAGCCAGCTGTTCACCCTGTGGGGCGAGCTGCGCGAGCAAGGTTTCGCCACGCCGAACATCGGCCTGCTGACCGACATCATCTGCTGCCCTGGCGGTGATTTCTGCTCGCTGGCCAACGCCAAGTCGATCCCGATCGCCGAATCGATCCAGCGCCGCTTCGACGACCTGGACTACCTGTTCGACATCGGTGAACTGGACCTGAACATCTCCGGCTGCATGAACGCCTGCGGTCACCACCACGTCGGCCACATCGGCATCCTCGGTGTGGACAAGAAAGGTGAAGAGTTCTACCAGGTCTCGCTCGGCGGCAGCGCCAGCCGTGACGCCAGCCTGGGCAAGATCCTCGGCCCTTCCTTCGCCCAGGAAGACATGCCGGACGTGATCTCCAAACTGATCGACGTGTACGTGGAACAGCGCACCGAAGACGAGCGTTTCATCGACACCTACCAGCGTATTGGCATCGACCTCTTCAAGGAACGCGTCTATGCAGCGAATCATTAAGAACAACGAGGTCGTCGACGAAACCTGGCACCTGCTGCCCAAGGATTTCAACATCGACGAAATCAGCAACTGCGACGACCTGATCGTCCCGCTGCAGCTGTGGCGTGAACACGCCCGCATGCTCAAGGCCCGCGATGGCGGTCTGGGTGTGTGGCTGGATGCCGACGAAGAAGCCGAAGAAATCGGTGACGACGTGAACGAGTTCCAGGTGATTGCCCTGAACTTCCCGGCGTTCACCGATGGCCGCAACTACTCCAACGCCCGCCTGCTGCGTGACCGCTACGGTTTCAAAGGTGAACTGCGGGCGATTGGTGATGTGCTGCGCGACCAGTTGTTCTACATGCGCCGTTGCGGTTTCGATGCCTTCGCCCTGCGCGCGGACAAAGACCCGTACGACGCCCTTGAAAGCCTCAAGGACTTCTCGGTGACCTATCAGGCCGCCACTGACGAACCGCTGCCGCTGTTCCGTCGCCGCTGACCGCCTGCCCCGGGCCCTTGTCGAAGGGCCCGGGGCCTCTGTTCAGTCCTATTTCGTTCCTAATCTGTTGGGCCCCGAGGTGGCCGGCAATGGGAGCCCTGGATGGCGTGCCAATGCCGCATTGGTCAGTTGCTTGCGCAACTCCAGGCTTTCATTTCTGAAGTTGTCGTAGATTGTCGTCATTTGCTGTGCGGCGGCTTCGCGAGACAGATTGGCCTGAGACTCCAGCAGGGAAAAAGCCCGCGCACAGCGATCCAGAATCTCGGCAAACACGTCCTGACGACTCGTCCACAAATACTCGGCCCAGAATTCCTGCCGGCTGATCGAGTTTGCCAATTGCGCAGTATTTTCGGCCTTGACCACCTTTTGATAGGCTTCATCGATCTGCTCATCGCTGACCTCGACGTCCAGCCGCACATTCAGCTCAGTCGGTTGCGCAGGCAGCTCCAGCCGCTCTGCCAGTCGCACCCGGTAAATCAGGTTGATATCCAGAGCCTGGCGCAAGGTCAGCGATTCCGTTCTGGCGCGACGCGCCGTTTCCAGGACAACCTGTTTTTCAAGCTCCTGCAATCGAAACAGTCCACGCAACAGACGAATCAGATCACCCTCGAGCGCCTGACTGCCGGTGCGAGCCGCTACCAAAGCCCTGAAGCACAGAACCCTGACCTCCAGATCGCTAAATAACGCAGTGGCATTGGCGGTACTCACACGTCCTTCTCTGGCCATCCGAAACAGCACACGACGCAGCCTGTCGTTTTCACAGGCGGCCTCCAGCACGTTCCAGACCCGCTGCCCAAGCTGGGTGCGGGTGTGGAAATAATCGGCCGTCCCGCGCAATTGCATGAGCATCTCGAAAAAGGCCCGGGAATCGGGATCAGCCGACAGCGATAACAGGACCTCCTGCGCCCGCGCAATCTGCGTCCTCGGCAACCCGCTGCCCCACCCGGCACCCTGCATATCGACAGCCGGTCGTACCGTAGCGAGGTAGTCAGGGGTGATCACCCCCAGGCTGATACCTTGCACTCGCTGATAATCGGCAAGGGCCTGAAGGCTGGCCACGGACAGCGGGTTGCCGTCGATATGGGTGCCTCGATTGAGCACGGCGCGCGCCTTGAACACAGAATCCGGAACCTCGGAGATTTTGTTGTTGCGCAGATCCAGGGTTTCCAGGTGCGTGAGCGTGTCGATGTCCGCCGGCCACTGAGTGATTCCCGTATGGTGCAGATCCAGGTGGCGCAAATTGCGCATCCCTGCCAACGCGGGCACTTGGCCCAGGGCTGGATTCAGACTCAGGTTCAACGAGTGCAGGTGTGTTTTGCTACCCAGCTCCTGTGCTGCTCGTTCGCTCAGGCGAATTTCGTTGTTACTCAGATCCAGCTCTGTGAGTCCCGACATGTCCGCAACGACCTGAGGGATGCGGGTCAGTTCGTTTCCTGAAAGGTTCAGCACTCGCAGCCGGGTAAAGTTGCGCAGAAATGCATTCAGTCCTGAACTCGCCCCAACACCACTCATCTGCAACGCCGTCACATGGGTGAAATCACCGACGACCACCGGCAGATTTCCCAGCGGGACCGCATCGAAAACAAGGTTGTACAGGTTCTCACCGGAAGGTGCGGGCGTCTGGTCTTCCTTGCGCCACGCACGCAGGATCGCCTGCGCCGCGCGCCTCTTGGTATGGAAAGGAACCCTCAGCCTCATGCCATCGCCGTCGTGATACCACGTTTCGCGATGAACCCACCGCTCAAGCGTGTCGAGGATTGTCCGGTATTCCTGACGCATGTCCTCAAGCTTTCGAATGGCCAGCACTTCGTCAGTCCCAAGCGTCGACACAAAGCGCTCAATCTGCGCCATTGAATGCGCGGGATACAGCCGTCGGGCACGGCGTATCAACACGGACGATCGATGCGGCATCGGGTGAGTGGGCGACCCCGCCTGCACAACCGATTGTTCGACTTTCCGATCCGCCAGCCCCATGGGAGACCGATAGTCGGCATGCGGAGCTTCCATTCCCAGCACCTTCGCGTAGGCCACACGTCGCTGCAGTGCCAGCGCGGTTATTTTTTCTCTCAGGCCCGTGCCATCCAGATCCGCATCGACGCCAATGGCTTTACGGCTGTGTGACGGAAGGCTTTGCCACAATGCCTGGAAAAAATTCGTCCGGGTACGCCCCGGCTGGCTGGAAACGACGGCATGGCTCGAATCCAGGCCCTGATAGCGTTCAGGGTAAGCCTCGAGCAACGCCTGATGTTCAGCGCCGTCAGCACCGATCGTGGCTCGTTGATCGGCAAATACACCCCAATCCAGTATTTCGATAAACACATCACCCGGCCAACCTGGCAAGTGCGTCAAGGTGTCGAGTATCAACATATCCGCATCGCGCCCGCTGGCGGCGTCCAGATACAACGCCTCATAGGCGCGGTTCAGACGCAGGACCTGCTGATATCGCCGTGCTTCTTCCGCCAGACGCAGCGGAACGGTACCTGCGTCAAGCTGCGCCCATTCATGCGCATCGGCATGATGCGCCAACTCGTCGGCGACGCTTGCCGACAACCCCGGAAAGGCCTTGACGATCGGCTCGCTCCTGGAAAGTTCGCAGACGTCCGCGCGCCGAAACAGTCGATCCATCATTGCCATGCGCATGCGGGGCGCCAGCCCGGCAATGTGCATCCCGAGCAGCGCGCTCTGATTGTTGGGCTCTACGGTGGCAGAACCCAGCAGATGCGAACGCTCACTGTCACTGAGCGCTGCCAGCAACGGCGGATAAAACCGGCCGTCGCGCATCAGATCTTCATTGATTTTTACCTCGCGGGTGCCTTTGGTCCCACCGTATCGGGTCACTTCGTTGGCCATGATATCCGTCACGCTGATTGCCAGATCCCGCGGCCAGCGGCCCGTTGCTGTCAGCAAGTACAGCTGCAGATCGGCATCGGCCAGCGGCGCGGAGGCAGCAACGGCCATCTGGTCCATGAACCGGGTGACACCGATATCCGCACGAAAGCGCCTGACCGAATCAGTCAGGATCGCCATGGGCTTGCCACGCTCGACAAACAGCCGGCGCATGGCGGCTTCGTCGATCCCGGTTGCGGCGATGATTTGTTCGGCACGAGTATCCGAAATCTGTTCTTCACGAAAGCCCAGCCGACGGAACAGCGTCAGCGCATTCCACTCGTGAGGCAGCTCCGAGTCATGCCGCCAGGCGCCCGCACCATTGGACTCAAGCAATGGCGAATAACGTTTGGGCAATGTGGGGTTATGCACCTCCCACAGACTGGTGCCGCTCAACGGACGCACCGCGTAAGCATCGGGCCCCAAGGGCAGATAACCGTCCTCGCCGCGCCAGACCAGACCTTGTGCATCGGTCGACATACTGCTCGGCATCGACTCCTGCTGGCGGTAAGCGCTCATGTCTGGATTCCACAACCGATGCGACAGGTTGTCAGCCACCGGCACATGCTCAAGGCCCCTGATGAAATTCGACGAGCGCACGGTTTTAAAGGCTTTTCCCACCGCTACGCCGCCGGTGGCGAACCCCGCCATCAGGATCAGGTTTTCAAGCGTGTCAAACAGGCAGTCGGCGGCATGTTCCTGATCGCCGTGGGCCCAACTGTCAATGCCTTCATATATTTCGTTGAGCAACTGCAAGCCGGCCACGGCACACAGGACTTGACCCAGGACCGGGACAAATGAAAGGAAGAACAGCGCGGTGTTCAGCCCGATGGTCTTATAAGTGTCCAGCCTCGCCAGTCGGGTTTTCTCGTCTTCGTCGTCGGTCGGCACCACCAGCAGACGGGCGTCGGCGCAAACCTGCGCGGCACGGTGCTGGAAGATCGCCAGAAACAGATCCTGTTTTGCATCACCTT
This sequence comes from Pseudomonas sp. DR 5-09, assembly GCF_001655595.1. Classification (NCBI taxonomy): domain Bacteria; kingdom Pseudomonadati; phylum Pseudomonadota; class Gammaproteobacteria; order Pseudomonadales; family Pseudomonadaceae; genus Pseudomonas; species Pseudomonas sp. DR 5-09. The sequence goes on from NZ_CP011566.1 coordinate 3,609,089, forward strand.
CAAGATCGATACCTGTCAGGGGCAGAAACGTCGTGGAGATCGGGAATTGATTCGGCTGGACTTTCAACAACCTTACATCCAGTCCTTTAAGGAACGCCGGACGATCCTTCATCGTAATGAAGCGCGAAAAAAAACGGTGGAACCGGGCGTCACGCAGACGCCCGCTCAATTCGAGTTCGAACCTCTGAAACGACGGGTATTCTTTCAACGGATGATCAGGATCGCCTGGCATATAGATCACACAGCGGTAATCGCTGTCGGCATGCTCGCTGACCGGGCCGATGAACATTGGGCCCCTGAGCGTCACGCCGAGCATTTCAAGGCTTTGAAATCCAAGTGTGTTGTTGCCCAGTTTGATCGACGGTTCCTGGTTCTTTACCGAATTCAGCATCTGATAGACATCGGGGCTGATGTAGCCGCGCATCAAAGCAATGTGCCGATCAACATCAAACTGGTCTTTCGAGTACGTTACCGAAGTAGCCTGCAGACTTGCGACTTGACTACCGCCACCAAAAAAAGTCTTCACATGTTTTTGATATTGCTCGCCAAGATCCAGAAAACGGCACAGTCTGGCGAATTCGTTGGGCCGCATCGACAACACACGACTGGATCGCCCGGTTATCTGTTCCGGAATATAAAGCAAGGAATGTTCGTGATAGTTGCTGGCCAGCGTTTCCGATAATTCGAAATTTTCGCAGGCAGCCATCAGTAAATCGCGTTTGATGGGTATTACCAGTTTCTTGCGCAGGCCCAAAAGGCTGGAGGTGGAACGCACATGCTGAAAAATCGCTCCCTCGACCTCGAAAGGTTCACCCAGTTTCTCACTCATCGCCTTGGCCAACAGCGGCGTACAGAAGCTCTGTGGAGATTTAAGTGCGCGCAGTTGCTGCAGTGCCGCATGTCGCGACTTAAAACTTTTTTTCAAACTTTCGCAGAGGTCATTGCGAACCGTCTCAGCCGACGTTAGCAACCAGGAAGGAATCTGTTTTTTATACAACTCAAAAAAGACACCTTGTTGATCAGGCGTCATGGCAGGCAAACTTGATTTACTATTTTCAACGTCCATGTTTAACAACTTTATTCTGAAGTGGACATTCAGAATAAAGTCGAAAAACCCTTGGATACAGCGCGCTTATTTGATGAGTTCGTCACTGAAAACAGCAACATTATCAAACTTTAGAATATCTATATACCGCACTGTCTTGCGTTGAAAATGCATCGCGCTCGCGGGGCGAAGACCTCGCGAGCGTGCGCAATTGTTACCAGAAACGCTGCTGGGTCAAGCGGCTCCACCAGCTCAGCAACACGCGATCCACCGAGCCGCTGGCCGCCATGCCGATACGCTCCTGCAGACTTTTGCGTTCGGCGTAGTGCAGGTGATAAACCTCGGACTGCTTGGCACGCTCGGCCAGGTATTCGTCACTGGTCTTGAGCTCATCGACCAGTTGTTTTTCCAGTGCGGCGATGCCAAGCCACACTTCCCCTGTAGCAACTTCGTCGATTGCCAGCTGTGGGCGATAACGAGCGACGAAGTTCTTGAACAGCTGATGGGTAATGTCCAGGTCTTCCTGGAATTTCTCCCGGCCCTTCTCGGTGTTTTCGCCGAATACAGTGAGGGTGCGTTTGTACTCGCCGGCGGTCAGCACTTCGAAATCGATGTCATGCTTTTTCAGCAGGCGGTTGACGTTGGGTAACTGAGCCACCACGCCAATGGAACCGAGGATGGCAAACGGTGCACTGATGATCTTCTCGCCGATGCACGCCATCATGTAGCCGCCGCTGGCCGCGACCTTGTCGATGCACACGGTCAACGGCACGCCGGCTTCACGGACGCGCGCCAGTTGCGACGAGGCCAGACCGTAGCTGTGCACCATGCCGCCGCCGCTTTCCAGGCGCAGGACCACTTCGTCCTTCGGTGTGGCCAGGGTCAGCAGCGCGGTGATCTCATGGCGCAGACTTTCAGTGGCCGAGGCCTTGATGTCGCCGTCGAAGTCGAGCACGAACACCCGAGGTTTGGCTTCGGGTTTCTTTTTCTGTTTCTTCTCGGACTTGGCCTGGCCCTTGCGCAAGGCCTTGAGCTGATCCTTGTCGAGCAGGGTCTGCTCCAGACGCTCACGCAGGCCTTTATAGAAATCGTTGAGCTTGCTGACCTGCAACTGGCCGGCCGATTTGCGCCGGCCCTTGCTGCGCAATGCAGCAAAACTTGCCAGCACCACCAGAATGGCGATGACCAGCGTCACGGTCTTGGCCAGGAAACTGGCGTATTCAGTCAAAAACTCCACAGAGACTCCTTCAAACGATGCGCGGTCGTGAAACACACGCGGGAATTGGCTCCAGCATACCCATGCACCGGCCCGTCGGCCAGCCGTGAAACCTCTGGCAACAAGGCTGGAACGGGCATTTCAAACAAGCGTATGTTTTTTCATTGACAGCTCACCGTCATCCCCATAACCTCGCCACAACCTTCAACGTACCGGGATGACGCGGACGTGGGCAGCATCTACTTGATTCGACATGGCCAGGCCTCCTTCGGTGCAGACGACTATGACGTCCTGTCGCCGACCGGTGTACGCCAGGCAGAAATCCTCGGCCGTCACCTCGCCGAACTCGGAATCAGCTTCGACCGCTGCCTGTCGGGCGATCTGCGCCGTCAGCAACACACGGCCAACAGCGCACTGGAACAGTTCGCCGCCGTCGGCCTGCCGGTCCCGGCTCTGGAAATCGATTCGGCGTTCAACGAATTCGATGCCGACGCCGTGATCCGCGCCCTGCTCCCGGCCATGCTGCCGGAAGAGCCCGAAGCGCTGGAGATTCTGCGCAACGCCGCACAAAACCGTGGCGAGTTCCAGCGCATCTTCGCCTTGATCATCGAACGCTGGCTCGCCGGCACCTACGACACACCTGGCCTGGAAAGCTGGCTGGCTTTCGTCGAGCGGGTCCAGGCAGGTCTGCACCGAATACTTGAACAAGCCGACAACACCCAGAAAATCGCAGTGTTCACCTCCGGTGGCACGATCACCGCCCTGCTCCACCTCATCACTCAAATGCCTGCCCGGCAGGCCTTTGAACTGAACTGGCAAATCGTCAACACCTCGCTCAACCAGCTGAAGTTCCGCGGTCGCGAGGTGGCTCTGGCTTCCTTCAACAGTCATGCGCATCTGCAACTGCTGAAGGCCCCGGAACTCATCACCTTTCGCTGAGTCCGGATTACTGTGACCCTGCTGCAATCAACCAAAAAGGATCGAACCATGACCTCCGTAGCTGATGCCGTAAAAGCAATGCAAGCCAAGTTCAACCCAGCCGCCGCTGCCGGTCTGGATCTGGTCTTCGGTTTCAACATCACTGACGAAGACAAGCAATACGCCCTGATCGTCAAAGACGGCACCTGCGACATCCAGGAAGGCGAAAACCCGGACGCCAACTGCACGCTGGTGCTGGACAGCGAAACCCTCAAAGGTATCGTCAGCGGCGAAACCGACGGCATGCAGGCTTTCATGGGCGGCAAGCTGCGCGTTGAAGGCGACATGATGCTGTCGATGAAACTGTCCGAGCTGTTCCCTGCGTAAGACCGCAGCCAGTCTGCAAACAATCCCGCCCCTGTGGCGGGATTTGTCGTTTCAGGCGTTCACACCGGCAAACGACGCCGCCAGCAGCTCCCGCGTATACGGGTGCCGGGCCGAATGGAATAACCCGGCCGTTTCGCCACGTTCCACCACCTCGCCATCCTTCATCACGATCAGATCGTGGGCCAGCGCGCGCACCACCGCCAGGTCGTGGCTGATGAACAGATAGGTCAGACCGTATTCCTCCTGCAACCGGCGCAACAGCGCAACGATCTGCTTCTGCACCGTGCGATCCAGCGCCGACGTCGGCTCATCCAGCAGGATCAGATCCGGCTTGAGCACCAGCGCCCGGGCGATGGCGATGCGTTGCCGTTGCCCGCCGGAAAACTCGTGGGGATAGCGATGACGCGTCGCCGGATCGAGCCCGACCTCCTTCAGTACATTGATCACAGCCTGCTCGCGCGCCTGCGCATTCAAGTCGCTGTGCACCTGCAAACCTTCGGCAATGATCTGCTCCACACACAAGCGCGGACTCAGGCTGCCGAACGGGTCCTGAAACACCACTTGCAGGCGTTTGCGCAGCGGACGCAATTGCTTGCCGCTCAGTCGTTCAAGCGCCTCACCCTTGAAGCGGATGCTGCCGTCGGCGTCGATCAGACGCAAAATCGCCTGACCTAAAGTGGACTTGCCCGATCCGGATTCACCAACAATGCCCAAGGTCTTGCCCCGTTGCAGGTTCAGATCGATGCCATTGACCGCGTGCAGATAAGTCTTGGCCCGCAGCCATCCGCCGCCCAGCGGAAAACGCACATTCAGATCGCGAACCTCGAGCAAATCCTCCGCCGCATCACGACACAGTGCCGCACCGCCGGGTTCGGCGTTGAGCAATTCGATGCTGTAGGGATGTTGTGGCGCGCGGAACAATTGCTCGCAGCTCGCCTGTTCGACGATTTCGCCCGCGCGCATCACCGCCACCCGCTGGGCAATGGTGCGCACCAGATTCAGGTCGTGACTGATGATCAGCAGCGCCATGCCCAACCGCTGTTGCAGTTCCTTGAGCAGCAACAGAATCTTGCGTTGCACTGTGACGTCGAGGGCCGTGGTCGGCTCATCGGCGATCAGCAACTGCGGTTCGCACGCCAGCGCCATGGCGATCATCACCCGCTGCCGCTGCCCGCCGGAGAGTTGATGCGGATACGCCTTCAGCCGCTCGCGCGGTCGTTGAATGCCGACCAGTTCCAACAGTTCCAGAATCCGTTTGCGCGCCGCCTCGCCCGCCAGGCCTTTGTGCAGCGCCAGGCTTTCGCCGAGTTGCCGCTCGATGTTGTGCAACGGATTTAGAGAACTCATCGGCTCCTGAAAAATCATCGCGATGCGGTTGCCGCGCAGTTGCCGCAGATAGCGCTCGTGCACACCCAGCAGCTCTTCGCCGCCATAACGGATGCTGCCGTCGATCTGCGTGATGTTCGGGTCCAGCAGTTGCAGAATGCTGTGGGCCGTCACTGACTTGCCGGAACCCGATTCGCCCACCAGCGCCAGGCATTCCCCCGGGCAAATGTCGAGGTCGATGCCGTGCACCACTTCCTGCCCTTTGAACGCCACCCGCAGGTCGCGTATTTCGATCAGATGTTCACGCATATCAAGTCCTGGGGTCGAAGGCATCACGGCAGGCTTCGCCGATGAAAACGAGTAAAGAAAGAATTAGCGCCAGGGCGAAGAACGCCGTCAGGCCCAACCACGGTGCTTGCAGATTGTTCTTGCCCTGACCGATCAGCTCACCCAGCGAAGCACTGCCGGCGGGCATGCCGAAGCCGAGAAAATCCAGCGCCGACAACGTGGCGATCGCCCCGGTCAGAATGAACGGCAGGTACGTCAAGGTCGCACTCATGGCGTTGGGCAGAATGTGACGCACGATCACCTGCGAATCGCCCACACCCAGCGCCCGCGCCGCTTTCACGTACTCAAGTCCGCGGCTGCGCAGAAACTCGGCGCGCACCACGTCCACCAGACTCAGCCAGGAAAACAGCGCCATGATCCCCAGCAACCACCAGAAATTCGGCTCGACGAAGCCCGACAGAATGATCAGCAGGTAAAGCACCGGCAGCCCCGACCAGACCTCCAGCAAACGCTGGCCGAGCAAATCGACCCAACCGCCGTAATAGCCCTGCAAGGCACCGGCGGCGATGCCGATCAACGCGCTCACCGCTGTCAACCCCAGAGCAAATAACAGCGACACCCGTGTGCCGAATATCACCCGCGCCAGCACATCCCGCGCCTGATCGTCGGTGCCCAGCCAGTTTTCAGCGGTGGGCGGGCTCGGGGCCGGTTCGCTGAGGTCGTAGTTGACCGTGTCGAAACCGAACGGGATCGGCGCAAACCACATCCGTCCGCCCTGCCCCTCGATCAATTCACGCACCTGGGCACTGCGGTAGTCGGGCTGGAACGGCAGCTCGCCGCCGAAATCCTGCTCGGTGTAGCGCTTGAACGCCGGGAAATACCACTCGCCCTGATACGTCACCAGCAACGGTTTGTCATTGGCGACCAGTTCGCCGCCCAGGCTCAGGCCGAACAGCGCGAGAAACAGCCACAACGACCACCAGCCGCGCCGATGGGCCTTGAACCGCGCCCAACGGCGCCGTCCGATTGGAGAAAGCGTCGGCATCAGGCAGTCCTCGCGGTGAAGTCGATGCGCGGATCGACCAGCGTGTAGCACAGGTCGCCCAGCAGTTTTATCAAGAGCCCGAACAGGGTGAAGATGAACAGCGAGCCGAACACCACCGGGTAATCCCGCGACACCGCCGCTTCGTAGCTCAGGCGGCCGAGCCCGTCGAGGGAGAAGATCACTTCGATCAAGAGCGAGCCGCCGAAAAACACCGTGACCAATGCCTGAGGCAATCCGGCCACCACCAGCAACATCGCGTTGCGAAACACGTGCCCGTACAACACCTGTCGTTCACTCAAGCCCTTGGCCCGGGCCGTGACCACGTACAGCCGCGAGATCTCGTTGAGGAAGCTGTTCTTGGTCAGGATCGTCAGCGTCGCGAAACCGCCGATCACCAGCGCACTGACCGGCAACACCAGATGCCAGAAGTAATCGGCAACCTTGCCCCACAGCGACAGCTCGGCGAAGTTGTCCGAGACCAGCCCGCGCACCGGAAACCAGTCCAGCGCCGTACCGCCGGCGAACACCACGATCAGCAGCAGCGCAAACAGAAACCCCGGCATGGCGTAGCCGATGATGATCGCCGCGCTGCTCCAGACATCGAACGCCGAACCGTTGTGCACCGCCTTGCGAATCCCCAGCGGGATCGACACCAGATAGGTGATCAGCGTCGCCCACAAACCCAGCGACAGGGTCACCGGCAGCTTCTGCCAGATCAGTTCGGTCACCGTCGCGCCACGGAAGAAGCTCTTGCCGAAGTCCAGTTGCGCGTAGCTCTTGAGCATCAGCCACAAGCGCTCGCCAGCGCTTTTGTCGAAGCCATACTGCCGCTCGATCTCGGCCACCAGTTTCGGATCCAGGCCCCGAGTCGCGCGGGACTCGCCGCCAATGCTTTCGACATGGCTGGCACCCACCGCCGCACCGACACCGATCCCCTGCAATCGGGCGATGGCCTGCTCGACCGGGCCACCGGGCGCGGCCTGCACAATCACGAAGTTCACCAGCAGAATCGCCAGCAAGGTCGGCACGATCAGCAGCAGACGCCGCAGGCTATAACCCCACATGGGCGTACTCCTTGTGCTGTTGCTGCATCTGCGTCGAGGTCAGCGCGGTCGGGCTGATTTCCCACCAGGTGTCGAGTCCGGCGTCGTACAGCGGCGCAATCGTCGGGCGACCGAAACGGTTCCACCACACCGTGGAAATCCCCGGCGGGTAATAGTTGGGAATCCAGTAGTAGCCCCACTGCAACACCCGATCCAAAGCATGGGCGTGGCGCAGCAGACTTTCACGGTTGTCGGCCTGGACCACGCCTTCGAGCAGCGCATCCACCGCCGGATCGCGCAGCACCATGTAGTTGTTGGAGCCAGGATCATCGGCGCCGTCGGAACCGAAATAATTGAACAGCTCGCGCCCCGGCGCCTGACTCACCGGGTAACCGACGACGATCATGTCGTAGTCGCGGCTGCGTACGCGGTTGGTGTACTGCGCGGTGTCGACCTGACGAATATCGAAACCGATGCCAATCTGCGCCAGATTGCGCTTGAACGGCAGCAGCAGACGCTCGAAGCCCTTCTGACCGTTGAGAAAAGTGAATTGCAACGGCTCGCCGGCGGCATTCACCAATTGATCGCCACGGGGTTTCCAGCCGGCGGACTCCAGCAATTTCAGCGCCTGCAACTGCTGCGCACGAATGTTGCCGCTGCCGTCGGTGCGCGGCGCCTCGAACACCTGGCTGAAGACTTCATCGGGAATCTTGCCGCGCCACGGTTCGAGGATTTTCAGTTCTTCGGCATCCGGCAGTTCGGTGGCCGACAACGCACTGTGGGAAAAGAAGCTGCGCTGGCGCAGGTACATGCTGCGCATCATCTGCCGGTTGCTCCATTCGAAATCCCAGAGCATGGCAATCGCCTGCCGCACCCGACGATCCTGAAACATCGGCTTCTGCAGATTGAACACAAAGCCTTGGGCACCTTGCGCGGCGCCGGGTGCGAGGTGTTCGCGCAGCAACTTGCCCTGCTCCAGCGCCGCCCCCGCATAACCGATGGTGTAACTGGTGGCGGAGAACTCGCGGTTGTAATCGAAGCCGCCGGCCTTGAGCACTTGTCGCGACACGTCGGTGTCGGCAAAAAACTCCACGCTCAACTGATCGAAGTTGTAAAGCCCGCGCGTGATCGGCAGATCCCTGGCCCACCAGTCCTTGATCCGCTGGAATTTCACGCTGCGTCCGGCATCCACCGCGCTGACCTTGTACGGCCCGCTGCCCGGCGGAATCTCGAAACCTGCGCCATCGGCGAAATTGCGCGTGCGCCACCAATGCTCGGGCAGCACCGGCAACGTCGCCAGATCCAGCGGCAAGGTACGGCTCTCGTTGTTCTTGAACACGAAACGCACCTGAGTCGGCGACTCGACCTGCACCTCGGCGACATCGCGAAACTGCTGGCGATATTTGAGGCTGCCCTGAGTGGTGAACAACTCGAAGGTGTAGCGCACGTCTTCGGCGGTGATCGGCGTGCCGTCCTCGAACCGGGCCTTGGGGTTGAGGTAAAAGCGCAGCCAGCGCCGGTCCGCGTCCAGCTCCATCCGTTGCGCGACCAGACCGTAGACGCTGTAAGGCTCGTCCTTGCTGCGATAGGCCAGCGGCGCATAGAGCCAGCCGTCGATGTCGGCAACGCCGGTACCTTTGTCGATGTAGGGAATCAGGTGATCGAACGGACCACTCTCCAGCGAAGAGCGGCGCAAGGTTCCACCCTTGGGCGCGTCGGGGTTGGCGTAGGCCAGATGCTGGAAGTCCGGGGCGTATTTCGGGGCTTCGCCGTAGACCGTGAGGGCGTGTTGGGGCGCGGCGAAACTGAGCGGGCTCAACCACACTAAGGCGGCAAAAAGCATGAGTCTGAAGTGCATTGGCAAGGTCCTGATGATTGGGCGACGCCAAGGGCCTCTTCGCGAGCAAGCCCGCTCCCACACAGGTTCGTGGTGAACACAAATCCCTGGGGGAGCGAGCGTGCTCGCGAAGAGGTCAGAGCAGTCACCACACCTCCTGCCTACCTGGGATGTGCAGCAGGCAGGCATTTTTTATAGGGCGGGGTTTAGAACGATAAGTGACTAAAACCCGCCACGACCGATCATTTTCAGAACTTGTAATTGATCCGCGTGTATAGCGTGCGGCCAAACGGGTCGCCGTATTTCGGGTCGTAGCCGCTCTGGAACGTGTAGGTCTGGTTGCTGAACGGCGGCTCGCGGTCGAACAGGTTTTTCACCCCGAGGGTCACCGCCAGGGTCTTGCGCCAGGTGTAGGTGCCGGCCACGTCCCAGACGTTGTACGAACCGACGTAATCGTGAGTCTCGCGATCCGAATCGTGGTAACCGCTGGTGTAGCGGTTGGTCAGGCTTGCGCCGAGCGGGCCGTAGTTCCAGCTGCCGGTCAGGCTGTGACGCCAGCGGGCCACGGCGCCGGCCGAGGCAAAGTCGCCACCGCGAAAATCGCCGAGCTTGTCGATGTAGTCACCCTTGAGCTGTTGCTGATAGTCATAACGGGTCACGTAAGTGCCTTGCAGACCGATGCCGAAATCACCGTACGGCGTGCTCGGCAGGCGATAGTCGAAACTCACATCGACGCCGTTGGTCTTGATCTTGCCGAGGTTGGCCAGCCCGGTGACGATGTGATCGATGGAGCCGTCGGGCTTGCGGATCAGGCGCTCCGGGTACAGCTCCGGGTTCTCGAACACCGCCGATTCAGGGAACTCGGCGATCTGGTTGGCGATGTCGATCCACCAGAAATCCAGGCCGGTGGTCAGGCGATCAAACGGCTGATATACGAAACCGAGGGTGACGTTGCGCGCGGTCTCCGGGCTCAGGTCTGTGTTGCCGCCGGAGGTGCGATTGAACTGCTGGGCGCAGTCGCGGTTGGCAATGCCGCCGTTGCTCGGGTTGCCTCCAGCGCACAGGCGCGGGTCGTTGTAGTTGGCGTTGGTGAACGAGGTAAACGTCGGGTTGTACAACTCGTACAGCGATGGCGCACGGAAACCTTCGCTGTAGGCGCCGCGCACCACCAGTTCCTTGAACGGCTGGAAGCGGAACGAGTATTTCGGGTTAGTGGTGCTGCCGAAGTCGCTGTACTTGTCGTGGCGCACGGCGGCGGACAGTTCCAGGCTGTCGAGCACCGGCACGTTGACCTCGGCGTACTGCGCCGAGACGCTGCGATCCCCTTGTACGCTGCCGTTGGGATCAACACCCAGGCTCTGCACGTCGCCGGCAAACGCGGCGAAATCCTGATGGAAATCTTCCTTGCGGTACTCACCGCCCAGCGCCAGTGCCGAAGGCCCTGCACCGAACCAGTCGCCGATCTCGCGGCTGACACGCCCGTCAATCGCCTTGACCCGGCCCACTGCGGTCGCGTAATCGCCTTCTACCTCGTTGGCTGCCAGTAATGCCGAACCGGCGGCGGTCTGCGGACCGAACGGGTTGATCACACCGTTGGCGATGCCCTGGCTGACGGCGCGGTCGTTCACATAACCGCTGCGAATCGTGTTGACCACCTTGTTCTGGTTGTACGACGCGCCGAGGTTGTAATCCCACCCGACCAGGGTGCCGTCGAAGCTCAACAGCAGGCGCTGACCGGTGTTGTCGTCCTCATGCTGACGCGCACCGACGGCGGTCTCACGCCAGTTCACGTCCACCGGTTGCGTCGGGTCCAAAGCAAAACCGCTCGGCCCGGGCGTGATGCCGTTACCCGGATAGAACGCCGTGCCAGGATTGACCTGATTGCCCATCAAAGTGCCGGGCCCGATCTGGGTACGGTTTTCGTTGCGCGCCCAGAAGTATTCGAGGCTGACGTTGTGATCATCCGACAGCTTGCCGGTGGCCTTGGCGAAGGCCGAGGTCTTCTCGGTTTCCGGCACCAGATCAAGGTAGTTCCACAGGCTCTGGCGGCAGATGCCGTTGCGTGACAACAGCCCCGGCGCATTGCAACCGGAACCGGCCAGCGGGTTGGTGGCATTGCTGCCCTGGCTCCAGTTGGCGGGCGATGCCGTGCCGGAGGTGTAATCCAGACCGCGCCCTGGCTGGTAGTTATAGGTGTAGCCACGATCATCGGCGGCCAGGCGATTCTGCTTGTCGTAACTCACCACGCCGAAAACGTTGAAGCGATCGTCCTGTAAATCGCCAAAACCCCAACTGCCGCTGAAATTGCGACTTTCGCCGCCGCCAGAATGGGTCGGTGTGTCGTAGTTCGTGCTGATCTGACCTTCGGTGAGGCTGGTCTTGGTGATGAAGTTGATCACCCCGCCGATGGCATCGGTGCCGTACAGCGCCGAAGCACCGTCGCGCAGCACTTCCACCCGGTCGATGGCGGCGAACGGGATAGTGTTCAGGTCGACGCCGGAGCCGTTGATCGCATTGGTCGCGTTGTTGCTCAGACGCCGACCGTTGAGCAGCACCAGGGTTTTGTTCGGGCCAATGCCCCGCAGGTCGGCATAGGACGCCCCGCCGCTGCTCGACCCCACCGAGCGCCCGGAGCCCACCGAAGACTGGTTGGCCGAGATGCGGTTGACCAGCTCTTCAGTGGTGGTCACGCCCTGCTTCTGCAACTCCTCGACCCGCAGGATGGTGACCGGCACGGCGGTTTCGGCATCGACCCGGCGGATCGCGGTGCCGGTGACTTCGACCCGTTGCAGTTGGGTGGTCGGTTCGTTTGCCGTGCTGTCGGCAGCGACGGCCGGCAACGTGTTGATCGCCAGCAGCAAGGCCAGGCTCAAAGGGGATTTAACGGGTGAAAAATGGATCATGAACAGCCATCCCTGCGTTTTGGTTTATGCAGGGATGTGCGATGGCAGACAGGGTTTTATAGGGCGCGATTTAGACCGTTGGGTGCTGAGGTTATGCAAAAAGACGCGCGTGATTTCTCATACCAGTTCCGCGTCCTTGAGCAATCGCGTATCCAGCCCGAATCGCTCTTGCGAGACCATCCTGAATTGCCCCTCTGCCAAATCGCAGCTCACCAGCAAATTCCACGAGTGCCGGGTGGCTGCCGATGGAATCAGTACAAACGGGTGCTCGGCGAGCAACGCGTCGGCAAAATCCTGCTGGTTGGGCGAGGCCTGTGCGGGACTCATCCAGTAGGGGTTGGGCAGCTCCTCGGGTTGCACGATTTTCACAAGCGCCTCACTGACCACCTCAAAGCACGTCAGCACATAGGGACTTCTATCAAGTGCGTTGAAACTCCCGTGAGCGGCCACCTCCAGAATGGCTGTAGATGGATCGATCGAAGCATAAACGACACGGCGGCCGGGCCGGTTCCATCGCCCGCCCTGCAGTTCTGAACCGATGCCGCTGTCCCATGTGCACCGGTAAAGCTCAGGGTCCAAACGCCACGCATACCAGCGGTCGTCCCAAGGCAGCGGGTTCATTGATAAACCCCGTATTTAATCCGGTGCAGATAAGCAATGACCGATTGATACCCCAGTGAGCTTTCAATCAATGCAACGGGTCTGTAACCGTTTAACCATTTGGTCGCCTTGCTCATCCACTCCTCGGCGCTCGGCTGATCGTGGAACACCTCGATAGCGGACTCAAGAGCGTGCGCATACTGAAAAGCGATCATGCTCTGCTGTCGGCTCATTCGCGTCGGCTCGCCACTATTCAGCAAGCGCCGCACGGTTCTGACGGACTTTCCGGTGATGAGCTGCACAAGCTCGCTTTCCCGGTAGAGCTCGGATGTTGAAATCATGTTCACAACGTCCCGCAGATCAAAACCTTCCCGCGCGTAACCAACAATGTGCATGGTGTCTCTGTCCCATATCCGGCCGTTCAGCAACACCTCAACAGGCTTCCCCTCGACCTTCTTCAGCCCCGTAAACCGGGGTGCTTTCGCTTGGGGCATCGGAACACCCTCCATAGGGCATCTGGCGTGATCGTGGCGCCAGGAATCACGAGGGGAATAAGTAGAGTTTTCGTGCTCGAGATGTGGGATTCGCATAATCCATCCAATGTCAGGGGCCCGAGTCTCCAGGCCGGTCAGTGACTTCATGTCACGACCGATGCTATAGGCCCCGCTTCCGACGGCCAACCTTAAAAAGTCGTCGGAAATATCCCCGTTTTCGCCCAAAGCCCGGCAACTTCCGTAGGACGCTGCCGGGCATTATTCCGTCCTCAACTGCCGAAGTGATAACTCACATCCAGCCACCACTGGCGCCCGTACGGGTCGTAGTTGCCGGTGGGGTAATACGGCCATCCCGCCGAGTCGTCATGCTTGACCTGATTGAGCACGTTGTTCACGGTCAGCCCGACGCTTGCCCGGTCGTTGAGCTTGTACCGCGCACTGGCGTTGAACACCGTCCACGGCGACAGACGCCCGTCGCCCGCGCCATTGGTGACCGAGCCGTAACGAATCCCCATCAGCGTTGCCGTGGCCTTTTGGTAATCCCAGGTCAGGCTGGCGTTGACCTTGCTGCGCCAGTCGTAGTTGGTGCGCGAAGTGCGCCAGTCCTGGGTCGGCGCCTCGTCCGATTCTTTGTAGTAATGCGAGAGCACCAGGGTGTAGCCCAGCGCCGAACTGAACGCGCCGTACTGCCCGGCGCCCCAGCGGATGTTGCTCTTGAAGTCCAGGCCGCTGACCCGCTCGCTGGCGGCGTTGATCGCGTTCACCCGTACCCGTTGCAACTGATTGGGATCGATAGCGGCATTGCCGGGATTGCGATCGACGCGCGCCAGGGTCGACTGGCAGTTGGCCGAGTTGATCTCCTGGGTGCCATTGCGGCATTCGTTCTCTTGCTGCAGCAGACGGTTTTCGTCGACGGTGGTCAGCAGGTCATCGATCTCCACCCGCCAAAAATCCGTGGAGAAATCGAAGTTGCGCGACGGCGACCAGACGAAACCGTAGGTCCAGGATTTGCCGCGTTCGGATTCCAGATCCGCCGTGCCGCTCTGGGTGTAATCGACCCGCCCGCGATCACAGGCGCCCTCCACGCCCTGGCTGCAGCCGTAATAGTCGATCTGCGCCGGGTAGTAACCGTTGCTGTCGGACTGATAGATGTAGTTCAGGTCCGGTGCGCGGAAACTGGTGCCGTAGCTGCCGCGCACCAAAAGGCTGGTCACCGGCCGCCATTCCAGGCCGAGGTTGTAGGTCTTCTGCTGCTCGGTGCGGCCGCTGAATTTGTATTGGTCCCAGCGCCCTGCCGCTGTCGCCAGCACCGTGTCGGTGACCGGAATGCTGAACTCGCCACCGGCCGCATAACGCTTGCGCGACCCGCCGGAGCTTTGCGCAGGCGTCACGCCGTAGAAACTGCCGTCGTTGAGGCTGTCATCCGGGTCGATGCGGTATTCCTGCTTGCCCGCCTCCAGCACCCCGGCGAATCCCACCGGACCGGCGGGCAGGTCAAACAACTCGCCGTTGACCGACGCGTTGTAACTGGTGGAAACCGACTTGCTGCTCTGCGTCAGGTTGCCGCGAAACTGCTCCCACTCCTGGGTTGTCAGTGGCCGGTCGAGGCGCGAGGCATCCGGCGCGAACACCGGGTAACCGTCACGGGTGCCCAGCTGCGGGCCGAGGTAGAAATCCTGGATCGACGACAGCGGCGTGTAACGGGTGGTGCGCACACTTTTGTACTCGGATCGGTTGGCCGCCAGTTCATAGTTCCACCCGGTGTCGGCGATCTTGTCCGAAAGGCCCAGGGTGCCGGTCCATGAGGTATCGCGCCACTTGCTGTTGTTGCTGGTGCGCCCACCGATTTCCTCTTCACCAAAGCGTCGGTACCAGCGCTCCAGATTGCCGCTGTTCTGGTTGATGAAATCCGGCGAGGTGAAGCTCGGGCCCCGTGTGTTGTTCTGGATGTGATCGAGGCCGTACATCAAATCGGCGAAGACCTGCCCGCTGTCGCTGAAATGCCAGGTGCCACGGGTGTAGCCGTCGTAGTTTTCCTTTTGCGTCTGCACCGTCCAGTAATCGTTGTAGATCTGATCGGTGCGGCAACGTCCGCCGCTGTTGAACAGCTTGTTGTCGAACGTGCCCTGATACGCGCCACAGCCGGGTCCCAGGTAGCGGTTGTTGGTCAGGTCGCGACGGTAGCCGACATCCGCCAGCGGCCCGCTCTGCATGAAGCCACGGTCATCGGCCCAGATCGGATCGCGGTTGGTCAGTTCGAGCCCGAACAACCCGTCGAAGTCGCCCCAACTGCCGCCGCCGCTGATCTGCAAGCGCTGGTTGTCACCGCCCCCGCGCTCGCTGCTGCCGCCCTTGAGGTTAACGTCAACGCCATTCATTTTGTCCTTGAGGATGATGTTCACCACCCCGGCAATCGCATCCGAACCGTAGATCGCCGAGGCGCCGCTGCTGAGCACTTCGATGCGGTCGATGATCGCCGACGGAATGTTCGCCAGGTTGGTGAAGTTGACCTTGCCGTCATACGGCGTCGGGTAATCGGCGACCCGTCGGCCGTTGATCAGCACCAGCGTGTGGTTGGGGCCGAGGCCGCGCAGGTTGAGGGCGCTGGCCGCCGGTTGCCAGGTGTTGCCGTAGTCTTCGCCCTGGGTCATGCCGGTGTTCTGGGTTTGCGTGGCGAGGGCGTCGTAGACATTCTTGTAGCCGCGCGCTTCCATCTCTTCGTGGGTGATGACGTTGACCGGGGTCGCACCATCGCTCTGGGCGCGGGCAATGCGCGAGCCGGTGACGGTGACTTTTTCCATGCGGTAATCGGCAGTGCTGGCGGGTGCCACGGCAGCGGCCTTGGCCGGCGCGGCACTCGGCGTATCGGCCGGGCGAATGCTCAGGCCCTGCGCCCCCTGCTCGACTTGCAGACCACTGCCGAGCAAGGCTTTCTCTACCGCCTGGCGGCCACCCAATGCGCCGCGCACCGCACTGCTGCGTTTGCCCTGAACCAGATTCTGACTGAAGGAAATCGGCACGCCGGTCTGGCGCGAGATGTCCAGCAGCACCTCGTCGAGGGCCCCGGCGGCAATGTCGAAGGTAAAGACCTGAGCGGCGTCTTGTGCCTGAACGGCGACCGGAACCATGCCCGTCGCCAGCACGATGGCCAGCGTCAGGCGGGACAATTGTTGTTGTTTGAATGAGAACATCGAGGGGCTTCCCTGTTGAAGGCGTCTGCAGGGAATGAGCAGCGGGCCGGCGCTTTTTATAGGGTCGCGGATAGACCGGGAAGTTATGGATTTATAACCGTGCTTCGATGCTGACCCAGTACGGGTTGTGCCAGGTGACACGGATCGGCAGCGAACGCTCCAGCAGCTGCAGGGTGCGGTCGCTGTCGTCCAGCGGATAGAGACCGCTGAGGCGCAAACCGGCGACCTCGGGACTCAGGTGCAGGATGCCGCGACGGTAGCTGCGCAGGCTGTCGATGACTTCGCTCAAGGGGCGATCACGCACTTCAAGCCGCCCTTGCACCCAGGCACTTTCCTGCCCTTTGCTGTGCTCCAGCGCGAGGATTTCCTGAGCGTTGAACAGCAGACTTTCACCCGCCTCCACCACTTGCCGCGCGCCGCTGGCAGTGGCCACTTCGACTTGCGAATGCAACATCACCAGCCGCGTCGAATCCTCACCGCGCTGCACCAGGAATTTGGTCCCGAGCGCGCGCATCCGCCCATGCTCGGTTTCGACCACAAAGGGGCGTCCCAGATTTTTCGCCACATCGATCAGCAGTTCACCGCTGCGCAAGTCCAGCAGACGCTCAAGATTGTTGAAGCGCGGCACCACGCGGCTGCGGGCATTGAGGGTCAGGGCGCTGCCATCCTCCAGCGTGAACGCCCGACGCTCGCCCGTTCCGGTCGACAACTCGCCGGCCTCCGGCAGCCAGCCATAGCGTCGCCCGAGCAGACCCGCCAGCACCGCGATCCCGAACACACTCAAACTGCCGCTGAGGAATCGACGGCGACTGGACGGCGCATTCAGGCTGTGCAGGACACTTTCACGCGGCAAGCCGCGCAGGTTCGCATGGCGCAGCAGGTTCAACCCGCCACCCATTTGCTCGATGATTTGCTGATGCCGTGGATCCGCCGTGCGCCAGGCGTCGAAGGCAGCGCGCTCCTGCAAGCTGACGTGCCCCGATTGCAGCAGCGCCATCCATTGCGCGGCTTCGTCGATCAGCGTGTCGTCCGGCCTCATGTCTGCATCGCCTGATAGCAACGTTTGAATGCCTCGACCATGTATTGCTGCACTCGGCTGGTGGACACGCCGAGGCGTTCGCCGATTTCGCTGTAGGTCAGGCCATCGAGTTGGTGATAGAGAAATGCAGCCTTGGCCTTGGCCGACAGGCCGTTGAGCAAGCGATCCACCGCCAGCAGCGTTTCGATCACCAATTCCCGTTCCTCGGGCGACGGGTGCACCGGTTCCGGCGCCAAGGCAAGGCTTTGCAGATAAGCGCGCTCCAGATCCTGCCGGCGCCAGCCTTCATAGACCAGCCGCCGCGCAATCGTGGTCAACAGCGCGCGGGGTTCGCGAATCGCCAGCGGATCGGGCAGTGCCAAAACCCGAAGAAAAGTTTCCGAAGCAATGTCCTGTGCGCTGTGCGGGCAGCCGAGGGTACGACTGACCGCCGC
This sequence comes from Pseudomonas sp. DR 5-09, assembly GCF_001655595.1. Classification (NCBI taxonomy): domain Bacteria; kingdom Pseudomonadati; phylum Pseudomonadota; class Gammaproteobacteria; order Pseudomonadales; family Pseudomonadaceae; genus Pseudomonas; species Pseudomonas sp. DR 5-09. The sequence goes on from NZ_CP011566.1 coordinate 3,626,855, forward strand.
GCACAACCATCGGTAGTCCTTTTGGAACATTTGCCCGATGACCTGGTAATGCGGGTTGTGACTCCCCATGCCTTACTCCCTGAAAACGGGCTCCACCCGCTGCGAAAATCCATGGATACGCCGGGATCTTCCGGCGGTGATCAAGGGTGCGACTGTGCAATAGCGCCCGATACATTTGAAGTAATAAAAAATCAGGATCAGCAAACCTTTGAGAATAAGGCACGCCGTCGGCACGGCAACATTGCCTGACACAACGTTGATCTCGATCAGTGGCGCCCCCCACGCCAGTCTCTAACCTTGCGCCTCCATCGATAGCCACGGACGGCTCACCGGGAGCCTGCGGCTGACCTTTCAAGGAAGAGCAATCATGCGATCACTCAACATCATTCTTCTGTCGTCGGCGTTCAACGGCTTGACCCAGCGCGCGTGGCTGGAACTGCGCCAGGCCGGGCACTCACCCAGTGTGGTGCTGTTCACCGATGAAGCCGCCGTGTGCGAGCAGATCGAAAACAGCGGCGCCGACCTGGTGATCTGCCCGTTTCTCAAGGATCGCGTTCCCCATGCGCTGTGGAGCAATCCGCAGCGTCCGGTGGTGATCATCCACCCGGGCATCGTCGGCGATCGCGGCGCCAGCGCACTGGATTGGGCGATCATGCGCTCGCTGCCGTCCTGGGGCGTGACCGCCCTGCAAGCGGTGGAAGAAATGGACGCCGGCCCGGTCTGGGCCACCTGCGAATTCAACCTGCCGACCGGCCTGCGCAAATCGGAGCTGTACAACGGTCGGGTCAGCGACGCGGCGATCCGTTGCATCCGTGAAGTGGTGGAGAAATTCATCGACGGCTTCGTGCCGGTGGCGCTGGATTACAACGATCCGAAAGTGCGCGGACGCCTGCAACCGAACATGAAACAGGACGACCGCACCTTCAGCTGGCACGACTGCTCGCGCTTCATCAAGCGCTGCATCGACGCGGCGGACGGCCAGCCCGGCGTACTTGCCAGCCTCGCTGGCGGGCAATATTACGTGTACGACGCACACCTCGATCATCGCACCGGCATGCCCGGCGAGATTCTCGCGGTACACGACGACGCGGTACTGGTGGCGACCGGTGATCACAGCCTGTGGATCGGCTCGTTGCGACGCAAACCGCAACCGGGCGAGGAAACCTTCAAGCGTCCGGCGCGGCATGTGCTGGCCGGTCAGTTGTCTGGCGTGCCGGTGCTGGACTGGTCGATTGCCAACGCGCCGTTCAGCGACGAGCCGTATCAACCGATCCGTTATCGCGAGTCCGGTCAGGTCGGCGAGCTGACGCTGGAGTTCTACAACGGCGCCATGAGCACCGAGCAATGCCGGCGCATGGTCGAGGCCCTGCGCTGGGCCAAATCCCGCGACACTCAGGTGCTGTTGATCAAGGGTGGACGCGGCAGTTTTTCCAATGGCGTGCATCTGAACGTGATCCAGGCCGCCGAGGATCCGGGTGCCGAAGCCTGGGCCAATATCCAGGCCATCGATGATGTGTGTGAAGAACTGCTCAGCACCCGGCAACTGGTGGTCAGCGGGGTCACCGGCAATGCCGGTGCCGGCGGTGTGATGCTCGCCCTGGCGGCTGACATCGTGTTCGCCCGCGCCGATATCGTGCTCAATCCGCACTACAAGAGCATGGGTTTGTACGGCTCGGAATACTGGACCTACAGCCTGCCCCGCGCCGTCGGCCCGGCCATGGCGGAACAATTGACCCAGGCCTGTCTGCCGGTCAGCGCGGCTCAGGCGCTGCAACTGGGCATGGTTCAGGAAATCGGCCCGCGCTGCCCGGACGAGTTCTCGCTGTGGCTGCTGCAACGGGCCAACAGCGTGCTGAGCGATCCGACTTATGCGCCGGTGCGCGAACGCAAGCTGCGGGTCGATCATGTGTTGATCCGTCAGTGTCGCGAGGCTGAGTTGCAGGAGATGCAGGAAGACATGCTGTACAACCGCAATCAGTTTGCCGAGAAGTGCCGCAACTTCGTCTACAAGCGCAAGACCTGCTGCACGCCGGCGCGGTTGGTGGAGGATTGGGCTCGGGTGGTTGATACCGAGCTGGTCAGTTGATCGGCGGCGTCTGCTTTTCCCCTCACCCTAGCCCTCTCCCGGAGGGAGAGGGAACCGATCGGGGGAAATTGAGGAGTTACATCGACTTGAAAGATCTGCTTTGAATCCATAATCGACACGATTTTTCAGGTCGATGTACAGCGCAAGACAACTCGGTCAGTCCCCTCTCCCTCCGGGAGAGGGCTAGGGTGAGGGGCTTTTGACTTACAATGCCCCAACCTCAACCACCGGCCCGCCCATGGACATCGACCTCGCCCGCACCTTTCTGGAAATCGTCCGCCACGGCAGCCTCGCCGCGGCGGCGGAAAAGCTGTTTGTCACGCAAACGGCAATCACCGCCCGGGTCCAGAAACTCGAAAGCCAGTTGGGCAGCACGCTGTTCGTGCGCAACCGCGCCGGTGCGCGGCTGACCGCCAACGGCGAGGCCTTCGTGGTCTACGCCAATCAGCTGGTGCAGACCTGGGAAGCCGCACGCCGCGACCTGCCCTTGCCCGAGGGCTATCACAACGTGCTGCACATCGGTGGCGAGGTCAGCCTGTGCAACCCGTTGATGCTCAGTTGGGCCGCCGAATTGCGCGAGAAAATCCCCGGCCACGCCTTGCGCATGGAGATCCGCGATGGTGAAAACCTGCTGCGTCAGCTAGAACTGGGGGTGCTCGATGCGGCGCTGGTCTATCAGCCGGAATACTGGCCGGGGCTGCAGGTCGAGCAAGTGCTGGAAGAGAAACTGATTCTGGTGACCACGCCCGGCCGCCCTGCCCCTTACGTGTACATCGACTGGGGCCCGGATTTCCGCCGCCAGCACGACGCCGCCCTGCCGGAAAAAGCCAAGGCTGCCCTGAGCTTCAACCTCGGCCCGCTGGCCCTGCAATACATTCTGGAGAACGGCGGCAGCGGCTATTTCCGGACCCGGGTCGTGCGTACTTATCTGGAAAGCGGCGCGCTGGAGCCGGTGACCAAAGCCCCGGAATTCGGCTACCCGACCTACCTCGTCTACTCCCGTGACCGCGACTCGGCGATCCTGCAACAGGCGTTCGACCTGCTGCGTGAGGTGATCAGAGCCGATGACGACTGGTCGCAGCGCTGGAACCCATTGAGCTGACGGCCGCTATGCACCGGAGCATGGCACTTGTGACCTGAAGGTTGGCGCTGCACAAACGGCCGGATCGGCTACGCTGCCGGGATAACGACAATATCCGCAGGTGAGCGCAGTGAGGCAGACCACCGAGGCATTTCGCAGCCGTTACCGGGCGGCGATCCATCCCCGCTACAACCCTTGGCTGCACGGCGCGTTCGTGCTGCTGTTCGGTGTGTTGGCCATCGGCGCGTTCTGGAGCAGCGTGCACCAGGTGCGGCTGCTGGAATGGCTGACCGTGCCGCTGACCTTGCTGTTCTTCAATTTCGGCGTGTACATGGTGCACCGCCACCTCGGCCATCATAAAAAAAGCTTCGCGCGGATGTTCTACGCCCGGCATGCCGGCGATCATCACAGTTTCTTCACCCCCGGCCACATGACCTACGACGGCGCCCGCGACTGGCGGGTGATCCTGTTCCCGGCCTGGCTGATTGTCCTGCACACGCTGGCGATCACCCTGCCCCTGTGGTGGCTGTTCGCGCAGGTCAACAGCAACGTCGCCGGACTGTTCGGTGGCTGCATGGTGTTCGGTTACCTGACCTATGAAGTGTTTCACGCCTGCGAGCATCTGCCGCCGCAGAACCCGCTGACCCGCCTGCCGTGGATCCGCCAGATGCGCCGTCTGCACGAGCTGCATCACCGTCGCGAGCACATGCAGGAACGCAATTTCAATATCGTTTTTCCGTTGATGGACTACCTGTTCGGCACCCTCTACCGGGAGCCGGAAACCGCCCCTCTGACCGATTCGAGAACGCCCATGACCCGCATGCAGCACACAGTCGATATCGCCGGTGATCCGATTGCCGTCCTCGCCTACGCCGCCACCGTCAGTCGCTGGCCGGAGTGGCACCCGTCTTCGCTGAAGATCGACGGCCCGAGCGGTGCGTTGCATGCCGGCGCACGATTCGACGAGGACATCCATGCCGGCGGTCGCGAGGGGCATTTGCGCTGGGAGGTCACCGAGTACCTGCCCGGCCGACGCTGGTGCGCCCGGGCCCAGGGTGATCAGGGTCTGTCGTTGCGGCTGACCTATGAATGCTCGGCGCACAACGCTGCCACGCGGTTCGTGCGCACCCTCGATTACCAGTTCGAAGGGATCGGCCTGCGCATCGCCAACCATCTGCTGCTCAAGCGGCGCATCGAGCGCGAGTCGGCAACGTCGATGCTGGCCCTGCGCGACATGGCCACCCGGCATCTCGCACTTGCGGGAGCTCACGCGTGAGATGGCGTTATCTGCTGTTGCTGCTGATTGTCGGGGTTCTGGGCTTTTTGCTGTTGATGCCGACCAGGGTCGAGCCCGTGGCCTGGACGCCGCAACCGGCGCCCTCGCTGACCGAAGGCCAGTACGCTGACAATCAGCGGCTCAAGGGCGCGGCGCAAGTCGGCCCGAGTAACATCGAAGGCCCGGAAGCGCTGCTGCTGGAAAACGACTTTTTGATCACCGGACTGCACGACGGACGCCTGCTGCGCACCAGTCTCGATGGCCAGCAGCGCAAGGTGCTGGCCGATACCGGCGGCCGGCCGCTGGGGCTGGCGCGGCATCCCAACGGTTTGCTGGTGATCGCCGACGGGGTCAAGGGTTTGCTGTCCCTTGATGCACAGGGGCAACTGGTGGCGCTGACCACCGAAGCCAATGGCCTGCCGTTCGGGTTTACCGATGACGTGGCCATCGACAAGTCCGGGCATTACGCCTACTTCAGCGATGCCTCCAGTCGCTGGGGTTACGGCCACGATGGCGAAGCGATCATCGAGCATGGCGGCGACGGGCGCCTGCTGCGTTACGACTTCCAGACCGGAAAAACCAGCGTATTGCTGGACAGGCTGGAGTTCGCCAACGGCGTGACCCTCGGCCCGGAAGACGCCTATGTGCTGGTCAACGAAACCGGCGCCTACCGTATCAGCCGCTATTGGCTGACCGGGCCCAAGGCCGGCACCCACGATCTGTTCATCGACAACCTGCCGGGGCTGCCGGACAACCTGGCGTTTAATGGTCGGGATCGGTTCTGGGTGGCGCTGTATACGCCGCGCAATCCGCTGCTGGATCGCACCGCTGAACACCCGTTCGTACGAAAGATAATCGTGCGGGCCATGACCGTCGTGCCCAAACCGGTGGAGAAGCGCGGGTTCGTGCTGGGGCTGGATCTGGACGGCAAGGTGATCGCCAATCTGCAGGACGCAAGCGCCGGCAATTACTCGCCGATCACCACGGTGCGCGAGTATGGCGACTGGCTGTATTTCGGCTCGCTGAAGGCCACGCACATGGCGCGGATGCCGTTGGACGCCGCCTTGAAGTGAGGCCCTGGACTTTGTATTGAGTCGACTGGCCCTATCGCCAGCAGGCTGGCTCCCACAAAGAATTTGCATCCCAAATGTGGGAGCCAGCCTGCTGGCGATAGCGGATAGTCAGTTACTGGATCTATCGAAGGTTTCCGGGTCTTCGTCCTCCGGCACTTCCTCGCTCTTGCGTTCCTCTTCAGGATTACGGACGGTATGCGCCGGACTATAGGGCTCGGGATGGGTGGGAACCGGGTCGAATGCACCCTGCTCTTCACTGGGGAATTTTGGATCTTTCATAAGGCACCTCGTTGAGAGTCGCAATGTGAAGACTCTGAACATTCGAGGTGCCGGTCGGGGCTGTCGTTCCAGTCAATTCACCACCGCAGGCCGGTGGTGCGACTGACGGTCAGGATCGAGCCTGCAACTGCTCGACGATTTTGTCTTTGACCTGCAGGCGTTTCTCTTTGAGTTTCTTCAGGGTGTCGTCGCTCGGCGCATCCGAGGTCGCCGTCTCGGCCTTGACGACGTCGGCGTCCGCCTGGGAATACTTGTTGATCAGTGCATCCAGATGTGGATCCGCGGTGCGTCGTTGCTGGATCTCTTCCTTTGTAAGTTTCAAGTCCTGTAACAAATCATGGGTCACCGGCATGGAACACCTCCGTCAGTTGATCGGCAGCCAACGCGACCGATTGCGCTGGCCAGGTATCAGAATGGCCTCGGTTGGCCACTTCTGTCGACCACCTGTCAGACCAGCGGTGTCCGTTCGTCGCCCTTTCGCAAATGCGATAAAACCTTTGGTCGGCGAACTCCCTCCATTGAATAACGCTCACAAAAACCTGCGTGGAGAAACACCAATGGACGGATTCAAACTGCGTCATCTCTTTCTGGCCGTTGCGTTGAGCACCGGCATGGGCTCGGCTTTCGCCGCTACCGACAACGATTTTGTCGACAACGCAGCGGCCGGCGGCATCGCCGAAATCGAAACCAGTCGCCTGGCGCTGGAAAAAAGCCAATCCGCCGACATCAAAGCGTTTGCCAACATGATGATCACCGACCACGGCAAGGCCAACGATGAACTGGCGACGATTGCCAAGGCCAACGATATCGAGGTGCCGGACACCACGACCCTGGTCAAACAGGCCAAGGAAAAAATACTCGAAGTCCGTGATGAGTCGTTCGACGCCGCCTATGCCAACAATCAGGTGAAGGCTCACGAAGAAACCATCGAGCTGTTCAAGAAACAAGCCAACACCGTGACCGACGACAAAGTCAAAGGCGCCACCGAACTCAAAGCCTTTGCGCAGAAAATGCTGCCGGCGCTGGAGAAACACCTGGCCCACGCCAAAGAGCTGCAGGCCAAACACCCCAGCAAGTAACCGCCAGGTACGCAAAGAGGCCGCCTCCATTGGACGCGGCCTCTTTGCGTTGGGGCTTTGTTGCAGGCAAAAGATCAGCATTCCTAGCCGCGCCGACTAGAGTTACCGGTGCGTTACTTGCGCCAGATCAAAATATCCTCGGGGGAACGAACAACTATTTCGAACGGCCAAGGTCATTCACTTCGCGCCGGTCATTTTCCGAAGAACCGGCCCCCAATTCGCAATGGAGCAACAGGCACATGGCAGCACTGCAGAACAGCACACTCGATGCGATTAAAAACAATCAGGTTCAACTGCTGGGCGAATGGATCAAGGGACTGCAAGACAGCGGCGCCACCCGCAATCTCAAAGAACACGACTTGCAGCAGCAGACCAGTGAATTCCTGCAACTGGTGGTCAGTGGCCTGAAAAACGACAGCGGCACCAACATCACCGCGCCGGGCTGGGAAGGCATGCGCCAGTTCCTCGAAAAACTCTCCCATAGCCGCGCCCAGCTCGGTCAGGATTCCCAGCAGACCGCCAGCTTCATTTTCTCGCTCAAGGGCCCGCTGTTCGCCCTGCTGCAAAACCATTATCAGGACCAGCCCGCCCTGCTCGCCGAACAGCTTTGGGAAATTTCCGAATTGTTCGATGCTTTCGGCCTGTACACCATTCGCACGTTCCAGAAATCCCGTGAAGCGGTGATCAAGCGCCAGCAGGAAGAACTGCTGGAGTTGTCGACCCCGGTGGTCAAATTGTGGGATGGCGTGCTCGCGCTGCCGATGATCGGCACCCTCGACTCGCAACGCACCCAGGTGGTGATGGAATCGCTGCTGCAACGCATCGTCGACACCGGCTCGGAAATCGCCATCATCGACATCACCGGCGTGCCGACCGTCGACACCCTCGTGGCCCAGCACCTGCTGAAAACCGTCACCGCGATCCGCCTGATGGGCGCCGACTGCATCATCAGCGGCGTGCGTCCGCAGATTGCCCAGACCATCGTCCACCTGGGCCTCGACCTGCAAGGCGTGGTCACCAAAGCCAATCTGGCCGACGCACTGAAGCTGGCCCTGACCCGTCTGGGCATCACCCTCACCAAGACGGTCTGAACAATGGAACGTATCCCGATTCTTCAGATGGGTGATTTCCTGCTGGTGACCATCCAGGTCGACATGCACGACCAGCTCGCCCTCACCTTGCAGGACGACCTGTCCGAGCGCATCAGCAAGACCTCCGCGCGCGGGGTGCTGATCGACATCTCGGCGCTGGACATGGTCGATTCGTTCATTGGCCGGATGATCGGCACCATTTCCGGCCTGTCGAAAATCATGGATGCCGAAACCATGCTCGTCGGCATGCAGCCGGCGGTCGCCATTACCCTGGTCGAGCTCGGTCTGTACCTGCCAGGCGTCAGTACCGCGCTGAACGTCGAGCGCGGCATGAAACTGCTGCAGGAACGAGTACGCCAGCAATGACCGTGCGCAGCAGCGGTACCCAACCGATCAACATCGAGCAGGACGTGGTGCTGGCCCGGCAACAGGCGCGCAAACTGGCCACCGAATGCGGCATGCGCCTGATCGACCTGACCAAACTGGTGACTGCCGTCAGCGAGCTGGCGCGCAACACCATGGTGTATGGCGGGGGTGGCGACATGGACTGGCAGATCCTCGACGACAACCACAAGGTCGGCCTGCGCCTGACGTTCCGCGACGAAGGCCCGGGCATTCCCGACATCAAACTGGCGATGACCGACGGCTGGACCTCCGGCAGCGGTCTGGGCCTGGGCCTGACCGGGGCAAAGCGTCTCGTGGACGAATTTGAACTGGACACCGAGCCCGGCAAAGGCACTCGCATAACGATCACCCGATGGACATGAACATCAGCGGGACATTGACCCAGGTGTTGGTGATCGAGGACAGCAGCCAGATCGGCCATGCCCGGCGTACGGCCCAGCGTCTGGCCGAGCAACACGGTTTTGGCGAAAGCGACGCAGGCCGTGTGGCGCTGGTGGCCACGGAGCTGGCGAGCAATGTGCTCAAGCATGCCGGGCGCGGGGAATTGCACCTGCGCCTGTTGCCCCGTCAGGGTGACGACGGCATCGAGATGATTGCGGTCGACCGTGCCCAGGGGTTTGATCTGGACGCGTGTCTGGCGGACGGCTTTTCCACCGGTGGCACTCAGGGCATCGGCCTCGGTGCAGTGGCTCGACAGGCGGATATCTTCGACGTATTTGCCGATCATCGCGGCGCCGTGCTGCTGGCTCGTCTGTACCCGCGCAGCGACCGTCAGGCGGATCTGCCGTATGGTGTCAGCCAGCACTCGCTGCACAACGATCCAGCCTGCGGTGACGTCTGGCATCTGGCGATTCATGGCCGTGACATCAGTGCCCTGATCGTCGACGGTCTGGGCCATGGCGAGGACGCCGAGCGTGCGGCCCGTGCAGGAGAGAAAGCCTTTGCCCTGAGCCCGTTCGGTGCGCCGACGCTGCTGATGGAAGACATGCACCGCGAGATGATCGGGAGCCGGGGTGGCGCAGTGGCATTCGCGCAGTTTCACGCAGGGCGTGCCAGTCTGTCGTTCACCGGTGTCGGTAACATCGGTGCCAGCCTGATCGCCTCCGACAAGTCGCGCGGACTGGCCTCGCATCCAGGGATAGTCGGCGGCCAATACCGAAAAGCCCAGCGCTTTGACTATGCTCACGTGAACGGACATCTATTGATCATGTACAGCGATGGCTTGCAGTCCCGTTGGAACCTTCAAGACTACCCCGGTCTGGTGCATCGCCATCCCGCCGTGATAGCCACCGTCCTGCACCGCGATTTCTGTCGCGGGCGCGACGATGTAACGGTGCTGGTCGTTGCCCTGGAGGCAGCCCATGGCTGAGTCCCCGACACTGAGCAATGCCGAACAGGCTGCGTTGATCGCCCAGTTGCAGAACGAAACCGCTGCGTTGCGCGAAGAGCTCGACGAAACCAATCAGGGCGTGCTCGCGCTGTACGCCGAACTCGACACTCAGGCCGAACAACTGCGCCAGGCGTCCGATCTGAAAAGCCGCTTTCTGTCGTACATGAGCCACGAGTTCCGCACACCGCTGGGCTCGATCCTGAGCATCAACAGCCTGCTGGCCGACGAACTCGACGGCCCGCTCAGCCCCGAGCAGCACAAACAGGTGGCCTTCGTCAGCAGCGCCGCCCGGGAACTCAGTGACATGGTCGACGACCTGCTCGATCTGGCGAAGATCGAGGCCGGACGCATCAGCATTTCTGCGGCGTGGTTCGACATGTTCGACCTGTTCGCGGCGTTGCGCGGAATGTTCCGGCCGATTGTCGACGCCACCGCCGTCGACCTGATTTTCGAGGAGCCGGTAGGCCTGCCGCGTCTCTATACCGACGACAAGAAGCTCGCGCAGATTCTGCGCAACTTCATTTCCAACTCGCTGAAATTCACCACCCGTGGTGAAGTAAGGATCTCGGCACGCCTTGAGGGTGAGGACAAGGTACGGTTCGCCGTCAGCGACACCGGTATCGGCATCGCCCCCGAACTGCACGGCACCTTGTTTGAAGACTTTTCTCAGGTCGACTCACCGCTGCAAAAACGCCTGCGCGGCACCGGGCTCGGCTTGTCCCTGTGCAAACGCTTCGCCGAACTGCTCGGTGGCGAGGTCGGCGTCCAGAGTACCCCGAGCGTGGGTTCGTGCTTTTTCGTGATCATCCCGTTGGCGATCGCCCAGGAGAGCGTCGATGAAACATGACATCCGTCTGTTGATTGTCGACGACAACGTCGCCACCCGTTATGCCTTGCGCCGACGGCTGGAACGCCACGGCTATGAGGTGTCAGAGGCCGGCACCGGTGGCGAAGGCCTGGCGTTGATCGCCAGTGAAAAGCTCGACGCGTTGATTCTCGACGTCAACCTGCCGGACATGAGCGGCTTCGATATTGTCCGCGAACTGCGCGCCGACGCCCGCACCGCCCTGCTCCCGGTGATCCACGTGTCGGCCGCGTCGATCCAGACCGGCGACATCATCACCGGCCTCGATGCCGGGGCCGATGCGTATCTGATTCACCCGGTCGATCCCGATGTGCTGCTGGCAACATTGCGCACCCTGCTTCGGGTGCGCGACACGGAGAACGCGTTGCGCGAAAGCGAGGCGCGTTTCCGCGAGATCTTCGTCAACATCTCCGCGCCCATCGCGGTGCTGGATGCCGACCTGAAAGTCCACGAGTGCAACCACGCTTTCTCCCAACTGATCCAGGACAACCGCGACCCGCAGACCCTCAGCGAATGCTTCGCCGAGGATCAGAGCGCGATCCTCGACGAACTGCGCCTGCGGCTGGTGGATGGCGAACGCTGGAAAGGCACGCTGAACATGCGCGTGCAGGGCGAGATCCGTGAGACCGAGTGGCAAATTTCCCCCTACCGCACCCCGAAACTGAGCCTGGTGTTCGTCGAAGACGTCACCGAACACCGTCACCGCGAACGTTCGCACCTGGCGCGACTGGACGACACCACCACGCAACTGGCCAAGGAAGTCGCCGACCGGGTACGCGCCGAATCGCAACTGCTGCAAGTACAGAAAATGGATGCGCTGGGCAAACTTACCGGCGGCATCGCCCATGACTTCAACAACTTGCTGACCGGGATCATCACCAGCCTCGAACTGATCCAGAAACGCGTCGCCGATGCGCGCCCGGACAAGGTCCAGTTCTATGCCGAAGCGGCCCTGAGTTCGGCGATGAGCGCGGCCTCGCTCACCCATCGCCTGCTGGCTTTTGCCCGCCAGCAACCGCTCGACACCCGTCCGGTGGACATCAACAAGCACGTCCGCTCGCTGGAAGAGTTGCTGGTGCGCACCATCGGCGAACGCATCGCCCTCAAACTGGAAATGACCACCAAACCTGCCATCGCGCTGGTCGATCCGATCCAGCTCGAAAGCGCAGTGCTCAACCTGGTGATCAACGCCCGGGACGCATTGCCACGGGGCGGCAATATCTGGGTCAGCACTTACGCGGCGTATTCCCACGGCGACCCGAACCTCGCCGATGGTTCCTATGTGGCGCTATCGGTGCGCGATGACGGTACCGGCATCGAGCACAGCGTCATCGATAAGGTGTTCGAGCCGTTTTTCACCACCAAACCGCTGGGCCAGGGCACCGGGTTGGGGCTGTCGACGATCTACGGTTTCGCTCGTCAATCCGGTGGCGATGCGCACATCCGCAGCGTGGCGCGACGCGGCACCGAAGTGACGATCATGCTGCCGGCCACCAGTGATCCGACCGCTGTCGATGTGGCCCCGGTGACCATCGATCCGCAAGGCTCGGGCGAACATGTGTTGATCGTCGAAGACATGCCGGCCGTGCGCCTGTTCGTCACCGAAGTGCTGGAAGACGCCGGCTACCGCTGCACCCAGGCAGCCGATATCGAAACCGCGCTGGAGCGCTTGCAAAACGACTCGTCGATCGACCTGCTGCTGACCGACGTCGGCCTGCCACGCATGACCGGCCGTGAACTGGCGGACGTTGCCCGGGGCTGGCGTGAAGCGCTGCCGATCCTGTTCATGACCGGTTACGCGGAAACCGCGATCAACCGCCAGGTGTTCCTCGGGGCCGGCATGGAGATGCTGGTCAAGCCGTTCCAGATCCGCGAGTTGCTGGACAAGGTGCGCCGCACGCTCGACGGCGCCTGATACACCGCCATTGCGTGCAAGCCCGCGATGAGGCCCGCCCAGGCGACGCAGTTATCGGTTCAAGGCACGGGCTAGAAACGGCGCAGTCCGGCTCTTCTTGCTCGCCGCCACTTTCTGCGGCGTACCGGCCACGACGATCTTGCCGCCCTGATCCCCCGCGCCCGGGCCGATGTCGATCACCCAGTCGCTCTGCGCCACCACGCGCATTTCATGCTCGACCACGATCACCGTGTGCCCGGCCGTGACCAGCGTATCCAGTTGCTCCAGCAAGCGGTCGACATCGCGCGGGTGCAACCCGGTGGTTGGTTCATCCAGCACATACAACGTCGCGCCACGCTGGTTGCGCTGCAGTTCGGTGGCCAGTTTGATGCGCTGGGCTTCGCCGCCGGACAACTCGGTCGCCGGTTGCCCGAGGCGCAGGTAACCGAGACCGATGTCGCGCAGCACCTCTAGCGAACGGCGGATCGCCGGTTGCTCGGCAAACACCGTCACCGCTTCGTCCACCGTCAGTTTCAGCACCTGCGCGATGCTCAAGCCCTGCCAGACAATGGCCAGGGTTTCGGGGTTGTAACGCGCGCCGTGACAGGTCGGGCACGGCGCATAAACGCTGGGCATGAACAGCAATTCGACACTGACAAAGCCCTCGCCTTCGCAGGTCGGGCAGCGACCCTTGGCGACGTTGAAGGAAAATTGCCCGGCGTCGTAACCCGCCGCTTTCGCCTCATCGGTCGCGGCAAACAGCTTGCGCACGTTGTCGAACAGCCCGGTGTAGGTCGCCAGATTCGAACGCGGCGTGCGGCCGATGGGTTTCTGATCGACCTGCACCAGACGCTTGATCGACTCCAGCCCGGCGCTGACCTGGCCGGTGCTGGCAGACGGGGTATCGTCTTCCAGATTGAGTTCTTCCGGCTCGGCGTCACTGACGCTGCGCCCGAGTTGTGCGCCGACCAGTTCCAGCAGCGCCTGGCTGACCAGACTGGATTTGCCCGAACCGGAAACACCGGTGACCGAGGTGAAACAGCCCAGGGGAAATTCGGCGCTCAGGTTATTCAGGTTGTTGCGAGTGACGCCGTCGAGCTTCAACCAGCCGGACGGTTTGCGCGCCGTACGGGTCGACCGTTGCTGTTCGGCGAACAGATAGGCGCGGGTCTGCGAGTCCTCGATCGCGGCCAGCCCCGGTGGCGGTCCGCTGTAGAGAATTTGCCCGCCCTTTTCACCGGCCGCCGGGCCGACGTCGATCAGCCAGTCGGCCCGGCGCATGGTGTCCAGATCGTGCTCGACCACAAACACGCTGTTGCCGTCGGCCTTCAGGCGCTGCAAGGCTTCGAACAGCGCCTCGCCGTCAGCCGGGTGCAGGCCGGCGGAGGGTTCGTCGAGCACGTAGATCACGCCGAACAGTTGCGAGCCCAATTGAGTGGCCAGTCGCAGGCGTTGCAATTCGCCGGACGACAGGGTCGGCGTGCTGCGCTCCAGCGCCAGATATCCGAGCCCGAGATCGGTCAGGGTGCTGACCCGCTCCAGCAAGTCCTCGGCAATGCGCTGCGCGGCCAGGCGTTTTTCCAGCGACAGGTTCGGCGTATGGCGCACGTCCGGCGCGTTGGCGTGGCCGCTGGCGCCATGAGCCATGCGCTGCTGGCGGGCTTCGCGGGTCTGGCTGTGGGTCAGGGTTTCACCGCTTTCATCGGCGTGTTCCAGCCAGCTCGCGTCCGCCACCGGCTTCAAGACTTCGGCGACTTGCAGCAGCGGCATCCGCGACAACTCGCCGATGTCATGCCCGGCAAACGTCACCGACAGCGCCTCGCGCTTGAGGCGCTTGCCATCGCACAGCGGGCAAAGGCTGCCGAGCATGAACTGCGACACGCGCTTCTTCATCAGCGCACTTTGCGAATGGGTAAACGTGTGCAGGATGTAGCGCCGGGCGCCGGTGAACGTGCCTTGATAGCTCGGCTCCATGTTGCGCTTGAGGGCGACGCGGGTTTCTTCCGGCGTCAGCCCGGCGTACACCGGAACGGTCGGTGTTTCCTCGGTGAAGAGGATCCAGTCACGCTGTTTTTTCGGCAGTTTGCGCCACGGGATATCGACATCGATGCCCATGGTCACCAGGATGTCGCGCAGGTTCTGCCCCTGCCAGGCCAGCGGCCAGGACGCCACGGCACGCTGGCGGATGGTCAGATTCGGATCCGGCACCATCAACGCCTCGGTGACCTCGTAAACCCGGCCCAGTCCATGGCATTGCGGGCAGGCGCCTTGCGGCGTGTTCGGTGAAAAATCCTCGGCATACAGCATCGGCTGACCCGGCGGATAGCTGCCGGCGCGCGAGTACAGCATACGGATCAGGCTCGACAACGTGGTGACGCTGCCCACCGACGAGCGCGTGCTCGGCGTGCCGCGCTGTTGCTGCAGGGCCACGGCCGGGGGCAGGCCTTCGATGGAATCGACGTCCGGCACGCCGACCTGATCGATCAGCCTCCGCGCATAGGGCGCCACCGATTCGAAATAGCGCCGCTGGGCTTCGGCATACAGCGTCGAAAACGCCAGCGACGACTTGCCCGAACCCGACACCCCGGTGAACACCACCAGTGCATCGCGAGGAATGTCGACGTCCACGTTCTTCAGATTGTGTTCACGGGCGCCGCGCACGCGAACCATGCCGGCGGCAGAACTGGAATTGCGTCTGGAAGTCATCGGCCAGCCTTGGTCAGGGGATTGGAGCTCAGGTGCTGAGCACGGAACGGATCATCTGCAGCAGTGCTTCGGGGCCATAGGGCTTGCCGAGCAAATGGGTGTCGGGGCTGAGCTGGTGGTTGCGCGAGATGATGTCGCGGGTGTGGCCCGAGGTGAACAGCACGGCCACCGGCGGCATTTGCACCTTGGCCCACGCCGCCAGATCGGAGCTTTTGATAAGACCGGGCATGACCACGTCGGTGAAGATCAGGTCGACCCGCGCGCCTTCCATCAACATCTGCATGGCCGCATCGCCGTTGCCGGCGATCAGCACGCGGTAGCCTTCTTCGCGCAGCAGCTCGACGGCCGAGGTGCGCACCGCTTCGTTGTCCTCGACCACCAGGATCGTCTCGTGACCGCCCGCCTGCTGATGATTGACGCTCGGCGAGTCATCGAGCACGGGGCGCAGGCTGCGTGGAAAGTACAACTGCACCCGCGTGCCTTCGCCGATCCGACTGTCGATCTCCACATGCCCGCCGCTCTGCTTGACGAAGCCGAACACCATGCTCAAGCCCAGGCCAGTGCCCTGGCCATCGGCCTTGGTGGTGAAGAACGGTTCGAACACCTGCTCGAGCATGTGCGGGGCAATGCCCACGCCGCTGTCACTGACCGAGACCCGAACGAAATCCCCCGGCACGATGCCCTTGCCCGAACAGAACGCCCGGTCCAGTGAGAGGTTGGAGGCGCCGAGCACAATCGTGCCCTCGCCCTTCATGGCATCCCGGGCATTGATCGCCAGATTGAGAATGGCGTTTTCCAGTTGATTGCGGTCAACGTTGATGTGCCAAGGCTCAACAGGCAGTTGCACGTCGATCTGAATGGTTTCGCCCAGCGCCCGTTGCAGCAACTCGCCCACGCCTTCGAATATCTGGCGGGGGTTGCACACCGCCGGCGACAGCGGCTGACGCCGGGCAAACGCGAGCAGTTGCGAAGACAGCTTGGCGCCGCGCTCCACCGCCGCCAGCGAGGCGCTGACCCGACGCTGGACATTGGCATTGTCCGGTTCATGGCGAGCCAGCAGGTGCAGATTGCCGGCGATCACTTGCAGCAGGTTGTTGAAGTCATGGGCCACGCCGCCGGTGAGGCCACCGATGGCTTCGAGCTTCTGCGACTGACGCAATTGCTCTTCCGCGGCGAGGCGCGCCTCGACTTCATCCGCTACCCGCTGTTCGAGGTTGCGGGTGAACTTGAGCAGCGATTCCTCGGCGGTCTTGCGCTCGTGAATATCGATCAACACACCGGGGAAACGGAACGGCCGGCCCTGCTCGTCGAATTCGCAAGCACCGCTGGCGAGCACCCACAGACAACTGCCATCGGCACGCACCACCCGGTACTCGGCGTTGTACGGCTCGCCGGTACGCACCGAATTCTCCACGCACTCCTGTACCCAATTACGGTCGTCCGTATGAATGTGCGCCTCGGCGATATGCTGCGGCAGGTTGCTCAGGTCTTGATCAGGCGGGTAGGAAAATGTCCGGGCAAAACGCTCGTCGGCCGACAGCACGTTGTTTCTGACGTCCCAGACAAACGAGCCGAGCAATGCCCCGGCATTCAGTGCCAGGCGCACCCGCTCGTTATCGGCGCGATAGGCATCTTCAGCGGCCTGGCGCAGACGCTCGGACAACACCAGTTCAGTGGTTTCCACCACCATCGCCATCACACCCGAAGGCACGCCGGCATCGTTGGCCACCGGGCTGTAATACAAATCGAGCCAGACATCCTCGGGCACACCGTCGCGCAGCAACACCAAGACCTTGTTGCGGTATTCCAGGGTGCCGCCGGCCAGACAGGTGTCGACCACATGCCGGTTGAAATCGGCCACCTCCGGCCAGCCCAGTTCCACCGGCGATCCGAGCAGGTAGGGATGTCGTCCGCCGGCGAATCGTGAATAAGCGTCGTTGTAGATCATGTAACCGGCATGCCCCCAGAGCATGACCATCGGCAGCGGCGAGGCCAGCATCAGCTGGACCGTGCTGCACAGGCTGGCCGGCCAGGTTTCGAGGGGGCCCAGATCAGTCCTGCTCCAGTCAAACGCACGAATGCGCCCGGCCATCTCGCCTTGCCAGCCGTCACACCCATGGCTATCGGATAAAAACTGCATCAGCTGCTTCAACGCCTTGTAGTGGGTCCGGTTCTATCGCCGCGCGTTCAAACGCCACGCCCGTCTGTTTCGAGCGTGTCGGGCAGCGATGGTTTCATTAGAGGTATAGCCGATTTCACCTGCACTCGACGCTCACACTCCGATCAGGTGTTTGAGCGGATGGTAGCCGGTCTTCATTTTCGCAGCGACGTCGAGGATCGCCTTCTGGATGCCGTCCAGGTGCATGCAGGTCAGCTCGATCGCGGCGCTCTGATTGCCGGCCTCGATGTACTCGATCAGGCGCAGGTGCTCGTCATCACGGCAGGCTTCGTGGCTGTCGTCATCCAGCGCGGCGGCGTACAGCGAGGCGCGGGAAATCAGCTTCTGAAACCAGTCGAGCAACACCGGGTTATTCAGGCTACGGGCGAGTTTGATGTGGAACTCGCCAAGCAGGTGTATCAGCCGCTCGTGATCGCCGGCTTCGTGGGCTTCGTCTTCCAGCAGCAGGTGGTCACGCAAATCCTGCATCGCGGCAGAGTCCTTGCGCCGGCACAGTTCGGTGACGATGCCGATCTCGATCAGACGCCGGGTTTCGAACAGGGAACGGATTTCCTCATCGCTGGGCAGCGACACCGACGCACCTTTATTGGGCTCGGTGGTGACCAGTCCGTCGGCCTCCAATTGCTTGAGCGCAGCGCGAACCGACGTGCGGCTGACATTGAACAATTCCGCCAGCGACGCCTCGCCCAGCTTCATCCCCGGACGCAGCGAACGCTTGCTGATCGCCTCGTAAACCCCTTGGTAGACGCGGTCGACCGTGGTTTCCGTTTTTTTCTCGGTCATTTGGAAGCTCCTTCAACGCTGGCGACGCTGCCCGACGAACGACTCAGTCAGGGAAATGGGGGGGTTGCGCCAGCAGATTAATCCGGGTATTTCTAAATTGCATTCAGATATTGCATACAATAATTAGAGGATTGCACCATTATGGGTCAACCAATAGCCATTGAAGTGCGTAACGTATCCAAGCGGTATTCTGATGACCCTGGCCTCGCGCCTGCCCTCGACAACGTGTCGGTGAACATCGCCGACAACGAGTTTTTCACCCTCCTCGGCCCCTCGGGCTGCGGCAAGACCACCCTGCTGCGCACCATCGCCGGTTTCGAACACGTCAGCGACGGCGAGATCCGTCTGGCGGGCGAAACGGTCAATCACCTGCCGCCGTTCAAGCGTCGGGTCAACACGGTGTTCCAGAGTTACGCGCTGTTTCCGCACATGAGTGTCGCGCAGAATATCGCCTTCGGCCTCGAGATGCAGGGTCTTGATCGCAAGACAATTCCGGCACGGGTCGACGAAATGCTCGCACTGGTGCAAATGGAGCACCTGGCCGGGCGCAAACCGGCTGAGCTTTCCGGCGGCCAGCAGCAACGTGTCGCGCTGGCCCGGGCCCTGGCGCCGAAGCCGAAAGTGCTGTTGCTCGACGAGCCGCTGTCGGCGCTGGATCTGAAACTGCGCAAGGAAATGCAGGTCGAACTCAAGCGCGTGCAGCAGGAAGCCGGGATCACCTTCATCTTCGTCACCCACGATCAGGAAGAGGCCTTGACCCTGTCCGACCGGATCGCGGTGATGTCCGCCGGCAAGATCCTGCAGATCGGCACCCCGACCGACATCTATGAACGCCCGCAGCACCGTTTCGTCGCCCAGTTCATCGGCGACATCAATTTCCTCCCCGGCGAACTCAAGCGCGGCGACCACAACGAAAACCTCTTCGTGCCCAGCGGCATGCCGGTGGAAATCCCCTGCCCGCCGCAAGGCGTGAATGGCAGCAGCGTGCAACTGGCGTTTCGTCCCGAACGTTCGCAACTGGTTGCGGCGGATCAACCGCATCATCTGCGCGGGGTGATCGAAGCGGTGCTGTATGTCGGCACCGCGACCCTTTACCAGTGCCGCTTGAACAACGACATCAAAGTCATGCTGCGGGAAAACAACGAAGGCCTGAACCGTGGTCGCGCAGTCGGTGAGCCCGTGGCGGTGCATTTGCCGCCCCAGGCCTGCCTGTTGATGGAGGCCTGAGATGAGCGTCAGCAGCACTTCCCCCTCCCTCAACCGCGCGCTGTTGCTCAGCCCGGTGGTGTTGACCCTGCTCGCCCTGATCGCCATTCCGCTGGGCATCATGGGCTACATCAGCCTGCTGCCGCGCAACACCTACGGCGGCGTCGACTGGCAGGCCCAATGGCAACTGCAAAGTTACGTGCAGCTGTTTTTCCAGGAGGGTTTTGACGGCGAACTGGAGCTGAACTGGGTCTACGCCCAAGCGCTGTTGCGTTCGGTGTTCCAGGCCGGCGGCACCACCGTGCTGTGCTTCCTGTTCGGGTTTCCGGTGGCGCTGTGGATGTCGAGCCTGACCCCGCGCCGGCGCAATGTGATGGTGTTGCTCATCACCATTCCGTTCTGGACCAACCTGCTGATCCGCAACTACGCGTGGCTGATCATCCTGCGCGAACAGGGCTGGGTCGCCCAAAGCCTCAACGCGCTGTTCCCGAGTGCCGGCGGCATCACCCTGCTGTACAACGACTTCGCGGTCAGCGTCGGTCTGGTCTACAGCTTCTTGCCGTTCATGATCCTGCCGATCTACTCGACACTGGAAAAACTCGACTGGCGTCTGGTGGAAGCCGCCTATGACCTGGGCGCCAACCGCTGGCATGCGCTGCGGCGGATCATCCTGCCGCTGTCGATGCCCGGCGTGATTGCCGGCGCGTTGCTGGTGTTCGTACCGAGCCTCGGCGCCTTCATCACCCCGGCGATCCTCGGCGGCGGCAAGACCCTGATGATCGGCAACCTGATCCAGCAACAATTCGGCACCGCACGCAACTGGCCGCTGGGCAGTTCGCTGTCGTTCCTGCTACTGGGGATTCTGCTGTTGTCACTGGTGCTCTACGCCCTGTACAGCCGCAGCGCGGCGAAAACCCTGAACCGGGGAGCGAAAGCATGATCTCTCTGCACCTGAAAAAACTCCCGGCGACCCGGGAAATCAGCCTGCTGATCCTCGCCTATCTGTACGTGCCGATCCTGGTGTTGATCGCCTACAGCTTCAACGCCAACCGTTCGGCGACGGTGTGGACCGAGTTCTCGTTCGCCTGGTACGGGCGGATCCTGGCCAACCCGTCGATCCAGACCGCAGCGCTGAATTCGATCATCGTCGCGACCATCGCCACCGTCTGCGCCACGGCGATTGCACTGCTGGCGGCGCTGGCGACCTACCGGCCGTTCTACGGGCAGAAAATGGTCGAAGGCGGGATCAACCTGCCGCTGATCCTGCCGGAGATCGTCACCGCCGTGGCCACCCTGCTGCTGTTCATGGCGCTGGGCATCAAGCTCGGGCTGATGACGGTGATCGTCGCGCACATCGGCTTCTGCATTCCGTTCGCCTACCTGCCGATCCGCGCGCGGCTCAACGATCTGGACAAGAGCCTGCTGGAAGCCGCCAACGACCTGTATGCCAATCCGTGGCAAGTGTTCCGCCGCGTGACCTTGCCGCTGCTGTGGCCGGCGGTGCTGTCCGGATCGGTGCTGGCGTTCGTGGTCAGCCTCGACGATTTCATCATGACCTTCTTCGTCGCCGGGCCCGGTTCGACCACGTTGCCGGTGTACATCTTCTCGGCGATCAAGGCTGGCGTAACACCTGAAATCAACGCGATTTCAACCCTGATGCTGGTGATTTCCATCGTGCTGGTGGTGCTGGCCTTCTGGCTCGGCCAACGCGGCAAACAACAATAAACCTGGAGCGCGCTCATGAAAGTGAAAAACATGCGTCTGGCAGTATCCGGTCTGGCCCTGAGTTGTTTCACCGCGTTCGGCGCCCACGCCGCCGAGCCCAAGCAATTGTTCTTCTACAACTGGACCGATTACTACCCGGTGGACTTGCTGGCCAAGTTCGAAAAGGAGACCGGGATCAAGGTCACCATGGACGGCTACGACAGCAACGAAACCCTGCTCGCCAAGTTACAGGCCGGCGGCGCCGCGTATGACGTGATCGTGCCGTCGCAGTCGATCATGCAGACGCTGATCAAGCAGGACCTGCTGCTGGAAATCGACGCCCCGACCCTGAGCAACTTCCAGTACGTCAAAGGCCCGTTCCGCGACCCGAGCTTCGACCCGGGCCGCAAGTTTTCGGCGCCTTACCTGTGGGGCACCACCGGTTTTTCCTACGACAGCGCGCGGGTGCCGGGCGGCAAGCTCGATGATTCGTGGAAAGAATTCTTCGAGCCGCGCAAGGAACTGCAAGGCCAGCTTGCCGCCCTCGACACCTCCAGCAGCGTGATCAACGCCGCCAGCCATTACCTGAACGTCGACGAATGCACGGAAAACCCGCAGGACGCCAAGCGCATCCTCGAACTGCTGCAAAAGCAGAAACCGTTTTTGAAGATGTACAGCTCCGACAACACCGTCGACCGCATGGCCTCGGGCGAAGTGATCATGATGCAGAACTGGAACGGCTCGACGGCCCGCGCCACGTTGCAGAAGAGCACGATCAAATACGTGTACCCGAAAGAAGGCCTGGCGATGTTCCAGGACAACTTCGCCGTACCCAAAAGCGCCCCGCATCCGGGCAACGCGAAGATCTTCATCGACTGGATGATGAAGCCGGAAAACGCGGCGGCCGTGTCCAACGCGATTGCCTATGCCAACGGGATTCAGAGCGATCAGTTGCTGGATGCGAAATGGAAGGTCATGGACGCGATCAACATGCCCGAGGAGTACGCCTCGCGCCTGCGCCCGGAGAAGGAATGCAGCAACAAGGCGCGGGAGCTGCAGGATCGGATCTGGTCGAAGCTTAAGGGTTGATCCGAAACCGCAGCCCTCACCCTAGCCCTCTCCCAAAGGGAGAGGGAACCGATTGGGAAATATTCAAGAAATACACCGACCTGAACGTTTTGCTCTGAATCCATAATCGACTCGGTCTCTCAGGTCGGCGTATTACCTGAGACGACTCGGTCGGTCCCCTCTCCCTCCGGGAGAGGGCTAGGGTGAGGGGAAAAAATCCAAAGAACAAACGAGGTTCCAATGACTGCCCCCCGCTGGCTCAGAAACATCCGCCCCTACGGCGCCCCCGCCGAAGACCTGCTGATCGAAAACGGCAAATTCACGCAACGCCGCCCGGCCTCCAGCACCCCGCTGGCCGCCACCGACATCGACGGCCAGAACCAGCTCCTGACCGCCCCGCTGGTGGAAAGCCACGTCCACCTCGACAAGACCCTGTACGGCCAGCCCTGGCGCCCGAACAGCGCCGGCCCGACGCTCAAGGACTACATCAGCAACGAGCGCCGCGTCCTGCGGGAAGTCAAAGCGCCGATCGCCGAACGCGCCGGTGCCCTGCTGGAAAACTGCATCGCCCGGGGTTCGCTGACGATGCGTTGCCACGTCGACATCGACCCGGAATTCGGCCTGCGTCACGTCGAGGCCATGCAGCAACTGCGCGAAACCTACAACGACCTGATCGACCTGCAACTGGTGGTGTTCCCGCAAACCGGCCTGATCAGCCGCCCCGGCACCGCCGAACTGATGCGCGAAGCCATGGCCCTGGGCGTGGAAAACGTCGGTGGACTCGACCCTTGCGGCATCGACAACGACCCGATCGCACAACTGGATTTCGTGTTCAAACTGGCCCGTGAATTCCAGCGTGGCGTCGACATTCACCTGCACGACAAGGGAGAACTGGGCCTCTGGCAGATCGCCCGGATCGCCGATTACACCGAGCGTTTCAACCTGCACAACCGGGTGATGATCAGCCACGCCTATTGCCTGGGCATGCTGCCGTGGAGTCAGGTCAAACCGGTCGCCGAACGCCTTGCTGCACTGGGCATTTCGCTGATGAGTTCGGCGCCGGCCGATTGCGCCGTTCCACCCTTCCTGGCGCTGCGCGAGACCGGCGTCAACGTGTGTCTGGGCTCCGACGGCATTCGTGATGCGTGGTCGCCGATGGGCAATGGCGACATGCTGGAACGGGCAATGCTGCTGGCGTTTCGTTTTGATCTGGGCAAGGACGATGAACTGGCGGCGGCGTTCGACGCGGCGACGGTCAACGGTGCGCGCGCATTGGGTGTTGAAGAGTATGGTTTTGGAATCGGCCGGCCGGCAGACTTTCTGTTGATGCCGGTGGAAACCCTTGGAGAGGCGGTAGTCGCGCGGCCGGTGCGTCAGGTCTATCGCGGCGGCGAACTGATCGCCAGCGGCGGTCGTTTGCTGGGCAGCCGTCTGTGAAACGGATCGGCCTGAAGGCCGGTTGCGTGGTCGGTTTCGACGGCACGCAACATGTGCTGTGGCGCGACGGCGAAGTGGTATTCAGCGGATCGCGCATCGAGTTTGTCGGGCGCGGTTATCAAGGGCCGGTGGACCAGTGGATCGATTACGGCAATGCGCTGATCGGCCCCGGTTTTATCGACCTGGACGCCCTCGGCGATCTCGATTCCACGGTGCTGACCCTGGACAACGGCGACGAGCGCGCCATGGGCCGGATGTGGTCGGCGGAGTATCTGGCGGCCGGCCCGCACGAATCGTTCAGCCCCGAAGAAGAGGTCTTCAAATACCGCTACGCCTTCACCCAGTTGATCCGCAACGGCATCACCACGGCCATGCCGATCACCTCGATGTACTACCGCGAATGGGCGGAGACCTATGACGAGTTTGCCGCTGTCGCCGATGTGGCGGGCGAACTCGGCCTGCGCACCTATCTCGGCCCCTGCTACATGAGCGGCATGAGTTACTGGCGCGCCGACGGCACCCTCGCCCATCACTGGGATGAGGCTCGGGGCCTGGCCGGGCTGGACGCGGCCGAACGGTTTTTCAAGGATTTCGATGGCGCCCACGCCGGGTTGATTCGCGGCGCGCTGCTGCCGGATCGCATCCAGACCTGCACGCCGAAACTGCTGCAACGCACATCCGCCTTGAGCCGCGAACTGAACGCACCGATGCGTCTGCATTGCTGTCAGGCGCCGGGGGAAGTGGCGATGGTCGAACAGTTGCGCGGCACCACGCCGCTGGGCTGGTTGCAGCAACTCGACCTGCTCACCCCGCGCAGCCTGCTGCCCCACGGCCTCTACACCTCGGGCGATGACGACTTGCAGCGGGTCATTGATGGCGGCGCCAGTCTGGTGCACTGCCCGCTGGTGTTCGCCCGTGACGGCGAGGCGCTGAATTCGTTCGGCCGCTATCGCGCCAAAGGCATCAACTTCGCCCTTGGCACCGACACCTGGCCGGCAGACCTGCTGGAGAACATGCGCCACGGTTTGAACATCGCCCGGCTCATGGAAGGTGGTCCATCGCTGACCAGCAGCCTCGACCTGTACAACGCCGCCACCCTCGGCGGCGCCAAGGCATTGGGCCGTGATGACCTCGGTCGCCTGGCACCCGGCGCCAAAGCGGATATCACCGTGTTCAACCTGCGCGGTCTGCACCTGGGCCCGCTGTTCGATCCACTGAAAAACCTGCTGTTGGCCGGACGCGGCGACGACTGCCTCGCCAGTTACATCGACGGTCGCTGCGTGATGCAGGACGGTCAGGTCATCGGCGTCGACTACCCCTCTCTGCAACGCCAGGCCCAGCGCCAATACGAAAAACTGATGCGCAGCCACAGCGACCGGGCCTTTGGCCGACCGGACTGGAAAACCCTGTTCCAGCCGGCCATTGCGTTCGCCGACGACTACAGCGCCGAAGCGCCGTTGAGCGCCATCGACCCCCTTCTTTAGAGAACACTGCCATGCACAGCTTCGATTTCAGCCAACTGAGCCCACGGGAAAAGTACAAGATTCTGATCGGCAGCGTGGTGCCGCGCCCGATTGCACTGGTCACCACCATCGACGGCGAAGGCCGGGTCAATGCCGCGCCGTTCAGCTTCTTCAATGCGCTGTCGGCAGATCCGCCCATTCTCGCGCTTGGCGTCGAGAACTATGGCGACCAGAGCCCGAAGGACACCACGCGCAATATCCAGATGAATCAGGAGTTCACGGTCAACATCGTCAGCGATGCACTGGTGGAAGCCATGAACGTCTGCGCCGTGCCGTTTGCGCCGGGCTTCGATGAGTTGACCGCTGCGGGCCTGACAGCAATCCCCGGCACCTCGGTCAAATGCCCGCGAATCGGCGAAGCACCGGTGGCGCTGGAATGCCGACGGATGATGGCGCTGAACATCGGTCAGTCCCGGGAGATCATTTTTGGCGAGGTGTTGATGGCGCATGTGCGCGACGAGTTGATCGACCCGAAAACCCTGTACATCGATCAATTGGGGCTGGATGCGATCGGGCGCATGGGCGGGCATGGTTATGCGCGGACTCGGGATTACTTCGACCTGCCGACCCGCTCGTTGCAAGCGTGGACGGAAGCGCCGGGGGGTGGCGAGCGGTTCTGGCCACAGCGCTGATCAGTGGAAGTCGCGGCTCTGTACGCGGATGCCGTTGAGCAGCGGAGTCAGATCGCTCAGGCGTCCGGCAATCAGGTGCCGCACCTCGCCTTCACGCTCCCAGCGGCCATCGACCTTGAGCAGTTGTGAGCCCACCAGCACCTGACGCTGACGCTCGGCCAGATCGCGCCAGACCACCACGTTGACGTTGCCGAACTCGTCTTCCAGGGTCACGAAGGTCACGCCGCTGGCGGTGCCCGGCCGCTGGCGACCGGTCACCAGCCCCGCCACGCTGACCGGCCGACCATGCTCGACTTCCAGTAACTCCCGGGAACTGCGGCAGCGCCGTGCCCGCAACTCGTTGCGCAACAACGTCAGCGGGTGCGGCCCCAGCGTAGTGCCCAGTGTGGCGTAGTCGGTGAACAGATCTTCGCTGACACTCGGCGTCGGCAGCAGCACATCCGGCTCTTCCTGACTCGGCAACCCGGCAAACAATCCGAGCTGTTTCTGCACCCCGGCCACTTCCCAGCGTGCCCGATGACGATGACCGGCCAGACCGCGCAATGCCCCGGCATCGGCCAGCAGCGCCTGAGCGCGACTGTCGAGCGCGGCCCGTTCGCCCAGATCGGCGACATCGGCAAACGCCCCCCTCGCCCGCGCGCTTTCAATGCTGCGCGCATCCTCCTCGCGAAAGCCCTTGATCATCCGCAGGCCCATGCGGATGGCCGGTTGCTCGCCGGTGATCGGCTCCAGGCTGCAATCCCAGTCACTGGCGCGCACGTCCACCGGGCGGATCTGCAAATGATGCCGGCGCGCGTCCTGAAGAATCTGATCCGGGCTGTAGAATCCCATCGGCCAACTGTTGATCAGCGCACAGGCGAACGCCGCCGGTTCGTGGCACTTGAGCCAGCAACTGGCATAAGTCAGCAAGGCAAAACTGGCGGCGTGGGATTCAGGGAATCCGTAACTGCCGAAGCCCTTGATCTGCTCGAAGATCTGCGCGGCGAATTCCGGGCTGTAGCCGTTTTTCTTCATGCCGGCGGCCAATCGTTCCTTGTGCGGCTCCAGCCCGCCGTGGCGTTTCCACGCGGCCATGGAGCGGCGCAACTGATCGGCCTCACCGGGGCTGTAGTCGGCGGCGACAATGGCGATCTGCATCACCTGTTCCTGAAACAGCGGCACGCCGAGGGTACGCTTGAGCACCACTTCCAGTTCCGGGGACGGATAGGTTTCCTCTTCCTCCTTGTTCCGGCGGCGCAGGTACGGATGGACCATCCCGCCCTGGATCGGCCCCGGCCGGACGATGGCCACTTCGATCACCAGATCGTAGAAAGTTTGCGGGCGCAGGCGCGGCAGCATCGACATCTGCGCCCGGGACTCGATCTGGAATACGCCGATGGTGTCGGCGCGGCTGATCATGTCGTAGGTCGGACGATCCTCAGGCGGGATCGTGGCCAGGCTCAGATCCTGATGACGATGACGGCGCAGAAGGTCGAAACAGCGGCGGATCGCGCTGAGCATGCCAAGGGCGAGGATATCCACCTTGAGCAGCCCGACGGCGTCGAGGTCATCCTTGTCCCACTGGATGATGGTGCGGTCGGCCATGGCGGCGTTCTCCACCGGCACCAGCGTGTCCAGCGGTTGCTCGGAAATCACGAAACCACCGGGGTGTTGCGACAGGTGCCGGGGGAAGCCGATCAGTTGCCCGGTCAGGCTCAGCACCCGGTGCAGCAGCGGACTTTCCGGGTCGAAACCGCCTTCGCGCAGGCGCTCCACGGGCGGCGTGTCATCGCTCCAGTGGCCGCAGCAGTCGGCCAGCGCATTGATCTGGTCCGGCGGCAAACCCAGCGCCTTGGCCACATCGCGGATCGCGCCGGAAGCGTGGTAGGTGCTGACCACCGCGGTCAGCGCCGCACGACGGCGACCATAACGACGAAACACGTATTGCAGGACTTCTTCGCGGCGTTCGTGCTCGAAATCCACGTCGATATCCGGCGGCTCGTTGCGCTCCCTCGACATGAAACGCTCGAACAGCAGCGTGGTGCGGTCCGGATCGATCTCGGTGATGCCCAAGGCAAAACACACCGCCGAGTTGGCCGCCGACCCCCGGCCCTGACAGAGGATTTTCTGCTCACGGGCGAAGCGCACCACGTCGTGCACGGTGAGGAAGTAGCTTTCGTAGCCGAGTTCGGCGATCAGCTTCAGTTCATCGTCGATCTGCTTGAGTACCTTGGGTTGTGCGCCTTTCGGCCAGCGCCAGGCGATGCCTTGCTCGGTCAGGTGCCGCAGCCAGGAACTGGCGCTGTGTTCCTCGGGCACCAGCTCTTTGGGGTATTGATAGCGCAACTCGCCCAGATCGAAGGTGCAGCGGCGAGCCAGATTCACCGACTCGTCCAGCAAGGTCTGCGGATACAACTCGCGCAACACATCGAGGCTGCGCAAATGCCGCTCGCCATTGGGGTGCAGGCGCAATCCGGCTTCCGCTACCGGGACGTGGTGTCGGATCGCGGTCATGGTGTCCTGCAAGGCCCGGCGACCACGGGCGTGCATGTGCACATCGCCGCTGGCCACCGCTGGAATCTGCAGTTCATCCGCCAGACTCAGCAGTGCAGCCAGTCGCCGCTGATCGTCCTGCCCGCGGTGCAACTGCACCGCCAGCCACAGCCGCTCGCCGAAGGTCTGCTTCAGCCAACGGCCCTCTTCCACCTCATCGACCGAATCCGGCACCCACAGCACCAGCAATCCCGGCAGCGGCTCGCTGAAATCCTCACGCAGTGTTTGATACTGGCCTTTCTGGGTTCGCCGTCGAGCCTGGGTGATCAAACCGCACAACGCCTGATAACCCTCGATGTTCTCGACCAGCAACACCAGTTTCGGGCCGTTCTCGATGCGGATTTCGCTGCCGATGATCAGCGGCAGCTCCACGGATTTGGCCGCCTGCCAGGCACGAACGATCCCGGCCAGGGTGCATTCATCGGTGATCGCCAGTGCCTGATAGCCGTGTTTTTTCGCCCGCTGGAACAGCTCCAGTGCACTGGACGCCCCGCGCTGGAAGCTGAAGTTCGACAGACAGTGCAGCTCGGCATAACCCTGGCTCACGCGAACCAGCCCTGCAGCCACAACGGGCCGCCCTCACCCACTGATCGGTACGCCCAGCCTTGCTGGCCGGCGCGGTTCTGGATCAGGTAATAGTCGCGGCGCACGTCGTCACCGTCCCACCAGCCGGACTCGATCCGTTCCGGGCCCATGAGGATGCGCGCCGAACCTTCCGGCACGGACTGCGGTTCGCCCAACAACCAGCCCGGACGCTGCACGCCCGGCAATGCAGGACAACGCTGTTTGTCATCGGCGCTCTGCCACGCGCACTCCGGTCGATGATCGGCCTGAAAGCGCAGGCCCTGCACCGCCTCATCCCCCAGCCGCGCGCGCAGGCGTTCGCGCAATTGTTCCCAGGGCAAGGTCTGCTGCGGACGGTCGTCGAACAGCTCCTGAAACTGCGGCACGAAACTCGGCAGATCCTCGGCGCGCAGACGAAAACCGCGCACCGGGGCTTCGACCTGCACCTGCTCCAGTCGACCACGGGCCAGCTCGAACAGCATCGCCGGATCGCGCTCGGCGCTGAGCAGGCCGACCTTGATCAGCGTGTCCGGCAACCCGGCGTGTTCCAGATGCAGATCGAAGCGCTGCACGCCGCTGTCGCGCCCGCACAAAAACGCCGCCAGATCGGACGTCAGGCGGCGCAATGGAAACAGCAGCGCCTGATGGGACTGCACGTCGAAATTGAGTTCGATGCGCACGTCGAAGCGATCTGGCGGCAGGTAGAACGCCAGCGCCAGCGGCCGTGCGCCGAACAGCGTGTCCAGGTGCTTGAGCATCGGCGCCTCGAAACGCCGGGCCAAGGCCTGACGCGGCAGGTTCTGCACCTGATGGAGGTTGCGCAGGCCCATGCGCGACAACGCCGTGGCCACGCTCGGTTCAAGGCCGATGCGGTCGACCGGCAATTGCCCGAGGTGATGGCGCAGGGCTTCACCGTCGGGCACCACCAATCCGTCGTAGGCGTTGGCCAACACCCGCGCCGCCACCGGATTGGGCGCGGCGACGATGCGGTGACGAAAACCCAGCTCCGTCAGTTCCGTGCGCAAGCGTGCCTCGAACTGCGCCCAGGAACCGAACAGGCCGAGGCTCGATTCGATCTCGAACACCACGGTGCGCGGATAATGCACGCTGACCTGGGCGCTGAAACGATAGGCCCAGGCGGCGAGAAACTGCTGCCAGTGCTCGACCTCGGCTGCGTCGTAATCGACGGTGGCAAACCCTTTGCTCATGGCCTGCGCGGCGGTCATCGATTGCCCGGGACGCAAGCCCAGTGCCCGCGCCGCCGGGTTGACCGCTTGCAGCACCCGGCGCTGGGCCGGGCCGCTGAGCAGCGCCAACGGTTGCTCGGGATCGGGGCGCTGACGCAGTACGGCGTCGAGGGCCAATTGCGGGAACAGAATGCAAACCCAGCGCATGAAGACCTCAATGCCCCACGGTGAAGGCAATCGGTGCGCTGCGCGCCAGACCACCCCGGCACTTGAGCACGCGCAATTGCGCCGGGCGGGCATCGATGGCAATGCGCAACGCGGCCGGCGACGGGTTGACCGCTTCGCTCAATGGCCGCCATGCGAACGCCAGGGTCTGGCCGGTTTCCGCCGCCACCTGCAAACGGCGCAAGGCACGGTCATCGGCCTTGTGCGGCCAGCACAGCACCGCGCCGCAACTGCCCGAGCGCAGGCATTGTTCTGCCGCCCACAACGCATCGCGCTCGCTGGCCTGGATCACCGACAACTGCCGCAGATCGACCCCGGCATTGGCCCACGCCTGCGGGTACGGCACGAACGGCGGCGCCACCAGCACGATGCGCTCGCCCGCCGCCGACAGCCGCGCCAACGTCGGCCACACCAGTTGCAGCTCACCGACACCGGGCCCGGCCAGGAGGATTTCGCTCAGTGCCGCTTCCGGCCAGCCGCCACTGGGCAAGGCCGCATCCAGCGCCGCGTGCCCGGTGGGTTGCGGGCTGGCGGCCGGTGGCGCAGGCCGGCCCTTCCAAACCTGGCCGCCATTGAACAGCGTATCCAGCGCAACGACGGCCCCCATCAGCCTTGCCTCACCAGACCGCAGAACACCCCTTCGATGGCCAGGTCCTGATCGGCCCGCACCACAATCGGCTGGTACGCCGGGTTGCGCGGCAACAGGCGAACCTCATCGCCGACCCGCTCGAAACGTTTGATGGTGACTTCACCGTCGAGCCGCGCCACCACGATCTGGCCGTTGAGCGCCTCGGGGTTGCGCCGCACGCCAACCAGATCGCCGTCGAGAATGCCGTCCTCGATCATCGAATCGCCCTGCACCCGCAGCATGTAGTCGGGCGTGCGGGAGAACAGCGCCGGGTCGAGCATCAGCCGATTGTGCAGGTCGGCATCGGCGCCGATAGGCGCACCGGCGGCCACTCGGCCGAGCACCGGCACTTCGAGCAGTTCCGGTCGCGCCGGTTGCCCGAGCAAACGAATGCCCCGGGCCTGATGCGGGTTGACCTCGATAAACCCGGCTTCGGTGAGCGCCAGCACATGCTTGCGCGCCACGCTGCGGGAGGCAAAACCAAAAGCCTCGCTGATTTCAGCGAGGCTTGGGGGCTGACCGTGTTCGGCGATGCGTTCGCGGATAAAGGTCAGGATGGCGGTACGGCGGGGAGTCAGAGTCGTCATGGAGTACATTTGTACTCTTGTGGGAATTTCCTGACAAGCACCGCCAGTCAGCTCGGTCCGACTTCACCGCGCGGTGCTCAACGGCCACCTGAGTTACGTCAGCCATCGCTGAAAAACTGTTACCGGATGTTTACAAAATTTTTACCAATCATCTTCTACAGTCAGGAGCACATTCGTATGAGTTTTCTATCGGTAGAGGAAAGATTCAAATGGCTTTGGGCAAAGGACTGCGCTTGCAAGTCATCACTCCGACCCGCCTGGTGCTGCTGTTTTCGCTGGCACTGGTGGCGCTGTACAACCTGGCGACCTGGAAGGCGCTGGGAACGCTGATCACCCTGCAAGGCGCACAGAAACTGGCGTTTTTCGCGTCCTTCGGGCTGTTTCTCTGGGCGGCGATCACCCTGCTGCTGACCCTGGTGTCGTTTCGCTGGACGCTGAAACCGGCATTGACCCTGGTGGCCCTCCTCTCGGCCTGCGCGGCGTATTTCATGAACGAATACGGCATCACCATCGACACGGTGATGATCCAGAACGTGTTCGAAACCAACCCCGGGGAAGCCACGGCGCTGTTCAGCGGCAAACTTCTGGCTTACGTGCTGGTGCTCGGTGTGTTGCCGGCCGTGCTGATCTGGCGCTGGCCGGTGGTGTATCGGCCGTTCTTTCGGGGTTTGCTGAACAAGATGCTGGTGATCGCGGCCTGTGTGCTGGTGATCGGCGCTTCGGTGGGCGCGTTCTATTCGACCTACGCGCCGATTTTTCGCGAGGAAGACAAGCTCACCCACTTCATCAACCCGACCAACTACATCTACGCGATCAGCAAATACACCAAGCAACGGCTGGGGATCAAAAAGCATTTTGTGGTGCAGGCCATCGGCGAAGACGCAGTCATGAGCGCCAAGGCCGCCGCTCGCGAGAAGAAATCGCTGATGGTGTTCGTGGTCGGTGAAACTGCCCGGGCCGACCATTTCTCGCTCAACGGTTATGAGCGCGAGACCAATCCCGAGCTGAGCAAACTCGACATCCTCAACTTCACCCAGGTGCATTCCTGCGGCACCTCGACGGCGGTGTCGGTGCCGTGCATGTTCTCGATGTTCCCGCGCGAGGACTACAGCGACAAGAAAGGCAAAACCTACGAAGGCCTGCTGGACATCCTGCAACGGGCCGGCGTGCAAGTGCTGTGGCTGGACAACAACAGCGACTGCAAGGGCACTTGCCTGCGGGTGCCGAACCGCGACATCGCGAAGAACCAGCCGGGGCCGTTCTGCGACGGCAACAACTGCCTCGACGAAGCGCTGCTGGCCGACCTGCAAGGCTACATCGACAGCCTCAAGGGCAACGCGATCATTGTCCTGCACGCCGACGGCAGCCACGGCCCGGAGTACTACGAGCGCTATCCCAAGGACATGGAGCGCTTCAAACCGATCTGCCACACCAATCAACTGGGCAGTTGCAGCCGTGACGAACTGGTCAATGTCTACGACAACACGATCCTCTACACCGACCATTTCCTGGCCAAGGTGATCGAGTTGCTCAAGCGCAATCAGGACCACCTCGATACGTCGATGCTGTACGTCTCCGACCATGGCGAATCGCTGGGCGAGAACGGCCTGTACCTGCACGCCGCGCCCTATGCGCTGGCGCCGCAAGCCCAGACCCATGTGCCGATGGTGATGTGGTTCGGCAACAACACCCTGGCGCAACTGGGCATCGACCGTGGCTGCCTGCAAGGCAAGAGCAGCCAGCCGGATCTGAGCCATGACAACCTGTTCCACTCGGTGCTGGGGTTGTTCGAGGTCAGGACGTCGCTGTATCAGCCGAGGCTGGATATTTTCCATGGCTGTCGGCCGGCGATGACGGCGGGACAGTGATCCCCTCCAGCTGCGCCAGATAGGCCCACGGGTAAATCCCGCGCTGATGGCCGTCGCTGAACACCAGTTGCAGACCGTAGCCCTGAGCGTTCAATTCGATGACCCGCACACGCGGGTCAACCATGGGCGGCGAGCCCCGCAGGCGAAACGCCCGGCATTGCGAGCACGGGCATTGGCGGCGCAGTTCGGCATGGTCAAGCAACTGCTCGCGGCCATCCGGCCAGCTCAGCCGCAACCGGTGCTCAGTTTGAGAATTGCCGACCGACAGCGGATTCATTGCAGCTGACTCAAGGCAATCCGCACGGCTTTGCGCACTTCCGGATCGCCGTCGTCCTGCGCGGCCTGCAATGCGGCCATGGCCCCGCGATCATTCAGTTCGCCGAGAGCCAGCGCGGCTTCCTTGCGCAGGTTGCTGATGCGGTGGCCGAGGGTGTCGATCAGCGCGTCGAGGGCTGGCACGTAACGCAAACGGCCGAGGCTGCGGGTCGCGCGCAGGCGCACTTGCCAGTAGTCGTCGGCCAAGGCTTCGATCAGCGCCGGGCCCGCATCGGTGTGGCCGACCTTGCCGAGGGTGGTCGCGGCTTCTTCGCGCACTTGCCAGGCTTGATCCTGCAAGGCCTGACGCAACGCAGGCAGCACGTCAGCGTCACTTGCCAGGCCCAGGGCGCCGGTGGCGGCGCGGCGCACTTCGGTGTCCGGATCATTGCTGGCCAAGCGGGCCAGGGCCGGCAGCGCGTCGAGTTGCTTGAGCCAGCCAAGCACGCCGACGGCTTCACGGCGCACGCTGGCGTCGGCATCGTTCAGCGCCTGAATCGCGGCCGGCGCAGCGCCGGGGAAGCGCAATTCACGCAAGGCCCGGAACGCGGCAATCCGCACGCCGGTTTCGGCATGGCTGGTCCACGGCAGAATCACCCTGCCCGCCGCTTCGGTCTTGAGCAGGCTCAGGCTCTGCGCCGCAGCGGCTTGCACCGACGGCGACGGATCCGTCAGCGCCTGGCACAGCGCTTCAACCACCGGCTCGTCTTCCCAGGCTTCCAATAAACGCGCCGCTTCGGCACGCACCTCTTCGGCAGGGTCTTCGGCCAGTCGTTCGACCAGCCAGAGCAGACCGTCCGGCTCTTCGAGGTCGGCCAGGTCGATCAGGGCAATCCGCCGCACCCCGGCATCATCGGCGGTCAGGCGCGGTTGCAGAGCGAGAATGTCGTCGTTATCGGTCACAGCAAAAAATGAGGTCACAGGGCAAATCTCGGCAAGGAGTTTTCAGGAGGCAGGCCGAGCGGATTGAGGCGCGGCAGCGGTCGGTCGTTGTCGTGGCGCAGCAGGTCGAGGCAGTGGCGCTTGAGGCGCGAAAATTCGTGGCTGGTCACCAGTTCGGTGGTGCGTGGCCGCGGGAAATCCAGGCGCAGGTCTTCGATGATTCGCCCTGGCCGCGCGCTCATCACCAGCAAGCGGTCGGCAAGGAACAGCGCTTCGTCGATGTCATGGGTGACGAACACTACGGTGGTGCGAATCCGCGTCCAGATGTCCAGCAACAGTTCCTGCATGTTCAGCCGGGTCAGCGCGTCCAATGCGCCGAAGGGTTCGTCCATCAGCAACAGCCGTGGCCGGTTGACCAGCACCCGGGCGATCTCCACCCGTTGCTGCATGCCGCCGGAAAGTTGATCGGGCCAGCGCTCGGCGAAGCCTTCGAGGCCGACCAGTTTGAGGATTTCATCGGCGGCGCGATGGCGCTCGACTTTGCCGATGCCGCGCATCTTCAGGCCGAAGGCAACGTTGTCGCGCACCGTGCGCCACGGGAACAGGGTGTGATGCTGGAACACCATGCCGCGCTGTGGCGACGGGCCGGACACTTCGGCGCCATCGACTTTCAACTGCCCGCCATGGGGCTGCAGATGCCCGGCCAGCGCGCCGAGCAAGGTCGACTTGCCACAACCGGACGGACCGAGAATGCACACGAACTGACCCGGCTCGATCTGGCAATCCAGCCCCTGCACCGCTTCAAACGCTTGCCGGCCTTCGCCGAGGACGATGGATAACTGGCGGATATCGATCCGCCCTTCCGGGGTTTGCATCACGCTCATCAGGCTTTTCCTCGTGGTCGATGCCAGGGCGTGAACAGCCCGCCCAGGCGTTTGATCAGCAGGCTGCTGCCCATGCCCAACACGCCGATCAGCAACATGCCGACCACGATGTCCGCATAGTTCTGGATGGTGTAGGACTCCCAGGTGTAGTAACCGATGCCGAACTGGCCGGAGATCATTTCAGCGGTCACCAGACAGAACCACGAGGTGCCCATGCCGATGGCGAGGCCGGTGATGATGCTGGGCGCGGCACCCGGCAGGATCACTTCCAGCAGGATCGCCCGACGCCCGGCCCCGAGGCTTTTCGCCGAGGCGATCAGGCGCGGGTCGACGCCTTCAACGCCGTGCACGGTGTTAAGCAGGATCGGGAACAGCGCGCCGGTGAAGGTGATGAAGACCATCGACAGTTCCGACGACGGGAACATCAGGATGGCCAGTGGAATCCAGGCGACGGCGGGGATTGGGCGCAGGACTTCCAGTGGCGGCAGCAGCAGGTCTTCGGCCCATTTCGAACGGCCGATGGCCAGGCCCAGGGCGATGCCGATCACCAGTGCCGCGAGGTAACCGGCAAAGACCCGGCCGAGGCTGGCGCTCAGGTGCTGGATGAGCTTGCCGGAGTCGCCGAGGCCGAGGGCGGCTTCGATCACGGCCAGCGGGGTCGGGACGTTGGCGAAGGTGACGAGGCCGAGGTTCCAGTGGTGGCTGGCGGCTAGTTGCCAGAAGAGAAGGCAGAGCAGCAATGAGGCGGCTCTCGATGTCCAGCGTAGGGTGGGTGACTTCATGGATCGGGTTTCCAATTATGGAGCTGTGTTGTGGCTGAGATTTACCCCCTCACCCCAGCCCTCTCCCCCAAGGGGGCGAGGGGGAAAGGGAGCCGATCTTCAAGTTTTTCGAAATCTCGGTTCGACTCGATAACGAGCAGGTGTTCATGATGTTCAAAACCTGAGCTCGACTCGATATTTCAGGTCGGTGTAGCTCCAGCAAACATCTCGGTCAGTCCCCTCTCCCTCCGGGCGGTCCGACGTTTCGGGAGGGTTAGGGTGAGGGGGAGCCTTTGATCTGCTGTTAGCGGGCAGCAACGGCCTGGGTCGTGGCATCGGTGAAGTCGAAGACCTTCCCACCCTGCGCCGAGGCAAATTTCTGCGCCTGCCCCTTGAGCAAGAACGCGCTCAACCGCCCCTTCGCATCGCTGGCAAACCACGCCTGCTCCGCCAGCAACTTGATCCCGCTGTCACTCGCCTGGGCATAAACCGCCCGGATGTTCTTGCCTTCCGACTTCAGGCCGGCCAGCGCGGTGAACGCCTCTTCAGCCGAGGCATAGCGCCGGACCTTGTCCTCACCGCGCACCCAGATTTCCGCGACATGGCTGAAATCGCTGATAGCTTTTCCAGTCACCGCATCGACAGACTTCAACGGCGTCTGCGCGTAGTTGGCCAGTTGCGCGGTGTAATCCAGATTCGAGGCCTTGAACGCCGCACGGATGTACTGATCGTCGATAAAGGTGTTCAGGTCGAGCCCGCGATCGGCCTTCTTCAGCAGCTTTAGCGTGTCGATGGCAGTGCCCACGGCCTGGCGGTATTCCGGTTTCCAGCTCAGGTCGCGGGTCTGCACGCCGAGCGGGCCGTGGAACAGATAATTGACCTCGGCATCGACGCCGGTGACCTTGGCGATCAGTTCGCTGTATTTCTCGGGTTCGGCGGCCAGCAGTTGATTGGCCTCGATGCTGGCGCGCAGGTAAGCAACGACGATTTCCGGGTGTTTTTTCGCGTAGGCCTGATCCACCAGCGCACCGTGGAAGGTCGGTGCATTGGCCTGGGCGCCGTCGTAAATCTTGCGAGCGAAGCCACGGCTCGGGAACAGCTCGGCGAACGGTACGAAGTCGGCGTGGGCGTCGATCTTGCCGGCCTGCAACGCGGAACCTGCGACCTCCGGCGGTTGGGCGATGATGTTCACGTCCTTCAGCGGGTCCCAACCCTGTTCCGCCACCGCGCGCAGCAGCATGCCGTGGGCGGTGGAGGCGAACGGCACGGAAATGGTCTTGCCCTTGAGTTCGCTCAGCGACTGCACGCCCGACGCGCTCGGCACCACGATGCCGTTGCCGCTGCCCTTGATGCTGCCCGACAGCACGCTGATGAACAGGCTGTGTTTGCCGGCGGTTTCAAATGCCACACCGTTGAACGCACCGGGGAAATCGGCCATGGCGCCGAAGTCGAGTTTGCCGGCGACCATCTCGTTGGTCAGCGGCGCGCCGCTGGTGAAGTTTTTCCACTGCACGTCGTATTTGGCGTCCTTGTAGGCGCCGTCGTGAGGCAGGTATTTGTCGAGCAGGCCCAGCTCGCGAATCAACAGGCCGCCGGCGGCGCAGTTGATGGTGGTGTCCTGGGTGCCGATGGCAATGCGGATGGTTTCGGCCGAGGCCGACAGGGTGAACGAAGCCAGTACCAGACCGGCGATTGCTGCACGCAACATGGTTGAATCCCCTCGAATCATTTATAGGATGTTCGTCTCCGCCGCGATCAGGGCGCGGTGGGAAACGAGGGGTGTTTTTCAATTCAGCGTCCGGGGTTTACCGGATGGCTATCGGCTCGCTACAAATCCCCTGTGGGAGCGGGCTTGCTCGCGAAAGCGGTGTTTCAGTCAATAGTGATGCCAGCAATGCCGGCCTCTTCGGGAGCAAGCCCCCTCCCACAGTGGATTTGGGGTCACCGCAGCAGATAAGGGATGTCCACTTTGACGGCGCCAGTCGGGCAGTCCTTTTCACACGGCATGCAGTACCAGCACTCATCGAAGGCCATGTAGGCCTTTTGCGTGGCCGGGTTGATCGCCAGCAGGTCCATCGGGCAGACGTCGACGCACACGGTGCAGCCCTTTTCGGCGATGCATTTGTCCTCGTCCACGGTGACGGGGGCATTGGAGCGGAAGAAGATTTCCTGGGCTTGATAGGCCATGGTTCGGACTCTCTCTAGTGATGCATCAAGCGGCGAAAGCGCCGACCCGCAAGCGGTCGTAAGCCTGCATTTCCTCGGCATCGAGGGGGATGATGTAAGGTTCGACGGCTTTCTTGAAACTGGTCATGCGCCCGTCTTCGCCCTTCTTCAGATGGCAGTGGCAGAACCATTCGCGGTCGTCCCTTTGCGGATGATCGACGCGGTAGTGATACAGGCCCCAGCGGCTTTCGGCGCGGAACAGCGAGGCGCGCGCAGCCATTTCGGCGCAGTCGCGGATCACGCTGGTTTCCATGGCTCGCATCAGTTCGTGGGCGTTGTTGGCCTTCATCTCGTCGAGATCGCGTTCGATGTCGCTGAAGCGTTGCAGGCCGATTTCCATCTTCTTGGTCACTTTCGGCGGTTGCAGGTAGTCGTTGACGAAGCGCCGCAGCTTGTACTCGACCTGCGCCGGCGGCAGACCGTGTTCGCGATCCAGCGGTGCGTAGACCCGGGCCTTTTCCTTCTCGATCTGCTCGGTATCCAGCGCGGAGAACTCGCGCCTGGCAACAAACTCCGCCGCGTTGTTACCTGCGAACCAGCCGTAGGTGAACGCGCCGAGCATGTAATTGTGCGGCACGGCGGCCATGTCACCGGCCGAGTACAAACCTTTCACCGAGGTTTCGGCGCGCTCGTTGACCCACACGCCGGACGCCGAATGGCCGCTGCAAAAACCGATTTCCGAGATGTGCATCTCGACCATCTGCGTGCGGTAATCGGTGCCGCGATTGGAGTGGAACTGGCCGCGACTCGGGCGCTCGTTGCTGTGCAGAATTTCCTCGATGTTCTGGATGGTTTCCTCGGCAAGGTGATCGAGTTTGAGGAACACCGGGCCGTTGCCGCTTTCCAGCTCCTGGTGGAACTCCCACATCATCTGCCCGCTCCAGTAGTCGCACTCGATGAAGCGTTCGCCCTTGTTGTTGGCGGTGTAGCCGCCGAGCGGCCCCGTGACGTAGGCGCAGGCCGGGCCGTTGTAATCCTTGATCAGCGGGTTGATCTGGAAGCACTCGAGGTTCGCCAGTTCAGCCCCGGCGTGATACGCCATCGCATAACCGTCGCCGGCGTTGGTCGGGTTTTCGTAGGTGCCCATCAGGTAGCCCGAGGACGGCAGACCCAGTCGCCCGGCCGCGCCACAAGCGAGGATCACTGCCTTGGCCTTGATCACGTGGAAGTCGGCAGTGCGGCAGTCAAACCCCATCACACCGTTGACGGCGCCCTCCTCGTCGGTCAGCAGACGGGTGCAGACCAGGCGATTGGTGATGCTGACCCTTGCGCGTTTCAACTGGCGATACAGGACTTTCTTGATGTCGTGCCCTTCCGGCATCGGCAGCACGTAGGCGCCCATGTGGTGGACTTTCTTCACTGCGTAATCGCCGGTTTCGTCCTTCTCGAACTTCACGCCCCAGCGGTCGAGCTGCTCGATGGTTTCGAAACTGTGGGTGGCATAGGCATAGACCGCTGCCTGATTGACGATGCCGTCGTTGGCGATGGTGATTTCCTTGGTGTACTGCTCGGGCGTCGAGTGGCCGGGGATGATCGCGTTGTTCAGGCCGTCCATGCCCATGCTGATCGCGCCGCTGCGCTTGACGTTGGCCTTGTCGACCAGCAGCACACGCAGCTCCTTGTTCTTTTCCTTGGCCTTGATCGCGGCCATCGGGCCGGCGGTGCCGCCACCGATCACGACGATGTCGTATTCCTGTTCGAGGGTATTGCGGGTCATGGTCACGCCCCTTTTTGCCGGTCGATCCGCAGGCGGTACTGGAACGCATCGCCACGGTAGTAAAGGTGTTCGAAGTCCAGCGGCTGGCCGTTGGCGTCGTGAGTCAGACGCTCAATACGCATGATCGGCGAGCCGGCCTCGACGTTCAGGGCCTGGGTCAGGTCGCTGTCGGCCAGCACCGCGTCGATGGCCAGATCGGCGTGGCCGAGTGCGATGCCGCAGTCGTTTTCGAGGATCAGGAAAATGTCGCGGGTCACCAGATCGGCCTTCTCCAGCCGCTCGCCGACGGCTTTGGGCAGGTAGGTGATTTCCAGCGAAATCGGCTCGCGATTGATCAGGCGTACGCGTTTGATCTGCGCAACAGTTTCGCCTTCGGCAACCTGCAAACGCTCGGCGACCAGTTTGTCGGCAGCGATGAATTTGAAGCTGCGCAGGCGGTTGATCACCTCGTAGCCACGGCCGGTCATGGACTCGGCGAGGCCTTGCAGGGTGCTGACGTTTTGAAAGGTCTTGGGCTTGGCGACGAAGGTGCCCTTGCCGTGGATCTTGAAGATCAGCCCTTCCTTCTGCAGATCGCCCAGGGCCTGGCGCACGGTGATGCGGCTGACCTTGAACAGGGCGCCGAGTTCGCTTTCGGACGGCATCTGGCTGTCTTGCGGGTATTCACCGTCGAGAATCCGGGCGCGCAGCACGTCGCGCAGTTGGGTGTGCAGAGGAACGCTGCTTAAGGAGAGAACGTTATCGGTCATCACGGGATCACTTGTTATAACGAGTTATGACGTGATCTTAGAGACGTTATGACAAGCTTGAGAAATACCGAATGAGCATAAGGTTAGATGCGCCTTCAGTGGCGCTTGAGGATCTGATCCATGACCCAATCGGTCTTCAGGGCTTCGGCGGCGACTGCCGGGTGCCGGGACTCACCGCGAATCTGCGCGTTCATGCCCAGTACGTGGTGCCACTGGATGTGATCGTGATGGGGGATTTCCAGGCTGATGTCCTCGTCGGCATGCAGCTCGACCGGGTGCTCATCGAACACCGAAAACCCGATCCGCCCTTGGCTGCCGATGATCTCGACCCGATCCTCGCGCCGGTCCGCAACGAAACTCCAGCAGCCCATGCCCAACGCACCCGAGGCGAATCGCCAACTGGCGCTGACCGCATCCTCCGCCGCGTATAACCCGGCCTGACGCGCGGTGAAGCCAGCGACTTCAACGATATCGCCGAGCAGGTACTGGAACAGGTCGAACCCATGGCTGGCCAGATCCGCAAAGTAACCACCACCGGCCACCGCCGGATCGGTGCGCCAGTTTGCGCTGCCGGCCAGATCCTTGGGCGATGGTGCCTTGGTCAGCGTCCAGCTCAAATGCCGCACCTCACCGATGCGCCCCTGCTCCAGCCATTGCCGCACCTGCTGGAAGCGCGGCAATGAACGGCGGTAATAGGAGACGAACAGGTGCAAACCGGCATCGGCAAACACCTGCTGCATCTCGCGGCTTTGCCCGACGTTGAGCGCCATCGGTTTTTCCACGCAGCAATGCTTGCCGGCGGCGGCGACTTTCAGGCTGTAGGCGTGGTGGCTGTCGGGTGGCGTGGCGATGTACACCGCGTCCACCTCGGGGTCGTTGATCAGGGCATCGACGTCGGTGTAAGTCCGGGCGATGCCGTGGCGCGAGGCGTAATCGGTCACCGCTTCGAGGCGTCGCCCCATGACGGCCACCAACGCCGAGCCGGGGGCCTTGTAGAAGGCCGGCCCGCTCTTGCGTTCAGCGACACTGCCGCAACCGATCATGCCCCAACGCACCACGTGCATGCTTGCGCCTCAGCCGATGCGCAGTGCGCGCAGGTCGAGGTAGCCGTTTTGCAACGGCGGGCACCAGTAGTAGCCGCCGGTGATCGGCCGGCTGATGCGGTACAGACCGTCGGTGATGCCGTCTTCCAGACCGCTCATGCGCCGCAGTTGCGCTTCGAAGGCATCAAGGGAGAAGCCGAACGCGAGGAACATCAGGCCGGCGCGATCGCCTTCGATCCACGGCATCGAACGACGCACGACGAAGGCTTCCGGGGCGAAGCTTTCCTGGGCGGTGCGTTTGACGTGAGCGGACATCGGAGCGTCGTCGATCTCTTCGTTGTCGCTCAGGCGACGGCCCATGATGTTGTCCTTGTCCTCGGCGGACAGCGCATGGAATCCCTTGAGGTCGTGCTGCCACTGCTGGATCGCAGCGAAGCTGCCACCGACCAGACCGTCCGCACCTTCACTTTGCAGTGCGGCGGCGATGGCGGCTTCGTCATGGGGGTTTTCGGTGCCGTCTTCATAACCGGTGAGGTCATGGCCGTCCTTGTGGCGGAAAGCTTCCTGCATCTGCACCAGACGCAGCGCCGGGGCCAGGGCGGCCTCAAGCGCAGTGCTGCGGTTGAGCAGCTCGCCACGGTCGACGCCGTGCAGCCAGACCCACAGGGCGTGCTGGGTTGACGGGTTTTCCACGCCAACGCCGGTCAGCGCCGGAAAGCTGCGCAGGCCGTCAATGTGCACATTCAAGGCCTTGGCCAGGGACTCACCGAAACCGACCACCGCCGACTTGCCATCCACCAGGTTCAGCAGGTTGTCGATCGCCTGCGGCAGCGCTTCAACCGACTCGAGAGCGAAAAACAGGTGACGTGCTTGCGGCGGAACAGGGGTGGCGAGAATGCCCGGCTGGTAGTAACTCATGTCGACTCCTTGGAAAGAGCGCGGAGTTTAACTGTAGGCGGAGGGTTTGTGGGGGATTGAAATGGGTTGGATAACGTCAAAATCGCCCTCACCCCAGCCCTCTCCCGGAGGGAGAGGGAGCCGATCCGGGAATATTTAAGATGGATTGCGACCTGAAAAAACACCTGGGAATCCATAATCGACACAAACCTTTCAGGTCGATGTATAACGCCAGACACCTCGGTCGGCCCCCTCTCCCTCGGGGAGAGGGCTGGGGTGAGGGGTATCGGTCTCAAGTCAAATCACAGAACTCTCCATGCGCCACGCACTCGGACTCTTCCCCGTCCAACGCTTGAACGCCCGGCGAAAACTGCGAACGTCGCTGTAGCCGACCTCCTCGGTAATCCGCTCGATCGGCATATCAGGATTGGCCAGCAAACTCATGGTTCGCGCCTGCCGCACCTGCTCCAGCAGCGCCTCAAACGTCAGCGAATGTTCAGTCAGCCGCCGGCGCAAAGTCCGGCTGCTCATGT
This sequence comes from Pseudomonas sp. DR 5-09, assembly GCF_001655595.1. Lineage (NCBI taxonomy): Bacteria > Pseudomonadati > Pseudomonadota > Gammaproteobacteria > Pseudomonadales > Pseudomonadaceae > Pseudomonas > Pseudomonas sp. DR 5-09. The sequence goes on from NZ_CP011566.1 coordinate 3,670,210, forward strand.
TCAAGTCACCGGCAATCTTTTCAATGTGACTGCCCCGGCTCAGATCCCGGGCAATCGCCCGCTCCACAGCCTGGATCAGATCAAGTTTTTGATGAACCTGCGCCGCTTCCAGTTCCAGCAGTTTGACCGCCTGACGCAGCGCCAGCGAATGATGATTGGGCAGGTTCACATCCAGCCATTGCACGTCGATCAGCATCCGATTGTGCAGGCAGCCGAAGCGCACCTCCGGCCCCAGCAGGCGCCGGTATTCATCAACGTAATCCGGCGCCGCGTGCATGAATTCCACGGCAATCGGCTTGAACGTCTCGCCCACCAGGGCCCGGCCATAGACCAGCAGGCTGGCGAAAAACTCTTCCACCGCAAACACCTGCACCTCGGCAAACGGCAGCCGGCATTCAACGTCGACGTAGACCTGATCGCCCACCACATCGACGCTGGAAACGACGATCCCGCCGGAGGTGTGCTGATGCCGAACCCCGATTTCGAACGCATCGCGCAAGGTCTTGCACAGCGACAGTACGTGCCCCAGCAAACCGAGCGTCCCGAGCACGTTCTGCGCGCCCACCCACAGGCCCAGCCCCTGATTGGGCAAAGCTTTAAGCGCCCGCTGGATCATCGCCACGGCCTGGCGGTAGGAAATCCGCTGCGCCGGATCCTGCAAGTCTTCGAAATCAAAACCCAGGCCACGGCACAGGCTCTGCGGCTCGACGCCCTTGTTGGCGGCGACTTCGGCCAGGGTTTGCAGGAGAAACGGCGACACCAGCGCCATTTCGAAGGTCGGGTCTTGGACTTTTACGTTCATGGGGGCTGACATTCCGGATCACGCTGAATTGTTATTTTTGTAACCGGTTATGTCGAAGGAAGTTAGCACAGGGTTGGCGGACTGTCCGCAGAAGTCCCCTTCCGTGTCCGCCAATACCCTGCCCTGTTGTGCGTCAAGGGCTTATTTCTATCGTGGCCGGGCACCCTGCGTGCCGGCGTTGCGCCCAAACACAATAATAATGAGGACGGACATGACCCCGAACCGCGCGACATTCCCTGTGCGACTGGCGCTGAGCCTGCTCGGCTGCGCCGCGACCCTGCCGGCGCTGGCCACCGAAGCCGGCGTCGACAACATCGGCACCGGCACCGACGGCTTCTTCATGCTGCCGCTGGAAGTCGACAGCCTTCCGGAGAACATGGTCGCCTTCAACCTCTACTACAACCACTACAAGTCACGAAAGCTCAACATCAGTTCGCTCGGCGGCAAGGTGCCGAATGTCGAGATCGAATCCACCGCCGTCATCCCGCGCCTCGATTACCTGAGCCCGGTGCGGATTTTCGGCGGACGTCTGGCCGGTTACATCGCCCAGCCGTGGCTCAAGCAGGAAGTCTCGGTGTTCGGCCTGAGCGACACGCGTGAAGGCATGGGCGATACCACCATCGCGCCGATCATCCTGTGGGACATGGGCAAGGACCTGACCCTCGGCGCCGCCGTGGAAATCACCGTGCCCACCGGCGAATACAGCGTCGATCGCCTGGCCAACACCAGCAACAATTTCTACACCTACAAACCGCTGTTCTCCTTCACCTGGCTGCCGACCGAGCGCACCGAGGTGTCGATGAAGACCACCTACAGCTTCAACGAGAAGAACAAGGACACCGACTACAAGTCCGGGCAGATCTTCCACTTCGATTACTCGGCCAGCTACAAGATCACCGACGACCTGATGCTCGGCATCAACGGCTATTTCCTCAAGCAGACCACCGACGACAAACAGTTCGGCCACACCGTGCAATTCGCCGGCGAAGACGTGAACGACGGCGTGCGCGGCAAGGTCTTCGCCATCGGCCCGGCGCTGCACTTTACCTTCCTCAAGTACGCCAGCGCGGAGATCCGCTGGGCCAAGGAGTTCGACGTGGAGAACCGGCCGGAGGGGGAAATGCTGTGGGCGAAGGTGAGCATTCCGTATGCGTTCTGAGTGCATTTGTAGGAAGGTGCGCGCGGATTTGTAGGCTGAAAACCTGAAAAACAGAGGGTAGGAATAGGCCTACAGTGGCAGTCGAGATTGCCGGACAACGGGGGGAAACGTCCGGCAGATTTCAAAGGGGCGCTTGCAGATACTGGGCTTCGTTATCCCATGGTTCTTCAAGGGCTCATGGGGTACATCGTCTGCCAGTGACGACAATGGGCCATTCCCCCTTAAACTGCTGAAATTGATCACGGAGATCACTATGAGCATATTGCATTCCCCGTTTTACGCTGACTTCGAATCCGAAGAAGAGGCAGAGAGCTACGATCGCTGGTTTCGTGCGGAGGTACAGGATGCACTTGATGATCCAAGTCCTGGCATTCCCCATGATGAAGTTATGGCAATGCTCGACCAGATGCTGGAAGAGATGCGCAGGAAGCGCCGCTCTGCTGCTTGAATGGAGCAGCAAGTCCTCGCGTCAACTGGCTGATATCTTCAAATACATCGAGCAACACAACACCAACGCTTCAATTTCGCTAAGAAACAAGGTGGGTGCAGCAGCACAGCGACTTTCATCAATACCTTATGGTTACCGACCCGGCCGAGTACCTGGCACTCGCGAAATGGTGATTCATCCGAATTATCTGCTGGTCTATCGAGTGAATGGCCACATCAAAATACTGAGGGTGCTTCACGCCCGACAAAAATACCCTCCAACTTCATCAACCTAAAAAAAAGGGCGACCAAACGGCCGCCCGAAGCGTACTACACGAGAGTTCTTTACAACGTCAGCTGTCCCCGCTCCTCTTCGGTCAGCTGCTGTTTCGCCTGTTCATCCAGCGCCCCGGCGCCCAGCACCTGCACCGGGCTGTTGGGGTTGTAGCCCGGTGTCGGCGCGCGGCTGGCGCCGTCGCGGGTCGGGGCCAGTTGTTCGTTGCCGAAGCTCAGTACCTGCACGGTAAATACCGAAGCCTGATTCTGGCGCGAGGCGGCCTGTTGTTGACGGGCGACGTCTTCCGCCGCCTGGGTTGCCGACGACGCAGCGGAGCTGGCCGAGGTGATCGCCCCGGTGTTGACCGCCGAAACCACCGGCACGCCGGTCGCCTTGCCCTGCACCGAGATGTTGGCGGCGTTGACCACCGTCAGCGCGGCGATGTTGACGTTGCCCGACACGCGAATCCCCGCCTCGCCTGCATCGATGGTGCCCAGCGGCGCGATCAGGTCGATGTCCCCCGGCGCCACTTCGGCAATCGGGTTGAGCGTGGCGATACCGGCGCCGGTGCTCGGCACCGATGGCGACAGGGTCACGTTGCCCCAGGTGTCGTACACGCGTTTCGGCGGGGTGTAGACCACGGTGGTTTTCGAGCCGCGACCGGCGTTGATGTCGCCCTCGGCAGACCAGCCGAGGATCGAGCCGCCGAACGTGGTCATGATCCGGCTCTGACCCAGCAAAATACTGCCTTGGGAGTAGAGCTGAATGTTGCCCGAACCCTGGGTGATGATCCCTGCCGTGGACGGCGGCGCGGCACCCTCGATGCCGAACACCTGACCGCCGCCCGGCGTGAGCATCTGGATATCGCCACCGAACAGGGTCTTGACCCCGGCGCCACCGTAAAGGGTGATGTCGCCGTCATACCGGATCGGGTTTCCGGCCACGTCGGTGGTCGGGAACAGCGAAGCAATGGCGTTGCGACCGCGCAGGTAACTGCCTGTGCGCGGGCCGTCGACATCGTTGTACTCAAGGCCACCGGCACGCAGTTCGGCGAAGTAAACCTGGCGGGCGAAGATCGCCTGCTCGGCACTTGGCAGGGCTGCGAAGAACGCTTGCGCCTGCTCTGCGTCGCCGCTGAAGCCATAGCCGAGGGTCAGCCAGCTCTGCAGCTCATCGAGGTAAGTCTTGACCACTTTGCCCGGTTGCCCGTTGAGCGACGCATTCGGGTCGGCGAGGTTCTGCGGGTTCAGGTAACGGGCGATGAACCGCGAGTAATCCGGCCCCTGCGCGCCTACACCGGCCTGCAATACCACGCTGGCCCCCGGTTGTTTATCGCCTGCCACCAACGATCCGAGGCTGGTGATGCTGGCGCGGTTTTCCATGAGGATGTTGCGCCCGGCATTGATATCGAGGACACCAGGACCGGCGATATCGAAGCTGCTGTAGAGAATGTCGCGACCGGCAGAAACGCGAGAAATGTCTCGTGGATCGTTATGGACAAACAGGTTGCCGGTGGACGTGATGTTCTCACGGTTGATGCCCATCTCTTCCGGCTGCACGGAGGTTGGCTGTCCAAGATTGGTCCCTGACGCGACAATGTCACGACCGGCGATCATCCAGACCGGCCCGGCGGCCTCATACCAGGTCCGTTTGGATATTTCGAAATTCAAGGTCTCACCGGTGCGTATACCCACCAGATCACCGGTCAACGCATAAAAGCGTGCAGGCTGCTGCACATCGCTCAATCCCGAATAGCTGTCGGGACCGAATGCGAACAACGGATAACGCGTGTTTCCGTCCGGAACAACACCGTCGCGACTGTAATTGCTGGCCACCAGTGTGCCTTGCGAATTGGCATCAAAGCGATTGAACGCCGGATTGAATGGTGTCGCGATGGCTAAAGGACTGGCACCGGATTGATTGATCGCATAGCCACCCGCGTAGATCGAATCACCCGCCAACAATTCCAGCTGACCTGACTGCGATGGCGCCAGCAGCAACGAATAGGCTTTAAGCGGGTTGTTGCCAAGCCCGCCGTCAAAAGCGGCAGACGGACCGGCATAAATGGAACCCTGCCCCGCCACTGCCCGAAGGATAGAGGGATAGACGAATCGACCGTCCGTAGGCGAAGTGTTTCGCCCAAGGATCAGATTGTTGGAACCGTCGAACTCTGCGATCTGCGTACTGGGCGTGAGATTGCCACCCGCCGAAAACAAGTCGATTGCCGTATGGTCGGTCCACAACGAAAAACCACTCAGGATCCCACCTCTCTTGATGTCCCCATTGCTGTCGAAAACAGGGGTCGCGCTCTGCAGGCTCACTCGCCCCGGATCCCCAGCCCCGCCCAACACCAGATCGCCACGGGTGCTCAGGCTCATGCCCGAGTCACCGGGAATCAACACCAGGCCACCGGAAGCTTTGCTGAGCGTGGAAGTAAACGGATCGAAAGCGCGCGTCTCTCGCGGGTCATTGAATTGCGAGGCCGCGCCGTATTGCAGATCAATTCCGCCCACAGCCCCGCCACTCAATTGTGCCGCGCCGCGCAGGTTAATCAGTGCACCTTGCAGATCGTGGAATGGTCGCGCCGTGCCGGTATCACCCGCCCGGGCTTGCAGCGACGGGTTGAGCTGACCGCCAATGCGGATATCCATGTCACCGCCACCGGTCATCTGCACGCTACCATCGCTGCCGATTCTGCCTGTGCTGCCGACTGCCACGATCAGCCCTTGACTGCGCAGGTAATTGCGCGAATCGCCCATGGGCTTCAACAGGCCCGCGTCAGCCCCGGCGCGCAAACTGATGTTGCCGCCGCCCAGCGTACCAAAGCCGGTAAACCCCACCAGATATGGGTCGGTACTGGTTGCATTCGGTATCGGCTGAGTGATGTAACTGCCGAAGTTGATCCACCAGGCGGTTGGAACATCGGCACTCCCCGTCCCCTGGCGCCACAGCCAGTTGCCGACGGCGACGCTGGCGATCTGGTCGCGGAAACCGCCGGAAGTGGTTTGCTCCTTGTGCCCTACCGAATCGCCGGAAATCGATCCACCGGCATTGATTGTGAGGTTGCCGCCCAGCTGTGGATACCAGGCCTGATAAAGGCTGTCAGTGCCACCGTTGACCCATTTTTCGTAGTCGGCCCCCGTGCTGCCCAGAACCGAGTTGGTATCGGAAAGGTGCCCGCGTGGCTGGTTATAGAGCGGATCGACATTGGCCGACTGCGTCCCTGCGGTGTACACACCAAAAGGTGAGTCCATGCTCAGATTGCCCGCCGATATCAGGTCGAGATCGCCCGTCCCTGTGCGCAGCACACTGAACATCTGGGTGTGAGCCTTGGCGGATTTCTGCGGATTGTTTTCCAGGCACAACTCCGGCATCAGTTGGCAGAGGATCAGGTAGTCATCCGGAACGGGCTCGTAATCGGCGCCCATGCCACTGCCCGGTGCCCAGACCCAGCGTGCCATCGGCGCGCAATCGCCGGGACCGATCTCGCACAGAATCAGGTACTCCTCGGGGATCGGCTCATACGCGGGGAAGCCATACTGGTTGCCGACGGCCCAGACCAGTTTCGCGGCACCCTGAGTGACCGTCACGCCATAGTGAGTATCCGCCAGTCGCAAATTGCCTTCGCTGGTCACCGGTTTGACCATGCGGTTATCGGCGGCCTCAAGATCGGCACCGGCCACCACACGCATTGACCACGAAGCACTGCCCGACGGCAACATGCTCGCCACTGCCCAGTTCTTGCCCTGCTGCGTGCCGTTGAACGGGCGCAACTCGATCAGGGACGTACCGTCGGCCAGTTTCACGTCCGTCATTGACGGAATCAGCGACCCGCGCAACAAGGCCAGTGACCCGCTCAACAGAACGCCGTCAGTGTTGCCGGTGTCTGCATCGACAGTCCCGGGGAGCGGCACTCCTTTGGGCCAGGTCATCGCGTCCAGCGAGGTCGCCTTGTTCAGGCGAATGCCTGCACCCAGACGCGTAGTGGCTGGCAGGGTCACGCTGTCGCTGAGCAATGTTCCTGCGGCGTACAGCAAATTGCCGTTCTGGTCGTGAATCGCGCCAGCCAGCACCGTACCGGCGCTGAAGGTATAGGACTCTTTCAGGGTCACTTGACCTGGCAGCAACGTACCGCTGGCGAAGGTCGCACTCTGAATCGCCACGTCATAGTTCAGCGTTGCACCTACCGGGAACCTCGTACCCTCGGCCAGCGAAACACCGGTGCCCGGAACGATCAGATCGCCGCCGAACGGCTGCACACCTGCAATCAGTTTCCAGCCGGCATCATCGACGGTTTCAGGTGGCGGGGCGAAGCCGTCGTTGATGCTGCCGTAAATATCGAGGTTGCCGCCGGCACGGATCACCAGGCTGCCGGCCTCCCCTGAACCGTAAACGGCAGGGTTCAGCCGCGTGTGCGGATTGAGACTGGCGTAGCGATAGCCCGAAAGGTCCAGATCGCCCTCCACCACCAGATCACCGTCGGCAGTCTTGCTGGCGATTTCCACGCCCGGTCGCAGATGGAATGCATCGGCGTAGGTGGCGTTGTTCAGCCCGGCCAGTTTGCGTTGCAGCAGATCACTGTTGCCCAGCGCAGCGTTGATGAAGTTGTTGCTGTCACCGTGAATGCGATCGAGCATGGCTTGATCGATGACCTGATACGGCCGCCCGCTGACGGCCTGATCGACACCATCACGGGCATCGGTGTAACGGCGCATGCCATTGAGCCCGATAGAACGCGCGCCCTGAATGGTCAGCGCACCACTGGCGTCGATGGCGAGGTCATTGCTGCCCAGGCGTGGCGCGTTCAGCTCCAGCGTGCCGCGCAGCATTCCATCGTGTTGCCCCGCCAGGAAACCGGGCACGGCATCGGTGCCGTGGCGCAGGTCGATGCGCGCGCCGCTGCCCAGCGTGAGCAAGCCATCGCCGGAACCGAGTTCGACCGTGGCACGGTTCGGCGCATCGATGATCTTGCCGTAGCTGTCGACCCGCAGCACGCGACCATGGGCGTCGAGCACGCTGTTACCCGCGAGGGTCAGACCGTTTTTCGCCGACAGACGAATGCTGCCGACACGTTCGCCGCTGGCATCGATCAGACCGGCCACCATCAGGCTGCCATTGTCCACCGACACATTGACCTCACCGGCCTTGAGACCGTCGCCGATCACCAGGTTGCCCTGCTTGAGCTGCAAGCTGCGGCTGCCGAACACCTGACCGGCGTTCAAGCGCTGGTTGAGCGCGGCAAACTGCTCGGAGGCGTCACCGTCCAGACGCTGCGCGCGAATGTCCACGCCCCCGGCCTTGTACGGCACCAACGTGCCCCCGGCGTCGTAGTAACCGCTGCTGCCGCCGACAATCTCGCCTTGCAGGTCGACCATCCCGGCTGCGTCCGCCAATGCGACGACGCTGAGGTTGCCGGCCTGATTGTTCTGCGCCGACAGGTCGATGCCCGAGCCCGCGGCCTGACGGATATTGCCGTTGGCGCTGTACAGCGAAACATCGCCGCCCCAGCTGTACTTGCTGACATCGTTGAACGGCAAGGTGCGCCCGGCCATATCCAGCACGGCTCCGCTGCCCAGGGTCAGATCGCCCTCGGACTTCACCGTCAGCTTGCCGCTGGCCAATGCGATACGGCTGTCGAGCACGACGTTGCGGGCTTCAAGGTTCAACTCCGCCCCCAGGGCATTGGCCACTCCAACAGCCCCGGCGCCACTGAGCGTCAGGCTGTTGCCGGCCTTGAGCAGACTGACCGATGCCGCTTCACCGGTCAGCAACGGTGTGCGCAAATTCAGATTGCCACCCCTGTAGGTGTAGCCTTTGACCGGGTCGTAAACGCCCTGCTCCTGATACACCGCCAGGCTGCCTTTGTGATTGGCGGTGATACGGTCGCTGGCGCTCAGGTTGACGTTGGCAAAGCCCAGTGCAAGACGATTGTTCTGATCCAGACCATTGGGCTGTGGCATCGGCCCGTAACCCAGCTCGATGCGTTGCGCCTGAATATCCAGCGTCCCCTTTCCGGTGCCGGCCCCCTCTTTGATCACCGTACCCGGGTTTTGAGTGGCACCGTTCCAGATCAGATTGCTGGTACGGATGGTCGCCACATCACTGGCATCGCCCAAGCCGTAAATCGCAGGTGTCACGAGTAACAGATTCTGCAACTTGCTCTGACCGGTCTGCGGGTCCAGCGTATCGAGGGTTACGCTACCAAAGAAGTTGAATGCATCACGAGCGGTCAGGCTCAGGGTTTCAAGGGCTGGCGCACCATACTGAGTGTCGCCGCGTAACAGGCGGTCAAGCACAGTCGGGTTCAGTACCAGGCCATTGGGTACGCGGTTGCCTGCCGCCGCCAGCGACGCTGCATTACCGACATTCACCGCGCCAACGGCGAGCGCCAGATGTCGAGTACCGAAACGTACTGTCTCACCCAGCTCGAACTGATCGTTGGTGGCGGCGGTAATGCTGCCATTGGAATAAAGCAGCGCCGGATTGCTGCATGCGTCAGACGCACAGGTGCCGATACGAACGTTGCCGCCGCTGCCGAGGTCGGGTGCCAGCACATTGGTCCAGCCGTTGGACACCAACAACATGCTGGCGGCCCCCGGTTTATAGAGATAGCCGTCTGCGGAGTCATAAGCGACATTGCCGCGCCCCAGCGTATTGATGCCCGCCCCCGCCTCGACCGTTATCCCGCCGGCGCCCGATGTCGTGCGCAACAGCACTTCCGGCGCCGACAATACGGCCCCTTCGCGCAGAACGATGCTGGAGTTATCACCCAGGAAACTGATGAGATTACCTTCCACGGTGTACCGCACATTCGGCATTGCGCCGACGGTCAGACGTCCTGCATTCAGGTTGTTCAGGGTATCGGCATAGAGAGAGACGCCTTTGAAACCTTCCGTGGGTGCATGCCCTGCACCCAGGATTTCAAAATCTGCGCCGGCGTTGCCACTGCGTACCACCGCTGTGCCAACCCTGCCATTTTCGGCTGCCGCGAATAACGCGCTACCCGCGAACTGAAGCGCAATGTCTTGCTTGCCGCCAGCAACCAGGCGCAAATCCAGTGTCTTGCCATCCATCGGCGCCAGCGCCCTTGGCACGCCACGGCGCGCGGCATCGCTCTGGATAAATGCAGTGAATCCGGTTTCGTTGTACTGCGAATAACGGCGCAACACATCAGCCGACGTCAGAATGACCTGACTGGCCAGACTGTCGCGCAGGCCGGTATTGGCAATCGACATCTGTGCGTTACTGGTCCACGAACCATTGCGCAATGTGCCCGTTGTCGTGCCTGGTGCGGCCTGACCATTGACCTCGACCCGGAACGCACCGGGCAACAGCGCGAAAGTAGAAGGTAACAGTGTGTAGGTGCCCGCCGGCAGCCCCGGAACACCAGCCCCCAGCGTGATTTGCTGGCCGATACGCGGGTCCACCGCACCGGCTTCGGCGAGCACGGGCGCGTAGGTACTCTGATTGCCCGGGACAATGGCGTAGACCGGGTTGCTTGCCAGCCCCGGCAAGCTGAATGTACCGTCAGCGGCGTTGCGTACCAGCGGGTTGAAACGCGCATCGGTTGAGCCGCCACGCCCGGAAACGAAACCGGCGCCGCGCAGATCGCCACCGCCCGAAAGGTCAATCACCGCGCCGCTCTGTACGTCAATGAATTGCGAGCGGATTGCCACGCCGGTGTTCTCGCCCGTGATCCCCTCAAGGGCGACGGACTTGCCGTTGTAAAGGTAGTCGATGCCATCGGTGGTGCCACCATACGGCATCACCAGGCCGGCAGCGCTGACCGAGGTCAGGCTGCCGGGAAGCAGATGAACCTCGCGGGTCTGGGTCAACAGGTCGTCACCCAGAGAAATCTGGCCCAGCGGTGCGCGAATCACCCCTCCCTGCTCGACGTACCCGCCATACAGACTCAACTTGCCGAACACCGAGTACGGCAATGCAACGGGCGCCGCACCCCGTCCGCTGATGCGCAACGTGTGCGCCGGCGCCGTAATCGAGCCCTGATAACCGACACGCACTTCAGCCTGGACGCCGCTGGCGGGATAAATCTGTGCAGCGCCAAGGCTCAAGTCACCCGGCGTCCACAGGCGGGTCTTCTCCGCGCCATCGGTCTGTGCCAGGAAACGAAGATCACCGCTGCTGTCGAGCGATACCTGGCCAAAAGCCCGTCGGCTGTATTCAGCGGCAGGACCGCTGACTTGCCGGATCACGCCCTGGGTACCGAACGACAGACCGTTGCTCAGATCCAGCAGATTAGCCGATGCGTTGAAGCTGGCCTCTGACAGTCGGGTCGTCGGATTGAGTGTTGCCTGAGGTCGAACCTTACCGACGATGCCGTAGTAGGTGCCGACTCCGGACAGGCGCAGATAGGGTGCGCTGACATTGACACGCGTTGCATCGTTCGACGACTCGGCCAGAGACAAGGCGCCCGCATACAGGCTCAGGCTCTGATTCATGTGCAGATTCACGTCACCGTCGAACGACAGCAGACCGTTGCTGAGCAGACTCAGGTTATCGAAACCACCACTCATCAAACCATCGGCACTCAAGCGCGCCTGCCCATAGCGCAAACCGTCAGCGCTATGGCCGGGTTCCAGATCCGATCCCAATCGCTGATCAGCCGCGCCTTGAGCAATGATCATCTCCCTTGGCGCTCGCACCTTGTTGTCCGCAGAGTCCGCGTACAACGGTGATTCCAGGGCAATGTCCAGACGACCTCCAGCGGCCCCGAGACCACCCGCCACCGCACGCAGACTGCCTTCGATGAACAGACCGTTGTAAGAACTCAGGCTGATGCGACCACCGTCAGTGGCGATGCGGGTCGGACCCTGGCCGGCGATATCGAGCAACGCCTCTGCACCCGAGGCATCCAGCCGTGCGCCTGGTCGTACGATCACGTAAGCATCGGCAGCGGTGGCTGTGGCGAGTTTCGAGTCGATCTCGCCGCCGATGACGATGCTGCCGCCCTTGCCCACCTGACCATACGTGCGCCCCAGAACGTCCGTTGCGGTACTGACTTGGCCGGATACATCCAGCACGGCCTGTTCACCGATCCAGATCGAACGGTCATGGGCCTTCGGATCGGCAACCAGGATGGACGTCGCCGGCTTGATCGAGCCGAACTGTTGCTGGCGGATGTCAATCGTGCCCCCCCTTGCATACAGCTCACCATCGACGGTGATCTGCCCGGCGCCACGCAGTTTGATGCTTTGTCCCGGGTCGACGCTGATGCGCGAGCCACGGCCCAGCGTCAAGGTGCTGTTGGCGGCATCGATCAGGTCGTCCAATGTCGCGCCACCTTGCAACGTCAGGCTGGCACCGGCGCGCTGGGTCAGAACGCCCTTGGTCGGGTTTTCCTGGAACAGCGTCGGGGTCCACAGCTCCAGCGCCGTACGCGGATCAACGCCGCTGATCGCGTTCGGTGCCGCATCGCCGAAACGGTAGACCGGCATGTTCACGTCGATTGTGGTGCCTTCGGCAACGTCGAGCCCGCTCAGGCCGATCAGGTTGTAGGCGGAGAACCCCTTGCCGAACAGATCAGCGGACAGTTGCAGGGTGTTGTCTGCCAGAGTTTTATCCGTTTGCCCGACGAGTATTTTGTTGGCCTGCACCGTCAGGGTGCCGCCGCCCGTGACGCCGTACCCGCGCAGTTCGCCATCGAGGTTCAGGTGGGTCTTTCCTGGCGCGGAAATAGCGCTCGACTCCAGCGTCAGGTCGCCGCCCTTGCCGCCCCGGGTTTTGCCATTGGCAAGCACGGCACCACCGGAAGAGACATCGAGCAGGCTGCCGGCAGCGACGTCGATATCGCCGCTGCTGCGGACCGATATCAGGCCACCGTTCAGATACGCCAGGCTGGCGTTATCGTCCGGGTTGGTGCGCAGGTTGCTCCACAGGCCTCGTGTATCGAGAAGCACGCCCTCGGCGATGCGGGTTTGTGTCGCCTTGTCGGTTTTGGCCGCCAGGCGAGTGTCGGTGTTTGTACCGCCATTGAACTGATTGAGTACGTTGCCCAGACGCAGGCTGCCACCGCGAGCAGTCAGGTCGGCGCCGACCTGCACATCCGGGGCGTACAGGGTGATGTCGCCACCGCTGTCGACCGTGAGAGCGCCGTCAACGGCGATCTGATCCTTGGCCGAAACCTTGAGCGCACCCAAGCGGAATCCGTTGAGCTGATCGTTATCGAGATACAGCTTGCCCTTGCGGGCATCGGACACCGCGCCGGTCAATTCAAGATCGTTGCCGGCGACCGGGCGCGTGCCACCGATCTGCACCTGATCAAGCATTGGATTGAGGGTGTAGAGCAGGCCGTTCGACGCCGCGACAAAGGTCGGGTCGTAACTGCCGACAATCAATTGCGCACGCCGGGCCAGCGCGGTCTGGCTCTGCTGATAGCCGTCGAGCACCGGTTTCGGCGCCTGATTCTGCCGCTCGCCCTGGTACACGTCACCGATCATCTGCCCGTCGAGCACGGCGCTGGCAGTGGAAATCACCAGTTGCCCGGCATCGCGGCCCACGGTGTAACCCGACTCGAAGCGCGAACGCGGAGCGATCAGCGGGTTGTAGAAGTAGCTGGTCTGGCCCCAGCGCTCGCTGTTGTCTTCATAACCTTTGTACAGCCCGGTGTAGAGCAGATCCCCCGGTGCACGGGAAACTTCGTACAAGCGCCCGTCTGCGCCACGCAGCCAGCTCTGGCGGATCTGCCCGCTCTGCACATCCAGGGTGCCGCCGGACAGGTTGATCAGCGAACCCTTTTCGGTGACCACGTCGTTGCCGGCGAAACTCACCACGCCACCTTGGGCCATCCACTCGCCGACGCTGTGCCCCTGGGTGCCGAGATAACCACCGACTTCCAACAGGCCGCCGGCGGTGTACCAGCGATCCGTGGCATAGCCGTTGGTGCCCGCCGGTACGTACACCAGCTCGCGAACATCGACCCAAATGTCGTTGCTGTTGAGCGCGCCCTTCTCGCGGTTGACCGACGCATCACGCTGCTCATTGCCCTGCACGTTGATCTTGATGCTGTTGTTTTCCATCGCCACCTTGACGCCGATGGCACCGGACACATCGATCATCGCGCCCTCACGCACCAGGCTGCGGCGCTGCGCGCTGACCGCGACCTGCCCGCCGGTGGCCAGGGTGATCGAGCCGTTCTGGAACTCGACGCTGCCGCCGCTCTGGATCTCGATGCGCGACTGGTCGCCACGGATCCGGTTGTTGGCCGTGACGCCCGTCAGCGCGGCCTGATGCTGGCTGTCGAGGGCGGTCATGTCGCTGCTGTCGAGCATGATCGCCGTGGCACTGCCCTGCCCCAGCGTCACACTGCCGTTGGTATCGGAGATCGGGTTGGTGAGGTGAATCGTGCCTCGCGTCGCCACTGACGTGCTGGCGAGCAATACGCCGTTTTGCACCACCTCATGACCGGTCAGGGTGATGTCGCCCGTAGCGGACTGGATCAATCCGTTGTTGCTGACCTTGCCCGCCACCGCACCGGCCTTGAATCCCGGAATCACTTCGCTGCCAAATGTGGTCGACAGCGCATTGCCTTCGGTGCCCGAACCCTTGCGGATGTAGAAACGGTCACCGGCCGCCAGCACGGTCTGGCCCTTGGCAGTGTTGATGCTGCCGTCGTTCTGCACTTCGTTGCCGAGCAGCAGCGCATAGCCGCCGGCATCGGTGGAAGCCGACGGTTTATGGGTTTCAATCGAGGCACCGCGCTCCACCAGCACTTTGCCGGCCGCATCGGTGAAGGTCGGCTGACTGCCGGTGCTGTCGAAATACAGACCCCGATCACGGAACTGGATATCGGTGATGTTCGCCGCTGCCGCCACCAGGTTGCGCACGTTGACCTGACTGCAGCCGCTGAACACGATGCCGTTGCGGTTGATCAGCATCACCGTGCCGTTGCCCTTGATCTGGCCTTGAATCTGGCTGGCCCGGGCGTTCGGATCGTTGACCCGGTTGAGCACTGCCCAGTTCGACTGCTGCGCGAAATCGACCGTGGTGTTGCGACCGACGTTGAAGGTTTCCCAGTTGAGAATGGCCTTGTCGGCGGTCTGCTCGATCGTCACAGTGGTCTTGCCATCGACCTGGGTCTGCTGCGGGCCCTTCGCGTTCTGCCAGCCCTGGGTCAGGCTGTTGTCGACTTTCAGACCGCCTTCGCCAAGACCGTCCGGCACAAACTGCACCGAGCCCAACGCGGCGGCGCGCCCGGCCGCCTGCGCCGCCTGTTGCGCGGCAATCGCGGCGACCGTGTTGTTCAGGGTCTGAATCGAACGCTGCAACTGCGCATTGGCCTTCTGCTGCTGGGCCAGCGGCGGTGTCATTCCAGGCAAGCCACCCACGCTCGGACGCGCCGCCGCAGCCTGTTGCGCCGCGCCCTTGGCAGCAAACCAGCCCGAACTGAACGCCGTCTGCGCCTGCGCGCTGCCCGCCACCAGACACAACGCCACCGCGTGCGCCAACGGTTTGAGCAACCACAGCGCCGGCTCCATGGCTTCACGTTTGGAGGACAGAACGCTGGTACGACGACGGGATGGGCGAGCGAGCATCACTACGAGATCCTTTTTGATTGCCACACAAGGCCGCAGGCGTGCAAAAACCTGCTGTTACGTCATAGGCAGTTGGCGAGGGGCGCGACCGAACGGATGTCACACAAACTTCATGATTGAGGTGTATCCAGCCAAAAAAAATGGCGGCAACCCGAAGGTTGCCGCCATTTCTGTTACGACTGCGCGAGCTTACAAAGGACGACCGATGGTGTTGCACACGGTGGTGTTGTTGATGTCCAGGTTGTTGCCCGAGGTGTTGGTGATGAAGTTGGCGGTTACAGCGTTTTTCCAGGAATCAGGCACTGCGACGAACTTGTGAGCCTGAGTTGCGGCGTTGTTGCCCGGGATGCTGTAGTGCTTGGTCAGGAAGGCTTTGACGTCGGCGGCCACGGCTGCATCCTTGTAGCACTGACCGAAGATGAAGTTGGTGTAGGCAGCGAGCTTGTAACCCAGAGCCGGGTTGGCAACCACTGGCGACCAGTTGGCCGGGTTGGCAGCCTGGGCAGCGGTCGAAGGCGCGGTAACCGATGCCAGTGCCAGGTTGACGTTGGCCGAAGTCGGCTGAACACCGTTGACGCGGGCAACAACAGCGTTGCTGGTGGCATCTACACCGTCCGGACCGACGTAACCGATGGAGCCGTCAACTGCGTTCACGGCAGTGGCGACATCGGAAGTGTTGGCAACGCCGACCCAGTTCGAAGGCAGCGCGATGCCACCGATACGAGCGGCGGTGAAGGTGGTGCTGGTGGCGAACTGAGTCGGGCAGACGGCGTTCAGGTGACGGGTCAGGATTTCCGAAGTGCCGCTGGAAACGTTGCGATAAACAACGCGGATGGCGGTGGTGTCGGAAGTGCCCAACAGAGCACCCCAAGTGGTTTTGGCGCCGGAGAACACGTCGCACAGTTGAGCGCTGGTCAGGTTCAGAGCGGTCTGACCGGCTTTTTTGTAAGGGATGGCAACCGAAGTGGCAACCGAAGGCAGTTGAATCAGCGGACCGAACGAAGCGCCGTAGGTGCTGCTGTAGGTGCTGAGTTCCGAAGCGCTGAGGATCGAGTCGCTACCGGCGAAGTGCACAGTGCCAGTGGTGCTGAAGCCAGCCGGGTTGTTGGTCAGGAAAGCGGTCTTGCCACCGCCGCTGCCGATGGCAGCGTAGCTGAAGTTGGCTGGCAGGATGCTGTCGGACGAACCTTTGTACAGAGCGGCTGGCAGAGTTGCACCACCACCGGTAACAGCCATGGCTTGAGCGGAAGCAAGAGCGGCAACGGTCAGGGAAGCTGCGATCAGAGTGCGCTTGAACATGAAGAATCTCCTTTTCAACGTTGGTTGTGAACACAGGTTTTCAGGGGACTTGCATGACACTGGGAGGACTCACCGCTGACCTTCGCAAGCGGGGTCCGGGGTTAAGTCGCACTGAGAAATTCGCAGTTTCCGGTGACAGATAAAGGAAAAAACCTCGGGAGGTGCAGGCTGATTTTCAAGGGATTTTCTCGGGTGTTCCGGGGGTTGTGCGGAGTGTCTACGGCAAGCTTTTCGAGGGAATCGGCCACAGCCCTTGAAGGGCCGTTGCAGATGACAGAAAGGAGAACCCGAGGATGCCGTTTTTCGCGCTCGGGTGAGATCTGGGCGCCGGCAAAAAAGTTGAAAAAACTACTGCACGAGTTGGTTGATCTCGATGATCGGCAACAGCACCGCCATCACGATCACCAGCACCACCCCGCCCATCACCACAATCATCAGCGGCTCAAGCAACGCGGTCATGCCCATCGCCCGGCGCTCGATATCGCGTGACAGGGTCTGCGCAGCGCGTTCAAGCATCGGTGGCAGCGCGCCGGTTTTCTCGCCGCTGGCGATCAGGTGAATCAGCACCGGCGGGAACACGTTTTCCACTTTCAGCGCTGCTGCCAGGTTGACGCCCTCGCGCACCTTGGCAGTGGCCTCATTGACGCTCAGGCTCAGACGATCATTGGACAAGGTCTGCCGCGCCGCTTCCAACGCGCGCAACAACGGCACCCCGGCGCCGCCGAGAATCGCCAGCGTCGAGGCGAACCGCGCGGTGTTCAGCCCCAGCACAAAGCGCCCGATCAGCGGCAGCTTCAGCACCCGATGATGCCAACTCAAACGCGCCGACGGATTGCGCAAATACAGGCGCCAGCTCCAGAACGCACCGGCCATGATCCCGGCGCACAACCAGCCCCACGCGCGGATGAAATCACTGGCATTGAGCATCGCCAAAGTCAGCCCCGGCAGATTCTGCCGCGCCTGGGAAAACGCACTGACCACCTGTGGCACCACATAGCTGAGCAGGAAAATCACAATGCCGATCGACACCAGCCCGACCACACCCGGATAGATGAACGCGGTGAGAATCTTGCCGCGCAGGTTGTTGCGCTCCTCGATGTAATCCGCCAGCCGCTCCATCACCTGCGCCAAATCACCGGACTCCTCGCCCGCCGCAATCAACGCCCGGTAAATCTCCGGAAAATCCCGTGGCCGCGCCGCCAGCGCTTCGGCCAGGCGCATGCCGCTGCGCACATCGGCGCGTACGGCGCTGAGGGTGTGGGCGATGTGTTTTTTCTCGGCCTGTTCGACCGTGGCGCTCAGCGCCGCTTCCAGCGGCAGACTGGCACCCAACAAACTCGAAAGTTGCCGTGTCGCCCACGCCAGATCGTTGTCCGACAGCCTGGCACTGAACATTCCACCGCCGCCATGCTGGGAGACATTGCTTTCCTTCTCCACCGACAACGCCGTCAAGCCACGACCACGCAGCACGCCAAACGCGGCGCCCTGACTCTCCGCTTCCAGATGCCCGGATTCGATCTTGCCGCTGGCATCGGCGGCCTCAAAACGATAGCGATTCATCAGGCGTCCCGTGTCACACGAAGGATTTCTTCCGGCGCCGTGGCACCGCTGCGGATCCAGCGCTCGCCGTCCTCGCGCAGGCTGAACATCCCGGCCTTGCTCGCCGCAGCACGCAACGCCTGCTCCCCTGCCCCTTGGTGAATCAGGGTGCGGATGTCGTCGTCGATGCAGAACAATTCGTGAATGCCGGTGCGGCCGCTGTAACCGGTGTGATTGCACGCCGCACAACCGACCGGGCGCCAAGTGCCGGGCGTCGCCGGATCTTCCTGTTTGCACTGGTTGCACAGGCGCCGCACCAGCCGCTGGGCCAAAACTCCCAACATCGACGAGGCCAGCAGAAACGGCTCGACGCCCATGTCGACCAAGCGGTTGACCGCCGATACCGCGTCGTTGGTGTGCAACGTCGCCAACACCAAGTGACCGGTCAACGAAGCCTGCACCGCGATCTGCGCGGTCTCCAAATCGCGGATCTCGCCGATCATGATGATGTCCGGGTCTTGCCGCAGAATCGCCCGCAAGGCCAGGGCAAACGTCATGTCGATCTTGGCGTTGACCTGAATCTGGCTGATGCCCGGCAAGTCATATTCCACCGGGTCTTCCACGGTGAGGATGTTGCTGGTGCTCGCATCCAGTCGCGCCAGCGCCGCATACAAACTCGTCGTCTTGCCGCTACCGGTCGGGCCGGTGACCAACACGATGCCGTGGGGCTGGCGAATCAGGTGATCGAGTTTGGACAGCACTTGCGCGTCCATGCCCAACGTTTCGAGATGCAGGCGCCCGGCCTGCTTGTCCAGAAGACGCATCACCACTCGCTCGCCATGGCCGGTGGGCACGGTGGAAACACGAATGTCGATTGGCCGCCCCGCTACGCGCAACGCAATCCGGCCGTCCTGCGGCAGGCGTTTTTCGGCGATATCGAGCTGCGCCATGATCTTGATCCGCGATACGAGCGCGCCATGCAACGCTTTGCGTGGCGAGACCACGTCGCGCAGGGTGCCGTCGACCCGGTAGCGCACCACCGAATGGGTTTCGAACGGTTCGATGTGAATGTCGCTGGCCTCGTCCCGCGCCGCTTGGGTGAGCAAGGCGTTGATCATGCGGATCACCGGCGCGCCGTCCTGGGTGTCGAGAAGGTCGGTGATTTCCGGCATGTCCTGCATCAGGCGGTCGAGGTCGACTTCGTTCTCCGCCGCACCGACCACCGCCGCCGCGCTGCCGGTATCGGCATAGGCAGTAGCGAGCAAGCCGTCGAGTTCGTCATCCCGTACCCGCTCAAGCTTCGCTGCGCCGAACTGCCGCCGTACTTCGCTGATCGACCAGCCCGGCGTCGACGGGCACACCGTCAGCACGCCGTCGCGCAGCAGAATCCGCTGCGCCTTGGCCCAGGCGTAAGGCAATGCGCTCATTGCAGCGGCACCGCTTTGATGGTTGCGCGCGGGCCGGACACCGGCGCCGGCACGCCTTGGGCAGTGGCGGGCAATTGCGGCGCCTGCATGTCCGGCATCGCCCAGCTGCGCTCCGGTTGCAGACCGCCTTGGGCGCGGCGCATGAAGTCGTAGCGGTTAAGCGTGATGCTGCGCCCCGCCGCGCTGTCGCGGATGATGTACGGGCGCAGGAACACCATCAGGTTGGTCTTGGTGATCGAGCGGCGCTCGTTGCGAAACAGCGCGCCGATCCCGGGAATGCTCGACAACCAAGGCACCGCGTCGTTGCTCTGGCTGTAGCCGTCCTGCAGCAGACCGCCGAGCACCATGATCTGCCCGTCATCCAGCAGGATGCTGGTGTCGAGCGCCCGTTTGCTGGTGACGATCCCCGCCGAGTTGGCTGCCGCCGAGGCGCGCTCGTCGATGCTGCTGACTTCCTGATAGATGTCGAGCTTCACCGTGCCGCCCTCGGAAATCTGCGGCCGCACATTGAGCTTCAAACCGACCTCTTCACGGGTCACGGTCTGGAACGGGTTGTTGCTGGTGCCCCCGCCGCCAGTGACGTAACTGCCGCTGACAAACGGGATGGTCTGGCCGACGAAAATGCTCGCCGCCTCGTTGTCCAGGGTCAGCAGGTTCGGCGTCGACAGCACGTTGGTGCCGCCCTTGCTCTTCAGGGCCCGGGCCAACACTTTCAGGTCAAGGATCTTGCCGATGCCGGGGATATCGACCGTGCCATTGACGTAGCCGAGGTTCAGGCCTTGCGGCAGCACATCGAGGCTGGTCTTGCCATTGACGTTGATCCCCGAACCACCGAGGTTGGCGCCGCCGATCACACCTTTGCCGCCGAGGTTGCCGGTCTGCCATTGCACGCCGAATTCGCTGGCATCGTCCTCGCCGACTTCGACGATCAGGCTTTCGATCACCACTTGCGCACGGCGCTGGTCGAGCAGATCGATGACTTCGCGCAGGTTGCGGTACAGCGGCTCCGGCGCGGAAATCAGCAAGGTGTTGGTCGTGGCGTCGGCCTGAATGGTCACGCCGCCGGCGCTGAAGGCGACGTTCTGTTCGCTGCTCTGGGCATTGCCGCTGCCGCTGGTGGCGCTGCTGCCCTGAGCGTAACTGCCGCCGGTACTGCCGCTGTTGGTGGTCGACGTGCTGCCGTTGCTTTGCGTGCCGCTCTGGCCGTTCTGCCCACCGCCCGAGTTGGTGGAGCTGCCCATGTTGCTGAGCACCGAGCGCGCATTGTCGCTGGTGCCGCTGTCGCTCTCGCCAGTCAACAAACCGCGCAGTGCCTGGGCCAGTTTGCCGGCCTGAGCATTGCGCAAATACACCACGTGCAGATTGCTCGGGTTGCTCTGGGCGTTGTCGAGTTTGTAGATCAGGTTGCGTGCCAGCTCCGTGCGCTCGGGGCTGCCGGCGCGGATGATGATGGTGTTGGAGCGCGGGTCGCCGATCACCGCGATTTTCTGGGTTGGATCGTTGCCCGGTGCGTCGAGCAGGTCAGCGACCATCGGCGCGATGTCGGCGGCGATGCCGTTCTGGATCTGCACCACGTCGGTGTCGATGGCGCTCGGGGTGTCGATGCCCTGGATCAGTTGCGCGACCCGCGTGAGGTTCTCGGCGTAATCGGTGACGACGATGGTGTTGTTGCCCGGATAGGCGTTGATCGGGTTGTTCGGCGAGACGATCGGGCGCAGCACCGGGATCAGGTTCACCGCGTTCTCGTATTGCAGGCGGAACGTGCGAGTGAGCATGCCGTTGCCGGCCGGTTTGTCGGCGCTGTAGATCGGCCCGCCGAGCAACTTGGCATCGGCCTCCGGCACCACCTGCGCCACGCCGCCCACGTCCACCACGCTGAAACCCTGCATGCGCAGCGCCGCCAGCAACATGTCGTAAGCCTGATGCGCCGGCACCTGGCCTTCGGAGACCAGCGTCAGGTTGCCCTTTACCCGAGGATCGACCAGAAACTGCTGACCGGTGGAACGCGACAACGCCCGCACCACCGCTTGAATATCCGCATCGACGAAATTCAGCGTCACCGGTTGATCGCCCAACGGATTGATCGGCAACGTCGTGCCACGCGCCGAGCCGCCGCTACGAGCGCGCTCGGTGATGTTGTGCAACTGCTTTGGCGCGGGTCTGACCTGAGCCTGCGCCCGCTCGCGGTCGAGCACCGCGTCGCCACTGCGCTGGGTGTTGGCCAGCGGCCGGCCGAGTTCGCTGTCCACCAGCAGCGGCGGTTGATTCGGTGGTGTGGTGTTGCTGCACGCGCTCAATGCCATCAACAGCATCGGCAACGCCATGCGTTTGGATCCTGACCCCTTCATGAAGCTTCCTTAGCGCCCAGCGCCTGATCCATGCGTACGGTGCCCGACAGAGTGCCGGCGGTGTCATCGGTCGCGGCGTCGTCTGCGCGTTGCAGACGGGCCTCGACCACTTGCAGTGAAAAATTCCGCGGTTGGCTCAGCAGCCAGTCGAGCACGGCGTCGGCCGGTGCCGCGTCGAAGGTCAACTGCCAGCCGGCGGACGCGGCAGCCAATTGGTAATGGCCGCCCAGTCCGCTGGCCTGCAAGGTCTGTTGCAGCGACTGCTCCAGGTTCTGCCCGTCCGGGCGCACGCTGACGTCGCGCAACAGCACTTCCAGCGCTTCGGCCTGGGCGCGCAATTTCGGGGTTTCGACTTGCGCTGCGGCGATCTTCTTCAACGGCGGCTGAATCAACGCCACCCACACAAACAGCCCCAGCAACAGCGCCGCCATGCCGCCGACCATGCGTTTTTCCCGCACGGCCAACGGCTGCCAACGGGCCTTCAACTGAGCATTGAAGCGCTGCCAACCGGCGCGGTATTTCGCAAGCGAGGGGCTATTCATCTTCGGCTCCGCTGCTGTCGTCGTTGTCGGTGGCAGCGGTCGCCTCGCCGGCCGGGCGCAAGACCCAGCCGTCGTCATTCGGGCTGATGCTGATGCCGGCCTGGGCCAGCGTGTCTTGCCAGTCCTTGTCGTTGCCCGAACGCCGCGCCTCGGGCAACAGACTCAGTTGCAACGCACCGTCGACAAACTCCAGCCGCTGCACCGTCCCGGCCATGGACGGCATCCCAATCCCAGCCTGCGACACCAGCCGCGTGAAATCCTGTCCCGGCGCATCCACCGCGCCTTGCTGGCGCGCCGCGATTTGCTGACGCGCCTGTTGCAGCGGATTGAGGATCACCGGCAACTCGGGGAACGCCTGCTTCACCCGCTGCGCCATCTGCGCCTTGAGCTGCTGGCCCTGCCCGGCCTCGCGAGCGGCGTACAAGTTCAAACCGATCACCCACACCGCCAACGCCAACGCACAGCAACCGAGCGCCCTGCCCCAACCGCGATGTTCGGTGCCCGGTTGCTGAATGCCGCCGTGCAGGCCCCAATTCGGCAACGGGCCGGCGCTTCGCTGTGTATCGGCCAATTTTGATTGCATCGCTTCAGGCGCGCCGTCACCGATCCAGTGCGCCGGCAGACCGGTTTCCAGCAGCCAAGCTTCGTCGATCATCGGCTGCACCTGCGCCGCATTCGGGCCGTGGCGCAGCAACAGATGCTCGTCATGCAGGCAGCCAACACCGCCGGCCATCACCGGCAAACTGTAGGCCGCCGGGTACAGGCCTTTGAGGTTCAGGCCGAATTGCCCGAGGTGCTGCAACTCCTTGCGTGCTACCCAGGCGATCTGCACCTGGCCGCTTTCATTGCGAGCGCTGTGGGCGATGTGCATCTCGGCGCTGTCACCGAGCATCAAGGCCTGCGCCGCACATTGCACAGCGGCGGCGGTTTTGCTCGCGGGCAGCGGCGGCAAATCGATACTCGCCAACAGGCTGTCCGACGGGTGCAGAAAGCACACCAGCGGTTGCTTCGGCAGTGCACCGAGCCGCACACGTTCCTGGCGTGTGACCTGCCCCTGACGATCCAGCCACGCACAATCCACTTCACTGTCGAGACTCAGCTCCGCCAGCGGTGGCAGACTCACGCGCAACGGGCTCATACGCCCACCCGCGACCAGATCACTTGCGGCAACCGATCCTGGCTGCGATGCAACAACGCATCGAGGCTGACCCGCCGCTGATCCCGCCGCGCCTGCCCGCGCAGCCGGAACCAGTCGCTGGTGATGCCGACCTTTACGCTGGTGATCTCCAGTTGCGGCAAGCGCAGGCGATTGACGAAATCCCCGCGATTGATAAACCAGCGCCCGGCGTCACGCTCATTGATCAACGCCTGCGCTCGCTCCAGCGACAGCCCCGGCACATAAGCCGCCAGCACCGGCGCCGTGGCGGTGTTGCCGTTGAGCCACGTGGTCGCTGGAATCACCGTCAGGTACGGCGCCATTTTCGCCAACAGCGCATCGTTGACCCCGTCGACACTGCGCAAATCGTCAAGCGTGCGCAGCATTGGCAAGGTCGGCGGTTGCGGTTTGCGCGAAGCGGACGGCGACGTCGCGCGCCCGCTGTCGAACGTATTTTTCGCAACAGGCTTGTCCACCACTTGGGCATTCAACAGGTGCGGATAAGAGCCGATCACCCGCTGAGTGATGCGCCGGCTCAAGCCGCTGCTGACACCGATCAACTCGCACAAGCGCTCGAACGCCTGCACCTGCGCATCATCGATCCGCTCGTTGGCCACCAGATTGCGCAGGTTGAACTTGGCCTGCTCGTCCTCCAGCCACCCCTCGAAACCCTGAGTGTTCAACCGCTGCGCCCACGGTTGATCGAGTCGGGTCAGCGGATCGCGCTGCCGCGCATCCCACAACAATTGCCGACTGATCTCCAACCCGCCGTGCAACACCCAACGGCCTTGCACGCGCAGTTGTTCGGCCTCCAGCGCACGGGTCGAAACGCTCTGGCGCGTCAGCATGCCGGCAGCGATCACCGCGACCACCGCCGCAATCAGCAGCGCACTGATGATCGCCATCCCCTGCTGGTTCGATTGGCTGTTCATGACCGGCCTTACAACTGCCAGGAACCGATGTCGGCATTCACGCCGTCGCCGTCAGGCTGGCCATCGGCGCCGAGGGAAAAGATGTCGATCTCGCCGTTGGCACCGGGATTGAGGTACTGATAAGGACGACCCCACGGGTCATTCGGCAGGCGCTCCAGGTACGAGCGCCAGTTGCTGTTCTTCGCATCGGCCGGCCGCTCCACCAGCACCTTCAAGCCCTGGCTCTGGCTCGGGTAAGTGCCGTGATCGAGGCGATACAGCTTCAGCGCCTGCATCAACCCGCCAATGTCCTGCTTCGCCGCCGTGGCCCGCGCCTGATCCGGCCGGTCCAGCACCTTGGGCACCACCATCGCCGCCAGAATCCCGAGAATCACCACCACCACCATGATCTCGATCAGCGTGAAACCCTGCTGCCCACGGGGCATCCGGCTCGGTCGATTGGGCTGTTTGAATTGCGCGATATCCATCTCGTCATTCCCTGGCTTGATTCGATTCGACGCGCAGTGTTGCAAGAAGATATGTCAGGGATGTTGAAAATCCTCGGGTGTTTTCGTCGTCAAGCCGTCAAGCACGGGCGTTAGCGTCAAGGGCTGCCCGACTGCCCGAGCCCCCGATGCGCACCCCCTCCCCGCAAGCCGGATTCACCCTGATTGAAGTACTCGTCGCGCTGGCGATCATCGCCGTCGCCATGTCCGCCGCTGTTCGTGTGGCGGGGTTGATGACGCAGAGCAGCGGGATCTTGCGGGATCGCTCGATTGCGATGATTGCGGCGCAGAGTCGGATGGCGGAGTTGCGGCTGGAGGGGCGGTTTCCGATGGGGGTCAAGGCAGTGGAGTGCGATCAAGGGAGGTTGTTGTTGCGGTGTGAGCAGGTGATTGGGGGGGCGGAGAATGGGCGGATGCTGAAGGTTGGTGTGCAAGTCTTTGACCGCAACCGGGAAGCGCCGCCGCTGGCGAGGCTTGAAACACTGCTCAGCCGCCCGGATACCCCATGACACCCTCCGGAGCAGCAGCGAGTTGATCCGGAATTGAGAGCGGCACCAACGTGCTCGCCGCCCTCAAAAAACTGCCGGACCCTCACTCAAAATCACCAAATTTTCAATCTACTTGACGGTAAAGGTTCTGACCGCCGACACAGCTCCAGCACCATACAAAGCCTTCGCCGTGACCCTGTGTGCACCTACACTCAGTCCTTTCATCTGAAACATCCAATTGCCCACAGAGTCAACGGACGCCAGACCACTCGACATAGCACCGTCAAACACTTCTACTCGCTGCATTTTTTCCGCCTGACCGACGATTATTACGCTGGTCTCGGTGGTGGTACCACCATTTGGAATTTCCTTACCGCTGGGATCCCTAAGAGAAACGATGGAGGGAATGGTGGCATCTTGCTTGGATGTAGACATATCAGTCACTCCTTTAGTGAATGGGTACGACGGAGTGATTAAGCAGTCAATAGCGGAAACAGTCACCTGTCAGATCTGACAGGTATTTAGAGGTTTACGACCAACGGTCGTTCCCCCGTGCGAAGTACCCTCAGCACGAATAACTTCGGTCTGCCTGGAAACCCGTTTAACCCTTTCCTGAACTCCGTTTAAAGACACCCACCGTTACTTCCTCAAGGCTACAACGCCTTGCGTCATTGCCTACGACTACGCCAGAATCCGCCGGCTTGTGCGTCTGGGGGGCGGGTCTTATCGTTTCCGGGTCACTGAAAAACAGTGATCGGGTTTGGTAGCCCGCACATGAGTTCTGCACAGCATCACCATTCGTGGCGTCGTTTCGTCTCGGCTTTATGGTGGTCATGCACAGGGCACCTTCGGGTGCGCCGGGTTCCTCATGTGCCGGTCTACCAACCTGAGCATGGCCGCCACCTTCGTTTGGTAGCGAAATTGGATGGCCTCCCTTTTTGAAGCATGAGGAGTTACATCTATGTTCAAACCAACACCCAATCCCCCTGAAACCGATCCGGTTTCCCCCTACAAATTCCCCGACTCCCGAACCCTGAACGAAGCCGCCGAACGCGCCCTCGACCACTACCTCACCCCACAACAACGCATCATGGGCAGCCACCACAAACACGACCCCATGTACCTGGCCAACCCGGCCTACAACACCGAATCCCTGCTGGCCAACGCCAGCGAATCACTGGGATCGGCCAGCGAAATGCTCAACAACTTCGCTGCCACGCTGGAGCCTGCTCATCGCAAGACTGCGATCGGGATTGCGCAGTTGGTGATGTTGAGTGAGTTGGCGTTGGATCATGTTGAGGTGAAGGCGTAAGCGGTTGAAAGCTGTAGCTCAACAGCCGGAAAGAAAATGGCCGAGGTTGTCAGGTGTGACTGACGACCTCGGCCAAATGAGCATTTCTATTTCTTGCGGCACATCTCGACGTCATCCTGAGTCTTCAAGTCTGTGTCGATTCCCAAGCGATACCTGCAGTAATCAATAATCCACCCCCGCTCCTCTGCTGTCAGGCGCTCTACCCCCTCTATTTTCCAGCGACTGAATTACCGCAAATGGCCAGGATGTCTATGCTGTCGACTTCCCTGATCGAAAAATCGTTTGTCGATGCCGTTATACGAAGCAATGGAGTGCGAGATGAAAATCATCGCTTTTTTGGCAATCTATCTCGCCGGCGGGGTTGCCCTTTTTCCCCTCCTCGACCTCTTTCGTCCGGTAGGCATTTCTCTCGACCATTTCTATTCGGAGTTTTACCTAAGCTCCGGCGCTGATGTGGCGCAACGTCTAAGCCTGACCTTCATCTACGCAAGCGTGTTTCACCTGGGGTGGGCTGCTCTGTTTTCTGAATCTGCGAAATGCTGGATGTATACGACCAACATCAAAGACCTTTGCTATCTCGCCTTACGGTGTTTGAGTGCTTTTTGCATTAGCCTAATGACGCTTGGACTGGTCGGGAAAAGCGCGCAGAAAGTGCCCTCTACAGAATTTCATCAATATTTTCATTTTCTGGTTATCTGCATGCTCGTGGGCGCTTGGGCGTGGGAGCTCAAGAATTTTTTGATAGCGGTCAATTATTACGCCGCAAGAAAAATCAGGGGAACGGCTAAATGAAGGCCCCGATGCTCCTCATCGCCATTTGTTGCATGGGCACAAGCGCTGCGTGCGCTGATGTCTCGCAAGCGGCAAACGACAAAAACGGGTCAGCAGGCATCACCGTCGGTGAGCGCTTGGTGGCGGCCAGATCCAAGTTGATCAAACAAGGATGGAAACCAACCCGGATGCACACCCGCGATGGCTATGAATACAGTGGTGTCGAGCGCGAGCTGGCTGCTCGCAACTTCCTGGAGCTCGATGTCTGCTCTTTCGATAGCTCGCGCTGCATCTTGTTCTATTCAAAGAAAGGCGCCTGCTTGCGTGTCGACACCATGGGAGAGCAACTCAAAGACATGATGGTTACGCGATGGACCGATGAATGTCCGGATACGCCTTCAGAGCCAAATAGCGGCGACGCGGGTTAAGCAACAAAAAGGGGATCGATTGAAATGAATCGATCCCCTTTTTCCACTGACGGCTAGGCGTCAGAAACAGCGCATGTGCCATCGCCCTCTCTGCCAGCCCAGCTCCCACAAATTTCAGCACCCTACACAATATCTGTGATCAACATAAATTCCGTGGGAGCGGGCTTGCTCGCGAAGGCGCCAAAATTGACACCCGTTTAATCAGCAGGTGACCCCGAGGTCTGCCTCACCGGCAATTGCAAATTATCCAACGCCCGATTCACCGCCAACTCCCCGAGCATGATCAACTGCGCAATCCCCACCAACGCCCGACGCTGCGAAGCCGGCACCAGACTGGCGATGTTCTGGGCAATGGTTTGGGCCGATGCGAGTGTTTCACTGGCATCAATCAGCAGTTCTTCGTTTTTGTTGTCCGCCGTCACGGCATACATCCCGCGGGTTCTGCGTGGAGGCGGCGTGGAGCCGGGCGGACAGAGGTAATGGTCGAGCGCGCGGTCGGCGGCTTCG
Source organism: Pseudomonas sp. DR 5-09 (assembly GCF_001655595.1). Classification (NCBI taxonomy): domain Bacteria; kingdom Pseudomonadati; phylum Pseudomonadota; class Gammaproteobacteria; order Pseudomonadales; family Pseudomonadaceae; genus Pseudomonas; species Pseudomonas sp. DR 5-09. The sequence continues at coordinate 3,698,659 of NZ_CP011566.1, forward strand.
TGGAGTTTTCTGGAATCGATGGATTCGTAGGGGGAAACCGAGTCGGTTTCGGCGGGTTGGGTGTTGGTTTGATCATGGTGAAGCTCCATTTTTATACCTAGTGGAACCACCAACACCTGTCGCTAAACAAGTAAGGGTGGCAGCTGTACGCGGGTTAGCGAACCGAGAGGTATAAGACCCGGCAGACCCGAAGGTCTCCCACGCACAGCCACCATATCGTCATCGCAAAAATCTGCGACAAACGGGAGCGTCGTTGAACTTATACCTGGTCGGGTCGCTAAACCCGGTCGCTGGGTTGCCAGCGACACGTAGACGATAAAGACCAGGTACAAAGCGCACAAGCCGGCGGATTCTGGCGTAGCTGTAGGCAACGGCGCAAGGATATGTAGCCTGAGAGAGTGTCTGGAGATGTTTTTTTAAACGTTGGTGTTTATCGGAATTCTCATTGCGTCTCGGATCCCACGACAGACACGTCCCCTTGCCCCAACAAACACAAGCGTCCTGCGAACACATCCCTCTGAAGCTGATAGGGAGCCATCGCCTCCATTGAACCGAAGCAGTAGTGGTTATGCGGAATCTGTTCTCTGCATAATGACTGACCGGCCATGTTTAGGGTGCTTGTCATGCCAGCCTCCGCTGATCAAAACTCCGCTGTCGTTTTATGCGCGGCTTCCAATAACGACCTGGAAGATCTGGTAGCCATCAGGATTGAGGCCATGCGCGAGAGCCTTGAACGGCTTGGACGATTTAACCCAGATCGTGCGCGCGAACGATTTGTTGCTGGGTTCGACGTTCACAGCACTCGCCGCATAGAAGTATCAGGTGATCTGGTCGGTTTTGTCGTAATCAAAGATCACCAGAGCGAGCTTTTGCTTGACCACTTGTATGTGATACCCAGTGCTCAAGGAGCAGGAATCGGCTCTGAAGTTCTTACTCAGATTTTCAGAGAGGCTGATGAGATCGGGCGTCCCATCAAGGTCGGTGCTCTCAAGGAAAGCGCTTCAAATCGTTTTTACACTCGCCATGGCTTCGTGTTCGTCGAAAGCGGTGAATTCGATAATTATTATGTCCGGGCTAACGGTAATGCCGTTAATTTGGGCGACTAGGCAGATCTTGATACAAAACAAAGAAAACAAAGGGGACTAATCTATTTTATGGAAAATAAATCTGTCCCTTTTTTTTCATCACTGGATAGCTTGTAATATTGGGTGCGGATTTGCACCTTCATAAAAGGACTTGTAGAGAGGTTCCAATGTCCATAGCTAAAGTTGAAAAGGCGTTGTGTAGCTTTGCTGCTCAAAAAACTGGTACAGCGATTGTACTCAAAGGTGAATGGGGTACAGGAAAAACACATTTTTGGAGCAGAGTTGTAAAATCCAGCTTCACCTCTTTTTCCAGACCCAAATATTCTTATGTTTCATTATTCGGCCTAAACTCATTAAATGATCTTAAACGCTCCATTTTCGAAAACACTGTTGAATGTGCCAAGGCCGGTGAGCTTGTCTCTAAGGAATCGGTATTTGATAATTTAAAAAAGTTAGATTTAAGTGATGCAACAACTGGCCTACGAAAAATATTAAAATTTGGAAAAGAGGCGAAAGTTCCGTTTGTCGGCAGTTTTGGTGGCGTAATCGACTCAATTCAATATGCGCTGACTGGAGATACAATCATATGCATTGACGACTTTGAGCGTCGAGGGAGTGGACTATCTTCTCGCGACGTACTTGGATTGATATCGAGATTAGTTGACTCAAAAAACTGCTCGATCATTCTAATATTAAATGATGGATCGCTAGACAAAGGCGATGAGTTTTTTTCTTTTAGTGAAAAAGTTTTTGATTACGAAGTAACCTTCGCCCCTTCCGAACAAGAATCAGTGAACCTTGTTTTTGACACAACAGGAGAAAATCGTAAGTCGGCAATCGAGAATGCAGTAAAATTAAAAATCAACAACATACGATTACTAAAAAAATAGATTTTTTTGCAACCATTCTTGATAGCGCATTAATAGACACTCACTCTAAGATAATTCAGCAGGCGCAGAGCACCTTAACCTTGGCGGTTTTTTCTGTGTACGGCGGGGAAAAATGCAAAGTCGATATTGATTTTATTTTAGCTCACCAAGGAAGCCTCGCTTCATACATGCCAGATAACACTGATATTTCGACGGAGGAATTAGAACTAAAGCAAATCACTCGAGAAAAAAGCTCTTACCTAGATGAATATGGCTTCGGAAGTTGCGATGCGTTTGATGTAGCCATAATTGATTTTGTTAGGAAGGGGTATGCAGATGAAGATTCTTTAAAGTTACTTATCGAAGGATTAGAGAAAAAGATAAAGCATGATGCAGATATCGCCCTTCTACAGAAGGCCTGGGATTTATTCCATGCTTCCTTTTCCAACAATGATTCTAAAGTACTAGCTGCATTTGAATTAACGATTTCCAGAGCCCTTCAGCACTTTAATATAAATGATCTTGATTCTGTGACATCAATATATTACGAACTAGGACAGGAAACATTCATAAATTCAGTTGCCGACAAATACTTTACCGAAGTATTTCCCACATTAGGCATCAGAGAAAAATATGATATTTTTCATTGGCCACGCAACGAATATTTATCATTAAAACTAGACCAGTATTTTGAAAGCTTAGCCATCAAGGGTAGTTTGAGCGAACTTATTTGTGCCGTAATGGAAGGTTCCGGCTTTCCTGATGGTGATCTTAGAAGAGGAATCGCTCAGGCGACCGATGACGAATTTTATAATTACTTTGCTCAACTTAACAGCAAAGAATTCACGCGACATGCAAGGGCACTACTTAAGTGCGGAGAGGTTCAATCTCATGATGGCGACGCCACGAATGATTACCAAGTCATCTTTATGAAATCCTATAGTGCTCTATTAAAGCTTTCAGAGCTCACACCGATTAATGCAATTCGTATGAATAAATTTAGAGTATATTCCGACACCTACACCAAACACACGAACACGTTCAAGAATGAACAACAATAAGGAACAAATGGGACTGATCTATTTTCTCGAAATAAATCAGTCCCCTTTTCACAGAAGATGGGGTTGTTAGGCCTGAGCCTCATGACCTTCCGGTGCGATATCGAGTAAATCTCCACGCACCCATCATCACCTGCAAAACGCTCGATACTTGCTTTCGGAAAGACATGCTGATTGATCGTGAGTTTGTGAGGGTTGCCTGGCTGGGTGGACTCGTATTTCAAATCCATGTCCTCTGTTCTAAACCTCTTAGCGGGCCAACACCGCTACTATCGACGCCATATGGATTAAAGCGCGTCATGGCTGACTCGGCATAGCTTGAACTGCGCAAACGTCAGCTCAGCTAAGGGGGGGGGATGAAGAAGGATGGGAAGGCTGTCAGCTTGCTGAAAAAAGGCTCAAGCATCGCCGATGCCAGCGTCGCTAATGTGGTATCCGCGATCTTCGGCGGCACTTTGTCCGGGCTACCAGGCTCAGCGGCCGGAACCGCGGCTGTTAAAGCCTGCGAGATCGTCATTGAAAACATTGCTGACCGGATGCTGTAGACGCGAGAGCAACATAAGGTAGGCGACGTTGCAACACTGACCATCGACGAATACAAAGGGGAATGATCTATTTTCTGGAAAATAAATCAGTCCCCTTTTCCCCAAATTAAACTACCTGTCTAGTTTTAGCCATCGCTCTTCTAAACGGGCCAGGGCGGAGACGCCTTCGCCCAACCCGACCGCCAACTTAAAATCAGAGGGCCACACTCCGGTTACAACAGCCCTACTCCCTTCTAAGTTTCGCACATACAACAGCTTTCCATGATTTGTTAAAAGTTTCGAAAAAGTTTCCGATATTTCTGGACGAGTAATACTTAACCCAATATTTAAACTTCTAATCATCGCAATATCTTTAATATAATCACGCGCAGCAGTTATGATTTTTTTTGCGGCCATAATCGCCACGACCGTTAACGTGAGCCAAAATACAGATTTCAATATCAACCCTAAAATCTCGTATTTTGAAAGATACTTATCCAAGTAATAGATCAACAACAGCATCAATCCAATTATCCCAGACATCAAAGGAAGAACCACCAAGCCAGTACGATTGAAAAGCTCTTTAAATAAATCATTCGAAACCTTAACAACCAGCACCCAATCAAGCAGCATTAACCCTAAAGCTATATATAAAGCAGCTAGCCACGAATTATACCCTTCGCACTCCCCGTAAGTGCATAACAGATCAATGGTTTCGCTTGAATTGCTATAAAGCAGAATTAGACTTATTCCAACTAGGGCGCAACAACCTAACAATCTAAATATTGTAACTAGCGCATCAAAAAAACCTTTATTGGCAAGTATCTTGGGGGAGACCAGAGTTTGTATTTTTCTTCCTGAGCTCACTCGCTCGCCAAATATTGAGCGAATTGAATTTTTTGCTCCCAAACCACGGATCGTTCCACTGAGTATGACTGCATAGACCAAACTTGCAAGTACTAGTTTTGGTATGGCAACCATAATCACTGCAGCTACGAAGATCGATAATTTTATATTCATCAAGCGTATGCGCGCATCTCTATAAACATTTCTCAAGGCATCGGACAAAGATAAACTAAGTAGAATGCTTTTACGATTTGACCAGAAATTAGTATCTGGAATAGTAAGCACATAACTTGAAATGCTTTCCTCCAAGTTCTTCTCCATCTTCGGCAAGTGACGGCAAGATCTAAAAGCCGTTTCTTGAAGCCATCCATCCACTCCCACTATCGCCACAGATAAAATTGGAGCTGCCTTGGATGCTGAAAGCAGACCAGTAGCCTCAAGGCAGATTTTTGCTAGTATTATACTATCCCCTTGACTTACATGCTCCATTACGAAATCACTGAGCTCGTCCTCAAATGGCAGAATTACACTTCTTCTTGAGCAAAAAGCGTCAATTAAAAACCTAAGGCAATGAATTGCACGTATCCTTAGATCAACATGATTAAAATTCTCCTGAATCTCCCTCCAGCAGAGATTAGCAATTCTCTTGGCCTCACCTTCTTCGCACAATTGAGCATACAAAACCAATGCGTCACGGCCACGAGAGTCCGTGGGGATATGCGAAACTGGAACTTCAGCAGGATTTAACAACAGCCTAACTGTAACGAAGTACTCTAAAAATCTTCGGTGAACAAATGCAAACGACTTATCATCACCTCGAGTCACCCTCGCGATTCGCGCGTAATCCAGTATCTCAAGAACAGCATCTACTTTACTTGATTTGAAATGATCGCTAATTACTTTAACTGGCGCTTCGAGACCGAATGCGGAGGAACTAAATACAAACCACGCAACCTCTGTAGATACATCCAAAACTTCTTGCGCTGATACTCCGGCATTTTTAAGTCGGGAGGAGCAGCTATCTAGCCTATTCCGTATGTACCCCTCATAAATCTGAGCTTGGCTTGATGGTAACTCTTGTTTTACTTTGACCCATGCTCCAAGCAACGCCATTATAAATGGATTGCGAGCCAACGGAATTAAATCTAAACGATCTCTAAACAAAACAAGTCTGAGACGATCATTAAATTGTGGATATCGACTGAGCGCTTCCGAAATGCTCGACTCCGAGAGAGGTCGTATTTCCAAAACTTTCTGAGCCAAAAAAGACTGCGTTGGACGCCTAAATACTCGTGAGGATAGAACGCCTCGAGATGCAGGGTGGCTTGAAATAAACCTAGAGATAACGCTTGATAACGAGTTAATTACTTCTGAGTCCTCATCAGCGTCCAAAAGTTCAGATATCTCATCAAATGAATCGAAAATGAAGAATAAGCGACCAGACCTCCATAATGGTCTGAAATACATATCTACGAACTCCTCTGTAAATACGTCTCCGCGTCGCTTCACGTTTTCAATGACGAACTCCTCAAGATTTTTAAGATCAAATCGGGTGTGATTAACTCCATTTGGCTCAGCAGGCACCCATTCGCGCAAATTTATATATATTGGGACCCTGTTGGTTTTTGCCGCCTCCGAAAGCATATCTCTTGCAAGCTTTCTAAGTGCGACGCTTTTGCCAGAGCCAGGTACTCCTAGTATTAGAAATGATTGTGATTTTCTGTCTTTTCTTATTGCTTCCTGAAGATTAACAATTTTTCTTCTGGACGCCGTGCCACTCGCCGACAGAACTTCGACCTCTGCCTGCAATTCGGTGTAGTATTCAGGACTCCAGTTACTAGCGCGGTCAATTGTGATCAGATCCTGATTCAATGCTGAACAGAAACTTTCTAGTTTTTTTTGAAAACTCTCCTCGGGAAAATCTTTTTCTAGCGGCGTAGGGTGCCCTCCACTTATGCTTCTATCGCGCATAAAATAGTTGACGACAAAAATAACGCCAAACACGAAAGCCAGAACGTAAAATGATGGCTGGCCATTTAGTCGTATACTCCGAATCCAAATAGGAACGCCGGATGTTTGAGGTGATTCCCATATAGCCGATAACATTATGTTGACAGTTTCTGACCAGGCGCCCCACGAAGTAACCAGTCCAAGTGAGCCTAAAATGCAGAGTGTACGAATTTTGTTAGCGCCATAGCCAGCGGGCATTACCAAAGGACGCAACATGTAAACTAATATGCATATTAATGCAGACAAAAATACAGCTATGGGACCAGAGGCATACAAAGCAGTGCATACCACAACGGTCGCGATAAGTAAAATCAAGATTACAAATTTATGGTTGGCTGACATTTTCGAATCCATTCGGAATCTAGGAGATATTGTTTTTGGCAAGATGCCACTATACCTCTAGCCGCTCCTATAAGTAATGCTTACCGAGATATGCATCCACACCTGCTCGCGTGCATGTGTCGCTTGGACTGAACGTCGACTATTGGCCGAAAGCGGATATTCACGACACGCTTCCTTCAGTTGGTCGAAAGCAGTCAAGTACGTCCCCTGCGATCCAGTCCCCACCACCCGACTGAGACGCCAAAATAACTGCATCCCCTAAAAATCACGGCCTAACCAACCGAGGCATCTCCACCCCCTCCCCCAACCTCTCCACCCCAAACCGCACCCTCTCCCCACCCTGCTCAATCACCACCCCATCCCCCTCCACCGCCACCAACTTCACCCCAGGACTCACCCGTTCCCCCTGCAAAAAGCTCCTCGGCGGTCCGTCGTTCAGGCTAAGTATCGCCACCGCCCCGCGACTCCCCGCCATCACCCCGCTGACCTTGATCTCCACCGGCGCCGTGCGGTTGGAAAACCACTGCAACGCCGGGTTATCGCTACGCGCCGCAAGCAGTTGCGGGGCGGCGGCCGGGGTGTGGGATTCGGCGGTGGTCAGGAGCAGGGATGACCAGGTGGCGATGCCGATCAGGGCGGCCAGCAGTGCGGCGGCCTGGGTGATTTGGGGGGGTGAAAAGCGTGCGGTGTATCTCATGGGCTGAATCTCCTTTTAGTCCCGGTGACCAGACTACGCGGCAATTCTCACGGTTTTATTTCACACGCCTTACATGTTGGCCGTGCAGGATGGTTTTTTGGACGGGGCTGGACGCAAGGGAGTGCACAATCGATGAACCGATGCAGTCAGCAGGGTTTTACGCTGATCGAGTTGATGGTGGTGCTGGTGATCATCGGCATCGCCAGTGCGGCGATCAGTCTGAGTATCAAGCCCGATCCGTTGCAGTTGCTGCGTAAGGACGCCGAGCGCGTGGCGCAGTTGCTGCAGATTGCCCAGGCTGAGGCCCGCGCCGATGGCCGGCCGATTGCGTGGTTGAGTGATGGCAAGGGGTTTCGGTTCAGTCGGCGCAGTGACAGTGGCAAGGGGTTTGATCATTTCGATCGGGACCCGCAGTTGCGGCCGCGTCCCTGGCAGAGTCCGAAGCTGGAAGTGCGGGTGGAGCCGAAGCAGAAAGTGGTGCTCAACGCGGAGTGGATCAATCCGCCGCTGCAGTTGACGCTGTCTGACGGGTTCAATCGGTTGAGTGTGCTGCGCGATGCTTCGGGCCGGATCAGCGTGCAATGAACAGACAACAAGGTTTTACGCTGATCGAAGTGATGGTCGCGATTCTGTTGATGGCGGTGGTCAGTCTGATTGCCTGGAAGGGGCTGGACAGTGTCACCCGCGCCGACAGCCATTTGCAGGCCAGTGGTGAGCAGAGCGACAGCCTGTTGCGGGCGTTGAATCAGATGCAGCGGGATGTGGAGATGCGCGCCGGGATCGAGCTGACGGAGCCGAAGAAGGTCGGCACTGAGGATGAGCCGGCGACGGCGCCGCCTGCCGTTACGGTGCGTAGCAGTGACAGCAAGGGGTTTCGGCTGGACATTATTCGTAGCGCGGCGGATCAGCCGGGGGCTTTGCAGCGGGTGCGCTGGTGGCTCAAGGGGGACACGTTGTATCGCGCGGTGGCGCCGGCGCGCAGTCGCTATCCGTTGCCGGCGCCTACGGCTGGGGTGGCGGTTTTGGGTGAGGTGAGTGATTTGCAGGTGCGGGTTTGGGAGATGGATAAGGGGTGGCGGCAGTTGAGCGGGAATCGGAGGGAGGATCCGTTGGGGTTGGAGGTGCGGTTGACTCGGGAGACGGCGCAAGGGGTGGAGAAGTATCGGCAGGTGATGGGGCCGTTGGAGTAAGCCGAAGCACTGAGGTTTGTGTGGGAGCGGGCTTGCTCGCGAAGGGGGCAGAACATTCAACATATCATTGGCTGATCCACCGCTTTCGCGAGCAAGTCGAATCGTCGCACCGCCGCTCCCACAGGGTTCCGTGGTGTTTTTGGGTGTTGCGTTGGGTTAGCTGAGAACTACGACGCCACCCGGCAACTCGGTGCATTTGACGCCGTAGGCGTCGCGGATCAACGCGCCTACCCCGGCCAGTTGGTCGAGGGAGAAACGCGCCTGCACGCGGCGCTGGCCGAGTTCGCGGTTGAGCAGCAGCAACATGCCTGGGCGGTAGCGGTTGATCTCGTCGATCATCTGGCTCAGCGTCGCGCCGTTGAACACCAGCACCTGCTGACGCCAGTTCATCACCGCTGCGGTGTCGACGCTTTGCACGGTGCCAACCTGTTGCGCGTCATAGGTCAGTTGCTGGCCCGGTTCCAGGCGCAGGCTACGACCTTCAACTTCCACTTCTACTGCGCCATCGAGGCACGTCACGCAAACCTGTTGATCAAGGTTGCGCAGGTTGAACCGCGCCCTGCTCGCCCGCAGCCAACCGCCACCGGCCTGCATCGCCATGGGCAGCCGTGCGGTCTGCACTTCGACTTCACCGCTGACCAGTTCAAAGCCTTGCACGCCCTCATCCACCGAGCGTTGGTTGATGCGGGTCTGGGTATTCAGTTCCAGGCTCAAACCATCGGCCGGTTCGACGCGACGTTGCTGGCCGACCTCGGTGATGTAATCCGCGCCAAGGCCTGAGAATCCGCCCGGGATCGTGCCGCGCACCAGCAGGAATGCGGCCGACGCGGCAATCGCGCCGCCAAGAAAGGCCCGACGTCCAAACCGGCGTGGCGCCTGCGTCGCTTCCGCCGCCGGTTGCAGCAGGTGCCACAACGCTTTGCACTCTTCGAAGGCGCGGGCGTGTTCGGGGCTTTGCGCGCACCACTGGCGCAGCGCTCGGGCGTCGGCGACCGTGGCGCGGCCGGAGGTCAGCAGGATCAGCCAGTCGCGGGCTTCGCTTTGCAGACGCTCGGCAGGCGTGGGCTCGGCAGGTGTCAGACGGAAGATGTTCAAACGCACAGGTACTCGACGGGTTGATCGGGACACTCAATCGGAGCTTCATTCACTAGACGGTTTTCCGGCCCCGCGACCGAACCGCTGAAACACTTTTCTTTCCAGTTTGGCCGCGCAGTGTCCGAGGGCGGCCTTGATTTCCTTCTCGACCATGCGCGTGGAGATGCCGAAACGCTGGGAGATTTCCAGGTGCGGCGCTTCTTCCAGCCGTGCGGCGATGAAGATCCGGCGGCGCCGGGCCGGCAGCTCGTAGAGGGCGCTGAGCAGGGACTGGATTTCCTTTTGGCCGCCCACGACGCGCATCGGGTCCAGCGCTTCGTCGCTGACTTGCAGCAGTTCTTCGACTTCGCTGCCGGTGAGCAGCCGCGCATCGGCCTGGCGGCGGTCGGCGGCGATGTTCAGGGCCATGCGATAGAGGTAGGCGTTGGGGCGCAGCAGGTTAGGCGGCGTTTCCATGCGGTCGACCCGCAGGTAGGTTTCGTGCAGCACGTCGTTGGCCAGGTCCTCCGAGCCGAGACGGCGTCGCAGGCGCACCCGAAAGTCCTCGTAGGACGTCAGGAACAACTGGACCATCGAACTTTGTCCGGCGTCTTTCATCCCCCGGAAACTCCTTCCCATTGTGTGCATTCCATGCGCTTTCCTGACGATTCGGGTAACAACAGCAACGTGACTGGCTGGCGCAGTGCGCCGGGTGTGGGCCGGTCGATTTTGAGCGTGTGAAAACTGTCTACCAGCGCTGCATCGCGCCGAACATCGCCGGTCGAGGTGACCAACCGGTTGTGCTGCACCACGCCGTCGCGGCCGATCCACAGCTGCAACACCGCGCGAAAACTGCCGGGCCGGGTCAGCGGCGAACGGCACAGGTTGCGTTCAATCGCGGCCTGCACCGCCGTGGCGTAACTACGGTTGACCGCTGCGCTGGCGGGGGTCGGTTTCTCCGCCGGCATCGGCACGTCCTCGACTTGCGCCACTTGCAAGGTGAACGCGTCGTCGCGGCTGTACTTGGCCATCAAGCCGCTGCCGCCGAGCATCCGGCGCAACGCTTCGGCGGCGGTGAATTCGCCATCCACCGCCAGCGAGCGCCGACCGCGACTCAACTGGCTGTCGACCAGCACCGCCATGCCGGTGGCGCGGCTGAACTGTTCGAGGGCGCGGGCCAGTTCCTGGGCCGGGATGTGCAGCGTCATGCGCATCGATGCCGGCATCGGGTCGGCGCCGGCGCGGCTCAGAAACAAGCCAAGCAGCAGCCCCAGACAGAGCTGGCGCACGAGCGCTGAGCGCGCAAATTCGTCCCTGGCACGGCCTCGCTGCACGGCTGATGCACCCCTGAAAACCGTCATCCTGAGGGCTGTTTATGAATCTGGTGTGACGGCCACTGCAAAAAAACCATCACGGGATCGTTGCCGCCGTTGCACTAGACTCTGGAGCTAGAGCGGCCCCTTCGGGTCGGCCAGGAGGCAGGCATGAAATCAGTCTGGAAAGTCGTCTTCGGAGGGTTGTTGCTGACGGTGTTGGGCGGTGCGCACGCGGAGCAGCCGCTGGGCTGCGTCGAGGTGACGGTGGCTGGCTACAAGGCGCCGAATTACGACTGCCTGAGCCAGCAGATGGGTAATAACCCCGACGGCGCGGCGGCTGCGCAGAAGAATCAGGAAGCGATGAATGTACCGGTCAACAAGCGCCCGCCGAATCAGGTGGGGCTGGCGACGCCGGCGGCCACGAGTACGCGGATGGGCAATACGTTTGGCACGTCGGTGAAACCGCAGCGGCCGCCGAACTAACTTCGTAGATCGTTCCCACGCTCTGCGTGGGAATGCAGCCCGTGACGCTCCGCGTCACTGGACGCGGAGCGTCCCTAGAGGCATTCCCACGCGGAGCGTGGGAACGATCGAGGTCTGGAGTTCAGTCGCTAGGAATCTGGCGGAAGCTCACCGCCAGACGATTCCAGCTGTTGATGGTACTGACGGCCATGGTCAGGTCCACCAGTTCCGTCTCGTTGAACTGTTCCCGCGCCTGCTGGTAAACATCGTCAGGCACCCGGCTATCCGCCAGCAGCGTCACCGCTTCGGTCCAGGCCAGCGCCGCCCGCTCGCGCAGGTTGAAGAAGCCGCTGTCGCGCCAGACCGCGATGGCGTACAAGCGTCGATCCGTCTCCCCGGCCCGTCGCGCCTCAACCGAATGCATGTCGGTGCAGAACGCGCAGCCGTTGAGTTGCGAGGCGCGGATCTTGATCAGGTGCAGCAGCGGCGGTTCGATGCTCAGGCTGCTGGTCAGCGCTTCCAGGGCAATCATCGCTTTCATGGCTTTGGGCGATGCACAGTAGTAATCCAGACGCGGGGACATGGGCGGGCCTCGGGCAGCAGAAGAGTGATTTCACGGTAGGCGCTGGTTGGGCAACGTTACAGCCCCAATTTCTCGAAAAAACGGCAGACCACTGAACCCACGCCAAACACGACACCTGTGGGAGCTGGCTTGCCAGCGATGGGGCAATCACATTCAACATAGATGTCAGCAGATACACCGCTATCGCTGGCAAGCCAGCTCCCACAGGGCCCTATGCCAATTTGGGGGATTTTCACTACTCAACTTCTGTCGATACTGCATTCGGGAGTAATCTGGCCGGCACACTCAACCGCCCAGAGAGCCCCGTCAGTATGGAACTGCATGTCGTGATCAACGGCCGCAAGGACCTGGCCGGTCAGTTGTACCAGCAACTGCGCGGCGCCATTGAATCCGGGCGTCTGGCCGCCGGCACCCAGTTGCCGCCCAGCCGTTTGCTCGCCGAGCAACTGGGGATCTCGCGCAAGACCATTTCCGACACCTACGCGCAGCTCACTTACGAGAATTTCCTCACCGGCGTGATCGGCAAAGGCACTTACGTCAACGCGCGCCCGGCGACCATCGAGCGCAAGCAAAATCACAGTGACCTGGCGAGCGCCGAAGTGATCGAGAGCTGGCGCAATCTGCCGGTGTTCCTGCGCCACCCGACGCTCGAGGGCTCGCTGCGCTACGACTTCATCGGCGGCGCCACCAGCAAGGGCCAGTTTCCCCAGGATGACTGGCGCCGCTGCGTCGCTCATGCGCTGCGGCAGATGGTCAATGCCAAAGGTTTCTACAGCGTGCCGGAAGGCCTGCCGGCGCTGCGCAATGCGATTGCCCGGCACATCGCGTTTTCCCGTGGTGTGAACTGTCAGGACGAGGACATCGTGGTCTGCAACGGCGCGCAGCAGGCGCTGGATTTGATCACCCGGGTGTTGATCCGCCCCGGCAGTCTGGTGGCGATGGAAGATCCCGGCTACCCGCCGGCGCGGCTGCTGTTCGGCACTCACGGGGCGACGGTGGTCGGCGTGCCGGTGGATGCCGAGGGCATTCAGGTCGAGCGGATTCCCGAGGGCACGCGGCTGATTTACGTGACGCCGTCGCACCAATTCCCGCTGGGCATGCCGATGAGCCAGGCGCGGCGCGAAGCCCTGCTCGAACGGGCTTATGAACTCGGCGCGATCATCATCGAGGACGACTATGACAGCGAATTCCGCTACGAGGGCCGGCCGACCGATTCGCTGCACAAGCTCGATCAGCGCGGCATCGTCGCCTACGTCGGCACCTTCTCGAAAACCCTGCTGCCGGAGCTGCGGCTCGGCTACGCGATCCTGCCGCCGGCGATTCTCGAGGCGGTGATTCGCGCCAAGCAGCTCACCGATCTGCACGCCTCTACCCTGCCCCAATGGGCGCTTGCCAAGTTCATCGCCGAAGGCTGTCTGCTCAAGCACATCCGCCGCTGCCATACCATTTATGCCCAGCGTCGCGAGCGGATTCTGGCGCGCATGGCCACCGACCTTTCGCCGTGGCTGGAAGCCGTGCCGCCCAGCGCGGGGTTTCATATGGCGGTGTTCTGCAAGGTGCCGATCGATTTGCCGCTGGTGATCGAACTGGCGAAAAAAGTCGAAGTCGGGCTGTACGCCATCGATGGCTTCTATTACCAGCAGCCGGCCAGAAGCGGGATGTACTTCGGTTTCGGCGCCATCGAGACGCTGGACATCGACATCGCGCTCGACCGCCTGCGCGACATACTGCAACAGGTCGTTGGTTAAATTGGCCTAAACGATTAACCGCCGATTGGTTATTGGTGATCCGGGGGGGCAGGCCTATCCTGCACAAGCGTTATCCCTCAATGAGCAGGATTCGTCCGGCCTGATTCAGGAGTGTGAGCAATGTCCAACGAAGTGATCAACACCGTACAGGTGCAGGCTGCCGCCGGCCGATCGGAGGAGCTGGGCAAGCAGTTGCAGAAGATCGTCGAAACCCTGCGCCAGACGCCGGGCTGCGATTCCTACATGGTCGACCGCTGCCCCGAGGACAGCCACCGCTGGACCGTCAGCGCCCGCTGGCAGTCGGAAGCGGCGATGCAGGCGCATTTCAATCGCCCGGAAGCCCAGGGCTTCATCGACCTGATCGACAGTCGTCTGGCCAATAGCGTGGATTTCAACTCTTTTCCAATCGTTTGACTTACTGACGCCATCGCTGGCAAGCCAGCTCCCACAAGGTTTTGTATCGTTCACAAATCATATGAACGACACAAAAACCTGTGGGAGCTGGCTTGCCAGCGATGGCGTATTTGAATGCGCTGAAATCCCCCAGATTGGTCACCCGAACTTCCCGAACATTGGCCGTTTGAATACCCCGGCACGCGGACTACTGTGATCACCGACTCCCCCACTTCATCAGGTGATCACCATGAAAATCCTGCACTTGCTTGCCGCCCCGCTCGCCGCTCTGGCCCTCACCATCAGCGCTTCGGCACTGGCCCACGGTACCGATTCCCCGTCCGAGAAAATCTCGGTGCTGCAGGACCAGATGCTGAAAAACGTCCCGGGCAAAAAAGCCATGATGATCGAAGTCGATTACAAACCCGGCCAGTCCTCGATCGCCCACAAACACGACGGCACCGCCATGGCCTACGTGCTCGAAGGCGAGATCGTTTCCCAGGTCAAAGGTGAGTAACCGATCACCTACAAGAAAGGCCAGTACTGGTACGAGCCGGCCGGTTCCGAGCATTTGATCTCGAAAAATGCCAGCAAGAGCAAACCGGCCAAGTTGCTGGTGTTCATGGTGCTCTCGCCGGACGAGCAAGTGCTGATCCCATTGAAAAACTGATGGTTGTTTAACCAGCCATAAATGAAAGGCGGAAATTTCTGATTTGCACCTTTTTTATTTCACGCGGCAATTAATCAAAAATCCTTACAACCAATAAAACTATGACATGACAGTCATTCAGCAAATTGTCAGGTTGTTTTCAGTTTGGCGGGAGTAGTCTGAGGCAACTGTCGCCGGTTCTATTTAATCAACCCCGACATGCCTGACTTTCCGACTGAAGTTGCTTCACGGGAGACTCACCATGAAACTTGCCTTTGCCAGTACTCTGGCGATATCGGTTTTAGCCTTGTCAGCCTGTTCTGTTCCAACCGCTCCGAAAGCGGTTTCCTCCCTCGATACGCTGTTCAACCAACCGGTGGGACGCAGCAGCGCCACCCAAGTCAAAAGCGGTCCCGGTGTCTCGCTGGGTGTCATCTACAGCCCAAGCACCCAGGCCAACCGTGACTATTTGCGCAACTACCAGGCCAACGCCGGCACCGGCTTCGGCCAGAGCCTGCTGGTGCAGCCGATCCATGACGCCTACGTCGCCACTTCAAAACCGGACATGGCGGTGGATTGGGTGAAAGCCTCGTTGCAACGCCAGTTCGGTTCGGTGACGGTGTACCCGGACATGCAGAGCCTGCGTGCGGCCAACCCGGATGTGGTGGCGATCGTCGACACGCACAGCCAGTTGATTACGTCGCGCAGTTCGAACATCAAGGCGGATGTGAGTGCGGATTTTTATGATGGGAAGTTCAACTATATCGGGACGGCCAAGGGGTCTGAGGCAAAAGAATTGACGCCGGTCTGGGCGGACTTCAAGCGTTCAGAGGAGATTGTTGCGGATATTAATCAGCAACAGGAAGTTCAGGTTCGGGCGTTGCAGAAGTTTGACCAGTCGCTCAGTAATTTATTGACCAGGTCGGCAGGTAATGTGTCGATGCTTGAGAGTAAACAAGGTTTTAATGTGCGGTGATAGTTGAACCGCTGCCCTCACCCTAACCCTCTCCCGGAGGGAGAGGGGACTGACCGAGTGGTATTGGCGAAATACATCGACCTGTTATTCCTGAGTCGAACTCAAGTGTTGAAAAGCACACAAATCGGCTCCCTTTCCCCCTCGCCCCATTGGGGAGAGGGCTGGGGTGAGGGGCTGGATTTGTGCAGCAACACACAAATACCGCCAAACCACAGGCATAAAAAAGCCCCGCCTCTTTCGAGAGCGGGGCTTTTTCATTCAACGGCTACTCAAGCAAGCTCAAGCTCCGCCGTCGCCGCAGCAGGCACAACCGCCTGACCGCTCAGCGCCACGTCGTTCAGCTCACGGTTGGCCACCGCGTACATGGCGTAGTCGGTGCCGCTGGCGGCACGGATTTCCACCAGCATGGCGCGCCAGCGCTGGATCATCGCGTCGTGTTGCGCCATCCACAGCGCCAGACGCTCTTCGACGTCCAGGTTACCGCCGCCCGCTTGCAGAACGGCGATGGTGATCGCGCGTTGCTGCCAGTCGACGTCGTCGCGGAACGCTTCACGGGCCAGGGCCTGCCAGTTGTTTTCAACCGGCAAGGCGCTGATCTGCGAGATGTACCAGGTGATGTCCAGCGCGCTGCCCACGGCGAAGTACGCCTTGGCCACTTCGGCTGGATCCTGACCGGTCACGTCGGCGGCTTCGATGATCGGCAGCAGCGTGTAGAGGTGGGTAGTCCCCGCCACCATACGCGCCAGCAGTTCCGGTACACCGGCGGCGACGTACGCCTGATAGCGCGCCTGCCAGTTTTCGCGGATTTCGCCGCTCAACAGTTCGTCCAGCTTCAGGCCCAGCTCTTTGAGGTGCGGACCGAAATGCGCGACGTCACGGGCAGCGTTCTGCTCGTTGCGGCGGGCACGCAGGAACCAGCGCGTGGCGCGACGGCCCAGACGCATCAGCTCGTCCATCAGCTCCAGTTGCACGTCAGCGGAGACCTGATAGTCCAGGGCTTCGATCTGACGGAACCAGTGCGGGAGGTGGAAGATGTCGCGCACGATCACGTAAGCGCCCGCCACGTTCGCCGGGGTCATGCCGGTGGACTCTTTGAGTCGCTGAACGAAGGTAATGCCCATGTGGTTGACCAGATCGTTGGCGATCTGGGTGCTGACGATCTCGCGCTTCAGACGGTGACGACGCATGGCTTCGGAGAACTTGCTGACCAGGGTCGGCGGGAACGCCGTTTCCATGTCGCGGGTCAGGTAATCGTCGTCCGGCACCAGGGAGCCCAGCAGCTGCTCCTTGAGGTCGATCTTGCTGTACGAGATCAGCACCGACAGCTCAGGACGGGTCAGACCATGGCCTTCGGCAACGCGTTCGGCCAGTTGCTCTTCGGTCGGCAGGAACTCGATGGCGCGATCCAGCTTGCCACGGCCTTCCAGATCGCTCATCAGACGCTTGTACTCGGCGATCCGCGCGTAAGCACGGCGGGCCGCCAGGGACAGAGCCTGAGTCTGCTTGTAGTTGTTGCCCAGCACCAGACCACCGACTTCGTCGGTCATGCTCGCCAGCAACTGGTTGCGTTGCTTGTCGGTCATGTCGCCGGCCTGAACCACTTCGTTCAGCAGGATCTTGATGTTCACTTCGTGGTCGGAGCAGTCCACGCCACCGGCGTTGTCGATGAAGTCGGTGTTGGAACCGCCGCCATTGAGACCGAATTCCACACGACCCAGTTGGGTCATGCCGAGGTTACCGCCCTCGCCCACCACTTTGCAGCGCAGTTCGTTGCCGTTCACGCGCAGTGCATCGTTGGCCTTGTCGCCGACATCGGCGTGGCTTTCGGTGCTGGCTTTGACGTAAGTACCGATACCGCCGTTCCACAGCAGATCCACCGGTGCCTTGAGCAAGGCATTCAGCAGTTCGGTCGGGGTCAGCTTGTCGGCCTGGATGTCGAAGCGCTCTTTCATCTGTGGCGAGATGGCGATGCTCTTCGCGCTGCGCGAGAAGATGCCGCCGCCTTCGGACATGATGCTGGTGTCGTAGTCGGACCAGGCCGAACGCGGCAGGTCGAACATGCGCTGACGCTCGGCGAAGCTGGTGGCCGGATCCGGGTTCGGGTCGATGAAGATGTGCATGTGGTTGAACGCGGCAACCAGTTGCAGCTTGTCGGACATCAACAGGCCGTTACCGAACACGTCACCGGCCATGTCGCCCACACCGACCACCGTGATGCTGTCTTCCTGGACATTGATGCCGCGCTCGCGGAAGTGGCGCTGTACGCCAACCCACGCGCCCTTGGCGGTGATGCCCATTTTCTTGTGGTCGTAACCGGCCGAACCACCGGACGCGAACGCGTCACCCAGCCAGAAGCCGTAATCGATGGCAATGCCGTTGGCGATGTCGGAGAAGGTCGCAGTGCCCTTGTCCGCCGCGACCACCAGGTACGGGTCATCGTCGTCATGCCGCACGACGTTGGCCGGCGGTACCAGTTTGCCGTCCTTCAGGTTGTCGGTGATGTCCAACAGGCCCGAGATGAAGATGCGGTAGCAGGCGATGCCCTCGGCCGCAATCTCGTCACGGCTGCCGCCCAGTGGCAGGCGACGCGGCAGGAAGCCGCCCTTCGCACCTACTGGCACGATGACCGAGTTCTTCACTTGCTGGGCTTTTACCAGGCCGAGGACTTCGGTACGGAAGTCTTCTTCACGGTCGGACCAGCGCAGGCCACCGCGAGCGACGTTGCCGAAGCGCAGGTGCACGCCTTCGACGCGTGGCGAGTAAACGAAGATTTCGAACTTCGGCACCGGTTTCGGCAGCTCAGGGATCAAGTGCGGGTTGAACTTGAAGCTGAAGTACGACTTGTTCTGGCCGTTGGCGTCGGTCTGGTAGAAGTTGGTGCGCAGGGTCGCTTTGATCAGGTCCAGGTAACGACGCAGGATGCGGTCTTCGTTGAGGACTTGAACGTCGTCCAGCGCAGTCAAGATCGCCTGTTCCAGACGTTGTTGCTTGTCGTCCAGATCATCGCTGCCGAGCTTGCGGGCCAGGTAGAAACGGGTCTTGAACAACCGGGTCAGTTCACGAGCGATGTCGGTGTGGTTGTTCAGGGTGCTGGCGATGTAACCGAGGTCGAAGCCCAGGCGGATCTGCTTCAGGTAACGGGCGTAGGCACGCAGCAGCGCAACGTCGCGCCATGGCAGGCCGGCGGTCAGCACCAGACGGTTGAACGCATCGTTCTCGGCATCGCCACGGACGATGTGGACGAACGCGTCCTGCAGGGTGTCGTTGAGTTGCTGGATGTCCAGGTCCAGGCCTTCGGCGGCGGTGAACGCGAAGTCGTGAATCCAGAACTCGCGGCCGTTGGTGTGACGCAGACGGTACGGGAATTCACCCAACACGCGCAGACCGAGGTTTTCCAGGATCGGCAAGACGTCGGACAGGGCCAGCGGGGTATCGGCGTGATACAGCTTGCAGTGCAGCTCGCGTGGGCCGGAGGCCAGCGGCTGGTAGAAACTCATCGCCAGCGGCTTCTTCTCGCTCAGATTGAGCAGGTGCTGCATGTCGACCACGGCCGAATGCGCCGCGAAACGCTCGCGGTAGCCGGCCGGGAAGCCTTTCGGGAAATCGGCCAGCACGTTGGTGCCGTTGGCTTCGCCGAAGGTTTCGACGGTCAGGGCGGCGTAGTCATCCTGCCAGCTGCGGCAGGCCTGGATCACTTCGTTTTCCAGTTGCAGCGGGTCGATGTCGATGCGGTTTTTCGGGTCGACGCGCAGGATCAGTTGCACGCGGGCCAGCACGGACTCGGAGAAGAACGTCCAGAATTCGCAGTCGGAGGCTTTCAGGCGCTCCATCAGCACTTGCTGGATCTTCTGGCGAACTTCGGTGGAGTAGATGTCACGCGGCACGTAGGCCAGGCAGTAGCAGAAACGGCCGTACGGGTCTTTGCGCAGGAACACGCGGATCTTGTTGCGTTCCTGGATCTGCACGATCGACATCACGGTGCTGAACAGTTCGTCGACCGGAGTCTGGAACAGGTCGTCACGCGGCAGCACTTCCAGAACCTGTGCCAGTTCCTTGCCCAGGTGAGCCTTGGACTGGAAGCCGGAACGGCGCTCGATTTCCTCGACCTTGCGGCGGATGAAAGGAATCACACGCACGCTTTCGCCATACACCGACGAGGTGTACAGGCCCATGAAGCGGTGTTCCTTGATCACTTTGCCGTCGGCATCGATTTCGCGAATCGACACGTAGTCCGGGTAGGCCGGACGGTGCACGCGGCTCGGATGCGCGGCCTTGGCGAACGACAGCAGTGTCGGTTCGCGCAGGTAGTTCACGGCATAGTCTTCGATGTGGCGGTCTTCGTTGGTCAGACCGGTGCGCAGCATCTTGGTCAAGCCGAGGAAGGAGTTCTGGTCGTATTCGATATGGCCACCATCGGCCTGATCGACAACGGTGAACTCTTCGTAACCAAGGAAGGTGAAGTGATTGCCCACCAGCCATTCCAGGAAGCTCTTGATTTCGTTCTTTTCGTCGGCATCGACGGCGAATGCGCTGTTATCGAGCTTGGTGAGGATTTCCTGCACCTTGGCCTTCATCGGCTCGAAATCGGCGACCGCGACGCGGACTTCACCCAGGACCTGTTCCAGTTCCTTGGACAGCACATTCAATTCGGCCGCGTTGGCGCAGCGGTCGATTTCCAGGTACATCAGCGACTCGTGCAGCACGCCTTCGCCGGTGGTGCCTTTTGGCAGGATTTCCAGCAACTCGCCCTTGCTGCCACGACGCACGCTCAGCACGGTGGTCTGCAGGGTGTGGATGCTGTAGCCGCGACGGTTCAGCTCGGTACGCACCGAGTCCACCAGGAACGGCAAGTCATGGTGCAGCACTTCGACCGCGGTGTGCGTCGACTGCCAGCCGTGACGTTCGTAATCGGGGTTGTAGACGCGCACTTGCGGTTGCGCGTGATCGAAGCGCTCAAGCAGGCGCCACGCAGAAAGAGTACAGCCAGCGAGGTCGGAGAGGCGACGTTGGGTCAGCTCGTCCAGGGAAATGATGCCGAAGAATTGTTCAGCGAACAGCGCCACTTGTGGCAGTGCCTGTTCACTGATGTGCTGCGCCAGTGCCGCTTGCAGTTGGTGCTGGAAGTCGGCTTTGCTGGCTGCGGTGAAGAACGCCATCTGTGGTACTCCGCTTGGGCTTGTTATTGATGGAAAGCGTCGCGTGCAAAACCCCTTTCGGGGCGTTCCGTCGCCCTGTTCCTGATTCTCGGGCAGAGGAAACAGGGTGACAGGTGGGTGAAGCTGGACGAGACACTCAGGTCACATTCACCTTCCATGAATGGGCATCTGCAAAAACGACTGCCCGGCGCCGCTCGCGGGGCCTGGCAATGCCTTTACGGGTGCTCATCCGTTGCGCAGCTTAATGGGTGCGACAATGTGTCTGCTTGCGGTGCTGCGACATATTCGGTCATTGGCACGTAAACCAAGGCGTGCGCATCGATAAACACTAGCATTCATGGGGCGGAACGCCGGTCTGAATGCCCGTTTTTACGGTACAGGCGTGCCAGGAATGACCATTGATCTGTGTCGCGTTCACGACACATCCTCTGACACTCTCACATGCAGAAATTCCCGCGGACTGGCAGAATCGCGCCCAATTGCGACCAACACGCCCGCCGAGGCAGGAATTCCCCATGCAAATGACCACCGCCCTTTTGATCGTCAACCCGTGCGACGACGAAGAAGACAACATGGCCATGCTCTGCTGCCACAGCGACAAGGGCGAAATGTTTCTGATGAGCCGCTATCCGGACGAGGACGAGCTGGAGATCACCCTGGATGGCGAGCCGTCCACGCTCGATGGCGTCAAGGTCACCCTGACCAGGACACTGCTGAAGATCGAAATCGCGGCGGCAGATGCCGATGCTTTAAACGGGGATGATGTGCTGGAAATCACCTTCAACCCGGACATGGTGGATCTGGCTGAAGTCGAGGAAACGCTGAAGAACATTCTTGATGGCACCGGGACCTTCATTAGCGAAGTTTAATGGCGTCTGCACTGGCCCAATCGCGAGCAGGCTCGCTCCCACAGTGGACCGTGTCTTACTGACAGAACGCGGTCACTGTGGGAGCGAGCCTGCTCGCGATAGGGCCCGAAAGAACACCGCACCTACCCCGCCCTACAAAATTCCAACAAATCCCCCGGTCATTTCCCGCACTTTGCGCAAAATGCCGTTAGTCGCCACCCCCCGCGATGGATTAAAGTAACGCCCCCAGCCCCGGCGTTATCCGAACGCCTGTGGCCACCCTTTCCAGGAACAGTCATCGATGGAACATCGTGAAGCGCTGCTGGCGCTGCGAACCTTTCTTTCAACGCAGATTCTCGGCCAGGAAAAACTCATCGAGCGCTTGCTCATCGCCCTGCTCGCCGACGGCCACATGCTGGTCGAGGGCGCTCCGGGTCTGGCCAAGACCAAAGCGATCAAAGAGCTCGCCGAGGGCATCGAAGCCCAGTTCCATCGCATCCAGTTCACTCCGGACCTGCTGCCGGCCGACATCACCGGCACCGAGATCTATCGCCCGGAAACCGGCAGTTTCGTGTTCCAGCAAGGGCCGATCTTCCACAACCTGGTGCTGGCCGACGAAATCAACCGTGCCCCGGCCAAGGTGCAATCAGCCTTGCTCGAAGCCATGGCCGAACGTCAGGTCAGTGTCGGGCGCAGCACTTACGAGTTGTCGCCGCTGTTCCTGGTGATGGCCACGCAGAACCCGATCGAGCAGGAAGGCACCTATCCGTTGCCCGAAGCCCAGCTCGACCGCTTCCTGATGCACGTGAAAATGGGTTTCCCGGACGCGGCCGTCGAACGCCGGATCCTGCAACAGGCCCGGGGCGAAGCCCTCAACGGCGAAACCAAGCCCGAACGCCGGGTCAGCCAGCAGGCGATCTTCGCCGCGCGCAAGGAAATCCTCGGTCTGTACATGGCGGACGCCGTGGAGGAATACCTCGTGCAACTGGTCATGGCCACACGCAACCCGGCCAAGTTCGACCCGGAAATGGCCGAGTGGATCGCCTACGGCGCCAGCCCGCGCGGCTCGATCGCCCTGGATCGGTGCGCCCGCGCCCACGCCTGGCTGGCCGGTCGCGACTTCGTCAGCCCGGAAGACATCCAGGCGGTGCTGTTCGACGTGTTGCGTCACCGCATCATTCTGTCGTTCGAGGCCGAAGCCGCTGGTATCGACCAGGATCGGGTGGTGCAACGGATTCTCGACGTCGTAGCCGTCGCTTGACCTCGATGAACGCCTCCCTGCCGTCCGAACCGGGCATCCGCATCAGCCTCGCCGAACTGATCGAGATGCGTCACCGCGTGCGCGAAGTGCAGCTGTTTTCCACGCCGAGCCAGCGCAGCCCGTTGATCGGCCTGCATCACTCGAAATTCCGTGGTCGCGGCGTCGACTTCGATCAGGTGCGGGTCTATCAGGCCGGCGACGACGTGCGCACCATCGACTGGCGGGTCACTGCGAGGACGCAGGAACCGCACACCAAACTGTTCCATGAAGAACGCGAACGGCCGATTTTCATCATGGTCGAGCAAAGCACGCGGCTGTTCTTCGGCTCCGGGCTGATGTTCAAATCGGTGCTCGCGGCGCAGGCTGCGGCACTGATCGGCTGGGCCGCGCTGGGCCACAACGACCGGGTTGGCGGGCTGGTGTTCGGCGACAACGAGCATTACGAAATCAAACCACGGCGCAGCAAGCAAAGCCTGTTGCAGCTGCTCAACCGGCTGGTGAAGGTCAACCAGTCGCTGCACAGCGAACGGGAACCGGATCGCGATGCGTTTGGCGTGGCGTTGCGCCGGGCCCGTGAAGTGCTGCGACCGGGCAGTCTGGTGATCGTGATCTGCGACGAGCGCGCACTGTCCGACAGCGCCGAGCAGCAATTGAGCCTGCTGTCGCGCCATTGCGACCTGTTGATGCTGCCGCTGTCCGATCCGCTGGATCACGCCCTGCCCGCCGCCGGACTGCTGAGGTTCGCCGAGCGCGGTGCGCAGCTGGAACTCGACACCCTGAACTTCGATCTGCGCCAGACCTATCGCGCCCAGGCTGAAGCGCGGATCGCTCGCTGGGAACTGCTCGCGCAGAAGCTGCGCGTGCTGCTGATGCCGCTGAGCACTCAGAGCGAAATGGTCGAGCAGATGCGCGAATTCCTTAACCCGCAACGTCCGGGGAAACGTCGATGAACGGCCTCGAACAACTGCAACCGCTGATCTCCCCGCCACCGATTGCCTTCTGGCCGCCGGCACCGGGCTGGTGGTTGCTGCTTTTGCTGTTGCCGGTGATTGGTTTTGCAGCCTGGCGGCTGCGGCGTTTCATTCCAATCAAGAAAAAACCGATCGTGCGCGCCGAACTGCCACTCGATCCCGTGCGCATCGCCGCACTCGCCGAACTGGCGCAGATGCCCAAACCTTACGACGGTGCCCCGGCCGGGGCCTGGCTGCAGCAGCTCAACGGCCTGCTCAAGCGCCTGTGCCGCAACCATTACCCCTACAGCCAGAGCCATACCCTCAACGGCCGCAAATGGCTGGCGTTTCTCGACAACCGTTGCCCCGCCGCCGGCCTGACCCGCTGGATGGTGCTCGTCGAAGGCGCCTACAAACCCGAGTGCAAACTCGACGACAAAGCCATCGCCGGCCTGACCCAGGCAGTCGACACCTGGATCCGCAAACATGTTTGAGTTCGCCTGGCCGTGGATCTTTCTGCTGTTGCCGCTGCCGTGGCTGATGCGCCTGGTGCTGCCGGTGGCAGACAGCGGCGAGCCAGCGTTGAAAGTGAGTTTCCTGGGTGATCTCGAAGGCCTCGCCCGCCGTCGCGCCCGAGCCAATCTGCCGGCCTGGCGTCAGCAGGCACCATTTCTGTTGTTGTGGCTGATGTTGCTGACCGCCGCCGCACGCCCGCAATGGCTCGGCGAACCGCTGCCGATTGCCGCCAGCGGTCGTGATCTGCTGGTAGCCGTGGACGTGTCCGGCTCGATGGATTTCCCGGACATGCAATGGAACGACGAAGACGTCAGTCGCCTGTCGCTGGTTCAGCATTTGCTCGGTGATTTTCTGGAAAGCCGCGATGGCGACCGGGTCGGCCTGATCCTGTTTGGCAGCCAGGCCTATCTGCAAGCGCCGCTGACATTTGACCGGCGCACCGTTCGGGTCTGGCTCGATGAGGCGCGGATCGGCATCGCCGGCAAAAACACTGCGATTGGTGACGCCATCGGTCTGGCCCTGAAGCGCCTGCGCATGCGTCCGGCCCAGAGCCGGGTGCTGATTCTGGTCACCGACGGCGCGAACAATGGCGGCGAAATCGACCCGCTGACCGCCGCCAAACTGGCCGCCAATGAAGGCGTGAAAATCTACCCGATCGGCATTGGCGCCGATCCCGAGGAAAGCGGCGCCACGGCGTTGCTTGGCGGCAACCCGACCCTCGATCTCGACGAACCGGCGCTCAAGGCCATCGCCGAGGTCACCGGCGGGCGCTATTTCCGTGCCCGCGATGGCAGGGAGCTGCAAGCGATCAAGGACACCCTCGACCAGCTCGAACCGGTGACTCAGCAACCGACTCAGGCCCGTCCGGCGCAGGCGTTGTATCAGTGGCCGCTGGCGTTCGCGCTGCTGCTGAGCATCTTGCTGGTGGCCCGTGCGTTGTGGCCGGACAACCCGCTGCAACGGCTGTTCACCAAGGAGCTGTATCTGCAAAGCCCCCTGCCTGACTGGCGCGAACGCCTCAAGCGCCTGCGTTTGCGGAGGCGCCGATGATCGCCCTCTGGCCGCACTGGTTCCGTCCTTGGTGGCTGTTGCTGCTGCCGTTGCTCGGCTGGCTGATCTGGCAGCTCTGGCACCGGCAGAAACGCGCGGGTCGCTGGCAGATGATTCTGCCGCCGGCCTTCCACGCCACGCTGCTCAGTGGCGGCAGTGGTCGTGACAGCAAGTTGCCGTGGGTCGCCCTGAGCGTGGCTTGGCTGCTGACGATTCTGGCGTTGCTCGGGCCGAGTTGGGAACGGGTCGAACAGACCAGCCAGAAACCCGCCGATCCGTTGGTGGTGGTGTTGGAACTGACCCCGGAAATGCTCGCCACCGACTCGCCACCAACGCGACTGGAACAGGCCCGGCGCAAGCTGTTCGACCTGCTGAAAGTGCGCAGCGATGCCCAGACCGCCATCGTCGTTTACGCCGGCAGCGCCCATACGCTGGTGCCGCTGTCGGATGACCTGGCGACCAGCCGCAACCTGCTCGACGCGCTCAAGCCTTCGCTGATGCCGGAAAGCGGCCATCGCGCCGATCTGGCGGTGAGCAAGGCGCTGGCGCTGCTCAAGCAGGGTGCGTTGGGTCAGGGGCGGATTCTGCTGATCGGCTCTTCGCTGTCGGAAGAGGAACGCCAAGGCATTCGCAATGCGCTGAGCGGCCAATCGGCGCAGTTGTTGATGCTCGGTGTCGGCACCGCCGAGGGCGCGCCGATTGCTCAGGAAGACGGCAGTTTCCTCAAGGATGCCCAGGGCGCGATCCGCGTACCGCAACTCGACAGCCCGGGCCTCGGCGCATTTCTCAACGCGGTCGGCGGCGAGTACCGCAGCGCACGGCTGGATGAATCCGATCTGGGCGACCTCGGCCTGCTCGATGGCCCGCGCAGCCTGCGCAACGATGGCCAGACCGTGCGCCTCGACGCCTGGGCCGATCAGGGTTACTGGCTGCTGTTGCCGCTGTTGTTGCTCGCCGCGTGCGCCGGGCGGCGTGGCTGGCTGTTCTGCCTGCCGCTGCTGCTGGCATTGCCGCAACCAAGCTATGCCTTCGACTTCGAAGACCTGTGGCTGCGTCCCGATCAGCAAGGCCTGCATCTGCTCAAACAGAAACGCCCGGCCGAAGCGGCGAAGCATTTCGAAGATCCGCAATGGCAGGGGGTGGCGTTGTACGAGGCCGGCGACTACAGTGGCGCCGCTCAGCGTTTCGCCGAGGGCAATGACGCCCACGCCCACTACAATCGTGGCAACGCCCTGGCCAGAAGCGGCGAGCTGGAAGCAGCGCTGGACGCCTACGAACAGGCCCTGGAACGTCAGCCGGATCTGCGTCCGGCGCTGACCAACAAGGCGCTGGTGGAAAACCTGCTGAAACAGAAAAACGCCCCGCCGCCGGCCGAAGCGCAAGACAAACCGGCGCAGCCAAACATACCGGGCGATGAACCGCCGCCACAGACCGCACCACCACCAGCGGTCAAAAGCGAAACGCACAGCGAGCCGCAGACCGGCGAATCCGCCAGCGAACCGCCACCGACCACCCCGCCGCTGCCGGGTGCCAACGAGCTGCCGGACAGCGAACCGGGCGAGGAACACAACACCCCGCCGCTGCTGCGCCCCAATGAGGACACTCTCGAAGGCGAGCAACAGCAGGCGCTGGAACAATGGCTGGGCAAGATCCCGGATGATCCGGGCGAACTGCTGCGACGCAAATTCTGGTACGAACAGCAACAACATCAGGATCAGGAAAACATTCGATGACCCGTTTCACCGCTCTCTTGCTGCCCCTGCTGATCTGCACGGCCACCGCCCAGGCGGCCGAGCTGACGGCCAGTGTGGATCGCAGTCGCCTGAACTCCGGCGAGACGGTGGAACTCACCCTCGAATCCAACGATGTCACGCAGTTCGGCAAACCGGACCTGAGCCCGCTGGAGCCGCTGTTCGAAGTGCGCGGCACGCGTCAGGTCAACCAGTTGAACACGCTAAACGATGACAACCGCGCTACCACGCGCTGGATCATCACATTGCTGCCCAAGCAGAACGGCAGCGTTGAAATCCCGCCGCTGAAACTGGGCGACGTCGAGAGCCAGCCGATCACCGTGCAAGTGATCGAGAGCGACACCCGCGAAGAAAACAATGCCCGCGAACCGGTGTTCATCGAAGCCACCCTCGACCAGACCAGCGTTTACGTGCAGGCCCAGGCCATCCTGACGTTGCGCATCTACCATTCGGTGTCGCTGTACGACGACAGCAGCCTGACGCCATTGCAGATCGCCGACGCGCGCATCGAGCAACTGGGCGACATGCGCACCTACGAAAAAGACATCAACGGCGTGCGCCATGGCGTGATCGAGATGCGCTATGCGATCTATCCGCAGCACAGCGGTTTGCTGAGCATCGCCCCGCAGACCTTCAGCGCCACACTGGTCGATACCCAGCCCGCGCAGGACGCCACGGCGCAGGGGCCGAAGCCGGGCAAACTGATGCACATCAGCTCCGCCGCGACTTCGCTGACGGTCAAACCCAAACCGATGACCTACCCCAGCGATGCGCCGTGGCTGCCGGCTCGCAGCCTGAGCCTGAGCGAAAGCTGGAACCCGGAGCCGGAGCACACTCAGGTCGGCGACTCCCTGACCCGCAGCCTGACCCTCAAGGCCGAAGGCCTGGCCAGCTCGCAACTGCCCGCCCTGCCCGCCACCGAAGCCAACGGCCTGCGCCGCTACCCGGATCAACCGGTGCTGAACAACCAGAGCAGCGACCGCGGCCTGATCGGCAGCCGTGAAGAACGTGAAGCGCTGGTGCTGAGCCGAAGCGGCTCGATCGAGCTGCCAACGGTGGACGTGGTCTGGTGGAACACCTTCGAAGATCACCTGGAACACACCAGCCTGCCGGCGCGCACCCTGCAAGTGGCGAACAACCCGAGCCTGCAAGTCGACACCCCGGCCGGCAACGCGCAACCGCTCAGCGTGGTCGACACCGAAGCCTTGTGGTGGTGGAAGCTCAGCACCTTCGTTTTCGCCTGCACCACCCTGCTCGGCTTCGGCCTGTGGTGGCGTGCCCGCTGGCAACCGGCAATCCTGCGCGCCGCACAAACCGGCCCGAGCCCGCGCACCCTGCTCGACGACATCAAACGCGCCAGCCAGGCCAACGACCCCCACGCCACCCGCCAGGCCCTCGACGCCTGGGCCCGCCAGCAGCCGGAAACGCTGGCGGATATGGCGGCGCGGTTTGTGCCGTTGTCGGATGCGCTCGATGGGCTGAACGGCGCGCTGTACAGCGAGACCGGGCAGCATTGGCAGGGTGAAGATCTGTGGCGGGCGATCCGGACGATTCCGACGGCGGAGCGGGTGCAGGATCCGGTCGGTGATAGTGGGTTGCCGCCGCTGTATCCGAAGTAGGATTGCGATAAACATTGCGTCGGGGGCTGCGTTTGAAAGCCCCTTGCAAAGATTACTTAGTGGATAAATGGCTAAACTCGAGTTTTGTCCACCCGGACACCTTCCTGTTTTATAGAAACCTCAGCTTCCAATAATCACTTCCGTCCTTTACCCAATATCGCTCTCTATCGGGAATCAGAAAATCAAAAAGGGAACAGATTTATTTAATCAAATAAATCTGTCCCCTTTTGCTACTGGGCAAGAAATCCCATGTCACCCGAGTTAACAGTAAGCACTGCTTGCTCATACCCCTCAAGGTCATCGCCCAACCAGGGCTCATCAGGTCGGAGCACATGAACCTTGACCGTTGCACCGAATTCGTCGGTTGAAACGCTCCCCTGAAGAACACCCGGCAGACCGAATTTATTCCATTGATCAAGTACCAGGGACAACCAGGAAATAGCGGTGGCTAATAAATCATCGCTGACATAATCATCAATATGAACCGAGTTCACGAAACACTCATAACCGGTTCTATCAGGGAAGCTATCGAGGCTCATATGACTTTGAGGATTCAGAGCTGCGATAAAAATACAACCATCACGCTCGACAAAATCAGAACGTGCAATACGCTCTAGCTCACCCTCGATAACAACGAGTGGCAGGTCAGCCAGCAGCGATTCCATTGCCTTGTTAGCTTTCACAGCAATCCTCAAACATAGTAAAAAAAAGGGACAGATTTATTTAATAAAAAAGCCCCCTTTCCTTTCACTTTCATGTCTTGTCGTAAACATAGTCGTCAGGTATTTCTTGCCACTCGGCTTCTCTGACCAGTGCATCGAAATCATCAAATATTCCTCTAAAAAAATTTGACAGATCCAAAAAAACCGTACGCGCCCTCCCCGCCGCCACACACAACTCAACGTCATCTTTATTTTTCAATGCTTGCGCGACTCTCGAAACATCGGACACAGCGTTACCCATCAATTCCGACAGTTCGTCATTCCAATTCAGCCTATAGTCGGCCGCCCAACTCTCAGCCTCGAAAGTGCCCCACTTTTCGGCAATCAAGTCAATCAACGTCTTTCGGAACACTTCTCCATCCTTCATCGCAACCCCTGCGGTTATTTATCGCCTTTTTCGCTTTTCGATCCTGAGCAACGAGTTTCCACTTTTATCTGGCTCATTGTCTGTTAGCACCTACTTCATAAACTCGCCAGGAACCGCCCTTCCCGTTTCGATATCAATCTCATACATACCACCATCCCATCTATAACCTTTAAGCCCCCTCTCATTGAGGATGATATTTGTGAAGGGACCTGCATGGGCGTCAAAGTCAGAAAAGACTTGCCAAACCCTACGACCGGCTTCATCTATTAAATAGATATTTCTCGAGCACTCAGCCTCATCAAAAAGGGATTCCTGCCCAAGTCGATCAATCAGCACAACACTCAAGGATTCTGCGACCTTAATTACTTTTGAAGTCTTCATCAGGCGCGATAAAGCTCTACATACACAGCCTCGACGATGGCGTCATCTTCTTCGAAGTCAGGCACGTAAAACTTCAAACCCATATCAACAACATCAAAACCCGAGTTGTTGAAAACCAGCGTTTGTCCTCGGCTTTTCAGAAACCGCTGTATCACCAGAGCGTCTTCACCGACCAGTTTCTGATCCCCCCAAACAAGCTCACTCCACTTTAAAAATTCAACACCAACGACAATGAAACTCTCATCAAAGTACATGTGAACGCCTAGATCATCATAAGCATCCGTCGGCACTGCCGAATCTTCAGTCTTGAAAAACTCATCAAACTTTCCACCAAGGGTCGCTCGGGACTGGTCTCGCGTCATACCAGCGCGAATCAATCCCAGATCACCGCGACCCAACAAGCTAAAAATCATAGTCATCTCAAGCAACCTGTCAGGGCTGAAGCAGCCTTTAACAGCTCAGCGTCAGCACTCAAGCGATTCACTTCGGCCACAGCTACAACAGCCTTGCGGGATGCTTCGACATTCTCGTGCCAATACACAGTTCTCAAACCCGCCAGCGCGACCAGCAATTCTCCGTCATATCTATCGCCTTCCAGGACGTCTTCGGTCAGTAAAGCGATGCCGATGGGCAACAATTCCCGCACATGCAAATCCTGCCTCAATGCACGACAGACATCTCCCACACTCAAGCAATCCAAGGGCGTATCGCGCACGGACAAATACCATTCATCCAACGACGAGAGCTTTACCGGGGGCCCGTAAACATCCGGTCCTTGCTCCAGGTCCCGAAACCTCATGCCTCGGCTCCCGGACTCAACGATCCAACCTGGTAGAAAGTAATATCCGGGCCATAGTTCTGCTCCGAGTTCGACACCTCTACACAAAACACCTTCTCTGGAAATTTTTCTTTCAGCACCATGCGCCACGCGAAACCGATCACATTGCACAATTGAAGAAACACGTCATCCGAAACACCAGCAGCAACCTGGCCAAAAACGTCATAGATCCTCACAACATTCAATAACTTTTCAGTCTTTGAAATATCACCAGAGGTAAGGCCAGAACACCTATCAAGCACTTCAGTCGAGAAATTCCGCGCTAAAAATACGCCACCCTCTTTCACCACAAAATCCGGGAAAAGCATTTTTGAAAACAACAGAATATGTTCGGGCTGGCATTGATCGAAGATGTACGAATAAACGTCCAGGCCTTCCTGATTCGACCACTGTTTTTTCCAGGAAAAATACGCTGGATTGTCAGTAACGGAAGGTATCGAATTAACCCGTTTCATTACGCTTGCTCCAGACTCTATGTCTCTGTGAGCTATCGTGGCGTGCGGGTTGAAGCACGACGAGTCGCCAGACCCCAAAAACGATATCAATATAGTGGCGCGATGGTAGGTAACCGGTGCCGAGTCGTCAATTAATGGGTTCACCGAGATCGCGGCCGCCATCTCCCGGACAAGCCTACCCGCCGCAATAATCTGTAAACTCTCCCCTCTTTCGCCGCCCTCTCATCTCGGCGGCCATCACCTTTTTATATTGCGGAGTCAGCCTTGCGTCTGTTTCACACCTCCGACTGGCACCTTGGGCAGAACCTGCACGGCCAGGAGCGCGATTTCGAGCACGCCTGTTTTCTCGAGTGGCTGCTGCGCCAATTGAAGCTGGCGCAGCCGGACGTGCTGCTGATCGCCGGCGACATCTTCGACACGGTCAACCCACCGGTCAAAGCCCAGGAACGCCTCTACGATTTCATCGTCAGCGCCCACGAACAGCAACCGTTGCTGACCATCGTGATGATCGCCGGCAACCACGATTCCGGTTCGCGGATCGAACTGCCCGCGCCGTTGATGCGGCGTTTGCGTACCCATGCGCTGGGTCGGGTGTTGTGGCTGGATGACGGGCAACTGGATGCGGAACGTCTGCTGTTGCCGCTGCCGGACGCCACCGGTGAAATCGCCGCATGGTGCCTGGCGCTGCCGTTCCTGCGGCCTGCCGAGGTCACCGGCGCGCATCTGGGCGACAACTATTTGCGTGGCATTGGCCAGGTGCATGAATGGCTGATCGAAGCGGCGAACGCCAAGCGCCAACCGGGCCAGGCATTGGTCGCCATCAGCCACGCGCACATGGCCGGCGGCTCGGTGTCGGAAGACTCCGAGCGCAGCCTGATAATCGGCAACGCCGAAGCCCTGCCTGCCAGCCTGTTCGGGCCGAGCATCAGCTATGTCGCTCTCGGCCATTTGCACAAGCCGCAGAAGGTCAACGGTGAAGATCGGATTCGCTACAGCGGCTCGCCGATTCCGTTGTCGTTTTCGGAAATCAGTTATCAGCACCAGGTGCTCGACATCGTTCTGGACGGCGAAACCCTGGTCAGCGTCGAGCCAATGCTGATCCCCCGCTCCGTCAATCTGCAGCGCCTCGGCCCTGCGCCGCTGGCGGAGATCCTGCTGCAACTGGCGGACCTGCCGAACATCGACCTGCTGGCCGAAACCCAGCGCCAGCCTTGGCTGGAAGTGCGGGTGCGCCTCGACGAGCCACAACCGGACCTGCGCCATCAGGTCGAAAGCGCCTTGCAAGGCAAGGCTGTGCGACTGGTACGGATTGCTGCCGAATACGCCGGCAACCGTGGCGCTGATGGTGCCGAGGACGGCAGCGCGCTGATCGAACTGGACCAGCTCACGCCGCAGGAATTGTTCAGCCGCGCCTGGCTCGACAACTACGGCAGCGAAGTCGACGAGCAAACCCTCAAGGACTTCGCCGAACTGCTGCAAGACGTACAGATGGAGGGCGAGCAGCCATGAAGATTCTCGCCATTCGTTTGAAGAACCTCGCCTCGCTGGCGGGCCCGTTCGAAATCGATTTCACCGCCGAACCGCTGGCCAGCGCTGGCCTGTTCGCCATCACCGGCCCGACCGGCGCCGGTAAAAGTACCCTGCTCGACGCCTTGTGCCTGGCGCTGTTCGGTGCCGTGCCGCGCCTGAACAACACCGGGCGTGACGCCAAGGTGCCGGACGCCGACGGCGAAATCGCCACCGGCGACCCGCGCACCCTGCTGCGTCGCGGCACTGGTGAAGGCTTTGCCGAAGTGGATTTTGTCGGCGTCGATGGCCGTCGCTATCGCGCGCGCTGGGAAGCCAACCGTGCCCGGGAAAAGGCCGGCGGCAAGTTGCAGGCCAGCCGTCAGAGCCTGCGCGACATCGATCAGGATCAACTGCTCGCCAGCCAGAAAGGCGAGTACAAGACTCAGCTCGAGGCCGCGCTGGGCCTGAACTTCGAACAGTTCACCCGCGCGGTGCTGCTGGCCCAGAGCGAGTTCAGTGCGTTCCTCAAGGCCGACGATAACGACCGCAGCGAACTGCTGGAAAAGCTCACCGACACCGCGCTCTACACGCGACTCGGCCGCCGCGCGTTCGACAAGACCAAAGAGGCCCGCGAAGCCCACAAGCAGTTGCAGGATCAGGCCACCGGCGTGACTCCGCTGGCCCCCGAGGCTCGCGCCGAACTCGACGAGCGCTTCAATGCCGCCCAGCAACAGCTGAAGTTGCAGCAGGCGCAGCTCAAGCAGATCGAGCAACAGCACGACTGGCTCAAGGAGCTGTTGCGGCTGCAAGACTCGCAACAAGCCGCCGCTGAACAACTACGCAGCGCCGAGCATGAACGCGAATCGCTGGCCGGTGAACGTCTGAAACTGACACGCCTGGAACAGCTCGCCCCGCAACGGCACCAGTTCGCCCGCAAAACCGAACTGGATGTACTGCTGACGCCACTGGCGGAACAGATCAGTGCGCACACCCGGCAACAAAGCGAACTGGCTGAGCGCCAGACGCGACTGGAACAGGATCTCGCCGCAGCGCAGATCGCCCTGACCCAGGCGCAAACGCAGCTGAGCGAAAGCGCGCCGCTGTTGCGCCAGGCTTTCGAGGAGCAAAGCACCCTCGCCCGCCTCGCCAAGGACGTTGCGTCCGGCACCGAAGCGAAGCACGCCGCAGAGCAAGCCTGCACTCAGGGCCAAAGCACGATCCAGTCCCTGCTCGATCAGCAAAAACAGGTCGCCGAACGCTTGCAGCGCATTGCCGCCGATCTTGAGCAAAGCGCTCATCTGGCACCGTTGAGCGAAGCGTGGAATGCCTATCGCGACCGTTTGCAGCAACTGATGCTGATCGGCAATCGGTTGAACAAGGGCCAAAGTGAACTGGCCTCTCTCGAAGAAAACGCCACTCGCGCCAGCGAAGCGCTCGCCACGCAGAAGCAACAGCTGGAAGTGCTGTTCAAGGAAGCCGGCGCCGAGCCGGACGCCGTCGCCGAGCAGATCGGCATCCTCGGCACTCTGTTGCAGGACAACCGCAAGCAATTGCGCGCCGTCGAGGACCTGACGCGCCTGTGGGCCAGTCAGCAGGAGCTGGACAAGCGCAGTGCCGAGCTGCAACAGCGCCAGCTCGATGCGCAACAGGAACGCGAGC
Organism: Pseudomonas sp. DR 5-09; assembly: GCF_001655595.1. NCBI lineage: Bacteria > Pseudomonadati > Pseudomonadota > Gammaproteobacteria > Pseudomonadales > Pseudomonadaceae > Pseudomonas > Pseudomonas sp. DR 5-09. The sequence goes on from NZ_CP011566.1 coordinate 3,733,563, forward strand.
GCCTGACCCAGGACGGGGTGAAAACCAAGTCCGAGCTGACCGTCGCCGAACAGACCCTCAACGTCACCCGTGAACTGCTCGAGCGTCAGCGTCTGGCCCGCAGTGCCAGTGTCGAAGAGCTGCGCGCGCAGTTGCAGGACGACCAACCGTGCCCGGTCTGCGGCAGCAACGAGCATCCGTATCATCAGCCGGAAGCCCTGCTGCAAAGCCTCGGCCGTCACGATGAAAGCGAGCAGGCCAGCGCGCAGCAAGCAGTCGATCAACTGAAGGAAAAACTCACCGAGCTGCGCGCCAGTGTCGGTGGCGTGATTGCCCAACAGAAAGAGTTACTGCAACAGCAGGAACAACTGGCTGCTCAGCAACAATCGCTGACGCCGAGCATCGAGGCGCATCCGCTGGCGGCGTCCTTGCTGAATCAGGACAGTGACAAACGCGCCGCGTGGCTGACTCGCCAGAATGAACAACTGAATCAGAGCATTACCCAGGACGAACAGCGCCAGACCGCCCTGCTCACGCTGCAACAGGATGCGGCGCGCCTGACCCAGCAATTGCGTCAGGCCGAGACCGCACACCAGCAAGCGACCCAGCACCTGAGCAATCAGCAACGCGAGCTGAGCGCTGACCGCCAGCGCCTGGACGAAGAGCTGGCGGCCTTCGCCACACTGCTGCCGAGCGACACGCTCGAAGCCCTGCGCGCTGAACCAGCCGCAACATTCATGCAGCTCGACCGGCAGATTGCCGAGCGTCTGGCGCAAGTCGATCAGCAGAAGGAAGAGCTGGCCGAACAGCAACAACGCCAGCAGACGCTCGAGAAAGAACAGGACCGCCAACAGGGCCGTGTGCAGCAGCTGCAAAACGCTGAACAGCAACTCAACACGCTGACCGGACAGCAACTCGCCAGCCAGGAAAAACTGGCGCAATTGTTGGGCGATCACACCTGCGCCGAGCATTGGCAGCAGCAACTGGAACAGGCCGTGGAACAGGCGCGCAACGCCGAATCCACGACGACTCAGGCGCTACAGGAAGCGCGTACGCAGTGGGTGCAAATCGCCGCCGAACTCAAGGCGCAGCAAGAGCGTCTGCAAGCGCTGGAAACCGAAGACCGCGAACTGGCCGGCAAGATTGCCGACTGGCGCGCCCGTCATCCGGAGCTGGATGACGGTGGCCTCGAAGACCTGCTGCGGATTGATGACGCGCAAGTTGATGAGCTACGCCAGCGCTTGCAGCGCAACGAAAAAGCCGTTGAACAGGCCACGGTGTTGGTGCAGGAACGCGATCAGCGCCTGCTCGAACATCAGGGCCAACACAACGGCAACCTGGACGCCGAACAACTCGCCAGCGCCCTCGCCGACCTGCAAAACCAGTGCACGGCCAGCGAACAGCAATGCGCCGAACTGCGCGCCGAGCAGGCCGAAGACCAGCGCCGCCAGAACGCCAATCAGGCGCTGGCGCAGCAGATCGCCGATGCCTATGCCGAATATCAGCGCTGGGCGCGGCTCAATGCGCTGATCGGCTCGGCCACCGGCGACACCTTTCGCAAGATCGCCCAGGCCTACAACCTCGACCTGCTGGTGCATCACGCCAACGTGCAGCTGCGGCAACTGGTCAAGCGCTATCGCCTCAAGCGCGGCGGCAGCATGCTCGGCCTGCTGGTGATGGACACCGAAATGGGCGACGAACTGCGCTCGGTGCATTCGCTGTCCGGCGGCGAAACCTTCCTCGTGTCGCTGGCCCTCGCCCTGGGCCTTGCCTCGATGGCATCAAGCACGTTGAAGATCGAATCACTGTTCATCGACGAGGGCTTCGGCAGCCTCGATCCGGAATCCCTGCAACTGGCCATGGACGCTCTTGATGGCTTGCAGGCGCAGGGGCGCAAGGTCGCGGTGATTTCCCACGTACAGGAAATGCACGAGCGGATTCCGGTGCAGATTCAAGTACAGCGCCAAGGCAACGGTTTGAGCACGCTGGAGGTGAAATGAACACGCTGTATTCCTTCCGCCGCTGCCCGTACGCGATGCGGGCACGGATGGCCCTGCGTTATTCGGGCGTGCCGGTGGAGATCGTCGAAGTCAGCCTGAAAGCCAAACCGGCCGAGATGCTGGCGATCTCGCCCAAGGGCACGGTGCCGGTGCTGGATGCGGGCGGTCAGGTGATCGATGAAAGCCTGGAGATCATGTGCTGGGCGCTGGCGCAGAATGATCCGGATGACTGGTTACTGGGGGGTGATTCAAGGATTGCCGAGTTGATCGAAGCCAACGATCGCGTATTCAAGATTCACCTGAATCGCTACAAGTACGCCGAGCGTTATCCGGAACAGCCGATGGAGGTTTATCGCGCCGAAGGTGCTCTGTTCTTGCAGAAACTGGATGAGTTGCTCGAGGGTCGTGATTACTTGTTGACCGGGCATCCAAGCCTGGCCGACATCGCGCTGTTGCCGTTCGTTCGCCAGTTCGCCCATGTTGATCGTGACTGGTTTGCGCAGACGCCTTACGTGCGGTTGCAGGCCTGGTTGCAGCGGTTTCTGGAATCGGAGCTGTTCACCGGCATCATGAAAAAGTAGGCGCGTTACGCCAGCACTTCACACATGCCGATGGCCGAGCAATCCACTTCGAACGGGCCAAGAAAACCGCTGGCGGTTTTCGCTGGCGGATTGCCGGCCAGCAGCCCCAGCGCATTGGCCCGTTCGATGTTGTGCGCGATGTTGTGGTTGGCCTCTATGGCCCGGGCCAGCCCGCCGACCGAGCCTTGGCCAAATCCCAACAGGGAAGCGCCGTTGGTCATGAACGCCAATCCGGCAATGACCCAGAGTCTGTAGCCTTTCATGCTCCGCCGACTCCCGCGAGTTCAGCTGAACCGACCGCTGCGTTTTGTGAGCGAAGTTCGAACTGGATGCCGGGATGTGCAACGTCGATCGGTGCTTCGAAGCTGTGTTGCGACTGCGACGCCAGACTGACAAACAGCACCATGACCAGGTACAGACCGATGGCCACGTAGGCGCCGCGTTTGGCGGAAGTGATGATTGAACTGGCCATGATGTGTGCTCCGTGGACAATGTTTCGAGGTCCACAGAATCGATCAAAAAAGCCGGGGTAACCACTCAGGGTTTTCCATAGTAACCATCAGCTTCGTTGATTATTTAGCCGGTCTATCTCGTCGTTTGAAAATAGCTATCGTCGGTCGCTGCGCAGGCAAAAAACTGCCCAGGGCTGCGATCTTTTGATTTTGCTTTTTGAGAAACAAGATCAAAGGATCGCAGCCTTGGGCAGTTCCAGGGCGTAACGGAAATTTCAGTGTTGAGCTTTGTGATCCAGCGCGGCGTAGAAGTTAGCGCTTTGTTGCAGGTATTTCTGGGTGTAGCTCTGGGTGTGGGATTTTTTGTCGCTGATTTCAACGTTGGCACTGGCTGGCAGAGCCACGGTGGCGGAGATGGCGGAAGCGGCAATTACGGAGAAGAGATTGAAGTTCATGGCGGTAACCCTCGTGTTCAGTTGGCTTGCTTGCCCGGTTGGGCCGTGGAGCAAACTTAACGCTCGAGGGTTGATCGCTTGAAATGCTTTGCAACATTACCTGTTATCAGCAGGATTAATACATAGCTTCAGGCCCCGTAGAACGGGGCCTGCGGCTTATTGACGCATGAGGAACTTGATATCGCTCGGGGCGTCCATCGGCAGTTTTTGTACGGTTTTGCCCAGCAGACCGGTCTTGCTGTCGCGCTCGACCACGACAATCTGATTGCTTTTCTGATTGGCGATCAGCAGGAATTTGCCGCTTGGATCGAGGCTGAACTCACGGGGGTGATCACCTTCCACCGAACGTCGCTGCAACTCTTTGAGCTGACCGGACGCCGGATCGATAGCAAACACCAGCAACTGATTGGCGGTGCCACGGTTGCTGACATAGAGGAATTTGCCGTCAGCGGATGCGTGCAACGCGGCGGCGGCCTTGTCCGAGGTCGGTTGACCGGCCGCCAGATCGACCAGTTGCGTCTGGGTCAGCACGCCGTCGTGGTAATCGAACACCGCAACCTGGGCGCTCATTTCCATGGTCAGCCAGGCGTGTTTGCCGTCGGCGCTGAACAACAGATGACGCGGGCCGCTGCCGGCGGGCAAAGGCACAGAAGCGGTCATCGCCGGCGTCAATGGCAAGTCCGGGTTGGCCTTGGGATCGAACAGGTAGACAAAGACCTTGTCCGCGCCCAGGTCATTGGAGAACACATAACGACCGTCCGGCGAGGAAACCGTCGAGTGCACGTGGTTCGAGGCTTGACGCTCGAGATTGATCCGGCTTGCCGGGTGCGCGCTCATCTGCACCACCGGTTTGAGCTTGCCGTCGCTGCCCACCGGCAATACCGCGAGGGTGCCGCCCGGATCTTCCATCACCGAATAGTTGCTGACGAACAGATGGCTGGCATCGCCGCTGAGGCTGGAATGGGTCGGCTCGTTGCCCAGGCTCTGGACCTGATTGATCAGGCTCAGGGCATGGGTCTTCGGATCGATGGAATAACTGCTGACGCGACCGACCGGGTCTTTCTGGCCAGGACCGTTTTCGTTGACCACGAACAGCCGGCGCTGATCCTTCGACAGGGTAAGCCACGACGGGTTTTCGCTCTTGATCACTTGCAGCGGCTTGGCGTCAATCTGGCCGGTGGCGCTGTTGAAGTTCATCCGGTAAATGCCTTCGCTGGTATCGGCGGTGTAGGAGCCCACCAAAAACTGGAAGCTCTCGGCCGAGGCACTGGAAAGGCCCATCGCGCCGACGCTGCCGGCCATCAGCAATGGCCAGAATTTACGCATGTTCATTCGGTTTCTTCCTCGTCGTCGGCGCTGCTCAGTACATCACCGAGGCACACCAAGCGGTGCTCGCCAACGGTTTTGGTGTCGCTGGCAAAACCGACAATCAGCCAACTCTGCAAATCTAGATCAAACGTCGCCGCTGCCACCTGCGCCGGGGTGAACTCCCAATGCTTGGCGGCCCGGCCATCGATGCATTCGATGTGCAGGTTGTCGTCTTCGTCGAGGGCAAATTCGAAAGCGTGCAGGCCGTCGATTTCGACCATACCGCAGTGTTCGAGGGCGTTGAGAAGGGTGTCGGTTACGGCAGTCATGGCAATCATGTCTTTCAGGGGGAAAGGGGCAATGATAGCTCAAAGCAGCTGCTGAGCCCTGCCTGTGGGAGCGAGCCTGCTCGCGATAGCGGTGCATCAGTCGACATACATGTCGCCTGACGATCGCGAGCAGGCTCGCTCCCCCCATTGACTGGGTTCGGCGGTTAGAGGGCTTCGCGCGATGGCTTGCCATCCACCAGCCGCTGAATGCGCAGCGGGTTGGCGTTTTTCAGCGGTTCCGGCAACAGGCTGTCGGGATAATTCTGGAAGCACACCGGACGCAGGAAACGATCGATCGCCAGGGTACCCACCGAGGTGCCGCGAGCATCGGAGGTCGCCGGATACGGCCCGCCATGAACCATCGAATCACAGACTTCGACACCGGTCGGATAACCATTGAGCAAGATCCGTCCGACCTTCTGTTCCAGCAACGGCGTCAGCTCCGGGAAGTGCTCGAAATCCGTCTGCTCGCCGATGATGGTCGCCGTCAGTTGCCCGTGCAGGCCCTGCAACGCCGCGCTCAACTGCGCCGTGTCGGCCACTTCGACAATCACCGTGGTCGGGCCGAACACTTCTTCCTGCAGCACTTCATCGCCATCGATCAGCAGGCTGACATCGGCCTTGAACAACTGCGGCTGCGCCTGATTGCCCTGCTGCGGATTGCCCGCCAGATGCTCGATGCCGGCGTGCGCCAAGAGTTTTTCCAGGCCTTTGCCATAGCTGCCGAGGGTGCCGGCATTGAGCATGGTTTGCGCCGGTTGATCGCCGATCAGCGCCGTGACTTGCTCAACGAATGCGGTGAACTGTGGCGAACGGATGCCGATCACTAGACCCGGATTGGTACAGAACTGACCGCAGCCCTGCACCACCGACGCGGTCAGATCGCGGGCAACGGTTTCCGAACGCACGGCCAGGGCCTGGGGCAACACGATCACCGGATTGATGCTCGACATCTCGGCGAACACCGGAATCGGTTGAGGGCGCGCGGCGGCCATGTCACACAGCGCCCGTCCGCCGCGCAGCGAGCCGGTGAAACCCACGGCCAGAATCGCAGGATGCTTGACCAGCCATTCGCCGACGCCACCGCCGTAGATCATGTTGAACACACCGGCCGGCATAGCGGTTTTTTCTGCTGCACGGATCAACGCGTCGGCAACGAGTTCGGCCGTGGCCATATGACCGCTGTGGGCCTTGAACACCACCGGGCAACCGGCCGCCAGCGCCGACGCGGTATCGCCGCCGGCTGTGGAAAATGCCAGCGGAAAATTGCTGGCGCCGAACACCGCCACCGGCCCCAGGCCGATACGGTACTGACGCAGATCCGGACGCGGCAACGGCTGTCGATCCGGCAACGGCAGGTCGATGCGTGCACCGTAGAAATCACCGCGTCGCAGGACTTTGGCGAACAAGCGCATCTGGCCGCTGGTGCGCCCTCTTTCGCCCTGAATCCGCCCGGCCGGCAGCGCGGTTTCGCGGCAGACCACGGCGACGAAATCATCGCCCAGCGCGTCCAGCTCATCGGCGATTGCATCGAGAAACTGCGCGCGGCGTTCGGCGCTGAGGCTGCGATACGTTGGATACGCCGCCGCAGCGGCCTTGGCGGCGGCGTCGACTTCCGCTTCCGTGGCCTGAATGAAATCGTGGGGCAGTGCTTCGCCCGTGGTGGCGTCGACGCTCTGCAGCTTGACGTTACCCGCCGCGCTGCGACGACCGCCGATGTAGTTGTGACCGAGAATCTGAGTCATGGGATCTCCTTAAAGGGTGCCGATGCTGTCCGGTTCAAATGCCGCTGCGACCGGGGCGATGCCGTTGACCAGCGGTGCGCCGAATTCAGCCTGGCTGATTTCGAACACGTCGCCCGGTTGAGTGCGGATGCCATCGGCGAACGACAGGGTCGCGGTGCCGAAGAAGTGAATGTGTACGTCGCCAGGACGCAGGAACTGGCGGTACTTGAAGTGGTGGTATTCGAGGTTCGCCAGGCTGTGGCACATGTTGGCCTCGCCGCTGAGGAATTCGTTCTGCCACAGCACTTCACCGTCGCGCAGGATGCGACTGGTGCCCGCCAGGTGTTGAGGCAATTCACCCGTGCGAAGTTCCGGGCCGTAGCTGCAACTGCGCAGCTTGGAGTGGGCCAGGTACAGGTAATTCTTGCGTTCCATGACGTGATCGGAGAACTCGTTGCCCACCGCAAAACCGAGGCGATACGGCTTGCCATCGTGGCCGATGATGTAGAGGCCGGCCATCTCCGGTTCCTCGCCGGCGTCTTCGGCAAACGGCGGTAGCGGGAACGGCTGGCCAGGACGCACGAGAATGCTGCCGTCGCCCTTGTAGAACCATTCCGGCTGCACCCCGGCCTGCCCCGCCGCCGGTTTGCCACCCTCCACGCCCCACTTGAAGATGCGCATGGTGTCGGTCATCGCCGCTTCGTCGCCGGCCTGCTGGTGCATCTTGTCCCGGGCCGACGCGCTGCCGAGGTGCGTGAGGCCGGTGCCGCTGACCAGCAGGTGCGCCGGGTCCGGGTGATCCAGTGGCGGCAGGATGCGCAGTTGGGCCAGCAACTCGGCGTAATCATGGCTGATGCCCAGGCCGAGGGTCTGCACTTGCTGCGCGAGCGTGTTGCCGGCCTCGATTGCCGCCAGGGCCAGATCACGAACCGTGCGTGCATCCTGCACTTCACGCACCAGACCGTCCTCGACCACCCCGACACGGCGCTCGCCGCTACTCAATTCGAATTGAACCAGATGCATAAATCTTCTCCTATTCCCTCAAAAAAACAGCGCTCCCACAGGGGCCAGTGTTGATCATTCAGGTGCGCGTCGCACCGCGTGCGCTCGCTGCAAATTGCTCGACTGGCAGCACATGCTTGCGCTCCAGCACGCGATAAACGACGCCCGTCAGAATCAGCCCGAACACCATCACCCCGGACAGGAAGTACAGGCCCGAAGCGAGGTTGCCGGTGTATTCCTTCAGCGCGCCGATCACGAACGGGCCGATGTAACCGCCGAGGTTGCCCACCGAGTTGATCAAGGCGATCCCGGCCGCCGCGCTGGCACCGGCAAAGAATCGGCCCGGCAGCGTCCAGAACACCGCCGTGCAGGAAAACAACGCAAACGCCACTAGACACAACGCCGCCAGTTGCGCCACCGGCAACGACAGCCAGGCGCTGAAGAACAGGCCCATGGCACCCAGCACATAGAGCACCGCGAGATGGCCGTACCGGTCGTTCAAACGGTCGGAACTGCGCGGAATGATCAGCAGGCCGATGATCCCGAAAATGTACGGCACCGAGGACACGAAACCGGTGACCAGATCACTGCCGCCAAACTGTTTGATCAGGGTCGGCAACCACAGGCCCAGGCCATAGATGCTCAGGGTCACCGGCAGGTAGAACAGCGCCAGCAGCAACACGCGTTTGTCTTTCAGCGCATGCAGCGGATTGCCGTGACGCGTCTGGCCGTATTCCTGCAGGTCCTTTTTCAACTCGCCGGTCAGCCAGTCCTTCTCGGCCTGGTCCATCCATTTCACTTGCTGCGGGCCGTCCGGCAGCCAGCGCAATACCGGCCAGGTCAGCAGGATCGCCGGGGTGCCGATGACGATGAACAGCCACTGCCAGCCATGCAGGCCGAGGATGCCGTCCATGCCCAGCAAACCGCCCGAGACTGGGCCGGTGATCATCATCGCGATGGGTTGGGACAGGATGAACAGCCCGAGGATCTTGCCGCGGTGGCGAACCGGGAACCATTGGGTGATGTAGTAAAGAACGCCGGGAAAGAAACCCGCCTCCGCCGCGCCGAGCAGAAAGCGCATCACGTAGAAACTGTGCGGGCCCTGAACGAAGGCCATGCCAATGGTGATCGCGCCCCAAGTGATCATGATCCGCGCAAACCAGCGCCGCGCGCCGAAGCGTTCGAGCATCAGGTTGCTGGGGATTTCAAACAGAAAGTAGCCGATGAAAAACAGCCCGGCGCCAAGGCCGTAGGCGGCATCGCCGATACCGATGTCGGCGCCCATGTGCAGCTTGGCGAAGCCGACGGCAGAGCGATCCACATAGGCGATCAGGTACAGCAGGATCAGGAAGGGAATCAGTTTCAACGTGATGCGCCGGACAAGCCGCAGTTCCTGGCTCATGAGATCGGTCTCCGATTGTTGTTTTTATGGAACCTCGGGGGACGCCTCTCGCGGAAAACCGCCAGGGCCATCCCTCCGTCGAAATCGACTATATAGTAATACTAATTACGCAACAACACTTCCAAACCGTCGACTTTGCGCTTATGTTTAGCCAAAGCTCGCAAACAATAGTCTTACAATAAGAGAATCGATCATGTCTGATAAGAAACCCACCCTGCGCTCCGCCCAATGGTTTGGCACGGCCGACAAGAACGGCTTCATGTACCGCAGCTGGATGAAGAATCAGGGCATCGCCGACCATCAGTTTCACGGCAAGCCGATCATCGGCATCTGCAACACCTGGTCGGAACTGACCCCGTGCAACGCGCACTTCCGCCAGATCGCGGAACACGTCAAACGCGGGGTGATCGAGGCTGGCGGCTTCCCGGTGGAGTTCCCGGTGTTCTCCAACGGCGAATCGAACCTGCGTCCGACCGCCATGCTCACCCGCAACCTGGCGAGCATGGACGTCGAGGAAGCGATTCGCGGCAATCCGATTGACGGCGTGGTGCTGCTGACCGGTTGCGACAAGACCACCCCGGCCCTGCTGATGGGCGCGGCCAGTTGCGACGTGCCGGCGATCGTCGTCACCGGCGGGCCGATGCTCAACGGCAAGCACAAGGGCAAGGACATCGGCTCCGGCACCGTGGTCTGGCAGCTCAGCGAACAGGTCAAGGCCGGCACCATCACGATTGACGATTTCCTCGCGGCCGAGGGCGGCATGTCTCGCTCGGCCGGCACCTGCAACACCATGGGCACCGCGTCGACCATGGCCTGCATGGCCGAAGCACTGGGCACGTCCCTGCCGCACAACGCGGCGATTCCGGCGGTGGATGCGCGGCGTTACGTGTTGGCGCACATGTCCGGCATGCGTGCGGTGGAGATGGTTCGTGAGGATCTGAAACTGTCGAAGATCCTGACCAAGGAAGCCTTCGAAAACGCGATCCGGGTCAACGCGGCCATTGGCGGTTCGACCAACGCGGTAATCCACCTCAAAGCCATCGCCGGGCGCATCGGCGTCGAGCTGGATCTGGACGACTGGACGCGCATCGGTCGCGGCATGCCGACCATCGTCGACCTGCAACCGTCCGGGCGTTTCCTGATGGAGGAGTTCTACTACGCGGGCGGTTTGCCGGCCGTGCTGCGCCGCCTCGGTGAGGCCAATCTGATTCCCAATCCAAATGCATTGACCGTCAACGGCAAATCCATCGGCGAGAACACCAAGGACGCACCGATCTACGGTGAAGACGAAGTGATCCGCACCCTCGACAATCCGATCCGCGCCGACGGCGGCATCTGCGTGTTGCGCGGCAACCTGGCGCCACTGGGCGCGGTGCTCAAGCCGTCAGCCGCCACGCCGGAACTGATGCAGCACCGTGGGCGCGCGGTGGTGTTCGAGAATTTCGACATGTACAAGGCGCGGATCAACGACCCGGAACTGGACGTCGATGCGGACTCGATTCTGGTGATGAAGAACTGCGGGCCGAAGGGTTATCCGGGCATGGCCGAAGTCGGCAACATGGGTTTGCCGGCCAAGCTGCTGGCGCAGGGCGTGACCGACATGGTGCGCATCTCCGACGCACGGATGAGCGGCACCGCGTATGGCACCGTTGTCTTGCACGTCGCCCCGGAAGCAGCGGCCGGCGGGCCTTTGGCGGCGGTGAAGGAAGGCGACTGGATCGAGCTGGACTGTGCCAGCGGGCGTTTGCATCTGGACATTCCGGACGCTGAACTGGCGGCGCGCATGGCGGATCTGCAACCGCCGCAGCAGCTGTTGGTGGGTGGGTATCGTCAGTTGTACATCGACCATGTGCTGCAGGCGGATCAGGGTTGCGATTTCGACTTCCTCGTTGGTTGCCGAGGGGCTGAAGTCCCGCGCCATTCCCACTAAAACCGCCATCCCCTTGTGGGAGCCAGCCTGCTGGCGATGGCGATCTGTCAGTTGATATTCATGTTGACTGATACACCGCTATCGCGAGCAGGCTCGCTCCCACATTGCTATGATGCGCGGCATCTCCATCGCTCAGGATCGCGCCACTCCCCATGGATTACCGCAAACCTTCCGACCGTAAAAGCATGCACTCGCGCATCGTCCAGGAACTGGGCATGCAGATTGTTTCCGGACGTTTTCTGCCCTGCGACAAACTGCCCGCCGAAGCCCTGCTCTGCGAGGAGTACGCGGTCAGCCGGCCGGTGTTGCGCGAAGCCACGCGAGTGCTGGTCGCCAAGGGCCTGGTGTATTCCAAACCCCGCGTCGGCACCGTGGTCAAGCCGCGCCGCGAATGGCACATGCTCGACCCGGACGTATTGCACTGGTTGATGCAAAGCAGCCCGCAGAACGAGTTCTTCAACGTCCTGACCAGCGTGCGCAGCATCATCGAACCGGCCGCCGCCGCCCTCGCCGCCCAGCATGCGACCGATGCCGACATTGCGTCGATTGCCGAGGCTTACCAGCGCATGGAAGCGGCCCCGACCCCGGAAGCCTTGTTGCAGCCGGATCTGGACTTTCACAGCCGAATTGCCGACGCGACCCACAACGATTTGCTGGCCAACCTGTGCAACATGCTTGCGGTGGCGATTGCCGAGGCGCTGAAGCACTCCAATCAACGGCCGAATCTGCATGAGTTGGCGTTGCCGCGGCATAAGGCGATTCTGACGGCGATCGAGAATCGTGATGCGTTGGGGGCTCGGCATGCGACGTTGGTGCAGTTGGATGATGCGCGCAGTGCCTTGAGTGTTGTGCTGGGGGCGGATCTTTCTTAAGCCTTGAGACCGCTTGCCCTCACCCTAGCCCTCTCCCAGAGGGAGAGGGAACCGATTGGGGGATACTTGAGAGATACGCCGACTTGAACGATCCGCTTTGAATCCATAATCGACTCGGTTTTTCAAGTCGATGTATCACGCGAGACATTGCGGTCAGTCCCCTCTCCCTCCGGGAGAGGGCTAGGGTGAGGGGCTTTTGATCTTGCCCCATAAAAAAGCCGCAACCCTTCAAGGTTGCGGCTTTTTCATTTCAGCCAAACGGATCAGTGAGCAAACAACGAATTGCCCTTCTGCCCTGCCAGTTTCTCCGGCTTGATCAGGAACTTCGCCAGTGCCGGCAGCAGCCACAGCGCACCGAACATGTTCCACAGCAACATGAAGGTCAGCATCAGGCCCATGTCGGCCTGGAACTTGATCGCCGAGAAGATCCAGGTGCACACACCAATGGCCAGGCACAGGCCGGTGAACAGCACCGCCTTACCGGTGGATTTCAGGGTCTGGTAATAGGCTTCCTGCAACGGCAGGCCGGCACGCAGGAAACTTTCCAGACGGCTGTAGATGTAGATGCCGTAGTCCACGCCGATCCCCACGCCCAGCGCCACCACCGGCAACGTCGCCACCTTCACGCCGATACCCATGAACGCCATCAGCGCGTTGCCCAGCACCGAGGTCAATACCAGCGGCAGCACGATGCACAGGGTCGCCGCCCACGAGCGGAAGGTGATCATGCACATGACCGCCACGCAGATGTACACCAGGATCAGGATGGTCAGCTCGGACTTCTTGATCACCTCGTTGGTGGCCGCTTCGATGCCGGCGTTACCGGCGGCGAGGATGAATTCCAGGCCTTCCTTGTTGTTTTCCTTGGCGAAGTCCTGCACCGCATGCACCGCGCGATCCAGGGTTTCAGCCTTGTGGTCGTTGAGGAACACCAACACCGGCGCCAGTGAGCAACTGTTGTTGTACAGGCCGTCGGCCCGGGCGATGGAGTTGTTCAGCACGTCCGGGTTGCGCGACAGGGTTTCCCATTTCAGGTTGCCCTCGTTCATGCCCTTGATCATCTGCTTGGACACGGTCACCAGCGAGATCGCCGACTGCACGCCCTCGGTGTTCTGCATCTTCCACATCAGCTCGTCGATCGGCGCCATGGCTTCATAACGCGAGCAGCCTTCGGACTTGGTCTTGACCATCACCACCAGCACATCGGAGCTGGTCGAGTAGTTATTGATGATGAAGTTGTTGTCCTTGTTGTAGCGCGAGTCCGGACGCAGTTCCGGAGCGCCCTGGTCGAGGTCGCCGATCTTCAGGTTCTGGCTGTACCAGAGGCCGCCACCGAAGGCGACCAGCGCCAAGGCAATGGAAATCGGGGCGACTTTCGGGTTGGCAAAGTTCGACAGCAGGCGCCAGAACGGATGCTCGCGGTGCGCGTCCTTCTTGCTCTTGGCGATGGCGCGCTTGCTGATGCCGACATAGGAAATCGCCACCGGCAGCAGGATCAGGTTGGTGAACACGATCACCGCCACGCCGATGGAAGCGCCGATAGCCAGCTCGCGGATCACCCCGATGTCGATGATCAGCAGTGTGATGAAGCCGACGGCGTCCGCCAGAATCGCGATCATCCCCGGCAGGAACAGCTGACGGAAGGTCCGCCGTGCGGCCGTCAGCGCGTTATCAGCCTCGCCGGATTGCAGGGCGATCCCGTTGATTTTCTGCACGCCGTGGGAAATGCCGATGGCGAAAATCAGGAACGGCACCAGCATCGAATACGGATCAAGGCCGAACCCGAAGAAGTGCATCAACCCGAGTTGCCAGACCACCGCCACCAGCGTGGTGCTCAACACCGCCAAGGTGCTGCGCAGGCAGTTGGTGAACCACAGCAGCAGGATCAGGGTGATGACGAAGGCGATGCCGAAGAACATCACCACCATCACCAGGCCGTCGATCAGGTCACCGACCTTCTTGGCGAAACCGACGATGTGGATCTTGACGTTGGGGTTCTGCGCTTCGAACTTGTTGCGGATCTTGTCTTCGAGCTCATGGGAGAACTGGCGATAGTCCAGCGCCAGCAGCTTGCCTTGGTCCTGCGGGTCCGGGTAGGACTCCAGCAGCGGGATGTCGACAATGCTCGACTTGAAGTCGTTGGCCACCAGACGCCCGACCTGACCGGACTTGAGCACGTTGTTGCGCAGCAGATCGAGGCTGTCCTGGGAGCCGTTGTAGCTCTGCGGGATCACTTCGCCGCCGGCAAAACCTTCCTCGGTCACTTCGGTCCAGCGCACACTCGGGCTCCACAGCGACTTGAGGCCGGAACGGTCGACGCCGGAGATGTAGAACACCTCGTCGTTGATCTGGCGCAGAGTCTCCATGTACTCCCTGGAGAAGATGTCGCCGTCCTTCGCTTCCACCGAAATGCGCACGGTGTTGCCCAGGTTCGCCAGATCGTTGCGGTGCTCCATCATTTTTTCAATGAACGGATGCTTGAGCGGGATCATCTTTTCGAAACTGGTGGACGGACGGATCAGCGTGGCCTGCCAGAACAGGAAAATGCTGACCAGCAGGCAGATCACGATCACTGCCGGGCGGTTGTTGAAGATCAGGCGCTCGAGAAACGTCGCCTTGTCCTGATGATGAGTGCTCAAGGAAGTCATAGCCCCGCCTTCTTATTATTGATTCGGCTCATTTGCCCAGCTCGGCGCCGTTCGGCGAAGTGACCCGAACGCCACCCTGCCCGCTCAGGATCAGATTGCCGTTGCCGGCGGCGGTGACCGACGACAGCGAGATGCGATCCGGACGGTTGAACACGCTGAAGGTTTCGCCGTTGTCGCTGCTGCTGACCACCGAGCCGCCGTTGCCGACGATGACGATGGAGCCGTCCGCAAGCAGTGTGGCACCGGACAGGCCGAACTCCAGCGAACCGCGCGCAGCTTTCAGTTCGACCTGCTCCCAGGTGCTGCCGAAATCGGTGGAGCGGTAAAGGTTGCCCCGCAGACCGTAGGCCAGCAGGGTTTGCGGCTGCGCCGTGCCGATCACGCCGAACAGCGAGCCTTCGTACGGGCCTTCGAGTTTTTCCCAGGTCTGGCCCCAGTCGGCGGAGCGGAACATGCTGCCCGACTCGCCAACGATGAACAGACCGGCGTCTTTTACCGCGCCGATGGCGTTTAGGTGGAACTGGTCTTCGTTGTCGAGGCGATCACTGACGTCTTCCCAGTTTTTGCCGCCATCGGTGGTTTCCAGCAGCGCGCCGTAGGCACCCACCGCCAGGCCGCTGTTGACGTCCTTGAACCAGACGTCGAGCAGCGGCGATTCGCGCTTGAGGTCTTCGAACTGTTTGGTCCAGGTCAGGCCGCCGTCTTCGCTGGCGAGGATCTGCGCGTCGTGGCCGACGGCCCAGCCGTGCTTGTCATCGACGAAATACACGGCGGTCAGCAACTGGCGGCTCGGCACCTTGGCCTGGGTCCAGGTCTTGCCCTGGTCGTCGGAATAGAGAATGTGCCCACGATCCCCGACCGCCACCAGGCGGGTTCCGGCGTGAACGACATCGAGCATCAGGCTTTTCGAGGCCTTGGCCGATTCGGTGGAATAGACCACGTCGGCTGGCGCTTCGGCGGCGAGAACCGGCGCCGACAATGTGGCAAAGCCCAGCAGAGAGAGTGCTGTGGCCAGCAACGCGGTGTTGCGTAACGCCGGCGGGCGGCAACGACTCATAGACCTTCCCCTGTTTATTATTGTTGGTCATGGACCTTAAGGGCGCCGCAAGGGTGCTCACGGTGACTGCCTGGTCACAAGCATAGTCCTGAAACCCGCTGTCCAGAGCCCCTTCGGAAGCTGGCTCATCCTATCGGGCATTCGAAACGTCTGACAATCGGCGCAACGTTATCTTTTGTTAACCGAAAGGGACTTCAGCGGCGGCTGAATGCGCGGGCATTCGTCCGACTGATGGCGGGGATTCTTGCGATGGGGACTTGCACGATCGGTATTATGGTATACCATCAGACGCACAGACACTCTTTATCCCCTACGGAGCAGCTCATGAGTTTCGAAATTCGCAAGATCGTCAGCTATGTCGAAGAGACCTTCATTGAAGGCGGCAAGGCGTCCGACACCCCGGTGACCATGGTCGGCCTGGCCGTCGTGATGAAGAACCCGTGGGTCGGCAATGGGTTTGTCGAAGACCTCAAGCCGCAGATCCGCGCCAATTGTTCGGATCTCGGCGCGATGATGGTCGAGCGTCTGGTGGGGATCATCGGCGGCGCCGAGAAGATCGAGGCTTACGGCAAAGCCGCGGTGGTCGGTGCCGATGGCGAAATCGAACACGCGTCGGCGGTGATCCACACCCTGCGCTTCGGCAACCACTACCGCGAAGCGGTCAAGGCCAAGAGCTACCTGAGCTTCACCAACAAGCGCGGCGGTCCGGGCACTTCGATTCAGATTCCGATGATGCACAAGGATGACGAAGGCCTGCGCTCGCACTACATCACCCTGGAAATGCAGATCGAAGACGCCCCGCGCGCCGACGAAATCGTCGTGGTGCTCGGTTGCGCCGACGGTGGTCGCCTGCACCCGCGCATCGGCAACCGCTACATCGATCTGGAAGAACTGGCCGCCGAAAAAGCCCAGTAACCACAATAAAAAAGGCATTGCAGGAGCGCTCCATGATTCGGCTCACCGCTGAACTCACCCCGGCCGGCACCAGTTATCTGGCGACAGGCGTTGGCCAACCCGTGGTGTTGATCCACGGCGTAGGCCTGAACAAAGAAATGTGGGGCGGCCAGATCGTTGGCCTGGCCACGCAATACCGGGTGATCGCCTACGACATGCTCGGCCATGGCGCCAGCCCGCGACCGGCCAACGGCACCGCCCTGCTCGGTTACGCTGATCAGTTGCTGGAGCTGCTCGACCACCTGCAATTGCCTGAGGCATCGGTGATCGGCTTTTCCATGGGCGGCCTGGTGGCGCGGGCGTTTGCCCTGCATTACCCGGAACGCCTGAAAAGCCTGGTAGTGCTCAACAGCGTGTTCAACCGCAGCGAAGAGCAGCGCGCCGGGGTTATCGCCCGTACCGCGCAGGCTGCCGAACACGGGCCGGACGCGAATGCCGAAGCGGCGCTGTCGCGCTGGTTCAGCCGTGAATACCAGGCGGCCAACCCGGCGCAGATCGCTGCGATCCGCCAGACCCTGGCTGGCAATGATCCGCAAGGCTACCTGACCACCTACGAACTGTTCGCCACCCAGGACATGTACCGTGCCGACGACCTGGGCAGCATCCAGGCGCCGACGCTGATCGCCACCGGCGAGCTGGACCCCGGATCGACCCCGGAAATGGCCGAGCAACTGGCCGCGCGCATTCCCGGCGCGAAGGTTGCCGTGCTGCCCGAGCAACGGCATATGATGCCGGTAGAGTCGCCACGGCTGGTGAACCAGACACTGCTGGAATTTCTCGACACCGCACACGCCCGACAAAACCATATAAAGGGGATCGTTGCATGACGCTCGCACGCTTCCAGATGTGCATCGGCGGAGAATGGGTCGATGCCCTCTCCGGCAAGACTTTCGAAAGCCTCAACCCGGCGCTGGCCGAACCCTGGGCCGTACTGCCCGACGCTGACGAGGCCGACGTCGAACGCGCCGTGCAAGCCGCGCAGACCGCCTTCGACAGCCCGGCATGGCGTGGTTTGACCGCCACCGCGCGCGGCAAACTGCTGCGTCGTCTCGGTGACCTGATCGCTGAAAACAAGGAACAACTGGCGCAGCTGGAAAGCCGCGACAACGGCAAGCTGATCCGCGAAACCCGCGGTCAGGTCGGTTATCTGCCGGAGTTCTTCCACTACACCGCCGGCCTCGCCGACAAGCTCGAAGGCGGCACCCTGCCGCTGGATAAGCCCGATCTGTTCGCCTACACCGTGCACGAAGCCATGGGCGTGGTCGCCGCGATCATTCCCTGGAACAGCCCGCTGTACCTGACCGCGATCAAACTGGCGCCGGCGCTGGCGGCGGGCAACACCATCGTGATCAAACCGTCCGAGCATGCCTCGGCGACCATCCTCGAACTGGCGCGTCTGGCCCTCGAAGCAGGGATTCCACCGGGCGTGGTCAACGTTGTCACCGGCTACGGCCCGAGCACTGGCGCCGCCCTCACCCGTCATCCGCTGATCCGCAAGATCGCCTTCACCGGTGGCGCCGCCACGGCCCGGCATGTGGTGCGCAGCAGCGCCGAGAACTTTGCCAAGCTGTCGCTGGAACTGGGCGGCAAGTCGCCGAACATCATCTTTGCCGACGCTGATCTCGACAGCGCGATCAACGGTGCGATTGCCGGGATTTATGCGGCATCCGGGCAGAGTTGCGTATCCGGCTCGCGACTGCTGGTGCAGGACGAAATCTACGACGAGTTCGTCAGCCGACTGGTGGAACGCGCCCAGCGCATCCGCATCGGCAACCCGCAGGACGACAGCAGCGAAATGGGCCCGATGGCTACCGCGCAGCAACTGGCGGTGGTGGAGGGTCTGGTGGCTGATGCGATTGCCGAAGGTGCACGCCTGCGTCTGGGTGGCAAGCGTCCGAGTGGCGTGGGTGACGGCTGGTTCTACGAACCGACGCTGTTCGAATGCGATCGCAACTCGATGAAGATCATGCAGGAAGAAGTCTTTGGTCCGGTCGCCTCGGTGATCCGTTTCAAGGACGAAGCCGAAGCGCTGGCGATCGCCAACGACTCGCAGTTCGGCCTCGCTGCCGGCATCTGGACCCGCGATCTGGGCCGCGCCCATCGCCTGGCCCGGGACGTGCGCTCGGGGATTATCTGGGTCAACACCTACCGCGCGGTGTCGGCGATGGCACCGATCGGCGGCTTCAAGAACAGTGGCTATGGACGCGAAAGCGGCATCGATTCGGTGCTGGCCTACACCGAACTGAAAACGGTGTGGATCAACCTCTCCCAGGCGCCGATGCCTGATCCGTTTGTGATGCGTTAGGAGTCCTGCGACATGATCGAACCCGGCATTTACAAAGACGTCATGAGCTCGTTTCCTTCCGGGGTCACGGTGGTCACCACCCTCGACCCGGACGGCGGCATCGTCGGCATCACCGCCAGCGCCTTCAGTGCGCTGTCGATTGATCCGGCGCTGGTGCTGTTCTGCCCCAACTACGCCTCCGACACCTACCCGGTGCTGCGCGACAGCAAGAAGTTCGCGATCCATTTGCTGTCCGCCGACCAGACCGCCGAAGCCTATGCTTTCGCCGGCAAAGGTAAGGACAAGGCCAACGGCATCGAGTGGCACTTGAGCGAGCTCGGTAACCCGATCCTCGCCAAGGCCACGGCGATCATCGAGTGCGAGTTGTGGCGCGAATACGACGGCGGCGATCACGCGATCATCGTTGGCGCAGTGAAGAACCTGATCCTGCCGGCGCAACCGGTGACGCCGATGATTTATCACAAGGGCAAGCTTGGGCCATTGCCGACCCTGGCCTGACAGATTCACACAAATTCCACTGTGGGAGCGGGCTTGCTCGCGAAGGCGTCGTGTCAGCCGACACCTATGTTGAATGAGCTACCGCATTCGCGAGCAAGCCCGCTCCCACAAGGGATTGTGGTGACTGGAGGATTTATGAGTAACGAGAAGTATGAAAAGGGCCTGAAGATCCGCACCCAGGTGCTGGGCGAAGCCTATGTGCAGCGCTCGATCGAGAATGCCGACGACTTCACCCGCCCGCTGCAGGAAATGGTCACCGAATACTGCTGGGGCCACGTCTGGGGACGTGAAGGCCTGTCGCTCAAAGAGCGCAGCATGATCAACCTGGCGATGATCTCGGCGCTCAACCGTCCGCATGAACTGAAACTGCATGTGCGCGGCGCCTTGCGTAACGGCCTGAGTCGTGAGCAAATACGCGAAATTCTGCTTCAGGTCGGTATTTATTGCGGCGTCCCGGCAGCCGTGGACAGTTTCCGGCTCGCCCGTGAAGCCTTCGCCGAAGCCGACGCCGAGGCCTCCAGTTAACCCCTCGGCTGTTTTGATGCCCGTCTGGCATGGACAGCCACCTTAAAGAGCGGACCCCATGAAACGCCTGCCACTCGACGACAGCTTCAAGGTCAATCGCAACCCCGTCACCCTGCGCGAAATCGTGCTGGATAAACTGCGAAGCGCCATCATGAACTTCCAGCTGCTGCCGGGCGATCGCCTGGTGGAGCGCGATCTGTGCGATCGCCTGGGCGTGAGCCGTACGTCGGTGCGTGAAGCCTTGCGTCACCTGGAATCCGAAGGCCTGGTGGAATTCGCCGACGCCAAGGGGCCGCGCGTGGCGATCATTACCCTCGCCGATGCCGTCGATATCTATGAACTGCGCTGCGTGCTCGAAGGCCTGATCGTCCAGCTGTTCACCCTGCGCGCCAAGGCCAAGGACATCAAGGCCCTGGAAAAAGCCCTCGACGAGAACCGCAAGGCGCTCAAGGACGGCGAGTTGCAACAGGTGATCGACTCGGTGCAGGGTTTCTACGACGTGCTGCTGGAAGGTTCGGGCAACCATGTTGCGGCCACCCAGTTGCGTCAATTGCAGGCGCGCATCAGCTACCTGCGTGCGACGTCGGTGTCCCAGGAAAACCGTCGCGGCGCCAGTAATCACGAGATGGAAAAAATGGTCGAGGCGATCAAGAGCGGCGATCCGCTGGCGGCGCATCAGGCGTGCGTCGATCACGTTCGCGCCGCGGCTGCCGTGGCCCTCGATTACCTCAAGCGCAAGCAGGAAGAGACCGGCACCGATCTCAAGAGCACTCCGCCGATCACCCTGCCCATCGCGCTGAAAGAACCGCGCATAGGTCACTGACATGTTCAGCCCGAGCTTTTGCCCGAAATGCGGTGGCGCTGACCTCGGTCAGCAGGTGCCGCCGGGCGATACGCACGAGCGCCTGATGTGCCGCGGCTGCGGCTACATCCACTATGTAAACCCGAAGATCATCGCTGGCTGCATCATCGAGCAGGACGGCAAATATCTCCTGTGCCAACGGGCAATTCCCCCGCGTCCCGGCACCTGGACCCTGCCCGCCGGTTTCATGGAAAGCGGCGAAACCACCGAGCAGGCCGCCCTGCGCGAAGTCTGGGAAGAAAGCGGCGTACGCGCGGAAATCGTCTCGCCGTACTCGATCTTCAGCGTGCCGAAGATCAGCGAGGTCTACATCATCTTCCGCGCCCTCGCGCTGGAGATCACCGGCCAGTACGGCCCGGAAACCCTCGCCTGCAAATTCTTCGCCCCCGAAGACATCCCGTGGGAGCAGATCTACTACCCGGCGATCCGGCAGATCCTCGAACGCTACATCGAGGAACGCCAGGCCGGGGTGTATGGCATGTACATGGGCAATGATGACAGCGGCAAGATTCATTTCATGCGTTGATCGCCCTGCCCGCGCTGCTTACGGCGCCATCCCTTCCACAATGATGATCTCCGCCCTCGCCCACTCCTCGCGGTAGCTCTTCGCTTCCTGATACGCCGCCGAGTGGTAGCACGCCACCGCCTGCTCATAACTGTCGAATTCAATCACCACGCTGCGCTGCGGCGTCATCCGCCCTTCCATCGCTTCGCTGCGCCCGCCTCTGGCTAAAAACTTCGCGCCGAACTCGGCGAACGCTTTCGGCGCGCGCTGGGTGTATTGGCTGTAGTGATCGGGATCGGTGATGTCCACGTGAGCAATCCAGTACGCCTTCATAGTGACCTCTTGGTTGATTTTGTATTATGGTATACCACGAATTTCACTTACATCGAGAGTCCAGCATGGCCTTCAACAGCATCGAAGAAATCATCGAAGATTATCGCCTCGGCAAAATGGTGTTGCTGGTCGATGACGAGGATCGGGAAAACGAAGGCGACCTGCTGCTGGCCGCCGACCGTTGCACGCCCGAGGCGATCAGTTTCATGGCCCGCGAGGCTCGGGGGCTGATCTGCCTGACGTTGACTGACGATCATTGCCAGCGCCTGGGACTGGAGCAAATGGTGCCGAGCAATGGCAGCGTGTTCAGCACCGCGTTCACGGTCTCCATCGAAGCGGCGGTCGGCGTGACTACCGGCATTTCCGCCGCCGACCGCGCTTGTACGGTGGCCGCTGCGGTGGCGCCGAACGCACGCGCAGAAGACCTGGTGCAGCCCGGCCATATCTTTCCGCTGCGCGCCAAGGAAGGTGGCGTGCTGACCCGCGCCGGCCACACCGAAGCCGGTTGTGATCTGGCGCGGCTGGCGGGGTTCACGCCGGCCTCGGTGATCGTCGAGGTGATGAACGACGACGGCACCATGGCCCGTCGTCCGGATCTGGAAGTCTTCGCGCGCAAGCACGGGATCAAGATCGGCACCATCGCCGACCTGATCCACTATCGCCTGAGCACCGAACACACCATCGAACGCATCGGCGAGCGGGAACTGCCGACGGTGCATGGCACGTTTCGCCTGATCACCTTCGAAGATCGCATCGAAGGCGGCGTGCACATGGCGATGGTCATGGGCGAGTTGCGCCGTGAGGAACCGACGCTGGTGCGCGTGCATGTGATCGATCCGCTGCGCGATCTGGTGGGTGCCGAGTACAGCGGGCCGTCGAACTGGACGTTGTGGGCGGCGTTGCAACGGGTCGCGGCCGAAGGGCATGGCGTGGTCGTAGTGCTGGCCAATCATGAGTCTTCCCAGGCGCTGCTGGAGCGCATTCCGCAACTGACTCAGCCGCCTCGGCAGTTCAGTCGCTCGCAATCGCGGATCTATTCGGAGGTCGGCACCGGGGCGCAGATTCTGCAGAACCTGGGCGTCGGCAAGCTGCGCCACCTGGGCCCGCCTCTGAAATATGCCGGTTTGACCGGCTACGATCTTGAGGTGGTCGAGAGCATTCCGTTCACCGAGTAAAGCAGCCCTCACCCCAGCCCTCTCCCGAAGGGAGAGGGAGCCGACCGAGTTGTTTTACCGCTATACATCGACCTGAAACTCCGAGTCGAACTTGAGTTTTGAACAGCAAGAAGACCTTCGCCAGATAGCCGGTACGGCAAAGTGCTTGCACAAAGTTTGGAATACCATAATATGATATTCCATAGACCGGACGACCCAAAAACCGTCCAGCTACTGCTCCCGACAGGCGGGCAACAACGCAAGCCCGCTCAAAAACACAACAATGAGGGCGTAAAAATGGTGTTGAACAAAGCTGCAACCGCGATCTTTTTTGCGGGACTGCTGAGCGTGACCGGTCAGGCCGCGATGGCCGCCGAGAGTGTGAACTTTGTCAGCTGGGGCGGTAGCACCCAGGATGCGCAGAAACAGGCCTGGGCCGATCCGTTCAGCAAGGCCAGCGGCATCACCGTCGTGCAGGACGGCCCGACCGACTACGGCAAACTCAAGGCCATGGTCGAAAGCGGCAACGTGCAATGGGACGTGGTCGATGTCGAAGCCGACTTCGCCCTGCGCGCCGCCGCCGAAGGCCTGCTCGAACCCCTCGATTTCAAACAGATCCAGCGCGACAAGATCGACCCGCGTTTCGTCAGCGACTACGGCGTCGGCTCGTTCTTCTTCTCCTTCGTCCTCGGCTACAACGAGGGCAAACTCGGCGCCAACAAGCCGCAGGACTGGAGCGCGCTGTTCGACACCAAGACCTTCCCCGGCAAACGCGCCCTGTACAAATGGCCGAGCCCCGGCGTGCTTGAACTGGCCCTGCTCGCCGACGGCGTAGCAGCCGACAAGCTCTATCCGCTGGACCTGGATCGCGCCTTCAAGAAACTCGACACCATCAAGAAAGACATCGTCTGGTGGGGCGGCGGCGCGCAGTCGCAGCAACTGCTGGCTTCCGGTGAAGCGAGCATGGGCCAGTTCTGGAACGGCCGGATCCACGCCCTGCAGGAAGACGGCGCACCGGTCGGCGTGAGCTGGAAACAGAACCTGGTCATGGCCGACATTCTGGTGGTGCCAAAGGGTTCGAAAAACAAGGACGCGGCGATGAAGTTCCTGGCCAGCGCCAGCAGTGCCAAAGGCCAGGCCGACTTCTCCAACCTGACCGCCTACGCCCCGGTCAATGTCGACAGTGTGGCGCGTCTGGACTCGACGCTGGCCCCGAACCTGCCGACTGCCTACGCTAAGGATCAGATCACTCTTGATTTCGCGTACTGGGCCAAGAACGGTCCTGCCATCGCGACACGGTGGAACGAATGGCTGGTCAAATGAAAATGGCGGCCACCGCGTCCCGTCCCTCCACTGCCACCGGGAGCGCCGCGAGCGCTGCCGGCCTGGCATCCGGCAAGGCGAGTGCAATGGCGCAAGCCCCGTCCCTCAAGCAACGCTGGCGCGGCGCCGGCAACCTCGCGCCGGCGCTGCTGTTCCTCGGTCTGTTCTTTCTCGCCCCGCTGATTGGATTGTTGCTGCGCGGCGTGCTGGAACCGGTGCCGGGCCTTGGCAACTATGAACAACTGTTCGCCAACTCGGCGTACGCCCGGGTGCTGTTCAACACCTTTTCGGTGGCGGGACTGGTGACGGTGTTCAGCCTGCTGTTGGGCTTCCCGCTGGCCTGGGCAATCACCCTGGTGCCGCGAGGCTGGGGCCGCTGGATCCTCAACATCGTGCTGCTGTCGATGTGGACCAGCCTGCTCGCCCGCACCTATTCGTGGCTGGTGCTGTTGCAGGCTTCGGGCGTCATCAATAAAGCCCTGATGGCGATGGGCATCATCGATCAGCCGCTGGAAATGGTGCACAACCTGACCGGCGTGGTGATCGGCATGAGCTACATCATGATCCCGTTCATCGTGCTGCCGTTGCAGGCGACCATGCAGGCCATCGACCCGATGATCCTGCAGGCCGGTTCGATCTGTGGCGCGAGCCCGTGGACCAATTTCTTCCGGGTGTTCCTGCCGCTGTGCCGGCCGGGTCTGGCGTCCGGCGGGTTGATGGTGTTCGTGATGTCGCTCGGTTACTACGTCACCCCGGCGCTGCTGGGCGGAGCGCAGAACATGATGCTGCCGGAATTCATCATTCAGCAGGTGCAGTCGTTCCTCAACTGGGGCCTGGCCAGCGCCGGCGCCGCGTTGCTGATCGTCATCACGCTGGTGCTGTTCTACGTCTACCTGAAGCTGCAACCGGAATCCCCGGTTGGCGCCAGTAATGCGAGGTAAACCGACATGCTCCTGACGCCCAATGCCATGAGTCGCCGGATGCGCTTCGGCCTGTATTTCACCACCGGGCTGATCGGCCTGTTCCTGCTGTTGCCGATCGTGTTCATCGTCCTGCTGTCGTTCGGTTCGTCCCAGTGGCTGGTGTTCCCGCCGCCGGGCTGGACGCTGAAATGGTACGTGCAGTTCTTCTCCAATGCCGACTGGATGAGCGCAGCGCTGGCCAGCCTCAAGGTCGCGGTACTGACCACGATCTGCGCCGTCGCCCTCGGTTTGCCGACTGCCTTTGCGCTGGTGCGCGGACGCTTCCCCGGCCGGGAAATGCTCTACGGTCTGTTCACCCTGCCGATGATCGTGCCGCTGGTGATCATCGCCGTGGCGGTGTACGCGCTGTTCCTCAAGCTCGGCTACACCGGGACGATGTTTGCCTTCGTCGTCAGCCATGTGATCGTCGCGCTGCCGTTCACCATCATCTCGATCATCAATTCGCTGAAGCTGTTCGATCAGTCGATTGAAGACGCGGCGGTGATCTGCGGTGCGTCACGCCTGCAAGCGGTGTTCAAGGTGACCTTCCCGGCGATTCGCCCGGGGATGGTGGCCGGCGCCCTCTTCGCCTTCCTGGTTTCGTGGGACGAAGTGGTGCTCAGCGTGATGATGGCAAGTCCCACCCTGCAAACCCTTCCCGTGAAAATGTGGACCACCCTGCGCCAGGACCTGACGCCCGTGATCGCCGTCGCCTCGACGCTGCTGATCGGCCTGTCGGTATTGGTCATGGTGATCGCCGCCGCCCTGCGCCGGCGCAACGAAATCAGCGCCTGAGCGCCCAGGAGTACGACATGAGTGCCGTGATCAAAGACGCATCCCAGCAGAACGACAAACCCCTGGTCAGCCTGCGCAACCTGAACAAGCACTACGGCGATTTCGCGGCCGTGGACAACATCTCGCTGGACATCAAGGACGGCGAATTCCTGACTTTCCTCGGCTCCAGCGGCTCGGGCAAAAGCACCACGCTGTCGATGCTCGCCGGCTTCGAAACCCCGAGCAGCGGCGAGATCCTGGTCAACGGCCAGTCGCTGGTGAACGTGCCGCCGCACAAGCGCGACATCGGCATGGTGTTCCAGCGTTATTCGCTGTTCCCGCATCTATCGGTACGCGACAACATCGCGTTCCCGCTGGCGATCCGCAAACTTGCTGCGGCCGAGCGTGATAAACGCGTCGATGCGATGTTGAAACTGGTGCAGCTGGAACAGTTCGCCCATCGTCGTCCTTCGCAACTGTCCGGCGGCCAGCAGCAACGGGTCGCCATTGCACGGGCGCTGGTTTACGAGCCACGTATTCTGCTGATGGACGAACCGCTCGGGGCGCTGGACAAGAAACTGCGTGAAGACCTGCAGGATGAATTGCGCCAGTTGCACCGTCGCCTCGGCATCACCATCGTCTACGTGACCCACGACCAGGAAGAAGCCATGCGCCTGTCCCAGCGCATCGCGATTTTCAGTCACGGCAAGATTGTCGGGCTCGCCAGCGGTTATGACCTCTATCAGAATCCGCCGAATGCGTTTGTGGCGTCGTTTCTGGGTAACTCGAACTTTCTCAAGCTCAAGGCGCAGGGCAATGCGGCGGCGAGTTTTGAGGGGCAGTCGCTGTCGATTCGCCTGACCGCTGGATTGCAGACCGGGCAGGATGTGCTGCTGATGGTGCGGCCGGAAAAGGCGTTGGCGTTGAGTGTGCAGCAAGCGATCGATGAACCGCTGGCGGCGGGCTGGAACGAGGTTTCGGCGAAGGTGGTCGAGGTGTTGTTTCTGGGTGAGAGCCAGACGTGCAGTGTGGTGACGTCGGGCGGGACTGCGATGACGGTGAAGGCATTGTCGGCGGCGGGGATGCCGTTGAAGGCTGGGGATCCGGTTCGGGTGCGTTGGGCGACGGCGGATGCTTGTGTTTATACGGAGTGGGCGGAGAGCGATTTGAACAAAGCGGCGGGGGCTCATTAACACCGAGTCGCCTGCCCGCCCTCACCCCAGCCCTCTCCCGGAGGGAGAGGGAGCCGACCGGGGTGTCTTGCGCTGTACATCGACCTGAAAAACCGAGTCGATTGTGGATTTGGCACAGCATTCTGGTCAGCGGCGATTATGGATTCACTGCGGAGTTTTCAGGTCGGCGTAATTCTCCAATATTCCCCAATCGGCTCCCTCTCCCTCCGGGAGAGGGCTGGGGTGAGGGCCAGAAGGCGACTCGGACTATCTGATCGGCGCAAAACCCTCAATTTCGTCAGGCCAAGCCGTCAACACCTCAAACCCATCCTCCGTCACCGCCACCATGTGCTCCCACTGCGCAGACAACGATTGGTCCTTGGTCACAACCGTCCAGCCATCCGCCAGACTCTTCACATGCCGCTTGCCGGCATTGAGCATCGGCTCAATGGTAAAGATCATCCCCGCCTTCAGCTTCATGCCCTGCTCCGGATAACCGTAATGCAGCACCTGCGGTTCATCGTGATAAACCTTGCCGATCCCGTGCCCGCAGTACTCACGCACCACGCTGAACCCTTCTTTCTCCGCCAGCGTCTGGATCGCATGACCGATGTCACCCAACGTAGCGCCCGGACGCACCACGCGGATGCCCGCGCACATGGCGTCGTAAGTGGTCTTGATCAGATGTCGCGCCTCGGGCGTCGGTTCGCCCACTACGTACATGCGGCTGGTGTCGCCGAACCAGCCGTCCTTGATCACCGCGATGTCGAGGTTGACGATGTCGCCGTCCTTCAGCACGCGCTTCGACGGAATGCCGTGACACACCACTTCGTTGACCGACGCGCAGACGGTTTTCGGGAAGCCGTGGTAACCGACGTTGGCCGGAATGGCTTTCTGCACATTGACGATGTAGTCGTTGCACAACTGGTCGAGTTGATCGGTCGTCACGCCAGCCTTGACGTGCGGCACCAGCATCGCCAGCACCTCGGCGGCCAGTCTGCCGGCCTCGCGGGATTGAGCGATTTCGGCTTGGGTGTTGATCTTGATCGGGTTTCTCATGCCTTTACCGCCTCTTTGGCCGAGGCGTTCTGCGCGGCATCCGCCAGTGCGCAGACTTGCTGCAGATCCAGACCGCCCGACTGCTCGGCGCGAATCAGCAACCGGCAAATGGCGTGGTGATCAAGATCGGGATACAACTCGGCGAGCATGCCGATGCGCATCCAGTGCTCGGCCTGCGCGTTGATCGAGCGGCTGAGTGCGTTGCTGGAGATGCGCAGATTCTCGTGCATGTCCTCTGAAATCTTTACGATGCCCATGGCAATATCCGATACGAAGTGTATATGGATCGTATATTAATCGTGTGTCGCTCGGGATTGCAAACGCTGCATACCCGGTAAGTCGCTGAGAAAAAATCTGCCCGGCACCGGAGACTGGTTCTGACGAGCAATCAATCAGCATTTTTCGCTGCAAGATTTTTACTATCGGATCAAGCGCTTCATGACGCTGAAGACGCCCTTTCAATACTCGATGACGCCTGCGTATAAACCCCTGCAAATCACTTCCTTCACCTCTCCGATTTCGTTCTATCGTTAGATCGAAATGGCAGTATTTCCGGCTTTTTAAAGGTTGCGACAGCGCAGGTCAGAGCCTATGTTGCACGCGAGCTTTTTCCCCGCGAATGGAACGCGATCAACACCACAAAGAGGTGAAGAGATGTCAAAGGATTCACGCCCTGCCGTACTTGGGCTGATCGGCAATACGCCGCTGGTACAAGTCACCCGCTTCGATACCGGTCCCTGCACCCTGTTTCTCAAACTCGAATCACAAAACCCCGGCGGTTCGATCAAGGACCGCATCGGTCTGGCCATGATCGACGCCGCTGAGCGCGATGGTCGCCTGCAACCCGGCGGCACGATCGTCGAAGCCACCGCCGGCAACACCGGTCTGGGCCTGGCTCTGGTCGGCCGCGCCAAGGGCTACCGCGTCGTGCTGGTGGTGCCGGACAAAATGTCCACCGAAAAAGTCCTGCATCTCAAAGCCATGGGCGCCGAAGTGCACATCACCCGCTCCGATGTCGGCAAGGGTCATCCCGAGTATTACCAGGATGTCGCCGCGCGTCTGGCCAAGGACATTCCCGGCGCGTTCTTCGCCGACCAGTTCAACAACCCGGCCAACCCGCTGGCCCACGAGTGCAGCACCGGGCCGGAAATCTGGGCCCAGACCGAGCATGACCTGGACGCGATCGTGGTTGGCGTTGGCTCGGCCGGCACGCTGACCGGCCTGACCCGCTTCTTCAAGCGCGTGCAACCGGATCTGGAAATGGTCCTGGCCGATCCGGTCGGTTCGGTGATGGCTGAATACAGCCGCAGCAAGCATCTCGGCACCGCAGGTTCGTGGGCGGTGGAAGGCATCGGTGAGGACTTCATTCCGTCGATCACCGACCTGTCGAGCGTGCGCAACGCCTACTCGATCAGCGACGAGGAAAGCTTCGATCACGCGCGCCAGCTGCTGAAAGCCGAAGGCATTCTCGGTGGTTCGTCCACCGGCACCCTGCTCGCTGCCGCGCTGCGCTACTGCCGCGAACAGACCGAGCCGAAGCGCGTGGTCAGCTTCGTCTGCGACACCGGCACCCGATATCTGTCGAAGGTCTACAACGACCAGTGGATGACCGATCAGGGCCTGCTGCAGCGCAAACGCTACGGCGACCTGCGCGACCTGATCGCCCGACGCTTCGAGGACGGCAAAGTTGTCAGCGTCGGCCCGGACGATACGCTGATGACCGCGTTCCAACGCATGCGCCTGGCCGATGTTTCGCAACTGCCGGTGCTGGTGGATGGTAAGCAACTGGTCGGCGTGATCGACGAATCGGACATTCTGGTGCGTGTGCACGAAGACGCCTCGCTCTTCAGCAAACCCGTCGCCAGCGCGATGACCGACAAGTTGCAAACCCTCGCCCCCGGCGCGACGCTGGCTGAACTGGAAGCCGTACTCAGCAGCGGTCTGGTGGCCATCATCGCCGACGCTTCAGGCTTCCATGGCCTGATCACCCGCGTCGACATGCTCAATCAATTACGGAGATCCCTGGCATGAGCCAGCACGACAAGAACGCCCGTCAACAAGGCTTCGCCACCCGCGTGATCCACGCCGGGCAAACGCCGGACCCGACCACCGGCGCGCTGATGCCGCCGATCTACGCCAACTCCACGTACCTGCAAGACAGCCCCGGCGTGCACAAGGGGTTTGACTACGGCCGCTCGCACAACCCGACGCGCTTTGCCCTGGAGCGCTGCGTGGCGGATCTGGAGGGCGGCACCCAGGCGTTCGCCTTCGCGTCCGGGCTGGCGACGATTTCCACCGTGCTCGAACTGATCGACGCCGGCTCGCACATCGTGTCCGGCAATGACCTGTACGGCGGCACGTTCCGTCTCTTCGACAAGGTGCGTCAGCGCAGTGCCGGGCATCGTTTCAGCTTCGTCGATCTGGCGGATCTGTCGGCGTTCGAAGCGTCGTTGCAGGACGACACGCGCATGGTGATCGTGGAGAGCCCGACCAACCCGCTGCTGGGTCTGTCCGACCTCGCCGCCATCGCCCGTATCTGCAAGGCGCGCGGGATCATCTGCGTGGCCGACAACACCTTCGCCAGCCCGTGGATCCAGCGTCCGCTGGAACTGGGTTTCGACATCGTGCTGCACTCGACCACCAAATACCTGAACGGTCACTCCGACGTGATCGGGGGGATTGCCGTGGTTGGCGACAATCCTGCGCTGGCCGAGCGTCTGGGCTTTCTGCAGAACGCAGTCGGTGCCATCTCCGGCCCGTTCGACGCGTTCCTCACCCTGCGTGGCGTGAAGACGCTGGCGCTGCGTATGGAGCGTCATTGCAGCAATGCGCTGGATCTGGCGCGCTGGCTGGAGCAACAGCCGCAGGTCAAACGCGTCTACTACCCGGGTCTGGAATCCCATCCGCAGCACGAACTGGCCAAGCGTCAGATGCGTGGGTTCGGCGGGATGATTTCCCTGGATCTGAACAGTGATCTGGCCGGCGCCCGGCGCTTCCTGGAGAACGTGCAGATCTTCGCCCTGGCCGAAAGCCTTGGCGGTGTGGAAAGCCTGATCGAGCACCCGGCAATCATGACTCACGCGACCATTCCGGCCGAAACCCGTGCCAAACTCGGCATCGGTGACAGCCTGGTGCGTCTGTCGGTGGGCGTCGAGGACATCGAAGACCTGCGTGCCGATCTGGCGCAGGCGCTGGCCAGCATCTAAAGCCCGAAAACGTCAAAGCCCGCACAAGGCGGGCTTTGGTGTTTGAGTAGGCGGCCAGTGCTGGTCTCTGGCTTACGAGGTTTCTCAGGACTCCCACAGTACAGGCAATGTGCTCTGCTGCTTCACACGGCATAAGGGCTGGAACCCAGCGCGGGGTTCTTTCTAACCGTATACCCTTCGAAACGCGCCCAACGCTTCCTCGCTATCCGCTTGCGCATCAGTCTGCGTCTTCGCCTACATTCTTGAGCCTAGCAAACACACTGCATTGCGCTACGCGGTTTTTAGACTGATTGTTTTCTAGCGCAGGCCTGCAAGGAAGCTAACCGACTATCGCCTTCACGACCCTTCAGCCTGCCTCCCGCCAAGGGCGAACTATACTTTTCAGTTCGCTGTCCAGATTTCCTGTAAACCGTCGACACCTGTGCACCCTCCGGTGCCCCCGTGCCATTCACCAATCTGGTTGACCCCGGGCCGACGAGCCTTCCGTCTAGCAACGAATGACGGGTAACGCTCGGTTGCTGTGTGGCTGATGGGGCGTGGAGAAAATCATGAAGCACACGCTTTGGCCGGGCCTCGTCCTGGCAGTTGCGGCAACAGTGGCAATGCCCAGTGTCTGGGCTGCGCAGGCGCAGGCATTGGCGTCGGATGGGGCGGATCATGTGGGGGCGGGAGCGGTTGCTTCTGATGGTTCGGATCATGTTGGCGCCGGCGCCGTTGCCTCTGACGGCTCCGATCATGTCGGTGCTGGCGCGGTAGCTTCTGACGGCGCGGACCACGTCGGCGCCGGAGCAGTTGCCTCCGACGGCTCCGATCACGTTGGCGCTGGCGCCGTTGCTTCTGACGGTTCCGATCACGTTGGCGTCGGTGCCGTTGCTTCTGACGGTTCCGATCACGTTGGCGCTGGCGCCGTTGCCTCTGACGGTTCCGATCACGTCGGCGTCGGTGCCGTTGCTTCTGACGGTTCCGATCACGTCGGCGCCGGAGCCGTTGCTTCTGACGGTGCGGATCACGTCGGCGCTGGCGCTGTTGCTTCTGACGGCTCCGATCACGTCGGCGCCGAAGCCGTTGCTTCTGACGGTGCGGATCACGTCGGCGCAGGCGCAGTCGCCGCCGATGGCGCAGACAAGGTCGGTGCCAGTCGACTCGCCTACTCCCGCGCAGGCGTCGGCTCCGACCAGGTCGCTTCCGCCCTCATGAGCGGCAGCTATTCGGATCAGTTCAACAGCCCTCAATAACCGCTATCGGCGCAATCAGCCCACCGCTGGTTGCGCCGCACTAGCACATTTGTGCTAATCGACCACCCCGTTCCCTGGCGTTATATTCCCTCGCAACCCCCGACGCTCCCCAACATTGCCGCTGTGCAGTGCGCGGGATCGTTGTGCCTGGAAAAACAACAACACCAAGGAAGAAACACCATGAAACTTCAGCTCAGCCTCGCCAAGATTACAGTTCTCGGTGCCCTGCTCCTCGGCGCCAGCGGTTGCCAGACCGCCAAACCCACCGAAGACAGCATGCGCGAACGCGCCCAGACCGTCATCGGCCAACCGGTCACCAAGATCGGCAACATCCGCAACGACAGCACGCTGACCTACTACACCGCCTACACCGCCGCCGGCGAATACAACTGCGAGTTGCCCAGCGGCGCAATCATCGCGGTGGCGAGCATGGGCATCATGACGCCTCCGCTGTCCTGCCTGCCCAAAGGCGCGTCGCCGATTCCGTACCAGTAATCCGGCGCAGGAAAACCGTTCAACGCCTCTTCTCATCCGGTAAAGGATTTCGTTCGACCATGAAAACACTCATCGCCACCCTCAGCCTCGCGGCCGTCGTTCTCACCGGCTGCGCCACCCCCAAGCAATGGGAAGCCACCGGCGGCAGCAAGACCGACGGCGTTGTCCAGGTCTCCTATGAACTGGGCCAGTTCGAAAGCGGGCAAACCTCCGCCGCTCAAGGGTTGGCCGCGGCAGAAGGCCGTTGCAAGGTCTGGGGCTACAAGAGCGCCGAAGTATCAGGCTCGGAGAAAAACATCTGCCGCACCATGGGCCAGTACAACTGCCTGCAAACCACCATCACGCAGGACTATCTGTGTAAGCGCTGACCCCTTCGGTCTGCCGGTCGCGCAGCGCACGCAAGGTCGCGCGCAGCTCGGCCGGGCGTACCGGCTTGGACAGAATGGCGATCTGCCGGTCATGCAGGGCCGCCTGGATTTTTTCAATGTCATGCCCGGTGATGATCATGGCCGGCACCGCATAACCGCGCTGACGGCGAACCTCATCGATGCACTCGATGCCGGTGCTGTGCGCACCGAGGTCATAGTCGGCAACGATGATGTCGCAGTCCGTGACCAGGCCCTGCCCGCTCAGCTCGGCCTGCACAACGCAGCCCCAACGCTCGAGCAACGCCGAGGTCGCCAGCAGAACGTTGCGATCATCCTCCACCAGACACACCTTCAACCCCGTCAGCAAACCGATTTGCCGAGCCTCTTCACGATTGACCGGCACCTGCGGCGGCGCCAGCGGCAGTCCATGCAAGGTCACCGCCGTGCCATGCCCCAGCCGTGAGCGGATCGCGACATCAACACCTATCAATTGCCCCAGACGCCGAACAATCGACAGCCCCAGGCCCACACCTTCGACGTCCTTGTCGCGCAACTGGCGAACCCGATAAAACTCCTCGAACACCTTGGGCAAATGCTCTTCGGCGATGCCGCTGCCCCGGTCATAGATCGCGATGGCCAACCCCGCGCCGTGCTTGCGCACACCGATCAACACCGGTCGGTGCGCACCGTATTTGAAGCAATTGGAGAGCACGTTCTGGACCATGGTCGCCAGCAACGCCGGATCGGTACGTACCCAGTGTTCACAAGGTCGCAGACGCAACTCCACACCCGCCCAGCGTGCGGCTTCGGCGTTCTGACGGATCAGATCCGCCAGCCATTCGCCCAGCTCAAGCGTCTGCAAGCGCGGCAGAATCCGCCCGTTGTCGAGGGTGTAGAGATCAAGAATCGAACGAAACAACTGCGACACGTTGAGCAGCGAACGGTCGATGCTGTCCACCAGCCGCCGCTCCTCTTCGCCCAGCCGCGACTCACGCAGGCACGCGGTAAACAACCCGATGGAGTGGATCGGCTGACGCAGGTCATGACTGGCCTGAGCCAGGAACCGTGATTTTTCAAGGTTGGCGGCGACCGCCTCTTCGGACGCCTTGCGCGTGCGCTCCAGCAGCAGGTGCGCATACACCGGAATCACCGTGCTGGTGATCATCAGCATCAACACCATGAACGGTTGCGCCTGCCAATACGGGGTCAACCGATAGACCGCCAGCAGCGCCAGCAACGCCAGCACCGTGGCGATCGCCAGGTAGCGCGAGCCGTAGCGCATGCCGTTGCCGAGATTGACCCAGACCATGACGGCATAGATGGGCAACGCCGCCTCGCCGCCGACCACCAGCCCGAAACTGGTGCCGGTGTAATCGTGGAGCATGCCGAAAATCCGCCGCGCCGGATAATGCCCCGGCCAGCGCACAATCGCCTGGCGCAGCACGACGGAGGCCAGCAGAAACAGGGAAATGTAGGTGACCACCGGCAGGTAAGTATCGAAGCGCTGGCCCGGCAGGAAACCAAGCACGCCCATGTAAACCAGCGCAATGCTGGCGATGATGATGCGCAGATTGGCCTGGTCGAGCTCGGTGTTCTTTTCGAACTTCATGGGGGAACGTCCTTGTGCAGCAGTCGTCATAAACGCACGAATCAACAGGCAATGCCTTCGCCCGATGCTAAGGTGCATGCCATGAGCAATGCAGACCCAGGGAGGGTTGCGCCATGGCGTGCCGAATCATCATAGCCGACGATCACCCGTTGTTTCGCGAAGCGCTGCTGCGCACCGTCCAGCGTCTGCTGCCCGAAGCCCTGATCGAAGAAGCCGGCGACCTCGACACAGTGCTCGCCCTGCTGCCGGCGAGCGATGAGCCTGACACCTTGATCCTCGACCTGCGCTTCCCCGGCCTGACCTGTGTCAGCCAGCTCGCGGAACTGCGCCGGCGTTTGCCGCGAACCACGCTGATTGTGGTGTCGATGGTCGATGACGAGGCGCTGATCGGCGAAGTCATGGCGGCCGGCATCGATGGTTTTATCGGCAAGAACATCGCCCCGGATGAGATCGGTCAGGCGATCCAGGCGATTCGTGAAGGTGAGGTTCTGGTGAAATTCGCCCCGTCCGGCCTGCTGCCGCTGGACTCCGGCACCGCCCTCACCCCGCGTCAGCAGGATGTGCTGCGGCTGATCGCCCAAGGCAAGACCAACAAGGAAATCGCCCGCGAACTGGATATTTCGCCGTTCACGGTGCGGATTCATGTGTCGTCGTTGTTGCGGGTGCTCAACGTGCCGTCGCGAGCTGCGGCGGCGGTGAAATACTCCGGGGCCTTGTAGCGTGCCTCCAAATCAGGCGTGCGGGTGGACGGTCAGTGCGACCAGTTTCACCACAATCGGCCGGACCACGAGAATGCACAGAAATGCCACGGGCATCGCCAGTTTGTAGGCGTGCAGCGCATTGCTAAGGTAATCGGCATCAATTCCGAAATTGGAGGCGGTGATCACCAGCGGCATCAGAAACGCCATGATTGTCGCCATGTACAACGCAAATACGTACGGCATGGCACGGGCAGACAGCTTGCGCGGGCTGAACGCCGTGGTTCTTGGGGATAGTCTCTGATTCATGTCAGTCCTTGTTGACCGAAGTGGATAGTCGCCGAGCACCCTAACAAGTCTGCCAAGCCGAAACTAGACTGATCGCCGTGAGCACTTTATAAACAAAATCTTATTAATTCGTCCTCGCCGGGATCCACGCATGAACCTCTTGGGTGCAATCGATTGTTTTATCAAAGTCGTTGAGGCGGGATCGATTGTCGGCGCCGCCAAAACCCTCGGGGTGAGTGCCGCCGCCGTCAGTCAGACCCTTGGTCGCCTTGAAAATCACCTCGACACACGCCTGCTGCAACGCACCACCCGCAGCATGGCGCTGACGGAGAGCGGTTCGGTATATTTCGAGAAAGTAAAACGTATCGCGCTCGATCTGGAGTCCGCGCAGAGCGCCATCAGCCACGCGCAGACGCAACTCCAGGGACACTTGAGTATCGCCTCCACCGCCGGGTTCGGGCGCCATGTATTGGCCCCGGTCATTGCCGGTTTCGCCGAACGCTACCCGCAGTTGACGCTTGAGCTCTCGACCACCGACCGCAAAATCAACCACCTCCACGAAGGTATCGACCTGAGTCTGCGCATCGAGCCGCAACTGGAAGACGGCATCATCGCGCGCAAGGTTGCGACGGTGCCGTTCATGATTTGCGCCAGCCCTGACTACCTGCAAAAGGCCGGTCGTCCTTCTACTCCGGCGGATCTTCAACAGCACGCCTGTCTGGCGTTCCGCTATCCGCTGGACGGACGGTTACTGCGCTGGTGGTTCGTTGAGCAGGGTCAGCGCTTTGAGGCTGCGATCAATGCGACCGCCATCAGCGACGATATCGACGCCTTGGCGCAAATGGCTGCTCATGGTGCCGGGGTCACCCGACTGGCGGAATTCGTTGCAGCGCCCTATCTGGAAAGTGGTCACTGGTCTCTTTATTCGAACCGGGCGGCGGCTCGACCTTTGCCAGCGCCGCACCGCTCGAGATCTACGCCTGCGTGCAGGAGCGCGCCGCCATGACTTCCAAGGTCAAGGCCTTCACCGAGTTTTTGCAGGAGTTCCTGCATAACCGCTGGCCCGCTCGATGAGGATCAAGGATCAACCTGCGCCATCAGTTCAGGCACCGATTCCTGCCGCTTCGCATATCGCTGCGCCAGCACCGCGCAGACCATCAGTTGAATTTGATGGAACAGCATCAGCGGCAGAATCAACACGCCAATCGTGCTGCCGGCGAACAACACCTGCGCCATCGGCACGCCAGTGGCCAGGCTCTTTTTCGAACCGCAGAACAGAATGGTGATGCGATCCTCCAGACTGAAACCGAACGCCCTGCCCAGCAGCGTGGACGCCAGCAGCACCAGCGCCAGCAGGATGCAGCACACCACCACCAGCCCCAGCAGGTCGATCACCGGAATCTGGTGCCAGATGCCCTCGTTCACTGCCTCGCTGAACGCGCCGTAGACCACCAGCAGAATCGAGCCCTGATCGACGAATTTCAGCCAGTTCTTGTTGCGACCGACCCAGGCGCCGATCCAGCGACGGGCAATCTGGCCGGCAATGAACGGCAGCAGCAATTGCACGCTGATTTTCACGATTGCGTCGAGGGTCGAGCCGCCGTCGCCGTGGACGTTGAGCAGCAGCGTCACCAACAGCGGCGTGAGGAAAATCCCGAACAGGCTGGACGCCGCCGCACTGCAGATCGCCGCCGGAATATTGCCCCGCGCCAGCGAAGTAAAGGCAATCGCCGACTGCACCGTGGCCGGCAACGCACACAGGTAAAGCATGCCCATGTACAGCTGATCACCGATCAGCGGCGACAGCAGCGGCTTGAGCGCAAGACCCAGTAGCGGGAACAGGACAAAGGTCAGGCCGAACACCAGCAAATGCAGGCGCCAGTGGCCGGCGCCGGCGATGATCGATTCGCGCGACAGCTTGGCGCCGTGCAGGAAAAAAAGCAGCGCAATGGCGATGTTGGTCAGCCAGCCGAAACCGGTCGCGACCTGACCGCTGGCGGGCAGGAAGCTGGCCAGCAGCACCACGCCGATCAGGGTCAGGGTGAAGTTGTCGGGCAAAAATCGTGGGCGCGTCATGGTTTGCTCATCCGGGGGTTGCCAGTACGTGGAAGCGACTCTAACGTGACTGGAAATTACCGACTAACGCCGAAGTACCCACAGATGCCGCCAAAAGGACACGACAAGAGCGTCAGACGCAGCATTCCCGGGCTGCCCAGCCTGCCGCGTCCGCTGTACGGACGCACCGAATCGCTGCCCAATCGTGCGCTCACCCGCCGCCACAGCCATCCGTGGGTGCAGTTGTCCTACGCGATTCAGGGTGTGCTCGAAGTGCAGACTGCCGTCGGTCGTTTCGTTGCGCCGCCGGAGCGGGCGGTGTGGATTCCGGCGGGCGTGCCGCATCGGGTGTTCAGTTCGCCGCACACCGAAATGCGCAGCCTGTACATCGATTGCAGCGTCGCCAGCTGGGCGCCGGAGCGTTGTCATGTGCTCGGCGTCAGTGATCTTTTGCGTGAGCTGATTCGGGCCTTCAGTCAGATACCTGTCGAATATGACCAGAGCGGCCCGCACGGGCGCCTGGCCCAGGTGATCCTCGATCAACTGGCCGAGGCGCCGCCCATCGACCTGATGCTGCCACTGCCGCAGGACAGTCGCTTGCGCCAGATCTATCAGAGTCTGGAGCAACATCCGGAACAGCAGACCACCCTGGCGCACTGGAGCGAAAAATTCGGCGTGACCGAGAAAACTCTGACTCGGCTGTTCCTGCGCGACACCGGTTTGACCTTCCGCACCTGGCGCCAGCGCCTGCGTCTGCTGGGTGCGCTGACGCCGCTGGAACGCGGCGAACGCGTCACCGACGTGGCTTTGGCCTGTGGTTATGACTCGACATCGGCCTTTATTGCGGCGTTTCGCCAACAGTTCGGCGAGACGCCAGGAGAGTTTTTCCGATGAAATTAACCGATATTTATCGACTTTGTGCATGCCATTGGGCAAATTTCAGGGTAGAGTTTCGCCCATCAAGAACCTTTGACATCTTTCGACGATAACAATGATCAACCACCCTTTAGCGAACCTGTCGGCGGTAACAGCATGATCGAAGTCACTGAAGTTTCCATTGCCCAATTGCGCGCGGCGCTCGAGTCCGGCCAGACCACGGCGGTCGAGTTGGTGCAGGCCTATCTGGCGCGCATCGACGCCTATGACGGCCCTGACACCGCCACTGCGCTGAACGCGGTGATCGTGCGTAACCCCGACGCACTGAAAGAAGCGCAAGCCTCGGACGCCCGTCGTGCCAAGGGCGAAACCCTCGGTCCGCTGGACGGCATCCCCTACACCGCCAAGGACAGCTATCTGGTCAAAGGCCTGACCGCCGCGTCCGGCAGCCCGGCCTTCGCCGATCTGGTGGCACAGCGCGATGCGTTCACCATCGAGCGCCTGCGTGCGGGCGGTGCGATCTGCCTGGGCAAGACCAACATGCCGCCGATGGCCAATGGCGGGATGCAGCGCGGCGTCTATGGCCGTGCCGAAAGCCCGTATAACGCTGATTATCTGACTGCACCGTTTGCTTCCGGCTCATCGAACGGTGCCGGCACCGCCACCGCTGCGAGCTTCTCGGCATTCGGTCTGGCGGAAGAAACTTGGTCGAGCGGTCGCGGCCCTGCCTCGAACAACGGGCTGTGCGCCTACACGCCGTCGCGCGGCGTGATCTCGGTACGCGGCAACTGGCCGCTGACGCCGACCATGGACGTGGTGGTGCCCTACGCCCGCACCATGGCCGACCTGCTGGAAGTGCTCGACGTGGTGGTCGCCGAAGACAGCGACACCCGTGGCGACCTGTGGCGTCTGCAACCGTGGGTGCCGATCCCGAGCGTGGCCTCGGTGCGCCCGGCGTCCTATCTCGATCTGGCAGTGAAGAGCGATGCACTGGCCGGCAAACGCCTGGGCGTTCCGCGCATGTACATCAACGCCGACCCCGAGGCGGGCACCAGCGACGAGCCGGGCATTGGCGGCCCGACCGGACAACGCATCAACACCCGCGCCTCGGTGATCGATCTGTGGAAACAGGCCCACCAGGCCCTCGAAGCCGCCGGTGCAGAAGTTATCGAAGTGGATTTCCCGCTGGTTTCCAACTGCGAGGGCGACCGTCCGGGCGCACCGACCGTGTTCAATCGCGGCATCGTCTCCAAGGAGTTCATGCATCACGAACTGTGGGACCTGTCGGCCTGGGCCTTCGATGATTTCCTGCGTGCCAACGGCGATCCGAAACTCAACCGTCTGGCGGACGTCGACGGCCCGAAAATCTTCCCCCACGACCCGGGCACCCTGCCCAACCGTGAAGGCGACCTCGCTGCCGGCATGGACGAATACGTGCGCATGGCCCAGCGCGGCATCACACCATGGGATCAGATCCCGACCCTGCCGGACGGCCTGCGCGGTCTGGAGAAAACCCGCAAGCTCGACCTCGAAGACTGGATGGATCGCCTCGGCCTCGACGCCGTGCTGTTCCCAACC
The DNA here is from genome assembly GCF_001655595.1 of Pseudomonas sp. DR 5-09. Taxonomy (NCBI): domain Bacteria; kingdom Pseudomonadati; phylum Pseudomonadota; class Gammaproteobacteria; order Pseudomonadales; family Pseudomonadaceae; genus Pseudomonas; species Pseudomonas sp. DR 5-09. The sequence goes on from NZ_CP011566.1 coordinate 3,774,136, forward strand.
AACGCCGACGTGGGTCCGGCCGACGCCGACGTCAACCCGGCCTCGGCGGACATCGCCTGGAGCAACGGCATCTGGGTCGCCAACGGCAACCTCGCGATCCGCCACCTCGGCGTGCCGACCGTCACCGTGCCGATGGGCGTGATGGCCGACATCGGCATGCCGGTGGGGTTGACGTTTGCCGGGCGGGCCTATGACGACTCGACGCTGCTGCGACTGGCGGCGGCGTTTGAAGCCACCGGGTCGAAGCGTCGGGTTCCCCCACGTACACCAGCACTTTCCAGCGAGCGTTGATTGACTCTCACCCTGTGAGTCCGCGCTTTAAACGTGTGCCGTGAGCCTGTTCGCGGCACATATTTCCAGACACCAACCCACGCCTTCAACTTTTAATCAACTGTCAACTCTGACAGTTGTAAATAAAAAAAATGACAACTAGATTCGAATTGCAAGAGCGGCAGAACTCACAATTGCGTTTGCCAAACTACCAATTCGATGAAGGACAATGGTTATGGAAATCGATAAATTCCCGCCAGAAATCAAAGCTGCGCTAGGTTTAGACGGCAACAATGAAGCTATAACTGTCATCTCCAATGAGGAAAAAGAAGCTTCCATATTCCGGGTAAGTATTGCACCGAGGCACCCGGGTCTTGGTACTGAATTTATTGCGGAGCGATACATTTACGCAAGCCTGACCCCAGACAGCCACAGTCTCCTGGGATATAGAAAAAGACCAGATGGTTTTCCAGAGGATCAGATTTCAATTATTCTTCCAAAACGCTTGCCGCCTGGTGAATATCCTTTCAAAAACTCCGACATGGACTTCCCCCACGCCTATGCTGGACACTACCCCAACGGTTACAGCGCAAGGAGTGGCTTCATAAAATTCACCCGCGACGACGCCAACCAGAGGATTGAAGCGACCTTTGAATTCTCTATAAAAACAGACGAACTCGATTACGAGTTGAAAGGAAAGCTCTATCTAGATGCAACAGGCCCATTTGAATAAGCACACTGCCAAACAACCAACCATTGAATAAAAACTTTGGTGTTTAGCAGTCCGGTGCAGAACCTGAAGAGGGACATAAAAGGGCGGGATCAATTGATCCCGCCGCTTTTCTATGGTTCTGCCAGTTCTTCCAGCAAATCCGCCGAAGGCACAAAGAAAAGGCTGCCAGTGACCGCCGTGCTGAAGTCCAGCAACCGGTCGTAATTGCCGGGTGGCTTGCCGACAAACATGTTCTCCAGCATCTGCTCCAGCGGCTCCGGCGAACGCGCATAACCAATGAAATAAGTGCCGAACTCGCCTGCGCCAGGTCGGCCGAACGGCATGTTGTCGCGCAGGATTTTAACCTCTTCGCCGTCCTTGGTGATGGTCGTCAGCGCGCTGTGGGAGTTGCTCGGTTTGACCGAATCATCGAGCTCGATATCGGACAGTTTGGTGCGACCGATCACCCGCTCCTGTGCTTCGACTGACAGTTCGTTCCACGCCTTCATGTTGTGCAGGTACTTCTGCACCAGCACGTAACTGCCGCCGCTGAACGTCTGATCTTCATCACCCACGAGGGTGAAATGCTCGGCTTTGCGGCCGACCGGATTTTCCGTGCCGTCGACAAATCTGAACGGCGAATTCGGCCCCGAAATCGCCAAGGTCAAGACCCTGGAATTCCTCACCGGTTATTTGATCGAGCAGTCGCTGTCGATCGATAACATGTTCGTCTTCGTGATGATTTTCAGCTACTTCGCCGTGCCGCCGGAGTTGCAGCGCCGGGTGCTGCTGTACGGCGTGCTTGGGGCAATCCAAGCGTCTGGTACCGCCACGCACGCCAGCGCTGGCAACCCGATAGGTTCTCGCAGTCTTAACGCACTTCGCTTAGAGAAGCGGGCGCCATGAAGTCAATAATGGCCCCGCTTCTCTAATATCAAGTACGCGCTCACACATTCCTGCCTTATACAACTGTAAGTTCTGACAGTTGCCCCTTGAAAAACGCAAGCGTAGCGTGACGATTGATTGGGTCATTGATACCCAAGACTGTCTTTCACGCACTTTGATTTCGAAGGAACGTAAAATCATGACCACAAACAAACTGTATGAAGCGCTGGGCATTGATAACAACTTGAAGCCTCTGCCTGCCACTCAAAAATCAAGCGCCGCCGACCAAACTTTCACCGCAATCATTGAACCTGCACTCCCCTCCGGAACTGATAAATTCAAGGCAGAGGAGTTTTGGTATGAGAAATTTATTCCAGACACTATTAGTGTGTTGGGGCGCTCTGGCGCTGGGGAAAAAATGAAGCAAATAGCTATCCTTATCAACGAACAGACCCCAGATGGCACCTATAAGGTGAGTGGTTTCCAAGCAGTGGACGTCACAGCAGTACTGCTTGCAGACGGTGTGTTTACACATGCTCGAAAAGGTTCTGTAACGTTCAAACGAAACACCACCAATAACTCAATCGAAGGCACGGCCGATTTCAAAATTGACTTTGGAGAAGGCGTTGAGTACCGAGTATCACGAGTTGAATTTAAAGTGAAAGCAACTGGCCCGCTTTAAACAGGCCAATGTTCTTTTCAACACAGGGTGAAGGGCAGTCTTTCGATAAGAGCTAAATTTAATCGTTGACGAGCCCCTTCCCAATTCAACTTCAGAACTGAAAATTCAAAAACAACGAAGTCAGTTCGGCTACCTGTCCTGGTTTTTCTTAACGTTCTGCCAGTTCTTCCAGCAAATCCGCCGAAGGCACAAAGAACAGACTGCCTGTGACGGCGGTGCTGAAATCCAGCAGTCGATCGTAATTGCCGGGTGGCTTGCCGACAAACATGTTCTCCAGCATCTGCTCCAGCGGCTCCGGCGAACGCGCATAACCAATGAAATAAGTGCCGAACTCGCCTGCGCCAGGTCGGCCGAACGGCATGTTGTCGCGCAGGATCTTCACCTCTTCGCCGTCCTTGGTGATGGTCGTCAAGGCGCTGTGGGAGTTGCTCGGCTTGACCGAATCGTCCAGCTCGATATCAGACAGTTTGGTGCGCCCGATCACCCGTTCCTGCGCCTCGACCGACAATTCGTTCCAGGCCTTCATGTTGTGCAGATACTTCTGCACCAGCACGTAACTGCCGCCGCAGAACGTCTGATCTTCATCACCCACGAGGGTGAAATGCTCGGCTTTGCGGCCGACCGGATTCTCCGTGCCGTCGACGAAACCGATGATGCTGCGCATGTCGAAATAGCGGAAACCCTGCACCTCGTCGGTCACCGTCACAGCGTCGTCCAGCGCCGACATCAACTGCGTCGCCAGTTCGAAACACAGGTCCATTTGATCGGCGCGAATGTGCAGCAGCAAGTCGCCCGGCGTGGAAACGGCGCGTCGCCCTTCTACGCCGAATTCGCGAAAGTCGTGCAAGGATGCCGGGCGTGGACTGCCGAACAGACGATCCCAGGCGTTGGAAGAGAACCCGCAAACACAGGACAGGCTTCCCGAAGGGACACGCTTGCCGACCGAGCGCGTCAGCCCCGCGACATCGGCGCACCAGCCGCGGACTTTTTCCGCTGCATCTGAATCGGCGTTGAGGGTCGCCACAATGAATATGGCAGCGCTGGTGATCGGGCTGCAGACGGCTTGAGGATCTGGCGTTTCGATGATCGTGACTCCCAAGGGATGATGGACTGGCTCGAAGGGAGGTTAGCAAAGAAGCACAGACTGAAATACCTTCCGTCACCCCGTTGCCAAGGTAGACACTTCGTTAATAACGAACAATACCCACGAAATAAACGATTTTTCTTTGTCGGAAAGCTCCTACTAGCATGGCCCCGTCTACCCCGAAAAACATAAAGACAGGGAGAACGGCATGCACCCCATCAACATCGGCGAACCCTGGATGTGGGTCGCCTTCATCGTTTTTGTCCTCGCCATGCTGGCCGTCGACCTGTTTGTCTTCGGTGGGCGCAAGGCGCATCGGGTCTCGGTACGTGAAGCCTCATCCTGGGTGTTCGCCTGGTGCATGCTGGCGATGGCCTTCGCCGGATTGCTCTGGTGGTATCTGAACGGCGAATTCGGCCCCGAAATCGCCAAGGTCAAGACCCTGGAATTTCTCACCGGTTACTTGATCGAGCAGTCGCTGTCGATCGACAACATGTTCGTCTTCGTGATGATCTTCAGCTACTTTGCCGTGCCGCCGGAGTTGCAGCGCCGGGTGCTGCTGTACGGCGTGCTCGGGGCAATCGTGATGCGCGCGGCGATGATTTTTGCCGGCGTATGGCTGGTGTCGCAATTCACTTGGCTGCTGTATGTGTTCGGCGTGTTCCTGATCATCACCGGGATCAAGATGCTGGTGTTCGCCGAGCAGCAACCGGATCTCGATAACAACCCGCTGCTGCGTTGGGTGCGCGGACATCTGCGGATCACCAACGGCTTTCACGGCGAGCGGTTTTTCGTGCTGCAGAACGGTGTGCGCTGGGCCACGCCGATGTTTCTGGTGCTGGTGCTGATCGAGGCCAGCGACCTGATGTTTGCGGTCGACAGCATCCCGGCGATTTTCGCGGTGACCACCGACCCGTTCATCATTTTCACCTCGAACATCTTCGCGATCATGGGCCTACGGGCGCTGTACTTTTTGCTGGCAGACATGGCCGACCGTTTTCATCTGCTCAAGTACGGACTGGCGCTGGTGCTGGTGTTCATCGGCGGGAAGATGACGGTGATGCCGTGGTTTCACATGCCGGTGGAGTGGTCGCTGGCGATTGTTGGCGGGCTGATTCTGGCGTCGGTGGTGCTGAGTCTGATGCTGACGAAGGACAAGTCGCCCGAAGAAAGTCAGGCGAAATAACGGCCGAGGGAGCGAACGGATTCGCTCCCTCGGCTTTGAGCTCATTTATCCGACTTGATACTGGTCCACACCCGGGTCCGCACCCGCTCCAGTTTCTGCGGCAACGGTTGCACCACGTACAGCTTCTTCAGCGCTTCGCTGGTCGGCGTCAGGTTCGGGTTGCCTGTGATTTCCTTGTTGATCAGCGGCAGCGAATCCTTGTTGGCATTCGGGTAGCCGAGGAAGTCGCTGATCGAAGCGATGACTTTCGGATCGAGCAAGGTGTTGAGGAACTCGTGGGCCTCTTCGACGTTCTTCGCGCTCTTCGGAATGGCGAAGGTGTCGAACCAGATCGGCGCGCCTTCCTTCGGCAAGCGCCAGTCGACCACCACGCCATTGCCCGCCTCTTTGGCACGGTTGCCGAACTGGTAGAAGCTGCCGGAATAACCGATGGCCACGCAGATATCGCCGTTGGCGATGTCGGTCATGTACTTGGCCGAGTTGAAGTAGGTGACGTAAGGGCGAACCTTGAGCATCAGGTCCTTGGCTTTCTCATAGTCGGCCGGGTTCTGGCTGTTCGGGTCCAGGCCCAGGTAGTGCAGAGCCAGCGGCAGGATTTCCGACGGCGAATCGAGCATTGCCACGCCGCAGGATTTCAGCTTTTCCATGTTCTCCGGCTTGAACACCAGATCCCAGCTGTCCACCGGCGCATTCTCACCGAGCGCAGCCTTGACCTTGGCCGGGTTGAAACCGATCAGTACCGTGCCGACCATGTAGGGCACGCCGTACTGATTGCCGGGGTCGTTGGCGTCGAGCAACTTGAGCAGCGCCGGGTCCTGGTGGCTCCAGTTCGGCAGCTTGGACTTGTCGAGTTTCTGGAACACACCGGCCTTGATCTGGGTATCGAGGAACTGATTCGACGGCACCACCAGGTCATAGCCGGAGTTGCCGGTCAGCAATTTGGCTTCGAGGGATTCGTTGGTGTCGAAGGTGTCCCAGGTCACTTTGATGTTGCTTTTGGCGGCGAACTCCTTGGGCACCGACGGCAGGATGTAATCCGCCCAGTTGTACACCCGCAGTTCGCGCTGTTCGGCCTGTACGGCGCTGGCCAGCAGCGTCAGCCCGAAAACAGTAGCGCCCAGAATGCGTTTCATCGTGACCATGTTGTGTTTCCCCGAATGCAGCGTGAGTCGATGGTTTTTATGTTCTGTACACGGCAGTGGCTGGCAAAATCAGCCATGGGCAAGGAAGGTGCAGCATTTAGTTGTGGCTTCGATTCTTGCTGACAGCGTAGACGCAGCACAGTAGCCGGTTGGCCAAAAGGGGATCGAAATGGCCAATTTGCATGACCGCCGGGATGCGGAAACAACAATGCCCGACGATGTGCCGGGCATTGTTTGGACAGCCAGCGAACGCTCAGTCGGTAAAACCCAACCGCGTCGCCCTGCTCTGCTGCGCCTGCCCGCGGGTCGCCAGGCAGTAATACAGCGGGCACGTCACGATCAGGCCGACCAGCCACGACAGGTCAGCGCCTTCCACCAGATTGGCATACGGCCCGACATACAACGATGTGTTGGCGAACGGCAGCTGCACGATGATGCCGATGAAGTAGGCAATGATCGCGTGCAGGTTGAAGCGCCCATAAATGCCACCATCGGCGCGGAAGATCGAGGCGATGTCGTAACTGCCGCGCTTGATCAGGTAGAAGTCGATCAGGTTGATCGACGCCCACGGCACCAGCACCAGCAGCAACGCGAGAATCAGCCCGATGAACTCGGAAATGAAATCCGCCGACGCACCCAGCGCCACCACGCAGCAACCCGTCAGCACCACGCTCGACAAGATCACCCGCACCTTGATGCTCGGCGTCCATTGGCTGGCAAAGGTCTGGATCGAGGTGATGATCGACAACACCGCGCCATACAGATTCAGCGCGTTGTGGCTGATGATGTTGAGCAGGAACAGCACCATCAGAATCGGCCCCAGCCAACCGGTGGACTGCTTGACCGCCGCCATCGCTTCGGTGCCGTCCGGGGTCGCCAGAACCGCCACCGCGCCGAAGGTGAACGACAGAATCGTGCCCAGCGTGGCGCCCAGATAAGTCGCGATAAATGGTCTGCCGATCCCGATGTCCGCCGGCAAGTAGCGGGAATAGTCGGAGACGTACGGCGAGAAACTGATCTGCCAGATGATCCCCAGCGATACCGTCGCCAGCCACCCGGACAGGTTGAAGCTGCCACGGGTAAAGAAGTCCGCCGGCAACTCATGGGCAAAGATGTAGATGAAACCGGCGAGCAGCGCGCTGCCCATCACCCAGGTGCCGATGCGGTTGAGCGTGTGAATGAAGTTGTAGCCGATCACGCCGATGACCGTGGCGCTGAGGGCGCCGATCAGAATGCTCAACGGCGCCGGCACCGACGGCGCAATGCCGACGATGGACTTGCCGGCCAGCACGATGTTGGAAATGAAGAAGCCGATATAGATGATCGCTGCGAAGAACACGATCAACAGCGCACCGTAACGCCCGAACTGACCACGGCTCTGCACCATCTGCGGAATGCCCATGCGCGGGCCTTGCGCCGACGCCAGGGCGATCACCACACCGCCGATCATGTGCCCCAGCGCAATCGCCAGCAGCCCCCAGAACAGGTCGAGATGAAACGCCTGGACCACCATGGCGCCGGTGACGATGGGCAGTGGCGCAATGTTGGTGCTGAACCAAAGGGTGAACAGGTCGCGGGCCTTCCCGTGGCGTTCCGCGAGTGGGACGTAGTCGACCGTGTGATTCTCGATCAACGGATCTTGCCGGGACATCTGGGACATAAAAATGAACTCGATTGGGTCTGTTCTTATCGTTGTATGAAGCCAAACCGGGGGTGCTTCGTGGCCACCCCTCAGATGAAGACCATATTATGGTATTCCAACATTTTCACAAGACTGATCCGCTCTTTACGACGGCATCTGATCCGGCATCCTCCCTGATAGCCAGCGCTCACGGCTAGAGCAAAGCCCCGTAAATGCTGAGTTTACGACGGATGAACCACGTTTATCGTTTCACCAAAAAAGCGCTTGCAATCGATGTATTACGGTATACCATCAGACCCATAAACACATAAAAACCGCTTCACCGCACTCGAGGATTGACCAATGATCGATGCTGCCGTCTACAAACAAGTCATGGGCTCGTTCCCGTCCGGTGTCACTGTCATCACCACGCTTGATGACGACGGCCAGATCGTCGGCCTCACCGCCAGCGCCTTCAGCTCGCTGTCGATGGACCCGGCCCTGGTGCTGTTCTGCCCCAACTACAGTTCCGACTCCTATCCCGTCCTGATCAAGAACAAACGCTTTGCCATTCACGTCCTGTCCGGCGGTCAGCAAAGCGAAGCCTACGCCTTCGCCCGCAAAGGCAAGGACAAGGCGCAGGGCATCGAGTGGACGCTGAGCGAACTGGGCAACCCGATCCTCGCCAACGCGACAGCTATCATCGAATGTGAGCTGTGGCGCGAATACGAAGGCGGCGACCACGCGATCATGGTCGGCGCGGTGAAGAACCTCATCGTCCCTCAGCAGGACACCGGCCCGCTGGTGTACTGCCACGGCAAGATGGGCGCCCTGCCCGCCTTCGCCTGACACGCACGATTGCACTTAAACAGGCCGGCAAGCGACCGGCCGACCACAAGAGATTCGAGGTAGCGTCATGAAATTTTCCCTGTTCGTACACATGGAGCGCTGGGACGAAAGCGTCAGCCACCGTCAACTGTTCGAAGACCTGACCGAACTGACGTTGATGGCCGAGGCCGGTGGTTTCAGCACCGTGTGGATCGGCGAACACCACGCGATGGAATACACCATCTCGCCGAGCCCGATGCCGCTGCTGGCCTACCTCGCGGCCAAGACCACCACCATTCACCTGGGCGCCGGCACCATCATCGCGCCGTTCTGGCACCCTCTGCGGGTCGCCGGTGAATGCGCGTTGCTCGACGTGATCAGCAACGGCCGAATGGAAGTCGGCCTGGCACGTGGCGCCTACCAGGTGGAATTCGACCGCATGGCCGGCGGCATGCCCGCCTCCAGCGGTGGACAGGCACTGCGGGAAATGGTCCCGGTGGTGCGCGCCCTGTGGCAAGGCGACTACGCCCACAACGGCGACATCTGGAAATTCCCCACCTCCACCAGCGTGCCGAAACCCATCCAGAAGCCGAACCCGCCGATGTGGATCGCCGCCCGCGACCCGGACTCGCACAACTTCGCCGTTGCCAACGGTTGCAACGTGATGGTCACGCCGCTGATGAAGGGCGACGAAGAAGTCCTCGATCTGAAGAACAAGTTCCAGACTGCGCTGGACAACAACCCCGATGTGCCGCGTCCACAATTGATGGTGCTGCGTCATACCCACGTGCACTCGGCGGATGACCCGGAAGGCTGGAAGGTGGGCGCGAAAGCCATCTCACGTTTCTATCGCACGTTCGATGCGTGGTTCGGCAACAAGGAAGTGCCGGTGAACGGCTTCCTGGCGCCGAGCCCGGAAGAGAAATTTGCCGGACGGCCAGAGTTTGAGCTGGAGAGCCTGCACAAGACGGCCATGATCGGCACGCCGGAAGAGATCATTCCACGGATCAAGTACTACCAGGAACTGGGGGTGGATGAGTTCAGTTTCTGGTGCGACAACAGCTTGCCGCATGCGGAGAAGAAGAAGTCGCTGGAGTTGTTTATCAAGCATGTGGTGCCGGCGTTTCGTTAAATACGCCAAGCGACCCTGAGAGTGCAGAGCGCCCCGAACAGAACGTCGGGGCGCTTTTTTTTGTCTGACGCAGGTGTCAGTACGCAGTCGAAGTTGTCGCGATATCTTCCGGCGCCAAATGGCGTCCATCGGCCGACAGTAACTCCAGCTTCCTGATCGGCTTTCGCTTTTGCGCATCCACCATCACCGACCCCGCCTCGCCCGGCTCGAACATGAACTCCCCACCCCACTGCGACAACGCGACGATCACGGTTTGCAACGCCCGGCCCTTTTCAGTCAGCACGTACTCCTTGTAGGCGCTGCCGTCGGACGCCGGCACCAGACGCAGGATGCCCCGCTCCACCAGCCCTTTGAGCCGCATGCTCAACATGTTCTTGGCGATTTCCAGGCTCTTCTCGAAATCGCTGAAACGACTGATGCCTTCCAGCGCGTCGCGGATGATCAGCAACGACCACCAGTCGCCGATCAGGTCCAGCGTCCGGGCAACCGGGCAGATGTTGCCCTCCAGGCTTTTGCGTTTCATCCAGCGCTCTCCAGCAAAACGGTCATCAAATCGTGGTTGCATCTTACAACTCTGACGCCCGCAGGCGTCTACGCTGATTGGCTGGCGAAACTTAGCACCTGCGTACAAGTAGGCCAGACGCTTAACCGCGATAGTCAGCGATGCCATCCCGGCAACCACACACGCCCCGACACAAGGAGTTTTCATGAGCACCTTCACGACCCAAGACGGCACCGAGATCTATTTCAAGGACTGGGGCAGCGGCAAGCCCGTGCTGTTCAGCCACGGCTGGCCGCTGGACGCCGACATGTGGGAATACCAGATGGAATACCTGAGCAGCCGCGGCTACCGCACCATCGCCTTCGACCGTCGTGGATTCGGGCGCTCCGAGCAGCCTTGGACCGGCTACGACTACGACACCTTCGCCGATGACATCGCGCAACTGATCGAACACCTCGACCTGCGTGACGTGACCCTGGTCGGCTTCTCCATGGGCGGTGGCGATGTCAGCCGCTACATCGCGCGCCACGGCAGCGAGCGCGTTGCCGGGCTGGTGTTGCTGGGCGCGGTGACCCCGCTGTTCGGCAAGAAACCGGACTTCGCCGAGGGCGTCGACAAGTCGGTATTCGACGGGATCAAGGCGGGTCTTTTGAAGGATCGCGCGCAGTTCATCGCAGACTTCAACACGCCGTTCTATGGCCTCGATAAAGGTCAGAAAGTTTCGGACGGCGTGCTGACACAAACCCTGAATATTGCGCTGCTGGCCTCGCTCAAAGGCACCGTGGATTGCGTCACCGCGTTCTCGGAAACCGACTTCCGCCCTGACATGGCGAAAATCGATGTACCGACCCTGGTGATCCATGGCGACGGCGACGTCATCGTGCCGTTCGAAACCACCGGCAAACGCGCCGCCGAGCAAATCAAGGGTGCCGAGCTGAAGGTTTATGCCGGTGCGCCGCACGGGTTTGCCGTGACGCATGCGCAGGCACTGAACGAAGACCTGCTGGCTTTCCTCAATCGTTGAGTTCGATGTAAATCAAGCGCCAACTGAAAAGGGCCGTCGACACACCTGTCGACGGCCCTTTTTTTCGTTGTCCCGGATTCCGGCTCCAGGGCGAACCCCTTTGTTTACGGGGCTTTCAGGCCTCTGCATCACGTTTTTATCTTCACATGCCAGCTTAATAATATTTTACCGATAACCACCCCCTCCCTAGTCTGATCCCAAGCACAGAGAACAGGTCGACAGCGACCTGAATCCAACGGCCTCGTGAGAAGGGATCAGAGATGACCACTGAAATAATAAAAACAGACACGCTTGTTGTCGGCGCCGGTCAAGCGGGTGTGGCCATGAGTGAACACCTGAGCAAACTCGGTGTGCCGCACCTCGTTCTGGAGCGCAACCGCATTGCCGAGCGCTGGCGCACCGGACGCTGGGACTCGCTGGTGGCCAACGGTCCGGCGTGGCACGACCGGTTTCCGGGGATGGAATTCGATGATGTCGATCCGGACGGTTTCGCCCACAAGGAACGCGTCGCCGACTACTTCGAAGCCTATGCGAAGAAATTCAATGCGCCGATCCGCACCGGCGTCGATGTGAAAAGCGTGGTGCGCAATGTCGGGCGTCCGGGCTTCACCGTAGAGACCTCCGAGGGCGTGATCGAAGCGGCTCGCGTCGTCGCCGCCACCGGCCCGTTCCAGCGTCCGGTGATCCCGGCCATTGCGCCGAAAGATGAGCGTCTGCTGCAGATTCACTCGGCCGACTATCGCAACCCGCAACAACTGCCGGCCGGCGCGGTGCTGGTGGTCGGCGCCGGCTCGTCGGGCGTGCAGATCGCCGACGAATTGCAGCGCTCTGGCAAGCAGGTTTACCTCTCGGTCGGCGCCCATGACCGCCCTCCTCGCGCTTACCGCAACCGTGATTTCTGCTGGTGGCTTGGTGTGCTCGGCGAATGGGATCAAGCCGCGATGAAACCCGGCCGCGAGCACGTGACCATCGCCGTCAGCGGCGCCCATGGTGGTCGCACCATCGACTTCCGTGGCCTGGCCCATCGCGGCATGACCCTGGTTGGCGTCACCGAATCGTTCAGCGACGGCGTGGTGACCTTCAAACAGGACCTGCGCGACAACCTCAAACGTGGCGACGAGAACTACCTCGCGCTGCTGGATGCCGCCGACGCCTACATCGAACGCAACGGCCTCGACCTGCCGCTGGAACCGGAAGCCCGCGAAACTTATCCGGATCCTGAATGCGTGAAAAACCCGCTGACCGATCTCGATCTGGCCGCCGCCGGTATCACCTCGATCATCTGGGCCACCGGGTTTGCCGTGGACTATTCGTGGCTGAAAGTCGCCGCTTTCGACGACAACGGCAAGCCGCAGCACCAGCGCGGTGTGTCCAGCGAGTCGGGTGTGTATTTCCTCGGCTTGCCGTGGCAGTCGCGACGCGGTTCGTCGTTCATCTGGGGCGTTTGGCACGACGCCAAGCACGTGGCCGATCACATCGCCACCCAGCGCAAATACCTGGCTTATCGCGATGCCGAACAACGCGAAGCCGCGCTGCACAACCACGCTGTCGACACCGTCGACGCTTGATTTCCCTCTTCAGTACCGGCGCCTGTCGCGCCGGGTTCGATTTCGTCAGGAGCCGCACATGAGTCAGCCAACCCACACCCGCATCCGTATGTTCAACACCAAGGACACCTACCCGAACCAGACCCTGGACAATGACCTGTGCCAGGCTGTGCGCGCCGGCAACACCGTGTATGTGCGTGGTCAGGTCGGGACCAATTTCGATGGCGAACTGGTCGGCCTCGGCGACCCGCGCGCGCAGACCGAACAGGCGATGCGCAACGTCAAGCAATTGCTCGAAGAGGCCGGCAGCGACCTGAGCCATATCGTCAAGACCACCACTTACCTGATCGACCCGCGCTACCGCGAGCCGGTGTATCAGGAAGTCGGCAAATGGCTGAAAGGCGTGTTCCCGATCTCCACCGGGCTGGTGGTGTCGGCCTTGGGTCAGCCGCAATGGCTGATGGAGATTGATGTGGTTGCGGTGATCCCCGAGTAATTCGACCTTAGCGAAAGGAGGCCACACATGACATTTTCCATCGCCGCCCGTTGCCCCGAAACCGGTCAGTTCGGCATCGCCATCAGCTCCTCCAGCATCGCCGTCGGCGCCCGCTGCCCGTGGCTGTTGCCGGGGGTTGGCGCGGTGTCGAGCCAGAACATCACCCTGCCGTCGCTCGGCCCGGAAGTGCTTGTCCTGATGGAACAAGGCCTGGCACCCGAGGCTGCACTGGACAAGGTGCTGACCCGCAACGGCTACAGCCAGTACCGGCAGATCACGGCGATCAACCACCTCGGCCAGACCGCGCATTTCAGTGGTGCGCAAACCCTGGGCGTACACAACGCCGTGTCCGGCGAACAATGCGTGGCGGCCGGCAACATGCTCGCCGGGCGCTCAGTGATCGAAGCCATGATCAGCGCGTTCGAGGACGGCGAAGGCCAACTGGCCGATCGCCTGATCAAGGCCTTGCACGCCGCCCAGGCCTTGGGCGGTGAAGCGGGCCCGGTGCATTCGGCAGCCGTGGTCGTGGTCGGTGAGCTGACCTGGCCCATCGTCAACCTGCGGGTGGACTGGGCCGATGAGGACCCGATCGGCCAACTGCAAAAACTCTGGGACGCCTATCGTCCGCAGCTTCAGGACTACATCGACCGCGCCCTCGATCCGGCAAAGGCGCCGGGTTATGGAGTCGCCGGAGACGATCGATGAGCAACAGCGTCGCGTTGCTCAAGACGCTGGTGGGGTTCGATACCACCAGCCGCGAGTCCAACCTGCAATTGATCGACTTAGTGCGCAGCTATCTCGAAAGCTTCGATGTGCCGTGCGAACTGATCTACAACGATGAGCGCAGCAAGGCCAACCTGTTCGCCACGATCGGCCCGGCCGATCAGCCGGGCATCGTGCTGTCGGGGCATACCGATGTGGTGCCGGTCGATGGCCAGCCATGGACGCTACCGCCGTTCGAACTCAGCGAGCGCGACGGCAAGCTTTACGGACGAGGCACGGCGGACATGAAGGGCTACATCGCCTGCGTGCTCGCGTTGGTGCCGTCGCTGATCGAAGCACCTTTGCGCCTGCCGGTGCACATCGCCCTGTCCTACGACGAAGAGGTCGGTTGCCTCGGCGTGCGCTCGTTGCTCAAGGTGCTGGAGCAACGTCCAGTGAAACCGCTGCTGTGCATCATCGGCGAGCCGACCGAACTCAAACCGGTGCTCGGGCACAAGGGCAAACTGGCGATGCGCTGCGATGTCCAGGGTCACGCCTGTCACTCGGCTTACGCGCCACTTGGGGTCAACGCCATCGAATGCGCCGCCGAGCTGATCGGCGAGCTGGGACGCATCGGTCGCCAACTCAAGGATGAACACCTCGATCCGCGTTTCGACCCGCCGTATTCCACGGTGCAAACCGGCGTGATCGGCGGTGGCAAGGCGTTGAACATCGTCCCCGCCGATTGCCGTTTCGACTTCGAAATCCGTGCCCTGCCCTCGCAGGACCCGGCGTTGGTCGCGCAGCAACTCAAGGCCTACGCCGAACAGCAAATGCTGCCGCGAATGCGAGCCGTCAGCGAGCAGAGCGATATCCGTTTCAGCGAATTGTCGGCGTATCCGGGGCTGGCCACAGATGCCCGGAGCAAGGCTGCGGAACTGATCGCCACGTTCTGCGGCTCGGACGATTTCGGCACCGTGGCCTTTGGCACCGAAGGCGGATTGTTCGACGCGGCGGGGATTCCCACGGTGGTGTGCGGCCCCGGCAGCATGGATCAGGGCCACAAGCCGGACGAGTTCGTCAGCGTCGATCAGCTCACGGCCTGCGATGCGATGCTGCAACGGATGCTGGTGTCGATTCGCCTCTGAAAAAACGCCTGGCTGCTGGATTTAAATCCGCAGCCAAGCCGCCGGTTCACCGACAGACAGCTGCTCCGATGGAGGTCAGCTGCATTGTCGTTCATGGCGCTAGAACGCCCGAGGCAGAGCGTTTTCAGCTGACCGGAGAGCCTCGTTTTTTTAACGCCTGAAGCAACAAAACTACTAATTTATCTCTGCCCTTTCCTTGCCCATGATCACCCCAACAAGAAATGCGCCGTCCGTGCCGGCGCTCACTGAAGTACGTCCACGTACTCGTCCTTGCCTTGGAGTTCGTCATGACCACCTCTGCATCAACGTCTGCACCGCTCATTGAAAAACACACGATCGGCTACGTGCCGCCCGAAGATCGCCACGGAAAGGTTCGGGATCTGTTCACCCTCTGGTTCGGCGGCAACATCGCGCCGCTGCCCATCGTCACCGGCGCTCTCGGCGTGCAACTGTTTCACCTGAATCTGGTGTGGGGCATCGTCGCCATTCTGGTCGGCCATCTGGTCGGCGGTGTGCTGATGGCGCTGCACTCGGCGCAAGGCCCGCAGATGGGCATCC
The DNA here is from genome assembly GCF_001655595.1 of Pseudomonas sp. DR 5-09. Lineage (NCBI taxonomy): Bacteria > Pseudomonadati > Pseudomonadota > Gammaproteobacteria > Pseudomonadales > Pseudomonadaceae > Pseudomonas > Pseudomonas sp. DR 5-09. The sequence goes on from NZ_CP011566.1 coordinate 3,789,655, forward strand.
CGCAGATGATCCAGAGCCGCGCGCAATTCGGCTCCCTCGGCGCGCTGCTGGTGGTGTTGATTGCCGGCGTCATGTACATCGGCTTCTTCGCCTCCAACATCGTGCTGGCCGGCAAGTCCCTGCATGGCGTGGTCGACAGCGTTCCAGTGCCCGTCGGCATCGTCATCGGTGCGCTGGGTTCGGGGATCATCGGGATCATCGGTTACCGCTTCATCCACGTGCTCAACCGCATCGGCACCTGGGTGCTGGGGATCGGCATCGTGATCGGTTTCGGCTACATCCTCACCCACATCCAGACCGATGATTTCCTCACGCGCGGCAGCTTCAACCTTTCGGGATGGCTGGCAACGGTGTCGCTGGCGGCGCTGTGGCAGATCGCGTTTGCGCCTTACGTGTCGGACTACTCGCGTTACCTGCCGGCGAACGTGCCGGTGGCGGCGACCTTCTGGACGACCTATCTGGGATCGGCGCTGGGCTCGAGCCTGTCGTTCGTGTTCGGCGCCGTCGCCGTGCTGGCAACCCCGGTGGGCATGGACACCATGGACGCGGTGAAACTCGCCACCGGCGCCATCGGCCCGCTGATGCTGGTGCTGTTTCTGATCAGCGTCATCAGCCACAACGCCCTCAACCTGTACGGCGCGGTGCTGTCGCTGATCACGCTGGTGCAGACCTTCGCCTACCGCTGGATTCCAACTGCCAAGAGCCGCGCAGTGATTTCGATCATCGTCCTGCTGGCTTGCTGCTTCGCTGCGGTCGGCGCCTCGGCGGACTTCATCGGCCACTTCGTCGACATGGTGCTGGTGCTGTTGGTCGTACTGGTGCCGTGGACCGCGATCAATCTGATCGACTTCTACGCCATCCACAAAGGCCAGTACGACATCGGCTCGATCTTCCAGGTCGATGGCGGCATCTACGGTCGTTACAACCCGCAGGCCTTGCTGGCCTATGCGATCGGTATCGCGGTGCAGATTCCGTTCATGAACACGCCGCTGTATGTCGGGCCGGTGTCGGCGCACATCAACGGCGCGGACCTGTCGTGGCTGGTTGGCTTGCTGGTGACTTCGCCGCTGTATTTCTGGCTGGCGACCCGTGACAGTGCTTATCGGCGGCGGCTGACCTCCGAGAAACTGGCGGGCAGTCTCTGAGATTGACTCGATGCACCAACAAGGCCCGCTGTTCGCGGGCCTTCTGCTTTGCGTTGTGCTATTTCTTTACGCCCGACGACAACCGGAGATGGAAATCCAATGCTGCGAATTCTGGGCAAAGCCTCATCGATCAATGTGCGCAAAGTGCTGTGGACCTGTGCTGAACTGAATCTTCCCTTCGAACGCGAAGACTGGGGCTCAGGTTTTCAATCAACGTTGACGCCGCAGTTTCTCGCACTCAATCCCTGCGCGATGGTGCCGGTGATTCAGGACGATGACTTCACGCTGTGGGAATCGAACTCGATCATTCGCTACCTGGCGTCGCGCTACGTCGGCGAGCAACTTTACCCGAGCGAGGCGCGTGCCCGCGCGCAGGTGGATCAATGGATCGACTGGCAGGCTTCGGAGCTGAACAAATCCTGGTCTTACGCGTTCATGTCGCTGGTACGCAAGTCACCTGCGCATCAGCACAGCGTTGCTCTCGCGACCGGTTGCCGGGAGTGGGCAAGGCACATGGAGATCCTCGACCGGCAGCTGCAAAAAACCGGCGCCTATGTCAGCGGCGAGCAGTTTTCCCTCGCCGACATCCCTATCGGCCTGTCGGTCAATCGCTGGTTCGAGACGCCGCTGGAGCATCCGCACCTGCCCGCAGTGAGCGCTTATTACGAACGCCTGAGCCAACACCCCGCTTACCGATTGCACGGACGAAATGGCACGCCGTGATTTCAGTCATTTGTTTTTGAACGCCTCACGCCGCGCCTGTCGTTCCGCGGCGTACGCCTCTTGCGGCTGGCTGATCAAATCCTCACGGCGCAACACTTCACCGCAGTGATAGCACATCGGTCCGAGGCCGGCGCTGTGGTTGCAGTTCTTGTGGGTCATGTTCACCGCCAGCCCCTCCTCCGGCGATTTGCACCAGGTCTCGCCCCAGGCGCGCAGCGCGATCACCACCGGGTAAAACGCCTCACCCTTTGCGGTGAGGTGGTACTCGTAGCGTTTCGGCCGCTCGTTGTACAAGCGGCGCTCGACCAGTCCGTCCGCCTCCAGGCTTTTCAGACGGGCGGCGACCATCTGCGGCGTGCCGCCGGTCTGCGCCAGGATCTCGTCATAGCGATGGCTGCCCATGAACAATTCGCGCAAAACCAGCACCGTCCAGCGGTCGCCGACGATCAACTCGGCCCGGGAAATCGGGCACAGGGTCTCAGGAAGACTATCGTTTACAGCCATCAGGGCTTGCCTCTTACACAGTTACTATGATTATCATATCAACACGATGCGGGAACAAGCCCTGAGCATCGATCACTCTCATTGCCGGAGTACATCGTCATGTCGAAACCTCTTTATCCGCTCGACAGAACCGCCTACCTGCTGGTCGATCCGTACAACGATTTTCTCTCCGAGGGCGGCAAGATCTTTCCGCTGCTCAAACCGATGGCCGAGCAGAACGGACTGCTCGACAACCTGCGCAAACTCGATCACGCCGTGCGGGCCCTGCCGATTCCGGTGGTCATCGTACCGCATCATCGCTGGGTCAAAGGCGACTACGAGAACTGGGATCACCCAACCCCTACCCAACAAAAGATCATGCACATGCACCACTTTGCGCGCGGCGAATGGGGCGGTGAATGGCACCCGGATTTCGCACCGAAGGACGGCGACATCGTGGTTCAGGAACACTGGGGCTCCAGTGGTTTCGCCAACACCGACCTGGATTTTCGCCTGAAACAGCAAGGCATCACCCACGTGATTATCGTCGGCCTGCTGGCCAACACCTGCATCGAAGCCACCGCCCGTTACGCTTCGGAACTCGGTTACCACGTCACGCTGGTGCGCGATGCGACCGCCGCGTTTAAAGAGGAAATGATGCACGCCGCCCACGAACTCAACGGCCCGACCTTCGCTCATGTCATCACCACCACGGACGAACTGATCGCCACTCTTCAGTCGCAAGGTGAAACGAAATGAGTCTGACCGGCCACCTGCTGATCGGCGCCGCTGACGTACCCGCCACTGAGGGCACGATGAAGGCGCTGAATCCGGCAACCAACACGCTGATCGAGCCGGAATTCGCCTTCGGTGGTACGGCCCAGGTCGATCAGGCGGCTACCCTCGCCGACGCGGCATTCGACACCTACAGCCACACCTCGCTGGCAGAACGTGCGGCGTTTCTCGAAAGCATCGCCGACAACCTCGACGCCGTCCGTGAGGAACTGGCCGCCCGCGCTGCCCTGGAAACCGGTCTGCCTAAGGCTCAACTGGAAGGCGAAGCCACCAAAGCTGCGACCCAGTTTCGCCAGTTCGCCGAGGTGGTGCGCAAGGGGCGCTTCCTGCAGCTGGCAATCGACCCGGCACAGCCGGAGCGTCAGCCGCGACCCCGAATGGATCATCGCCTGCAGAAAATCGCCATCGGCCCGGTGGCAATCTTCGGTGCGAGCAATTTTCCGATCTCCTATTCGGTGGCCGGCGGTGACACTGCGTCGGCACTCGCGGCCGGGGCGACGGTGATTCTCAAGGCACATAACGCGCATCCCGGTACATCGGAAATTCAGGCGCGCGCCATCCGCAAAGCGGTGCAGTCGCATGGCTTGCATGAAGGCGTTTTCTCCATGGTGCGCGGTGGTGGTAACGCCATCGGTGAAGCGCTGGTCGATCATCCCTTGATTAAAGCAGTAACGTTCACGGGTTCAGAGGTGGGCGGCATGGCGCTTTATCGTCGCGCTCAATCACGGCCTGATCCGATCCCGGTGTTTACCGAAATGACCAGCGTCAACCCGACCTTCATTTTGCCCGCCGCGCTGGCCGCGCGTGGCAGTGAGATCGGCGATGGCTTTGTCGAGCGGATGCTGGTGAATGTCGGCCAAGCCTGCCTGTGTCCATCGATCCTGATCGCGGTCGAGGGCGAAGGTCTGCAAGCGTTGCGCAGCGCGATGATCAAGCGAGTCAGCGAAGCGCCGGCGCGCACGATGCTGACGCCGGAGATTCACGGTTCATACGTCAAAGGGCTGGTTGCAATGGAAAGCGTGGGGGCGAATCTGGTGGCGGTCGGCGCGCCGTCGGATGGCCCGTTTGAGGGCCGCTCGGCGTTGCTGGAAGTCGGTGGCCAGCACTTTCTCAACGAAACCGCACTGGCCCATGAAGTGTTCGGCCCCGCTGCAATGCTGGTGACGGTCAGCGATGAGGAAGAACTGCTGGCAGTTGCCCGCTCGTTCAAGGGCCAACTGAGCGCAGCCATTCACCTTGAAGACCGCGATCTGGATCTGGCCCGGCGTCTGCTGCCGATCCTCGAGCGCCGCACCGGACGCATCGTGGTCAACGCCTTCGCCCATCCGCAGGAAGTGACCTTCGCCACCGTACATGGCGGCCCGTTCCCGGCCACGTCGGACAGCCGCTTCACCTCGGTCGGCAGGACCTCGATCGAGCGTTTTTTGCGGCCGGTGGCGTATCAGGGCTTTCCCGATGCATTGCTGCCGGAGGTGTTGCGCGACGCCAATCCACTCGACCTGCCCCGCAGCATCGACGGCCAATGAAAAATGCCCGGTTCGGCGAATCACCGAACCGGGCACGCTTTTCAATCAAATGAGCAGGTCTTCATGGAGAAGACCCGAACCCAGAGCGTCAATTCTCTTCTGCACGCACCACACCGCGCTCCTCCAGTAAACGCACAAACATGCTCAGACTGCGCGAAACCGTACCCCGCCGCCATACCAGCCACGTCGTCAGAAAGCGGAAATCCGCCGCCAGCGGCCATACGCTGACCGTCGCGCAGCCGGGCATGCTTTGCAGCATGCTGCGCGGCATCAAAGCTAGGCCGGCACCCGCACTGACGCAGGCGAGCATGCCGTGATAGGACTCCATTTCGAAGATCTTGCCGGGCACCGCAGCGTCGGTGCTGAACCATTTTTCGAAGTGATGGCGATAGGAGCAGTTCGAGCGGAAGGCATAGATGTTCTCGCCGTTCACGTCCGCCGCGCGCTGGATCGGCCCGTGATGGAGCGGCGAGATGATGACCATTTCTTCTTCGAACGCCGGAATGCCTTCCAGCGCCGGGTGCAGGACCGGGCCGTCGACGAACGCGGCCGCCAGGCGCCCGGAAAGCACACCGTCGATCATCGTCCCGGACGGCCCGGTCGACAGGTCCAGATCAACCTTCGGGTGTTGCTGGTTGTAGGTCGCCAGCAAACCGGGAATCCGCACCGCCGCCGTACTTTCCAGCGACCCCAGCGGGAAAGCGCCTTGCGGTTCCTCGCCGGCCACCGTGGCGCGGGCTTCCTGTACCAGGTCGAGAATGCGTCGCGCGTACTCGAGAAAACTCCAGCCCGCCGGTGACAGGCGCAAGCGGCTTTTCTCACGGATGAACAGGTCGACGCCCAGGTCCTCCTCCAACTGCTTGATGCGCGTTGTCAGGTTCGACGGCACGCGATGGATCTGCGCCGCCGCCGCACTGATGCTGCCGTGCTCGGCAACGGCCTTGAAGATTTCCAGTTGCACCAGATCCATCATCATTCTCCAATCGTGAAAGAAACGCTCTTTATTATTCAGTTTCCAGAAAACAAACGCCACCCTACTCTGAGCGCATCCACTGACCTCGCAGGACGATGCCATGAGCCCGATTTCCAGCCAGACCCACGCCATCTCGATCAATCCCGCCACCGGCGAGCAGATCGGTCACTACGCCTTCGAATCCGCCGAAGCTCTCGACGCCGCGCTGACCCGCGCCGCATTCGGCTTCAACAAGTGGAAACGCAAGCCACTGCAAGACCGCTCCCGCGCCCTGACCGCGCTGGCCGGCGCCCTGCGGGACAGCAGCGAAGCCATGGCGACCATGATCACCCGGGAAATGGGCAAGCCGATCGCCCAGGCCCGTGGCGAAATCGAGAAATGCGCCAAGCTCTGCGAGTGGTACGCCGAACACGGCCCGGCCATGCTCAACGCCGAAGCGACGCTGGTCGAAGGCGGCAAGGCGCGCATCGAGTACCGTCCGCTCGGCCCGATCCTCGCCGTGATGCCGTGGAACTTCCCGATCTGGCAAGTGCTGCGCGGCGCCGTCCCGGCACTGATCGCCGGCAACACCTACGTGCTCAAGCATGCGCCGAACGTGATGGGCAGCGCCTATCTGTTGCGCGACGCCTTCACCCGCGCCGGTTTTGCCGATGGCGTGTTCGAAGTGATCAACGTCACCCCGGAAGGCGTTTCGACCGCCATTGCCGATTCGCGCATTGCCGCCGTAACGCTGACCGGCAGCGTCCGCGCCGGCATGGCCATCGGTGCACAGGCCGGTGCGGCGCTGAAGAAATGCGTACTGGAACTGGGCGGTTCCGATCCGTTTATCGTGCTCAATGACGCCGATATCGACGAAGCCGTGCAAGCGGCGGTGATCGGTCGTTACCAGAACTCAGGGCAAGTCTGCGCCGCCGCCAAACGCCTGATCATCGAAGAAGGTGTGGTCGAAGAATTCACCCGCAAATTCGTCGAAGCCACCCGCCAGTTGAAGATGGGCGATCCATTGTCCGCCGACAACTACATCGGCCCGATGGCCCGTTTCGACCTGCGTGACGAACTCGATCAACAAGTGCGCGACACCCTCGAAGAAGGCGCCACCCTGCTGCTCGGCGGCGGCAAGGCCCAAGGCCCGGGCAACTACTACGAGCCGACCGTACTGGCCGACGTCACCGACCGCATGACTTCGTTCAAGCAGGAACTGTTCGGCCCGGTGGCCTCGATCATCACCGCTCGGGATTGCGCTCACGCCGTGGCCCTGGCCAACGACAGCGAGTTCGGCCTGACCGCCACGATCTACACCGCCAACGTCGCCCTGGCCCAGCAATTGACCAGCGAACTGGAAACCGGCGGCGTGTTCATCAACGGCTACTCCGCCAGCGACCCGCGCGTGACCTTCGGCGGCGTGAAGAAAAGCGGTTTCGGCCGCGAGCTGTCGCACTTCGGCGTGCGCGAGTTCTGCAATGCGCAGACGATATGGCTGGATCGCCGTTGATCCGGTCGATCCGATAAACCCTGTGGGAGCGGGCTTGCCCGCGAAGAGGGAGAGTCAGTCTCCGTTTAAGGTGCCTGACACTCCGCCTTCGCGGGCAAGCCCGCTCCCACAGGTCTTGTTTCAGTCCTTGAAATCCGTGGATAACGCCAGCTCATTCCACTCGGCCAATTCCTGCGCCACCAAACGATTCTTCGCTTCGATCCGTGCAACCGTGTCGCTGCCCAGCGCCAGCCGCTGCGGCGGGTTCGGCGCATTGACCAGCGCCAGCATCGCTTCGGCAAACTTCAGCGGATCGCCCGGTTGCGCATGGTTGGCAGCTTCGGCAAAGGTGCGCATCTTGCCAACGGTTTCGTCGTAGTCCGGCAGCACCAGCGCGGTCTTGAGCAGCGACTGCTCGTCGAGGAAGTCGGTGCGGAAGAAGCCCGGTTCGACCACCGTGGCATGAATGCCCAGCGGCGCCAGTTCCTGATGCAGCGCTTCGCTGATGCCTTCCACTGCGAACTTGGTCGAGCCGTAGACACCCCAGCCCACGTAGGCCTGATAACCGCCAATCGACGAGATGTTGATGACCCGTCCGCTGCGCTGGGCGCGCATGTGCGGCAACACGGCGCGGGTGACGTTGAGCAGGCCGAACACGTTGGTGGCGAACAGGCGCTCGGTTTCGCTGGCGCTGGTTTCTTCGACGGCGCCCAACACGCCAAAGCCGGCATTGTTGATCAGCACGTCGATGCGGCCGAAGCGCTTGATGCCCTGTGCCACCGCTTGATGGGCTTCCTCTTCGCGAGTGACGTCCAGCCGCACCGCCAGCAGGTTCGGGTGATCGCCGAGGCGGTCGGTGATGTCTTGCGGGTTGCGGGCGGTGGCAATCACCGCGTCACCGGCACGCAGGGCCTGTTCGGCGATAAGGATGCCAAAACCACGGGAAGCTCCGGTAATCAGCCAGGTACGCATATCAACTCCTCCTGTCGGTGACCCTGGCGAGATTGCCGGGCCTTCTTGATGAGTTGAGTCGACTTTAAAGCCGTGCTACTGATGTGATAATCCCAGCAAATTTGCATGACTTTGTGAAAGGTGCTCACAAATGAAAAACCCGTCCACGGCGGATCTGTCGATCTTTCTTTGCATCGCCCAGCACCTGAATTTCAGCCGTGCGGCGGTGGATCTGGGCCTGACACCGTCGGCGCTGAGCCATTCATTGCGCGCTCTGGAAAATCGCCTGGGCGTGCGTCTGTTCAATCGCACCACTCGCAGTGTGGCCCTAACCGAAGCAGGCGAGCGGTTATATGCGCGGCTGAAACCGGCGTTTCGCGATATCGACGACGCGCTCGAAGACCTCAATCACTTTCGCGACAAACCTTCCGGCAACCTGCGCATCACTGCGGGGCGCCAGGCCTGCGAACTGGTCCTGCTACCGATTGCCGGGGCGTTCCTTCAGGCCTATCCGGATATCCGCCTGGAAGTGGTCGAAAGCGATGCGCTGCTGGATATCGTCGCCGGCGGTTTTGATGCCGGGGTGCGGTTCGGCAATCGGCTGGAGGCGGACATGGTGTCGCTGCCGATCGGCCCGACCTTGCGCTCGGTGGTGGTCGCTTCACCGGCGTTTCTGGAACGGCACGCCGCACCGCAAAAACCGGAGGATCTGCACACCCTGCCCTGCATCCGTCACCGTTTTCCCAGCGGCGCGCTGTATCGCTGGGAATTCGAACGCGGTGGCATCGTTCAGGAAATCGAAGTGAACGGCCCGCTGACCCTGGGCGATGTCAGCCTGATGGTCGGCCCGGCGTTGCAAGGTCTGGGATTGGCCTATGTGTTCGAAGACATGGTCAGCGAGCACCTCGCGGCCGGGCGTCTGGTGCAGGTCTTGGCGGACTGGTGCCCGTACTATCCGGGTCTGCACCTGTATTACCCGAGCCGGCGCCATGTGCCGGCGCCGCTCAAGGCGTTTATCGACTTCGCCCGCCATGCCCGCGATGGCAAAACGGGCTGAGCCGTTCTACAGATACTTCAGCCAGGCAATGTCGCGACGCCGGGCCTTCAATGCCGAAAACCAGCGCACGGCCGGGAACAACGCGACCGCCAGCACCATCGCCGCCAGCCACACCGCCGTCACCGACGAGAAACCGAAATACGTGCCCTGATTGAGCCCGAACAGCGCCACGCCAATCAGGTACAGCACCTTCAGCGCATACAGGTGCAGCAGGTAAAAAAACATCGGTGCCGAACCGAACACCGTCAGCCAGCGAATCCAGCGTCGATCCTGTGCGCGTTCGAACACCAGCAACAGCAACAGTCCGACACTCACCGTCAATGTGATGAACAACAGCGACGGCGGGTATTTGGTGATGTTGAAAAAACTCATCAGGGTTTGCACACCGCTGTCACCGAAGGCCCAGGGTTTCTCGCCGTAACCGTTGACCAGCCGCAGTGCCACAAAGCCCAGCAAACCGGTGATGCCACCGATCAACAAACGGCGCTGACGCACCCCGGCATCGGCCGCACGAGCGAACCACGGCCCCAGCGCGTAACCCAACCCGATCACGCCGATCCACGGCAACAACGGGTACGAGGTGCGCAGACGCAAAGTCTCGCTGGCCTCGATCCAGCCCCGGTCATGCAGGATCGCCCACGGTATGTGCAGCGCCGACTCCGCTGCGAAGTGCAGTCCGTCGAGCAGATTGTGCCCGGCGATGATCGCCAGGCTCAGCGTCAACAACAGCCAGCGTGGCAGCCAGACCAGCAGCGACAGCGCGATCATGCTCAGGCCGATCGCCCAGATCACTTGCAGGTAGATCACAGTCGGTGGCAGCTGGAACGTCCAGGCAAAATTCACCAGGGTGAATTCGAGCGCCACCAGAAACAAACCGCGCTTGAACAGAAAGGCACTGACGTCAGCCTTGCCGGCATACTTTTCCCCGAACAGCCACGCCGACAACCCGGTCAGCAGCACGAACACCGGCGCGCACAGATGCGCCAGGGTGCGACTGAAGAACAGCGCCGGTTCCGTGCTGGCGATGTCCATCGGGTCGGTGACCTGACGATGCAGCAGAAAGGTTTCGCGCACGTGGTCGAGCAACATGAACAGAATCACCAGGCCACGCAACGCATCAATGGACAGCAACCGGCCAGTCGCCGAGGGGGCAGAACGGGGAACCGCAATCGTCATGGAAGTATCGCAATCGAAAGGTTGATCGATGCAACCGCCCGAAAGCGGCCGTAAAATTTGCGTTACCTTATAACATGAAAAACCGATCCAATCGCTAGCGGTTCTCAAACAGCGATCACGCGGTGCGCAGGGTTTCCAGCACGACCTGCAACGGATGGCGCAACTGTCGATCGGCCTGGCGCTTGACCTGACTGCGGCAGGAATAGCCGGTGGCCAGTGCTTCGCCCTTCTCCAACGGCGCCTCGATCTGCTTCGCCCAGGATTGCTCGTAGATCACCGCCGAGGTCTCGCGATTACGCGCTTCGTGGCCGTAAGTGCCGGACATGCCGCAGCAACCGGTGGCCTGGGTCGCGAGCTTCAGGCCGACACGCTCGAACACCTGCTCCCATTGCCGAGTGGCGGCCGGAGCGTTGGTTTTTTCGGTGCAGTGCGCCAGCAGGCGGAAGGTTTCGTCGCGGCGCGTTCCGACTTTCTCCGGCATGATCTTGAGCAGCCACTCCTGCACCAGCGCCACCTCCGGGCATTGCTCCATTCCCGGGACTTTCAGATATTCCTGGCGATAGACCAGGGTCATGGCCGGGTCGAGCCCTACCAACGGCACACCGATCTCGGCCAGCGCGCGCAATTGCCCGGCATTGCGCAACGCCGCGCGGTTGAACGCCGAGAGAAAACCCTGCACATGCAGCGGCTTGCCGTTGGCACTGAACGGTGCCAGGTAGACCTGATAGCCGAGACGCGAAATCAGCTCGATCAGATCCGCCAGCAACGGCGCCTCGAAATACCGGGTGAAGGCGTCCTGCACCAGCACCACGCTGCGTTCGCGCTGGGCTGCAGTCAGCGCCGACAACACCTCGACCGATGCCGGCTGAACCTGCCAGCGACGCATAGCCGCGTGGAAATCGAAACGGCTGAGCAACGGCACATCGACCATGCCACCAAGACGCTCGATCAAGCGACGACTGAACGAGGCGCCCATCAAGCCGTTATAGAGAAACGGAATCCGCGCCATGTACGGAATCGTGTACTCCAGCGAAGCAATCAGGTAATCCCGCGCCGGCCGCAGATAACGGGTGTGGTACAGCTCAAGGAACCGCGAACGGAAGTCCGGCACGTTGACCTTCACCGGGCACTGCGCCGCGCAGGACTTGCACGCCAGGCACCCGGCCATGGCGTCGTACACCTCGTGGGAGAAGTCCTGTTCCTGCGCACGGCTGTTGCGCCAGCGCTGCAGCAACGTGCTGAAAAACGGCGGACGGCGACTGGCATCGGCCAACACGTCGACCCCTGCCTCGCCCTGCAACCGCAGCCATTCGCGAATCAGCGAGGCGCGGCCCTTGGGCGATTGCGCACGCTGGCGGGTGGCTTTCCACGATGGGCACATGGCGTCGTCGGGATCGAAGTTGTAGCAGGCGCCGTTGCCGTTGCAGTGCATCGCCGCCCCGTAGTCCTGCCAGACTTTTTCGTCGATCTGCCGATCAAGTTCGCCGCGCAGGGTGACTTCGTCGATTTTCAGCAATGCCGCGCCGGGAATATTCGGCGTGGCTATCTTGCCGGGATTGAACTGGTTGAACGGATCGAACGCCGCCTTCAGGGCCTGCAGCGCCGGGTACAAGTCGCCGAAGAAGGCCGGCGCATATTCCGAGCGCAGGCCCTTGCCGTGTTCGCCCCACAGCAGGCCGCCGTAACGCTGGGTCAGCGCGGCGACGCCGTCCGAAACGGGACGCACCAGTGCGGCTTGCTGTGGGTCTTTCATGTCGAGAATCGGCCGTACGTGCAGCACGCCGGCATCGACGTGACCAAACATGCCGTACTGCAATTGGTGGCTGTCGAGCAGGTCGCGCAACTCGGCGATGTACTCGGCCAGGTGTTGTGGCGGCACGGCGGTGTCTTCGACGAACGGCTGCGGCCGCGCTTCACCGGCGACGTTGCCGAGCAAACCCACCGCGCGTTTGCGCATGCCGTAGACGCGATTCACCGCCGCATGCCCGACGGCCAGCGTGTGGCCCAGGCGCTCGACCGTGGCGTCGTTGCCCAAGTGCTGGACGAAGGCTTCGACCCGGCGTTGCAGCTCCTCGGGATCGTCGCCGCAGAACTCCACCAGGTTGATCCCCAGCGTCGGCCGCTCGGCGCTTTCCGGAAAGTACTCGGCGACGCCGTGCCAGACGATGTCCTGCATCGCCAGCAACAGCACTTTGGAGTCGACGGTTTCAATCGACAGCGGCTTGAGCGCCATCAGCGCACGGGCATCGCGCAAGGCATCCATGAAGCCGGCGTAGCGAATGTTCACCAGCATCGTGTGCTTGGGGATCGGCAATACGTTGAGTTTGGCCTCGACCACAAACCCCAGCGAACCCTCGGCGCCGCACAGCACGCTGTTGAGGTTGAAACGGTTGTCGGCCTCGCGCAGGTGCGCCAGGTCGTAGCCGGTCAGGCAGCGATTGAGATCGGGGAAGGTTTCCCGGATCAGCTCGCCCTGCTCATCAATGATCTGCCGCGCACAGCGATACACCTCACCGGCCCGGCCCTCGCGGGCGCACTCCGCTGTCAGCTCGCTTTCTTCCAGCGGGCGACCGTGCAAGCGCTCGCCACCGCGCAGGACCATGTGCAGTTCCAGCACGTGGTCGCGGGTCTTGCCGTAGGTGCAACTGCCCTGGCCGCTGGCGTCGGTGTTGATCATGCCGCCGACCGTAGCGCGGTTGGAGGTCGACAGTTCCGGGGCGAAAAACAGCCCGGCGGATTTCAGGGCGGCGTTCAGTTGATCCTTCACTACGCCGGCCTGCACCCTTACCCAACGCTGTTCAACGTTGATTTCGAGAATGCGGTTCATGTGCCGCGACAGGTCGACGACGATACCATCGGTCAATGACTGGCCGTTGGTGCCCGTGCCGCCACCGCGAGGGGTGATCACCACTTTCTGGTAGGCCGGTTCGGCGATCAGGCGTGCCAGCAGCGCCACGTCGTCGGCGTCACGCGGGAATACCGCCGCCTGCGGCAAGCGTTGATAGATCGAGTTGTCGGTGGCCAGCACCACGCGGCTGGCGTAGTCGGCACTGATTTCGCCGCGAAAACCGCTGGTTTCAAGGGCTTTGAGAAACTGTTGGTAGTCGGTGTTCAACGTGGTGGAAGGCGACAGCTGAGCAATCATCGGAAGTGCAATCTCGGTCAAAAACGGGCCGTGTGGCGGTGAACAGTTGTGCGCAATGAATGATTGCGTCACGCTCCCGCCATCTCATAGGCCTTATGTTCATTGCAGATCGATGCCGGGACAACCGTAAAATCGACCCGCAATCCATGACTAAAACGAATGAATCCGCGAACCCTTACTCCCTCGATGTCGTTGCTGCTGGCGTTTGAAGCCGCTGCACGCCATGAAAGCTACACCCGCGCCGCTCACGAACTGTCGCTGACTCAGAGTGCGGTCAGCCGTCAGGTGCAAATCCTGGAAAAGATGCTCGGCATGCGCCTGTTCAGCCGCGAAGGACGGCGAGTGATCCTCACTGACGTTGGGCGCATGTATCAGCGCGAACTGTCCGAAGCCCTCGGCCAGATCCGCAGCGCGACGTTGCAGGCCATGGCGTTTGGTTCGGGAATCCACAGCCTGCGCCTGGCGACCTTGCCGACCTTCGGCTCGAAATGGCTGCTGCCACGCTTGAAGGATTTCTACACTGCCCACCCCGGCATGACTGTGCACCTGCATTCACGCATCGAAACCATCGACTTCGACACCAGCGAAATCGACGCGGCGATTTGTGTCGGCGGCGGTGACTGGCCGGGGCTGACCGCCCACCGCTTGCACACTGAAGAACTGGTGGTGATCGCCAGTACGCAGCTGACCGATGCCGAACGTCTAGCGGCCGACAAGGATATCGCCGGGCAACTGCTGCTCAACGTCAGCAGCAACGCCCAGGCCTGGTCCGAGTGGTTCAGTCATCACGCCCTGCCCCATCGCAGCATGCGCATCGGCCCGAGTTTCGAGATGACCTCGCACCTGATTCAGGCCGTGCGCGCCAATATCGGTATCGGGCTGGTGCCGAGGATTCTGGTGGAGGATGAATTGCACAACGGTGATTTGCTGCAACTGGGCGAACCGATCAGCAGCCGGCGCAGCTATTACCTGGTGTACCCGGCGCGTAATGAATCGCTGGCGTCGCTGAAGGCGTTTCGCGACTGGTTGATGCGCACGCTCTGAATCTCTACATCGCCAGATCAATTGCCATCGCGAGCAGGCTCGCTCCCACAGAGATCAATATTCCAATGTGGGAGCGCGCCTGCTCGCGATGGCGCCAGACCCGTGAACTCAGAACCGCGGCTTAACTGCTTTCCAGTCCGGCTTGTAGCGCTGCATCTGTCGCACATCATCGCGCTGGCGAATGCCGCAGGTCAGGTACTGGTCATGCAGCTTGCCCAGTTGATCGTGATCCAACTCCAGCCCGAGGCCCGGTGCACGAGTAACCTTCACGCAGCCATCGACAATCGGCAGCTTGCCGCCCTTGATCACTTCTTCATCCGGTTCCTGCCACGGGTAATGGGTGTCGCAGGCGTAGTCCAGATTCGGTACAGCCGCCGCCACGTGCGCCATGGCCATAAGGCTTATGCCCAGGTGTGAGTTGGAATGCATCGACACGCCGAGGCCGAAGGTGTCGCACATTTTCGCCAGCGTCTGGGTGTCGCGCAGGCCGCCCCAGTAATGGTGATCGGCGAGGACAATCTGCACGCTGTTCAGCGCAACGCTGCGGCGGAACTCATCGAAATCGGTGACCACCATATTGGTCGCCAGCGGCAACCCGGTGCGTTTGTGCAGCTCGGCCATGCCGTCGAGGCCCGGGGTCGGGTCTTCGTAATACTGCAGATCATCGCCCAGCAACTCGGCCATGCGGATCGAGGTTTCCAGCGACCAGTTGCCGTTGGGATCGATGCGCAGCGGATAACCGGGAAAGGCCTTTTTCAGCGCCTTGATGCACGCCACTTCGTGCTCCGGCGGCAGCGTGCCGGCCTTGAGCTTGATGCTCTTGAAACCGTACGCCTCGATCATCCGCGCGGCCTGGGCGACGATCTGCTGCTCGTTCAGCGCCTCACCCCAGTTGTCCGGCTTGTACGGTGAATCGACGTGTTGCGCGTACTTGAAAAACAGATAGGCGCTGAACGGTACTTCATCACGCACCGCCCCGCCCAGCAGATCCACCAGCGGCACATTCAAGTAGCGGGCCTGCAAGTCGAGGAACGCCACTTCAAACGCCGAATATGCGTTGCTCACCGCTTTACTGGCGTGGGAACCAGGGGCGAGTTCAGCACCGGCCAGACTGGCCGGTTTGTTGGCAGCGACCGTGGCCTGAACGATCCGACGCAACTGATTGAGATTGAACGGATCGAGGCCGATCAACTGCGACTGCAACTGTTGCTGGATCGCCAGCGCCGGGGCATCGCCATAGCTTTCGCCGAGGCCGATGTAGCCGTTGTCGCTTTCGATCTCAATGATCGAGCGCAGGGCGAACGGTTCGTGGATGCCACTGGCGTTGAGCAGCGGCGGATCACGGAAGGCAATCGGAGTGACGGTTACGCGAGTGATTTTCAAAATGACGCTCCTGTTGAGTCGGAATCAGTGGCTCGCCACCGGATTGGCCGTCGGCGCGACGGCGGTTTCGGGTTCAGGCTTTGCCGGGGTTTTGCCTTTGGCGCCGGGCGCCATGCGGGCAAAGAAGATCACCACTGCTGCCACCAGCGAAGTTGCGGCCAGGCCATACAGGCCGCCTTCTATGGAGCCGGTGGTCTGTTCCAGGAAACCGAACGCGGTCGGCGCAACGAAGCCACCCAGATTGCCGATGGAGTTGATCAGCGCGATCACCGCCGCCGCGATGCGCGCATCCAGATAGCTTTGCGGAATCGGCCAGAACAGTGCCGAAGCCGCCTTGAAACCGATGGCCGCAAAACAGATCGCGACGAAGGCGAAAATCGGCCCGCCGGTGGTGGACATGAACATGCCGAACGCGGCGATCACCAGGGTCAGCGCGACCCACGCCTGCTGGAATTTCCACTTGCCGGCCAGCGCCGCAAAGCCGTACATCGCGACGATGGAAATGATCCACGGCACGGAGTTGAGCAACCCGACCTGGAAGTCGCCGAGATTGCCCATCTTCTTGATCATGCTCGGCAGCCAGAAAGTGGCGCCGTAGATGGTCAGGGCGATGGAGAAGTAGATGAAGCAGAACAGTGCGATCTGCCGATCCGCCAACAGTTTGAACATCGATGGTTTGGCAACATGGGTCGCTTCCCGAGCACGCTGCTCCTCGGCGATTGCCGCCACCAGCGCCTCGCGCTCCTCCTCGCTCAGCCACTTGGCCTGACGCGGATGGGATTGCAGCCAGAACCAGACAAACCCGCAGAGCACTACCGACGCGGCACCTTCGATCAGGAACATCCACTGCCAGCCGTGCATGCCCAGACCGCTGATGTGCAACAGCGCACCGGACACCGGACCGGAAATTACCGAAGCGATTGCCGAGCCGCTGAGAAACACCGCCATGGTCTTGCCGCGCTCAGAGGCCGGCAGCCATTGGGTGAAGTAATAAATGATCCCCGGGAAGAACCCGGCCTCGGCAGCGCCCAGGATGAAGCGCAGCACGTAGAAACTGGTTTCGCCTTTGACGAACGCCATGGCCATCGCCGCTGCGCCCCAGGTGAACATGATCCGCGTCAGCCAGGCGCGGGCGCCATAGCGCTGAAGAAGCATGTTGGATGGCACTTCAAACAAGGCGTAACCGATGAAAAACAGACCGGCACCAAGGCCATAGGCAGCAGCGCCGATACCCAGATCGGTTTCCAGATGACTGCGCACGAAGCCGATGTTGACCCGGTCGATGTAGTTGACGATGAACATCACCACGAACAACGGCAGCACATGGCGCTTGACCTTGGCGGCGGCGCGGGCGAGTACCGTGATGTCCGGCGGACTCTGGAGGGTTTTCAAGGGGCGACTCCCGATCTTTGTTTTTGTAGGGATGGCCTGTTCAGGCGTAGAGCGATCATGGACGGGGTGATTGATCCCGTCTAATCTAACTTGGCATTCGATTGATACCTGGATTAGATCAATGTTCGAACTGACCCAATTGCGCTGCTTCACCACCGTCGCCACCGAACTCAACTTCCGCCGCGCTGCCGAGCGGTTGAACATGACGCAGCCACCATTGAGCCGGCAGATCCAGTTGCTGGAACATCACCTGGGCGTCGAACTGTTTACCCGCAGCACGCGCAGTGTGGCGCTCACCGCTGCCGGCCGCGCATTCTTCATCGAGGCGCAGAACCTGCTCGAACGCGCCCAGCAAGCCGCCGTCACCGCCCGGCGTTTTGCCGAGGGCGATATCGGTTCGGTGAACATCAGTTTTGTTGGCAGCGCGGTTTATGAATTCCTGCCCAAGGTCATCGCCGAGGCGCGCCTCAAGCAGCCGCAGGTGAAGATCGACCTGACTGAAATGAACACCTACCAGCAACACGAAGCCCTGCGCGCTCGACGCATTGACCTGGGGATCGTCCGCGCGCCGTTGCTGGAGCCGGGTTACGCCACCGAATGCCTGGTGCGCGAGCCGTTTGTGCTGGCGGTGCCGAGCGGCCATCGACTGGCCGAGGCCGACGAGGTTTCAGTGAAGGACCTGGATGGGCAGCCGTTCCTGATGTATTCCCACGCGGCCTATCCGCCGTTCAACGAATTGCTCACCGGCATGCTGCGCTCGGCCCGGGTCGCCCCGGATTATGTGCAGTGGCTGGGTTCTTCCTTGACGATTCTGGCGCTGGTCAACGCAGGCATGGGCCTGGCGCTGGTGCCGCGTTGCGCGACCAGTGTGGTGTTCAGGAATGTGGTGTTTCGCGAGATCGATCTGGGCGAAGGGGTGCAGAGCGAGCTGCATCTGATCTGGCGGGAGAACAACGACAACCCGGCGTTTGCGATGTTGCTGGAGGGCATTCGCCGGGCGGTGAAGGATGGATGGGGTTAAGAGCGGGCTTGCGATGATGGGGGGTACTTCAGCGGTGGTGGTGCCTTTGGGCCTGTGATCAATGGTTTCTCCAACAGCTTCCCGTCGGGCCCTACGAAAAGTCGCTCCAGATGTTGCGGCATTGGTTGCGGTGCTCTGGCGGTCATGATGAACCCTCTGATGCCGGGCTGAATTCAACCCATTTAACCTTCGCGGAATCTATCAGCAAAAATTCAGCGCCAATAGGATCCAATTTGCCATCTTCGTTGAGCCAGCGTGGAAACCTCATCAAGAACTGCCCGGTGTTCGACTCCGGTGGCCACTCGACTGGCCAGCCTAGGACGCGCCTTTCATCCTCCAGATGAAGGGTGATGAATCGGTCATATTGAGCGAAAGCGCAGAACCATTCACTGGGATAGGAAGATTGTTTCGTTACGTTTCTGCTGCGCAACCACCTATGCAATTTGCCATTAGTTGCCAGACAACAAGCCATCAATCCCAGCAGCAAGGACGCAAAAAATGCCCACAACGCTTCAGCCTTCGCATCCCACTTCCCTACAGAAAACCCCTTCTCCCCCACCCACACACAAACCGCTCCAACCCCCAACACCATCCCGTGAATCACAAACGTGAAAATCAACGCCTGCACAATCTGCCCGAACGTATCCGGCCGTTTGAACGCCGTCAGAGTGTAGAAAATCCAGGTCGAAACAAACCCCGGGATCAGGTACTGCAACAGCGGAATCACTTCTTTCACCAGATCATCCATGATCGGTCGCTCCTTGCATCAAAAACAATCCTCCAGAAACAGCAATGCCGGCCCGTAATGGGCCGGCATTCAAAGCCTAGTGCTCGCGGGAAAAAAGCCCGCAATCAACTGTCACCGCGCATTACACTTCCCGCAGAATCTGATCCGCACCGTTCCCTGCCGCCATCAGCACCGCCGCATGAAGGTTGATGCACGAGCCGGATCGTTTCATCATCGCGCAAGGTTTCGAGGAGTAACGCCATGACCCGTTATCAGCCGTTGAACTGTGATCTGCACGACTACCTGGAAATCGCCTGCCTGCGCGGCTATCAGCTGGACATCGAGCTGGTCGACGGTCAGCGTCTGATGGCCCGGGCCGTGACCACGCGAACCAGCAGTGACAAGGAGGAGTTCCTGGTGATCGAGCAACAAGGCGCGCAACAGGAAATTCGCCTCGACCAGTTGCTCGCGATCACACCTCAGGAGGCCAACGCCGAGTTCGGTCGAGTGGTCCTTGCCGGAGGAGTTTGCGGAATCTGAACAAAAAATCCCGCCCGGCATCAACCGGGCGAGATTTTCTGTGACACGCCGTTTTACGCGACGACAGGGATCATCGGATCCGCAGCCGCCAGCGCGCTGGCACGGTCAGCCGCCGGCGGGTAGATCCACTGGGTGTTGATCTGGGTCTTGAGCGACTTGCCCTCCTCCCTGACCAGTTTTACCTGGCGACCCCAGCCTTCGGTGTACACCGCGCCCCAGGCGCCGAGTTCGAGGCAGGTCACGTATTTCGGCTGGCTGTCACCGACATCACGGACTGAACTCGATCAGCAGGCAAAAAAAAGCAGAAACCGATCACCGGTTTCTGCTTTTTTATTTCGACCTTACAGGCAATCGCGTACCGCCTTGCGCAACGATCCGGACTTCGCCCACGGCGGCCCTTGGTAAAGGGAGACACGGCTGCCGTCCTTGTACTTGACCACATCAAGAATCTCGTCGGCGGTGACGATGCTCGGTGCAGTGATCCGGTAGCCATTGGAAATTGCTGTCTGGGACGTCTTGGCAACGTCCTGCTGCCAGAGCGGCAATACACACGCGGCGTAGTCCTTGGGAGTCTTGTCGCTGGTCTTGCTGACATTCGGCTCGCCCGGCACCAGTGACGCAGGCAACGAACAACCGGCCAATGCCACCAACAGCATCCCCCCGATCAACATCCGCATGGTGATTCCTTCATCTGAAAAAACGCGAATGTACCTTGTAACTGTTCGGACATCCATCGTAGCGCTCTGCCTGTATTCCTCGTAAACCGGACCAATCAGCTCACCGACAGATGACCTTGCCCCACTCCCGAAAAATGCGGCTACTCTGTTTTACCGAGAATGTTCCGGAGGTGATCATGCGGCTCAATGAATACGAACACGAACTTCAACGTGACCTGCAAAGCGTGGCATCGGACCTGAGATGGTCGGCGGTGGACCTCAAGCGCATTGCCGAGCAACTGCGCCAGTCGGGCAACGAGGCGGACGCCCAGGCGGTCCTGCGATCCTGCGAGGTGCTGCAAAGCGATGAAGAGCGCCTGCAACTGTATGCCCGGGAAGTGAAAGCCCGCGCCATCAGCCGAACCAAAGTCCACTGAACCTGACGCTGCGCACAGCAAAAAGCCCCGGACAACCGGGGCTTTCTCTTCACAGGTCGTCAGCCTGACTTGCGACCGCGCGTACGACCTTTATAGCCCGGCAGTGCGGCGGCGTACGCCAGCGCTTCCTCGCGACTGGCAAACGAAGCGAGCCGGTCACCCTGCGTGCAGACCCGCCACGGGCCGTTGTTCACGCTGAGTACGTCGTAGCCATTCATGTGCATTTTGTTCAGCATCGCCATGCTCATAGGCACCTCCTGTCTTCTAACGAACTTTTGCACATTACACCCGCAACGCGCAGTCGTGCCGACCGGACGTCGTGCCGCAGCAGCGTCAAGTCTCCGGCACTTTTAGCCTGGCCAGGCACTCAGACGCTCTAAACCGGCAGCGGCCCAAATATTGCTAATTCATGACAGATTTATGACAACCGGCAATCGGGTAACACATGAAAGTACGAGCAACCGTCATCTGCGAGCAGGATCGACACATTCTCCTGGTGCGCAAACCCAGATGCCGCTGGACGCTTCCGGGCGGGACCGTCGAACCGGGAGAAACCCGCGCGCAAGCCGCCGCCCGCGAACTCAAGGAAGAGACCGGACTGGACAGCGATGACATGCTTTATCTGATGGAGTTGCAGAACGGCAGCACCCGCCACCACGTCTACGAGGCGTCGGTGCTGAACATCGAGCAGGTTCGCCCGCTGAATGAAATCGTCGACTGCCTCTGGCACCCGCTCGATGCGGTGCAGAATCTGAACGTCAGTGACGCCACGCTGAGCATCGTCCGCGCCTTTCAACGACGCCTTTGACTCTCAGCCGGCAAACGCCCGGCGTCCGGCGCTCATTTCCGTGCGCAATTCACCGATAAAATTGGAGATGTCACGAATAGTGACCAGATGTTCAGGAGAAACACCATTGAGCAGCAACTCGACACGCCCGCTGTCGGGTTCGTAAACCTTGATCTGCAAGAGGCCTTGCGCCGTTTCGGTGCAGTCGCAATACAACGGCGAAAAGCCGGATTCGACGATGCGGCAAATATCGGCAATGGCAATCATGGTGGGCACGCCTCACAAGCGTTGGCTCGGGCAACCCGATGAGCATAGATGAGCTTTCACTGCCCCGCCCCTGCCGCCCAGTGTAAAAATTGCCAACCGCTTCACAACTTCAAATCGCGGTTCTCAATGGGCGTCATGGTCCCAGATCCAGTTCCATATTCCCGGCAGGTTCACCGGTTTCGACGACTCGCGCACCGTGCGCGCCAGCGCAGCTTTTTCCAGCGCCGCGCGATCGTCATAGAACGGTCTGCCTGCCAGTCGTACGCCGGTGGCGGCGGCACTGTCGAGCAGAATCTGCAGATACTCGCGGGTGTGGCGGGCGGTGTAGCGGTTGAGGTCATGGAAGGTCACCACCACCGGGATCACTCCGTCCACCGTTGGCAATTCGCCGAGGGCAATCCGTTCGCGGACCTCCGACAGTTGTCGCAGCATATTCGCCCGCCGCCGGGGGCTGGCGTTGAAGCCCCAGATCTTGCCGTCGTTGGCGCTCAGGTCGGTCAGCAACACCTGCATATGGTGCAGCTGATAGGCGGCGAAGGTGCGCTTGTCATAGTTCCAGAATGGCGGACGCAATAACGTCGGCGGCGCGCCGGTGATTGCCGCGATGTCCGCCGAACCGTTGGTCAGCGAGGTTTCGAGTTCTTGGGGATCGAGCAATCGATGATTGGTGTGCCAATGGGTGGCGGTGTGAAAGCCCAGAATGTGCCCTTCGTCATACTCGCGGCGCATGACTCGCCGACCGATCTCGCTGTTGCCCGCTCGGGGTGCGCGGGTCTGGACGAAAAACACCGCTTTGATCCCTGGTTGCAGCGGGTTGTCCTTGAGGCTGTCGAGCACAGTGTCGGTGGGATTGAAAAAACTGGAGGCGCTGGGGCCGTCATCGAAGGTCAACAGAAACCGCACCGGCGCCTGAGCCTTGAGCCGGGCTTCGGTCTGCGCGGTCATTTCGATGGGAGCGGCGATGCATCCGGCCAACCCGACGGCTACCGCCATCGCACAGAAAAGCTTGAACCACTGTGTCATGTTTTGCCTTGAGCCCGACCGTTGCGGTCATGTTGTCGATTGGCAAAACTCCTTCGCCGCTGCTGCCTCCCTGCGACCCATTGAGATGGGCCGAGGTTGGATAAAGATACACAGGGTTTGGTTCCGGCGCTCGCTCAGCGTGCCAGTGCCTGTTGAAACGAGCCGTCGATGATCCCCGCCGTGGCCAGCGGAGCCGGCAGCGCCTTGACCTTGAACAGGAAGTCGGCCGTGCTTTGCAAATCGGCGGCGGCCTGCTGATCCACCGGGCCGACCGTCATGTGCGCCTGGCGCAACCAGTGCCGCGAAACCTGTTGATCGAGGTTAGCCTTCTTCGCCCACAGGTCGGCGTACTCGTCGGTGTGACTGTCGACCCAGGCCCTGGCCTGCTTCAAACGTCCGAGGAAATCGGCGATCGCTTCGCGCTTGCTGTCGATGGACGGCGCAGACGCGGCGATGGCGCTCAAGCCCGGCATCAGGTTTTTCGCCGTGAGAATCGGCCGGGCGCCGGAGAACACGATCTGCTGGGAAATGTACGGCTCCCACACCGGGAACGCGTCGATGCTGCCTTGCGGTAGCGCGGCCGCCGCATCGATCGGCATCAGTTTGACGAAGTCGACGTAATTTTCCGGCAAACCGCCCTGCTCCAGTGCCCGCAAGGTCAGTTGCTGACTCCAGGCACCCGGCCAGTAAGCGACTTTTTTGCCCTTCAGGTCCTCGATAGTTTTCACCGGAGAATCCTTGGGCACCAACAGCGCGATAGTGTCCGGGTTCTGTCGTGACACACCAATCAGTTTCACCGGCGCCTGTTTGGCGGCCAGAAACAGAAACCCCGAATCCCCCAGGAAACCCAGATCCAGCGACCCGGTCTGCAACGCTTCGGCCAACGGCGCGGCAGCCTGGAAGTGTTTCCAGTCAACCGTGTAAGGCGCGTCCTTCAACACGCCGGACGCTTCTATCGAAGCGCGGATGTTGTAGTAATTCTGGTCGCCGACGTGCAGGACCAAGGGTTCGGCAGCGTAGGTCAATGGCGTGGCAAACAGTGCGCTGGTCAACGCGGCGCGTAGGAAACGTGAGAGCTTCATGGCGAGTCCTGCAGAAGGGATTTTTATAGACCATAACGCTCTTACAAATCAGATTTGAAATTCGATTAGCGCATAAGCTCAGCACCTTCCCGCCGCACTGTTGGCCGAGCAACAGTGGCTCGTCAGAGTGTTTTCCCTGCAACACTTCAAACCTGCAAAACCAGCGTCAACCCCCGTAATACGGGACAAAACGTACATGGCACAGAGCCTGCAATATTCCATTCATGCAGGAAGCATTCGATAAAAATATCTTTTTGGACATAAGAATCTGTTGCCTTGCCGGAGCGTGCCCATGAAACCCTTCTTTCCGTTTTCCCGCGTCAAAACGCTGCTCGCGGCCTGCGCAGTAGCCCTGAGTCTGCAACCTCTGGCCCACGCTGCCGAAGCGCCGCCCGCTGAAGTGCATCTGGATTACGCCTATTACTCGCCGGTCAGCCTGGCGCTGAAACATCTGGGCTACCTGGAAAAAGCCTTGCCCCAGAGCAAAGTCAGCTGGGTGCTGAGCCAGGGCAGCAACCGCTCGCTGGAATACCTTAACAGCGGCGGCGTGGATTTCGCCTCGTCGGCCAGCCTCGCCGCCGTGCTCAGCCGTGCCAATGGCAGCCCGATCAAATCGGTCTACGTCTACAGCCGCGCCGAGTGGACCGCGCTGGTGGTGCGCAAAGACTCGCCGATCCAGTCCGTCGCCGACCTCAAGGGCAAGAAAATCGCCGCCACCAAAGGCACCGATCCGTACCTGTTTACCCTGCGCACCCTGCAACAGGCCGGGCTGAAAAAGGACGACGTGGAACTGGTACACCTGCAGCACCCGGACGGCCGCACCGCGCTGGAGAAAGGCGATGTCGACGCCTGGGCCGGCCTCGATCCGCACATGGCCGCCAGTCAGGTGCAGGCCGGTTCGCGCCTGCTGTACCGCAATCGCGACTTCAACAGCTACGGCGTGGTCAGCGTCACCGAGCAATACGCCAAGCAACACCCGCAAACCATCGACACCGTGATCAAGGCCTATGAGCAGGCCCGCGAGTGGTCGGTGAAGAACCCCGACGAATTGGCCAAATTGCTCGCCAGCGAATCCGGCCTGCCGCTGGACGTGGCCAAACTGCAATTGTCGCGCACCGACCTGAGCAGCCCGCAACTGACCGCCAGGGACGTGCTGGCCTCGAAAGCCGCCGCGCCGATTCTGGTCTCCGAAGAACTGGTGCGCCGTGGGGTGAATGTCGATCAGGTCATCGATCAGTTGATCGACACCGGTTTCCAGCAAGTCGCCGCCGCCCAGTAACCGATCAGGCTCATGACAAGTCCGCGTCCGTCGCGGATTTGTCGTGAGCGGAGAACCGTCCATGAGCAACGACTTGCCCGCCCGCCTCGCCGTGCCGGCACCACGCCGCAAAGGCCCACTGCTGAATCCGCTCTGGCGCTGGCGCCTTAAAGGCCTGGCCCTGCCACTGCTGATCGTGATCGTCCTGGAATTTATCGTGCGCATCGGCTGGCTGCCGTCCTACCAGATGCCGGCGCCGAGCGAGATTGCCCTGACCCTCACCGACCTGGCCGAAGGCGCCTTGTGGAAGCACATCGGCGCCAGCCTGATTCGCGTGCTGCTGGGGTTTGCCATCGGCGCGAGCCTGGCGCTGGTGTTTGCCGCGTGGGTCGGCCTGAGCCGTGAAGCCGAGGCCTATCTGGAACCGACGTTCGCCGCACTGCGGTCGATTCCCAGCCTGGCCTGGGTGCCGCTGTTACTGCTATGGCTGGGGATCGACGAGACCTCGAAAATCGTTCTGATCGCCATCGGCGCGTTCTTCCCGGTGTACGTCAACGTAGTCGCGGCGATCCGCAACATCGACCGCAAACTGGTGGAGGTCGGGCACATCTATGGTTTCAGTCCGCTGCAACTGGTGCGACGGATTCTGTTGCCCGCTGCCCTGCCCGGCCTGTTCACGGGATTGCGCAGCGGTATGAGCCTGTCGTGGATGTTTCTGGTGGCGGCCGAACTGATCGCCGCGACCAAAGGTCTGGGTTACCTGCTCAGCGACGGTCGCGAAACTTCGCGGCCGGACATCGTGCTGGCCGCGATCATCGTCCTGGCGCTGCTGGGCAAACTCAGCGACGGTTTGCTTGCGGTGCTGGAACGTCGCTGGCTGGTCTGGCGCGACGCGTTCACCGGCCAGGGCAGCAAGGATTGAACCGTGCAACTAAGCTGAAACCTTCAGGCAGCTGTTCGCCGGAGGGTCGGCCGATGTGCGGAAGACTGTCGCAATACCGGGGTATCCACGATTTCGTCGCAGTGCTGAGTATTCCCGATGCGCTGATCAATCACGTCGGCGAGGCGCCGCTGGCGCATTACAACGCCGCGCCCACCACGTCACTGGCGATCCTTCATCAGCACCAACAACGGCTATACGCCGACAATCTGCGCTGGGGCTGGCGCCCGCACTGGGCCAGGGATCGCGCCGCACCGATCAACGCGCGGCTGGAAAAAGTCGCCCACGGGCCGTTCTTTCGAGCGATCTGGCGTCATCGACTGATCGTGCCGGTCGACAACTGGTTCGAGTGGGTCGATGCACCCGACAAGAGCCGACAACCGTGGCTGATTCGTCGGGCCGATCATCAGCCGGTTTTCTGCGCCGCCATCGGCCAGTTTCCGATACCCGGCGAACCTTCACGGGAAGACGACGGCTTCGTCATCATTACCGCCAACAGCGAAGGCGGCTTGCTCGATGTGCATGACCGGCGCCCGATTGTGCTGCGCCCTGACCGGGTTCAGGAATGGCTCGATCCCGCCACGCCCACAGAGCGTGCCGAGCAGATGCTGTTGTTCGAAGCCGAGCCCAGCGAAGCGTTCCAATGGCACAAAGTCGGCAAAGCGGTGGGCAACTCCCGCAATCAGGGCGCGGAATTGATTGATGCCGTACCGTAAATAAATGTCGACGCGGTGCGTTATCAAAAGCAGGAACTCACGAATCGAATCCTGCCTGTTACACGCGGTGTTTCAAACGCGAAACATTCAACCTAAACAGTCGTTTGATTGAACTAACCGCCTGTCTGACATTTCAACCGTCATACATACATTTACAAACACTACGGATAGCATGCGCGCCGCATTTCCTTTTGGCATACCAGTTGACCAAAGAGTCAGCAAAACCAGGAATCCCCCACAAACTTACAAGCCTTGCAGAGAATTAAGTTGCGCGACGATTTTGCAATCAAACAGGTCACAGGCCTGGAGTGTATTCATCTGTCCCCGACAGAACGCTTTGAACTCGACTGTTTTATCGGCCACTATATAAAGACTCGAAACCTGCGTGACGTACCCGATATCGACCGCATCCTGCGCGCCACCCTCGAAAGCTATCCCTGCCACCCGCCGGTGATGGTCAACGAGCTGAATGCCTGGATCGACAAGACCTTGGGTTATCGGGCCTCCCACCCCGATTTCACGCACTTGGACGATCTTTGATGAACGAAAAGCCCCGCAATCGCGGGGCTTTTCGTTGTGGCGTTCAGGGTTTCAGCAGGGGTTCCCGATCACGTTCGGACAACTCGCGGCTTTCGTCATGCTTCCAGGTCTGCTCCTTGTGTTTCTCCCGTTCGATTTCTTCTTCGCTCGGTTCGTCATCTTCTTCAGGACGTTTCTGCTCGGTTGCCATGTTCACCTCGCTCATGAAATTGATCCATTAAGCGTAGAACTTAAAGCCACCAGCGCAATACAAAGAAAAACGCCATGCTCAATAGCATGCTGAGCAACGTGTTGCGCGTGTAGATCACCAGTGCGATTGCCACTAACGAACTCAGCAGATAAGGGTTATCCCACTGCAGATTCAGTTGTTTGTCCGGCATGAACACAATCGGCCCGCAAATCGCGGTCAACATGCCCGGCACGGCAAAACCGAGAAATTGCCGCGCGTTGCTGCTCAACCGTACCGGCAAGCGTGGTTCGAGAAACACGTAACGATTGAGGAACACCAGAATCCCCATGCCGATAATCACTGCCCAGACCATCATGTGCGCTCCCGATACAGCTTGTTGCAGATGAACCCAGCCGTCATGCCGGCCAGCCCCGACAGCACCAGCGCAGAACCCCATTGCCAATAACTGAACAACACCGAGCAAAACAGCGACACCGCCACGCAGACCACCGTCGGCACATTGCGCACCACCGGTGTGATCAGAGCGATGAAGGTGGCGGCAATCGAGAAGTCCAGCCCAAGGTGTTCAAGCCCCGGAATGCTGCTGCCGAGCACAATGCCGGCCAGGGTAAAAAGGTTCCAGGCGATGTAGAACGTCAGGCCGACGCCCAGGGCGTACCAGCGGTTGAACTGCTGACGATCGTGCTGACTGGTCAGGGCGAACAGCTCGTCGGTGAGCAAAAAGCCCAGGCCGATGCGCCAACGTCCCGGCAACGGCGAAATCACCTGGCGCATGCTCATGCCGTAAAGCAAGTGCTGCGAGGTCAGCAGCAGCGTGGTCAGCAGAATCGAGAAAATCCCGGCGCCGCCCTTGAGCATGCCGATCGCCACCAATTGCGCAGCGCCGGCAAACACGATGCTCGACAGGCCCTGCCCTTGCAGCGGCGTGAGGTTGGCTTCAATCGCCATTGAGCCGGCCAGCAGCCCCCAAGGGGCGGTCGCCAGGGATAACGGCATGATCGCCGCGGCGCCGTGAAGGAAGGCACTGCGCGGCATTAATGAGTCAGACATAACACGCTTCAACCGTGAGACAAGGCCCCGGACTCTGCCAGCAAACGCCCTTTCATGGCTTGAACAATCTTGCGCAGTTGGCGCAAATCCTTCCTTCCGTCAGTCGTTTACGGGCGTAACATGGCAACCATTCACACACGCGTCAGGGAGACGACATGCTGTATCGAATAGCCGCCGACGGGCTGGTGCTGTTTCATTTGCTGTTCATTCTGTTCGTGCTGTTCGGCGGACTGCTGGTACTCAAGTGGCCGCGGCTGATGTGGCTGCATTTGCCAGCGGCGGCCTGGGGCGTGGCGGTCGAGGTGTTGCACCTGACCTGTCCGCTGACCTATTGGGAAAACCTGATGCGCCACGCCGCCGGGCAAACAGAGTATGCCGGCGGTTTCATCGAACATTACGTCTGGCCGATCATCTACCCGGCCGGGCTGACCCCGCAGATTCAGTTGGTACTGGGCAGCGTGGTGCTGGTGGTCAACCTGCTGGTCTACGGGCGCCTGATCCGCCGCTGGAAACTCAGACGCGCCGCGCGCATTCCGTTTTAGCGCGCTTTCAGGGTTTCCAGCCAGGCCGGATCGAGGCGCGTCTGATCGGTGTCCAGACCGAGCGCCTCCATCTGCGCCTTGTGTGCTTCGACTTCTCGGTGCAATTGCGCGTGATCGCTGGAGTTGCCATCCAGTTCATGCATCTGAGTCAGGCCCAGGTGATAGAAACGCAGCACCTTCATCGCCACCGGATCACCCTTCTCCACCGCCGCCGTCACCTGATGCATCACATTGGTGACGCTCATCAGGCTGCGCTTGAGCCGCCAGCCGTACACTGCCGGAGCCATCCAGGTCTGGTTCCAGAAACGCCCGCGCAGCAACGCCGCCGTCAGCAGAAATGCGCCAAACACCCCGCCAACATTGAACCGCAGATTATCCCCGCCCGGCTCGCCGAACAGCGCCACCGCCGCCGTCGAAAACGCCATCGCCAGCACCAGAAACAGCAACGCGATGATCAGCGTGCTGCGCCGGGTCTGCTGGCGATAAGTGATGGCATCGATTGGTTGAATCTCGAACATCGCGACAGGCTTCCATGGCTTGAGTTAAAAAGAGGCTGCGCATTATCGCCTCTGGGGCGGATTTAGCTATGCTGGAGCGCCTTTTCATCTTTTCAAAGTCCAACGGGGACATGGCGATACCACGCAGATCGTGCCATCTTCATTCATGGATACACACTATTCGGATGCCATTGGCCATGCCGGCAATGACATCGTTTTAAGGATCACTGCATGACCCAACGACACGTAATCAATGCCTCGGTCAGCCCGAAAGGCAGCCTCGAAACCCTTTCCCAACGTGAAGTTCAGCAACTGAGCCAGGCCGGAACCGGCAGCACCTACACCCTCTTTCGCCAGTGCGCCCTGGCCATCCTCAATACCGGCGCCCATGTCGACAACGCAAAAACCATTCTTGAAGCCTACAAAGACTTCGAAATCCGCATCCACCAACAGGATCGCGGCGTGCGTCTGGAACTGTTGAACGCCCCGGCCGACGCCTTCGTCGACGGCGAAATGATCGCCAGCACCCGGGAAATGCTGTTCAGCGCCCTGCGCGACATCGTCTACACCGAAAACGAGCTCGACGCCCTGAGCATCGACCTCAGCACCTCCCAGGGCATCAGCGACTACGTCTTCCACCTGCTGCGCAACGCGCGCACCCTGCGCCCGGGCGTCGAGCCGAAAATCGTCGTGTGCTGGGGCGGCCACTCGATCAACACCGAAGAATACAAATACACCAAGAAAGTCGGCCACGAACTGGGTCTGCGCAGCCTCGATATCTGCACCGGCTGCGGCCCGGGCGTGATGAAAGGCCCGATGAAAGGCGCGACCATCGCCCACGCCAAACAGCGAATTCACGGCGGCCGTTACCTCGGTCTGACCGAGCCGGGCATCATAGCCGCCGAAGCGCCGAACCCGATCGTCAACGAACTGGTGATCCTGCCGGACATCGAAAAACGCCTGGAAGCCTTCGTCCGCGTCGGCCACGGCATCATCATCTTCCCGGGCGGCGCCGGCACTGCCGAAGAATTCCTGTACCTGCTGGGCATCCTGATGCACCCGGACAACGCCGGGCTGCCGTTCCCGGTGATTTTGACCGGGCCGAAACACGCCGCGCCGTACCTGGAACAACTGGACGCCTTCGTCACCGCCACCCTCGGCGAAGCGGCGAAACAGCACTACGAAATCATCATCGACGACCCGGCCGAAGTGGCGCGGCAGATGACCGCGGGCCTCAAAGCGGTGAAGCAGTTCCGCCGCGAGCGCAACGATGCGTTCCACTTCAACTGGCTGCTGAAAATCGACGAAGGCTTCCAGCGCCCGTTCGACCCGACCCACGAAAACATGGCCAACCTCAAGCTGCACCGCGACCAGCCGCCTCATGAACTGGCGGCCAACCTGCGCCGCGCGTTCTCCGGGATTGTCGCCGGCAACGTCAAAGACAAGGGCATTCGTCTGATCGAGGAACACGGGCCGTATCAGATCCGTGGCGACGCCGCGATCATGCAGCCGCTCGATCTGCTGCTCAAAGCCTTCGTCGCCCAGCACCGGATGAAACTGCCGGGCGGCGCGGCGTATGTGCCGTGCTATCGCGTGGTGTCCTGACACCGCCAATGCTTAACCCTGAAGACCCCATTCTTCAGGGCATCCCATAACACTGTGGGAGCCGGCTTGCCCGCGAAGGGGCCATTGAACTCAGCATCATTGTTGACTGACAGACCGCCTTCGCGAGCAGGCTCGCTCCCGCAAAAAGAGTGTGAACCATGGATCACATCAACCACATCCTGATCGTCGACGATGACCGCGAGATCCGCGAACTGGTCGGCAATTACCTGACAAAAAACGGCCTGCGCAGCACCGTGGTCGCCGATGGCCGGCAGATGCGCAGCTTTCTGGAAGCCAACACGGTCGACCTGATCGTGCTCGACATCATGCTCCCCGGCGATGACGGGTTGGTGCTGTGCCGCGAGTTGCGCGCCGGCAAGCACAAGGCGATCCCGATCCTGATGCTCACCGCCCGCGACGACCAGACAGACCGCATCCTCGGCCTGGAAATGGGCGCCGACGATTACCTGACCAAACCCTTCGCTGCCCGCGAACTGCTGGCGCGGATCAACGCCGTGCTGCGCCGCACGCGGATGCTGCCGCCCAATCTGCTGATCACCGAAACCGGGCGGCTGCTCGCGTTCGGTCGCTGGCGCCTGGACACCACCGCCCGACATCTGCTCGATGAAGACGACACCATGGTTGCCCTCAGCGGCGCCGAGTATCGTTTGCTGCGGGTGTTTCTCGATCATCCGCAACGGGTGCTCAGCCGCGACCAGTTGCTCAATCTGACTCAGGGTCGCGACGCCGACCTGTTCGACCGCTCCATTGATTTGCTGGTCAGCCGCCTGCGTCAGCGGCTGCTGGACGACTCCCGCGAGCCGACCTACATCAAGACCGTGCGCAACGAGGGTTATGTGTTCTCCTTCGCCGTGGAGATGCTCGCCGAATCCTGACGGATTTGTATCGCTCTGTATAAATTCGCCGCGCAGATACGTAACCCGCGTTTTCGGGCCGCAACACCACATATCAGCGATACACCCTCGCGTTTGAATGAACCCACCAGAAAGCACTGGTTCACTCATCATCAAACGCAAGGAGAAGCACCATGTTGAAGTCCTCGAAATCCCTGGTACTCGCTCTCAGCCTGCTCGGCGGCCTGGCAATGGCCGATCTGGCATCCGCCAGCTCCCAGCCGCTGGTCGCCGAATACGGCGCGGAAAACCTGCAGAAGGATCGTGTTGCCGAAGGTGGCGCGGATCGCTTGCAGGAACTGCGTGAACGCGTGGCTGAAGGCGGTGCCGATCGCTTGCAGGAACTGCGTGAACGCGTAGCCGAAGGCGGTGCCGATCGCTTGCAGGAACTGCGTGAACGCGTAGCCGAAGGCGGTGCTGACCGTTTGCAAGAGTTGCGCGAACGCGTCGCTGAAGGTGGCGCCGACCGCTTGCAGGAACTGCGCGAACGTTCGGCCCGCAGCGTACTGGTCGCCGAGAACCGTCCCGAGTTCGGTTCCAAGTATCAGCGCTACTGATCGGCTGTACCCGTCGTACTCGATTCCTGCCGGGGGTGTCACACCCCCGCAGCGATCACGACTTCCCGGTAACGAGGCACTGTCAGATGCCATGCAATATTGCCGTGCCATTGCACCTCGAGCGTCCGGGCACTGCGCAAGACTTGTTCGCGTAAAACATCGTCGCACTCAAGTCGATCCAGCTCGCGCGGCAAGCGCCGTTGCAGCTTGAAAAACTCACCGGCCCACACATCGATTCGACGGCGAACCTCGCTGGCAGCTTCACGCGGGGAACATTGTCGATGATGAATGAGATGAGTCAGCAGGTTGTACACGTCCTCCATGGGGTTTTTCATGATGGAGAAAGACAACAAGTCATTAACAGCCTTCAGCAGGTTCAAGCTCAGCCTGCGTAGCGCCTGCCAGATGTCGCTGTAATAAACACGAGATGGCAGGTGTACACGATCGGCGAAGTAATTGAATTCCACACACACCTGAAACCCGCCGGCATTGCGCCAGACACTTTCAAAATCCTGTTCGGCCGGCTGCGAACCTTCAAGCCGATGCATCGCTGCGCGCAAACAGGGATAGAGATAACTTTCATATTGCTCAAGCGTTCGTTGTCGCCACTGCGCGGGCATCTGCGCCCCCGCCTGCTGAATGATGTCCGCCAGACCGCCCGCCAGACCGGTGCAAAACGGTTGTCCATCGCGGCTTGCCATCTCATGCACGTCACGGATGCTCTGCTCCAGTAACTCAGGTGCCTGACTCAAATCCTCATCGGCCAGATCGTCTTGACAACTGAACCACCCGGTGAGGTGAGCAAACAACAGAAGGTCCTCACAGCCTGCATCGGGCCACATATAACCGGCGTAGAGCCCTGGCTGGTATATATCAAGTTGATGACGCGCATGCGGCCCATCCTCCAGCCCCAGTCGAATCAGCCATTGGCGAGTATGCAGTTCCGCTGCCTGAGCATGGGGGCTTAGCGCAAATGAAAGCCGTTGCAGCCGAGGTGGAAGAGCGAAGTCTTTTCGATGCTGTTTGATTAACGCGTCACGGTCACGAAGCTGCTTGTGCCACCCGCGTACGGTCGAGATGTCGTGCTGTCTGAAAATTAACTGCAGCCAGACGGTGAACTGTGCCGCATCTCGCCTGATCTCGCCAAAAACCGCATGCAGACTTGACCATCTCCAATCCATCGCTTCATCGGAATTCACCTTGGGATCCACTCGACTGAGCCCGACAAAGACGTGGTCATACTCGTTCTCGATCAAACCATTCGAAACCGGTGTCCGATAAACGAAGGCCTCGACCTCGATCAGCGCTGGGCAGTCCAGTCCCATTTCTTCGAACAATCGTCGTCTGGCTGCCGCAAGGATCGGTTCGCCGGCTCGAGGATGACCACAACACGTATTAGTCCATAATCCTTGAGAGTGATATTTGCCCAGCGCCCGTTTTTGCAGGAGCAGTCGGCCTTTCAAATCGAAAATGAAGATGGAGAAGGCGCGATGCAAAAGTCCGTCGCGGTGAACCTGCATTTTTTCGGCAGTTCCGGTTTCCCGATCGTATTCATCTACAAGAATCAGCTCTTCCATTCTCGTCACCGTCGCCCTTCAAGACTGGACGATACGTCGGACCAGGCTTCACTTTGCATGTGGGGTTAAAACTTCATTCTAAAACTAGACAAATTTGAGCAAGTGACAAGTTCGGCACTCAACCTCTCTTCAGACAACATCTGGATATATCTGAAAATTCTACAGTCGATAACCAATCGGTTTTTACTTGAGCATGAATCGCCACAAAAAATACGCTACGTTTCAACTGTCACTCCCGTATAACCCGCCCTTGCCAGAAGTACGCTGTTGGCAACCCGCCCAAAGAGTCTTCTGCAATGTTGCAATCAACCAGCTCAACCTACGCGCAAGCCAGAGAACTCTGGACGTTGGCCTTTAACTATCAAGAACAGCACGCCGGCATGAAAGTCAGGACAGCACTGACGCTCGCGCTTGCGGACATTTACCAATTAGCGCCGATGCATGCGCAAACGCTTTGCCAGATTGTCGAGCTCTTCAACACGGCGTCTCTGGTACACGATGACATCATTGACGAAGACCCTACACGTCGTGGTGCCCCGTCCGTCTGGGTGAAATTCGGTATCGCCAGCGCACTGGTATCCGGTATGTATGGCTACATTGAAGGCCTGCAAAAGTTGAACGCTTTGGGGGATCCGAATCTTATTCACGCAGCCCTGGGAAGTCTCGAGGCGTTGCACATCGGTCAGCACCTCGACACGCAGTTGAGTGCAGGCGACAGCCTACCGACGCTGGATCAATATCGTTTTATTGCACAAGCCAATACCGGATGCTTTTTCATGTTTATCCTGGACTCATGCCAAAGCCTCAATCCGATGCCGGTAGCAGTTTATTTGGCATTGCAGGACTTGATGCTGGAACTTGCCGTCTATTACCGCTACATCAATGACTACTGCGATATAAATCACACGCCCCACTTCAAGAAAAAAGGCTTTGCCCCTGATTTGGAAGGAGGTCCGAAAACGTTTCTCATGATCCTGGCCAACAGTCCATTAATCAAAAGTAAAAGAACGGACTTGCAGAAGCGCAGAATCATTTCTGACTGGGGTGATGCCGGAGTTTTCACCCGAGCGATGAACATCATGGAAGACAGTTTCAAGACCATTGAGCTTCATTTTGAGCAAGCCCGGTGCCTAGCTGGGGAACGAAACTTCGGTTCTCTACACACGTTCCTGCGGAACGTGCACTTTGAGCAAGAACCACAGGATAACTACTATCAGTCATTAATCAGGTAGCCTGGGCCCCTCGCTACTACCGATAAGCCTTGTTCTCTGACACAAAAGCCCCGCTGTTTCCCCACGACAGCCGTCATGGCTCGTACTAAGCTGCGCGATTGATTTGTTCAGGGACGATCCATGAAACGATTTGCCGCCTGTCTGCTGTCAATGCTGGCCCTGACGGCCACTGCGGCGGACCTGCAACTGCTCACCGACAACCACCCGCCCCTGCATTTCATGCAAGGTGATCAGCTCGCGGGATTCGGTGTGGACGTGGTACAGGCCCTGGCGACCCAGACCGGCGACCGTATCCATCTGCAACAAGTCCCGCTGCTGCGCGCCCTGCGCATGGCCAGCGACACCCCCGACACCGGCGTATTCACCGTGCTGCGTACCGACGAACGCGACGATCGCTATCAATGGGTCGGGCCGCTGATCGAAGTCGAAACCGCACTGTACGCCCGCGACAATCTCCAGCCTCCCGTGCACAGCCTGCGTGAAGCCGATCATCTGGGCCGGATCACCGTGCCGCGCAAATGGCTGGTCTACAGCTACCTGCAAGGACAAGACCTGAACAACCTCTACGGCGTGGAAACCCCGGAGCAGATGATGCGGCTGTTCAGCCTGGGGCGTACCGATTTCGTGGTCTCCGATACCTGGTCCAAAGCCGCCCTCGCCCGCGAACAAGGCATGGAGCCGGGACGCTTGCAGTACCAGATCCCGTTGATGAAACAGAACACCTACATTGCCTTTTCGCCGCAGACCGATCCGAAACAGGTCGCACGCTGGCAGCAGGCGCTGGATACATTGCGGGCCGACGGCCGTCTGGAGAAGCTGCGCCAGCGCTGGCTGAGCAATACCCTACCGCGCTGATCGCGCATCAACACCTTCGATAACAACTATGCGCAAGGGTGTTTTCACATCAAAACCCTCCAGCACTACAGTGGGCCCCATCTTCTCCCCACTCTCTGGAGCAACATCATGAAAGACATCATCGCACTCGGCTTCATTGTTTCCCTGATCGGCGCCACTTCCGCCATCGCTGCCCCACACGCCAGCACTCCAGTTGTCGCGGCTGCGACCGTTGGCCAGTCCGGCACCCTGAACGTCGACACCGTCAGCAACGACGCCGAACACCAAGGCCTCAAACTCCAACAGAACGCCGAACAGACCAAACTGTACGTCGCGGAAAATCGCCCGGAATTCGGGTCCAAATATCAGCGCTACTGAGTGATCGGTTTGAGCTGCCAGAAACAGGAAACCCCGCCGAAGCGGGGTTTCTTGCATTTGGGTGTCAGCGAACCAGACGCGCGGCCAGTGCCTTGGCCTGCAACGCCACGTCGGTGACAGCGGTGCTTTCCCACCACATGCCACGCAGCGGCGGGCCCAAGGCGAACAAGCGGTTCGAGACCCGACCCTCTTCATCCAGCACCGCACCGTCCACCGCCGCCGCGATGCCCAGCGCCAATGGCCCCGGCCGAACCAGACCGCGCGCCAGCAACTGCTGCGGCAACGGTCGCGCGACCCGGCGCCAGTCGTATTCGATGCCGCTGGAATTGATCAACGCCGCGCCCTGCACTACGCGGGTTTCGGCCTCACCGCGAGGGCGAATGCGGATACTCACGCCGTCCGGCGCCGGCTCAAGCCCCTTGTAAGACGCCGCATGAATGCGCAATCGCCCTTCCCGGTGCAGACGCTCGACCAGTTCCGCGCTCAGCGGCGGTGAACGATGGTGATGACTTTCCCACCACGGTCGCACATGGCGCACGAACTGCCGGCGCTGCGCATCGCTGGCCTGGCTCCACAAGCGACCGATGTGCGCCCGCACGGTGTCGAGCGGCGCCTGCCAGTCGATGCCTTGGGCGATGGCGTCGCGGCAATGCCGGCGCAATTCGCGCAGTAACTGGCGCGGCGTGCGGATGCTGTGATCCTCGGCGAGGAAGTCCACCCACACGGGCGGTTGCCGACGCACATGGGGCAACAGCCCGTGCCGGGAAAACACCTCGATCGGCCCGCGATGCCCGGCCTGCTCCAGCGACACCACGGCATCGACCATGGTCAAGCCGGAACCGATGATCAGCACCGTCGACTGCGGATCAAGTTGACGCATTGCAGCGACATCCCACGGATCGAGCGCCGCCGCGTTGAGGCCGCTGGACTCCTTTTGCGGGGTGCGGGCAGCCGGGAACATCCCGGTCGCCAACACGGCAAAAGCACCCTGCAACTGTTGACCGTCACTCAAGATGAGCTGCACGGAATCGTTGGAGGCCTGAACATCGACCACTTCGGCGCGCACATGCTCGACCGTCGAACCGTGTTGCGCGCCCACCTGCTGCGCCTCCGCCAGACGCTGCTGCACATACACGCCGAACAAACCCCGAGGTGGAAACAGTTCGCTGACCGGTACATGTTGCTGATCCGACTCCGGCCAGCCACCGCCAGCGATGTGAGCGGTCAGCCACTGGGTCAGGTCATCGGCATCGTCCGGATCGACGCTCATCCGCGCCGCATTGCCGTTGAGCGTGTGGCCCAGTTCCACCGCACTGTACGCTTCGCCCCGGCCCAGTTCGGCCCGGGGCTCGATCACCAGAATCGTTCTGCGCCCCGGCAAACGCAGCAATTGCACCGCCAGCATCGTACCGCTGAGGCCGCCGCCGACAATCAGAATGTCGGCGTGACGGGTGGCGGTTGTATCGGTTTGAGTCATGCCGTTCTCGCAGCTGAGGATATGCTCGGGCCAGTGTCATTCAGACGCCGCGAAGACGTCTAGACAGACGCGACCTTTTTCTCCTGCCGATGCAGCTCGCCGAGGTTTCGATAGCCGCTGCCCGGATGGATCTCCGGCAGTCTCGGCCCTTCGCCAAACAGCTTCTCGCGCAAGGTCCCCGGCGCGTACTCGGTCTTGTAGACACCGCGCTTCTGCAACTCCGGCACCAGCAATTCCACCGCGTCGATGAACGTTTCGTGGGTCAGCGCGTAGGCCAGGTTGAAGCCGTCGACGTCGGTTTCATCGACCCATTCCTGCAACAGGTCCGCCACCGTTTCCGGGCTGCCGACGAACAGCGGGCCGAAGCCGCCGATGCCGACCCAGTCAGCCAGTTCGTTGGGGGTCCAGACCTTGTTCGGATCGGCCGTGGAAAAAGCCTCGACCGCCGACTGGATCGCATTGGTATGCACATGCTTAAGCGGCTCGTCCGGTTTGAAGCGGCTGAAATCGATGCCGGTCCAGCCCGAGATCAATGCCATCGCGCCTTCGTAGCTGACCCAGGATTTGTATTCTTCGAACTTGGCTTTGGCCTTGGCGTCGGTCTCGCCCAAGATCACCGTTTGCAGATTGAAGATCAGGATCTTCGACGGATCGCGCCCGGCCTCGGCGGCGCGGCGGCGGATGTCGGCCACCGTTTTCTTCAGCAGCACTTTCGACGGTGCCGCGACAAATACACACTCGGCATGCTCGGCAGCAAACTGCTTGCCACGACTGGACGCGCCGGCCTGGTAGAGAACCGGCGTGCGCTGCGGCGACGGTTCGCAAAGGTGAATGCCCGGCACCTGGAAGTGTTTGCCGTGGTGGCGGATCTCGTGGATCTTGCTCGGGTCACTGAAAATCCGCCGCTCGCGATCCCGCAGGATAGCGCCCTCTTCCCAACTGCCTTCCCACAGTTTGTAGCAGACCTCCAGGTATTCCTCGGCGAAGTCGTAGCGCGCGTCGTGTTCGGTCTGGGCTTGCTGGCCGATGTTCTTCGCGCCGCTCTCCAGATAAGAGGTGACGATGTTCCAGCCGGCACGGCCCTTGGTCAGGTGATCGAGGGTCGACAGGCGTCGAGCGAATGGATATGGATGTTCGAAGGATAACGAGGCGGTCAGGCCAAACCCCAGGTGCTCGGTGACCAGGGCCATTGGCGGGATCAGTTGCAACGGATCGTTGACCGGCACCTGCGCCGCCTGCCGGATCGCCGCTTCGCCATTGCCGTTGTAGACGTCGTAGATGCCCAGCACGTCGGCGATGAACAAGCCGTCGAACTTGCCACTCTCAAGGACTTTCGCCAGATCGGTCCAGTACACCAGATCCTTGTATTGCCAGGAGCGATCCCGAGGGTGAGCCCACAGGCCCGGCGACTGATGACCGACGCAGTTCATGTCGAAGGCGTTGAGGCGGATTTCGCGGGGCATCAGATGGCACTCCCGATGTTCAGGAGGCGTTTCACGATTGGGTTTGAAGCGGTCATGTAAGGCGACTCCGTGGTTTCCGGATGAGGATCCACAACCCTTAGCAGGAGTCATGCCTGAATATATTTTCTATATTTATCAATGCATTGGGATAACAACCTAAAGTAGCCTGCAAACGGTAGGGAACAAACTGTTTATTGGCTGTCGGCGCAGCAACAGTCAGATCACCACATTGCGCACGAAGCGCGCGGCCACTTCCCCGTCATTGCGGTAGGTGTGCGGCTGATTGCTGGCGAACATGAAAAACTCGCCGGCGGCGATGCGCTGGGGTTGGTCGCCGAGCATCAGCGTCAGGCAGCCTTCGAACACAAAAATCTGCTCGCTCCAGCCCTCGGCGTCCGGTTGCGAGGGATAGACCTCGCCCGGTTGCAGGCACCATTCCCACTGTTCCACCGCGCGAGTGGCATTGGCCTTGGATAGCAAAACGGCTTTGCTGCCGGGGATGCTGCCGGCCCAGGCAAGTTCGTTGATACGGCCGGGATCGCGATTGTCCGGGGCCTGGATCAGATCGCTGAAGGCCACTTCGAGGGCTTCGGCGACGCGGTCGAGGGTGGTCAGACTGACATTCTTCTCACCCGCCTCGATGGCCACCAGCATTCGGCGGCTGACCCCGGACTTTTCGGCGAGGGCCGTCTGGCTCATGTCGGCGGCGTGGCGCAGGCGCCGGACGTTCTGGCTGACGTGTTGCAGGACTGAAGCCCGCTGAACGGAATCTCTGTGCACTATATTGCTCACTGGCTGGGGTTGGGCAGTATACTGCGCACCATTTGGCGCATTGTGCGTCTCCTTCTTAAAAGTGCGCAAGGTCATGACGTCAGCCAACTCCCCTCAAACTCCCCTGCGGTTTTCCCGGTTCAGCAAAGCCGAGTGCGTGCTGGTGTTGATCACCATGCTTTGGGGCGGCACCTTCCTGCTGGTGCAGCACGCCATGACCGTCAGCGGCCCGATGTTTTTCGTCGGCCTGCGCTTTGCCGCCGCCGCAGGCATTGTTGCGCTGTTCTCCTGGAAACACTTGCGGGAACTGACCCTGTTCGAATTCAAGGCTGGCGCCTTTATCGGCGTGGCGATCCTGCTCGGTTATGGCTTGCAGACCGTTGGGTTGCAGAGTATCCCAAGCAGCCAGTCGGCGTTCATCACGGCGTTGTACGTGCCGTTCGTGCCGCTGTTGCAATGGCTGGTGCTGGGCCGGCGCCCGGGTTTGATGCCGAGCATCGGCATCATGCTGGCGTTTACCGGACTGATGCTGCTTTCCGGGCCATCCGGGGCTTCGCTGAATTTCAGCCCCGGTGAAATCGCCACGCTGATCAGCGCCATCGCGATTGCGGCCGAAATCATCCTCATCAGTAACTACGCCGGGCAGGTGGATGTGCGCCGAGTGACGGTGGTGCAACTGGCGGTAACCGCGGCCCTGTCTTTCTTGATGGTGGTGCCGACCGGCGAGGCGATTCCGGATTTCTCGTGGCTGTTGCTGAGCACCGCCCTGGGCCTGGGCGCGATGAGCGCGGCGATTCAGGTGGCGATGAACTGGGCGCAGAAAAGTGTTTCGCCGACCCGCGCGACCTTGATCTACGCCGGTGAGCCGCTGTGGGCCGGAATCGTCGGGCGCATCGCGGGGGAGCGTCTGCCAGCGATTGCATTGGTGGGTGCGGGGCTGATCGTGGCGGCGGTGATCGTCAGTGAATTGAAGACCAAAGGCAAAGAGACACAAACGGTCACGGAAGAATTGGAGCACGAGACCGAAGGCTAAACGGGGGTTTTACGGCTACTTTGTAGGATTCAGAGACATCCTCGCGTTTGGCGATCCGGGAGCTGGCACGTATGATGCTTCACAAACTTCCGCAGATTAGAAGCCTATGTCCCTGATAGTTCTACTGCTTCTGCCTTTTCTGGGCAGCTGTCTGGCAGCCGTGCTGCCGCACAACGCACGTAACGCTGAATCCCTGCTGGCAGGTCTGGTCGCACTGATCGGCACTGTCTCGGTCGCG
Organism: Pseudomonas sp. DR 5-09; assembly: GCF_001655595.1. NCBI lineage: Bacteria > Pseudomonadati > Pseudomonadota > Gammaproteobacteria > Pseudomonadales > Pseudomonadaceae > Pseudomonas > Pseudomonas sp. DR 5-09. Next base: position 3,831,271 of record NZ_CP011566.1, read on the forward strand.
ATGCTGTACCCGCAGATCGCCCACGGCGGCGTGATCCGCGAAGAATTCACCTGGCTGCCCAGCCTGGGCCTGAACTTCGTCCTGCGCATGGACGGCTTCGCCTGGCTGTTCTCGATGCTGGTGCTGGGCATCGGCACCCTCGTTTCCTTATATGCCCGTTATTACATGTCGCCGGACGATCCGGTGCCGCGCTTCTTCGCGTTCTTTCTGGCGTTCATGGGTGCCATGCTCGGGCTGGTGATCTCCGGCAACCTGATCCAGATCGTATTCTTCTGGGAGCTGACCAGCCTTTTCTCGTTCCTGTTGATCGGCTACTGGCACCACCGCCACGACGCGCGCCGTGGTGCGTACATGGCGTTGATGGTTACCGGCGCGGGAGGATTGTGCTTGCTGGCGGGGGTCATGATCCTCGGCCATGTGGTCGGCAGCTATGACCTGGACAAGGTCCTGGCCGCCGGCGATCTGATTCGCGCACACGCTCTCTACCCCATCCTGCTTCCCCTCATTCTTATCGGCGCGCTCAGCAAAAGCGCCCAGTTCCCCTTCCACTTCTGGCTGCCCCACGCGATGGCGGCCCCCACACCGGTTTCGGCGTACCTGCACTCGGCAACCATGGTCAAGGCCGGGGTTTTCCTGCTGGCCCGTCTGTGGCCATCGCTGTCCGGCAGCGAAGAATGGTTCTACATCGTCAGCGGCGCCGGCGCCGCCACGCTGTTGCTCGGCGCGTATTGCGCGATGTTCCAGAACGATCTCAAAGGGCTGCTGGCCTACTCGACCATCAGCCACCTCGGCCTGATCACGCTGCTGCTGGGTTTGAACAGTCCGCTGGCCGCTGTGGCGGCGGTGTTCCACATTCTCAACCACGCGACCTTCAAGGCTTCACTGTTCATGGCCGCCGGGATCATCGACCACGAAAGTGGCACCCGCGACATCCGCAAGCTCAACGGCCTGTTCAAACTGATTCCATTCACCGCCACCCTGGCGATGGTCGCCAGTGCGTCCATGGCCGGCGTGCCGCTGCTCAACGGTTTCCTGTCCAAGGAGATGTTCTTCGCCGAAACCGTGTTCATCAACGCCACTGCGTGGGTTGAAACCAGCCTGCCGATCGTCGCGACCATTGCCGGTATGTTCAGCGTGGCCTATTCGCTGCGTTTCACCGTTGATGTGTTCTTCGGCCCGACTGCCACCGACCTGCCGCACACCCCGCACGAGCCCCCGCGCTGGATGCGTGCGCCGGTGGAACTGCTGGTGTTCACCTGCCTGCTGGTGGGGATTTTCCCGGCCCAGGTGGTCGGCCCGTTGCTCGCCGCCGCCGCGTTGCCGGTGGTGGGTGGCGTGCTGCCGGAATACAGCCTGGCGATCTGGCACGGCCTCAATGCACCGATGATCATGAGCCTGATCGCCATGTCTGGCGGCATCGTGCTGTATCTGCTGCTGCGCAACCAGCTCAAGCGCGGCCGCTTCAAGTATCCGCCGCTGGCGGGTCGCCTTAACGGCAAGCGAATGTTTGAACGCAGCCTGGTGGCGATGATGCGCCTGGCTCGACGCCTGGAGCGACGAATCGGCACCAAGCGCCTGCAAGCGCAATTGTTCCTGATGGTGCTGGCGGCGGTGCTGGCCGGGCTGATCCCGATGCTGCACAGCAACCTGAGCTGGGGCGACCGGCCGAAGATCCCGGGCTCGATCGTGTTCGTGACCCTGTGGTTGCTGGCAATCGCCTGCGCCCTGGGCGCTGCGTGGCAGGCCAAGTATCACCGTCTCGCCGCACTGACCATGGTCAGCGTCTGCGGCCTGATGACCTGCGTAACCTTCGTCTGGTTCTCGGCGCCGGATCTGGCCCTGACGCAACTGGTGGTCGAAGTGGTGACCACCGTGCTGATCCTGCTCGGCCTGCGCTGGCTGCCACGGCGGATCGAAGAGGTTTCGCCGCTGCCAAGCAGCCTGCGCAAGGCGCGGGTTCGACGTCTGCGCGACTTGCTGCTGTCGATTGCCGTCGGTGGCGGCATGGCGCTGCTGTCCTACGCGATGCTGACCCGGCAGACGCCGAACGACATTTCTTCGTTCTACCTGAGCCGCGCCCTGCCCGAGGGCGGCGGCAGCAACGTGGTCAACGTGATGCTGGTGGATTTCCGTGGTTTCGACACCCTTGGTGAGATCACAGTGCTCGCCGCCGTGGCCCTGACCGTGTTCGCCCTGCTGCGTCGCTTCCGCCCGCCGAAAGAAAGCCTGCAACTGCCGGCCCAGCAGCGCCTGCTCGCCCCCGACGTGGTGACCGATCTGGTCAACCCGCGCTCGGCCAGCGACACCGCGCTCGGTTTCATGATGGTGCCGGCGGTACTGGTGCGCCTGCTGCTGCCGATTGCGCTGGTGGTGTCGTTCTACCTGTTCATGCGCGGGCACAACCAGCCGGGTGGCGGCTTCGTCGCCGGTCTGGTGATGTCGGTGGCGTTCATCCTCCAATACATGGTCGCCGGCACTCAGTGGGTCGAGGCGCAAATGAGCCTGCGCCCACTGCGCTGGATGGGCACCGGCCTGCTGTTCGCCACCGTTACCGGCCTCGGGGCGATGGCGGTGGGCTATCCGTTCCTGACCACCCACACCTGGCACTTCAGCCTGCCGCTGCTGGGTGATATCCATATCGCCAGCGCGCTGTTCTTCGATATCGGCGTCTACGCCGTGGTGGTCGGCTCGACCTTGCTGATCCTCACCGCCCTCGCCCACCAATCGGTCCGGGGCCATAAAACCGCTGCCGCCAAAGGAGCCGCCTGATGGAAGAAGTCATCGCAATCGCCATCGGCGTACTCGCCGCGTCCGGGGTCTGGCTGATCCTGCGGCCACGGACATTCCAGGTGGTGATGGGCCTGTGCCTGCTGTCCTACGGCGTCAATCTGTTCATCTTCAGCATGGGCAGCCTGTTCATCGGCAAGGAGCCGATCATCAAGGACGGCGTGCCGCAGGACCTGCTCAATTACACCGACCCGTTGCCCCAGGCGCTGGTGCTGACGGCCATCGTCATCAGCTTCGCCATGACCGCATTGTTTCTGGTGGTGTTGCTGGCCTCTCGGGGCCTGACCGGCACCGACCACGTTGACGGAAGGGAGCCCAAGGAATGACGGCGATGACTCACCTGATCGCCGCACCGATTCTGCTGCCGCTGCTGACCGCCGCCATCATGCTGATGCTCGGCGAAAAGCACCGTCCGCTGAAGGCGAAAATCAACCTGTTCTCCAGCCTCCTCGGCCTCGGCATTTCGGTGTTGCTGCTGCAATGGACCCAGACCACCGGCGTGCCCGGCTCGATCGGCGTCTACCTGCCGGGCAATTGGCAGGTGCCGTTCGGCATCGTGCTGGTGGTCGATCGCCTTTCGGCGCTGATGCTGGTGCTGACCGGGATCATTGGCGTCAGCGCCCTGCTGTTCGCCATGGCCCGCTGGGACGGCGCCGGGTCGAGCTTCCACGCCTTGTTCCAGATTCAGTTGATGGGCCTTTACGGCGCATTCCTGACGGCGGACCTGTTCAACCTGTTCGTATTCTTCGAGGTATTGCTGGCCGCGTCCTACGGCCTGTTGCTTCATGGTTCGGGCCGGGCGCGGGTGTCGTCGGGGCTGCATTACATCTCGATCAACCTGCTGGCGTCGTCGCTGTTCCTGATCGGCGCGGCGCTGATCTACGGTGTGACCGGCACGCTGAACATGGCGGATCTGGCCCTGAAGATCCCGCTGGTGCCGGAAGCCGACCGTGGCCTGCTGCACGCCGGCGCGGGAATTCTGGCCGTGGCATTCCTGGCCAAGGCCGGCATGTGGCCGCTGAACTTCTGGCTGGTGCCGGCCTATTCGTCGGCCAGCGCACCGGTGGCGGCGATGTTCGCGATCATGACCAAGGTCGGTGTCTACACCCTGCTGCGCCTGTGGACGTTGCTGTTCTCGGGCCAGGCCGGCGCTTCGGCGTACTTTGGCGGCGACTGGCTGATCTACGGAGGCATGGCCACCATGGCCGGCGCGGGTGTGGCGATCATCGCCGCGCAACGCCTGGAACGCATGGCCAGCCTGAGCATTCTGGTATCCGCGGGGATCCTGCTGTCGGCCGTGGGCTTCGCCCAGCCAAACCTGATCGGCGCCGCGCTGTTCTATCTGGTCAGCTCGACCCTGGCGCTGAGTGCGCTGTTCCTGCTGGCCGAATTGATCGAACGTTCGCGCACCGCCATCGAAGTGCCGCTGGAAGACGAGAACGAACTGCTGCCGCGTCCGCAGGAATGGCAGCGTCCGATCAAGGGCATCAACCTCGACGACGATCAGAAAGCCGTGGTCGGTCAGGTGATCCCGTGGACCATGGCCTTCCTCGGTCTGAGCTTCATTGCCTGCGCGCTGTTGATTATCGGCATGCCGCCGCTGTCCGGCTTCATCGGCAAGCTCAGCCTGATCGGTGCCCTGCTCAATCCGCTGGGCCTCGGCGCAGGCGAACCGATCTCGAATGCCGCCTGGGGCTTACTGGCCTTGCTGATTCTTACAGGCCTCGGCTCGCTGATGGCGTTCTCGCGCCTGGGGATCCAGCGCTTCTGGTCGCCCGAGGAGCGCCCGTCGCCGCTGCTGCGCAAACTGGAATGCACACCGATTTTCCTGCTGCTCGGTCTGAGCATCGCCCTGACCTTCAAGGCTGAACCACTGCTGCGTTACACCCAGGCAGCGGCCGATGCCCTGAACAATCCGCAGCAATACGTGATGGCGGTGCTCGGCACCCGCGCCGTGCCGAGCCCGGAAGCCAAGGCTGCGCTGCTGGAGGTGCAGCCATGAAGCGTCTGATTCCGGCTCCGTGGTTGTCGCTTGCGCTGTGGTTGCTGTGGCTGGTGCTGAACCTGTCGGTCAGCCCGGGCAACCTGCTGCTGGGTGCCGTACTCGGTTTCTGCGCCCCGCTGATGATGCGCAAATTGCGCCCGCAGCGGATCCACATCCGCCGCCCGGGCACGATCCTGCGATTGTTTCTGCTGGTCGGGCGTGACGTGATCGTCTCGAACCTGCAGGTGGCCTGGGGCGTGCTCAACGCCGGTCGCCGCCCGCCTCGCTCGCGCTTCATCAAGGTGCCGCTGGACCTGCGCGACGCCAACGGCCTGGCAGCATTGTCGATGATCACCACGGTTATTCCCGGCACAGTCTGGTCAGAACTGGCGCTGGATCGCAGCATTCTGTTGCTGCACGTCTGGGATCTGGATGACGAGGCGCAGTTCATCCAGCACTTCAAGGTCACTTACGAGCGGCCGTTGATGGAGATTTTCGAATGAGCCCGCTGCTGTCGAACGCCATTCTGCTGACGCTGTTCCTGTTTTCCCTGGCCATGGTCCTCACGCTGGTGCGCCTGTTCAAAGGCCCGTCGGCGCAGGACCGGGTACTGGCGCTGGATTACCTGTACATCGTCGCCATGCTGATGATGCTGACCCTGGGGATTCGTTATGCCAGTGACACCTACTTCGAAGCGGCGCTGCTGATCGCGCTGTTCGGCTTCGTCGGCTCGTTTGCCCTGGCGAAATTCCTCCTGCGTGGCGAGGTGATCGAATGAACGCTGAACTGTCTTTGTGGGTGGAAATCCCGGTGGCGATTCTGCTGGTGCTCAGCGGTATTTTCGCCCTGATCGGTGCGACCGGCCTGCTGCGGATGAAGGATTACTTCCAGCGCATGCACCCGCCGGCACTGGCCTCGACCCTCGGCGCGTGGTGTGTGGCGCTGGCATCGATCATCTGTTTTTCCGCGCTCAAGTCCGGGCCGCTGCTGCACGCATGGCTGATCCCGATTCTGCTGTCGATCACCGTGCCGGTGACCACCCTGCTGCTGGCGCGGGCGGCGTTGTTCCGCAAGCGCATGGCCGGGGATGATGTGCCGGCCGAGGTGAGCAGCCGACGTACTGAAACCGGCAGCTAGATCCAGGCAACAGCCAATAGCCCGGCTCCCAAAATCAGACACAGCGGCGAGTAAACCCAAGTGTCGAGCCGGGCAAACCGCGACCCCTTCACTTCCTTGAAAAAACCCACCAGCTCCGAATCGCCGATCGCCCGCGCAAACATCAGCAGCGCAATCGCGCTGATCACCCATTGCAGCGCCCAGTGATGCACGGCGGGCAGCCACCACCCCACTCGCATGCACACCAGTGCGGCAATCAGTAGCAGGGCTGCCGCTACCACCAGCGTGATCCAGCCTGACGGCTTGAACGCAGGCCTGAGGGTCAGCCCGCCGTTATCCACCGGAACCTGCGGCACCACCGCAACGGCCGCCCACTGTCCACCCATCGCCCAATACACATGCATCAGGCTGATCACCGCGAATATCGTCACCAGCCATTGAGCCAACACAAAGGTCATGGTCGAGAATCCTTGAAAGGGATTTGAACAAAACATCCTAGTCGGCATTTTTCCATGTGCACGACCGATCGGCGGTGCGGTAAAGTGCCGCCCCATGAAATTCACCCGTACCGATCGCTCACTGCTGGCCTGGATGCTCTATTGCTGCGTCCTGTTCAACGTGTTCGCCTGCAGCATCGGTCACGGACAAATGGTCGGTATGCAGCTCAACGGTATCGGCGGACAGTTCTGTGCCGTCGACCCGAGCACCCAGGCGCCGCTCGCCTCGAGTCCCACCGAAGAAAAACTGCCGACCCTGGCCAAGGCGTTCGGCTGTCCACTGTGCTCCACCGGAGGCATGGGCCCGGCGTTCAACTCCAGCCTGACCCTGGCGATCCTGCCGGAACAACACAGCCCGCCGCTGCCGGCCATCGTCAGCGCCGACCTTCCTGCCCGTTTTATCTGGCCTTCGGCCAATCCCCGCGCCCCGCCGCTCGCCTGAGTGCCCTTGCCTTTTTGATCTGTCAGCCCACTGCGCCAACGCGCGGCGTTCGCCTGTGCGCTGACTCCGAGAACAAGCATTCAGGATTCAATCAATGAAACAACTTACCTTGCTGGCAAGCCTCTGCGGCTGCCTGTCCGTCAACGTCTGGGCGCAATCCACCGTGGATCTGGCGCCGATCACTATTGACGGCGAATCCGGTGCCGAGCCTGGCCTGAGCCTCGACCAGTCCAGCGGCATGGCCTCGCGCCTCGGCCTCAGCGTGCGTGACACCCCGGCCTCGGTGGCCATTGCCAACCGCAGTGACATCGAACGTCGCGGTTCGCAAAACTTTCAGGACGCGGCCAACACCTTGCCGGGCGTGAACGCCAGTGCCCCGCCTGGCTTTGGCGGGTTCATCTCCTATCGCGGTTTCACCAGCAGCCAGATCACCCAGATGTTCAACGGCGTCAACGTTTCCGGCGGGCTGGCGCGCCCCGTGGATTCATGGATTTATGATCGGGTGGAACTGGTCGGCGGCCCGTCATCGTTGATCAACGGCGCCGGCTCGGTCGGTGGTTCGCTGAACTACGTGACCAAACTGGCCACCCGCGACGAGCAAGCCATCAAAGGCCGGGTCAGCTATGGCACCTACGACACCACCGAAACCGCGTTCGGCCTCAATCACGCGCTGACCGACCCCGGCGCCGACGTGCAGCACTACGCGCGTCTCGACGTCAGCCACAACACCAGCAACGGCTACATCGACCGCCAGGAACGCGATGCCTGGAGCGTGGCGTTCTCGTTGCTCAGTGACCTGACGCCGAACCTGTCGCACACCCTGGCCCTGGAATATCAGGACGAACACGAGGACAGCCCGTACTGGGGCACGCCGGTGCTCAACCCCAAGGTCGGCGAGTTGAAGATCGACAAGCACAACCGCTTCAACAACTACAACGTCGAGGACGGCCGCTACGAGCAGCGGACGATCTGGGTGCGCTCGATCATCGATTACCGGATCAACGACAGCACCACCCTGCGCAACACCCTCTATCACCTCGACAGCCAGCGCGACTACCGCAACCTGGAAACCTATCAATACAACGCCGACAACAGCGCAGTGAACCGCTCCACTGCGTATCAGGTGCGACACCAGGGCGAGCAGAACGGCAACCAGTTCGAACTGCGCCACGACAACAGCCTGTTCGGCCTCGACACCACCTGGTCCGGCGGTTTCGAGTACAAGGTCAACCAGACCACCAACTCGCCGCTGAACGTCAAAGGCGCCAGCACGGTGAACCCGAACAACTACCGTCCGGGGCATTTCTATGACATTCCCGGAACGATGCCGGGTTTCGTCAGCGACAAGACCAACGAAGTCACGACCAAAGCGCTGTTCGGCGAAAACCGCCTGGCACTGACCGACAAGCTTTCCCTGCTCACTGGGCTGCGCTACGACGAAATCGACCTCGACGTGACCAACCATCGCACGGTGACCGCGAGCAACCCGCGCCATCTCAAACGCAGCTGGGAGCCGGTCACCGGGCGTGTCGGCCTGACGTATCAGTTCATTCCGTCAGCCAATGTGTACGTGCAATACAGCACCGCCGCCGAGCAACCCAATGGCACGCAGGACTTCGATGTCTCGACCGGCAAGCAATGGGAAATCGGCAGCAAGTTCGACTACCTGAACGGACGCGGCTCGGCGACGGTGGCCGCCTACACCATCGAGCGCAAGGACTTCGCGGTGACGGATCCACTGGACCCGACCAGCAGCATTCCGGTCGGCCAGCAGACTTCGAAGGGCATCGAGATTGCCAGCTCGCTGCGGATCACCGAAAAGTTGCTGGCCGAAGGCAACTTCGCCTGGGTCGATGCGCAATACGATGAGTTCAACGAGAAGAACGCCGCCGGCGTAGTGGTTTCGCGCAAGGGCAATACACCGACCAACGTGCCGGACCGGGTGGGCAATCTGTGGCTGACCTATGATTTCTCGCCGCAGTGGCAAGGCGGGGTCGATGCGCGGTACGTGGCGTCGGTGTTCGCCGACACGGCCAACACCATGACCGTGCCGTCGTACACGTTGTTTGGCAGCTTTCTCAGCTACAAGGTGGACTCGCACACCACCGTGACCGGACGAGTGCGCAACCTGACGAATGAGGTGTATGCCGAGTTCGCCCATGTATCGCCGGCGTATTACCTCGGCACACCGCGCACCTTTGAGCTGGCTGTGCAAACCCGCTTCTAAAAGCTTCGCGGGCAAGCCCGCTCCCACAGGAATCGATGTGTTTTCAAAGCTCAGAGCACACCGAAAAACCTGTGGGAGCGGGCTTGCCCGCGATGAGGTCCGTTGATTCAACCTCTATTTCAAATCAGCTGAAACCTTATCTGCCACATCCTTCGGCAGCCACGCCTGCCACACATCCGGATGCGCCTTCATGAACGCTGTCGCCGCATCCCGAGGTGGTGTGTGTTTTTCACTCATCTCGGCCAGCGCCTTGTTCAGATCATCAATCGGAAAGTCGACCTTGCTGAAGAACTCGGCGATCTGCGGATACTGTTTCTGGAACGGCGTGGACACCCCGATCGACAGCTTAGAGGCCAGTGACCGGGTCGGTTTCGGATTGGGGTTGTCGGCGTCGGTCAGGGTTTTCCAGGCCTCGGCATCGAACGGCGGCTCTTCGAGTTGGATCAGCTTGAACTTGCCGAGCAACGGCGTCGGCGACCAGTAATAGAACAGCACCGGCTTGCCCCGGCGGATCGATGAACTGATCTCGGCATCCAGCGCAGCACCGGAACCACTGCGGAAATTGGTGAAGTCATTCTGCAAGCCATACGCCGTGAGCTTCTGCTTGTTCACTACCTCCGATGTCCAGCCGATCGGGCTGTTGAGGAATCGGCCCTTGCTCGGGGTTTCCGGATCCTTGAACACGTCCTTGTACTTCTTCAGATCGCTGACGCTTCGCAGGTCCGGCGCCAATGGCTTGATGCCCTTGGCCGGATCGCCTTTGATCACGTATTCCGGCACCCACCAGCCTTCGGTAGCGCCTTTGACCGTGTCGCCCAGGCTGACGACCTTGCCCTCGGCCTCCGCCTTGACCCATACCGGACTGCGCCCGGCCCACTCTTCGCCGATGACCTGAATGTCATTGTTGGCCAGCGCAGTCTCAAGGGTGATGGTGGTGCCCGGCAAGGTATCGGTCGGCAGGCCATAGCCCTTCTCGACAATGATCCGCAGGACGTCGGTGATCAGGCTGCCGCTTTCCCAGTTCAGATCGGCAAAGTGAATCGGCGCCTGTGCCGCGCTCACCGAAGGCACCACCGTCATCAGGCCGAATGTGGTCAACCCGGCAGCCAGCAACCGTCGAAATCCGTTCATGCTTTTGCACCTCGTGCCGTTCACAGCAATAGCAGGATGGCCTGACAGAAGACCGCAAGCCTCTGAATACTCAGTCAACTGACTGTAGACGAGGTTCCTGCTTTTTCAGGGGCATGACACGCACGAGGCTACTTTTCAGACATTTCCTGCAGGATCTTCAGCTCGCGTCTGACCATGCTGGCGTATTCCGCAGGCTGCAAGGCGTAGATCTGCGAGGCGACCCACCCCAGCCAGGCGCCCTTCAACTCAGCCTTTGCAGTGAACAATCGACGTGCTTCTTCACGGGCGCTGTCGAGGTTCTGCAAATGGAAATCGGCGCGGCTCACTCGCTGGCCTTGAACGTCACCAGTTCGCCCTTGCGCCACTTGGCGGCTTTGGCGGTGACGGCTTTCAGGGTTTTGGTCAGGCCTTCCTGCAGTTGTTCATTGGCGGCAAACACGGTAACCGCGCTGTGGCCTTCCTTGAACACGATGGCGTGGCCATCGGCCGTGGTGACGAACGCGTAGTCGCCCAGACCGTACACGGTCATTTTGATTTCGCGAAAGCGGATGTCCATCTTGCCGCCTTCACGGCTGGGCAGTACCGACGCGCTGAAATGATCGCCGACCTTGAGCTTGAGGCCAGGTTTGTCATCGACCACCAATGCGCTTTCGGTGTCGATCTCGGCAACGTAAATGCCTTCGGCGTTTTGCTCGGTGATGTAAACAAAACGTGATTGAAACTGCTTGACCAGCTTTGCCCGCAAATCACCCAGCACGAACAAAGCATGCATATCGAGGTTACTGACTGCCAAAGAAACATCCCCACACTTGAAAAGAGTGCCATACGCGAAAGCGCGCACAGCAGAAAAAGTCGGCCGGGCCGAAGGTGTTGCGCGATGACTCGAATATACGCCTGAGCGAGCGAAGTGCTCATTCAACGCGAGTTGCACAAGACTACTGGAATGCCACTCGCGAAACCTGCAAAGACGTTCTCCAAATGTTGAAGGAAAACGCATCACGGCCGGCCAGGAAAAACTGACTACGAACTTTAGGGAAAAAACTCACCAACAAAAGCATTTTTCCGACATATCGCACGCAAAAAATTGCTTTAGATAGCGCCATGCCGACAACAGGTGTTGGCGATTCTAGAGCAGCGATGCTGTTCGCGACTACCCGCAACACCCTGTAAATGCGGGTCAATCCATGAAAAGGACTTCATATGTGCACTATGACGCATTTTGCCGTGACTCACGAACCCGCCTTTGCCTTGAACACTCCAGCCTTCGAGACTGTTCCTGCAATCGAGTGTTGCGGTCAGGCACCGTTGTTTCAGGTAATCCCGGCGGGCAACGGCTTTTTCCATATCAGGGAAAAGTCGACGGGGCTTGTCAGAGGTTTCCGTGAGAATCACAACGCCGCTTGCGCCCTCGCCCGTTCACTGGAATCCCGGATCGAACTCCTGGCCAGCGAGCACCTCAGATAAAGAGAGCGATCGACCCCACCATCCTTCAAGGAGTAAACCATGGAACTGCCTGCGTACAATCTGACAACCCTGTTCGACCAATTAGGGCTGCCTTCGGAGGAAACGGCGATCGACGACTTCATCGAAGCCCATCCGCTGGATGCCGATACCAAGCTGATCGACGCCGACTTCTGGAGCCCACAACAGGCGCAAATGCTCAAGGAGTGGCTGCGGGCCGATGGCGAGGAAGCCATCATGGTCGATGAGCTGAATGTGCGCCTGCACCGGGGCAAGTAATCTTGATCAGTGCAGGCTGTCACCGGTTTCAGCGCTCAATTGCGCCAGCCATGCGGCCCTGCACTCTTCCGCCTCGTTACGACTTGCAAACGCAGTGCCCCGGCGTTCGCCATTGAGCAGCACCACCCAGCAGACACTTTGCCCCATCGCGCGCAGACCGGCGGGTACACCGCTGCCGATCATCACCGCGACATCGACTCTGCATTGCATGTTGACCTCCCAACTTCATTAGCAACCTAACTATGTGGGCATGTTAATGATTTGGATCAAGAGGAAACAGCAACGCCGCTGCACAGCTTAATTGCAGTTCCGGCAACAATGGCTGAGCGCGGCTTCTCCGGTTTATAGCCCAGACGCAACCCGCCCCAATGCCGGCCCTTGACCATGATCGGCACCGACAGGTCGTGCATCAACTCGCCGGTATCGCGGGTGTAAGTCTGCAACAGCACCGGTTGCTGGTGGCTGCCGCAACGGATTCCGGTGCGGTCGGCAAATTTGCGTTTGGTGCGATTGTTGACGGTATCGACCTGCACATTACCGGTCAGCGGTTGGCTGAATGCCTGATTGTGGGTCGGCACATAACCCTGCTGCGTGCAGGCGATGGCGAACACCAGACCTTCGTGACGCGGCAGTAACGGTTCCTGGATGGCCGGCAGCACCTGATCGGTGTAGCGATCAAAACGAGTCTGGAACTTGGCGGGCTGGGTGTCGGGAATCGGTTGATATTGGCGGTCGAACAGGTCTTCAAGACTAATGCGTCCCTGCTCGACATCGGCCTCGAACCGCGCGGCAATCTGGCTAGCCCCTTCGCGGGCGAGGTCGTAGATGCGTTGGTGATAGTCATCCAGCCCGACTTCGGCCAGACGCTCGCTGATGGTTTCCGCCTGCCCTTCCATCTGCACGGCGGCCTCGGCCAGACGCCGGGTCTGCTGGTCGCTGATCGCCAGATCGCTGCGCATCTGTTCGATGGCGGTGAACAGGCTGTCGAGCTGTTCACGATTGGTTTCCGCGCCTCGGGCGATTTCGCCAACCTGGGTTTCCACCCCGGCCGCCAGTCGCGCAATGTTTTCCAGGTGCTGACCGGTGTGTTCGACCTGCTCGACGCCCGTGTGCAAATCGTCGGAGAGCTGGCGAATCTGCTCCACCACCTGCGCCGTGCGTTGCTGGATGTCGGCGACCATCTCGCCCACTTCACCGGTGGCTGTCGCGGTACGCGCCGCCAGACCGCGCACTTCATCCGCCACCACCGCAAAACCACGACCGTGCTCGCCGGCCCGGGCTGCTTCGATGGCGGCATTCAATGCAAGAAGGTTGGTCTGACTGGCGATGGATTGAATCACCAGCGTCACGCGCTGAATGTCATCGCTGCGCTGGCTCAAGGCTTCGATCAGTTCGCGGCTGGCATTGGCGCGCTGGCTGAGCTGATGCATGCGCGAAATGGAATCCACCAGCTCGGTGCGCCCCGCCGCGCTGCTGTGATGGGCTTCGCTGGCAGCGCCCAAGGCTTCACGGCTGAGCTGCGAAGTGGCTTGCTCAGTGGCGATCATCACTTCAGCGTTGTTGACGATCTGCGCGGCGGCGTCGAGTTGCGATTGAAGCTTGCCGGCCAGCTCCTTGACGGAAAACGCCACGCCAGCAGCTGATAGCGCGTTATGACTGGTGGTGTAGGAAAGGTCGCGAGTCAGCTCGGACATCGCGTTGCTGCTGTCGACCGGTTGCGCATCGGGAACCGCCCGGGAACGCAGGCGCGGCAGCCAGACGATCAGCACCGCCAGCGGCATGCCGATGTACAAGGGCCATTCGCCCAGGCTCATCCCGGCCAGCAACAGCATCAGGGCGATGCTTTGCAGGGTCGGCGTCAACCAGCGATTCTTCGGCAAAACAACTGGTGCAGGCAGAGCCGCAACCAGAGATCCATCTCTCGTCATTTTGTTACCCCACGCTTGTTCTCATTGTTGTGACTGCATTAAACGCCACTACAACGCCATTATCCATGGTCCGTTAGTCGTGGGTCTGTGGCAGGTCAATGGAATGGCGGGGAGACTTTCCGGCAGACGAGAAAAAGCAAAGATCGCAGCCTTTTGCAGTTCCCGGAGAAACTGCAAAAGGCTGCGATCTTTTCGCGACGACCCGCATTGAAGGAGTCGCCTCAGGAATCAGGCCTGACGCTGGTGCTTGTCGATCTGCTCGTGACGCTCTTGAGCTTCGATGCAGTACTTGGTGGTCGGGCTGATCAGCAGGCGTTTCAGGCCGATCGGCTCGCCGCTGTCGTCGCACCAGCCAAAGCTGTCTTCCTTGATACGCTCAAGGGCCTGCTCGAGTTGCGGCAGCATGCGCTGGTCACGATCGATCGCGTTTACCAGCCAGGTGCGCTCTTCTTCCACCGATGCGGCGTCCGCCGGGTCAGCCGGGGTGTCCAGGCTCTCGATGGCAATACGGTTCTGCTCAATGCGCTCATGGGTTTCGACTTTCATGTTCTGCAACAGCTCTTGAAAGAAAGCGTGTTGCTCGGCATTCATGTAGTCATCTGCCGGCATGGCCAGCAACTTGTCCTTTGTCATTGATATCTCTATAAAAAACGTGCATTAAGGCGAATTAGGGAGCGTTCCGGCGAACCGCCTGCGGTCATCGGAAAGGCATCGTTTATTGCAAACGCCACCCGGCACTCAATTTACGAAGGGGCGGCAGTCTAAGGCCCGTTTGAGGCCTCAGCAACTGTAAATACCGGGAATTTGTCCGACAAGGCCCGGAAACTGCTCTGACACAGGCTTCACAGCGCTCATCGGAGTGCGTTTATAGCAAGAAATTCAGTCGAGCGGCTGTATATAGAAGACAAACGTCAGACGAGCGGCGCTTTGTCGCAATTTGTCACGGTCGCTGACCGTAAAACCCACCCCTCTCAAAGACTGACAAATCCCCCCAACCTCGGCTACGTTATGCGCTCCCCGGTTCGACTTGAAGGAACGCGTCATGAAACTGATCGGCATGCTGGACTCCCCTTACGTGCGCCGCGTGGCGATCTCTGCCAAATGCCTGGGGGTCGAACTGGAACACGACCCGGTCTCGGTGTTCCGCCACTTCGAACGTTTCCAGCAGATCAACCCGGTGGTCAAGGCGCCGACCCTGGTGCTCGATGACGGCGAAGTGCTGATCGACTCGACCCTGATCCTCGACTATCTCGAAGCCCTGTCCGGCAAAACCCTGCTGCCCGCCGACCTGCCGCAACGCGCCAAAGCCCTGCGCCTGACCGGCCTCGGCCTTGCCGCCTGCGAAAAAGCCGTGCAGCTCTACTACGAACGCAACCTGCGCCCGGCCGACATTCAATACCAGCCGTGGGTCGAACGCGTCGAAGGTCAACTCGCCGCCGCCTTCACCGCCCTTGAACACGAACTCGAAAAACACCCACTGCCCACCGACGGCCCTCTCCAGCAGGACGGCATCACTCTCGCCGTCGCCTGGAGCTTCACCGGCCTCGTCGTCCCCGACCAGATCGACGCTCAACGTTTCCCGCGCATCGCCCAATACACCGCGTACGCCGAAAGCACCCAGGCGTTCATCGACACCCCGATGACCTGACCATGAGCGCCACCGAAACCGCCGCCCCGGCCCTCAAAGAAATCTTCAACGCCGAACGCCTGCAACACATCGCCACAGAAATGAGCGCCGTGTACCCGGCGTTCAAGGCCAAGGCGTTTCTCAAGCACGCCAACGACGGCCTCGCCGACCTCTCCGTCATGCAACGCATGGCCCGCGTCAGCGAAAGCCTGCACCACGTGCTGCCGCTGGACTACGCAGACTCCCTCCACGTCCTACGTGAACTCGCCCCACGCCTGAACAGCGGCTTCGTTAGCATGTGCCTGCCGCACTACGTCGCGAGCTACGGCGCGCACGCGTTCGATACATCGATGGAAGCCCTGAAGTACTTCACCACCTTCGGCTCCTCCGAATTCGCCATCCGCCACTTCCTGCGCAGCAACCTGGAACGCTCGCTGGAACTGATGCACGACTGGACCCGAGACGAAAACCACCACGTCCGAAGACTCGCCAGCGAAGGCAGCCGCCCTCGCCTGCCGTGGTCGTTTCGGCTGGAACCGGTGCAAGCGGATCCGCTGTTGGCTGCCGGGATACTTGATCGGTTGAAAGCCGATGAAAGTTTGTACGTGCGCAAGTCCGTGGCGAATCATTTGAATGACGTGACCAAAGAGCATCCGGAGTGGGTGCTGGATACGGTTGAGGGGTGGTCGCTGGAGAACAAACACACGGCGTGGATTGCCAAACATGCGTTGCGGAGTTTGATCAAGCAGGGGAATTCTCGGGCGCTCACGGTTATCGGTGCGGGGGCGAAGGCTGAGGTTGAGTTGCTGGATGTGAAGGTGGAACCGGCGGTTGTGCGGCTTGGGGAGACGATTACTTTGTCGTTTACCGTTCGATCGTTGGTGCCAGTTGAACAGCGGTTGGTGATTGATTATGCGATTGACTATGTGAAGGCGAATGGCGGGACTTCGGCGAAGGTTTTCAAGTTGAAGACGTTGGAGCTGGAGGGGTTTGGGAGTGAGGTTGTGGTGCGACGGCAGGTGATTAAGGATTTCACTACGCGCAAGCACTATGCGGGGGTGCATGCGGTGCATGTGGTGGTTAATGGGGAGCGGTTGGGGAGTACAGCGGTTGACATCGATTTTTGACGGACTGAAAGATTCTCTCTGACGTTGCTCTCGTACGTGGACTAGCCAACAAAAAAATCCAAGGACCTGGCCATGAAGCTTAAACAAATAGTCGATTGCTTTTTTAAATATGCGATTGAACGGAGAAATCCGTACAGCAGCTTCCCCCTTACCACTGAAATCGATGAGTTTGGCGGGCCGTATGTTGAAATTTCCGACTCAGGAAAACTGGCTATCGTTGCGCGAGATCGCGGTTATGAAGTGTTGAGAAAAGAGACAACATCACCAGAGGAGCTGGCTAAATGGGTGTATGAAATGTTCAACAAGAGATAAAACTTCACACCTATGCGTCATTCCGACTAATCCAACTCGACGCTTTCAACTCTTCGCAACCGATCAAAAATTTACGACTTTACTTTCTGACTGATTGTGACCAAAAGTATCTAAACACGCTTGGCACCCCTTCACAGCCGGCTTCAGGCGGGAAGGAAGGTCAAACTGTCAAGATTGATCTCGGCGTAAGAACCTATATCCCCCTTGTAAAGCGAGACCCTGGACACGCCCAGCTCGGACTGTAAAAGCTCGACTAACGTTCTTAGCTTTTTGTTTTTAGACATCGACGTCGGACGCACTACCGCTGCCTGTCCGGGTTCGTCATCGTAAATCCTGATCAGAAACATATCCTCTTCGCTCTGTATTTCGTAGTTATAACCACGATACTCATACCCGAGGTCGTGGTCGACGTCATCAAAGCGAGTAGCTTTTATTATCTTCAAAGTGGCATCCAGCATTTGATCACCATAGAAGGATCGTTTCAAAGAAATGCTAAAAAAATGGGGACGTGCAAAAAATCGAAAAATAGGGACGCATCTATTTATCAAAAGACCCGCTCTATTTTTTCCGACTCCCCCCGTTTCCAAGAATTACCAACTGCCATATGGAATGCCGAACTGGTCGATATAACGCTTGGATTTTTCACTGACCGGATATGCGTAACGCCCCTGGTTTTTGCCTTGGCTTGGCCCCAACGGTTCAATCTCAGCTTGCGCCCTAGCCACTTTGATCGGGTGATGACAAGAGTCTCTAACCCACACTTGCACAACTCCGCCCGGCGCCAACCCTAAATAAACGGAAGAAATATAGGTGGCCGTTTCCTCCGGAGTTTTCGCACATCGCTGATTGACCGACGTCAGCATCAGCTGCCTGGCTTCTTCCGGTATATCCACCCAAGCACGATAGGTCTGAGGCTCCACAATAGATTGCCAACGAACAAAGATTCGTTTGGGAAGATCGGCGCCTACTACTGCTTTTGCAGAGCCGCCTACGCCATGCCAACCTCGGGCTGACTCTGTGCCATCCTCTGGTTGCCCGCCCGAGGCGGATCCCCCGCCGGTGCGTAGGAACGTTCTTCCTTTGATGTCTTCCACCGAAGTATCTTCCACCCAAACCTTCATGTAGTGAGGCTCTGTGAAACCCAGCTCCCACCATGGGGATTTTGGGTCGTTTTTCGCTGAAAGCGGGTCTGCGGAACAACCGGTAGTGAGCAGTGTGCACAACAGGGTTACAAGTAGCTTCATTACCAAAGCGTCCAATCAGGTACGTGCGGGTGTTTTACTCGAATTGCATCTGACGTGGGAGCGTTGATCTAAACCGCTTTCACGCCACTTCCATCCCTTCGGCCGAGTGGGTGGTTCCAGTTGGCGGATGTATGAATGTACTTGAGTTTCAGGATTTGCTCCTCTTGCGGGGTGGTGCTGTAGTCGCCAGAGACAAAACGATCACACAAAGCTTGAAGCTCCGCAGGAATGGAAAACTCGGGAGTCTCAGGAATATCGTTGAAGCGAACTCCCTTGGCTTTCGCCTGTTGATGCATCACACGTAGACATACTCTGGAAAGCATCCCGCTCACAGGGCGTTTGAGCTGAACGGCGGCATAGACGCGCTTGATCTGTGGACTAGATCGATCCTGTGGACTATTGGGCATAAGGAGTGGCGGTGGCGTGACGATTTCCAGCATTTCAGAAGGCCAGCCATTGGCGAGCCACTGATTTTTCACGGTTAAAGCATCCTGATAAATCGAGGTGGTTACGACATCAGTGTTAAGCGACACCTCAAGTGTCTGCATCGGGCTGACGAGTACGCACTCATCCGCCTCCTCGAGGTAGCCCCCACCAATATCGGAATGAACACCGGGCAAAATGATCTCCTGATGATCTGGCGTTACACAGCTGAGGGCGAAATTTCCCCTGCACTCATCGCGTGCGACCAATTGGAGGACATCAGTGAAATAGCGTTGATCCAGATAAAGCTTGATGCCTGTTGCAACGGGGCTTTTGATGTTGCCCAGATTGGACCAGCCAGCAATGGACGGAACGGTATCGAACAGGCCTATAAAGCCCATATTGATATCGCTTTTATATTGATCGCTGAAAGTCGAACTCAAGGAAGCTGCGTTATTTCGAAGGATTTCTCCTAAAGGACCCTGTTTGCCGCGCACGACTTCATTTGCAAAATGCCGAGCGGCTGCCGCACCACGGCTGAAGCCGAAGGTGTCGAATGTCAGGGAGACAATTTCACAGCCCGGATTTTCGTCCAGCGCCTCCTTGATCCGCTGCTTGATCAATACGAACGAAGATTGAACACGACCGGCAACTCCGGTTTCGCCACGCCCAGTACCTGCTCCCAAGGTGCTGTCTTTTTCACCTGAACGGGTGCCGATCCCTTCGACATACACCATGCGAAAAGCACGTTTTCGCGTGCCCTCACCTTCGGCTGCCTCAGGCGTGTCATACAGCTCACTCAGCTTTTTTATATTGCTGACATCATTGCCATAACTACTATCCGGATCACTCATATACGGCTTGCAGCTCGCATCAATATCTTGAGCAGCAATCGGATGATGAGCACCACACAGAAGCCCGGCCGCAGCGTTATTGGCATTATTCCCCGTCCCATCGAAGAACACTCCGATCCGCAGGGCTATGCCGATCTTTTCACGAGCCGATGCCGGTTCCTTCCCGTGTTTCTCATATTCAGCCCAACGCTGGGCATGAATATCGACGGGGTCGGTTCCTTTGTTGCGATAGTTTTTAGGCGGGTTGGGAATGTAGCCACTCAATCTTTGATTCCTTCTTCTGATCCTTGAAGAACGGGCCGAAGGGTGACAGCGGAAATCGGGGGACGCAAGGCGTGGCCGCGTGCCAGCACCTGGCGCTCTTTCTCCCTGCCTGCAATGGTGGCGCCGAGCCACGAATGATATGGTTCAGCCTCAAAACCAGGGACGACACCTCGTGCACAAACAATGTCTGGCAGCAGCAGTAACCTTCGCCATCAGTTTTTCCGCTCTTGCCTCTCCCGTACCGCAGGAAGAGCTCGAAGAGTGCCAACGAATAGAAAACTCGGCCAAACAGGTCATGAAAACCAGGCAGCAAGGCGTGCCCATGGCTTCGGTGTTGGAACTGGCCGAAGCGGCAGGTAAGCAGAACGAGTATGTGGGTGAGGTGTTCAAGTCGTTGATTCGCGAGGCGTACGAGATTCCTCAATACTCAAGCGAGAGTTTGCAACAGAAAGCGATCAGCGATTTCCATTCCAATTTCTACAAGGCTTGCATCGTGACGGCGGAAAAGAGAGCGAACGCCAACGGTTGAGCTTAACGAACAAAAAAGGGAGCAGATTCAGGTAGTGAATCTGCTCCCTTTTTCTGAAGGGCTCCTGTTTCAGTTTCCGGGCCAAAGAGCCCCATCATCTCCACCCGCAGTGAAAGCCGCCCCTTCAATGTGATACACCTGCGGCTCCTCCGAAAAATACCCCTCCAGCCCCAGCATGAAGATCCTGTGATCCTCCCCCGCCTCAAACTCTGTATGAGCCTCAAGCGACTCCCACCGCACGATCAAGTTGAACCGCTCCGGCGTTTCAATCCCCTGCGCAAGCATGTGCCCGCCATACCCATTCGCACGGCGGAGCAAAGGCGCAACCTCGGCAAATGCACCTCTGAACTCATCAACACGTTCTGCGTGAACGGGCAGCAAAGCGATCTCATAAATCATGATGCATCCTCCACACAACCCGAACGAAGCGCCGGCACGACCGCAATCGCAATCTTCCCTTGAAGACCGTTGTTGGGACTTTCCAACCGAGCATGGGCCAGCGCAATCTCCGCAAGCGAATACACCGCGCCAACATGTGGTCGCAGTTGACCGCGCTCCACCAGGGCACTCAATTCATCAAGCTTGCCGCGGTTCTGGCGGGTGAAAACGAAGTGATAGCTCGCGTTCTTGCCCCAGGCCTGAACGAGGTTTTGTGGTTTGGCGATGTCGACGATCGAGACCACGCGGCCAAGTTGTGCGAGGGCGTCGGGGCTGCGCGCGAGGGTGTCGCCGCCAATGGTGTCGAATACCACGTCCACTCCCAGGCCATTGGTTTCTCGCAGGATGGCGTCGACGTAGTCGTCCTTTTCGTAGTCGATGATCACATCGGCGCCCATGCGACGGACGAACTCGGCGTTTGCTTCGCGCGCAGTGGTGAACACTTTGGCGCCCATCGCTTTGGCGAGCTGGATGGCGACGTGGCCGACGCCGCCTGCGCCGCCATGGATCAAGATGCTCTCCCCCACTCTGAGCGCTGCCCGCACGATCAAGGCTTCCCATGCTGTCCCGCCCACCAGGCTCAGGCTGGCCGCTTCGAGATGGCTCAGCGAGCGCGGCTTTTTGCCAATGATGCTGGCGGACGCCACGTGGTACTCGGCATAACTGCCGGGGCCGTCGAAGATTTGCGGCGTGTACCAGACTTCGTCGCCCGGTGCGAAAGCCGTCACGCCGGGGCCAACCGCTTCGACTACGCCGGAGACGTCATGTCCGGTGATGGCCGGCAGTTGCACCAGATCCTGATAGTCGCCGCGTCGGACTTGATAATCCAATGGGTTGATCGAGGTCGCGTGTACCCGGACCAGCACTTGCCCCGCTTCCGGCACGGGCTTGGGTATGTCGCAGAGTTGGAACGATTCAGAGTTGCCAAATGATTCAAGCAGCATCGCTTTCATGGTGAATCCTCGTATCGACAATAAGGGATATCGAGATATCTCGATATCATGCGGTAAATTTTTTTACAGCTCTTTCCCTATGACCTCGGCCAAGGCGCTGATGTTGGCTTCATTGCGCTTGTAGTAGGTCCACTGACCGATGCGCCTGACTTCAACCAGGCCCACACGCTGCAGCGTTGCAAGATAACCGGACACCGTTGACTGCGAGAGTCCTATGCCCTCTTGAATACTGCTCACACACACGCCCACCGTGTGAACGTCGCCCTCGTCCTGCGGGGGGAAGTTCTTTACGGGGTCCTTCAAGCCTTTCAGGATTTCAAGCCGTACCGGGTTTGAGAGTGCTTTGAATACTTCGATCAGGTCCATGCCGCGAGAATATCGAGATTATTCGATATGTCAATACGCTGTTTGACCAGCGGAAAACGAACCGCTGGCCGGATCATCGTGAAGATGTCCTCACTTCCTGTTGACAGGCAACAGACTGGATGCTGATCGTGCGTTCGGCAACCTGCCCGGCAGACTGCCTTTGGCTTTTTGATAACGAACTCAACGCTGACGCAACGGCAGCATGCGCAGCAGCGTGTTGTCCCGCACCCAATAGTGATGAAACAGTCCCGCCGCCGCGTGCAGGCCGATCAGCCAATAGCCCGTACTGCCCAGCAGTTCATGCCAGTACTTGATCTGCTTGGCCAGATCCGGATTGACCGCCACCGGCGCCGGCACATGAAAGCCGAAATACGGAAAAGGTTTGTCGCCGGCCGCGAGCATCAGCCAGGCCAGCACTGGCGTGACAATCATCAGCCCATACAGGGCCAGGTGCATCAGGTGCGCGATTGCCGTCTGCCAGGCAGGCGGTTTGGGGATAATCGGCGGACGTGGCGTCAGGCGGCCAAACAGGCGCACCCAAACCAGAACAAAAATGCTCGCGCCGAACATTCCGTGCAGGCCCATTAACAGGCCTCGCGCTTCGCTGCCTCGGGGCATGAAGCCTTTTATTTCAACGCAGGCATACACGCCCACGAACAGCGCCAGCATCAGCCAGTGCAAGGTGATCGACAGTTTTCCATAACGGGGTGCGGCCAGGTCGCGGGTCATAGTTGCCTCGTGATTGTTGTAAGCGAAGGCCGATTCGTTCGGCTGTCTCGATCCGGTTGCCGGGCGACCCGACGGCGTCACACTGCCGTGACAGTCTTAAGACAATCTGAAGATCCGACGTTCGTTAACCTTTTTTCACCTTCAGACTTCGTTAAGAAATGGTCCGGATACTCCACTCAAACCTATTGAGGGAGGCGTTCAGCCCATGCCCGATTCTGACTGGAACATCCCCCTGCCCCTGCGTTTCGGCCAAGGCGAAACACCGCGGATGCAACTGTCGAGCGCCCCACCCGGCGACGCTCAACGAGCGGCGTTCGAAGCGTTTATTCAACAACGTTTTCGCAAGGCCCACGGCGCCGATATCCGCCATTTCATGCCCGAACTGTTTGGTGTGCACAACGACTCCGGCGACCTTTGCGCGGTTGCCGGAGTACGTCGTGCGCACCTTGAACCACTTTTTCTCGAACGTTACCTGGATGAACCGATCGAGCCGTTGATCAGCGCGGCGGCAGACCATCCGGTGGAGCGCAGCGCGATTGTCGAAGTCGGCAACCTTGCCGCCAACGACACCGGCAGCGCGCGCCTGAGCATCATTGCCATCACTTACCTGCTGGCCATGGGCGGTCTGGGGTGGGTGACGTTTACCGGCAATATCGGGCTGGTCAACAGCTTCCATCGCCTGGGTCTGAAACCCGTGACGCTGTGCGCCGCCGACCCGGAACGCCTGGGCGATGACCGTCACCACTGGGGCAGTTACTACGAAAGCAAACCCTGGGTGCATGTCGGCAACATCCGCGCCGGTTTCATCCATCTGCGCAACATCGGTCTGTTCAGCCGGCTGGGATTGCCGACGTCTATCGAAGGAGCCTGCCATGTCGCTTGAACGGCAACGATTCCAGGAAACCCTGCGCAGCCATGCAGGGCGCAATGACAACGCTTTGGCATTGTGGGGCGACACGCTGAAAATCAGTTACACGACGCTGTACGCCGAGGTGATGTACCGCCAGCAGCGCCTGCGCGATGAGCAGGTGACGGTCATCGCCCTGGCGCTGGACAACGGCGTCGAAGCCATACTCTGGGATCTGGCGGCGTTGTTTGAAGGCTTGACGTGCGTGACCCTGCCGCCGTTCTTCAGTCCGGCACAACGTGCCCATTGTCTGGAACAAAGCCAGGCCGAACGAGTGATCGCCGAACCGGAGCTGGAGCCAGAATTGCTCGCTGCCGGTTATGAACAACGCGGTGAATTCTGGTGCCGCGCCTTTGAAGGCCCGAACCGCCTGCCCGCCGGTACCGCCAAACTGACGTTTACCTCCGGCACAACCGGCACACCGAAAGGCGTGTGCCTGAGCGCCGACAGTCTGCTGCGGGTCGCTCGGGAGCTGGAAGAGGCCAGCAAACCCACAGCCCCTCAACATCACGTGGCGTTGCTGCCGCTGGCAATCCTGCTGGAAAACCTTGGCTGTTACGCGGCCCTGTACGCCGGCGCAACGCTGAGCGTGCCGAGCCAGAAAACCCTGGGCATCCAGGGCGCCAGCGGCGTCGACCTGCCGCGTTTGCTGGGCTGCCTGGCCCACCGGGCGCCCGAGAGTCTGATCCTGGTGCCGCAATTGCTTTTGCTGTTGGTCAGCGCTGCCGAACAGAAAGCCTTCGATCCGCAATCGCTGCGTTTTGCCGCCGTTGGTGGCGCACGGGTTTCCGAGGATCTGCTGCACCGCGCGCAACGAATCGGCCTGCCGGTCTACGAAGGTTACGGCCTGTCAGAGTGCGCCTCGGTGGTCTGCCTCAACCGACCCGGCGAACGTCGTCCGGGCAGTGTCGGGCGGCCCCTGCCCCATGTCGACGTGCGCCTTGCCGAAGACGGAGAGGTGTTGATCAAGGGCTCGACCTTGCTCGGTTACCTTGGCGAGCCGATGTACAGCGATGAATGGTGGCCCAGCGGCGATCTGGGCGAGTTCGACCCGGAAGGTTTTCTCTACCTCAAGGGCCGCAAGAAGCATCAGTTCGTTACCAGTTTCGGACGCAACGTCAACCCGGAATGGGTCGAGTCCGAACTGACTCAGCGCCAGCACATCGCCCAGGCCTTTGTATATGGCGAGGCCTTGCCGCACAACCACGCCCTGCTCTGGCCACATCGCCCTGATTGCACCGATGCACAACTGGAAGCCGCCGTCGCCGCTGCCAACGAGGCCTTGCCCGATTACGCCCAGGTGCATCACTGGACACGCCTCGAACAACCTTTCACGGCCACCAACGGCCTGCTCACCGCCAACGGTCGCCCCCGCCGCGAGGCAATCGTCACGCAGTACCGCGCCGTGCTTACCGAATCCGCCTTTTCCGAGGAATCCGCACCATGAGCTTTTTTGACACCTTGCAAGAAGCCACGCACCAGGAACGCCACGAGCTGTTCAATTTGCCGATCATCCTCGATGCGCTGCAAGGCAAGGTCAGCCTTGAAAGCTATCGCGCGTTTCTCGCCCAGGCCTACTACCACGTGCGCCACACCGTACCACTGATGATGGCTTGTGGTGCGCGCCTGCCGACGCATCTGGAATGGCTGCGCAAAGCCGTGTGCGAATACATCGAGGACGAATACGGTCATGAGCAATGGGTACTCGACGACATCGCCGCTTGTGGCGGTGATCGTGACGCGGTCCGGGACGGTCAGCCTTCGTTGCCGATCGAGCTGATGGTCAGTTTCCTTTACGACCTGATCGCCCGGGGCAACCCGGTGGGACTGTTCGGCATGGTGAATGTGCTTGAAGGCACCAGCATCGCTTTGGCCACACACGCGGCAGGCAGCATCCGCGAACGTCTGGCCCTGCCGGAAACGGCGTTCAGCTACCTCAGCTCCCACGGCTCGCTGGACATCGAGCACATGCAAACCTATCGCCGGCTGATGAATCAGCTGGAAGATCCGGCCGACCAGGCGGCGGTGATTCATGCCTCGAAAGTCGTCTATCGGCTCTACACCGACATGTTCCGAAGCCTGTCCCGTGACGCGGAGGTTCAACATGCAGCTGCATGAAGCCCGTGTGGTGCTGACCGGTGCCAGCGGCGGCATCGGGATAGCGATCACGCGTGCCCTGTGCGCCGCCGGTGCGCAAGTACTGGCGGTGGCGCGACATCAGGAATCGCTGCGCCCGTTGCTCGATCTTTACCCACAGAATCTGTGCTGGGTCGCTGCCGACCTGACATTCCTCAGCGACCGGCGCAAGGTGCTGGCCGCCGCCGAGGCCATCGGCGGCATCAACCTGCTGATCAACGCCGCCGGGGTCAATCATTTCGCAATGCTGGAACAGCTCGACGACAGCGACATCAACGCCATGCTGGCGGTGAACATCGGTGCGCCGATCTGCCTGACCAAACTGTTGCTGCCGCTGCTCAAACAGGCCGACAGTGCCATGGTGGTCAACGTTGGCTCGACCTACGGGTCGATCGGCTATCCCGGTTATGCCAGTTATTGCGCAACCAAGTTTGCCTTGCGCGGATTTTCCGAGGCCTTGCGCCGAGAGTTGGCGGATACCCGGGTCGGTGTGTTGTACGTGGCGCCCCGCGCCACACGCACCAGCATGAACAGCCCCGCCGCCCAGGCATTGAACGATGCACTCAAAGCCAGCGTCGACGATCCGCAGGCCGTCGCCGCTGCGGTGATTCATGCGATTGCCGGTGATCGCCGCGACCTCTATCTGGGCTGGCCGGAGCGCTTCTTCGTACGCCTCAACAGCCTGCTGCCCAATCTGGTGGATCGCGGTCTGCGCAAGCAATTGCCATTGATCCGTCGCCTGAGTGAAAAAACCGAGAACGAGACGCCGAAACCATGAAAAAACTTCTCGCCTGTGTGCTGCTGGGCGCCCTCAGTCAAAGTGTCTGGGCGCTGGACGCTGCCGATCAACAACGCCTCAACAGCATCCAGCAGAGCTGGGCACACATCCAGTACGAAACACCGGAAAAACAGCGCGCCGCTGCATTTGAACAGTTGGCCGTCCAGGCAACGCACTTCGCCACCGAACGGCCGGCCGTCGCCGAGGCCTGGATCTGGAAAGGCATCGTCACCAGCAGTTGGGCCGGTGCCGAGGGCGGACTGGGTGCTCTGGGTAAAGCCAAGGATGCCAAAGCCGATCTGGAAAAATCCCTGACCCTGGACCCCAAGGCGCTGCAAGGTTCCGCCTACACCAGCCTCGCCGCGCTGTACGATCGGGTGCCCGGCTGGCCGATCGGTTTCGGCGACAGCGACAAGGCTGAGCAACTGCTCAAGCAGGCCCTGCAACTCAACCCTGATGGCATCGACAGTTTGTACTTTTGGGGCGATCACCTTTACCGTCAAAAACGCTACGCTGAAGCCAGAGCAGCGCTGCTCAAGGCCCTGCAAGCCGCTCCGCGCCCGGGCCGGGAAAGTGCCGATGCCGGGCGCCGCAAAGAGATCGCCGCGTTGCTGGTGGACGTAAACAAGAAACTCGACTGACAGGAGTCCGTGTGCGCTTATTACTGATCGAGGATGACGTGGCCCTCGGCGAGGGCATTCATCAGGCACTGGGGCGCGAGGGCTACACCGTCGACTGGCTCAAGGACGGCAGCAGCGCCCTGCACGCCCTGCTCAGCGAAACCTTTGATCTGGCGGTGCTCGATCTCGGCCTGCCACGCATGGACGGCCTGGAAGTACTACGCCGTCTGCGTAGCACTGGTTCTAACCTGCCGGTGCTGATCCTCACCGCCCGCGATGCCACCGAAGACCGCATTGCGGGGCTGGACGCCGGCGCCGACGATTACCTGATCAAGCCCTTTGACCTGGCCGAGCTCAAAGCCCGCCTGCGCGCCCTGCTGCGACGCAGTGCCGGACGCGCGCAGATGCTGATCGAGCACGCCGGCATCAGTCTCAACCCCGGCACCCAGCAAGTCAGCTATCTGGGGCAGCCGGTGGTGCTCACGCCCAAGGAATATCAGTTGCTGCACGAACTGCTCTCGCCGCCGGGTCGGGTCATGACCCGCGACCACCTCACACAACTGCTTTACGGCTGGAACGAAGAAGCCGAAAGCAACACCCTGGAAGTGCACATTCATCACCTGCGCAAGAAATTCTCCACCGACCTGATCCGCACCATTCGCGGCGTGGGTTATCTGGTGGAGGAGCGCCGATGACCTCGATCCGGCGCCGCACCCTGACCCTGATCATCGGCCTGATGCTCGCTGGTCTGACTGTGCTCAGCCTGTTCAACCTGCACGACAGCAACCACGAAATCGCCGAGGTCTACGACGCGCAACTGGCGCAGAACGCGCGTCTGCTGCAAGGCGTGATGCGCATGCCGTTGTCAGCGCCGGAACACACGAACCTGTATCAGGCCTTCAACTCGGCACTGGCTGAAGCCGTGCCTCGGGGCGATGGCCACCCCTACGAACGAAAACTCGCCTTTCAGGTGTGGAATCCCCAAGGCGAGGTGTTGGTACACACCGCCAGTGCACCCTCCTTCAGCACGCCGCCGATCCAGCCAGGCTTCAGCGACGTGGAGGATCTGAACAAGCGCCACTGGCGGGCGTTTGTCCTGGAAGACAAACAGAACGGTTTGCGCATCTGGGTGGGTGAACGTGGCGACGTGCGAGCGGATCTGGTTGACCGGATCGTCCGCCATACCCTGTGGCCGAACGTAATCGGCAGTCTGGTCCTTGCGGCGATGATCTGGCTGGCCATCGGCTGGGGGCTCAAGCCGCTGGCCAATATGGCGGCGACCCTGCGCGCCCGCCACAGTGGCGCTCTCGAACCGCTGCAACTGACGCCGCTGCCCAGCGAACTGGAACCGATGCAAGCCGCACTCAACCGCATGCTTGCGCAGATCCAGGAAGTGCTCGGTCGGGAACGCCGGTTCATCGCCGACGCCGCCCACGAAATGCGCACGCCGCTGGCGGTACTGCGGGTACATGCGCAAAACCTGCTGGAGGCTGGCACCGAGCAGGAACGTCGCGAGTCACTCGAATTTCTGATCGCCGGGGTGGATCGCACCAGCCGACTGGTCAATCAGCTACTGACCATGGCCCGCCTCGAACCCAAGGCCAGTGCGCCTGCCAACCAACGCATCGACCTTGGCGACACCGTGCGCAACAGTCTGGTGCAACTCACGCCATGGTTGCTGAGCAAACATCTGGAACTGGCCTTTGACGTCAGCGACCAACCTTTTCCAGCGTTCGCCGATGCTGCCACCATCGACATTGCCTTGAACAACCTCATCACCAACGCCGCCAACTTCTCCCCGGAGCAAGGCGTGATCAGCGTGCAATTGACCCGCGTCGACGGTTTTTACCATTTGGACGTTGAAGATCAGGGCCCGGGTATCGATGAAACGGACCGGGCGCGATTGTTCGAGCGGTTCTACAGCCGGGGCAACCCCGAGGGCGCGGGCCTGGGGCTGACCATCGTCAATACCATCGCCACCCGTCTGGGTGGGCGGATCACACTGCAAAACCGGGTCGAGGGAGGCCTGCGGGCGACGCTGTCGATTCCCGCCGGTTGAACAGGTCTTGGGACCGTTGAGTCAAGGCGTAACCATCCGCGACGCCTTGCTTTGCAGTGCAATTGAGTCGGCATTGGAACCCGATACTGTCTCGGGCACCGCCACCCAAAGCAGCACCAGCGCTACCAGCGCCACGGCCGCCAAGGTCAGAAACCCGGCGCTGTAACCGGCCTCTTGAACCACGATGCCCGCCAGACTGTTGCTCAATGCCGCGCCCAGTCCGAACACTGTCGAAATCGCCCCCAGACTGACGTTGAAGTGGCCGGTCCCCAGCGTCAGGTCTTTCACCACCACCGGAAACAGCGCGCCGAAAATCCCCGCGCCGATGCCATCGAGCAACTGCACCGAAACCAGCCACCACGGATCGTTCGACAGCACATACAGCACACCGCGCAACGGCAAAATTAGAAACCCCGCCAACAGCAACGGCTTGCGTCCCCACAGATCGGCCTTCGCCCCCACCAGCAGCGCGACCGGCACCATCACCAGTTGTGCCGCGACGATGCAGGCAGACGTGAGCGGTGTGGCCATCTGCAGATTGGCCTGCGCCAGTTTCTGGCTCACCAACGGCAACATCGCCGCGTTCGCCAGATGAAACAGCGCACAGCAAATCGCGAACATCAGCAGCGGCTTGTTGGTGAGCAACACGGACAAGCCCGAAGGCTGTTTGCCCTGCCCCGTTTCGCTGGGTGAAAGACCTCGGGCGAGATCGTGGTCAATCGCGTCGGCCGATACGAACGAGACGGCAATCACACTGGCCAGCGCCATGACCGCCATCAGATAAAACACCGCAACCGGACCGAACAGGTACGCCGACAGACCGGCCAACAACGCGGCGCAGGCGTTGCCGGCGTGGTTGAAGGTTTCGTTGCGCCCGGTTCTTCGCGTGAAGGCGCGCGGCCCGGTGATGCCAAGGGTGATCGCGCAAATGGCCGGCGCGAAAATCGAAGCGGCGACGGCACTGATGGCTTGCGTCACGGCCACCAGGGTAAACGACGTCACGAACGGCAGCAGCAGACAGCTTCCGGTCACCACCAGTGCGGCAATCGCGATCAACGCCCGTTTGAAGCGTGTGCTGTCGACCAGCGCGCCTGCCGGGGTCTGGGTGATGAGCGCGGCGATCCCGGCGATGGTCATGACCAGACCGATACTCGCCGGCTCCCAGTGGTGAACCGCCAGCAGGTAAATCGCCAGATAAGGACCGAGCCCGTCACGCACGTCGGCGAGGAAGAAATTCAGGCTGTCGAGGGACAGGTTATTGCGGTGATCGAGGTGAGTGGCCACGGGAAACGTCTTCGTTGTCGAGGTTCTGCGTGATGACTCAACCTCCGCAAATCGAATGACCTTTTGCCGGGCGTTTTAGTTGCATGAAACCGCTGTCTTTACTGGCCCATCAACAACTCGCGCTCGCCTTCGCAAAGCCCCACCACGTAATCCCAGACCACCCGCAACCGAACCGACTTGTGCAACTCGCGCCGCGTGCTGATCCAGTAACTGCGCTCGATGCTCTCATCCGGCAACAGCGCCACCAGATCCGGATCCGACGCGGCCATGTAGCAAGGAAGTACCGCAATCCCCAGCCCCGAGCGCGCCGCCTGCTGCTGGGCGATCACGCTGGTGCTGTGAAACACCACCCGTGGGTTGCGGCAGAAGCTGTTGAGAAACATCAGCTCCTGACTGAACAGCAGATCATCAACGTAGCCGATCCACGCGTGCCGTCCGAGATCTTCGCGACTGCGCAGCGGCGGTGAATTATCGAGATAGGCGCGGCTGGCATAGAGCGCGAGTCGGTAATCGGTGAGTTTGCGGGTGACCAGCATGTCCGCCGCCGGCCGCTCCAGGTGAATGCTGATTTCCGCCTCGCGATTGAGGATGCTGACGAAGCGCGGCACCGCCACCAGTTCCACTTCCAGCCCCGGATAGCGTTCGAACAACCCGATCATGCGGCTGGCGAGAAACATGATGCCCAGCCCTTCTGTCACACCGACGCGAATCTTGCCCAGCGGCGCCGTGGACTGGGTGATTTCTTCCTGAGCCAGCAGCGCGACATTTTCCATGGCTTCGGCATGCTTGAGCAGCGCCTCCCCCGCCGGAGTCATTTCGTACCCCTGGGCGTGCTGGACGAACAACGCGGTGCCAAGGCTTTTTTCGATGGCTTCGATATGTCGGGCGACGGTGGCGTGCGTGGTGTTCAGTCGGCGGGCGGCGGTGAGCAGGCGGCCGCTGCGCTGCAATTCGAGAAAGAACCGCAGGTCGTTCCAGTCGAACATGGCTTGTCCTTGTCGGCTATCGTCAGGGAGCGCTGTTTGAAAACGCACAGCGGCTGCGCAAAAACTAACATTCTTTTGACGAAAGCTAACAACTAGGATGACCGACAACAAAAACAATAAGCGAGGTCAGGGAATGCAGACTTCCCTCGATGAATTCGACTACATCGTGGTCGGTGCCGGGCCGGCCGGATGTTTGCTGGCCAATCGGCTGTCGGCGGATCCGCAGCAGCGCGTGCTGTTGCTGGAAGCCGGCGGGCGCGACAACTATCCGTGGATTCACATTCCCGTGGGTTACCTGTTCTGCATCGGCAACCCGCGCACCGACTGGTGCTTCAAGACCGAAGAGCAACCGAGCCTCAATGGCCGTGCGCTGAGTTATCCGCGCGGCAAGGTGCTGGGCGGCTGCTCGTCGATCAACGGCATGATCTACATGCGTGGCCAGGCCAACGACTATGACGGCTGGGCCGCCGAAGGCAATCCGGGCTGGGCCTGGAACGATGTGCTACCGCTGTTCAAACAGAGCGAAAACCATTTTGCTGGTGCGGCGGACTTTCATGGCGACAAGGGTGAGTGGCGAGTCGAACGCCAGCGCCTGTCGTGGCCGATTCTCGATGCCTTCCGCAGCGCTGCCGAACAGAGCGGCATCGCCAGCATCGACGACTTCAACCAGGGCGACAACGAGGGTTGCGGCTACTTTCAGGTCAATCAGAAGGCCGGGGTGCGCTGGAATGCGGCGAAGGCGTTTCTGAAGCCGATTCGCGATCGGGCCAATCTCACCGTGCTGACTGAAGTCGAAGTGGATCGCGTGTTGTTCGAAGACGGTCGCGCTTCGAAAGTCAGCGCCCGTTGGCAGGGTCAACAAAAGAACTTCAAGGCGCGCAAGGAGATCGTGTTGTGCGCCGGCTCCGTGGGCTCGCCGAGCATTCTGCAACGCTCCGGAATCGGGCCGCGCCCGCTGCTGGAAAAGCTCGGCATCGGCGTGGTGCATGAATTGCCGGGCGTCGGCGGCAACCTGCAGGATCACCTGCAACTGCGGCTTATCTACCAACTGGAGAACGCCCGCACCCTCAATCAGATCGCCGGCAGCGTGTGGGGCAAGATGGGCATGGGCCTGCGTTACCTGTACGACCGCAGCGGGCCGTTGTCGATGGCCCCGAGTCAGCTGGGTGCGTTTGCCCGTTCCGGGCCTGAGCAGACCTCGGCCAACCTCGAATATCACGTGCAGCCGCTGTCGCTGGAGCGCTTTGGCGAACCGCTGCACAGCTTCCCAGCATTCACCGCGTCGGTGTGTGATTTACGGCCGCAGAGCCGGGGTCGGGTCGAGATCCGTTCCGCCGATCCACAAACCGCGC
The DNA here is from genome assembly GCF_001655595.1 of Pseudomonas sp. DR 5-09. NCBI lineage: Bacteria > Pseudomonadati > Pseudomonadota > Gammaproteobacteria > Pseudomonadales > Pseudomonadaceae > Pseudomonas > Pseudomonas sp. DR 5-09. Next base: position 3,864,111 of record NZ_CP011566.1, read on the forward strand.
CGCTGATTCAACCCAATTACCTCAGCCATCCCGAAGACCTGCGCGTGGCCGCCGATGCGATTCGCCTGACCCGGCGCATCGTCAGCGCCCCCGCCCTGCAAGCCTTCAACCCGGTGGAATACCTGCCCGGCGCCAGCCTGCAAACCGAAGAACAACTGCACGAAGCGGCGGCGAAGATCGGCACGACGATTTTCCACCCGGTCGGCACTTGCCGCATGGGCAACGACGCGGACGCCGTGGTCGATGCGCAGTTGCGCGTGCACGGCGTACCGGGGCTGCGGATTGCCGATGCGTCGATCATGCCGCGCATTACCTCGGGCAACACCTGTTCGCCTACGCTGATGATTGCCGAGAAGGCGGCACAGCTGATCCTCAACCCTGCAACTGTAAGTACAACCCCTGTGGGAGCTGGCTTGCCAGCGATGACGGAGTGACATTCAACAATCATGTCGGCTGATTAACCGCCATCGCCAGCAGGCTGGCTCCCACAAGGGGCCCTATTTGATTCAAGGACATCGCGCATCACCCGGACACGCAACACCAGTGGAAACAACAAAAACAATCACTGTGAGGGATACCGATATGTCAGAACACGTTCAGTCTCTGGATGCCGTGCGCAGCGCGGACGCCAGCCCCGATACCCGAAAGGTCATCTTCGCCTCGTCCCTGGGGACGGTGTTCGAGTGGTATGACTTCTTCCTCTACGGCGCCCTGGCGGCGGTCATCAGCAAGCAATTTTTCGCCGGGGTCAACGACACCACCGCATTCATCTTTGCGCTGATGGCATTTGCCGCAGGCTTCATCGTGCGGCCGTTCGGGGCGCTGGTGTTTGGTCGGTTGGGGGACATGATCGGGCGCAAATACACCTTCCTCGCAACCATCATCCTGATGGGCGTGGCGACGTTCGCCGTGGGCCTGCTGCCGACCTACGCCAGCATCGGCATCGCCGCACCGATCATTCTGGTGATACTGCGCATGCTTCAGGGCCTTGCCCTCGGCGGCGAGTACGGCGGCGCCGCGACTTACGTGGCCGAACACGCGCCGATCGGCAAGCGCGGGTTCCACACCAGCTGGATTCAGTCCACCGCGACCCTTGGCTTGCTGCTGTCGCTGCTGGTGGTGCTCGGTTGCCGCTACTTCACCGGCGATCAATTCGAAGTCTGGGGTTGGCGCATTCCGTTCCTGTTGTCGATCGTGCTGCTGGGCATTTCCACCTGGATTCGCCTGAGTCTGCACGAATCGCCGGCCTATCTGAAAATGAAAGAAGAAGGCAAGGCCAGCAAGGCGCCGATCCGCGAGTCCTTCGGCAAATGGGAAAACCTCAAAGTCGTGCTGATCGCCCTGTTCAGCATCAACGCCGGGCAAGCGGTGACCTTCTACGCGGCGCAGTTTTACGTGCTGTTCTTCCTCACCCAGTTCTTGAAAATGGACCCGGCGGTGGCCAACAGCCTGCTGATCATCAGCGTGGTGATCGGCGCGCCGTTCTTCATCATTTTCGGCTGGCTGTCGGACAAGGTCGGGCGCAAACCGGTGCTGATGCTTGGCTTGCTGCTGGCCACCGCGCTGTACTTCCCGATCTTCAAATCCCTGGCCCACTACGCCAACCCGGCCATCGACCACGCCAGCCGACAGGCACCGATCACCGTGGTGGCCGACCCGGCGACCTGCACCTTCCAGTTCGATCCGGTGGGCAAGGCCAAATTCGACAGCCCGTGCGACAAGGTCAAGACCTTCCTGGTCAAGCAAGGCCTGCCCTACTCCAGCGTCGCCGCGCCGGCGGGCAGCACGGTGCAAGTGAGCGTCGGCGATGTGAAACTCGACGGCTTCGACGAAGCCGCCCTGCGCGGCGCCATCACTCTGGCCGGCTACCCGCAACAGGCCGACATGCAGCAGATCAACAAACCGATGATCGTGGCCCTGATCGTCGGCCTGATCATCATCTCGGCCATGTGCTACGGCCCGCTCGCCGCGCTGATGGTCGAACTGTTCCCGACCCGCATCCGCTACACCTCGATGTCCCTGCCGTACCACATCGGTAACGGCTGGTTCGGCGGTTTCCTGCCGACCGTGTCGTTTGCGCTGGTGGTGTACACCGGGGATATTTTTTACGGGCTGTGGTACCCGGTGCTGATTACCGGAGTGAGCCTGGTGGTGGGGATGATCTGTCTGCGTGAGACGAAGAATATCGATCTGGACAAGAACTGATTGATATTCGTGTGGCGGGGGCGCAATGCCCTCGCCACCCTGCTGGATCTCAAACCTCCGCCTCCAGCAACTCAAACTTCACCTGATCGGGATAAAACGCCACGTAGTCCTTGATCTGGCTGACCGAAATCTTTGGATTTTCGTACGTCCATACCGCGTTCGCGCCCTCATGTCCCGGCACTTGCAGACTGAAATAGTTGGCATCGCCCTTGTACGGGCAGTAGGTGGTGTGGTCGGTGCGGGCGAAGTATTTTTCGTCGATATCCTCGCGCGGGATGTAGTAGACCGGCGGGTAATTGGCTTCGAGCAGCACCAGGGCTCGGGCCGAGGCGGCGACCTGTATGCCGTGGAATTTTACCAGCAGGCAGCCAGGCTGCTCGGCGACGGTGATGACGGGACTGGGACCGGACGTTTTCATCGGTTTCTCCTGACGGCGGCGAAGGCACCGGTTCAGGTATAACCCATGTGGGGGAATCTCGTCGGATCCGCAGCCGAACGGTTTTTTCTCCGATCAGCAACAACCGTCACTTGCGAAGGCGGCGGTTTCTGTTTTCATATCACGCGCAAAACGACCAAGACGCCCACCGACAGGAGTCATCATGCGCAAGGATTACCTGGCTTTTTTCATCTCGCTGTTCCTGTCACGGCTGGCGGATCAGATCCTGTTGTTCATCGTGCCGCTTGTGGTGTTCCAGACCACCAACAGCGCGTCCTGGGCGGGGCTTGCATTCTTCGTCGAGTCGCTGCCGCGTTTTCTCGCGTTTCCGCTATGCGGAGCCCTGTGCGACAAGTTCTCGCCCATCAGGATCCTGCACATCAGTCAGGTCTACCGCGCGCTGCTTTGCGTATTGGCAGTAGGGCTTTATGCCGTCTTCGGCGGTATCGCGTGGCTGGTGGTGCTGTCGGCGCTATGCGGCGTGCTGACGACTCAGGGCATCATGGCCCGCGAAGTGCTGATGCCGCGTATTTTCCAGCACTATAGCTACACCAAAACCCTTTCCTACTCGCAGATAGCCGACCAGACCGGGCTGGTTCTGGGGCCCTTGGTGGCGGCATTGCTGCTCGAAGTGTCGGCCTGGCACTGGGTGCTGCTGTGGGTGGCCGGGCTGTTCCTGCTCGCCGACCTGAGCATGCGGGTGTGGCAACGTTTCAGCCGTATCACTCTGGAGGTGTTCGAGCAGCATCAGGACATCTGGCTGCAGCCTCTGCGCATCGCTTTCAGGCATATCCGTGAACTGGCGGAGCTGAAAAAGATCATCACCCTGGCGATCGGGGTCAACCTGATTGTCGGGGTCACCCTGGCCACTTCGGCGGCCATGGTGCTCGGTCAATACAGCGCCGGCAAGGACGACTACGCCGTGCTGCAAGCGGCTGGCGCGGTGACCACCATCGTGATTCTGTTTTTCCTCGCCCGGGTGGTATTGCCGTTACGCGTATTGGGTGGCGTTGCCTATTCGATGCTCGCCGCCGGCGCCTTCATCAGCGCCCTGAGCCCGAACCTGGCGGGTTATGTGCTGGGTTTCCTGTTGATCGTCGGCTTCGACAAGATGTTCAACGTTTACATGCGCAGCATTCGCCAGCGAGTGATTCCCCCTCAGGACTTCGGCAAGACCGTGGGCGTGATCACCCTGCTCAACAACTTGTCACAACCGCTCGCGGGACTGCTTGTTGCGCTGCTCGCCGCGCCTTTGGGGGCACAACGTGTGATCCTGATCCTGGCTGTGCTGGCGACGCTGCTGGGCGTTGCGGCTCTCTGGTGGTTTGCCAGAGTACGTAATACACCCGCCGCTTCGATCCTCGAAACCGAGCAGTAACCGATTTCAATGTCGTAGAGCGATGTCCGAAAACAAAAAAAACCGCAGCCTGCGAAGGACTGCGGTTTTTTTCGTTTCAGATCACGCGACAATATCGGTCGCCACAGCCTGCCCCACCACACCCACGGCGAAGTCCACCGAACCCTGGCCTGTGAGGTCAATCATCAGGCTGGTCTGGTTGGTCTGTTCGAAGTAAGTGAGGATCGCGTCCCCGGCATGCCCTGTGAAGCCGCTGACGAAGTTCAGTGTGGCTGCGCCGGTGGCGAACCCGGCGATGCCTGACAGGTCGATCTTGTCCAGGCCGCCGGTGAAATCCATGATCCAGTCCGGCGCGGTCATGGTCGAGTCGCTGGCCGCGCCGAACACGAAGGTGTCTGCGCCTTCACCGCCCCACAGCGAATCACCGCCGCCACCGCCGTAAATGATGTCGTTGCCGGCACCGCCGATCAGGTCGTTGGCCGCTGCGTTGCCGATCAGCAGGTCATTGCCCGAACCGCCAATGGCGTTTTCCACGGTCACGCCGTGAGCGATGGACACGTTGCCCACCAGACCGCCGACATCGGAGAACGACCCTTCGTTAAGGTTGATCTTCTGGTTCTGGCTGAAGCCGGAGAAATCCAGCGTGTCATTGCCGCCGCCGTCCCACACCGAGAACACCACTTTGGAAGTGTTCGAGGTGGCGCTGTAGAAGTCGCGATCGGCGTTCGAGTTGAAGCCGTACACGGTGTTGTCGGCACGGGTTTCGAAGTTGGCGCCGTAGAGTTTCTGCACCGCGACGATGTCGTCCATCAACGGTGCCGAGGCGTAGGCACCGCTGCCGTCCTTGCTGAAGTTCTGGTCGGTGTTGGCTTCGCTCCAGTAGCTCATCAGGCTGTAGCCGCGGGTGTCTTCGGCGTATTTGGCGTCGCCGTAGGTCGGGTTGCCGTTGCCGGCGTTGTAGGCGCCCGGGTGCGACAGGCCGAGGGTGTGGCCGATTTCGTGGGTCAGTGTCTGGCGCCCGTAGTTGTTGGTGTCCGGGGTCTTGTTGACCTGGTACTGATCGTTGATCAGGTACCACGATTGACCGTCGTAGCTGCTGCCCTGCGGCAGGTAGGCGAACGCCGCGCCGCCGGTGCTGACATCGTAGTTGCCGAAGGTCATGTGGCCGTCACCGCCCTTGCCTTCGGTGAAGGTCACGTTGGCCACGTCGGACCACGATTGCATCGCCAGCACGGCCTGGGCCTTTTGCTGGGCGCTGAACTCGCTGAAGTTACCGAGTTTCGGGTTGTAGTTCGACGGTTTGTCGGTCAGGAAGGTGTAGGTCAGATCAATCTTGCCGTCGGCATTCTTGTCCTGCCACGACATGCCCTTGCGCAGGATTTCGTCGGCAGCCTGGTCGGCGGTGAACGATGGTTTGCCGTTGACGGTCCCGGTGCCGCGATCGTACAGGTGGCTGAAGGTGTCGACGGCGGTGAAGGCGCTGCTGGCCTGGGAGGAAGGTTGAGACATGGTGTACGTCCTTGTTTCTGAAGAGTCAGTGTCAGACAGAAAAACGGCGATCTTCTGGCGAGATCGTCCTGTCACTCGCCCTGTTAGGCAGATTTAACCTGCCACAGCCGCCAACGGGGGGCTAATCAATTTCTCGATAGCGTCCCGGATTGCCCTGGCGACGGCTGTCATGACCGGCAATCTTTTTATCTGTATATCCATACAGATAAAAGTTGCCCGTTCACCCGAGTCAGGCCATTCTGTGCGCCTCTTCGGGCAATGATCGACGACGGTGGTTATGCGGCTGTACCTCTGTGAAAAACCTTCCCAGGCCAAGGACATTGCGGCCGTGCTCGGCGCAAAGCGTCGGGGCGACGGCTGCTGGCTGGGAACGGACGTCACGGTGACCTGGTGCATCGGCCACTTGCTGGAAACCGCGCCGCCGGACGCCTACGACGCCAAATACAAGCGCTGGGTGCTGGCGGACCTGCCGATCATCCCGGACAAATGGAAAATGACCGTCAAGCCGCGTACCGCCAGTCAGTACAAGGCGGTCAAGCGCCTGCTCGGCGAGGCCAGCGAACTGATCATCGCCACCGACGCCGACCGTGAGGGCGAGATGATCGCCCGGGAGCTGGTGGAGCATTGCCGCTATCGCGGGCCGATCCGCCGCTTGTGGCTGTCGGCGCTGGATGAAGCCTCGATCCGCAAGGCGTTGGCAGCGCTCAAACCGGGCGCTGAAACCTTCAGCCTGTATCACTCGGCACTGGGGCGCTCGCGGGCGGACTGGCTGATCGGGATGAACATGAGTCGCCTGTTCACCCTGCTCGGCCGGCAATCGGGCTATCAAGGCGTGTTGCCGGTGGGCCGGGTACAGACGCCGACCTTGCGACTGGTGGTGGATCGCGACCGCAGCATTGCCGATTTCGTGCCGGTCGCGTACTGGGCCATCGACGTGCAACTGCTGCACAACGGCACGCCGTTCACGGCGCAGTGGCGTGCGCCGGGCGATGCCTGTGACGATCAGGACCGTTGTCTCAATCAGGCCCTCGCCCAGCAAGCGGCCGCCGCCATCGGCAGCGCCGCCAGCGCCCGGGTGGTCAAGCTGCGCACCGAACGCATGCGCGAAGTGGCACCCCTGCCCTTCGACCTCGGCACCTTGCAGGAAGTCTGCTCGAAGAAGCTCGGCCTCGGTGCCCAGGAAACCCTCGATATCGCCCAGGCGCTTTACGAAACCTACAAGGTCATCACCTACCCGCGCAGCGATTGCGGCTATCTGCCCCTGAGCCAGCACAGCGAGGCGCCAGGGATTCTTGCGGCGTTGCGTCAGGCCGATCCGAGCCTCGAAGCGCTGCGCGAGCATCTGGAGCCACAGCGCCGCTCCCGCGCCTGGAACGACGCCAAGGTCAGCGCCCACCACGGCATCATTCCGACCGCTGCCGCGAAAAACCTGGAGCGTCTGACCGGCAAGCACCGCGCGGTCTACACGCTGGTTCGCGCACGGTATCTGGCTCAGTTCCTGCCCAATCACGAATACGACCGCACCCAGGCCGATTTCGATTGCGCCGGGGAAGCCTTGCGCGCGGTCGGCAAGCAGATCATCGAGCCGGGCTGGAAACGCGCGTTGCCCGAAGCGCTGGCCCCGGCCAGGGGGCGTGAAGCCCCCGCGCCACAGACGCTACCGACACTGACCCAAGGCGCCGAGTGCGCCGTGGCGGACGTGAAGCTCAAGGACCTTTGGACGCAACCGCCCAAGCCCTACACCGAAGGCGACCTGATCAAGGCCATGAAGAACGTCGCCAAACTGGTGGAAGATCCGCTGCTCAAGCAGAAACTCAAGGACACCACCGGCATCGGCACCGAGGCCACCCGCGCCTCGATCATTCAAGGGTTGCTGGATCGCGGTTATCTGGTGAAGAACGGCAAGGCGCTGTCCGCCACGCCCGCTGCCTTCAGCCTGATCGACGCCGTGCCGCGGGCGATTGCCGACCCCGGCACCACAGCGATCTGGGAACAGGCGCTGGACATGGTGCAGAGCGGCGAGATGAGTCTGGAGGAATTCGTCACCAAACAGGCCGCGTGGATGAGCAAGCAAGTGACCCGTTGCGCCGGGCTAAGCCTGACCATCAGCGGCCCGCCACCTGCCGGCAAAGCCGCTGCGCCATGGAAGAACAAACGCAAGACCACTCGGCGCAAAACCACCGGAACCGGCAAACGCTCGGCGAAACCGGCGGCCAAATAGCCCGCTGCGCGCTACTGTTTCAACAGTGATGGTCAGGAGGCTGCGGCATGTCTGTCATCGAACTGCGCGTCGCCCGGCGCGACGAACTGGACACCCTCGAAAACCTGATGCAGTTCTATACCTATGATTTCAGCGAGTGGCTGCCGCTGAAGCTCGGCGGGCATGGTTTCTTCCCGATCCAGTTGAAGGAAGATTACTGGCGCCAGCCGGCGACCCGGCCATTCCTGATCCACGTCGACGGCGAACTGGCGGGGTTCGTGACTGTGGATGACCACCTCCTCATTGAAGGCGCCGACTACAACATCGGCTACTTCTTCGTCAGCCGACGCTGGCGTGGCCAAGGCGTCGCGCAGTTTGTCGCCTCTGCCCTCTTGAGCCACCTGCCCGGTCGATGGCAGATTTTCCACGTCGACGCCAACCTGCCTGCACAGCGGTTCTGGGCCCGGCTCATCCCCGAGCTGAGCGGCGGCGACTTTACCCGCCAGACAAAAAACGTGGACGGCTATCCCTGCACGTTCTACTGCCTGCGCAGCCTTACTCCCACTGCCTGAAGCCCCCCTTTTTTCATTCCAGAATGACTTTGTCCGACAATATGTAGTGACCAAAAATAATCACTACAAAACCGTTGACGGCATCGTTTTGCTTTTGCATGATGCAGACGTCTCCCCGATCGGGAGCACTGGCAACACGCTTGAGCAAGCTCGTCTGACCGCCGAGCTGTTTTTTCCGGATACACGCTGCCCACAAGGCAGATTGAAGAAGCTGACCTGGCCTGAACGTCCAGTACAAGGACGAGAAGCGCTGGCGAAAATTCTCAAGACGCTTGTGGTCGACCCTGAAAACGTCGTCAAGGAGCCTCCCGGTTTTCGCTGCTTCTCCTCGTTGTGACGCTTTTGCGTAGCAGTTATTCAACACGACTACATGCAACAGACGCATGACCCCGTACTTCACACGGGCGACCGCTGACGTCCTGGTTTCGGTGCCAGGGATCAACTAACCGATGGGCTACCTGTATTAGCGAATCAACTTTGAAAGATCACCAGACTGGTCAAGGGGCAATATCATGAATCTGAACAATCAACCTACTATCGAAGAACTGGCTCGTATGTTCGCTGCGCAAAAAGACAGCCACGACAGCCATATTCTGTGGATCAGCAAGTCGGGTCAGGTCCATATCGACTGCCTGTCGCCCCATGCTGGTGAAGAAGAGTTCGACCGGAACAACCAGAACCTGCTGGCCCGCCTGAAGATGTACCGCCGCGGCCACGGCTATGTCGGCAAGAAAGCCGCGGCCGACAAGGACTTCATCGGTAATGTTCTGCAAACGCTGAAACAAGCGTGGGACTCGATGCAGAACAAGAACGAAGTTCGGGTGATTGATCGGTTCTGCTAAGTTAAAACTTCAATAAAACAAGAGCCTGCTTCGAAGACGAAGCAGGCTCTTTTTATTGCTCGCAAAAAAAGCTCATGAACGAGTTTCCAGCACCAACTTCATAAACGCCTCAGCCGCCGCACTGTGATAGTTGTTCTTGCGCCGCAACAACGCCGCTCCCCGCTGCGGCGCTTCGCTCTCGACCCGCAATCTGTGCAACGCCCGGTCCTCGGTCGCAATCGCCTCGGGCAGCATGGTCGCAATCGGCGCATGCCGGATCACTTCCAGCAACGTGCTCACCGAATTCACCTCGATCTGCACCTTGGGGGTGATGCCGTTCTGGCGGAAGTATTCATCGATCGACAGGCGCGTGAAAAAATCAGGCGCCAGCAAGGCGAAATCCAGCTGCGCGATGTCCTCCGGCGTCAGCACAGAAGCACTGTCATACAACGGATGTTCACGCCCGACCATCACCCCCAACGTCTCGACAAACGCCGGAATGCACTCAATGTCCGGATTACGCACCGGCGTGAAGGCAATCGCAATATCCAGCGAGTCATCCGCCAACCCGGCCTCGATGTCATCCATCGACAACTCGAAAATCTCCAGGTGAATCCCCGGATACCGCGCCACGTAGTCGCGCACCAACGGCCCGACCAGGTACGCCATGAACGTCGGCGTCATGGCCAGGCGCAGCGAGCCTCGGGACAGATCCTTCACGTCATGCAACGCGCGCTTGCCCGCCTCCAGCTCCACCAGCACCCGTCGCGCGCACTCGATATAGGCCTGTCCGGCGTCCGTAGGTTTGACCGAGCGCGAGGTGCGATCAAACAGATCGACACCGAGGCTTTCTTCCAGTTGGCGGATCTGTTGCGACAAGGTCGGCTGCGACACATGCAACGCCTCGGCAGCCCGGGTAAAGCCGCCGTGATCGGCCACGGCCAGCAGGTATCGCAAATGTCGCAGCAGCATGGAACGCTCCATCTATAGGCATTACTTATGCTTGGCATTGTATATCGGTCTTGGACGCTATGGATCAATCGGCAGAAGATGAATCCACACAGCAAGCCAACCCCGAAAGGAAAAGCACCATGCAATCCCAAGCCTACAACGACAGCCGCATCGCCCTGACCACCCGCGCCCTGGATGCCAAGGCACAGAAAAACCTGTCGTGGCAGGATCTGGCCGACGACACCGGCCTGAGTCTGGCCTACGTCACCGCCGCCCTCCTCGGCCAGCATCCACTGCCCAAAGCCGCGGCCGAATTGGTTGGCGACAAGCTTGAGCTGAGCGCCGAAGACGTCGCCGCCCTGCAAATCATCCCGCTGCGCGGCAGCCTCGACGGTGTGCCGACCGACCCGACCATTTACCGCTTCCACGAGATGATCCAGATCTACGGCACCACCCTGAAGGCACTGGTTCACGAGCAGTTCGGCGACGGCATCATCAGCGCGATCAACTTCAAGCTCGACATCAAGAAAGTCGAAGACCCTGAAGGCGGTTCCCGCGCCGTTGTCACCCTCGACGGCAAGTTCCTCCCGCTGCGTCCGTTCTGATCCCTCCCGGGCCCGCACCCCGCGTGCGGGCCCCTCCAAACCTGATTTGCCAAGTCATCACCACATCTGTCTGGAGGCTGCCCCATGCAAAAAATTCTGTTGACCCTGGCCCTGCTCGCCGGCCTTGCTGCCCAGGCCCAGGCTGATGAAGAGGCCGTCGCCTACCGCTACGGCATGTCGCTGGACATCGCGCAGGTCGTGAGCATCACCCCGGTCGCCGACGTCTGCGGCGTGGTGCCGGTCGAAATGACTTACCTCGACAGCCACGGCGCAAAACACATTCTTCAATACAGCGAATTCGGCACCGGCTGTTCGAACTGAGAGGACACACCATGAAAAACCTGATCGAAGGCTTCCTGAAGTTCCAGAACGAAGCGTTTCCACAACGCACCGAACTGTTCAAACACCTGGCGACTACCCAAACCCCGGGCACGCTGTTTATCACTTGCTCCGACAGCCGCGTCGTCCCGGAACTGCTGACCCAGCAAGAACCCGGTGAGCTGTTCGTGATCCGCAACGCCGGCAATATCGTGCCGTCCTACAGCCCGCATCCGGGCGGGGTTTCGGCGACGGTGGAATACGCGGTGGCCGTGCTCGGCGTAACCGACATCGTGATCTGCGGCCACTCCGATTGCGGCGCCATGACCGCCATCGCCCAGTGCAAATGCATGGATCACCTGCCCGCCGTCAGCGGCTGGCTGCAACACGCCGAGTCGGCGAAAGTGGTCAACGAATCGCGGCCACACGCCAATGACGCCGCCAGGCTGAGTTCGATGGTGCGGGAAAACGTGATCGCGCAACTGGCGAATATCCAGACTCACCCGAGCGTGCGCCTGGCTCAGGAGAAAGGCCTGCTGAATCTGCATGGCTGGGTGTACGACATCGAGACCGGTTCGATCGACGCGCTGAGTGCCGACCGTCGCACCTTCGTCTCGCTGGCCGAGCAACCGTCGACGTGCGCGGTCTACGGTCAGGCAGTCGATGCGGCTTGAAAACACAACGCCGCGCCCGTCATTGCGACGGGCGCGGCGTTGTTCTGTTCAGCGTTTTACGCCCAGATCGATCTGCGTCATGCGGCTGCGTACGGTGAACACGCCGTCACCGGAGAGGATCGCGCTGCGGGCAAACAGGCGGCCGCTTTCCCAGTTCGAAAGCCCCAGTTCCGGCTTGTTCAGCGCGTACTGGCCATCGACCCAACGGGTGATCCCGTTGCCCACGAACGGCGCGTTGACCGCGCTGTAGAAACGTTCCTGAACCGCCGCGTCTTCGCTGATCAGCGACACGGTGAATTGCGGGCTGTAGCGGTTGAACAGTGCGATGGCCTGATCCAGATCGTCGACGATCATCAGGCTGGTTTCCGGGGTTTCTTCCCATTCCCATTCGCGGCCCAGTTGCGCTTCCGGCAGCGGCTCGGCCAGGGCTTCGGTCTGGTAACCCTCGGCGCGATAGACCTCGACCGTCGCGTTCTGCCAGTCGCTCGGCAGGTAGCTTTCGCTGCCTTCGACGATATGCAATTTGCAGCCCTGACCACGCGCGGTGCCGGCCTGCTGCAAGGCGTCGAGGAACAGCGGCACCAGTTCGGCAGCACGGTCGCGCTGGATCAGGCAGACGTTCAACGTGTTGCAGACTTTGCGATCCAGCGAGTTGCGCACCACAGCGGCAAAGCGCTTGGCGTCAGCATCGCGATCAGCAATCAGCCACGCGCCACCAGTGCCGTGCAGGCTGACGGCGGTGCCGGCCTGCTGGGCGATGCTGCCCAACTGGCTGACCGCACGCCCCGAACCACGAGCCACCGCCAGCGACAGACGCCGGTCGGCGAACATCGCCCAACCGGCGGCGTGGTTGACGCTCTCCACCAGCGACACCGCGCCCGCCGGCAGACCGGCATCGGCCAGCGCCGGGTTCAGGGCGTGAGTGACGATCGCTTGCGCGGTGCCCAACGCATCGCTGCCAATGCGCAGCACGGCAGTGTTGCCGGTGCGCAACACGCCTGCGGCGTCGGCGAAGACGTTTGGCCGACCTTCGAACACGAACGCGACGATGCCCAGCGGCGACACTACCTGCTCGACCTTCCAGCCGTCATGTTCGACGCTGCTGATCACCTTGCCACGGGTGGCCGGCGCATCACGCCAGGCCCGCAGACCGGCGATCATGTCGCGGCGCATGCGCTCGTCGGCGAGCAAGCGGGTGGTGGAGCGACCGCGCGCCTTGGCCCGTTCGATGTCGGCGAGGTTGGCGGTTTCGATCAGTGCCCAGGCGTCCGGGTTTTCCAGGCGTTGGGCAAACAGATCGAAGAAGCGGCTGATGGCCTCGTCCGGCACCGCGGACAACGCGGTAAACGCCGCCGCTGCACGCTCGATCGCCACCGAGGCTGCCTGTTGATCAACCACCGGAATCAGCAACAGCTCGCCGCTCACCTGCTCCACCAACAGGTGGTCGCCGGGTCGGAAACGCTCGGCCAGTTCGGGGCTGACCACGGTGACGCGGTTACCGGCGAAAGGGATAGGCGTGCCAGCGACGAGACGTTCGAGCGCGAGAGACATGGAGCGGATTCACCATATTGAGGGCGGCCGGAAAATGTATAGGTTGGCCTCCCTCAAAGCAACACGGCCTCAGAACACCGACCAGCCAATCCGCGAGCTGAGCATTTCCAGCGCCGCCATCCCCGCCAGCGAATTGCCCGCCGTGTTCAACTCAGGCGACCACACGCACACCGTGAACTGCCCCGGCACCACCGCGACGATGCCGCCGCCGACGCCGCTCTTGCCCGGCAGACCAACGCGGTAGGCGAAGTTGCCCGCCTCGTCGTACAGGCCGCTGGTGGCCATGATCGAGTTGACTTGCTGGGTCTGGCGGCGAGTAAGAATCTGCTCGCCGCTGTGTTTGCAGAAGCCGTCGTTGGCCAGGAAACAAAAGGCCCGGGCCAGGTCGATGCAGCTCATGCGCAACGCGCAGTGGCTGAAGTAGCTGCGCAGCACCGCTTCAACGTCGTTGTGGAAATTGCCGAAGGATTGCATCAGGTACGCCATCGCCGCGTTGCGCGCGCGGTGCTGGTATTCGGAGTCAGCGACCTTGCCGTCAACCATCACCTGCGGGTTGCCCGACAGCCGCCGCACGAAGTCGCGCATCGACAACGCCGGTGCGGCAAAGCGCGACTGGTTGATGTCGCAGATCACCAGCGCCCCGGCATTGATGAACGGATTGCGCGGACGGCCGCGTTCGAATTCCAGCTGCACCAGCGAGTTGAACGGCTGGCCGGAAGGCTCGTGGCCCAGACGCTCCCAGATCGCCTCGCCGGAATGTTCGATGGCCTGCACCAGGCTGAATACCTTGGAAATACTCTGCACCGAGAACGGCGTCTCGGCGTCGCCGGCGCAATACATCTCGCCGTCGTTGCCATACACGGCGATGCCCATTTGATTGGCCGGCACGGTGCCGAGGGCGGGAATGTAGTCAGCCACCTTGCCCTGCCCGATCAGGGGCCGGACAGCGTCAAGGATCTCGTTCAACAGCGCTTGCATGCCGGGTTCCGAAGTCTCGCCCCATGGGATTGCGGGGACACCGTGGCTAGACGCTGCGCCCGGCAATCGAATCACAACGGCGCTGTGTATCGCAGTGTGTACGGCCCGACGCCCGACACATCCCGCGCACAAATCCGGCCCTTTGCGACACATCCGCGATACAGCCTGACGCTCAAATACGCCTGTCGATCGGCAACCCCGATCAAGCCTTTGAACTCACCTATCGCATCGGAGATACATCATGACCAAGCGCTCGAAAACCTCCCTGACCCTCGGCCTCCTGCTTGCCGGTGGCCTGGCCCTGTCCAACGCGGCTTCGGCTTCCGAAGCGTTCAGCGTCAAGCAACTGGATCACGGCTACAGCCAGGCCCAGGCCAAGGCCGACACCGCGGAAAAAACCTCGGAAGGCAAATGCGGCGAAGGCAAGTGCGGCGCCGGCGAATAAGCCTTTTCACGGGGTACGCCAGTGCCCCGTTTTTCCCTTGAATGAATGGAGCCTTCCCATGACCACAGCTCTCTCGTCGGCCGTCAAAGGCCTGCACTGGAACCTCGACCGCGCCGGCCAGTGGCTCGCGCCGCTGACCTTGCGCCTGTTCATCGCCTGGGAGTTTTTCGAATCGGGGCTGGAGAAATTCAACGGCCAGAACTGGTTCGAAGACATTCAGGAGCGGTTCCCGTTTCCCTTCGACCACTTGCCGGCCACGCTGAACTGGGAACTGTCGATGTGGGCCGAACTGATCTGCGCACTGGCGATCCTGATCGGATTCGGCACGCGGATTTCGGCGATTTCGCTGATTGTCGTGACCGTCGTCGCCACCGCTGCCGTGCACTGGCCGGCGGACTGGTCATCGTTGAGTGAGCTGGCCCAGGGTTACGCGATCACCAACAAGGGCTTCGGCAACTTCAAGCTGCCGGCGATTTATTTGGCTGCGCTGCTGCCGCTGGTGTTTACCGGGGCCGGCAAGTTGAGCGTGGATGCGTGGCTGGCGCGGTTTTTCTGGAAACACGCCAGCCACTGAGGATCAATGCGCCCGGTCCAGCCCGGCCAGCAACGCACTGTCCCGGCTGTAGATGTCCGGTGCGTAGAGCACACGCCCCTGGCCGTCGACCTGTGCCGTCCAGTAAGTCATGAGGATCGGCACCGGATTGCTCAGGCGGAATTCATGGGTGGTGCCGGTGGCGAGCAAGGTGTCGGTGCGCGCCTTCTCCGCCGGGCTGAGCAGCAAATCGCGCAGCTTCATCGGATGCTCGACCCGCACGCAGCCGGAGCTGAACGCCCGTGGCCCCTTGTCGAACAGCGCCTTGCTCGGCGTGTCGTGCAGGTACACCGAAAACGGGTTGGGGAACCGAATGACCATTTGCCCCAGCGGGTTGCGTGGCCCGGCGTCCTGACGCAGGAGGATGTTGCCGGGGTTGTCCCAGTCGATGTCGGCGGCGGCCAGCGGCTGGCCGTTGGCGTCGAGCACTTGCAGGTTCTGGCGGCTGAGGAAGGTCTGATCCTTGCGGATCTCCGGCAGCTTGTCTTCCTTCCAGATCGTCGGCGGCACGGTCCAGGTCGGGTTCAGGGTCAAGCGTGTGACCCGGGATTTGAGCAGCGGGGTCTGGCGTTCGGCGCGCCCGACCTGGGTGCGGGTCTGCCACACCGGCAGGCCGCCCTGATAAAGCGTCAGCTCGGCCGCGGCGACGTTGACCAACAGACCATCCGGCTCCATGTCCTGGGCCATCCAGCGGAAACGTTCTAGGTTGACCCGCAACTGTTCACGGCGAGTCAGCGGACTGATGTTGAGTTCGGCAATCGTTCCCGGCCCGACAACCCCGTCGGCCTGCAACGAATGGTTGGCCTGAAAACGCTTCACCGCCTCCACCAATACGCCGTGATAAGCGTTGTCCGGCGTGCCGACCACACTGCTCAGATAACCTTCGCTGTAGAGCCGGCGGGCCAGTTCCGGCACGCGTTTGTCTTCCATGTCCGGACGCAGCAACGGCCCATTGCCCACCGACGTCCACTGAGGCAGGGCTTGCAGGCGCTGCGCGGCATACAGATGACGCAGGTTCTGGTACTGCGCCAACTGCGGCCGGGCCAGATCGAAGGCAGCCGGAACGTTGTGCACGCCCGGCACGGCGATCGCCAGCAATTCAGCCTGACGGTCGCGAGGCGTTTCGTCGGAATGCCACAGCGGTTCGAAGTGCGATTGCAACAGGCGGCCGTAATGCAGATCCTGCAGGGCTTGCAGGTAATAGCGGCTGATCT
The DNA here is from genome assembly GCF_001655595.1 of Pseudomonas sp. DR 5-09. NCBI lineage: Bacteria > Pseudomonadati > Pseudomonadota > Gammaproteobacteria > Pseudomonadales > Pseudomonadaceae > Pseudomonas > Pseudomonas sp. DR 5-09. Next base: position 3,880,539 of record NZ_CP011566.1, read on the forward strand.
CGATATCGGCGCACAGTTCTCCATCCTGCGGAGCAGTGAGCGCTACCGGATAGCGTTTCGGGTTCAGGCCATCGTCGGCCAACAGCTGCAATTGCGCATGCAAGGCCGGCAATTGCCCGCCATCGGCCCACACCGGCAGCCAGTCCTGCTGCTGGTAGAACGCGCGCAACTGATCCAGCGCCGGGCCGTTGAGACTGGTGCCGATCGTCGGGCACGCCTGGGGCAGGCTGATCAGCGCAGCCTGCAGCGGGCTCTGCGGTTCGATGGGCATTTCCGTCGGCACGGGCGGCAGCGTCGGAAGTTCCGGCAACGGTTCCTCGGCGCAAGCGACAAACGGCGCAGCGAGCAAACAAATGCTCAAGTAGCATGCGTACTTTTTGAACAACTGCTTTACTCCAATCCATGGCCGTCTTGATTGACGGTCAACCTTACCTCAGGTGCGGTGAACAGTCAGGCCCGATTCGCGGGTCTGCCGGGGTCGACTGGACGTCAGGAGCCTAAGTGCCAAACAAGTAGCAAGTGGAGACTCACTTTAAATGTTGACGTTTTTGCGCCGACTTCTGCTGACTGCCACCGCCCTTGGCGTGCTGACCAGCCCAGCCTTTGCCGCCGGCACCTCTTCGCCGGTTCTCTACACCAGCCTCGCGCACGCCGCGCCGGAACTCAATCCCCAGGCGCTGAAAGGTGCCTTGAGCGCCATGCAATGTGCGATCAACAACGGCGCGAAGCAGTCTCGTCATCTGGCGATCATCGACTATTCGCAGCCGTCCACCGAGCGCCGGTTGTGGATCTTCGACCTGACCCGGAAAAAACTGGTGCTGCGCGATCTGGTCGCCCACGGCTCGAACTCCGGGGAAAATTTCGCCACCCGGTTCTCCAACCGTGAAGGCAGTTTCCAGTCCAGCCTCGGCCTGTTCCGGACCCAGGAAAGTTACCAGGGCACCCACGGTTACTCGCTGCGCATGGACGGTCTGGAACCGGGCATCAACGACATGGCCCGCGACCGCGCCATCGTGATCCATGCCGCCGACTACGTGAACCCGTTCTGGAGCAAACGTACCGGCCGCCTGGGCCGCAGCCAGGGTTGCCCGGCGGTGCGACCGCAGGTTGCCAAACGGGTGATCGACAGCCTGAAGAACGGCCAATTCATGTTCTCCTGGTATCCGGATCAGCAGTGGCTGAAATCCTCGCCGTACCTCAACTGCCAGCCACAACAGATCGCGAGCATTCTCAGCACCCACGCCAGCTGAATACTCTGTGGGAGTGCGCTGGCTCCCACAGGTTCGGTTTATTACAGATTTGTCATCGAGTTGTCGGTTTGCCGAGCGGATCGCCCGGTAGCTTGAAGTTGTCCCGGCCAGAACGCCGATCAACTTCAACGATTCGAGTGACTCATCATGAAAACCCTGATCCTCGCTTTCACCGCCCTCCTCGCCACCGGTTCCGTGTTCGCCGCACCTGCACCGGACGCTGCCGTCATTCATGACAAAACCGGCTTCTTCGTGCACCTGGATGTCGACAAAGTCCTCTCCAGCACCGATATTTCCCAGGCCTGCGGCGTGATCCCCGCGCAGCTCGACTACCTCGACCACCAGGGCCGTGAACATGTGCTGGACTATCAAGTGCAAGGCAGCGGCTGCACCAACGATCATTGAGGCGCAGTAGCCATGAATATCCTTGTTGTCGAAGACGAACCGAAGGCCGGCAATTACTTGCTCAACGGCCTGCAGGAACTGGGCTACAGCGTGAGCCTGGCCCGGGACGGCGCCGACGGTCTGCACCTGGCGCTGGAATTCGACTTCGACGTGATCGTGCTGGACGTGATGATGCCGAAAATGGATGGCTGGGAAGTCCTGCGCCGGCTGCGCAAGGAAACCGACACGCCGGTGCTGTTCCTGACTGCCCGCGACGACATCGCCGACCGGGTCAAAGGCCTGGAACTGGGCGCCGACGATTACCTGATCAAGCCGTTTTCCTTCGCCGAACTGGTGGCGCGCCTGCGCACCCTGACCCGACGCGGGCCGATCCATGAAGAGGAGCAATTGCAGGTGGCCGATCTGCAGATCGACGTGCTCAAGCGTCGGGTCAGCCGCGCCGGCAACCGGATCACCCTGACCAACAAGGAATTCGCCCTGCTGCAACTGTTCGCCACCCACACAGGGCAAGTGCTGTCGCGCTCGCTGATCGCCTCGCGAGTGTGGGACATGAATTTCGACAGCGACACAAACGTGGTCGATGTCGCCGTGCGCCGCCTGCGGGCGAAAATCGACGATCCGTTCCCGCTCAAGCTGATCCACAGCGTGCGCGGCATCGGCTACCGCTTCGATACCCAGCCATGAAAATCGCCGGCACGTATTCCCTGACCTTGCGCCTGGCGCTGGTCTTCGCCGTGCTTGCCTTCGCCGCGCTGGCAGGCCTGGGCGCGGCGCTGTACAACCAACTGGAAGCAGCTCTGATTCGCCGCGACGACATCCAGTTGGTCAGTCGCGTCGATCAGTTGCGCACCTTCCTCAACGACAGCAACACCCTGGAACTGATCAAGAACAAGCCGGCGCTGTTTCAGAACATGCTCGGCAACCGCGAAGCCTTGCTGACCATCGGCGCACCCGGCCAGCCGCCGTTGCTGGTGGTCAACCCCGGCAACCTCGCCACCCCGAACTTGCCCGCCGTACCGATCGATCATCCGATGGCCCTGAGCGATGTACAGCACTTGCCGAGCGTCGACGGTGTGCCGTTTTCGGCGGTGGCGGCGACCATCGACTCGGGCGATCTGGGCAACCTGCAGGTGCTCACCGGACGCCTGATGACCGAGCGCACGGCAATGCTCGCCAATTACCGGCTCAGCGTGTACGGCCTCGCTTCATTGGCCGCGATTGTGCTGGCGCTGGTCGGCTGCCTGCTGGTGTATCGCGGTTTGCTGCCATTGCGGCGGATTGCCCGGCATGCCCACGGGATCGGCATCGCCAACCTCGGCGAACGCCTCGACCGCCACGGCACGCCCCGGGAATTGCAGCCGATGATCGAAGCTTTCAATGCGATGCTTGACCGGCTCGACCGAGGGGTTGCGCAACTCAGTCAGGTCTCCACCGACATGGCCCACGAACTGCGCACGCCGATCAACAACCTGCTCGGTGAAACTCAGGTTGCCCTGCAACAGAATCGCAGCGTCGACGCCTATCAACAGTTGCTCGCCTCCAACGTCGAAGAACTCGAACGGCTGGCGCGGATGCTCGACAACATGCTGTTTCTCGCCCGCACCGACCCGGCGAGCGCGCTGAGCCAGCGGCAGGAGCTGGACGCCAGCGATGAGATGCAGCGCATTGCCGATTACTTCGAAGGGCTGGCGGCGGACGTCGGTGTCACCATCGAGGCCAGTGGCAGCGGCGTGATCTGGGCCGAGCCGATGCTGCTGCGCCGGGCCCTGGCCAATCTGTGCGCCAATGCGATCAAGTACGGCGCGGCGGATTCGACGTTGCAGGTCGAGGCCGTGGCTGAAGCGGACGGCAGTTATCTGCGGGTACGCAATCAGGGCGCGACCATTCCTGCCGAACACCTGTCGCGGCTGTTCGAACGCTTCTACCGCGTCGATCCGTCCCGCGAGCGTTCGGCCCAATCCAACGGGCTGGGCCTGTCGATTGTCGCGACCATCATGCAATTGCATCAGGGCCGCTACAGCGTCAGCAGTGTTGACGGCATCACCTGCTTTGAACTGTTCTTTCCGGCCCGACAACCCCGCGACTGATTTCGCCAAAGTGTCCCTGTGGGAGCGAACTGCTTGCGAATGCGTTGGGTCAGGCACTGATGAAACTGGCTGACCGGGCGTTAACGCGAGCAGGCTCGCTCCTACTAGGGAAATGGCGGCGCCATTGTGTGCGGGAAGTCCGCGCCTAACGCGCATCCCCGCCAGCAGGTTTGTAGAACAGGAATTTCCTGGTCTCGGCGGTCTTTCTGTATTCCTTGGCCCAGCTCGGATGAACGTTACGGTCGTGGAAATACAGCGCGCCGTGGGTGCGGTCGGTGAGCTGGCGGTTCAGTGCCTTGCCGGCGATTTCCTTGGCCAGCGCGTATTCGGCGTCCTCCTTGACCTGATCCGGACGCCCGTCGCACCACCAGGAAAACTGGCAACTCTTGGTTTCCGAGCCCTGCTTGACCACCGCGCAGACCGTGCCCGGAAAGCCGTCATGCCCGAGACGGTTCATCACCACACTGGCCACGCCTTCCATGTCGGCGGTGTCCTTGCCCTTGGCTTCCCAATAGATACTGCGTGCCAGACAGGTGATCGGATCGTCCAGCGGCGCAGCGCCGGCGGGGTCAACCGCCTGTGCTTCGGTCGGGGTGATGGCTTCGGATTTGGGTGCTGGGGGCGCGTCGGGTTTGTCGGCCGCTTTCTCTTCCAGTACTTCGGCTTTCGCTTCAGCCTTTTCCTTGATCGGCGCCTGATCGGTGGCCAGTGCCGTACCGCTCAGCAGGGTCAACGCAAGACAGCAAAGCAACCCGTTCAATCCCATGATCATTCTTCCGGCAGGGCCCGCTGCGGGCAAAGTGTTACGTGGTTGAGACGCCCGGATCCCGGGCTCTTCGCGAAGTGTAGACGGCAATTTTCACAGCATCGTTCCGCAGAAAAATCCGTGCCATGAAGAAAAAGACATTGCACCAACCGGGGCCCTTTCGCGCATGATGTGCGCACTCAGCCCAAGGGAGATTTCCATGCGCTTCATGCCATCCGTTCTGCGACTCGCCGCGTTGTCCGTGGGCCTGGCGCTGGCCACTTCGGCCATGGCCACCGACGAGTCGCAATTGATCGAATCGATCAACAGCTACCGCAGCCAGCCGCAGCGTTGTGGCAGCCAGGCGTCCAGCGAATTGCCGCCGCTGTCGGCCGATCCGCGCCTGATTCTGCCGGCCACCGGCGTGGTGGATTTGCAGCAGGCGATGTCCAGCGCTCGCTACCCGATGGTCAACGTGCAGGCGATCACCCTGAACGGACCACGGGACGCGGCGTCGGCGATGAAGGCGATTCAGGAGAGCTTCTGTCAGGTGGTGCTGGATCCGCAGTTCGTCGATATCGGTGTCAGTCGCGCCGACCGTGACTGGCGCATCACTCTGGCCCGACCGCTGCTGTCGGCCCGCCTCGGCGACGGTCAGGCGGAAGGCCAGAAACTCCTCGAACAACTCAATGCCGCCCGCGCCCAACCGCGCCAGTGCGGCAGTCAGGCATTCGCGGCGACCACGCCGCTGGCATGGAACGCCGTGCTTGGCGGCGTTGCCCAGGAACACAGCCGCGAGATGGCCAACAACAATTATTTCGACCACAAGGACCGCAACGGCGGCACTCCCGGCGACCGCGCCGAACTGGCCGGCTACAGCGGCCAGCAGGTCGGCGAGAACATCGCCGCCGGCCAGGACACGGTGCAGAAGGTCGTCGCCGGCTGGCTCGCCAGCCCCGGTCATTGCGCCAACCTGATGAACCCTCAATATCGTGAGCTTGGCGCTGCCTACGCAGTCGATCCGAAGAGCAGTGCCGGCATTTACTGGACCGCGATGTTTGGTGGCGAATGATGACTTGAATCCACCGCTGCCCTTGTGGGAGCGAGCCTGCTCGCGATAAGGCCATCACATCTTCATAGACTGAAAGATCGCTATCGCCAGCAGGCTGGCTCCCACAGGGGGTGTGCAGGGATGCAAAATGCAGGCAATAAAAAACCGGAGCCAGGCTCCGGTTTTTTTATGCTCAGTGGGTTCTCATTCCCGCTGCATACATCGCCAGCTTCAGCAGGCTCGCCACCACCGCCAGCGAAACCACGCTGCCGGACCAGATCAACAGCAACCAGCCCAGGCGTTTGTACCAGCGGCTTTTCACTTCACGCATCTCAATGGTAGCCATCGCCAATCCTCACTTTGCCGCGGAACACGTAGTAGCTCCAGAAGGTGTACATCAGGATCACCGGCAGGATGAACAGCGCGCCGATCAAGGCGAACAACTGACTGGTGGCCGGTGAAGCCGCCGCCCACAGGCTGACCGACGGCGGGATGATGTTCGGCCAGATGCTCAGTGCCAGGCCGATGTAGCCGAGAAACATCAGCACCAGGGTGAACACGAACGGCCAGTGGGTGTGGCGCTGACGCAGCGAACGCAACAGCCCGAACAACGCCAGAACCGCCAACACCACCAGCCCGGCGAACACGGTCAGGTGCGCATGGTTGAACCAGCGACTGGCCAGTTCCGGATGCAGTTGCAACGTCCACACGCCGATCACCACCACCATCGCCAGCAACAGCCACGCCAGCGGACGGCTGTAGTGGCGCATCCGCGATTCGAGCATGCCTTCGGTCTTGACCAGCAACCAGGTGCTGCCGAGCAAGGCGTAGGCGATCACCAGACCGACGCCGCATACCAGCGGGAACGGCGCCAGCCAGTCGAGACCGCCACCGGCAAACTGCCGATCCACCACCGGAATCCCCGCCACATACGCGCCGATCACCACGCCCTGGGAGAACGTCGCCAGCAGCGAACCGCCAATGAACGCCCAGTCCCACAGATGGCGTTTTTCAGCCGGCGCCTTGAAGCGAAACTCGAACGCCACACCGCGGAAAATCAACCCCGCGAGCATGAAGATCAACGGCAGATACAGCGCCTCGAGAATCACCCCGTAAGCCAGCGGAAATGCGCCGTACAACGCCGCGCCGCCGAGCACCAGCCAGGTTTCGTTGCCGTCCCACACCGGTGCGACGGTGTTCATCATCACGTCGCGTTCCTGCTCGTCGCTGATCATCGGGAACAGGATCCCGAGGCCCAGATCGAAGCCGTCCATGATCACGTACATCATCACCCCGAAGGCAATGATCACGCCCCAGATCAACGAGAGATCGATACCTTGAATACCCATGACTCAATGCTCCTTTTTCAGTGGACCCGGGTCGCGGATTCGAGGTTGTCGGTGACCGCCGAAAGTGGCCGGCGCGGGGTCTGCACCTGAGTGCCTTCGGGCGGATGTTCGTGGTGCGGCTGCGGGCCCTTGCTCACCAGTTTCATCATGTAGCCGATGCCCACGGTGAACACCGAGCAGTAGATGACGACGAACAGCGCCAACGAGGTGCTCATCTGCGCCACCGAGTGATGGGACGCGGCGTCATGAGTGCGCATCAGGCCGTACACCACCCACGGCTGGCGCCCGACTTCAGTGGTGATCCAACCGGCCAGCAGCGCAATCAGTCCGCTCGGCCCCATCAGCAGCACCAGCCGCTGGAAGCCGCGATGACGGTAGACCTTGCCGTTGCGACGCAGCGCCAGGCCCAGCACACCGACCAGAATCATCAACATCCCCAGCCCGGCCATCACGCGGAAGCTCCAGAAAATCACGGTCGAGTTCGGCCGGTCTTCTTTCGGGAAGCTCTTGAGCGCCGGGATCTGCTTGTCGAGGCTGTGGGTGAGGATCAGGCTGCCGAGGTACGGAATCTCGATGGCGTATTTGGTCTTCTCCGCCTGCATGTCGGGGATGCCGAACAGCACCAGCGGGGTCGGCCCGTTGTCGGCGTTTTCCCAGTGGCCTTCGATGGCGGCAATTTTCGCCGGTTGGTGTTCCAGGGTGTTCAAGCCATGGGCGTCACCGACCACCGCTTGAATCGGCGCCACGATCAGCGCCATCCACAGCGCCATGGAAAACATCTTGCGCACCGGTTTGCTGTCGTTGCCGCGCAGCAAATGCCAGGCCGCCGAAGCACCGACGAAGAACGCCGTGGCAACGAACGCGGCAATCGCCATGTGCGCCAGACGAAACGGAAACGACGGGTTGAACACGATCGCCAGCCAGTCGACCGGCATTACCCGGCCGTCGACAATTTCGAAGCCTTGCGGGGTCTGCATCCAGCTGTTGGAGGCGAGAATCCAGAAGGTCGAGATCAGCGTGCCGATGGCGACCATCACCGTGGCGAAGAAGTGCAAGCCACGGCCGACACGGTTCCAGCCGAACAGCATCACCCCGAGGAACCCGGCCTCGAGGAAGAACGCGGTCAGCACTTCATAGGTCAGCAACGGCCCGGTGACGCTGCCGGCGAAGTCGGAAAATCCGCTCCAGTTGGTGCCGAACTGGTACGCCATGACCAGCCCCGACACCACGCCCATGCCGAAGTTGACGGCGAAGATCTTTGACCAGAAGTGGTAAAGATCGCGGTAAGTGTCGTTACGGGTTTTCAGCCACAGGCCTTCGAGCACCGCCAGGAAACTCGCGAGACCAATGGTGATCGCCGGGAAAATGATGTGGAACGAAACCGTGAACGCGAATTGAATTCGCGCCAGGTCCAGTGCCTCCAGGTTGAACATGATGATGTCCTCATCAAGGCTGAAAAGCGGCAGCACACGGCCGGGCCACCGCCAGGCGCGAACGCCTGCAGCCAGTCAAAATGCAAAAGGGTTGGATCGCGTGGTTCGGTCAGGCCACCGACGACGGGATCAGGTTGCTCGCCTCGGCCGCTTCGAGGCGGATCGCCACGAATTTGGAGGTCGGCGTGTAGGTGCGGTCGCCGTAGCTTTCCAGCGGCACCAACGGGTTGGTTTCCGGGTAGTACGCGGCAGCCTGCCCGGCCGGAATGTCGTAGGCGATCAGGGTGAAACCGCTGACCCGACGCTCGCGCTCGTCGCCCCACAGCGCCACCAGATCGACCTGTTGCCCCGGTTCAAAACCGAGCCGGCGGATGTCCTGTTCGTTGGCGAACACCACGTCGCGCATCCCGTATACACCGCGATAACGGTCGTCGAGGCCGTACAGCGTGGTGTTGTACTGATCGTGGGAACGCATGGTTTGCAGGATCAGATGCGGTTTGACCGGCAGGTTGCGCACGCCTTCGCTGATCAGATGTTCCGGCAGCACACACGGGGTGAACTGGGCCTTGCCGGATTCGGTGTTCCAGACCCGGTCGGAGGCGTTGTTGCCGAGGTGGAAACCACCGGGGATCAGCAGCTTCTCGTTGAAGTTCTCGAAGCCCGGAATCACGTCGGCGATCAGGTTGCGGATGCGCCCGTAGTCGCCCACCGCCCATTCCCAGTCGATCGGGTGTTTGCCCAAAGTAGCGGCGGCGATCCCGGCAATGATCGCCGGCTCGGATTTCAGGTGCGCCGACTTCGGCTTCAGTTGGCCGAACGACAAGTGCACCATGCTGAAGGTGTCTTCCACCGTCACGCCTTGCGGACCTTCGGCCTGGACATCGATGTCGGTTCGGCCCAGGCACGGCAGGATCAACGCATCACGCCCGGTCACCAGATGGCTGCGGTTGAGCTTGGTCGAGATGTGCACGGTGAGGTCGAGTTTGCGCATTGCGGCGTGGGTGCGCGGGGTGTCCGGCGTGGCTTGAGCGAAGTTGCCGCCCAGACCGATAAACACCTTGGCTTCGCCGCGCTCCATGGCGCCAATCGCCATCACCGTGTTGTGGCCGTGCATGCGCGGCACCTTGAAGTTGAAGCGCTTTTCCAGGGCGTCCATCAGCTCGGTCGGGGCCAGTTCGTTGATGCCCATGGTGCGGTCGCCCTGCACATTACTGTGGCCGCGCACCGGCGACAGCCCGGCGCCCGGACGGCCAACGTTGCCGCGCAACAGTTGCAGGTTGATGACTTCCTGCAGGGTCGGCACCGAGTGCACGTGCTGGGTCAGGCCCATGGCCCAGCACATGATCACGCTCTTGGCCCGGGCGTACATGCGCGCGGCCAGTTCGATGTCATGCAGCGGCACGCCGGACTGCTCGACGATGTGCTCCCAGCTCGTGGCATCGACTTCGGCAAGATAGCTGTCGAGACCCGACGTGTGCTCGGCAATGAAGGCGTGATCGAACACCGGTTCGCCGCCAGTGGCCTGGGCTTCGCGCTCCCACTCCAGCAGGAATTTGGCCATGCCGCGAATCATCGCCATGTCGCCGCCCAGTGCCGGGCGGAAGTACGCGGTGTTGGTCGCTTCCCAGCCGTTGCTGAGCATCTCGATCGGGTTCTGCGGATTCTGGAAGCGCTCCAGTCCACGCTCCTTGAGCGGGTTGATGCACACCACCTGCGCGCCGCGTTTCACCGCTTCACGCAGTGGTTCGAGCATGCGCGGGTGGTTGGTGCCGGGGTTCTGGCCGATCACGAAAATCGCGTCGGCGTGGTGCAGGTCTTCATAGACCACCGTGCCTTTGCCGACGCCCAGGCTCTCGCCCATGCTCACAGCGCTGGCTTCGTGGCACATGTTCGAGCAGTCGGGGAAATTGTTGGTGCCGTAGGCGCGGACGAACAACTGATAGAGAAACGCCGCTTCGTTGCTGGCACGACCCGAGGTGTAGAACTCGGCCTCGTGGGGCGATTTCAGGCCTTTGAGGTGCTTGGCGATCAGCGCAAAGGCGTCGTCCCAGGTGGTTTCGACATAGCGGTCGACCCGCGCGTCGTAGCGCATCGGATGGGTGATCCGGCCCTGATACTCAAGCCAGTAATCACTTTGCTCGGCCAGGCTCGAGACTGTGTACTTGTTGAAGAACGCCGGATCGACCAGGCGGCCGGTGGCTTCCCAGTTCACCGCTTTGGCGCCGTTCTCGCAGAACTTCAGCATGCTCGCGCCGGGTGCCTCACCCCAGGCACAACCGGGGCAGTCGAAGCCGCCGTTCTGGTTGGTCTTGAGCATGGCGCGGATGTTCTTCAGGGCGTTTTCACTGCCCAGCCAGTTCTTGGTGAGACTGATGACAGCGCCCCAACCCGCAGCGGCGCCCTTGTAGGGTTTGTAACGGTCGACTTGTGACATGGGACTTCTCCATGACGATGCACACAGGCAAAAACCTGATCGGGTTTAAACAGCGACGACTGACTTTCAAGTTAAAAAGCGGTCGTTTCGTTTGACGGGGCCAAGGATAGGAACCGCTGCAAAAACTTGTCTAATCGCTATTAATGACTGCGTTATCGAAAGCATCTATCACCGACTTAATCCCTTTAAATCCGGGCACTTGCAAAACCAGGAAGGGAAAAATGACGAATAATTTTTTCATCATCGACAGCATCAATCGGCCGGTCATTAAGAGTGATTGGACGCTGTTCGAAGTTGCTCATAACCTGCGCCGACCCAATCCCTTCAATAGCGGATTTCACCCAAGCGAGGCTGTCATGTCAGAGCGCGTCTTGATCGATGGTTACAACCGCCGCGTCGACTACCTGCGCATGTCGGTCACCGACCGCTGCGACTTTCGCTGCGTGTATTGCATGGCCGAAGACATGCAGTTTCTGCCGCGCCAACGGGTACTGACGCTGGAGGAGATCTATCAACTGGCGCAGAGCTTCGTTGCGCTGGGCACCCGCAAAATCCGCCTGACCGGCGGCGAGCCGTTGATTCGTCCCGGCGTCGTCGGCTTGTGCAAGCAGATCGCCGCCCTGCCCGGTCTGCGCGAACTGTGTCTGACCACCAACGGCTCGCAACTTGGCAAACTGGCCAGCCCGCTGTTCGATGCCGGGGTCAAACGCCTCAACGTCAGCCTCGACAGCCTCGATGCCGAGCGCTTCAAGCAGATGACCCGCACCGGCGACCTGGCCCAGGTGATCGACGGCATCGACGCCGCGCGCGCCGCCGGATTTACCCGCACTAAACTCAACTGCGTGGTGATGCAGGGCCGCAACGATCACGAGATCAACGATCTGGTGCAGTTCGCCATCGAGCGGGATCTGGACATTTCCTTCATCGAGGAAATGCCGCTGGGGATCATCAGCGAACACAGCCGCGCCGAGTCGTTCTTTTCCAGCACCCAGGTGCGCGAAAAGATCGCCGAGCGCTACACCCTGATCGACTCCGCCGAATCGACCCAGGGCCCGTCGCGTTACTGGCGGCTGGCCGAAGCCCCGCACATCCGGCTGGGGTTTATTTCGCCCCACAGCCACAACTTCTGCGGCACCTGCAACCGGGTGCGGCTGACGGTCGAGGGGCGTTTGCTACTGTGTCTGGGGAACGAGCACTCGGTGGATCTGAAAGCGGTGCTGCGCGCCCATCCGGGCCAACCGGAACGGCTCGAGAAAGCCATCATTGAAGCAATGAAACTCAAGCCTTACCGGCACAATTTTGAAGTGAACGACGACGTGCAAGTGGTGCGTTTCATGAACATGACCGGCGGCTGATCCGCCACGTTTGCAAGGCAGAGAGCCGCATGATCATCCGACCCAAGGTCAATCAATTCGCCATTCTCTTCACCCTTAAAGGCTCGATTGCCAAGCGCATCGCCCTGCGCGCCCTGATGGTGACGCTGCTGGCGTCGGCCATCGTGCTGGTGGAAATGCTCCACCCGAGCAACTTCACCAAGGTCAACGCCACGCCGTTCACCCTGCTCGGCCTGTCGCTGTCGATCTTCATGAATTTTCGCAACAACGCCTGTTACGACCGCTGGTACGAAGCGCGCAAGGCCTGGGGCGAAGTGATCGTGCATGTGCGCTCGATGATTCGCGAGACCCATGTGATTCGCGAATCTGCGCAGCGCCGTCTGTTGCTGCTCAACCTCGCAGGTTTTGCCCATGCGCTGAATGCGCGGTTGCGCCGGGAAGACGAAGCCGCCGCCAGCGCCGAGTGGATCACCCCGCAGCACGATGCGCTGGTGCCGGACTACAGCGGGCGCATCCTGCAGACTGTCGGTCAGCAATGCTCCGATCTGCACGAATCTGGCGAGCTCAGCGAATGGCGTTACATGCTGCTGGCCAATCACCTGACCAGCCTGACCCAGGCGCAGGCGGTGTGCGAGCGGATCAAGAACACGCCGCTGCCCTTCCCTTACACCCTGCTGCTGCACCGCACGATTTACCTGTTCTGCATCCTGCTGCCGTTCGCCATGGCCGAACCGCTGGGCTGGCTGACGCCACTGTTCACGGCAATTGTCAGCTACACCTTTTTCGGGCTGGATGCGATTGCCGATGAACTGGAAGACCCGTTCGGCCGGGATGAAAACGATTTGCCGACCGATGCGCTGGTGCGCAGCATCGAGCGGGATATTCTCTCGGAGCTGGGGACTGAGCCGTTGCCGCCAGCGCTGAAACCGGTGGACTACGTCCTCAGTTAATCGACTGCCTCCCCCTTCCGGGGAGGGAAACTCATCAGTCCAGATGCGCCCAGGTCATACGGAACGACGCCCCGCCCCACAGTGAATCGCCGACGTCGACCTGCCCGCCATGGGATTGCGACACCCGCCGCACCAGCGCCAGACCGAGGCCAAAGCCGCCCGTGCGGCGGTCACGGCTGGCGTCCAGGCGCGAGAACGGTTCGAAGATTTTCTCCCGTCCTTCCAGCGGCACGCCCGGGCCGTCGTCGTTGACCTGCACTTCGTATTGATCGCCGATGCGCACCAGCGACACCTCGACCCGCTGCTCGGCATAGCGAATGGCATTGCGCAGCAGATTGATCACCGCCCGCGCCATGAACCGCGGTTCGATCCGTACTTCATCGACTCGGCAATCAACGATCAGCAATTGCACACCAGCCGCCTCGGCCTCCAGGGCTACGCTGCCGACCACGCTGTCGAGCCAGTTGGCCGCCTGGATGTTTTCGCGGGTAATCACCGTCGCGCCACGTTCGAGGCTGGCGTAGGTCAGCAGTTCGGAGACCATTTCTTCCAGCTCGCCGAGGTCGGCATACATGTCGGCGATCAGTTCGCGGTTCTGGCTGGCGTCCGGTTGCTGCTTGAGTTGATCGAGCTCGAACGACAACCGGGCAATCGGCGTGCGCAGTTCGTGGGAGACGGCGTTGGTCAGTTCGCGCTGATTGGCGATCAGCCCTTCGATGCGCGCTGCCATCAGGTTGAAGTGGCCGGCCAGGTCGCGGATGTTCGAGCGTTTGGACAGCTGAATCCGCACCGAGAGGTCGTTGTCGCCGAAGCGCTCGGCGGCCAGCCGGAGTTTTTCCAGATCGCGCCAATGCGGGCGAACCCAGAAGTACAGGACGATGCCCAGTAGCACCGCCAGCATCAGGTAGGCCCCGGCAATGTAGAACGGCATCAGGCTCGGCTCGGGCGGCAGCTTGATGCTGAGCAACTGCGAACCTCCGTCGATGTTGCTGATGAACTGGGTGTAATCGTCACGAATAACCAACACATCCTGGGCCAGTTCGGCTTTTTCCTGATCATTGAGGTTCAATTGGTCAGCCTCGACCAGGCTCAACGTCAGCCCGTAGTGCGGCCGCAACGCCTCCAGTTGCGCCTCGCGCGCCGCGCCCTGCTGGTCGCGCATGTGTTCGACCAGCGACCAGGCCTGACCGCGCACCGCTTCACGGTTGTAGGCCTGCATCTGGTTGTCGAGCAACGCGTTGAAGGTGTGTTCGACGGTTTGCAGCGCCGCTACCAGCCCGACGGTCATCACCAGAAACAGCCCGAGAAATAACCGCAGCATCTACAACTCCCACGCGAACGGATTGAACAGGTAACCCTTGCCCCACACGGTCTTGATGCACGCCGGTTCGCGAGGGTTGTCCTTGAGTTTGTTGCGCAACTTGCTGATGTACACGTCGACGCTGCGATTGAGGCCATCGAACGCGATGCCGCGCATGCGGTTGAGAATGTCATCGCGCGACAGGATCTTGCCGGCGGCGCTGGCCAGCAGCCACAGCAGTTCGAATTCCATGGTGGTCAGCTCGATCAGCTCGCCCGCCAGACGCACTTCGCGGCAACTGCGGTCGATGACCAGGTTGCCGAATTCCAGTGAACTGACCACGCCGCTGTCCGGCACCTGCCGGCGTTGCAGGGCCCGCAGGCGCGCGAGCAGGACCGGCGGCTTGATCGGTTTGATCACGTAGTCATCGGCGCCGGACTCCAGGCCCAGAATGTGGTCGAGGTCATCTTCCTTGGCCGTCAGGATGACAATCGGTGTGTCCGACACGCTGCGGATTTCCCGGCATACGTGCAGGCCGCTCTGCCCTGGCAGCATCAGGTCGAGCACCACCACTTTGGGCTTGAATTCGAGAAACGCGGCCACGGCCAGGTCGCCGCGATGCACCGTGCGTACCTCGTAGCCGTGTTGTTCGAGAAAGTGGGCGATCAGCGCGGCCAGCCGCTCATCGTCTTCCACCAGCAGGACTCTGCCAAAACCCAGGTTATCCATAACAACCGCCGCCAACCGCTTTGTGAAGTGGGCGCCATTATGGCGGCATTCGCGGGCGAGTCGTTTATCGCAGGCAGCAAAAACCGGCCTCTGGGGCCGGTTTTCGTTGATGTTTCATACTCTTAAGAGTTTTTAACAATTCATGCCGCGACGGGTACACCGCTGTGGAAGCGGAATTCCTCGTCCGGCGATTCGATCAGGTCCTGCTCGGCGGCGCGGACTTTCTCGATCACCTGGGCGATGTCCTTGGCGTCACCGTACTGGTAGGCCAGTTTCAGGTAACCCTGGAAATGCCGGGCCTCGCTTTTCAGCAGGCCGAAGTAGAACTTGCCGAGTTCTTCGTCCAGATGCGGCACCAGCGCTTCGAACCGCTCGCAACTGCGCGCTTCGATGAAGGCGCCGACCACCAGGGTGTCGACCAGTTTCACCGGTTCATGGCTGCGCACCACTTTGCGCAGGCTCGAGGCATAACGGCCGGCATGCAGCTGGCGCAGTTCGATCTTGCGCCGCTTCATGATGCGCATCACCTGCTCGTGGTGCACCAGCTCTTCCCGGGCCAGACGCGACATCATGTTGATCAGATCGACATGGGAATGGTACTTGGCAATCAGGCTCAACGCGGTGCTGGCGGCCTTGAACTCGCAGTTCTTGTGGTCGATCAGCAGGGTTTCCTGATCGGCCAGCGCGGCTTCAACCCAGGCATCAGGCGTGCGGCAACCAAGGAATTCGTGGATTTCGGGAAGGATCATGGGGCTCACGGTCAAAAGGTGTTCGAGCGAAGGGCGCCGATTATACCGGCCTGCCCGCAGACCACCAGCCGCGCGCGTTGATATGCATCAAGTCGCAGACGGATGCGCAGCAACTATAGTTGTGCAACGCCGTGCCTTTTCATTGCTGGAGACTCACTCATGCAAGCCATTCGCAGCATTCTGGTGGTCATCGAACCCGAACACGCGGAAAGCCTGGCGCTCAAGCGCGCCAAGCTGATCGCCGGGGTGACCCAGGCCCATCTGCACCTGCTGGTCTGCGACAAGAAGCACGATCACGCCGGCATGCTCAGCGTGCTCAAGGCCGCGCTGCTGGCGGACGGCTACAGCGTCACCACCGAACAGGCGTGGAACGAGAGCCTGCACGAAACCATCATCGACGTGCAGCAGGCCGAAGGTTGCGGGCTGGTGATCAAACAGCACTTCCCCGACAGCTCGCTGAAAAAGGCCCTGCTGACCCCGGCGGACTGGAAACTGCTGCGCCACTGCCCTACTCCGGTGCTGCTGGTGAAAACCGCCGGTTCGTGGAAGGACAAGGTGATTCTTGCGGCGGTCGACGTGGGCAATGCCGACGGCGAACACCGTCATCTGCACACCACGATCATCGACCATGGGTTCGACATCGCCAGCCTGGCCAAGGGGCATCTGCACGTAATTACCGCTCATCCGTCGCCGATGCTGTCGGCGGCCGACCCGACGTTCCAGCTCAAGGAAACCATCGAGGCGCGCTATCGCGAGCAATGCCGGGCGTTTCAGGCTGAGTTCGACATCGATGACGCTCATCTGCATGTCGAGGAAGGCCCGGCGGACGTGCTGATTCCGTTCATGGCGCACAAGCTGCAGGCGGCGGTGACGGTGATTGGCACCGTGGCGCGCAGCGGCGTATCCGGTGCGTTGATCGGCAACACGGCTGAACAGGTGCTGGATCAGCTGGAAAGCGACGTGCTGGTGCTAAAGCCTCAGGAGGTTGAAGACCATTTGGTCGAATTGGCGGTGAAGCATTAAGTATTGTGGCGCCTGCAAGGCCGTCATCGCTGGCAAGCCAGCTCCCACAGGAACTTCGGTGTGCACTCCATGGAGAGCTTTACACCATCATTGTGGGAGCTGGCTTGCCAGCGATAGCAATAGGTCAGTCGCCGAGGGCGTCCTTGAGAAAACCGGGCGCGATGTAGCGCTGATAGTGCGCTTCCGACAGCAGGAAAAATTCCCGATCAATGGCATCGCGCAGTTCCGGCAGGTTCCAGTCGCGAAACTCCGGCAGCAGCACCATGCCGTAGGCTTCCAGATTAATGATCACCCGCGCGCCCCGGGCGATCAGCTGATACGCCCAGCAATATTCCGACTGATGCGGCACGAAGCGGATCTTGCGCTGTTCCAGTTGCAGGCGCAGACGCGCCGGATCGAAGACCTCGACCTTGCTCGCCATCACTTGTGACAGCAATTGCTCAAGACGCAGCCAGACCGCACGCTTTTCCTCCTCGTTGTAACCGTTCCAATGGATCACTTCGTGGTGGAAACGCTTGCAGCCACGGCACACCAGATCACCGTAAACGGTGGAGCAGAGGCCGACGCAGGGGGTCTTGATGGTCTGATTGGGCATAGAATGGGCAAAACACTTGAAACGCGGAACAGGTCGGCATGTTAGCCCTTTGTCCGCCATTCATCACCCCTCAAACGTAAGGGACAAGCGCTGGATCAAGGTTTGCCCCACCCGTACACAACGCAACCAAAGTCCAATAGAGCGCGACTTACCTTTAAATTTTTTTTGCCGTAGAATCAGCCAGCCTTTTTAGGCGCCAATGTCCGTTAGAAGCTGTTTTCAAAGCGTCACGAGCACAGTCGTTCCTTCAGAGCGGTGTTGGCGTAAGGTTTTTCCAGCGGGGAAAAGCCATACGCCAACCCTCATCAGCTCCCCGTTCTGCAGGCGTAAAACTTTGAAAGCAGCTTCTGTAAGGAATTGCCGGTAATTCTGGCCGAACGACCCACAACGTCGTGAGGAGCATGAGTACGGCAATTTCGGGATGAGCGTCCCGGACACCCATTTGGGACCACTGATGAGGGTAATAACTGTGCTTGAAGCCTACCGCAAACATATCGAAGAGCGTGCAGCCCTGGGTATCGTTCCCCAGCCGCTTAACGCCGAACAAACTGCAGGCCTGGTCGAGCTGCTGAAGAATCCTCCGGCTGGCGAAGAAGCTTTCCTCGTTGACCTGATCACCAATCGCGTACCACCAGGAGTGGACGAAGCCGCCTACGTCAAGGCCGGTTTCCTCTCCGCACTGGCCAAGGGCGAAGTCTCCTCCCCTCTGCTGGACAAGAAGCGCGCTGTAGAACTGCTCGGCACCATGCAGGGCGGCTACAACATCGTGACCCTGGTTGAACTGCTGGACGACGCCGAGCTGGCGCCAGTGGCCGCCGAGGAACTCAAGCACACCCTGCTGATGTTCGATGCCTTCCACGACGTGGCTGAAAAAGCCAAGAACGGCAACGTTCACGCCAAGGCCGTACTGCAATCCTGGGCTGACGGCGAGTGGTTCAAGAAGCGCCCGGTGCTGGCCGACAAGATCAGCCTGCGCGTCTTCAAGGTCACCGGCGAAACCAACACCGACGACCTGTCCCCTGCCCCAGACGCCTGGTCGCGTCCAGACATCCCGCTGCACGCCCTGGCCATGCTGAAAATGGCCCGTGACGGCATCGTTCCGGACGAGCAAGGCAAGACCGGCCCGATGAAGCAGATCGAAGAAATGCGCGGCCAGGGCTTCCCTATCGCCTACGTCGGTGACGTGGTCGGTACCGGTTCCTCGCGTAAATCGGCGACCAACTCGGTCCTGTGGTTCTTCGGCGACGACATCCCTTACGTTCCGAACAAGCGCGCTGGCGGTTTCTGCTTCGGCAGCAAAATTGCCCCGATCTTCTACAACACCATGGAAGATGCTGGCGCACTGCCAATCGAGTTCGACGTATCGAACATGAACATGGGCGACGTGATCGACCTGTACCCGCACGCAGGCAAAGTCTGCAAGCACGGTACCGACGAAGTCATCACCACCTTCGAAATGAAAACCCCGGTGCTGCTGGACGAAGTCCGCGCCGGCGGCCGTATCCCGCTGATCATCGGCCGTGGCCTGACCGAGAAGGCTCGCGCCGAACTGGGTCTGCCAGCGTTCGACCTGTTCAAGAAACCGGAAGCTCCGGCTGAAAGCACCAAGGGCTTCACCCTGGCGCAGAAAATGGTCGGCAAGGCTTGCGGTCTGGCAGAAGGCAAAGGCGTTCGTCCTGGCACCTACTGCGAACCGAAGATGACCACCGTAGGTTCTCAGGACACCACCGGTCCAATGACCCGTGACGAACTGAAAGACCTGGCGTGCCTGGGCTTCTCCGCTGATCTGGTGATGCAGTCCTTCTGCCACACCGCGGCTTATCCAAAGCCGATCGACGTGACCACCCACCACACCCTGCCTGACTTCATCATGACCCGCGGCGGTGTTTCCCTGCGTCCGGGCGACGGCATCATCCACTCGTGGCTGAACCGCATGCTGCTGCCGGACACCGTCGGTACCGGTGGTGACTCGCACACCCGTTTCCCGATGGGCATCTCGTTCCCGGCCGGTTCCGGTCTGGTCGCGTTCGCCGCTGCCACCGGCGTCATGCCGCTGGACATGCCGGAATCGATCCTGGTGCGCTTCAAAGGCAAAATGAAACCTGGCATCACCCTGCGTGACCTGGTTCATGCCATTCCTTACTTCGCCATCCAGAACGGTCTGCTGACCGTCGAGAAGAAAGGCAAGAAAAACGCCTTCTCCGGCCGCATCCTGGAAATCGAAGGCCTGGAAGGTCTGACCCTGGAACAGGCGTTCGAACTGTCCGACGCCTCGGCCGAACGTTCGGCTGCCGGTTGCACCATCAAGCTGTCGAAAGAGTCGATCACCGAGTACCTGCAGTCCAACATCACCCTGCTGCGCTGGATGATCGGCGAAGGCTACGGCGATGCGCGTACCCTGGAGCGTCGTGCTCAAGCGATGGAAGCCTGGATCGCCAACCCGCAACTGATGGAAGCCGATGCCGACGCCGAGTATGCCGAAGTCATCGAAATCGATCTGGCCGATATCAGCGAGCCTGTGCTGTGCGCGCCGAACGATCCGGACGACGCCCGTCTGCTGTCCAGCGTTGCTGGCGAGAAGATCGACGAAGTGTTCATCGGTTCGTGCATGACCAACATCGGTCACTTCCGCGCTGCCGGTAAACTGCTGGACCAGGTCAAGGGTCAGCTGCCAACCCGTCTGTGGCTGTCGCCGCCGACCAAGATGGACGCTCACCAACTGACCGAAGAAGGCTACTACGGCATCTACGGCAAGGCCGGCGCCCGCATGGAAATGCCAGGCTGCTCGCTGTGCATGGGTAACCAGGCACGCGTTGAGCCGAACAGCACCGTGGTGTCGACCTCGACCCGTAACTTCCCGAACCGTCTGGGCGACGGCGCGAACGTCTACCTGGCTTCGGCTGAGCTTGCGTCCGTCGCTTCGATCCTGGGTCGCCTGCCGACCGTCGAGGAGTACATGGAATACGCTGGCAAGATCGACAGCATGGCGGCCGACGTTTACCGCTACCTGTCCTTCGACCAGATTGCCGAGTTCCGTGAAGCTGCTGCGAACGCCAAGATCCCGGTCGTTCAAGCCTAACGCTGCAACGCAATGAAAAACGCCGCCCATCGCGAGATGAGCGGCGTTTTTTTATGCCTGTCGGATGGGGCCTCGCCCCGCGCTGATCGCAGGCACAAAAAAGGCCGACCTGCGAGGCAGATCGGCCTTTCTGTTTCACCAGATCAAACGGGATCTTGTGTTGGATCTCACGCCGTCAGCGAATAGATCAACGCCGAAATGGCCACCAGACCCACTGCGGTGACAAACACGTTCGACATCTGCCCACGATAACGGGCCATCGCCGGCACCTTGCGGATCGCGTACATCGGCATCAGGAACAGGATCGCCGCGATGACCGGGCCACCGATGGTTTCGATCATGCCGAGGATGCTCGGGTTCAGGGTCGCCACGATCCAGCACACCACCAGCATGAACGCCGCCACGATGCGGTCCAGCGCCTTGGCGCCCGGACGCTTGCCGCTTTTGACGATCAAGCCCTTCAGGCCTTCGCTGGCACCGATGTAGTGACCGAGGAACGACTTGGAGATGGCCACGAACGCAATCAGCGGCGCCGCGAACGCGATAGTCGGGTTGCTGAAGTGGTTGGCCAGGTACGACAGGATCGACAGGTTCTGCGCCTTGGCTTCCGCCAGTTGCTCCGGCGACAGGGTCAGCACGCAGCTGAACACGAAGAACAGCACCATCACCACCATCAGCAGGTGCGCGCGGGACAGGATCTGCGAGCTGCGCTCATCCGCGTGAATGCCGTAACGACGCTTCTGATCCACAGCAAACGCCGAGATGATCGGCGAGTGGTTGAACGAGAACACCATCACCGGAATCGCCAGCCACAGCGTGTGCAGCAGCGCCGACGGTGCCGGCACCTGCGAAGCGGTGGTCAGGATGCCGCCGTTCCAGTGCGGAATCAGGTACACCGCCAGGAACAGCAGCGCGACGATGAACGGATACACCATCAGGCTCATGGCCTTGACGATCACTTGCTCGCCGCAGCGCACCACGGCCAGCAGGCCGAGGATCAGCACGAACGAAAGCAACGCGCGCGGTGGCGGCGTGATGTGCAGTTGGTGCTCGAGGAAACTGGCGACCGTGTTGGTCAGGCCAACGCTGTAGATCAGCAGGATCGGGAAGATAGCGAAGAAGTACAGCAGGGTGATCAGCGCGCCGGCCTTGATGCCGAAATGCTGTTCCACCACGTCCGTGATGTCGGCGCCTTCGCGACCGGAAAGCACGAAGCGGGTCAGGCCGCGGTGTGCGTAGAACGTCATCGGGAAGGCCAGCAGCGCGAGGATCACCAGCGGCCAGAAGCCACCCAGACCTGCGTTGATCGGCAAAAACAGGGTACCGGCGCCGATGGCCGTCCCAAACAGTCCCAACATCCAGGTAGTGTCATGGCGATTCCAGCTCGACAGTTCGGCTGGTGCTGCCGCCTCAAAGCGTTGTTCGACGCTATTGGCCTGATCATTCATCCGGTCGGATCTCCGCATTCCGGTCACTTGCCACTCGGTCAGGACGCGTCGGAAAAAACCGACAGACATGCTCCGGCCGAAACAGGGGCGCGATTCTCCGCGATAAATGAGCAGAAGCAAAGACTTAGCTGAGGAATGGTTGTGCGGAGCAGATCGGAGGCTTGTCGCTTTTGGGAAAAAGACTGTCGGCGCCAGATACGTCACATGTCGTTCTATGGCATGTGCTGGCGCCGAATGTGCCATGGGAAAACCCGATCAGATCGATCGGGCCAATATGAAGCCGAGGGACATGCAAAAGATGCCCAATCCCAGCAACCCCCAGATCGGGCGCATTTCTTTCCTGTTCTTGATCCGTATTTTTTCGGCCCACTCATCGTGTTCCCGTTCCAATTGCTCCATTCTGGCTTTGGCGTCATAGGTGCTCATGTTTATTTCCTTTTGGGTCATGTGTCTGAAGATTGCGAAAACGAACGTTCAAAACTTGAAAAAGACGCCCGCTAACGCCGCGCTTGCCGTCAACACGCCGGCCACCACCGCGACTGGATAGAAATACGTCTCCCACTTCAGCTTCTTCTCTTCCGCCAGAAGCTTCTGCCGCTCAGCCACCAGTTTTCGCGTTTCGTTATGCAGCCTGTCCAGTTCCAGGTTTTCACGGTTGTTCTGAAGCATTGGCCTTCCTTGGCTGATGGCAATTTCCGTCCGGGTTGCCGCTCCGTCCTGAAGAGCGCATCCCGTCCTGCTCTCTATGGTTCCGCGCTTCTCACCCCGCCGTATAGCGGATGAATCCGGCAGCACTTGTAGGCAACATCCGTAAATCCCGCAGGATGGTGCGTCCATTTCCTAACGTTTTTAAACAACCTCACTGACCGGCATTTTTCGGCTATACCCAATGGCGAATTGACTGACATTCCCGTCCAGTCCCCCTCGCCTGTGGAGCCATCCCATGCCCCTCGTCCGCGTCGACATCAAGAAGAACCCGGACCCGACGTTCGCCAAACGCATTGGCGAAGTGATCTACGCCGCCCTGCGCAGCGAGATCAATGTGCCGGAACATGACAACTTTCAGGTGCTGGCCGAGCACGACGACCAGCACTTGATCTATGACCCGCAATATTTGGGAATCCAACGCAGCGACGGCATCGTGTTCATCCAACTGACCATCAGCGAAGGCCGCACCGTGGAGATGAAACAACGGCTGTTCCAGACCATCGCGCGCAACCTGAACCAGCAACTGGCCGTGCGTCAGGAGGATGTGTTTATCAACCTGGTGGAGGTGAAAAAAGAGAACTGGTCGTTCGGCAACGGCATCGCCCAGTACGTGACCTGATCCTGTGACCACCGGCGCCGGCCTCACCTTCTGACGAAGCACCCGAGCGCTCCCCGCATCAGCTCCTACACTGCCTGATGCGGGGCCGCGCCAGCCATTGCCAAACCGCTCTGGAGTCAGCACTCTGAACCGACTTTTGCGCCTGAAGACCGACGATCAAGGAGCCGAGCAATGCCCGCCACCGTTCTGGTACTGGTTGAAACCATCAATGACTATTTGCCGATTCTAGAACATCAGGGTTTTCACCTGATTCTCGCGCCGACCCCTGCCGAACGTGCGCAAGCCATCGCCACCCACGGGGCGCGGATTGACGCGGTGCTGACCCGCGGCCCGCTGGGTTTATATGCTGAAGAGATCGCCGCATTGCCCGCGCTGAAAATCATCTGCGTGATCGGCGCCGGTTACGAGCAGGTCGACCTGCAGGCCGCCAGCGACCGGGGTCTGATCGTGACCAACGGCGCCGGCGTCAATGCTTCGTCGGTGGCCGACCACGCCATGGCCATGCTGCTGGCGCTGGTGCGTGACATACCGCGCTGCGACGCAGCCGTGCGTCGGGGCGAGTGGCCGAAAATCATGCGCCCGTCACTGGCCGGCAAGCGCCTGGGGATTCTCGGACTGGGCGCGGTGGGAATGGCGATTGCCAAACGTGCGGGCCTGGGCTTCGACATGGAGATCAGCTACCACAACCGTCAGGTGCGCAGCGACGTGCCTTACGCGTTCTGCTCGACCCCGACCGAACTGGCCCGGGCCTCGGACTTTCTGGTGGTCGCCACGCCCGGCGGCATCGGCAGCCAGCATCTGGTGACCCGCCCGGTGCTCGATGCCCTGGGGCCCAACGGTTTTATCGTCAACATTGCCCGCGCCAGCGTCATCGCCACCGCTGAACTGATCAGCGCACTGGAACAACGTCGCATCGCCGGGGCGGCGCTGGATGTGTTCGATCACGAGCCGCAAGTGCCCGATGCACTGAAAAACCTCAGCAATGTGCTTCTGACCCCGCACGTCGCCGGGTTATCACCGGAAGCCACCCAGGGCACCGTGGAACTGGTGGGCAAAAATCTGGTGGCTTTCTTCTCCGGCCAACCGGTGCTGACGCCCCTCCAGTTGCCGCCGAAGCTGAACAACCAGCGCGTGCACTAAAGCGCGCCAGGCAAAGTTCAAGACGCCGGGATTCGGCGTCTGCCGAAATCATGCCAAGCGTGGCGGCGTTGGGCTGCGGGACGCCACGCCCATTCCCAAAGTTGATTACCGTCCAACACGCTAACCTATAAGACCGGACCGCGCTTGTGACGACCCGAGCGCGCCATTAGATTAGCCAATGATGTCTGGCCTCCAAAATAAGCAGAAGGGATAAGCATGGCGCTTACTGACCAGTCCACCCGTATCCGCTCTGGCGAAGAACTCGATGCCAGCCTGATCGATCCGTACCTCAAGGCGCATATACCGGGCCTGACCGGCACACCGCAAATCAGCCAGTTTCCCGGCGGCGCGTCGAACCTGACCTACCTGCTGGAATACCCGGACCAGGAATTCGTCCTGCGCCGTCCGCCGTTCGGCCACAAGGCCAAGTCCGCCCACGACATGGGCCGCGAATTCCGCATCCTCAACCAGCTGCGCGACGGCTTCCCGTATTGCCCGAAAGCCTATGTGCACTGCACCGATGAGTCGGTGATCGGTGCCGAGTTCTACGTGATGGAACGGGTCAAGGGGATCATCCTGCGCTCGGACCTGCCGCCTGAACTGGGGCTGGATTCAGCGAAAACCGAAGCCCTGTGCAAGAGTTTCATCGACCGTTTCGTCGAGCTGCACCGGGTGGATTACAACGCCTGCGGCCTCGGCGATCTGGGCAAGCCTGAAGGCTACGTCGCCCGCCAGATCAAAGGCTGGAGCGAGCGTTACGAAAAAGCCCTGACCCCGGACGCTCCGCACTGGGAACAGGTCAAAGCCTGGCTCACCGACAAGATGCCGGCCGACCACCCGACCTCCAGCATCGTCCACAACGACTACCGCTTCGACAACGTCATCCTCGACCCGAACAACCCGATGCAGATCATCGGCGTGCTCGACTGGGAACTGACCACCCTCGGCGATCCGCTGATGGACCTGGGCAACACCCTCGCCTACTGGATCCAGGCCGACGACCCGGCACCGGTGCAACTGATGCGCCGTCAGCCAAGCCACGCGCCAGGGATGCTCACCCGCCGCGAATTCGTCGACTATTACGCCGAGCGTTCGGGGATCCGGATCGACAATTTCGACTTCTACTACACCTACGGCCTGTTCCGCCTGGCCGGCATCGTGCAGCAGATCTACTACCGCTTCTTCCATGGCCAGACCCAGGACAAACGCTTCGCGCAGTTCATTCACATGAACAAACTGCTGGAGCAGATGAGCCTGCAGGTCATTGCCAAATCCAGCCTCTGATGACGGCGTTATAACAAGGCTTACTACAAGGGAATCCCATGTCCAAGACTCAGTTGTTCGACCTCGACGGCAAGATCGCTTTCGTC
This sequence comes from Pseudomonas sp. DR 5-09, assembly GCF_001655595.1. Classification (NCBI taxonomy): domain Bacteria; kingdom Pseudomonadati; phylum Pseudomonadota; class Gammaproteobacteria; order Pseudomonadales; family Pseudomonadaceae; genus Pseudomonas; species Pseudomonas sp. DR 5-09. Next base: position 3,906,337 of record NZ_CP011566.1, read on the forward strand.
TCCGGCGCCAGCCGCGGCATCGGTGAGGCCATCGCCAAACTGCTGGCCCAGCAAGGCGCCCATGTCATCGTTTCGAGCCGCAAACTCGAAGGCTGCCAGCACGTGGCCGATGCCATCATTGCCGACGGCGGCAAGGCCACAGCGATCGCCTGCCACATCGGCGAAATGGAACAGATCAGCCAGGTCTTCGCCGGGATCAAGGAACAGTTCGGCCGGCTGGACATCCTGGTCAACAACGCCGCGACCAACCCGCAGTTCTGCAACGTGCTGGACACCGACCTCGGCGCTTTCCAGAAAACCGTCGACGTGAACATCCGCGGCTACTTCTTCATGTCGGTGGAAGCCGGCAAGCTGATGCGCGAAAACGGCGGCGGCAGCATCATCAACGTGGCCTCGATCAATGGCATCTCGCCAGGCATCTTCCAGGGCATCTACTCGGTGACCAAGGCTGCGGTGATCAACATGACCAAAGTCTTCGCCAAGGAATGCGCGCAGTTCGGCATCCGCTGCAACGCCCTGCTGCCGGGCCTGACCGACACCAAATTCGCCTCGGCCCTGGTTAAGAACGACGCGATCCTGAAACAGGCCCTGACACAGATCCCGCTCAAACGCGTCGCCGACCCGAGCGAAATGGCCGGCGCCGTGCTGTACTTGGCGAGCGACGCCTCGAGCTACACCACCGGCGTGTCGCTGAACGTGGACGGCGGATTCCTGTCCTGAGCCGCTTCTGACGCAAAAGAAAAGGGCAGCCCGAGGGCTGCCCTCTTCATGCCTCCAGAACCTTCGGCAACTGCCAGCCGAAATGCACCGACAACAACCGCAACAACAGACACGCCGCCCCGGCCAGCAACGCAGCCGCTACCGGTGGCACACCCAGCCTGCGCCCGACGATCAACACTGCCGCCCCGACAAACGCCGAGCTGGCATACAAATCCGCCTGCAACACCACCGGCACCCGCGCCAGCACAATGTCACGCAGCACCCCGCCACCGACCCCGGTAATCGTGCCCATCAACATGGCCACAAACGGCGAGATCCCGAAATTCAACGCCTTCTGCGCCCCGGCCACGGCAAACAGCGCCAATCCCGCCGCATCCAGCACGATCAGGGTCGAACCGGACCAGCCCAGCACCAGCTCATGAAAAACAAACGCCACCCCGCCCATGGCAAACGCCAGCGCCGGATAGCGCCAGTCCGCCACAGCCTTGGGCGGCGTAGCACCGATCAACAGATCACGCGTCACCCCGCCACCGAGCGCGACGATAAACGCAATCACCATCACCCCGAGCAGATCGAGCTGACTGCGCATCGCCGCAATCGCGCCTTCCACGGCAAAGACTGCGGTGCCAACCAGATCGGCCACCAGCACAATCCACTCGACCCGCGCCTTCAACGGCGCCCGGCTTATTGAGTGACGCAACGGGTCTTGGTGATGTGTCGAGTCACTTGCCCGTCGGCATAGGCATCACCGGCGACCTCGGTATTTTCCATGACCTGACAAGTGCGCTCAGGTGGCGGAGGCGGCGCTGCCGGCGGAGGGGGTGGAGGACTGGCGCAACCACTGAGCAGCACCAGACCGAAAGCCGACAACAACGAAGCACACACGCGTTTCCCAGGATTGTTCATAGGATGACCCGCGATGAATGGAAGAAAACTCCCGTCGCCGAGCAGGACAACGCCCGGCTATGGAAACCGAACCACTCATTCCTTATAGACCAGTGGGGGGTGAGTGCCAGTGAAATGGCTCGAACTGGCAGGATTTGCTGTCGATTTTCGGAATGAGTCGACTGATCCATCGCCACCGCCGACAAGCCATCACCCACAGGTGAAAGTCGGATTGGGACGCAGAGCGTCCTGGGCTGCATTCCCACGCGGAGCGTGGGAACGATCAAAATCGGCCCTACGCTCCTCACCACTCACCACTCACCACGATGAGCGTTAGCTCGAGAAAGGCTTTTGACGTGCTAGCCCCGTCGGCAGGCTGAGTGGAGGGATTGATCCGGGGGTGGGAGCGCAGCGACCGTTTGGCGAAGCCAAACACATCGAGAGGAGGTGCAGCGAAGCAAACCGTAGGCGATGCCCCCGGATCAATCCCGGAGCGAAGGAACCCGAGCCACAGCGAGGGCCGTACGTCAGGGCACAAGACCTTTGGTTACTTTGGGGCGTTTGCCAAAGTGACCCGCTGTAAGAGCGGAACCGCCAGCCGCAACACCCGAAGAATCGGATATTCACCCAAAAACCCCATGAACCAGGTCGGCCCAGAGACCGCTAAGTTCACCCCGGCGTTCGCAACGAATTACTCTCAAGCTCATACCGCAATTCATCAACCAAAGCATCCACCGCTTCCGAAGTACGCAAGGCATCCAGACTCAACCCACTAATCACCAGATCAACCTGCCCTGAAGCCGGGTGATACAACTTCACAGTAAGGGAATGATCCCCATCCACCACACACTCACAAGCCAACGGCGAAAAACTACGCTCAAGTTGCGCCCGCAACTGCGTCAGATAAATCATCGCGCCAGCTCCGAAAATCGACGCAACACGCCAGGTTCAATGACAAACAACACATTCATGGTCTGATCCAATAACAACGACGGAAGGGACACGATCACGAACGAAACCCGCATCGCACCCCACCAGCCTAAGAACAGCCTGCCTTGTCAGACACCCGAATTTGCACCTCATGAACTAGTGCATTTGCACCTTAGCGCTGTCCCCGGCTGCTCCCCGAGAACAACCCCCGTTCGCGGGCCCAGACAATCGCCTCGCTGCGGCTGTGCACATCCAGCTTGGAATAAACCGTCGCCACATGATTGCGCACTGTATTCGGCGCCAGTTTCAACCGTGCAGCAATTTCCTTGTCCGCCAGCCCCTCGCAGATCAGCCCCAGAACATCGCGCTCGCGGGCGGTCAGATCGGTGAACGAAACGCTGGGCAACTGCGGCGAGTTGATCTTCTTCACATTGGCCAGCTTTTCGATCAGCGTGCGGCTGAACCACGACGCATCCTTCATCACCTCTTCAATCGCTGCCACCAGTTCAAGCTCAGTGTGCTTGCGCTCGGTGATGTCCATCAGCACCAGCAGATAGCACACTGTGTTCTGGATGTTGACGGTGTCAGCGGACACCGCGCACTCCAGCACTTCGGCGTTTTTCTTGCGGATTCGCATATCGGCGCGATCGACCCGGCCGGTCTTCTCCAGCGCCGCCAGCAAACGGGCGCGCTCAGCCTTTTCATCGATGAAGTCCAGTTGCGCGACGGTCTTGCCGAGCACGTCGTCGCTGTCGTAAGCCAAGGTATCGAGGAAGGCCTGGTTGACATCGATCAGCCGCTGCTCGTCGGCACTGCAAATCAGGATCGGCACCGGCGTCAGGCGAAAGGCCTTGGCGAACCGCTCCTCACTCTGGCGCAGGGCGACCTCGGCCTTGTGCCGTGGCTCCATGTCGACGAACGAAAACAGCATGCAGTCTTCGTCGTTGAGCACCAACGGCTGGCCGGCGACGATAACCTGTTTGCTGCCACCGTCCGGCAGACGCAGTTCGGCCTGCATCTGCGGAATGGTCGCGACATCACGCAGGCGCTGGATCGCCAGATCCTTGCGCTCGGCCCGTTCGAGAATATCCAGCTCATAAGTCGAGGCGCCGATCACCTGATCGCGGGCGTAGCCGGTCATTTCCAGAAACCCCGGATTGACCTTGATATAACGCAGATCGCTGAGGCGGCAGATCACCGCCGGCGCCGGGTTGGCATTGAAGGTTTTTTCGAAGCGCTGCTCGGCGTTGGCCCAATCGGTGACGTCGCTCATGATCAGCACCAGCGACTCGACCTCGCCATCGCGATCGGTCAGCACCATGCTGCGCACACTGTGTACCCAGGTGCGTTCCTCGTCACTGCACGGGGAGACTTCGACCAGCATGTCGCTGAAGGTTTCGCCGGCGGCCACACGGCAGATCGGGTACTGCTCCGGTGCCAGCGCGTGGTTGTTGCGATACCGCAGATTGAAGCGCTCGGCATATTCCCCGGCGTTGTTGCCCAGCTCGCCGATGCGGCTGACGCCATGCATCGTCAGCGCCGCCTCGTTGGCCCAGAGAATCGTCTGGTCGATCTCCAGCAGAATCACCCCGTCAGACAGCCCGGCAATGATTTGCTGCAACTGACGGCGATTGGTTTCGGTGGTCAGGACGTCCCGGCTCATTGATTCTCCACAAGTTCGCGCATGTGAAATTTACGACCGCGGACGGTTGTGATCGTGCCAACCACGATTGAGCGTTGACTATTAGCGCCTCGCGGCTTTCTCGTCTAACGTTAGTACCTCGACGGATTGTGTCCGCGCCTGCGGCCGGGCATCTGATCAAGGAGAGACAAATGACGAGCGACCGTATTACCGAACGGACCTATCGCACGTGGTCCACACCCATTCTGTTGGAGCTGAAAAAGCGCGAACACCAGATGGACCCGGCAGAGCGGCAGGCACTGGAAAACGTGATGATCGAAAGAAGGCTGTTGAACATCGGCAGCCCGGATGGCAAGGAACGGCGCAAGGCAGAGCTGAGCCACAAAAGAACAACTTGAGCCGGGTGTCTGTGGCGATCTGCCAGATCGCCACAGTCTCTTGACTACCCAACCCTGGCTTTACGCCGCGCGTTGCTTGCCCGCCACCGCCGCCGAAGCCGCCAGCATCGCCCGCAGCAACACCGCGCATCCGGCCGCCAGATCGTCCGGCGCGGCGTTTTCGATTTCGTTGTGACTGATACCGCCTTCGCACGGCACGAAAATCATCCCCGCCGGGCCGAGTTCGGCGAGGAAAATCGCGTCGTGGCCGGCGCCGCTGACGATGTCCATGTGCGACAGGCCCAGACCTTTGGCGGCGCCACGAACCGCGTCGACGCAGCCTTTTTCGAAGTACAGCGGCGGGAAGTCGGCGGTCGGGGTCAGTTCATAGGTCAGGCCGTGTTCTTCGCAGGTCGCTTCGATGACTTGCTTGACCTCGGCGATCATCGAGTCGAGGCGTGCCGGTTCCAAATGCCGGAAATCGAGGGTCATGCGTACTTCGCCGGGAATGACGTTGCGTGAGCCGGGATAGGCTTGCAGGCAACCGACCGTGCCGCAGGCGTGGGGTTGGTGGCCGAGGGCAGCGCGATTGACCGCGCCGACGATCACCGAGGCGCCGACCAGAGCGTCCTTGCGCAGGTGCATCGGGGTCGGGCCGGCGTGGGCTTCGACGCCGCGCAGTTTCAGGTCGAACCACTTCTGCCCCAGTGCGCCGAGTACTACGCCGATGGTTTTCTGCTCGTCCTCAAGAATCGGGCCTTGCTCGATGTGCGCTTCGAAATAGGCGCCGACCTTGTGTCCGCTGACCTTGCGCGGTCCGGCGTAGCCGATGGCGTTCAACGCTTCGCCAACCGTTATGCCGTCGGCATCGACCTTGGCCAGGGTTTCTTCGAGGGTGAATTTTTCCGCGAACACGCCGGAGCCCATCATGCACGGGGCGAAGCGCGAGCCTTCTTCGTTGGTCCAGACCACCACTTCCAGCGGTGCCTCGGTTTCCACGCCGAGGTCGTTGAGGGTGCGCAGAACCTCGACCCCGGCGAGCACGCCGAAGCAACCGTCGAACTTGCCGCCGGTGGGCTGGGTGTCGATGTGGCTGCCGGTCATCACCGGGGGCAGGTTCGGGTTGCGGCCGGGGCGGCGGGCGAAGATGTTGCCGACTTCATCGACCGTGACGCTGCAACCGGCGTCCTTGCACCATTGCACGAACAGGTCGCGGGCCTGGCGGTCGAGGTCGGTCAGGGCCAGGCGACAGACCCCGCCCTTGACCGTCGCGCCGAGCTTCGCCAGCTCCATGAGCGACGCCCATAAGCGGTCGCGGTTGATGTGCTGATGGGTCGATTGCAGAACGTCTACGGCTGCGTTCATGGGGATCTCCTCAGGCAGTTTTCTTATGAGTTTCTTCGGATACATCTCCGGCGTTAGTCAGGCCGTCTTCGCGAGCAGGCTCGCTCCCACAGGGGAACGCATTCCAAATGTGGGAGCGAGCCTGCTCGCGATAAGGCCCTCCATCACACCGGTGATTTCGCGACAGAAGGCTGCGCACGCATCGCGCACAACCCGTAATAGATCAACCCGCCCAGCGCCGAGCCGGTGAACCAGCCGTAGCTGTAGAACCAGCTGAATGCGCTGCTGCCCAGCGACAGCAGGGTCAGCACCACCGGCATGCCAAACGCGATGAACCCGGCCCAGTTCCACGCCGGGTACACGTCGTCGCGGTACAGGCCAGCCAGGTCCAGTTGCTGTTTCTTGATCAGGAAATAGTCCACCACCATGATCCCTGCAATCGGTCCGAGCAGGCTGGAATAGCCCAGCAGCCAGTTCGAATACACGGTTTCCAGGCTGACATCGGAGACGATCAGCCCGAGCTTCTTCAGCAGCTCATGGCCCATCAGCGCCAGCCCGACAAACCCCGTGAGGATCACCGCTTTGGTGCGGTTGATCACTTTGGGCGCGATGTTCTGGAAGTCGTTGGTTGGCGAAACAATGTTGGCGGCGGTGTTGGTCGACAGCGTGGCGATGATGATCAGCGCCATGGCCACCGCGACCCACACCGGGCTCTGGATATGGCCGATCAACGTCACCGGATCGGAAACGCTGACGCCCACCAGTTTCACCGAGGCGGCGGTCATCACCACGCCCAGTGCGGCGAACAGGAACATGGTCAGCGGCAGACCGAAAATCTGCCCGAGGATCTGATCCTTCTGGCTGCGGGCATAACGGCTGAAGTCAGGAATGTTCAGCGACAGGGTGGCCCAGAAACCGACCATCGCCGTCAGGCCGGCGGCGAAGTAGCTGACCACGCTCGCGCCTTCGGGACGCTTCGGCGGGATCGCCAGCAATTCAGTCATCGACACATTGGGCATGGCCCACACCAGCAACCCGATGCCGACCGCCACCAGCAGCGGCGCCGACAGGGTTTCCAGCCATTTGATCGACTCGGCGCCACGGATCACCACCCACAGGTTGAGCGCCCAGAAGACCATGAAACCGATCACCTCTCCCGTCCCGCCGAGGGATTTCCAGCCGTCAAACACCGAGCCGAGAAACAGGTGAATCGCCAGCCCGCCGAACATGGTCTGAATGCCGAACCAGCCGCACGCCACCAGCGCGCGGATCAGGCACGGCACGTTGGAGCCGAGAATCCCGAACGACGAGCGCAGCAACACTGGAAACGGAATCCCGTACTTGGTGCCGGGAAACGCATTGAGCGTGAGGGGAATCAGGACGATGACGTTGGCAAACAGAATCGCCAGCAAGGCCTCGCCGACGCTCAGGCCGAAATATGCGGTGAGCACGCCGCCGAGGGTGTAGGTCGGCACGCAGATCGACATGCCGACCCACAGCGCGGTGATGTGCCATTTGTTCCAGGTTCGTTCGCGCACCTTGGTCGGTGCCATGTCGTGGTTGTATCGGGGACTGTCGAGGACGTCGCTGCCGGCTTCGAGTTCGAACAAGCCGTCGCGCTCGGTCACTTGCGATCTGTTCTGTTGCATGGCCGCTCCACTGTTCTTCTGATTATTTTTTTGCTCATCAGGCGGCTGCACACGCAGGTGCGGGCCGGACGATGGCCGGAGGAACTGACAACCTTAATGCACCGGCCATGGTGTCAGCGGCGGCATCAATAAACGTGCCGGGTGCCCCGCTTCGCATCGGGCCGTGCTTTCTATTTCCTGCAACTGACTGATGTTTATCAGTTTTAATTATTCACCTTGTGAGGCCGCGAAAACTTGACTGAACACTCAGGCTAAATGCCAGGCAAGTTGTCCGAACTGTCAGGACTCAATCTGGTGCACTGCATTATTTTTCTTCAGGACGCGTCACTCTCCGCTCAACTTCAAGCGGCTGATTTCACATAGGAAATCTTGCTCATATTTCCAACCTGTCAAGTGCGTCAAAATGGTGAAGCGCCTCACCATTTTGGTGATTTTGTATTTTTATTTTTATTTATCAGCTACTTAAAACAGTCATAAGCTTATAAAAAATAATCTTGATCAATTGCAGAACTGCGACTAGCGTCTATTCCTGACAGCGCTGACAAGATTACGCATTTGCCGCTGCAGACAATAAAACACTAGAACCGGCACAAGTCGGTCATGCCTGCGAGGAACTCGGAATGTCTCTGTTGATCCGTGGCGCCACCGTTGTTACCCATGATGAAAGTTACCGCGCCGATGTCTATTGCGCTGACGGCGTGATCAAAGCCATTGGTGAAAACCTGGACGTTCCCGCCGGCGCCGAAGTGCTCGACGGCAGCGGCCAGTACCTGATGCCCGGCGGCATCGATCCGCACACCCACATGCAACTCCCGTTCATGGGCACCGTAGCCAGCGAAGACTTCTACAGCGGCACCGCCGCTGGCCTGGCCGGCGGCACCACCTCGATCATCGATTTCGTGATTCCCAATCCGCAGCAGTCGCTGCTCGAAGCCTTTCACCAGTGGCGCGGCTGGGCGGAGAAGTCCGCGTCCGACTACGGCTTCCACGTCGCGATCACTTGGTGGAGCGAGCAGGTGCGGGAGGAAATGGCCGAGCTGGTCAGCCATCACGGGATCAACAGCTTCAAGCATTTCATGGCCTACAAGAACGCGATCATGGCCGCCGACGACACGCTGGTGGCGAGCTTCGAGCGCTGCCTGGAACTCGGCGCGGTGCCGACCGTGCACGCGGAAAACGGCGAGCTGGTCTATCACCTGCAACGCAAGTTGATGGCCCAGGGCATCACCGGGCCGGAAGCGCATCCACTGTCGCGGCCATCGCAGGTTGAAGGCGAAGCCGCGAGCCGGGCAATCCGGATCGCTGAAACCATCGGCACGCCGCTGTACCTGGTGCACGTCTCGACCAAGGAAGCCCTCGACGAAATCACCTATGCCCGCAGCAAGGGCCAACCGGTTTACGGCGAAGTGCTGGCCGGGCATCTGCTGCTGGACGACAGTGTCTACCAGCACCCGGACTGGCAGACCGCCGCCGGTTACGTGATGAGCCCGCCGTTCCGTCCGCGCGGGCATCAGGACGCGCTTTGGCATGGCTTGCAGAGCGGCAATCTGCACACCACCGCCACCGACCACTGCTGCTTCTGCGCCGAGCAGAAAGCCGCCGGCCGCGACGATTTCAGCAAGATCCCCAACGGCACCGCCGGCATCGAAGACCGCATGGCGGTGTTGTGGGATGAAGGGGTGAACTCGGGACGGTTGTCGATGCAGGACTTCGTCGCCCTCACCTCCACCAACACCGCGAAAATCTTCAACCTCTACCCGCGCAAGGGCGCGATCCGCGTCGGCGCAGATGCCGACCTGGTGCTGTGGGACCCGCAAGGCACCCGCACCATCTCCGCCAAGACCCACCATCAGCAGGTGGACTTCAACATCTTCGAAGGCAAGACCGTGACCGGTGTGCCGAGCCATACCGTCAGCCAGGGCCGGGTGGTCTGGGCCGACGGCGACCTGCGCGCCGAGCGTGGCGCAGGCCGCTATATCGAACGGCCGGCGTATCCGGCGGTGTTTGATTTGCTGAGCAAGCGGGCTGAGCAACATAAGCCTACTGCTGTGAAACGCTGAAAGCGGCCTTCGGCCTCATCGCGGGCAAGCCCGCTCCCACAGGTTTTTATGAGCGCCATAGATCCCTGTGGGAGCTGGCTTGCCAGCGATGAGGCCAGTTCAGACACCACAAAAAACCACTGCCCGACAGAGGCAGAAAACCTCAAATAACCGTGAGGCAAAAAACCGTGATCGAAACCCTGAACCATCTCCCGCACCCACACGAAAGTGCGGCCGCCCTCGCCGGCCATTTCACCGATCTGGCGCCGCCGCTCAACGACCGCCAGGCGCATCTGGAAGCCTCGCGCTGCCTGTATTGCTACGACGCGCCGTGCGTGAATGCGTGCCCGAGCGAGATAGACATTCCGTCGTTCATCCGCAATATCCATCAGGACAACGTGCCCGGCGCCGCGCAGAAAATCCTCTCGGCGAACATCCTCGGCGGCAGTTGCGCCCGGGTCTGTCCGACCGAGATCCTCTGCCAGCAAGCCTGCGTGCGCAACAACGCCCACGAATGCGCGCCGGTGCTGATCGGCCTGCTGCAACGCTACGCCGTGGACAACGCGAACTTCACCGAACATCCATTCCAACGCGCCGCCGCGACGGGCAAACGCATCGCCGTGGTCGGTGCTGGCCCGGCCGGGTTGTCCTGCGCGCATCGCAGCGCCATGCACGGGCATGACGTGGTGATTTTCGAAGCGCGGGAGAAGGCTGGCGGGCTTAACGAATACGGGATCGCCAAATACAAACTGGTCGACGACTACGCGCAGAAGGAGCTGGATTTCCTCCTGCAGATCGGCGGCATCGAAATCCGCCACGGACAGAAACTCGGCGACAACCTGACTTTGAGCGAACTGCATCAACAGTTCGACGCAGTGTTCCTCGGCCTCGGTCTTAATGCGAGCAAGCAACTCGGCCTGGCCCACGAAGACGCCCCCGGCCTGCTCGCCGCCACCGACTACATCCGCGAACTGCGTCAGGCCGACGACCTGTCGCAACTGCCGTTGGCCGAACACTGCATCGTCCTCGGCGCCGGCAACACCGCCATCGACATGGCCGTGCAAATGGCCCGCCTCGGTGCCCGTGACGTCAATCTGGTCTATCGCCGTGGCGCGGCGGACATGGGCGCCACCGGCCATGAACAGGACATCGCCAAGGCCAATCAGGTGCGGCTGCTGACCTGGGCACAACCGGAGGAAGTGCTGCTCGACGCTCAAGGCAAAGTGCGCGGCATGCGCTTCGCCCGCACGCATCTGGTGGATGGTCGCCTGCAAACCACGGGTGAGACGTTCGAGTTGGCCGCCGATGCGATCTTCAAAGCGATCGGCCAGGCCTTCGACGGCAGTGCCCTCGTCGACCCGCTGGCCCGCGAACTCAAACGTCAGGGCGAACGGATTCAGGTCGATGAAAACCTGCGCACCAGCATCCCCGGCGTGTATGCCGGCGGCGACTGCACCAGCCTCGATCAGGACCTGACCGTGCAAGCGGTGCAACACGGCAAGCGCGCCGCCGAGGCGATCAACGCTCAACTGATGCTCAACGTGGAGGCTGCGTAAATGGCCGATCTCTCGATTGTCTTCGCCGGTATCAAAGCCCCCAATCCGTTCTGGCTGGCCTCCGCGCCGCCGACCGACAAGGCCTACAACGTGGTGCGCGCCTTCGAGGCCGGTTGGGGCGGCGTGGTCTGGAAAACCCTGGGTGAAGACCCGGCGGCGGTCAACGTGTCGTCGCGTTATTCGGCGCACTATGGCGCCAACCGCGAAGTGCTGGGCATCAACAACATCGAACTGATCACCGACCGCTCGCTGGAAATCAACCTGCGGGAAATCACTCAGGTGAAGAAGGACTGGCCGGATCGCGCGCTGATCGTGTCGCTGATGGTGCCGTGCGTTGAAGAGTCGTGGAAACACATACTGCCGCTGGTGGAAGCCACCGGTGCTGACGGCATCGAGCTGAATTTCGGCTGCCCCCACGGCATGCCCGAGCGCGGCATGGGCGCAGCGGTCGGTCAGGTGCCGGAGTACGTCGAGCAGGTCACGCGCTGGTGCAAGACCTATTGCTCGCTGCCGGTGATCGTCAAGCTGACGCCGAACATCACCGACATCCGCGTCGCCGCGCGTGCGGCCCATCGCGGCGGCGCCGATGCGGTGTCGCTGATCAACACCATCAACTCGATCACCAGCGTCGACCTCGAACACATGGTCGCCCTGCCCACCGTCGGCAGCAAAAGCACCCACGGCGGTTATTGCGGCTCGGCGGTCAAACCGATCGCGCTGAACATGGTCGCGGAAATCGCCCGTGATCCACAGACCCAGGGCCTGCCGATCTGCGGCATCGGCGGCATTGGCAGCTGGCGTGATGCGGCAGAGTTCATCGCACTGGGCAGCGGCGCGGTGCAAGTGTGCACGGCGGCGATGCTGCATGGCTTCCGGATTGTCGATGAGATGAAGGATGGCCTGTCGCGGTGGATGGACAGTCAAGGCTACGCCAGCATTGCCGAGTTTTCCGGGCGCGCGGTGGGCAACACCACGGACTGGAAGTACCTGGACATCAACTATCAAGTCATCGCGAAGATCGACCAGGCGGCGTGCATCGGTTGCGGGCGTTGCCACATTGCCTGCGAGGATACTTCACACCAGGCGATCAGCAGCCTGAAACAGGCCGATGGCACGCATAAATATGAAGTGATCGATGATGAGTGTGTGGGGTGCAATCTGTGCCAGATCACTTGTCCGGTGGCGGATTGCATCGAGATGGTGCCGATGGAAACGGGCAAGCCGTTTCTGGACTGGAATCATGATCCGAGGAATCCGTATCACGTTGCGGTCTAGATCGCCTGTGGATCCGGAAGTCCCCTCACCCTAGCCCTCTCCCAAAGGGGAGAGGGAACCGACCGGGGAATATTGATGAACTGCACCGACATGAACGATCTGCTTTGAATCCATAATCGACCCGGTCTTGCAGGTCGATGTAACCCGAATGACACCTCCGTAGGCTCCCTCTCCCTCCGGGCGGTCCGACGTTTCGGGAGGGCTGGGGTGAGGACCAGCTTTTGACTTTCAGGGCTCCAACCCGATCCCCCGCAAAATCACACTCGTCACCGTCTGCACCGCCCGCTCGAACTGCATGTCCGACAGCGGCTGGTGCTCATTCAGAATATTCACCTGATGATCGAAGTCCGCATAGTGCTGCGTCGAGGCCCAGATCATGTACAGCAGGCTCGACGGCTCCACCGGCAGAATCCGCTTGTCCTCCACCCACTGCCGGATCTTCGCCTCCTTCATCTTCGCCCAGTCGTACAGGCTCACATCCAGCGCCTCGCCGAGGGTCGGCGCGCCGTGGATGATTTCGTTGGCCCAGACTTTCGACCCGTAAGGCCGGCTGCGCGAGTGGTTCATCTTGGCGCGGATGTAGCTGCTGAGCACCACGCGCGGATCGTCGAACATCTCGAAGCACAGCGCGTCCTGCTTCCACACTTCCAGCAGGTCGAACAGCACCGCGCTGTACAGCTCGCTCTTGGTCGAAAAGTAGTAATGCAGATTGGAGCGTGGCAGCTGCACTTCCGCGGCGATGTCCGCCATGGCGGTGCCGCCGAAACCTTTCTCGGCGAAGACTTTCTCCGCCGCCAGCAGGATCTTGTCGACGTTGGTGCGGCGGATTTCGATCTTGTGATTGCCCATGAGGGCTCCCTGAAGACAACGTGGTTGAAGACTAGCATCCGCTCTGGGCAAGGGGCGACAGCCGAGAACGATTCTTCACACACTTGCGCTTTTTTCTGGTTTAGGATCGCCCTCCTTCTCCCCGTCAGACACTGAAGGATCCTGCCCATGACCATTCGAAAGCGCATCGCTGCGGATGATCCGCAGCTCGCCGCACTGTGGGAGCGCTCGGTCCGCGCCACCCACGATTTCCTCCCGGAAGACGACATCCATAGGCTGTTCCCGCTGGTGCGTGACACCTACCTGCCCGCGCTGGATGTGCAGGTTTTCGAGAACCCCGACCACTCCCCGGCAGGCTTTATCGCCACCGACGAGGACACCGTACAAATGCTGTTCATTGACCCGGCTCACCGTGGCCAGGGCATCGGCCGGCGCTTGCTCGACCATGTCCGCCGCCCACTGCTGAAGGTCGACGTCAACGAACAGAACCCGCAAGCCCACGGCTTCTACCGGCACTACGGATTCGAAGACATCGGCCGCTCGGCACTCGACGGCGAAGGCCGGCCCTTTCCGGTCATTCACATGCGCCTGAAAGCCCTGTGATCCAGGTTCTATACTCAGCCCGCCATTTCACTGAAAGGAATCTTTCCATGCCGATGAAAAAACTCTTCACCGCTGGCGCGCTGCTGGCTTCGCTGATCGTCACTTCCCAGGCGTTCGCCCACGCCCATCTGAAAAGCCAGACCCCGGCTGCCGACAGCACCGTCGCTGCACCGGCAGATCTGCGCCTGGTGTTTTCCGAAGGCGTCGAAGCCAGCTTCACCAAAGTCACCATGACCCACGATGGCAAGCCGGTGGCGGTCAAACCGCTGACCACCGAAGGTGACAAGAAAACCCTGATCGTCACCCCCGAAACACCGCTGACCGCTGGCGAGTACAAGGTCGAATGGCATGCGGTGTCGGTCGACACACACACAAGCGAAGGCGCCTATCAGTTCAAGGTTGGCCAGTAATTCATGAGTGAAGCGCTGGTGCTGTGCCGGTTCCTGCATTTCATCGTGGTGTTGATGCTGTTCGGGGCCTGGCTGTTCCGGCCGCTGCTGCTCAAGGGTGAAGCGCCGACGCTGGATCGGCAGCTGGCGCGACTGGCTCGCTGGCTGGTGGCGATTGCCTTGGCCAGCGGCGTCACCTGGGCGTTGTTGATTACCGCAAGCATGGCCGGTTCGGCGGCTGCCGCGTTTGATCCGCCCACCGTCGAGCTGGTTCTCGGTCATACGTTTTTCGGTCAGGTCTGGCGCTGGCATCTGTTGATCAATGCGCTGTTGCTGGCGTTGCTGTTTACGCCGTGGCGTTCGAGCCGACCATTGCAGCTGGGCTTGAGTGCGGTGCTGCTGATGACGCTGGCACCGGTCGGACACGGGGCGATGCTCGACGGCTTCAGTGGCCAGATGCTGATCCTCAATCAGGTCATTCATTTGACCTGCGTCGGCGCCTGGCTCGGTGGGTTGTTGATGCTGGTGATGATCCTGCGCCAACCTGACAAAGACATGCGCGAAGTCTTGCAGCGTTTCAGCGGGCTCGGTTACGCACTGGTCGCCGGCCTGCTGATCACCGGGCTGATCAATGTGCGCGTACTCACCGGCCAATGGTGGCCGACACCGCTGTTCTCGGGCTTCGCCCTGATCCTGTTGATCAAGGCGCTGCTGGTGTTCGGCATGCTTGCACTGGCGCTGTTCAATCGCCTGCGGATCAACGATTGCGAACAGCGGATCGACACCCTCAAGCGCAGCGTCATGCTCGAATGGCTGCTGGGGATCGGCGCCGTGGCGGCAGTTTCCGTGCTTGGCACCTTGCCGCCGATGACCGCCGCCTGAGGTCAGTGTTTCTGGGTGTCACCCGCCGCCGTATCAATGCTGACCACCACCGACATCCCCGGTCGCAGGCGCTCGCTCTCCTGCTGATCCGGATCGATGGTGATGCGCACCGGCACCCGCTGGGCGATTTTTACGAAGTTGCCGGTAGCGTTGTCGGCCTGCAACAACGCGAATTCGGAACCGGTGCCCGGTGAGATGTGCTGCACATGGCCGGTGAATTTGCGGTGGTTCAAGGCATCGACGGTGAAGCTCGCCGGCTGCCCCACGCGCACATTGTCCATCTGGGTTTCCTTGAGGTTGGCGATCACCCATTTCTGGTTCGGCACCAGCGCCATCAACTGCGCCCCGGAGTTGACGTAAGCGCCCAGACGCACGCCGATCTGCCCGAGCTGACCGTCACGCGGGGCGATGATCCGGGTGTTGGACAAATCGATCCGCGCCAACTGCACCGCCGCCTCGGCACTGGCCACCGCCGCTTCCAGCGAACCGCGATTGACGATCACCGTTTGCAGATCCTGCCGGGCGATTTCCAGATTGGCCTTGGCCTGCGCCACCGCCGCAATGCTTTGCGCATTGGCGGCCAGCGCCACGTCCATCTCACGCTTGGACACGGAACCGTCATTGACCAGCGCCTTGTTGCGTCGCAAGTCGGCCTCGCTTTTGCGCAGCTGCGCCTCGCTGTCGGCCACCACCGCCTGCCGCAACTTGATCGTCGCTTCGGCGCTGTTGCGCTGCTGCACCACGTTGGCCAGCGAGGCCTTCTGCACCGCCAGTTGTGCCAGCGACTGGTCGAGGCGTTGCTGATAGATGCGGTCATCGAGACGGACCAGCAAATCGCCCTCCTTCACAAACTGGAAATCCTGCACCGGCACCTCAAACACATAGCCGCTAAGCTGCGGGCCGATGATCGTCACCTGCCCACGCACCAGAGCGTTTTCGGTGGTCTCAACTGCGCTGCTGAACGGCGGTAGCTGCCAGGCGTAAAGCACGATCAGCACGCCGACGATGGCAATCGCGGCAAAGCCCAGCGACGAGATGATCCGCACCCGCAACGAACGCGGCTCGGTGTTCGGTGATGACGGCGGCGCCACGCCTTCAGGGGTGGCGGCGATGGCATTGGTGGTCGTGGTAGTCGGTTCGGTCATGAAGAAGTGGCACCGCTGGAAGGTACGGAAGGTGTCGGGACGACGGCTTTGGTGGTACTGATCAGCCACAGCGCACGGATGGAAATCCAGATCATGGTCAGGATCGCGATCACCGCGATCAGCATGAACACATCGTTATAGGCCAGTACGTTGGCTTCGCGCGTGGCAGCGTTGGCCAGGCTGCGAATGCCCTGCAGATTGCGCAGACTCGGGTCGGCAATCACGGAGCCGACCGCCGATCCGCCGCTCTGTACCCGGGCGGCGACACGCGGGTCGGACATCACCAGTTGCTCCACGATATGGCTGGAATGAAACTTCTCGCGCACGATCTGGAAAGTCCCCAGCAACGCCGCGCCGATCAGGCCGCCGAGGTTGTTGCAGATCCCGAACAACACCGAAAAACTCACGAGGTTGCGCGGGTTGGTCAGCACGTTGCGCGTGCCCAGCACCATGGTCGGGCCGAGGAAGAACGTACTGCCGAACGCCAGCAGGAACTGGCTGAAATACAAGTTGCCGGGGCGGGTCAGGTTGTTCGATGAGCTGTCCATGATCGAGCCGGTGGCCATCAACGCCAGCGAAATGATCAGCGGCATCAGCAGGTGTTTCGGGTCGATGGTCAGCGCACTGGTCAGCAGCCCGGCGACGCTGCCGATCAGCATCACCACATACAGGCTATGAAGCTGCTGGCTGCTCATGTTCAGGTTCTGCATGAAGCCCACGGCGCCGGTGGATTGCTCCGAGGTCACCATGCGAATCAGGATCACCGCCAGCGCCAGGCGGATCATCACCCCGCTGCCGAGCCAGCGGGTCATCAACATCGGGTTGCTGCGGTTATGTTCGATGGCCAGCCCCGCGAGAATCAGCGCAATCGACGCGGCCAGGGCGATACCGATCCAGTCGGCCTCCAGCCACCAGTCGATCCGCCCCAGGGACAACACCGCGCACAACAGCGCGACGCCGCTGGCGAGGATCGCGAAGGTCAGGAAGTCGAGCGGTTCGAAGGTCTTGAACCGGTCACCCGGCGGCAGTTTGAGCATCAGGACGCAGCCCAGCGACAGCAGCGCCATACCCAGTTCAAACAGGTACAGGCCGCGCCATTCGGCGATCTGCAGCAGGTCTTCGGAAAACAGTCGCGCCAGTGGCAAGGCCAGCTGTGAGGTGCCGAGGCCCAGCACCAGCGCCTTCATCCGCCATTTGGCCGGGAACGCCTGCACCATGTAATACAGGCCCAGCGAACTGAGCGCCGCGCCAACCATGCCGTGGGCCGCCCGCACCGCGACTGCTGAATTCAAGTCATTGACGAATAGATGGCCGAAGGTCACCAGCGCATACAGCACCAGAAACACCTCGGTAAACGCCCGCAGCCCGAACTGCTGGCGAAACTTCACCAGCAGCAGGTTCATCGACACGTTGGTCATCACATACGCCGCCGGCAGCCAGGCCATCTCCGCCGTCGTCGCCCCGAGCGCGCCTTGCAGATAAGGCAGGTTGGCGACCACCAGCGCATTACCCAGCCCACCGGTCACCGCCACCAGCAAGCCCACCAGCGCATAAGCCAGGCGCTTGGGGTTGGAGTGCAGCGGCGTCGAGGGAGAACCGGGCAGACTGGGCTTCTCGTGCGGCTGCCAGTTGCGCGGGGCGTATTGATCCATTGAAAGGCCTTGTCTTGTAGTCGCTTAAGTGTGCCGCAAATCCTGACCAAACACCTATCCACTGTGGGAGCAAGCTCGCTCCCACAAGGGATCTGGGTGGGGCGGGATTCGTAAATTCTGTTTAAAAGACATCTCGCCCGCAGCTGATTTTTCCCAAGCGTAGCGGATGCCAACCTTGCAGCACTTCTCAACCTGCAAGGTGCCCGATATGACCACTCCCCGTTGGCAACGCTCCCCGCGTCTGCTGAAAAACCTGCTGGCCGCCGCGCTGTTGCTGCCCGCCCTCACCTTCGCTCAGGAACGCCCGTGGCCGGATGGCTCGCAACTGGTGATTTCAGTGTCGATGCAATTCGAAACCGGCGGCCAGCCCGAGGGCGCTGAAAGTCCGTTCTCCGGCACACCGCTGCCAAAAGGCTACCCGGATCTACCGGCGCAGACCTGGTTCGATTACGGCTACAAGGAAGGCCTGTGGCGCATGCTCGATCTGTGGGATCGCACCGGCATTAAAGTCACCTCCCACGTGGTCGGCGAAGCGGCGCTCAAGCACCCGGACCTGGCCAAGGCGATTGCCGAGCGTGGCCATGAACTGGCGGCCCACGGCATGCGCTGGGCCGACTCGTACAACATGAATTACGCCCAGGAAAAACAGTTCATCAGCGACGGCGTCGCAGCGGTGGAGAAAATCACCGGCCAGCGCTCGGTCGGCTACAACGCCAACTGGCTGCGCCGCAGCCCCAATACGTTGAAGGTGCTGCAGGATCTGAATTTCACCTATCACATCGACGACGTCAGCCGCGACGAGCCGTTCGTGACCATGGTTCGCGGGCGCAAATTCGCCGTGGTGCCGTACACCCTGCGCAACAACGACATCGTGCTGGTCGAGGGCCGGCATTTCTCTGCCGAACAGTTCTATCAGCAACTGGTGCTGGAGTTCGATCGCCTCTACGCCGAAGGCGCGAGCAAGCGGCGGATGATGTCGGTGAGTCTGCACGACCGCATCGGTGGCACCCCGGCGATGGTCGAGGCCATGGAGCGCTTCATCCGGTACGCCCAGTCGCATTCGAAGGTGAGTTTCATGCGCAAGGATCAGATCGCGCAGATCGTGCTGACCGAAAAAAATCCCCTGATCGATAACACTGAAGCGCTCTACAACCAGTAAACGTGCCGAAAGCAGCCCTCTTCACAACGCTTTCAGGGCTGCCCGCTCACCCAAAGTCATCGTACGACGCCCTGTTGACTTTTCCGGAAAACCTCGCAAATATCCGCAACCATGTTGTACGACGACGTATAACAAATAATAAAAACAACAAATGAAACAGGGAGCGTCACAGTGAGCACACTCGTCTGCAATTCCGTCCGCACGTCCCGTTTTTCTATCCCCCGCCCGCGTTCCACCCTGAGCCTGATCGGCTGCGGCAGTCTCGCCCTCGCCTTGCCGATGAGCGCCGATGCCGAGGGCTTCCTCGAAGACAGCAAAGCCACGCTGAACCTGCGCAACGCCTACTTCAACCGCAACTTCGTCAACCCGAACTATCCGCAGGGCAAGGCTGAAGAGTGGACGCAGAACTTCATCCTCGACGCCAAATCCGGTTTTACCCAGGGCACCGTCGGCTTTGGCCTGGACGTGCTGGGTATGTATTCGCAGAAGCTTGATGGCGGCAAAGGCACGGGCGGTACGCAGCTGCTGCCGATTCACGATGACGGACGCCCGGCGGACAATTTCGGGCGACTGGGTGTTGCGCTCAAGGCCAAGGTGTCGAAGACCGAACTGAAGGTGGGTGAATGGATGCCGGTGTTGCCCATCCTGCGCTCGGACGATGGTCGCTCCCTGCCCCAGACCTTTCGTGGCGGCCAGATCACCTCTACCGAAATCAATGGCCTGACCCTTTACGGCGGGCAGTTCCGTGGCAACAGCCCGCGCAACGATGCCAGCATGGAAGACATGTCGATGAACGGCCGCGGCGCCTTCACCTCCGACCGCTTTAACTTTGGCGGCGGCGAATACACCTTCAACGACAAACGCACGCTTGTCGGTCTGTGGTACGCCGAACTCAGCGACATCTACCAACAACAGTACTTCAACCTCAGCCACAGCCAGCCGCTGGGCGACTGGACGCTGGGCGCCAATCTCGGTTTCTTCACCGGCAAGGAAGACGGCAGCGCCCAGGCCGGCGACCTCGACAACAAAACCGCATTCGCCATGCTCTCGGCCCGGTACGGCGGCAACACGTTCTACATCGGCCTGCAAAAGCTCAGCGGCGACGATGCCTGGATGCGCGTCAACGGCACCAGCGGCGGCACCCTGGCCAACGACAGCTACAACGCCAGTTACGACAACGCGCAGGAGCGTTCCTGGCAGATCCGCCACGACTACAACTTCGTGGTCCTCGGCGTCCCCGGGCTGACGCTGATGAACCGCTACATCAGCGGTGACAACGTGCACACCGGCACCATCACCGACGGCAAGGAATGGGGGCGCGAGTCGGAGCTGGCCTACACCGTGCAGAGCGGTCCGCTGAAAAACCTCAACGTCAAATGGCGCAACGCGACGATTCGCCGGGACTTCAGCACCAATGAATTCGACGAGAACCGGATCTTCATCAGTTACCCGATTTCGTTGTTGTAAACCCTGGCATGGGGTGAACGGAGGGTGAATCGGCCTTCCGTCACTTACACCGAAAGTCGCGTTGACAAGTTCCGGAAACCCTACCGATACTTCAGCGCAGTCATACGACAACCTACAACAAACCTAATAACAACGTGTAAGGGATTGCCATGACGTCCACCTCCACCGCCCCAACTCCGTTCAATCGCCTGCTGCTGACCGGCGCCGCCGGTGGCCTGGGCAAAGTCTTGCGCGAACGTCTGCGCCCGTATGCCAACGTGCTGCGCCTGTCGGACATCGCTGCCCTCGCCCCGGCCATCGATGACCGCGAAGAAATCGTGCTCTGCGACCTCGCCGACAAAGTTGCCGTGCATCAGCTGGTCGAAGGCGTGGATGCGATCCTGCACTTCGGTGGCGTCTCGGTGGAGCGCCCCTTCGAAGAAATCCTCGGCGCCAACATCTGCGGCGTATTCCATATCTATGAAGCGGCACGCCGACATGGTGTGAAGCGGGTGATCTTCGCCAGCTCCAACCATGTCATCGGCTTCTACAAACAGAACGAACACCTCGACGCCAGCTCTGCTCGCCGCCCCGACGGCTACTACGGTCTGTCCAAGTCCTACGGCGAAGACATGGCCAGTTTCTACTTCGATCGCTATGGCATCGAAACTGTCAGCATCCGCATCGGCTCGTCGTTTCCCGAACCACAGAACCGCCGAATGATGCACACCTGGCTGAGCTTCGACGATCTCACCCAACTGCTCGAACGTTCGCTGTACACCCCCAACGTCGGCCACACCGTGGTTTATGGCATGTCCGCCAACAAGGATGTGTGGTGGGACAACCGCTTCGCCAGTCACCTCGGTTTCGAGGCCAAAGACACCTCCGAAGTGTTTCGCGAAAAGGTCGAGGCGCAGCCGATGCCCGCCAGCGATGACCCGGCGCGGATCTATCAGGGCGGCGCCTTCGTTGCGGCCGGCCCGTTCGGCGATTGACCGGCGCGATTCACGTCTCCAATAAAACCAAGGGAATGAGTATGCAAGCCGAATTGATCGTCGACGCCCGCAACGCGGTGGGTGAAAGCCCGGTCTGGGTGCCACAGGAAAACGCCTTGTACTGGGTCGATATCCCCAACGGTGGCCTGCAGCGCTGGAACGCCGACACTGGCCATGTTCACGCCTGGAAGGCGCCCGAGATGCTCGCCTGCCTCGCCCGACACAGTCGCGGCGGCTGGGTGGCCGGCATGGAGAGCGGATTCTTTCACCTGCAACCGCATGCCGATGGCAGCCTCGACAGCGACCTGCTCGGCCCGGTGGAACACAGCCGCCAGGACATGCGCCTGAACGACGGTCGCTGCGACCGCCAGGGTCGGTTCTGGGCCGGCAGCATGGTGCTGAACATGGGTCTGAATCTGTCCGAGGGCCGGCTCTATCGTTACGGTGCCGGGCAAACAGGCGTGATCGAGGCACAGCTTGATGGCTTCATCGTGCCCAACGGCCTGGGCTTCAGCCCGGACGGCAAAACCATGTACCTGTCGGACTCGCACCCGAACGTCCAACTGATCTGGGCTTTCGACTACGACACCGAGACAGGCACACCCTCCAACCGGCGGGTGTTCGTGGACATGAACCATTTTTACGGCCGCCCCGACGGCGCAGCCGTGGATGCCGATGGCTGCTACTGGATCTGCGCCAACGACGTCGGCCTGATCCATCGTTTTACCCCCGACGGTCGCCTTGACCGCTCGCTGCAGGTACCGGTGAAAAAACCCACCATGTGCGCCTTCGGCGGCAGCCGGATGGACACCTTGTTCGTGACTTCGATTCGCCCCGGCGACGACCAGGATCCGCAGTCCCTGGCCGGCGGCGTGTTCGCCCTCAACCCCGGCGTCAAAGGCCTGCCGGAGCCAATGTTCGACGATCTGCTGTAACCCGCCCTTGCTGCATTGCTGTGCCTTGAACACAAAAATAACAAGACTGGAGAACCCCTCATGGACTTCAAACGCACGTTGCTCGCCGTCGCCCTCCCCCTCGCGCTCACCTTCGGCAGCGCGGCCCAGGCGCTGGAAATCAAGTTCGCCGACATCCACCCCGCCGGGTATCCGACCGTGGTCGCCGAAGAACAGTTGGGCAAGACCCTGGTTGCCGAAAGTGACGGCAAGCTGACCTTCAAGATGTTCCCCGGCGGTGTACTCGGCTCGGAAAAGGAAGTGGTCGAACAGGCCCAGGTCGGCGCCATCCAGATGGCCCGCGTCAGCCTCGGGATCGTCGGCCCTGTGGTGCCGGACGTGAACGTGTTCAACATGCCGTTCGTGTTCCGTGACCAGGCGCACATGCGCAAAATCATCGACGGTGAAATCGGTGACGAGATCCTCGACAAGATCACCAACTCCGAATTCAACCTCGTGGCGCTGGCGTGGATGGATGGCGGCACGCGCAACATCTACACCAAGAAACCGGTGCGCAGCCTGGCGGACCTCAAGGGCATGAAAATCCGCGTGCAGGGCAACCCGATGTTCATCGAAACCATCAACGCCATGGGCGGCAACGGTATTGCCATGGACACCGGCGAAATCTTCAGTGCCCTGCAGACCGGCGTCATCGATGGCGCGGAAAACAATCCGCCGACCCTGCTTGAGCACAACCACTACCAGAACGCCAAGTTCTACAGCCTGACCGGGCACCTGATCCTGCCCGAGCCCATCGTGATGTCGAAAATCACCTGGGAAAAACTCAGCCCCGATCAGCAGACCCTGGTGAAAAAAGCCGCCAAGGCTGCGCAGGCCCAGGAGCGCACCTTGTGGGATGCCAAGTCGGCCAGCAGTGAAGAGAAACTCAAAGCCGCCGGCGTCGAGTTCATCACCGTCGACAAGAAACCCTTCTACGAGGCCACCGCTTCGATTCGCGAAAAATACGGCGCGCCCTACGTCGACCTGATCAAACGCATCGAAGCCGTTCAGTAACCTCCCTGCCCTCAATACAAGGCCCGGCAGCGCTGGCGTCGCTCGGCGCTCACGCCTGCCCGGTTACGGTGGAACCCGATGAAGAATTTGCTGCTGCGCATCAATGACCGGATCTACATGGCCTGCATCTGGGTCGCCGGTCTGTCGGTGCTGACCATTTCCCTGATCATTCCCTGGGGCGTGTTCGCCCGTTACGTCCTCGGCACCGGCTCAAGCTGGCCGGAGCCCACCGCCATCCTGCTGATGATGGTCTTCACCTTCATCGGCGCCGCCGCCAGCTATCGCGCCGGCGCGCACATGGCGGTGGCGATGGTCACCGACCGCCTGCAACCGAACATGCGTCGAACCATGAGCATCGTTTCCCAAGTGCTCATGGGCACCATCTGCCTGTTCATGACCATCTGGGGCACCAAGCTCTGCCTGTCAACGTGGAACCAGTTCATGAGCGCCCTGCCGACATTGCGCGTCGGCATCACCTACATGCCGATCCCGATTGGCGGCGCGCTGACGCTGATTTTCGTGCTGGAAAAACTCTTGCTCGGCGATCAAAGCAATCGCCGCGTGGTGCGGTTCGACTTGGTTGAAGAAAACGAAGGGGCTGCCTGATGGACGCATTGATTCTGCTGGGCAGTTTTATCGCACTGATCCTGATCGGCATGCCGGTTGCCTACGCGCTTGGGCTGTCGGCGCTGATCGGCGCATGGTGGATCGACATCCCGTTTCAGGCCTTGATGATCCAGGTGGCAGGCGGGGTGAACAAATTCTCGCTGCTGGCGATTCCGTTCTTCGTGCTCGCCGGCGCCATCATGGCCGAGGGCGGCATGTCGCGGCGGCTGGTAGCGTTCGCCGGGGTCTTGGTGGGCTTCGTGCGTGGCGGGCTGTCGCTGGTCAACATCATGGCCTCGACGTTTTTTGGTGCGATTTCCGGCTCGTCGGTGGCCGATACCGCGTCGGTGGGTTCGGTACTGATCCCGGAAATGGAGCGCAAGGGTTATCCCCGGGACTTCTCCACGGCAGTGACCGTCAGTGGTTCGGTGCAGGCCTTGCTGACTCCGCCGAGTCACAACTCGGTGCTCTACTCGCTGGCCGCCGGCGGCACCGTGTCCATCGCTTCGCTGTTCATGGCGGGTGTCGTGCCGGGCCTGCTGATGAGCGCGTGCCTGATGGTGCTGTGCCTGATTTTCGCGCGCAAACGCGACTATCCCAAAGGCGAAGTGATCCCGATGCGCGAAGCCTTGAAGATCTGCGGCGAAGCGCTGTGGGGCCTGATGGCGATGGTGATCATTCTCGGCGGGATTCTCTCGGGGATCTTCACGGCCACCGAGTCGGCGGCCATCGCCGTGCTGTGGTCGTTTTTCGTCACCATGTTCATCTACCGCGACTACAAATGGAGTGAGCTGCCGAAACTGATGCATCGCACGGTGCGCACCATTTCCATCGTGATGATCCTGATCGGCTTCGCCGCCAGCTTCGGCTACATCATGACCCTGATGCAGATCCCGGCGAAAATCACCACGCTGTTCCTGACCCTGTCCGACAACCGCTACGTGATCCTGATGTGCATCAACGTCATGCTGCTGTTGCTCGGCACTGTGATGGACATGGCGCCGCTGATCCTGATCCTTACGCCGATCCTGATGCCGGTGATCCTCGGAATCGGCGTCGACCCGGTGCAGTTCGGCATGATCATGCTGGTCAACCTCGGTATCGGCCTGATAACGCCGCCGGTGGGCGCCGTGCTGTTCGTGGGTTCGGCGGTGGGCAAGGTCAGCATCGAAAGCACCGTGAAGGCGCTGCTGCCGTTCTATGCGGTGCTGTTTCTGGTGCTGATGCTGGTGACCTACGTTCCGGCACTGTCGCTGTGGTTACCGCACCTGGTGTTGTAACGCGATCACTGTGGCGAGGGCGCCTGCTCCCTCGTCACAGACTTCATATCAAGCCCGCAGCAACATGTAAGCCGCAACCACCAGGCACACACTGGCAAACCCCACCTGCAACGTCCTCGCCGGTACTCGCGCGCAAAGTTGGCGACCGATGATCATGCCGACGATGCTCGCCACAATGAACGCAGCACCCAGGCGATCAATCCGCACCCCCGCGTGAAACGCGCCGATCACGCCGATGGCGGAAATCAGGCTGATGACCATCAGTGAAGTGGCGACGATCCCGCGCATCTGTACATCGGTCAGTTGCTTGAACGCCGGCACGATCAGAAACCCGCCGCCCACCCCCAGCAACCCGGACACCACACCGGTGACAGCGCCCAGTGCCGCGAGGGTCGCGGTGCATTTGGCGGTCCAGTCGAAACGGCCGGTCTGTTCATTGAGCATGCAGTTCTTCTGGCCCCAACTGGCGTGGCCATGGTCGCTCGGGCCCTCCTGCTGGCGTTCGCGACGCAGCATGCGCCACGCCACCATCACCATCAGCAGGCTGAACAGAATCATCAAAACCTTTTCCGGCAACTGATGCGCGAAGTAGATGCCCACTGGCGAAAACACCGCGCCGAGCGCTGCAATCAGCAGCGCCGCGCGATAACGCACCAGACCATGGCGCAAACCATCGATCGCGCCGACCGCCGCCGCGCTGCCCACCGCAAACAACGCCACCGGCGCCGCTTGCGTCATCGTCCAGCCCAGCCCCAGCACCAGCGCCGGCACCGCGAGAATCCCGCCGCCGGCCCCGGTCAGACCAAGGACCAATCCCATCACCACGCCAAACAGACTTGCCAGCAACATAGAGTGTTCTCAGTCGACCCTGGACAGACGCGTCAGCCATTCGCGGCCCTTGAGCATGCCGTTCCAGTAGAACCACGGCAGCAGCGTCGCCTTCAGCCACCACGCGGAGCGGCGCGGCACGGTCGGGTCGAGGGGAAAGGTCGGCAGCAATTTTCCGCCGTAGCCGAACTCGGCGAGGATCACCTTGCCCTTCTCTACCGTCAGCGGGCACGAACCATAGCCGTCGTACTTCAGCGGCAGTGCCAGATCCTTGCGCAGGGCGAGAAGGTTTTCCGCCACCACC
This sequence comes from Pseudomonas sp. DR 5-09, assembly GCF_001655595.1. NCBI lineage: Bacteria > Pseudomonadati > Pseudomonadota > Gammaproteobacteria > Pseudomonadales > Pseudomonadaceae > Pseudomonas > Pseudomonas sp. DR 5-09. The sequence continues at coordinate 3,932,838 of NZ_CP011566.1, forward strand.
ACGACTTGCTTACGCACTGCCGCGGCGGTTTTCGCATGGGTGGTGCCGCAGATATCGCCCAGGGCAAACACATCGGGATAACGCGGATGTTGCAGCGTGTGCGGATTGACCTCGCACCAGCCGCCAGCGTCGGCCAACCGACTCTGCGCGATGAAATCCGGCGAAACCTGCGGCGGGACGACGTGCAACAGATCGAAGGTTTTCGCCTGACGGGTGACACTGCCGTCCGCATCCTTGACGTCGAACCAGGCGGTTTTCGCCGGGCCGTCGACCTTCACCAGATTGGAATTGAATGCCAGCCGCGCGTTGTATTTCTCGATGTACTTCATCAGCGGCGGCACGAAGGTCGGGACGCCGAACAGTGCGGCGCCGGCCAGATTGAACTCGACCTCGACCTTGCTCAGCACGTTGCGCTTGAGCCAGTGATCGCAGGACAGGTACAGCGCCTTCTGCGGCGCGCCGGCGCACTTGATCGGGATTGGCGGCTGGGTGAACAGGGCTTTGCCGCCGCGCAGTTTCTGCACCTGATCCCAGGTGTATTGCGCGTACTGATAGCTGTAGTTGGAAGTGACGCCGTGCTGGCCGAGGCTGTCCTGCAGGCCTTCGATCTTCTCCCACGCCAGGCGCAGGCCGGGGCAGACGATCAGGTTCTGATAGGTGATGGTGCGTTGATCGTTGAGGGTGAGACGGCGCTGGTCGGGGTCGATGCCGGTCACTGCCGCCTGAATCCAGGTGGCCTGGCGCGGCATCACTTTGTTCATCGGTCGGGCGGTGTCTTTGGCGTCATAGGCGCCACCGCCGACCAGCGTCCACGCCGGTTGGTAGTAATGCAGGGTGCTCGGCTCGATCACCGTGATTTTCAGGCCGGGATCACGCTTGAGCAGGCTCGCGACAAAACCGATACCGGCAGTGCCGCCGCCGATGACCACGATGTCCGCACTGATGGATGGGCCCCAGTGTTGATCGTTCATTGTTTGTTCCTTATGGCTGCACGCAAGGATAGCCGGGACTATTGCGCCCAGCTTTTGAGCACGGCTCCGCAGTAGAGTCCGGAAAGGGTTTTCATCACCTGGATCACTTCGTGACTGGCGAGACCGTAAAAAATGTACTTGCCTTCACGACGAGTCGCGACCAGCCCTTCATCGCGCAGGATGCCCAGTTGCTGGGACAGGGTCGGCTGACGCACGCCGGTCATTTTTTCCAGCTCGCCGACGTTGCGCTCGCCCTGGGTCAACTGGCACAGGATCAGCAGCCGATCCTCATTGGCCAAGGCCTTGAGCAAAGAACAGGCCTTGGAAGCCGAGGCGCGCAGTTGCGCCACTTCACATTCGGTCAGACTGGATTGCATTTGCAGGATGCCTTCAACGTCACTTAAGCTGCGGACATTATGTGTTTACATAAAGTGTTGCAACCCTGACTTCCCACCTTCTGCACAGGACCGTGTTCATGCCCGCGCTGATTGAAGCTTTCCTCGACCCCGCCTCCTCGACCTACAGCTACGTGGTCTACGAGGCCGACGGCGGGCAGTGCGCGATCGTCGATCCGGTGCTCGATTATGACGGCGCTGCCGGTCGCACTTGTACGGCTCAGGCGGACAAGATCATCGCCTTCGTTCGCGCCCACAACCTGCAAGTGCAGTGGCTGCTGGAAACCCACGCCCACGCCGATCACCTGTCCGCCGCGCCGTACCTGCGCCGGGAACTGGGCGGGAAAATCGCGATTGGCGAATCGATCAGCAAAGTGCAGAACGTGTTCAAGGCGCTGTTCAACCTGGAACCGGAATTTCGAGTTGACGGCTCGCAGTTTGATCATCTGTTCGCACCGAACGAGTCGTTCCGGATTGGTAATCTCAAGGCCACCGCCCTGCACGTCCCCGGGCATACCCCGGCGGACATGGCCTACTTGATCGATGGCGAGCAGATTCTGGTCGGCGACACGCTGTTCATGCCCGACGTCGGCACCGCCCGTTGCGACTTCCCCGGCGGTAACGCCCATCAATTGTTCAATTCGATTCACAAGCTGCTGGCCTTCCCCGCCAGCGTGAAGCTTTACGTCTGCCACGACTACCCGCCGCAAGGCCGTGACTCGCAGTGCCAGACCACTGTAGGCGAACAGCGCAAAAGCAATATCCATGTGCATGACGGCATCGATGAAGCCACGTTCGTTGAAATGCGCACACGGCGGGACGCGGGGTTGGGAATGCCGACGCTGTTGCTGCCGGCGATTCAAGTCAACGTCCGGGCAGGAAACTTGCCGCCGGCGGAAGGCAATGGCGTTGTCTACCTGAAGATCCCTATCAACAAGCTTTGATTGACAGAGCTCAACGACAATCCATCACGCCCGGCTCCCGGTATCGACCACCACCCGTCTCTGCCATTTCCCAAAGTTTCAGTTCCGGTTCTGGCGGAGTCCTCCCTCCTTTAATGAACACGGCCGAGTAACAGGGTTTAAGATCTTCCGGTTGTAACTGCTGCAGGGCGACAACCGGGGTGATGTTTCTGTCTTTAGCGAGTTGCTTGAATGCCTCATCTTCAATTAGACGTTGGAACGCACCCGTATTGACCACAGTTGCGAGGCGACCGTTACCAATATCCAGCGGCCATGGTTTTACCCAAAGATGGGTGTGCCCGTAGACAAAAACATCGAACTTGCCAAATTCAGCCTCTCTGGAGTTGAGATGTTTTTTAAGCGTTGCCGCAAGTGGCACGAATGCTCCGGCGATTGCTGATGTGAGTGAGGAGCGGCATGGGTGACCACCGGTATTCAGGGCAGCGCTCGCGCACAATAATCGAAGATCTTCATCGTTCATGGTAGTCAGTAATTGCGTTAACTCACTGCGCAATGCACTGCCGGCAGCGTCCGGTTTATCGAGCAACATTTTGCTTGAGTCCCCGTCAGGAAGTGAGTCACCGAACAATAAATAGCCTCTTCTTAGCGCTGCATCCCGATCAAATTCTTGGTCTTCACCAGGTTGTTGTGTAAGCGCGCCAGACTTTTGCGCCCATGATGTCTCGAATATGTTGAACGCAATAAACTTTGCGATATCTGCGGCCGTTCCGAAAATCCCCTGTTCGTCCATACGGTAACGCGCACCAGCCGATTCCGGGTTCAGATTGTCGATGATTGGATAATGAACCTCCTCCGCATTGAACAGCCGTTGCACAAAACGCTCTCCCCAGGGACGGATCATTAGTAGTTGACCATCTCCAGCTTCAGTGGTCACCACAGGCCAATCCTTGAACGCATTGACGTCACTGCCAATCTGCTGACCATGCTCGGCCAGCACCTGATGATCTTCAGACGTCCACACTCCTTTACGGACAAATATTATGCGTCCGCTATCCCCCCCCAACTCTTTCGCAACAGGAGCCCAAACTTGAGGAATCAAAAGGGCAGCATCGTGATTGCCAGGCACCACGTGAATCCGATTGGAGCCTCGCAATGAAAAGTTTTTCAGTGCCTCAAAATCTCCAGCATGAGCTTGCGTAATACGTGTCGACAAATCGACAAGCTCGTTTATCGAACAACCTGCTCCTGCGCCTGATCCCTCGCATTTAATGTCATCAGGCAGTTGCCACATTTCCAGAAAATCCCCAAGAATTACCAAGTCAACGCTGTCATTACCCTCCTTCGATATTGAAGCAAGGAAACCTTTCAGCGCCTGACTCCATCGAAAATCTTCATAGGGGTGCCACTGTTTTTTGCTGATATGACCAAGCCCGAAATGCAGATCGCTAATGAAAACGCTTAAACGCTCTCCGTTCGTTGATATGGGATCGGCAGTAACTTTCGACATAGCTAAAACGCTGAATAATGCCAGCAGCACTCCTTGCCATTCACGCTTCATGGTTGTTCTCCAGAACTTTCATTGGATACGAGTGGGGCCTTGCACATTTTTAGTTGCGGATCACCGATGATCTGAAATTCAAGGGCCATGTCCGCGTACCCTGATTTTTTGCCATAGGCGTCAATGGTTTTCTGCATCGCTTGATTGAAGATATCCATGAGCGAAGCCGTACTTGCGCTTGCCCGTAACTCTTTTACAACCGACACAAAGCTGACTGACAACCGTGTGCCGAAATCTGAATCGACAAAAAAAGGTGAAGCAATCACCGCGCCCACCCCTCGGTTGACGAGCGTATCTACAAAGGTTCGGTCAGCAGGCGCGGCTCCCAATGTCGAGCACGCGGCGAGAATCGCGATGCTTCCTGGCACAAAGCGACGCTTTATATCAGTGCTCAAAACTTGATCCGGCAACCCATTTTTGGAAAAAGTGATTCCGCCATTACCGTAATGAGCAAGTACCAACAGAGCACTACTCTGAGTCGACATTGAGCCAGGCTGAACGACAAAGTCGAATAAATCGTTATTGCTCTGATACCAGCTAATATCGGACCCTTGCATTCGCCAGTCTTCTTTCATTAATAATTCGGCGGAATCTGCGCCAACATCATCAAGTTTCTTTGGAATCGCGAAATCCCATGCACTGAAACAACTTTCCTGTTCAGTTTGACGTGCAAACTGCAATGGCTGAACAACAGTGACTCGTTCGGAAAACAATCGCTTTGGCGCATTCGCGCCCAACAACCCCAAGGGCAAGCTTTGCATTTCACCCCACGGATCGAAATAACGCACCAAAAGCACAGGATTATCTTGACGCAGCCCCAACTTCCTGAGCGCAGCTTGAGCTCCATCGGCCTCAAGTTGATCTTCGGGTTCCTTGCCATTAAAAAGAGCGTTACTGAATTGTTGAACCACCTGGCTGTAGGGCTGAGCTGAGCGTAAGCGTTTGTGGGTGCTGACCACAGCATTGGGTAACATCTTTTCCTGGAACTGCTTCCAGTAAGAACCTAACTCCCAAGCGTAAATAGTGCCATCGGTAGAATAAGTGGCGCGATCGACCAGAACTGCGACCGTCGAGGGGCTTCCTTCACCTTCCGGAATCGAATCGAACAAGTGCAAAGCTGCATCTGCCTTGAATGGTTGATCTCCCTGTCGCCCAAGATCCATCAGATGTTCCACCCCGGAAACCAGGTTTCCTCCTTTCAACCTACTATCACAGCCCTCCAGGTTTTGACCAGGTTTGTTCACCGGGACACTGACCACAATGTAATCCAAGGGACGCAATCCTGAAGCATCCCAAATGGAAAGCGCTATTTGGGCACATCCGGGTCGACGAGCGATCAGCGACCACGCCAGTGGTTTGTCTACACTTAAAGCTGAGGCTAAGTCGTTTAGTGATAAAGTTTTCTGGATAACTTTTTCCCGAAGAGCGTCATCACCCGGCTTAGAACCAAGGTGACTCATCTGCACCTTGAATGTCTGGGCGCGCAATAATTCCGTAGGAGCAAACTTGAGCATCGAGCCCAATAATACGGGCCGAATCACTAGTTGGACCTCAGCCTCCGATGACTGAGATGCTATTTCGTCACCCAATCTGCTACTGATAGCGCCGCCTAATGCCCCTGGGTAGAAACCACGCCCCAGATCCAAAAGAAACTCATAGGGTTTGCCAACCACCAATGAGTCCTTTATCTGCTCAGGCGATGACTGAAACCATGCGTTCCAGTTGATGGACAAACGAGGTACAGCCGAACGTGTAAAGTCTCTGCCGTCGGCCCCCGGCGACGGACTTGCCGACGTACTTTTTGTCTGACTGAGCGAGACAGAGACACGCCCCCTCAGAATGTTATCCACTTCTACTGTGCCTATCTTTTTAATTAAAGACGTCTCGCTTTTAGCGATGGCTGCTCGCCAGTCATTGCGTCCATCCGCATTAAAATCTATCCAGGTAACTTTGGGGTTTTTAGGAGCCGTTTCCAATGTATCCCACTCAAAGTCAGAGATATTCATTGAAACATCCTTTCTGGCCTTCTCAATCGCTTGAATGATGCGCCCACTATCCTTAGCCGACATCGCAAAATATTGCGAATCCGACTTTTTTATAGCGATTAAGGAAAGAAAACTGTGATCAGTCTGAGTAACGTACCCAGACTTCAACCCACCCAATTGGGAGTACATCATCTCTGCAGCGTCGATACGACCTTCGTTCAATGCAGATGCTACCTGAGCATCTGATATAACTACTGTTCTGGCGCCAACATCCGACCATCCTTTCAAATCACCGCTTTCATCGCTTACAGCAACCACAGCATCTTTAAAGTCTAGGGGAGAGCGCCGAGGAAGCTTACTGACGACCACTTTGCTCCCGCCGTACCAAATTCCACCCAAGCTGGAAATCTTGGATTTCTTCAATTGTTCAGTGGCCTTTTCACTCAGTGAACTATCTCGCGAAAACCCAAAAGCCTGATAGTTTGAAAATGTAAAAGGCAGCTCATAAGCCTGCAAAGCCGGCGCCAACTTCGTCAATGCAGAAATGGGGACGATAGCAACTCCCACCTCACCATTCATGACTTTCTTTACCGCTTCACCAGCGAACTCCACACCACTGATCCTGACCTCAGCCACGTCTCGTAGGGATTCCTTGAGAGAGTTAACTGAAGAACTGAATGTAGGGTTGTCAGGAATCGCAACATCGATAATAAAAGCGCGGTCTTGGGCCAGTACAAATGAAGAAAGTACCGCCCAGCCCGTCAAAATAAGAAATAGAGAAGTACTCTTCAACAAGGTTGTGTACCGACCGTACGTATTCTCCGCGCTATCCATTTGACCACCTCAGAAATAAGGTAACGCTCAAAGGTCATTGCAGAGGAGGACGTCAGACTCTCTTTTGCGTCCTATGACTTAAGCACAACCCCAGTTATGGCAAAGTGCTGGCAGATGAACGGCTAGTTCCCCAGCGTCAACCCGTTCGCCGGCAACGGCAACGCCGTCTTGTAGCGAACCTGCTTGAGCGCAAAACTTGACCGGATGTTGGCCACGCCCGGCACCTTGGTCAGAAAGTCCATCATGAAGCGTTCGAGCGACTGGATGGTCGGCACCAGCACCCGGATCAGATAGTCCGGGTCGCCGGCCATCAGGTAGCACTCCATGACCTCAGGGCGATCGGAAATCGCCTCTTCAAAATGCTGCAGCGCTTCCTCTACCTGTTTCTCGAGACTGACGTGGATGAACACGTTGACGTGCAGCCCCAGCAGGTCGGCATCCAGCAGGGTTACCTGCTCGCGGATCAGCCCCAGCTCCTCCATCGCCTTGACCCGGTTGAAGCACGGCGTCGGCGACAGATTGACCGAACGGGCCAGGTCGGCGTTGGTGATACGCGCGTTCTCCTGAAGGCTGTTGAGAATGCCGATATCGGTACGGTCCAGTTTGCGCATGAGACAAAACCACCTGTTTTTTATGTTTATGCAGAATTTCTATCTGCAAATGATCTTCAGCGCAACGAAACAGAGAGAAATATTCTTCTTGCCCGGGCCTATGATTGTTGTAGGACAAGATTTCTTTTATCGAAGAATGACTGCCAGCTCACTACAAGAAATTCACAAGATCGAGCGTAGAAGCCATGACCCAAGCGTATGAACCGCTGCGTCTGCACGTCCCTGAACCCTCGGGCCGCCCAGGCTGCAAAACCGATTTCTCCTACCTGCATCTGACCGATGCCGGCACGGTGCGCAAACCTTCCATCGACGTTGAACCGGCCGACACCGCCGACCTGGCCCGTGGCCTGATCCGCGTGCTCGACGACCAGGGCAACGCCCTCGGCCCATGGGCTGAAAACGTGCCGGTCGAGATCCTGCGCAAAGGCATGCGTGCCATGCTCAAGACCCGGATCTACGACAACCGCATGGTGGTCGCCCAGCGTCAGAAAAAAATGTCGTTCTACATGCAGAGCCTCGGCGAAGAAGCCATCGGCAGCGCCCAGGCCCTGGCCTTGAACATCGACGACATGTGCTTCCCGACCTACCGCCAGCAAAGCATTCTGATGGCCCGCGACGTGCCATTGGTCGACCTGATCTGCCAACTGCTGTCCAACGAGCGCGATCCGCTCAAGGGCCGTCAGCTGCCGATCATGTACTCGGTCAAGGATGCGGGTTTCTTCACCATTTCCGGCAACCTCGCCACCCAATTCATTCAGGGCGTGGGCTGGGGCATGGCCTCGGCGATCAAGGGCGACACCAAAATCGCCTCGGCCTGGATCGGTGACGGCGCCACCGCCGAATCGGACTTCCACACCGCCCTCACCTTCGCCCACGTTTACCGTGCGCCGGTGATCCTCAACGTGGTCAACAACCAGTGGGCGATCTCGACCTTCCAGGCCATCGCCGGTGGTGAAGCCACCACCTTCGCCGGACGCGGCGTCGGTTGCGGCATCGCTTCGCTGCGGGTTGACGGCAACGACTTCTACGCGGTCTACGCCGCCTCCGCCTGGGCTGCCGAACGCGCGCGCCGCGGCCTCGGCCCGACCATGATCGAATGGGTCACCTACCGCGCCGGCCCGCACTCGACCTCCGACGATCCATCCAAATACCGTCCTGCCGACGACTGGAGCCACTTCCCGCTGGGCGACCCGATTGCCCGCCTGAAACAGCACCTGATCAAGGTCGGCCACTGGTCGGAAGAAGAGCACGCCGCCGTCAGCGCCGAGCTCGAGGCCGAAGTGATTGCCGCACAGAAACAGGCCGAACAGTACGGCACCCTCACCGGCGGCCAGATTCCAAGCGCCGCGACCATGTTCGAAGACGTCTACAAAGAGATGCCGGAGCACTTGAAACGCCAGCGTCAGCAGTTGGGGATCTGACATGAACGATCACAACAACAATATTCAGTTGGAAACCGCCATGACCACGACCACCATGACCATGATCCAGGCCCTGCGCTCGGCCATGGATGTGATGCTTGAGCGTGACGACAACGTGGTGGTGTTCGGCCAGGACGTCGGTTACTTCGGCGGCGTGTTCCGTTGCACCGAAGGCTTGCAGACCAAGTACGGCACCTCGCGGGTGTTCGATGCGCCGATCTCCGAAAGCGGTATCGTCGGCGTCGCGGTGGGCATGGGCGCTTATGGCTTGCGTCCGGTGGCCGAGATCCAGTTCGCCGACTACGTGTACCCGGCGTCCGACCAGATCATTTCCGAAGCCGCCCGCTTGCGTTATCGCTCGGCCGGCGAGTTCACCGCCCCGATGACCCTGCGCATGCCGTGCGGCGGCGGCATCTACGGCGGCCAGACCCACAGCCAGAGCATCGAGGCGATGTTCACTCAGGTCTGCGGCCTGCGCACCGTCATGCCGTCCAACCCGTATGACGCCAAAGGCCTGCTGATCGCCTCCATCGAAAACGATGACCCGGTGATCTTCCTCGAGCCGAAACGCCTGTACAACGGCCCGTTCGACGGGCACCACGACCGCCCGGTAACCCCGTGGTCGAAACACCCGCAAGCCCAGGTGCCAGATGGTTACTACACCGTGCCATTGGACGTTGCCGCCATCACTCGTCCGGGCAAGGACGTGACCGTGCTGACCTACGGCACCACCGTGTACGTGTCGCAAGTCGCCGCCGAAGAATCCGGCGTGGATGCGGAAGTCATCGACCTGCGCAGCCTGTGGCCGCTGGATCTGGAAACCATCGTCAAATCCGTGAAGAAAACCGGCCGTTGCGTCGTGGTTCACGAAGCCACCCGCACCTGCGGTTTCGGCGCCGAACTGGTGTCGCTGGTGCAAGAGCATTGCTTCCACCACCTGGAGGCGCCGATCGAACGCGTCACCGGTTGGGACACCCCCTACCCGCACGCGCAGGAGTGGGCGTATTTCCCTGGGCCGTCCCGAGTGGGCGCGGCGCTGAAACGGGTCATGGAGGTCTGAATGGGCACGCACGTTATCAAGATGCCGGACATCGGCGAAGGCATCGCGGAAGTAGAACTGTCGCAGTGGCACGTCAAGGTTGGTGATCTGGTCGTTGAAGATCAGGTGCTGGCGGATGTGATGACCGACAAGGCGATGGTCGATATTCCCTCGCCGGTCCACGGCAAGGTGATTGCGCTGGGTGGTCAGCCGGGTGAAGTGATGGCGGTCGGCAGTGTGCTGATCAGCATCGAGGTCGAGGGCGCCGGCAATCTGAAGGAGTCGGACAAACCGGCGCCAGTTGCGGCGAAAGAAACGCCAGTCGCACCCAAAGTTGAAGCTGTCGTTGAAAGCAAATCTGCTGCCGCCGCACCGCGTCCGGCGGCTGCCGTTTGCCAAGGCCCGATGGTCGCTCGCGAAGCCGATGAGCGCCCGCTCGCCTCGCCGGCCGTGCGCAAACATGCGCTGGATCTGGGCATTCAATTGCGTCTGGTGCGCGGCTCCGGCCCAGCCGGTCGCGTGTTGCACGAAGACCTCGAGGCCTATCTGGCGCAGGGTCAATCGAACGCTTCGGCGCCGGTCGCTGCCGCGTACGCCCAGCGTCACGATGAAGAACAGATTCAAGTGATCGGCATGCGCCGCAAGATTGCCCAGCGCATGCAGGACGCCACTCAGCGTGCCGCGCACTTCAGTTATGTTGAGGAAATCGACGTCACCGCAATTGAAGAACTGCGTGCCCACCTGAACGAAAAACACGGCGCCAGCCGTGGCAAGCTGACCTTGCTGCCGTTTCTGGTGCGTGCACTGGTCGTCGCCCTGCGCGACTTCCCGCAGATGAACGCCCGTTACGACGACGAAGCCCAGGTCATCACCCGCCTCGGCGCGGTGCATGTCGGCGTCGCGACCCAAAGCGATGTCGGCCTGATGGTGCCAGTGGTGCGTCACGCCGAGGCTCGCAGCCTGTGGGACAGCGCGGCGGAAATCTCCCGCCTCGCCACCGCCGCGCGCAATGGCAAGGCCAGCCGCGATGAACTGTCCGGCTCGACCATCACCCTGACCAGCCTCGGCGCCCTTGGCGGCATCGTCAGCACCCCGGTGCTGAACCTGCCGGAAGTCGCGATCGTCGGCGTCAACAAAATCGTCGAACGCCCAATGGTCGTCAAAGGCCAGGTGGTGATCCGCAAGATGATGAACCTCTCCAGCTCCTTCGATCACCGCGTGGTCGACGGCATGGACGCGGCGCTCTTCATCCAGGCCATTCGTGGTCTGCTCGAACAACCCGCGACCCTGTTTGTGGAGTGATCGCATGCAAACTCTGAACACCACGCTGCTGATCATTGGTGGCGGCCCCGGCGGTTATGTAACGGCCATTCGCGCCGGGCAACTGGGCATCCCGACCATTTTGGTCGAGGGCGAATCGCTGGGCGGCACCTGCCTGAACATCGGCTGTATTCCGTCGAAAGCGTTGATTCATGTGGCCGAGCAGTTTCACCAGACGCAACATCACAATCAGCATTCGGCACTGGGCATCAGCGTTTCGGCGCCGACCCTCGACATCACCAAGAGCGTCGAGTGGAAGGACGGCATCGTCGATCGCCTGACCACCGGCGTCGCCGCGTTGCTGAAGAAGCACAAGGTTCAGGTCATCAATGGCTGGGCCAAGGTCATCGACGGCAAGACCGTGGAAGTCGGCGATACCCGCATCCAGTGCGAGCATCTGGTGCTGGCCACCGGCTCGAAAAGCGTCAACCTGCCGATCCTGCCGATTGGCGGGCCGATCATTTCGTCGACCGAAGCGTTGGCACCGAAGTCGGTTCCGAAACGCTTGATCGTGGTCGGCGGTGGTTACATCGGTCTGGAGCTGGGCATTGCCTATCGCAAGCTCGGCGCCGAGGTCAGTGTGGTCGAGGCGCAGGATCGCATCCTGCCGGCCTACGACGCCGAACTGACCCAACCGGTGCACGACGCGCTGAAGCAGTTGGGCGTGAAGCTGTACCTCAAGCACAGCGTGCTGGGTTTCGACGGGACGTTGCAGGTGCGCGATCCGAACGGCGACACCCTGAACCTTGAAACCGATCAGGTGCTGGTGGCTGTCGGTCGCAAACCCAATACCCAAGGCTGGAACCTTGAAGCGCTGAACCTGGACATGAACGGTTCGGCGATCAAGATCGACAGCCGCTGCCAGACCAGCATGCGCAACGTCTACGCCATCGGCGACCTGAGCGGCGAACCGATGCTGGCCCACCGCGCCATGGCTCAGGGCGAGATGGTCGCCGAGCTGATTAGCGGCAAGACCCGCGAGTTCAACCCGACCGCCATCGCTGCGGTGTGCTTCACCGACCCGGAGCTGGTGGTCGTCGGCAAGACCCCGGACGAGGCCAAGGCGGCGGGACTTGACTGCATCGTGTCGAACTTCCCGTTCGCGGCCAACGGCCGGGCGATGACCCTGGAATCGAAAACCGGCTTCGTGCGGGTGGTCGCTCGTCGGGACAATCATGTGATTGTCGGCTGGCAGGCGGTGGGTGTCGGGGTCTCCGAACTGTCGACTGCGTTCGCGCAAAGCCTGGAAATGGGTGCGCGACTCGAGGACATCGGTGGCACCATCCATGCGCACCCGACCCTGGGTGAAGCGGTGCAGGAAGCGGCGTTGCGTGCGCTTGGGCACGCGTTGCACCTGTAAAAACCCGACACGGGGGAGTTTTTTCATAAGCAGGCTAATAAATCTGCTACTCCCCCCATCGCCCGGGCTGCGAAACCGCTCAAGAATGAAGTATTGTTGTGCCCATCCAAAAAAACGTCAGAAGCCTTGAACCGCTTCGGCGGTTGTTCAGTGATAGAGGGTGTCATGGGTAACGAAAGCATCAACTGGGACAAGCTGGGTTTTGACTACATCAAGACCGACAAACGCTATCTGTCGTACTTTCGCAATGGCGAGTGGGACAAAGGCACCCTGACCGAAGACAACGTGCTGCACATCAGCGAAGGCTCCACTGCCCTTCACTATGGCCAGCAATGCTTCGAAGGCCTGAAGGCCTATCGTTGCAAGGACGGCTCGATCAACCTGTTCCGTCCGGACCAGAACGCCGCGCGCATGCAACGCAGCTGCGCCCGCCTGCTGATGCCGCATGTCTCCACCGAGCAGTTCATTGAAGCATGCAAGCAAGTGGTACGCGCCAACGAGCGCTTCATCCCGCCTTACGGCACCGGCGGCGCGCTGTACCTGCGTCCGTTCGTGATCGGCGTGGGTGACAACATTGGCGTGCGTACTGCACCTGAGTTCATCTTTTCGGTATTCGCGATCCCGGTCGGCGCCTACTTCAAGGGCGGCCTGACCCCGCACAACTTCCAGATCTCCACCTTCGACCGCGCCGCGCCACAAGGCACCGGTGCCGCCAAGGTCGGTGGCAACTACGCTGCCAGCCTGATGCCGGGCTCCCAGGCCAAGAAAGCGCACTTCGCTGACGCCATCTACCTGGATCCGCTGACCCACAAAAAGATCGAGGAAGTCGGTTCGGCCAACTTCTTCGGGATCACTCACGACAACAAGTTCGTGACCCCGAACTCGCCGTCAGTACTGCCGGGTATCACCCGTCTGTCGCTGATCGAACTGGCCAAGTCCCGCCTGGGCCTGGAAGTGGTCGAAGGTGATGTGTTCATCGACAAGCTGTCGGACTTCAAAGAGGCCGGTGCTTGCGGTACTGCTGCGGTGATCACCCCAATCGGCGGCATCAGCTACAACGACCACCTGCACGTGTTCCACAGCGAAACCGAAGTCGGCCCGGTCACCCAGAAGCTCTACAAAGAGCTGACCGGCGTACAGACTGGCGACGTCGAAGCGCCAGCAGGCTGGATCGTCAAGGTTTGATCTGACGGCCAGATGCACAAAAGCCCCCATCGAGTGATCGATGGGGGCTTTTTCATTCGCCTCGCTCGCCGGCCTTCATGGCAATCCGCTTACCCGCGCGACCGGCGATCCCGCTCGCCTGCCCGTTCTGCTGCTTGCCCATTCGTGCCTGAGTAATCAATCCGGGAATCAGCTCTCCTTCCGGCAGGTTCTTCCAGAACCGCGTCGGCAAATGCCCCTGCATGACTTTCTCGTTCAAACGCGCCGGGTTGAAGATGTGGCTGTAGTACGTCAGCCACAAGTCACCGTGGGGATCATCGACGTTCTGCGCCAGTTGCTGCCACTCCAGCGGACACTGACGTTCATGGATCAGTTGTTCACCATCGTAATAAACCCCGTCGCGGGGCGTGGCGATCAGCCAGCGATGCCGGCCCATGCGCCCGACGAAGTGTTCGCTGGCGCTGTGCAGAATGTCGTGGGCCGGTTCGTGCCATGCGACATATTGCGGGCCCGGCAGCTCTGCCGGGCGCTCGATGAAACGCACGAACGCATGCAGATGATGGGCTTCGCGCTGCACCTGCTTGATCCGCCGCTGCAACTCGCTGCCCAGCTTGTCGCCGGCCATCATTGCCGTGCGGTCGCCGTGGCTGACTCGCCACAGCACTTCATACAGCAAACTCCAGCGTTGATCGCCACGGTATCGCGACGCTTGTTCCAGGGTGTCGAGCAACGCACGCGGAATCCGCGCCTGAAACGGCCCCTGCCCTTCGGGCACCGACACGTCATTGGCAAACAGATCACTTACCCCTTCCGACGCCCAGCTCACCAGACTCGGATCGATTTCATGGCTGAGCAGCCAGCGCGCCTGCTGGCGCCAGGTGTCGAACAGGTCATCGCAATCGAGGTTGATCATCCCCACAGCCCCATCTGCTGCGGCATCGGCCGGTCGCGCAACTGCTGATAGAGCATCTGGCTGGTGACTTCTGCCTGCTGTGGGTGGTAATCGCTGGTGATGATGAACGGCTTGGCCTTGGCCAGCACACAGCGCATGCGAGCCACATCTTCGTAGCGAATGCGCCGCTGTCGACGCAGCTCCACCAGACGTTCGGTGGTGCGCAGGCCGATGCCGGGTATGCGCGAAATCAACGCCGGTTCGGCACGGTTGAGATCCAGCGGGAACACCTCGCGATTCTGTAGCGCCCAGGCCAGTTTCGGGTCGATGTCCAGCGCCAGATTGCCCGGCCCCTGAAGCAACTCACCGGCGGTATAGCCATAACCGCGCAACAGGAAATCAGCCTGATACAGGCGGTGCTCGCGCATCAGTGGCGGCGCGGCCAGAGGTACGCTTTTCGGGCTGTCGGGAATCGGGCTGAAGGCCGAGTAATAGACCCGGCGCAGGCGGAAGTTGCCATACAGGGCCTGAGCGCTGTGCAGGATGGTGCTGTCGTCGGTGTCATCGGCACCGACGATCATCTGCGTGCTCTGCCCGGCCGGGGCGAACTTCGGAGCGCGGGGTTCGTTGAGCACGGTCTGCACGCCGGTGTAGATGGTGTTCATCGCCTGCTTGATCGAACCGATGTGCTTCTCCGGCGCGAGGGTTTGCAAGCTTGCGTCGGTGGGCAATTCGATATTGACGCTCAAGCGGTCGGCGTAACGCCCGGCTTCTTCGATCAGCGCGGGGTCCGCATCGGGAATGGTCTTGAGATGAATGTAGCCACGGAACTCATGCTCTTCGCGCAACAGCTTCGCGACACGCACCAGTTGCTCCATCGTGTAGTCCGCCGAGCGAATGATCCCCGAGCTGAGGAACAACCCGCTGACGCAGTTGCGCCGGTAGAAATCCAGGGTCAGCGTCACCACTTCCTCGGGCGTGAAACGCGCACGGGGCACATCGCTGGAGCGGCGGTTGACGCAGTATTGGCAGTCGTAGAGGCAGAAATTGGTCAGCAGGACCTTGAGTAGTGACACGCAACGCCCGTCCGGCGTGTAGCTGTGGCAAATGCCCATGCCATCGGTCGAGCCCAGCCCGCTCTTGCCCTCGGAACTGCGCTTGGGCGCGCCACTGCTGGCGCAGGAGGCGTCGTACTTGGCGGCGTCGGCGAGGATGCTGAGCTTGTCGATGATTTGCATGGCACGGACTCGATACTGTTCGCATATACAGTATAGAGAGCGATTGGCTCACACAAGGCGCAATGCGGCTCTTCGTCGGAATGTCGCGCCGCAGGAGTCAGGTCAATTTGACTCAAAGGCAGTCAGATTGACTCGATTCCACAAGCGTCATAATGACTATCAAACCTGCGCAGCCCTTGATATCAAAGGCTGTCCGGCATGGCCCGAAAATTGACTGGCTCCCGGTAGCATTTGGCTGAAGACCAAAAACGGGAGTCGAACATGGATCATGTTTTTCAGGGCAAGCTTGCCGTCATCACCGGTGCCAGTTCAGGCATAGGCCTAGCCGCTACCGAGCGTCTGCTGGATCAGGGCGCGCGCGTATTGGCCATGTCGCGAAAACTCGGCGCACTGGCCGAACTGCTTGAGCGGTATCCCCACCAACTGGTCTGGCATCCCGGCGATGTCACTCAAGCTTCCGACCTAAACGCTTTGGCCGAACAGGCTACACGCCTCGGTCCGGTGAATTTCGTAATCCCTAACGCCGGTATTGCGGAGCTCGCTGACGGGCTCAACAGCTCGGCGTTCGATCGCCAATGGGCAGTGAACGGCGCCGGCGCCCTGAACACCTTGGCCGCCCTGCGCCCGCACCTTGCAGACAAGGCGTCAGTGGTGTTCATCGGTACTTTTCTGGCCCAAATCAGTTTCGCAGGACTGGCTGCCTACATCGCGTCAAAAGCGGCATTGATCGCCCATGCCCGAACCCTTGCGGTCGAGCTTGCACCCCACGGCGTGCGCATCAATTGCGTCTCCCCCGGCCCGACCGCAACGCCGATCTGGTCGACACTGGGCTTGAGCGACGAAGCGCTCGGCGACGTGGCCCAAGGCGTCAACAAACGACTATTGGGCGGACAATTCCTCGAACCTGCGGCGGTGGCCGACGTCATTCTTTTCCAGCTGGGCAATGGTGCTCGCGGCGTCATGGGTCAGGACTGGGTGGTCGACAGCGGATACACCTTGAGCTAACGCGCATGCACCGATCCGGGCGTGGAATCAGCCAACTGGCGACCTGACGAATCCCGCCCGGACTCCGGCAAAACCAGACCCCAGCGCGACGCAAATTCTCGGCGCCCTTGCACCGTCAATGTCAGCGCCCGACTGTCCAGATCCTGCGTCACCCATTTGCGCTTCAGAGCCGCCTGCAACAACGCCGCACCGAGCGAACCGCCCAAATGCGGCCGACGCATGCTCCAGTCCAGACACGGGCAGGCGAACCGTCGGCGCAGCGTCGACAGATCCTTGACCTCAATGCCCAAGCCTTCAAACATCGCCTCGCCGCTTTCACTGAGGCGATAAACCTGCTCATCGGTTTCCACCAGCCATCCCGCTTCAAGCAGGCGGTCATGCAACAACACCGCCAGCGTGCCGGCCATGTGGTCGTAGCAGGTGCGGGCAAATTGCAGGCGATCCGGCGTGTGCGGTTTGAAGGTCGGCGCGGGGTTCTGACCGATCACCATCAGCGCTTCGAGCGCCTGGGCCACGCGCTTGTCGGCGAGGCTGTAATAACGGTGGCGGCCCTGCACATGCAGGCGCACCAAGGCCAGATCCTTGAGCTTGGCCAGGTGTGCGCTGGCGGTCGAGGCGCTGACTTCGGCAAGGGTCGCCAGCTCGGTGGCGGTGCGGGCGTGGCCGTCCATCAGCGAGCACAGCATTTTGGTCCGCGCCGGTTCCGCGATGGCGGCGGCCACTTGCGAGACGCCGATGTCTTGATGTTCTGCGTGCATATTTCGCTCCCGGACGAATCATCGCCCTCAAGGACTGGAGATAGTAGCAACACTTTCCCCACCGACAAGGTTGCGATCCATGGACCCGATCATCGCGGCGACTCACGCCGACCCCTACCCCTACTACGCCGAACTGCGCGCGGCGGGCGGGCTGACCTTTAATCATGGACTGAAACTGTGGGTCGCCAGCAACGCCCGGGCGGTTTGCGCAGTGTTGGCGCATCCGGATTGCCGGGTGCGTCCGGTGCAGGAGCCAGTGCCCAAAGCCATCGCCGATGGCATGGCGGGCAAGGTGTTTGGCCTCTTGATGCGTATGAATGACGGTGAAGCTCAGCGTTGCCCGCGTTCGGCCATTGAGCCTCCGCTGGGGCTCTTTGATCGGGAAGAAGTCAGCGCTCTGGTGTCCGCGCGGTTGATCACCAATGATTCCGACGGCCTCTATAAAGCCATGTTTCGCGGCCCGGTGTGCGTGATTGCATCGTTGCTCGGATTCACCCCGGCGCAGGCGCGGGTCATCAGTGAACTGACGGCGGATTTCGCGGCGTGCCTGTCGCCGTTGAGCAATGACCTGCAACTGGCGGCAGCCCATCGGGCGGCGGAGCAATTGCGCGGATACTTCATCGAATTGCTGGCGGATCCGAATCCGTTTCTCGCCGACATTCGCCAGCGTTTTGTCGGCAATGAGGACGTGCTGCTCGCCAACCTGATCGGCCTCTGTTCGCAGACGTTCGAGGCCACCGCCGGGTTGATTGGTAATGCGCTGGTGGCGTTGCAGCGTCAGCCTGAATTACGCAATGCGTCCTTAGATTCGCTGCTCGCCGAAGTCCAGCGTTTCGATTCCTCGGTACAGAACACTCGCCGTTTTGTGGCGAACAGCTGCGAAATCGACGGCGTACGGCTGGAAGCCGGCGACGTGATTCTGGTGCTGCTGGCCTCGGCCAATCGCGATCCGGCACTCAATGAAAACCCGGATCGTTTTATGCCGGATCGCCCGAATCGCCGCAGCTTCACGTTTGGCAGCGGTCGGCATCAATGTCCCGGACAAATGCTGGCGATGACGATCGCCCGCGCCACGCTCACTGAAATCCTCGCCCGCGACATCGATCCGGGGCGACTCGCGTGGCACTACCGGCCTTCGTTGAATGGGAGAGTTCC
The DNA here is from genome assembly GCF_001655595.1 of Pseudomonas sp. DR 5-09. Taxonomy (NCBI): domain Bacteria; kingdom Pseudomonadati; phylum Pseudomonadota; class Gammaproteobacteria; order Pseudomonadales; family Pseudomonadaceae; genus Pseudomonas; species Pseudomonas sp. DR 5-09. Next base: position 3,951,467 of record NZ_CP011566.1, read on the forward strand.
GATGTTCAGCGAGGTGCAGATTTAAGCACCGCTGCAATCAAGGATCAGGTGGCCCATTCCAGGGAAGCAGGCAACTGGAAACAGAGATCTACTTCCAGTTTTGCGGCCGCCGACAGGTTGACCAGCGCATCCAGCGAGAACTTGTCGATTTTGCCGTTGAGTACGTCGTTGAGACGCGGCTGAGTGACGCCAAGACGCTTGGCCGCCTCCTTTTGGGGAAGCTCCCACGCACGAATCGTTTCGCAAAGCGTGCGCATCAGCTTGGCCCGCAGACGCATGTTGGCCGCTTCCTGCGGCGTGTCTTCCAGTGCGTCCCAGATGTTTGAGAAACGCTGGGGTGGGTTTTGATGATCCTTCATGGTTTCACCTGTTCCTGGCATTTGAATGTGCCACGCAGGCTATATCGAAACCGATATAAATCAAGCTCGAAGTGGCTTATTAAATATTCGGTATCACAAAGAGGATGTTCACAAGCAAGCACGCTTCACAGGCCGGCGGCGACCTCTTATGTGCGCCATAAAGCCTGACAAATGAAGCATCATTTTGCCGTCATCCGAGAGGCTACATCGCCTTGCGCCTTTGCCTACAACTACGCCAGAATCCGCCGGCTTGTGCAGTTTGGAGCCTGCCCGTAACTTGATTCGCATCACTGAATGGTCAGTGAACGGGTTTAGTCGCTCGGTGTTCTCCAACTTCGCATGCAGTCATTCAGTCAGGTGCTTTTGCGCCTGCGCTCAATGGTAGCTGTGCGCAGGGCGCCTTCGGGTGCGCCGGTAAAGCTTGGTGTCCCGGTCGACTAACCTGCGCATAGCTACCACCCAATCGTTTAGTCGCGAAATGGGTGTCAGCATTACTGGAGACTCTGAGCAAATGATCAAGCCAACGCCTAATCCACCGGAAACAGACTTAACGTCCGAATCCGACCCAACTTCCCCCTACTCCTCCACCGACTCAAAAAAACTCCACGAAGCCGCCGAGCGCGCCCTCGACCATTACCTGAAACCCACAGCCCCGAAACAACACTGCCCCGGCCGCATGTTCCTCGTCGCCCCCGACCTGGATCAGCATGCCCTGCTGGCCCACGCCTGCGAATCGATGACTTCGGCCAGCGTGATGCTCAGCGACTTCGCCGCGCTGCTGGACCCGCCCTACCGCAGCACTGTGCTGGGCATCGCCCAAGTGGTGATGTGTGGCGAACTGGCTGTGAACCGGGCGCTGGACACTCTCGATGCCACGACCTGAGGAACACCCATGGAAAGCAAATCCGATGCACACATCGTCGCCGCCCTGATCTCCATCGGCCTCAACGAGAAAGACAGCCAATGGGCCCAGAAAGCCTGTCTGCTATTGCTCGAGAGCGAACGGAAATCCATCGTCAGCGCCGCCCTCACCGCCCTCGTCCAGATTGCCCGGGACCATGGCGAACTGGACCGCAACCGCCTGCTGCCGGCACTCGCCAGCGTAAAACGCAGGTTCCCAAGCCTGACCGGCACGGTTGCCGCGACGCTGGATGAGATGGCAATGGCTGCGTAATACCCGGGGCGCAAGGCAAGAAAAAACCCGCAGCCTCCGTTGAGGGAGGCTGCGGGTTTTGTGTGCAGATGTGGTTAACGCCGAAAGTCAGACAGAATGAAAGGCGTATGCGCCCTCAAGTAAGCCTCGACCTCTATCAGCGAAAACAACCCGTCGCGGGACGAAACAGTGGCTTCTTTGTCATCGTCGCGAGTCACTGTCACGGTGTAAGCGCCTTCCGTCTCCTGCAAAACGCCGGTGAGTCTGACCTTCTGCCCGTCTTCCTCGGCGAAGGAAATCGCAGACAGTGGCTTTGACGCCAAGACCTGAGCCTTGCGGGCCAGAAAGGCTTCTCGCCGTGCGAGGACATCCTTTCCGGCGAACCACAAAAAAACCATCGTGGCCGCCATGATTACCAGCTCGATGTTGTACATCGATCTCCGTCTTCCCGGGTGTTCGATAGTCAACCACGCAACGGTTTTGTAAATGATCTGTTCAACATCCATCGACCTGATCCTTGAGCCGTTCGAACAAGATGACCTCCGGTCATCAATCCTCCCGCGTCAAAACCTCAAGCAACTCAATCTCAAACACCAGATTCGAATTCGGCGGAATCTTGCCCATCGTCCGCTCGCCGTAACCCAGATGCGCCGGCACCAGCAGTTTGCGCTTGCCGCCCACCTGCATCCCCATAATCCCCTGATCCCAACCCTTGATCACCCGACCGGTGCCGATCACACACTGAAACGGTTTGCCCCGGCTCCAGGATGAATCGAATTCGGTGCCGTCTTCCAGCCAACCGGTGTATTGGGTGGTGATCAACGCGCCTTTGACGGCGGTTTTTCCGTCACCAGTTTGCAAGTCAATGATTTGCAGTACGTCGCTCATGTTACTAACTCGCAAAAAGTGGCCGTATCAGAGCCCACACGCACGTTATCCCCGAAACGGGTAGACAATGGCGGTGGACTCTTCACGAAGAAACCGTATGCCTACGCCCGAGACAGGCTCGGTGAGTGCCCCTTATGTTGCTGATCCGATGATAAGTGTCGCTCAAGCATCGTGAAGGAAATCCGGCTCGGGCTTGCCAAGCTTTTCAGTAAAGCGTCTCCGACCAATTGCCCCGCACTTGCAGTTCCCGCGGTTAGCCAGCCGATGGCTTGGGCAATACTTGCGGGTTTCGGCGTCCCGAGGCGGTCTGCCTCTTGATCGTACTTGTCGAAATAACGCTTTCCTTTAACGTCACTGCCGTCGAGACGACCAAGATACGCAACAGCGCGCTTGGCGAGTGCAAAGGGGCAGTCAGGTTGAGGCTTTGCAAGCTTGCCAAACGCGACACCAAGCCCGGCGAAGATCATCCTTGCATTTTCTGCAGTGATGGCGACCGGCCGGAAGTGGTCAGAGAGGGCTATACCCTGGATCCATGCATCCGCCCCTCGATTACTCCCGTCCTGATCAGTCGTCCCCGCCCCCTCCGAAACACCCCACTCGTATGAGTAACCACGAATTACATTTTTGTAGTCCGCTTTTCTCTGCGCATCCTTCAGATGGGTGCGGAATGTCGTGATGGCATCCGCGGGCAGGCCGGCCATTCGATAGGCGTTGCCTAATCCCACCACGCAGGCCAGCCATTCAGGCTTGCATTCAAGGGCCGTACGAGCTGTCGCCAGCCCTATCGCAACCCGCTCATCTTCGGGAATAGCCTTGGGCAGTTGTTCGCGAAGGCGTGGGCCGACGTGGACAATCTTGGAAAACCAGTACATCGGCAACCTTAGTTCGCGATCTACCTTCACAGTTTGGTGCAGCAGTGAGGACCACGTCTCAGCCAGGTCGATGTCGAAGGTTGAATGGGCCTCGGTCACGATCGCCATGGCCACGCGCGCATGTCGTGTGACTACACACCCAGCCGTCCTGACCGCAACGGATTCTTCGCCCAGAGGACGCACCACGCGAGTGTGGAGACGATCCCTGGGTACGGACAGCAAGTCGGCGAGGACGGTCTCATGAATACCTGGAATGCCGACCGAATGGCAGACAGCAATATACAAGGCCGCATCGAAAAGCGTGGCGTCACACCCCTCGATCGGAACATCTCGCAGATGAACGAGTAGCTCGCGCACGTGGGTGAGCAGGCTCGCGTCATCGAAGCGTACGGCGAGCAAGCCACCAAAGAGAGAACCGTCGCCGCGCCGCGTATCCACTTCTTTTGTGGCGCGCAGCAATGCCGCGGCACGTTCTTCTGGATTATGGATCTTGATCAGCTGCCCCAGGCCTTTGGTTCCGAACCGCGCCCATGCATCAACAATTGAACGCGCGTCCTCGATGCCGATATGGCGAAGGATGATATCGGGCATGACGTTCAACCATTGGCCCCATGGATACTCATAGGCACGTGCATTGCGCCAATCCGTATCGCGTGCCGCCAAAAGGAAGTCAACATTGGCTTGCCCGGCTGCATGCAATGAGCGGGCACAGGCCGCCACATCCTGAGCGATGCTTTCAGCGTCATCCGCCACAATCAGCCATTGTTTGTCAGTTCCGAGCTTTGCAACGTCTGCCGGCTTGAGCTGGGCCTCCGGAGACATACGCCAGAGAACGGTTCGCGCACCGCTGCGCACGATATCGGCGGCTGCCTGGAGAAGAACCGTGGTTTTTCCCTCACCACCTGCTGCCTTGATCAACTGAATGCATCCATCAGAGACGCTTCCCGCTTGTGCCGGCCACTTCGCCAGAGTTTTGGCGATCTCGCGGCGAGGGATGTCCTGCGATACGGAGTGCCGCCATGTCGGCACTGCACCATCGAAAAAGCGAATTACCTCGTCCTGACGAAGTGGTTCCAGCGTTTCCAGGTAGTGTGTATCGATCACGCTCCAACCGGGTATCGGTGATCTGGTGGTCATGTTTGCGACGGGGGTGGCTGTCGCACTCGGCACACTGAGCTCCGAGAAAATAGAATGGCAATCAATGCCTCCATACATGACAAACCGGCCTTGGCCAATGGCAGACTGCACTCGGGAAATCAGCCTCGCGTAGCGGGCCTCAATGCTCGATGGATCCTTGTCGTAAAAGCACCACAGGATGTTGATTTTGGCCTCTTCGTCATCCAGGAGAGTTGCCAAGGCTTCTGTGAACACGTCGTCCCACCCGGCATAGGCGGCAACGACCAACGTGTGGTCGCGGAGCAGGTTCTGCAGGGAGGCTTTCAGCTTGGGCCTGGGGCTCGTGAGTTGCGTGACGGTATGCAACGTGTCTGCTCCACGCCAGTAACCATGCATGTGGACGACCAGGTTGCTGCCGTCTTGCGTCTCGACCCTTTTGCCAGTGCTTCCATCGGAATCCAGGACGCGGATATTCGCCTGGCCACCATTGCTCCTGATCGCAAGGGACAACAGTGGATCGAAATTCGTCGTCAGTATGGGGCCGGTGAACTTCGCGCGCCCATTGACCACGAGCTTTGCCAGTTCATTAGTGCCCCGGGGCAACGTCCAGTCGCCAGCGTCTCCATCTTTGTCAAACGGAGAAGGAGCACCGCTTTTTCGAGCCTTGAGGACCGCACGCTCAATCACTCGATTGACTGCATCTTGTCCAAGGTTGCCTTGGAGCCAGCGCATCGCTGTTTGATACTGATCGGCAGGCGTTGCGCCCTTAAGATCGGCCTCGTATCGCGCGACCTCGTCCGGGACAGTCGCAGCAATTTCTTCGAGAACAATTTCAAGCATTGCGGCAACCCCAGGCACGCCTCCTGACGAATCAGTCGAGAGCGCCGAGCCCACGAGAAATGCGACGGGCCGCGTGGTAGCCTTTATGGCAGTTATAAGCGCCACCTTAGGATGAACGTCAATCACTTCCTTTCTCCCTATTCCTCTAAAGTGACAGCCTTGCTGCCGTCATTGCCACCCTATTATCCCGCTGGATGATACCTATTCTTCTTGAGTAATGGCAGTTTGGATAACTTGAACATTGACAGCTCCGGAAACCGGCTTCCATTTTCTGCATCGACTCCCAAAACGACGACCCGCTGCCGAAAAAACCACACAAACTTTCTAATGATCTGTTTCCGCGCAAAGCACTGATTTAAGCTACGCGGCAACTTCGTCTGAGTACGGTCCCGCTCGCCATGAGGGCAATTTCTGAATGAATCTGATCTGGACCGTCATGGTTCCGGGCACCATTGCTGTGGGCGTGATCGGCTGTCTGCTGTGGCGCCAGCACTTCTGCGAAAAGAACTCGAAACCTTGCAGGCGCTGATCACTCGCCTTATGGAAAACCCGCCACTGCGTGCCGATAGCGACGCCGACCGTTTCAAGCGCAGCCAGTATTTTGCCCGGATCGGCACCTGGGACTGGGAGGTCGACACTGACCGGCTCTATTGGTCGGACGCAATCTTCGGCATGTTCGGGTTCAAGATCGGCGAGGTGACGCCCTCCTACGCCCTGTTCTGCTCCTGCGTACACCCCGAAGACCGCGCCAAGGTGCGCGCCGGGGAATTGCGATGTCTTGAGACCGGTGAAAACCACGATGAGGAATACCGCGTGGTCTGGCCCGACGGCACGATTCGCTGGCTGCGTGAAACCGGCAATGTGGTGCGCAACGATCACGACGCGGTGATCAAGATGATGGGCGTGGTGCGCGACATCACCGAAGAAAAGGCCTCGGCCAGCTACCTTCAGCATCTTGCTCATTTCGACCCATTGACCGGCCTGCCGAATCGGCTGGTGCTGGAAGACCGGCTATCGGAAGCACTGGAACATGCGCGCGTGGCCGAGACGCGGGTGGCGCTGGTGTTTCTCGATCTCAACGGTTTCAAAGCGATCAACGACCGCTACGGCCACGCCGCCGGCGACCGCGTTCTGACCACCACCGCCACACGCCTGAAACGCATCCTGCGGGTCAGCGACACGGTCGCGCGGATCGGCGGCGACGAATTCGTGGTCATCCTGCAAGGCCTCGCCCCCGGCCTGAACCTGCAGGACGAAGCCCGCAGCATCTGTCAGAAAATCTTCATCGAACTGTCCCCACCAATTCCCATCGGCAACGAACAACGCCACATCGGCACCAGCCTCGGCGTCGCCGTGTTCCCCGACCACGCACCGACCATGGACCGGTTGCTGCACATTGCGGATCTGGCGATGTACGAGGCCAAACGCAGCGGGAACAATCAGTATCGGTTGGGTGGCGGGCAGACGCTGAGTTATGGCCACGCTGATTGAGTTTCAGCGCTCGGGCGTACCGAATACAACGCCATTAAAGGTATACGTGCAGCACTGGCACGTAGGCGTCATGTCTTCGGCTTTCAGGGCTGAATTGACGATTTGCAGGCGCTTGTTCTCATCGACGTATAACCCACTGTAGATGCTGGACTCACCCACCCCCACCACATCCCTTCGCTCGTGTTCATGCAAAGCGACCATCCAGAACACCGGATCTTGCCGATCCAGCCGCGACACGGCTTCACTGAAAATTTCGTCCCAATCACCGCCAACACGCGACAGCAAAAAGCGAAACAACGGCGTGTAATCGTAGCCATGGTGCTTGATGCCATGCATCGAACCGCGTGTAGCCTCGCTGTGGATTTCAGACTTGGTGTTTCGTTGATGTCGGTAATGCCCGCCCGAGTTGTTGCGCCAAACGTTGTGGGCGGTGGTGTTTTCTTTTCGATAAAGGGGTTTCTTGTCCAACGAATTGCTCCTGACATCCAGTCACTCGAAACGCCCTCGCGTTTTACCGGAATGGCGCTCGAATGCAATCAACCGTCCATGGCCAATTGTTGCTTGAGGTCAGCGCTCCACCGGCTGAATCGCCACAATCGTCCCGTTGGTGATCATCACCATCACGTACTTGTCATTGATCTGTACCCACTGCGCCTGCGGCTCCGGCTGTTTGAGGCCTTTCTGTTTCCAGTTTTTGATGGCTTTTTCGCTGCGCTGGTAGATATCCGGGGCGCGGTCGTTGACGTTCAATTCGCGGTTGCCGGTCGGTGATTGTTCGACAGTGTCGTTCGAGGTTTGCGCCGCTTGAACTAGGGGGCTGATCCCGGCGATGCCGGCGACGAGTGCCAGGCTGGCGATTAGGGTCTTGTTGTTCATCGGTGAACCTCCTGAGATTTGTGATACCTGAACTCCGACTGCTGAGTTCCGGAATCATTCCTTGTTTTTTGATGGCGCTGAGCCGGAGATTGTAGTCGCCAGTCATGACGCCATCGCTGGCAAGCCAGCTCTCACAAAGTTTCCATTGATCTGCATAGCGCATCAATCCATACCAACAATGCAATTAACAAATCGATCCCTGCGCGCCACTATCCGCCCCAATAAGAACCGTGCGCCGCCTCCCCGTCGCGCACGTCATAAAAGCGGTGGAGTACTTTTCTATGACAGCCTCAATCCCACACGGCGGCTCGCGGGCCGGCGCCATTTTCCGGGTGACCTCGGGTAACTTCCTCGAACAGTTCGACTTCTTTCTGTTCGGCTTCTACGCCACGCAGATAGCGGCGGTGTTCTTTCCGGCGAGCAGTGAGTTCGCGTCCCTGATGATGACTTTCGCAGTGTTCGGCGCAGGCTTTTTGATGCGTCCGCTGGGGGCTATCGTGCTCGGCGCGTACATTGATGACGTCGGTCGTCGCAAAGGTTTGATCGTCACCCTGTCGATCATGGCCAGCGGCACGATCCTGATTGTGCTGGTGCCCGGATATGAAACCATCGGCCTGTTTGCCCCGGCGCTGGTGTTGATCGGGCGGCTGCTGCAAGGCTTCTCCGCCGGTGCCGAACTGGGCGGGGTTTCGGTGTATCTCTCGGAGATCGCCACACCCGGTCGCAAAGGCTTTTTCACCGCCTGGCAGTCGGCCAGTCAGCAAGTGGCCATCGTCGTCGCCGCTGCGCTGGGTTATGGCTTGAACCAGTGGATGGCGCCGCAAGCCGTCGCCGATTGGGGCTGGCGGATTCCGTTTTTCGTCGGCTGCATGATCGTGCCGTTCATCTTCTTTCTGCGGCGCAATCTGGCGGAAACCGAAGAATTCGCCGCTCGCAAACATCGCCCGAGCATGAAGGAAGTGTTCCGCACCCTCGGTCAGAACTGGGGCGTGGTGCTGGGCGGGATGCTGATGGTTGCCCTGACCACCACCGCGTTTTACTTGATTACCGTGTACGCACCGACCTTCGGCAAAACCGTGCTGCACCTGAGCACATCGGATGCGTTGCTGGTGACGCTACTGGTGGGCGTTTCCAATTTCTTCTGGCTGCCGATTGGCGGGGCATTGTCCGATCGCGTCGGCCGCCGTCCGGTGCTGATCGCCATGGCGCTGCTGGCGCTGGCCACCACGTATCCGGCGCTGTCGTATCTGGTGCAGGCGCCTAGCTTCAGCCACATGCTGCTGTCGCTGTTGTGGCTGTCGTTTATCTACGGTCTGTACAACGGCGCGATGATCCCGGCCCTGACCGAAATCATGCCGGTGGAAGTGCGGGTGGCCGGTTTCTCCCTGGCCTATAGCCTCGCCACTGCCGTGTTCGGCGGGTTCACCCCGGCAATGTCGACCTTCCTGATTGAGTACACCGGCGACAAAGCCGCACCGGGTTACTGGATGAGCATCGGCGCGCTCTGCGCATTGTGCGCGACGCTTTATCTGTATCGCCGGGCCGGCGGTCGTCTGCAACCTGTTACTGCCTGAGAACATCACCATGAAAAAACTGTTTACCGTTACAGCCCTGCTCGCCGGTCTTGCGTTCAACGTTGCGGCCCAGGCCGAAGAACTGCGGGTCATGACCTCCGGCGGTTTCACCGCCGCCTACAAGATCCTCGGGCCGAAATTCGCCGCCGCCACCGGCAACACGCTGGACACCCAACTCGGTCCGTCAATGGGCAAGGCCCCCGAAGCGATCCCCAACCGCCTCGCCCGTGGTGAAAAGGCCGACGTGGTGATCATGGTCGGTTACGCCCTCGACGATTTGATCAAGCAAGGCAAGGTCGACCCGGCTTCGCGTGTGGAACTGGCGGATTCGCGAATCGGCCTGGTAGTGCGCGAAGGCGCGCCGAAGCCGGACATCAGCAACGTCGATGCCCTGAAGAAAACCTTGCTCGGCGCCCAATCGGTGGCCTACTCCGACAGCGCCAGCGGCGTGTACATCGAGCAGCAGTTGTTCAAGAAACTCGGCATCGAAGATCAGCTGAAACCGAAGGCGAAGATGATCCCGAAAATCCCGGTGGGCTCGGTGGTCGCCACCGGCGACTATCAACTGGGCTTCCAGCAGGTCAGCGAATTGCTGCCGGTGCCGGGAGTGAGTTTTGTGGCGAAGATTCCTGAATCGGTGCAGTCGGTAACCCGATTTGCAGCGGGGATTCCGGTGGGTGCGCAGCATCCACAGGAAGCCAAGGCGTTGCTCGCTTATCTGGCCGCCCCCGCTGCCCAGGCCGACGTGCAGGCCACCGGGCTCGACTCGGTCAAGCGCTGACGGTCGGCGGCTGGACTTTCATTTCCACCACCAGCCGCTCCAGTTCCAGTGCCGCCGGGGTCAGCGTACGACCCCGGCGTTTGATGATGCCGACGCTGCGCATCACTTGCGGCTCAGTCAGCGGCACCCGCGTCAGGATCGGATGATCCGCCGCCGGCATCGCCATCAATGGCACCGCTGCCACCCCCAACCCCGCTTCCACCAGACCAATCATGGTCGTCACATGCCGCGTCTCGCAGATGCTCGGGCGCTGCGGCACCACTTTGGCCAGGGCCTGATCCAGCAGAAAACGGTTGCCCGAGGTTTTGTCGAGCGAGATGTAATCCTGCCGGTAGAACTCGTCCCAGGTCACGCTGCTACGCCCGGCCAACGGATGATCGCGGCGGCAGGCAACGACGTAGCTTTCCTGTACCAGAGGCTCAAAATCCACGCCCGCCTCCTGGGTGCCCATGAAACTCAGACCGAAATCCGCCTCGCCGTTGACCACCGCGCTCAGCACGTCGTGGGCGCTGGAATCGAGGACTTTGACTTTGATGCGCGGAAACTGCCGGTGATAACGGGCGACCACGCTCGGCATGAAGTAGTACGCCGCCGACGGCACGCAGGCAACGGTTACGTGGCCCTGCCGATTCGAGGCGACTTCGCTGATGCCCAGCAACGCGACGTCCAGATCGTCGAGCAAACGTTCGACGCTGGGCATGAAACCGCGTCCGGCCTGGGTCAGGCTGACCTTGCGCGTGGTGCGTTCGAACAGCTTCACGCCGAGGGCGTCTTCGAGCTTTTCGATGCGTCGGCTCAGGGCCGGTTGCGACAGGCGCACGGTGTCGGCGGCCTTGCGGAAACTGCCCTGCTCGACCACGGCGCGAAAGGCTTGCAGATCGTTGAGGTCGAAGTTGATGGCCATGGAAGACTCGAAAGGAATTGATTCGCTGAGGCTATAAATGTAACCAATTGATGCAAATTATTACAGAAGCACATCTGCTCAAGCATGTGCTGCCCTGGAGTGTTCACATAGCCTGGGATCATCTCAGTCTCCCTTGTGGGAGTGGGCTTGCTCGCGAAGAGGTCGTGTCAGGCAACTAGTCTGCGGAATGACACACCGCCTTCGCGAGCAAGCCCGCTCCCACATCAGGATCTGCGGTGGATCTTGAATCGTTGCAACCTTTATCCTTGTCGCCCCCCGCCGTACCGCGTTACTGGAGTTCCGCTCATGCCCCATGAAGGCAATCTGTTACAAGCCGCCGTCGTCTTTCTCTTCGCCGCCGTGCTTACCGTTCCCCTGGCCAAGCGCCTGCAACTGGGCGCGGTGCTCGGTTATCTGTTTGCCGGGGTGATCATCGGCCCGTCAGTGCTGGGCCTGATCGGCAATCCGCAAAGCGTCAGCCATATCTCGGAACTGGGCGTGGTGCTGCTGTTGTTCATCATCGGTCTGGAGCTGTCGCCGCGACGTTTGTGGGTGATGCGCAAATCGGTGTTCGGCGTGGGTCTGGCGCAGGTGCTGCTGACCGGTTCGGTGATCGGGGTGCTGGCGTTATCGGTGTTCGGTCAGCCGTTGAACAGCGCGATTGTCTTGGGCCTGGGTCTGGCGCTGTCGTCCACCGCGTTCGGGTTGCAAAGCCTCGCCGAGCGAAAGGAACTGACCAGCCCCCACGGTCGTCTGGCGTTTGCGATTCTGCTGTTCCAGGACATCGCCGCGATCCCGCTGATCGCGCTGGTGCCGATGCTCGCGGGGGTCGATCACCACACCAGCACCGCCGACGACGTGCGCCACAGTTTGCAGGTGCTCGGCGGCATCGCGGTGGTGGTGATCGGCGGACGTTATCTGTTGCGTCCAGTGTTTCGCATCGTGGCGAAAACCGGTCTGCCGGAAGTCTCCACCGCCACCGCGTTGCTGGTGGTGATCGGCACCGCGTGGCTGATGGACATGGTCGGTGTGTCAATGGCGTTGGGCGCGTTTCTTGCGGGCCTGCTGCTGGCGGATTCGGAATATCGCCATGAGCTGGAAGCGCAGATCGAGCCGTTCAAGGGCCTGCTGCTGGGACTGTTTTTCATCAGTGTCGGCATGGGCGCCAACCTCAGTCTGCTGCTCAGCGCGCCGATCACTGTGCTGGGGCTGACGCTGCTGCTGATCGCCCTGAAGTTGCCGCTGTTGTTTGTGGTCGGGCGTCTGGCCGGCGGGTTGAACAAGGTCAGCGCGATTCGCCTAGGCATCGTGCTGGCGGCGGGCGGTGAATTTGCGTTTGTGGTGTTCAAGATCGGTCGCGATCAGGGGCTGTTCGAACCGCGCCTGTATGACCTGCTGGTGCTGACTATCACCCTGTCGATGGCGGTCACGCCGCTGTTGCTGTTGGTCTGCGCACGACTGGTCAGCCCGAAAGTGCAACCGGTGGAAGTCCCCGAGAAATTCCGCCAGATCGAAACCGAAACCCCACGGGTGGTGATCGCCGGCATGGGTCGGATGGGCCAGATCGTGGCGCGGATCCTGCGGGCGCAGAACATCAAGTTCGTGGCGCTGGATACCTCGGTGGAGACTATCGAACTGTCGCGCAGTTTTGGTGGCGTGCCGGTGTTCTACGGTGACCCGATGCGTCCGGAAATCCTTAGTGCGGCCAAGGCCGGGGAAGCGGAGTATTTCGTGATTGCCACGGACGATCCGGAAACCAACATCAAGACCGCCGAGATCGTGCGCAAGCTCTACCCGCACATGAAGATCATCGCCCGCGCGCGTAACCGGCAGCATGTGCATCGGTTGGTGGATGTGGGGGCCGATCCGATCCGGGAGACCTACTACTCAAGCCTGGAAATGAGCCGTCGCACCCTGGTTGGCCTCGGCTTGACCCAGGCCCAGGCCGATGCGCGGATCAAGCGCTTCAAGCACCATGACGAACAGGTGCTCGAGGCGCAACACGCAGTGTATGACGACGCGGCCAAAGTCCTGCAGACCGCCCAGGAAGCGCGGGCGGAACTGGCCCGGTTGTTCGAGTCGGATCAACTGGAAGAACAATCGGGCAAGTCCTGAAGGTTGCAGAGTTCCAAATGTGGGAGATTCTATGGTTGAGGGGAACCCCTCAACCATAGAATCTCCCACAAGTTCAGGCTATCTCCAGCTCCCTCTCTTCTTTGGCCGGCGCCACTTCAAACCGATCCGCCAGAAACGGCGTGATGTCCAGCGGCAGCGGTTCATCGTTGACCAACTTGTCCAGCAACACCCCGGTGATCGCCGACGTCAGCACACCGGTGCGGAAATGCCCGCAGGCGTTGAGATACCCCTCTACCCCGGCCATCGGCCCGAGAATCGGCAACTCATCCGGCGAGCCCGGCCGCAATCCGGCCCAGGTACGCTTGAGGTTGATGTCCGCCAATTCCGGCAAACAACGCACGGCGCCCTGTACCAGCCCGGCGATTTCCGGCCAGGTGGTGGTGACGTCGAAGCCCTTGTCCTCGGTGGTGCTGCCGATCAGGATTTCGCCGTTGTCCTTCTGCGCCATGTAGCAATCGCTGGTGGTCAGGCAACCGTTGAGGATTTTCGGCAGGCGTTCGGTCAGCAGGATCTGGCCTTTCACCGGTTTCACCGGAATCCGGATGCCCGTGGCCCACTCGCTCAAGTCCGCTGCCCAGGCGCCGGCGGCGTTGATCAGGGTTTTGCAGTGGAACACCCCGGCTTCAGCCGTCTGCACCCCGGTCACCCGCGTGCCGTGATGCAACACGCCGGTGATGTTGGTGTTGACGAACATGTCCACGCCATTCTGCCGGGCGCCTTCGGTGTAGCCGTCGGCCAGGCGGAACGGGCTGACCTGATGGTCGCAGAGAAACTCCAGCGCCCCGCTCGCTTCATGGCTGACGCTCGGCTCGGACTCGCGCAATGCCGCCTGATCCAGCCAGCGCACCTGATCGGCCAGATGCGGAATGCAGCCGACGATGTGCTCGGCGTACAACCGGTCTTCATCGTCATAAATGACGAATTTCAGCCCGGTCTTTTCGAACTTGAAATCCATCCCGTGGTTGTCTTTCAGCTCACGGTGCAACGCCGGGTACAACGCATTGGATTGCAAGGCGAAATCGAAGAACGACGGCGGCAGAATGTGCGGCGTGCTGGCGTCCACTGCCACCGCCGCGCCCTGGGTTTCGCGCTTGCGGTTGGCCGACATCATGCGGAAGAAAATCACCCCGCAGCCCAGCCCCACCGACTCGCCGATGGCCCACAAGCCACCGGCCGAAGCGCGGGTCGCGTTGCCCGGGCGCTTGGCATCGATCAGCGCGACCTTGAGGCCTTTGCGCTTTGACAATTGATAGGCGATGGACGCGCCGATCACACCGCCGCCGGCGATGACCACGTCATAGAACTTACTCATGGGAAACGGCCTCCGTGCCGAGGGACTGGAACGCGGAAAAAGGAATCGGATCGATCGGGAAACGCGGCCGCAGCCAGCCGACATCCTGCCGCCCGGTGGCCTGCCGCAAACGGTCGCTGCAATAGCCGACGCACATCCGACCCTGGCAGTCGCCCATGCTTACGCGGGTGCGCATTTTCAGGCTGGCGATGTCTTGCACGCCCTGCTCCAGCGCGCGGTCGATGTCGGCGCGGGTCGCGTGTTCGCAACGGCAGATCACCGTGTCGGCGGCCGGCAAGGCGATTTGCCCGACGCCGCGTTCGGTGTAGCGATCCACCGCTGCGCGGAAACGCACGATGGCTTTGAGTTTGCCCAAGTAGCGGTCGCGACGGACGCGCGCCAGCTCTTCTTCCAGCACGCCGCGTTGCAGCAGGATCGAAGTGGCAGCGATCTTGCCGGCGAGCATCGCCGCTTCGCCGCCGCGAATCCCGCCCATGTCACCGGCCAGGTGTACGTAGGGCTCGCTGCTTTGCTGCCAGATGTTGGCGTTGGCGCGCAGGTAGCCGTCGTCGCTGAAGCCGTGATCCAGACCCATTTGCTGACTCAGTTGCGTACGCGGAATAAAGCCGTAACCGACCGCCAGCGTCTTCGCTTCGAAGCGCTCAACGCGGCTCATGTCCGGCTCCCACGTCGCCGAATACGGCGCCACGCTGACGCTTTTCAATTCGCCTTCGCCGTGCGCCTCGACCACGCCCCAGCCGTAGTGCATCGGGATGCCGTGCAGTTTCAGATAGGCGAGCATGCTCAAGCCATCGAGGAACAGCTGCGGCTTGTTGAGCAGCGCCAGACTTTCCTTGGCGATCTTGCCGAACGCGCAGGCCTCGTAGACCCCTGCCACGCTCACGCCCGACGCATGCAACTGGGTCGCCACCAGCGGCAACAATGGCCCGGTGCCGGCGATCACCACCGGCCCCTGCGGTTTGACCACGCCACTTTTGATCTGCAATTGCAGGCCGCCGAGCATGATCACACCGGGCAAGGTCCAGCCGGGAAACGGCACGCTGCGCTCATGGCAACCGGCGGCCAGCAGCAATTGCGGGTATTCGATTTCGTGCAGACGCTCGTCGCCGTCCAGCACCACCAGCGAGCGCGTGCCTTCGGCGCCGACCACGCGATGGTTGAGGCGCACGTCGATCAGCCCGGACTGCTCCTGGAAATCGCCGTGCAGTTTGCCCAGCGCCTCGGCATAGCGCGGCCCCAGGTAATCCAGCTGCACACCATCACGCAGCGGCCCGCGATAGACCACGCCACCCAGGCGCGAAGCTTCTTCAAGCAAGGTGCAGCGCACCCCGTGCCGGGCCAGTTCGATGGCCGCCGCCATGCCCGCCGGACCACCGCCGACGATTACCGGATTCAGGCTCATACCACCTCCTGCCCGTGAATGCGGTTGACCTGGGTTTCGATCAGCATGCCGTCGCGCACCACGGTCTGACAGGCGCGGCGCTTGTGCCGACCGTTGATTTTCACCAGGCAGCACTGGCACACGCCCATGCCGCAATAGGCACCGCTGATCTGGTTGTGATCGTTGCGCGCGACCTGGCGCACGCCGAGGGACTGAATGACGCTGAGCACGGTTTCGCCGATGGCGGCGCTGACCGGCTGATCGTTGATGTACACAGTCATATCCGCCTGCGTCAAAGGCTGGATATCGAAGGTTCTTTCTAGGCAGTTCATTACGATGATCGTCCGTGAAAAGTTCAGGTGAGGTTGAAACAGCTCCTTGCTGCACTACACCTCGCCGGCTCGTGGGGGTTATCGCTCTCTATCGGGCCGGCAGGCGGGTTTTGCTCGCGCAGCAAAGTGCGCGCAAGCAATGTAGTCGATCCAGCGGCAAGGGCCTGGAAATTTCACGGTAGGGGATATTGCGCCGACGAATATTGATCCAGGCCATGGAAATGACTGTAGGGTTCTGCGGCCGATCAGTTGGAGAAGACGAACTGGCCCTTGATCTTTTTCGACCCGATGAAACCAAGGTCGGGGAACAGTTTGGTTTTCAGCCACGCCACAAAAAACACCATGGCCAAGGTCAGGCCTGCACCGATCAGGGTGGATACCGGATCCTCGGAATAGCCTTTGAACAGGCGAGAAATCTGACTGAGCGTGAGGATCACGTAAATGGTGTAAGCCTGAGCGGAATATTTATAGAAGCCCCAGGCAAACAGCAGCGGAATACCGG
Source organism: Pseudomonas sp. DR 5-09 (assembly GCF_001655595.1). NCBI lineage: Bacteria > Pseudomonadati > Pseudomonadota > Gammaproteobacteria > Pseudomonadales > Pseudomonadaceae > Pseudomonas > Pseudomonas sp. DR 5-09. The sequence goes on from NZ_CP011566.1 coordinate 3,967,984, forward strand.
CGGCGATCAGCGTGAATACCAGGGCAAATCCGACACCGATGTCCAGCCCCATGAAAAAACCGACGAGCGCGCCGAGCAGTGCCTGAATACAGGTCAGGACGATCAGAATCGTGACCTTGCGCGCATGCTGCCGGCGCAACTGGGGGTCAATCCGCGAACCTATCCAGTAAGCCAGAACCCGATCCTTGACCGCTCCACCGGAAAACGCCTTGAAGGTTTCATTTTTCGAGCGTCCTGCATCGAGCATCTCATCCAGCTGCCGTTTGATTTCCTTCTTGTCCAACGTATTCATCCTTAAATAAAAGACAGAAACGGCCATCCCACTTCTGCCGCGAGATAATCGCCGCTTACCTACCAGAAAGCAAAAACCTCAGATGCACGCGGGATAATTTGTTATCCCCGCGATTCGTAAACAGCTGACCAAGACATCACGACATCCATCAAAAAAGGTTCAAATCACGTCTTCTTTAGTCAATAAAGATATAAAAGATTGGTATTTCTTACAGTTATGCACTTTTTGAAAAGCCCGCATCCTGAGTGGCGCCTAACCTCCTCTTCCCACCTGGACAAGACAGAAATCAAGGACGATCGATGATGAATACTGCGAGCCAAAAGCCTTCAGAAATTTTGAATCTTTCTCTCAACTCAACCAATCAGCGGCTTCAGCATCTGGCAGTCATTCTCGACGGAAACAGACGCTGGGCACGAGCGAATGGAGTGTCAACGCGAGAGGGTTATCGCAAAGGAGGTGAGGCAGTACACAGGCTGCTTTCATGGTGTGTAGAAAACTCCATTCCCCTGGTTACATTATGGCCTCTCTCTAAAGACAACTTGAAACGTGAACCTACCGAGGTGGAAGATTTACTGATAACCATCGCCGAAGTAATAGAGCAACTCGTCGATAGTGGCAAATGGCGCCTGTCTTTTTTTGGCGAGAAAAGTGTTCTTCCAGAAAAGCTGATCAAGATCATCTCTAACGCGGAATCAAGCACCCGAACAATCAGTGGAACCCGCGTCAACATCGGCGTGGCATACAGTGGAAAACTGGAAATCATTCACGCACTTCAAGAAATACTGGCTACGCGTATATCTAAAAACCCACCCAATGCGCCAAACCGCAAAATATCTATCGATGAAATAACAAACAACTTATACAGCGCAGGAACACCAGACCCTGATCTTGTAATCAGAACGTCCGGAGAGCAACGCCTTTCCGACTTTATGCTTTGGCAATGCGCTTACAGCGAATTTTATTTTTGCGATGTTTGTTGGCCAGACTTCAGCCGTGAGGATTTTGATCTAGCGCTGCAAAGTTTCGCAACACGGCAGCGTCGTATCGGTTACTAACTATAAAAATGATCCATCGATAATGATAACTTCAAGGGGCCGCGCGCTATGTTTTCGACAAAAAACCATCTTGATTTCCCTTTCTTGAATTATCCTTTCCCATCTGAAAAACATCCGTCAGCAGAATTAGTCGATACACAAATGATCGAGTGGTTGTCCCTGCACAAATTACTAGAAAATGAAAAACTTGCATTTGCCGTTCACCATGGTCGCTTCGGTGAATTTGCCGCGAGAGAATATCCCAACGCCACAGCTGATGGATTGCAACTTATAACCTATGTATTCGGATGGCTTTTCGTTATCGACGACATTATTGCTGACTGTGGCTTTCTCGGAAAACAACCTGCAGAGCTTTGCCGCGTTCAGCTTTGGCTGCGTGAAATAATGGACGCACCAAGAACATTCGACAGGAAAACTTTCGACTTTTCGAACTACCCATCGGATCAAATAGCGATTTTGAGTAATTTGGGAGAAGCAACTGCTGATCTATGGGAACGTTTAGAAAATTTTTGCTCGGCCACTCAATATATGCGCTGCGCTGAAGCAGCCAGCTACTATTTTCTCGGTCTTATATGGGAGGCTGGGTGGCACCAGGCAAATAAACTCCCGACACCGAACGAATATCTTAGTGGAAGAAAATTTACGACAGCCACACCCCTTGGACTTGCACTTCAAGACGTAGCAATGCAACGCGAAGTACCTTCTGAAGAATACCAAAGCAAAGAAATTCGCAAACTGATTGCAATAACTACCAGTTTGACTGCGTATTGCAATGACATTTTTTCTTTTCCAAAGGAGCGGGACGAGCCTCATACGTTATCTCTCAACTACCCTGCCACTCTAATTTTCCACAAAGGACTTGATGCACAGGACGCCATAAACTTCGCAGCTGATAGCCATAACAAACTGATGGCGGAATTTTTACACCTGGAACAAACTTGCAGCCAACATGCAAGCCTGCAATGTCTTCATTTTCTTAATGCCATGCGTTCAGAGTTGAGAGGACATTACGACTGGGCCCTCAACTCTCCGCGGTATGCCCTCTCAAAGCACTACGCTAACGTTGGTTAGATCGTCCGCCCCTGCTCGACGAAAAAGCCGCTTCAACCCGAAGGTTGAAGCGGCCAAGGCATATGCCTCAAGGAATCAGTGCACGAACAGGGCGATCAGGATGATGATCGGGATCGGTACGCCGAGGAAAAACAGCAGTAGTGAGCGCATGGTGGTTCTCCTTGATTAACGGACTGGCGGCAGCGTGGTCGTGGTGTAGGTTTCGACTTCGACGTACTCGACCGCATCCCGGCGGCGACCGCCGAAGGTGGCCGAGAGGCTGGCGAAGAACGCACCGGCCAGCAGCGCGATGAACATCCACAGCGAAGTCCAGGCAGCGACTTTGGCGGCGGTGTCGGCGGCTTGTTGCGCTTTCACCTTGGCGTCGGCGATTGCCTTCTGGGTGCGGGCGTAGATTTCATCAACCCGACGTTCGGCGTCAGCCTGGGTCAGGTTGGTACGCTGGGCGACCAGTTGGGCGAGGTAGGTGCGGTCTTCGGCGCTGAGCTGACCGTTTGCCAGGCTCTGGGCGAAGATCCGGGTCACGGTGCCACGGGCGGCGTCATCGCTGACGGCGGCGGGACGATCGTCGCGGAACAGGCTGTCGACGAAGTAGCCGTACTGATCGCCGTCAGTGTTGGCCGCTGCGGTGCCGGCTGCTTGGGTCATCGCACTGGCTGCGCCACCGGCAACACTTGCACCGGCCTGCACGCCACCGCTGACAATGCTGCTGACCGAACCGACCACCAGCGTAGCGGTGACCAGCGTGGCCACGCACCAGGCGAGGAAGCCATGAGCGGTGTCGCGGAAATACACCTCGTCACCGTGCATGTTGGCCCACTTCACCCGCAGGCGACCGGCGATATAGCCACCGAGCCCCGAGGCAATGATTTGCGTGGCGGCCAGCCAGATGATGGTGGAAATGCCCAGGCCCTTGGCGCTGACGCCCTCCCCGGCCCACGGAGAAACGGCGGAGAAGCCCAGACCGAAACCCAGCAGCACCAGAATCAGCGACAGCGCCGCAGCCGCGGCAGCCCCTGCGAAGATCGCGCCCCAGGACACGCCCGAGACGTTGCTCGACTCTCCTTCGTAGGCAGGATAAAACCCATCAGAGGATCTATTCATTGTTGTAGTGCTCCAGGCATGAAAAATGGTGTTACAACTCGTCATCAGATGAATTGCAGTGACCGTGCCAGTCGGCAATATTAAATAAATCGTTTTAATTCAATCAGTTAAAAACTCTGAACTTCTTAGGACCATGCAATTTGCAACAACGGCTCGATAACAGCGGGTTTTATGCATTGGCACAAAAGCCCGGTCGTAGCGTTTGTATCCGCTAAAACATGAAAGTTAATTTAAAGCGCCCGCGCAAAATCTTGGCAAAATGCTGCCATTGCGTTTGAACAGACCAGCAGGCCCACCATGACTCGCATCCTCACCATCGAAGACGACGCCGTGACCGCCCGGGAAATTGTCGCCGAACTGAGCAGCCACGGCCTCGACGTGGACTGGGTCGACAACGGCCGTGAAGGCCTGGACCGCGCCGTCAGCGGCAACTACGACCTGATCACCCTTGACCGCATGCTGCCGGAGCTTGATGGCCTGGCCATCGTCACCACGCTGCGGACCATGGGCGTGGCGACGCCGATCCTGATGATCAGCGCCCTCTCCGACGTCGACGAGCGTGTGCGTGGCTTGCGCGCCGGCGGCGATGACTACCTGACCAAACCGTTCGCCACCGATGAAATGGCCGCCCGGGTCGAAGTATTGCTGCGTCGCCAGAACAGCAACGGCGCACAACCGACCACGTTGCAGGTGGCGGATCTGCAACTCGACCTGATCAGCCACGAAGCCCGCCGCGCCGAGCAGGTGCTGACGCTGTTGCCGACCGAGTACAAGCTGCTGGAATTCCTGATGCGCAACAGCGGCCAGATCCTGTCGCGGATGATGATTTTCGAGGAGGTCTGGGGCTATCACTTCGACCCTGGCACCAACCTGATCGACGTGCACATCGGCCGCCTGCGCAAGAAGATCGACCCGCCGGGCAATGTCCCGCTGATCCGTACGGTGCGAGGCTCGGGTTATGTCATTGCCGAACCCGTCTGACGGTTGGCGTTCTTCCAGCAGTCGCTTGCTGGCGCTGTACAGTTCGTTGTTCGTGGCCTGGAGCGCGATCCTGATGGGGGTCATGTACTTCGAGGTCTCCGGTTACCTCGACAACCTGGCCAAGCATTCGCTGATGCAACGTCAGCATCTGTTTTCGCACTTTCGCGGCGATCAGCTGGAAGACGCGCTCGCCGCCAGCATGACCTTCGACATTCGCGGCATCGACGCCTACGGTCTGTTCGACGCCCAGCATCGCTACCTCGGCGGCGCGCTGCAGAGGATCCCCGAGGGCCTGCCGCTGGACGGCAAGATCCACATGCTCAGCGAATGCGCCGACTCCGACGACCCGACCCTGCCCGCCGACAGCTGCGACGCAGTCGCCACCCCGACCCGCGACGGCCGCTGGCTGGTGTTGTTGCGCGACAACGGTTCGCTGTTCGCGGTGACCAGGATCATTCTGCATGCGTTGCTCTGGGGCGTGTCGCTGACGATTGTGCCGGGGATCATCGGCTGGCATCTGCTGCGTCGGCGGCCGATGCGGCGGATCCGGGCGATCCAGGACAGTGCCCAGTCGATCGTCGCCGGCGACCTGACCCATCGCTTGCCGCTGTCCAATCGCCGCGATGAACTGGACATGCTCGCCGCCATCGTCAACGCCATGCTTGATCGCATCGAGCGCTTGATGAACGAAGTCAAAGGCGTGTGCGACAACATCGCCCATGACCTGCGCACCCCGCTGACCCGTTTGCGTGCGCAGTTGTATCGCATGCAACAACAGGCCGGCGAAGGCTCGCCGGAAGCGGCGCAACTGGATCTGGTGCTGGCCGAGGCCGATACGCTGATGGCGCGGTTTCGCGGTTTATTGAGGATTTCCGAACTGGAGGATCGTCAGCGGCGCTCGGGGTTTGTCGAGCTCGATCCGGTGTTGTTGCTGCAGGAACTGCACGAGTTCTATTTGCCGCTGGCCGAAGACGACGAGTTGCGCTTCGAGCTGAACATGCCGGAAACCCTGCCGATGCTGAACGGTGATCGAGCGTTGCTGTTTGAAGCGCTGGCGAACCTGTTGAGCAATTCGATCAAGTTCACCCCGGCCGGTGGCACGGTGGTGTTGCGCGGGGTCAATGATGCGGGGCATACGCGGATCGAGGTGCATGACTCCGGCCCCGGTATTCCCGAGACCGAACGGGAGGCGGTGTTCCAGCGCTTTTATCGCGCCGAGGGCGGGCAGTTGCAGAATGGCTTTGGCCTGGGGCTGTCGATTGTCGCGGCGATCGTCAACCTGCATGGGTTCAGTCTTGAGGTGGGACGCAGTGATCTGGGCGGGGCGAAGCTGGTGCTGGATTGTCGGCAGAGCTTGATTTCACAGTCCTGAACTTCATGTATTCCCCATGTGGGAGCCAACCTGCTGGCGATGACGGTGTGTCAGTCAATGAATAGTTGAATGATCGACCGTTATCGCTAGCAGGCTAGCTCCCACAAGGGGTTCTTGCAGAAACTCAGGCGGGATAGTTCGCGCGCAGCGCTTCGAGGCCACCCTGATAGATGCCGCTGAACAGCGCCACCACTTCCTCATCGCTCACGCCCTTGGCCGTGAAGCGTCCCGACCACGTCACCTTCGCGCCTTGCCCCTGGGCTTCAACGCGAATCGTCGCCAGATAATCGGTGGCCGGAAACGGTGCCTGCAGAATCGAATAACTGTAGGTTTTGCCCGCGTTATCGAACGTCTCCAGACGCTCGACCACCACCCCGCCGTCAGCGGTTTGCAGGGTGCGCACACGCCCGCCTTCACTCAGTTCGCTGTTGGGAATGAACGGCAGCCAGTCCGGCAGGGTGTTGAAGCCGCCAATCAATTGCCAGACCTGATCGGCCGAAGCCGGGATGTCGATCGTTGCTGATGCTGTTGCCATAAATAAAAAGTCTCTCGATAAATTCAGATAGTCAGGCTGTCGACCACGCCGCCGTCGACCCGCAACGCGGCGCCGGTGGTGGCTGAAGACAGCGGTGAAGCGATGTAGGTGACCAGGTGCGCGACCTCTTCGACATCCGCCACGCGCTGGATGATCGAGCTCGGGCGGGCGCGGCGCACAAAGGCGTCAGCCTCGTCCCGCAGGCTGCGGCCAGACTCGGCGGCGGCATCCTTGAGCATTTCCTCGACACCGTCGGTGAAGGTCGGCCCGGGCAAAATCGCATTAACCGTAACCCCGGTGCCAGCCAGACGTTTGGCCAGACCATGGGACACCGCGAGGTTGGCGCTTTTGGTCACGCCATAGTTGATCATGTCGGCCGGGGTGGCCACGCCGGATTCCGAAGACAGGAAGATCACCCGGCCCCAGCCCTGTTCGACCATCGCCGGTACGTAATGCCGCGACAGGCGAACGCCGGAGATCACGTTGATTTCGTAGAAGCGCGTCCACTCATCGTCCGGCGCATCGAAGAAATCCACGGCGTTGTAGATGCCGAGGTTGTTCACCAGGATGTCGGCTTTCGGTTCAGCGGCGAACAGTTTCTGCGCGCCTTCGGCCGTGCCCAGATCCGCCGTCAGACCGCGCAGTTGCGCCCCCGGCACTTTGCCTCGAATGCTTGCCAGCGCCTGCTCGACCTTGGCCGCGTCGCGACCGATCACCACCACCGTGGCGCCCGCCTCGGCCAGCGACTGGCTGATGCCCAAACCGATGCCCGCCGTGCTGCCGCTGACAATCGCCAGTTTTCCGCTCAGATCGATCTTCATGCTTTCACCTCGTCGATGGGTAATGGTGCACGTTCGGACACCAGTTTCGCTTCACGCATGGCCTGCCAGAAACCGGCCGGAATGACCGCCGACAGCGCCGCCACATCTTCAACGATGCGCCCCGGTTTGCTCGCGCCGGGAATCACGGCTGCCACGGCCGGATTGGCCAGCGAGAATTGTAGTGCAGCCGCTTTGACATCCACGCCATGGGCCGCAGCAATGCGTTTGATCTGCTCGACCTTCGCCACGATCTCAGGGCTGGCCTTCTGGTATTCGAAGTGCGCGCCGCCGGCCAGGATCCCCGAGCTGTAGGGGCCGCCGACCACGATTTCAACATTCTGCGCCCGCGCCGAATCCATCAAACGCTGCAAGGCGCGGTCGTGGTCGAGCAAGGTGTAGCGGCCGGCCAGCAGGAAGCCGTCAGGCTGCGCCTCGGTCAGGTCCAGCGTCAACTCGCACGGTTCAACCTTGTTCACGCCCAGGCCCCAACCCTTAATCACGCCTTCTTCACGCAGACGGGTCAGGACTTTAAAGGCACCGGTGCGGGCCTGATTGAAGTACTCGAGCCATTGATCGCCGTAGAAATCCTGAGCGATATCGTGGACCCAGACGATGTCGAGGCGATCGGTTTTCAGACGCTTGAGGCTGTCTTCGATCGAACGCAAGGTGGCGTCGGCGCTGTAGTCGTTGACGATCTTGTTCGGGCGACCGTGTTCGAACACCCCACTTTTCTCGCCCAGATCCCGGGCGGCGGCGTCTTCGACTTCATCGAGAATCACCCGGCCGACCTTGGTGCTGAGCACATAGTCGTCGCGCTTGTAGCGGGACAGTGCTTCGCCGAGGCGGATTTCCGAGAGGCCCGAGCCGTAGAACGGTGCGGTGTCGAAGTACCGCACGCCGGCATCCCATGCCGCGTGCACGGTGGCTTGCGCTTCTTCTTCAGGAATGGCGCGGAACATGTTGCCCAGTGGCGCGGTGCCAAAGCCGATTTGGCCGGGGAGTTTGTCTTTCAAGCTCATGATGCAGTCCTCGTAGTTCGTGGTCGGTGTTGACCGTTGAGCAGATCCTAGATTGCGCTACTCAGACCGTCCAAGACATAATCCGCAGCACTTGAGTCCCTGAAGGTCTGACATGATCGACATCCGCCAATTGCGCTACTTCGTCGCCGTCGCCGAGGAAGAACACGTCGGCCGCGCCGCCGAGCGCCTGCACATTTCCCAGTCGCCCCTGAGCCGACAGATCGCCCAGCTCGAAGAACGCCTGGGCCTGACCCTGTTCGAACGCAGCCAGCAGCGCATACGCCTGACCCGCGACGGCCAGACCTTTCTCGCCGAAACCCGCGCCCTGCTGACCCACGCCAACCGCCTGGAATCCCTCGGCAAACGCCTGGGCCGTGGCGAAGAAGGCGGCCTGTGCATCGGCTACATCGAGAACGCGATGCACGCCGGGGTTTTGCCCAATGCCTTGCGCGTACTGCGGGTCGACCGGCCTAACGTGCATGTCGCGCTGTACAACCTGAGTTCTGCCGAACAACTGGAAGGCCTGCGTCAGCGTAGCCTCGATATCGCGCTAGTCAGTGAACCGCCGACGATCGACGATCCCGACCTGCTGGGCTTTCAGGTGCTGGACGACCCGATGCTGCTGGCGCTGCCCGAAGGACACCCGCTGAACCAACTGGCGTCGCTGACCCCGGCGGATCTGGCCGATCAGGAATGGATCGGCGTGCAGCCACGCCAAGGGGCCGACGATGAGTTCGTCAGCGCCTGCATCCGTGCAGGCTTCACCCCGGATGTGCGGATGCAGGCCACCGAGCCGTTTACCGCGCTGGGGCTGGTCGCTTCGGGCCTGGGGATCGCGATGATCCAGAAAGGCCTGAGCCATAACGCACCGCCGGGTGTGGTGCTGCGGGAAGTGCCGTGGCTGGCGTTTACCACGCCGTTGTGGGCGGCTTGGCACCGAGTCAATTTACGGCCGTTGGTGGAGACGTTTCGTAAAGTGTTGACCGGGTCCGATATCTCCGGCGCCTGAAAATCCGCAGACCCTCACCCTGGCCCTCTCGAAACGTCGGACCGCCCGTAGGGAGAGGGAACCTATCGAGGGATATTGACGTGATAAATCGACCTGAAAAATCTGGTGTGAATCCATAACCAGGTTGATCCGGCACTGAGAGTTGGTCTGGTCTACAGTGAATTTTCCATTCCACTTCACAAGGACGTGAAGCATGCAAAATCGCCCTACCCTCGACCAACGCCGATTCGCCCGCCACTTACGCGCCAGCCAGACCGATTGTGAGCAACTGCTCTGGCAGAAGCTGCGAGCACGGCAGGTGGCGGGGCTGAAATTTCGGCGGCAGGTGCCGGTTCCGCCATTTGTGCTGGATTTCTATTGTGTGGAATTGAAGTTGGCGGTTGAGCTGGATGGAGGGCAGCATTTTGAGGCAGCGGGAAAGATTCATGACCGGCGGCGTACGGTTTATCTTCAGCGGCTGGGGATTGAGGTGGTGCGATTTAGTAACGTGGAGGTGATTCGGCAGATGGGTGAGGTGTTGGAGCAGATTGAGCGGATTGCGCAGGAGCGTCGATTGCGACTCTGATCCAGAAGCCCCCTCACCCTAGCCCTCTCCCGGAGGGAGAGGGAACCGATCGGGGGATATTGAAGAGATCCGCCGACGTGAGCGAAATGTTTTGAATCCATAATCGACTCGAAGTCCCAGGTAGACGCCCGGAATCCATAGTCGACTCGAAGTCCCAGATAGACGCCCGGAATCCATAGTCGACTCGGTATCTCAGGTCGATGCATCCCTCAAAACACCTCGGTCGGCCCCCTCTCCCTCCGGGCGGTCCGACGTTTCGGGAGGGCTGGGGTGAGGGCAAGCGGTCTACGCGGAACTCCTGAGCATTCAAGCCCCCTACCGCGCCCACCCCGCCAACAGCTGCGCACTGATACTCACCCCGCCACAAACAATGACCACCACATCATGCGCCCCCGCCAGCGCCGAATGATCAAGGTACGCCACCGCCAGCGAAACCGCGCACGCCGTTGATCCTCCATACGCCGTTGCCACCGGCTAAACGCCGGGGATCGTGCCGGGATCTACACTGAACGGAACAGCCCGTGAGGTGCCTATGAAAATGTCTGCGCAAATGACCGTGGTCGCAGTGCTCGCCACCCTCGCCTATCTGGGCCTGGCGATGTGGGGCATCGGTGGCGTGGCGGTGTTTTTTTCTCACGGCGCATTGGTCGTGGTGGCCCTGGCCACGCTGGCCATGGTGGTGGCGTCGCTGTTCACGGAAGTGAATCTGAGCACCGGCGAGCGCGAGGACCGGGCCAATCGCTGGGTGATTCCGGCGTTCGCCGTAATCGGATTGGTCAGTGCCTTTCTGCCGGCTTATTGCGACCGCATCGGCTTTTGGACCATCGGCCGCGAAGGCACCCGTTGGCTGGGAGCGCTGTTGTTTATCGTCGGCGGCGGATTGCGTTTATGGCCGGTGTTTGTGCTGGGCCATCGGTTCAGCGGGTTGGTGGCGATTCAGCCGGGGCACAGGTTGGTCACCGAAGGCATCTACCGGCATCTGCGCAACCCCAGTTATCTGGGGCTGGTGATCAATGCGATCGGCTGGGCACTGGCGTTTCGTTCGGTGGTCGGCCTGTTGCTGGCGGCGCTGACGCTGATCCCGCTGATCGCCCGCATCCACGCCGAAGAGGCCCTGCTGCGTGCGCAGTTCGGCGCCGAATACGACGCTTATTGCGCGCGCAGCTGGCGACTGGTGCCCTGGGTTTATTGAGGTTGCAGGCGCAGCTGGCCGTCGCTGTCGATGCTCAGCGCAATGTCGCGGTAACTGGCGATGGTCGCGTGTGCAGTTTCAAGCGGATGCTGGTGAGTCGTGGTGATGATCATCAACGGCGCACCGGCGGCTTCAGCGGCCTGGATGCCGACGGTGGCGTCTTCGAAAATCAGGCAGTCCGCCGGCTCAAGGCCCAGGCGTTTGGCCGCCAGTCGATAACCGGCCGGATCCGGTTTGCCGGCGCTCACGTCTTCAGCGGTGATCATCACCGCCGGTTCAGGAATCCCCGCCGCCGCCATCCGCCGCAATGCCAGATCCCGTGGCGCCGAGGTCACCATGGCCCAGCGATCCGCCGGCAACGACTTGAGAAACGCCGCAGCACCGGGAATCTCGACAATGCCTTCGACGTCTTCGATTTCCGCCGTGTTGATGAACGCCGCTTGCGCCTCGGCGTCCACGCCCGGCAGGTTCAAACGCGTGATGGTGTCGATGGCGCGCACGCCATGGATGGTCGGCAGGAACGTTTCGACGTTCACCCCGTGGCGCACGGCCCAGGCGGACCAGATCCGCTCGGCGGCGGCGATGGAGTTGAGGACGGTGCCGTCCATGTCGAACAGGAACGCGCCGAACGCGCGGTTGAAAATAGTCTCGTGAGCTGACAAAAGATCACTTCCTCGCAAGGGGCCGGGCAACGATGCCCGGCAATGTAGCACTTGCAGGACGCTTCAGTGCAGACGCGGCGCCCTGGATTTGAACGCACTGTCCACGCAATCGAGCAACTGGCCGATTGCCCAAGGCTTCTTGATGAACGCCACCGGATGTTTCACCCCTGAGGTTTCCGGCGTTTCATAACCGGACATGACCATCACCGGTTTGTCCGGCCAGCGATCGCCGACCAGATTGGCCAGGTCCGCGCCGTTAAGGGTGCCGGGCATGGTGATGTCGGTGAGCAGCAGCGCCACTTCCGGCGCGTGCTCTTCCAGGTATTGCGAGGCCGCATCGGCACTGGTCTGCGGCTCGACCTTGAAACCTTCCTCCTGAAGAATTTCGCAAAGAAACTCCAGAATCAACGGATCGTCCTCGACTACCAGAATCAATCCGCCAGGAAGGTGCGCGCTCGACGTCGAAATTGGACACATGAACTGGCACTCCCTGAATTGCATGAACGATTTAGCGGCTTGATTCCGCTGCTTATCAGGTATGAGCAGCACCTTCTACAGAAATTCATTTTTGATACATGTCTTTTCGATAACAGCCGTTCGACGGGCAGTCGCCGGCGCATAATTGCGGTTAAAATGCGCGCCCTTTTGCTGGCCGATCCTGATTGATGAACCCTCAAGCCCTCGCCGTTCTCCATGCCCACCTGCTCACCGCGCTGACTTCGGCCCCGGCCGAAACCCGGCGTCTGTTCCATGGGCGCGGGCGTTGCTGGCCGGGGCTGGAGCAAGTCACTGTGGATTGGCTGCAGGGCGTGATGCTGGTGTCATTGTTCAAGGAGCCCGAGGCTTCGCAGCTGGAAGACCTCAAGCGTCTGTTGCTGGAAATCACCGTTTCGGCGCCATGGCAGCAGTCCGGTGCCCACACTCTGCTGATCCAGCATCGTTACCTGCCGCAGAGCACTGCCGAATGGCTGTTGGGCGAAGAAATCGACGAGATGACCATCGTCGAGGGCGGGCTGAAATATCGGGTGGATCTGGGCCGCAAGCAGAACGCCGGGCTGTTCCTCGACATGCGTTACGGGCGCAACTGGGTACGTGAACAGGCGGCGGGCAAACGGGTGCTGAACCTCTTCGCCTACACCTGCGGCTTCTCGGTGGCGGCCATCGAAGGTGGCGCCAGCCATGTGGTCAACCTCGACATGTCCCGCGCGGCCCTGAGCCGGGGCCGCGACAATCACCGGTTGAACGGGCACGACCTGAGCAAGGTGAGTTTCCTCGGCCACGACCTGTTCAAGTCCTGGGGCAAGGTGATCAACAGCGGCCCGTATGACCTTGTGATTATCGACCCGCCGTCGTTCCAGAAAGGCAGTTTTCTGCTGACCAAGGATTACCAGCGCGTGCTGCGCCGTTTGCCGGAATTGCTCACGGCGCACGGCGCGGTGCTGGCGTGCATGAACGATCCTTCGTTCGGTTCGGACTTCCTGATTGATGGCGTGACCCAAGAGGCGCCGAGCCTGCGCTTCGAGCAACGGCTTGAAAACCCGCCGGAGTTTCCGGATATCGACCCGGAAAGCGGTCTGAAGGCGCTACTGTTCAAGCAGATCGGCTGATTCCGGTCAGCGCGGGCGCAGCACCAACGCAAACAGCTCACCATGCCCGGTGACGTTGAGCTTGTGATAGAGATTGCGCCGGTGCACCTTCACGGTCTCCGGCGAAATGTTCATGTGCTGGGCGATGGCCTTGCTGGAGAAGCCCTGAAGAATCAGACGCGCCGTATCGATCTCGCGCGCGGTCAGACGGGCGTCGAAGCGGTCGAGCAGCGCCGCAATATCGCCGACCGGCGCTTCGACCGCCGCGCCTTGCGGCGGCATCAACTGCACATGCCGACGCATCGCTGACAGCACCCAATCCCGCACGCAGAGCAGGCGCCCCTGCTCCTGCAAACTGAACGCCGTCGAGCGGCCCATCGACAAGCCGAGCACGCCGTCGTCGAGGTTGACCAGAAATTGCAGCTCATCCGCGCCGACCACCGAGCGGAAGTAACTCTGGTAGTACTCGCTGTGCAGAAACTGGTCCGGCGCCACGGATGCAAGGCTGTGCAAACCGTCGGAGATCCCGGCGCAGGCGGCCTGATAGAACGGATCAAGCAGGTACATGCCGGCACAGTAACCAGCCAGTTCTTCCTGCTCGTCGGCGCGGCCCTGGCTGTCGAAGTCGATCAGCAATAGCGGCGGCCGCCCCGTCTGCATCACCGCCACCAGCGCATTGTCCAACGGCACCAGCAACCGCAGCGTATCGACCAGCGCCCGCCAGAAACCGTCCTGACCTACCGTAGCGAACACTCGCGACAGGCTCTGATGCACCGGCAATTCCTGCAGTAACGCGTCCACGCTCTACCCCTTTTGAGTAACCCATGATGGGAATGGGTGCGGCGCGGCCCGCCCGATAAGCTGACCACTCCTGTTCATCACCGGCCTGCCAACAGGCCAGGAGTGCCGCATGATGCGTGGTCATCGTGGGTATATCAACCTGGGTCTGATGGGCGTTTTGTCCGCGGCGCTGAGTGCGCAGGCGGCCGATGCGCCGAGCGTGCATGTCTATAACTGGTACGACTACATCGGCCCGAACACCCTGCATGATTTCAAGCGTGACAGCGGTATCGAACCGGTCTACGACACCTTCGACAGTGCCGAAGTACTGGAAGGCAAACTGATGACCAGTCGCAGCGGCTACGACGTGGTGGTGGCGAGCAACTTCAGCCTGCCGACCCTGATCAAGGCCGGCGCCCTCGCCCCGCTGCCCCGCGATCAACTGCCGGGCTGGAAGAACCTCGACAACGATCTGCTGAACAAACTGGCCAACAACGACCCCGGCAACCAGTACGCCGTGCCGTATCTGTGGGGCACCAACGGCATCGGCTACAACGTCGACAAGGTGCGCGCCGTGCTGGGCGATAAGGCCCCGCTGGATTCCTGGGATCTGGTGTTCAAGGAAGAGAACCTGGCCAAACTCGGCGAATGCGGCGTGGCGATGCTCGATTCGCCGTCGGAAATGCTCCCGGTCGCGCTGCACTACCTCGGCCTGCCGCCGAACAGCACCAAGGCCGAGGACTATCAGAAAGCCGAAGCGCTGCTGCTGAAACTGCGCCCGCACATTGCCTACTTCAATTCCTCGAAATTCATCAGTGATCTGTCCAACGGCAACATCTGCGTGGCGGTCGGTTGGTCCGGCGCAATGCTCGAAGCCAAGACCACCGCCGAGCAGGCCGGCAACGGCGTGAAGATTCAGTACAGCCTGCCGAAGGAAGGCGCGCCGGTGTGGTTCGACACGCTGGTGCTGCTCAAGGACGCACCGCATCCGGCCCAAGGCCTGGCGTTCATCGACTACCTACTGCGGCCCGATGTGATTGCGCCGGTCAGCGATCACCTGTCCTACCCCAACGGCAATCGCGCCGCCACGGCGCTGGTTGCCCAGATCACCCGCGACAACCCGGCGGTGTACCCGTCAGCCACAGCGATGGCCACGTTGTACACCCTCGAGCCCTTGCCCAAAGCCACAGAACGGGTGCGTACGCGGGTGTGGAGCAAGGTCAAGAACGGTCAATAAAAACCCTCGAATCACTGCCTTCAACAGAGAGAACATCAATGAAACCACGTGCCCGCGATCTCCATATCCGCATCGGTCAATTGCAGCCTGGCCCGCTCAACGCCATCACCGACGTACCCGGCGTACGAATCGGCCACAGCAATGTGCGCGGCCGCAGCGCCAGCGGTCGTGACATTTGCAGCGGCGTCACCCTGATCGAACCCCGCGCCGGTTCGACCAATGCCCAGCCGTGTTTCGCCGGGGTCCATGTGCTTAACGGCAATGGCGATGCCACGGGACTTGAATGGATTCGGGAAGCCGGCCTGCTGACCAGTCCGATCGCCTTCACCAACACCCACAGCCTCGGCGTGGTGCGCGATGCCTTGATCGAACTGGATCGCGCGCAGCAACCGGACGACGGTCGGCTCTACTGGAACATGCCAGTGGTGCTGGAAACCTTCGATGGCTTGCTCAACGACATCAACGGCTTTCATGTGAAACCCAAACATGTGGCCGAAGCGATGAGCAATGCGGTTGATGGCCCGGTGCAGGAAGGCGCGGTGGGCGGTGGCAGCGGCATGATCTGTCATGAATTCAAGGGCGGGATCGGCACCGCATCACGCCGCTTGAGCAAGGCTCAAGGTGGCTGGACAGTGGGTGCCATCGTGCAGGCCAACCACGGGATTCGCAGCGAACTGCGAGTCGACGGCTACCCGGTCGGGCGATATATGGAACAAGTGGATTCGCCGTTCCTGCGCGCTTCGTTGCCGCATCCTGGCATGGGCTCGATCGTAGTGGCCCTCGCCACCGATGCACCGCTGTTGCCGCATCAATGCACGCGACTGGCGCAACGGGCGAGCCTCGGTCTGGCGCGCACCGGCGGCGGCAATGAGGATCACAGCGGTGACATCTTCATCGCCTTCGCCACTGGCAACGGTCATATCCCGCCCGCCGCCTACGAAGGTAAAGGCGCATCGACCTGCGACGGCTTGCGGATGGTCAACAACGATCACATCAGCGAGCTGTTTCTGGCGGCGACCGAGGCGGTGGAAGAAGCGATCATCAACGCCTTGCTTGCCAGCGACAGCACCGAAGGCAACGGGCATTCGGTGCCGGGGCTGGATGCCGCCACCCTGCTCGCGGCCCTGGATAAAGCCGGGTGGCCGGGTGCGCGCTGATACCATGACGCCCTTATGCGCCCCCTCCGCCAGCGCCCCAACAGCAGGTGACTGACGGTACTTGAGCGCATCCCCCCACCTTCCTACGATGGAATGACGCAGCCGCTTGGCCCGCCAAACCGCTGCGTAGGTGCGGGTGCTCTGAACCCCAATCAAGCCCGCACCTGGCTTCATGCGCATCTTGAGCCTCGCGGGCTCTACTTCCTCCCCATCAAAGAGTCTTGAGGCTCTTTTTTGCCCTGACAAATGTAATCCACAAGAATTGCTACGCAGTGCTGGCGCTTTGACACCAAGCAGCCATACTCTACTTGTTTTGCGGGTTCAGTTGTCACGCCAAACAGGGAATCTGGGCGGCAGCGAAATTTTTCAGTCGTTTTTGCATATACCGCCAGGATGAATCTATTTAGCGGAAACTTTCCGCCTTTAGATAAAGGTATCGATATGCAAAATCTTGGAATCGCCGTGTTGCTAGCGCTGGCGTCAACTCTGGTCGCATGTTCCTCTCACCTTGAAACCCGGGAGTTTGTACCCGGCGGTGCAACACCCACTGGCGTACCCTACCGACTGACATTCAATCAGTACGACATCACGGTCAAGTGGCAGGCAACTGAATGCAATCGTCAAACTAACGAATTAGCCATAAAAATCAGCGCATCTCTTAAACAGAAGACAGCGCATGACCCGGAGGTTTATTACATTGATCCGCGATCACTTACCGGCTGGTTCAAAACAGGAGAAAGTACATTTGAGTGGCACCCCAATCGAGCAACCAAGTCGGTAAACGCTTCAGCTGACGACAAACTGGGTCAATCCATAGTTAACATTGCTACAGGAATCGGAAAAATCATTCCTGCCACGATAGCCGGTGGATCACCCAGAGGCCAAACATGTACGAGCTTGATGGCACAGAACATTAACGATGTGGACTCTGCTCAGGACAAGGTATTACGTGCGAGCGATAACGTCGCCGCAATGACACTCGAACTGACACGTCAAAATTCGCGAATCACATCCATGGGATCAAATGTTGATCGAGCATCGAGCAAAGCCAAATCAAAAGCAGTGCGACAATTGGAAGTCACCACCCTTAATCTGGAACAAGAAAAACTGGCTCTGGAGCAGGCTCTGAAAAAAGTCAGCTTCCAACAAACCCAAACCTGGCCAGCCACACCTGACGAACTTAAATCAACAACAGCGTTAAAGTTACCAACTCTATTTGTGAAGAAATGGGGACTGTCCTCGGGCAAAAGCTCCGACACATTAAAAACAATTAATGATCTTGACGTGTACTTCCAGCTTTCCACCATTCACAACATGACATATCCCTCCTCTGCACCGGTAAAAATCGATTCGGAACGAGTTGCGAGTAAATCCGTTGATGTCCGTGGATGGAAGGGTCTTCCCTATAGGGAGCCGGTAGACGGAGTACTGACAGTTTGCGCAAAAAAAGCCTGTTCTCAATCGGGATCGATAGCCGTTGATTCCATTGAAGTACAGTCACTTCAGTTAGGGCCAATGCTTGTGATGCCGTTCGAGGGACGCCCCTTTGCATCCAACAAGGCTTCCGCCGTTTTCGCAGAGGACGGCACGTTGAGCTCCGCAGGCTATTCCCAGATAAGGTCGACAGCGGAGGGCGTTACCGAAACATTCAAAAACTCCTCGGAGCAATTGGCACCAGTCATTACTGCAGAGAGAGAGGAGGAGCTGAAAACTTTGACCTTGAAGGCGAACACAGCAAAAGCCAAAAAGGAACTTGAGGATGCACGAGCCAATCCGACCGCGGATGAAGCTCTTTTAAAATCGCTTGAAAGCGAACTTGCCCTGGCCGAGGCCGAAACAAAACTGATCAATGCAAAAAAAGCGTTGATTGCGGCTAAAAATGGAGGTGCGCAATGAGCCCCGCTAAAATAAAATCTGGCAGCCTCAACCCCGAACTCAGATCAGCCTTACTTGAAAAGGAGCTTACTTGGAAAGTAGCTGATCAAAAATCCCCCCCATTTATTGCCGAACCAGAAACTCTCGATATTCGCACCGTATCGCTTGAGAAAAACGTAATAGATGTTTTCGCCAAACACGTAGACATCGCATTCCCCCTAATCACCGACAAATCCAATTTTCAACCTGTTAAAGATCAGGGAGAAACTCAAGCGTGCACAAGTTTCGCTTTGGCATCCACAATAGAAGACCGCCTGCGTGTATCCAACAAAGCCACACTCAGCCTCTCGCCTCTTTTTATTCATTACTGCATTGCAGAGCTGACGTTGGATAGTCCGCTGGATTTAACCTACGCGATGGAAACCGACGCACCCAACGCCACATTCGCCTTGTCTGAATCGGGGGATTCCAAAGATTTACCCGCTCAGTGCGGTACCAGACAGGGTGCTGTTCGCTTGATAAATATTGCGCCAGTCACTGGTGACGAAGAAGCGCGTAACGCACTGCAAACAGGCCCGATCATCGCGACAATGGAAGACTGGGAAGACTTTCACAGGTTCTACGGCGGAGGTGTTTATCGGCATGCCTCGGGCGTCGGAAAACAACTACATACAATTGAGGTCGTGGGCTTCGATAGTGAGAGTTGGATAGTAAAAAACAGCTGGGGAACGTCATGGGGAGAAAAAGGTTTCGCCAGAATTGCTTTTGGCGAATGTAATCTTTTCAAGCTTGCAGCATTCAGCTTCGACCCCGTACTGACCTGATGCTTAGCGATGGCTAGCAAACCTGCCCGATCCGGGGCACAGGCCGGATCGGGTACCGCCGCCCTGGAGAAACCAATCAATGCAAGATCAGGCGCTGACGAACAAATTCTTCGGTGCGGCGGGTGACCTGATCCAGATGCCGGTCGCGCTGTTTCTCGGCATCGAGCATCGCGCGCTTGCCGTGCTTTTGCAGAAGGTAGGTGTGGATTTGCTGCACTTCCAGCGAACGGTAGATCGGTGTCGTGTCGATAAAACCGCGCAACCCGTTGCTGCGGTAATGCCGAGTGCTCATCAGCACCTGCGTTTCGAGCTGGCCCAGCACCTCGAAACCCAGCGCTTCGAAATACGGCACCTTGCCGACGCTGCAGGTCAGTTCGGCATGGGGGTAACGCGCCACCATGTCCGCGATCAACGAACGGGCCACACCCTGACGCCGATGCCCCTCGCGCACCGCCAGATAGGCCACGTTGCACGCCTCCCAATCGCCCTGCACCGGCAGGTACAACAGGAAGCCGATCACCTGCTCCGGATCATCGTCGTCGGTGGCCACCAGCAGCTCCACTTCGGTGCCCTTCTCGCCGTTCAACGCCTCCAGGTACAGATGAACCTCGTAGCCGACCGCGTACTGATAAACGTTGTACAGCAGATTGCTCGGGCCCAGCCCTACAGCGCTGATGTCGGTCAGATAGTCGACCACCATCTGCAGGATCTGGCTGTTGACGCCTTCGGGGCATGGGGATTTGTAGTGGGTGATGCGGGGCATGGCGGGCGGACTCCAACGGTAAAACACAGGTTGCCGGGCGAGTTGAGCGACCGGCGAACCGCGACATCATACCTTGTGCACGCCTGACAAAAATTTCATCTGCCCGAGAACGGATCTTTCGCCGATTTGGCGTCCAATTTTTCAACTGCGTTCATTTCCCGACGCAGGCCTTGAGGAGTTGCCATGAACGTTCTGCGTTCCGCGAAAACCATCAAATCCTTGCTCGCTGCCGCGCTGGTAGCGATCACCCTCTCGGGCTGTGTCGTCGAACCGGTTCGCCCGCATCGGCCACCACCGATCGTTGAGGTGGTTCCGGTCATGCCTGCGCCGGGTTATCACTGGGTTGCCGGGCATTACCGCTGGGCCGGCAACCAATGGCGCTGGATGCCAGGGCATTGGCGAGCGTACTGAGGCCGGTCACTGCGCGGGGGCAACGACCTTGAACTTGATGTCGATGTCCTTGGAAACCACGGTGTCCGCCCACTCCCCTGCACCGAGCCCGAACTGGTCGCGCTTGAGCACCAGTTCGCCGTCGAAAATGCCGATGCTGCTGTCGGGTTTGAGTTGCACCGGCACCTGCACCTCACGGGTGATGCCTTTGAGCGTGAGATGGCCGTCGACCAGATAACGGTTGTCGCCGGCCGGGCTGAAGCGGGTCGATTCGAACACAGCCACCGGGAATTTCTCGGTGTCGAACCATGCCGGTTTCACCAGCTCGGTGTTGGCGTCTTCACTGCCGGCGTCGATGCTGGTCAGGTCGATGTGCAGCGTGGTGCGGGCATTGGCGAGATTGTCGCTGTCGAAATCCAGCGTCGCATCGAACTTGCCGAACGTGCCGTACATCCGCGAGCCCATCTGGTTGTAGGTGAAACTGATCTGACTGGCGGTGGTATTGACGCGGGTGTACTCCACCGCTTGCACAGCAGGGACGACAATCAGGCAACACGCGGCAGCCAATAACAATCGAATCGACATGGAATGCTCCGGCGCCCGATGGGGCTCGAATGACTTAAGCAAACATCCGGCACTTGCGCCAGCCCCGCCAAGGCCCACCCGGCCCGTCACACCAATCGCTCGATCTTCTGATGCTGCCAGACCCGTTTGTAATACAGCGTCTGCAGCACCAGCATCCCCAGATACGCGATCGGAAACGCCATCCACACACCCTGCAGACCGAACTGCCCGTCCAGCCAGTAGGCCGCCGGCAACTGCACACCGAGCACACAGATGATCGCCACGCCCACCGGCACCAGCACCGTGCCGCTGGCGCGCATGATGCCGCCGATGATCGCCTGGAAACCGAAGATCAACAGGCTCCACAACATGATGTGCAACAGGTGCTCGGCCATCGCCCGGGTCGAGTCTTCGGTCAGGAACAACCCCAACAACCAGTGCGACAACAGGTAACCCGACAGGATCAAGCCACCGGTCAGGCACACGTTGATCCACAGCCCGGTGCGCAGGATCGGGCCCATTCGCTCCAACCGTCCGGCACCGATCGCCTGGGCGCCGAGGATCGACGCGGTGATCGCAATCGACAGCGCCGGGAACTGCACGTAGTTGACGATCTGCGTCACCGCACCATAGGCCGCCGTCGCCTGCGAGCCGTGCTGGTTGACCAGCGCCAGAATCACCAGCTCCGACAGCGACAGCACAATCATCTGCACCCCGGTCGGCAGGCCGATACGCAACACCTTGCCGAGAATTGCGCCGTCCAGTCGCAGCGCCGCGAAGAACTCACGATCCGGCGCCAGTGGATGACCCTTGCGGATCAGGCTCCATGACAGCCACGCCATCGACGTCAGCGTGCCGGCCAGACCTGCAACCGCCGCGCTCTGGATGCCCAGTTGCGGCAAGCCGATCCAGCCGCGAATGAACGCCGGAGTCAGCGCCAGCCCGACAACGGTCGACAGCAGCAGCGCCAACATCGGCGACAGTGTGTCGCTCACCCCGCGTAACAACTGGGTGAACAGCACGTACACCAGCACAAACGGCAAGGTCCACATCATCACCCGGGCATAGGCCACCGCATCGTCCAGCACATCCGCCGGCGTGCCCAAACCCTGCAAGGCCTGACGCGCAAACACACTGCCCAGCACCGCCGCCACCAGCCCGATCAATACCCCAAGCAACAGCGTCGCCCCGGCAATCGCCTTGACCATATGCGACTCACGCGCGCCCCACGCCTGACCGATCAACACCCCTGCCCCGGCGCCCAGGCCGATGACCAGCGCGATAAAGAAAAAAATGATCGGAAACATCCCCGACACCGCCGCCAGCGCCTGCGTACCGAGCATCTGGCCGATGTAGATGCTGTTGACCGTGCCCGACATCGATTGCAGGAAGTTCGACAGCACCATCGGGGCCAGGAACAGCAGGTAGGTTTTCCAGAGGGGGGATTGAGCGGGGGTTTGCATTGAGGTCCGTCTCGGGTGGGAGCTGATGACAGAGTCTAAGGTATGCGATGCCGTTCAGGTCGTACCGGTTTGCATTAAAACTTCGTAATCTGCACCTCGACCAATGTGCATAGCCTCCCCATCACGACAGGAAGTGAATCCCCCCCATGCGCCGTTCCCCATTTCTGCTGAGTTGCACCTTATTGACTGTTCTGACGACGACTGCCCACGCCGCTCCCGCCCCCTCGCCCGAGGTGGTGCAAGGATTGGTGAACACGTTGAACGAACGCCTGAACATCGGCGACCTCGTCGCGCTGACCAAATGGGACAGTGGCAAGCCGATTCAGGACAGCCCCCGTGAGGCGCAGGTGATCGACAACGCGCGCAAACTGGCCACCGAACGCAAGCTCGACCCGGAAGACGTCGCGCAACTGATCGCCGCGCAAATGGAGGCCAACAAACTGGTGCAATACGGTTTGCTCGCACAGTGGCAGGCAGCCGGTACCGCGCCGGACACGCCGCGCCCGGATCTGGGCAAGCAGATTCGCCCGCGTCTGGATCAGTTGCAAACCCGTCTGCTGCAGCAATACGCCGACTTCACGCCCTACCGTCAGGACCCGGACTGCCCGGCGTGGCTGGCCAAGGCGCGCACCGGTCTGACCCGCGATGCGCTGCATGATCTGGCCCTGACCCGCGCCACCGGAGAGCTGTGCATTCGGCCGCTGGAGCCCTAGAACAAGGGTTCCGGCGTCCATTGCTGGCGTCGATAGTCACCATCAGTTCAATGAAGTTCTCATAAAAAATCCGCGGCGTAACATCGGCTCCATACCAAACAAACAACACCCCTGGAGCACACGATCATGAAACGCCAAATCCTTCTCGGCATCGCTTTCTCGGTTCTTGCAGTCAACGCTTTTGCAGCCAAACCCGTCCACACCATGATCGCCGAAGGCGGTTCGGATCGGTTGATTGAAAGTCGTTTAGCTGAGGGTGGTTCGGATCGTTTGATCGAACGCCGTGTTGCTGAAGGTGGCGCTGATCGTCTGATCGAACGCCGCGTTGCTGAAGGTGGCGCTGATCGTCTGATCGAACGCCGTGTTGCTGAAGGTGGCGCTGATCGCCTGATCGAACGCCGCGTTGCCGAAGGTGGCGCTGATCGCCTGATCGAACGTCGCGTTGCTGAAGGTGGCGCTGATCGCCTGATCGAACGCCGCGTTGCTGAAGGTGGCGCTGATCGCCTGATCGAACGCCGCGTTGCTGAAGGTGGCGCTGATCGCCTGATCGAACGCCGCGTTGCTGAAGGTGGCGCTGATCGCCTGATCGAACGCCGCGTTGCATAAGTAAGCAGCGCATAAAGATAAGCCCGGCCTGATCAGCCGGGCTTTTCTTTGCGCGCGCTTTTTGCGTTTGCTGGGTAAGCTCTTAGCCCGACGCTGCGAATTCAGGTTTCCCATGGACATTGAACGACTACGGAAGAAAAAACAGCTCAACGTGCAGGAGCAAAACGCAGTCGTTGCGCATCGTTTGATGCTTTGCGCCAGTGAATGGCGCAAACAGGGTGTGCCTGTCGCCCTGGCCCGATACGGAGAATCCCAAGGCACCGATTGGTCGTCGTCCATCGTGCTGGAACTGGAAATCGACTTTCCCGGCATGCCTCGCCTGTTCGGACTTTTGCTGGATCAAAACGAATGTTTCATCGCATTTGAAATCGGTACGGACGCCTCCCATGAACACATTGAATCCGTGGATCGCTGGGAGGACGTCTCGTCGATGCAAAATACTTCGACATCTAATCCGGGCACAGGTAAAGGCTTTGCCTCGATCGCGCTGGACGTGAAGCGTCAGCTTGTTTGATCGCTCTTTGCGCAACGCTCACTCTTCGGCGTCTTGAAGTCGTCACTGGTTGAGTATCTACGCCTCATCAAAAGGAGCACTCATTGAACATGGGCCCGAAAACCGAAACGCTGATCAAGGTACTGAATGAGCTAATCAGTGTTCTGGAAAGCGACGGAGAAGCGCACTGGAGCGCGTGGATGCGAAAAGCTCGCGCACGATTGCTGGACTCCGATTATTCCGGAATCACGTGGCTGCTCTCGGCCTATGGCGGGATGGGGTCCTTCAATGATGTCGTGCTCGGACAAACCAGCATCAACGGTGCATTTGCCTGGAAGCGCGGCTATGGCGAACTGAATGCAAAATTTGCCGAACTCCGTGAGCAAGCCTACGAGCTGGCCAATGAAATCAGGCACATGCAGCGATAACGGCATTCATTGCTGGCGTCGATAGTCACCATCAGCTCAATGAAGTTCTCATAAAAAATTCGCGGCGTAACATCGGCTCCATACCCAACAAACAACACCCCTGGAGCACACGATCATGAAACGCCAAATCCTTCTCGGCATCGCTTTCTCGGTTCTTGCAGTCAACGCTTTTGCAGCCAAACCCGCCCACACCATGATCGCCGAAGGCGGTTCGGATCGGTTGATTGAAAGTCGCTTGGCCGAGGGTGGTTCGGATCGTTTGATCGAACGTCGTGTGGCTGAGGGTGGCGCTGATCGTCTGATTGAACGCCGCGTTGCCGAAGGTGGCGCTGATCGCCTGCAAGAACGCCGCGTTGCTGAAGGTGGCTCGGATCGTCTGCAAGAACGTCGCGTTGCCGAAGGTGGCTCGGATCGTCTGCTGGAACGCCGCGTTGCCGAAGGCGGCGCTGATCGCCTGCAAGAACACCGCGTCGCCTGAATCAAACGCTTTGCCGCTGCACAAACAAAAAGCCCGGCCTGATCAGCCGGGCTTTTTCACATCCACCGCCGCTTACTGAACGGTTTTCAGCTTGACCACATCACCGGAGACCTTGGTGGTGTAGCCGCTCAGGACCCATGCCCAGAACCAGTTTTCCTGAATCTGAGTGTTGATCATGGCATCGCCGCCCTTGGCCTGGATGGCGGCCTCTTGCGCACGGACGAAACGGCTGTTCTGCCGGATCGGGATCACGCCGAACAGCATCAGGCCGGTGGCAGTGGCTTCGCTGTGGCCAATCACGGTGTATTGGCTGCTGTCGTAATGTCTGGTGTTCATCGGGGTGCCGGTGCAACCTGCCAGAACCACACCGAACAGTGCGGCGGCGACTACTTTGCTGAGGTATTTCACTGCAAGACTCCATGGGTAAACGCCCGGGATCCGTCTCTCGGGCGGCGCACACTCTACCGAACGCAGTGGCTCATTGATATCAGCCTCGGCAGATTTTCATTAAACGCCTTGCTGGCAGCCCGTCCGCAATGTCGCATACCATGGCGCCACTTCAATAAAAACAGACTTCGCCCATGCTCAAAGCCAGCCTGCGTAGCCACCTGACTCTCTGGTTTGCCGGTTTGTCCCTGCTGACGCTGTTGAGCGTTGGCTTCTATGTCGGCCACATCGCCACCGAACAAATGAAACAGGCCAGCGGCAATGCCCTGTTGAGCACCGCACGATCGGCCGCAGCATTGCTGGGTGAGCAATTGCGTGAGCGACAACTGGAGGTTTATCTGCTCAGTCGCGCGCCGCATCTGGAGCGTGGTGATCTGGATAACCCGGCGATCCTCAAATCGATGCAGCTGCGCACCCAGGCCCGCGCCGAATATGCGTGGATGGGCATCGCCGACGCCAACGGTCAGGTGCATCAGGCCGTCAACGGATTGCTGGTGGGCCAGTCTGTCCAACAGCGTCCGTGGTTCCAGGCGGGTTTGCGCGGTGAATACACCGGCGACCCACACGAAGCCGTGTTGCTGGCAAAAATGTTGCCGGCGCTGGCGAATGGTGAACCGCTGCGCTTCATCGATTTCGCCGCGCCGATTCACAATGCCGACGGCCAGGTGATCGGCGTGCTCGGCGCCCACGCGCACTGGAGTTGGGTGACGCGCATCGTCGAATCGGCGGCGCTTTCGCACAAAGGCGTCGCGCCGGACATCGAGGCATTGATCGTCGATCACGACGGCAAAGTGCTGTATCCGGAAGCGCTGGTTGGCCAGCAACTGGCAGCGAACAATCCCGACTCGCCGGGCTGGACCGTCGGCGACGGTTACCTGACCAGTGAGGTGACGGTGCCGACGCCCTTGAGCACCGCGTTATCCTGGTCGATTGCCGTACGCCAGCCGTTGGACACCGCGCTGCAACCGGCGCGCCTGCTGCTCTATAAATTGTTGCTGCTGGGAGTGATGGCTGCGGTGGTGTTTGCACTGGTCGCCTACTATCTGGCGCTGTACCTGAGTCGCCCGATCGAGCAATTGGCACGTTCGGCTCAACAGGTGCAGAACAATCAGCCGGGGACGCGTTTTCAGTTGCAGCACCCGGTACGGGAAATTGCCCAGCTCGGCCAGTCCATCGACACGATGACCCAATCGCTGCTGGCCAAGGAGCGCGAGTTGCAGGAAGCCAACGCTTCGCTGGAAGCCACAGTCGCACAACGTACCGCTGCCCTCACCCAGGCCAATGCCGAGCTGCTGAGTCTGGCGACTCATGATGGTTTGACCGGCGCGTTCAACCGTCGCCGGTTTGACGAAAAGCTCACCGAGTACAGTCTTTTGTTTCGCCGTACCGGACGGCCGTTTGCGTTGTTGCTGATCGACGTCGATCATTTCAAACGCATCAACGATACCCACGGCCACGCGGTCGGAGATGACGTGCTGCGACAACTGGCACAACTCATACAGATCAGCACCCGGGCCACCGATTTTGTCGCACGTTATGGCGGTGAGGAGTTTGCCGTGCTGCTGCCGGAAATCGCCAAACCGGACACCCCGGAAGTGGTCGCCGAGAAGATCCGGACCACCATTGCCGAAGCGACTTTTCCGCTGGTCGGGCTTGTTACCGTAAGCATTGGTGTCGGCCTGGCCGATCCGGCCGACAACACCCCGACAGCACTGGTCAAACGTGCCGACCAGCGGTTGTACAAGGCAAAAGCGGCAGGTCGCAATCAAGTGGCCTGCCAGGCTTCGCTCATCGAGGTGAGCGAAAATGGCTGATGCGCACTCGATCCCGCCACGATTCATCCTCCACGAAACCGAACACTGGATACTCAATCACCACATGGCTTCGTCCCTGCCCGGCTATCTGATGCTGGGATCGCGACAGGGCGCTCACTCGCTGGCCGACCTGCCGGAGGCGGCATTGGCGGAACTCGGCATTCTGCTCGCCAGAGTGCAGAAGACGCTGGAGCAACAACTGCAACCCAAATGGCTGTACATCAGCCGCTTCGGTCATGAGCCCGGTTATCCCATCCACTTTCATTTCATCCCGGTGTACGACTGGGTAGAAACGTTGTTCTGGAAAGACGAGCGTTATCGGGCCTTACAGGTATTCGGCAGTCTGGAGAATGCGCAGACTGCCACCGATGGCGCCGAGTTGACGTTGTTTATCTGGCGAGAGTTTGGCGAAAGCCCGACACCCCCTGCGATTCGGGGGGCGTCGATCAAAGATGTGACTGCGCGATTGAGGCTGGCGCTGAAGTAAACCGCTTCATTGCTTCATATCTTTGACCAGTTCAGCCATCAGCAGATCAGACACATGGGTAAATGCCTTGCGCAGGACTTCCGGATCTTTCGCGTATTGCTCCGGTAGATAGGCAAGGTTGTTGGCATCATTGAATACCGTGATCGTTTCAAAGTTTCGCCAGACCGCCGAACCCTTGCGCTTGATCTGGGCGTTGGCGCCGATCACCGGATACAGCACCTCGCTGAAGTTTTTGAGGCACAGCCCCCACTGTCCGACCATGATTTCGATTTCGGCGTCGGCCTGCTCGCCTTCTCCGACTATTGTGAACAGCCGCTCCTGCTGAACCCGGTCAACGAAACTCTGGCGGACCAGTTTGGCCAGGTCGATATCATTGGCCTTCATGTTGTTGAGGATTGCCCGGGAAATATCCCCCGTCAGCACATCACCATTTTTTGTCCCCTCCACGGACCCCGCGCCTGCCAATGCATTGACTTGTGTCGTCGATGCACCGGCCGCCATCCCAGTGGCCGCCCCGGCACCGGCACCCAGTCCCGCGCTCCAGGCTTGAGTCATGCTGGTGTATTTGAAGTTATCGACGGCGACAAATACCGGTAGCAGCTTCAGTGTCTTGATCTGTTGACGATCTTCGACACTGAAGTTCTTGGTGACGCATCCACATAACAGCAAGAGTGCGCCAATAACAACGAGCAATTTTTTCATGGTGGGGAAAGTTCGAGGGATTGGACATCAGACTTATCGCCCGCACTCGTCAATCCTTGAACCTGGCATGACTCATTGCCACCGAAAGGTTGGGTCGGGTGCAAGGCTTAGGCGTAGCCGTTCTTTTCGTAAGGCGCGCTCTTGGAATACCGTCGTCACGCGGGAACTGCGTTGCGCAGCCCCTGCACAGATTCTTCATTGCTGAGAAAAGGTCTGAAGATACGCCAACAAATTATCAATCTTCTCCTCGTCACTCAGCCCCCAAAAGATCATCCGCGTCCCCGGCACCACGCCCTTCGGATCCTTCAGATACTTCGTCAGCGTTTCACGATCCCAGGTCAGGCCGGAGTTTTTCATGGCGTCGGAGTACACGTAATTCGCCGACGTCCCCGCCGGGCGGCCGATGATGCCGTTGAGTTCCGGACCGAATCCCGGGCGGGCAGATTCGCCGACTTGATGACAACCGCCGCACAGGCGCGGGAAGATTTTTGCGCCGGCCTCGGCGTCACCGGCAGCCAGTGTCGGCGTGCAGAACAGGCCAGCGTTGAGGATCAGGGCGAAAGTCAGTGCAGCGTTTTTCATCAGGGATTTCCAGGTCTTCGGCGGCGCCAAGGGTAATCCTGCGCGGTCACTTGCGCTACAGGTAGGCGCCCACGACCTGGCGGACTTTGAGCAAGGCTTGACGCAGGGCAAGCATGTCCACCGAGCCCAACGCCAGACGAATCGCGTGGGGCACATAGGCGGACACGGTGAAGGGCTCGGCGGTGGTGACGGAAACCTGTTCGTGCATCAACTCGACCACGATGTGGTCGGCCCGAACATCTTCCGGCAGCGGCAGCCAAAGAAAATACGAAGAGGGATGGCCGACAGTCGGCAGGCCTTCGAGGATCTGCGCGGCCAGAACTTGCCGGGCCTGGGCGTCGCTGCGCTTTTGCGCTTCGAGCAAGGTGACGGTGCCGTCGTCGAGCCAGCCGCAGGCGATGGCGGTCATCACGCCGGGGGTGTTCCAGGTGGTCGCGCGGATGATCCGCTCCAGCGCCGCCACCCGTTCGACCGGTGCGGCGATGAAGCCGACACGCAGGCCGGTGGCGATGTTTTTCGACAGGCCCGACACGTAGACCGTGCGTTCCGGTGCCAGAACCGCCAACGGAGGTGGCGGGTTCTCGACCAGAAAGGCGTAGGCCGCGTCCTCGATGATCGTCAGATCATGTCGGCGGGCAATCGCGATCAAATCCTCACGTTGTTCCAGAGGCATCACCCAGCCCAGTGGATTGTGCAGGGTCGGCATGCTGTAAACCGCACGCACCGGTCGTTGGCGGCAGAGTTTGTCGAGGGCCGCCAGATCGGGGCCCTGCTCATTGACGGGGATCGCCACTACTTCCAGGTGCAGCGCTTCGGCCAACACTTTGAATCCCGAATAGGTCAAGGCGTCGGCGGCAATCACATCGCCGGGTTTGAGTAGCGCCATCAACGTGACTGCCAGCCCTTGCTGCGCGCCGTTGACGATCAGCACCTGCTCGGCCTCGACACTCAAACCGCGTGTTTGCAGATGCCGCGCCACCGAGGCCCGTTCATGCTGGCGACCGGCGTGGGGCTGATAGCGCAGCAGCGCTTCAAGGTCGCCGGACAACGCCAGTTGCCGCAACGCGGTGCGCAGCAATTCTGCCTGCCCCGGCAATGACGGGTAGTTGAAGTTCAGATCGATCATGCCCACCGCGACGTCTTTCTGGTCGATGCCTTGCCCCGGCAACAACGACGTTTCCCGCACGAACGTGCCGCGCCCGGCTTCGCCGCTGACCAGGCCCATGGCCTCGAGCTCGGCGTACACCCGCGAGGCCGTGACCAGCGCCAGCCCTTCGCTGGCTGCCAATTGCCGGTGAGTCGGCAAACGCGTGCCGGGCAACAGGCGGCCAGCGCGGATGTCGGCGGCATAGGTGTCGACGAGGGTCTTGTAGCGGGAGCGCGGCATGTCGGCTTGTATCCATGACAATTTTTTGATTGTGCTGATTCTCAGCCCTAGGATCGATCCAACGCAACCCACCTCCGAGCGCCACACCCATGGAACGAACCACCCACCTCGGCACCCCGGCCCTGGAAAAAACCAGCGGCTGGATCAATGGCCTCATCGGCGTCGTGATTTTCAGCGGCTCGCTGCCCGCCACGCGGTTGGCGGTGCTGGAGTTCGACCCGGTGTTTCTCACCGTCATCCGCGCGACCATCGCCGGCGCCCTGGCGTTGTGCCTGTTGTGGCTGTTTCGCGAACGACGTCCGGCGCGGGATCAGTGGTTGTCGTTGTTGATCGTGGCGCTGGGCGTGGTCGTGGGTTTCCCGCTGTTGACGGCCCTGGCGCTGCAATACGTGACGTCGGCGCATTCGATTGTGTTTGTAGGATTGCTGCCGCTGGCGACGGCGATTTTTGGTGTGTTGCGCGGTGGCGAACGGCCGCGTCCGGTGTTCTGGATTTTTTCGGTGCTGGGCAGTTCGCTGGTGGTCGGCTTTGCGATTTCGCAAGGCCTGACCGCTTCGCCCACCGGGGATCTGCTGATGCTGGCGGCGATTCTCGCCTGCGGCCTCGGTTATGCCGAAGGCGCAAAACTGTCGCGCACCCTCGGCGGCTGGCAGGTGATTTGCTGGGCGCTGGTGTTGTCGTTGCCGGTGATGGCCGTGCTGAGCGTATGGCTTGCGCCCGCCTCGTTCAGCGGTATCAGCGTGTCGGCGTGGGTGTGTCTGGCTTACGTTTCGCTGTTCAGCATGCTGATCGGTTTCGTGTTCTGGTATCGCGGGCTGGCTCAGGGCGGGATTGCGGCGGTCGGGCAACTGCAATTGCTGCAGCCGTTTTTCGGCCTGGCACTGGCCGCGACCTTGCTCCATGAGCATGTCAGCGTGGGCATGCTGGTGGTTACGCTGGGGGTGATCCTGTGCGTGGCCGGGGCGAAGAAATTCGCCAGATAGTCTTCAACTCGCGCCAGCCTTCCATTCCCGCGGGCTGAGCCCGGTCTTGCGTCGAAACGCCCGGGCCAGCGCCGAAGGACTTTCATAACCGACTTCTTCGGCAATCAGGGCGATCGGTCGTCCCTCGCGCAGGCGTTTCTGCGCGAGGCTGACCCGCCAGTTCACCAGATAATCCACCGGCGTCTGCCCCACCACCCGCCGGAAGTGGTCGGCGAAACCGGCGCGGGACAGGTTGGCGGCGCTCGCCAGTTCGGCGACGCTCCAGGCCTTGGCCGGCTGGTCGTGCATCAGGTTCAAGGCTCGGGAAATCTTCGGATCGGCCAGCCCCGCCATCATGCCGGGCTGCTGGTTGCGACTGCTGATGAGGTGGCGCAGCAACAGGATCACCAGCAACTCGAACAACCGATCCATCACCGCTTCGCGCCCGCAGTGGCCGTCGAAAGCTTCCTTGAACAGCCACTCCAGGGTGTTGGCCATTTCCGGAAGGTCGGCGAGTTTCAGCACCAGATAATCCGGCAGCGCTGCCGCCAAAGCATTGCCCGCGCCGCCGTCGAAGGTCAGCGAAGCACACACCAGTTGCGTGCCCATGGCTTCGTTGGCGAACAAGCGATGGGCCATGGGGCGAGGGAAAAAGATCAGGGTCGGTTCTTTGAGCGAGATTTCAGGATCATTTCCCGGTTTGAGCAACAGCTCTCCCGCCTGGAGCAAATGCACATGCCCGCACACCTGATCGCCGCCGTAGGCGCTCACCCCGCAGAACGTGCCGCTGTGAAAGGTGCCGGCATTGACGCCGAAATGGCTGAGCAACGTAGAAAGGCGATCCATGACTGATTCTCGCAAGGACAGGTTTGGACGATCTGTCGCATATCCTCGACGATTTGCACCCAAAGCACCAGCCGCGCTCAATAACATGACCTCCATCCCCGGTGCACTTCGCACCGGACTTTCGGAGAATCACCATGAGCCGCATCGCCCCTCTCAGCCTCGAAACCGCCACCGACGCCACTCGCCCGACACTTGAAGGCGTGCAGAAAAAAATCGGTTTCCTGCCCAACCTGTTCAAGACCCTGGCCGTCGCACCTGTCGCGCTGGATGCCTACGTGCAAATCTCGGCAACCCTGGGCAAGACATCCCTGAGTGCCAAGGAAAAAGAGGCGGTGTACCTGGCCACCTCGCAAGTCAACGGTTGCGACTATTGCCTGGCGGCGCACACCCTGTTCGCCAGCAAGGCCGGGCTGGCAGCAGAAGAAATCATCGAAGCGCGTCATGGCCGGCTCAATGCCTTCGCCACCCTCGCCCAACAACTGACCGAGACTCGTGGCCAATTGAACGATGAGCAGATCGCCGCCGCCCGCGCTGCCGGCATCGACGACAAGAAGATCATCGAAGTGATCGCCCTCGTCGCTGTGCAAACCCTCACTAACTACCTGAACAACGCGGCGCTGACCGACATCGATTTCCCGGCAATCGATGACTGACCAGTGACCGGGGTCGATCTCAGTTGTGATCGACCCCGGCGCGTTTCAGCAATTTCTTGCAGCGCTCGGACAGGTGAAACACCTGCAACTGCTTGCCCGCCTTGGCGTAGCGTTCGCGAAGGGTTTTCAGCGCGGCGATGGCCGAGTAATCGACAAAGCTCAGGTGCCGGCAATCCAGCGTCACCCGTTGCGGATCGCTGGCCGGGTCGAACTGATTGAGAAACGGCGTGGTCGAGGCAAAAAACAGCGTGCCGTGCAGGCGATAGAGTTTGCTGCCGTCCGCTTCCAGATGCTCATCGGCGTACAGCTCGCGCGCTTGCTGCCAGGCAAAATTCAGCGCGGCGATGATGATCCCGCACAGCACGGCCGTGGCCAGATCGGTGAACACCGTGATGGTCGTTACCGCGATGATCACCAGCACATCGTTGAGCGGCACTTTGTTCAGCACCCGCAACGAAGCCCAGGCAAACGTCTGCTGCGACACCACGAACATCACCCCCACCAGCGCCGCCAGCGGAATCCGCTCGATCAGCGGCGACAGAAACAGAATGAACAGCAGAATCAACACACCCGCCACCACGCCGGACAAACGCCCGCGCCCGCCGGAACTGAGGTTGATCACGGTCTGGCCGATCATCGCGCAACCGCCCATACCGCCGAATGCACCGGAGACCACGTTTGCCGCCCCCAGCGCCACGCATTCGCGATCCGGGTAGCCACGGGTTTCGGTGATTTCGTCGGTGAGGTTGAGGGTCAGCAGGGTTTCCAGCAAACCGACCAGCGCCATCAGAATCGCGTAGGGCGCGATGATGCGCAGTGTGTCGAGATTCCACGGGATGTCCGGCAGCGCAAATTTCGGCAGGCCGCCGGCGATGTGCGCCATGTCGCCGAGGGTGCGGGTCGGCAGGCCAAGCAGATAAACCAGCAAGCCTACGCCGAGGATCGCCACCAGCGCCGGCGGCACCGCGCGGGTCAGGCGCGGCAGGATGTAGACGATGGCCATGGTCAGCAGCACCAGCCCGGTCATCAGGTACAACGGCGTGCCGCTGAGCCACTGTTCACCGCTCTTGAAATGCTCCAGTTGCGCCAGCGCGATGATGATCGCCAGGCCGTTGACGAACCCCAGCATCACCGGGTGCGGCACCATGCGCACCAGTTTGCCCAGCCGCAACAGCCCGAACGCCATCATGATCAAGCCGCCGAGCAACACCGTCGCCAACAGGTACTGCACGCCGTGCTGCACCACCAGCGCGACGATCACCACCGCCATCGAACCCGCCGCCCCGGAGACCATGCCCGGCCGGCCACCGAACAGCGCGGTCAGCGTGCAAATGATGAAGGCGCCGTACAGGCCCATCAGCGGATTGAGGTGAGCCACCAGCGCAAACGCAATGCATTCGGGCAACAGGGCAAACGAGGTGGTGAGTCCGGCCAGGACATCGGCGCGCAGACGAATCGGTTTCATGGCTTACCTGACAGAGTGGCCGACGGGCGCGGCCGCATGCATTGGCGCAAAAGAGCGCCGAGGAAAAAGAGGGTTGCGGATGTTACGCAAATGCACCGGCGTGGGCCAGTCATCGCTGACAACCGCCGGCGCGCGCTCTATGCTGGCGCGCAGTTTTTGCCAGTGGAGCCTCTGATGCCGAGCGAATTGACCAGCCGCGAAGTGTGCCAGCGATTGCGCGATGCCGCGCTGGGCGTGTGTGGTTTGCGGGTGATGGACGCGCGAGCGGATCGGGTTGCGGTCGACATTGAAGGCTGGCGCTTGCAGCTGGACTTCGACGGCCAGCGTCTGCATCACTGCGCTGATTGTCTGTGCCCGGACGGTCGCGAGTGGACGCTCGACACCCGGCAGCGCTTCGGCACCGATCCGGTCAGTCTGTTGAGTACCTGGGAACTGGCGCAGATCGAGGGCTTGTTGCGGCAACGTGAATGAGGCACGGCAATCAGAGTTGCCCAATGATGGCACTCTGCCCATAATTCGTCCCCCCCTCTTCTACGCGCAAGGAACTGCCGTGAAAAAATCGCTGTTGTTGATCCCGTTGTTTGCTCTGCTCCTGCAAGGCTGTGGCATGACCATGGCCCGTTACGAGCCAAGCTTCGACAATGTTCAGAAGCTCAAGCAGACCCCGCCGCTGCACGCGATCAGCAATCCACAGGTCACCGCTGAATCGGGCGAAGGCTCGTTGATGGTCCGCGCCAACCCGATCAAGTCGCCGACCGGCAGCATCCCGGCGCACATCCAGGACGCGATCACCGAAGAACTGCGCAAGGCCGGTCTGCTCGATCCACAGGCATCCCGTCATCTGCAAGTGCTGGTGGTGAAGAACCAGCTGAACGCCGGCATGGGTACCGGTGACGGCACCATCGCTGCACGCTTCACCCTGCGCAATGGCAACGACGTGGTGTACGACGCCACCAAAGATGTCAGCCATCAGTGGAACAGCAGCTTTTTCGGCTTTATCGCGATCCCCAACGCGACCAACGCCTACAACCCGATGCTGCAGGACTTGCTGAAGAATCTGTACAGCGATCCACAGTTCATTCAGGCCCTGAAGTAAGGGCCAAAAAAAAGAGCCGCGATTGCGGCTCTTTTTTGCGTCATACCCGTGGGATGCGGGTCTCGAGCGCCGAGTATTTCTGATTGTTGGTGTCGACCCACTGCTTGAGCAGCGCGTTGACCTGACGGTTAAAGGTATCGTTCACCGCGTCTTTGGTGGTGTTGCCCATCAGCGGAATAAACCAGATGCCGAACCAGGTACCGACGGCGTCATGGTTGCTCGTCTTGGCCAGCGCCTGGCCGTTCTGATCCAGAGATTCCAGGCTCATAGTGTATTGGTCGGTGCCATACGCCGGAATGACCATCATGCTAAAGCCGCTGATGTAGGCCATCACCATCGAACCGGCACTCGGCGGATGGTTGTACATTTTCAGGCGCAGACTGTAGTCGCCCGGCTGCTTCTCGAACTCGTCGAGAGTCACGCGGCCGAACAGGCCGGAATCCTTCAGGATCTTTTGCAACTGAGGCTTGAGGCTGTCGCGCGCCTGCGGCACTTCCACGGCAGCAGCGCTTGGCTCGCCCTGATAGAAGTCGAAATCGACATAGACGTTTGGCTTGTTGGCATAGCTGGCCATCGATGGCAGCGTGACAGGGGCCACTTCGTCTTTGGTGAAGCTGGCACAACCGCCCAGCGTGAGCACCAGACCCAGCGCCAGGATTTTCCCGAATTGCATGATGTCGTCCCTAAAGTGATATCAAAGAGCCTCCATTGCGGAGCGCCGGGGCGGATTCTAGTGATCGTCTACGTTCGGGAAAAGACCTGATTCGGGAAAACCGTGAAAAAGTTCGCGCCGATTCAGCTTTGGCGCAAATCGAGGGTGTACGTGTAATAGCCCGTATAGCGCACCCAGCCGAGTGATTCGTACAAACCCTGAGCGGTGACATTGTCGGTGGCGGTTTCCAGCACCAGTCCCTTGGCGCCGATTTCGACGGCGAAGTCGCGGACGGTATTCATCAGCAATCGTCCGACTCCACGACCTCGGGCGGCCGGCGTGGTGAACAGATCGCTGAGCAACCACGTGCGATGGGCATCAATCGAGGAAAACGTCGGATACAGCTGGACGAATCCGAGCGCCTCACCGCTTTCATCCTCAACCAGAAAAATCGCCGATTCATTGCCGGCCATGCGCTCGGCAATAAAGGCTCGCGATTGCTCGAGGTTCGACGGCTGGCCATAAAAGCCGCGATAGACGTCGAACAGCTTCGCCACCGCGTCGAGGTGAGTCGTCGTGGCGCGCAGGGCCCGGAGAGTCATTGGCCTTTTCCTGACGTTATTGAAATTGAAACCAGCATAGCGCTGACAAACGAGTTTGCTGGCCTACTCGCTATATAGTTTTGTATATTGCGAACCCGAAATGGCCAGACCTACATGCCGTCCATGAGCAGCATCCGCGAACGCAACCAGCAACTGATCCTGGCCGCCGCCAGTGAAGAATTCGCCGCCAACGGCTTCGACGCGACCCAGACCCGCGACATCGCCGCCCGCGCCGGTGTGCCCAAGGCCAATCTTTATTACTACTTCCAGAGCAAGGAAAACCTCTACGGCAAAGTGCTGCTCGGCTTCGTTGAACCGTTGCTGGAAGCCTCGGCGGTGCTGCGCGAGAGTGATGATCCTCTGATCGGCCTGCGCGCCTACGTCGCCGCCCGCATCCGCATCGCCCGCGAACACCCGGCAATTGCCAAAGTGTTCAGCGGTGAGTTGCTGCTCGGCGGCCGCCAATTGCCCGACGAATGCCGTGACCTGCTGCACGGCGAAGCCCGGCGTAATGTCGAGTGTCTGCGCAGCTGGATCGACCGGGGGCTGCTGGCGCCTGTGGATCCCGAGCATTTGATGCTGTTCATCTGGTCGGCGACGCGCACTTACACCAACATTGGCTGGCAGATGGGGCGCATCACCGGGCGGGAGGTGCCGCAGGATGAGGATTATGCGGTGGCGGCGGAGACGATTACGCGGTTGGTGCTGGAGGGGGTCGTGGCTCCACGGAAGGGGGAAATCCGTGACGTGCTGTTTGCGACCTGAAGCGTCAGGGCATGAAATCCAGCGGAAGCGTGCGGTCGCCTTCCATCCGCTCGTACCATGCCTGGAACTGAGCAGGCAGGCGCTTTTTCCATTCCGGTACATTGGTGTAGTAACGGGCTCGCGTATGGCCCTCTTTTTCAGGCACCAACATCAGCACCCAGAAACGGTTACTGGCCGCACGCATCAGAATGGCCGCGTTCATATTGCCCAGCCCACGTACCCACATCTCGATGACCTCTGCATCAGGCACATCAACCGCCAGGTCGCCGACGGTCATCGTACTCGTACGGTCCACCAGTTTCTGATAATCACCCTTGAGCAGTTTATGCATCGCCTGATCCTCTTGCTGCGTACGAGCAAGTCCAAGGCTCAACAGGTTGTAATTCATCGATAGTGGTTTTTCAGACGCCACATAACGACCTGAATAAAAGACACCCATACCGGCACCGCAATCAACGTCATCGCCATTCTGTGTGACGTCCAGTACACCATTGATCGCTCGAAAAACAAGCGTGCAACTACCCTCTTCGAAACGGGCTTCACCACCGTTCAACACAGCAATACCTTCCAATTCACCAGAGTTGGCGCCCTCCTGTGCTGAAATCCCAAAGCGGATGTGTGTGGCGTCTTGACGCTTGATGATCACTTCGGATGCCGAGTTCACCCCGTGAGGAATCAACTGCCATGTGGCATCCCATGAGAACGTTCTGGTCGCATATTTCAGCTCAGTCAGGCGCATCAGGTATTCACGATGCAAGCACGCCGGTTCAGCGCCACAAAGGCTGCGGTTCTTCAACCATGCTCTTTGATCAGCCTTGAGCGCTTGCGGGTCAGCCACCTGCGCCAACGTTGTCCGCCAGAGCGCCCCGAGTTTCTCATCGAGACTCGAGGTATACGGATCCGCACAAACGGCTTTTTCAATGGGGCTGGAAGCGCCAGCACAGTCAAAACTGGCAGCGTGGGAGGTGGTAGCAAATACGAGACACGTCAGCTGCAAGGCGTGACGGAGATTGAAAGCGAGCATCGACAGATTCCATTCCTGAGGCGGCGGCAGTATGCCGGGCCCGGGCTATCGATGCTCTGGTTTTTTCACTGGTTGCTCGCGAGCAACCGCGCTCTTGTGCAAGCAAGCATCAGAATGTGATCCCAGCCGCCGGCTTCACATCGATCCGCGCCACTGAACCGGTCAGGTGCGCCCAGTCCTTGTTGTGTTCGGCGATGATGTCTTCGGCGCTCATGTTGCCGTTGTCGACCGTCGTATGGGCGTCGGCCGCCAGCTCCACGTCGTAGCCCAACTGGTGGGCCTGACGCACGGTGGCGTTGACGCAGTAATCGGTTTGCATGCCGCAGATCACCAGGCGGTCGAAGTCTTCCCGGGGGATCAGTTTTTGCAGATTGGTCTGGTAGAACGAGTCGTTGGCGGTCTTGTCGACGCGCAGATCGCCGGGCGCGGTGACCAGTCCGTCAGCCAGTTGCCAGCCTTCGGCACCGTGGGCGAACGGGCTGTCCTTTTCGTTGTGCTGGATCAGCACCACCGGCACACCCGACTGGCGCGCGCGGGCGGAGAGGCCGTTGATGGTGTCGATTACCCGTTTGGCGTCGTGGCACTCGTATTCGCCCGCGCACAGGGCGCGCTGGACATCGATGATCAGCAATGCGGTGGTCATGGTGAGCCTTCCTTGATCGGTCCTTGGACAGGGGCGGACCTGTGCCCGCCCCCTTTTTACTCTGCTCAGTAACCCAATGACAACCCGGTTTTGCGCCGTGGGTCGTTGGCACCGTAGAAGCGGTTCTTGCCGACCGGTTTGCCACCCAGCGACGGTGCGCCGACCAGAATCGCAGCGATGTGGTTGGCGTCCTGCGGACCCGCGAACTTGTGGCCCCAGCTCTCGAGAATCTTCTTCGTGTCGGGGCTGGCGGCGAAGTCTTCGAGGTTGGTTTCCTCCGGCATCCACTGCTGGTGGAAACGTGGCGCATCGACCGCTTCCTGCAGGCCCATGCCGTAGTCGATGACGTTGAGCATGGTCAGCAACGTCGCGGTAATGATGCGACTGCCGCCCGGCGTACCGATCACCATCACCACTTTGCCGTCCTTGGTGACGATAGTCGGGCTCATCGAGGACAGCGGCGCCTTGCCCGGAGCAATGGCGTTGGCCTCACCCTGCACCAGGCCGTACATGTTCGGTACGCCGACCTTGGAAGTGAAGTCGTCCATTTCATCGTTGAGGATCACCCCGGTCTTGCTCGCCATCACGCCTGCGCCGAACCAGTCGTTGAGGGTGTAGGTGACCGAGACCGCGTTGCCCCACTTGTCGACGATCGAATAGTGCGTGGTGTTGCTGCCTTCATGGGGCGCGACACCGGGTTTGAGTTCCGCCGACACACCGGCCTTCTGCGGCTGGATCGCGTTGCGCAGTTTGGTCGCGTAGTTCTTGTCCAGCAGGTGCTCGATCGGGTTCTTCACAAAATCCGGGTCGCCCAGATAACTGTTGCGATCCACGTATGCGTGGCGCATCGCCTCGATCTGATAGTGCATGCCCTGGGCCGAATGAAAGCCCAGATCCTTCATCGGATAGCCTTCGAGGATGTTCATGATCTGGCAGATCACGACGCCACCGGAGCTTGGCGGCGGTGCCGATACGACGTGATAGCCGCGATAGTCGCACTCCACCGGGGCCAGTTCGCGGGTCTTGTATTTGTCGAGGTCGGCCTGGGTAATGATGCCCTTGTTGGCCTGGCTGGAGGTAACGATGGCGTCGGCCACCCAGCCTTTATAAAAACCGTCGGCGCCTTTTTCGGAAATGGTGCGCAGGGTTTTACCCAGGTCCTTCTGCACCAGTTTCTGCCCGACCTGCATCGGCTCGCCGTTGCTCAGAAAGATCGCGCCAGAATCCTTGATGTCTTTCTTGAACACGTCCGTGGCGTACTCCAAAAGCTCGACGTCGCCCTGTTCCAGTTCAAACCCGTCTTCGGCCAGTTTGATGGCGGGAGCGATCATTTCCTTGCGCGGTTTGGTGCCGTACTTGCTCAGCGCCAGCTCCATGCCGGACACGGTGCCCGGAACGCCGACCGCGAGGTGGCCACGGGTGCTCAGATCAGGGATGACGTTGCCGTCCTTGTCGAGGTACATGTTGGCCGTCGCGGCCAGCGGGGCTTTTTCCCGGAAGTCGAGGAAGGTCTTGCGTCCGTCCGCCAGTTGAATGGTCATGAAACCACCGCCACCGAGGTTGCCCGCCGCCGGGTAAACCACTGCCAGTGCATAACCCACGGCGACCGCCGCATCCACCGCGTTGCCACCACTTTTCAGCACGTCGACACCCACGTGAGTGGCCAGGTGCTGGGCGGTGACCACCATGCCGTTTTCGGCGGCCACCGGGGCAACCGAAGCCGCATGGGCCATGAGGCAGCTGAGCGCCAATGAGGTCGCAATCAGTGATTTGGCAAAACGTTCGTACTTCATGAGTCGGTCTCTTCTTTTTATAAGGTAGGAAAGCGCTTCAAGAGCATCAGCCAGTATGGTCGCGATTGCGGTTTGCGCCTCCCCGATCCGGCAGTATGCTGGGCGCAGTTTCCGCCCCGTCCCGGAGTTTTGCCCATGGCCTACACGTTCATCACCCTGCCCTCGCCTGTCGGCGAGTTGAAGCTGGTCGCGAACGGATCACGTCTGGCCGCCATCCTCTGGGAAAACGACAAACCGAACCGGGTGCGCCTGGGGCAGATGAGCGAGGCACCGGACAATCCGCTGTTGATGAAAACCGCGCGACAGCTGGAAGAATATTTTGCAGGAACGCGAAACGCGTTCGATCTGGAGCTGGACTTTGCCGGCACCGAATTCCAGAAAAAGGTCTGGGCCGCGTTGCTGACCATTCCGTTTGGCGAAACCCGCACCTACAGCCAGATTGCCGAACAGATCGGCCACCCGAGTGCGGTGCGTGCCGTCGGCGCGGCGAACGGGCGCAATCCGATTTCGATCATTGCGCCGTGCCATCGAGTCATCGGTGCCTCAGGAAAACTGACCGGTTTTGCCGGAGGCCTGGAAGCCAAGGAGCGTCTGCTGACCCTGGAGGGTGGCCAGTGGTCGAACATTGGTAAAACCGGTGACTTGTTTTAACTGCCAAACAGGTTATTCATCGCCGCGTATTGCAGCAGCATGATGGTCTTGGCATCGCAGATCTCACCTCGCTGGAATGCCGCCAGCGCGTCGTCGAAACGCCACTCCAGCACTTCAAGTTCTTCCGTTTCCTCTTCCAGACCGCCCCCTTCACTGACCTTTGCCGAGGCATCGTACTCGGCGATGAAAAAGTGCAATTTCTCGGTCACCGAGCCGGGGCTCATGTAGGCCTCGAACACCTTCTTCACGTCATGCACGCGGTAACCGGTTTCTTCCTCGGCCTCGTCGCGGATGCGCTGCTCCGGCGCCGCGCCTTCGAGCAGTCCGGCCGCCACTTCAATCAGCAAACCGTCATGACCGTTGACGAACACCGGCAGGCGGAACTGCCGGGTCAGCACCACGGTGCGCTGCTCGCGGTTGAACAGCAGGATCGCCGCGCCATTGCCACGGTCGTAGACCTCGCGCGTCTGACGCTGCCAGTCACCGTTGTTGCGGTGATAGTCGAAGGTAATTTTTTTCAGCAGATACCAGTCGTGGGACAACACCTGGGTATCGACGATGTTGACCCGCTCGGCTGTGTTGGACATGACGCCTGATCCTTTTTTGTCATCGGAAGATGGCCATGGTAGGTGAAATGTTGCGAACCGCCGACGAAAAAAAGCCCGGCAGCGCTACCGGGCTTTTCGTTCAATGACTACTGATGAGCGACGCTCACCGTTGCGGCATCAGCGCCCTGCACCGCAGACGGCGCCCCGTGAATCAGTGGTCCATAACGCCGACTGAATTCCCAGTTGTACGGCACGCGATCCTTGCTGGTGCCGTTGTCCCAGTTCACCGACCAGGTCATCAGGCCCTTGATCGGATGCCCTTTGACCGCCAGGCGTTTCATCGCGTTGCCGACCACGGTCTTGTCGATCACGTAACCGGTGGCGGCGGCATCGACGTTGGCCGGCAGGCCGATGACGAACTTGTCCGCCGGGATCTTCGTGAAGCCGCGGGTGCCGGTCACCAGGCTCTCGGTCAGGTAATAGAGGAAATCCTCTTTCATCGCGTCGTTGTTCTGCGCGATCCACGCCCCGTTGCCGTTATTGGCTTCCGGCACCCAGACCCCGTCGCCGCCCTGGTTGTAGAACTGCGGAGCAATGAAGTCGTAATAGCCTTCCAGCGCCTGCAGATATCCAACGTATTTGCCGGAGGCGGTCAAGTACGGAAATTCCGGCGCCATGCTGATGATGAAATGCTTGCCTTGGCCTGCGTAGTGATCCTTGACCAGTTTCAGCGCGGACGGCAGGACGGTCTTGTTGGCAGCGAAATCAATCGCGCTCTGTTCAAGATCGATGTCCAGGCCGTCGAAACCGTAGGTTTCCACCAGACGGATGATTTCATTGGCCAGCGGTTGCTCCTGACCGGCGCGCAACTCGATATGCGCATCGGCACCGCCCAGGGAAATCAGCACGGCCCGCCCCTGACTGTTGAGCACGCCGACCTGACGGCGAAACTCGGCATCGGAGACGTTGAACGGCTTGAAGGTCGGAATCCCGCTGCCCTTCATGAAGGCCACCGCGATTACGTTGTATTCCTTCGGGACGTTTTCCAGGGTGATGTTGGCGAACTGGCCGCGCTGGTAACCATCGCTCGGGCCGGCCGGCCAGTTGTGCCAAAAGCCCATGAGGATCTTCTTGCCGGCAAGGCTCGGCATCAGCGATGCCGCATCGCTGGCCTGGTTATTCAATAGGGTGAAGTCAATGTTTGACATGTTCTAATCCTTCAGAACGTGTGGGTTTGACGTTGCGGGCTTATTTGAAGTCCACATCGAAGGCCTGATAGAAGGCGTTGCCGGTGTTGGCGACGATCCACATCAGCACGATGACGTGATGACCCTGCTTGTTGCCCGGAAGTTTCACGGCGTGATTGACCTTGGCTTTCAATTCCGCCGCATGACTGTAGTACGGCACTTGCGGATAGAAATCCTCGGCAAACGGTTGCGCTTCCAGTTGCGCCCGGGTGATGCGTTGTTTCGGGTCCCAGCCATCCCTGGTGATCAGCCAGCGGTAACCCCGAGTGGTATGCGGCGCGGTGTACTCCCATTTGACCTCAAGGGTCTGGCCGGGGGTGACATTGAGCAGTGGCCAGGAGAACGGGCGCCCGAGTTTCTTGCTCATTTCTTCTGCGGTGAAGTTCACACAGTCACGTGCGTCGTTCTTGCCGCCACTGAGAATATAGCCGTCAGCCGGCGGTACGACGCTCGGGTTGTCGCTTTCGAACGGCGCGGGGAACGGACCAGCCGCGAGTGCCGGGAAGTTCTTGCCGCCTTCCATTTCATTGACCTGCCAGCCGCCGAGCAATCCTTGCTCGATGGCCACCGCGCCGCGGCTTGCAGGGGAAATGACGCGACCGTGTCGCAGTTGGGTTTGAGCTTGTGGTTGGTTCATGTTTTTCACTCCGTTGATTTAAGAACTCTCCAGTCCGAGGAGAGGCCTTCAAGCTAACGGAGGGGGATTTTTTGTCC
Source organism: Pseudomonas sp. DR 5-09 (assembly GCF_001655595.1). Taxonomy (NCBI): domain Bacteria; kingdom Pseudomonadati; phylum Pseudomonadota; class Gammaproteobacteria; order Pseudomonadales; family Pseudomonadaceae; genus Pseudomonas; species Pseudomonas sp. DR 5-09. Next base: position 4,012,099 of record NZ_CP011566.1, read on the forward strand.
ATCGGCGGTTTTGTCGCAGTCTGCCTTGGCAGAACCCGAAAAACGCCGAAAACACTGTATATAAACACAGTGCATTGCGACGACGCTCACCCGACGCATGGCAAAAGGACTACACCGCGTCATTACAAAAACCTGCATTCACCGGTTCAGGGAAGCTGCGCTCTGAACTCCTTTTGATACTGCCCGGCGAGCTGTTCCTTTTGCTTGTCGTCGAGCAGCTTGCCGGCCATCTGGAAGAATTTCTGCTCTTCCTCCTGCAAGTGGTGATGGACCTTATCCGAGAGCTTTTTTGCCATCGCCAGCCAGGCCGGGCTGGACATGTCGGTCTCGTCGAGCTCTTCCATCATCTCGTCCATTTCATGGTGTTCGGCAATGGCATGGCGACTGAGGTCGACACCCTTGTCGATCTCCATCAACGGGATATAGAAGTGGCGCTCTTCGGCGGTTTCGTGGGCCTGAAGCTCAGCCTTCAGCTGCTTGTAGGCCTCGACCCTTTCCGGGGTGTCACCGCTGGTCTTGATCAACGATTTCGCGTAGGTCCGCTGACGATCGTGGCTTTCACGCAGGGCTTCGAAAATGTTCATGGAATCTCCCAGGCAAACGCGTTCCGGATGGACGCCCTGAAGGGCTAGACCGCGGCGCAGGAGCAACGGTTCCAAGCGATTGCTTCAACCGACGGTGGCGCGATAGGCTGCCGATTCATTACTACAAGGAAGACGACATGACGTTGCGGATCGAGCTGTCACAGGACCCCACCGAAGAACAGCGCGCGGCCATCCTGGCGCCCCTGCGTGCCTACAACATTGCCAAGGCCGGGCCGTCGCTGTACGAACCGGTCGCGCTGCTGGTGCGCGACGACAACGACGCGATCCTCGGTGGCCTCTATGGGCACACGTTCTATCGGTGGCTGTTTATCGAGTTGCTGGCGGTGCCGGAACAAGGCCGGGGACAGGGCATCGGCTCGAAGCTGATGAACATGGTCGAGGAATTCGCCCGGGAAAAAGATTGCGTTGGGATTTGGCTCGATACCTTTGATTTTCAGGCGCCCGGGTTCTACAAAAAACTGGGGTATACCGAGTGTGGCGAGATTGTGGATTATCCGCTGGGGCACAAGCGGCATTTCTTCCAGAAACGCTTGATTGATTGATTTCAGCGACCCTCGCCCGCAGGCTGGTGAGGGTCGCAAAATCAACGCATCCAGCCGCCCGTTACAGACAGGTCGCCAGCGCCGCCAAGCGGCGCTTGGCCACAAAATCATCCTTCTGCGCGTAGTACTTCAATACGGTACCGGACGCATCCGTGGTCAAGTCGACAAACGACTCCGCCGAGCGCGTGTAGACCGTCGAACCGCCCTTCTTGCCCGGTTGCAGATACGCCGCCGCGTCCACGCCGAACACCGCTTCGTCCTGCCAGGCGAATTGCACGCACTGGGCCACGACTTTTTCGGGTTTGTCCGAATTCAGGGTCTTGTTAGGGGTTTGCGTGCGGGCGTCTTCCATCGCCGAACCCGCGCAACCGGCCAGCAGGGTTGCCGCCAGCGCCACCATCAGCATTCGCATTGCATTCGCTCATTCGGAAAAAACCGGACTGTATCACCGCAACGGCAAAAATCGTTCTGCTTTACTGCATTTAAAACGCGACACATGCCGGCGCCTGCGGCACATTAACGGTGACCAGCCTCACAAGGAAAGCCCATGGCGCCTACTGACCAGCGACACGAACAAGCCTTGAAACTGTTTCTCGATGCACGCCCCGAGTTGCGCGAAGCCCTCGACCACCTCAACCCTTTGCTGGCCCAGGCCAAGGGCGAAACTCCGGCGCAGTACCGCGAAGAACGCCTGCACGAAGCCTTCGAAGCCGAGGCCGAAAGCCAAGGTTTGTTTGCCTGGGAATTGACGTTGCAACTCACTGCTGCGACGCCCGAGGAGTATCAGGCGCAACGCCTGGAAGTGCATCGCGAAGTGGCGGAGATGGCCGGGATGGACTGGCTGGAATATTGCGATCTGTATGGCATAGAACCGTAAACCCCGCTCAAGGACGCTGCCTCGATGCTGCCTTCCACCTCGACCCACCGCGCCAGCCCCGGACATCTTCACATACAGAAATGGCGCGGCCGTGTGGGTCTGGCGCTGGTTGCCAGCCTGTCGGTACTGGCCGGCATGACCGACGCCATCGGCTTCATGGCCAGTGGCGATTTCGTTTCCTTCATGAGCGGCAACACCACGCGGCTGGCGGTGGCGATCAGCGATGGCGACAGCGCACTGACAGGGCGGCTGATCCTGCTCGTCGCAACGTTCATTGTCGGCAATGCCCTGGGTGTCGTGGTCAGTCGGTTGGGTGGTCGGCGGGCGCTGCCGTTGCTGTTGTCCATCGCCGCACTGCTCTGTGCCGCAGCCTGGCCCTTTGACACGCAACTGCCGGCCCTGCTGGCGGCGATCATTACGATGGGCATGCTCAACGCGGCGGTGGAAGAAGTGAACGGCCTGCCGGTCGGGCTGACGTATGTCACCGGCGCCCTGTCCCGATTTGGTCGGGGATTGGGGCGCTGGGTGCTCGGCGAACGGCGAAGCGGCTGGCGGGTACAACTGGTGCCGTGGAGCGGGATGCTGGTCGGGGCCATTCTGGGGGCGGTGCTGGAACATCATCTGGGGCTCAAGGCGATGTTGGTCAGCGGTCTGTTCGCCGCCGTTCTGGGGCTGGTGACCCTGAAGATTCCGCGGCGTTGGCAGCTGGGCTACATGCCACGCTGAAGGACGCCTGCTCGTATCGAGACGGGCGCGGGAAACATCCACTTCGCCGCCCCGCCGAGAAAGCTTTATCATGGCCGCAGTTTTGCTGATCGAGTCCGTCATGAAGTTCGCCATCGCGCTGTTTTCCGCCGCCCATGCGCCCTCCTCGCGCCGCGCCCTGCTGTTCGCCCAGGCTGCGCTCGCCGGCGGGCATGAGATTGTCCGGCTGTTTTTCTATCAGGACGGGGTCCACAACGCGTCCAACGCCGTGGTCACGCCGCAGGACGAACTGGACCTGCCCAAGCAGTGGCGCAATTTCATCACCGAACAAAACCTCGACGGCGTGGTGTGCATCGCCGCCGCCCTGCGCCGTGGCGTGTTGAATGCCGAGGAAGCCGGGCGTTATCAGCGTGATGCCGTGGCCGTCAGCGTGCCGTGGGAATTGTCCGGCCTCGGTCAGTTGCATGACGCGGTGCAGGATGCCGACCGCCTCATCTGTTTCGGAGGCGCATGACATGGCCAAGTCCCTTCTGATTATCAGCCGTCAATCGCCGTGGTCCGGCCCCGGCGCCCGCGAAGCGCTGGACATCGTGCTGGCCGGCGGCGCGTTCGATCTGCCGATCGGTCTGCTGTTTCTCGACGACGGCGTGCTGCAACTGGCCGCCGGACAAAACGCCAAGGCCCTGCAACAGAAAGACCTGAGCGCCAACCTGCAAGCGTTGCCGATGTTCGGCGTCGAAGAGCTGTTCTACTGCGCCGACAGCGCCAGTGTTCGCGGCCTCGGCGATCGTTCGCTGGACGAGGCACAGCCCTTGGCCGCCGATGAAATCACCGCCCTTATTGACCGTTACGACCAGGTGATCACCCTCTGATGTCGACTCTGCATGTGTTGTCCCATTCCCCGTTCGGCGACGAACGCCTGACCAGTTGCCTGCGTCTGCTGGGTGCCAGCGATGCGCTGTTGCTGTCGGGCGATGCCGCTTATGCGTTGCAACCTGGCACTGCGCCGTTCAATGCGCTGGAAACCCGCCGGGTGAAATTGTTCGTGCTGGCCGAAGACGCGCAAGCCCGTGCCGTGCAGGTTCCGGGCTGGGCCGAAGCCATCGATTACCCGGCCTTCGTCGAGCTGTCGATCCACCACGACAAGGTCAACAGCTGGCTATGAATGCGCTGACCGTCGGCGCCCGCGCCATTGAACTGGACAAGGACGGCTTTCTGGTCGACCTCAACGACTGGTCGACCGAAGTCGCCAGCGCCCTCGCCGCTGCCGAAGACATCGAACTGAGCCCGGAACACTGGGAAGTCCTCGAACTGCTGCGCAGCTTCTACGCCGAATTCCAGCTGTCCCCGGCCACCCGGCCGCTGATCAAGTACACCGCGCTCAAGCTCGGCGCGGAGAAAGGCAACAGCCTGCACCTGAACCGACTGTTCAAAGGCACCCCTGCCAAACTCGCCGCGAAACTGGCGGGCCTGCCCAAACCGACGAATTGCCTATGACCGACTATCCAGCGCTGACCCTCGAAACGCCCGCCGAGCATCCATTCGCCCAGTTCGTGCGTATCCTCGGCAAGGGCAAGCGCGGTGCCCGCGACCTGACCCGCGAGGAAGCCCGGCAAGCCATGGGCATGGTGCTCGACGAAGCGGTCGAAGAAACCCAGCTCGGCGCGTTCCTGATGTTGCTGCGGCACAAGGAAGAAAGCGCTGAGGAAATGGCTGGCTTCACCGAGGCACTGCGCGAACGTTTACAGGCGCCAGCACTGAAGGTCGATCTGGACTGGCCGACCTACGCCGGCAAGAAACGCCATTTGCCGTGGTATCTGTTGGCCGCCAAGTGCCTGGCGCAGAACGGACTGCGCATTTTCATGCACGGTGGCGGCGCGCACACCGCCGGGCGCTTGTACTCCGAACAATTGCTCGGTGAGCTGAACATTCCGCTGTGCCGCAACTGGCAGCAGGTCGGCGTGGCGCTGGACAACGGTGGTCTGGCGTTCATGCCGCTGGTGGACTGGGCGCCGCAGTTGCAACGGATGATCGACCTGCGCAACACCCTCGGCCTGCGCTCGCCGATCCACTCGCTGGCGCGGATTCTCAATCCGCTGGGCGCGTGTTGCGGCCTGCAGAGTATTTTCCACCCCGGCTATCAGGCGGTGCACCGCGATGCCAGCGGCCTGCTCGGCGACACGGCGATCGTGATCAAGGGCGACGGCGGCGAAATCGAGATCAACCCGGATGCCGACAGCCACTTGTACGGCACCATGGGTGGCGAAAGCTGGGATGAGGAATGGCCGCAGTTGTCGGCTCAACGCCACGTCAAACCGGCGTCGCTGAATATCGAGCACTTGAAGGCCGTCTGGCGCGGTGATGTGGTCGACAGTTACCCGCAGATGGCGTTGATTTCGACCATGGCGTTGGCGCTGCGCGGCCTCGGCCAAAGCCGTGAACAGGCTTTTGAAACCGCCGAGCAATACTGGGCCGCGCGGGATAAATCGATTTAACCGATCGTTAACGCCCGATCTTTGCGCTTTTTGTTCGAACTCATCGGAATAGACTCAACTCCAACGAATTATTGGTTTCTGGAGTCTTGATCATGGGTTTACTCGTCGACGGCCGCTGGCAGGACAAGTGGTACGAAAGCAGCAAGGACGGCGCGTTCCAGCGCGAACAGGCGCAGCGCCGCAATTGGGTCACTCGCAATGGAGAGCCGGGCCCGAGCGGTGAAGGCGGTTTTGCCGCCGAAGCCGGGCGTTATCACCTTTATGTCTCTCTCGCCTGTCCGTGGGCGCATCGCACGCTGATCCTGCGCAAGCTCAAGGGCCTGGAAAGCCTGATCGACGTTTCGGTCGTCAGCTGGCTGATGCTGGAAAACGGCTGGACCTTCGATCAGAACCTCGGCTCGACCGGCGACAAACTCGACCACTTCGACTTCATGCACCAGCGCTACACCGCCGACACCGCCGACTACACCGGCCGCGTCACCGTGCCGGTGCTGTGGGACAAGAAACTCAAGCGCATCGTCAGCAACGAATCGGCGGAGATCATCCGCATGTTCAACAGCGCCTTCGATGACTTGACCGGCAACGATCTGGACTTCTATCCGGCGCCGTTGCGCGGCGAGATCGATGCGCTGAACGAACGGATCTACCCTGCCGTGAACAACGGCGTGTATCGCGCCGGGTTCGCGACCTCGCAAAATGCCTATGAAGAAGCGTTCGACGACGTGTTTGCCGAACTGGATCATCTGGAACAGGTGCTGGACGCCAACCGTTATCTGACGGGCGAATACCTGACCGAGGCGGATGTGCGTCTGTTCACCACCCTGATTCGTTTCGACGCGGTGTATCACGGGCACTTCAAATGCAATCTGCGGCGGATCAGCGATTATCCGAATCTGTCGAACTGGCTGCGTGAGATGTACCAGTGGCCGGGCGTTGCCGAAACCGTGGATTTCCAGCACATCAAGCATCACTACTACGGCAGCCACAAGACCATCAACCCGACAGGGGTGGTGCCGAAGGGGCCGAAGCAGGATTTCACTGTTGCCCATGACCGGGACCGGTTGGGCGGCAAAGGGGTTTGGCGCAGAGGTTGAGAGCAGGATCGTTCCCACCGCGTGGGAACGATCCCTTCAGAGTCGTCAGATCTGACCCTGAGCGCCCTCGAACCACGCCAGTTTCTCGCGCAGTTGCACCACTTCGCCGACGATCACCAGGGTCGGCGCATGCACTTCATGCTCCGCCACCAGCCGCGGCAGGTCGGCCAGCGTGCCGGTGAAGACCCGCTGATTGACCGTGGTGCCCTGCTGGATCAGCGCTGCCGGGGTATCGGCCGCGCGACCATGCTTGATCAACTGCTCGCAAATGATCGGCAACCCCACCAGCCCCATGTAGAACACCAGCGTCTGCGCCGGCGCGACGAGGTCCGACCACGGCAGATCGGTCGAACCGTCCTTCAAGTGCCCGGTGACGAAACGCACCGACTGAGCGTGGTCGCGATGAGTCAGCGGAATCCCGGCATACGCCGCGCAACCGCTGGCCGCCGTGATGCCCGGCACCACCTGAAACGGGATGCCATGGGCCGCCAGTTCCTCGATCTCTTCGCCGCCACGGCCGAAGATGAACGGATCCCCGCCCTTCAACCGCACCACACGCTTGCCGGCCTTGGCCAGATCCACCAGTTGCTGGTTAATCTGATCCTGCGGCACGGCGTGATCGGCACGACGCTTGCCGACGTAGACCCGCTCGGCATCGCGACGGCACAGCTCAAGAATCGCCGGAGCCACCAAGCGGTCGTACAGCACCACGTCGGCTTGCTGCATCAGACGCAAGGCGCGGAAGGTCAGCAGATCCGGATCACCAGGTCCTGCCCCAACCAGATACACCTCACCGGTCGTGACCATGGCTTCGCCGTCAATCTTGGCTTGCAGCAAACGTTCGGCTTCGGCGCCCTGTCCTGCCAGCTGCCGGTCGGCAATCGGCCCCTGAAACACGTCTTCCCAAAAACCGCGACGCTGCTGCACATCAGGAAACAGGCCTTTGACCTGATCGCGAAACCGCGCGGCCAGACCGGCCAGATGGCCGTAGGTCGAAGGAATCCAGGTTTCGATCTTGGCGCGGATCAGCCGGGCCAGCACCGGCGCATCGCCGCCGCTGGAGACCGCGATGATCAGCGGTGAACGATCGACGATTGCCGGAAAGATCACGCTACACAACGCCGGCGCATCGACCACGTTGACCGGCACGCAGCGCCGATGGGCATCGGCGGAGACCTGCGCGTTCAACGCTTCGTCATCGGTGGCGGCAATGATCAGCCCGCAGCCGTCCAGATCCGTTTCGGCGTAGCCACGCAGCAGGCATTCGCCACCGCTGGCGGCAACCAGTTCGCGCAGTTGCGCTTCGATTTCAGGTGCGACCACCCGCAGCAGCGCACCGGCATCGGCCAGCAGGCGGGATTTGCGCAAGGCAATCTCCCCCCCACCGACGACCAACACACGACTGCCGCGCAGGTTGTGAAACAGCGGCAGATATTTCATTTAGCCGATGACCTCAAGGCCACCCATGTACGGCTTCAGCACATCCGGCACGCGGATCGAACCGTCGGCCTGCTGGTAGTTTTCCAGCACGGCAACCAGGGTACGACCGACCGCCAGACCGGAACCGTTCAGGGTGTGCACCAGCTCAGGCTTGCCGGTTTCCGGGTTGCGGAAACGCGCTTGCATGCGGCGGGCCTGGAAGTCGCCGCAGTTGGAGCACGACGAGATCTCGCGGTACTTGTCCTGGCTCGGGATCCACACTTCCAGGTCGTAAGTCTTGACTGCGCTGAAGCCCATGTCGCCGGTGCACAGCGCCAGGGTGCGGTAAGGCAGCTCCAGCAATTGCAGGACTTTCTCGGCGTTGGCGGTCAGGCCTTCCAGCGCTTCCATCGACTTCGACGGCTCGACAATCTGGACCATTTCAACTTTGTCGAACTGGTGCTGACGGATCATGCCGCGAGTGTCACGACCCGACGCGCCGGCTTCGCTGCGGAAGCACGGAGTGTGGGCAACGAACTTGATCGGCAGCTGCTTCGAATCGACGATTTCACCGGCCACGATGTTGGTCAGCGACACTTCGGCAGTCGGGATCAGGTACAGATCGGCTTCGCCTTCGCGGGCGATCTTGAACAGGTCTTCTTCGAACTTCGGCAGTTGACCGGTGCCTTGCAGCGCCGGGGCCTGAACCAGATAAGGCGTGTAAGCCTCTTCGTAGCCGTGCTCGGTGACATGCAGGTTGATCATGAACTGCGCCAGTGCGCGGTGCAGACGGGCAATCGGGCCGCGCAGCAGGGCGAAACGTGCGCCGGACAGCTTGGCGGCGGTTTCGAAGTCGAGCCAGCCGAACTTCTCGCCCAGGGCCACGTGGTCCTGAACCGGGAAGTCGAAGGCAGTCGGGGTGCCCCAACGGCGGACTTCAACGTTGCCGTCTTCGTCTTCACCGACCGGCACCGATTCGTGCGGCAGGTTCGGAATGCCCAGCAGGATCGAGTCCAGTTCGGTCTGGATCGCGTCCAGCTCGACTTTACCGGCACTCAGTTCGCCCGCCATGCGCTCGACATCCGCCATCAGCGGCGCGATGTCTTCGCCGCGCTGCTTGGCCTGACCGATGGATTTGGAACGCGCGTTACGTTCAGCCTGCAGTGCTTCGGTGCGGGTCTGGACGGTCTTGCGCTGTTCTTCCAGCGCTTCGATGCGCGCGACATCCAGGGCAAAACCACGGGAAGCCAGGCGGTCCGCTACGTCCTGGAGGTTGCTACGTAACAGTTTGGAATCGAGCATGTCGGTTTCTCGTTATCAAAGTTTGGTCAGGGACAGGCCGGCCCAGGTCGCGAGCAGCCCGCCGAATACGCTGATGGCCGCATAGCCCAGGGCCAGCGGCACTTGCCCGCTTTCCAGCAGGCGCACCGTATCCAGTGAAAAGGATGAAAAAGTCGTCAGCCCCCCGAGGAAGCCGACCATCAACCCGGCACGTACCTCGATCGGTACTTCCGGGCGTATCAAAAACAGGCCGTACAGCACGCCAATCAGCAGACAGCCCACGATATTAACGGCCAGCGTCGCGGTATAGAAGTGCCGCGGCCAATTGGCGTTGACCCAATTGCCGGTGGCGAAGCGCAACAAGGTGCCGGCAATCCCGCCGACGGAGACTGCAACGATCAATGGAACCACTATTTTCTCCGCTGCCGAGGGCTTAAACGATCAAGTTGGGCGAGATGGTTGAGCTTTTCGCCGATCTTCAACTCCAGGCCACGGGGCACCGGTTGATAGAACGGAATCGGGTCGAGTTCTTCCGGAAAATAGTCTTCGCCGGCCGCGTAGGCGTCCGGTTCGTCGTGGGCGTAACGGTATTCGTCGCCGTAGCCCAACTGCTTCATCAATTTGGTCGGCGCATTGCGCAGGTGCAGCGGCACTTCCAGCGAACCGTGTTCGGCGGCGGCGCGCAGCGCGGTCTTGAAGCCCATGTACACCGCGTTGCTTTTCGGCGCACAGGCCAGATAAGTGATGGCCTGCGCCACTGCCAACTCACCTTCCGGGCTGCCGAGCCGTTCCTGCACTTCCCACGCGGCCAGGCACAGGCTCAGTGCGCGCGGGTCGGCGTTGCCGATGTCTTCGCTGGCCATGCGCACCACGCGCCGAGCCAGGTACAGCGGATCGCAGCCGCCGTCGATCATTCGCGCAAACCAGTACAGCGCGCCGTCCGGATTGGAGCCGCGCACCGATTTGTGCAGCGCGGAAATCTGGTCGTAGAACGCTTCGCCGCCCTTGTCGAAACGCCGGCGAGTGTCGCCAAGCAGACTTTGCAGCAGCTCGGTGCCCATCTCGCTGTGGTCTTCGGCCAGGTCCGAGGCGTTCTCCAGCAGGTTCAGCAGGCGCCGGCCATCACCGTCGGCGGCGGACAGCAGCATCTGGAAGCCTTCATCGCTGAGGGTCAGATGACGCTTGCCCAGACCACGCTCCTCAGTCAGCGCGCGGTGCACCAGTTTGCGCAACGCCGCTTCGTCGAGGCTCTTGAGTACGTAGACCCGCGCCCGCGACAGCAATGCGTTGTTCAGTTCGAAAGAAGGGTTTTCGGTGGTGGCGCCAATGAAGATCAGCGTGCCGTCTTCAACGTACGGCAGGAAGGCGTCCTGTTGAGACTTGTTGAAGCGGTGCACTTCATCGACAAACAGGATAGTGCGCTTGCCGTACTGGCCGGCCTGCTGCTTGGCGATTTCCACCGCCTGACGGATCTCTTTTACCCCGGCCAATACGGCCGAAACCGTTTCGAAATGCGCATCCGAAACTTCCGCCAGCAAGCGCGCCAACGTGGTCTTGCCCACGCCCGGCGGGCCCCAGAAGATCATCGAATGCAGGGCACCCTGCTCCAGCGCTTCGCGCAAAGGCTTGCCGCGAGCGAGCACGTGTTCCTGACCGACGTACTCATCCAGATTGGTCGCCCGCAAACGGGCGGCCAATGGCTGGGCAATCGGTGCACTGCGAAACAGATCCATCACGTACCGTTGAAACCTCTGTGTTTATTCCTGGATCACGTCGGCACCCTTCGGGATGTCGAACTTGAACTTCGATGCAGGGACCGCTTCGTTGGCCTTCACACCGGTGAACAGGATGTTGGTGCGCTGGCCGACGCTGTCGATCAGTTGCATGTCATTGACCAGACCGTTGCGGAACGACAGGCGCAGGCTGTCGAACAGGGTGTCCTTGGTTTTCGGCTTCAGGGTGAAGTCGATCACGCCACCCGCCTCTTTCGCGCTGATGTCGAAGCTCTGGCTGATCTTCGAAACGTCGCCGGACAGCAACAGGGCTGGAGTCTGGGTCAGACGCTCATCGAGCTTCTTGATGGTGGCCTGTTCCAGGTCCGGGTCCCACAGGGTGACTTTCTTGCCGTCGGACACCATGGTCTGCTCGGCTGGCGCATTGGTGTGCCAGTAGAACAGGCCCGGACGCTGCAGGGTCATGTCGCCGGTGGTTTCCTGCAACTGGGTGCCGCTGCCGTCGAGGGTCAGCTGGGAAAAATTGGCAGTCAGGGTCTTGGATGTTTCGAGCAATTGGGTCAGGCGAGCCACATCCTTGTCATCGGCGTGAGCCGTGAGGGTGGTCAGAGCCAGTACCGGCAGCAACATGCGGATAAGACGCATGGGAGTCCTCTTGAATACTCGTGGGAAAGTGGACGGCGCTTCATGCACCGTCCATTGCATTTGGATCAGGGTATCGAATCAGTCGCGTACCGGGCCAGGGGCCAGGACTTCGCGGGAACCGTTGGTGTTCATCGACGTCACGACCCCGGCCATTTCCATGGCTTCGATCATGCGCGCGGCACGGTTGTAGCCGATCTTCAGCTTGCGCTGTACAGCGGAGATGGAGGCGCGACGGCTTTCCAGCACGAACTGCACGGCTTCGTCGTACAGCGCGTCGGCTTCCGGATCGTCGCCGTCACCACCGCCGCTGCTGCCTTCGAAACCACTGCCCGCCTCTTCGACACCATTGAGGATGTCGTCGTTGTATTCCGGTGCGCCGCGCAGTTTCCAGGCTTCCACCACCCGGTGAACTTCATCGTCGGACACGAAGGCGCCGTGAACCCGGATCGGCAGGCTGGTGCCCGGCGGCATGTAGAGCATGTCACCGTGGCCGAGCAGTTGTTCGGCGCCGCCCTGGTCGATGATGGTCCGGGAGTCGATCTTGCTCGATACCTGGAACGCCATCCGCGTCGGGATGTTGGCCTTGATCAGGCCGGTGATCACGTCCACCGATGGCCGCTGGGTCGCGAGAATCAGGTGGATACCGGCCGCACGCGCCTTCTGGGCGATACGGGCGATCAGTTCTTCTACCTTCTTGCCGACGATCATCATCATGTCGGCGAATTCGTCCACGACCACGACGATGGTCGGCAGTTTCTGCAGCAGCGGCGCTTCGTCGTGGATGCTTTCGCGTTTGTACAGCGGATCGCTCAGCGGCTCGCCGGCGTCCTGGGCTTCCTTGACCTTGGCGTTGAAGCCGGACAGGTTTCGTACACCCATCTTCGCCATCAGCTTGTAGCGACGCTCCATCTCGGCAACGCTCCAGCGCAGTGCGTTGGCGGCGTCTTTCATGTCGGTCACGACCGGACACAGCAGGTGCGGAATGCCTTCGTAGATCGACAGCTCGAGCATTTTCGGGTCGATCATGATCAGCTTGGCGTCGTCCGGGCCAGACTTGAACAGGATCGACAGGATCATCGCGTTCACGCCCACCGACTTACCGGAACCGGTGGTACCGGCCACCAGCAGGTGAGGCATCTTCGCAAGGTCGGTGATGACCGGTTTGCCGCCGATATCGTGGCCCAGGGCCAGGGTGACCGGCGATTTGAAGTTATCGTACTCAGGCGTCGACAGCACTTCGGAGAAGCGCACGATCTGCCGGTCTTCGTTGGGAATCTCGATACCGACCGTGGTTTTGCCCGGAATCACTTCCACCACTCGCACGCTGGTCACGGCCAGCGAACGTGCAAGGTCTTTCGCCAGGTTGGCGATACGGCTGACCTTCACGCCCGCAGCAGGCTGGATTTCGTAACGGGTAATAACCGGGCCGGGATGGATCGAATCCACGGTGACTTCGACGCCGAATTCCTTAAGCTTGATCTCCAGCAAGTGGCCGACCGCCGCCAGGGATTCAGGCGAATAATTGAGTTGTTTCTTTTCCGCAGGATCGAGAATCGAGATCGGCGGCAAGGTGCCTTCCACGGCGCTGTCGACGAACAACGGCACCTGCTTCTCTTTCTGCACGCGCTTGCTTGGCTCCGGCGCTTTGACCGGGGCCGGGGCGATGACCGGCGGCACCTGTTTCTCGCGCTCGGACATGTGTTTGCTGAGGGCCTGTTCGCGCTCGATCAGACGTTCCTTGACCTTGGCCTGCTCGCGTTTGTCGGTGACCGTCGGTGCAACCACGTCATGCACGCGATCGTCGACTTCACGCAGCTGCGCGACCAGTTGCTTGCGCTCGGTACGCGCCGACCACCAGCGGTTTAGCGCGCCCTGGAACAGTTCGAACAGGTCAAGCGTGATCTTGCCAGTGATGTCCATCACCTTGAACCACGACAGGTCGGTGAACACCGTCAGGCCGAACAGAAACAGCGCGATGAACAGCAACGTGCTGCCCTGAATATTCAGGGCGTTGCGGGCCAGGTCACCGAGGCTTTCACCCAGCGCTCCACCCGCGCCGGCCGGCAATCCGGTGGCTGCATGGAAATGAATGTGCGCCAGTGCAGCGCCGGACAACACCAGAAACACCAGACCGATCAGGCGCCAGGAGAACAGCCAGCCGCTCCACTGCCACGGCTCATGACGCTGACGGAAGATCTGATACGCCTTGATCGCCAGCAGCAACGGAAAGATGTACGCGAAGTACCCCAGCACCATGAACAGGATGTCGGCGCTGTAGGAGCCCGCCGGGCCACCGAAATTCTGCACGTCGTCGATCTTGCTGTTGTGGCTCCAGCCCGGATCGTCCTTGCCGTAAGTCAGCAAGGCCATCATCAGGAACAGGCACAAGGCGCCGATGGCGATCAATGCACCTTCCTTGAGCCGGTAGTGCAACTGTTGACGCCATAGCGGAACGACTGTTTTTGGTGCTTCCGTGGATTTCTTCAAAACGCTTCTTTTCCTGCGCCAGAGGCGCGTCCATCTATTGAATGACGAAAAAAACTGCCCAATCCAGGCAGGTAAAAAAATTGACGTGCGCAACGGAGACTACTTTTAACACTGCGCCCCGCCTTTTATAAACACGGCACGCGGCGAATATTCTGTAACAGCCCGGCATTGTACGGGTTTGCGCGTTCGATGCCATGCTTCCAGGTCTCTGGTTCAAGCATAGCCAAACGCACAACACCCGGCGTTCAATTTGAGCATGCATTGTCTTTTGTGACAAAGGCTTATGAGGTGTATTTGATGAACGTAGCGAAGCATCCGCGCCTCATCTCCCATGAACGCCACAGATTGACGTCGGCAAGCTTGCTCGCACCGGTGTTGCGCCCGATTACGACCGCATCCGGATGCTCAAGTTGCAGCTACGCAAAAGCCGTACTGCAACGGAGGACATTCGCGTCATTTCCCGGCACACTTTACCGCGGGCCCACTGCCCACCGCCCTCCCCTTCTGCAAGCCTGGACGCCATGCTGACTTGGTTACAACGCAACTCACTGACTTTCCCGCCACTGGAAAAGGCCATGCGCGATCCCAACGGATTGCTGGCAGCCGGCGGCGACCTGTCCGCCGATCGCCTGATCCAGGCCTATCGCCACGGCTGTTTTCCGTGGTTTTCCGAAGGTCAGCCGATTCTCTGGTGGTCGCCGGATCCGCGCACCGTGCTTTTTCCCGACGAACTGCACGTCTCGCGCAGCCTCGGCAAATTGATGCGCAAACAGCGTTATCAAGTGACCTTCGATCAGGATTTCGAAGCCGTGATCCGCGCCTGCGCCGCCCCCAGGGAATACGCCGACGGCACTTGGATCACCGAAGCAATGCAGAACGCCTATATCGAACTGCATCGGCGCGGTTTTGCTCACTCGGTGGAGGTACGGGATCAGGGCGAACTGGTCGGAGGCCTGTATGGCCTGGCGATGGGGCAACTGTTCTTTGGCGAGTCAATGTTCAGTCGTGCGGACAATGCTTCCAAGTACGGCTTTGCCACGCTGGTGCAACATCTTAAGGAAGCGGGTTTCGTGCTGATCGACTGCCAGATGCCGACCGATCACCTGCACAGCCTTGGCGCCCGGGCCATTTCACGGCAGACATTCGCCGACTATCTAGCCCGGCACCTCGATCAACCCAATCATGCGACCTGGGTTTGCTGAGCGACTTTTGCGCGCGTGGCTTACACTTAATTCACCAGCTTACCCTTGAGGGTTGATCATGACCGAGTTGGCGCGTTTGAAGTTTTATGCCACTCAGCCTCACTCTTGCAGTTATCTGCCCGAGGAACAGGCGACGACCCTGTTTCTCGATCCGAGCCAGCCCATGGATGTGCATGTCTACGCAGATCTGTCGGAAATGGGCTTTCGTCGCAGCGGCGATCATCTTTACCGCCCGCATTGCCAGAACTGCAATGCCTGCGTGCCTGCGCGCATTCCGGTGGCGCAGTTCAACCCCAATCGCCAGCAAAAACGCATTTTCAAACGCAACATCGACTTGCAGGTACGTCCGGTCAAGCCGGCGTTCAGCGAAGAATATTTCGATCTCTATCAGCGCTACATCGAACAGCGCCACGCCGACGGCGACATGTATCCGCCCAGCCGCGATCAATTCTCGACTTTTCTGGTACGCGACCTGCCCTTCTCACGCTTTTATGAGTTCCGGCTCGACGGACGGTTACTTGCAGTCGCCGTCACCGACCTGCTGCCCAACGGCCTGTCCGCGGTCTACACCTTTTACGAACCGCAGGAAGAACGCCGCAGCCTGGGGCGCTACGCCATCCTCTGGCAAATCGCCGAAGCCCAACGCCTGGGGCTTGAAGCGGTGTACCTGGGCTACTGGATCAAAAACTGCAAAAAGATGAACTACAAGACCCAATATCGGCCCATCGAACTGCTCATTAATCAGCGCTGGGTCATCCTGAACTGAATGCAGACCCTAAACCCCTTGGCGTAAACCCCATTTTTCGGGCACAATGCACGCCGCTTTTGCCTGGCGCAGTTGCACCGGGCCATTCATTGGATACCGAGGGCTTTACTGCATGTCGAAAGAAGACAGCTTCGAAATGGAAGGCACTGTCGTCGACACCCTGCCCAACACCATGTTTCGTGTGGAGTTGGAAAATGGGCACGTCGTAACCGCGCATATTTCCGGCAAGATGCGCAAGAACTACATTCGTATTCTTACCGGTGACAAAGTGCGCGTCGAGCTGACGCCCTATGACTTGAGCAAAGGGCGTATTACTTACCGCGCTCGCTAATCAAGTCAATACAAGACGCCCGGCTTAATGCCGGGCGTTTTTGTTTGTCTGGGTTTTGGGTTTGTGCTTGAGTTTTGGGTGTATATCCGTTGCTGCGGTAACGGCTTCTTATGGTTTCGCTCTTACAGCGAGTCCCTTTTTCAAACGCCAAAAAGGAACCAAAAGGCTTTTGCCCCGGCGTACGGCACTTCGCTTAGGCTCAGTGTTCCCTCGCTACGGTGTCCACCAGGGGGCATCGCCTACGGTTTGCTTCGCTGCACCTCCTCTCGATGTATGCGGCTTCGCCGCACTGCGCTACGCGCCTACCCCCTGATGGACACCTCCGCTCGGCCTGCCGAAGGGACTAAAGATCAAGAGCCAGATCAAGAGCCCCTCACCCTAGCCCTCTCCCGGAGGGAGAGGGGACCGACCGAGTTGATTGGGAGAGTTGTGCCGACGTGCAATACCGCGTTGAACTCAGGCTTTGAAAAGCACAAAAAACGGCTCCCTCTCCTCAGGGAGAGGGCTGGGGTGAGGGGTAAACCCACCACAAAAACCAAAGCCGAACACGCCCCGCTCCTCCCCACTCAAAAAAAACGATGAGCGTTAGCTCAAGTACCGCTTTTGATCGCAAGGCCCGTCGGCAGGCTGAGTGGAGGGATTGATCCGGGGGTGGGAGCGCAGCGACCGTGCGGCGCAGCCGCATGCATCGAGAGGAGGTGCAGCGAAGCAAACCGTAGGCGATGCCCCCGGATCAATCCCGGAGCGAAGGAACCCGAGCCACAGCGAGGGCCGTACGTCAGGGTAAAGCCTTTTGGGTTACCTTTTCGGCGTTTGGAAAAGGTGACTCGCCGTAAGGGCGAAACCGCCAGCGGCAGCTCCCGAAGCAACGGATATGCCCCCAAAATAAAAACCGCAGACAATAAAAAGGCGCCCGAAGGCGCCTTTTCACTTACCAGCCGTCAGGCCATTTCTGCAGTAGTCTCGAAGTCAAACGTCAACTCACCATCCTTGATGTCGATGTGAACCACACCGCCATGCTCGGCCAGCTCGCCAAACAGAATCTCCTCCGCCAGCGGACGCTTGATCTTGTCCTGGATCAGGCGCGCCATCGGACGAGCGCCCATGGCCGAATCGTAACCACCGGCCGCCAGCCAACTGCGCGCCGCATCGGTAACTTCCAGAAGCACCCGCTTGTCTTCCAGTTGCGCCTGAAGCTCGGTGAGGAACTTGTCCACCACGCTTTTGATGACCTCGTGACTGAGGCGACCAAATTGAATGATGGTATCCAGGCGGTTGCGGAATTCCGGCGTGAAGCTCTTCTTGATCACTTCCATCGCATCGGACGAGTGGTCCTGATGGGTGAAACCGATCGAAGCACGTGCCGCCGTTTCAGCACCGGCGTTGGTGGTCATGATGACGATCACGTTGCGGAAGTCCGCCTTGCGCCCGTTGTTGTCGGTCAGCGTACCGTGGTCCATCACCTGCAGCAGCAGATTGAAGACTTCCGGATGCGCCTTCTCGATTTCATCGAGCAGCAATACGCAATGCGGTTGCTTGGTGATCGCTTCGGTCAACAGACCGCCCTGGTCGAAACCGACGTAACCCGGAGGTGCACCGATCAGACGCGATACGGTGTGGCGCTCCATGTACTCGGACATGTCGAAGCGAACCAGTTCGATCCCCAGCGCCTTGGCCAATTGACGCGCGGCTTCGGTTTTACCGACACCGGTCGGCCCTGCGAACAGGAACGAACCAACAGGCTTGTCGGGCGACTTCAGACCGGCACGGGACAGCTTGATCGCAGTCGACAGCGAATCGATCGCCGCGTCCTGACCGAACACCGTCAGCTTCAGGTCACGCTCCAGATTACGCAGCAGTTCCTTGTCGGAGCTGGTGACATGCTTCGGCGGAATCCGCGCGATTTTCGCAACGATGTCCTCGACTTCAGAGACTTCGATGCGTTTCACGCGCTTCTCGACCGGTTGCAGACGCTGGTACGCGCCTGCCTCGTCGATCACATCGATGGCTTTGTCCGGCATGTGCCGGTCATTGATGTAGCGCGAAGCCAGTTCCGCAGCGGCGCGCAGCGACTCATCACTGTATTCGATGTTGTGGTGCTGTTCGAAGCGACCTTTCAGGCCACGCAGGATACCGATGGTGTCCTCCACCGACGGCTCGACCACATCGACCTTCTGGAAGCGACGTGCCAGGGCACGGTCTTTTTCGAAGATGCCACGGAATTCCTGGAACGTGGTCGAGCCGATGCAGCGAATGTCGCCAGACGACAGCAGCGGTTTGAGCAGGTTCGAGGCATCCATGACGCCACCTGACGCAGCACCCGCACCGATGATGGTGTGGATCTCGTCGATGAACAGGATCGCCTGCGGACGTTTTTTCAGTTCGTTGAGCAACGCCTTGAAGCGCTTCTCGAAATCACCGCGATACTTGGTGCCTGCGAGCAGAGCGCCCAGATCGAGGGAATAAACGACGCTGTTGGCCAGCAGGTCCGGCACCTGGTTGTCGACAATGCGCTTGGCCAGGCCCTCGGCGATCGCGGTTTTACCCACGCCCGCCTCACCGACCAGCAGCGGATTGTTCTTGCGACGACGCGCCAGAATCTGCGCGACACGCTCGACTTCCGTTTCACGCCCGACCAGCGGATCGATCCGGCCCTGGCGTGCAAGTTCGTTAAGATTGCTGGCATAAGCGTCCAGCGGATTGCCTGAAGAAGAAGACTCACCGCCCTCGTCGTCCTGCATATCTTGTTCACCTTCAGAGTGATCGCCATGCCCCGGCACTTTGGAAATGCCGTGGGCGATATAGTTGACGACATCAATGCGTGCAACGCTCTGCTGTTTCAGCAGGAACACCGCCTGACTCTCTTGCTCACTGAAGATTGCAACCAGCACGTTGGCGCCGGTTACTTCCCGCTTGCCCGAGCTCTGCACATGAAAGACAGCACGTTGCAGTACACGCTGGAAGCCCAGGGTTGGCTGGGTTTCGCGATCCTCGTCGTGAACGGGGATCAGTGGCGTGGTGGAGTCGATGAACTCCTGCAGGTCGTGCTTGAGTTTGTCGAGGTTTGCGCCGCAGGCACGCAATACGGTGGCGGCAGCCTCATTGTCCAATAGGGCCAGCAGCAGGTGTTCGACGGTCATGAACTCATGACGTTTCGAACGTGCCTCCTTGAAGGCAAGATTGAGGGTGACTTCGAGCTCGCGGTTTAACATAGCTTCACCTCATACCCAAGTGGTCGGCGATTAACCGTCCTTCTCGATTTCACAGAGTAGCGGATGCTGGCTTTCC
Organism: Pseudomonas sp. DR 5-09; assembly: GCF_001655595.1. Classification (NCBI taxonomy): domain Bacteria; kingdom Pseudomonadati; phylum Pseudomonadota; class Gammaproteobacteria; order Pseudomonadales; family Pseudomonadaceae; genus Pseudomonas; species Pseudomonas sp. DR 5-09. The sequence goes on from NZ_CP011566.1 coordinate 4,031,569, forward strand.
CTGGCGTACTGGTTGACCTGCATGGCCTTTGTCTCGGCGATGTCGCGGGTAAACACTCCACATACTGCCCGCCCTTCTGTGTGGACGGCCAGCATGACCTTGGTCGCCAGCTCGCGATTCAGGTTAAAAAACACCTCGAGCACTTCGACGACGAAATCCATCGGTGTGTAGTCATCATTGAACAAAACCACCTTGTACATCGGCGGCGCCTGTAACGCAGGCTTTGCTTCCTGAACAGCAACGCCTGCCGAATCGTCGTCGTGCTCCTGTGGAAGATCCTTTTGGAGAAGCGGGCGATCCTGATTGAATGTTAGTCGAATCTGGCTGATTGCATGCATGGAAAGAAAGGTTCGTCAGTTGTGCAAATACAGTGGTGGGGGCGGCTTGACACGTTTTCAACTCCGACTGCCCGGTCACCTTGACTATCGGGAAAACGGTGTTACAACCAATAGAACCCACAGTGGGGAAAAAAGATCCGCGGAGTCAATCTTTTTAACGGATTCGACTGCGGATGAATTGGATGATACTCCAGCGATGGAGACTGTTGCAGAGGGATTTGAGCATGGCTGTCGGCAAGGTGAAATGGTTCAACAATGCCAAGGGGTTCGGTTTCATCAATACCAAATCCCACGAGGGGAGGGACGAGGATGGCAAGGAGATCGATTTCTTCGCCCACTATTCCGCCATCAAGATGGACGGATACAAAACCCTGAAGGCCGGACAGGAGGTTAAATTCGACATCGTGCAAGGGCCCAAAGGCCTGCACGCAACAAATATTCAGAATGTCGACGCCGCGAAAGATGCCGCCTCGGTCGCAGCCGCTGCTGCCGCTAAGCACCAATCCGTGACCAGCTGAAGCAACCCCGAACACCTGCCAGAAAACAAACCGCCCGGCTCGATCACTCGAGCCGGGCGGTTTCGTTGCAGCTGCCGTTCTTACATATGCTTGATCAGCGCTTCACCGAAGCCCGAAGAAGACACCAGCGTGGCACCTTCCATCAGACGCTCGAAGTCGTAGGTCACGGTCTTGGCCTTGATCGCGCCATTGGTGCCCTTGATGATCAGGTCGGCCGCCTCGGTCCAGCCCAGATGGCGCAGCATCATCTCCGCCGACAGGATCACCGAGCCCGGGTTGACCTGGTCTTTGCCGGCATATTTCGGCGCGGTACCGTGGGTCGCCTCGAACATGGCCACGGTGTCGGACAGGTTGGCACCCGGCGCGATACCGATACCGCCCACTTCCGCCGCCAGGGCATCGGACAGGTAGTCACCGTTGAGGTTAAGGGTGGCGATCACATCGTACTCGGCCGGACGCAGCAGGATCTGCTGGAGCATGGCATCGGCGATGGCGTCCTTGACGACGACTTCGCGGCCGGTTTTCGGGTTCTTGAATTTCATCCATGGGCCGCCGTCGAGCAGCTCGGCGCCGAATTCCTCCTTCGCCACCTCATAGCCCCAGTCCTTGAAGGCACCTTCGGTGAATTTCATGATGTTGCCCTTGTGCACGATGGTCAGCGACTTGCGGTCGTTGTCCACCACGTACTGCAGGGCCTTGCGCACCAGACGCTTGGTGCCTTCTTTCGAAACAGGCTTGATGCCGATACCGCAATCCTGGTCGAAACGGATCTTGGTGACGCCCATTTCTTCTTTCAGGAACTTGATGACCTTGGTGGCCTCAGGCGAGCCGGCCTTCCATTCGATACCGGCATAAATGTCTTCGGAGTTCTCGCGGAAGATCACCATATCGACGTCGCCAGGCTTTTTCACCGGGCTCGGCACGCCTTCGAACCACACCACAGGGCGCAGGCAGACATAGAGATCGAGCTGTTGGCGCAGAGCGACGTTGAGGGAGCGGATGCCGCCACCGACCGGAGTGGTCAGCGGGCCCTTGATGGAAACCACGTAATCTTTGACCGCGTCCAGGGTTTCCTGGGGCAGCCAGGTGTCCTGGTCATAGACTTGAGTCGCTTTTTCGCCAGCATAAACCTCCATCCAGGAAATCTTGCGCTTGCCCCCGTAGGCTTTCTCTACGGCAGCATCAACCACTTTGATCATCACAGGGCTGACGTCGACGCCAATGCCGTCACCTTCGATGAAGGGAATGATCGGGTTATCAGGGACATTGAGAGAATGGTCTGCGTTGACGGTGATTTTGTCGCCGACGGCTGGAACCTGAATCTTCTTGTAACCCATGCTGAACTCCATTGTTTGGATTGAACATCTGGCTTGGTTCGAGCGTAACCCAGTTAAATCAACACGCAAACCCTCTGTTCCGGGCGCGACCACATCTCGGTTCGTACAAGCCTGAAAGCAAAGGGAAAAGCGCCAATCTCAAGCATTCACGGCGACTCTACGCCCCACCCCGGCCTGCGACCTTTAGACCAATGGACGAGAATCGTTGCATATGAACCATCGGCAGATTGCCAGCTACCTATGTATAATGCCGCCCGCTGACCAAAGGGTCACGACGGCTGGCCTCTCTAGCACGAGACTTTCCGCCTGATTGGTCGGGTTGTTACCGCAGTCCGACTGCTTGACGCTCTACTGATGCACCCAACATCACCGCGAAGATTCTCGACATTCGGTTCATGGATGACTTTGAACGAACGCGCTTACCCGGCGCCCCTCGAGTTTCTGCGCACGCTTTAGCAAAGAAGAGAGAGTTAATCCGAATATGCCCACCCGCTCGAAGATCATCTATACCTTCACCGACGAAGCTCCAGCCCTCGCCACCTATTCCCTGCTGCCGATCATCGAGGCTTACACCGCCTCGGCCGATATCGCCGTGGAAACCCGCGATATCTCTCTTGCAGCACGTATTCTGGCCAGCTTCCCCGAGCAACTGGGCGACAAAGCCGTAGCCGACCACCTCGCCGAACTGGGCGACCTGGCCGTTACGCCTGAAGCCAACATCATCAAGCTGCCGAACATCAGCGCCTCGGTTCCGCAACTGCAAGCCGCGATCAAAGAACTGCAGGCCCAGGGCTACAACCTGCCGGACTACCCGGAAACCGTGACCAGCGACGCCGACAAAGACGCCAAGGCGCGCTACGACAAGGTCAAGGGCAGCGCCGTGAACCCGGTTCTGCGTGAAGGCAACTCCGACCGTCGCGCTCCGCTGTCGGTCAAGAACTACGCTCGCAAGCACCCGCACAAAATGGGCGCCTGGGCCAAGGACTCCAAGTCCCACGTCGCTCACATGAGCACCGGCGATTTCTACGGCAGCGAAAAAGCGGCCCTGATCGACGCCGCTGACACCGTGAAAATCGAGCTGGTCGCCCAAGACGGCACCACCACCGTCCTGAAAGAAAAAACCACCGTTCAGGCGGGCGAGATCCTCGACTGCTCCGTGATGAGCAAAAAGGCCCTGCGCGCGTTCATCGCCGCTGAAATCGACAGCGCCAAGCAACAAGGCGTGCTGCTGTCGGTTCACCTGAAAGCCACCATGATGAAGGTCTCCGACCCGATCATGTTCGGCCAGATCGTTGCCGAGTTCTACAAGGACGCCCTGACCAAGCACGCCGACGTGCTGGCCGAGATCGGCTTCAACCTGAACAACGGCATCGGCGACCTGTACGCCCGCATCAAATCCCTGCCGGCCGAACAGCAAGCCCAGATCGAAGCTGACGTGCAGGCGGTCTACGCCGTTCGTCCGTCGCTGGCGATGGTCAACTCCGACAAAGGCATCACCAACCTGCACGTGCCGAGCGACGTTATCGTCGACGCCTCGATGCCGGCCATGATCCGTGACTCCGGCAAGATGTGGGGCACCGACGGCCAGCTGCACGACACCAAGGCTGTGATCCCGGATCGCTGCTACGCCACCATCTACCAGGCGGTGATCGAAGATTGCAAAGCCAACGGCGCTTTCGATCCGACCACCATGGGCAGTGTGCCAAACGTTGGCCTGATGGCGAAAAAGGCTGAAGAATACGGCTCCCACGACAAGACCTTCCAGATCAAGGCCGACGGCGTGGTTCGCGTGACCGACAGCAAAGGCACCCTGCTGATGGAGCAAGCTGTTGAAGCCGGCGACATCTTCCGTATGTGCCAGACCAAAGACGCGCCGATCCAGGACTGGGTCAAACTGGCCGTCAACCGCGCTCGCGCAAGCAGCACCCCGGCCATTTTCTGGCTGGACCCGATGCGCGCCCACGACGGCGTGGTGATCGAGAAGGTTCAGGCTTACCTGAAGGATCACGACACCGCTGGTCTGGACATCCAGATCATGGCGCCGGTCGATGCCATGAAATACACCCTGCAGCGCACCCGCGAAGGCAAGGACACCATTTCGGTGACCGGCAACGTACTGCGCGACTACCTGACCGACCTGTTCCCGATCATGGAACTGGGCACCAGCGCCAAGATGCTGTCGATCGTGCCGCTGATGAACGGCGGTGGCCTGTTCGAAACCGGCGCCGGCGGTTCGGCTCCGAAGCACGTGCAGCAACTGGTCGAAGAGAACTTCCTGCGCTGGGATTCGCTGGGTGAATTCCTGGCCCTGGCCGCTTCTCTCGAGCACCTGGGTGTGAACTACAACAACCCGAAAGCGCTGGTTCTGTCCAAGACCCTGGACCAGGCCACTGGCCAGTTCCTCGACAACAACAAGTCGCCATCGCGCAAAGTCGGCAACATCGACAACCGCGGCAGCCACTTCTACCTGGCAATGTACTGGGCACAAGCCCTGGCCGCCCAGACCGAAGACGCTGCACTGCAAGCACAGTTCGCGACCCTGGCCAAGACCCTGACCGAGAACGAAGCGACCATCGTCGCCGAGCTCAACGCCGTTCAGGGCAAGCCAGTGGACATCGGTGGTTACTACCACGCCGATGCCGAGCTGATCAGCAAGGCCATGCGCCCAAGCGCAACCCTCAACGCGGCCATCGCTGCGCTGGTTTAAGGTTGTAAAGGGAACATCACAAACCCCGGCCATGCGCCGGGGTTTGTGTTTCCGGCCCATTTGTTAATCAACGCAGCTCCCACAGGGATAATGTTTCAAGTTTTGGAAAATTGAGGACGACTTATGGACTGGCTCCCCCACATCACCGTCGCCACCATCGTCGAGGACAACGGTCGTTTCCTGATGGTCGAGGAACACAAGGCCGGGCGTAACGTGCTCAATCAGCCGGCCGGCCATCTCGATCCGGACGAAACCCTGATCGAAGCCGCCGTGCGCGAAACCCTCGAAGAAACCGGCTGGGACGTCGAACCCACCAGCGTAATCGGCATTTATCTGTACACCGCACCGAGCAACGGCGTGACTTACCAGCGCGTGTGTTTCAGCGCCAAAGCCGTGAAACATCATCCGGAATATCAGCTGGACGACGGCATCGTCGGCGCCAAGTGGCTGACCCGCGACGAATTATTGGCCCAGCGCGATAACTGGCGCAGCGAGCTGATCATCCGCTGCATCGACGATTATCTGGCCGGCAATCGCTTCGGCCTCGAACTGATCCGCCCTTCCCTTTAGCCTTGAGGCCGTGAGCCTGATAGAATCGCGTCCTTTTTCAAGACACTCATTGAATCCCTATGCGTGATCCAGCCCCTTCTGACACATCCAAGAAGCGCGTCATTGTCGGCATGTCCGGCGGCGTGGACTCTTCCGTTTCCGCTCTCCTGCTGATCGAGCAGGGCTATGAAGTGGAAGGCCTGTTCATGAAGAACTGGGAAGAAGACGACGGAACGGAATACTGCACCGCCATGGACGACCTGGCGGATGCCCAGGCCGTGTGCGACAAGATCGGTATCAAGCTGCACACCGCCAACTTCGCCGCCGAGTACTGGGACAATGTGTTCGAGCACTTCCTGGCCGAATACAAGGCCGGCCGCACGCCGAACCCGGACATCCTGTGCAACCGCGAGATCAAGTTCAAGGCGTTCCTCGACTACGCCATGATGCTCGGCGCCGACCTGATCGCCACCGGTCACTACGTGCGCCGCCGCGACATCGACGGCCGCACGGAGCTGCTCAAGGGCCTGGATCCGAACAAGGATCAGAGCTACTTCCTGCACGCCGTCGGCGGCGAACAGATCGCCAAGACCCTGTTCCCGGTCGGCGAACTGGAAAAACCGGAAGTCCGTGCAATTGCCGAGAAATACGAGCTGGCAACCGCCAAGAAGAAGGATTCCACCGGGATCTGCTTCATCGGCGAGCGTCGCTTCAGCGATTTCCTCAAGCAATACCTGCCGGCGCAACCGGGCGAGATCAAGACCACCGAAGGCGAAGTCATCGGCCGTCACCACGGTTTGATGTACCACACCATCGGTCAACGCCAGGGCCTGGGCATCGGCGGCCTGAAAGACGCCGGCGACGAACCGTGGTATGTGCTGCGCAAGGATCTGGACACCAACGAGCTGATCGTCGGCCAGGGCAACAACCATCCGTGGCTGTTTTCCAGCGCCCTGCTCGCTTCGGAAATCTATTGGGTCAATCCGATCGATCTGAGCCAGCCATTGCGCCTGACCGCCAAGGTTCGTTATCGCCAGAGCGATCAGGCCTGCACCCTGGAAAAAACCGCGACCGGCTATCGCGCCGTGTTCGACGAGCCGCAACGCGCAGTCACGCCGGGCCAGTCGGTGGTGTTTTATGACGGTGAAATCTGCCTCGGTGGCGGCGTGATCGAAGTCGCCGAGCCGTGGAGCGGCCAGGCATGAGCCCGACTCAGGAGCAATTGACCGCTCTGGGCGGCGTGTTTCTCGCCGCCGTGCTGGTTGACCGGATCGCCAAGACTGGCCAGACCAACGAGGCCGGCCTGAGCTGCATGCTCGGCAGCCTGCTGGTTCGCGACCCGAAAGACACGCTGGATGTTTACGGCGGCGACGATATCAACCTGCGCGAGGGTTACCGCGCACTGATCGGCGCCCTCGAGCGCGACCCGAGCACCTTGCAGCGCGAACCGTTGCGCTACGCCCTGTCAATGCTCGGCCTTGAGCGGCAACTGGCCAAGCGCAACGACATGCTCGACGTGATTGGCAAGCGTTTGCCGCAGATCCAGTCACAGGTCGAGCATTTCGGCCCAGCCCACGAAAACGTGATCGCGGCCTGCGGTGCGCTGTATCAGGACACCCTGAGCACCCTGCGCCAGCGCATTCAGGTGCACGGCGACATGCGCAACCTGCAGCAGCCGAGCAATGCCTCGAAGATCCGCGCCCTGCTGCTCGCCGGCATTCGTTCGGCGCGGCTGTGGCGCCAGCTCGGCGGTCACCGCTGGCAGCTGGTCGTGAGCCGGCGCAAATTGCTCAAAGAGCTGTATCCGTTGATGCGCAGCGAGTAAATCGCCGCGCAATAAAAGCTTTGTAGCCTGTAACGCGTAATACGCCGGTCAGTTGGCGACGGACCGGCGGATTTTTTCATGTATGATACGCGCCCCATTTCGTTGCCCGACTGTCCGAGAACACCCCATGCAGCTCTCTTCGCTCACTGCGGTTTCCCCTGTTGACGGCCGCTACGCCGGCAAAACCCAGGCCCTGCGCCCAATTTTCAGCGAGTACGGTCTGATCCGTGCCCGCGTTCTGGTTGAAGTGCGCTGGCTCCAGCGCCTGGCCGCTCACGCCGGCATCCCGGAAGTGCCAGCCTTCTCCGCCGAAGCCAACGCCGTTCTGAATGAACTGGCCGAAAACTTCTCGCTGGAGCACGCCGAGCGCGTGAAAGAGATCGAGCGCACCACCAACCACGACGTCAAAGCGATCGAATACCTGCTCAAGGAGCAGGCGGCCAAGCTGCCGGAGCTGGCCAAGGTCAGCGAATTTATCCACTTCGCCTGCACCAGCGAGGACATCAACAACCTGTCCCACGCCCTGATGCTGCGCGAAGGTCGTGATGACGTGATGCTGCCGCTGATGCGCCAGACCGCCAACGCCATCCGCGAACTGGCCATCCGTTTCGCCGACGTGCCGATGCTGTCGCGCACCCACGGCCAGCCGGCTTCGCCGACCACCCTGGGCAAAGAGCTGGCGAACGTGGTTTACCGTCTCGAGCGCCAGATCGCTCAGGTTGCTGCCGTTCCGCTGCTGGGCAAGATCAACGGCGCTGTCGGCAACTACAACGCTCACCTGTCGGCCTACCCGCAGATCGACTGGGAAGCCAACGCCCGCGCCTTCATCGAAGACGAGCTGGGCCTGGGCTTCAACCCGTACACCACGCAAATCGAGCCGCACGACTACATCGCCGAGTTGTTCGACGCCATTGCGCGCTTCAACACCATCCTGATCGACTTCGACCGTGACATCTGGGGCTACATCTCCCTGGGTTACTTCAAGCAGCGCACCATCGCCGGCGAAATCGGTTCGTCGACCATGCCGCACAAGGTCAACCCGATCGACTTCGAAAACTCCGAAGGCAACCTGGGCATCGCCAACGCACTGTTCCAGCACCTGGCGAGCAAACTGCCGATCTCCCGCTGGCAGCGCGACCTGACCGACTCCACCGTTCTGCGCAACCTCGGTGTCGGCTTCGCCCACAGCGTGATCGCGTACGAAGCGAGCCTCAAAGGCATCAGCAAGCTCGAGCTGAACGCTGACAAGATCGCTGCCGATCTGGACGCTTGCTGGGAAGTCCTGGCCGAGCCGATCCAGACCGTGATGCGCCGCTACAACATCGAAAACCCGTACGAGAAGCTGAAAGAACTGACCCGCGGCAAGGGCATCAGCCCTGAAGCGCTGCAGACTTTCATCGATGGTCTGGACATGCCGACCGAAGCGAAAGCCGAACTCAAGCAGCTGACCCCGGCCAACTACATCGGCAACGCTGTAGCGCAAGCCAAACGCATCTGATCGACCGCTTGACCCGTTTGAGACGCCCGGCCGCGCCGGGCGTTTTTATTCCCGTCTGAAAAATGCTTTTTTTCAATAGGTTACATATGAATCCCGATATTCCTCTTCAACTTCTGGGTGGTCTTACGGCGCGCGAATTCATGCGCGATTACTGGCAGAAAAAACCACTGCTGATCCGTCAGGCGATTCCTGATTTCGAAAGCCCGATCGACGCCGACGAACTCGCCGGCCTGGCCCTGGAAGAAGAAGTCGAATCGCGTCTGGTGATCGAGCACGGCGAGCGTCCTTGGGAACTGCGCCGCGGCCCGTTCGCCGAGGACGAATTCAGCAAACTGCCGGAGCGCGAGTGGACCCTGCTGGTGCAGGCGGTCGATCAGTTCGTGCCGGAAGTCAGCGAGCTGCTGGAAAACTTCCGCTTCCTGCCGAGCTGGCGCGTCGACGACGTAATGATCAGCTTCGCCGCCCCGGGCGGCAGCGTCGGCCCGCACTTCGACAACTACGACGTGTTCCTGCTGCAAGGCCACGGCAAGCGCAACTGGAAAATCGGCCAGATGTGCGACTCCGAAAGCCCGCTGCTGCAACACGCCGACCTGCGCATCCTCGCCGAATTCCATGAGACCGAAGAGTGGGTCCTGGAACCGGGCGACATGCTCTACCTGCCACCGCGCCTGGCTCACTGCGGCGTTGCCGTCGACGACTGCATGACCTACTCGGTCGGTTTCCGCGCACCAAGCGCCGCTGAAGTACTGACCCACTTCACCGATTTCCTCAGCCAGTTCCTGACTGACGAAGAGCGCTACACCGACGCCGATGCCAAACCGGTCAGCGATGATCCACATCAGATCCAGCACGATGCACTCGGCCGCCTGAAAGCGCTGCTCGCCGAGCACATGAGCGATGAGCGCCTGCTGCTGACCTGGTTCGGCCAGTACATGACCGAGCCGCGTTATCCAGAGCTGGTGGTCGGCCCTGAAGAAGTCGAGGAAGAAGACCTTCTTGGCGCGTTCGAAGACGGCGCCATCCTGATCCGCAACCCGAGCGCGCGCCTGGCGTGGTCGGACGTCGATGACGACCTGCTGCTGTTCGCCAGCGGCCAGAGCCGTTACCTGCCGGGCAAGCTGCGCGAACTGCTGAAGCTGATCTGCTCCGCCGACGCTCTGCACACCGACAACCTCGGTGACTGGCTGAGCGACGAAGACGGTCGCGGCCTGCTGTGCGAACTGGTCAAACAGGGAAGCCTGGGGTTCGCCGACGATGAATAAGATTCGCGTACGTGTTGCAGACTGGCAAAAGGACAACGCCGAGATCCGCCGCATTCGCGAAACGGTGTTCATTGCCGAACAATCGGTTCCACCCGAGCTTGAGTGGGACGCCGATGACGCTACGGCGGTGCATTTCCTGGCTTTCGAAGGCGACTTTCCGATTGGCACCGCCCGCCTGTTGCCCGACGGGCATGTTGGCCGGGTTTCGGTGCTCAAGGACTGGCGCGGTCTGAAGGTCGGCGATGCGCTGATGCAGGCGGTCATCGCCGAAGCAGAGGAGCGCGGACTGAAGCAGCAGATGCTCAGCGCCCAGGTACAGGCCACGGCGTTCTATGAGCGTCTGGGTTTCAACCTGGTCAGCGAGGAATTCCTCGAAGCTGGGATTCCGCATGTCGACATGGTTCGTCACTCGGCATAAGTCCGCGTCGCGGCATTCGCGGGCAAGCCCGCTCCCAAAGGAGACCTCCAGCGACCACAGATTTTGTGCCCGGCAGAGATCCAATGTGGGCGCGGGCTTGCTCGCGAAGAGGCCCTCCAGAACACCACAAAACGCCCTGCCATTTTCGGATGCCGGGGCGTTTTGCTGTCTACGATTCAACTTGCCCCACCCCGGGCCGACAAACTGGCAATATCAAGCCTTTCGAAAGCGGAGATAACGGACATGTCCCTACGCACCCTGCTCACCACCCTGCTGCTCGGCTGCAGTGTTTCGGTGATGGCAGCCACAGAAATCGTGCCCCTCAAGTACCACACCAGCGCCGACATGCTGCCGGTGGCTCAGGACTTCATCGGCAAGGACGGCCAGGTCAGCGCCTATGGCAACCAACTGATCGTCAAGGCCGAGCCCGGCAAGATTCAAGAACTCAAGGATCTGCTCTCGCAGCTCGACACCGCGCCCAAGCGCTTGCTGATCACGGTCGACATCAACGAAAACAACGGTCGTGGCGATGAAGGCTATTCGGTCAATGGCGCGCAAACCCGCATCATCAGTCGAAGCACTGCCAGCCGTGACGGCGGCATTCAGCAGATCCAGGCCAGCGAAGGTGCTCCGGCACTGATCCAGGTCGGCCAGAGCGTGCCGATCACCAGCAGCCAGACCAACTCCTACGGCGATTACAGCAGCCAGACCCAATATCGCAACGTCACCCAGGGTTTTTACGTCACCGCCAGCGTCACCGGCGAAACCGTTCACCTGGCTATCAGTACCAACCGTGACCGCATGAGCCAGGAACGTCCCGATGTAGTGAACGTGCAAAGCACCGACACAACTGTCACCGGACGGCTGGGCGAATGGATCACCCTCGCCGGCGTGAATCGCCAGACCCAGGCCGACAAACAGGGCCTGGCCCGCAGCTACTCTACTCAAGGCCGGGATGACATGACGTTGCGGGTGAAAGTCGACACGTTGGACTAAAGCACCAAAAACTGACTGATTAGTCGTATTAGACGAAAGATGTAGTGCTTGAAAAAAAGCACTACAAAACGTTTGACGAGCCAAAAAAGCGAAGGCATGATGGCCTCGCTCCCGCTAATCAGAGGCCCTGGCAAGGGCCTTCGAAGCGCTGCTCGCAACCATCCCCGCGAGCCGTTTCGTGTCTGTACCGCCCACAAGGCGTGTTTGACGAGGTTGCCGACTGGAACGAAGTTGTCCCGAGGGACGGAAGCGTAATTAGGTAACCCGGCTTTACACTGTCGTTCGTATAAAGGCCCACGACGCCCGAATGCGCCCACCAGTTCGCCTTTACCTGCTCACTTCCCCTCGAGCCCATCGTTCATCCCGTCGCCTGCCCCGCCGAACCCGACCTGACCACCTAAGCTTCTGGTCAGCGAGCGCAAGGAATTTTCCACCGCAGAACAACTTTTCATAAAGACGCGACGAGGTTTATCTCCATGGCACTGACACGCGAACAGCAAATTGCAGCCCTTGAAAAAGACTGGGCTGAAAACCCGCGCTGGAAAGGCGTGACTCGCAATTACTCCGCTGCTGACGTCGTCCGTCTGCGTGGCTCGGTTCAACCAGAGCACACCTTTGCAAAAATGGGCGCCGAAAAACTGTGGAACCTGGTCACCCAGGGTGCCAAGCCGTCCTTCCGCCCAGAGAAAGACTTCGTCAACTGCATGGGCGCCCTGACCGGCGGCCAGGCTGTGCAGCAGGTCAAAGCCGGTATCCAGGCGATCTACCTGTCGGGCTGGCAAGTCGCTGCGGACAACAACTCCGCTGAATCGATGTACCCGGACCAGTCGCTGTACCCGGTGGACTCGGTTCCGACCGTGGTCAAGCGCATCAACAACTCGTTCCGTCGTGCCGACCAGATCCAGTGGAAAGCCGGCAAGAACCCGGGCGACGAAGGCTACATCGACTACTTCGCGCCAATCGTGGCTGACGCTGAAGCCGGGTTCGGCGGCGTACTGAACGCCTACGAGCTGATGAAGAGCATGATCGAAGCAGGCGCCGCCGGCGTTCACTTCGAAGACCAACTGGCTTCCGTGAAGAAATGCGGCCACATGGGCGGCAAGGTTCTGGTTCCAACCCAGGAAGCCGTGCAGAAGCTGACCGCGGCTCGTCTGGCTGCCGACGTTGCCGGTGTACCGACCATCATCCTGGCCCGTACCGACGCCAACGCTGCCGACCTGCTGACTTCCGACTGCGATCCGTACGACCAGCCATTCGTGACAGGCACCCGTACCCAGGAAGGTTTCTACAAGGTTCGTGCAGGTCTGGACCAGGCAATCGCCCGAGGCCTGGCTTACGCGCCGTACGCCGACCTGATCTGGTGCGAAACCGCCAAGCCGGACCTGGAAGAAGCCCGTCGTTTCGCTGAAGCGATCAAAAAGGAATACCCGGACCAGATCCTGTCGTACAACTGCTCGCCTTCCTTCAACTGGAAGAAAAACCTGGACGACGCGACCATCGCCAAGTTCCAGCGCGAACTGTCCGCCATGGGTTACAAGCACCAGTTCATCACCCTGGCCGGCATTCACAACATGTGGCACAGCATGTTCAACCTGGCGCACGACTACGCCCGCAACGACATGACTGCCTACGTGAAGCTGCAAGAGCAGGAATTCGCTGACGCCGCCAAGGGTTACACCTTCGTGGCTCACCAGCAGGAAGTGGGCACTGGCTACTTCGACGACATGACCACCGTGATTCAAGGTGGCTCGTCGTCGGTAACCGCACTGACCGGTTCGACCGAAGAAGAACAGTTCCACTGATCGACTTCGCCTGAGCGAACGGCCTTTGCGGACCGTATAGAGAGCTAACCGCATTGCCGAAAAACTGACGCCCCGACTGGTTCGGGGCGTTTTTTTTGCCTGCGGTTTTCCGGGCACCTCAGGAATTGGCAAAGCCTGTCAGGTAAAACATTGATCCAGAGCGGTATCCGCATCGCAAAAATCGGCTAAAACGGGCGCCGCCGCTACTTGCAGTAACGCGCATATAAGACAACTTCCCAACTACTGACCCGTTAAACAGTTACGAAACCTCTGCAAACGATATCAATTATCATTTAGCGACAACTATGTTCGTTACATTTCCTACAAAACATAATTCGTGAAATCCCGGCTAATGCCCGCAACGCATGGGCTGCGGGCCCTTCGAGGTGTGCTATGTCCTTATTCCAATAAATAATTTCGCTATAGGAATTTTACTTGCAGGGTGTTTAGCCATAAAATCAGCGCGATTGATTGCTGCGACATATCGTCACTGCCTTATTTCTTTATCAAGCTCAGAGACCTTTGCTCTCTGTTAAGGATTTCCAGCATGCCCGAAGCGACAGGACTCATGGCCCACAACTGGGGCTTTGCCATTTTCCTTCTGGGTGTAGTCGGCCTGTGCGCCTTCATGCTCGGCGTCTCCAGCCTCCTCGGGTCAAAAGCCTGGGGCCGCAGCAAAAACGAACCGTTCGAGTCCGGCATGCTACCTACCGGTGGCGCCCGCTTGCGGCTCTCAGCCAAATTCTATCTGGTCGCGATGCTGTTCGTGATCTTCGATATCGAAGCCCTCTTTCTCTTTGCATGGTCTGTGTCCGTCCGCGAAAGCGGCTGGACCGGATTCGTCGAAGCTCTCGTTTTCATAGCAATTCTGTTGGCAGGTCTTGTCTACCTGTTCCGAGTGGGCGCCCTTGACTGGGCTCCGGAAGCTCGTCGCAAGCGGCAGGCGAAGCTGAAACAATGAGGCTTTGGCAATGCAATACAATCTCACCAGAATCGACCCCGATGCTCCTAACGAGCAGTATCCGATCGGCCAGCGGGAAACCGTTTCCGATCCGTTAGAGGATCAAGTCCACAAAAACATTTTCATGGGCAAGCTGGAAGACGTGCTGAGTGGCGCGGTCAACTGGGGACGTAAGAACTCCCTGTGGCCGTACAACTTCGGTCTGTCGTGCTGCTACGTGGAAATGACCACCGCCTTCACGGCGCCCCACGACATCGCGCGCTTCGGCGCCGAAGTTATCCGGGCATCACCGCGTCAGGCCGACTTCATGGTTATCGCCGGGACCTGCTTCATCAAGATGGCGCCGATCATTCAGCGCCTGTACGAGCAGATGCTCGAGCCCAAGTGGGTGATCTCGATGGGTTCGTGCGCCAACTCCGGCGGCATGTACGACATCTACTCCGTGGTTCAGGGGGTGGACAAGTTCCTGCCCGTTGACGTCTACGTACCTGGCTGCCCGCCCCGTCCAGAAGCATTTCTGCAAGGCTTGATGCTGTTGCAGGAATCCATTGGCCAGGAGCGTCGCCCACTTTCCTGGGTCGTTGGCGATCAAGGCGTTTATCGCGCCGACATGCCTTCGCAGAAGGAACAGCGCCGCGAACAGCGAATCGCAGTCACCAACCTGCGCAGCCCTGACGAAGTCTGATCCAGTCTGTTTCAAAGAAACGAGAAGCTGGCTTCATTCTTTACGTTGACCGAAAGCGAAAAAATAACCATGACTACAGGCAGTGCTCTGTACATCCCGCCTTATAAGGCAGACGACCAGGATGTGGTCGTCGAACTGAACAACCGTTTTGGCGCCGAAGCGTTCACCGCTCAGCCGACCCGCACCGGCATGCCGGTGCTGTGGGTGGCCCGCGCCAAACTCGTCGAAGTCCTGACCTTCCTGCGCAACCTGCCCAAGCCGTACGTCATGCTCTATGACCTGCACGGCGTGGACGAGCGTCTGCGCACCAAGCGTCAAGGGCTGCCGGGCGGTGCCGATTTCACCGTGTTCTATCACCTCATGTCGCTGGAACGTAATAGTGACGTGATGATCAAGGTCGCCTTGTCCGAGAGCGACCTCAGCTTGCCGACCGTCACCAGCATCTGGCCGAACGCCAACTGGTACGAGCGTGAAGTCTGGGACATGTTCGGCATCGACTTCAAAGGTCACCCGCACCTGTCGCGCATCATGATGCCGCCGACCTGGGAAGGTCACCCGCTGCGCAAGGACTTCCCGGCGCGCGCCACCGAGTTCGATCCGTTCAGCCTGAACCTGGCCAAGCAACAGCTCGAGGAAGAAGCCGCGCGCTTCCGCCCTGAAGACTGGGGCATGAAGCGCTCCGGCCCTAACGAGGACTACATGTTCCTCAACCTGGGTCCGAACCACCCTTCGGCGCACGGTGCGTTCCGCATCATCCTGCAACTGGACGGTGAAGAGATCGTCGATTGCGTTCCGGACATCGGTTACCACCACCGTGGCGCCGAGAAGATGGCCGAGCGTCAGTCCTGGCACAGTTTCATTCCGTACACCGACCGTATCGACTACCTCGGCGGCGTGATGAACAACCTGCCGTACGTGCTCTCGGTCGAGAAGCTGGCCGGCATCAAGGTGCCAGAGAAGGTCGACGTCATCCGCATCATGATGGCCGAGTTCTTCCGGATCACCAGCCACCTGCTGTTCCTGGGTACTTACATCCAGGACGTCGGCGCCATGACCCCGGTGTTCTTCACCTTCACCGACCGCCAGAAGGCGTACACGGTGATCGAAGCCATCACCGGTTTCCGTCTGCACCCGGCCTGGTACCGCATCGGCGGCGTTGCCCACGACCTGCCGCGCGGCTGGGAAAAACTGGTGAAAGACTTCGTTGAATGGCTGCCGAAGCGCCTCGACGAATACACCAAGGCCGCGCTGCAGAACAGCATCCTCAAAGGTCGTACCATCGGCGTTGCCCAGTACAACACCAAGGAGGCCCTGGAATGGGGCGTCACCGGTGCCGGCCTGCGTTCCACCGGTTGCGACTTCGACCTGCGTAAAGCACGTCCATATTCCGGTTACGAGAATTTCGAGTTCGAAGTGCCACTGGCCGCCAACGGCGATGCCTACGACCGCTGCATGGTTCGCGTCGAAGAGATGCGCCAGAGCGTCAAGATCATCGACCAGTGCCTGCGCAACATGCCGGAAGGCCCGTACAAGGCGGATCACCCGCTGACCACGCCGCCGCCGAAAGAGCGCACGCTGCAGCACATCGAAACCCTGATCACGCACTTCCTGCAGGTTTCGTGGGGCCCGGTCATGCCGGCCAACGAATCCTTCCAGATGATCGAAGCGACCAAGGGCATCAACAGTTATTACCTGACGAGCGACGGCGGCACCATGAGCTACCGTACCCGGATCCGTACTCCGAGCTTCCCGCATCTGCAACAGATCCCTTCGGTGATCAAAGGCAGCATGGTCGCGGACCTGATTGCGTACCTGGGTAGTATCGATTTCGTTATGGCCGACGTGGACCGCTAAGCATGAACAGCACGCTTATCCAGACAGACCGTTTCACCCTGAGTGAAACCGAGCGCTCGGCCATCGAGCACGAGCTGCATCACTACGAAGACCCGCGCGCGGCGTCGATCGAAGCCCTGAAGATCGTCCAGAAAGAACGCGGCTGGGTGCCGGACGGCGCTCTGTACGCCATCGGCGAGATCCTCGGCATCCCGGCCAGCGACGTTGAAGGCGTGGCCACGTTCTACAGCCAGATTTTCCGTCAGCCGGTCGGCCGTCACATCATTCGCGTCTGCGACAGCATGGTCTGCTACATCGGTGGCCACGAGTCGGTGGTCAGCGAAATCCAGAACAACCTGGGTATCGGCCTGGGCCAGACCACCGCCGACGGTCGTTTCACCCTGCTGCCGGTCTGCTGCCTCGGCAACTGCGACAAGGCACCGGCGCTGATGATCGATGACGACACCTTTGGCGATGTCCAGCCTGCCGGCGTCGCCAAACTGCTCGAGGGCTACGTATGACCCTGACTTCTTTCGGTCCTGCCAACCGCATCCAGCGTTCGGCCGAGACTCACCCGCTGACCTGGCGCCTGCGTGACGACGGCGAAGCCGTGTGGCTCGACGAGTACCAGGCCAAGAACGGTTACGCCGCTGCGCGCAAGGCCTTCGCCGACATGGATCAGGACGCCATCGTCCAGACCGTGAAAGACGCCGGCCTCAAAGGTCGCGGCGGTGCAGGCTTCCCCACAGGCGTGAAGTGGGGCCTGATGCCAAAGGACGAATCCATCAACATCCGCTACCTGCTGTGCAACGCGGATGAAATGGAGCCGAACACCTGGAAAGACCGCATGCTGATGGAGCAACTGCCCCATCTGCTGATCGAAGGCATGCTGATCAGTGCCCGCGCGCTGAAAACCTACCGTGGCTACATCTTCCTGCGTGGCGAGTACACCACCGCCGCCAAGCACCTGAACCGTGCCGTGGAAGAAGCCAAGGCAGCCGGCCTGCTGGGCAAGAACATCCTGGGCAGCGGCTTCGATTTCGAGCTGTTCGTCCACACCGGCGCCGGGCGTTACATCTGCGGTGAAGAAACCGCACTGATCAACTCCCTCGAAGGTCGCCGCGCCAACCCGCGCTCCAAGCCGCCCTTCCCTGCCGCCGTCGGCGTGTGGGGCAAGCCGACCTGCGTGAACAACGTTGAAACCCTGTGCAACGTGCCGGCGATCATCGCCGACGGCGTGGACTGGTACAAATCGTTGGCCCGCGACGGCAGCGAAGACATGGGCACCAAGCTCATGGGCTTCTCCGGCAAGGTCAAGAACCCTGGCCTGTGGGAACTGCCATTCGGCGTGACCGGTCGCGAACTGTTCGAAGATTACGCCGGCGGCATGCGCGACGGTTACAAGCTCAAGGCCTGGCAGCCAGGCGGCGCCGGTACCGGTTTCCTGTTGCCGGAACACCTCGACGCACAAATGTACGCCGGCGGCATCGCCAAGGTGGGCACCCGTATGGGTACCGGCCTGGCCATGGCGGTGGACGACAGCGTCAACATGGTGTCCCTGCTGCGCAACATGGAGCAGTTCTTCGCTCGCGAATCCTGTGGTTTCTGCACCCCTTGCCGTGATGGCCTGCCATGGAGCGTCAAGCTGCTGATGGCCATCGAACAAGGCCGCGGCCAGCCAGGCGACATTGAGACCCTGCTGGGTCTGGTCAACTTCCTCGGCCCGGGCAAGACCTTCTGTGCTCACGCACCGGGTGCCGTGGAGCCGTTGGGCAGTGCCATCAAATACTTCCGTCCAGAGTTCGAAGCCGGTATCGCGCCCGCAAGCGCCGCCGTCCCGCCTCTGGCGAAGCCGATCACAGTCGGCGCGTAAACGCTTAAAAAAGGCGAAGGGTCCGTGCCCTTCGCCTTTCGTCCGATGACGCCTTTCGGGGCTGACTGGATTCGGACGGATAACAAGATTCCATTAGCCACGCCCGCTGACACCGGGCCAACGAAGACCTTTGAACCATGGCCACTATCCACGTAGACGGCAAAGCGCTCGAAGTCGACGGGGCAGACAACCTGTTACAGGCATGTCTGTCGCTGGGCCTCGACATCCCTTATTTCTGCTGGCACCCCGCGCTTGGTAGCGTCGGGGCCTGCCGCCAGTGTGCGGTCAAGCAGTACACCGACGAGAACGACACCCGTGGTCGCATCGTCATGTCCTGCATGACCCCTGCCACCGACAACACCTGGATCTCCATCGACGATGAAGAATCCAAGGCGTTCCGCGCCAGTGTCGTCGAATGGCTGATGACCAACCACCCACACGACTGCCCTGTGTGCGAGGAAGGCGGTCACTGCCACCTGCAAGACATGACGGTGATGACCGGCCACAACGAGCGCCGTTATCGCTTCACCAAACGCACCCACCAGAACCAGCAACTGGGCCCGTTCATTTCCCACGAGATGAACCGCTGCATCGCCTGCTACCGCTGCGTGCGTTTCTACAAGGATTACGCCGGCGGCACCGACCTCGGTGTATTCGGCGCCCACGACAACGTGTACTTCGGTCGCGTTGAAGACGGCACCCTCGAAAGCGAGTTCTCCGGCAACCTCACCGAGGTCTGCCCGACCGGTGTGTTCACCGACAAGACTCACTCCGAGCGCTACAACCGCAAGTGGGACATGCAGTTCTCGCCGAGCATCTGCCATGGCTGCTCGAGCGGTTGCAACATCTCCCCGGGCGAGCGTTACGGCGAACTGCGTCGCATCGAAAACCGTTACAACGGTTCGGTGAACCAGTATTTCCTGTGCGACCGTGGCCGTTTCGGTTATGGCTACGTCAACCGCACCGACCGCCCACGTCAGCCACTGCTGGCCGACGGCACCAAGCTTGGCCTGGATGCTGCGCTGGACAAAGCCGCCGACCTGCTGCGCGGTCGCAACATCGTCGGTATCGGTTCGCCGCGTGCCAGCCTGGAAAGCAACTACGCGTTGCGTGAGTTGGTCGGTGCCGAGCACTTCTACTCCGGTATCGAAGCCTCGGAGCTGGAACGCATCCGTCTGGTCCTGCAAGTGCTGAAAGACAGCCCGCTGCCCGTGCCGAACATGCGCGACATCGAAGACCACGACGCCGTGTTCGTCCTCGGTGAAGACCTGACCCAGACCGCCGCCCGTATGGCCCTGGCCCTGCGTCAGTCGGTCAAAGGCAAGGCCGAAGACATGGCCGAAGCCATGCGCGTCCAGCCTTGGCTCGACGCTGCGGTGAAGAACATCGGTCAGCACGAGCTGAACCCGCTGTTCATCGCCAGCCTGGCTGAAACCAAGCTCGACGACATCGCCGAAGAATGCGTACACGCCGCTCCCGACGATCTGGCCCGCATCGGTTTCGCCGTGGCTCACGCCCTGGACGCCAGCGCACCGGCCGTTGAAGGTCTGGACGCCGAAGCCCTGGAGCTGGCCAAGCGCATCGCCGACGCCCTGCTCGCGGCCAAGCGTCCGCTGATCATCGCCGGTACTTCGCTGGGCTCCAAAGCCTTGATCGAAGCCGCGGCGAACATCGCCAAGGCCCTGAAGCTGCGCGAGAAGAACGGTTCGATCAGCCTGATCGTGCCGGAAGCCAACAGCCTCGGCCTGGCCATGCTCGGTGGCGAATCGGTCGATGCTGCCCTGCAAGCGGTCATCGACGGCAAGGCTGACGCCATCGTCGTGCTGGAAAACGATCTGTACACCCGCACCGCCAAAGCCAAGGTCGATGCGGCACTGAACGCTGCGCAAGTGGTGATCGTTGCCGACCATCAGAAGACCGCCACCAGCGACCGCGCGCATCTGGTTCTGCCAGCCGCCAGCTTCGCTGAAGGCGACGGTACGCTGGTCAGCCAGGAAGGTCGCGCCCAGCGCTTCTTCCAGGTTTTCGACCCGCAATACATGGACGCGAGCATTCTGGTCCACGAAGGCTGGCGCTGGCTGCACGCCCTGCGCGCTACCCTGCTGAACCAGCCGATCGACTGGACGCAACTCGACCACGTGACCGCTGCCGTTGCTTCGAGCACCCCGCAACTGGCCCGTATCGTCGACGCCGCGCCGTCCGCCTCGTTCCGCATCAAGGGTCTGAAACTGGCGCGTGAACCGCTGCGTTACTCCGGTCGTACCGCGATGCGCGCCGACATCAGCGTTCACGAACCACGCACCCCGCAGGACAAGGACACCGCGTTCGCCTTCTCGATGGAAGGTTACTCGGGCTCAGCCGAACCGCGTCAGCAAGTGCCGTTCGCCTGGTCGCCGGGCTGGAACTCGCCGCAAGCCTGGAACAAGTTCCAGGACGAAGTCGGTGGTCACCTGCGCGCTGGCGATCCGGGCACCCGCCTGATCGAAAGCAGCGGTGATTCGCTGAACTGGTTCGCCATTGTTCCGCGCGCGTTCAACCCGGCCCAGGGCACCTGGCAAGCCGTGCCGTTCTACCACCTGTTCGGCAGCGAGGAGAACTCGTCGAAAGCCGCACCGGTTCAGGAACGTATCCCGGCCGCCTACGTTGCACTGGCCAAGTCCGAAGCGGATCGCCTGGGCGTCAACGACGGCGCACTGCTGAGCCTCAATGTGGCCGGCCAGACCCTGCGCCTGCCGCTGCGCATCAATGAAGAGCTGGGCGCTGGCCTGGTTGCACTGCCGGCCGGTCTGGCAGGCATTCCGCCGGCGATTTTCGGCCAAACCGTTGATGGTCTGCAGGAGGCAGCGCAATGACCTGGTTCACCCCTGAAGTGATCGATGTGATCCTGACGGTCATCAAGGCCATCGTGATCCTGCTGGCCGTGGTGGTCGCAGGCGCGTTGCTCAGCTTTGTCGAGCGTCGCCTGCTGGGCTGGTGGCAGGACCGTTACGGTCCGAACCGCGTTGGCCCGTTCGGCATGTTCCAGATCGCAGCCGACATGCTGAAGATGTTCTTCAAGGAAGACTGGACCCCGCCGTTTGCCGACAAGGTGATCTTCACCCTGGCACCGGTGGTGGCCATGTCCGCCCTGCTGATCGCGTTCGCGATCATCCCGATCACCCCGACCTGGGGCGTGGCGGATCTGAACATCGGCCTGCTGTTCTTCTTCGCCATGGCCGGTCTGTCGGTCTACGCGGTGCTGTTCGCCGGCTGGTCGAGCAACAACAAGTTCGCCCTGCTGGGCAGCTTGCGTGCCTCCGCGCAGACCGTGTCCTACGAAGTGTTCATGGGCCTGGCCCTGATGGGCATCGTGGTGCAGGTCGGCTCGTTCAACATGCGCGACATCGTCGAGTACCAGGCGCAGAACCTGTGGTTCATCATTCCGCAGTTCTTCGGCTTCTGTACCTTCTTCATCGCTGGCGTGGCCGTGACTCACCGTCACCCGTTCGACCAGCCGGAAGCGGAACAGGAACTGGCCGACGGTTACCACATTGAATACGCCGGTATGAAATGGGGCATGTTCTTCGTCGGTGAATACATCGGCATCATCCTGATCTCGGCGCTGCTGGTCACCCTGTTCTTCGGTGGCTGGCACGGTCCGTTCGGCATCCTGCCGCAACTGTCCTTCGTCTGGTTCGCACTGAAGACCGCGTTCTTCATCATGCTGTTCATCCTGCTGCGCGCTTCCATCCCGCGTCCGCGTTATGACCAGGTGATGGATTTCAGCTGGAAATTCTGCCTGCCACTGACCCTGATCAATTTGCTGATAACCGCTGCGGTTGTGTTGTGGAACACACCTGCGGTTGCGGTTCAGTGAGGATTTGACCCATGTTCAAATATATTGGCGACATCGTTAAGGGTACCGGTACCCAGTTGCGCAGCCTGGTCATGGTCTTCGGCCATGGCTTTCGCAAGCGCGACACCCTGCAATACCCGGAAGAGCCGGTCTACCTGCCACCACGCTACCGTGGTCGCATCGTCCTGACCCGCGACCCCGATGGCGAAGAACGCTGCGTAGCCTGCAACCTGTGCGCCGTGGCGTGCCCGGTGGGTTGCATCTCGCTGCAGAAAGCTGAAACCGAAGACGGTCGCTGGTACCCGGACTTCTTCCGTATCAACTTCTCGCGCTGCATTTTCTGCGGTCTCTGCGAGGAAGCCTGCCCGACCACCGCGATCCAGCTGACGCCGGATTTCGAGATGGCCGAGTTCAAACGTCAGGACCTGGTGTACGAGAAAGAAGATCTTTTGATCTCTGGCCCCGGCAAAAACCCTGATTACAACTTCTATCGTGTTGCAGGTATGGCCGTTGCGGGCAAGCCGAAAGGCGCCGCACAAAACGAAGCCGAGCCGATCAACGTGAAGAGCTTGCTGCCTTAAGGAAGAACGATGGAATTCGCTTTCTATTTCGCATCGGGTATCGCTGTTGTGTCCACACTGCGTGTGGTCACCAACACCAATCCTGTGCACGCCCTGCTCTACCTGATCATTTCGTTGATCGCCGTGGCCATGACCTTCTTCGCACTCGGCGCGCCGTTCGCCGGCGTGCTGGAAGTGATCGCCTACGCTGGCGCCATCATGGTGCTGTTCGTGTTCGTGGTGATGATGCTGAACCTGGGCCCGGCCTCGGTTCAGCAGGAACGCACCTGGCTCAAGCCCGGGATCTGGGCGGGGCCGGTGATTCTCGCCGCCCTGCTGCTGGCCGAACTGCTGTATGTGCTGTTCGCTCACCAGAGCGGTCAGGCCATCGGCCACACCACCGTCGATGCAAAAGCCGTGGGCATCAGCCTGTTCGGTCCGTATCTGCTGGTGGTCGAACTCGCCTCGATGCTGCTGCTCGCTGCAGCCGTCACGGCGTTCCATTTGGGCCGTAACGAGGCGAAGGAGTAAGACATGCCTGCTATCCCTCTCGAGCATGGATTGGCCGTTGCCGGCATCCTGTTCTGCCTTGGTCTGGTCGGCCTGATGGTCCGCCGCAACATTTTGTTCGTGTTGATGAGTCTGGAAGTGATGATGAACGCCTCTGCACTGGCCTTCATCGTTGCGGGCGCCCGCTGGGCGCAACCGGATGGACAGATCATGTTCATCCTGGTGATCAGCCTTGCAGCCGCCGAAGCCAGTATTGGCCTGGCGATCCTGCTGCAACTGTATCGCCGCTTCCACACGCTCGATATCGACGCTGCCAGTGAGATGCGCGGATGAACCTACTCTTTCTGACTTTCGTATTCCCTCTGATCGGGTTCCTGTTGCTGTCGTTCTCCCGCGGCCGCTTCTCGGAAAACCTGTCGGCGCTGATCGGTGTCGGCTCCATCGGCCTGTCTGCCATCGTCGCGGCTTACGTGATCTGGCAATTCAACGTCGCGCCACCGGAAGGTGGCGTCTACACCCAGGTGCTGTGGCGCTGGATGTCGGTGGAAGGTTTCCAACCTAACTTCGCGCTGTACCTGGATGGTCTGTCCGTGACCATGCTCGGTGTGGTTGTCGGTGTCGGCTTCCTGATCCACCTGTTTGCATCGTGGTACATGCGTGGCGAAGACGGTTACTCGCGCTTCTTCTCGTACACCAACCTGTTTATCGCCAGCATGCTGTTCCTGATCCTGGGCGATAACCTGCTGTTCATCTACTTCGGTTGGGAAGGCGTGGGCCTGTGCTCGTACCTGTTGATCGGTTTCTACTACAGCAACCGCAACAACGGTAACGCCGCACTCAAAGCCTTCATCGTCACCCGTATCGGCGACGTGTTCATGGCGATCGGCCTGTTCATCCTGTTCCAGCAACTGGGCACGCTGAACGTCCAGGAACTGCTGGTGAAGGCGCCTGAGCACTTCAAGGTCGGCGATTTCTGGATCGTGCTGGCAACCCTGATGCTGCTGGGTGGTGCGGTCGGTAAATCGGCTCAACTGCCGCTGCAGACCTGGCTGGCGGACGCGATGGCCGGCCCTACCCCGGTTTCGGCACTGATCCACGCCGCAACCATGGTGACTGCCGGTGTCTACCTGATCGCCCGTACCCACGGTCTGTTCGCCCTGGCGCCGGACATCCTGCACCTGGTCGGCATCGTCGGTGGTGTCACCCTGGTTCTGGCCGGTTTCGCAGCACTGGTGCAAACCGACATCAAACGTATCCTCGCCTACTCGACCATGAGCCAGATCGGCTACATGTTCCTGGCGCTGGGCGTTGGTGCCTGGGAAGGCGCGATCTTCCACCTGATGACCCACGCCTTCTTCAAGGCCCTGCTGTTCCTTGCCTCCGGTGCGGTAATCGTTGCCTGCCACCACGAGCAGAACATCTTCAAGATGGGCGGCCTGTGGAAGAAACTGCCGCTGGCCTACGCCAGCTTCATCGTCGGTGGTGCCGCCCTGGCCGCGCTGCCGCTGGTGACCGCCGGTTTCTACTCCAAGGACGAAATCCTCTGGGAAGCGTTCGCCAGCGGCAACCACGGTCTGCTTTACGCAGGTCTGGTCGGTGCCTTCATGACGTCGC
The DNA here is from genome assembly GCF_001655595.1 of Pseudomonas sp. DR 5-09. Taxonomy (NCBI): domain Bacteria; kingdom Pseudomonadati; phylum Pseudomonadota; class Gammaproteobacteria; order Pseudomonadales; family Pseudomonadaceae; genus Pseudomonas; species Pseudomonas sp. DR 5-09. Next base: position 4,056,690 of record NZ_CP011566.1, read on the forward strand.
TGTACACCTTCCGCCTGATCTTCATCGCGTTCCACGGTGAAGCCAAGACCGAAGCCCACGCCGGTCACGGCATCGCTCACTGGCTGCCGCTGTCGGTGCTGATCGTGCTGTCGACCTTCGTCGGCGCCATGATCGTTCCACCACTGCACGGCGTGCTGCCGGAGAGCGTTGGCCATGCCGGTGGCGAAGCCAAGCACAGTCTGGAAATTGCCTCGGGCGCCATCGCCCTGGCCGGTATCCTGCTGGCGGCCCTGCTGTTCCTCGGCAAGCGTCGCTTCGTGACCGCAATCGCCAACAGCGGCATCGGCCGTCTCCTTTCGGCCTGGTGGTTCGCTGCCTGGGGCTTCGACTGGATCTACGACAAACTGTTCGTCAAGCCGTACCTTGCGATCAGCCATGTACTGCGCAAAGACCCGCTCGACCAGACCATCGGTCTGATCCCGCGCATGGCCAAGGGTGGTCACACCGCCCTGAGCCGTACTGAAACCGGTCAACTGCGTTGGTACGCCGCCTCGATGGCTGCTGGTGCCGTGTTGGTCATCGGCGCCGTCGTGCTGGTAGCGGTCTGATATGAACCTTGCGAATTTGCGAAAGGAAACGAGCCCGTCATGATTCTGCCTTGGCTAATCCTGATCCCCTTCATCGGCGGCCTGCTGTGCTGGCTGGGTGAGCGCTTCGGCGCCACCCTCCCCCGCTGGATTGCGCTGTTGACCATGACCCTGGAACTCGCCCTCGGCCTCTGGCTGTGGGCCCACGGTGACTATTCATTTGCACCGGCGCCTGGCGCCGATCCGACTTGGGCGCTTGAGTTCAAGCACGTCTGGATCCAGCGCTTCGGCATCAATGTGCACCTGGCCCTCGACGGCCTGTCGCTGCTGATGATCCTGCTGACCGGCCTGCTGGGCATCCTCTCGGTACTCTGCTCGTGGAAAGAGATTCAACGTCACGTTGGCTTCTTCCACCTGAACCTGATGTGGATCCTGGGCGGCGTTGTCGGCGTGTTCCTCGCCCTCGACCTGTTCATGTTCTTCTTCTTCTGGGAAATGATGCTGGTGCCGATGTACTTCCTCATCGCGCTCTGGGGTCACAGTTCTTCGGACGGCAAGAAAACCCGGATCTACGCAGCGACCAAGTTCTTCATCTTCACTCAGGCTTCCGGCCTGATCATGCTGGTGGCGATCCTCGGTCTGGTCCTGGTCAACTACAACAGCACCGGCGTGATCACCTTCAACTACGCCGATCTGTTGAAGACCAAGATGTCGATGACCACCGAGTACATTCTGATGCTCGGCTTCTTCATCGCCTTCGCGGTCAAGCTGCCAGTGGTTCCGTTCCACTCCTGGCTGCCTGATGCTCACGCCCAGGCGCCGACTGCAGGTTCCGTCGACCTCGCCGGTATCTTGCTGAAAACCGCGGCCTACGGTCTGCTGCGTTTCGCCCTGCCGCTGTTCCCGAACGCCTCGGCCGAATTCGCGCCGATCGCCATGACCCTCGGTCTGATCGGGATCTTCTACGGTGCGTTCCTGGCGTTCGCACAAACCGACATCAAGCGTCTGATCGCCTTCTCGTCCGTTTCCCACATGGGCTTCGTGCTGATCGGCATCTACTCCGGCAGCCAACTCGCACTGCAAGGCGCCGTGATCCAGATGCTGGCCCACGGTCTGTCGGCGGCGGCACTGTTTATCCTCAGCGGTCAGCTTTACGAGCGTCTGCACACGCGTGACATGCGTGAGATGGGCGGTCTGTGGTCGCGTATCGCTTACCTGCCGGCGATCAGCCTGTTCTTCGCAGCCGCCTCCCTGGGTCTGCCGGGCACCGGTAACTTCGTCGGCGAGTTCCTGATCCTGATCGGTACGTTCGCCAGTGCGCCATGGATCACCGCGATTGCCACCTCCGGTCTGGTGTTCGGTTCGGTCTACTCGCTGATCATGATCCACCGCGCTTACTTCGGTCCGTCGAAATCGGATTCGATCCTGCACGGCATGGACGGTCGCGAACTGATCATGGTGCTGGGCCTTGCGGTACTGCTGATTTACCTCGGCGTCTACCCGCAACCGTTCCTCGACACTTCCGCCGCCACGATGCATGGCGTGCAGCAGTGGCTCGGCACCGCCTTCACTCAACTCGCTTCGGCCCGGTAAGAGCGCTATGGAATTCACGATTCAACACTTTATTGCGCTAGCGCCACTGTTGATCACCAGCCTCACCATTATCGTGGTGATGCTGGCAATCGCCTGGCGCCGCAACCACTCGCAGACCTTCCTGATTTCGGTGGCAGGTCTGAACCTGGCCTTGCTGTCGATCCTGCCGGCCCTGAAAGTCGCGCCTCTGGCCGTGACTCCATTGCTGCAGATCGACACCTTTGCCTGCCTGTACATGGCGCTGATCCTGGTCGCCACCCTCGCTTGCGTCACCCTCGCCCACGCCTACCTCGGCGATGGCGGTTCGGGTTACCCGGGCAACCGTGAAGAACTGTACCTGCTGATCCTGATGGCCGCCGCCGGTGGCCTGGTTCTGGTCAGCGCGCAGCACCTGGCCGGCTTGTTCATCGGTCTGGAACTGCTGTCGGTGCCGGTCTACGGTCTGGTGGCCTACGCCTTCTTCAACAAGCGTTCGCTGGAAGCCGGCATCAAGTACATGGTGCTGTCGGCCGCCGGTTCCGCGTTCCTGCTGTTCGGTATGGCGCTGCTGTACGCAGACTCGGGCTCCCTGAGCTTCGTCGGTATCGGTCAGGCCCTGGCCGCGACCGGTCTGCCAAGCTCGCTGGCGCAACTGGGTCTGGGCATGATGCTGATCGGTCTGGCGTTCAAGCTGTCGCTGGTACCGTTCCACCTGTGGACGCCGGACGTGTACGAAGGTGCTCCGGCACCGGTGGCCGCGTTCCTCGCCACCGCGTCGAAAGTGGCTGTGTTTGCGGTCATGGTTCGTCTGTTCCAGATCTCCCCTGCCGCAAGCAGTGGCGTACTGAGCAACGTGCTGACCATCATCGCCATTGCCTCGATCCTGTTCGGTAACCTGCTGGCCCTGACCCAGAGCAACCTCAAGCGTCTGCTCGGTTACTCCTCCATCGCGCACTTCGGCTACCTGCTGATCGCACTGGTAGCGAGCAAGGGTCTGGCGGTGGAAGCCATCGGCGTGTACCTGGTCACCTACGTGATCACCAGCCTCGGCGCCTTCGGCGTGATCACCCTGATGTCCTCGCCGTACAACGGCCGTGACGCAGACGCCCTGTACGAATACCGCGGCCTGTTCTGGCGCCGTCCGTACCTGACCGCCGTACTGACCGTGATGATGCTGTCCCTGGCCGGCATCCCGCTGACCGCTGGCTTCATCGGCAAGTTCTACATCATCGCTACCGGTGTCGAGTCGCACCAATGGTGGTTGGTCGGTTCCCTGGTCCTGGGCAGCGCCATCGGCGTGTTCTACTATCTGCGCGTGATGGTTACCCTGTACCTGATCGAACCGAACCTGCGCCGCCACGACGCCCAACTGCACTGGGAACAGAAAGCAGGCGGCGTGATGCTGCTGGCGATTGCCGTCCTGGCGTTCTTCCTCGGCCTGTACCCACAACCGTTGCTGACCCTGGTTCAGCAATCGGGCCTGGCGGGCTGATCGCTCAGCGATAGTTGGCTACAAACAGAAACGGCACCTTCGGGTGCCGTTTTTGCGTCTAGACCGTCTTGAGTTTTTTCACCATCGGCACGCAAACCAGTTGCAGACCTGAAGGCGATTGATAGATCGCCCTCCCCTCCCCGACGTAACCGCAGCGCCGATAAAAATCAGCGGCATTCAACGTCGCATCCAGACAAACCTCTGCCAGCCCCAGATCCTGTGCCAGCGCTTCCAGAAACTGCAGCACTCGCTTACCCAGCCCACGCTGCATGAAATCCGGATGAATGAAGATTGCACCGATTTCACGGTGCTCCAGATCGAGCATTCCGGTTGCCACGGGCTCACCCTCAATGCAACCCAGATAGAAATGCTTTTGCATGAGCGTGTCATAACCATCCGCTGCCGAGCCCTTTGTCCAGTCGAGCATTTGCTGCTCGCTGTAGGCACCGATGCATTGATGCCGGATCGCCAGTCGCCGGATCTCGAACGCTATCCCGGCATCGTCCGGGTCGGCTCTTTTCATTTCGAACATTTCTCTCTCCTTGAGCCATGTGCGGACGGGCAATGAAAAAGCCCCGTCCATTTCTGGCGGGGCTTTGGGTAACAACACGTCATTTACCAGACATGCATGACCTTATGGCCCGCCGGAAGCGGTCATAGAGGAGCACATCATGGTCATTCGGTGTTGGGCAGTCATGGCTGGATAGTGCTGCGGATTGTTCCGACGAGTCAATCGCAAAGCTCTTCCCTGAACAGTTGAACGTTCCCACCACACTGGCCGACTCGTCCTACAGGCGTTTTTACGGTCGGTGACTACCGTTGAAAAGGGGGCGAAAAGGATGGCCTGGAGGCCTTGACCAATTCGATCATCGGGACAAAACTATACGCAGGTAACGTACAGAACATGGATGCTCTTTTTATCGAATTACCCGCGTTCCAGAAGCACCGGAACGATTACCTGGATGATGATCTATTCCGCAGCTTTCAGTTGGAGTTGCTGAAAAATCCCGAAGCGGGCGATCTCATCGAAGGCACGGGTGGGCTGCGCAAAATTCGCTTCTGCGACCAACGACGCGGAAAAGGCAAGCGCAGCGGATTACGAGTGATTTATTACTGGTGGCCTGGTTTCGACCAATTCTGGCTGTTCACCGTGTACAGCAAAAACGAGCAAGACGATCTGTTGCCTTCCCAGAAAAGAGTCTTCAAACAGGCATTGGATACAGAAATCAACACGAGAGCCAAATATGAAACGTGACATTTTTTCCGAACTGATGGAGGGCATGGAGGCTTTGGCTGACGAGCGCCAGGGCAAGGTCACCCTTCGAACCCACAAAGTCCAATTACCAAAGCTGTTGCCGATAACCGCGGAGGAAGTGGTCGCGATCCGCCAACAACTCAACCTCTCCAGGTCAGTGTTCGCCATGTATCTGCGAACCAACACACGAACTCTCGAAAACTGGGAACAAGGTCGAGCAACGCCAAATGCCCAAGCGACGACACTCATTCGACTGGTCGAGCGTTTTCCACAAACGATCGACCATCTTGCGGCTCTGACCTGACTTCGGGGATCCAACAAATTTGTGATCCCCCGATCACCTCGGCGTTATCCGCAGCGCAGCAACGATTTCTCCCGGCGACCATACCGGCGGGTTCTTGCCCGTCGAACAATAAAACCCACGCCGAAGCTCGTTCCCGCTCTGCCTAACCCAAGGAGTGATTGATGGTTAACAACAAAAGAGTGTCGATGGCCGCTCTGGCAGTGATTGTCGACTCCGGGCCGTCCGTGGTGTTTTACAGAAGAAAAACCCGAAGGGTTTATCGAATGCCGCAGCCTGACGGTGCTCAACCGTAACTTCTATTTCAATCGTGATCACCGCGACGGCCAGTCCAGTCCTACCGGCAATGTTTATATTGCCGCGGCTCCAGATTCGGTTCGTGCTTCAACTCGCTCACCCACAGAACCGTCAGGGGGAACACCTAATGAGCTACGTCAGCGACATGAAGACTGCGCGTCATGCACCTCAAAGTCTCCAGACTGCGCAACCGGCATGACCTTCTCCCTGCACAGCCGAGGTTATTACCCGACCGGCGACGGCCATCAACTCTATTGGGAACGCCATGGTATTCCGGGACACGAACCGGTGTTTTTCCTCCATGGCGGGCCCGGCGGACGTATCAGCCGTCACCATTTGCAGTTCTTCGACCCGGGCCGGTTCGACATCATCCTGTTCGACCAGCGGGGTTGCGGACGTTCAACGCCTCACGGCGAGCTGCGGGACAACACCACCGGACAGTGTGTCGAAGACATCGATGCCCTGCGCCAGCATTTCGGCTTCGAAAAAATCAGCGTGCTGGGCGTGTCATGGGGTAGCTGGCTGGCGATCCAGTATCAACAGCGATATCCGCAGCACCTGCTGAAAACCACGCTGGTTTCGGTATTCGTGCCGTTTGCCGCCAATGTCCGGGCCTACGATCAGGCACTCAATGACGGGTTGGCTCAATCGCCTCAAACGTCGACCGGCGACCGCGCCAGGAACATCTACCGGATCCTCGGCGAAGGCTGTCCATCGCAGCAACACCGTGCCGCCATCGAATGGTTGAACGCTGTTCTACGTCGCACAGGGCAGACGATTTGCCGCGCCACACTGGAGCGCTTCGTCGATCAGGAAGCGGTGCTCGCGATCCGCCTCGAACTGCATTACCACCTGCACAACTATTTCTTCACACCAAAGGACGAATACCTGACCCTCGACGACAATACCCTGCTGATCCAGGGCATCCGCGACACCCATGGCATGGCCAGCGTGCGCTGGCTCAGGCAACGCATGAACATTCACTGCCGGCTGCTGCACGCCGGGCACAACGCCTTTGAAAACGCCCTCCTCAAAGCGGTGCGTCGGGCGGTGAAACGTGAAATCGAGGGCTAAGAAAAACGGCACCCGAAGGTGCCGTCCCATCCCGCAAAAAACGCTTACTTGCGTGCCGCCTCCCACGACTTGAGCAGTTCGTTGTAGCTCACGGTTTCGCCTTTCGGCTTCTCGTTGGCCAGTTTCGGTTTGGGTGCGCCCGGCTGGTCGAACCAGTATTGCGCGTCGCGCTCGGGGTTCATTTTCGGGGCGCACACCGCTTGGGCCTTGGAGCGTTCCAGACGGGTCATGATCGCGTCCTGATCCTTGGCCAGACCGTCGAGGGCCTGTTGCGGGGTCTTCTCGCCGCTGGCGGCTTCGGCGATGTGGCTCCACCACAATTGTGCCAGGCGTGGGTAGTCCGGCACGTTGGTGCCGGTCGGCGTCCATTGCACACGGGCCGGGCTGCGGTAGAACTCGACCAGACCACCGAGTTTCGGCGCCAGATCGGTCATCGCTTGCGAGTTGATGTCCGACTCGCGAATCGGCGTCAGACCGACGATGGTTTTCTTCAGCGACACGGTTTTCGAGGTCACGAACTGCGCGTACAGCCAGGCCGCGAGTTTCTGTTTCTCAGGCGTGGACTTCATGAAGGTCCACGAGCCCACGTCCTGATAACCGAGCTTCATCCCTTCTTCCCAGTACGGCCCGCGCGGCGACGGCGCCATGCGCCACTTCGGCGTGCCGTCGGCGTTGACCACCGGCAGACCCGGCTTGGTCATGTCGGCGGTAAAGGCCGTGTACCAGAAGATCTGCTGGGCGATGTTGCCTTGGGATGGCACCGGGCCGGATTCGGAGAAGGTCATGCCCGCCGCTTCCGGTGGCGCGTACTTTTTCAGCCAGTCGACGTATTTGGTGGTGGCAAACACCGCCGCCGGGCCGTTGGTGTCGCCGCCGCGGGTCACGCTGGAGCCGACCGGGTGGCAATCCTCGACGCGAATCCCCCACTCGTCCACCGGCAAACCGTTGGGAATGCCCTTGTCGCCGCCACCGGCCATGGAGAACCAGGCATCGGTGAAGCGCCAGCCCAGCGACGGGTCTTTCTTGCCGTAGTCCATATGCCCGTAGATGCGTTTGCCGTCGATTTCCTTGACGTCTTCGCTGAAGAACTTGGCGATGTCTTCATAGGCCGACCAGTTCACCGGCACGCCCAGTTCATAGCCGTACTTTTCCTTGAACTTGGCTTTCAGGTCGGCGCGTTCGAACCAGTCAGCGCGGAACCAGTACAGGTTGGCGAACTGCTGGTCGGGCAATTGATAGATCTTGCCGTCCGGCGCAGTGGTAAAGGAGATGCCGATGAAGTCCTTGATGTCGAGGGTTGGCGAGGTGAAGTTCTTGCCTTCGTTGGCCATCAGGTCGGTGATCGATTCGGTCTTGCCGTAGCGAAAGTGCGTACCGATCAGGTCAGAGTCGTTGACCCAGCCGTCGTAGATGTTCTTGTCCGACTGCATCACCGTCTGCATTTTTTCCACGACGTCGCCTTCCTGCAGCAGGTCGTGGGTCAGCTTGATGCCGGTGATTTCACTGAAGGCCTTGGCCAGCACCTTGGATTCATATTCGTGGGTGGTCAGGGTTTCCGAGACGACCTTGATGTCCATCCCGCGAAACGGCTCGGCCGCCTTGATGAACCACTTCAGTTCTTCGAGCTGCTGCTCGGCCGTCAGGGTCGACGGCTTGAATTCGCTGCCGATCCATTTTTTTGCGGCATCTTCGTAGGCGTCGGCCCAGGCGGACGCGCTCAAACCGCTGAGTGCCAGCATGGCTGCCAATGAAATGCTATGTCGCAGCTTATTTTTCTTATCGAACATAGAGACCTCCTGTTAGGTTTTCGGAGCAAGATTGCCGAGCGATTCGACTAGCCCCAACGCATCACAGCCAACAGCCACACCAGGGACAACGCGGACGCTACCCAGATGCTCCAGTCGGTCACGCCGATTACCAGCAGATGCAGGTAGGCGCTGCCGAGAAGACCGATGAACAAACGATCGCCACGGGTGGTGGCAATCGGCAGAAACCCTCGCCGCAAGATGCTCGGCGAGCGCAATTCCCAGGTGGTCATGCCCACCAGGATCAACCCGATCACGATGAAAAACGCCGCCGTCGGGACGGTCCAGCTCATCCATTCCATCATCATTTCCTCAGACCCGGCCCAGGGCAAAGCCCTTGGCCACGTGGTTGCGAACGAACCAGATCACCAGCATGCCGGGGAGAATAGTCAACACCCCCGCCGCCGCCAGTACGCCCCAGTCAATGCCGGACGCCGACACCGTGCGCGTCATCACCGCCGCGATCGGTTTGGCGTTCACCGAGGTCAGCGTGCGCGCCAGCAGCAGTTCGACCCAGGAAAACATGAAGCAGAAAAACGCCGTCACACCGATGCCGGAGCCGATCAGCGGGATGAAGATCTTCACGAAGAACTTAGGAAAACTGTAGCCGTCGATGTAGGCAGTTTCGTCGATTTCCTTCGGCACCCCGGACATGAAGCCTTCAAGGATCCACACCGCCAACGGCACGTTGAACAGGCAGTGCGCCAGCGCCACGGCGATGTGGGTGTCGAACAGGCCGATCGACGAATACAGCTGGAAGAACGGCAGCAGGAATACCGCCGGCGGCGCCATGCGGTTGGTCAGCAGCCAGAAGAACAGGTGCTTGTCGCCGAGAAAGCGGTAACGCGAAAACGCGTAGGCCGCTGGCAGTGCCACAGTAAGGGAAATGATCGTGTTCAGACTGACGTAGTACAGCGAGTTGATATAGCCGGTGTACCAGCTCGGATCGGTGAAGATCACCTTGTAGTTCGCCAGCGTGAAATCCTGTGGGAAAAGGGTCAGTCCGCCGAGGATTTCGGTGTTGCTCTTGAACGACATGTTCAGCAGCCAGTAGATCGGCACCAGCAGGAACAGGATGTAGAGCAGCAGTGGGATCACTTTTTTCATAGGGGTAAGACGTTTGCTCATGGCCGGGCCTCAGCGGTTGGCATCGTTGTGGGTCATGGCGGTGTAGAACAGCCAGGACACCAGCAGGATGATCAGGAAGTACACCAGCGAGAATGCCGCCGCCGGCCCCAGGTCGAATTGGCCTACGGCCATCTGGGTCAAGGTCTGACTCAGAAAGGTCGTCGAGTTACCCGGCCCGCCACCGGTGAGCACGAACGGCTCGGTGTAGATCATGAAGCTGTCCATGAAGCGCAGCATCACCGCGATCAACAGCACGCTCTTCAACTTCGGTAACTGAATGTGCCGGAACACGGCCCAGGCCGAGGCCCGGTCAATACGCGCGGCCTGGTAATACACGTCGGGAATCGCCCGCAGCCCGGAGAAACACAACAGCGCCACCAGCGAAGTCCAGTGCCAGACGTCCATCACCAGCACCGTGACCCAGGCGTCCATGGTGTTGGCCGCGTAGTTGTAGCTGATGCCCATGGCGTTGAGGCTTGAACCGAGCAGGCCGATGTCGGCGCGGCCGAAAATCTGCCAGATGGTGCCGACCACGTTCCATGGAATCAGCAACGGGATCGCCAGCACGATCAGCACCACCGACGACCAGCGACCCTTGGTCGGCATGGTCAGCGCAATGGCGATCCCGAGGGGGATTTCGATCAGCAGCACACACGCCGAGTAGATGAACTGGCGCAGCAACGAGTCGTGCAGACGCGGGTCAAGCAGCACCTGCTTGTACCAGTCGGCGCCGACGAAGTAGCGGCTGGACTGGTCGAAGATGTCCTGCACTGAGTAATTGACCACGGTCATCATCGGGATCACCGCACTGAACGCCACCAGCAGGAACACTGGCAACACCAGCCACCAGGCCTTGTTGTTCTGCACCTTGTTCATGGCTGTACCTCGCTGTCGGTGGCATCCAGCAGAAACTCGTCGGCATAGACCATCAGCCATTGCGCCGGAAAACTGATGTACGCCGTGCCCTGGGGCACCGGTTTGTCCTCGGCCAGGCGCACTTTCAGCGGTGCGCCGTCCAGATCCAGGGTCATGATCTTGTAGGTGCCGAGGTCTTCGACGTGTACGACCCGCGCCTGCATCGCGTCATCAAACGGCTCGTCCCACACATGGATGAACTCGGGACGGATGCCGACCTTCAGATTTTTCCACTGGCCGTGTTCGATATGGCGCTGCAAGCCGTCGGACAGCGGCAGATGGGTTGAATTGAAACCGACCCCGCCCGGTTGCGGCTGCACTTCGATCAGGTTCATCCCCGGGCTGCCGATGAAGTAGCCGACAAAGGTGTGGCTCGGCCGCTCGAACAATTCCCGTGGCGTGCCGAACTGGACGATCTGGCCGCCGTACATCACCGCGATCTTGTCGGCGAAGGTCGAAGCCTCCAGTTGATCGTGGGTGACGTAGACCATGGTGATGTTGAACTGCTCGTGGATCTGCTTGAGCTTGCGCCGCAGTTTCCATTTCAGGTGCGGATCGATCACCGTCAGCGGCTCGTCGAACAGAATCGCCGAGACGTCATCGCGCACCAGGCCACGGCCCATGGAGACTTTCTGTTTTTCGTCGGCAGTAAGGTTGCGCGCCTTTTTGCTCAGCAGGTTCTGCAGGTCGAGGACTTCGGCGATTTCCTGCACCTTGCTGTGCACTTTCGCCTCGGCCAGGCCCTGATTGCGCAGGGGAAAGGCCAGGTTGTCGAACACGGTCATGGTGTCGTACACCACCGGGAACTGGAACACCTGGGCGATGTTGCGCTTCTCCGGGGTCAGGTCGTTGACCGCTTTGCCATCGAACAGCACATGGCCCTGGGACGGGCTGAGCAGGCCGGAAATGATGTTGAGCAACGTCGATTTGCCGCAACCCGAAGGGCCGAGCAAGGCATAGGCGCCGCCCTGCTCCCAGATGTGGTCCATCTCACGGATCGCGTAATCCTCGGGCCCGCTCGGGGTTTTACTGTAGCTGTGGGCGAGGTGCTGCAAACGGATTTCGGCCATCAGGCAACCCTCGCGACGCGCCGGCCCGGTGCCTGCACCAGACGGCCCTGCGCATCGAACACAAACAGTTTATGGGTCGGGATATAGATGCGGATCGGCGCATCGACGTCGTATTCGTGAACCCCCGGCAAATGCAGCACCAGCAGGAAATGCTCGTTGCGCACGTGCAGGAAGGTTTCCGAACCGCTGATTTCCGCCACCTCGACGGTCACCGCCAGTTCCAGGTCGTCGTCGTTGCTCGGCACCAGCGAGATGTGGCTCGGGCGCACGCCAAAACGGAACTCGCCCTCGCCCACCGGCCGCAGGTCGACGTTCAGCGGGAAGTGCACGAAGTTGGCGAAACTCACTTCGTTACCGGCGATACGCCCCGGCATCAGGTTGATCGGCGGCTCGGAGAACAATTCGGCGGCCAGCACCGTTTGTGGCTGGTGGTAGACCTCGGTCGACGGGCCGCTCTGGATCACCCGGCCCTCGTGCAGAATGGTCGTGGTACCGCCCAGCGCCAGCGCTTCGTTGGGTTCGGTGGTGGCATAGATGGCGATGGTGTGGCGCGCCTTGAACAGCTCGCGCATTTCCTGGCGCAGTTCTTCGCGCAGTTTGTAATCGAGGTTGACCAGCGGTTCGTCGAACAGGATCAGCTCGGCATCCTTGACCAGCGCCCTGGCCATGGCCGTGCGCTGCTGCTGGCCGCCGGACAGTTCCAGCGGATAGCGCTTCAGGAACTTCTCGATGCGCAGCATCTTCGCGGTTTCCTGCACCTTGCTCTGGATCTGCTCGTTGGAGATCCCGGCCTGGCGCAGCGGCGAGGCGATGTTCTCGAACACCGTCATGGTCGGGTAATTGATGAACTGCTGATAAACCATCGACACATTGCGCAAACGCACCGGGCGTTGGGTGACGTCGACGCCGTTCATCAGGATGCGGCCGCTGTCGGGCTTGTCCAGACCGGCCATCAGACGCATCAGACTGGTCTTGCCGGACAGCGTGCGTCCGAGCAAAACGTTGAAGGATCCAGGTTCGAATTTCAGGCTCGCATCGTCGATCCAGGTCTGGCCCTCGACGGTACGGCAGACGTGCTCCAGGGTGAGTGACATGGCTCGGCCTTTTTATTATTGGAGTCAAGCGACCTGTCCTGTAGAGCGACATTCGTGCCAGAAACGGCAAGCTGTTGATTTACCGCAAAATTCGCTGGAGGCCACGCAAACCGGGGTTCGCAGCTGAACACAAGTGAACAGTCGCGACTGAACAATTGAACAGTCGGTCGATTGACAATGAACAATAGTGAACAACACTCTATGGATGCTTTTTGCTCGTCGAACGAGCCATAACAAAAACAACAAAGCACCCTTCAGAGACTGCCAATCATGGCCGCACCTGCCTCGCCGCTTTCCCACGACGCCCTCGTCCAGAGTTCCTGGCAACGTTGCCGCGCGTTCGGTCTGGATCACCAAAGCGCCCCGGCCTTTGATCAGTTGCCCGCCGCCGGCATCGCGCATCTGCTCGACAGCCATCACGCGCTGGTGCAGACCACCCACCAGGAAGTCTTGCCCTACTACGAAAACATCCTCAGCAATTCCAACTGCCTGATCATGCTCGCCGACAATCAGGGCCAGGTGCTGACCTCGTGGGGCACGCAACGCTTTATCGAGCCGAGTCTGGCGCGGGGTTTTCAACCGGGAGCGAGTTGGATCGAACGCGCCAGCGGCACCAACGCCATCGGCACGGCGCTGGCCTGCGAGCAGGCGGTGCACATCGAACACGATGAACACTTTCTCAAGGCCAACCGCTTCATGACCGGTTCCGCCGCACCGATTTTCGATGCCGAGCGCAAGGTCATCGCCGTACTCGATGTGTCCAGCGACAGTTATCTGCCGCCCTCGCACACCCTCGGCATGGTCAAGATGATGAGCCAGACCGTGGAAAACCGGCTGATCCTCAACCTGTTCCATGGCCAGCACTTTCAACTAACCTTCAACACCGGGTTGAACAACCTCGACAGTCAGTGGGCCGGGCTGCTGATCTTTGATGAGAGCGGTCAGGTGCTGTCGGCCAACCGTCGGGCCGACAATCTGCTGGGTGTCCGCTTGTCGCGGGTCAGCGTTGAAAGCCTGTTCAAGGTGTCGTTGCTGGAGTTGATCAATCAGCCGGAAGGTTTGCCGTTCGCCTTGCAGACCTCCGGGCGCAATCGTTTCCAGTGTTTGTTGAAGCGACCTAAACAGGCGCCGATTCAGGCGCGCGTCTTCACTGAAACAAGAACCGCTGAAGCCAGAACCGCCGAACCGAAAGTCGCCGCACCCACCGCCATCAGCCTGAGCACGTTGCACTTCGGCGACAGCCGCGTGGAGAAAGCCGTGCGCCAGGCCGAACGCTTGCTGGAAAAGGACATTCCGCTGCTGATTCACGGGGAAACCGGGGTCGGCAAGGAAGTCTTCGTCAAGGCCCTGCATCAGGCCAGCTCCCGCAGCAAACAGGCGTTCATCGCCGTCAACTGCGCGGCGATCCCCGCCGAACTGGTGGAGTCCGAGCTGTTCGGTTACGAGAAAGGCGCGTTCACCGGCGCCAACCAGAAAGGCAGCATCGGCCTGATCCGCAAGGCCGACAAGGGCACCCTGTTCCTCGATGAAATTGGCGATATGCCACTGCCGACTCAGGCCCGGCTGTTGCGGGTGTTGCAGGAGCGCTGCGTGCAACCGGTGGGCAGCAGCGAGCTGTTCCCGGTGGATCTGCGGATCATTTCCGCCACCAACCGTTCGCTCAGGGAACAGGTGCAACTGGGGCGTTTTCGCGAGGATTTGTACTACCGCATCGGCGGCCTGACCTTGGAACTACCTCCGCTTCGCGAGCGCAGCGACAAGCAAGCGCTGTTCAAACGGCTGTGGGAACAACATCGCGAGCCGTCGCAGTGGGCAGGATTGAGTCGCGAGGTGCTGGAACTGTTCGAACGGCATCCGTGGCCAGGCAACCTGCGCCAGGTCAGCAGCGTGATGCAGGTGGCGCTGGCGATGGCCGAGGAACAACCGATCCGGCCCGAGCATTTGCCGGACGACTTCTTCGTCGATCTGGAGATGGAGCCGGTGGAAGTCGCCGAGCCGTTGGGCATCGACCTGAACGATGCCGAGGCGCTGAACCGGGAGTTGCAACTGGCCGGCGGGAATATTTCCCACCTGGCTCGGCGATTGGGGGTGAGCCGCAATACGCTGTACAAGCGATTGCGGCAGCTTGAAAGCTGAGCGCCCCCATAGCGGGTCAGGCCGAAATTGCTGGTTCAACAGGCGCAGTCGATGCGGCCGCCAACGTCCGCAGGCCCATCAGCACCACGACCATCATCATCAGACCTGCGGCTATCGCAACGCCGAACCCTGCCCGGGCGCCCCAGGCATCAATCACCAGCCCCGCCAGCATGCCGCCGAGCGCCACGCCGATGCTGATCCCGGTGGTCATCCACGTCAGGCCTTCGGTCATCCTCGCTGCAGGGATGATGATTGTTCCCAGCTTCATGACCACCACCATGGTCGGCGCGAACGAGATGCCGGCGATAAACAGCATCGCGGTAAGGACATAAACGTCCGGTGAGAAAATCGGCAATACGCCGGTGACTGCCGTGACCAGGATCCCGATAAAGAACTGCTTTTCAATCGCCAGCGAAACCCGCAACGCGCCGAAGGTCAGGCCCGCCACCAGCGAGCCGAACGCATAGGCAGCGAGGATGAAGGTGGCGGACGCTGGCCAGCCCTGGGCATTGGCGAAGGCCACAACGGCGACATCGATCGATCCGCCAATGGCGCCCATCGCCAGCAGTGCCAGGACGATGGTGCGAACGCCGGGAATCAGCAGGGTCGAACCACTGTTTTTCCGGTTGCCCGCCACGACTTTCGGTTCGGTCTGACGCTGCATGAGAAACGCCGTCACGCCGACGGCCAGCAGCCCCACCGCCACCAGCGGCCCGGCTTCCGCGAAGAAACTCACGCTCAAACCGATCGCCAGTGGCGGGCCGATGATGTAAGCGAGTTCGGTGAGGACCGTGTCCAGCGAGAACGCGGTGTGCAGTTGTGGCTTGCCACGAAACAGCTGCGTCCAGCGTGCGCGGATCATGGACGGCATGCTCGGCATCGTCCCTGCCAGTGCCGCCAGCACAAAAAACAGCGCGGCCGGCGCCCTCAGGTGCACCGCAACAATCAGCGCCAGCAACATGACGATGCTGAACGCCGTGACGACGGGCAGCACGCGACTCTGGCCACGCCGATCAACCTGTTTCGAGATGCGCGGGCCGAGCAGCGCATTGGCCAGGGTAAACGTACCGGCGACTGCACCGGCCAGCCAGTAAACGCCGGTCTGCTGCACCAGCATGGTGATGATGCCGATGCCGATCATTGCCTGGGGCAGTCGGGCAATAGAGCTCGCGAGGATCAGCCCGGTCGCGCCGGGTGTCGATACCAACTCGCGATAGTGATTAGCCATGATTTCTCCATTCCATAAACGTCGCCGATCAGCATCCGGCTGAGCGCGTTGCGGACATCAAGACCTACGCGAACGTCAAAAGCAATCCCTCACCCCAGCCCTCCCGAAACGTCGGACCGCCCGGAGGGAGAGGGAGCTGACCGAGGTGTCTGGCGTTCTACATCGACCTGAGAGATTGCGTCGATTATGGATTCGGAGAAAACCTTTCAGGTCGGCGTATTTCTTGAATATCCCCCATTCAGTCCCCTCTCCCTTTGGGAGAGGGTTAGGGTGAGGGGCTCTTCTCGCAGCCAAACAAAAACCCGCACAAGGCGGGTTTTGTTTGCAACAGGTGCAGCAATCAGTCAGCCAGACGCCAGGTCGTGCCGCCCTTGCCGTCTTCCAGCACCACGCCCATGGCGGTGAGCTGGTCGCGGATGCGGTCGGATTCGGCCCAGTCCTTGCCGGCACGTGCCGCCAGACGCGCAGCGATCAGCGCCTCGACTTCGGCGGCATCGACACGCCCTTCGGCGCCGGCCTGCAGGAAGTCATCGGCTTCGAGCTGCAACACACCCAGCACGCTGGCCAGTTCTTTCAGACGCGCCGCCAGACCGGCCGCTGCATCGAGATCGCTCTCGCGCAGACGGTTGATCTCACGGACCATCTCGAACAGCACCGCGCAGGCTTCCGGCGTGCCGAAGTCGTCGTTCATCACTGTGGTGAAGCGCTCGACGAACGCTTCACCGCCAGCCGGTGCCACGTTCGGCAGGCCTTTCAACGCGTGGTAGAAACGCTCCAGTGCGCCCTTGGCGTCCTTGAGGTTGTCTTCCGAATAGTTGATCGCGCTGCGGTAGTGGCTCGACACCAGCAGGTAACGCACGACTTCCGGGTGGTACTTGTCGAGCACGTCGCGAATGGTGAAGAAGTTGTTCAAGGACTTGGACATCTTCTCGCCATTGATACGGATCATGCCGCAATGCATCCACGCGTTGGCGTAGGTCTTGCCGGTGGCCGCTTCGCTCTGGGCGATTTCGTTTTCGTGGTGCGGGAACTCGAGGTCGCTGCCGCCGCCATGAATGTCGAACGTCTCACCCAGGCAGCAGGTGGACATCACCGAGCACTCGATGTGCCAGCCCGGACGCCCGGCGCCCCACGGCGATTCCCAGCTCGGCTCGCCCGGCTTGACGCCTTTCCATAGCACGAAGTCCAGCGGATCTTCCTTGGCTTCGTCGACCTCGATCCGCGCACCGATGCGCAGGTCTTCGATCTTCTTGCGCGAGAGCTTGCCGTAGCCCATGAACTTGCCGACGCGGTAGTACACGTCGCCATTGCCCGGGGCGTAGGCGTAACCTTTGTCGATCAGGGTCTGGATCATCGCGTGCATGCCCGGAATGTGGTCCGTGGCACGCGGCTCCATGTCCGGCTTCTGGATGTTCAGGCGCGCTTCGTCTTCGTGCATCGCGGCGATCATGCGCTCGGTCAACGCTTCGAACGACTCGCCGTTCTCGTTGGCCCGGTTGATGATCTTGTCGTCGATGTCGGTGATGTTGCGCACATAGGTCAGGTCATAACCGCTGAACCGCAACCAGCGGGTCACCAGGTCGAACGCGACCATGCTGCGGCCGTGGCCCAGGTGGCAGTAGTCGTACACGGTCATCCCGCAGACGTACATGCGCACCTTGTTGCCATCCAGCGGCTTGAAGACTTCTTTGCTCTTGGTGAGCGTGTTGTAGATCGTAAGCACGGTGTTTCCTTAAGACTTGATCACTGGCCCCACGAATCACGCAGGGTCACGGTACGGTTGAATACCGGCTGACCTGGTTTCGAGTCCTTGATATCCGCGACGAAGTAGCCTTCGCGCTCGAACTGGAAACGGTCTTCCGGCTGTGCGTTGCCCAGCGAGGGTTCAGCACGACAACCGGTCAGCACTTGCAGTGAGTCAGGGTTGATGTTGTCCAGGAAACTCGCGCTGTCTTCGGCCTTCTCCGGGTTCGGAGAACGGAACAGGCGATCGTACAGACGCACTTCGCACTCGATGCTGGCAGCGGCCGGCACCCAGTGGATCACGCCTTTGACCTTGCGGCCTTCAGGGTTCTTGCCCAGGGTGTCCGGATCGTACGAGCAACGCAGCTCGACGATGTTGCCGTCGGCGTCCTTGATCGCTTCGTCGGCACGGATCACGTAGCTGCCGCGCAGACGCACTTCGCCATTCGGCTCCAGACGCTTGTAGCCTTTTGGCGGTTCTTCCATGAAGTCATCGCGGTCGATGTAGATTTCACGGGCGAACGGCAGCTGGCGCACGCCGAGTTCTTCTTTCTGCGGATGACGCGGCAGTTCGAGGTTGTCGACCTGGCCTTCCGGGTAGTTGGTGATCACGACTTTCAACGGACGCAGCACGCACATAGCGCGTGGGGCGTTCGCGTCCAGGTCCTGACGGATGCTGAACTCGAGCATGCCGAAGTCGACCACGCCGTCGGAACGGTTGGTGCCGATCATCTCGCAGAAGTTGCGGATCGATGCCGGGGTGTAGCCACGGCGGCGGAAGCCCGACAGCGTGGACATGCGCGGATCGTCCCAGCCGTTGACGTGTTTCTCGTCAACCAGTTGCTTGAGCTTGCGCTTGCTGGTGATGGTGTAGTTGAGGTTCAGACGGCTGAACTCGTACTGACGCGGGTGCGCCGGCACTGGCAGTGCGTCGAGGAACCACTCGTACAGCGGACGATGGCTTTCGAACTCCAGGGTGCAGATCGAGTGGGTGATGCCTTCGATGGCGTCCGACTGACCGTGGGTGAAGTCGTAGTTCGGGTAGATGCACCACTTGTCACCGGTCTGGTGGTGATGGGCGTGGCGGATGCGGTACATGATCGGGTCGCGCAGGTTCATGTTCGGCGAGGCCATGTCGATCTTGGCACGCAGTACGCGGGCACCGTCCGGGAACTCACCGGCGCGCATGCGGGCGAACCAGTCCAGGTTCTCTTCCACCGAACGGTCGCGGAACGGGCTGTTCTTGCCAGGCTCGGTCAAGCTGCCGCGGTATTCCCTGGCTTGCTCGGGCGTCAGGTCGTCGACGTAGGCCTTGCCGGCCTTGATCAGCTCGACGGCCCAGTCGTGCAACTGGTCGAAATATTGCGAGGCGTAGCGCACTTCGCCGGACCATTCGAAGCCCAGCCATTTGACGTCGCTTTCGATCGCGTCGATGTATTCCTGGTCTTCCTTGGCCGGGTTGGTGTCGTCGAAACGCAGGTGGGTAACGCCGCCGAACTCCTGGGCCAGGCCGAAGTTCACACAGATCGACTTGGCGTGGCCGATGTGCAGGTAGCCGTTGGGCTCAGGCGGGAAACGGGTGACGATCTGCGTGTGCTTACCCGAGTCCAGGTCCGCCTGGATGATCGGGCGCAGGAAATTGACCGGCGTAACGGGGCCGGTCTTGGAATTCGAGGTAGGGTCGACAGTGGGCTTGCTCATAGGATCCTTGAACGTACAGTGCGCGGCCGGGACACGGGCCTGACAAAACAAAGCGGCTATCATAGCCGATGCTGTCAAGCCCCTGACAGAGCAGGGCTTAAAAGGAATGCATTTAATCGCCGGGTTTTGAAAAACAGCCTCGAAATTCGCGCCTGTCACGCTAAACTGCGCACCTTGGCCCTCACGGGCTGAACCGGTACGGGGCCCAAATGTCCCAATACCCACGAATTCCTTATAAAGAGCATCGATCATGACTCAAGTTAAATTGACCACCAACTTCGGTGACATCGTCATCGAACTGAACGCTGAAAAGGCGCCTCTCACCACCGCCAACTTCATCGAATACGTCAAAAAAGGTCACTACGAGAACGTCGTGTTCCACCGCGTCATCAAAGGCTTCATGATCCAGGGCGGCGGTTTCGAGCCAGGCATGAAAGAAAAGAAAGACAAGAGCCCGAGCATCCAGAACGAAGCCGACAACGGTCTGAAGAACGACAAGTACACCATCGCCATGGCCCGTACCATGGACCCGCATTCGGCTTCGGCGCAGTTCTTCATCAACGCCTCCGACAACAGCTTCCTGAACCACACCGCCAAGACCGCTCAGGGCTGGGGTTATGCCGTGTTCGGTAAAGTGGTTTCGGGCACCGACGTTGTCGACAAGATCGAAGGCGTTTCCACCACGTCCAAGGCAGGCCACCAGGACGTACCCGCAGACGACGTGATCATCGAGAAAGCCGAGATCATCGAAGCGTGATATTGCTGATTTCAGACTTGCATCTGGAAGAGGAGCGCCCGGACATTACCCGGGCGTTTCTGGATTTACTCGCCGGACGCGCCCGCTCGGCGAGTGCGTTGTACATTCTGGGCGACTTCTTCGAGGCGTGGATTGGCGACGACGCCATGACCCCCTTCCAGCGTTCCATCTGCCAGGCCCTGCGCGAACTCAGCGACAGCGGCACGGCGATTTTTCTGATGCACGGCAATCGCGACTTCATGCTCGGCAAGGCCTTCTGTAAAGAGGCCGGCTGCACGCTGTTGAAGGATCCGAGTGTCGTGCAGTTTTACGGCGAACCGGTGCTGCTGATGCACGGCGACAGCCTGTGCACCCGCGACGAAGCCTATATGAAGCTGCGCCGCTACCTGCGCAACCCGCTGAGCCTGTTCATCCTGCGCAACCTGCCCTTGCGCACCCGGCACAAACTCGCGCGCAAGCTGCGCAGCGAAAGCCGGGCGCAGACGCGGATGAAGGCCAATGACATCGTCGATGTCACGCCGGAGGAAATTCCGCGGATCATGCAGGAATACGGGGTGAAAACCTTGGTTCACGGGCACACCCATCGCCCGGCGATCCACAAGTTGCAGATCGGCGATCAGGCGGCGAAGCGGATTGTGCTGGGGGATTGGGATCGTCAGGGTTGGGCGTTGCAGGTGGATGAGAACGGGTTTGCGTTGGCGCCGTTTGACTTTGCGCCGCCGCTGGCATTGCCGCACGGCTGAAGATCGCCACCCCCTCACCCCAGCCCTCTCCCCCAAGGGGGCGAGGGGGAAAGGGAGCCGACCTTCATGCTTTTCAAACCTGAGTTCGACTGAAGACTTTCAGGTCGATGACCTCGCACATCCACTTCGGTCAGTCCCCTCTCCCTCCGGGCGGTCCGACGTTTCGGGAGGGTTAGGGTGAGGGAAAGCTTTTGATCTTAGTGCCCGGAAGCAGCCGGGCCTGCCTTGGCAGCAAACGGCGGTTTAGCCAGCCACACAATCAGAATCAAACCCATGAACCCCCACCCCAGCAACGTGAAGTAATCCACGGTGGAAAGCATGTACGCCTGACTGGTGAGGATCTGATCCATCTGCGCATAGGCCGATTGGCTCGCGCCACCCAGCGAATGCAAGGTCTCGCGAGTCGCTGGCTCGAAGGTGCTGATGCTCTCGCTCATATAGGCATGATGCTGATCCGCCCGGCGAATCCAGATCCACGTAGTCAACGACGCCGCAAAGCTGCCGCCCAGTGTCCGCAGAAACGTCGCCAGACCCGCGCCATCGGCAATCTGGCTCGGCGGCAGGTCCGACATCAGAATGCTCAGGGTCGGCATGAAAAACAGCGCCACGCCAATCCCCATGAACAACTGCACCAGGGCGATGTGCTGGAAGTCCACTTCGTTGGTGAACTCGGCGCGCATGAAGCAGCTCAAGCCGATCGCCAGGAACGCCAGCCCGGCCAGCAGGCGCAGGTCGAACTTGTGCGCGTACTTGCCGACAAACGGCGACAACAGCACCGGCAGAATACCGATCGGCGCCACCGCCAGACCGGCCCAGGTCGCGGTGTAGCCCATCTGGGTCTGCAACCACTGCGGCAGGATCAGGTTGATGCCGAAGAACCCGGCGTAACCCAACACCAGCACCAGCGTGCCGATGCGGAAGTTGCGATAGGCAAACAGCCGCAGGTTGACCACCGGATGCTGGTCGGTCATTTCCCAGATCACGAACACCGCCAGCGCGATCACCGAAATCGCCGCGCCGATGATGATGAAGTTCGACTCGAACCAGTCCAGGTCATTGCCCTTGTCGAGGATCACCTGCAATGCGCCCACGCCGATGATCAGCGTGATCAGCCCGACGTAATCCATCGGCTGATGGCTGGTGACCACCGGGCGTTTGGCCAGTTGCTGGCGCACCACCATCACCGCGAAGATGCCGATCGGCACGTTGATGAAGAAAATCCACGGCCAGCTGTAACTGTCGGTGATCCAGCCGCCGAGGATCGGCCCGGCAATCGGCGCCACCACCGTGACCATCGCCAGCAACGCCAGGGCCATGCCCCGCCTCGCCGGCGGATACACCGCAATCAGCAGTGTCTGGGTCATCGGGTACAACGGCCCGGCCACCAGGCCTTGCAGCACGCGGAAGCCGATCAGTTCCGGCATCGATGTGGAAATACCGCAGAGGAACGAAGCCAGCACAAACAGGATGGTCGCCCACAGAAACAGCTTCACCTCGCCGAAGCGACGGCTCAGCCAGCCGGTGAGCGGCAGCGCAATGGCGTTGCTCACGGCAAACGAGGTTATGACCCAGGTGCCCTGCTCCGAACTCACGCCGAGGTTGCCGGAAATGGTCGGCAACGCCACGTTGGCGATGGTGGTGTCGAGCACCTGCATGAAGGTCGCCAGCGACAGGCCGATGGTGCTGAGCAACAGGCTGGGCGGCGTAAAAGAGGCGTTATTGCTCATCGTGAATCCTATGAAGCCGGGTTGGCGCCGTGTCTGTTACAGACGCAGTCGCCCTTTGTGGGAGCGAGCCTGCTCGCGAAGACGGCGGCTCAGCCAACAAAACTGTTGAATTGAAAATCGCCATCGTCGGAACGCCGCCCGGAGCAAGCTCGCTCCCACAGGATGGGATCAGCGTTGCGCAGTCTTGCTGACCGCGGCGCTGTTGTCGTGGATCAACTGGGTGATCATCGCGTCGGCTTCGGCCAGTTGGCGGTCGTAGACGTTGGTGCTGAACGAGGCCTTTTGCGGCGGTTGCTGGGCCAGTACCGGGCCGCTCTGGTCGTGCAGGTTGACCTCGACATTGGTCGACAGACCGACGCGCAGCGGGTGCTTGGCCAGCTCTTCGGCGTTGACGTGAATCCGTACCGGCACACGCTGCACGATCTTGATCCAGTTACCGGTGGCGTTCTGCGCCGGCAACAGGGCGAACGCGCTGCCGGTGCCCGCGCCGAGGCTATCGATGGTGCCGCTGAACTTGACGTCGCTGCCGTAGATGTCCGACTCGATCTCCACCGGTTGGCCAATGCGCATGTCACGCAGCTGGGTTTCCTTGAAGTTGGCGTCGATCCACAGCTGATCCAGTGGAATCACCGCCATCAGCGCAGTGCCCGGCTGCACACGCTGACCGAGTTGCACGGTGCGTTTGGCGACATAACCGGTGACCGGCGCAATCAAGGTGCTGCGCGCGTTGGTCAAGTAGGCCTGACGCAGTTGCGCGGCGGCGGCCATCACGTCCGGGTGCGAGGAGACCACGGTGTCATCGACCAGCGCGCTGGTGGTTTTCAACTGCTGCCTGGCGTTGGCCAGGGCGTTTTGCGCCGAGGTCAGATCGTCGCGAGCGTGGGACAGTTCTTCCTGGGAAATCGCCCCGCCAGCAGCTAGGTTCTTACGACGGTTGAAGTTGTCCTGGGCTTTCTGCACTTCGGCCTGTTGCGCATTGACCTGGGCCTTCATGCCGTCGACGTTACTGTACAGACCGCGCACCTGACGCACGGTGCGGGCCAGATTGGCCTTGGCACTTTGCAGGCCGACTTCGGCGTCGTTCGGGTCGAAGTTGATCAGCACCTGGCCTTCATGAACCAAGTCACCATCGTCGGCACCGATGCTGACCACGGTGCCGGTCACCAGCGGGGTGATTTCCACCACGTTGCCGTTGACGTAGGCGTCGTCGGTGCTTTCGCTCCAGCGCCCGATGAATTCGTGATACGCCCAGACACCGGCACCGGCGAGGGCAACCACAACGGCCAGCACCAGCAGCATCACCTTGCGTTTGCGCGGATTGCCAGTGTCCTGGGCGTTGTCTTGAGCTTGTGTGTTTTCGGCAGTGGCCATGACAAGTACCTTGAATTAGTTGTGCGGCGTGGCTGGGGTGGCGTTGGCTGCGGTCAGGGTTTCACCCTGGAAGCCGCCGCCCAGCGCTTGCATCAGTTGAATCGACAGGTCGATCTGCTCGGCATTCAGGTTGGCCAGCTGACGCTGGGCCTGCAGCAATTGCTGCTCGATGCTGAGCACGTCCAGGTAGTTGCCGATGCCGGAACCGTAACGCTGGACGACGGTGTTGTAAGAATCCTGGGCAATCTCGGTCGCGTGCTGCTGGGCGCCGATCTGCCGGCCGATGTCACGCAGCTGGTTGATCGTGTCGCTGACATCGCCCAGGGCTTTCACCAGGCTTTTGTTGTACTGCGCCACGGCGAGGTCGTAATCGGCGTCGCGGGCATCGAGGTTGGCGCGCAGGCGCCCGCCATCGAAGATCGGCACCGAAATCGTCGGGGCAATGTTGAAGAAGCGACTGGCGGAGCCGAACATCGCGTCCCCCAACAAGGATTCGGCACCGGCGGAAGCCGACAGGTTCAGGTTGGGATAGAAGCGGGTCTTGGCCGAGTCGATGTCCTTGCTCGCCGCCTCGACACGCCAGCGCGCGGCGACCAGATCCGGGCGACGGCCCAGCAGCTCGGCCGGCAGCACCGAGGGCAATGCCACGGCGCTGGCTTGCAAAACTTTCGGTCTAGCGATTTCGTTGCCGCGATCCGGGCCTTTGCCGAGCAGTACGGCCAGGGCGATTTTTGCGCTGTTCAGGCGTTTTTCGGCGTCGATCAGGCTGGCTTCGGAGCTGGCTTCCAGACTTTGGGTCTGCTGGAACTGGTACTGGCTGTCGATCCCCGAGCTCAAACGACGCTGGCTCAGGTCGAGCATCTGTTTGGTGCGCTTCAAATCTTCGTTGGCCAGGTCATAAACGATGTGCGCCTGACCCAGATCGCTGTAGGCCCGAGCCACGTCGGCGGCGAGGGTCAGTTGCGCGGCCTGACGGTCGACTTCGGCGGCGCGGGCCTGACCGAGTGCAGCTTCCCAGGCGTCACGCTGACCGCCCCACAGGTCGAAGTTGTAATTGAAGCCGGCGCTGATGTTGCGCACGGTGGAGTAAGCCCCACCCTGCCCCAATGGATCCTGATCCCGGGCCAGACGCGAGCGGCTGATGCCGGCGCTGGCGTCGAGGGTCGGATAACGCTCGGCATCGGCGGCATACGCGGCGGCGCTGGCCTGATGGGCACGGGCGTCGGCGATCTGCATGTCCGGGCTGTCTTTCAGGGCTTCGCGGATCAGGCCGTCGAGCTGCGGATCGCCGAGGCTGGTCCACCAGTCGCTCTTCGGCCACGCGGCCTGGGACAGGGTGACGCCGTTGAGCGATTGCCCGGTCTGCAGGGTTTTCGCATCGAGGCTGGCGCCCTGGGTATCGAGGCCACTGTAGTTGGCGCAACCGGCGAGGATCATCGCCGACAGCACCAGTGTCAGGCTGCTGCGCAAGGTTTTACCGCTCATTGTGTTCACCTAACCGCTGGATGGTGATCGGGTCACCGGCTGCCAGCAAAATTTTCTTGAGGATGTATTCCAGGGTTTTCAACTCGTCCGGGGTCACGGCGCCGGCCAGTTCATTCATGGCGTCGGCGCCGATGTGCGGCAGGCGATCGGCCAGTTGCTGGCCCTGCTCGGTGAGTTTCAGTTGCACCTGACGGCGATCACCTTCGCTGCGTTGGCGAACCAGGAAACCTTTCTGCTCCAGACGATCGAGCATCCGAGTCATCGAACCGCTGTCCAGCGACAGGTGCCGGCACAGCTCGGCCGGAGTGTCGACGCCGAACTGGGCCATGATGATCAACACCTTGAACTGCGCGGCGGTGATGCCGTGGGGTTCCATGTGGGTGTCGATGATCTTGTCCTTGAGTAAAGCGGCACGGCCGAGCAACAGGCCGAGATGGCAATGCTGGAATTCGTCAGGGGTGAAATGCTTCATGTGCTCACCTAATAACTGCCTAGGCAGTGAATGTATGTCGAGATGTTACTGCCTAGGCAGCGAATGTCAACGTAATAGTTAGGTTGCTTTGTAATTAGTTGACCAATGGATTGGGTTTTTCTGTCGTCCGTGCAGACGCCATCGCGAGCAGGCTCGCTCCCACACAGTTGTGAACTTCACAAAACCCTGTGGGAGTCAGTCTGCTGGCGATTGCACCAACTTGTTAATACAGGCAGGGAAAAGCGGGCTAGAAATCCCGCTTGTAGAAGATGTCCAGCGAGCTGGCCACACCGCTGGCGGCTTCGAGGTAAACCTTTTTGCTCAGTTTGTAACGCAAGGCGATGGTGTTGGCCGGCTCGAACACGCCGACGCCATAGCGCAGGCTGAGTTTTTCCGAGATGTTACCGCTGGCCACCACGCTGGTGGTGTTGCCGCTGCCCTGGGTGTCGAGCTGAAAGTCCTGAATGCCCAGGTCGCTGGCCAGACTGCTGGTGACCCCGGAACTGCCCATCAGGCCCAGACCGAGTGCCGTCTGCGCGAGCATGTTGTTGTCCTCGCCGGTGGTGCTCAGCGGACGCCCCAGCACCAGATAAGACAGCGCCTGTTCCTGGCTCATGGCCGGTTCCGAGAAGATCTGTGTCGTCGGCTGCTCGGCGCTGCCGCTCAGGCGGATACCGGCGATCACATCATCGGTCTGGCGAATCGCTTCGATGTCCAGATATGGCTGATCGATCGGGCCGGCAAACAGCAGACGCGCGCGACGCACCGTCAGGCGCTGACCATAAGCGCGGTAGCGTCCGTCGTTGAGCCACAGTTCACCGCGAGTATCCATGTTGTCGCCGATGTGCACCTGGCCTTGCAGGTTCGCGGTCAGGCCGAACCCGGCGAAGCTCAACTTGTCCTGGCCGACCACCACATCGATGTCCATTTTCATCGCCAGCGGCGGTTTGCCCTCCTCGGTTTGCGCGCCGACGATGATCGTGTCATCGGAGACTTTCACCGTCGATGGCGGCAGTTCGCGCACGGTGATTTCGCCTTTCGGTACCAGCACCTTGCCGGCAATCGCCAGCTCATCGCCGGCCATGGAAATCTTCAGGTCCGGCGCCACTTCCAGTTTGGCGTAGGGTTCGACCGTCACTGGCAATTGCGTGCCCTTGAGCGCCAGATCCACCACCAGCGCCTGACCCCAGGCGATGTTGCCGTTCAGGCTGCCCTGCCCGCTCTTGCCGCTTTTCCAGCCGCCGTTCAATTGCACGGCTTCACCGGCGATCACCGCTTGTAGTTGCAACGCTTGCAGCTCGATCGGCAACTCCGGCCCGGACACTTCGCCGTCGCTGAGCTGCACCGTGCCGTTGACCAGCGGCGCGAGCAGCCCACCGGAAATCGTGCCGCTGCCGTTCAGGCGCCCGGTGAGTTTTTCGACCATCGGCACAAACGGCCGCGCCACCGACAGATCCAGTCCGCTGAGGCGGAATGTACCGCTGAGCGGTTTGTTCTTCGGCAGCGGGTTGAGCTGCGCCTGCACCATCAGCTCACCGAGCTTGCCGCCGACGAAGTTGAGATCAGTGTCGATGCGTTTCGGCGTGAGTTTGCTGGTGAGCTTGAGGGTCTGGTACGGGAAGTCCAGCCACTGATCCTTCTCGCGCATGCGCAAGGTGCCGCCGCTGGCATCGATGCTGACCTGGCCGTTCGGGCCGCTGGCCGGCAGGTCCAGTTGCAGGTCGGCGTTGAGCTTGCCCTGCCAGGCGAAATCCTTCGGCAGCCACTGCGCCAGGCTTTCGATCGGGAATTGCTTGAGGTGATAACGCAACTTCGGCTCCGGCATCAGGCGCTGGTCTTCACCGCACAGGCTGGCATTGCCGGACATCCAACAATGGGCGCCAAAGTTGATCTTGCCGTCGGCCAGCCGTTCGAGTTTGGCAGGGTTTTGCAGCTTCCAGTCCTGGCCGCCGGCCTGAATGTCGCCGCTGGCCAGACGCCCGCGCCAGTTGCCCTTGTCCAGATTGCCGTCCAGACCCAACGCAAGTTTCAGCTTCGGCCCGAGCAGGTCGAGGTTGAGTTTCTGGTTTTTGATATCGCCCTGAGCGCTGACGGTCAGGGTGCCCAGCGACGTATCGCCGGCCTGGATGCCGCTACCCTTGAGGTCGATCTTCGCCCGTTGCGCACTGTCGAGGGTGGCGTCGAGGTTGAGGCTTTGCAGGCGATTGTCCTGGAACGCCAGTTGCGAACCTTGCAGGCCGAGCTTGCCCTGCGGCGCCTTGAGCGTGCCGGCGACATCGACCCGCCCGTTGATCTGCCCGCGCAGTTGCGGCCAGAGCTGGGCCAGTCGCGCCAGTTTGATGTCGATCTGCCCGGTGAGCTTCTGTTGCAGGCTGCCCTTGCCGTTGATGCTGTTGTCGCCGAGGCGAATTTGCAGGGCGTTCAGATTCCACTGCTCGCCGGCGCCGTCAGCCTTGGCTTGCAGGATCGCCGGTTGCCCGCGCAGTTTGCCCTTCAGATCGAGGTCGGCATTCAGGCTCAGGCGCTCGTTTTTCATTTCGCCTTTGCTTTTCAACGGGCCGGCCAGGGTGCCCGGCAACTCCGCAACCCAGTACGCCGGGTTGAGCGCCGACAGTTCCAGCGCGGTGTCCCAGGCAATGCCATCGGCGAACTGCACGTTCACATGGCCTTCGGCCTTACCCTGCCCGGCTTCGAGTTTCAGTTGTGGCAGGAAAATCTGCTTGAGATTGCCGCTGAACGGACTGCTCAGGGTGAACGCCCCCGCCGGCCCATCTGCAGCGGCGGCGAAGTTACCGAGGTACTGACCGTCGGTGTAGGAGACTTCGCCGGTGAAGGTACGCAAAGCGACCTGCGGCTCGTCGATTTCCGGATAGAGCCGGTGCCAAGGAAAATCCAGCCAGTTGATGTTGGCCTGGGCGCTGAGGCCTTTGCTCCAGTCGACATTGCCGGTGAGCTTGAGGCTTTGCTTGTCGTTGGCTGTCAGGTCGAGGCCAGCAATCTGCGCGCCTTTGGCGTCAACCTTGCCTTTGAGCAACAGCGCCACCGGGCCTTTCTCGGCAGGCAGCGTCGCATTGCCGAGCAGTTGGTAACCGTTTTTCAGGTCGCCTTCGCCGGTCAATAGCAGCTGATTGAATTGCAGGGTGTCCGGCAGATCGGCGCTCGGCTTGAACGCCTCCGAGGTGATCCGCACTTTGGCCGGCAGGTTTTCCGCCAGCGGTTGCAGCTCGCCGCTCAACTGGCCGTTGAGGTAGCCACGGCTGTCGGCGTGCAGGTTGAGGGTTTTCAGCAGGTCGCCGTCGATTTTCAGCGCCAGCGTCCACGGCTCGGGAGCGGGCGACGGCAAGGTCAGATCACCGGCAATGTTCAGCGGCCAGTTGCCGGTCGGTTGCAACAGGCCGGACAGGTTCAGGCTCAACTCGTCGCGTTGCAGTTTCACACTGTCGATCTGCAGACCCTTGGCGGTCCAGTGCGCCGCCAGTTGCAGGCCTTTCAACGCTTCGCTGCCGTTGAACAACAGGCTGCCGACCTGCACGTCGCCCAGCTCGATGGCCACGGGCAATTGCAGATCAGGAAGCTTGATCGGGCCGCTTTCAGTGACTTCTTCGCTCGGCGGGAATTGCAGGCTGACGGTATCGGCCTTGAGCTGTTCGATGCACAACGTCATGCGCGTCAGGCACAGCGGCGACCATTCGAAGATCGGCTTGCTCAGCTCGACGCGGCTGCTGTCCTGCTGCCACAACAGATGATCGGCGCTCCACTGCCCGCCGAGGCGGCCCTGGAAATTGTCGACGCTCAAGCCCGGTACTCGCCCCAGCACCCAACGGCTGCCGGCCTGGGTTCCGAGCACAGCGGTGATGCTCAATACAATCAGCAGCACCAGCGACAACAGCGCCAGCGCCGATATTTTCAAACCACGCTTCACAGCTCAGGCCCCATGGAAAAGTGCAGCCGGATGCCGCCATCGTCGTCCAGTGCATGGGCCAGGTCGAGGCGGATCGGCCCCACCGGCGAGACCCAGCGCACACCGATACCGACCCCGGTCTTGAGGTTCGGCAGTTCGAGTTTGTTGAAGGAGTTGCCCTGATCGACGAAGGTCGCCACGCGCCACTTCTCGGCAATCGAGTATTGGTATTCGACGCTGCCGGCCACCATGTAGCGCCCGCCGATGCGGTCGCCCTCGGAGTTCTCCGGGGACAGGCTCTGATAGTCGTAACCACGCACGCTCTGATCGCCACCGGCGAAGAAGCGCAGCGACGGCGGTACGGATTTGTAACCGTTGGTGGCACTGCCGCCGACCTGCACTCGGCCGAGCAAGCGATGCTTGTCGAACACGGTGGTCAGGCCCTTGATCAGCGCCGTGCCATAAAGCAGGTTGTTGTCCGAACCGAGCCCTTCTTTCGCCACTTTGCTTTCGAAGGTCAGGCGATAGCCGTTGTGCGGGTCGATGCGGTTGTCACTCTTGAGGTAGGAATAGCTGACGCCGGGCATCAGCAAGGTGCTCAGACCGGAGTCGTCGCCGAGCTGGTATTCCTCACGCTGCCATTTCAACGAGATCACCCGCTGCCAGCCGCTGGGCAGTTTGCTGTGCCATTCCGGGCCGAAGGTCAGCAGCTTGCTCAAGGTGTCGGAACCGTCGATGTCCTCGTATTGATAACCGCCGGCCCAGCGCAGTTTGTCGGTCAGCGGCGGGTCCAGCGGGATGTCGTAGAACAGACCGACGTTCTGCCGTGGAGCCGACAGTTCGGCCTCCCAGCCATAACTGTCGCCCTGCGGGTTGACCCAGTGACGGGTCCAGTTGGCCTTGATTCGCGGGCCGACGTCGGTGGAATAACCCAGACCCAGGCCCATGGTGCGCGGCTTGCGGGTGTCGAGTTTGACGTCCACCGGGATCACGTCGTTTTTCGCGGCGGTCGGCGCGGCGTCGACCCGCACGCCTTCGAAATAGCCGCTCGATTGCAGGTCGCGGTTGAGTTCGGCGATCAGCTCGGAGTCATACGGCTCGCCGGCCTTGAACGGCACCATGCGTTGCAGCAGGTCTTCGTCGAACGGCGTGTCGCCTTCGAAGCTGACCTTGCCCAGCGCATAACGCGGGCCGCTTTCGTAGATCAGTTCGACGTCGGCGACCCCAGCGCGCGGGTCGACCATCAATTTCTGGCTGGTGAAACGGCCACTGAAGAAGCCATAACGCGAGGCCTGGTTCTGAATCAGGCGTTTGGCGTCTTCGTAACGCCCATGGTTGAGCACCGCGCCGGGCTTGAGCACGTCACTCTTGGGGACTCGAAAGGATTTGAGAGAGGCCGCCGGGCCGTCAACACGCACGGTCACGTTGCGCAGGCGGATCGGCTCGCCGGGATCGATGTTCAGCACCAGACGCGGTTTTTCACCGCCCTTGACGTCACTTTCGATCTGCGGCTGGTAATAACCCAAGGCCTGGGCGGCCTTGCGCGCCTGTTCTTCGGCGCCGCGACTGAAGCGCTGCAAGGCTTCTTCGTCACGATCGCCGAGGCTGCCGATATAGCCTTCTATATTGGCTTTCAGTTCATCGTTGGACGGTTTGATCCGCACATCCAATTCACTTTGCGCCAGCGCCGCGCAGCTGGTTAACAGCATGAGCACGCCACTGGTAAATCTTCCTGGAAACTTCATAGGCGCGGATGCTATCACGGGCTTGGGAGCGTGATAGAACAGGAAATTTCCCAAAAAGTTCGACGGTTATCCCGTTGCAGTTTGTAACACCTGCGGGTTGGCGTGGAAAAACACGTGCTCGCGAACCGGGCCGACGGCCACTTCGCCGATTTCCTCGTAACCCTGACGCTTGTAGAACTCCAGATAGCGCGGGTTGCCGGTGTCGAGAATCACGCCTTGGGAGCTTTCGTCCACCGCGCACCAGTTGTGCACCGCTTGCAGCAGTTGCTCGCCGAAATGCTTGCCCTGAAATTGTGGATGCACACCGAGCAGCGGCAGCATGTGCACCGAGTCGGTCGGCACGCAGGCTTCAACGGCAGCGTGATATTCCAGATAACGGCGGGTGCAGCGGAAGCCGGTGCTCAGCACCATGCGCAAACGCCAGGCCCAACTTTCGGTAACGCCCAGACGCCGTTGCGGCGGCGCGATCAGGGCGATGCCGATCAAGCGGTCGTTGACCAGCAGGCCGATGGCCGGCAGATCCTGCAGGAAGTGCTGTTTGACCAATTCCCGCACCGTGGCCCGCACCCGCTGCTCGTAACCCGGACGCTCGGCTTCGAACAGGTAAGCGAAGGTCGGCTCGTGGCGATAAGCCTGATAGAGAAGAGATCGCGCTTCACGGGAATAGCCGCGGTCGAGCATGTGGATGTCGGCAACGGCGGTTTGGGTTTCAGGCATGACGGTGATTCTCCCTGGACGGGACTCAAGAGGCCCCGTTCTTGTTATACGAGCCTTGGGCAGAAGGGATCGTTCCCACACCCGAAAGACATTAGCAGCGCATATGGACTACCGCCACGCTGGCCCAGATCCTACATGTCAGCTAGCATCGCCCTTTTGCCAGGACTGCCGACCATGAAGATCGTTTCCTTCAACATCAACGGACTGCGGGCCCGCCCGCATCAGCTGGCGGCGCTGATCGAAAAGCATCAGCCGGACGTCATCGGCCTGCAGGAAACCAAGGTCCACGACGACCAGTTCCCGCTGGATGAAGTGCGGGCCCTGGGTTATCACGTGTATTTCCACGGCCAGAAAGGCCATTACGGTGTCGCCCTGCTCTCGCGCCAGGAACCGATTGCCGTACACAAAGGCTTCGCCACCGATGAAGAAGACGCGCAGCGGCGCTTCATCTGGGGCACATTCGCCGACGCCAACGGCGTGCCGGTGACGATCATGAACGGCTATTTCCCACAGGGTGAAAGCCGCGACCATCCGACCAAATTCCCGGCCAAGCAGCGTTTCTACAGCGATCTGCAAGCGCTGCTGGAAAGCCAGTTCCACAACGAACAGCCGCTGGTGGTGATGGGCGACGTCAACATCTCCCCCGAAGACTGCGAC
Source organism: Pseudomonas sp. DR 5-09 (assembly GCF_001655595.1). Lineage (NCBI taxonomy): Bacteria > Pseudomonadati > Pseudomonadota > Gammaproteobacteria > Pseudomonadales > Pseudomonadaceae > Pseudomonas > Pseudomonas sp. DR 5-09. The sequence goes on from NZ_CP011566.1 coordinate 4,089,624, forward strand.
ATCGGCATCGGCCCGGACAACATGAAACGCTGGCTGAAAACCGGCAAATGCAGCTTCCTGCCGGAAGAGCGCGAGTGGATGGCCCGCCTGAAAAACTGGGGCCTGACCGACAGTTTCCGTCACCTGAACCCGGACGTGACCGACACGTTCAGCTGGTTCGACTACCGCAGTCGCGGGTTTGAAGACGAGCCGAAGCGCGGTCTGCGCATTGATGTGATTCTGGCGTCCCACGGTTTGCTGCCACGGGTGAAAGCCGCCGGCGTCGACTATGAACTGCGCGGGATGGAAAAGCCTTCGGACCATGCGCCGATCTGGCTTGAATTGAGCTGATACCGCAATCAGCTCAAATCGCTGTGGGAGTTCGCTCCCACAGTTTGAGCACTGTCATCTTTCAGCAATCTCACTGACTTAATCTCCCCGGCAATCCCCTTGGCTGCATTCGGTGCCGGCATGACCCTGCGTGTTCTGTTCGTCTTTCTCCTGAGCACCTGGCTGCAGGTTGCGGTTGCGGCGTTGCCCATTCCCGAGAACGGCCCGGTATTGCGCATCCAGGGTTCTAACACCATTGGCGCGGCGCTCGGCCCGGCGCTGGTGGAAGGCCTGTTGCAAGACCGGGGGCTGTTGAAAGTCCACAGCGAAACCCCGGACACCGCCAACGAACAACGGGTCGTCGGCCTGACGGCCCAAGGCCAGAGGGTCGTGGTGGAAATCGCTGCCCACGGCTCGAGCACAGGTTTCACTGCACTCAAGAATGCCAGCGCCGATCTGGCCGCCTCTTCGCGCCCGATCAAGGACAGCGAACTGCTGAACCTGCAAGCCCGGGGCGATCTGAAAAGTCCCGACGCCGAGCAAGTCATTGCCATCGATGGCCTGGCGATCATCCTTCATCCCGACAATCCGCTGAATCAATTGAACACCGAACAACTGGCGCGGATCTTCAGCGGCGAGGCGAAGACGTGGGAAGACGTCGGCGGCAAGGGTGGGACGATTCATTTATATGCGCGGGATGATCAGTCCGGCACCTACGACACCTTCAAGGAACTTGTTCTCAGCCGTCGTGGGAAATCCCTGAGCAATGCCGCGAAACGGTTCGAATCCAGCGAGCAGTTGTCCGACGCCGTGAGTGCCGATCCGCAGGCCATCGGTTTCATCGGCCTGCCGTATGTGCGCCAGGCCAAGGCCGTGGCGATCGTCGACGGCCAATCCCAGGCAATGTTGCCGCTCGCCAGCCTGATCGCCACCGAAGACTATCCGCTGTCGCGGCGTTTGTTCTTCTACCTGCCGCCGGACAGCAACAATCCCTGGGCCAAGGCATTGGTGGAGTTTGCGCAGAGCCGCCGGGGCCAGGCGATTGTCGCGGCCAACGGTTTTATTGCCCAGACCGTGCAGGCCATCGCCGTCACACCGAATGCGCTGATGCCCGAGGGTTATCAATCCCTCAGCCGCCACGCCCAGCGTCTGACCGTGAACTTTCGCTTCGAAGAAGGCAGCGCCAGCCTCGACAACAAGGCCCGTCAGGATCTGGCCCGGGTGTTCGACTATATAAAGCACCACGACAAGACCGACCGCGCGGTAACGCTGGTGGGATTCGGCGACGCCAAGGACGACCCGGCGCGGGCGGATTTGCTGTCGAAGCTGCGGGCGATGGCGGTCCGCCGGGAGTTGGTGAAGAACGGCGTGGTGCTGCGCGAGGTGCGCGGGTTTGGCGCGCTGATGCCGGTGGCGACCAACAGCGGGGATGAAGGCAGGATCAAGAATCGGCGGGTTGAGGTTTGGGTTTACTGAATCTGGTGTTGATGCGTTGCGGGCACTGACGCCATCGCGGGCAAGCCCGCTCCCACAGGGATCTTCGGTGAACACCAATGGTGTGAACACCAGCAGACTTGTGGGAGCTGGCTTGCCAGCGATGAACGATAACGCGCTTTTGGATCAGCGCTCGCTGCGCAGCATTTCCTTCGGCACGTACTTGCCGATCTCGAACTTGCCGATCGCCGCGCGGTGCACTTCGTCCGGGCCGTCGGCCAGGCGCAGGGTGCGTTGCATGGCGTACATGTAGGCCAACGGGAAGTCGTTCGACACCCCGGCCCCGCCATGAATCTGGATCGCCCGGTCGATCACCCGCAACGCGACGTTCGGTGCCACGACCTTGATCTGTGCAATCTCGCTCTTGGCGACCTTGTTACCCACGGTGTCCATCATGTACGCCGCTTTCAGGGTCAGCAGGCGCGCCATGTCGATTTCCATCCGCGAGTCGGCAATCTTGTCGACGTTACCGCCCAGACGCGCCAGCGGTTTGCCGAACGCGGTGCGGCTTACCGAACGTTTGCACATCAGCTCCAGTGCGCGCTCGGCCATGCCGATCGAACGCATGCAGTGGTGAATCCGGCCCGGGCCAAGACGACCTTGTGCGATTTCGAAGCCGCGTCCTTCACCGAGCAGGACGTTTTCGTACGGCACCCGCACGTTGTCGAACAGCACTTCGGCGTGGCCGTGGGGCGCGTCGTCGTAACCGAACACCGGCAGCGGACGGAGGATCTTCACGCCGGGAGTGTCGACCGGCACCAGGATCATCGAGTGCTGAGCGTGACGCGGGGCGTCGGGGTTGCTCAGGCCCATGAAAATCAGGATCTTGCAGCGCGGATCGCAGGCGCCGGAGGTCCACCATTTCTTGCCGTTGATCACCCACTCGTCGCCATCACGCACGGCACGGGCGGCCATGTTGGTGGCGTCAGAGGACGCAACGTCCGGCTCGGTCATGGCAAATGCCGAGCGGATCTCACCGCGCAGCAGCGGTTCGAGCCAGCGCTGCTTCTGTTCTTCGTTGGCGTAACGCACCAGCACTTCCATGTTGCCGGTGTCGGGGGCCGAGCAGTTGAACGGCTCGGGACCGAGCAACGAACGGCCCATGATTTCCGCCAATGGCGCGTATTCGAGGTTGGTCAGGCCGGCGCCCAGTTCCGACTCAGGCAGAAACAAATTCCACAGACCTTCGGCCTTTGCCCTGGCCTTGAGTTCTTCCATGATCGCCGTCGGCTGCCAGCGATCGCCTTCGGCAACCTGCCGTTCGAACACGGCTTCGGCCGGGTAAACGTAAGTGTCCATGAACGCGGTCACGCGCTCACGCAGTTCTTGCACCTTGGGCGAATAAGCGAAATCCATGAGCAATTACCTTTTTTCGGCAGGTTGTTTAATTCATGCAATCGATGCTAGAACAGCGTTGATAATTTACCTAGCCTATTCTCGGCGTGTATAAACATTCATCACCGATATATGATTGGTTGATTTTCCTGGCCGCCCTGACCCGCGCCATTCACCTATAACAAGAGAGCCGCGTAATGAATCTGAGCAAGGTCGACCTCAACCTTTTCATCGTCTTCGACGCGATCTACACCGAAGCCAACCTGACCCGCGCCGGGCAGATTGTCGGCATTACCCAGCCAGCGGTGTCCAACGCATTGGCGCGGTTGCGCGAGACCTTCAACGACCCGCTCTTCGTGCGCACCGCCCAAGGCATGGTGCCGACGCCCATGGCGCAGAACATCATCGGTCCGGTGCGCAACGCACTGTCGCTGTTGCGGGTTTCGGTTCAGGAAAGCCGCATTTTCAACCCCTCGCAAGCGGTCAAGACCTACCGCATCAGCATGACTGACCTGACCGAAGCGGTGATTCTGCCGCCGCTGTTCCAGCGTCTGCGTCGTCTGGCGCCGACGGTGATCATCGAAAGCTTCCTGTCCAAACGCCGGGAAACCACCAAGGAGCTGGCTGCCGGGCGTCTCGACTTTGCCGTGGATGCGCCGCTCAACACCGACCCGCAGGTGCGCCACGTCAAGCTGATGGAAGACCGTTACGTCTGCGCGATGCGCAAGGGCCATCCGCTGGCGACCAAGGAAAAATTCACCCTCGACGATTACCTGTCGCTGACCCACATTCATATTTCCAGCCGGCGCAGTGGCCTGGGCCATGTCGATCTGGCGCTGGGCAAAATGGGCATCCAGCGCAAGATCGCCCTGCGCTCGCAGCACTATCTGATGGCGTCCCAGGTGTTGCAGCAGACCGACATGGTGATGACCGTGCCGGAGCGTTTCGCCCGCCGCCATGACCTGCATGCGTTCAATCTGCCGGTCAACGATGTACCGCCGGTGGAAACCCATTTGTACTGGCACGAAAGCACTGATCAGGACCCGGCCAACCGCTGGATGCGCGAGCAGATGATCGAGTTGTGCCAGCAAGTGACAGCGCACGAGAAGAAGCTCGACAAGCTGCAGGCGCCCGCTACTTGACGTAAACGTCAACCTGCCATTAGCTTAGCGCCAAGACCCTTCTTCGAGCGCTTTCATGAGCAGCCAGACCTACAGCATTTCCGACCTCGCCCGCGAGCTGGACATCACCACCCGGGCGATCCGCTTTTATGAAGAACAAGGCCTGCTCAGCCCCGAGCGCCGAGGCCAGGAACGCATCTATTCGCCGCGCGACAAGGTCAGCCTGAAGCTGATCCTGCGGGGCAAGCGCATCGGTTTTTCCCTGGCCGAGTGTCGCGAGCTGATCGAGCTCTACGACCCCTCCAGCGGTAACACCAAACAACTCAACAGCATGCTGGCGAAAATCAGCGAACGCCGGGCACAGCTTGAACAGCAATTGCTGGACATCGAACAGATGAAGCTGGAACTCGACACCGCCGAAGAACGCTGCGTGCAGGCGCTGGAGCAGACGCTCAAGAGTCAGCAATCAGTTCAGTAACCTAAATAAATCCCAATGTGGGAGCGGGCTTGCTCGCGAAAGCGGTGTTTCAGAAACAGATTTGTCGGCTGACACTCCGCTTTCGCGAGCAAGCCCGCTCCCACAAGGGGTTCCGCAGGAATTCAAAGAGCAGGTCAACGCCATGTCCCTCCCCTCCCAAGTACGCCTGATCGAAGTCGGCCCGCGTGACGGCCTGCAGAACGAAGCCCAGCCCATCAGCGTCGCCGACAAGGTGCAACTGGTCGACGCGCTGAGCGCCGCCGGCCTCGGCTATATAGAAGTCGGCAGTTTCGTCTCGCCCAAGTGGGTGCCGCAGATGGCCGGTTCCGCTGATGTATTCGCGCAGATCCAGCGCAAGCCCGGCGTGACCTACGGCGCACTGGCGCCGAACCTGCGGGGTTTTGAAGATGCGCTGGCCGCCGGGGTCAAGGAAGTCGCGGTGTTTGCGGCTGCGTCGGAAGCGTTTTCGCAGCGCAACATCAATTGCTCGATCAGCGAAAGCCTGGCGCGGTTCGCGCCGATCATGGAATCGGCGAAACAGCACGGCGTTACCGTGCGCGGTTACGTGTCCTGCGTGCTCGGCTGTCCTTACGAAGGCGAGGTCGCGCCGGAACAAGTCGCCATGGTCGCTCGCGAGCTGTACGCGATGGGCTGCTATGAAGTTTCGCTGGGTGACACCATCGGCACCGGCACCGCGGGCGCCACCCGCCGGCTGTTCGAAGTGGTCTCGAAACAGGTGCCTCGAGAGAAACTCGCCGGCCACTTCCACGACACCTACGGCCAGGCCATGGCCAACATCTACGCCAGCCTGCTGGAAGGCATCGCGGTGTTCGACAGCTCGATCGCCGGCCTCGGCGGCTGCCCGTACGCCAAGGGCGCCAGCGGTAACGTCGCCACCGAAGACGTGGTGTACCTGCTCAATGGCCTGGGCATCGAGACCGGTATCGACCTCGACGCCTTGATTGCCGCAGGCCAGCAGATCAGTGCGGTGCTGGGTCGCCCGACCGGTTCGCGCGTGGCCAAGGCTCGCAGCGCACAGTGAGGGGATGGTGTTACCGCCGAGCGCGAAACGTGGGCACAAGCGAGTAACACGGAAACAAATTGTCTGGTTTTGCCTGAAGGATAAATCCTTCAAAAATCTCAAGCCCTTGATTTAAAAGGGTTTTGAAAAGTTGGCACGGCTTCTGCTATCTCTATGGCATAACAAGAATAAAAAGCAGCAAACCAATAAAAATAAGACGTACCGACTCTGACATAACAAAAACAACACGGCAGAGACGCAGCTAACAGATTTTTTTGGAGAAGGTGTGCTTTTCAGGGTATTCCTCGGAATGACCCGCAACCGGGCAGAGAACAATAAAACTACCTTCAGGTAGCTCCCGAATCGGTTGGATCGCTTGGCGAGAAAGCAGATCAGCGCTCAAAAAAATACGTTTGCTCTTGACCCCGGATGGGGGTCGCCAAAAACAGCGGTAAAGGGCCACGGTTGCCAAAAACAACAACAGACCGACCCTCAATAATAAAAAAGAGCACGCGACGACAAAATTAAAGGGGAGCTTCGGCTCCCCTTTGTGCTTCCTGTGATTTCTGTTTTCACCGCCCCTCCCCTTTGTGGGAGCGGGCTTGCTCGCGAATGCGTCAGGTCAGTCAACATGCTTGGTGAATGGCACACTGCATTCGCGAGCAAGCCCGCTCCCACATTCGATCTTTGTCAGGTCTGGTTTTCGCGTAATTCTTCGATACTGATCTCACGCATCCGGAATTTCTGGATCTTGCCCGTTACCGTCATCGGAAACTCCTCTACGAACTTGAAATGACGCGGCGTCTTGAAGTGGGCGATGCGCTCCTTGCACCACGCTTGCAGTTCTTGCTCGGTGGCGCTGTGGCCGGGATGGAATTTGATCCAGGCGACGATTTCTTCCCCGTAACGCGAGCAGGGAATACCGATCACCTGCACGTCCGCCACCGCTGGATGGGTGAAGAAGAACTCTTCCAGTTCGCGCGGGTAAATGTTTTCGCCGCCACGGATGATCATGTCCTTGTTACGCCCGGCGATGCACACGTAACCCTCGTCGTTCATGCTCGCCAGGTCGCCGGTGTGCATCCAGCCTGCCGCGTCGATGGCTTCGGCGGTGGCCTGCGGGTTGTTCCAGTAGCCGAGCATCACGCTGTAGCCACGGGTGCACAGCTCGCCGATGGTGCCGCGCGGTACCGGATTGCCGGCCTCGTCGATGATTTTGCTTTCGAGTTGCGGCTGAGTGCGGCCCACGGTGGTGACGCGCAGTTCCAGCTCGTCGGATGGGCCGGTCTGCAGGGACACGGGGCTGGTTTCGGTCATGCCGTAGGCGATCTGCACTTCGCTCATGTGCATTTCGCTGATGACCCGGCGCATCACCTCGATCGGGCAAGTGGCGCCGGCCATGATCCCGGTGCGCAGGGTCGACAGGTCGAATTCGGCGCGTTGTGGCTGATCGAGCATGGCGATGAACATGGTTGGTACACCGTACAACGCGGTGGCCTTTTCTTCGGCGACGGTGCTCAGGGTCAGCAGCGGATCGAAGGCATCGTTGGGATAGATCATGGTGCTGCCGTGGGTGATGCAGCCGAGGTTGCCCATGACCATGCCGAAGCAGTGATACAACGGCACCGGGATCACCAGGCGATCGGCGGAGGTCAGGTCGAGGCTTTCGCCGACCATGTAACCGTTGTTGAGGATGTTGTAGTGACTGAGGGTCGCGCCCTTGGGAAAACCGGTGGTGCCGGAGGTGTACTGAATGTTGACGGGCTGATCGAAGTGCAGACCGTCGCTGCGTTCACGCAATTGTTCTGGAGAGACACTGGCGGCCAGATCTGCCAGTTGCGACCACGGAAGAAAACCCGAAGGCGGCCGCGGGTCGAGGCTGATCAAGCCGCGCAGCTCCGGCAGGCGCTCGCTGCGCAGCTCGCCGATGGATTGCTCGACCAGTTCCGGGAGCAAGCCTTGCAACATGCCGTGATAGTTGGAGCTCTTGAAAGCACCGGCGCAGACCAGCCATTGGCAACCGGATTGCTTGAGCACGTATTCGAGTTCGGAGCTGCGGTAGGCCGGGTTGATGTTGACCAGGATCACGCCGAGCTTCGCGGTGGCGAACTGCGTGATGCACCACTGCGCGCAGTTCGGCGCCCAGATGCCGAGCCGATCACCGGCCTGCAAACCCAACGCCAGCAGGGCTCTGGCGTGAACATCCACCGCGTCGGCCAGTTGCCGCCAGGTGTAACGCAGCTGCTGATGACGCACCACCAGCGCCTCGCCGTCCGGGTACTGCGCGACGGTCTCGTCGAACTTCTGCCCGATGGTCATCGCCAGCAAGGCTTTGTCCTGGGATCCACGGGTATAGCTGCGCTGCGGGTTTGCACTGGGTTGATCCATGACGACCCCTATTGTCTTTATTAGTGGGTGTTGGACCGGAGCCATTGAGCTCCGACCATTCAGAACTGGCCCTACTCTCGCTCAAGTTGACGTTAACGTAAAGGGTGATTGACAGCCATTCGTCACAGGCTTACGTTAACGTAAAGGTGAGAACTGAAACGCCCTTCTCCCCACCCTACAAAAAAGCCAAAAGGTGACCCATGAGCTACCCATCCCTGAACTTTGCCCTCGGTGAAACCATCGACATGCTGCGCGATCAGGTTCAGTCCTTTGTCGCCAAGGAGATCGCCCCGCGTGCCGCGCAGATCGACAGCGACAACCTGTTCCCGGCTGATCTGTGGCGCAAGTTCGGTGACATGGGCCTGCTCGGCATCACCGTACCGGAAGAGTACGGCGGCGCTGGCCTGGGTTACCTGGCGCACGTGGTGGCGATGGAAGAAATCAGCCGTGGCTCGGCTTCGGTGGCGTTGTCCTACGGCGCCCACTCCAACCTCTGCGTGAACCAGATCAACCGCAACGGCAACCACGAACAGAAAACCAAATACCTGCCGAAGCTGATCAGCGGCGAACACGTCGGCGCACTTGCGATGAGCGAGCCGAACGCCGGTTCCGACGTGGTCTCGATGAAACTGCGTGCCGATAAACGCGGCGACCGCTTCGTGCTCAACGGCAGCAAGACCTGGATCACCAACGGTCCCGACGCCAACACTTACGTCATCTACGCCAAGACCGACCTGGAAAAAGGCCCGCACGGCATCACCGCGTTCATCGTCGAACGTGACTGGAAAGGCTTCAGCCGCAGCAACAAGTTCGACAAACTCGGCATGCGCGGCTCCAACACCTGCGAGCTGTTCTTCGATGACGTCGAGGTGCCGGAAGAGAACATCCTCGGCGTCCTCAACGGCGGCGTGAAAGTGCTGATGAGCGGCCTCGATTACGAACGCGTCGTGCTGTCCGGCGGCCCGACCGGGATCATGCAGTCGTGCATGGACCTGATCGTGCCGTACATCCACGATCGCAAGCAGTTCGGCCAGAGCATCGGCGAATTCCAGCTGATCCAGGGCAAAGTCGCCGACATGTACACCCAGCTCAACGCCAGCCGCGCGTACCTTTACGCCGTGGCCCAGGCCTGCGAGCGTAACGAAACCACGCGCAAGGACGCCGCCGGCGTGATCCTCTACACCGCCGAACGCGCCACACAAATGGCTCTGGACGCGATCCAGATTCTCGGCGGCAACGGTTACATCAACGAATTCCCCGCCGGTCGTCTGCTGCGTGACGCCAAGCTGTACGAAATCGGCGCTGGCACCAGTGAGATCCGTCGCATGCTGATCGGTCGCGAACTGTTCAACGAAACCCGCTAAACGGAGCTGTCCATGGCTATCCTGCATACCCAGCTCAACCCTCGTTCAGCGGAGTTCGCCGCCAACAGCGCGGCGATGCTCAAACAGGTCGACGCCCTGCACACCCTGCTCGCCCAAGTGGCCCAGGGCGGCGGCGCGAAAGCTCAGGAACGTCACACCTCGCGCGGCAAACTGCTGCCGCGTGAGCGGATCAACCGCTTGCTCGATCCGGGCTCGCCGTTTCTGGAAATCAGCCAATTGGCCGCTCATGCCGTTTATGGCGAGGACGTGCCGGCCGCTGGCGTGATTGCCGGGATCGGCCGCGTGGAAGGCGTCGAATGCATGATCGTCGCCAACGACGCGACGGTAAAAGGTGGTTCGTACTACCCGCTGACCGTGAAGAAACACTTGCGCGCCCAGACCATCGCCCAGCAAAACCGCTTGCCGTGCATTTATCTGGTGGACTCGGGCGGCGCCAACCTGCCGCGCCAGGACGAAGTGTTCCCGGATCGCGAACACTTCGGGCGGATCTTCTTCAACCAGGCCAACATGAGCGCCATGGGCATTCCGCAGATTGCCGTGGTCATGGGTTCATGCACCGCCGGCGGCGCCTATGTGCCGGCGATGGCAGACGAAGCGATCATGGTGCGCAATCAGGCAACAATTTTCCTCGCCGGCCCGCCGCTGGTGAAAGCCGCAACCGGTGAAGTGGTCAGCGCCGAAGACCTCGGCGGGGCCGATGTGCACTGCAAGACTTCCGGGGTTGCCGACCATTACGCCGAAAGCGACGAGCACGCCCTCGCCCTCGCCCGCCGCAGCGTCGCCAACCTCAACTGGCGCAAACTCGGCGAAGTGCAGCAGCGCGCGCCGATTGCTCCGCTGTACGCCAGCGACGAGTTGTACGGCGTGGTGTCGGCGGACGCCAAGCAGCCGTTCGATGTGCGCGAAGTGATTGCGCGACTGGTCGACGGTTCGGTGTTCGATGAATTCAAAGCGCTGTTCGGGACGACGCTGGTGTGCGGCTTCGCCCATCTGCACGGCTACCCGATCGCGATCCTCGCCAACAACGGCATCCTGTTCGCCGAAGCCGCGCAAAAAGGCGCGCACTTCATCGAACTGGCCTGCCAGCGCGGGATTCCGCTGCTGTTCCTGCAGAACATCACAGGCTTCATGGTTGGCCAGAAATACGAGGCCGGCGGCATCGCCAAGCACGGCGCCAAACTGGTGACCGCCGTGGCGTGTGCCAAGGTGCCTAAATTCACCGTGATCATCGGCGGCAGCTTCGGCGCAGGCAACTACGGCATGTGCGGGCGGGCCTACGATCCGCGTTTCCTGTGGATGTGGCCGAACGCGCGGATCGGCGTGATGGGCGCCGAACAGGCGGCCGGCGTGCTGGTTCAGGTCAAGCGCGAGCAGGCCGAACGCAGCGGTCAGGCGTTCAGCGCCGAGCAGGAAAGCGAGATCAAACAACCGATCCTCGACCAGTATGAAGAGCAGGGTCACCCCTACTACTCCAGCGCACGGCTGTGGGACGACGGCGTCATCGACCCGGCGCAGACCCGCGATGTACTGGCCCTGGCCTTGTCCGCGTCGTTGAACGCGCCTATCGAACCGAGCCGCTTCGGCGTGTTCCGGATGTGATCGGGAGAACCTCATGAGCGACTTCAACACCCTCGAAGTGCAGAGCGATCCACGGGGTTTCGCGACCCTGTGGCTCAGCCGCGAAGAAAAGAACAACGCGTTCAACGCCGAGATGATCCGCGAACTGATCCTGGCGCTGGACAAGATCGCCAGCGATGCCAGCCTGCGTTTCCTGCTGGTGCGCGGACGCGGCAAACACTTCAGCGCTGGCGCGGATCTGGCCTGGATGCAGCAATCGGCCGAACTCGATTACCACACCAACCTCGACGACGCCCGGGAACTGGCGGAGCTGATGTACAACCTCGCCAAACTGAAAATCCCGACCGTTGCCGTGGTGCAAGGCGCGGCGTTCGGCGGCGCGCTGGGTCTGATCAGTTGCTGCGACATGGCGATTGGCGCCGATGACGCGCAGTTCTGCCTGTCGGAAGTGCGCATTGGCCTGGCGCCGGCGGTGATCAGTCCGTTTGTGGTGCAAGCCATCGGCGAGCGCGCGGCGCGGCGTTATGCGCTGACGGCCGAGCGTTTTGGCGGCCAACGGGCGCGTGAAATCGGTTTGTTATCGGAAAGCTATCCGGCAACCGAGCTTGAACAGAAAGTCGAACAATGGATCGACAACCTCCTGCTCAACAGCCCCGCCGCGATGCGCGCCAGCAAGGACCTGCTGCGTGAAGTCGGCAACGGCGCGCTGACGCCAGCCCTGCGCCGCTACACCGAAAACGCCATCGCCCGCATTCGCGTCAGCCCGGAAGGCCAAGAAGGCTTGCGGGCCTTTTTGCAGAAACGTGCGCCGAGTTGGCAAGCCGCAACCACCACCAAGGAGCCGCGTTGATGAGCGCACCTGTTCTCACCACCCTGCTGGTGGCCAACCGTGGCGAAATCGCTTGCCGGGTCATGCGGACCGCCAAGGCCTTGGGCCTGACCACGGTCGCCGTGCACAGCGCCACCGACCGTGAAGCGCGGCACAGCCGTGAAGCGGACATCCGCGTTGATCTGGGCGGCAGCAAAGCGACTGACAGTTATCTGCAAATCGACAAACTGATCGCGGCGGCCAAGGCCAGCGGCGCTCAGGCGATTCATCCGGGTTATGGCTTTCTGTCGGAGAACGCCGGGTTTGCTCGCGCCATCGAAGCGGCCGGCCTGATCTTCCTCGGCCCACCCGCCTCGGCCATCGACGCGATGGGCAGCAAATCCGCCGCCAAGGCCCTGATGGAAACGGCTGGCGTGCCGCTGGTGCCGGGTTATCACGGCGAAACTCAGGATCTGGACACCTTCCGCGATGCTTGCGAGCGCATCGGCTATCCGGTGCTGCTCAAGGCCACCGCTGGCGGTGGCGGTAAAGGCATGAAGGTCGTTGAGGACGTCAGTCAACTGGCTGAAGCGCTGGCCTCCGCACAGCGTGAAGCGCAGTCGTCGTTCGGCGACTCGCGGATGCTGGTGGAGAAATACCTGCTCAAGCCGCGGCACGTGGAAATCCAGGTATTCGCCGATCAGCATGGCAATTGCCTGTATTTGAATGAGCGCGACTGCTCGATCCAGCGTCGGCACCAGAAGGTCGTCGAAGAGGCGCCGGCACCGGGGCTGAGTCCGGAGCTGCGCCGTGCGATGGGCGAAGCGGCTGTGCGTTCGGCGCAGGCCATCGGATATATCGGTGCCGGCACGGTGGAGTTTCTGCTGGATGCTCGCGGCGAGTTCTTCTTCATGGAGATGAACACGCGGCTGCAGGTCGAACACCCGGTCACCGAAGCCATCACCGAGCTCGATCTGGTGGCCTGGCAGATTCGCGTTGCTCGCGGCGAAGCACTGCCGATCACCCAGGATCAGGTGCCGCTCAACGGGCATGCGATTGAGGTTCGGTTGTATGCGGAAGATCCGTCGAATGACTTCCTGCCGGCAACCGGGCGTCTGGATCTGTATCGCGAATCCGCCGCAGGGCCGGGGCGCCGTGTGGACAGCGGCGTTGAAGAAGGCGACGAGATTTCGCCGTTCTACGATCCGATGCTCGGCAAGCTGATTGCCTGGGGCGAGGATCGTGAACAGGCGCGTTTGCGGCTGCTGAGCATGCTCGATGAGTTTGCGATTGGCGGGCTGAAGACCAACATCAACTTCCTGCGGCGGATCATCGGTCATCCGGCGTTCGCGGCGGCCGAGCTGGATACTGGGTTTATTCCGCGCTATCAGGAACAGTTGCTGCCAGCGCCTGCTGTGCTGAGCGATGAGTTCTGGGAGGCGGCGGCGCAGGCTTTTGCGCAGAGCCTGCCGGGGATGGCTCGGGCGGATGATCCCGCTTCGCCTTGGGCGCTTCCCAGCGGTTTGCGTGCTGGCCTGCCACGTGAAATCACTTTGCATTTGAGTTGCGAGGGGCAGGACCGGGCGTTGACGCTCGGTGCTGGCGGCAGTGCAAAACTGATCGGCGAGCAACTGATACTCGAGCACGACGGGCTGCGTCGGCAGCTGCGGGCGATTCGTCGTGAAGAGGTGCTGTTTCTGCAATGGGACGGCGAGTTGCGACGCGTTGAAACGTATGACCCGATCAGCGCTGTCGACGCCAGCCACAGCCATCAGGGCGGTCTGACGGCGCCGATGAACGGCAGCATCGTGCGGGTACTGGTGGAGGCCGGGCAAGCGGTTGAGGCCGGCGCGCAATTGGTGGTACTGGAAGCGATGAAGATGGAGCACAGCATCCGCGCGCCCCACGCCGGGGTGATCAAGGCGCTGTATTGCCAGGAAGGCGAAATGGTCAGCGAAGGCAGCGCACTGGTCGAACTGGAAGAAGCTTGAAAGATGGATCGATCCTACGCCTGGCGAGGATCGATCTGACTAGTATTTGGCCGTTGCCTGAACCACGACGCCGATAATTCGGCACTCGTCGGTCAACAAGGCTTTCGGCCAGGTCGGATTGAGCGGCACCAGGTAACGCTGGCCGCCCTCTTCGATCAGTTTGCGGAAAATCGCCTCGTCGCTGTCAGGCCACTGGGCGATCACCAGTTTTCCGGGCTCGGCTTCCAGCGCCGGGTCCACCAGAATCATCATCCCCTCGCCGATGCTCTGCCCGGTGGGCGCGGTCATCGCGTTACCCGTCACCGTCAGCCAGAACGCCGGGCCACGGGCGTGGTAATCCGTCAGTTCGAAACGTCGCTTGTCCTTGGCACTCGAATACGCTGGCTGGCTCTCGCGGGCCTCGACCGGCGCATTCCACTCGCTGACCGGATAGCGAAAGTAAGGGTTGTACTTCTGCGCCAGGGGCATTTCGTCGTCCGCATCGATCTGCGGTTCACGAATCACCACCGCGACCTCGAGATACTCCATGCCCAGCGCTTTCAGCACGCGGTTCATCTGCGTGATGCCGGGCTCGCGGCGCTTGTTCAGCCAATGGCCGATACCGCCCTGAGACATGCCGACGCGCTCGCCGAGCTCGACTTGAGTGACGTTGAGTTCACTCATTTTGGCCTTGACCAACTCAATCCATTTATCCATGTGCGGCACCATACGTGGACGCCTGCGGCCGGCAAAACACATATTGTAGTATTTAAATTCTGGTCACAAATACTGAAAGTACTATTCTTGGGTCACGGATTTGAATCGACCAAGGAGTGACCTTTCACCATGAATATCACCAGCAAAGACTTGCCCGACCTGCAAATGGACACCACCTTCACCTCCCCGCAAGGGTGTGCCGCTGCGCAACGGGCGTTGGACTATTACTTGAAACCAGCTGTGTCAGAACCGGATGCAGAGGAACGCTTCTTCGGCGTGAACAGCAACCTGAGTGGCGAAGAATCCCTGGTCCACGCCTCCGACCTGCTGCGATGCGCAGCAGCCACGGCGTTCAAGGCTGCGGATGGCTTACAGGGCGTCAATCGGGATCTGGCGTTTTCGGTCGTGCACATGGTGGACATGGCACGAGCGATGGTCGATCACTCGCTCGATGGCGCGGTTCGCTGAAGACGGGAGTTAGGACGGACAGGAAAGAACTTTCCAATCGCGCAGATAAAAACATTTGACTTGCAAATGATAATGATTATTATTGCAAGCAGCTGGTCGCGAGATCAGTCGATGGGCCAGAGACCTTAGGTCGGTCTTCTGGACTATCTCCTCATCAGGCTAATCACGGTTTTTGACCCGGCTTTTTGCCGGGTCTTTTTTTTGCCAGTTTTCTGGCTTGTGGCTTCAGGCTAATGAAGTCTTTGGGTGCTGCAAATTCGATGGCGCGGATAATATCAAAAGAATATTGCTTGGCAAGCGGACCCCGGCCCCATTGGGGCAAAGTAATGCCAATTAGCACTTGAGAATCAATCGCACAGCCACTAAGCTGCATCCGCGTCACGGAAGACGCCCCCCGCCACAACCCGCAATTTCCCTCGGTTTCACCCCTGTCTTGCGTGTAAAGTAGCCGCCATAAAAATCATATTCAGGAACCGATTATGACCGTGGCCAAATCTTCGTTCGACATCAGCGCCAACTTCGACAGCGGCAACATCCAAGTCATCGACATCAGCAATCCGCTCAACCCGGTTCTGGCAATTCGGCCAGATACCCGCAGCGCCCATTTCCAGTGGTTCCACTTCAAGGCCAGCGGCCTGCACGTTCATCAGGAACACTGGTTCCGTCTGGTCAACGCCAGTCAGTCCTCCTACAACAAGGCCTGGACCGGCTATCAGGCGGTCGCCTCTTACGATCACGTCAACTGGTTCCGCATTCCGACCCAATTCGAAGGCGACAGCCTGCGCTTCTGCCTTGAAGCCGAGCAGACCCACGCCTGGTTCGCCTACTTCGAGCCCTACAGCCGTGGCCGTCATGACTGGCTGATCGAGCAGGCGCTGACCAAGGCCGGCACCGAACTGCTGGCCACCGGCAAAAGCGTCGAAGGTCGCGACATTCAGCTGCTGCGCAAAGGCACTGGCGCCGAAGGTCGACGCAAGATCTGGATCATCGCCCAGCAACATCCCGGCGAGCACATGGCCGAGTGGTTCATGGAAGGCGTGATCGAACGCCTGGAACATCATGACGATCCAGTGCTGAACAAACTGCTGGCCAGCGCCGATCTGTACCTGGTGCCGAACATGAACCCGGACGGTGCCTTCCACGGTCACCTGCGCACCAACGCCATGGGCCAGGACCTGAACCGCGCCTGGCAGAACGCCAGTCAGGAAGTCAGCCCCGAAGTACTTTTCGTACAACAGCAAATGGAAAAGTACGGCGTCGATCTGTTCCTCGACGTACACGGCGACGAAGAAATTCCCCACGTGTTCACCGCCGGCTGCGAAGGCAATCCGGGTTACACCCCGCGGATCGAGAAACTCGAAGAACACTTCCGCAGCCACCTCAAACACACCACCAAAGATTTCCAGACCAAGTATGGCTACACCCGCGATGAACCGGGCCAGGCCAACATGACCCTGGCCTGCAACAGCGTCGGCCAGAAGTTCGACTGCCTGTCACTGACCCTGGAAATGCCGTTCAAGGATCACGATGATGCGCCGAATCCGCTCACCGGCTGGTCGGGCAAGCGCTCGAAGCAACTGGGCAAGGACGTGCTGACCACCATCGCGGACATGGTCGACACCCTGCGCTGATCGCCCCTGAGTTTCGCTTCACAAAAGATCGCAGCCTGTCTGCGATCTTTTTTTTGCGCCGACTTTTACCCAATCAGGTTGCAAATCAAAACCGGATTACTTACCGTCAATCAAGTTTCAACTTGAAACCTGAAAGGATCGGGACATGAAAACTGCAACACTCGATAAAGGTGTCGTGCTGCTTTTTGCCATCGCTTGCGGCCTCGCGGTGGGCAACGTGTATTACGCCCAGCCGCTGCTGGATGCGATGGCCGAAGCCTTCGGCCTGTCGCCGGGCAGCATCGGCATCGTCATGACCTTGACTCAGGTCGGCTACGGCCTCGGGCTGTTATTGTTCGTACCCCTCGGCGACCTGCTCAACCGCCGGCGGCTGATCGTCACGCAAACACTGTTGTCCGCCGCAGCCTTGCTGATGATTGCTCTGGCCTCGAACAGCACCTGGCTGCTGATTGGCGTCACCCTGACCGGCCTGCTGGCCGTGGTCACCCAGGTGTTGGTCGCCTACGCCGCAACTCTCGCGGTCCCGGCACAACGCGGAAAGGTAGTCGGCGTGATCACCAGCGGCATCGTCGTCGGCATTCTGCTGGCGCGCACGGTGGCCGGCGGCATGGCTGATCTGGCCGGCTGGCGCTCGATCTATCTGCTGTCAGCGGGATTGACGCTGGTGATGGCTGTGTTGCTGTTTCGGGTGTTGCCCAAGGATGAAGAAGCACGACCGACCACGCATTACGTGGCATTGATCGCCTCAGTGTTCAGCCTGTTTCGTGAAGAACCGGTGCTGCGCCAACGAGCAATCCTCGCCCTGCTCACCTTCGCCAGCGCCATGGTGCTGTGGACGCCGATGGTGTTGCCGCTGGCCGCCCCGCCGCTGTCGCTTTCCCACAGTGAGATCGGATTGTTCGGACTCGCCGGCGCGGCGGGTGCACTCGCCGCCGCCAGAGCCGGACACCTGGCGGATCGAGGATGGGGGCAATGGGTCAGCGGTCTGTCGCTGCTGCTGATGCTGGGCTCGTGGTTGCCAATCGCACTCACCCATTTATCACTATGGGCGCTACTGCTTGGCGTCATCACTCTGGATCTGGGCTTGCAGGCCGTGCACGTCACCAGCCAGAGCATGATCTACAGCGTCCGCCCGGAGGCGCAGAGCCGACTGACCGCCGGCTACATGCTGTTTTACTCAATTGGCAGCGCCTTGGGCTCAATCGCCTCGACCGCCATGTACGCCTGGGCAGGATGGCCGGGCGTCTGCGGGCTGGGTGCCGCAATCAACATGGTCGCGTTGCTGTACTGGTGGCGAACGCTGGCCACCCGGAAACGTGGCGAGGCGGCTTGCGCCCTCGCCACGTCGGACTGACACACGATCAACCGCGATTGCGTCCCCGCAGCATGCTGTCGAGCACCTCGTCGCGGCGCACCCAGCCATGGAACAGCGCCGCCGCCAGGTGCAGCAGCACGGTCAGGAACAGCAGATACGCCAGATACCCGTGAGCCTTGCGCAGCAACGCGAACACCTGCGCATCCGCCGGCACGATCGACGGCAATTGCAGGGACGCGCCGAACATCACCGGATCCCCCGCCGCGCTGATCATCGCCCAGCCCAGCAGCGGCAACACCAGCATCAGCGCGTATAGCAACAGATGAGAGGCCTTGGCCGCCATCACTTGCCAGCCCGGCAGATCCGCCGGCAGCGGCGGCTGACGGGTGCCGAGCCGCACCAGAATACGCACGATCACCAAAGCGAGTATCGCGATGCCCAACGGTTTGTGCAGATTGATCAGCCATTCATGCCGCGCCGACACCGAGGTCACCATGCCGGCGCCGATGAACAACATCGCGATGATCATCAGCGCCATCAACCAGTGCAGCAACCGCGCCAGCGGATTGAAATGAGTCGGTTGCGTGCTCATGGGCGAGCCTCCTTTTTGCCGGTGGGCAGTTGGCTGACTTCGCTGGTGCGACGCAGGTAGGAATCGGCGTAACCGGCCGAGCGCGCGGCGAGCAGCGGATCGTCGGAACCCTGAATGCCGGCCGGCAGCACCAGCGGATCGTAGTTGATGTCACGGCATTCGCCGCTGAGCTGCGGCTGGGTCTTTTCCAGCACCAGGGTGCCGGCGTTCAACACTTTGCGACCGGCGGGCCAGGTCTTGCTCGCATCGTTCACCGGATCGTCGGCGTTGGCCAAGGTGATGTTCAACTGAAAACGCAGCGGCCCTTCCGCCAGGCGCTGCACCAGGTCTTTTTCAAGGAAGTCGCTACCTTCAGGCGCGGTCGCACCGGCAGCGTCCTGGGCCAGAGGCGTCATGCTCCAGCGCACCGCTTGCTTCTTGCCGCTGGCATCCACCAGATAGAACGCGTTGACGCTGTTGTAGGTTTCCGTCGCGTAACTGGCCGAAGGTTTGGCGGTTTTTATCCAGGTCAGAAACGGCACGGCTTCCGGGTGTGAGGCAAAAAATGCCGGGACCTTGGTCGGATCCGGTTTACCGGTGGCGGGATCCGGCGATTGCGCCTGCTGCAATTGATAGAACGCCTCGGGCGTGCCGACCGGGAACACCGGCATGCTGTTCATCCCGGTGCGCCACTGCTGGCCGTTGGCCTGAGTGAAACGCAGCGCCAGACTGCGGATCGGTACGGCGCTGTCCGGCGCATACGGACTGCCGGCTGGCAACGCAAAGCGCCCGACCACAGGAGTGCGCGGCTCGTTGAACACTTGCGCGACAGAATACGAGCGAGCCTCGCCGCTGCTCTCGAAATGTCCGATCACGCACACACCTTTGGCGTGATTGCGGCGAAAGCCCGGATGCACGCCGTTGTTCTTTTCCAGCACATCCACCAACGCTTTTGGTGTCAGGCGTTGTGGGTCAAATGAACCATGAACGTAGGCAAACGCCCCGGCCAGGGCTGCGACTACCACGGCGATTCCGCCAAGCCGCAACACCAGGCTCGCGGCACTCAGTGGCGGGCGTTGTGGCCCGCCGGGCGATGAACTGCGATCAACCATGAAGCACTCCAGGGCCATCGGCCACAAGTAGGAAGAATCAGCAAGACGCACACCATCGGGATTTATTCCACGGCCCGGTATTTATTTTTCAGAACGTGGAATAACCTCCAATGCCGGGCGTCTTCCTAGTCCACAGCGTAGCGACTAGCAGAACTTCATGAGCGAATTCGACGAACAACTGCGAGAAATAATCCCCAGATTGCGGCGTTTTGCCGTGTCGTTGACTCGCAACGGCAGCAGCGCCGACGACCTGGTACAGGCCAGTCTGGAGCGGGCGCTGTCGGGTTGGGGTGACAAACGCGCCGACGGTGATCTGCGCGCTTGGCTGTTTTCGATCCTGTACCGGCAGTTTCTCGATGCGCACCGGCGTTCGCGGCGTTATGCGCGGATGCTCGAAATCTTCACCGGACGCGATGACGCCGAGCCCTCGGTGGAACGCACCGTCATTGCCCAATCGACTTTGAAAGCCTTCGACCGACTGCCCACCGAACAGCGCGCGCTGCTGCTGATGGTGTCGGTCGAAGGCCTGACCTATAAGGAGGTCGCCGAGATTCTCGGCGTCCCCACCGGCACCGTGATGTCGCGCCTGTCCCGTGCTCGCCAGGCCCTGCGCCAGCTCAGCGACGGGGAAATCAGCAGCCCTTCCTTGCGGATACTCAAATGATCAGTCTGCCCCCCAACGAACGTGACCTGCACGCCTACGTCGACCATCAGCTCAGCGAATCCGACCGGCATGTGCTGGAAACCTGGCTCGCCAGTCACCCGGACGAAGCGGCGCAGGTTCGCGCCTGGCAACAGGACGCCCAGCACCTGCGCGCCGCCCTCGGCGGCGCCTTGCAACAGCCGGCCAATCCGGACCTCGATCCGGCGCTGATCCGTCAGCGCCTCAAACGCCAATCGCGCCGCCAGTGGGCCAGCGCGGCGGTGTTGCTGATTGCCGTCAGCCTCGGCGGTGTCGGTGGCTGGAAGGCCCGGGACATGACCGTGTTTCATCCCCCGGCACCGATGACGGACGCCTTGCAGGCGTACCGTTTGATCGCCCAGCAAGGGCTTCTGCCGGCGGACTACAAAGTCGATGGCGACGGCGACATCCAGCGCTGGCTCGACCGTTATTTCACTCAGGCCAATCGCCTGCCGGACCTGACGTCGGCCGGGTTTGAACCGGTCAGCGGCCGCCTGCTGAGCACTGACGAAGGCCCCGCGGCGATGGTGATGTATGAAGACCAGAGCGGGCACAAGGTCAGTTTCTACGTGCGTCCACCGGGACCGAAAAATACCTTCCTGCCCCGGGGTAGCCGCCAGGACGGAGATCTGCAGGCCGAGTACTGGTCCGGCAAAGGCTACAACTACGCGATGGTCAGTCCGACCGACACCCCGGCGGCGAAAATGCTCAAGCAATCCCTGAGCTTCTAGCCGGTTTCAGAACCCCACATCCAGCACCACATTGTCCAGGTAGGTTCCGGCGGGCGGTGTGGTCTGGTCGGTGTAGATTTTCGCGTTGTAGTTGAAGATCTGGCTGCCGGTACCCAGCCCGTTGCCGGGGTTGACCTCGGCATCGCTGCTGGCCCGACGAGCCGCGCCGACACTGCCCCAACGGGTGGTGCCGGCACTCTTGAAGATGTCGTAGGCCAGATAGTTGCTGCCGGAAATCATCCGCCGTCGTCCGCCAACGCTCAGCGCATTCTGCCCGTCGTTCAGCCCCACGGTGTAGGCACTGCCCTTGGTGCAGGCGAGGTTGATGGTCTGCCCGGTCACCGGGGTAAACGCGCTGACCACCGGTGCGCTGCCGAAAGCGATGTTCGGCGCGGTGATGGTGCAATCGTTGGACACCGTCAGGTTGACCGTCAGTGTCGTGGTACCGCTGTTGATGTCGCGGCCCAGGCAAAGCCCGCCGACACCGATGCCCGAACAATAATTCCAGTTCCAGAAAATGCTCAGTGTCTCGGTATACACCCCGGCCGCCACGTTGCTGCCGATGGTGGTACCGAAGTAGAGCGGAACGGTTTTCGGCACCGTACCGCCCAACAATCCCAAGGCATCGATGATGCCGTTGCGGGCGAAGTCATAGGCGGTGCCACGCGTCAGCGGGTAACTGGTGCTGTTGTTGGCGTAGATCGTGTAACCGATCACGTCGCCGGAGGGCCCGAGCAAACCGCTCTGGGTCGAGGTGACGGTGGCCCAGAAATGATCATTGTTGGTCAACAGCGACAGCAGCGAACCGGTGCAACTCAAGCCTCCGTTCAGGGTAGAACTGGGTTGCGAGGTGGTGCGCACGGCGATTGAGCTGATGTTGCCGAACCCGGCCGGCGTGGTGGTCACCACCGAACACAGCGCCTGCGCCAGCCCCGGCAGCAGCAACAACAGCCACAGAGCAAGCCGCGCCCGGATCATTGGCACACCAACGGGCCGATCAGCGGCACTTCATCCTGCTGCAGATCGACGCTGAATTGCGCCTGGCAGGTCTTGCCGTCCGCGAGAGTCACCCGCAGCGAATTCTGCGCCTGGAGGTTTTCCAGGTAGACCAGTCCGTCCCAGCCGACCACCGTCCGCGTGCCGCTCTGTTCGTGCAGCACGCCACTGCCCAGCGGCAACTCCTTTTGCTGCGCATCCACCAGCACGATGCTCGCGGCAATCACCCGGCTCAGCGGAAACTCCAGCAGATAGCCGCTGCCCCGGCGCACGGCAACGCGCTGTTCGACATTCGGGCTGCGCACGTTGGCCGGCAGGTTCAACGGATCGATTTCGTACTTGCCGCGGTAATAGGCACTGCTCCACGGCACCAGCAAATGGCCGTTGCGGTCAGTCTGGCCGACCTGCTGGTTCTCGTAACGCACCGGAATGTCCGCGTAGCCGTCGGTGCTGACCACCACGAACGCATCGTCGATGCGGTTGGCGGCGAACACTTGATCGTCCATCCACACCAGCGAGCCGCTGGCATCGGCCCAACGGGTTTCCGCGTCGGACGTGCCATAGACGCCCGCCTGCAATTGCACCGATTGCAGACGCCAGGTCACGTCAGCCTGACGGTAATCGGCGCCGTCGCCCTTGGCGTAGCCGAGATTGAAGCCCACCCCGCCCTCGGACGGCACGGCGCGGCTGTAGTTGACCCGCTGCTGCGTCTGCCCGGTCTTGCTGCGTTCGCTGCTGATGGCCAGACTGCCGCGCAGGTCGAACGGGATCACCAGTTGCGCCTGCACCGCCCAGTTGCTGTCGCCGATTTCGCGGTTGGCCGACAGGTAGAAACTGCTGTTGCGCCACAGCGGTTTGCTCCAGCTCAGATTGAGCAACCGCGTGCGGGTTTCGTCTGCCGCGCGAATATCGAAATAACCGACGCCGAGACTGCCCCAGCGTTCAAGGTTGAGGCTCAGGGTCGCCTGCTCGCTGCGCTTGCTGAGTGTGGTGTAAGGGCTGTCGACCACGGTCAGGTCGGCATAGCGATCGCGGCGTTGCAGACGCTGATAGGAAAAGCTGTAGCGCTGGCCGCTGTATTGATAACCGAGGCTCAGTTGCTGACCGCCGTCGCCGTCGAAACGGCTCTGACTGATCGCACTGTTGAGCACTCCGAAATTGCCCAGCCGCAAGTTACCGCCCAGTCCCCCAAGGGTCAGGGAATCCGCCGCCTCGGCGTGACTCTCCAGAGTAAACGTGTCGCTGACGCCGTAGCGCAGACTGCCCGAGGTCACGCCCGGTCCGTAGCTGAAGTCCTTCAGGCCATAATCCCGGCGCAACGTACCGGCGGCCACCGAAAAATCGCTCAGCCCCTTTTGTAACAGGCTGCTGGTGACGTAGAACGGCACCGTGGTCGACACCTGCCGGCCCAGCGCATCAGTGGTCACCACCACCGCCTCGCCCGCGCCGTTGATGAACGGAATGTTGGTCAGGGTGTACGGCCCCGGTTGCAGGTCGGTGCTGCTGGACTTGTAGCCGTTGATAAAAAGATCCACCGAGGACGGCACCGCCGCTTCCCCGGCGAACTGCGGCAGCGGATAGGTCACCAGATCCGGACGCACCGCAAAATCCCTTGAGAACTGCACACCGCCCAGCCGTACCGAACTGCTCCAGGGCAAGGCGCCGCTGACCACGTCCCCGGCCTCGTAGGTCAGCATCCGTTCATCATCGGAGTAGCGCCAGGTGGTGTCGTAACGCAGATAGCCGTTGTCCAGCGTGCTGACCGCATCCCCCGACAACGTACGGCGATATTGCCCGGTGTTCGACAACGTGCCCCAACTGTCGAACAGCCGCACCTCGTTCCACGCCGCCAGATAAGTGCCGGCGTCGTCGGTGTCATTGAGGTAGAGGTCATAGTTGAACAAAGCGCCGAAACTGCTCAGCGCCGGGGTGCGCGGATAAACCTCGCGGTTGCCGATGAACTGCTCCGGCAGCCAGTCCGGTGGCACGTCGAGCAGCAAGCGCTGGCTGACGCTGTCGTAATCGCTGTGCAGGCCCGGCAGGCCGTCGAGATCGACTTCGGCACCGGCCTCTGCCGGCAGCTTCATGCCGGTGTCGCGCAATACGCTGGCCGGCAGGAACAGGCGCCCGCCGCGTTGCTCCACCGCCACTACATGGCCGGTATTCATCTGGTTGACCACCAGTTCCAGAAACAACTGTGCATCACTCACGGCCTCCATGCCGCTGGGAGGCGGCGGCAGTTCACCGGCCCCGGATGGATGAATGAACATCAGGCACCACGCGCCGGTCATGAGCCACAACGGACGCTGAATACGGCGAGCCCATCCTGGACTCATTAGCGTGTTACGTCCGTCAATGGACTGATTCCTCCTGAAACCGCTGGCGCCGAAGCCTGATCACTTCGACATGACTCGCTATGGCTATCGCGCCGGCGGAATGCTCTGCACCTTGGCCGCGCCATTGATCCGTCCCGCCAGCTCTCCCGCCACCGGCCCCGGTGCCGGCCAGCGCATCACCGCGCCGGGCAACACGTAACCGAGCAGGCCCTCGGCCAACGGTTTGCTTTGACCACCCTGCTTGATGGCGACATCAGTCAGCCGCGCATGAACTGCGCCCTGATTGCGCACTTCCACATAAGGACGGCCCTCCACCGCCACCGTGCGCCAGCTCAATTGCGGCAGTCCGATACCCTTGGGGTCACGCTGGCGGGCGCTGTCCTCCTTGCTCCACAAACCCGCGCCATAGGCGAACAGCGGTACCGAGTAGCGCATCTGGAAGCGGATCGCCGCAGCGGTCTTGCCGTCTTCGGCGACGGGCGGCTGAGCCGAGGGGATTTCATCGATGATGATCCGATACGCCAGCTCCTGGCCTGGCGGCACGTCCTTGGTACGGGTCAGGCGCACCAGTTGCTTCTGTCCCGGCTCGATCTTCGCCACCGGCGGGCTGCCGATCACCTCCCGCTGATTGCGGTACTGCTCTTCGAAACCGCTCTGGCTCCAGCCGAACACGCGGATCTGCAGGTTGGCGGTTTCCGTGCCGCGATTTTCCAGCCACAGCGCACTGGCCTGCTGATCGGCCTCCAATACCGGGTCGATCGGCCAGATCAGCACCGAACTGGCAGCCTGGGCCTTGAGCGTCCCGAACATGGCCAGCGCCAGCACGGCGCAACACGCGAACGAATAGCGTGACGTGAAAAACCCCATAAACCTGCTCCTTGTCATTTCACATCACCACGACAGCTGCACCTGCAACACATCGCTGTATGTCCCCCCGGGTTGATTGCCCGGTAATTGCACCTGCCCGTAGATCGGCAGACTGATGTTGTTCGCATCGCTGTAGGCCACCGCCACACTCTGGCCGATGCCCAGGCTCTGGCTGTAAGCCGCATCGCGAAACAGCGCATAGGCCACCTTGGCACTGCCTCCGCTGATCTGCATGCGTCGCCCGCCGCTGTTGTACTGGCCGCCATCGACCGTCATGTTCAGCGCCACCCCCGGCGTGCATTGCAGCGTGACACCGCCGGTCAACGCTACCTGCACCGTGCCGGTAGCCAGCGCCGACCGCGAACCGAAATTCAAGCCGCCATAGTTCGATACGCCCCCCACCACCAGACAGCCCGGTGTCACCGTGGCACTGACCTGAAAACTCTGACTGGTGACCGCCGCCAACGGCAGCGGCAAGCTGCCCGCACACAGCAGCAACAGCCCCGCACAGCCATGCCGGCCCATGGCGCTAAAACGTCAGTTCAACGGAAATCGTGTCGGTGTACGTGCCCGCCGGCAGCCCGGCCTTGCCGACCGCCTGACCGTAGATGTTCACGGTCTGCGCCACACCAGTGCTGGCCGCGAGGTTGATCACCCCGTCGATGGCCAGCAATTGCGAGTGCCCGGCGTCGGTGTACAGGTCATACGGCACGTAATTGGCCACTCCGTCATACAACGCGCGAGTGCCGCCCGGCGAGAGTCCGTCATGGGCGCCCGCCCGGACCTTGACCGTCGGCGTGGTGCCAGCCGAGCACAGGATCGACAGCGCCCCGCCCCCGCCGCCCAGCACCTGTCCGGTCGCCGTGGTGAACAGGCTGTTGGCGGTGCCAAAGTTCAACGCACCGAAGTTCAGCCCGGTAGAACCGCCGGAACCGTTGACCTGGCAACTGCTGATCAGGGTCAGGCTGGAAGTGATCTGGCCGGTGACCGTGGTGGCGGCATTAACGCTGGAAGCGAGCGTCAGGCCGAGCAACGACAAAGCTATCCTTGATGCAATCGTACGCATGGTGTCCGTCCTCTACGGGGTTACCAGTCGAGCGTCACCGTCAGGGTGTCGGTATAGACACCGGCCGGTACCGCACGGGTGTTCGCCACCACCGAGCCAAATACCGGAATGGGTATCTGTGCGCCGCTGGTGACAGCGAAATTGTGTTGTTGACCAATGCTGTAGCTCTGGCTGCCGGAGGCATCGAGAAACAGCTGATAGGGAAGTGTCTGGCGCCCGTTGCTCAGGCGGCGTGTGGTGCCGTCGCCATGGGTGCCGCCGTCGATGGTCACGGTGAACCCGGTGACCGAAGGGTTGCAGGCGACATTCAGCCGGCCGCTGCCCGCTTCGCTGAGGCTGGCCTTGATCGGTGCATTCCAGGTCGGGCCCTGCTGGCCGAAATCGAGTGAGCCCAGCCCGTCTACCGGGCCGGCGGGGCTGGAGGCGTTGGTCACTTCGCAGCCAGCGATCAACGTCAGCCGCGCGACGATCTGCCCACTGATTGCCGCTGGCGCGACCTCGGTGAACATCAGCAGCGTGGCTATGGCGATTACCCGCCCGTGTTTGTCCATCATTGAGCGCCTACTCCTTCAGGATCACTCGAACATTGCGCTCATCACTGAACGCCCTTCCCTGCGCCACCCGGATCCAGCGGATGGCTGAAAAAACGCCGCGATCACCAGGTGACCGTCACCTTCACCAGATCCGAATACCGGCTGACCCAAGGCACTTCTGCCATCCGTTCGATCCGCCCGTATAGCGGCAAGTCCACCGTGCCGCTGTCCGGCACCCGGCCACTGACCGGCACATCCACCACCAGCGGCACCCGCCGCGCAGGGTCCTGATACAGGCGATAGGGAATCGGCTTGCTGCCGGCCTCTCCCGCCATATAACGCACCTCGCCGACGCCACCGTGCAGGCCGCCATCGACACGCAACTGGTACGGGGTGTCCGGGTTGCATTCCAGACGCGGCAGGCGCGAATTCGTCAGCGCCGCTCCGAGTGGCCCGTCCCGGTCGCCGAGCCGCGCCGTGGTGCCGAAGTCGAGTACGCCCAGTTGTTCGATACCGGCTTCACGTTGCTGGCCAATCAACTGGCAACCGCGCTGCACATCGACCCGCACCTCGACCTGAAGATCGGCGGCGTGGACCGGTACCGCGAGCCCGCTCAGCAATGCCCAGACCATCCCTGCTTTCACCGCCCGCTCCCTGATCGCGACGGCGTATCTGCCGTTACAGTGTTTCAGGTTAGCAACGGACACCGATTGCGCCAGTCGATTGGATCCAGTCACCCGCCGGGAATTGTTTCGAAAGGTTGGCAACAGGTCGATTCATAATGTTGAAAAAACCTGTACACACCGCAGATTACTGTCTGGAAAAACGATAAAGCGCAGTGGAAGCAAAACTACCCGTCTGGTTACACTACGCCGCCGCGCTCGCGGGGAGCCGGCCCGATGATGACGGAGTGATTGCAGTGCCCGCCCGACCGCCCGAACGTTCGCGTCTGACCCATCGCTGGTCAGCCTTGCGCCGCCTCCTCGGCAAACGCTCCAGTACCGCTGCGGGCCAGTGCGCTGCCAGCGCGCAATCGGTCCGCGACTACTTCCGGCAAAAGGCCCACGGCCAGGGCTACACCCTCAGCCACAGCCAGCAGCGAGTCATCGACTGCATGGCGCAGCAGGCCGGCCTGTTGTTCGGCACCCCTGCGCAAACCCCGCCCAGCCTGTATCTGCACGGGGCGGTCGGGCGCGGCAAAAGCTGGCTGCTGGACGGATTCTTCGAGGCGTTGCCGATTGCGCAAAAGCGCCGTCTGCACTTCCATGGGTTCTTCGCCCAGTTGCACCAAGGCATGTTCGAGCATCGTGACTGCGACGATGCCTTGGCCGTTACCCTCGATGCGCTGCTGCTGGACTGTCGGGTGCTGTGTTTCGATGAATTTCATGTGCATGACATCGGCGATGCAATGCTCATCACCCGCTTGTTCAAGGCGCTGTTCAAGCGCGGGATCCTGCTGTTGGTGACTTCCAACTACCCGCCCGAAGGCTTGCTGCCCAACCCGCTGTACCACGCGCGGTTCAAACCGGTGATCGACCTGATCAACGCGCGGATGCAGGTCATGGAAGTCGGCGGCCCGCACGATTACCGCAGCCAGGCGCGTCGGCATGCGCATCAGGTGTTCACCCAAGGCTATTACGTCTGGCCGGCCACCCCGGCGCAGCGCCAGGCTTTGAAGCTGCCGCCACTCGGCACCACGCCGTTGCCATTGGCAGTCGGCAGCCGCCATTTGCAGGCGCGGCTGTGCGAAGACCGGCGTGTCGGGTTTACCTTCAACGACCTCTGCGAACAGCCCACCGCCGTGATGGACTATCTGGAACTGTGCCGGCGCTTCGACCACTGGATCATCGATGAACTGCCGGAGTTGGGCGAGTGTTCGATCGCCGCCCAGCAACGCTTCATCAATCTGATCGACGTGCTCTACGACCAGGACAAACACCTGACCCTGCTCGGCCAGCTCCCGTTGCGTGAAAGCCTCGGCGGCCAGGCGATCGATCTGGCCCGCACCCGCAGCAGGCTCGGGCAATTGCGCGAAGTGCACGAACCGGGCTGATTTGCCGTTATCATGCCGCCCATTTCCGGCGCTCGGGCGCCTTCCAGATAGCGATCCTTTTCATGCACACCCTTGCACAACTGCGCGCCGGCGAACTGTCGGGCATCACCCGGCTCGACCTGGCTGAAGGCCTGACTGAATTTCCGCCGGAGATTTTCAACCTGGCCGACACGCTGGAAGTGCTCAACCTCAGCGGCAATGCCCTGAGCAGCTTGCCGGACGACTTGCACCGCCTGACACGCCTGCGCGTGCTGTTCTGCTCGGACAATCAGTTCACCCGGTTGCCGGCGTGCCTGGGCCAGTGTCAGGCGCTGACGATGATCGGTTTCAAGGCCAACCGGATCACCCAGGTGCCCGGCGCGGCGCTGCCGCCGCAGTTGCGCTGGCTGATCCTGACCGACAACGCCATCGAAACCCTGCCCACCGAACTGGGCGAGCGTCCGCTGTTGCAAAAGCTCATGCTCGCCGGCAATCGCCTGCGCACGCTGCCGCCGTCACTGAGCCAGTGCCATCGGCTGGAACTGATCCGTATTGCCGCCAACCAGTTGACCGAGCTGCCGCAATGGCTGCTGACCTTGCCGAGCCTGACCTGGCTGGCCTACGCCGGCAATCCGCTGGAAACCGAAGCCGATGCCGACGCGCTCAACAACGCGCCCCTGATCGACTGGTCGGCGCTGCAGCTGGAGCAACGGCTGGGCGAAGGCGCTTCCGGGGTGATTTACCGGGCGCAGTGGCAGCCTGTGAATCAGCCGGCCACGCCCGTGGCGGTCAAGTTGTACAAGGGTGAGATGACCAGCGACGGCTCGCCGCTGCATGAAATGAACGCGTGCATCACCGCCGGGATGCACCCGAACCTGATCCGCGTCGAAGGCCGCATCGACCAGCATCCCGATGGTCAGCAAGGCCTGGTGATGCAACTGATCGATTCGAGTTACCGCAACCTGGCCGGACTGCCGAGCCTGGCGTCCTGTTCACGGGATGTGTATGCCGATGATTGCCGTTTCAGTGCCGACGTCGCCCTGCGTATTGCCCGGGGCATTGCCTCGGTCGCCGGGCATCTGCACCGTCACGGCATCACCCATGGCGATCTCTACGGACACAACATTCTGTTGAACGATCAGGGCGATTGTCTGCTGGGGGATTTTGGCGCGGCATCATTCCATGCCACGGCGGACACGCCTGAAACCCGTGCACTGCAGCGCCTCGAAGTGCGGGCGTTCGGGATTTTGCTGGGGGAACTG
Source organism: Pseudomonas sp. DR 5-09 (assembly GCF_001655595.1). Lineage (NCBI taxonomy): Bacteria > Pseudomonadati > Pseudomonadota > Gammaproteobacteria > Pseudomonadales > Pseudomonadaceae > Pseudomonas > Pseudomonas sp. DR 5-09. The sequence continues at coordinate 4,119,830 of NZ_CP011566.1, forward strand.
CTGGCACGCATCGACTCGGGGTTGAGCGATGAACAACGTCAGGCGCTGGAGGCCCTGGAACAGCAGTGCTGTCAGCCGGACGTGCTGGCACGGCCGGGGTTCGGCGAGATCGTTGAGGTGCTGCAACAGTAATGACCGCTGCGCGATCAATCGCGAGCAGGCTCGCTGCCACAATCGACTTGTATCACCCCTGTAAAGGGTCACTGATCAAATGTGGGAGCGAGCCTGCTCGCGATTGCAGCGTTACTGACTCGAAAAATCAGCCGGCCAGACCGACGAACATGTCCTGCACATCGTCATGGTTGTCCAGGCCTTCGAGGAACGCCTCGACTTCAGCCATCTGCTCGTCGCTCAGGCCGCTGACCGGGTTCTTCGGCTGGTAGCCGAGTTTGGCCGACAGCACGGTGAAGCCTTGTTCCGGCAGGGCTTTCTGCACGGCATCGAGGTCAGTCGGATCGGTCAGGAACAGGGTCGCACCCTCTTCGCCCGCTTCGAAATCCTGCGCGCCGGCTTCGATCGCGGCCATTTCCGGATCGGCGTCCGGGGTGTCCGGAGACGCTTCGATCATGCCGACATGGTTGAAGTCCCAGGCAACGGAACCGGAAGCACCCAGTTGCCCCTTGCGGAAAGCCACGCGGATTTCCGCCACAGTGCGGTTGATATTGTCGGTCACGCACTCGACGATCAGCGGCACCTGATGCGGTGCGAAGCCTTCGTAGGTAACGCGATGGTATTGCACGGTTTCGCCCAGCAGCCCAGCACCCTTCTTGATGGCACGGTCCAGGGTTTCCTTGGGCATCGAGGCTTTCTTGGCCTGTTCGACCACCAGACGCAGGTGTGCGTTGGTGGCGGTATCGGCACCGTTACGCGCAGCAATGGTGATTTCCTTCACCAGTTTGCCGAAGATCTTGCCCTTGGCGTTGGCTGCCGCTTCTTTGTGTTTAACCTTCCACTGTGCGCCCATTACTCACTCTCTTGATCTGTGGCGCCGAGACATCTATTGGCCGACGCATGGCGGCAAGTTTATACGGCCTAAAGTCGGCAATCGACCAAAAAATCCGCTGCGTATCGACATCTTCTACACGCCTTGTAGGGCGATTCTGAAAAACCGGTTTGCCATGTCCAATCAACGTCGCGTTTTCGTACCCTCTGTCGCCCGTATTGCCAGAACAGAGCCTGCCCGAATGCTCAATGACAAGGAAAGTCCGTTTTCACTGACCCTGGCCGAAGGCGGGATAAGCCTGCCGGTGCTGCGCTTCAGCGGTCATGAAGCGCTGAATCAGCCTTATCGGTTTGAAATCGAGGTCATGGGCCTGGCGCCCGCCTGGTCACCCGGCAAGCTGCTGCATCAGGCGGCGTTTCTGCACCTGGATGAGGATCACGGCATTCACGGCGTCATTCAAAGTGCCAGCTGCGAACATCGCGCAACGCACCGGATCGCCTACCAACTGGTGCTGATGCCGCATCTGCAAGCGCTGGAGCAACATCCCGTACGCCGGGTCTTCACGCAACTGAGCGTGCCGGCCATCCTTGAGCAACTGTTGATCGAACATCACCTGCCCGCCCACAGCTACCGGATCGAGATGACCGTCGGCCACTATCCGCCGCGTCCGTTCTGCATTCAGTACGACGAAACCGATTTGGCCCTGTTGCAACGGCTTTGCGAAGAGGAAGGCATTCACTACCACTTCGAACATCAGCCGGACGGCCATGTGGTGGTGTTCGCCGATGACAGCCTGAGCCTGCCACAGCAACTGACGGCGATTCCTTTCAACACCCAGCTCGATGCGCCAACCAGCGGCCTCAGCAGCCTGTTCCAGCGGCATGAGGCGGTACTGCCTCCGATGCCTGCCGGCGTACGAGAGCGAGGGCGACCGATCAAGGGTCAGGAGGCCGCCAATCACACGCTGGGCAGTGCCGTCGCCCCACAGGAGTCTCTGCCAACTGCGCAACGTCACGCCACCCAGCGCAGTCGCCGTCTGCTCGAGCGCCAACGCTGCCGGTCGCGCTCGATTCAGGGCCGCAGCGATTGTCTGCGCCTGCTCAGCGGGCGCCTGTTGCAAGTCACGGAGCACCCGGTAAACGCCTTCAACGAGCAGTGGCTGATCACCGAGTTGCGTCATCAAGGCCAGCAACCTTCGATTCTCGACCCAGTGCCGACGGTTCGCCGCTATCACAACGACTTCACGGCGCTGCCCTGGTCGACCCCGTTTCGCCCGCCGCCGAAACAACCGCGTCCGCGCATTCCGGGGTATCACCCGGCGCAATTGCTCGGTGCGCCGGGGCAACCGGCGCAGGTGAACGATCAGGGACGCATGGCCGTCCGGTTATGGCCGGAGCATTCACGTAACGGTGCAAGCGAAGGGCTGTGGCTGCCGTTGGTCATGCCCCATGCCGACGCCTGCGTGCCTCGGGAAAATCTTCCCTGCGCCGGCAGCGAAGTCTGGGTCAGTTTTCTCGACAGCGATCCCGACCGACCGATCCTCTGCCTCGACGCCTGCCGGCCCCAACCGGCACAACCGAGAGAAACTGAGCCCGACGAGGACCTGTTGCTCGACTGGCTGCTCAACCGCTCCACCCCGCCGCGCTGACGCTCACGCCTTGTCGGCCTTGCCCGCCGCCGCCGCGAATTTCGCCAGACGCACGTCAAGGTGCCGGGGTCGCCGACCGTGATCCTCGGCGCGCTCCTTGCGGCGAATGGCGTTGCGCACCATCAGCGAGCCGAGGTAGCGGATCGGCTCCGGCGGAAAGTAACCCAGCGGCCCGTTGACCAGCGGCGAGCGTGTCCATGGGTTGTCGAGGCCCTGCACCAGCGAAGCGAGGATCTGCCCGCCCATGTGGCACGGCCCGACGCCGCTGCCGGAATAACCGAAACCGTAGAACACATTCCCGCTGGCACTCATCCGGCCGAAGAACGGCAGGCCGGTGACCGAGCGATCCGAGGGGCCGTTCCAGGTTGCGTCGACTTTCACATCGGCAAAGGCCGGGAAGAAGTCGTCGAGGCTGCGCTTGAGCAAACCGGTATAGGGCGAGGGCTGGTCGAACACCGGCAACATCCGCCCGCCGTAAGCGAAGGTATTGCCGCCCTTGCCGAGCATGATCCGGCCGTCCGGGGTGTTGTGGTAGTAGTGCACGAAAATCCGCGAATCGAGCACGGTCACGCCGCTGATCAAACCGATTTCCTGCAACAGATCCGGCCGCGGTTCGGTGATCAGCATGTCGCTGGAGACGATCGCCACACTGCGCTCGAACTGCGGGAACGCGCGGGCCATCCACGCGTTCATCGCCAATACCACACGGTCGGCGGTCACCCGGCCGCTCGCCGTGTGAAGGCGCGCCGGACGGCCCTCCTCCAAACCGGTCATCGCTGTGCCTTCATGAATCCGCACGCCCAGCTGCAACGCCACCTGGCGCAAGCCGCGCACCAGTTTGCCCGGCTGCACGCTGGCGGCGGCCGGCGAGAACCAGCCTTCCAGGTGTTTTGCCGATCCGGCCATGCGCTGTACATCAGCGACCGGCCGCTTGGTAAACGAGTTGATGCCGTTGCGCTCCAGCGCCGCAATCACCGCATCGGTCGAGCCGCATTGCGCGCGGTTGGTCGCGGTGTAAAGCGTGCCGTCGAGGCGGTAATCGGCGTCGATGCCGTACTGCTCGCAGAACTCGCCGATGGCGTGGATGCTGCGCTCGGATTCCTTGACCAGCCGCACCGCCTCTTCGACGCCGAACAGTCGTTCCAGAGTGAAGTACTTCGCCGACCACGACAGCGCACAGCCGCCGTTGCGCCCACTGGCGCCGGCGCCGCAAATGTCGGCTTCGATCAGCAACACATCGAGTTCGGGGTTCTGCTGCTTGAGCATGATCGCCGTCCACAACCCGGTGTAACCGCCGCCGACGATGCACACGTCGGTGCGCACATCGCCTTGCAGCGGCGGGCAAGGTTCGGACGTGTCGAGCTGCAAAGCCTGGTCCAGCCAAAACGGTCTCATGAAAATTCTCCAGTCAGTCGGCCACGGCACAGCCTGCCGCGAATGCCGCAGCAGGCCGCGAGGTGAGGGTTTTCAGTTACGCAGGGGTTTGATGGTCAGGGCGCGGTTGGGCACGTAGGCACGTGGTTCCATGACGCCGACCGGGCGGCTGTTCCAGTGCGGAATCAGCACCAGCGCCGAAAACAGCGCGCAACCGGCGAACACGATGAACACCGTCACCGAGTCGAAGTAACCCGGCAGCAAACCACCGAGCACAGCACCGACCGAGCCGCAGCCGTTGACGAATCCCGCCGCCGTGGCGCCGGCCTTGGCCTTGCCGAAATCGATGGCGGCCGCGCCGCTGATCATCGAATCCGGGCCGTACAGGGTCAGGCCCATCACAAACAACAATGCGACCACCAGCATCACGCTGCCGGTGTGCAAGGCGCCCATGAACAGCGCGAGGGTCACGGTCAGCGCCAGCAGACTCAACACGCAGGCCGGCATGCGTCGGGCGCCGAACAGTTTGTCCGAGGCCAGGCCGATCATGATCGGCCCCAGCAGCCCGGCCAGTTCAAACGCGGTGGGAATTATCGCCGCGCCGACCTTGCCGACCGAGGGCATCTGTTCGAACACGATCACCGGGCCCCACAGCAGAATCGCGTAACGCGCCGGTTTCAGCAGGAAATACGCCAGACCCAGCACCAGCACCGTACGGTTGCGCAGGATTTCCTTGAGCGGCTCCCAGACGCTGAGTTTACTGTTGGCTTCGGCCTCTTCGGCGCTGATCACCGGCTCCGGCTCCACGGCGGGCAGGCCGACGTCTTCCGGTTTGTCGCGCTGAAAGATGAAGAACAACACCGCCACCACCGCGACCACCGCCGCGCTGGAAATGAACGCCGCGTGCCACGAACCAATCAGCGTGTAGGCCCACCAACCGGCGAACGGCGAGGCCACCAGACCGCCGAATGCATAGCAGGAACTCCACAACCCGAGCACGCGCCCGCGCTGTTCGGAAGGGAAGAAACTGCCGAGGTTCTTGCACAACCCCGACCAGCCGGTGGACTGCGCCAGCCCCTGAATCAGCATGCAGGTGGCGAAGATCGGCAAGGTCGCGAAACTGCCCATCACCAGCGCCGCCGCAGCGGAAATCAGCAAACCGCCGAGTACCACGACCCGTGGGCCGAAGCGGTCGGCGAGCATGCCCCAGGTGAACTGGCCGATGGCGTAGGCCGCCAGGTAAATCGCGTCGAGGTTGGCCATGGCCATTTTGTCGAGGGTGAAGCTGGGGTCTTCGGCGATGCCCAGTTTGGCCACCGAAAAGGCTTTGCGGGTGAAATAGAACGCGGCGTAAGCGAGCCAGGTGACAGCGAAGATCTGCATGCGCCAACGCGCAAGGGTGCCGATGTGCTTGTTCATTGTGGTTCTGACCTCAGGGTGTGAGTGTGCCGGCAGAATCGATGAGTAAACGCCTGTGTTTTTATTGTTGAGCACTGCGATATCACCCCGTCCCTTTGGCGACACCGGTCAGATGAGTCCTGGTTTTGCACGCACAGGCTCATGGCCAGCATCGCTGCCCGACCGGGCAGTCAGCGTTGGCGTGAGCCGATCAAAGCAATTACTGTTTAATAAATAAAATCGATTTATCGTATTTCACACATAAGCACAGCTTGTTACTGGAGTCAGAACATGTCGGTTTCACACGCCCAGCTCAAAGCCTTTCACGCCGTGGCCGTGCACGGAAGCTTCACCAAGGCCGCCGAGCGGCTTTATCTGACGCAGCCGGCGATTTCCGACCAGGTGCGCAAGCTGGAAGAACGCTTCGGTGTGTTGCTGTTCCATCGCAACAAGCGCTCGGTGCGCCTGACCGATTTGGGCGAACGCTTGCTGGCGATCACCCAGCGTCTGTTTGTGGTCGAGGCCGAAGCTCAGGAGCTGTTGCAGGAATCCCAGGCGTTGCAGACCGGCAGCCTGATTCTGGCGGTGGATGCCCCGGTGCATGTGTTGCCGCAGATCGCCCGGTTTTGTGAGCGCTACCCGGGGATCAGCGTGAAGATCGAGACCGGTAACACCGATGAGTCGCTGTTTCGACTGTTCAACTATCAGGCCGATCTGGCGTTACTGGGTCGCGATGTCAGCGATGAACGCCTGCTGTGTGTGCCGCTGCGCAACGACCCGATGGTGGCGTTTGTCTCCCGCCATCATCCGTGGGCCGAGCGTGAATCGATCTGCCTGGAAGATCTGGACGACACGCCGCTGGTGCTGCGCGAACACGGCTCGGTGACCCGCCAGACCCTGGAAGAGGAAATGGCCCGCGCCGGCTTCCGCATCCGCCCGGCGATTCAGGTCGAAGGCCGGGAAGCGGCGCGGGAGGCGGTGGTGGTGGGGATTGGCGTGGGGGTGGTGTCGGCGGCGGAGTTTGGTGCTGACTCGCGGGTTTGCGCGTTGCCGATCACCGATTGCACCCGGCGCTTGACCGAGACACTGGTGTGCCTGCGCGAGCAGAGTTCGCGGCGGGTGGTGGCGACGTTTCTGGATATGGTGCGCGAAAGCCTGGTGTAGATCGTTCCCCCGTCGAGGCGTCGAACCGTCCGCGTAGGAACGATCTGGTGGGTATCAGATGGGGGCCAATCCGAAAAACGCCTGAATCAACCGCAACTCCCGCCGGCGCTCCACGCAGCCGATCATGTGCCGGTTCACCAGCCCTTCTCCCGCGATAGGAATCGCGACGACACGGGGGTCATGGCTGACCTCAACCGACGACACCACCCCAACCCCCAACTCAGCCGCCACCGCTTCCGTCACCGCCTCGCGACTGTCCAGTTCCAGCAACACCCGTGGGCTGACCGATGCCTGCGCACAGGCCTGATCAAACGTGCGCCGGGTAATCGAACTCGGCTCGCGCAAGACCATGATCACCTGATCCAGCTCCTTGAGCCTGACCTCGCCACTGCGTGAAGACCATGGATGCCCCGCCGGCACCAGCGCGCAGATCCGCGATTCACTCAATGCTTGCAGATGCAGCCCTTTGCGCGGCTCGACCTCGGTCAGCACCGCCACATCGGCATGCTCGGACAACAACGCCGCCAGGGTCTCCTGAGCATTGCCCAAGCGCAAATTCACCGTGATCCCCGGATAGCGCGCCCTCAGGCTGGCGAGCATCGGCATGACCATGTGCGGGCCGTCCGCCGCCACCTCAAGGCGTCCGGTCAGCAACTGCCGATTGGCTTCGAGCAGCGCCTGCGCCTCTTCGGCCAGGCCGAACATCGCCCGAGTGATCGCCGCCAGTTTGGTGCCCTCCTCGGTCAACTCGACCCGGCGCGCCGTGCGTCGTAACAGGGTGATCTGGTAATGCTCCTCCAGCGCCTTGATATGTCCGGTGACCGCCGGCTGGCTGATGAACAACCGCGCGGCGGCACGGGTAAAGCTGCCTTCCCGGGCCACGGCGTCAAAGGCGCGGAGCTGGAACAGGTTCATGAATAACCCTCACTGATGGCTGGCATAACAACAAACAATTTGATTGATGATCCGCCGAATTGCAACGTAGGCGCCGTAGCTTCATCCCACAGCGCTATCGCGAGGACACACGAATGAGTACTGCCGCCCCCATCCTGCTCACTCCCGGCCCGTTGACCACTTCGGCCCGCACCCGCCAGGCGATGATGGTCGACTGGGGTTCATGGGATGACCGCTTCAACCAACTGACTGCCAGCCTGTGCGAACAACTGCTGGCGATCCTCAACGGCGCCGCCACCCACCACTGCGTACCGTTGCAGGGCAGCGGAACATTCGCCGTCGAAGCCGCGATCGGCACCCTCGTCCCCCGCGACGGCAAGGTGCTGGTGCTGATCAACGGCGCCTACGGCAAGCGTCTGGCGAAAATCTGCGAAGTGCTCGGCCGCTCGTTCAGCACCTTTGAAACCGCTGAAGACGAACCGACCACCGCCGCCGACGTCGACCGCCTGTTGTGCGCCGACAGCGACATTACCCACGTCGCGCTGATCCATTGCGAAACCAGCACCGGTATTCTCAATCCGCTGCCGGAAATCGCTCAGGTCGTCGAACAACACGGCAAACGCCTGATCATCGACGCCATGAGTTCCTTCGGCGCCTTGCCGGTGGATGCGCAAAAAGTCCCGTTCGACGCGCTGATCGCCGCATCGGGTAAATGCCTGGAAGGCGTACCGGGCATGGGCTTCGTGTTTGCCCGCAAGGAATCCTTGGCCGCAGCCGCCGGCAATTCGCCTTCGCTGGCGATGGACCTGTTCGACCAGCACAGCTACATGAAGAAGACCGGCCAATGGCGCTTCACCCCGCCGACCCACGTGGTCGCCGCGCTGCACGAGGCGCTGCTGCAATACAACGAAGAAGGCGGCCTGCCCGCGCGGCATGCGCGTTACGCCGCCAACTGCCAGGCGCTGATGGAAGAGATGGGCAAACTCGGCTTGCGCAGTTTCCTGCCTGCTGCGATTCAGGCGCCGATCATCGCGACCTTCCACGCACCGAAAGATCCGCGCTACCAGTTCAAGGACTTCTACGAACGGGTCAAGGCCAAGGGTTACATCCTCTACCCCGGCAAGCTGACCCAGGTCGAAACCTTCCGCGTCGGCTGCATCGGCCACGTCACCCCGGCGCAGATGCGCGAAGCCGTCGCGGCGGTGGGTGAAGTGCTGCGCGAGATGGAAGTGCTCGACATCTGACTCACCCGGCCCGCTCCCTCATTTGAATTGCATTGCCAATACAGGATTCTGACCAACATGAACTACAACAACCCAACCCAGCTGCAAGCCGCCATCCTCGACTGGGCCGGCACCGTGGTCGACTTCGGTTCCTTCGCACCGACCCAGATTTTTGTCGAAGCCTTCGCCGAGTTCGACGTCCAGGTTTCCATCGAAGAAGCCCGGGGCCCGATGGGCATGGGCAAATGGGATCACATCCGCACCCTGTGCGATCAGCCGCAGGTTGCCGAGCGCTATCGCAAAGTGTACGGCCGCACCCCGACCGACGATGACGTGACCGCGATCTACAACCGCTTCATGCCGCTGCAGATCGAAAAAATCGCCGAGCACTCGGCGCTGATTCCCGGCGCGCTGGAGACCATCGCCAACCTGCGTCAGCAAGGCATCAAGATCGGTTCCTGCTCGGGTTATCCGAAGCAAGTGATGGACAAGGTCGTGGCACTGGCCGCCACCAACGGCTACGTCGCCGACCACGTCGTCGCCACCGACGAAGTGCCGAACGGCCGCCCATGGCCTGCGCAAGCGCTGGCCAACGTGATTGCGCTGGGCATCGACGATGTCGCCGCCTGCGTGAAGATCGACGACACCGTGCCGGGGATTCTCGAAGGTCGTCGCGCCGGGATGTGGACCGTGGCGCTGATCTGCTCCGGCAATGCGCTGGGCCTGGATTACCAAGGCTATCGCGCACTGGGCAGCGATGCGCTGGCCAGCGAACGCAAGCGCATTCACGCGCTGTTCGAAGGCTCGCGCCCGCACTACATGATCGACACCATCAGCGATCTGCCGGAAGTGATCGCCGACATCAACAAGCGCCTGGCCAACGGCGAGATGCCGCAAAGCAGCTGATTGCATCCATCGCGGCAAACAAAAACGCCAGTGTCTGCCCGACACTGGCGTTTTTTCATGGTGGTTTTCAGCTAAATCGCTGACGCAGCTCAGTGAAAGCTTTTTTAGCCTCGGGCAAACGCGCCAAAGGGGATTACAGTTAAGGCATGCCGTCGCAGAACGGCACGCTTGAGCCCTGAACCGTGAGGAACGCCGTATGCCGTGGACAAATTCCGAATCCCGTTACAGCACCGTATCGATCCTGTTGCACTGGCTGATGCTGGTGCTGTTGGTGCTGGTGTACGCCAGCATGGAATTGCGCGGGCTGTTTCCCAAGGGCAGTGGTGGTCGCACGCTGATCCGCGAAGTGCATTACATGCTAGGGCTGACTGTGTTCGTGCTGGTGTGGTTTCGCCTGTTCGCTCGCAGCCTGGGGCCTGCGCCGAAAATCTTTCCGGCTTCGCCACAATGGCAAACCACCCTCGCACGCTTGATGCACTGGGCGTTGTACCTGTTCATGATCAGCATGCCGATCCTCGGCTGGCTGATCACCAGCGCTGAAGGTCATCAGGTGATGTTCTACGGTTTCGACCTGCCGTTGCTGGTGAGTGAAGACAAGGTGTTCGCCAAAGACGTTGAACACTGGCATGTGCTGATCAGCACCATCGGCTACTGGCTGATCGGCCTGCATGCGCTGGCGGGGATCTATCACCATTACGTGGTGCGCGATAACACGTTGCTGCGGATGATGCCCAAGCGCAGCCAGGGTTAATCGTCGAATCCGCGCCGGCCCTGCAAGCCGCCGGTGTGGACGAAGATCAAGCGCAAACCCCGGGCAAAGCGGCACGCCTCGATCTGTTGTTTGAGCGCCAGCAAGGCCTTGCCGGTGTACAGCGGTTCGAGGGGAATGCCGCTGGCCTGTTCGGTTTGCGCGATGAATTCAAGCAACGCCTGATCGACCTTGGCGAAACCGCCACGGCTGGCGTCGATCAGCTCAAAGCCTCCGGTGTCACCGACAATCGCCTCGACATTGGCCGCGACGCCGTGATCGTCGGGCACAGCCATTGCGCCATACACCGCACGTTGGCCTGCCTCGGCCAACACCAATCCCGCTAGCGTGGTGCCCGTGCCGCAGGCCAGCCACCAACCGTGGTAGTCGTCCCAACCAAGCTTGCCGAGTTGTTCACTGACCTGGTCCTTCAGCGCCGCGCAACCCTGCGCGCCCAGCAACCCGCCGCCACCTTCAGGCACCGGATGCAGCGTCTGATATTGCTCTCGCCACGGCTGCCAGAACCCCGGCTCGTGCCGCGCCCGATAGCCGCCGTAACCAAGCCAGTGCAGTTGCATGCCGAAATCCTGCAGATCCCTGACCGTCGGCGTGTCCTGCGGATGCCCGCGCAATAACCCGACCGTTGTGAATCCCAGGCGTTTGCCCGCAGCCGCCAGCGCATGCAGATGATTGGAGTGCGCACCGCCCAGGCTGATGATGCCTTCGGCACCCGCGCGGTCTGCGGCCTTCAGATGTTCGACGAGCTTGAACCACTTGTTGCCGCTGATCAGCGGATCGATGCGGTCTAGACGCAGGATCGCGACTTCAATGCCGGCGGCAGTGAGCCAGTCCAGATGAAAGGGATCGAGGGGGGCTTGAGGTAGCCAGTCGGTGGGAGGCAGAAACATGAAGGCCGGCTCTGTGCAAAGAGCCGGCATTCTAGGGTGGATCAGAGCTCGGCGGCCAGACGCGAGCCCTGATTGATCGCGCGCTTGGCATCCAGCTCGGCCGCCACATCGGCGCCGCCGATCAGGTGCACGTTCTGCCCGGCTGCTACCAGCCCGTCGTGCAGCTCGCGCAGCGGATCCTGGCCGGCGCAGATGACGATGTTGTCCACCGGCAGCACTTGCGGCTCGCCGGCTTCGCCGATGCGGATGTGCAGGCCTTCGTCGTCGATCTTCAGGTATTCGACGCTGTTGAGCATCTGCACCTGCTTGTTCTTCAGACCGGTGCGGTGAATCCAGCCGGTGGTCTTGCCCAGACCGTCGCCGACTTTGGACTTCTTGCGTTGCAGCAGGAACACGTCACGGGCCGGTGCGTGCGGTGCAGCCTTGATCCCGGCCACGCCACCACGGGCTTCCAGATTCGTGTCGATGCCCCACTCTTTCCAGAACGCAGCGCGATCCTGACTGGTGGCCACACCTTCATGGACGAGGAATTCCGAGACGTCGAAACCGATACCGCCAGCGCCGATCACCGCCACACGCTTGCCGACCGGTTTGCGCTCGAGCAGCACATCCAGGTAGCTCAGCACTTTGGCGTTCTCGACACCCGGAATCGCCGGAAGACGCGGCGCAATGCCGGTCGCCAGGATGACTTCGTCGTAACCGCCCTCGACCAGTTTCGCCACGTCGACGCGGGTGTTCAGGCACACCTCGACGTTGGTGGTCTGCAGTTTGCGTTTGAAGTAACGCAGGGTTTCGTAGAACTCTTCCTTGCCCGGCACACGTTTGGCGACGTTGAACTGGCCGCCAATCTCGCTGGCCGAATCGAACAGCGTTACCTGATGCCCGCGCTCGGCGGCCACAGTGGCGGCGGACAGACCGGCAGGACCGGCACCGACCACGGCGATCTTCTTGATCTGCTTGACCGGCAGGTAGTTGAGCTCGGTCTCGTGGCAGGCACGCGGGTTGACCAGGCAACTGGTGAGCTTGCCGCCGAAGGTGTGATCGAGGCAGGCCTGGTTGCAGCCGATGCAGGTGTTGATTTCGTCGGCGCGGCCTTCGGCAGCCTTGTTGACGAAGTCCGGGTCGGCAAGAAATGGCCGCGCCATCGAGACCATGTCGGCATCGCCTTCGGCCAGAATCTGCTCGGCGATTTCCGGGGTGTTGATGCGGTTGGTGGTGATCAGCGGAATATTCACCGAGCCACGCAGCTTGGCCGTGACCTTGCTGAATGCCGCACGCGGCACTTTGGTGGCGATGGTCGGGATCCGCGCTTCGTGCCAGCCGATGCCGGTATTGATGAGGGTTGCGCCGGCCTGCTCGATGGCTTTGGCCAGGGTGACGATTTCTTCCCAGGTGCTGCCGCCTTCCACCAGATCGAGCATCGACAGACGGAAGATGATGATGAAGTTCGGGCCGACCGCTTCACGTACGCGGCGAACGATTTCCACCGGCAGGCGCATGCGGTTTTCGTAGCTGCCGCCCCAACGGTCAGTGCGGTGGTTGGTGTGGGCGGCGAGGAACTGGTTAATGAAATAACCCTCCGAGCCCATGATCTCCACGCCGTCGTACTCGGCAGTCTGGGCCAGTACCGAGCAAGTGACGAAATCGCGGATCTGTTTCTCGATGCCTTCCTCGTCCAGCTCTTTGGGCTTGAACGGGTTGATCGGCGCCTGAATGGCGCTCGGTGCGACCTGTTTCGGGCTGTAGGCATAACGGCCGGCGTGGAGGATCTGCATGCAGATCTTGCCGCCCGCATCATGCACGGCGCGGGTGACGATGCGGTGCTTGAGCGCTTCTTCCTCGGTGGTCAGCTTGGCCGCGCCGGAATACACACCGCCCTCGTCGTTCGGGCCGATACCGCCGGTGACCATCAGGCCGACGCCGCCGCGGGCACGCTCGGCGAAATACGCCGCCATGCGTTCGAAACCACCCGGCTTCTCTTCAAGGCCGGTGTGCATCGAGCCCATCAGGGTGCGGTTGCGCAGCGTGGTGAATCCCAGGTCCAACGGGGCCAACAGGTGCGGGTATTGAGTGGCGGTCATCGTTAACTCCACAGCAGCGATCACGGAAAATGCGGGAGCTCTGCGTCCCCCGTCAGTCATGCTCGACAGATTAGGAGTCGCCTCGCTGTCACTCAATGACCGTAACTGACAAGTTATTGATCCAAATGCGCAGCGCCTCTTGGCAAGCCGGGGCTGGCGCCCTACCCTGTCCGCACACCCTGTACCCGGTTGTTGTTGGATTTCATGCGCAAACTTCTGTACCTGACCTTTTCCATGGCGCTCATCGCCGCGCTCACCTTCTACGCCATGTGGGCGGCTGACCGGCCGGCCGGTCATTACCTGTCGGACCTGCGGATCAAACTCGCGGTCGATCAGGGCACCCCCGCCGACCGTGGCAACCTGCTGGGCATCCAGCCCGAGCTGTTTCCCACCGACTACCAAAGCCCCGAACGCCTGCACCGCAAGCTCGCCGCCTATTTGCAGCAGGCGCAGGATCAGGGGCTGTTGAATGAAAAAACCGTGGTCATCCTGCCGGAGCATGTCGGCACCTGGCTGATGATCAGCGGCGAGAAAGATGAGCTGTACCAGGCCGCCACCCTCGCCGAAGCGATGAACTGGCTGGCGGCGAGCAACCCGGTGCAGTTTGCTCGCGCCTGGCTCACCGCCAAGGGCAGCAGCCGTCTGGATGACGCGCACCTGCGCATGAAGTCCCGGGACATGGCCAAGGACTATCAGGCTCTGTTCGGTGGATTGGCCAAGGAGTTCCACATCACCCTGGTGGCCGGCTCGATCGTGTTGCCTGATCCGAACATCACCGACGGCCGGCTCAAGGCCGGCAGCGGCGCGCTGTACAACAGCACGGTGGTCTTCGGGCGTGACGGCGCCCCCCTCGGCCAGCCACAGCGGCAGATGCGTCCGGTCTTCGATCACGATGACTCCGGCACCCGCGAAGCTTCGCGGATCAATGTGATCGACACCCCGGCCGGACGCCTCGGCGTGTTGATCGGCAAAGACAGCTGGTATCCGGACAACTATCGCAAACTCGACGAGCAAGGCGCGCAGCTGATCGCGGTGCCCGCGCTTGTCGTCGGTAATGGCGTGTGGGATCAACCCTGGAAGGGTTACAAAGGCTCGAGCGTGCCGGACTCAGTCAGCCTGAAACCCGGAGCAGTCAGTGAAGGCCAGGCCTGGCACCAACTGACCCTGACCGCGCAACCGCCGGCCAGCAAGGCGTTGGCCGGTATGAGTGTGTTTCTGCGCGGGCAGTTCTGGGACAAGCCGAGCGCCGGGCAAAGTTTCCTCAGTAGCAACGGCCAGCAATTCGCCGACAGCGAAGCCCGCGGCGCGCGCCTGCTGAACCTCTGGTTGTAAACCGTGAAACCGCTGCCGATGCGTCTCGGGGATCTGTCGGTGGGCTTCGTCCACAGCCTGGCCGATGCCGTGCGCAGCCATGAGATCGACCCGCTGCCATTGCTCGAACAGTACGGTTTGGACACCGCACGACTGGCAGAAGCCGGGGCGCGCCTGTCGATCCCGCGCTACATGCGCCTGGGGCATGGCGCGATCCAGCTGACCGGCGACCCGGCACTGGGTTTGCGCATGGGCCGGCTCAGTCGCCTGAGTCAGGCCGGGCTGGCCGGTGTGACCGCCGCGCAGGCGCCGACCGTGCGCGAAGCCGCTCGCTGCCTGACTCGTTTCGAACCGTTGTACGGCTCCAACTATCGCGGCCAGTCGAGTTTCCACGAGGACGCCAGCGGCGCGTGGCTGCGGTTCTACTCGATCAGCCCGTACAACGCCTACAACCGCTTTGTGGTGGATTCGATCATTGCCGGCTGGCTGCATCAGCTGTCGAGCGTCAGCCCTGAGCCCTTGCGCGCCGAACGGATCGAGATCGAATTCGACAGCCCGGATTATCGCGACGCCTACGCCGTGCTCGGCGACTGCCCGATTCAGTTCGGCGCCGAACACAACCAACTGCGCCTGAGCCTCACCAGCCTGGCCCAACGCAACCCGGAGCATTGCCCCAGCACCTGGAAACATTTGCTCGGTTTGTGTGAACGGGAACTGGAACAACTGACCCGCACCCGCAGCCTGCGCGAACGCATCACGCAATTGCTCGGGCCGTTGCTCAATGGTGGCCGGGAACCCGACCTGGAAGAAGTGGCGACACGCCTGAAGCTGCCGACCTGGACGTTACGGCGCAAACTGGCCGAGGAAGGCACGCAGTTTCGCGCGATCCTCAATGACACCCGCCGTGACTTGGCAATGACCTACATCCGCGACACCGAACTGGCATTCGGTGAAATTGCCTACCTGCTGGGCTTTGCCTCGGCCGAAGCTTTCCAGCGCGCCTTCAAGCGCTGGAACGGCCAGACACCGGGCGAATTTCGCCGCAGTCACCGCAAGACAGGCTGACGCCTTACAGCTCGGTGGCGTCTTCCGCAGGCTCTGGTGAATCCAGCTCAAAGGCCTGGAATTCGAGCAGTTCTTCTTGATAGTCATCCATTGCGTAATCCCCCTGACGCTTGCTTGAAATGGCCTGGAACAAATGACCAGTGCCTCGAGCATAAAGTGCCCGTGTGAAGGAAAAATGAAACACGGCATTCATGAAATAAACGTAGCAGGCGGTCAGGAATTTATCGCGGGATATTTTTCGACGAGGCTTGCAGGAAGAAGCTCAAGGGAGACAACAAAACGCCACGCGTCCGACAGGGGTCGGACGCGTGGCGTGAAGTTTACTGCCCGGAGGCAGGCATGGCCGGAATCGGCTCGGAGGGCGGCGGTATGTCCGTCGGATTGGCCGGTGGCGTGATGGTTTCCGTGGCGGGCGCAGGCTCGGTAACCGGTGCCGGGGTAATCGGCGCCGCTTCCGCTGACGGCGCTACCGGCTCGGAACTGGCCGGGGTCGCTTCTGCAGGTGCTGGCGCAGGTGCTGCAGCGGGCTCGGCGGCCGGTGCTGGGGCCGGGGTCGGTTCAGCCGCGGGGGCTGGAACCAGCGGAGCCGGTGCCGCTTTGGCTTCCGGCACACCCAGGTCGGTCTTCGGTTTTTCGGTGATGTGCGCGGCCTTCTTCGCTTCGGCCGGCAGGAACAGCTCGACCAGCGTGAAGAAGCGCTCGTAGAACTTCTGCGACGACACGGTTTCACTGGCGACCTTGACCATCGAATCGTCAGACGAGCCGATCGGCATCGAAACCGAGCCCAACACGCCGACACCGAGGCTGGCCGAGTTGTTGGTCTTCTTCAGCGCGTAGCGGTCCTGCAGGGCATTGGCGAACACGGTGGCGTGATGGCCTGCGCTGCCATCATCGGCGCATACCACGTTGAAGCTGATCTCCAGGTGGGTTTCGCCGGTCTGCTGGAAGCTCTTGTGTCCGCTGACCAGTTTCGGGTCATTGCTGGTAATGATGTAGCCCTGACTGAGCAACGCTCGGCGGGCCGCTTCGCAACTGGCGGTGTCGGTCACCGGGTAATTGCGCGAAAAGGTGCCGGAGTCGTCGAAATTCTCATGCTCGTAGATGGGCTTGTCCTTGGAGCAGCCGGCAGCGGCGGTCAGCAACAACGCCAACCCGATGAAACGCACGGGAATAGAATTCAACATTAAACATCCTGAGGAAAAACGGTCCGGGGCGTATTGTGCAACAGATCGCTGCCCCGCGGCGTATGGATTAGTGTCTTAAAACAGTTACAACTCTATCGACCTTCAGTGGCAGGAAAAAGTCGCGCCGATAAATGATCGATGAACACCCGCAACTTGGCGGTTGCATGCCGGCTCGACGGCCACAGCACCCAGAACTGTCCGACGTGCTCCAGATGCTCATCCAGCACGCGCTGCAGGCGACCCTGCTGCTGCGCCTCGAAGATCATGAAGTCCGGCAGACAGGCGATGCCCATGCCCGCCAGCGCTGCATGCCGCACGGCTTCGATCGACGTACTGACCAGGCGTGTCGGCAAGGTCGGCTCGGGAGCGCCCTCCTCGCGTTTGAACGGCCAGGACTCCAGTTTGCCGGTGGCGTGAAACGTATGGCGCAGGCAGGCGTGCTCCGCCAGATTGGCCGGGGTCAGCGGCTCGCCGCGCTCGCGCAGATACGCGGGGCTGGCCACCAACACCATGTGAAACTCGCCCAACGGTCGTGCCATGAGTCGCGAGTCTCGCGGTTTACCCGTTCGGATCACCGCATCGAAGCCCTCCTCAACGACATCGACCATGCGATCAGTCAGGTCCAGATCCAGTTCGATCTGCGGGTACAGCGCCATGAATTCGTTCATGACCGGCATCACCAGGTCATGCACCTGCGGCAGGCTGACCCGCAACTTGCCGTGAGGCGCCGCTGCGGCATCGCACAGTTCAAATTCCGCCGCCTCCACTTCGGCGAGGATCTTGCGGCAACGTTCAAGAAACAGCGCGCCTTCACTGGTCAGCGTGATGCTGCGAGTGGTGCGGTGAAACAACCGCACATTGAGTCGTGCCTCCAGTCGGGCAATGCTTTTGCCGACCGCCGACGAAGACACGCCCTGCAAGCGGCCGGCCTCGGTAAAGCTGCGGGTTTCCGCCACCTGCACAAACACTGAAATACTGCCCAGGCTGTCCATTCATCCCTCCCTGATTCACGACATTCTTGTCCGAGATGTTCGGAACCCTAACCTGTTTTTCCCGAATGTGCAGCGCCCTACCCTATGGCCTTCGTCTTTCTCGGCAAAAGGGATGCTGGTTCATGAACGATGCGCAACTCACCTCTACACCGCTGACCAATAGCGTCCAGCACGATGAACGACTACCGCTGGGCGCACTGCTCGCGCTGGCCACCGCCGGCTTCATCACCGTGCTGACCGAGGCGATGCCCGCCGGCCTGCTGCCGCAGATGAGCGCGGGGCTTGATGTCTCTCAGGCACTGATCGGGCAACTGGTCACGCTGTACGCCATCGGTTCGATGCTGGCGGCGATTCCCCTCACCATCGCCACCCGAGGCTGGCGTCGACGTCCGCTGTTGCTGGCGGCCATTGGTGGGTTTGCCATCGCCAACAGCATCACTGCACTGTCGGAACTGTACTGGCTGACCCTGATTGCACGCTTGATCGCAGGCGTGTTCGCCGGGTTGCTCTGGGCTCTGCTGGCCGGGTACGCGAGCCGGATGGTCGCACCTCATTTGCAGGGCCGGGCGATTACGGTGGCCATGCTCGGGGCGCCGCTTGCGCTGTCGCTGGGCATTCCGGCCGGGACGCTGCTGGGCACGGCGGTCGGCTGGCGTCTGAGCTTTGCGATCATGACCGGGCTGACGTTGCTGCTGGTGATCTGGGTGCGCTGGCAAGTGCCGGATTTCGCCGGTGAACGCGCCGGAAAGCGCCTGCCACTGCGTCAGGTGTTTACCTTGCCGGGCGTGCGATCGGTGTTGTTTGTGACTTTGTCCTACGTCGTCGCGCACAACCTTCTTTACACCTACATCGCGCCATTTCTTGAACCGTCGGGACTTGGCGGAGAAATCGACCGGGTGTTGCTGGTATTCGGCCTGGCGTCGGTACTGAGCCTGTGGATCGTCGGCAGCCTGATTGATCGCTGGCTGCGTCAATTGGTTCTGGTCAGTGCCGCGCTGTTCCTGCTGTCGGCGATTGCACTGGGTCTTTGGCGCGAATGGCCGGGCGTGGTCTACACCGCCACCGCCGTCTGGGGCCTGGCATTCGGCGCGATGCCCTCGCTGTTGCAGACGGCCCTGGCGAAAACCGCCAGGGAGGCTGCCGACACCGCGCAATCGATGCTAGTGACCCTGTGGAATGTCGGAATTGCCGGCGGTGGGCTTGCGGGCGGTCTGCTGCTGAACAACCTGGGCGTCGGGAGTTACCCGTGGATTGTCGCGGGCCTATTGCTGTTGACCCTGTATGCGACCGTCAATGCCCGGAGCCATGGCTTCCCGAACGCCGGATAGCGGGCATAAAAAAGCCCCGGATTTTCATCCGGGGCTCGGGTCTTGCGGCTCAGCCAGGCATCAGAAACGCTTGATGTCGGCTTCGGCTTCCAGCTGCTTGCGGTACGCCGCGAAGTCTTGCTGGCCCACACGCGAGGCGAGGAAGCGACGGTACTGCGCTTTCTCTTCATCGGTCGGAGCCGCTGCTTCGTTCACGCCGTTAAGGCGCACGATGGTCAGGCTACCGTCCGCCAGCGTCACGCTGGTGAAGGTCGGCTTGTCCTTGGCGGCCGGTTTCGGCATGCGGAACAACGCTTGCAGCACCGCTGGATCAACGCCTTCCTGAGCGCGGTTCGCCGCTTCAGTGACTTTCCAGCTCTGACCGTCCACCGCTTTGTCCAGCGGGGTCTTGCCATCACGCAGACTGGCGATCAGTTGCTCCGCCTTGGTCTTGGCAGCCGCGCTGGCATGCTCTTTGGTCAACTGGGTGCGAATGGCGGTGGCCACGCTTTCCAGCGGCAATTGAGTCGGCTTGAGGTGCTCCTTGGCGCGCAGCACGATCACGGTTTCCGGATCCAGCTCGATGGCGGTGCTGTTGGCCCCCTCTTCCAGCACTTCGGTGCTGAACGCGGCC
This sequence comes from Pseudomonas sp. DR 5-09, assembly GCF_001655595.1. Classification (NCBI taxonomy): domain Bacteria; kingdom Pseudomonadati; phylum Pseudomonadota; class Gammaproteobacteria; order Pseudomonadales; family Pseudomonadaceae; genus Pseudomonas; species Pseudomonas sp. DR 5-09. The sequence continues at coordinate 4,139,610 of NZ_CP011566.1, forward strand.
GTCACAACGGCACGGTTGGCTGCAACGCCTTCGCCACCTTCACGGCCGAACGGCTTGGAAGTGTGCACGGTCAGTTTCAGATCCTGCGCCGGCTGGGCCAGGTCGGATGCTTCGAACGAAGAGTCTTCCAGTTGCTTGGTCGCCTCCACGAAACGCTGCTCGACCTGCTGGGTTTTCAGCTCGCGGGTCAGCTTGTCCTTCAGGCTGGCCAGAGTCGGCACTTCAGGCGCCTCGACACCCAGCAGCTTGATCAGGTGGAACCCGAAGTCGGTGCGAACCGGCTCGGAAACCTGATCCTTGTTCAGCGAATACAGGGCTTTCTCGAAAGCTGGGTCGTAAACGCCAGGACCGGCATAACCCAGGTCACCGCCATTGTTGGCCGAACCCGGATCCTGCGAGAACTCCTTGGCCAGCGCTTCGAACTTCTCGCCCTTGGCCAGACGCGCCTGGACTTCTTCGATCTTCGCCTTGGCCTGCGCCTCGGTAGTCTTGTCGTTGACTTCGATCAGAATGTGCGCCGCACGACGCTGTTCCGACAGGTTGGCGATCTCTTTCTGATACGCCGCCTGCAGGTCTTCGTCCTTGACGGCGACCTGATCGAAGAACGAAGCCTTCTTCAACTCCAGGTAATCGATGACCACTTGATCCGGGGTCATGAACTCCTTGGCGTGCTCGTCGTAGTAAGCCTTGACCTCGTCATCGGTCAGCTTCACGGTCGAAGGGTCAGCCTTGATGTTCAGCGTGGCGAAGTCGCGGGTCTGTTTTTCCAGACGGGCGAAGGCCAGCACCTGACCGTCGGTCACGAAACCGCTGCCCGCCACACCGGCGCGCAGTTGGCCGATGAGCATTTCCTGAGCCAGCATCTGGCGGAACTGCATGCGGCTGTAGCCCAGTTGACGGATCACCTGATCGAAACGGTCGGAACTGAACTTGCCGTCGACCTGGAATTCAGGCGTCTGCAGGATCACTTGGTCCAGGGCCGCTTCGGAGAAAGCGAACTTCGATTGTTCTGCGCCTTGCAGCAGCAGCTTGCGATCGATCAGACCCTTGAGGGCCGATTCGCGCAGCATTTTTTCGTCCAGCAAGGAAGCGTCGAAGTCCTTGCCCAGTTGTTGCATCAGCTGACGGCGTTGCATATCCACCGCCTGGCTCAGCTCGTTCTGGCTGATTTCTTCGCCGTTGACCTTGGCCGCCTCATTCTTGTGAGTCGTGGCCTGGAAAATGGCGTCGAAACCGGTCAGAGCCATCAGTGCAACGATGACCCCGATAATGGTCTTGGCAATCCAGCCTTGTGAATTGTCCCTGATATTCTGCAGCATGCGTCCCCCAGAAACGGTTGAACTTCAAAATTAGGCAACCGTGGAGCGTGGGTAGAATCCGGATAGAAGAAAGGCGCATCCGAGGATGCGCCTTCTCGTAACTGGCGGAGCGGACAGGGCTCGAACCCTCGATCCCGGTGTGACAGGCAGCTATTCCAACCGCCTGCTCTACCGCTCCGCTGCCAAGTCAGGCATGACCCCGACCCGGATGGGTAAAAACCTGAATCAAACTTAGTTGACGGCTTCTTTCAGGGCTTTACCGGCTTTGAAACCTGGTTTTTTGGCTGCCGCGATTTCCAGAGTCTTGCCGGTCTGTGGGTTACGACCGATGCGAGCTGGACGATCAGTCACGGAGAAAGTACCGAAACCAACCAGAACAACGGAGTCGCCAGCCTTGAGAGCGCCAGTGACGGATTCGATTACAGCGTCCAGCGCACGGCCAGCAGCAGCTTTCGGGATATCAGCGGATGCAGCGATAGCATCAATCAGTTCCGACTTGTTCACTCTAAGTCCCCTTATATCTATTTGAGTATGATTCTAAGTTTTTTGGTGAAAGCAAAAACGAGTGCTGAATGGCCTACAGACACTTAAGAGCCGCTTTATAACAAGGGCTCTAAAAAGCTGTCAAGGAAGCCCCCCAGGCAAAAGCGTATTAATGCGTGCTAATTCTTTCCTTAGAGTCAGACTCACGTTTTTCGTCCTTGGCAACTATCTCCGGAGCCACATCCGGCAAGGGCTCCGGCGCGTATTGCAGCGCAATTTGCAGGACCTCGTCAATCCATTTAACCGGTTTGATCTGCAGATCCTGCTTGATATTGTCAGGAATCTCCTTCAGATCGCGCACGTTCTCTTCCGGAATAATCACTGTCTTGATTCCGCCACGGTGAGCGGCCAGCAGTTTTTCCTTCAGACCGCCAATGGCGAGAACTTGACCACGCAGGGTGATCTCGCCGGTCATGGCGACATCGGCGCGCACAGGAATACCCGTCAAAGCCGACACCAGTGCGGTACACATGCCTACACCAGCGCTCGGGCCGTCTTTCGGCGTAGCACCTTCCGGCATGTGGATGTGCGTGTCGCGCTTCTCGTGGAAGTCCAGGGGGATACCCAGGCTCTTGGCACGGCTGCGAACCACAGTCAGGGCCGCAGTGATCGATTCGACCATTACGTCACCCAGCGAACCGGTCTTGATCAGTTGACCTTTGCCCGGCACCACAGCGGCTTCGATGGTCAGCAATTCGCCGCCCACCTGAGTCCAGGCCAAGCCGGTGACTTGTCCGATCTGATCCTGCTGCTCGGCCAGACCGTAGCGGAACTTGCGAACGCCGAGGAAATGCTCCAGCAGATCAGCTGTCACTTTTACCGAGAAGCGTTTTTCCAGCGCGTGCTCTTTGACCGCCTTGCGGCAGACTTTGGCAATCTGCCGCTCGAGGCCACGCACACCGGCTTCGCGGGTGTAGTAACGGATGATGTCGCGGATCGCTTCTTCGTCGAATTCCAGCTCGCCCTTCTTCAGGCCGTTGGCTGCAACCTGCTTGGGCGACAGGTACTTGACCGCGATGTTGATCTTCTCGTCCTCGGTGTAGCCCGGCAGACGGATGACTTCCATCCGGTCCAGCAGCGCCGGTGGAATGTTCATCGAGTTCGAGGTGCACAGGAACATCACATCCGAGAGGTCGTAATCGACTTCCAGATAGTGGTCGTTGAAGTTGTGGTTCTGCTCAGGATCGAGCACTTCCAGCAACGCCGACGCCGGGTCACCACGCATGTCGCTGCCCATTTTGTCGATTTCATCGAGCAGGAACAGCGGGTTGCGGACACCCACTTTTGTCATCTTTTGAATCAATCTTCCTGGCATCGAACCGATGTAGGTCCGACGATGACCACGGATTTCCGCTTCGTCACGCACGCCACCGAGGGCCATGCGCACGAATTTGCGGTTGGTGGCATGGGCGATCGACTCGGCCAGCGAGGTTTTACCCACGCCCGGAGGACCGACCAGGCACAACACCGGGCCACGGATTTTCTTCACGCGCTTCTGCACGGCGAGGTATTCAAGGATGCGTTCCTTGACCTCTTCGAGGCCGTAGTGATCGGCGTCGAGAATGTCTTCGGCACGGGCCAGGTCCAGACGTACCTTGCTCTGGGCCTTCCACGGCACTTGAACCAGCCAGTCGATGTACGAGCGCACCACAGTGGCTTCAGCGGACATCGGCGACATTTGCTTGAGCTTGTTCAGCTCGGCAGTGGCCTTGGCCAGCGCGTCTTTCGGCAGACCGGCAGCGTCGATGCGCTTTTTCAGGTCTTCAATTTCGTTGTGGCCTTCGTCGCTGTCGCCGAGTTCTTTCTGAATGGCCTTCATCTGCTCATTCAGGTAGTACTCGCGCTGACTGCGCTCCATTTGCTTTTTGACGCGGCCACGAATGCGTTTTTCGACTTGCAGCAGGTCGATCTCGGCGTCCAGCAAGGCCAGAACGTGCTCGACCCGGGCCGACAAATCGATGATTTCGAGGATTTCCTGCTTCTGCTCGATCTTCAGCGCCATGTGCGCGGCCATGGTATCTACCAGACGGCCAGGCTCGTCGATGCTGTTGAGCGACGACAGGACTTCAGCCGGGACTTTCTTGCCCAACTGCACATATTGTTCGAACTGCGACAACAGGCTGCGCACAAACACTTCGGATTCGCGCTCGGCGGCGTCGACCTCGTCGATCAGCGAGACTTCGGCACGGCAGTGGCCATCGACTTCGCTGAAGCGCTCGACAGCGCCACGCTGCTCGCCTTCGACCAGAACCTTGACGGTGCCGTCCGGCAGTTTCAGCAGCTGCAGAACGGTGGCGATAGTACCTACGCGATAGAGAGCTTCTTCACCGGGATCATCGTCAGCCGGGTTTCTCTGGGCCAGCAGCAGGATCTGCTTGTCGCCCGTCATCGCGGCCTCGAGGGCTTCGATGGATTTCTCGCGCCCCACGAACAGCGGGATAACCATGTGCGGATACACAACGACATCACGCAATGGCAGGAGAGGCAATTCGATGGTGGTCTTCATGATTTCGCCTCTACGGCGGCCATATGGCCGTAATCAGATGGAATTAAGCTTGAAACCAAGATGGGGGTTGCCTTGAAAAAAAACAAGCGCAAAGCGGATGTAAAAAACGACATAAAAAAAAAGAGGCCCGAAGGCCCCTTCCTTGTTCCGGCAGGCCGGGCGCTTACGCGTCCGGTGCAGCCTTGGCAGCCGGCTCACTGTTTTCGTAGACATACAGTGGCTTGGACGTGCCTTCGATCACGCTTTCATCGATCACGACTTTGCTCACCTCGGACTGCGAGGGGATTTCATACATCGTGTCGAGCAGCACACCTTCCAGAATCGAACGCAGGCCACGGGCACCGGTTTTACGCTCCAGGGCACGCTTGGCGACCGATTTCAGCGCGTCGGAACGGAATTCCAGATCCACGCCTTCCATCTCGAACAGCTTGGCATACTGTTTGGTCAGGGCATTTTTCGGCTCGGTGAGAATTTGCATCAAAGCAGCCTCATCCAGCTCGTCCAGCGTCGCCAGGACCGGCAGACGACCGACGAATTCCGGGATCAGACCGAACTTGACCAGATCGTCAGGCTCGACTTCACGCAGGGATTCACCGACTTTCTTGCCTTCTTCCTTGCTGCGCACTTCTGCGTTGAAACCGATGCCACCCTTGGTGGAACGGTTCTGAATGACCTTCTCCAGACCGGAGAATGCGCCACCGCAGATGAACAGGATGTTACGGGTATCAACCTGAAGGAATTCCTGCTGCGGATGCTTGCGGCCACCTTGTGGTGGTACGGAAGCGACCGTGCCTTCGATCAGCTTGAGCAAGGCCTGCTGCACGCCTTCACCGGAAACGTCCCGGGTGATCGACGGGTTGTCGGACTTGCGCGAAATCTTGTCGATTTCGTCGATGTAGACAATGCCCATCTGGGCTTTCTCTACGTCATAATCACACTTCTGCAGCAGCTTCTGAATGATGTTCTCGACGTCTTCACCCACGTAACCCGCCTCGGTGAGGGTGGTTGCGTCGGCGATGGTGAACGGAACGTTCAGCAAGCGGGCCAGGGTTTCGGCCAGCAGGGTTTTACCGGAGCCTGTCGGGCCGATCAGCAGGATGTTGCTCTTGCCGAGTTCGACGTCGTCAGCCTTTTTGTCACGCTGGTTCAGACGCTTGTAGTGGTTGTACACCGCTACTGCCAGAACCTTCTTGGCACGCTCCTGACCAATGACATATTGATCAAGGATGCCGCTGATTTCTTTAGGCGAAGGCAATTTATGCGCGCTGCTTTCGGCCTGTGCTTCCTGCACCTCCTCGCGGATGATGTCATTGCACAGGTCGACGCACTCGTCGCAGATAAAGACCGAGGGGCCGGCAATCAATTTGCGTACTTCATGCTGGCTTTTGCCACAGAAGGAGCAATAGAGCAGCTTGCCGTTGTCCTCGCCGTTGCGGGTGTCAGTCATTCGTTCGATCCAAATCCGATAGGCTTGCAACACAAGATGAAGGCTATTGCGGGCTTTTTCAAGCCCGCCGCTGATCAGACGCGCCGACCAAGCCTATTTTGAGCTGCTTATTTTTAAGCTGGGCGCTGGTTGATCACTTCGTCGATCAGACCATATTCCTTCGCAGCTTCTGCACTCATGAAGTTGTCGCGGTTGGTGTCGCGCTCGATTTCTTCAAGCGTACGGCCGCTGTGCTTGGCCATCAGCGTGTTCAGACGCTCGCGGATGAAGAGGATTTCCTTGGCATGGATTTCGATGTCCGATGCCTGGCCCTGGAAACCGCCCAGTGGCTGGTGAATCATCACGCGCGAGTTCGGCAGGCAGAAACGCTTGCCAGGTGCACCGGCCGTCAGCAGGAATGCGCCCATGCTGCACGCCTGACCGATACAGGTAGTCGATACGTTTGGCTTGATGAACTGCATGGTGTCGTAGATCGACATGCCCGCTGTCACCGAACCGCCCGGGGAGTTGATATAAAGATGGATGTCCTTGTCCGGGTTTTCCGCTTCAAGGAACAGCAATTGCGCGCAAATCAGGTTGGCCATGTAGTCCTCTACCGGACCCACCAGAAAGATTACTCGTTCCTTGAGAAGACGCGAGTAGATGTCATAGGCGCGCTCGCCACGAGCAGATTGCTCGACAACCATCGGGACCAGGCCGCCGGCGGCCTGGATATCAGAGTTCTGCTGAATATAGGAATTACGGAACATGCTCTGCAGTCACTCCCAAATAGTCATGTCTTGAATACGCATAAGCCAGCTCGAAGGCTGGCTTATGGTGTGTGCTTCTAACGCAAAAACAATCAGTCGGCTTTTGGAGCTTCTACCGGCTTGACCGCTTCTTCGTAAGAGACCGATTTGTCGGTCACGCTAGCTTTCTGCAGAACAGTATCCACAACTTGTTCTTCCAGCACAACCGAACGAACTTCGTTCAGTTGCTGGTCGTTCTTGTAGTACCAGGACACGACCTGCTCAGGCTCCTGGTAAGCCGAAGCCATTTCCTGAATCATTTCGCGAACGCGGGCTTCGTCTGGCTTCAGGTCGAACTGCTTGACCACTTCGGCCACGATCAGACCCAGGACAACGCGACGCTTGGCTTGTTCTTCGAACAGCTCGGCCGGCAGTTGGTCTGGCTTGATGTTGCCGCCGAACTGCTGAACAGCCTGCACGCGCAGACGGTCAACTTCGTTGGACAGCAGAGCCTTAGGCACTTCGATCGGGTTGGTGGCCAGCAGACCGTCCATTACCTGATTCTTGACCTTGGATTTGATCGCCTGACGCAGTTCACGCTCCATGTTCTTGCGAACTTCGGTGCGGAAACCGTCGATGCCGCTTTCCTTGATGCCGAATTGAGCGAAGAACTCTTCGTTCAGCTCTGGCAGCTTTGGCTCGGAAACGGTGTTTACAGTCACAGTGAACTCGGCGGTTTTGCCAGCCAGGTCCAGGTTCTGATAGTCCTCTGGGAAGGTCAGGTTCAGAACGCGCTCTTCGCCGGCTTTAGCGCCGACCAGGCCTTCTTCGAAGCCAGGGATCATGCGGCCGGAACCCAGTACCAGCTGAGTGCCCTTGGCGGAACCGCCAGCGAACACTTCGCCGTCAACCTTGCCAACGAAATCGATGTTCAGCTGGTCTTCGTTCTGGGCAGCACGATCGGCCACTTCGAAACGGGTGTTCTGCTTGCGCAGGATGTCCAGCATCTTGTCCAGATCGGCGTCAGCCACGTCAGCGCTCAGACGCTCAACGGTGATGCCTTCGAAGCCGGCAACGGTGAACTCAGGGAACACTTCGAATACGGCTACGTATTCCAGGTCCTTGCCAGCTTCGAGCGATTTTGGCTCGATCGATGGCGAACCGGCCGGGTTCAGCTTCTGCTCAACCACAGCTTCGTAGAAGGAGGACTGGATCACGTCGCCGATCGCTTCCTGGCGCGCATCAGCACCGAAACGGCGCTTGATTTCGCTCATTGGCACTTTGCCTGGACGGAAGCCAGCAATCTTGGCCTTTTGGGCAGTCTGCTGCAGACGCTTGTTGACCTGAGTCTCGATGCGCTCAGCCGGCACGGTGATGCTCATGCGGCGCTCAAGAGCAGTAGTATTTTCAACAGAAACTTGCATGGATATTCCTCGTTGCACAGACGTTAGCCGGCCGTTTCCGACCCAAGAATCAAGGGCAAGCATTCTAGTAGGTCAAACTCAAGAAGTCACCCTACTGAAAACGGGTAAAAAAACAGCAGGCCATTTGAAGGCGGGGACAAGCGGTTGCGCCTCGCCTTGTTAGCAAATACAGCCAATTCAAGCCAGGGCTCTGCGCCAACCTCTTCTATATATAGAGGCGGTTGAATCATCTCCCTGACAGCCGACCTCGCAAGCAAGGCCGGCGGACAGCGCAGCATCATCGAACAACATTAATACGACGAAGCACCCTGCCCTGCGACCCGAAACCTGCAGCCGCCGAAATGCGAAACCGTAAAACAAAAAAGGCGCCAGACTGTTAAATCTGGCGCCTTTCGGAATATGGGGTGGACGATGGGGATCGAACCCACGACAACGGGAGTCACAATCCCGTGCTCTACCAACTGAGCTACGCCCACCATATTGCGTGCCAAAGAAGCCAAACAACTTCTTTGTAGAACTTCACCCGGCCAATGGCATGAATGAAGCTTTGATTGGTGCGGATGAAGAGACTCGAACTCTTACGCCTCGCGGCGCTGGAACCTAAATCCAGTGTGTCTACCAATTCCACCACATCCGCAGATGAAGCTTTTAAAGCAAAGGCGCCAGACTGTTACATCTGGCGCCTTTCGAAATATGGGGTGGACGATGGGGATCGAACCCACGACAACGGGAGTCACAATCCCGTGCTCTACCAACTGAGCTACGCCCACCATATCGCGTTACTTGTGCCAATGCTGCCTAATGGCGCACCCGGCAGGACTCGAACCTGCGACCATCCGCTTAGAAGGCGGATGCTCTATCCAGCTGAGCTACGGGCGCCTTGTTAGCTGTACCCTTGGAGGACTACAAACTAAGTGCTTTCCAGTCTCGCAAAACGTTGATTTCGCTCGACCTTCTTAACCAGTGCTAGGCTGTGCCCGACAAGTGCGACGAATAGTATAGAGCGACCCGAAGGTCGTCAAATCCTTTTTGAAAAAAATTCATTTAATTAAAGGGCTTAGGGGAATTTGCTGACCAAGCGCCTTTGCCCTCACCGTTTGACATGCGAGAATGCGTTCTCTTTTTTTCCCCTCTCGATGGTTAATCACGCGCAATGACTGCACAACTAATCGACGGCAAATCGATCGCCGCCAGCCTGCGCCAGCAGATCGCCCAACGGGTTGCCGAACGTCGCCAGCAAGGTCTGCGCACGCCAGGCCTCGCGGTGATCCTGGTCGGCAGCGATCCTGCCTCTCAGGTTTATGTCTCGCACAAGCGTAAAGACTGTGAAGAGGTCGGCTTCCTCTCTCAAGCCTACGACCTGCCTTCCGAAACCACTCAAGAAGCGCTGACCGATCTGATCGATCGACTGAACGACGACCCGGCAATCGACGGCGTTCTGCTTCAACTTCCTCTGCCAGAGCACCTGGACGCTTCCAAACTGCTGGAGCGCATCCGCCCGGACAAGGATGTTGACGGTTTCCATCCTTATAACGTCGGCCGTCTGGCCCAGCGCATTCCGCTGCTGCGTCCGTGCACCCCGAAAGGCATCATGACCCTGCTGGAAAGCACCGGTGCCGATCTGTACGGGATGGACGCGGTGGTTGTTGGCGCATCCAACATCGTCGGTCGTCCGATGGCGATGGAGCTGCTGCTGGCCGGTTGCACCGTAACCGTTACCCACCGCTTCACCAAGGATCTGGCCGGACACGTCGGCCGCGCAGACCTGGTGGTCGTGGCCGCCGGCAAGCCGGGCCTGGTCAAGGGCGAGTGGATCAAGGAAGGCGCGATCGTGATCGACGTCGGCATCAACCGCCAGGAAGACGGCAAACTGGTGGGTGATGTGGTCTACGAGACCGCCCTGCCCCGCGCCGGCTGGATCACTCCGGTACCCGGCGGCGTCGGCCCGATGACCCGCGCCTGCCTGCTGGAAAACACCCTCTACGCGGCAGAAACCCTGCACGCCTGAGTCGCGTTTTCCGCGCTCCGAGAACCCCGCCTTGTGCGGGGTTTTTCATGCCCTCGAAAAAACCTTTACCGTTCGCCGGAAACCCCTATTTTTACAGGGCTTTTCACGACTTTTTCATGCCTTGCGGACAACCATCGACAGTTCTTCAACCATACTCCTACAATGCGTCGTTTTTACGACACAGGCCGTTACAAAGAACGGCATTTCCAACCTTCATGAGTTCGCCCGCGTGAATATTCGTCTGTCCATCCTGAGCCTGGTTTTTGCATTTTCAGGCACGCTCCTCACGCCAACGGTCAACGCCGCCGAAACCACCGCCGCCCCTCGAGACGCTTCGCAATTGAAGATTGCCTCCGGCAGCGCCCTGCTGATGGATCTGCAGACCAACAAAGTCATTTATTCCAGCAACCCGGACGTGGTGGTGCCCATCGCTTCCGTGAGCAAATTGATGACCGGTTTGGTAGTGGTCGAAGCGCACCAGAACATGGACGAATGGATTGACGTCGACATCAGCCACACACCGGAAATGAAAGGCGTGTTTTCCCGCGTCAAGCTGCGCAGCGAACTGCCCCGCCGGGAGATGCTGCTGATTGCCCTGATGTCCTCGGAAAACCGCGCCGCCGCCAGCCTGGCTCACCACTACCCGGGCGGTTACGCGGCATTCATCGCAGCGATGAACGCCAAGGCCAAGGCGCTGGGCATGACCAGCACACATTTTGTGGAGCCCACCGGCCTGTCCGAGCGCAACGTCTCCACCGCCCGCGACCTGAGCAAGTTGCTGGTGGCTGCGCACAAACAGCCGCTGCTCATCGAACTGACCACCACCAAGGAAAAGACCGTTTCGTTCCGCAAACCCAATTACACCCTGGGTTTCCGTAACACCGATCACCTGGTCAACAAGGCCGACTGGGATATCCGCATCACCAAGACCGGTTTCACCAACCCTGCCGGTCACTGTCTGGTGTTGGTGACCCGCATGGCCAACCGCCCGGTCGCCCTGGTGATTCTCGACGCGTTCGGCAAATACACCCACTTCGCCGATGCCAGCCGCATCCGCAGTTGGGTGGAAACCGGCAAGAGTGCCAACGTCCCCGCCGTGGCTCAGCAATACAAGGCCGACAAAAACCTCAAGAGTCGCCAGAGCGGCGTGATCGAAGCGTCCAAGTAATCCGTCCCCCCATGAAAAAGCCCCGAATCGTCGGGGCTTTTTCATTTATGCACTCAGTCGTTGGGCAACGGCATCTTGTCGTCATCGGGAATGCCGTCACCAGCGCTCGGGTCGCGGGAATGCTCCGGCGTCACCACCGCCGGACGCGCCAGCGGATCGCGCAGAGGGCTCTCAGGATCCAGCACCGGATCAACTTCCGGCTCAGGCGTGGTGGGCACACTGTCAGGCTTGTGGTCGTCGAAACTCGAATCGGTACTCATACGCACCTCGCTTCAAGGCTTGAGATCAGCCAAGGGATCGTAAGGCTTGGCCGGACGCTTGGGATCGTCGCCCGGCTGCACATCCTTGGGCGCCTTCGCCGGGCCAATGGGATCGACTTGCGGATCGTCCAGATCAGGCGAGTCCGGATCGAAGCCCAGGTCGTCGCCGCTGCCATGCTCGGAAGAATGCGGCCCGCTGGGTGAAGTTGGAATTGCCATATTCGCCTCCTGAAACTGGCCCGTAAAACACGGGACGCTACAGTTCAGAAGCGCATCCTCCGCCAGGGTGCCCGACAGGCGACGAACGGAACCTCAATGCGCCGCCAGCGCCTTCCTCGCCTGCGCCGCTTCCCGCTCCTGCCCGGCTTGCGCCAGTGCGTCGGCAGCCTTGAGCCAGCGCTGTTGATCGACCGCCGCCGGAATCTGCGTCGGCTTCTGGATCAACACTGCCCAGCCGCCGGATTTTTCCAGGGCCGACTCGAACGAGCTGAAGCTCATCAATTCACGGCGATTCATCCCGGCGCGCAGCAGCACCTTCTGCTTCAAGCGATCGTAGCCGGACAGGATCGCGTAACGCGGCTCCGCCCAAAACGCCGAACCTTCGCTGAAACGCACCATCACCGGATACCCGGCCGCCACCTGAGTCAGCAGCGCCGAGAGGTTGCTGTCCAGCGGATACACGACCATGCCGTATTCACGGGCAAGGTTCTGCAGATTCTGTTGCAACTTGTCCTCGGCGCCCGGCAAATGCAGCGGTTTTTCCAGCAAACCCGGGGTGATCACGATGCCCTGCTGCGACAGCAGGCTGGCCAGCACTTGCGGCCCGCTTTGATAGGCCTCACCGCGATAGAACGTACCACTAAGCTCGACCCGCTCCGGCAGGCGCTTGACCTCCGGCGCCACACTGCCCGCACACCCCACCAATGCTGTCACGCAACCGGCCACCAGCAGCGCCGCGCGAATCCGGGAAAATAGCTGCACCATCGTCACTCTCTTGATCAGTTACCGGTCATCGTGTTCCGGCTTGGTCGAGGATCATAGGACGGCGCCACGCTGCGGTATAGCCCAAAGCGGCAGATGCGTCGGCTGCATAGAGCGAACTGATTGGTCACCACCGACCTTTGGTCAATAGCCTGAAACACACCAGCGACTAGACTGTCATTCAGACAAGAGCCAAAGAGCGAGCGCCCGACGCAGGGCAAAGAGGAGGCACAGATGAGCCTGACCATGACCATCGTAATGCTGATTGCCGGCTGGCTGGCCGTTGCCGCCGCCATGCTGTGGGGCGTGTTGCGGATTTCCCGCCGCCATCACCACCCGGTTCAACCTGCACCGAACAGGAAGATCGATAAACACGACGCCCGTCACGCCACCGCGCACTGATTTTCCGTAACCGACTCCAACAAAAAGGCCGCCTGGACTCTCGCAAGTTCAGGCGGCCTTTGGTTTTCCAGCGATTACGCTTCGGCAGTCAGTTTCTTCTGCTTGGCGCGGCGCGACATCATGTTCAGCACTTCAATCGCAGCCGAGAACGCCATGGCGGCATACACGTAACCTTTCGGTACGTGGGCGCCGAAGCCTTCGGCGATCAGCGTCATGCCGATCATGATCAGGAAGCCCAGAGCCAGCATCACCACCGTCGGGTTATCGTTGATGAACTTGGCCAGCGGGTCAGCTGCGAACAGCATCACCAGCACCGAGACAACAACCGCGATCACCATGATCGGCAAGTGTTCGGTCATGCCGACAGCGGTAATGATGCTGTCGATCGAGAACACCATGTCCAGCATCAGGATCTGCCCGATGGCGGCGGCGAAGCCCAGGGTCACCTTCGACGTCGCGGTCTTCGGATCTTCCGGTGCCGGGTCCATGCTGTGATGGATCTCTGTCGTCGCCTTCCACAACAGGAACAGGCCGCCGGCGATCAGGATCATGTCCTTCCAGGAGAACGCGTGGCCGAGGATCTCGATGACCGGCGCGGTCAGCTGAACGATGAACGCGATGGTGCTCAACAGGGCCAGACGCATGATCAGCGCCATGCCGATCCCCAGACGACGGGCCTTCTGCCGGTACTGCTCGGGCAGTTTGTTGGTCAGGATCGAGATGAAGATCAGGTTATCGATGCCGAGCACGATTTCCATCACCACGAGTGTGGCCAAAGCAATCCATGCGGTCGGGCTGGAAGCGAGTTCTAACAGGTATTCCATGGGTCAGTCCTGACTCTGTGTAAGACGGTTTAGATTTCCTGGGAGGACGATTCGGATTTTTCTTCGTCGTCTTTCGGTTCTTTCTTGCTGATCAGATTGCCGGTGGCATCGCTGAGCGCCTGCTCGGCGGCTTTGTGCGTGTCATCGATGGCTTGCTTGGCCGCTTCAGCCGCCTGCCCCATCAGTTGCTGGGCGCTCTTTTCGGCCTGGTCGCAACCGGCCAGTACCAGTAAAGACGCGATCAACAGCCCCGTAGTTTTTAGTTTCATGATGCTTCCCTCGATAGAACTGACAGAGCGGTACAGACCGGCCGTCGATGGCTGGGCATTCTAGGGAGACAAACACTTCAGGAAAATTCGTATTTTTAGCGGCTATACTTCGATTTATACGAACTGTATTGGACGGACCGAACCCCATGCTCAATTACCGACAACTGCATTACTTCTGGGTGGTGGCCAAGACCGGCAGCATCGTGCGCGCGTGCGAGCAACTGAACCTGACGCCGCAGACCATCAGCGGGCAGATTTCCCTGCTCGAACAAACCTACGGTATCGAGTTGTTTCAACGGGTCGGACGGCAATTGGAACTCACCGAGGCCGGGCGTCAGGCCCTGCCCTACGCCGAACAGATGTTCCAGCTCGGCGGTGAACTGGAGCTGATGCTGCGCGCCCAGCCCAATGAGCAGCAGATCCTGTTTCGGGTCGGCGTGGCGGACGTGGTGCCCAAATCCATTGTCTATCGCCTGATCGCGCCGACCATGGAGTTGAGCGAGCCACTGCGCATCACCTGTCGCGAAGACAAACTCGAGCGGTTACTGGCGGACCTGGCAATCCAGCGCCTGGACCTGGTGATTTCCGACAGCCCGATGCCCTCGCACCTGGACATCAAGGGCTACAGCCAGAAGCTAGGAGAATGCGGGATCAGTTTCTTTGCCACCGCCGAACTGGCCGCGCAATACGGTCAGGATTTTCCCCGCAGCCTGCACGGTGCTCCGCTGTTGATCCCCGGCGCGGAAACCGTGGTGCGCACCCGTTTACAGCGCTGGTTCGCCGAGCAGCAGATTCAGCCGAGGATTGTCGGGGAGTTCGATGACAGCGCCTTGATGCAGGCGTTCGGCCAGTCCGGCAGCGGGATTTTCATCGGCCCGAGCGTGATTGCCGATGAGGTGAAGCGCCAGTACGGCGTCGAGTTGATCGGCCAGACCGATGCGGTGAGCGAGTCGTTCTACGCGATCTCGGTGGAGCGCAAGGTCAAGCACCCCGGCATCAAAGCGATTACCGAAGGTGCCCGACGCGAGCTGTTTACAGCGTTTTAAGCCGGCGCGCAGACGTCGCGCGGCTTGAGCACCATCAGCACCATGGCGAGGAAAATCGACAGCAGAATGAACCCGGCAGCGGCGAAACCCACAAAACCCAGGCCGGCGCTGTCAATCACCCGACCGCCAATGATCGCGCCCAGACCAATCCCGAGGTTGGCCCCGGCGATGTTCAGCGACGCGGCGAAGGCCGGCGCTTCAGGAGCCGCTTTCATCAAGCGCACGTGGCTGACCAGAAACAGCGCCGCCTGGGTCACGCCCCAGATGCCCATCGCCGCCGCCAGACCCAGCGACGAATTGATGTTCGGCACCAGCGCCACCATCCCCGGAATCATGAACGCGCAGAACATCACCGAAGCCATCAGCGGATGACGATCCACCGCACGACCGCCCAGCGAGTTGCCGATCAGGCCGACCGCGCCAAAGCCCATCAGGCACCAGCCGACCACGGTGCCATTGAAGCCGGCCAGCCTTTCGAGAATATCCGCCAGATAGGTGTAGGCGGTGAACATGCCGCTGAACACCAGGATCGACAGCAGCACATGACCCAGCATCAACGGGCTGCGCAGGATCTTGAACTGCGAAGCGAAACTGACCTGATGCTGGTGCAGGCTGGTTTTCGGCAGGTAGACAAACAGCAGCAACGCCTTGGCGAATGCAATCACCGCCAGAATGGCGAACGCACTGCGCCAGCCGAACGCATCGGAAATCAGCGTGCCGACCGGAATGCCGAACACGGTGGCGCAGACAATGCCGAAGCCGATCTTGGCGATCGCGCGACCGGCGAAGTCCGGGCCGACGATATCCACCGCCGTTTCGCTGGCCAGCGCCCAGAACACCGGCAACCCCAACGCCGGGATCAACCGGGCAATGGCCATCACCCAGATGTTCGGCGCCAATGCCGCCACGGTATTGGCCAGGCCGAACATGATCAGGATGGTGATGAACAGCTTGCGTCGCTCGAAGCGGGCGAAATACGCGGTCAAGAAAGGACCGAACATGGCCACGGTAAAAGCGAACAGCGTCACCAGCAGCCCGGCTTGCGGGATGGTGACAGCAAGATCGCGGGCAATCGCCGGCAGCAGACCGACGATGACGAACTCCGTGGTCAGCACCGTAAACCCGGCGGCAGACAACAGAAGGATGGGCAACAGCATGAGGAACTCCAGCAAAACGACGACACCAGCGTTGACCCGAGGGCCCGCTGGCAGAACTTGAAAATAAGGATGCGCAATCTTAACAGAGTGTTTCCCGAGTGACTTGCACAAACCTGTCTAAGTTGTAGATGGATCCGGTGGCAGATCGTCACAGGCCTGAAGGAATCGGACGACCCTGTGATAAAGTCCGCGCCCTGCAAAACGTACACCCTGTTCAACCACCCGTTTAACGGCGTGGCTGGCGCGTCAGTCCTTTCGGTTTGCGTCCGTGGCCTGCCCCCGATCAATCGCCCGGATCACGCAACCTTGCACCCTATAAAAACAGAGATGCCGTTCATGACCGCTTCATCCCCTTCTCTATTGCAACGTCTTAAAAGCCTCAGCCTGGTCACCCAGATCCTGATCGGCCTGATTGCCGGCATCGCCCTCGCGCTGTTCGCGCCGGAAGCGGCCAAAGGCACGGCCTTCATCGGCAAAGTGTTCGTCTCGGCCCTGAAAGCCGTGGCGCCGATCCTGGTGTTCGTGCTGGTCATGGCGTCGATCGCCAACCACAAGCACGGCCAGGAAACTCACATCCGGCCGATTCTGTTCCTGTATCTGCTGGGCACCTTCGCCGCTGCCGTGGTCGCGGTGATTGCCAGCATGATGTTCCCGTCGCATCTGGTGCTGTCCACCGACAATATCGCTGTAAGCGCGCCGGGCGGCATCAGTGAAGTGCTGCAAAGCCTGTTGCTGAGCGTGGTCGACAACCCGGTGAGCGCACTGATGAACGCCAACTTCATCGGCATTCTGGCCTGGGCCATCGGCATGGGCGTGGCGATCCGCCACGCCGGCGACACCACCCGCGAGGTGCTGGGTGATCTGTCCAACGGCGTGACGCTGATTGTCCGGGTGGTGATTCGCTTCGCACCGCTGGGCATTTTCGGTCTGGTAGCGTCGACCCTGGCCACCTCCGGGTTTGGCGCATTGATCGGTTATGCGCACCTGCTGGCGGTACTGCTCGGCTGCATGCTGTTCGTGGCGCTGGTGATGAACCCGCTGATCGTGTTCTGGAAGCTGCGCCGCAACCCGTACCCGCTGACGCTCCAGTGCCTGCGTGAAAGCGGCATCACTGCGTTTTTCACCCGCAGCTCGGCGGCGAACATTCCGGTCAATCTGGAACTGAGCAAGCGCCTGGGCCTGCATGAAGACACCTATTCGGTATCGATCCCGCTCGGCGCCACCATCAACATGGCCGGCGCGGCGATCACCATCACCGTGCTGACCCTCGCCGCCGTGCACACCTTGGGTATCGCCGTGGACATCCCGACCGCGATCCTGCTCAGCGTCGTCGCTGCGATCTGCGCCTGCGGTGCCTCGGGCGTGGCCGGTGGTTCGCTGCTGTTGATCCCGCTGGCGTGCAGCCTGTTCGGCATCCCGAGCGAAATCGCCATGCAGGTGGTGGCCGTCGGTTTCATCATCGGCGTGCTGCAGGATTCGGCCGAAACGGCGCTGAACTCCTCCACCGACGTGCTGTTCACCGCCGCCGCGTGCCTGGGCGAAGAGCAGAAAGCCCAGCGCCCGGCGTAAAAAACCAGCGCAACAAAAAGCCCGCCAAGGCGCAAACCTTGGCGGGCTTTTTGTTGCAGAACGTTTTAGAACGCGCCCATGTAATCGCGCTTGCCCACTTCCACCCCGTTGTGACGCAGCAGTGCGTAGGTGGTGGTGACGTGGAAGAAGAACTGCGGCAGACCGTAGCTCAGCAGATAAGCCTGGCCGCTGAAGCGCTTCTCTTTCGGGGTGCCCGGGCGAGTCACGATCTCGATGCCTTCCTTGCCATTGATTTGCTCTGGCTTGATCTCGCCGATGAAGGCCAGAACCTTGGCGATCAGCGCTTGCAGCTCGGCGAAGGTGGTTTCGGTGTCGTCATATTTCGGAATTTCGATTTCGGCCAGACGCGAGGAAACGCCTTTGGCGAAGTCCACGGCGATCTGCACCTGACGCACCAGCGGGAACATGTCCGGGTACAGACGCGCTTGCAGGAAGGCGTTCGGGTCGATGTTTTTCTCGGTGGCGTGGGCTTCAGCCTTTTTCAGCACATCGCTCACGGCGTTGAGCATTTGTTGAAAAACCGGGACGGATGCGGCGTACAGGGAAATGGTCATGGCAGTCTCACGTGGTGGCTGGGTGAATCGTGGGGGCGATTATAGCCATGCTCGCGGGCGGCGCGGCTTGTCTTTTATCCAGCAAGGATTAGGCTAGGCGCCTTCGACTGCAGAGGGAACGCGCGATGACCACAGAATTTGAAACCCGCCCCGACGAACCACGGCTCAACGCCACGGAAATCCGCATTCTGGGCTCGTTGATCGAGAAACAGGCTACCAGCCCGGAAAGCTACCCGTTGACCCTCAACGCACTGGTGCTGGCCTGCAACCAGAAAACCAGCCGGGAGCCAGTGATGAACCTGACTCAGGGCCAGGTCGGCCAGAGCCTGCGCGCCCTCGAAAGCCGCGGCTTCACCAAACTGGTGATGGGCAGCCGCGCCGACCGCTGGGAGCACAAGGTCGACAAGGCACTGGAGCTGGTGCCGGCGCAATTGATCCTGACCGGGTTGATGTTCCTGCGCGGCCCGCAGACCGTCAACGAACTGCTGACCCGCAGCGGTCGCATGCATGAGTTTGAAGACGCCGAACAAGTGGTGCATCAGCTGGAACGCCTGATCGCCCGGGACCTGGCGGTGTTGATTCCACGTCAGGCCGGCCAGCGCGAAGATCGTTATACCCACGCGCTGGGCGATCCGGCGGACATCGAGGCGATTATCGCGGCGCGGCAGAACCAGAGTGATCGCGGCGCTGCCAGCGGCGTGTCAGTGGAGCGCATCGAAGAGCTGGAAGCGCGGATTGCGGCGCTCGAAGAGCGTCTGGCCCGTCTCGAAGAATAAGTGCACCGGGGACGGTGTTATTCGCCGTCCCAGTAATCCACCCCGTCCGCCTGCCGCGCCACCGCCACGAAGCCCGAGGGATTGCCTTCGGCATCGACGCTGAAGTTGTCCATCACTGCGTATTTGTTGGAATCCGGGTACTCGCAGATTTCCGGTTGCTGCTGGGTGCTGACCGCCAGATAGCGCAGTTCCGCAGCACTGGTGTTGATGATCTGATGCGCCGCTTCCGGGCCGCCCGGTGGGCAGGCGATCACGTCGCCGGCGCGAATCGGGAAACGCTCGGCGCCGAGGCGCACTTCCCCTTCCCCGGCCACCACGTAAAACATTTCCTCATTCACCCGATGGCTGTGAAACGGACTGCCACGCATGCCCGGCGGTAGCGCATACAGGCGATATCCGAGCTTTTGCGCGCCCAATTGCTGGCCGACCCGGGCGAACCGTTGCTGATAACGCCCGGCGGTTTCGCCCTCGGGGGCCAATGATTCGGGAAGCGGTTCGAGTTCGACGTCATTCAGGTTGAGAATGGGCGGATGCATGCAAGCCTCGGCTTTTGTGATGGGCAAGTCTGTGCTTGCTGATCCGGCAGTATAGGCAACGGCAAATTCGGGCGGATATGCCGTTGCTCAGGCGCCATCAACTGCGGGCAAACGCCACCGCCGCATCGAACTGCTCGACCGTCGGCCGCACGCCGGTGTACAGCACGAACTGCTCCAGCGCCTGGATCGCGATGACTTCCAGCCCGGTGATCACCTTTTTACCTTCGGCACGACCGCGCACGATCAGCGGGGTTTCCGAGGGGATCGCCACCACATCGAACACGGTGTCGGCAGACTTGATCACATCCACCTCAAACGACAGTTGACCCGCTTCCGGGCCACCGTCCATGCCGACAGGGGTCACGTTGATCAGCATCTGCGGGCGCTCGTCGCCCAGTTCCGCCTGCCAGCGATACCCCAGGGAGTCCGCCAGCGCACGCCCGGCGCGCTCGTTGCGAGCGACGATCAAACCATTTTTGTAACCGCCATCGCGCAAGGCACTGGCCACAGCCTTGGCCATGCCGCCGCTGCCGCGCAGGGCGAAAGTCGAGTCCTTCGGCACCGCGTGGGTTTCCAGCAACTGGGCGATGGCGATGTAATCGGTGTTGTAGGCCTTGAGATGGCCGTTGGTGTTGACGATGGTGTTGATCGACTGGATCGCCGCCGCCGAGGCGTCCAGTTCATCAACCAGCGCAATGCTCGCTTCCTTGAACGGCATCGACACGCCGCAACCGCGAATCCCCAGCGCGCGGATCCCGCCGACCGCACCGGGCAGGTCCTGGCTGCTGAACGCCTTATAGTAGAAATTCAGGCCCAGTTGTTCATACAAATGGTTGTGAAACCGCAGACCGAAATTCCCGGGACGCCCAGACAGGGACATGCACAATTGGGTGTCTTTGTTGGGGTTCATCTGCATGGGAGGCTCCTTCGTATGCACTTTCGGATGGACGGGATTAGCCAGGCCATCGGGTTCTGAACGATCATAAGGCGGTCTGTTCCGGGCATCACAGTCGATGCCGCAAGCTCGGTAAACAAACCGGTACAGACCTTACACAAAATTTACCTGGCGGCCGTGCTGTTTTTCAAAATGTTGCTGTCTTAGAAGTATCCCCGCGCCATTCCGGGCCTGTTGCAGGTTCGGACGCCGGGTCGAAGAACCGAGGAATTATCATGATTCGTAAACTCCCCATCGTGGCCTTGTTGATTGGTGCATTCGCGATCACGGGTCAGGCAGAAGCCCACGGCGGTGGCTGGCAGGGCCCGGCGGTATTTGGTGCGATCGTCGGCTCGGCCATCATCGGCTCGGCGCTCATCAATCAGGATCGGCCGGTGTACGTCCAGCAGCCTGTTTACGCTCAACCGGCCCCGGTCTACGTGCAGCAACCGCCGCCACCGGTCTACTACCAGCCGGCCCCGGTCTATGTGCAGCAACCGGTCTACGTCCAACCGGCCCCGGTGTATTACGGCCCGCCGCGTGGTTATTACGGCCGGCCACACTACTACGGTGGCCCGCGCTGGTAACCGGCACACAAGGGCCCCGCTTGTTAGCGGGACTTTTTATTGCGCGCATATTATTGCCGGCGGAAAAGCCAACCGTCCGTCGGCCAAGGTCTGAAAAAATCTCGCCAAGGTCGCTGTGGGGACAGTTTGAACCGTTAAAGTCGGCATGATGGACTCGACCGTCGGGGGCAACACACAAACGGTCATCTATTTGTCATGACGGAACCGCACTCTGAATCCGTCCGCAAACAACAGGTTGATAACAACAAGGACGACTTGAATGCCTACACAGAATCCGCACCGCATCGTCGGTTTATGTACCTCGAGCAAGGTCTACAACGCCCTGACCGAACTCAAGCACCTGGAAGGCCACCGCACGGCGAAGTTTCTCTCGTTGCTGGCGGAAAACCTGGTGCGCAAGGGTTTTCTCAACGAACACGAGATCGTGCACATGCTCGATCAAGTGGTGGATTGAGCCAGCCCTCAGCGGCGTCAATGACCACTATCGAAAGCGTTGATTGTCCCTGAAACGGCCAATTCCCTAAGGTAGCTCCACAGATTGATGGAGGTACTTTTCATGGCTCAGGTTCAAATCATGTCCGTTGTCGGCAGCGCCGTTCCCGCATCGCTCAGAGAGCTGGGGCTGCTCGCCTGCTGGTATCTGGTGCGCGACGGCGAGCCGGTCAGCGGCCCGCTCACGTCCTTGCCGGCGGCTCAAGCGCTGTCGCAACAACTGCTCAGCGGCCCGTTCAAGGCTTAAGGCAGCTGCACTTTCGGTTTGCTTTCGATGAACAACGCCCAGCTCGACATGAACAGAGCCGCGATCAGCGGCCCGATCACAAAGCCGTTCAGCCCGAACACCGCCAATCCGCCCAGGGTCGAGATCAGGATCATGTAGTCCGGCATCCGTGTGTCCTTGCCCACCAGGATCGGGCGCAGCAGGTTGTCCACCAGACCGATCACGAACACCCCGAACAGCCCCAGCACCACGCCCTGCCAGATCATCCCGCTGAGCAGGAAGTAAACCGCGACCGGCACCCAGACAATCCCCGCCCCCACCGCCGGCAGCAACGACAGAAACGCCATCAATACCGCCCAGAGCAACGCACTGGGAATGTCGAGAAACCAGAAAATCGCCCCGCCCAGCGCACCCTGCGTGATCGCCACCAGCAGATTGCCCTTCACCGTGGCGCGTACCACGCGATTGAACTTCAACTGCAAGCGACGCTTGTGATGCTCCTCCAGCGGTATCGCTGTGCGCACCTTGCGCGCCAGTTCGGCGCCGTCGCGCAGAAAGAAAAACAGCAAGTACAGCATGATGAAAAAACTCACCACGAACTCGAACGTGCCCTGGCCGAAACTGAATGCCTGGCTCGCCAGCGCTTGACTGCCCTGCATGGCGGTCTTGACGATCTTCTCGCGCAAGGCATTGAGCTCGCCCATGCCGAAGCGGTCGAGCAGGTGCTGAAAGTAAGGCGGCAGGCTGTGCTTGAACTGCGCCAGATAAGCGCCGATATCGAGCTTGCCGCTTTCGATATTGTCGTAGAGCGTCGCCCCTTCCTGCACCAGCAGCACACTGAGGACGATCACCGGCAAAATCGCGATCACCAGGCAGATGCTCAAGGTACACAGTGATGTGAGGTTGCGTTGCCAGCCGAATTTCAGTTGCAACTGGCGCTGCATCGGTGCGAACAGGATGCCGAGGATCACCGCCCAGAACACCGCACCGTAGAACGGCAGCAGGATCCAGATGAAGGCGACCGTCACCAGAAACAACAGCACGGTGAGGGATTTGAATTGCAGACTCTTTTGGTTCATGTCCGGTCCAGGTCAGTCAGGCGCCACCCGCGCCCGTCCCGTTTAGTCAGCCAGCGTCAGCGCGAGTGCCCTGTTTCTTCATTGAGCATAGATCCAGATCAATAAACCCTCGGCGCAACTGCTCTACCCTGCCGCGCTTTTGCGACCGACGCCGCCATGACGACCTCCTTCACCCCCGAACTGCTCGCCCCCGCCGGCACCCTGAAAAACATGCGTTACGCCTTCGCCTATGGGGCCGATGCGGTGTACGCCGGCCAGCCACGCTACAGCCTGCGGGTGCGCAACAACGAGTTCGATCATGCCAACCTGGCGCTTGGCATTCGTGAAGCCCAGGCCCAGGGCAAGCGCTTCTACGTGGTGGTCAACATCGCGCCGCACAACGCCAAACTGAAGACCTTCCTCAAGGACCTGGCGCCGGTGATCGAGATGGCGCCGGACGCGCTGATCATGTCCGACCCCGGCCTGATCATGCTGGTGCGCCGGCACTTCCCGCAGATGCCAATCCACCTCTCGGTGCAGGCCAACACGGTGAACTGGGCGAGTGTCGAATTCTGGCAACAGCAGGGCTTGAGTCGGATCATCCTGTCCCGTGAATTGTCGCTGGAAGAGATCGGCGAAATCCGCGAGCAAGTGCCCGGCATGGAACTGGAAGTGTTCGTCCACGGCGCGCTGTGCATGGCCTATTCCGGCCGCTGCCTGCTCTCGGGTTACATGAACAAACGCGACGCCAATCAGGGCACCTGCACCAACGCCTGCCGCTGGAAATACTCGGCGCAGGAGGCCAGCGAAAACCAGCTCGGCGAAATCGTGCAGACCTTCGAACCGCAACCGACCCTCGGCCTCGGCGCCCCCACCGATCAGGTGTTCCTGTTGCAGGAAGCCAACCGCCCCGGCGAGCTGATGCCGGCCTTCGAAGACGAGCACGGCACCTACATCATGAACGCCAAGGACCTGCGCGCGGTGCAGCACGTCGAGCGCCTGACCCGCATGGGCGTGCACTCACTGAAGATCGAAGGCCGGACCAAATCGCACTTCTATTGCGCGCGCACCACCCAGGTCTATCGCCGGGCTATCGACGATGCTGTGGCCGGTCGCGAATTCGACCGCAGCCTGATGACCGATCTGGAATCCCTCGCCCAGCGCGGCTACACCGAAGGCTTCCTGCGCCGGCATGTGCATGACGAATACCAGAACTATCAGAACGGCAGCTCGGTGTCGGAGCGTCAGCAGTTTGTGGGCGAGTTGACCGGCGAACGTCGGGATCGTCTGGCCGAGGTCAAGGTTAAGAACCGTTTTGCACTGGGCGATCACTTGGAACTGATGACGCCCAAGGGCAATTTCCACTTTGATCTGCATGAATTGCAGAACCTGAAAGGTGAAGCCATCGACGTGGCGCCGGGGGACGGGCATACGGTGTATCTGCCGATTCCGGATGCGGTGGATTTGCGGTTTGGGTTGTTGATGCGCGATCTCGGCGCTGTTTAAAAGCATCAAAAAAACCCGGCAATCAGCCGGGTTTTGTTCAGCGCCTGTCATCGGACAGCGGTGTCGGCTCATCAGCCGGCGGTATGTCTTCATCGGACGACGGATCCTTCCAGTCTTCCGGCCGATCGGCATCGCTCAACGGGTCGCGCCCGGGCATGACGCCCGGCGGCATCTCGTGATCGGCCAGCGTCGGCTCATCCGTACCGGGGACTTTGCGGGTAGGGTCGGTTGGGGCCGTGCCTCCCTGAAACAGCGTATCGTCAGCCATGATTGCACCTCAGGGCATGAGGCCCGGAAGATCCGGGTCGTACTCGTTGGAAGTGCCGCCGCACCGGGCGTGCTATCGAACAGACCAGCGGCATTCAGCTCGTGGCTGAAAACCGGTCTCGACTGTTGGTCAGGTGCAACCACATTGCCGCGCGCGCCGCGTCCGCGTCCTGACGTTTGATGGCGTTGAAGATCGCCTCATGCTCAAGATTCGCCAGTTGCCCGAGCTTGCTCAAATCCACCGCGCCGCGCTCGGCCGCATTGACCCGGGTGCGCGGGATCATCGCGCTGCCAAGGTGTTGCATGATTTCGGTGAAGCAGACATTGCCGGTGGCTTCGGCAATCAGCAAGTGGAAGCGCCGGTCGGCTTCGACGCAGCTGTCGTTATTGGCCAATAGACGCTGATAGTCGTCCAGCGCCTGACGCATCTGCATCAGTTGTTGCTCGGTGCGGCGCTGCGCGGCCAGTGCCGCTGCTTGCGTCTCCAGGCCCATGCGCAGCTCGAGAATGCTGCGCACCCCCAGCGCGGTGTCGACATTCAGCCGCAGCCCCTGCTCCGGCGCGCGTTCGATCACGAAGGTGCCGATACCGTGTCGCGTCTCCACCAGCCCTGACGCCTGCAATTTTGAAATCGCCTCACGCACGACGGTGCGGCTGACGCCGTGTTCCTGAACGATCGAGTTTTCCGACGGCAACTTGTCACCGGGCAGCATCTGACCGAGCAGGATGCTCTGGGTCAGTTTTTCCACCAGGTCGTGGGCCAGGTTGTGCGCGCGTTTACGGGCGGGGGCGTCGAAGTCGTCTTGCATGGTCGGTTCCGGTGATCGGGGCAAACCGATCGTAGCACTGGTGGCAATGACTTGTATGAGCTCCTATGAATTCCGGGATCTAACTTGTATGACAACACTCAATTTTAGCTAGAAAATCTTCCACTGCGCCGAGCAGTCGCCCCACTTGCAATGGAACAAAACGCTCTACTACGCGTGCCAAACCCCCTACAAAAGCCAACAAACGCGGCGCATAAAATCTGAAAAAGCATAAAAACCCTTTCCCGTAGACAAATTTGATTGAGCACTCCCGCTTGTAGGACAAAAAAATCTAGTTGTATGATGTCTATCAACAACGCAACACCAGACACACCCCGCATAAAAATAACGAGTGGGAGAAAACCAAGTGAAATCATCCATTGCCGGGATGAACGAGGGCGCCGATTCCGTGCTGTCCTCCGCCATTGCCAAAGTCAAACGCCACGTCCTGCCGCTGTTCGTCATCATGTTCATCGTCAATTACATTGACCGGGTGAACATCGGCTTCGTCCGTACCCACATGGAACACGACCTCGGCATCGGTGCCGCGGCCTACGGTTTCGGTGCCGGTCTGTTCTTCATCGGTTACGCGCTGTTCGAAGTCCCTTCCAACATGTTGCTGCAAAAGGTCGGCGCGCGAATCTGGCTGACCCGCATCATGCTCACCTGGGGCCTGGTCGCCGCCGGCATGGCGTTCATCCAGAACGAAACCCACTTCTACATCCTGCGATTTCTGCTCGGCGTGGCCGAGGCCGGGTTCTTTCCCGGGGTGATCTACTATTTCACCCGCTGGTTGCCGGGGGCCGAGCGCGGCAAGGCGATTGCAATTTTCTTGAGCGGTTCGGCCGTGGCCTCGCTGATTTCCGGCCCGTTGTCCGGCCTGTTGCTGCAGATCGAAGGTCTGGGCATGCACGGCTGGCAGTGGATGTATTTCATTGAGGGGATGTTCTCGGTCGGCCTGTGCGTGTTCGTCTGGTTCTGGCTCGACGCCAAACCCCACGATGCCAAGTGGCTGACCCGCGCCGAGCAGGATGCGCTGGTCAAAGCCATCGACGATGAGCAGAAGGCCCGCGAAGCCGCGACCCCGATCCGGCCGTCGCTGGGCAAACTGCTCAAGGATCGCCAGATCATCCTGTTCTGCCTGATCTACTTCTTCATTCAATTGACGATCTACGCCGCAACGTTCTGGCTGCCGAGCATCATCAAGAAAATGGGCGAGATGAGCGACTTCCAGGTCGGCCTGTTCAACTCGATTCCGTGGCTGCTGTCGATCATCGGCATGTATGCGTTCGCCTCATTCTCGGCGAGGTGGAAACACCAGCAGGCGTGGGTCGCCACTGCATTGCTGATCGCCGCCGCGGGGATGTTCATGTCCACCACCGGCGGGCCGATCTTTGCCTTCGTCGCGATCTGCTTTGCCGCACTGGGTTTCAAATCCGCGTCTTCGCTGTTCTGGCCGATCCCGCAGGCCTATCTCGATGCGCGGATCGCCGCTGCCGTGATCGCGCTGATCAACTCGGTGGGCAACCTCGGCGGCTTCGTCGCTCCCACCACTTTCGGCTTGCTGGAACAACACACCGGTTCGATCCAGGGCGGCCTCTATGGTCTGGCCGCAACCTCGATCATTGCCGCGATCATCGTGTTCGCCGCCCGTATGACACCCAAATCCGCACCTGACATCGCCGTGGCCGATGCCGCGCCGAAACACGCTTGAAAGGACAATCCCAAATGACCGCACACGACATCGCCAAAGCCCCGATCATCACCGAGATGCAAGTCATTCCGGTGGCTGGCCACGACGGCATGCTGCTCAACCTGAGCGGCGCCCACGGGCCGTTTTTCACCCGCAACATCGTCATCCTCAAGGACAACGCCGGCCATACCGGCGTCGGCGAAGTGCCCGGCGGCGAACGCATCCGCCAGACCCTCGAAGACGCCCGCAACTTGGTGGTCGGCAGCCCGATTGGCACGTATCAGAAGATCCTCAACCAGGTTCGCCAGACGTTCGCTGACCGTGATGCCGGCGGCCGTGGCCTGCAGACCTTCGACCTGCGCATCACCATTCACGCCGTCACCGGGCTCGAAGCCGCCCTGCTCGACCTGCTCGGCCAGCACCTCGACGTGCCGGTGGCCGCATTGCTCGGCGAAGGTCAGCAACGTGATGAAGTGAAGATGCTTGGCTACCTGTTCTACGTGGGCGATCGCCGGGAAACCGACCTCGCCTACCGCAGCGAACCGGATGCCGACAACGACTGGTTCCGCGTGCGTCACGAGAAAGCCATGACCGCCGACGCCGTGGTGCGTCTGGCCGAGGCTGCGCACGCGCGTTATGGCTTCAAGGACTTCAAGCTCAAGGGCGGCGTACTCAGCGGCGATGCGGAAATCGAAGCGGTGACCGCACTGGCCGAACGCTTCCCCGACGCCCGCATTACCCTCGATCCGAACGGCGCGTGGTCATTGAAAGAAGCGATCCGTCTGTGCCGCGACCAGCATCATGTACTCGCTTACGCCGAAGACCCGTGCGGTGCAGAAAGCGGTTATTCGGGCCGTGAAGTGATGGCTGAATTCCGTCGGGCCACCGGGCTGAAAACCGCCACCAACATGATCGCCACCGACTGGCGCGAAATGGGCCATGCGATCCAGTTGCAGTCGGTCGACATTCCGCTGGCCGACCCGCACTTCTGGACCATGCAGGGTTCGGTGCGCGTGGCGCAGATGTGCCACGAATGGGGCCTGACCTGGGGCTCGCACTCCAACAACCACTTCGACATTTCCCTGGCGATGTTCACCCACGTCGCGGCCGCCGCACCGGGCGACATCACCGCGATCGACACCCACTGGATCTGGCAGGACGGCCAGCGCCTGACCAAGGCGCCGCTGCAAATCGTCGACGGCTGCGTGCAAGTGCCGAAGAAACCGGGGCTGGGCGTGGAACTGGACATGGATCAGGTGGCCAAGGCCCACGAACTCTATAAAGGCATGGGACTCGGCGCGCGGGATGACAGCGTGGCGATGCAGTTTCTGATTCCGGGCTGGACGTTTGATAACAAGAAGCCGTGCCTGGTGCGCTAGGCCTGCGCAGCCTCCAGCAACCAGTGTCTGAACGAAGCCATCGCCGACGTCTCCGGCCGTGACTGCAAGCGCGTCAGCCAATAGCTGCCGGTGGTGATTTCGATGGCAAAGGGTTGGCGGATCAGGTCCGCCGCCAGTTGTCGGGCAAACATCAACGGCGGCGCCAGTGCCACCCCGCCGCCCTGCAACGCCGCTTCCATCATCGCCAGCGACGAGTCGAACACGATGCTCTGGGGCGGCGCGGCATGGGTCGCCAGACCCGCCGCGTGAAACCATTCCGGCCACTCATCGGTGCGATAGGAGCGCAGCAAACGGTGCTGCAGAAGATCCCCCGGCGTGTGCAGTTGCCGGGCGATTTCCGGCACGCAGAGCACCGACAATGGCGCCTCCAGCAAACGGGTCGCCTCGATACCGTGCCATGCCCCGGCACCGAAGCGGATCGCGTAATCCAGCCCTTCGGCGGCGACGTCCACCCGGTTGTTGTTGGTCGACAGTCGCAAATCTATGAGCGGATGTTTCGCCTGAAAGTCTGCCAGCCTCGGCAACAGCCATCCCACCGCGAAGGTGCCCACCGCGCCGACCGTGAGCATTTCCCGATATTGCCCGCCCGCCAGACGCTCGAGCATCTGCGCGATATGATCAAACGACGTGGTCAGCACCGGCAGCAGGGTTTCGCCCTCGCCGGTCAGCATCAGCCCACGGGGCAGGCGTTTGAACAGAATCACGCCGAGTTGCGCCTCCAGGCTTTTGACCTGATGGCTGACGGCCGCCTGAGTTACACACAACTCCACGGCGGCGCGGGTGAAGCTCAAATGACGCGCAGAGGCCTCGAAGGCGCGCAATGCATTCAAAGGCAATTGAGGTCGAATCATGCCAAGTCCCAAATTTTTCTAATGGCTCGTCCGAGTTTTCATCGTTTGTCGAAAGACGCCGGACTGCCTAGATTTGGCGGCGCCGATCAGCCGCCCCGACGGAAAACGCTCGCAGTGTAGCGGGATAACACCATCAACACTCATGGAGAGTGGTTCAAGCATGTCTTCGATCAACCTGAACAAATTCAAGTCCTACAGCGCTTTCGGACTTTTCTTCAGCACCGCCACTTGCTTGGCCGCCCCGCCAACCGACGATCAGTTGCAGGCGCTGGTCAAGGCCACCGTGACCCCGGTCATGCAGCAACAGGACATCGCAGGTCTCGCCGTGGCCGTGACAGTCGATGGCAAGGCGCATTACTTTAATTACGGTGTCGCCGACAAAAGCACCGGGCAAGCGGTAAGTGAAAACACCCTGTTCGAAATCGGTTCGGTGAGCAAAACCTTCACCGCGACCCTCGCCGCGTACGCCCAGGCCAGCGGCAAACTGCAATTCTCCGACAAGGCCAGCCAGCACTGGCCCGAACTCAAAGGCAGCGCCTTCGACCACATCAGCCTGCTGCAACTGGGCACGTACAGCGCCGGGGGTCTGCCGCTGCAATTCCCGGATGCTGCGGACTCTTCCGACAAGATGCTCGGCTATTACCAACAGTGGAAACCGACCTTTCCGGCCGGCAGCCAGCGCCTGTATTCCAATCCAAGCATTGGTCTGTTCGGTTACCTGGCCGCAAAAAGCCTCGGCCAGCCGTTCAATCAGGTCATGACCGAAACCCTGCTGCCGAAACTCGGGCTCAAGCACACCTTCCTGTCAGTGCCGGCGTCTGAACGAAAGCTCTACGCCCAGGGCTATGACAAGAACAACAAACCGATTCGAGTCAGCCCCGGCGCCCTCGATTCCGAAGCCTACGGCGTAAAAACCAGCGCCGCCGACCTGCTGCAATACGTCCAGGCCAACCTCAACACCGCCAAACTCGAAACACCTCTGCAACAAGCCATCGCCCTCACCCACACCGGCTACTACACCGTCGGCGACATGACCCAGGGCCTGGGCTGGGAACGCTACACCTACCCGATCAGCCTCGACCGCCTGCTGGACGGCAACTCGACGCCAATGGCCATGGAGGCGCACAAGGTCAAATGGCTGAATCCGCCACAGCCAGAACTGGCGAACGTGCTGTTGAACAAGACTGGCTCCACCGCTGGCTACGGTGCGTATGTCGCGTTTGTACCGTCGAAGAAAGTCGGGATCGTGATTCTGGCGAACCGCAATTATCCGAATGGAGAGCGGGTGAAGATTGCGCACAGGATTCTGGGTGAGTTGACCCGGTAATCACGCCATAAAAAACGGGCGACCTGAGAAGGTCGCCCGTTTTTGTTTGGGGGATTGAAAACTACGCCTGTAGCTTCCAGCCCAGTACATCCATCAGGTCGCAGCTGTCGCGCAGAGGGATTGCCAGTACACGGGCGAAGTCCTGCAACAGTAACGCGTCGTGGCCGGTGCCGTCGCTCAATGAAAGTGTTTCCAACAACTGCGTCACGCTGCGCAAGCGGTAGGCGGCGGTGCCGTGGAGTACATCTACCGGAGCTTCTCGGTCGATCAGGAGACAGGGGATCTGGCAGTCGATGCCGGTGATGGGGATGTAACGGGGTTTGGTTGATTCGGTGGAAATGTCAGGTGATTCGAAATCCGTTTTCTTCATGGGTGTAACTCCGATGGGATTGTAAAAAACGCTACCCATCTCACTTCCACATGAGGGTGGTAGCTGTACGCAGGTGTGGAAGACCGAGCCAATCACCCGAACCCGGCGCACTCGAAAGCGCTCCCGCGTACAGCCACCATAAGGCCGCGATGTTGACATAAAAGATGTCGCCATGCGCTTTATGAGGCTTGGTGAATGAGTCTGAAACCGGACTTCCACATCCGACCGCTGATTTTGCAGCGGCCCGATGAGGTTATCGGCATACGACTCAAGCTACCAGTTCATCAACGCCGCCGCGATTTGAAGGAAATCTCCGACGGCATTGAAGGCCTTTGCGCAGCTAGATTACGTGACATGTGCGGTAACTATTTTTCAAAGATGAGCGATTGGAATGGATGTATCTAAACTGCACCAGATCAATCTTGGGCAGGGGATGACATAATGCTCGTCAAATTCTTTAATCCGGCTGACCCTCAAAGGGCATTGCAATGGAAATCAACAAATTCTTTGTCGAAAATATCAGTCGGTTCACCGATCTTGAGATTCAGTTGGCGCCAACAAGAAGCCACACTTCAAATGTCACGGTGCTTGTAGGCAATAACGGCGCAGGTAAAACTACTCTCTTAACATCATTAGCCGTTTCACTCAGTTGGTTTGTAGCTAGAGTTCGCAACGAGAAGGGCAATGGCAACCACATTACGGATGAAGCTATTCGTAACGGGGCGTCCAGTGCGCTTGTGGTCATTGAAGTTGCAGATTTAACGCATCCACGGACCCATGCTCCCGATGCAGAGAAAAACTCTCACCTCTTTGCATGGGGTGTAGCGCGTACGCGACAAGGGCGAAAAGCAACATTCTTTAGTTCGTTGACCGATGCTTCCGCTCTTGCAGACCACTATCGGAATCAGCTCACAACCGATGAAAAGGCGTCGCTACCGCTGATCGCGTACTACCCAGTAGAGCGCTCCGTGCTCGAAATCCCGCTAAAAATCAAAACCAAACACACCTTCGACCAACTCGACGGCTACGACAACTCACTCAACAGAGGCGTCGACTTCCGCCGTTTCTTCGAATGGTTCCGCGAGCGCGAAGACAGCGAAAACGAAACCGGTATTTCCGACACTGCACTAGCTGAAATCTCCGAAAAGTTCGGCTCGGACAGCGAGGTCTGGCAAACCCTGTCCAAACTGAAAGCCTCCTCCCGCGACCGCCAACTGACTGCCGTGCGCTCCGCCATCGCCGCGTTTATGCCCGGCTTCACCAACTTGCGTGTGCAACGTAAACCTCGCCTACACATGGCCATCGACAAGGACGGTGTCACCCTCAACGTCGCCCAACTCTCCCAAGGCGAGAAGTCGATGATGGCACTGGTCGGCGATATCGCCCGCCGCCTGGCGATGATGAACCAGTCGCTGGACAACCCGCTCCACGGCGACGGCATCGTGCTGATCGACGAAGTGGATCTGCACCTGCACCCGAAATGGCAACGCAGTCTGATCCGCCAACTGAGCGAAACCTTCCCCAACTGCCAGTTCGTACTGACCACCCACTCGCCACTGGTGATCAGCGACGCCAAGGATGTGCTGGTTTACGTGCTCAATGACGGTGAACTCCACGAACACAACGGCCTGTACGGTCTCGATGCCAATCAGGTGTTGCTGGAAGTCATGGACACCGATATCCGCAACAGCGACGTTCAAAAACGCTTGAACGCGCTGCTCGAACGCTTGCAGGACGGTGATCTGGAAGCCGCACAGAAACTCTTCGCCGAACTGGCAGAAGAACTTCCGGACGGTCATATCGAACTGGCGAAAGCCGCGCTGTTGCTGCGCAAGCTGGAGTTGCGCCGTGCGTAAGATCACTAAGGGACCCGAGCCGGAACAACTCATCAGGTGGAAACGAGCCAACACAACATCGCGTTACCAGGACTTGTCCGGCGAAGAACGTGTGACTTTGCGCACAGCCTGCATCGCAGAACAATTCAGCCTTTGCGCCTATTGCTGCCAGACCATTGCAGTCGATGACTCACATAACGAACACGTTGAGGCCCAGGATAAAGCCCCCAATCGCACATTGGAGTTCACCAACATCGTCGCCAGTTGCCAGCGCCAGAACCAATGTGGACATCATCGAGGCACGCGCCCACTGGATCTGACGCCTTTGATGGAGGAATGCGAGTCGGAATTGAAGTTTTATCTGTCCGGTAGAGTGACCGGCAAAACTGAACGCGCAAATTCAGCTCTGGAAATTTTGAATCTCGGTCATACCGAAGAAAGCAATCGCGGACTCATAGGGGCGCGGAAACAGCTGGTTGATCAGTTGATCTTTACAGGAGGCATGCAACCCGATGACCTTGAAGATGAAGAGCTTCTGGGCATTCTCCTTGATGACATGCTGACTCCCAAGAATGGCCAGCTCGCGGCTTTTTCTCCGGTTCTGGTCAATGTCATCCGTCAGCTCCTGCCCTGATATTCAAAGTATCGCGGTCATTCCGGCGGGCAAAAAAATGGCGAACGCTTTACAACGTTCGCCATTTTTATTCAGAGCCTGCCTCAATCAATCATCCGGCATTTCCGGCGGCTTGGCCGGTTTGGTCGGTTTCGCCGGCTTGGTCCCTTTTGCGCCCTTGGCCGGCGCCGGTTCTGCAGCAGCCGGGGCCGTGACCACGGTGGAAGTGGCTTCTTTTTCAGCGGCAGGCAACGCATCAATGGTGTCGAAGATCTTCTTCAGATCGACCGCCGCCGCTTCCTCTCCAGAAGCCGTCAGTTTGGTCTCTCCATCCTTGCCCACCAGGAAGACTTTCGGATACGCCCCGGCGCCCAGCTTCAGCGAGCGCAGCAGCGCCATGGTTTGCTGCTGCTCGAGGCTTTTGCCATCGACCTGACCGCTCATGCTCAGGATGGTGTAGACCTTGATCTTGCGGTCGGCGATGCCTTGTTTGTTGGCCGGGTCGTCCAGCGCTTTTTTCAGGCTGACCCAATAAGAATCGACTGTGCTGGAAGCGATCACGATCAATGGGCGGTTAATACCCTTGTCGACGTCCAGAGGGGAATCGCCGTCGGCGGCGAACAGGGGGCCGGCAATCGCCAGCAAGAGTGTCAGGGTCAGTGACCTGATGAGCATGCGCATCTCCTTTTGATATCCACGCTCTAATGATTGCGCATCGCGGCGATTGTTCCGGGGGCTGCCCGGCAAAAGTGTTTCGCCTTGCCCAAAGCTTAGGTCAGCACCGATTTTGCGCAACCGGTTGGGCGCGACCCTGCGCCCATTTGTTTACCTTTCATGCCGCGTCAGCTGACGCTCGAGCCTTCGGGGTCATGGATGCTCGCCGATCAGAACGCCAGCTTGTAACCGATCAACACCAGCATCGTCGCCAGGCACGGGCGCAGCAGTTCATCGGAGACGCGGCCGGTCAGGTGGCTGCCGAGCCAGATGCCCGGCAGCGAGCCGACCAACAGAAAGCCCAGCACGCCCCAGTCCATGTTGCCCATGCTCGCGTGGCCGAGGCCGGCGACCAGGGTCAGCGGGACGGCGTGGGCGATTTCGGTGCCGACCAGGCGGCGGGTCGGCAGCAGCGGATAGAGGATGAACAGTGCGACGGTGCCAAGGGCGCCGGCGCCGATGGAGGTCAGGGCAACCATGGTGCCGAGGATCAGACCGGTGATCACGGTCATGCCATTCAGGCGCGCACCGCTGGGGTTGTAGTTGCCGCCAGCACGTTTGTGGGCGAATTCCAGCAGGCGTTTCTTGAACAGAATCGCCAGCGCCGTGGCGAACAGCACGAAGCCCAGCGCTTGCTTGATGATGGCGTTCATCGCATCCGGCGCAGTGTGCAGGGTGCTGAGGAACCACAAGGTCATCGCCACCGCCGGAACACTGCCCAGGGTCAGCCAGCCGGTGATGGCCCAGTCGATGTTCTTGTTCTTCCTGTGCACCAGCACGCCACTGGATTTGGTGATGGCCGCGTACAGCAGATCCGTGCCCACCGCCGTGGCCGGATTGATGCCGAACCACAGCAGGATCGGCGTCATCAACGAACCGCCGCCGACACCGGTCATGCCGACGATGAACCCCACCACCAGCCCGGCAATCACCAGGCCGAAATTTGCCAATTCCATTAAGACGTCCAGACAAACCACAGGAAAAATCCGGCCCGCAGCATAACCAGTTTTCTTATAACGCCCTATATCGATCGGATCTATCGTTATGCCATTTCACTGCACTGGCAAAAAATTCAAAAACAGCAGGCTCTGGGCGTAATTCAGTCCAATGCGCCGGTAGCGCTCGTCGAGCATCTGGGTCAGCAGATCCAGACGCGCCACGACTTTGCCGAACTCCGTGGCGAAACTCAGGTTGCTGCCCTCCTCGGAAATCTCGTTGGAAAACAGCAGCGGCTGGCCATCCTTGTTCTGCCGCTGGGCGAGGATCCAAGTGGCTTTCTCGATATTGCGCGCGGCGTTGTTGACGAAGGTCGGGTTGATCGCATCGGTCATGTAGAACTCGGTGCGATTGCCGTGGGCGGTGACCAGCATGCTGCCGATCGCATAGATGAACGCGCCGACCCGGTCGCCGAGGAATTCCGGGCTCATGGCATAGCTCAGCGCTGCCAGATCCTTTTTGCCGCCGAGGGTCGGCAAGGGTTGCTGTTGCTCGATGGCCAGTCGCACCTGCTTGACCGCCGTGCGAATGTCGAGAAAACCGGATTTGCGCAGTTCCTCCGGGTTACGCAAATACAACTTGCCCATCAAGCGGTAGAGGCTGTCGAGGTTGTCACGCATCGCCAGAGTTGCCATGCGATCGACGCTGGTCTGGAGAAATTCCTGAGGCCTGCCTTCGCGCATCTGGGTGATGAAATTGTTGCCGTCCTGATGGCTGCAACCGCCGAGCAGCAGCGTCGACAGACAGGCCAGCAGCAAGCACGGGCGATGAATGAATGCAGCGATGGGGTGCAAAACTCTCGGCATGAATTCTTTGACGGACACGTTCCTGTGCGGCGGAAGTCACCGCACCCTGGCCATGGATAGAGCCGGGGATTTCGCAAAAGTGCAGTGCCGGCGTGGATTCCCGACCTTCGGCGCCCTTGGCTCAATCAATTTAGTCCGACTTTATTTTTGCATTAATCGTTTAATCCGCTATAAATCCTCACTCAAGCATTAATTAGCATGACTATTTAAAGATTTTCAAAACAACAACAAAAAGGAAGGTCAACCCATGCTTCAATCCCGACACTCACTCTGCGGCCTCGGACTGTCCCTGATGATCGCCACCCTCTCCGCCCAGGCCGCCGGCCTGACCAGCGAACACAAAGCCTTCGGCAAAACCAATGACGGCACGCCGGTCGAGCAATACATCCTGCGCAACAGCCACGGCATGCAAGCCACGGTCATCACCTACGGCGCGACCTTGCAGGCGCTGCAAGTGCCGGACAAGCACGGCAAGCTCGACGACATCGTCCTCGGTTTCGATGATGTGCAGGGTTATCAGAAAGGCACCGCGTACTTCGGCGCAACCATCGGCCGCTTCGGCAATCGCCTGGCCGACGGCGCATTCGAACTCGACGGCAAGCGCTATCAAGTGCCGCAGAACGACAAGACCAACGCCTTGCACGGCGGCACTCAGGGCTTCGACAAAAAGGTCTGGAAGGCGAAGGAAACCAAAGACAAGGATTCGGTCGGCGTGACCCTGACCTATCTGTCGGCGGATGGTGAAATGGGTTTCCCCGGCAACCTCACCACCGAGGTGACCTACCGCCTTACCGACTCTAACGAGCTGCGCATCGACTACAAGGCCAGCACCGACAAACCCACTGTGCTCAACCTGACCAACCACAGCTACTTCAACCTTGCCGGCGCCGGCAATGGCGATATCCTCAAGCAAGTCGCCACCCTGCACGCCAGCCATTACACCCCGGTCACCGCCAAGCTGATTCCGACCGGCGAACTGGCGCCCGTGGCCGGCACGCCGATGGACTTCACCAAACCGACCGCCATCGGCCAGCACATCAAGGCCGACCATCCGCAGTTGAAATTCGCCGAAGAAAAACACGGCGGTTTCGATTTCAACTGGGCGCTGGACACCAAGGGTGACGTCAGTAAGCTCGCCGCCGAAGTCAGTGACCCGCAATCCGGTCGCCACTTGCAGCTGTTCACCAACGAACCAGGCGTGCAGTTCTACACCAGCAACTTCCTCGACGGCACGGTCAAGGGCAAGGGTGGCAAGGTCTATCCGCACTGGGGCGCGTTCACCCTGGAGACTCAGCACTACCCGGATTCGCCGAATCAGCCGAACTTCCCGAGCACCCGGCTCGATCCCGGCCAGACCTACACCCAGAGCGTGGTGTTGAAGTTCTCCGCCAAGTAAGCACCTGACCTCCTTTCTGGAACCGGACGGAACCCGTGGGCTATTCTGCTGCCCACCCAAGGTATCGACCGTTTCAGAAAGGAGGTTTGAATGCGTACCCTCGAATTGGCTGGCGTGCAGGTGCCGGTGATTGGTCAGGGCACCTGGCGCATGGGCGAAGACCGCTCGGCGCACACGCGTGAAGTGGCGGCCCTGCGCAGTGGCATCGAACTGGGGATGACCTTGATCGACACTGCGGAAATGTACGGTGAAGGCGGTGCCGAAACCGTCGTCGGCGAAGCCATTGCCGGCCTGCGCGATCAAGTGTTTCTGGTGAGCAAGGTCTACCCGCACAACGCCAGCCGCAAAGGCATTCCCCAGGCCTGCGAGCGCAGTCTGCGCCGGCTCGACACCGATTACATCGACCTTTATCTGCTGCATTGGCGCGGCCAGTATCCGCTGGAAGAAACCGTCGAGGCTTTCGAGCGTCTGCGCGAGGACGGCAAGATCGGCCGCTGGGGCGTGTCGAATTTCGACGTCGACGATCTTGAGGAACTGTCGAGTTCGGCCTGCGCGACCAATCAGGTGCTGTACAACCTGGAAGAGCGCGGCATCGAATTCGACCTGCTGCCGTGGTGCCAGCAACAGCGCATGCCGCTGATGGCGTACTGCCCGATCGGCCAGGGCGGCGCGATGCTCGCCGAGCCGGTGTTGAAACAGATTGCCGCTCGTCACGGCGTGACCCCGGCACAGGTTTCGCTGGCGTGGATTCTGCGTCAGGATGGGCTGATCGCGATTCCCAAGGCCGTGCGCCCGGAACACGTGCAGCTCAATGCACAGGCGGCGCAGCTGCAACTCGAGGCCGGGGATCTGGCGGCGCTGGACCAGGCGTTTCACGCGCCACAACGCAAGCAGCGGCTGGCCATGGTCTGAGCCACCGCAGACTGACAGAGGGCTTCGCCATGAGAAGCACTGATCAGGACGATCCATTCAACCTGCAACGCTTCGTGCTCGCCCAGGACCCGGTGTTCGAACGGGTCCAGCGCGAGCTCGGCGAGGGCCGCAAGCGCAGCCACTGGATGTGGTTCGTGTTCCCACAGTTCGCCGGGCTCGGCGGCAGCGAGATGTCGCGGCGGTTCGCAATTGGCTCGGCCGGTGAGGCCAAGGCCTATCTGGCCCATGATCTGCTCGGCGCCCGGCTGCGGACCTGCACGCAGTTGGTGCTGAACGTGCAGCAGCGTTCGATTGCCGAGATTTTCGGCCATCCGGACGACTTGAAATTCCACTCATCAATGACCCTGTTCGCCCAGTTCGCTGTCGACGACAGCCCTTGGCATCAGGCGCTGGAGCGTTTCTTCCACGGCATTCAGGACGAGTGGACCCTGCAACTGCTGGACTCAAAACAAGCCCAATTGCCCCCCGATCAGGGTTGAGAAATCGTCGTCGACAAACGGCAGGATCGCATCCGCCACCGGTTGCAGCTGGCGAGTGATGTAGTGGTCGTAGTCGATGGCCGCGCGGCGAACTTCCAGCGGTTCGGGCCCGGCGAGGGTGATGACGTAGCTGATCCAGCCACCGTTCTGATACTGGCGCGGGCGACCGTGTTGCGCGTTGTAATCATCGGCCAGCCGCGCGGCGCGCACGTGGGGCGGCACGTTGCGTTCGTAATCGTCGAGGGTGCGGCGCAGGCGCTTGCGGTAGACCAGTCGCTCGTCGAACTCGCCGGCCAACGTCTTGCGCACGTACTCGCGCACGTAATCCTGATACGGCTTGCGCTGGAAGATCCGCTCGTACAGCTCCTGCTGGAATTGCCGGGCCAGCAGCGACCAGTCGGTGCGCACGGTTTCCAGGCCTTTGTAGACCATTTCTTCGCTGCCGTCGGCGCGGGTCACCAGGCCGGCGTAGCGCTTTTTGCTGCCCTCCTCGGCGCCACGGATGGTCGGCATCAGGAAGCGCTTGTAGTGGGTCTCGAACTGCAATTCGAGGGCGCTTTCCAGCCCGTACTGCTCGCGCACATGCTCGCGCCACCAGTCGTTGACGTGTTGCACCAGCGCCCGGCCGATGGTTGCCGCCTCTTCCTGACCATGGGGGTGACGCAGCCAGACGAACGTCGAGTCGGTATCGCCATAAATCACCGCGTGGCCCTGGGCTTCGATCAGCTGCCGGGTGCGCAGCATGATTTCGTGGCCACGCAGGGTGATCGAAGACGCCAGCCGCGTATCGAAAAACCGGCAACCGCTGGAACCGAGCACGCCGTAAAAGGCGTTCATGATGATCTTCAGCGCCTGGGACAGCGGCGCGTTGTGCTCGCGCTTGGCGGTCTCGCGGCCCTCGGCGACCCGAGCGACGATGGACGGCAGGCAATGCCGGGTACGGGAAAAGCGCGCACCGCGAAAGCCCGGCACCGAGTCGCTGTCATCCGGATGCTGCAAGCCTTCGATCAACCCCACCGGGTCGATCAGAAAGGTGCGGATGATCGACGGATAAAGGCTCTTGTAGTCGAGCACCAGCACCGATTCGTACAGCCCCGGTTGCGAGTCCATGACAAACCCGCCGGGACTGGCCTGCGGTGGATTGGTGCCAAGGTTCGGCGCCACAAAACCCTGGCGGTGCATCAGCGGCATGTACAAATGGGTGAATGCCGCCACCGAGCCGCCGCTGCGATCCGCCGGCAGGCCGGTGACGCTGGCTCGCTCCAGCAAAAATTTCAGCAGCTCGGTCTTGGCGAAGATCCGCGTGACCAGTTCGCAGTCCTTGAGGTTGTACTTGGCCAGCGCCGGTTTGTCCTCGGCGAACATGCGGTTGATCTCGTCCATGCGCTGGTACGGATTGTCGATGGACTTGCCTTCGCCAAGCAGGGTCTGGGCGACGTTTTCCAGGCTGAACGAGGGAAAGCTCCAGGTCGCCGAACGCAGGGATTCGATGCCGTCGATGATCAACCTTCCTGCCGCTGCAGCGAAGTAGTGATTGCGGCTGCCGTGTTCGCGCCACTGCATTTCCTCGCCGCCACGCCCGAGCTTGAGCGGCACGCCGAGGCGCCGGGCGTGTTCGTGGAGGATGCGCAGGTCGAACTGCACGAGGTTCCAGCCGATGATCGCGTCGGGGTCGTGGCGGGCGAACCAGTCGTTGAGCTTCTTGAGGATCAGGGTCCGCGACTCGCAGTACTCGAGATCGAAGTCGACAAGGCTGTCATCGCCGTTCGGTGCGCCGAGCATGTATACCTGGCGCTCGCCGCAGCCTTCCAGGGCGATGGAGTACAACTCGCCCTGCTCGGTGGTTTCGATGTCCAGCGAGACCAGCCGCAGTTGCGGGCGATAGTCAGGTGAAGGTTTGAGGTGGGCGTCGAGCAACACGCCGTCGGCATCGGGCGTGCCGCTGAACCAGACGGGCGCGGTGATGAAACGCTCCATCAGGTAGCGCTCGGGCGGTCGCACGTCGGCTTCGAAGACATCGACACTGTGCCGGTTGAGCGCGGTTTCGAGGCGCATCAACTGACCATGCTGCTGGCAATACAGCCCGAGCACCGGGCGATGCTCGAAATCCTGCAGGGCCAAGGGGCGCAGCTCCACGCTCTTTTCGTCCGCCAATACCCGCTCGGCCTGCTCGCGCTGCGCCGCCGGGATGAACGCCACCGACGGCTGATGCGGCAGGCGCACACGGCGCGGCCCGGCGTCGGTCGCCAGCCAGAACTCGACTTCGGTGCCGGCCGGGGTGTCGCGCCAATGCCGGGTCAGGACGAAGCCCTGCTGTAAATCCACCACTGCAACCTCAGGAATTGATTCAGACGGGCATTCTACGCGGCATTGCCGCCACCCGTGACAAAGGCCTCGCCATGAAAAACCCGGTCAAATGACGTTTTTTGCGTGTTATCTGCCGTTTTGCGGCCTTGCCCTGCGCGCCTGCGTCTACGATGCTTGGAGAACAACGACAACACCTGAGTAACCGCCATGAAAACCGTCGCCCAGCTGCTCAAGCTCAAAGATCCGAAAAATCAGGAAGTGCACCAGATCAAACCCGATCACATGGTGCTCGAAGCGCTGATGAAAATGGCCGAGAAGAACGTCGGCGCCTTGCTCGTGGTGGAAGACGACAACGTGGTGGGCATCATCAGCGAGCGCGATTACGCACGCAAACTGGTGCTGCACGGACGCTCCTCGGTGGGCACGCCGGTGCGCGACATCATGGTGGCGAACGTGATCACGGTGGACACCCATCAGACCGTCGACACTTGCCTTGGCATCATGTCCGACAAACGCCTGCGTCACTTGCCGGTGGTGGAGAACGGCAAGCTGATCGGCCTGCTGTCGATCGGCGACCTGGTCAAGGAAGCGATTGCCGAACAGGCCGAACTGATCAAGCAGCTGGAGCAGTACATTCGCGGGGAGTGATCAGCCGGGCCAATGCCGCGCAAAGACCGGCGCCAGCACCGGGTGACGGTCGATGCGCTGCAGCCACGCATGGAAACCGGGTCGGGCCTGGCGCAGGTGTTCGCGGGCACCGGCCCAGCGCGTGACCACTGCCGCCAGCACATCCAGTGCGCCCGGTGTTTCATCGTCCAGGTACAGCTCGGCCGAGAACTGATCGGCAAACACCTCCCAGCTCCAGTGCAGTCGTTCCCGCGCACCCGCCATCAGATTCTGTCGCGAGGCCTCGTCCGGCATCACCAGCCAGCGTTCCGGGTAATCAATGATCCCGATGGCCGCATAACAATTGCTGACGATGTACACCAGGCCCCGAATCGCCTGATCGCGGTCAGCGCCGTTGGCCGGCAGCAGGCCGGATTGCGCAAAGCTTTGCCCCAGATGAATCAGGATCGCCGCACTTTCGGT
The DNA here is from genome assembly GCF_001655595.1 of Pseudomonas sp. DR 5-09. Taxonomy (NCBI): domain Bacteria; kingdom Pseudomonadati; phylum Pseudomonadota; class Gammaproteobacteria; order Pseudomonadales; family Pseudomonadaceae; genus Pseudomonas; species Pseudomonas sp. DR 5-09. Next base: position 4,181,833 of record NZ_CP011566.1, read on the forward strand.
GATGACACTGCCGTCCGGCAGTTGCAGGGTCGGGATCTGTTTGAGCGGATTGAGCCGCGCCAGCTCCTGCGCCGCTTCCGCACTGGCCTCGATATCGATGAAGCGGTAAGCCACCTGGCACAGCTCGAGCGCCGCCTCGATGGCCGCTGCTCCTGAGTTGCGGTGTCCGTAGAGCTGATACATATCCCCTCCTCCACTGCGAAAGGCATCCCGCCTGGCCCTATTTATAGCCGTTGTATCGAATTTGGCACGGATTGCGCATTCATCGGCAGCTTGCGAATCCCTGATCTCGCAAAACAGCGCTGGCGGTGCCCATCCCGCACCAAGAGCAATCAGCGAACGCTATCCGCGTTCTTGTAAGGTGCGATACCGAACCAAAAGTTCGCGTATCCGAGCTGGCAACAAGGAGTTCACCGCGTGAATCTTCATCTGCTGCGCCACCCTCTTCTCTCCGTGCCCGTTTACCTGCGCCGCGTTCGCCCGCCGAACAGTCCGTGCATTCCTTTTATTACCTGAACACCTTCACTATTTATTTTTTAAATAGCACGCAAGCAGTCATTGCGTGCGCGCTGCATTAATGAATGCCAGAACAGATTGTTCGACAATAACTTTCAGACAGCACACCCGTACAACTTTTGCTGTTCGGAGTTGATGCTCGAAGCGCACCAAAACTGCACTTCCAGTCATTACATCGTTCATGCGGAACGACCGACTTTACTTAAACAAGAACAAGGAACATCGCCTGTGACCCGCTAAAACCCTGACCCGCACCAAATCAGTCCGCCACGCACCATCACGCGCCCTGGCCGACACGAGAACAGCCGCTCTATCTCGCTGAACAGCGCGATACCGCGCCAGAGCTGTCTCGCCCTGAAAAAAGCCCTGCAAACAGGGCCATCGGGACGTCATGCGCCCAGGAAAACCGGCCTGTTTAATGAAACTTATATAAATGCGACATACGTATCACCCATGAAATAACCGATACACATTTGGTCACTCTTTGGCACAGCGGTTGCTATTGCATCAACCATGAGGGCACGAATGATGTTCGCCACTCAATTGCACACTCACTTATAAAAGAACAGCCACGGACCGGATCAATGAACCATCGAAGTCGACATTACTGAAGCAATAAGCTGCACAAGCCCTGTTCAATAGATAGTTCAACTATCGGCTTCTGCACACCTGTATGAAAGTTGCGACCACTCACTCGAACAACGCCCTGTTGTTCGAACGGCACCTTATTGCCCTTCATCCACCCGAGGGAGCTTTAATGAACGATGCGGTAAAGCACAGAAGTCCGCCGGGGCCCTTGCGGGAAGCGCCGCTCCCGTCGGTTGCGGGCCGGCCCGTGTTTAAGGCCAACACTTCGCAGCCCGGCGGCCTGAACAAACAGCAGATGCTGTTGCTGGTGGCGGTGTCGGCGTTGATACACGGCGGCGCCTGGTGGTTTTTCCAGCAGGCGCGGGCCGAGCCGCTGCCCACGCCACCGGAAATTCCGGAAATGACCGTCGAGCTGACCAGCCCGACACCTCCGGCCCCACCGACACCGGAGCCGCCTCCACCCCCGCCGCCCCCTCCCGAACCGGAACAGCCGGTGGAAGACGAGGACGCGGTCAAGCCGCCGCCCAAACCGGTGGAGAAACCCAAGCCGATCGAAAAACCGAAACCGGTCGAGAAACCCAAACCGGTGAAAAAGGCCGAACCGCCGAAAGCGCCTCCCGCCCCTGCGCAACCGGCTGCGCCTGCCGCCCCGGCCACCCCGAGCGCGCCTCCGGCACCTGCTGCGGCACCGGGCCCGGTGAAAGAGTCGGCGGCGATTTCCGGCCTCGCCAGCCTCGGCAACCCGCCGCCGGAATACCCGTCGCTGGCCCTGCGGCGCAACTGGGAAGGCAGCGTGGTGCTGCGGATTCAGGTGCTGGCCAACGGTCGCGCCGGTTCGGTGACGGTGACCAAGTCCAGCGGCAAGCCGCAACTGGATGACGCGGCGGTCGCGGCGGTGAAGGCCTGGAAGTTCATCCCGGCCAAGCGCGGCGACACACCGATCGACGGCTTCGCCACCCAGACCATCGATTTCAAATTGCCGCAATGACGGCACAACAACCGAACTCACAACCGATTAACGCAAGCGAGGTGTAGCCATGAACGATTCCCTGTCTTCGATGATTGTCCCCGGCGTGCTCTGGGGGCTGGTGCTGTTTTCCGTGGTCAGTTGGGCGATCCTGCTGGTCAAGTCGGCGCAATACCTGCGCCAGAAAACCCAGAACAAGCAGTTCAGCAAAGCCTTCTGGGGCGCGCCGGACCTGCTCACCGCTGCCGAACACGCCAGCCAGTATCCGGGCTCCCTGGCGCGGATCGCCAGCAGCGGTTTCGAAGCCTTGCTGGTGGAAGAATCCCCTCGCACCACCCAGCAACTGGCGCACACCATCAACCGCGCCGACCGCCTGGAACGCAACCTGCGCCAGCAGATCCAGAAGGAACGTCGCTCGCTGGAAAACGGCCAGGCGATCCTCGCCAGTATCGGCAGCACCGCGCCGTTCATTGGTCTGTTCGGCACCGTGTGGGGAATCATGGAAGCCCTGCAAAGCATCGGCGCCAGCGGTTCGGCCAGCCTGGAAACCGTGGCCGGGCCGATCGGCCACGCGCTGATCGCCACCGGTGTGGGGATTGCCGTCGCGGTACCGGCGGTGCTGATTTACAACTTCTTTCTGCGGCGTCTGAAGCTGGCATCGGCGGATATGGATGACTTCGCCCACGACTTCGACGCCCTCGCCTCGCGCAGCGCTTTCTCCATCAGCCGCCAGGCCATCGCCAAAACCACGGCCGCCGTGCGGGAGGCCAGCTGATGTCCTTTTCCACTCAAGACAGCGATGAAGTGCTCAGCGAAATGAACGTCACGCCGCTGGTGGACGTGATGCTCGTGCTGCTGGTGGTGTTCATCGTCACCGCGCCGCTGATGACCAACGCGATCAAGGTCAACCTGCCAAAAACCGACGCCGTCGCTCCCGCCGAAAAGAAGGATCCGGTGGTGGTCAGCGTCGATCAGGACGGCAAGTTCTTCCTGGCCAAGACCGAGCTGGCGCCGGAATCACTGGAGGCCAGCCTCAAGGAGGTCAAGGCCAAGGATGCTGACGTGCGCGTGCAGCTGCAGGCCGACTCCGCCGTGAATTACGGCCAGGTCGCCAAAGCCATGGCGTCCATCGAGCGCTCGGGCATCACCAAAATATCGGTGATGACCACCCGCTGACGGCGGTGCCGGGCGCGCAGTGAGGGACGCGCCCGGCACCGTTCGTTGAATCCCGTCGCAATCGGCCGACCGAAAAACGCAGCGCGTCTTCGGAGGGGATCGGCTTGCTTGAAGAAAGTGGTTTTCGCGGCGCGGCACCACCGTGCTCCGTGCAAAGAGGGCTCACAAGGCCATTTCGATAAACGTCTAACAAAGTCGGAAACAACCATGCTGATGAACACTCCACGCTTCACGCTCAAACCCTTGGTGGCGACGATTTCCCGCCACCGTTTCGTTCCGTTGTACCTGGTGGCCATGGGGATGGGCGCCGGGGTTCAGGCCGCCGAGGACGACAACAGCGTCCCGGCCGCCGCGGCGGTGGTCGCGCCGACCACGCAACTGCAACGGGTCGAAGTGACCGGTTCGGCGATCCGTCGGGTCGACGCGGAAACGGCGGTGCCGATCACCGTGCTCAAGGCCGATGAACTGCGCAAACAGGGCGTGACCACCACCGCCGAACTGGTGCAGCGCATCACCGGCAGCCAGTCGATCAACAACAGCGCAGGCTCGGTCGGCGCGGCCACCGGCGGCGCCTCGTTCGCCGACATGCGCGGCATCGGCGCGAACAAGACGCTGGTGCTGCTCAACGGTCGCCGACTGGCCAACAACGCCCTGTCGGGCACCAACTCGGCCGGCGGCGCGGTGGATCTGAACATGATCCCGTTTGCCGCGATCGAGCGCGTGGAAGTGCTGCGCGACGGCGCCTCGGCCCTGTACGGCACCGACGCCATCGGCGGCGTGATCAACTTCATCACCAAGAAATCCATGACCGACGGCCAGCTCACCCTCGGCGGCGAAACCCCGACCCACAGCGGCGGCGGTGCGACCAAGGACATGAGCGCAAGCTGGGGCTACGGCGACCTGGAGCAGGACCGCTTCAACGTGCTCGGCGTGTTCAACTACAACAAGCAGCAGAACCTCGACGCCAACGATCGCTCCTTCGCCCGTGACTACGTGCCCGGCCGGGGCCTGGACCAGACCTCCGGCACCGCGTTCCCCGGCAACTACAGCCAGAACGGCAATGCCACCAACCCGCTGGCCAACAGCAATTGCAACGGCCCCAACCTGGTGGCCCGCGACGGCCTCTGCCGCTTCAGCACCCGGGAATTCATCGACCTGGTGCCGCAGACCGAGAAGACGTCGTTCTTCGGCAAGACCACCGGCAAACTGGCCGACGACCACAACGTCAACCTCGAATACTTCTGGTCGCGCAACAACAACGCCACCGCCGTCGGCCCGGCGCCATTGACCGGCCTGAGCCTGGATTCGTCCTCGCCCTATTACCCCGGCAATGGCATCACCCCGGCGCCCACCGATTTTGCCCTCGACCCGACGCAACCGGTGGACGTGAACTGGCGCGAAACCGCCGCCGGCCCGCGTGAATCGAAAGACCAGAACACCAGCCAACGCTTTTTGCTGAGCTTCGACGGTCTGGTCGGCGGCTGGGACTACAACGTCGGCGCCTCGTACAACCAGAACAAGATCGTCTCCAGCGTCACCAGCGGCTACGTCAGCGATCAGGCGATGATCGACGGTCTGGCCAGCGGTCTGCTCAACCCGTTCGGCCCGCAGAGCAGCGCCGGTCAGCAGTACATCGATCAGGCCGCGTACCACGGCGCCTATTCCACGGCGGTCGGTCGGGTCGCCGGTTTCGACGGGCGAATCAGCCGCGAAATCGGTGACTGGTTCGGTGCCGGTCCGTCCGGCCTGGCCCTGGGCGGCGAGTACCGCAAAGAGAAATTCCACCAAGACTACGAAGCCTTTGCCGGCGACATCCAGAGCCTGGGCATCGACCCGGCCGGCAGCGTCGAGGGCGACCGCAGCGTGAAAGCCGCCTACGCGGAAATCAACGTGCCGGTGCTCGACAGCCTGGAATTGTCCGCCGCCGTGCGTCACGACAAATACAGCGACTTCGGCAGCACCACCAACCCGAAATACTCGTTCCGTTATCAGCCGCTCAAGGAGCTGGTGGTGCGCGGCGCCTACAGCGAAGGCTTCCGCGCGCCGTCGCTGTATGAGCTGTATTCGCCGCGCAGCATCACCTACACCCAGGGCTACTACAACGACCCGGTACTGTGTACCGGCGGCGTGGTGCAACCGGGCGGCAACGGCGGGCGCGATTGCGGTCAGCAGTTCCTCAACCAGATCGGCGGCAACGAAGACCTGGCCCCGGAGAAGGCGCGCAACGTGACGCTGGGCTTTGTCTATCAGCCGGTCAGCAACCTGTCCGTGGGCCTGGATTTCTGGTGGATTCACATCTCCAACCAGATCCAGCCGTTTCCGGAATCCACCGTGTTCGATCAGGCCGGCAGCTACCCTGACCGCTTCGTGCGCAACGCCGACGGCACGCTCAACTACATCGTCACCGGCAACGCCAACTTGGGCATCGTCGAAACCAACGGCGTCGATGTGTCGCTGGACTATCGCTTCCCGAACACGCCGTACGGTCAGTTCGGTCTGGGCCTGCAAGGCACCTATGTCGACGAGTACGACTTCCAGAGCACCATCAAGGGCCCCTTCACCGACAAGGTCGGCGACTTCCGGGGTGATGGTGTGATCGCCCGCTGGAAACACAACCTGACCGGTTCCTGGACCTTCGGCGCGGCCCGTGCGGCACTGACCAACCGCTTCACTACCGGCTACAACGACTACGACCGCGAGACCAACGCGCGGGTCGCGTCGTATTCGGTGTGGGACCTGTCGGCCGGCTACACCTTCGACAAGGTGCTGGACGTCGATGCCGGGGTGAAGAACCTGTTCGACCGCGATCCGCCGTTCTCCAACCAGGCCTACAACTTCCAGAGCGGTTATGACCCGCGCTACACCGATCCGCTGGGCCGCACGCTGTTTGCGCGCATGACGTACCACTTCTAACCGGAAACAGAACACATCTCACCTTGTGGGAGCGAGCCTGCTCGCGAATGCGGTGTGTCAGCGAAGGATGTGTTGACTGACAAGACGCCATCGCGAGCAGGCTCGCTCCCACAGGGAGTCCGTTTCCATTCAGGATTTGGGGGATTTACTTCATGACATTCATGCGCAACATGGCCGGCCTGCTGCTCGGCAGCGCGCTGCTGTGCAACGCGGCATCTGCGCTGGCCGGCGGCAGCTACGCGATGACGGTGTACGGCGAGGCGCCGAAATACCCCGCCGGTTTCCAGCACTTCGATTTCGTCAATCCCGACGCCCCCAAGGGCGGCTCGCTCAGCCGCGCTTCGATGGAGATCGGTCAGTACAACTACATCACCCCGTACGCCGATCAGGGCATTTCCGTGGTGCAGGTCAACGACTGGGTGTATTCGCCGCTGGCGTTCCGCTCGCTGGACGAGCCCTATACCGTCTACGGTCTGGTGGCGCAAACCATGGAGCGCGATCCCGACGGTCTGTGGGTACGTTTCAACCTGAATCCCGAGGCGCGCTTTGCCGACGGCACGCCGATCACCGCCGAGGACGTGCGCTACACCTTCGAACTGTTGATGACCAAGGGCAGCCTGAGTTATCGCCAGCAATACGCCGACGTGCAGGACGTGCTGATCGAAGGCCCGCGGCAGATTCGCTTCACCTTCAAGAACAACCTAAACCGCACCCTGGCGCTGGATCTGGCGTCGCTGCGACCGGTGCCCGAGCACTGGTGGAAAACCCGCGACTTCGCCAACGGCGGCGGTTTCGAACCCCCGCTGGGCAGCGGCCCGTACCGGGTGAGCAAGGTCGATGCGGGACGTAGCATCAGTTTCCAGCGTGACCCGCAGTGGTGGGGCAAAGACCTGCCGGTCAGTCGCGGGATGTACAACTTCGACAGCCTGACCGTGAATTTCTACGGCGACACCGACGTCGCCCGGCAACTGCTGCAGGCCGGCGCGTTCGACTACAACCGCGAGTTTTCCTCGTCCGGTTACGTGGTCGGCTACGACAGCCCGGCCCTGCACGACGGTCGCCTGCAACAGGCAATTCTCGCCCCGGACAAACCGACCTGCGCCCAGGGTTTCGTGTTCAACCTGCAGAATCCGCTGTTCAAGGATCGCCGCGTGCGTCAGGCGCTGAGCCTGCTATGGGATTTCGAGTGGACCAACAAGCAGATGATGCGCGGCTTCTACGTGCGCCAGAACAGCTACTGGCCGAAGAGTGAAATGGCCGCCACCGCACTGCCCGACGCCGAAGAACTGGCGATCCTCGAACCGTTGCGCGGACAGATTCCGGACGAGGTTTTCAGCCGGGTCTATCAGGCGCCGAAAACCGATGGCAGCGGCTACATCCGCGACAAGCAATTGCAAGCCCTGAAGCTGCTGGCCGAGGCAGGATGGACGCCGAAAAACAATCGGCTGGTGAACGCCGCCGGCGAGCCCTTCGAATTCACCTTCCTCGACGGCCAGGGCGGCTTCGACCGCATGCTGCTGCCGTACAAACGCACCCTGGCGCAGATCGGCATCACCCTCAATCTGCGGCGCATCGATTCGGCGCAGTACATCAACCGGCTCAACGCCCGGGACTACGACATGATCGTCACCAGTTTCCCCCGCAGCGGCGATCCGATCGTCTCGCCGGGCCGCGAGTTGTACAGCCTGTACGCCTCGCAGAGCGCCACTCAGGTCGGCAGCTCCAATTCGATGGTGCTGGCCAACCCTGCGGTGGACCGGCTGATCGACGGCCTGGTCCAGGCCAATACCCGCGACGCCATGGTGCGGTACGCCCGCGCCCTCGACCGGGTGCTGCAATGGGGTGACTACATGATTCCCAACTACTACTCCAAAGGCACGCCGACGGTGTTTCAGAACCGCTTCGGCAGGCCGGCGGTGCAGCCGATCTACAGCGAAGGCCTCGATACCTGGTGGGAGGTCTCGGCCAAGCCGCTGACCAACCAGCAGATGAGTGCCCTGCGCCAGCTCGCGGGGGGCCAGTGACATGTGGCGTTATCTGAGTCGACGTCTGTTGCTGATCATCCCGACGCTGCTGTGCATTCTGGTGGTCAACTTCGTCATCGTGCAGGCCGCGCCCGGCGGCCCGGTGGAACAGGCCATCGCCCGCCTGCAAGGCTTCGGCGGGCACAGCATGGGCGGCGCCAGCGAGGTCACCGCCATCGGCGGTGCCGGGCGCAGCAGCCGTGGCCTGGACCCGGCGCTGATCGAAGAGATCAAGCACCACTACGGTTTCGACCGACCGATGCACGAACGCCTGTGGTTGATGCTCAAGAATTACGCCCAACTGGACCTGGGCAGCAGTTTCTTTCGCGGTGCCAAGGTCACCGATCTGATCGTGCAGAAGCTGCCGGTGTCGCTGTCCCTCGGCCTGTGGGCGACCTTGATCACCTACCTGATTTCGATCCCGCTGGGCATTCGCAAGGCAATCAAAAACGGCAGCGCTTTCGATGTCTGGAGCAGCACGGCGATCATCGTCGGTTACGCGATGCCGGCGTTTCTGTTCGCGATTCTGTTGATCGTGGTGTTCGCCGGGGGTAGCTACGTCAACTGGTTTCCGGTGCAGGGTCTGGTCTCGGACAACTTCGCCAGCCTGAGCCTGTGGGGCAAGGTCGGCGACTACTTCTGGCACCTGGTGTTGCCGGTGACGGCGCTGGTGATCGGCGGTTTTGCGACGCTGACGATCCTGACCAAAAACAGCTTCCTCAACGAGATCAGCCGCCAGTACGTGATCACCGCGCGCGCCAAGGGTCTGACCGAAAGGCACGTGCTCTACGGCCATGTGTTTCGCAACGCGATGCTGCTGGTGGTGGCAGGTGTGCCGTCGGCGTTGATCGAGGTGTTTTTCGCCGGCTCGCTGCTGATCGAAACCATCTTCAACCTCGACGGCCTCGGGCGCATGAGCTACGAAGCGGCGGTGTCACGGGACTACCCGGTGGTGTTCGGCACGCTGTTTCTGTTCACCCTGTTCGGCCTGTTGATCAAGCTGATCGGCGACCTCTGCTACACCCTGCTCGATCCGCGCATCGACTTCTCGGCGAGGACTGCCTGATGTTCACACTCTCCCCTCTGGGCCGGCGGCGCATCGCCCAATTCAAGGCCAACCGGCGCGGGCGCTGGTCGCTGTGGCTGTTCATCGGGCTGTGCCTGATCTGCCTCGGCGGCGAGCTGATCGCCAACGACAAGCCGCTGGTGATCCGCTACCACCACGCCTTTTACTTCCCGATCCTCAGCGAGTATCAGGAAACCGATTTCGGCGGTGAACTGCCGTTCCAGCCGGATTACGCCAGCAATTACGTACACAAACTGATCGAGGATCAGGGCGGCTGGATGCTGTTCCCGCCGATCCCGTTCAGCTACGACACGGTCAATTACGACCTCACGGAACCGGCGCCGAGCCCGCCGTCCTCCAGCAACTGGCTGGGCACCGACGATCAGGCTCGGGACGTGTTGGCGCGGGTGATTTTCGGCACGCGGATTTCGATCCTGTTCGCGCTGATTCTCACCGCGGTCAGTGCGCTGATCGGCATCGTCGCCGGAGCGTTGCAGGGTTATTACGGCGGCTGGGTCGACTTGCTCGGGCAACGGGTGCTGGAGATCTGGTCGGGGCTGCCGGTGCTGTACCTGCTGATCATTCTGTCGGGGTTCGTCTCGCCGAGTTTCTGGTGGCTGCTGGGGATCATGGCGCTGTTTTCCTGGCTGGCACTGGTGGACGTGGTACGCGCCGAGTTCCTGCGCGGACGCAGCCTGGAATACGTCAAGGCCGCGCGGGCCCTGGGCCTGACGGACAGCGAACTGATGCGCCGGCACATTCTGCCCAACGCCATGACCTCCACCCTCACCTACCTGCCGTTCATTCTGACCGGCGCCATCGCCACCCTCACCGCGCTGGATTTTCTCGGCTTCGGCATGCCCGCCGGCACCGCGTCGCTGGGGGAACTGATCGGCCAGGCCAAGCGCAATCTGCAAGCGCCGTGGCTGGGGCTGACGGCGTTTTTTGCCCTGGCGCTGATTCTGTCCTTGCTGGTGTTCATCGGCGAAGCCTGCCGTGACGCGTTCGATCCGCGATCCTGATCCCCGGAGCTGAAATGACCGACAACCTGATTGAAATCCGCGACCTGCGCGTCGCCTTCGCCGGGCACGAAGTGGTGCACGGCGTGAACCTCGACATCCGCCGTGGCGAGTGCCTGGCACTGGTCGGCGAATCCGGCTCGGGCAAGTCGGTGACGGCGCACTCGATCCTGCGTTTGCTGCCGGCCAAAACCGTCAGCAGCACAGGCAGCATCCGCTACAACGACGTGGACTTGCTGCACGCCAGCGAACAGCAAATGCGCAGCTTGCGCGGCAACCGCATCGCGATGATTTTCCAGGAGCCGATGACCTCGCTGAACCCGTTGCACACGGTGGAAAAACAGATCAGTGAAGTGCTGGAGATCCACAAGGGCCTCAAGGGCCGCGCCGCGCGCCAGCGCACGCTGGAACTGCTGGAACTGGTCGGCATTCGCCAGCCGTTGCAGCGTTTGAAGGCCTATCCGCACCAGCTCTCCGGCGGCCAGCGGCAACGGGTGATGATCGCCATGGCGCTGGCCAACGAGCCGCAATTGCTGATCGCTGACGAACCGACCACCGCGCTGGACGTGACCGTGCAGCAGAAGATTCTCGAGCTGCTGATCGAGTTGCAGCAACGCCTCGGCATGTCGCTGCTGCTGATCAGTCACGACCTCAATCTGGTGCGGCGCATCGCCCAACGGGTGTGCGTGATGCGCCACGGGGAAATCGTCGAACAGGCCGATTGCGAAACGCTTTTCCGCGCCCCGCAGCATCCTTACAGCCGCCTGCTGATCGAGGCAGAACCGTCGGGCGCGCCGGTGCCGAGCCGCTACGATCACAACTTGCTGGAAGTGGACGATCTGAAAGTCTGGTTCCCGCTGCCCAGGGCGCTGTTCAGTCGCACTCAGGAGTACATCAAGGCCGTGGACGGCGTGAGTTTCCGACTGCAACGGGGCAAGACCCTGGGGATTGTCGGCGAGTCCGGTTCGGGCAAGTCGACGCTGGGCCAGGCGATTCTGCGACTGGTGGAATCCGAGGGCGATATTCGCTTCGGCAACAAGCATTTGAGCCTGCTCAATCAGCGCTTGATGCGCCCGTTGCGCCGGCAGATTCAGGTGGTGTTCCAGGACCCGTTCGGCAGCCTCAGCCCGCGAATGTCGGTACAGCAGATCATTGCCGAAGGCCTGCTGACCCACGGCATCGGCACGCCCGAAGAACGTGAGGCAGCGGTGATCCGCGTGCTGGAGGAAGTAGGCCTCGATCCGCAGAGCCGGCATCGCTATCCCCACGAATTTTCCGGCGGCCAGCGCCAGCGCATTTCCATCGCCCGGGCGCTGGTGCTGGAACCGGCGCTGATTCTGCTCGACGAACCGACCTCGGCGCTGGATCGCACGGTGCAAAAACAGGTGGTGGAATTGTTGCGACAGTTGCAGATCCGCCATGGCTTGACGTACCTGTTCATCAGCCATGACCTGGCGGTGGTGCATGCACTGGCGCACGACTTGATGGTGATCAAGGACGGCAAGGTGGTTGAACAGGGATCGTCCCAGGAGATTTTTGCGGCGCCGCAGCATGCCTATACCCAGGAACTGCTGAAAGCCTCCGGCCTGGCCTTGGTAAAAACCGGGCGCGAGCGGGTTACAGCAATCTGACCTTCAGAGCTTTCAGATTTATTTTCCGGCCACTGCATCCAAACGCCTCCGTCACGGGTAGTCCCTGTAACAGCCCTCTTTCGGCTGTCAGCGGTTTACCCTTTTTCGGAGAAACACTGATGAACATCACCCAACTGATCGGCTTCACTGGTTTGCTCGCCGTCGCCTCGACAAGCTTCGCCCAAAGCAGTTATCCCGACGCGATCAAAGTGCCGGACGGCCACAAGATCGCGATGGAAACCACCGGGGTCGGCGAGATCACCTACGAATGCCGGGACAAGGCCAATGCCGCCGGCCAGACCGAGTGGGTGTTCGTCGGCCCGAAAGCGGTGCTCAACGATCGCAGCGGCAAACAGGTCGGCACCTACTTCGGCCCACCCGCCACCTGGCAGGCCAAGGACGGCTCGAAAGTCACCGGCACGCAACTGGCCGTAGCGCCGTCGAGCCCGGGCAACCTGCCCTATCAACTGGTCAAGGCCAACCCCGCCGAAGGCAAAGGCGCCATGAGCGGCGTGAGCTACATCCAGCGCGTGGCGCTCAAGGGCGGCGTGGCGCCGGGTAGCGAATGCACGGCGGCGAACAAGGGTAAACAGGAAGTGGTGAAGTACCAGGCCGACTACATTTTCTGGGCGGCGAACTGAGCCTGACTGGACGTTTGGCCGATGCTTGCTAGATTGCAGGACATGCCATTACCCGAAACCGCGTTCGATTACGAAGCCCGCCTCGCCGCCTGTGCTCGCGGCGAGCGCGGGGCCCTGCGCGAATTGTATGTGCAGGAAAGTCCGCGGCTGCTCGGTGTGGCCCGACGTCTGGTGCGCGACACGGCGCTGGCCGAAGACATCGTTCACGACGCTTTCATCAAGATCTGGGCCGGCGCGGCGGGTTTCGATCCGGCGCGCGGTTCGGCCCGGGGCTGGATGTTCAGCGTGACCCGTCATCTGGCGCTGAATGTGCTGCGCAATCACGACCGGGAAACCCCGCTCAATGACAGCAACGAATCTCTGGCGAGTGATGACGACTTCGATGCGCTGGCGCAATCGACCCGCATCCATCGCTGCCTGCATCAACTGGAACCGCAACGCCGCCGCTGCATCCTTCACGCCTACGTCGACGGTTACAGCCACGCGCAGATCGCCCACCGCCTCGACACGCCGCTGGGCACCGTCAAAGCCTGGATCAAACGCAGCCTCAATGCGTTGCGGGAGTGCATGGGATGACCACCGAATCGGCGCAGGAACGCGATGAACTGGCCAGCGAATACGTGCTCGGCACGCTCTCGGCCGAAGAACGCACCGAAGTACAACGACGATTGCCCAACGAGCCGGAACTGCGAGCGGCCGTGGATGCCTGGGAGCGACGTCTGCTGGAACTGACCGACCTTGCCCCGGCGCATCAACCTTCTTCGCAGCTGTGGCAACGCATCGAACGCAGTGTCGGGCAACTCACCCACAAGAGGGCGCCAGAGGTTTCCTGGTGGAACCGTCTGACGCTGTGGCGCGGCTTGAGCGCTGCCGGGCTGGCCGCGACCTTGTTGCTGGGCTCGATCCTCCTGACTCAAACAACACCGAAACCGAGCTTTCTGGTGGTGCTGGTCGCCCCGCAGGACAAGGCGCCGGGCTGGGTGATCCAGGCCAGCAGTCCACGGGAGATTCAATTGATTCCGCTGGGCGTGGTCGAGGTGCCGGCCGACAAGGCGCTGGAGTTCTGGACCAAGGCCGACGGCTGGCAAGGGCCGGTGTCGCTGGGGTTGGTCAAACCGGGGCAAGCGCTGTCGATCCCGCTGGATAAGCTGCCGCCGCTGCAACCGAATCAGTTGTTCGAGCTGACGCTGGAGGGCGCCAACGGTTCGCCGATCGGCAAACCCACCGGGCCGATCCAGGCAATTGGCCGCGCAGTGAAGGTGCTATGACAAACCATCATCGGCGTCGATGTTCACCATCACGTCAATGAAGTTCTCTTAAAAATTCCCGGGCGTAACATCCGCTCCATACCAAACAAACAACACCCCCGGAGCACACGACCATGAAACGCCAAGTCATCCTCAGCATTGCCCTTTCGGTTCTGGCCTTCAACGCATTTGCCGCCAAACCGGCTCACACCATGATCGCCGAAGGCGGCTCGGATCGTCTGATCGAACGCCGCGTTGCCGAAGGTGGCTCGGATCGTCTGATTGAACGTCGCGTTGCCGAAGGTGGCTCGGATCGTCTGATTGAACGTCGCGTTGCTGAAGGTGGTTCGGATCGTCTGATTGAACGCCGCGTTGCCGAAGGTGGCTCGGATCGTCTGATTGAACGCCGCGTTGCTGAAGGTGGCTCTGATCGTCTGATTGAACGTCGCGTTGCCTGAATGAATGGCTTGACCGCAACAACCCAGAAAAAACCCGGCTCCCGTCAGCCGGGTTTTTTTATTCCCTTTTGATCGTCCTCAGCCCTTGGCCATGCAGCGCCGATAGCGCTCGTCGACCCGTTTGGCAAACCACGCCGTGGTCAGTTTGCGGGTGATCTTCGGGCTCTGCAGCACGATGCCCGGCAACACCGCACGGGGCAATGTCTTGCCTTCCGCACGCTCCGCCAGCTCAAAGACCCGTTGATACAGTTTGGTCTCCTCGAAGGCCAGGCTATCGCCCTTCTCCAGTTGATCGCGGATCACCGGATTGCGCATGCCCAGTGATTTGCCGAGGGCGCGCACCGCCAGTTCAGTGCTGCCCGGCATGATCGCGCCCGGGCGGATCAGGTCGCCATCCAGCGCCAGCGGAATCCCCGACGCCCGGCTGACCGCGTTCTGAAACGCCGCGTTGCGACTGGCGTACCAGCCGGCGTTGAAGTCGGCGAAGCGGTACAGCGGTTCGCGATAACTCACCGGATAACCGAGCAAATGGGCGATGCCGAAGTACATGCCGCCCCGACGGCTGAACACCTCGCGACGAATGGTCCCGTCCACCGGGTACGGATAGTCCTTGGCATGCTGCTCGGCGAATTCGATGCTGACCTGCATCGGCCCGCCGGTGTGCACCGGGTTGAAACCGCTGAACAGCGTACGACCCATCGGCACCGAGCCGATGAAGTCATCGAAGATCGCGCTCAATTCCTTTTCGCTGCGGGCGGCGCTCAGGCGTTCGCTGTAGGTCTTGCCGTTCGGCGAGCGCACCTGCAAGGCACCGCTGACCAACAGGCTCGGGATGTGCACCTTGGCGGCGCGGCGGTCGATTTCGTCACGGGCGATCTTGCCCAGGCCGGGCACAGGCGGATCGACCTGGAAAGTGGATTCCTGCTCGGTGACGGCCAGCACCGAACACAGATTCTGCGTGGTCGGGCTGATACCCTGGGCGGCGAACGCGGCGTAGATATCGGTGGCCCAGCCCTGACGGTCGACGGTTTTGGCCGGCAGCAGGCGCACGATCTGCGCCTTGACCTCGGCGGGCGGGCGCGGCGCCGCTTCTTCGCTGCGTTGACCGGCGCAACCGGCCAGTACCAGCAGCGCGGCGAGGCTGACGAATAATCGAGGGGGGTGCATAACGCTTCATCCAGTCCGTTGAGCCGGGTTAACCCTACGCTCAATCGCAGGGTGCAGGATAGGACTGCGGGCCGGCGGCGCTGTTCCATCGTTCCGTTTGGCAGGCCGACTGGCCGCCCTCGCCGTCTGATCCATACTTGCTGCTGCAGTGGCAAGTCTCGGATCAGGACACGCGAGGAGCACAGACCATGAACCGCAGTGATGTTCTGATCATCGGCGCGGGCCCCACCGGGCTGGTGCTGGCCCTGTGGCTGAGCAAACTGGGCGTGCGCGTACGCATCATCGACAAGACCTCCGCCCCCGGCACCACCTCGCGGGCGCTGGCGGTGCAGGCGCGCACCCTTGAGCTGTACCGGCAACTGGATCTGGCCGATACGGTGGTGCGCAACGGTCATCGGGTGGCCGCGGCGAATTTCTGGGTCAAGGGCAAACCGGTGGCGCAGCTGCCGCTGAACCGGATCGGCGAAGGCCTGACGCCCTATGCCTTTCTGGAAATGTACCCGCAGGACGAACACGAGCGGCTGTTGATCGACCGACTCGAAGACTACGACGTGACCGTCGAGCGCAACACGACGCTGGAGAGCTTCACGGAAAACGATGACGGCCTCACCGCGCACTTGCGCCTGCCGGATGGCGAGCAGGAAATCTGCCAGGCCTGCTATCTGGCCGGGTGCGACGGCGCTCGTTCAATCGTGCGCAAGACCCTCGACACCGGTTTTCCCGGCGGCACCTATCAGCAGATTTTCTATGTCGCCGATGTGCGGGCCAGCGGTCCGGCGCTCAATGGCGAGTTGCATCTGGACCTGGATGAAGCGGATTTTCTGGCGGTGTTCCCGCTGGCCGGCGAAGGCCGCGCGCGGCTGATCGGCACCGTGCGCGACGAGCGTGCGGATCGCGCCGAAACCCTCGAGTTTTCCGATGTCAGCAACCGCGCCATCGAACACCTGAACGTGCACATCGAGGACGTCAACTGGTTCTCCACCTACCGCGTGCATCACCGGGTGGCGGATCACTTTCGCAAGGGCCGAGCGTTTCTGCTCGGCGATGCGGCGCACGTGCACAGCCCGGCCGGCGGTCAGGGCATGAACACCGGCATCGGCGATGCGATCAACCTGGCGTGGAAACTCGCGGCAGTGCTCGGCGGCGCGGCCACGCCCGGGCTGCTCGACAGCTACGAAACCGAACGCATCGCCTTCGCCCGGCGACTGGTGTCGACCACCGACAAGGTCTTCAGCTTCGTCACCGCCGAAGGCCGCATGGCCGACCTGTTGCGCACACGGCTGGCGCCGTTCCTGATTCCGAAAATGGCCTCATTCGAGAGCAGCCGCGAATTCCTGTTTCGCACGGTGTCGCAGATCACCCTCAACTATCGGGGCATGGCGTTGAGCGAAGGCGTGGCCGGGCACGTCCACGGCGGCGACCGCTTGCCGTGGGCCCATGATGGCGAGGGGGACAATTACGAGCCGTTGCGCCAGCCGTGCTGGCAGGTGCATGTGTACGGCGACACCAGCGACGAGATGATCGCCTGGTGCAATGAACATCACTTGCCGCTGCACGTGTTCGACTGGCGTCCGGCGTTTGAAACGGCGGGCCTGGGGCGCAACGGCTTTTATCTGCTGCGCCCCGATACCTACGTGGCGATTGCCGACAACAGCGCGGATCCGAAGGTGATCGAGCGGTACTTTCGTGATCACGGGATCCGGCCGTTTTTCAATTGCCCCTGAAGGATCAGATCCCGGCCAGGGCCAGATCCATCGCAAAGTAGGTGAAGATCAGATCCGCACCCGCGCGCTTGATCGCGCCGAGGCTTTCGCGCACCACGCGATCTTCGTCGATGGCCCCGGCCTGGGCGCCGAACTTGATCATCGCGTACTCGCCGCTGACCTGATACGCCGCCAGCGGCAGGTTCGAGGCTTCGCGGATGTCGCGGATGATGTCCAGGTACGCGCCGGCCGGTTTGACCATCAGCGCGTCGGCGCCTTCCTGTTCGTCGAGCAACGATTCGCGCAGGGCTTCGCGGCGGTTCATCGGGTTCATCTGATAGCTTTTGCGATCGCCCTTCAGCGCGCTGCCGCCGGCCTCGCGGAACGGGCCGTAGAGCGCCGAGGCGAATTTGGTCGAGTAGGCCATGATCGGAATCTGCGTGAAGCCGGCATCGTCCAGCGCACGGCGAATCGCCCGTACCTGGCCGTCCATCGCTGCCGATGGCGCGATCACATCGGCGCCGGCACGGGCTGCTGCAACTGCCTGTTTGCCGAGGTTGATCAGGGTCTGGTCGTTGTCGACTTCATGGTTGTGCATCACGCCGCAGTGGCCGTGGTCGGTGTACTCGCAGAAGCAGGTGTCGGACATCACGATCATTTCCGGCACGGCGTCCTTGGCGATCCGCGACATGCGCGACACCAGGCCGTTTTCGCGCCAGGTGTCGCTGCCGTTGGCGTCCAGATGATGGGACACGCCGAAGGTCATCACCGACTTGATCCCGGCCCGAGCGTAACGCTCGATTTCGCCGGCCAGTTTGCGCTCGGGAATGCGCATCACGCCGGGCATGCTCTTGATCGGCACAAAATCGTCGATCTCTTCTTCGACGAAGATCGGCAGCACCAGATCGCTGAGGGAAAACTCGGTTTCCTGGAACAGGCTGCGCAGGCTCGCATTGCGGCGCAGACGGCGTGGACGTGCTTCGGGGAACTGACTGGACATGGGGCCTTTCCTGAAAACAGCGGATGAGACGAAAGTCGTAGGGGGCGAAGCTTATGCCTTGCGGGGATCGGGGTACAAACCTGGATCAATCAACAGTGCGTTACCGGGCACGCAACAATCTGCGCCCCCGGTTCCCGCAGAATCAGGAAGGAATGGTCAGGCCGCGCACAACCGCCGGCCGCGCGAGGAAGCGCTCCAGCACCCGGGTGACGTTCGGGAAGTTGTCGATGCCGACCAGATCGCCCGCCTCGTAGAAGCCGATCAGGTTGCGCACCCACGGGAACGTGGCGATGTCGGCGATGGTGTAGCGCTCGCCCATGATCCAGTCGCGCCCTTCCAGGCGGGTGTTCAGGACGCTTAGCAGGCGACGGCTTTCTTCGACGTAGCGGTCACGGGGACGCTTGTCTTCGTAGTCCTTGCCGGCGAATTTGTTGAAGAAACCGAGCTGGCCGAACATCGGGCCGATACCGCCCATCTGGAACATCAGCCACTGGAGGGTTTCGTAGCGCAGCGCGCCTTCCTGGGCCAGCAACTGACCGCTTTTGTCGGCGAGGTAGATCAGGATCGCGCCGGACTCGAACAACGGCAGCGGTTTATCCTCTGGACCGTGGGGGTCGATGATCGCCGGAATCTTGTTGTTCGGGTTCAGCGACAGGAACTCCGCAGACATCTGGTCATTGGTGTCGAAGCCCACGCGATGCGGCTCGTAGGGCAGGCCGATCTCTTCAAGCATGATCGAGACCTTGACGCCGTTGGGGGTCGGCAGGGAATAGAGCTGAATCCAGTCAGGGTACTGCGCCGGCCATTTCTGGGTGATCGGGAACGCGGACAGATCAGTCATGTGTAGCATCCAGTCACAAAATGAAAGGCCTGAGCATAATCCACGATCAGCGCTCTGGCTCGGGTTCTTTACACCCTCGCCCGCCGGCTTACTTAAATCCGCAACATCCTGTGGTTAACCTTCCCTCCAACCGCACAGCCTCAACGGTAAAGTGCGGCGCACTCAAGCGGATCGAACCAAACGGGCCTCAGGGGGCTCCAAGCAAGCCAGTGATGACAGGGAAAACAGCCGGCGCGCATGCACCGGTGCAGAGGTTTGTCAGCCTTAACCGAACAGACTGAAGACTCCTTATCCCATGACGAACTTGATGAAAGTCGCCAACCGCTTCAAGCATCGCGCGTATGTGGCCCTGCCCACCCTGCTGGCAGTCAGCGCGCTGTTCCTGTCGCTGGAATCCAGCGAAAGCCGTGCGCAACCGGTGGACGGCACCCAGACCCTGGTGTTCCTGCGCCATGCGGAGAAACCGGCCGGTGGTCTCGGCCAGCTCAACTGCCAGGGCCTGAACCGGGCCATCGACCTGTCGACCCTGCTGCCGGAAAAATTCGGCAAGGCCGACTACGTGTTCGCCGCCAATCCGACGCGCAACGTCGAAGAAGGCGAACTGGACAACTCCTACAGCTACATCCGCCCGCTGATGACCATCAGCCCCGCCGCGATCAAACTCGGCCTGCCGGTGAACATCGAGTTCTCGGCCAACGACACCAGTGACCTGGCCCGGGAGCTGATCGACGACAAGTACCACAACTCGACCATCTACACCGCGTGGTCCCATGGCTACCTGCCGGAGCTGATCAACAAGGTGGCGGACAAGGCGGTCGGCGGGAAGCAGAAGATCACAGAGGATTGGGAATCCAGCGATTACGACTCGCTGTATGTGCTGACCCTGACCTGGCACAACGGCAAGGCCAGCCTGCAGAGCCACAGCTACAAACAGGGACTGGATAACGGCCAGGAAAGCTGTCCGACCTGAGTTTGTCCGGGGCCCGATGGGGTCCCGTCAGGCCTTGGGTTTGACCCGCTCACGCAGGTACTCGATAACGGCCTGCCGCTCCCCCGCAAACTCGATCCGCCCGCCCTTCTTCTCGCGCTGAAACACATACATCGGGTCGTAATACTCGCGCAGCAAACCTTCGATCCACGCGCGATGCAACTCCACCGTCCCGCTGCGGCCCTGCTCCGCCAGCGCCTCTTCCATCAACACCCGCATCCGTCGATGCCGCTCGCCGCCCAAGCGCTTGTGCACGTTGTCGAGGCTTTCCAGCAAGCGCTCGCAAAACCGCGCGAAACCCTCGTCGCCATGCACAGCCTGAAACTCGGCAGACAAATCCACCACGTAATCGCGCAGGATTCGCTCGACGCGCTGCTCGAAACGATCTTCGAGCCAGACCATCGGGTATTGCTGCATGCCCTGATACAGCGGCAAGGGCAGCGCGCAGCTCCCCACAACCCGGCTCTCATCCTCCAGCACAAACTGATCGATGCCGGCCGCACGCTTTTTCAGGAAGTCGATGGCCAGCCGGTTCTCGAAATCGATGTTCGACGGCTGACCGGTGGCGCGCTTGCCGAAACTCGAGCCCCGGTGATTGGCATGGCCTTCCAGATCCACACTGTTGCGCAGTTGCACCAGCACTTCGGTCTTGCCGGTGCCGGTCATGCCGCCCAGCAGCACGAAATCACACTCGTCCATAGCCGATTCGAGGGTGTCGATCAGAAAACCTCGCAGCGCCTTGTAGCCACCGCCGATACGCGGGTAGTCGATGCCGGCTTCCGACTTTAGCCACTGCTGGACGATTTGCGAACGCAGGCCGCCACGAAAGCAATACAGATAACCCTCGGGATGCGTCCGGGCAAACTCCGCCCAGGCCTGGAGACGCTCGGCCTTCACCGCGCCGGAGACCAGTTGATGGCCCAGTTCGATGGCGGCCTGCTGACCGTGATGTTTGTAGCAAGTGCCGACCCGCTGCCGCTCGATGTCGTTCATCAGTGGCAGATTGACCGCCCCGGGAAACGCGCCCTTGTGGAACTCGACCGGCGCACGGGCGTCCATCAGCGGCCGATCGTTGAGGAAGATGTCGCGGTAGTCGGTGAAGTCGGCGGTCATCAATTCACCTCGACCGCGTGGCTCTGTCGCGCGATCAATTCACCGACCGGCTCAAGCGCGAGGCCGAGTTCGGCAGCGACGGCGAGAAACTCGGCATTGCCCTCGGGAGTCACGGCCACCAGCAACCCGCCGCTGGTCTGCGGGTCGCACAGCACGCGCTTGTGCAATTCCTGCACTCGCCCGACGCGGCTCGAATAACTGTCGAAATTACGTAGAGTGCCGCCGGGCACGCAGCCCTGTTCGAGGTAGTACTCAATGCTCGAAAGCCGCGGCACCCGGTCATAAAAAACCCGCGCCGTCAGGTGACTGCCGTCGGCCATTTCCACTAGATGCCCGAGCAGGCCAAACCCGGTGACGTCGGTCATGGCGGTGACCCCGGCCAGTTTGCCGAAACGGCTGCCGGGCTTGTTCAGCGTACACATCCAGTCCCGGGCCACGCCGATGTCGTCGGGGCGCAGCTTGCCCTTCTTCTCGGCGGTGGTGAGGATGCCGATGCCCAACGGTTTGGTCAGGTACAGCAGGCAACCGGCGGTAGCGGTGTCGTTGCGTTTCATGAAGCGCTTTTCCACCAGCCCGGTGACAGCCAGACCGAAGATCGGCTCCGGCGCATCGATCGAATGCCCGCCGGCCAGCGGAATCCCCGCCGCATCGCACACCGCGCGCCCGCCGCGAATCACGTCTCGCGCCACTTCCGGCGCCAGCACATTGACCGGCCAGCCGAGGATCGCAATCGCCATCAACGGATCGCCGCCCATGGCGTAGATGTCGCTGATGGCATTGGTGGCGGCGATGCGGCCGAAGTCGAACGGATCGTCGACGATCGGCATGAAGAAATCCGTGGTCGACACCACCCCGCGCTCGGCATCGATTTCATACACCGCCGCATCATCGCGCGACGCGTTGCCGACCCACAGTTTCGGATCAAGGTTCTGCGCCCCGCTGCCGGCCAGAATCACCTCCAGCACCTTGGGCGAAATCTTGCAGCCACAACCGGCGCCGTGGCTGTATTGGGTCAGACGGATGGGCTCGGTCATGGGGGCAATCTCCGGGAGGCAGTGGGGCAAATACTAGCAGAGGGGATGGGAAGCACGTTTCTGCCGCTCAATGCAATCGACCACCCTGCGTCCCTACTGCCCCTGGGACTAGCGTTGCACCGCGGCAAAGATCTCGGTGATCGGTCGATGCGGTTGACGCTTTTGCAGTTGGCGTACTTGCTCACTGAGTCGCAGCAACTCTTCACTCGGCTTGGCCCACTGCTCTTTCGGCAGCGGTTCCGACCATTGGCGCATGGCTTCGGGCAACGCCTGTTTGCCGATCCGTTCGAGACGGCGCACTTCCCATTCGACGAGGTGGTTGGGAATCGTCCACAAGGTCATGACGTGATAGAGGTACCAGAAGAAACCCGACAGCCGAGTACGTGAACCGTCGCGGATCTGCTGGTGCATGCGTGCGCGGGCGTTGCGGAAGGTGTGCAGGCCTTCGTGGGGCGGGTCATCGGGGCCTTGCAGGTCTTGAAGGTCTTGAATCGATTTGAGGTCGTGGATTTCGTATTCCATGTAGCCGCGAATGGCCTCCCAATGGCTGATCGCGAGGGGCAGGCCGGCGCATTGGAATTCGAGGCTGGTGAGGGTTTCGCCCTGGTAGAAGCCGATGCCCATGCCGTATTGGCGGTGGATGCCGTATTGGGTTGCGCCCTGGGCTTCGATGATCCATGCGGAGAGGGATTCCCAGGGGACGAACACCGGTTCGGTGGCGCCTTCGGGCATGAAGCAGACTTCGCGGCGTTGGCGGTTGAAGCGGGTTGGGATGATTGAGGCGCGTTTTTTGTGGTTGTGGTGCCAGACCGCGAGACCAATGAGCAAAATAAGGGGGTCTACCATTAGCGAGTTTTCATAGCCTGTTTCGAACATGCCCACCATTGACTCCCATATAGCCTCCTGTCCATACCCAAAACTAATCCCCATCAGTCCGGTAATTAGCGGGAATAAAAATATAACCAAGACAGACAAGCTCAATGGCCCGCCCAAAGTCATCTGCCACATAAATACTTGTGGTGACCCCAGCCCAAAGTCCATATGAACATCATTCAACTCACCAATATGTGGGCCGTAGGGTGGAATCGGTGCAGGCAAGGGTAATGGGGCTAGATAGGTGACCTTACCGCCCGGAAACGGCTCGACATCCCCTGCTTTTCGAGGTGTCTCGACTTGCGGAATAACTCCCGGCTCGACGTGATTATTCAGCATGAGCGGCCTGCTCCAGTAATTGCGTTTCAACTAGCAAAATCGATGGTTTCTCTTTCACCAGTTACGGAGCAACCACCGCAAAATGTCCCTCCCCCCGTGGATCGATATGAATGACACGAGTGCGCGATGTCCATTCATCTTTGTCGTTCAAGTTCTGAACACAAACGGCCAACTCCAGAGTTTCCTTCGCTGGCGTGAATTCGGCCCCCGTGCGCTGTTTGGGAAAACAATTCATGCACGGCGCTTACCCGTAGATGCCGTGCGCTGCACCTCGGCAAAAATCTCGGTGATCGGCCGATGCGGTTGGCGTTTTTGCAGTTGGCGTACTTGCTCACTGAGTCGCAGCAACTCTTCACTCGGTTTGGCCCATTGATCTTCCGGCAGTGGCTCTGACCATTGGCGCATGGCTTCGGGCAGTGCCTGTTTGCCGATTCTTTCGAGACGGCGCACTTCCCATTCGACGAGGTGGTTGGGAATCGTCCACAAGGTCATGACGTGGTACAGGTACCAGAAAAACCCGGATAACCGAGTGCGCGAACCTTCACGGATCTGCTGATGCATGCGTGCGCGGGCATTGCGGAAGGTGTGCAGTCCTTCGTGGGGTGGGTCGTCGGGGCCTTGCAGGTCTTGAAGGTCTTGAATCGATTTGAGGTCGTGGATTTCGTATTCCATGTAGCCGCGAATGGCCTCCCAGTGGCTGATGGCAAGCGGCAGGCCGGCGCATTGGAATTCGAGGCTGGTGAGGGTTTCGCCTTGGTAGAAGCCGATGCCCATGCCGTATTGCCGGTGGATGCCGTATTGGGTGGCGCCCTGGGCTTCGATGATCCACGCGGAAAGAGATTCCCAGGGGACGAAGACCGGTTCGGTGGCGCCTTCGGGCATGAAGCAGACTTCGCGGCGTTGGCGGTTGAAGCGGGTCGGGATGATTGAGGCGCGTTTTTTGTGGTTGTGGTGCCAGACGCCGAGGCCGATAAGTAGTCCCCAGAAAAGGGCAAGAAATGCTTTTCCATAGGCCTCGTGAAAAATCCCGTTTATGGCATGAGTTATGTCCTCCCATCCCATGCCGAATAAGAAAAACAGGAAGCCACCAATTAAGGGAAACAGAAAGGCAATCATGCATGCAACGCTGAAGGGGCCTCCAAGAGTCATTTGCCACATAAATACTTGAGGTGATCCCAAACCGAAGTCCATATAGCCATCATTCAACTCTCCAATGTGTGGGCCGAAAGGTGGAAGCGGTGTAGGCAATGGCAACGGAGCCAGATAGGTAACTCTGCCACCCGGAAACGGCTCGATATATCCTGCCGTTCGAGGTGTCTCAACTTGCGTAATAAGTAGCGGCTCGACGTGATTATTCGGCATGGTCGGCATGCTCCAGAAACTGCGTTTCAACTAGTAGAACCGGCGGCTTGTCTTTTACCAGTTGTGGAGTAAGCACTGCAAAGTGCCCCTCTCCCCTTGGGTCGATATGAATGACACGGGTGCGGGATGTCCATTCACCTTTGTCGTTCAGGTTCTGAACACAAACCGCCAACTCCAGTGTTTCTTTCGTCGGGGTGTACTCGGAATCCGGGTCTATCGGGTACTGGAGGCAAAGCACCAAGCCTTCCGATGACGACTTGACGATGCGCAGGCTGCGGAGGACCTCTTCGCTGACCACATCCTTGCGCTCTCGTGGGGTTCCGCGACTGTGAAGCGGCATTGAAATACGGTGAGCGCCGATGCCCAATAAATGAGTAGCTTTCCCACCCAGAGGCGGCAGTAAATCACCTAGTGTCAGCCTGGGTAACACGAGGTGGATATCGCTGGGTCTGGCTTTGAATAGCAGGGTCTTCAGCCAGGAGTCATACGGATTGAGGCCCAGTTGTGCGTAAGGCGCGTGGATCAGAAAGGCCAGATAACTCTGATAGTCTTCCAGCGAGTGGTCCCCGCGCATTTCGGCATTTCGGCTCCAAGGGGTGATTTTCAGCCACTTGTCGTGAGCGCTAAGGTTGTAGCGATTGAACAGCCAAGTGCCGCTCAACTCCAATACAGTGAACAAAGCCCCCGCTAGATTGAAGCGGAAAAACACAGTAGAGAGACGCGTGCCCGCAGCAGCCCAAGCGGCTGTTCGTGCGGCCTGATTTGGTGACGAGAATACGGTGTAACCCGCATGCAAGGTGTTGCCTAAACCGTAAGCATTAATGGCGGTCATTCCTCCGGCACCTAGTGTGGCCAATTCGGCTGCAGTTTGCGCAGAATGATTGCCGCCGCGAATTGATTGCTGCCACTTCTCTCGATGAGCGCTCGTACTTGCAAGCGAAGAAATAAATCCAAAAAGATAGGTGGGTATTCCTAACCCTACGTGTAACTTCCCCATCTGCACATACACATTCTGCAGTGCATGGCGCTGGAGATTTGCGACTAGCTCTGTACTTCGAGCCTTCAACGCCGTATCACCCAGACTTTGTGCCGCCGTGAACCCAGCAGCACCGGTGGCCATCAAGGCATTCAAAACCGGCCCCCAGCTCCGTTCGTTTCTGGACTGTTTTTTCAGCTCCTTTGCTGCCCCCACCAAATTCACCACCTGCACCAAAACCACCACCAACCCCATCCCTTCCGTCTTCACCAGACTCCCCGCCGATACCCCGCCCAACCCCATCCGGATATTCCCCAACAACCCGCGCAGTTCCTGCTGCTGCGCCGGCGGAAATACCACCGTCACCCCTGCCCTCGCAGGCGTCGCGCCGTACAACCGGGCCGAGCGGTCCGGCAGTTCTTCAATCGGGCTTAACGCTGCCGCCAATCGCCCTTCGATCTGCGTCAATTGCGCCCGCACCCGCACGATCTCTTCCTGCAGCTCCACCGCTCTCGCCGTCTTGTGCCCCTGACGATTCTTGTTGTGGGTGATCTGGTTGCGCTCACGGTTGAGGGTCTTGAGATATTCGCGTTCGCGCAGAACTTCCTTGATCACCGTTTGCAGCGCGGACTGCTCAGCCGGGCTGGCGACAGTGAAGGTCACGCCGCTGGTTTTTGCCGCGTCGAACAGGCGCAGGCGCAGTGCTTTGGGCAGGCGCTGGAACAGTTCATCGAGGTCGGGGATTTTCTCGGCCGAGAGGTCGAAGCCTTCCAGCACGCGGTTCAGGCCCAGGTTCAGTGCCGGGCTGTAGGTGTCCTGCACCGCCGCCGCGACGACGCGGGTGTGTTCGGGCATTTCATCGAGGGCCGGCAGTTGCGGTTGTTCGATCCTTTTCAGCTTGGCCAGCCAGTCCGGCAGGTTGTTGAACGTGGCCATGAGGGCGTTGAACAACGTTGAGTATTGCCCGCTCTGCTCCGATTGCAGGCGCAGCGGCAAGGTGTAGAAGACCGTTCGGGTCAGTTCCGGGTGTTCCTCCAGATAACCGAGCATTTTTTCGCTGGCTTCGTCGCTGCGGCACAGGTCCTTGAGGCAGGCGTATTCGGCGCTGAGGGCCTGATGGAGTTGCGCCGCCACTTGCGCGTCGTAGTACCAGGCTGAACGATGGAAGCGTCCGCCGACCAGCAGTTGCGTGCGGTCGGCGGTGATGCGTTCGAGCATGCGGTTCCAGCGACCGAGGTCGTCACGCAGGAGGTTCAGTCGCTCGTCCATCGCCGGGCGGTCGATCAGATCGTTGATACCGCGTTTACCGCTGAGTAGCGGGCCATCGAGCACGTCTTTGATGCGCCGATCCTGATCCTTGCCGAGGCGGATCAGCGTCTCCAGATGCAGTTCGACAAAGTCCTGGGGAGCGACGGCTTCGAAGTACTGGCGCGTATAAAAACGCCGATCCACCTCAGCCGTAGGGGCCAGACGATTCTGTCCCATGCCGTCATCAAAACCCTGAGCGCGCAGTTTTTGCAGTTCGGGCGGCGCCGGCGCATCGGCTTGGACATCCCCGCCCTTGTTCAAATAATCGAGCAACGCCTTGCGCGTATTCTCGCGATCCGGCTCGGGCAACTGTTCCAGATCGGCAAACAGGGCTTTGGCATGCGGCTGTTCGCTGGTCTTGGCCAATCCGTCGACATCGGTCTCGCTCAGTTGGCTCAGCGACTCGATATAGCTGGCGAGCAGATAATCGCGCGCGTTGTTGCCGGTGTTGCTCCACTCATCGACCCAGCCGACCACGGTGTCCTGATACTCGGCCAGATCGCGCATCACACCCAGATCGTCGTTGACCAGCAGAAACAGCGTGTCGTCCTGATAGGGCCCGCGCACCCGGCCGAGGAATTCGCCGATGTGCGCTGGGCGAAAACGCCGCGGTTGCTCCCACAGATAAGGTTCGCGTTCGTGCTCGGGAGCGTCGCTGACCTGCACGGTTGGCATCCGCGTTGCGTCAACCTCCGCGACAGGTTCCGCGCCGGCGGCCACCTCCGCCAACCACTGTCTGGTCTGCTCCACGGTGAGTAAATGCTCGCCACCGGTCAGACAGTTCACCGCTGCAAGATCGACCGCCTGCATGAAGTGCTCGCGCTCTTCGCGGCTGTCCAGCACCTGATGGCACTTGCCCGCCGTCCACTGCACCTCGGCAAAGGTCACGTACAACGTACTTTGCCGGGGAAAGATCAGCGCCGGATGCGCTTCAATCGCTGCGCGCTGATCCTCGCTGACCTGTTTGCCCTGGTGCAGCAGGGCCGTGACGATACCGTCGAGCATTCGGTATTCGTACAACTGGCCGCTGAGGCTGTCGATGATGTACAGCCAGCCATCGCGCAGCCGGCGAATGCCCAGCGGGCGGGCGGTCAAGGTGTACGGCAATTTCAATTCGGTGCCCGGATCGAACGCTCTTTCCACCAGGCCGTAGCTCAACGGCAGCAGTTGCACATGGGTTTGTTGCAGCGGGCAAGCCGCGGGCGCAACGATGGGGGCTTTCGAGGCGGCGGCAGCGTCGAGGATGGCGGGATGGGTCATGGGCGTTCCCTTTGACTGGCCCAACGCTGCGCCACATCAACGGCCAGCGTGAGGCGCTCGCCCGGTTATTGCAGAGAAGGCGTGTGGAACAAGTGGTGGATTTGCGGGTGTTGGGCGATATCGCGGCTGTCGAGCAACGCCAGCAGGTTGGCGAAGTTGAACAACTCGGATCGGCTGCTCAGGCCAAGCGCGCTGGCCTGGGCTTCCATTTGCTGCAGCGCTGGCCAGCGCTGGGTCAGGGTTTCTCCGACATGAAATCGGGAAAAGTGCTTCAACAGATGCGCATCCAGATCCAGCAACGCTCGGCGCCGATCCACCTGATCCAGCGCCGCGTTCTGTTCCGGGTTCAGACAATAAGGGACGGGCAGCTCCGGACACTCGGCCTGCCGAGGCCGATGGACGTGCCAGGCATCGTTGACGCAGTCCGCCGTCACCACACAGGTCAAAGGCCCGAACAAACGCTGATCGCCACTGGCATACAGCGCATGCACCACCCCGGCATCGGCCAACCGCAACAACGCCGATTGCCCGGCCGGCAATTCGACGCTCAGCAGTTTGCGCAGGTGTTCACCAACGCTGTGCATCGGCGCGCAGCTGAACAACAGCACGCCCCACTCTTGCGCTGCGTGTTGCAGGAAGAACCGTACCAATGGCTCGTCAGCCCGCTCGATGGCCACGAGCAGAGGCGATAGATCGCGCAGTGCCGCGAAGGGTGGCTGGTCATACAGAGCAAATGTGCTGACCGAAGGGTTAATCTGCTTCAACCGCGTTGGCAGATCACTGATCGTCGCCCCATCCAGCAGCAAAAAGGCCTGGTGTCGGGTCCATGGCAAATCGTCGGGCAGACCGGTCGAAAGGCTCACGCGCGGGCAGCCTCGCAGATCAGACAACGCGAAGTGCGCGTAGACACCAGGGCGTGGCGTTGCTGAACCGGATCAAATGCCACTTTCAACAATGGCAACGCCCCCGGCACCAGCGGTTGCGCCGCCATTCCCGGCGCAGGCGCACCGCCCTGAAGAATCGGCACGCTGCTGCAAATGCCTTCGGGCCCCAGCGTCAACCAATGCCCGCCGGCCTTGATCGTCACATGGGTGCCGCCGTCGATGACCACTTGCTGACCGGCCCCGAGGTGGATTTGCTGACCGGCGCTGAGCCGTTGGCTGGCGACCCGAATGTGGCGGTCGCCATGCACCCACAGGTGATCTTCCTGTTTGAGTTCGGTCAGGCGATTGCCGTGGGTCAGATGGTGTTCGTCGCTGTGCAGCTCATGACTGGCAATGCCGCCAACGACCACGGTGCGTTGATTGTCGACCTGGACTCGCTGGTCATTGAGCACAAGCTGGACAAGGTCACGTTGCGCGCGGATGGCGATCTCTTCGGCGCCTTTCTTGTCCTCGATGCGCAACTCGTTGTAACCGCCACCACCGGGGCTGCTCTGGCTGCGCCAGATACTGCGGGTCTGCTCTGCTGGCAGATCCAGCGGCACTGGTGTCACGGCGTTGGGCAGGCAACCCAGCACGAACGGCTTGTCCGGATCCCCCTCGGTGAACCCGACCAGCACTTCCATGCCGACGCGCGGAATCTGCACGCTGCCGTATTGGTCATGAGCCCAGCCTGTGGCTACGCGCAACCAGCAACTGGATTGTTCATTGAGCTGGCCTTCGCGGTCCCACAGCAGTTGGACTTTCACCCGGCCGTAGGCATCGCAGTAAATCTCTTCGCCGGGCGGCCCGGTCACCACAGCATGTTGGTTGCCGTTGATTCGGGGTTTACGGTGTTCGAGGGCGGGGCGAAAAATGACGTCCCAGGGCGTCGCGACGAAGTGGTTGCGATAGCCCTGAGTGAAGCCGTCTGCGGTAGCAAGATCGGTCGCCGACTCTTCCAGCACTTGCGGCTGTCGGCCAACGTGATCGACACGGGTCAGCAGCCATAAACCGTTGTAATCGGCGCGCGGATGTTCCCTGATGTCGACGAAGCTGCCACTGCGCATCAGGCTCTGATCGCTGCGCCCCTGTGCTTGACGGTAATCGGCGCGATGCCGCTCAAGGGCGCGTTGACTGAGATGTCTACCCTGATCGCGATGAGTGAACTGACCGGGAAAGCGGTAATCCTCAAGCACTGGAAGCCGCATTTCTTTGGCTTCGGCGTCCAGTTGCACGCTTGGCTTTTCGAAGTGGTAATCACGGCGACTGACGTGCGTGGTGCGGGTTTCCAGGCGGACGTTGAAGCGGTCTATGACCGCAGTTTCGGCAACCATGCCGCTGCCTTGTGCATAAGCTGTCGGTGCAGCCGGCGTGGGGAAAGCGCTCTGATCATCACCGAATACCAACAGGTGCCCGTCGCGACTGTGCTGAAAATGAAAGTGCAGTCCCTCCTCCTCACACAAGCGCTGGATGAAGAACAAGTCCGTCTCTTCAAATTGCACGCAATACAGACGAGGCTGGTAATCGGCGCTGAGCTGGAAACGCCAGGCATCCGGCTGCATGCCGTGGTCGCTCAACACGCGGGCGATGATTTGCGGCACGCTCTGATGCTGGAAAATTCGTTGGTTATGACGATGGGCGAGGTAGGCCAGATGGGGCACCAGAACAATCTGGTAGCGGGTCAAGCGTGTGCCCGAATCACCTTGGGCGACTCGATGGATCTGGCCGTGAATGCCAGAGCCGTCCGGGCAGAATGACAAAAAGGCAGGCCGGTGCAGCAGGGCTTCGAGATCAAGGTCGCGGCGTTCACTGACCAGCTCAAGTTCGACCTGGTAGATTTGGTTGAGCGCTTCCCGGGCCCGGAATTCGAACACCTGAAGGTCGTGGGGAAAACCCTCTATCTCGAGTCTGAATACAACGGGTTTGCTGGCGCCAAACATCCACTTTTTCCTGTGCCTTTTTCAGGCTCGGGACTTTGCGTGGGTCTACGGTTCGACGCAGTCAGGACAATCGTTTAATCATGTAGGACATGTCCGTGATGCCAGAAACAAGCCTGCCGCTTTAGCAAACTCCTACAGCAAGATCCGAGTTGCGGTGAAAGCACGTCCGCAGCCTGTGATCGGGCAAAAAAAAACCGCCCTTGCGGGCGGCTGAAGTGCTTCGCTCCTGAATCAGAACCCGAGGCTGAAGCTGATGGTCATCGCATGGTCGTTGCTCTCGTTCGACAGCTGCCCCGAGTAACCGATACCGAGTTTGCCGGTCGGGCTGATCTGGAAGTCCACGCCCGCTTCGACCACCGCGCTGTCCTTGGCAATCGGCACGCCCTGGGTGTTGAACGAGGCGCCGCCGTCGATGAAGGTCAGGTCGGCGTCGGGTTTGGTGTCGCCAAAGGCATGCCGCCAGCCGAGGGCCGCGCGCGGGGTGAACTGCCCGCCGTTGGCCAGGGTGATGACCTTGCCGGCGCGCACGCCCAGGGTCGAGAAGGTGATGTCCTGATCGGACTCGGCGCGCAGACGCCCCACCCCGCCTTTTTCCTTGGCCTTGTCGCTGTCGTAGTTGACGTACGCCAGACCGGCGAACGGCTCCAGGGCAATCCCGGCCGCTTCGATGGCATAGCCGACTTCACCGAACACCTGGGCGCTACGGGCGTCGTAATTGGCTTTCAACCGATCGTTGTAGGCGCCGACGCTGACGTCGCGTTTGGTCTCGATGTCGTGCCAGCTGTACGCCGCACCAAGGCGCACCGCCAGGGCATCGAATTGCGAGTTGAGGTACGCCGCCAGGTGGTA
The DNA here is from genome assembly GCF_001655595.1 of Pseudomonas sp. DR 5-09. Classification (NCBI taxonomy): domain Bacteria; kingdom Pseudomonadati; phylum Pseudomonadota; class Gammaproteobacteria; order Pseudomonadales; family Pseudomonadaceae; genus Pseudomonas; species Pseudomonas sp. DR 5-09. The sequence goes on from NZ_CP011566.1 coordinate 4,213,755, forward strand.
GCTCTCGACCGTGGCATCCGAGCGACGATCATGGGCATCCAGATCGCTGCGGGTGTAGCCGGCGGCCATGCCGACGCGCCATTGGTCGTCGAGCTGCTTGTCGGTGCCGAGCATGAAACCGCTCAGGTTGCGATCCAGCTTCGCACTGTTGCTGTTGCCGTCCGACTCGCCCCAGGCGCCGAGTGCGCGGGCCCAGCCGACCATCTCGCCGTGGCAGCCGTTGCTGCTCAACTGATTGTCGCTCGGGGCCAGGGCCCGGCGTGGATCGTCCGGCGCGCTGCACGACGGCTGGCGCATACGGTCGTTGACCGCGTCCCGCACGTAGCGCGAATCCTCGAGGATTGCGCTGGCGGTGCTGGCATGGATTTCCCCCGACAGACTGTCGAAGGCGTTACGTGCCCCGGCTACGCTGAGGTTGACGATTTCGTCCTGCAACGCACTGCCCGCCGCACCGTTACGCATCAACGCCGAGGCGGTGTTGCGCTGGTTGCGGGTGGCGGCGACGTCGACGAACGAGTTGCCGTTGCGGCTGACCACCAGGTTCACCGCGTTAGCGTCATACACCAGCGCCGTGTCGAGGAACGCATATTGCGGCAGGTCGGCGGCGCTGAAGGTGCCGGTCACTCCGCCACCGGCGGTGATCAGCGAGTACACGGTATTGCCGGTGAACGGTGCCAGGCTGTTGACCTGCAGACCGCCGCCCAGGGTGGCGGTACCACCGACCGCCAGTGGGGTGGCGGTCGGCGAACTGACGGTCAGGGCCAGCACACCGTCGGCGGCGTTGGTCAGGTTGCCGGCGACACTCAAGGTGCCAGCCTCGGCACCGGATTGCACCACGCCATGGTTGACCAACGAACCGACGCTGCCGTTACCGCTCAACCCGGCGCCGTTGGCCACGGTGACCTGCCCGCCGAGCGAAGCCCGAGCCGAACGGCTGCCGACCTGCAACACGCCTTGATCAACCGCCACCGTGCCACTGAACGGCTGATTACCGGTCAACAGCAGGGTTCCGGCCCCCCGCTTGGCCAATGCGCCGGTACCACTGAGCACACCGTTGAACTGACCATTGGCGTTCTGCTGGAACACCAGCAATGCGTTGTTGAGGATGTTGCCCTGCAGGCTGGTGGTATTACCGATCAGCGTACCGCCGCTGACCGTAGTCCCGCCGCTGTAGGTGTTGGCGCCGCTGAGGATCAGGGTGCCGGAATCCAGCTTCTCGATGCCGCCACTGCCCACCAGCGGTACGGAGATTTCCGCACTGCCACCGGCATTCACCCGCACCGGCGCGAGGCTGCCGCCCGGGCCGTTGACCGGGGTCAGCGTACCGCCGGCGCCTGGCACCAGGCTGTAACCGCTGGACAGGAACTGCAACCCGGTGAAGTTCTGATTGCCTTGCACCGTGACTATGCCGCTCTGCCCGCCGAACACGGCGAACTGACCGTTCGACGCCAGCGCCTGAGTACCGCTCGGATCGGTCCAGTTGGTGCCCGGCCCCCACACGCCGCTGCCGCCACCGATGCTGCCGTCCGGATTGGTGGTGCCACCGTTCCAGAACTGCACTTCGCCCGGGGTGTTTTGCACCAGCAGGTTGACCTGATTGGCCAGCGCGGTCTGCAGGGTCAGATTGGCCGCCGACACCGGCAGGCTGCCGTAGACCAGACCGTTGTTGGTCAGGCTGCCGCCGTAGCTGAACAGTTGATAGACCCCGGTGCCGAAGCCGCCGGCGTTGCTGATGTTCAGCGTGCCGTCGAGGGTCAGGTTGCCGGCGACGTTGACCACCGTTGTAGAACTGGCGGCCGAGCCGAGGCTGAAGTCCAGGTTGGTGCCTGAAGACAATGCCAGCGAACCCACCGACAACGGCGTTGCAGTGCCGCCGCCGGTCAGCGTCGCACCGTTGGCCAGTTGCACGGCGCCGGCGAACACGCCGCTGCCGCCGACCTTCGCCCCGCTGGCTACGTTGACGCTGGCACTGTTGAGCACACCGTTGACGTTCAGCGAACCGCCCTGCACCGCGGTGTTGCCGGTAAAGGTGTTGTTGCCGGTCAGCAGCAAGGCGCCGGTGCCGGTTTTGTTCAGGACGCCGGCGCCCGTCAGATTGCCGGTGTAGCTGCCGTCGCTGTTCTGCTCGAAGGTCAGCGTCGCGTTGTTGGCGATGGCGCCTTGCAGGCTGCTGGTGTCGCCACGGGTGCTGCCGCCGTTCAGCGTCGTGCCGCCGTTGTAAGTGTTGGCGCCGCTGAGGACGAGATCGCCACTGCCGTTTTTCACCAGACTGCCGCTGCCGGTGATTGCCCCGATCAGCGTGGTGTTCTGGTTGCCGGCCAGGGTCAGTTGCGCCCCCAGGTTGATGGCGTTGGCCAGTTGCAGCGCGCTGGTGCTGTCGAGGGTGCCGTTGCCCAGCACGCTGAGGGCGCCGCTGCTGATCGCGCTGTTGTTGCCCAGGATCAGCGAGCCGCCAGACAGTTGAGTGCCACCGCTGTAAATGTTGCTGCCGTTGAGGGTCAGACTCGACGCGCCGGTCTTGATCAGACTGCCGCTGCCGCTGACCACTCCGCCGAGGGTCAAGGCGTTGGAGCCGGCGACGGTGAGTCCGCCATTGAGCACCACATCGTTGGCCAGACTGACTGCCGCGTTGCTGTCCAGCGCCGTGCCGTTGGCGGCGGTCAACACGCCGGTGCCGAGGGCCGCGTTGTTGCCGACCACGATCTTGCCGCCGTTGAGCGCAGTGCCGCCGGTGTAGCCGTTGGCCGCGTTCAGCACCAGGGTGCCGGTGTCGTATTTGCCCAGTGTGCCGGCGCCGTTGAGCGCCACGCCCACGGTGGCGGTGACGTTCGGGTCGACCCGCACGGTGGCATTGCCCAGCGACCCGTTGACCAGATTCAACGACCCGGCCGTGCCGTTCTGCAGGCTGTAGCCATCGGTGACGAATTGCATGCCAGTGAGGGTTTGCGCGCCGTTGACGGTGACAGTGCCCGCCGTGCCCTGGAACACCGCGAAGTTGTTGGTCCAGGCCTGATTGGTGGTGCCGTTGACGTCGGTCCAGTTGGTGGTGCCGGTACCCCAGGTGCCGCTGCCGCCATCCACCGAACCATTGGCGACCAGTTGGTTGCCGTCCCAGAACTGCACGGTAACGCCCGGTGCGGTAACCAGCAGGTTGATCTGGTTGGCCAGTGCGGTTTGCAGGGTCAGGTCGCCCGGAGTGACGCTGCCCGGCACAGTGCCGATCAGCATGCCGTTGTCGGTCAGGCCGCCGGTGTAGTTGATCAAGCGGTACACGCCGCTGCCGAAACCGCCGATGTCGCTGACGTTGAGGGTGCCGTCCAGGGTCAGGTTGCCGCCGACGTTGACCAGCGCGTTGCCGCCACCGGAGACCGGTGTGCCGAGGCCGACATCGAAGTTGGAATTGGCGTTGAACACCAGCGAATTCACCGAAAGCGTGCTGCCGGTGGCACCGGCCAGATGACCGCCATCCGCCACGGTCACGGCTCCACCGAGCGAGCCGCCGCCGGTCAAGGTACCGCCGCTGTTGACCAGCACACTGGCGCTGTCCAGCGAGCCGCTGACGTTCAAGGTGCCGGCGTTGACCGTGGTGTTGCCGGTCAGGCTGTTAAGGCCGGTCAGGGTCAGCGTGCCGGTGCCGAGTTTGCTCAGTTCGCCGGTGCCGGTGAGCACACCGCCGAAAATGCTGCTGGCGTTGTTGCCGCCGATGCTCAGCGTGTTACCGCCGCCGATCAGTGCGGTGCCGCTGCCGGTCAGGCTGGCGAGGCTGCCCGAACCGCCGAGGTTCAGCGTCGCGGCATTGCCGAGATTGACTCCGGCGTTGCTGCCCAGTGCCGAGTTGCCCAGGGTGGTCAGGCTGCCGGACTGCACGTCGAAGGTGCCGCTGAAGGTGTTGTTGCCGGACAGCGTCAAGTCGGCCAGACCGTTCTTGGTCAGGGTGCCCGCCCCGGCGATCACGCCGCCGAGCGTCAGGTTGTTGTTGCCGGCCACGCTCAGGTTGGCATTGACGTTGAGGTTGTTGGCCAGCACCAGCGGCGCCGTGGTGTCGAGGGTCGACGCGCCTGCCACAGTCACCGCGCCGGAACCCAGGCCCGCCGCGGTGCCGAGGGTCACGGTGCCGGCGTTCAGCGTGGTGCCGCCGCTGTAGGTGTTGATGCCGTTGAGGGTCAGGTTAGAGGCGCCGTTCTTGATCAGACCGCCAGTGCCGCTGACCACGCCGCTGAGGGCCACGTCGCTGTTGCCGGTGTTGGTCAGATTGGCGTTGAGCACCACGTTGTTGCCCAGCGACACCGAGGTGTTGCTGTCCAGCGCCGAAGCACCGGCCACCGTCAGGTTGCCCAGACCGAGGGCGCCGTTGCTGCCGGCGGTCAGGGTGCCGGCGTTGAGGGTGACGCCGCCGAGGAAGTTGTTGGCCCCGCTCAGGGTCAGGTTGGCCGCGCCATTCTTGGTCAGGCTGCCGGCGCCGTTGATCGCACCGCTGAGTGTCAGATCGTTGCTGCCGACGATGCCGAGGTTACCCGCCAGGTTGATCGCGTTACCCGCCGTGACAGCACTGCTGGCATCCAGAGTAGTGCCGTTCGCCGCGTTCAGGGTGGCCGAACCCAACGCGCTGTTCGACGCCAGAACCAGTCCGCCCGCGTTCAATGCCACCGGGCCGAGGAACGCGTTGTTGCCGCCAAGGGTCAGGTTGGCGGAGCCGTTCTTGATCAGCCCGCCGGTGCCGTTGATCACACCGTTGAGGGCCAGCGCATTGCTGCCAACGATCGTGAGGTTACCGTTGAGCGTGGCCGCGTTGGCCAGGGTCACGGCGGTGTTGCTGTCCAGTTGCGTGCCGGCATTGGCGATCAACGCACCGCTGCCCAGCGCGGTGTTGCTGCCGACCACGATTTTGCCGCCATCGAGTTGCGTGCCGCCGGTGTAGCTGTTGGCGCCATTGAGCACCAGGGTGCCGCTGTCGAGTTTATTGAGAATGCCGCTGCCGTTGATGTTCACGCCGACTGTGGCGGTCACGCCCGGATCAACGCGCATCGCCGTGGTGCCGCCGGCACCGTTGACGGCGGTCAGCAGTCCCGAGGTGCCGTTGACCACGTTGTAGCCATCGGTGAGGAACTGCATGCCGGTGAACAGTTGCGTGCCGTTGACCGATACCGTGCCGGCCGTGCCCTGGAAGACCGCGAAGTCGCCGGCCCAGGTCTGATTGACCAGACCATTGGCGTCGGTCCAGTTGGTGCCGGCGCCGTTCCAGGTACCGCTGCCGCCATCGACAGTGCCGTTGGCGATGGTCTGGCTGCCGTCCCAGTAACGAATGTCCGAATTCGGCGCCGAGACCTGAATGTTGATCTGATTGGCAACCCCGATCTGCACCACCAGATCGCCCAGCCCATAACCGACCGGCACGCTGGCAACGTCCAGGCCCAGATTGGTCAGGGCACCGGTGTAGTTGAACAGACGATACACACCGACGCCGAAACCACCGGCATCGGTTACGTTGAGATTACCGTCGAGGGTGAGGTTGCCGCCGACGTTCATCAGCGACGTGGTCGAAGGTGCCCCCAGCGCCGCATCGACATTGCTGCCGGCCGCGAGCGTCAACGATCCGGCCGAAAGTGTATTACCCGACGACAGGGCCAGGTGACCGCCGCTGTTGATGGTCATCGCGCCGAGTGCCGAACCGTTACCGGTGAGGGTGCCGCCGGTATTGACGTTGACCTGGGCACTGGCCAGCGAACCGCTGAGGTTCAGGGTGCCGCCGTTGACGGCGGTGTTGCCGACGATGCCGTTGATCCCTGTCAGGTTCAGGGTGCCGGTGCCAACCTTGGTCAGACCGCCGTTGCCGCTGAGGTCACCGTCGAAGGTGCTGGTGCTGCTCACCCCGCCCACGGTGAGGGTATTGCCGCCACCGATCTGCACGCTGCCGCTGCCGCTCAGGCCGTCGAGGCTGGCGCTGCTGCCGAGGTTGAGGCTGGCGCCGGCGCTGATGTTGGCGCCGGAGGTGTTGCCCAGCGCCCCGCTGCTCAGGGTGGTGACGCTGCCGGCGGCAATGTTCAGCGCGCCGGTGAAGGTGTTGGTGCCGCTGAGGGCCAGGTCGTCCAGACCGGTTTTGGTCAGGCTGCCGGCGCCGTCGATCACGCCACTGAGGGTCAGGCCGTTGTTGCCGGCCACCGTCAACCCGGCATCGAGAGTGATGTTGTTGCCGAGGGTGAAGGCGCTGCTGTTGTCCAGCGTCGCGGCGCCACCGACAGTGAGCGTGCCGCTGCCCAGTGCGCCGGGCGCGCCGACGGTCAGGGTGCCGGCGTTGAGCGTGGTGCCGCCGCTGAAAGTGTTGGTGCCGTTGACGGTCAGGTTGGCCGCCCCGTCTTTCACCAGTTGGCCGGTGCCGCTGAGCACGCCGCCGAGGGTCAGGTTCTGCGTGCCGCCGACGTTCAATGCCGCATTCAGCACGACTGCGTTGGCCAGGCTGACCAGCGGCGAACTGCTGTCGAGGGTTGCTGCCCCGCCAACGGTCAAGGCGCCGGTGCCGAGCGCCGAGCTGTTGCCGACAGTCAGCGTACCCGCGTTCAGAGTGGTGCCGCCGACGTAGGTGTTAGTGCCGTTGAGGCTCAGGTTGGCGGCACCGTCTTTCACCAGGCTACCGGCGCCGGCGACCGTTCCGGTGAGGCTCAGATCCGCGCTGCCGCCCACATTGAGCGCCCCGGCGAGGTTGACCTGGTTGCCCAAAGTGACGGCGGTATTGGTATCCAGCGTGGTGCCGGCCGCTGCGTTCAGTGCACCGCTGCCCAGCGCGGTGTTGCTGCCGACGATCAGTTTGCCGACGTTCAGCGCGGTGTTGCCGAAGTAGGTGTTGGCGCCGTTGAGGATCAGATCGGCCGGGCCGCTCTTGATCAGGCCGCCGACACCTGAGACCACACCCGCGAGGGTCAGCGCATTGCTGCCGCCAATGGTCACGTTGCCGCCAAGGTTGACGTTGTTGGCCAGGCTCGCCGCCGTGCTGGCATCCAGTGTGGTGCCGTTGGCGGCGTTGAGTACGCCAGTGCCGAGGGCGGTGTTGGAGCCGACGACCAACGTCCCGGCGTTCAGCGAAGTAGCGCCGGTGTAGGTGTTGTTGCCGGTCAGGGTCAGGGTCGAAGCACCGGTCTTGATCAGGTTGCTGCCGCCGCTGATCACACCGCCCAGATTCAGCGGGTTGGCGCCGCCGGTGGTGAGGTTGGCGTTCAGCGCGATGGCGTTGTTCAGCGTCACGTTGGCGCTGCTGTTGAGCGTGCCGCCCGCCCCGCCCACGGTCAGCGTGCCGGTGCCGAGCGCCGCGCCGTTGCCGATGGTCAGGCTGCCGGCGTTGAGTGCGGTGCCGCCGGTGAAGGTGTTGGCGCCGTTGAGGGTCAGGTTGGCCGTGCCGTTCTTGATCAATTGACTGGCGCCGCTGACCACCCCGCCAAGGGTCAGCGCATTGCTGCCGCCGATCCCCAGATTGTTGTTGAGAATGACGTTGTTGTTCAGCGTCACCGCGGTATTGCTGTCGAGAGTCGCCGCGCCGCCGACAGTGATATTGCCACTGCCCAGCGCAGCGTTGGCACCCGCTGTGATGGTGCCGGCGTTCAACGCAACAGCACCGAGGAACGTATTGGTGCCGTTGAGAATCAGGTTCGCCGCGCCGTTTTTGGTCAGCCCGCCGCTGCCGCTGACCACGCCGCCGAGGGTCAGGTTGGCGCTGCCACCAATGTTCAGGTTACCGCCGAGGGCGACGGCGTTGCTCAGTGCCACAGTGGTGCTGGCATCGAGGGTGGTGCCCGCCGCCGTGGTCAGCGCGCCGGTGCCCAGCGCGGTGTTGGAGCCGACGATCAGCGTCCCGGCATTCAGCGCCGTGCCGCCGGAGAAGGTGTTGTTGCCGCTGAGGGTCAGGTTAGCGGTGCCGTTCTTGATCAGGTTGCCGGCGCCGCTGATGACCCCGCTCAAGCCCAGCGCCTGAGTACCGCCGATGGTCAGATCCGCCGCCAGCGCCACCGCGTTGGCCAGGGTCACGGCGGTGGTCGCATCCAGCGTAGTGCCGGCCGCCGCGTTCAACGCACCCGTGCCGAGGGCGGTGTTGCTGCCGACGAGCAAGCTGCCGCCATTGAGCGCGGTGGTGCCGCTGTTGGTGTTGTTGCCGGTCAGGGTCAGGCTGGCGCTGCCGCTTTTGGTGATCGCGCCGGTGCCGGAGACGATGCCGGCCAGGGTCAGGGCATTGCTGCCAAGCACGTTTAACGCACCGGTGATGCCGACGTTATTGGCCAGGGTCACGTTGCCGGTGCTGTCGAGGCTGGTGCCGTTGCTGGTGTTGAGTACACCGGTGCCCAGCGCGTTGTTGTTGCCGACGCGCAAGGTGCCGGCGCTGAGGCTGGTGTTCCCGGTGTAGGTGTTGATGCCGTTGAGGGTCAGGCTGCCGCTGCCGGTCTTGGTCAGGTTGCTGGTACCGCTGATCACCCCGCCCAGGGTCAGCGCTCCGGTGCCGGTTGCGGTCAGGGTGCTGTTGAGCGTGATCGCGTTGGCCAGCGAAATCGGCGTCGTTGCCGAGATGCTCGAAGCGCCGCCAACGGAGATGCCGCCGGTGCTGAATGCCTGGTTGTTGCCCACCAGCACCGTCCCGCCGTTGAGCACGGTGTTGCCGGTGTAGGTATTGATGCCGTTGAGGTTGAGCTGACCGCTGCCGATCTTGGTCAGGCCGCCAGTACCGGAAATCACGCCGTTGAGGGTCGTGCCGTTGATGCCCTGCAGGGTCAGGCCGCTCGCGCCCAGATTGATCTGGTTGGCCAGCGACAGTCCCGCGTTGCTGGCCTGGAGGATCCCGCCGTTGGACGTCAGCACACCGCTGCCGAACGCGGCGTTGTCGTTGAACTGCGCGACACCGCCATTGAGTGTGGTCGCCCCGCTGACCAACGGCCCCTGCAAGGTCCAGGTGCCGCTGTTGAGGGTCAGGTTGTTGAAGTTGACGTAGGTCGCGCTGGACGCGGTGCCGGTCCCGGTGACGCCACCACCGACGCCGCTCGGGTTTTGCAGGATCAGCGTGTTGGTGCCCCCCGCGCCGCCATCGATGGTGCCGGTCGGGGCGAAGGTCAGGTTGATGCCGACCAGGCCACCGAGGCCGACGGAGACTTGCACACCGTCACCGACGTTAACGCTGGAACCGGTGATCGCGTAGAAGGTGTTGGTGCTGCCCGCACCCATCGACAAGCCGCCAGTGATGTTACCGGCGTTGGTGAAGGTGTTGCCTGCTGCCGACGTCTCGAACGCGATCCGGCCGTTGATCGTGCCGCTGGCACTGTTGGTCATGTTGACTTGCGAACCGCCATACACCCCGACCACCGGGGTATCGGCCAGGGTGATGCCGCCGACCGACAGCCCTGTGGACGTAATGGTGCCGTTGTTGGTAATGGTCGTGGTACCCGCCGCCGCGTTGTTCACGCCGATAGCCAGGCCGTCAATGCTGGTCAGGTTGAGGCCGAGCAACATCCCCGTGCCACGCATGATCCCGCTGGCATTGTTGACCACGCTGACCGTGCTGGTCGCGCCGGTGCCGATGAATGCACCGCCACTGAGGATCGACACCAGGCCCAGCAAGGCCGGGTCGACGGTGCCGGAGTTGTTCAGATTGATATTGGCCCCGGTCAGGTTGATGACCTTGCCGCCCAGCGTCGCATTCATCTGCGCGCCCGAGTTGACGTTGACCGTCAGGCCGCTGGTGGCACTGCTGTAGTCATTGAGAAACAGCGGCAGGCTCGGAACGCCCGAACAGGTAATCGTGGAGCCTGCCGCCGAACAGGTGGCTAACGCCTGCTCGCTGACGCCACCGAACAGCAGTCCGACGACGCTCAGATGCACAGCAAGGGACAGTGGGGAAAAACGCGAAACGAGGGCGACACCAAACCTTGCTTCCACGGGCTACTCCTTTCGTGGCCGATTTCGTCCTTGAAGGCGTGTAACAGCTGCAAGATCCAACACGCGTATCAAGCGTATGACGGTCATCAGATAAACCGTCCTGTTCCAGACACACGCTAGTTGATGCCCCGCGAAGGGGCACCGGTTAAATAGTGTTAATACTTTTGTGCGATAAGGCCCTGCGTCGATACTTCCGGCCGTTCTGAGCAAGGGCTTGAGGATGATTTGAGGCGCTTTTGAGGGGAGTTGACCGAGTCGCCAGGTAATCCCACCAATCAATCGAATTTTCAGCCACTTGAGAAACTGGTACGGCTTATGCAAACGTTTGCGAGTCGCTGTTGACCGCCTTTTCGTTACAAAACCGTACAGGCCCATGATTCCGGGTCTTGATCCGCAAAAAGGACTTTGAATGCACGCTTCTTCCTGCAACCGCCTTCGCGGTGCGCGCACTTTTGCTGTTTCCCTGCTACTGGCCGGCGTTACCGGAGTTCTCAGCCACACCGCACTGGCGCAACCGGTCTTGCCCGATGAATCCGCCCAGGGTGAAGCCCTCAGCCCTGAAGCCAGTCCGCCAAAAAAAGGCGCATACCTGTCGGATTGGTACAACCAGGATCTGATGCTGATCGGCAGCAAGGACATCAGCTTTGGCCCGCAACCGGCCGACGACATCTACCTGGAATATGAATACTTCGGGCGCAAGGGCCCGTTCGAGCTGTATGGCTACATCGACATTCCGAAGATCTTCAATATCGGCAACAGCCACGACAAAGGCGTGTGGGACCATGGCTCGCCGGTGTTCATGGAGCACGAACCGCGCATCTCCATCGACTACCTGGCCGGGCGCAGCCTGGCCATCGGGCCGTTCAAGGAATGGTACGTGGCGTTCGACTGGATCTACGATCACGGCAGCCGCAAAGAGAACCGCGCCAACACGCTGTACAGCGGCTTGGGCACCGACATCGACACCCATTCAAGGGTCAATCTGTCGGCCAACCTGTACGGGCGCTACCAGTGGGAAAACTACGGCGCCAGCAACGAATATTCGTGGGACGGCTACCGCGCGCAGCTCAAGTACATCGTGCCGATCAACACATTCAGCAACGGCGCCTCGCTGACCTACATCGGCTTCACCAACTTCGATTTTGGCTCGGACCTGCACAAGGACAACCCGGCGCGCACCGCCAATGCCACCGTGGCGACCAACGTCTTGCTGTACTCGTTCACCCACCTGCGCTTCACCCTGGTCGGCCGTTATTTCCACAACGGCGGCAACTGGGAGGACGGCAGCGAGCTGAACTTCGGCGACGGTAATTTCCGTGCGCGTTCCAATGGCTGGGGGTATTACGCGGGGGTCGGGTATCAGTTCTAAAGCACAAGGGCTCGCAGCCATTGGCTGCGAGCCCTTGTCGTTTTGCATCAGGGGATGAGGATGACCTTGTCACCGCTGCCCTGATTCACATCGGCATACCGCGCCAGCCCTTCGGCCAGCGGCGCTTCGACAAGCCCTTGCGGCAGTGGCAGCAGGTCTTCGTCGAAGAACCGGCCGAACTGTTCCAGCATCGCCGCGCAGGCTTCAACGCCATACAGCAACGAGTTGATGCCGACCACCGAACCGCCCTTGCGATACAGCGCCAGCGCCGGCAACTGCACATGCCCATCGACTGGCGCGGCGATGATCGCGATCCGGCCGAAGGTCGCCAATGCCGCCACCGAGGCCGGCAGCCAGAAACCGGTGGTGTCGAAGATCACGTCGGCGCCGCCGCGATACACCGCGTTGACCTGCGCACCCAGATCCTCGGGTTTATCCAGCTGGATCGTCTGAAAACCCTGCGCCTGCAAATCCTTGACCTGCTCCGGCCGCCGCGCCGCCGCCAGCAACTGCGCACCGCGCACTTTGGCCAGCGCCAGCGCCGCCGTCGCCACCGCCCCGCCGCCGATCACCAGCAAACGGGTTTCGGCACTGACCAGGCTGCGCTCCAACGCATCCCACGCCGTGGTGTAAGGCACGCCGAGGCTGGCGGCCTGGGTGAAACTCAAATGCGAAGGCTTGTGCGCCACGCCATTGGCCGGCAGTTTGACGAACTGTGCGTGGGAGCCGTCGGCGAAGAAGCCCAGCTCACGCCCGGTGCCCCAGACCTCCTGGCCGATCAACGCCTGCGGTCCTTCGACCACCACACCGGCAAAATCCCGACCGGGAATACGCGGCAGCGTGGTGTACGGGAAACGCCCGAGCACGTTCTTCACGTCGCTGGGATTGAGACCAGCAGCCTTGATCTGCACCAGCACCTCGTCAGCGCCCGGCACCGGCGTCGGCACCTCGACGAAGCGCAGGGACGACAGGTCGCCGGTTTTATCGAATTGCAGTGCTTTCATGGAAATCTCCACCGAAGGGAAAGGACAGAATTCAGGACAGCCAGCCACTGACCAGTTGCCGACCCATTGGCCACAACTGCTCGCCCGCCAGCATGCCCAGCAGGCCCACCAGCGCGATGGTCGGCGGCGCCGGAGAACGGACATCCAGCGCGCCATAAAGCAGGCCGACACCCAGACCGACGGCCAGTGAAATGAGGTAATTCATGGGATCACTCCGCCACACAAAGGGAATGGGCAAAGTCTAGGGAAAGGCGGCGACCGGCATCGGCCAAGGACTTCTGAATTTCTGCCAAATCAGTCGGCGAGCGGCCCGCCATCGAATTGCGAAGGGGCGACACCCAGCTCCCGGCGGAACATGTCGCTGAAACTGCTCGGCGAATAACCCAGCTCACGGGCAATCGCGCTGACCGGCACGCCCTGGATCAACTCCGCCACCGCCGTCGCCAACTGCACCTGCCGCCGCCACTCGGCAAAGCCCATGCCCAGCCCTTCCTTGAACAAACGCGCCAGGGTGCGCACGCTGGCCCCGGCGTTTTCGGCATGTTGTTCAAAAGGAATGTCCAGCGACGGCGCGGCCATCACCGCCTGACACAGACTCATCAACCGCCGGTCGGCATCGTCCGGCAGCGGGATCTTCAGCTGTGAACGCCTTGCACGTTTCAGCTCCAACAGCGCCAGTCCGACCAGCGCCTCGTAATACTCGGCATCACCGTTGTCGCCCTGCGCCACCAGCCCGACGATCAACTCACGCAGCAGACCGCCGACCTCGATCACCTGCACCGTCTGATCCAGCGTCGCCGCCAGCGCCGGGCGCAAGTAGATATTGCGCATCTGCAAATCCGACACCACCCGAATCCCATGCGGCACCCCCGGCGGCAACCACACCGCCCGCTGCGGCGGCACCACCAGCGCCTCGTGGGGCGTCTCGACCCACATTACGCCGCTCATCGCGTACAGCAACTGCCCCCAGACATGCTCGTGCGGCTCGATAAACAACCCACGCGGATACGTACGCGCCAGCGGTTGCACCGGCACATCGGTATCACTCAGATCAGGGGGCGCAGCGAGGGCCATGGCGAACATTCATCGGGGTTGGCGAAAGCGCCATGGTAACCAGTCCGACCGGGACCTCGCCATTGATAGATACCGTCGGACAATCCGAGTGAATTTTCCCGCAGCCCAGCGATCCTTCTATTACCACAGGGAGGAAGATGGGCTTTATGAACAACGCAAAACTGTACGTCATCGATTACACCCTTCACGGCACGCCAAAGTCGTTCATTATCCGCTCGGACAAAATGGACAACACCGAGGCGTGGCACTGGGCAAGCTGCGACGCAGGGGTCGGCCGCATCCCGCGTTTCGGCCGGGAGAAAGTGCAAAAGACCAGCAAGCCGATGGCAGAAAAATTCGGCGTGGAAAACGTTACATGGCGACCGGCCAGCTAAGCTTGCGCGCAGGCGGGGACACTTTCGGGGGGGAACACACATGACAACCATCAACAGCCCGGCGCACCTGGACTACGGCCTGGACACCCTGTTCGGTCGCATCACCAAAAGCGTCGACTGCCCGGTTGGCCTGGAACCCGTCGAAAACGACCCCTACCGCTTCGCCCTGCGCGTCCCGGCCCCCTTGCCGGAAGACCTTGAACAGGCCAAGACCATCGTCGTCAACGTCGAAGGCCGCCGCCTGCACGGCAACGTCCGCCATACCGAACGCCTGGACGACGACAGCCTGAAACTGGAAGTGGAGCCTGATTAGGCTCCACCTTTTCAATACCCGAGATTACTTGGGATGCGCACACTGACACCCCTTGCCCGAACACTCCTCACCACTCTTGTGATGATGCGCACAAGCCTCACAGCAATAATGCTTCCCGTGCGCCACATAAGAATGCTCACCCTCCTTGATCGTGCAACGACATCCCGGACAATCGCATTTTCTATCTGCCATGAAACAGACTCCTCTGGTGGTGGTTGTCTGAGGCCGAAAGAACAGCCGTGCTACCAGTGTAGAACGTGAAAACCACCTAACCTCCCAACCCACACCACTCACCAGTCACAACGATGAGCGTTAGCTCGAGTACCGCTTTTGACGTGCCGGCCCCATCGGCAGGCTGAGTGGAGGGATTTATCCGGGGGTGGGAGCGCAGCGACCGTGCGGCGCAGCCGCATGCATCGAGAGGAGGTGCAGCGAAGCAAACCGTAGGCGATGCCCCCGGATGAATCCCGGAACGAAGGAACCCCGAGCCCCAGCGAGGGGCCGAACGCCGGGGCCCAGACCTTTGGTTACTTTGGGGCGTTTGCCAAAGTGACTCGCTGTAAGAGCGAAACCGCCAGCGGCCGCACCCGAAGAAACGGATATGTACTCAATAATCCGAGAACCTGGTCGGCCCAAAGGCCGCCAAGTTCAAACAGCCTGCCGCACGCTACTGCGATACATGAACACCAGCGCCAGCCCCAAACAAACCATCGCCAAAACCCGACTCGAAGACAACTCAATAGCGGGATTCCCCAACCAGCCAAAATTGTCGATCAACATCCCCATCCCAAGCTGCCCGACAATCACCGCCACCGTCGCCACAGCCGCACCAACGCGCGGCACTGCACCAACCATGACCATCATATAAACCACCCCAAACAGCGCCCCACTAAGCTGCCACTTCGGCACCTCCAGCAAACTCACCGCCTGAGCAGGCTCAAAAAACAAAATCAACAACCCCGTAGAAACAGCGCCGACGACAAACGTCAACAAACTGCTGCGCAACACACCAACGGTTTCACCAAGACGCCCATTGATCGCCGCCTGCACACTCAACACCGCACCGGCCAACACTACGACCGCCAACAAAATAACCAGACTCATCGCATCAACCCCGCGCAATCAAAATCAGTGCCGCCACAATCAACACCAAGGCCAGCCAACGTTCGGCATTGACCTTCTTGCGCGTAGCCCCAAACCACCCGAAATGGTCAATCAACACACTCTTGCCAACCTGCCCCGACAGAATCGCAATCATCGTCATCGCAATCCCGATATGCGGCGTGGCCAGCGTCAGCACCACCACATACATCGGCCCCAGAAACCCGCCGATCAACTGCCAGCGCGGCAGATCCGTCAGCGCCGGCCCCTTCTGCGGCCCCGCAAACAACAACAGCAAAAACAGAATCGCCGACCCAACCCCGAAAATGCTCAAGGTCGCCCACAAATGCCCGACCTGCTCACCCAACGGCCCGAGCAACCCCGCCTCCACCGACAACCCCATGCCGGCCAGGATCACCAGCGGCAACAGCAACAACCGCAAACCGGGCCGGGCGACCGGGGCCGGCGCGGCACTCACTTCATCTAACGACTGCATCTGAAAAACCTCTGAAGGAAACGATGGCGCGGATTATCGGCTGGCGCAGCTGTGCGATAAATGGGAGCATCCGGACAACACTTTTGCGCAATTCGCACAGCAGGACAGACGATGCATGGGCTCAACGAACTGGGATTCAAGGCGCTAAGGCTATTTGTAGCCGTGCTCGACCACGGCAGTTTTTCCGAAGTCGCCCGCCGCGAGGGCGTGGCGCCCTCGTCGATTTCCCGGCAGATCCAGTTGATGGAACAGGCGCTGAACCAGCAACTGCTCTACCGCCACACCCGTGCGGTCACGCCGACCGAAGCCGGGCGCATGCTCGGCCACCACGCGCGGCTGGTGCTGGTGCAACTGGAAGAAGCCGAACAGGCCTTGCAGGAACAGCAAAGCGAACCGACCGGTCTGGTGCGGATCAACGCCCCGGTGGTGTTTGGTCAGCGCCATCTGGCGCCATGGCTGGGTCGTTTGTGCGAGCGTTATCCGAAGCTGCAACTGGATATCCAGCAGACCGACCACTACATCGATCCGTTGCAGGAAGGCGCCGACCTGCTGTTTCGCATCGGCCCGTTGCACGACTCAAGCATGCAGGCGCGAATCCTCGCGCCGCACCGCTTTCAGGTCGCGGCCAGTCCCGCGTATCTCAAGCGCTTCGGCACGCCAAAGCATCCCGAAGACCTCGCCCGCCACCAGTGCCTGGCCTACAAGGGCGCGACGGGCCTGCAGCGCTGGTTCTTCCGGCAGGATCAGGGCGAGTGGACGCCGTATGCAGTCAAGGGCCCGATCACCGGCAACCACGCGGACACGTTGACCCAGGCCGCTGTGCAAGGCCTGGGGCTGGTGATGTTTCCGTCATGGCTGATCGGCGAGGCGGTGCGTGCGGGCACGCTGGTGCCGGTGCTGGAGGATTATCAGGTGTCGAACAGTGTCGAGCCGCAGCAGATTTCGGTGCTGTGGCCGGGGAGCCGGCGGTTGTCGGTGAAGGTGCGGACGGTGATTGATTTCTTTGTTGAGTGTTTTGGGGAGGTGCCGTATTGGGACAGAGCATGAGCCTTACACAAAACCCAATGTGGGAGCGGGCTTGCTCGCGAAGGCGTCGTGTCAGTCAGCCATTCTGTATCTGACACAGCGCATTCGCGAGCAAGCCCGCTCCCACAACATTTTTGCAGCAACCTTTAAATACGGAACTGGCCCACCAGTTTGCCCAGTCGCTGGCCAAGTTCGGCCAGACTCCGCGAAGTCTGCGCCCCCAACTGTGTCTCGTCCGCCACGTTATCCACCGCCACCGCAATCTGATGCACGCTGCGGTTGATCTCTTCGGCCACCGCCGTCTGCTCCTCGGCAGCACTGGCGATCTGCGCGTTCATCGAATTGATCGTCGCAATCAGATCCGCCATCGCATCCAGCGACGCCCCCGCCTGATTGGCCTGAGCCGAAGTACCGTCACCCGCCTCGCTGGAACGACGCATCGCTTCAACCGCCGACTGCGTCCCCGCCTGCAAGCGGTCGATCATGCCCTGAATTTCCTGAGTGCTGATCTGCGTGCGCGACGCCAGCGCCCGCACCTCGTCCGCCACCACCGCAAACCCGCGCCCGGCTTCACCGGCCCGCGCCGCTTCAATCGCAGCGTTGAGTGCCAGCAGGTTGGTCTGTTCGGCGATCGAGCGGATGACCCCGAGCACGCCGACAATCGACGACACGTCCTGCTGCAGGCTGTCGAGGGACACGCCGCTGCTGCGGATGTCGTCCACCAGCGCATGAATCTGCTTGATGCTGCCAGCCACCACGCGCTTGGCGGTCTGGCCTTCTTCGTCGGTCTGCTGCGCGGCGACGGCGGCGTTCTGCGCGCTCTTGGCGACTTCCTGGGCAGCGGCGGACATTTCGTTGATCGCCGTGGCGACCTGATCGGTTTCATGGCGCTGACGCTCCATGGCCTGATCGGAGCGCTGGGCCTGATCCGACACTTGCGTCACCAGCCCGGTCAGTTGCGAGGTCATCTCGGTGATCTGCCGCACCAGGCCGTGGATCTTGTCGACGAAACGGTTGAACGAGCCCGCCAGTTCACCGAGTTCGTCCTGGCTGGTGATGGTCAGGCGCCGGGTCAGGTCGCCCTCGCCCGCCGCGATGTCATCGAGGTTGGCTTTCATCAGGGTCAGCGGTCGCAGAATGGTGTTGGCCAGCAGCATCCCCGCTGCCGCAATTACCAGCAACACCACCACCGCCACGCCGACGATGCTCAGCACCACGCCCTGCATGCGCTCCTGCACCTTGGCCTCGACCACCGCCACTTGTGCTTCGATGCCATCGAGGTTGACCGACGTCCCCACCGCCATGTCCCACTTCGCCAGGTATTCGGTGTAACCGAGTTTCGGCACCAGCACTTGCGCGTTGCCCGGCAGCGGCGAGCTGTATTGCAGGTAATGGGTGCCGTCCTTCGCGACTTTCACCAGGTCGCGGTTGACGTAGACGCCGTTCGGGTCGCGGTTGTCCTTGAAGCTTTTGCCCACGCCTTCGGGGTCGTTGGCCTTGAACAGGCGCACGGTCTCGGAGTCGTAGCCGAAGAAGTAGCCATCCTTGCCGTACTTGATGCTCGACAGCAGTTTGATCGCTTGCGCCCGCGCCTCGGCGTCGCCGGGAGCGGCAGCGTCGTACAACGGTTTGATGGTGGTCATGGCCACGGCGACGTAGCTGGCCAGCGTGGCTTTGGCATCGCCGAGCAGGCGTTCGCGGGTCTGCTGGACTTCATTGCGCGCCTGTTCCTGAAGGATGAACAGCGTGGTCAGGCTGATCACCAGCGCAAAGAGTAGCACCGGAAGGACGGCAAGGGACAGGACTTTAGCCTTGAGACTCAGGCGCATGGGGGCTCACTCTTTTGATTTTATTGGCGTGGTTAAAGGCTTTAACGGCACGCGGAACCAAAAGTTGAGCTTAGACCTGAGTTCGACATCCCGATGCAGATCGTTCCCACGCTCCGCGTGGGAATGCCTCTTGTGACGCTCTGCGTCACGCTTTGGGACGCGGAGCATCCCGGGCTGCATTCCCACGCAAAGCGTGGGAACGATCACGGGGGGTTACAGGACCATCGCAGCCACCCAGCCAAACGCCAGCAGCGGCAGGTTGTAATGCAGGAAAGTCGGGACGACGGTGTCCCAGATGTGGTGGTGCTGGCCGTCGATGTTCAGCCCGGAGGTCGGGCCGAGGGTCGAGTCCGATGCGGGCGAACCGGCATCGCCCAAGGCACCGGCCGTGCCGACGATGCAGACAATCGCCATCGGGCTGAAGCCCAGTTGCACGCACAGCGGCACGAAAATCGCCGCCAGGATCGGCACCGTGGAAAACGAAGAGCCGATGCCCATGGTTACCAGCAGCCCGACCAGCAGCATCAGCAAGGCACCGATGCCTTTGCTGTGGTTGATCCACGACGCCGACGACTCGACCAGCGTCTGCACCTCGCCGGTGGCCTTCATCACTTCGGCGAATCCGGAGGCGGCGATCATGATGAAGCCGATCATCGCCATCATCTTCATGCCTTCGGTGAACAGGTCATCCGTCTCGCGCCATTTGACGATGCCCGACGCCGAAAAGATCAGGAAACCGGCCAGCGCCCCGATAATCATCGAATCCAGCAGCAACTGAATAATGAAGGCCGCCGCAATCGCGACACCGGCGATCAACAGGCTGCGCGGGTTGTACTGCACTGCCACCTGCTCGACCTGCTCGATTTTTCCCAGGTCGTAGACGCGTTTCTTGCGGTAACTGATAAAGGCGATACCCAGCCCTGCCAGCATGCCCAGCGCCGGAATTCCCATGGCATGGGTGACGTTGATCCCGCTGATGTCAACGCCACTGCGGGCAACGTTGGCCAGCAGGATTTCATTAAGGAAAATGTTGCCGAAGCCCACCGGCAGGAACATGTACGGCGTAATCAGGCCGAAAGTCATGACGCAGGCGATCAGCCGGCGGTCCAGTTGCAGCTTGGTCAGTACATAGAGAAGCGGCGGCACCAGCAGCGGAATGAACGCAATGTGGATCGGCAGGATGTTCTGCGAAGCGATCGCCACCACCCACAGCAGGCCGATCAGCAGCCATTTGACGCTGCCGCCACCGGTCGCATGCTGACGGTCGACCATCGCCAGAGCCTTGTCGGCCAGCGCATGGGCCAGTCCGGACTTGGCAATCGCCACGGCGAAAGCGCCGAGCAACGCGTAGGACAACGCCACCGTCGCCCCGCCGCCCAGGCCACTGTTGAAAGCCTTGAGCGTGGCGTCGATACCCAGACCACCGGTCAGGCCACCGACCAGCGCACCGACGATCAACGCGATCACCACATGCACCCGGGACAGGCTGAGGATCAGCATGACGCCGACCGCAGCAATCACTGCATTCATTTCACTACCTCAAAAACACGACGGCAAAGCCATTCACCGCCAGACAGGATGAGTCCGGCCGACAAGCCACGAGGGTCGCCAGCGGATTTGCATAGAGGGTCTTATTAGAAGGGCGCGCACTGTGCCGCAGCGCGGGCGCAGTGTCAAAGCGACTGGTCGCAACACTGTGTAACTTTCCATGATCAAACCGCTGAACAAGGCATATCCGCCACAACATGCGTCAATTCGCCCTATTGCATTTACGCCATAAAGAAAGCCGAAACGCGGCCGTTACAGTGCAAAGTCTCAGATATTTATCGAATAAGGACGTTTCCATGTCACTCAGACAACTTTCCATCCAATGGAAAATCACCCTGCTCGCCGGGCTCTGCCTGGCCGGTATCGTGACCCTGTTGGTAGGTCTTTCGCTGTATCGCATGGAGCACAGTTCCGAACTGGTCAAAGCTTCGAGCATGGAAATGCTCACCGAGTCGGCCCAGGCCCGCATCGAATCCCAGGGCGAAGTCCAGGCAGCGGGCATTCGCCAGCAGTTCATGGATGCCTATCAATATGGCCACGGTTTCTCGCGTCAGGTGCTGTTCCTGCGTGAGCAGGCCGAGAAGCGCTTCCTTGATGCCTTCGACCTGCGTGAGGACATGACCCGTCAGGTGAAATCGGCCTTGCAGGCCAATCCGGATCTGCTCGGCCTGTCGCTGGTGTTCGAAGCCAACGCGCTGGATGGCAAAGACGAACTATTCGCCGGGCAAAGTGAATTAGGCAGCAACGACAAGGGCCGTTTCGCCCTGTACTGGTCGCAGCCGACTCCGGGCAAGGTGACCTCGATGGCCCTGCCGGAAAGCGACATGGCCGACACCAGCACCGGCCCCAGCGGTCAGGCCGCAAACGCCTGGTTCACCTGCCCGCGCACCACGCTCAAGCCATGCGTGATCGAACCCTATTTCTATGTGATCGACGGGCAAAAGGTGCTGATGACCAGCATCGTGTTCCCGCTGATGGTCAACGGCAAAGTCATCGCCTCGCTGTCGGTGGACATCAACCTCAACAGCCTGCAAGCGATCAGCCAGAGCGCCAGCAAAAAGCTCTACGACGGCCAGACCGCCGTGAGCATCATCAGCCCCGCCGGCCTGCTCGCCGGTTACAGCCCGGACGCCAATAAACTCAGCCAGCGCCTGGATGCCGTGGACACCACCAGCGGCGCCGAACTGCTGCGTCTGCTCGCCTCGAGCAACGCCGTCAGCAGCCTGCACAGCAACGCGCAACTGAAAGTGCTGTCGCCGTTCCAGCCGATTCCCGGTGGCCCGTCCTGGGGCGTGCTGCTCGATGTGCCGGAAATGGTTCTGGTAAGCCGCGCCGAAGCGCTCAAGCAACAACTGGATGCCAGCAACACTTCGGGCACCCTGATCGAACTGAGCCTGGGCGTGCTCGCGGCGCTGATCGGCCTTTTGCTGGTGTGGCTGATGGCGCGCAGCGTGACCAAACCGATCCTCGGCGTGGCCCACATGCTGGAAGACATCGCCAGCGGCGAAGGCGACCTGACCCGCCGCCTGGCCTATGACAAGAAAGACGAACTCGGTCAACTCGCTGGCTGGTTCAACCGTTTCCTCGACAAGCTGCAACCGATCATCGCCGAGGTGAAACGCTCGGTGCAGGACGCGCGTAACACCGCCGACCAGTCTTCGGCCATCGCCACTCAAACCAGCGCCGGCATGGAGCAGCAATACCGTCAGGTCGATCAGGTCGCCACCGCGTCCCACGAAATGAGCGCCACCGCCCAGGACGTGGCCCGCAGCGCGGCACAAGCCGCCGAAGCCGCCAAGGACGCCGACCGCGCCACCCGTCAGGGCCTGACCGTGATCGACCGCACCACCGCCAGCATCGACACCCTCGCCGCCGACATGAGTGCAGCGATGGTGCAGGTCGAAGGCCTGGCCGCCAACAGCGAGAAGATCGGTACCGTGCTGGAAACCATCCGCGCCATCGCCGAACAGACCAACCTGCTGGCCCTCAACGCCGCCATCGAAGCCGCCCGCGCCGGTGAAGCCGGGCGCGGTTTTGCGGTGGTCGCCGACGAAGTGCGCAACCTCGCCCGCCGCACCCAGGAATCGGTGGAAGAAACCCGCCAGGTCATCGAGCAATTGCAGACCGGAACCCAGGACGTGGTCGGTTCGATGGGCAACAGCCATCGCCAGGCCCAGGGCAGCGTCGAACAGGTCGGCCAGGCCGTGACGGCGCTGCGCCAGATCGGCGATGCGGTGACGGTGATCAGCGACATGAACCTGCAGATCGCCAGCGCCGCCGAGGAACAGAGCGCGGTGGCTGAAGAGATCAACAACAACGTGGCGACGATTCGTGATGTGACGGAGTCGCTGTCGGGGCAGGCGAATGAATCGGCGCGGGTGAGTCAGTCGCTCAATAGCCTGGCGAATCAGCAGCAGAGTCTGATGGATCAGTTTCGCGTCTGATGCGGGATTGCTGAAGATCAAGAGCTTACCCCCTCACTGTAGAGACCGGTACATCCTTTACACATTAGACCGGGGACATCGTTTACACCTTTTACAGGCTTGATACGCGGTTGGCACCGCGCTCAAGCCTGCCTAAACAGAAGTTGCAAAGGTACAGCTCCCACACGTCATCAGCCACTTCCTTCAGCGCGATGTCCTCGCCGATCAGCGCCTCGCCCAAAAACATTCGTTGCCCCTTCCACTTGAACTCGCCGTTCGAGCGAACCTTGCGTACCTCAACCTCAGGGCCATATTCGACCGCGGGCAAGTAGCCCGGATACGGGCGCAACGAAGGTCTGTAGACGGAAGCCGGCGGTTTCATGCCCAGTGCGGTGTGTGGTCGATCATGGTTGAAGTCCTGAACGAACTCTTCAAAGGCCAGCTGTTGGCGTACGAGATTTTCCGCCGGTGTTCGCAGTACCGCTGCTTTGAGGGTGCGGTGCATCCGTTCGTGTCGACCGTTCTGGTCAGGACGCCCTGGTGTGATTGTCTCGATATGGATGCCATGCCTGATGAACCAGACGGACAGCTTCGACAGCCGCGACAAACCGGTCGATGCGAAAGGCGCCCCGTTATCTGTGCGGATTACGTCCGGCAATCCAAACTCCCGGAAAGCCCATTCGAATCCCTGTCGCGTCGGCTCGCTGTGCGTGCCGGGCAGCGCCCGGCAGAGCAGCAGATAGCGACTCATCTGATCGGTAATGGTCAGCGGATAGCACCAATTGCCGTCCTGCATCCTGAACTGCCCTTTGAAGTCGGCACACCAGGTCTGGTTGGGTTCATCGGCCGGGCGTAAATGCGTCGGAGCACGCGGGCGCAAAGGATAAGGGCGCCGCGCAATGACCAAGCCAGCCTTCTTCAACCACTCACCAGCAGTGCTCGCGGCCGGCCATGGGATCTGTGGATCGGACTTTCGCAGGCGATCAATGATCTGTTTGGGGCCTCGATCGGGATGCTCGTTTTTCCTGGCCAGCAATGTGGCGATGATTTCATCCGGGGTTTGATGAGGGCAGTTCAAAGGCTTGCGGGATTGCTCTTTCAAGCCATCCACACCGAGCGCTGCATACCGATCCAGCCATTTATCGACGGTTGGCCGGCTGACCCCATAACGCCGGCTCAATTGGCTCTTGGTGTAGCTGCCACTGAGCCAGTCACTGACTAATTTCACTCGTTGATCCATCGGGGACTCTTGATTCCAGGGCATGGTCAGCACCTCCTGACCATGATTGATACCTGTAAACCATGTCCCCGGTCTCAAACGTAAAGGATGTACCCGGTCTTTACCCACCCCAGCCCTCTCCCCCAGGGGGGCGAGGGGGAAAGGGAGCCGATCTCCAAGGTGTTCAAAACCTGAGTTCGACTGAAGACTTTCAGGTCGGTGTAGCTCGGAAAAACAACTCGGTCAGTTCCCTCTCCCCTTGGGAGAGGGCTAGGGTGAGGGGGCTCTTGAAGCTCACCGCCGAGGCAACTGAATCTCCACCTTCAACCCGCCCCACTCGCTTTCGCCCAGCACCAGCACCCCGCCCCAGGTGTCGACGATGTCGCGCACAATCCCCAGCCCCAAGCCATGCCCGTCGGTCTGCTCATCCAGCCGCGTCCCCCGGCTGAATACCTGAGCCCGCTGCGCCTCGGGAATTCCCGGCCCGTCGTCTTCCACACTCAGCACAAAACCATCAGCCGTTTCGACCACGCTCAGCCGTACCTCGGCATCCGCCCATTTGCAGGCGTTGTCCAGCAGGTTACCGAGCAGTTCCAGCAGGTCCTCACGATCCCACGGCAATTGCAGGCCCGGCGGGGCCACGTAACTCAGTTCCAGATGCTCGCCATGGATCATGTTCAACGTCGACAGCAACCCCGGCAGCTCGGCGTCGCAATCGAACAGCGCTCCCGGCAACGCATCGCCAGAGAGCCGCGCACGGTTGAGCTCGCGGTTCAGTCGTTGCTGAACCTGCTCCAGTTGTTCCTTGAGGATCTTGCGCAGCTCCGGGTGTGCGTCGAGCCTTTCACTCGACGCCAGACTCAACAGCACCGCCAACGGGGTTTTCAGCGCATGCCCGAGATTGCCCAGGGCATTGCGCGAACGCTTGAGGCTGTCTTCGGTGTGCGCCAGCAAATGGTTGATCTGCGCCACCAGCGGTTCCAGTTCCGCCGGCACTTGTTCATCGAGTTGCGAACGCTGGCCCTGCTGCAACTGGGCGATCTGCTCGCGGGCCTTTTCCAGCGGCCGCAACGCGCGGCGCACGGTCAGACGTTGCAACAACAGAATCAGCAGCAACCCGGCCAAACCGAGGCCGAGGCCGATCTGGCGCATGCGCTGGAAACTCTCGCGCACCGGCGTGTAATCCTGAGCCACGCTGATGGAAATCGACTGACCGAGCCGTCGATAGTCCGAGCGCAGTACCAGCAATTGCTGGCCGTCCGGCCCCAGTTGCAGGTTGCTGTGCAGGCCGGAGCGTTTGAGCAACGGCAGATCCTGATCCCACAACGAGCGGGAGCGCCAATGGCTGTCGGCGAAGTCGATGCGGAAGTAATGCCCGGAAAACGGTCGCTGGTAGGCCGGCGACAAGTGCCGCTCATCCAGCTGCAAGCCTTGCGGGCCGCGAACCAGCGCCACCAGCAGGCTCTCGCTGTCGTTGCGCAATCCGGCTTCGAGATAGCGCTGCAATCCCACTTCGAACAGCCACAGGCTGGTTTGCGCCAGCAGCACACCGACGACCACCAGCACGCTGATCAACCCCAGGCTCAAGCGGCGCTGGATCGATCTCACGAAGCCTGTCCGCCGAACAGATAACCCTGACCGCGACGGGTTTCGATCACGCTCTTGCCGAGCTTGCGTCGCAGGTGATTGACGTGAACTTCCAGCACGTTGGAATCGCGCTCGGTCTCACCGTCGTAGAGGTGCTCGGCGAGGTGGCTTTTGGAGAGGATCTGTTCCGGGTGAAGCATGAAGTAGCGCAGCAGACGGAATTCGGCGGCGGTCAGCTGAATGTCGGCACCGTCGCGCACGACACACTGGCGGCCCTCGTCCAGGTGCAGTCCTGCGGCCTTGAGCGTCGGCTGGTTGGCCTGGCCCTTGGAGCGGCGCAGCAGCGACTGGATGCGCAAATACAGTTCTTCCGGGTGGAAGGGTTTGGTCAGGTAATCGTCGGCACCGGCCTTGAGGCCTTCGATACGCTCGGCCCAGGAATCGCGGGCGGTGAGGATCAGCACCGGAATCGTCAGACCGCCGGCACGCCACTGCGCCAGCACCTCAAGCCCCGGCACGCCGGGCAGACCGAGGTCGAGGACGATCAGGTCATAGGGCTCGCTGCTGCCCTGATAGACCGCATCGCGCCCGTCCGCCAGCCAGTCTACCGCGTAGCCCTGACGTTGCAGGCCTGCCAGCAGTTCGTCGGCCAGCGGTACGTGGTCTTCCACCAGAAGCAAGCGCATCGGTCAATCTTCCTTGTCTTTCACGAGTTCGCCGGTATCGGCCTTCAAGTGCAGCTCGCGGGCCACACCCTCGACGGTCAGCAACTCGACTTCATAAATGTAGACGTCGTGTTTTTCTTCCAGCTCGACTTCCAGCAGTTTCGCGCCGGGATAACGGTCCATCGCCTGGTGTAATACCTGCTCCAGCGGCAGGATCACACCCTGCTTGCGCAGATTGAGGGCTTCGTCGGGACCCAGGTCGCGGGCCATGGCCGTCGAGCAAAACATCACCAGCGCCAATGCCGTACGGCGGGTGGCGCGAACATTCACCTTCATTACGTATCCTGATGATCCTTGAGCACTTGCCCGCTCACCGCGTCCAGTTCCAGGTCCCATTCCAGCCCCTGCGGATCACGCAGCTCGATCTGGTAGATGTACTTGCCGTACTGTTCTTCCAGCTCGGTGTCGGTGATCGTCGAACCCGGGTGTTTGGCCAGCGCGGTGGCGTTGAGCTTCTCGAAGGAGACGATAGTACCAGCGTCGCGCAGGCGCAGGGCTTCATCCGGGCCGAGATCGCGGGCGTGAACGGTGCTGGCGGTGAGGCCGATGATCGAGGCGATGGTCAGGGCAGTCAGGGTTTTCATGGTGTCTCCGTATTTTTATGTGTCGCTACGGGCCGCACCTTAACGGTGCGAACTTAACTGAAACTGAATTGCCATCATTGGGCCTGTTCCTGCAGCCACGGCAACATGTGCTTATAATCTTTCGCTTGCTAACGATCGAGACCGGTATGACCGCCATTCACATCAAGTTCCCTGCCCTCACCCTCAAGGCCGGCCCCAGGGCCATGGCGCGTATTCGTGCCCAAGGCCTGAACGCCGCCGACGTCGGCACCCTGCCCGGCGCTGCCGGTGGGCCCAAGGCATTGGGGATTCAGGGGCTGGATCTGGCGTTGTTCGGCGAGTGGCTGCCGGCGGCGCCGCGCGAGCGTTCGCTGATCGGTGCGTCGGTGGGTTCCTGGCGCTTCGCCAGTGCCTGCCTGCCGGACGCCGCCGAAGGCATCCGCCGCCTTGGTCATCTGTACACCGAGCAGAACTTCAACAAAGGCGTGACCATTGCCGAGGTCAGCCGCAGTTCGCAGCGCATGCTCGATGACCTGCTCGACGGCCGCGATGCCAGCCTTCTGACCAACGCCCATTACCGCTTGAACATAATGGTGGTCAAAAGCCACGGCGGGCTGGCGGACGATCATCGCGGCCGGCTCGGGCTGGCACTGGGTTCGGTGATCGCCGACAACCTGCGCGGCCGCGCGCGGCTGTCGCGGCACTTCGAACGGCTGATCATCCACGACCCGCGCCTGGCGCCGCCGGTGCATGCGCTGAATGACTTCCCGTCGCGCTTCGTCGCCCTCGATGCCGGCAACCTGCGCCAGGCGCTGCTGGCCTCGGGTTCGATCCCGATGGTCATGGAGGGCGTGCGTGACCTGCCGGGCGCCGGTGCCGGCACGTTCCGCGACGGCGGTCTGCTCGACTACCACCTCGACCTGCCCTACAGCGGCGACGGCATCGTGTTGTATCCGCACTTCACCGACCGAGTGATCCCGGGCTGGTTCGACAAGACTCTGCCGTGGCGCAAAGCTTCGGTGGAACGCTTGCAGGACGTGCTGTTGCTCGCGCCGTCGAAGGAATACCTGGCGCGTCTGCCCTACGGCAAACTCCCCGACCGTAACGACTTCAAGCGTTTCATGGGCGATGCGCCGAGCCGACAGAAATAC
The DNA here is from genome assembly GCF_001655595.1 of Pseudomonas sp. DR 5-09. Lineage (NCBI taxonomy): Bacteria > Pseudomonadati > Pseudomonadota > Gammaproteobacteria > Pseudomonadales > Pseudomonadaceae > Pseudomonas > Pseudomonas sp. DR 5-09. The sequence goes on from NZ_CP011566.1 coordinate 4,241,463, forward strand.
TGGCGCGCGGCGATGGACGAGAGCCGCCGGATGGGTGACGAATTCCTTGAACTGATTGCCAATGGTCGCCTCGCCGAGCGCTTGCTGACCCTTTAGTCAGCACAGCCGGGAACAAGCTGATAAACTCGCCGCCTGCCCGAATTCGCTGCGGCGAACGCCATCTGAACAGAGCTGAAATCACTGTGGAAATCTTCAAGGAATTTACGTTCGAATCCGCCCACCGCCTGCCCCACGTACCGGACGGCCACAAGTGCGGACGCCTGCACGGCCACTCGTTCAAAGTGGCGATTCACCTGAGCGGCGACCTCGATCCGCACACTGGCTGGATCCGTGATTTCTCCGAGATCAAGGCGATTTTCAAGCCGCTGTACGAGCGTCTGGACCACAACTACCTGAACGACATTCCTGGCCTTGAGAACCCGACCAGCGAAGTGCTGGCCAAATTCATCTGGAATGAATTGAAGCCCCTGCTGCCGGAACTCAGTGCGATCCGCATCCACGAGACCTGCACCAGCGGTTGCATCTATCGCGGCGAGTAATTCCCGCGACACAAAAAAACCACCGAGACCGGTGGTTTTTTTACGCCTATGCTTTTTGGCTCGAACCCGCCAAGAGGACAGGCTCATGACGGACTGGCTGCTGGATCAGGTCTTTGATTTCAACGGGCAACAGATTCGCCACGGGGTGCGCGGCGACGGCCCGCCGCTGGTATTCGTGCACGGCACGCCCTTCTCTTCCTATGTGTGGCACCGCATCGCGCCACACTTTTTCGCCACCCATCGGGTGCATTACTTCGACCTGCTGGGCTACGGGCAGTCCGAGCAACCGGACGCCGATGTCTCCCTCGGCGTGCAGAACGAATTGCTCGCGCAGTTGCTCGATCACTGGAATCTGCAACGCCCGGACGTGGTCGCCCACGACTTCGGCGGCGCCACCGCCCTGCGCGCGCATCTGCTCAACGGCAAGGATTACCGCAGCCTGACCCTGATCGACCCGGTGGCGCTGACGCCCTGGGGTTCGCCGTTCGTGCAGCACGTGCGCCAGCATGAAGCGGCGTTCAGCGGCCTGCCGGATTACATCCAGCGCGCCATCGTGCCGGCCTATATTCGCGGGGCGATTCACCGGGAGATTCCCGATGACGAACTGGCGCCCTACGTGCAGCCGTGGCTGGGCGATCCGGGGCAAGCGGCGTTCTACCGGCAGATCGCGCAGATGGATCAGCGCTACACGCTGGAGGCACAGCCGCTGTACCCGACGATCCGTTGCCCGGTGCAGATTCTCTGGGGGGAAGAGGATCAGTGGATTCCCATCGAACGCGGGCGTGAGTTGCACAAGATGATTCCAGGATCGCAGTTTCATCCGATTCCGAATGCCGGGCATCTGGTGCAGGAAGATGCGCCTGAAGCCATCGTCGCCGCGCTGCTGCGGTTTCTCTGATGCAATCCCGTGACACTGTGGGAACAACTGCTCCCACATGGTTCGGTGCGGCGCCCGATGCACTGCTTTCGCGCCGATCATCCGTGCCTCGTCTATAAATACCCGCAACATCGCGTTTGGCACGACCGCTGCAACCTCTTCGCGTCCTCCCCTTCCAGCAAGGAACGCCCCCATGACGCAAAACGATCCCGGCAACGATTACCCCCTCAGCGAAGTGCCGATGCACGCGCGCAAAGGCCTGGCCTCCACGGCGATGGTGCTGCTGGGGTTCACCTTCTTCACGGCGACCATGTTTGCCGGCGGCAAGCTCGGCGTGGCGTTCAACTTCGGCGAAATGCTCGCCGTCATCGTCATCGGCAATCTGCTTCTCGGTGTGTATGCCGCAGGCCTCGGCTACATCGCCTTCAAGAGCGGGCTGAATTCGGTGCTGATGGGGCGCTTCTGTTTTGGCGAAGTCGGCAGCAAACTCAGCGATCTGATCCTCGGGTTTACCCAGATCGGCTGGTACGCCTGGGGCACCGCGACGGCGGCGGTGGTACTTGGCAAGTATTTCGACCTGAATGAAGCCACGGTACTGGGGCTGATGGTGCTGTTCGGCCTGGTGTTCTGCGCCACGGCGTATGTCGGCTATCGAGGGCTGGAGATTCTGTCGTACATCGCGGTGCCGGCGATGATGTTGCTGCTGATGCTGTCGATGTGGGTCGCCACCGTGAAAGTCGGCGGCCTCGACGGACTGCTCAGCGTCGTGCCCAGTGGTTCGCTGGACTGGTCGACCGCCATCACGCTGGTGTTCGGCACCTTCGTCAGCGGCGCGACCCAGGCCACCAACTGGACGCGTTTTTCGCGCTCGGCGCGCATTGCGGTGCTGGCCAGCCTGATCGGCTTTTTCATCGGCAATGGCCTGATGGTGCTGATCGGCGCCTACGGCGCAATCGTCTACCAACAACCCGACGTGGTCGAAGTGCTGCTGTTGCAAGGCTTCGCCATGGCGGCGATGGCCATGCTGTTGCTGAACATCTGGAGTACCCAGGACAACACCATCTACAACTTCGCCGTCGCCGGCTGCAACCTGCTGCGCACCGGGCGCCGCAAGACCGTGACCCTGGCCGGTGCCGTGATCGGCACGGCGCTCGCGCTGCTGGGCATGTACGACATGCTGGTGCCTTATCTGATCCTGCTGGGCACGGTGATCCCGCCGATTGGCGGGGTGATCATGGCGGACTTTTTCTTCCGCTGGCGCGGGCGTTATCCGCGTCTGGCCGACGCACGGTTACCGGCGTTCAACTGGCCGGGGCTGGCGGCTTACGCGGCCGGAACCGTCGCCGCGTTCGGCTCGCCGTGGGTCGCGCCGCTGGTCGGCATCGCCGTTGCCGCGTTAACGTATATCGCAGTGACCGGCCTGCTCGGCGCCCGCAACGCGGCCGCCCCTCTACAAGATCTATAAAAGGATTCGCCCGATGCACATCATCAACGCCCGACTGCGCAACCAGGAAGGTCTGCACGAATTGCACCTGGAAGATGGCCTGATCCGCAGCATCGCTCGCCAGACCGAAGCGCCGACTCTGGGCCCCGACGACCTCGACGCCGGCGGCAATCTGGTGGTGCCGCCCTTCGTCGAGCCGCACATCCACCTCGACGCCACCCTGACCGCCGGCGAGCCGCGCTGGAACATGAGCGGCACGCTGTTCGAAGGCATCGAGTGCTGGGGCGAGCGCAAAGTCACCATCACCCAGGAAGACACCAAGACCCGGGCCAAGAAAACCATACAAACCCTCGCCGCCCACGGCATCCAGCACGTGCGTACCCACGTCGACGTCACCGACCCGCAACTCACCGCGCTCAAGGCGATGCTCGAAGTGCGCGAGGAAAGCCGTCACCTGATCGACCTGCAAATCGTCGCGTTCCCCCAGGAAGGCATTGAGTCGTTTCGTAATGGTCGCGAGCTGATGGAAGAAGCAATCCGCATGGGCGCGGACGTGGCCGGCGGGATTCCGCATTTCGAATACACCCGCGATCAGGGTGTCAGTTCGGTGAAGTTCCTGATGGACCTGGCCGAGCGCACCGGCTGCCTGGTGGACGTGCACTGCGACGAAACCGACGACCCGCATTCGCGCTTCCTCGAAGTGCTGGCCGAAGAGGCCCGCAGTCGCGACATGGGCGCCCTCGTGACCGCCAGCCACACCACCGCGATGGGCTCCTACGACAACGCCTACTGCGCCAAACTGTTCCGCCTGCTCGGGCATTCGGGGATCAGTTTTGTCTCCTGCCCGACCGAAAGCATTCACCTGCAAGGTCGCTTCGACAACTTCCCGAAACGCCGCGGCGTGACCCGCGTCAACGAACTGCTCGAAGCCGGGATGAACGTCTGCTTCGGCCAGGATTCGATCGTCGATCCGTGGTATCCGCTGGGCAACGGCAACATCCTGCGGGTCCTCGAAGCCGGCCTGCACATCTGCCACATGCTCGGTTATCGCAACCTGCAGAGCGCGCTGGATCTGGTCACCGACAACAGCGCCAAAGCCATGCACCTCGGTGAACGCTACGGCCTGGAACAGGGCCGCCCGGCGAACCTGCTGATCCTGTCGGCGGACAGCGATTACGAAGTGATCCGCAGCCAGGGCCTGCCGCTGTATTCGATCCGCGACGGCAAAGTGCTGATGAAGCGGCAGATGCCGGTGGTGGAATTCGTCTAAGGTGTAGAAGTCGGCGCTGCAACGGCGCCGACTTCTTCCGATGGACGCACTGTCATGCCGTAGTTCGCGCGCTGTTGCTCCGCTGCCATCCTCATTGATCCGTGAGGACGCGACATGAATCAAAAGACCACTTCCGATCCCATGGCCACGCTTTACCAGGAAGGCCGCCATACGTTTGTCGAACTCGTACCCGATGGAGGGGCCAGGCTCGACGCCTTGTTTCATACCGTTCCCGCATTGGGCCAACTGGCCGTCGGCGTGGTGTACGGGCATTTACACTCACGTCCCGGTCTTGATCCGCGATTACGCGAAGCGGTGTCGTTTGCCGCCATTGTCGCCTCGGGCATGGTCGGACCACCGCTGAGCGTGCACCTCAAAACCGGCCTGGCATCGGGCCTCGCACCGGGTGAATTGACTGAAATACTGCTGCAGGCTTCGGCCTTCGCCGGTTTCCCCCGAGCGGTCAGCGCTGCGGAGCAGCTCAATCATCTGTTTGCAGACGCGGACCTTGAATCACCACCGCCCCCTACCCCGAGAGAAGTCACTTCGAGATTTTGCTCTGACGTTCGCGAGGGCCATTCACCAATTCCGTTGAGTGCCGCCGTGAAACGCCAATTGCGGCACGCAGACCGTTTGGCGCTGCAAGCCTGCACAGCACAGGCTGTGATCGTCGAGTGTTTTCAAAGCCCCGAAACGCAGCCCAAAGCCCTGCTGTATGTGACGGTGGACGATGACACTGTTGCCGCCGTGAAACTGTTCAAGGGCCAATGAACGGTTTCATGGTTATGGATCGGGGCGGCTTTATCGCCAAACGATAGAGCCAACCTGTCAGATCTGACAGGCGACAAGCGCTGCGTGTCGGCTCACAGTAAGCCCCAAGGGATCCATCGTTCCCGGGGGGACGATCATGAAAGGGACTTCACCTTTTTGTCCGATGTGCGGTGCCAAACAGACGCACGCCGAGCAACTCGCCATCGAGTTCTTCCAGTAAAATCGGCGCCGTACCACCCGGCATTACCACCTGCACCTCTCCCGCCGACACCCAGCCTACCCGCCATGCCGCAGACGCCACCGCACTGGCGCTGGTGCCGGAGGACGCCGTCGGCCCCTCGCCCCGTTCGAACACCCGCGCCACAATGCGTTGATCACCGGCGCGCATCGCCCATTGCAAATTGACCCCGGCCGGGCACGGCTGGCCGGCGCCGGTGGGCATGGCGTAGGCGATGGCGGTCAGACTTTTCGCCAGCGGTGCTTCAAGCATCTGTGCGTTGCTCGGCAATGCGGCTTCATCCTGCACCAGGGTCACGCAATGCGGATTGCCGATGCGCACGAACTGGCTGTGCACCCAGGCGGGATCGAGTTGTGCCAGCGGTCGAACACCGCTGACTTCCACGCCATTGAAAGGGTGCGACTCAACCCCGAGCGCACCGACCGCCGCCGGGCCGAAACCGGGCTGGCCGAGGTCCAGCCAGAAGCCCTGAACGCTCGCCACTTGCGCTGGTTTCACCGACGTCGGCACTGGCGATTGCGCATCCGGTTTATCGTGATGCACCCGTAGCGTCGCACCCTCCTCCGGCATCACCCCCTGTTCGAGCAGCGCCTGGGAGAAGATCGTCAGGCCGTTGCCACTGCGTTCAGCCAGCGTGCCGTCGGTGTTGACGATCAGCACATCAAAGGGTGGCGAGGCTTGAAACGGGCCGATCAGCAAGCCATCGCTGCGATGGGACTTGCTGCCGACAGGTCGCTGACCGTCGGGCCAATCGCAGCACAGGGCGATCGCGGCGCGGCTCCACGCCAGTCGAGACAAGGCACACTGCGTGGCACTGGCGGGCAGATCGATACCCGAGTCCCGCAGCGCCTGCGGTGAAATCACCCCGTAGATATTGCCCCGTGCATCGTAGAACTGCGTCATGTACTGACCCTTGTTTTCGAGTTGCCAAAGACGTCACTGTAAAACGCAATTCCTTGTGGGAGCGAGCCTGCTCGCAATGCCGTAGTGTCAGTCGAACTTTCATTGTCTGATACACCGCCATCGCGAGCAGGCTCGCTCCCACAGAAGAGCTGTGCAAGGATGTCCACTGCTGAAACGTTTTTTGCCAAGGATCGTTATGACCAGCCTCACCCCACAAGACACGTTCGTTCCCGGACGCCTCGAACAGATGTCCACGCGCATCGCTTTCTTCATCGCCGGGCTCGGCATCGCCGCGTGGGCGCCGTTGGTGCCCTACGCCAAGGCGCGCGCCGGGCTCGATGAAGGCACGTTGGGTTTGTTGTTGCTGTGCCTGGGCGTCGGCTCGATTCTGGCGATGCCGCTGGCGGGGATTCTGGCCACGCGGTTTGGCTGCAAAAAAGTGGCAACCGGCGGCACGCTGCTGATCTGTGCAGCATTGCCGTTGCTGGCGACGGTGTCGTCGATTCCGGCGCTGATCGCCACGTTGTTCATGTTCGGCGCCGGGCTGGGCACGGTGGATTCGACGGTGAACCTGCAAGCGGTGATCGTCGAGCGGGCCAGCGGCAAGAACATGATGTCCGGGTTCCACGGCCTGTTCAGCCTCGGCGGGATTGTCGGCGCGGCGGGCGTGAGCGCCCTGCTCGGTCTCGGGCTGTCGCCACTGGCGGCGATGCTGGTGGTGGTTGTAGTGCTGATTGCGGCGCTGTTCAAGGCGGTGCCGCACATGCTGCCTTACGGCAGTGAAAGCTCGGGGCCTGCGTTCGCGGTGCCCCACGGGATCGTGCTGTTCATCGGCGGCATGTGCTTCATCGTATTCCTCACCGAAGGCGCGGCGCTGGACTGGAGCGCGGTGTTTCTGGCCCAGGAACGCGGGATCGACACCGCCTATGCGGGGCTGGGTTACGCAGCGTTCGCTCTGACCATGACGGCCGGTCGTTTGACCGGTGACCGGATCGTCCGCGCACTGGGCGCAACCCGGATCATTCTGTTTGGCGGTCTGCTGGCAGCGGCGGGATTGTTTCTGGCGACCTTTGCCCCGAGCTGGCAAGCCGCGCTGCTGGGTTATGCGTTGGTCGGCGCCGGGTGTTCGAACATCGTGCCGGTGCTGTACACGGCGGTGGGCAAGCAGACGGTGATGCCGGAAAGCATCGCCGTGCCGGCAATCACTACGCTGGGGTATGCGGGGATTCTGGCGGGGCCGGCGGTGATCGGCTTTGTCGCCCACGCCAGCAGCCTGAGTTTTGCCTTCGGGTTGATGGCGACGTTGCTGGTGGCGGTGGCGATTGGCGGCAAAGCGCTCAAAGTCTGAAAAACATCATCTGAACGCCCCCGAAGCGAACCCGCTCCCACAAGATACAAACGTTCCCTGTGGGAGCTGCGGTTCGACGATTCGACTTGCCCGCGATGCAGCCACCTCGGTCTATCAGAAACCGACGCTGGCCTGCACGAAGAACGTCCGCGGCGTACCCACGTAGATCCCCGAGTTGTTGTCGCTGGAGCGGGTGAAATACTGCTTGTCGAAGATGTTTTTCACCCCGGCGCCGAGCTTCAGGTTCGACAGCTGCGAACCAAAGTCATAGCCGCCGCGCACGTTCCAGGTCACGTAACCCGGAATGTCGCCGTACTGCCCGTCCGCCGTGCCTTCGGTGATGTAATTGCCATTGAAGCTGCCATCAGCATTCACGCCGGTGCCCGGTGAGCGCTGTTTGGACTGGGCGAAGCCGTCGATGTTGTAGGTCCAGCGGTTGATGTCGTAACGCAGGCCGACGGTCGCCACCTGACGCGAATAGAACGGCAGGTCGCGGCCCTTGAAGCCGGGGATCTCGCCTTCGTAGGTCGCGCGGGTGTAAGTGAAACCGGCGTTGGCCGTCAGACCGTCGAGGCGTGGATCGAGCGCCGCCATGTCGTAGTGCACCGAAGCCTCGATGCCTTGGTGCTTGGTCGCACCGAGGTTGGTCCAGCCCACGTCGTTGCTGATGTATTGCAGTTCGTCATCAAAGTCGATGTAGAACAGCGTCACTTCCCCGCCCCACACGTCATCGTTGTAGCGCGTGCCGATTTCGTAGGTCTTGGCTTTTTCCGGCTCCAGACCGTTGGCGGTCTGGTCACCCGAGCCGCCCTGGCCGAGCTGAAAGTACTGAAGGCTGCCGAACGACGTCTCGTAGTTGGCGAACAGCTTCCACGCATCGGACAGGTGATACATCACGCTCAGGGCCGGCAGCGGCTCGTTGCTTTCGATGCTGCGGTTTTTCTCCGGGACGCGTTTGCCGGCGGTGTCGAGCACGGCGCGATCATGCCAGTCAGTGCTGATGTGCTCGAAGCGAATGCCCGGGGTCACGGTCCAGTTGCCGACATCGATCTTGTTGTCGATGTAAACCGAGTTGGCCTCGGTGCCGCCGGTGCGGTCCTGGAACACATGACCGTCGGAGGTCTTGGTGACCACCGGCACATTGTTGACCAGCGCCAGGCGGCTCGATTGCTCGTGCATCGCCTCTTTCAGATAACGGTAACCGACGCTGACTTCCTGGGTGGTCGGGCCGACGTCGAACACTCGCGAGACACGCGGCTCGATGCCCAGCGTGTAGTAGGAACGCGGGAACGAGCTGAGGGTTTTCTGATCGCGGGCGGCGATGGTGCTGCCGCGAAAACTGTCGGAATAGTAGGTCAGCACTTCCGCCTGGGTGCGCTCGTCGATCTGCCGGATCCACTTGAACGACACGTCCTTGCGGCGGCCGCTGAAGCCGTCGTAGTCGCGGTCGGACTGGAACGGTTTGTCGTCGTACTGTTTCTGCGTCAGGCCACCGGGCATGTCGGCGCTGGCGTCGTAGTAGTGGAAGTTGAGGCTGAAATCGTCCTGATCGGTCGGCGCCCAGTGGGTCTTGAGGATCACGTCGTCGATGTCGTTGCCGTTGTTGCGCTCGCGGTAACCGTTGCCGTTGACGCCCGAGTACAACAGCGCCATGCCGATGCCGTTGTCGGCAGTGCCGCCGAGAAACGCGGTATCGATGTGTTTCCAGCCACCGTGCTGGGAGGTTTCCAGGGTGGTGCCGATTTCACCGGTGGTTTTTTCCGGGATCGCGCGGGTCACGAAGTTGATCACGCCGCCGACGTTCTGCGGCCCGTAACGCACGGAGCCGGCACCACGGACCACGTCGATGCTGTCGAGGTTGCCGGAAGAAATCGGCGCCATCGACAGTTGTGGCTGGCCGTACGGAGCAAACGCGGCCGGCACGCCGTCGATCAATACGGTGGAGCGTGGCGACAGACGCGACGTCAAACCCCGCACGCCGACGTTCAACGAAATATCGCTGCCGCCGGTGCCGTTGGCTTCCTGCACCTGCACGCCCGGTACGCGGCGCAGCACGTCGCCGACGTTCATCGCGCCCTGCTCGACCATCGCTTCACGGCGAATCACCGTGCGCGCGCCGGGGTGGTTCTGCACCACGGCGGCGTCGGCGTCGCCGAGCCAGTCGCCGACCACCTTGATGTCGGTCACGCCCAGTTCCAGCGGGCCGCTGGCAGCGGAAGTCGGGGCCGGTGACAAAGTCACCGAGCCTTCATTGATCTGATAATCCAGACCGCTGCCTTGCAGCAATTGGCGCAGGGCCTGCTCCGGAGAAAGATTGCCATCCACCGCCGGCGCCTGTTTACCGGCGACCAGGTCCGGGCTGAAAAACACCTGCAACGACGTTTGCTGGCCCAGTTCGCTCAGGGCCTGACCCAGCGGCTGGGCGCGGATGTGAATGGCTTCGGCGGCGAAAGCCATCGGCATGGCGGCGTTGACCGCCAGCGCGAGCGCCAGCGGTAACCAAGGGGATTTGTTGTTTTTGGCGGTGGAGGTTTTCACGTCGAACGGAGTCCTGTGGATCGCAAGAGTGTGCGGCTGTTAATGCAAACCAGTTGCAGTTGAACAGGAAGACGACGAACTCGAAAAAAACCTGAATTTTATTTTGAAATTATTTCCTGGCTGCCGTCGGCAAGGGTGCGCACGGCCACCGGAAGGATGTTCGGCAAGGCCTTGAGCAAGGCATCGGTGTTGTCGGATTTGAACACGCTGGTCAGGCGCAAATTGGCCACGGCGGAGTTGGCGACTTTCAGCGGCTTGTCGCGATAACGCGACACTTCCTCGGCGACTTCGCTGAGGCTGGCGTTGTTGAACACCAGTTTGCCGCTGCGCCAGGCCGTCAGCTCCGCCGGGTTGACCGCATAAGCTGGCGCCACTTTGCCCTGGGCATCGATCCGCGTGCCGAGGCCGGCGGTGAGGCTGATGAAATCGGCATCGGCCGCATCACGGCCCTGTACCCTGACCGCGCCCTGCTCAACGGCGACCCGGGTCTGAGTTACGTCGCGGCGCACATCGAAGCGGGTGCCAGTGACCGTGACCTTGCCGCTGCCCGCCTCGACCACGAACGGACGGGACGTGTCGTGCTCGACGCTGAACATCGCTTCGCCTTCGGTCAGCTCGATGAGCCGCCGATCCTTTTCGAAACGCACCTGCAAGCGGCTGCGGCTGTTGAGGTCGATCACCGAGCCGTCCGGCAACGCCACATGCTTGCGCTCCCCCAGCGCCGTGGCGAACTCGGCGCTGTAACCTTGCGGGTGATTCAGACCGCTGAACAGGCCGAGCCCGAGCGCCACCGCGACCACGCTGGCCGCCACGGCGTAACGCAACAACGGACGGCGTTCGCGTCGCGTCGGCGGGGTTTCGCACAAGGCCTTGAGCCGTGGCGCTGGCAGCAGATCCGCCGCCGTCCACAAGCCTTGCAGCAACTGGAATTCGTCACGGTGCTGCGGATGTTCGTTCAGCCAGGCGTCGAAGCGCTGCTGTTCGTCGACGCTGACGGCCGGCTCCTGCAAACGCACAAACCAGCGTGCCGCGTCATCGCGCACCGTTGTTTGCCCGCACGCGCAATCACGAGTATCCATCATGGAATGTCCTGTTTGGCTGGGGATGAAAAGACGCCACGGCTCATGATTGCGCCCCGTCCAGGCGATCACGCAGATGCCGCAGGGTGCGGATCATATACTTTTCCACCATGTTCTTGGACAGGCCCAGGCGCTCGGCGATTTCCGCCTGGGTCAGGCCTTCAATCTTCTGCCAGACGAAAATCCGTCGGCAGTTGACCGGCAACTCGGTGAGTGCGCGTTCGATGGAATCGGCCAGCTGGATCGCATGCATGTAATGCTCCGGGTCGCCGGTCGGCGCCTCACTGAGATCGATCGCCTCCGACTCCATGGCGCCCCGCCGGTCCTCACGCCGATAGCCGTCCACCGCAATATTGCGCGCGGTCTGGTGCAGATACGCCCGGGGTTGCTGCACCGCCGACGAATCGGATTCGAGCACCCGCACAAAGGTGTCGTGCGCCAGATCCTCGGCCTGCGAGCGATTGCGCAGGCGACGGGTCCAGGTGCCGATCAACTCTTCGTAATGCTCGAGAAAGCCGGGTCTGCGGGGCAGCATGGGGGTCATTGCGGCGTGCTGAAGAAAGGGGCGTGAATAGTAATGCTTCCTATTAAGCCGAAGCAATGGATTCCTCGGGTGTGCCGACGAAGCTGTTTTCCCTATCCCTTCGGCGCTCTAATTCGCGGCAGTCCCTGCCTTGCGTGGGCAGAACCACCCGCGTACCAAGCCCCCTGGTATTCACCGTCCATGGCTCTAATGAAAAGCACCGCGATAGTCGCGGTGCAGTTTCCATCCCGCCAGGCTGCCAAGCCACTCTGGCTGAACAGCCCTTGATGCATGGCGGCTCAGCCTTTTTCGTCAATACCCGCTTGAAGTGACTGACTGTCGAAATGACCGCTGACGGTCACCGGACCAACTTTCAGATTGCCGTTTTCAAGGGACACCTTCGGTGCGTTTTCTTCGGTTTTGTGCGGCAGATCCAGGCTGGCTTTCACACCGTAGTCGCGGTTGCTCAGGTCGCTGCTGCTGACCTTCGAACCACCCAGATCGACCTTGCCTTCGGTGGCGGAAATCCGCGCGCCGGTTAGCTGGGTAGTGCCGCCGACAGTGAGATTCACACCCTGACCAGCGCTAATGCCGGAAGCCTGTTTCACGCTGTCCTTGTGCGCGTATTCGCCTCCGGCTTTCAGCGTTGGCTTGTAGTCGGTGCCCGCCAGTTTGCCCTTGTTGTCGGCCGGGGTCTTCTTGGCGGTCAGGCCCAGATCGACATCAACCTTGGCGTGAGTGCTGGAGTCCTGACGGCTTTCGACCGACAGATCACCGGCCACGTTGCCGCTGACGTTGCGCGCATCGATCCGCGCACCGCTCAGGCTCGCATCACCGGCGCTGTTCAACACCACCGTGTCAGCCTTGATCTGACTGTTCTGCTGGGTGGTGCCTTGCAGGTAGTCCACGCCGACCTTGGCCCCGGCATTGAAGCCGTGGTCGCTGCTGACTTTTTCATCGGCAGCGGCCGGTGTGCTTTTGCTCAGATTGCCACCGGCATTCAACGCCACCTTCCAGTTGTTGCGGTTGTCGGTGTACTGCGCGGACTCCTGAACGAAACCGCCCTTCTGCGCGTCGATGCTGACGTTTGGCGCGCTGACCTGAGTGCCTTGCAGGCGCACCGAATCGCCGCTCAACGCGATGCCGTTCTGGCTGTTGAGCTGGCCACCGCTGAGGGTCTGGGTGTTCTCGTTGACCCGACCGATGTTGAAGTTGCCGCTGAGGTTGCCGCCCTGATCGCGGCTCTTCTCGCTGCTGGTCTTGCTGCCGCCGGCCTTCAGGCCGCCGCCGAGATTGCTGCCGGTGGCGACGTGCGAATCCGTGGCCGCTTGCAGGTCGAGCTTGCCGTCAGCTTTGAGGTCGATAGCACCAGCGCTGTCGATCTTCGAGCCCTGCTGAACCTGATTGCCGCCGCTGCTCAATTGCACCGGGCCGTTGCCGCTGATACTGGCGACGTGCGCCTGGCTGTCGGTGGTCTGGTTGCCTTTGTGATCGAGCTGGAACCCGGCGCCGAGATCGACGTTGGTGCCGTCGGTGCCCGGCAAGGTGCCGACAGTCAGCGAGCCATTGCCGCGCAGGCTGGAGCTGTCGCTGCTCTGACGGTCGTTCGCCTGATTCAGCGCCAGATCCCCGCCGGTCTTGACGCTGACACCGCCCTGGCCGCCGTCGAAACGACTGCCTTCGAACTGTGCGTCGCGGGCGACATTGACGTTCACGCCCTGATTGCCAGCGTAACCGCCGACCACCGCCGTGGAGCTGTCCTTGCTCGACTGGCTGCTACCACCCGCGCCGCTGCCGGCCACGTTCACGTCTTCGCCGGTCTTGGTGTAGACGCGCACATCGACCTTGGCATCCACCGACTTTTCGGTATTGCTGTGGGTGTTGTTCGCGGCATCGGCCACCAGTTTGTCGGCGCTGATGTTCACTTGGCCGGCGCTGGCGTTGTACTGGGTGCCCTGGTCGTGCAGCGTGCCGCCGACCTTCACGTCCACGGTCTGGCCGTCGAACCGGCTGACCACGGCGTTGCTGCCCTGCTCGGTTTTATCGGTGCTGGCATGACCGACTGCCACGTCGATCCCGACGTTCGGCTGACCGATATTGGCCAGTGCGTCCTTGTCCGGCACCTTGCCGTCGAGCACGTCTTTCACCGCGCCGGCAATCGGCCGGGCGATGTCTTTGTACTCGACGTTGGCGCCGATGTCCGCCGACCAGTTGCTCTCCTTGTGGGTGCTGCCCTCGGTGTTGCTGGCGGCACGGTTGTCGACTTCGTTGGCGGTGACGTTCAGACCGTTGCCGGACTTCAGTTGCGCGCCCTCGGTGGCGAGTTTGTCAGCGTTGATGTTCAGGCTGCCGCTGCTCTGCACGCCGGTGGTTTGCGCGGTGGTTTTGCCGGTGGTGTCTTGCGAGGTGCTGTGCGAGAAATCCACGCCGCTGCCGGCGCGGTCGAGGCCGCCGGTGTAGTAGAAACCGCCGCCGGTGCTGCGGGTTTCGGTCGAGGTGCTGTGGCTGTCCTGCTCGGCCAATAGCGAAACGTTCTTGCCGCTCAGGGTGGTGTCGCCGGCGGTGGATTTCACCTCAGCGCCCTTCAGCGTCAGATCGCCGCCCGCCTTCACCTGCACGCTGCCGCCGCTGAGGCTGGAACCCTGCTGCGTGACGTCGTTGGCGGTGACGGTTTGCGCCTTGTCTGAGTAATGCACGCCGGCGCGATATTGCTCCGCCGTCTGCTCCTTGGCATAAGCGTCGAAGCCACGGGTTTGTGTGCCGTTGCTGCTGTCGTGGGTGTTCTGCGCCGAATGCACATTCACGTCACCGGCCGCCTCCGCCGTCAGCGAACCACCGGCCTTGACCGTGGAACCGGCGACTTCGATGTCCTTGGCGCTCTTGAGCTTGAGGTTGCTGTCGGAAGCCAGTTCGCTGCGCACCGTGGTGCTGTCCTTGCTGTTCTGCCGGGACTCGTCCTTGGTGATGCCGAAGAACTTGCTGTCCTTGTCGTGATTGTTGCTGTGCGAGGTGTCCTGCACGCCGTCGATGGTCAGCGAACCGTTGTCGCTGATCACGCTGGCGTCCTTGGCGCCACGCACCTGGCTGCCGCTGATGCGCACGTCGTCGGCCTTGACCACCAGTTTGCCGGCCGCGTTGACCTTGCTGCCCTGATGCTGGGTCTGGCCCTTGTCGGCGTCGCCGGTCTTGCCGAAGAAACCGCCGCCGACCAGGTCACCGGAATAGCGGTTGTCGCTGCTGCGATTGGTGCGGGTCGCGGTGGTGATTTCCACTTGTTTACCGGCCAGTCGCAGATCGCCGGCGCTGTTCAGCTCGGCACCTTCGGAGCGCAACAGTGCAGCGGTTTGCAGCGCAATGTTGCCGGCCTTCAACTGGCTGGTGATGCTGCGCTGCTCTTCGCTGCTGCTGTCCCAATCGGCTTTCCACAGGTGCTTGCGGTGCTTGCCCTGATCAGTCTGGGTGTGGCTTTCAGTGGCGGCGGTCAAACGCAGGTCGCCGCCGCTTTGCACGCTGAGGTTGTTCTTCGCCTCGACCTTGGCGGCTTTCAGTTCGGTGTCTTTGCCGGAGGACAGTTGCGCGTCGCGGCTAGCGACGATCTGGCTGCCGTGCTGGCGCGCATCGCTGTCGGTCCTGGTGCGTTCGTAGGTTTCCCAGGTGATGCCGATGGTGCTGTTGTTCCAGTTCTCGCGCTGCTCCTGGAGCTTGCGGCTTTCGACGGTGGTCAGGGTCAGGTTGCGTTTGGCCTCGACCTTCACGTCGCGACCACTGACATCGGTGGCGGCCAGCGTCAGGTCCTTGCCGCTGTGCAGGCCGACGTCGCCCTGGCTGCTGCGAATGCCGGCACGGGTCACTTGGAGGCTGTCCGGGATCGCCTGGCCGCTGACGCTCAAGTCGCCCGCCGAACGAATCTGCACGCCGTCACGTCCGGCGACTTGCACCGCGCCCACTTTCACGCCCGCGCCTTCCGCGGTGCTGACGATGTTGATGCGCCCGGCCTGCATCGCGCCGAACAGGCTGGCGTCGATCCGCTGATCGGTGGTGTTGCCCGCCGGGTCCACGGCTTTCACCTGGCCGCTGGCGTAGTCGATCTGATTGCGCCCGACGGTGAGGTTCAGTTGATCACGGGCAGTGATCGCGCCCTGGCTGTCGATGCGCGGCGCGATCAGGTTGATCGAACCTTCGCCGTTGCGCAGGCCGCCGCCCTGAATCTGCAACTGACCGGTGGCGTCGCGGGTGCTCAGGGCTTGCAGCTTGCCGTCGTTCAGCTCGGGACGGCCGACCAGCAGATTGGCGTTCGGCGTGTTGATGAAACTGCCGCCGTTCACCGAAATGCCGTTCGGGTTGGCGAGCACGTAGTCGGCGGCGCGACCGAAGATTTCCTGGGCGCCGTTGATGGCCGACGGGTTGCGGCTGATCACTTCGTTGAGGATCACGCTCGCGGCCTGGCCCTGCAATTGCGGGTTGGCCGCCAGTTGCCCGGCAAGCTGCGATTGCCCGGCCTGAAGGGCGTTGTTCAGGACCAGGCCCTGACGGTCGACGTTGTAGTCGAGGAACTGGTTGTGCGACAGACCGGAGCCGTTCGGCGCGACGATGTTGACGATCGGGACGCCGCCCTGGGTCTGCAATTGCGCGGTGCCGCCGGGGCCGGGCGCAACCACCACACCGCCGGCCATGGCGCCCGGCAGGTGAGCGACCAGAAACAGGCTGGCAATCGCCCAGCGCAGTTTGCCCCGCGGGGAAAGATGAAACGCAAAGGTATTCATTGGCATAAAAAACTCTCCATGTAGTGCGGCATCACGTTGCGCGTTGAGTTGAAGGCCACGGCTGTCGCGCTCAGGTCCGATGGCTGTTGTTCACTGACGTTCATAACTGCAATCCGACCCGCATCAGCCAGGTTTCAGGCTCGCGTTGCAGGCCGGTCGGGGTGTTCAGGCTGCGTTGGTAATCGACATCCACTTGCAGGTTTTTCCAGCCCAGGTTGAGGCCGATGCTGGCGCCGCTCAGGCGTTGAACCGGGGCGCCGTGATCGGCCTTGATCCAGCCGTGGTCGAGACCGACGCGCGGGGTGAGCTGCATCGGCAGATCGCTGCGCAACGGCAGGCGCAAGGTGTTGCGCCAGATCGCGCCGCTGGCGCCGGACGCGCTGCTGACCCGATAACCGCGCACGGCGGAATCATCGGTGCCGAGCAGTTGTTCGATGGCTGGCAGCGGATCCGGGCTGTACTGCAAATTGAGTTGGCTCTGCCATTGCCAGGCTTGCGCGCCGAGCTGGCCGTTGCGCCATTGGCTGAGGCCGGCGCGGTACTTGCGAAATTGCGCCTTGGGTAGGTTGTTGACCTGGCGATCGGCATCGTCGTCGGCGCCGAACCCGCTTAAACCCTGGGCGTAATTGACGTCGAGATTCCACACCGCGCGGTCGAGCCAGAACAGATTGAGCCCCGCTTCGGCCACAGTCAGAGTCGGGCTTTGAATACCGAGGCGGACATTTTCCAGATAGCTGTCGACGTCCTTGTGCGCCAGTTGCAGGTTGGCACTGAGCTGATGGCTCTGGTCACGCCACAACACCCGGTCGGCGCGCAGGCTGAGTTGATCGGTGATGCCGGTGCTGTGCAGGGTCGCCGCGCTGAGTTTGAACGGCGCGCGATACTCGGCGTGGCTGGCGAAGGTGCTGAACGTCCAGTAACCGTAGGGAATCGCGTAATAGAGGCTGGCGTTGCGGCTGTAGCGGTCGCCCTGATTAAGGGTGTCGCTGGCGCTGAGGCTCAACAGGTCGTTGAGTTCGAGCGGGCTGTCGAGGGTCAGGCTCAGCGTGTCGCGATCACGACCGGTGCTGGCACTGCCGAGGTTGTCGAAACCGGCACCGAGGGCCCAGCGTGACTGCCCGGAAGTACGTGAACGCAAGATGATTTTTGACGCACCGGGCTGGCTGCCGGGGGCGATGTCGGCGGTCAGATCGAGCGAGCGCAGACGGTTCAACTGATCCAGACCCTGCTCCAGATCCCGCAGGTTCAGCGGTTTGCCGAGCATGCCTGGGAACGCGCCACCGAGGGAAACCGGCAGGCTTTGATCCGCCAGTTCGATGGACTCGATGTAGCCTTCGTCGATCAGGATATCCAGCGACTGCCCCGCCGCCGGCGCACTGCTCAGGTACGGCCGGCTGGCGACGTAGCCCTTCTCCACGTACAGCGCGGTGATGGTCGCCAGCAGATGGTTGATCTGGCCGACACCCATGCACGGCGCCAGCAGCGGTTTGATCCGGGCGTTGAGTTGGTCTTTATCGATCAGCGTGACACCGCCGATGCGCGTGCCGCTCAAGGGCCAGCAGCGCGCGTCGGGTTTGATCGATTCAGGAATGGCCGGTGTGGCCGGGGTCGGGCCGAACGCGCCGCGCTCCAGTTGGCGCTTGCGCTGTTCGAGTTGCAGTTGTTGCAGATCGCGCTGTTGCAGTTGTTGCTGGCGCAGCACTTCCTGGCCAGGGGCTGGCGCTTCGACGGCGAGAACGCTGGGCGCACACACACTCAACAACAAGGCCGACAACAGCGGGCGCGGCAGGGAACGACTACTGGAAACAGCGCAAAGCGAATACGGCACTCAACATCCTTGCAATCAACTGGCGTAATGCCACCCCATCAATTGCGGTGATAGTCAGAGCCTTCCTACACAAATGCAAGACGCTTCCTACAGCGCTTACATTTCTTAAACAAATGGTCAGCTTCTTCTTTCAACAACCTTCATCTGACGACCGGCGATAAAAATCAATTGCCACAAAATATTACTCGCGTCATATTATGGTCGTAATAGCCATTCCGCTTCTTCAGGTATTACGCCATGACCAGCATGCCCACCGTAGAACCCGATCTCGCCGTTCCGGTCAGCGCCCCCAAACCTCCTCTGCTCAAATGGCTGCTGTTGCCCACTGCGGGTTTGGCCGCGCTGGTGTTCGCCGGCCTGTATGCCTTGCATTGGTGGGGCACCGGGCGATTTCTCGAGGAAACCGACGATGCCTACATCGGCGGCGACGTCACGGTGATCGGACCGAAAGTCGCCGGTTACATCGAGGAAGTGCTGGTCAGCGACAACCAGAAGGTGAAGGCCGGCGACGTGCTGATCCGCCTCGACGCCCGCGACTACCGCGCCAATCTGGCCAAGGCCGAAGGCGCGGTCGCCGCCGAGGAAGCGCTGCTGGCCAACCTCGATGCCACCGAACAACTGCAGCAAGCGGTGATCGGTCAGGCCCGCGCCGGCATCGATGCCGCCAGCGCCGAAACCGCCCGTTCGCGGGACGACAACGCGCGCTACAAACGCCTGGTGACCACCAACGCAGTCTCGGTGGAAAGCGCGCAACGGGCCGACGCCACCTTCAAGACCGCGCAAGCCTTGAGCGCCAAAGCCCAGGCCGAATTGCTGGCCGCGCAACGCCAGCTCACCGTGATCGAAACCCAGAAACAACAGGCCCGCGCCGCCCTCCAGCAAGCCCGGGCCGAGCGTGATCTGGCGCAACTCAACCTCGGCTACACCGAACTGCGCGCTCCGGTTGACGGCGTGATCGGCAATCGCCGCGCGCGGGTCGGCGCTTATGCCCAGGCCGGTTCGCAGCAGTTGTCGGTGGTGCCGGCCAGCGGCCTGTGGGTCGATGCCAATTTCAAGGAAGACCAACTGGCGCGGATGAAACCCGGCCAGCGCGTGAGCATCCGCGCCGACGTATTGTCCGGCCAGGAATTCCACGGTCGCCTCGATAGCCTCGCCCCGGCCACCGGTTCGCAGTTCAGTGTGCTGCCGCCGGAAAACGCCACCGGCAACTTCACCAAAATCGTCCAGCGTGTACCCGTGCGGATCCTGCTCGACCCGGCGGACGGCGTGCTCGGCCATCTGCGTCCGGGCCTGTCGGTGACCGCTGAAGTCGACACCCGCGCCCAACCTGAAACCACGGCTGTGGCCAGCGCGCCATGAGCACCGCCCTCACCGCCTCCGCGCAGCCATTCAATGCCGCCGAGATGGCGACGGCGACCAAAGTGTTCGCCTTCGCCACGATGTGCATCGGCATGTTCATCGCGCTGCTGGACATCCAGATCGTCTCGGCCTCGCTGCGCGATATCGGCGGCGGGTTGTCCGCCGGCACCGATGAAACGGCATGGGTGCAGACCAGTTACTTGATCGCCGAGATCATCGTGATTCCGCTGTCGGGCTGGCTGTCGCGAGTGTTCTCCACGCGCTGGCTGTTCTGCGCCTCGGCGGTCGGCTTCACCCTCGCCAGTCTGCTCTGCGGCATCGCCTGGAACATCCAGAGCATGATCGCCTTTCGCGCGCTGCAAGGGTTTCTCGGTGGGTCGATGATTCCGCTGGTGTTCACCACCGCGTTCTTTTTCTTCACCGGCAAACAGCGGGTCATCGCCGCTGCCACCATCGGCGCCGTGGCTTCGCTGGCGCCAACATTAGGCCCAGTGATCGGCGGCTGGATCACCGACATTTCCTCCTGGCACTGGCTGTTCTACATCAATCTGGTGCCGGGGATTTTCGTCGCCGTGGCGGTGCCGATGCTGGTGAAGATCGACCAGCCGGAACTGTCGCTGCTCAAGGGCGCGGACTATTTGAGCATGGTGTTTCTGGCGCTGTTTCTCGGTTGCCTGGAATACACCCTCGAGGAAGGCCCGCGCTGGAACTGGTTCAGCGACCAGACCATCCTGACCACCGCATGGATCAGTGGCCTCGCGGGGCTGGCCTTCATCGGCCGCACGCTGCACGTGGCCAATCCGATCGTCGACCTGCGCGCCCTCAAGGATCGCAACTTCGCCCTTGGCTGCTTCTTTTCCTTTGTCACCGGGATCGGCCTGTTCGCGACGATTTACCTGACGCCGCTGTTTCTCGGCCGGGTGCGCGGGTACGGCGCGCTGGACATTGGTCTGGCGGTTTTCTCCACCGGGGTGTTCCAGATCATGGCGATTCCGCTGTACGCCTTTCTGGCCAATCGCATCGATCTGCGCTGGATCATGATGGCGGGCCTGGCGTTGTTCGCCTTGTCGATGTGGGAATTCAGTCCGATCACCCATGACTGGGGCGCCGGAGAATTGCTGCTGCCACAAGCCCTGCGCGGAATCGCCCAGCAACTGGCGGTGCCGCCGGCAGTAACGTTGACGTTGGGTGGCCTGGCACCGGCGCGGCTCAAGCATGCGTCGGGCCTGTTCAACCTGATGCGCAATCTGGGCGGTGCAATCGGAATTGCGGCGTGCGCGACCATTCTCAACGACCGCACCAACCTGCACTTCACCCGGTTGGCGGAGCATCTGAACAGCAGCAACGAAGCAGTGAATCAGTGGCTGGCCCAGGTCGGCGGCAACTTTGCCGCGCTGGGTCAGAGCGGCGATGTCGGCCTCACTGCCAGCCTGCGTCAGCTGTGGCTGCTGACCTACCGTGAAGCGCAGACGCAAACCTACGGCGACACGTTCCTGATGATCATGGTGTGCTTCGGCATCGCCACGGCGATGGTGCCCTTGATGCGCAAGGTGCAACCACCGGCCGCGCCGAGTGCCGATGCACATTGATCGATCAGGCCTGTGGGGTTTTACGGAAGCCCACGGCCAGACGGTTCCAGCTGTTGATGGTGCTGATCGCGACCGTCAGGTCGACCATTTCCTGGGGCGAGAACTGCGCAGCGACCACTTCGTAGTCTTCGTCCGGGGCGTGGGTCAGGCTCAGCTGGGTCAGGGTTTCGGTCCACAACAGCGCGGCGCGTTCACGTTCAGTGAAAAACGGCGCTTCACGCCATGCGGTCACGGCGAACAACCGGCGCGGGGTTTCGCCGCCCTTGATCGCGTCGGCGGTGTGCATGTCGATGCAGAACGCACAGCCATTGATCTGCGAAGCGCGCAGCTTGACCAGTTCGATCAGGTTTTTTTCCAGCGGCAATTTCGAGACGGCGGTTTCCAGGGCGATCATCGCTTTCAGGGCATCTGGGGACGCGGTGTAGAAATCGATACGAGGTTTCATGGCGACTCTCCGGGGCAAGTGAATGTGGGGCTACGTTAGTCCCGGCGTCCGGACCGGCAAATAGCCAATCTCCCGGAAGATGGGTAGGCCACTGCGCTGGTGTCAGAAAAGAAAGTGTGAATGGGCAATTGCCAGCACTCGTTGCGCGCCACTAGAATGCGATCAATTCTTAATTGCACCCTAATCGCACTCTCGATTGCATCTCTGGCAACGGACGCCCGAAACGAGTACCTGCCCTCCATGTCGTCCCTCAATCAGCCGTTGAATCAGCAAGTCCAGACGCTCTACAGCGAACACCACGGGTGGCTGCAGGGCTGGCTGCAGCGCAAGTTGGGCAACCGCTGCGAGGCGGCCGATCTGGCCCACGATACGTTCCTGCGCCTGCTCACCCGTCAGGTGATCAAGCCGCTCGGCAACGAGCCCCGGGCGCTGCTGACGCACATCGCCAAAGGCCTGATGATCGATCGCTGGCGGCGTCAGGACCTGGAGCGCGCGTACCTGGAAACCATCGCGCACCTGCCCGCCGCCGAAGTGCCGTCGCCGGAAACCCGCTACCTGATCCTCGAAACCCTGTGGCGCATCGAAGCGCTGCTGCGCGAACTGCCCGAGCAGACCCGCGAGACCTTCCTGCTGTCGCAGATCGAAGGCCTGACCTACGCGCAGATCGCCACGCGCCTGAATGTTTCGCTGATCACCGTCAAACGCCACATGCGTGCCGCGTTCATTGCCTGCCTGAGTGTCGCCTGATGAATTCGTCGATGATCAATCCGCAGATTCTCGGCGAAGCCGCCGACTGGCTGGTGCAACTGCATTCCGGCACCGCGACCCCGTCCGACCATCAGGCCATCGCCCAATGGCGCACCCGCAGCGCCGAGCACGCCATTGCCTGGCAACGGGCCGAAGCGTTGCTGGGGGACTTGCGCAGCGTGCCGACCAACGTCGCGATCCAGACCTTGAAACGCGCGTCCCGCAAAGAGGGCCTGAGCCGTCGCCAGACCCTCACCCGCCTCGGCTTGCTGTTGATGGCCGGGCCGCTGGGCATCGCTTCGCAGCATGTGCCGTGGGAGCAATGGACCGCTGACCAGCGCACCGCCGTCGGCGAACAAAAGAACCTGCAATTGCCGGACGGCACTCAACTGGTGCTCAACACCGACAGCGCCGTGGACATCGCTTTCAGCTCGGTGGAGCGTCGCGTCCTGCTGCTCAACGGCGAAGCGCTGATCAACACCGCCGCAGACACCAGCGCCCGTCCGTTCATTGTCGAAACCCCGCAAGGTGTGGCCCGCGCAGTGGGCACGCGATTCTGCGTGCGCACCGAGGGTTCGCGCAGCCTGGTGTCGGTGCTCGAAGGCCAGGTCCAGATCACCCCGCAACTGCTCCAGCACAGCGCGATTCTCCAGGCGGGCGAGCGCCAGCGCTTCAAGCTCAACAGCTTCGACAGCAGCGAAACCTTCGACACCGCTTCCCTGGCCTGGGACAAAGGCATGCTGCTGGCCAGCAACATGCGTCTGGACGAATTGCTCGGCGAATTGAGCCGCTATCGCCGGGGCGTCCTGCGCTGTCATCCGGACGTGGCGGCGATGCGCGTATCCGGAGCGTTTTCCCTGCGTGACACCGACGCCAGCCTGCGGTTGCTCAGCGATACGTTGCCGCTGAACATCAACAGCCTGACCCGTTATTGGCTATCGGTGGAGCCCCGTGTCTGAGCCCTCGGAAAATATTTTCAATATTCACTGATACCTTTTCGCGTCTCGTCCGGTGAGTGGATAGACCTTCCGATTCCACGCCCCCACAGGAACACCGAATGACCGCAATGCCATCGCCCCGCCCCGCCACGTTTGCGCTCAAGGCCCTGAACCTGAGCCTGGCCCTGGCCTTCAGCGCCCTGCTGCCGAGCGCCGCCCACGCCGCCGACAGCGTCAGTGAAAGCGCCAGCCGCAGCGTCAATATCGGCCCCGGCCTGCTCAGCCATGTGCTGGCGCAATTTGCGGTCAGCGTCGGCGTGCCGCTGTCGTTCGATCCGGCGCAACTGGGTAATCGCCAGAGCCCCGGCCTGCAAGGCAGTTACACCGCGCAGAGCGGTTTTGCGCGGTTGCTGGAAGGCAGCGGTTTCGAGCTGATCAGCACCGGCCACAACGGTTACACCGTGGCCCCGAAAGTCGCGGCGGACGGCGCGCTGGAACTGGGCGCCACCAACGTCAGCGCCCTGCGCGACGACAGCGGCGATACCTACGGCGGCGAACAGGTCGCGCGCCGCGCGCAGATCGGCATGCTCGGCAACCAGGAGGTCAACGACCTGCCCTTCAGCGTCACCAGCTATACCGCCAAGACCATGGCCGACCAACAGGCCCAGACCGTTGGCGATGTGTTGCTCAACGATGCCTCGGTGCGCCAGTCCAACGGCTTCGGCAACTTCTCGCAGATGTTCATGATCCGCGGCCTGCCGCTGGCCTCCGATGACATTTCCTATAACGGCCTCTATGGCGTGCTGCCCCGGCAGATCATTGCCGTCGAAGCGCTGGACCGGGTCGAACTGTTCAAGGGCCCGAATGCATTCGTCAACGGCGTGACCCCGAGCGGCAGCGGCATCGGGGGCGGGATCAACCTGCAACCCAAACGCGCGATGGATACGCCGACCCGCAGCGTCACCCTCGATTACAGCGCCGACGGTCGGGTCGGCGGGCATCTGGATCTGGGCCAGCGTTTTGGCGAGGACAACCGCTTCGGCGCGCGGGTCAACCTGATGCAGCGCGAAGGCGATACTGCCGTCGATGACGAAGACCAGCGCTCGTCGCTGTTCAGCGTCGGCCTGGACTATCGCGGTGATCGCCTGCGGGTCTCGACCGATTTCGGCTATCAGAAGCAGGTGATCAACCAGGGCCGCTCGGTGGTCTATGTCGATTCGAGCCTGACCAAAGCCCCCAAGGTGCCGCACGCCAACGCCAGCTACGCCCAGAGCTGGAGCTATTCGCAACTCGAAGACACCTTCGGCATGGCCCGCGCCGAATATGACCTGAACGACAACTGGACGGCCTACGTCTCCGGCGGCGCCAAGCACACCCGCGAGAACGGGGTGTACTCGTCGCTGACCGTTACCGACCTGAACGGCAACGCCCGTGGCGGCATGCTCTATTCACCCCACGACGAGGACAACCAGAGCGCCATGGCCGGGCTCAACGGCCGTTTCGACACCGGCCCCGTCACGCACCAGTTGAACCTCGGCTGGGCGGGCATCTGGGGCGAGCAGCGCTCGGCGTTCGAAACCATCGGCACCGCCGGGCGCTACAGTACCAACCTGTACAACGTCACCGACAAGCCGCGCCCGGCCCCCACCTCGTTCGCCAGCGACATCAATGACCCGCGCATCACCGGCAAGAACACCCTGCGCAGCGAGGCGATTTCCGACACCCTCGGCTTTGTCGATGACCGCATTCTGCTGACCCTCGGCGTGCGCCGCCAAGAGCTGAAAGTCGATGGCTGGAGCACCGCCACCGGCGCCCGCACCTCCAGTTATGAAGAGTCGATCACCACCCCGGTCTACGGCCTGGTGATCAAGCCGTGGGAGCATGTGTCGTTCTATGCCAACCGCATCGAAGGCCTGGCCAAGGGCCCGACGCCGCCGACCACCGCGATCAACCGCGACGAAACCTTCGCCCCGGTGCGCAGCAAACAGATCGAGGCCGGCGTGCGGCTGGACATGGGCAGCTACGGCGCCAACCTCGGCGTCTATCGCATCGAGCAACCGTCGAGCTACACCCAGGACGGGATTTTCCGGGTCGACGGCCAGCAGACCAACAAAGGCGTGGAACTCAACGTCTACGGCGAACCGCTCGACGGTCTGCGCCTGCTCAGCGGCGCAACCGTGATGAAGACTGAACTGGAAGGCAGCAGCAACGGCGTGAATGACGGCAATCGCGCCGTCGGGGTGCCGCGCTTCCAGTTCAACCTCGGCGCCGACTGGGACATTCCGGGCCTCGAAGGCGCCGCCCTCAGCGCGCGGATGTTGCGCACCGGCGGCCAGTACCTGAACGCGGCGAATACTCAAAGCATTCCGGCGTGGAACCGTTTCGACCTGGGCACGCGCTATGCCTTCAAGCTGGATGAAAAGCAGATCACCCTGCGGGCCAATCTGGAGAACGTCGCCAACGAAGCTTACTGGGCCTCGGCCAACGGCGGTTACCTGACCCAGGGCACGCCGCGTACGCTGAAGGTGTCGGCCACCGTGGACTTCTGACCGCTCGTCATCCGGCCGGCACCAAGGGTTCGGCGCGTCTGACCAATATCAGGTAATCCCCTTTCCGGAGACAGACCATGATGACGCGCAGACTCACCTCGCTGTTGTTGATCGGCCTGCTGGCCACAGGCTCAGCCGCGACATTCGCCGCCAACGACGGCGCCGATGCCACGGGCACCAAATCCGGCTCCACCAATGGCTCGCCCATGCCACCGGACAATACGCCGGGCTCGCCGTCCGGCGGCAGCGGCGCGGGTGGTGGGACCGGCACCAACGGCGGTGCCAGCGGTTCAGGCTCGGGAGCAGGAGGTGGCACCGGTTCGGCCGGTGGCGGCACGGGCGGTGCCGGCGGTGGCACTGGCGGCTGAACGAACAAGAGCAGGCCGTGGTGAACGCCATGGCCTGTGTCTGAAACCGATTGTTTTTTTGTCAGCGATCCGAGCGCAGTAACTCGCCGAATCCGACGTCCATCGACAACACGGCCGCGCGATTGCGGCCGGCGTTTTTGGCCTGATACAGCGCCGCATCCGCTCGCTGGATGAACAGCTCAGGGCTGTCATTGCCCAGCGGAATAAACGAATAGCAGCCCAGGCTCACCGTCAGATAACCGGTGGGCGAACCGCTGTGGGTGATGTGCTTGTCCATGACGCTGCGGCGGATCTGCCCGGCAATCGCCAGCGCGCCGTTGATGTCGGTGTCCGGCAGCAACACCGCGAACTCTTCCCCGCCATAGCGCACCGCCAGATCGGACTTGCGCTGGCAGCAGTTCTTCACCACCTGCGCGACCTGCGTCAGGCAATGGTCACCGGCCACGTGGCCGTAGGCATCGTTGTAGCTTTTGAAGAAATCGATATCGAGCATGATCAGGCTCACCGGGCTCGACTGCCGCGCGCCCCGGGCAAACTCCACCTCCAGCGAGCGCTCGAACAGACGCCGGTTGGCCAGCCCGGTCAGGCTGTCGTGGGTGGCGATCTGCTCCAGCGTCCGCTGGGCCTTGCGCAGGTTTTTCTCGATCCGCTCGCCATCGCGCACCTGATGAATGAACACCCAGCCGAACAGCCCCACGCCGAGCATCACCAGCGCCACGATGACGCTGGACTGGAACGCCCGGTCATACCAGCCCTGGAGGATCGTGTCCCGGGACGAAGACGCCGCGACCACCAACGGGTAGCTTTCCAGCTGCCGGTAACCATAAAGACGGGTGACACCGTCGACCACCGAATCGATCATCGCGGTGCCGGCGGCTGCATTGGGCAGCAACTTCTGGTAGATCTCGCCCTTGGCCAGCGAGGTGCCGATCAGGCTCTCGTCGAAAGGCCGCCGGGCGAGCAAGGTGCCGTCGGTCAGACCGAGGAACATGGTGCCGTTGTCGTCCAGGCTGAAGCTTTTGAAGAACCGGTCGAAGTAGGACATCTTGATCCCGGCCAGCAATACGCCCTGAAAATTGCCGGCGTGGTCGTTGACCCGTTTCGAGATCGGGATGATCCACTCGCCGTTCTCACGGCTGCGGATCGCCGGGCCGATGTGCGCCACGGCCGAGACGTTCTGCTGGTGAAACTTGAAGTACTCGCGATCGGCCACGCCATGGCCGCGCGGCAGATCCGCGAACGAGGTAATCACCCACTGCCCTTCGCGATCGAACAGGAACATGCCGTGCAACTGCTCCAGTTGCTGCACCCGCCGGGCGAGGGTTTTCTGCAAACGCGGCTTCTGCTCCGCGCCATAGCCATCGTCCTGAACCCAGTCGACCAGGCTGGTCAGCACCAGATCCGCTGCCAGAAAAGTGTCTTCAGCCTGCTGCGCCATGGCCCGGGTCAGGTTGGCCGACGACACCTGCGCGTTGGCCAGATCCTGGCGCCGCGACTGTTCGATCTGCAAATACAACAGGCCGGACAGGCTCAGACACACAGCCACGATGAACAACACCGCCGCCTTGCGCAGGGGCAAACGCTTGAGGGTGCCGCCGGGGGCCTGGTGCGGATCGTGAATGGGGATAGGCAAAAGCGTGTCCTGGGCAGGTACGACAGGGGCAAAAGCCCGAAACCCTTGTTTTTGTGAGCGTAGCCCACCGGGTTGTGTGGGGCAACCAAGTGCCACCGAGACAATCCCGACCCTTTTGCTATCGGCGCGCAGGGCAATTGGATGACCTGCGACGCGAATTATTTTTGCCTGCCCGTTTTCCTCGCTTTTACCCCCGGCTCGCCAACCGCCGCATTGCACTGTGCAGATGCGCCCGCGCACTTTCCGGATCGCCCTCGCGCATCTGCTCGTAAGCCCGTTGCGCAACCGCGTGCGGCACCGGTTTCAACTCCCGTTGCGTGGCCATCGCCAGCAGTTGCACCTGCGCGGCACGCTCCAGGTAATACAGATCGTCCCAGGCTTCGGCGATGGTCGGCGCCGCGACAATCACTCCGTGGTTCTTCAGGAACAGAATGTCGGCCTCGCCCATCACCTCGGCAATCCGGTCGCCTTCACGCTCATCCAGCGCCAGCCCGTTGTAATGCTCGTCCACCGCCGTGCGCCCGTAGAACTTCAGCGCGGTCTGACTCAGCCACAACAGCGGCGGCCCCTCCAGCAGGCACAACGCTGTCGCGTTCGGCATGTGCGTATGGAACGCGACCTTCACCCGAGGCAGCCGCTGGTGCAGGCGCGCGTGAATATAGAAAGCAGTCGCTTCCGGCTGACCCTCGCCGTCCACCACGTTGCCGGCGAAGTCGCAGACCAGCAGGTTATGCGCCGTCACTTCGGAAAACGCATAGCCGTACGGATTGACCAGAAACAGGTCATCGTGCCCCGGCAACATCGCCGAAAAATGATTGCAGATCCCCTCCTCCAGCCCGTGCAGCGCCGCCAGTTGAAAGCACGCTGCCAGCTCGTGACGGGCAGTGAGGATGGCTTCGCTGTCGAGGTTCAACGAGGCGTAACGCGCGGGTCGGGCGCTGCCGGTCAGGGTATGGGCCATGGCGAAACTCCTTGATGAGGGGCGTGTTTTCTTACCAGCCAAGGGATGCGAACAGCGGCAGCACTTCGTCCAGCGTGTTGAGGATCGCGTCGGGCCGATAGTCCGGCAGCAATTGACGACCGGTGCCGCGATCGATCCAGACGCAACGAAAATGCATATCGCGGGCCGCCGTGTGGTCGAGCATCGGGCTGGCGCAGATGTGCACCACCTGATTGCGGCTGACGCCCAATTGCTCATGAGCGTAGTCGAACAGCCGCGGCGCCGGTTTGTAGGCGCCGGCCTGCTGCGCGGTGATTACCCGGTCGATGTGGCCACCCAATTGAGCGACGTTGCCGGCGATGATGTCGTCATCGGTGTTGGAGACGATGCACAGCTTGAAACCCATGGCCTTGAGCTGCGCGAGGGTCTCGACGACTTCGGGAAACGGCGGCATCTGCGGGATCGCGGCGGCCAGGCGCTGACTGTCTTCGCTGGCACTCGCCAGGCCCAGTTCTTCCAGGGCCAGTTGCAGGCCGAGAGTGCTCAGCTCGCGGAACGAGCGGTGCGGCGGTGTCTGTTCCAGGCGATGTTCGTGGCGGTCGTAAACCTCGATCAGGCGCCCGGCATCGACCCGGTGCTCGCCCTTCTCGCTGAGGATCCGCTCGGCCACGGCGCGCAGGCCTTCGTCCCATTGAATCAAGGTGCCGTAGCAATCGAATGTCAGCCATTGCGGGCGCGGTGTGTTGATCAACGTCATGGGGGCATTCCTCTGTAAGTGAGGGCTTCAGCTTATGAACTCGGGGTGATAGTGTGAAATTAAATAAATAGCCAATCGTCAGTTGCCAAACAAATATCGAGACCGTCGCCATGCTGGATCTGGAACTGCTGAAAACCTTCGTCTGCGTGGTTGATGAAGGCAGCTTCACCCGCGCCGCCGAACGCGTCCACCGCACCCAATCCACGGTCAGCCAACAGGTACGCAAACTGGAAGACCTGGTCGGCCACGCCCTGTTGTTGCGCGACCGCACCGGGCTGAACGTCAGCGTCACCGAGCACGGCGAACTGCTGATCCACTACGCTCGCCGCCTGCTGGCCTTGTCCGCCGAGGCCAGCGAAGCACTGGCCAGCGACGTGGATCTGGAAATCCTGCGCATCGGCATGCCGGAAGACTTCGACGCCCGACGCATGGCGCTGATCCTCGCCGGCTTCACGCGCAGCCACCCGCAAGCACGGCTGGAAACCGTCAGCGGCATGAGCCTCGACCTGCGCCAACGCCTCGACAGCGGCGAAATCGACATCGCCCTGATCAAACGCGAACCCGACAGCGGCCCCGCCTGGGCGACCTGGCCGGAGCGACTGGAGTGGGTCAAAGGCGTGGAATTCGATGCCTCCACTGGCGTGCTGCCGCTGGCGCTGTTTCCCCAAGGCTGCCTGTACCGACAACGGGCGATCCGCCTGCTCGACGTGGCGCAACGCCCATGGCGTGTGGCCTTCGGCAGCCACAGCCTGACCGGCATTCAGGCGGCGGTGGCCTCCGGGCTCGGGGTTTCGGTGCTGCCGGCGTCGGCGGTGTTGCCGGAGCATCGGGTGTGCACGGACTTGCCGCCGCTGCCACCGACGGAACTGGCGCTGGTCAGTCGCGAGGGGGTGTTGAGTGGATTGCAGCGGGGGCTGGTGGAGTTTTTGCGGGGAGAACTGGGGGTGGATGCGGGGGGATTGCTTGATCCCCCCAAATGGCGCTGAGCTCAGGGCTTGTTGACTTCGCGCAGCAGGTCTGCGACCGGGAGGTTCATGGTGTTTGAGTAGTAGGGTTTGTAGCCGTAAGCGGTGACGACGACTTTGCAGGGGATTTGTTGTTTGCCTGAGAGGAGTTGGTTCAGTTCGGCCGCTGACAGATTTCTGTCCGTACTTCTATCGCTAGAGGTTTCGATCAAAAACGCGCTGGTCAGATAGGAAAATCCCGTTTTGTTCGCCTGCCCCTTATCCGAGGTAATCAAACCGAGGGCAGAAAACTGCATTGATTTATCAACCGCAAAGTCTTCGTCGTCTCCCAAGGCGCACTCAAGAGTACCCGACGCCATTCCTTTACGTTCGCCTCGGTCAAAAAGATCCAGAACATCCACGTCCGATTGATACCGAATGTCGTACAAGAGCGTTCGTTCTCTTACAACAGACACAAAGATCAAATTTGCCGGAGGCTTTACATGATCCTTTGCACACCCGGAGCAGATGACCAGAAACATGCAAAGAAGAAATTTGTACCTCACGAGAACTCCTCCATGATCGATTCAAGCAGTAAGTCGCTGGCCGATTTACTGCCTACTTCTCTGGTAGAAAATCGCCCTGACCCCACGTATGTTCCCTTTTAGCAATGAGCTCAGAACTTGTTACCTTCGCGCAGCAGGTCTGCGACCGGGAGGTTCATGGTGTTTGAGTAGTAGGGTTTGTAGCCCCAGGCGGTAATGACGACTTTGCAGGGGACCTGGAGCTTTCCGGACAACAGGCCATTCAACTCCTGAATTGAAAGAAATTCCTGAGTTGAACCGTTATTTACGGTTTGCCTTAAAGTTGCACTCGTCACGTAGTTGTATTTCCCGCCGGCTTTGTTGGTCTCATCTACATCAATCAGTCCGTACGCCGAATATCTGAATCGGTTAGTGATAGAGAAGTCCTGATCGTCACCCAGTGCACACTCCAACATTGTCGAAGCGGCGCCTTCCCTCATTCCTCTCCCAAACAGATCCAAAAGGTTTACATCAGAGGCGTAGTAAATTTCGTAATACAGGCTGCTGGGTTTTCTCTCTATAGTCAGAAAATTGAGATTTGCAGGCTGGACCGTATGGTTTTTAGCGCAAGCTGAACACAAGATGGTCAATAGAAGAAGCAATAAGGTTTTCTTACCGCTGGTGCCATGTCCCGGCAATGGGCAGGCGGTCGGGTCGGTCACTCGGGCAGCGGGTTTTCCGCTCATGAAAAGCTCCTTGCGGTGTCGCGTCATCATCCATTGGCGCGCGAGCATGAACAAAGTCGCGGCGTTGTTCAAACCCGCACGCAAAAAAACAGGCGCCTAAAAAGGCGCCTGTTTTTTATGACCGGTAACCGCTCCGGTCAACGCGACGGCGGTACTCGAATATCCCCCGCCCGGCACTGGGTTTTCACACCCTTGCCGCAGGCGCCGAATTGCAGGTCCTTGCCCATGCACACGCGCACTTCCGAGAGTTCCGGGCCGTTGCAGATGACGGCGATGCCGTCTGACGGGATGCCCGGATTGCTCTTGCGGAACAGATCGGCAATTTCCTGCGCTTCGAAGTAATAGGAGCTACTGAACGGTTGCAGTTCTTCCGGGATTTTCACCGCCGCCACGGCCTTGTCCGCTTCGTCCAGATAACCCATGGCGCCGAGGCCGCTGCAGGTGCCGTGCTTGCTCCATTCGTGATCGAGCAGTTTTTTAGTCGGGAACAGCGTCAGGCCTTTGGCCGTCTCGGCGGCCGACAGGTTGGTCAGCGGTGGGCAGGATTGCGGCCAGCCGCCCTTGGCGTATTGCGGCCACAGTCCATGCAGGACAAAACCGTAACCCTTGCCGGTGCATTGCGGGTCATCCTTGTGGGTCAGGCAAAAGGTCGGCGACCAGGACAACGTCAGGAGGTAGTAATCGAATACCCCCGCCACCGATTCCGCCTTGCTGGCAGACGACTGGCGCGCCGAACTCAGGCCGATGCTACCGACCGTCAGCGCAATCAGCGCCATAATTGTAAAAAGCTTTTTCATGTTCCCGTTCCTTGGGACGCGTGCGTCCGTGGTTTCTGTGGTCTGACCATCACTTGGCCAGACGCTGATTGAGTCATGCCCGTGTTGCAGGCGCATGACGCAGGGCAAAACCTGCATTACTTTGAAAGGACTACGATGATGTTGAAATCACCACAGGGAACCGACATGAGTAAAGCAGACGAACTCGCCGCGAAACTCAAACAAACCCGGCACACCCATGCTGACGAAATCACCTGCGCCGAACTGGAAATCGATTGTTGGCCGGCTCAGGTCTACGCCTTGTATCACCGTATCGAGGGCTGGTTGCAACCGGTCACCGAAGTAGGACTGAAGATTCGGCGCAATCCTACGCATGTTTGCGAATCTTCTTCGGATGGCGAGACCCACGACTACGCCATCGACCAGTTGATCATCGAAGCCAACCACCACAGCCTGACGTTCGATCCCATCGCCCGCTTCACCGAAGACGGCGCAGGGCGCGTGCAAATCGTCCTGCCGGGGCGCGAAGCATCGCTGCTGCGCACGGTCGATGAGCACGGTGAAAGCCATTGGTGGTTGCAGACGCTCGAAACCGGGCAACAGCTGGATGCGATTGCGTTGACGGAAAACAACCTGCTGCTGGTAGTCCAGGAAGGGCTCGGTCTGTAGGTTGAACCTGACACAACTGTAATCCGCCCCTCAGCCAGCTGAAAGCTGCCGCTGGTTAGCCTCCCCGTCATTGGTCAAACGGGGACTTCCAGCGCATGCCTTCCACCACCTCAAGACGCACCTTCGTCAAAGGCCTCGCCGCCGGCGGTCTGCTCGGCGGCCTCGGCCTGTGGCGCACGCCGGTCTGGGCCTTGAACAGCCCCGGCCAGGTCAACGAGTTAAGCGGCACCGACTTCGAGCTGTTCATCGGCGAAACCCCGGTCAACTTCACCGGCCAGCCCCGCACCGCCCTGACCATCAACGGCAGCCTGCCCGGCCCGGTGCTGCGCTGGCGCGAAGGCGACACCGTGACGCTTCGGGTGCGCAACCGCCTCAAGGACAGCACGTCGATCCACTGGCACGGCATTCTGCTGCCGGCCAACATGGACGGCGTGCCGGGCCTGAGCTTCAAGGGCATTGAGCCGGGCGGCGTGTACGTCTACCAGTTCAAGGTTCGCCAGCACGGCACCTACTGGTATCACAGCCATTCCGGCTTGCAGGAACAGGCCGGGGTCTACGGGCCGCTGGTGATCGACGCCCGGGAACCGGAGCCGTTCCACTACGACCGCGACTACGTAGTGATGCTCAGCGACTGGACCGACGAAGACCCGGCCAGCCTGATGAAGACCCTGAAAAAACAGTCCGACTACTACAACTTCCACAAGCGTACCGTCGGCGACTTCATCCATGACGTCGGCAAAAAAGGCTGGGGCGCCACCGTCGCCGACCGCACGATGTGGGCGCAGATGAAGATGAATCCCACCGACATCGCCGACGTCAGCGGCGCCATGTACACCTTCCTGATGAACGGCCACGCTCCGGATAACAACTGGACCGGCCTGTTCCGCCCCGGCGAAAAACTGCGGCTGCGGCTGATCAACGGCTCGGCCATGACCTACTTCGACGTGCGCATCCCCGGATTGAAAATGACCGTAGTCGCCGCTGATGGCTTGCACGTCAAACCGGTCAGCGTCGACGAGTTGCGCGTCGCCGTGGCGGAAACCTATGACGTGATCGTCGAACCCGCCGCCGACGCCTACACCCTGTTCGCCCAGGCCATGGACCGCACCGGTTATGCCCGAGGCACCCTTGCAGCGCGCGCCGGATTGTCGGCCCCGGTGCCGGCGCTGGACTCGCGCCCGCTGGTGACCATGGACGACATGGGCATGGGCGGCATGGATCATGGTTCGATGGACATGAGCAGCATGGATCACTCGAGCATGAAGATGGGCCCGATGCAGTCGCACCCCGACAGCGAAAAGGACAACCCGCTGGTGGACATGCAAGCCATGACCACCGCCGCGAAACTCGACGACCCTGGCCTTGGCCTGCGCGACAACGGGCGCCGTGTACTGAGCTACGCCGACCTGCGCAGCACCTTCGAAGACCCGGACGGCCGCGACCCGAGCCGCACCCTCGAGCTGCACCTCACCGGCCACATGGAGAAATTCGCCTGGTCGTTCAACGGCATCAAGTTCTCCGACGCCGAGCCTCTGCTGTTGAAGTACGGCGAGCGGATTCGCCTGGTGCTGGTCAACGACACGATGATGACTCACCCCATTCACCTGCACGGCATGTGGAGCGATCTGGAAGACGAAAACGGCAATTTCCAGGTGCGCAAACACACCATCGACATGCCGCCCGGCACCCGTCGCACTTACCGCGTCACCGCCGATGCGCTCGGCCGTTGGGCCTATCACTGCCATCTCCTGTACCACATGGAAATGGGCATGTTCCGCGAAGTGCGGGTGGAAGAATGAGGACGCCGACCATGACTCGATTTACCGCGTTTTCGTTGTCGCTCCTGTCGATGGCTCCGGCCTTCGCCTCCAGCGACATGCAGGGCATGGATCACAGCCAGATGGGCGATCTGCAAAGCATGGACGACGGCATGATGCAGCCCGCCGCACCGACCGAAAGCCGCACGCCGATTCCGGCACTGACCGACGCCGACCGCGCCGCCGTGTTCACCAGCCACGCCGGACATCAGGTACACGACAGCGCCATCAACACGTACTTCCTCGCCGACAAACTCGAATGGCAGGACGCCGACGACGCCAGCACCCTGGCCTGGGATTTGTCCGGCTGGATCGGCGGCGACGTCGATCGACTGTGGCTACGCTCCGAAGGTGAACGCAGCAACGGCAAGACCGAAGACGCGGAAATCCAGGCGCTGTGGGGCCACGCGATTTCGCCGTGGTGGGACGTGGTCAGCGGCGTGCGTCAGGACTTCAAACCCGGCGCCCCACAAACCTGGGCCGCGTTCGGTCTGCAGGGCATGGCGCTGTACAACTTCGAAGCCGAAGCCACGGCATTCCTCGGCGAAAACGGCCAGAGCGCGGTGCGGCTGGAAGGCGACTACGACATCCTGCTGACCAATCGCCTGATCCTGCAGCCCACCGCCGAACTCAACGTCTACGGCAAAAACGACCCGCAACGCGGGATCGGTTCGGGCCTCGCGAACACCGAAGCCGGGCTGCGCCTGCGCTATGAAATCCGCCGCGAATTCGCGCCCTACATCGGCGTGACCTGGAACCGCACCTACGGCCGCACCGCCGGTTACGCACGGGAAGAAGGCGAGAATCACAGCGAAGCGCGACTCGTCCTCGGCGTACGGCTGTGGTTCTGAATCCCTTCAAAAAACAACCCAGAGGTCTTGCATGCGCACATTGAAAATCTCCCTCGTCCTCGCCAGCGGTTTGCTCCTGAGCACCCTGGCCCAGGCCCATCCGAAACTGCTGTCGTCGACCCCGGCCGAAGGTGCCGACGGCGCGGCGCCCGGCAAGATCGAACTGCGTTTTTCGGAGGATCTACTGACCCAGTTCTCCGGCGCCAAACTGGTGATGACCGAAATGCCCGGCATGGCTCATTCGCCGATGCCGATGAAGGCCAAAGTCAGCGCCGGCAGCGACCCGAAAACCATGCTCGTCACCCCGCTCTCGCCCCTGCCGGCCGGCACCTACAAGGTCGAATGGCGCGCGGTGTCATCGGACACGCACCCGATCACCGGCAACGTCACGTTCAAAGTGAAATAAGTGATGGCTGAACTGATCAACATCCTCCTGCGTCTGGCGCTGTATGTGGATTTGCTGCTGTTGTTCGGGCTGGCGTTGTTCGGGCTGTACAGCGTTGACGCGGCGCTGCGGTTTCGGCCGATGCTCCGCGGGATGGCGTTGATCGGGGCACTGCTGTCAGTGGCGAGTCTGGTGCTGATGACCAGCGCCATGAGTGGCGAGACGGAGTTCGCGGCGCTGTGGACGCATCTGCAAATGATGGTGCTGGAAACCGACGTCGGTCTGGCGTGGACGCTGCGGATGATTGCGCTGATCGCCGTGATGATCTGGCCGGGATTGTGGCTGGCATCAATGGCCGGCGCCGTCGCCCTCGCCTCTCTGGCCTGGAGCGGGCACGGGGCGATGGATAACGCGTGGCATCTGCTCAGCGACATCCTGCACCTGCTCGCGGCGGGTGCGTGGCTGGGCGCCATGCTCGCGTTGATCTTGATGGCGCGGCTCGACGCACTGTGCAGCGAGGCGCGCATTCGTTCGCTGGCGGATTCCGTCAAGCGCTTCGAAGGCGTCGGCGCGGCAATTGTGCTCATCCTCTCGATCACCGGCGTGGCGAATTACCTGTTCATCGTCGGTCCGGCACTGGGCGAAGTCCTGCTCGGCAGCTACGGCATTCTGCTGGCGATCAAAGTTGCGCTGTTCGGGGGCATGTTGGTACTGGCCGCGTTGAACCGCTTCCACCTCGGGCCGTTGCTCGAGCAATCTTTGCGTGCGGGGCAGCATCAAGTGGCGGCCAACGCCTTGCGCCGCAGCGTGGCACTGGAGCTGATGATTGCGCTGGTGATCGTGGGACTGGTGGCGTGGCTGGGCACGTTGAGCCCGGAACCGGGATGACACCCGGCAAACCCATTCACTACACTGGCCCGCACCTCCACTGCACAAGCCCGATCACAATGACAATTCCAAAGAGCACGATGATCTTCTGCGGCCTGCTGGCCATGGCCGGCGCCGCCCAGGCACAAGAACCGGCCTCGCACCTCGACACCATTCAGCAACAAGGCCAGTTGCGCGTCTGCACCACCGGCGACT
The DNA here is from genome assembly GCF_001655595.1 of Pseudomonas sp. DR 5-09. Lineage (NCBI taxonomy): Bacteria > Pseudomonadati > Pseudomonadota > Gammaproteobacteria > Pseudomonadales > Pseudomonadaceae > Pseudomonas > Pseudomonas sp. DR 5-09. The sequence continues at coordinate 4,278,704 of NZ_CP011566.1, forward strand.
ACAAGCCCTACACCTTCAAACGCCCGGACGGCGGATTCGAAGGCATCGACATCGCCATGGCGCAAACCCTGGCCGACAGCCTCGGCGTCAAGGTCGAATGGGTACAGACCACCTGGAAAACCCTGATGCCGGACATGCAGGCCGGCAAATGCGACATCGGCGTCGGCGGCATCTCGGTGACCCTCGAACGCCAGAAAAAAGCCTTCTTCAGCAACACCCTCGACGTCGACGGCAAGATCCCGCTGGTGCGCTGCGCCGACCAGTCCAAATACCAGACCATCGACCAGATCAACCAGCCGAACGTGCGCCTGGTCGAACCCGCCGGCGGCACCAACGAAGCCTTCGTCCACGCGTTCCTGCCCAAGGCGCAACTGGCGTTGCACGACAACGTGACCATCTTCGAACAACTGCTCGACAACAAGGCCGACGTGATGATCACCGACGCCTCCGAAGCCCTCTACCAACAAAAACTCAAACCCGGCCTGTGCGCCGTCAACCCGAGCCAGTTCATGCAATACGGCGAAAAAGCCTACCTGCTGCCGCGCGACGACATCAGCTGGAAACTCTACGTCGACCAGTGGCTGCACCTGAGCAAAGTTACCGGCAAATACCAGAAAGTCCTGAGCGAATGGATCGCCGTACCCGCGGCCCAGTAACCCTCAATCGTCATGCATCAGGCCGGAGCTGTACTGGTTGAAACTGTTACCGATATTGCTCCCGCCGAACTTCAACGTATTCACGTTCCGCGCCTGCGGCGACTGACAGTCGCTGGAGAAACAACTGGTGGTGGTCAAGCCACCGGAGCCGGAACAGGCGGTTAGAACCGAGATGGTGGCGACGAGCAGCAGCGCTTTGAGTGGATTGTTCATGGTGTGTGGCGCTCGGGGGGATCGGGATCTTGTGGAGGGATCGTAGGCCTGCGCGGGTGGCGGGAAGATGAAACTTGCGAGGTTTTCAGCGTGGGTTCAGGTTGAACCCACGTCTAACGATCAACCCTCCACCGCAGAGGGTTGCCCGAACCTACTTCGGCTCGACATTATCCAGCGCCTGATTCACCGCCAAAGACCCCAACATCACCAACTGCGCAATGCCGATGGCGGTTTTGCGGTGGACGGGTTCCAGGGTGGCGGCGAAGTTGTTGAGCATTTCGGAGGCTGATCCCAGGGATTCGCTGGCGTTGGCGAGCAGGGATTCGGTGTCGTAAGCCGGGTTGGCGAAGTACATCGGGTCATGTTGGGTGTGGCTGCCCATGATCCGTTGCTGTGGGGTGAGGTAGTGATCGAGGGCGCGTTCGGCGGCTTCGTTCAGGGTTCGTGAATCGGGGAATTTGTAGGGGGAAACTGGATCGGTTTCTGGTGGGTTGGGTGTTGGTTTGAACATGGATGAAACTCCTAACACTTTTAGTGAAGGCTTCACCCTTTCGCTACCAAACGAAGGGTGGCGGCCATGAACAGGTTGGTAGACCGGGTGTCAGGAGCCGGCGCGCCCGAAGACGCCCTGTACATGACCACCATAGACCCCGGCCGAAAGCACGACCGGAGACGATGACGCTGTACATCTAACACACGGGCTACCAAACCCGATCACTGGTTTTCAGTGACCCGAGAACGATAAAAGCCACGGGGTAGACGCACAAGCCGGCGGATTCTGTCTTAGGTGTAGGGGGTGGCGCAAGGTGGTGTAGGCGCTGACACTACGAGAAGAAACAGTTTTAAACGATATCGCGTTTTATCGTTTATATCGATGTCGGTGCCGGTGCCGGTGATGGATTAGACATAGCCCCTCGTCTGCCCCCCGGCCAGCCTGACCATGCCCTCAAAGACACCATGCTTTGTAGCAATTTCTAAGCATCCAACTACTACCGCCCACAAAGGACACTATCGGTACTATGCTCTTTCCTTTTCGAAAGGGAGTCGATGGTATGGCTGACGGATATTCGTTATCGGGTGTGCTGTAAAGGGTCTACCAGAAATCAGTTCGGTCTGGAATCAGCCCTGATGGAGTTGACGCTTTATGCTGAACAGCAAGGTTTCAACGAAGTCGGAGACAACGTTCGGGGTGCCCTGTGGGCGATTGGAGAGAATGCCGGACACATTATGCAGGGCTTGGCAAAGCCCCTAAGTAAACGTGTCTGAACGGCCACACCCCGATTGTGCTCGAGTATTAGAAGAGGCTGAGGTTAAAGCCCGTGTTTGCTGGACGATACGATGTTTCAGGATGCGTGCACAAATGAATGGTGGGCATGAAATGGCTAGTTTGGCGTACGGTTTGCCCCATTTTTGACCCATTCACCAGAGCACTCCCATCAGGTACTAGCCCTGTTCGATCATGGTTTGCACCTACCCTTAGCTCAGGCATTGCTCTACTTGGCATGAACGAGAGACGAATATTCTCCGTACCACTTCTGTACCACCAGTGGCGTATCCAAGAGTGACGGACCTCTATGATCACAGCATCATTGCAGGTGCTGAAAACAGGAATCTAATAAAACACAAATAGCACTGCTATTCATTGGGTATGGATACAATATAAGCAGTAAAATGTGCTAGAAAATGTACTTTTATCTCACTTCCTTCTTCTATGATCAATTGATGCTCCCGCTGAACAACATTATGATGATGAGGCCGCTGACTCGGCCAATTTTTTAGCCGCGTCAATCAAAGACCATCGGTGAGAGCAGCACAGATGCTTTAATAAGCTACTAATTAAGACTTGGCATTAAAGACCAATACACGATTTACCACGACCACCTTCGAAGGATTGTAAAGCACTGGAGTTTCACATGAGCTTTAGATTGGATTTAGTTAATCGAGCTGGCCTATTTAGAAACTATGCAGAGTGGCACGAAGCAGACAAAAATTGGGCTGACCTTAGCCATATCAACATGGCGCACGGACTGTCTTCTATCGTGTATGCATTAGAGCGCATACACTTACTAAAAAAAGAATGCCTAGATCAATATACACTATTTGATGACAAGTACAGATGGCCTCAACCTGAAATTCTTTTTCGCTCGCCAAGCATGTTTGACCTGTTTGCAAGTTATTCTGCATACTTACTCAGCATTCGACTGGCACAGAACTCAATATTAAACATTCTGGGAAAGAAACTTGGCCTATCAATACCTCAAAGCATGAATGGTATTGCTGAATGGAAAAGGAAGAACAAAATCCCCAAGAGAACTCTTGACCTTATCATTTTGTATTGGGAACAATCCGGCTTCGAAATTAAGCAGTATCGAGATCTAGATCAGCACTACGGACTCGTAGCACGTGATGCTTGGATTGTGAGATCCAGTCAAGGCGTAGATCTGAAAGTATATTTGCCTGATGATCCAGCAATTCAATCTGAATCTAAGTTCACCTTCACTCTAAAGCGTGACGCATTCGATTATGCCGACAAGTCATTCGAGCTTTTTCACAGTTTCGTAAATGAGTTGAGCGCGAGCTTAGGGTATACCAGCGAGCGTGATTTTGATTACAATATGAGCCTACCAATTAATTATGGAGTTTCAGTTCATATCACTTCAGACCCATACCAGAAAAAACTTTGCGCCACAGAGTTAAATGTATCTACCAAAGAATTTGAGATTCATGAAAGCTTAGAGCGATTTGATAGCTATACCTACATCAAAATTAATAAACACTTTCCAATTAAACATAGCTTCCTTAAAGAAACACCACAATCAGGCAAAACCGTTTCATTAGACTAGCTTCATCAACTTCCCCCCCCGGAAAGTTTCCCACATCTTTTAGATAAAGGGTGTGGGACCGACGAAATCACGCTCACCACAAGCTATCCCGCAAGTGACTACAGCCATGAGGGCTAGCCATCCCGGTGCGAACCAAGGGCTGATGAGCTCAGTCGTGGTCAATCCGCCTTGCCTCCAGCCGCGTTCGCCCCATATTGACTTCAGTCCAGGTAAAAAAGGGCCCATTGTCAGCTCGTAAGCAGTCCCTAAAGAGCATCCATTAGGCTGATAGTAGGTTTTAGCCATAACGGTTAAGATCACAGCTCTCATGGCTCCAACCTGAACCTAGGAGGCAGTACCCATTTGGTGTGCATAAGGATGAAGGTTGATGGTTCAGATAGGAAAAAGATGGTGGAAACTCGACTTTCATACGCATACGCCAGCCTCGATGGACTATGGGCGCCATGAGCCTCATCTACGGACTAACAATGGGGACAGATTTATTTAACTCTACAAAATAACGAATGAATCCGTCACCTTTCTTTGGTCGCCTTTCTTTTGCGGTGAAGCCTCAATGCTCCTCAGATCCCCGCTGGCTTTGGCGACGTCTTGATCCGCAATGCCACCGCCCTTTGCACCAGAAAAGGATGCGAAGCTCGTCGGGAGAGGGAGACAAGTGTTTTTTTCACTTTTCTGTTGACACTATTTTTTTAAGCTGGTGATATTCAGAGCAAGAAAACCTCCAATACTAAATGAAACACCTAAATACCAGCTAAGGAAAAGCGCATGGAATTCAAAGCGTCCCTTAAGGAGCATTTCAAAAAATTTGAAGCATCTCCTATGCTATTCATTGGGTCAGGTATGTCTAGACGTTACCTTGGCACGGAAAACTGGGAGCAACTGCTTCTAAAGTTTTGTAATGAAATAGGTGAAAACCCGCTCAGACTGAGAACAAGTTCTGGGGGAGATCTTACAAAGTACGCCCACTTATTGGCAAAAAGCTACGAAGAGCGGTGGTGGGAGCGACCAGACTCAAAAGAAGTATCAGAACAGTTTTCTGAACACTTCCTCAACGACAGTTCAATTCTGAAAATTGAAATCTCTCGATACCTACAAAAAGCTCATACAAACGTAAAAACCGAAACTGCTGAAGAATTAAATCTACTAAAAAAAGCCAACATCGATGGAATCATTACAACGAATTGGGACTGTCTTCTCGAAGATACATTTCCCAACTTCACTACATTTATAGGCCAAGACGGCCTCATAGCCGGAAGAAGTCATGGCATAGCTGAAATTTATAAAATTCACGGGTGTTCGACTCAGCCGAACTCTTTGATTCTTACTGAAGGAGACTACACCGAATACAGAAGAAAGAACCCATACCTTTCCTCAAAACTTCTGACAATTTTCATTGAGCGCCCAGTAATTTTTTTGGGTTACTCACTTGCCGACCCGCATATCGCAGAAATCTTAGAAGATATTATTGGTTGTTTCCCGGAGAAGAGTCTAGATTTCCTTCGTGACAAACTCGTTTTTGTAGAATGGCATAACAACCTCGAAGCACCTTCAATTACTGATTCAGTTATTCACAAACGAATACCAGTTAAGCTTGTAAGAGCCAGCAACTTCATTGACCTATTCGAAGTCCTTGCTGAAACAAAGAAAAGGATCCCAGCTCATATATTCAGAAAAATAAAAGACCAACTTTATGAACTCGTCATTACCGACGACCCTAAGGGACAACTCTATGTTAGAAATGAAAGCGACCTAGAAAAAAGCGACTCGTTAACTGAATTTGTCGTGGGCTATGGAGCCATTTCTACATTAAAGAAAGGCGAAGCCATTTCAAAACAAGGTTTAATTGGGCTTGAGCGATCCGATCTTGTTCGAGATATTATTTTTGAGACTGAAAAGTATGATGCATCTGATGTCGTGGCTACGGTATTCCCCAAATTAGCCAAAGGCAACCAAAAGCTTCCAATCTTTCACTACTTGAAGAAAGCAGGATACCTTCTATCAGATGGGAGCCTGAACCCGGTTTCGCCTCCACTTTGCCCTGGCGCAAGATCTCGATTTGACGGCAATTTATTTGACGAAACAAACGACGGCGAATTGAGGAGATCAAAAACTGTCCCGGAAGTCGTTATCGGCATCAATGAACTGTATCAACGACAGGGGTTTGAGCTTTTCGTGAGAATGGTACCTTACATGGCGCCAGCCCTTATAAAAGATGGGCTTGAGGACTTGTGCGAAATCCTAAAAAAGCATATTGACACTTCTTCCAAGCACAGCGGCTTTTTCAAACTTGTCTGTTTTTATGACTTAGTAAAAAACAGCGAGCGATACTGAAGCAGAAAAAAGGGGCAGATTTATTTAAAGCCAAAAGACAAAAAATAAATCAAGCCCCTTCTCATTTTTTAAATCAGAAATATTAAGCCATTACGTTTCCATTAGAACAACCCCGCAACAACCATGATAGTTTTGGCTGGGGTAATATGCAGAAAGGATCCTTTCCTTCGACATTGAAGAATTCAAGAACCCCATCAGAGCAAATATTCAATTGCCTTCTTGAGGAGTGCACTGAAGGCCCCGGCAGTGACAAACTTCCCTCCCACTTTTAGCCACTTTATCGCGATGTAGCGGCCCCCACTACCGCTTTTGCTGGAGGACAAATACTCCTCCACAACCCCAGCAAGCTCTCTAAACCCATGGACAAGATCAGCACTATCGAGCTGAGCAACGTTTACCTCAGCAACATTTCCAGCGTCTACTTTGAAAAACACAACGCAAGGAAGATCTGCTTTACCCTCAACACCCAGCACACTGAGAAAGTTCTGATTGAAACTTTCTACTTCACCACGACCACCACCATGGAGGTAAAAAAGGCTTAACTGCTTCCCTGAAATTCTATCTAACGCAGCAAAAACCCCTTGATCTCTCAGTATTTTCCTTAACGCTTTGTTATTGAAATCATAGAACACAAAAGCGAAAGAACGAGCCCTCTTTTTTTCGAGATGCTCAGCGCATATTTCGTCAAAACGTTTTATGAACTGCTCACGGCCATGACCTATTCCCTGACCACTTCCCTGCTCGTAAATTGGAATCATATAAGTCCCTTACGCCACTAATAATTTACAACTATTAAAACTAGGCCAGTTCCCATGGCAGATCTGTCCTACCATGCACAGCCTTTAAAATTCCAGCCTTCCTCAAGGTAGTGGCAGCCCACCGTGCATCGTACTGCCAAGTGTAAAGCAGAGAGCCTGAACGCCTTATCTCAACTTCATAATTATCCCAAATATACTTCGCCACATCCTTAGGCCAAGCTGTTCCACCTAAGGACTTCAGTGCCGCAACAACCCATTTCTTCATATCCGTTCTGGTTGCCATCGCCATCCATCTCCACAATTCGCCGATCGCGTGGCCCGAAGAACTGGAAATCTTTGGAATATCCCAGTTCATTTCTAAAAGCCGACTGCCCCCTCTTATCACTTGCGCATGCTACGAAGCACTCATCCAGCTTACTAAAACGACTCAACCGGCTTCTTAGCCTCAGCCAAAATCTTATTCGCCTCTAACCGCGGAAACGTAAACCGAATAATCATCCCCGAATCCGCACCTTGCCCCGCCATCACCAATTCCGCAGACCGAATATTCTCCGGCGCAGCAGCCAACGCACTAACAGCATTGGTCTGCCCTTTAGCGTTCAACCCTTCAAGAAACGTGTAAGTCAGATTCCCAGACGCCAGACCAACCTGTTCAAAATTGGAAATCTTCGTCGTCAGCTCTTCAGTGCTTCTCGATTTTCTCGCGGTATCAAACATATCCAGGATGGATTTCTCATCGCTCATGGAAACCAGCGTGAATGATTTGGAAAGCCCCGCGATGGCTTTGACGTACAGGTTCTGATCGAACGGGCTGATGAGTGACACCATCATCAGCTTGTCACCGGAGAAGATCAGCGCGACGGTGAATTTCTCTTCCAGGAAATCCACATCGTCGATGCACCTCGCGGTTCCGCCGACGTCCTCGGAGCAATCGTAGTAACCGGCGGCTTCGGTGAATTTTGCGAGTGGGGTTTGGTAGACGTAGTTCTTGAACAGCTTTTCTTCGGCGAAAGCCCCTTGGGCGGAGGCAAGCAGGGTGCCGGCGACGAGAACAGATGATGCGAGTTTTTTCAGCATGGGATCCCTTCCTCACTCTTATTGATAGCCCGATGCTATCAGTCCATTTCATGGCTGTCTTGCTTAATCCCACACTTGATGAGGTTGTATTTCCGCCGGATATCACTGAGCCCGACCGGTCATTCCTGATAAACTCCCCCACCTCCCAGCCACACCGATTCCGTACCCCCAATGCCCCCAATCTCCGCTACACCCGCCCCACTCTCCCGCCGTTTCTCCGTCGCGCCGATGATGGATTGGACTGACCGTCACTGCCGGTACTTCCTACGCATCCTGTCGAAAAACGCCCTGCTCTACACCGAGATGGTCACCACCGGCGCGCTGCTCAACGGCGATCACGAGCGTTTCCTCCGTCACAACGAAGCCGAGCACCCTCTGGCGTTGCAGTTGGGCGGTAGTGTTCCGCTGGACCTGGCTGCCTGCGCCCGCATGGCGCAGGAGCATGGTTACGACGAGGTGAATCTGAACGTTGGCTGCCCGAGTGATCGAGTGCAGAACAATATGATCGGGGCGTGCCTGATGGGGCATCCGCAGTTGGTGGCGGATTGTGTGAAGGCGATGCGTGATGCGGTGTCGATTCCGGTGACGGTGAAGCATCGGATCGGGATCAATGGGCGGGACAGTTATGAGGAGCTGTGCGATTTCGTCGGCACGGTGCGGGATGCCGGGTGCACCAGTTTTACGGTGCATGCGCGGATCGCGATTCTGGAGGGGTTGTCGCCGAAGGAGAACCGGGACATTCCGCCGTTGCGTTATGACGTGGCGGCGCGGTTGAAGGCGGATTTTCCGGAGCTGGAGTTCATTCTGAACGGCGGGATCAAGACAATGGAGGCCTGCCATGAGCATTTGCAGACCTTTGACGGGGTGATGCTGGGGCGCGAGGCGTATCACAATCCTTATCTGCTGGCCGAGGTGGATCAGCAGTTGTTCGGCAGTACCGCGCCGGTGATCAGCCGGGCCGAGGCGCTGGCGCAGTTGCGGCCTTATATAGCCGAGCATTTGCTGGCCGGCGGCGCGATGCATCACATCACCCGGCATGTGCTGGGCCTGGGCACCGGTTTCCCGGGGGCGCGCAAGTTTCGTCAGTTGTTGTCGGTGGATATCCACAAAGCCAAGGATCCGCTGGCGTTGCTGGATCAGGCGGCGGAGTTGCTGGCCGGGCGTTGATCGACGCGTTGAGCGTGTGGGCAACGAATGAGCGTTGCCCGGAGTTTTGTTGTACTGACAGGATGTCTTTTGGTTATGCCCGCGTTCAGCTGTGTTTTATTCAAGCGTTTCACCCTCCTCGCTTTACTCTCGACTCTCTATGCAAGCGCCTACGCATCCTGTGATTTTTTGAAGGGGTGCGGTAATGGGGAAGATGGCCCTTTTCAATCTACCCAAATGTCTGGTTTTCTGGTTTTCACGACGACGATGGCCACAGTCGACGGGATGTCGGACATTTCCGGACTGAAAAAACGTGTGTATTCGGTAGAGGAAATTGAAGCGGCACGTTATTTCCTCGCCAGTGACGGCATGCTGCAAGCCGCGTATTTCACCTCGGCGTTGCAGCGGTTTCGTCAGGATTCGCCCGACTCTGAATTGAATGACCTCGCCGTCGCTGCGCAGCTCAGCAGCCAGTAATCAGCTTGCCGCCGCAGCCGTCCAGTTAACCCAGCCGAACTGCCAGGTGGCAAGGATCAGCAAGCCGAAGCCGATCCGATACCAGGCGAAAGTGGCGTAGCTGTGGTTCGCAATGAACTTCAGCAGGCCGCGCACGGCGATCATCGCGAAGATGAACGCTACGACGAAGCCCAGGGCGAAGACCGGCAGGTCGCTGCTCTGGAACAGTTCGCGGTACTTGTAGCCGGAATACACCGCGGCACCGACCATGGTCGGCATCGCCAGGAAGAACGAGAACTCCGTGGCGGCTTTGCGTGACAGGCCGAACAGCAGACCGCCGATGATGGTGGACCCGGAGCGCGACGTGCCTGGAATCATCGCCAGGCACTGTACGCAACCGATCTTCAGCGCGTCGGCCCACTTCATGTCGTCCACATGGTCGACACTCACTACATGATCGCGCTGCTCGGCCCACAACATCACGATGCCGCCCACGACCAATGCAACGGCAACGGTGATCGGGTTGAACAGGTATTCATGAATCGTGTCGGCGAATAACACGCCGAGAATGACCGCCGGGAAAAAGGCGATCAGCAGATTGCGGGTAAAACGCTGGGCATTGCTTTGGGTCGGCAGGCCTTTGACGATCTCGAAGATCTTCGGGCGAAACTCCCAGACCACGGCCAGAATGGCGCCCAGTTGAATAATGATGTTGAACGCCATGGCGCGTTCACCGCCGAATTCCAGCAAGTCGGCAACAATAATCTGGTGGCCCGTACTGGAAATGGGCAGGAACTCGGTCAGGCCTTCTACCGCCCCAAGAATCAGCACCTTGAACAAGGTCAGTAAATCCATTAATCCTCCGTCAGAGCGCTCTTTGCGGGCGCCCTGTTAAATGCATTCAGGCATTGAGTATCTGAAGTAAAACAATTGGCAGATGAACACCCATTGCCCGACTCGGGGACGGAGAATATGTCTTATCAAAAGCCACACTCAAGGCATGTTAATAAACGTCCGTGTGTGAACTTGTCGACGTTATAGCCAAAACACAGGCCTCCCCATAAAATGTGACCCACCTCACAGTGCTCTGATACGTATGCAGTTGAGTGATGGCCAAGGGACATAAAAACAGCTCGCGATAATTACAAAATAGTGGCACCATTCCATATTGCCATCATCTAACGGCCTCTATTCCGTTAGTTCACAGCCCCGAAAAAATCAACTAAAAGCTTGAATCGCTTAATTATTGTTAGAAAACTCGGGAGCCACGTCTAAAATTCGTCCAAATGTTACCAATTGTCAGTCACAGATGAGAACCGGTGCTTTAACATCCCGATGTCAGCACCTTTTCGAGTCAATGCATGATGCTCACAGGTAACTTAGCGACTAGAAGCCCGCGCCGCACAAGCGACGAACCAGGTGTTCTCACCCTGGGTCGTACCCGTGGCGTGGCTGAACACTTTAGCGCGCTAATCGCAAAGCATGTGCAGAGCGGTGTGGCTGTTGAAGCCGACGCCTACATTAGTTCATATCAGCACAACGAATATCACGGCCTGTATCGGGCGATCTTCATTATCATCGACAGCCCTCAGGCACTCGAAGATAACCTTGCGCTGGTGGAAAACCTGCGCAACGACAACTTGAAGCCGATTATTTGTGCAGTGATCACAGGTCGCGGCGCCCACAACAAGATCAAGTACTTTCTGGCCGGTGCCGACTTCTGTATCAAACTCAATACCTTGTCCGATGAAAGCGCGGAACTGCTGGGTGAGTTCTTCGACAGCGAAGAATGGCAGCGGGATATCAGCCTGGTGCTGGACCCCACCCGCATCTGCCTCTCGGACACCAGCAAGAAACTCGATATCTCCTTTGCCGAAATGAAGATCCTGCAAGCCTTTGCGCAGACCGGCAATCACATTCTCAGCCATGATGAAATCGCCAGCATCATGGGCCTGAACACCCAATTCTACGACCCTCGGGCGCTGGAAAAATCCATCAGCCGCTTGCGTGGGAAAATCAAGGACGTGTACGGTACGAACGCCATACAGAGCATTCGCGGGTATGGCTATCGTCTGATGAGGGGGTTGATCTCAACCCCCTGATTCAGGGAAACACTCTTTTGCAGCATACGAGGGAACGTCTGATGCAACGCTTCAAACATCCGCTTTCTCATAGTTTTAACCGCGTCACATATCTAATAAAAAGCTGTCAATTGCATGAGCGCTGCAACACTTAAACATAACAATAAACCATTACTCTAACGCAGACCGAGTGGAACTTATCGAGGCCATCTTTGGGCCCAGACCCTGCCTGATCGATTAATTCCGAGGAAAACATTGCTCGCCTGCCATTATTTTTTCGCCAAATTTGGTGTGTACTTTAGGAGAGAGACATGGAAACCAGCACGACCCTCCCAAGAAAATACTTTGTTGTCGTGACTAACAGCTCAGCGTCGCAACGCGAACTCGAGAGCATTCTCTCCAGTGAGCGTTTCAATTCGTTTGGCACGTCTCAGGCACAAATGTTTATTGAAGGTGTTGCTTCGCCCTCTTCCACTCCGATGCTGATGGAGTTCACTTACCCACGCGGCACAAGGAAGCATGTCGCACGTAGCATCGAACATGATACCCAGCGCATATTGGCCACCCTCGAATCGGAATGGCTGGCAGCACAATCGGCGCATTCATTCCACAATTCCACGGCCATGTCCGAAAACCCCGCTGATACTTCCCGAACGATCGAATCCGACGCGCCCTGCACCCAAGCCTGGCATCTGGACAATGATCAGGGTGCATTGACGAAAGAAGGCGTCGAAATCAGTCTCACCGGGCTTGAAACCGCACTGGTCCGCAAGATGCTGCACCATGAAGATCGCGTTGTCAGTCGCGACGATCTGATTCTCAGCATCGGCCGCGAGCCGGAGCAATACCGGGGACTGGAAATGTGCCTGAGCCGTCTTCAAGACAAATTCAAGAACGCCAGCAACGGTGAACGATTGTTTCGTGCCGTGCGCAATCGCGGTTATTGCCTGATCCAGGAAGTTGTTGCCTAAACAACATCCCCCACTACAAGACAAACAGATACAAGTGCGATTACAAAAATAAAAAAGCACTCTGTTTGGTTTCACCCCTCCCTGGTTATACCCGCCTCCTGACCCCACCTACGATAGCAAACACAATATTGATTATTCACCCCCTGCCTTTCGACCTTTTCTAACGTTTGCATATTGGAAATTTAAACAAGTTGGCACTGTGCCATCTTGTTAGAACTCGTCAGACAGCATCCCCAGCAATAACTTAGTCTATTGACTGACGACAGTTCCGCATTCCGGCGTTGTTACCTCAGGACACTGGCTCAAACAACAATAACAAGTCTGCTTAACAACTCGGTTTTCTACTGTCGAAACCTGAATGGACGTCTTTTGGGGATATCGTATGGATCTTTCTCTTCGTATCAATCGAAACACCGGCCTCAAGGGACTGACCTTTTGGGGCCAATGGGCGCTGGCACAGAGTTTCATTGTTTCCCTGTTGTTCATACTGGCCGAACAGCACACGGGCACCGTCGAGTTCTACTATCGGATGTGCACGATCCTGGCCGTACTGGCCTCGGTGCCGGCTTATACCTTCAGCGGCGCGTATCGAAAGCGAGACAATTACCTGACCGGGCTGGGTCGACTGTTCATGGGCTGGTTCATGACCATGGCCGGGCTGGCGTTCATCGCCTTCATCTGCAAGGCCGATGCGCTGTTCTCCCGCCAGGTCATTCTTGAATGGGCGGTGTACGGTTTCCTCGGTCAGGCGCTGTTGTACGCACCGCTGCATGCGTTCTCGAAGTTCTACCAGCGGTCGCGCAAAAGCGAACACAAGACCCTGATCGTCGGCACTGGCGAACTGGCGTTGGGTCTGGCGAAGAAGCTGAGCCAGCATGAAAACCTGCCGCTGGTCGGCCTCGTCAGCAACGGCGATACCCCGTCGCTGGAAGCGGACGCCCCGCGCGTTGTCGGCGCTCAGGACGAACTGCTCGAGCTGATCCAGAACCACGACATCCGCCGCCTGTACATCACGCTGCCGCTGTCGGAAGCCGCCAAGATCGAGGCGATGTATGTGGACTTGCTGGATGCCAACGTTGACGTGGTCTGGGTGCCGGATCTGAACAGCCTGACGCTGCTCAACCACTCGGTGAAAGTCGTGGACGGCCTGCCGGCGATCTACCTCAACGAAAGTCCGCTGACCAGCCGCCCGACCGCTGCGCTAAGCAAGAGCCTGGTGGAGAAAGCCGTCGCCCTGCTGGCCATCATCCTGTTGAGCCCGGTGCTGCTGGCCGTGGCCCTGGCGGTGAAGCTCAACTCGCCGGGCCCGGTGTTCTTCAAGCAAGATCGCCACGGCTGGAACGGCAAGGTGATCAAGGTCTGGAAATTCCGCTCGATGCGCGTTCACGATGACCGTGACGTCAAGCAGGCCAGCCGCAACGATTCGCGCATTACCGCGGTCGGTCGCTTCATCCGTCGCACTTCGCTGGATGAGCTGCCGCAACTGTTCAACGTGCTGCAAGGGCACATGGCACTGGTCGGCCCACGTCCGCACGCCGTGGCGCACAACAACTACTACTCTGGCAAGATCCTCGCCTACATGGCCCGCCACCGAATCAAACCGGGTATCACTGGCCTGGCGCAGATCAGCGGTTGCCGGGGTGAGACAGACACCCTCGACAAGATGGAAAAGCGTGTTGAGATCGACCTGAAGTACATCAACAACTGGTCGCTGTGGCTGGATCTGAAAATTCTGGTGAAGACGCCGTTCACCCTGTTGTCGAAGGATATTTACTGAGACGCAGCGCTTGAGAAGGCAACACCGCAAGGGGACGAAAGTCCCCTTTTTTGTGGGCGGGATTTGGGGTTGGCCGGGGCTCTGCGGACAAGGTGTGTCAGATGTTTTGATGTCGGCTGAGCAGACGCTTTCGCGGGCAAGCCCGCTCCCACAGGGATTAGGGAAATGCTGAAGATTGCGACCTCACCCACTAACCTGTGGGAGCGGGCTTGCCCGCGAAGGCGCCGGATCATTCACCATCAGGTATGAACCTGGAACACACCGACTCCCCCAGCAATCACGGCTGCATCAAGATCCCCCTTCACCACAAACCAAAACGGGAGCCATCAGGCTCCCGCTTTAACTCCCCGCTCCCCCGAACCTACTCGGTAATCTTCCCGAAGTTCCGATAGAACATGTCCCCTTCCCGACTGTCCGTCATCGAATGCAGCTGGAAGCTGCGATTGAGCCGCGCGCCACCGTCACGGGTCAGCGGTGCCCACACCAGGTTGGCGCGGCGCATGGTCGACATGCTCATCATTTCGTCGAACGGGATCGACAGGTACAGCCCCTTGTCGAAACTACCCTCGCCATACTCGGCGCTGCCGGCGGTGGTGATGGTCGCCCAGGCGCCAAAGCGCACGCCGTTGAAGAACTCGCGGGAGATATCCACCGTGCCGCCAAAGTCGCCCGCCAGGTAACGCCCGACACTGACCGCGGCCAGCGTGTCGAACGGCAGGTCGGTGTAGCCGGTGATGTGGCCGGTCCAGACCGAGTAATCCTGCAGGCCGAAACCCTGGTCGAACTCACGCTGACGCACGTAGTTCAGGTCCGCACCGATCGACCAGCGCTTGCCGGTCGGACGAAACAGCACCTCGCCCCCGACCCCGGCGAACATCGACTCCAGATAACCGCCGTAGACCATGCCGTACAAATCCTTGTCCAGTTGCTCGGCGTGGCTGACCTGGAACAGCGGCATGGTGGTGTCCGACGTGGTCAGGTACTGACGCAAGTCGGTGCGCACACGCGGCAGGCCGCTCGGTGCGTCGTAGGTGAATTTGTCGAAGTTGTTGATCAGGTTCTGACTGAGCAGACCGTTCCACCAGGTGTTGCGGTTGAAGCGGTACTCGGCATCCAGATCCGCCGTGAACTGATAGAGCAAACCATCGGGGCCGCCGACGTTCTGTTTGAAGCCCAGGCCGACGCCGTAATTGAAGTGCTGCGGAGCTTCGGTGTAGAGGGTTTTCTCGTTGCGCGGCATCGCCGGGTTGATCTCGGTGGTGCGGTGCAGCGATTCCAGCGGCTCTTCGTTGTTGATCACTTCGCGGAAGGTCTGCCGGGGCACGCTGGTTTCTTCCAGCGGCAGGTCGTAGCGCTTGTTGACCACGGTAAACCAGTCGATGTCGTCGTTGACGCTGTTGTCGAGGATCCGGCTCGCGCGGCCGACAGCCTTGGGCGAATGGAAATAGCGCTGCTGCTCGCCGTACACGATCAGTTCGGAATCGCGCTGGGTGATGCGCTCGACCTTGTAGCCGGCGTTCTGCTGCAAGCGGCGGGATACGTCGGCCCAGTTGACCTCCTCCATCGTCGTGCTCGGCGCCTTCGCCGGCAGCGGTTCGGCCGGTGGGTCGAAGGTCTTGGCCGGGGCCTTGCGACTGACGAAATTGGTGTGGAACGTGATGCCGAACATCGCCGTGTTGCCGCGCTCCCAGGCCGCGCTCAGATCGACGGAATCGGTCACCTTGAACACCGCGCCAAGGTTGATCGGCGAGTCCTGCTTGATGATGTTGTCCTTGGGCTCGTGCTTGTAGTCGTTGCCTTCGTATTCGAGTTTCAGGCTGAGGCGGTCCCAGGGCGTCTGGTAACTCACACCGCCGAAAAACGATGGCTTGCCGCGAAAGTACGAGCCGGCGTTGACGTCACCGGTGCCTTCCAGATCCGGGCGGGTGTTGAAGCGGTCACTGATCGAACCCAACGGGTTGTCGACATCGCCGCGATTACCGATGTAACCCCAGGCGATGCCGGCACTGAAATCGAAATTGTCGTAGCGCTTGTTTGCGACGAAGAATTCACTGGCAAACAAACCGGTACCACCGATGTCTCGAAAGCCCAGCGCCACTTCCGGCGCCCAGTGGCTTTCCTGCCACAGCCGGACCTTGGCGTCGACCGCCTTGTCCTTATAGCTCTGGCTGCCGCTCAGCGCTTCGGAACCGTACGGACGGTTGGTGATGGCGGTGTAGCGAAACGAACCTTCCAGCCAGTCGAGCGGCTGCAACGAAACGCTGTATCGGCTGTACGGCTCGGTACGGTTGGCGTTGACGCTCAACTCACCGGCGGGCGACATGCGCGCGGTCGGGGTCTGCAACAGACCGACGCCGCCGAAGTCATTCTGGGTAATCCGTGGCTCGGCATGCACCAGGCCACATGGCAATAACAACACAGCTGCAAAACGCAAATTCAACGAACCACCTCAGCCAACTGCGTGGCAATCAATTCGGCCAACTGCTGATTCAGTTCAGGGACAGGCGGATCCAGATCATCGTTTTTCACCGGCACCAGAATCTTGCTGCCGGCCACGGGCATCTGCCCGCTCTCGCGGTTCCAGTGGGCGATGCCGACCCGCCGCGATTCGCCGTTGGGCTGGATCAGCCACAGATAATCGGCATCGGCGTCCGCCGTCAGCAACGTGCAGCCCTGCAGGTATTCGCGGGCCTCCTGCAACGGCTGATAAGGCAAACGGCACGGCTCGGCGACGGCGCCCAGCACTTCGACTTCGTCGACCCGTTTCGGGTAGATCAACTGATCGCCATCGTCGAGGCGGATGTTGCGGGCGAAACCGACTTCCACCGCCACCGGATCGAGATCGGCGATCTGCCGCCCGGTCACCGGCATCTGCCGGACCTGCTCGGCCAGGCGCTGTGCCAGCGCCGCACGACTCGGCTTGTCGAACAGCATGGCCATGCGCTGCAGCACATCCAGATCGAACAGCACGCCGACCTTGAGCCGCGTCTGTTCCTCCAGCAGCGACTGACGCAACAGAACGCCCGCCAGCCAATAACCTTCGGCATTCGGTACAGCCTCGCCGATCACATCGCGCAAACGTCCGCCCGCCGGCAATTCGATCGGGCCCGGATTGGCGACATCACCGCTGACGATGACCGCGGCCTCGCTGGCACCGGCAAGCAACATCAGGCACGCCGAGAGCGCTCTTAGCCGCTTCACGGGACATGCCTGCGGTCAGGGGTCAGCTGCACGATCCTGACCCGCAACTGCGAGGTCAGTTGCTGTTCACTCTGCACAATGAAACCGTCCACCGGATCGACCCAGTAACGGTTGGTCGCGCGCAGGCCGATGGCCGGCGCGTCAATCTGCTCATCGACGCGCAGCACGGAGTATTCCTTGTCGAGAATGTCGAGGGTTTCCAGGGATTTTCGGGAGAAGCGGCTGTTGACGATGATCCCGACTTCCTGGCCCTTGTAGAGGTCGATCCAGCGGCGGCTGGTGTAGCCGTCGGTGATGCGATGCAGGCCCTGTTTGAACGGCGAGTCATCGGACAGACGCGTGCCGTCCAGATCACCCTCCACACCCAGGCCGACAGTGCGCATGGCCAGGCCGTCGCGCATCAGCAGCACCTGCTTGCCGGAGGCGACCCAGAACTGTAGGTCCTCGCGCTCGCGCACCAGCGCCAGCACCCCGGAACCGGACGGCGTGGTCAGTTTGAGTTGGGGATACTTGACCCCCGCGACCTGCTCCGCCGACACGTCCAGTTCATCCGGCCCGATGACGGCGGACTTGAGGTTGTTCAACGAAGCGCTCATCAACGGATTGCAGCCACTCAACAACACGGCCGCCATCAGGCACACGCCCACTTTCAACGTTTTCACAGTCGGCGGCCTTATTTGCTGTTGTTACTGTATTCGCTCCAGTTCTTCGCAGCGGAAGCCCCGGTCCCGACAATCGATGCCGACGGCACCAACTGGCTGATCAGGCGATTCCAGCGAGTCACGTTGGCAGGCCCGACGTAGACCACGTCCTGAGGCCGCACTTCGAAGTGCGAGGCGAGCGCCATGGCGGTCGGCGATTCGGCTTCCAGCTGATAGATTTTCGCCGGCTCCACGTCGAGGTTTTCCACCCCGCGAATCACGTACACAGCGTTGCCGTTGGAGGTGGTCTGGCTCAGGCCGCCGACCGAGCCGAGCACGTCGGACAGGTTCATGGTGGCGGTCTTGAAGCTCAGCGCACGGGGCTGGTTGACCTCGCCCATCACGTAGATGCGCTTGTTGTCGTTGTACGGCAGATACAGCTGATCGCCTCCCTTGAGGTAGACGTTCTGCAATTCGGAATCCTGCTGATTCAGCGCGTCGAGATTGAGCGGATAAACCCGCCCGTTGCGCGTCAGCATCAGCCCCGACAAGTCGGCATTGTTGGTATCGACACCGGCCGAACCGAGGGCCTCGACCACGCTCAGCGGGTTGGTCGAAATCGCCTGGGGGCCGGCCTTGGTGACAGCGCCCGAGACCACGACTTTCTGGCTGGCGAAACGCAGCACCGCGACATCCACTTGCGGCTCGGCAATGAACGCCGAGAGACGTTGCTCGATGTCCGAACGCAGTTGCTGGATGGTTTTGCCGGCGGCCTGGACTTCCTTGATGTACGGGTAATACAAGGTGCCGTCGGAGCGCACCAGACGGCCGTTGGCGTCGATCTGCTGTTGCGCACCCGAAGGGGCGGTCAGCTCGGGGTGATCCCAGACCGTGATGTACAGCACATCGTTGCTGCCGATGCGGTATTCGGCCGGGGTCGCCAACAACTCCGCCGGCACCGACTCACGTTTGTACGTGGCGCGGTTCATGGCGATGAGCTTGGGGGTGATCGGAATGAGCTCGACCCGGCTGCTTTCGCTGGCGCCCTGGCGCGTGATGCTACTGGTGCTCAGGTACTGGCCGGGGGAGAACATGCAACCTTGCAAAGCGATACTTGCCAACAATAAAAGAGAAAAACGACGGGTCATAATGGCACTACGCTATTCAAGGGCGAATCCAAAAACAAAGTCACCCGACTTTCGTCGGGCGACCCTGTACTGCACCAACAGATACTTCAGTTAGTTGTGCGTGCCGGTTGTACCCGTGGTACCGGTGGTACCCGTTGTACCGCCGTTGGCACTTCCACCACTGTTGGACGCCGCTACAGCACTGGCGACCATGGCAGTACTGGCAGCAGGCGCTGTAGAAGCCGCGACACTGCCAGATACATTGGTCACTGCTGTAAGCGGCGCTTCAGCTGCGGAGGCCCAGTTGCTCAACATCGTCAACAGGGCGATCGCCATCACTTTCTTCATATCAACTCCTTTCTAACATCGCACCTGAACATCGGGTGTTGGTTAGAGGTGGTAGAGTTCAAGTCGCAAAAAGCGCGAACAAGATCCGTTGTTCTTTCACAGTCTTACGCAACTGATAAAAGTCGAACGGCAGGTTTATATCTACGGACTTGCAAAAGGCATTGCCAGTCTAATTTCCCGACGATATCTAACAACCTGACTGAAACTAACATTGCACTAAAACGCCATCATCCCTGATAACCCCGGGGATGATTCGATTGCCAGCGCCAGGTGTCGGTGACCATGTCCTGCAAGTTGCGTGTGGCTTTCCAGCCGAGTTCCTTGGCGGCCTTGGAGGCGTCGGCCCAGCTCTCGGCAATGTCCCCGGAACGCCGTGGCATTACCCGGTAAGGCACCGGCTGCCCGCAGGCCTGCTCGAAGGCCCGCAGCACCTGCAACACGCTGTAGCCGTCGCCGGTGCCGAGGTTCCAGGTATGAATGCCGGTACGGTCGGCGATGGTTTGCAGGGCTTTCAAGTGCCCGTCCGCCAGATCGACGACGTGGATGTAATCACGCACGCCGGTGCCGTCGACCGTCGGGTAATCGTCGCCGAAGATCGACAATTCCTTGAGGCTGCCAACCGCCACCTGGCTGATGTAAGGCACCAGATTGTTGGGAATGCCGTTGGGGTCTTCGCCCATCTGGCCGCTGTGATGCGCGCCGATCGGGTTGAAGTAGCGCAGCAGCGCGATGCTCCAGCGCGGTTCGGACTGGCACAGGTCGCGCAGCACGTTCTCGACGATCAGCTTGGACTGGCCGTAGGGATTGGTCGGAGTGCCGGTCGGGAAATCCTCGCGGATCGGCATCTGCGCCGGCTCGCCGTACACCGTGGCGGACGAGCTGAACACCAGCCGGAACACCCCCGCCGCTGCCATCGCCTGGCACAGCGTGATGCTGCCGCTGACGTTGGTTTCGTAGTATTCGAGCGGCTTGCGCACGCTCTCGCCGACAGCCTTGAGCCCGGCGAAGTGCAGTACGGCATCAATGGCGTGCTGCTGGAAAATCCGGTCCAGCAGGGCCCGGTCACAGACATCCCCGCGAATCATCAGCGCACTTTTGCCGCAAATGGCTTCCACCGCGTGCAAGGCGGCGTCGCTGCTGTTGCAAAGATTATCCAGAACTACAACTTCATAACCTGCTTCAAGTAGTGCAAGTGTGGTGTGCGAGCCGATATAGCCGGCGCCACCCGTTAACAGAATCTTCATAGCGCGGTCCATAAGTGGGAAAAGTGCCAACTCGCGTGTCAAGCGCTGCTTGTTTAATGTGTGTCTTGATTCACACAAACAGCGCGACAACAACCAGAAACAAAAACAGTTCAATCACTGGCTATAAATATTTTTACAAGCCAAACTGTATTGCCTGGTACTTATTAGCACTCCCGCGCATTCATCACTATCAACGGATGCCGACTAAAAATAACCAATAACTGTCAAACCGACATCTCATAACATTGTCGTGTTTTACACTCATTGCTATTTGCCACTCATCTCCCGAGTCAGGTATTAAAGTACAGCTTCAATAACTTGCAACCTTCGTTATTGCAATAAACGATGGCAGTGCGCCATGAATGACCAGGAAACTTTTATGATCCGTAAATGTTTGTTCCCCGCTGCCGGTTATGGCACGCGTTTCTTGCCGGCCACCAAAGCCATGCCCAAGGAAATGCTGCCGATCGTCAACAAGCCGTTGATCGAATACGCCGTTGAAGAAGCACGGGACGCCGGCCTGCAACACATGGCCATCGTCACCGGCCGGGGCAAGCGCGCACTGGAAGACCACTTCGACATCAGCTACGAACTCGAACACCAGATTCGCGGCACCGAGAAAGAGAAATTCCTGGCCGGCACTCGCGAGCTGATCGACACCTGCACGTTCTCCTACACCCGTCAGGTGGAAATGAAAGGCCTCGGCCACGCGATTCTCAGCGGCCGCCCGTTGATCGGCGACGAGCCTTTCGCCGTGGTACTGGCGGACGACCTGTGCCTGAACCTCGAAGGCGACGGCGTACTGACGCAGATGATCGAGCTGTACAAGAAATTCCGCTGCTCGATCGTCGCCATCCAGGAAGTCCCGCGCGACCAGACCCACAAGTACGGCGTGATCGCCGGCGAAGCGATTTCCGAGGGCATCTACCGGGTCAACCACATGGTGGAAAAACCGGCCCCGCAAGACGCACCGTCGAACCTGGCGATCATCGGCCGCTACATCCTCACGCCGGACATCTTCGACCTGATCGCCGACACCGAGCCGGGCAAGGGCGGCGAAATCCAGATCACCGACGCCCTGATGAAACAGGCGCAGAACGGTTGCGTGCTGGCCTACAAGTTCAAGGGTCTGCGCTTCGACTGCGGCGACGCCGAGGGTTACCTGCAGGCGACCAACTTCTGCTACGACAACGTTTACCTGAAGGGTCGCTGAGCGGCCCCCACTGATTCATCGCAGCACGCACATCCAACGAGGCAACCATGAACATTGCACAACATTCCGCAGAGATTGAACGTGAGGTGGACAACCTCGGGGTGATGAGCTGGTTATCCCGCCATCAGCCATTGCCCAGCGCCAATGGCCCGTGGCTGGGCACCCTGCTGCTGGTCGACCGCCTCGGCGTGTTTCCCTCGTCCGGGGACATACGCCGACCGATGCGCGATCCCTATCCTCTGCTCGCCCACCTGAAACGGATTTACGGCGAGCAGGCGCTGGAGGTCGATGACCGCGACGGCCTGAAGATGATCTTCAGCGACTGGCGTTTTCGGGTGCGGATCTGCTGCAACGACCCGGCGATCATCGTCAATGTGGAAACCCGCTGCGTGACGCAGTTGATGCCGCAGAAAACCGCAGAGCTGCTGAGCCATCTGGATCTGTTCGACAACTGACGGCTACTTCGAAGTCTCGCCACAGTTGTCCTGTGGCGAGACTTTTTGTTGCCCGCCCACGACCCAACGATAGAAGTAATCGGCAATCACCCGCCCGCCCGTGGCCGGCAGCGGATGAATCTTGTCCGGTCCGATCATGGCCGCCGCGTAGCGTTTGACGTCGGTGCCAAACGCACATTGCAGGTTGGCATAACCCAGACGCTGCTCACGGGCCCAAGGCTCGATGACCTGCGCATAAGCCGACATCGGATAGGCGCTGGAGCGGGTGGTGTCCTGACGCAGGATCAGGTTGATGCTCGCCGCCGGTTGAATCTCGCGGAGCATGCCGACCAGACCCTGAACGTTATGCAGATACTGCTCGGGCTTCACGCCGAAACCCTGATCGTTGCCACCGAGCATGATCAGGTAAATGTCTGCGGGAATCTTCGAAACCACGGCTTTCCACTGCGCCTGCCAGCGGGCATCGTCGTGGTAGAAATCAGCGGACGCCGCGCCGGACGCCGCCAGTTTCGAGACCCGAACCCCGTTCTGATCGTTGCTCAGCCACAGACCGAACAGGGTCGGCGCGCCTTTCACCACTTCCAGCCTGAAGGCCCAATCGGTCGCGGCCGACGTACCGGGTAGCGGGACTTCCTGTACGCCCTCGCCCGCGAGTTTCAACGGCTGCCAGTCGGCGGAGGGTGACCAGCGATAACGCAACTCACTGGACTCGCCGTTGCCGAGGTAGAGCAGTTTCGCCTGAGTGACTGCGGTGTTGATGGCAGGCGTCGGGCTGGCCTCGACTTGCAGCCAGGCGCCGGGGTGGCCGGTCACCGTGCGGCTGTCGGGGCTGGCCTGGCCGAGGCCGGAGACCTGCCAGTCGCCGCCGAAGTATTTTTCGCTGCTGCGGGTGTACTTGAAATGCGTGCCGCCGAGGGCTGCGCCGTGGTTGAACCCGACATACCCCGGCCCGGCAAACCCGACCTCCCCGGCCACGCGCTGCACCAGTTTGTTCAGGTAGAAATCCTGCCCCGCGCTGTAGCTGTCGCCGATCACCGAGATCGACAACACCTTGCCGGCCTTGCCTTCGCGCCACTGGCCAAACCGCTCGCGAGCGTCGCCGACCTGCACCACCGACGCCGCCACCGGCGGCACATCATCAACAGCCAGCATGAATCGCTTCCTTCATCGGGTCTGCGCCACCGGTGCGATGGTCGCCGCCGGTTTCTTTTTCGTCGCCGCACGTTCGCCGAGAAACAGCACGGAAGTGAAGTTGAACCGACTGAAAATCATCGACAACACCACCGGCCCGAGCAAACCACACGTCAAACCGCAGAACACCAGCACGCTTTCGTCTTTCACACCCAGGCGGCCGAGGATCGAACGCGACGTAGCGGCGAACAATACGTGAAAGAGGAAAATCGCGTAGGAGTAACCGCCAAGCCAGGTCAGCGTCTTCGAGCGCATGTCACTCGACAGTAACGCGATGCAGGATACGCAGCCCACGGTCAGGCCGATCAGGCTGCGGCGGTCGACAATCAGCTCGCGATCCACCGCCGCCACGTACAGCAGCGTCAGCGAGATCAGCACAAATACCAGCGGGCCGATCACCTTGAACGTCTGCTTCAGCTCGCTGACTTTCTCCTGGCCGATCATGCCCGCCACGAAGAACGGCAGCAGATAAATCGCCCCGTTGATGCCGAACACGTCCACGGGAAACGGCGGCAACAGGAACACCGCCGCCGCGAAGGCAAACAACAGGTACAGGCGCGTCGGTGTACGCAACAAACCGCGCCACTCCAGCAGGCCGACGAACATGAAAATGATGAACACCGCCTGCAGAAACCAGAAGTGGTTGATCGGCACGTAGAACGACAACAGCGCATCCATCACGCTGACGTCCTTGTTCACGCCCGGCCCCACCGCCTGCAATACCGAGAACGGCACCCCCACGCAAAACAGCGGCACGATCAGGCGCCGCACCTTGCCGCTGAAGAACGCGGAAAAGTCATTGCCGCGAATCTTGTAGAGGGAATAGATGTAGCCGGAGATGAAGGTGAACAGCGGCATGCGCACGTACACCATCGAATCGGCGATCACCCGGAACGGCGAGCCGATGTCGATTTTCAAACCACCGCCCAACGGCCCGATCACGTGATAGAGCACCAGCAACAGGCACGCCAGGCCGCGCAGGGTTTCGATCTCCAGGGACTTTTTCTTGCTCGACATAAAGCACCCGCCTCAATTCAGAATTCTTGATTCAACCTTCGCCGGTTTGTTCGCCCGCAGCATCAACCCCAGGCCCACGAACAGCACCGGCACCACCATCGAAAAGTGCCGGGCGAACGAACCGAAGTCCGGTTCGAACAAGCCCTGAACCAGCAGAAACGCCAGCGGAATCGCGATCAGTTCCTTGGGTTTGGTCTGGATCGGTGCGCCCTTGTAATCGGTCGAGGTAATGACTTTGAACAGCAGCAGCGCGGTCATGATCATCAACGCCACGAAGATCACCTGGCCCGGCCCCGACAGCAGGATCAGCTCAACGGGGAACGACAAGCGGAAGAAAATGATCATCGAATCCAGGGCCTGCGAGACGAAGTCGCTGCCGCTGAGCCACGAGACGATCAGCGATTTGGAACCCTCCTCGCCCGCCGTGCGCAGTTCGTTGTTGCTGGCGCGAATCGACGACACCGGAAAGCCCAGCGCCAATTGGATCGCCATTGCAACCGCGAGATAGAACAGGAACAGCATCAGGAAGAAGGTGGTGCGCGAGACGTATTTCTTCATCACGCAGACGCCGACCCAGGACAGCGAAAACAAAATCCAGTAGGGCCGGATCAGCACGCCGTAGATCACCGCCGAAAGGAAAAATCCGCCGCGATATTTGCGCGTCAGCGAGCTGAACAGAATGCTCAGCACCGCCACCGACACGATGATTTCCTTGGTCAGGTTTTCCAGGAAAAACGAACGCACGATGCCCCACAGGCACAGGGTTCCGAAGATGGTCAGCGGCATGCGCCGGAACACCACCACGGGAATGGCCGTGAGGAAAAAGTTGCAGAACATCCCGTAGGCCCAGGCGTTGGTCAGGTTGATCCCGGTGGGCCGCAGCAGGAACGCCGAACATTCGTAGGACGAGCGATCCGGCGAGAACGGGTTCCAGAAATTACAGTTGTCGGCCCGGGCATAGGACGACCACAGGGTCATCGCGTCCGGGCCCGGATCGCGCGGCACCAAGAGCGGCATCGCCACCGACAGAAACAGCCCGGTGAACAGGATCAGGAACGACAGCGAGGAGTCGAGACGGCGACCACGAAACTCGATGCACGGCAGTTTCAGGCCCATGACACGACAGCCTTTTTCGCGCGCGTGGCGCGAGTCAGCAGCGCAATCACGCCGAGCTGCACGGTGATCGCGAAGACGTTGCCCCAGGCCGCGCCGTAGATCGAATAATGCTTGATCAGCAGGTAACTGACCGGCACTGAAACCAACAGGCAAATGGCCGCACTGGCAAGGGACACCCGACTGTTTTTCGACGCGATCAAGCCGCCCCAGACGATGTCGCCAATGGCGCGCAGGGCGAAGGAGAAAATCAGCACGCCGAGAATGCCGTTGTCCGGACGCGGAACGCTGGTGGCGACGTAATCGAGCACCACGTTGAAGAACAGATAAATGCCCACCGCGACCGCCGCCGACACCACCAGCGAACGCGCGACCCATTTGTTCACGAACAACTGCCGGACCGTGAACGGTTGCTGATCGGCCTGATAACGCTTGGCGAGCAGCGGAATGCCGACCACCGCCACCACCGCGTAAGACAACGCCTGCAAGGTGTTGGCCGCCGACCACGCGTACACGTATTTACCGAGGCTGGCGTAGGGTTCGAGGTCGATGATCAGAAAGCGCTCGGCGTACTGACTCAGGGCGATCAGACCCGTGCCGAGGTAAAACGGCAACCCGGCTTTCCACACGGCGGCGGTGGCCAGCGTTCCCTCTTCCCGCCCGCGATGAACATTCACCACGATCAGGTAACCGGCGACGATCACCAGCACGTTGGCGATGACCCACAGCCACAGCACGCTGGCGATTGCGGACACCCAGCCGAGCGCCATGCCGCCCACGGCCAGCAGCGCCCAGAGCCCGGTCTTGATGAAGAACAGCAACGCACCCGCCGTGGCTTTCTGCGCGGAAAACACGAACGAGTTGATCTCGAACGACAGGTGTTCGGTGAGCAGTACCAGCGTCACGCAGGCGATCAGCGCAGCCGTCGCTTCCACCGACTGGAACAGCGAATAAATCACCACCGTCAGCACCGACAACGCCAGCCCTACGGCCAGGTACAGCAGCAGCACCTTGTCCACGACCCGGCGCGAACTGCCGCCCACGCTGATCAGCCGGTTGATCTCGGAACTGAAACCGACGCTGTAGAACTTCGACGCGATCAACGACGCCGCGACCACCACGCCGTAAAAACCCAGCGCCTCGTAACCGAGGTAATGGGTGATGGCGAGCACCAGCAGGAACTTCGCGCCCAGTGCCCCGCCACGCAGCAACAGCCGGAATATCATCGAATGACGCCCTTGATGATGTCGTCCATGGCCACGGTTTTCGCCTCGATCTCGCGGCAGGTGTCGGTCAGGCGTTTGCCGAAATTCGACAGCGCGTCAGGCGCGTAAACCGTGTCGATGATGGTGTCGACATTGATATCGCCGCCGTTGATGACCCAGTCCTCGACGCCCATGTCCTGATAGGCGCCGAAGCCTTTGCGTTCGTAGCTGATGTGGTACGCCGGCACACCCGAGAGCAGTGATTCGATCGCGCCGTGCAGGCGCACGGAAATCACCAGGTCCGGTTGGTATTTGGCCAGCGTTGCCTTCAGCGGCAACAGGTCTTCGGTGATGCCCAGTTCGCGATAGAACGCGCCGTCATCGTTACCACGCACGGCGCTCTGTACGGCGCAGACCACTTTGCTTTTGTTCTTCAAGCGCTGCAGCAGCACCTTCAGGTTGGCCACGTAGGCGAGCTTCTTTTCCTTGCTCCATGCCGGCGGTTTACGCAGCACCACGCACACCGTGGCCGGCGTCGAAGCGCAGCGGGTGAACTTGGGTTGCTGGAGGATCTTGCCGGCCAGGGCCTGCACCGCGAGGTCCGGCGCGCGGTAGACATTTTCACAAGCATCGAACAGCGCCGAGGACCGGTTATCGCGCACGAACACCGCGTCGGCGCTGGCGTAGTGGCCGACGATCTTGTCGCTGTCGCCGTGGAACGGCCCGATGCTTTGCGGCAGGTACACCGACGGCACTTTGCTGAGGATCGCGGTTTCCAGCTGCTTGGCGTGGCCGAGTTTCAGCTTGATGTGCTCGAAGGCGCTCTTCGAACGCATGTAGCCGCCGCCGACGCCGACGATCAGATCGGTTTTCTTCAACAGATCCGCCAGCCCCGCGTAGGACTGATTGAGGAACACCGCCTGCTTGACCCGGCCCAAGCCCTTGGCCGCCATGACTGGCGCATCGAAGCGCGGGTGCGGCAGGTACTTGAAAGAGTCCGGATCGGAAGCCACCACACTGATCGCGGTGTCTTCGCCAAAGTTGCGCTGCACCAGCGCAATGGCCAGATCGACCAGCAGACCATCGCCGGAGTTGGAGGCACTGTAGCCGTGCAAAATCGTTACGTTCATGAGCGGAGTTCTACTTAATAAGAGGGAGCGGAATACACGTCGTAGGTCTGGCGGATCATCAACGCGGCGCTGAAACGCTCGCGGACGATGCGCCGACCTTCGATGCCGAGGGCCGACAACGCAGGCTTCTGGATTTTCTTCAGGCGATCGGCCAGCGCCTGGTGATCACCGGCAGGGAACACGTAACCGGACACACCATGGGTGACCAGTTCGGGCAACGACGTGCAGTCGCTGGCAATCACCGGCAGGCCCAGCGCCATGCCTTCCAGCGGCACCATGGCAAAGCCTTCCCAGCGGCTCGGCACGATCAGGGCATCGGCTTTCTGATACAGCGCGTGTACTTCGGTTGGCGTCACCCAGGGCAGGTATTCCACCCCGTCCAGCGGCGGACATTCGACCACGTCCTCGTTCACCGCACTGCCCACTACCGTCAGTTTCAGGTCGCTGCGCTTTGCTTCGCTGTAAGCCTTGAGCAATACGTCGAAGCCTTTCTGGTAGTCGAGGCGACCGACGAACAGCAGATGAATCGGTGCCGGATCGTTGGCCTTGCGTTCTTCATGCTTGTGATCGATGCCGTTGTAGATCAGCGTCATGCGCTTGCGCTCGATGCCAAACTTCGCGGCCTTGTCCAGCTCGAACTGGCTGACGCAGATGATCGTGTCCGTGACCTTCTGCAGCACCCGTTCGATCCCCGCATAGACTTTCTGCTTGATCGGCGAGCTTTCCATCAGGAACGAGAACGCATGGGGGCAGTAGACGATTTTCGGCTTGCGCCACGGCCGCAGGAGCACGCACACGCAACGGCCGATCACCCCGGAAAAGGTGCTGTGCAAATGCACCACGTCGGGTTTTTCCTTGAGCAGGACCCGCGCCAGTTGCCAGGCAAAACGCAGCAGCGACGGCACATTCCGCCCGCTTCGGGCAAAGGTGCGGATCTGCTGTGGATCGATGCCGTGCAGTTCTTTCTTCTGGTCGAGCGGGACCAGATACACCAGCTCATAGCGCCCGTCTTCGGGAGCCGCCGAAATTGTGCGGATGACCGTCGCCACCCCACCTTTGATCGTTTCCGCCACGTGCAGTATTTTTTTCACAACTCACCCACTTTCATGCCTGTAAGAACCGTCGCTGAATTTCAGGACTGGTCGGACGCGTATTCGTAGTTGTAATAGCTGCCGTTGCCGTAATAGCTGGCCGCGCGCTTCTCGACGCCGTTGAACACCGCGCCTTTCAACTCGATACCGTTCTGGGCGAAACGCCGGATCGTCATTTCGATTTCCTTGGCCGGGTTTACCCCGAACCGCGCGACGATCAGGCTGATGCCGGCTTCGCGACCGACAATCGCCGCATCGGTCACGGCCAGCAGCGGTGGCGTGTCGATGATCACCACGTCATAGCGCTCGCTGAGTTGCGCCAGCAGGTCGCGGAAATTGGCGTGCATCAACAGCTCGGAAGGGTTGGGCGGGACCTGGCCACGGCTGATGAAGTGCAGGTTGTCGACTTCGACCTTGTTGATCGCCTGTTCGAGGGTGCAGCGCTTGACCAGCAGATCGGACAAGCCGTTGGTGATCGGCGTGTTCAGCGTTTTGTGCAGATGCCCCTTGCGCATGTCGGCGTCGATCAGCACCACGCGCTGCCCGCTCTGCGCCATGACCGCCGCGAGGTTGGAAGAGACGAAGGTCTTGCCGACCTGCGGGCTCGGGCCGGAAATCATGATGCGGTTGTTGGTCGAATCCAGTGCGGCGAAGTGCAGGCAGGTACGCAGGCTGCGGATCGATTCGATAGACAGGTCCGTCGGGTTGCGCAGGGCCAGCAGATACGCCGGCGTGTCCGCCGCGACTTTGGCCCGGACTTTTTTGCTGTCCTCTTCCTGTTGCAGAGCGCTGTAGGGAATCGACGCGTAGACCGGCAAGCCGAGCTGCTCGATGCCTTCCGGCCCTTCCAGGCCCTTGCTCAGGGATTTGCGCAACAGCACCAGCGCCACGCCGACGAAGGCGCCGAGGAAGGTGGCGATCAACACGATCAGGGCTTTTTTCGGTTTGACCGGGCTGGTCAGGTCGACATCCGCCGTATCCACCAGACGCACGTTACCCACAGCGCCCGCGCGAACGATGTCCAGCTCCTGGGATTTGTTCAGCAACTGGGTGTAGATCTGCGAGGCGACTTCGACATCGCGGGTCAGGTTGAGCAGTTCCTGCTGCGTGGCTGGCAGGTCCTGAACCTTGCCTTCCAGCGAGCGCTGTTGCTGGGTCAGTTCACCGATCTGGGTCATCAGCGCGCGGTAGGCCGGGTGCTGTTTGGTGAATTTGCGGTCCATCTCCGCCTGTTGCAGCTTCAGCTCGGAAATCCGCGTTTCGAGCGCCACGGACTGGCCGAGCACCGATTGGGTTTCCATGGAGATGTTCACGGTCTTGCCGTGGGTCTGGTAGGCGTTGAGCGCATCGCTGGCCTTGGCCAGGTCACGCTTGACCTGCGGCAACTGGCTTTGCAGGAAGGCCAGGCTTTGCGCCGCTTCGGCGGAGGTGCGGCGCACGTTCTGATCGACGTACAGCGCGGCGATCTTGTTGAGGATCTTCACCGCTTCGGCGGCGTCGCTGCTGGCCAGGGCCAGACGGATGATGCCGGACTCCTTGCCTTGCTCGGAGATGTCCAGCGCGTCCTGATAACCCTGGATGGTCACGATTCGTGGGTTGCGCACCACTTCGAAACGGGTTCCGGGATTGGCCAACAGTTGCGCGACCTGCCCTTCTACACCGTCCTGGGCGAAGGCTTCGCCCGCCACGCCGTCGACCAGCAGGTTGTCGTTGTCGTCCAACAGCTGAAAGCGATGTTGTTCGCCGGCAATCAGGGTGAGTTTCTTGCCCAGCAGTTCCTTGGGCAGATTGAGCTTGGCAAACTCCAGGCGTTCACCGCCCCAGGCGTAGCTGCTCAGGCCGAAACGCGGCGGCGCGACGCTGAGTTCTGTCTCACCGCGATAGCGCCGGGAAAGAAAGCCGCCGATCAGCGGGAAGGTGTTGGGGGTGACGTCGATGTCCAGGCGCAGATCGTCGACCGTTTTGCCGATCACCGCGCGGGATTTGATGATGCCGATTTCGGTCACCGACGGCGATTGCCCGCCGAGCATGCTGTTGAGGTCGGAAAAACCGAGCATGTCGTTCTTTTTCGGTTCGACCTGCACCAGCGCGTTGGCCAGGTACACCGGCGTGGCCAAAATCGCATAGGCCACACCGGTCATCATGAACGCGCCGGTGAACGCCCCGATCAACCATTTCTGATCGATCAGGCTGCCGAAGATGCCGAGAAGATCAATACTGTCTTGATCGTTGTCGCGGGTGCCGATTACTGACGGTAACTGCATAAGTCTTTCTTACCATTCACTGAACTGAAGAATATTCATCAACGCGCCAGGCGTTGTGCCCATGAGCTAACAGCATCTTCAATCAATGCATGGGCATGAATAAAAGCGGCTTGCCCCTGACGATACGGGTCCTGT
Organism: Pseudomonas sp. DR 5-09; assembly: GCF_001655595.1. Lineage (NCBI taxonomy): Bacteria > Pseudomonadati > Pseudomonadota > Gammaproteobacteria > Pseudomonadales > Pseudomonadaceae > Pseudomonas > Pseudomonas sp. DR 5-09. The sequence goes on from NZ_CP011566.1 coordinate 4,310,388, forward strand.
ATTTCTCGTTCGCTCTGCCACTTGCCCAGCAGAAACACTTTGCCCCTGGCGTGAGAGGCAATCTTCAGTACTTGATTAACATGTTGTTTTTCCATCACCAGAATCAGGTCTGATTCATTGACGATGTCCGCTGTCAGTTGCCGCGCCTTGAACCCTTCGGCACTGTGTCCGCGGTCTTCCAGCACCCGGCGCGCGGTCGACTCCATGCCTTCGCCGACCCGTGCAGACAGGCCTGCGGAGGTCACGCTGATCGCCGAGGGTGTCAGTGCATTGCGCAACAGAAGTTCCGCTGTCGGACTTCGGCAGATATTGCCTACGCAAACGACAAGAATCTTTTTGAACAAGGTTTACTTTCCCGTGTAATGTCAATCGGCCAACATGCCTTGCAAATTCGAATGAACCCGCAAGACCTTCCTTCACTCGGAAATAGATTCACCCTTAATACCGATGCATTAAGTACCACGGCCTCTAAAAGTCCCCCAACCAGAATTACCGGACTAAAAATAACTGTGATTTTCAGGCGAAAGTTTTCCGACAAAAAATAACATTCGTGCACTTAGCATCCTTATTGCCCTCGAAACCTGTGTAACGAGATAACCCTTCGCTAGATGTCATTCTCATCAGGAGAGCCGACATGAAATCAGCACATCTCAAACATCTGGGTGCCGCCGCCCTGTTGACGCTCAGTGCCACCGCGCAGGTTCAGGCCAGTACGCTGTTCCCGTCATTGCCCACCCGAACCATTGGCGTTCAGGTCAAGATCCAGAACTTCACCCCGGCGGACGCCGAGCAGATCAAAGCGGCCGGATTCAGCTTTGTGCGCTTCGGCGTCTGGAGCGACAGCCTCGGCGGCAAGACCTATCAGAAACAGATCAGCGATGCGTTTGCGACGGCGCGGTCCGCCGGGTTGCCGGTCTTGATGACCGTTCGCGCCACCAAACCGTTGACCGGTGATCTGACGACCGCCGGTGAAGCCTTTGCCAACGCGGTGAGCGGGCTTGAGCAAGCCTGGAGCGCGCAACTGGTGGGGATCGAAATCTGGAATGAGCCGGACCTCGACACCTACTGGCCCACCGGAGACTTCAAAAACACCTTCGTGCCTTTCATGACGGCCATGTGCAAGACGCTGCAGGGCAAACCGCAATCGACGCCTTTGGTGGGCTTCGGTTTTGCCCGTCCGCCGACGGCCGGCTCCGCCTCGACCGTGGCCCTCAACAGCATCCTCGGCACTTATCCTGAGTGCCTGGACGCCATTTCCTATCACCCCTACGGCATGACCGCGACGCAGATCAGTAACGCGCAGACCTTCATCCAGCAAAACTTCCGTCTGCCGGGCGTTATCAGTGAATGGGGCGTCTCGGCGCTCGCCTCCAACGGCGGACCGGAAGGGCAAGCCAGTAAAATCGCTGCGTTCATCGCCGATGTTAAAAAACTCAACATTCCGCTGACGTCGATTTACGAATGGAAGAACAGCGAGTCGGGCAGCAACGACCGGGAGAAGAATTTCGGTCTGCTGACCTCCGACGGCCAGCCGAAACCGGCACAGACGGCGGTCTCGACTCATTTGAACGCCGATTAAGCGGTACAGCGGGTCAGTTGCTTTGAACCTGTGGTTCTTTTTGGCATCGTATTGATCGATAACGCGCCCCGCCTTTCAAACAGCCGTTTTCAGGTTGTTGCCGCCGGGGCGCTCGATACGCCGACATGCCCTTGAGTGGCTGTCGGTGCTCGGGTAATGTCACCAGACCCATAGGACAGAGCACGCTCATGACTTCCAAGCTGGAACAACTCAAACAGTTCACCACCGTCGTGGCCGACACCGGCGACTTCGAAGCGATTGCCCGGGTCAAACCGGTCGACGCCACCACCAACCCTTCCCTGCTGCTCAAGGCAGCGGCCATCCCGGCTTACGCCGAACTGCTGAACGCCAGCGTCGGCGACTGCAAGGGCGATGTCGGCCTGGCCAGCGACCGTTTCGGCGTGGCGGTCGGTCAGGAAATCCTCAAAGTGATCCCGGGCCGTATTTCCACTGAAGTGGATGCACGCCTGTCGTTCGACAAGGACGCAGTGCTCAAACGGGCCCACCGCCTGATCGAGCTGTACGACAAGGCCGGCGTTGGCCGTGACCGCGTACTGATCAAGATCGCCTCGACCTGGGAAGGCATCCGCGCCGCCGAGATCCTGGAAAAGGAAGGCATCCAGACCAACCTGACCCTGCTGTTCTCCTTCGCTCAGGCCGCTGCCTGCGCCGATGCCGGCGTCTTTCTGATCTCGCCGTTCGTGGGCCGCATCTACGACTGGTACAAGAAGGCCAACGGCAACGACTACACCGGTGCCGACGATCCGGGCGTGCAGTCCGTGACGCGCATCTACAACTACTACAAGGCCAATGACTACAAGACAGTGGTCATGGGCGCGAGCTTCCGCAATCTGAGTCAGATCGAGCAACTGGCCGGCTGCGACCGCCTGACCATCAGCCCGGATCTGATCGAGAAACTGGCGGCCGACACCGGCAAGCTGGAACGCAAACTCGCTCCGGGCCATGCTGGCGAAGCGCGCCTGAGCCTCAACGAAGCGCAATTCCGCTGGTTGTCCAACGAAGACGCGATGGCCACCGAGAAACTGGCCGAAGGCATCCGTCAGTTTGCCCGCGACCAGGAAAAACTCGAGGCGCTGCTGCAAGCCAAGCTGTAATCAGCCGAGCGCAAACGCAAAAAGGGCGAACCCTCACAGGTTCGCCCTTTTTTGTGCCTTGCGGTCTGGCTGATCAGTGCCGTTCGAGGGCATTCACCAGGTCATGGAAGGCTTCGCGGTTGGAGTCGTTCAGGCCCATGAGGATCTTGTGCGCTTCGAGCACCTTGATCCGCACCACCTCTTCCGACTGATCCTGATCCGGCAGGTCATCAAGGCATTCCGGGCACGGCACGGGATGGTTGACGATATTGAACACCTGCTCGAAACCCATCGACTGCAACAGACGGGTGATGTCCTCGTGGGTGGTGACCACGGTCGGCAGCAGGCCGACCTTCTGCCGCGACAGGATCGACAGCTTGGCCAGCAGGCCCAACGTGGTGCTGTCGATGCTGCGGGTTTCGGTCAAATCGATCACGATCGCGTTGAAATTCAGCGCGGTGAAGATTTTTTCAATAGTCGCATCCAACGCCGAACACAGGGTCAGGCGAACTTCACCGACGAACTTCAGGACGAAGGTGCCGTCCTGCTCGGCGAACTGGATTCTACCGGTACTCATCAAAGATTCCTGCTCAACACCAACAGGGCGATATCATCCGGCATCTCCCCTAGCGTGGCCAATCCAAAAACCTGCCGCAGACCATCCAGGCTGCCGCCCGCCGACTTCACCTTTTGCGGTAAAGCGGCTTCTTTCTCTTTGAGTGTGGGCTCTGGCAAAAGATCCAGAATGCCATCAGACATCAGCGTCAGGCTGAACGTCGGTGGCAGCTCGAGCACGTGGTCTTCGTAGGTAGCTTCGTTGAAAAGCCCCACCGGCAGACCGCGCCCCTCGAGGTAGCGAACACTGTCAGGCGTGTACAACACAGGCAACGGCAGATGGCCGCCGATGCTATAGGTCAACAAACCGGTCTCCTCGTCGATGACTCCACCGACCATTGTGACGTGTTTACCCAGCTTACAACTGATCAGCCCCCGGTTGATATGACCGAGGACTTCCGAAGGCTTGAATTCCGGCAGCGTGCCGTTGCGCTTGGATTCGAACAGCAAGCGCGTGGTCATGAACTTCAACAGCACGGTGACGAACGCCGAAGAGGCGCCATGACCGGACACATCCGCCAGATAGAACGCCACCCGGCGCTCGTCGACCCGGAAGTAGTCGACAAAATCACCCGACAGGTACAGCGACGGGATGATCTGGTGCGCGAACCTGAATTCGTCGATGGCCCACGGACTTTCCGGCAGCATGTTCATCTGCACCTGGCGACCGGCGTTCTGGTCTTCCTGGAGCAGGTTCAGGCTGGCTTCGAGTTCGCGGTTGGCCTTTTCCAGTTTCTCGCGGTAGCGCTGGTTTTCCAGCAGCAGACGTGCACGATCCAGGGCCCGGCGCACGGAGTGCTCGAGCACAGCCAGATCTTCGAGAGGCTTGATCAGATAATCCGCCGCGCCCAGGCGCAGGGCCTCGACCGCATCGTTCATCACGCCGGCACCCGAGACCACGATCACCGGTGTCTGCGGCGACCGCTCAGTGACCTGACGGATGAGTTCGAGACCGCCCATCTGCGGCATGCGCAGATCGCAGATGACCAAGTCGGGCGTGTCTTGCTCGAATACCTGAAGACCCTGCTGGCCGTTACTGGCCTGCAAGACGCTGAAACCACTGTCTTCCAAATAGGCCGCGAGGCTCGCGCGCACTACTTCGTCATCATCGATTATCAGCAGCGTGGCACTGGTTTTTGGCATGTGGGCAAACGGCGCCAGAATTAGGTTGGCGTAGCAGGCGGGGCAATGGCCCGGCGCAGACTACTGGATTCGCTTTCTAGCCTCTCTGCTGCACCGCTTCGGAGCATTCGCGCCGCACACGGTTGCACCAGAGGTGCCCTTCTAAGGCGCAGACGGTACTCCCATCCTTCGAGCGTTTCAAGCATGCGCCGATGGTCGCTTGGAGACTTTGTTTGTCAAATCACTCGCAGTTATAAGAACGGCTTCAACCGTAACCCAATCATTGGACGCGCCCACAAAAAAGGCGACCTCGCGGTCGCCCTTTCATACCGATCAATCGAGATCAGAAATCGTCTTCAACCTGCCCGTCCTTGACCTTGAACTCGCGGTTCTGCAGGTAGGCGTTGCGGATGAAGGTGTACTTGTCGCCGCTGATCAGCTTCTCGCTGGACAACAGGCTGGCGCGGGTGTCGACGATGTTCAGGCCGAAAATCGAGTTACGCACTGGCACGTCGTTGATGTAGCGATACGGGCCGGTGAAGCTGTCGACGTACTTGGACGGCGCGTCACGCAGCGTGCTCGGGCCCATCAGCGGCAGCATCACGTAAGGACCGCTGCCGACGCCCCAGTAGCCGAGAGTCTGGCCGAAGTCTTCGTCGCTGCGGTTCAGGCCCATTTTGGTGCCGACGTCGAAGAAACCGAGCAGGCCGAAGGTGGTGTTGAAGATCAGGCGAGCGGTGTCGACGCCAGCGGCGGCCGGTTTGGCCTGAAGAATATTGTTCGCCAGGTTGGTGACATCACCGACGTTGCGGAACATGTTGTGGATGCCGTCTTCCAGGAATTGCGGAGTAACAAATTCGTAACCCTGCGCCAGCGGCTTCAGCGCATAGGTATCAACGAAATCGTTGAACTGGAAAATCGGACGATTGACGCTTTCCCAAGGATCTTCTTCCGTTGCGGCCTGAGCGGCGAACGGCACCAGCATTACGCTGGCACATACACAAAGCTGAGCAAGAGGATGGCTCCAGCGCATAGAAAACTCCTTGGATAGTACGGACGCAGCACCTGGGCCGCGGCGATTAGTGCGTCAGTATAAGACGGAAACGGCGCTTTAGGCAGTTCCCCGGTGAAACCCGCTGTAGGACGCTTCGTCATTCACCTGTCACGTAACTGTCACCGCTGACGCTTAGCCTGATCGCTATTTCAGGGACGTTTTTCCATGCCTCAAGCCGAAGCCTTGCCCCTCGCGGCACCGACGCTGACCGCCGTGCTGTTCGGACTCAGCGGCTGTCTGGTGGACTTCGGCGCCCGCGCCCGCCATCAGACCAGCATCGGCCCGGAACACGCCGACGTGACACCCGGCGCCCTCGACAGCCTGCGCAGCCTGCAGCGCCAGCAAATTCCCTGCGCCTGGCTGGATGAGTTGTCCACCGCGAGCACTCAGGTACTGGCATCGGCGCTGCCAGACTGGATCAAACCATCGCAATATTCGGCAACAATCAATCCTTGGCCGGCGCCCAACGCCTGCTGGCAAGCGTTGATGGGCTTGAATGTCGATCGCCTCGACGGTTGCGTACTGGTCAGCGGCGAACCGCGCTTGCTGCAATCGGGCCTCAATGCCGGGTTGTGGACCATCGGCCTGGCGTCCTGCGGTTCACTGTGCGGCCTGGCGCCGAGCGAATGGCAGGCCCTGAGCCAGAAGGAACGCGAACAACTGCGCGGCAAGGCGACCGTGCAACTGTTCGGCCTGGGCGTGCACTCGGTGATCGATCATCTGGGCGAGCTCGACACCTGTCTGGCGGACATCAGCCTGCGTCGCCTCAAAGGCGAAAAGCCCTGACCGGGATCATGCAGGTTGGACAAGAGTGGATTAGTCTTAAGGAGAGCCATAGACCTTTGGCGCGCGGCTGCGGTCTATGCCAGTGCCTCTCGATAAAAGGAAACAACCATGCCCGCTCAAGAACTGCAGAAACAGCTCAATGCCCTGCGCGAGCAACTGGATCAAAATCCTCCGCTGACCGAAGCCGAGCGCGCTGATCTACATGCCCTGATGGAACAGATCGAACTGGAACTTGAACTGGAAACCAAAACCAAGGACTCCAACATTGCCGATGGCGTGAACCTGGCCGTTGAGCGCTTTGAAGTTGATCACCCCACCATCGCCGGCACACTGCGCAACATCATGAATTCCCTGGTCAGCATGGGCATCTGAGACCCCGCGAATGCAAAAAAGCCCTGCCATCACTGGCAGGGCTTTTTCATGTCCGCGAGGCGGGTTACTGACGAACCAGACGGTGGTTCGGCAGTTGCACGCTTTCAGTGCTGCGGTACGGGTTGATGTCCAGCCCACCCCGGCGTACATAACGCGCAAACACCGTGAGTTTTTCCGGTTTCAGCAGGCGCTGCAGATCAAGGAAGATCCGCTCCACGCACTGCTCGTGGAAGTCCGAGTGCTGACGGAAGCTGACGATGTATTCCAGCAGGCTGGCGTGATCCAGCGCCGCGCCACGGTATTCCACCACCACGCTGCCCCAGTCGGGCTGGCTGGTCACCGGGCAGTTGGATTTGAGCAGATGGCTGTGCACGCTCTCCTCCACCACGCGCGAATCGTCGCAGCGCAGCAGTTCAGGACGCGGATGTTCGTAGTTGGTGACGCTGATGTCCAGATCGTCGATGCACACACCCGGTAACGCCACGACGCCTTCAGCTTCGACGTCTTTCAGGCTGCGAACCCGCACGCCCACCGGTTTACCGGCAGCAGCGGACAGATCCTTGACCAGCGTCGCTTCCAGGCTCGCGATATCGGCGAATGGCGTCTGGTTCAGCGAGTTCAGGTACAGCTTGAACGACTTGGATTCGATGATGTTCGGCGAATCCGCCGGAATGCTGAACTCACCGATCGCCACCACCGGTTTGCCCGACGGCAGCAGCCACGACAGCTCGAAGCAGTTCCAGAAATCCACGCCTTTATACGGCAGGGTTTCGGCGGTCAGGCCCAGCTCGGCCCATTTCGCGGTGCGCGGAATCGGGAACAGCAGGGACGGCGTGTACGTGGCGATGTATTCGCTGGATTTGCCCAGCGGCGAATGTTCGGCTGCGGGATGCATGGCGGAAACCTGACTGAAGAATCAGCGGATTCTACCAGCCTTTGCTCCCGCCTTTGAGTGCTTACTGACTGACAGTCAGTTTGCCGACCATTCCGGCCTGGTAATGCCCGGGAATGTTGCAGGCAAATTCCAGGTTCACCGCTTTGCTGAAGGTCCAGGTCAGTTCGGCGGTCTTGCCCGGCTCCACCAGCACGCTGTTGGGGTCGTCGTGCTTCATGCCATGCCCCATCGAGCCGTGATCCATGCCCGCCATGTCGTGGGACATTTCCTTCATGCCGGTCGGCGTGAGCATGCCGCTTTGCTGCATCTGTAACATTTCCTGCTGATGTTTTGCATGCATCGCCGCGTCGCCGAGGTTGAATTCGTGCAGCAACTGGCCTTTATTCACCAGCACAAAACGAACGGTCTCACCGGCCTTGATCTCGATCGCCTTCGGATCGAAGCTCATGTCGCCCATCACCACTTCAATGCTGCGGGTGGCCTTGGCCGCCGGGGCCGGCTGGCCGAAGTCATAGGTGTGCGCCGGCGACGCCCACAGCGGCGAACTCAGCGCCAGCAAACACGCGGCAAGGGCCAGACGGTTGCGCAAAAACATAGTCGTACTCCAACAATTCAAGGTTCAGCCTGTGGGAAACTCTAGCCCGCCTGCGCTGGCAGCGACCTGACAGGCAGATTACAACTTTGTCAGGTTGGCGCCCGCCGCGTTCGCCCACGGTATAACGTCCTCGTTCCCGCTACCCGAGTTGCCCATGAAACTGCTGATCGTCGAAGACCAACCCAAAACCGGCCAGTACCTGCGCCAGGGCCTGACCGAGGCCGGCTTCAACACCGAACTGGTGGCCGACGGCACCACCGGCCAGCAATTGGCGTTGAGTGGCGACTATGCGCTGCTGATCCTCGACGTGATGCTGCCCGGACGCAACGGCTGGCAAATCCTGCAAGCAGTGCGCAGCGCCGGTCTGGAAACGCCGATCCTGTTTTTGACCGCAAAGGACACCGTTGAAGACCGTGTGCATGGTCTCGAACTGGGCGCCGACGATTATCTGGTCAAACCGTTCGCCTTCTCCGAATTACTGGCCCGGGTGCGCAGCCTGTTGCGCCGCGGCAGTTCCACACCTCAGGAAACCAGCCTGCGTCTGGCCGATTTGAGCCTGGACCTGATCCGCCGCCGGGTCGAACGCAGCGGCCAACGCATCGACCTCACCGCCAAGGAGTTTGCCCTGCTGGAAATGCTCCTGCGCCGCCAGGGCGAAGTGCTTCCCAAATCGCTGATCGCCTCGCAGGTCTGGGACATGAACTTCGACAGCGACACCAATGTGATCGAAGTGGCGATTCGTCGACTGCGCCTGAAGATCGACGACGACTTCCCCAACAAGCTGATTCACACCGTGCGCGGCATGGGTTACGTCCTTGAAGAGCGTGCCGACTGATGCGCCGACTGTCCTTGAGCGGTCGGCTGGCGCTGTTGTTTGCAGGCTGCACCGCAGTGGTTTCGCTGGTGGCCGGGGTCGTTTTCAATCGGGCCAGCGAGGGCCACTTCGTCGAGCTCGACCAGCAACTGCTCGAAGGAAAACTGCTCAGCGTGCGTCAGACACTGCTGAGTGGCAGCGACGCCGCGCACATCACCGATGAGTTGAGCCAACAGGGCGACGTCTCGCTGCGCATCAGCGGCCCTGAGGGCCAGCGCTGGTTTGGGCGCTCGTTGCATACCCCCGCGAACCTGCCGCAGCAACCCGGCCTGGCCACCATCAACGACAACGGCACCGACTATCGCCTGCTCAACGCCGCGCTTGAACCGGGAAAACCCGATTCACCGCAGTTGACCTTGCTGCTGGACATCACCCACCACCAGCACTTCCTGCAACGCATGCAGCATTTGATCTGGCTGACCGTCGGCCTCTCGGCGCTGGCCACCGCGCTGCTCGGTGCTTGGGCTGCCCGCAGCGGTCTTCGTCCGCTACGCCGCATGAGTGCCGTGGCCCGTGGGATTTCGGCGCAATCGCTGAATGCCCGACTGCCGGAAGCGCGGATGCCTGCAGAGCTCGCGGAATTGGCCCACAGCTTCAACGCCATGCTCGGACGCCTCGATGACTCTTTTCAGCGGCTGTCAGCGTTCTCCGCCGACATCGCCCATGAGCTACGCACACCACTTTCCAATCTGCTGACCCACACCCAGGTCACCCTGACCCGCCCTCGCCCCCTCGAAGACTATCGCGAGGCATTGCACAGCAACCTTGAAGAGCTGCAATGGATGGCGCAACTGGTCAACGACATGCTTTATCTGGCCAAGGCTGACCACGGCTTGCTGGTGCCCAAGCGTGAACCACTGGAGCTGGCGGAAGAAGCCGACGCGTTGCTGGAGTTTTTTGCGCCGCTGGCCGAAGACGCTCAGGTCAACCTGAGTCGTGACGGTGCGGGGCAGCTCGAGGGGGATCGCCCGATGTTGCGCCGGGCGCTATCGAATCTGCTGGATAACGCGTTGCGCTTTACCCCTGCAAACGGCGAGGTGCGCATTCGGGTCACCGAGCAGGCTAAATCCTTGAGGGTGACCGTGGAGAACAGTGGCGAAGGGATTTCTGCGGACTTGTTGCCGCGTTTGTTTGACCGTTTCTACCGTGCGGACCCGGCGCGCCAGGAAGGCAGCAGCGAGCATGCGGGATTGGGGCTGGCGATTACTCAGTCGATCATCCGGGCCCATGGCGGGCAGATTCATTGCGAATCGGCTCAGGGCTGGACTCGGTTTGTGATTGAGTTGCCGAAAAGGATTGAGGCCGGCAATGCCGGCCTCAATGGGGGGGGAACTTACGAATAGCGCAACGCGTGCGCCGGTTCGATCTTTGCCGCCCGCCATGCCGGGTAAACCGTGGCCAGGAAGCTGAGGATGAAGCCCGCCGAGCAGATCAGCAGCACGTCGCCGCCCTGCAATTCCGATGGCAGGTTGCTGACGAAGTACACGTCCGAACTGAAGATGTGCTGCCCGGTCACCCGCTCGACCCAGCCCACCATTTCACTGACGTTCAGCGCCGCAATCACGCCCAGCACGCCACCAATGATGGTGCCGACGATGCCGATCACCGTGCCCTGCACCATGAAGATCGCCATGATCTGCCGTGGCGTGGCGCCGATGGTGCGCAGGATCGCGATGTCCGCGCCCTTGTCGTTCACCACCATGATCAGTGTCGCAATGATGTTGAACGCCGCCACCGCGACGATCATCAGCAGCAACAGGCCGATCATGGTTTTTTCCATCTTCATCGCGCTGAACAGACTGCCCTGGGTATGGGTCCAGTCGTCAGCCTTGAAGTCGGTGCCGAGGCCGGTGGCAATGTCCGATGAAACCTTCGGCGCAGCGTACAGATCCTTCACCGCCAGACGCACGCTCTGCACCTGATTCGGCTCCCAGTGCTGCATGGTCGCGGCGTCGGAGACGTGGATCAGGCCCATGGAACCGTCGAGTTCGGCACCGACCTTGAACACGCCGACCACGTTCAAGCGCTGCATGCGCGGAGTGATGCCGCCCGGTGCGGTGCTGACTTCCGGCACGATCAGGGTGATCTTGTCGCCGACGTTGAGGCGAAAACGCCGAGCGGTGATTTCGCCCAGCACTACGCCGAACTCACCCGGTTTCAAGGCATCGAGACGACCCTGAACAATGTGCTGAGCAACGATCGACACCTTGCCTTCCTGAGCCGGGTCGACGCCGCTGATCTGGATCGGCTGCATCATGCCCTTGTAGGACAGCATGCCTTCCATCTCGGTGAACGGCACGGCGGCGGTCACTTCCGGGTTCTTCATCGCGGCGGCGGCCACTGGCTGCCAGTCGTCGATCGGCTTGACGCCGACGATGGTCGCGTGAGGCACCATGCCGAGGATGCGCGAGCTCATTTCGCGCTGGAAGCCGTTCATCACCGACAGCACCACGATCATCGCCAGCACGCCGAGGGCGAGGCCGATCATCGAGGTCATCGAAATGAACGAAACAAAGCGATTGCGGCGCTTGGCGCGGGTATAGCGCGTGCCGATAAAGATCGATAACGGTCTGAACATTCGCTGGGGCACCGTATAAAAATAAAAGACCCGACGCCTTTTCAGGCATCGGGTTTCAAGCCGTCAGATGGGGGTCAGGCAACCTTCCTGCAGTTGCAGGACGCGGTCCATCTGGCGAGCCAGGTTCATGTCGTGAGTCACCACCAGAAACGCCGTGCGCATCGAAGTGCTGAGTTCCAGCATCAGATCCTGAATGCCTTCGGCGGTATGGGAGTCGAGGTTGCCGGTCGGCTCATCGAGCATCACCAGCCCTGGATTGTTCACCAGCGCCCGGGCGATGGCCACGCGCTGGCGTTCGCCACCGGACAGCTCTGCCGGTTTGTGCTCCAGGCGATGACCCAGGCCGACCCGTTCCAGCAACGCCGTGGCACGCTGACGTGCTTCCGGGATCGCGGTCTTGCCGATCAGCAGCGGCATGCAGACGTTTTCCAGCGCGGTGAATTCCGGCAGCAGGTGGTGGAACTGGTACACGAACCCGAGGGCGCGGTTACGCAGCAGGCCACGCTTCTTCTCGCTCAGCGCCGACAGCTCTTCACCGTCGAGCCAGACACCGCCCTTGGTTGGCGTGTCGAGACCGCCCAGCAGGTTGAGCAAAGTACTTTTGCCCGAACCGGATTTGCCGACGATCGCCACCCGCTCACCCGGATGCAACTCCAGTTGCAGGTTGGCCAGCACTTCCACCGACTCCGGGCCTTCCTCGTAGGACTTGCCCAGGTTGCGGCAGCTCAAGATTGCTTTTTCACTCATGCCCGACTCACTCATAACGTAGCGCCTCCGCCGGCTGGGTGCGCGCGGCACGCCAGGCTGGATACAGGGTGGCGAGGAAACTCAGGACCAACGCAGCGGCGCAGACCATGACCACGTCCTGGCTCTGCACCTGCGACGGCAGGTAATCGATGAAATACACATCGGCGTTGAGGAATTTGTGTCCGATCACGCCTTCGAGGGCCGAAATCGCGGCGCTGACGTTGAGCGCGGCGAAGATCCCGACCACGGCGCCGATGGCCGTGCCGACCACGCCGATCACCGTGCCCTGCACCATGAACGTGCGCATGATCGTGCCCGGCGTGGCGCCCAGTGTGCGCAGAATGGCGATATCGCCCTTCTTGTCATTCACCACCATCACCAGCGTGGAAATGATGTTGAACGCGGCCACCGCGACGATCAGCAGCAACAGCAGGCCGATCATGGCTTTTTCCATGCGGATCGCCTGATACAGGTTGCCGTGGGTACGGGTCCAGTCGCGGGCGTAGTAACGGTCTTCGCCGAGGCGTTGGGCGATGTTCCACGCCTCACGCGGGGCCTGGAACAGATCGTCGAACTTCAGGCGCAGGCCCTGCACCTGATCAGGCTTCCAGCGATGCATCTTCGCCAGATCCTGCAGGTTGGTCACGCCCAGATAGCCGTCCAATTCACCGGCGCCGACATGAAAGATGCCGACCACGGTGAAGCGCTTCATGCGCGGGAACATCCCGGCCGGGGTCACACTGACCTCCGGCGCGACGAAGGTGATCTTGTCACCGAGGCCCACGCCGAGCTTGGTCGCGGCCTTGTCGCCAATCACGATGCCGAAGCTGCCCGGCGTCAGATCGTCGAGTTTGCCCTGCTTCATGAAGTTGTCGATGATCGAGACGTTGCGCTCCAGCGCCGGGTCGATGGCATTGAGCAACACCTTGGAGACCTGGCCGTTGTTGGTCAGCAACCCCTGCATCTGGGTGAACGGCGCGACGGCCGCCACCTGCGGGTTCTGCTTGACCTTGGCGGCCAGGCTCGGCCAGTCGTTGATGGCTTCACCGGACTCGATGGTCGCGTGGGGCACCATGCCCAGCACGCGGGTGCGCATCTCATGATCGAAGCCGTTCATTACCGACAGCACCACGATCATCACGACCACGCCAAGGGCGAGCCCGATCATCGAAGTCAGGGAAATGAATGACACAAAATGATTGCGACGCTTTGCACGGGTATAACGCGTGCCGATAAATACGAAGAGAGGTCTGAACATGTCGGGGCTTGTTCGGAGGGAAAAGGAACGTCCTTGTGGCGGGGGTCGATAACCAGCTTTACACTCAGACCACCGCCGCTACCATGGGTTCGCCATGTCGACATTAGATGAAGAAGATCGCCGCGAATACTACCGTATCGAGGACACGATCGCACTGGAAATTCGGCCCCTGTCCGCTCCCGAAGCCGCAGGCCAGGAAGTGTTGCAGGATGCTTCTCCACTGTTCAACCTGCTCAGCGAACTGCACCTGAGCGAATTCGAGTCGCAGCACCTGCTGCGCCAGATCAGTGAACGCGACCGCGCCATCGCGGCGTTCCTGAAATCCCAGAACAAACGCATCGACCTGCTCAGCCAGGTGGTCGCCCTGACCGTGCTCGGCCATATCGGCGAGCCGCAACCGGTGATCATCTCCGAGGGCGGCATCGACTTTCAGCACCCTACCCCGATCGCCACCGGTGCGCACCTGTCGGTGAAACTGGTTCTGATGCCCCAGGCGCTTGGCCTGCTGCTGCGCGCCCGCGTGACCCATTGCGACCGCAAGGACGACGGCTACGACGTCGGCACCGAGTTCGAACACCTGACTGACGCCCAGCGCCAGTTGCTCGCCCGCTATATCTTGCAGAAGCAGGCCCAGGAACGACGTCTGGCCCGCGAACAGAACGAATCAGGCATCTAAATTAAGGAAGAACCGTGACCCTTATCTACGGCCACCGCGGCGCCAAGGGCGAAGCACCGGAAAACACCCTGAGCAGTTTTCAGGAATGTCTCAAGCACGGCGTTCGCCGTTGCGAGCTGGACCTGCACCTGTCCAAGGACGGCGAGCTGATGGTCATCCACGACCCGACCCTCAAGCGCACCACCGACCGGCGCGGCAAGGTGGTCGAGCACACCGCCGCCGAGCTGGTGACCTACGACGCGCGCAAGGGCGGTCCGGGCTGGATCAAGCCATGCCCGATTCCAACGCTGGAAGAACTGTTCGAAAAGTGTGATTTCGAGCACTGGCAGCTGGAAGTCAAAAGCGCTTCTCGCACCCGCGCCGCGACCACCGTGCTGGCGATCCGTGAAATGGCAGTCAGACACGGGCTGCTCGACAAGGTGACAATCACCTCGAGTTCGCGGGAAGTGTTGAAGGCTGCACTGGATCTGGTGCCCGACGTATCGCGCGGCCTGGTGGCCGAATACGCCTGGCTCGACCCGTTGAAGGTCGCACAGAGTTACGGTTGCGAGATTCTGGCGTTGAACTGGACGCTGTGTACGCCGGAACGCCTGCAAAAGGCGCAGCGTCAGGGGCTGCATGTGTCGGTGTGGACCGTCAACGAGCCTGCGCTGATGCGCAGACTCGCCGACTTCGGCGTTGACAGCCTGATTACAGACTTTCCCGGTTTGGCCACTGCCACCCTCGGGAATGGCTGAAATCGGTCTCCCCGGCCGGCTCAGGCCACCGGCCGGAGCCCGTCAAAAAAGCCGGTTGAGGCCGTCGTACGCCGCTACCCGATAGGCTTCGGCCATGGTCGGGTAGTTGAACGTCGTGTTGACGAAGTACTTCAGGGTATTCAGCTCGCCCGGCTGGTTCATGATCGCCTGACCGATGTGCACGATCTCCGACGCCTGATAACCGAAGCAGTGAACGCCCAGCACTTCGAGGGTTTCACGGTGGAACAGGATCTTCAGCATGCCTTGCGGCTCGCCGGCGATCTGTGCCCGCGCCATGCTCTTGAAGAACGCCTTGCCCACTTCGTACGGCACTTTGGCCTGGGTCAGCTCCTGCTCGTTCTTGCCGATCGAGCTGATCTCCGGAATGGTGTAGATGCCGGTCGGCACGTCATTCACGAAACGCCAGCTGCCATTGTCGACGATGCTGCCAGCGGCCGAACGACCCTGGTCGTGGGCGGCACTGGCCAGGCTCGGCCAGCCGATCACGTCACCGGCGCCGTAGATGTTCTGCACGCAGGTGCGGTAGTTCTCGTCGACTTCGATCTGGCCACGACTGTTGACCTTGACCCCGATGTTTTCCAGACCCAACTGGTCGGTGTTACCGGTACGACCGTTGCACCAGAGCAAGGCGTCGGCCTTGATCTTCTTGCCGGACTTCAGGTGCAGAATCACGCCGTTGTCCACGCCTTCGACGCGGTCATATTCTTCGTTGTGACGCACAGTGATGTTGTTGTTGCTGAAGTGATAGCTCAACGCCTGGGAGATTTCCGAGTCGAGGAAGCTCAGCAACTGGCCGCGGTTGTCTACCAGCTCGACCAACACACCCAGACCGCTGAAGATCGAGGCGTATTCGCAACCGATCACGCCGGCGCCGTAAACGATCAGTTTGCGCGGGGTGTGACCGAGGCTGAGGATGGTGTCGCTATCGTAGATACGCGGGTGATGGAAATCGATGTCCGCCGGGCGATAAGGACGCGAACCGGTGGCGATGATGATGTGCTTGGCCACCAGTTTCTCGACCACGCCGTTGGCGCAGACCACTTCGATGGTTTGCTCGTCGGCGAAGCTGCCGGTACCGAAGAACACGTCGACGCGGTTACGGGCGTAGTAGCCGGTACGCGAAGCGACTTGTTTGGAAATGACTTTCTCGGCGCTTTTCAACACGTCCGGGAAGGAGAACCAGCGCGGCTCGCCGATCGCACGGAACATCGGGTTGGTGTTGAACTGCATGATCTGCCGCACCGAGTGACGCAGGGCCTTGGACGGGATGGTGCCCAGATGGGTGCAGTTGCCGCCGACCTGGCGACGGCTGTCGACCATCGCCACCTTGCGCCCTGCTTTGGCGGCGTTCATTGCCGCGCCTTCTCCCGCCGGGCCGGAACCCAGCACCACCACGTCGTAGTTGTAGACAGCCATGCGTACTCCTCAGAACAGGCCGCGATGCCAGCAGCACCGGCGGCTAAATCACGCCGAACGACGGCGCGAAGGAACAATTGGGGGCCAGTAGAAAACCCGGACACAGTCTATAGAAGCGTCAACGCCGCGCACATTAACCCTTGGTCGCGTCGTAGGCTACTTTTGCATGCACTACAACGCCAGCTTTCGTACTGTTCTCAGTCAACTTTTGCGCCACTGAGCCGTTCGAACGCGTGACTGGTGCGTGTGACGAAACCTGTATCGGCACGAATCACAAAGAATGCACCAATGTCGTGTTTTTCGGCATAGTCCCAGGCCCTTTCAGGGCCGAGAATCAGCAACAGCGTCGATAGTCCATCGGCCATCAGCGCTGAAGGATGAATCACCGTGACCGACGCCAAGTCATGTAGGACCGGCGCACCGGTCCGGGCATCGAAGGTGTGGGAATAGCGCCGGCCATCCTGTTGAAAATAGTTGCGGTAATCGCCGGACGTGGAGAGACCGTAGCCATCGACTTTGATGACGCGCTCTGCAACCTGCTGATCGTCGCGCGGTTCTTCCAGTGCGATGCGCCATGGCGAACCGTCGGGCTTCTTGCCGGATGCCTTGAGTTCGCCGGTGGCTTCGGCAAGGTAATCATGTATGCCCAGAGCCTGGAGCCGCGCGGCAATGGTGTCGACCGCGTAACCGGCGGCAATGCTGTTGAAATCCACCTCGACCGCCGCGTCCTTGCACAACCGGTCACCGTCGATGCGCAGATGCTGATGACCGACGCGCTGCCGCACTTCGGCCAGCGCCGCCGTATCCGGGACTTTTTCTTCACGCCCCTGCGGGCCGAACCCCCACAGATTCATCAGCGGTTCGACGGTGAGGTCGTAGGAGCCTTCGCTTTGTTGCGACAGCTGCTCGCCCACGCGGACCAATTCAAGGACCGGCGCGGGCATGACCTGACAGCGATCAGCCGGCAATGCATTGAAGCGCGAGATGTCGGAGTCTGCGCGGTAAGTCGACATCTGCCGGTCGACATCCGCGAGGATTTTTTCCACTTCGACACGCACCTCCTGCGGCGCAGGCAGATTGACGTGGCGCACGTACTTGATCGAATAGGTGCTGCCCATCGTCGGGCCGCCGAAAGTCTCCAGGGAATCACCGTTGCCGCAGCCGGACAAAAACCCGGTCAGCAGCACGAGAATCACCCAGCGTCCAGTTAACAATTCTTCATCTCCCCGCAAAACCGCGCCGGCCATTATGGGCTACGAGCGCAACGCTTTCTTACAAGATTTAGAGCGAGTACCTACCCATGTCTTCCACGACCGGCAAAGGCAAGGCGATTTTTCGCGTTGTCAGCGGCAACTTTCTCGAGATGTTCGACTTTATGGTCTACGGCTTCTATGCCACGGCCATTGCCAAGACCTTCTTCCCTACCGACAGCGCCTTCGCGTCCCTCATGCTTTCCTTGGCCACTTTCGGCGCCGGCTTCCTGATGCGTCCGTTGGGGGCGATTTTTCTCGGTGCCTACATCGACCGACACGGCCGGCGCCAAGGCCTGATCATCACGCTGGCCATGATGGCGGCCGGCACCGTGCTGATTGCCTGTGTGCCGGGCTACGCCACCCTTGGGGTTGCCGCGCCGCTGATCGTGCTGTTCGGCCGTTTGCTGCAAGGCTTCTCGGCTGGCGTCGAATTAGGCGGTGTGTCGGTGTACCTGGCGGAAATCGCCACACCGGGCCGCAAGGGCTTTTTCGTCAGTTGGCAGTCCGCCAGCCAGCAAGCGGCGGTGGTATTCGCCGGCCTGCTCGGTGTCGGTCTCAACCATTGGCTGAGCCCGGAACAGATGGGCGACTGGGGCTGGCGCGTGCCATTCCTGATCGGCTGCATGATCGTCCCGGTGATTTTCGTCATCCGCCGCTCGCTGGAGGAAACCCCGGAGTTCCAGGCGCGTAAACATCGCCCCACCCTGCAGGAAATCATCCGTTCGATCGGTCAGAACTTCGGCATCGTCATCGCTGGCATGGCGCTGGTGGTCATGACCACGGTGTCGTTCTACCTGATCACGGCCTACACACCGACGTTCGGCAAGGCGGAACTGCACCTGTCGGACTTCGATGCGTTGCTGGTGACCGTGTGCATCGGTCTGTCGAACTTCTTCTGGTTGCCGGTGATGGGCGCGGTGTCTGACAAGGTCGGGCGTAAACCCCTACTGCTGGCGGCGACGATTCTGGCGATCCTGACCGCTTACCCGGCGCTGTCGTGGCTAGTGGCGAATCCGAGCTTCAGCCATTTGCTGATCGTCGAGCTGTGGCTGTCCTTCCTGTACGGCTCGTACAACGGGGCAATGGTGGTGGCACTCACCGAAATCATGCCGGTAGAAGTTCGTACGACTGGCTTCTCGCTGGCCTACAGCCTGGCGACCGCCACCTTTGGTGGCTTTACCCCGGCGGCCTGCACTTATCTGATTCATGTGCTGGACAACAAGGCGGCGCCGGGGATCTGGCTCAGTGGCGCAGCCGTATTGGGCCTGATCGCCACGCTGGTGCTGTTCCGTGGCAACAGGCACGAACTGCGCACGGCCCAAGCCGCCATCCCCCGCTAAGGCAAATCGCGCGCAAACAAAAACGCCCCGACCAGAGTCGGGGCGTTTTCAATTGCAGCTAAGGCTTAGCGCGGGAACGCTGGCGGGTTTACACCGGCCATGTCTTCCATCACGCGAACCACCTGGCAGCTGTAGCCGAACTCGTTGTCGTACCAGACGTACAGAACAACGCGGTTGTCCTGAACGATGGTCGCTTCAGCGTCGACCACACCGGCGTGACGCGAGCCTACGAAGTCGGTCGAAACCACTTCCTGCGAGTTGACGAAGTCGATTTGCTTGTGCAGATCGGAGTGCAGCGCCATGTAGCGCAGGTACTCGTTCATCTCTTCACGGGAGGCGGCTTTCTCAAGGTTCAGGTTGAGAATGGCCATGGACACGTTCGGCGTCGGAACGCGGATCGCGTTACCGGTCAGCTTGCCGGCCAGCTCAGGCAGGGCCTTGGCTGCAGCGGTGGCGGCACCGGTCTCGGTGATCACCATGTTCAGCGCGGCGCTACGGCCACGGCGATCGCCCTTGTGGAAGTTGTCGATCAGGTTCTGGTCGTTGGTGTACGAGTGAACGGTTTCAACGTGACCGTTGATGATGCCGAACTTGTCATTCACGGCTTTCAGCACCGGCACGATGGCGTTGGTGGTGCAGGAAGCGGCGGACACGATCTTGTCGTCAGCCGTGATTTCGTTGTGGTTGATACCGTGAACGATGTTCTTCAGCTTGCCCTTGCCAGGCGCGGTCAGAACAACGCGGTCGATACCCGGGCACGCCAGGTGCTGGCCCAGGCCATCGGCATCACGCCATACGCCGGTGTTGTCCACCAGCAGCGCATCTTTGATGCCGTACTGGGTGTAGTCCACTTCGGTAGGGTTCTTCGCGTAGATAACCTGGATCAGGTTGCCGTTGGCGGTGATGGTGTTGTTTTCTTCGTCAATGGTGATGGTGCCGTTGAACGAACCGTGTACCGAATCGCGACGCAGCAGGCTGGCGCGTTTGGTCAGGTCGTTTTCGGCGCCCTTGCGCACCACGATGGCACGCAGACGCAGGCCGTCGCCGCCACCGGTTTTCTCGATCAGGATACGCGCCAGCAGACGGCCGATACGACCGAAGCCGTAGAGCACAACGTCGGTGCCTTTGCGGGCCGAAGCGTTTTGCTGGCCAACCACGTCAGCCATTTCTTCACGCACGAACTGCTCGGCGGTGCGGCCGTTGCCTTCGTTACGGAATTTGTACGCCAGCTTGCCCAGATCTACCGAGGCCGCGCCGAGCTTGAGCTCGCTCATGGCCTTGAGCAGTGGGAATGTTTCGTGGACGGAGAGTTCGCTGTCGTCGGCAGAACGGTGGCGAGCAAAGCGGTGAGCTTTGAGAATCGCGATGACAGACTGGTTGATCAGGCTGCGGCCATAGATCGAGCTCACCACGTTGTTGTTGCGGTAGAGCTGACCGATAAGCGGAATCATCGCTTCTGCGAGTGCTTCACGGTCGATCCATTCACCAAGACACTGGTCGGGCTTCTGAGTCACGGTAACCTTCCACATGTAGGGGCAGAAAAAAGGGGCTACATTATGCCGCCGAGAACCTCTTGTAGCAATGCGCGCCTGTCGCGCAATCGGTAACAAAAACCCGTCCAAAAAAATAACGCCCTCCGCCAGCCCAGTAAATACGGGGCTTCCAGCGCAGTCAGTTTTTCGACGACTGTTAGACGATGTCTGTAACCCTCCGTAACACCACCAACTTTTGGCACTACATAACCGTAAAAAAAGCGCTGGTTTTTATGGTTACCACTACATTTTTCCCAAACGGTGCAGATAGACGCATCCTGCAACTGACAGGCGGCACCGGACGCCGCTACAATTACCGACTTTGTCGCAACGCCTGGAGCTCAAACTTCCGTGCCTGTTCTGCGTCTACCGCTTCTCCCTGCTGCGGCAGGTAAACAGCACTGGGGCAACCTCCCCGGTGCCGCCCTGAGCCTGGCGATTGCCGAGGCTGCCAGCGCTGCCAAGCGCTTCACGCTGCTTTTGACCGCCGACAGCCAGAGTGCCGAACGGCTGGAACAGGAGCTGAGTTTCTTCGCCCCGGATTTGCCGGTGCTGCATTTCCCGGACTGGGAAACCCTGCCCTACGATCTGTTTTCGCCGCACCAGGACATCATTTCCCAGCGCATCGCCAGCCTTTATAGGCTGCCGGAGCTGGAACATGGCGTGCTGGTGGTGCCGATCACCACCGCCCTGCATCGTCTGGCGCCGACCAAATTCCTGCTCGGCAGCAGCCTGGTGCTGGATGTCGGGCAGAAACTCGATGTCGAGCAGATGCGCTCGCGGCTCGAAGCCAGCGGCTATCGCTACGTCGACACCGTCTACGAGCACGGTGAGTTCACGGTCCGCGGTGCACTGATCGACCTGTTCCCGATGGGCAGCAAACTGCCCTATCGCATCGACTTGTTCGACGACGAAATCGAAACCCTGCGCACTTTCGACCCGGAAAACCAGCGTTCCATTGAAAAGGTCGATTCGGTCAAGCTGCTGCCGGCCAAGGAATTCCCACTGCAGAAAGAGGCGGTCACCCGCTTCAAGGCGCGCTTTCGCGAGCGCTTCGACGTCGATTTCCGCCGCTGCCCGATCTTCCAGGACCTGAGTAGCGGCATCACGCCGGCCGGTATCGAGTACTACCTGCCGCTGTTCTTCGAAGAAACCTCGACCCTGTTCGATTACCTGCCGCAAGACACGCAAGTGTTCTCGCTGCCGGGCATCGAGCAGGCGGCGGAAAACTTCTGGAACGATGTGCGAAACCGCTATGAAGAGCGTCGCGTCGACCCATCCCGTCCTTTATTGCCGCCAGCCGAACTGTTCCTGCCGGTGGAAGATTGCTTCGCCCGCTTGAAGAACTGGCCGCGCGTAATCGCCAGCCAGCAGGATGTGGAAACCGGCGCAGGCCGCGAGCGCTTCCCGGCGCAGGCATTGCCGAACCTGGCGATCGAGGCCAAGGCCACGCAACCACTGGCCGCGCTTTCCGCCTTCCTCGACGAATTCCCGGGGCGCGTGCTGTTCACCGCCGAATCCGCAGGTCGTCGCGAAGTACTGCTGGAATTGCTCGAGCGCCTGAAGCTGCGCCCGAAAACCGTCGATAGCTGGCCGGACTTTGTCGCGAGCAAGGATCGTCTGGCGATCACCATCGCCCCGCTCGACGAAGGCCTGATGCTGGACGAGCCGGCCCTGGCACTGGTCGCGGAAAGTCCGCTGTTCGGCCAGCGCGTGATGCAGCGTCGCCGTCGCGAAAAGCGCGCCGATGCCAACAACGATGCGGTGATCAAGAACCTCACCGAGCTGCGCGAAGGCGCGCCGGTGGTGCACATCGACCATGGTGTCGGTCGTTATCTCGGCCTGACGATTCTGGAAATCGACAATCAGGCTGCCGAATTCCTGACCCTCGAATACGCCGAGAACGCCAAGCTCTACGTGCCGGTGGCCAACCTGCATTTGATCGCCCGTTACACCGGCAGCGACGACGCACTGGCCCCGCTGCACCGCCTCGGCTCCGAGACCTGGCAGAAAGCCAAGCGCAAGGCCGCTGAACAGGTCCGCGACGTGGCTGCCGAACTGCTCGACATCTACGCCCGTCGCGCCGCCCGCGAAGGTTATGCGTTTGCCGATCCGAAGGCCGATTACGCGACGTTCAGCGCCGGTTTCCCGTTCGAAGAAACCCCGGACCAGCAATCCACCATCGAAGCCGTGCGCGAAGACATGCTCGCGCCGAAGCCGATGGATCGCCTGGTCTGCGGCGATGTGGGTTTCGGCAAGACCGAAGTCGCCATGCGCGCCGCGTTCATCGCCGTGCACGGCGGCAAGCAAGTGGCGATCCTCGTGCCGACCACCCTGCTCGCCCAGCAGCACTACAACAGCTTCCGCGACCGCTTCGCCGACTGGCCGGTGACCGTGGAAGTGATGAGCCGCTTCAAGTCGGCCAAGGAAGTGAACGCTGCAGTCGCTCAGTTGGCCGAAGGCAATATCGATATCGTGATCGGCACTCACAAGCTGCTGCAGGACGACGTCAAGATCAAAAACCTCGGACTGGTGATCATCGACGAAGAGCACCGTTTCGGTGTCCGCCAGAAGGAACAGCTCAAGGCTCTGCGCAGCGAAGTCGACATTCTTACGCTGACCGCCACGCCGATTCCGCGCACGCTGAACATGGCGGTGTCGGGCATGCGCGACCTGTCGATCATCGCCACACCACCGGCGCGACGCCTGTCGGTGCGCACCTTCGTCATGGAGCAGAACAAGAGCACGGTCAAAGAAGCCCTGCTGCGTGAGTTGCTGCGTGGCGGTCAGGTCTATTACCTGCACAACGACGTGAAAACCATCGAGAAATGCGCCGCCGAACTGGCCGAACTGGTGCCGGAAGCGCGAATCGGCATCGGCCACGGGCAGATGCGCGAACGCGAACTCGAACAGGTGATGAGCGACTTCTACCACAAGCGCTTCAACGTGCTGATCGCCTCGACCATCATCGAGACCGGCATCGACGTGCCGAGCGCCAACACCATCATCATCGAGCGTGCCGACAAGTTCGGTCTGGCGCAGTTGCACCAGTTGCGCGGCCGCGTTGGGCGTAGCCACCACCAGGCTTACGCCTACCTGCTGACCCCACCGCGCCAGCAGATCACCGGCGATGCGGAAAAACGCCTGGAGGCGATTGCCAATACTCAGGACCTAGGCGCTGGCTTCGTACTGGCCACCAACGACCTGGAAATCCGTGGTGCCGGCGAGCTGCTGGGCGACGGCCAGAGCGGTCAGATTCAGGCCGTTGGATTCACCCTGTACATGGAAATGCTCGAGCGCGCGGTGAAGTCGATCCGCAAGGGTGAACAGCCCAACCTCGACCAACCGCTCGGCGGTGGCCCGGAAGTCAACCTGCGGGTGCCGGCGCTGATTCCGGAAGATTACCTGCCGGACGTGCACGCCCGCCTGATCCTTTACAAACGCATCGCTTCGGCCACCGACGAGGAAGGTCTGAAGGATCTGCAGGTCGAGATGATCGACCGCTTCGGTCTGCTGCCGGAGCCGACCAAGAATCTGGTGCGCATCACGGCGCTGAAATTGCAGGCCGAGCAGCTGGGCATCAAGAAAGTCGATGGCGGCCCGCAAGGTGGGCGCATCGAGTTCGCGGCGCAGACGCCGGTCGACCCGATGACCCTGATCAAACTGATCCAGAGTCAGCCAAAACGCTACAAATTCGAAGGCGCCACGATGTTCAAGTTCCAGGTGCCGATGGAGCGCCCGGAAGAGCGCTTTAATACTGTGGAGGCGCTGTTCGAGCGCCTCATCCCGAAAACTGCTTGAAGGACGCCGCATGCGCCTGTTTCGCTCATTGACCTTGCTACTGACGCTTGTAGCACCGACGGCGTTTGCCGATGACCTGTATCAGGTCGAAATGATTCTGGTACGCCAGAACGCTGTACCGGCGATTATCAGCCGCGCCGCACCGGAAGACTGGGCGGCAGGCGCCCAGCGGCTGGGCGATGACAGCAAACGCACGCCGGCGCTGAACGACGTTGTGACCAAACTCACCGCCAGCGGCGAGTACAGCGTGCTGATGCATAAGGCCTGGCAGCAGACCCTGGGCGAGACGCCTGCCAAAGTGGCGGTCAGCGAAGGTCAGGAGCAGTTCGGCCAGTTCCCGATCGAAGGCACGATTGAAATGAAGCTCGGGCGCTTCACCGACGTGAACGCCGACTTCTGGGTCAACCAGATCGACGCCAACGGCATGGTCACCGCCAGCGAGCGCCTGAAACAGGACAGCCACACCAAGAACGGCCAACTCAACTACCTCGATAACGGCCACCTGGCCCTGCTGATCAAGATCACTTCACTGACGGCGCCCGCGCCTCGGGAAGCGCCTGAAGTCGTTCCGGACTGATCGAAGTCCTTATGCCCCCGCCACTGAGTAAACCGCTGGCCTCCTCCTGGGTCAGCCGATTCAAGGAACAAAGCCTGGAGCGCGGCCGCCGCTACGCACTGGAAAACCGGGTGCGATTCGTGCAGGTCGGCGACGCGACCATTACCGCCAGTTGCGAAGGCTCTGGCGGTAACGTCTACCGTCAGACGATTCACCTGCGCGAGTCAGCCAAAGGCACGCTGCTGATGGTCGACGCTACCTGCACCTGCCCGGTACACAGCAATTGCAAACATTGCGCGGCGGTGTTGCTGCAAGTGCAGGAAACCCTCGAATACCCCGCCGCTGCCAAAGACGCCGAACTTCTGGAAAAACTCCAGGCTGTGCTGGAAAACCGCAGCCCGAAAGCGCCGCCGCAAGTGCTGGTGGACAACGTGCAACCGGTGCCGCGTTTGTGGCTGGCCAGCGTCGAATTCAGCGCGTTCGAACCGCGCAACGGCAAGATGCAGCGTTACATCCAGCATCGTGCGGCGCTGTCCTTCAGTTACCTCGACGAATACGTCAGCGGCCAGAAGAACAGCGACATTCTGATTCGCCAGGAAGCGCAGACCCTGCGGGTCAAGCGCCATCCGGACGTCGAGCAAAGCTACCGCGAGCAGCTGCGAATTCTCGGTTTCCGCATCGCCACCCGGCAGAGCAAGGCCCTGCCGGAAAGCGCCGGCGAACTCTACGAGATGGTCAACGACAGCGCCTGGCTGACGTTCACCCTCAACGATCTGCCGAAACTGCGCACCCAGGGCTGGGAGTTGCTGGTCGACGATGAGTTCGGCTTCGACCTGACCGCCGTTGACGATTGGTACGCCACCGTCGAGCAGACGCCGGAGCGCGACTGGTTCGATCTGGAGCTGGGGATCATCGTTAACGGTGAGCGCCTGAGCCTGCTGCCGATCCTGCTCAATCTGATGCGCTCGCACACGGAAATCCTCAACCCGGAACGTCTCGCCCGCCGCCGCGACGACGAATTGATTCTGGTGAACATCCCGCAACGCAACAGCGAGCACGGGCCGCTGCAAGTCGCCCTGCCCCTCGGCCGGCTGAAACCGGTGTTGGCGACCTTGGGCGAGTTTTATTTGCAGGAACCGGGCGAAACCACCCTGCGCCTGAGCAAGGCCGACGCCACGCGCCTGAATTCGCTGGAAGGCATTCCCCTGCTCTGGGAGGGTGGCGAGCAGATTCGCAGCTTCGCCCAGCGCTTGCGTGATATCCGCGATTACAGCGCCAAAGCACCGAAGGGACTGAATGCGACGCTTCGTCCTTATCAGCTCGAAGGCTTGAGCTGGATGCAGTCGCTGCGGCAACTTGAGGTCGGCGGGATTCTCGCGGACGACATGGGGCTGGGTAAAACCCTACAGACACTGGCGCATATTCTCAGCGAGAAGAACGCCGGACGCCTGGATCGCCCGAGCATGGTGGTGATGCCTACCAGCCTGATTCCCAACTGGCTGGACGAAGCAGC
This sequence comes from Pseudomonas sp. DR 5-09, assembly GCF_001655595.1. Classification (NCBI taxonomy): domain Bacteria; kingdom Pseudomonadati; phylum Pseudomonadota; class Gammaproteobacteria; order Pseudomonadales; family Pseudomonadaceae; genus Pseudomonas; species Pseudomonas sp. DR 5-09. The sequence continues at coordinate 4,336,802 of NZ_CP011566.1, forward strand.
GCACTTCACGCCGCAGCTCAAGGTGGTCGCCCTGTACGGCGCAAGCCGCAAAAAGCATTTCGAGCATCTGGCCGATTACGACCTGATCCTCACAACCTATGCGCTGCTGCCCAAGGATGTCGAACGTCTGGCCCAGCAGCCGCTGCACGTGCTGGTGCTGGATGAAGCGCAGTACATCAAGAACCCGAACAGCAAAGCCGCCCAGGCTGCCCGTGAACTCAATGCGCGTCAGCGCCTGTGCCTGAGCGGGACGCCACTGGAGAATCACTTGGGCGAACTGTGGTCGCTGTTTCACTTTCTGCTGCCCGGCTGGCTCGGCGACGTCAAAAGCTTCAACGCCGATTACCGCGTGCCGATTGAAAAACGCGCGAGCGAAGTCAGACTTCAGCACCTCAACGGTCGGATCAAACCGTTCCTGCTGCGCCGCACCAAGGAGCAGGTTGCGACCGAGCTGCCGCCGAAAACCGAAATCATTCATTGGGTCGAGCTCAACGAAGCGCAGCGCGACGTGTACGAAACCATGCGCCTGGCCATGGATAAAAAGGTTCGCGACGAAATCACCCGTAAAGGCGTGGCGCGCAGTCAGATCATCATTCTCGAGGCGCTGCTCAAGCTGCGTCAGGTCTGTTGCGATTTGCGCCTGGTCAATGACGCCACCCTGCCCGCTCGCGGCAGCACGTCGGGCAAGCTCGACAGTCTGATGGAAATGCTCCAGGAGTTGTTTGAGGAAGGCCGGCGGATTCTGCTGTTTTCGCAGTTCACTTCGATGCTGTCACTGATCGAGGACGAGCTGAAAAAACGCAATGTCGCCTATGCGCTGTTGACGGGACAGACCCGTGATCGGCGTACACCGGTGAAGGAATTCCAGAGCGGCAAGCGTCAGATCTTTCTCATCAGCCTGAAGGCTGGCGGCGTGGGTCTAAACCTGACAGAAGCGGACACCGTGATTCACTACGATCCGTGGTGGAACCCGGCGACCGAAAATCAGGCAACCGACCGCGCGTATCGCATTGGCCAGGAGAAGCCGGTGTTCGTCTACAAGATGATTGCCCGGGGCACGGTCGAGGAGAAGATTCAACACTTGCAGCGGGAAAAATCCGACCTGGCGGCCGGCGTGCTGGATGGGCGCAAGGCCGGGGACTGGAAATTGCAGAGTGATGATATCGAGGCGCTGTTTGCGCCGCTGCCGGACAAATTCGACAAGCGCTGAAGTCTTTGTCGTCTACCAGATCGATTCGCGGGCAAGCCCGCTCCCACAGAGATAGCGCTTAACCTGTGGGAGCGGGCTTGCCCGCGAATGGCTCGACTCGGTTTCGAGCCAGACTCAGCCCTTCAGCACCCGCGCCAACGTCGACTTCACTTTGCCCATGCCGTCGTGCAACGCCTGCTCGATCTCGGCCATGGTGATCACTTCCGTGGTCTTGCCCGCCGCCGGATTCACCACCAGCGACAGACACGCGTAATCCAGATCCAGCTCGCGAGCCAGCGCCGCTTCCGGCATGCCGGTCATGCCGACGATGTCGCAGCCGTCACGCTCCAGTCGCACGATCTCGGCCACGGTTTCCAGACGCGGGCCCTGGGTGCAGGCATAAACGCCTTGATCGCTGTACTCGCACCCTTCCGCGGCCAATGCAGCAATCAGTCGCTGACGCAGCGGTTCGCTGTAGGGAAAGCTGAAGTCGATGTGTGTGACATGTTCCAGATCATCGGCGAAATAGGTGTGCTCGCGACCGCTGGTGTAGTCCACGATCTGATGCGGCACGCAGAAATGTCCGGTGCCCATTGCAGGATGAATCCCGCCCACGGCGTTGACCGCAATGATTGCTTCAGCCCCTGCCTGCTTCAATGCCCAAAGGTTGGCGCGGTAGTTGACCTTGTGCGGCGGGAAGCGATGCGGGTGGCCGTGACGAGCGAGGAACAGCACTTCCTTACCGGCGTACTCGCCAATCTGGACCTCGGCCGATGGCGCGCCATAAGGCGTATCCACCGCCAGCGACTGACGAATGCTCAGGCCTTCCAGCTGGGTCAGGCCGGTGCCGCCAATGATTGCGTAAACCGTCATAGCGAAAAAATCCTTAATCGATCAGTTGAGCGTCTTTGAGCGCGCCGACAGCGGTCAGCCAGCGCGGATCCTGACGGTATTCGGTATTGGCGAATGCCTGACCGCGCATGCGTGCGATGCGCGGCGACGGCTTGACCTTCATGCGCTGCGCGGCGCTCAGGGCCAGCTCGGCGGCTGCGCGGTCGTTGCAGACCAGACCCATGTCGCAACCGGCACTCAGTGCCGCTTCGATACGGCTGGCGGCGTCGCCGACCACGTGGGCGCCGGCCATCGACAGGTCATCGCTGAAGATCACGCCGTCGAACTGCAACTCTCCACGCAGGATGTCCTGCAGCCAGCGCCGGGAGAAACCGGCAGGTTGTGTGTCGACTTGCGGATAAATCACGTGAGCCGGCATGACCGCGGCCAGTTGCTTGCTGAGTCTGGCGAACGGCACCAGGTCGTTGGCGCGGATCTCTTCGAGGCTGCGCTCGTCGTTGGGGATCGCGACGTGGGAGTCGGCTTCCGCCCAGCCATGGCCGGGGAAATGCTTGCCGGTGGCGGCCATGCCCGCGCTGTTCATGCCTTTGATGAAAGCGCCTGCGAGCAGTGCGGCGCGCTCCGGGTCACCTTCAAACGAGCGGGTGCCGACCACGGCGCTGCGCTGGTAATCCAGATCCAGCACCGGCGCGAAGCTCAGGTCGAGTCCGACTGCCAGTACTTCAGTGGCCATGATCCAGCCACATTGTTCGGCCAGGTACTCGGCGTTCGGGTTGTCAGCAATGGCACGCATGGCTGGCAAACGGACGAAGCCCTGACGCAGACGCTGGACGCGACCGCCTTCCTGATCCACCGCCAGCAGCAAGTCCGGACGAATGGCACGGATCGCCGCGCTCAGCTCGCGTACCTGACGCGGATGCTCGATGTTGCGGGCAAAAATGATCAGGCCGCCCACTTCGGGCTGGCGCAACAATTGGCGATCTTCGGCCGTCAGCCAGGTACCGGCGACGTCCACCATCAACGAGCCTTGCAGGCCAGCAGTCATAGAGATTCCTTGAAAACGAAAAACCCGTCGCCCACGAAATCACCACCAGGGACATTGCCCGGCGGGTCGGTGATTTCAATGAGAAACGGGTTCAGAACGAGAGTCGACATGGGCGGCTAGCTTAGCGGATGTCAGCTGCCGCGCCCACCCATGAACGGTCAAACCTTGGCAGATACCGGCGCGGATTTGCTGCGTGGACGCAACTGCGCTGTGGCCATGGCCGTGTCCGTGACGCCGGTTTCGGCACGCATGCCGGCCGCCAGGAACGGCACCATCAGACGCATCACCTGCTCGATGGAGGTGTTGACGCCGAAATCGGTCTCGGCAATCGCACGCAAGGCCTTGATCCCGGACATGCTGAACGCCGCAGCGCCGAGCATGAAGTGCACGCGCCAGAACAGTTCGATTGGAGGAATACGCGGCGCAGCTTCATTTACCAGCAACATGTAGCGGCGGAATACCTTGCCGTACATGTCTTCCAGATAACGGCGCAAGTGGCCCTGGCTCTGACTGAAGGCCAAACCGAGCAAACGCATGAAGATCGACAGATCGTTGCCGCTGCGTGGCTGTACCACCAGCGCCTGCTCGACGAGGATTTCCAGCAGCTCTTCGAGCGAAGGCTTGTTCTCTGGTTTGGCTTGGCGGCGCTCCAACTCTTTGTCGAGGCTGGTGCAGAACGGACCGAGAAAGCGCGAGAAAACCGCCTGGATCAGCGCCTTCTTCGAGCCGAAGTGATAGTTCACCGCAGCGAGATTGACCCCTGCCTTGCTGGTGATCAGACGCAATGAGGTTTCAGCAAAACCTTTTTCCGCGAACAGCTGTTCTGCAGCATCAAGAATGCGTTCAACGGTTTCCGACTGGGCCATGGCTACTCCGCCTGACAAACACTTGTTTGAAACATACGTTTCAGTCTGTGCCTTGTCAAGCCTGCCGGTTCGTTTTGGGAATGGTCAGTCAGATATTTAACCACAACAAGGACGCCACATTAATCAGGGTCGTCACTGACCGTCCGGCGGCATGGCAAAAAACGATCATTGCCAAGACCGCTCCACTGTATATAATCCCAGTCACTGTATAAAAAGACAGAGCGATCAATATGCTTAAGCTGACGCCACGCCAAGCCGAGATTCTGGCCTTTATCAAACGCTGCCTCGAAGACAACGGCTACCCGCCGACCCGTGCGGAAATCGCTCAGGAACTGGGTTTCAAATCGCCCAACGCGGCCGAAGAGCACCTCAAGGCGCTCGCCCGCAAAGGCGCTATCGAGATGACACCTGGCGCCTCTCGCGGCATTCGAATCCCTGGCTTCGAAGCCAAGGTCGACGAGTCCACCCTGCCGATCATCGGTCGAGTGGCTGCCGGTGCGCCGATCCTCGCCCAGCAACACATCGAAGAGTCCTGCAACATCAACCCGGCCTTCTTTCATCCGCGCGCCGACTATCTGTTGCGCGTCCACGGCATGAGCATGAAGGACATCGGTATTTTCGACGGCGACTTGCTGGCGGTTCACACCACCCGCGAGGCACGCAACGGTCAGATCGTGGTTGCCCGTATCGGCGACGAAGTCACCGTCAAACGCTTCAAGCGTGACGGCAGCAAAGTCTGGCTGATTGCCGAAAACCCCGAGTTCGCCCCTATCGAAGTCAACCTGAAAGACCAGGAACTGGTTATCGAAGGCTTGAGTGTCGGCGTCATCCGCCGCTAAAGGAGGCTTTATGCAGTTCCCACACGCACCTCAGCAAACACAACTGCCGTTGTTCGAAGCGTTTCTGGCGCAACCGATCGCCCCCATCCTCAAGGATGTCGTCGAGCGTCCGTGGAATACCGAACCTGAAGCGTTCAGCGAGCTGTCACTGCGCGGTGCGGCCGGGAACTGCCTGAACCTGCTGGCGCCGATTCTTCGCGAACTGAGCGAGGATCAGGACGCACGCTGGCTGACCCTGATTGCACCGCCTGCCAGCCTGACCCAGACCTGGCTGCGGGACGCTGGATTGAATCGCGAACGCATCCTGCTGTTACAGCCGCGCGGTGCCCAAAGCGCTCAGCAACTGGCCTGCGAAGCATTACGCCTGGGCCGCAGCCACACAGTCGTCACGTGGCTGAATCCACTGAGCGCAGGATCACGGCAACAGCTGATCAGCGCCGCCCGCACCGGGGACGCTCAAAGCCTGAACATTCGTTTGGGGTGATTCAGCAACAATGTGCGCCACGTTAAGCGCAGGGCTTCTCCAGGGATAGAGAAGCCGGTCTGGAGCAGTAGCTGACAGACAGCGAATCAATGAAGAACCCGCGGCCCCTCATCTTTATCGAATTCGCCTTCAACCATACGCCCCGCCATTTGCACGCCAACGCTCAACATCGCTTTGGCAATTTCAACGTGCTGGCCCTGCAAAAACGCCTTGGCATCCTCGGAGAAATCCAGAGTCACCAGAGAACCCTCGTCCTCGGCCCTGCGCAGTTCGATTCGGCCGTCTGGTAGCTCGACAATTTCTAGAAAGGACGTTGGCATATAGGTCTGATCTCCACGAAAGGCAGGGATTATATAGACATCATTCAGGCTTCGCTCGGGATCTTGACCAGCAGCACGCCTCTCGTCGCCGCCAACCCACGCCCCTCAGCACTCGCTCAAGCCTTCACGGAAACGGAGCGCCAGCCCCTTGAGGTTCTGCCGCCAGCTCTCGAGCTCTTCACGGCTCAACTCTTCAACCACCTCTTCTTCATCCAGATTCACTGCCTGAATCAATGGCTGCGTCACATCGCCCTTCGGCTTGTGTGGCACGCGTGGCGGCTGAAACAACGCCGAATGCGCGGCCAGTAACTTAGACAGCCAGGTCTCCGGATTGCCCGCCAGCTCAATCATCTCTGCCAACTCTGGAATGGCGATCGACTCCAGCACTTCGCGGGTCAGCAGGGCTTCCGCTCGCGCCGCATTGGCTTGCGGCAGACGGTAGAAACCGGCAATTTCATGACACAAACCCAACAACGCACCATAGAGATGAAACAATGCGGATTCGCGCCCGGCCTGAATCAGCGCCAGCGAGTTCATCGCCCGCCCCTCTTCCGCCCTGGCCAGCGCTTCCAGCGACAAACCCGCGAAATAGATCTTCTGATTGGTACGGGTATAGAGTTCGTTGGCCATGTCGGCACTCTCCACAACGAAATAATTGCTTCACACAGGCCGGACAGTGTCGTGGATCAGCCGATCCGACCGCAAGCATTAAACAAAAAGGCCGCATGAAAACCCGAAGGTTGTCATGCGGCCTTTTGTCGTATTGGGCCGATAACATCAGCCCATCGCAAGGTCGGAGTCAGCTCACGCCTTGGCTTTCGCCGGACGCTTGTCCTCGACCGTCCACTTGCCACCGTCAAAGAACGCTTTCCAGCCAGTCGGCTTGCCGTCAACTTCGGTCTGAACATACTGTTCTTTGGTCTTGCGGCTGTAGCGGATCACGGCTGGCAGACCATCCGGATCCTTCTGCGGCGCTTCGCACAGGAAGTGGTACTTCGGATCGATCTCGTCCTTGTGCGGCAGAATCTCGATCACCAGCGGAGCACGGGTCTCGCGGTTTTTCGGGAACTGACTGGCCGCCAGGAACAGGCCGGACGCTCCGTCACGCAGGATGTAGGTGTCGTTGACCTTCTCGCATTTCAGCTCAGGCATCTTCACCGGATCCATCTTCGGCGGCGCCGCATCACCGCTTTTCAGCAGCTTGCGGGTGTTCTTGCACGTCGGGTTGGTGCAACCGAAGAACTTGCCGAAACGGCCGGTCTTGAGCTGCATCTCGCTGCCGCACTTATCGCATTCCAGGCTCGGCCCTTCGTAGCCCTTGATGCGGTAGCTGCCCTCTTCGATCTCGTAGCCGGCGCAATCCGGGTTGTTACCGCAGATGTGCAGCTTGCGCTTCTCGTCGAGCAGGTAAGCGTCCATAGCCGTGCTGCAGATCGGGCAGCGGTGCTTGCCGCGCAATACCAGGGATTCCGACTCACCTTCGTCATCAGCCGCGATTTCATCGCCCGGCACCAGGTTGACGGTCGCCTTGCAGCGCTCTTTCGGCGGCAGGCTGTAACCCGAGCAGCCGAGGAACACTCCGGTCGATGCAGTACGGATCTGCATTGGACGGCCGCAGGTGGTGCACGGAATATCGGTCATCACCGGCTGATTGGCACGCATGCCGGCTTCCGGATTCTCTGCTACTTCAAGTTTTTTCTTGAAGTCGCCGTAGAATTCATCCAGCACGTTTTTCCAGTCGCGCTCGCCCTGAGCCACGTCATCGAGATTCTCTTCCATACCGGCGGTGAAACCGTAGTCCATAAGATTGGAGAAGCTCTCCGACAGACGCTCGGTAACGATGTCGCCCATCTTTTCCGAATAGAAACGACGGTTGTGCAGGGTCACGTAGCCGCGATCCTGAATAGTCGAGATGATCGCCGCATAGGTCGAAGGACGGCCGATGCCGCGTTTTTCCATTTCCTTCACCAGGCTGGCTTCCGAATACCGGGCCGGCGGCTTGGTGAAGTGCTGGGACGGATCGAGCTTGATCAGCTTCATCACGTCGCCCTGCGCCATGTCGGGCAGAACGTCGTCATCGCCAGGTTTGGTGATTTGCGGCAGCACACGGGTGTAACCGTCGAACTTCAGGATGCGGCCCTTGGCGCGCAGCTCGAAATCGCCGGCAGCGACGCTGACAGTGGTCGACAGGTATTGCGCCGGCAACATCTGGCAAGCCAGGAACTGGCGCCAGATCAGCTCGTAGAGGCGCTCAGCGTCGCGCTCCATGCCAGCCAGCTTGCTTGGTGTGGTGTTGGCGTCGGAAGGGCGAATCGCTTCGTGAGCCTCTTGTGCGCCTTCTTTGCTGCTGTAGACGTTCGGCGACTCCGGCAGATACTTCTTGCCGAACTCGGTCTCGATGTAATCGCGCGCCATCGTCACGGCATCAGCCGAGAGGTTGGTCGAGTCGGTACGCATATAAGTGATGTAGCCGGCTTCGTAGAGACGCTGGGCCATCATCATGGTTTTCTTCACACCGAAGCCCAAGCGGTTGCTCGCGGCCTGTTGCAGTGTGGAGGTGATGAACGGTGCCGATGGCTTGCTGCTGGTCGGTTTGTCTTCACGCTTGACGATGCTGTAGCTGGAGGACTTGAGCTTCTCCAGCGCGGCCGTCGCCTGCGCTTCGTTCAATGGCTTGAAGGCTTCGCCTTTCTCTCGAGCCACTTCGAAACGCACGGTCGAGCCTTTGGCGGTGCCGAGATCGGCATGCACTTCCCAGTACTCTTCCGGGTTGAACGCGCGGATTTCACGCTCACGCTCGACCACCAGTTTCACGGCAACCGATTGCACGCGACCGGCGGACAGGCCACGGGCGATCTTGGCCCACAGCAGCGGCGAGACCATGTAGCCGACGACGCGGTCGAGGAAACGACGGGCTTGCTGCGCGTTCACTCGATCGATGTCGAGTTCGCCCGGCTCCGAGAAGGCTTCCTGAATCGCCTTCTTGGTGATTTCGTTGAACACCACGCGCTTGTAGCGGCTGTCGTCACCACCGATGGCTTCGCGCAGGTGCCAGGCAATGGCTTCCCCCTCGCGGTCCAAGTCGGTTGCGAGATAGATGGTGTCAGCATCCTTGGCGAGCCGGCGCAGCTCTTCGATGACCTTTTCCTTGCCCGGGAGGATCTCGTACTTGGCTTTCCAGCCGTGTTCGGGATCGACCCCCATACGCGAGACCAGCTGCTTGCGCGCCTTCTCTTTCGGCGACAGCGCTGGCGCTTCGCCCGCAGCAGCCTTGCCGCGCTTGGCGGCTGGCTCCTTGCTGGCGCTAGCCGAACCGCTGGTGGGCAGGTCTCGGATATGGCCGATACTCGACTTCACCACGTATTGGTTGCCCAGATACTTGTTGATGGTCTTGGCCTTAGCCGGGGATTCCACAATGACCAGCGATTTGCCCATGGATCAGAAAATTCCTGAATTCTAGAAGTGAAAGGCGGTTGGCGCCTGACGCGGCACCGCTATATATAGTGGCTGCAAGGTGAGGTCAAGCGCAGGGTTTTGCGCGCACTCGCCTTACGGCTTCGAAAAAAGGCTCGGTTCGGCTTGCACCAAAGCAAAGCGTGGGACCTGCTCGCCGTCAACCTCGACGGACTCCAGGAACATGCTCAAGGGACGTACCCAAAAGCCGTAATCGCCATACAGGGCTTGGTAAAAGACGACTTCTTCTTCGGTCTCGGAATGCCGCGCGACACTGAATACGCGGTACTGCGGACCTTTGTAATGTTGGTAGAGCCCAGGTTGTATCGGCATGCTTTGGCCCTCACTCAAATATTTTCAAAATAAAAACAAAATAAATCCGCAAAAACAAAAACCGGGGCACTTGGCCCCGGCTTCCATCGACGAGACGCTTAAACGCGTTCGAAGACGGTGGAGATGCCTTGGCCGAGGCCAATGCACATGGTGGCCACCCCGAAGGTGCCGCCATTCTGCTTCATCACGTTCAGCAAGGTGCCGGAAATACGGGCACCGGAGCAACCGAACGGGTGACCCAGGGCGATCGCGCCGCCGTGCAGGTTAACCTTCTCATTCATCTTGTCGAGCACTTTCAGGTCTTTCAGCACTGGCAGGGCCTGTGCGGCGAACGCTTCGTTGAGCTCGAAGAAGTCGATATCGTTGATACCCAGGCCGGCACGTTTCAGTGCTTTCTGAGTAGCCGGAACCGGACCATAGCCCATGATCGCCGGGTCCACACCCGCTACCGCCATCGAGCGAATCACCGCCATAGGCTGGATGCCCAGGTCCTGTGCGCGCTGTGCCGACATCACGATCATGCACGAAGCACCATCGGTGATCTGCGACGAAGTACCGGCCGTCACGGTGCCGCCCTTTGGATTGAACGCCGGCTTCAGAGCCGCCAGACTTTCCAGGGTGGTTTCCGGACGAATGGTTTCGTCATAGTTGAAGGTTTTCAGGAAACCGTTCTCGTCGTAACCCTGCATCGGGATGATTTCGTCCTTGAACTTGCCTTCCACAGTCGCCTTGTGGGCCAACTGGTGGGAACGCACGCCAAAGGCGTCCTGCTGTTCGCGAGTGATGCCGTGCATTTTGCCCAGCATTTCAGCGGTCAGGCCCATCATGCCCGAGGCTTTCGCCGCGTACAGGGACATGTGCGGGTTCGGATCGACACCGTGCATCATGCTCACGTGACCCATATGCTCGACGCCGCCAACCACGAACACGTCACCGTTGCCGGTCATGATCGCTTGCGCCGCTGTGTGCAGCGCGCTCATCGACGAGCCGCACAGACGGCTGACGGTCTGGCCGGCCGAAGTATGCGGGATCTGGGTCATCAGCGACGCCATGCGCGCGATGTTCCAGCCCTGCTCCAGGGTCTGGTTGACGCAGCCCCAGATCACGTCCTCGACTTCGGCAGGATCGACCTTGGTGTTGCGTTCCAGCAATTTGCTGATCAGGTGCGCCGACATGTCTTCGGCGCGGGTGTTGCGGTGCATGCCGCCCTTGGAGCGGCCCATCGGAGTACGACCGAAGTCGACAATCACGACGTCTCTAGGATTCAAGCTCATAAGTTCACTCTCACTCTAGTTGGGGGCGCTTAACCGAAGAAGCTCTGGCCGTTCTTGGCCATTTCGCGCAGCTTCGCGGTCGGGTGGTACAGCGCGCCCAAATCAGCGTACTGGTCGGCCAGGGCAACGAACTCGGCAACACCGATCGAGTCGATGTAGCGCAGCGCACCGCCACGGAATGGAGGGAAACCAATACCGTAGACCAGACCCATGTCGGCTTCGGCGGCGGTTTCGACGATGCCGTCTTCCAGGCAACGCACGGTTTCCAGGCACAGCGGGATCATCATCCAGTTGATGATGTCTTCGTCAGTGACTTCGCGCTGCTCGTAGACGATCGGCTTGAGTACTTCCAGTACCGACGGATCGGCGACTTTCTTCTGCTTGCCTTTCTTGTCGGCCTCGTAGGCATAGAAGCCCTTGCCGTTCTTCTGGCCCAGACGCTTGGCTTCGTAAAGCACGTCGATGGCCGAACGACGGTCGTCCTTCATGCGATCCGGGAAGCCTTCGGCCATCACGTCACGACCGTGGTGACCGGTGTCGATACCGACCACGTCCATCAGGTACGCCGGGCCCATCGGCCAGCCGAATTTTTCCATGATCTTGTCGATACGGACGAAGTCCACACCGGCGCTGACCAGTTTGGCGAAACCGCCGAAGTACGGGAACAGTACGCGGTTGACCAGGAAGCCCGGGCAGTCGTTGACGACGATCGGGTTCTTGCCCATTTTCTTGGCGTAGGCAACGGTGGTGGCGATTGCCAGCTCGCTCGACTTCTCGCCACGGATCACTTCCACCAGCGGCATCATGTGCACCGGGTTGAAGAAGTGCATGCCGACGAAGTTTTCCGGACGCTTGAGGGCCTTGGCCAGCAGGCTGATGGAAATGGTCGAGGTGTTGGACGCGAGGATGGTGTCCTCTTTGACCTTGTCTTCGACTTCCGCCAGAACGGCTTGCTTGACCTTCGGGTTCTCGACCACGGCTTCAACGACCAGGTCAACGTGACCGAAATCGCCGTAGGACAGGGTCGGACGAATGCCGTTGAGCACTTCAGCCATTTTCGCGGCGGTCATGCGGCCTTTATCAACGCGACCGACCAGCAGCTTGGCGGCTTCAGCCAGACCTTGCTCGATGCCGTGCTCGTTGATGTCCTTCATCAGGATCGGCGTACCTTTGGAAGCCGACTGATAGGCGATACCGCCACCCATGATGCCAGCGCCCAGTACGGCAGCCTGCTTCACATCCTTGGCGATTTCGTCGTAGGCCTTGGCCTTTTTCTTCAGTTCCTGATCGTTCAGGAACAGACCGATCAAGCTCTGCGCGGCAGAGGTCTTGGCCAGTTTCACGAAACCTGCGGCTTCGACTTCCAGCGCCTTGTCACGACCGAAATTCGCGGCTTTCTGGATGGTCTTGATCGCTTCGACCGGGGCCGGGTAGTTCGGGCCCGCCTGGCCAGCCACGAAACCTTTGGCGGTTTCGAAAGCCATCATTTGTTCAATGGCGTTCAGCTTGAGCTTTTCCAGCTTCGGCTGGCGCTTGGCCTTGTAGTCGAACTCGCCGGAAATGGCGCGCTTGATCAGTTCAAGGGCAGCATCCTGCAGTTTTTCCGGTGCAACCACGGCATCGACGGCGCCGACTTTCAGCGCGTCTTCAGGACGGTTTTCCTTGCCGGCGGCAATCCACTCGATGGCGTTGTCGGCACCGATCAGGCGCGGCAGACGCACGGTGCCGCCGAAGCCAGGGTAGATGCCCAGTTTGACTTCCGGCAGACCGATCTTGGCCTTGGTCGACATGACGCGGTAGTCCGCTGCCAGGCACATTTCCAGCCCCCCGCCCAAAGCGATGCCATTGATCGCGGCGACGGTCGGAACGTTGAGGTCTTCGAAATCGCTGAAGATCTTGTTGGCTTCGAGATTGCCAGCAACCAGCTCGGCATCCGGCAGCTTGAAGTTGTCGACAAATTCGGTGATGTCGGCGCCGACGATGAACACGTCCTTGCCACTGCTGACGATCACGCCCTTGATCGAAGCATCTGCCTTGATGGTGTCTACGGCCTGACGCAGTTCGTTCAGGGTAAGACGGTTGAACTTGTTGACGGACTCACCCTTGAGGTCGAATTTCAATTCGACGATGCCACTTTCAAGAGCTTTAACCGTGATGGCTTTACCTTCGTAAATCATCAACTGATCTCCACGATATGGAAGCTGAACAGTACACGTCGGACGCAGGCGAATGGCTCGGCAGGACGCTTTTTCGTCAATGCTGACACCAATCCACCCGGCACACCCGCCAACGCGATAGTCGGGATTCTGTAGGAGCAGTCTGCAATACAAACGCTCAATTCATACGCCCGTTTGATTTGGGTACGCCACCTTCACGGAATTTCCGACAATTGTCAATCGCCCTAAATACGGGTTGAAATGCGACTTTGCGGTCATTTCTGTAGGACGCAGCCCGGCCACACACGCTTGCATGTGAGGGCATTCATAAGATTAATAGTTAGAAAAGTCGCCCTAATTCACGGCACGCCTTGTTTAACAGGCTACGCTGGCTGGACTACGAAGGAAAACAGGCGCACGTTTGTTGACCGGATCACCCGATTCAACGCCAAAAAGACTTTCCGGCCTGCCTGGCCAACCCCGCCCGATGAATCATGTCGGGCTTTTTATTGCTCGTCTGCCGGACATTTCGCGCCGTTGCAGCGCGAAAATTCCGCTAATCATGCCAGCGCTTTCAGCGTGGCATCAATGTCCAGCAAAACCGATGCTTCACCCTTCTCGCCCCAATAGAGGGCGATCATCTGCTTGTCCGCCTCGACCTTGAAAACATTGCCCGGCAATTTTTCGAAATGATTCAGCAACAGTGGATCTTCACAGACTTCCTGCCACTGATTGACCCACACTCCCGGTGATTTCTGCCAGTACGTCCAGCACGCCGGCTGCTTGCCACGGCGTGGCCGATGGTATTGCGCGCACGGGTTTGGCGGTTCCTGAGACAGCCAGTGCGGCCATTCCTGAGGTGCCAGCTGCATGGCCAGCCCGATACGCCGGGCCTCCGTACGCAAGGCTATCCGGCCACTCTGTGCACGGGACGGGCGCAACCACGCCAGCGGACTCAACACCACCAGCAGGATTGACACCACCAGCCAGACCGTCATATCTCTACTCCCGAATCCTGATGAGCCCATTGCGTCACTTTGGAACCAATGCGCTTGAAACCAGCCATACTTACCAATATTGATCCCTCACGAGGAGCACCTCATGCCCTACCACCATATCCTGGTCGCCGTAGATCTGACCGAAGAGTGCGACCCTGTGATCCACCGCGCCCGAGAGCTGTCGGTGAGCAATGGCGCCAAGCTGTCGCTGGTGCATATCGTTGAACCGATGGCCATGGCCTTCGGCGGTGACGTGCCGATGGATCTGTCACAACTGCAACAACAGCAGTTCGACCAGGCCAAGGAACGACTCGAACGCCTGAAGCACAAGTACACCGAGCTCGAAGGCGCCAACTGCCACCTGACCTATGGCCAGCCACGTCAGGAAATCCACCATTTTGCCAAGGAACAGCAGTGCGACCTGATCGTGGTCGGCAGTCACGGCCGGCATGGTCTTGCATTGTTGCTGGGCTCGACCGCCAATGACGTGCTGCACGGCGCACCATGCGATGTGTTGGCGGTGCACCTGGTCAAACGCTGATACCAGTCACTTATGAAAAGCTGAAAAGCCCGGCGCCCATCACTGGACGCCGGGCTTTTTCATGCCTGGAATCAATCAGGCGTCGAGCTCGGCCCAGCGCTCGACCAAGGCATCCAGCTCCGCCTGCAATTGCTCCAGAGAAGCAATGACCTTGGCCGTCTCGGCCGGCGGACGCTGATAGAAACCGGCCTCAGCCATTTCAGCCTCGACAGCAGCAATCTGCTGCTCTTTGGCGTCGATATCGCCCGGCAAGGCTTCCAGCTCGCGTTGAAGCTTGTAGCTCAGCTTCTTCTTCGCAGCCGGGGCCGCAGCAACAGGTGCGGCAACCGGAGCCGGCTCAGCAGTGACCACCGCCGAGTTCAGGTCAGCCTTGCCGGATTTGCTTTCCGTCACGCCCAGCAGACGCGGCGAACCGCCCTGACGGATCCAGTCCTGATAGCCGCCGACGTATTCGCGAACCTTGCCTTCACCTTCGAAGACCAGGGTGCTGGTGACCACGTTGTCGAGGAATGCCCGGTCGTGGCTGACCATCAGCACGGTGCCGTTGAAGGTCAGCAGCACTTCTTCGAGCAGCTCGAGGGTTTCCACGTCGAGGTCGTTGGTCGGTTCGTCGAGTACCAGCAGGTTCGCCGGCTTGCTGAACAATTTGGCCAGCAACAGACGCGCACGCTCGCCACCGGACAACGCCTTCACCGGCGTGCGGGCACGCTGCGGGCTGAACAGGAAGTCGCCGAGGTAGCTCAACACGTGGCGACTCTGGCCGTCGATATCGATGAAGTCGCGACCTTCGGCGACGTTATCGATCACGGTTTTTTCCAGATCCAGCTGATGACGCAACTGGTCGAAGTAGGCCACGTCGATCTTGGTGCCCTCTTCCACTTTGCCGCTGGTCGGTTGCAGACCGCTGAGCATCAGTTTCAGCAGGGTAGTCTTGCCGGTACCGTTGGCGCCGAGCAGGCCGATCCGGTCGCCGCGTTGCAGCACCATGGAGAAATCGCGGATCAGGAACGGACCGCCCGGATGCGCGAAGCTCACGTTATCCAGCACCATCACCTGCTTGCCGGACTTCTCCGCTGTTTCCAGCTGGATGTTGGCCTTGCCGGTGCGCTCGCGACGCTCGCTGCGCTCAACACGCAATGCTTTCAGGGCACGGACGCGGCCTTCGTTACGGGTACGACGAGCCTTGATGCCCTGGCGAATCCACACTTCTTCCTGGGCCAGACGCTTGTCGAACAGCGCGTTCGCGGTTTCTTCGGCAGCCAGTGCGGCTTCTTTATGGACGAGGAAACTGGCGTAGTCGCCGTTCCAGTCGATCAGGCCACCGCGATCCAGTTCGAGGATGCGGGTGGCAAGGTTTTGCAGGAAGGAACGGTCGTGCGTGATGAACAGCACAGCGCCCTGGAAATCCTTCAGCGCTTCTTCAAGCCAGGCAATCGCACCGATGTCCAGGTGGTTGGTCGGTTCGTCGAGCAGCAGCAGATCCGGTTCGGACACCAGCGCCTGCGCCAGCAACACACGACGACGCCAGCCGCCGGACAGTTCGGCGAGGGTCTTGTCGGCCGGCAGTTGCAGGCGGCTCAGGGTGCTGTCGACCAGGGTCTGCAAGCGCCAGCCATCGCGGGCTTCGAGGTCGTGCTGAACGTGCATCAGCTTGTCCAGATCGGCATCGGTGACGATGTTCTGGCTCAGGTGATGGTATTCGGCGAGCAAGGCGCCAACGCCGTCGAGACCTTCGGCGACCACGTCGAACACAGTCCGCTCGTCGGCCAGCGGCAATTCCTGCGGCAATTCACCGATTTTCAGACCGGGGGCACGCCACACCGAGCCGTCATCAGGCTTCTGGTCGCCCTTGACCAGTTTCATCATGCTGGATTTGCCAGTGCCGTTGCGGCCGATGATGCACACCCGCTCACCACGGGCGATCTGCCAGGACACCTTGTCCAACAACGGCATCGCGCCGAATGCAAGGGACACATCGCTGAATTTGAGCAGGGTCATGAGCTTCTCCAAAAACCGGGCGCGCATTCTACCTGAATCGAGGCCCGAACAGGCCGGCAATTTCGCCGCTGACGCACTCTGCACAACAATTGTTGCGAACTTGTGCTGCAAGGCCGGCAAAGCTTTCGCCCCTTGCTGGCAAAAGGCTAAGCTACAGGCAATTCAGTGCCGGCCTTGAGCCGGCACTTGTCATGATTTCTCTGCCCGGATGTCTCATGCGCAGTCGCCTCTTCAGTGTTTTGTCATGTTTGCTGCTTTCCGCCGCTGCCGTTCAATCCGCCCAGGCGGTGGACCTGTCCACCCAACGCCAGTATTACGATGAAGCCAAGCGTGCCCTGGCCAAAGGCGACAGCGGCCCGTATTTCCGTTACAGCCAGGCCCTCGCCGATTATCCGCTGGAGCCGTACCTCGCCTACGACGAGCTGACCGCCCGGCTGAAAACCGCCAGCAACGCGGAGATCGAAAAATTCCTCGCCGAACACGGTGACTTGCCCCAGGCCAACTGGATGAAACTGCGCTGGCTGCGCTGGCTGGCCGATCGCGGCGACTGGGCGACGTTCGTCAAGTATTACGACCCCAAACTGAATTTCACCGAACTGGACTGCCTCAACGCGCAGTACCAGATCAGCCACAACAAGAAGGCCGAGGGCTACGCCAACGCCGAGAAGCTGTGGCTGACCGGCAAATCCCAGCCCGCCGCCTGTGATGCGCTGTTCGGCATGTGGGCCGCCGAAGGTCAGTTGACCGAACAGAAACGCTGGGAACGCGCCAAACTCGCCGCCCAGCACCGCAACTACCCACTGGCCAACAGCCTGGTCAATGGCCTGACCACACTCGCCCCGCGCGGCCGCCTGCTGGTGGACGTGGCGCAGAAACCGGAACTGCTCAACCAGCCTTCGCGCTTCACGCCGGCCGATGAACCGATGTCGGACGTGGTCAGCCTCGGCCTGCGCCGCCTCGCGCGTCAGGACCCGGACAAGGCCATGGCCCTGCTCGACGGTTATGCCAGCAGCATGCATTTCTCCCGGGATGAAAAAGTCGCGATCGCCCGGGAAATCGGCCTGACGCTGGCCCGCCGCTTCGACAGCCGCGCGCTGGACGTGATGACCAAGTACGACCCGGAGCTGCGCGACAACACTGTGTCCGAATGGCGCCTGCGTCTGTTGTTGCGTCTGGCGCGCTGGGATGACGCCTACCAACTGACCCGCCGTTTGCCACAGGACCTGGCCACCACCAACCGCTGGCGCTACTGGCAGGCCCGCAGCCTGGAACTGGCGCAACCGCAGAACCCGGAAGCACAGACGCTGTACAAGAACCTGTCGCGGGAACGTGATTTCTACGGCTTCCTCGCCGCTGACCGCTCGCAATCGCCGTACTCGCTGAACAACAAGCCGCTGGTGCTCAGTCAGACGCTGATCAACAAAGTGCGCAACACCCCTGGCGTACGTCGTGCACTGGAGTTCCACGCCCGTGGGCAGATCGTCGACGGTCGCCGCGAGTGGTATCACGTCAGCCGGCATTTCAACCGCGACGAGATGGTCGCCCAGGCAAAACTGGCCTACGACCTGAAATGGTACTTCCCGGCTATCCGCACCATCAGTCAGGCGCAGTACTGGGATGATCTGGACATCCGGTTCCCGATGGCTCACCGCGACACTCTGGTACGCGAAGCCAAGGTGCGCGGCCTGCATTCGAGCTGGGTGTTCGCCATCACCCGCCAGGAAAGTGCGTTCATGGACGACGCCCGCTCCAGCGTCGGCGCCAGCGGCCTGATGCAACTGATGCCCGGCACCGCCAAGGAAACCGCGCGCAAGTTCAGCATTCCGTTGGCCTCGCCGCAGCAAGTGCTGGATCCGGATAAAAACATCCAGCTCGGCGCCGCCTATCTGAGCCAGGTGCACAGCCAGTTCAACGGCAACCGCGTACTCGCCTCCGCCGCCTACAACGCCGGCCCCGGCCGCGTGCGCCAATGGCTGCGCGGCGCAGACCACCTGAGCTTCGACGTGTGGGTGGAAAGCATCCCGTTCGACGAAACCCGCCAGTACGTACAGAACGTGTTGTCCTATTCGGTGATCTACGGCCAGAAACTCAACTCGCCACAGCCGCTGGTGGACTGGCATGAGCGGTATTTCGACGATCAGTGATCGGGGCGCGTATCGCCGATAGATCGACGTAAACAAAAATGCCCGCATCAAGAGATGCGGGCATTTTTTATGGCGCTCTACTAGGTCGGTTACTTAGTCGGTTACTTGGTCGGTCAAAGCCTGATGACCATCACTGAACTGCAACGCCGCCAGCCGCGCATAGAGCGGATTGCTCGCAATCAGCTCCTGATGCGTACCAATCGCCACCAGTTTGCCCTGATCCATCACCGCGATCCGGTCGGCGTTTTTCACCGTGGCCAACCGGTGGGCGATGACCAGCGTGGTGCGGTTTTGCATCAGGCTCGGCAGCGCTTGCTGGATCAGGTGTTCGCTTTGGGCATCGAGGGCGCTGGTGGCTTCGTCGAGCAGCAGGATCGGCGCGTCGACCAGCAACGCCCGGGCAATGGCCAGGCGCTGGCGTTGTCCGCCTGACAGGCCGAGGCCACCGTCGCCCAGATGGGTCTGGTAGCCGTCGGGCATCTGTTCGATGAAGTCGTGGGCGTGGGCGATTCTGGCCGCCTCCCGCACCTGCTCCAGCGTGGCGGTCGGGCAGCCGTAGCGAATGTTCTCTTCGACACTGCCGAAGAACAGCGCCGGGGTTTGCGAGACCAGCGCGAAGCAGCGACGCAAGTCCAGCGGATCAAGGCTCGTCAGCGGCACGCCATCGATCAGGATCCGCCCTTCCCGGGGATCGTAGAAACGCAGCAGCAGGTCATACACCGTGGACTTGCCCGCGCCGGACGGTCCTACAAGCGCGAGGGTTTCTCCGGCGTTGATCTTCAGACTCAAGCCATCGACGGCAAGACTTTCGGGACGCGAAGGGTAGGAAAAACGCACATCCTGTAATTCCAGCTCGCCTTTGACCCGCCCCGGCAACGTCACCAACCCTGTGGTCGGTGGCTGAATAATGTTCTCCGAACGCAGCAGTTCCGCAATTCGCTCCGCGGCGCCGGCCGCTCGCTGCAACTCGCCAATTACTTCGCTCAACGTGCCAAACGCACTGCCAACAATCAGGCTGTAAAACACGAACGCCGCCAGTTCACCCGCCGAAATCCGTCCCGCGATCACGTCCATGCCGCCGACCCACAACATCACCGCGACGGCGCCGAGCACCAGCACGATTACCAGCGTGATCAGCCAGGCCCGCTGGAAAATCCGTTTGCGCGCGGTCTCGAACGCCTGCTCGACGGTGCTGGCGAAACGCTGTTCATCCTGCACCTGATGGTTGTAGGCCTGTACGGTCTTGATCTGGCCGAGGGTTTCCGAGACGTAGCTGCCAATGTCGGCGATCCGGTCCTGACTCAGCCGGGAGAGGTTGCGCACGCGACGGCCGAAAATCAGGATCGGCGCAATCACCAGCGGCAGTGCGATCACCACGATGCTGGTGAGTTTGGGGTTGGTGATGAACAGCAACACGACACCGCCAATGACCATCAGCAGATTACGCAGGAACAGCGACAGCGACGAGCCGATCACCGATTGCAGCAATGTGGTGTCAGCGGTCAATCGTGACTGGATTTCCGAACTGCGATTGTCTTCGTAGAATCCGGGGTGCAGGTACACCAGATGGTTGAACACCTGCCGGCGGATATCCGCCACCACGCGCTCACCGATCCAGGACACCAGATAAAACCGCGCAAAGGTGCCGACCGCTAGGCCAACCACCAACAGCATGAACAGGCCGATGGATTGATTGAGCAAGTGCGGCGACTGGGTCATGAAGCCTTGATCGACCAGCAACTTGATGCCCTGCCCCATCGACAGGGTGATGCCGGCCGTGACGATCAGTGCCAGCAGCGCGCCAAAGGCCGGCCAGCGATAAGGGGCAAGGAAAGAACTGGTCAGGCGCAAGGCCCGGCGGTGGCGCGAGGAAAGCATCGAGATCATTCAGGTTCACGTCGTGTGCTGATGGATAGGGCCAGCCTACAGAGTCAAATGGGGTGGAACTCTGCAAATCACAATGAGTCAGGTTAATTATGACCGGCAAGACTACCCCCTAGACGCTATTGGTCTAAGGTCCGGGTTGAGACAGACGGTCATTTCTGTTTGAGTGGAGATGCCGTTCCGGACCGACCGCAGGGAGTTGTCACAGCCTGGTCACCTGACGGTTTTAATCTAGGCACACAACCTGATGAGGAGACAGGCCATGTCCTTGCAACACAGCAGCGATGACAAAATTGAAGTGATCCGCACCAAGCCCGGCCAACCTCTGGGTTGCTCGATCATCGATAAGGATGGGCGCGAAGTGCCAATCACTGAAGACATGATCCAGGACGCCTGCCGCGAACTGGAGAAGCGATTGGTCAAGCCTGCCGAACAAAAGTGATATCGCCACCGTCTTCCTGACCCGGCCCCTGCAGGCCGGTTTTTTTCTGCCCGCTGTTTATACCGCCACAGCCCCCAGCGCGGTCACGATCTGGCGCAAGACGGGCGAATCCCCCTCGATCCGCACCTTCAAGCCTTCGATTTCGCGTCGCGAAGGATACTGTTTGCGCAGCACATCAAACGCGGCGCGTTGCTCACCGACACTGCCCAGCAGCGTACGACGGAAATCCGCATCGTCCCGGCGCGGGTCGTACACACCGCGGCACAACATCGCCAGCGCCCAAGCCGGATCGCTGTCGGCATGCAGGGAAACTTCCGACAACCACGGCGCCGGCAGCAGATCACCGAGTTGAATGCTGGCGGGCTCACCAATAAATTCGCAGTACGCCTGATAGATCTGCGCCGTGCCGCGCTGTTTGCCATCGAGGCTATAACCGGCGATGTGCGGCGTTGCCAGTACACAGAGTTCAGCCAGCGCCACATCGACTTGCGGTTCGGCCTCCCAGACATCGAGCACCGCTTGCAGGTCTTCACGCTCCAGCAGCACTTCGCGCAACGCGGCGTTATCCACCACCGGACCGCGCGCCGCGTTGATCAGCCAGGCGCCAGGCTTGAGCTGCTGCAAACGCTGCTCGTCGAACAAATGCCAGGTCGCGCCGTCGCCGCTGCGGGTCAGCGGGGTATGCAGGCTGATCACATCGCACTGCGCGATGATCTGCTCCAGGCTGACATAGTCGCCGCCCTCGGCCGCCTGACGTGGCGGGTCGCAGACTTTCACGTTCCAACCCAGACCTTTCAACACCTTGATCAGGCGACCGCCGACTTCACCGGCACCGATCAAGCCGTAAGTGCGCTCACGCAAATCGACGCCTTCGATTTCAGCCAGGGTCATCAGACTGCCAAGCACGTAATCGACCACGCCCCGGGCATTGCAGCCGGGTGCGCTGGACCAGGTGATGCCGGCCTCGCTGAAGTAATCGAGATCCAGATGATCGGTGCCGATGGTGCAGGTGCCGACAAAACGCACCTTGCTGCCTTCGAGCAGTGCGCGGTTGACGTTGGTCACCGAGCGCACCAGCAGCACATCGGCGTGTTCGACCGTGGCCCGGTCGATGGAACGGCCCGAAACCCGGCGGATCTCGCCGAAACCGGCAAAAAAGGCATCGAGCAGCGGGATATTTTCGTCGGCAACAATCAGCATGGCGGGGCTCCTTGGGCGGATCGGCAGTGTAGGCGCTGGGACTGCGATGAGCCAGCAGGCTGTGATTTCTTGATGAGGCGCCTCGATTACAAATACGCAACAGAGGATTTTTCCTGACCGTTACGTCAGCGGCGTAGAATGCCCGGCCTTGCGCATCAACCCCTGTGGACGCTTTGCCTGTGAATTCCGTGACTGACCGCCCTGCCGCCGTTTCCCTCAACCGCCCTGCCCGGGTTCGCCTGGAGCTGAAAAATCTGCTCGGCCTGGCCCTGCCGATCATGATCGCGCAACTGGCGACCACCGCCATGGGCTTCGTCGATGCGGTGATGGCCGGGCGCGTCGGACCCAAGGATCTGGCGGCCGTGGCGCTGGGCAACTCGATCTGGGTGCCGGTGTTCCTGCTGATGACCGGCACTTTGCTGGCCACCACGCCGAAAGTCGCCCAGCGCTTCGGCGCCGGCACCCACAGTGAAATCGGCCCGATCGTGCGCCAGGCCCTGTGGCTGGCACTGGTGGTGGGCCTGATGGCAACCTCCATGCTGTTCAGCGCCGAACCGATCCTGCATCTGATGAAAGTCGATCCGGAACTGATCGGCCCGTGCATGCAGTACCTACACGGCATTGCCAGCGGTCTGCCAGCGGTGGCCTTCTATCACGTGCTGCGCTGCACCAGTGACGGCCTCGGTCGCACCCGCCCGGCGATGGTGCTTGGCCTGTGCGGTCTGGCGCTGAACATTCCACTGAACTACGTGTTCATTTATGGCCACTTCGGCGTGCCGGCCATGGGCGGCGTCGGTTGCGGCTGGGCCACGGCGATCGTGATGTGGGTGATGGCGCTGGGCCTGGCCGGTTATGAGCGCTGGGCGCCGGCCTACAAATCGAGCGAACTGTTCAGCCGCTTCGACTGGCCGCAATGGGCGGTGATCAAGCGTTTGCTGGCCATCGGTCTGCCGATCGGCGTCGCGGTGTTTGCCGAGTCGAGCATCTTCGCGGTGATCGCGCTGCTGATCGGCAGCCTCGGCGCCACGGTGGTGGCCGGGCACCAGATCGCACTGAACGTCAGCTCGCTGGTGTTCATGATTCCGTACTCGCTGGGCATGGCCGTGACCGTGCGGGTCGGCCAGGCCCTGGGCCGTGAAGAACCCCGTGAAGCGCGATTCGCGGCGGGCGTCGGCATGGGCACTGCACTGGCTTACGCCTGCCTGTCGGCGAGCATGATGCTGCTGATGCGCGAACACATTGCGGCGATCTATACCTCTGACCCGATGGTGATTCACATCGCGGCGATGCTGATCGTGTACTCGGCGCTGTTCCAGTTTTCCGACGCGATTCAGGTTACCGCCGCCGGCGCCCTGCGCGGGTATCAGGACACCCGGGTGACGATGATCCTGACCCTGTTCGCCTATTGGGGCATCGGTCTGCCGGTGGGTTACGCCCTCGGCCTGACCGACTGGCTCGGCGAGCCACGCGGCCCGAGCGGCTTGTGGGAAGGTTTGATCGTCGGCCTCAGCTGCGCGGCGCTGATGCTGTCGATCCGCCTGACGCGCAGCGCACGCAAACGCATTCGCATCAGCCGTTCGATGGGCTGACCGGCCATAAAAAAAGACCTGCATTTGCAGGTCTGTTTTTTGCCTTGCGATCAACCGGACTTCTTGCGGATCCAATAGAGATAGGTCCCGGCTTCTTCGTGCTGCCCCACCAGTTCATGGTCGAGAAACACGCAGAACTTGGGGATGTCGCGGCGGGTCGACGGGTCGGTGGCGATCACCTTGAGCAGGCCGCCGGGCACCAGGTCACGGATGTGCTGGTGCAGCATCATCACCGGCTCCGGGCAGTTGAGGCCCGTAGCATCGAGGGTGCCGTCGACCGGCGTATCGATCATTTCACTCATGATTCACTCCTGAAACTGGCCGGCATTGTCGCCCAATGCCGGGTGTTCGGTCACCTGTCGTGCGCTCAGCGGGCTTTGGCTTTCTTCACGTCATGGCGGCGCAGATGGCAGGTCACTTCCTCACGGTCGTGGTACAGCTGCTTGCAACCGATGTCGACCTTGATCCCACGGGCCTTGAAACCGTCGGCGATACGCTCGAGCAAGCGCTTCACTTCGGCGTAACGCTGCTTCATCGGCAGCTTGAGGTTGACCACTGCTTCCCGACAATGCCCCTCGCCGATCCACTCTTCGAGCATCGCGGCGTTGCGCGCCGGTTTCTCGACGATGTCGCAGACCATCCAGTCCACCGGTTGCTTCGGTTTGAAAGTGAAACCGTCAGCCATCAAGTGCTGCACCAGACCGGTGTCCATCAGGCTTTCAGCCATCGGGCCGTTGTCGATGGCGGTCACCAGCATGCCGCGATTGACCAGTTGCCAGGTCCAGCCGCCCGGCGCAGCGCCGAGGTCGACGCCGGTCATGTCGCTGTGCAGGCGATCTTCCCACTGATCGCGGGGGATGAAGTGGTGCCAGGCCTCTTCCAGTTTCAGGGTCGAACGGCTCGGCGCCTCGCGTGGGAACTTCAGGCGCGGAATGCCCATCGGCCACATCGCCGAGTTGCCGGCGTCGGCCAGACCGAGAAACACCTCACGACCGCTCTTGAAGGTCAGCAGCAGGCGCGGCTTGCTCGCGTCCTCCACCAGTTTGCCGGCGCCGGTCAGCGCCTTGCGCAGTGGGCCTTCGAACTTCTTGCAGAAATTCGACAATTCCTTGCCGTCGTTGGTGTCGACGACTTCCAGCCACAGGCTGCCGCACACCGGGAATTCAGCCATGTGCGCGAGGATCACGCTGATGCGGTCGTTTTCCGGCAGATCGATGAAAAACCCGCGCGCCCACTGGCGCGGGAAGATCAGCTCAGCGAAACGCTGGCCGCGCATCAGGCGCTCGGCGCCATCTTCTTCGGTGCAGACGAACTCGGCGCAAGCGGTGGCCGGTTTGGCCTTGGCATAGCCGGCCACGTTGAGTTGGGCGGCGAGGTCGGAAATCTCCGAGCAGACTTCGCCTTCGAAGCCTGGCCGGCAATGCATGAATAGGGTGTTCATTCTTACTCCTGGGCAGAGGGCGATCATTCATCCCCTGCGCGATGCCCAGACCCTGCGTTGAAGCAAAGCCTGTCACGAAAACCGGCGCATGATAGCCCATGTCGGAACCTTGGACTTGCCCATAGAGTCCAGTTATTAGCCAGCTACTGAAAACAGGGCTACGTTGATAGCTCTGCCCGTCCCCTCAGTCCGTAGCCGTGCGGACTCAAAGGAGTGATCGTAATGCCGTCCCTCGATAGTCTGAATTCACTGAAAACCCTGAAAGTCGATGACAAGACTTACCACTATTTCAGCCTGCCGGATGCCGCCAAGACCTTGGGCGATCTCGACAGGCTGCCGATGTCGCTGAAAGTCCTGCTGGAAAACCTGCTGCGCTGGGAAGATGAAAAAACCGTCACCGGCGCCGACCTCAAGGCGCTTGCCGCGTGGCTCAAGGAGCGCCGCTCCGACCGGGAAATCCAGTACCGCCCGGCCCGCGTGCTGATGCAGGACTTTACCGGCGTACCCGCCGTGGTCGATCTGGCCGCGATGCGCGCCGCCATGGCCAAGGCCGGTGGTGATCCGCAGCGGATCAACCCGCTGTCACCGGTGGATCTGGTGATCGACCACTCGGTGATGGTCGACAAGTTCGCCAGCGCCAGCGCCTTCGAACAGAACGTCGACATCGAAATGCAGCGCAACGGCGAACGCTACGCCTTCCTGCGCTGGGGCCAGAGCGC
The DNA here is from genome assembly GCF_001655595.1 of Pseudomonas sp. DR 5-09. NCBI lineage: Bacteria > Pseudomonadati > Pseudomonadota > Gammaproteobacteria > Pseudomonadales > Pseudomonadaceae > Pseudomonas > Pseudomonas sp. DR 5-09. The sequence goes on from NZ_CP011566.1 coordinate 4,362,569, forward strand.
CTTCGATAACTTCAGCGTGGTGCCGCCGGGCACCGGGATCTGCCACCAGGTCAACCTCGAATACCTCGGACGCACGGTGTGGACCAAGGACGAAGACGGCCGCACTTATGCCTTCCCCGACACCCTGGTCGGCACCGACTCCCACACCACCATGATCAACGGCCTCGGCGTACTCGGCTGGGGCGTCGGCGGGATCGAGGCGGAAGCGGCGATGCTCGGGCAGCCGGTGTCGATGCTGATTCCGGAAGTGATTGGTTTCAAACTTACCGGCAAACTAAAGGAAGGCATCACCGCCACCGACCTGGTGCTGACCGTCACCCAGATGCTGCGCAAGAAAGGCGTGGTCGGCAAATTCGTCGAGTTCTATGGAGACGGCCTCGCCGACCTGCCGCTGGCCGACCGCGCAACCATCGCCAACATGGCCCCGGAATATGGCGCGACCTGCGGCTTCTTCCCGGTGGATGACGTGACGCTGGACTACCTGCGCCTGTCCGGCCGTCCGCCTGAAGTGGTGAAACTGGTCGAGGCCTACACTAAGGCTCAGGGCCTGTGGCGCCTGCCCGGTCAGGAACCGGTGTTCACCGACAGCCTGGCGCTGGACATGGGCAGCGTCGAAGCCAGCCTCGCCGGGCCGAAACGCCCGCAGGACCGCGTCTCGCTGCCGAATGTCGGCCAGGCGTTCAGCGACTTCCTCGACTTGCAGTTCAAACCCACCAGCAAGGAAGAAGGACGTCTTGAAAGCGAGGGCGGCGGCGGTGTCGCCGTGGGCAATGCCGACTTGGTCGGCGAAACGGATTACGAGTACGACGGCCACACCTATCGCCTGAAAAACGGCGCCGTGGTGATTGCCGCGATCACCTCCTGCACCAACACCTCCAACCCGAGCGTGATGATGGCCGCCGGCCTGCTGGCGAAAAAAGCCGTGGAAAAAGGCCTGACCCGCAAGCCGTGGGTGAAAAGCTCATTGGCACCGGGGTCGAAAGTGGTCACCGATTACTACAAGGCCGCCGGGCTGACGCAGTACCTCGACCAGCTCGGGTTTTCACTGGTGGGTTACGGCTGCACCACTTGCATCGGCAACTCCGGACCGCTGCCTGAACCGATCGAAAAAGCCATCCAGAAAGCCGACCTGACCGTGGCTTCGGTGCTGTCCGGCAACCGCAACTTTGAAGGCCGGGTGCATCCGCTGGTGAAAACCAACTGGCTGGCGTCACCGCCACTGGTGGTCGCCTACGCCCTGGCCGGCACTGTGCGCACCGACATCAGCAGCGAGCCGCTGGGTAACGACCAGCAGGGCAATCCGGTTTACCTGCGAGACATCTGGCCGAGCAGCAAGGAAATCGCCGACGCGGTGAATCAGGTCAATACGGCGATGTTCCACAAGGAATACGCCGAGGTGTTTGCCGGTGACGAACAGTGGCAAGCCATCGAAGTCCCGCAAGCCGCGACCTACGTCTGGCAGGCGGATTCGACCTACATCCAGCATCCGCCGTTCTTCGATGACATTGCCGGGCCATTGCCGGTGATCGCCGATGTGAAAGGTGCACGAGTGCTGGCGCTATTGGGCGATTCGGTGACCACCGACCACATCTCCCCCGCCGGCAACATCAAGGTCGACAGCCCGGCCGGACGTTACCTGCGCGAGCAAGGCGTCGAGCCACGGGACTTCAACTCCTACGGCTCGCGCCGGGGCAACCACGAAGTGATGATGCGCGGCACGTTTGCCAATATCCGTATCCGCAACGAAATGCTCGGCGGCGAAGAAGGTGGCAACACCCTCTACATTCCGACCGGCGAGAAACTGGCGATCTACGACGCGGCCATGCGTTATCAGGCCTCAGGCACGCCGCTGGTGGTGATTGCCGGGCAAGAATACGGCACCGGTTCCAGCCGCGACTGGGCGGCCAAGGGCACCAATCTGCTGGGCGTGAAAGCGGTGATCGCCGAAAGCTTCGAGCGCATCCACCGCTCCAACCTGGTGGGCATGGGCGTGCTGCCGTTGCAGTTCAAACTGGATCAGAACCGCAAGAGCCTGAACCTCACCGGCAAGGAAACCCTGGATATCCAGGGCCTGAGCGGTGTCGAGCTGACGCCACGGATGAACCTGAGCCTGGTCATCACCCGTGAAGACGGACGGCAGGAGAAAATCGAAGTGCTGTGCCGCATCGACACCTTGAACGAGGTGGAGTACTTCAAGTCCGGCGGGATTCTGCATTACGTGTTGCGCCAGTTGATCGCCTCGTAAGACCTGCAGATGCAGAAACACCGCCAGATCGGCGGTGTTTCTGTTTGAGCACGGCACTTTTCTGCAGACGAAAAAAAACCCGCCGAAGCGGGTTTTTCCCAAGACCATTATCGACTCCCTGTCGGCAGCGATCCTTGCTAATGGTCGATCATCCGTGATCCTGAAACACTCCCTGTGCTTCAGTTGATGAGGCTAGATTACGCTGTGGATCCAATCGGCAATAGTCGAAAAAGCTACTATCGCGTGTAAGACATTCGCCATAGCGCGCCTTCCGAAAACCCTTAGGCGTGTCAGGCATTGAGCGCGGAAGCCGCCAGTTGTGCGACTTTCAGCTGCCCGGCGGCGGCTTTTTGCTCGTCATCCTCCATGAACCATGCGGCAGACAGTCCGGCAAAGGCCAATACCCATTGCAGCAAGCGGCTTCGCTCGATGCCCGCTGTTGCGCAGATCACCTCGACTTGCCGCTGAAAACGCTCCGGTTCGGTGGCCGTCGGCAGTTCCGGGTTGCAGATCAGGTTGGCGTAGTCATAACCACGCTCGCCCCGCACCCGCTTGGGGTCGATGGCCAGCCAGCCCCGTGGGCCGAAATCGAGGACATTGTCGTGGTGCATGTCGCCGTGCAGCACCACCACGTCCTGCGGTTCGGCGAGCAAGGTCTCGGCGATTTGCAGGCATTCGGCGTATTGGCCGCCGTATCGGGCCGCGGCCATTGTTAATGATGCAAACCATGGCGCCAGCTCCACCAACGGCGGTGGCGGCGTCGGTCGCGGTGCGTGCAGGTGCGCCAGCGCTCGACACATGATCCGTGTGGCTTCGTCGTCTTCGCCGTTGAGCGCCATGTGCATCAGCGAACGCTGGCCCATGGCCCGCTCCAGCAACAGGCTCTCGTCGTGATGGGCGAGCACCCGGGCGGCACCGTCGCCGCCCCACCAGGTCATCAGCAGGTTGCCGTACTTTTCCTCCTCGTCCACCGCGACTTTCAGCATCGCCGGAGTATTGCCCTGACGCACAGGTAACAGGCGGCTGCCCGGGGTGATGATTGGCTCACCGTCCGGCGTCAGCGCCCAGCGTTCCAGCCACGGCGTGAACAGGCCGAGATCAGCCACCCTCACGCTCGCGGGCCCGTTCGCTCTCCGTGAGGAAGTGTTCAAGTCGACTCAACTGTTCCTCCCAGCCCCGGCTGTCCATGTAATACGCCTCTTTCTGGCGCACGTCGGGAATGTGCGCGAAACCGGATTCGGAGACTTTCAGCAACGTACCGTTCTCGTAGTCCTGCAATTCGAATCTGACCAGCGTGGTCGGTTCCTGGGAGTAGTCGATTTTCGGGTTCACCGCGTAGGGGTGCCAACGGAAGGAGAACAACTGCTGCGGCTCGACCCGCTCCACCAGCACGTTCCACAACACATGTTCATAACCGGGGTATGTGACCTGCCCTTGCGTCCATTCGCCCGCGATAAACCGCCGGCCCTCCAGCGCAACGCCGAACCACTGGCCGAACGCCTCGGCATCGACCAGGGCGCGCCAGACATGGGAGCGCGGCGACCTGAGCATGATCTTACGTTCAAAGCTGTTGGGTACTGGTTTCATACGTCACCTCCTGTTTTGAACAGTAGGCTTGTATGACCACATGTCCAATCCGAAGTTGTATCAATCCAGTGCAACGGTCGGGTCTGATTGAAATATCCGGCAGTATTTTGGATCACCGGTTCGTCAGAATGCGCACGGATCGGCGCGGCGAAACTGCTAACGTTCCCAGCGAATTGAACGACACAAGGACGTCATCATGCAGCCCTCCCTCCCCGAACGTTACCGCGGCGCCCTGCTCGGCCTGGCCTGCGGCGATGCCGTGGGAACCACCGTCGAATTCCAGCCTCGCGGCAGCTTCCAGCCCCTGACCGACATGGTCGGTGGCGGGCCTTTTCACTTGAAGCCCGGACAATGGACCGACGACACCTCGATGGCGTTGTGCCTGGCTGAAAGTCTGCTGAACAAGAACGCATTCGATGCCGCTGATCAGATGGGCCGCTATCTGAACTGGTGGCAATGGGGTTATCTGAGCTCGACCGGCGAATGCTTCGACATTGGCATGACCGTGAGCCAGGCGCTGGATCGCTATCAACACACCGGAGAGCCGTTTGCCGGCTCTACTGACCCGCACAGTGCCGGCAATGGCTCGTTGATGCGACTGGTGCCCGTGGTGCTGTTCTATTTCCCCGATGCCCGGCAAATCAGGCGATTCGCCGCCGACAGTTCACGCACCACGCACGCGGCGCCCGAGGCCATCGAATGTTGCCAGTTGTTTGCCGAACTGCTCTGCAAGGCCCTGGAAGGCGCATCGAAAGCGCAACTGCGCACTCTGCCGCAAACATCCTTCAACCAGCCCAAGGTGGCGGCGATTGCCCGGGGTAACTACCTGCACAAGACCGAGCGCGACATTCGCGGCAGCGGCTACTGCGTCGAATCCCTGGAAGCGGCGTTATGGTGCTTCCAGCACACCGACAGTTTTGCCACCGCCGTCCTGCAAGCGGCGAATCTGGGCGATGACGCGGACACCACGGCCGCCATCGTCGGTCAGTTGGCCGGTGCCCATTACGGCGTGCAGGGAATCCCGTCCGCGTGGCTGGAAAAACTGCATGACGGAGAGGAAATTGCCGCGACTGCCGAACGGTTGCTCAACGCATCCAGACATCGCACACCTTGTTAGCGCGACGAAGCCGCTAAACTGCCCGGCAAGTTCATTCATCAAAGCGAGATGACTCATGTCCCCACGCCTGCTTTTGGCCCTGACACCCTTTCTTTTCACTTCCGTCGTCCACGCCGCCGTGGACTGCGCCAATGCCAGCGATCAGGCGACGATGAATCAGTGCGCCGCGCAGGAAAACAAGACGGCGGACAAGGAGTTGAATACGGTTTATCAACAGATCACAGCTCGGCTGAAGGACAACCCTGAGGGCAAAAAAATGCTGGTGAGCGCGCAACGGGCATGGATCGGCTTTCGCGATGCCGAGTGCAAGTTTTCGGCATCCGGCGTGGCAGGCGGGAGTGTTTATCCATTGATCTACAACAATTGCATCGCCTCGGTGACAAAGACGCGAACCGAGGCGCTCAAGCAATATTTGAAGTGTGAGGAAGGTGACATGAGCTGCCCGGTGCCCGGGGCCTGATTTTCGGGGCGGTTTAGAGAGCCCCTTCGCGAGCAAGCTCGCTCCCACATTTGAACCGCATTTCAAATGTGGGAGATTCTATGTTGCAGGGGAACCCTGCAACCTTAAATTGGGTTGGTATTCGCTCTGATTTTTCATGAGGGCGAATGCCACCCGGCAAAGCTTACGGGCGAGGATGACCAAGGCCTGGGTTCTGGCTAGACCTCTTGCCAGATAGGATTCATAGAACGGTTTCCAAACAGGGGACCGACAAGCTGCCATAGCTGCATTGTGTGCAAGACGCCGTAATTCCCCGTCACCTTTTTTGCTCAAGTGGCGAGGACTGTGTTTCTTGCCTGAGTCCTTTGCCTTCAAATCCATTCCCAGAAAGGCGATGAACGCATCGGCGCTGGCGAACTCACCTCGCATGTACGTAGTTGCCAGTCCCGTTGCCGTGAGTTCACCAATCCCTTCAATCGCTTTGCAGCGTCTGATGTTTTCGCTAATGCCGGCCTCTTGGCTGACTTTGCGAAGTAATTCCTGAATGGCCTGATCAAGCTGTTTGAAATGCTCCAACCCATGGGCCAAAAGATCTTCAAGGAGAGGTTCGTTTGACCAGCTCAGCATGATACTGACTCGGGCCTTCATCAGCTGCGCACGCTTGTTAAGCAGACTTTTCAACACCGTGTAGTGCCGTGGTGGTGGGCTCCAGACCCGCAGCCGGTGCTGTTCACTGGTTAGATAACGCGCCAGAAGACGTGCATCACAAGGGTCGGTTTTTGCACGCTGACCGATGCTTTCGCGGTAATGGCTCACCCGGTAAGGGTCCACGACGTAAACCCGATGCCCCATACCATGGGCCAGTTCGGCCGTATCCAGGTGGTAGAGATTAGTGGCTTCCAGGGAAATCGAGCTTTGTGCGGGCAGGGTCTTCAGCCAACGACCTATAGACGTACGGTCGTTGTTGATGACCTGAATGTTTTTCAGATCTTCGCGATAAGCGACGATTTCGGCTTTGGCCACATCGACACCAATCACCGTTGGCGAGGTAAGGATTGTCATGACGAATCCTCGGAGCTAGGGTTTAAGAGCTTGTCGGGGTCTACCGTAGCGCTGGCTTGCCTCTATCGTCGGTTTTACCGATGAATTCCTTATCGGCGCTTTAGGTAGAAAGGGCGGGACGAGAAGTCTCCCACGGTCCGTACTGGCTAGAGTCGGAATCGAGCTTTTAGTCCCGCCCACCCCTTCAAGTCTAAACATACAAGCGAGCTTGCTCGCGAAGGCGTCATCCCTGACGCCGCTAATTACCGGACGAAGATCTGCGCCGTGGTAATCGCCATATCCCCACCCGGCAATTTGATACTGCCGGTCTGTTTCATGGTCTCGGCATCAAAGATCGCCACGTCGTTGAACGTCCCGGCCAAATAGATCTTGCTCCCTTCCTTGTTGAACGAAATGCAGTAGTAGGAATGATCCAGTGTCGCCGCCTGAATCAGCTTCTTCTGCTTGATGTCGTACTTGGCCAGACGATTGAGCACGCCGAACATCAGGTTCGGATCCTTCGGCGAGCGCATGCCGCTGAAGTAGATCTCGGTCAACGGCCCGAAATCGGTGGTTTCGGTCTTGCCGGTTTTCAGATCGACGCTGAACAAGCCGTACAAATATTCAGCGGTGGCCGGATCCTGCTTCTTGTCCTTGAACTTGGCGGCGGTGTACAGCAGAGAGAAATCGTGGCGGTAAGTCTGCTGGTTCCACACGTAAAGCACGTCCGGCGCGCTGTAGTTCGGGCGTTTCCAGTGACGGCTGGGGATCAGCACGTCGAACTTGCCGCTCTTCACATCGACCTTGTACACATCAGCACCGGCCACATACAGCGTGCCGTCATCGCCGCTCTGCATGATCGTCAACTGCCGTGGCGCCGGGAAGCTGCGCACTGGTTTGGCGTCCATCCCGGCGTCGGTGGCGTACACGTCCAGACGCGGCTGTTTGACCTCGTATCGGTCATTGAGCATCTGGGTCGGGTTGGCGATGGTGTACAGCTCCTTGCCGTCATGGCTGACGGTAAAGGCGAACATTGACCGCGCTTTCTCCCCCGGCTGCTGGGTGATGCTGGCGTGGAACACCTGCTTGCAACTGTCCAGTTCAACACCGTAGACATCGGCGTAATGGTTGTTCAGCACATACGCGGTCTTGCGATCCGGCGAAAGCTGCACAGTGCCGGGGCCAAAGGCATCGGGCATCTTGCAGGTCTTGTACAAACTATCGGTCGCCAGGTCGATGACGTGCAGGTTGTTCGGGTAATTGGTGGTCAACATGTACTCGTGACCGTCTTGCAGCGCGGTGTTTTCATCGGCCAGAACCGCGAGCGAACAGGCGCTCAGAACCGCGAGTGCGGCAACACCGCAGGCTTTGTTGAGGCTAGGCATGCTGGAATCCTTCTTCTTAGGGATCACTTGTCTTTCGGGAAGACAGTGCCGAGGTTGCGCCAGTTGTCGTTGGACGCCTGGGCATCCTTGTTCCAGTCCGGGTAGGTGCTCATCATGTCCGGCACCTGGGCTGGCCACCAGCACGGATCGGAGCAGCCGTAGAGGTCAGCTTCCATCGGCTGGCACAGCGACGACACCCCGCCGAACGCATCGATTTCCCAGCCTGGGTCGGTGGTCGAGGCGCAACCGGCAACGGAGCTCATCGCCACCACCTCTTCGATGCGGTTCTCGTCCGCGGCCTGATCCAGCTTCAACGCTTTGTTATTGATTGCCTTGAGATGTTTCATATCAGTGAGCCTTGCGCGGAGTGATGTAGCTGCTGATGAACGCAGGGTTGTTGGCCATGATCCGGGTGTAGACCTCGATGCCGAAGTCGACCCAGTCACGCATCAGTTCGCAGTAGTGATAAGTCGGGTGGGCCGGGTCGCCATAGCGGGCGTAGCTCTCGTGGTAGCAACCGCCGGAACACAGGTTGCGGATCTGACAGTCATGACAACCGGTGTTGGTGCGATCCAGGCGCTGGGACAGGAAGTCGTTCAACTCGACCTGTTTAACGCCGCTGTGGACGTTGCCAAAGGTCGGCAGCGACGATCCGGTGAAGCGATGGCACAGGTTCAGTTCGCCTTTGTGATCGACCGCCAGCATCTTCAGTCCGGCACCGCACGGCAGGGCTTTTTTGTGGCCTTCGTGGATATCGGTGATCAGTTGATGCAGGTTGGAGAAACCGATATTGCGGTGTTCCAGCGCGGCTTCCAGATAACGCCGACCGAGGCGTTTCATGCTGGCGAACACTTCGATCAACTCGTCAGTGGTCAGGTTGAAGCTGCTGATATCACCGGACGTCACCGGAGCAAATCCGACTTCGGCAAACCCCAACTCGTTAAACAGGTGATCCCAGATGGTTTCAACGTCGGTGACGCCGGTGGTCAGGGTCACCCGCGCGCCGACCGGACGGCTGTTGTAGCGCGACAGCAGCATTTCGGCCTTGCGCCGCACCACGTCATAAGTGCCCTGCCCGCCCACCGTGATGCGATTACGGTCGTGCACGGTTTTCGGCCCGTCGATGCTCACTGACAACCCGAAGCGGTGGGCATTCAGGTAGTCCACGGTTTCTTCGGTGAGCAGCGTGGCATTGGTGGTCATCACGAACTCGACGAACTTGCCGGCCTCGGCAAACCGCTTCTCGCAGTAATCGACCATGTACTCGATCAGCTTGCGATTGCTCAACGGCTCGCCGCCGAAAAACACCACGGTGAAACGTTCTTCTTGGGGGGACTCACGCAGCAACATTTCCACCGAAGCGATGGCGGTTTCGACGTCCATTTTCTTGCCGGCGGACGGCTTGTCGAGGTCTTCCTTGTAGCAGTAGGTGCAGCTCAGGTTGCAGCCGGTGTTGACGTTGAGCACCACGGTGTTGATCGCCGTGCGCTCGACGCGTTTGACTGCGATGTCCGGCGTCAGCGGCGAGCCGTCGCTGACCAGTTCCAGCGAAATCAGCTCACGCAGGGTCTCGTTAATTTCCTCGCCGTTGAACCGCGCGCCGAGGCGCTGGATCAAGTCCTCCGAGGAGCAGCCGGGGCCGCGCAATGCATCGATGATGGTGCCGGTCAGTTCATCGCTGGCGAACAGCGAACTGCTGGGGATGTGGAACAGCATGCGGTCGGCGTCGACGTGCACTTCGTGCAGATTACGTTCGACCAGATTCAAGATAGCGCCCATTGCAAACCTCCTGTGCAAGCCCCGCTTGGGGGACTTGCGGTCATTCCGAAAAGTGTCTGAATCGCTGCGATCAGTTCAACTCATGGAATGGGTGGATTGTTCCAGCGTTGTACGGTGACGATCAGGTGGCCTTCGCCGGTCAGGGATTTCCCTGCGTCGTCGACGGCGGCGATCACCTTGAGGTTGCCGGCATTGTTGGTGGACATCTTGCGTGCCGGATTCGGCCCGGCATCGCCCGGGGTGAACACGCCCGCGTCGGTCTGCATGGTACCGGCGAACTTGACGTCCTCGTCCTCTCTGGCGCGCTCGTCGAAGGCTTCGACTTTCCATTGCGCCGGGAACACGCCGATGCGATACGGCTTGCCGTCGGCACCCTTGCCCCAGGCTTCGGCATCGAAGCGGCCCTGGACTTTCGGCGTCGAACCGCCGCCCTCGCCGATCCGCGCCACCGAGAATTCCGGCACCACTTTGACCGAGGCGATCTTGCTGTACACCGACAGACTCGGGCCTTTCAGGCTGCCGACGCTGACCGCGCGCAGACCCGGCTGGGCATTGGCTGCCGCTTTGACTTTGACCTTGATCCGGTCGGCGTTCTGCTCGACCACTTCGACCACGTCCACGCCTTTGCCGAAGTTCGGTTTGCCGCTCAGACCGCTGCCGATCAGGGTCACTTCGGTTTCGCTGCCTGCCTTCATATAACCTGGCTGCACCGCCAGCAAACGCTGCGAACCCTGTTTGGCGGCGACAAAGTCCAAACCGCGCTCATCGTGCTCGGCCTCGAACATCCGGCCCTGCATGGCGTTGCCTTGTGCGGCGAAAACCTGACGCATAGTCACGCCATCGACGGTCACGTTGCCGCGCCATTCGTAGCCGCTGTAGAGGATCGCACTGCCATCGCCGTTGAACGGGCTGCCGTCGGCGTACTGACCTTTGACGGCGACCTTGAAGGTGTCACTGCCATCGGTGGTGACGCTCATGGTGCCGGCCAGTTCACCCTTGCCTGGCAAATGGCCGCTGAAGCTCCAGTCGCCCACCAGCGCCTCGGCTTTCGGTGCGGTTTTGATCCAGGACTGCCATGCCGGGTTATCCAGCGGATAACGCTTGGCCAGCAGCGGGACCATTTCCTTGCGGGCGATATCGAACCAGTCACGATCGCGGGACATGGCCTGATATTCCAGCGACGGCCATTGACCGAGGTGGAAATTCACCAGTCGTTCCCATTCCTGAGCCGGACGCCGTTGCAGGGCGATCCGCGCACCGGAGTGGCAGCGTCCGCACATCTGCGCGGTTTTCTCGTCGAACTGCTCGACGGTGTTCAACCGCCGTTCCAGCGCGTAACGCACGCCATCGGTTTCGCTGGGCGCCAGGCCCTGGGTGTCGGCGAGGTATTTGACCAGCGTGCGACGGTCGTCATCGCTGATCTGCAAACCGTGCATGGTCTGCATCCGGGCGATGCTCATCAGCCAGCCTTCCGGGGTCTTGCGCTGGTGGCTGATGCGGCTCAACTGGTCGCCGGCTTCAGGGGTGTGACAGCCCTGGCAGGTTTCCTTGAGGATGGTCTGGGCATCGCGGGCTGCCAGGCTGTACGGCGAATGCAGGGCCACACAAGCGGCCACGGCCAGCAGGCTGGCGCTCATGCCTGATCGGAGTTTTCTCTTCATCAACGTCGAACCTCGCACGGTGCTTTCTTATTGTTGTGGCTTATCGTTTTTATGGTTTCTGCCGTTCGTGGCGATTCACGAACGGAGGCAAGCGAAACGTCTGCTGTGAGCAATACACGGAGCGTGCCAGCTTGCCGATAAGCTTTTCAATCAAGCAGTTACGTGAAGATCAAGGCAAAGTGGCGGTGCCGGCGGTGCTTGCCGGCGTCCAATTTCGCGACAGCTGTTGCAGTCTGAGACAAGCATAGTTGTTGCGGCGTCAGCGACATTGCGTCGCGCGACAGATGACCCGGAGCTGGCAGCATCCCCCATGAAAAACCTCCAGAAGAGTGACGCCTGCCGAACCCACACGAAAACAAGCCCCGCCAATGACGGGGCTCTCGTATTGGTTGTTTACCCGCGCCTAGCGAACAGAGTTGTCCGGGTGAACCTTGTAACGCCCACAATGGTTGCAAACCATCGAGCATTCACAGTGGGCGCCGGCCTTGGCTGCCAATGCCGCGGAATCACGCTGGGCCGCTTGAATTCGACGATCCCGGTGATACCCATACGCAAGCAGCAAACTGACACCCATACACCACAGCCCCACAATTAAAGCCGCCATCATTTTCCCTCCATCATGGCAACACCGAATGAGGTAACGATTACGAAAAAACTGGTTGAAGCCATCCACGCACCTGCCCGAATCGTATCGACATCGGTCAAGTCGCCGATCAATAGCGCCGCAATCCCTGTCACCAGAAATCCAGTCCCAACGCCCATCGTAAAATTGGTTAGCCATCGAATGGTTAAGTTGTTCATCGACATCCCTGTGAAGACACTGACCCGCCAAATCCATGGCAGGAAAACCCTATACACCAAGCAACTTAGCTCGTACTTCATGCCTCCACCAGTCGGTAAAAACTGTCAGACGCGCGGCTTTTCCTACACCTGAAACGGCCCGATTTCGCCAAGGCCCCGTGACAGCTGGATTGGCTTTGTAGGACGCGTATCCTGCATCTCAACGGGTGTCGCGTTTTGAGACAAATTCACCCTCATTGCCACTCAAACTCTTCCTCCCTCAGCCCGTGTAACCGGGCTGTGCGCCTCCTTCGAGCATTTGGCACAACCATTGCGAAAGCCCCTCTCGATCCCATCGAACAACAAGAGGTTTCGCCATGCCCCTGCCTTATCTGCTCCCTGCCACTTCGGCCTTTATCCAGCGCCCGCCACGCATGCTGATCGGCGGCGACTGGGTCGAAGCCGCCGACGGCCAGACCATGCCGCTGCACAACCCGGCCACCGGCGAAGTACTGTGTGTGGTGCCTCGAGCCACCCCGGAAGATGTCGATCGCGCGGTGCTCGCCGCCCGGCAAGCCTTCGATGATTCGGCCTGGAGCCGCACCCGCCCGCGCGAGCGGCAGAACCTGCTGTGGAAACTCGCTGACCTGATGCAGCGCGACGCCGAACTGCTGGCGCAACTGGAATGCCTGAACAACGGCAAGAGCGCGGCGGTGGCGCAGGTGATGGACGTGCAACTGGCCATCGACTTCCTGCGTTACATGGCCGGTTGGGCGACCAAGATCGAAGGTTCCAGCGTCGACGTTTCGTTGCCGCTGATGCCCGGCGATCAGTTCCACAGCTTCATCCGGCGCGAGGCGGTGGGCGTGGTCGGCGCCATCGTTGCCTGGAACTTCCCGTTGCTGCTGGCCTGCTGGAAACTCGGTCCGGCACTGGCTACCGGTTGCACCGTGGTGCTCAAACCCGCCGACGAAACCCCGCTGACCGCGCTGAAACTGGCGGAACTGGTGCTGGAGGCGGGTTACCCGGAAGGCGTGTTCAACGTCGTCACCGGCACCGGCATCACCGCCGGATCCGCCCTGACCCACAATCCGCTGGTCGACAAGCTGACCTTTACCGGCTCCACTGCCGTCGGCAAGCAAATCGGCAAGATCGCCATGGACTCCATGACCCGGGTCACCCTGGAACTGGGCGGCAAATCCCCGACCATCGTCATGGCCGACGCCGACCTGAAAACCGCCGCGGCGGGTGCGGCCAGTGCAATTTTCTTCAACCAGGGCCAGGTCTGCTGCGCCGGTTCGCGTCTGTATGTGCAGCGCAAGCATTTCGACAATGTGGTGGCCGATATCAGCGACATCGCCAATGCGATGAAACTCGGCAACGGCCTCGACCCGAGCATCGATATGGGCCCGCTGATTTCCGCGCGCCAGCAGGAGCGGGTCTACAACTACATCGAAATGGGCCGGGAAAGCGGCGCGACCATCGCCTGCGGCGGTGAGCAGTTCGGGCCGGGGTTCTTCGTCAAGCCGACGGTGATTATCGATGTCGATCAGCGGCATTCGCTGGTGCAGGAAGAGATCTTCGGTCCGGTGCTGGTGGCGATTCCGTTCGATGACGAGGCCGATGCGCTGCGCATGGCCAATGACAGCCCTTACGGTTTGGGCGCCAGCATCTGGTCGAACGATCTGACGGCGGTGCACCGGATGATCCCGCGGATCAAGTCGGGATCGGTGTGGGTCAACTGCCATAGCGCGCTGGATCCGGCGTTGCCGTTTGGCGGCTACAAGATGTCCGGGGTCGGGCGCGAGATGGGGTATGCGGCGATCGAGCATTACACCGAGTTGAAGTCGGTGTTGATCAAATTGTAGGAGATCAAGATCAAAAGCCGACCCTCACCCCAGCCCTCTCCCGGGGGGAGAGGGAGCAAACCGAGGTGTCTGACGCTGTACATCGACCTGACAGATCCAGTCGATTGTGGATTCGGTAGAACTCCCTCACGTCGGTGTCATTCTTCAATATCCCCCAATCAGTCCCCTCTCCCACTGGGAGAGGGTTAGGGTGAGGGCCGAAATCCCTGACTCAACAACCACCCCCTGATCACACGTCCCTGCTCTTCACTCAACCCCGCCAACACCTGATCCGCCGGCTCATCGCGCAACCGCTGCACCAGCGAAGCCAGCTCGACACCTTGCACATGCCAGATCCCCAGCGGCTGATCCGCCGTTATCACCACCTCGGCTTCATCGACAAACCCGTCACGCAACACCGGCATCCGCTCGATGCGCAACGCGGCAAAGTCCGCTTGCGCATGAGCCACTTCAGCATCTGGCCACTGCCGCCGCGCCTGCCAGAACGGCTGATCGAGCCAACGCTGTTCATCGGCATAAAAGTCCCGGCCGATCCGCGCAAAACGCAGGAATAGTTGCTCCACACGCTGACGGTGAAAACGCTGGGCTAGCGCCGCTCGTTCCGGTTTGCGCAACAGCGTGTTGATCACCACCGGCGCCTGCAACGCCGAGGACAGCGACTGAAAAATCCCGTTACCCGACAGCGGGTCCACTGCCATCGCGGCATCGCCGACACGAATCCAGTTATCACCGCAGACCTGGGGCGCAAGAATCGCGGTGCTGCTGCGAGCGTGCAGTTGCAACTCCAATTCCTGCCCGGTGGCAAAGAAGGCTTGAGCAAAATCCGAGGCCTTACGCCGCGCGCGACAGTAGTCGAGCAACTGCGCCTTGCCCGGTAATTGGGCGCTGGCCACATCCACCGTCCACTGCCAATAACACTGGCCATCGTCCCGTCGGGCCATCCACGCCCAGCCGTCTTCAAGGCTTTCCACGGCGCTGGCAGTCACACCCGGCGCGCCTTGCCAGCGATTGAGCAGGCTGACCGTCTCCGGCCCGCGCAGACCTTTACCGGACGCCGGCGCCTGTCGCCCACGTGCTTCCACCAGAAAATCCGCCGTTAGCGTCTGGCCGCCATCGAGTTCAACCCGATGCCCCACAACCGAGGAATGAACATTCAGGACTCGCCCTTCAATCACCTCGACCCCGGCCACCCGCAAGTCTTCACGCAAGCCACGATCAAAAGTCGGACGATCCAGCAGAAACTCGATGTTCTGCGCATGCTGCTGGCCGTTCCATGAAACCTGCCTTTGGGACGGCGACGTGGCATTCGACAAAGCATGATTCAACCCGGCCCCACGCAACGCCTCAAGCACCCGTTGCGACACGCCTTCAAGCGCCGCAAACCGCCGCCATTCGCTGACCAGCGTCACGGAGTAACCCAACCGCCGTAATCCCAGCGCCACTGCCGCGCCGGCCGGTCCGGCACCGAGAATCAGGATCGAAGTCACGGATCGAAACGCCGTTCAGGGCCGCGATAACTAGCGTGCTGTTTCAGCCAGTCAATAACTTCGACATTGCTCGCCTGCGGATGCTCCAGCAGATAGCCGGCAATATGCCCGCTCAACGCGGCACACCCCAGACTGGCCCCGGACTGCCCCGGATAAGTGCCGCGAACACACGCGGCAAAATCCGCCTGCGCACTGTCGAGCCATGACCATTGCTCATCGGTACAACGCGCATCGCCGGTCACCCGCAACACCTGCGAATAACTCGCTGGAAACACCGCCGCGCCCTGCGCCGGGCTCGATGCACACAGCAACACTCCATGGGCCACCGCCGCCGCGCAGGCCTCGCGCAACAGGCTGCGATCCTGGCGCAGGCCGAGGCTCAGATTGATCAGCCGCACGTCCTGCGCCACCAGCCAGTCGATGGCCGAGGCGATCTGCAAGGCGCTGGTAACGCCGCGCTGATCGAACACTTGGGCCACGCAAATCTGTGCGGCCGGTGCCCGACGACTTATCGCCTCGATCACCGCGCTGCCATGCCCGAGGGGATCATCGCGCAACTCCGATTCGGCCAGGCCATCCTCCAGCAAAGAGAATCGCCGCCCGGCAATCACCTGCACCCGTTGCGCCGCCGAGTGCCCACTGTCGACCACACCAATCCGCAACTCAGGCTTCATGCAGCACCGTTTTCGAAATGAGCACACCGTCGAGCAATTCAAAGCGCAGATCGGCATCGGCCAGGGTCGACGGACGATGGCTTATGAGGATCCGCGTGCGCCCGGCAAACAACCGGTCGATGGCTTCGATCACCTCGCGCTCGGTAGTTTCGTCGACGGCCGATGTAGCCTCGTCGAGCACCAGAATCAGCGGATCCTGCAACAGCGCCCGGGCAATCGCGATCCGCTGTTTCTGTCCGCCGGACAACTGCTGACCGCGCTCGCCCAATGGGCTGTCGAGGCCTTCGGGTAACGACGCGATCAGGCTGTCGAGTTGCGCCAACCGTGCGACTTCGGCGATGGCTTCGCGGCTGGCGTCCGGCACTGCGTAAGCCAGGTTGTCGGCGAGGCTGCCGCGAAACAGCACGATGTCCTGACTGACCACGGCGATGCGTCGGCGCAGTTCGAACAGTTCCAGTTCACGCAAGTCCACTTCGCCGAGCAACACCCGCCCGGCCTGCGGATCGTGATGCCGTTGCAGCAGGTCGATCAGCGTCGATTTGCCAACGCCGGAGCCGCCGCTCAAGGCGACTTTCAAGCCGTAGGGAATCGTCGCCTCGATCCCGCTCAACGTACTCGCTCGGCCCGGGTGGCTGAAGTGCACCGCGTCGAAACGCAGCTCGCCCGAGGTCGGAAACAGTTTCGGCGTGACCGGTGAAAACACCGTGGGTTCTTCGCCGCGCAACTCCATGACCCGACCGAGGCTGACGGTCATGCGCTGGATCGCCACGTACAACCCTAACAGGCTCTGCACCGGCCCGACCGCCATCCCCAAGTAGGTGGAAAACGCGATCAGTGCACCGAGTTGCCAGGTGCCCTGCACCACCCAATAACCGCCGATCAAAAACGCACAGGCGCGGGACAGCGAGGTCAGCGTGCCAGGCACGGCCTGGGTGAAAAACTCGGTGACCTGCAGGCGCAGCAACTGGTTCATGTAGCCTTGCCCGAGGCTTTCCAGACGCCGCGCTTCACGCTGCTGCTGGCCGGCGGACTGGATGAACTTCATCACCGGCAGGGTCTCGACCATGAACGACGACATGTCCGCCGAACGCTCGCGCAACTGCCGCACATCGCGCTCGACCTTGCGCCGCATCCAGCGCAGCCAGAGCACGTCGAGCGGGATCAGCACCAGCGCCAGCAATGACAGTTTCCACGACAGCGTAAACAGCATCGCGATCGCGACCACCAGGCCGATCACACTCGACACCGCCGAGAACAACGAGTCCACGGCAAAGCGCTGAATCTCCGCCACATCGCCGTCGAGCCGCGACATCAGATCGCCGATCCGCCGCTGCCCGTAGAAGCTCGGCGACAGTTTCTGCAAATGCCGGTAAAGGTCATCACGCAGGGCAAACAGAATCCGTCCTGACAGCCGCGTGTGCAGATAACGGTTGATCCCCGACAACGCCGTGCCGAGCAGTCCCGCGATGATCATCAGCACCGCAATCATTACCAGCATCGGGAAATTGCGCGCCAGCAAGCCATCGTCGATCAACAGCTTGACGAGCCACGGCTGCACCAGCACCAGCAGCGACGCGCACACCGAAAGACCGAGCAGGCCGGCAATCGCCAAACGCTGCGGCCGCACGAAACCGTACAGCCAACGCAACGCCGCTTGCAGCGCGGCGGGGTTCTGGCTGTCGATCAGCCGCACGAACAGGCGCTGCATCACGAGCGCAACTGTTTGAGTTTGCGGTACAGGGTCGCGCGGCTGATGCCGAGCGCGTCGGCGGCGGCCGAGACATTGCCCTGATGGGTGTCGAGGGACTGGCGGATCATCTCCAGCTCGTTCTCGCGAATGCTGCCGGTCTGGGGTTTCTCGGTGGCGGAGAGTTCGTCGAGCATGCTGTCGGGCAGGTGATCGAGGGTCAGCACGGTTTCCCCCGGCTCGCGCATCGCCAGCGCAGTGCGCAAGACCATTTCCAGTTGGCGGATGTTGCCCGGCCAGTGATAAGCACCGAGCAGGCGATTGAGGTCGTCGTGCAGCACGGCGTTCGGTGCGTCGAGTTTGCCCAGCAGCTGAGTGACCAGCGCGCTGAAATCATCGCGCTCGCGCAGGGCCGGGAGCATCACGCTGATGCCATTGACCCGGTAAAACAGATCCTCGCGAAATTGCTTGTCCTCGACCTGACGCTTGAGGTCGCGGTGGGTGGCGCAGATCAGTGCGACGTCGATGTCCTGTTCTTCCCCGGCCCCCAGCGGCGCGACTTTTCGGTCCTGCAGAACGCGCAGCAAACGCGCCTGCAAGGCCAGCGGCATATCGCCGATTTCATCGAGGAACAACGTGCCGCCATGGGCCTGTTGCAGGCGCCCGATCATGCCACCACGGCGCGATCCGGTGAACGCGCCTTCGCGGTAGCCGAACAGTTCCGACTCGATCAGGCCTTCAGGGATCGCCGCGCAGTTCACGGCCACAAAGGGTTTGTCGCTGCGGCTGCCGGCCAGGTGCAGGGCGCGGGCGATCACTTCTTTACCGGTGCCGGTTTCGCCGAGCAACAGCACCGGCAACTCATTGGCCAGACCTTGGCGGGCCATGCGCAAGGCGCGGGCGTAGCGGGTGTTGTTGCCGGCCAGGGCTTCCAGATCCGGTTGCGCCTTGGCGGTTTTCGCCACGCTGCGCGGCGGGCCGCCGAGGTTCACCGAACGCGCCGGGGCTCGCAGGGTTTTGTAGAAAAACTCGCCCTTGGCGGTCTGCACACTGCCGACGCCGCCCTGTTGCAGACGGGTCAGCAATTGCACGCCATCGACGCCGAGGAACTCTTCGCAACGCCGTCCGACCAGCGCCGAACGTTCGGCCCGCAGCAACTGACACGCTTGAGCGCTTACCGCGAGAATCTGCCCGCCAAGACTCACCGCTAGCAGCCCTTGCCATGGCGACTCCAGATACTGCCGGCGACTATGGAAGGCGAGGACGATCTGATCGGGAAAACTGTTGTTGAACACCCGGCTCTCGATCTGGCTGACCGCCATGCTCAGCAGCGCGGTGCTGTCATGGACGCGGCCAAGAGGGCCTTCGCGGGTCAGGTCGAGGACGCCGAGAATTTCGCCTTGGGGGCAATGGATCGGCACTGAGGTGCAGGAGAAGTCGGTGAGGCGGTCGAGGTAGTGTTCGCCGCAATCGATCAGGGTGGGCCGCGCTTCGACCAGCGCCGTGCCGAGGGCGTTGGTACCGCGAGCGGCTTCGCTCCAGCAAGCGCCGAGGGTGATGTCCTGCAGGCCGCTGCCCTTGAGCCGGTCGGCACGTCCCTCGACCGCAAGAATGGTGGCGTCGGAATTGGCGAGGATGATCAGGCCTTCCTTGCCCTGACGTTCGGCCAGGTAATCGATGGCCGGTATCGCCGCATCGATCAGCAGGCGATTGCTCGCCAGCAACACATCGAGACTCGCGCTCGACTCCAGCGCCAGCTCATGTTTGCCATTGAAATGCACGCCGTGGCTCAGGCTGCGCCGCCACGAAGCATCGATCTCCGCACGCAACACGCCATCCGGGACCTGCCCTTCGAGATGGAGTTTTTCCCGGGCCAGCCGGGCTTCGTGGTGAGACTTGGGATCGGTTGTTTTTATAAGAGTCATCAAGCGCTCCGGAGCGGTCCGCTTTGCGCTTTTTTACATCAGCGCCCTGACGCCAATGTTTACGTTAACGTCAGGGCGATGGCAAGCACCGTAGGGCGCTTGTGTTCCGGCAGGCGGATTGCCTCAGCGCTGCCACACCTCGGTATTCACGAAAAACGCCCGGGCATTGTCTTCGAGACTTTCCAGGTGATAACCGCCTTCCTGCACGATCAGGCATGGCAGGCCCAGGCTGCGGATTCGCTCGCCCAGTGCTGCAAAACCTTCACGGGTCACGGCGACTTTGCTTTGCGGGTCCAGCTCATAGATATCGAAGCCCAACGACAACACCAGCACCTCCGCGCCGAACTCGCGTACCGCGTTCAATGCGACTTCAAGTTGCTCAAGGAAATCCGCTTCGCTTGAACCATGGGCCATCGGCAGATTGAGGTTGAAGCCCTCCCCCGCGCCACTGCCACGTTCGTCGGCGAACCCGGCGACGCCCGGATAGAAGTTGGTCGGATCGCCATGCACCGAGACATAGAGCACGTCATCGCGATCGTAGAAGATTTCCTGGATGCCCTGGCCGTGGTGCATGTCGGTGTCGAGCACCGCGACTTTATCGAACTTGTCACGCAGCACCTGCGCCGCCACCGCCGCGTTGTTCACGTAGCAGAAACCACCCGCCGCCTCGGCCCGAGCGTGATGCCCCGGCGGACGGCACAAGGCGTAGGCTGCCGGCTCGCCGTCGATCAGCGCCTGAGCCCCGGCCACTGCGCTTTGCGCCGACCAGTAGGCGGAACGCCAGGTCTGCTCGCCGACCGGGCAACTGCCGTCCGCCAGATAGCGCGCCGCCTGGGCGAGGATGCCGCGCAAGGCGTTGGGCTCGCGGACGAAGATGTTCGACATCACTTCATCGCCCCAGTCTTCGGGGATTTCTTTCCAGCGTGCATGCGCTTCCTGAAGGAACGTCAGATACGGCGCACTGTGTACCGCCAGCAACGGTGCGAGGCCGGCATCGATCGGCTGCTCGACACTGAAACCCAAACCGTGGGCGGCCTGCACCAGACGTTGCGCACGCTCGGGGACTTCCTGCGGCGTGCGCATCTGCCCCCGCGAGTAATAGCTGCGCGGATGGTGGAGCAATTGTTCGGGGTGGAAAAAACTGCGCATGGTTCAGGCTCCCTGTTCGATTCGACCGGCGCGGGCCAGCACGGCGTTGAGCAATACATCGGTGCCCTGCTTCACGTCTTCGGGCAACACGTCTTCGGCTTCGTTGTGGCTCAGGCCGCCAACGCACGGGATGAACACCATCGCCGTCGGGCAGTAGCGCGCGAGGTGAATCGCGTCATGCCCGGCGCCGCTGACAATCGACTGCTGAGCGTAGCCCAGCGCATCTACCGCTTCTTGCACCGCCGCCACGCACTCGGCGTCGAACGGTGTGGCCGGGCTGATCCAGTGCGGGGTGATCGTCAGGTTCAAGCCTCGGCCATCGGCAATCGCCTGCAACCGGGCGCGGACTTGTTGTTCCATTGCGGCAATCGCTTCGTCACGGTGATGACGCAGATCGACGGTGAAATTCACCAGCCCCGGAATGGTGTTGCGCGAGGACTTGTTGATACTCAACTCGCCGACCGTGGTCAGGCCTTCGGGGGCAAAATCCGTGGCCAAGCCTTCAATCGCCTGAATCATCCGCGCCACCCCGTACAGCGCGTCTTTGCGCAGCGGCATCGGCGTGGTGCCGGCGTGAGCGGCCATGCCTTCGACACGCACATCGAGCCAGCGGATCGCCTGACCGCCCGTGACCACGCCGATGCTTTTGGCGTTGTCCTCGAGGATCGGGCCTTGTTCGATGTGCGCTTCAAAATACGCGTCCACCGCGCCTCCCAACGGGCGATCACCGGCGTAACCGGTACGCTGCAAAGCTTCTGCGACGCTGATGCCATCGACATCACGCACCGCCAGCGCAGCGTTCAGATCCATGATCCCGGTGAACACCGCCGAGCCGAACATGGCCGGGGTGAAGCGTGCGCCTTCTTCGTTGGTCCATACCGCCACTTCCAGCGGTTTGCGGGTCTGGATGTTCAGATCGTTGAGGCAACGTACCACTTCCAATCCTGCGAGTACGCCGTAGACGCCGTCGAAACGCCCGCCTTCGGGCTGGGTGTCGAGGTGGCTGCCCATCATCACCGGTGCGGCGTCCGGGTCAGTGCCGGCGCGACGGGCAAACAGGTTGCCGATGGCATCCACGCTCAGGGTCATGCCGGCTTCGCGGCACCAGTGGGCGAACAGTTCGCGTCCGGCCTTGTCTTCGTCGCTCAGCGCCAGGCGGCAGCTGCCGCCTCGGGCTGTGGCACCGATTTCGGCCATGGCCATCAGGCTCGCCCACAGGCGTTCGCCATTGATTTTCAACATGAGGTTCTCCTGAAATTCCGGGTTAGGCACGGGCCATTTCCGCGCGATGGGCACTGGCGTGACGACGGGCGAGGGACAGCACGCAGACCAGCGAAATGCCGGCGATCAGGCTGTAGAACACCGCCATCGGCCACCACTGCCCGGTGAATTTGTGCGCGAGCATGGTGCCGATCAGCGGCGTCAAACCACCAGCCACCGCGCCGCAGATCTGATAGGCCAGCGAGATCGCGGTGTAGCGCACACGAGTCTCGAACATGCCGCTGACGTAACCGGCGATCACCGCATAGAACGAGGCCATGCACACCACCGCCAGCGCGATGCCGAGGATGATCAGCGGCGCCTGGGCCGTACTCACGAGCACGAACATCGGGTACGGCGAGGCCATCGCCAGCAGCGACACCAGACACAGGAAACGCGTCGCGCCGATCTTCTCCGCCGTCCACGCCGCCAGCGGTTGAATGCAGAACTGGATGATCGCGACGAAGAACAGGCATTCGAGAATCAGCGAACGTGGCAGCGCCAGTTGCTGAGTGGTGTAGGCGATCATGAAGGTGTTGGTGAAATACACCCCGGCGATACCCAGCGTGTTGGCGCCGATGCACAGCAACAGTGGGCGCCACGCGGTGCGCAGGACTTCCATCACCGGCGCCTGCTCTTTCTTGATTTGCTTGCTGGCCTGCTCGCGGCTGGCGAGGAATTCCGGTGACTCGTTCACGCCCAGGCGAATCGCCAGGCCAACCAGCAGCAACAGCGCACTGGCGAGGAACGGCAGGCGCCAGCCCCAGCTCATCAGGTCTGCTTCCGGCAAACGGGTCACGGCACTGAAGGCCAGCAGTGACAGGATCAAGCCCGCCGGGCTGCCCAGTTGCGCGAACGAGGCGAAGAAATTGCGCCGGCCCTTCGGCGCATGCTCGCCGGCCATCAACACCGCCCCGCCCCACTCGCCACCGACGGCGATGCCTTGGACGATGCGCAGCAGAATCAGCAGCACCGGCGCCGTCGCGCCGATCTGCGCGTAGGTCGGCAGCAGACCGATGCACACCGTGACCACCCCCATCATCAACAGCGTGATGATCAGCGATTTCTTGCGGCCGATGCGGTCGCCAATATGGCCGAAGATGATCCCGCCCAATGGCCGGGCAAAGAAGCCTACGGCGAAGGTTCCGAACGCCGCCATGGTGCTGAACAGCGGATCGTCGGAAGGAAAGAACAGCGCGCCGAACACCAGCGCGGCGGCGGTGGCGTAGATGTAAAAGTCGTACCACTCGATCATGGTGCCGATGAAGGCTGCGGCCGCCGCACGGCGCGGCTGGTTCGAAGCGTGGGGCTTCATGGGGTCGGGCTCCTTTGATTGTTTTTTTGGCAGGAGGAAAACGTAAATCCAAGGCGCTCTGGCGGCGCCTGTCGTGGGGTGATTTATCGTCCCGGGGCTATGATTAGTCAATTTTCTATTTATTATTCCGAGTATTACCTCACCTTATAATCGAGAGCCGCCATGGCCGAACGCGATGTCCAACGCCTGCTCAACGACCGCCTGGACTGGAACCTTTTGCGCACCTTCCGGGTGATCGGCCAGGAGCTGAGCATCAGCCGCGCCGCCGCGCGTCTGCACCTGACGCAGCCGGCGGTGAGCCAGGCACTCAAGCGTCTGGAGGAGCAACTGGGTCGCCAGCTAATCGCCCGGCGCGGCCCACGCTTTGCCCTCACCGAAGTCGGCGAGCAGATCTTCGAACTGGCCGGCGAGATCTACGGGCAGATGTCCCAGGTCAGCAGCCTGCTGGAGCAACCGGCTGACGAAGTGATCGGCAAGGTGCGGCTGCTGATCATCAGCCGGATCTTTTCCGAGCGCTTCGATGACTTCCTCGCTGACTTTCATCGGCAGTATCCACGGGTGGATCTGGAGGTCGATGTGATGCGCAGTTCGGACATCGTCAGCGCCCTTCAGGAGAAAACCGCGACGCTCGGCCTTAGCCTCAATCGCCGTCCGCAACCGCGTCTTGAACAGCGCCTGTTTCTGCGTCAACGCTATGCGTTCTTCTGTGGCAAACACCACGCGCTGTTTGGCCGACAGGACATCGGCGAAGGCGATTTGCAGCGTGAGAATTTCGTCAGTTTCACCAGCGACCAGATTGGCGGCATGCTCTCGCCGCTGACGATTTTTCGCGATCAACAGGGCTTCAGCGGACGCATCGTTGCGTCATCACCGAGCCTGGAAGAAGTACGGCGACTGGTGATCGCCGGGTTCGGTATCGGTTGCCTGCCGGAGCACGTGGTGGCAGCGGACGTCGAGGCCGGATTGCTCTGGCGCCTGCCGCCCCACGAGGGTATTGCCGATGTCGACATTCATCTGCTGTGGAACCGCGACCAGCGCTTGAGCCGCGCCGAAACGCTGTTCATCGAACGCTTGCAGGCCTGCCTGGCGGATCAGTAACCGAGCAGGCGATCCGCGCTGTTGAGCAGCGGCTCGCCGGCATTCAAACGGCGAAAGTTCTCGGCGATCTGCTCGGCGATGCAATCGTGGGAGGCTGCCGAAGCCATGTGCGGAGTGATGGTCACGCCCGGGGTTTTCCACAGTGGATGATCGGCGAGCAGCGGTTCCTGTTCGAAGACATCGAGCAGTGCACCGCGCAGGTTTCCACGGGCCAGTGCCTGTTGCAGATCGTCGATGTTCAGATGCCCGCCGCGCCCGACGTTGACCAGCGCCGCGCCGTTTGCCAAGTGCTCGAAAGTCTGGCGATTGAGGATGCCGCGAGTCTCGTGAGTCAGCGGCAACAGATTGATCAGCAATTCCACACCGTCGAGGAACGGGTGGAAGGCACCGGTGCCGGCAAAGGTCTGCACGCCCGGTAAATCCTTTTTGCTGCGCGCCCAGCCACGCACGTCATAACCGGCACTGGCCAGGTCTTGGGCAATCGCGCTGCCGAGCGAGCCGAGTCCCATCACACCGATCCGGAACTCACGGGCCGGGCGTTGCAGCGGTCGCTCCCAATGCTGTTGGCGTTGTTGCTCGAGCACTTGATCGAAGCCGCGATGAAAGTGAATCACCGCCCAGCGCACATACTCGGTCATGCCTTTGCGATGGCCGGGATCAACTACCCTGCACACTGGCAAATCCGGGCACGACGGATCGTGCTCCAGGTGATCAATGCCGGCGGCGACCGAGTGAATCACTTGCAGATTAGGCAACGCGGCAAGGCTGTCCGGCAGCGGAAACCAGCACGCCGCGATCTGCGCATTCGCCGCCCGGGGATCGTCGGCCAGCACCGCCGAAAGCTGCGGCGCACGGCGGGCAAAAGCTTCCTGCAATTGTTTGAGCAACAGCGTATCGCGGGACATCAGTGCAACGGTGTTCATGACAGATAGGACTCGCGCTGGGATTCGATCAGGGTCAATGCGGCCTCCCAGGCCAGGTCGATGATGTTGTCCTGCTCATCGCGGTCGAACTGTTCGGCGGTGTGGGCACAGACTTCCGGCGACGGGAAATGCAGCTCGCAACCGCCGGCCAGCGCTTGCACTTGAGCCTGGCAGGCGCGCTCCAGAAAGTGGATTTCCTGGAATGCCTGGGCCACGCTCGAACCGCCGACCAGCAGGCCGTGATTGCGCAGGATCATCGCCCGGTGCGGGCCGAGGTCGGCGATCAACCGATCGCGCTCGTCCAGCGACAGAGCGATACCTTCGTAGGTGTGGTAAGCGAGTTTTCCGTAGAACTTCAACGCGTGTTGACTGATCGGCAGCAGGCCTTGTTTCTGAGCGGCGACAGCCATGCCGGCGGCGGTGTGGGTGTGAATCACGCAGTTCAGATCCGGGCGCGCCATGTGGATCGCCGAATGGATCACGAAGCCGGCAGCGTTGACTCGATGCCCGGCGTATTCAGGGTCGACGATGCGTCCGTCCTGATCGATGCGCACCAGATCGGAAGCGCGCATGCGGTCGAAAATCACGCCGTAGCGGTTGATCAGGAAATGATGCTCCGGCCCCGGAATTCGTAGGGTGATGTGGGTGTCGATCAGGTCGGTCATGCGAAAGTGCGCGATCAAACGGTACAACGCCGCGAGCTCGCAGCGGGCTTGCCATTCGATCGGGTCAATGTGGGCGGGCTTACTCACGAATACACCTCTTTGCTGGTATGAAGGACGACCGGGTTGGCCCGCAGACGCGCGAGGCCGCAGACACCGATCAGCGACAGGGCCGACAGCAGCGTGAAGAACACCGCCAATGGCAGCCACTGTCCGGAGAACTTGCTGGCCAACAGCGTGCCGATCAGCGGCGTGGTACCGCCGGCCAACGCACAGCTCAACTGGTAAGCGATGGAGATCCCCGAGTAGCGCAGGTGCACCGGGAAGGCCTGGGTCATGTACCCGGCGATCACCGCGTACAAGGCCGAGAGAATCACCACCGCGACAGCGATGCCGAGGGTCATCAACAGAATGTTTTGAGTGCCGACCAGCAGGAACATCGGATAGGGCGTGACCATGCACAGCAACGCCACCAGCATCAGGAATCGCCCTTCGCCGATGCGCTCGGCGAGCAGCGCCGACAATGGTTGCGAGAGCAACTGAATGACCGTCACCAGGAACAGGCAGTCGAGAATGGTCGCGCGCGGAATGCCCTGATATTGGGTGACGTAGGTGATCATGAAGGTGTTGGTGAAGAAGAACCCGGCCGAACCGATGGTGACTGCGGCCGCGGCGAACAGGATCTGCCGCCAGCACTGACGGATCACGTCTTTCACCGGGTATTTAGCGGTTTCGTTGTTGTCCTTGGCCTTGGCGAATTCCGGCGATTCATGCACCCCGGAGCGGATCATCAGGCCGACCATCATCAGCACGCCGCTGGCAAGAAACGGTAGACGCCAACCCCAGGCGAGGAAGTCTTCCGGCGACAGCGACGTCACCAGTCGAAACGCGATCAACGCCAGCAGCAAACCCGCCGGGCTGCCGAGTTGTGCAAAGGAGGCATAGAAGGTTTTACGCTTGGCCGGGGCGTGCTCACTGGCCATCAACACTGCCCCGCCCCACTCGCCGCCGACGGAGATGCCCTGAATCAGGCGTAATACGATCAGCCCGATCGGCGCCCAGATGCCGACGCTGGCGTAGCTCGGCAACATACCGATACCCGCCGTGGCCAAGCCCATCAGTGCCATGGTCACCAGCAACATTTTCTTGCGGCCGAGGCGATCACCCAAATGGCCGAACACCATGCCGGCCATCGGACGGGCGATGAAGCCGACGGCGAAACTGCCGAACGCGGCGAGCGTGCTGGTCACTGGATCGCTGCTGGGAAAGAACACTTGCCCGAGTACCAATGCAGCGGCGGTGGCGTAGATGTAGAAATCGTAGAACTCGATGGTCGTGCCAATGAAGGCAGCGGCCGCGGCGCGACGCGGCTGAGCGGTGGTGTGCATGCAAGAACCCTGTGTATTTATAGTTTTGGGCAGGTGTCGAGGCGGCTGACGGTCGCGCTCTGTGGCGCTTGTGGGCTTTATCGCTTCCGTGAAAGGATTAGTCAATTTTCAAAAACTTATCTTTACTATTAGCGTGGCTACTACATGACTTCCTCCGCAAATCCTTGGATTGGCCGGCGTTTTCTCAATGACCGGCTGGACTGGAACCTGCTCCGCACGTATCTGGTGATCGGGCAGGAAGGCAGCATGAGCCGTGCCGCTGCCCGCTTGCACATCACCCAGTCGGCAGTCAGCCAGGCGTTGAAACGTCTCGAAGAACAACTGGATTGTGTGTTGATTGCGCGCAGTGGAAGGCGCTTTGATCTGACGGAAACCGGGGAAGAAGTCCTGCGGATTGCGGCGGATATCTACGGCGATATTTCCCGTTTGGGCACGGTGGTCGAGAACCGCCATGACGACGTTGTCGGCAAGATCCGCATCCTCACCGTCAGTGGCGTGCAGGCGCGGCATTACGACGAGTTTCTTGCGGATTTCCACGAAACTCACCCGAAAATCGAGCTGGAAGTCGAGGTGATGGGCAGCTCGAACATCATCAGTTCATTACTGCAAAAGACCGCTACGGTAGGTGTCGGATTGTGTCGTCTACCGCAGCCGAGGCTGGAACAACGGGTTTTGTTTCGTGAGCGCTATGCGTACTTTTGCGGACAGCGGCACCGGCTGTTCGGGCAGCAGAATCTGACGCTGGAGCAACTCGCGGCAGAAAACTTTGTCAGCTTCACCAGTGATCAGCTCGGCGGCAATCTTTCGCCGTTGACGCTGTTTCGTGATCAACAGGGCTTTACCGGCAAGATCGTCGCATCCTCCACCAGTTTCGAAGAGATTTACCGTCTGATCTGCGCAGGCTTCGGGATTGGCTGTCTGCCGATTCACCTGGTTCGGCGGGATGTCGAACAGGGCTTGCTATGGCGCTTGCCGCCGAAAGACGGAGTGGTCGATTTCGATATCCAGCTGCTGTGGAATCGCGAACAGAAGATGACTCAGGCGGAAACGGTGTTCCTCGACAGCTTCCAGCACATGCTCAGCTTGCGTGAGCCTGTGCTGTGAAGCTGTGACGGATTACACGTGGGGATCGCCCGGCGCTTTGGTCGGCGCCGCGTATTGCGGCTTGAGGTGACCGTCCTGGTCGAGTAGCCAGGCGTCCATGATCTGCCGCACTACGGGACCTGCAACGCGGCCACCGGCCTCGCCGTTTTCGATCATCACCGAGATCACGATCTTCGGATGTTCGGCGGGCGCAAAGCCAACGAACAAGGCGTTGTCACGGTGACGTTCGAGGGTTTTCTCGCGGTTGTAGCGCTCGCCCTGCTTGATCGCCACCACCTGCGCCGTACCGCTCTTGCCGGCGATGCGATATTGCGCACCGGCCGCCGCCGCACGGGCAATGCCTCGGGCATCGTGCATCACCATCTGCATGCCATGATTGACCTGTTCCCAGTCACGGGGATCCTTTAGCAGGATATTCGGCATCGGGTGTTCGTCCACCGGTGCTACACCGTCGACGGTCTTGGCCAGATGCGGACGGTTCCAGACGCCCTTGTTGGCGATCAACGCGGTGGCCTGGGCCAGTTGCAGTGGCGTGACTTGCATGTAGCCCTGGCCGATACCGAGAATCACCGTCTCGCCAGGGAACCAGGCCTGACGACGAGTTGCACGTTTCCAGGCTTGGGACGGCATCAGGCCGGGTGACTCCTCGAACATGTCGAGCGAGACTTTCTCGCCGAGGCCGAACATCGCCATGTAGTCGTGCAGGCGATCGATGCCGAGCTTGTGCGCCAAGTCGTAGAAGTAGGTGTCGTTGGAGCGCATGATCGCGGCGTCCATGTCCACCCAGCCGTCGCCGCTGTGGTTCCAGTTGCGGTACTTGTGATCGAAATCAGGCAGTTGGTAGTAACCCGGATCGAAGACGCGGGTCTGAGGCGTGACCACGCCGG
Source organism: Pseudomonas sp. DR 5-09 (assembly GCF_001655595.1). Classification (NCBI taxonomy): domain Bacteria; kingdom Pseudomonadati; phylum Pseudomonadota; class Gammaproteobacteria; order Pseudomonadales; family Pseudomonadaceae; genus Pseudomonas; species Pseudomonas sp. DR 5-09. The sequence continues at coordinate 4,392,030 of NZ_CP011566.1, forward strand.
CGTCGAGCCCGGCAATCGCCACCTCTGGCTTGATCGTCGAACCGGGCGCGTACAGGCCGCGCAACACGCGGTTGAACAGCGGGCGGTCAATGGAGTCACGCAGCGCGGAGTATTCCTTGGAGCTGATACCGGTCACGAACAGATTGGGGTCGAAGCTCGGGTTGCTGACCATGGCCAGCACTTCTCCGGTCGAGGGGTCCAGTGCAACGACCGAGCCGCGACGGTCGCCCAGTGCGGCTTCGGCGGCTTCCTGGAGTTTGACGTCAAGGCTCAGAACGATGTTTTTGCCGGGTATCGGATCGGTGTGTTTCAGCACGCGCAGTACGCGGCCCTGAGCATTGGTCTCAACTTCCTCGTAACCGACGTGGCCGTGCAGTTGCGGCTCGTAGAAGCGTTCGATACCGGTCTTGCCGATGGATTGGGTGCCACGGTATTCGACAGAATCGAGAGTCTTGGATTCTTTTTCGTTGATACGGCCGACATAGCCGATCGAGTGTGCGAAGTGTGCGCCCAATGGATAGTTACGAACGAATTGCGGCTCGACATCCAGACCCGGCAGGCGGAACTCGTTGACTGCCAGCACGGCGATCTGTTCTTCGGTCAGCTCGTAGAACAGCGTCACTGGTGTAAACGGGTGACGCGACTGCTTCATGGCCTTGTCGAAGACTGCGCGGTCTTCGGCGGGCAGGTGCAGGAGGTTGATGACTTCATCCAGCTCCCGGTTGACGTCCGTCGCACGTTCTCTTGTGATCGTCAGGTTGTAGCTGGGACGGTTGTCGGCCAGCAACACGCCGTTGCGATCGTAGATCAGGCCGCGTGTCGGCGGGATCGGCAGGACATGGACGCGATTGTTTTCGGAGATGGTCGAGTGGTAGTCGAACTCGACGACTTGCAAGATGTACAGGCGCACCACCAAGGCGCAACTAATGGCGAAGACGAACAAGGCACAGGCGATCAGGCGTTTGTTGACCAGCCGCGTCTCTTTTTCGTGATCTTTGATTGGGATGGGTTCGGGCATTTCTGCAGCCACTCTTTGACAAAAAAATGAGCGCCGATCCTTGGGCGTGACATCAGTCCGTTAAAAAACGAGCTGCACCATACCAAAAACCGGGCGGTCATTTCAGAGGGATTTCCCCAATGGTTGCGATCGTGACGGTTGGAGCTTCAGCTTCCTCCAGGCACTTTCCTGCGGACAAAACAAAACCCCAACTGCTTTCGCAATTGGGGTTTCGGAATTTAATCTTGACGATGACCTACTCTCACATGGGGAAACCCCACACTACCATCGGCGATGCATCGTTTCACTTCTGAGTTCGGGATGGGATCAGGTGGTTCCAACGCTCTATGGTCGTCAAGAAATTCGGGTACTGACTCGTGACCGGATGGCCTCGCTTCAGCAAATTGGGTATGTGACAGCTAGGTGTTTTGTGAGCATCGAACTTTCGGTTCATTGCGTCTTCACACACCGCAATCTGGTCTCTTTCGAGTCTACAGATTGCTTGGGTGTTATATGGTCAAGCCTCACGGGCAATTAGTATTGGTTAGCTCAACGCCTCACAGCGCTTACACACCCAACCTATCAACGTCGTAGTCTTCGACGGCCCTTCAGGGAACTCAAGGTTCCAGTGAGATCTCATCTTGAGGCAAGTTTCCCGCTTAGATGCTTTCAGCGGTTATCTTTCCCGAACATAGCTACCCGGCAATGCCACTGGCGTGACAACCGGAACACCAGAGGTTCGTCCACTCCGGTCCTCTCGTACTAGGAGCAGCCCCTCTCAAATCTCAAACGTCCACGGCAGATAGGGACCGAACTGTCTCACGACGTTCTAAACCCAGCTCGCGTACCACTTTAAATGGCGAACAGCCATACCCTTGGGACCGGCTTCAGCCCCAGGATGTGATGAGCCGACATCGAGGTGCCAAACACCGCCGTCGATATGAACTCTTGGGCGGTATCAGCCTGTTATCCCCGGAGTACCTTTTATCCGTTGAGCGATGGCCCTTCCATACAGAACCACCGGATCACTAAGACCTACTTTCGTACCTGCTCGACGTGTCTGTCTCGCAGTCAAGCGCGCTTTTGCCTTTATACTCTACGACCGATTTCCGACCGGTCTGAGCGCACCTTCGTACTCCTCCGTTACTCTTTAGGAGGAGACCGCCCCAGTCAAACTACCCACCATACACTGTCCTCGATCCGGATAACGGACCTGAGTTAGAACCTCAAAGTTGCCAGGGTGGTATTTCAAGGATGGCTCCACGCGAACTGGCGTCCACGCTTCAAAGCCTCCCACCTATCCTACACAAGCAAATTCAAAGTCCAGTGCAAAGCTATAGTAAAGGTTCACGGGGTCTTTCCGTCTAGCCGCGGATACACTGCATCTTCACAGCGATTTCAATTTCACTGAGTCTCGGGTGGAGACAGCGCCGCCATCGTTACGCCATTCGTGCAGGTCGGAACTTACCCGACAAGGAATTTCGCTACCTTAGGACCGTTATAGTTACGGCCGCCGTTTACCGGGGCTTCGATCAAGAGCTTCGCGTTAGCTAACCCCATCAATTAACCTTCCGGCACCGGGCAGGCGTCACACCCTATACGTCCACTTTCGTGTTTGCAGAGTGCTGTGTTTTTAATAAACAGTCGCAGCGGCCTGGTATCTTCGACCGGCGTGGGCTTACGCAGCAAGTGCTTCACCCTCACCGGCGCACCTTCTCCCGAAGTTACGGTGCCATTTTGCCTAGTTCCTTCACCCGAGTTCTCTCAAGCGCCTTGGTATTCTCTACCCAACCACCTGTGTCGGTTTGGGGTACGGTTCCTGGTTATCTGAAGCTTAGAAGCTTTTCTTGGAAGCATGGCATCAACCACTTCGTCGCCTAAAGGCAACTCGTCATCAGCTCTCGGCCTTGAAACCCCGGATTTACCTAAGATTTCAGCCTACCACCTTAAACTTGGACAACCAACGCCAAGCTGGCCTAGCCTTCTCCGTCCCTCCATCGCAATAACCAGAAGTACAGGAATATTAACCTGTTTTCCATCGACTACGCTTTTCAGCCTCGCCTTAGGGACCGACTAACCCTGCGTCGATTAACGTTGCGCAGGAAACCTTGGTCTTTCGGCGTGGGTGTTTTTCACACCCATTGTCGTTACTCATGTCAGCATTCGCACTTCTGATACCTCCAGCAAGCTTCTCAACTCACCTTCACAGGCTTACAGAACGCTCCTCTACCGCATCACTTGCGTGATACCCGTAGCTTCGGTGTATGGTTTGAGCCCCGTTACATCTTCCGCGCAGGCCGACTCGACTAGTGAGCTATTACGCTTTCTTTAAAGGGTGGCTGCTTCTAAGCCAACCTCCTAGCTGTCTAAGCCTTCCCACATCGTTTCCCACTTAACCATAACTTTGGGACCTTAGCTGACGGTCTGGGTTGTTTCCCTTTTCACGACGGACGTTAGCACCCGCCGTGTGTCTCCCATGCTCGGCACTTGTAGGTATTCGGAGTTTGCATCGGTTTGGTAAGTCGGGATGACCCCCTAGCCGAAACAGTGCTCTACCCCCTACAGTGATACATGAGGCGCTACCTAAATAGCTTTCGAGGAGAACCAGCTATCTCCGAGCTTGATTAGCCTTTCACTCCGATCCACAGGTCATCCGCTAACTTTTCAACGGTAGTCGGTTCGGTCCTCCAGTCAGTGTTACCTAACCTTCAACCTGCCCATGGATAGATCGCCCGGTTTCGGGTCTATTCCCAGCGACTAGACGCCCTATTAAGACTCGCTTTCGCTACGCCTCCCCTATTCGGTTAAGCTCGCCACTGAAAATAAGTCGCTGACCCATTATACAAAAGGTACGCAGTCACAGAACAAAGTCTGCTCCCACTGCTTGTACGCATACGGTTTCAGGATCTATTTCACTCCCCTCTCCGGGGTTCTTTTCGCCTTTCCCTCACGGTACTAGTTCACTATCGGTCAGTCAGTAGTATTTAGCCTTGGAGGATGGTCCCCCCATATTCAGACAAAGTTTCTCGTGCTCCGTCCTACTCGATTTCATGACTAAGAGACTTTCGCGTACAGGGCTATCACCCACTATGGCCGCACTTTCCAGAGCGTTCCGCTAATCTCAAAGCCACTTAAGGGCTAGTCCCCGTTCGCTCGCCACTACTAAGGGAATCTCGGTTGATTTCTTTTCCTCAGGGTACTTAGATGTTTCAGTTCCCCTGGTTCGCCTCTTGCACCTATGTATTCAGTACAAGATAACCATCTTGTGATGGCTGGGTTCCCCCATTCAGACATCTCCGGATCAAAGTCTGTTTGCCGACTCCCCGAAGCTTTTCGCAGGCTACCACGTCTTTCATCGCCTCTGACTGCCAAGGCATCCACCGTATGCGCTTCTTCACTTGACCATATAACCCCAAGCAATCTGGTTATACTGTGAAGACGACATTCGCCGAAAATTCGAATTTCTCAACTAAGAGAACTCACAAATTTTACCTTAGCCTGATCACCACCAGTGAAAGTGGCCATCAGTCTATCTTTCTATCACATACCCAAATTTTTAAAGAACGAACTAGTCAAAGACTAGAAATCAACATTCACCATCACAGCGATGGAATGCTCATTTCTAAGCTCTTACTTTAGAAGCAGTAGTGGTGGAGCCAAGCGGGATCGAACCGCTGACCTCCTGCGTGCAAGGCAGGCGCTCTCCCAGCTGAGCTATGGCCCCGTATTTCTACAGGCGTTTCCCACACAAAATTGGTGGGTCTGGGCAGATTCGAACTGCCGACCTCACCCTTATCAGGGGTGCGCTCTAACCAACTGAGCTACAGACCCAATTTCGGGCTGCTTCTTTCGTCTTCTTCAATGAATCAAGCAATTCGTGTGGGAACTTATGGAGCAGCTGATGTCGTCGATTAAGGAGGTGATCCAGCCGCAGGTTCCCCTACGGCTACCTTGTTACGACTTCACCCCAGTCATGAATCACACCGTGGTAACCGTCCTCCCGAAGGTTAGACTAGCTACTTCTGGTGCAACCCACTCCCATGGTGTGACGGGCGGTGTGTACAAGGCCCGGGAACGTATTCACCGCGACATTCTGATTCGCGATTACTAGCGATTCCGACTTCACGCAGTCGAGTTGCAGACTGCGATCCGGACTACGATCGGTTTTATGGGATTAGCTCCACCTCGCGGCTTGGCAACCCTTTGTACCGACCATTGTAGCACGTGTGTAGCCCAGGCCGTAAGGGCCATGATGACTTGACGTCATCCCCACCTTCCTCCGGTTTGTCACCGGCAGTCTCCTTAGAGTGCCCACCATAACGTGCTGGTAACTAAGGACAAGGGTTGCGCTCGTTACGGGACTTAACCCAACATCTCACGACACGAGCTGACGACAGCCATGCAGCACCTGTCTCAATGTTCCCGAAGGCACCAATCCATCTCTGGAAAGTTCATTGGATGTCAAGGCCTGGTAAGGTTCTTCGCGTTGCTTCGAATTAAACCACATGCTCCACCGCTTGTGCGGGCCCCCGTCAATTCATTTGAGTTTTAACCTTGCGGCCGTACTCCCCAGGCGGTCAACTTAATGCGTTAGCTGCGCCACTAAGAGCTCAAGGCTCCCAACGGCTAGTTGACATCGTTTACGGCGTGGACTACCAGGGTATCTAATCCTGTTTGCTCCCCACGCTTTCGCACCTCAGTGTCAGTATCAGTCCAGGTGGTCGCCTTCGCCACTGGTGTTCCTTCCTATATCTACGCATTTCACCGCTACACAGGAAATTCCACCACCCTCTACCATACTCTAGCTCGCCAGTTTTGGATGCAGTTCCCAGGTTGAGCCCGGGGATTTCACATCCAACTTAACGAACCACCTACGCGCGCTTTACGCCCAGTAATTCCGATTAACGCTTGCACCCTCTGTATTACCGCGGCTGCTGGCACAGAGTTAGCCGGTGCTTATTCTGTCGGTAACGTCAAAATTGCAGAGTATTAATCTACAACCCTTCCTCCCAACTTAAAGTGCTTTACAATCCGAAGACCTTCTTCACACACGCGGCATGGCTGGATCAGGCTTTCGCCCATTGTCCAATATTCCCCACTGCTGCCTCCCGTAGGAGTCTGGACCGTGTCTCAGTTCCAGTGTGACTGATCATCCTCTCAGACCAGTTACGGATCGTCGCCTTGGTGAGCCATTACCTCACCAACTAGCTAATCCGACCTAGGCTCATCTGATAGCGCAAGGCCCGAAGGTCCCCTGCTTTCTCCCGTAGGACGTATGCGGTATTAGCGTTCCTTTCGAAACGTTGTCCCCCACTACCAGGCAGATTCCTAGGCATTACTCACCCGTCCGCCGCTGAATTCAGGAGCAAGCTCCCTTCATCCGCTCGACTTGCATGTGTTAGGCCTGCCGCCAGCGTTCAATCTGAGCCATGATCAAACTCTTCAGTTCAAACATCTTTGGGTTTTTAAGAAACCCTAAACTTGGCTCAGCAATCGTTGGTTACATCTTTGATTTCTCGCGGAGTAACTTGTGATGCTGATAATCTTTCTGACTATCAGTCTGACTCCACAAGCACCCACACGAATTGCTTGATTCAGTTGTTAAAGAGCGGTTGGTTAAGATCTTTCGTCTCAACCGAGGCGCGCATTCTACAGCAGCCTCATTTACTGTCAAGTGATTATTTTCAGAAGTTTTCGAAGATTTCTTCAACAACTTCAACCACTTGCGCTTCCGATCTCTCGTTAGCGGGAGGCGAATTCTACAGCGTTACACGCTGCTGTCAACACCTCTTTTTCTCCGCTTTCGACCGAGAAGATCGAACCGTTGAAAGCACCAGAAAAACCGGCATTTCCAACTCTTTCCAGGCTTCGATGAACTGAAGCGACCCACTACCGAAACCTACTTAACTCATTGAATCTCAAGGAGTTTTCCGTTTCGACTGCGCCGGAAGTGGGGCGAATTATAGAGACTCAGAATCTGCCGTCAACCATTAATTTGAGTTTTCTATCAAGAGAAGGAAAAAGACCGCTTCTTTATAGACGGGGGCTTTGCGAGTGCGCACTATATTGCCCAATACAACAGCTACTCTTCGGATGATGCCACGCAATGAACGATCAACCTCGCAGCCTTGCCTCAACTCTGTTCCCGGTTGGCCTGCTATTAATAGCCATGGCATCAATCCAGTCCGGCGCTTCGCTGGCCAAAAGCATGTTCCCTATCGTTGGAGCCCAAGGTACTACTACCCTTCGCCTGATCTTCGCCAGCGTGATCATGCTGTTATTGCTCAAACCCTGGAGAGCGAAGCTGACAGCCAAATCACTGCGCACAGTGATTATCTACGGGATGGCACTAGGCGGCATGAACTTCCTTTTCTATATGTCGTTGCGCACCGTTCCGCTCGGCATCGCAGTCGCGCTGGAGTTCACGGGTCCGCTGGCAGTCGCTATCTATGCCTCGCGTCGCGCGATCGACTTTCTCTGGATTGCCCTGGCTGCCATCGGCTTGTTGCTGTTGATACCGACCGGCGCCACGGCAACGGGTATCGATCTGGTCGGTGCAGGTTATGCGCTGGGAGCCGGCGCGTGCTGGGCGTTGTATATCCTGTTTGGCCAGAAGGCCGGCGCAGATAACGGCGTGACCACTGCGGCACTTGGTGTGATGATCGCAGCCCTGTTCGTCGCCCCCATAGGCATCGTCCACGCCGGCAGCGCACTGCTGACACCCGCATTGATCCCCATCGCTATCGGGGTCGCGATCCTTTCCACAGCTCTCCCCTACACACTGGAAATGGTCGCCCTCACCCGCATGCCCGCCCGCACCTTTGGCACGCTTATGAGCATCGAACCGGCCTTCGGCGCACTCTCGGGTCTGCTTTTCCTTCAGGAATACCTCTCTTTGTCACAATGGATGGCGATCCTGTGCATTATTCTGGCCTCCGTAGGAGCAACCATGACGATGGGCAGCACCTCTAAACCCGCCATCGCGGCAGATTGAAAGAGGATTTTACGAAGGTCTGGCAATTGGCGTTCATTTAGGCCATGTTTAGCCTCGCAACCCAATGCCAGACATGGATTTTTTCGGATAGGGATATCGGAACGCTTCAAGCGAGAGCGCATACAGGCAGACCCGAGCGTCAGACTCGAGGCGGCCATAAGGACGGTAATGAAACGAATTTTGATACTGATCGCCATACTCGCCGTTGCGGGCTGCGCGGCGACGTCGAAGACCCACGTAAAACACGGCAAGAAAGGGCTGCACATCAACTGTTCGGGGTTGTCCTCCTCTTGGGACAAGTGCTACGCCAGCGCCGCGAACTCTTGCGCGCCGAAGGGCTACAAGGTCATTGCAAAATCTGGCGACACCGTAGAAGAGCCAGGTGATTATCCCTTTGGCCTCAACCCCGCCGGCTATACCAGCCGCAGCATGATCGTCATCTGCAAATAAATCATCGCCCCTACTGCGTTCGCGAAGCGGCGAGCTGGATCCCGATCTCTTCACGACAGGAATCCAGCACCCGCTGCTGAATCCTGGGCGACGCCAGCATACGCGCCACCACCAGTGCCCCGACGCATTGCGACAGAATTGCCCAGGCCAGGCTGTCACTTTCCAGAATTTGCGCCCAACTCTCCTGAAGCTTGCAAATCCACAGCTCAGCCTGTTCCCGCACAACGACGTCCGACCGCGCAATCTCGGCGCCCAGAGCCGGTAATGCACAGCCCAGTTCAGGCTGCTCGACATGAGCCATTTTCAGATACAGCTTCAGGCACCGCTCCAGCCGTTCGCGATCCTGCGCACCCTGCCCGCCCAACCGCTCCAGACTCTGGCATAACTCGCGCTCGACGATAGCCGCGAACAGAGCATCCTTGGACGAGAAGTGGCTGTAAAACGCCGCCCCACTCAGGCCGATCGCCTTCATCAGACCATCGACGCCCATTGATGAAAACCCATTTTTTTTCGCAGACAACGAGCTGCTTTGCAGGAGCTTTTCTTTGGTTTCCAGCTTGTGACCGGCGGAATACCGCATGTTCTGTCCTCACATTGAGTGCCTTGACGCTGAGCAAATCCTAGCATAACGTTCGTTCACTTAACGATCGTTTACTAAAGGGATCCACCCATGAATAACAAGAAGGTCGTGTTGGTTGTCGGCGCAGGTGACGCCACGGGCGGCGCCATTGCTAGGCGGTTTGCCAAAGAAGGTTTCATCGCTTGCGTCACGCGGCGCAGCGCCGACAAATTACAGCCCTTGGTGGAAGCCATTCAGATGGACGGCGGTGAAGCCCACGGTTTTGCCTGCGATGCGCGCAAGGAAGAAGACGTAATTGCGCTGATTGAAGATATCGAAACCCGCCTCGGACCGATTGAAGCATTCGTTTTCAACATCGGCGCCAACGTGCCCTGCAGCATTCTTGAAGAAACCGCTCGCAAGTATTTCAAGATCTGGGAGATGGCTTGTTTCTCCGGGTTTCTCAATGCCCGGGAAGTCGCCAAACGGATGGTGACCCGCCGTCGCGGCACGATCCTGTTTACGGGTGCCACCGCTGGTCTGCGGGGCGCCTCGGGTTTTGCCGCATTCGCGGGAGCCAAGCACGGTATCCGGGCTCTGGCACAAAGCATGGCCAGAGAGCTCGGCCCGATGAACATTCATGTCGCCCACGTTGTGGTCGACGGTGCCATCGATACCGATTTCATCCGCGACAACTTCCCTGACAAATATGCCACCAAAGATCAGGACGGTATCCTCGACCCCGAACACATTGCCGAGAACTACTGGTATCTGCATAGCCAGCCACGGGACGCCTGGACGTTCGAGCTGGATCTGCGCCCGTGGAACGAACGCTGGTAATCCCACCAAGAACAAAAACAGAGTGCAGCGAACATGAGCAAAACCGTGGAGTTCTATTTTGATCTCGGCAGCCCCGCCACCTACCTGGCGTATACCCAACTGCCGAAAATCTGCGCTGAAACCGGCAGCCAGTTGATCTACATTCCGTTATTGCTGGGCGGGGTCTTCAAAGCCACCGGTAACGCGTCGCCGGCGATGATCCCGGCCAAAGGTCGTTACATGTTTCAGGACTTGGACCGCTACGCCAAACGCTACGGCGTGCCCCTGAAATTCAACCCGCATTTCCCGATCAATACCCTGATGTTGATGCGCGCGGTCACCGGCATTCAACTGCGTCATCCTGATCGCTTCCCGGCATTCATCGATTGCCTGTTCAAAGCGCTGTGGGTTGAAGGCCGCGCCCTTGATGAACCGGCAGCGGTTGCCGCCGTGCTGACCGAACATGGCTTCAATCCTGAAGAAGTACTGGCGTTGACCAACGATGAAGCGGTCAAGGCTACGCTCAAGGACAACACCGAAACCGCCGTGAAGCGTGGCGTCTTCGGTGCGCCGAGCATGTTCATCGACAATCAGTTGTTCTTCGGTCAGGACCGGCTCGACTTCGTTGTGGAAGCCCTGCGCTAAATCTCCACAACCACACCAGTCCGCCTGGGTCAACGCGTTTGTCGACTTCATGACCCAGGCGCTGGCCGCAGCGCCCGAGCTTCAACCTGTTAAATAGCGGCAGTACGGGTGTTCAACCAATCCAGCGCCGCGCCATCAAGCAACGGGCTCAGGCGCTCGCGCACTTCGGCGTGATAGGCGTTGAACCACTGCCTCTCTTCCTGCGTCAGCAACGAGGGCTCCAGGCAGCGAGTATCGATCGGGCACAGGGTCAGGGTTTCGAACTTGAGGAATTCGCCGAACTCACTGCTTCCCGCTTCAACGTTCATCGCCAGGTTCTCGATCCGCACACCCCAGCGGCCCGGACGATAAGTGCCCGGCTCGATGGAGGTGATCATTCCAGGCTGCATAGCGGTTTGTGGCGCCGGCGCCGCCTGATAGGCGATCACCTGCGGACCTTCATGCACGTTGAGGAAGTAGCCCACGCCGTGACCGGTGCCGTGACCGTAGTCCACGTTTTCGGCCCAGATCGGCGCACGGGCAATCGCATCCAGTAACGGCGACAGAATGCCTTTCGGGAAATGCGCGCGGGACAAGGCGATCACGCCCTTCAACACCCGAGTGCAGTCACGTTTCTGCTCTTCACTCGGCGTACCGACCGCCACCATCCGCGTAATGTCGGTGGTACCGCCCAGGTATTGGCCACCGGAATCAATCAGCAGCAAGCCGTCACCCTCGATCACCGCGTGTTCTTCCGGAGTGGCGTGGTAGTGCGGCATCGCACCATTGGCGTTGAACGCAGCGATGGTGTTGAAACTCAGCGACACATAATCCGGGCGACGCTCCCGGGCGGCGGTGAGTTTTTCGTCGATGGTCAGTTCGGTAATACGCTCACGACCCCAGGCCGAATCCAGCCAGGTGAAAAACTCGCACAGCGCCGCGCCGTCCTGCTCCATCGCCTGACGGATGTGTGCGGCGTCCGCCAGGCTCTTCTGCGACTTGGCCAGTGTGGTCGGGTTCAGGCCTTCGACCAGTTTCACGCCAGTGTCGAGGTTATCCAGCAGACCGCTGGTGACCCGCGCCGGATCCACCAGCAGGCTCGCGCCACTCGGGATCGCACGCAAGGCGTCAGCGACTTCGCTGTAATCGCGCAGGGCCACGCCGTCTTTTTCCAGCACTGCGCGCAGCTCAGCATCGACCTTGCTCAGCGCCACAAAAAGCGTGGCTTGTTGCTGGCTGATCAGCGCGAAGGAAACGAATACCGGGTTGAACGACACATCGCCGCCGCGCAGGTTGAACAGCCAGGCGATATCGTCGAGGGTGGCAATGAAGTGCCAGTCGGCACCGCGTTCCTGCAAAGTCTCGCGCAGTTTGCCGAGTTTCTCGCCACGACTGACAGTCGCCTGCGGTGGCAGGTGCTGGTAGATCGGCGCGTTCGGCAGCGCCGGGCGATCACTCCAGACTTCCTTCAACAAGTCGATGTCGGTACGCAGACTGGCGCCCCGTGCTTCTAGCTTGCTGCCCAGCGTACGTGCCGACGCGACGGCCATCACCGCACCATCGACCGCGACCACGCCACCTTCCGGGGTCTGCTCGGCCAGCCAGTCCAGCGGGCTCGGCTGACCCGGTTGCAGTTTCACCAGTTCGATGCCGCTGCCCTTGAGTTCCTTGGTCGCCTGTTCCCAGTAACGGCTATCGGCCCAGACCCCGGCGAAATCGTTGGTGACAATCAACGTGCCGACCGAGCCATGGAAACCCGACAGCCATTGCCGGCCCTGCCAGTAACCCGGCAAGTATTCCGACAGGTGCGGGTCGGCGGACGGCACCAGCAACGCATGGATACCTTCGCGACGCATCAATTCACGGGTGTGCGCGAGGCGCTGGGGAACCGTTCCTTCGGTCAAAGTCTGGGTACTCATCATGTCTCCTGCCAATCACTGCATCGTTATTGTTCGTAGCCGTCAGGTCGGCTGGTTAAAGTCCTGTCGCCCAGAATGCCGGAGCACTGGCGCAGGCGGTCTTGATCAGTTCTACAGCCTTGTCGATGTCCTCGGCGGTGGTGAAACGGCCGAGGCTCAGGCGAATGGTACGGCCGGCCAGGTGCGCGTCATGCCCCAATGCCAGCAAGACGTGGGACGGCGCGTTGCTGGCGGAATTGCAGGCCGAAGTCGCGGAAAACGCGATCGAATGGCTCAGCGCCACCGGGTTGAACTCGCCTTCGCTGAAGGTCAGGCTCAAGGTATGCGGGATACGTTGGGTGCTGCTGCCGTTGAGGCGCACGCCCGGAAGGTTCAAGAGTTGTTCGAGCAGTCGCTCGCGCAACGCGACGATGGTTTTCTTCTCGTCATCAAAGGCCTCGGCGGCCAGGGCAAATGCCGAGCCCATGGCAGCAATCTGGTGAGTCGCCAGCGTACCGGAACGCAAGCCGCCCTCGTGCCCGCCACCGTGAATCTGCGCCTGCAAACGCTGTTGCGCACGCGGGCCGACGTACAGCGCACCGATGCCTTTGGGCCCGTAGAGTTTGTGCGCCGAAAACGACATCAGATCGACCGGCCATTGCGCCAGATCGATCACGACCTTGCCGGCGCCCTGGGCCGCATCGACGTGGAACAACGCCCCGCGCCCACGCACCACTTCGCCGATGGCCGGGATGTCGTTGACGGTACCGAGTTCGTTGTTGACCAGCATCAGCGACACCAGAAAGGTGTCTTCACGCATCGCTTCGCTGACCGCTTGCGCGGTGATCAGGCCTTCGGCGTCGGGCACCAGATAGGTCACGGCGACACCGGCATCCTGCAATTGCCGGGCGGTATCGAGGATGGCCTTGTGTTCGATCTGACTGGTGATGATGTGCCCGCCGGACATACCACGGGCCTGGGCCACGCCTTTCAGTGCAAGGTTGTTGGATTCGGTGGCGCCGGAGGTCCAGACGATCTGCTGCGCCTGGGCGCCGACCAGTTCGGCGACTTGCCGGCGAGCGTTCTCGACCGCTTGCCGGGCCTGCTGGCCGAAGGCGTGGGAACTGGAAGCCGGGTTGCCGAAATTACCGTTGAAACCCAGACACTCGATCATCACCTGGATGATCCGCTCGTCCACCGGGGTGGTGGCGGCGTAATCGAAATACAGCGGACGTGTGTTCATAAAAAGACTCGCAGAGCGTGTTCCGGGATCAGGAGGCTCGTGTCTGCAAACGGCACGACGCAGCCTTGTGAGCTGCGTCCGGGTTCGAGAGCGTCATCAATACCTGATCGGAGGCCGTTAAAGAAGAACAACTTCATTTAAAAGTGCGTAGGAACGCTCCTGAACGCGACTTTAACAGGCATCGGGCCGGCGGTTGTAGCGCTGCGTCAGCTAAAGCTTTCAAGGAGTAACGGATACAGCGAAATCACCAGCAGCGCTGCCATGCCCCAGTTGAACAGCCGCAACCAGCGGCGATCCTTGAGCACGTTGCGCAGCAAGGTCCCGCACGCCGCCCAGACGCCGACGCTCGGCAGGTTGATGATGGCGAACACCGCCGCAATCACGATCACGTTGGTGAAGTAGCCCTGCATCGGCGTGTAGGTGCTGATGGCACCAATGGCCATGATCCACGCCTTGGGGTTGACCCACTGGAAGGCTGCCGCGCCGAGATAGCTGATCGGTTTCGCCTCGCCCTGCTCGCTGTCGCCGACCGGGCCGGAGTGAGCGATTTTCCATGCCAGGTACAGCAAGTACGCCGCGCCGACATAACGCAGGATCGTATAAAGCAGCGGATAGGTCTGGAATACCGCGCCCAGGCCAAAACCCACCGCCACCACCAGCACGAAGAAGCCGCAGGTAATGCCAAGCATATGAGGGATGGTGCGGTTGAAACCGAAGTTCACGCCCGATGCCAGCAACATGGTGTTGTTCGGCCCCGGTGTGATCGAGGTGACAAGGGCAAACAGGGCGAAGCCCAGCAACAGGTCGAGCGAGAGGGTCATGGCAGGCAGTCCGTCAGGGTCATTCAGGTGTTGACCCTATCCCACGGCGCCGCGCAAACCCACGGACAGTTGGATAAAACTTCGAGCAGTACAGTTGCGGATCAGCTAGGACGACCGTGCAGCTGTACGGCCCGCTCGGCGCTCATCTCACCCTTGTTATCAAACCCGAAAGTCTTCTGTGGCTGGCCAAGCAGTTGGGCTTTCTTCGCGTGGTATTCCTCGAACGACAAGCCGCTGCGGTTCAAGTTTTCCAGCGCCAGTTCGCGGGTTTCTTCCGCCGTGTAAGGGCGCAGTTCCGGAGAAACGTGGCTCGCGCAACCAGCGAGAACGGAGACAGCGAGCATCAGGGAAACAGTCAGTAAACGATTCATGGGAGCGTCCTGGCGAGCAGTGTGGGTCGATGGAGAAAGGCTACGCCCGGGCACGCTTTGGCAGAAATCAACGCTCTCAATAGTGGCTATCAGAATTCGGGCAGGATTCGCCCTGTATATTCCTATAAGACCTATCAATATCAATTAACAGTCTTTTACGGAATAACAGTCAGCCTTTATAAATCCTTCATCGCGTTCGGCACTGTTGCTCCAGCAACTGTTTCCCAGGCAACAGCGGTTCAACAAACCCGCCTGAAAGTCACACAAACACAGCCGCCGACAACGCTCAAAGCCCCGGAATACGGGCCTTACAGGAATTGGTACAGCGCTTGCTCTGCTCCAGTGACTACTCACTGCTCGCCGAGCAACTGTTGAAAAAGGAACTGACCATGTCGCGTCCACTGAAAGTCGTCGCCCTGTCCGGCGGAACCTGGCGTCCGTCCCGCACCCTGGTGCTGACCCAGGCCCTGCTGGCCGAATTGTCCGGGCACTTGCCGATCGAGAGCCATTTGATCGAACTCGGTGACATCGCCCGCCCGCTTGGCGGCGCACTGTCCCGTCAAGAACTGCCGGCCGAGATCGAAGCCGAGCTGCAAGCCATCGAACAGGCTGACCTGCTGATCGTCGCCGCGCCGGTCTATCGCGGCTCCTATCCGGGACTGCTCAAGCATCTGTTCGACCTGATCGACCTGAATGCGCTGATCGACACACCAGTGCTGCTCGCCGCCACCGGTGGCAGCGAACGCCATGCGCTGGTCCTCGATCACCAGTTGCGCCCGCTATTCAGCTTCTTCCAGGCTGTGACCCTGCCGATCGGCGTGTACGCCACCGAAGCTGACTTCGCCGACTACCAGATCACCAGCGAACCGCTCAAGGCGCGCATCCGTCTGGCCGCCGAACGCGCCGCGCCGCTGTTTGGCACTCACATCAAACCGTTGCTGAAGATCGCTTGAGGAGCTGTTCATGGATGTTTTCTGGTTCCTGCCGACCCATGGCGACGGTCACTATCTGGGCACCACCCAAGGCGCGCGCCCGGTCACCCTCAATTACCTGAAACAGGTGGCGCAGGCCGCCGACAGCCTCGGTTACCACGGCGTGCTGATTCCCACCGGGCGTTCCTGCGAAGACTCGTGGGTGATCGCCTCGGCGCTGGTGCCACTGACCGAACGCCTGCGTTATCTGGTGGCGATCCGTCCGGGAATCATCTCGCCGACCGTCTCGGCGCGCATGGCCGCGACCCTGGATCGACTGTCCAACGGCCGCTTGCTGATCAACGTTGTGACTGGTGGCGACCCGGACGAAAACCGTGGCGACGGCAGCTTCCTCAGCCACAGCGAACGCTACGAAGTCACCGATGAATTCCTCAAGATCTGGCGCCGGGTGCTGCAAGGCGAAGCGGTGGATTTCGAAGGCAAACACCTGAAGGTGCAGAACGCCAAGGCGCTGTATCCGCCGGTGCAGAAACCCTATCCGCCGCTGTACTTCGGCGGGTCCTCCGATGCAGCTCACGATCTGGCCGCCGAGCAGGTCGACGTGTACCTGACCTGGGGCGAACCACCGGCCGCCGTCGCCGAAAAACTCGCCGACGTGCGTGAACGCGCCGCCCGCCACGGGCGCAAGGTGAAGTTCGGCATTCGCCTGCACGTGATCGTGCGCGAGACCGCCGAAGAGGCCTGGAAAGCCGCCGACAAACTGATCGAGCACATCAGCGACGAAACCATTGAAGCCGCGCAGAAATCCTTTTCCCGCTTCGACTCCGAAGGCCAGCGGCGCATGGCCGCTCTGCACGACGGACGCCGCGACAACCTGGAAATCGCCCCCAACCTGTGGGCCGGCGTCGGACTGGTGCGCGGCGGTGCCGGTACCGCATTGGTCGGCGATCCGCAGCAAGTGGCAGCGCGAATCAAGGAGTACGCAGACCTCGGCATCGAGAGTTTCATCTTCTCCGGCTACCCGCATCTCGAAGAGGCCTACCGCTTTGCCGAGCTGGTCTTCCCGTTGTTGCCCGAGCCATATGCAAGCCTGGCTGGACGCGGTGTCACCAATCTCACCGGGCCGTTCGGCGAAATGATCGCCAACGATGTACTGCCCGCCAAAGCCAACGCCTGAGGAAGACCGAGTGACTGCCAAACCGCAAAGCACCCTGCTCTCCCCGTTGCAGACCGCCCGCCAACTGGCCGCCGAATTTGCCCTGACCGCCGTCGAGCGCGACGAGCGTGGTGGCACGCCGAAAGCCGAACGCGACGCCCTGCGCGACAGCGGTCTGCTGGCCCTGAGCATTCCCACCCGTTACGGCGGCCTCGGCGCGCGCTGGAGCGAAACCCTGGAAGTCGTGCGCGAGTTCGCCAAGGTCGACAGCTCGATCGCCCACGTCTTCGGTTTTCATCATTTGATGTTGGCCACAGTGCGGCTGTTTTCCCGCCCGGAACAATGGCAGCCGTGGTTCGAACAGACCGCGCGGCAGAACTGGTTCTGGGGCAACGCGCTCAACCCGCTGGACACCCGCACCGTGGTCAAGGACCTCGGTGGCTGGCGCGAGTTTTCCGGCAAGAAGAGTTTCTGCTCCGGCGCCAGCGATTCACAGATGCTGATCGCCTCGGCGGTGGATGAAAGCAACGGCGGCAAACTGCTGATCGCAGCGATCCCGAGCGGGCGCAGCGGCATCACCCTGCACAACGACTGGAACAACATCGGCCAGCGCCAGACCGACAGCGGCAGCGCTACGTTCGAACGGGTGCGGGTCGAAGAGTCGGAACTGCTGCTGGATCCGGGCCCGCTGAGTACACCGTTCGCCTGTCTGCGCCCGTTGATCGCGCAACTGACGTTCACCCACATGTTTCTCGGCATTGCCGAAGGGGCCTTTGAAGAGGCGCGGCAATACACCCTCAGCGAAACCCGTGTCTGGCACAAATCCTCGGTGCGCGAGGTGCGTGAAGATCCTTATGTGCTGGCCCATTACGGCGAGTTCTGGGTCGCCCTCGAAGGCATTCGTCTGCTGGTGGAACGCGCCGCTGCGCTGCTCGACGAGGCCTGGGCCAAAGGCCCGAACCTCAGTGCCGAAGAACGCGGTCATCTGGCCACGGCAATTGCCACGGCCAAGGTCGCCGCCAGCCGACAAGGCCTGGAGATTTGCAGCCGATTGTTCGAAGTCACCGGCGCCCGCTCGACCCACGCATCGCTGCGCCTCGACCGACACTGGCGCAACCTGCGCACGCAAACCCTGCACGACCCGCTGGATTACAAGCTCCACGAGCTGGGCGACTGGGCGCTGAACCAGTCCCTGCCGGTGCCGACGTTCTATTCCTGATTTTCTTTCGTGGAGCGAGACCCCATGCAACTGCTGACCCTGCCGCCTTCACCCGCCCTGGCCACCTCAATCCGCGCCACCGCTCAGGTCTTCGAAGACCCGAAATCCCAGGCCCTGCTCGCGCATCTGCAACAGGTCGCACCGAGCGAAGCCAGCGTGCTGATCATCGGCGAAACCGGCACCGGTAAAGAGTTGGTAGCGCGGCACATCCACAACCTGAGCAACCGGCGCAACCGGCCGTTCATTGCAGTCAACTGCGGGGCGTTTTCCGAATCGCTGGTGGAAGCCGAACTGTTCGGCCACGAAAAAGGCGCCTTCACCGGCGCCCTCAGCGCCAAGGCCGGGTGGTTTGAAGAGGCGGATGGCGGCACCCTGTTCCTCGATGAAATCGGCGATCTGCCGATGGCGATCCAGGTCAAATTGCTGCGGGTGTTGCAGGAGCGTGAAGTGGTGCGCCTGGGTTCGCGCAAGAGCATTCCCATCGATGTGCGAGTGTTGGCAGCGACCAACGTGCAACTGGAGAAAGCCATCAACGCCGGGCATTTCCGCGAGGATCTGTATTACCGGCTGAACGTGGTCAATCTGGAGCTGAGCCCGTTGCGCGAGCGGCCCGGCGACATCCTGCCGCTGACCCGGCATTTCATCGAGGCCTACAGTCAGCGTCTGGGTTACGGGCGCGTCACCATCAGCCCCGGCGCCGAACACAAACTGCGCGGCTACAGTTGGCCGGGCAATATCCGCGAACTGGAAAACGTCATCCACCACACGCTGCTGATCTGCCGTAACGGCGTGATCGAGCGCGACGATCTACGTCTATCCAATCTGCGCATCGACCGTCCCGACGATCACCACGCGACCGCCGACGACTCACCGGAAGCGCTGCTGGAACGCGCCTTCCAGAAACTGTTCGAGCAACAGGCCGGCGCCCTGCATGAGAAGGTCGAGGACGCATTGCTGCGCGCGGCCTATCGCTTCTGCCATTACAACCAGGTGCACACCGCGTCCCTGTTAGGCCTGAGCCGTAATGTCACCCGCACGCGACTGATCAAAATCGGCGAACTGGCGGTGAACAAGCGGCGGCCCACGGAAAACCTGCAAGGCGAGCGCTTGATCCAGCTGTCGATCTAACCAACCAGTTGACAGTGCAAGCCGTCGTCATAGCTGCGGGCTATGCTGCTCAGCACCTGGAATGAACCGAAGGTCACGGTGCGCGCCTGATGGGTGCGGATCAGTTGCCAGAAATCCTGCTCGCCGGTTTCGAAACTCTGAAACGCCGCCTCCCCCGCCTCGCGGGACTGCCATTGCAGAAAGCTCAACACTCGCCGGCCATCGTCGCTGGCCTGGACGCTGGCGCTGACGAAGCCGGCGTAACGCTGGGCCAGACGTTCGGTCTGCACGGCCAGCGCCGAGACCAGCGCCGGTTGCTGGCCGGGTTCGATTTCAAATTCGATCAATTGGGTAAAGCTGCGGTTTTTCGCTGGTGCTTGCATGAGATCCCCACTCGGTCAGGCGAATCTTGCGATTCGAAGGCCTGCAGGGTAAAACCTCGAGTTAACTAGAGGTCAAGGGGCATTTTGCAAATGATCACTGCGGAAAATGTGCACAAGCAATTGACCGTCGGCGAAGTCGCGGCCCGCAGCGGTGTGGCCGTCACCGCCCTGCACTTTTATGAATCGAAAGGCTTGATCAAGAGCCAGCGCAATGCCGGCAACCAGCGGCGCTATCCACGGGAAGTACTGCGGCGGGTGGCGTTGATCAAAGTGGCGCAACGCCTGGGCATTCCACTGGCGGAAATCGGCGAGGCGTTGAAGCAGTTGCCGGACAATCGCGCGCCAACAGCGGCGGACTGGAAAGTGCTGTCGGAGCAGTGGCGGCGGGAGCTGGACGAGCGGATCAATCAGTTGATGCTGCTGCGTGACCGGCTGACCGGTTGCATCGGTTGCGGATGCCTGTCGATGGAAGCCTGCCCGCTGCGCAATCAGGGCGATGTGCTGGGCGAGCAAGGGCCGGGGGCGCATTTTCTCGACGTTCCCAAGTGAGGGCTCCCATGCCACGGGAGCCCTCGGATCTATCGATCAGAAACCCGGCGCAATCTGCCCTTTGTAGCGGGTCAGAATGAACTGACGCACTTCATCGGAATTCAACGCCTTGGCCAGTTTCTGCAGGCCCGGGTCATTGATGTTGTCGGGACGCGCGACCAGAAACTCGATGTACAGGCTCTTGCCCTTCTCGACGATCAGCGCGCTGTTGGTGTCGATCCCGGCTTCCAGCGCGTAGTTGGCGAACACGAATGCCAGATCCACCTGACTCACTGAACGAGCGAGCAATGCGCCCTCCAGTTCACGGATTTTCAGGTGTTTGGGGTTTTCGACGATATCGCGCTGGGTGGCCAGGGTGTTACTCGGATCCTTGAGTTTGATCAGCCCGGCCTCGTGCAACAGCACCAGCGCGCGACCGGTGTTCACCGGGTCATTGGGGATCGACACACTGGCGCCGTCCTTCAGCTCCGAAATGTTCTTGATCCTGGTCGAGTAGGCGCCGAACGGTTCGATGTGCACGCCGACCACCGGCACCAGATCGGTGTGGCGAGTCTTGTTGAAATCATCGAGAAACGGCCGGTACTGGTAGTAGTTGGCGTCGAGGTTTTTCAGCGCCAGTTGCTGGTTGGGCTGGATGAAGTCGGTGAAGACCTTGATGTCCAGATCCACGCCTTCCTTGGCCAGGGTCGGTTTGACGAACTCGAGGATTTCCGCGTGCGGCACCGGGGTGGCACCGACGATCAGTTTTTCGTTGGCATGGGCGCCGAACGACAGAACGGCAGCCAGAACGGCCAGGGTCTTTTTCATGCTGTGCTCCAAGGCAGATTTGAGTGGCCGTCGTGGGGTGAACGTGGGGCCTTTATGGGTTGAACTTGTTTTTTCAGCGTCGGCTGTAGTGCGCCACCAAGCGGTCGCCGGTCATTTGCAGGGCCTGCACCAGAATCAGCAGCAACACCACGGTGACCACCATCACGTCGGTCTGAAAGCGTTGATAGCCGTAGCGGATCGCCAGATCGCCGAGCCCGCCGCCACCGATCACGCCGGCCATCGCCGTGTAATCCACCAGCACGATGGCGGTGACCGTCACCGCCGCCAGCAACCCGCCGCGGGCTTCCGGCAACAGGGTGTGGCGGATGATCTGCCAGGTGTTGGCACCCATGGCCTGGGTCGCCTCGACCACGCCGCGATCGACTTCGCGCAGAGCGGTTTCCACCAGCCGCGCGAAGAACGGTGTGCAACCGACGACCAGCGGCGGAATGGTTCCGGGCACGCCCAGTGACGTGCCCACCAGCAACGTGGTCAGCGGAATCAGCACGATCAGCAAAATGATGAATGGCAGCGAACGCAGCATGTTCACGATCACCGACAGCACCCGATACACGCCGACCGTTTCATGCAACTGGCGCTTGCCGGTGAGAAACAGCAGCAACCCCAGCGGCAATCCCAGCAGCACCGTAAACAGTAGCGCCGCGCCGAGCATGCTGAGGGTGTCGAGACAGGCCTGGGCGATGTCGGCCCAGTAAATGTGTTTGAACCACTCGGCCATGGTCAGGACCAGTCGTGGCGCGGTGGTTTGACGCCGTTGAGCAGCCAGTTGCCGACCACGTGGTATTTCCAGCGCACCGGGTCATGCAGGGTGTGGACCCGGGCGTTGCGCCAGTGGCGGTCGAAGTTGTGCTTCTTCAGGGTCGAGCGGGTACCGCCGAGTTCGAACAGCTTGTTGCTGGCCTCGATGGCGATTTCGGTGGTCAGCACTTTAGCCTTGGCCACGGCCAGCGAGGCCAGCGCGACGTTGTCTTCATCAGGCGCCGGACGTGCGGCGTCGAGCGCCCAGCCGGCGCGTTCAAGCAAGGCTTCGGCGGCTTCCAGACGGATTTCCAGTGCGCCGATCTGAATGATGGTCAACGGATCTTCACTGGCCTTGTCCACACCTGCATCGATCCATGGCCGCGCAAACTGGCGGACGAATTCCACGGTATCGCGCAACGCTGCCCGGGCAATGCCGGCGTCGATGGCAGCGGTGGTCAACTGGGCGAAAGGCCCGGCCAGGGTCGGGCTCTCATAGGAACGGTACGTCGGAAACAGGTTGAAGGGCGCCACTTGCAGATTTTCCGCCAGCACCGTGCCGCTGGAAGTAGTGCGCTGACCGATGCTGTCCCAGTCGTCGACGATCACCAGCCCTTTCGTACCGCGCTCGACGAAGGCCAACTGGCCCTTCTGCTCTTCATCCAGCGCCAGCACCGCCAGCCAATGGGCGTAGAGCGAACCGGTGCAGTAGCCCTTGCGACCGTTGATCACGAAGCCGTCGCCATAACGGCGGAGGGTCGCCTGAATGTCCTGCACGTTCTTGCCGCCGGTTTCCGACAGCGCATTGGCGAAGCGATGACCTTGCAGCGCCAGCTCAAAGAAATGCGCTTGCTGGGCCGGGGTGCCTTGCAGGCGGATGTCTTCGAGCAGGCAGTAATGGTTTTGCGGAATCTGCCCGAGGGACGGATCGGCGGCGGAAATGATCGCGATCACCTGGGCCAGTACCGCAAAGGACACCTGCGCGCCGCCGTATTCCTTCGGCACGGTGATGCCCCACAGGCCACTGTTGGAAAACAGGTCGACGACCTCGGCGGGCACTTCGCGGTTGCGGTCACGCTCGGCGGCGTGTTCCTGCAAGACGGCGGCGACCTGCACAGCCACGCGCAAGGCTTCGGCGTCGTCGGCAATCCGGTGGGCGGCCGGCGGGTTGATCGGATAAACGGCAGATTCAGACATGGATGACTCTCGGTATCGGTGTTGTACCGGGTCATTGCAGCTTCTGTGCCTGACGCAAAGGCCTTGTTTTACGGGGGCTGCAGCGGAACTTCAGGGCGTCTGGCGATGAAAACCCGCGCACTCTGTTGCTTCGCTGTCGATGGCTGAACAGTGGGAGGCCTGCTCGTCGGCTACTCGGTCACGACGGCGGCACGGATCTATAGTTGAGCGACCGGCAATCCCGGCGAAGGCACACCTCAATCTCTAATAAAAACCAGGCAACAAATAACAGGGAGTACCGCCATGAGCGTCAAACCCATTCCCGAGGGGTATCACAGCATTACCCCGTACCTCGGCATTCACAAAGCTGCCGAAGCCATCGATTTCTATAAAAAGGCGTTCGGTGCCACCGAAGTCATGCGCCTGAGCATGCCCGACGGCGGCATCGGCCACGCCGAACTGCGCATCGGCGACAGCGCGATCATGCTCGGCTCGCCGTGCGATCAAGGGCCGTTGAGCAATCCGGACAACGCAGTGTCGGTCGGCCTGCATCTGTACGTGACCGATGTGGACAAATCCTTCCAACGCGCACTGGAGGCCGGCGCCACCTCGGTGTCCGAGGTCAAGGATCAGTTCTACGGCGACCGCAGCGGCACGTTGAAAGATCCGTACGGGCATCTGTGGTTCCTGGCCTCGCGCAAGGAGGACCTGACCCAGGCGCAGATCGAGCAGCGGGCGAAGGAAATGTTCCAGCAGAGCTAACTACGCCGAGTGTCCATTCCCGCGCGGCGCGCGGGGATGGGCGAACACGATTCATGAACCGTCGAATCACGCATCACGTCTTGTCATGAACGCCCGGCGATTTCAGGATGCAGGCCACTCGCCTGAATAAAGGATCACCCGATGTTTGCCGGATTCGTCAAAGACCAGCGCCACGTCAACGGTGTGGATATCGCCTACCGCTTCGGCGGCAGCGGGCCGGGCCTGCTGCTGTTGCACGGGCACCCGCAGACCCACGTCATCTGGCACAAGATCGCCGAGCAACTGGCGGAGCACTTCACGGTGATCGCCGCCGACCTGCGCGGTTATGGCGACAGCAGTCGCCCGCCGGCCGATGAGGCTCACCTCAATTACTCCAAGCGCGAGATGGCCCGCGACGGCGTGGAATTGATGAAGGCGTTGGGTTTCGAGCACTTCTCGATCCTTGCCCACGACCGTGGCGCGCGGGTTGCCCATCGCCTGGCGCTTGATCATCCCGAGGTTGTGCAGCGCATGGTCCTGCTCGACATCGCGCCAACGCTGGCGATGTACAGCCAGACCAATGAGGCCTTTGCCCGCGCCTATTGGCACTGGTTCTTCCTGATCCGCCCGGCGCCGTTGCCGGAAACTTTGATCGAAGCCGACCCCGAAGGTTATCTGCGCAGCGTCATGGGCAGTCGCAGCGCCGGGCTTGCACCCTTTACCGACGAGGCGTTCAGTGAGTACCGGCGTTGCCTGGAACGTCCCGGAAGTGCTCGCGGGATCTGCGAGGATTATCGCGCCAGTGCCAGCATCGATCTGGAACATGACCGCGCCGACATCACGGCTGGTCGTCACCTGACCCTGCCGTTGCTGGTGCTGTGGGGCGCCGAGGGCACCGTCGGTCGCTGCTTCAATCCGCTGAGGGAATGGCAACAGGTTGCTACCGACGTACGGGGCAAGGCCCTGCCGGCCGGGCATTACCTCGCCGAAGAAGTGCCCGAACTGGTGCTCGCCGAGGCGCTCGACTTTCTCCGCTGATTCCCCTCCTCGATCCGGCGGAATCTGCCGTCGGACCGCTTCGCCTCCCCCGCAGAAATTCGCCCACGCGGCATCAAGATGTAATCGCGAAACATTTACTTTCATATCGTTCATCGGGAATTGCTTCGGTCATCCGTCCTATAGAGATGCGGGCCGGTCGCGTAGGCAAAAGCCACGACCGGCCTTTCAGGGACTCCCGTGCTGCGAAGCCCGTAGTACCGCTCCCTCTCACTGAATCAAGACCCGTCATCATGTCGAAGAAATCCCGCTCGAAACTGTGGTTCCTGGTACACAGCTGGCTGGCATTGCCGATCTGGTTTTTCGTTCTGATCGTCTGCGTCACCGGCACCCTGGCAGTGGTCAGCCAGGAAATCGTCTGGCTGGCCAACCCGCAAATGCGCGCCAGCGCGCCGTCCGACGACGCACCATTGCTCAGCTACGACCAGATCCTCGCCGAAATCAAAAAAGCCGAACCGCAGACAGTGGTGCAAAGCATCAACCGTCCGGACGAGTCGCACTTTGCTCTCGACGTCGACGTCAGCTATCCCGACGGCCGCTCGCTGACCGTCTACGTCAACCCGTACACCGGCGTGATTCAGGGCACGGCACCGAGCTTCAACTTCAAGGCGTTCACCCGCGCACTGCATGGCTGGTGGCTGGTGCCGTTCACCAACGGCTTCAGCTGGGGCTGGTATCTGGTGTCGTTCCTCGGCCTGCCGATGCTGGCTTCGCTGGTGACCGGGCTGGTGGTGTACAAGCGCTTCTGGAAGGGTTTTTTCCGCCCGACCCTGCGCTTCAATCACGGCGCACGGATCTTCTGGGGCGACTTCCACCGCTTGAGCGGCATCTGGTCGATCTGGTTCATCGCGGTGATTTCGATCACCGGCACCTGGTTCCTGATTCAGGCGCTGCTGTTTGACAACCAGATTTCCATTTCCAGCGAGCCGATCGTCCCGGCCATGTCCCGCGAAGCCGTGCCACAGTCCAACGATGGTTCGCCACCGCCGCGTATCAGCCTCGACCGCGCCATCGAAATCGCCCAGACGAAAATCCCCGGCTTCGAAGCCAGCTTCATCAGCCTGCCGGGCAATGCCTACGCGCACCTGGATATCGGCGGTCGCGGCTGGTACCCGCTGATGTACCAGACCGCCACGCTCAACCCATACAGCGGTGAAGTGGCGGCTTCGCGGCTGTTGTCCGATCGCACGTCGCTGGAGTTCGTCACCGAATCCATGCGCCCGCTGCACACCGGTGACTTCGGCGGTCTGTGGATCAAGCTGATCTGGTTCTTCTTCGGCCTGCTGCTGAGCATGATGGTCCTCAGTGGCCTGCTGATCTGGACCAAGCGCACCGCGCTGGCCACCGCCAACGCCCTCAAGCGCGAGCACAAGAAACAGCGCGTGCAGGCACAACCGGCCCTGCGCCGTGAAACCTCGGAGGCCAATCTGTGAGCAAATCCACTACCGTGGCTCAGCCTTCACGGCTGAGCGTGATCTGGCACAAATGGCGCTTCCATATCAACGTGCTGTTGCTGCTGATCCCCTTGGGCTTCATGCCCAAATACTTCGCCGATGCCTCGCTGTTTCGCGGTGACAGCGGACTGGGTGAACGGGAGATCGGCGAAATCCAGGTCGGTCCCTGGAGCCTGCGACTGGCCGAACTGCGTAATCAGGCACCGATCCTGACCGGCCCCGCCGGCTACATGAAAGATTTCAGCGCCGCCCTCTGCGACGCCTGCGTCGACCACGTCAAGGCGACGTATCTGCGCATCGGCAAACCTCGCAGCCTGCGCGCGGCCGGGGTGATTTTCTTCGGCACGCCGTACCGCATGGGCACCCAGTTGCCGGTTCCGGAAAAGACCGCTGCCGACGCCGAACTGTGGATCACCATGGAAGGCTGGGACGGCAGCATGCACCAAGCCTCGATTCCGCTGAGCCAGGCCTCGCCTGCCACCCTCGCCTGGCTGAACAAACAAGGAGCCAAACCATGAGCCACGCCCAACGCCCCTTCCGCTTGCTCCTGAGCAATGCCTTGCTGGTGCTGACTGCCGGTTTCAGCGCCGGCGTCCTGGCCCATAACCCGATGTGCGAGTGCAAGGCCATCGATGCCGAGCAGATCAAATGCACCGGCGGTTTCTCGGACGGCAGCGGCGCGCCGGGGGTGACCCTCGATGTGATCGGCTACGACGAAACCATCCTCGTGCCGGGCAAGCTCGGCGCCGATTCGACCCTGACCTTCAAGAAACCCGGCGCCGAGTTCTACGTGCTGTTCGACGCCGGCCCCGGCCACGTGGTCGAAATTGACCAAGCGGATATCGAAGCCCCATGACCACGCCGACTACCCAGGTTGTCCGCCCGGCCGGTGCCGGGCACGAAACCCTCAATGTGCTGCTGATGTGCCTGCTGATCCTCGCGATTGCCGGCTCGGTAGTGACATGGCGCGGCGTTTCCCACGAACCGGAGCCGGTCTCCAGCCATCAACTGGATGCCCGTCGCGACCTTGGCGCCAGCGAGCAGGGCATCTATGCCGATCTGCGCGTGACCCTCGACGAGATCCGCCTGCTGCGTGAAGAACAGCAAACGCTGCCAAGCCCGCAGAACCTGGCCGATGAAGGTTTTGCACCGTTCGCCCAGGACGCCAGCTCGGTCAGTCGTGGCGGCCATGCCTGGCAGTTGCTGGCCGACCGCGCCTACTTCGGCCACAGTCAGGCACCGGCCGTGGCCGGTTCGTTTCTGATGCGCCTGAACGACGCCGCGCCGGACATCTGGCTCAACCGCGCCACCGACCTGCAAGCGCCGAAAGACCTGTCAGACGCAGCGCTGACCGCTGCCGGATGGAAACAGATCGTCGCGCAATTCGATGCCGGGGTGACCCGCGAACATCGTCATTGAACCCTCGCCTTCATTCGAGAGAAGACCGCTTGCCCATGCCTAGTTCATCTCAACGCCGTCCTTTCCTGCGCCTGCTGCTGATCGGTCTGTGCGCCTGCCTGCTGAGTCCGCTGGCCAGCGCCGATCAGGCCAAGCGCCTGCGCATCGGCATCACCCTGCATCCGTATTACAGCTATGTGGCGAACATCGTCGGCGACAAGGCCGAGGTCGTGCCGCTGATTCCCGCCGGCTTCAACCCGCATGCCTACGAGCCGCGCGCCGAAGACATCAAGCGCATCAGCGGGCTGGATGTGATCGTACTCAACGGCGTTGGCCATGACGACTTCGCCGACCGCATGATCGCCGCCAGCGAAACGCCGAACATCAAGACCATCGAAGCCAACGAAAACGTGCCGTTGCTGGCCGCCACCGGGGTTGCCGCGCGCGGTGCCGGCAAAGTGGTGAACCCGCACACCTTCCTGTCGATCAGCGCCTCGATTGCCCAGGTCAACAACATCGCCCGGGAGCTGGGCAAGCTCGACCCGGACAATGCCAAGACCTACACCCAGAACGCCCGCGCCTACGGCAAACGCCTGCGGCAGATGCGCGCCGACGCCCTGGCCAAGCTGACCCAGGCACCGAACGCCGAACTGCGAGTGGCCACAGTGCACGCCGCTTACGACTACCTGCTGCGCGAGTTCGGTCTGGAAGTCACGGCGGTGGTCGAGCCGGCCCACGGTATCGAGCCGAGCCCGAGCCAGTTGAAGAAAACCATCGACCAATTGCGTGAACTGGACGTGAAAGTGATCTTCTCCGAGATGGACTTCCCCTCCACCTACGTCGAAACCATCCAGCGTGAATCCGGCGTGAAACTTTACCCGCTGTCGCACATTTCCTACGGCGAATACACCGCCGACAAATACGAAAAGGAAATGACCGGCAACCTCAACACCGTGGTTCGAGCGATTCAGGAGTCCGGCGCATGACAGCTCAGGAAAACCTGTCGATAGCCAGCAGCGGCCCGACCCTGGATTTCGCTGACGTCAGCCTGACCCTCGGCCGCACGACGATTCTGGACAAGGTCACCTTCCAGGTGCAGCCCGGCAGCGTGCATGCGCTGGTGGGGCCCAACGGCGGCGGCAAGAGTTCGCTGATCAAGACCCTGCTCGGGCAGATGCCCCATCAGGGCCGGCTCAGTCTGCAATGGCCCGGCGAGCCCGGCACCATCGGCTACGTGCCGCAGGCGCTGGAGTTTGATCGCGGCCTGCCCATGACCGTCGACGACTTCATGGCCGCCATGTGTCAGCGGCGCCCGGCCTTCCTCGGCTTGAGCAAACGCTACGCCGGCGCCATCGGTGATGCGCTGGAGCGGGTCGGCATGCAGGACAAACGCAAACGCCGAATGGGTGCGCTGTCCGGTGGCGAACGCCAGCGGGTATTGCTTGCCCAGGGCCTGATTCCGGCGCCGCAATTGCTGGTGCTGGATGAGCCGATGTCGGCCCTCGACGAAGCTGGGATCCAGGTGTTCGAGCGTTTGCTGGGCGACTGGCGCGCGGCGGGCATCACCGTGCTGTGGATCGAGCACGACCTGGAAGCGGTCGGGCGTCTGGCCAATCGCGTCACCGGCCTTAACCGCCGGGTGCTGTTCGACGCCACGCCGCAACAGGCCCTGACCCCGGAACGTCTGCTGACCCTGTTTTCGACCCATCCACGGAGCGCTGCCTGATGAGTTACGAAGCCTTTCGTTTGACGGTGCAAGGCTGGGCCTCTTCCGGTTATCTCCCGGAAGCCCTGGCCTACGGGTTTGTGGTCAACGCGCTGCTTGCCGGTCTGCTGATCGGCCCGGTACTGGGTGGCCTCGGCACGCTGGTGGTGGTCAAGCGCTTCGCGTTTTTCTCCGAAGCGGTGGGCCACGCGGCGTTGACCGGCGTGGCCATCGGCATCCTGCTCGGCGAACCCTACACCGGGCCGTACGGCAGCCTGTTCGGTTACTGCCTGCTGTTTGGCATTCTGCTCAATTATCTCCGCAACCGTACCGGGCTGGCCCCGGACACATTGATCGGCGTGTTCCTGTCGGTGTCCCTCGCTTTGGGCGCCAGCCTGCTGCTGATTCTGGCGGGCAAGATCAACGTGCACATTCTGGAAAACGTGCTGTTCGGCTCGGTGCTGACGGTCAACGGTAACGACCTGCTGGTGCTGGCGATTGTCGGCTCGCTGGTCATGGCGCTGGCCCTGCCGCTGTACAACCGGATCATGCTCGCCAGCTTCAACCCGCAACTGGCGGCGGTGCGTGGCGTCGCGGTGAAAACCCTGGATTACCTGTTCGTGATTCTGGTGACGCTGATCACCGTTGCCGCCGTGAAAGTCATCGGCGCGATTCTGGTCGGTGCACTGCTGGTGATTCCGGCGGCGGCGGCCCGCTTGCTCAGCCAGTCGCTCAAGGGCTTTTTCTGGTGTTCAGTGCTGATTGCCACGGTCAGTACGCTGTGCGGGATTCTCGCGCCGATCGTGTTCGACCTGCCGATTCCGTCCGGTGCCGCGATCATCCTGGTCGCCGGTATCGCCTTCGCCCTCGCCGCGATTGCCCGGGGCGTCGTCCCCAGTCTGAAAGGGAACCTTGGATAAATGGCTTTTTCATTGCGACAACTGACCCTGGCCATCGCCCTCAGCGGCGCGGTTTCGAGCCCTCTGCTGGCGGCCGAAAAACCGCTGCGGGTGCTGGCCTCGTTGCCGATCACTTATGGTCTGGGCGAAGTCCTGCTCAAGGGCACCGACATCAGCCTCGAACGCGCAGCACCGGCCAACCTGCCAGGCAGCCGCCAGACCGCCTACTTCACCGGTCGCGGCGCCCCCGCGCTGAGCAAACTGGCCACGGGCGCCGATGCAGTGATCGGCGTGCGCTCGCTGTGGGCCGATGATCCGCTGTACCCGATCGCCCGCCGCAGCAACATCCGCATCGTCGAAGTCGATGCTGCCCGCCCGGTGGACGGCGCCCTGCCCGGCATTGCCGTGCAACCGGGGCTCAAGGTCGACGGCCTGAACAGCCAGCCGTGGCTGGCGAGCAACAACATGGGGCGCATGGCCGATGTGATGGCGGCGGATCTGGTGCGCCTGGCACCGAAGGACAAACCGAAGATCGAGGCCAATCTGGCGGCACTGAAACAGCGTCTGCTGAAACTCAGTGCCGACAGCGAAGCGCGTCTGGCCCGTGCCGACAACCTGAGCGTGATCAGCCTGAGCGATCACTTCGGTTATCTGATCGGCAGCCTCAATCTGGAGTTGATCGGACAGGATGCGCGACCGGATGCCGAATGGACGCCGGAGGATCTGAAAAAGCTGACCGCGACCCTGAAAGACCATGACGTGGCGGTGGTGCTGCACCATCGCCAGCCGTCGGACGCGGTAAAAGCGGCGATTGCCGAATCGGGCAGTCAACTGCTGGTGCTGAGCACCGATGCAGCGGATCCGGTGGCAGAGCTGGAAGGCAATGTGGATGTACTGCTCAAGGGCTTGAGCGGCGCCTGAGGTTCAGTGATCGTTCCCACGCTCTGCGTGGGAATGCCTCATTGGACGCTCCGCGTCCGCTTCGGAAGGGACGCGGAGCGTCCCGGGCTGCATTCCCACGCAGAGCGTGGGAACGATCGAATGCCGGACATGAAAAAACCCGCTGACTGATTCCAGTCCAGCGGGTTTCTTTTGGCTGATAACTTACTGGGCGGCTGCTTGCGCTTCCATCTTCTGGCGCAGGCTTAGCGGACGCATGTCGGTCCAGACTTCTTCGATGTAGGCCAGGCATTCCTTCTTCAGGCCGCTCTTGCCCACAGTGCGCCAACCTTCCGGCACGGCCTTGTAGTCCGGCCAGATCGAGTACTGCTCTTCGTGGTTGACCACGACTTGAAAGAGGATGTCCTCGCGGTCGAATACTGACGTCATGCTGTGTCTCCATCGCTGTAAGGGTGGGCTGCACGACGGTGCAGCCGGGTATGTAGAAAGAACGTTCGACGCGGCGAAAAATTTACAGGCCGGCGGTCGCAGCGCTCAACGCACGGCCGAAGATCTCGGCGACGCGGTCGATTTCCGCGGCGGTGATCACCAGCGGCGGCAGGAACCGCACCACCGCACCGTGACGCCCGCCCAGCTCCAGAATCAGCCCGCGCTTGAGACATTCGCGCTGAATCAGCGGCGCCAGACGTGCGAAGGCCGGTGGATGCCCCAGCGCATCCGGTGCGCCGTTCGGATCGACCAGCTCGACACCGAGCATCAGGCCACGACCACGAATGTCGCCCAGTTGCGGGAAATCGCGCTGCAGAACGCGCAGGTGTTCGCTCAGGCGTTCGCCCATGGCGGCAGCGTGTTCGCAGACCTTGTGCTCGACCAGGTAACGCATCACCGCGGAGCCGGCGGCCATCGCCATCTGGTTGCCACGGAACGTACCGGCGTGGGCGCCCGGCTGCCAGGTGTCGAGCCAGTCGCGATAAACCACCACGGCCAGCGGCAGGCTGCCGCCGATGGCTTTGGACAGCACCACCACATCCGGGGTGATGCCGGCGTGTTCGAAGGCAAACATCTTGCCGGTGCGGGCGAAACCGCTCTGGATCTCATCGATGATCAGCGCCACGCCGGCCTTTTCGGTGATGCGGCGCAGACCGCGCAGCCACTCGATGTCCGCCGGGATCACACCGCCCTCGCCCTGCACCGCTTCGACGATGACGGCGGCCGGCAATTGCACGCCGGCTTCGGGATCATTGAGCAGGTTTTCCAGGTAGCTCAGATTGGCCTTCACACCCGCCGCGCCACCGAGGCCGAACGGGCAACGGTAGTCGTAAGGGAACGGCATGAATTGCACGCCGTTGCTGAGCAACGCGCCCAGTGGTTTTTTCGGCCCCAGGCTGCCCATCAGGCTCAAGGCGCCTTGGCTCATGCCGTGGTAACCGCCGGAGAACGACAGCACGGTGCTGCGCCCGGTGGCGGTGCGCACCAGTTTCAGCGCGGCTTCCACCGCGTCGGTGCCGGTCGGGCCGCAGAACTGGATTTTCGCTTCCTTGGCCAATGCCGGAGGCAGCAGGCCGAACAGGTCCTGCACGAATTGATCCTTCACCGGCGTGGTCAGGTCCAGAGTGTGCAGCGGCAGTTCATCGGCCAGCACCTGCTGTATCGCCTCGATCACCACCGGATGGTTATGCCCCAGCGCGAGGGTGCCAGCGCCGGCCAGGCAATCGATGAAGCTGCGGCCTTCGACGTCCTCGACGTACAGGCCCTTGGCGCGCCTGAGCGCCAGGGGAATACGACGCGGGTAGCTGCGGGCATTGGATTCCTGCCGGCTCTGACGGGCCAGCAACGGCGATTCATTGAACTGATACAGCGTTTCCGCCGGCGCGGAGGCGATCCGGGCCGACGACTCTTCGATAAGGCTGGTGGCGACTGACATCTCTCGACCCCTCAATACGCTATGGATAGTGACCAAAAACTGCACACCGGGCAGGTGCGCGTTCCGGTCGCGGGGCGCACATGCAGGTTTTCCTGTTCTGGAAACGCACCAGCGTGTCGAGGATTTACACCCTTGATCGAATGTCAGGCCGACAATGCCAGCGGCTTGTGCATCGGCAGGGTCAAAACGCCGTGTTGCATGAAGGGAGACGCCGTTTCGCGATACCCCAGGCGCCGGTAGAACGCCGCGCCGGTTCGCGTGCTTGCAAGCGTGATGCATGGCCTGCCACGAATCCTCAGCCAACCCTCGAGATCGCCCATCAGCGCACGGCCCGCACCTCGGCGAAACCACTCCGGCTGCACGTGACAGAACATGACCTCGCCATGGGCTGCGGCCATGCCGACGCCGACGGGTTTGTCCTGCAGCAGCGCGATGTTCAGATAGTGATGGGGATCGGCGAGCCAGGCGCTGACGTGCTCCGCCGATTGTCGGCGGACCCAGCGGTCGACCAGTTGCGGGTCGTTGCGATGATCGAGCGCGCAACCGACGCGGATCGAACGCTCAAGGATCCTGCTGATGATGCCGGCGTCGGCGGGGGTGGCGGGACAGATATAGACGGGTGCTTCCATGGCGCTGTTTCCCTCAATCCATTGAGTCAAAGGCTGGGGCGACAATACCGTCACGGCCGGCGGATGACTAATGGAGAGAGGTTACATTTGATGTGCCCGGCAAACTGTCAGACCGGTTGCAGCGGCATGGTCAGCTCGACCCGCAAACCATCCGGACGGCTGTCGAAATGCAGGGTGCAGGCGCAGCGCTGAACGATCGCCTGGACAATCGCCAGCCCCAGTCCGCAGCCGATGCTCTGGCCGTTGCGCCAGAAGCGCTGGGTCAGGTGTTGCAGATCGTCAGGGGCGATTCCCGGCCCATGGTCGCGCACCACAAAACGCACGCGATTGGCGCTGGTTTCCAGGCTCAGGTCCACCGCGCCGTCCGTCGGCGTGTGACGCAGAGCGTTGTCCAACAGGTTGCGCAGGGCCGCGATCGACAGCACCGCCGGCATTTGCAGTGGAGCTTCGGACAAACGCTCGGGCAGGTGCAGTCTTATCCGCTGGCGCTGGTCGCTGGCCGAGTCCTGGATCGCCAGTTTCGCTACCTGCTCGGCGCTGCACTGCACACCGTCGTCGAACGACAGACTGCCTTCGACCCGCGCCAGCAACAGTAACTGCTCAAGGGTCCGATGCAGGCGGTCGGCCCCCTCCTCGGCTCGGGCCAGAGACTGATCGCGGGCACTGCCATCGGTCATGCGCGCCACTTGCAGGTGGGTTTTGATCGCCGTCAGCGGGCTGCGCAGTTCGTGAGCGGCATCGCCGGTCAGGCGACGCTCGCGTTCGATGGTCTTGCCGATGCGCTGAAACAATTGGTTCTGGGTTTCCAGCAGCGGTTTCAGTTCGCTGGGGAATGACTGCAACTGCAACGGCTCAAGCGAATCCGCGTTGCGACGCATCAAGGCTTCACGCAAGCGGTTGAGCGGCGCCAACCCCTGGCCGATCCCCAGCCACAACAGGCACAGGCAGCCAAGCAGCGCCACGCCGACCGGCACCGAGGCCGCCAGCAGGATCGACATGTTCAGGGCTTCGCGCTCGATCACCCGGTCGGCGGTGGTAATACGCACATCGCCCCGGGCCAGGGTGAAGCTGCGCCATGGGGCACCGTCGATCATTTGATCGTGGAAGCCCATCTTCTGGGCTTCCAGCGCCTGTTCCGGATTGTTGTGGCTGCGAGCGAGGATTTCCCCGCGCAGCGAGCTGACCTGACAGGCCATGCCGCCGGGAATGTTCAACTGCTCGGCGCTGAAATGAGTGCCCTCGCCTTTGCTCGGGACAGCCGGCAATTGTTCCAGCAACCCGGCGACCATCCGCGCCGACGCCACCAGGCGCTGGTCGAGGGAAAACATCATCTGGTTGCGCAGGTCGCTGAGCATCCAGGCGGCCGCCAATGCCCAGATCAGCGCGAATGCGGCGCCGAGGGTCAGGCTCAGGCGCAGGCGCAGGCTCATCACTTGTCGGGTTCTCCGCCATCGGCCGGGCCCAGGCGATAACCCAGACCGCGCACGGTTTCGACGATGCCTTTGCCGAGTTTGCTGCGCAGGTGATGGATGTGCACATTGAGCGCATTGCTTTCCAGTTCATCGTTGAAACCGTAGACGCTGTCCTTCAACTGCTCGGTGGACAGCACCCGGCCACGGTTGTGCAGCAAGGCTTGCAACAACGACTGCTCGCGCCGCGACAGATCCACCGGACGCCCCGCCAGGGTGGTTTCGCGACTGCTCGGATCGTAAGTCAGCGCGCCGTGTTCGATCAGATTGACGCTGCGTCCGGCCACCCGGCGCAGCAGGGTTTGCAAGCGGGCGAACAACTCGCGCAGGTCGAATGGCTTGAGCAGGTAGTCGTCGGCACCGGACTGCAGGCCGTCGACACGGTCGGTAACCGAATCCCGCGCAGTCAGGATCAGGACCGGAATCTCCAGGCCTTGCTGACGCAGTTGTTGCAGCAACTTGAGGCCATCTTCGTCCGGCAGGCCGAGATCGAGCACCATCACGTCAAATTCGGCAACCTTGAGAATCGCCCGCGCCTTGGAGGCGGTGTTGACGTGCTCGACGGTCAGGCCCTGCGCCGTCAGCCCGGCGACGATCCCGCTGGCGATCAACTCATCGTCTTCGCAAACCAGTACGTGCATGGTGAGTCCCGTGGAAAAGTGCTGATTAGGCCGCTGGCCGATTAAGCCGACATTATGCCCCGAACGCCACCGCGACAAGGGCGTCGCGGTTAATCATCGGTTAATCGCCGCCGCCCATTGTGCCCCTCAATTGCACAGGGACAAGGCTCCTCCATGCGTCATTTTTTTCTGTTTTTTGCACTGCTGATTTCGAGTCTGGCCCAGGCGGGGAATGATCCATTTGCGTCAAAACCGGAGTTCTTGCCGGTCGACAAGGCATTCGTGCTGACCTCGCAACGTCTGGATTCCGGTGAGACCCAGTTGTTCTGGCAAATCGCCGATGGCTATTACCTGTATCAGAAGCGTCTGAAGTTCGACGGACTGACGACACAAAACATCCCGGCCCTGCCCGAAGGCGAGTCCCACAGCGACGAGTACTTCGGCGAACAACCGGTTTATCGCCAGGGTCTGGAACTGAAGATTCCGGCGGCCGCCACGGGCCAGATCAAGGTCAGTTATCAGGGCTGTGCCGATGCCGGTCTTTGCTATCCCCCGCAGACCCGAGTGATCGACCTCGGCGGCAAAGCTGCCGCTGCGGCGACAGATGAAGCGCCGGATCAGGCACTGGCCAGCGGCCTGCAACAGCACTCGCTGGGCTGGAGTCTGCTGGTGTTCTTCGGCCTGGGTCTGCTGCTGGCGTTTGCGCCGTGTTCGCTGCCGATGCTGCCGATTCTGGCGGGCATGGTGGTGGGCAGCGGTGCTACGCCGCGTCGCGGTTTCGCGCTGGCCGGCAGTTATGTGGTTTGCATGGCCCTGGTGTATGCGGCGATGGGCGTTATTGCCGCGCTGCTGGGGGCCAACCTGCAGGCGTGGTTGCAGAACCCGTGGCTGCTCGGGACATTCGCGGCCGTATTTGTGGTTCTGGCGTTGCCGATGTTTGGCTTCTTCGAGCTGCAATTACCGGTGGCCCTGCGGGATCGACTGGAACACGCCTCGCGCAGCCAACGCGGCGGCAGCCTGATCGGCGCCGGCGTATTGGGCGCGCTGTCCGGTCTGCTGGTCGGCCCGTGCATGACCGCGCCGCTGGCCGGCGCTCTGCTCTACATCGCGCAAAGCGGCAACGCGCTGCACGGAGGCCTGATCCTGTTTGCTTTGGGCATTGGCATCGGCGTCCCGCTGCTGTTGCTGGTAACGGTCGGCAATCGCTTCCTGCCCAAGCCCGGCGCGTGGATGAATCTGCTCAAAGGCGTGTTCGGCTTCCTGTTCCTCGCCACCGCGCTGCTGATGCTGCGCCCGGTGCTGGAGCCGTCGCTGTGGTTGGGCCTGTGCGGCGCGCTGCTGTTGATCGCCGCTTACAGCGCCTGGAAACAGTCCGATGGCTTTGGTCGCGTGGCGCAGCTGTTCGGTGCCGGTTCGCTGTTGCTGGGCCTGTGGGGCAGTCTGCTGGTGGTCGGGGCGGCGGGTGGCAGTGACGATCCATATCAGCCGTTGCAGGTGTATAGCGCCGGACGCGTCGGATCTGCGGCGCCCAGCGGCCACGAAGCCTTCACGACGATCAAGGATCCCGCCGCCCTGCAACGCGAGTTAGACGCCGCCAAAGCCCAAGGCCAGTGGGTGCTGCTCGATTACTACGCCGATTGGTGCGTGTCGTGCAAAGTCATGGAGAAACAGGTGTTCGGCCAGGCGCGGGTGATGCAGGCCCTGAGTGATGTGCGCTTGCTGCAAATCGACGTCACCGCCGACAATGCCGCCAGCCGCGAATTGCTCGGTCGTTATAAAGTGCCTGGGCCACCGAGTTTCGTGTGGATCGGCGCCGACGGTGAAGAGCGCCGCAGCCAGCGCATCACCGGCGAGGTCGATGCCGATACTTTCCTGCAACGCTGGACCACCATCCGAGACGCCCGTTAATGCTGACCTTCACCCTCGGCACCTTTGCCATCGCACTCAATCACTTGTTGCTGATCAGCGCGCTGGCACTGGCGACCTTCGTCGGCTGGCGGGTGGCCAAGCGCGGCGGTGACAATCCCGAGTCGGCGCTGTTCAGCCTGTTTCTGCTCGGCATGCTGGCGGCGCGCATTGCGTTCGTCGCCGTGTATTGGGGGCACTATCGCAACGACCTGTGGCAGATCATCGATCTGCGCGACGGCGGTTTTCTCGCCTGGCCGGGGGTGATCGTGCTGTTGCTCGCGGCGTTGTATCGCGGCTGGCGCCGGCCGGGTCTGCGTCGACCGCTGGGTTTCGGTGTGGTCAGCGGTGTGGTGTTCTGGGTGATGGCGACCCTGTCGCTGAACATCTACGAGCAAGGCACGCGCCTGCCGGACATCACTCTGCGCAACGCCGCCGGGGAAACCGTGAAACTCACCGACTATCAGGGCGGGCCGCTGGTGATCAACCTGTGGGCCACCTGGTGTCCGCCGTGCCGCCGGGAAATGCCGGTGCTGGAAAACGCCCAGCAACAACGCCCGGACCTGACGTTCCTGTTCGTCAACCAGGCCGAAAGCATGCAAAGCGTCGCCACGTTTCTCGAAACCCAGGGTTTGAGCCTGAACAACGTGCTGTTCGACCGCAGCGGACGCCTCGGCCAGGCCGTGGGCTCCATGGCCCTGCCGACTACCCTGTTCTATAGCCCGGACGGTCGCCTGCTGGGCAGCCATTTGGGCGAATTGTCCAACGCCAGCCTGGCCCGTGCCCTGGAAAGCTTCGACACCCCGGCATCCAGCCTGAATCCGGCCACCTCTTCTTCAAGGAAACTGCCATGCCCCGCCTCCGCCACCTGCTGACGCTGACCCTGGGCGCCGCCCTGCTGCACTTGCCGTCGGTCCAGGCCGCTGAAGAACTGCCTGAAGCGATCAAGAAGATCGAAGCCAAGGGCGCCAAGATCGTCGGCCAGTTCGATGCGCCGGACGGCTTGCGCGGTTACGCCGCGCAATACCAGAACCGCGGCATGGCGCTGTACCTGACGCCGGACGGCAAGCACGTG
The DNA here is from genome assembly GCF_001655595.1 of Pseudomonas sp. DR 5-09. Taxonomy (NCBI): domain Bacteria; kingdom Pseudomonadati; phylum Pseudomonadota; class Gammaproteobacteria; order Pseudomonadales; family Pseudomonadaceae; genus Pseudomonas; species Pseudomonas sp. DR 5-09. The sequence goes on from NZ_CP011566.1 coordinate 4,430,669, forward strand.
CTGCTGGGCAACCTGTACGACGCCGACGGCAACGACCTGAGCAGCGCACCGCTGCAAAAACTGGTCTACGCGCCGATGGCCAAGGAAGTCTGGGCCAAGTTCGAGGCCAGCAACTGGATTCAGGACGGCAACAAGGATGCACCACGCACTGTGTACCTGTTCAGCGACCCGAACTGCCCGTATTGCAACATGTTCTGGGAACAGGCCCGTCCATGGGTCAAGGCCGGCAAGGTGCAGCTGCGACACATCATGGTCGGCATCATCCGCGAAGACAGCCCGGCCAAAGCCGCCGCCCTGCTCGCCGCCAAGGACCCGAGCAAAGCCCTGGAAGATCACGAGAAGGCCGGCAAGGCCAGCACCCTCAAGGCCTTGAAGGACATTCCGGTCGCCGTGCAGACCAAACTCGCGGCGAACATGCAGTTGATGGAAGACCTGGAGTTACAGGCCACCCCGGCGATCTTCTACATGGACGACAAGGGCGAACTGCAACAACAGCAAGGTGCACCGACGCCGGACAAGCTGGCGAAGATTCTCGGCCCGAATTAATGACAAAAGCCCGCTCTCAGGAGTGGGCTTTGATTGTGGCTCGAAAAATCAACCACACATTGTGAAAAAGTCGAGGAAGCTATAGTCCTCGCATATCACTTTCATGGACTTGATGCGTGTTTGCGGTGGCGCCACGAAGTCAATCAATTGATGCAGTGCTCCACCCTCGCTATGGCCGTGGTATTCCTTCCTCCCCAAGGATGCACCATTGGCATCGAAGTATTCGACGACGCCTTTAAGATGCAGGTAAGTCCAAGTGAAAGAAATTCGATCGTAGTCCGCCTGAAATTCAAACTGGATGTGTTGAGGCGGCGTTATAACGCTCGAGTTGATGCACATGCCGAAAGAGAGTCCTTCCAAGAACCCCACAATGGTGGAGCCAAAACGCATGATGCCTGCCGATCCTGCCCCCTCCAACAGCGTGATCGACATGGTGGGCAAGGTGAAAGTGTATTCGTCAGCGGCGCTGACAATTTTTACTTCATGACCATCAAAATTTTCCACATGAACATAACGTTGCTTCTGCACCGTTACTCGAGTGATGGGTGACGGCCGCACGATTTCGTCCCGCAAGACCCTGTAGCTCACGTCAACCGTTTCACCTTCATTGGCAGCCACTGCCGACGCACTCACGGCGACTTTAACCTCGCCTGATGAATTGCCATCAATCGTTTTCAGTTCAGGTGTCCCCTCGCCCGCAGTGCCAAGCCACAACGGCATGATCCTGTCGGCAGGACGCATGTCCTTGTACTTGATGACGATCATCGCTTCGTCCGGGACCAGCGCCGGATTCAGCACGTCGTACAGTGTCTGTTCAACAATCGGTGCCGGTAAATCGGTGTCGGATTTCAGCAGAAGTTCTGTCCAGCGCGGCAATTCATGCGCGGTGTCAATATTCGGACTTTTGTCGAACGCGACAAACACCTCTAGCGTCAGCGCCGATTTATCGTCAAGCCGAGTCAAAAAGCTTCGATCAATAGTCAATTCCAGACCGTTGCTCACCTGCTCGGATGTCACTTCCAGCGCCTTGACCAAATCAAGCGTTTCGTGGGTTGGATAATTGCGCTGTCCGACAACGCTGATCCAGATGCGCTGCCCAGGCGCGATGAACACCCAAGGTGAAAGCAGAACGCGCGCGTTGCCCGAAAACCTGCGCAAGTCCAGAAATACAGTACCTTCGATCTTGACGACATCGGGTAACTGCGGTTCCGGCAACTTGGCGGGAGGAATGTGTTCTACCGTCAGATGACGTGTATGGGAAAGCTTCACTTCTTCATTCAAGCTTGCTTTGTACCAGATTTGCACGGTTTTACCGACCGACTCACCGATGACCGACGCAGGGATGAAAACCTCAGCGGGAAGCGAAGCGTCCTTCGACTGAGTGGTAAATTCCTCGATATGGCCGGGCCTCGCCCAGAAGAGCTGGACACTATGTGCCGTACTGAGCCCTGGAAAATCGATTTGAACAGTTGTACCGCCCAAAAAATCGGTAGGTTGTAATGTTGAGTGCGGAGCATCAGGTACCAATGGAACCGGAAGCTCAGGAACATTTGCTGATTGGCTGGACATGACGACTCTCCTGTCGGCGATCACACGATTCAGCCCACACTGGGCGAGACCATTTAATGCCTGCTCAAGAAGAGCGCGCTACTGTCAGAGTTGACAGTAGCGCGGGACGCAGAAAGGTGATTCAGTCGACGGAAGGGTTCTGTTCAGACAAAAAGGTAAACAACACCTCAGTCACAAACCCGGGATTCTCCAGATTGGAGATATGCCCGGCCTCCGGCACCAGCACACACGGGCAACCAATCAACTCGGCCATTTCCCGTGCTTCCGACGGCGGACGTGGTTTGTCCTGATCGCCACAGACCACCAGCGTGGTGGCCGCATTCAGCTCGCCCAGACGCGGCAACAGGTCATCACGGCCAAAGGTGATGCGCCCCATCGGCACGATGCTGTCGCGCAGGCGTTCGGCCGAATAGCCGGCGAGTTTTGCGCGGAAATCCTGATACAGCGCCGACGCCCGATCGATGCCCGGACGGAAGAAGATCGGCACCACGATATCCAGCAGTTGTTCGGAGATTCCGCCGCTTTCCTCGATCTGTTTGAACAGCGAGAAATAGTACTGGCGGGTCGGCTCCGGCTCGACGCCGACGTAAGTGTCCATCAGCACCAGACCGTTGAGCCGCTGCGGCGCCGACAACGCCAGACGCACGCCCCACATGCCGCCGACCGACAACCCGACCAGCGTGACCCGGTCGATGTCCAGATGATCGAGCAAGGTCAGCGCCTGACGGGCGATGTCATCCAGCGAAGTAGTGCCTTGCGGCAAGCGCCCGGATTCACCGTGGCCCCACAGATCCAGGGCAATCACCCGGTAGTTCGCCGACAACGCTGCGATTTGCGGGGCCCACATGGCCTGGTCCCACAGGTAGCTGCCGGCCAACAACACCGCCGGGCCCGTGCCTTGATCAATGTAGTGAAGCGCCTGTCCGTCAACCGTGAAAAAAGGCATGGATAACCCCCGTGGCAAAGAAACTGGAGCACGAAGACTGAGCGGGCGCGCCTCGGCCGTCAATGATATGAAAGGATTACAAAGCCCGATTTGCGACAACGGCCACAGCGAAACTCATGTTTCGGTAGCCATTGCCGCGGCTGTGCTTTACAGCCCTTCCAGCTCCGCCATCAGATCATTCAGGCGATCAACCTTCTCCTCGGTAATGTCGCTGGCCGCCAGTCCTTCGATGTACCCGGCCAGTTCCTCCACCGTGCTGCATTCGAACATCGCTCGCAGCGGCACGTTCCGTTGCAGGGCTTTCTGCACCCGCGAGGCGATCTGCGTGGCGAGCAGCGAATGGCCGCCGAGTTCGAAGAAGTTGTCGCGTACCCCGACCTTCTCGACCTTCAGCACCTCGGCCCAGATATCGGCCAGGGTCTGTTCCAGTTCGCTGCGCGGCGCCAGGTAATCCTGGCTCTGCAGCTGGCCGATCTCCAGCGCCGGCAAGGCCTTGCGGTCGAGTTTGCCGTTGGCGTTGAGCGGCAAGCGGTCGAGCCACAACCAGTGCAGCGGCACCATGTATTCCGGCAGTTCGGCGCGCAGGCGCTGCTTGATTCGCTCCAGCCGTTCGCTTTGGTTCAGTGCAGAATCGGAGGCGACCAGATAGCCGACCAGATGCTTGCCATTGACGCCTTCCTGCACGCCGACCGCGCCGTCACGGACTTCCGGTTGCTCGTGCAGACGCGCCTCGATTTCACCCAGTTCGATCCGGTAACCGCGGATCTTCACTTGATGGTCGACCCGACCGACGTACTCCAGCACCCCGTCACTGCGACGACGCGCCAGGTCGCCGGTTCGGTACAGACGCTCGCCCGGCGCACCGAACGGATTCGGCACAAACACCGGCGCGGTGCGCAGCGGATCGCTGACATAACCGCGACCGACCCCGGTGCCCGCCACACACAACTCACCCACCGCACCCAGCGGCACCAGCTCCAGCGCGCCATCGAGCAGGTACAGCAAATTGTTGTCGGTCGGCGTACCGATCGGCAGGTAACTGCCGCGAGTCGAGGCCATGTCGACACGGAAGAACGCCACGTCGTCCGAGCACTCCGCCGGGCCATAGGCGTTGACCAGACCGATGTCCGGGTAGCGCAGCAGCCATTGGTGCGCCAGCTCCGGCGGCATTGCTTCACCGGTCGGCAACATCCAGCGCAGACCGTCGAGGCTCAGACGATCCGAAGCGAGCATGCCCTGAATCAACGACGGCACACTTTCCAGCACGGTGATGCCCTGCTGTTGCACATGCACCAGCAAGCCTTGCGGATCGTGGGCGATGGTGTTCGGCACGATGTCCACCCGCGCCCCGAACAGCGGCGCGGCGAGGAATTGCCAGACCGAAATGTCGAAACTTTGCGAAGCGGTCTGGGCGATCACATCGGCGTCGCTCAGGTTCAGGTACGGCACCTTGCTTAACTGGTTGTTGAGCATGCCGCGCTGCTCGACCATCACGCCTTTCGGCAACCCGGTGGAGCCCGAGGTGTAGATCACGTAGGCCAGATTGTCCGGACCGCTGAAGATGCCCGGATTCGCCGATGATACCGCGCCGGCCTGAACCTCCTCCCACACCAGCAAGCGTGGGCGGTTGGCGCAGCTGAACTCATCCAGCAAGGTCGTCGCCTGTTCACGGCAAGCCTCGGTGCACACCAGCACCGGCGTGCGGCTGAGCTCGATGATCCGCTGCAGACGCTGGCTCGGCAGGCCCGGATCCAGCGGCAGGTAACCGGCACCGGCCTTGAAGCTGCCGATGATCATGCCCAGCAGATCCAGATTCCGTTCGCCCAACAGCGCCACCGGTTGATCCATCTGCACCCCGGCCGCGACCAGTGCATGACCGAGACGGTTGGCGTTCCGGTTCAGCTCGGCATAGCTCAGTTGCTGATCGAGGCAACTGGCGGCGATGCGTTGCGGATGTTGCGCGACCTGCGCTTCGAACAGTTCGACGTAGCTCTGCTCCAGCGGATAGTCGTGCTCACTCTGGTTGCAGCCGTGGAGCAGGAAGTCCTGTTCCTCTTGGCCCAGCAGCGGCAGGTCAGCCATGTCGCCATGGAAGCCATCGACCAGCGCCAGCAGCAGACGCTTGAACTCGCCGAGCATGCGCTCGATGGTCGACTCGTCGAAGTAACGCTGGTCGTAGGACAGATGCAGACCGAGGTCATCACCCGGATAGCAAACGGCGGTCAGCGGGAAGTTGGTGTGGGTACGGCCCGAGTCCGAGGTCGCATTGAGGCTCTGCGCACGGTCCAGCACCGAGACTTCCACCGGGGCGTTTTCGAACACGAACAGGCTGTCGAACAGTGGTTGGCCTTTCGGCAGTTCGCTCTGCTCCTGAATGTTCACCAGCGGCAGGTATTCGTACTCGCGCAGTTGCATGTTGCTGTCGAGCAGTCCGCTCAACCACTGGCGCACGCTGACACGCTGATCGTCCGCCGGGATCTGCACCCGCAGCGCGATGCTGTTGATGAACAGGCCGACGGTGCGTTGCATCTCCGGCATTTCCACCGGGCGACCGGCCACTGTCACGCCGAACAGCACGTCGCGATCTCCGCTCATGCGGCGCAGCACCAGCGCCCACGCCGCCTGGGCGAAGGTGTTGATGGTCAGTCGATGGGCCTGGGCCAGCTCACGCAGACGGGCGCCGTCCTCGACACTCAGTCGCGTGTAGCGGTCGCCGACGATCATGCCGCCGCTTTCGCCGGCGTGCTCACGCAGGAACGGACGGTCACTCGGGATCGGCGTGGTGCGCTCGAACCCCTGCAGGTTCTGCTGCCACCACTGACGCGCTTCGGCCAGGCTCTGGCGTTGCAGCCAGCCGATGTAATCGCGGTAGCGCGGCGGCACCGCCAGTTGCGCTTCGCGACCTTCGCCGAGGGCGGTGTAGATCTCGAAGAAATCGTTCATCAGCAGCGAGCGGCACCAGGCATCGATGAGGATGTGGTGGTTGCTCATCATGAACCAGTAACGCGCCGCGCCGACCTTGATCAGGCGCAGGTGAAACGGTGCCTGATTGAGCAGATCGAACCCGGCCTCGCGTTCGGTCTTGAGCAGCGCTTGCAGTTTCGGCTCCTGCTCGGCGTCGGCGATGGCGCTCCAGTCCAGGTACTCGATCGGCGTGCGCCCCGGCGTATGAATCACTTGCAGCATGTCTTCGCCGACGTTCCAGCAGAACGAGGCACGCAGCGCTTCGTGACGGGCGACCACCGCTTGCCACGCCTGGGCGAAACGCTCGGGATCGAGTTCGCTGTTGATGCGGTAGCGATCCTGCATGTAGTACAGACCGGTGCCCGGTTCGAGCAAGGTGTGCAGCAGCATGCCTTCCTGCATCGGCGTCAGCGGGTACACGTCTTCAATGTGCGACGCCGGCACCGGCAATGCATCGAGCTGGGCCTGAGTCAGTTTCGCCAGCGGGAAGTCCGACGGCGTCAGGCCACCGGCCTCGTCCTGCAGGCAATGCTCGATCAGGCTCTGCAACTCGCCGACATAGGCATCGGCCAGCTCGTTGATGGTCTGCGCGTCGTAGCGTTCGGCGCTGAAGGTCCAGCGCAGCAGCAGTTCCCCGCCATACACCTGACTGTCGACACTCAACTCGTTCGGCAACGGTGCGTGCGGATCGTGGGCGGCGCCGACCGATTCATCCAGCGGACGGAACAGCGCGTCGCTGCCGAAGCTCTGGTCGAACTGGCCGAGGTAGTTAAACGTGATCGGAGCATTCGGCAACGCCGCCATGCTCTGACGGCTGACGTCATCGGCCAGATAACGCAGCACGCCATAACCGAGGCCTTTGTGCGGCACGGCGCGCAGTTGCTCCTTGATCGCCTTGATCGAAGCGCCCTGCCCCGCGGCTTCTTCGATATTGTGCGGGGTCAGGCGCAGCGGATAGGCGCTGGTAAACCAGCCAACGGTGCGGGTCAGGTCGATCTCGTCGAACAGGGTTTCCCGGCCGTGGCCTTCCAGTTGAATCAGCGCTGACGGCTGACCGCTCCAGCGGCACAGCACGCGGGCCAGCGCGGTCAGCAACAGGTCGTTGACCTGAGTGCGATAGGCGCTCGGTGCCTGTTGCAGCAGTTGCCTGGTGCGCTCGGCATCCAGTCGCACGCTGACGGTTTGCGCGTGACGATTCTCGCGACCGCCCTCAGGACGTTCGCACGGCAAGTCGGCATTCGGACCGGCGAGTTGCGCTTGCCACCAGCTCAGTTCTTCACGCAGGGATTCGCTGCCGGCGTAGGCCTGCAAGCGCGCCGCCCAGTCCTTGAAGGCGCTGGTTTTCGCCGGCAGTATCACCGACTGATCGGCGTCGAGCTGGCGATACACGGTTTGCAGATCGTCGAGCAGAACCCGCCACGACACACCGTCGACCACCAGGTGATGGATCGCGACGAACAGCCGTTGCTGAGCGTCCGGCCCATCGACCAGCACTGCGCGCAGCAGCGGGCCCTGGGCCAGGTCGAGACTGCGCTGGGCGTCGGCGAACAGTGCGGCGCACTTGTCCATCGACGGCACGCGAACCTGCCACAGCACGGCGGCATCGGTCACCGGTTGATAGGTCGCCTGCCATGCGCCGTTGACCTCGCTGAAGCGCAGACGCAGGGCGTCATGCTGCTCGATCACCGCCAACAGTGCTTGCTCCAGACGATGCGGTTCCAGCGCCACAGTCGGCTCCAGCAGCAACGCCTGGTTCCAGTGCTGACGCTCGGGAATCTCGGTGTCGAAGAACCAGTGCTGGATCGGCGTCAGACGCGATTCACCCGTTACCAGACCTTGCTCAGCGGTCACGGTTTCACTGCGGCTGGCAACAGCGGCCAGAGTCTGCACGGTCTGATGCTGGAACAGGTCGCGCGGGCTGAAGTGAATGCCCTGCTGGCGCGCGCGGCTGACCACTTGAATGGACAGGATCGAGTCGCCGCCCAGTTCGAAGAAGTTGTCGTTGAGACCGACCTGCTCGACGTTGAGCACTTCGCACCAGATCTGCGCCAGGGTCTGCTCCAATTCGTTGCTTGGCGCCACGTAATCCTGGCGATTGAGCTCCGGATCCGGCGCCGGCAAGGCGCGGCGGTCGAGCTTGCCGTTGGCGGTCAGCGGCATGCTCGCCAGCAGAATCAGATGGGTCGGCACCATGTAGTCCGGCAGTTGCGTCTTCAGGTGCGCCTTGAGGGCGTCGCGCAGTTCGGCCTGCTTGGCTTCGCTTCTCGAAGCGACCTCGGTCACGAGATAGCCAACCAGTTGCTTGCCGCTCGGCGCATCCAGCGCCAGCACCACCGCTTCGCGGATCGAGTCGTGATCGAGCAGGCGGGTTTCGATCTCGCCCAGTTCGATCCGGAAACCACGGATCTTCACCTGATGGTCGATACGCCCGAGGTATTCCACCAGACCGTCGGCGCGCTGGCGCACCAGGTCGCCGGTGCGGTACATGCGCCCGCCAGCGGCGGCAAACGGGTCGGCGACGAAACGTTCGGCAGTGATGCCCGCACGCTCGTGATAGCCCAACGCCAGACCGGCGCCGCCGACGAACAATTCACCGGTCGCGCCTTGCGGCACCAGCGCCAGATCGGCGTCGAGAATGTAGGCTACGCGATCACCGATCACACTGCCGATCGGCACGCTGCCGGCGCCCTCTTCCAGCACTTCCGGCGCCAGACTGGCCAGCGGCATGACCACGGTTTCGGTTGGGCCGTAAGCGTTGAAGAACAGGCTCGGCTTGAATGCTGCGCGAATCCGCTGCAGGTGTTCGCCGGTCAGCGCCTCGCCGCCGGTGATGATCATCCGCACCGGCAAAACCTCGTTTTGCGTCGCGAGGAACTGCGCCAACTGGCTGCCGTAGCTTGGGGTGAAGCCGAGAATATTGATCCGGTGTTCACGGATCAGGCCGCAGATTTGTTCCGCGTCCCATTGACCCTGCGCACGCAGCACCACCTGCGCACCGCTGAGCAGCGGCACCAGCAGACGCTCGGTGGCGGCGTCGAAGTTGATCGAATAGAAGTGCAGTTCGCAGTCGTCCGGACGCATGCCGAAGCGCTCGATCACAGCATGGCAGTGCATGGCGATTTCACCGTGGGACACCACCACGCCTTTCGGCTTGCCGGTGGAACCCGAGGTATAAATCAGATAAGCCTGATGCTGCGGCAGGCTGATAAAGGGCAGCTCGGTGGCCGGATAATCGGCCAGCGCGGCGCTGTCATCCTCCAGGCACCAGCGCGCCACGTTCGACGGCAGTTCGCCGAGGGCCTTGAACATCGCCCGGTCGCTGAGCAGCAGGCCGACGCCGCTGTCTTCGATCATGTAATGCAGGCGGTCGAGCGGGTATTCCGGGTCCAGCGGCACATAGGCGCCGCCGGCCTTGAGGATCGCCAGCAGGCCGACGACCATTTCCAGCGAACGCTCCAGCGCCAGACCGACTCGCACTTGCGGGCCGACACCGCGCTCACGCAGGGCCCAGGCCAGACGGTTGGCGCGGGCGTCGAGTTCGGCGTAGCTCAGGGTCTGCCCGGCGAAGGTCAGGGCCGGTGCGTCCTTGCGCGCCAGTGCCTGCTCGGCGAACAGGTGATGGATGCACTGATCGAGACGACGTTCGCCCGGCTCGACGCCGAGGCTGTCGAGCAATTGCTGTTGTTCAGGCGCATCGAGCAACGGCAATTCGCTGAGACGCTGTTGCGGGTTGGCGATCAACGCTTCCAGCAGGTTGCGCCAGTGCCTGGCCATGCGCGCAATCGTCGGCTCGTCGAACAGATCGGTGCTGTAGGTCAGGCAGCAACCGAGGCGATGGTCGAGGTCGGTGACTTCCAGGTTGAGGTCGAACTTGGTCGCCCGCGCATCGTTGGCCAGGTACTCGACGGTCATGCCGGCAAGCATGCGGCTTTGCTGGAATTCCCAGCGCTGGACGTTGCACATCACCTGGAACAACGGGTTGTAGGCGGCGCTGCGCGGTGGCTGCAAAGCTTCAACCAGATGATCGAACGGCAGGTCCTGATGGGACTGACCTTCGATCACGGTGTGGCGCACTTGCTCGAACAACTCGCCGACCGACATCTGGCCGTCGAGCTGGCAACGCAGCACCTGGGTGTTGAGGAACGCACCGATCAGGCCTTCGCTTTCCGGGCGGATCCGGTTGGCCACCGGCGCGCCGATACGCAGATCGGTCTGGCCGCTGTAGCGGTAAAGCAAGGTCGCGAGTGCAGCAGTCATGGTCATGAACAGGGTCAGACCGTTCTGCGCGTTGAACGCCCGAACGCGCGCGGCGAGATCGTCGCTGAGGTCGAAACGGAACAGTTCACCCTGATGACTTTGCACCGGTGGGCGCGGACGGTCGCCCGGCAGTTCCAGCAGTGGATGTTCGCGGCCGAGTTGCGCGGTCCAGTAGTCGAGCTGACGCTGACGCTCGCCGGACTCCAGCCAGTTGCGCTGCCACACGCTGTAGTCGAGGTACTGCACCGGCAACGGTTCCAGCGGCGATTCGCGATCATCGACGAACGCTTCATAAAGCGCGCTGAGTTCCCGGGCGAAGATGTCCATCGCCCAGCCTTCGGTGACGATGTGGTGCAGGGTCAGGACGAAGTAATGCTCCTGCTCGGCAGTCTTGACCAGGCAGGCGCGCAGCAGCGGGCCGGTCTCGAGATCGAACGGCAGGTGCGCTTCATCGTCGGCCAGTTGCTGGACCTTCTGCTCGCGCACATCGGCGGCGAATTTCGAGAAATCCTTCCAGTCCATACGCACGCCGGTCTCGGCATGCACCTGCTGACGGGCCACGCCGTCGACGCTCGGGAACGTGGTACGCAGGGTTTCGTGACGCAGGATCAGCGCTTGCAGCGCGGCCTCGAAACGCCCGACATCCAGCACGCCACGCAGGCGCGCCATACCGCCGACGTTGTACGCCGGGCTGTCCGGCTCCATCTGCCAGAGGAACCACATGCGCTGCTGCGAATAGGACAGCGGCACCGGTTTGCTGCGATCAACCTTGTCGATCGGCGGCTGCTTGTTGGTGCGGCCGCTGGCCTGGATCTGAAGGATCTGCTCGGCGAAATCACCGAGCTCGCTGTGTTCGAACAAGGCACGCAACGGCAGCTCGACGTCACAGGCCTGACGGGTGCGGGAAATGATTTGCGTGGCCAGCAGCGAGTGACCGCCGAGGGCGAAGAAGTCGTCACGCAGGCCGACCTGTTTCAGGCCCAGCACTTCGCGCCAGATCGCGGCGATCTGTTGTTCCAGCTCGGTGACCGGCTCGACGTGTTCGCGCACCTGCCATTGCGGTTCGGGCAAGGCGCGGCGGTCGAGTTTACCGCTCGGGCTCAGGGGCATGGCGTCCAGGCGCATCAGTTGCGCCGGGACCATGTATTCCGGCAGCTCGGCGGCCAGTGCGGTTTTCAGGCGAGCGATTTGCCCGTCCTGATCTTCACTGGCGTCGGTGGCGGTGAAGTAACCGATCAGTTGCGGGCCGGCGACGGTTTCGCGCACCAGCACGGCGACCTGCGCCACGCCGTCCTGAGCCAGTAGACGGGCTTCGATTTCTTCCGGCTCGACGCGGAAACCACGCAGTTTGACCTGCTGATCGAGGCGGCCGAGGTATTCGATCACGCCATCGTTCGTCCAGCGTGCGCGGTCACCGGTGCGGTACAGACGCGCGCCCTGCTCGCCCAGCGGATCGACCACAAAACGCTCCGCCGTCAGCGCCGGACGGCCGAGGTAACCCCGGGCCAGGCCGATGCCGCTAATGCACAGTTCACCCGGCACACCGGCCGGCACAGGATTGAGATCGCTATCGAGCACCCGGCAGACCACGTTGCCCAGCGGACGACCAATCGGCGAACGCTCGCCATCCGCCACGCTGCAATGCCAGTGAGTGACGTTGATCGTGGTTTCGGTCGGGCCGTAACGGTTGTGCAGTTGCACCGCCGGCAGTTGCGCCAACACGCGGTTGCGCAGTTCCGCCGGCAGCGCTTCACCGCCGGAGAAAACTCGGCGCAGGCTGGTGCATTCGCCGCTCAGTGGTTCATCGATAAACAGCGAAAGCAGCGGCGGCACGAAGTGCAGCGTGGTCACGCCGTATTGCTGAACCAGCTGCGCGATGCGATGCGGATCGCGGTGTTCGCCGGGGCCGGCGATCAGCAGGCGCGCGCCGGTGATCAGCGGCCAAAAGCACTCCCACACCGACACGTCGAAACTGATCGGCGCCTTTTGCATCAGCACATCGGTTTCATTCAGGCGATAAGTGTTCTGCATCCATTGCAGACGCTCGGCCAACGCCGCATGCGTGTTGCCCACACCTTTCGGCTGGCCGGTGGAACCGGAGGTGTAAATCACGTAGGCGAGATTGTCGCCGTGCAGGTGCAGGCCCGGTGCCTGGCTCGGCCAGTTCTCCAGGTGCAGGGTGTCCATGGCGATCACGCTGACGCCTTCGCTGGCCGGCAAGCGGTCGAGCAATGCCGTCTGGGTCAGCAGCAGTTCGACGCCGCTGTCGTTGAGCATGTAGGCCAGACGATCGGCCGGGTAATCCGGGTCCAGCGGCACGTAGGCGCCACCGGCCTTGATGATCGCCAGCAGGCCGATCAGCAGTTGCGGCGAACGCTCGGCGGCGATGGCCACGCACACGTCCGGGCCGACGCCCTTGTCGCGCAGGTAATGGGCGAGACGGTTGGCCTGGGCGTGCAGTTCGGCGAAGTCCAGGCTGCCGCCGTCCCACGCCAGCGCGGTGCGATCCGGGGTCTGACGGGCCTGTTCATTCAGCAGTTCCGGCAGCCATTGTTGCGCCGGGGTGCACGGGGCAATGCTCCACGCGTTTTGCTGAGTATGTTCAGTGGCGGTCAGCAGTGGCAGGTCGCCGATGGCTTGGTCCGGACCTTCGCAGACAGCACGCAGCAGGTTGCTGAAATGCTCGGCGAGGCGCTCGATGGTTGCCGCGTCGAACAGCTCATCGGCGTAGTCGAAGGACAGCGTCAGGCGACCGTTGCGGTCTTCTTCACTGTGCAGTTGCAGATCGAACTTGGCCTCGCGGCTGTGCCACGACAGTTCTTCGGCGAGCAGGCCCGGTAGACGTTTGAGCGCACTCAGGTCGCGTTGCTGGTGGTTGAACATGACCTGGAACAGGCCTTGTTCGCGGGCCTGCGGGAAGGCTTCGAGCAGTTGTTCGAACGGCAGGTCCTGATTCGCCTGAGCGCCGAGTACCGCCTGACGGGTTTGCGCCAGCAGTTCGGTGAACGGCAGTCGTGAATCGACGTCGGCACGCAGCACCTGAGTGTTGATGAAGAAGCCGATCAGGCCCTGGGTTTCCAGACGCGGACGGTTGGCGTTGGGCACACCGATGCGGATGTCGCGCTGGCCGCTGTAGCGATGCAGCAGGCTCTGGAAGGCCGAGAGCAGCAGCATGAACGGTGTGGATTGATAGGCCTGGGCCGTCTGGCGAATGGCGTCGCTGAGGCTGATCCCCAGACGAACGCTGTGGCGTGCGGCGCTGTGAATTTGTTTGGCAGAACGCGGATGGTCGGTCGCCAGCTCCAGGGTCGGATGTTCGTCACCCAGCTGCGCTTTCCAGTACGCCAGTTGCCGTTCGCCCTCGCCTTGCGCCAGCCATTGGCGCTGCCAGCTGCCGTAGTCGGCGTATTGGGTTGGCAGCGGCGCGAGTTCGGCGCGCTGGCCTTGGGAAGCGGCGGCGTACAGGCGCGAGAACTCGTCGATCAACACGTTCAGCGACCAGCCGTCGGCGATGATGTGGTGCAGGGTCACCAGCAACTGGTGATCTTCATCGTCGAGGCGAACCAGCGTCACCCACAGCAGCGGGCCCTTCTCCAGGTCGAATTGGGTGCGGGCTTCGTCCTCGCGGATCTGTAGTGCGCGGGCTTCACGTTCGGCGACGGCCAGGTCGCTGATGTCGATCAGTTGCAGGTTGAATTCGCCCGCCGCTTCGACCTGTTGCAGCGCTACGCCGTCGCGCTCGAAGAAGCGCGTGCGCAGGGATTCATGGCGCTCGATCAGTTGCTGGAAACTGGCGCGCAGGGCGTCTTCGTCCAGTTCGCCACGCAGGCGCAGGGCGCCGGGAATGTTGTAGGCGCTGCTTTGCGGATCGAGTTGCCAGGTGATCCACAGTCGGTTTTGCGCCAGGGATTGCGGCAGCGCTTCGCTACGCGACAGCGCGGTGATTTCGCCTTGGGCGCTGCCGCCGTCCTGTTGCTGTTGCGCCACGGCAGCGGCGAATGCGGACAGGGTCGGTGCTTCGAACAGCAGGCGCAGGTTCAGCTCCAGGCTCAGTTCTTCGCGGACCTTGGCGATCACCTGGGCGGCGGCGATCGAGTTGCCCCCGAGCAGGAAGAAATGATCGTCGGCGTTGACCTGTTTGACGTTGAGTTGCTCGGCCCAGATGTTGCCGATCAGCGCTTCCAGTTCGGAGGCGGATGCCGTCGAGTCCAGAGCGATTTCCGCAGTGACCGACGGGAACACCGCATAGCTGTCGAGGCTGCCGTCGGCCAGGCGATTGCGGCAGGCCGAACGTTGCAGCTTGCCGCTGGAAGTTTTCGGCAGCGCGCCCGGGTTGAGCAGCACCACCACGCTCGGTGCTTCCTGATACGCCTCGGCCACCGCTTGGCGAATGGCTTTGATCAGCGCTTCGGGCGGCAGGATTTTCTGCACGCTGCGGCTGATTTCCGCCGCGATGCCGATGCCCTCCTCGCCATTCTGATTGACCGCAAACGCCGCGACGCGGCCCTTGCGCACCACCTCCACTTCGTTTTCGACCGTCTTCTCGAGGTCCTGCGGATAGAGGTTATGACCGCGCACGATCAGCATGTCTTTCAAGCGACCGGTGATGAACAGTTCACCTTCGCGAATAAAGCCCAGGTCACCGGTGCGCAGCCAGGTCTGGCCGGCATGCTGGACGAAGGTCTTGGCGCTGGCCTCGGGGTTGCGCCAGTAGCCGAGGGCGATGCTCGGGCCGGCGGCCCAGACTTCACCCACGGCGTTGTCGGCCAGTTCTTCGAGGGTGTTAGGTTCGACGATCAGCACCGCATGTTCCGGCTGACTGATGCCGCAGCTCATGATCGGGCTGCCCTCGCCCGCTTCGGCGCGGTTCTGTGCGAGGGCTTGATCGTCGACGCGCAGTGCTGGAATCCCTGTGCCGCGCGGTGTGCCGGCGACGAACAGGGTCGCTTCCGCCAAACCGTAGGACGCCATGAAACTGCTTTCGCTGAAACCGCACGCGGTGAACTTCTCGGCGAAGCGCTCGAGGGTGTCGAGACGGATCGGCTCGGAGCCGGAATAGGCCACGCGCCAGCGGCTCAGGTCGAGACGCTCCAGCGCCGATTCGCTGACTCGTTCGCTGCACAAACGGTAGGCGAAGTCAGGCCCGCCGCTGATGGTGCCGCCGTACTGGCTGATCGCTTCAAGCCAGCGCAACGGCCGGCCGAGGAAATACGCCGGCGACATCAGGATGCACGGCACGCCACTGAAGATCGGTTGCAGCAGACCGCCGATCAGGCCCATGTCGTGGTACAGCGGCAGCCAGCTGACGATCACGTCATCGGGGTTTACGTCGATACCGAAACCGTGGCGGATCAGCAGTTCGTTGGCCACCAGATTGCCGTGGCTGACCTGCACGCCTTTGGGCAGCGCGGTGGAGCCGGACGTGTATTGCAGGAAGGCGATGTGGCCTTGCGGCAAGGTCGGTTCGACCCAGCGCTCGGCCAGCGCAGCGTCGAGGGTGTCGACGCACAGCAGCGGTGGCGCGCCTTCGATTTGCTGCAGGGCGTCGCGCAGGTCGGCGCTGGTCAGCAGCAGGCGCGGTTCGGCGTCGGCGATGATCGACAGCAGGCGTTCCTGATGGTGACGCTTGGCCGATTCCGGCGGATAGGCTGGCACCGCGATCACCCCCGCATACAGGCAACCGAAGAACGCCGCGACGTAATCCGGGCCGCTGGGAAACAGCAACACCGCGCGATCACCGAATCCGGCCTCGGCCTGCAACGCGGCGGCGATGGTGCGCGCGCGCTGATCGAGTTCGCGATAACTGAGCACCACAGCCTGCTCCTCGGTTTCGGCGAGAAAGCGCAAGGCCAGCCGATCCGGCGTCAGGGCCGAACGGCGCTGAAGGGCTTGGACCAGGGTGCTGGGGAGTTCGAACGCGTCGGTCATGAGGTTTCCTGCCTGAATTCGGCTTGCTGGTGGAATCGGGTTGGCTGCGGCATGCCCGTGCAAGGCATGCGGGACACGGTCTTCGCCGACCGTGCAAGGCACTGGAATGCGGTAGGTCCGGGGCTGCGTACCCGGATCCATTCACCAATGAGAACGGATGACGTCTTGAAATAATTAGTCGGCAGGCTGGATCGCCAACGGGGCTGGGCGCTTGGGCGAGTGCGGCGGCGTGTCGCAGTTCTCAGATCGCACTGTTATGGATCATTAGTTCTCTTTCTCAATTGACAATCATTATCATTCAACATAATTTGTCGCTCGATGTGTAGGACGGCCCCGCCCCCAGGCGTCCCACTAACCTATTGGCAGCAAGGTGATTTCCATGACGGAACAAGTATCCACAAGCAGGTGCGATTCACCGCTACTTCAGGCATTCGTCGACAATCGACTGATTCTGGTCAAGATTGCAGCCCGCATTACCGGCTGCCGGTCACGCGCCGAAGATGTGGTGCAGGATGCGTTCTTCCGACTGCAATCGGCACCGCCGATCACGTCGTCGATCAAGGCCCAGCTGAGTTATCTGTTCCAGATCGTGCGCAATCTGGCGATCGATCACTACCGCAAACAGGCGCTGGAGCAGAAGTACGCCGGCCCCGAGGAGGAAGGGTTGAACGTGGTCATTCAGGGCGCTTCGCCGGAAACCTCACACATCAACTTTTCGACCCTGGAACACATTGCCGACGCGCTGACCGAGCTGCCCAGCCGCACCCGCTATGCGTTCGAGATGTACCGCCTGCACGGCGTGCCGCAGAAGGACATCGCCAAGGAACTCGGCGTTTCCCCGACCCTGGTCAACTTCATGATTCGCGACGCGCTGGTGCATTGCCGCAAGGTGTCGAGCAGTCGCGCCGATGCGGTGACCGCAAACCGTCGCTGATAAAAATCGGCCGCAAAAAAAGATCGCAGCCTTCGTCGAAGGGCTGCGATCTTTTTTGTCTTCAGCGAAATATCACACCAGCGTGCAGCGGTCGAAAAAGCGCTCGCGCCCGAGAATCATCAGCGCCGCGCGTTTGTGCGGGAAGTCGAATTCCTTCTCGCAGTGGAAGCACTGGTTATGCATGTGGCCAATCATTTTCGCGTTGTCGGCACGCGGTTCGGCGACCACCCGCTGCGTGCGCGGATCATCCAGGAACAGATAATGCACCAGCGCCGACAGCCAGCTCGCCACCTTGTGCGGGCCGCGATGGTCTTCTTCCCCGACCAGCATGTGAATGCCGCGATCGTAATTGTCGGCATCGTAGAACGGTGCGATGCGATCTTCCTTGGCCCAGTAGGCTTCGAAATAGGCAAACGGCTGATCATCGAAACAACCGATCAGGGTCAGCGTGTGCGGATCGGCGTCGAGCTTGCTCAGGTACTCGCGATGCTGTTCGAGGCTGCCCTCTTCCTGCCAGAAACTGGCGACTCGCGGGCTGTTCTGCCAGCGATTGAAACGCGCCAGATCCTGCTCGATCTCCACCGTTCGCAGGGAAATCCAGGCACCGAGACGCGCATCGAAGCGCCGATAAACCTCACCACGCGGTTTCACCGGTCGCAGCGGATGACGCTTGCCGTTGCTGATGACCATCTGCTGCGGATAACTGCCGGTCAGCGAGGCCCCCAGCCACGGTTGCGGCAGTTGCCAGAACAGCGTGCGCTCGCAGCGATATTCGCCCGCCACTTCAGTGCTCACCAGCAAGCCGCTGAGCAAGGCTTCGGTCGGCGCCTGGTCCAGTTGCCAGATCAATTGCTGACGCGCCGGCTCCCGGGCAAACAGCCAGTAACAGGCTGCCCACAGCGCCTGGCCTGGCGGCAGCGCGTAGCGTTCATCGATCTGGATCGGCCCCTGACCTTCACGATCGAGGCGCAGGCGAATCAGCGGTTGCCCGTCCAGGCTCAGGCTCAGACGGCTTTCGGTGGCATCGGCTACCAGTTGGCTGCCCGAAGGCAAGGCCAGGGCAGTCAGGTCATTCAGATTGGACATGGGTCGGGCTCACGATAATCGTCGACAGTTCAACGATGGGACGTGAGCCGGGGCGGGAAATTTAGGCCGGACGCGAAAAACCGCAGCTCATTGATGCGGCACCGGCACCACCGCAATCTTGTACGGATCGAAGATCTTCAGCATCTGCCCGTTGTCGCGTAGGCCTTGCAGCAGCTTGCCGAAGGCTTCACCGGTGATCGGAGCCTTCGGACTGAGAATCGCGTAATGGTGGTAGATCTGGTCGATGCGCTGGGACACCAGCAACTCGTCGCGCACTTTTTCGTTGCGCAGCAGGTAATCGAACAGGTACGAGCGGGTCACCAGCGCAATGTCTGCGCGCCCGCGCAAGACCATCAGCAGGTTGCTGTCGTGGGAATAGGTCAGCGTGGCGCTGTAAGTTTCGGCGAGGTACTTGGGATCGGCATTGAAGTTGGCGAATTCGTAGTGATAGCCGCTGTACAGCGCCAGCCGTTTACCCTTGAGATCGGCGAAGTAATTCTGCTGGCGACCGGGCTTGTTCTGCGCGACGAAAATCTCTGCGTCCTCAAGCCCCATGTCGACGGTGATGTGGGGAATGTCTTTCCAGCCCCACTCAGGGTTTTCGAAGATCGCCATGTCAGTGCGGCTGTCCTTGAAATCGCCGAACCGGCGAGGAATCGAGGTGGGCACCAGTTCGAAGCGATAGTCGCTCTGGGCGCTGTTCAAAGCCGCGACCAACTCGGGCAGCAGGCCGGTGTCGGCGCCATTTTCCGGGCGAATGGTGTAGGGCGGAAAATGCGCCGCGCCCACTCGAACCACCTGCGCCGCCGGAGCGGGCAATACCCATAGTGCAGCCAGCGCTGCGAGCATCAGCCCGGCGGCCGTCCGAATTGGCGAAGACTTCAAAACACCCCACTCCCCGAAAAAGTACCGATCATTGCATTCAAGCTAGGCGGTTTCGCCAAGTTAGCCAGTTTCCCGGCCCGATAGAAAGCGCCTAGCGCTCTTCGAGCACCAGAATCAGCGCTTCTTCGGCCAGTTGATCCAGGCTCAGGCTGCCGCCGGCACGGAACCAGGTGGTGGTCCAGGACAGCGCACCCGTGAGAAAACGTCGGGTAATGAACACGTCACCACGGATGAACCCCGCCTCCTTGGCCTCGCCCAGCACTTGCAGCCAGAGGTCTTCGTAGATGTCGCGCAGCGCCAGCACTTTGGCCTGACCGTCCTCGGACAGCGAGCGCCATTCATACACCAGCACCGCCATCGCCTCGCCGCTGCCGCCCATGATCGACTGCAATTCGCAGCGGATCAGCGCCAGCACCCGCTCGCGCACATCGGCGGCATCGGCAAGGGCTGCGCGCATCAGCGCGGTGTTGTAGCGGATGGTTTCCTCCATCACCGCCCGCAGGATTTCATCCTTGCTCTTGAAGTGATGAAAGATGCTGCCGGACTGGATCCCCACGGCACCGGCCAGATCGCGCACGGTGGTGCGCTCGTAGCCTTTGTTGCGGAACAGGTGGGCCGCCACTTGCAGCAATTTGCCGCGAGCGCTGTCCGGATCGGTCAGCTGGCCGGCGTCTACCAGTTCACGCATGACCCTCAGGGCTTTTTGCTCGTCCACCCGTTCTCTCCTACAGTCGATCAGTCAAATGCGCCGCACACCGCAGAAACGGCGGGGTTGCGCGGGCAATTTAAGCCGCCGGCGGTGACCAAGCAAGCGCTTGGGCAGAAGATAATTTCAGCTGTTTACAAACCAAGCGCTTGCTTGGTAGCCTCGATGCACTTCTGTCACAGGTTCCTGAGCCGGAGATCAAAATGCCCACCACGGTTCGCATCGGATGCGCCAGCGCATTCTGGGGAGACACTTCCACCGCTGCCGCGCAGCTCGTGGCCGGAGGACAGCTGGATTATCTGGTCTTCGACTACCTCGCCGAAATCACCATGTCGATCATGGCCGGCGCCCGCATGAAGGATCCGCAGGCCGGGTTCGCCGGCGATTTCATCGAAGTCCTCGCGCCCCTGCTGCCGCAACTGGCCGAACAGAACATTCGTGTCATCAGCAATGCCGGCGGGGTCAATCCAAAGGCCTGCGCCGCCGCGCTGCAAGCGGCCTGCGACAAGGCTGGCGTGGCGCTGAAGATCGCCGTGCTTCTAGGCGATGACCTGCAACCCCAGTTCAAACAACTCGCCACCCAAGGCATCACGGAAATGTTCAGCGGCGCCCCGCTGCCGCCGATGTGCGTGTCGACCAACGCTTACCTCGGCGCGCCGGGCATTGTCGAAGCACTGCGCCTGGGCGCCGACATCGTCATCACCGGCCGGGTGGTCGACAGCGCAGTGGTCAGCGGCGCGCTGGTGCATGAATTCGACTGGTCGTGGCACGACTACGACAAACTCGCGCAAGCCGCCCTGGCCGGGCACATCATCGAATGTGGCGCGCAGTGCACCGGCGGTAATTTCACCGACTGGCGCGACGTGCCGGACTACGAACACATCGGTTTCCCGATCGTCGAGGTCAGCGCCGACGGTCAGTTCATCGTCAGCAAACCCGAGGGCTCCGGTGGACTGGTCACGCCGCTGACGGTCGGCGAACAGATGCTCTACGAAATCGGTGATCCGCAGGCTTATCTGCTACCCGATGTGGTCTGCGATTTCAGCCAGGTAAAACTCCAGCAACAAGGCAAGAACGCCGTCCGGGTCCACGGCGCCAAAGGCTTGCCACCCAGCGACCAATACAAGGTCAGCGCAACGTATCCGGACGGTTTCCGTTGCACCGCCAGTTGCCTGATCGCCGGCATCGATGCCGTGGAAAAAGCCCGGCGCGTCAGCCAGGCGATCCTCGACAAGACCTCGGAAATGCTCGACCAGAAAGGATTGGGGCCCTACACCGAAACCCACGTCGAACTGCTCGGCAGCGAAGCCACCTACGGCCCTCACGGTCAGCGCCGGGACAGTCGCGAAGTGGTGATCAAACTCGCCGTGCGCCACCCGAACAAACAAGCCTTGATCCTGTTCTCCCGGGAGATCGCCCAGGCCGCCACCGGCATGGCGCCGGGCCTCACCGGTATCGTCGGCGGGCGGCCGACGGTGTATCCGCTGATCCGGCTGTTCTCGTTCCTGATCGACAAAAGCGCCTGCACATTGCAGATCGACATCGCCGGCGAACCTCACCCGTTCGCCCTCCCCGCCCCCACCGCCCTCGACAGTCAGGATCTGCCCCTGCCCCATGAAACGCCCAAACCCCAGGGCCGCGCCGACGCGAGCGTGCCATTGGTGAAACTGGCCGTGGCGCGCTCCGGCGACAAAGGCAATCACAGCAATATCGGCGTCATGCCACGCCGTCCCGAATACCTGCCGT
This sequence comes from Pseudomonas sp. DR 5-09, assembly GCF_001655595.1. NCBI lineage: Bacteria > Pseudomonadati > Pseudomonadota > Gammaproteobacteria > Pseudomonadales > Pseudomonadaceae > Pseudomonas > Pseudomonas sp. DR 5-09. Next base: position 4,452,236 of record NZ_CP011566.1, read on the forward strand.
GGATCGCTGAAGCACTGACCCCGGCGGTGGTCGTTGACTGGATGAACCATGTCCTCGATCCGATTCACGGCCGGGTCGAACGCTGGTATCTGCCGGGCACCCACAGCCTCAACTTCCTGCTGGAAAACGCCCTCGGTGGCGGCGGCGTGGCGAGCCTGCGCATCGACCCGCAAGGCAAAGCCTTCGCCCAACAACTACTGGAAATCCAGATCCCGGTGCCGCAGAGCATCGCCGAACAGTTCGACTAGAGGATTGGCACCATGGCGTTCGAATCGATTTTCAGGGCTGACCTATTCAGCGGCCAGACCGTCATCGTCACCGGGGGCGGCAGTGGCATCGGGCGTTGCACCGCCCATGAACTGGCGGCGCTCGGGGCCAACGTGGTGCTGGTCGGACGCAAGCCGGAAAAGCTGCAAACCGTCGCCGCCGAAATTGCCGAGGACGGCGGTCGGGCGAGCTGGAAGGCCTGCGATATCCGTGACGAAGAAGCGGTGAAGGCGCTGGTCAGCGAACTGATCCGTGAACACGGGCCGATCCACGGGCTGGTCAACAATGCCGGCGGCCAGTACCCCTCGCCCCTGGCCTCGATCAATCAGAAAGGTTTCGAAACCGTGCTGCGGACCAATCTGGTCGGCGGTTTCCTGATGGCCCGCGAGGTATTCAATCAGTCGATGAGCAAACACGGCGGCAACATCGTCAACATGCTCGCCGACATGTGGGGCGGCATGCCCGGCATGGGCCACTCCGGCGCCGCCCGTTCGGGCATGGACAACTTCACCAAAACGGCGGCGTTCGAATGGGGTTATGCCGGTGTTCGGGTGAATGCAGTGGCGCCGGGCTGGATCGCTTCCAGCGGCATGGACACTTACGAAGGCGCGTTCAAAGCGGTGATCCCGACCTTGCGCGAACACGTGCCGCTCAAGCGCATCGGCACCGAATCGGAAGTCAGCGCGGCGATCGTGTTTCTGCTCAGCCCGGCTGCCGCGTTCATCAGCGGCAGCACCTTGCGCATCGACGGTGCGGCCAGCCTGGGCAGTCGCGCCTGGCCGTTGCACAAGGCGACCCACAGCGAATCCTTCAACGGTTTTCACCGGGCCTATATGCCGGATGTCTTGAAGGACAAGGAGTAAGCCATGCCGGTCATTCAATCCCGACTCGACCCGCACAGCGAAGCCTTCGCCCGCAACCGCGCAGCGATGCTCACCGCCATCGAGCAAGTCCAGCAACTCGAACAGAACCTGCTGAACAAGGCGACCGAGGCCAAGCCGAAATTCGATAAACGTGGACAACTGTTGCCCCGCGAACGCCTGAATTTGTTGCTCGACCCCGGCGCGCCATTCCTCGAACTGGCGAGCCTGGCCGGCTATAAACTGCACGACGACAAGGACGGCAGTTCGGCCGGTGGCGGCTTGATCGCCGGCATCGGTTACGTGTCCGGCGTGCGCGCCTTGATCGTGGCGAACAACAGCGCGATCAAGGGCGGAACGATTTCCCCGTCAGGCCTGAAAAAATCCCTGCGCCTGCAACAGATCGCCCAGGAAAACAAACTGCCGGTGATCACCCTCGCCGAAAGTGGCGGCGCCAACCTCAACTACGCGGCGGAAATTTTCGTCGAAGGCGCGCGCAGTTTTGCCAATCAGGCGCGGATGTCGGCCATGGGTTTGCCGCAGATCACCGTGGTGCACGGCTCAGCCACCGCTGGCGGTGCCTATCAGCCGGGGCTGTCGGATTATGTGGTGGTGGTGCGCGGCAAGGCCAAGCTGTTTCTCGCCGGTCCCCCATTGCTTAAAGCGGCGACCGGTGAAGTCGCCACCGACGAAGAACTGGGCGGCGCCGAGATGCACGCGCAAGTCGCCGGCACCGCCGAATACCTGGCCGAAAACGATGCCGACGGCGTGCGTCAGGTGCGGGAAATCGTCAGCCTGCTGAACTGGAACGAGCAACTGCCGTGGCTGCCTGAGCCGCCATTCAAGGAGCCGTTGTACCCCATCGACGAACTGCTCGGGCTGATCCCGGACGACCCGAAAAAACCCTACGACGTGCGCGAAATCATTGCGCGGATCGCCGACGAATCGCGCTTCCTGGAGTTCAAGGGCGAGTTCGATCAGCAGACCATTTGTGGCCACCTGAAGATTCAGGGGCGCGCCTGCGGTTTCATCGGCAACAACGGCCCGATCACGCCCAACGGCGCGAGCAAGGCGGCGCAGTTCATTCAACTGTGTGACCAGAGCCAGACGCCGCTGCTGTTTTTCCACAACACCACCGGGTTCATGGTCGGCACCGAATCGGAACAGCACGGCGTGATCAAGCACGGCTCCAAATTGATCCAGGCCGTGGCCAATGCACGGGTGCCGAAACTGACGATCGTGGTCGGCGGCTCCTACGGCGCAGGCAACTACGCGATGTGCGGACGCGGGCTCGATCCGCGCTTCATCTTCGCCTGGCCCAACAGCCGCACGGCGGTGATGGGTGGCGCCCAGGCCGGCAAGGTGCTGCGCATCGTCACCGAAGCCAAACAGCTCAAGGACGGTCTGGTGCCCGATCCGAAAATGCTCGACATGCTGGAGCAGGTCACCGCGCAGAAACTCGACAGCCAGTCCACCGCCCTCTACGGCAGCGCCAACCTGTGGGACGACGGGCTGATCGATCCACGCGACACCCGCACCCTGCTCGGTTACCTGCTGGACATCTGCCACGAAGCCGATATCCGCACGTTGCAACCCAACAGCTTCGGCGTCAGCCGGTTCTGATCGCCACGGATTAAAGGAGAACAATAAAAATGATCTTCACCCCGGAACACGAAGCACTGCGCCGTACAGTCCGCCAGTTCGTCGAGCACGAGATCAACCCCCATGTCGATGAATGGGAAAAGGCCGGGCGCTTTCCGATCCACGAGATTTTCCGCAAGGCCGGCGACCTCGGTCTGCTGGGGATTTCCAAGCCGGAAAAATTCGGCGGCATGGGTCTGGATTACAGCTATTCGATCGTCGCCGCCGAAGAGTTCGGCACCATCCACTGCGGCGGCATTCCGATGTCGATCGGCGTGCAAACCGACATGTGCACTCCCGCCCTCGCCCGTTTCGGCTCCGATGAACTGCGCGAAGAATTCCTGCGCCCGGCCATCACCGGCGAGCAGGTCGGCTGCATCGGCGTCTCGGAAGTCGGCGCCGGCTCCGATGTCGCCGGGCTCAAGACTACCGCGCGCAAGGATGGCGACGACTACGTGATCAACGGCAGCAAAATGTGGATCACCAACTCGCCGAGCGCCGACTTCATCTGCCTGCTGGCCAACACCTCGGACGACAAACCGCACATCAACAAATCGCTGATCATGGTGCCGATGAACGCGCCGGGCATCAGCCTCAGTTCGCACCTGGACAAGCTCGGCATGCGCAGCTCGGAAACCGCCCAGGTGTTTTTCGACAACGTGCGCGTGCCCCAGCGCAATCGCATCGGCCATGAAGGCGCCGGGTTCATGATGCAGATGCTGCAGTTCCAGGAGGAACGTCTGTTCGGCGCGGCCAACATGATCAAGGGCCTGGAATACTGCGTCGACAGCACCATCGAGTACTGCAAGGAACGCAAAACCTTCGGCAACGCGCTGATCGACAATCAGGTGATCCACTTCCGCCTCGCCGAACTACAGACCGAGATCGAATGCCTGCGGGCGCTGGTCTATCAGGCCACCGAGCAATACGTCAAAGGCCAGGACGTCACCCGACTGGCCTCGATGGCCAAGCTCAAGGCCGGGCGCCTCGGCCGCGAAGTCAGCGACAGTTGCCTGCAATACTGGGGCGGCATGGGCTTCATGTGGGACAACCCGGTAGCCCGCGCCTACCGCGACGTGCGGCTGGTGTCGATTGGCGGCGGCGCCGACGAAATCATGCTGGGGATCATCTGCAAACTGATGGGCATCCTGCCGGGGAAAAAGAAATGAGCGCCCTGCCCAATTGCCAGACGCTGCTGCTGGAGCGGCACAACGGCGTGTTGCACATCACCCTCAATCGCCCGGACAGCCGCAACGCCATGAGCCTGCAAATGGTCGCCGAGTTGCGCGCCGTGCTGGCCAGCGTGTGCGATGACCGCAGCGTCCGCGCACTGGTGCTCAGCGGTGCCGGCGGGCATTTCTGCGCCGGCGGCGACATCAAGGACATGGCCAACGCCCGCGCTCAGGGCAGTGATGCCTATCGCGACCTGAACCGAGCGTTCGGATCGTTGCTGGAAGAAGCACAGCACGCACCGCAAGTGCTGATCACCGTGCTGCAAGGCGCAGTGCTCGGGGGTGGCTTCGGGCTGGCCTGTGTCAGCGATATCGCGATAGCCGATCACCAGGCGCAATTCGGTTTGCCGGAAACCAGCCTCGGCCTGCTGCCGGCGCAGATCGCGCCGTTCGTGGTGCAGCGCATCGGCCTGACCGAGACCCGACGCCTGGCCCTGACCGCCGCCCGTTTCGACGGCCATCAGGCCCGGCGTCTGGGGCTGGTGCATTTTGTCGAGCAGGACCCGCAGGCGCTCGCCGAGCGGCTGGATGAAGTGCTCGATCATGTCTTGTGTTGCGCCCCCGAAGCGAATGCCGTGACGAAAAAACTGCTGCTGGCCAGCGCCGGCCAGCCGTCGAGTGAATTGCTGGACGAAGCCGCGCAGTGGTTCAGCGCCGCGGTGACCGGGGCCGAGGGCATCGAAGGCACGATGGCGTTTGTGCAAAAGCGCAAACCCGGATGGAGCACCTGACCCTGTGGGAGCGGGCTTGCCCGCGATGAGGCCCTTCAATCCACCGCCAATATTCAGGAAAACCACCATGCCCGCCCTCCACAAAATCCTGATCGCCAACCGCGGTGAAATCGCCTGCCGCATCCAGCGCACCGCCCAGGCCCTCGGTTATCGCACCGTCGCCGTTTTCAGCGATGCCGACGCTGACGCACTGCATGTCCAAATGGCGGACGACGCCGTGAACATCGGTCCGGCACCCGTGCAACAGTCCTACCTGAACATCCCGGCCATTCTCGACGCCGCCCGGCGCAGCGGCGCCGACGCCATCCACCCAGGCTACGGCTTCCTCTCGGAAAATGCCGAGTTCGCCCGCGCCTGCAAACAGGCCGGCCTGACCTTCATCGGCCCCAGCGTCGAAGCCATCGAACTGATGGGCAGCAAACGCCAATCGAAAATCGCCATGCTCGCCGCCGGCGTCCCCTGCATCGCCGGCTATCAAGGCGCCGAGCAGGATGATGCGACCCTGGCCCGAGAGGCCGAGCGCATCGGTTACCCGCTGATGATCAAGGCCAGCGCCGGCGGTGGCGGGCGCGGCATGCGACTGGTGCACAGCGCCGAGGAACTGCCGGCGCAATTGCGCACCGCCCGCTCGGAAGCATTGAACGGTTTCGGCAGTGATGAACTGATCCTCGAACAGGCGTTGATCGAGCCGCGCCATGTCGAGGTGCAGCTGTTCGGCGACCATCACGGCAACCTGATCTACCTCGGCGAGCGCGACTGTTCGATACAGCGTCGCCACCAGAAAGTCATCGAAGAAGCGCCGTGCCCGGTGATGAACGAGGAACTGCGCCAGGCGATGGGCGAAGCGGCACTCAAGGCCGGGCGTGCGGTGAACTACGTGGGCGCCGGCACCGTGGAATTTCTCCTCGACGCCAGCGGCCAGTTCTACTTTCTGGAGATGAACACCCGGTTGCAGGTCGAGCATCCGGTGACTGAATTGATCACCGGGCTGGATCTGGTGGCGTGGCAACTGTCGGTCGCCGAGGGCCAACCGCTGCCGCTGACCCAAGCGCAGGTGAAACTCGATGGTCACGCGATGGAAGTGCGTCTCTACGCCGAAGATCCGGCCCAGGGTTTTCTGCCGCAGACCGGGCGTGTCGAAGCCTGGGCGCCGGCACTGGATCGCGGTGCGCGGATCGATCACGGCCTGATTGAAGGACAGTCGATTTCACCGTTCTACGACCCGATGCTCGGCAAACTGATCGCCCACGGCGCGACCCGTGAAGAGGCCCGGCGCAAACTGTTGTGTGCGGTGCAGGACAGCGTGTTGCTGGGCGTGCAGAGCAATCAGCGCTTGCTCGCCAGCCTGTTGCAGCATCCGCAGTTCATCAGCGGGGAATTCGGCACTGGCTTCATCCCTCAACATTTCGCCGATCACGATTGCCTGCACGCCTATTCGCCCAGTGCCGAAGAGCTGGCCATCGCGGCGGTGATTTTTTACCAATCCGCCGCACAGCAACACCGCGCCCCGCTGTCCGGATGGCGCAACAATGTCGGTGCACCGTTGCTTTATCGAATCGGCCTCGACGCCCGCGACTGGAATGTGCAACTGCGTACCAGTCCGGACAAGGCGTTTGAAGTGCAGGTCGCCGAACGTGTCATCAAACTCACGCTGGTCGAGCACACCGCCGGGGCCGTGACACTGGAAATCGATGGCCTGCGCCAGCGCCATGCCTATCGCCTGCACAACGACCAGCTCTGGCTGTTCACCCACCCCGGCAGCCTGCATCTGGTGGACCGAACTCATGCGGTGATCGACAGTCAGACCAGCGTCAGTTCCGGCACGTTGAAAGCGCCGATGGATGGCGCCATCATCGATGTGCTCGTCAGCGAAGGCAGCCCGGTCAGCAAGGGCCAGCTGCTGGTGGTGCTGGAAGCGATGAAAATGGAGCACCCGCTCAAGGCCGGCATCGACGGCGTGCTCAAGCGGGTGCAGGTCAAGGTCGGCGATCAGGTAAAAAATCGTCAGGTTCTGTTGCAGGTCGAGTAGTCGCCGCGCGCATCCGCAAGGTTTGACTACGCTCTGAATAATCAGGACGCGGAAATCAGGAACCCTGCGATGCCCCATTGGCTGGTCATAGATCTGGAAGCCACCACCGATGAGGGTGGCTGGCCGGTTACGGAAATGGAGATCATCGAGATCGGCGCGACCCTGGTGGATCGCGCGGGTCGCGAGCAGGATCACTTTCAGCGCTTCGTCAAACCGACGCGGCGCCCCTTGTTGACGCCCTTTTGCCGCGAACTCACGCACATCACCCAGGCCAACATCGACGCGGCGCAGCCGTTGAGCGAGGTCTGGCCGGCCTTCGAGCGCTGGCTCGGTCAGCACCAGACGCGCCTTGAAGGCTGGGCCAGCTGGGGCGATTACGACCGCAAGCAATTGCTTCAGGAATGGCAGCGTCTGCAACTCGACAGCGCCCTGAGCCGGGTGCCGCACATGAACCTCAAACAGCGCTTTGCCAAGGCCCGGCGCCTCGAACGGCCTCTGGGCCTCAATGGCGCGTTGCAACTGGCGGGGATGCAGTTCACCGGTCAGCAGCACCGTGCGTTGGAAGATGCACGCAATACCGCCCGGTTATTGCCGTTGGTGCTGCCACTCTAGCGCAGGTGACGGCGCCAGAAGCCTTGTGCATACTGGCCGACCTTTTTGACCCTTTTTAAGCCCTTTTCGAGAGGAATCGCCCATGTTTAAAGTCAACGAGTACTTCGACGGCACCGTCAAGTCGATCGCTTTTGGCACCGCTGAAGGCCCTGCGACCATCGGCGTCATGGCCCCGGGCGAATACGAATTCGGCACCAGCCAGCGTGAAATCATGCACGTGGTTTCGGGCGCCCTGACCGTCAAACTGCCGGACAGCAGCGACTGGGAAACCTTCGCCGCTGGCAGCCAGTTCAACGTGCCCGCCAACAGCAAGTTCCAGCTGAAAGTGGCCGTCGACACCGCTTACCTGTGCGAATACCGCGGCTGAAACCACGGTTTTCGGCGGTCATAAAAAATGCCCGTGTCCAGGGACACGGGCATTTTTCGTTTCTGGCGGGTTATTCGAGGATTTCTACCGGCATGCCGACCTCAAGCCGGCCGTTGCCGTCGTTGACCAGGTTCTGGCCGAACATCGCGCCATCGGCCTGAGCACGGGTCTTCTGCAAGGTCGCCAGTGGTTCGCGGTCAGCGCTGCGCTCACCGGTCTGCGGATCGATCGTGGTGAGAATGCACCGCGAGCAGGACTTGACCACGCGGAACTCGACATCGCCGATACGAATCCGCTTCCAGCCATCCTCGGCGTATGCGTCACTGCCTTCGATCACCAGATTCGGCCGGAACCGCAGCATTTCCAGCGGACGCCCGACTTCCTGCGACAGGTGTTGCAGCGAGGCCTCACCAATCAGCAACAGCGGGAAACCATCGGCGAATGCCACTTGGTCATCGTCGTTGCCGTACCCGGCCTGGGTCGTCCGGGCGCGATCCAGCGGCACTTGCACCAGTCGGGTTGGCTTGCCGATGAAATCGCTGACCCAGCGGGCCGCCTCTTCACCGGCATCCGGCACACGCAGGGTGTCACGCCAGATGGTCACGCCACGCAGGTCGTCGTCGCTGCCGGGCAAGGCGACATCCATTGCCGAATGCCCCGGCGCGCTGAGCGTCAGCCCGCCGCTGGCATTCCACAACGCGGAGAGCTGGCTCATTTTCGCTTCGGCACGCTGGGTCAGGAACCGCCCGCTGGCCTCATCCACCAGCATCCAGCGTCGGTCACCCTCAAGCCCCAGTTTGTCCAGGCCGATCCCTTGCAGGACCTCACCCTTGGCGGATTTCAACGGGTAACGATAAAGCGCGCTCAGACGCAGCATGGCCAGCTCCCTGGTGGGTCAAAAACGCCACCCTATACGAGCTTTGTCAGCGAATCAAAGGCTGACGCAGGGTCAGCCTCGACCTGTGGATCAGGCCGGCACTTCGTCAAGCATCAGACGCTGGCGCACCACATCAACCAGTTTGTCCGGCTGGAACTTGGAGAGGAAATTGTCGCAGCCGACCTTTTTCACCATCGAGTCGTTGAAACTGCCGGACAGAGAAGTGTGCAACACCACGTACAGGCCACGCAGGCGCGGGTCGTTGCGGATTTCGGTGGTCAGGCGATAGCCGTCCATTTCCGGCATTTCGGCGTCGGTGAACACCATCAGCAGTTTGTCGGTCATGTTCACCCCGGTATCGGCCCAGGCCTTGAGCATGTTCAGGGCTTTCAGGCCGTCGCTGGCGATGTGCATCTTCACGCCCAACTGGCCGAGGGTGTCGCGCAATTGCGAGAGCGCCACGTTGGAGTCGTCCACCAGCAACACTTCGCGGCCACGGGCACGTTCCAGCACCGGGTCGTCCAGTTTGTCCCGGGAGACCTTGGCGTTGTACGGCACGATTTCGGCGAGGACTTTCTCGACGTCGATGATTTCCACCAGTTGATCGTCGACCTTGCTGATGGCAGTCAGGTAGTGCTGGCGACCGGCACTGGTCGGCGGCGGCAGAATGGCTTCCCAATTCATGTTAACGATGCGGTCCACGCCACCGACGAGGAACGCCTGCACCGAGCGGTTGTACTCTGTGACGATGATCGTGCTGTTCGGACCCGGCACCAACGGTCGCATGCCGATCGCCTGGGACAGGTCGATCACCGGCAGCGTCTGGCCGCGCAGGTTGACCACACCGCAGACAAACGGGTGACGCTGGGGCATCAAAGTCAGCTTCGGCAATTGCAGGACTTCCTGCACCTTGAACACGTTGATCGCGAACAATTGGCGCCCGGCCAGTCGAAACATGAGAATTTCCAGGCGATTCTCACCCACCAGTTGCGTGCGTTGGTCTACCGTGTCGAGAATGCCGGCCATCAATGACTCCTGGGCTTGTTCTGATGAATTCACTATTGGGGGTTATCGGCTGAATCTGGCGGATCTTGATCCCGTCCAAAATCACCAACAAAAATGCCATTGGCAGGCATTGATGTCACATTAACATCATGCTTTACTGGCCCGGTGAAATCATCTGCTACATTCTTCTCGGCGCGACCCCGATTTGCGCCACAGGTTCCCGTGCCTAAGGGAATCCCCTAGGAACAATCAGGCCCAACCTGATGTTCGCGATATCCAATAGCCATTAATGTGACGCCATTCTCATTGCATGAACGGAGTCAGGCTATTGTGTGCGATCGCAGTTCAGTGGAAACACATCCTCTTGAAACCCCAGGTCTGTGCCAATGCACACCGGGGCGCGGTCTCGCGACGGTTCATGATCGTCGACACACACGGCATTCCCTCATCAGACATGACGTGGTGGAGATAAGCATGCCGAACGACCGTAGTGACTGGACGCAGCGCTTCCCCGAATTCCTTGTCGAGGCTGAAACGCTCCTGGCCAAGTCCGAAGAATGCCTCAGCCATCTGCAGCTGATCAGCAATGACAAGGACGCCATCGACTGCATGCTCAGCACCCTCCTCAAGCTGGCGAACAAGGCCGATGCCCTGGGGCTGGAGGCGGTATCCGAATTCTCCCTGCACCTGCATGGCTTGCTCAACCAGGTGCAGGGTCACGTGGATTTGCATGCACAGGCCCTGGAAGCACTTAAGGATTGCTTCACCCTGATGGCCTGGCAACTGGAACTGATCGACCCAAGCACCGGCCAATTGGGCCTGGATGAAAGCGAACAGGTGACGCTGATCGAAGCCTTTGCCTGCCAGGTGGGGCAGACTCACTTCCAATTGCCGCTCAATGGCAAGCCGATGTCCCTCGTAACCTGGTCGGAGCGCCAAGCGTAATCGGGCATACCGTGGGCTGTTCGGGCCCGTCATTTCTCACAGACGAAAGTCGCAATTGAATAGTTCATGCCTGCCTGCGACATCCTCCAATAAATAATTACGCTTGATGAATGCTGACTGCCTTCTGCTGATGTCAGGGTTTTCCTGTGCAAAAGTAACTTGCTGCTGCATCGATAATATCGAGTCGGATATTTCAACTTTTCCATTATGGAACTCTCGTCCAACATGGCCTGTTTCCTGACTCTTTGGACATATTGGCAAACGCGACCAACGGTATGTTAAGTGGTATTATGCAGCCCGTTAGTTGCTTCAATTAATGGCATTGTGACTTCAATGATGGGTTGCCACCGAAGTTGGCGCTCAATTATCGATCACTGAACCGTTATGAAATCAACAACCTGAGCAAACGTTTTCCAGACAGAGACCGCCAGCCCTTCTGACGGTCTGCCCGCAGCGAACATCCATTGGCTCCATCCGCTATGTACGCCAGCCTCAAGTCGATCACCACATGGCCTCCCTCCCGAGAAAATGCCCGCAGGTTCACACTCCTGCTGTGCACGGTTTCAGCCTTGGGCAGTCTGTTGAGCTATGGCGCCTCCGCGCCGCTGTCACTCGGCCTGTTGCTGATCAACGTGGCGGCTGCCGGCTGCGTCTGGACACAACATCGCCTGTCGCGCAAATCCATCAAATTCCAGCCTCAGGAACTGGCCGACCGTTTGCTGGAAGTCCAGGAAAACGAGCGCCATCGCCTGAGCCGCGAACTGCATGACGATATCGGCCAGTTGCTGACCGCCGCCAAGCTGCAAAGCGAATGGCTCAAGCGTCGCTTGCCCGCGGAGATGCAGGAACACTGTTCGGTACTTTGCGAGACGCTGGAAGAAACCCTCAACAAGGTGCGCGACGTTTCGGCCATTCTCAACCCGCGGCAACTGACCAGTCTGGGTCTGGAAGCGAGCCTGCGTGCGCACCTGGTCAAGGTATTGGCCAATACTTCGGTGCACTGGAGTCTGGACTGCCAGCAGCGCCTGAATGGAATCCCCGAAGAGATGGCCGTCGCAGCCTTTCGCATCACTCAGGAAGCCGTGACCAACATCCTTCGTCACGCACAGGCCAAAAACCTGCTGATTCGCGTGCAACGCCTGCCACAGGGCTTGACCCTGCTTATAAGCGATGATGGCCTGGGCTTTTCCCCGGCGGCGAATCCCGGCCGCGAAGGACAGCGGGGCATGGCCGGGATGGCCGAGCGCATCGAGCAACTGGGCGGCACACTCAATGTGACCAGCGAGCCGGGCAAAGGCACTCAAATCGAAGCACTATTCCCCTGGGCGCCCCGGGCACTCGAGCGGGCCAGTACGAATAAGGTTATGCGTTGACTTGTAACTTACTTCTGGTGGATGACCACTCGCTGATCAGGGCCGGCGTGCGTGCCCTGGTGCTGGATATTCCCGGCTATGCAGTCATCGGCGAGGCCAATGATGGCTCGCAGCTGCTCGAGATGGTCGAGCTGCTGTCCCCCGATATCGTATTGCTGGACATTTCCATGAAAGAAACCGGCGGCCTGGAAGCCCTGCAGCGACTCAAACGAGTGCGTCCGCACGCCAAAGTGCTGATTCTTTCGATGCACACCGACCCCGCGCTGATCATGCAGGCGCTGGAGTCCGGTGCTCACGGTTATCTGCTCAAGGACACCACGGCCACCGAACTCGAACATGCGCTCGAAGCTCTGCGCAACAACGAGCGCTACTTGAGCCCCGCCATCGCCCATACCGTGATCAATCAGGCGCTGACCCGCAATCTGAAACAGCAGCCGGAAGTCGCCGAGTCGCACAACCTGACCGCACGCCAGCTGGAAATCCTGCGCCTGATCGTGCGTGGCAAGTCCACACGGGAAATCGCCAACGGCCTGGGCCTGAGCATCAAAACAGTCGAAACCCACCGCTCGCAGATCATGAAGCGCCTGCAGATCTACGATGTGGCAGGCCTGGTGCTGTTTGCCGTGCGGGAACAGATCATCAGTCTGGACGACTGAGCCGACGAGTTGCACTCAACAGCGGCGAGCCCTTCGGCAAATGCACACGCAACGCCCCGGGGCGCGCCGCAAACCGCAAACTTTCGCCCTCCAGGGGCTCGCCGTCGAGATTGATGTAAAGCCCTTCGGCGACCTTGATTTCAACCCATGGCAAACGGGCGCGCACAAACATGTTGTCAATGCCGAAGCCGTCGCTGAGCAGATTTTTCAGGGTGCCAACCAACTCCTGCGGCGCCGGCAGGATGCTGATATCCAAGAGACCATCGTCCACCAGCGCTTCGGGGCACAACACGTGTCCGCCGCCGGCCTGACGGCCATTGCCGATCCCGAGGGCCAGCAACTCGCCCTGCCAATGGAAATCCGGCCCCTGCAACTCACCGTACGCGGCATGCAGTTCACTGAACCGCGTCAAACCGGTGAACAGATAAGCTGCGCCACCCAATACCTTTTTCAGATCTTCCGACGTGTTGGCCGTTACCTGGCTGCCGAATCCTCCGGTCGCCATGTTCAGGAAGATCTGCCCACCGACTTCACCCAGATCGATGTCGTGGGCGGGCGCTTCAAGCAACTCAAGCGCCTCGGTCGGCTCCAACGGGATACTCGCCGCGTGGGAAAAGTCGTTGGCAGTTCCCAGCGGTAAAAGCACCAGACTGGCTTTGCCCGGATGCGCCGCCAGCGCTTCGGCGATATCACGCAGGGTGCCATCCCCACCGCCGGCGATGATCTGGCGGTATCCCGCCGCCAGCGCCTCCTCCACCAACCGCTGCGCATCTCCGGCCTCCCAGGTCAGACGTACAGCCAGCTCCCAGCCTTGCTCTCGCTTGTTCTCGACAGCGGCACGAACCGCCTCGTTGAGCGCCTGCTTGCCATGCAGAATCAACAATGCCTTGCGTTCACTCATTGCGGTTACTCCCGGAATTAAATCGGTACGGAACATCTTGACCCTCAAGAGGGATAAAAAAGTCGCACTCTTTCTGATTAATTCCTGAAGCTCGCCCTCCTTGTCCTACATACCGGTACTTTTTCGTACAGAACGTAAGGAATCGGCTCAATTGACCCGGCCCGGCCATTGGTACAACGTGTGTCGGCGTTAGTGATCTTCAATTCAATTACACAAGGATGTGCATGTAATGAGTGGAAACAGGTTCAGGACTTTCGATATTTTGCATTTCGGCATTTGCCAAGAGCCCCCCACTGCAGCAGGTGGACGTTTCCATGCAAAGCCATGAAGCAGGACTAGCCGTGAGTCCGGTTGCCTCTCTCTCCGAAAGTCGCGCCAGCCTCAAAGACGAATTCAAATGCAGCGCCAGAAATACCGGAGAAAACAATATGGAACCGCGTATCACCGAGCTGGAAACTCACCTCAAGTACATTCGACGCGACATGGACGAAGTCAGAGGAGACGTCAAAGCCATCAAGCACCGCCTTGCCTACTCGGCAGGTGCGACAGCGATGGTGCTCGGACTGGTGGGCTGGATTGCCAATAGCCGGTTTGACCAGCTCGTTGCACTGATCAGTCGTTGACTGGCAGAAAGGCAGGCATCGTGTAACCACTGTGCCTGCCTTTCAAATACCTGCGATCAACCGAGAAGCTCGCTGAGTGGAATGAATGGCACCAGGTCTCCCTCGGCCAGGACTCGTCCCTCTTGTACCTCCACCAGCCCCTCGGCCCAGGCAGCGCTGCGCAGAACGCCCGAACTCTGGTTACGGTAGATAATCGCTTGCCCCTGCTCCAGACGCCCTCGCAGAAATTCACGGCGGTTACCGGCATGGGGCCAGACAAATCCTGCGGGTACCGAAAACTTCAGCGGCTCGACATCCTGCACGCCCTGGCGACGTAACAGATAAGGTCGGGTCAACAAGGCGAAAGTCACCAGTGTCGAGGCAGGATTACCCGGCAATCCAATCACCGGGACACCGCGAAAATGCCCGACCGTCAATGGCTTGCCAGGTTTGATTGCCAGCTTCCAGAGTGTCAGCTCGCCTTCTTCCCTCAATGCGATTCCGAGGAAATCCGCCTCTCCGACCGATACCCCACCGGTCGACAGAATCAGGTCTACATCCTGTAGCTCCCCGAGTTTCGCACGGGTAGTGAGCAGGTCATCAGGCAGAATACCGGCATCAAACACTTCACATCCCAGGCGCTGCAACCAGCTGCACAACAGCACCCGGTTGCTGTTGTAGATCTGTCCCGGCCCCAACGTCGTGCCCGGCTCGACCAACTCGTCTCCGGTGGACAAAACCGCCACACGAACCTGTCGAACGACCTCAAGCCCTGCACAACCCAGCGATGCAGCCAGCCCCAGCTCGATCGGACCGAGCCGAGTTCCTGCGGACAAGACCAATTCACCGACGGTCGTTTCCTGGCCTTGTGGACGAATGTTCTGCCCGGCCACCATCGTTTCGATGAAACTCACGCGCTCATCGGCATGAATCTCGACGTTTTCCTGCATCTCGACACAGTCGGCCCCCGCAGGCACCGGCGCGCCGGTAAAGATCCGGGCACAGGTGCCCGGTTTCAAAGGTTCCGGTGCCTGACCGGCGAAAATCTTCTGACTGACCGGCAACGGCTCGCCGGTCCAGTCGACCAGATTCAAGGCATATCCGTCCATGGCGCTGTTCGGCCATGGCGGCAGATCCAGCGTCGAAATCAGATCCTGCGCCAGCACCCGCCCGTGAATCTGCGCCAGTGGCAAAGACTCGCACTCGACAATCCGCGAGGTTTCGGCCATTTCCAGCAAACGCGCCAATGCCTCTTCAACAGGCATGAGGCTGCCGGTCTTGCCCGGCTTACCCACGGGATTCACAAGGCGCTGCCTTTTTCAAATGAGTAACGAAATTGCAAGGGCGGTGACGTGAGTCCAGTTGCTCGGCCAGGATGCCATCCCAACCGGTGCGCACTGCATTGGTCGAACCTGGCAGGCAGCAGACCAGCGTGCCATTGGCCAATCCCGCCAGAGCTCGGGATTGCACGGTGGAGGTGCCGATGTCGGCAACCGATATCTGGCGAAACAGCTCACCAAAACCATCGACCTGTTTGTCCAGCAGGCAGGCAACGGCTTCCGGTGTACTGTCGCGACCGGTAAAACCGGTGCCTCCGGTAATCAGCACGACTTGCACGACGTCTTCGGCAATCCAGTGGGCAACTTGCGCACGGATCTTGTACAGGTCATCTTTGAGCAGCACGCGCTGCGCCAGATGATGGCCGGCGGCCGTCAGACGGTCGACGAAGACCTGGCCGGAGGTATCGGTTTCCAGGGTTCGGGTGTCGCTGACCGTCAGCACTGCGATATTGAGCGGTGCGAAAGGTACATCAGCCTTGGCTTTCATAGGCTCGTCCAGTTGTAGGAGAAACAGCCCGGTGTTATATCACAGCGCCCCCTTTTTTCGCCGCCCCCGCGGAGAGTTGCCATGACCTCGAACACGCCATTACCACCTTGCTCCATTCTGTTACTGGCGGGTGGGCGCGGCCAGCGCATGGGCGGCAAGGACAAGGGGCTCGTGGAATGGCACGGTGAACCGTTGATCGCGCATCTTCATCGTAAAGTTCGGTCGTTGACCGATGATCTGATCATCTCCTGCAACCGCAATCGTGAACGCTATGCGCCATTTGCCGACCAGTTGGTAGGCGATGACGAGGAAGATTTTCCCGGTCCGTTGGCCGGCATTCGTGCCGGCTTGAAAGCCGCGCGCCACACCCACCTGCTGGTACTGCCCTGCGATGTCCCGCGCATCGACCTTGCGTTGCTGCAGAGCATGCGCGAGGCGGCCAGTCTGAATTCTGAAAAACCTTTAATGTTGCGCCATGACGATCACTGGGAACCGCTGCTTTGCGTAATCCCCGTGGCACTCCTGCCCGCCTTCGAAAACGCCTGGAACGCTGGAGAACGCAGCCCCGGCCGGCTGATGCGCACTCTTGATGCCCAAGCCCTGGTTTGCCCTGACAACGACCCACGCCTGGCCAATCTCAACACCCCTGAACTGTTGAGTTCGCACAACACTGTGTCAGACTGACAGCACTCAAGGAACTTGCACGCCTTGTATACGTCTCAAGCTCAGTAACCAAAAGAATTTCCCTTCGGAGACACACTCATGACTCAACGGACCCTCGCCACTTTCATGCTCGCACTGGGCCTCGCCACCCTCGCCGGTTGCGCCTCGCCAACAGTGATCACCTTGAATGACGGTCGCGAAATCCAGGCTGTCGACGCCCCTAAATATGATGAAGATTCGGGCTTCTACGAGTTCGAACAACTGGACGGCAAGCACACTCGCATCAACAAGGATCAGGTTCGTACTGTCAAAGAGCTTTAATTCTTCAGTTCGACACCCGATACAGAAAAGCCCGCAATATGCGGGCTTTTTCGTGTCTGACCGAAAACAATCGATAGCGGGATCACCAGTCCAGCGTGATGCGGCTCTCGAACTCGCGGGGCTGCCCCGTAACCGGATCGATGAATCGCAGGCCTTGCGCCAGAAGTTTCAGCGGATTGGCGTAGTCATCCTCAACGTCTTTGAGCACGTCGGGATAAAACGGATCATTGCAGATGCTCGCCCCCAGCGCCGTCATGTGTACTCGCAGCTGATGCTTCTTGCCGGTCACCGGATACAGGCCGTAGCGCCAGAGATCACCATTCCTTTCACGCACCTCCACCGCCGTTTCGGTGTTACTTGCACCCGCCCCCTCCTTCATGCGGAAGAAAGGTTCGCCATCGACGAGACGACTTTTGTGTACCAACGGAAAGTCCAGCCCAGGTAACGCGGCCGCAATGGCTTCATAGCGTTTTTCAATCTGCCGGGTGGGGAACAGCGACTGATATGCCGACCGCGTCTGTGGGTTGGCCGAGAAAATCACCAGCCCGGCCGTGTGCCGGTCAATCCGATGCAGCGGCACCAGATGGGGATTGTCCAGGCGCCGGATCAATCGGCGAAGCAGCGTCTGTTCGACGTACTCGCCTGCCGGGGTCACCGGAAGGAAATGCGGCTTGTCCGCCACCACCAGATGGTCATCCGCATACAGAATCGACTCAACTACCGGAATCGGTTTTTCATCCGGCACTTCACGAAAGTAGTGAATGCGCAGCCCTTCCCTGTAGGGCAAATCCAGCGCGATCGGCCGCCCCTGACCATCCAGCACCCGGCCCCGGGCAATCCGATCCAGCCATTGATCGCGCCCGATGGCACTGAAATGCTCACACAGGCAGTCGAGCACTGTCCGCCAGTTGCCGGGGGGCAGATACAGCGTGCTGGCCTGATTCAGTGCGGCGGAAAACGTGGGGGTACTGGACATACAGAGAACTCGAACCTTCAAAGCAGAGCGGCATTATCCAACACCGGGCGCAGCAGACCTAGCGCAGAATCAGGCGGGGATCGATTTGAGCGCCGCCGCCTCGGTGAATTCCTTGAGCCAGCGCAGAACATCGACGGCCTCCCAGCGGCCTGGGTCGTACAAGGCGTACAACAGTCCCTGATAACCGACCACATCCAGTTGCTTGTGATAACCGGCGCGCTGAAACAAGGCCTCGATCTCGGCAAAGCACGTATTGAAATGCAGCTTGTTGAAGGGAGTCTTGCCTTCCGTGACCAGACCGTCCAGGCGCAATTCGTGGACGGCCTCGCGCACCACGTCAACCGACATCCCGTTCACGCTGCTTTTCAACTGTTCGACATTGACCACGGTGACTCCCTCTGACATCCGGCTTGCCCTGGCGAATGCCCGAAAACGGCATGGCAGGCCAACTCAATTACTGTATGCGCATACAGTAACCGAATAACCCGAAAAGTGCCAAGTCGTGATTGAGCGAAGGTGACGAGCGCCATCAACGCTGAAGGGAAAAGACCATTAAAGCAGGAATGCCACCACCTGATCGGCACTGAACGGCCACCCCAGTTCCGCGCCGGTATCGACCCTGCGCAAGACCGGGATCCGCAGGCTGTAAGCCTCGAACCACGACTCATCGTCAGCAATATCCACCAGTTCCACCAGCAGGCCATGCTCGACAAAAGGCATCAGTTCAGCCTCGGCGACTGCACACAAATGGCACCCCAGGGTGCCGAACAACTGGCATTCAGGAAGCATGTGCGCTCAACCCCAGAAAACGAGTGCTCATTCTAGGCCTGCCCGCAAGGCCCGTCGACCTGCCCACCGGGCTCAAATCCGCTCTTCGCAAAACCCTGATGTAAATCAGCCCACAAAATTGCCGTTTACGCGATGCTCCGGTGTTTTTTACCTCTACGCTTGAAGAGCCTGACCTGTTCCGGAGTGTCTTGTGTTTGCCAATCTGCTGATCATTCTGGCGTCATCCCTGGTGATGATTGCCCTGTTCCGTCGCCTGCGCCTGCCACCTGTGCTGGGTTACCTGTGCGTGGGATTGATGGTCGGGCCGAAGGCGTTCGACTGGATCAATGAAAGCGAACACTTGCCGGACCTTGCCGAGCTGGGCGTGGTTTTTCTGCTGTTTTCCCTGGGGCTGGAATTCTCCCTGTCGAAAATGATTGCCCTGCGCAAGGTGGTTTTCCGCCTGGGCAGCCAGCAGGTGCTGATAACCACCCTGCTGCTTGGGAGCGTGCTGATGCTCCTGGGCATGCCCGCCACCCCGGCCTTGCTGCTGGGCGCTGGCCTGTCGTTGTCATCCACGGCGATTGTGACCAAGGAACTGAGCAGCCTCGGCGAAATCTTCAGCAGCCACGGCCAGAACGCAGTCGGCGTTCTGTTGTTTCAGGATGTGGTGGCCGTATTGCTGCTGACGCTGGTGCCGGTGTTCGCCGGCAGCAGTGATCAGGCCTGGTACTGGGCGTTGCCTCTGACCTTGCTGAAGACCGTGTTGCTGTTTTTCGGTTTGTTGCTGGCCAGCCGCTGGCTGCTTCCCCGCCTGTTTCAGGAAGTCGCGGCGTCCCGCTCGGCGGAGCTGTTCGTACTGCTGGCACTGGTAATTGTGCTGCTGACGGCCTGGCTGACCCACCTGCTGGGCCTGTCTCCGGCCCTCGGCGCGTTCCTCGCGGGCATGCTGCTGGGCGAGAGCCATTACCGGCATCAGATCGAGGCCGACATCCGGCCGTTTCGCGACATTCTGCTGGGACTGTTTTTCGTCAGCATCGGCATGCTGATCGACCTGCAACTGTTCGCCAGCCACAGCCTGCTGATTATCGGCATGACCCTGGGTTTGCTGGTGATCAAAGGCCTGGTGGTGGCGCTATTGGTGAAATGGCGCGGCAGCGACAGTGAAACGGCCTGGCGCAGCGGCCTCGCCCTCGCTCAGGGTGGTGAATTCTGCTTCGCCCTGATGGCACAGATGCAGCAAACCCGGTTGCTCCCCGCCGAACTCGGTGCGCTGCTGCTCGCCGCCACCTTCTGCTCGATGCTGCTGACGCCCCTGCTGTTACGCGCCGCACCGCGCATCGCCGCCGCCCTGCACCGCAAACCCAACCAGGAAGCGCAGATCGAGGAAATCAGCGCCCTCAATGCGGGGTTCGACGGGCATGTGGTGATTTGTGGCTACGGCCGTGTCGGTCAGTCGATCGGGCGTTTCATGCGCAATGCCGGGCAAACCTACGTCGCGCTGGACAACGATCCGGTGCGGATCCAGGAAGCCGCCAACGCCGAGCGCGACGTCCACTACGGCGATTCAACCCGCGGCGATCTGTTGACCGCCGTCGGTTTGCTGCGCGCCAGGTTGCTGGTGATTGCTGTGGATCAAGCCGACGTGGCTCTGCGGGTTCTCAAGGAGGCAAGACGCCTCAACCCGACAGTGCCGATCCTGGTGCGCACCCGGGACGACAGCCAGTCGGCCGAGCTGAAAGCAGCCGGCGCCAGTGAAGTGGTGCCGGAACTGCTGGAGTCGAGCCTGATGCTCGGTTCCCATGCCCTGATCCTGCTGGGGTTCCCCGCGCACCGGGTGCAGGAGAAAGTCGATCAGGTGCGTATCGATCGTTATCGCCTGCTTCACGGTTTTTACCCCGGAGCCGACGATGAGGAGACCTAGTCCTGGCTCACCGCGCCGATCTTGTGCAGCGACAGGTCGGCGCCGTAGTACTCCTGTTCCTGGCTCAGGCGCAGACCATGCAGTGCCTTGATCGAACCATAGACGGCGAAACCGCCGATGAGCGCCACCGCCACACCAAGGGCGGTGCCGATCAACTGGCTGATCAGGCTGACGCCACCGAGCCCGCCCAACGCGGTCGACCCGAAGATCCCGCAGGCAATGCCGCCCCACACGCCACACAGACCGTGCAACGGCCAGACACCCAGCACGTCGTCGATGCGCCATTTGACCTGCGCCGCTGTGAAGCACCAGACAAACAGGGCACCGGCAATCGCGCCGGTTACCAGCGCACCGACCGGATGCATCAGGTCGGAACCAGCGCACACCGCCACCAACCCCGCCAACGGGCCGTTGTGCAGGAAGCCAGGGTCGTTGCGACCGACGATCAACGCCGCCACCGTTCCGCCCACCATGGCCATCAGCGAGTTGACCGCCACCAGCCCGCTGACCCCTTGCAGGGTTTGCGCGCTCATCACGTTGAAGCCAAACCAGCCGACGATCAGAATCCACGACCCCAATGCCAGAAACGGAATGCTCGACGGCGCGAACGCCACCAGCTTGCCATCGCGATAGCGTCCGTTGCGCGGCCCGAGCAGCAGCACTGCCGCCAACGCCAGCCAGCCGCCCATGGCATGCACCACCACCGAACCTGCAAAGTCATGGAAGGCTGCACCGAATTGCGCGGTCAGCCAGGCTTGCACACCGTAGTTGCCGTTCCAGATCATGCCTTCGAAAAACGGGTAGATGAACGCAACGATCAGCGCCGTGGCGCACAATTGCGGGACAAAGCGCGCCCGCTCGGCGATGCCGCCGGAGATGATCGCCGGGATCGCCGCCGCAAAGGTCAGCAGGAAGAAAAACTTCACCAGTCCATAACCATGATCGGCACTGAGTACCGCCGCCGGTTGCAGGAAGGTCACTCCGTACGAAAGCCAATAGCCTATAAAGAAATAGGCCAGGGTCGACACCGCGAAGTCGCTGAGAATCTTCGACAGGGCATTGACCTGGTTTTTCTGGCGAACTGTTCCGACCTCCAGAAACGCGAAACCGGCGTGCATGGCCAGCACCATGACCGCACCGATCAGAATGAACAACGTGTTGGAACTGTGGACCAGCGTGTCCACAGCGCTTTGCAGATTTTCCATGAGAAGGCAGACCCGAGGCTGAAAAAGGCACCAAAGCGGTTCATGCGCACATTTCATGCACCAAGTTGCGACCACGCAGTCACTGATCCGGCAGGTCGGTGAACCGCTTTGGCGCACAAGGTCGATGGGCTGACATGAACCTTCATTATCCGGACCAAGGTTTGCCCGGTTTCACGCCCGGCAACAGCGCACTGCCACCGATCGACGCACCACGACACAGCAAAGTTTGTACCAGTCATTTGTACTGAACCTTCACTCTTGGCTCATACTCGAACGCTTCAGAACACCGCTTCAGAACGCCACTTACGGAGATCCCCCATGGCCAGCATCAAGGCAAAGACTGCTCAAGAAATCCTGATGAACGACTTCCAGACCCTGGTCAGCGACACTGAACGCTTGCTGGAGCACACCGCCACGCTGGCCGGTGATCAGGCCGATGAGTTGCGCGAACAGATCCACGAAAGCCTGCTGCGCGCGCGGGAAACCCTGAAGCTGACCGAAGACACCCTGCGCGAGCGCGGTCAGGCGGCGGTCACCGCCACCGAGGAATATGTGTCGGCCAACCCGTGGCAATCGGTGGGCATCGCCGCCGGCGTCGGCTTTCTGATTGGCCTGCTGGCCACGCGGCGCTGATCATGTCGATCGGTGAATCCGGCCCGAACTCGGGCACCGCCTCCTCCACGCGTCGTCTGGGTGCTGCCGTTCTCGGCCTGCTGCACAGCCACGTCGAACTGTTCGGCATCGAACTGCAGGAACAGAAAGCACGCACCGTCAGCCTGTTGCTGTTCGCCGGCCTGGCGCTGGTTTTTGCGCTGCTGTTGCTGGTCGGCCTGTCGACCCTCGTACTGATCGTGTTCTGGGACACCTATCGCCTCGCCGCAATCATTGGTCTGTGCGTGTTTTACACCCTGGCGGCAATTTTTTGCGCGCTGCGTCTCAAAGCCGCGATCTTCGATGAATCCTCGCCCTTCCACGGCACGCTGGAAGAACTGGCCAATGATCGGGAGCGCCTGCTGCCATGAGCCTGCCTGAACTTCCGCACAACAGCTCACGCCGGGAAATGCGCAAGGCACTGATCCGCCTGCGCATGGAAATGCATCGTCAGGAAATCCGCCATGAAACCGGCCAGGTCCTGCAACCACTGCAACGCATGCGTGGCATGACGCAAAACCTGCAGGGTGGTTTCGGCATCAAGCACGCGCCGTTGTGGGGCGTGGCGGCTGTGACGCTACTGGGTTTCATCACGGGTAAAGGGGCCAAGAGCGGTGGCGTCGGCGGTTTGACCCGACTGATCCGCCTGGGCACCAGCCTCGCTCCGCTGATCAAGCTGGTCATGCAGAGTTCGAGCAAGCGCTGATCCCCACGCATCTGGCTGCATTCTTGCAACACCGGCGGGATTGAATCTCTTATCCGGAGGTTCAATCCCGCTTGCCTGTCCGGCCGGCAGAATTCGACCAGAACAAGAACGACAAGGAGGCCCCGTGATCGACGGGCAACCGCTCGCCTGCTTTCAACCTTTCATCGATACCGCCACCGGATGCATTGCCGGGGTCGAGGCACTGGGCCGTCTGCGCCAGGCCGATGGCCAACTGGCGTCGGTCGGACCGCTGTTCGCCGACCCGCGCACCCCGGCCATCGCGCTGCGCCGAATGGACCGGCAGATCCGCGACAATGCGCTGAGTCGACTGCACGAAGCCCCGCCGGACTGGTTTCTCAGCCTGAACATGTCACCGCGCTGGATCAGCCGCTTGCGTGCCGATCAGGCACTGCCCAGCCTGAAGCAACTCGCGCGGCACGGTATCGACCCGCAACGGATTGTTTTCGAGATCACTGAACTGGGCGGTAACAGCCAGCGCCTGACCGAAGTCGTGGCGCGCTACCGCGATGCCGGCGCCCGGATCGCTATCGACGATTTCGGCGCCGGTTATTCGCAGCTCGATCGTGTGCTGGCGCTGCAACCGGATATTCTCAAACTCGACATGCGTCTGTTCCAGGCCGCCGCACTGGGCGGGCCGAGCAGTGACGTGGTCAAGGCCCTCGCGCAAATGGCCGAAAAAACCGGCTGCTGGATCATTGCCGAAGGCGTGGAAACTGCGGCGCAACTGAATTTCGCGCTGGAATGCGGATCGCGCTACGTGCAGGGTTTTCTGTTCGCCCGGGCGCAGGAGGCGCTTTTCGGTACGAATGACTTCGTGGAGCGCTTTGCCGAGCTGCGCCAGTCTTACGTGCGTCAGAAGCTGGCCGAGCGCAGCAAGCTGATGTTCATGCGCCAGCAGCTCAGCGAACTCATGACCATCCTCCAAACCTGGGCCCAGGCCCGCGCTCCGCTCAGCGCCCTGCCACAGCTCGACGCCTTCCCCTGGCTGCTGCGTTTTTATCAATGTGACCGCCACGGCACCCAACTGACGCCAAACCTGGAGTGGCGCCCCAGCGGCTGGGTCGCCGACAATCGCTATCTGGGTCACAACTGGTCGTGGCGCCCCTACTTCTATCACCTGCTGGCCGAAGGCTGGGAGGAACGGCGCCTGACCCTTTCCAACACCTACCGCGACGCCACCAGCAACCAGTATTGCCTGACCGCCGGACAGTTTTTCGATAACGGCGAGCGCCTGCTGTTGATCGACATCGATGCGGCGGGGCTGTAGTTGCGCTTGCAGATGCCAGCCTGAACCGGGAAGCTAGGGAATCAGTCACCAGACGGAGAGAATCAGCCTTGGATTGGCATACCCTGCTCAACCGCGAACGTCTCGGCAAACCGTTGCACAGCCCGCAGGAACTTGGCCGCAGCCCGTTCCATAAAGACCATGACCGCATCATCTTCTCCGGCGCCTTCCGCCGTCTGGGGCGCAAGACCCAGGTGCATCCGGTGTCGAGCAACGACCACATTCACACCCGCCTGACCCACTCGCTGGAAGTCAGTTGCGTCGGCCGCTCTCTGGGCATGCGCGTCGGCGAAACCCTGCGTCGCGCCTTGCCTGAATGGTGCGATCCGAGCGATCTGGGCATGGTGGTTCAATCGGCCTGTCTGGCACACGACATCGGCAACCCGCCGTTCGGCCATTCCGGCGAAGACGCGATCCGTCACTGGTTCCAGCAGGCTGCGGGCCGCGGCTGGCTGGATGCGATGAGCGATGCCGAACGAGGGGATTTCCTGAACTTCGAAGGCAACGCCCAAGGCTTCCGGGTACTCACGCAACTGGAGTATCACCAGTTCGACGGCGGTACCCGGCTGACCTACGCCACACTCGGGACCTATCTGAAATACCCTTGGACAGCCCGTCACGCCGACTCCCTCGGTTACAAAAAGCACAAATTCGGCTGCTACCAGAGCGAACTGCCGTTGCTCGAACAGATCGCCCACAAACTGGGGCTGCCGCAACTCGAAGAACAGCGCTGGGCGCGCCATCCGCTGGTGTATCTGATGGAGGCGGCGGACGACATCTGTTACGCCTTGATCGATCTGGAAGATGGCCTGGAAATGGAGCTGCTCGATTACGCCGAAGTCGAGTCTCTGCTGCTCGGTCTGGTGGGCGATGACCTGCCGGAAACCTATCGCCAGCTCGGCCCGCAGGATTCGCGCCGGCGCAAACTGGCGATCCTGCGCGGCAAGGCCATCGAGCACCTGACCAACGCCGCCGCCCGGGCTTTCGTCGAACAACAGGACGCACTGCTGGCCGGTACGCTGCCGGGGGATCTGGTGGAACACATGCACGGTCCGGCCAAACGTTGCGTGTTGAACGCCAAGGACATCGCCCGCAAGAAAATCTTCCAGGACAAGCGCAAGACCCTGCACGAGATCGGCGCCTACACGACCCTGGAAATCCTGCTCAACGCCTTCTGCGGTGCCGCCCTGGAACAGCACAACGGCCGCACGCCGTCCTTCAAGAGCCGCCGGATCCTCGACCTGTTGGGCAACAATGCACCGGATCCGCGCGGTCCGCTGCACGCATCGTTCCTGCGCATGATCGACTTCATCGCCGGCATGACCGACAGCTACGCCAGTGACATGGCGCTGGAAATGACCGGACGTTCCAGCCATTGACGTCTGCTGCCCGACCGATCCGCAATGGATCGGTCGGGCGCCGACGACTGAACCTCTTCCAAAGTCTGTGCAGTCGGCAGGGCTGAAAATAAAACCTGAAATCAACTAACAACAATCATTGAAAGCCTTTACCCGATAAATTTTTCCGTGCGCCGTAAACTTCATCAAGTCCAGCCATCGAACATCTCACGCGTCTACCTACGCCAAACCTAGTTAACACGTAGTCTGATTCTTCTTTATTTGTAGGACTTATCCTAGATTGCTGCTAATACCCTGTCGGTTCATGCGAGTGTTCATGCAACTGAGCTAAGGTTCGCCCTTTATTTGCGCTCGTATGGGATTTGATTATGAACTCCGTTTTTATTGTCGACGATCACCCGGTCATCCGCCTCGCCGTTCGAATGCTGCTGGAGCATGAAGGTTATAAAGTCGTCGGAGAAACCGATAACGGTGTCGATGCCATGCAGATGATTCGCGAATGCATGCCCGACCTGATCGTTCTCGACATCAGCATTCCCAAGCTCGATGGCCTGGAAGTCCTGGCCCGCTTCAACGCCATGAGCTCACCATTCAAGACACTGGTACTGACTGCGCAATGCCCGACCCTGTTCGGCATTCGCTGTATGCAGTCGGGTGCATCGGGTTACGTGTGCAAGCAGGAAGACCTGAGTGAACTGGTCAGTGCGATCAAAGCGGTCCTTTCCGGTTACAACTACTTTCCCAGCCAGGCTTTGAACCCTGTTCGTCATGATGACGTGCGTTATGCCGAGCTGGAACTTTTCAAATCAGTCAATGATCGGGAACTCATGGTTTTGCAACTTTTCGCCCAAGGCCGCACAAACAAGGAAATTGCCAAAGGCATGTTTCTCAGCAACAAAACAGTAAGCACTTATAAAAAACGACTGATGCAAAAACTGAAGGCCAAGTCTCTCGTAGAACTTATCGAAATGGCCAAACGTAACGCACTCGTGTGAGAGCCAACATGCCCAGCCGTTTAGTGAGTCTCCTGATTGCATTGAGTGCATGCCTGGGTTTCTGCACCTCTGCAACAGCCGCATCACCCACCTCGCAAGATTTCACCCTGCTCGGTCGCTCGAGCGAACCGACGGTGCAGGCCTTGTTCGATCCATCGCAAGTGGCGTGGCTGCACACTCGCAATGAGCTGGTTCTGGGGACTTCCGCGCCAGACTATCCTCCCTTCGACATGACGGCCAGCGGACAAGACTACGAAGGCTACACGGCGGATTACGCAGTACTGATTGGTCAGGCGACCGGTCTGCCGATCAGGGTCAAACGCTTCGCCACGCGGGAGGTCGCCATACGGGCATTGATCGACGGCCAGATCGACATGCTCGGCACTGCCAACGGATTCGAGGCAGGAAACGCCGAAATAGTACTGTCCAGGCCTTACGCCATCGATCAACCGGTCCTTGTGACACGTGAGGGCGAAACCCGCACGCTGACCGAAGGTCTGGCAGGCCTGCGACTCAGCATGCTGTATCACTACCTGCCGCTGGATGATGTCAAGGCCATGTATCCCAAGGCCCTCATCACCTCTTATCCGTCCTACCAGAACGCAATCAACGCAGTCGCGTTCGACCAGGCGGACGTGTTTCTCGGCGACACCATTTCCACCCACTACATGATCAACAAGGGTTACCTGAACAACATCCGCATGGCCAGTTTCGGCAAGCATGAGGCTCACGGTTTCAGCTTCGCCGTACATCGCAACAATCCACAGCTGCTCGCCATCATCAATACTGCGCTAAAGGCCGTGCCGGGCAGCGAGCGCGAAAATATCGCCAAACGGTGGAGCGTGGGCAGCGACGTACTTCTGACCGACCAGAGGCTGCAACTGACCAAACGTGAAGAGCAGTGGCTGAAAAAACATCCGGTGCTGAGCGTGGTCGTCAACGAGGCTTTCGCGCCCCTGACGTTTTTTGACAGTGACGGCAACTTTCGCGGCATCAGCGCCGACTTGCTGGAACTCATCCGTCTGCGCACCGGACTGCGCTTCGAAATCCGTCGCAGCCGCAGCGACGCCGAAATGGTCAAGCAGGTCGAACACCATCAGGCTGACCTGATCGCAGCCTTGCTCCCTACTGCCCAGCGCGAGGAAACCCTGAAGTTCAGTCGTCCCTACCTGGAAAATTCATACGTACTGCTGACCCGAAAAGCCGCCGACAGCCCTACTCACCTGGGTCAACTCAAACGCAAGCGCCTGGCGATTGCTCAGGGCAATCCGATGATCGAATACCTGCGCAGCGAGTTTCCACGCATCCATCTGATCGAAACGCCGGACACCTTCAGTGCAGTGGCGCTGCTCGACGCAGGTCAGGTCGAAGGCGCAGTGAATTCCCTCGTCATCGCAAACTACTTCATTGCCTCGCGAACCTTCGAACATCCCCTGCAGATCACCACCACCATCGGCACCCGGCAGGCAGCGTTCTCTCTGGCGACTGCCCGGGACAACACGGAACTGGGCTCGATCATCGACAAGACGCTGATGAGCATCACACCCGAAGAACTGGGCATCATCAATGGTCGCTGGCGGGGCTACTCAAACATTTCGCAAGGCACCTGGCATCAATACCAGCGTTTCTTCTTTCAGTTGATCGGCGGCGCCTGCCTGCTGTTGTTGCTGTCGTTGCTCTGGAATGCCTACATGCGGCGCCAGATCAAACAACGCAAATCGGCCGAACGGGCCTTGAACGACCAACTGGAGTTCATGGGTTCACTGGTCAACGGGACGCCCCACCCAATCTACGTGCGTGACCGACAGGGCCTGCTGCAAAGCTGCAATGACAGTTATCTTCAGGCCTTCAATGCCCGGCGCGAAGACGTCATCGGCAAAGATGTCATGCAGGGAGCACTGAACAACGCTTTCGAGGCACAGGCGTATCAGGCCGACTATCAACGGGTAGTGACCGAAGGCAAACCACTGGTGCTCGACCGGCCGTTGCATATAGGCAACCGACGACTGACGATCTATCACTGGATCCTGCCGTACCGGGACTCCAGCGGCGAAGTCCAGGGGATCATCGGCGGCTGGATCGACATCAGTGAACGCCGCGAACTGCTCGATGAACTTCGCGCGGCTAAGGAACGGGCAGACGAAGCCAACCGGGCCAAGAGTACGTTTCTGGCAACCATGAGTCACGAGATCCGCACGCCGATGAACGCAGTGATCGGCATGCTCGAGCTGACGCTCAAACGCATGGATCATACCCACCCGGACCGCTCCGGCATCGAAACGGCCTACCATTCGGCCAGGGATCTGCTGGGCCTGATCGGTGACATTCTGGACATTGCCCGCATCGAATCCGGGCGACTGAGCCTGAATCCCGAGCGAATCAACCTGATCGACACCGTGGGTTCGGTGGTGCGAATCTTCGAAGGGCTCGCCCGGCAGAAACAGCTGTCACTGACAGTGTCCGTCTCGCCTCCTGAACTGAATGTCGATGTGGAACTCGATCCTCTGCGCTTCAAACAGGTGCTGTCGAACCTGATCAGCAATGCGATCAAGTTCACCGAGGCAGGACAGGTCAGAATCACACTGGATGTTCTGCCCACGGATGATAGCGAAGGCTCGATGGTGCAGCTGACCGTACAGGACAGTGGCATCGGGATCACGACGCAGGATCAGTTGCGGTTGTTCGAACCTTTTGCCCAGGCCGGCCAGGATGGGCAACGAACCGTCAGCGGCGCAGGACTCGGGCTGGTCATCAGCCGCAACCTGTGCGAAATGATGGGTGGAAAACTGCGATTGAGCAGCCTGCCCGGAATTGGCACCCAGGTTCGGGTATCGCTACCGGTGACCATTCTGCCTGCACAAGTGGCGAGAGCTGAAGATGAACCACAGATTCAGACATCCCTGATTCCGTTGACGGTTCTGGTGGTCGATGACCATCCGGCCAATCGACTGCTGATGTGCCAGCAACTGGAATACCTCGGCCATCGATTCTGTATCGCCGAAGATGGCCAGCGCGGGCTGGAACAATGGAAGAACGGCGAATTCGATCTGGTCATCGCCGATTGCAACATGCCCGTCATGAACGGTTATGAGCTGACCCGGGCGATTCGTCAGCACGAAAAGCTTACCAGTCGCCCGGCCTGCACAGTGCTGGGATTCACCGCCAATGCCCAGCCGGAAGAGATCCTGCGCTGCAAACAGGCAGGCATGAACGAATGCCTGTTCAAACCCCTGAGCCTCAACAGCCTGAGCCAATGGGTCAACGGTGTTCAGCCGCTATTTCGTGCACCGGCGTTCAACTTGCAGGGGCTGGCGCAGCTGACCGGTGACAACCCCTCGCAAACCCACCGACTGCTGGCAGAACTGCTCAACAGCAGTCGCCTCGATCGGCAGGAGTTACAAGCACTGTCCCTCACCCGGGATCCCTCCGCGCTGGCCGTCATCGCACACAAGATCAAAGGTGCCGCACGCATTGCCCAGGCCTCGCGTCTGATCGACTGCTGCGATGCGCTTGAGCAGGCTTGTCTGCAAGCACTGCCGTGGGAAGAAATCGAGCGTCATTGCCAGGCCAGTCGCCTCGCTATCCTGGAACTGGAGCAGGCACTGGAACAGCAACTGGCGCGGATCGCCAAAAGCAAAATGGCCGGGGCTTAACTATGCTTGAAGGCTGAGCAGTGTGCTTAACCTACACGGAGAGTCTGCAATGCCCAGCCCACTGCGCCCGGAAAGACGCCGGTTTCCGCTGCATGTACACATCAGCGTCATGTTCACCTTTCTGCTGTTGCTCACCGGGGTGGTGCTGGGCTTGTTCAACTACCACCAGACCACACACATCATTCTGTCGAGCAGTGAAAAGCTGTTCAGCCGGATCGAACAGGATGTACGTCTCGACCTGCAGGCCACTTATGCACCGATCCGGCACCTGCTGAGCCTGCTGGCAGAGACCCCCGCCGCCGGATCTTTCAACCTCGAATCGCGCATGGCGCTGCTCAAGCCGTTCAGTCAATCCCTGACGAACAACCCGGATCTGGCCTCGCTGTATCTGGGTTATGGCAATGGCGATTTTTTCATGGTTCGTCCGTTGCGCACGTCAGCGCTGAAAACCCTGCTCAAGGCGCCGGACGCAGCAGCGTTTCAAGTCTGGAGCATCGAACATGACGCCAGCGGTCAGACACATTCACAATCACTGTTCTTCGACCAGGCACTGTCCCCGGTCGGCCGACAGGACCACCCCGATGATCCTTATGATCCTCGCAGCCGGGCGTGGTACATCAACGCACGGCAGCAGGCCGAACAGATCACCACCGAACCCTACGTCTTTTTCTCCACCCACAACGTTGGCACGACGCTGGCCCGACGCAGCGGCGAGTACGCCGTGATCGGCGCCGACCTGACCCTTGATACACTCTCCGCGACCCTGATCAAACACGTGGTGACACCGGCCACGGAAATCGTCCTGTTCGACGCCGACGGCAACGCCGTGGCTTACCCCGACAGCCGCCGGCTGATCGTCGATGACCGCACGGCGCGCCTGGCCAAGGCTGCCGATTTGAGCCCCGCCTTGCACACCTTGTTGTCCGGGCACCAGGGCAATCGGCTCGAAGTAGACGGCCGACAATGGATCGTCGCCCGCAGCCAGCTGCAGGAAGGCGGACCGAAAGGTTTACAGTTGGCTTTACTGGTGCCCGAAGACGAACTGCTGGTCGATGCCTATCGCCTGCGCTGGCAAGGAGCGCTCATCACGCTGGCTACCTTGCTGCTATGTCTGCCACTGGGCTGGCTGATCTCGCGGGTGCTGGTGACGCCCTTGCATGCCTTGGTCAAGGAAGCCGATGCAATTCGCAGCTTCGACTTCAATTTCCCGGTGACCCGCCGATCGCTGGTGCTGGAGATTGACCAGTTGAGCCTGTCGATGGCTCGCATGAAAGACACCCTGGCCAGCTTCTTTCGCATCACTGACAGCCTGACCGCCGAAACCCGCTTCGACCCGCTGCTGCAACGGGTACTGTTCGAGACAGTGCAGATCGCCCAGGCCCAGGCGGGGCTGATTTATCTGCGTGAAAACGATGGCAATCGCATGGAGCCCTACGGCCTGGTGGTCGCAGACTCGTCTCAACCGTTGGCGACATTCGATCTGCAAAGCCGCAGTCTAGATGCCTCGCAAAGCCCCGAATGGTTCCGGCAACTGGCCAACGCCGACACGGTCGTGAGCAACCTGGGTTTCGAACAGGCCACCGACCTGCAGAAAGTGCTGCTGGCCATGGGTTCGCCGAGGGTGCATTTGATTGGAATCCGTCTGCATAACCGGCACAACGAAACCGTCGGCCTGCTGGTGCTGTTGATCAACGATGGCGGCACGCCGAGTGACCTGGAAAAACTCCGGCCAGATCGCATCGCCTTTCTGCAAGCGGTGTCCGGGGCGGCCGCGGTGAGTATCGAGAGTCAACGCCTGCAAGCCAGACAGAAACAACTGCTGGATGCGTTCATTCAACTGCTGGCCGGCGCCATTGATGCCAAGAGTCCTTATACCGGCGGGCATTGCCAGCGCGTGCCGGAACTGACCCTGATGCTCGCCCGTGCCGCTGCAGCCAGTCAGGCCCCGGCCTTCAGCGATTACCAGCCGAGCGAAGACGAATGGGAAGCCTTGCACATCGCTGCATGGCTGCACGACTGCGGCAAGGTCACGACCCCGGAATACGTGGTCGACAAAGCCACCAAGCTGGAGACCCTGAACGATCGCCTTCACGAAATCCGCACCCGCTTCGAAGTGCTCAAGCGCGACGCCTGGATCAACTATTGGCAAGCCCTGGCGTTGGGCGGTGAAGAACAGCAACTGGCCGGTCTACGCGAGGCCACCCTGAAAGCACTGGATGATGATTTTGCGTTCGTCGCCCGCTGCAATCTGGGCAGTGAAACCATGCTCGAGGTTGACCTGCAACGTCTGCAAGGCATCGCGCAACGCACCTGGACGCGCACGCTGGATGATCGCTTGGGCCTGTCATGGGAGGAGAACCGGCGTCAGGCACGCACCCCGGCACCGACCCTGCCGGTCACCGAACCGCTGCTGGCGGACAAGCCCGAACATCTGCTGGAGCGCGCCGAGAGCGAGCTGATCCCGGAAGACAATCCGTGGGGTTTCAAACTCGACGTGCCGCCCTACAAATACAATCGCGGCGAGCTGTACAACCTCTGCATCCCCCGGGGCACCCTGACCCGCGAAGAACGCTACATCATCAACCACCACATGGTGCAGACGATCCTGATGCTCAGTCACCTGCCCTTCCCCGGACATCTGAACAGCGTCGCGGAAATCGCC
This sequence comes from Pseudomonas sp. DR 5-09, assembly GCF_001655595.1. Classification (NCBI taxonomy): domain Bacteria; kingdom Pseudomonadati; phylum Pseudomonadota; class Gammaproteobacteria; order Pseudomonadales; family Pseudomonadaceae; genus Pseudomonas; species Pseudomonas sp. DR 5-09. Next base: position 4,485,349 of record NZ_CP011566.1, read on the forward strand.
GGCGGGCATCACGAAAAAATGGACGGCACCGGTTATCCCAAGCGCCTGAAGCGCGAAGACATGAGCCTGCCGGCGCGCATGATGGCGATTGCCGACATCTTCGAAGCGCTGACCGCCGCCGATCGCCCGTACAAAAAGGCCAAGTCCCTGAGCCAAGCACTGGGGATCATGGCCACCATGTGCCGCGACGCGCACATCGATGCCGAGCTGTTCGAGCTGTTCATTCGCGATGGCGTGTATCTGCAATACGCCACGCGTTTTCTCGATCCACGGCAGATCGATGCCGTGGACCCGGCGGCCGTGCTGCTCAAGGCAGGCCTGACGACGTGATCAGCAATCGGTCAGACGCAGGAAGATCGCCGCCAGTTGTTCGATACCGGCCTGATCGTCCGTACCAAAACGCGCGAGCTTCGGGCTGTCGAGGTCGAGCACACCGATCAGGCGACCGTCCTTGACCAACGGGACCACCAGTTCGCTGTTCGACGCGCTGTCGCAGGCGATATGGCCGGGGAACGCATGAACGTCTTCGACCCGCTGCGTCTGCAGGCTGGCAGCCGCCGCGCCGCAAACGCCCCGACCGAACGGAATGCGCACGCAGGCGATCTGGCCCTGGAACGGGCCGAGCACCAGCTCTTCATTGCGATTGAGGTAGAAACCGGCCCAGTTCAGGTCATCGAGCTGGTTGAACAGGAACGCCGAAAACTGCGCGGCGTTGGCGATGAAATCGCGCTCGTCCGCCAGCAGCGACTCCAGTTGCGCGGCCAACATGCCATAGCCTTCGAGGCCCTGGCCGCTCTGCTGCAAATCAATCATGCCTTGTGCTCCAACAATTTCAGTCCCACCCAATAACGGGCGAATTGGTAGGCGCAACGTCCGTTGCGGTTGCCGCGGCCGGTTGCCCAGCGCACGGCGAGGATGTCCAGTTGTTCGTCGCGTTCCCAGCTCAGGCCGGCCTTGGCGGCCAACTGGCCGATCCAGTGTTCGACGACGTTGAGGAAATGTTCCTGGGTAAACGGATAGAACGACAGCCACAGGCCGAAGCGATCCGACAGCGCGATCTTGTCTTCCACCGCTTCGCTCGGATGCAGTTCGCCATCGACGCGCTTCCAGTTTTCGTTGTCGCTTTCCTTCTCCGGCACCAGATGGCGGCGGTTGGAGGTGGCGTACAACAACACGTTGTCCGGCGCCTGTTCGAGCGAGCCGTCCAGCACACTTTTCAGCACGCGGTAGTCGCCTTCGCCGGACTCGAACGACAGGTCATCGCAGAACAGCACAAAACGTTGCGGCAGCTTGGCGATCTGCTCCACCACCCGTGGCAGGTCCGCCAGGTGATCACGCTCGATTTCGATCAGACGCAAACCGGCCTTGGCGTGTTCAGCCAGCAACGCACGCACCAGCGACGATTTACCGGTACCGCGCGACCCCCACAGCAGCGCATGGTTGGCCGGCATGCCGTCGAGAAATTGCTGAGTGTTGCGGCCCAGTTGCTCCAGCTGCCGGTCGACGCCGATCAGGTCCGACAGGCGCATGTCGAGGCTGACTTCCAGCGGCAGCAGATAACCGCTGCGACCGTCACGTTGCCAGCGAGCGGCAAGGCAGGTGCCCCAATCGATGACCGGGCGTGGCGCCGGCAGCAGTGGTTCGATCCGCGCCAGAACCGACTCGGCGCGCTCAAGAAAAGCATTCAATCGGGAATCCACGTCTTCTCCTCGGGCTCGTTCACAGTAATGATGGCGGTGCAGCGACGACAGACAGCGTTCGAAACCTGTCCCAGGCCTTGTTACAAGGCGCTTCGGGAACCCCGGAATCCGTGCATGATCGACTATGCTTGAGCAGCGAAGGGAAACGGAAGTGGTTCAACACCCCATGGATATCAAATTCACCCACCGGCTGTCGTACAAACAGGCCCGGCTTACCGTGCTGGTCGGGTTCATTCTGGGCACGCTGCTCAGCCTGCTGCAAATCGGCATCGATTATGCCAGTGAAGACGCGTCCATCAACCGTGAAATCCTGTCGTTGCTGGAAATCAGCCATAACCCGGCCTCGCGCATCGCCTACAACATCGACGCCGAACTGGCGCAAGAACTGACCCTGGGCCTGCTGCGCTCGCCAGCGATCATCTCGGCGCAACTGACCGACAACAATCAGACGGTGCTGGCCAACGTCAAACGGCCGGAGCTGCAAAGCGGCTACCGGATGATCAGCGACTTCCTGTTCGGCGCCAAACGTCAGTTTGAAGACCGCCTCTATCTCGATCACTTGCCCAACGAATCCCTAGGCACCCTGAAACTGGAAGTCGACACCTACGCGTTCGGCAGCCGCTTCCTGCGCCGTGCCGAGGTCACGTTGCTCAACGGCTTCGCCCGCAGCCTGATTCTCACCGGAATTCTGCTCGCGCTGTTCTATGTGATGCTGACCAAACCTCTGGTACGGGTAATCCGCGAACTCAGCGGTCGCGACCCGCGCAGCGCCGAGCCGACCACCCTGGAATGTCCAGCCGGGCATGCCAATGACGAGATCGGCGTGCTGGTCAAGGTCGCCAACCAGCAGTTCGAGAACATCGCCACGGAAATCCAGCAGCGACGCAATGCGGAAAACCGCCTCACTGAATACCTCGCACAACTCGAAGACATCGTGTCGGCGCGTACCGCAGAGCTCAAGGCGATCAATGCACGACTCAGCCAGTCCAACCAGGAGCTTGAAGTGGCTCGCAGTACGGCGCTGGACATGGCCGAGGCACGCTCGGCATTTCTCGCCAACATGAGCCACGAGATCCGCACTCCGCTCAACGGCCTGCTGGGGATGATCGCCCTCTCGCTCGACGGCCCGCTGAATGCCGAACAGCAGCAGCAACTGTCCATCGCCCACGACTCGGGCAAAGTGCTGGTGGAGCTGCTCAACGACATTCTCGACCTGTCCAAATTCGATGCAGGGCAACTTGAACTCGAACACATTCCCTTCGATCTCGGTTCACTGATCGAAGACACCGCCAACCTGCTGTCACAAAACGCGGCACCGAGCGTCGAGCTGACATGCCTGATCGATCCATACTTTCCGGCGCTGGTGCTCGGCGATCCGACCCGGGTCAGGCAGATCGTCAGCAACCTGCTGTCCAATGCGCTGAAATTCACCCGCTTCGGTCGGGTCGATGTGCGTCTGTCCACCTGGAAGGACGGCGTTCGAATCGAAGTCTGCGACACCGGCATCGGTATCGCCCAGGAAGCCCAGGTGAAGATTTTCCAGCCGTTCACCCAGGCGGGGGCCGGCATCACTCGTCAGTACGGCGGCACCGGGCTCGGTCTGGCGCTGACCTACAACCTGTGCGAAGCCATGCAGGGACGTCTGACGATCAGTTCCGAAGTGGGTTTCGGCAGCCAGTTCTGCGCCGAACTGCCACTGCCCTGCCACACCCGCGCGGTGATTCCGCCACCGTTGCACGGCAAGGTGCTGGCGATCACCAACGCGGTCAGCGGGCTGGCGGAACTGCTGGAAAGCCTGCTGCCGGTCTGGGGGCTGACCTACGAGCAGCGAACCCTCGACGATCCGCTGCTCGGTCTGTCCCCCGACGTCATCATCACCGATTGCCCCGAATGCCTGTTCGGCCTGCGCCCGGTGATGACGGCGCCGATTCTGCTGGTGACCGCCTATGGCAGCTTCTTGCCGGGTGAAGAAGCCGCGGCCCTCTCCCCGTTGCAGCAGCAGGCCCGACCGCTGGCTCGCAACGCGCTGTATCAGAATCTGCGTCGGACGCTGTTGCCGGACCTCACCACCATCGACCGTGGACGCCTTGAGAGCGTGCCGTCGCAGCGGCGCGGTCGGGTGCTGCTGGTGGAAGACAACCCGGTCAACCAGTTGGTGGCCAAGGGCATGCTGGGCAAACTGGGGTGCGATGTCGTGGTTGCCGCCCATGGAGTGGAGGCACTGGATCAGCTGGAACACGACGAGTTCGATCTGGTGCTGATGGACTGCAACATGCCAGTGATGGACGGCTACGAAGCCAGCCGCCAGATCCGCCAGAGCGGTCGCTGGCCGCACTTGCCGATTGTCGCCCTGACCGCCAACGCGATGTCCGAGGAACGGGAGCGCTGCCGGGCGGCGGGCATGAGCGACTACCTGGCCAAGCCGTTTCGCCGTGAAGAGCTGGCGGCGCTGCTGGATCAGTGGATACCTACTACGACAACGCTTTGATCTGGCCCAGCAGGTGATCGAGTCCCTCACGCAACTCGTTGAGCCGGTCCAGATCCAGCCCGCTCTCGCACAACAGCTGCGCCTTCAATGGCCCGACCTGTTCACGCAGCGCCTGCCCTTGTGGAGTAAGGCTCAGATGAACCTCGCGCTCGTCACGGGCCGAGCGTTGACGCTGAACCAGTTCAAGTTGCTCCAGACGCTTGAGCAGCGGCGTCAGCGTTCCTGAGTCCAGTGCCAACCGCTCACCCAGCGCCTTGACGGTCGGTTGCTCCGGCGCGGTTTGCTGCCATTCCCACAACACCAGCATCGCCAGGTATTGCGGGTAGGTCAGGCCAAGCCGATCAAGCATCGGCTTGTAGCCACGGATCACCGCCCGCGATGCGGCATACAACTTGAAGCACAGTTGGCTGTCGAGCCTCAGCGAATCGGCGGACAGGTTGTTCATTTGAGCAGGGCTTCGATCTCGCGGCTCAAATCCTGCGGCTTGGTGGCCGGGGCGAAACGCTTGACCAACTGGCCGTCCTTGCCGATCAGGAATTTGGTGAAGTTCCACTTGATGCCCTGGGAGCCCAGCACGCCCGGCGCGCGTTTCTTCAATTGCACAAACAGCGGGTGCGCACCGGTCCCATTGACTTCGATCTTCTTGAACAGCGGGAAGCTGACGCCGTAGTTCAGTTCGCAGAACTCGCTGATGGCGCCCTCGTTGCCCGGCTCCTGCTTGCCGAACTGGTTGCACGGGAAGCCCAGCACCACCAGGCCCTGATCCTTGTATGTCTGCCACAGCTCCTCAAGGCCTTTGTACTGCGGCGTGAAACCGCATTTGCTGGCGGTATTGACCACCAGCACCGCCTTGCCGGCGAAATCGGCGAGGGTCTTCTGCTCGCCCTTGATGGTGGTGCACGGAATGTTCAGCAGGTTATCGCTCATGGTGCGCACTCTTGAGAAATGGGTAGACGGCAAAAATAGCGAGCAATTGAATTGTGTGCAATTTAATTATCCGAAAGGCGACCCGAGGATCGCCCGTATCGGTTACTCGCGCGGCACCAGGTCCAGGCACACCGAGTTGATGCAGTAACGCAGGCCGGTCGGCGGCGGACCGTCCGGGAACACGTGGCCAAGGTGTGCATCGCACTTGGCGCATTTCACTTCGGTGCGGATCATGCCGTGGCTGGTGTCACGGATTTCGGTCATCGCGTTGTCGCCGATCGGCGCGTAGAAGCTTGGCCAGCCGCAACCGGAGTCGAATTTGGTCCTGGAGTCGAACAGCGGCTCATTGCAGCAGATGCAGTGGTAGACGCCATCGGTCTTGGTGGCGTTGTACTTGCCGGAGAACGGCCGCTCGGTGGCGCTCAGGCGGCACACGTTGAACTGCTCGGGGTCGAGCATCGCCCGCCATTCTTCCAGGGTCTTTTCAATCTTTTCCATCATCACACCTCAGCGGCTGAAAAAGCCCGATCTGTACCTTTTCCACGGATCGGGCGGCACGTATGATTGCGCCTCGTCACACGCCAGTCTGGCAGCGGGTTCCTGCGCATTCAAACGGATTGTTGGAAACCGCCGCTCGAGACACTTGCCTGTGTGAAGACGCAGGATTCCCAGCACGGTTGTCCACCCGCCGCCTGGATCGTTCATTTTCGGGATCACATCGCCATGCAGTTCAGCAAATCGAACAAGCTCGCCAACGTCTGCTACGACATTCGCGGCCCGGTGCTCAAGCACGCCAAACGCCTGGAAGAGGAAGGCCATCGCATCCTCAAGCTGAACATCGGCAACCCGGCACCCTTTGGTTTCGAGGCGCCGGACGAAATTCTCCAGGATGTGATCCGCAACCTGCCGACCGCCCAGGGCTACAGCGATTCCAAAGGCCTGTTCAGCGCGCGCAAGGCGGTGATGCAGTACTACCAGCAGAAGCAGGTCGAAGGTGTCGGCATCGAAGACATCTACCTGGGCAACGGCGTGTCCGAGCTGATCGTAATGTCGTTGCAAGCGCTGCTCAACAACGGTGACGAAGTGCTGGTGCCGGCGCCGGACTACCCGCTGTGGACCGCTGCCGTGAGCCTGGCCGGTGGTAACGCGGTGCATTACCTGTGCGACGAAGGCGCCGGCTGGTTCCCGGACCTGGCCGACATCAAGGCGAAAATCACCCCGAACACCAAGGCGATGGTGATCATCAACCCGAACAACCCGACTGGCGCGGTGTATTCGAAGGAAGTGCTGCTGGGCATGCTCGAGCTGGCCCGTCAGCACAACCTGGTGGTGTTCTCCGACGAGATCTACGACAAGATCCTCTACGACGACGCCGTGCACATCTGCACCGCATCCCTGGCCCCGGATCTGCTGTGCCTGACCTTCAACGGTCTGTCCAAATCATATCGCGTGGCCGGTTTCCGCTCCGGCTGGATCGCCATCTCCGGGCCGAAACACAACGCTCACAGCTACATCGAAGGCATCGACATGCTGGCCAATATGCGCCTGTGCGCCAACGTGCCAAGCCAGCATGCGATCCAGACCGCCTTGGGCGGCTATCAGAGCATCAACGATCTGGTACTGCCGCAAGGCCGTTTGCTGGAGCAACGTAACCGCACCTGGGAGTTGCTCAACGACATCCCCGGCGTGAGCTGCGTGAAGCCGATGGGCGCGCTGTACGCATTCCCGAAGATTGACCCGAAAGTCTGCCCGATCCATAACGACGAAAAATTCGTGCTCGATCTGCTGCTCTCCGAGAAGCTGCTGGTGGTGCAAGGTACGGCGTTCAATTGGCCGTGGCCTGACCACTTCCGTGTGGTGACCCTGCCGCGGGTCGATGACCTGGACATGGCCATCGGTCGCATCGGCAACTTCCTCAAGTCCTACCGCCAGTAACCGGCGCTCGGTGCGCAACGGCCCGAACGTTGCGCACTGTCTGATTCAGCAACACTTCTGCTGCGCCCCTCCTCCAGCACCTTCTACACTTGCGATTCATACCAATCATGCGTGCCTGACGCAATCAGGGCGGGTGGTGCGTGCCTGTCATCCATAGCGATTTCACCGGTGGGAAATGTCCCATGGCAGGGCGAATCCGGTGTAGGACACAGTTTGAAATAGTCACTCGGTTGAATCGCCAGGTGCCGCACCTTATATACCCCGCAGTACGCTACATCTTTAGCTTGAGGAGATTTCTACAACCATGATGCGCATTCTGCTGTTTTTGGCCACTAACCTGGCGGTCGTGCTGATAGCCAGCATCACCTTGAGCCTTTTCGGGTTCAACGGGTTCATGGCGGCCAACGGGGTTGATCTCAACCTCAATCAGCTGCTGGTTTTCTGTGCAGTCTTTGGTTTCGCCGGTTCCCTGTTCTCGCTGTTCATCTCCAAGTGGATGGCGAAGATGAGCACCAGCACCCAGATCATCACCCAGCCACGTACTCGCCACGAACAATGGCTGCTGCAAACCGTCGAGCAACTGTCCCGGGAAGCCGGGATCAAGATGCCCGAAGTCGGGATTTTCCCGGCCTATGAAGCCAACGCCTTCGCCACCGGCTGGAACAAGAACGACGCACTGGTCGCGGTCAGCCAGGGCTTGCTCGAGCGTTTCAAGGAAGATGAAGTGCGGGCCGTGCTGGCCCACGAGATCGGCCACGTGGCCAACGGCGACATGGTCACCCTGGCGCTGATCCAGGGCGTCGTGAACACCTTCGTGATGTTCTTCGCGCGGATCATCGGCAACTTCGTCGACAAGGTGATTTTCAAGAACGAAGAAGGCCAGGGCATGGCCTACTACATCGCGACCATCTTCGCCGAGCTGGTGCTGGGCATTCTGGCCAGCGCAATCGTGATGTGGTTCTCGCGCAAACGCGAGTTCCGTGCCGACGATGCCGGCGCCCGCCTGGCCGGTACGGGGGCGATGATCAACGCCTTGCAACGCTTGCGCGCCGAACAGGGCCTGCCGGTGCACATGCCTGACACCCTGAATGCGTTCGGCATCAACGGCGGTATCAAACAGGGGTTTGCTCGCATGTTCATGAGCCACCCGCCGCTGGAAGAGCGTATCGACGCCCTGCGTCGTCGCGGTTGATCAAACCGGCGCACCAACCAAAAGGCCCGCAGTGATGCGGGCCTTTTTTTGCCTGTCGATTACTCCCCGCAAATCCGGTAAACCCGCTCTTCCAGCCGAGTTACGCCGGCTTGTACGAACTTCCAGCTGTCACCGAGCACATCCTGCTCCTCCAGCATCTCGACACGCCAGGTACTGCCCAGCAAACGCTGCACTTCGGCATCATCTACGGAAAATGGCGGCCCTGCCATCTGTGACTGATCGTAATCCAGCGTCACCAACAGCCCTCGGCATGTCGGCAAAAGACCCTGCAAGTGCGCCGCATAACGCTCGCGCATCGCTTGCGGCAAGGCAATCACTGCCGCACGGTCATACAGCGCGGTGCAACCCGCCACGTCAGCCGCAGTCAGCGAAAAAAAATCCCCGCACCACAACTCGATCGCGTCAGCGCGATAAACCTTGAAGTCGCCCTGCTCGCTCACCTGCGGCTGCAATTGCTGCTCACGGAAGAAGTCTTCCACGGCCTTCTCCGACAGCTCGACGCCGAGCACCCGATGCCCACGCCCGGCAAGCCACAGCAGATCCAGGCTTTTCCCACACAACGGCACCAACACACGCGCCTGCGCCGGGATGGCCAGATCGGGCCAGTGCCGCTGCAAATACGGGTTCACCTCCGGCTGGTGAAAGCCGATCTGGTTCGATTCCCACTTCTTGTGCCAAAACTCCGGCTGCATGCATCCTCCTAAGAATTCGATCAAAAGGCGTTAAAACTTATATTGGAATTAGATCAATGAACTGACTGAAGATGAACCATCTTAACGCTCAGGAACCCTTCCATGTTTCCCAGCCTGTTTATCTCCCACGGTTCGCCCATGCTGGCACTGGAGCCCGGCGCCAGCGGCCCGGCCCTGGCCCGGTTGGCGGCCGAACTGCCACGCCCGAAAGCCATCGTGATCGTTTCCGCCCACTGGGAAAGCCATGAGCTGCTGGTCAGCAGCAATCCGCAACCGGAAACCTGGCACGACTTCGGCGGTTTCCCCCGCGCGCTGTTTGAAGTGCAGTATCCGGCCCCGGGCGATCCGCAACTGGCTCGTGAGGTTGCCGATCTGCTGACCGCCAACAACCTTCCGGCACGTCTCGACCCGCAACGACCGTTCGATCACGGCGTGTGGGTACCACTGTCGCTGATGTACCCGCAGGCCGACATCCCGGTGGTTCAGGTTTCCCTGCCCAGCCGTGGCGGCCCGGCCCTACAGAACCGCGTCGGCCAGGCGCTGACCAGGCTGCGCGAACAGGGCATTCTGTTGATCGGCTCCGGCAGCATCACCCACAACTTACGGGAACTGGACTGGCACGCCGGCCCGGAGAGTGTCGAGCCGTGGGCCCGGGATTTCCGCGACTGGATAGTCGACAAACTGGCCGCCAACGACGAAGCCGCCCTGCACGATTACCGTCAGCAGGCACCCAACGCAGTACGCAACCATCCAAGCGACGAGCACCTGTTGCCGCTGTACTTCGCCCGCGGCGCTGGCGGCGACTTCAGCATTGCCCATCAAGGTTTCACCATGGGCGCGCTGGGCATGGACATCTACCGCTTCGGCTGATGCCCAAATCGCAGACATAAAAAATCCCCGAACCAGTCGGGGATTTTTTATGTTCGATCAATCAGCCCTTGAGCGGATCAATCTTCGCGGTAGCGACGCAGTTTCAGCTGCTTACCGGCAACGCGAGTGTCCTTCAGCTTGGTCAGGAGTTTGTCCAGACCATCTTCCGGCAGCTCGACGAGGCTGAAGCTGTCACGCACCTGGATGCGACCGATGGCTTCACGTGCCAGACCACCTTCGTTGAGGATGGCGCCGAGCAGGTTTTTCGCCGCGATACCGTCACGCGCGCCCAGCGCAGTACGGCAACGAGCACGGCCTTCGCCCAAAGGCATTGGCGCACGACGCTCACGATCACCACGGTCCGGACGATCACCGGAACGCTCAGGACGGTCGCCACGCGGCGCGCTGTTCGGCACCAGTGGACGTTCCTTCTCGATCGCTGCCAGGTTCAACGCCTGACCATTGGTAGCCTTGCGCAGCAGTGCGGCAGCCAGGGCACGCGGGGTGCAACCGATGTCGGCGGTCAGGCGATCCAGCAGATCACCGTGGGTCGATTCGGCGTCAGCCACCAGCGGCGACAGGCTGTTGGTCAGTTTCTTGATGCGGGCATCGAGAACGGCCTGAGCGTCGGGCAGACGCACTTCGGCAACTTTCTGACCGGTTACACGCTCGATTACCTGCAGCATGCGGCGCTCACGTGGCGTCACCAGCAGCAGCGCGCGGCCTTCGCGACCGGCACGGCCGGTACGGCCGATACGGTGCACGTAGGATTCCGGATCGTACGGCATGTCCACGTTGAACACGTGGGTGATGCGCGGTACGTCCAGGCCACGGGCGGCAACGTCGGTCGCCACAACGATGTCCAGACGGCCATCCTTGAGCGAGTCGATCACGCGCTCACGCTGGTTCTGGGCGATGTCGCCGTTCAACGCGGCGGCTTTGTAGCCTTTGGCGTCGAGGGCGCTGGCCAGATCCAGGGTCGCTTGCTTGGTGCGCACGAACATGATCAGAGCGTCGAAATCTTCCACTTCCAGCAAGCTGAGAACGGCAGAGGTCTTCTGGTCAGCGTGAACCAACAGGTGAGCCTGTTCGATCGCGGTAACGGTCTGGGTCTTGCTCTGGATCTTCACGTGCTTTGGATCGCGCAGGTGACGCTCGGCGATGGCACGGATCGATTGCGGCAGGGTCGCCGAGAACAATACGGTCTGACGGGTTTCCGGCATGGCCTTGAAGATGACTTCGAGGTCGTCCATGAAGCCCAGTTTGAGCATTTCGTCTGCTTCGTCGAGAACCAGGTGGTTCACGGTCTGCAGTACTTTTTCGTCGCGACGCAGGTGGTCGCACAGACGGCCCGGAGTGGCGACAACGATCTGTGCGCCATTACGGATTGCTTTCAATTGTGGGCCCATCGGCGCGCCGCCGTAGACAGCCACAACAGTCACGCCCGGCATTTGCTTGGCGTAGGTTTCGAAAGCGGTTGCAACTTGTAGCGCCAACTCACGAGTTGGGGCCAGGATCAGAGCTTGCGGCTCGCGCTTGGACGGATCAATGCGGTGCAGAATAGGCAGGGCAAAGGCAGCGGTTTTACCGGTACCGGTTTGCGCCTGACCAATCATATCGTGACCGGCGAGGATGATCGGGATCGACTGCTGCTGAATGGCCGAAGGCTCTTCATAGCCGGTAGCGACTACTGCAGCGACAATATTGGGATGAAGTTCAAGAGCGGCGAAGCCGCCGATTTCCTGGGTCATGGGTCTGCCTCTAAGTGCATCCGCAAAGACCCATGCTCCAAAGCTGCACATGCCGTGTTGAGACTCAAGAGTCGCCCTGGCAGCTTTGTCGGCGGGGATTTGCGAAAACGAATGAATGAAAAAGAATCGTCAAGGAAGAGCCCGCAGTGCGGACGTGCAGCCGAAGCTGACTTCGGGGAATTGCGCTACCTAAACGCGGCCCGGTTAAAGGCCGGCGCGCACTATACCGGAATTTGCCCAAAAAGGGAGCTTTTTTTATCGGCGAGATGCAGTTGTCACCGCTGTGTAACGGGGTTTTGCGGATAATCGGGCAAAGGTCTATTTTTCAAAGACCCCGGCCCTGCGGGCGATGGCGCTTAAACGATTCACCGATGTGCGGCATCTGGTCGCTGCACCCTTTCTTCCCCTGCGAGGAAACACCCATGAATCAGCCCTGCCCCGGCCGCGTGAGCCGTGCGCGTCATGGTCACGTGCATTTGATCGGCCTGGACCGCGCCGCCAAGCGCAATGCCTTCGACCTCGACCTGCTCAACGACCTGGCCCTGGCCTACGGCGAATTCGAGGCCGACAGCGACGCACGGGTGGCGGTGGTGTTCGGGCATGGCGAGCATTTCACCGCCGGGCTCGATCTGGTCAACGCCAGTTCCGCCCTCGCCCAGGGCTGGCAGGTGCCGCCCGGTGGTTGCGATCCATGGGGCGTGTTCGTCGGGCCGCGGGTCAGCAAACCGGTGATCGTCGCTGCGCAGGGTTATTGCCTGACCATCGGCATCGAGCTGATGCTCGCTGCTGACATCAACCTGTGCGCCAGCAACACCCGCTTCGCCCAGATGGAAGTGCAGCGTGGGATCTTTCCGTTCGGCGGTGCGACGCTACGCTTTCATCAGATCGCCGGTTGGGGCAACGCGATGCGCTGGCTGCTGACCGGCGACGAATTCGATGCCCACGATGCGCTACGCCTGGGGCTGGTGCAGGAAATCATGGCCACTGAAGATTTGCTGCCACGCGCCATCGAACTGGCCGAGCGCATTGCCCGCCAGGCGCCGCTTGGCGTACAGGCGACGCTGATGTCAGCGCGGCAGGCACGCTATGAAGGTGAGACCGCAGCGGCGCAGAGCTTGCCGCCGCTGGTGAAGAAGTTGCTGGCCACTGAAGATGCCAAGGAAGGTGTGCGCTCGCTGGTGGAGCGCAGACCAGGGGTTTTCAAAGGCCTTTGAAGATCAGGTCGCCGGACGGATGCAGTTGATCAACGACTGCAACGAGTAGCCCAGCTTCGGCGCCAGCGCTTCAGCCCGTGCCGTCAGCGCCTGCATGTCCAGCACCTGATCCAGATCCGCCGGCACGATCAGAATCACGTTGCCCTCCTTCACCGGCAGTTCCCAGTAATGCCGGTGATAGAGCCCGCGCAACAGCGCCGCGCCCAACGGTTTGCCGTCGTCGGTGGCCCATTGGTTGATCACCAGCCAGCCACCGGGATTCAGACGTTTCTGACAGTCCCCGAGGAAATTCCACGCAAGGTGCCCGGCGCCGGGGCCGACATCGGTGTACAGGTCGACGAAGATCAGATCCGCAGGTTCAGCGGTCGGCAGCAGTTCGAGGGCATCACCGACGCGGATGTACAGCCGTGGATCGTCATCCAGCCCGAGGTATTCGATGGCCAGACGCGGCACGTCCGGGCGCAACTCGATGGCTTCGACATCTTCCAGCGGCAGGAACTTGAGGCAGGCCTGGGTCAGCGTGCCCGCGCCCAGCCCGAGGAACAGCGCGCTCTCCGGCTGCTCATGGCACAACGCGCCGATCAGCATCGCCCGGGTGTAGTCGTACTCCAGCCAGCTCGGGTCGGCGGTAAACACACAGCTTTGCTCGATGGCATCGCCGAACTCCAGAAAGCGGTAGTCGGCCACTTCCAGCACGCGAATCACGCCGAACTCATCCTGTACCTCGGCGAGCAACAGCTCGGCGCGCTCCTCAGTCATTTCGTCTCCTGGTGGTCACCGGGCGCGGTGACGCGATGGCACCGCTGCGGTGCCGTGGCAAAGCGGCGATTGTCGGCGAAGCGGCGGGAGCAGGTCACGCACTAATTGCTGCTAACATGGCCGTCCGTGCGTAGAACCTTAGAGACCGTGATGAGCCAACCCTGGAGCCCTGACAGCTGGCGCGCCCTGCCGATCCAGCAACAACCCCAATACCCCGACGCCGCGCATCTGCGCCAGGTCGAGCAGACGCTGGCCAGCTATCCGCCGCTGGTGTTTGCCGGCGAAGCGCGCGAGCTGCGCCGTCAGTTTGCCGAAGTCACCCAGGGCCGGGCGTTCCTGCTGCAAGGCGGCGACTGCGCCGAAAGCTTCGCCGAGTTCTCCGCCGCGAAGATTCGCGACACCTTCAAAGTGCTGCTGCAAATGGCAATCGTCATGACCTTCGCCGCCGGTTGCCCGGTGGTCAAGGTCGGGCGCATGGCCGGTCAGTTCGCCAAGCCGCGCTCGGCCAACGACGAGACCATCAACGGCGTGACCCTGCCGGCCTACCGGGGCGACATCGTCAACGGCATCGGTTTCGACTCGGCCAGCCGCGTACCGGATCCTGAGCGTCTGCTGCAGTCCTATCACCAGTCCACCGCCACCCTCAACCTGCTGCGCGCCTTCGCCCAGGGCGGTTTTGCCGACCTGCATCAGGTGCACAAGTGGAACCTGGACTTCATCGCCAATTCGGCGCTGGCCGAAAAGTACAGCCACCTCGCCGACCGCATCGATGAAACCCTGGCATTCATGCGCGCCTGCGGCATGGACAGCTCGCCGCAACTGCGCGAAACCAGTTTCTTCACCGCCCACGAAGCGCTGCTGCTGAACTACGAAGAAGCCTTCGTGCGCCGCGACAGCCTGACCAACGATTACTACGATTGCTCGGCGCACATGCTGTGGATCGGCGACCGCACCCGTCAGCTCGATGGCGCCCACGTCGAATTCCTGCGCGGGGTGAACAACCCGATCGGTGTCAAAGTCGGCCCGAGCATGAACCCCGACGACCTGATCCGCCTGATCGACGTGCTCAACCCGGACAACGATCCGGGCCGCCTCAACCTGATCGCACGGATGGGCGCGAACAAGGTCGGCGATCACCTGCCGGCGCTGATCCGTGCGGTGCAACGTGAAGGCAAGCAGGTGCTGTGGAGTTCCGACCCTATGCACGGCAACACCATCAAGGCCAGCAGCGGTTACAAGACTCGCGACTTCGCGCAGATTCTTGGTGAGGTGAAGCAGTTCTTCCAGGTTCATGAAGCGGAAGGCAGCTACGCTGGCGGCATCCACATCGAGATGACCGGGCAGAACGTCACCGAGTGCATCGGTGGCGCGCGGCCAATCACTGAAGATGGCTTGTCGGATCGCTATCACACTCACTGCGACCCACGGATGAATGCCGATCAGTCGCTGGAACTGGCGTTCTTGATCGCAGAAACGCTGAAACAGGTCAAACGCTAAATCGCGAGGGCGCTGGCTCAGTCAATTTGAGCCAGCGCCATCCGCAACCGCCCTGCACTTTCCCGCTGACAATTGAGCTGCACCTGCTCAAGCCCCAACCAGTCCGCCATGCGCCGCAGGTTCAGCGCCAGGGCCAGCATCCCCGCCTCGTCCAGCCCCGTTTCTTCCTCGTGCACCGCATGCACCGCCAACCGCCCCGCCACCCGTTCGGCGCGCAGATCAACCCGCGCGGCAATCCGTTCGTTGTGCAGGAACGGCAGCACGTAATAGCCGTAGACCCGCTTTTCCTGCGGCGTGTAGATCTCCAGCCGATAGCGAAAATCGAACAGCCGCTCGGTCCGGCTGCGCTCCCAGATCAGTGAATCGAAAGGTGACAGCAGCGCGCTGGCTTCGACTTTTCGAGGGATTTTCGGCTCGGGCAGGCAATAAGCGATCTGCCGCCATCCGGCGACTTCGCAAGTCAGCAGCTGCCCGTCCTCGACCAGTTCGGCCAGACGCGGGCGGGCATCGGAAGGATTCAGTCGGAAGTAATCACGCAGGTCTTTTTCCGTGCCGACACCCAGCGCCTGCGCTGCATGCAGCAGCAAACCGCGCTGCGCCTCAGCCTCATCGGGCAATGGCTGGTGCAGCACGGAAGCCGGAATGACGCGCTCCGGCAAGTCATATAACCGCTCGAAGCCACGGCGTCCGGCGACGGTGACTTCGCCAGCAGCAAACAGCCACTCCAACGCGTGCTTTTCCGCGCTCCAGTCCCACCACGGCCCGGCCTTTTCTTCGCGGGTCGAAAGGCTGCCGGCGCCCAATGCACCCTGTTCTTCGACCGACGCCAGCACCCGGCGAATGGTGTCCTGTTGCTCGCGACCGAACCGCGCCAGTTGCTGATAAATGTCTTCACCGCGTTTGGCCCGCTGCATGCGCCAGCCCATCAACGGGTACATCGACAACGGCAGCAGCGACGCTTCATGGCCCCAATATTCGAACAGCGAACGACGTCGCCCCGAACTCCAGGCAGCCTGGTCGAGCAAGTCAGCAGAATAGGAACCGAGACGGGAGAACAGCGGCAGGTAATGCGAGCGCACCACAGCGTTGACGGAGTCGATCTGCAACAGACCGAGGCGTTCGATCAGCCGGTTGAGGTGCATGGCCTTGACAGCCGGCGGCTGGCGCCCGTGAAACCCTTGGGCAGCCAGTGCCAGACGTCGAGCCTGTTTAAGGGAAAAGGACAGTGTCGCGGGCATGTGTACCTCCATGTCTGCTCGCAACCTACCTCACTGCAAGAGGGTTTGTGTAGCGATGGCCTCATCATTTATGCATCGGATCGTCCCAGAACGGCCGCACCGACTCGTGTTCGACATCGGCACGGCTGACCCCGATGTCCTTGAGCGCTTCGTCGCTCAGGCTGGCGAGCAGCTCGCGCTCACGGTGCAATTCGTACCACCGGCTAAACTTGTGCAACAGATCGGAAACGATATGGCCGGAAAATTTTTCTTCGCCTGCGTACTCTCTTTGACCTTTCATCGTGTTGCCTCCTTTTTGGGATGGCTCAAGTCTCCCGCCAGAGCTACGATCAATCCAACGAATGTTTCTGATGGCATGCATCACGGAGATTCATCAATTGTCGGCATATCCCAGTATCGATACCGATGTCCTGCGCACCTTTGTCGCGATTGCCGATCAGGGCGGTTTTACCCGCGCCGGCGAAATGGTCAACCGCACCCAATCGGCCGTGAGCATGCAGATGAAGCGTCTGGAAGAGGACGTGTTGCAGCGCCAGTTGTTCGAGCGCGACGGGCGTCAGGTGCGCCTGACCGCTGAAGGCCAGGTGTTGCTCGGTTATGCGCGGCGCATCCTGAAATTGCACAGCGAAGTGTTCAACACCCTGCGCGAGCCACACATGGTCGGCACCGTGCGGATCGGCACGCCGGACGATTACGTGATGCGCTTTCTGCCGGGGATTCTGTCGCGTTTTGCGCAGTTCTATCCGCTGATCCAGATCGAAGTGCACTGCGAGTCAACCAAACAATTGCTGCAACGCACGGACCTCGATCTGTCGATCGTCACCCGCGAGCCGGGCAACGAAATTGGCCAGTTGCTGCGCAAGGAACGCTTCGTGTGGGCCGAGGCGCAGAATTTCAGCGCCCACGAGCAGACGCCGTTGCCGCTGGCGATGTTCAACAGTGATTGCTTCTGCCGCCTGTGGGCCTGCAATGCGCTGGACGCGATGGGCCGCGAATACCGGATTGCCTACAACAGCACCAGTCTGTCGGCGCTGATGGCAGTGGTGAGCGCGGG
The DNA here is from genome assembly GCF_001655595.1 of Pseudomonas sp. DR 5-09. Lineage (NCBI taxonomy): Bacteria > Pseudomonadati > Pseudomonadota > Gammaproteobacteria > Pseudomonadales > Pseudomonadaceae > Pseudomonas > Pseudomonas sp. DR 5-09. The sequence goes on from NZ_CP011566.1 coordinate 4,502,687, forward strand.
TCTGGCGATCACCGCGCAGCTGGAAAGCCTGATTACCCCCGACATGCGGATTCTTGGAGATGCCGAAAATCTGCCGCTGCTGCCCGAGGCCAGCATCATGCTGATCCGCAACCTCAACAATCCGTCGCCGATCACTGAATGCCTGGCCGAGCACATCATCGAAGGCTTCAAACTTTAAAGGCGAGCATCACCGCGCACAGCACCAGAAACCCGCAGAACAGCCCGCGCAGGAGTTTTTCCGGCATCGCGTGGGCGACTTTCACGCCCCAACTGATGCTGGCCAGCCCGCCAATGGCCAGCGGCAGACCGATCATCCAGTCCACTTCGTGGTGCACCGCGTACGTCACCAGCGTGACGCCGGTGCTCGGCAATGCCAGCGCCAGCGAAAGACCCTGAGCGACCACTTGAGTAGTGCCGAACAGACTGGTCAGTACCGGCGTCGCCACCACCGCCCCGCCGACACCGAACAAGCCGCCCATGGTGCCCGACGCCGCGCCGAGCCCCCCCAGCCACGGCCATGAATAACGCATCTCGGAAGTCGCTGCCGGACGCGCGCCAAACATGCGCACCAGGTTGTAGGCCGACAACGCCACGAGGAACGCGACAAAACCGATGCGCATGGTTTGCGCGTCGATGCCCACGGCCCAGATCGAGCCGATCCACGCGAAACAAAATCCCATCACCGCCAGCGGCAACGCGTGTCGAAGTTCGATGCGGTTACGCTGGTGATAACGCCACAGTGCCAGCATCACATTCGGCACCACCATCACCAGCGCCGTGCCTTGGGCGATCTGCTGATCGAGCCCGAACCACACGCCCAGCAGCGGAATGGCGATAAGCCCGCCACCAATACCGAAAATCCCACCCAGGGTACCGAGGGCGGCGCCAAACAACAGGTACAGCAAAAACTCGATCACAGCAGAATTCCTCATACGTCAGGCGACTCATCCTACGCAGTCGGCGCTGGCACGGAAACGCACAGCAACGCACAATGGCTGTGCCAAATCCGCATAGGCACTGGACTGATTCATGAATCCCAATCAATTGACCGAACAACTTGGGCTGTTTCTCGATGTGCTGGAGAGTGGCAGCTTTTCCGCAGCTTCGCGTCGGCATCCGCTAACGCCCTCCGCCGTTGCCCGGCGTATCGATAGTCTGGAAAGTGCGGTCGGCAGCCAGCTGTTCATCCGCAGCACCCACGTGGTGCGTGCCACACCGGCGGGTCTGGCATTTGCCGAACGAGCGCGGCGGATTGTGGCGGAGTTGCAACTGGCCCGGGCTGAAGCGGTATCCCTGAGCAGTGCGCCGGAGGGTCTGATTCGGGTGGATGCGCCGGCGGCGTTCGGACGGCGGCATCTGGCGCCGGTGATTGCCGATTTTCTGGTGTTGTATCCGGGGCTGGACGTACAACTGCATCTGATCGACAGCTTCGTCGACATGGACGGTTCGAACCTGGGCAAAGTCGATCTGGTGTTGCGCGCCGGGCAAATGGCTGACACCCGGCTGGTGGCCACCCCTCTGGCGAGCATGGTGCGCATCGCCTGCGCCAGCCCCGACTATCTCAAGCGCCGCGGCGTACCGAGCGAACCCGCGCAATTGAGCGAGCATGACGGCCTCGATTGGGACGGCCTCGCCCCGCCCTTCGCCTGGCGCTTCGAACAGGATGGACAAATGCAATTGCACCGCCCGGCGCGGGTGCGCATGAGCGCCAACAACGCCGAGGCGCTGGTGTGCGGCGCGCTGGCGGGACTCGGGATCGCGCATCTGCCAACCTGGTTGGCCAGCGAATACCTGTTGCGTGGCGAATTGCTGCCGCTGTTTTGCGAACACGGCCTGCCAAAGCCGGAAAGCACCGGCATCTATGCACTGCGGCTGGAGCAACAGGCCAGCTCCCGCAGCCGTCTGCTGTTGGAATACCTGAAGACCCGGTTCAGCCCTGTGCCGCCTTGGGATCTGGCATTGCAACGGGAGCTGGGCCGGCACTGACCGATTCGCCACCCGGCACAATTGTCTGGCGCATTAAAGATTCGAGCGCTAGATTCATCTGCATCACCGTTCAAGGCACTGACATGACCACCGACCGCAACACCTCCGATCACTGCGAAGACCTGCTGCTCGACAATCAGGCCTGCTTCGCCCTGCATTCCACTTCGCTGATGATGACCAAAGTCTACAAGCCACTGTTGCAAGCGCTTGGCCTGACGTATCCGCAATACCTGGCGATGATGGTGCTGTGGGAGAAGGATGGTTTGACCGTCGGAGAAATCAGCACACGCCTGCTGACCGACCCGGGTTCACTGACCCCGTTGCTCAAGCGGCTGGAAGGTGAAGGTTTGCTAAGCCGGACCCGCAGTCGTGAGGATGAGCGTGTGGTAATCGTTGAACTGACTGCCCAGGGACGCGCCTTGAAAGACAAGGCCCGGACCGTTCCACAATGCATCCTGGGGGCCAGTGGCTTCACGCTGGAGCGCCTGCAAAACCTGCAAGCCGAGTTGCAGGCCTTGCGTGGTCATTTGCAGGATAGCCTCACTTAAAACTCCCCCTTTTCCTGTGGGCGCAGCCTTGCGCCTGCAGGCGCATCGCCCCTTCCCCGCTTATCACAGAAAAATTTTTCATCTCGTTTTAAATTCAAAAAATCCTTGAATATCAAAAGCTTGAGATCACTCCACCTCCCAATCCAAGCGCGAATTCCTGCTTTCTTCAAAAATTTATCTTGCGCACTAAATATTCGCGCAGTACATTTACTTCGCACCTAGTTAGCGCGCAAACAATTAGCGCAACAAACCACACTTTATGAGGCTCACATCATGCAAACTCTCTACACCGCAATCGCAACTTCCACTGGCGGCCGTGACGGTCGTGCAATCTCCAGTGACAACGTCCTCGACGTCAAGCTCGCCACCCCGAAAGAACTCGGCGGTGCCGGCGGCGCAGCCACCAACCCTGAGCAACTGTTCGCCGCCGGCTACTCGGCCTGCTTCATCGGCGCCCTGAAATTCGTCGCCAGTCAGACCAAACGCAAAATCCCGGACGACGCCTCGATCACCGCTCACGTCGGCATCGGCCAGATTCCTGGCGGTTTCGGTCTGGACATCGACCTGCACATCAGCCTGCCGGGCCTGGAACAGGCTGACGCACAAAGCCTGGTCGACGCTGCCCACCAGGTCTGCCCGTACTCCAACGCCACTCGCGGCAACGTCGATGTGCGTCTGCACGTCACCGTGTAATCACTGACACTCAGGCCCGTACAGGAAATGAACATGAACACTTTCAGCAAAGTCTTGACCGGTACTCTTCTCGCCCTGTCCATCCACAGCGCATTCGCCGGGGAGGTTGAACACAACACCCAGGCGTTTCTCGATGTGCTGAATGCCGGCACCGGCAAACCGATGGAACAGATGACGCCCAAGGATGCCCGCGCCGTGCTGACGGGCGCGCAGTCCGGGGTCAAACTGACGCTGCCCAAAGCGGACGTCAGCGAGAAAACCATCCAGGTCGATGGCCAACCGTTGAGCCTGACCATCGTCCGGCCGGCCGGGGTCAAGGGCGAGCTGCCGGTGTTCATGTTCTTCCACGGCGGCGGCTGGGTGCTGGGGGATTTCCCGACCCACGAACGTCTGGTGCGGGATCTGGTGGTCGGCTCGGGTGCGGCGGCGGTGTTCGTCAACTACACCCCTTCGCCGGAAGCGCATTACCCGGTGGCGATCAACCAGGCTTACGCCGCCACCAAGTGGGTGGCCGAACATGGTAAAGAGATCAACGTCGACGGCAAGCGTCTGGCGGTGGCGGGCAACAGCGTCGGCGGCAACATGGCGGCAGTCGTCGCCCTGATGGCCAAAGACAAAGGCACGCCAGCGATCAAGTTCCAGGTGCTGCTGTGGCCGGTGACCGATGCCAATTTCGATACCGGTTCGTATAACCAGTACGCCGAGGGGCACTTCCTCACTCGCAACATGATGAAGTGGTTCTGGGACAACTACACCACTGACGCCAACCAGCGGAACGAGGTCTACGCCTCGCCGCTGCGGGCCACCACCGCGCAATTGAAAGGTCTGCCGCCTGCACTGGTCCAGACCGCCGGGGCCGACGTGCTGCGTGACGAAGGTGAAGCCTATGCCCGCAAACTCGACGAAGCCGGCGTGCCGGTGACCTCGGTGCGCTACAACGGCATGATCCACGACTACGGTTTGCTCAACGTGGTCAGCCAGGTACCGGCAGTGCGTTCGGCGATGCTGCAGGCCTCGGAAGAACTGAAGCAGCACCTGAAGAAGTAAGCCTTATTCAGGACGAGACATCAGGCACAAAAAAGCCCGACTCAATGGTCGGGCTTTTTCTTTCCGCAAAAAACAGTGCTTATTTGGCACGGCCTTTGTAGGAACCGCCTTCGCGGGTATCGATTTCGATCATGTCGCCGATTTCGATGAAGTCAGCAACCGACAGCTCGGTACCGTTCTTCAGTTTGGCAGGCTTCATCACCTTGCCGGAAGTGTCGCCGCGAGCGGAACCTTCGGTGTAGTCAACCTGACGCACGATGGTGGTCGGCAGCTCTACGGAAACCAGACGGCCTTCGAAGAATACGGCTTCGCAAACGTCGGTCATGCCTTCTTCCACGAATGGCAGAACGCTTTCGATGTCTTCGGCGTTCAGCTCGTACATGGTGTAGTCGGTGGTGTCCATGAACGTGTAGGAGTCACCGCTGATGAAGGACAGGGTCGCTTCTTTGCGGTCCAGGATCACGTCGTCCAGCTTGTCGTCCGCACCGTAAACGGTTTCGGTCTTGTAACCGGTCAGCAGGTTCTTCAGCTTGGTCTTCATGATCGCGCTGTTACGGCCCGACTTGGTGAATTCAGCTTTCTGAACCAGCCAAGGATCGTTGTCGATACGGATCACGGTACCGGGTTTGAGTTCTTTACCAGTTTTCATTGCGAATATCCGAATTTGGATGGGATTTACAAAAATCTAGGCCGCGTATCATATCCAATTTCGGTAAAACTGTACCAGCGCCGTCGCAAGATCGGCCTGCAAGGCCTGTTCCAGACACCATGCTTCTGCGTTTTTCTGCAGTTCAGGCCAGTATTTACGGGCCTCAAGCCAGTGGTCGCCGATAGGCCGCCCGGCACTCCACGCGCGCCACAGACCGTTCATCGCCTCGGCGGCAGCGGGCGAAAGGCGTTTTGTGTAAAGCGCAAGGAAGGCGTCCAGCTTGTCGAGGTGGATGTCTTCGTCCTGCTGATAGATGTGCCACAGCATCGGCCGCCCCGCCCATTGCGCCCGGACAAACGAGTCCTCGCCGCGCACCGCGTTGAAATCACAGCACCAGAGCAATTGATCGTATTGATCCTGACGGACGAACGGCAGCACCTGCACTGTCAGCGACTGACGAACGTGCATTGCACCGACCGGCAGCGACTCGACTCCAAGCCAACGGGCGACATCGCCGAGAATCCGTCCTTCCGGCACCAGCAGATGGGTAGGCGTAGCGTCCGCCGCGAGCACATCCAGCCAACTGGCGAGTCCGGCATTCTCGTAGGCAAACAGCGAAATCAGCTGCGCACCGGGCGCAGGAGCGATCCCCAGAGCGTGCAGGAATTGTCGCTGCGCATCGGGGTCCTGTTGAAACTGCTGACGCCGCTCCAGTAAACCGCTCTCACGCAGCAAGCCACCGGTCCCCGGCTGAAATCCCGGAAAGAAAAAGTACTTCTGCACCGACTTGTACTTCACCGACGGCAGACCGTGGCAGCCAACCACCCAGTCTTCAGCGCTGAGATAGTCGAGGTTCATCCACAACGGCGGCTTTTCCCGTGCGGCCATGGCGTCCATGTAAATGCTCGGCAACTGGCAGGCAAAAGCCGCGATCACCACGTCGGCCGCTGCTGATTCCTGCCAGTCAGCCGGCCAGTGCCGGACTTCGACGCCCTGCTGCCATTGCTGATCGAGGCCGATGTCGATTTCCGGGCAAATGCGTTCGAAAGCGCGCAGGTCATCGACCCACAATCGCACCGTCATTGCCTGCTCGCTGACCAGTTGCCGGGCGAGACGCCAGGTCACGCCGATGTCGCCGTAGTTATCGACGACCGTACAAAAAATGTCCCAGCGGGTGTTCAGTGGCGGCATTCAAGGCTCCCGTTGGCAAAAGCGCCGATTGTCCGCATAAATGTCTCCGTGCAGAAGAGCCGACGGCAATTAATCTTCGTGCGACAATCGCCGCTCGCCCGCATTCATCCGCCAGGAGGCAGCCATGCCCTATCGTCCCAACCCGCGTCGTCCGTTGCCTGTTCAGCTTAGCGCGCTGCAATTGACCGGCAGCATTGCCCTGGGTCTGTGGCTGGGTTTCCTGGCCATTGCACTGACTTGCTGGCTCGCCTCGCTGCTGTTCAGCCGTCAACTGCAGCCGGTGGCGGAGGCGGTGCAACAACTGAGCAAATCTCCAGTGGCGGCCCAGCCGCAGCCAGAACCTGAGCCACAAAACCGCCTGTTCGAGCAGTACGAAGAAAACCTGCGCAAGAACGAACAGCAGGCACGCCTGGACCAGGCCCGTGGCAGCACGCGCAATCTGTCGAACCCCAAATGCCAGTTCTGGCTGCAACAGGATCAGACGGCCCCGAGCGAAAAAAGCCGCGCCAATGTCCTGCAATTCTGCGATTGATCATGAATAAACAGACGGTTCACCAACTGATTCTCGACAAGCTGCGCGTCGATCTCGACATCGCCGAACGCGCGGCGCAAACCGCTTACGAAACCGCGACCCACGAAGAGAACATCGCCGAAAACAAGTACGACACTCTGGGCCTCGAGGCGTCGTATCTAGCGGCGGGCCAGGCGAAACGAGTCGAGGAAATTCGTCAGTCACTGGCGCTGTTCCAGAACCTGACGCTGCGCGCGTATGACGATCAGCGAGGGATTGAAGTCGGCGCCCTGCTCGGTCTGGAAGACGAAAAGGGTCGCGAGCAATGGCTGTTTCTGGCGCCGGATGCGGCGGGTCTGAAAGTCGATGTGGTGGGTCAGCCGATTACCGTCATCACCCCGCGCTCGCCGCTGGGCAAAAGCCTGCTGGGCAAGTTCGAGGGTGACGAGGTGGAGATTCTGGTAGCAGGCACCCGGCAACAGTTTGCTGTCACCGAGGTGCTGTAGACAGGGGCTTAGTGGACCGGCAGTTCGACACCATCGAAAAGCTCTTCCAGTTCCTGCTTGTTGTGGCACTGAATGGCCTTGGCCATGACTTCGCGGGTCAGGTGCGGTGCGAACTTCTCGATGAAGTCGCACATGAAGCCACGCAGGAAAGTGCCGCGGCGGAAACCGATCTTGGTCACGCTGGACTCGAACAGTTCGCTGGCATCGAGCACCACCAGATCGTTATCCAGTTTGGTGTCGACCGCCATTTTCGCCACGATGCCAACACCCAGGCCCAGACGTACGTAGGTTTTGATGACGTCGGCGTCGGCAGCGGTGAACACCACTTTCGGCGTCAGGCCGCGATGGCTGAAGGCTTCGTCGAGTTTCGAACGGCCGGTGAAACCGAACACGTAAGTCACGATCGGGTATTCGGCCAGCGCTTCAAGGGTCAGCTTCGGCAGTTTGGTCAGCGGGTGGCCCTGGGGCACGACCACGCAACGGTTCCAGCGGTAGCACGGCATCATTACCAGATCGCCGAACAGCTCCAGCGCTTCGGTGGCAATGGCGAAATCGACGGTGCCGTCAGCGGCCATCTCGGCGATCTGCATCGGCGAGCCCTGGTGCATGTGCAGCGCCACGTCCGGGTATTGCTTGATGAAATTGCTGATCACCGGCGGCAGCGCATAGCGTGCCTGGGTGTGAGTGGTGGCGATCGACAGGGTGCCCTTCTTCTCGTTGGAGAATTCCTGGGCGATCTGCTTGATGCTTTCGACCTTGCGCAGAATTTCACCGGCAGTGGTGATGATGCGCTCGCCGGCCGGCGTGACACGGGTCAGGTGCTTGCCGCTGCGGGCGAACACTTCGACGCCCAGTTCGTCTTCCAGCAGACGGATTTGTTTACTGATGCCCGGTTGCGAGGTGTAGAGGCTTTGGGCTGTAGCGGAAACGTTGAGGTCGTGGTGCGCCACTTCCCAGATGTAGCGCAGTTGTTGAAGCTTCATATGAATCCCTCAAAGCAGGTAGACGCCACGGGCATCAGCGACGGTATATAACTATATTAATGGTTTGAAGAATAAATCTAGAACTTTTTTATCAAAGTGCCATTATTCCTGCTTCAGCGATCCTCTCGACGCCGACGCTCCACCAGCGGCACCAGATAAACCGGCACCTTGGACAATTGCAGCAGCCGGGCCGCCGTTCGCCCCAAAGGTGTTTCCGCCCCGACCCCGTGGCTATGACTTCCTACGATCAGCAAATCGACAGAGAGTTTCTGCACCTGATCGAGAATCACCTGTGACGGATCGCCCTGCAGCACCCGTACCGCGCGTATCCGCTGCAGGTCCTGCTCGCCCTCGTCCCCCAGTTCTTCGCGAAAACTGTCGAGCACCCGCTGCTCGATATTGGCAATGACCGTTTTCAGACCCTGACTGTGAAATTCGTTCAATGCCTGTTCGTCGAGATAGCTCTGCAACACCGATTCGGCAAACAGCCCCATGGGCTCCACCGCGTGCACCACGTACAGATCGGCATTGAACGTTCGCGCCATCGCCAGGGCATGCTGCATCACTAACGGTGCGTACAGACCGAGGTCAGTGGCATACAGCATCGAACGAATCATATGACCTCCTCGCGTGCCAACATGGCGGAGATTTGATTCAGCTTAGCAGTGCCTTGGCGAGTACGACGTGCGACGCAACGTCTTGAACCACGAGGGCTTTAGACCGCCGGTTCGTTGCTGATGCCGTGGGGCACGTGACCGGTCGCCACCACTTCCCGGGCCAGCTCGCAGTGGCCGGCCTGATCGTCGAAAAACACGTCGGCGGCGAAGGCTTCGAGGAACGCCGATTTGGTCAGACCGCCGAGGAACAGCGACTCGTCCAGACGAATGTCCCACTCGCGCAAGGTACGGATCACCCGCTCGTGGGCCGGAGCCGAGCGCGCGGTGACCAGTGCGGTGCGGATCGGGCACTCCTCATCGGAGAACTCGCGCTGCAACAGATTGAGCGCCGCGAGAAAGCCCTTGAACGGCCCGCCGCGCAACGGTTCGCGAGCGGATTCACGCTCCTTGGCCTGGAAGGCTTCGAGGCCACCGGATTGATAGACGCGCTCCGACTCGTCGGAAAACAGCACCGCATCACCGTCGAAGGCGATGCGCAATTCGTCGCTGGCCGCACGGCTGGCGCCCCCGGACAGAATGGTCGCCGCCGCGAAACCGGCATCCAGCGCGGCGCGTACGTCTTCGGCATGGGTGGAGAGAAACAGGTCGCAACCGAAGGCCTTCAGGTACGGATAAGGACTGCGGCCGCCAACGAACGCTGCACGGGAGATCGCCAGGCCGTAGTGACCAATGGAGTTGAAAACGCGCAGGCCGGTGTCGGCGCTGTTGCGCGACACCAGAATCACCTCGACCCGGGCGCGACCGAGGCGACTGTTGAGATTGAGCAGTTTTTCCACCAGCGGAAAGGCATCACCCGGCGCGAGGATTTCGTCTTCGTGTTCGATCTGATATTGCCGATAGGCTTCGACGCCGCTCGACAGGTAGACCTTGTGACTCTCACTGAGGTCGAACAGGGCACGGGACGAGATCGCCAGCACCAGTTTGTCATCGATGTTCTTGGCCATGCCTTTCCCCCAATGCGACCGGTTTAAACGTTGCGCCGGTCGATAAAGCTCAATGTGCGATACAACGATTCGATACGCGGCAACTCGCAGCCTGCCGCTTTTGCCGCCGCCAAAGGACGAGCGTAGATCGCCTCGAGCTCCAGCGGTCGTTTGTGCAGGAAGTCGTGATACATGCTCGGCCAATAGTCGGGCATTTTCTCGGTCATCATGAACAGGTATTCAGCGTAACCGGGCGGCATGTCGTGGCCGCAGACCTTGGCGCCCTGCACTACTTCAGCCATCAGTGCCTGAATCAACGCGCGGCTGTCTGTGTCGGCCATCAACGGCGTGGTGCCGGCGCCGAGCAATACCGAAAGCCCGTTATAGGGAATGTTCCACACCAGTTTCTGCCAGCGCGCCTGATGCAGATTCGGCATCGCCTGGGAATCGAGACCGGCGGCCCTAAACAGACCGGCGCCCTCCTCGACAATTGCCATGCGCGCCGCGTCATCCGCTGCCGGGCCGCTGTGATAGCCAACGTTCACCGCCCCCAGCGCCTGGTGGGTGACCTGGCCCGGCCCTTCGCGGTGGACGCAGATCAGGCACAAGCCGCCCAGCAAGTGCAGTGAATCGGGCAGCAACGCCCGCAAGCTGTCTTCGACGTCGAGGCCGTTTTGCAATACCAGCACTTTCGCGTCGGATTTCGCCGCCTGAATGATCGACGGCGCCAACCCGGCATTGCTGGTGGTCTTGGCGCCGACCAGCAGCCAGTCGCAGGGCGGCATGTCTTCAGCCGACGAATAGGCCTGCACCGGGTTCAGCGTCAACACACCATGCACGGCACTGTCTACCTGCAAGCCGCGCTCGGCGACTGCGGAAAATTCACTGCGCAACAGAAAGTGCACATCGAACCCGGCCCGGGCCAGCATCACCCCATAAAACCCGCCGATGGCACCGGTGCCAATGATCCCCACCACCGGTTTGTTCACTGCTCCCATCACGGCAACTCCTCTGCAATTCGACCCAGCGCCTGCGCCACGGCTGCGTTCAGCTCATCGGCATTCAGGCGCGTGTGCACCGCCCCAAAGAACTCGCCGTCGCGCACCACAAACAGCGCCGGCAAATGAAAGACCTGATAACGCTCGACCAGTCCGCCGTTGTCACCGGCATCGATCCAGCACACGCGATCAGCTGCAAGATCGAGACCCGGCAACACTTCGCGGGCATAGCGGCAACTGGCGCAGCCGACGCTGGTGAAAATCACCAGCGAAACGCCGTTCATCGCCAGCAGCCGCTGGTCGGCGTCGAAATCGGTCAGCTGCGATTCGACCACTATACTGGGGGAAACAATGTCAAATGGCCGACACAGGGAGTCTGTGCTCATGGGACGGTTTATTCCTCATCCGGATGATGTGCCCGTTGAATTGACCTTGCTCACACCGGAGTGTATTTCGCGTCAACGGCTGCACACTATCAGCCTCGGCGGCATCGCTTGCAATTACCATCGTGCCTGGCGCCATGGCACCGCATTGCAGGTGCGCATGCCGACCCTCAACGCCGACATCTGTTATCCGGGCTACGTGGCCTGGTGCCTGCGACGCAAAAAAGGCTATCTGGTGGGCATTGCCTTCACCGACGAACAGACCCTGTTCAGCGCGCGAATGGGTGAGCAGGTGTGTCAGATCGAACGCTATTGCCGACTCAACGACGCCCACGACGACCTCCAGGATATTCAGGCCCTGGCCCTGCAATGGGTCGAACAACACGCCGACGAGTTCTCCCACGACACCGTTCGCAAGGCTTTCGCGCAGCCCGTGCTGGACTGAACAGTGACTTGCCCATTGTCTAGCAGGCGCCTAACGCGATAAGGTTCGGCTCCCCGACGCGCTTAAATCTGCTGTGCTCCGCCGCGCGGGGATCGCTGGCGGCCGGCACCCGTGACCTGACGAGTAAACGATGGCTGATTTACCGATCAACGACCTGAACGTCGCTTCCAACGAGACCCTGATCACTCCCGATCAGCTCAAGCGTGATATCCCTCTGAGCGACGCTGCCTTGCGCACTGTCACCAAGGGTCGCGAAGTCATCCGCAACATTCTCGATGGCATCGACCATCGTCTGTTCGTGGTGATCGGCCCCTGCTCGATCCACGACATCAAGGCTGCCCATGAATATGCCGATCGCCTGAAGGTGCTGGCGGCAGAAGTCTCGGACACCCTGTATCTGGTCATGCGCGTGTATTTCGAAAAGCCACGGACCACCGTCGGCTGGAAAGGCCTGATCAACGACCCGTACCTGGATGACTCGTTCAAGATCCAGGACGGTCTGCACATCGGTCGCCAGCTGCTGCTGGACCTGGCCGAGAAAGGCCTGCCGACCGCGACCGAAGCCCTCGACCCGATCTCCCCGCAGTATCTGCAGGACCTGATCAGCTGGTCGGCCATCGGCGCACGGACCACCGAATCCCAGACCCACCGCGAGATGGCTTCCGGCCTGTCCTCGGCGGTCGGCTTCAAGAACGGCACCGACGGCGGCCTGACCGTGGCGATCAACGCCTTGCAGTCGGTCTCCAGCCCGCACCGTTTCCTGGGCATCAACCAGGAGGGTGGCGTGTCGATCGTCACCACCAAGGGCAACGCCTACGGCCACGTGGTGCTGCGCGGCGGCAACGGCAAGCCGAACTACGATTCGGTCAGCGTCGCCCTGTGCGAGCAGGCGCTGAACAAGGCGAAGATCAAACCGAACATCATGGTCGACTGCAGCCACGCCAACTCCAACAAGGATCCGGCCCTGCAACCGCTGGTGATGGAGAACGTCGCCAACCAGATCCTCGAAGGCAACCAGTCGATCATCGGCCTGATGGTCGAAAGTCACTTGAACTGGGGCTGCCAGGCGATCCCGAAAGACCTCGCCGACCTGCAATATGGCGTGTCGATCACCGACGCCTGCATCGACTGGTCCGCTACCGAAAACACCTTGCGCAGCATGCACGCCAAGCTCAAGGATGTGCTGCCGAAACGTCAGCGCAGCTGACAGCCGTTTCGCAGGCATAAAAAAACGCCGGGCATTGCCCGGCGTTTTTGTGTATGCGGTGAGGTCAGTCAGATCTTGGCGGTGCGCCGCTGATGACGCTCCATGTAGCGCTCCACGTAGGAGCACGAAGGAATGACCGTGTAGCCCATTTCATCGGCGTATTGCAGCGCCCGCTCGGTCAGGGCTGCCGCAATGCCTCGGCCACGCAAAGCGTTGGGCACGAAGGTGCGGTAGATATCCAGGGTCTGTTTCCCCAGATCCATGTAGGTCAGGTAGGCACGATGACCGTCCACATTGGTCTCGAACTGATGACCAGCCTGGTCATGGTGGATGGACAACGCCTCGCTCATCACTACTCCTCGCGGGTCTCGAATTCTGACCCCTACCTTACCGATGTTTTCCCGGCGAAGGAACATCTACGCCACCCCGTGCCTGATGGGCATCGAGAAGAACTGCACCGATCTCGCGCAACCCGAGCACGTATCAAATAGTAGGCACCATTGGCGAAAATGCTCAAGGTACGCTCGTCATCGTGCGGATTGACGGGGCAGTTCCGGTGGACTCAGGGCCGGTTCGGGAGACGATCTTCCCGAGCCGAAAGGCTGAACATCGCCGGATGTTGAGACTTAAGACGAGCCGCCTGTTTTAAAGTCACCTCAACATGGACAAAGATATGCGAGGCGCTGCGCAAATTCGCAACAAAAGTGTGGACGAATCCATATAGACAGACTTTGGCCACTACCTGCAAAACAGCGCACGGCACCGGGAACTTTTTCTCATTAACTCGCTCATCTCGCGGCTTACAGCTGGATATTTTTTATACAGCGCAGTTAAAAGTTGCTCGAAAAAGAATCAACGCCTACAATTTTTTTTGCTTCTTGCCTTACGTCAGTTTACTTACTACAAGTAATGGGTAGTATGTACGCCGGCTATTTCCTCAATCGGAGGAGACAGCCACTTAATTGAAAGTCCTTGAAGGGGAACACGATGAACAACGTTCTGAAATTCTCTGCTCTGGCTCTGGCCGCAGTTCTGGCTACCGGTTGCAGCAGCGCATCGAAAGAAACCGAAGCACGTCTGACCGCTACTGAAGACGCAGCTGCTCGCGCCCAGGCTCGTGCAGACGAAGCTTACCGTAAAGCTGATGAAGCTCTGGCTGCTGCTCAAAAAGCACAACAGACTGCTGACGAAGCTAACGAGCGTGCTCTGCGCATGCTGGAAAAAGCTAGCCGCAAGTAATAGTCCTTCGGGATTGTTATCAAGCCGACCCATTTTTTGGGTCGGCTTTTTTGTGCCCGCCGTTTCTTGGGGCAACAAAAAACCCGCCGCTGCAATAGCCTCGGCGGGTTCTGTCTTGCAGCTTATTGCTGCAGGTCGATCGGTGCGCTGGAGACCATCGGCGCCGAAGTGTTCGGCGTGCCGATTTCGGTTGGCAGGCCATCTTCGGCCGCCACCACGTCACGCACCACATCCCAGTTCATGCGCAGGTTGTTGGTGATGTCTTCACGCTTGAGCATCGCGTTGATCACGGCGGTGTGTTTGTCGACCACCGACGGGTTGCCCTTGTCATCGATCGGCGTGTGCGCCTCCAGGTAGATCTTGCCGCCACTGCGACCGAACTTGTACGCATCATTGAGGATACGTACCGAGGTACCGACCGGCACCATGCTGGCCATTTCCAGCACGTTGTTGTTGAACATGCGGAAGCAGCCGTGACTGGTGCGCATGCCGATGCCGAACTTCTTGTTCGAACCGTGGATCAGGTAACCCGGCGTACCCAGGGTGAACTTGAACGGACCCAGCGGGTTGTCCGGACCGGCCGGCACCACGTTCGGCAGCGGATCACCGTCGGCGGCGTGCTCGGCCTTGATCGAGGCAGGTGGCGTCCAGGTTGGATTCGGTGTCTTGGCGGTGATTGTGGTATGCGCGATCGGCGAGCCCCAGCCTTCACGACCGATACCCAGCGGGAAGGTGTACACCACGTTCCGGCCTTTCGGGTAGTAGTAGAGACGGTATTCGGCGAGGTTGATCACGATGCCTTCACGCGGCCCCGGCGGCAGGATGAAACGCGTCGGCAGGACCACTTCGGTGCCGGCGCCCGGCAGCCACGCATCGACGCCCGGATTGGCCGCGACCATCTCCGAATAACCCAGATCGTAGGTGGTGCCCAGATCGGCAAAAGTGTCTTCGTACTTGGCCTTGATCACCTGCACCTGGCCGATGATGTCCTCACCGGGTGGTGGCAGGGGAAACTCCAGTGCGGCAACGGGACCGGCCACACACAGGGCGGCAAGAGACAGGCAGCGGGTGACGGCAGGAAAACGCGGCAACATCCGGAGAATCCTTCGCAAGATCGACAAGGGTATAAGAGCGCGATTGTACACCGCGCCCAGGGAATTCGGGGAGATGCGCCGATAGACCGCGATATCGACGAAAAAGGACTCAGAGCTCGAAACGCAGCTCAGGCCAGATCGGCGAGGTGCCGCGCTTCTGCGATTCGAGGATTGCCCGGCACAGCGAGCACAGGCGCTGATCCTGGAACACCCGGCGATCCACGCTCGACCAGCGCGGTTGCGCCGGCAGCAGACTGCCGCACAGGGTGCGGTCCGCCGAACCACCGAGCTCCAGTTGACGGGTCACCAGATGCACCCGCACTTCCTGGCAGGCGAACAGATCCATCTGTTCGTCAGGCTCGATCAGTTGGTAGGCGAACAGGGACCAGGCAGGACGCGGCATCGGGGGCTCCAAATAAGGGGGCGCCACATTAGCCGAAAGCCTGCCGCTAGAAAAGCCTCATAGCAGCGGTTTTAGCGTCGGCCAGACATTTTCCAGCAACTTGCCCTGAGCCCCGGCCGCCGGGTGCAGACCGTCGGCCTGCATCAGGTCCGGATGCCCGCCCACGCCGTCGAGGAAAAACGGCACCAGCGGGATTTTCTTCTCCTCGGCGAGTTTGCCGTAGACCTCGGCAAAGGCATCGGTATAGCGCTTGCCGTAGTTGGGTGGCAATTGCATGCCGAGCAATAGCACCTTGGCACCGCTTTGACGGGAGCTGTCGATCATCGACGCAAGATTTTGTTGCAATTGCGTCGGCGGCATTCCGCGCAAGCCATCGTTGCCGCCCAACTCGAGGATCACCAGTTCCGGTTTGTGCTCTGCAAGCAGCGCCGGCAGCCGTGCCTGGCCTCCGGCACTGGTGTCGCCACTGATGGACGCATTGACCACTTTATCGTCAAAACCTTCGGTCTTGAGCCGCTGTTCGAGCAACGACACCCACCCAAGCCGGGTATCCAGTCCGAAACCGGCGCTGATACTATCGCCAACGATCAGGACTGTACCCGCCGCTGCGTTCTGGGCCATGCACATCAAGGCCAGGCCAGCACTCAAAAACCACACACGCATCGGATTCTCCATGGGCGCAAGCATTCTCACCGCGAAGAACCTTAGCAAAGTGGTTCCCAGCGCGGAAGGTGAACTGACCATCCTGCACGAACTCAGCCTGGAACTGAACAAGGGCGACAGCCTGGCCATCGTCGGCGCGTCCGGTTCCGGTAAATCCACCCTGCTCGGCCTGCTCGCCGGCCTTGATCTGCCAAGCAGCGGCGAAGTGACGCTCGCCGGGCAAGGCCTGAGCAATCTCGATGAAGACCAGCGCGCGCGCATTCGCGCCGAGCACGTGGGTTTCGTCTTTCAATCGTTCCAGTTGCTCGACAGCCTCAACGCGCTGGAAAACGTCATGCTGCCGCTGGAGCTCGACGGCCGCAAAGACGCTCGAAGCCGCGCCACCGAACTGCTGCAACGGGTCGGCCTCGGCCAGCGCCTGACTCACTCGCCGCGCCAGCTCTCCGGTGGTGAGCAGCAGCGCGTGGCAATTGCCCGGGCCTTCGCCGCCGAGCCGGACGTGCTGTTTGCTGACGAACCCACCGGTAATCTCGACAGCCACACCGGCGAGCGCATCAGCGACTTGCTGTTCGAATTGAACAAGGAACGCGGCACCACCCTGGTGCTGGTGACCCACGACGAACGCCTGGCCCATCGTTGCCGGCGCCTGATCCGTCTTGAAGCCGGCCTGTTGGTCGCCCCTCTGGAGCCTTGATGGCACGTCTGCCGCTGTTGCGTCTGTTCAGTCTCGCCCTGCGCCAACTGATGCGCGATGCCCGCGCCGGTGAACTGCGGGTGCTGTTTTTCGCCTTGGTGGTGGCGGTGGCGGCGAGTACCGCGATCGGCTATTTCGGCGCCCGCCTCAACGGCGCGATGATGCTGCGCGCCACCGAGTTTCTCGGGGCCGACCTGTCGCTCGAAGGCAGCTCGCCCGCCCGCCCGGAACAAATCAGGAGCGGCACCGAGTTGCGCCTGGATCATGCACAGGTGGTGGAGTTTTCCAGCGTCATCGCCACGGACAACGGTATTCAGCTCTCCAGTATCAAAGCCGTCGACCGCGCCTATCCGCTGCGCGGCGAACTGAAAAGCGCCCCCGCCCCTTACGCGACAGAGGAGGCCGGAGGCGAGCCGCAGCCCGGTGAAGCCTGGGTCGAAGCGCGCCTGCTGACGGCGCTGGACTTGAAGATTGGCGACAGCATCGACGTCGGCATGAAGACGCTGAAACTGACGCGAGTGCTGACCTACGAACCGGATCGCGCCGGTAACTTCTACAGCCTGACCCCACGAGTGCTGATCAACCTCGACGACCTCGCTGCGACCGGCGTGGTGCAACCCGGCAGCCGGGTGAGTTACCGCGAACTGTGGCGCGGAGAGCCGCAGGCGCTGGAAACCTATCGCCAACTGATCAAACCGGGCCTCGCCGCCAACCAGCGGATTCAGGATGCCCGCGATGGCAACCGGCAGATCGGCGGTGCACTGGGCAAGGCCGAACGCTATCTGAACATGGCCAGTCTGGTCGCTGTTCTACTGGCCGGTGTCGCGGTGGCGTTATCGGCCAACCGCTTCGCCAGCCGCCGCTTCGATGCCAGCGCCCTGCTGCGTTGCCTGGGTCTGTCGCGCCGGGAAACCCTGGTGCTGTTCAGTCTGCAACTGACGGTGCTCGGCCTGCTCGCCAGCCTCGGCGGCGCCCTGCTCGGCTGGCTCGCGCAATTGGGATTGTTCGCGTTGCTGCATGATCTGCTGCCGACCGACGTTCCACCGGGTGGCTTGTTGCCGGCACTGGCCGGAATAGGCACCGGGCTGGTGGCGCTGGCCGGTTTCGCCCTGCCACCACTCGCCGCGCTGGGCCGCGTGCCGCCGCTGCGGGTATTGCGTCGGGACATGCTGCCGATTCCATCGAGCACCTGGATGGTCTATGGCGCGGCACTCGGCGCGCTCGGGTTGATCATGTGGCGCCTGAGTCTGGACCTGCTGCTGACGTTCGCCCTGCTCGGCGGCGGTGTGGTCGCCGCGCTGGTGCTCGGCGGCTTGCTGCTGTTGCTGCTGCAAAGCCTGCGTCGCCTGCTCGCACGCGCGTCCCTGCCGTGGCGTCTCGGGCTGGGTCAGTTGTTGCGCCATCCTTTGGCGGCAGCCGGCCAATCACTGGCCTTCGGGCTGATCCTGCTGTCCATGGCGCTGATCGCCTTGCTGCGCGGCGAATTGCTCGACACCTGGCAGAACCAGTTGCCGAAAAACGCACCCAACTATTTCGCCCTGAACATCCTGCCGGCCGACAAACAGGCCTTCACCGATCACCTGATCAATGTCTCGGCCCAGGCCGCGCCGTTGTATCCGGTGGTGCCGGGACGGCTGATCAGCATCAACGGCGAAGCGGTGCAGCAAATCGTCAGCAAGGATTCGGCCGGCGACCGCGCGATCCAGCGCGACCTGAGCCTGACCTGGGCGGCCGATCTGCCGGCGGGCAACAAGATCACCGCCGGTTCGTGGTGGACCGGCCAACCTTCGGACGATGTTCCGGGCGTCTCGGTGGAAGGCAAGGTGGCCGAAAGCCTCAAGCTCAAACTGGGCGATCACATGGTATTCAGCGTCGGCGGGGTCAATCGTGAAGCGAAGGTCACCAGCCTGCGGGAGATCAACTGGGACAACTTCCAGCCGAACTTCTTCATGATCTTCCAGCCCGGCACCCTGAAGGATCTGCCGGCGACTTACCTGACCAGCTTCTATCTGGCGCCCGGTCACGATCAGCAGATTGTCGAGCTGTCGCGAGCATTCCCGGCAGTGACCATCCTGCAGGTCGAAGCCTTGCTCGAACAACTGCGCAGCATCCTCGCCCAGGTCACCCTGGCGGTGGAGTATGTGTTGTTGTTTGTGTTGGCGGCGGGGATGGCGGTGCTATTTTCCGGGTTGCAGGCAACGCTGGACGAACGCATTCGCCAGGGCGCACTGCTGCGTGCGCTGGGTGCCGAGCGCCAGTTGCTGATCAAGGCGCGACGGATCGAGTTCGGCTTGCTCGGCGCGGTCAGTGGATTGCTCGCGGCCATCGGTTCGGAAGTGGTGAGTCTGGTGCTGTATCGCTTCGCCTTCGACCTGCCATGGCATCCCCATCCGTGGTTGCTGCTGTTGCCGTTGATCGGCGCGGCGCTGATCGGTGGCGCCGGGGTGTTCGGCACGCGGCGTGCGCTCAACGCCAGCCCGCTGACAGTGTTGCGCGAGGGTTGATAGACTCCAGCCGTCTTAATCAAAAGAAGTTGCCATGAGCCGTTATCGCCCTCCCCGCACCGCCGGCACCGCACTGATCACCCCCGAGGGTGAAGCGCGGATGCGCGCCGAATTCCATGAGCTGTGGCATGTGCGCCGACCGCAGGTGACGCAGTCGGTCAGCGAAGCGGCGGCTCAGGGTGATCGTTCGGAAAATGCCGAGTACACCTACGGCAAGAAAATGCTGCGCGAGATCGACAGCCGCGTGCGCTTTCTCACCAAACGCCTTGAGGCGTTGAAAGTGGTCAGCGAAAAACCCAGTGATCCGAACAAGGTCTACTTCGGCGCGTGGGTGACCATCGAAGACGAAGACGGAAAACAGTCGCGCTATCGCATCGTCGGCCCGGACGAGCTGGACCTGAAACTCGGCCTGATCAGCATCGACTCACCGCTGGCCCGCGCCTTGATCGGCAAGGCGCTGGATGCCGAAGTTCGGGTACAGACGCCGACCGGCGAACAGTTCGTCTACATCGTGGCGATCGAATATCCCTGACGCTCAGCGCCGGGTGATCAGGCCCTGGCGTGCGACGCGGGTCAATTGGCGAATCATTTCCGGCGCCTCTTCACGGCTCGGGGCCTGAATGACGGCCAGATCGAAACTGTCATCGGCAAAACGCGCCAGCGACTCACCGTCTTCAACGAACTGGATCAGGAAGGCGGCAGGACCGCCGCTGCGACGTGGCCAGCCATCGAGGTAACGCAACAGCGTCGGCTGATGTTTGCCGCCAAGCAGGATTTTCGGATTGCGCTGGGTGATATGTGCCGTGATCGGCGCGGGACGTGCTGGAGGGCGTAGTGCATTCATCGTGTCGTGTCTCTGCCTCAAAAGTCTGCATGGCAGGTGAGAGGCAACACCGAACCAGCGCTTTAGCGGTATTTCGAAGCCCTGTTCCGGCTTCTGACGGCAACTGAAGAATAGTCACCTGGCGCCCCGCAAGTAGCTGTTTAAATCGGCGCATGGGCGGCATCCTAGAGAACGTGACCGGCCAGTGTCAAGAATCAGCCGCAACAAAAAAGGCCCGCAGAATGCGGGCCTTTTGCTTGAGCCAGAGCGGTCAACCGGCGATGGCGCGATCCACCGAGAGCTTGCCGGCACCTTCGATCAGTACTGCCAGACTGCCGCCAAGCAGAGCCAGGGCGAACTCGTAACCGTTGTTGGCCATGAACAGACCGTTGCTGATGTGTACGGTGAAGATCGCCACCAGCGACAGGAAGGTCAGACCCAGCGCCGCCGGGCGAACCAGCAGGCCGATGATCAGCGCCAGACCGGCGAAGAACTCGGTACCGCCGGCCAGGGTGGCCATCAGGTAACCCGGGGTCAGGCCGATGCTTTCCATGTATTGCGCGGTGCCTGCCAGACCGTAGCCACCGAACAGGCCGAAGAGTTTCTGCGAGCCGTGGGCAGCGAAGATCACGCCGACGGCAATGCGCAGAATGGTCAGACCGTAGCCGGCGCGGGTGAACAGAACCTTGTTGATCAGAGAGCTCATGTTGCGTTTCCTTGTTGTCAGAAGTGCTTGTTGGTTGGCCGCTATATTAATCAGTTATTTTCATGTTAAAAGCGCAAAAATTCCGCCATAACAATCAACTTATTTGATCATTTTCGTGAGACAACTTTCTGCCCCCCGGGCTCCAACGACTCCCGCTCCCGGTCGAACGCCAAGTAATACTTGTTCACGCTATTAACATAGCTGACGGCGCCCATTCCCACCTGCTCCATGGCAATGCGCTCGACTTGGAAGAACCACTGGTTTGGATTCAGGCCGCGACGCCGCGCTTCGGCACGCATGCCTTGCACTCGCTCCGGACCAATGTTGTAGGCCGCCAGGGTGAACGCCATGCGCTCGCGTTCGTTGAGCTTGGGGCTGTTGAAGAACTTGCGGCGGATCATCGCCAGGTACTTGGCACCGGCCTGCACATTCGCATCGAGATTCTGGATGTTGTTGACGCCAACCCGCTGTGCCGCCGACGGGGTGATCTGCATCAGCCCGGTCGGCCCGCTGCCGCTGCGCGCATTGGGCTGTAGCGCCGACTCCTTGAAGGCCAGCGCCGCCAGGTTGAGCCAGTCCATGTTTTGCGCTTCGGCGTGCTTCTGCAGGGTCGGACGCAGTTTTTCCAGGCGCTGGCGATCGGCCTTGGCCAACGGATAGTGCACTTGATAGAGACGGCGGTAGATCCGCAGGAATGCCGCATCTTCGTTAGACGGTTTTTTGTAGCCGGTCAGGAAGCGGTCGATGCTGGCCCGCAACATCGAGGCATCACGGCGCACGAACCAGTATTCCTCGCCCGGTTCGCTGATCATCACCTGACGGTCGAAACGCAGCTTGGGCAGGATCTTGCCCCAACGCTCGGCAATCGGTTGTTCGACGATGGTCAGGTGGAAAATCCCGCCCTGAACCATTTCCAGCACATCCTCGACCGCCAGCGTCGGATCGACCCATTCGATCTTGATCGGCGCCAGTTTGTGCAGCGCCAGTTTCTGGTTGAGCTGGCTGACCGCCTCCCCCGCCGCACTGCCGGTGGGCAGCGCCAGGGTTTTGCCGGCCAGTTGTTCAACCTTGGTGTAGCGCTTTTCACCCTTGATGCCGACCAGCACCAGCGGCACGTTGCTGGCAATCGGCTCGCTGCTGGCGACTGCGTGGCCCGGTTGCAACTCGAGCAGTTCGCCCGGCGCCACCAGATCGCCTTCGCCACGCTGCAACGCGCCGAGCAATTGATCCTTGGCTTTGGGGATGATCTTGAGGGTGATTTCCTGGCCATCGCGGGCGTGGCCATTGAGGTATTGCTCGAAGGCGCGCAGCCGGTGGTATTCGATGCCGATCGCCTGGCCCTGGACTTCGCCGGAGCTGTTGCGACTCTGGTTGACCAGCACCCGCAAGACGCGGCTGCTGCGGATTTCGGTGAGGTCGCGAACCTTGGCGGCCGGCACGGCTTGCAGCGGCCCGGGCAGCCGCGCGACCGCCGTCATCGGCAACAGCAGCGAACCACACAGCAGGAGCAAAACCGAGGGACGAACCATCCACTCTCCGGAAAGAATACGGGGCGTTTTCACCGCTGAGCGGTCGTAAAACACCGACGAAAACAGAGCGCCTGGAGCGCTGATAAAGTGCGAGAGACTGGCACAGTGATGGCAATTCTGCCAACCCGGCCTGCTACGCGGCCTCAACAGACAGCCATAAGCCGTTGTAGTTCTTGGCTTTTCTTATAAATCTACAGCTCTGATATGCTTTCCGGCCTTCGGCCCGAGGTAGCACCATGCAACTCATCGATATCGGCGTCAACCTGACCAACCCCAGTTTCGCCGACAAACACCAGGCCGTGCTCGACCGCGCCTACGCGGCCGGGGTCTGCCAACTGGTGCTGACCGGCACCAGTGTCGAAGGCAGCGAACAGGCGCTGGAGCTCTGCCAGCAACTGGATCCGGACGGCCAGCGACTGTTCGCCACCGCCGGCATTCACCCGCATTCGGCCAGCGACTGGAATGCCGACAGCGCACGGCGTCTGCGCAGCCTGCTGCAGGAATCGAACGTAATGGCGGTGGGTGAATGCGGACTGGATTTCAACCGCGATTTCTCGCCGCGCCCACAGCAGGAAAAAGTCCTCGAAGAACATCTGGCCCTGGCTGCCGAACTGCAATTGCCGGTGTTTCTGCATGAGCGTGATGCGAGCCAGCGCCTGCTGGAAATCCTCCGTGACTTCCGCGACCGATTGCCTGCCGCCGTGGTGCATTGCTTCACCGGCGAGCAGAAAGCCTTGTTCAGCTACCTCGATCTGGACCTGCACATCGGCATCACCGGCTGGATCTGTGACGAGCGTCGCGGCACGCATTTGCATCCGCTTGTGAAGGAGATCAAGCGCGGTCGCCTGATGCTGGAAAGCGATGCGCCGTATCTGCTGCCACGCACACTGCGGCCAAAGCCGAAGAACGGGCGCAACGAGCCGGCGTACCTGACCGAAGTGTTACGTGAGGTCGCGTTGCATCGAGGCGAAACCGAAGCAGACCTGGCGGCCCACACCACCGCCTGCGCGCGGGCGTTCTACGGTTTACCTACCCTGCCCTGAAAGAGGCAGATGCATCGGTTGTTGATGCATATCAAGAACCGGGCACCTGGGTAGCGGCACAATAATGGCACCTTGCCAAAACTGTTTCCGCTATCAGAGAAGACCTCCATGGGTGCCTGGCTTAGCAATATCTCGCTGAAATACAAATTCTGGGCGGTCAACGCGGTCGCCTTTGTCACCACCCTGTTGCTGGTGCTGTACGCCGTGCAGCTCGAACAACAGGCCCGCAGCCACGCCGCGCAAACCTCGGCCCAGGCCCAGGCGCAATTGCTAAAGGCCTGGCCGACCGGGCAGGCGCTGCCCAAATCCGATCAGGTACTGACCTTCAAACGCGGTGAAGCGCCGCGCCTCAACGATCAACCGCTGCTGGAGATCACCGACAGCAGCGGCTGGATCGAGATCAGTCACTTGCCATTATTCGGCGAAAATCCGCTGCTCGGCGCCGAGGTCTTCAGCCGCGCCGATGGCCAGCAGGTCGCCGTGATCGCCTACGCCCCCAGCCTCAGCCAGGTGTTCAGCGAGCGTTTCGCCAACTACGCGGTGGCAGTGTTCATCCTGATGCTGGCGATGCTCGGCGCTTCACAGTTGCTGATCCGTTTCCTGCTCAGCCAGCTCAACACTCTCAAGGACGTGATGCTGCACGTGGAGAAAACCGGCGACCTCGCCGCCCGGGTGCCGCTGGCGTGCAAGGATGAAGTCGGGCAGATGGCCAATGCGTTCAATGCGATGCAGGCCGGTTACCAGCGAGTGGTGACCACCGTGGCCAACACCGCGCGGCAACTCGACGTCGGCGCCGCGCGGCTGGCATCAAGCATGAACGAGGTGCGTCACGGCATGCTCGGCCAGCAGAGCGAAACCGATCAGGCCGCCACGGCGATCAACGAAATGACCGCCACCGTCTACCACATCGCCCAGCATGCCGGCGCCACACGCGACCTGTCGCAGACCGCCGATGGCCTGGCCGGCAGCGGCCAGCAAGTGGTGACCCGCGTCCAGCATTCGATTGCCGGTCTGTCCAGCGGCGTGCAGCAGACTGCCGAGATGATCCAGCGCCTGGCCGAGGACAGCCAGAAGATCAACGGCGTGGTCAGCGTGATCCACAGCATCGCCGAACAGACCAATCTGCTCGCACTTAACGCCGCGATCGAAGCGGCGCGTGCCGGGGAAATGGGTCGCGGGTTCGCGGTGGTCGCCGACGAGGTGCGCAACCTCGCCAAGCGCGTGCAGACTTCCACCGATGAAATCACCACCATGGTCTCGGCGTTGCAGGCAGGCACCCGAGATGCGGTGGACTTCATGCAGGAGAGTTCGTACAAGGCCGACGACTGCGTGCAGCAGGCGCAAGAGGCGGGAGAAGCACTGGCGGAAATCACCGGTGCGGTGGCGCAGATGCGTGAGAGCAACACGCAGATTGCGGTGGCGGCGGAGCAGCAGAGCCAGGTGGCCGAAGAGATGAACCGCGCGGTAGTGAGCATTCGTGATGTGACCGAAAACACCGTGCAACAGACCGTGGATTCGGCGACCACCAGTAACGAGTTAGCGACGCTGGCCGGGGAACTCAACAAGGCGATTGGGCAGTTGAAACTTTAAGGGCCTCATCGCGGGCAAGCCCGCTCCCACAGTAGACTCAGCGGCGTTCACAATCCCGTGTGGGAGCGGGCTTGCCCGCGATGGCGTCAGCAGAAACAGCATCAAATAAGACCATTGTCCCTATCACTTCAATAGCCAACCTTGATTCGCCGCCCTCGCTGCCCGGGCCTATTCTTCAACCATGTACCAAACATGGATCGAGGAGCAGCAACATGGGCAAACGTCACCCCAACCTTCCCGCGTGGCAATGGCGCGCGTACCCGAACAACCATCAGCACCCGACCAATCTGGTGCTGCATCTGATTGCCGTGCCGCTGTTCATCGTCGCGTTTCTGTTGATCGTCTCGGGTGTGTTCAGCCTGAGTCTGGCCAGCGTGGCGATCGGCGTGATCGGCATCATCGCGGCGCTGGGTCTGCAGCGCCATGGTCACAGCCTGGAGGCGCAAGCCTCCGAGCCGTTCAGTGATCGCAAGGACGCTGTCTCGCGGCTGCTGGTCGAGCAGTTCCTGACGTTTCCGCGGTTCTTCCTCAGTGGCGGCTGGTTTCGCGCCTGGCGTGAACGCCATCGCCGCCATTGAGTCAGGCGAAGATCGTCACCGTCTGCCGACTCATGGCAATCAGTTCACCCTTCGCGCTCCACAGCTTGGCGGCGACGTGACCATAACCGTCAGCCGCATACTCGATGTCCGCCAGGTATTGGCAAAAATCCAGCGTACTCAAATCCCGTAACGGCTGAGCGAATTCGATGGTCCAGGTCAGGGTGCTGCCCGGTGCCGGTTTCTTCAGGTACGGCAACAGCGCGGGTGGCCAGGCATCGACCAGCGCCAGCAGGTGCGCTTCGTTGACCGGTTCTTCCTTCACATCCCCGCGCAAGCGCACCCAGCCGCCCATCAGCCGCGCTTGAGTGCCGGTGAACGGCATGCCGCCGACACTCCAGCGCATCGCCAGATGACGCATGAACTCGGGGGTTACGCCTTTGATGTACGGCAGTTCCTGACAGTCGTCCCAGTGCTTCATCTCCGGCGCGGGATAGGCTTCAACCGCCACTTCCGACGGACGCGAGGCCCCGAAGCTGCCTTGCACCATCGTCACTACCTGACCGTTCTGCACGGCGCGCCCCAGCACCTGGCTGACTGCCTTGCCTTCGCGCAACACCTCGACTTCAAAGCTCACCGGCACTTCGGGCTCAATCGGGCCGACAAAGGTGATCGCCAGCGAACGCACCGGTCGATCGGCCGACACTTTAGTGCGCATCACTTCAAACTGCAGCGCGGCCACCAAGCCGCCAAAGCTGGCCCGGCCCTGGCCCCACTCCGCCGGAATCGTGACCTCCGGTTGACGACGGACAGCATCGATCAGATCGCAAAAGCGCATGGAAACCTCGGACACGAAAAAGGGAATGACCGGATCTTAACCAGCACGGCAGAGCGGCGCAGCGTCCATTCCGGTCAAAGAGACTGACAGATAAGACAGCGGTGCTGCGCGCCAGCGGGTTTCAGGACCTGAAGCAGGCCGCGCTGAGCTTTTCCAGCACCCGGTCGGCCTTGATTTCGGCCTTGGCCATGGTCGCCTGCCAGGTGGCGACGCAGGGTTGCAGATCCAGCTCCAGCTCGGCGCGGGCCAGCCATTGCCAGCAATCGTGCCAGTCACCGAGTGCGCCTTGTGCGGATTTCAAACGGGACAATGCGGCTTCCGGCAGACGATCCAGTTCCGGGTAGGCCTCGATGCCGTAACGCACGCGCTTGATCAGCAGGCGCAGGCGATGACGGTCGTGGGCCGGGTCGTGCAGCGCCACGTCGAGGTTCTTCCATTGTTTGCCCAGACGTTTTTCAATGCGCTTGTCCAGGCGCTTGAGCAATCCCTGGCGCTGGGACGCGCGCAGGAAACGCGGAAAGGCATCGAGGATCATCAACAGCGACGCCACTTCGGCGCTGGCCGCCAGCGTCGGGTACGCCTCGGCCATTTGCGCCATCCGGCGCTGTGCAGCTTCCGGCTGATCATGTTTGATCAGCCAGGCCGCCAGCACCTCGCGGTCGCGCCACGGCGTGGTCAGTTGCCCGACGCTGGCCGCCGCGCTTTCCAGCTGTTCGACACCGGGCAAGCCGCGCAACGGTCGCAACAGACTGCGCAAGCGCCGTACGGTGGTGCGCAGGTCGTGCAGCGCTTCAGGGTCGGTCCGCGCGGTCAGACGCGCCTGACAGGCCAGCAGCCGCACTTCGAGGCTCAGGACATGAGCCACCAGCTGATCAACCAACGCAGACATCGCTTGCTCCTGAATTCAATGACTTTGCACGAGTGTGCGCCGGCGCAAGCGACCTGCCCTTGCGCTACGTCAGCAGCTTAGCGCCCGGCGCGGGACTCGCGAATGTAGAAACGTGCTTTTTCGGCTTTCTTGGTGCAGCCTTCGAAGCCCTCGAATTGCTGCTGGGTTTTGGCGGCTGTCAGCAAAGACAACGCCTTGGAGTAACTGACCGTACCGGCGAAACCTTCGGCCTTGGCCAGATCCAGTTCATGCCACGCCGCGTCCAGCTGGCTGCCGCAGCTGTCGCGGTAAGCAGTCTTGCCGGCGCAACCGGCCAATGCCAGAGCCATCAACGGCACACAGATCCAGGCTTTCATCACTCACACCTCAAAGATAGGTCAACAGTCGTGCAGGTAAGACGGTGCGCCAGCGAAAAAGTGCCTTGTGTCCCGCATTTGCACCGCTCTGCAAAAGATAACGCCGACGGGTCATGAAGTATCGAAAAAACGACGCCATCGCCGCCCCGAGCGACCCCGACGATTGAAGCCCGGCCCTCGATGGGTGCATTGTGCAACCTTGTCGGGAGGAAGTTTGATGAAAAAGCGTGTCGCACTGGTGCTGGGCTCCGGTGGCGCCCGGGGCTATGCCCATATCGGGGTCATTGAAGAGATCGAACGACGGGGCTATGACATCAGTTGTATTGCCGGCTGTTCCATGGGGGCCGTGGTCGGCGGGATCTACGCCGCCGGCAAGCTCGACGAATACCGCAACTGGATCGAAAGCCTGGATTACCTCGACGTGCTGCGCCTGGTGGACGTCAGCTTCCGCCTCGGTGCGATCCGCGGCGAAAAAGTCTTCGGCCAGATCCGCAAGATCGTCGGCGAGATCAACATCGAAGACCTGCGCATCCCCTATACGGCGGTGGCCGCCGACCTCACCAACCAACAGGAAATCTGGTTTCAGGAAGGCTGTCTGCATCAGGCCATGCGCGCCTCGGCGGCGATTCCCAGCCTGTTCACCCCGGTGATGCAAGGCAACCGGATGCTGGTGGACGGCGGCATTCTCAACCCGTTACCGATCGTGCCGGTGGTATCGAGCCACTGCGACCTGATTATCGCGGTCAATCTCAACTCGACCAACCAGCGCCATTACAAACTGCCGGTGATCCAGCGCCCCGCCGCGTTCCGCACGCGCTTCGACAGCCTGATCAATTCGCTGGGCTCGAAGATGCCGTTCCGCCGCAAACAGGCCGAGCAATTGCTGATGCTGGAACAGGAAGCGCTGCGTGCCGAAGCGGCGGACATCAATCCTTGGGTCGAAGGCGCGGAGCCGGAAGCCCAGCAACCGGCCGCCGCGCCAGAGCGCGATGGCGCACCGAAATCCGCCACCGGATCGTTCATCGTCGATAACGTCGGGCCGGCTTCATTGCTTGATCTGATCAACCAGAGTTTCGAGGTGATGCAGACCTCGCTGGCGCAGTACAAGATCGCCGGGTATCCGCCGGACATCCTGATCAACGTGCCGAAGCGGGTATGCCGGTTCTTCGAGTTCTACAAGGCGCCCGAATTGATCGCGCTGGGCCGGGAGATTGCCCGGGATACGCTGGATCGCTACGAGAGCGAGCAGAACTAAAGACTGCTCTCGCTCAACAACCGATAACCGACACCCGCCTCGGTCACGATAAAGCGTGGCCGGGTCGGATCGTCTGCCAGCTTCTGCCGCAAATGCCCGACCACGATCCGCAGGTAGTGGCTGTCCTCGGTGTGAGTCGGGCCCCAGATGTCCTTGAGCAATTGCTGCTGGGTGATTACCCGCCCCGGATGCCGCGCCAGTTGCGCCAGCACTGCGTATTCCTTGCGGGTCAGGGCAACTTCAACGCCGTCCAGCAGCACCCGGCGATACGCCAGGTCCACGGTCAGCGGGCCGAAATTCAACGCGGCCTGCTGCGCTTCGCCGGCCGGTGCCTGACGCAGCAACGCGCGCACCCGGGCGAGAAACTCTTGAATGCCGAACGGCTTGGTCACGTAGTCATTGGCCCCGCCATCCAGCGCCTGGACTTTCTGCCCCTCGCTGGCACGCACCGACAACACCAACACCGGCGCCGTGGCCCATTCGCGAAACTCGCGCAGTACCTGCTGGCCGTCCATGTCCGGCAGGCCGAGGTCGAGCACCAGCAGATCGGGTTTGTTCAGCGCCGCCTGGGCCAGGCCCTCGGCGCCAGTGCCGGCCTCCAGCACTTTGTAGCCCTGGGAAGCGAGGCTGATGCGCAGGAACTTGCGGATCTGCGGTTCGTCATCGATGACCAAAATGGTCGCGGTCTGGCTCATGAGTTCACATCAACACGAAAGAGTGGCAAGAGAGTAGCGCAGCGCGGATCAGGCTTCACCGTCCATCCCCGGTTGCGTCTGCAACGGCAGGTGCAGGGTGATGCAGGTGCCGCGCCCGTCGATACCGTCGCCGACACTGATCCGCCCGCCATGGGCGCCGACCATGCCCTGACAGATCGCCAGCCCCAGCCCCGTGCCCTGCCCGCCGCGATCACCCCGGGCGGCGGTGTAGAACATGTCGAAAATCTTCGCTCGCTCATCGACCGGAATCCCCGGTCCTTCATCGCTGACCGAGAAAAACACTTCGCTGTCATCCACCCCGGCGCGCAGTTGCAAACGACCGTGGGATGGCGAGAAGCGTGCGGCGTTTTCCAGCACGTTGACCAGCGCCTGCTCGATCAGCGCGGCATGCACGTAAAGCAGCGGCAACTCGGCCGGTACATCGGTGCTCACTTGCAACGACGACAACACCGCCCGCAGACGATTGAGCGCACTGCCGACGATGTCCGCCGGCGACACCCAGTCCCGCGCCAGCTTCAGGGCGCCGTGGCCGAGACGGGTCATGTCCAGCAGGTTCTGGATGTAGCGGTCGAGACGTTCGGCTTCATCGCGGGTGCCTTCGAGCAGCTCGCGGCGATCCTCCAGCGGGATCGCTTCGCCGAGGGCCAGCAGGCTGTCGATGCTGCCGCGCATCGAGGTCAGCGGCGTGCGCAGATCGTGGGACACCGAGGCCAGCAAGGCGCTGCGCAATTGTTCGGTTTCACCGTGCAGACGCGCGGCTTCCAGGTCATCGGCGAGTTGCGCCCGGGCCAATGCTTGAGCCAGGGGCTGACTCAACGCGGTCAGCAAACGACGACGTTGGCCGCTCAGGGTCTGGCCCTCTTTGGCACACACACCGAGCAGCGCCAGCGGTCCGTCCTCCACCGACAGTGGCCACCACCACCAGCGCCCGAACGGCAACGTACCGGTGCCCATGCCCGCCGGTTGATCGTGTTGCCAGGCCCAGTCGGCGGCGGCGCGCTCGGATTCAGTGAATTGCAGCGGCCCGCCGGTTTCGACTTTCCAACCGCCCTGCCCGTCGCGATTGAGCAGGCACAGTTGCAGATCGCTCCAGCCATTGAGGTGTTGGGCTGCGGCGCTGACCACGGCCTGACGGTCGGTGGCGGCGGTGAGTTTGCGCGACAGGTCGAGCAGTTCGGTGGTTTCTTCCTGGGTATCGCGCAGCGCCTGCAATTGCCGCCGCTGACGCGCTGCGAGGTTACCGGTGAGCGCCGCCATCAGCAGGAAGAACAGCAAGGTCAGCACGTCTTCTTCGCGCTGGATGCTGAAGGAGAAATTCGGCGGAATGAACAGAAAGTCATAGGTCAGAAACGACAGCGCCGCACAGGCCAGCGCCGGGCCGAGACTGCTGCGCACCGCCACCAGAAGCACCGCCGCAAGAAACACCAGCGAGATATTCGGCAACGGCAGCACGCTGGAGACCGCCCACGCCAGTGCACTGGCCAACAGCGTCGCGACCAGCGCCAGCGCGTAGTCGAACCACACCAGCGTCGGCGCGACACGCGGGCGCGGTTGATGCTGTTCCTGATCACTGTCCAGCACGTTGATTTCCAGACCATGGGCCTGACGCAGCAAACGCGCCGCCAGCCCACCACCGAACAGACGCCTGCGCAGGCGCGGCCGCGACTGACCAACCAGCACCAGACTCGCCCGCCGTTCCGCCGCATGCTGGATCAGGGTTTTCGCCACCTCGCCGGCCCGCAGCAGCACCACTTCGCCGCCGAGGCGTTCCGCCAGTTGCTGGGCGCTTTGCAGGCGCAGGCGCGATTGCTCGTCACGCACACTGCCGTTGTCGACGTGCACCAGACTCCACGGCAAATGCCGACGCTGGGCCACCCGACTGGCGTGACGCACCAGCCGTTCAGCCTGGGCATCGCCATCGACGCCGACCAGCAAGCGCCCGCGCACCGCTGGCGCGGCCTGGCCAAGCTGACGATAGCCCTGAGCGAGATCGTTATCGACTTGCGCGGCAGCGGTCTGCATCGCCAGTTCGCGCAGCGCGGTGAGGTTGGTCTGGGTAAAAAATGCATCGATCGCGGCGCGTGCCTGCTCCGGCACGTAGACCTTGCCTTCGCGCAGGCGCTCGAGCAGTTCGCGGGGCGGCAGGTCGATCAGCAGCAGTTCGTAGGCCTCTTGCAGCACCCAGTCCGGCAGGGTTTCGCGCACCTGCACGCCGGTGATGCCGCGCACCTGATCGTTGAGACTTTCCAGGTGCTGGACGTTGACCGTGGTGTACACGTCGATGCCGGCGGCGAGCAGTTCCTGAATGTCCTGCCAGCGTTTGGCGTGACGACTGCCGGGGGCGTTGCTGTGAGCCAGCTCGTCGACCAGCACCAGTTTCGGCTTGGCCGCGAGCAGGCCATCGAGGTCCATTTCTTCGAGCGTCACACCGCGGTATTCCGAGCGCACCAGCGGCAGTTGCGGCAAGCCGCCAAGCAGCGCTTCGGTTTCGGCGCGGCCGTGGGTTTCGACCACCCCGGCGATGACTTTCACGCCCTGGCGCAATTGGCTGTGGGCCGCCTGCAACATCGCGTAGGTCTTGCCCACGCCCGGCGCGGCGCCGAGGAAAACCTTGAGCCGGCCGCGTCCGTCGCGGGGCAAGTCTGCTAACAGCGCGTCGGCACGGCCGGAGTCACTCATGCTTGAAGCTCTCTTCCTGATGTTTGTGTATTGCCTGGACTGCCGTCATCGCTGGCAAGCCAGCTCCCACATGGGGAATGCGTGCTCCTGTGGGAGCTGGCTTGCCAGCGATTGGCCGCGCCACCGACTCAGAGCTTTTCCAGCGCCATGTTCAGCGCCAGCACATTCACCACCGGCGGGCCCACCAGCGGCTGTTCGATGTGCGCGTCCAGCAGTTGCTGCAAGGTCGCCACCGGCACATTGCGCGCGGCCGCGACACGCGCCAGTTGATAGGCAATCGCCGCCGGTGGCAAGTGCGGATCGAGACCGCTGCCGGAGGTGGTCAACAGCGCCAGCGGCACCGGGCCCTGACCGGGCACCTGCAGCTTGTTGGCGTCATCGATCACTCGAGTGGCCAACGCCGGATTGCTTGGCGACAGGTTGCTCGCGCTGCTCGACACGGTGGCAAAGGCACCGGCCGATGGACGCGGATGGAACCAGGCATCGCCGACAAAATCCTGAGCGATCAGCGAGGAGCCACGCACCTTGCCTTCGGCGTCGCGCACCAGACTGCCGTTGGCCTGCTCGGGGAAGGCAACCTGGGCAACGCCGGTCACCACCAGTGGATAGGCAACGCCGGTGACCAGGGTCATCAGCACCAGCAGGCTCAGGGCCGGACGTAACATTGTGGACATTTCAAAATCCTCGAATTCATTGGGCAAACTTTGGTGGGGTGTCAGGAAGATCCCTCTCCCTCACCCCAGCCCTCTCCCCCAAAGGGGCGAGGGGGAAAGGGAGCCGATCTTTGTGCTTTTCAAATCCTGAGTTCGGCTCGATATCTCAGGTCGATGTAGCTCTTACAAATATCTCGGTCAGTCCCCTCTCCCTCCGGGAGAGGGTTAGGCGGGCGGCGTTCCGATGAGGGCTGGATCTCAAGCCGTGTAGAGATCCAGCAAACACCGCTCACTCAAACCAGATGCAACGCCGTCAACAGCATGTCGATCGCCTTGATCCCCACGAACGGCACCAGAATCCCGCCCAGACCATAGATCAGCAAATTGCGCCGCAGCAGCGCCGCCGCACTCGCCGCCTGCACCCGCACACCGCGCAGGGCCAAGGGAATCAGCACAACGATGATCAGGGCGTTGAACACAATGGCCGACAGAATCGCGCTCTGCGGACTGCTCAAGTGCATGATGTTCAGCACGCCCAATTGCGGGTAGATCGCGGCAAACAGCGCCGGCAGGATCGCGAAGTACTTGGCCACGTCGTTGGCGATGGAAAAAGTCGTCAGCGCGCCGCGAGTCACCAGCAATTCCTTGCCGATCTGCACCACGTCCAGCAGCTTGGTCGGGTCGCTGTCGAGGTCGACCATGTTGGCCGCCTCACGCGCGGCTTGTGTGCCGTCGTTCATCGCCATGCCGACGTCAGCCTGGGCCAGCGCCGGTGCGTCGTTGGCGCCATCGCCGCACATCGCGACCAGCCGACCGTCGTTCTGCTCGTGACGGATGCGCGCCAGTTTCTTCTCAGGTGTCGCTTCGGCCAGCACGTCGTCGACGCCTGCTTCAGCAGCAATCGCGGCAGCAGTCAGCGGGTTGTCGCCGGTGACCATCACCGTGCGGATCCCCAGCTTGCGCAGCTCGGCGAAACGCTCGCGGATACCCGGCTTGACCACGTCTTTCAGGTGGATCGCCCCGAGCAGTTTGCCGTCGGCGCAGACCAGCAACGGGGTACCGCCGCTCTGGGCGATCTTGTCGATTTCCCGGGATAGCGCCGGGGCCAGATCCTTGCGTTGTTGACCGAGGAAGGCCAGCAGCGAATCCACCGCGCCCTTGCGGAATACACGGCCCTGGTAGTCGACACCGGACAAACGGGTTTCCGCACTGAACGGCACGGCAGTCAGGGTCTCCGGCGCCGGTTCCGGCTGCGGATTGGAGCCGCGCAGGTACTCGACGATGGACTTGCCTTCGGCAGTTTCGTCGGCCAGCGAGGCGAATAGCGCGCCTTCGGCCAGCTCACGGGCATTCACACCCGGCGCCGCATACACCGCGCTGCAACGACGGTTGCCGAAAGTGATGGTGCCGGTCTTGTCCAGCAGCAACACATGCACGTCACCCGCCGCTTCCACCGCACGACCGGATTTGGCGATCACGTTAAGGCGCACCAGACGATCCATCCCGGCGATACCGATCGCCGACAGCAGACCGCCGATGGTGGTCGGAATCAGCGTGACCAATAACGCCACCAGGAACACCAGCGGCAGGCTGCCGTTGGCGAAGTGGGCGAACGGTTGCAGGGTCACGACCACCAGCAGAAAGATCAGGGTCAGGCCGATCAGCAGGATGTCCAGCGCCACTTCGTTCGGGGTCTTCTGGCGTTTGGCGCCTTCGACCAGCGCGATCATGCGGTCGAGGGTCGATTCACCTGGATTGGCGGTGATCTTCACCAGCAGCCAGTCGGACACCAGCCGGGTGTTGCCGGTGACGGCGGAGCGGTCGCCACCGGACTCGCGGATCACCGGAGCCGATTCACCGGTGATCGCGGCTTCGTTAACAGCCGCGATGCCTTCGATAACCTCGCCGTCACCCGGGATCATTTCCCCGGCTTCGACGCGCACCACATCACCCTTGCGCAGGCTAGTGGCTGGCACGACCTGGAAGCTGCCGTTGGCCAGTTTGCGTCGGGCGCTCAGGCCTTCGCTGCCAGCCTTGAGGCTGTCGGCGCGGGCCTTCCCGCGACCTTCGGCGAGCGCTTCGGCGAAGTTGGCGAACAGCACGGTGAACCACAGCCACAGGGCGATTTGCGCAGCAACGAAGGTCGGCACGCTGCTGTCGGGAATGAAGCACAGCACGGTGGTCAGGATCGCCGTCAGTTCGACCACCAGCATCACCGGCGAGCGCTGCAACTGCCGCGGGTCGAGCTTGACGAACGCTTGCACCAGCGCCGGACGCCACAGGGCGCTGATCGCGGTTTTCGCTTGTTCCGGCGCCTTGACGGCGGCGGGCTTGATTGCGGGCATATTCATCATTGACTCCTTAGAAGCCCATGCTCAGATGTTCGGCGATTGGGCCCAGTGCGAGGGTCGGCAAAAAGGTCAGGCCGCCCACCAGCAAAATGGTCACGGTCAACAGGGTCACGAACAGCGGGCCGTGGGTCGGAAAGCTGTTCTGGCCGATCGGTGCGGTTTTCTTCATCGCCAGGCTGCCGGCCAGGGCCAGTACCGGGAGGATGTAACCGAAGCGGCCGATCAGCATGCCCAAGCCGAGCATCAGGTTGTGGAACGCAGTGTTGGCGCCGAAGCCGCCGAATGCCGAACCATTGTTGGCACTGGCCGAGGTGTAGGCGTAGAGCAACTGACTGAAACCGTGCGGGCCGGGGTTGCTCACCGCCGCCACCGGGCCCGGCAGGCTCGCGGCAATCGCGCCCAGCACCAGCACGCCGACCGGCATGACCAGCAGGGTGACGACCAGCAGTTGCACTTCACGGGCCTGGAGTTTCTTGCCGAGGTATTCCGGGGTGCGGCCGATCATCAGGCCGGCGAGGAACACCGCGATCAGCACGTTCAGCAACATGCCGTAGAGCCCCGCGCCGACGCCGCCGAAGATCACTTCGCCGACCATCATGTTCACCAGCGCGACCATCCCGGTGAGCGGGTTGAGGCTGTCATGCATGCCGTTGACCGAACCGTTCGACGCCGCGGTGGTGGTCACCGACCAAAGAACAGTGGCAGTGGTGCCGAAGCGCGCTTCCTTGCCTTCCAGCGGCGCGGTCTGCTCGACGGCGACGTTGTTCAAGGCAGGGTTCGGTTGATACTCGGCCCACAGCGAAGTGGCGCCGCCGATGATGAACAGCGCGAGCATGCAGCCGATGATGGCGCGGCTCTGACGCAGATCCTTCACGTAGTGGCCGAAGGTGAACACCAGCGCCACCGGGATCAGGATGATCGACGCAACTTCGAACAGGTTGCTCCAGGCGGTCGGGTTCTCGAACGGATGCGCCGAGTTGACGCCGAAGAAACCACCGCCGTTGGTGCCCAGTTGCTTGATCGCAATCTGGCTGGCGGCCGGGCCGAGCGGGATCACCTGATCAACGCCCTGCATCGTCACAGCATTCACGTATTGCGCGAAGGTTTGCGGCACGCCCTGCCACACCAGGTACAGCGCCAGCAGCAGGCACAGCGGTAGCAAGCCGTAGAGGGTGGCGCGGGTCATGTCTACCCAGAAGTTGCCGAGGGTTTTGGTGGACTTGCGCCCGATGCCACGGCACAGCGCAACCAGTACAGCGAGGCCGGTGGCGGCGCTGACGAAGTTCTGCACGGTGAGGCCGACCATCTGGCTCAGGTAGCTGAGCGACGCTTCGCCGCTGTAGGCCTGCCAGTTGGTGTTGGTCATGAAACTGACGGCGGTGTTGAACGCCAGGGTCCACTCCTGGCCCGGCAGGTTTTGCGGGTTCAGCGGCAGGTGATCCTGGAACAGCAGGATCGCGAACAGCAGCAGAAAACCGGCGAGGTTGAACGCCAGCAGCGCCAGCGTGTACTTCTGCCAGCTCTGTTCGTCCTGCGGATTGACCCCGGCGATGCGGTAACAGCCACGTTCGACCGGGCCGAGAATCGGCGTCAGCCAGGTACGCTGGCCCTCCATCACCTTGTAGTAGAAGCGCCCGAGGAACGGCGCCGGCAGCAAGACCACCGCGAAGAATGCGAGGATCAGCCAATAGTCATAACTGTGCATAGCCGCTCCTAAGTCCGATCCGCGCGCAACAGCGCAACCAACAGATAAATGAACAGCCCCACTGCCAGCAGCAGTGACACCCCGTCCAGAACGCTCATGGAAGATCTCCGTGTTACGGCGTATTGCCGCGTGTGGAGGCATTGTCGGAAAGGAGGCTGTAAAGGAACGAGAGCGAGGGTGTGGGCGGGGCATAAAGAAAGCGTAAAGAGTGGGTTTACGCGGGCGTTACAGCAAAGTTTTGCGTCGTGTGGACGGGCCTCTTCCCGGGCAAGCCCACTCCCACAACTTGAAATGCGCGCGCCCAGACACCGCTGATACCTGTGGGAGCGGGCTTGCCCGCGAAGACGGCAGCGCAGACAACATCGCACCCAACTGGCGCACAATTTTGTGGGCATTGCGCCGCGAACATCCCCGATACGACAGCTTTCATCCCATTACGACCCACCAATACAAAATGGCACGCCCACTGCACACGCCCTTCCCCGAGCTTTCCAAACCGTTCAGGGAGCAAACGCATGAACACACAACTCAAACCCACGCTGGGCACCTTGCACCTGTGGGGCATCGCGGTGGGGCTGGTGATTTCCGGGGAGTACTTCGGCTGGAGTTACGGCTGGGGCGTCGCGGGAACCCTGGGTTTCCTGGTGACTTCGTTCATGGTCGCGACCATGTACACCTGTTTCATCTTCAGCTTCACCGAATTGACCACGGCGATCCCCCACGCGGGCGGGCCGTTCGCCTACAGTCGCCGCGCCTTCGGTGAAAAAGGCGGATTGATCGCCGGGCTGGCGACGCTGATCGAATTCGTCTTTGCTCCGCCTGCAATCGCCTTGGCGATTGGCGCGTACCTGAACGTGCAGTTTCCGGCCCTCGATCCGAAACACGCGGCGGTCGGCGCGTACATCGTGTTCATGGGTCTGAACATTCTCGGGGTGAAACTGGCCGCGACCTTCGAACTGATCGTCTGCGTCCTGGCCGTCGCTGAGTTGCTGGTGTTCATGGGTGTGGTCGCCCCGGCGTTCAGCTTCAGCAACTTCGCGCTGAATGGCTGGGCCGGCTCGGACATTTTCGGCGCCCCGGCGATTGCCGGGATGTTCGCGGCGATTCCGTTTGCGATCTGGTTCTTCCTCGCCATCGAAGGCGCAGCCATGGCGGCCGAAGAAGCCAAGGACCCGAAACGCACGATTCCCAAGGCCTACATCAGCGGCATTCTGACGTTGGTGTTGCTGGCGATGGGCGTGATGTTCTTTGCCGGCGGCGTCGGCGACTGGCGCACCCTGTCGAACATCAACGACCCGCTGCCTCAGGCAATGAAAGCCGTGGTCGGCGACAACTCCGGCTGGCTGCACATGCTGGTGTGGATTGGTCTGTTCGGGCTGGTGGCGAGTTTCCACGGGATCATTCTTGGCTACTCGCGGCAGTTCTTCGCCCTCGCCCGCGCCGGTTATCTGCCCGCCTCGCTGGCGAAACTGTCGCGCTTCCAGACCCCGCACCGGGCGATCATCGCCGGCGGCGTGATCGGTATCGCAGCGATCTACAGCGACGGCCTGATCAACCTCGGCGGCATGACCCTCACTGCCGCGATGATCACCATGGCCGTGTTCGGCGCAATCGTGATGTACATCATGAGCATGCTCAGCCTGTTCAAACTGCGTAAGTCCGAACCGAATCTGGAACGCACCTTCCGCGCGCCGTGCTACCCGCTGATTCCCCTGATTGCATTGGTGCTGGCGGTGGTGTGTCTGGTGGCGATGGCCTGGTTCAATGCGCTGATCGGGCTGATCTTCCTCGGCTTCATGGCGGTCGGTTTCGGCTACTTCCTGTTGACCGGCCAATTGCGCGCCAATGCCCCGGCAGATGCCATGCTCACCGGACTGTAAACCGCCAGGGGCATAACCGGCCTAGAATGGAACCACTGCGAATGCACTTCGCTCAAAGTGGTATGCAGCGTTGCACGGCGAAACCCTCGCCCGTCGACCTGCCTTTAAGGAGAGCCGTTATGCCCTGGTATGCCTGGTTGATTCTGGTCGTTGCAATCGGCTCGATCGTCGGCGGTCTGATGATGTTGCGAGACACCGCCAACAAGGTCGAACTGACCGAAGAACAACGCAAGCGCGTCGCTGAACGCAACGCCGAAGCGGACATCAAGGACGCGCAGGACCGCTGAACGAAAACCCCGCCTGAATCGGCGGGGTTTGTTTTTGTGGCGATTACTTTTCCCACTCGGCCTTGGCAATGTGCAAGCCATGCAGGCCTTTGTACGCCGCACGTTCAGGCTGGCTCCAGCCTTCGAGCAGCGCATCGTCCAGACGATAGATCTCCACCCCGAGCGGGCGGCATACCGTCAGCGGATCCTGCGCGTCCGGCCCCCACATCGCCAGTGACAGATCACCACCGGGACAAGTCGACAACGCGCACAGCAAGTCGATTTCGGCGAAGAACTCAAGATAATCGCCCTTCTGCGCCGGGCAGGCCTTCATGAAATACAGGTCATCGTGATTCAGACCGGTGCACTGGAAGATGTTCAGCACGTCATGCACATCGAACTCGGTCAGGCCATGGGGCAACACGGCGCGGGTCAGGTTGGAATGGCAGTGATGATGGAAATCCTCGCCGGTGAGCATTTTGTTCACATAAGGATCGCAGCGCGTGCCGAGCAAATCGTGCAGGCGCCCGCCGTGCTCGTCGATGCCATAGTCGGCCAAGCTGTCATCGGTGATGGTCACCAGAGGTCGCAGGAAAGGCAGGTTCGACCACAACCGATCGTGGGTGCTGACATGCGCGCCCTGCAATTGCCGGGTGCGCGCCGCCCACATCCGTTCACGTGGATCGTGTGCGTTCCACACATTGAAATCGCCCACCTGGGGCCCGACCGGTGTGGTGACGCGAAACACATGCCCCGCCGGCACGTGCCAGGCGCGGCCGGTGCGGATCGGCACCTCGAATTGCTCGATCAGCGTGCGCCCGTCCTTGCGGTCGCGAATCCGTTCATAGAAAGGTGTATCGACCTGCAACGCCGAGCCTTTGCTGACCTGATAGGCGGCCGGGTAGTCTTTGTACATGATTCTCCTGCTCCTCAAGTGATGGCAACTTTGCAAGCTGCAACCACTATCCGTGCCAACCGCTGATGGCTGTTACGAACATGTCGGAGTCACCGGACTATTTTTTAGAAGTAGAAGTACAGTCACCATTCAATTTGCATTGGTTAAGATGGCGCTCTTGTTGCGGAGAGTTTAAATGCGTTACTCGCAGGATCATAAAGCCCAGACCCATCAGCGCATTATCAAGGAAGCGTCCGAGCGGTTTCGCAAGGACGGCATTGGTGCGACCGGACTGCAGCCATTGATGAAGGCGCTGGGCCTGACCCATGGCGGCTTTTATTCGCATTTCAAATCGAAAGACGACCTCGTGGAGAAAGCCCTGCAGGCAGCCGGTGATCAGGTCGCGGGGCTGTGTGCCGAACTCTTCGCTCAAGAAAAACCGCTGGAAGCCTTCATCGACACTTACCTGTCCGAGTGGCACCAGACCACGCCGCATGAAGGCTGCCCGCTGCTGACCATTTCATCGGAGCTGGGGTTGCGCGGCCAACCGAGCCCGACCAGCGACGAAGTACTCAAGGCTCGCCTGGACCAGATCGAAGGCACCCTTGAAGGCGAGAACGCCGCCGAGCGCAGCATCGTCATCATGGCGACGCTGGCCGGGGCGCTCCTGCTGTCACGCAGTGTCGCGAATCCTGAATTTGCGCAGCAGATCCTAGATGTCACCCGCGAACACCTCAAACACTCGGAAGACTAAGCCTGCCAGCGCTTGAACAGCACGCTGGCATTGACCCCGCCGAAGCCGAACCCGTTGGACAGCGCATACTCGATCGGCATCGACCGCGCCTGACCGTGGACGATGTCCACGCCTTCGCTGGCCGGATCGGGATTTTCCAGGTTGAGGGTCGGCGGAACGATTTGATCGCGGATCGCCAACAGCGTGAAGATTGCTTCCAGACCTCCCGCCGCACCGAGCAGATGCCCCGTCGCGGATTTGGTCGAGGTGACGGCGATTGCGTTTTGCGCACCAAACACCGACTTGATTGCGGCCAACTCACCGAGGTCGCCCACCGGCGTCGAAGTCGCATGCGCGTTCAGATGCTGCACCTGATCCGGCGTGATACCGGCCTGGGCCAGCGCCAGTGTCATCGCCCGGCGAGCGCCGCTGCCATCTTCCGGCCCGGCGGTCAGGTGATAGGCATCGGCGCTGGTGCCATAGCCGACCAGTTCGACCAACGGCTGCGCGCCGCGCGCCAGTGCGTGCTCCAGCGACTCGATCACCAGCAGCCCGGCGCCCTCCCCCATCACGAAACCGTCACGTCCACTGTCGAACGGACGCGATGCGCGTTCGGGCTTATCGTTGTAGCCACTGGATAAAGCACGCGCGGCCGCAAATCCGGCAAGACTGACGCGATCGATACAGGCTTCCGCACCGCCGCACACCGCGATGTCGGCCTCACCGGCACGAATCAGCCGGGCCGCATCACCGATCGCCTGCACGCCGGCGGCACACGCGGTGACCGGCGCGCCGAGCGGGCCCTTGAGACCGTGCTGGATCGAGACATGCCCTGCGGCGAGATTGACCAGAAACGAGGGAATGGTGAACGGCGACAACCGTCGCGGACCACGGCTGTCGGTCGTGCGTACCGCATCGGCGATAGCGCCGAAGCCGCCGACACCGGAGCCAATGATGGTGGCCGTACGCTCCTGAGCGTGGGATTCGGTCGGGTGCCAGCCGGCCTGTTCAAGCGCCTGCCGCGCAGCCTCCATCGCGAACAGAATGAATCGGTCCATTTTTTTCTGCTCTTTGGGCGGCGTGGCCCGATCCGGATCGAAACCCGCTTCGGCGTCTTCCTCCATCGTCGGCACCACGCCGCCGACCCGGGTCGGCAGATCGGCAATGACCGCCTCCGGCAGGTTTCGCAATCCCGAACGCCCCGCCAGCAAGCGCTGCCAGACAACTTCGACGCCGCTTCCCAAGGGCGATACCAGGCCCATACCCGTGACAACTACTCGACGCTGATCCATATCGGGTTGACCTCTCTCGACTTGATTTACTTGTATCGGCTGGCGGCAGAGCTATGGGACAGATTGGGCGCCATCACATGACGCGCGGCGACGAAGGCTTGCCATTCCCCGGCATCGGGCAGCGAAGGAATCGTGACCAATTCGCCCTGATCCAGGCCGGACAGCGCG
Source organism: Pseudomonas sp. DR 5-09 (assembly GCF_001655595.1). Taxonomy (NCBI): domain Bacteria; kingdom Pseudomonadati; phylum Pseudomonadota; class Gammaproteobacteria; order Pseudomonadales; family Pseudomonadaceae; genus Pseudomonas; species Pseudomonas sp. DR 5-09. Next base: position 4,544,934 of record NZ_CP011566.1, read on the forward strand.
GCATCGACCATCTCGCCCGCCTCCATGACCATTTCCGCCGGAATATTGGTGGCATCCAGACCCGAACGCTCCCAGATTTCGGTGCGCGTCACTCCAGGCAGAACCGCTTGCACCTTGACACCTGTGCCTTCGAGTTCCGCATTCAGCGTTTGGGAGAGGCTCAATACATAAGCCTTGCTGGCACTGTAGGTGGCATTGAAACGCTCAGGAAACAGGGCGACCACCGATGCAATGTTGATGATCGTGCCGCGCCCGGCGCTGGTGAAGGCAGCGGCGGCGGCCGAAGCCAGTCGGGTCAGGGTCGTGACATTCAGCTGGATCAGCTTCTCCAGTTCATCGGGATCGGCGTTGGCCAGCAATCCGTTGGATGCTACGCCAGCATTGTTGACCAGTAGCGTGATGCTGGAATCGCTGCGCAAACGCTGCTCAAGCTTGATCACATCATCCTTTTTCGTCAGGTCGGCCTTGAGCACTTCAACCTGAACGCCATGTGCGTCCCGCAGCTTGATGGCAGCGGACTCCAAGCGCTCCTGATCACGAGCCACCAGCAGCAGATCGAAACCACGTGCCGCCAACCGCTCGGCATACACCGCACCGATGCCGGAAGAAGCGCCAGTGACCAGCGCCGTGCCTTGGGATTTCGGGGAATTCATGACGATACTCCTGGGATGCGTGAGGAATGAACGACCGCTAAAAAGCAGAACGCTTCAGTGGCGACTGAAATTATTATAGGCATAATCTCAAGGCAATATGACAGCCATAATTTTCTATTTCCCGACGGAAAGGCTGTCGCCCTCCTGTGTTGTGCTCCACCTGGAAGCAAAAAGGGCCGGTCAATGACCGGCCCCTTGGCGTTGAACAATCAGCTTAGTTCACTTCCAGCTTGTCGCGGTTGCGATCCAGAATCGCCTTGCCGATCCCCTTCACTTCCAGCAGCTCATCCACAGACGCAAATGGACCATTTGTTTCGCGATACGCAACAATGGCATTGGCCTTCGCCTCACCCACGCCTGCCAGCTCCTTTTGCAGCGTCGCCGCATCTGCCCCGTTGAGATCGACTTTCCCACCTTTGGAAACGGATGCAGCATCCATCACCTGTAAGGTTTTCGGTGGTTCAGCTGTGACCAAAGGCGCCGCAACCGCCGCGATCGAGGCGCTGGTGAGCAAGGCAAAAACCAGGGAGTAAAAGTAACTGCTACGCATAAGTGACGCTCCATCATCATTTGAGAAAGCAGCTTTTCCGAAGCTGCTCCCCAAACTTAGATCACGATCGCCACCTGTCAAAAACGTGTCCGTTACAGGATGTGAAACAATCAGGGTTCGAGACGGCGTTGCTGGTAGATCCAGTCAACGATTTCGCCGTCAGGGGTGTAACCGCTCACGGTTTCACGCAATAGCTGGCGAACGCGGGAGTAGTCGTCTTTCTCGACGGCAATCAGCAGCTCATGCAATCGCGCCTTCAGCACATCCCAAGACAGATGATCTTCGTTGGCCGTCATGATCATCGGATGCGAGGTAGCGGCGACATTATCGCCGATCAGCAACTCTTCGTAGAGCTTCTCGCCCGGGCGCAAACCGGTGAACTCTATAGAAATGTCACCGTGTGGATTACGCTCGGAACGGATACTCAAGCCTGACAAATGAATCATTTTTTCTGCCAGTTCGACGATTTTCACCGGTTCGCCCATATCCAGCACGAACACATCGCCGCCCTGCCCCATTGATCCCGCCTGGATAACCAGTTGCGCCGCCTCGGGGATGGTCATGAAATAGCGGGTGATTTTCGGATGGGTGACGGTCAGTGGGCCACCGGTTCTGATCTGGCTGTGAAACAGTGGAATCACTGAACCTGAAGAACCCAGCACGTTACCGAAACGAACCATGGTGAAACGGGTTTTATTCACCCGGGACACATTGGCTTTGTCGCCGAACAGAACCGGAGCCAACTCGCGGCTCAGGGCTTGAAGCGTCAATTCCGCGAGGCGCTTGGTGCTGCCCATGATGTTTGTTGGACGGACAGCTTTATCCGTGGAAATCAGCACAAAATTTGAAACACCGGACTGCAAGGCAGCCTGAGCGGTATTAAGCGTGCCAATTACATTGTTCAGCACACCTTCAGCAATGTTGTGCTCCACCATCGGCACATGCTTGTAGGCCGCAGCATGGTAAACCGTCTCGACCTTCCAGGTTTTCATGACGTCCAGCAATTTATCCTGGTGGCGAATTGATCCGAGGATCGGCAGCAACCTGACCGGCACCGATTGACGAGAAGCACGCTGTTCCAGTTCCGACAAGATGTTGTAAAGATTGAACTCACTGTGTTCGAACAAAATCAGGGTCGTTGGCCGAAGCGCGAAGATCTGCCGACAAAGTTCCGAACCAATCGACCCTCCCGCCCCAGTGACCATGACAGTTTTGCCGTTGATGCACCGGGCTAGCAGATCGGGTTGCGCAGGCACGGAATCGCGGCCCAGCAAGTCGGCAATATCAACTTCCTGAATATCCTCAACTTTGACTCGACCGCTGGCAAGATCGGTGAAGTTGGGCACGCTTCGCACATGCAGTGGAAAACCTTCAAGAAGATTCAAGATCTCCCGGCGTCGCGCCCGGGTGGACGACGGCAGGGCCAAAAGGATTTCCTGAGCCCCGGTGACGTCAATCATTTGTTGAATGTGTTTGGGCTTATACACTTGCAGCCCGGAAATCGAACGGTCGGATATACCGGAATCGTCATCGATAAATGCCACCGGACGCATGACTCGTCCCATGCGTAGCGCTGCAACCAGCTGATTACCAGCGACTCCGGCACCGTAAATGGCCACTTTGGTCAGCCCATCGTCACGGTTGGTGAAAGGCACATGCTGCGCGGCAGTGAACCAGTCGCCCATGAAATATTGCCTTAGGCACAGCCGCAGGCCACCGATGATGACCATGCTTAACCACCAATAGTTGAAGATGATCGAACGCGGTACTACGGACTCATGATTGCTGTACCAGAAAACGACCACGGCCAGTATCAATGAAGAAAGACTGACAGCCTTTACGATTGCAATAAGCGCATCGTTACCGAAGTAGCGCATGACAGCACGGTACATGCCAAAGCGTATAAAAAACGGGATCGCAATAACTGGCGCGCATGCGAACAGCCATATATGAGCAGCGATCGGGTTATACATATCATCGACGCCCAAACGCACGATGAAAGAGAGCCATAAAGCGACCCAAACCAACACCACGTCGGTAATCACCTGCAGCAAACGCTTTTGCTTGCGAGGCAGACCCAGTAAGACCGTCCGCACCTTATCCATTCACGCACTGGAGCACGTAGCTCCCTCCTTCAGCAGTCGAGGTTGGCATTCTACTCCCAATACCTGAAGGATCAGATGGATAGTTGATCCAACAGTTGCGTCGATGACACTGCGCCCGCCAAGTCCAACCGATTCTTCGCGAGCAATTTACCCAGCGCATGGCTACAATCCCCCAACTACCGAAAATGTAAAGTGCTCTCAGAATTGCGAACCCCTTCGCGGTCAATCCATTGCATCGACCGAGGCACTGGCAAGGAGAGCAGGAGACGGAAATCCCATTACTCGTGAAGGTCTTCCCATCCAGCGAACATCATTTTCCAATTTTCAGTGCTTAATGAGAAATCATGTCCGAAAATCTTGTAGCTCACACAACCGCCGTGGATGCCGAGCGTCGCAGCATTATCAAAAACCAGCAACCTACCGTTATTTGGCTTACTGGGCTTAGCGGAGCGGGTAAATCATCCATTGCCAACGCATTGGAGCTGGCGCTGTGCAATGAAGGCCGACACACCTATCTGCTCGACGGCGACAACGTCCGGTTGGGTCTTTGCCATGACCTCGGATTCAGCGACAAGGATCGCATCGAAAACATACGTCGCATCTCCGAAGTCTCCAAGCTTTTCATCGATGCCGGATTAATCGTTATCACCGCTTTCATATCTCCGTTCAAACGTGACCGCGCCTTGGCTCGAGAAGTCATCGGTGCGGAAAATTTCATCGAGGTGTTCATTGATACCCCACTCAATGAGTGCGAGCGCCGGGATCCAAAGGGTCTGTACAAAAAAGCTCGCCAGGGATTGATCGCCAACTTCACCGGCATCGACTCGGCCTATGAGCCGCCGGATAACCCGCAAATCAAAATCAACACTCTGGAAGATGATCTTCCGACTGCAGCCCGGCGCATCATCGACTTTATCAACAAGCAATCGAACCAATGAAAACCCTAGTCATTATTGGCGCAGGCTTCAGTGGAACGGTTGCCGCCATCGAGTTTCTGCGTTCCGCCCCCGAAGACACTCGACTGATCATCATCAATAGATCTGGCGCAGTTGCGCGGGGCTTGGCGTATGGCACCAGCAGTTCAAAACACCTGCTGAATGTCCCGGCAGGCAATATGAGCGCGCTCGTCGATGATCCAGACTCGTTTCTGAACTACTGCCAGGCTCTCATTCCCGATACGACCTCCAGTTCTTTTGTATCCAGAAAGCTGTATGGCGATTATCTTGCTTCGCTACTGGAAAGTGCCGAAAGAGATACCAAAAGCCATATTGCGGTGGAACGTATCTGCGCAGAAGTCGTGTCACTCAAACCCCACGAGCAAGGTGCTCAGATAAAACTGTCTGGGGGCAAGACTGTCTTGGCCGATCAGGTCATTTTGGCATTCGGCCACTTCCCGCCGCGTACGCCGGCAGCACTGACGAGCCTGCTCGAATCGCCGCACTACGTCGCCAATCCGTGGGCTGGATCAGTGACCGACTCGGACAAGCAAAGTGAATCGATTCTACTGATCGGAAGCGGTCTGACTGCACTTGACGTGGTCTCAAGTCTTGGAAAAGTCAGCGATGCAGGTCAGATATACCTGCTCTCGCGCCGCGGACTAATGCCACTGTCACACCGGGCACACAAGAACGGGCAGCAGCCACCGACGTCTTGGCGCGATGAAATGCTCAATGCTGAACCGACGGTCTTGAGTTACTTGCGAACCCTCAAGGCGCAAGTTGAAGCGGGGAAAGCGCTCGGACTCAACTGGCGCGATGTTATAGCTGCTATTCGCCCGATTACCTCTCGACTGTGGATGCGCCTGCAGACGAAGGAGCGCAGACGGTTTCTTCGCCACCTGCAACCCTATTGGGATGTTCACCGCCATCGCGTAGCACCGCAAACCCATGAGTTTTTTGCGGACGCAGTCAACCGCAAAAAAATCATTCCCATCGCCGGGCGTATCCGCTCGATTGAGACAGGCGATGGAAAAACGCTGATCACCTTACAGCGACGCGGTCGTCATGATGTAGAGAAACTGCAGATTGATCGCATCATCAATTGCACAGGACCGAACTCCAATCCGAACCTGATTGATGAATCGCTGATCCAGCAATTGATCAGCGACGGGCTGATAACTGTCGACGATCTTGGCTTGGGCTTGCGCGTCGATGAGCATCTCTGCGTACAAAGCAAAAACGGCAACCCATCCCCGTGGCTTAGTTATGTCGGGCCGATGCTCAAAGCCGAACTGTGGGAAGCCACCGCAGTTCCCGAACTGCGCGTGCACGCGAGCGCACTGGCCAGACGGATATCCGGTAAATTGAAACAACCTTGAGCCTGCCACGCCCCCAGGGAACGCCAGCACATTGACGCCCAAACGTTACGTGCGCGTACCCTGGATCGAGTCCCTCTCTAAGCCGGCTGCTTTAGGTTGATCTCTAAGAAACTCCATCAGGATCCAAACGGACAATGAACTCTGTACTCGTGCTCGGCGACTCTCACGCTTTGGTTTTCAGCTCCGAACAAATGAGAGGCTTGTTTCCCGAACATTCCTTCGAGGTCATATCCGTCGGCGGAGCTACGGTATCCGGATTGAAGAATCCGAATGCCGTCACTCAAGCCATGCCGCAATATCTCGCCGCACTGCAAGCCACCACCGCAAACACAGTCATCGTAATGCTGGGTGAGGTCGATACAGGGTTTGTAATTTGGTACCGGGCACAAAAACATGGCAGCTCGGTCGAGCAAATGTTGGCGCAAGCCGTTGGCAATTACCAAAACCTGCTGCGGGATATAGCGAAGAAATTTCAAGTGATCTGCATCAGCACTCCTCTTCCGACTATCCGTGACGACATGCAGTGGGGAGATGTTGCCAACTTGCGAAAAGAAGTAACCGCTTCCCTGTCCCAACGGACGCAACTGACTAAAGAGTTCAACTCGCTCATGGAAAATTTTTGCCTTAAAACAGGCATAAGCCACCTGAACTTTGATGAGCTTTCCACTGATGAGTTGGGTCAGCTTAAAGAAACCCTACGCAACCCGGACCCCAACGACCATCACTATGATCAGACAGCGCACGCGAAGATGATAGAACCCCTTCTAAAGCCTGTGCTGCTGCACAGCAAAACCGACAAACAACTTGCTGCTGAACCAGAAACTGCCATCGCGCCCCCTGCTGAAAACACCTCATTAATTGGTAATCTAGTGAGAATATTTCTTCGCAGGAAATAAAAAACCCGTTGATCACTCAACGGGTTTGTTCGATTAGCTGACAGCAGCCGCGGATCGGCGCACGCCTCTCACGCAATTCTTGAGGATGGGCTCTCTTCCAGCCATTGTACAAACCGCTCGAGCCCCAGCTCGAAGCTGACGGCAGGCGTCCATCCTAACGAACGCTTGGCTCGCTCGATGCACAAAACACTCACAGGCACGTCAAACCCTCGGGCGGCCATGTACTGCCGATTCGCCTCACGCCCCGTAATCTTTTCAATCGCATCCAGCAACTCATTCAAACTGTGCCCATGACCAGAGCCAATATTGAACACGTGTTCATCGGCAGAGCACTCAATAGACGCCAGCAAGGCTTGTACAACATCAGCGACATGAATGTAGTCACGAACCACCGACCCATCGCCCCAGATTTCAATGGGTTCACCGCGCAGGACTTTACCCAGAAAAACTGCGACAGCACCTTGGCTGGAATGGGTTCGCTGCCCTTCTCCATACGGATTGGCCAATCGCAAGACGGTGTAATCAAGGCCATGCAGGCGATGAAAAAGTGCCAGATATTTCTCGATTGCCAATTTCGCAATCCCGTACGAACACGCAGGATCAGTAGGATGCGTTTCGGGAATCGGCACCTGCAGGGGATCACCGTAAACGGTTCCTCCCGATGACACGAAAACGATCTTCTTGATACCGGCCTCGACGGCGAGGTTCAACAAGCGAACGGTTCCCACGAGATTACTCTCAATATCAAACACTGGATCTGCGTTCGATGATTTAGGCAACGTCGTCGACACAAGGTGGTAACAGACATCACAGTCTCTTAATGCTTCGGTTATATCGGCCTCACTGGTGAAATCGCCTTCATACAACTCGAAACGTGTATCCGCTGTGTGCGATTCACCAAGCGCCACAACGTTAGGCCGATCAAAGCAGCGCACAGCATGCCCCTGCTCCAGCAATGCCTCTATCAGGTGGGTACCGATGAAGCCGCGACCGCCCAATACCAACGTCCGCAATCCTGAGGAAGTCGAGGTGTTCTCGGATGTGTTCAATGTAGTCTCCAATGCTTTAGAGGCTTGATTTGCTTGGGGATGAGCAGTCGGCCAAGCACTGCGCAGATCAGCCCGTTCAAAGCGCTGCAAATAAAAAATGTAGCAGTGACAGCCCAGGCAGAACAAAGCAACTCGTTGGTGAGGTTGCGCATGAAGGGCCTGGGCCTGACCGCCCTTGGCCCAAGCCCCCGCATGCTGGCCTCAATTCTCCCAACGTCGTCTGAAAATCTGACGGCGAACCGGTACAGACTCGCAACCAGCCTGGTCACTCCTTTCGGGCTTTGATATCGCGCTCGAATAAACGAACGTACTGCGCCGCGACCGCATCGATTCGATAGCGATTGGAAACCTCTTTCACCCGCCCGAACGCCTCGCGGTACTTTGCGTTGTCGCTAGCAAAACCGGCGATCACTTTTGCAGTCTGCTCGATCGGTACTTCCCAATCTTCAAGGGCGATCACCTCACCGGCGATCTGATCTCCAATTGTCAGCATGTTTCGGATGTCGCCGACTTCGGACGCGATGTAGGGCTTACCCGCGAAGAGACAGTCAACGATCGTTAGAGGAAAACTCTCGGACTTGAATTTGGTCAGCATAATGCCCATGTCGGCCGCCGCGTAATGTCCGACCGAGTCCTTGCTGAATCCGGTCAGGCAGACAAAGTCAGGTACGCCAACGCGGCAATATTCGTCATACACAGGCCCGTTACCGACCAGTAACAAACGTATGTCCACTCCCGAAATCGCGCGCGCCAGGGTTACGGCCTCAATGGCTTCGTCCCAGCCTTTGTCAGGTATTGCCCGACTGACGCAGCAAAGTACGAAAGCGTCCTGCGCAATGCCCAACTGCTCACGCTTGACTGGCACGACGGTAGGAGGCTGAAGGCCATTAGGCACTTTGATGAAACGCCCGGAGTCTTCCTCATATAGCGAGAAATTCACGAACGGACCAATATTCTTCTCAGCTGTATAAACCCAGGTAGTCACCTCTCGATTTGCCGCTTTGAGCTGCTCCTCAGTCACCGCGAAAGCGTCGCCGTGCTCAATCATGCCGTGCAACGATGCAACATGAGAGCCTAACTGCGAAAACACTCCAGGCAGGCTTATCGGATACTTCTGAATATGCCATTGGTGACTATTCAAGGCTTCGATACCAAACTCGCTGATTAGCGACTTGACCTCATCAAGATCATTTGTTTCGACCAGCGGTACATCCGCGCGCAACATACGGCGAACCCCGTCCTCGCGCGCCGTCAGGCCGGCACTCAGCAGGATCACCGAGTATCCTTGACGCTTGAATTCGTTCGCCAGGCGTATTGGCAGAATTTCCGCGCCACCCGGGTAGAAACCAATGGTTGACACCATAATGTTCGGAGTTCGGTTGGCACGCGCCGCAAAAATAGCATCGCGACCATACCAGGCGTAGAACTCCTCTTGAGAGTTGTTGACGTTGATGTCGTAAAGTCGCCGACTACTTTCCTCACAAAGCTCGAGCACCGAAAGCGGTACGTTGTACAACGCCTGTACGGTGCGGCTGGCGATACCGAGTTCTCGATAAAAGACCTCTCGCTTATAGGTCTGCTGGGCAGCGCTGCCAACGTAACGACGGAAAAAGTTGGTACCGTCTACCGAATAGGCAACCTTGCCACCGCGAATTAGATGAAGGTAGAAGACCCAGTCGCCAGCCACTCGCATGGACAACCACTCTTCATCATCGAGCAAAGGCAGATCTACAGGACGTTTGAATACAACACCGCTGGCATTAGGAATCGTATTTTTGATCCCCAATGCGTAGCGCACTTCACTGTGAGCAGTATCTACATACGATTCCGCCCACTTCTCTGCGCACTCCAGGTCACTCACGTACTTATGGAATTCGCCTTCCTGAACGACTTCATCGCTGGTGACAAACTCGCAGCGAGCGTAGGCGAGCATGACTGCTTCATCATCAAAACAACGCACAAGTGCCTGAAGAAAATTTTCATCGCAGTAATCGTCGCTCTCGGCAACCCACACGAGATCGCCGGTCGCCGCTTTGATACCTTTGGACCATTGTCTGAAAACACCACCGGAATTGGTGTCATTGAACAATGTGGTCGTTACGTCTGGGAACTTTTGCGCATACTCGTTCAATACCGAGCGGCTTTCGTCAGACGAACAGTCATCCATCAAGATGACTTCAAAATTCCGGTAGGTTTGGCCATAGATACTGTCCAGACGCTTACGCAGAAAACGCTCGTGGTTATAATTCGGCACAATCACCGAAACTTTAGGCATTAACGTCTTCGACTTGATTGCCAGCAAGCCGCGACTTGTCTCATTGACGCGACCAAAACCTGCAACTCTGTCAGGTTCCAGAAACAGCCCGTGACTCCAGTCGTTCCAGGCATTGACGAACACCAGCTGCCGATCCTTCGAGTGCCTGGTCTTGGCGCTGGTGATCGCAGCATCCAGCCAGCGACGGTACTCGCGAGCACAAAAGCGCGTGTACACCAGCGGCGATTTTGCAGCGTATGCAGACTCATCCCTGGCCAGAGTAATACCGTTGAAAACAGGGAACGAGTGCGATTGGGCATTTTCCGCTCGCGTGATGCCATTCGCCACTATGACCGAATAGGGAACAGCGGCAATCCCGTTCTTCTGTTGTGGCGAAAAAGTGCCGATTTCACCCTTGAGAGGCTCCACAGGCAGGTCCAGAACGGCATCGCATAGCTGAGACAGTTTTCCGTTCCAGATGCCATCGTCTACCTGTGCCGATTGAGCAATCAGGTAGGCCTTGATGTCTAGCTGGGAAAGTCGATCGCGTAAATCGCTGAGCGCCTCGAAATTGTTGGGTGTCGAGCATTCGACAACAACCACCGGACGCCCTTCGACACGCAGATATCGCCGATCACGAACAGCTTCTCGCAGACGAGCAGGCAAGTTTTCTTCTTGCGCTGAAATTCGGACGCAAAATTGGAAGTCAATGTTCTTGTGATCGAGAAATACGTCCACAGGCTGTTGTGGACAATCAGCACCAGCATGACTATCCCATTGGAAACAAAAGCCGTAAAGCCCGTGACTTTTGGCCAAACGGACTTGTTTTTCCAACACCTCGCTGTCGAGTGGATCATAAAATCCGAGATAGTCATTCGGCAGCAACTGAGCCCCACCCTTGGAAGAAGAACGCGCGTCGCGCAACTTGTCCCAATGCGGCAAAACATATAGAGCAAAAAGTTTAATGCTGCTCCCGGAAAAACCGAAACGGACGTCATCTTCATAACGAATGACCGCGCCAGGCACCGTAATCCGCTGCTCCGAAGCACCCGAAACAACGTAGTGCCAGAACGGATTTATATTAGCTGCCTGGATATCCTTATACGTCTCAAGATAGCCAACAGTATCAAAATCATCGGAAGGGTTTTTTCCTTCATACCAGCCGAAACCGCAATAATGGCGAATCGGATCCAGGTTGAGTTTCTTCAGCTCTGGATACATCGCCAGATAATAATCGGCATCAAACATTCCAGAATTTCTAATGGCTTCAGCTTGTGCCGCAATGATTTCCGGAGAGACCTGTTGGAAAACAATAGGCCTGGCCTCTGCCTCTACACGTTTTTTCCGCGTCCAGGTACGGACATGGCCAGCGATAGAGCGCCCTTCCAACCGCCCGTTGCTCAGATAGTGAACCAGCGGATTTACAGCAGCAGCGGCAACATCCGGATAGTCTCGGAGGTATTTTTCGTTACTGAAAAAAGCGGAAGGGTTGCGCCCCTCCTTCCACCCATCATTAAGATAGTGCACGAGTGGATCGACGCCCTGATCTTTAACGTCAGGATTCTGTGTAAGGTAGTAGCTGTTATCAAACAGCTCACTGGCGCCCAACAGACTGATAGCGGACTCATCAACCCGCGCGCGACGCTCTCTCAGGACCTGGATTGCCTTGCCCAGTGACGTATTGCTCAACCGGCGCAATGTCCGACGAGCCAGCACACCGCTTCTGCGCAGTGGCAACGTTACCCGCCATGAGCGAGACTCATAGGCTTTCTGCAGCTCTTGTCGGGCGGCAGCCACTTCAGCATCTTTTTGCAGCTGAATCCTGGCAATCTCTTCCTCACCCACAACAAGCTGAGTCTTCAGGTTGTCGATCTGGCGGGTGAGCTTGTCGATTTCGGCCTCACGTTTTTCCGCAACAAGACGAAATTCGGTGATCTGCGTTGCACTTTCAGCAGCGTAAGCATCCAGCGAAGCGATTTTCGCCTCAAGCGTGGCCACAGTCTGACCCAGGGCAACAATACGTGCGCTGCGTTCGCCGAGGGATTGGTGGCGCCCTCTGATTAGCTTGATCGCTCGCAAAGCAAGCATCAATTCATCATGCGTAAACGTTTCCTTGGCTTTCGGCGGCTCGGTGTCGTAACCCAATACCGCAAAATCCTCGGCGTACAAAGTCCGGATCAAACTGGCACTGCGCTCTGTCACGAACTCGGGAAGATAGGGAATCAGACTTTCATTTGCGCGACGGTCGGCGAAGGGGTCGGGAATAAATTCACCCAAATGCTCGGCCAACGCTTTGCTAAGCCGAGGAGCCTCTTCAATTTTGGTCAGTACGCTGTAGCTGATCAGATCAGGGCGCAGCAACATGACCTGAGGCGTCCAATGCTGGTCCCAGTAGGTTGGCGCTTCCTGACTGGCAAGATGCTCAAGAAAGCCCTCAAATGCCAAGGCAATATCATTAGCGTCTCTGAGCGGCTGGTGATAAAAATCACGCTGAAGATAGGGCCCAACCTGCTGTGGTTCCTGCAACAGCAATTTCGACTGCCACGCCGAAAAAATTCGCTTGTAAGGGTTTCTCACCACAGCGAAGCGAAAATACGAGTCCGACGTCAGGGCTTCACGCAGCTCGGCGGGAGCAAGCCCTGTAACATGCGGCGCAACCCTGTGCATCTCGTGGACGATTTGATCCGGGTTGCTTTCAGCACTATCAGTGATCTCGCTAAGCGCCTTCGAGCAGCCTACCAGCGATGCAAACCACCATTTAAGGGACGTACATGCAACTTTCGGGGTGCTTACGTAAAAGAGCTTGTGCTGCTCCGAACGATAGCCACTCCAGCGGAGATAGTTAAATACTGCGGCTTCGTCACTTGGTGGCCAATCACTGATATTTAGCATTTACGTCATAAACCTTATGAATATGCTGCAGCGCAGCATCAAACTTCCAAGTCCATTATTCCATTACACAAGTCAACAACACCGCGTTTGACTCGTAACTTCGAATCGGGCGGACGGCTGGTTCCTTCAGCCGCCGGCCGATCATCAAATCGTAGCTTTTCCACCGACTTGCGCATGAGGTGCGCTCGTCATCAAATCCACATAACCAAAGGAATTGAGCTTGTCCTCGGATACAACTCTAAACATGATTGCATCCATAATCCTGTGAGCGCAGTTCGGTTCCTGATTTGACCAGACTCCGCCACCCACAAAATAAACACCCGGCAGTAAATTCATCTGGAAAGAGAATTTGACGTTAAAGTCGCTACCCGCAGCGACAGGCTCGAAATAGGTTCCATCCTCAGGGAAGCGCTGGCCGGTTACGACGGCACCCGAAACATTTCGTATATGAATGCCCCAGTAGGTCGCGTCAAGACTGTCGGTGAAATGACCGGCCACCTGGACCTGGTAGGGACTTCCCGCCTTTAACACGTTCACTTGATGTCCGTCGGCATCAAGGATGGAGAATGAGGTGATTTCCGCCCCTTGAGTCGGATAGACCGCAGTAGTCTCAGGCACCAGCCCGGAATCGAACGAGTCACTCGATAACTGCGTGGGGGAGACGGGACGCTTCTCGACCGTTTTCTGGAGATCGACATTTTCTCCAGTCTTGTCCGCTACCAAATAAGCCTCAACCAGCCGTTTGTACTCTGCCTGAGGAGCATAAATCAGCTTTTGGTATGCTCTGACCGCTTGCGGGGCTGCACCGTACATCAGCCTGACACCGTGGTCGAGCAACAGGGTTCTGTCGCACAACTCGATGATGCTCGATGCCGAGTGCGAAACAAACAATATGGACGTACCCCTGCTTTTCAGCTCTTCCATTCGCGCAAAGCACTTGCGCTGAAATTTTTCGTCGCCGACCGCGAGCGCCTCATCAACAATAAAGATATCCGGATCAATCATCGCTTGAACGGCAAACGCCAATCGCACGACCATACCGCTTGAATAACTTTTTACTGGCTGTTCGATAAACTCGCCGATATCCGCAAAGGCCGCAATTTCGTCGAACCGCTGATCGATCTCTTCCCGGGCAAGCCCAAGCACAGCAGCATTCATGTAAACGTTGTCACGCCCGGTAAACTCGGGATCGAATCCCGATCCAAGCTCAAGCAAGGCAGCAATGCGTCCGTGGGTCTGAACGGTGCCGGTCGTGGGGTTCAAGGTGCCACAAATCATCTGCAGCAGGGTGGACTTGCCACTGCCATTGCAACCGATGATCCCGACCGTTTCCCCCCTCTTCACTTCGAAGGAAACGTCGCGCAAAGCCCAGAACTCTCGGTAAAACCGACTTGGCTGCATGCGCGCCGTTGCCTGGAGACGAGGCACGATAAACTGCTTCAGCCGGTCACGCGGCTGATCATAAATTTCGTAGCACTTGCTCAGGTTCTCAACCTTAATCGCGACTTCAGAGGACATCAGCAAATCCTTTACGTGTTTTCTGGAACCAGGCAAAGCCTAGCCAGGCAATGCAGGTAGTGGCGATCCAATAGATTCCCAATATCTCGAAATTCGGCAGTTTCCCCCAGAACAAGACATCGCGTGTCATCTCGATCGCGGGGGTCAGCGGATTGAGGTAGAGCAAATGACGGTATGCCTCGGGAAGCGCGGTCGCAGGATAGAAGATAGGACTCAGGAACATTAGAACCGTCGTCAAGATACCGATGAATTGGGACACGTCGCGCAGATAAACTCCCAGCGACGCCAAGGCCCAACTGACCCCCATGATAAACATTACAAAAGGGATCACGATCAGTGGCAGGTACAACACAGTCGCATGCGGCATGCCGAAAAATATTGCATAGGCGATGAACCAGACGCCAAGGCTGATGGCCGCGTGAAACAACGCAGATCCCAAAACCACCACTGGCAGGATTTCAAGAGGATAAACCACCTTCTTGACGAAGTTGACCTTGCCGAGAATCAAACCCGGTGCCCGATTAATGCATTCGGAAAACAGATTGAAAATGATCAAGCCCGCAAACAAGATGAGAGCAAACTCAGTCTTCGAATCACTGTCCACACTCCAGCGGGCACGAAGCACTGCACTGAATACGAATGTGTAAACCGCAAGCATCAACAGCGGGTTAAAAAATGACCAGAGCAACCCCATCGCCGAGCCGCGGTACCTGCCCAGCACCTCCCGTATTGTCGACGCTTTAATCAGAGCGATATTGCGCCAGAGGCTGGCGAACATTTCCAATGGGTTGGCAGAAAACTGGCGCATCAATCAAAACCTCAGCAAAAAAAATGCAGGTCGGCACGCATCACGAGCCGCGAGCGTTGGGATCATACCCAAGGAGGAAAAGCCAAAGCTTCTGTGAAAAAAACCGCGTTCCTCTGCGCAAGGCTTGAGGCAGGTCGGCGCATTGTCGAACATTTTCAGGGAGTTCCATTCATGAGAGGAAGCATTTCCTTTACAAAACCACGCAGATCTCGATGGGTCGCAAAAATCAGGACGGGTGATTTCCAGCGTACGAGGAGCCTCGTTGAAAAGAGAGCGTGGCAAAACGGGCGCTTCCTTCAAAACTGCATGACTGCACAACCGCAGCAAGTGAAGCCACGGCCACACATAAGTGAAGCATCCACCCCAGCCAACAGATGGCACCGATGACATGGCTGTGTCTCATGCCGAAGCGAGGCATGACTGGCACGCCCCGGAAGTGGGAATCACGCGATTGATCTGCGACACGGCGGTCAATATTTTGTCGGATGATATCATTCAATACGACGGAGAAACACGGGTTTTCCCTTGGAGCGCGTCCGTCAGACGCGAGCGCGGAGCCCATGGAAACGCAGAACATCTGCTAGACTTCCTGCCGCCTGCAGCTCACTTCATCGGAAAAAAAACCGCGCCCGGCATGACCCGAATAAGGGCCAGAACCCCATCGGCAGCGCGCTGGAAAACTTTAATTTCTTTCGTTTTCAGCGATCAATAAGTGAAACAAACCGCCTGAACAGGCGGCTTTTTTCAAGACAACTAAATTCAATGGAGCGATAAGATCAACGATAATTTTCGCAAGACTTCACCGCACGATTCTTGGCGAGAAAATATGCCTCATGAAGCTGCTTGTGACGAGCGACTCTCACATCCGACTGGGCAGGCGTCCTGAACAGCGAAGTAGTTTTTGGAACATAACTAAACTTGTTTTTATAACCATAACGGAGCCAAAGATTCCAGTCCTCAAGATTGCTCATATCAATCTCAAAACCGCCTCGAGACAAATACAACTCACGCATAAATAAAATTGATTGAATCGGTATGTAGTTATGATCAAGCAACGTCTCGTAATCGAACTCCTGCCTAAAGGAATCATGCGTTTCATGAGTGAGTTCCACATACCGACCACTGCTCTCAGTGACAGTACCCACCTCCATCGCCAGCGAATAAGCTGCAACAGCCTCTTGATCTTTTAATAGAGCGGCAACCAGCACTTCTACGTGATCAGAAAAAAGCAGGTCGTCATCGTCGAGAAACATGCAGTATTTGCCCGTGGCCATTTCCAGGCCGTAGTTACCCGTCACCGAGCGCCCTACCTTGTCCAGGCCGAAAAATCGAACGCTGCGTCCCGCCGAGATCGGCGTATTGTCCACAAGCGGCTTCATCGTTACCCCACCATCTTCCACCACAATCAACTCGATATTGCGGTAGGTTTGATTGAGTACCGACATGATCGACTGTCGTAGAAACTCGTCACGCTTCTGGTAAGTACGCGTGACGATCGTCACTAACGGCTGCTCGACGAGAGGCTCACCCACGCGCCAGAACGCCCCGTCCCTGATCATTTCATAATCAAATCCCCTGAAAGGAAAACTGACACCACTTTGTCGACCTTTTCCCCCAAGAAAATGTGGCGCTTTTCTTATCATGCGCAGGACACTGCCCATTACATCGCG
This sequence comes from Pseudomonas sp. DR 5-09, assembly GCF_001655595.1. Lineage (NCBI taxonomy): Bacteria > Pseudomonadati > Pseudomonadota > Gammaproteobacteria > Pseudomonadales > Pseudomonadaceae > Pseudomonas > Pseudomonas sp. DR 5-09. Next base: position 4,561,646 of record NZ_CP011566.1, read on the forward strand.
CCGAGACCCCGGATACACCTCCGGCCTGAGGATCAATAAAAACTGCAGTGCAAGCCCGCCCACCTTATCGATCCAGTTGCCGTAACGCAGGCGCAGATAAGCATTGGCCAAAGTGCTACCAACGTATTGAATCGGCTTTACCTGATTTTCATGTTCATAGGTGTAGTGGTAAACCACGGCGCCAGGGCAGTATTTCAGCCGATAACCGTATGACCTGAAACGGTAGGATAATTCGACATCCTCTCCATACATGAATATCTGACTTTCATAACCCCCAACCTGCACATAAGCGGCTCGCCTGATCAGGATGCAGGCATGTGACGACCAGTTCGTTTCGAGGGTTACCGGATCGTAGTATTTTGGATGCTCGAAAGGAGCCTGCCTCATTTCCCACGATGCAACATCGTCCTGCCCTGACGCCAAAGCAGAGGTCACAACTTGTTCTAAGGCTTCCACCGAAAAATGAATATCGATGTTACTCACTAGAAAATAATCGGCAGTACCTATGGAGATTGCTCGATCATGCCCGGCGCCAAAGCCTATATTGTCGCCACGAATAATATTAAAACCGCCAAACAGGTTACCGTAACCGTTCTTCCAACGTTCAAGCTCTTCGACGGTATTATCCGAAGAACCGTTGTCTACGAAATAGAGATTCAGCTTCTCACAAGGATAACTTTGCGCTTTCAAAGAATCGAAGAAGCCGTCGACCCACTTGGAGCTATTGTAAGTAACGATAGATATATCTATCGCCGGACGTTCAACACAATCAGAAGAGGGCAATACATGGGAAAAGCGACGCTGCGCCAACGCCTGGAGGGCATTGACATTATTCTTGGAATCGATAAGTGAAAATAGCCACAATCGAACTTTTCGTGAAAACAGCCCTACTCGGACCCGCACACTCGCTAGAAAAGGAAATTTCTGATAAAGCGGCCGAAGAACCGCTTTTGGGTTCAAAAGTAATTCACGCGGGCTAGACAGGCAGCGGGTAATAAATGATTTCTTCGAAGACCTCATACCGAACAATTTATCCTATAAAAATATTTTTCAATTTTTTGAGAACTTAGACTTTACACCGTTTGACCGCAAGCCTGCCTGTAACTTTTACAACCTGATCGCTGAACAGCTTACCCTCAGCAACCGATACGATATTCGAACAAACGGCAAATCTGCAGCTATAGTCGATAAACTTTCAGATCGGGCTCATTGCTGGCCTTGCTGAACTTCCATCACGCCGGCGTTATATTTTTTGGCAGCAAACACCAGCGGCAGGTAAGCAATCAGCAGGGCTACGACCCCCGGAATTAACCCGATTGCCGCCATAATCGCGAACGGCGTCAGCCATAACAGGTTAATCGCCAAGACACCGAAAACCACAGTCTTGTGGCTACCATATTGTCGAGAAGCATATTGATAGGCATGACTGCGATGCGCTTCGTAGACTTTATCGCCACGAAGCAATCGCCGTAGAAGTGTCCAGGTAGCATCAACGATGAACACCCCCAGCAGTATGAGCCAGCACCACAGTAAGTCGGGGGCCTTTGCGCAAGCGATTATTGCCAACAAACCGATGGTCAACCCGAGGAAGCCACTGCCGGCATCGCCCATGAAAATTCGGGCTGGAGGAAAATTCCAGCAAAGAAAACCCGAGACAGCAGCCACCAGCAGCAATGGAATCCAGGCCAGAATCTGATATCCGCTCAGCCAATACACAAGACAGGCTGCCAGGCAGACAGAGATAGCCTCGACGCTTGCCAGCCCATCAATGCCGTCCATAAAGTTATACAGATTGAGCAACCAGACCAGATAGATCGAAAAAAACACGCCGGTAAACCACTTCCAGTCGAGCAGCCAACCGAATAGCGATATCTGCGCTCCAGAACCGAGCCAATACAACGCCCAGCCTGCAGCCAAAAAATGCCCCAAGAGCCGCCATTTGGCCGCAATGTGTCCGTGGTCATCCGCAAAACCCAACACCGCAATCAAGGCTCCCGCTCCCGATAAGCCGAGCATCGTCGGCAAGTCGATCAGCAGCAAGTAGTAAGACACGGGCAGCATCAGCAGGAAAGACACGACTATTGCCACCCCGCCGCCTCGCGGCGTTGGCAGGGTGTGAGAGCTTCGAGCGTTTGGGATATCGATCAAACTGTTGGCCAGGGCATACCGACGCAAGGCATACGTCAGCAGTAGCGAAATGAAGAACACTGAAAGTAACAACACGCAAAAAATCATTTTATTTGAGTATCCAGATAGTGTCTGACCGTCTGCAGTATTGCGCGATCCACACTCACGGGAGGCGACCATCCGAGAACAGACTGCGTCCTGGCAATATCAACCTCGAGAGAATCGAAGAGTCGCTGGGCGATCAGATTTTTCCCGAGCAGCGTGAGCAAAGCTTTCAACGCCCACACCGGAACCGGTATCAACAATGCGGGGCGGCCAAGCGCTCTGTTTATAATTTGCAGCAACCGAGTGGTGGAAACGCTCACACCATCACTGACCAGAAAAGTATTATCTGGTGCGGCTGGATGATCGATACAAACGACAATCAAATCCACCAGGTTGCTTAGCGAAACCAGGCTTCTGCTGTTCTCGACACTTCCCAAAGGCAGTGGCACGCCCTTGTTCAGCCAGTCCATCATGCTTAAAAAATTGGCGCGCACCCCTGGACCATAGACCAGCGGCGGCCGGATGATCACCACCTCCATCCCCGTTTGCTGGCCGATTTCACGCAACCGCTGTTCCGCTTCGTGTTTGGAGCGCCCATAAGGATCATGAGGAGCAGGATCATCATCAAACTTGAAGGGTGATCCACCGACAGTACGCTCACCATTCACCTTTATCGAACTGATAAAAATGAAACGCGTAACACCTGCGGCAGCCGCCTTGAGGGCCAATGCCACAGTACCTTCCACATTGACTTTGCGAAACTCAGTCAATGCATCCTGCGCATCTTCGTTCATTACATGGACGCGCGCTGCACAATGAACCACCACCTGAATGCCTTTGAGGTCCGGCACCTGTGAGCGCTCTCCGAGCGGACAGTGCAATACCCGACAAAGCCCCGCCAACCGCGAGACACTGCGAACCGCAGCGACGGGTGTGAACTTGCGATCCAGGAGCAATCTGAGGATGACGGCCTCACCAACAAAACCAGAGGCCCCCGTCACCAATACATTCGGTGAATTCATCTAACCTTTTTCCCTACGATCGCCGTTGCCCAGCAAATCAGGAAAAAGAATACCTTGTCACGTAAACGTCGCCGACAGTTCCAGGCGCTCAAAGAGAGTTTCATCAACTGCAAGCGCCCCAAACGGAACCAGGACCGAACGAAAGGATCCTGATGCTTATCAACTAGTGCAGCAATCAGTTGCACTTGAGAAAACCACCATCCGTCGTGAATGGTTTTATAGCGTACCGCTAGGGAATTGATTCCGATATTCGCGCCAACTTGATTGCTTTCATGCTGGCGGTACTGCATTGAAGGAACAGGATCCGTGAACCAGCGAAAACCATTGCTTCGGGCAAACGCATAACAGTACCAATCATGCAGACTGACGTCCTGCAATTGTTGCCACTGGGCAACCACTGCCGCCTTGAGATTGGCCGCAAGTCGATGACTGAAGACATAAGTGCAACCAGGCCCCGCCGCTTCGAACAGATAGTCCCAAGCAACCTGAGGCTGCGCCTTATCGATCAAATGAGTCTTACCGCAACCCCAAAATGCGACGACATTACTAGAATAACCATCCGCCTTCAGCTCACCGAGTTTCTCATGCGCTCGCCGCAGCTTGTTGCCACTCCAGATATCATCCTGATCAGCAAATGCAATTAAATCGAATCCATCAAAGTCCACGTCGCGAATCAGTCTGAAAAAGTTCCGCGAAGCACCACCGAAGCTGCCTGCAGGCGGCAACGCCACGACATTCGAATGAACAGCGGCGTATTCAGCGCACCAGGCTTCAGTTCCGTCCGTTGACGGATCAATGCTGATAAACACTTTCACATCAACCGCGGACTGCTCAAGAATCGAGGTTATCTGTTCTTCGATCCATTGCATTCCGTTGAAGGCAGCCAGTAAAACTGCAACCTTGGGATGTTTAACTGGCATACCTGTCCTGTCAAAAGCTGTTCGAGCGTTGCCGCCGAAAAGGTCAAAAAACACCTTTAGTGAGAAGACGCATCCAGCAGTTTCTGCAAGTACTGACCATAACCGGTCTTCTTGAGCGCATCAGCCTGGCGCCCCAGTTGCTCGGCGGTGATCCAGCTGTTGTGATAAGCGATTTCTTCCAGACAGGCGACCTTCAGACCTTGGCGCTGTTCGATCGTATGCACGAAGTGACTGGCCTCAAGCAGCGAATCGTGAGTACCGGTATCCAGCCAAGCGAATCCGCGGCCGAGCATCTCGACGTTGAGCGACTTACGCTCTAGGTAAGCACGGTTCACGTCGGTAATTTCCAGCTCGCCACGTTCAGAGGGCTTGATGCTCTTCGCAATCCCGACAACGTCGTTATCGTAAAAGTACAGGCCGGTAACCGCGTAGTTGGACTTCGGTTTCAGCGGCTTCTCTTCAATGCTCAGCGCTCGACCGGTAGCATCAAACTCAACTACGCCGAAACGCTCGGGATCGGAAACGTGGTAGCCGAAAACTGTCGCGCCACTCTTTTGTTCGGTTGCAGAGCGCAAGTTGTCCGAGAAATGTTGTCCGTAGAAGATGTTGTCACCCAGGATCAGGCAGCAAGGATCTTCGCCAATAAACTCTTCACCGATAATGAACGCCTGAGCTAGACCGTCCGGACTAGGCTGCTCGGCGTAAGTCAATTCGATACCGTACTGGCTACCGTCACCCAGCAGCTTGCGGAAGCACGGCAAATCATCCGGCGTGGAGATGATCAGGATCTCGCGCATACCTGCCAGCATCAGTACCGACAACGGATAAAAAATCATCGGCTTGTCGTAGATCGGCAGCATCTGCTTCGATACGCCGAGAGTCAACGGATGCAGGCGCGTTCCCGAGCCACCGGCGAGGATGATGCCTTTACGATTTGTCGTGTTCATTTGTTCAGAACTTCCCTAAGCATTCGGGTAACACCACTTTGCCAATCCGGCAAGTGTAGAGAAAAATTGTCGCGCAGTTTTTGAGTATCCAGCCGAGAGTTCAGAGGACGTCGCGCCGGTGTCGGATAATCAACGGTGCTGATCGGATTGACGGCTGTAACCGCAAGCTCTTCACCATTCGCCTTGGCCCACTGAATGACATGGCTGGCATAACCGTGCCAAGACACTTGGCCGGCGGCTGCAAGATGATAAATGCCCACCAGCTCTGGGCGCTGCTGGATCTTGGCGATGGCCAGAGCAGTCACGTCAGCAATTAGATCAGCGCCCGTTGGAGCACCGATCTGATCGGCGATCACGCTCAGCGTTTCTCGATCCTTGGCAAGGCGCAGCATGGTTTTGGCGAAGTTGTTGCCGCGCGCGCCGTAGACCCAACTGGTCCGCAGAATCAGATACTTGCAGCCTGAGGACGTTATCGCCTGTTCGCCAGCCAGCTTGCTTGAACCGTAATAATTAACCGGTGCAACAGCGTCAGTCTCCTGCCAAGGCCGCACACCTTCACCACTGAAGACATAGTCAGTCGAGTAGTGAATCAGCCATGCGCCCAACGACGCTGCCTCTTTGGCCATGACACCACTCGCCTGAGCGTTCACACGATCCGCCAGCTCGGTCTCCGATTCTGCCTGGTCTACTGCCGTGTAGGCTGCAGCGTTGACGATTACGTCCGGCTTCACCTGACGGATCGTCGCACGCAGCACATCCAGATCGCAAAGGTCGCCACTCAGACCGTCCACCGGGTGACGGTCCAGGGCGATCAACTCGCCCAGAGGCGCCAGGGAGCGTTGAAGCTCCCAGCCGACTTGGCCGTTTTTCCCAAGCAGGAGAATTTTCATGCCTTGCCCGAGCGATCCGCGTAATTCTGATCAATCCATTGCTGATAGGCACCGCTCTTCACGTGCGCTACCCACTCAGTGTTGTTCAGATACCACTCAACGGTTTTACGGATACCGGTGTCGAAGGTTTCTTCCGGTGTCCAGCCTAGCTCGCGCTGAATTTTGCTGGCATCGATAGCGTAACGCTGATCATGACCAGGACGATCCTGCACATAGGTGATCAGGCCCGCGTGCGGACGGTGCGCCGAGTCCGGGCGCAACTCATCAAGCAGTGCACACAGGGTGTGAACGACTTCGATGTTTTGCTTTTCGTTATGACCACCGATGTTGTAAGTCTCACCGATGACACCTTCGGTCACGACTTTGTACAAGGCACGGGCGTGATCTTCGACATACAACCAATCACGAACCTGATTGCCTTTGCCATAGACAGGCAACGGCTTACCTTCCAGCGCGTTGAGAATGATCAACGGGATCAACTTCTCAGGAAAGTGGCAAGGTCCATAGTTATTCGAGCAGTTGGTGACCAGAGTCGGCAGGCCGTATGTACGGGCCCAGGCACGAACCAGGTGATCGGAGCTGGCTTTGCTGGCCGAGTACGGCGAGCTTGGCTGATACGGGGTGGTTTCCCTAAAGAGATCTTCCGGACCTTCCAGGTCACCGTAAACTTCATCCGTTGAAATATGGTGGAAGCGAAAAGCTGCCTTGCGGGCATCATCCAGCGCAGCCCAATAATGACGCGCAGCTTCCAGCAAAGTGTAAGTGCCGATGATGTTGGTCTGAACGAATTCGGAAGGACCGGAGATCGAGCGATCGACGTGGGACTCTGCGGCCAGGTGCATGATCGCATCCGGTTGGTGTTCACGCAGTACACGATCGATCTGCTCACGGTCGCAGATATCGACGCGCTCAAACGCATAACGCGAGCTTCCGCTGACTTCGGCCAACGACTCAAGGTTACCTGCATACGTCAACTTATCGACGTTGATCACTGCGTCGGTAGTATTGGAAATGATATGACGGATGACCGCCGAGCCGATAAACCCGGCGCCGCCGGTTACTAGAATTTTCACGCGAAACCATACCCTTGAGTTACTGACAGGGCCGCCAACCGAGCGCTGTCTAATCCATGAATGCAAAAGCCATCATTTCAGCCGTGGCTTCTGACGATGTCAGTCTGAACCGACGTGGGAATATGCCACTATCGGACGAGCGCAGCATTTTACAGCTTAATGAACGTTTTACTAATGGATATAGACAAGCTGTGGCTAAAGTTTAGTTCGCCTTTACTTCCATGTAGCAATCAGACCAGACGCTTGCGTGAAGCTCTGGACGAACGTCCCAGAAACCAGCCAAAAACCGGCCCTATCAGCATACCCGCGAGCAATGCACCCACAGTAATCACCGACACTGGAAGTTGCGGCCCCTCCCAACCAAGAAACAACAGGGAGACCGATTGCTGATTTTCGAGAACGAACGCAAGGATCGCCAACACAACCAATAGAATCAGAACGGAAAGCAGAATGCGCTTGAGATTATTCATGAGCAACTCCTTGCGTAACGGTGACCGTCAAACCCCCTCCTCCTCTTCTTCATTCACGCGATCGCGCAACTCCTTGCCAGGCTTGAAATGCGGAACGAATTTTCCATCAAGGCTGACGGACTGACCGGTCTTTGGATTACGACCGACACGCGGCGCACGATAGTGCAAGGAAAAGCTGCCAAAACCACGGATCTCGATACGATCCCCCGTGGCCAGACACTGGGACATTTGCTCAAGCATAGTCTTGATGGCCAACTCCACATCTTTGGATGAAAGCAGCCCTTGATGGGTGACAATTCGTTCGATCAACTCCGACTTCGTCATATTTTTCCCTTCTTTTTCAAGCAGCTAGGTCAGCGCTTGAAAGGTTTTAGCACGCCCGGAAGATTTTGAACAGCCCAGGGCTTGACATATCTTTCAACTCGCCAGAACGCCCATTTTCAGGGCATAGGATTGCAAGCCCATGAACGCTCACTCACCGACAAATCACCAGCATGGTTCGAGTGACGTAGCCAGCAGGATTGAAGCCGAAGGGAAACTCATCTTCATCCCGAGCATCATCAGAACGCGTGATCACCTTGTAACCTGCCCCCTTGCATTCCTTGGCGGCGCGTTTCTGACACCGTTCCCAGCCTGAACCCAAGCCGGAGCAGTCAACCTCGATGCCACTTACTCCGCGCACCGCATGGGTCTTGGCGCTGGTAGTGCACCCCGCCAACACCAACATGCCCACCAGAACTATAAACTTGTTCATTCACTTCCTTATGCCAGGCGCCAGCCCGACTACTGCGATCTTCAGCCTAAGCCTAGACGCGAATAGGCGATTGATCCGATTAAAGAAACAGACCGCCCGGCGAAGGGAATGGTTTCACTGATTGACCGGAAAGCAGCTCCCCACCAAATCGCAGGCACAAAAAAGGGCGACCGAAGTCGCCCTTTTTTATGATCAGACAGAACTCAGTTCTGTTTGGCCATTGCCTGGCGCAGCAGTGCCGCCATGGTGGTGTCGCCGGTAGCAGCTTCTGGAGTCTCTTTCAGGCTCTGGATAGCTTCTTTCTCTTCAGCATCGTCTTTCGATTTGATCGACAGCTGAATTACGCGGCTCTTACGATCAACGCTGATGATCTTGGCTTCTACTTGCTGGCCTTCTTTCAGAACGTTGCGCGCGTCTTCAACGCGGTCACGGCTGATTTCGGAGGCTTTCAGAGTCGCTTCGATATCGTCGGCCAGAACGATGATGGCGCCTTTGGCGTCAACTTCTTTCACGGTGCCAGTAACGATTGCGCCTTTGTCGTTAACCGAGACGTACTCGGAGAACGGATCGCTTTCCAGTTGCTTGATACCCAGGGAGATACGCTCACGCTCCGGGTCAACCGACAGGATAACGGTGTCCAGCTCGTCGCCCTTCTTGAAACGACGTACGGCTTCTTCGCCCACTTCGTTCCAGGAGATGTCGGACAGGTGAACCAGACCGTCGATGCCGCCGTCCAGACCAATGAAGATACCGAAATCGGTGATCGACTTGATGGTGCCGGAGATCTTGTCGCCCTTGTTGAACTGGCCAGAGAAGTCTTCCCATGGGTTCGACTTGCACTGCTTGATGCCCAGGGAGATACGACGACGCTCTTCGTCGATGTCCAGAACCATGACTTCCACTTCGTCGCCGACTTGTACGACTTTCGAAGGGTGGATGTTCTTGTTGGTCCAGTCCATTTCCGAAACGTGTACCAGACCTTCAACGCCTTCTTCCAGCTCAGCGAAGCAGCCGTAGTCGGTCAGGTTGGTTACACGAGCGGTAACGCGAGTGCCTTCTGGGTAACGGGCTTTGATAGCAACCCATGGATCTTCGCCCAGTTGTTTCAGGCCCAGGGAAACACGGTTGCGTTCGCGATCGTATTTCAGAACCTTGACGTCGATTTCGTCACCAACGTTGACGATCTCGGAAGGATGCTTGATGCGCTTCCAGGCCATGTCGGTGATGTGCAGCAGGCCGTCCACGCCACCCAGATCGACGAATGCGCCGTAATCGGTGAGGTTTTTGACGATACCTTTGACTTGCTGGCCTTCCTGCAGGGATTCCAGCAGAGCTTCACGCTCGGCGGAGTTCTCGGCTTCCAGGACGCTGCGACGGGAAACGACAACGTTGTTGCGCTTCTGGTCCAGCTTGATGACCTTGAATTCCAGCTCTTTGCCTTCCAGGTGCGTGGTGTCGCGCACTGGACGGACGTCAACCAGGGAACCTGGCAGGAACGCACGGATGCCGTTAACGTCGACAGTGAAGCCGCCTTTAACCTTACCGTTGATAACGCCCTTGACCACTTCCTCAGCTGCGAAGGCTGCTTCCAGAACGATCCAGCATTCAGCGCGCTTGGCTTTTTCACGGGACAGCTTGGTTTCACCGAAACCGTCTTCAACCGAGTCCAGCGCAACGTGAACTTCGTCACCGACGTTGATGTTCAGTTCGCCAGCGTCGTTGTAGAACTGCTCCAGAGGGATCAGTGCTTCGGACTTCAAGCCAGCGTGAACGGTTACCCAGCGAGCCTGGTAATCGATATCAACGATAACACCGGTGATGATGGAGCCTGCCTGAAGGTTCAGGGTCTTTAGGCTTTCTTCAAAGAGTTCCGCAAAGCTTTCGCTCATTTTAATTCCTGTTGATTAGGGCGAAAAATACGCCCATCTCCACATCCCAGACAATGTGGGTTAGTTTCATTTAAAAGAAGCGCCACAGGACTATGACTGGTCCCCTGCGGCCTTCTTGGTCACCCGGCGATATCGCGAATGGCGATCTCGCTCATGATGCGTTCCAGCACCTGATCGATGGACAACTCCGTGGAATCCAGCTGTATGGCGTCAGCCGCCGGCTTGAGCGGGGCCACCGCTCGCTGGGTATCACGCTCGTCGCGCGCACGGATCTCATCTAGCAGACTCGACAGACTAACACCCTCGACTTTGCCCTTCAACTGCAAATATCGGCGGCGCGCCCGCTCCTCGGCGCTGGCGGTCAGGAAAATCTTCAATGGCGCGTTCGGAAATACCACCGTACCCATGTCGCGACCGTCAGCCACCAGACCCGGAAATTCCTGGAAAGCACGCTGGCGCTGCAGCAGCGCCTCGCGCACGGCGGGCAACGCTGCCACCTGGGAAGCGCCGGATCCGACACTTTCAGTGCGGATGACATCGCTGACTTCGTCACCTTCCAGAATGATGCGCTGCAGCTGACCGTCAGTCGCCGCGATGAACTGCACATCCAGATGAGCCGCCAGTTTCTTCAGCAGCTCTTCATTGGTCAGGTCGACACCATGGTTGTGCGCAGCAAATGCCAGCAGGCGATACAGCGCACCGGAGTCCAGCAGGTTCCAGCCCAGACGCTTGGCCAGAATCCCGGCTACGGTGCCTTTGCCCGAGCCACTTGGCCCATCGATGGTGATGACCGGTGCAATGTTGTTCACGACTGAGCCTCTTGCGCCACACGAATGCCGACCTGCGCGCACAGCGCCAGGAAGTTCGGGAACGAAGTCGCGACGTTGGCGCAGTCATGGATGCGGATCGGTGCAGTGGCGCGCAGCGAGGCCACGCTGAAAGCCATCGCGATGCGGTGATCGCCATGACCATGCACTTCGCCGCCGCCGATCTGGCCGCCGTCGATGATGATGCCGTCCGGGGTCGGTTCGCACTTGACGCCCAGCGCCAGCAAACCGTCCGCCATGACCTGGATACGGTCCGATTCCTTGACCCGCAGCTCCTCGGCGCCGGTAAGCACGGTGCGCCCTTCGGCACAGGCCGCCGCCACGAACAGCACCGGGAATTCGTCGATGGCCAGCGGAACCAGCGCTTCCGGAATCTCGATACCCTTGAGTTTAGCTGCTCGCACACGCAGGTCGGCAACCGGCTCGCCACCCACTTCACGCTGGTTTTCCAGAGTGATGTCGGCGCCCATCAGACGCAGGATGTCGATCACGCCGGTGCGGGTCGGGTTGATGCCGACGTGCTCGAGCACTAGCTCCGAGCCTTCAGCGATCGATGCGGCCACCAGGAAGAACGCCGACGACGAGATGTCGCCAGGCACTTCGATGTGGGTCGCGGTCAGCTTGCCACCAGACTCAACCGATGCCGTGGCACCGTTGACGCTCACCGGATAGCCAAAGCCGCGCAGCATACGCTCGGTGTGATCGCGGGTCGGTGCCGGCTCGGTCACGGTGGTCTTGCCTTCGGCGTACAGACCCGCCAGCAGCAGGCAGGATTTAACCTGAGCACTGGCCATCGGCATGGTGTAGGTCAGGCCTTTAAGCTTGTGACCGCCACGAATGGTCATCGGTGGACGACCCTCGGCAGCGGTTTCGATCACGGCGCCCATTTCCCGCAGCGGGTTGGCGACGCGATTCATCGGGCGCTTGGACAACGAAGCGTCACCGGTCAGGGTGCTGTCGAAATCCTGCGCGGCCAGCAGGCCGGACAGCAGGCGCATCGAAGTGCCGGAGTTGCCCAGATAGATCGGGCCCGGCGCAGGCTTCAGGCCATGCAGGCCGACACCGTGGATGGTCACGCGGCCGTGATGCGGGCCTTCGATGACCACGCCCATGTCGCGGAACGCCTGCAAGGTCGCCAGGGCGTCTTCGCCCTCGAGGAAGCCTTCGACTTCGGTGACGCCTTCAGCCAGGGAACCGAGCATGATCGAACGGTGGGAAATCGATTTGTCACCCGGTACGCGAATCCGACCGGACAGGCGGCCACCAGGTTGAGCCAGGAAAATCAGATCGTTGGAATTCATAGCGTCCACATAGGCCCTGCGGGCCAGGATTTTACTGAAATGCTCGCGGGCAACCCGGGCGCGCGTGAAGACGCCCAACAATTGGTGCCCATCCCCTGCATCGACCGCGTCGCGCAAGGCGTCGAGGTCGCTGCGAAATGTATCGAGAGTGCGCAGGACAGCCTCGCGGTTGGCGAGAAAGATGTCATGCCACATGACCGGGTCGCTTCCGGCGATTCTTGTGAAATCACGGAAACCGCCCGCAGCGTAACGGAAGATCTCAAGGTTTTCATTGCGCTTGGCCAGCGAATCGACCAGACCGAAGGCCAGCAGGTGCGGCAAATGACTGGTCGCGGCCAGCACTTCATCGTGACGCTCGACCTGCATGTGCTCGACGTCGGCGCCCAGCTCGCGCCACAAGCGATCCACCACCGCCAGCGCATCCGGATCGGTCTGCTCCAGCGGGGTCAGAATCACTTTATGACGGCGGAACAGCTCTGAGTTGGAGGCTTCCACCCCGCTCTGCTCGGAGCCGGCAATCGGATGCCCCGGCACGAAACGCGCCGGCATGCCGCCGAACGCCTCGGTCGCAGCACGCACCACATTGCCCTTGGCGCTGCCGACATCCGTGAGAATCGCCTGCCCCAGGTCCATGCTGGCCAGACGGGCCAGCACTTTTTCCATGGCCAGGATCGGCACCGCCAACTGGATCACGTCCGCGCCCTGGCAAGCCTTGACCAGATCGTCTTCGCAGCGATCCACCACACCCAACTCGACCGCCAGCTTGCGCGATTGCGGGTCGAGGTCGACCCCGACCACTTCGCGGCACACGCCACTTTCACGCAAGCCTTTGGCAAACGAACCACCGATCAACCCCAGACCGACCACCACCAAGCGCCCGATCATAGGTGCAGCAGATTGCAGCGCAGTGACATCACCCACGAGCCAGAACCTTACGCAGCGCTTCGAGGAAGCGGCTGTTTTCCGCCGGCAGACCGATGGTCACCCGCAGATGGTTCGGCATGCCGTAGTTGGCCACCGGACGCACGATCACGCCTTCGCGCAGCAGGCCCTGAAATACAGGAGCCGCCACCTGACCGAGGTCGACGCAGATAAAGTTGCCCTTGGATGGAATCCAGCTCAGACCCAGCTCACGAAAACCTGCTTCCAGCTGTTGCATGCCGGACTCGTTGAGCTGCCGGCTCTGCGCCAGATATTCCTCGTCCTTCAGCGCCGCACACGCCGCCGCCAAGGCCAGGCTGTTGACGTTGAATGGCTGACGTACCCGGTTCAGCACGTCCGCCACCACCGGGGTAGACAGACCATAGCCAACGCGCAGCGCCGCCAGACCGTAAGCCTTGGAGAACGTGCGCGAGACCAGCAGATTCGGGTAAGCGGCGAGGAAATCCAGACCATCCGGCAGATCGCTGCCTTCGGCATATTCGATGTAGGCCTCGTCCAGCACCACCAGCACATGCTCCGGCACATCCTGCAGGAACTCGTCCAGCGCTTCGGCGCCGAACCAGGTACCGGTCGGGTTGTTCGGGTTGGCGATGAACACCACGCGAGTGTTGGCGTCGATCGCGGCCAGCATCGCCGGCAGGTCATGCCCCCAATCCTTGGCCGGAACAACCTTGGCCTGAGCGCCGACCGCCTGGGTCGCAATCGGGTAGACCGCGAACGCGTGCTCGCTGAACACCGCATTCAGGCCCGGCGCCAGATAGGCGCGCGCCACCAGCTCGAGAATGTCGTTGGAGCCATTGCCCAAAGTCACCTGGTTCAGCTCGACACGGCACTGCTCGGCCAGCAGGGATTTCAAGGCAAAACCGTTGCCGTCCGGATAACGGGTCAGCTCGTCCAGCGCTTCGCGGATTGCGGCCAGCGCTTTCGGACTCGCGCCCAACGGATTTTCGTTGCTCGCCAGTTTGATAATGCTCGCCGGATCCAGGTCCAGTTCGCGAGCCAGCTCGTCCACGGGCTTGCCCGGTACGTATGGCGAAAGTTGTTGCACGCCCGGCTGTGCCAGAGCGAGGAAGTTGCCACTCATTTGCTACCGCCCCTTAGAGAACTGCTTTCGGGTAGGAACCCAGCACCTTGAGTGCTACTGCTTCCTGACTGATCTTTTCCAGTACACCCTTGATCAGCGGATCACGGTGATGGCCGACGAAGTCGATGAAGAACACGTAGGTCCATTTACCACTGCGCGACGGACGGGTTTCGATCCGGGTCAGGTCGATCCCGTTGTCATGGAACGGCACCAGCAGCTCATGGAGCGCGCCGGGCTTGTTGCTCATGGACACGATGATCGAAGTTTTGTCGTCGCCAGTCGGCGGCACTTCCTGGTTACCGATCATCAGGAAGCGCGTGGAGTTGTCCGGACGATCTTCGATCTTCTCGGCCAGACGGGTCAGGCCGTACAGCCCGGCCGCCATGTCACCGGCGATCGCTGCCGAGTTCCACTCGCCCTTGACCCGCTTGGCCGCTTCGGCGTTGCTGGACACCGCCACGCGCTCGACATTCGGGTAATGGGCGTCCAGCCACTTGCGGCACTGCGCCAACGACTGGGCATGGGAATAGATGCGGCTGATGCTGTCGGTCTTGGTGTTTTCACCGACCAGCAGGTGGTGGTGAATCCGCAGCTCGACTTCGCCGCAGATCACCATGTCGTGCTCGAGGAAGCTGTCGAGGGTGTGGTTGACCGCGCCTTCGGTGGAGTTTTCCACCGGCACCACGCCAAAATTCACCGCACCGGCCGCCACTTCACGGAACACTTCGTCGATCGCCGCCATCGGCTTGCTGATCACTGCGTGCCCAAAGTGTTTCATGGCCGCCGCCTGGGTGAAGGTGCCTTCCGGACCGAGATAAGCCACTTTCAGCGGATTCTCGAGGGCCAGGCACGAAGACATGATTTCACGGAACAAGCGCGCCATCTCTTCGTTGCCCAGCGGTCCCTTGTTGCGCTCCATCACGCGTTTGAGGACCTGCGCCTCACGCTCGGGACGGTAGAACACCGGCTGCTCGCCTTCGGCCAGACTGGCCATCTTGACCCGGGCAACTTCTTCTGCGCAGCGCGCGCGATCACTGATCAGCTGGAGAATCTTCTCATCCAGATTATCGATGCGAACGCGCAGCGCCTTGAGCTCCTGCTCGGACATCAGGAATGCTCCTTCTCGAATTCGGCCATGTAGCCGACCAGCGCTTCGACGGCGTCCAGACCCAGGGCGTTGTAGATCGAGGCACGCATGCCGCCGACCGAACGATGGCCCTTGAGGTTGAGCAGGCCGCGGGCGTCGGCGCCGGCCAGGAACGCCTTGTCCAGACGCTCGTCAGCCAGGCGGAACGGCACGTTCATCCACGAGCGGGCGTTGGTGCTGATCGGGTTGGTATAGAAATCGCTGTTGTCGATGAAGCCGTACAGGCGATCTTTCTTTGCCTTGTTGCGCTGCTCCATCGCGGCGACGCCGCCCTGCTCCTTCAGCCACTCGAACACCAGGCCCGAGAGGTACCAGGAATAGGTGGCCGGGGTGTTGTACATCGAGCCGTTATCGGCGGAGATCTTGTAGTCGAGCATGGTCGGGCATGAACTGCGAGCGCGGCCCAGCAGGTCTTCACGGACGATCACGACAACCAGACCGCTCGGACCAATGTTCTTCTGCGCGCCGGCGTAGATCAGGCCGTACTGCGATACATCGATCGGACGCGAGAGGATATCGGAGGACATGTCGACCACCAGCGGAACGTCACCGGCCTCGGGAACCCAGTCGAACTGCAGGCCGCCGATGGTTTCGTTGGACGCGTAGTGCAGATACGCCGCACCCTGGGTCAGCTTCCACTCGTTCTGGCCAGGGATGGCCAGGTAGTCATAAGGCTTGGCGCTGGCGGCAACGTTGATATTGCCGAAGCGACGCGCTTCCTCGATGGCTTTCTTCGACCAGATGCCGGTTTCGACATAGTCGGCAGTACCGTTCTCGGGCAGCAGGTTCAGCGGAATCTCGGCGAACTGTTGGCTCGCACCGCCCTGCAGGAACAGCACTTTGTAATTGGAGGGGATGGACAGCAGGTCGCGCAGGTCTTGTTCGGCCTTCTCGGCGATGGCTACGTAGTCATCACTGCGATGGCTCATTTCCATGACCGACAGACCCTTGCCGTGCCAGTCGAGCATCTCGGACTGGGCACGCAACAGGACAGCTTCAGGCAGCGCAGCGGGACCTGCGCAGAAGTTATAGGCTCGTTTGCTCACATCCACTCTCGCTATGCAATCACGGTAGCGGACAGAGCAAACACTCTGCCCTGCTACGATTTGGTTAGTCTTGCGACTCTTCTTCGTCTGCGGCGTCCGCCTGCAGGTTGTCGACCGCATCGTCCGGTTCGGCGCCGATCACGCCTTCTTCCAGCTCAACACCTTTTTCGCCTTCAAGCTCGTCACCTTCCACTTCCGAAGGCTCCTGAACCCGCTCCAGACCGACCAGGGTTTCATCCTTGGCCAGCTTGATCAGGGTCACGCCCTGGGTGTTGCGACCCAGGCTGGAGACTTCGTCGACACGGGTACGCACCAGCGTGCCCTGGTCGGAAATCAGCATGATCTCCTCGCCGTCGAGCACCTGAACCGCACCGACCAGACGGCCGTTACGCTCGTTGCTGACCATGGCGATCACGCCCTGGCCACCACGCTTGTACTCAGGGAACTCGGTGATCGCGGTGCGCTTGCCATAACCACGCTCGGAAGCGGTGAGGATCTGGCTGCCTTCTTCCGGGATCAGCATCGAAATCAGCTTCTGCCCTTCCGGCAGACGCATGCCGCGCACACCGCGGGCGGTACGGCCCATCGCGCGAACGTCGGATTCCTTGAAGCGGGTCACCTTGCCGCCGTCGGAGAACAGCATCACTTCACGTTCGCCATCGGTGATGGCCGCGGAAATCAGCACGTCGCCTTCGTCCAGCTCCAGCGCGATCAGACCGACGCTGCGTTGACGGCTGAAGGATTCCAGCGGCGTCTTCTTCACGGTGCCGTTTGCGGTCGCCATGAAGATGTAGTGACCCTCGGTGTATTCCTCGACCGGCAGCATGGTGGTGATGTATTCACCGTCATCCAGCGGCAGCAGGTTGACCAGCGGACGACCACGGGCGGCGCGGGATGCTTCCGGGATTTCGTAGGTCTTCAGCCAGTACACCTTGCCCTTGCTGGAGAACAGCAGCAGCGTGGTGTGGCTGTTGGCGACCAGCAGGTGAGCGATGTAGTCCTCATCCTTCACGCCGGTCGCCGATTTGCCTTTACCGCCACGACGCTGGGCCTGGTACGCAGCCAGCGGCTGGGTCTTGGCATAGCCACCGTGGGAGATGGTCACAACGCGCTCTTCTTCCGGGATCATGTCGCCCAGGGTCAGGTCGAGACGGGCATCGAGAATTTCGGTGCGGCGCACGTCGCCGTATTCGGCGCGGATCACTTCCAGCTCTTCGCGGATCACTTCCATCAGGCGCACGGCGCTGTTGAGGATGCGGATCAGCTCGCCGATCTGGTTGAGGATCTCTTGATACTCGGCCAGCAGCTTTTCGTGCTCCAGACCGGTCAGACGGTGCAGACGCAGTTCCAGAATGGCTTGCGCCTGCTCTGGCGACAGGAAGTACTTGCCGTCGCGCAGACCATATTGCGGATCGAGGTTTTCCGGACGGCACGAATCGGCACCGGCACGCTCAACCATCGCCACCACGGCAGTGGATTCCCACGGCGTGCTGACCAGCGCTTCCTTGGCTTCCGACGGGGTCGGCGAAGCCTTGATCAGGGCGATGACCGGGTCGATGTTCGACAAGGCAACGGCCTGACCTTCGAGGATGTGACCACGCTCGCGCGCCTTGCGCAGTTCGAACACGGTACGGCGGGTAACCACTTCGCGGCGGTGACGGACGAAGGCTTCCAGCAGGTCCTTGAGGTTGAGGATCCGTGGACGGCCGTCGATCAGGGCAACGATGTTGATGCCGAATACCGATTGCAGCTGGGTCTGGGCGTAGAGGTTGTTGAGGATCACCTCTGGCACTTCGCCGCGACGCAGTTCGATCACGACGCGCATACCGTCCTTGTCGGACTCGTCGCGCAGTTCAGTGATGCCTTCGAGTTTCTTCTCTTTTACCAGCTCGGCGATCTTCTCGATCAGACGTGCCTTGTTCAACTGGTAAGGGAGTTCGGTGATGACGATCTGCTGACGGCCGCCGACCTTGTCGATGTCTTCGATGATCGAACGGGCGCGCATGTAAATGCGGCCACGGCCGGTGCGGTAGGCTTCGATGATGCCGGCGCGACCGTTGATGATCGCGGCAGTCGGGAAGTCCGGACCGGGAATGTATTGCATCAGCTCATCGACGGTCAGTTCGGGGTTGTCGATGAGCGCCAGGCAACCGTCGATGACTTCACCGAGGTTGTGCGGCGGAATGTTGGTCGCCATGCCCACGGCGATGCCGCTGGAACCGTTGACCAGCAGGTTCGGTACGCGGGTCGGCATGACCGCCGGGATCAGTTCGGTGCCGTCGTAGTTCGGCACCCAGTCCACGGTTTCCTTGTGCAGGTCGGCCAGCAGCTCGTGCGCCAGCTTGGTCATGCGCACTTCGGTGTATCGCATGGCCGCGGCGTTGTCGCCGTCCACCGAACCGAAGTTGCCCTGGCCGTCGACCAGCAGGTAACGCAGGGAGAATGGCTGCGCCATGCGGACGATGGTGTCGTACACCGCGGTATCACCGTGCGGGTGATACTTACCGATCACGTCACCGACGACACGGGCAGATTTCTTGTACGGCTTGTTGAAGTCGTTGCCCAGCTCGCTCATCGCGAACAGCACGCGACGGTGCACGGGCTTCAAGCCATCGCGCGCATCCGGCAGTGCACGGCCGACGATCACGCTCATCGCGTAGTCGAGATAGGACTGTTTCAGCTCGTCTTCGATATTGACCGGGAGGATTTCTTTGGCCAGTTCGCCCATGAGAAGCCTGATTCCTTTTTCTGGTGAAACTTCGCCATATCCATAGGGGACGCACGAAGCTCGTCGATGCAGGCCGAGTGCCATGCACCGACTTACGACAAATCGACAAGTTGACCCTGGATTTGCGCAGTGAAGACAACCCCGTGGGGCCGCCTCGGAAAACGCCGGATGTTATCACAAGAGCCGCCACGCACCTATCCCCGCATAGCCTGCTAACACCATTAATCTGACACAAAATCGCCTCAGAGCGCCTTCAGCGCCCGTTTCGAGCGCCCAACGGGTCATCCCCCCCTCAAAACTCACCTCGCCGTCACACTTCCAAGCCTCCAGCGGGAGGAATAAACGCTGACCGACTCTCCCACGAGTGTCACAACGCCATAAAAAGGTGTGACGGTGAGGTCTTTTTTTGCTCAAATGCGCAGCTCGATTTTATGCGCCGAAGAATATACCGAACCGAAAAGCCCACGCTGACGGTGTCGGCCTATTCGCCATACGGCAAAAAAAGCGCATGGTTTATTTCTTAGGGACAAGCTTTCGTGACATTCAATGCCCCCCCACTTGTTGTAGACCTCGACGGCACACTCCTTCGTTCGGATCTTTTGCTTGAGACGGGCATTGCTTTTGTTAGAAGCAATCCGCTTCAACTATTCATGCCTCTCACTTGGCTGTTCAAAGGGAAAGCCTCGCTGAAAGAGGGTCTGGCGAACGGAAGCCATATCGATGTAACGGTGCTGCCATACGACCCGACCGTGATCAAGCTTATTGAGCTGGAGCGAGCGAACGGACGCCATATCGTGCTTGCTACCGCAAGTCATGTCAGCCTGGCGCAGAAAATTGCCGACCATCTGCAACTTTTCGACACGGTAGAAGCTACCAATGGCAGCCTGAACCTCTCGTCACACCGCAAGCGCGACCTGCTGGTCGAGCACTATGGAAACGAAGGGTTCGATTACGTCGGCAACTCTCATGACGATATCGCCGTATGGGCCAGCGCGCGCAAAGCGTACGTGGTCAATCCAGAGCGCGGTGTAGAAAAGCGCGCAGCGGCTCATGGCAATGTCGAGGAGGTCATCCACTCCAACACCAGCTCTGCAAAGGACTGGGTAAAAGCCTTGCGCTTGCATCAATGGATGAAAAACATACTCATCTTCGTCCCCTTGCTGACCGCCCATCAACTGACAAACATGTCATTGGTGCTGCAGGGCCTGCTCGCGTTCTTGTTTTTTGGCTTGTGCGCTTCGAGTGTGTATCTGCTCAACGACTTGCTCGATCTCAATGACGATCGCCATCACAAGTCCAAACGCTTCCGACCGTTTGCGTCGGGCAGGCTCGGCATTCTGGCCGGATTGCTGGCGTTCCCGCTGTTATTGGGCATTGCCTTCGCAGGCTCGGCACTGCTTCTGCCCTGGGAGTTCACCGCTACCCTGGTTGGTTATTACATCTTGACCCTCGCTTATTCGCTCTCAATGAAGCGAAAAATGGTCGTGGATGTCATTTCCCTCGCACTGCTTTACACCATTCGCATCATTGCGGGTGCCTTCGCTCTGGGCCTGGATCTCACGTTCTGGATTCTCGCATTCTCGATGTTCATGTTCCTGAGTCTGGCACTGGTCAAACGTTATGCCGAACTGCGCGAAGCCAAGCACAGCGGGCGCACGGAAAAAACCCGGGGCCGCGGCTACTATCCTGACGATCTGGAAATGATTTCATCGCTGGGAGCCTCTTCCGGCTATTTGGCTGTAATGGTGCTGGCAATGTACATTCACGACCCTGCCACTACCCGCCTCTATGCCCACCCACAAATCATCTGGCTCGCCTGCCCGATTCTGCTGTTCTGGATTTCTCGAATCTGGATGCTGACCCATCGCGGGAAAATGCACGACGATCCGGTCATGTTCGCCGTCTCTGACCGCACCAGCATCGTCGCCGGGGCTCTGATGGGCGTTGTTTTCTGGGTGGCCGCGTGACTGCCAACCTGTTGTCTTGGGGACGATATCCCAATCTGCCGCAAACCGGACACAGCGCCAACTGGCGAACGGATTTGCCTGCCCTCGTGGAAAGCCTCAGCCAGACACATGGCAGCACACTTGCGTACGGCAACGGACGCAGCTACGGCGACAGCTGTCTGGCCGCCAGTGATCAAGTGCTGAACATGCGCGGGCTTGATCGCTTCATCGAAGTCGACTGGCAAAACGGCAGGATCACTGCCGAAGCAGGCGTGACACTGGCAGAAATCCTCGAGTTGTCCATTCCTAACGGCTGGTTCCTCGCAGTGACGCCAGGCACGCAATTCGTGACGCTGGGAGGCGCGATAGGCAACGATGTTCATGGCAAAAACCACCATGTACGCGGCACTTTCGGCAACCACGTTACCCAATTCGGTCTATTGCACAGAAACGAGCTGCTTATCTGCAGCCCTACACAAAACCAGGCACTGTTTCGTGCCACGATCGGCGGCCTGGGTCTCACCGGCGTAGTCAGCTGGGCGCAGATACAACTAATCCCGATTCAGTCGAGCCAGATCGATAGCACTCTCGTGCGCTTCAACAATCTTGGGGAGTTCTTCGAACTTTCCAGCCAGTTGGATGAACTGCACGAATACAGCGTGGCCTGGATCGATTGCCTTGCCAAAGGCGAGCAACTGGGACGCGGGATCTACATAGTCGGCGACCATGCGCCCTATGGCTCATTATCCCTGAACAAGCGAAACAAGCTTGTGGTGCCGCTGACACCTCCGGTTTCGCTCATCAACAATGTGTCTTTGCGCGGGTTCAACGAACTCTACTGGCGCAAGGGCCCGATCAAGCGAACTCGCGTTCGCAGCGAGTACGAGCCCTTCTTCTACCCACTGGACAGGGTGCTGTACTGGAATCGCATTTACGGCAACGCCGGCTTTCAGCAATTTCAATGCGTCATTCCCGACGCCAATGCTCAGGCTGCAATGGCGCAATTGCTCAAGACCATTGCCGACTCAGGGAACGGCTCCTTTTTGGCCGTACTCAAACGCTGCGGCGACTGTAACTCACCCGGCCTTCTTTCTTTTCCGCTGCCTGGCGCCTCTCTCGCACTAGATTTCCCGCAGTCAACAAGCCTGCATCAGCTGTTCTCGCGCCTGGACGTGATTGTTAGAGAGGCCGGCGGCAGGATCTACCCGGCCAAGGATGCACACATGAGCGGCAGCGACTTCCGTGCCGCGTATCCGGAGTGGGAGCAGGTTGAAGCCTTGCGTGACCCGTCTTTGAATTCCCGCTTTTGGAAAAGGGTAACTGAATGAAACGAGTTTTGATCATTGGCGCAACTTCGGCGATTGCCACGGCTTGCGCACGGCGCTGGGCTACGCAGGGTAGTGAGTTTTTCCTGGTGGGTCGAAACCTCGAAAAACTTCAGCAAACCGCTGCCGACCTGGAAGGACGCGGAGCCAAGGCAACAACCTTGCACGCCATGGATGCTACCGACACCGGCGCCCATGCCGCAATGCTCGAAAGCTGCGTTGGCGCCATGCGCCAGGTCGATATCGCCTTGATTGCACACGGCACACTGCCCGACCAACAGCAATGCGAACAAGACCCGGCAGTAGCACTCCAGGAGTTCAGCAACAACGGAACATCCGTGATTGCGTTGCTGACACTGTTGTCTAACCACTTCGAAACCCAGCGCTGTGGCACCCTTGCGGTGATCTCTTCAGTGGCCGGGGATCGCGGTCGCCCTTCAAACTACCTTTACGGTGCTGCCAAGGCGGCTGTTTCGACATTCTGCGAAGGATTGCGCGCCCGCATGTTCAAAGTCGGCGTCCATGTGATCACCATCAAACCTGGCTTTGTCGATACGCCGATGACTCAGGGTCTGAAATTGCCAAAAGCACTGGTCGCCCAACCCGAGCAGGTCGCGAAGAGAATTGCAGAGGGCATAGATCGCAAAAAAGACGTGCTCTACGCTCCCGGTTTCTGGTCGCTGATCATGTTGATCATCCGCTCCATACCAAGATCTGTATTCAAAAGAATAAATCTCTAAATTCAGTAAATATTTTTCGAATGGGGTGAACCTTGAAGTTTAATAAACTTTCAAGTCAGTACTTATCGCCGATGCGCGGCATACAAATAATTAGCCTGCTGACGCTTGTCTATGCATTTTACATAGCCCTGCATTACGCAGGCCAGCCGTTGATTGAGTTGTTCGGATTTCGCCAAACACAAACTGCACTGACCTCTTTCTGGTTTATCCAGGAAGGTTACAAACTTGCATATGAAACTCCGGTTTCCGGAGCGCCCTGGTCGATCCCTTTCGAATTCCCGCTGTACCAGGCGATCGTCGCGTTCATTTCTCAGCTTTTCCACAGCGACCTGGGTAAAACCGGAAGAATTGTATCTTTCGCATTCCTGGTGTTCTGCCTGTACCCCGCGAATGAAATCTGCAAGTCGCTCAAGCTGAGCCGAAGCAGTTTCTACCTCTTTGCAGGCCTGCTGTTTTCCAGCCCGGTGTACCTGTTCTGGGGCAGAACATTCATGATCGAAACAATGGCGCTATTCTTTGCCATTCTCGCGATCAAGTTCTTCCTGGACTTCCTGAATAACAAAGGTAAATGGGCTGCCGCAGGCTTTTTCGCGTCCATTTCGCTGGCCATTCTTCAGAAAGCAACAACCGGTCTTCCCGTGCTGGCAGTATTGGCCGTCGTCTTCTTGTTTCACGAAATCAACAGAAACAAGAGCATCGTCGGCGCAATCTCCATCAAAAACATCTTTTGGGCCATGACGCTGTTCGCACTGCCGATCGTCATCGGCTACGGCTGGACGCTATATACCGACATCATCAAATCCAAAAATGAATTCGGCATGAGCATCACGTCCCAGAGTCTGTCAGCCTGGAATTGGGGAACCCTGACCCAGCGACTGTCGCTGCCACTCTACACCGACGTTATCTGGTCGCGAATCATCAAGGGCAATCTGTCGGGTATCTTCGGCGTTGCAATCATCCTTGGCGCGATGCTGCTGACCAAAAGCAATAAACTGCGACTCATTATTGCTGCTGCCTGCGCATTGGGCATTTTGCCGCTGTTCATCTTCACCAATCTTCACCTGGTCCATACCTACTACCAGTCGGCCAATGTCATCTTCCTGATCTTCGCTCTGGCAGTCGCCGTCGGGGAAAGTCTGGACGGTGCCCGCCGGACAGCGATCTCGGTGATCGTTTTCCTAGCCCTGGTACTGAATAACTACGGCGCGTTTGCCAGTGACTACTTCCTCAAGGTGCGCGAAGACCTCAATATCGGTAACTCGCGGGACCTGATGGTTGGCGATGCGCTTAATATGAACATGTCCCGTGGCGAAGCGGTTGTGGTGTATGGCAATGACTGGAGTTCCTCTATCGCCTACTACGCCGAACATAAATCGTTCACCGTACCTGATCGATTCCGCAACCTGGACAAAGTCATCAACACCCCGGAGGCCTACCTCGGTGGTCTGCCTCTAGGCGCAATTGCCGCGTGCCCGGAGTCTCCAGTACCGACCGTACGCCAATTGGTTGACTGGAAGCACAATGGCAACCCATGGAAAGCTGCCGAAGTCTGGAACTGCATTGTCGCCTTCCCCGATAAATCCATCGGCCTGGATTTGCCGAAGGTGAAGACCGACTGCCAAGGCAATCTGGACTATGTAGGCGACACGACGAGCAAGACGCCCGGCACTGTCCAGTTCAAGGGCTGGACAACGGTTGATGGTGCGCAGAACACAATCCCGTCGCAAGTCTACATAACCCTGACCGACGCGACTGGCGCGGTGAGATATTACGGCGCTGTTCAATCCTACTATTACGGCGTGGGCGACTTGTTCAAACGGCCAGACATGGCCAGCGCAGGCTTTGGAAGAATCATCGACACGTCGACCCTTTCTGGAAAATACACCGTAGGTGTCGAACGGGTCGTCGGGCAAAGCATGCAGGTTTGCCAATTCAGCAAAGAACTACAGGTTAATAAATAATGGCCAGCATCAATCTCAAAGACCGCATAGTCCTTCCGGGCGGCGCCGGCCTCGTCGGCCAAAACCTGGTCGCACGCCTCAAGGCTAAAGGCTACGAAAACATCGTGGTCATCGACAAGCATTCCAAGAACCTGGAAATCCTCAAGCAGGTTCAACCTGATGTCACGACGGTGCTTGCCGACCTCTCCAAGCCAGGAGAGTGGCAACAGCATTTCGTTGGGGCAGACGTCGTAGTAATGCTCCAGGCGCAGATCGGCGGCAATGACTACAGCGAATTCGTCCACAACAACGTGGACGCCACGCGGCTGATCCTTGACGCGATCAAGCTCAATAATATTCAGTACCTGGTTCATATCAGTTCGTCGGTCGTCGAGTCGGTTGCTGATGATTTTTATACCAATACAAAGAAAGACCAAGAACAAATGGTCTTGGCCAGCGGCATTCCGTGTCCGATTCTGCGACCGACCCTGATGTTTGGCTGGTTTGACCGCAAGCACCTGGGCTGGCTGTCTCGCTTCATGAAAAAAGTGCCGGTATTTCCGATCCCGGGTCACGGCCGTTACATGCGTCAGCCGCTGTATGTAGGTGACTTCTGTAATGTAATCATCAGCTGCATAGAGCAGCGTATTCATGACGGTATCTTCAATATTTCCGGACATGAAAAAATTGACTACATCGACATCATTCGCGAAATAAAACGCACCACACACGCCAGGACCATCATCGCCAAAGTGCCTTACAGCATTTTCTATAGCCTGATCTGGACCTGGAGCCTGTTTGACAAAAACCCGCCATTCACCACTCAACAGCTGGCCTCCCTGAGTGCCAAGGACGAGTTCGAGGTCAATGATTGGCCCGGCACATTCAACGTTCCATATACGTCTTTCGCGGCAGCGGTGAACGAAACGTTCAACGACCCGAAATACAGCAAAGTTGTTTTGGAGTTTTAAGCATGACACAACGAATTGCTGTCTTAGGGGCCGGCCCGATGGGGCTGGCTGTGGCCTATCAACTGGCACGTGACGGACACACTCCGGTGATCTTCGAGGCCGATGATCGCGTGGGGGGCATGACTGCACCCTTCGATTTCTCGGGGTTGAGCATCGAGCGCTATTACCACTTCCACTGCATCTCCGACCATGCATTTCTGAAGATGCTGGACGAACTTGGCCTGGCTGAAGAAATGCGCTGGGTCGAGACCAAGATGGGTTACTGGTATCAGAACCGACTCCAGGCCTGGGGCAATCCGTTCGCGCTTCTAAAGTTCAAGGGACTGAGCCTGACCGCCAAATTCCGCTATGGCCTTCACGCCTTTCTTTCGACCAAGCGCAATGACTGGAAGCCGCTGGACAATGTCGAGGCGACTGGCTGGATCAAGCGCTGGGTAGGCGATGAAGCGTGGGAAGTGCTCTGGCGTCGCCTGTTTGACTACAAGTTCTACGACCACACCGGCAATCTGTCCGCCGCCTGGATCTGGAGCCGTATTCGGCGTATCGGCAGATCTCGGTACAACCTGTTCAAAGAAAAGCTGGGCTACCTGGAAGGTGGCTCGGAAACGCTGCTCAATGCGATGGCAGGGAGTATTCGTGAGCACGGTGGCGAGATCCGGTTGAAGGCTCCGGTTACTCGAGTATTGATTGAAGGCGGCGAGGTAAAAGGCGTGGAAGTTGATGGCAAGGTCGAGCAATTCGACAAAGTCATCAGCACCATTCCGCTACCTTACGTGCCAAAAGTGATGCCCGACCTTCCTGACGAGATCCTGCAGCGTTTCAAAGCGCTGAAGAACATCGCCGTCGTGTGTGTCATTGTAAAGTTGCGCAAGGCACTGACAGAGAACTTCTGGCTCAACACCAATGACCCGGAAATGGACATTCCAGGCCTGGTTGAATACAGCAACTTACGCCCAATGAAAGAGCACATTGTCTACGTGCCTTTCTATGTACCGGGCGAGCATCCAAAGTTTCAGGAGCCTAACGAGGTATTCCTCAACAAAGTTCGTCATTACCTGAAGAAAATCAACCCGGAACTGACGGATGACGACTTCATTGATATTTACGCCAGTCGTTATCGTTATGCCCAACCAATTTGCGATCCAGGCTATCTTGACCGGTTGCCACCTGTATCGCTGCCAGTCAAAGGCCTTTGGGTGGCCGACACTTCCTATTACTACCCCGAAGATCGAGGCATCTCTGAAAGCATCGATTTCGGACGAAAGATGGCGAAGGATGCTGCTGAGTGAAGGACACGATGATGAGCCGGCAGTTTTTGGCATTTCTACTGACCGGCGGCACAGCTGCCGCCGTCAACTTTTGCTCGAGACTGCTCTATAGCATTTGGTTCGACTTTTCCACGGCAGTCATTCTGGCTTACATCACCGGTATGGTAACGGCGTTTATACTGGCCAAGCTTTTTGTATTCACAGAAAGCAGCCAGTCAACGCACCGATCCGCATTTTTTTTCATACTGGTGAATCTGGTCGCGGTGGCTCAGACCTGGCTGATCAGCCTGGGGCTTGCACACTATGTGTTTCCGGCGATCGGCATCACGCTGTTTGCCAACGAGATGGCTCATGCCGTCGGCATCGTTGTCCCAGTGTTTACCAGTTATCTGGGGCACAAGCGCTGGTCGTTCAAATAGTCCGTTGACGGTTGCCACTACTGTCAGAGCCCACACCATCCAGCCTCGTTCGTGACTGTGCAGACTTCTACAGCGAAGTCCGCACTGTCATGACCGGGCTGCTACGCCCTGTCATCCAGCGCTTCTTGCGACTGTCAATGCAAGCGCTTGCGGCACATCAACTGCGCCATTTTCGCGGTGTCCGGGCGCTCGACGATGCCTTTTTCGGTGACGATCGCATCGATCAGGTCTGCCGGGGTCACGTCAAACACCGGGTTGAACGCCTCAACGTCAGCCCCGACACGTTTGCCGCCAACCTCCAGCAACTCGGCGCCGTCGCGTTCTTCGATCGGAATGTCATCACCGCTGGCCAGATTCATGTCGATGGTCGAGCTCGGCGCCACCACCATGAAACGCACGCCGTGGTGCATGGCGTTGACCGCCAGTTGATAGGTGCCGATCTTGTTCGCCACGTCGCCGTTGGCGGTGATCCGGTCAGCGCCGACGATCACCCAGGTCACGCCTTTGGTTTTCATGATGTGCGCAGCGGCGGAGTCAGCATTCAGGGTCACCGGAATGCCTTCGTTGGCCAGTTCCCACGCGGTCAGGCGCGAGCCTTGCAGCCACGGCCGGGTCTCGTCGGCGTAGACGCGCTCGACCATGCCTTCGATGAATGCGGCACGAATCACCCCGAGCGCCGTGCCGAAACCGCCGGTAGCCAAGGCGCCGGTGTTGCAGTGCGTCAGAATCGCCTGGGCATTGCCCTGATGCTTGCGGATCAGGTCGACGCCGAGCTGAGCCATGGTCAGGTTGGCCTCGCGATCGCTTTCATGAATGGCGATGGCCTCGGCTTCCAGCGCCACCAGTGGATCGGCGTTTTCCTTCAAACGGTCCAGCCGGTCATGCATGCGATTCAACGCCCAGAACAGGTTGACCGCTGTCGGCCGGGAATCGGCCAGCAGCATGAAATCCTCTTCCAGCGCCGCGTACCAGTCGCCCCCCTCGGCAATCCGGGCACGGGCCGCCAGTACGATGCCGTAGGCGGCACTGATGCCGATGGCCGGCGCACCGCGCACCACCATCGAACGAATCGCTTCGGCCACGCCGGCGGCGCTGGTGTAGGCGATCCAGTTTTCCTCGAACGGCAAAACGCGCTGATCCAGCAGGTGGAGCGCGCCATCACGCCAATCGATGGCCTTTACTTTCTCCGCAGCCAACAGTCGATCGCGCATCCCTCACCCCGCACTCATGAACAAAAGCCGCCGATTATAGCGATCCCCCCGCGAAGACGCTCGGGTATACTTCGCCATCCTTCACAAAAGCACTGGAACCGACCCTCGATGCCGAAACCTGCCATTGCGCTCGACTTATTATTGCTGCCGACCTGGCTGGTACCCGTCGAACCCGCAGGCGTTGTGCTCAAGGAGCACGGCCTGGGCATCCGCGACGGCCGCATCGTGTTCATCGGCCCGCGTGCCGAAGCGCTGAAGTGTAACGCCGCCGAAGTCCGCGAACTGCCGGACGTGCTGCTCAGCCCCGGCCTGATCAACGCCCACGGCCACGCCGCAATGACGCTGTTCCGTGGCCTGGCCGACGATTTGCCGCTGATGACCTGGCTGGAAAACCACATCTGGCCGGCCGAGGGCAAATGGGTCGATGAAGATTTTGTGCGTGACGGCACCGATCTGGCCATCGCCGAGCAGATAAAAGGTGGCATCACCTGTTTCTCGGACATGTACTTCTTCCCCAAGGTTGCCAGCGAGCGCGTGCACAACAGCGGAATCCGTGCGCAGATCGCGATTCCGATCCTCGACTTCCCGATTCCGGGTGCCGCCAGCGCCGATGAAGCCATTCGTCAGGGCGTCGAACTGTTCGGCGACCTGAAACATCACGAGCGCATCAAGATCACCTTCGGCCCTCATGCACCCTACACCGTGGGCGACGAGAACCTGGAAAAAATCCGCGTGATCGCCGAAGAACTGGACGCCTCGATCCACATGCACGTCCACGAAACCGCTTTCGAGGTGCAGCAAGCGCTCGAACAGCACGGCGAACGCCCGCTGGCCCGCCTCGGTCGTCTCGGCCTGCTCGGCCCGCGCTTCCAGGCCGTGCACATGACCCAGATCAGCGATGACGACCTGGCGTTGCTGGTAGAAAGCAACACCAGCGTGATCCATTGCCCGGAGTCGAACCTGAAACTGGCCAGCGGCTTCTGCCCGGTGGAGCGTCTGTGGCAGGCCGGGGTCAACGTCGCGGTCGGCACCGATGGCGCGGCGAGCAACAATGACCTGGACCTGCTGGGTGAAACCCGCACCGCCGCGCTGCTGGCCAAAGCTGTCGCCGGCTCGGCCACCGCGCTGGACGCCCACCGGGCCCTGCGCATGGCCACGTTGAACGGCGCGCGAGCCCTGGGAATCGAAGCCGAGACCGGCTCGCTGGAGCTCGGCAAGGCCGCAGACATCGTCGCTTTCGATCTGTCCGGCCTGGCGCAACAACCGGTCTATGACCCGGTCTCGCAACTGATATACGCCACCGGTCGCGACTGCGTGAAACACCTGTGGGTCGCCGGCAAGCAGTTGCTTGACGACCGGCGTCTGACCCGACTGGACGAACAACAGCTCGGCGAAACCGCCCGGGCCTGGGGCCGACGCATCAGCGGCCACACCGAATCGTAAACACCCCGGCGCAAACTTCGGGGCTACAGCCTTTTTCAAGTTTTAGAGGATTGAATCATGAGCAACGTCGACCACGCCGAAATCGCCAAATTCGAAGCCCTGGCCCATCGCTGGTGGGACCGCGAAAGCGAGTTCAAACCGCTGCACGACATCAACCCGCTGCGGGTCAACTGGATTGACGAGCGCGTCAACCTGGCCGGCAAGAAGGTCCTCGACGTCGGTTGCGGTGGCGGCATTCTCAGCGAAGCCATGGCCCAGCGCGGCGCGACCGTGACCGGCATCGACATGGGCGAAGCGCCGCTGGCAGTCGCGCAACTGCATCAGCTGGAATCCGGCGTGAACGTCGAATACCGCCAGATCACCGCCGAAGCCCTGGCCGAAGAAATGCCCGAGCAGTTCGACGTCGTCACCTGCCTGGAAATGCTCGAGCACGTACCGGATCCGTCCTCGGTGATCCGCGCCTGCTTCCGCATGGTCAAGCCCGGCGGCCAGGTGTTCTTCTCCACCATCAACCGCAACCCGAAGGCCTACCTGTTCGCCATCATCGGTGCCGAATACATCATGAAGCTGCTGCCGCGCGGCACTCACGATTTCAAGAAATTCATTCGCCCGTCCGAGCTCGGCGCCTGGAGCCGCATGGCCGGCCTGACCGTCAAGGACATCATCGGTCTGACGTACAACCCGCTGACCAAACACTACAAGCTGGCGGCGGACGTTGACGTCAACTACATGATCCAGACCCTGCGCGAGGAATAAGCCGATGGCCATCAGAGCAGTCCTTTTCGACATGGACGGCACGCTGCTCGACACCGCGCCGGACTTCATCGCCATTTGCCAGGCGATGCGTGCGGATCGCGGTTTGCCGCCTATGAACGACAAACACATCCGCGACGAAATTTCCGGCGGCGCCAAGGCCATGGTCGCGGTGACGTTCTCGATGGATCCGGAGTCGCCGGGCTTCGAGGAGTTGCGCCTGGAGTTCCTCGAGCGCTATCTGGTGGGCTGCGCCGTGCACAGCAAGCTGTTCGACGGCATGGGCGAATTGCTGGCCGACATCGAGAAAGCCAATCTGGTCTGGGGCGTGGTCACCAACAAGCCGCTGCGCTTCGCCGAGCCGATCATGCAGCAGCTGGGGCTGGCCGAGCGCTCGGCCCTGCTGATCTGCCCGGATCACGTGAAGAACAGCAAGCCGGATCCCGAGATGCTGACCCTGGCCTGCAAGATGCTAGATCTGGATCCGTCGACCGTCCTGTTCATCGGCGATGATTTGCGCGATATCGAATCCGGTCGTGACGCCGGTACCAGGACCGCTGCCGTGACCTACGGCTATATTCACCCCGACGACAACCCTCGTCACTGGGGCGCGGACGTGGTGGTGGATCATCCGCTGGAATTGCGCAAGGTGCTGGATAACGCACTCTGCAGCTGCTGAGACCTGACGCGGAGCGTCATTGGCTGCATTCCTTTGCTGCGCAGGGGAACGATCTGACTCTTGATGAGGTTTTTTATGTTTGATTACACCGCTCGCCCCGAATTGCTCAAGGATCGGGTCATTCTGGTCACCGGTGCCGGTCGTGGCATCGGTGCGGCGGCCGCCAGGACATACGCCGCCCACGGCGCGACCGTGCTGCTGCTGGGCAAGACCGAAGCCAACCTGACCCAGGTCTATGACGAGATCGAAGCGGCCGGTCATCCGCAACCGGCCGTGATCCCGTTTAACCTCGAAACCGCCTTGCCCCATCAATACGATGAGCTGGCGGCGATGATCGAGACCGAGTTCGGCCACCTCGACGGCCTGCTGCACAACGCCTCGATCATTGGCCCGCGCACGCCGATCGAGCAGTTGTCCGGTGAAAACTTCATGCGTGTCATGCAGGTCAACGTCAACGCGATGTTCATGCTGACCAGCACCCTGCTGCCGCTGCTCAAGCTTTCACAGGATGCTTCGGTGGTGTTCACCTCCAGCAGCGTCGGGCGCAAGGGCCGTGCTTACTGGGGCGCCTATGGCGTGTCGAAGTTCGCCACTGAAGGGCTGATGCAGACTCTGGCCGATGAAATCGACGGCGTGGCGCCGGTACGCTCAAACAGCATCAATCCGGGCGGCACCCGCACGAGCATGCGCGCACAGGCGTACCCCGGTGAGAACCCGCTGAACAACCCGACACCGGAAGAGATCATGCCGGTCTATTTGTACCTGATGGGCCCGGATAGCACGGGTATCAATGGCCAGGCCTTCAACGCCCAGTAATGCCATACGTCGCAATTGTTGCCGTGGCGGAATCCCGTCGCGGCATGCAATTGCCGCTTTGAGTAGCGCCAACTCAGTCAAATAACCACCACCCCGCTTTACTGAAAAATCTCAAGCTATTGATTCATAACAATTTTCAAAAAATATGAACCGTGTGGCACGACTTTCGCTCTACATGTCCTCAAAGCACGCCGTGTGAAAGCAGTCGGGCAAGGCCTGATTCGATAGCTGACTAATCGTCATTGGGCAGACTAAACTTACCCCAAATGTCCTACGGGACTGATGGACCAGTATGACGCGCAGCCCATAGCCGCTCTCACCCAGCCTGTAAGACAGACTTACTGCTTAGGGGCTCACGCCATATGAAATCACCCTCCCAGACCACTGCAATTGACTTCGACAGTGCCAAATTGCAACGCCTGGGCTTTGGTCAGCAGCCTCCCCTGCTGGCGCGACCTGTCAGCCTGGCGCAATTGCGCCAGCACATGAGCCTGCAACTGCAAACCAGCCTTGAGCCTCAACGCATCCTCGGTCTGTTTTTCCGCGAAGTTCAGCGCCTGGTGCCGCTGGACGCCCTGACCTACGTGCACGACGGCAGCGACTTGCGCCTGGAGTTCGGTGCTCGCGGGCACCATTCGGCGAGCTATAGCCTCAGCCACGAAGGCGAGCATATGGGTGAGTTGGTGTTCCGCCGCAACCAGCGCTTCAACGAACAGGAACTGGGTTATCTCGAGTCACTGCTGTCGGCCCTGCTGTACCCGATGCGCAATGCATTGCTTTACCGCGCCGCCACTCAGAGCGCCCTGCGTGATCCGTTGACCGGAGCCGGTAACCGCATTGCGATGGAGCAGACGTTGCTGCGAGAAATCGAAATGTCGCGCCGGCACCTGCAACCACTGTCGGTGCTGATGCTGGATATCGACCACTTCAAACAGGTCAACGACCTTCATGGTCACAGCGCCGGCGATGACGTCCTCAAAGCCGTGGCCGCGTCAATCAAGGGCCAGTTGCGCAATGTCGACATGGTGTTCCGTTATGGCGGGGAAGAATTTCTAATCCTGCTGTCCAACACCGGTCGCGATGCGGCCGCCATGGTCGGCGAGCGCCTGCGTCAGGCGGCGCAGGCCCAGGATTACTTCGCCAATAATCAATTGATCGAACTGACCGTGAGCCTCGGCTGCTCGACCCTGTTGCCGGGCGAATCCGCCGACAGCCTGTTGCGTCGCGCCGACAGCGCGCTCTATGTCGCCAAGCGCGAAGGCCGCAATCGCCTGACCATGGCAGGCTAGATTTTCTGCGCCAACAAAAAACGGGAGCCAAGGCTCCCGTTTTTTTATGGGTGTCGCCCAAATCAGCTCTCGACCAGCGCCCGACGCTCACGCCCGACCAACACCCGCTCCGACAGCTCAAGCTGCATGCAGCGCTCAAGGAACAGGTACATGTAGTCGTAACTCTTGCAGATGGCCTGTCGCAGTTCCGCCTGCAAGGCTTTGCTCGGGTTTAGCCCGGCGAGAGTGCAGATGATCTCCAGCGCTTCCCACGGGTGGGCGTCATCGTACTGGGCGTGCATCTTCAGCCACTTCATGGCCCGTTTGCGATCTTCTTCAGGGAAAGCGGCGGCATAGACCCCCGTCGAACACACCAGCGCCGACCACTCCCCGGTCGCGCCTTCGATGGCGTAGTTGGTGGCCGCGATGGCCACGATCAGCGAATCCGCCGAACTGGTGTGCCAGCACCAGTGGCTCAGGGCGTGCAATTCCGGTGGCACTTGCTGTGCCTGCAGATCTTCCAGGCTCACCCCATGGGCCCGGCTCCAGTGCAGCCAGTAATCGGCATGATTGAGTTCGACGCGAATGTTGCGCATCAACCAGCGCCGCGCCATGTCCTCGCCCGGGTGGCGGGCGAATTTGGTTTTGGTCAGGTTCTGCGCCATGTACAACGCGAATTGCTCAACGACGGGCCAGCCCCCGATCAGGTACTGGCGCATGGTTCTGGCGCTGAGCTTGTTATCACGCATGCGCAGATAAAGTTCATGTTCGACAACCCGGCGTTTGCTCTCGCTGCAATCCTGGATCAACTGTTGCGCCCAGGCGGGATAACTTGCAGCTTCCATGAGTGGTCCGGTTCGGTTGAATGTGTCGATCACTGTTCGGCTCCTTTTGATTTGTGATTGTAAGGATCGGCAAGAGACTTCAACGGAATGTGCCAGGCGCCTTGAACAACAACGGCTGCGGTCTGGCGGGCCGACTTTGCAAACTGTCACAGGTAAACAACTGCGGGCGTTCAATAACATAACCCTGAGCGTAATCCACGCCGATTTCAAGCAATGCCTGCTCGATCTGCGCTGTCTCGACAAACTCGGCAATTGTCTGCTTACCCATGACATGCCCGATGTGATTGATCACTTCGACCATAGCGCGGTTAATCGGGTCGTCCAGCATATCCTTTACGAAACTCCCGTCGATCTTCAGGAAGTCTACAGGCAAATGTTTCAGATAAGCGAATGAAGACATTCCGGCGCAAAAATCATCCAGAGAAAAGTAACAACCCAAGCCTTTGAGTTCATTGATAAATCTGATTGCACTACCCAGATTTGCAATGGCACTGGTTTCTGTAATTTCAAAACAAATCATTTCAGGCGGTATGCCGTAGTTATCAAACTGTTCCCGCAGAAAGTGCAAGAACGCGTCATCTCCGATAGTAATGCCTGAAAGATTAATCGCACACATTGCCAGAGGACCCTGACACTTATCGTTAATACATTGGGCAATAACCTTAAATACATTCTGCACAACCCAGCGATCCAGCGATGTCATCAATCCGTAACGCTCGGCCGCCGGTATGAAACTGTCCGGGAGAATCATCCGGCCCGCTTCGTCATGCAGACGCAGCAGAATCTCGATGTGTCCGCCCGTACCACCGGCAATCGAACTCAGCGGAGCAATCTCCTGGGCGTAAAGACAGAAACGGTTTTCTTCCAGGGCCATGTGCAGTCGCTGTACCCAGGCCATCTCGCCAAACCGCAGGGACAGCTCCGAGTCGTCGGCATGGTAGACCTGCACCCGGTTGCGGCCTTTTTCCTTGGCCATGTAGCAGGCCATGTCAGCGGCCCGCAGCGAGGCTTCGAGGGTGGTCGGCGTTTGCGCGACATGCACCAGGCCAATGCTCACCGTGGTCAGGAACGGCCGACCCTTCCAGACGAAATGCAGGTTCTGTACGGTCTGGCGCAAACTCTCTGCGATCTTCTCGGCGGCCTCCGGGGCACAGTTCTCCAGCAGGATGCCGAACTCGTCCCCCCCCAGCCGCGCCAGGGTGTCGCCCTCGCGCAAGCCGGATTGCAGCAACGCGCAGATATGCCGCAGCAATTCATCGCCGGCCGCGTGCCCGCAGGTGTCATTGACCAGTTTGAACTGGTCGAGGTCGAGGAACATCAGCGCATGGCGTCCAGCTTGCCGGGTCAGGTTATGCAGGGCCTGTTCGAGGCGGTATTCGAACTCGCGGCGGTTGGCCAGGCCGGTCAGTGCATCATGAGTGGCCTGCCACGACAGATTGGCGATGTATTGCCGCTCCTGGGTCATGTCATGCAGCACCAGCACGGTGCCGCTGACCTTGTCGGAATTACGAATCGGTGCCCCGACCAGGGTCACCGACACCGTACTGCCATCGAGCCGCTGGATCAGCTTGGAGTGTTCACTGCCTCCGCTGAGCTGGCCGCTGAGAATATGCTCGATCAGGGTCAGTCCTTCGGTCTGGGCGTTGTCGTCCAGCAGATTGAACAGTGCCGCGAGTGGCAACCCGGCCGCCTGCTCGGCTTTCCAGTGGGTCAGGGCTTCGGCGGCCGGGTTCATGTATTCGATGGCCCCGCTCACGTCGGTGGTGATCACCCCGTCGCCAATCGATTGCAACGTGATATGAGCCCGATCCTTTTCCAGCTGCAAGGCCTCGGCGAAGGCATGTCGCTGCTTGAGCAGTTTGCGGGTACGCAGCAATGCCAGCACGATCAGGCCCAGCGCCGTGGCGAGGTTGGTGAACAGCAACAGACGCAGGATCACCCGCGACCCTTCACCCAAGGCATCACTGAAGGCCTTGGCGGCGGGCGTCACGCCGTCGTTGATCGCAAAGATCCGGTCCTTCCAGCGCCGGATATCCGCCTCGGTGGCAGCATTGGCAATGATGGACCGATGCATCTCCCGGGCGACATCATCGAGTTCCACCAGATAGGCGTCACCCAGCGTCCAGCGGTCGATGGCGATTTCCAGATAACTGAAGTGACGAAAATTCAGGTACAGCCAGATCAGGCTGGAAACATCGTCCGGGTGGTTGCCGCCCTTGAGGATGCCCTCGCGCGCCGATTGCAGATCGGGCGGTTGTCTGTCCAGTGCCAGACGCAACTGATGACCGCCCTGAGGCACGGCGATTGCGTTCTGATATTTGAGGTAAATCGCCTCGTCACGACTATCGGCATACAAATTGAGGTAATAGATGGCGTCTTTCTGGCCCTTGGACCAGAGACTCTCGCCCGCCACATAACCACGAACGGCCGACAGGACATAGAGGCTCACCCCCCCCAGCAAGGCTTGAAACAATACGACGGCGATAAATGGCCAGACGATGCCCAGCAACCGAGGCGTTCCGAGAGTCCGCTTTTGCTTCATGGGATTCCTTGCGTGGTCACTGCCTGATTGTCCGTCTCTATCAGACCAACCTCCAAAGACTAGGAGGCGAACCCGTTTCCGGCAAGCGGCGGATCAGCCTCAGTGCAGTACAGGCTTGCTCTGCATATATATGTATAGCCAGCACGGTTTCAGGACTCGATTTAATGGCCACTTCAGGTTTCACGCTCTGAGCGTGGAAACTTACACAAGGAGTGC
Organism: Pseudomonas sp. DR 5-09; assembly: GCF_001655595.1. Classification (NCBI taxonomy): domain Bacteria; kingdom Pseudomonadati; phylum Pseudomonadota; class Gammaproteobacteria; order Pseudomonadales; family Pseudomonadaceae; genus Pseudomonas; species Pseudomonas sp. DR 5-09. The sequence continues at coordinate 4,599,240 of NZ_CP011566.1, forward strand.
GATATGACATCGACATTTTTAGCTGCACCCGAAACTGAAGAACTGCGCGCCTGGCAAGCCCTGGGACTGGGAGAAAGCCCGGACATCGAAGCGTTGACTTCCCTACCGACCGCCCGGGATCGAAGACGGTTCAACTCACTTCTGCGCGCCAAGCCCGAACTTGCCCAATCCATGACCATCGACATGTACAAGGCAACGCGTGTCAACGATCGCATTTACGGCACCGTAAAGGACTTCTTGGGTGCCAGCTCAATGCTGATCCGTCGCCTGGCTGGCGACGTATTGCATGAGCCCACCATCGAGGAAGTACGCGCGACACCCTCAGTGTTTCTTCAACGAATACTCAATTCTGTCAACTCACAGGATCTGACAGTCCGCTTGCTGAAAAAGCTCAAGTGGTATGGCGCGCAGCCTGGCGAACAGACACCGGACAGCGTCCGACATCAACTGATGTGCAAAGCCATCTGTCTATACCTGAATGCTGCGCCTTCATCCGAAGCACCGGAAGAACTGGCCGGTTTCAGTTGGCGGGCTCCTGCCCTCTGGGGCAAAAGCTACCAGGCCCTGCGCCGTGATTTTGAACAGCACTTGCTGGACACTCGCCGGGTGGGCAGTACCAAAGAGGCGATAATACTGGCGCAAATCTTCCAGACCCGACTCTCGAAAGATTTCTCTGTGCCCGACATCCCTCCCGAGTTGCGTTACAAGAGCTCGGCCGTATGGGTCAATTTCATGCATGGTGTGCTACTGGCCGAAGCGCTTGACTTGAACCGGTCGCAATTGCTGTCTTTTCAACAGCTCGTCGACCTGCCTCTGGTACGGAGTGCCAGCGCCACTCCCGAGCAACTTGAGCAAATAACAAAACTGAGGATGGGTCCCGCGCTGGAGTGGGCGGTTTGCATGGGCATTGTCCAATCGCGAACGGAGTCCGACTACGACGAAGAGGACATCAAACGGGCAATGGCAGCGTTGGACAGCCAGAACGAGAGCCTGAACAAAGCGGTGATGAATCTGAACATCCCGCTTCCCGAACGGCTGAAAATGGCCCGAGAGTTCAAAAACATCGTACTTGGCAGTCATTTTTTCGAGCAGGACGGACGCAAGCTGCTGCCAGAGGACACACGTTATATAGGATCCCGATCCACACCGACATTGAAGCTGCCGGGACACGATTTCCTCGACCTCTATGCGGATGGTCAGATCAAAGAAGGAAAAAGATGGGTCGTCACCCAGTCCGATGGCAAGACACGAAGCGTTATAACGCTCAGGATTGACGATCGGCGAGTGCTCTATTCCGAACGCATGAATTCAGAAGGCGATTATCAACGGACCTCACACCACGCTCCCGAATGGGCGGGCGGGACACTACCCGACATCAACGCCAAATTCGAAACGGCCTTCAAGGACTACCTGACGATCATCAGGCAGGCTTTCGAAACCCTGATTGCCAGCATGCTGGCCTCTCTGACACTTCCTGAACGCCGGATTCTGGCCCAGGGTGACATTGACGTGCTGAGGTTACGCCAGCGCATCAAGCAAGGCGAAGAGTGGGCAGACCTCAAGGCTCGCAAGGGTTACGTTCTGAAGGTGACCCACGGCGATGACATCGTCTATTACGAACTCATCCCGAGCGCCGGCATCATTCGCCCCAGAACCACTCTGAGATTTTCGACGATCAACGGCGTTCGCGAAGAATACCCGCTACATGCCTCGATCCCCGGACAAACCTATTCACCCGAACGCGACATCAGTACCTCGTTGCTTCTCGACAGTACCGCCCATGTCCACGGCAGGGCACCCGCTGACAAGCAGTCCTGCATAGGAATCCTCGATACAGTGGGTCGGGTGAAAGCTGCGGTACTCCCCGACTCAACGCCCGCCAGTGAAGCGACAGACCTTGCAAGCAGACTGAAAGAAGTGGCTCACCTCATCGCAACCAATCATTTGTACGTCGATGAAAAAGAACTGCGCCTCCAGGCCCGGGGTATGACCGCGTTCGACAAAATCAGGGCCAAAATAGAGAAACGACTGGAGGTGCTTGAAAATATCGTCAAAGGATTCGTGCCTTTCTGGGGCAGCATCGACGATCTCATGTCGGGTGATATCACGAAAAAAATCATGGGCGGCGTAGGGCTCCTGGTGGATCTGGCATCCTTTCTCTTCCCTATGGGTAAATTTCTGTCCGGCTCGGTACGACTGGCCAGAGCCGCGAGCGGCGCTTCGAATATAGTCGTCAAGGCCAGCCTGCCTTCTTTCTCGGCACTGACCGGCAAGCTCCTGACCTCCTCAATAAAAAACCTGAACCCACTGGATGGCATACCGACGCTACTCAAAGGACTGTTGAGCGGCGCAGGGAAAGGATTGCTCGCCGGTGGTCGGGCAACGCTTGGAGGTATCAAAAAGTTGACGGGAAAGGCCGACGGCTATCAACTGGCCGACCAGTTGCCACAGGCTATCGACCCCGGGCGCTGGAAGCCGCTGACAAGTACTGACGAGCTGGCAACGGTCAACGGCATCGATGACGTACTCGTTCGCCCTGCAAGTCCTTCGGATCCGAAACGACTGCATCTGGTCGACCCGGTGACCTCGCTGCCCTATGGCCCGCGCCTGCGCAATGACAGCAGAAACCTCATCCAGGGCAGATCCAGTTACCAGTTGCTGCCGCCAACCGAATCCCATGCCCTGACGCAAGTGCCGGAGAACGCCCGTATCCATGAAATGCTAGAAGTCGATGGACGAACCACGCTGCTGATTGATGACATCCCTTATCGCCTGGACGGGGGTCATCTGCGACGCGCTGACCTGATCGATGATCAATCGATGTTCAAAACCATACCTTGCCGAGTGCGGCGCATGCCGGGTTCAGATGCATGCAAAACGAGCTATGTCACCCGCGATCCGGCGTCCACGCCAGCCAGCGGGACTTACGACACCGATAAAGACTGGGCACCCTGGTTCGGGGACTGCATTTATACCCCGGCCGTTCCGGATCGAGCGATGCTGCTCAAAACCCTGAAAAAGAAAAGCAGACTCCCGGCGACGATAGCGTTTCAAAAAGGGATTTACGGAAGAATCAGAGTGGATATTCCCGTCGGCACCCGGAATCGGTTCGACACCTTCGAGGCCGGCGCAATCATCGTCCCCGCCATCGACGACTCAAGGCACTATGTGTTCACCCGACTGGGCGCCGGAGCCTTCTACATTGCGGAATTACCCAAGGGACAAGGCATCTCCAGCTCTTTGACGCTGCGCAAGGCCACCAGCCTGCCTGCCGATCTGAAGGCTGAACTGATGAAGGTCTACACCGGATCGCTCCATGCCAACAACATGGCGAGAATCTACGGTATTTCAACCGTAGAACGCGCCCTCGCAACCATGAAGAATATTGCCATTCGCATTGGCGGCCATGAGAACCCGCCCGACACGCTCAAACTGCTTAAAGTCGATACCTCTCCCGCAGAGGCGGTGTTGTTCGATCATTCCACGCGCATGATCGTCAGCCGGCTTCCGGATGGTGCTGCATCCTGGTCACGCAGCCGAGACGCTTCGGATACGTTTCGCCAACGAGCCGCCGACATCTTCGATACGCTGTTTACCGAGAAAACCATCAATGTCCAACAGAGCGCCGACCTGAAAATCAATCGGACAATGGACAAGCTTCAAGCGATGCTCCCGCCTCATTTCCAGGGCCAGAACCCGCGCAACATCGCCTACGCCGACATCGTGACATCCACCGGCAAGCGGGAGGTGTATGTCAGCGTTTCCGGCGCGCAAGGACTGACTGGTGAACTGCCGCTGTTCAAGCCTCCATTCGCTCCGGATCAAATGATTGTCGGCGACACCACCTACTTCAACATCGACTTCGGCCAGACCTTCAACAGAACCTCGCTGGAAGTCTCAAGCGAAGGTCGATTGGTGGCGATCCCCCATACGATAAAGGACATCGACACCTACACGCCTGAATTGACCCGAAGGCCGACTTCTCTGGACAGCGAGGCCAAATTGATCAGTGTGCTTCGCCAGAAATATCCCGAAAACCACATGATCGCTTCGGTCGATGTGGCCACGACCATGCCCCCATGCACCAGTTGCTCGGTGATCGTCAAAGAGTTTGGCTACGACGGCACGGCCAACGCACTGGAAGTGCTATGGAATTGACCTACAGTCGCTGCAAATGCCCATACAGCTTGGCGTACAACCCACCATCGGCAATCAGTTGCTGATGGTCGCCATCCTCGGCTACCTGCCCGCCGTCGAACACCAGCACCCGGTCTGCCTGCTTCACTGCTGACAGGCGGTGGGCGATGATCAGCGTGGTGCGGCCATGGAGAAAACGCGCCATGGCCTGGTGCAGGTTGTATTCGGTGGCGGCGTCGAGGGCTGACGTCGCCTCGTCGAGGATTACCACTTTCGGCTCGGCGAGGATCATCCGCGCGATGGCCAGCCGTTGCCGCTGACCACCGGACAGGCGCACGCCGGAGCGGCCGACGATGCTGTCCAGGCCGTCCGGCAAGGCGCGGATGGTGGGTTCGAGCTGGGCAACTTCCAGCGCCTGCCAGCAGGCTTCGTCGCTGCGTGTGCGGCCCATGGTCAAATTGGCGCGTACGGTGTCGTTGAACAGCGCCGGATGCTGCAGCACCACCGCGACGTTCTCCCGAACCGTTTCCAGGCCGATTTCCTGCTGGGTCGATCCACCGAAACGAATTGTCCCGGCCAGTGGTGTGTACAGGCCCAGGAGCAATTGCACGAGGGTACTCTTGCCTCCGCCGCTGGCGCCGACAATCGCCACTTTCTCGCCCGGCGCGATGGACAGGTTCAACTGATCCAGCACCAGTTCGTCACCGTAACCGAAGCTCAAACCCTGCACCTGAATCCCTACGGTATCGCGGCCCTTGAACGGATCGACGCCGCCGGGGTATTGCGGTTCGTCGGCGCGGGCCAGCAGTTCGTTGATCCGCGACAGCGCACCGCCCGCCGCGTAATAGGCGTATTGCAGGTTCAGCAGCTGCTCGACCGGGCCGATCATGAACCACAGGTAGCTGAACACCGCGAGCATCTGACCGATCGACAAGTCGGAGAACAACACCGTCAACATGGCCGCTGCGCGGAAGATGTCGATACCGAACTGGAACAGCAGGCCACTGGCGCGGTTCGAAGCGTCAGTCTTCCACTGCGAATTGACCGCGTAGTTGCGCACTTCCTGCGCGCGCAATCCAAGGCGCCCAAGGAAGAAGCCCTGCCGGTTGCCAGCGCGCACTTCCTGGATCGCATCGAGGGTTTCGCTCAGCGCCTGAGTGAAGCGCGAGGTACTGTCGTTCTCCAGTTTCTTCAGATGCTTGACCCGTTTGCCCAACTGCACCGTGGCGTAGATCACCAGCGGGTTGAACAGCAGGATCAGCAGCGCCAGTTTCCAGTGCATCCACATCAGGATGCTGGCGGTGCCGACCAGGGTCAGCATCGCCACCAGAAAACGGCTGAGGGTTTCGCCGACAAACTTGTCGAGGGTGTCTAGGTCGGTGACCAGGTGCGTGGTAACGGTGCCGCTGCCCAGGCTTTCGTATTCGCCGAGGGAGATCCGTTTGAGTCGTTCAATCAAACGCACGCGAATGCGATAAACGATGTCCTTGGCCAGCCGCGCAAACAATCGCGCCTGCAACACGCCAAAACACAGGGCGCTGCAGCGCAGGGTCAGCGTCACCACCAGCATCAGGCCGATGTAGCCCGCCGCCTGCTGCCACATCGAGGGCAGCACATGGTTCATGACTTTCAATGCGGCATCGCCGTGGCCGAGCAGGACTTCGTCCACCAGCAACGGCAGCAGCAACGGAATCGGCACGCTGCACAGCGTCGCCAGTACGGCCACGCCGTTGGCAATCCACAGGGATTTTTTGTGATGAAGTGCCAGTCGCCGGACTTCAGCCCAGCTCAGCCGGTCGACACGCTTGACGGCTGGCGTGTCATCGGCCGGGTCAGACACAGGCCGCGCGCTCCAGCCATCGGCCGAGCAACGGTGACAGTTCACTGAGCGGCTGGTAGCCGTTGGTCAGCAACGCCAGTTGGCCGTTGCGCTCGGCGAGCAGGGTCGGGAATCCGGCGATGCCCAGATCCTGAACCCAACTGAAATCGGCCTGGGTCGCCTTGTGCTGATCGGCATGATCAAACAGGGCAGCAAACTCAATGCGCGGGACGCCGGCCTTCTCGGCCAGCTCCACCAGAACGCTGGCTTGAGTGACATCGCGACCTTCGGCGTAAAACGCGTGCTGGATCAACCCGACCAGTTTCCACGCGCAATCCGGCGCCAGGCTGCGCGCGGTGACGATGGCCCGGCAGGCAGGCTCGGTGTCGTAGACAAAACCGTCCGGCAATGCGCCTTCAAATTTGAACGGCTGGCCGGTGGCCTCGGTGACCGCCTGCCAGTGTTCAAGAATATAGCGCCGAGTGGTCGGCTCCAGCGCCGCACCGCTGCCGGTGCGTAACCCGCCGACCACCAGGTGCAATTCCACCCCGGCTGCCTGCGCCTGCTCCACCAATGCCTTGGCGACCGGGGCAAATCCCCAGCACCACGAACACATCGGATCCATCACATAGAGCAGGCGTGCAGACATGATTAAGCCTCGGTGGATGCTTGCTTATAGTTGTAGCCGATCGGGTGCGGCATGTTGCGCGCTTTTGCCAGTTCGATCTGTTTCTGGCGGTCGATGGCGCTGCGACGGGTCTTCTCACTCAGGGAGTTCCAGCAGTGCGGGCAACTGATGCCGGCCACGTAATGCTCGGAAGCGCGATCTTCAACGCTGACCGGGGTGCGGCAGGCGTGGCACTGATCGTAGTCGCCTTCGCTCAGGTCATGGCGCACGGTCACGCGGTTGTCGAAGACGAAGCAGTCGCCCTGCCATTTAGTTTCTTCCTGCGGCACCTCTTCGAGGTACTTCAGGATCCCGCCCTTGAGGTGGTAAACCTCTTCGAAGCCTTCGCCGAGCATGTAGCTCGACGCTTTCTCGCAGCGAATGCCACCGGTGCAGAACATCGCGACCTTCTTGTGCACGGCCGGATCGAAGTGTTCTTTGATGTAGTCGGGGAATTCGCGAAAACTGGTGGTTTTCGGATCGATGGCGCCTTCGAAGGTGCCGATCGAGACTTCGTAATCGTTGCGGGTGTCGATCAGCAGCACTTCCGGGTCGCTGATCAGCGCATTCCAGTCCTTGGGCTCGACGTAGGTGCCGACCTTCTTGTTCGGGTCGACGCCTTCGACACCCAGGGTCACGATCTCTTTCTTGAGCTTGACCTTGGTGCGATAGAACGGCTGCTCGTCGCAGTACGATTCCTTGTGATCGATATCGACCATGCGCGGATCGTTGCGCAGCCAGGCCAGCAGGCCGTCGATGCCTTCACGGCTGCCGGAAACCGTGCCGTTGATGCCTTCTTCGGCGATCAGCAGGGTGCCTTTGATGCCGTTGTCGACCATCGCTTGCAGCAGAGGCTCGCGCAGGTTGACGTAATCTTCGAGGGTGACGAACTTGTACAGTGCCGCCACGACAATCGGTTGTGTCATGGGTATTTCTCCAGGTGGCTACCCTCGTAAAGGGTGAACCGGATGCGAAAAAAAACGCGCCGGGTCAGCGGCGCGTTGCGGATTCTAGCAAAAAACCTCAGTTCATTGCTGCAAGGCTCAATGCTTGCTGCCGCCGGCACAGGTCGGCGACGCCGGAGCGACGCCTGTCTCTGCCCATTCCTGCGGGGTGTAGGTGTGCAGCGCCAACGCATGGAACTCGCCCATCAGCTCGCCGAGCGTGCCGTAGACTTTCTGGTGGCGCTTGACCCGGTTCAGGCCTTCGAACTGCGCACTGACCACCACTGCCTTGAAGTGGGTCTGCAACCCGCGACTGTGCATGTGGCTTTCGTCCAGCACTTGCAGATGCTCAGGCTGAAGCAGCGCCAGCGTCGATTCGATGCGTTGTTGCATGGTCATCACGAACTCCGCTTACTTCTTCTTGGCCGGAGCGGCGCCTTTCGGTGCCAGCTCGTTGGTCATGTCGTCCAGCAGCTTGTTGACCACCGGTACGGCGCTTTCCAGCTTGGCCTGGGTCATCTGGGCCGATTGCTGGGTCAGCTGCGGCATTTTCTCCAGGACTTTCTTGCCCAGTGGCGACTGGTAGAACGCAACCAGGTCTTTCAGCTCGGATTCGCTGAAGTTGCTGGTGTAGAGCTTGACCATGTCCGGTTTCAGCTTGTTCCAGCCAATGGCCTGATCCAGAGCAGCGTTGGCCTTGGCCTGGTAGGTATCCAGTACGGCTTTCTTGGATTCCGGCGCCTTGGTCTGTTCAAAACGCTGGGCGAACATCTGCTGAACCTGCATGTACACCGGAGTGCCCAGCTTGTCAGCGTGTGCCAGGGTCAGGAAAGCTTCGGCACTGGCGTTGTGGCTGGCGGTATCGGCAAGCACCTGGCCGCTGGCGCAGACCAGGGCAACCGCGGTACAGATGGCACGAAGACGAGTCATCGAGTTTCCTTTTCAGCTAGGCGAGGTAAAACCCCAAGGGCGACCATTCTGCGCCTGAATAACGCTGCGGCTCAACCCCCGGCCCTTGCCGCGCTTGATTGGCGGGGATTTGCCGGTCAACAATCGACCGGATGGAACCACCCGGGCCGACACCGGCCTAAACTGCGCAAACAGACCAACAGGAGTGTGCACGATGAGCCGTATCGAAACCGACAGCCTGGGCCAGATCGAGGTCCCGGACGACGCTTACTGGGGCGCTCAGACGCAACGCTCGCTGATCAACTTCGCCATCGGTCAGGAACGCATGCCATTGCCGGTACTGCACGCCCTGGCCCTGATCAAGAAAGCCGCGGCCCGGGTCAACGACCGCAACGGCGACCTGCCTGCCGACATCGCCCGCCTGATCGAACAGGCCGCCGACGAAGTGCTCGACGGCCAGCACGACGACCAGTTTCCGCTGGTGGTCTGGCAGACCGGCAGCGGCACGCAAAGCAACATGAACGCCAACGAAGTGATCGCCGGCCGCGCCAACGAACTGGCCGGCAACCCACGCGGCGGCAAGACGCCGGTGCACCCCAACGATCACGTCAACCGCTCGCAGAGCTCCAACGACTGCTTCCCCACGGCCATGAGCATCGCCACCGCGCAAGCGGTGCAGGGCCAACTGCTGCCGGCCATCGCCGAGCTGTCGGGCGGTCTGGCCGAGCTGTCGGCGCGGCACATGAAACTGGTCAAGACCGGCCGCACCCACATGATGGACGCCACGCCGATCACCTTCGGCCAGGAGCTCTCCGGCTTCATAGCGCAGCTGGATTACGCCGAACGGGCGATTCGCGCGGCGTTGCCGGCGGTCTGCGAACTGGCGCAGGGCGGCACTGCCGTCGGCACCGGACTCAACTCGCCCCACGGATTCGGCGAAGCGATTGCCGCTGAACTGGCGGCGTTGTCCGGCCTGCCGTTCGTCACCGCACCAAACAAATTCGCCGCCCTCGCCGGCCATGAGCCACTGACCACGCTGTCCGGTGCCCTGAAAACCCTCGCCGTGGCGCTGATGAAAATCGCCAACGACCTGCGCCTGCTGGGTTCCGGCCCACGCGCCGGTTTTGCCGAAGTGCGCCTGCCGGCCAACGAACCAGGCAGTTCGATCATGCCCGGCAAGGTCAACCCGACCCAGTGCGAGGCGTTGTCGATGCTGGCTTGTCAGGTGCTGGGCAACGACGTGGCGATCGGCATCGCCGCCAGCCAGGGTCACCTGCAACTGAACGTGTTCAAACCGGTGATCATCCACAACCTGCTGCAATCGATCCGCCTGCTGGCCGATGGTTGCAGCAACTTCCAGCAGCACTGCATTGCCGGCCTTGAGCCGGATGCCGAAGTCATGGCGAACCATCTGGAACGTGGCCTGATGCTGGTGACGGCGCTGAACCCGCACATCGGCTACGACAAGTCGGCGGAAATCGCCAAGAAGGCTTACAGCGAAGGCAAGACCCTGCGCGAAGCGGCGCTGGAGCTGGGCTATCTGACCGATGAGGAGTTCGATGCCTGGGTGCGGCCGGAGAACATGATCGAGGCCGGTGCCAAGGGCTGAGTCAACCCGATCCTTCCCGTGCCCGGCATGGGAAGGTCATCCGACCAACAGTTTCGCCCGCCGGGCCTTGAGCCCGGCAATCAGCGAAGGCCCCAGCGCTACCAGTGCCGACCCCAGCACCACCAGCACCGCCCCGCCATACCCCAGCAGATTGATTTGCTCGGCATGCACATACTCGGGCCACACCCCCGCCGCCACGGCCACCGCACCGAACGTCACCAACGGCGTGATCGCCAGCGTCGCGCTGACCCGCGAAGCTTCCCAATGCGCCAGCGCCTCGGCAAATGCGCCGTAGGCGATCAGCGTGTTCATGCAGCACGCCAGCAGCAGCCAGCCCTGCAACGGATTCAGCGACAGGGCTTCGAGCGGATGCACCCACGGCGTCAGCAACAAGGCGCAGAACAGGTAGATCACCATCATCACCTGTAAAGAATTCCACACCGTCAGCAATTGCTTCTGGCCCAGCGCATAGAAAGTCCAGACAGTCGATGCCAGCAGCACCAGCAACACACCGGCGGTGTAATCAGATAAAGAGGTGAGCAATTCCGCCAGACGCTGATTGAAGAACAACGCAAAACCGATCAACAGCACCGCCAGGCCAATGCCCTGACCGATGCTGAAGCGTTCCTTGAACACAAACAGACTGGCGATCAGCAACATGATCGGCCCCATCTGCACCACCAGTTGCGCAGTACCGGGGCTGAGCAGGTTCAGGCCCATGAGGTACAGCACGTAGTTGCCCACCAGCCCGAGCACCGCCATCAGCACCAGCCAGCCGCCCTTCGGCCCGAGCACCTTGCGGCTCGGCAAGCGTTTGGTCGCGGCCAGATAAATGAACAGACAGCCGCCGGACACCAGCAGGCGAAACCAGGTCACCGTGACCGGGTCCATTACCACCAGCACCTGCTTGAGCTTGATCGGCAGGATTCCCCAGAGAAACGCCGTCAATAACGCCAGGAACATGCCGTACACCCAACGACCCGATGAAACGTGCATGAGAACCCCAAGCGCCAGAGACAGGAGCGCTCATTCTAGGCGCACGGACCGGCCCTACACAGGGACAGTTGCGTTTCAGCCGCAAATGAAACTGTGCAGGTCGCAGCAGAAAATTGACGCTGGGCCGTTGATCGGCTGGCCGGGCGGGATAAGTGGTTCAGGCATAAGCTCATTGGATCCAGCCCGGGACATCATTCACCAAGGAGACCCGTCATGTTAGGCATGCGCGCCCAGGACACCGCCCCCGCCACGCACTTTCGCAGCGACCGCGTGTGTCGGGTCAACGGTGAACTGTATTTCAGCACCCGGGAAAACACCCTCGAAGGGCCGTTCGACAGCCACGAGAAAGCCGAGCAGGAAATAAAGGCCTACATCGCGCGGATGCAGTTGCTGGATTCCGGCAGATAAGCCGTGCTGAACCCAATCGCGGGCAAGCCCTCTCCCCCCAGGTTCCAGGTTGGCCACTGAATTGTGAGCACACTGGAACACTGTGGGAGCGGGCTTGCCCGCGATTACGATTTGCCGGTCAACGCATCGTTCAAGGCCTAGCGCACAGCCTCAAACAACCCGGTCGCCCCCATCCCCCCGCCCACGCACATGGTCACGATCCCGTAGCGCAGATTGCGCCGCTGCAACTCGCGCACCAGATGCCCGACCTGCCGTGACCCGGTCATGCCGAACGGGTGGCCGATGGAAATCGAGCCGCCGTTGACGTTGTACTTCTCGTTGTCGATTTCCAGACGATCACGGGCGTACAGGCACTGCGAGGCAAACGCTTCGTTCAATTCCCACAGATCGATATCCGCCACCTGCAGGCCCTTGGCCTTGAGCAGCTTTGGCACCGAAAACACCGGGCCGATGCCCATTTCGTCCGGCTCGCACCCGGCCACGGTGAACCCACGGAAAAACGCCTTCGGCTTGAGCCCCAGTTGCAGGGCTTTTTCCAGGCTCATCACCAGCGTCATCGAGGCGCCGTCTGACAACTGCGACGAGTTGCCGGCGGTCACCGAACCGTCCTCGGCGAACACCGGTTTCAACCCGGCAAGGCTTTCATAGGTGGTGTCCGGACGATTGCAGTCATCGCGGTCGACGATGCCGTCGAGGATCTGCACTTCACCGCTGTTCTTGTCTTCAACCCGGTACTTCACCGTCATCGGCACGATTTCATCGTTGAACAGCCCTGCTGCCTGCGCCTGAGCGGTGCGGATCTGACTTTGCAGCGAGTAGCGATCCTGCGCCTCGCGGCTGACGCCATAACGGCGCGCCACCACTTCCGCGGTCTGGCCCATGGTGTAGTAGATGCCCGGCGTCTGCTGCTTGAGCAACGGATTGATCAGGTGATCGGTGTTGACACTCTTCAGGGTCAGGCTGATCGACTCGACGCCGCCGGCGACGATGATGTCGCTGCAACCCGACGCGATCTGGTTGGCGGCAATCGCAATCGCCTGCAACCCCGAAGAACAGAAACGGTTGAGGGTCATGCCGGCGGTGCCGGTGCCCAATTGCGAGAGCACCGCCACGTTGCGGCCGATGTTGTAGCCCTGGGCGCCCTCGTTGGAGCCGGCGCCGACGATGCAATCCTCGACGCTGGCCGGGTCGATGTCGTTGCGCGAGAGCAACGCATTGACGCAATGGGCCGCCATGTCATCGGGACGGGTCTGGTTGAACTTGCCACGAAAGGACTTGGCCAGGCCGGTCCGTACGCTGTCGACGATCACCACTTCACGCATGGCATACCTCATTGTTGCAGTCGGTTGAGAGTGGACCGAGCATAAGTCCCCCCATCGCCGACAGCGACAATCATTCACCTCGCGTATGCGGGCCCATCGGTTCAGTCCTTGTGCTTTTTGGCTCGCTTGTCGGACTTCTCGAAAGCGTCTTCCAGCGCCCGGTTGATCGTGCGCAACACCTTGACCCGGGCCCAGCGCTTGTCATTGGCCTCGACCAGGGTCCACGGCGCGATTTCGGTGCTGGTGCGGTCGACCATGTCGCCCACGGCGGCACGATAGGCGTCCCACTTGTCACGGTTGCGCCAGTCGTCTTCGGTGATCTTGAAGCGCTTGAACGGGATTTCTTCGCGCTCCTGGAAGCGCTCCATCTGCGTGTCCTTGTCGATCGCCAGCCAGAACTTGACCACGATCACCCCGGCGTCGGCCAGTTGCTCCTCAAAATCATTGATCTCGCCATAAGCGCGCATCCAGTCGGCAGTGCTGCAAAAGCCCTCGACCCGCTCCACCAGCACCCGGCCGTACCACGAGCGGTCGAACACCGTGAATTTGCCCCGCGCCGGAATGTGCCGCCAGAACCGCCACAGATACGGCTGCGCCCGTTCCTCTTCGGTCGGCGCGGCAATCGGCACGATGCTGTATTGGCGCGGATCGAGTGCCGCCGCCACTCGACGAATCGAACCGCCCTTGCCCGCGGCATCGTTGCCTTCGAACACCGCCACCAGCGCATGCCGGCGCATGCGTTTGTCACGCATCAAACCCGACAGCCGCGCCTGCTCGGTAATCAATTGTTCTTCGTAGTCTTTCTTGTCCAGACGCTGGGTCAGATCGAGGCTGTCGAGCAGGTTCAACTGGTCGACGGAAGTCCCCAGCGGTGCAGCGTTGACCTCATGGGGATGCACATCGGGACGCTTCAAGGCATTTTGCAGGCCTTCGAGCAGGATCTTGCCGACCGTCAGGCTGCGGTAGTGCGGGTCGACACCCTCGATGACATGCCACGGCGCGTAATCGCGACTGGTGCGGCGCAACACGCGTTCGCCGTATTTGACGAACTTGTCGTAGGTCTGCGATTGCTGCCAGTCCAGCGGGCTGATGCGCCAGCTGTGCAGCGGGTCGTCGGCCAACGCCTTGAGCCGCGCCTTCATCTGTTTCTTGGACAGGTGGAACCAGAACTTGAAGATCAGCGCGCCTTCATCGCAGAACATCTTTTCCATGCGCTCGGCGCCGGCAATCGCCTGATCCAGTCGCGGATCCTTGAACAAACCATGCACCCGGCCCTGCAGCATCTGGCTGTACCAGTTGCCGAAGAAAATCCCCATCCGCCCCTTGGCCGGCAGCATCCGCCAGTAGCGCCAGGCCGGTGGCCGCGCCAGCTCTTCATCGGTCTGCTGGTCGAAAGTGCGCACTTCGATCAGGCGCGGATCCATCCACTCGTTGAGCAACTTGACCGTCTCGCCCTTGCCGGCGCCTTCGATGCCGTTGATCAAAATGATCACCGGGAAACGCTTCTGCTGCTGCAACTCGAACTGGGCTTCGAGCAAGGCTTCACGCAGGGCGGGCACGGCGGCTTCGTAGGTGTCTTTGTCGATGGCGTGACCGATTTCAGCGGATTCGAACATGGGACGGCTCCTTCCAGGATTCAGCAAGACTAGCGGATTGGGCTCTGACGCGGCACAGAAATTCCCGCCGGCGGCGGATTGTCCTTGAGTGATCGTCGGCAAGGCTTGCCATGGATCAAGCGCCGCCTGCGTGATCGGCTAGAATGGCCGCCTTGCCGTTGCCGAGCCTGCCATGAAACCTGTAATGCCCCACGCCCAACTCGACTGGGATGACCAGGGACGCCCGCGTTCGCGAGTGTTCGACGATGTGTATTTTTCCGACCAGTCGGGGCTGGATGAAACCCGCTACGTGTTCCTCGAACAGAACCGTTTGGCCGAGCGCTTCGCCGCACTGCCGGCGGGTGGGCGACTGGTGATCGGTGAAACCGGCTTCGGCACCGGGCTTAATTTTCTCTGTGCCTGGCAGTTGTTCGAACAGCACGCGGTGCCCGGTGCGCGGCTGCATTTCGTCAGTGTCGAGAAATTTCCGTTGAGCCCTGCCGACCTGCAGCGGGCGCTGGCGTTGTGGCCCGACTTGAAGCAATTCGCCGATCAGTTGCTCAAGCATTACGTGGCAATCCATCAGGGTTTCCAGCGCATTGTTCTGGATAACGGTCGCGTGACCCTGACGCTGCTGATCGGCGATGCGCTGGAGCAATTGCCGCAATTGGACGGGCAGATCGACGCATGGTTTCTCGACGGTTTCGCCCCCGCGAAAAACCCGGAGATGTGGACCGCCGAACTGTTCGCCGAACTGGCGCGACTGGCGGCGCCCGGCTCGACCATCAGCACGTTCACCAGCACCGGTTGGGTTCGACGCCTGCTCAACGCCGCCGGTTTCAAGATGAAGCGCACGCCGGGCATCGGCCACAAATGGGAGATCCTGCGCGGCGAATTTCTCGGCTGGCCGCAGGACGTTCCTTTACCCGTGGCGGACAAACCGTGGTTCGCCCGCCCGGCGCCTTTCAATGGAGAGCGTCGTGCGCTGGTGATCGGTGCCGGCCTGGCCGGCTGTGCCACGGCGGCCAGCCTCGCGGCAAGGGGCTGGCAGGTCAGTCTGCTGGAACGACATGACGCGGTGGCGCAGGAAGCCTCGGGCAATCCGCAAGGCGTGCTGTACCTGAAACTGTCCGCCCACGGCACCGCACTGTCGCAGTTGATCGTCAGCGGTTTCGGCTACACCCGACGTTTGCTGGAAACCCTGCAACGCGGCACCGACTGGGATGACTGCGGCGTGCTGCAACTGGCGTTCAATGAAAAGGAACGCGAGCGTCAGGCGCAACTGGCGGCCGCGTTTCCCGAAGACCTTCTGCAATGGCTCGATCAACCCGAAGCGCAGGCCCGTGCCGGGATCGGTCTGGCCCATGGCGGTTTGTATTATCCCGAGGGCGGCTGGGTGCATCCGCCGGCGTTGTGTCAGGCGCAATCGACACAACCGGGCGTCACGCTGCTGCCCCATCAGGAAGCCGTGGAGTTGCGCAAGGTCGACGGTCAGTGGCAAGCCTTCGACGGTGAACGGTTGATCGCAACAGCGCCTGTCGTGGTGCTGGCCGGCGCCGCCGACATCAAGCGTTTCCCCCAGAGCGCCGACCTGCCCCTCAAGCGCATTCGCGGGCAGATCACCCGCCTCGCGCACACCACGCAAAGCCATGCGCTGACCAGCGTCGTGTGCGCCGAAGGTTACGTCGCACCGGCACGCCTGGGCGAGCACACCCTCGGCGCCAGTTTCGATTTCAACAGCGACGACCTGACCCCGACCACCGCCGAACATCTGGGCAATCTGGCGATGCTCGAAGAGATCTCCACCGATCTGGTCGCGCGCCTGCACGTCAGCGAGCTCGACGCCGAAAGTCTTCAGGGCCGGGCAGCCTTCCGTTGCACCAGCCCCGATTACCTGCCGATCGTCGGCCCGCTCGCCGATCGCGAAGCCTTCACCGAGGCCTATCGCGCCTTGAGCAAGGATGCCCGGCAAGTGCCGGACATTGCCTGCCCATGGCTGGACGGTCTGTACGTCAACAGTGGCCACGGTTCCCGGGGGCTGATCACCGCGCCACTGTCCGGTGAACTGCTGGCAGCCTGGCTGGACAACGAACCGCTGCCCCTGCCCAGAGGTGTCGCAGAGGCGTGTCATCCGAACCGGTTTGCCTTGCGGTGGCTGATCCGGGGCAAATGAGCGAATCCGGGATTGGAATCAACCACCGGGCAACAGGCAGATATTGCCCTCGACCAGTCGTAGCACTTGCTCGGTCAACCGCTCGAGCAAAGCGCTTTCCGTCTGTTCCTGCCGGGCGGCACACAGGTTCATTTCGCTGAGATAGTCGGCCGAGCTGAGTTCTTCGGCTTTCTCGAACAACGCCAGGGCTTCTTCCTGGTGAGGCGCGCGCGCATCGTCGAACTGTTGGGCAAAACTGCTTTTCATGTATTCGTTCCACCAAGGCTGGCGAACCAGAAACGCCAGCCACTCGGGAGACAATTCGGCAGTCTGGATTCGATTGATAGCCTCCACCAGATCCGCCCCTGTCACCTCCGCGAGTGAGGCGTAATGCATGTGCGAAGGTTGCCCGGGCAATTCGAGTGCCTGCGCCAGACCGGAGCGGTAGGCAAGGGTCACTTCCAGCGGGTCAGGTGCCGCATGGACCTGCGCGTGTTCCGCGGCGATCCGGTCAATCTGCTCCAGCCGAAACAGTCCTCTCGCCAGCCTCATCAACGCCTTCGTCGAAGGGCGTTGCCCCCTGGGACCACGGGTCACATGGTGGACGTGCACTGCAACTTCCAGGTGGCTGAAGTTCAACGCCGCGTTGTCCGTGCAATTGATCGGGTTGGCCGCCAGATCGAAAATCTGCTCCCGCAATTCGGCATCGGCCTGCGTAGCATCCAGAACCGTCCAGACCCGCCGGTGCATATCCTCGCGCACGTTGGCGGACTCGGCAGAATTGCCCAGCTCCGCCAGCAGTGCGAACAGGCCTTCGGCCCTTGGGTCATCCTTGAGTGCGTTCCACATCTGCAGATGCCGGGAGCCCTCGCTTCCTCCCGTCTCGGTCAGCCAGATCGAACGTGCCTGGTTTTCGTCCAGTCGCGCGATATCGTTATCCAGGTAACCCATGCCGACGCCGACCGTCGTGCGGTAGTTTTCAAGGTAAGTTCTGCTGACATCGGAAATCGGGTTACGCCGCAAATTGATCGCTTCACTGAAGCGCCTGGACGTTTCAAAAAGCCAGGCAGGCAGATCACGGATTTCGTTATCCCGCAGATCCACCCGATCCAGATTGGGTAGAAACTGCAAGCCTTTTGGCAGCTCCGTGGCGCGGGTATTGCGCAAGGAGAGGTAAGTCAGATCGAACAGGTTGCGGACATCCACCGTGGCGCCGAGGGGGTTCCCGCTCAGATTCAGACTTTGCAAGGTGCGCAACCCGGCCAGCTTCGCCAGGGCGTGCTCGGTCAGTTGAAGCCGATTGCCGGCCAGGCTCAGCCGCCTGAGGTTCGGCATATGCGAAATGATCTCGGGCAACCGGGTGATCTGATTGCGATCCAGTTCAAGGGACTCGACGTTCGTGAACGCTTTGAGGAAATAAGCGGCATCGTCGTCCAGCAACATGTCTTGCAGAGACAATTGCCTGACATGATCAAACGTCAAACCGACCGGCAAGGTCGGAAACTTGCCGAAGCGCATGCCATCGAGCTTCAAACCATAGACGAGACGCCCGGCGTCATCGGGCAGGGAGATCAAACGGCGAAAACAGTCTTCGATTTCGAACGCAACGATTTGCCGGCATTCGCGAATTTCGTTCAGATCACCGCCCAGGACCTTCATGGCTGCTTCATCTCGGACCCAGGTGTCCATCACATCCCGCAGTCGGCCCAGATCCTTTCGCAACTGCCGAACCCGGATCGCCCTGGTCAGATGGTCGCTGCCCAACTGGTCAAGAAACTCATTGGCTTGAACGTCAGAAAACAAGGGATAGAGCTTTTTCACCTGCCGCAATAAACGACGCGAATGAGTGTTCGACCCTGCGGGAGAGTCGGCAGGCGTGCACACGGGCTCGGCGGTCGCCGCTTGCCACTGACCGCCTGCCAACACCCGGGCGCATGCCTCACGTTCATCCAGAGCGCTCTCCAACAGTTTGCCGCGCAGGCGCCCGCCATTTTCCGGCGTCGGTTGCACAAATCCGATGGCCTTGCGCTGCTGCGCTGAAAGACCTTTGAGAATCGCCTGATAGAGATCTTCCGGCCCGGCCGCGATCCTGCCGAGTGACTTCCTGTCGCTGCCAAACACCTCGTAACCATTGTCGAGTCTGACCAGCGTGCATGAACTCGACGTAACCAGCGGTTTTTCGCCCAGCGTTTCCAGGAGCTGACCGCTCAAGGATTTCGCCCGCAGTTCAAGATAGAACTCGGGATCCCAGCCTGCGAGACGGGGTAGCAACCGGATCGCCAGTTTCCTTGTATCGGCATTGGCGATGTCGGCCAGGTAAAAACCTGCCAATGCCCGATCCACTCGCCCATCGCTCAAAGCCTGACGCGCCCGTTGTGCCAACCCCATGGGCACCCGCCCGGTGCTGCGCAGGCGCATCCGTTCAATGCTCGGCGTCCGTTTGAGCAGCTCCCGGGCGGAGAGCACCGGCAAATCGGGAAAGGCCCTGCGCAACTTGAGCAATTCTCCGGCAACGTCTTGATCGTATCGGCTGTAGAGATGGTCGAAAGTTGACCTTCGATCGGCCTTGATCGCCGCCCCGATCACTTTCGCCAACTGCTGACTGGTGTCGGCCGGGGCCACGTCAGCCCCCACCAAGGCCTCCACTTCTTTGGGAGGCAGAACATCGACGACCGCTTGCAGCAACTCGCCCTTCTCCAGTTGCGCATGCTTCACAATGACGCTCACGGTATCGTCGTCGATCGATCCGGGCGGGTAGGTCGCGGTGATCCGCCCTTGTTCATCCACGACTTTGATGTAGCGATCGGCCGGCCAGTTCGCAAGCCGGGGTAAAGCATGCAGCTGTTCGTTGACGTAACGCGGATCGCTCGCCTCGCCACGCTCCATGGCAGCGATGTATTCGCGCACTCTGCGCTCGATTCCAAAACGTTCGATCATGTCCAGCAAGCGGGAAGGCAGCGGCCGGTTGTCGTCGCTCAGGCGATGCAGCTCATCGATCCGGGTGTCGGTCAACCGACGTGCCATCTCCAGACGACTGTCTTCCCAGCCCTCAAGACTAGGATCAGTGCGTTTGAGCGTGTACGCTCCGCTCCATCGCTCGGTCTGTTCGAAGTCATGACGCCAGCCTCCGCGATCATTGCGCTTCAATACCGGCTGATAAGCCTGTGCACGCACAGGGTGTTGGACTTCCCAGGTATTGGATGCAGGCTCCAGCGCTACCTCGTAAGCCCGATTGTCGAAATGGGCAAACTGCTTGCCGTTCGCCCGGAACAAGCCTGCAGTATCAGGTTCGGCACCTGTCGGAAGCGGCTGTTCATAACCGAGTAGCTGCGGTTTCCACAATCGAGGCTGACCGTCACGGTCCAATATGGCCGTGAACGGCTGGAAGAAATCCGGATGCTTGCGCACCGTTTTGACGACCAGCGTTTTCAGCCCCTTGATACCGGCCCCCACGCTGACCATCAGCACTACGCTTTCAGCAACGCTGAGCAGGTGCGAAAACGCCTCCTCACGATCTCCCCGCGACCAGTCCTCAACGCCCTCATAAACTTCCGCAAGCATTTGCCCCACGGCAACCCCCATCATCAGTTGCCCTACGACCGGCACGAAAATCCCGGCCACATTGGCGACCGTCAGACCAATTTCCAGATATTCGAGCAGGCGCTTCTTGCGCGCCTCTTCATCCACATCGGCAGTCGGTACGGCGAGCGCGCGGGCATCGATCTGCAGTTTGCCGATATGGCTCTGGTGCATGAAGTCGAGCAACGACACGGTTATCGGCAAATATTTGGCACGACCCAGGCTGCGAGCGTCCGCGAAGTTTTTGAAGAAATCCGCCTTGTCCACCTCGCCGATGCAATGAGTGAAGTAGCTCCTGTAACTGGCCGTCCCCAATTGGTATTCCAGGTACACGAGAAACGCCGAGAAACTCGCATACTCGTACAACGGTTGAGAGGGCGAGCCGGGCATGTAAACCAGGCACCATTGATCCGGCTCCGACTCGACCGAGCGCTCGGAAAACACCACGATGCCCCAGATGCAACAATCGAACAGTTCGATGCCTTGCATGAGCAGCGGCCGGCCCTGGTAATTCAGGCTTTTGGCATCAGCGATACCACCGGCCTCGAGCAGGCGCTCCAGGCTGTCGTATGCGCCCTGGCTGATGTGTGCATTCAACAGTGCCAGATGCAGATCCAGTCGCATCAACTGTTTTTTCAGGTCGATGATGTTGCGGATCATGGAACCGGTGGCAACCGGTTTGCCATCAACCTGGGTGATACCGAATACCTCTTGAAAATGCTGTTGGTATTTCTGCCCCAGATCGAGCTCGCGACAGAGTCCGGCGAACGCGGTGGGTGTCAGGCCCGCAATCCCTGCAGGATGGCCAGAGATGCGCACGACACTGCCAGCGGGGAAAAAATCGTCCTGTGCCTCCCGCTCCGTGAAGTTTTGCATCGCCGCTTCCAGAAGCGTCGGCGTTGCCGGCGGCGTGACCGGCGATCCTCCGCCGGGCGGGGTGACGGGCTCGCAACCACAGTACTCCCCAGGCAGCTCCAGATAGTCTTTTTCGACATCGAACTGCACTGGCCAGCGAGCTTTCAGGGCGCTGGTCAACAGCGCGGCGCAAAAGCTGTTCAAAGGTTGCAAGCGGCCAAGATCGGCTTCGACCTTCGCCTGAGCGGCGTGTAACTCACGCGCGGTCTGGTCCAGCGCGGCGAGTGCAGAGCTGGAACCTTTCAGAAGGCTGGGGGGCAGGATTTTCTGCAAGGCCTGGGCAGTATCCAGATCGCCGGTGGCTTCCAGCAAAAAAACCAGTATCTGTTCCTGGGTCAGCGGTGTCGCAGTATCCGACTGCGTATTCGACATGGGCAATATTCCTTTATCGCACTTTGGAACCATTACCTTAACGATCCTGCCTGCGTAAAAAAAACACGAAAAACTACGTGATCAGGCCGGCAAACAAGCAAACATCCGCATGTTTTCACTATTTATCTACTACCCATAAACCCAAGCGGAAAGCTAAAGGCCCATCGGTCAGGCCAATGCACTTATAACTGATCGTTCTAAAACTCCCACATCCCAGCCGGGTCAGTTTCTGAGTACCGGCCATTTCGGCGCGGTGCAGTGACACCTTCCCCAACGGAAAAACCGGTAAGGACCTTATGTGCGGATTAGCTGGCGAGTTACGTTTTGATCAACAACCTGCAGACCTTGCAGCCATCGAGCGAATCACCCATCACCTGGCGCCTCGCGGCCCCGACGCGTGGGGTTTTCATGCCCAGGGGCCGATTGCCCTGGGCCATCGACGCCTGAAAATCATGGACCTGTCGGACGGCTCGGCGCAGCCGATGATCGACAGCCAATTGGGCCTGTCCCTGGCCTTCAACGGCGCGATCTACAACTTCCCTGAATTGCGTGCCGAACTCGAAGCGCTCGGTTATGCGTTCTACTCCGGCGGCGACACCGAGGTGCTGCTCAAGGGTTATCACGCCTGGGGCGAAGCGCTGCTGCCGAAACTCAATGGCATGTTCGCCTTCGCCATCTGGGAGCGTGATGCCCAACGCCTGTTCATCGCCCGCGACCGTCTCGGCGTCAAGCCGCTGTACCTGTCGCGCACCGGCCAGCGCCTGCGATTTGCCTCGGCCCTGCCGGCCTTGCTCAAGGGCGGTGACATCAACCCGATCCTCGATCCGGTGGCGCTCAACCATTACCTGAATTTCCACGCCGTGGTACCTGCGCCGCGCACCTTGCTGTCCGGTATCGAAAAGCTGCCGCCAGCCAGCTGGATGCGCATTGAAGCAGACGGCACCACCGAGCAGAAAATCTGGTGGACCCTGCCCTACGGACCACACGACGACGAAAAAAACCTGACCCTGGAAGACTGGCGTGACCGCGTGCTCGACAGCACCCGCGAAGCCGTGGCGATCCGCCAACGGGCAGCGGTGGATGTCGGCGTGCTGCTTTCCGGCGGTGTCGATTCGAGCATGCTGGTGGGCCTGTTGCGCGAAGTCGGCGTGGAGAACCTGTCGACCTTTTCCATCGGTTTTCAGGATGCCGGGGGCGAGCGCGGTGACGAGTTTCAGTACTCAGACCTGATCGCCAAGCACTACGGCACCCAGCACCATCAACTGCGCATCGACGAAAAAGAGATCATCGAGCAATTGCCCGCCGCGTTCCGCGCCATGAGCGAGCCGATGGTCAGCCACGATTGCATCGCCTTCTATCTGCTGTCCCGCGAAGTGGCCAAGCACTGCAAGGTTGTGCAAAGCGGCCAGGGAGCCGACGAGTTGTTCGCCGGTTATCACTGGTATCCGCAAGTCGACGGCGCGGCCGATCCGTATGCGGCTTATCGCGAAGCGTTTTTCGACCGCAGCTACGACGACTACGCCGCCACGGTGCAGCCGAAATGGCTGACGGCCAATGACGCCGCCGGCGACTTCGTGAAGGAACATTTCGCACAGCCCGGCGCCGATGCGGCGGTCGATAAGGCTCTGCGCCTGGACAGCACGGTGATGCTGGTGGACGACCCGGTCAAACGCGTCGACAACATGACCATGGCCTGGGGCCTGGAGGCGCGCACGCCGTTTCTCGACTATCGACTGGTGGAATTGTCGGCCCGCGTTCCGGGTAAATTCAAACTCCCGGACGGCGGCAAGCAGGTGTTGAAAGAAGCCGCGCGACTGGTCATCCCGAGTGAAGTGATTGACCGCAAGAAAGGTTACTTCCCGGTGCCGGGACTCAAGCATTTGCAGGGCGACACTCTGAACTGGGTGCGTGAACTGCTGCTCGACCCGAGTCAGGATCGCGGCCTGTTCAACCCGGTGATGCTCGACAAGCTACTCACTGATCCACAAGGTCAACTCACGCCTCTGCGCGGTTCCAAACTGTGGCAACTGGCAGCCCTGAACCTGTGGCTCAGCGAACAAGGAATCTGATCGATGAAACCTCACGCCACGGCTTACAGCCAACGCCTGCTGCGCGGTCAGACGCCGTCCTACGAACGCTTGCAGGCGCGCCTGGCCGAAGATGGCAGCGAGCCTGCCGCCGAACCGATCGCGGTGCATTGCGGCTGGGGCCGATTGCTCATCGGTCACACCTTCCCCGATCCGGCAAGCCTTGCCCGGGAACTGCTCAACGAGCAGACGGGCGAGCGCGACATTGCTTTGTACGTTGCCGCGCCGCAGCAGATTCTCGGGCTGGAACCGACTCAATTGTTTCTCGACCCGTCCGATACCCTGCGCTTGTGGTTCAGCGATTATCGTCAGGCCACCCGCGTGTTTCGCGGCTTCCGCATCCGTCGTGCGCAAAGTGACGCGGACTGGCAGGGGATCAATCAGCTGTATCAGGCGCGCGGCATGCTGCCGATCGACGCCACCCTGCTCACCCCGCACCATCAGGGCGGCCCGGTGTACTGGCTGGCGGAAGACGACGACAGCGGCGCGGTGATCGGCAGCGTCATGGGCCTCAATCACCAGAAGGCTTACAACGACCCGGAAAACGGCAGCAGCCTGTGGTGCCTGGCGGTCGATCCGCAGTGTTCGCGCCCCGGGGTCGGCGAAGTGCTGGTGCGTCATCTGATCGAACACTTTATGAGCCGGGGTTTGAGCTATCTTGATCTGTCGGTGCTGCACGATAACCGCCAGGCGAAAAACCTCTACGCCAAACTCGGTTTTCGCAACCTGCCGACGTTCGCCATCAAACGCAAGAACGGCATCAATCAGCCGCTGTTTCTCGGCCCTGGGCCAGAGGCGCAGTTCAACCCTTACGCGCGGATCATCGTCGAGGAAGCCCATCGACGCGGCATCGACGTGCAAGTGGATGACGCCGATGCCGGGCTGTTCACCCTCAGTCACGGCGGGCGCCGGGTGCGTTGCCGCGAATCACTGAGCGACCTGACCAGCGCCATCAGCATGAACCTGTGCCAGGACAAGAGCCTGACCCACAAAGTGTTGAAAGCCGCCGGGTTGAATGTGCCGTCGCAGCAGCTGGCAGGAAACGCGGACGACAATCTGGCGTTCCTCGATGAACACCAGCGAGTGGTGGTCAAACCGCTGGATGGCGAACAGGGCCAAGGCGTGGCGGTGGATCTGCAGACCATCGAGGAAGTGCAGCAGGCCATCGAAGCGGCCAGACAGTTCGACACTCGCGTATTGCTCGAAAGCTTCCATGAAGGCTTCGACCTGCGGATTCTGGTGATCGGTTTCGAGGTGGTTGCAGCGGCGATCCGCCGGCCGGCGGAAGTGGTCGGCGACGGCCATCATTCCATCGGCGCCCTGATCGAAGCCCAGAGTCGGCGCCGGCAAGCGGCGACCAGCGGGGAAAGCAAGATTCCGCTGGATCACGAAACCCAGCGCACCCTGCACGCAGCCGGTTACGACTACAGCAGCATCCTGCCGGCCGGTGAGCATCTGTTCGTACGGCGCACGGCGAATCTGCACACTGGCGGCACGCTGGAAGACGTCACGGCGATTCTGCATCCGACCTTGGCCGAGGCCGCCGTGCGTGCGGCCCGCGCCCTGGAAATACCCATGGTCGGACTCGACCTGATGGTGCCGGCGGCGGATCAACCACAGTACGTGTTCATCGAAGCCAACGAGCGGGCAGGTCTTGCCAACCATGAGCCGCAACCGACGGCGGAGCGGTTTGTCGATCTGTTGTTTCCGCACAGTCAACCGGCCGTTTGATCTCTCTTCAGCGTCATTCCCGCGTTCAACGCGCGAATGACGCCCCGCAACAGGAGTTTCCATGACCACCCAAATTCCCGAACCGGATCTGAACTACCTGCAGAAAGTCCTGCTGGAAATGCTCGCGATTCCCAGTCCCACCGGGTTTACCGACACGATCGTGCGTTACGTCGCCGAGCGTCTGGAAGAACTTGGCATTCCCTTCGAGATGACCCGTCGCGGCACGATCCGCGCCACCCTCAAGGGCAAGAAAAACAGCCCCGACCGTGCGGTCTCGGCGCACCTGGACACCATCGGTGCCGCCGTGCGCGCGGTGAAAGACAACGGGCGTCTGACCTTGGCGCCGGTGGGCTGCTGGTCGAGCCGGTTCGCCGAGGGCAGCCGCGTCAGCCTGTTCACCGACAACGGTGTGATTCGCGGCAGCGTGTTGCCATTGATGGCTTCCGGGCATGCCTTCAACACGGCCGTGGACGAGATGCCGATCAGTTGGGATCACGTCGAGCTGCGTCTGGACGCCTACTGCGCGACCCGCGCCGATTGTGATTCGCTGGGCATCAGCGTTGGCGATGTGGTGGCCTTCGATCCTTTGCCCGAGTTCACCGAAAGCGGCCACATCAGCGCCCGCCATCTGGACGACAAGGCCGGTGTCGCCGCGCTGCTGGCAGCGTTGAAAGCCATCGTCGACAGCGGCCAGGAGCTGATGATCGACTGCCATCCGCTGTTCACCATCACCGAGGAAACCGGCAGCGGCGCGGCGGCAGCCTTGCCGTGGGACGTCAGCGAATTCGTCGGCATCGACATCGCCCCGGTCGCGCCGGGCCAGCACTCCAGTGAACATGCGGTGAGCGTAGCGATGCAGGATTCCGGCGGGCCGTACGACTATCACCTGTCGCGGCACCTGTTGCGTCTTGCCGGCGAGCACGAACTGCCGGTGCGCCGCGACCTGTTCCGCTATTACTTCAGCGATGCCCATTCGGCAGTGACTGCCGGCCACGACATCCGCACCGCCCTGCTTGCCTTCGGCTGCGACGCAACCCACGGCTACGAACGCACGCACATCGACAGCCTTGCGGCGCTCAGTCGCTTGTTGGGGGCGTACATTCTGAGTCCGCCGGTGTTCGCCAGCGATGCGCAACCGGCCACCGGGTCTCTGGATCGCTTCAGTCATCAGATCGAGCACGAGACGCAGATGGAGAGCGACACCCGTGTGCCGTCGGTGGACAGCCTGGTGGGGCAGCGTTCGGACAGTTGAGTCTGGCCCTCGGCGATCATTCGCCGTAGCATCCCGACATTGATTTAGCCGAGGTGCCCATGCTGATTCCCTACGACGCGCTCGAAGTCGACACCCTCACCCGCCTGATCGAGGATTTCGTCACCCGCGACGGTACCGACAACGGTGACGACACGCCGCTGGAAACCCGCGTATTGCGGGTTCGCCAAGCGCTGACCAAAGGCCAGGCGTTGATTGTTTTCGATCCGGAAAGCGAGCAATGCCAGTTGATGCTCAAGCACGACGTGCCCAAGCACCTGTTCGACTGAAAACGGTCAGCGGCCCTTGCCGCTGGCCTGTTTGCGCTGGATCCGTTCGTAGACCTCGGCGCGATGCACGCCGACCTGCTCCGGCGCTTCGACGCCGAACCGCACGCTGGAGCCGTTGACCGCCAGAACGCGCAAAGTGATGTTGTCGCCGATGGAAATCAGTTCCCCGACAACACGGCTGAGTACAAGCATGGGAGGTGTCCTTCAAGGTTTGCGAGCCTTGAAGATGCGCGGCTTTCGAGCGCCCTACAATGCATGCCGGGCAATTCAGTCATTCCCTACGCGCCAAGGCGCGCAAGCCTTCAGACGTTTCCTTCAGGCCTGCAAGATTCAGCTCGCGGAAAACCGCGGCCCGAACAGGATCACACTGGCCCCGATCACACACAGCGCCACACCGATCCAGTCCGATCCCAACGGGCGGATGCGCTCGACCACCGCCAGCCAGCCAATCGAAGCAATGATGTAGATGCCGCCATAAGCGGCGTAGGCGCGACCGGCGTAGGTCGCTTCGACGCGCGTCAACAGCAGCGCAAAGAGAGTCAGACTGATCAGTGCCGGGATCACCCACAAGGCGCTCTTGCCCTGGCGCAACCACATCCAGAACGCGAAACAGCCGGCGATTTCGAACAGCGCGGCGAGAAAAAACCACAGATAGTTGAGCATGCAAGACATCTCGTCAGGGTGACTGTTGCGGCCACCCTAACGATGCGACGAACCCCGGGCAAGTTCAGCCGTTGTTCTGTTTGGCCTTGGCGCGCATCTTCTCGGCCATCGCGGTCATTTCGTTGTACAGCAATTGCGGGTTTTTCTGTTTGAGCGCCCAGGCCATGCGCCCTTGTTCGTGGGGCAGGATCATGAACTCGCCGGCCGCGACTTGCTGGTAGATGTAGTCCGCAATGTCGCTGGCGGTGATCGGCGAACTTTCCAGCAACTTGCCGACCTGGGCTTTCATCGCCGGCGTCGGGCCCCGGAAAGAGTCCAGCAGGTTGGTCTGGAAGAACGACGGGCAGACCACATGCACACCGATTTCCTGCTGGGCCAGTTCGATCAACAGGCTTTCCGACAGGGCCACCACTCCGGCCTTGGCCACGTTGTAGTTGCTCATCGCCGGGCCCTGCATCAGCGCGGCCATCGAGGCGATGTTGATGATCTTGCCCTTGCTCTGCTCCAGCAGCGGCAGGAATGCCTTGCAGCCCTTGACCACGCCCATCAGGTTGATCGCGATCTGCCAGTCCCAGTCCTCCAGCGACAACTCGCTGAAGAACCCGCCCGACGCCACACCGGCGTTGTTGACGATGATGTCGATGCCGCCAAGTTTCACTTCGCAGGCCTGGGCGAACGCCGTCAGCTGGCTGTAATCGCGCACGTCGCAGCGCTGGATGAAGCCGTCGCCGCCGGCCTCGCGGACCAGTTTCAGGGTCTCTTGCAAACCGGGCTCGCTGACGTCGGACAAGGCCAGTTGCCAGCCTTCACGCGCCCAGCGCAGCGCGATTTCGCGACCCAGGCCAGAGCCCGCGCCAGTGATCATCATGCGATTTTGCATAGCAGACAGCCTTGTTGTTCCGGGGAAGATGCGCGGAGTGTAGCGAAGGATACGCAGCGACCCACGCTCCATCAGATTGCTGAATGGCGAGGGCAAACCGCGACAACAAACGAAATAAGCGAGCGAGCCAAATACCTTAAAAAAACATTGAATTTTCTTTCATGCGCACCAGTCGGAATTTGTAAGCCGGCTGGATTTAGTTCAACTTCCAGCTGCCCTTGAACACCAAGACTTCACAGACACTATCAACAAGGAAATAGACATGGGCACAATTCTAATCATCATCCTGATCCTGTTGCTGATCGGTGGTCTGCCGGTCTTCCCGCACTCCAGAAGTTGGGGTTATGGCCCTTCGGGCATTATCGGCGTAGTGCTGGTAGTCCTGTTGGTGCTGTTGTTACTCGGTCGGATATGACTGTTTGACCGACAAAAAAAAGAGGCCCTGTGAAGGGCCTCTTTTTTATTGTGCCGACTGATCAGTCCGGCTTGCCGTTAACCACACCGGCGGTATTGTCGATCAGGCTCTTGGTGGCCGTTTGCAGGAACGCTTCGAGCTTGAGTTTCAGCTCGGCAGTGCGCGGTGCATCCGGAATGATTTCAGCAGAAGGATTCGCGCCCAGTTGGTACTGGTAGATCTTCGGCGCCATTTCCTTCTCTTTCGGCAGCACCAGAATCTGGTCAGCGGTGACGATGGCAGTGGTCTGCTCGCTGCCCGACGGCTTGATCACACCGAAACCGGTATCACCCTGCGGCAGGTTCAGCAGATCGCGGCCCCAGCACTGATGGCGCACTTCGCCACCGAGGCGACCCATGATGGTCGGCACGATGTCGATCTGGGTGCCCACGGTGTGGTCACGGGTACCGAATTTTTCCTGGATGCCCGGTGCGATCATCAGCATCGGCACGTTGAAGCGACCCAGGTCCATTTCGGTGATCTGACGCTCGTTGCCGAAACCGTGGTCGCCGACGATGACGAACAGGGTTTCCTTGAAGTACGGCTCCTTGCGGGCCTTCTCGAAGAACTGGCCCAGCGCCCAGTCTGCGTAACGCATGGCGGTCAGGTGCTCGTTGAGCGGGCCACGGTCGGTGACGCGTTCGACCGGCAATGGCGTCGGCAAGGCGTACGGCGTGTGGTTGGACAGGGTCTGCAGCAGCGCGTAGAACGGCTTGCCGTTTTCCCGCGCCTTGAGTTCCACCAGACCACGGTCGAACATGTCCTGGTCGGACACGCCCCAGGTCGGATCGGAGAACACCGGGTTCACGAAGTCGTTACGGCCGACGAAGTTGGTCATGCCCTGGTTGCTGAAGAAACCGGACTGGTTGTCCCAGGCAAAGTCACCGTTGTAGACGTAGACATCGTCATAGTCACGCGCACTGAGCAACTGCGGCAGGCCGGACAGTTTGTGGCTGCCTTCCGGGGTCTGCATCAGGTATTCGAAACCCGGCAGGTTCGGGAAGCACGCCATGGTGGCGAACATGCCCTGGTGGGTGTGGGTGCCGTTGGAGAAGAAACGGTCGAACAGCAGGCCTTCCTTCGACAGCTTGTCGAGGTACGGCGTGATGTTGCCCGGCGCGCCCAGTGCGCCCACCGAGTGACCGGCCATGCTTTCCATCAGGATCACGACGACGTTCTTGATCGGCAGGGTCTTGTCGGCAGGCGGCGTGTATTCACGACGCACGGCAGCGATATCGGCATCCACCAGTTTGTCGTCCGGCATCACCAGCATCTCGCGCACCACTTTCTGCGCCTGATCCTGCGGCAGCGTGGCTTTCCAGATGTTGTCGCGATCCTCGCCCATCCGATCCTTGGCCGCCGCGATCAGCGACAGCGTGCCGTTGAGGCCGAGCTGGTTGGCGAAGTTCGAATCGGTGGTGTACACGTCACCCCAGCGCAGCGGCGGGCCTTGACGCAGGGTGCCGCGAGCGGCGACCACGCAGATCAGCAGGCACACCACGAATACCGCCAGACGCGCATACCATGGCGCCACTTGACGGGTGCCGACGTTACCGCCGCTGAACGGGCCACGCGGACGGGTCAGACGATCGGCGCCCTTGAACGCCAGGGTCAGGATCAGCGTGCCCACGGCCCAGGCCAACAGGTAGCGCACCACCGGGAAACCGTACCAGAGCATGCTCATCACGGTTTTCGGGTCTTCTTTCACGTACTGGAACACCAGGCCGTTGAGGCGCTGGTGGAACTCGCGATAGAAGTCCATCTCCATCAGGCCGAGGAACAGCGCGATGCTCGAAGCGACGGTCAGCCACAGACGGAAGAACCCGCGCGCTGCCATGGCCCGGGCACTGAACAGCGCCAGCACCAGCGGAATGCAGACATACACCACCAGGCGAATATCGAAGCGCAGGCCGTTGGCGAAGGCTTCGAGAAAAGTCGAGGCCGGGGTGTCGAGGATCATCTCGCGGTTGTAGACCAGCAGCGCGAGGCGCAGCACGGAAAACATCACCATCATGACCAGCGCGCACAGAAGCGTGTAGGCCAGATGCGATTTGACGGTCGGTTGCAGCAGGCGACTGGAAGATCGCTGCTGACTCAGGGCGTCCGGGTTTGCCATGTCGTTTTAGGACCCATTGGAAGTTGAAGTTGCAAAAATTCAGCTGCGCCCTGCCCTCTGTTGGCCATTCCAGGCCCCGGGGCTTGCGCGGAGCGCAAATGTTGCACGATCACCGGCGGCATTGCCATTGATTAGTACCCGCTGCCGGACACTTTCATTCAAGGCACAGCGCGGCGGGACAGGTACAAACAGCGCGGGCGAATTGTCTTGGAGACTTTGTGAAAATTTCGTTCAACGCATATTCGGAAACACAATAAACCTGCAAAACAAAACGCCCCGAGTTCTTCGGGGCGTTTACAGATGAACGCGATGTTTACTTCTCGGCGCGTTCTTTCAAGGCTTTCAGGGTATTGAACGGTGCGTCGACCACAAACTTGTTGGCGATCATGGAAGGCACGCTGCCGCCCGGCTCGGTGTGAACCTGATAGGTCACTTCAACCTGATCGCCCTTTGGCACGAACTTCCAGAAGCCTTTGACCTGAGCGACCCGCACAAAGCCCTTTTCTTCAGGCAGGTACTTCGGCACGCCTTCCAGATTACGGGTCAGGCTGCCATCGGCACCTTCAACGGTGGTGACATGCAGGATGGAGTCGCGCGGGGTAACCGGCCATGGCGTATTGAACTGGGTGTAGGTCCAGCTCTGGTCGCCTTCGTGCTTGAGCAGTTTCTGGGTCTTGCACTCGTGAATCCATGCGCAGGCCCCGGAGACGTCTTCCTGCAAGGCGCGCAGTTTGGCGATGGTGGTCTTCATCACGGTCACACCCTGATAAGACTTGTAGTCCGAACCCGGCACTTCGCTCAGGGAGACCTTGATGCCGTCCTCGTTCTTGGCGACTTTCCAGTCTTCAGCCTGGGCAACCGAGGTGGCCAGCACGGCAGTCAAACCACACAACACAGCGATACGATGCAGCGAACCCATAGTCTTATTCCTTATTGTTGAAGTTCCGTTCGTTTGACACATCACGCCGCCGTCATCTGCTCCCACCAGCCGAGCAGTCTGATCGCGTCTTCCTGGCTGCTGCCGCAGACTTCGGGATCGGCCTTGAATCCTGAACAGACCGCCGGACGTTCCGGTCGGCCGAAAATGTTGCACAGGTTATCGACCGACAACTGAACGCAGCGTTCACCGGCAGGTTTGCCATCGGGCATGCCTGGAATCGGTGAACTAATGGAAGGGGCAATGCAGCAGGCGCCACAGCCTTCACGGCATTTCATGACGACGCGTTCCTCGCAGCGGGCAATGTGTTAAAGGGACGCGGAACAGGGTAACCGCTTAAACGGCTGTTTTAAATTGCCTGAACCGGGGTTTTTACGCAGAAACGAAAGTGACTGACCAGTCTCCGACAAAGCGTCTGGTCTGCGGGTCACCGACGGGGACGATTTATTGCTTGAACTCGAAATCCAGCGCCGCGCCCTCGACTTCGCGGCGCTCTTCGTTACGCAGCTGCAACTGCATTTCGTTGCTGAGCAAACGGCCGTTGAGCTGGAACCCGCTGTTCTTGTCGCCGAACATCTGCGGCAGGATCGGCTCACGCTTGGGCAGCGTCACGGAACCGGGAGGCTTCAATTCCTGAACCATGTCTTTCGGCAGGCTCAAATCGAGCTTCGCAGGCGGCAGCGGCGTCTTGGCCACCTCCTTCGCCGATTTCGACTTGGAGGCTACCGGGGCGCGCTTCTTGGCGGGAGCAGCCTTATTCTGCGGTGTTTTTTTCGCTGGAACGGTTTTCTTGGCCGTGACCGGTTTTTTCGCGGTGGCAGTCGCCGGCGTCTTTTCCTGAGCCGCCGCCATGGCGCCAGGGACCTGACCCATCATCAACAGGCAGAGCACAACCCAGGCGGCAGAAAATTTCGCTTTCATGAACCCAACGAAGCTAACGGCAGAGGGCCATATGCTCGCCTGTTGGGCGCCACATGACAAGCTCCGCCATTGTTTCAAAATCCGCCGGCCATCTCCTGGCAGAGCTGGGTGGCCAACATGCCGAGGGTCATCAGCGCCCGTTCCGCCTCGCGATTCCACGGGATGCCGCAGTTCAACCGGATGCAGTGGTTGAACTGCTCGGTATTACTGAAGATCAACCCCGGCGCAATGCTGATGCCCTGTTGCAGCGCCCGCACGTGCAATTCCTGAGTATTGACCCGCCCCGGCAGGCTGACCCACAGAATGAATCCGCCGGTCGGCCGGGTCATCTGTGTGCCTTCGGGAAAGTACTGCTGGACTGCCAACTGGAACGCGCTGAGATTTTTTCGGTATTCCTGGCGGATGTACCGTAAATGCCGGTCATAGCCGCCGTTTTCCAGGTAGGCCGCGATAGCCATTTGGGTGACGCTGCACGCGGAATGGGTGCTGAAAGTCTGCAAGCGCTGGATTTCCTGCTGGTACTTGCCGGCGATCATCCAGCCGATGCGCACCCCGGGCGATAACGTCTTGGAAAAACTCGAGCAATAGATCACCCGGTCGAGCCGGTCGTAGGCCTTGAGCGACTTGGTGCGGCCCTGCTCGAACATCAATTCGCCATAGATGTCGTCTTCGACGATCTGGATATCGAAATCCGAGGCCAGTCGCAGCAGTTGTTTCTGGCGCTCTTCGGGCATGGTACCGCCGAGCGGATTACTCAGGCGCGTGGTCAGCACCAGCGCCTTGATCGACCATTGGTTCGCCGCCAGTTGCAGGGCTTCGAGGCTCATGCCGGTGGCGGGATCGCTGGGGATCTCGATGACTTTCAGGCCCAGCAGATCCGCCAATTGCAACAGTCCGTAATAGGTTGGCGATTCAGCGGCGATCAGGTCGCCGGGGCGCGTCAGCACTCGCAACGACATCTGCAACGCATCGACGCAGCCGTGGGTGATCACCACTTCCGAAGGGTCAACGACCACGCCTGCATCACGCATGCGAATCGCCACCTGCCGGCGCAGCGGCTCGAAACCGGGGCTGAACATGTAGCTGAACGCCCGAGGGCTGTGAAAGCGGGTGACCTTGGCCAATTGCTGATGCAGGGCGCGCACCGGCAAATAATCGACACTCGGCACCGCCGCCCCCAGCGGGAACACGCCTTCGCGACGGGACTCCACCAGCACTTGCTGAATGATGCTGCTGCGGGTGACCAGGCCTGGCCGCTCGACCCGGGCGATGTCTGGCGTGGGCGCCGTCAGTGCGGGAGTCTGGTGCACGTAGTAGCCGGACTGCGGCCGCGCACGGATCAGGCCCTGATCCTCGAGGTTGGCGTAAGCCTGCAACACGGTGGCATGGCTGACGTTGAGCTGCGAACTCATCTTGCGCACCGAAGGCACGCGCTCGCCCGGTTGATAGACGCCACGGCGGATATCTTCGGCCAGCTGTTGAGCAATACGTTGGTAGAGCAAGAGATTGGTCATGACGCAGCACTCGATTTCACGGGCGTTTTATTCTTGTGTGAAACAATACCGGAACAGTTTGGAAGTGTACTGGGACAGTTGCCATATTAGTCAACCATACAGTGCTGTGTCGGTTAAATCTGTACTGCTTTCTGAGGTAATCGACAGACGTAAAAAAGCCCGGCGCTGCCTGACAGCCCGGGCTTTCCAGTAACGCCACCCTCAGCGGGCGGCGCCGAGCTGGCCTTTTTCGTCGGAGAACACGATTTCCACTCGACGGTTCTGCGCACGCCCACGCTCGGAAGCGTTGGCGTCCACGGGATATTCATCACCGTAGCCTTCGACCTGAATGCGTTTTTCGTCGATGCCCAGGTCCGTCAGCACGTCAGCTACCGACTGCGCACGGTCACGGGACAGCTTGAGGTTTTCCTGCTTGCCGCCAGTGCTGTCGGTGTAACCCTCGATCCGCACGATGCGTTTCGGGTTGAGTTGCAGAAACTGCACGATCTTCAGCACCACGCGGTTGGCAGAGTTTTTCAGTTCGGCCTCACCGGTGTCGAACAGCACGTCACCCAGGGTCATCACCAGACCACGGTCGGTTTGGGTAGTGGCCAGTGCAACGATCTGTTCTTCCAGCCATTTACCCTGCTGTTGCACACTCAGCAGCTTGGACTCGCGCAGGGCCAGTTGCAGGCGCTGGCGTTCAAGTTCCAGCTTCGCCACACGCTCTTCGTTGAGCACCTGATTGGTGTGCTCACGAGCGATTTCGCTGTAGCGCTGACTCAGATAGGCGTAATGCACCACGTCCGAGCCACTGCCCCAGTACGTCGACAGACGATCGGCACGGGCCAGGGACTCACCGGCGCGGATCACGTCTTTCGGCGCGATACGCAGCACGTTGGAATCTTCCTTGACCTTTTGGAAGTCGGTGCTGGCCTGCTGCAGTGCAGATTCGCTGTGCTGACCGGCGCAGCCGTACAGGCTGGCGCAACCGGCGAGGATCAGAGCACCGAGAGTTTTGGACTTCAGGCTCATTGGGCATCCCCCAGTTGCTTGCGCAGTCGGACGATGCGGGTGTTGAGCACGTTCACTTGCTCTTCGCTCTTGCGGGTCAGGACTTTGGCTTCCGCCAGACGTGCGTCGAGTTCGGCCTGTTCGAAGCGCATCCGCGCATTCTTGTAAGACTCACCCGCCATGCTGCCTTTGGCCCGGTTGAACTTGTCCTCGGCCAGTTTCATTTCCGGCACGTCTTCAGCGGTGGCGCCCACGGCTTTGGCTTGCTCAAGGGCCTGCTCGGTCAGACGCATTTGTTCGTTGGGTGCCGGATCGCTGGCGCAACCGGCCAGGGCCAGAACGGCCATGGCCGCGAAAAGAAGTCGATTACTCACTAAGAATCCCTACTGTTTTGGGGCGCTGACAGGTGGTTGCGGCGGCTGTTGCTGCTGCGCCTTCCAGCGCTCGATGTTGCGTTGCAGCGCGGCTTCCGTCAGGCCGGACGCGGGCAATTCTGTCATCTTTTTGGCCAGCTGTCCGCGCAACCACGGATCGTTGCAGGCCGAGTTGTGCGAAACCGCGAGGAACAGACCGGGCCGGTCGATGGGTTGTTCGAAGGCCAGCAGATCGTTGGCCATGCCCAAGGCCTGCGCGGCCGCCATGCCCGAGTAGCGACCGGCGAGTACATATTCCACTTCGCCCAGCAGAAGTTTCTGAAACGCCTGGGTCAGGTTTGCCGTACGGGTCAGGGTCAATTGCTGCTCGGCGATAGCGCCAAATGCCGGGGTCATTCGAGACTTTTCCGACAAGCCGCCGGTATGCCCGTGCAGGTCCTTGGCTTCGCTGTAGACCAGGGTCGACCCCTTGCGCGTCCACACCAGGTAATCGTTTTCCAGTAACGGCGGGTGTATGTAGTCGAGGTTTTCCAGCTCATTAAAGGTCAGCGGTGCGTCGGCCAGCATGTCCATGCGCCCGCTGCGCACTTCATCGAGGGCCTGGGAGCGCTTGCCGGCGTACAAAAGATCGACCTTGATCCCCAACTCCTTGGCCACCTGTTGCAACAGATCGGCACTTGCACCGATCAGTTGTTTGGGGTTCTGCGGATCCTGCCAGAGGTACGGCGGTGCATCCGGGCTGCCGGTGACGACCAGCCGCTCGCACTTGCCCGCCGCCACCGACAGGCCCGGCAACAATGCCAGCCCCAGCAACCACGAGCAGCCCAACCGACGATGCAAATCCATGGCGAAACGCTCCCGCTCAAATCCCAGACAAAAAAAAGCCCGACCAACAGGCCGGGCTCTTTATAAGTGAAGCGGCCGGATTAGACCAGCTTCTCCAGCTCAGGTACGGCTTCGAACAGATCCGCCACCAGGCCGTAATCGGCCACCTGGAAGATCGGTGCTTCTTCGTCCTTGTTGATCGCAACGATCACTTTGGAGTCTTTCATGCCGGCCAGGTGCTGGATCGCGCCGGAGATACCGACGGCGATGTACAGCTGTGGCGCAACGATCTTGCCGGTCTGGCCGACCTGCATGTCGTTCGGTACGAAACCTGCGTCGACCGCTGCACGGGAAGCACCGACGGCAGCGCCCAGCTTGTCGGCCAGGGCGTACAGGTGTTTGAAGTTGTCACCGTTCTGCATGCCGCGGCCGCCGGAAACGACGATCTTGGCAGCGGTCAGCTCAGGACGATCGGACTTGGCCAGTTCTTCGCTGACGAAGCTGGAAGTGCCGGCGTTGTGAGCAGCGGCAACGGATTCAACGGCAGCCGAACCACCTTCAGCGGCAACCGGGTCGAAACCGGTAGCACGTACGGTGATCACCTTGATCGCAGCGGTCGATTGCACAGTAGCGATGGCGTTACCGGCGTAGATCGGACGCTTGAAGGTGTCAGCGCTTTCTACCGAGATGATCTCGGAAATCTGGTCAACGTCCAGCTGGGCAGCAACGCGCGGCAGGATGTTTTTGCCGTTGGAAGTGGCGGCAGCCAGGATGTGGCTGTAACCAGCGCCCAGTTCGGCTACCAGCGGAGCAACGTTTTCCGGCAGCTGATGCGCGTAGGCAGCATTGTCAGCGTTCAGGACTTTGCTCACGCCTGCGATTTTCGCGGCGGCTTCAGCCACGGCGCCAGCACCCTGGCCGGCAACCAGAACGTGGATGTCGCCGCCGATTTTGGCAGCGGCAGCCACGGTGTTCAGAGTGGCCGGGGCCAGCACTTTGTTGTCGTGTTCAGCAATAACCAAGATAGTCATTTAGATTACCTTCGCTTCGTTTTTCAGTTTCTCGACCAGTTCAGCCACCGACTTGACCTTGATGCCCGCGCTGCGTGCAGCCGGCGCTTCGACTTTCAGGGTCTTGTTGGTGGAGGCGGTGGAAACGCCCAAAGCGTCCGGAGTCAGCGTCTCGAGAGGCTTCTTCTTGGCTTTCATGATGTTTGGCAGGGACGCATAACGCGGCTCGTTCAAACGCAGGTCGGTGGTGACGATCGCTGGCAACTTCAGGAAGACAGTCTGCGCGCCGCCGTCGATTTCGCGGGTCACGGCAACGCTGTCGCCGGAAACTTCGACTTTCGAGGCGAAAGTGCCCTGACCGTAGCCGCTCAGTGCAGCGAGCATCTGGCCGGTCTGGTTGTTGTCGCTGTCGATGGCCTGTTTGCCCAGGATCACCAGCTGAGGCTGTTCCTTGTCGACCACGGCCTTGAGCAGCTTGGCCACGGCCAGGGAAGTCAGGTCTTCAGCGGATTCGACGAGGATGGCGCGGTCGGCACCCAGAGCCAGTGCGGTACGCAGCTGTTCCTGAGCGGTGGACGGGCCGATGGAGACGACGACGATTTCAGTCGCAACGCCTTTTTCTTTCAGGCGTACGGCTTCTTCCACTGCGATTTCGCAGAACGGGTTCATCGACATCTTGACGTTGGCGAGGTCTACGCCGGAATTGTCCGCCTTGACGCGAACCTTGACGTTGTAATCCACAACGCGTTTGACAGCTACAAGAACCTTCATGGATTCCTCGTTACTCTCCGGTGAAAAGAAAGTCGCCTAGGCGAACCTGGCGGTTGATGCTCATCGGGCACAAGGGCACCTCTAAAAACGTCGGCTGAGCGGGATGACCGTTCGTCAGTCGTGACCGACGAGTCATGCCGCCTCGCGGTGTGTAAACTGCGCGCCAAACTTGCGCTGCGCATCACCGGTTACCGCCTACGCCCTGTCTTTAGAGGTGCTCTTGAAACCACCATTCAGCCTACGGCGAGCGCAAAACCGCCCGTATCTTGACCGGAACGCCCATTCTGGTCAATACGCCAAAATGCCCTGTCATAAGCCGCGCTTCTTTGATTTCTCTGGGCTGGAGCCAATTCAAACAAACGTTTGTATTGGACGCTAAGAGTGGTGTAGATATAATGCGCCGCCTAGAGAGAAAGGTGGTTTGCCCATTATTACCCTTGACGTTAACGTAAAGGCAATAACGGATACGACACCGAACCTCCAAATTAGAAAAAAAACTGTTGAGCCTTGAGTAGGAGATAGCCTGTGGAACGCGAATACATGGAATTCGACGTGGTCATCGTCGGTGCCGGCCCCGCTGGCCTGTCCGCCGCCTGCCGTCTGAAGCAGAAGGCCGCCGAAGCCGGTAAGGAAATCAGCGTCTGCGTGGTCGAAAAAGGCTCCGAAGTCGGCGCACACATCCTGTCCGGTGCCGTATTCGAACCACGGGCCCTGAACGAACTGT
Organism: Pseudomonas sp. DR 5-09; assembly: GCF_001655595.1. Taxonomy (NCBI): domain Bacteria; kingdom Pseudomonadati; phylum Pseudomonadota; class Gammaproteobacteria; order Pseudomonadales; family Pseudomonadaceae; genus Pseudomonas; species Pseudomonas sp. DR 5-09. Next base: position 4,638,203 of record NZ_CP011566.1, read on the forward strand.
TCCCGGACTGGAAAGAACTCGGCGCCCCGCTGAACACGCCCGTCACCCGCGATGACATCTTCGTGCTGAAAAACGCCGAAAGCGCGCAAAAAATCCCTGACTTCTTTGTGCCCAAGACCATGCACAACGAAGGCAACTACATTATCTCCCTCGGCAACCTGTGCCGCTGGCTCGCTCAGCAGGCCGAAAACCTGGGCGTGGAAATCTACCCGGGCTTCGCCGCTCAGGAAGCGCTGATCGATGAAAACGGCGTGGTACGCGGGATCATCACCGGCGACCTCGGCGTCGACCGCGAAGGTCATCCGAAAGAAGGCCTGTACACCCCGGGCATGGAACTGCGTGGCAAGTACACGCTGTTCGCCGAAGGCTGCCGTGGCCACATCGGCAAGCAGTTGATCAAGCGCTACAACCTCGACAGCGACGCCGACGCCCAGCACTACGGCATCGGCCTGAAGGAAATCTGGGAAATCGACCCGGCCAAACACCAGCCAGGCCTGGTGGTGCACACCGCCGGTTGGCCGATGGACATCATGGGCACCGAGAACACCGGCGGCTCCTTCCTCTATCACCTGGAAAACAACCAGGTGGTGGTCGGTCTGATCGTCGATCTTTCCTACAGCAACACCTACCTGTCGCCGTTCGACGAATTCCAGCGCCTCAAGCATCACCCGGTACTGAAGCAGTATCTGGAAGGCGGCAAGCGCATCAGTTACGGCGCTCGCGCAATCTGCAAGGGTGGCCTGAACTCGTTGCCGAAGATGGTGTTCAAGGGCGGCGCGCTGATCGGTTGCGACCTCGGCACCCTTAACTTCGCCAAGATCAAGGGCAGCCACACCGCGATGAAGTCCGGCATGCTCGCCGCTGAATCCGTGGCCGACGCACTGTTCGCTGACAAGGACGGCACTGAAGAGCTGACCACTTACGTCGACGCCTTCAAGCAGAGCTGGCTCTACGAAGAACTGTTCGCCAGCCGCAACTTCGGCCCGGCGATCCACAAGTTCGGCGCCATCGTCGGCGGCGGTTTCAACTGGCTGGATCAGAACATCTTCGGCGGCAAACTGCCGTTCACCCTGCACGACACCAAGCCGGACTACGCCTGCCTCAAGCTCGCGGCCGACTGCAAGAAGATCGACTACCCGAAACCCGACGGCAAGATCAGCTTCGACAAGCTGAGCTCGGTGTTCATCTCCGGTACCAACCATGAAGAAGAACAGCCGTGCCACCTGAAGCTGACCGACCCGAGCATTCCGCTGGCGAAGAACCTGCCGCTGTACGACGAACCGGCGCAGCGCTACTGCCCGGCCGGTGTGTATGAAGTGATCACCAAGGAAGACGGCGAGAAGCGCTTCCAGATCAACGCCCAGAACTGCGTGCACTGCAAGACCTGTGACATCAAGGACCCTTCGCAGAACATCACCTGGGTTGCGCCGGAAGGCGCCGGCGGTCCGACCTACCCGAATATGTAAGTCGAATCGCTGAACATCAAGGCTCCCGAAACGGGGGCCTTTTTGTTGCCTGCGATTTGTAAAAGATCAAGCCGCGCGCTCCTCCCCTGGACTGCGTTCGAAATAGCGTTTGTACTCGCGACTGAACTGCGACGTGCTCTGATACCCCACCCGATGCGCTACCTGCGCCACGCCCAGTCCTTCGGCGATCAACAACGTCTGCGCCTTCAACAAACGTAAACGCTTCAGATACTGCACTGGCGACAGCAACGTGCTGCGTTTGAAGTGTTCGTGAAAGGTCGAAACGCTCATGTTCGCGCAACCGGCCAATGTCTCGACATTCAATGGCTCGGTGTAATGCGCATGCAGATGACTGATCGAAGCCGCCACTCGCGCAAACTGCCCCTGCTGCTCCACCAGTGCCCGCAGCACATCAGCCTGGGGACCGCGCAACGCGACGAACAATAACTCCCGCACCCGCGCCGGGCCGAGAATCTGGCATTCCAGCGGATCGTGCAGACAACGCAGCAAGCGTTCGACACAACCACGCATGTCATCGTCGAGCACCACCGACGTCATCGACTCAGGGGTCTGCGCCGGAATATGCCGCCCTGGCGCCAGCCCCATGGCCAGCACCAGTTCTCCGAGCAGCACCCGGTCGATCGCCACCGATACGCCGAGCAACGGCGCGTCCGGCAACGCATAGGTCTCGCACTCGAACGGCACCGGCAACGCCTGGATCAGGTAATGACCGGCGCCGTATTCCATGGTGCGCGGGCCGAGATACGCCAGTTTGCTGCCCTGGGCGATGATCATCAGGCTCGGCTCATAAATGTGCGGGCCACGGGCGACGTCGCAACTGGCGCGCAACACCTGCACGCCCGGCAGCCCGGTCTGGCTGTAACCATCGCGCAGCGCCAGCGGTTCGATCAGCGAAACCAGGGTGGCGTTGGCATCAAGGTGACGGGTCAATTGCATCGGGTGGCTCTTCAGAAAAAATCATGGAAAAAGGGATGAAAGCATCATCGCAGATCCTTTTGCCAATGCGACCGATCAACCCCGCATGCCGGAGGATTAGGCATGACACCCGGAGGAATCGCCATGGCCGGATAAGCGGACGGCGCCCAGAATGCGCCGCCTCACTTGTCACTGCTTTTGCGAGGTTTCACATGTACACCGCCATCGGCTATGCCGCTCAAACGGCCACCACGCCCCTCGCCCCGATGAAGTTCGAACGCCGCAGCCCTCGGGCCGACGACGTCGCCATCGAAATCCTGTACTGCGGCGTCTGCCACTCCGATATCCACCAGGCGCGCAACGAATGGGGCATCGCCGTTTACCCGTTGATGCCCGGCCACGAGATCGTCGGAAAAGTCACCGCCGTCGGTGCGAATGTCACTAAACACAAGGTAGGCGATCTGGTTGGCGTCGGGTGCATGGTCGACTCCTGCCGCACCTGCGAAGCCTGCCAGTCGAACCTCGAGCAATACTGCCTCGAAGGCCCGACCATGACCTATGCCACCCCGGACCGGGTCGATGGCAGCAACACCATGGGCGGTTATTCGGACAGCATCGTGGTCAGCGAACACTTCGTGGTGCGCATTCCCGAGAAGCTGGACCTGGCGGCCGCTGCACCGATTCTCTGCGCCGGCATCACCACCTACTCGCCACTCAAGCACTATGGCGTGAAGGCCGGCGACAAGGTCGGGATTCTCGGCATGGGCGGCCTCGGCCACATGGGCATCAAGTTCGCCAAGGCCATGGGCGCTGAAGTCACGCTGTTCACCCGTTCGGCGAGCAAGGCCGAGGAAGGTCGTCGTCAGGGCGCCGATCACGTCATCGTGTCCACCGACGAAGAGCAAATGAAAGCTGCAGCCGGTCGCTTCGATTTCCTGCTGGATACCATTCCGGTCCAGCACGACCTCAACCCGTACCTCGACACCCTGCGCTTCGATGGCGTGCACATTCTGGTGGGCCTGATCGAACCGATCGATCCGCCGGTCCACGCCGCGAAACTGGTGCTGGGTCGTCGCGTACTGGCCGGTTCGTTGATCGGCGGCGTCGCCGAAACCCAGGAAGTGCTGGATTTCTGCGCCGAGCACAACATCAGCTGCGACATCGAAATGCTCGACATCCGCCAGATCAACGAAGCCTACGCGCGGATGATCGCCGGCTACGTGAAGTATCGTTTCGTCATCGACATGGCGACTCTGAAGCTCTGATTCCTCAGACCTTCAAGCCAAGCTCCGCCGAAAGCCGGGCCGTGACCCCTTTGATCAGGGGAATCAGCTCGGCCATTTTTTCCAGCGGCATGTACGGCACGGTGCTGGCGATGCTGATCGCCGCGACGATGCGCTTGCTCGCGTCGCGGATCGGCGCCGCCACGCAGCGGATCGAAGGTTCGTTGTCTTCCAGATCGAACGCGTAGCCGCCGGCCACGTACTCGGTCATCCGTTGCTCCAGCTGCTCCCACGACTGCTGGGGATGCTGCGGCCAGAACTGACTTTTCCCACCCGCCGGCAGGCTGATGTCGTACAGGCGCTGCCAGTCCTGCGGCGCGTCATCCAGCATCAGCGCCTTGCCGATCCCGGTTCGCGCCAGCGGCATGCGATGGCCGACCCGCGAACGCATTTCCGGGCCGTTGCGCCCCGGATTCTTCAACAGGTACAGCACCTCGTCGCCTTCACGAATGCCCAGGTGAACGGTGTCGCCGGTCAGCGCCGACAACTCGTCCAGATACGGCCCGGCCAGGGTCACCAGCGGCAATTCTTCACGCGCCTGAAAACCCAGCTCGATCAACTTCGGCCCCAGCAGATAACCGACTTGCGGCACGACGCGCAGGTAGCGCTCGTCCACCAGACAACTGGCCAGACGATGGGTGGTGCTGCGCGTGGTGCCGATCAGGCGGGCAATCTCTTTGAGATCGCGGGCGCCACTGGCGACGGCCTGCACCACACCCAACCCGCGAAGCAGGGTTTGGGTGCCAGTCGGCGCGGCGTCCTTGGCGGTTTTTGGGGCGTCTTCCTGCATATCCAGCCTTTAGCGTTGAGCGAGGGAACGGGCGGCATTATGGTCGCCCGACATAGCCGACTACAACTCGATGCGCTCGACCTTGCCCACCAGCAGCACGTAGGACAAAGCACCGATCAATGCCAGAACCGCGATGTAGGTGATCGCCGGCGCGAACGAGTCACCGCTGGCCAGGAAGCCGATGACAATCGGCGTGGCAATCGCCGACAGATTGCCGATGAAGTTGAACACCCCGCCGGTCAAGCCCAGCAATCGCGCCGGCGCCAGTGTCGAGACCAGCGACCAGGTGATCGACGCCAGCCCGTTGCCGAAAAACGCCAACGCCAGGAAGGCAATCACCAACGGCGTCGATTCGACGAAGTTGGCGCCGATGATCGAGGTGGAAATCAGCAGCCCGCCAATGATCGGCAGCTTGCGCGCAAACCCGACGGTGCAGCCGCGACGGATCAGGAAGTCGGAAAAGAACCCGGAGCACAGCACGCCGATGAACGCGGCGAGAAACGGCAGCGACGCCAGCAGACCGGACTTGATGAAGTCCATGCCGCGGTATTTCACCAGGTAGGTCGGGAACCACGTCAGGAAAAACCACAGCGTCGAGTTCAGGCAGAACTGGCCGAGGTAGATCCCCCACAACTTGCGTTTACTGAGGACGATGCCGAGATCGGTCCAGCTGAATTTCGCCTTCACCTTGGCGGTTTCGGCGGCGATGTCCACCAACCCGCCGCCCTCGCGGATCAGGTCGATTTCCGCTTCGTTGGCGCCTTTGAAATCACGCGGCTCGCGATACACCGCGTACCAGATCGCCGCCCAGATGATGCCCACCGCGCCGGTCGCGACAAATACCATGTGCCAGCCAAATTCATGTTGCAACCACGCCAGCACCGGGGTCAGGAACGCCAGCCCGACAAACTGCCCGGAGGTGTAGAACCCGATGGCCGTGGCCCGCTCACGCTCGGGGAACCAGGTCGTCACCACGCGGCTGTTGATCGGGTACGCCGGCGCTTCCAGCGCACCGACCGCCATGCGCAGCACGAACAGCGCGATGAAACTGGCGGCGAAACCGAGCATCACCGTGGCCAACGACCACAGCAACAGTGCGACGCTATAAAGGATGCGTGGCGGCACCCGGTCCACCAGCCAGCCGCCGGGGATCTGCATGGCGGCGTAGGTCCAGCCGAACGCCGAGAAGATAAGTCCGACGTGTACCGGATCGATGCCCAGATCCGTCGTCAGTGCAGGGGCGGCAATCGACAGGTTGCTGCGGTCGAGGTAGTTGATGACCACGGTGATGAACAGCAACACCATGATGAAAAATCGCTTGCGGCTGGGCGTGACTAACGTCGCTTGCCCGGTGAGGGTTTGCGGTTGCATGGGGAGCGCCTCTTCTTATGTTTATTGAGGTCGAGGGTATGCAGATCTCCGCTCCCTGGAGATCTGACTTACTGGATGCGGCAGAGAATCAGCGACTCACCACTCGGCAAAACTGCCATCGGCATGACGCCAGATCGGGTTACGCCAGCGGTGGCCGACCGCCGCGCGTTCGATCACGTATTCCTCGTTGATCTCGATCCCCAGGCCCGGGCCGTTGGGGATTTTCACGAAGCCCTTGTCGTAGTCGAACACCCGTGGATCCTTCACATAGTCGAGCAGGTCATTGCTCTCGTTGTAATGGATGCCCAGGCTCTGCTCCTGGATAAACGCGTTGTAACAAGCGGCGTCCAGTTGCAGACACGCCGCCAGTGCAATCGGCCCCAGCGGGCAGTGCAGTGCCAGCGCCACGTCGTAGGCTTCGGCCATGTTGGCGATCTTGCGGGTCTCGGTGATGCCGCCGGAGTGGGACGCATCCGGCTGGATGATGTCGACGTAACCTTCGCTCAACACCCGTTTAAAGTCCCAGCGTGAAAACAGCCGCTCGCCGAGGGCAATCGGGGTGCTGGTCAGCGGTGCCAGCTCCTTCAGCGCTTCATAGTTTTCGCTGAGCACCGGCTCTTCGATGAACATCAGTTTGTACGGGTCGAGTTCCTTCATCAGGACCTTGGCCATCGGTTTGTGCACCCGGCCATGGAAGTCGACGCCGATGCCTACGTTCGGCCCCACCGCATCGCGCACGGCGGCAACGTTGGCCAGCGCCAGATCGACTTTTTCGAAGGTATCGAGAAATTGCAGCTCCTCGGTGCCGTTCATTTTCACCGCCGTAAAACCACGACCCACCGCCTCTTTCGCGGCCCGCGCCGTGTCCGCCGGACGGTCGCCGCCGATCCACGAATACACGCGGATCTTGTCCCGCACCTGACCGCCGAGCAGATCGCTGACCGATACGCCCAGCGCCTTGCCCTTGATGTCCCACAGCGCCTGATCGATGCCGGCCAGTGCGCTCATGTGGATTGCGCCGCCGCGGTAGAAGCCGCCGCGGTACAGCACGGTCCAGATGTCTTCGATATTGCGTGGGTCTTTGCCGATCAGGTAGTCGGACAATTCCTCGACTGCAGCCGCGACGGTGTGGGCGCGGCCCTCGACCACGGGCTCGCCCCAACCGGTCACACCTTCGTCGGTTTCGACTTTCAGGAAGCACCAGCGCGGCGGGACGATGAAGGTGGTGAGTTTGGTGATTTTCATCTGCTTGTCTCTCTTGTTAGATGCAGCGCACGCAGCGCCGGAAAAGTCTTAGCGAAGGGCTTTCCAGGCCGCCACGTAGGCCTTGGCATTGGCCGCCACTTGCTCAGTCGTCATGCCCGGCTTGAACAGCCCGGACCCGAGGCCGAAGCCTTTGACGCCAGCGTCGATGAACGCCTGCATGTTGTCCGGCGTGATGCCGCCGACCGGCGCCAGAATCGTCCCGACCGGCAACACCGCCAGCCAGGCTTTCACCACTGCCGGCCCCATCTGTTCGGCCGGGAACAGTTTGAGAATGTCCGCCCCCTCCTCCAGCGCCGCAAAGGCTTCGGTCGGTGTGGCGACGCCGGGCGACAGGTACAGCCCCGCCGCTTTCGCGGCCCGCAACACCTTGGCATCGCTGTGGGGCATGACGATGACCTGGCCGCCGGCCTCCTTCACCAATTCCACTTGTTCCGGGGTCAGCACCGTGCCGGCACCGATCAGGCAATCGGCGGGCAGGGTCTTACGCAGGATGCGAATGCTTTCGTACGGCGCGGGGGAATTGAGCGGTACTTCGATGACGCGAAATCCGGCCGCATACAGGACTTCTCCGACAGATGCGGCTTCCTGCGGATGCAGGCCGCGCAGGATCGCGATCAGACCGTTTTGCGCCAGTGCTTGCTTGAGCATGTCAGGCCTCCAGTCAGGGTTAACGGGATGAGGAATCGATCAGTCCGGCGGCGAGCGCCAGTTGCCACAGACCACGCTCGGTGGCTTGCTCGGCCAGGGTCACCCGGGCGAAACCGCAGGCGTCGAGGGCCCGGCTGTAACGGGCGCACAACTGCGCGTTGCCGATGAGGATGATCGAAGGAAGATGTTTGCTGTTGCGCCGGCGTCGTTGTACGGCGGCCAATGCTGTCAGCTCATGGCCGATCAGCAGGCCGGACAGATAGTCCGGTTGCGCGGTGGCACTGAGTTCGCCGGTCAGGCCCAGGCTGCGGGCGCTGAACAGGGTCGACAGCACGCCGATCTCGCCTTCTGCCGACAACGCCACCTGCACGCCGCGATCGAAGGCCTCGGCGTCGAACGTCGCGCTGTGCTGTTGGGTACGGCCGAGAATGCTGTGGTCACTGAGTACGGCGAACACTTCGCCGGTCATGAAGGTGTCGAAGCGGGTGATGCAGCCATCGGCCACTTCCACCCATTTCGAATGACTGCCGGGCAGGCCGATCAGCAGATCATTGCCCGCCTCGACCGGCAGATTCTGCAGGACGCCGAGGACCTGGGTTTCCTCGCCGCGCATCACGTTCGGCAGCGTCGAACGCTGAATCACACCCGGCACGATGTGCACATCGACACCGCGAATACTGCGAACGGTTTGCAGGGATTTTCCGAGATCGGCGACGTTAGCCGGCGTATCGCGGTAAGACGCCTCGCGCCAGCCCTGGGCGCTGCCAACCATGCCGCAGGCAATCACCGGCAAGCCGGGTTGCGCGTCGAGCCAGTCGCCGCACGCCTCGTCGAACGCCAGTTCAAAACCCTCGGCGCATTCGCGACCGTTGATGACCCGTGGCGTCTTCGGCAACTGCATGATCCCGAACGACAGCGAACGCTGCGCCAGCACCTGTCCGCCCGCCGCGAGTTTGTAAGCACGTAGTGAGGTCGTCCCCCAATCGAGCGCGATCAATTGCGCCAGCATCGCTTCACCTGTTTTGTTATTGGCAGTGAGTGAGCTGGACTATAAACCTGAGCGCGGATAAATCTCAATATATAAATATCACTCCCATATTGTGGGACGAAGGCAAAAAAAGATCGCAGCCTTCGACAGCTCCTGCAGGGGTATCGACTTTCTCTGCAGTAGCTGCCGAAGGCTGCGATCTTTTACGTCGGCTCAGTTGCCCTCGGCAAACTCCCGCAATACCTTGCCATCCATGCGGTAACGCACCCACTCTTCCTGCGGCTGGGCACCAAGGGATTTGTAGAATTCGATGGCCGGGGTGTTCCAGTCCAGCACGCTCCATTCGAAGCGGCCGCAGTCGTTGGCGCAGGCGATTTTCGCGAGGTGGCGCAGCAGGGTTTTACCGGCGCCACCGCCCCGTTGTTCCGGGGTGATGTAGAGGTCTTCGAGGTACAGGCAGTTGCTGCCCAGCCAGGTCGAATAGCTGAAGAAGAACACCGCAAAACCGATTGGCAAGCCGTCGCGCAGGCAGATCAGGCCATGGGCCGTGGCGCCTTCGCTGAACAGGCTGCGTTCGATGTCGGCAACACTGGCGATGACTTCGTGACGGGCCTTTTCGAAGTCTGCAAGTTCAGTGATGAACGCGAGGATTTGCGGTGCATCGCTGGGGGTCGCCGGGCGGATTTCGATCGTCATGGACGGGCCTTGTCGGAAAAAGGAAAACGCCATACTAAGGCGCCGCGCGGCGCTCGTCACATGGCAAAGCAAACACTACCCTCCCACAGGGATTTTTGACTGGTCTGAAGGATTTTCATGAACGCATTCGAACCACTGGCCTCACTCGCCGCCGAACTGCTGCCCCACGCGCTGGAACCGTCGGAAGACGGCGCTCATGATCTGTCGCATCTGCAACGGGTCTGGCACAACGCGCGCACCTTGCAGGCCGACGAAGGCGGCGACCTTGAAGTGCTGCTCGCGGCCGTGCTGCTGCACGATTGTGTGGCGGTGGAAAAGAACTCGCCGCTGCGCTCACAGGCATCGCGTCTGGCCGCGGAAAAAGCCTCGAAGGTGCTGGCGAACATGCATTGGCCCGAAGCCAAAATCGACGCCGTCACCCACGCCATCGAGGCCCACAGCTTTTCCGCCAACATCGCCCCGCTCACCCTCGAAGCGCGACTGGTGCAGGACGCCGACCGTCTCGACTCCCTCGGCATGCTCGGCGTCGCCCGCACCTTTTACACCGCCGGACGCATGGGCAGCGCGCTGTACGACCCGCAAGATCCCGAGGCCCGGGAAAGGGACTACGACGACAAGCGATTCTGCCTCGACCATTTCCAGACCAAACTGCTGCACCTTGCCGACGGCTTCCAGACCGTTGCCGGTCAACGTCTGGCACAGCTCCGTCATCGACGCTTGAAAGGTTTCATGGACCAATTCAAGGAAGAGATCGGCCTCGAAAGCGCTCAGCCCTTCTGAACCGTTCGTCGATCATCAGGCACCAATCTTTCACTAGGGCAGACCAAAAGGAGGTAAGGATTTCAATCACTGGAGACACCCTATGATCTCGTCAAGGTTGACTGCGCTCGTATTCGCTACCCTCCTCAGCCCGGCGGTATTCGCCGCCTCGACTACCGCCGCCGGTACCGGGCCGACCGATCCGGTTACCCAGCCAAGAGCACCCGCCATCAACAGTGCCCCCGGTATGAATACCGACGGTTCCGGTGTACCGCTGATCAATCAGCCACCCGCCACCGGAACCGATCCTCGCACCCAGGGCAGCGATCCCGGACGCCAGGGCGGCATGAACACCCCTGACTCTCCGGCTGCCCCGGACAACGCCGGTCCCGGCGTCGGCTCGAAAACCACCACGGGTGGTTCGGGCTCTGAAGGCGCAGGACAGTGATCCGTGCTTCATCCACGCAACGTGTCTTATCCACTTCCCTGAAGAGGTAACCATGAACGTCGATAAAAACCTGGAAAAAGAAGTCCTCACCCGCCTGTTGCATGCCCACCCAAGCGGCCTCGGCAAAGAGGTGCTGGACAATTATCGCGGCGAGAAAGTCGTGGCCAGTGCCCTCGCCGCATTGCAGGAGCGTGGACTGATTCACCACGGACACATCACTTGCAATGAAGCGGGAGAGCATTCGCTGAATCTGCCGATCAAGCTCAGCGCTGCGGGTGTGGAAGCGGCGCGTAAACTCGATACCTGACGCTTGCGGTCACTGGCGCAGGGAGTGGTTGAATGCGCCGCCTGCGCCAGACATGCAGAGATTCATCCAACCACCAGGAGACTCGCCATGCCTCGTGGAAGCAAAGCCAAATACACTGAAGAACAGAAGCGCAAAGCCGAACACATCGAAGACAGCTATCAGAACAAAGGGATGTCCAAGGACGAAGCCGAGGCCCGCGCTTGGGCGACAGTGAACAAACAGTCCGGCGGCGGCGAGAAGGCCGGAGGTTCCGGGCGTCGGAAACCGGCCAGTGCCAAGGCCGAGGATCGCAAGGAATCAGCGCGGCGCGCGGCGGTGAGTCGTGAGGGACATTCGCGCGACAGCAAGGCTTCCCGCGAAGTGCAGACTTTCGACAGCCTGAGGAAGGAGGCCCGGGAGCGGAAAATCCCCGGGCGTTCGTCGATGCGTAAGGATGAGTTGATTGCGGCGTTGCGCAGAGCCGGCTAGGTCCAGACTGGATGTAACGGCTGAAGGCCTTATCGCTGGCAAGCCAGCGATTGCGATCGTTCAGTCAGTGCATTTTTTGCTGATCAGCACATCAACCTCGGCAGTGCCAGGAGCGGTCGCCGGGCCCCAGCGAGTGACCGCTAACGCAGCCGCAGCGTTGGCGCGCCTTGCGGCTTCGTGAGCGGCCAGTCCTTGCGCCAGTCCAGCGACGAACACGCCGGCATGCGCATCGCCCGCGCCGTTGCTGTCCACTGCCTGCACCTTGAAACCTGGCACATGCTGACGTTCACCGCGCTGATGAATCCAGCAACCCTGCGGACCGTCGCGCACGACCATCAGCACCTCCGGCGGCAGGTGCACGGTCAAGCGGTCCAGCGCGGTTTCGATGTCCGCCGCGCCAGTGAAACGCAGCGCCTCGACGCTGTTGCTGGTCCACACATCGATGCGCGGCAGCAACGCCTGCATCATCGGTGAGTCCGGCGATTCCACCAGCGGGCCCGGGTCGAACACCACATTGATCGTCTTCGGCAGCGCCAGAGTCCAGTCCAGCAACGCCTGGGCCTTGCCGCTGTGCAGCAGGCTGTAGCCGCTGACGTAGACATAGTCCCCCGCTTCGGCGGCAACGCTGTTCAGTTCCGTCTCCGTCACTTCACCTTCAGCGCCGATGTAGGAAATGAAACTGCGCTCGGCGGACGCATCGGTCAGCGCCACGCAGATGCCGGTGTCACGCTCTGCAGGTTGATCGATGCCGATGCAAATGCCTTCGGCGTTCATCGCCTGCCGCGCCAGATCACCGAAACGACCATTGCCGTGGCGACCCAGATAGACCACCGGCAAGCCGTTACGCGCGGCGGCAGCCATCACATTGAAGCCGCCGCCGGCTTCGAAACTGGCGGACTGCGCCAGCACGTCGCCGCCGATTTGCGGCAGCGCATCCACGGCCATGACCAGGTCGATGATGACCTGGCCGGTGTGCAACATCTTAGGCATGAGCATTCTCGGATTGCGCAGCGCGGCGATCTCTCGCCCCGCCGAGTACGAAGTAAATGCCGCCGGCGACCACGAACGTCACGATCCAGCCGAGGCCGTTGTGGCCCAGCCACGAGTCGGACAGGAAGCCCTTGAACCAGACGTTCTCGGCGGTGGTGCCGATGGTGGTGAAACTGAAACCCAGCACGATGGCAATCGCCCACGCACCGAATGCGCGCCACTCGATGCCGCCGTTGTACCAATAGGCGCTGCTCGGGCTGACGTCGAGCAGGTCTTTCGGGCTGTAGTAGTGACGGTGAATCAGGTCGACCACGAAGATCCCGACCCACGCGGTGATCGGCACCGCCAGCAGGGAAATGAAGGTAATGAACGGGCCGTAGAAACTGTCGGCGATCAGCATGAAGTAGATCGAACCGGCGAAGATCGCCACGATGTCGACCACCACCGCGTACACGCGCTTGACCTTCAGGCCGAGGGTCAGCGTGGTCAAACCGGCGGAGTACACCGACAGGTTGTTCGACAGCAGCAGACCGCCGAACGCGGTGATCAGATACGGCACGGCCATCCAGGTCGGCAGCATGTCGCGGATCGCCACGATCGGATCAGTCGCCGATGCCAGGTCGTTGTTGCCCACCGAGAGCAGGCCGCCGAGGGTGATCAGCAGCACCAGCGGAATCCCCGCGCCGAACGCCGCCGAAGCCACCAGGCGCACGGCTTTGACGCTGCGATGCTGATAGCGCGACATGTCGGCGCCGGCATTCGCCCAGCCGATCCCGGTGCCGGCGGCCATGGTGCCGATGCCGATGATCATCGCGCTGATCGGCGCCGGCGTGGCGTTGAACACCGCGCTCCAGTCGATGGTCGCGCAGAGGAAGCCGCCCACCAGAATGTTCAGCGCACCGAACACGTAGGTGGCCCACTTCTGGATCACCAGCAACGTGGCGTGGCCGAGGCCGGATACCGACAGGGTCAGCAGCACGAAAATCGCGATGAAGATCAGGGTCAGCACCGGCGCGCTTTTGGCTTCCACCGGCGAGCCGAACAGGATAGAGCAAAGCGACAGCAGCACGAACGCGGCGGTGGTGGTGTTGACGGTTTCCCAGCCCAGGCGCGACATCAGCGACACCAGCGTCGGGCCGATATTGCCGCGTACACCGAAGATTGCCCGCGACAAAGTCAGACTCGGCGCACGACCGCGACGGCCAGCAATCGAGATGATCCCCACCACCGCGAACGAACCGGCAGCGCCGAGGATCGCGACGATGATCGCCTGCCAGATCGCCAGGCCGCGAAACGCAACCAGCGTGGCGCCCAGCGGCAGGCCGAGGATGGAAATGTTGGCCGCGAACCAGACCCAGAACAGTTGCAGTGGATGGCCGTTGCACTCGCCTTCCGGCACCGGTTCGATGCCCCGGGTTTCCAGTTGCCCGGCGCTTTGTCCGGCGTTCGATGAACTCATGAAAAATGCTCCTGTTTGCCTTTATTGTGGTTGTGGCAATGACGCAGAACGACAAGACATCCCGCCCCTTCCTGGGCCTGTCTGCGCGATCCATTGCGGGTGAATATTCAGGGTTTGTGGTGCGTCCATCGCGAGCAGGCTCGCTCCCACAGGGATAACGCCTTACTTGTGGGAGATTCTATGTTGCAGGGGAACCCTGCAACCTTAAATTCGGTTGGTATTCGCTCTGGTTTTTCATGAGGGCGAATGCCACCCGGCAAAGCTTGCGGGCGAGGATGACCAAGGCTTGGGTTCTGGCTAGACCTCTTGCCAGATAGGAATCATAGAACGGTTTCCAGACAGGGGACCGACAAGCTGCCATAGCTGCATTGTGTGCAAGACGCCGTAATTCCCCGTCACCTTTTTTGCTCAAGTGGCGAGGACTGTGTTTCTTGCCTGAGTCCTTTGCCTTCAAGTCCATTCCCAGAAATGCGATGAACGCATCGGCGCTGGCGAACTCACCTCGCATATATGTAGTTGCCAGGCCCGTTGCCGTGAGTTCACCAACTCCTTCAATCGCTTTGCAGCGTCTGATGTTTTCACTAATTCCGGCTTCTTGGCTGACTTTACGAAGCAACTCCTGAATGGCCTGATCCAGCTGTTTGAAATGCTTCAACCCATCGGCCAAAAGATCTTCAAGAAGAGGTTCGGTTGACCAGCTCAGCTTGATACTGACTCGGACCTTCATCAGCTGTGCACGCTTGTTAAGCAGACTTTTCAACACTGTGTAGTGCCGCGGTGGTGGGTTCCAGACCCGCAGCCGATGCTGTTCACTGGTTAGATAACGTGCCAGAAGACGTGCGTCACAAGGGTCGGTTTTTGCACGCTGACCGATGCTTTCGCGGTAATGGCTCACCCGGTAAGGGTCCACGATGTAAACCCGATGCCCCATACCATGGGCCAGTTCGGCCGTGTCCAGGTGGTAGAGATTAGTGGCTTCCAGGGCGATTGAGCTTTGGGTGGGCAGGGTCTTCAGCCAATGACCTACAGATGTGCGGTCGTTGTTGATGGCCTGGATGATTTTCAGATCTTCGCGATAAACGACGATTTCGGCCTTGGCCACATCGACACCAATCACCGTTGGCGAGGTAAGGATTGTCATGACGAATCCTCGGAGCTAGGGTTTAAGAGCTTGTCGGGGTCTACCGTAGCGCTGGCTTGCCTCTATCGTCGGTTTTACCGATGAATTCCTTATCGGCGCTTTAGGTAGAAAGGGCGGGACGAGAAGTCTCCCACGGTCCGTACTGGCTAGAGTCGGAATCGAGCTTTTAGTCCCGCCCACCCCTTCAAGTCTAAACATACAAGCGAGCTTGCTCCGGGCGGCGATCCGACGATGGCGTCAGTTCAATCAACGCAAGGCCAACAGCCCTGTCACCAACGGTTCCAGCTCCAGACCATTGACGGCCTTCACCGTCTCGATCATCGGCGCCGGCCAGCTCTGCAGGCCCAGGCAGGCCCCGAGCATGGCGCCGAGAATCGCGGCGATGGTGTCAGTGTCGCCACCGAGGCTCGCCGCCATGCACAGCGCATCGAACGGCGTCATTTCACCAACCGCGACTTGCTGCGCGAGGGCGAACGACACCACCACCGACTCCTGCGAGGCCACCGAGGTGCCGATCACGTCGTACAGCAGATCCGCGAGCAACACCGGGTCGCTCTCGACACTGATACTGCGCGCCCAACTGATCCGCGAGGCGATGCGCCCGCCGGCCACCCAGTGTCCGTGCGATTCTGCTTGCTGGGCGATCTGCTGGCCGAGGTTCAGCGCCTCGCCCAGATCCAGACCGTTGATGCCGGCCGAGACCACCGCCGCCACCGCCGCCGCGCTGGAAATCCCCAGCGTGGTGTTGTGAGTGACCTGACAGGCCTGCACCACCGCCGCAATGAAGCGCTCGGGGTCGGCGACATCCGCCGCGATGCCCACCGGGGTGATGCGCATCGCGGCGCCGTTGGTGGTGCCGTAGCGCCCGGCCTCTTCCGGCGAGTGGCCGGCGAGGATCATTTCGATCGCACGCTTGGTCGACGGGCCAAGCAAGTCCTGCGAGCCCTTGGCCTGCATCTCGGCTTCCCATTCGATCAACCGTTGCGCGAGCACCGCCGGTTCGATCCGGCCCTTGCCTGCGACCAGCAACTCGCCGACCAGAATCGCCTGTTCGGTGTCATCGGTGATCGAGCCCTTGGGCATGTTCGCGGCAATCGGTTGCAAGGGGCCGGCGTCCTGCAGATCGGTGATCTGGCCGAAGCGCTGCTTGATGGTTTCGCGATTCAGGGATTGGGTCGGCATGCCCAGCGCGTCGCCCAGGGCCAAGCCGTAAAACGCGCCCAGGGCACGGTCGAGGGCGGTCATTTCGATTCTCCAAATTGCAGGTGCAGACGGAAATGCACCGGGTCGAGCAGGCTTTCGACCTGTTCCATGAAACGGTTCTGCCGGTCGTAGGTGGTTCGCAGCGCCTTGAGGAACACCGTGCCTTCGGGGCGGCCGAGCAGTTCGGCGTCCACGGCGTTGAGCGGTTCGGCGCCGATCCACTGATCGCCGCGCTCGCCGATGTAACCGTAGGCGGCCAGGGTGATGGTCAGGGAGTTATCGATCAGGCCCACTCGCGGCAGGCTTTCCAGGCCTCCGCTGGCGGGCATCAGAGAGCGTTCAAGGGACACCGCCGTGCCATCGTTGGAACGGCGGCGACGTTCAAGAAGAATGAATTGATCGGAGCCGAAACGCGCAAGCAGATCCGCACGGGTCACGGCTTCCAGGCGCAGCACGTCGGTATTGATCATCGCCCCGCTGTCAGCCAGGGCCTGGGCCCAGCCGCTGCGCTGGTCGAGCACCACCCCGTCAAACGTGACGATGGAGCCGACCCCGCTTTGCGTGGCGATGTATTTGCGCCGTTTCAGTTCGGCCAGCGCTTCGCGCAACGTGCCACGGCTGACGTTGAATTCCTGAGCCAACTGATGCTCGCCGGGCAACAGAAAGCCGTCCTCCATGAGGCCGCTTTCGATGCGTCGGACGAGCTCGTCGACCACCCGTTGTTTCTTGTCAAATCGTACCTGTCTAATCATGTACAAAGTGATAACCGAAACGGGTTGGGGCGGGCAAGGGATATTTTGGGTGGGGTGACGGAAGGCGGGAAGATCAAGAGCGCCCTCATCGGAACGCCGCCCGCCTAGCCCTCTCCCGGAGGGAGAGGGAACTGAATGGGGGATATTCGGGAGGTACGTCGACGTGAAAAGGCTTTGCCGAATCCATAATCGACTGGATTCTTCAGGTCAATGTAGAGCCCAAGACACCTCGGTCGGCTCCCTCTCCCTCCGGGAGAGGGCTGGGCGGGCGGCGTTCCGATGAGGGAGCTTTTGATCTCAGCGCTGTTTCAAACGGTCAATGACAACAGCCAACAGCAGAATCGACCCACGAATCACATACTGATAAAACGTGTCGATATTCTTCAGGTTCATCGCATTCTCGATAATCGCCAGAATCAGAACCCCGGCAATCACATGCCGGATCATCCCGATCCCGCCACTCAGCGACACCCCGCCCAGCACGCAAGCCGAAATCACCGTCAGCTCAAACCCTTGGCCAATCATCGGCTGACCCGACGTCATCCGCGATGCCAGAATCACCCCCGCCAACGCACCAATCACGCCATGCACCGCGAAGATGATGATCTTGGTGCGATCAACATTCACCCCCGCCAGCAACGCCGCTTCCTGGTTGCCACCGATGGCCATGGTGTTGCGCCCGTAGGTCGTGTAGTTCAGCAGCCAGCCGAAAAACAGGAAGCAGACGATGGTGATCAGAATCGGCACCGGTACGCCGAACAACTGGCCATTACCAAAGACGAAGAACGACTCCTGCGAGACGCCCACCGCTTTGCCGTTGGCAAAGATGTAAGCCAGGCCACGGACGATCTGCATGGTCGCCAGCGTCGTGATCAACGCGTTGACCCGCAACTTGGCGATCACGATGCCGTTGATCAAGCCGACGATCAGGCCCATCACCAGCGCCGCGCTGACGCCGAGAAACACGCTGTTGGTGTCGCGCATCACCACCGCCGCCACCACCCCGGCGCAGGCGATTACCGAGCCCACCGACAAGTCGAAATGCCCCGACGCCAGGCAATACAACATGGTGCACGCGGCAATCCCGGTGGTGGAAATCGCCAGGCCCAGGCCACGCATGTTCAGCGGCGAGAGGAAGTTGTCGATCAGCAGGGTGCAGGCGACAAAAATGCCCACCGCCGCCAGCAGCATCACCCAGTCATCGAGGAAGCGCCGCATATCCAGAGGTTTGCGCTCGGTCGGCAGGGTTTCGTTTTGGGTTGTCATCATAGTCACCTCTCAGTTCGCCACGCCGTCAGCGCGGTGGCGCGGCAAAGCCAGTTGCAGCAGGTTGGATTCGTTGGCCTGGTCGCGGCTGACTTCGCCACGCAGGGCGCCCTCGCACAGCACCAGAATGCGGTCGGAAATACCCATGACTTCCATCAGATCGCTGGACACCACGATCACCGAAATACCGTCGGCGGCCAGGTTATGGATGATCTGGTAGATCTCAGCCTTGGCACCGATGTCGATGCCCCGGGTCGGCTCGTCGAGCAGCAGCACTTTCATCGGCATCGACAGCCAGCGGCCGAGAATGGCTTTCTGCTGATTGCCGCCGGACAGGAACTTGATCTGTTGCCCGGCGTGTGGAGTTTTCACCTTCAGGGCCTTGATCTGTTTCTCGGCGTTGCCTTTTTCCCAGATTCCGCGCAGCAGGCAGCCGAGACCGGAATGCGCACCGCGCGCACTGATGTTGATGTTCTCGGCGACGCTGGCGAGCGGGATGATGCCTTCCTTCTTGCGGTCTTCCGGGCACAGCAGAATCCCGGCGGCAATCGCATCGCGGGGTGAACGCAGCTTCAGTTCATGACCGCGCAATTCCAGGCGTCCGGCGGTGTTGCGCTCCAGACCGCTGAGCAGCCGGAACAGCTCGGTGCGCCCGGCCCCGACCAGTCCGAACAGGCCCAGAATCTCGCCTTTGTGCGCATCGAAACTGATCGGCTCGCGCAGGCCCGGGCCGAGCAAGCCATCGACTCTCAGCGCCACAGCACCGCGCGGGCGACCGCGATAATCGTAGATGTCCTGAATGTCGCGCCCGACCATGCAGGTCACCAGTTGATCGTGGGTCAGCTGGCTCATGTCCTCGAAAGTGCGCACGTAGCGACCATCCTTGAACACCGTCACCGCGTCGCAGATGCGGAATACTTCTTCCATGCGATGGGAGACGTAGAGCACCACTTTGCCCTCGTCGCGCAGCCGGCCGATGATCGCCATCAAACGGTCGATTTCCCGCGCCGAGAGGCTGCTGGTCGGTTCGTCAAAAGCAATCACATGGGCGCCACGGGACAGCGCCTTGGCGATTTCCACCAATTGCCGCTGGCCGAGGGACAGGCGTCCGACTTTCGTCTGCGGGTCGATTTCATCGGCCAGGCCTTTGAGGCAGGTCAAGGCTTGTTGGCGTAGCGCGCCGCGATTGATCAGGCCGAAGCTGGCCGGCAGGTGACCGAGGAACAGGTTCTCGGCCACGGTCATTTCCGGCACCAGATGCAACTCCTGGTGAATCACCGCCACGCCGCTGCCGATGCTGTCGGCGGTGGACTTGAACGCCATCGTCCGCTCGCCGATCTGCAGCTCGCCGCTGCTCGGGATATAGGCGCCGCCGAGGATTTTCAGCAGGGTCGATTTGCCGGCGCCGTTCTCGCCCATCAAGGCGTGAACCTGCCCGGGGTGAGCGACGAAACTGATGCCGTCCAGCGCCCTCACGCCCGGGAAGGTCTTGCCGATCCCGTTGAAACGCAGGCTACCGCTGGCACTGTGTTCTTGTGTCTGTACTTGCGCGTGCATTTAAGCCACCTCATCACACCGTTCAAGCGGCCCGGCTGCCCGGGCCGCCGCTGCCGTCAGTTCCACAGGCCGATCTTCTCCAGCTCCTGCTTGAAGTTGTCGCGGGTGATCAGGGTGACGTCGTCCATCGCGGTGTACTTCGGCGGTTCCTTGCCGGTGGTGACCCACTCGTACATCATCTCGGCGGTCTTGTAGCCTTCGATGTGCGGGCTCGGCAGCATCGAACCGTAGAAGCCGCTGTTAGGCTTTTTCAATTCGCCGATGGCGTCGGTGCCGTTGATGCCGATGCCGATCACATTGGCCGCGGCAAACCCGGCGGCTTCGGTGGCGCGTACGCCGCCGAGCACGGTGTTGTCGTTCATGCCGCCGATGATCAGGTTCTTCGCCGCACTTGGCAGCTTGACCAGCGCCGAGTTGGTGGCGTCCATGCTGCCCGGCACGTCGAGGGTTTTCAGGGCGGCAGTCAAAATGTGATCTTTCGGCATGCCGGCATCTTCCAGCGCCTTCATCGAGCCGTCGGTGCGCTTCTTGCCGGTGTCGAGTTCGTTGTAGGTGTTGACCACCGCGTAGGTGTCTTTCCAGTCCCAGTTACGCTTTTTCGCTTCGGCGGCCATGGCGGCGCCCTGCTTCTGGCCGACTTCGAAGGCGGCCATGCCGAGGTACGGCACGTCCTCCATGAATTTGCCATTGGCATCGACGAAGCGGTCGTCGACAGCGATCACTTTCAGGTCATTGAGCTTGGCCTTGGCCATGATCGCCGGGCCGAGGGACACGTCCGGCGGGCAGATGACGAAGCCCTTGGCGCCGTTGGCCGCGAGGCTGTCGATGGCGGAGAGGGTTTTCTCGCCGTCTGGCACGGCGATCTTGATCAGCTCGAAGCCTTTGTCCTTGGCGGCTTTCTCGGCGAAGGCCCATTCAGTCTGGAACCACGGCTCTTCGGCCTGCTTGACCAGGAAGCCGATCTTCACCGGATCGGCGGCCAGCAGCGAACTGCTCAGGCTGAACGCAGTAACCGCCAGCGCGGTACTGCACAGGGTACGAATCCCGAAACGACGTTTCATAAGCAGACTCCTTGTTATTTTTCTTGAGCGTTATTTGAAAAACGTTAAAGCGGTCGAAGCGTTTCCTGCGAATCATGACGACAATAGTCATATCGTATGATGATTGAATTTCAGGCGGACCTTTCCGCCTGAAATCCGCTTTTCTCAGTCGTGGTACATCACCGAGCGACCACCATCGATGGTGATGCAAGAGGCATTGATGAACGGCGCTTCATCGCTGGCCAGAAACACGGCGGTCATCGCCACTTCAATCGGCTGGCCGATGCGTTTCGGTGGATGCAGATCGAAAGCGCGCTGGCGTTCGGCGTGCGGGTCGGCAAAGCCGTTCCAGTAATCGACGTTGAGTTGGGTTTCGATGTAGCCCGGTGCAATCGCATTGACCCGAATACCCTTCGGCGCGTACTCGATGCCCAGCGCTCGGGTCAGCCCGAGCAAGCCGTGCTTGGCCACCGGGTACGGAAAGCAGCCGGGAATTATGTTCGTGGAATGGGTCGACGCAATGTTGATGATGCTGCCGATGCCTTGCTCGATCATCTGCGGCAATACGGCCTTGCAGCCATACCAGGCGCCGTCGAGGTCGATGGCGAAGCAGCGTTTCCAGTCTTCTTCGGTCATTTCCAGCGGATCGCGGAACACATTGATCCCGGCGCAATTCACCAGCACGTCGATGCGGCCGTGCAGCTCGATGGCCAGTTTGGCCATGGCGTGCAGATCCTGCTGACGCGAGACGTCGGCCTTGATCGCCTGCACATCGGCGCCCTGCTCGCGCCAGTGCGCGGCGACTTTCTCGACCTTTTCAGCCTGGATATCGCTGATCACCAGTTTGGCCTGCTGCGAGGCGAAGGTCGCGACGATTGCTTCGCCGATGCCTTGGGCGGCGCCGGTCAGCAGCACGACCTTGTTTTTCAGGCGCTCACCTTTCGGTGGCTCGGGCACCGGTGGCAAGGATAGTGGTTCAGCCATGAATCAGGACTCCTGTTCGAAAGCATAAAAAAACCGGGCATCTGACGATGTCCGGTCTGGAAGGCTTGTGGAACAAGACAGGCGAGCGCACGCCGCGGCACCGAGACGGCCCGAAGCGCTGACTCCGCTATGGAGTGCGATGGAAATTCGCTGCATCACTTCACCTGTTTTGTTCTTTTTAAGTGTGAGTGCGTGTTACTGCTGGGACCGACTATAAACCCGACCGCCAAATAATCTCAATATATAATTTTGCATCCCATATTTTGGGATTTAACTGGCAAATCGCGTGCAGAGCTTTCCGGCGACATCCACTTGCAGCGACAGTACGGCGCCGTCCAGCGGATGATTCAGCGGACTTTTGGCGCTGGTGATGTACAGGGTTTTCAAGTCTGCGCCGCCGAACACGCAACTGGTGGGGCGACTGATCGGCAGGTCGATCTTGCGATCGATCTGGCCATCCGGGGTCAGGCGCAGCAGGCAGCTGCCGTCCCAGCGGGCGTTCCACACGTAGCCTTCGGCGTCCATCGCCGAACCGTCCGGGCCGCCGTGCTGATCGGCGCTGTACCAGGGCTGGGCGGTGTCGAGGTTGCCGTCGGTGTGAATAAAATAGCGATACAAGGTGCTGTCGAGGCTGTCGCCGAACAACAAAGTCGTGCCGTCGTCGCTCCAGAGCAGCGTGTTGGGAATGCCCAGGCCGCGCAGCAATGGCGTGACCCTTTTATCCGGATCAACGCGGAACAGCCCGCCGGAACGACGGGTGATCGGCAGATCCTCGCCCTGCTCGCCAATGTTGTTTTGCATGGTGCCGAGCCACAAGCGGCCCTGGCCGTCGCAACGTGCCTCGTTGGCGCGGTTGCCCGGTTGCGGGTCGGCGACGCAGAACAGCGTCAGTCGCGGCTCAAGTCCGGGGGAATCCAGATCGAGCCGATAGACGCCGCTGCTCAGGGTCACCAGCGCGTCGCCGCTGGCGCAGGGAATGAACGCCGAGACGTGCTCCGGCATCTGCCAGATCTGCACGTTCTGCCCGATCAGCCGCAGCGTCTGCCTGCCGGCGATGTCCACCCAGTACAGCGCCTGGGTTGGTGCGTCCCAGAACGGGCCTTCGCCCAGTTGCGCCCGATGTTCTGTCACCGCAGTCCACGTCATGCAACCTCCTGTCTTGTTGTTTTTGTCAGCTGGCTTTTTTGTCGGCCATCACCTGCGGGTAAAACCGCTTGATGGCCAGGTCGGCATTGTCGATCAGGGTCATGCAGGCCCACACCCCGCGCGCGGCATCCCGGGCGGCAATAGCGTCGGCCATGTCTTTGTGGATAGGCAAAGTGCGGCGCAATTCGTCGGGGTCAGCCGCGGACACTTCGAAGGAAACGGCAAGCAGCGCGCCGAGGGCCGGCACCATTTGTTCGATGAATTGATTGTGGCTGGCGGCGAGAATGCATTCGTGGAAGAACTGGTCGGCACGGTTGTAATCGATGCCGCTGTCCACTGCCCGCTCGAGTGCGTTGTAGGCCTGCTGCACGGCTTGCACCTGTTCGACGGTCGCCCGCTCGCAGGCCCAGCGCACCGCCATCGGTTCGATGGTACGGCGCAGGTCGAGCAGGTCATCGACGAAATTTTCCGGCAAGCCGCTGCGTGACAACCAGCCCACCACTTGCGGATCGAACAGGTTCCAGCGCTTGATCGGCAGCACCCGCGTGCCGACCTTCGGCCCGACTTCGAGCATGCCTTTGGCAACCAGGGTCTTGATGGCTTCGCGGATCACGGTGCGACTGACGCCGAGCTGCTCGCCCAGATCGGCCTCGACCTTGATCGCCTGCCCCGGCTTCACTTGGCCGGCAGCAATCCAGGCGCCCAGCCAGTCAACCGTTGATGCGTGAAAACTGCTCGACATGGACACCCCGAAGCCGTTTGCTGTGGGTGCCTACGCTAATCATCATACGATTGAGAGTCAACGACAAAAAACCGCAGCCTGCTTTCACAGACTGCGGTTTTTTAAGGTTCGAGGCCGATGCGGAAGAACTCGCCACCGCTCCAGACGCCGAGCCAGCGCTGGCCATCGATTTCACGGCTCACTGCCAGCTCCACCAACTGGTAGAACACGTTGCGGTGGATCAGCGCTTCGAGATTGGTGCGGACATGCACGTAAGGCGCAGGTTCTTGCGTCGCTGGATCGATCTCGACCCGGATCGGATGCTCCGGGCCGGCTTCCGTTGTTTCATCGACGTTGGTGGTAAAGCGCAGCAGTTGCGCCTCACCCTCGCCTTCCACCTCGACGGCAATCGCCACGAATGGCGCGTCATCGACCTTGATCCCGACCTTCTCGACCGGAGTGATCAGGAAATAGTCATCGCCATCGCGGCGGATGATGGTGGAGAACAGTTTGACCATCGGCTTTCGCCCGATCGGCGTACCCAGGTAATACCAGGTGCCGTCACGGGCGATGCGCATGTCGATATCGCCGCAGAAATCCGGGTTCCACAAGTGCACCGGCGGCATGCCTTTGGTTTTGGGGATTTGCCCCAGCAGGTCATTGGCTTTTTGCGGGCCACTCATGGCGTACTCCTTGAATTACTGGTCCCCGACGCCCAGCAGGCTGCGCGCGTACTGCGCCAGCGGCGGGCCGATCAGGTCTTCGGGCTTGTTGTCGTGGAACGTCAGTAAACCGCCACGACTCTTGATCCGCGCAGTATCAATCAAATACTGGGTGCTGGTCTCGATCAACATGATCTGAATCACGCCGCCGTCGATACCGAGGCGATCCACGGCTTCCTCATCCAGCCATTCATCGGAGTTGCCGATGCGGTCGTCGGCCTTAGCGAAACGGGTGTACAGCAAGTAGTGGGCACCGGCGTCGCGGGCTTCGCCCATCGCCTGGTCGAGGCCTTCCGGCGCACGGGCGCGGCGGACCATCGGGAAGTATTCGACGAAGCCTTTGAAGGCCTCTTCGGCCACTACGTTGGGGCGTGGGTAAGAACCACCCGGCGGCGCGAACGAGCCTTGCGCGATGTAGATAAACGAATCCGGCTGAATGCGGAAATTGTTCACGCGACGGCTGTCGCTGTGGTCCAGCAGACCCGCGTCGCTCATCTGGTAGCGAGTCCCTTCGGCCATGTCACTGACAGTCATACAGCCGCCCAGCGCCAAAACGGCCAGCAGCAAAACCAGGCTACGCATCCTAATCCTCCAGAAGCCGGTGACGGAAAACCGGCGAATGGCCGTAGGATGCAGCTTTTGCGCCACCTCCAGATCTTCGTCGTTTTTTCGATCGTAATCGCGAGCAGGCTCGCTTCCACAGGGAGATAGCATTTACCTGTGGGAGCGAGCCTGCTCGCGATGAGGATTTTCAGCCGCCGATGATCTTCATGACGGTCGCGCCGCCGGAGAACGCGACTTCCTGCTTGTCGCCCAACGCCTTGACCAGCAGTCGTTGCAACGCCGGCAGCGCCTCGTGGCGCGGCTTGTCGAGCAGGTCACCGACGTAGTGGCGGTTGCTCGACGACAGGCAGCCATGCAGCCATCCGGTGGACGACAGGCGCAGGCGCGAACAGGTTCGGCAGAACGGCACGCTTTCGTTGGCGATCACGCCGAAATTACCCAAACCGGGAATCGCATAGCGAACCGCCGTGGCATCCACCGGCGCGTCGGTTTGCGCGTACTCGTAATGTTCGCCGATCAGGCTCAGCAGCTGTTGCAGGCTGACGAACTGCTGCAGGAAGGCGTTGGAATCAGTGGCCAGGTGGCCCATGCGCATCAGCTCGATGAAGCGCAGTTCAAAGCCGCGTTCAAGGCAGTAATCGAGCAACGGCATCACCTGGTCGAGGTTCTGCCCGCGCAACGGCACCATGTTGACCTTGATCTTCATCCCCGCCGCTGCGGCCTGATCCATGCCATCCAGCACGGTGGCCAGATCGCCGCCACGGGCGATGCTGCGGAACGCGCCGGCGTCCAGGGTATCGAGGGAAACGTTGAGGCGTCGCAGGCCGGCATCGACCAGCAACGGAAGTTTTTTCGCCAGGAGCTGGCCGTTGGTGGTCAGGCTGATGTCTTCCAGGCCCATCCTGCCGACGGCGCTCATGAAAGATTCGAGCTTGGGGCTGACCAGCGGCTCGCCGCCGGTGATGCGCAGGCGCTCGATGCCCGCGGCTTCGATCAGATAGGCTACGCCACGCGCCATGGCCTCGGCCGACAGTTCATCCTGCGCAGCCACCAACCGCTTGCCGTTGGGCACGCAGTAGGTACAGGCGTAATTGCAGGCTGAAGTCAGACTGATCCGCAAATTGCGAAAACGCCTGCCTTGACGGTCAACGATCATGAAGCACTCCGGCGATGGAAAATCGAGCGGCTAAAACTTGACTCACAATTCAAGTTTTAGCAAGCCCTATGCCTGAGTATATTCCTGCGGTACTGCGCCATGTAGCGAAAAACATGGCGCATAAGGCAACTGAATGATTCAGCTGCTTGGCGTTTCAGGGTCGCGCTTGCGCTTGTTGCCCATACGCACGCCGATATCCATCAGGAACTGGAAGAAACCTTCCTGATCTTCCAGCACATTGCTCCAGAACGGCGAGTGATACAGCGCCACCGCGCCGTGCACCAGCGCCCAGGATGCGCAGTAATGGAAGTATGGCGGCACGTCTTCGAGCTTGCCTTCGCTGATGCGGCCCTTGATGAGCAGCGTCAGGCGTTCGAAGTTCGAGGCACGGATCTTGTGCAGCTCCTCGACCATCTCAGGGACCTGATTGCCCTTGACCACCTTCTCTTCCAGGCGATCGAACAGGCGATAGCGCTGCGGGTCGCGCATGCGGAATTCAAAGTAGGCACGGGACAGCGCTTCCTTGTCCTTGTCGACATCGGCCGAGTGCAACAGCTCGTTCAAGTCGCGCTCGTAATCGAGCATCAGGCGCAGGTAGATCTCGGCCTTGGACTTGAAGTGCTTGTAGATCGTGCCTTTGCCGATACCCACGGCATCAGCAATCATCTCGACGGTGACACTGTCTTCACCTTGTTCGAGGAACAGCTTGAGCGCGGTATCGAGAATTTCTTGCTCGCGGCGACGAAACTCACGGACCTTACGAGGTTCTTTGTGCATAAGAAAAGGTCTGTAGGGGTCAAAATTCGAAGCCGCGTATTATGCCTAACTTGCGCAAAAATGCACGGATCATCCGACCATATCTGTGTTTCTTGTTCATTTCACGAACGTTTCGAGGGGAATGAGAACATAACCGAAGCGAACGTATTCCAAATTTGTTTAAAAACCCCGGCCAGCCAACTGGACTCGGCGCCAGACTGATCAATACTTGAACTGTCGGGCGACATCTCCCCCAAGTGTCGCGCCGGTAAAGGTACCAAGGGACCGCGTGCCTTTGTTTTACTCCTAATGGTCTTAACCCGGATTCACCCCCCAGAACCCGGGTTTTTTTTGCCTGCGATTCAGGCTTTTACATGCGCCAGCGGAAACAGTCGCTTGAAGTTCTCGGTGGTCTGCTCGGCAAAACGCTCGTAGTTCTCGCCGCGCAGCATCGCCAGAAACTCTGCCACTTCCCGCACGTATTGCGGCAGGTTCGGTTTGCCGCGATAAGGGATCGGCGCCAGGTACGGCGAGTCGGTTTCCACCAGCAGGCGATCCGCCGGGACTTTGCTCGCGACATCACGCAGCGCATCGGCATTGCGGAAGGTGACGATGCCCGACAGGGAAATGTAATAACCCATGTCCAGCGCCGCCTTGGCCATGTCCCAGTCTTCGGTGAAGCAATGCAACACGCCGGCCTGGGGCAACGCGGCTTCGCGCAACAGTTCGAGCGTGTCGGCGCGGGCGCCGCGGGTGTGGATGATCACCGGCTTGCCGGTCTGCTGCGCGGCTTGCAGGTGCAGACGGAACGACTCCTGCTGAAGCTCGGCGGCTTCCGGCTCGTAGTGGTAGTCCAGACCGGTTTCACCGATCGCCACCACTTTCGGGTGATTGAGCTCGTGCAACAGCCAGCCCAGCGCCGGCGCCGCGCCCGGCTGCACATCCAGCGGATGCACGCCGACCGAGCAATCGACGTCGTCGTAACGCTCGGCCAGGGCTTTGACGTCGGCTGCGTTGTCGGCGCTGACGCCGATGCACAGGAAATGCCCGACGCCGCGTTCGCGGGCCGCATCCAGCGCGGCATCCAGGGAACCGTCGTGAGCGGCGAGGTCGAGGCGATCAAGGTGACAATGGGAATCTACGAGCATAAAAAGGACTGCAACTTACATCGTATGAGTGGGACGGTCGGATTTCAGGGCTCCGGCCAGATGAGTTTCGATGCGACTGCGCGCGGTATTGTCGCCATCGTTGAATTGCACGCCGACGCCGGCCGCGCGGTTGCCCTGCGCGCCTTTGGGGGTGATCCAGGCCACTTTGCCGGCCACCGGAATCTTCTCCGCCTCGTCCATCAGGTTCAGCAGCATGAACACCTCGTCGCCCAACTTGTAGTTCTTGTTGGTCGGGATGAACAGGCCGCCGTTCTTGATGAACGGCATGTAGGCGGCGTAGAGGACCGACTTGTCCTTGATGGTCAGGGACAAGATGCCGTTGCGCGGCCCCGGACTGACGGGTTCATTCATGTTGACCTCCACTGCTGATGCTCAGAGTCTAGGTACACATTCTTATCTTTGGCCAGGCAAGCTCGCCCATTGCACCAGCAACGCTTCCAGCAGCAACGCCGCGTTGAGGTTGGCCTTGCTCAGGACTTTCTGGCGCTGGGCGAGAATCCAGTCCTGAATATCCAGCACTTTAGCCTGGGCACTTTTCTGCGCCAGATACTGCACGACCTTGCGCATGTCGGTCAGGCCGAGACCCGATTCATCCTCGGTCAACTGATAGCGCAGGATCAGGCTCGACCAGTCGCAGAACCAGTCGAACAGACGCAGCATCGGAATGTTTTTCCACTCCTCGGCCAGTTGCGTCGGCGATTGCTGCTGCTTGAGCAGCTTCTTCACGCCTTCCACCACCTGCGCGCGCTGTTCACGTACGCCCTGCCCCTGCAACGTGACGGCGGCCAACGGCGAGCCGGCGGCCAGGGTCAACAGTTCGACCCGTTCGTCTTCGGAACATTCCGGCAGTGCCTGAGCCAGCCACTGTAGACTCATGGATTCGCTCGGCAGCGGGCAGGCCTGCTGCACGCAGCGGCTCTTGATGGTCGGCAACAACCGGCTCGGCTGGTGGCTGACCAATAACAGCACGGTATCGCCGGACGGCTCTTCAAGGCTCTTGAGCAAGGCGTTGGCGGCGTTGATGTTCATCGACTCCACCGGCTCGATCAGCACCACCTTGCGCCCGCCCAGTTGCGCGGTCTGCACCACGAAACTGACCAGATCGCGCACCTGATCGACCTTGATCGCCTTGTCCGCTTCTTCCGGTTCGAGAATGTAATTGTCCGGATGGCTGCCGGCCTTGAGCAGCAGGCAGGATTTGCACTCACCGCAGGCTTCAGGCGTCGGACGCTGGCACAGCAGACTGGCCATCAGTCGTTCGGCCAGCGCGCGCTTGCCGATCCCGGCCGGCCCGTGCAGCAGATACGCGTGGGCGTGCTGAGTGCGCCCGGCCAGTTGCTGCCAGAGGCTGTCCTGCCATGGATAGGCCTCAGCCACGGGCCAGCTCCAGCAAGTTCGGAATCAGGGTATCCAGCGATTGTTGAACCTTGGCCAACGGCTGACCGGCATCGATCCGCACGTAACGCGCCGGATCGGCTTCCGCACGCTTGAGAAACGCGCTGCGTACGGCTTCAAAAAACTCACGCCCTTCCAGCTCGAAACGATCCAGACGACCTCGGGCGCAGGCCCGGGCCAGGCCGATTTCCACCGGCAGATCGAATATCAGCGTCAGGTCGGGACGCAGATCGCCCTGCACGAAAGTCTCCAGCGCCGCGATGCGCTCCAGCGACAAGCCGCGGCCGCCACCCTGATAGGCGTAAGTCGAATCGGTGAAACGATCACACAGCACCACCGCACCACGGGCCAGTGCCGGTCGAACGACTTCAGCCAGATGCTGGGCACGGGCGGCGAACACCAGCAACAGCTCGGTGTCCGGGTTCATCACTTCGTCGACCGGGGCCAGCAACACCTCACGAATGCGCTCGGCCAGCGGCGTACCGCCGGGCTCGCGGGTCAGCACCACTTCGATACCGGCGGCGCGCAGGCGCTCGGCGAGGTATTCGCGGTTGGTGCTTTTGCCGGCGCCTTCCGGGCCTTCCAGGGTAATAAACAAGCCAGTCACAGGCAGTCCTTAATCAAAGTCATTGCGTGTTTTGGGGAGCGGACGCTTCCGGTTCCGACGTCGGTGCAGGCGCTTGAGCAGGCGGCTGCGGCAACGATTCCGGTGCAGTATCGGGTGAGGCGGCAGGAATCGCCTCCTCGGCTGCCGGAGCGGCCTCGGGCGCTGTCGCAGGCGCCGGGCTGGAGCGGTAATCCGCGCGCCGCTTGAGCTGATACTCGCGCACCGCGTTGTTGTGCGCGTCCAGGTCATCGGAGAACACATGGCTGCCATCGCCACGGGCAACGAAGTAGAGACTGGTGCCATCCACCGGGTTGAGAGCCGCGTGAATGGCTTCACGTCCGACCATGGCGATCGGCGTCGGCGGCAGGCCGGGAATCATGTACGTGTTGTACGGCGTGGCTTCCTTGAGGTGGGCGCGGGTCAGTTTGCCGTTGTAGCGGTCACCCAGGCCGTAGATCACCGTCGGATCGGTCTGCAACTGCATGCCCAGCGCCATACGCCGCACGAAGACGCCGGCAATCTGGCCACGCTCCTGAGGCACGCCGGTTTCCTTCTCCACCAGCGATGCCATGATCAGCGCCTGATAAGGCTCGGTGTAAGGCACGTCGGCGGAGCGTTTTTCCCACTCCTTGGCCAGCACTTCGTCGAGGCGGTCAAAAGCCTTTTTCAGCAGTTCGGTATCGGTCACACCGCGCACGAAGCGGTAGGTGTCGGGGAAGAAGCGGCCTTCAGGGAACAGACCCTTGTGACCGATTTTGGCCATGACCTCGCTGTCACTCAGACCATTGAGGGTCTGTTCGATCTTTTCATCCTTGGCCAGCGCGGCGCGTACTTGATGGAAATTCCAGCCTTCGACCAGGGTCAGGCTGTACTGAACCACATCGCCACGCTTCCACAGGTCGATCAGGCCGTTGACGGTCATGCCCGGTTGCATTCGGTACTCGCCCGTATGAATCGGCGTGCCAGCGAGATTGAACCGCCAATAGACCCGCAGCCAGAACGCGTCCTTGATGACGCCATCGGCTTCGAGTCCAAGAAAAGTACGGGTCGGGGTGGATCCCTTGGGCACATCCAGCAGTTCTTCCTGCGTGATGTTCAGGGGCTGTTCCAGTGCCGAATGAATCTTCCAGGCGCTGGCGCCCAACAGCAGCCCTGCCAGAACCAGTCCGGTTTCCAGCAGCAGCAAAAGTTTACGTCTCACGAATCAGGCATCCAGTAGCGCGCGGGCAATGGTTTGCAGTTTACGGGTGAGCGGGCCAACCGGCCAGCTCAGAGCAGCACAGGCGCGTACGGGCCAGACGCCATACACGCTGTTGCAGACAAAGACTTCATCAGCCCATTGCAGCTGTTCGAG
This sequence comes from Pseudomonas sp. DR 5-09, assembly GCF_001655595.1. NCBI lineage: Bacteria > Pseudomonadati > Pseudomonadota > Gammaproteobacteria > Pseudomonadales > Pseudomonadaceae > Pseudomonas > Pseudomonas sp. DR 5-09. Next base: position 4,669,611 of record NZ_CP011566.1, read on the forward strand.
GGGGATGTCGGTGATTTGCACGGGAATGCCCAGGGACTCGGCCTGAAACAATATTTCTGCGCGCATCACGCCGGCCACGCCGCAACGTTTCAGGTCCGCCGTGATCAGCACACCGTCACGCACCAGGAACAGGTTGCTGAAGACTCCCTCGATCACTCGACCCGCCTGATCGAGCATCAAACCTTCGGCGTGCTCACTGTCCCGCCATTCGGCGCGGGCAATGACCTGCTCCAGTCGATTGAGGTGTTTGAGCCCGGCGAGCAACGGCTGTCTGGACAAACGCGTGCTGCAAGGAAACAAGCGAACGCCCTGTTCGGCGTGGGCCGCTGGATAAGCGGCGGGAGGATTGCCTTGCAGAATGCGTCGGCCCTGCGCCGAAGGATCCGGCGCATAACCGCGCAATCCGTCGCCACGGGTGAGGATGAGCTTGAGCACGCCCTCGCCCATCGCGGCGGCATAGGATTGCAGCTCATGGCGAATCAGCTCGACGTCCGTCGCAATGGCCAGACGTGTACAGCCGTCGGCCAGACGCGTCAGATGCCGATCCAGCAGCAACGGCTGGCCGCCACGCACGGCGATGGTCTCGAACAGACCGTCGCCGTAAGCCAGGCCGCGATCTTTCAGCGACAGAGCGTCAGCCGGCAGACCGTCGACCCAGCAGTCCATCAGCCGGCGAACCGACGGAACGCCAACGTGCCGTTGGTGCCGCCAAATCCGAACGAGTTGGACAGCACGACATCGATGTCCATGTTGCGCGCGGTGTGCGGCACGAAATCGAGGTCGCAGCCTTCGTCCGGCTCATCGAGGTTGATGGTCGGCGGTGCCACCTGGCTGTTGATCGCCAGCACGCTGAAGATCGCCTCGACCGCGCCCGCCGCACCCAGCAGGTGACCGGTCATGGACTTGGTGGAGCTGACCGCCAGCTTGTAGGCGTGATCACCGAACACCGACTTGATCGCGTTGGCTTCAGCGAGGTCGCCGGCCGGGGTCGAAGTGCCGTGGGCGTTGATGTATTGCACTTGATCGACGTTGATCTTCGCATCGCGCAGCGCGTTGGTGATGCAACGTGCCGCACCGGCGCCGTCGGCGGGTGGCGAAGTCATGTGGAAGGCGTCGCCACTGGTGCCGAAACCGATCAGCTCGGCGTAGATGGTCGCGCCACGGGCCTTGGCGTGCTCAAGCTCTTCGAGTACCAGGGCGCCGGCACCGTCGGACAGCACGAAGCCGTCACGGCCCTTGTCCCACGGACGGCTGGCGCGGGTCGGTTCGTCGTTGCGGGTCGACAGCGCACGGGAAGCACCGAAGCCGCCCATGCCCAGACCGCACGCAGCCATCTCGGCACCGCCGGCAATCATCACGTCGGCTTCGTCGTACATGATGTTGCGCGCCGCCATGCCGATGCAGTGCGTACCGGTGGTACACGCCGTGGCGATGGCGTAGTTAGGCCCCTGTGCACCCAGGTGGATGGACAGGAAACCGGAAATCATATTGATGATCGAGCCAGGCACAAAGAACGGAGAAATCCGGCGCGGGCCGGTCTCGTGCAGGGTGCGGCTGGTTTCTTCGATGTTGGTCAGACCGCCGATACCCGAACCCATGGCCACGCCAATGCGTTCACGGTTGGCATCGGTGACTTCCAGACCGGCATTGCGTACGGCTTGAAAGCCGGCCGCCAGACCGTACTGAATGAACAGGTCGAGCTTGCGCGCTTCCTTGACCGACAGGTATTCCTCGACATTGAAGCCCTTTACCGAGCCGCCAAAGCGGGTGGAATAGGCAGAAAGGTCGGTGTGTTCGATCAGACCAATGCCACTGCGGCCAGCCAGAATGCCCTGCCAACTGCTCGGCACATCCGTGCCCAGTGGCGACAACATACCCATACCGGTGACTACGACGCGTCTACGCGACACAGCACTCTCCTTTTTCAAATGACGACTTTGCATCAGGCCTAAAGAAAAAACCGCACGCCATGATGGCAGTGCGGTTTTTCCATGACAGCAAGCAACGATTACAAACTATTACGCCTGGTGGCTAGTAACGTAGTCGATTGCAGCTTGTACAGTAGTGATCTTCTCAGCTTCTTCGTCAGGGATTTCGGTCTCGAATTCCTCTTCCAGAGCCATCACCAGCTCAACGGTGTCAAGGGAGTCGGCACCCAGGTCTTCTACGAAGGAAGCGGTGTTGACCACTTCTTCTTCTTTAACACCCAGTTGCTCGGCAACGATTTTCTTGACGCGCTCTTCGATGGTGCTCATACCTTGTTTTCACTCCTAATGGACAAATTCAGGCAGCTGGCCAGTGGGTAAGTGTATAGAAAGACTTTTCAGCTTTTCAACTGAAAGCTTCACTCCTCAAACCCTGCGGCCCTCTGCCTATAAATAGATTGCAGCTTTATAACGGATTTTAGACAGCTCGTATGACATTTTTTTGAAGCAATCCGTCACATTTGAATTACATGTACATCCCGCCGTTAACCGGGATTGTAGCCCCGGTCACGTATGCCGCACCGTCGGATGCAAGAAAAGCGACCACGGACGCGATCTCTTGAGCTTGTCCCAGACGGCCCAGCGGAATCTGCGTCTGCAAGGCTTCACGCTGTGCTTCAGGCAGCTCGCGCGTCATATCGGTGTCGATAAACCCTGGGGTTACCGAGTTGACCGTAATCGAACGCGAACCGACTTCACGCGCCATGGCACGGCTGAAACCTTCCAGCCCGGCCTTGGCGGCTGCATAGTTTACTTGGCCAGCGTTGCCCATGGCACCCACCACCGAGCCAATACTGATAATTCGGCCCCAACGCGCCTTGGTCATGCCGCGCAGAACGCCCTTGGACAGGCGATACAGACTGTTCAGGTTGGTATCGATCACGTCGTACCACTCGTCGTCTTTCATGCGCATCATCAGGTTGTCGCGGGTGATGCCGGCATTGTTGACCAGAATCGCCACCGGCGCACCGAACTGCTCCTGGATACTCGCCAGCACTTTGGTGACCGATTCGTCGCTGGTGACGTTCAGTTCGAAACCTGCGCCCTGAATGCCGTTTTCCTTCAGGGTCGCAGCAATACGCTCGGCGCCCGAAGCGGAAGTCGCGGTGCCAACAACGATGGCGCCCTGACGACCCAGTTCCAGTGCGATAGCCTGGCCGATGCCACGGCTTGCGCCGGTGACCAGTGCAACTTTACCTTGCAGACTCATGCAAGCTTCTCCTGATTCAGACAGCCGCTGCGCGAGCAGCAGCGAAAGCGTCTGGGGTATTGAGGTTGGAAGTCGAAACGCCTTCGGCGCAACGTTTGTTCAGACCGGCCAGCACTTTGCCAGGGCCACATTCGACCAGGTTGGTCGCGCCTTTGGCGGCCAGGGTCTGGACCGATTCAACCCAGCGAACCGGTTTGTAGAGCTGCTCCAGCAGATCGCGCTTGAGGGTTTCCAGATCCGCCGGCACCTGAGCGCTGACGTTCTGTACCACAGGGATTTGCGGCGCCTGCCAGTCGATGGCAGCAATGGACTCGGCGAAGCGCTCGGCAGCCGGGCGCATCAGTTCGCAGTGCGACGGCACGCTGACCGGCAGCGGCATGGCACGCTTGGCGCCACGGGCCTTGCAGCCTTCGATGGCACGCTCAACGGCAGCCTTGGCACCGGCGATCACCACCTGGCCCGGGGAGTTGAAGTTCACTGCGCTGACCACTTCGCCTTGCGCCGCTTCGGCACAGGCAGCGAGAACATCAGCATCTTCCAGACCGAGGATGGCAGCCATGCCGCCCTGCCCGGCCGGTACGGCTTCCTGCATCAATTGGCCACGGCGCTCGACGAGCTTTACCGCGTCGGCCAGGCTCAAGCTGCCAGCAGCGACCAGCGCGCTGTATTCACCCAGGCTGTGACCGGCAACGAAGGCCGGACGCACGCCACCTTCAGCCAGCCACAGACGCCACAGGGCGATCGAAGCGGTCAGAATGGCCGGCTGGGTTTTGTCGGTTTGATTGAGCAGCTCTTCCGGGCCCTGCTGGGTCAGTGCCCACAGGTCATAGCCCAGAGCATCGGATGCTTCTTTGAAAGTTTCGAGGATCAGCGGATGTTGCGCGCCCAGCTCGGCCAGCATGCCGAGGGACTGCGAACCCTGTCCTGGAAAGACGAATGCGAGGGAAGCAGACATGTAACAAGCCCCTAATGATCTTGTCGTCGGAAAAATGGCATCCCGCTAGAGGGACGCAAGAAACTGACAGTTGGATGGCCCTTTGAACCGGGCGGTCACATTTAAGCATTGTCCGACGAAAACGCCTAAGACAACAAATCCTCCAGACGGCCGTGCAGGCGCTCGGGAAGGTTCTCCTGAATCTCGATCAGCGCTCGCTGAATCGCACTCTGAAACCCCTGAACCCCGGCCGAACCGTGACTCTTCACGACAATGCCCTGCAAACCGAGGAAGCTCGCGCCGTTGTGTCGCGCTGGCGCCAGATCAGCCTGCAATCGCTTCATCAAGGGCAACGCCAGTGCACCGACTGCGCGGGAGGCGAGATTTTTCTTGAACAACGCCTCGATACGCGCAGCGATCATCGTCGCCAGGCCTTCGCTGGACTTGAGCAGTATATTGCCGACAAAACCGTCGCAAACCACCACATCCGCCTCGCCGCGATACAAGCCGTCACCTTCGATGAAACCGATGTAGTTAATGCCCCGTGCAGCCTGCAGCAACGTCGCAGCCAGTTTGACCTGCTGATTGCCCTTGATGTCTTCGGTGCCGATATTCAGCAGCGCAACACGCGGACGGGCAATGCCAAGGGTTTGCGCGGCCACGGACCCCATCACGGCGAACTGCAACAAGTGCTCGGCACTGCAATCGACGTTGGCGCCGAGATCAAGCAACTGGCAGTAGCCCTTCTGGGTGGGGATGGCGGCGACCATGGCCGGACGATCAATCCCCGGCAGGGTCTTGAGCACGAATCGCGACAGGGCCATCAGTGCCCCGGTATTGCCGGCACTGACACAGGCCTGGACCTTGCCATCACGCAGCAACTCGAGGGCGACACGCATCGACGAGTCCGGCTTGCCACGCAGGGCCTGGGCAGGTTTTTCGTCCATGGTGATGACTTCGGACGCCGGGACAATCGTCAGGCGCGCGCGATCGGCAGCCGATTGGCCGGTGATCAGTTCTTCAAGAAGGGAAGGTTGACCGACGAGGGTCAAGTGCAGCGAGGGTGTAGCAGAAAGGCAAGCAAGGCTGGCCTGAACAATGCTGCGGGGACCGAAGTCCCCGCCCATTGCGTCAATCGCGATGACTTGAGCGGACAAGTGATTACTCGTCAGCGCCCTTGTCGATCACTTTACGGCCACGGTATACGCCTTCTGGCGATACGTGGTGACGCAGGTGAACTTCACCAGTGGTTTTTTCTACAGACAGGGTGCTAGCCTCGAGAGCGTCGTGCGAACGGCGCATGTCACGGGCAGAGCGGGATTTTTTGTTCTGCTGAACAGCCATAATTGATTAACTCCTAAACGTTTGGGTCACGCTTTAACTGCGCCAATACACTGAACGGGTTGGACCGCGTTACCTCGTCCTCGCTCGGTTCGGGCTCATCTGCTCCCGCCGGCTGCTGGCATTCTTCCGGATGATGAGCAGGCACAATGGGCAAGGCGAGCAGAAGCTCCTCCTCGATCAGTGACTGCAGATCCAATGGATCTTCGCCCAGTTCCAGCACGTCATAACCTTTCGGCAACGACTGGGTATTCGCACCCTCCTTCACAACAGCGTAACTGCATTCGCTGTGGATCGGCAGGGTGACCAGCTCAAGACAACGCTGGCAAACCATTTTGACTTCGGTGTCGATAAAGCTGTGGATCACCACAGATTTACGTTCATCTCGTTCAAAAACGAATTTTGCCTGCACCGTACCGACATCGTCGGAAAGCGGGTCGCAGAGTCTCTTCAAATCGGCCAGCAGCAGTTCACCTTGAAGGGTGGTGCCACGGTCAGCCAATTTGCGCGGGTCAACGTGAGGTGGAATCGGGTCATTCAACATAGGCGCAGCATTATAGGGATGCACCCACCCATGTCAAAGGAAATTGTGCCCTGTCCGTCACTTGCGCGGCTCCGCTAGAATCTGTCGCCTGCCTCTGGAGATGCGAATGCTGCCTTTATTACTCGCTTCAAGCTCGACCTATCGTCGAGAATTGCTCAGCCGCCTGCGCCTGCCGTTCGTCTGCAGCTCACCGAATATCGATGAAAGCCATCGCCCGGACGAGTCGGCAATCGAGCTGGTCAAGCGCCTCGCCGAACAAAAGGCCCGAGCCTTGGCCGACAGCCACCCCGCTCACTTGATCATCGGCTCCGATCAGGTTGCGGTACTCGGCGAGCGCATCATCGGCAAGCCGCACACCTTCGAAAACGCCCGCGAACAACTGATGGCCGCCAGCGGCGCCAGCGTGACCTTCCTCACCGGCCTGGCCCTGCTCAACAGCCAGACCGGCCACTGCCAGGTCGACTGCGTGCCTTTCACCGTGCACATGCGCGTACTGGACCAGGCCCGCGTCGAGCGCTATCTGCGCGCCGAGCAGCCCTACGACTGCGCCGGCAGCTTCAAGGCCGAAGGACTGGGTGTGAGCCTGTTTCAGTCCACCGAAGGCCCGGACGCCACGAGCCTGATCGGCCTGCCGCTGATTCGCCTGATCGACATGCTGCTGGTCGAAGGCGTACAGATTCCCTGACCCACAAAAAACCGGCCCTCAGGCCGGTCTTTCTTGCAGCATTCGATCAACGCAACGACGGGCCGTTGAAACCCATCCACATTGCCAGCTTCTCGGCAACGCTGGCACCGAGCTTCTTCGAGAAGCGGTCGAACGGCGATTCCTGAACGGTGAAGTCCACCAGCTCTTTTTCGCCAATCACCTCACGCGCCACCGAACTGGCATTGCCCAGCCCATCGATCAGCCCCAATGGCAGCGCCTGCTCGCCAGACCAGACCAGCCCGGAGAACAGCTCCGGATGCTCCTTGTCCTTCAGGCGATCGCCACGCCCCTGCTTGACGCTGTTGATGAACTGCTTGTGCGTGGTATCCAGCACACCCTGCCAGAACGCCGTTTCTTCCGGCTTCTGCGGCTGGAACGGATCGAGGAACGCCTTGTGCTCGCCGGACGTGTAAGTGCGACGCTCGACGCCCAGCTTTTCCATGGTGCCGACAAACCCGTAACCGGCCGCCGTCACACCAATGGAACCGACCAGACTGGCCTTGTCGGCATAAATCTGATCCGCCGCACTGGCAATGTAATAGGCACCGGAAGCGCCCAGGTCGGAAATCACCGCGTACAGCTTGGTGTCGGGATGCAGGCCGCGCAGGCGCTTGATCTCGTCATAGACATAACCCGACTGCACCGGACTGCCGCCCGGACTGTTGATGCGCAGGATTACGCCCTTGACCTTCTTGTCCTCGAACGCCGCGCGCAGGCTGCCGACGATATTGTCGGCGCTGGCCGGCTCCTTGTCGGCAATCATTCCGGTGACGTCGATCAGCGCGGTGTAGTTGCCGCTGCGGGTGGCACTTTTTTCCATGTCCATCAACGGCGTGAACAGGATCAGCGCAACAAACAGATAAACAAAGGTCAGCAACTTGAAGAAGATGCCCCAGCGCCGCGAACGACGCTGCTCCTGCACGCCGGCCAGCAGAGTCTTTTCCAGCAGCTTCCAGCTTTTCGCATCACCGTCGTCGGCAGTTGCCTTGGCCGGTGCTTTCCATTCGTCGGTCATGCCATCCACCCCAGCAAAAACGTATTAAGCCTGCTGCCCCAGCCAGGCGTGCAATTCGGAAAAATGGTCGATCGACAGTCGCGGCTCGAACTGCTGCAGTGATTCGATCGATTGCGCGCCATAACTGACCGCCACCGAATCCATCCCCGCATTGCGCGCCATCAGCAGATCGAAGGACGAATCACCGACCATCAGCGCTTGCTCGGCACGCACACCGCAATGCGCAAGGATCTGCTCCAGCATCAGAGGGTGCGGCTTGCTTGCAGTTTCATCGGCTGCGCGGGTGATATCGAAATAATCTTCCCAGCCATTGGCCTTGAGCACCCGATCCAGCCCGCGACGATTCTTGCCGGTCGCGACAGCCAGGTGATAGCCCTGCTCGCGAAAGGACGCCATCGACTCGACTACGCCTTCGAACAACGGCGAAGGCACGGCTTCTGCAGCGATGTAGTGATCGGCGTAATACTCGCGAAACAAGGTCATTTCGGTATCGCTGATTTCCGGATACAAGGTGCGGATCGCCTCGGGCAAGCCCAGACCGATGATGCCTTTGACGGCTAAATCATCACGCAACTCGAAACCTGAACGCCCGGACGCCGAGTGCATCGCTTCGACAATCCGATGAATGGAATCGGCCAGGGTGCCGTCCCAATCAAAAATCAGCAGCTTGTAATCAGATGGGCGCACTCAATCGCTCCACAGTCTTGGCCCACATTTCATCGACCGGTGCCTGCAACTTGAGTTCACCGCCATCGGGCAGCGGCACGGTCAGCATGTAGGCGTGCAGGAACAGGCGCTTGCCGCCCAGATCACGGATTTCCTTACTGAAACCGTCATCGCCGTATTTGGTGTCACCGGCAATGCAGTGCCCGGCGTGCAACGTGTGGACGCGGATCTGGTGCGTGCGACCGGTGATCGGTTTGGCCTCGATCAAAGTGGCAAAATCGCCGAAGCGACGCAGGACCTTGAACACGGTCACAGACTCCTTGCCCTCCTCCTCGTCGACCTCGACCATGCGCTCACCGGAGCGCAGATTGCTCTTGCCGAGCGCCGCACGGACCTGCTTGATCGAGGTCGCCCAGTTGCCGCGAACCAGTGCCATGTAGCGCTTGTCGACACCATCACCGCGCAACGCGGCATGCAAGTGACGCAACATGCTGCGTTTCTTGGCGATCATCAGCAGGCCGGAGGTGTCGCGATCGAGACGGTGAACCAGCTCGAGCTCCTTGGCATCGGGGCGCAACTGACGAAAGGCTTCGATAACGCCGTAGTTCAAGCCGCTGCCACCGTGAACCGCAATGCCGGCGGGCTTGTTGATCACGATCAGGGCTTTGTCTTCGTAGACAATCGAGGCTTCCAGGCGCTGCAACAGGCCTTGGGCCAAAGGCACCGGTTCGTCACGCTCAGGCACGCGCACCGGCGGCACGCGCACAATGTCGCCGGCCTGCAGCTTGTATTCGGGCTTGATCCGACCTTTGTTCACGCGCACTTCGCCTTTGCGCAAAATGCGGTAAATCAAGGTCTTGGGCACGCCTTTGAGCCGGGCGAGGAGGAAATTGTCGATTCGTTGGCCGGCATATTCCGGCGAGACCTCAAGCAGTTGAACGCCTGGAGTCGTAGGGGCAGTAGTCGTCATGGCGCGGATAATAACAATTTTTTATGGAATTGAAGCACTTAATCATTGCTGCTATAGTCGCGAACGCCGCCAAAAGCGGCCTGGACAGCGGAACCACGGTCAAAAACCGGCCCTGACCAACGCAATTCACCAGGACGCGAGGCCGTCCTACGGGGCTTTTGCTACGTAACGGTGGAGTTTGCAGCTGTAACAAGCGCAGGTGACATGAGGCCTGAATCACGCCGCAAAGCAGAGTTTTGACTCGCCACGCGAGCCATATTCACGGCCAGTTCACAAAGTGCAGTCAGCCGCGGATGACCCCGAGCGAAGACTCCGGAAACACCGCCTGAATTAGCCATGATGCGTGACCTCCCCTTTCGGAGCTCACGGTAAATGCCAACCCGCTGCGGATTCTGCGCGCGGCAGCACCCGAATTATCAGGGATACGTGTAGGGTGGAGATGCACAACCGCTGGACTGTGTAGCAACAGGTTTTATCAAGACGCTTCATCTCGTCCACAGCCACCGGTTGATTCCTCCTCCTGACTGAGTGCTTAAGTAGCCACAGCAAGCAGGACGCGTACGTCGCGATAACGGCCCAATTGGCCGGACATCGCTGGACACGGGAATGGCCAACCACTCCCGACGCACCTGACACCGACCGTGAGAAGTCGTGTGTGCCGAACGCCGTTTCCGGCAGCCCGGAAACCGACGGTACTACATGAAAAGAATGCTGATTAACGCAACTCAACCCGAGGAGTTGCGTGTTGCACTGGTAGATGGCCAGCGCCTCTACGACCTGGACATCGAATCCGGTGCACGCGAGCAGAAGAAGGCCAACATCTATAAAGGCCGCATCACTCGCATCGAACCAAGCCTTGAGGCTGCCTTTGTCGATTTCGGCTCCGAGCGCCACGGCTTCCTGCCCCTCAAAGAAATCTCCCGCGAATACTTCAAGAAAGCCCCTGAAGGCCGCGTCAACATCAAGGACGTCCTGAGCGAAGGCCAGGAAGTCATCGTTCAGGTCGAAAAAGAAGAACGTGGCAACAAGGGCGCAGCCCTGACCACCTTCATCAGCCTGGCCGGTCGTTACCTCGTTCTGATGCCGAACAACCCGCGTGCCGGCGGCATCTCCCGTCGCATCGAAGGCGAAGAGCGCAACGAACTGCGTGAAGCGCTGAACGGTCTGGTCGCTCCGGCCGACATGGGTCTGATCGTGCGCACTGCCGGCCTGGGCCGCAGCAGCGAAGAAATGCAGTGGGACCTCGATTACCTGCTGCAACTCTGGACCGCCATCAAAGAAGCCTCGCTGGATCGTTCCGCGCCGTTCCTGATCTACCAGGAAAGCAACGTGATCATCCGCGCCATCCGCGATTACCTGCGCCAGGACATCGGCGAAGTGCTGATCGACAGCGTTGAAGCCCAGGACGAAGCCCTGACCTTCATCCGCCAGGTGATGCCGCAGTACGCCAGCAAGATCAAGCTGTACGAAGACAGCGTTCCGCTGTTCAACCGTTTCCAGATCGAAAGCCAGATCGAGACCGCTTTCCAGCGCGTTGTCGAACTGCCGTCCGGCGGCTCCATCGTCATCGATCCAACCGAAGCCCTGGTGTCCATCGACATCAACTCGGCGCGCGCCACCAAAGGCAGCGACATCGAAGAAACCGCCCTGCAGACCAACCTTGAAGCCGCCGAAGAAATCGCCCGTCAGTTGCGCCTGCGCGACATCGGCGGCCTGATCGTCATCGACTTCATCGACATGACCCCTGCCAAGAACCAGCGCGCCGTGGAAGAGAAAGTCCGCGAATGCCTGGAAGCCGACCGCGCCCGCGTGCAGATCGGCCGCATCTCGCGCTTCGGCCTGCTGGAAATGTCCCGTCAGCGCCTGCGTCCTTCGCTGGGCGAAAGCAGCGGCATCGTCTGCCCGCGCTGCAGCGGCACCGGCATCATCCGTGACGTCGAATCGCTTTCCCTGGCGATCCTGCGCCTGATCGAAGAAGAAGCCCTGAAAGACCGCACCGCCGAAGTTCGCGCTCAAGTGCCGATCCCGGTAGCCGCATTCCTGCTCAACGAAAAACGCAACTCGATCACCAAGATCGAACTGCGCACCCGCGCCCGCATCGTCATCCTGCCGAACGATCACCTCGAAACCCCGCATTTCGAAGTTCAGCGCCTGCGTGACGACAGCCCGGAAGCCGCGACCAACCAGTCCAGCTACGAAATCGCTGCCGCTGCCGCCGATGTCGAAGACGTCCAGCCAGCCGCCGCGACCCGCACCCTGGTTCGCCAGGAAGCCGCGGTCAAGACCGCTCCGGCCCGCGCCAACGCTCCGGTTCCGACCGAAGTCGCCGCTCCGGCCCCGGCACCTGCTCCGGTTGCTGCGCCAGAGCCAAGCCTGTTCAAAGGCCTGGTGAAGTCGCTGGTCAGCCTGTTCGCCACCAAGGAAGAGCCGGTTGCTCCGGTCGTGGTTGAAAAACCAGCCACCGAGCGTCCGGCCCGCAACGAAGAGCGTCGCAATGGTCGTCAGCAGAGCCGCAACCGTAACGGTCGCCGCGATGAAGAGCGCAAGCCGCGCGAAGAGCGTGCACCGCGTGAAGAGCGCGCCCCACGTGAGCCGCGTGAAGAGCGTCAACCGCGCGAACCACGTGAAGTCCGCGAGCCACGCGAATCCCGTGACGAAGCACCGGTAGCCCGCGAAGAACGCGCACCACGCGCGCCTCGTGAAGAACGTGCACCACGTGCTCCGCGTGAAGATCGCAAGCCGCGTGGCGAGCGTGAAGAACGCGTACGTGAACTGCGCGAACCTCTGGATGCCGCTCCAGCCGTTGCTGCCGCCGCCACCGCTGAAGAGCGTCCGGCCCGTCAGCCGCGTGAAGAACGTGCGCCACGTCCTCCGCGTGAAGAGCGTCAACCGCGTGCCGAACAGGCCGCTGCTGCCGTCGCTGAAGAAGAAATCACCACCAACGAAGAGCAACTGCCGGAAGACGGTTCGGAGAACGCCGAAGGCGATCGTCCACGCCGCCGCTCCCGTGGTCAGCGTCGTCGCAGCAACCGTCGCGAGCGTCAGCGTGATGCCAATGGCAACGTGATCGAAGGTTCGGAAGAGTCCGAGTCCGGCGAAAACGCCCAGGCGCCAAGCACTGCCGATCTGGCTGCTGGTCTGGCTGTTACCGCTGCTGTTGCCAGCACCGTGATCAGCGCTCCGGCTGAAGCTCAGGCCCACGAGCAAGCTGAACGCGCTACCGCTGCAACACTGGAAACTGCTCCAGTAGAAGCGCCGGTTGTTGAAGCCACCACTCCGGTCGTAGCGCCTGCTGCTCCGGAAGTCGAAGTAGCTCCGGCTCGCGAAGCTCAGCCTCAGGTTGAAGTCGCTGCCGAACCAGCTGTGTCCTTTGAAGCGCCAGCCGTCGCTGAACAGTCGGTTGTCGAAACCGTCGCTGAAACCGTGACCGAAACCGTGCGTGAAGTTCGCGAAGAACAGACCGCGTTCAACTGGGTCGCCGAGCCGGCTGTCACTGAAACACCAGCGCCAGTGGTTGAAGCGCATGTTGTTGAAGAAGCCAAGGCTGCCGAGCCAGTAGTTGTTGCTGAACCCGCACCGGTCGTTGAAGCCCCTGTGGTTGAAGCGCCAGTTGTAGCCGAAGCACCAGCGCCAGTGGTTGAAGCAGCTCCGGTCAGCGCCCTGACCCCAAGCGGCCGCGCGCCGAACGACCCGCGTGAAGTGCGTCGTCGCAAGCGTGAAGAAGAGCGTCTGCAGAAGGAAGCCGAGCTGGCTGCCGCTGCTGCTCCAGTCGCTGCCCAGCCAGTGGTTGCCGAAGTGGTCGAGGCAGCTCCTGCCCCGGTCGCTGAAGAAGCTGCCGTTGAAGCCGTGATTGCCGAAGCACCACGCTCCGTTCAGGAAGCGGTCGAGCAACACGAAGAGGCCCAGGAAAAAGAACACGAGCCTAAACCCCTCGTCTGATTCCAAAAGCCACTAAAAAGCCCCGCCTGGTGATCCAGGCGGGGCTTTTTTATATCTCAAGGTTTTATCAGGATGGCGGGAACACCAGCGCATCCGGCACATCGATATCCCACAACACCCCCGGGTCATCCACCGCGACTTCAATCACCCGACCTTGGGCAAACAGCGGTCTGGCGCCCCGGTCACCGGACAAAGCCATCAGCCCTGCGGCGAACGAGCGGCCAAACCCGACCGGATGCCCGTAGTCACCGTTCAACGTCGGTACGCTGACGGAATCCTCGGCAATCGCCGCCACGACCCGCTCAATGCTCGACGGCAGGATGAACGGCATGTCGCCCAGCACAATCAGCCAGCCATCGGCCTCCGGGCAAGCCGCCACACCCGCCGCAATGCTGTCGCCCATTCCCGTGGACTCGATCGAGACAATGTCACATCCGTAAGCCTGCGCCATGCGCATCGCCTGCGGCCGCGCCTCGGTCGTCACCAGCACTCGCTTGTCGAGGCTCGCCGGCAGGTTCACCAACACCTGCTCGATCACCGAACACACCGCGCCATCGCGCCCGGTGCAATCGGCCAGCAGCTTGTCCTTGTCGGCACCCGCCACTTCGCGAAAGCGGCTGCCCTCGCCCGCCGCCAGCACAATCACTCCGATGGATCGGCTCATACGCTCTCCAGTGTCTTCTTCTGTTTGAGCTCGACACCATTCTTGATCGCGACGATTTCCGCCAACAGCGACAGGGCGATTTCCGCCGGTGAATGGCTGCCGATGTGCAAACCGATCGGCCCGTGCAAACGGGCGATGGCCGCTTCCGACAAGCCTAGCTCAGCCAGATTTTCCCGACGCTTGCGGCTGTTGACCCGTGAACCGAGTGCGCCGACGTAGAACGCCTTGGAGTCAAGCGCCGTGAGCAGCGCCATGTCATCCAGCCGTGGGTCGTGAGTCAGCGCGACAATCGCCGTGCGTTCATCGGTCTGGATATTCAGCACTGCTTCGTCCGGCATGCCGGGGACAAAACGCCCATGCTGCTCTTCCCAGCCATAGACGAACTCGGTGCGCGGATCACAGATCAGCACTTCGAAATCCAGCAATCGCGCCATCTCGGCCACATACCGCGACAACTGCCCGGCACCGATCAACAGCAGGCGCCAGCGCGGGCCGTAAATGGCGCGCAGGGTCTGGCCGTCGAAGCTCAAGGTGTCAGCCTTGCCGGCCGGTCGCAACACCACCTCGCCAGTGCCGATGTTCAGCTCACGAGCGACGATTTCGTGAGCCTCGCAGCGATCCAGCAACTCGGCAACCCACGCCGGATCGCCGACCCGCTCCTCGGTGAGGCGCAGGGTGCCGCCGCAAGGCAGGCCGAAGCGCGCCGCTTCTTCCTGCGTCACGCCGTAGGTGATCAACTGCACCGGCGGCCCGTTGGCGGGAATCCGCCCATCGTGCAGCCGGGCGATCAGATCGTCCTCGACGCAACCGCCGGACACCGAACCGATCACCACGCCATCTTCGCGCAACGCCAGCATTGCGCCGGGCGCCCGGGGCGCGGTGCCCCAGGTCTGCACCACGCTGAACAACATTACCCGCTGTCCGGCGCGGCGCCATTCGAGCACGCTGCGCAGGACATTCAGATCGGCGCTGTCCATTACGCTTGCGCCTTCTGCCAGCCCTGCAACTGGTAACGCACCGGCAGGTTACGGATGCGCTGACCGGTGGCGGCGAAGATCGCGTTGCACAGCGCCGGCGCAATCGGTGGCACACCCGGTTCGCCGACACCGCCCAGCGGCACCTCGCCCGGCGGCGTCACCAGATGCACCGCGACTTCCTTCGGCGCCAGCGACATGCGCGCCACTTCATACATATGGAAGTTGTCCTGCTGCACCTTGCCGTCCTTGAAGCTGATTTCGCCCCAAACGGCGTTGCCCAGGCCCATCACGCAGGCGCCTTCGAACTGCGAACGGATGCGCTCGGGGTTGATCTGCGGGCCGCAATCCACGGCGATATCGGCCTTGTGCACGATCAGCGTGCCGTCGTCCTTGACCTCGACTTCGATCACCGCCGCCACATAGGTGACGAAGCTGTAATGCACCGCCAATCCGAGGCCACGGCCTTTGGGCAATTGACGCCCCCAACCCGCCGCCTTGGCCGCCGTTTCCAGCACGGTGCGCATGCGCCCGGTGTCGATCGGATAACGCTCGGGGGATTCGCCGTAGTTCCATTCTTCACTGAGCGTGCGCGGGTCGATCTGCCGATCCGGGCCGAGCAACTTGATCTGGTACTTGAGCGGATCCTCCTTGGCTTTGTGCGCCAGTTCATCGACGAAGCTCTGGATCGCGAAGCCATGGGGAATGTTCGACACCGAGCGATACCAGCCGACCCGCGTGTGCACCGTGGCTTCAGGGTTTTCCAGCCGCACGTTGGGAATCGCGTAGGCCATGTTGGTGAATCCCATGCCCAGCTCGAAGGCGGCTTCGTGGTTCATGCCCGGTGCGAACAGCGCGGTGATGCTCGGAGCGACCGTGCGGTGCAACCAGGCGGACGGCAAACCGTCCTTGCCCACGCCGGCCTTGAGGTACTCGGCGGACACGGTGTGAAAATACGAATTGTGGATGTCGTCTTCCCGGGTCCACTGCACACGCACCGCTTTGCCGGGGAATTCCTTGGCGAGAACGGCAGCTTCAACGACGAAGTCCGGTTTGGACTTGCGCCCGAACCCACCGCCCAACAGCGTGACATTGAAGGTGACGTTATCGAATGGCAGCCCCAGGCGTTCGGCGATCCGCTCGCGGGTGACCTGCGGCGCCTGGCTCGGTGCCCAGGCTTCGCAAGTGCCATCCTTGTAACGGGCGATGGCCACCATCGGTTCCATCGGCGCCTGTGCCAGATGCGGCAAGTAATAAGAGGCTTCCAGCGTGCTGGCGGCACCAGCGATGGCTTTGTCGATGTCGCCGGTATTGCGTACCACTTTGCCCGGTTTCAGCGAAGCGGCTTCGATCTCCTTGCGATAGGCGATCGAGTCATAAGTGGCGTTCGGGCCGTCGTCCCACTCGATTTTCAGCGCTTCACGGCCCTTCAATGCCGCCCAGGTATTGCTGGCCACCACAGCCACGCCACCCAACGGCTGAAATTCCGAAGGCAATGGCCGGGGTTCGATCTGGATGACTTTCAGCACGCCCGGCACTTTCAGCGCGGCGCTGTCGTCCACCGACTTGACCTTGCCGCCGTACACCGCCGGACGCGCAATGACCGCGAACAGCATGCCGTCGAAATGCACGTCGGCCCCGTACACCGCGCGGCCATTGACGATGTCGGCACCGTCGATGGCTTTGGTGCCTTCCTTGCCGATATAGCGGAATTCCGACGGCTGCTTGAGCCGCAGACTGTCACGGGCCGGCACCGTCAGGGCACTGGCCGCAGCGGCCAGTTCACCGTAACCCAGCTCGCGTCCGGACGGCGTGTGAATGACTTTATGCAGTTGCGCGCGGCATTCGCCGACTGGCACCTTCCACTGGGCGGCGGCCGCTTGTTCCAGCATGGTACGGGCGGCGGCGCCGCAACGGCGCATCGGTTCGTACCAGTGACGCATGCTGCGCGAGCCGTCGGTGTCCTGGTTGCCGAAGCGCACCTCATCACCCGGCGCCTGCTGGACCTTGACGTGCGCCCAGTCGGCTTCCAGTTCATCGGCGACCACCATGGTCAGGCTGGTGCGCACACCCTGGCCCATCTCCGAACGGTTGCAGACCACGGTTACCGTGCCGTCGACGGCAATGCTGACGTAGACCTTCGGATCGTCGATCCAGCCGTTGGGCATGCCATCGGCGCCAAACTGCTTGGGCTTGTCTTCGGCCAGCGCATCCTGCCAGCCCCAGCTCGCCGCCAGCACCAGCGCACCCGTGGCGCCGACGCCCTTGAGGAAGCCCCGGCGACTCAGGTTGCTCAGGGCGAAATCGTTCGGTAGACGGCTCATGCCTTGGCCTCCTTCAGGTGAGTGGATGCCTGGCGGATCGCGGTCTTGATCCGGTTGTAGGTGCCGCAGCGGCAGATGTTGCCGACCATCGCTTCTTCGATCTGCTCGTCGCTCGGGTTCGGGTTGGTCTTGAGCAACGCGGTGGCGGACATGATCTGGCCGCCCTGGCAGTAACCGCATTGGGCCACAGCGGTGTCGAGCCAGGCTTGCTGGACGATCTGACCGACCGGGTCGGCATGCAGGTTGTCGATGGTGGTCACGTTCTGCCCGACCACCGAACCGATCGGGGTGATGCAACTGCGCGCCGGCGCGCCGTCGATATGAATGGTGCACGCACCGCACAGCCCCATGCCGCAGCCGAACTTGGTGCCGTTGTAACCGGCGACGTCGCGGATCGCCCACAACAGCGGCATGTCCTCGGTGACATCGAGTGGATGATCTTGACCATTGAGTTTCAGGGTAATCATGGGCACGCCCGCATATTCTTGGAGGTTATGGGGTCGAGCCATCTGCCACCGCAGGGACGGTAGTGGTTCGCGCAGATCGGCTCAGGCTAATCAGGCTCTCTTGTGCCGACGGGAATGTCTGCACCGGGCCTTTGGTGGAGCAAATGGTTGGTATCGTTAGCTGGCTACGTTAACCCGCGATTAACAAAAAAGCCCTGCACTTTTTAAATAAGTGCAGGGCTTTGGGTTCAGCCTTGAAAGCGTAGCCTCAATACCTGTTGGGCTCCATTTCCAGCTCGACATTGAAACGTTCTGAAATGTCTTTCTGGATGCGCTGGGCCAGATCGAGTAATTGCAGCCCGGTCGCCGTGCCGTAGTTGACCAGCACCAGCGCCTGCAATTTATGCACGCCGGCATCGGCCTCACGGAAACCTTTCCAGCCGGCACGCTCGATCAACCAGCCGGCCGCCAGTTTCATCTGCCCGTCCGGTTGCGCGTAGGCCACCAGATCCGGATGCTGCGCCTTGATCTGTGCAACCACGGCCGCCGACACCAGCGGGTTCTTGAAGAAGCTGCCGGCATTGCCGAGCACCGCCGGGTCCGGCAGTTTTTCGCTGCGGATGCTGCAGATCGCTCGACTGACGTCTGTCGGCGTCGGCTGCTCGATGCCCTGCTCGGTCAGACGCTGACGCACCGGACCGTATTCCAGATGCAAATGCGCGACTCGGTCCAGTGCGAAGCGCACCCGCAGAATCAGCCAACGCCCCGGCTGCTGCTTGAACACGCTATCGCGGTAGGCGAACCGGCATTCCTCCAGGCTGAAGTCGCGCAGCTCGCCGGTCTGGCGATCCAGCGCCGTCAGGCCGGCGAACACATCCTTGATCTCGACGCCGTAAGCACCGATGTTCTGCATCGGCGCAGCGCCAACAGTGCCGGGGATCAGGCTGAGATTCTCCAGTCCCGAAAAACCCTGCGCCAGCGTGTGCTGCACGAACGGGTGCCACGGCTCACCGGCTTCGGCTTCAATCACCACACGATTGCCGTCGTCGCTGATGACACGGATGCCACGGCTGGCCATGCGCAGCACCAGTGCCGGGATGTCCGCGGTGAGCAACAGGTTGCTGCCGCCGCCGATCACCAGCAACGGCAGGTTGTGAGAAGTCGCGTAAGCCAGGGCTTCGCGCACATCGGCGTCACTGTGGGCTTCGGCAAACAGCTGTGCGCGCACATCAACGCCGAAGGTATTGAAGGGTTTCAGGGAAACCTGCGGTTGTATCTGCAAACTCATAACCGCCCCTTCACTTCAATCAACAGCTGATCGCAGGCACGCTCGATCAGATCCAGCACCTGCTCGAAGCCCTGATCGCCGTCGTAATACGGATCCGGCACCTCGTCGACTTCACCTTCGTAGCGGCGCAGGAACAAGTCCAGCTCGGCCTTGCCGGTGGACGGCTGCAAGGCCTTGAGGTTGCGCAGGTTGCTGTTGTCCATGGCGAGGATCAGGTCGTAGCTGGCGAAATCGGCGCGGCTGACCTGCTGCGCGCGTTGCGCCGACAGGTCATAACCGCGCAGCTTGGCCGCCGCCTGGCTGCGCTTGTCCGGCGGATTGCCAACGTGCCAGTCGCCAGTGCCGGCAGAGGCCACTTCGACCTGATCCGCCAGCCCCGCTTCACGCAACTTGTGGCGCAACACGCCTTCGGCGGTGGGCGAACGGCAGATGTTGCCCAGGCACACGAACAGAACGCGCATCAGGCCTCCAGCAGGCGACGGACGCGCTCGAGGTCTTCGGCGGTGTCGACCCCGGTCGGCGGCGCGATCAACGCGTCAGCCACATGAATCCGCACGCCGTGCCACAGGGCACGCAATTGCTCGAGGGATTCGGTGTTTTCCAGCCAGCACGGACCCCAGCTCACGAAGTCCTGAAGGAAGCCTGCGCGGTAGGCATAAATGCCGATGTGACGACGATACGGCACGCCTTCCGGCAGCACGTCGCGGCTCTTGGCAAACGAATCGCGGGCCCATGGCAGGGTTGCGCGACTGAAGGTCAGCGCCAGACCGTTGAGGTCGCTGACAACCTTGACCACGTTCGGATTGAACAGGGTTTCCACGTCTTCGATCGGCTCGGCCAGGGTGGCCATGCGCGCTTCGGTGTGGGCCGCAAGATTCGCGGCGACCTGATCGATCACGCTCGGCGGGATCAGCGGTTCGTCGCCTTGCACGTTGACCACGATGGCATCCGGCTCAAGGCCCAGCTTCGCCGCCACTTCAGCCAGACGATCGGTACCGGAATTATGATCTTCACGGGTCAGCACTACTTCGGCGCCAAAAGCCTTGCAGGCCTCGACGATACGCGCATCGTCGGTCGCCACGACCACACGGCTGGCGCTGCTTTTGCTGGCCTGTTCCCAGACGTGCTGGATCATCGGCTTGCCGGCGATGTCCAGCAGCGGTTTGCCCGGCAGACGGGTCGAGGCGTAACGCGACGGGATGACAACGGTGAAGGCGGTGGTCATTTATCCAGACGCTCGTCGGTGGTCAGGGTGCGGGCTTCGCTTTCCAGCATGACCGGGATGCCGTCGCGGATCGGGTACGCCAGACCGGCGCCCTTGCTGATCAGTTCGGTCTTGTCGGCGCTGAGCTTGAGCGGGCCTTTGCAGACCGGGCAGGCGAGGATGTCGAGCAATTTGGTGTCCATGAACATTCCCTGGATAAAACGGATTAAGGCAAAAGACGATCCGGCAACAGGCGCATCAACTGCGTGTCGAACCAGGCCACGAAGGCCGATGACGGCACAGCATCGACCGCCAGGTACCACCAGTCGGCAGCGGCGAAGGCACGGCACTTCACCGCGTCCTTTTCAGTCATCACCACTGGCAATGACGGCGTAAAACTCAAGGCCTGCACGCTGTATTCGGCGTGGTCGGCGAAGGCGTGGGGCACAGGCCGCCAGTCTAGCGCTTCGAGGGTATTGAAGAAACGTTGCGGGTTGCCGATCCCGGCCACCGCGTGCACGGCCTGACCGGGCGGAAAATGATCGAGCGGCCGACGTTCACCGCTGCGCAGGTTGACCAGCGCCGAGGGCTGCAGACGGAAGGCGAAACCGCCGTCGCGATCCTCAAGGGCGCCGTTGAACAGCACACCGTCAACGCTTTGCAGGCGCTCGACCGGTTCGCGCAGGGGGCCGGCGGGCAAGCAGCGCTTGTTGCCAAGCCCACGGGCAGCGTCGATCAGCACCAGTTCCAGATCCCGCGCGAGGCGGTAATGTTGCATACCGTCATCGGACAGGATCAGGTCCAGCGGCTCGCTGTCCAGCAGGGCTCTGACGGCGGCGCTGCGATCGGGATCGATCATCAGCGGTACGCGGGTGCGCTGCACGATCAGCAACGGCTCGTCGCCGGCGATGTCGGCAGTCTGCTCAGCGTCGACCCGCCACGGCAGTTGCGCCGGTTTGGCGCCGTAACCACGGCTGACCACGCCGACCCGCAGCCCGTGGCGTCGGCAGTGCTCGATCAGCCACAGGATCATCGGTGTCTTGCCGGTGCCGCCGACCGTGATGTTGCCGACCACGATCACCGGCACCGGCGACTGGTAGATCTCACCTTCGCCATCGAGAAACCGCTGACGCTTGCCCGCCACCACGCGGCGGTACAGCCACTCCAGCGGCCGCAACAGCGTCAGGGCCGGGTGCCCCTGATACCACGCGGCGAGCAGACGATCGGACATGGCCATCAGGATTTGGGCGCCGCCTCGACCGTGGTCATGCGCAGATGGCTGAAACCGAGCTTGCCGGCCGCATCCATGGCGGTGATCACGGATTGATGCTGAGCCTTGCCGTCAGCACTGATCGACAACGGCATGTTGGTGTCGCCGTTGGCTTCTTTCTGCATGGCTTCCATCAGGGTGGCCAGATCATTCTTCGGCAGAATCCTGTTGTTCACCGAGAACACGCCTTCGGCGCTGATGGCCACGTCCAGTTGCTTGACCTGCTGATCCTCGGCCGGCGAGCCACTGACCGCTTCCGGCAGGTCGACACGCAGTTGGGTTTCGCGGGTGAAGGTGGTGGTCACGACGAAAAACAGCAACAGGATGAACACCACATCGATCAGCGACGCGAGGTTGATGTCGATGGTTTCCCGGGGCTTGCGACGGAATTTCACGCTTTGCCCCCGGCCAGATCGACGTCACGGTCGCCCTGCACCACTTCCACCAGTTTGATCGCTTCCTGTTCCATGCCCACCACCAGTTCATCGATGCGTCGTTGCAGGAAACGGTGGAAGAACACTGCCGGAATACCGACCATCAGCCCCGCAGCGGTAGTGATCAAAGCCTTGGAAATACCGCCGGCCAGCACCGCAGCATTGGTGGTCATGCCGGAGCCGGTGAAGGCACTGAAGATGTCGATCATGCCCAGCACCGTGCCCAGCAGACCCAGCAACGGCGACATGGCGGCAATGGTGCCCAGCGCGTTGACGTAGCGTTCCAGCTCGTGGATGACCCGGGCGGCGGCCTCTTCGATGCACTCTTTCATGATCTCGCGACCATGCTTGGAGTTGGCCAGGCCCGCGGCGAGGATTTCCCCCAGCGGCGAGTTGGCGCGCAATTCCTTGAGTTTTTCCTTGTTGAGCTGCTTGTCCTTGATCCAGACCCAGACCTGACCCAGCAGATGCTCAGGGGTGACGCGACTGGCGCGCAGGGTCCACAGGCGCTCGGCGACGATCGCCATGGCGGCGATGGAACTCAGAATGATCGGCAACATCATCCAGCCGCCGGATTTGACCAATTCCCACACAGTGACAGCCCCCTCGAAAAAGTGCGCCACTTTACCATACCGGTTCGCGATAAAGACCCGTCGCCCCGACGACCGTGCTCAACGGTACTCCGCCCCCGGCAACGGCGGGTCGCGCCAGAAGCGGCGTTGTTGACGCATCGACCGGGCCGGCTGAAACCGCCCCAGTTGCAGATGAATGGCGCCCTGCTCGGCGCTGTCATGGATGTGTATTCCCTGCTTGCGGTAACGGGCAATGACCGTCGGGTGCGGATGGCCGAACGAGTTGCCCTGCCCTCGGGAAATCAGCACGGCCTGGGGCTGCAAAACCTTGAGCAAGGCCATCGATGAGGAACTGCGGCTGCCGTGATGCGGGGCTTGCAGCCACTGGGTCGGAACCGCCAGCGCGCTGTTGAGCAAATCCCGCTCGGCATTGGTGTCGATGTCACCGGTCAGCAGCAGCCGCTCGCCGTTGGCTTCGATCTGCAACACGCAGGAACGCTGGTTGCTGTCATGGGCTTCTGCCCATTGCCATAGATGAAAGGCAACGCCGTCCCACTGCCATTGCCGACCGCTTTCACAGGCCTCGGCGTTCAGCGCCTCGGGCAGACCCGGCGGGTCGCCACTGATGACCCGACTGACGGCCAGTCCTTTCGCCACGGCGAGTGCACCACCCGCGTGATCGGCATCGGCATGGCTGAGCAGCATCAGGTCGAGTCGCTCGACGCCCAACTTGTGCAGGGCTGGCAACACCACCCGCTCGCCGACATCGAAATCGCCGAAGCGCGGGCCGCTGTCGTACAGCAAGGCGTGATGGCGCGTGCGGATCAGAATCGCCAGCCCTTGGCCAACATCAAGCTGCCAGACATCCGCCACGCCTTCGGCCAGTCGCTCCCGGGGCGGAAATGCCAGCACCAGCAGCAACGGCCAGCCCAGCGGGCGCAAAGGAACGCCTCGGGGCAGCAATAACAGCACTGCACCGATGCAACCCAGCGCCACGATCCAGCCCGGCATCGATTCTGCAACCCACGCCGGCCAGCGTCCGGCAATCAGGGCCAGCGCCCGGAACAATCCATCGATCAGTCCGCCGGCCAGCCACAGCAGCCCTTCGCCGACATGAGGAATTGACAGCAACAAAGTCCCGAGCAACGCCGGCGGCAGCACCGCAAAACTGACCCACGGCACCGCCAGCAAATTGGCCAGCGGCCCGCTAAGACTGATCGGCAGACTCAACGCCAGCAGCACCGGGCACAATCCGATTGCGATCAGCCACTGCGCGCGCGTCCAGGTTTGCCACCAGCGCCACGGCCCCAGACGGCCGCCGAAGGTGAAGATCAACACAGCCACCGCCGCAAAAGACAGCCACAACCCCGGACGCAAGCTGGCCAGCGGATCCATCAACAACACGCCATTGAAGGCCAGCAGCAATGGCCACCATGCACCGAGGTGGCGGAAGCGCAAACGCCACAGCAGCACCAGCGCAACCATCACGCAGGCCCGCCGCACCGGTACATCGAATCCGGCCAGCAAGCCGTAACCCAGCGCCGCCGTGAATGCCAGACCGCACGCCCAGGGCAGCCAGGGCCAACGCAGCGGCCAAAATCCGAATCGGGCCAACCCGGCGACCAGCGCGTACATCAACGCTGCCAACAGCCCGATGTGCTGGCCGGAAATCACCAGCAGATGCACGGTGCCGGTGTCCTGCAAGATCTGCCAGTCTTCGCGACTGAGGCCGGAACCATCGCCGAGCACCAACGCGGCCAAGGCGCCGTTACGACCCTGGGCGTCAACGGCAAGCAGGCGCTGGCGAATACTGTCGCGCCGGGCCCACTGCGCCGGCGCCAGACGCTGGCCATCCTTCACCGTCCCGGTAGCACCAATGCGTTGCGCCAGCAGCCAGGCCTCGTAATCGAACGCATCCGGATTGAGCAAGCCACCGGGACGCTTGAGCTTGACCGCCAATCGCCAGCGTTCGCCGCTTTTGACCTCAGGCCCGGCGTACCAGGCCAGGCGCATCAGCGACGGCAGCTTTTCGTGACGCGAGCGCGCATCGGCCAGCTCAAACCGCACGACGCCCTCGGCACTCTGCGGCAAGCCGACGACCCGGCCCTCCACCCAGCGCGTTTCGCCATCCAGCCGGGACGGCAGTCGATCATTCAACGCCAGTTGCGCGTTGAATCCCGCCCATGCGAATCCAAGCAGTAAAAACGCCAGTGGATAGCTGCGAAACGGCAGCAGCATCAGCGCCACCCACGGCAACACCAGCAATAACCCGACCGGCGGCAAGGCCGGTAAAAAAACCGCAGCCAGCAGACCGACTGCCAGCGCCATCATCCCTGTGCGCATAAGCCCGTCCTTGAGAGTCCCACCTTCAGGCATAGCGGTTGCGGGGCACGGGCGTCGTTATCAATTGTCACAAAGTCTGAATGGGCGGTTCGTAGAATCCAGACATACTTGCCGCCTTAACCGACCGAGAAGCCTTATGCCCCGGCGCTTATTCAAACGTTACATGCCCGACCCGACGAGCATCAGGGAACACAAATCCTTACGCTTTCTCGGCACGTTGCTGCATGACCCGAACCTCTGGCACCTCAACCGACACTCGGTGGCCCGCGCCATGGCCGTTGGTCTGTTCGCCGCGTTCCTGCCGATTCCCGCACAAATGCTGGTGGCCGCTGTCCTTGCGATCATGGTGCGCGGCAATATGCCGATTGCCGTCAGCCTGGTCTGGCTGACCAATCCGATCACCATGCCGGCGGTGTTCTTCTGCACCTATCAGGCCGGGGCCTGGCTGATGGATGTTCCCGCCCGCACACTTCCAGACGAATTGACCTGGGAATGGATCAGCGGCGAGCTTTCGACCCTGTGGCAACCGTTCCTGCTGGGTTCGGTGGTGGTCGGGCTGGCACTGGGCGCCCTCGCCTACTGTCTGGTGATGCTGTACTGGCGCTGGTGGGTGGCCCGGCAATGGGCGCGGCGCAAGAAAAGACGTCAGGCGTGAATGCAAAACGGCCTCCACTGTGGGAGGCCGTTTTTCATTGCAGCATTGAAGAAATCAGGTACGCATTCCGCGCCCGCTCACCAGCAGGCGTGCGCAACCGAAATACAGCGCCACGGTCGCCACCAGCATGAAAGTGATCGCGATACCGATGCGGATGTCCGACACACCGAGGATGCCGTAACGGAAGGCGTTGACCATGTGCAGCACCGGGTTGGCCAGCGACACGGTCTGCCAGAACGGCGGCAGCAAGGTGATCGAATAGAACACACCGCCAAGGTAGGTCAACGGGGTCAGCACGAAGGTCGGGATGATCGAGATGTCATCGAAGTTGCGCGCAAACACCGCGTTGATGAAACCCAGCAGCGAGAAGATCGTCGCCGTCAGCACCACCACCAGAACGGTCACGCCCAGGTGATGCACCTGCAGACTGGTAAAGAACAACGACAGAACCGTCACGATGACGCCCACCATCAAGCCACGCAGTACGCCGCCAAGGGTGTAGCCGATCAGGATCGTATGCGGTGAAACCGGCGACACCATCAACTCTTCGATGGAGCGCTGGAACTTGCTGCCGAAGAAGCTCGACACCACGTTGCCGTAAGAGTTGGTGATCACCGACATCATGATCAGCCCCGGCACGATGTACTCCATGTAGGTGAAGCCACCCATGTCACCGATCTGCCGACCGATCAGGTTACCGAAGATCACGAAGTACAGAACCATGGTGATCGCCGGCGGCAGCAAAGTCTGCGGCCAGATCCGGGTGAAGCGTCTGACCTCGCGATAAACGATGGTATTGAGGGCAACGAGGTTGGGGCGCAGCTCGGAACTCATACCGCCACCTTCGACAGATTCTTCTCCACCAGGGACACGAACAGCTCCTCGAGGCGATTGGTTTTATTGCGCAGGCTCAGCACTTCGATGTTCTGCAGGGCCAGTTGGCCGAACAGCGCGGTGATGCCCATGGACTTGTCGACCTGGACTTCCAGGGTATGGCCGTCCACCAGGCGCGCCGGATAGCCCGCCAGTTGCGGCGCAGCACTCAGGCCGTTTTTCAGATCCAGCAGGAAGGTTTCCACATGCAGCTGGCCGAGCAGCTGACGCATGCTGGTGTTCTCGACGATGGTGCCGTGGTCGATGATGCCGATGTTGCGGCACAACTGCTCAGCCTCTTCCAGGTAGTGGGTGGTGAGGATGATGGTGATGCCTTTCTGGTTCAGTTCGGTGAGGAACGTCCACATCGAACGACGCAGTTCGATGTCGACGCCGGCAGTCGGTTCGTCGAGGATCAGCAGACGCGGTTCATGCACCAGCGCACGGGCGATCATCAGACGCCGCTTCATGCCGCCGGACAGCGAACGTGACGGCACATCGCGCTTGTCCCACAGGCCGAGCTGGGTCAGGTACTGCTCGGCGCGTTCCTTGGCGACCTTCGCCGGAATGCCGTAGTAACCGGCCTGGGTCACGACGATGTCGAACGTCTTTTCGAACTGGTTGAAGTTGAACTCCTGGGGCACCACGCCGATCGAGCGCTTGAGCGCCGCCGGGTTCTTGTCCAGGTCGTGGCCGAAGATATTCACGGTGCCGCTGGTCTTGTTGACCAGGGTCGAGAGGATGCCGATGGTCGTGGATTTGCCGGCGCCGTTGGGGCCGAGCAAGGCGAAGAAGTCACCTTCGGCGACGTCCAGATCGATACCACTCAAGGCCTGGAACCCGTTGCCGTAGGTTTTGGTTAGCTGCCGGATGGACAGAGCGGAACTCATATCGGATTTACGCACCCAGTAAGGAAAAAAGGACTGATAAAAAGCCGGCGGCGAGGAAGACAACCGCAGCGCTCGAGCGCAATGGTGCTTGCCGTCGCCGCACAAGTACAGTCAAGTGTGTCGATAGTAGGTATTAAGTCAACGCGGTCATGACGGCTTTGCGATAGGCCGGACGCTGTTTCAACCGCGCATACCAGGCCTCAAGGTTCGGCTGTGGCGCGCGCTCGATCGGCATCTCGAACCAGGCATAAATGAAACTGCCGAGCGGGATATCGCCCATGCCGATTTCACTCCCGGACAGATACGGCTGGTGCTTCAGTGCCTGATCGGCCATCGCCAGCAAGCCGTCACATTCCTTGATCGCCGCGTGGATGGCCGGCCAGTCCTGCTTGTCTGCCGGGGTACGCAGAACGCCCCAGAACACTGTGCGAAACGGTCCGGCAAAACTGGAAGTCGTCCAGTCCATCCACTTGTCAGCGGTGGCGCGGGTCTGCGGATCCGCCGGATACCACGAAGTATCGGCCGCATGTTTTGCCAGCAGGTAACGCACGATGGCATTCGATTCCCACAGCACAAAACCGTCGTCCTGAATCACCGGCACTCGCCCGTTCGGGTTCATTGCCCGGTACTCCGGCGTGTCGACCACACCAAACGCGCCACCGGCATCGATGGCCTCGTAGGCCAGTCCGAGCTCTTCGGCAGCCCACAACGGCTTTCTGACATTCGACGAATTCTTGCGACCCCAGATCTTCAGCATGACCGCCTCTTTTCCAGTAAATGGGCAGGCAGCATACGCCGGATCAGAGGCTGCCGACATCACCGCGCATGTCACTGGACAGTGGCTTCTGCTGATCGTTGAACAGGTGCGGATAACATTTCTGCAGATGTTCGAAGAAAAAAGATTCCGGTACATCGGCGAACTGGCCGTGATCGACCAGGTACTCCATCAGCAGCGCGCCATCGCTGTTGTACGGGTGAAAAACGCTGTCGTTCATGCCGTCGAATTCCAGCGGCGCAACGTTGAACATTTCGCAGAGCTTCTGGTTGAACGCGGGCGTGGCTTTCACCCAGCGATCATTGAGAAACAGCTCGGTATAACCATGCATGGCGAACACTTCGCTTCTCAGCAGTTCAAGCAGACGCGGCGTCGACAGATGATTTTTCACATCCGCCAGACCGATGCGTGCGGGGATCCCGCAATGGCGCGCGCAACCGGCGAGCAACGTGGCCTTGGGCACGCAATAACTCTCACCCGCCGCCAGCGCATAGCTGCCGCGCAAGGTCTGCGGGTCGCGGCTGAAGGTGTACATGTTGTAACGCACCGCCTCGCGCACGGCGTAATAAAGACTGATCGCCTGCGCGAGTGGATCGCGGCTGGCACCACGGTGCTGCTCGGCGAACTCCACCACCGAGGGGTGGTCACTATCGATGAAGCGGCCGGGGCTCAGATACTCGTGCATGACGACATTCTCCTGATTGAGCCCCGAGTCTAGCGAGAGGTTCAGCACAGAGATAACGACGTTTCGGCCAAACATGCACGCAAAGACGCGGAAACGGCGAACGATTTCCCACGCGTGTTGCCCACCGAACCTACAAAAGACATCCGGGGTTTCCCACGATTTCAATCACCTTGCTCTGACCGCCCCGTTTTGCAGATGCCGTCTAAGCTCTGGAGGGTCGGTTCGCCCTGGTTCACGGAGGATTAAATATGCTGTTGTTGTGGATACTGGTTCTGATCGTCGGCGTGGCGTATCTGGCCCACCGGCGCATCGCCCCGCTGCCGGCGCTGGGCATCGTTGCCGCTTACCTGTTGGCGATGGGAATTTTCAGCCACGCACCGGGCTGGTTGCTGCTGATTTTCTGGGTGGTGCTGGCCTTGGTGGCCGCCCCGTTGCTGTTGCCTGACCTGCGCCGCAAACACTTCACCGCGCCGCTGTTCAGCTGGTTCCAGAAAACCCTGCCACCGATGTCGCAGACCGAGCGCGACGCGATCGACGCCGGCACGGTGTGGTGGGACGGCGAACTGTTCAGCGGCCGTCCGGACTGGGACAAGCTGCTGTCCTATCCCAAGGTTCAATTGAGCGAAGAGGAACAGGCGTTCATCGACGGCCCGACCGAAGAGCTCTGCGCGATGGTCACCGACTGGCAGATCGGCCAGTCGATGGACCTGCCGCCGGAAGCCTGGACTCACATCAAGGAACACGGTTTCTTCGCCCTGATCATTCCCAAGGAATTCGGCGGCAAGGGTTTCTCCGCCTACGCCCACTCCCAGGTGGCGATGAAACTGGCGACCCGCAGCGGCGATCTTGCCTCCACCGTGATGGTGCCCAACTCCCTCGGTCCGGCTGAACTGCTGCTGCATTACGGCACCGACGAACAACGCAATCATTACCTGCCACGGCTGGCCCGGGGCGACGACATTCCGTGTTTTGCGCTGACCGGCCCGCTCGCTGGTTCCGACGCCGGCGCCATGCCCGACACCGGGATCATCTGCAAAGGCGAATGGGAAGGTCAGGAAACCCTCGGCCTGCGCCTGAACTGGGAAAAACGCTACATCACCCTCGGCCCGGTCGCGACCTTGCTTGGCCTGGCCTTCAAGGCCTACGACCCGGATCACCTGCTCGGCGACAAGGAAGACCTCGGCATCAGCCTGGCGCTGATCCCGACCGACACCCCTGGCGTGGAAATCGGTCGTCGCCACCTGCCGCTGGGCGCTGCGTTCATGAACGGCCCGAACTCCGGCAAGGACGTATTCATCCCGCTGGACTTCCTCATCGGCGGCCAGGACATGCTCGGCAAAGGCTGGATGATGCTGATGAACTGCCTGTCGGTCGGGCGTTCTATCTCGCTGCCGGCAGTGGGTACCGGCGCGGCCAAGTTCACCAGTCTGGTGACCGGGCAGTACGCGCAGATTCGCGAGCAGTTCAACGTGCCACTCTCAGCATTCGAAGGCATTCAGGAAGCCATGGCGCGGATCGGCGGCAACGCCTGGATGATGGACGCGGCACGAATGCTGACCGCCAACGCGGTGGATCTGGGCGAGAAGCCGTCGGTGCTGTCGGCAATCCTCAAGTACCACCTCACCGAACGCGGTCGCGAGTGCATCAGCCACGCCATGGACGTACACGGCGGCAAGGCGATCATCATGGGCCCGAACAACTACCTGGGCCGCAGCTGGAACGGTGCGCCGATCTTCATCACGGTGGAAGGCGCGAACATTCTTTCGCGCAACCTGATGATCTTCGGCCAGGGCGCGATCCGCTGCCATCCGTTCGTCCTCAAGGAAATGGCCCTCGCCGGGCGCGAGGACAAGGATCAGGCACTCAAGGAGTTTGATGGCCTGCTGCTCAAGCACATCGGATTTGCCGTGAGCAACGCCGCCAGCACCCTGGTGTTGAACCTTGGCTTCGGCCATTTCGAACATGCACCGGGAGACAAGCTCAGCCAGGGTTATTTCCGCGCCCTCAACCGTCAGGCTGCCGCATTTGCCATGCTCGCCGACCTGAGCATGATGTTGCTGGGTGGTGAACTGAAACGCCGCGAGCGTCTGTCGGCACGATTGGGCGATGTGCTGAGCAACCTGTATCTGGCGTCGGCGGCGCTCAAGCGCTATCACGACCTCGATTCCCCGGCGTACATGGAACCGCTGTTCCGATGGGCCATGGAAGAAAGCCTCGGCCAGTCGGAAAAGGCGCTGGATGAACTGCTGACCAACTTCCCGAACCGAGTCTTTGGCTGCCTGTTGCGCGTGATCGTGTTCCCGTTCGGCCGCCGTCACAAAGGGCCTTCGGACAAACTCGGTGCCGAGGTGGCTGCGGTCATCGGCCGGGCCAAGGGCGATCCGGCGCTGGAAGAACTGCTTGCCGGCTGCTATCGCCCGCAATCGACCGATGATGCAGTCGGTGCGCTGCAACACGCCTGCGATCAACTGAACGCTGCGCAACCGCTGCACAAGAAATTGCACTCGTCGCTCAAGAGCGGTCAGGTCAAACCGGTAGCTGGTGAACACGCCATCGATGCGGCACTGGAAGCCGGGGTGTTGCAGGCCGTGGAAGCCCAGACCCTGCGTGATGCCGAAGCGGCGCGGCGCAAGGTGATCGATGTCGATGATTTCGACAAGGAGCAACTCAAACCCGCGGAAGGCAAAATCCGCTGATCCCTTCAATCAGTGAAAAACGGGCGCGGGCGCTTTATACTCCCGCGCCCGTTTTGCTCTTGAGGACTTATCTCGTGTCCAACGTCGTTGCCGATCATCTGGTTTTGCTCGACCATCTGCGCAGTATCCTGGTCGCCGTAGGTGAGGCCGATCAGGTTCCCGAAGAAAGCCATGCCCTGTTCCTGGAGCGTTTCGACGAACTGCTGGCGTCACTGCCGATCGAGCCAATCGAAAGCCAATACCTGGGCCAGGACATCCTGACTCAAGTGATTACCCGTTACCCGCAAATTGCCCACCTGATCCCGCGGGATCTGCTGTGGTTCTTCGCCGGCGACTGCCTGCATTACCTGTCCGACGAAGAAATCGACATGTATCAGGCGCTGGAAGAACGCCGCTACGAAGCCGAACAGAACGACGAACCGTTCGACTGGAACCAGGAAAAACAGCTGCTGGCGATGTCCGCCCAGGACAGCAAGCACTGATTTTCCCCGGTAATGAAAAGGCCCGCATGGTGATCCATGCGGGCCTTTTTCATGGGGTCAGAGCAACCCTTCGCTCTCGGGCAATTCGTACTCGGCCAACGGTTTTGAACCGCCAGACTTCCCCGGCTTGCTCAGGGTCGGCTCTTTCTCCAGGCACTCCACCAGATAGTCGATGAATACCCGCAGCTTCGGCGGCAGATAGCGCGTCGGCGAATGCAGCAACCACAATCCGCCGTGGTACGAGGCCAGGAACGTCCAGTCCGGCAGCACCTGCACGATCAGCCCTTGCTCCAGTGCATAACGCGCAGTGAAATACGGCAGGCTGCCAATACCGATGTGCTGCAACACCGCGCCCAGACGCACGCCGGTGTGATTGGCGGCATACCGGCCGCGCACGCCGACGGTGACGGCTTTGGTGCCTTTCTTGAATTTCCAGCGCGCATCACTCGGGGTTTCGCCCAGGTAAATGCAACTGTGATTGAGCAAGTCGTGGGGATGGGTCGGCGTCCCGTGTTCGGCCAGGTATTGCGGTGTGGCGCAGAGCAAATGGTCGATGGTCAGCAGTTGTCGGCCGACCAGTCCGGCCGGTGGACGATCCGTGATGCGAATAGCCAGGTCGACATGGTCATCGATCAGATCAACCTGGCGGTCTTCCAGCAACAACTCCACATCGACCTTCGGGTAGCGCCGCAGAAACTCCGGCATGTGCGGGTGAATCACGAAGCGCCCCACCGCTTTCGGCACGCTGACCCGCACCAGACCTTCGGCTTCGTGGGTGAACTGGCCGCTGATCTCCATCACCGACTTGGCGGCGCTGACCATTTCCTGGCAGCGCTTGAACACCTCTTCCCCGCCATCGCTCAAGCGCAGTTTGCGCGTGGTGCGTTGCAGCAGCCGCGTGGCCAGCGCTTTCTCCAGCCGGGAAATACTGCGACTGACTGCCGAGGGCGATGAGCCCAACTGGCGAGCGGCTTCGGAGAAACTGCCGGTCTCGACGACCTTGACGAAAATCGCCATCTCACCAAGCAGCGGCAGGGGAAGATTTATGCTCACAGCGCAACAGTCCTTTGATGTTTGAACGGATTATCACGTTATTGCACGATTCATATAATTAAAAAAGAAACTTTAATAAGGGCATGGAATATGACGCTTCGCCTCTTTTTCCATAGTGATGACCTCAAGGCCAATGTGGAAGTCCTCGACTGCACGCCCCACGAGAACGAATTCGCCGTTGTGTTGCGCGCTACGCTTTTCCATCCCCAGGGCGGTGGCCAACCCTGCGATACCGGTTGGATTGGCGAAAGCAAGGTTCTGCGCGTCGTCCAGGAACCGGACCGGATCATTCATTTTGTCGATCAGCCGGTGCCACTGGGCATGACCCAGATTCGCGTCGACGAAGAACGCCGCCGCTTCAACACCCGCATGCACTCTGCCGGACATTTGATCGGCCACTTCGTCCAGGCCATGGGCTGGATGCCGATCAAGGCGCACCACTGGCCGGACGAGGGCCGGGTTCAATTCAAACCCGGAGATTCGGCCCAGGAAGTCGATGCGCAAACCGTTCAATACGGCATCGAGCAATGGATCGAACACGACCTGCCACGCCTGACTTCCCTGCGCGAAGGCGCGCGGGAAATCGGTTTCGGTGAACTGCCAGCCTATGGCTGCGGTGGCACCCATGTACGCAGCCTGAAGGATTTGGGCACAGTCACGATCGCGTCCCTTTCGCAGAAGAAAGGCACGTTGTCCGTCCACTACAACGTGGATTGAGGATTTCGGAGGCTGCCAGATGCAGCGTCCGACGCCGGGGGAACCGCGTTCGCCGGTTCCGTTGACTATTCGATAGATGGACCTGAAACCATGATGCTTGACGTCGAGCGTCTCGATGAGACGTGCATAAAAAAACTGGCCAACGAAGAAGTCCTCGCCATCCGCTTCAAAGGCTTTCTGCCCCAGGCGCAGGCAATCCAGATTGGCGACAAGATCCTCGCCCCCGGCTTCGAGGGCTACATCAATGCGCCGAGCATCGGCCGCATCGGCATGGCGTTCTACGAGGCGGAAAACCAGCCGCTGCTGATCGAAGATTATTTCGAGCGCGCCACCAGCAACATCGCCGAACTACGTAACCGTTGCGCACCCTACTCGTCGCCGGTCGATACCTTGCGCTGCATGCTCGACGAATCCTGGCCGGCGGGTGCCCACCTGGAAAACCTCTACGGTCGCAAGATGTACGTCGGCCTGTCCCGCGTGGTGAAACCGGGCGTGTGCTTCCTGGCCCACCACGACATCTTCGCCAAGGACGCCCCGGACAGTTTTCAGGCCCGCAGCCTGGAGGCGCAGTTTGCCTGCAACGTCTACCTCAACATGCCGACCGAAGGCGGCGCGTTGCAGATGTGGGAAGACGACATTTCCCCGGACCGCTTCGACGAAATGCGCGGCGACAGCTACGGCATCGACCCGGCACTGCTCGGCCCGCCCGCCCTCGAAGTTCGCCCGGAACCGGGGGATTTCATCATGTTCAATTCGCGTCGCATGCACTCGGTAACGCCGGGCGTGGCCGATCCGCGCTTGAGCCTTTCGTTTTTTGTCGGCTATCGCGGCAATGCCTCACCCCTGACTTTCTGGAGCTGAAATGACATCGAATTATCTGGGCGAGTTTCTGGCGCTGGCCACCATCCACTTTCTGGCCGTGGTCGCACCCGGCCCGGACTTCGCCGTGACCATCCGCCAGAGTGTGCGTTTCGGTCGTTTGGTCGGCATCTGCACGGCACTGGGCATCGGCGCGGGGATTTCCGTGCACGTGCTGTACACCCTGCTGGGCGTCGGCGCCTTGATGCACACCACGCCGTGGTTGCTGACTGTCGCGAAAGTGGTAGGCGGTGCTTACATTCTTTATCTGGGCGTCAGCCTGATCCGCAGCAAACCCAAGACAACACTGGAAGGCGAAAAGACCAGTGACGAACCGCTGGTCGAGCAATCGCTGTTCAAGGCGTTTTCCACCGGTTTCCTGACCAACGCCACCAACCCCAAGGCCACGCTGTTTTTCCTGGCGATCTTCACCACGATCATCAGCGCCAGCACACCGCTGCAAATTCAGGCCCTGTACGGGTTGTGGATGTGCGGGGTGAATGCGTTGTGGTTCGTGATCGTCGCGCTGTTCTTTTCCAGCAGCAAAGTGCGCGTGCTGTTCATGCGCATGGGCCACTGGTTCGAGCGCAGCATGGGGGTGATTCTGATCCTGTTTGCCGGGCGTCTGGTGTTGTCGATGTAAAGCGCGCTGATCGCAGAAGCCCGATCCAGACAGACTGGACGGGCTTTTTCGATTCTGCGCCGCTTTTGCATTTCTGTGCGACGCGTCCCACTTCGGGGGCTCCCGGGCACGCTCGTGTGGTGGTAGTTTGCGAGACCGTCTGACGCATCTGTCAGACAACTCCTTCTCACCGCCTGCAAAGGAATGCCCTTAGCAATGGATTTTTCACTCAAGCAACTGGCCGCGTCGACACTGATCCTGGCCAGCCTTTCATCCGTCACACTGCCAGCCCATGCCAACCTTACCGAGCAGCAGAGCGCGACCATTCTCAAGACCTTCAATGAGGCAAAGATCAGTGACTTCAGAGCATTTCTCGGTGATCTGGCCAAGAACGACCTGAGCAAGACCGACGATCTGCGCCCTGCCATCAGCGCCTTCCTCGACAACAAGACGCTGACCGCCGAACAGCAAAACGAAATCCATCGCCTGCTCGGTCTCTACACCCGCGTGAAGTACGGCAAGGCCGCCCTGGAAACCCTGCGCGAACTGGTGGAAATTCCGACCTTCCGCAAGGACGGCGTCGATCAGCACGACAACCCCGAACTCATCAAGATCGCCGGCAAGATCAAGGATCTGGCTGAGTCTTTCGGCCTGAACTATCGCAATATCGACAACCGCGTTTACGAAATCTCCCTGGACGGCAGCGGCAAGGACGTCGTCGGCATTCACGCTCACGCCGACGTGGTGCCGGTAACGCCGGAAAACTGGGTGCTGAAGGACGGCACCAAACTTGATCCGTTCAAGGTCACGCTGATCGGCGACCGCATGTACGGCCGCGGCACCGAGGACGACAAGAACGGCATCGTTGTGACGCTGTACGCCATGAAGGTGATCAAGGAAGAGAAGCTGCCGCTGGCGCGCAATTTCAAACTGCTGGTGGACACCACCGAAGAAACTACCGGTGACGCGATTCCCTACTACTTCGAACGCAACCCGACGCCCGAGTACAACCTGGCACTGGATGGCGGCTATCCCGTAGTGATTGCGGAAAAAGGCTACGGCACCGTCATGGCCAAGTTCGCCAAGCGCAAGGCCGAGGGTAAAGGCGCGGAAATCGCCTCGATGACCGGCGGCCTGGCGACCAACCAGATTCCATCGGTTTCGGTCGTCACGCTGGTGACAGACAAACCCGCCGAGCTTGCGGCCAGCCTGCAAAAGGCCGGCACTGAATACGCCAAGCGCAATGGCGGCGATTTCGAAGTGAACGCCAAGGTCGATGGCAAAGACGTCAAACTCACCGTGACCGGTGTTTCCGCGCACTCGTCCGAGCCAGAATCCGGCGTTAATCCGGTCGCGCGCATGCTCGACTTCATCCACAGCGTGGACGGCAAGATCGCCTTCAAGCACAACCACATCACCGACGCTGCCCACTACGCCGCCGACAACTGGGGCCTGGATTACAAGGGTGGCAAGTTGGGCGTCGGTTTCGCCGATGATTTCATGGGCCCGCTGACCACGTCCCCGACCTACGTCGGCATAGACGACAAAACCTTCAAACTCGCGGTCAACCTGCGCGTGCCGAAGGGCAAGTCGCCGGAAGTGCTCAAGCGCGAAATCGCCGACAAACTGGCGGCCTGGAGCAAGAAGACCCATGTCGCGGTCAACTTCGACTATTCGATCGCCGAACCGATGTACCGCAACCCAGAAGGTGAGTGGGTCAAGGCGCTGCTGGCCGTGGCCACCGAAAACCTGGGCATGAAACACGAATTCGGCACTTCGGCCGGCGCCACCTCGGTGCATGAACTGCCGAACGGCGTGCAATTCGGCCTGGCGCGACCTGAGGTCAAGTACACCGGTCACACCGATGGCGAATTCAAGACCGTTGACCAGTTCCTGCTGGACCTGCAGATCGTCACCGAAATGATGGGACGCATCGGGCAGTTGCCGAAGCTCTGATCGCGTACCGGGCTCGCCACATTGGCGGGCCCACAAAAAAAGGACCGTGAGGTCCTTTTCTATTGCCTGACAAAAACCGCACAAACAAAAACGCCGCTCATCACTGAGCGGCGTTTTTGTGAATTTGGAGCGGGAAACGAGACTCGAACTCGCGACCCCGACCTTGGCAAGGTCGTGCTCTACCAACTGAGCTATTCCCGCAATGGCGTCCCCTAGGGGACTCGAACCCCTGTTACCGCCGTGAAAGGGCGGTGTCCTAGGCCACTAGACGAAGGGGACACAGGCTACAACTTTCACTAATAAAAACGCCGCTCTTTGCAAAGCGGCGCTTTTTGAATTTGGAGCGGGAAACGAGACTCGAACTCGCGACCCCGACCTTGGCAAGGTCGTGCTCTACCAACTGAGCTATTCCCGCAAATGGCGTCCCCTAGGGGACTCGAACCCCTGTTACCGCCGTGAAAGGGCGGTGTCCTAGGCCACTAGACGAAGGGGACACGCTACCCGGAACACATGGTGTGTGTTTCGGTGTCCAGATCCGCCTCCGAAGAGTTGGCTCTGGTTTCACTCAGCACCGCCCTGAAGCGTTGCTGTTTAAAATTGGAGCGGGAAACGAGACTCGAACTCGCGACCCCGACCTTGGCAAGGTCGTGCTCTACCAACTGAGCTATTCCCGCATTGGCGTCCCCTAGGGGACTCGAACCCCTGTTACCGCCGTGAAAGGGCGGTGTCCTAGGCCACTAGACGAAGGGGACACACTACAACATTCACTCCCTGCCGCGTTTCGCTGTGTGCTTTACGCTGCAAGTGGCGCGCATTCTATGGATGGATTGAAAGGTCGTCAACCCCCAGATATAAATTTATTTAAATCAATGACTTCGACCTGCTTTACGCACCGTTTCCGGCTTTTGCGTCGCCCGACGATTGACGCCTATATTCCGACACTCGCCAAGGCGTTATAGTCCACGGCACAGGTGATGGCAATCTGCACCCCAAGGGCCAGCATTTATATAAGCCGGTTCCTGGCCGATACAGATTCAGCTTCTCCGATCCAAACCCGTCGAGCGGCGCTAGGCTCCTGTATGCCAAGCCACTACACTCGCACGCGAACCCTATAAAGAGGTCTTACCGGTGACACCACTCATGATCACCCTGCTAGTCATAGCCGGGATCGCAATCTTGATCGCCATTGGCTACATGAACCATGTGGTGGAAAACACCAAACTGGAGAAGGCCCGCACCAAGGTCGAACTCAATGACCGCCTGCGCCGTTGCGGCGAACTGACCGAAACCTTCCCCGGCCAGTTCATGACCCCGGCCCTCAAACTGCTGCTGACTCGCCTCGAGCTGAACGTCTGCCAGCGCCTGCTGAACCTGGAAAAGACCAGCGCCACCACCAAGGATCGCATCACAGAACTCAGCGCCCTGGTCGCCCAGGGCGAATCGATCCCGGTCAACAACCCGCCGGCACCGATCCAGACCGAAGCCAAGGCCAAAGACGTCCGCTTCCTCCTCGAAGCCCTCCACGGCCAAATCACCCGCGCCGCGCAGGACGGCTTCCTGCCACCGAACGAAGCCAAACACTGGATCCGCGAAGTCCGCCACATCCTCGTATTGCTGCACATCGAGTTCTTCAACAACCTCGGCCAGCACGCCCTCCAGCAAAACCAGCCAGGCCAGGCCCGCCTCGCCTTCGAACGCGGCGTGCAATACCTGCGCAAACAGCAGGACCCGCAAATCTACGCCGAACAACTCCAATACCTGGAAAAACTCCTGGCCCGCGCCAACGCCCAGGTCATGGACAAGATCGCCCCGGTCGAAGGCGAAGAAAACCAACTGACTGCCGGCCTCAAGGATGTCGAGGCTGATGCGGACTGGAA
This sequence comes from Pseudomonas sp. DR 5-09, assembly GCF_001655595.1. Taxonomy (NCBI): domain Bacteria; kingdom Pseudomonadati; phylum Pseudomonadota; class Gammaproteobacteria; order Pseudomonadales; family Pseudomonadaceae; genus Pseudomonas; species Pseudomonas sp. DR 5-09. The sequence continues at coordinate 4,708,579 of NZ_CP011566.1, forward strand.
GAAGAAAGTGATTTACGACTGAGTGCAGTCAAAGAGAGAAGCCACCGAGAGGTGGCTTTTTTATTGCCTGCGGGAAAGATCAAAATCAAAAGCGCCCTAACCCTCTCCCGGGGGGAGAGGGGACTGACCGCATTGCTTGGGGGAGGTACGCCGACGTGAAAAACCGAGTCGCACTCGGTTTTTGAAACACATGCAACTCAACTCACACTGCCGCACCTTCTGCACCTTCTGCCTCTTCTACTCTTGCTTCTGCTTTGGCTTCGGCTTCCCACCACTCAAAACGATGAGCGTTAGCTCGAGTACCGCTTTTGACGTACCGGCCCCTTCGGAAGGCTGAGTGGAGGGATTTATCCGGGGGTGGGAGCGCAGCGACCGTGCGGCGCAGCCGCATGCATCGAGAGGAGGTGCAGCGAAGCAAACCGTAGGCGATGCCCCCGGATGAATCCCGGAACGAAGGAACACCGAGCCACAGCGAGGTGCCGAACGCAGGGGCCCAGCCTTTTGGTTCCTTTTTGGCGTCTGAAAAAGGGACTCGCCGTAAGGGCGAAACCGCCAGCGGCAGCACCCGAAGCAACGGATATTCACCCCAAACAACCAACAACCTGGTCGGCCCAAAGGCCGCCAAGGTCAAAGCCGGAAATGCCCCACCATCCCCCGAAGCTCACTCCCCAACTGCGCCAGCTCAACACTCGAAGCCGCATTCCCGCGCATGGCAATCGAAGACTGATCCGCACTCGCCCGAATACTCGTCACACTGCGATTGATCTCCTCGGCCACCGAACTCTGCTCCTCGGCCGCCGCCGCAATCTGCTGGTTCATCTGCTGAATCAACGAAACCGCCGCCGCAATACTCCCCAGGGCGCTTTCGGTCTGCAACGCATCGCTCACCGCCAGTTTCACCAGTTCGCCACTGCTCTGAATCTGCTGCACCGACGAATGCGCCGCCGAACGCAAGGCACTGACCAGCCGCTCGATTTCCTCGGTCGACTGCTGCGTGCGCCGGGCCAGCGCCCGCACCTCATCGGCGACCACCGCAAAGCCCCTGCCCTGCTCGCCCGCCCTCGCCGCTTCGATCGCCGCGTTGAGCGCCAGCAGATTGGTCTGCTCGGCGACACTCTTGATCACTTCCAGCACCGTGCCGATGTTCTGGATTTCCGCACTGAGGCTTTCGATGCTCGAACTGGCCGACGTCGCCGAGTCCGCCAGTTGCTCGATCCGCGCCATGCTCTGACGCACCACCTGCTGACCGCTTTCGACCTTGCCATCAGCGGTCTGCGCTGCGAGCGCCGCTTCTTCGGCGTTGCGCGCCACATCATGAACGGTGGCGGTCATCTGGTTCATCGCCGTCGCCACCTGTTCGGTTTCCTCTTTCTGGCTGCTGACCTCAAGGTTGGTCTGCTCGGTCACCGCCGACAGCGATTGCGCCGAACTGGCCAACTGTTCGATACCCGCCTGCAACCCGCTGACAATCGTGCTCAAGCCCGCGCCCATCTGCTGCATGGCCAGCATCAATTGACCGATTTCATCACGGCGCGATACCTCGATCGTTCCACTCAAATCACCGGCCGCAATCTGTTGCGCCACGTGAATCACGCTGCGCAACGGTGCAACGATCAACCGGGTAATCACCCACGCCGCAATCAGCCCGACGAGCAACGCCAGCGCCGATGAGCCAATGATCAGCACCGAATTCTTTTTCAGTTCGCTCTGCATGGCGCCGTCTTGCGCAACATAGGCCTGTTGGACCCGCGCCACGACTTCGTCGGCCCGTTGGTGCAGCTGTTGATAGACGGTCTTTTCCTGGGCCAGCAACCCGGTGTACTCGGCCAGCTTGTCGCTGAAACCGGCAATGTGCCCGGACACTTCATTGAGCACCGTCAGATAGCCTTCGTCCTTGACCGTGGACTTAAGCTGCTCGGCTTGCGCCTGGGCTTGCGCAGCCTGCTCGATATTGCCCTGACCTGCGCTGTCATCACCCTTGCGGCTTTGATCCAGGCGTACCCGCGCCTCGTTCATCGCCTGCAACATCAACCGTGAGACCTGACTGACCTGGCCGGCCTGCTCGATGAATTGCGCCCCGTCCTTGCCCTCGCTGTCTTTCAGGGTGTACGCGCCGTCATCAGCGAGACCGGCCTGCAACACATCGAGATTGTTGGCGACGCTGGACACCGACCAACTGGCCATCTCCAGCGCCAGATCCTTGGCCTGGGACAACGAGACGAATTCATCGAATGCCTTGCGGTAAGCGCCCAATGACTGTTGGACGTCGTTCATGACCGACTCATTGCCCGGCGACAAAATCTTGAGTTGGTCGGCCATGGCGACCAGACCGTCGACACCTTCGTGCAAGGCCTCGACGGTTTTCGGGTTGCCATGCAAGGCGTAGTCCTGCTCCAGCAGCCGCACCTTGAGCAGGCCACTGTTGAGCGATGACATCTGCTTGAGGCCATCGAAGCGCTGGCTGATGGTTTGCAGGGACCAGACGCCAATCGCCGCCACCAGTGCAGTCAGCAACAACACCAGCACAAACCCGATACCCAGTTTTTTTGCCATACCGAGGTTGGCAAAACGTCCTTGCACGGCCGAAATCATTGCGCGTAGTCCCCTGCCATAGTCTGTTGTCGAAGATTCGCAACGGCCTTGAACCAGCACAAGTCTCTGGCGTCGGAATAATGGCAAAAAGCTACGCACGCGTCGTTTTCAGAACGTTCGAGGTCGATCCATGGCTGTATCGCGAAAAAACTGCCGTGCCCGGGGATCGCAGGCGTAAGCCACGTTGATCCGCTGCCAGTCGCAGGCTTCGCCACTGGGACTGAACGACGTTGCGCAGGACAACTGCACACCGCATCGCAGAGCATGCCTGCGCAGGCGCGCCTCATCGGCCACTGGCGAACGTGCCCAGATGAACAGGCCGCCCGTGGGTTTGCCGAACACCTCCCAGTCAGCGTCTTCCAGCGCCTGAAGAGCAGCCGCACGATCAGTGGAAAGCCGCTGACGCTGACGCTGTACCAGTTTTCGATAGGCACCACTAGCAAGCATCCCCGCCAGCACCGCCTCGCAGAACCTTGGGGTCCCCATGCAACTGATCATCTTGACCCGCGCCATCCGCTCGATCAGCTCGCCATCGGCCAGCACGAAACCCACCCGTAGCGAGCTGCTCAGGGTCTTGGAAAAACTGCCGACGTAAATGACCCGCCCCTCGTCATCCAGCGCCGCCAGGCGAGTGCCGCTGCCGTTGTGCAGGTCGGCGTAGACATCATCTTCTATCAGCCGCAGGTCGTAGATCCTGCTCAGCTGCAGGATGCGTCGGGCGACCGCCGGCACCAGGCAACTGCCCGTGGGATTGTGATGATGACTGTTGATGAACAGCGCCGAGGGTCGGAACTGCTGCAGCAACGCCTCAAGGGCCTCGACATCCGGCCCGCCCGCCATGCGGCGAACCTCCAGCATGCGCACGCCATGCAAGCGCAGGAGATCGAACAGCGGCGCATAACCGGGGGTTTCTACCACGACGCAATCACCGGCCTTGAACAAGGTCCGCACGACCAGGTCGAGTGCGTGGCTGGCGCCGGCGGTAGTCATCACCTGCTCGTCAGCAGCCTTGATATTCAGCAATCCGAGGCGCCTGACAATCTGTTCGCGCAACGCCGGCAGCCCAAGAGGCGTGCTGTAGTTGAACAGGCTGGCCATGTCGGCGCGTGTCACCTCGCGGATCGCATAGCCGAGATCATCGGGCTCGCGCCAACTCTCTGGCAGGACGCCACTCCCCAGCGTCAAACCGCCGCGCCATCGGAGGGCCGGATCGCCCCCGGTGCGCTCCCCCTCACACCCGGAGCCATCGATCGCCTTGCAACAATCGGGCGACGAAGCCGCCACCATGAATCCCGAGCCCTGACGCGAGGCCAGAACCCCTTGCGCCACCAGGCGCTCGCAAGCCTCCATGACGCAGGACTGGCTGAGCAGATTGCACCGTGCGATCTCGCGCACGGAGGGCAGACGCGTCGTCGGCGGCACCTGCCCCTGCATGATCCACTCGGTCAACCCGTCAACAATCTGCTGTACGACCGGCACCATTGCCTGTCGGTCAATTCTCAATTCCATGAGCACGCAAACTCCTGTCCGTTTTTGCTGGCGGCAGTAAATCACAGCCACGCCCTTGAGGCTGTGCGACAAAACCGCCAAAAGGCTCCGTTCTCACCATTTGAAACACATTGTTTAGCGGGCTAAAGGAACCGCTCCCGAGGCGAAAAAAAACCCGCCAGTGGGCGGGTCGTTTATTGACTCGGTCGACGCCATCTTAGAAGGCGGTCACGCCGCCATCCACGGCCAGCGAATGGCCGGTGGTAAAGGCCGCACCGTCGCTGCACAGATACAGCACGGCACTGGCAATTTCCTCGACTTTGCCAATGCGCCCGACCGGGTGCATGGCGTTGGCGAATTCACCTTTTTTCGGGTCCGCTTCATAGGCGCGACGGAACATGTCAGTGTCGATCACCGCCGGGCAGACGGCGTTGACGCGGATTTTCTTCTTGGCGTATTCGATCGCAGCCGACTTGGTCAGACCGATCACCGCATGTTTGGAAGCCGCGTAGATACTCATCTTCGGCGCGGCGCCCAATCCAGCCACCGACGCGGTGTTGACGATAGCCCCGCCACCCTGAGCCAGCAGCAACGGCAGCTGATACTTCATGCACAGCCAGACGCCCTTGACGTTGACGCCCATGATCGCGTCGAACTCGTCCATCGAGCCTTCGGCCAGTTTGCCCTTCTCGATTTCGATCCCGGCATTGTTGAAGGCGTAGTCGAGACGGCCGTAGGTATTGATCACCTCGTCCATCAGATTTTTCACTTCGCTTTCGACGGTCACGTTGCAGCGCACGAAGGTCGCTTCGCCACCGGCTGTACGAATCAGCGCCACGGTGCCCTCGCCCCCGGCCGCATCCAGATCGGCCACCACCACTTTCAGACCTTCGGCGGCGAATGCCTGGGCCGTCGCGCGGCCGATGCCGTTGGCCGCGCCAGTGACGACGGCTACCTGACCGGAAAACGTCATGCTCATTGTTATGTCCTCGAATGCGGGGGAATGGATGAAGGCAGCATAGCCACAGGGGCCTGAGTGACGTCAGCACTATCAGAAGGCCGGTTAGGCTTGCATGAATCGCAGTGATGAAACCCAGGCCTGCACTATCACCGTACTGGATCAGCCTGCATTCGCCCCGTGAGCCAACCTTGCGGCATCGCTCATGAAGGTCTATCAACAAGGCTTCATTCAATTCGAGTGCCTGTCATGACCAACCAGACCAATCGCCAGTTCCTGCTCGCCAAACGCCCAGTGGGCGCCGCCACCCGCGAGACCTTCACCTATCAGGAAGTACCGGTCGGCGAGCCGGCGGCAGGGCAGATTCTGGTCAAGAACGAATACCTGTCCCTCGACCCGGCCATGCGCGGCTGGATGAACGAAGGCAAGTCCTACATTCCGCCGGTGGGTCTGGGCGAAGTCATGCGCGCGTTGGGCGTAGGTAAAGTCGTCGCGTCGAACAATCCGGGGTTTGCCGTCGGCGACTACGTCAACGGTGCCATTGGCGTGCAGGATTATTTCCTAGGCGAGCCAAGAGGTTTCTACAAGGTCGATCCGAAACTGGCACCGCTGCCGGTTTATCTGTCCGCACTGGGCATGACCGGCATGACCGCCTACTTTGCCCTGCTCGATGTCGGCGCGCCGAAGGCCGGGGACACCGTGGTGCTGTCCGGTGCCGCGGGCGCGGTCGGCAGCATCGCCGGGCAGATCGCCAAAATAAAAGGCTGCCGGGTGGTCGGCATCGCTGGCGGCGCCGACAAGTGCAAGTTCCTGATCGATGAACTGGGCTTCGACGGTGCCATCGACTACAAGAGCGAAGACGTGCTCGCCGGTCTCAAACGCGAATGCCCGAAAGGCGTGGACGTGTATTTCGACAACGTCGGCGGCGACATCCTCGACGCCGTACTCAGCCGTATCAACCTGAAAGCACGCGTGGTGATCTGCGGCGCGATCAGCCAGTACAACAACAAGGATGCGGTCAAAGGCCCGGCCAACTACCTGTCGCTGCTGGTCAACCGCGCGCGGATGGAAGGCTTCGTGGTGATGGATTACGCCGCGCAGTACGCCAGTGCCGCCCAGGAAATGGCCGGGTGGATGGCCAAGGGTCAGCTCAAGAGCAAGGAAGACATCGTTGAAGGCCTGGAAACATTCCCCGAGACCCTGGGCAAACTGTTCAGCGGCGAGAACTTCGGCAAGCTGGTGTTGAAGGTCTGAAAACAATGAAGGGAGCCATCGGGCTCCCTTCATTGTTTCTTCAGCTGTTCGCTCAGGCCAGTTCGGCAACCACCGAGGCCAGTGCCTTGGCCGGATCCGCCGCCTGGCTGATCGGACGGCCGATCACCAGATAGTCGGAACCGGCATCCAGCGCCTGACGCGGGGTCAGGATGCGACGCTGGTCGTCCTGGGCACTGCCCGCCGGACGAATCCCCGGAGTCACCAGTTGCAGCGACGGGTGCGCGGTTTTCAGCGCAGTGGCTTCCAGCGCCGAGCACACCAGACCGTCCATCCCGGCCTTTTCGGCCAGCGCCGCCAGACGCAGCACCTGCTCCTGCGGCTCGATGTCCAGACCGATACCCGCCAGATCCTCACGCTCCATGCTGGTCAGCACGGTCACGCCGATCAGCAACGGCTGCGGACCGCTGCGCTTGTCCAGCTCTTCACGGCAGGTCGCCATCATGCGCAGGCCGCCGGAGCAGTGAACGTTGACCATCCACACGCCCATCTCTGCCGCGGCTTTTACCGCCATCGCCGTGGTGTTGGGAATGTCGTGGAATTTAAGATCCAGGAATACTTCAAAACCCTTGTCACGCAGGGTGCCGACGATTTCCGCGGCGCAACTGGTGAACAGTTCCTTGCCCACTTTGACCCGGCACAGTTTCGGGTCCAACTGGTCAGCCAGCTTCAGTGCGGCGTCACGGGTAGGGAAATCCAGGGCGACGATGATAGGAGTCTGGCAGGCGGACATGGATGGGCTCTCAGGCAAGTCGAAATCGGCGCGCATTGTAGCGGAACCGGCGGCGGCGCGGCACCCGATGATCGGTAAATCGTCGCGCCAACCGTGATCAGCATAGCCTTGCAGGGTATTGTGTCGAACCCGATACACAACCGACACGCCGACAACATGCTCCCGCGCTAGCCTCGCCAGCCGCAACAAGTCCTTACAGCAGCCCTTCCCGCCTCACGGCCGGACGCCTATGCTGAAACCACAACCTCGCAGCCTATCTTTGTGGTTGGCGGCCTACTGGCAGATGAACAGCCTCATGCACAACTCCCAAGCCTCCGTGAACGACGAGCAGAAAGACGACAAGCGCTGGAACATCCGCGCGCTGATCGTCGACGATGACGTGCCGATCCGTGAATTGATGATCGACTACCTGGCCCGCTTCAACATTCACGCCAGCGGTGTCACCGACGGCGCGGCGATGCGCCAGGCGATGCAGGCCGAACATTTCGACGTGGTGGTGCTCGACCTGATGCTGCCCGGCGAAGACGGTCTGTCGCTGTGCCGCTGGCTGCGCGCTGAATCCGATATCCCGATCCTGATGCTCACCGCCCGCTGCGAACCCACCGACCGGATCATCGGCCTGGAACTGGGCGCCGATGATTACATGGCCAAGCCGTTCGAACCCCGGGAACTGGTGGCGCGGATCCAGACGATTCTGCGTCGGGTGCGCGACGACCGCAGCGAACAGCGTGCGAACATTCGCTTCGACAACTGGCGCCTGAACAGCGTCCTGCGCCAGTTGATCGCCGACGATGGTCTGGTGGTGCCGCTGTCCAACGCTGAATTCCGCCTGCTCTGGGTGTTCATCGAACGCCCGCGCCGGGTGCTCAGCCGCGAACAGTTGCTGGACGCCGCCCGTGGCCGCTCGATCGAAGCCTTCGACCGTAGCATCGACCTGCTGGTCTCGCGTCTGCGGCAAAAACTCGGCGACGACCCGAAAGCCCCGCAACTGATCAAGACCGTACGTGGTGAAGGCTACCTGTTCGACGCCCGGGACATCGGCTGATGCGGGCGCGCTTCGACACGCTGTTCGGCCGCCTGTTTGGCATGCTGTTGGTGGCGATCGTCCTGGCGCACCTGCTGGCCTTCGCCTGGTTCCGCCTCTACGGCCCACCGCCCCCGCCACCGCCGCCGGAGTTCTCGCAAAACCTCGACGGCCAACAGCCGGCTCAGGATCCACGCTACCCGCCCCGTCCACCGCGACCCTGGTTCGGCGGGCCGATCGTGCCGCTAACCTTCCAGTTCATCTCGCTGATCATCGCCGCCTGGTACGGCGCCAAGCTGCTGACCCGACCGATCCAGCGTCTGAGCGATGCGGCCGAGCGCCTGAGCGAAGACCTCGACAGCCCGCCGCTGGACGAAACCGGCCCGCGGGAAGCACGGCAGGCTGCGTACACCTTCAACCTGATGCAGCAGCGCATCCGCGAACAGGTGCAGCAACGGGCGCGGATGCTCGGCGCCGTCTCCCACGACCTGCGCACCCCGCTGTCGCGACTGAAACTGCGTCTGGAAAATATCAGCGACGACAAACTGCAGGGCCAGATGCGCCAGGATCTGGACGACATGATCGGCATGCTCGACGCCACCCTCACCTACCTGCACGAACAGCGCACCAGCGAGGCCTTGCAGTTGATGGACGTGCAGGCGCTGGTCGAATCACTGTGCGAAAACGCCCAGGATCAAGGCGCCGACGTTCAGGTCAGCGGCCACTGCGCCCCGTTGCAGGTACAGCCGATGGCACTGCGCTCGTGCATCAACAACCTGATGGACAACGCCCTGCGCTACGCCGGCCAAGCGCACATCGACCTGCAAGACCAGCGCGAACAACTGCTGATCCGCGTCATTGACCACGGCCCGGGCATCGCGGCGGACAAGCGTGAAGCGGTATTCGAGCCGTTCTTCCGCCTCGAAGGCTCACGTAACCGCAACTCCGGCGGCGTCGGCCTGGGCATGACCATCGCCCGGGAAGCGGCGCAGCGCCAGGGCGGACAACTGACCCTGGCAGAAACCCCCGGCGGCGGCCTGACCGCCGTGATCCAACTGCCTCGCCACTGATCCCGACTGTGTACCGGCCGGTACAAACCTCACATACCCACGACACCTTGCACCATAAGGCTGCATAAGCCGGTACACACACCGGTTTTCCAGTCCAAGGAGCGAGCCCGATGATCGGTAGCGTCAGCAACTACACGAGCTATACCAGCACCAGCAGCACCTCCACCCAAAACGCCCGCAGCCAGCAGCTGCAAAAAGAACTGTTCGCCAAACTCGACAGCAACGGCGACGGCGCCGTGGATCAGGACGAACTCGGCAGCGCCCTATCGCAGAAGTCCAACGACGGCCTGCTGGTCAGCCTGAGCAAACAATTCGGCGATCTGGACAGCGACGCCAGCGGCAGCCTCAGCGCCGAAGAAATGACCGCCATGGCCCCACCCCCACCGCCCCCTGGCGATCAGGCCCCCAACACCGAACTCGCCGACGCCCTGATCAGCGCCCTCGACGCCGACGGCGACGGCGCCATCAGCAGCGACGAACTGAGCAACGGCCTGACCAGCGCCGGCAGCATCGCCGACAGCAGCAAAATCTTCTCGGCCCTGGACAAAAACGAAGACGGCGTCGTCAGCCAGGACGAACTCGCCGCCAGCCTCACCCCACCGCCACCCCCACCGCCGCAAGCCTCCAGCGATGAACTGTTCAGCCAACTCGATGCCGACGGTGACGGCACTGTTACCGCCACCGAACTGAACAGCGCGTTGCAGGTCAGCGACAGCACCTCATCGAACAACACCGACACCGCCGCCGCTCTGCTCAAGGTTCTGGACAGCGACAGCAGCGCAGGCGTCAGCAGCGACGAACTGAAAGCTGCGCTGCATGCTGGCCGTGAGCGCCCGGATGACGAACAGACCGCCAGCAATACTCAAACCACCACCGAAGCGCTGAACCGGATGATTGCCAATCTGAGCAAGCAGTACTCGCTCGAAAGTACCGCGTCGGTGGGCAAGTATTTGAATGTGGCGACGTGAGATTGGGTGAGGATTTGAGGGACGACTGAGGTTGGCTGGGTGAGTGGTTTGCTTTGGCTCTGCGGTGTGTCATCAAAGCTGCCCTCACCCTAGCCCTCTCCCAGAGGGAGAGGGGACCGACCGAGGTGTTTAAGCGAACTACACCGACGTGGAATACCGAAGTGAACTCAGGTTTTCAAAAACATATACAACCCCACTCCTGATTTGGCTTTGGCTTCCCACCACTCAACACAATGAGCGTTAGCTCGAGTACCGCTTTTGACGTACCGGCCCCTTCGGAAGGCTGAGTGGAGGGATTTATCCGGGGGTGGGAGCGCAGCGACCGTGCGGCGCAGCCGCATGCATCGAGAGGAGGTGCAGCGAAGCAAACCGTAGGCGATGCCCCCGGATGAATCCCGGAGCGAAGGAACGCCGAGCCACAGCGAGGCGCCGAACGCAGGGGCCAAGACCTTTGGTTACTTTGGGGCGTTTGCCAAAGTGACCCGCTGTAAGAGCGGAACCGCCAGCGGCCGCACCCGAAGAAACGGATATGTACACAGTAGACCCAGAGCCTGGCCGGCCCAAAGGCAGCCAAGGCTCAGCATCAACGCCGATCGTCGACCCGAGCCTGACTCTTACTCCAATCCGTCAACAAACTATAAGCAACAGCCAAAAGCGTAGGCCCAATAAACAACCCGATAAACCCAAACGCAATCAACCCGCCAAACACCCCAAGCAACACAATCACCAACGGCAGATTCCCGCCCCGGCTGATCAGATACGGCTTGAGTACGTTATCCACGCCACTGATGATGAACGTCCCCCAGATCCCGAGAAACACCGCCATCCCGTACTCGCCCTTCCAGGCCAGCCATGCCGTGGCCGGAATCCACACCAGCGGTGGCCCCATCGGAATCAGACTGAGCAGGAACGTCACGATCCCCAGCACCAGCGCCCCCGGCACCCCGGCAATCAGGAACCCGATCAGCGCCAGCACCGCTTGCGCCGCCGCTGTACCAATTACCCCGTTGACCACCCGTTGCACGGTACCGGCCACCAGATCGATGTAGTACCCGGCCCGGTCACCGATCAGGCGTTCCAGCAGACTGTGCACGAATGCCGCCAGCCGCGGCCCGTCGCGGTAGAAAAAGAACACGAAGACAATGCTCAGGGTCAGCTCGAGAATCCCGCTGCCGATCTGCGCACTGCGCGCCAGCAGCCAGTTGCCGACCTGCCCCAGATAGGGTTTGACCGTCACCATCAGCGCCGCGCCCTGCTGATCGATGCTGTTCCAGATCCCCACCAGCCGTTCGCCCACCAACGGCACGCCACCCAGCCAGCTCGGTGCCTCCGGCAGACCGTCGACCTGCACATCCTTGATGAACGCCGTAGCGTCACGCACGTGATCGGCCAGGTTAAAGCCGAGCCACACCAGCGGCCCCGCTACCAGCAACATCCAGCCCATGGTCAGAACCAGGGCCGCCAGCGATTCCCGGCCATTGAGCCAGCGGGTCAGCAAACGCATCAGCGGCCAACTGGCGAACGCCAGCACCGCGCCCCAGAACAGCGCCGACCAGAACGGCGCCATCACCCAGAAACTGGCACCAAACAGCACCAGCAACAGGATCTGCACCAACAGACGATCATTATTGGGCATGTGAAATCTCGAAAAAAATCAGTCAGGCAAAGAGTAGGCGAACACGTCGAGCGTGTCCGCCAAAGACACCTTATCGCAACAGATCGATGCGCAGACCTTCGCCGTCGACACTGCCGGTTTCCATTCGCGCGGCGCGCACGCCCTGCCCGATCAGCGCCTGCCGCCAGGCCTCGGCCTTGGGCCCGGACACTGTCACCCGCAAGGTGGTGTCGAGGTTCAGTCCACGGGACAGCAAGCGCAGCCAGGTGTCATCCGGATCGCCGGCCAGCTTTGGAAAGTCCAGCTCACCGGTGCTTTTGAGTTCCCGCAGCAGCGTGGCCGAAGTCGGCAGCAGGTCACCGAGCGGTGCCAGCGCCTCGAACTGTTCAACGTGCAGATAGGCTTTGCGATTGCCGCGGGTGATGCTGTACAGCGCCACCAGCGTGTTGTCGCGCGGGGCCGCGAGCCTCAGCAGCAGATAGGCCTGCTGCTCGTCGGCACCGTAAAGCTTGGCGTTGCCGAACACCTCGTTGGCCCACAGGCTGCTCTCGCCGCAATCCCGGGCCTGGCACCAGAACAACAGCTGGGCCTCCTGCTTTTGCAGGGCTTCGCGGGCAAGGGTAAAGGCTTCGGTGGCGGAATGCTCCGGCGGTAATTCATAGGTCACCGAGGTGGTTTGCCCCCGGGCGCTGACCTGGCCGTCGAAACGCAATTGACCGCTGATCTTGCGGATCGAGCCGAGCGGGTAGATCCGCTCCAGCTCCACGGCGGGGCGATAGTCGACGATCTGCGCATCGGCCACACGCGGCACGATCGGCAAGTCCTGACTGCCCGGCAGGTCGGCAGCGAATAGAAAGTGACTGAAACAGCACAGCGCCAGCAGACTGATAGATCGCATGGACAGGCTCATCGCAGGGACATGGCCTGGATGCCTTGGGGGCAGTTCGAAGTCGCAGCGGTGTAGAAATCCATCTTGGTTGTCTCCCATTTCAACCCGCCCAGCCTCGACAGTTGCCGGGAGCAAGTCAAGGAATGGCGAAGAACCGATTGAAACAGTCTGCGACAAGCTCGGCCCCGGCCTCATCGTTCAGGTGCAGATGATGCCCGCCCGGCAGCTGTTCCCGGGCAAAGGGTAGACGTTCCAGCAGCTCGGGATGTTTGGCCAGCATGCCATCGGCGGCGACCACCAATTGTGCGGGGCAGGCAATGCGCTGCACGAACGCCATCGCCTGTTCCTGGGTCAGACGCAGCGGCGAAGGCAAAGTCAGGCGGTTGTCGGTGCGCCAGGTGTACCCACCGGGCACCGGCATCAGTCCGCGTTGCGCCAGCAGTTCGGCGGCTTCGCGACTGACCGCCACCAGCCCTTTCATCCGCGCTTCGATCGCCCGGTCGAGGGTGTTGTAGACCGGTTTGCGCTTTTCCCGAAGATCGAGCTGCGCCTGTAAGGCCATGCCCATGCGCTCGGCGGCATTTTCGCCTTTGTCGGTAGGAGGAATAACCCCGTCGATCAACGCCAGATGGGTGATGCGTTCGGGCAACGACCCGGCCAGCACCAGCGAAACAATGGCGCCCATGGAGTGCCCGAGCAGGCCGAAACGCTTCCAGCCCAGTTGTTCGGCGACCTGCAGCACGTCATGGGCGTAATCCCACAGTGCGTAACCGGCGCCGTTCGGCCGGTGCCCGGAATGCCCGTGGCCGGCCATGTCTAGCGCGACGATGCGCAAGCCTTTGAGCTTCGGCGCCAGTCGGGCGAAGCTGTTGGCGTTGTCCAGCCAGCCGTGCAGGGCGATCACCGGCAACCCGTCGTCCGGGCCGAACAGGTGGGCCGCCAGTTCGATATGCGGCAGGCTCAGGCGCACTTCTTCGACGGCCGGGTTCATGCGCAGTCCTTGTCTTGCCGGCGTTCCCAGCGATTGAACAGGTTTTTCAGTAATTGTGCGGTGTCCTGCGGACGCTCAAGCGGAAACATGTGCCCGCCGGGCACGGTCAGCGACTCGCCCTGAGGCAGGCGTCCGACAAATCGGGTGTGGTGGTTCATCACCACGCGGCTCTTGTGTCCACGTACCACCGCCAGCGGCACTTTCAATTGCCGGGTATGCGCAGGACTGGTGTGCGGCACGCCGCGATAGATGCTGATCTCGGTCGCAGGATCGAAGCGCAGACGCAGCTTGTCGCCGACCTTGTGCAGACCGTGCTGCAAGTAGGCATCGAAACATTCCGGATCAAAGCTGCGGAACAGGGTCTTGCCAGCGAAATAACCACGGGCACTGTCCAGATCGGCAAATTCTTCGCGCCGTCCCAGCGTGCGGCCGGCCGGGGTCAGTTTGTCGATGAAACCAAAACGCTTGGCGGCCCGGATCACCCATTGATCGGTGCGGGTCAGCACCGGCGAGTCGAGCATCACCACGCCCCGATACAGTTCAGGGCAACGCAGCGCGGCGTGCAAATGCAGCATGCCGCCGAAGGAATGGCCCACGCCCCACACCGGCTCGTCTTGCTGTTGAAGATGATGGATGAGTTCATCGACCAGGTGATACCAGTTATCACCTGCCGGGAAACGCGGGTCATGGGCATGTTGTTCCAGATGCGCGACCCGGTACTCGGGCGCCAGCGCCGCGAACAGTTTGCCGTAGGTGCCCGAAGGGAAACCGTTGGCGTGGGCGAAGAAGATCGGTTGCGACATACCGGCAAATCCATGAGCGGAAAACAGGCGTTGATTGTCCGTAAGACCGCGTCCTACAGCAATGACCGTAACTGCCAGGAATGATGACAGTCCGGTCAGGGCTATGACGCTGCGGCCATTAACGCGCCGGCGGTTGTTCTCCCAGCGGCACCACCGCCATGGTCAGGCGCGACACACAACTGGCCTTGCCTTCATCGCTGGTCAGGCGGATATCCCAGACGTGGGTGGTGCGGCCGATGTGGATCGGTTTGGCCACCGCCGTCACTCGTCCACTGCGCAGGCCGCGCAAGTGGTTGGCGTTGATTTCCAGGCCCACGCAATAGAACTTGCTGGCGTCGATGCACAGGTAACTCGCCATCGACCCGACCGTTTCCGCCAGCACCACCGAGGCGCCGCCGTGCAGCAGGCCGTAAGGCTGATGGGTGCGATGGTCGATGACCATGCTGGCCGTCAGCGATTCCTCGTCGAAGGACTCGAAGCGAATGTCCAGCACTTCGCCGATGGTGTTTTTCTGGATTGCGTTCAACTGCTCGATGTTCGGAGTGGTGCGCCACAAGGTCATCGCAGGCTTCCTTTGTTGTTTTGATCGACGCTCAATCCTGCCACAGCACCGCCTCGCTGCGCTCGCTCCATTCTTCGAAACGTGCTCCGTAGGTGTCTTCGATGATGTTGCGTTTGATCTTCAAGGTCGGCGTGAGGAAGCCGTTCTCCACCGCCCAGCTGTCCTTGACCACCACCAGCCGGCGCAGGCGCTCGTGCTTGTCGAGGACGGCGTTGACCTCCTCCAGCAATTTTTCCAGGCTCGAATGCAGCGGTGCGCGGGGCTCCTCCCGGCCCACGGCCGAGAGCACGCACAACCCCAGCGGCGCACTCAGGCCATCGCCGACCACGCAGACCTGCTCGATCCGCGAATGCACCGCCAGACGGTTTTCGATCGGCGCCGGGGCGACGTATTTGCCCTTGCTGGTCTTGAAGATTTCCTTGAGCCGCCCGGTCAGGCGCAAACGCCCTTCGGCGTCCTGTTCGCCCTTGTCGCCGGTGCGCAGGAAGCCGTCTTCGGTGAGGGTCTCGGCGGTTTTCTGCGGTTCCTTGAAATAGCCGAGCATGTTCGCCTGGCTGCGCACCTGCACTTCGCCGGACTCGTCGATCCGCACTTCCACGTCAGGACACGGCCGGCCGATCCAGCCTTCCTTGTATTGCCCCGGCAGGCAGATGTGCGAATAACCGCAGCTTTCTGTCATGCCGTAGACCTCCAGCACGTCGAGCCCGAGTTTCTGATACCAGCGCAACAGGGTCAGCGGCACCGGCGCCGCACCGGACAGCGCCACGCGCAAGGCATCCAGACCCAATCCGGCCAGGACCTTGTGGCCGATCCGTCGGCCGATAAAAGGCAGACCGAGCAGCAAATCCAGGCGTTTCGCCGGGATCTTGCTGTAGACGCCCATCTGGAACTTGGTCCAGATCCGCGGCACACCGAACATCGCCGTCGGCCGTGCCCGCTTGAGATCGGCAAGAAAGGTATCGAGGCTTTCGGCGAAAAACACCGTTTGCCCGGTATAGATCGACGCCAGCTCGACGAACATCCGCTCGGCGACATGACACAGCGGCAGATACGACAGCAGCCGATCGTTC
This sequence comes from Pseudomonas sp. DR 5-09, assembly GCF_001655595.1. Lineage (NCBI taxonomy): Bacteria > Pseudomonadati > Pseudomonadota > Gammaproteobacteria > Pseudomonadales > Pseudomonadaceae > Pseudomonas > Pseudomonas sp. DR 5-09. The sequence goes on from NZ_CP011566.1 coordinate 4,724,614, forward strand.
TCATTGAGTCCGAACAGCTGCGTGCCGCGCGTCGTCGCGAACCCGAGATTGGCGAAGCTGTGCATCACGCCCTTGGGCTGGCCGGTGGTGCCGGAGGTGTAAATGATCGTCGCCAGTTGCTCGGCGGCGGGACGCGGATCGTCCTGGATCGGTGAGCTGCGCTGCAAATCATCCCAGTTGAAATCGAACGTGCCCGGTGGGTGCAGCGGCAGGCTGACGGTGGTCAGGCCGGCCGGTATGCCCGCTGACATGCTCGGCCAGTCATCGAGCTTGCCGATGAACGCCAGCACGCTTTCCGAGTGGGTGAGCACCTGATTCACCGATTCGGCGGTGAGGTTCGGATAGAGCGGCACCGAAACGTGCCCGGCCATCCAGATCGCCAGGTCGGCGATGATCCAGTGCGCGCAGTTTTTCGAGATCAGGGCGATGTGGCTGCCTTGCGGCAATTCCCGGGAGCGCAGCCAGTGCGCGGCGCAGCGGGCCTGATGGCCGACGTCGGCCCAGGTCAGTGTCTCGACCTGCTCGCCGCCGATCGGCTGCACCAGAAAACGCTGACGCGGGTGCCGGGCCTCGCGTTCGTAAAACACGTCCAGCGGCAAACGGAAGGCGGAAGACATTCGACTCGCTCCTGTTTTTTGGTCTGGAGCAAGCGTAGTCAACCAAGCAAGTGCTTGGTTGACTATTTCATACAAAAAATTTCAGGGATGTTTAAGGCTGTTGAGCGTCATCGAGCCGATCAGCAACTCGCTGTGTTCGAGCTCGGCCAGCCCGGCGGTGCTGACTTTTTCCGGTGGGTAGCCCGCACCGTGTTGCAGGTAGCTGAGCAGATTGCCCACCAGCGGATTGTGGCTGACCAGCAGCACGTTGCTCACCGACACCAGTTGCTCGGCCACGCGGTCCGGGTCAACTTCCGGGGTCAACCACTCGACTGTACGGATTTCCGGCTCGAAGCCCAGCGCCTCGCGCACCAGTTGCGCCGTCTGCTGCGCCCGCAGGTACGGGCTGGCGTAGATCGCCGTCAGCGGCTGGCCCATCAAACGGGCCGCGCTGCTCAACACTTCCTTGCGACCGTGGTCGGTCAGTTCCCGCTCGGAGTCGGGGCGCGAGCCATAGGGCTCGGCCTCACCGTGACGCAATACCCAGAGTTTCATAGCTTGGGTTCCTCATCCCGGGCCGGATGCGGTGCCGGCGCAACAACGTGTGGCGCTTCACCTTCCGGCGTACGCGGCGCCGGCCAGTCGGCGAACGGCCAGGGTTTCTGGTCGCTGTGGAAGCTGCCGAAACGGCCGATCTGCGCCAGAAACTGGCTCAGGCTGTCGCCGAAATTCATCAGGCTGGCGCTCGGGGCGCCATAGAACAAACGATAGATCAACTGCACCAGCACCACCGCGCCGAGGATGAACTGCGCTACCTGCCAGACCAGGATGTAAACAATCATCCACAACACCCGCAGGAGGATGGATTCATATTTGGCTTCGGTTTTCGGATCGTTCATGGCCTGCTCCCTGCTGAATCAGTTGAAACCACTGGTGGAAATAAAGTCGACATCGGTTTTCGGTTCGGCACGCATCAGCAGACCGATCACCTGCTCAAGCGTGCGCCCTTCGAACAGAATTGCATGCAATCCGGCGACCAGCGGCATGTACACGCCAACCTCCTGAGCCTTGGCCTTAAGCACTTTCAGGGTGTTGACCCCTTCGGCCACTTCACCCAGGCGCGACACCGCTTCGTCGAGGCTCAAACCCTGACCGAGGGCGAAACCGACCTGGTAGTTACGGCTTTTCGGCGACGAGCAGGTGACGATCAGGTCGCCGACACCGGCCAGACCGAGGAAGGTCATAGGGTTGGCGCCCTGATTCACCGCAAACCGGGTCATTTCGGCCAGCGCCCGGGTAATCAGCATGCTCTTGGTGTTCTCGCCCATTTCCAGCGCCACCGCCATGCCGGCGATGATCGCGTAGACGTTTTTCAGTGCGCCGCCCAACTCCACGCCGAAACGGTCGGCGCTGGCGTAGACGCGGAAAGTGCGGCCATGCAATGCGGCCTGCACGGCTTTGCAGAGTTCTTCGTCTTCGCTGGCGACCACGGTGGCGGTCAGTGCGTGCTCGGCGATTTCCCGCGCCAGGTTCGGCCCGGACAGCACGCCGATACGCGCCTGGGGGGCGATCTCTTCGAGGATCTGGCTCATCAGTTTGAAGGTGTGGGCTTCGATGCCCTTGGTCAGGCTGACCAGCATCTTGCCGCTCAGGCGTTCGGCGTGTGCCGCCAATACCGTGCGCAGCGCGCTGGACGGCAACGCGACGAAACACAAATCGCAGGCGTCGAGGGTTTCCTGCAGGTCGGTGACCGCGGTCACGCCGGGCAGAATCCTGATGCCTTTGAGGTACCGCGGGTTCTCGCGATTGACCCGGATGGCCTCGGCCTGCTCGGGGTCACGCATCCACTGCCGGACTTGATGGCCGTTCTCGGCCAACAGATTGGCCACGGCGGTACCGAAACTTCCGCCTCCCAGGACCGCAATCGGGCGCTGTTCAGTCATATGTAATCCGTTAATCCATACCAGTGGCGATGCCGGCATTATACGGAGCGTCCCCTTCTCGGACAGCCCCGGCGTCAATTACCCGCACTTGTAGGAAGAAGACCAATAAAACCGAGGAAAATGCCTGCAACGTGACTGGAAAAGTCGTCGAGCTCGGTTAACATGCGCGCCAATTCTTTGCTATCAAGGCTGCGTCGTGTTTTCTGGCTCCCCTTCCCCGCGTTCGTCCCTGCTGCTGGCGCTGCTGTTCAGCCCGGTGCTGCTGGCGGACGACCTGTTTGTCGACAGTGAGGCCTTGCCGCAGATCCTGACCGCCACGCGCCTGAAACAGTCGCCGGCGGAAGTCCCGGGCAGCATGACCGTGCTCGACAGCGAACTGATCAGCGCCAGCGGTGCCCGGGACATCAGTGAACTGCTGCGCCTGGTGCCGGGGATGATGGTCGGTAATATCAGCGGCAATCAGGCGGCGGTGAACTATCACGGGACCAACGCCAGCGAAGCCCGGCGCATGCAGGTGTTGATCGACGGCCGCTCGGTGTACCGCGCCGGTCTGGCGACCGTGGACTGGAGCGATATCCCGGTGGCCATGGAAGACATCGAGCGCATCGAAGTCTTTCGCGGCCCGAACACCGTCAGCTACGGCGCCAACGCGCTGATGGCGGTGATCAACATCATCACCCGCAACCCGGCGGACAGCCACGGCACACGACTGAAGCTGACCCGCGGCCAACGCGGCATCAACGATTTCTATGCCAGCCAGAGCACCGGCTGGAATGGCGGCGACCTGCGTCTGTCGCTGTCCGGCCAGGAAGACGACGGCTTTGACAGCGACCGCACCGGCGCCGATTACCGCGACAACCGCCGCTTGAACCGCTTCAGTCTCGCGGTCAGCCAGACCCTGAACGACAACCAGAGCCTGGACTGGCAGGTCAATGCCAAGGACGGGACCAATCAGCGGCCTTACACCTACCGCCCGGTGTTCTCCGGAATTACCGCTGCCGGGAACAATTCCGACGTGGTTGCCAAGGACTACGCCGGTTCGGTGCGCTGGAACCTGGACATCAACCCCGATCACAGCCTTTATGTGCAAGGCTCGGCGCAACACTGGGATCGCCAGCAGACCTGGCGCGCCTGTGACGCCGAAGTGTCGTTCAGCCCGCAATTGACCGAGCTGTGGCAACTCAATCCGAACTACACCGAACGCCTGGCCCGCAACATGACGCTGTTCACCGGGCCCGGCGCACCCGCCGGCACGCCACAGGAAATGACCCTGGCCAATCAGGTGCTGGATCAGTGGCGCAACGGCGCGCGCCAGACTCTGTGCGGCGACATCGACCAAAGTGCCCGGGAATCGCGCTACGACCTGGAGTTGCAGGACACCCTCAGCCTGTCCGATAGCCTGCGTCTGGTCAGCGGCCTGAACTATCGTTACGACCGGGCCGACTCCGAGACCTATTTCAACGGCACGCTGGACGACACCACCTGGCGCGCCTTCGGCCAGCTCGAATGGCGCGCCAGCGAACACTGGCTGTTGCAGGGCGGCGCCATGTTCGAAGACACGCAATTGATCGGCAGCTCGCTGACGCCCCGGTTTGCGGTCAACTACCTGTTCAACCCGCGGCACAGCCTGCGCGCGGTGTATTCGGAAGCCATCCGTTCACCGGACATGTTCGAGAACAACGTCAACTGGAGTTATCAGGTGACCAACCTGCGGCCCGCCGCCTATGGCCAGTCTTCGGCCCGCTACTTCGTCAAGACCCGGGGCCCCGGCGATCTGGACCAGGAGCACATGCGCTCGCGGGAACTGGGCTACAACGGCTTTTTCCCGGAATGGGGCCTGGCCCTGGACGTGAAGCTGTTCTACGACGAAATCACCGGGATGATCAGCGAGCCGCTGCGCAACAATCAGTACATCGCCAGCAACGCCAACGATTCGCGCTTTCGCGGCACCGAGACGCAACTGGACTGGCGCCTGAGTGCGGCCGACCGCCTGCGCCTGACCTACGCCTTCGTCGACGCCGAGGCGAGCAACCCGCTGGACCAGCAATTCACCGCGCGCAACAGCGGCTCGGCCGGCTGGCTGCGCGATTGGGGCCACGGCTGGAACAGCGCCCTCTTCTATTACGGTGACAACGCGCTCAACGGTTACCGCTTCGAGCGGGTCGACACGCGCATTGCCAAACGCATCGCCCTGGGCAAGGCCCAATTGCAACTGGCCGGCGTGCTGCAACAACGCCTCGACCATGAGCCGACCACCTTCGTCGACAACAATTACGACGAACGCCGCGTGGTGTATTTCAGCGCCGAGCTGGAGTTCTAGATGCGTTACGCCATGTCACGGAAGATGCCAACGCTCGGCCAATGGCTGGCCGGGCTCTGTCTGTTCCTGACAGCGTGGCTGCATGGCGTGGCGGTGCAGGCGGCCGACATTCTGCTGACCGGCGCCGAAGAAAGCCCCGGCGTGCAGTCCTTCGTCCAGGCCCTGAGCGAGCTGCGCCCGACCGACCGCGTGCATTTCCAGCCACTGGCCAGCCTGCCGGCGCCGGGCAAGTTGCCGTCGAGCCTGCGCCTGATCCTGCTCGATCTGCCGAGCCTCGACTGGCGCATGCAGGAATCCCAAGGGCCGGCGACGTTGGTCCTGCGCATCAGCCGTTTGCAGGCCCGCCAACGCTTCGGCGACGCGCAGCCACCCCACTTGAGCCTGCTGTGGGCCGATCCGCCGCTGAGTCGTCAGTTGCAACTGATCCGTCGGATTCTGCCCCAGGCCGGGCGCGTCGGCGTGCTGTTCGATCAGCACAGCGAGTTCCTGCTCAAGGAGCTGCAATCGGCCGCCCAGCCGCTGAATCTGCAAATCGTCCCGCAGCGCTGGGATAACACCCACGACAGCCGACCCTTGCAGACCGTGCTGAAAAACAGCGACGTGCTGCTGGGCCTCGACGACCCTGACCTGTACAACCCGAAAACCGCAAAAAACCTGTTGCTCAGCAGTTACTCTCGGCAACTGGCACTGGTCGGGCCGAATGTCTCGTTCGTTCGCGCCGGCAGCCTGGCCAGTACCTACAGCGATCAGAACGACTGGCTGGCCGTCCTCGACGAATTGCTGGACCGGCCACCGGCCACCTGGCCGCGCACGCTCTACCCCGGGCGTTTCAAAGTCTCAAGTAATGCGCAGGTGGCTCGTTCCCTAGGGATAGAACCGATCAATGAAGCGTCTGTCGCCGCAGAGCTGGCCGAAGGAGAGCGCCGCCCATGATTTTCCGCCGTTGGGACATCAACACCCGCACCCAGTTGATCAGCCTGGGCCCTGCGCTGTTGCTGACCTTGCTGCTGATCAGCTTTTTCACCTTCGTGCGCATTCAGGATCTGCGTCAGGAGCTGAATCACACCGGCCAGTTGATCGCTAACCAACTCGCACCGGCCACCGAGTACGGGGTGATTTCCGGCAACAACGAAGTCCTGGAAAGCCTGCTCAAGGCCACGCTGGCCACGCCGAACGTACGGTTTCTGGAAGTGCAGGACAGCGCCAACCGGATTCTGGCCTACGTCGAACAGCCGGCGGATGCGCACAATCGCCCGCATCAGGTCGAAGTGTTCCAGGCGCCGGTGCGGCTGCAACGCATCGCCCTGCACAACGATTTCTTCCAGGACGGCAAGAGCAGCCCCGGGGTGGCCAGCGAGGATTATCTGGGGCGGGTGATCGTCGGGCTGTCGAATGACGCCTTCAGTCAGCGCCAACAGGAGATCCTGCTCAAGGCCGGGATTCTGGCGTTGTTCGCCCTGCTCTTCACCTTTGTGCTGGCGCGGCGACTGGCCGGCAGCCTGTCGCAGCCGATCCGCGACATCGGCAATGCGGTCAAGGCGATTCAGGAGGGCGACTACAAGACCCCGCTGCCGATCGTCGATGACACCGAGCTGGGCGCACTGTCCCAGCACATCAACAACCTGGCCCAGGCACTGGAGCAGGCCAGCCGCGAACAGCATCAGGCGATGGCGCAACTGATCCAGACCCGCGAAGAGGCGGAAAAGGCCAACAACGCCAAATCGGATTTCCTGGCGATGATGAGCCATGAGCTGCGCACCCCGATGAACGGCGTGCTGGGCATGCTGCAATTGCTGGAAACCACCGACATGACCGAGGAGCAGGTCGAGTACGCGGCGCTGGCTTCCGAGTCCACCGAGCACTTGCTCAAGGTGATCAACGACATTCTGGATTTCTCGCGCATCGAACGTTCGGAGCTGGAGCTGGAGCACATTCCGTTCAACCTCGCCGACCTGATCGGCGCCTGCGCCCATTCCTTCCAGCACAGCGCGGCGCAACGCGGGCTGGCCCTGCAGCTGCGGATCCCCGATGACATGCACGACTTGCAGGTACAGGGCGATCCGACGCGGATCCGGCAGATTCTGGTCAACCTGGTCGGCAATGCGCTGAAGTTCACCGAGCAGGGGCGCGTCAGCATCGAGGCGCAATGGCAATCGCTGGATCACGAATTGCTGTGGTTCACCTGCGCGGTACGTGACAGTGGCATCGGCATTTCGCCGGAAAGCCTGGAGCTGATGTTCAACGCGTTCCAGCAGGCCGACAGCTCGATTTCCCGTCGATATGGCGGCACCGGCCTGGGCCTGCCGATTGCCCGCACCCTCGCCGAGCGGATGGGCGGCACCTTGCGTGCCCAGAGTGAAGAAGGTCGCGGCTCGGTGTTCACCCTGGAAATACCACTGGCCCTATATAAGCAGGCACTGCCCGCGCTGGCGGCACCGCGCGCATTGAACGGCAACGGTCACGGCGAAGGACGCCATGTGTTGCTGGTCGAGGACAACCCGGTCAACCAGACCGTGATCGAAGCGATGCTGCGCAGCCTGGGCTTTACCGTCAGCGTCGCCACCGATGGCGTGCAGGCGGTGCGCAGTGCCGGGGACAGCCGTTTCGAAGCGATCCTGATGGATTGCCGCTTGCCACTCATCGATGGATACGAGGCGACCCGACAGATCCGCCGCCTGCCCGGCTGCGGCCACGTGCCGATCATCGCCCTGACCGCCAACGCGTTGCAGGGTGATCGCGAAAACTGCCTGTCGGCGGGGATGAACGATTACCTGGCCAAGCCATTCAAACGCAATGACCTGCAGCAGATTCTGCAGCGCTGGGTGCAGTAGAGAGGCCCTTTCGAGCATCTGCGACTGGCGTGAAAAGCGAAAGTGCGGCAGTCTTAGGCACCCGAACGGGCCTCAAAAGGGGCTTGATTAAAAATTTCAGTGCACAAGTGTACATTCATGTCCTTGGTGCTGTGACTTTCACCACAACGCAATAGTCTATGAGTAGGCTGCCGGTTCGAGGCATGAACGCGTCGATCGGCCGGGAAGATTTGCCCCACCTGCCGCATGGGATTATTGAGGAGCTCGCATGACCAAACAAAACGCCTTTACTCGGGAAGACCTGCTGCGCTGCAGTCGCGGTGAGCTGTTCGGCCCAGGTAACGCGCAACTGCCCGCCCCGAACATGCTGATGGTGGATCGCATCACCCTGATCAGCGAAGAAGGCGGCAAGTACGGCAAAGGTGAATTGGTCGCCGAGCTGGATATCAACCCTGACCTGTGGTTCTTCGCGTGCCACTTCGAAGGCGATCCGGTGATGCCGGGCTGCCTGGGTCTGGACGCCATGTGGCAATTGGTCGGCTTCTTCCTGGGCTGGCAAGGCCTGCCGGGCCGCGGCCGTGCGCTGGGTTCGGGCGAAGTGAAATTCTTCGGCCAGGTCCTGCCGACCGCCAAGAAAGTCACCTACAACATTCATATCAAGCGCGTCCTCAAGGGCAAGCTGAACCTGGCCATCGCCGACGGTTCGGTGACTGTCGACGGTCGCGAAATCTACACCGCCGAAGGCCTTCGCGTCGGCGTGTTCACCTCCACTGACAACTTCTAAGGGTTATTCGCATGCGCCGCGTCGTTATCACTGGTCTGGGCATCGTTTCGTGCCTGGGCAATGACAAAGAGACCGTCTCCGCTAACCTGCGTGCAAGCCGCCCTGGCATCCGGTTCAACCCGGAATACGCCGAAATGGGTCTGCGTAGCCAGGTTTCCGGCTCCATCGACCTCAACCTTGAAGAGCTGATCGATCGCAAGATCTATCGCTTCGTCGGCCACGCAGCGGCTTACGCCTACCTGGCCATGAAAGACGCCATCGCTGACTCCGGTCTGACCGAAGAGCAGGTGTCCAACCCGCGTACCGGCCTGATCGCAGGTTCCGGCGGCGCGTCGACCCTGAACCAGATGGAAGCGCTGGACATCCTGCGCGAGAAAGGCGTCAAGCGCGTCGGCCCATACCGTGTAACGCGGACCATGAGCAGCACCGTTTCGGCTTGCCTGGCCACCCCGTTCAAGATCAAGGGCCTGAACTACTCCATCGCTTCTGCCTGCGCCACCAGTGCTCACTGCATCGGTACCGCCATGGAACAGATCCAGATGGGCAAGCAGGACATCGTGTTCGCCGGCGGCGGTGAAGAAGAGCACTGGAGCCAGTCGTTCCTGTTCGACGCGATGGGCGCCCTGTCCAGCAAGCGTAACGACACCCCTGAGCAAGCTTCCCGCGCCTACGACGCCGACCGTGACGGTTTCGTCATCGCTGGCGGTGGCGGCATGGTGGTGGTCGAGGAGCTGGAACACGCTCTGGCCCGTGGCGCGAAGATCTACGCGGAAATCGTTGGCTACGGCGCGACTTCCGACGGCTACGACATGGTGGCCCCGAGCGGCGAAGGCGCGATCCGCTGCATGCAGCAGGCGCTGTCCACCGTCGACACCCCGATCGACTACCTGAACACCCACGGCACTTCGACTCCGGTCGGCGACGTCGCGGAAATGAAAGGTGTGCGCGAAGTGTTCGGCGACAAGGCCCCGGCCATCAGCTCCACCAAGAGCCTGTCGGGTCACTCCCTGGGCGCCGCCGGCGTTCACGAAGCGATCTACTGCATGCTGATGATGGAAGGCAACTTCATCGCCGGTTCGGCCAACATCGACGAACTGGACCCTGAAGTGGCCGATCTGCCGGTGCTGACCAAGACCCGCGAGAACGCCACCATCAACACCGTGATGAGCAACAGCTTCGGCTTCGGTGGCACCAACGCCACCCTCGTGCTGAAGCGCTGGGAAGGCAAGTAATTCCCTCCCGCTGAACCGCACATGAAAACGCCCCGACTGGTTCGGGGCGTTTTTTTTCGCCAGCCATAAACACAACCTCCTGTGGGAGCGGGCTTGCTCGCGAAAGCGGTGGGTCAGTCGACAAAAAATGTTGAATGTTAAATCGCATTCGCGAGCAAGCCCGCTCCCACAGGGTCGGTGTATTGCTTGAAAATCGCCGTCAGGAACATGAAGCTTTTGTCATGGAACTCAATGCCCTGCGACTGAATGTCGCGGTTTCCGCGGGCTCCAGCGCTGTTGCAGATTTCGCAAGAATACATTGCACGAATCGGGCGTTTACTTAGCAGGCTAACAAAATCTATAACGGAGTCCTGCACACGCCTTGCTGCAGATAACTTGAGATTTGGAGCTAGCAGATGACTGTAAAAGTAACTGAACGCGACGATTCACACATGTCCCATGAAGGCGTAGCCGCCGGCGTACGGATCTGGGATGTGCATCAACAAGACTTGCTGGTCGGCATGTTCCACAACGAGATCGACGCCCACAACTACAAGGCCGAACTGGAACTGCAGGAACAGCAGCGGGATCGGAAATCCGCCTGAAACAAAACCACAGCATTGAAAACGACAAACCCCGCCATGAGCGGGGTTTGTCGTTTTGGGGATTTCAGGGCCGCTTCGCAGCCCGGCGGAACCCGCTTACCACATCAGATCATCAGGGATCACATAGGCCGCGTACGGATCGTCCTCGGCATTGACCTCTTCGACCTTCTCGTTGAGCTGGACGATGCGCTGTGGATCGCGCTCCTGAATCTTCAGGGCGGCCTCACGAGGAATCACTTCGTAGCCGCCGGCGTGGTGCACGATCGCCAGCGAGCCGCTGCTGAGCTTGTTGCGCATCAGCGTGTTGACCGAGATGCGCTTGACCTTCTTGTCGTCGACGAAGTTGTAGTAGTCCTCGGTCGTCAGCTTCGGCAGACGCGAGACCTCGATCAACTGCTTGACCTGCGCGGCGCGGGCCTTGGCTTCCGCCTTCTCCTGCTGCTGGCGGTTCAGCTCCTGGTCGCGCTTGACCTTCTCGGCCTGGGCTTCCTGGGCAGCACGCTGCTGGGAGTCGTCCAGTTCGATCTGGCCTTTGTGGGCCAGGCGCTGTTGTTTCTGTTTGTCTTTGCTGACCTGCTTGGCCTGCTTTTGGTTGACCAGTCCTGCCTTGAGCAACTGGTCGCGAAGGGAAAGGCTCATTGATGCTTACTCACTTGGGCAACGGCTCAGCCACAGCTGGGCGAATTCTTTTCCTGACGTTTGGCTTCGCCCCACAGGGCGTCCAACTCTTCGAGGGTGCAATCTTCCATGGGTCGGTGGGTGTCGCGCAATGCCTGTTCGATAAAACGGAAACGTCGCTCGAACTTGGCGTTGGCGCCACGCAATGCGGTTTCCGGATCGACCTTCAGGTGCCGGGCCAGATTGACCACGGAAAACAGCAGGTCACCGATCTCGTCGGCCACCGCTTGCGGGTCATTTTCGGACATGGCTTCGAGCACTTCATCGAGCTCTTCACGGACCTTGTCCAGCACCGGCAAGGCATCCGGCCAGTCGAAACCGACCTGACCGGCGCGCTTCTGCAACTTGGCCGAGCGGGATAATGCCGGCAACGCAGCAGGCACATCGTCGAGCAGTGACAGTTGCTGCGGCTCGGTGGATTTCCCGGCGCGCTCCTCGGCCTTGATTTCCTCCCAGCGCTGCTTGACCTGCTCTTCACTCAGACGCGGCACGTCCAGCGACGCATACAGATCGCCAGTGGGGAACACATGCGGATGACGACGGATCAGTTTGCGGGTGATGCCGTCGACCACGCCGGCGAATTCGAATCGCCCTTCTTCCCGGGCCAACTGGCTGTAATACACCACCTGAAACAGCAGATCGCCCAACTCGCCCTGCAAGTGGTCGAAGTCGCCGCGCTCGATGGCGTCGGCGACTTCGTAGGCCTCTTCAAGGGTGTGTGGAACGATGGTCGCGTAAGTCTGCCTGATATCCCACGGGCAACCATACTGCGGGTCACGCAGACGGTTCATCAGGTGCAGCAGGTCGTCAAGGCTGTAGGTCGGTTTCATGGAGTCCGGTTACGCCGCGTTTCGATGATGTTCGGCAACTGGGAAATCCGCCCCAGCAACCGCCCCAGCGCGTCCAGACCCGGAATCTCGATGGTCAGGGACATCAGCGCGGTGTTGTCCTCCTTGTTCGAGCGGGTGTTGACCGCCAGCACGTTGATCCGCTCGTTGAGCAGCACCTGCGAGACGTCACGCAGCAGACCGGAACGATCGTAGGCGCGGATGACGATGTCCACCGGATAGGTGAGCACCGGCACCGGGCCCCAGCTGACCTGGATGATCCGCTCCGGCTCGCGCCCGGCCAGTTGCAACACCGAGGCGCAGTCCTGGCGGTGAATGCTCACGCCACGGCCCTGGGTGATGTAACCGACGATCGCATCGCCCGGCAACGGCTGGCAGCAGCCGGCCATCTGGGTCATCAGGTTGCCGACGCCCTGGATCTGAATGTCGCCGCGCTTGCCCGGTTTGTAGCCGGTGGCCTTGCGCGGAATCAGCTCCAGCTGTTCGTTGCCGCGTTCCGGCTCGACCAGTTGTTGCGCCAGATTGACCAGTTGCGCCAGACGCAGGTCGCCGGCACCGAGGGCGGCGAACATGTCTTCGGCGGTTTTCATGTTGGCCTTGTCGGCCAGCTTGTCAAAATCCACCGCCGGCAGGCCGAGGCGATTGAGCTCGCGCTCGAGCAGGGTCTTGCCCGCCGCGACGTTCTGGTCGCGCGCCTGCAACTTGAACCAGTGCACGATCTTCGCCCGCGCCCGGGACGTGGTGACGTAGCCCAGGTTCGGGTTCAGCCAGTCGCGGCTCGGAGTGCCGTGCTTGCTGGTGATGATCTCGACCTGTTCACCGGTCTGCAGGCTGTAGTTGAGCGGAACGATGCGCCCGTTGATCTTCGCGCCACGGCAGTTGTGGCCGATTTCGGTGTGTACGCGGTAGGCGAAGTCCAGCGGCGTCGCGCCCTTCGGCAAGTCGATGGCGTGACCGTCCGGGGTGAAGATGTAGACCCGGTCCGGCTCGATATCGACCCGCAGCTGTTCGGCGAGACCACCGATGTCGCCCAACTCCTCGTGCCACTCGAGCACCTGACGCAGCCAGGAGATTTTCTCTTCGTAGTGATTGGAGCCGGACTTGACGTCGGTGCCCTTGTAGCGCCAGTGCGCGCAGACACCGAGTTCGGCCTCTTCGTGCATCGAATGGGTCCGGATCTGGACTTCCAGCACCTTGCCTTCCGGGCCGATTACCGCCGTGTGCAGCGAGCGGTAGCCGTTCTCTTTCGGGTTGGCGATGTAGTCGTCGAACTCTTTCGGGATGTGCCGCCACAGGGTGTGGACGATACCGAGCGCGGTGTAGCAGTCGCGCATTTCCGGCACCAGCACGCGCACCGCACGCACGTCGTAGATCTGGCTGAACTCCAGACCCTTGCGCTGCATTTTGCGCCAGATCGAATAGATGTGTTTGGCCCGGCCGCTGATGTCGGCTTCGACGCCGGTGGCCTGCAGTTCGTCCTTGAGCTGGGTCATCACGTCGGCGATGAAACGCTCGCGGTCGAGCCGCCGCTCATGCAGCAGCTTGGCAATCTGTTTGTATTGATCGGGCTCCAGGTAACGGAAGGACAGGTCCTCCAGTTCCCATTTGATATGACCGATGCCGAGTCGATGCGCGAGCGGCGCATAGATGTCGAACACTTCCCGGGCGACCCGGTTACGTTTTTCGTCGTCGGCGGTTTTCACCGCGCGGATCGCACAGGTGCGTTCGGCGAGTTTGATCAGCGCGACACGCACGTCGTCGACCATCGCCACCAGCATCTTGCGCAAGTTTTCCACCTGGCCCTGGGTGCCAAGCACCATCGACTGGCGCGGGCTGAGGCTGGCACTGATCGCCGCCATGCGCAGCACGCCGTCGATCAGCTTGGCGACCACCGGGCCGAAGCGCTGGCTGACCGCTGCGAGTTCAATCTGACCTTCGCGTACGCCGCGATACAGAACCGCGGCAACCAGCGAATCCTGATCGAGCTTGAGGTCGGCGAGGATCTCGGCGATCTCAAGGCCCGTGCTGAAACTGCCGCTGCCTTCGGACCAGAGATTCTTCGCGGCATTGGATTGCTGCTCGGCCTGGCGAGCGTACTCGCAGGCCTCTTTCAAGGCTTCGCGATCCAGTGCCAGATCGACACTGACCGCGTGATCGAGCCAAGCCTCGAGATTGATACTGCCGTCAGTGTTGATCGGCTGGTGTGCTCTCACCTGTACCATCTTGCTTTACCTTCCCTACGACGCAGATTCAATGCGTCAAATCACTGACCGTCAATGCCCGTTCGCGCTCGCGGGGCCAAGGCGAGCGCTACGGACGACCAGTCGGATCAGACGAGCCATCCTGGCTCGCTTCAAATAACGCCATGGCCTCGACATGTGCCGTCTGAGGAAACATATCGAGAATCCCGGCACGTTTTAACCGGTAGCCCTGCTTGATCAATTCGACCGTATCGCGCGCCAGAGTTGCAGGGTTGCACGACACGTACACCAACCGTTTGGCGCCCAAGGCCGCCAGCTTGCGCACCACCTCGAAAGCACCGTCGCGCGGTGGGTCCAAGAGTACCGCAGAAAAGCCGTTTCCGATCCACTGGGCATCGGTCAAAGGCTGGGATAAATCGGCCTGAAAAAACTTTGTGTTATGCAAATTGTTGCTAGCGGCATTGGCCGCCGCGCGATCGACCATGGTCTGCACGCCTTCGACCGCCACCACTTCACGCGCAGCTTTCGCCAGCGGCAGGGCGAAGTTGCCGAGACCGCAAAACAGGTCGAGCACGCGCTCATCGCTCGTCGGTTTCAACCAGTCCAGCGCCTGGGCGACCATGGCCTCGTTGACCCCGGCGTTGACCTGGATGAAATCCCCCGGCCGGTAGGCCAGTTGCAGGTCCCATTGTTCCAGGCGGTAACCGAGCGACTGTGCATCATCCACTGGCTGCGGTTCGCCTTCGCCATGCAGCCAGAGCTGCGCTTCATGGAACGCGCAGAAATCCTTGAGGATCGTCAGGTCGGCCTCGGACAGCGGCGCCACGTGACGCAGCAGGACGGCGAGTGACGAGCCGCTGAACAGTTCGACATGCCCCAGCGCCTGAGGCTTGCTCAAGCGCCGCAGCATCTCCGGCAAACGGGCCATGATCGGTTGCAAGGGCTGTACCAGCACCGGGCATTCGCTGATCGCGACGATGTCCTGACTGCCGGCGGCACGGAAACCGACTTCAAGCTGTTTGGCCTTGCTGTCCCAGCGCACGGCGATCCGGGCGCGGCGACGGTAGCCGAATTCGGGGCCGGTCAACGGCGCCGCCCACTCTTCGGGCTCGGCACCGGCGACTCGCGACAACTGCTCGGCGAGCATGCGCTGTTTCAGGGCAAGCTGTTCGTTGTGGGGCAGATGCTGAACGCTGCAACCACCGCAACGTCCGGCATGCTGACAAGGTGTGGGACGACGCAATTGACTGGCGCTGAACACGCGCTCGGTACGCGCCTCGACCACTTTGCCGTGGGCGCCGAGCACCCGCGCTTCGACCTCTTCACCGGCGAGGGCGCCGAGGACGAACCAGGTCTTGCCTTCAAAAAACGCGATGCCGCGACCGTCATTGGCCAGGCGCTCGATGCTCAGACGCTGCTTTTTGCCGGTCGGGATTTGCGCGGCCTTGCTGCCGCCGGTGGGCTGGAAGCGCAGGCCTCTCTCATGCTTGGCCATCAGTTGGGCGCGTCGAAAATGCCGGTCGACAGGTAACGGTCGCCACGGTCGCAGATGATCGCGACGATCACCGCGTGTTCAACTTCTTTGGACAGGCGCAGCATCGCTGCCACCGCACCGCCCGAGGACACGCCACAGAAGATGCCTTCTTCGCGGGCCAGACGCCGGGTGACGTCCTCGGCTTCGCTTTGCGCCATGTCGACGATGCGGTCAACGCGGTCGGCCTGGTAGATCTTCGGCAGGTATTCCTGCGGCCAGCGGCGGATGCCGGGAATGGCCGAGCCTTCCATCGGTTGCAGGCCGACGATCTGCACCTTGTCGTTCTGCTCCTTGAGGTAGCGCGACACGCCCATGATGGTGCCGGTGGTACCCATGGAGCTGACGAAATGGGTGATGGAGCCCTGGGTCTGACGCCAGATTTCCGGGCCGGTGGTGGTGTAGTGCGCTTCAGGATTGTCGCCGTTGGCGAACTGATCCAGCACCTTGCCACGGCCTTCGGCTTCCATCCGCTGGGCGAGATCGCGAGCGCCTTCCATGCCCTCTTCCTGGCTGACCAGAATCAGCTGCGCGCCGTAAGCGGTCATCGCCGCCTTACGCTCGGCACTGGAGTTGTCCGGCATGATCAGGATCATCTTGTAACCCTTGATCGCGGCGGCCATCGCCAGGGCGATCCCGGTGTTGCCCGAAGTCGCTTCGATCAGCGTATCGCCTTCGTGGATCTGCCCGCGCAACTCGGCACGGGTGATCATCGACAGCGCCGGACGATCCTTGACCGAACCCGCCGGGTTGTTCCCTTCGAGCTTGAGCAAAAGGGTGTTGCTGGTGACACCGGGCAGGCGCTGCAAACGCACCAGCGGCGTGTTGCCGACGCAATCGGCGATGGTTGGGTACTGCAAGGTCATGGCGTTTTTTCGCAATCCGGACTGCGGGGGCGCCTATCATACCGGCAAACCTGCGCAGGCCATATCACGCAAAGTGTGGTGCTTATGGTTTCTTGGAATAAGCAATAAAAGTCGCGCCAGTGGTGCGACTTTTAAATAGTGTCAGCAGCGCTGACACTTTCTTGTGCAGCTCAAACGATCTGCGGGCGGCTCATGTCCACTGTGGCAGCTGGCTTGCCAGCGAAGACGTCGGGACTGACAGCACTGTCATCCGCCACCAACCGCAGATTCAAGCGCAATCCCGACGGGCCGTTCTCGGCCCACAGGGTTCCGCCCTGGCGTTGCACCGCGTTCCTCGCGATGCTCAGGCCCAGACCAAATCCACCGTCCCCCGGCCGCGAGCCGTCGAGTCGGATGAAGAGCGAGAAGATCCGCTCCAGATCCGCCTCGGCCACGCCGCCACCCTCGTCCTCCAGCCACAGGTGCCAGTAATCGCCATCCCGTCGACCATCGAGCCGCACGATGCCGCCCGGTGGCGAATGTCGAATCGCATTACGCAGAATGTTTTCCAGTGCCTGGGCCAGGGTGTTGAGATTGCCGCGCACCCAGCACGAGGCCTCCACCCCGCACTGCAACTGCCCCATCGGACAGCAGCTTTCGTAGCAGGCGTTTTCCGTGAGCATTTCCCACAGCGCCTGAATCTGGATCGCTTCGTCCGGCAACGGCGCGCGTTCGGTGTCGAGCCAGGCCAACTGCAGGGTGTCCTCCACCAATCGCTGCATCACGTCGACTTCGCGACCGATACGTTCGCGCAGCGGTTGCAGCTGCTGCTCGCTTTCGCTGGCGACCCGCAACCGACTCAGGGGCGTGCGCAGTTCGTGGGACAGGTCGCGCAACAGTTGCTGTTGCAGGGCCACGGTGGATTGCAGGCGTTCGGACATCGAGTCGAAAGCACGGGCCAGTTCGCCAAGCTCATCGGGCCGCTGGGTGATGCCGCTCGACAACCGCACATTCAATTGATCGGCACGCCACGCATTGGCCTGCTCGCGCAGATTGTTCAGCGGCACCACGAGCAGGCGATACAGACCGACGCACAGCAGCAAGGTGAACAGACCTGGAATCACCCCGTTGGTGATGACGCGCCAGAACACCCGGTATTTGCCCGGCAGAAATCGCTCGGGCAACTCGATCACCAGACTGCCGGCGGTCGGGTCAGTGGGAAATGGAACCCGCAGCCACGGCCGGCCCTTTTTGTGAATCGGCCAGTCAAGGCCGCGCAGGAAGGTCAGGCGTTGAAGCTCTTGAGCGTTCAACGGCTGGCTGCCCAGCGACTGCAGGTTGCCGCCGATCACGCCGACCCAGCCGGCTTCGCGCAACTCCATGCTCTGTAACCAGCTATCGATGCCATCGCGCCCGCCCTGCTGCCAGGCGCGCTCGGCCTCGGAGGCATAACGGCTCAGCGTGCGACGGGCGTCGTCGGAGAGGAACTGGTTGCGCTGCTCCATGTACCGGCCCCAGGACCAGCTCAGCCAGATCATCAACAGACAGAACGCCACCAACAGGCAGGCGAGTTTCCAGAACAGCGAGTGCCGGCCCGGCAGGTCAGACACTTTCATCGATGGCACTCAGGACGTAACCCTTGCCCCACACCGTGCGCACTTCCCGCTCGGTGTAGCAGACTGACTTGAGTTTGCGGCGGATCTGGCTGATGTGCATGTCGAGGCTGCGGTCGTGGGCCGCATAGCCGCGTTGCAGAACGTGCTGATAAAGGAAGGCCTTGCTCAGCACTTCCTCGTCGTTGCGGTTGAGGGTTTCCAGCAGACGGTATTCGCTGCGGGTCAGGCCGGCCGGTTGATTACGGTAGAACACATCGCACTGCTCGTCGTCGAAACGCAGCCCGCTGGCCGGCATCACCGGGGCGGCGACAGCCGGGCGCCGGTCGAGCGCGACGCGCCGCAGGATCGCCTCGATGCGCACATGTAACTCGGCCATGCTGAAAGGTTTGGGCAGGTAGTCATCGGCGCCGAGGCGGAAACCGCTGATACGGTCGGCCTCGGCACCCAGCGCCGACATCAGCAGCACCGGGGTGGAATGGCTCTGACGCAGTTGAGTCAGGACATTCAATCCATCCAGCCCCGGCAACAGAATATCCATCAACACCACATCGAACGGCTGGCGCCGGGCAATGCTCAGGCCTTCGCTGCCGTTCTGGCACCAGGTGACCTGGAAGCCGCTGCGGCCCAGTTGTTCATGGACATAGGCACCGAGGACGGGATCGTCTTCGATGGAAAGAATGCGGGGTTGGCCAATAGAGACAGGAGTCATGACTATCTGCAAATAATTCTCAGTTGGGCGATTATTCAAGATTGCCCGGCGCCCGGCAACCCAAGCTTGACCTGTCGGACAGATGACCGGCCTGAGAGTGAACAACCACGACATCATTTTTCCCAAGATTGCCCGCAAGCAAATCGCTACACTGCGCCGATACCGCGTGCCGGACGCACGTGTGAGTCAACGATCAGCGGGATGCAGGAGAAAGGCGTGCTCAAGAAACTGGGAATCAAAGGTCGCGTATTGTTGCTGACCCTGTTGCCGACCAGCCTGATGGCACTGGTGCTGGGCGGGTACTTCACCTGGACGCAGCAATCCGACCTGCAAGCTCAACTGATGCAGCGCGGCGAAATGATCGCCGAGCAACTGGCTCCGCTGGTGGCACCGGCCATGGGCCACGGCGATGCCGAACTGCTCGAGCGCATCGCCACCCAGTCCCTCGAACAACCAGACGTGCGCGCCGTGACCTTCCTCGCGCCCGACCGCTCTCCTCTCGCCCACGCCGGCCCGACCATGCTCAATCAGGCGCCGAGCGGTGACAGCGCGCACCTGCTGCGACGCAGCGGCAACGATGCCACCCGCTATCTGCTGCCGGTCTTCGGCAAACACCGCAACCTCGCCGGCGAGCTGATCCCGCAAGAATCCGACCGCCTGCTCGGCTGGGTTGAACTGGAGCTGTCGCACAACGGCATGTTGTTGCGCGGCTACCGAAGCCTGTTCGCCAGTCTGTTGCTGATTGGTGCGGGGCTGGCCGGCGCCGCGCTGCTGGCCTTGCGCATGGGCCGCACGATCAACCGCCCGCTGAGCCAGATCAAACAGGCCGTCGCCCAGCTCAAGGACGGTCATCTGGAAACCCGCCTGCCACCGCTGGGCAGTCAGGAACTGGATGAACTGGCGTCCGGCATCAACCGCATGGCCGGCACCCTGCAGAACGCCCGGGAAGAATTGCAGCACAGCGTCGATCAGGCCACCGAAGACGTGCGCCAGAACCTGGAAACCATCGAGATCCAGAACATCGAGCTGGACCTCGCCCGCAAGGAAGCGCTGGAAGCGAGCCGGATCAAATCCGAATTCCTCGCCAACATGAGCCACGAGATCCGCACGCCGCTCAACGGCATTCTGGGGTTCACCCACCTGTTGCAGAAAAGCGAACTGACCCCGCGCCAGCTCGACTACCTGGGCACCATCGAAAAATCCGCCGACAGCCTGCTGGGGATCATCAACGAGATCCTCGATTTCTCGAAGATCGAGGCCGGCAAACTGGTGCTCGACCATATTCCGTTCAACCTGCGCGACCTGTTACAGGACACCCTGACCATCCTCGCCCCCGCCGCGCACGCCAAGCAGCTGGAACTGGTGAGTCTGGTGTACCGCGATACACCGCTGTCGCTGGTCGGTGATCCGCTGCGGCTCAAGCAGATCCTGACCAACCTGGTGAGTAACGCGATCAAGTTCACCCGCGAAGGCACCATCGTCGCCCGCGCCATGCTCGAAGAAGAAAACGACGACAGCGTGCAGTTGCGCATCAGTATTCAGGACACCGGCATCGGTTTGTCGAACCAGGACGTGCGCGCGTTGTTCCAGGCCTTCAGCCAAGCTGACAACTCACTGTCGCGCCAACCCGGCGGCACGGGTCTGGGGCTGGTGATTTCCAAGCGCCTGATCGAACAGATGGGCGGCGAAATCGGCGTCGACAGCACCCCGGGTGAAGGTTCGGAATTCTGGATCAGCCTGAACCTGCCCAAGACCCGCGACGATGCCGAAGACCTGCCCGCCGCGCCGTTGCTCGGGCGCCGTGTGGCGGTGCTGGAAAATCACGAACTGGCGCGTCAGGCCCTGCAACATCAGCTGGAAGACTGCGGCCTCGATGTCACGCCGTTCAACACGTTGGAAAGCCTGACCAATGGCGTTACCGGCGCCCATCAGACCGATCAGGCCATCGATCTGGCGGTGCTCGGCATCACCAGTAACGACATGCCGCCGGAGCGCCTCAACCAGCACATCTGGGACCTTGAGCACCTCGGTTGCCGGGTGCTGGTGTTGTGCCCGACCACCGAGCTGACGCTCTATCACCTTTCGGTGCCCAACCCTCACAGTCAGTTGCAATCGAAACCGGCCTGCACCCGCAAACTGCGCCGGGCCTTGTCGGACATGGTCAACCCGCGCCAGCAGCGCAGCGAACCGGGCGAACCGTTGTCGAGCCGCGCGCCGAAAGTGCTGTGCGTCGACGACAACCCGGCCAACCTGTTGCTGGTGCAGACGCTGCTCGAAGACATGGGCGCCAAGGTGCTGGCCGTGGAAAGCGGTTATGCCGCAGTCAAGGCAGTGCAGAACGAAACCTTCGATCTGGTGCTGATGGACGTGCAGATGCCCGGCATGGACGGACGCCAGAGCACCGAGACGATTCGCCAGTGGGAAAGCGAGCGGCACTGCACGCCGCTGCCGATCGTCGCCCTCACCGCCCACGCCATGGCCAATGAAAAACGCGCGCTGCTGCAAAGCGGCATGGACGACTACCTGACCAAGCCGATCAGCGAGCGGCAACTGGCGCAGGTGGTGCTGAAGTGGACCGGCCTGGCGCTGCGCAATCAGGCGCCGGACCGTGGCGGCGAAAGCCTGCTGGGCAATCAGGAACTGCCGATTCTCGATCACGAAGAAGGTTTGCGCCTGGCCGCCGGCAAGGCGGATCTGGCGGCGGACATGCTGGCGATGCTGCTGGCCTCGCTCGAGGCCGATCGCGAAGCCATTCGCACCGCCCGCGACAGTCAGGATCAGAACGGTCTGCTGGAACGGGTGCACCGCCTGCATGGCGCCACCCGTTACTGCGGCGTGCCGCAATTGCGCGCCGCCTGCCAGCGCAGCGAAACCCTGCTCAAGCAGCAGGACCCCAAGGCCTCGACCGCGCTGGACGAGCTGGAACGGGCGATCAATCGTCTGGCGGCCCAGGCGAAGATCAGCGCCTGATCCACGGCAATGCCGGTCAACGCCGACGCGGCTACAGTTGTCGCGGGTGAATTGCGCCCGCGTCGATGCTCCAGGAGGATTTCATGCGCACGATCGTTTTCAGCAGCCAGACCTACGACCGCGACAGTTTCCTCGCCGCCGAATGCCCGGCCGGGATCGAACTGCACTTTCAGCCGGCCCGGCTCAGTCTCGACACGGCGGCGCTGGCCGAACATCACGAGGTAGTCTGCGCCTTCATCAACGATGACCTGAGCGCGCCGGTGCTGGAACGTCTGGCGGCCGGCGGCACACGCTTGATCGCCTTGCGTTCCGCCGGCTACAACCATGTGGATCTGGCCGTCGCCAAACGCCTCGGACTGGCCGTCGTGCGTGTACCAGCCTACTCGCCCCACGCGGTGGCCGAGCATGCGGTGGCGTTGATCCTCGCCCTCAACCGGCGCCTGCATCGCGCCTACAACCGCACCCGCGAAGGCGATTTCAGCCTGCACGGTCTTACCGGTTTCGATCTGGTGGGCAAGACGGTCGGCATCGTCGGCACCGGACAGATCGGCGCGACCTTCGCGAAAATCATGCACGGCTTTGGCTGCGAACTGCTGGCCTACGACCCTTATCCGAATCCCGCCGTCGAAGCGTTGGGCGCGCGCTACCTGAACCTGCCGGATCTGCTGGCGCAAGCACGGATCATCAGCCTGCACTGCCCGCTCAACGAGCAGAGCAGACACCTGATCAACCGCAATTCGCTGGCGCACATGCAACCGGGGGCGATGCTGATCAACACCGGGCGCGGCGGTCTGGTGGACACGCCAGCGCTGATCGACGCCTTGAAGGACGGCCAGCTCGGTTATCTGGGACTGGATGTGTATGAAGAGGAAGCGCAGCTGTTTTTCGAGGACCGTTCCGACCTGCCGCTACAGGACGACGTGCTGGCGCGGCTGCTGACGTTCCCCAATGTGATCGTCACCGCGCATCAGGCGTTTCTGACCCATGAGGCGCTGGGCGCGATTGCCGCGACCACCCTGCACAACATCGCGACCTGGGCGGCGGGTACGCCGCAGAACCAGGTCGAGGGCTGAACGGTCGGACTCAGACCGGAGGCGGCGTCGGGGTAATCGCTACGCACAGGATCAACAGCGCCAGCCAGCCGAACCCCAGTAAACGCTGCTTGAGGGAGTGCCCGTTGCGCAGCAGGAACCAGACAAACACCAGCGGCATCAGAAACGCCATGATCTTCAGCCAGCCTTCCACCGGGCGCGAGCCGTCCGGGTTCAGCACCGGCTCGACCGGCTGCGAACGACGGCGTCGCCCCGCAGCGGCCGGCATGATCTTCGGCCGCTCGGGTGCCGGCGGCGGGACATAAGCCTCGGGCACGGCCTTGTTGCGCGGCAGGCTGCCAAAGGAAATTGTCGACGTGCCCGTCTGGGCGTGCGAAGCAGGCGCCTCTGCCAGCGGGGCCCCGCAATGAATGCATGCCGTGGCTTCGGAGCTGATGCTCCGCTTGCATTCATAACATTCGATCAGCGCCATGTTCCGTTCCTTGAAAATGAAGGCGGCAGTTTGCCACGACTGCGGTGTCGATTTGAACCGGATCGAAGGTCGCACGCGCGCATCATTCTGCAATCAAGCCCGTGCTAGCATGTCGCGCATATTTGGAGGACCCATGGTCGAACACGATTTCCGCTACACCCTGATGAACCCGCAACACACCCTCACCGAATGCCGCGCCCTGGTTCCGGGCCGTTATCAGGTCACCGGCAACGGTGGCTCGATCCGCATCGGCGACGTGCTGGTCGTAACCCTCAAAGGCAGCAAGGACTTGTCCATGCGCCTGACCGTCGACACCGTCCGCCACCTGATCAACCCGCCGGGTCAATGGACTGCCATGACCACCGGCCCGGTGTTTGGTGAGCTGGCGATCCACACCTGGCAGGTCAACTGCGACAGCTGCGCCAGGGAGCTGAGCTTCGAATTCGCCGTGGACGCCAAGTTGGGCAAGCCTGCGGAAAAACCGGCCGCCACCGCACGCATCGCCGAGCTCGGCTGGAAAGCCGTTGGCGACAAGCACCTGTGCCCGAAATGCCAGGAGCCGGCGTGATGAAACACCTGGCCCTGACCGCTGTTGTCGGCGCCGGCCTGATGGGTTGCGCCGCGGAGCCTGTGCAACTGCAACAGAACCGCAGCTACATTCTGGAATGGATCGGCGAGCGTCCGCTGATGGACTACAGCCACCTGACCGTGACCCTTGGCGATGATGGCCGGGCGTATGGCAATGGCGGCTGCAACCACTGGTTCGCGCCGTACACTCTGGAAGGCGACAAGCTGAGCTTCGGCAAGATCGGCAAGACCCGCAAACTCTGCGCACCGGCGCTCATGGAGCAGGAGCAACGCTTCCTCCAGGCCCTGGAGCATGTTGAGCGCTGGGACATCTCGCCGATCGAGCAGATGCGCTTCTGGCCCGCCGAAGGCAAGCCGCTGCGCTGGTGGCTGGAAGAAGGCTGATCTTCAGATCGCCCCTTGATCATTCCCGCGCTCCGGCGTGGGAATGATCAGCCAAGGCGAATCAGTTGGTCGCCTGCAACGCCTCAAGCTTCGCCATCACCCCCGCCGCTGTCTGCTCGCCCAGCAACTGTTCCCGCACCTTGCCCTTGTTGTCGATGATGTAGGTCACCGGCAAGGCCTCACTGCGCGGCAGCTCGAACAGTTCCGACGGATCCTGCGCCAGCACCGTGAATTTGATGCCCAGTTTTTCGCTGGCGCTCTTCAGCTCTTCACCCTGCACATTGTCGAAGTTGACCCCGAACACGCCGATCTTCTTGCCCTTGAGCTCTTCGGCCAAATGATTGAGTTCCGGGATTTCCGTGCGGCACGGGCCGCACCATTCGGCCCAATAGTTCAGCACGACCCATTGTTTGTCGAGGCGCTCGGACGCCACTTTCTGCCCGTTCTGGTCGATGCCGTAGTCGTTACCGCAGCCCCCCAGCATCAACGCCCCGATGATCGTCAATGCCGCTGCCAGTGCCCGTGTCATGTCGTGTTCCTTGTGAAAAATTGAATGCGCCTGCGACCCACCGCCTCCCAAGGTTCTGGATTGCGCGCTGCACAGTTAGAATAGCCGCCACTCTACGCAAGAAGCGACCCGCCCATGACCGATCTGACGCTTTATCACAACCCGCGCTGCTCGAAATCCCGCGGTGCGCTCGAACTCCTCGAAGCCCGTGGCCTGACGCCAAACGTGGTGCGCTACCTCGAAACGCCGCTGGACGCCGCGCAGATCAAGGCTTTGCTCGGCAAGCTCGGAATCAGCGCACGGCAACTGCTGCGCACCGGCGAAGACGAATACAAGACCTTGAACCTGGCCGATGCCAGTCTCACCGAGCAGCAATTGATCGAAGCCGTCGCGGCCCATCCGAAGCTGATGGAGCGACCGATTCTCGAAGCCGGCGACAAAGCCATTATCGGCCGTCCACCGGAGCAGATCCTGGAGCTGCTGCCGTGAGTGCGCCGTACATTCTGGTTCTGTATTACAGCCGCAGCGGCTCGACCAACGAGATGGCCCGGCAGATCGCCCGTGGCGTCGAGCAGGCGGGCCTCGAAGCACGCCTGCGCACCGTGCCGGCGATCTCCACCGAGTGTGAAGCCGTGGCACCGGACATTCCGGATGAAGGCGCGCTGTACGCCACATTGGATGACCTGAAGAACTGCGCCGGCCTGGCCCTCGGCAGCCCGACCCGTTTCGGCAACATGGCCGCGCCGCTCAAGTACTTCCTCGATGGCACCAGCAACCTGTGGCTGACCGGCGCACTGGTCGGCAAGCCGGCCGGAGTGTTCACCTCCACCGCCAGCCTGCACGGTGGTCAGGAAACCACCCTGCTGTCGATGATGCTGCCGCTGCTGCACCACGGCATGCTGATCACCGGCCTGCCTTACAGCGAATCGGCGCTGCTGGAAACCCAGGGCGGCGGCACGCCTTACGGCGCCAGCCATCACGCTGGGGCCGACGGCAAAAGCGGTCTCGATCAGCACGAAGTGGCGCTGTGCCGCGCCCTCGGTGCACGTCTGGCCAAGACCGCCCAGAAGCTGGGGAACTGAGATGGCCAAAAAGCCGAAAGTCCTGCCCGCCGTCGAATGGCTGGAGCCACGGGTGCGGGCCATGCGGGTGATCAGTCTGCTGTGCTTTTTCGGCCTGGCTGGATTGCTCGCCGCTTATTACCTGGTGTTCGCCGACCTGCACGGCGCGCGGCCGTGGGTGATTCTGCTGATCGAGCTGATCCCGTGGATCGTGCTCGCACCGGGCATGATCATGGGCAGCGCACGCGGGCATTCGTGGATGTGCTTTGTGGTGAACCTGTATTTCATCAAGGGCGCGCTGGCCGCATACGACCCGAGCCGGCAGCTGTTTGGCGTGCTGGAGATGATCGCCAGTCTGGCGGTGTTCTGCTCGGCGTTGCTGTATGTGCGCTGGCGGTATCAGCTGAATCGCAAACTGGCGGGCGAAGGCGAAATCTCCGTCGCCTGACAGACCGCTATCGCTGGCAAGCCAGCTCCCACCGGTTTCGGGATCGTTCCCACGCTCCGCGTGGGAATGCCGCCCGGGACGCTCTGCGTCCCTGAGACGCGGAGCGTCTCTTTATGCATTCCCACGCAGAGCGTGGGAACGATCACTCTGAGCTCAATGGTTGACGGTGTAAGCCAGCATCATCGAGATCTGGCTCATCGGCCGTCCGCCACTCTCTTCATGCCACTGGTTGAACGCGTTCTGCACAGTCGCCAGATCCCGCAGGCTGGTGGGTGCCTTGTCGACGATCTTCTGTGCATTCAACGCCGCGACCACGTCGTAGCTCGGCACAAAGGTGTCCTTGCCAACCATCCGCAGGAACCGCGGCGCCGACAGCCCGCCCAATTGATGGCCGTGCTTTTTCAGGTAGGTCCACAAACCGACGATGTCGGTCACCGGCCAGTCGGCCAGCAACGCACCGAAACTGCCCTTCTCTTTCTCGACGTCCAGAATGAACTGCGCATTGCGCGGCACGCTTTTCAGCTTGCCCAGGTGACGGATGATCCGCGCATCCTGCATCAGCCGTTCAAGGTGTTCGGCACTCATCAGCACGACCTTTTCCGGGTCGAACTTGAAGAACACTTCTTCGAAGGCCGGCCACTTGGCGTCCACCAGACTGTGCTTGAGCCCGGCGCGAAATACCCGCAGGGCCATGGTCGAGAGATAACGGTCGTCGCTGATCTTGCGCAGTTGCGCCGGGGTCTTGGGAACGGGCAGATGGGCTTCCAGTTCAGCCGCCGAACCGAAGCGGTTCAGACAGTATTCGTGCAGCCACTTGTAGTCGCGCATGCCCTCTCCTTTTGAATGAAACGAAAAACCAATGTGGGAGCCAGCCTGCTGGCGATAGCGCAGTGTCAGTCACCCATGTAGGGCTGGCACACCGCAATCGCCAGCAGGCTGGCTCCCACAATGGGTACGGCTTACAGGTTTACGACGTTGACGAAACGCGAAGCGGCGGTCTCGTCGATCTTCAGGCTGGTGAAGTCAAACAGGTTACGGTCGGCCAGTTGCGACGGGATCACGTTCTGCAAGCTGCGGAAAATGCTCTCGGTACGGCCCGGGGTCTTGCGTTCCCAGTCCACCAGCATTTCCTTGACCACCTGACGCT
This sequence comes from Pseudomonas sp. DR 5-09, assembly GCF_001655595.1. Lineage (NCBI taxonomy): Bacteria > Pseudomonadati > Pseudomonadota > Gammaproteobacteria > Pseudomonadales > Pseudomonadaceae > Pseudomonas > Pseudomonas sp. DR 5-09. The sequence goes on from NZ_CP011566.1 coordinate 4,751,941, forward strand.
GCAGGTTTTCCTGGGAACCGCAGAGGTTGCACGGGATGATCGGGAATTGCTTGAAGTCCGAGTAGGCCTGGATGTCTTTCTCGTTGCAGTAGGCCAGCGGACGGATCACCACGTTGCGCCCGTCATCGGCGCGCAGCTTCGGCGGCATGGCCTTGAGGCTGCCGTTGAAGAACATGTTGAGGAAGAACGTCTCGACGATGTCGTCGCGATGATGACCGAGGGCCATTTTGGTCGCGCCGATTTCGTCGGCGAAGGTGTACAGCGTGCCGCGACGCAGGCGCGAGCACAGCGAGCAGGTGGTCTTGCCTTCCGGGATCAGCTCCTTGACCACCGAGTAGGTGTCCTTCTCGACGATGTGGTACTCGATGCCCAGCTCTTTCAGGTAGGCCGGCAGCACGTGTTCGGGGAAACCCGGCTGCTTCTGGTCCATGTTCACGGCGACAATCTCGAACTTGATCGGTGCAACCTTCTGCAGGTGCATCAGCACGTCGAGCATGGTGTAGCTGTCCTTGCCCCCAGACAGGCAGACCATGACCTTGTCGCCGTCTTCGATCATGTTGAAGTCGGTGACGGCTTCGCCCGCCAGGCGGCGCAGGCGCTTTTGCAGTTTGTTCTGGTTGACCGTAAGAGTGCCCATGACGCGAAATCCGTGAGGTGTGACGAAAGGCGGGCATTTTACGCAAAAACACTGGGCTTGTGGCCACAGGTTGTCGCCGCTCGCAGCGCCCTTCTACACAGACCTCGACGCGATTACCCCGAGGTTTTACAGCGCGATTTGCTCTAAGCCCCTATCACCTGTGCGGTTAAGACCTTTCTATACTGCGACATAAGGTCGCACACAATCTGAAGACCTGTATTTGCTCGGCCGCATTGGCCCGTAGGCGCTCCGCTGGGGGGCGATGGCAATAACGAGAGGAGTGACTGGCATGATCCATCACGTAGTGGGACTTTTTACCCACCCCGATCAGGAATGGAAGGAAATCCGTGGCGACCAGGAAGAAAGCATCAGCCACATGTACCTGACGCACACGCTGATCCTGGCGGCGATCCCCGCTGTTTCGGCCTTTATCGGCACCACCCAGGTCGGCTGGGTGATCGGCAACCGCGCACCGGTGATGCTCACCGTCGAAAGCGCGTTGTGGATGACGATCATGTCTTATCTGGCAATGCTCGGCGGGGTCGCGGTCATGGGTGCCTTCGTGCACTGGATGGCCCGCACCTATGACGCCAACCCGAGCCTGGCCCGTTGCGTGGCATTTGCCACCTACACCGCGACACCGCTGTTCGTCGGCGGGCTGGCGGCGCTCTATCCGCACATGTGGCTGGGGATGATCGTCGGCACGGCGGCCATCTGCTACACGGTGTATCTGTTGTATGTGGGCCTGCCGACCTTCATGAACATTCCGTCCGACGAGGGCTTCCTGTTTTCCAGCTCGGTGCTGGCGGTGGGTCTGGTGGTGCTGGTGGCCATCATGGCGTTTACCGTGATCGTCTGGGGACTGGGCGTGGGGCCCGTCTACACCAATTAGCAATCGGTTCATCCCGAGAAAAACAAGATCCGCCAACACAGGCCGCCGCAAGGCGGCCTTCTCGTGCCGGTTGAAAAGGAGCGACGACCATTCGGCAGTTCGACGATTCGCAACGCCCCGGGGTTGCGGCATACTCGACGCCTCTGGAGATCCATCAAGCATGCCCGAGCAACTCAATACCCGCGTCGAAGACTGTTTCCAACTCGCTGAATCCTTTTTCAAACGTCCCTTCAAACGCCCCGTGGTGAGCCTCAAGCTGCGCGGGCAAAAAGCCGGGGTCGCGCATCTGCACGAGAACCTGCTGCGCTTCAATCCGCAGCTGTACCGGGAAAACACCGAGCACTTCCTCAAGCAGACCGTGGCCCACGAAGTCGCACACCTGATCGCCCATCAACTGTTCGGCGATCGCATCCAGCCCCACGGCGAGGAGTGGCAACTGATCATGCGCGGCGTCTACGAATTGCCACCGGATCGCTGTCACACCTATGAAGTCAAACGCCGCAGCGTGACCCGCTACATCTATAAATGCCCGTGTGCGGACAGCGATTTTCCGTTTTCGGCGCAGCGCCATAGCCTGGTCCGGCAGGGGCGGCGGTATCTGTGCCGGCGCTGTCGCAATACGCTGGTGTTCAGTGGCGAGATGCGGGTCGAATAACCTGGATTTTGTGTTGTCTGGTCGGGCCTCTTCGCGGGCAAGCCCGCTCCCACAGTGTCCGGTGTGTTCACAGCCTCTGTGTACGACACGTAACCTGTGGGAGCGGGCTTGGTCCGGGCGGCGATCCGACGAAGAGGCCGCAACAGGCACTAGAGAACGACCTTTGCCCGCCGCAACTCGGCAATCCGCTCAGGGCTCAACCCCAACTCCGCCAACACCTGATCCGTATGCTGCCCCAGCGCCGCGCCAACATGCCGTGGCGCCGGCAACGCCTCGGAAAACTTCAGCGGGCAAGCGATCTGCGCCTGCGCCGAGCCATCGCCACGGGGCACCTGCGTCACCAGTTCCCGCGCCTGCAATTGCGGATGGCGCACCGCCTCGCCCAGATTCAGCACCGGTTCGACACAGGCATCGATTCCGGCGAACAGCTCACACAGTTCGGCAAAGTCATGCTTCTCGAACTCGACCTTCAAGGCGTCCTTGAGCGCCTGCTGTTGCTCGGGTCTGGGTGACAAGCCCTGCGCCGCCAGCTCCGGCCGACCCAGCGCCGCACACAGTTGCTGCATGAAGGCCGGTTCCAGACTGCCCACCGACATCCAGCGCCCGTCTCGAGAGCGGTAGTAATCGTAGAAACTGCCGCCATTGAGCATCTGCTCTTCCCAGCCCGGCTCTTCGCCGCAGGCCAGATACCCGGCTCCGGCCATGGCGTTCAGGCTGAACGCGCAGTCGGTCATGCTCACGTCCAGATGGGTGCCCTGCCCGGTTTGCTGACGGGAAATCACCGCTGCCAGCAGACCGATCACCCCGTGCAGCGAGCCGCCCGCCACATCCGCTACCTGCATGCCCAGCGGCAACGGCCCGCTGCCGGCGCGCCCGGTGTAACTGGAGAGCCCCGCCAGCGCCAGATAGTTGATGTCGTGGCCGGCGCGATCCTTGTACGGCCCGGTCTGGCCGTAACCGGTGATCGATACGTAAATCAGCTTCGGATTGATCGCCTTCAGCGCCTCGTAACCCAGCCCCAGGCGCTCCATCACTCCGGGTCGGAATTGCTCCAGCACGATGTCGTAATCCACCAGCAACTGCTTCACCAGCTCCAGCGCTTCGGGCTGCTTGAGGTCCAGTGCCAGGCTGCGCTTGTTGCGGTTGAGATACGCGTGACTGGCCGAGACGCCGTGATCGTGAGGCGGCAACACCCGCACCAGGTCGAGCCGGTTCGGCGATTCGATGCGCAGTACCTCGGCGCCCATGTCCGCTAGCAGCAGCGAGGCGAACGGCCCCGGCAGCAGGGTCGAGAAATCCAGAATCTTCAGTGAGGCCAGCGGTGCAGACATGGGCATTCTCCATCAACGATGCATGCAGCCTAGGCAGCCATCGGCGATGGGGCAATTACCGGATCCATCAGTTGCGCTGACCGTTGCGCTCAAACAGCAGACAAGAAAAAACCCGCCGAAGCGGGTTTTTCCATTCGAGCGATGCTTACTTCACATTGCTCGGGGTCGGGCCTTCGGCCACGCCCAGGTCGTCTTCTTGACGCTCGTCAGAGATACCGCGACCGCCCGAGGCCAGCTCGGATTGCAGCACGTCGGTGTCCAGCTCCTTGACCCACTTGGCCACGACGATAGTCGCTACGGCGTTGCCGACCAGGTTGGTCAGGGCGCGGGCTTCGGACATGAAGCGGTCGATACCGAGGATCAGCGCCAGACCGGCCACCGGCAGGTGACCTACGGCCGACAGGGTGGCCGCCAGTACGATGAAGCCCGAACCGGTCACACCGGCTGCGCCTTTGGAGGACAGCAGCAGCACCAGCAGCAGGGTGATCTGATGGGTGATGTCCATGTGGGTGTCGGTCGCCTGAGCGATGAACACGGCCGCCATGGTCAGGTAGATCGAGGTACCGTCGAGGTTGAACGAGTAGCCGGTCGGGATGACCAGACCTACCACCGATTTCTTCGCGCCCAGACGTTCCATCTTGATCAGCATGCGTGGCAGTGCCGATTCCGACGAGGACGTACCCAGTACGATCAACAGCTCTTCACGGATGTAGCGCACCAGTTTGAACACGCTGAAACCGTGAGCCCGGCAGATCGCACCCAGCACCAGCACGACGAACAGTACGCAGGTGATGTAGAAGCAGATCATCAGCTGACCCAACTGCACCAGCGAGCCGACACCGTAGGCACCGATGGTGAACGCCATGGCGCCCAGCGCACCGAGTGGCGCCAGTTTCATGATCATGTTGATGATGTTGAACATCACGTGGGCGAAGCGATCGATCATGTCCAGCAGCGGACGACCGTATGAACCCAGGCGATGCAGCGCATAGCCAAAGATTACCGAGAACATCAACACTTGCAGGATGTCACCGGTGGCGAATGCGCCGACGATGGTGTTCGGGATCACGTTGAGGAGGAAGCCAACGATGCTCTGGTCTTTACTGGCCGTCACATAAGTGGCGATTTTCGAGGCGTCCAGGGTGGTGACGTCGATGTGCATGCCGGCGCCCGGCTGCACAACGTTGACCACGACCAGACCGATCAGCAGGGCAATGGTGGAAACGATTTCGAAGTACAGCAGCGCGTAGCCGCCGGTCTTGCCCACGGATTTCATGTTCTGCATGCCGGCGATGCCGCTGACAACGGTACAGAAGATGATCGGCGCAATGACCATTTTGATCAGTTTGATGAACCCGTCACCCAGTGGCTTGAGCGCCACACCGGTCTGTGGGTAGAAGTGACCGAGCAGGATGCCGATGGCGATGGCAACGATCACCTGGAAATACAGGGATTTGTACAGTGGCTGACGAGTCGTCATTGCAAAGTTCCTCAAGAGTCCCGCGTTGCAACATCCATCTGTTGAACGCGACACCTGAATTGCGAACCCTCCTGCACTGGAGGGATTTGTTGTGTCGAACGGCGCTTTTCCGGACCGGCTCGGCGCACGCTTCTGTCGCTCTTATCGCAAACGTCGTGCCACTTTGGTGCAAATCGCTGCAAGCCTTTTGATATCAGGGGATTCGAGTTTTTCTGTGTCACCATTCGGTGACTCAAGTGTGGCGGATTTCCGCCAACTCGCCCGACCTCGTCCTACAATTTGGCGGAAATCCGCCTTGTTACCGATCAAAGGCAGCCGCTACCATCGGTCGCCAGAGGAAGGATCTGCCGCTCATGCGCGAACGTACCATCGCCAGTCACTTTGCCCGCGCCGCCCTCGGTGGCGCGCGGCGCTCGGGTTACGATTATTCGGACCTGCTGCAGCAACTGGGCATCAGCCCCGAACTGCTCGACGAGCCGCGCGCGCGGATCGCCCCGGAACAATTCACCCAGTTGATCCAGGACCTGTGGCTGGCCCTGGACGACGAATACCTGGGTTTCGGCAACGCGCCGAGCAAGCCCGGCAGCTTCGCCATGATGTGCCACGCGATCATTCATTGCCGCAGCCTGGAAAAGGCTCTGCAACGCGGCTTATTGTTTTATAGCCTATTCCCCGAAGCCCCGCGCCTGACCCTGACCCATGAAGACGAATGGGTGCGCCTGAGCCTCGACGATGCGCAATTGTGGGATCCGGATCACTTTCTCAGCGAGAGCCTGCTGGTGATCTGGCATCGCCTCGGCAGCTGGCTGATCGGCCAGCGGATTCGTCTTGAACAGGCGAGCTTCAGCTACCCGAAACCGGCGCACGGGGCGGAATACGACCTGCTGTTTTCCTGCCCGCTGGAGTTCTCGGCAACGCAAAGCAGCCTGGTGTTTCACAGCCGCTATCTGCACATGCCGCTGTTGCAGGACGAACGCACCCTCAAGCATTTCCTCGAACGCTCCCCCGCCGACCTGCTGTCCCGCCCGGACGACGGCAACAGCCTGAGCAGCCGACTGCGTCGCTTGCTCAGCCACGACAGCGCACGCTGGCCGGATCTGGAAGCCGTGGCCGCACACCTGCACATCAGCCCGCAAACCCTGCGCCGGCATCTGCGCGAGGAAGGCACCAGTTTTCAGGAATTGAAGGATCAGTTGCGGCGGGACATCGCGATTTATCACCTGGGGCGGGCCGATCTGTCGTTGCAACAGATCGCCGAACAGCTCGGGTTTTCCGAGCCGTCGGCGTTTCACCGGGCGTTCAAGAAGTGGACGGGGCTGACGCCGGGGGCGTATCGGGCGCAGGAGCAGTAGGCCGTCACACCGCAGGAAAATGAATCCTGAACGCCGCCCCGCCCATCGGCGAATCCCCCAGGGTCAGCTTGGCGCTGTAGCTCTCGATGATGTCCTTGACCACTGCCAGCCCGATCCCCTGCCCCGGGTGCTGGCGGTCGAGGCGTTCGCCGCGTTCGAGTATCCGTGCGCGCTGATCCGGTGGTACGCCGGGGCCGTCGTCTTCGATGCACAGTTCGATTCCGGAATGGCTTTCGCGCACGCTGATGCGCACTTCGCTCAAACACAGGCGATAGGCGTTTTCCAGCAGGTTGCCCATCATCTCCAGCAAGGCGCCCTGCTCGATCGGCACGTAACAGTGCTCCGGCAGATCGAAGGCGACGCGCACGTGTTTGTCGCGGTAGACCTTGTCCAGCGTGTCGCACAGGCTTTGCAGCACCGGGCGCAGGCGCACCTGATGGCGTACCAGACCGCTTTTGCGCAGGCTGGCGCGTTGCAACTGGTAGCCGATCTGCTGGCTCATGCGTTCGATCTGGGTTTGCAGCACCCAGGCCTGGTCGCGGTCTTCGGGGCGCTGGGCCATGTCTTCGCTGACGCCCTGCAATACCGCCAACGGGGTTTTCAGGCTGTGGGCCAGGTCGTCGAGGGAGTCGCGGTAACGGCTGCGCTGCTGGCGTTCGCTGTGCAACAGGCGGTTGAGGGAGCCGGTCAGGCGCAGCAGTTCGCGCGGGTGTTGTTCACTGAGGCTTTCGAGGGTTCCGCCTTCGATTTCGTCAAGTTCCTGACTGAGCCGGCGCAAGGCTTTCAGGCCCCAGGTCAGGCCGATCCACAGCAGCGCGAGCAGCACCAGCAGCGCCGCGCCGAAACCGAGGTAGAGATTTTCCCGCAGGCCTTCGAGGGTGGTTTCGTATTCGCGCACCGGTTGCAGGGCCACGATACTGAAGGCCGCGCTTTTGCCGCCGAGCAGTTTGACTTCGACGTCGTAGACGAAGAATTCCTGACCGTTGGCCTCGCGGATCCGTGCGAACTCGTTGCCGAGGCCATCGTAGCGCGGCGTGTAGTTGATCTTCTCTTCCTGGGTGCCCTTCGAGCGCCAGACCAGATGCCCTTCGCGGTCATAGATGTAGCCGAGCAGGCGATTGTCCGTGAGGTTGAAGCGCTCGTCGGGCAACTGTGCCGGCATCATCAGGTGGTTGTTTTCAACCCGCGCGGCGGAGATCAGCGTGGTGACGTCGGACGCCAGTCGCTGCTCGATCGAGTCCTGCAGCGCCAGGCTGAACGCGCCCTGCATCGCCGGGAGCAACGCGAGCATGAACAGCACCGCCAGGGTGGTGGCGGCGAGCATCAGCCGGACGCGAAGGGAACGGATCAAGTGCAGCGCTCATTGAACAGGTAGCCGAGGCCACGCACGGTGTCGATCGGCTTGAACCCGGCCGGGCCTTCGAGCTTGCGACGCAGACGGCCGACCAGCACTTCGATCACGTTCGGATCGCGCTCGTCGTCATCCGGGTACAACTGCTCCATCAGCCGATCCTTGGGCACCACTTGCTGGTGATGGCGCATGAGGTATTCGAGGATCCGGTATTCGTAGGCGGTCAGCGCCAGCGGTTGCTCGTCGAGGGTCGCCTGTTTGCGATTGAGGTCCAGCAACAGCGGGCCGGCGACGATGGTCGACTGGGTGAAACCGCTGGAGCGGCGCAGCAACGCATTGAGCCGCGCTTCGAGCTCTTCGAACTGGAACGGCTTGACCACGTAATCGTCAGCGCCGGCGGCCAGGCCTTCGACCTTGTCCTGCCAGTTGCCGCGCGCGGTGAGGATCAGGATCGGAAAGGTCTTGCCGCCCGAGCGCAACTGGCGGATCAGGTCGAGCCCGCCCATGCCCGGCAGGCCGAGGTCGATCACCGCCAGGTCAAAGTTGAATTGCCCGGTCTGGTACAACGCCTCTTCGGCGTTGGCCACGGACTCGACCACGTGACCGCTCTCCGTCAGGCGGGTTTGCAGGTGATGGCGCAACAGCGCTTCATCTTCGACGACCAACAGTTTCATAACCTTCTCCCGGGTAAAACGAAATCTCCAGACAACCAATTGTGGGAGCTAGCCTGCTAGCGATTGCGATTTGACAGCCGACCATGATGTCGACTGTCAGGACGCTATCGCTAGCAGGCTAGCTCCCACAGGGGCCAGGGCAAGCCGCGCTTTAGAAAGCGTAGTTGGCCGACAGGTAAGTCTGGGCGCTGCTGGTCAAGTCCAGCGAGCCTTGCTTGCTGCCGCCGCTCTCTTTCATCTCGGTGCTGGCGTTGCTGCGCAGGTAACGGTAACCGAGTTCGACCGAGGTGTTCTGCGAGACTTGCTGCAGCACACCGAACTGACCGCCGACGGCGTAACCGATGTCGCTGTCACGGCTGTAGCCTGGCGAATCCTGGGTCAGCTTGGTCAGACCCGCCGTGGCACCGCCGAACAGCTTGGTGCTGCCGCCCACCGGGTAGAACAGATCGTAGCTGCCCAGCAGGTTTTCCTGGCGCAGTTTAATGCCATTGTGCGAGCCCGACACGTTGTCGTACGTGGCGTAGTAGCGACCCTGGCTGTTTTGCTGACCCAGACGCAGGCCGTAGGTGTTGTTGCCGTCGATGGCCGCAGTGGCGTCCGGGTGGCCGAGGTTGTCGTTCAGGGCGTTGGATTTCTTGATCTTGTCGCTGGTCTGGCCAAAGGTCAGGCCGGCGAAGTTGCTGGTGGTGTCGGCGTGGGCCGCGATACTGGCGCTCATTACGGTAAAAGCCAGCAGCAGTTTATTTAAACGAGTCATGGAGTTTCCTCTTTCACAGTGCTGTTTGGGTATGGCGCAAGGTTACTGAGCCTCCCCTGTACCGCCCCTGAACGCTCTCTGAACCTCGCCTGAATGAAATGAACTAGGCTGTTTTGACCCCTTATTGTCCGGAGACCCGATCATGCGCCTGCTATTGACCCTCGCCCTTCTCGCCTTAAGCAGCCTCAGCCAGGCTGCGATCAAGACCGAGGAAATCCCCTATCAGAGCGCCGACGGCACGAAGCTGATCGGTTACTACGCCTACGACGACGCGATCAAGGGCCCGCGCCCCGGCGTGGTGGTGGTGCATGAATGGTGGGGACTGAACGACTACGCCAAGCGCCGCGCCCGGGATCTGGCCGGGCTTGGTTACAGCGCGCTGGCCATCGACATGTACGGTGAGGGCAAGAACACCGAGCACCCGAAAGACGCGATGGCGTTCATGCAAGCGGCCACGCAAAACGCCGATGCCGCCAGCAAGCGCTTTCAGGCCGGGCTGGATCTGTTGAAGAAACAGCCGCAGACCGACAAGAATAAAGTCGCCGCCATCGGTTACTGCTTCGGCGGTGGCGTGGTGCTGAATGCGGCGCGTCAGGGTGTGCCGCTGGCCGGCGTGGTGAGTTTCCACGGCGCGCTGGCCACCAAGACCCCGGCTGCGCCTGGCAGCGTGAAGGCGAAAATTCTCGTCGAGCATGGCGCGCTGGACAGCATGGTCACCCCGGACAACGTCGCGGCGTTCAAGTCGGAAATGGACAAGGCCGGCGCCGACTACAAGTTCGTCAGTCTCGACGGCGCCAAGCACGGCTTCAGCAATCCCGACGCGGATCGCCTGAGCCACGGCGATCACGGTGGCCCGGATATCGGCTACAACAAGGCCGCCGATGAAAAATCCTGGGCGGACATGCAGGCGTTCTTCAAGAAAATCTTTGGCTGAACCCCTGTTGCTGATCGTTCCCACGCTCTGCGTGGGAATGCATACAGTGACGCTCCGCGTCACACGGCGAAGGGACGCGGAGCGTCCCGGGCGGCATTCTCACGCGGAGCGTGGGAACGATCATGTCGGCACTATCCAGCCCGAAGACAACCCGGCAAAATGCCGACATGACTGCCAGCCCTTTCCTCCCCGCCTGCTGCACCCCGCTCGATGCCCATTGGCCGCTGCCGACGGTGTTGCCCGACACCGTGCTGCTGACCACCCATTTCGACCCGTCGCAACTGCTCGGCGATGACTTCCGCCGCAGCGCCATCGAGCCGCCGCCGAGCATTCAGCGTTCGGTGGCCAAGCGGCAGGCGGAATTCCTCGCCGGGCGGATTTGCGCCCGGGCCGCGTTGCAGCAATTGGAAGGCTCAAGCACTGTTCCGGCGATCGGCGAGGACCGTGCACCGGTGTGGCCGGCGCACATCTGCGGCTCGATCACCCACAGCACCGGCCGTGCGGCGGCGATTGTCGCCAACAAACAGCACTGGCGCGGGCTGGGCATGGACCTGGAAAACCTGCTCAACGCCGAACGCGCCGAACGACTGGCCGGAGAGATCCTGACCCCGCCGGAAATGCAGCGCATGGCCGCCGGCTCCCGAGATCAGATTGCGTTGTGGGTGACCCTGACCTTCTCGGTGAAAGAAAGCCTGTTCAAGGCGCTGTACCCGATCGTGCAGCAGCGCTTCTACTTCGAACACGCCGAAGTGCTGGAGTGGAATGAACAGGGTCAGGTGCGGCTGCGGTTGCTGACGGATCTGTCCTGTGAATGGCGCAACGGTACGGAGCTTGATGCGCAATTCGGCGTGCAGGACGGCCAGTTGCTGAGTCTGGTCAGCATCCAGGCGTAGGCGGCTTCAGCGCCGCTCCTGATTCCTCGGCCAGCTCAGGCTGAAGCACGCTCCGCCCAGACTCTTGCTCTTGCCAATCAGCGCCCGCCCGTCGTGCCAGTGGATGATCCGCCGCACGATCGACAGGCCCAGCCCGTGTCCGCCGGACGCCCGGGTGCGGCTGTCGTCCAGGCGCAGGAACGGCGTGAAGATTTTCTCCCAGGCGGTTTCCGGCACACCGGGGCCGTCGTCCTCGACATCCACCCGGCAGCGCATCTGCCCGACCTGATAACTGACCGTGACCTTCGAGCGTGCATGGCGCATGGCGTTGCTCACCAGGTTCTGCAAGGCGCGGTGCAGGTAACGCGGCTCGGCCTCGACCCAGGCGTCATCGCAATCCGCTGCTGACAGGCACAGACCGCGCTGCACCGTGACCTCGGCGCGCAGAGGCGCCAGCTCTTCGATCACCTGATTGACCAGCGCATCCAGGTCAATGCGCTGGAAGGTCAGCGCCGGCGAGCCCTGCTCCAGCCGGGCGTACGTGAGCATTTCGTCGACCAGTTTGTCGAGATCTTCGATGTCGTGGTCCATGCCCTCGCGGTATTTTTCCAGCGCCTGCGGGGTGGTGGCCGAGCCGATCATCTCCAGACCGAAACGCAGGCGCGCCACCGGCGTGCGCAATTCGTGGGACACCGCGCGCACCAGTTCACGCTGAATGGCGAGCAACTGCTGCAAGTGCTCGGCCATGCCGTTGAACGCCGCCGCCAGTTTGCCCACCGAGTCGGCACCCCGGGCCGGCACCCGGGTTTCCAGGCTGCCTTTGGCGATGCGCGTAGCGGCAGCTTCGAGTCCGCGCAAACGCCGTTCAAGCTGACGCACCAATAAATAGACGATCAGGCCGATCAGAGTCAGGCCAAGGGCGGCGATCAGCACCAGCCATTCCGGCGGGTACGGGTTCATCTGATACAGCGGCCCGATTTCCAGCACCCACGGCGTGCCGACCATACCGGCGAACACCCGGATCGAATCGCCACCCTTGCCCAGCGCCATCACCGTATCGCCTTCGGACACCCGACGGCTCTGGTCTTCGTCCATGTCCGCGTCGCTGACCGTGACCAGCCGCAAATCGAAGCCGAAGCCTTTGTCTTCTTTCAACTGCGCCAGTCGTTTGGGCTGCTCGCCCACCGGTACACGCACCAGTTCATCGGCCAACAGGTAAATGGTCGCCCGGGCCAGTTGCTCGCTGATCTGCTGCACCTCGCCCACCAGCACCAGTTGATCCTTGTCGCTGACCAGCCGATAGACCTTGGCCGCGTGTGGGCCGGTCTGTTCGACCAGCGCCTGGCCGCGCTGCACCCGGGTGCGCTGAGTCAGGTCGAGGTCGGTCTGGGCAAAGGTTTTCAGCGCCAGCGGAATCCCGAGCAGTCGCTCCCACACCAGCAAGGCGCGATGGCGCTCGGTCTCGTTCATCGGTTGCAGGTTGTCGGCCATCAGCGAAAACGTGCCGTGGGCCAGACGCTCGCGATACTGCTCGCTGCGCACCTGATTGAGCAGGTGCAGCGCAAGCACGCCGAGCACCGCCACCAGAATCAGCGCCGCGCACATGCCGCCATAGATGCGCAGGAAGATCGAATTCACAGCGGCAGGTCTGCGCAGGCTTCCGGCACGAACAGATAGCCTTTGCTGCGGATGGTCTTGATCAGGCGCGGATGGTCGGGGTCGTCGCCGATCTTCGGGCGGATGCGCGAAATGCGCACATCGATCGAACGGTCCTGGCCGTCGTAGCCAATGCCGCGCAGTGCGGTGAAAATTTCTTCTCGGGACAGGATGCGTCCGGCGTTGGACACCAGCAGCCAGAGCAGATCGAATTCGGCGCTGGTCAGTTCGATGCCACTGTCGCTGAGCCAGGCTTCGCGCAACGCGTTGTCCACCACCAGCGGGCCGAATTGCAACCGACGCGGATTGCCTGCCGATGGCTCCGGTGTGTCACTGCGTCGCAACAATGCCTGGATGCGTGCCAGCAACAGCCGCGGGCGCACCGGTTTGCACACGTAATCGTCGGCACCGAGGTCGAGACCGAGGATCTGGTCGGCGTCGTCAGTGCGCGCGGTGAGCATCAGGATCGGCCCGTCGTAGCGGTCACGGACCTTGCGGCAGATGCTCAGGCCGTCTTCGCCGGGGAGCATCAGGTCGAGGATTACCAGATCCGGTTGCTCCTTGATGATCCGCGCCGCCGCCAGTGCGCCGTTGCCTTCGATCTCCACGCGCAATCCGTTGGCTTGCAGGTATTCACGGGTCAGTTCGGCCAGACGCTGGTCATCCTCGACGATCAATACCTGCCAGGCTTCTTGCTCCACGAGTGACCTCTGCTTGCCGATGCTGCTTATAAAGGAAGGATCCTCCCGTCTTTTTGTCATCTTTAAGGAGGATAAGAATGCGTGCGCATGGGCCGATTGTATAAACGGCGAACAACCAGAACACAAGTCGGTAAATGCGTTCGGACAAGGCGGATTTTTGTGATAGGGTTCGCGCCCTCAAAATTCCGCCGCGGCATTTTTTTGCGGTGAAAAACAGTGACAGACGGTCTAGCTCAGCAGGTTCGCGGCCTACACGGGAATTCCTGGTTTCTTACACAATTTACGCACAGGTTTATCCACAGCTCGTACGTTGCAAGCCCCCTCGAAACGCATTATCTTGTAGCACGGCGCGAGGACAGACCCTACATATAGGGTTTTCCATTCCAGAGCCCAACCACATTTCGGACCTGAAACTCAAGTGCTTTATTGCCAGTTTCCGGTTGAACCAAGCAAGTTTTTCAAAGCCCAAACCGCACTTGCGGATGGCACCGTTTTTCAGGTTGGCAACGACCGGAACGGTACGGGTGTTGCAGTCATTACTGTCACCCTGGAAGTAATCCGGCTCGAGCCTTGGCTCGTGGCCGAAAACTTCGGCAAGGATGCGGCGTCATTAGCCTTTTTCCTACTGGTCCGAAGTTGTTATGCCCGACGCCCGTCGGTTGTAGTGCTTCGGACCAGAACGGTGAGCACCATGATGGTGCCCAAACAAACATAGAGAATGTGGAGATCACCCCCCATGCAAACCGACACAACTCGCGAGAACCCGCAGGGCACCTTGCCGCAGGCCGCCGATTCGAATTCGGATCTGGCTGCCACCGCGCCTGGTCAACTGCGCGTGATCAAGCGTAATGGCACTGTCGTTCCTTACACCGATGACAAGATCACCGTCGCTATCACCAAAGCGTTCCTCGCAGTTGAGGGCGGCACCGCTGCCGCTTCGTCGCGAATCCACGACACCGTTGCCCGCCTGACCGAACAGGTCACCGCGACCTTCAAGCGTCGCATGCCGTCGGGCGGCACCATCCACATCGAAGAAATCCAGGACCAGGTCGAACTGGCCCTGATGCGTGCCGGCGAGCAGAAAGTGGCTCGCGACTACGTGATCTACCGTGACGCCCGTTCCAAGGAACGCGCCACCCGCACCACCGCCGAAGCACCGGTACAGGCGCACCCGTCGATCCGCATCACCCGCGCCGACGGCAGCCTCGCGCCGCTGGACATGGGCCGCCTGAACACCATCGTCACCGAAGCCTGCGAAGGCCTGGCCGAAGTCGACGGCGACCTGATCCAGCGCGAAACCCTGAAGAACCTGTACGACGGCGTGGCCCTGAACGACGTCAACACCGCGCTGGTGATGACCGCGCGTACCCTGGTCGAGCGCGAGCCGAACTACTCGTTCGTGACCGCCCGCCTGCTGATGGACACCCTGCGTGCCGAAGGCCTGGGCTTCCTGGGCGTGGCCGAGAGCGCCACTCACCACGAAATGGCCGACCTGTACGCCAAGGCACTGCCGGCCTACGTCGCCAAAGGTATCGAGTTCGAACTGCTGAACCCTGTGCTGGCCTCCTTCGACCTGGAAAAACTGGGCAAGGCGATCAACCACGAGCGCGACCAGCAATTCACCTACCTGGGCCTGCAGACCCTGTACGACCGTTACTTCATCCACAAGGATGGCGTGCGTTTCGAACTGCCGCAGATCTTCTTCATGCGCGTGGCCATGGGCCTGGCGATCGAAGAGAAGCAGAAAGAAGACCGTGCGATCGAGTTCTACAACCTGCTGTCCTCGTTCGACTACATGGCTTCGACCCCGACCCTGTTCAACGCCGGCACCCTGCGTCCACAGCTGTCGAGCTGCTACCTGACCACCGTGCCGGATGACCTGTCGGGCATCTACCACGCGATCCACGACAACGCCATGCTGTCGAAATTCGCCGGCGGCCTGGGCAACGACTGGACCCCGGTTCGTGCGCTGGGCTCGTACATCAAGGGCACCAACGGCAAGTCGCAGGGCGTGGTTCCGTTCCTGAAAGTGGTGAACGACACCGCCGTCGCCGTTAACCAGGGTGGCAAGCGCAAAGGCGCTGTCTGTGCCTACCTGGAAACCTGGCACATGGACATCGAAGAGTTCATCGAGCTGCGCAAGAACACCGGTGATGACCGTCGTCGTACCCACGACATGAACACCGCCAACTGGATCCCTGACCTGTTCATGAAGCGCGTCTTCGATGACGGCAAGTGGACCCTGTTCTCGCCGTCCGAAGTACCGGACCTGCACGACCTGACCGGCAAGGCCTTCGAAGAGCGCTACGAGTACTACGAAGCCCTGACCGAATACCCGGGCAAGATCAAGCTGTTCAAGACCATCCAGGCCAAAGACCTGTGGCGCAAGATGCTGTCGATGCTGTTCGAAACCGGCCACCCATGGCTGACTTTCAAGGATCCGTGCAACCTGCGCAGCCCGCAGCAGCACGTCGGCGTGGTTCACAGCTCGAACCTGTGCACCGAGATCACCTTGAACACCAACAAGGACGAGATCGCGGTCTGCAACCTGGGCTCCATCAACCTGCCGAACCACATCGTCGACGGCAAGCTGGACACCGCCAAGCTCAAGCGCACCATCGACGTCGCCGTGCGCATGCTCGACAACGTGATCGACATCAACTACTACTCGGTACCGCAGGCGAAGAACTCCAACTTCCGTCACCGTCCGGTCGGCCTGGGCATCATGGGCTTCCAGGACGCGCTGTACCTGCAGCACATCCCTTACGGTTCCGACGCTGCCGTCGAGTTCGCCGACAAGTCGATGGAAGCGGTCAGCTACTACGCGATCCAGGCTTCCTGCGATCTGGCCGACGAGCGCGGCTCGTACGAGACGTTCCAGGGTTCGCTGTGGTCCAAAGGCGTACTGCCGCTGGATTCGCAACAGATCCTGATCGAAGCACGTGGCCAGAAGTACATCGACGTCGACCTGACCGAGTCCCTGGACTGGGCACCGGTTCGCGCCCGTGTGCAGAAAGGCATCCGTAACTCGAATATCATGGCCATTGCACCGACCGCAACCATCGCCAACATCACCGGCGTCTCGCAGTCGATCGAACCGACCTACCAGAACCTGTATGTGAAATCGAACCTCTCGGGCGAATTCACCGTGATCAACCCGTACCTGGTTCGCGACCTGAAGGCTCGCGGCCTGTGGGACTCGGTCATGATCAACGACCTGAAGTACTACGACGGTTCGGTTCAGCAGATCGAGCGCATCCCGCAAGAACTCAAAGAGCTCTACGCGACAGCGTTCGAAGTGGACACCAAGTGGATCGTTGACGCCGCCAGCCGTCGTCAGAAGTGGATCGACCAGGCCCAGTCGCTGAACCTGTACATCGCCGGCGCATCGGGCAAGAAGCTGGACGTGACCTACCGCATGGCCTGGTACCGTGGTCTGAAAACCACCTACTACCTCCGTGCCCTGGCCGCGACCAGCACCGAGAAGTCGACCATCAACACCGGCAAGCTGAACGCTGTATCCAGCGGCGGCAACCACGGCGACGACTCGGTCCTGGCAGCCCCTGCCGGCCCGGCTCCAGTACCGAAGGCTTGCGCCATCGACGAGCCGGATTGCGAAGCTTGCCAATAAGCTGAGCCGAATCGGGCGTTGCGAAACGCCTGATCCGAGAAACCCCCGACAGACTTCTGGTTTGTCGGGGGTTTTCTTTTGCCCGCGCAAAAAGCAAAAGCAAAAGCCCCCTCACCCTAACCCTCTCCCGGAGGGAGAGGGAACTGACCGAGGGGTTTGGGAGAGATACGCCGACGTGAAATACCGAGTTGAACTTGGGTTTAAAAAAGCATGCAACTCGACTCCTGCTGCTTCTTCGGCTTTGGCTTTGGCTTTGGCTTCCCACCACTCAACACGATGAGCGTTAGCTCGAGTACCGCTTTTGACGTGCCGGCCCCATCGGAAGGCTGAGTGGAGGGATTTATCCGGGGGTGGGAGCGCAGCGACCGTGCGGCGCAGCCGCATGCATCGAGAGGAGGTGCAGCGAAGCAAACCGTAGGCGATGCCCCCGGATGAATCCCGTAACGAAGGAACACCGAGCCAAAGCGAGGTGCCGAACGCCGGGGCCCAGCGTTTTGGTTACTTTGGGCTGGGCCGGCATTCCGGCGTTTGCAAAAGTGACTCGCTGTAAAAGCGAAACCGCCAGCGGCAGCACCCGAAGCAACGGATATTCACCCAATCAACCAAAGCATGGTCGTCCACCTGGACGCCACAGCAGACAAAAAAAGCCCCTCAAAAAGAGGGGCTCCTTAACCAGCCAAAACCCAGAATCAGGTCATCTGAATAATGGTCTGCATGATAGTGCTCTGAGTCGAAATGGTCTTGGCATTCGCCTGATAGTTACTCTGACCCTTGATCAGATCAACCAGCTCATTGGTCAGGTTAACGTTCGACTCCTCCAGCGAGTTCGAAACCACCGAACCCAGCGTACCGGTCTCCGGCGCATCGTAGCCCGGAATACCCGAAGCGAAAGTCTCTTTCCAGCTGGTACCACCGATCGGCTGCAGGCCCTGCTCGTTGGTGAAGCTCGCCAGCGCAACCTGGCCGATGGCCTTGCTCTGGTTGTTGCTGAAGTTGGCGAACAGCGTACCGGTACCGTCGATGGTCAGGTTGGTGATCTGGCCAGTGGCGTAACCATCCTGAGTCGGGATCGAACGCGCGGTGTCAGCGTTGTATTGAGTGGTCTTGGCCATCGAAATGGTAATGCCGGCCGGGTTAGCCGAAGCACCGTTGGCCGTCCACACACCGTTGGTGACAGTGCCCGGTACCCAGCCAGTGAGTTTCAGGTCGCTGCTGATCACGGCAGGAGGAGTGCTGACCTGAGTCAGCTTGCCAGTGGAGTCAAAGGTCATGGTCGATGCGACAGGCGCAGTGACTTTCGGATCGCTGCCGGTAGCATCCGGGTTGCGACCGTCCACCAGGGTGTAGACCTTCCAGGTGTTGGCGCCGGTCTTCACCATGTACTGATCCATGACATGGGAGTTGCCCTGGCTGTCATAGATCGGAGT
Source organism: Pseudomonas sp. DR 5-09 (assembly GCF_001655595.1). NCBI lineage: Bacteria > Pseudomonadati > Pseudomonadota > Gammaproteobacteria > Pseudomonadales > Pseudomonadaceae > Pseudomonas > Pseudomonas sp. DR 5-09. The sequence continues at coordinate 4,770,291 of NZ_CP011566.1, forward strand.
GCTGAACGACTTGGTGTAGGTCGCGAGGTTGGTCGGGTCGAACTTGCCGGCCGCTACTGTGTCGTCGATCACCGGAGCGGTCGAGTTCAGGTTGATGGTCGAGGTCACCAGCGAGGTGGACTTCGGCGCCAGGTTCGAGGTGTCGATCTTCAGATCGGTCAACACGCCGTTGATGATCTTGCCGTTGGAGTCCACACCGTAACCTTGCAGACGCGAGGTGTAGTCGGTGTTGGTGATGAAGCCGTCCTTGTCGACCTTGAACGTACCGGCACGGGTGTAGGAGATCGAACCGTTGTTGCTCAGGGTGAAGAAGCCCGAACCATTGATCCCCATATCCAGCACGTTGCCGGTGTTGTTGATGTCGCCTTGGGTGAACTGCTGGGAAACGTTGGCCAGACGCACGCCGTTACCAATGACCTTGCTGCCGCTGCCCAGGCGAGTCGCCGAGTAGACGTCTTCGAATTCTGCGCGGGACGATTTGAAACCGGCGGTCGCGACGTTGGCGATGTTGTTGCCGGTCACGTCCAGTTGCTTGTTGGCTGCATAGAGACCGCTAAGGCCGATATTGAAAGACATATTCCACTCCTTTGTGCCGGTTAGTCGGCTCTATATACCAATGGTTTGTACTTTGGACAGGGCGACGGTGCCCTTGCCGGACAGGTTGAGCATCAGCTCGCCGCCGGTCTGGCTGATCGTCACGCTGGTGACCGTGGCTGGCAGGTAGGTCGCCAAATCGGTCGCGGTGCCGTTGATCGAGGCGTTGGCCTTGACGGTGTAGGTACCGGTTTTCACCAGGTTGCCGTCCTTGTCCTTGCCGTCCCAGGTGAAGCTTGCATCGCCTGCGGCGCGACTGCCCAGATCGATGGTGCGAACGGTGGCGCCGCTGCTGTCGGTGATGGTGACGGTACCGCCGGCAATCGACGACGGAACGGTGACCGAACCGGTCATGCCTTTGCTCGGATCGTCCAACTGAACCGTGTTGGTCTGCACAATCACATTGCGACCCACCAGCGACGACGCCTGCAGGGCTTGCGACGAGTTGTAGTTGCCGGCCAGCGAACTGACGGTGCTGTTGAGGGTGGTGATCCCCTCGAGGCTGCTGAACTGCGCGAGCTGGGCAACGAATGCGCTGTTGTCCTGCGGGTCGAGCGGGTTCTGGTTCTTCAGCTGAGTCACCAGCAGTTGCAGGAACGCGTCCTTGCCCAGGGCCTGGCCGCCGGTCGAGCTGTTGGTGGCCGAAGCGATGCCGCCGGTGGTCGTGCTACTGGTCTTCTTCGAAGAGTTGGCCAGTATGTCGTTCATCGTCAGGCTGCTGGTGGTATCGGTAACACTCATGGCAGTCGCCCCTTATTACTGACCGAGGGTCAGTACCTTCTGCATCATGGTTTTGGCGGTGTTCATCATTTCGGCGTTGGTCTGGAACGACCGGCTCGCGGAAATCATGTCAGCCATTTCTTCCACCACGTTGACGTTCGGGTAGTAGACGTAGCCTTTGGCGTCGGCCGCCGGATGGTTCGGCTCGTAGCGCGCTTCGAGGTTGCTCTGGTCTTCGACCACGCCCATGACCTGCACGCCCTGGCCCGCAGCATCCTGGTTCTGGAACAGCGAATTGCTGCCGCCGCTCTGGCCGCCCTGGAACATGGTGGCGAACACCGGGTGACGGGCGCGATAAGTCTGGTCGATGCTCGACGAGACGGTCTCGGCGTTGGCGATGTTCGAAGCCACGGTATTGAGACGGGTGGTCTGGGCGCTCATGCCGCTGCCGGCAATGTTGAAAACGCTGGACAGGGACATGGATTACTCTCCGCGCAGGGCTGAGACCAGCCCTTTGAATTTGCTGTTGAGCAGGGTGAAGCTGGCCTGGAAGCCGACGGCGTTTTCCGCGTAGTTCGACTGTTCCAGTTGGGCGTCCACGGTGTTCTGGTCGATCGACGGCTGCATCGGCGTGCGATACATCAGCGACTCGTCGCCATTGCCCAGACCTTCAGCTTCGATGTGACGGCTGTTGGTCATGTTCAGGGCGATGGTGCCGTTGGCGTTCTTCTGGCTCTGTGCTTCGAGCACTTTGGAGAACTCCAGATCCCGCGCCTTGTAATTCGGGGTGTCGGCGTTGGCGATGTTGTTGGCCAGCACTTCGGCACGCTGGGCGCGGAAGCCCAGAGCCTTTTCGTGAATGCCGAGCGCTTTATCGAAGCTGATGCTCATGTCGGGAACCTTCAGGTGACCGGATTTTTCGTAACTGGGTTATAGCAAGCGGCGTGCCAGTTTGAGAAAGCCCCGGATTACGGGGCTTTGCATGCAATCGGCAACACGGCAATGCCAGAAAAGCGGCAACCGGTTTCCGCCGGATGCCGCTTTTCTGCCGCCTGCCACCGGCAAAAACCTTCAGGCATAAAAAAACGGGAGCCCCTGAGGACTCCCGTTTTTTGTGTCGCCAGTGTTTCACTTCGCCTGGTAGATGATCCCCGGGCTGCACTGAACCATCTGGTAATGATCCGGCAGACCGTTCAGCGCTTCGGAAGCGCCAAGGAACAGATAACCGCCCGGCTTCAGCGTGCTGTGGATGCGCAACAGGATGTCCTTCTTCACCTCGGCGGAGAAGTAGATCAGCACGTTGCGGCAGAACACGATGTCGAACTTGCCAAGGCTTGCGTAGCTGTCGAGCAGGTTGAACGAGCGGAATTCCACCCGGTTCTTGATCGGCGCCTTGATCACCCAGCGCCCCGGCCCTTTCGGGTCGAAGTAGCGCTGCAGACGATCGGCGGACAAGCCGCGGCCAATCGCCAGGCTGTCGTACTCGCCGGTCTTGCAGTTGGTCAGCATGCTGCCGGACAGATCAGTGGCGACGATCTGCACGCCCATCTTCAACTGGCCGATGTTGGTCCGCTCGAACTCGTCGATCGACATCGACAGCGAGTAGGGTTCCTGACCCGACGAGCAGGCCGCCGACCAGATCCGCAGACGCTGGTTGGGAGCGGCCTTGATCGCTTCGGGCAGCACCTTGTTCTTCAAGACTTCAAACGGATAGGTGTCGCGAAACCACAGGGTTTCGTTGGTCGTCATGGCATCGACCACCTGCTCGCGCAAACCGCTGCGCGGCTGGGTCTGGATGCGCTGAACCAGCTCACCCAGGGACTTGATGCCTTGCTGCTCCATCAGTTTGTTGAGACGGCTCGACACCAGATACTGCTTGTTTTCACCGAGCAAAATGCCACAGGCTTTTTCCAGGAAGACCCGGAACTGTTCGAAATCCAAATTACCCGTAGACAAATGATGCCGCCTCTTAAATCGTGTTGAACGCCGAGGGCAGAAGGCCCTTAGCTGATGTCTGCTGCTTTGATCCGGTCGACTACCCGGGATGCCAGGTCATCAGGACGGAATTTGGCCAGGAAGTCATCGGCACCGACTTTCTTGACCATCGCCTGATTGAACACACCCGACAACGAAGTATGCAGGATGATATGAAGCTTTTGCATGCGAGGGTCGCTGCGAATCTCGGCCGTCAGGGTATACCCGTCCATCTCCGGCATTTCGATGTCGGAGATCATCATCAGGAACTCTTCTTCCGGCTTCTTGCCCTCGTCGACCAGCTTGCGCAGGTAATCCAGCGCCTGCCTGCCGTCGTTCAACGCCACCACTTCGACACCGACCGTCTGCAGGCAACGCGTCACCTGCTTGCGCGCCACCGACGAGTCATCGACCGTCAGCACCCGCAGCGACAACGCCTTGCTCTGGGTCTCGACATCCACCACGCCGACCGAAATCGCTTCCGGGGTCGGCGCAACTTCCGCCAGCACCTTCTCGACGTCGATGATTTCGACTAACTGATTGTCGACCCGAGTCACAGCGGTCAGGTAGTGATCGCGTCCGGTGCCCTTGGGCGGCGGATGAATCTCTTCCCAGTTCATGTTCACGATACGTTCCACCGAGCGCACCAGGAAACCCTGGGTCTTGGTGTTGTATTCCGTGATGATCACAAACGGACTGTTCTTGTCTTTCAACGCACCGGAGCCGGTCGCCATCGCCAGATCAAGGATCGGAATGGTCGCCCCCCGGATATTCGCCACCCCGCACACGACAGGACTGGACTTGGGCATCAGCGTCAGTTGCGGGCACTGCAGCACTTCCCGAACCTTGAACACGTTGATCCCGTAGAGCTGCTGGCCGTCGAGACGGAACAACAACAGCTCCAGGCGATTCTGCCCCACCAGTTGCGTGCGCTGGTTCACCGAATCCATTACACCAGCCATGCCCAGACTCCTACACCAACGCCAAGTGTTGTTGCGACGCACATTCATTGCTAAACGGCACGGCGCTTGCTTTTTAACTCGTATGAACGCTCAAACGACATTTTTCCGACGCCTGACATCTCCCCTCCGCAGAGGGCTTTGCGCGATGTCCGCCGTTTGCCTGTCTTTCGCTGGCAGCCCTGCCGTTGCTGATGCGGTTACCATGCCTGACATGCTTATCGGCGTCACTCAGGGCTTTCTTGAATTCACCGTAGAAGACTATCTGGCCACCAGTCAAACGGAAGGCCGATATGAAATCGAGGTCAACCAGCTCGATCCACGCATGCGCATGCCTATGTGCGACAAGGAATTGACAGCGACACTGGAGAGTCCGGCACGTCCACTGGGCCGTGTCACGGTCAAGGTCCGCTGCGAAGGCGCCTCCCCCTGGACGGTGTTCGTGCCCGCTCAAGTCCGCCTGTTTCGCGAGATTGTCACCACCACCCGGCCACTCAAGCGCGCCGGCATCATCGAGCCGCAGGACGTGACCTTGCGCGAGCGCGACGTCAGCACGATCAATCAGGGTTTCCTGACGTCGGTGGATGAAGCCATCGGCCAGAAATTGACCCGACCAACGGTAGCCGATCAAGTCATTACCCTGGTGCATCTGGAACAGGCGGAAGTGGTTCGCAAGGGCGATCAAGTGGTGATCACCGCCCGCAGCGGCACCCTCGCCGTGCGGATGCCGGGCGAAGCGCTGGCCAACGGCGGCCTGAAAGAACAGATTCGAGTGAAGAACCTCAACTCCCAGCGGGTCATCAAGGCGCAGGTTGTGGCGCCCGGCCAGGTGGAAGTAGCGATGTAAGCGGCGAGTGAGCGGCAGGATGAACGGATATTTGAAAAGCCCCTGAGCGTTTGGCAGAAAACTGGCGCTGACCAGAGCTGTTCCCTAAACTGTGCCGCAGCAGGACCTGCAACGGCGCATGCAAGCTCATTGCTAAATGGGCCTAAAGTTTTCCAGGGGATGGCCGAGAACATGGCAAGCGTCCAAATTCCCAGAGGTTTTTAACATGGTCATCGATTTCAGCCGTTTGAACAGCTCCTCGTCACTTACGGGCAGTACACGTACCAGCAACGCCAAGGAAACCGCCGAAACCGGCACCTCCGCGCCGCTGAATACCCCGGCCGAACAGGCCAGTACCGCAAAAAGCGGGGAATCGGTACACCTCAGCAATGAGGCTCAACAGTTGCAGAAGGTCACTGACAAGCTGCGTGATCAGCCTGCCGTCGACAAGGCCCGCGTGGCCGAGTTGAAAGCAGCGATTGCCGATGGCAGCTACAAGGTCGACAGCAACCGTGTAGCCAGCAAACTGCTCAATTTCGAAGCCCAGCGCTAGGCCTCGGTCAGCGCCAGGCTTTTGGACGCTTAAAACCCAAGGCCAGCCATGCACGACACTAATTTATTGCAACTGATCATCGACGACTTTGCTCCAGCTCAACAATTGCTGGAGTTACTGCAAACCGAGTCCCTCGCCTTGCACGGTCGCGACATGCCTCTGCTGGAAGAAATTCTGGCGAACAAGCAGGCATTGATCATTCTGCTCGAACAGCATGGCCGCAAGCGCAGCGAAATCCTCGCCAGTCTCAATCTGTCGCTCGACCGCGCCGGCCTGGAACAACTGGCCAGCCAGTCGAGTATCGGCGACCAGTTGCTCAGCCAGAGCGATGTCCTGACCGATCTGATCGCCCAGTGCCAGGCAGCCAATGCCAGGAATGGCCAGTCGATCATCATGCAACAGGCCGCCACGGCCAATCAGCTGAAAATCCTCACCGGCGGCGAGCCACCCGCGCTCTACGATGCCAGTGGCACCTTCTCCAAACTGCAGAAACCGCGCGCGCTCAGCCAGGCGTGATGCTTTCTTCTATGCTTGCGCCCTATCAACGTGCGAAACATGCTGGCAAAATACTGGCCAGTCATAGTCAAATTTTGTCTGGAGATTGATTCAACGTGTCCAACGTCCTCAGCGCGGATGATGCTCCGCAGCCCCCAAAGGTGCTCACTACACCTCTGGAAATCTCCAGCAACCTGCGCCAGCTGCAAGAAAGCCATGATCCTCTGATCATCACCTTCCACGAGCGCAGCCAGCGCTTCCAGAGCTACCTGATCAAGGTTGACCGGGAAACCGCCACGATTGCCCTGGACGAAATGATCCCGCGCGATGGCGAACGCTTCCTGCTCGCCGGTGAGCCGTTCAAGGTCGAAGGTTTTCATGACGGCGTGCGCATTGCCTGGGAATGCAACGGCACGCTGAACATCGAAGAATCCAGTGGCGATCGTTTCTACACTGGCGACCTGCCCACCGAAGTGGTTTATCACCAGCGCCGCAATGCGTTCCGCGCCGCTTTGAAGCTGACCGACCTGGTCAGCGTCGAACTGGGCGGCGAAAAGCTCAAGTCGCCTATCGGCGGCAAACTGCTGGATATCTCCGCCACCGGCTGCAAACTGCGCTTCGAAGGCGACATCACCGACCGCCTGCAACTGGGCCAGGTTTATGATCGCCTGATCGCCGCGCCGCTGTTCGGCAACCAGCCGACTTCGGTCGAGCTGCGTTACCTGCACTTCGAAGAAAAACTCAACATCACCTTCGCCGGCCTGCGCTTTCACAACATCAGCGGCCCGGCGGCGCGCAACGTCGAGCGTTTCGTTTATCAACTGCAACGCGAAGCGCGTCGGTTCGATAAAGACGACCTCTGATCGGCAGGCATGAAAAAACGGGCAGTCACTGCGGTGACTGCCCGTTTTTTATGCCTGAATCACGGCCTGGCGGGGCTGATGTCCGGCCCTTCGCCTTCGATTGTCGAGTCGGTTGACGCGACAGGTTCTGGCTCGGGTTCAGGTTCAGGCTCCGGAGCGACCGTATTCTGCATCTGCTCCTGCACCACCTGCTCGTCAACCCGCGGGTCCAGCGCTGCCACCAACGGCGAACTGGACATGCTGTCCGGCATCGCCACGTGATGCAGCGGTGCATCGTCGACCTGGTGCAGATTGGTCACGGCTTTCGGCCGGATCCGCCACACCAGCACCAGCGCGAAAAAGGTGAAGAACGCATACAGGCTCTGCGGCCCGAACAGCTTCATCAGCACCCCGGCCGCCAGCGGGCCGATACTCGCACCCACGCCGTAAGTCACCAGCAACATTGCCGTCAGCGACACCCGGCGCTCGCCTTCGACGTGGTCGTTGGAGAACGCCACCGCCAACGGGTACAGGCAAAACTGCACCAGCGAGCAGAGGAAGCCGACCACGAACAGCACCTCCAGCGGCACCTGCGGCAGAATCGCCAGTGGCAACGAAGCAACCGCGAGGAACAGCGCGAAACAGCGGATCAACAGCGCCCGGTCATAGCGGTCGGACAACCAGCCCAGCGGCCACTGCACCACCAGCCCGGCAAAAATGCAGCTACCCATGAACAGACCGACCTGTTCGGTGGACAGCCCCTGCTGCGAGGCATACAGCGGCGCCAGACCGTAGAACGAACCGATGATCAGCCCCGCCCCGAGCACCGTACTCAGCGACTGCGGCACGCGCTTGATAAAGAAGCGCGGCTCCATCGGCGCCGGATGCAGCGGCGCCGGGTGAATCCGCCGGGTCAGTGCCACCGGCACCAGACACAGGGCGAAGCACAGCGCGACCAGCATCAACAGTTCCAGACCAAGGCCCGGGTGCATGACCAGAATCAGCTGACCGAGCACCAGCCCCAGGTACGACGCGATCATGTAGCCGCTGAACACCAGACCGCGCTGGTTGGCGTCGGCCTGCTCGTTCAGCCAGCTCTCGATGACCATGTACTGGCACATCATGCCGAGGCCGACGATGGTCCGCAGCACCAGCCAGGCCGGCAGCCAGTCCACCAGCCCATGACCGAGCACCGCCGCGCCGACAATCCCGGCACACGCCGAGTAGGCGCGGATATGCCCGACCCGGGCAATCAGGCGGTGACCGATCTTGCCGCCCAGCACCAGACCGAAATAGTTGGCCGCCATCAACGCACCGACCCACAACCCGTCGACATGGTCGGCAGCCAGACGCAAAGCCAGATAAGTAGATAGAAGGCCCGAGCCGATCAACATCATCAGCGAGGCGAAATACAGCGCTCGAAAGGATTTCCAGATTTGGCGCATCGGCGTTCCGAGCGGCTCCTTGCAGTAAGTATCGGGCTATCAAACGATAGCCCGACGGCGACATTTCGTCAGGCCTGGGCTGCTAGAACACGGCGTTCCCAGGGAGTGATTTCATCAAAGAAACTGGTCAACTCCATGGTCTTCGAAGCGATGTAGCCTTCGATGAACTCCGTGCCGAACAGTTCCTTTGCAAGCTGGCTGCGTTTCAGACGTTCGAGCGCCGCGTGCAAGGTACACGGCAGCGAAAGATTGTCCGGCACTTCGAACTCGCCCTGAATCGCTTCGCTTGGTTCGAGTTCATGCTCGATGCCGTACAAGCCGGCGGCCAGGCTTGCGGCAATCGCCAGATACGGGTTGGCATCGGCGCCCGGCAAGCGGTTCTCGACCCGACGGGCAACCGGCGAACTGGCCGGGATGCGCAGGCCGGCGGCACGGTTGTCGTGGGACCAGCAGGCGTTGTTCGGCGATGCAAACGGATGGCACAGGCGCTGGTAGGAATTGACGTTCGGCGCAAACAGCGCGGTGAAATCAGCCATGCCCGCCTGCTGCCCGCCGATGAAGTGGCGGAACATTGCAGTCGGCTGACCGTCCGCATCGCTGAACACATTTTTGCCGCTGCCGATCTCGACGATGCTCTGATGAATGTGCATCGAACTGCCCGGCGTGTGCGCCAGCGGCTTGGCCATGCACACCACGGTCAGGCCGTGCTTGAGCGCGACTTCCTTGAGCAGGTGCTTGAACAGGAAGGTCTGGTCGGCCAGCAGCAGCGGATCGCCGTGCAGCAGGTTGATCTCGAACTGGCTGACGCCCATTTCGTGCATGAAGGTGTCGCGTGGCAGGCCCAGAGCCGCCATGCATTTATAGACTTCACTGAAGAACGGTCGCAGACCGTTGTTGGAACTGACGCTGAACGCCGAATGACCGTCCTCGCGACGACCGTCGAGACCGACTGGCGGCTGGAACGGTTGGGTCGGGTCGGTGTTCGGAGCGAACACAAAAAATTCGAGTTCGGTCGCCACCACCGGCGCCAGACCGAGGGCTGCGTAGCGGGCAATGACCTTCTTGAGCTGGCCACGGGTCGACAGGTTGGAGCTTTCGCCGGTCAACTCGTCGGCATCACAGATTGCGAAGGCCCGCGGCTCTTCGCTCCATGGCAACGGATGGATCTGCGCAGGATCGGCCACCAGCGCCAGATCGCCGTCATCGCTGCCATAGAATTTCGCGGCAGGATAACCGCCCATGATGCATTGCAGCAGCACCCCCCGGGCCAACTGCAGACGCCGCCCTTCGAGGAAGCCCTCGGCGGTCATTACCTTGCCCCGTGGCACGCCGTTCAAATCCGGCGTGACACATTCAATCTCATCAATGCCCGTCAATCGCTGCGCGAGTGAACGCTGGCCATCGGTTGTCATGACGCAATCCTTGTTATTGTGCGAGCCGCGAACGGCGACCCGGACAAAATAGGCTTCGGCTGTTCGGAATATCAAGCAGCAGCCAACAAAAAGAATTCCGGTCGATGAATCGGTGATTCAGGGCAGGTAAATACTGAACACGCCGCCGCCCAACGGGCCGCCATTGCGGATCTCGGTCCGGCCGCCAACACCGTTGCGCTGATGCAGCGCGGCGATGCGTCCGGCGAAGTACAGACCAAGGCCGGTGCTGCCACTGCTGTGGTTGATACCCTGCACGTAATCGGACTGACGCTCGAGCATTTCGGCCGGGTAACCGTCGCCGTCATCGTTGATGCTCAGCACCAGTTGCCCCGCCTCATCGCTGACGGTGATCAGCAGCGATTCGCGGGCGTAGCGGATCGCATTGTTGATGCAGTTGCCCAGCACCGAGGCGATCAGCTCACGATCGAAGAAGCCCAGGGGACTGAGCGGATCGACTTCGTAAGTGGCGAGGATTCCACGACTGGCGAACACTTCCTGATGCGCCGCCAGTTGCGCCTCGATGAAGTCGTCCAGCTCGTGATAAGCCGGCTGCAACGGCATCTGATTGACCCCGAGCTTGTACAGCCCGAGCAGCTGCACCAGCATGCCGTTGAGGTGGGCGAACTCGAAGTCGATCACGCCCTGCTCCGGCCCCTGGCGCTGCGCTTCGGGCAAGCGTGCCAGCCATTGGCTGTGGGCCTGCATCAGCATCGCCAGGGAGTTCTTCATGTCGTGCACGGTGGAGGCGATCACCGTGGAAAAATCCAGTGCCTGCTCGTCTTGGTTCATTCGCCAAACGCCTTGCTTTTCAGCTTCTGATAACGCGGATAACGCGCGTCGGTATCGGGCATCATGCCCACCAGTTTCAGGCAGGCCCGACATTCTTCCAGCTCCGCCGACGGCACATTGGTGTCGGTGCCGTGCAGCAGCGACTGGGCCATGTTCAGCGCAATACTGATGTTCTTCGGTTGCATCTTCAGCGCCTTGCGGAACACCTCGCGGGCCTCCACCAGGTTGCCGGTCTTGTACACGCGCACGCCCTGCCGGTTGAGGTCGGCGGCAGCGTTGCTGGAGCTGAGAATAGTCGGGTCGTCAGTGAGCTTGGCGATGTCTTTCATCACCGTCGGGTCATCGCCGTAGATTTCCGCGCAGCTCTTGAGCATCGACGTACCCGCCTCGGCCTGACCGAGCATCTGCAATTGCTTGGCCACCAGCAACGCGGCCTCGGGGCTCATGAACTGCTCCATGCCGTCCAGGCGCATCAGCGCTTGTTCGGTGAGTTTTTCGGCGGTCTCGGCATCGTTGAGCAACAGGCTCGTGGCCTTCATCAGCCGCGCACGAATCTGCAGGCCCGGATCGGTCGGGTTTTCCTTGGCCACGGCACTGAGGGTGGTGTTGATCTCCAGACGCGTACGGGTGTCGAGCCCGCGTTCGCTGCCCTTGCTGATCAAGGCATGCGCCAGGCCCAGATTGCTTTCCGGATCCTTGAACCGCGATTGCGCGCCCTGATTCACCGCCTGGCGATAAGCCCGGGAAGCGGTGTCGAAATCTTCGTTGGCCATCGCCAGCTTGCCCAGCAACGCCTGACGGCGCACCGCCAGCGGCGACAGGCGAATCGCCTCCTCCAGCACTTGCTGCGCGCCTTTGGTATCGCCTTCGGCGACCAGCACGTCAGCCATGCCGTCATACAGCGCCGGCATCATCGGGAAGACCTTCAGGGCTTTTTCATAAACGCCCTTGGCCTGACTGACCTGCCCACGCTTGAACAGCAACTTGCCTAACCCGGCAAACGCCCACGGCAACGGCCGGTCAGCGATGATGCTGTCGTAAAGGCGCTCGAGCGCTTCGTTCTGGTTCATGTCGCGCAACGCATCGGCGCGATAGCGCAGGCACAGCGGCGAATAGCGGATGTCCTGTTTGCACAGGGCGATGCAGGCGTTGAGCACTTCCATCGGTTTGCCACGGTCGAGGGCTTGCAGAATCGGCTTGAGCAGGGTCTTGCGCTGCTCCAGACGCTCCAGCCGCTGAGCCAGGCCAGAGCGGTTGAACGGCTTGGTCAGGTACGCGTCCGGTTCGTGCTCCAGGGCACTGAGCACCATCGCCTGACTGGTCTCGGCCGTGACCATCACGAACACCGCTTCGTGGCTGATCAGCTTCTCCATCATCAGGTCTTCCAGCACCTGCTGACCGTTCTTCTTGCCGTCACCGAGGTGGAAGTCCTGGAGGATGAAATCGTAGGACTTCTGCGCACACATTTTCAGCGCCTGCTCACCCGTGTCGGCGGTGTCCACATCCTTGACGCCCAACTCGCGCAACATCGAACGCACGGAACTGCGGAAATCCGAGAAATCATCGACGATCAGAAAACTCTTTTGGTGATACGACAGCATCGAGGATTTCCAGGCAATTGAAGAAGATGGACCATTTCCAGGCGCGCAGATGATAGCTGCCGGCCAAATGCTATCAAGCGATTTCGCGCGACTCTGTAGTCACCCAACGGGTTATCGGCCGGATCAGTGGTTCTCTTGAAGCGGGGGTTCAAGATTCGTTGCGCAAGGATTACCCTGCGCGGCGGTTCTCACCTTCCAATGGCAAAGGATTCATCGTGTACATCAAGGGACGCTACATCGTATCGGCCTGTGCGTTGCTGTTTTTTCAGCAGGCACTGGCGAGCGGAATGGACTGCACAAAGGCGGCGAGTGTTGTGGAGCAGGCGATTTGCGCGGACAAGCCGCTATATGAGCTAGATGTGCAGATGGGGGCCGCTTACCGTAGGTTGATGAAAGCTGCCCCGGAGCAGGCCGAAGTGAAAAAGGCTCAGCGTCAGTGGCTCAGGGAGCGTGATAGATGTGGCGAGGAGGTCAGTTGCCTGAGCCAGCGTTATCAGGATCGTTTGCAGGTCTTGCACGCGCAGTGGATCGACGCGGTGGCCTACAAACCGGACGAGATCGATAAACAGGTCATGGAGGATCTGCAGCAGCGGGTTCGGGAGATGAGCAAGGAGAGTCCGGAGTTTGCGCTGGAGCGGGCGCTGAATTCTCTGACCCTTGGCTACGTCGGCAGCTCGTTTTCAGCCGAGCTGGATGAGGATGAGCAACCGCTCTTCCCCACGACCATCCCCAAAGATGTCACGCAAGACGAGTGGAAAGCACTGCAAGCATCCGACATCAAGGGAGCCGCAGAGTCCGGCCAAACCTCGTACACCCTGATGGATCTGGATGGTGACGGCCAGCGCGACCTCATTGTGGAAACCTACGCTGGCGGCACCGGGATGTTTCATTACACGGAAACCTGGCGTCGGGGCGACAGCAGATTTATCAGGAGAACGGCTGAGATTTCCCCTCAGAACAGTAACGACAGCGTCCTTTTCTATACCAATGACCGCGGTGCCAATCAATCCGCGTACCTGATTGGTGCTCGCGGAAAAATCTATTTCGCCTACCGAAACGGCAGCTACGGCGAAGATCAGGTCTATCTGCTCAATCCCCTGAAGATAAACCGGGAGGCGCCAACGGTCAGCGTACGCTATGACTACCAACTGACCGTTCCACACACTCAGCACATCGAGGACAGCGATAAAGCCTACGAACTGGAACCGTCCCTGCAGAAGGTTCTAGCCCAGGCGGTGGCCGGCATGAATGCAAATCCAGGGATGACGGGACAGCAGAAAACACCACTCTGCCCCATCCCTCCATCCGCCAAGGACACTGAGGAGTACTACGGCTATGGCGCGAGTTATTACGCGATCGAACCTGTCGCCGATTTCCCCGTAGTCATTGGTGATGATTGTTATGTCGCACGACTGATCAACTGGTTCGGTACCTACGACGAAAAAAGCGGTCTGCCTGCGTTACTGTTGATGCGCAAACCCGAGTCCGAAGATCCGCAGCGCAGTTATTCAGCGAACGGGCGCCGGCACATCACGCAGGTCAGCACGTCAGTGGGCAAAACCGAAGGCGGAGCTGATAATTTCTAAAGCTTCGCGCCTTTCGAAATACAAAAAAGCCCCACCAGATTTCTCTGCATGGGGCTTTTCAATTCAGGGCGCCTCTCAGACCTCCGCCACCAACACATCGGCAATCCGAATACTCAACGCCGCACCTGTCAGCGTCGGGTTCACGCAGGAGGACGATGGCATGACGCTCGTGCCTGCGATGAACAGGTTGGAATGGTCGTGACTGCGGCAATCGCGGTCCACCACCGAGTCTTTCGGGTCATCGCCCATGATGGTGGTGCCCATGATGTGCTGACGGTTCTGGAAGCCCGTGTCCGTGCTGAGGATGTCGGCGTCGAGCAGTTTTGCAAACTGCTTGAAGTCTTCCAGCGCCTTCTCTTTACCGGCGTGCCAGTAGTCGGGAACGCTGTAGTAGATCTCGGGAACCGGCAGACCGATGGCGTCGAACTTGGTCTTGCTCGGGGTGACCCGGTTTTCCGGCAGCGGCAAGGTTTCGAAATCGACGGCCCAGTTCAGGGAGCGCGCCGATTGCAGGCGGATCTGCTCATCGAGCTTCGAGCCCAGCACGCCTTTGGCAATCAGGTTCGAAGTGATTTGCGACGTCGGCACGGTGTTGCGCACCTTGATCTTGTAGCTCGGGTAATCGTTGCGAAACGCGCCATCGCGACTGTTCAGATAGACCAGCAATTGCGTCGGCCCTTCGCCCGGCCACATGTCTTCCTTGGTCATGACGTTCATGCTGATGCCGGTGTGGTCCATCAGGTTGCGCCCGACCTGATCCGAGGAGTTGGCAATCCCGTTCGGGTACTTTTCCGAGGTCGACATCAACAGCAGCTTCGGCGACTCGATACCGTATGCCGCCAGTACAAAGGCCCGGGCGGTCAGTTTGTGTTTGGACTTGTCGGGGCGCATGTACCAGATCGCGGTGATCTTGCCGTCGTCGCCCGCCTCGATCTTGTAGACGACAGAGTTGTCCAGCACCTTGGCGCCATGGCGCTCGGCTTCATCGATGTGCATCGAACCATCGTACTTGGCTGCAATCGGGCACACCGGGTTGCAGTTGTTGTTGCCGGCACAGGGAGGCCGTTTGCCATAAGGACGGGTCGCCCGGCCATTCGGCTCGAGGATCGGGTTATACCCGCCCTTGCTGAGCAATTCGGAAAGGCGTTTGAACATGTAGCTCGGCTTCAGGCCCTCCATCGGATAGGGAATCGAGCGCGGCGGATAGGCGTCTCCGCCCTGCCCGCTTTCGTCCTGGCCGTCGACACCGGAAACGCCCAGTTCGATTTCAGCTCGAGCGTAATACGGTTCGAGTTCGTCATAACTGATCGGCCAGTCACGCCCACGGCCATACAGCGACTTGAGACGAAAATCATTGGGCAGCATGCGCCACAGCGAGGAACCGAAGTGCCAGGTGGTGCCGCCCACCACACGCAAGTAAGAAGTGTTGTATTTCACTGGCCCTACCTGCTGCAAATAGTCGCCGTAGGTCGACGGCGCGTGAGGCAGGCTCGGATAGGGCGACCCGGCGCCCTGCAGCTTGGCATTGGCCAGCGAGAGTTTTACCGGGGCATTGCGGAATGTTTCCACCACATCACGGCGATTCACCCGGGGACCGGCCTCGAGCACGATCACCGACTTGTTCGCTTTGGCCAGGCCCGTGGCGATCAGACCGCCCATGACACCGGAACCGATGATCACCACATCGGCGTCGAATTGATCGCTGCTCATACTGTCGAGTCCTGAATGACTGCTGGTTTGGGACCCCATGAATCCGGGCCGCCACCGTAGGTTGGAATGATGAGAATGCCGTGAGTGGGCTGATACATCATGGCGAGGGAATAGCTGATCAACTCGGCATCCGCCGGCTCACCGACGATGCCCAGATACCAGGCGGAAATGATGCTGGTGGCCGTGTCCCGCAGCGACGGATCCGGATTCGGTTGCGCCAGGTATTCATCGACATGCTTGTAACCCTGTGCGCCGATCAATTGCTTCAAGGCAATCACGTTGGTCGAGAAATTCGGCGCGCGCTTGTCCAGCGCAGCGTAATAACGACCGGCCAGAACCGGATTGACCGCACGGCTGACCAGAAACTGCGACAGCGCAATGAAATCGTCGCTCGATACCTGGGCTGCCAGCACCGACTGCCAGGGCAGCGCACTGCCGATCATCGCGGCCAGGCCCAGCGTCACGGAACCGCGCAACAGATTGCGGCGAGTGAGCCCAGTCGAGCTTTCGATTTGCGTTTTTTCGTGTTTGTGCGTCATTGAAGTGTCCATTGCTCAGGCCCCCTTGCGCCGACGTGCAATCAAGGCCCATCCGCCCAGGCCGATCAACACGCACACGAGAATGATGACCGGGGTCGTAAACTTCGCCATCACTGCCAGTGGCGCCTGGGGCCCACCGTTGCGTACCTGTGCCACATCGGCGGCGGTGACAACCGTGTCGGCATTGCCGTAGCGCGACAGCACGTAGTTGCTGACGTCGGCAATCTGCTGGTCGTTCAGGCGGTCGGTGAACAACGCGTCCGGACCGAAACCCGGCATGTCGATGGCCACACCGTCGACTTCACGATGCACGCCGTACACGATGGCCGCGATCAGGTTGTCGCTGCGACTGGTGGCGGTGTTGTGAAACAGCGATGGGTATTCCCGCGTGCCTTGACCGTTCGGCTGATGGCAGTTGGCGCAAGTGCCACTGAATATGTGCCATCCCGGATTGTCCCCCGGTTTGCCTCCGCGCAGCGTCAACTCATCGACCGAGGCCTGACCGTACTCGTGCCGGGCCTTGCTCTCCCCGGTCTTGATCGGCGTGGTCTGCAACAGATAGGCCGCGATGGCTTTGAGATCCACATCGCTCAGATGCTGCAGACTGTTCTCCACCGCCTCGGCCATTGGGCCTGCCGCCTGGGCCTTGCCCTCGACGTGACCGGTACGCAGATAGGCCACGATCTCGTCGCTCGACCAGGCACCGATGCCGCTGACTTTGTCGGAAGTGATATTGGGGGCGTACCAACTGCCCAGTGATCCGCCGGCCAACGGTTTTGCGCTGTCGGCCGCCATCAGGACATTGCGCGGTGTGTGGCAGGTATCGCAGTGAGCCAGGCCGTTGACCAGATAGTCGCCGCGATTGACCTCGGCGGACTTGGCCGGATCCGGCGTGAAGCGTGTTTTGCTGTGGAACAGCGCGTTCCAGCCAATCATCGATGCGCGGATATTGAACGGGAAATCCAGAGCGGTTTTCTGGTTCGGCGTATCGACCGGCGCCACTTCATGCATGAAGTAGTCGTAGAGCGCAGCAATGTCGCTATCGGTCATCTTCGAATAAGAGGTGTAGGGCATCGCCGGGTAAAGCCGAGTGCCATCGGCCGCCACCCCGTCACGCACCGCACGGGCGAATTGCTCAGACGTGTAATTGCCGATACCCGCCGTTTTCGAAGGCGTGATGTTGGTCGAGTAGATCGTGCCCATCGGTGAGCCGAGCGGATAGCCGCCCGCAAAAGCCTTGCCGCCTGGCGCCGTATGGCAAGCCACACAGTCAGCCGCTACCGCCAGACGCTTGCCCGCCGAGGCCGTGCTGTCGAGCGTCTCGCCGTACGCGGTGCCAGCTATGGCGATCAGCAGCGTAACCAATCCGGCAGAGGCGTACCCCCTGCGTTTCCCTTTATCAATGCGACGCGACATGAGTCCTATCCTAGGCTGCTTCGTTCTTTTTTTTCACGGTTCTGGAAATCACGAACACAGCGTCCTCGTCATCTTGAGCGACAAGGACGATGAGGTACGATGTCGTACGTATTTATTGGAATATTCCACACAATGTAACACTTGGCAACAAATAGAAAAGGCCAAGTGCCATCTTTTGTATGTATGTGCTGAATGCTCTAAAACGCTGGTTACAAGGGAGTTTAATGCGGAATATATTTAGATAAGAAACAACTGGTAACCCTACAGTTGTGGACTCCGCAGCCGAAAGATGTACGACGACGAACCATTTTCGTACGAGCTGCGCTCGATATTGCTCCGCCCCCACATGTCAGCAGGATGCCCCTTATGAGTTGGTTGAATGACGCAAGACTTTCCACGAAATTGATCACGGCCTTCGCGGCGTGCGCCTTCATCACCCTGGGGGTGGGCCTGCTGGGAAGCCGGGGAGTGACCGAACTCTCGACAAGCCTCAGATCGGTGTTCGGCAACAACCTCGTCGCCGTCGCCAACATCGCGCAGACCAAAATCAAGGCTGTCGGACAGACCCGTGACATGTATCGGCTTTACGTCGCCACTGCCGCCAACCTGCCCCAGAGCACCAAAGACGAATTTCTCGCCTCGATGAGCGCCAACCAGTTGGCGAGTGAAAAAGCCTTTGCCGAATACCGGAAAACCGAGCTTGCCGACGACGAACGTGCAGCCGGTGACCGGATGGAGAAGGCCTGGCCCGTTTACCAGGCGATCGTGCAAAGGTATCTGGGCCTGATGAAGGCCGGCGACCTGGAAAATGGCCGCGAACTGCTGCTCGGCGACCTGCAGAAAAACTATCGCGTCGTCATGGACGAATTGACCATCATGACCAACTCCAACGACATGCAGGTCAGCGAAGCCGCAAAACGATCGGTTCTGACGGAGTCCTCCGCCAAGACCTCGCTGTACATCGGCATCGTGCTGGCCTTCGTCGCGGCGATTTTGCTCGGCCTGTTCATCAGCCGACTAATCAGCCGCCCCATCTCCAAAGCCGTTGAAAGCGCCCGAAGCATCGCTGGGGGCGACTTGACTCAAAACATCGTCAGCACCGGCCGCGACGAGGCCGGCCAGCTGCTCACAGCCCTGGCCGAGATGCAGAGCAGTCTGAAAAGCACTATTCAGCAGATCGCCAGCGCGGCGGATCAACTGGCTTCCGCTGCCGAAGAACTCACCGCCGTCACAGACAATGGAAGCCGCGGACTGATTCGTCAGAACGACGAGATCCAGCAGGCAGCGACGGCTGTCACGGAAATGACCTCCGCCGTGGAGGAAGTTGCGCGCAATGCGGTATCCACCTCCGAGGCCTCCCAGACCACCAGCCGGGAAGCCAGCAACGGACGCGATCAAGCGCGAAACGCCGTTGCCGCGATCAACCATGCAACCACGGAAATCGCCACCTCCACCACCATGGTCAAGGATCTGGCGGAGAAAGTTCGAGACATCGGCAAGGTTCTGGATGTGATCCGGGGGATTGCCGAGCAAACCAATCTGCTGGCGCTTAACGCTGCCATCGAGGCTGCGCGCGCGGGTGAGCAAGGTCGAGGTTTTGCCGTGGTCGCCGACGAGGTACGAGCCCTGGCGGCAAGAACCCAAGCTTCGACGGGGGAAATCGAAGGCATGATCAACGACGTTCGCAACAGTGCAGACGAAGCCGTCGGCGCCATGGGGAAAAGCCAGGCGCTGGTCAGCGAAACCCAGTCACTGGCGCAAGCCACCGGCCAGGCATTGGAGCTGATTGCCGACGGCATCTCGCAGATCAATGATCGCAACCTCGTCATCGCCACAGCCTCGGAAGAACAGGCACACGTAGCTCGCGAAGTGGACCGAAATCTGGTCAACATCCAGGATCTCTCCACCCAGACGGCGGCAGGCGCGCATCAGACCAGCGCCTCGACCCAGGAACTGTCCAACCTGGCGGCATCGTTCAACACCCTGGTCAGTCGCTTCCGCTTGTAAACTCGCGACAACAAAAAAGCCCCGCCAGATCACTCTGCGCGGGGCTTTTTCCATAGATGGTGTCCCAGGGCAGGTTCGAACCCTTATCCGACATTCCCTGGCACCAAGCTAAAGAAAACCCTGTAAAATCAATAGGTTCAAATACGCAGCTACTGCACACTGAGGTGAAGGAGCCCCCATAAACGCTTACTAGTCCGGCCACAGTGGTTCTGCGCCGAAATACGCTTCGATCAATAAGCTCAGCCTTAGCTAGGTTCTGTACGAAAATTAATGCCGTTGCCATCGCAGCGTGGCCTTCGGAGCGCACTCTAACCAGCTTTTCGCAGTATGTGCCGACCACGATTCTCTATCAGCCATCGAATCATCTGACACGAAGATGTTCCTTTTTCATTCCTCGGTTAAGCAAACATCAAGAAGGCTTGGCTTGCGTATGCGCTCGGAGCGGTGCCGCTGACTCACCTAGTGCGCGCACTAGCAGTCAGAGCGTACATTCCTTATCAGCCAGTAACCGGAGACAGCGTCCTCGAGGTCGTCCGATTTTTCAAGGATACCCGCCGACTGAGCATGTGCAATGTCGTCGATAGGCTTCAATGTAGGAAATGAATGGAATGGACATCACAGTTGATCTCCCATGTCGCCAGATCGACCACACCCTCCTGATACTACCGGACACTCAACTACTTAATTACACCATCAACGCGTTCTCGTCCTACCAATTACAGAACAATTGATGTAAAGCTACCCCCTATGGTCAGAGCACTATGGAATTTTACTGCGGATCAATCCAGATCAGAGATGCGCATGATGTTATTGAATCCTCCAGGCGGCCCTCTACTCATACATAGCGAAAATTGCCATGCGCCGTTTTCGGTAAATTTGCAGACCAGTCATAATGAAGATACCAAATTAGCACTACCAGTCGTACAAGCTCCCACACTATTTCACTGACGAAATGTAACTCTAACTCTAGGATACCAAGTCGACACTCAACACATTGGCTAGCCTAGCCTTGCGCCAGTTCAAGAAAGCAGCGATATCTGGTCGAGAAATAGCGATTCTGCGAGCCCTCGTAACAAATAAAACATCACCTGTCTGCTCATCAAACTTAAAAAGCTCCGTACCGATCAGCATATCGAATAGAGCGTTTGCTGCCCTACCCATTTCATCCGTGTCAAAACTATCTGCTGAAACTGGCCATGAATTATTTTTAAAGCGCTTATTTTGATGTTCGATTTTTTTATGAGCACGACCAAGTTTACTGGTGAGATTTTCAATTTCAACATTTTTTGATGTGATCATTCTCCTAGCAATAGGATCAACCACCCAACTTTCGAGGTCGCCGGCATGCATTTTTACCTCAATAAAATAAGCGTCAAGCAGTGACCGATAATTACCATCGGGTCTTAGGAGCGTACTACTATTAATCGGCCGGTACTTTTTCCCCTCCGCGAGAGCCTGCCGCTGCTCTACCGCTCTAATAGTTTGACAAACAACCTCAGCCAACTCAGTAATTTTGGACGCTGGTGATTTCCTTGCCCGCATTGAATTCAATATATCTATGGTAATATCCATCCTAGACCTTACCTTGTTGTCTTGCCAGGCAGCACAGTTACTCGACATCACTCTTCTCCAATTGCAGTCAATATTATAGGAGAATAATTTTCCAATGCGACAATCTGAGCCACTTCTAATCTCTTGGTAAATTCATCAATAGTTATATTGTTGATCTGGAGCATTGACTTAACCTGAGTCACCACTAAAGCAGCAGGATCAGAAGTTGCCGGCCTAAAGATCTCAGCAACATCCACACTACCGCCTCGTAAGCGCATCTTCAAAAAGTTATACTTAGCTCTTACTACTTCAGTTTGCAACTCGGGATATAGACTATTTTCATATAGCCTTGAGAAAATATACTGAATCGATGAGTCATTCATCTCTATTTCGCGCATGCTTTTTCTCATAAGCTGGGGCTGAATAGAAACAAGTTTATCGCTCGAAGCAACATCTCGCCGATAGCACTCCACCAAGTAGTCGCGACTCCAAGTCCAGCCTAGAAGATCAGACACAGTTTTTTCAAGCTTCTCGTCAATCTGCTCTAACTCAAAGATATTTTCATCCGAAATAGAATCAGCGTAGGAATGTAGCTCTTCTACCTCCATAGAAAGATTATAGATCTTGACATCCATGGCAGGGATATTATCAATCCCTTTTACAGAAAAAATGCACAACCCACATCGCTTTTCGAGACCCTCATCAATTATTTCTTGTGTACACCTATCCCCTTTGGTGCATATATGTGTCGAGTGATAACTTACCTTATTATCATACTTGTACGCCAAATCTTTCAACACTGAGTCGTTTTGAAGCACAGAAGTATGTGACATAGTAATACATTTAAAATCCCGCAACGCCTGAGGTACATTGACATTCAGTGCCTTCCGAAAATTAGAAGTTGGATGAGATGCATCAAGACGCTCTCCCTTCCATATTTTTGCTATATCACTGCTGATCTTTTCAGCCACCTCATTATAGTCTTCGTCTATGAGAGTTCCGTAATAACGAACGGTGCGTATGCCTTGACCGGTTTTAAACTTTCCAACCTCACTGTCTTTCATAACTCGCTGCCAGACTTTAACGGTGCTGTTTCGCGTGTGGTGAGGCGTCATATCTGTAACGAGGCGCACAGGACAGTACGGAAAATGCACGTTCAAAACCACCACATGATTTGGAATTACAGTTTCCCCGTGACCAAACCCCTTAGGCTTAAATTCATAGAATTTTGATACAATACCGTGCTCCTTAAGAAAAAACTGAAACCCCACTAAAAAAAACAAATACGCCTCAGAATATACGTTATCTGTATATGGGTCTCCATTTGGAATTGACTTCGAAAAAAGAGGAAAGTAATCCTCACGGACATTATCATGTCTATTCTCGTAGCTCTTCAGCCTTTTAAAAGATTGGCTCGAAACTAACCCTCGGATCTTTCTCTGATAACGCAACACAACAATTGTTTGACCACTGACGATTGTTTTAATCGGTCTCTTTTTTACTTTGTCCACCACCACATGCAACCAATATGCTTTATTTAATTCGACCTCTCCAAGCACATACTTATCGAAATCAGTGGACAGCCATTGAACTGACTGATGCCTAAGACCACTTTCAACGGCTGAAATAGTATGCACAACGAGATGAGGACTGAAAATAGCTTTATTTTCTCCATCCGCCAGTGGAATGCACCAACGTTTGAAAAAACAGCGCGGCAGCACTTTCACTACATATTTACGACCTGAATAGTAAAATTCGTTATTCCATCCAAGCGATTGCGCACGCTGCTCCAAGCTACCATGCATTATATCAGTGTAGTTTTGCTCTAATACATCATCATTAAGAATTTCTAAAGCTAAAAATATACAATATAGATAGTTTATAGCAAGGCTGTACTCCGCCCGTTTGAATGGACGCTTATTCGAATTTGGCAAGCCCGAACCTTCTGGCATGTCAATTTTCAAAAGGTAATTTTTGAACTGCCCCTCTGCATCTTTAAGTTGTTTCGTCTCCATCCACTCAAACATTGCTCGAAGCTGCTGCAAAGATGCGGATTTAACACTAGGAGAATCATTCGTCATACTTTTGACAAATTCTTTGAGAGACAGCGGCATGTCATAACCCTTGCTAAGCGGTGCGACAAACTTTAAGTCCAATTGAGAGATATAATCCGGATACGACAAATCCTTTCGCCCCCCCAAAAAGGCAAACCATTTCTCCAAATAAACAAACAAATATATATTTAAAAGCATCAAGCCAGAAGCGCTATGATTTTCGCTTTCATATGCCTTAAGTTCCAAATACGATGTTTGCACCGCAACCCACCGCACAAGCGTCTCAGTCCTATGGAAATTCGCGTTAATCAAGATTGGATTTTGCATAATCCTGGCAGGCATGAATTGCCTCCTCACCAGAAGACGACAATAATCTACAAGTTGGTTATCTGACTCTGATCGATCAATGATCGGTGCGAAATCTATAGCCGTTAGCTCCCCGCGGCTTCCTGACTTATATTTTGATGGCCGCAGCGCATTAAGAGCATGATATAGCTCATCATAGCTAAATCCGACCCGCCCTCCAAAAAAATTGCATACGTAGTAAGCAATAGTATGAACAGGCATCTCCGCAGTAAGTCGCTCTTTATCATAATAATATTTTTGATGAACCGCGACTAAACTTTCGACAGTCAAGTCTTCTGGCTTAACCGCTCCAATAATCCAGAACAGCCGCGCACCGTATTGTGCTACTCTCTCTCTTACTCGCTGATCAACTCCCTGCCAGAAAGCGGAAAGATTAATTTTATCTCTAGCAGAGATTGTGAAAGCCATTAGCTCGGGATAATGAACTAAACCAAACTCAAGAAGCACGGGTGAGGCATGCTTAAATTGGTTTGCTTTGAGCAATGGAGTCAATAGCAAACACTTGTTCTTAAACAATAAAATCAACAAAAGCCAAAGCGCTCTTCTCAAGCAGACCTTAGTCGCAGAAATATAATCAGCTGCGTCTTCAGCCAAAAGTTTCTTCACCAAACACTTTGATGCCTTCAAATCCCCTAGCAATACGTAGTCATAAGCCGACATCACCCATGAAGAGTCATAAAATCTCTTTCCAGCCCCTTTAGAGAAAACAAAAAACTTTTTGAAGGTGTAGGGTTTCATGGCAGGGCTGGAGTTTACAGACTCATAGCTCGCAGTGATTGAACCATAAGATGCATCCAAAAAACCGCTAACAGTTCGGATATTTTTTCGAACTGCGTCATTCAAAGCTGCGTCATCAACTAGAAATACAGGCTTATCTGTAAAGTTAACATTCATTGGACAGAGCCCATGAGAATATGCTCGTAGTAACCATTGACAATGTAAAAATCTTCTGCGGCCTCCAAAGCACTGGATGAATCAACGTGATTATAAATCTCCGTACTTTCAATATTTATATGCCCTACGTAGCTGCTCGTCTTCTCCACCCCTAACCCTTTACCATTGTCAGTGGGGATATCATTGCACAGATAAGAAATATGCATATGCCGAATATCATGTTGCGCCCCAATACAAACGCCTATTTTTTTAAGATTCGCCTTGAATGTCCGAAGAATTGGAGACTGATCGACCAAACAGAGGGGCATTCCTTTTGTTGGCCCTCTACTTACGCAAAAAAGAAAGTTATGAGAAATATAAAATCCATGACTGTCTACACAGGGTAATTGAGGCGACGACAATAACGTCGGAAGGCTATCCCAAAACATCGTAGCGAAAGGCTCGATCAGAGTAAGCCGTTGATTGGCTCTCCCCTTGAATCTAAGGGAATTCACTTGAGACATTGACAAGCCCATATTTAGGTAAACTTTCTTCCTATCCCGAGGATCATGAATATAGACAATCTTATTCTTCACATCGATATCAGAAATAAGCACTTGCAAAGTTTCAGATATGCGTGCACCTCCCGCGGCTAACAGCGAATAATAAACCCGATCCCTGATATTGCGCGTTTGCTCTATCATCCGCACAACATCATCTACATTAAGCTTGAGCTCTCCGACATTTCGTGAAGATCCACCAACGAAATACTGGGGTATGAAGTTCAGGGCCTTTATCCCCACCCCACCAGCTATGCACTCCGCAAGATATGAGTTAACCCTTCTACTTCCCCACCCTTTTCTTTTGTAATCAAAATCAGATATCTCTGGAAGATGCGAAATTAATGTCCTATTGGATGCTGAACTCAAATGATCAAAGTTTACATCGGCTTCACTTGAGCCCACATATTTTTCGGACAGCTGAAAAAAAAGCGTCAAAGCACTTCGATTGATTTTCATAGTTGCGGATGACGAAACTCCCCACCCTAAACGCTTAACCAAAACCTGCACGATCTCCAATTCAGACTCACAACCAAAACTCAACGCTTGAAAATAAAGCTCCACAGTGGAGTATTTACTTAGATCAACCCAATCTGATGCAGCCAAAACAGCCATGTATTCGACGGTAAAATCTAAATACTTACATACGCACGGGGTATAAGTTTTTACCGTACCAACAGGAGCATTACTAGAAAATAGTCGCCTCACATACTCCTCTACACATTCAATCACTTCACCAGCCAGCGATTCCAGAACATCTATAGGCTGACCTGCTATCACGGTTTTTTTATATCTAAAATTTTTCATCTGTGGAAAAGTCCAAAAAATAATTATCCGACCTAGTTCATACTGCAAAAGGGCGTTGAAATTCAAAATTTACTAATTTGCTAACTTTCTCATTAGCACAGCCGCACTTTTTGAACCGGCATTCCAAGCTAGCAATAGGTCGGAAAAATTACGCACTCGGCGAGAACGTAAGCATGATGCCGTCTTTACAGAAAATTACTTTTTTGAAGCTACTACAAAATCTTCAACACATACAACGACCTCACTAAAAATTCTTCCATGTCAATTTATTGGAATTAAATATCGGCTTGTCAATTCATGACCTATACCAATGAAACGCCCCAGCACTTTGTCAATACAAGCCATATAATCGTACAAATTTGCGTTAGTCGTCAGTCTAGATTTTTTCAAACTGAAAACCGCGTAACGCTGCCCCTCTGCGGCTTTCAGAGTCAACTCAACTAACATTAGCCATAAAATGCCTGTCAATATATTTCATATATTTAGAGAGTTAGAGCTTACTTTCCCGGAGCACATTTGCTGCGCTTTAGGTTGAGCGCGGCGCTGGGATGCACAAAACAAGCCAAAAGAGGAGCAGTCACTAAATAAATGGAACAGTGTAAGCCCCGTTAACATTCAAAGGATTGAGAGTTAATCTAGTGTCCATCTGTTAACAGAATATAATATGGCTCAATACAAAATATGACATGACCGTCGACGTTCACGACCTCACCATTCGGGCTTTCAAACTTAAGATCCAATGATCTTTGTAGTTCATCCTCTACACCCTGTACCGAATGGCCGGGAAATACCTCTGCAATAGGCTGGTAGGATGCCTAGCAGACTGGATTTTTTAGGATGCTGATCCCTCAAGGCAACGGTCAATTGCGTCACACGCACTATTCATTGCACGCAGTAGCATCTTCACTCTAGGAGCCTATCCCCCAGATCACACCGAACGATATGATGGCTGGTGGGTGTATCCAGGCCTCCAGTCTGGTTCAGCACTCGAAACGATGGACTGTTAGAGGTGCTGATGAAGATCACAAAGAACCTGAACACCTACGAAATCGAAGACCTGTACCCCTCTTGTCAAACGGATGCTTCCATCCGCCTGCCCATCAGCATGAGCCACGGTGGTCTTTTAGGGGTAGATGCGGCCCTTGCTCAACTGGTAATCAGCTGGGCCCGAGCTCAGGAACAGAGCGTACTGCGTTTGTTTGCGAATGCTGAGAGCGCGCCAGAACAGATCGCTCAATTGGGTAGAACTGCTGCTGGACTGGCCGCACTCATTATGTGCTCCCGCATTGAGACAGAAACTCATGAGTCCATCGAAAAACGAGCGGCTCTCACCCTAATCAGGCCTCTCATCGAGGCAATGTACGACGGGGATCTTCGCAACACCTCCAGTGAGCGAGGCGCACGCCCTAAGACGATTAACCTATACAGCATTAACTTCGCCAAAATGGAGTTCATCAAGCCATTCTACTTCGGCGAACGTGATCCTCAGATTCAATCTCATGCGTCATTCTCGAGCCTGCTCGAGATGTCATCTGCATTGATGTATCCAAAGCATGACAAAAACACACTGCACCGAGGTGGGCTGCCTGCTTTGGGAAGCGTGTTGGCCGAGCTCATTGCCAACGCTGATCAGCACTCCGTTACTGATGTGCACGGCGTCAAATACAAGAAGGGCCTTCGCGGTTGCTCAGTAAAGGCCAGCCGAATCAAGCGACATGATGTCCACCTCCAATCGGACAAGGAACCTCAATTCGCTCTATTTGTGATCAGGAACATGCTCAAGGGCGATGACTATCTCGACTTCCTCGAAATCTCAGTTATCGACAGCGGCCCTGGACTTGCACGACGGTGGCTTTCTGCAAGGGAGGGTGCGCCAATTGAAGACTTGGGAGAACTCCCATTGGCAGAGGAGCTCAAGGCCACCCTCGACTGCTTCAAAAAACATGTCACGACCAAAGATTCTGTGACATCAGGCATGGGATTGCATAACGCCGTTCAAGCGCTCAACAAACTCAAAGCTTATGTGCGCCTGCGCACAGGAAGACTCTGTCTTTATCAAACCTTCCAAGGTCAAGATCACGTTGTTGAATTCAACCCCAAGAATTGGAGCGGTGACCGAGAGCTGGCTGCGGCCGAAGGCACTGTATTCACCATCTGCATCCCGGTGAAATGACATGGCTGACTTGTTCGATTTCGAAGTTTCCCTCACTCCCTCTTCCACTGCAGAACCAGCCCAGGTTGTTGTTTTCTTCTCCGGCCCGGAAAGGATCGGGGACGCTCAGATCACCGAAGCGCTACAAAAGCGGCTAGGCCAATACATTCTTCCTGACCATGTAACCTTCTTGGTACCTGAGTGCTACCAAGAATGGGTCAAAGAACAGTGCGCTGACAAAACTACGCCTATCGCTATAGCTCTCCAGCGACGAGGGCCTGGCTCCGCTCCGACTTACGGTTTCTCCTTTTTCAATAAACATGGAGACATCAACAAACACGTAATCGTCGCAGGCGTCTCCAAAACGATTGGTCACCTAATCACCTGTGGGGCTGAAAAAATCATTCAAGCTGGGATGAAGAAGCTGGTGAAATGCACGCAGGTACTCACCAAGGCTCCTGCAGGCTTCCTCTTTTCGAAGCCATCGTCGAGGTCATCCAATTATTTCATCCGTGCTGAAAACCTGCTGACTGAAACCCTCCACTCCCACTTTCTGGCATTCTCCTGCCTGAGGGTACTTAAGGAGGCCTCCAACGATGGTTTACGTGCCCTTGACACCATCTACCTCGACACGATGGCGTTCCTGCCAATCGCACTTTCGATTCAGCTTTTCCAAACGAAGTTCGATGATCAAACAATCCTCAGCATCAAGTCATTCCATTCCCATGACGGCTTGAAGGACGGGCCGTTACCAGATGCAGCTTCCTCGCTCTGCTTGATCTCCGCTTCGACTAACTGCGGACTCGCCAAGGAGTGGATGAAGGTCAATGGATCGCCGGCAAGCCGCGTGGCCACCTTCCTCTCGTTTCTGTCCGAATCCGAATGGTGCACAGTTCTCCACACCCTCGATAAACCAGATGACTTCGAATCGCCCGCCGAGACCGACTCCAACGAGGCCAAGCAGATGATTCGAATTCATGGTGAGCGATTCGTCGCGCAACACACCGAGACGCGTCTGCTAAACATCAGCATGGATCACCTTCCAGATGGCTTGCAGACCAAATTCTTCTCATACATGGGCAAAGGTCTGTTTAAGTGCTTCAGCCAGGTTCCTCAGCGGGAAAGGCAGCGAACTATCCACGTTGACAAGGAAAAGCTTGTCGCCACCAAGGAGTTCAAGGATTGGTTCACCAAAGCCCTGATTGAAGAGTCGCCTGCATCGACGTCACTCATCATCCACGACGATGATGCAGCAAGCGAAAAGATGGCAAACGATGCCTTAGATTTCCTCAAGGACAGGGGGTTGAATTGCGGTGTAGTCAGTGCCTCCAACTTCGCCCCACAAAAGAAATTTGATGGGTCAGTGATCATCGTTGCTGCCGCTGCCGAGCGAGGTACTCTACTACTGAGCATCAGTCGTAGGCTCCGATCCGCTCAGAACGCTGGCACAAGAGTGTATCTAGTAGGTGCATTGCTTGGCCGTTCATATGAACTGATGAAAGAACTGACAGCCAACCTTACGCAGCCTCCAAAAGGCAGCAGGAGGTATGTATTTAAACCATACCTTGAAATCCCGGCATCCAGCTTGGCGTGCAATAGTCACTGGCATTTGGAACACAAGCTGCTAAGCGGCCTGATTGCAGTTGACGGGAGCGACGTATCGCCCTTGGTGAAATCTCGCGTTGAGGCCTTCGACACAGCACGCGCCGAAGGCCTGTCAGAACACGTTTTCTGGCAGAGCAGTTATCACAAAGGACAGATGAGTTTGACTAAAGGCTTCGCCTTTGTAAGCGGCACCCAAGACGTCACGGTGGCTGCCTGCGTAGACATCTTCCTGACTATCTTGTGGATCCTTCAA